>NZ_WUMO01000009.1 GCF_009826975.1 Flavobacterium sp. HBTb2-11-1 | reverse complement strand
ACAAGGCAGAAAACGATATAAATTTTGACTTCGCTCAGTCTAATAAAAAAATCAATAATAAATCTGCTCAATCTGCCAAATCTGCGTGAAAAAAAATAAAAAACAAAAAAATCCCGCCTCAATTAAGAAACGGGACTTCGGTGATATTCCTTTTTTTTCTATTGTTAAACCGTAGCAGCAATTTCTTGTGGCAACGGAATTTGATTTTTAAGTAAATCTTCAAATGTTTCTGCTTGACGAATCAAGATTCCTTGTCCGTTCATCCAAAGAACTTCGGCTGGTTTGTATCTTGAGTTGTAGTTGGATGACATTGAGAAACAGTATGCTCCAGCGTTTCTGAATTCTAAAATGTCACCTTCAGTGATTTCTGCAATTCTACGGTTGTTTGCAAAAGTATCCGTTTCGCAAATGTATCCTACAACAGAGTAAAAACGCTCTTTTCCTTTTGGATTGGAAATGTTTTCGATATGGTGTGAAGATCCGTAAAACATCGGACGGATTAAGTGGTTGAAACCACTATCAATTCCTGCGAAAACTGTAGAAGTTGTCTGTTTTACTACGTTTACTTTTACTAAGAAATGACCAGCTTCGCTCACCAAGAATTTTCCTGGTTCGAAAATCAATGTTAAATCTCTTCCGTATTCTGCACAGAAAGCATTGAATCTTTTAGATAATTTTTTACCTAATTCTTCGATGTCTGTTTCGATATCGTCTTTTTTGTAAGGAACTTTGAATCCGCTTCCGAAATCTAAGAATTGTAAATCTTTGAAATGTTTAGCGGTATCGAACAAGATTTCGGCAGCATACAAGAATACTTCGATATCTAAAATATCTGATCCTGTGTGCATGTGAATTCCAATAATGCTCATCTTTGTGTTCTCTACAATTCGCAAAATATGCGGAATCTGATGCACAGAAATTCCGAATTTACTATCGATATGTCCAACTGAAATGTTAGCGTTTCCGCCCGCCATTACGTGTGGATTGATACGGATACATACCGGAATATGTGGATGTTTTGTTCCGAATTGCTCTAAAATAGATAAATTGTCGATATTGATTTGTACTCCCATTGCGGCAACTTCTTCAATCTCTTCCAGAGAAACGCCGTTTGGTGTAAAGAAAATTCTTTCGGGTTCATAGCCAGCGTGAAGCCCTAACTGAACTTCCTGAATAGATACAGTGTCTAAACCAGACCCCATGTTCTTTAATAACTGTAGAATCGCAATGTTAGACAATGCCTTCATGGCATAATTAACTCTTAAGTTCTCCACCTTAGAGAAAGCTTTAGTTAATCGGTTGTACTGAGATTGGATTTTTTCAGCATCGTAAACATACAATGGACTTCCAAATTGGTCTGCTAACTGCAGTAAATCTTTTGCTTGCATTTTTAAATCATTTTGGGCAAAGTTATTACACTTTTGATTACCAGCAAATAATTTGCAGAAAAATAACAAAATATAACAAATTGTTTTATTTTAAACAAAAAGTTGTTGTTTTTGAGATTTTGTAACTCTTTTTAAGTTGCTAAGGTTCTGAGATGCTAAGATACTAAGTTTTTTTGCCACGAATTCACGAATTTCTCTAATTTATAAATGCTGTTGAAATGTTTTACCGCAAATTACACAAATTTCGCAAATTTTTAATTTTAGATTTTTCGCAAAATGCCAAAACATAGCCCGTGGTTTCAACCATGGGAACGTACGGATTGGACGTAATCATATATTGCGTCCCGGGTGGTTTAAACCACGGGTTGTATTTGAAATATAAATCGACCAGAAAATAAAAATTCGTGAAAATTTGTGCAATTCGTGGCAGACAAAAATAATCTGTGCTAATCATTTTATCCTGATAACTATCGGGAGTGGTAAAAAAAACAAAACCCCTGAATATAAAATCAAGGGTTTTGTCATAGTATGTGTTGTATTTTTTTTCGGTTTTTTACAGGCTAGGAAGATCTCCTTTTCCTTTAGTAGGCAAGTTTGTAGATCCCATAAGGAATAAATCTACCTCTCTTGCTGCTTCGCGACCTTCTGAAATAGCCCACACGATTAATGATTGTCCTCTTCTCATATCACCAGCAGTGAAAATGTGAGGAACGTTTGTCTGATAGTTATGTGCTTTATAGTTGTTTCTCGCGTCAATTTCGATTCCTAACTGCTCGCTTAACGTTTTCTCTGGACCCGTAAACCCAAGAGCCAATAAAGCTAAATCGCAAGGCCAGATTTTTTCAGAACCTTCTTTTTCGATTAATTCTGGACGCTGACCTGGAGTCATTTTCCATTGCACTTCAACTGTTTTTAATCCAGTTAATTCACCTTTTTCGTTAGAAATAAACTCTTTAGTGTTGATCAACCAGTTTCTGTCGCAACCTTCTTCGTGAGAAGAAGATGTTTTCAACTGCAACGGCCAGAAAGGCCAAGGAGTTGATTCGCTTCTTCCAACTGGAGGTTTTGGCAAAATCTCAAAGTTAGTTACCGATTTCGCTCCATGTCTGTTTGAAGTACCGATACAGTCAGAACCAGTATCTCCACCACCAATAACGATTACATCTTTTCCAGTAGCTTTAACTTGATCTGGAATTGATTCTCCGTATAAAACTTTAGTTTGTTGAGTCAAGAAATCCATTGCCTGAACAACGCCTTTGCTTTCGATTCCTTTAGTTGGCAAGCTTCTTCTTTCAGTTGCTCCTCCACATAAAACGATAGAATCAAATGCATTTAATTCTTCTACGCTGAAGTTAACACCAACATTTACGTTAGTTTTGAAAGTGATTCCTTCTGCTTCTAGAATAGCTACACGACGGTCGATGATTCCTTTTTCTAATTTGAAATTTGGAATTCCGTAACGTAATAAACCTCCAATTGCGTTGTCTCTTTCAAAAACAGTAACAGTGTGACCCGCTCTGTTTAATTGTTGAGCCGCAGCAAGACCTGCAGGTCCTGAACCAATAACGGCAACCGTTTTTCCAGTTCTTGATTTTGGTGGCTGAGGTTTAATCCATCCTTCAGCAAACCCTCTTTCTACGATGCTTTTCTCGATGTTTTCGATAGAAACCGGATCTTTGATGATTCCTAATACACATGATTTCTCACATGGAGCAGGGCACAAGCGTCCTGTAAATTCAGGGAAGTTGTTGGTAGATTGTAAAATCTCCAACGCGCTCTGCCATTCTTCCTGATGTACCATGTCGTTGAAGTCAGGAATTAAATTTCCTAACGGACAACCACTGTGGCAAAAAGGAATACCACAGTCCATACATCTTGATCCTTGTTCTCTTAATTTATCTTTTGGTACCGGAATAGTAAATTCGTTGTAGTTCGAAACGCGTTCTGCAACTGCTAAATTACTTTCGTCGGCTCTGTTATATTCTTTAAATCCGCCTATTTTACCCATGACTTTTTAAATTAAATTCCAATTTCTTTAAGTCCCAAATTCCAATCCTTCGACTTCGCTTAGGAAGACATTATCATTGATATTGCCATTGGAATTTGGAATTTTATTTTTTGAAATTGATTTTTATCCCGCTATTAATTCTTCTATTTGTTTTTCTTCTGCAATTCGTTTTAATGCTTTTTTGTAATCAGTTGGCATTACTTTTACGAAGTGCTGTTGTTGGTTTTCCCAGTCTGCTAAAATTCTTTTTGCTAATGGACTGCTAGTGTATAACGAATGGTTTTTGATCAGTTTTCTTAGTTTCGTAAGATCTTCTTCTTCCATTGGATCGAATGCAACCATTTCCATGTTGCAAACTGTAGAATCGAATTTCTTATTTGGATCGTAAACATAAGCCACACCACCGCTCATACCAGCTGCGAAGTTTCTTCCTGTTTTTCCTAAAACTACTACCGTACCACCAGTCATGTACTCGCATCCGTGATCTCCAATTCCTTCTACAACTGCTGTTGCTCCAGAGTTTCTCACACAGAAACGTTCTCCTGCGATACCATTAATATAAGCCTCTCCGGTAATAGCTCCGTAAAGGGCAACGTTTCCGATAATGATGTTGTCTTCAGGTTTGAAAGTCGCAGTAGGAGGTACTTTTACAATTAGTTTTCCTCCAGAAAGACCTTTTCCTAAATAGTCATTACAGTTTCCGTGAATTTTAAATGACAATCCGTTTGTGGCAAATGCACCAAAACTTTGTCCAGCAGAACCTTCAAAATCAACTAAAATAGTGTCATCTGGTAATCCTTGTGCGCCATAAATTTTTGAGATTTCGTTACTCAAAATCGCACCTACAGAACGGTCTGTATTTTTGATTTTGAAAGTAACTCTCGTTTTCTCTTTTCTATAGATAGACGGAATTGCTTCTTTGATTATGTCGAAATCCAATACATTTTCAAGAGCGTGATCTTGAGTTGTTGTATTATGATTTGGAACCGTTTTAGCTTTTTCCGGTTTGTATAGAATAGTTGATAAATCTAAACCATTAGCTTTATAATGTTTGATCGCTTTGTCTACGTTTAATTTTTGAGACTGACCTACCATTTCTTTTAAAGTTCTGAAACCTAACTGCGCCATGATTTCTCTTAACTCTTCAGCAATGAAATACATGAAGTTGATTACGTGCTCTGGAGTTCCTTTGAAATTCTTTCTCAATTCTGGATCCTGAGTTGCAATACCAACTGGGCAAGTATTTAAGTGACAAGCTCTCATCATGATACATCCAGAAGCTACAAGCGGCGCTGTTGCAAATCCGAATTCTTCTGCACCTAATAAAGCTGCAATAGCAACGTCACGTCCTGTTTTCAATTGTCCGTCACATTCTAAAACTACACGGCTTCTTAAATCATTTAAGATTAAAGTTTGTTGCGCTTCAGCTAAACCAAGTTCCCATGGAATACCTGTGTGCTGTAAAGAGGTTAATGGAGCAGCTCCAGTTCCTCCGTCATAACCTGAAATCAAAATAACGTCAGCTTTTGCTTTGGCAACACCGGCAGCGATAGTTCCAACTCCAACTTCAGAAACTAATTTCACGTTGATACGAGCTTCACGGTTTGCATTTTTCAAATCGTAAATCAACTGAGATAAATCCTCAATAGAGTAAATATCGTGGTGAGGTGGAGGCGAAATCAAACCTACATAAGGAGTAGAGTTTCTGGTTTCAGCAATCCAAGGCACTACTTTTTCTCCAGGCAACTGACCACCTTCACCAGGTTTTGCTCCCTGAGCCATTTTGATTTGGATTTCTTTGGCATTTGTCAAATAGTTGATCGAAACTCCAAAACGTCCAGAGGCAACTTGTTTAATGGCAGAGTTTCTAGAATCTCCGTTAATTTCTTTCTGGAAACGTCTTGGATCTTCTCCACCTTCTCCAGAGTTACTTTTTCCACCAATTCTGTTCATTGCAATCGCTAAGTTCTCGTGCGCTTCTTGGCTGATAGAACCATAAGACATTGCTCCGGTTTTGAATTTCTTCACAATTTCTGTCCAAGGCTCAACTTCGTCAATAGAAATTGGATCCAAGTTGTTGAATTCAAACAAACCTCTAATAGTCATTAAGTTTGAGCTTTGCTCGTTTACAGCATTTGCATATTCTTTATAACTTTCAGGGCTGTTTAAACGAACTGCCTGTTGTAATTTAGAAATCGTAGTTGGGTTAAACATGTGTTTTTCGCCACCACGTCTCCATCTGTAAATACCTCCAATTTCAAGAGAAAGCAAGTTTGCAATTTTTGAATTTGGGAACGCTTTTTGGAAACGTTTTTTAACCTCTTTTTCAACTTCCATTAAACCAATTCCTTCAATTCTTGATGGAGTGTAAGGGAAGTATTTAGATGTAAATGTTTTGTTTAAACCTAAAATCTCGAAAATCTGAGCAGCTCTGTATGAATGTAAAGTAGAGATACCAATCTTGTTCATGATTTTCACGATTCCTTTTGCAATCGCTTTGTTGTAATTCACAACTGCATAATCTGCTTTTACTTTTGTAATGAAACCTTTTTCAACCTGATCGTGAATGATTTCGTTTACCATGTAAGGGTTGATGGCGCTTGCACCATATCCGAACAATAAAGCAAAATGATGTGGTTCGCGTGGTTCAGCAGATTCGATGATGATTCCGAATTTTGAACGAACTTGTAAAATGTTTAAGGAGTGGTGAATGTAAGAACAAGCCAATAGCATAGGAATTGGAGCTAATTCTTCGCTTACACCTCTATCTGATAAGATGATGATGTTGCATCCTTCATTAACCGCTTTAAAAGTCGCCTGAACGCATTTTTCAAGCGCGCGCTCTAAACCGTTAACTCCTTTTTCTATTTTATATAAAGTAGAAATAGTAGCCGATTTGAAATCTGCGTGATCGATATTTCTGATTTTATCCAAATCCTCATTAGAAATAACCGGATTTTGGATTTTTAATTTTTTACATTGTTTAGATTCGATTTCGAAAATATTGAAATCTCCACCAATCGCTAAACTGATATCCGTAATGATTTCTTCACGAATACCATCCAATGGCGGGTTTGTAACCTGAGCAAACAATTGTTTGAAGTAATTGTACAACAACTGAGGCTGATCTGAAAGAACTGCCAAAGGTGTATCGTTACCCATAGAACTAATCGCTTCAGCTCCATCGCTACCCATTGGGTTAATGATCGTTTTTAAATCTTCAATTGTATAGCCAAACAAACGCTGTCTTGTTAAGAAATCTAATTTTTCAACAGGAGTAGGGTTGTTGGTATAAGGAACGCTAGCCAAAGGCAATAAGTTTTCGTCAACCCATTGTTTGTATGGACGTTTTGTAACGATCGCTTTCTTTACTTCTTCGTCTTCGATGATACGCCCTTCGTTCATATCCACCAAGAACATTTTTCCTGGCTCAAGACGACCGTGTTGAATTACATCTTCTGGATCGATGTCTAATACACCAATTTCAGATGACATAATTACGAAGCCGCTTTTTGTTAATGTATAACGAGAAGGACGTAAACCATTTCTGTCTAGTAAAGCTCCAATTACGTTTCCATCAGTAAACGGAATAGAGGCTGGACCATCCCAAGGCTCCATGATACAAGCATTGTACTCGTAGAAAGCTCTTTTCTCAGGAGACATTGTTTGGTGTTTTTCCCAAGCTTCAGGAACTACCATCATCATTGCCTCTGGAAGAGAACGGCCAGTCATTAATAAAAGTTCAATCACCATATCCATAGAAGCAGAATCTGATTTTCCTTCTAAGATAATTGGGAATAATTTTTTGATGTCATCGCCAAAAACTGCGCTTTGCATAAGCTCTTCACGAGCACGCATACGGCTTACGTTTCCACGAAGTGTGTTGATCTCACCATTGTGACACATGTATCTAAATGGTTGAGCTAGATCCCAAGATGGGAATGTATTTGTAGAGAAACGTTGGTGTACAAGCGCTAAACGTGTCACCAAGTCTGGATCTTTCAAATCTATATAATAACGGCTGATGTCTTCCGGCATCAATAGACCTTTATATATTATAGTAGTTGTCGATAAACTAGTAAAATAAAACATGTGGCTTTCTGAGGTCTTAGATCCTCTTACGGCATGTTCAGCAATTTTTCTAGCTGCAAAAAGTTTTGCATTAAATTCTTGTTCAGTTAAATCTTGTCCGTTTTTAGAAACGAAAACTTGTTTAATTGTTGGTTCTTTTTCTGCGGCGATTTCACCTAAATTTTCAACGTCAACAGGTACATCTCTCCAACCTAAAACTTTTAAGTTTTGATCTTTAATAGTAGCCTCAAATGCATTAATACAAAAAGAAACCTGGTTTTTGCTTTTTGGTAAAAAAACCATTCCTACTGCATACTCACGCGCTTCTGGGATTTCAAAGTCACAAACTTTCTTAAAAAAATCATGAGGAATGTCGAATAAAATTCCGGCTCCGTCACCAGTTCTTCCATCAGAACTTACGGCACCACGATGTTCCAATTTAATTAAGATGTCTAATGCTTTGTGAATAATATCATTTGACTTAATACCATTCAAATTACAAATAAATCCTGCACCACAATTGTCGTGTTCAAATTCAGGCAGATAAAGCCCTTGTTCTTTAACTCTCATTCTTGATATTTTTTTTACAAAAATACAGATTTCGTTAAACATAATGTATTGAAATAGTGCTTTTGCTTTCATTTTTGCTGTAATATTAGAAAAAGGGTTCTTAATTATTAATATTATTATAGAAGGCATCCCGAATTGCTAAAAATATAATTACTCTTAAAATATATTAGGAAAAATCGTCGGGAGGCCAATAAAACCAATGAATTTTTTGTTAAATATCAAACGTTTTCTGAGAATTGTGTTAACATTAACAAATTGTTCCGTTAACGATTTGTTTGCTTTGAAAAATTATCAACGCTCAATACCTACATATAACATTTATTTAATTGAAAAAGATTTTACTATTCAGTTGTATTTTGTTACTTTTGTCGCACTTTTATTCTGAAATAAATTCAGAACCAGACAAATTCTATATTATGAACATACACGAATATCAAGGAAAAGAAATTTTAGCGAGTTACGGAGTACGTGTGCAACGCGGAATCGTGGCTAATAATGCAGTTGAAGCTGTGGCTGCTGCAAAACAATTAACTGCCGAAACTGGAACAGGATGGCATGTAATTAAAGCACAAATTCACGCAGGTGGTCGTGGAAAAGGTGGTGGAGTTAAGCTGGCAAAAAACTTACAACAAGTTGAAGAGTTAGCAGAACAAATCATCGGAATGCAATTAATTACTCCTCAGACTCCGCCTGAAGGTAAAAAAGTTAACAAAGTATTAGTAGCTGAAGATGTTTACTATCCTGGAGAAAGCGAAACTTCTGAATTTTATGTTTCTGTTTTATTGAATAGAGGTACAGGACGCAACATGATCATGTATTCTACTGAAGGTGGAATGGATATCGAAGAAGTTGCTGAGCACACTCCACACTTAATCTTTACTGAAGAAATTGATCCTTCTGTAGGATTACAAGGTTTCCAAGCTAGAAGAATTGCTTTCAATTTAGGTCTTTCTGGAAATGCTTTCAAAGAAATGGTGAAATTCATCGATGCACTTTACAATGCTTACATTGGTTCTGATGCTTCAATGTTTGAAATCAATCCAGTTCTTAAAACTTCTGATAACAAAATCTTAGCTGTTGACGCTAAAGTTAACATCGACGATAACGCTTTATACAGACAACCTAAATATGCTGAAATGAGAGATATCCGTGAGGAGAATCCAATCGAAGTTGAAGCTAAAGAAGTTGGTCTTAACTATGTTGACCTTGACGGTACTGTTGGATGTATGGTAAACGGAGCTGGTCTTGCAATGGCAACTATGGACTTAATTAAATATGCTGGTTTTGAGCCTGCTAACTTCCTTGACGTAGGAGGAACTGCTGATGCAAAACGTGTTGAGACAGCTTTCAGAATTATCTTGAAAGATCCAAACGTAAAAGCTATCTTAATTAACATCTTCGGAGGTATCGTTCGTTGTGACCGTGTTGCTCAAGGTGTTGTTGACGCTTACAAAAATATGGGAGACGCTATCAATGTGCCAATTATCGTTCGTTTGCAAGGAACAAATGCAGAAATTGCAAAAGAATTAATTGACAACTCTGGTATGCCAATCTTATCTGCAGTTCAATTCCAAGAAGCTGCTGACCAAGTTAAAGCTGCTCTTTCTTAATTAAAATAAGAAATCAATTTATATAGAAAATCCATTCCGAAAGGAGTGGATTTTTTTGTTTTAACCGCAAAGAGCGCAAGGATTTTTTACATATAAGAATCTACATAAACGCAAAGTTCGCAAAGCTTTATCCATATAGCTTTGCGAACTTTGCGTTTGTATACATATTACTTGGTAAAATCCTTGCGTGCTTTGTGGTTAAAAAAACAGTTGATAAGTCCACAATTTCAAATGTTGGATCATTTTCTACAAAGCCTCGAATGATTGAAGCATGACCTGCACCAACTAAGACCATTATTTTGTTATCTGTGCTTTCGGTTAGTTTCTGAATTAGAGAATACATGTACAAGTTTCTTTTGTACCAATTTGCAACTAAAGAAGGTCCTGAAAAATCATCTGGATTTCCAGCTCTGTTTGCTATTTCCAAATACCATTGAAGATTTTCATTTTCGGTTTGTTTTGTATTGTAATATAGCATCATTTCTTGTAATGAGCTTTTTGCTATTTTTTCATTATGTTCTTTTTCAAAATTTCCTGTTGTAACTTTGTTTTTCTCCATTAACTCCTTTTGGTTTGCTTTTTCCATGGCTATCATTAAACTATCATATCGAAAGGGAGTATAAAGATTCATTCCATATAATTTTTTATGATTCAGTTTTTTAGCCGTGCGAATTGCCAGTTGTATTATTTCGTTTTTATTGTTTTTAAAAAGACTATCCGTGTTTTTATTATAAAGCTTATCTAATTCTGCTTGTTTGGTAAACTCCCATTCAACGAATATTTTATCAGGACCAAATTTTTTGATTTTGTCACTCATTATTTCGAGTTCCTTTTGGCTCTTTTCAGACATGATATTGAAACTATTCAGTTTAGCAACATCAAGACCTGGATTGGCGTAATGAAAAGTCCCAACCAATAATATCTGTTTTTTCTTGGTTTGAGCAGAAGTTAAATTTAATGTGATAATTGCGAGTAATAAAATGATTTTTTGCATGACGTTTGTTTTTAAATTCATGGCAAATGTATCAGCAGATTTAGAACTTAATTTTCATTTTTGATGAAACGCAGATTCCATTTGACCAACTATCCAGATTTCACTTTCAAAATGTTCGTGTAAAGTTTTTAGCCGTTTGTCATCAAAAAAATAAGGTTTCATATAAATACCATTTTCTTTTAAAGTCATAATCGTATTTTTGAGTTAATTATCAAAAACTATGAAATCAAAAATTCCTTTTTACTATCATATTGTTCTTTTCTTTTTGTTACTTCTAACCTATATTTTCTGGGATATTGGACTAAATAATAGAGAAGTAAAATTCGTATTGCAATCTATTTACTTAGGAATTACTCCAGCTTATTTATTGAGTGTATTTATTATCTACATCCTTAATTTTTATCTTTTTTGTAATTGGTTTTTAAACAAAAAGAAATTACTCTTTTATATTCTAACAATTCCAGTTTCGTTATTGCTATTTACTGCTGTTCGTTATTTTTTGGAAGAAGTTGTTTTGTATAGTATCACAGGAATGCACAACTATTATGAAGAAGCAAGGGAAATTACCTATTACATAAAAGACAATTTTTTCTTCGGATTGCCAGCTGTAATTTTAAGCGCATTGACTTTTTTGTTTTGGCAGTTTCAAACCGCACAACATCAAAACCAGGAATTGCTTTTGGAGAATAAAAAAGCTGAGTTTCAAATGCTGAAAGCGCAGGTTAGCCCACATTTTTTGTTTAATACGTTGAATTCTTTTTATAGTCAGTTGGTTTTGAAAGAAGACGAAATGGCTGATGATATTTTGGTGCTTTCCGATTTGCTTCGATACGTTATTACCGAAACAGATAAAGATGAAGCCATACTTTCAAAAGAAATTCAATTTATCCAAAACTATATTCATTTGCAGAAAAAACGTTTTGAAGATCAGCTGTTTTTAGATTTTACAATTGAAGGGAATTATTCAAACGAAAAACTCATTTCTTCGGCTTTGGTACATTTTGTGGAGAATGTTTTTAAACACGGGAAACTGAATGATGAAAAGGAAAAAGCTCTCATTTCTATCAAAATTAGAGAGGGTTTTCTAGAAATTTCAACTTTCAATTATAATGTAAGTGGAGAAAATTATTCCTCTACCGGGATTGGTTTTGAAAATCTTACCAAAAGACTTGAGTATGTGTACAAAAATCAATTTATTCTTGAAAAAACAGAAGAAAATAATACCTTTAAAACGTACTTAAAAATACCGCTAAAAATATAATCTATGGCTTTTAAATGCATTATTGTAGATGATGAACCGCCTGCAACGAGAATATTGGAAAACTATATAGGAAAAGTAAATTTTCTTGAAAAAGTTGGAGTTTTTAATGATTCATTAAAAGCATTGGAATTTTTAAACACACAATCTGTTGATGTGATTTTCTTGGATATTCAAATGCCGCAGTTAACGGGATTGCAACTTTCTAGAATCATTTCGAAAAATATAAAAGTCATTTTTACAACCGCTTATCCTGATTTTGCTTTAGAAGGTTTTGAGTTGAATGCAGTCGATTATTTGTTAAAGCCGATTTCGTTTGAACGTTTTTATCAAGCGGTTTCAAAGCTGAATTCAGAACCTAAAATAGAAATCTCAAATCAGAGCAATCTGCCTGATTTTCTTTTTGTTAAAACAGATGGGAAGAATAAATTTCAGAAAGTGTTTTTGAGAGACATTTTATATATAGAAAGTCTCCAGAATTATGTTTGCATTCATACAGAAAAACAACAGATTATAACGCATTCGTCTTTGAAAAATGTAATTGAATCGTTACCGGAAAATGAGTTTATACAGATTTATAAATCATATGTTGTTTCTCTAAAACATATCGAATCAACTGATAATTTTTCTGTTTTTATTAATGGAAAAGAACTGCCGATAGGTGCGACTTTTAAAGATGCTTTTTTTGATAAAATAGAGGAGAATAAAATTTAAAAAAAGATAGCCACGAATTCACGAATTTTTATTTTCAAAGATTATCAAAAATAATTCGTGAATTCGTGGCTATAAAACTTTAAGGTTAAATTATTTGTTATTCTTCCCGTTTTTGTAAACCACTTTTTCTACAACAACCGGTTTTCCATTTCCTTTTGGGAATGATTTCTTCTTAGGCTTTCCAGCAGCAGAACCTGATTTTGATGGACTTTTATCGCCTCTGTATTTTTCAGAATCTTTTGGAGCAGCTTTAAATTCTGGTCTTTCTTTAGAGGTTTCTCTTTTCGGAATTTCAGCTTTATGCTTTGCTAAAACCTCGTTTGGATTTTTAGGGTTTTCTTTCGTTCCTCTTAAATGAATCACCAATCCGTTTAAGAAATTGCGTAAAACCTGATCGCCACATTCCATGTAATTCGGATGATCCTCTGCTCTAAAAAAAGCGCCCAATTCTGATTTCGAAATTCTAAAATCTACTAATTCTAAAATTTCAACTATTTGGTCATCACGGAGCATCAAAGCCACGCGAAGTTTTTTAAGTATATCGTTATTTGTCATAATTTTTGTTTCATGTTTAAAGTTTCAGGTTTTTCCAATCGTTACTTGAACTTAAAAAAACATTATTTACTTTTTGCAAAGGTAGTTTTTTTAAATGATTAAAAACGAGAATTAAAATCATTTAAAACGTTTACAAGTTTGTCTAAATCCTGTTTAAGATGATTGGCAGTAATCACAATTCGGTTTAAAGGCTCAGCTTCTTTTTTATATCTGAAACTGGCAATAATAATATTTTCCTGTTTTAGTTTTTCAACTAATTCATTCGATAAAAGATAAATTAAAGGATAGTTTTTATCAAATAAGATAGTGCTGTTTTTGATTAAAATCGAATCAATATAATTTAGATTATCCAGCAGTTTTTGATGCTGTATTTTATAAATTTCTCTGGCATCAGAAAGTGTCTGTACAAAAGCAGGATTCATTCCTGCGGCACTTGTAAAAGTTTCCAATTCTTTGATTTGATTTATAAATTCAGAATCGGAAGCAATTACACCGCCAGTTAATCCAAAAGCTTTTCCTAATGAAGAAACCATGATTTTTCTTTTAACGGGAAATTCAATTGAAGAATAAATTCCACTACCATTTTTGCCAGTAATTCCTAGCGAATGCGATTCATCAATTACTAAAGTAATTTCTTTGCTTTTTGAAATTTTTTCTAAAAACGATAAATCGGCATGTTTTGTTTCAAAAGATGGAACCCCGTCAGTTAGAATCGTTATTTTCTCAGATTTTGAATCTAATAAATGGTTATTTAAATTTCCGTCTAAGAATATTGGAAAACTATTTTCAGTTTGGATCGCATTATGCGTATCATTCAAATGAAAAAAGCAATCAGTCTGCTTTTTCATTAAATCAATAACCAATTTTCCAGCCAGCATTCCTGAAGAAACCGTAACAGTCTTTTCAGAACCAATATGAGAAGCCAAAAAGCTTTCGCCTGCGTCATAAGCTGACAGCTGAATATTTGCCGTTCTGGAGCTTCCGTATGTAGTTCCCCAATTCAAAATGTTTTGAATCACTAATTCTTGAAACTCTTTGTTTGTTGGAAGTCCCAAATAAGCAGTTCCGCCAAAATACAAATACTGTTCTTGGTCAATTTCAATAACTCGATCTGGAAATTTATCGACTGTCATTTTTATAAAAGTGTAACACCAGTTCCGTTAAGATCTGAATAACTTACAACGCCATCTTTTATGGTTACTCCCGTCGCAATATCTTCTGCTAAAAGAAGTGCGCCGTCCATATCTACATAATCCAATTGCGGAAGCAAATGCGCAATTGCAGAAATTCCGACAGTAGATTCCGTCATACAACCCACCATGGTTCTTAAGCCTAATTTTTTAGCTTCCTCGATCATGCGTTTTCCAGGAGTTAGACCGCCACATTTTACCAGTTTTACATTCACGCCATGAAAATGATTGTGGCATTTTGCTACATCTTCTTCGATAATACAGCTTTCATCAGCAATTACAGGAAGAACAGAATGTTTAAAAACTTCTTTATGTCCTTCCCAATTATCCGCTTTCATGGGCTGTTCTAAGAATTCTACGCCCAGTTTTTTCAATTCAACAGCGTTGTTGATGGTTTCTTCAACTGTCCATCCGCAGTTGGCATCAATTCTGAAAACAGCATTGGTGTGTTTACGCAGTGCTTTTACAATTTCGATATCTTCTTTTGTACCTAATTTAATTTTATAAATCGGCCAAGGAAGTTCCTGCATTTTAGAAACCATTTTATCGATAGAAGCAATTCCAATTGTATAATCCGTCATTGGGTTTCTTTCGGTGGTGTAATTCCACAATTCGTAAAGTTTTTTACCTTTTTTGCGAGCATACAAGTCATTATAAGCCAAATCCAACGCGCACAAGGCAAACATATCCTCTTTTAAATACGGATGGATTTTTGCCCAAAAAACTTCTGGAGTTTCATTCTCAGTATTTTCAATAATAGATCTGATTTTTTCTAAATCCTGCATCATCATTGGAACCGTGATATTGTAATACGGATTTGAAGTGGCTTCTCCAAAACCAGAAAAACCATCGCTTTGCAATTCTACAATTAGCGAAGGCTGAAAATCAATAGACTCTCTTGAAATAGTAAAAGTGTGTTTTAGCTTGAGATTGTATTCTCTTAAAATTAGTTTCATTGGTATGCGATGTTTTTATTTTTTTTTCAATTAATAGCCCAGCCAAAGTATTGCTTCTGCGAAATGATCACGCCAAAGTTTTTCATTGTGTTCTCCGCCTTTTACAATTTTAGTTTTGTCTAGATGAAGGCAATAACAGCGTTTTGTATCTAGTAAACGTTTCATCTTAGTCAAATCGTTTACCATGTCATCACTTTCTTTATCGCCGCACAGAAAATAAATTTTCGTTTTGATTTTAGGTTGTTTTTCTGTAAAAGTATAAATCTCAGGAGAAAACCAGAATGAAGGCGAAAAAACGCCTGCTTTTCCAAAAACTTCGGGATATTTTAATGTGCCGTAATACGAAACCAATCCGCCGAGAGAACTTCCAAAAAGAATGGTGTTTTTGGCTTTTGTTTTGGTTCTGTAGTTTTTATCGATATACGGTTTTAGTGTTTTTACAATAAACTCTAAGTAATTGTCGGCATTTCCACCGCCGTATTTTTCATTTTTAAATGGCGTCAGTTCATCAATGCGCTTTTCATTTCCATGTTCGATTCCCACCACAATTACTTGGGCTTTTAAACTGTCTAATTTTTCATCGACATTCCATTCGCCAGAATAAGAAGTTTTAGCATCAAACAGATTTTGAGCATCGTGCATGTAAATAACGCTGTATTTTTTCTGAATGTTTTTGGAATAATTTTCTGGAAGATAAATCCAGATTTTTTTTGAGGTATCCAGCTGAGGCGCCTCAATCGTAAAAGTCGATACGTTTTTTGAAGCGGTGCTTTGTGCTTTTCCGATAAGAGTAAACAGAAGTAAAATTGCCAAGAAAATCCTCTTCATTATCCGTGTTTTGTATTTTTATTTAAAAGCAATATTTTAGCTAAAAATAATAAATTGATGAATACAGAAGCAGAAAAAAGAAGTTTACTTTTAGAAATGATTACCCTCGCCACTGTAGACGGACATTTGCACAAACGTGAGCTTGAATTTTTAAGGCTTGTGGCTGTAGAATTGAATATTAGCGAAGAAGAATTTCAAGATTTATTTCATCAGGAAACAAAATCACTGCCAATACCGTCTGAGATGCAGCGCATTAATCAGTTTTACAGATTGGCTTTGCTCATGCATTGCGACGGTGTTTTGCATGAAAGAGAATTCAAAGCCATTCAGCAGATTGCTTTACAAATGGGATTGAATCTTTCTGCGGTAAAACGTGTTTTAGAGATGATGAAAAAATCTCCCAATACCGTAATCAATCCAATAGTTTTGCTGGAGATTTTTAAGGAACAGCATAATTAAGCCAGCTGTTCCTGCAGTTTTTTAATTTCGTCACGAAGTTTGGCGGCTTGCAAAAAGTCTAATTCTTTAGCGGCTTTTTCCATTGTTTTACGCTTTTCGCGAATCATTTTCTCCAATTCTGTTTTAGATAAATAAGCTGTTTCTGGTTCAGCTGCAACAGGAATCGGATGTCCTAATTCATATTCAACTAACGGATTTTTGGTAAACGCGCTTTCGATTTTTTTGTTTAGCGCTTGCGGAACGATATTGTTTTCTACGTTGAAATTAATCTGTTTGGTTCTTCTATAATTGGTTTCATCAATTGTTCGCTGCATGCTCGCTGTGATTTTATCAGCATACATAATGGCTTTACCATTCAAGTTTCTGGCTGCGCGACCAATAGTTTGTGTCAAAGATCTGTGATTTCTCAAGAAACCTTCTTTATCGGCATCTAAAATGGCAACAAGTGAAACTTCTGGTAAATCCAAACCTTCACGAAGCAAGTTTACTCCAATTAAAACATCAAAAAGACCTTTTCGTAAATCTTGCATGATTTCGATACGTTCTAAAGTATCAACTTCCGAATGGATGTAACGGCATCTAATATTTACTTTCGTTAAATATTTGGCCAATTCTTCGGCCATTCTTTTGGTTAAAGTGGTGACCAAAACTCTTTCATCCAATTCACATCGAACCTGAATTTCCTCAATTAAATCATCGATCTGATTTAAACTTGGACGAACTTCAATTTCTGGATCTAATAACCCGGTTGGACGAATAATTTGTTCTACATAAATTCCATCAGATTTCTGTAGTTCGTAATCGGCAGGAGTTGCCGAAACGTAAATCACCTGATTTTGCAATGCTTCGAATTCTTCGAATTTCAACGGACGGTTATCCATGGCGGCAGGTAAACGGAAACCATATTCAACCAAGTTTTCTTTACGGCTGCGATCGCCTCCATACATAGCGTGAACCTGCGAAACGGTTACGTGGCTTTCGTCAACCACCATCAAATAATCGCTTGGGAAATAATCTAAAAGGCAGAAAGGTCTTGTTCCAGCTTCACGTCCGTCAAGGTAACGCGAGTAATTTTCAATTCCAGAACAATAGCCCAATTCGCGAATCATTTCTAAATCAAAATTGGTTCTTTCTTCCAAACGTTTGGCTTCGAGATGTTTTCCGATTTCTTTAAAATAATCAACCTGTTTCACTAAATCCTGCTGAATCTGCCAGATCGCACCTTGTAAAACTTCGGGAGAAGTCACAAACATATTGGCTGGATAAATGGTTAATCTCTGAAATTTCTCTATAACTTGAGAAGTCTTGGCATCAAATGATTCGATTTCTTCGATTTCATCCCCAAAGAAATGAATTCGATACGCGTCATCTGCATAACTCGGATAAACTTCAACCGTATCTCCTTTAATTCTGAAAGTTCCAGGGTTAAAATCGGCTTCTGTTCTGGCGTATAAACTCTGTACTAAACTGTGCAATAATTTAGTTCTAGAAATAACTTGATCTCTTTTAATTTCGATTACGTTTTTCTGAAACTCAACAGGGTTTCCAATACCATACAGACAAGAAACTGAAGCCACAACCAAAACATCACGTCTTCCCGAAAGTAGGGAGGAAGTGGTGCTCAAACGCATTTTCTCTAGTTCTTCATTGATAGATAAATCTTTTTCAATGAAAACTCCAGTCACGGGCATAAAAGCTTCTGGCTGATAATAGTCGTAGTACGAAACGAAATATTCAACAGCATTGTTCGGAAAAAACTGCTTGAATTCTGAATATAACTGTGCCGCCAATGTTTTATTGTGCGCCAAAACCAAAGTTGGTCTTTGCACTTCCTGAATTACATTGGCTACGGTAAAAGTTTTTCCGGAACCTGTAACTCCCAATAAAGTTTGGTATTTATCTCCGTCGATTACACCTTGCGCCAGTTTTTGTATGGCTTGAGGCTGATCTCCTTTTGGACTATATTCTGAGGAAACTTGAAATTTCATTTGCGTATACTGAAAATTTGGTTTTGTAAAGATACGAAGTTTGTGTAAGTAAGTAATTTAAAGTCTGTCCCGAATTGTACTAATTTGCACTAATTTCTATTCAAAGCTAATTTATCGAAGTTCATAAAATTCGATCCAGCAAAATCTTATTCTAAAAAATTAATTACAGCGTCATTCACAGTTTTTGGCTGATCGATAGTTAGAAAATGCCCAGCATCTTGTACAACTTTGGTTTTACTGTTTTTTAGATGTTTATGTGCTCTTTCTAAACTTTCTTCCGAATTAATAACGTCTTTATCGCCAATTAAAACTAAAACTGGATTTTGAATAAATTCTAATTCTTTATCTGAAAAGGGCATCATTTTGAGCATGCTGGAATTGGATTTTGCATATTTATTGGCCAAATAAAACTGCCTTTTGTAAATACGGCTTATATTTTCTGGATGAGTTGAAAAAGTATTTAATGTTTTGCTGAATTTCTTTTCACTCGGAAAAAGTTTCAGCATTAATGCCGAAGTTGTTTTTCTGGGTTTATCAAGAAATTTGAAAGTTTGCGCTGGACTTAATAAAACAATTTTATCAATTGAATTTGGTTTTTGAATGGCTAATACTGTCGCAATCCATCCGCCGCGTGAAGCTCCAATAAGATCAAAATTCTTTAATTTATAGTGAGTGAAAACTTCGTTATAAAAAGCAACAATATCGTCTGACGAAAGCGGTTTTGCTGTCAAATTGGATTTGTTGGGTTCCATGATAAAATCAATCGCGTAAATGCGATGATTTTTAGAGAAAGCTTTAATATTGGGATACCACATGGTAGAACTGGCATCCATTCCGTGAAGCAAAACCAGATCTTTTCCGTTTTTTGGGCCAGCCATTACAACATGCGCTGTTCCAAAACTTGTTTTTACATCTTCTTCGGTGTACGGAATGTTCCAAAGTTTTAAAGCTTTATCATAAGCAGTTTGATAATTTACTTCTTCACTTTTGGTTTTAAAAACATAGTCTTCGTATTTTGTTTTTTTTGAAGCGCAGCTTGTCGCTAAAAAAAGTATAATGACTACTCGGGAATATAGTTTCAACATGGTAATAAAATTCAATTTCAGCTTAAAGTTACGGGTAGAGCGGGTGAAAAGAGTATCAGAATTTTATTTTAAAATATCATAATTTTAAGATTTGTCGTTTTTGGAAGTCAGATAATAAATCTGAACAAACGCTAAAATCGCATTCGGAATAATGACAGGCCAAAGCCATTGGTTGAAATCTCTGTAATCGTTTAAAAAGATGCCATAAATGACAAAGCAGATACAGCCAAACATATTAATGAATCGTATGGTTCGAAGATTTTTAAGCAAGAAACCACCAACAATAAATACAGATGCGAGATAACCAATATATTCTGCCATGATCTTGATTTTAAATAGTTTACAATAAATGTAGCAAAAGTAAACTGCAAAATCAAGGTTTTGGCATTGGAAATGAATGTGTTAAAAGAAATGTTTCTGCGAATTTGGGTTTTCAAAAAAACTCCAAGCCACAATTCTGCTGTTTTTTTGTCCTTGAGACATCTCGATTGTTTTTACCGAAGTGGCATTTACTTTTTTCAGGATTTTATAAATCGAAGCAAGATTTTCTTTTTTAGAAACCAAAGTGGTAAACCATAAAACCTGCGAAGGATATTTGGCACTTTCGTAAATCATTTGGGTTATAAATCCGATTTCACCGCCATTGCACCATAATTCTGCATTTTGTCCGCCAAAGTTTAAAACAGGATTTGCACTCTTTTTTTCTTTCGGATTTAAATTAGAAGTTTTCCTCGAAGCGCTTTTATTTGCTTCTTCTGCTGATGCATGAAAAGGCGGATTGCACATTGTGAATGTAAAACGATCTTCGGGCGTGATAATATTTTTAAAGATAAATCGGGGTTCTGTTTGTTGTTGCAAACTGAGAGAATCGATTAATTTTGGATTAGCTTCAATAATTTTGGCACAATTTTCAATTGATTTTTTGTCAATATCGGTTCCGACAAAGCTCCAGTTGTAAATAGAATTCCCTAATATCGGATAGATTAAATTTGAACCCGTTCCGATATCTAATCCTAAAACTGTACTAGTTTCAGGAATTTGATTGTTATTGCTTTCTGCCAATAAATCGGCGATGTAGTGAATATAATCGGCACGTCCTGGAATTGGTGGGCAAAGGTAATTTTTAGGAATATCCCAGTTTTGAATATTGTAATAGGTTTGCAGTAAAGCTTTATTTAAAGTTTTTACAGCCAGTGGATTACTGAAATCAATCGTTTCGATCCCGTGTTTATTGATGAAAATAAAAGCTTTCAATTCGGGACAATTTGAAATCAGTTTTTCGAAATCATATCGGTTTCTATGAAGATTTCTTGGGTGTAAATTGTCTTTTTGCGAATTGTTTTCTGCTTTCATTTTCATTGATTTCGATTGCAAAGATAGGGATTCCTTTTTTGAAGAATGGCTCCGGAGGAGCGTAATGTTTATAGCTAGTTTAATTTATTATTACAACAAAAGCTCCAGCGGAGCGACATAACAGATGTCGCTTCGCTGGAGCTTTAATTAGATTAAAGCATTATAATCTATAAATATTTCGTCCCACTGGGACTTTTTATTTTTTAATTCTCCTAATCAAAACATTCCATTAAAAGCAAATCACCTTCACGATGTGTAATGGTCACGATTCCGTCTTTTTCGACAGAATTACTGCTTCCGGTTCTGTAGCCCATTGTGAGCGTATCGTTTTTTAGTTCATATTTCAAGTTCGTTGAATAAATTCCATTTACAATACCAATCGGAATTAACGAAATTGGCGTATTTTCGGTATACCATTTTTCAAATTTTGTAGGCAGCAGGAATATTTTAGAATGGTCATCAAGAATTACAATTTTTAGTAAATCTCGGTAACGAACAATTTGTGTAAGGTTTGTTATGGTATGATCGGCGCGTCTTCCAGTTGCCCAAACGACATTTACGGCTGGAATTTTTCTTTCTATAAGATAATCAAAAGCTTTTTCTAGATCGGTTTTATCCTGATCTGGCGTATGAACGATTTCTATTGGGAATTGTGATTTGTAAATTTCTGGATCAAATCCGCGATCAAAATCGCCCAAAAGAACATCGACTTTTATGCCCAATTCAATCACTCTTTCGATAGCCGAATCTAAAACAACAACCAAAGGAGACCATTCTAGCAATTGTCCTAATAATTCAGGATCGCAAGCAGCGCCATTGGCAATGATTAAAGCAGGTTCCTGATCGTCTCGGACTATATGATGTGATGACATGTAAGTTTTTTTGAATGAATTACAAATGTACAAAAGATATAGTCTTTGGCAGAAAATGTCTTAAGTTAATTGGCTTTAAAAGCAATTGCATCCACTTCGATGAGCATTCCATCAAGCGCTAATTTTGGAACAGGAATTAATGTGCTGGCAGGAAATGGTTTGCCGTTCCATACCTTGCTAATTTCTTCTTCCCATATTTTTAATTTTTCAGGAGAGTGATCAACAATCAGGATTGTAATTTTCATTACATTTTCTGGTTTTAGCTGATAACTATTTAAAATTATTTTTAGGTTTTCAAGGGCAGTTTTAACTTGTATTCTAAAGTCAGGGTTTAAAAAATGTTCTTTGCCCAAACCGCCGCTTTGCCCTGAAATATAAATAAATTCGCCAGGTGTTTTTACAGAAGATACATGGCTGAAACCATATGGAGCTGGATTAAATAATGAATCAGGATTTTTAAAAGTTTGCGCTTTTGTTTGGAATGTTAAGGCGCATAATAAAAGAGAAATTAAATATTTCATGTTTTAAAAATTAAAATTAAGGTTACAAAGGTTTCGTAATTCTAATTTTTAAAACATTTACATATGTTGAGAAGCTGTTTTTTAATCTAAAAGTCTTCGGTGATAATTAATTTGGCCTAAATGATAGGCTAAATGAGTTGAAAGATGAATTAAGAAAAATCCAGTTTTCATTTCTTTTTCGAAAACAATCTGCGGGTATATCGCTTCTAAATCGGCCTCTGTTAAATTGTCGAGAGCGTTGTTTACAATTGAAATGGTGTCTTCAATTTTTTGAACTAATTCTGATTTCGGAATGTCTTTCAACGAAAACTCTAAAGGACGATTGCGGATATATCCCGTTTTTCCTATTTCTGCACCGATATAAGTATTTAGATTTCCAATTAAATGCAGGCAGAGATTTCCGGCAGAATTGGAGATGTTTTTATCAATCGCCCAAATTGAACTTTCATTTTGATACGATTCCATTTCACTTTTTAGTTTGTTTAAATCTCGATCGAAAAGTGTTTTTAGTGTTTCTAGTATCATACTTAATTTCTGTTTTTTATCGGAATCCAGATTTCTTCTTCAGAAGCTGGATCGTCTTTCTTATATTTTTCATTCATAACGGCAAAATGCGGTCTGTCGTCTACCGTATATTCAGAATTTGGAAGCCATTCCGTAAAAATGTAATGATACGTTTTATGTCCTTCCGAGGCTGGGCCTATATGAAGAAAAACAGCATACAAACCATCAGGAACAATTAGCGTCTCCATTCCTTCGGGAATAGTTGAATAATCTGAAACTTCTACAGCAGCCCACTTTTGGAAACTGTCATTAGGATCAAAATTATCAAAATGATTTTCTGCGTAGACTTCTAAAGAATATAAATTAGCATTAATTGTATTGCTAATTTTTTTTCGATTTGGCATAAAACCATTCCATAATTGAAAAGTTTTATTCTCTATAAAAGACATTTCTAAAAAATGTCCAATGAGTTTTTTCTCGGTTAAGTTTTTGATTATAGGTTGCATAATTACTCTATTTTGTACTTTTTTGTACTGGTTTCGCTTAGGGAGAAATAACCCAACGGATAATTGTTTTTATCTGTTGTATTGATAATGTTTCCTTTTACCGTTGCAGGCGGCGACTGAAAGGGACCTCCAACATTGCTGCCCGCAATGCTGACCAAAATATTCATGTAATTATAATATTGTTTTGAAATTCCGTAATGCGTTATTTCGACTTCATCTCCAGTTTTTAAATCTTCATCAACGGTACTGCTGAAAATTTCATTGCCTTGATAGAATTTATCTTCAGAAACATAATAATTGGAAGTTATCTTATTCGAATAAACATATTTAAATAAATAAAAATTATCCTCGTCTCCAGGATCTGTAAAGTAAGCTTTTATTTCGGTGTCCTTGCCTGTAAAACCGCCATCATTTTTCTGTTCGATTCTTGTAATTGGCGCAACCGATTTTAGAGTTTCTGTCGCTGTGTATGTATTTCCTCTGCTGATAACGGTTAAAGTATATTGTTCATTAAGCTGAGGTATGAAGTCATTGCAGATGTAGCGTCCAGATTTATTGAATTCAACGAAATTAAACGTCTGATTTTTGCTATTTTTTATGGAAATTATAGCATTGGATACGACAGGAATCTGACTCTCAAAATAGCCTGTTGTCGTAGAAAGTTTTATAACCTGCTGTTTTCCAGAAGTGCCTTTTTCCCAATTGATGGCAGCTTCAATTACCAATTTCGGAGGCGCGGTGTCTAAGTCGACATCAACTACTTCTTCGCAGCTAGTAAAGAATAGGGATGTGAAAAATGCGATTAAAAAAACTAATTTTCTCATAAGTATATTTTTAGTTTTTGAACTGATTTTCTAGAATTTGAAATTATAACTTACCGCTGGAACAATTCCGAAAATAGATAATTTCACGGCTTCATTTACACCTGTGTCAACATTTTGCCTAAAGTTGATTGACGCAGCATTCATTCTATTATAAAGATTGTAAATGCTGAAAACCCATTCGCCTTTCCAGTTTCTGTCTTTGTTCTTTCTTGGCGTTAAAGTGGCAGAAATATCCAAATGATTGTAAGAAGGAAGTCGGTTTTCATTTCGTAAGCCATAACTCGGAACCACAATTCCTAAATATTCATACTGACCGTTCGGATATGTTACGGGCTGTCCTGACTGCAATACAAAGTTAGCGCCAAAAGACCATTTTTCGTTTAAATTATAAGCTGATGTAATGGCTAAATTATGGGTTTTGTCATAAGCCGAAGCATACCATTTTCCATTATTGATACCTGTTTCTTCTGGTGTTCTTCCTGGAGTCTGCTGTTCTGATCTTGATATGGTATAGGAAATCCAGCCATTAAATCGGCCTTTGTTTTTCTTTACCATTAATTCTAAACCATATGATCGCATATGACCGTTTAAGATAACCTGCTCGATGGCATTGTTGGCAATTAAATCGGCTCCGTCTATATAATCTAATCGGTTTTGTATTTTCTTGTAATAGGTTTCTACTTCCAAAGAATAGGCGTCATCATAGATATTTCTAAAATAACCCAGAGCTACTTGATCTGCAAGCTGAGGTTTGATGTAATTGTCACTCGGCATCCAGACATCAAGAGGAGTTGGAGAAGAGGTGTTGGAAATCAATTGAAGATATTGTGCCATTCGGTTATAGCTCGCTTTGATCGATTGGTCTTCATTTAATTGATAAGAAAGAGAAAAACGCGGTTCAAGATTATTATAACTCTGAATGACTTTGTTCTTGCCAAAATATTTTGTTGAAGTTGGCGTACCTTTTTCATAAATCTGCATATCATTATTAAAAACCACTGGCTGGTTGTTGTCGTAATAATTAATAGTGGATGCGCCTAATCTGTAAAATAAGCTGGAACGCAATCCGTATGCAACGGTGATTTTTTTAGAAATCTGACTTTCAGCATCTAAATAAACAGAAGGTTCAAAAGCGTATTTTTTGTCTAATTGATCTGGATTGATTCCTGAATCTTCGCCAGT
Organism: Flavobacterium sp. HBTb2-11-1; assembly: GCF_009826975.1. Taxonomy (GTDB): domain Bacteria; phylum Bacteroidota; class Bacteroidia; order Flavobacteriales; family Flavobacteriaceae; genus Flavobacterium. Next base: position 159,611 of record NZ_WUMO01000009.1, on the reverse strand, counting down.
TGGCTTTATGGTTCCGGGATTAAAATCATAGTAAATTCCGTTTACACCATAATTTAGTTTTAGTTTATCTGAAAGATAATGTTTGAAATCGTATTTAATATTATAATTTTTGATTCCAGAGTCCCATTTGAATCCCACAAAATCAAGATCTAAACCATAGTAATAATCGCTGTAAATTAAAGAGAGATTGGAGAATAATTTATTTGAATACAGATGATTCCATCTCAGGTTTAAAGTTGAATTTCCGTAGGTATTAGTAAAACTTTTGTTCAGCCTGAAAACGTCTCGTCCAAAATATCCAGATAAATAAAGACTGTTATTGTCATTGAGTTTATAGCTTAATTTGGTGTTTAAATCATAAAAATAGGCGGCATTATCTTTGTCATCTTCAGAAAATTTGAGAAAAAGATGTGCATAAGAAGCTCGTCCGCCAATCAGGAAAGAACCTTTGTCTTTCACAATCGGACCTTCAGCTAGTAAGCGACTTGAAATTAACCCAATTCCGCCATTCATGTGAAAATCTTTACTGCTTCCATCTTTTTGATAAATTTCTAAAACAGAAGAAGCTCTTCCGCCATAGCGCGCCGGAATTCCACCTTTATATAATTTTAAATCTTTAATAGCATCAGGATTAAAAACAGAAAAGAATCCGAAAACATGAGAAGAATTAAAGATTGTTGCTTCGTCTAAAAGAATCAGGTTCTGGTCTGCACCGCCTCCGCGAACATTAAATCCAGAAGCACCTTCACCTGCATTGGTTACTCCAGGAAGTAATAAAATAGATTTTAAAACATCTACTTCGCCTAAAACTACCGGCATTTTTTTTATGGTAGAAATGGAGAGTTTATTCACACTCATTTCTGGCGATTTGACGTTTATTTTGCCTTTGTTTTCTGTAATGACAACTTCTTGAAGTTCTTCGCCATTTCCTTCACTGATAGAAAAATTGGTTTTTGTATTTTGATTTAAAGAAATGTGCTTTTGAATAGTCTGATAGCCAACATAACTGATTTCGATTTCGTATTCTCCTTTTGGGGCTGAAAGCGAATAAAAACCGTATTCGTTTGTTGTGGTTCCTATTTTTAAAGATGGAATAAAAATGTTTACTCCAATTAAAGTTTCATTGTTTTTGCTGTCGCTGATGGTTCCGCTTAGAGTGAATTTTTCCTGCGCAAATGAGGTGAAAATCGTTAAAATAAAAAGAAAAAATGTGCAGGTATTTTTTGTAATCATTATATTGATTTTGATTTACATAGATAACAATTTCTTATTAAATATTCTTACGGAACTTTTGTTAAACATAAGTTAAGATAAAAAAAGGACAACCTTTCGAGTTGTCCTTTTACTTATTTAGAAATACAAAATGTATTCTGAATTATTTGATTTTAGCAACAATAGCGTTGAAAGTTTCGCTAGGACGCATTGCTTTGCTTACCAATTCTGGAGTTGGCTGGTAGTAACCTCCAATGTTTTGAGGTTTACCTTGTGCACCGATTAATTCAGCATCGATTTTAGCTTCGTTAGCTTCAAATTCAGCAGCAATTGGAGTAAAGATGGCTTTCAATTCAGCATCTTTAGTTTGAGCAGCCAAAGCCTGAGCCCAGTAGAATGCTAAATAGAAGTGAGAACCTCTATTGTCAATCTGACCCACTTTACGTGCTGGAGATTTATCGTTTGCTAAGAATTTATCATTAGCTTGGTCTAAAGTCTCAGATAAAACAATTGCTTTAGAATTGTCTAAAGTTTGCCCTAAATGCTCTAAAGAAGCACCAAGAGCTAAGAACTCTCCTAATGAATCCCAACGTAGGTATCCTTCTTCTGTAAATTGCTCAACGTGTTTAGGAGCAGAACCTCCAGCACCAGTTTCGAACAATCCACCACCATTCATTAATGGAACAATAGAAAGCATTTTTGCAGAAGTTCCTAATTCTAAGATTGGGAATAAATCTGTTAAGTAGTCACGTAAAACGTTTCCAGTTACAGAAATTGTATCTAAACCTTTGATGATTCTATCTAAAGTAAATTCAGTAGCAGCAACTGGGTTTAAAATACGGATATCTAAGTTTGTAGTATCGTAGTCTTTAAGGTATTTTTGAACTTTTACGATCAATTCTCTATCGTGCGCTCTGTTTTCGTCTAACCAGAAAACAGCAGGAGTGCTAGATAAACGTGCTCTGTTTACAGCCAATTTAACCCAGTCCTGAATAGGAGCATCTTTTGCTTGACACATTCTGAAAATATCGTTTGCTTCAACGTTTTGTTCCATTAAAACATTTCCGTTTTGGTCAACCACACGCACAACACCATCACCTTTAATTTGGAAAGTTTTGTCATGAGAACCGTATTCTTCCGCTTTTTGAGCCATTAATCCAACGTTAGGAACACTTCCCATTGTTTTTGGATCGAAAGCACCATGTTTTTTACAGAAATCGATCGTTGCAGTATAAACACCAGCATAAGATCTGTCTGGAATAACTGCAAATGTATCTTGCTGTTTTCCTTCTTTGTTCCACATTTGTCCAGAAGTACGGATCATTGCTGGCATAGAAGCATCAACGATTACATCTGAAGGAACGTGTAAGTTTGTAATTCCTTTTTCAGAATTAACCATTGCCAAAGCTGGTCCGTTTGCGATTGCTTGATCGATAGCGGCTTCAACTTCTGCTTGTTCAGGTCTTCCGGCAATTTTAGCATAGATATCACCTAAACCGTTTCTTGTGTCAACGTTTAATTCAGCAAATAAAGAAGCGTATTTTTTGAAAACATCTGCAAAATATACTTCAACGATAGCGCCAAAGATAATTGGATCAGAAACTTTCATCATGGTAGCCTTTAAGTGTACAGAAAGTAAAACTCCTGCAGCTTTAGCTTCAGCAATTACATCAGCAGCAAAAGCTTTTAATTTGTTTACACTTAAAACAGAGCTGTCAATGATTTCTCCGGCTTTTAATGGAGTACTTGCTTTAAGAACAGTTGTGGTTCCGTCTTTAGCAACAAATTCGATTTTTACATCATTAGCTTCGTTTACAGTCAATGATTTTTCACTTCCGTAGAAGTCACCGCCTGACATAGAAGCTACCTTAGTTTTTGAGTCAGCAGACCAAGCACCCATTGAGTGTGGATTTGCTTTTGCAAAGTTTTTAACTGCTCTTGGAGCTCTACGGTCAGAGTTTCCTTCACGTAAAACTGGGTTTACAGCAGAGCCTAATACTTTTGCATATTTTGCTTTAATTTCCTTTTCAGCATCGTTTTGCGGATCTTCTGGGAAATTTGGTACGTTGTATCCGTGCGATTGTAATTCAGCAATTGCCGCTTTTAATTGCGGTACAGATGCTGAGATATTTGGTAATTTAATAATGTTAGCTTCTGGCTGAGTTGCTAATTGGCCAAGTTCTGCCAATGCATCTCCAGTTTTTTGAGCATCTGTCAAAGAATCTGAGAAGTTTGATAAAATTCTTCCTGCCAGCGAAATATCTCTGGTTTCGATTTCAATTCCAGCTGTTGCTGTAAAAGCTTGAACAATTGGTAAAAGAGAGTAAGTTGCCAATAAAGGCGCCTCATCAGTTAAGGTGTAAAAAATTTTTGATTTTGTCATTTTCTTTTTTTTTTATAATCGTATCGTCAGGAGTTAACGATGTAAAAGATATATTCGGCTCAAAATGAGCGGAGCAAATATAATAAAATCACAACGAAAACGGTTGAGTTTTCCCGAGAAAAGACGAAATTAACAGATTGTTATTTCGAGCTCGTTAAATTGCTAAATCGATGATTTTGGTATTAAAAAATTACAGTTTTGTTAGTGTTGAAAATGGAACATAAAAAAAACTCGTTTCAAAGAGTATGAAACGAGTTTTTTATAACATTTTGATAAATGATTATCTTCTTTTGTCTTTAATCTTAGCTTTTTTACCAGTAAGTTGTCTGAAGTAGAAAATTCTAGCTCTACGTACAGCACCTTTCTTGTTCACTTCGATTTTTTGTAAAGCTGGTAAATTTACTGGGAAGATACGCTCAACACCAACAGATCCAGACATTTTACGGATAGTAAAAGTTTCTGTAACACCAGAACCTCTTCTTTGAATAACAACTCCTTTAAAAAACTGAGTTCTTGTTTTTTCACCCTCTTTAATTTCGTAGAAAACAGTGATTGTGTCTCCAGCTCCGAAATCTGGGAAATCTTTTTTAGCAACGAATTCGTCTTGAACGAATTTTAATAAATCTGCCATGATAATTTAAATTATGGTTTTATATTAGAGCAACATTCACGGATCTCGCCAGAGGTTGGTCAAATTCGGGTGCAAATGTAAAAAATAATTATAAATTATGAATATAAATTGTAAATTATTTTTAGTTTGTTTTGTTTCAAGTTTAAGGTTTCAAGTTGTTGCTCTCTAGAGTTTTAACTTAAAACAAAAGCAGCTTTAAACTTGAAACTAAATTTTAATGTCCTTCCAATAAATCTGGACGTCTATTTTTAGTATGTTCGTAGGCCATGTCTTCACGCCATTTATCTATTTTGGCTGCATGTCCGCTGGTTAGTACTTCTGGAACTTTCCATCCTTTATAGTCTGCAGGTCTTGTATAAATTGGACCTGATAATAAATTGTCTTGAAAACTATCAGTCAATGCTGAGGTCTCGTCACTTAAAACGCCAGGAATTAATCTGATTAGAGCATCGGATAAAACTATGGCACCCAATTCTCCTCCAGATAAAACGTAATCCCCAATAGAAATTTCTTTTGTAATGAAGTGATCTCTAACTCTTTGGTCAACACCTTTATAATGTCCGCATAAAATAATAATGTTTTCATACATCGACATTTTGTTAGCCATTTTTTGATTTAAAGTTTCACCGTCAGGAGACATATAAATTACTTCATCATATTCGCGCTGGCTTTTCAAATGTGTGATGCAATCATCTATCGGCTGAATTGTCATTACCATTCCAGCACCTCCACCAAAAGGATAATCATCCACACTTTTCTGTTTGTTGGTGCTATAGTCACGAAGATTGTGAAAATGCACTTCGACCAAACCTTTGTCAATGGCGCGTTTCATAATAGAAGCCTCAAACGGACTTCTTAATAATTCAGGTAAAAGAGTAATAATGTCAATTCGCATTTCTATTCGATAATTTCTTGCTGGCAAAGATACAAATAATGCTATTGAGTGGTTTGATAATAATTATATAACATACTTAATAAATTGTGTAAAATTTATTGCATTAACTTTAAGTATTATTACAATCCTAATTATCAAGGTTTAATAGCCAAAATCCAAAACATAAATTCAATCCCTTATTATGAAAAAAACAATATTACTGCCTGTAGTACTTGCGCTATTTTTTTCCTGTGCAAGCACTAATTCTGCTACAGTAGCTGTAGGAGAAGCCAAATCGAAAGTGCTTAAAACTTTAGGAAATCCTATAAGGACTTTAGATAATAATCAAAATGGAGAAATTCTAGTTTATGCAGATCAGGTTTTTACTGATGATGGTACGTCATTGGCAGGATCAAATTACTGGCGCTACAATTATGTGTATATAAATAAAGATGGGAAAGTCACATCGACACGACAAGAAAAACAGAATTATCCGCCGCAAGCAATTGATTCTCAAAAACAGGCCGGTTTGTACCAACTGACATCTAAATAATTTTTCCGATTATCATGAAACAATTCGTATTTTTAAAATTAATTTTGAAAATACGAATTGCTTATTTAATGACTTCATCCAAAATAAAAATACTCGCCATATCTGGCGGCATCAGAAAATAACTCCAGTAGCTTCAAAATTTCGCAGAAAACTTTAAAAATCAATTTTTATAATATATTTACTTTCTGAAATTTAAATCATTAAAATGATTAGCAGAAGAAACTTTATCGTAACCACAGGTCTTGCTGCAACTGCAGTTTTGGCTTCACCATCATTTGCACTTACTATGAATAAAAAAGAAATAGGTTTACAGCTGTATACGCTTCGTGATGAACTTCCTAAAGATGTAAAAGGAACTTTAGAAAAAGTTGCCAAAGCAGGTTATACGACTGTTGAGACATACGGTTTTTCAATTAAAGATCAATTTTGGGGATTAACGCCTAAAGAATTAAAAAAGATTTTAGATGATAATGGATTAAAAGCGGTTAGTGGACATTATAATTTGGGAAGTTTTTTGTACGACGGAAATACTGCAGAATTAATCTCAGCAATTGAGGCAGCAAAAGTTCTTAAAAATGAATTTCTGACTGTTCCATGGATAGATGAGCCTTTTAGAAGAAGTATAGAAGATTATAAAAAGATCGCTGCTCGCGTAAATGAAGCTGCAAAAATGTGCAAAAAAGCAGGTTTAAAACTGGCTTATCACAATCATGATTTTGAGTTTAAGAAGTATGATGGCGTTACAGGTTACGAAATTCTATTAAAGGAAACCGATAAAGATTTGGTGTATTTCGAGCTAGATTTATACTGGGTAGTTCATTCTGGCAATGATCCTTTGAAACTATTTAAAGAAAATCCAGGCCGTTTCAAAATGTGGCATGTGAAAGATAAAGACAGAAATAACAATGATTTAAATACTGAAATTGGTGCTGGAACAATTGATTTTAGACCTTTCTTCGCAGCAGCAAAACAATCAGGAATGGTTCATTTTTTTGTAGAACAGGAAAATAATTTTGTTTCCAATTCTTTTGATTCGATAAAAACGAGTTGTGATTTTATTTCGAAAAATTTAATCTAATTCGTCTTTATGAAGAAATTTCTTTTGCTGGTATTTGTGATTGTTTTGTCTTGCAACTCTAAGAAAAGTGATTACTTTGAGGCTATTGCGGAAAATGATATAAAACTTTTTCCTCCAAAACCAGGTGATTGGTTGTATTCTTATAAAGAAAGCGGGCAGAATTTTGAGCAGTTTCTTAATTCAAAACATATAATTCCAACAACAGAAAATAATATTATTTATCTCCAGCCAATAGGAAAATTTGATTCGTTGCAAAGCAAGCAAATAAAATTAGTTGAAGAATATTTGAGAATATTTTTTCAATTGAAGACAAAAACGCTTGATAATGTTTCAAATGATGTTATTCCGAAACATGCTAGAAGAATTGGTCCAGATCAAAATGAACAATTTCTGGCAGGATTTATTTTGGATAGTGTTTTAAAGAAAGAAAAGCCTCAAAATGGGATTGGATTAATGGCTTTGACAGAAGTGGATTTGTATCCAAAACCAGAATGGAGTTTTGTTTTTGGCTTGGCGTCATACAGAGATAGAATTGCAGTAAGTTCAATTTACAGGTTGTATGACAAAAGATTACAGAATAAAGATTTTAATTTGTGTTTAGAAAGATTATTGAAAATTTGTTCCCATGAAATTGGACATATGTTTGGCTTACATCATTGTATTGACGCGAATTGTGTAATGAACGGAACAAATAGCTTATCAGAGACAGATGAACATACATTGAGATTGTGTTCTAATTGCCAAAGAAAATTAAATTCGAGTATAAAATACGATAATAAGAAAAGATTAATAGAGCTGGAAAAGTATTTTAAGAGAAATAATTTGGCTACGGGAGCTGAATTGATGAAAAAAGATTTTGAAAAAATTAAAAATAAATAGAAATGAGTAATAGCAGAGAATTTATAAAAGGAGACGAAATCGAATGGGAAGTAGTCGGTGAAGGAATCAAACGCAAGATTTTGGCTTTTGACGAAAGAGTGATGTTGGTAAATGTACATTTTGAAAAAGACGGAATCGGCACTTTGCACGACCATTATCATTCTCAAGTTACTTATATCGCAAGCGGAAAATTTGATGTAACGATTAGCGGTGTAACACAGACCTTAAAAGAAGGAGATAGTTTTTATATTCCGCCTCACGCTGTTCATGGAGTTGTATGCTTGGAAACAGGTATGTTGACAGATGTTTTTAGTCCTGCAAGAGAAGACTTTTTACAATATTAAAAAAATAAAAAATCAGTTAAAATCTGCGTTTTCGCGATAGCGAATCTGCATTATCCGCGTTCTAAAAACAGACACGGATTAAACGGATTCGCTATCGCGAAGACGCGGATTTACGCGGATTTAATTTAAAAAAAACTTAAATTATAGGTTTAGGTTAAATATAGATGGTATTTTTGCAACATGAATTTATCTAAAACTAATGTACTGTTTATGGCAGTTTGCACTGGTCTTATAGTTGCAAATCTTTATTACTGCCAGCCTTTGATTGTTTTAATTGCCAACGAATTTAAAATTCCTGAAGCCAGCGCCGGAACAATAACCTATCTAACGCAAGCAGGTTATGCAATCGGACTGTTTTTTATGGTGCCTCTTGGCGATAAAATAGAACGTAAAAAGCAAATTTTAATGACCACTTTTGCGACTGTAATTGCCTTATTAATTGCAGCAACAGCCAAAAGTTTTCTTGTTTTGCAGATTGCTTCACTGTTAATCGGAATCACTTCGATTGTACCGCAGCTTATATTGCCTTTGGCCGCTTCTTTGAGCGCGCCTGAACAAAGAGGAAAAGTTGTTGGAACGATCATGAGTGGACTTTTAGTCGGCATTTTGCTTTCACGAACATTAAGTGGATTTATTGGTCAGGTTTTGGGTTGGAGATCGATGTTTTATATCGCAGCCGGAATTTGTCTTTTGATCTTTTTTGTCATTCAAAGTAAATTTCCAATTAATAAACCTCAGTTTAAAGGAACTTACGGGCAATTGATTCAGTCGCTGTTTACGCTTATAAAAACACAGCCTGTTTTGCGTGAAGCAACTGCAATCAACGTTTTCAGTTTTGCTCAGTTTGGAGCTTTCTGGACTACAATGGTTTTGTTGCTTTCGGGAGAGCCGTTTCATTTCAATAGTGCTACAATCGGATTGTTCGGAATTGTTGGAGCTTCTGGAGCTTTGGCTGCGCCTTTGGTTGGAAAACTAGGTGATAAAGGAAACTCAAGAATTGCAGTAGGTTATGGCTGTTTATTGGTTTTAATCAGTTTTATAACTTTTTATTTTGCTATTGAAAGCGTAATCGGAATTGCAATCGGAATTGTGTTTATTGATATCGGAATTCAAGGTGTTCATATTTCAAACCAAACACGAGTATATTCGCTATTGCCAGAAGCAAGAAATAGATTGAATACCGTATTTATGTCACTGACATTTTTAGGAACAGCGGCAGGATCTGCATACGGCTTATTATTATGGAAATTTGGCGGATGGCCAGCTGTAACAATCGGATGTATGGCTTTATCTTTATTATCATTGACGATTTACGGACTTACTTATAAATCAAAAAAAGCGCAAATTGATTAAAAAATTAATTTGTAAATTTGCGTTCAAATTAAAAATAACAACATGGAAAACGGAATATACGCTAAATTCAATACTAGCAAAGGTTCAATTTTAGTAAAATTGACTCATGATTTGACACCAGGAACTGTAGGTAACTTTGTTGCTCTTGCAGAAGGAAATATGGAAAATAAAGTGAAACCTCAAGGACAAAAATTCTATGACGGATTAACTTTCCACAGAGTAATTGCAGATTTCATGATTCAAGGAGGTTGCCCAAAAGGAACTGGAACGGGAGATCCAGGTTACAAATTTGATGACGAATTTCACCCAAGTTTAAAACACGATCGTCCAGGAGTTTTATCTATGGCAAATTCTGGCCCTGGTAGCAATGGTTCTCAATTTTTCATTACTCACGTTCCGACTCCTTGGTTAGATAACAAACATAGTGTTTTCGGACATGTTGTTGAAGGACAAGACGTTGTTGATGCTGTTGCTCAAGGTGACAATTTAGAGTCTGTTGAAATTATCAGAGTAGGTGAAGAAGCTCAAAAATGGAATGCAATTGAAGCTTTCATTGGTTTAAAAGGTGCTCGTATGAAACGTGAGGCAGCTTTAAAAGCAGAATCTGAAGCAAAAATGGAACAATTGGCTGCTGGTTTTGATAAAACAGAAAGCGGTTTACGTTATAAAATGATTCAAAAAGGTGAAGGTAAAAAGGCTGAAGCTGGAAAAACAGTTTCTGTTCACTACGAAGGATCTTTAGAAAACGGAAAAGTATTTGATTCTTCTTACCCACGTAAAAAACCAATCGAATTCAAATTAGGAATTGGACAAGTTATTGAAGGATGGGACGAAGGTATTGCTTTATTGCAAGTGGGTGACAAAGCTCGTTTTGTAATTCCTTCTGATTTAGCTTACGGTCCATCTGGTGCTGGAGGGGTTATCCCGCCAAATGCAGTTTTAATTTTCGACGTTGAATTAATGGACGTAAAATAAGAGTTTACAAGCAATTTAGCATTGTTTTAAATAATAATCCCATATGTTATGCCATATGGGATTTTTTTATATTTACTATATAAAATTAAGACAATGAAAAACTTTTTAATCCTAGCAGGACTTGCGGTATTTGTGGTTTCTTGCGGAACTCAAAAAAAAGCTGCAGTTGCAAAAACTCCTGCTGAAGCTCCAAAAACGGTTGCTTTAACGCCTGAATTAGAAGCAGGCAAAAATTTGTATGATAATAGTTGTGCAAAATGCCACAAATTGTACGAACCTAAAAAATTCACAAAAGAAGAATGGACGCCGATTTTGGTAAGAATGGGTAAAAAAGCAAAATTAGATGAAGCTCAAGTGGCATCAATTACGAATTATGTTGATTCGCAATTGTAATCTGGATTTGAGAAAAGCATAAAAAAACTGTTCAATTGAACAGTTTTTTTATTTTCAGATAGATATAAAAAAAACACCGTCACAGAATGAGGTGTTTTGAAACTTAAGAATGATGTACAGCTGAATTGTCTACAGCAATTACCTTTAAAGTTTTAATTCCGGCAGGCAATTCCCAATCTACTTCATCATTTTCTTTAAAACCAATAATAGCAACACTTAAAGGTGCTAGAATTGAAATTTTAGATTGTTTTACGTCTGCTGCAGAAGGTAAAACGATTTGAATTTTCATTTGTTTTTTGGCTTTTACATCTTCAATTGTTACAATAGAATTAATTCTTATAACTGAGTCTAGTTCGCTTTCTTTGCTAATTACAGCGCGGTCTAATTCTTGCGAAAGCTGATTGGCTTCTTTAGTATTTGTTGAATTTTTACTTTTTAAAATCAATTCTCTTAAAAATTGATAATCTGATTTACAGAATGTGGGTGTTGGTTTCATATCTATATTGAATTTATTGTTATAAAATTTAAATGGTTTATTCTTCTTTCGAATATTTACAAACAAAAAATTTCTAAGTCCTGAAAATGGCAAAGAATCAAAAATGCTTAATCTGGAAAAATAAAAAAATATCTGATCAAAAAATGATTTTTGTCAAATAAGGAAATGTTTAAGCTGATGTAAATCCTCCGTCAAAAGAAGAAAAAAGTGAAGTAGACGGAGGCCTAATTAATAAAGGCCTTATTATGCGAAATAATTACAGCAGGAAGCGGTTTTGCTATGCAAAACGGCTTTATAGAGGCTGTATGTGATATTATATTTCCCACAAGGATTGTTAAATTGAACCGCAAATATACGTAATCTTTTTGAATTTAGTGAGGTTTTACTTCCATTTAATGCCACAACCCAAACTTGGTTTTTGTGGTTCTTTTAAACTTCGATTATAAATTAAGGCATCAATTGCTCCTCTTAAATCACTTCCGCTAAGGGGAATTCCATTGCCTGGTCTCGAATCATCTAATTGCCCGCGATAAAATAATCTGTCTTGATTGTCAAATAAATAGAAATCTGGAGTGCAAGCAGCTTGATACGCTTTTGCGGTTTCTTGGGTTTCATCGTATAGATAAGGAAAATCAATTTTATTTTCCATTGCAAAGTCTGTCATTAATTCTGGAGCGTCTTGAGGATACTTTACTACATCATTGCTAGAAATAGCGATTACTCCAATTCCTTGAACGCGATAATCATTTGCAATCATGACAATTTCGTTAATTACATGATGCACAAACGGGCAATGGTTGCAGATGAACATAACCAAAGTACCTTTTGAACCTTTTAAATCTTCAAAAGAGAAAGTATTGTTCGAGTTGGTATCTTTTAAATAGAAATCAGGTGCAACTGTCCCTAAAGGAAGCATTGTTGATTCAGTTCGTGCCATTTTATCTGAAATTTGATTTCCAAAAATAGCTTTAAAAAACTATAAATAAAAGAGCACAAGAATAAAAAATACCCAAAGAAAGCAGTTAGCCTATAAAGCTTGCTTCTTTGGATACTTTTTTTATTTTTTTATGAATTTAGGAATTCCAATAAATCTTCGTTTAGCTTTTCTCTGTCAGTATAAAATAAACCATGTGGAGCTCCCGCATATTCGATATAAGTGTTGTTTGCAATGGATTTTGCTGCTTTTCTTGAAGTAAGATCAATAGGCACAATTTTATCATCGTCTCCATGAATGATAAGAGTTGGCACTTTAATAAAAAAAAGTTCTTCTCTAAAGTCAGTATACGAAAATGATTCGGCACATTTTAAAGTGGCTCTCGGAGAAGCTACAGCACATAAGTTTCTATAATATTCTAATAATGGAGTGCTAACTGGTTTGTTGATAATGTTCACGCCAAAAAACGTTTTTCCAAAATTATCTACAAATGCGATTCTGTCCTCTTTGATTGCCGCTGCTGTATTTTCACTTTTTTCTTTTGGGTGCCCGTCTGGATTATCATGAGTTTTTAAAAGAAATGGAATAATGGACGAAATTAAAGCTGCTTTAACAACGCTTTTTCCGCCATGACGGCTAAAGTAACGAACCACTTCACCGCCACCCATAGAAAAACCTACAAGAGTTACGTTTTCTAGTTCCAATTGTTCGATAATTTCTTTCAGATCATCTGCCAAAGTATCATAATCGTAACCATCCCAAGGCTGAGAAGATTTTCCAAATCCTCGTCGGTCATAGGCAATTACACGATAATTGTTTTGGACCAAATGATCAATCTGATATTCCCACATTTCGTTAGAGAGAGGCCAGCCATGAATTAGGATTACAGGTTTCCCTTGACCATAATCTTTCACATAAAGCCTTACGTTTTGAGCGGTTTCTATATATTTATCGGTGTGAACCTGTTTTAGATTAGATTCAAAATCTTTAATTGACATGCATGCATTTGGTTCAGTATGTTCCATGTTATATCTTTTTACGTGAGTATTTTCGTTTTTCTTCACGTAAAGTTAGATGTAAGGAAAAGAAACAGGTTATAGAATTAGGTGCATTAATTACAAAATTTATAGGTTTGTAAATAATACAATTTAAAAATGGATTTAACCTGGAACGAATTTGAGCGCAGCGATATGCGCGTAGGAACTATTATAGAAGTAAACGATTTTCCCGAAGCAAGAAAACCAGCCTATCAACTGACAATTGATTTTGGTTCAGAAATCGGAATTAGAAAATCATCGGCACAAATCACAAAACGATATCAAAAAGAAGATTTGTTAAATCGCCAGATTGTTGCAGTTGTAAATTTCCCAAGAAAGCAAATAGGAAAATTTATGAGCGAATGTTTGGTGCTTGGCGCTGTTGGCGAGGAGGGAGATGTGATTTTATTAGCTCCGGATTTTAGAATACCAAATGGATTAAGAATTGGATAGTTTTTTTTAGTTTTCAGTCGCAGTCGCAGTGTTCAGTTTAGGACTGTTTACTGAGACTGCGACTGAACACTTAACCAATTTTTTCAATAAACTGTTTAAGAATCAATTGTCCTTCTTCCCAATATTTCAAATCAGAATCAGAGTTGATATGGCCTTGCTGGCCAATATTTACAAAATCGCTTCCCCATTTTTCAGCGAAGAGTTTTTTTCTTTCAAAAGAAGCATAAGGATCATTTTCGCTTGCAACGACTACAGACGGAAATGGTAATTTATAAAGAGGTATTGGTGAAAAATTTCTTATGGATTCTGGTGTGTGTTGAGGTGAGTCAACATCAGCAGGAGCGACTAAAAAAGCGCCGATAATATTCGGATTATGGTATTTTTCTGCCCAATGCAAAACCAATGAAACAGCCAAGCTGTGTGCCACTAAAATAGTGGGTTTATCAAGATTAGAAATATTTTCGTTTAATCGGTCAAGCCATTCTTCTAGAATTGGTTCATCCCAATTGTCTTGTACAACGCGAATTGAGTTTTCAAATTTTTTATGCCAAAAAGTTTGCCAGTGTTTTTCTCCAGAATCTCCAAGTCCTGGTATAATTAATAGTTGTGTCTCCATTGCCGTGGAATTTTTATTTAGTGATTATTTTTTACGTTCTTTTAAAATTCGGTTTACTTCATTAACCAAAAGCGGAAAACCAGGTTCTGTCATTCCGTGGCCGTAACCATCCAATTCGTATAATTTTGTTTGCGTATGTCCAACCAGTTTCATCATTCTGGCCATGTATGCGTTTTCTTCATAACGCCCAAGCATTTCCAGTTCGCGATCTCCAGTAATTAATAACATTGGCGGAGCGTCAGCACGAACATGATACAACGGAGCAAATTGGTCAATTGTTGGTTGTTTTTCAGGAATTCCGTTTTCTCTTCTAATTTCGAAATGCGTAATGCATTGTCCGCTAAACGGAATAAGTCCAGCAATTTGATTGGCGTCAATGTTTTCTTTTTGAAGATATTTCTTATCTAAGCCAATCATCATTCCTAAATATCCTCCTGCAGAATGTCCAGAAACAAAAATCTGAGATTTATCGCCACCATAATTCGAAATAGTATTAAAAGCCCAAGCAACAGCTGCGGCAGCATCTTCAATAGCTTTTTCGGCTTTTACTTTTGGAGACAATCTATAATTTACTCCAATAATTGCAAAACCTTTGTTTTTTAAAGCTTCTGGGATTTCTTTGTTTCCGCCAGTCAATCCGCCGCCGTGAAACCATACGATTGTGGCAAATCCAGTTTTGTTTTTAGGGTAATAAATATCCAACACACATCTTTCGCTGATATATTTATCGGACTTATTTACAGCTGCACTATAATATTGGATATTATTTTTCGTTTCATATTCTATATTCTGGGCAGATAATGAAATTCCGTAAAGGAAGAAGCTTAGGAGAATAATTAATTTTTTCATTTTTTGTTGGTTAAAAGTAAAATGTAATTTTGAAATGTTAGAAGTGAGATTAAGTTAATGTGCGTCTCACATTTTACAAATCACATCTCACAAATAAATATATAAAAAAAGTCCAAAATGCAGAACAAATTGGACTCCTACTTTATGTAGATGATTTTTGATTAAATATCATCAAAATCGATATCTGTAAAACTAGATCTTTGGCTTTCAGTCTTTTCAGAGCTGTATTCTTTTTTAAAATCTTTTTGGTGTCTTTCAGAAATTACTTCTTCGCCTTTGTGGTTTAAAACATAAGAAGTCATTTCTTCTAATATTTCGGAGAAAGCACTGAAATCTTCTTTGTATAAATAGATTTTGTGTTTTTTGAAGTGAAAAGAACCATCTTCTTCAGTAAATTTTTTGCTTTCTGTAATCGTGATATAATAATCATCGGCTTTGGTAGCTCTCACATCAAAGAAATAAGTTCTTCTTCCTGCGCGTAATACTTTAGAAAAAATCTCTTCTTTTTCTAACATGTCATTTTCTCTCATAATACGTTCTATCATTTTTGGAATTAATAGTACTCAAAAATCATAAAAAATTATCTATTACGCAACAATTAAAGTAATTCTTTTTCCGAAAGTTGTTTTAAATATAACGATGCGTAATATCCCTCTTGATTTATTAATTGATTATGAGAACCTTGTTGAATTATCTTACCATCTTCGAGTATAATAATTTTATCTGCATTCTTGGCCGATGATACTCGATGACTCACAATTATAGTTGTTTTGTCTTTAGAAATTTCGAACAAATTATTCAAAATCATTTCTTCGGTTTCCGTATCCACAGCAGACAAACAGTCGTCAAAAAGTAAAATGGCAGGGTTTTTAATAATCGCTCTTGCAATAGAGACACGCTGTTTTTGTCCTCCCGAAAGTGTGATTCCTCTTTCTCCTAAAACGGTGTCATACTGTTTGTTAAAGGCAATAATATTGTCGTGAACAACTGCATTTTTAGCCGCTTCGATTACTTCTTCATCAGTAGCGTTTTGATTTCCGAATTTGATGTTATTCTTAATCGTATCCGAAAATAAAAAAGCATCTTGAGGCACGATTCCGATATTATTACGAAGATCATTCAGGTTTAAAGTGCTGATTTCATTTCCGTCAATTTTAACTTCTCCTTCGGTTACGTCATACAATCTTGAAATCAAAGAAAGGATAGTCGATTTTCCAGACCCCGTTTTTCCTAAAATGGCTAATGTTTCTCCTTTTTTTACTGTAAAAGAAACGTTTTTCAAAGCTTCGATATTAGTATCCTGATAGGTGAAAGAAACATTTTCAAAAGAGATATTTCCTTGGATTTCTGAAGTGTTTTCATTGTTGTTTTTGATTTCTGGTTCAATTTTCAAGAATTCATTCAAACGTTTCTGAGAAGCTTCTGCCTCTTGAACCATAGAAGAAACCCATCCTAAAGAAGCAACCGGCCAAGTCAGCATATTTACATATAATATAAACTCTGCGATGGTTCCGATGTTTGGAATGCTTCCGTTGATGTACATGACACCTCCAAAATAAATTACAACCAAATTACTGATTCCAATAAGCGCAATCATCAATGGACCAAATAAAGATTGAACTCTGGCAAGACTTAAGCTTTTGCGTTTGCTTTCTTCGGCAAGATCAACCATATTATTTTGATGCTGATTTTCTAATGAATAGGCTTTAATAACTCGAATACCTGAAAATATTTCTTGTGTAAAACTCGAAACTTTAGAAAGATATTGCTGGAACGTGGTGCTTCGTTTGTTGATTTCTGAGCTTAACTTGAAAATACAATACGAAAGAATTGGCAACGGCAATATAGTATATAAGGTAAGCAACGGCGATACATTGTACATATATAATATAACGATGGCAAAACGGATAGCTGTATTTATAGTATACATTACGGCTGGCCCAACATACATACGGACTTTTGAAACGTCTTCGCTGATGCGGTTCATCAAATCTCCTGTTCTATTTTGTTTGTAGAAATTTTGTGAAAGATTCTCGTATTGTCTAAAAACTTCATTTTTTAAGTCAAACTCAATATGGCGCGACATTACGATTAAAGTCTGGCGCATTAAAAAGGTCAAAAAACCTGCAACGATAGTCGTTCCAATGATAAGTAGCACATTATGAATGAGATCCTGACGAAAAGTTGCGATTACTATTTCTGATTTTTGCTCTGCAGCAGAAAGCTTGTCAAAATTTTCAATAGCGTTTAAAGACTTGCTAATAAGCTTTGGAGTAAATAGAGAAAATATTTGTGCGATTATGGTGATTAAAATTCCTAGCGAGAAACTGTATTTATATTTGATGAAATATTTGTTTAAATAGCTTAATTCTTTCATTTTTTTAAGAAATATGATATTGAATTGATTTAGATTTAAGAATTATTATTAAATAAAATTATAATAATTTGCGATTTAATCAAAACAATTATATTGTAAAATTGTTATTTTAAAGACAAAAAATTAGCGCATGTGTATTTTTTAATTATGTTTGGGATGTCTTTTTGACGAATTCATAATTTTAACCTAATTAATACTAGCGCTATGGATGCAACTTTCGCAACTGGAAAGGAACTTCAAAAAATGGATCCTGTTTTTGGTCAATTATCTTTTGACGATCACGAACAAATTGTATTTTGCAATGACAAAGATACAGGTTTAAAAGCAATTATTGGTATTCATAATTCGGTTATGGGGCCAGCTTTGGGAGGAACCAGAATGTGGAATTATAACACAGAATGGGAAGCTTTAAACGATGTTTTACGCCTTTCTAGAGGTATGACGTTTAAATCTGCCATTACTGGACTAAATATTGGTGGAGGTAAAGCCGTTATTATCGGTGATGCTAAAACTCAAAAAACGCCTGAATTAATGCGTAAGTTTGGTGAATTTGTTCATTCACTTAGCGGAAGATATATTACTGCAGAAGATGTCGGAATGGAAACGAAAGACATGGATACTGTAAGAGATGTAACCCCTTATGTTACGGGGATTTCTGAAGAAAGAGGTGGTTCTGGAAACCCTTCTCCTGTAACTGCTTACGGTGTTTATTTAGGTATGAAAGCTGCTGCTAAAAGTCAGTTTGGTACTGATGTTTTAGACGGTAAAAAAGTTTTGGTACAAGGAATTGGACACGTGGGAGAAACTTTGGTTGAGTATTTAACTAAAGAAGGAGCACAGGTAACTATTTCTGATATCAACGAAGAAAAATTATACCAAGTTGCTTCAAAATACAATGCAGCCATTTATACTGGTGAAGATTTGTATACTGCAGATGTTGATATCTACGCGCCATGTGCAATGGGAGCAACAATCAATGATAGTACAGTAGATAAAATTAAAGCTAAAGTTATTGCTGGTGCAGCAAACAACCAATTAGCTGACGAAAATGTTCACGGAGCAAGATTACAGGAAAGAGGAATTTTATACGCTCCAGATTTCTTAATCAATGCTGGTGGAATTATCAATGTTTATGCTGAATTAGCAAACTACGGTAAAGCTGAAATCATGAGCAAAACAGAAAACATCTATAATACAACTTTAGAAATTATAGATTTCGCTGCTAAAAATAATATCACAACTCATAAAGCTGCTCTTACAATTGCTCAAAACAGAATTGATCAAAGAAGAAAAGAGAACGCTTCTAAGTAATTTTTGAGTTTACAGTCTCAGTCTCAGTTTTCAGATCTACTGGAAACTGAGACTTTTTGTTTTCGCTTAATACCGAAAACTGCGACTGAAAACTGCGACTGAAAACTGCATACCAGCAACTACTATTTTAAAGAACACTGAAAACTGCGACTGAAAACTGCGACTTTTTTACGAATTAATTTTAAAATACGCATCAAAAGTTATACTTTTGCAGACTAATTTTTAAATGTTCTTACACGGTGGTAAATAGAAGACACATACGCGTTAAAGTAATGCAATCCATTTATGCAATGCACCAAAGCGGTTCTGATAATATGGAAAAAGAAGAGAAATTCCTTTTTTATAGCATAGATAATATTCAGGACTTATATCTTATAATGCTTTCTTCATTGATAGAAATTTGCAAAAAAGAAGCTATCTATTTGCATCTATCAAGTAAAAAACACCTTGCTACTCCAGCAGAACGTAATCCGAACGAAAAGTTCATCAAAAACAAAATCTTCCAGCTTTTAGCAGAAAGTAATTCTCTTAGTATTGCTTTAGAAAACCGTAAAATCAATAACTGGTCTTTAAACGACGATTATATTATTTTGCTGTTAAATGACATTAAAGCAAGCGATATCTACAAAAAATACATGAGCAATAACGTTAACACGTTTGAAGAGGACAGACAATTCATCATTGATTTATTTGAAAATGTTATTGTTCCGAATGAAAAATTATATGAGTATTTAGAAGATGATAAATTGACTTGGGTTGATGATATTCCGGTTGTAAACACGCACATCATTAAACAACTGAAAGCCATTAAAACAGAAGATCCAGACGATTTTAGAGTGCCGAAATTGTATAAGGATATTGAAGATAAAGATTTTGCAAAAGATCTATTCAGAAGAACAGTTTTAAACGAAAGTGCTTTTGCAAAAGAATACGAAGATAAAACGCCAAACTGGGACAGTGACCGTATTGCCGAAATTGATACAATTATCTTAAAAATGGCAATTTGCGAGTTTATTAAATTCCCTTCAATTCCAGTAAAAGTAACTCTTAACGAATATTTAGAAATTGCGAAAGAGTATTCTACACCAAAAAGTAGTATTTTTATCAACGGAATTTTGGATAATCTAGTTAAAGAACTAACTGCCAATAAAAAGATGGTAAAAGTTGGTAGAGGATTGATGTAATTCAGGAAAATTCCAAATTTTAAATAAGAAATTCCAAGAAAAAAAATAAATATAAATCAAAAATAAATTTAAATTATGGGACAATTATCTCAATTTGCGCCATTCCTTTTAATGTTCGTGGTAATCTATTTCTTCATGATTAGACCACAGCAAAAAAGAGCTAAAAACGAAAAAGAATTTGAAAGCAACCTTAAAGTAGGTGATAAAATAGTTACAAAAAGTGGTTTCCACGGTAAAATTGCTGAATTAGCAGAAACTACTGTTGTAATCGAAACGATGTCTGGAAAATTAAAATTAGAGCGTTCTGCAATTTCTTTAGAATTGAGCGCTGCTTTGAATAAAAAAGCTTAAGCTTTTTTTAAAATTCCAATAAAATTATAAATCCCAAATTCCAAAAATGGAGTTTGGGATTTTTTTATGCGCACAGTTTTGTCATTTCGAATGAGAAATCTTCGCGAGAAATTTTATAATCTATGTTGCCAATCTTTGTAGATTCACGAGTGTGATTTCGCCCTTCGGTCGAAATGACAAAAAAGAAAAAACCTTCGTCAAAGTTTTAAAACTTTGACAAAGGTTTTGTAAAGCTTGGAATTTGGAATTTAGAAAATTTGGAATTTCAAAAAACTACCTGTATTTATCATTCAGCCCCACATTCACCAAAATCATCGGAATCACTTTTTCGATTCTTGAAAGTTTTGTTTTTTCCTGTTTGGCTGTTTCAATATATTCTAAAAATTCATATTGTTTATAAGGAGAAAATTTTTCGAAAGCAAACTTTAAATCTGGGTTTTTAGCCATTTCTGCATTTAAAAGTTCTGAAACGATTGCTTCTTTTTTTGCGGGTTTAATGACTTTCTCTTGTTTTTCGTTTTCAATAGCTTCTTTGATATATTCTAAAATCACTTTTTCGTCAATCTCTTCTTTAGAATAAAATCGCCATTGGCGCAAAGATTTTGTTACTTCCTCTTGAGCATTTATCAATTTCTTTTTCTCGTCTTTTAAGAAAACGCCATTAAAAAACCATATTGCAAAATAATCTTTAAATCCGCCAAGGCCAATTACGTTTTTCTTTTCGTAAACATAAACTGGACCGCCCCATTTTGTGGTTTCAGTCAGTTCTGTTTTGTCAATTATGGCTTTTAGCAGAATCAATTCTTCTTCCCATTGTGCGCCATATTTCCACATGCCTTTATTTTCGGATTTGGATTCCATTATTTTCTTTTCTTAGATTTTTCAGGTGCGTCAAAAATTCCAGGAATTGCGGTTAATTCAGCTATTTTTACAATAACATCAGTCGCTTTCTGAATGCTTTCTGCTGGAACATATTCGTATTTTCCATGAAAATTATGTCCGCCCGCAAAAATGTTCGGACAAGGCAGTCCCATAAATGATAATTGAGAACCGTCAGTTCCGCCGCGAATTGGTTTAATGATCGGTTTAATATTCAATTCTCTCATTGCTTTTTCAGCAATGTCTACAATATATTTTACAGGAAGAACCTTTTCTTTCATGTTGTAATATTGATCTTTTACTTCAGCAGTTACAATATCTTCGCCAAATTTCTTTGCGAATTTTTTATTGAATTGTTTCGCTAATTTGTGAATCAATTCTTTACGTTTTTCGAATTTCTTTCTGTTATGATCGCGAATAATTAGCTCTAAAACTGTTTCTTCAATATTTCCTTTGATGTGATGCACATGGAAAAAACCTTCATAACCTCTAGTTTCTTGAGGAGTTTCTCCTTTTGGAAGTTCGTTGATGAAATCATTTGCCAAAAGCATAGAATTGATCATTTTTCCTTTTGCATAGCCCGGGTGAACGCTTTTTCCTTTGAAAGTTATTTTAGCTCCAGCCGCGTTGAAATTTTCGTATTCCAATTCGCCAATCTGGCTTCCGTCCATAGTGTAAGCCCATTGCGCTCCAAATTTTTCAACATCAAAGTGATGCGCACCACGACCAATTTCTTCATCTGGAGTAAAACCAATTCTGATTTTTCCGTGTTTAATTTCGGGATGTTGGATCAAATACTCCATTGCCGAAACGATTTCAGTAATTCCAGCTTTATCGTCAGCACCCAACAGAGTTGTTCCGTCAGTTGTAATGATTGTTTGACCTTTATATTGCAATAAATCTTTGAAGTAGTCTGGAGATAAAACAATATTTTTTTCGGCATTCAGAACAATATCTTTTCCGTCGTAATTTTCAACGATTTGAGGTTTTACATTTGCTCCGCTAAAATCTGGAGAAGTATCAAAATGAGAAACAAAACCAATTGTTGGCACTTCATGATCAACATTGCTAGGAAGCGTTGCCATGATATAGGCTTTGTCATCAATCGTTACATCTTCTAGGCCAATTGCTTTTAGTTCGTCAACTAGTTTATTGGCAAGATTCCATTGTTTTTGCGTGCTTGGAGTTGTTTGAGAATTTGGATCCGATTCAGTGTCAATTGTTACATAACTGATAAAACGATCTATGATATGTTGCATTTTTTTAGATTTTTAGCAAATATAGAAAAATTTTTCCGCTGCAAAATTTAGCTTCCCAATATCTGGATTAATAAAAAAAGGGATTCTAAATTGAATCCCTTTCTAGTATCTTAAGTTTGTTATTTGCTTTTTACGCATCTAAATCCAACGTGATTGGCCGCCGATCTGATTTCGCCTTTTCCTCTTGTGCCCACCATGTATCGGGTGCAATATTGGTCAGTGCATAAAAATGAACCGCCACGATGCACACGTTTTATTTCAGACGGATCATTAGGATCGTAATAAGCATTTGGTCCTTGTGGATTTTTTGCTGTTTTACCGCTTTCTGCCAACGTTTTGTAGTAGTCGACGCTGTACCAGTCGTTTACCCATTCCCAAACATTTCCTGCCATATCATACAGACCATATCCGTTTGGAGCATATTGTTTTGTTGGGGCGATTCCTTTAAATCCGTCTTCTCCTGTATCGCCATCTTTAATCGGGAAATGTCCTTGATAAATATTGGCTTGAAATTTTCCTTTAGGTTTTAAATCATTTCCCCAAGCGTATAGATTTCCGGTTTTACCGCCACGCGCTGCAAATTCCCATTCTGCTTCTGTTGGAAGTCTTTTGCCAGCCCATTTCGCATAAGCGGCAGCATCTTCGTAGACAACGTGAACTACAGGATATTTTTCTTTTCCTTTAATACTGCTTTGCGGACCTTCTGGATGTCTCCAGTCGGCTCCTGGCTCATAACGCCACCATTGCAGAAAGTTATTCAAATTAACTGCTGAAGGAGTGGGAGTAAAGACCACAGAACCTGTTATTAAATCTTCTTCGTTGGCCGTTGGAAATTCTTCTTTAGTTGGTTTTTGTTCCGCAACAGTTACGTAACCTGTAGCTTTTACAAATTTTTCAAATTCTTCGTTTGTGACTTCAGTTTCATCCATATAATAGCCATTTACATAAACTCTATGGATAGGTGCGGCATCTTTGGTAACGCCTTTGATACTGCATAAACTTTCGTCTTCAACATTGGTGCCCATAGAGAATTCGCCACCTGGAATCCAAACCATGCCTTTTGGCGCTTTTTCTGCTGGTTTGTATTTGTTTTCTATAGTCGGTTTGAATTCAGATTCTGCAGTGCTTGGAGTTTCGTGGCACTCCACAGCTGCCTGTTCTGCTTTATGTGTAAATTTAGTATAACTATACGCAATTGAAATAATGGATAATGTGAGTAATGCAAAAATCCAAAAGGTTTTGTTTTTCATGGTTTATTATTTTGAGCTTATATGGTTATCAATAGCGGGTATAAAATTAGGCAAAATAACTTTTAAGTTATATTAATTTTATAGAATTAATAAAATTAATTATCTTTCTCAACTGACACAACTTCATACTTGTCTTTTCCGTCAATTTTTACGGGCTGGTAATAGGTTTCGCCAAATTTCACATATTTAGCATCGCCTATTGTCACTTCTTCTCCGCCTTCAGGCAATTTCTCCACAATAGTTCCCGCTGTAGGAGCAACTACAGTATATTTCCCGCCATCTTTTTCATAATACGTTCCTCCGTAATAATAATTATTTACCGTTCCCGTATTTACTGTTTCTGCTCCGCTAGGGATATTATTTACAGTTCCGCCAACTGGTGCAGGAACTGCCGTATAGCCACCATTAGTAGAGGTATACCAAACTCCTTGGTCGTAGTGATACTTCTCGTTTTGTACGCTTACAATAATTGCTGTAGTTGCCAATGTCGCTACAAAAAATCCCCAAGGATGCCAAACCGGACCCCAATAAAAAGGCACATAAGGACGAGGATAATATGGATGGTAACAATTATATCTGTAACCGCCATACACATAAGGTGGGCGTGTATATGGTCTATATCCTGGACGAACTACAGTATTTCGGTTATTGCGAACATGAACGCTATTGTTAACATTAATATTAACGTTATTTCTGTTTCTGTTAACCGTATTGCCGCTTATGTTGGTGTTTCTGTTGCCAATATTGTTGCGGTTGACAGTATTGTTTCTATTTACAGCGTTATTCCTGTTGGAATTGTTGGATGGTCTTGTAATTTGAGTCCCAGAATTATTAGCACCAGGTCTGGTTGTTGCAGGCCTCGTCGTTGTTGCGGGGCTTGATACATTGGGTCTAGATTGAGTAGCAGGTCTTGCTTGTCTGGTATGAACTGCTCCTCCGCCACCTCTGTTAAATCCGCCACCGCCACGATGACGTTGCGCTAAACCATCAATTGAGGTAAAGAAAAAAGTTGCGGTCAAACACATTAAAAGTGCCAGTTTTTTTACTGTTTTGGATATGTTTTTCATATTCAGTAATTTATGTGATTTAAAGTTATGAAAAAAAAGGTTCGATTTATGTTAATGAGCTAAAAGTTTGAATCATAATGAAATATCCCACTGTATTCTAAATCGCCATCCCTGCTGTAAGGGAAGTGTTTTGTCTTGAAAGCTAAAATAGCTTACCTCAGAAGTCAATTTGTTTTTATGTCCTTTAAAAAACCAATTAAAAGCCAATGTAGATTCATCCTGTCTATTTTCTCTTATTGAATTATCAGGTCTGTATGCGGCATGACGGCCAGCCATTTCTAAGTGTTTGGGCCACCAGTCAAAAACATTATGAAAAAAATATCCTGCCTGAATGTAATACCCTTTCATTATGGTGGTGTCATTGTTATTTATTTTGTCAATGATTTCCTTGGTGTGCAATTCACTCTGCCAAGAAAAACCACGATACATAAAAGCGGTCTCAAAATTCCATTGATTGACTCTGTACTGTCCTGGCAAACCATTTTCAAATCCGTCCAGAGAACCTCCTCCAGCTTGCGAGAATCTAGTGTATGGACTTCGATTGGTTATCGCAGAAAAAGCAATAATGGGAGTGGGTTTTTCATGAAATTCTAAGTCACAGCCTTCAAAATCAAGAAATCTTCCTAAAAAATTCCATTGCGCCCTTCCAAAATACATTAAATGATTATCATCATTAGAAGTGCTTCCTCGTCCAGTTCCTGTCAATGCTGCGGCCCAATAATTGAAATCGGCAATGCCTTTTCCTTTTAAATGGCCATATACTTCAGCTCCTAATTGTCTGTCTACAGTAAAAGGACGGTTGATTAAGGATCGGTCTACCATTTGTTGTTCGCCACTGCTTATAAATCGTTCGCGCGTAAATTCTGTTTTCCATTGTCCAACTTTAAAACTCAGCCAATCCCATTTTTCGATCATTATTCTGAAGTCAAGTAAATTAGATTGACTCAACTCATATTCCCAATAATATTTAAGCCAAGGTTCAAAAGCATGACCGCCGACTTTTAATCTGGCACGGTTTATTTTAAAAGTGGTTTTAGCATCTTGACTATAATCATCGTAAGTCAAAGGATCTGTATCATTTGGCGTTGAAAAGCGAAACTGCAGACGGCTTGCCAATTGGAAGAGGAATTTCTTGTCTCGGGTTTCCAATTCAATTCCTTTACTGCCATAGCGAACATTCATTAGTTTTGTGGTATCTTTTTCTTGTTGCGAAAATCCTTTAAAACCAATTAATAAAAAGAAAATGAAGAGTAGGCTTTTATAGATGCGATTTGATTTGTTTGAGCTGCACATAAGATCAATAGGTTTGTATAATTTATTTTCCTCCAAAGTTTTTTGCAATTCCTAAACCGATTCCCCAGCTGTCGTATGCGTTCCATTTAAAGTCGTAGCTCACAGTGCCAAAAATTTCCCATCCTTTAGGGAGTTCGTAGCCATATTCTACACCAGCTCTGGTTAAGAAAAAATCTTCTTCTTTGGCAAATTCGCCTCCAAAACCTAAGAGAAAACTCCAATGTTCGTTTGGTTTGTAAATTCCCATAAGGGCAGGGGCAATAGGATAACTTCTTTCTACAGTTTCTTTGCCGTCTCCGCTTGCGTAAACCTTTTCTACTTTAAATTTTTCTACAATAAAATCGGTATGAAGACCAATAGCCCATTTTTCATGAAACTGAAACGTATAATCGATTCCCCAAGCAGGAAGCGTTAAAGTTTCTCGATTTCCCTCGTCATCACGGCCTTCGAAAACATGAACATGATTGATAGAAATGCCAATTTGATGGTGTCGACTAAAAGCTTTTTCTTCGTTTTCTTGAGCTGAAATTTTGTTTTGAATGATTAAGTACAAAAGGGCTGTTAGAAAAAGTGTTTTTTTAAGATGGCTTGTACTAGTCATTGTGATTTAGTTTTTAATCTTTAATAAAAAAGAGGTATTTTATTTACTTTTTTCAGTATATAAATACCTCTTTAATTTTTCTATAGACTACTCGCTTTTCATAATTCTTAAAGCTTCTTTATTAAGATCTTCATAGCTTTGTTCGCTAATATCAACACCAACACCTAAGATTTCTCCACCTTTAAAAGTACCTGGTGATTTATATTGATGACTTACAGCGTCGCCACTATCGAATCCTACACAAAGACCATCACCAGAAAGTGTGAATTTACCTGGTTGTGTTTTCATAGGACCTTTGGCTACTTCTTTGCCGTCAATGTATAAATGACCTGTACCAATTTGCTCTCCGTTTTTACCGGTACTTTCTCTTACAAACTCAAATCCTAAGGCATGTTTACCAGGAGCTAAGGTCGCCGAAGAAACAAAAGTTTGTTCTGGCTGAATTCCTAAGAAATTATAGACATAGTATAATTTATTGTCTTTGATGAATAAAGTGTGTCCTCCAAAGCGAGATCCGTGAGCAAAAACTACTCCTGAAGCTCCCGATTTAATATCTACATCACCTACAATTTTGTATGAACGACCACGTACGTTTACTGCGACACCTTCTGGTACGGCAGCAGTTCCAGGATAGTAAATGTAACGAGTTTTTGGTTTTTCTTGAGAAGGACGTTCTGTGCTTAATAATTCCATAGGAGAACGGTCGTCTAGAGGTAAAACTAAATTTTTATTCGCTTCTTCAAACCAAGCATCTTTAAGTTCTTTTAATTTGTCAGGGTTCTTTTTAGCCAAATTGTTTGACTCAGCTCTGTCCACATCTACATTGTACAATTCCCACTCGTCTTTGTCAAAGTTGCTTTTACCCGTAAGTGGTACGTGTACAGCAACTGCTTTCCAACCGTCTTTCCAAATGGCTCTAGTACCTAACATAGTGTAATACTGAATGTGTTTTTGAGTAGGAGCATCTGGTTTAGCATCAAACGAGTATTTCATTGAAACTCCAGATAATGGATATTGATCTACGCCATTATATTTAGTAGGCATTTCTAAACCACAGATGTCTAAAATTGTAGGTACAATGTCAGTAGAATGGTGGTATTGATTACGGATTTCACCTCTGGCTTTAATTCCTTTTGGCCATGAAATTACTAATGCATCACAAGTTCCTCCTGCATAATTACTGTAACGTTTAAACATTTTGTAAGGAGCAGAGAAAGCCGCAGCCCATCCAGTAGGATAATGCTCGTAAGTATCTGGGCCTCCTAGTTTATCCAAATATTTTAAATTTTCAGATAATTCATCAGGATAACCATTAAAGAATTTGTTTTCGTTTACAGATCCAGAAGGAGAACCTTCGCCAGAAGCACCATTATCGGCTGCGTAAAGAACTACAGTGTTTTCTAACTGACCTGTTTTTTCTAAATACTCAATAACACGTCCTACTTGAGCATCAGTGTATTCGGAGAAACCTGCATACACTTCAGCTAGTTTTGAGAATAATTTTTTCTCATCAGCACTTAGTTTATTCCAAGGTTTTACATAATCACCAGGATTAGCAATATTAGGAGGTAAGAAATTGAAATCGGTGTTTTTAGTTCCTTTAGGCACAATTCCTTTAGCAATCATGCGAGGTAATACCCATTCGCGATAGGCATCGTAACCAGCATCAAATTTTCCTTTGTATTTAGCAATGTACTCTTCTGGTGCATGGTGTGGTGCATGGTTCGCTCCAGGACAATACCACATATACCATGGTTTAGAAGGGTTGGTGGCTTTTTGGTCTTTGATATATTCAATGGCTTTATCGGCTAAATCTTTAGATAAGTGGTACCCTTCTTCAGGAGTGTAAGGCGCCTCAATAAAGTGGTTGTCTTCTATTAAATCAGGATACCATTGGTTGGTTTCGCCTCCTATGAATCCATAATAGCGGTCAAAGCCCATTTGGGTTGGCCATTGTGCTTTGGAACCTCCAGAAGAAACGTCTTGTTCAGGTACGTTGTGGTTTTTTCCAATCCAGAAAGTACTCCATCCTGCTTGTTGTAATACTTGACCAATAGTAGCACACTGAGCTGGGATTTGTCCGTTTGCTCCAGGATAACCATCTGTCGTTTCGGTGATGGATGCCATACCATTTAAGTGGTGGTTACGACCCGTTAATAAAGTAGAACGAGTTGGCGAACATAATGCTGTAGTATGCCATTGGGTATAGGTAATACCATTGTCTGCTAATTTTTGTAGTGTTGGCATGTTGATGGCTCCTCCATAAGGAGACCAGGCAGCCTGTCCTGTGTCGTCGTATAAGATAAACAATACGTTTGGCGCACCTTCTGGAGCTGATTTTTTGGTGTAGGGTTTCCAGTCTGGTTTTGAATTTCTAATGTCAAGTTCGATGACACCATGGAAATTCTCTTTTGTTACTTTCTGCGGATCTGCCTGAGCAGATATTTTTGAAGTTAAGCCAAATGAAAGGCAAAATAGCAGGGTGAAAATACTTTTCAGGATGAATTGTTTACTGACTTTCATGATTAAAGTTATTAATTAATTAATCTTTTTAAGGGTACTCTTTTGAATCTGGATATAAAAACAATCTAAAAAGAATAGAATTTCTATTCTTTTATAAATCAATCTATTTTGATGGTATATATGAGATGAATATCTCAAAAGTAAAGATTATTAACCTCAGAGAGGATTTTAGAAGAGCCAAACTTGTTTCATTTTATAACTTGCAACATAAAAAAAACACGTTTTTGGGCTATTGCATTCTAATTTTTTAAAATTGTTTTATTTATAGATGAAATAATTAAACAAAAATGAAATTATTTGTTTTTTGTAAAAAAGCACCTTTTTAAACTATAATATTTAAATTTGCAGCCAAAATAACAACAACACAACTCTTATGTATAAATTGATAATTCGTCCGATACTTTTTTGTTTTGATCCTGAAAAAGTGCATTACTTTACTTTCTCATTTGTAAAATTCATTTCAAAAATCCCTGGAGTTTCGGCAATTATAAGATCGATTTATGTAGTAAAAGACACTCGATTAGAAAGAGAAGTTTTCGGAATTAAATTCAAAAATCCAGTTGGACTTGCTGCAGGTTTTGATAAAGATGCGAAACTGTATAAAGAACTAGGCGATTTTGGTTTTGGTTTTATCGAAATTGGAACTGTAACGCCAGTTGGACAAGAAGGAAATCCCAAAAAACGTTTATTCCGTCTAAAAGAAGATCAAGCGATTATTAACCGAATGGGGTTTAATAATGGAGGAGTTTTAGAAGCTGTAGAGCGTCTTAAAAAGAATTCAGGTGTTTTAATTGGAGGAAATATCGGAAAAAACAAAGTGACCGATAACGAAGATGCCGTAAAAGATTATATCATTTGTTTTGATGCGCTTTTTAATCATGTAGATTATTTTGTTGTGAATGTAAGTTCGCCAAATACGCCAAATTTAAGAGCTTTACAAGACAAAGAACCTTTGACAGCTTTATTGCAGACTTTGCAGAACAGAAATATCGAAAAGCAAAAAACAAGCACTCAAAAAGTAAAACCAATTCTTTTAAAAATTGCTCCAGACTTAACAGATGAGCAATTATTGGATATTATTGATATTGTAAAAACAACTCAGATTGCAGGTGTAATTGCAACAAATACCACTATTTCTAGAGAAGGTTTACAGTCGGCTAATCAAACAGAAATGGGAGGTTTATCTGGAAAACCATTAACGAAACGTTCTACAGAAGTCATTCGTTTTCTTTCAGAAAAAAGCAATAAAGCATTCCCGATTATTGGAGTGGGAGGAATTCATTCTGCCGATGATGCAATTGAAAAATTAAACGCAGGAGCAAGTTTGGTGCAATTGTACACTGGATTTATTTATGAAGGTCCAGCATTGATAAAAGTAATCAACAAAAAAGTTTTAGAGCAATTGTAAAAATAAGGCTTGAACGGTTAATCCAGCAAGTATTGCAATTCCAAAGCTGATTAAAGTGCCGATTAAAACATATTCGGTCAATTTTCGGTCTTTGGCTTCTTTTAAATCTCCAAATCTGAAAATAGATTTTGCAGCCAATAAAAATCCGATTGCTTCAAAATGTCCGGTTAAAATAAAACCGAAAACAAATAAGCGTTCTAAAATACCAATATAATTTCCAGCAGCAATTAGTGAATTATCCTCATTGCTGTCTTTGCTTTCTGGCGCCCAGATTGAAATGATAGTCTTTATAAAAATAGAGGTTGGTTTTGTGAGCAATAAAAATCCGACAAGTAGAATCCAGAATTGATTGTCATTCCAAAAATCAGGTATTGGCTTATTTTCGTACAGAAGTACGATTCCAATTAAAATTAAAATATGTGCAATTTGGTCCACTACAAACCAAGTGCGTTTGGTTTTAGGTTTCTGGAAATTCAGTTTGATTAAATCTACAATTCCGTGCATAACAGCGATCACAGCTGCATAAGGTATAAAATTGATTTCGCCCGCTAAGACCGCTGCTAAAACTCCATGCAGTAAAATATGAATATATAAGTAAACACTTTTATGTTTTTTGAGTTCTTTGTCGGCAACCCAAGAATTAGGCTGCCAGATAAAATCGCCTAATAAATGAGCGAGAAGAAGTTTTATAAATAAAATCATGGGGCAAGTTGTTTTATCTGTGTTCTAAAATAACGATCTAAATTCATAACCAAATCAAACTGAGCGCGTTTTTGTCTTCTGCTCACAGCAGCTTGGTTTATGCCTAATTTTTGGCCTAACTCTTCTTGCGACAAGGTTGGATTTTCTATTGCCAATGCCACAAATTCTGCCGACTGTACCAGCCAGCTATCCATAAAGGTCAATGCAAGCTGCAGCATTAAATTGAGTTTTTCATCAAAATCAGTATTTCCAATTCGAAGCGCTAATGTGACTTTCTGTTTTTTTAAAGTTTCAAAAAGCTCTCCTGAATGTATAAAAGCAGAACCATTGCTTTCAGATATTCTTTCAGCATTATGCGTTTTATCTCCAAAACCAATACTCATGCGAGCATCAGATTTAATAGTTCTTAAATGCGCCTTTATTAAAATTGCGGTAAGCAAAGCATCTTCAGGATTTGTCACTTCAATCTGAAATTCATCTCCACGGTAAATTTCCCATTGACTTGGCGTATGGCCCAATGGCGCTAAAATTTTCTTTAGGTCATCAACCCAGTGTTCAGATTGCTGTCTCGAACCAATAATGTCTGCTGTAATTACACTAGTCATAACTCAAATATAATTAAAAAATTATAAACTTTGTATTACAAATATAAGTAATAAAATCTATTATTACGCTTTTTGGTAATATATTTAAATATTACGTTTTTAGGTAATGTTGTTGGCTATTACAATATTCAGTAATAATCGGATTGAGCTAAAATTATCTTTTATTTCATTAAAAAAGAAACTAACTTAGCCTTTACAAAAGAATAAGCTTTGAATAAAGAAATCAAAATCATTGAATGTCCTAGAGATGCCATGCAGGGTATCAAAACCTTTATTCCAACAAAAAATAAAGTTACTTACATACAGGCTTTGTTGCGAGTTGGCTTTGACACCATTGATTTTGGAAGTTTTGTTTCTCCCAAAGCTATTCCGCAAATGCAAGATACTGCTGAGGTTTTGGCGCAATTAGACCTTTCGCAGACAACAAGCAAACTACTTTCAATTATTGCCAACACACAAGGTGCGATAACAGC
This sequence comes from Flavobacterium sp. HBTb2-11-1, assembly GCF_009826975.1. Lineage (GTDB taxonomy): Bacteria > Bacteroidota > Bacteroidia > Flavobacteriales > Flavobacteriaceae > Flavobacterium. Next base: position 127,268 of record NZ_WUMO01000009.1, on the reverse strand, counting down.
TGCAAACTACGAACCGATTCAATATTTAGGTTTTCCTTTTTCTATTTCGGAGAACTTTCAGATGCGTAATACGCACAAAACTATTGCAGAATCATTGGTTACACTTGAAGAAATTCTTGAAGTGGCAGATAAGAAAAACAAAGAAGTGGTTACGTATCTTTCTATGGGTTTCGGAAATCCGTATGGAGATCCGTGGAATGTTGAAATTGTAGGCGAGTGGACTGAAAAACTGGCTGGAATGGGCGTGAAAATCCTATCGCTTTCTGATACTGTAGGAACTTCTACACCAGAAGTAATTACCTATTTGTTTTCAGATTTGATTCCGAAATATCCTGAAATTGAATTTGGCGCTCATCTTCATACAACTCCTGAAAGCTGGTTCGAAAAAATCGACGCCGCAGCAAAAGCAGGCTGTACACGTTTTGACGGTGCGATTCAAGGTTTTGGAGGCTGTCCAATGGCAACCGATAAACTGACAGGAAACATGCCGACAGAAAAACTGATTTCGTATTTTACAGCCAATAAAAAAGCAACAGGACTTAATTCTCTTAGTTTCGAGAGCGCTTATAACGAAGCTTCAAAATTGTTTGGAAAGTTCCATTAAAAAATAGTTATTTTTCGTATCTTAGATAATGAATGTAAACATAATGCGTTACATTTAGTATTGATATAACTATTATCATGAGGACAAAACCACTAAGTAAAATTTCCAGCTTACTATTTTCAGTCTTTTTATTATTTTCCTGTTCAAGCGATTTAGATTTTGATCAAGTAAATGATTTTAAGCTAGAACCTGTTTTTGTCGCAAACCTTGCTTATTTCGACATTCCAGCAAGTAGACTTGTAGATGATGGAGGAACGAACATTGGCTATGATTCTAGAGATTTTGATGTTTTTAAAGACAAATTTTTTACTGAACGTCTCAAAAGAGCTGATTTTGATTTTGAAGTCGAAAATAATATAGACCGCGCTTTTGTTTTAAACATGCTTTTGCTTAACGACCAAAATCAGGTTTTGCAAACCATCTCTTTTACAGTTCCATCCTATAAAGGAACTCCAAATGTTATAAAATACCCTACAGAAGTTTTTGAAAACGCGCGATTAGATCTTTTAAAACAAACACAAAAAATTGGCTTTGTGGTAATAATTGCTGCGGGACCTCCATTGAATAGCGAGAGTACAGGAAATTTAAAATTAAGATCAAGTGCAACGGCTTATTTAGTAATCGAATGAGAAAGGCACTAATTCTTTGCTTATTTTTTCATCTTTCCTGTTTTGCTCAAAACAGAGAGCTGTTATATAACTTTACTTCAATTCCGCAATCCTCGCTTGTAAATCCTGGAGCAGATATTTCGTATGAATATTATTTCGGATTTCCAGTTTTATCTGGAATTTCAGCAAATGTGGGTTCTAGCAGTTTCTCAGCTTATGATTTATTCGCCAATGATGGTGTCGATTTTAATCAAAAAGTTAGAAACGTCATCAATAAATCTTCCAGCAATGACAAAGTTGTGACCAATCAGCAATTGGAAATATTTTCTGGCGGATTTAGAATAGGAGGAAGAGAAAGTCGTTCCTATATTTCGTTCGGATTGTACCAGGAATTCGATTTTTTTATGTTTGTTCCAAAAGATCTCGCATTATTAGCTTTAGATGGAAATAGAAATTATATCGGAAAATCATTTAATCTAGGCGATTTAAATATGAAAGCCGAAGTGCTTTCTGTTTTTCATGTAGGTTTTCATAAAAAAGTCAATGATAAATTTGTCTACGGAGGACGTGCCAAAATCTATTCGAGTGGAGCAAATGCTACTTCAACCAAAAATTCAGGGTATATATATACAGGACAAGAACCTGGAACTCCAAACCTTTATAACCAGATTATTTCTTCCAATTTAGAATTAAAAACCTCTGGAATTGCTCGGTTTACTAAAGATGAATACGAAGGAAATATAGCGCGCGATATTGCCAATAATACTTTTTTTAACGGAAGCCTAGGTTTTGGCGTTGATGCTGGAATTACCTATTATATAAAAGACAATTTACAGCTAACAGCAAGTATTATAGATTTGGGTTTTGTGAGACAGACCAAAGACATAGAAACGATTACGTATAAAGGAACTTACCAATACAATGGCGCTAATCCCGATTTTTTGGGCTCAGACGATCCAGAAAATGTCTTTAACGAATTTGATAAAGCCATACCAAGAGATACACTTTATAATAAGTACACTACTTGGCGTCCGACAAAATTGTATTCTTCCATTCAATATTCTTTTGGAGAGGCTCGCCCCGATGACGAATGCAATTGTCATGGAAAAGTTAATAAATATTATAAAAATGCGGTTGGAGCACAGCTTTTTGCAATGTCAGCCCCTCGAACACCTCTATTTGCCCTGACAGCTTTTTATCGAAGAAATATCTTTAAGAAATTAGATTTAAAAGCCACTTACACTTTAGATACTTTTTCAAATACAAATATTGGTTTAGGACTTGCAGGAACAATTGGTCCAGTAAATATTTATGCTTTGGTCAATAATGTTTTAGAATATAAAGATATCTCCAAAGCTAGCAGTGCGGCCTTTCAGGTCGGAATCAATTTTGTTTTTCAAGATAAAGAATAGATAAAATCCAATTTTTTTAAATTCCAAATTCCAAATTCCAAATTCCAAATTCCAAACTCCTCAAAAAGCAAAGCTTTTTTTTGATCTGACTTGGAATTTGGAATTTAAAAAAATTGGAATTTAATTTGAAAGACTTTTCCTGTAAATACAAATTTATGAATAAGTTAGTATTCAAGTTAGCAATTTATTCACTATATTTGCACGCAATTCAACTAGAAATTGCACCATGATAGCACACAACTCCAAGATTATCGGCGAAGGTTTAACTTACGACGATGTATTATTAGTACCTAACTACTCGAATGTGCTTCCTCGCGAAGTGAGCATTAAATCAAGATTCTCAAAAAACATTACATTAAACGTTCCAATTGTATCAGCTGCGATGGATACAGTTACAGAAAGCGCAATGGCAATTGCTATGGCGCAAGAAGGCGGAATTGGTGTTTTACATAAAAATATGACTATCGAACAGCAAGCAGGAAAAGTTCGAAAAGTAAAACGTGCAGAAGCAGGTATGATTATCGATCCGGTAACTTTACCAATGAACTCTACAATTGCTGACGCTAAAAACGCTATGAAAGAATTCGGAATCGGTGGTATTCCAATCGTTGACGAAAATAAAATCTTAAAAGGTATCGTTACAAACCGTGATTTACGTTTCGAAAAAAACGGAGCAAGACCAATCGCTGAGGTTATGACAAGCCAAAACTTAGTAACGGTTTCTGAAGGAACTTCACTAGAGCAGGCAGAAGTAGTTTTGCAAGGTCATAAAATCGAAAAATTACCAGTTGTAAACGATAAAAACGAATTAGTTGGTTTAATCACTTTCAGAGATATTACAAAACTGACTCAAAAGCCAATCGCAAACAAAGATTCTTTTGGCCGTTTAAGAGTGGCTGCTGCAATTGGAGTTACTGGAGATGCTGTTCAACGAGCAGAAGCTTTAGTTGCTGCTGGTGTAGACGCCATCATTATCGATACAGCTCACGGACACACAGAAGGTGTAGTAAATGTATTAAAAGAAGTAAAAGCAAAATTCCCTCAAATAGACGTAGTAGTTGGAAACATCGCTACTCCAGAAGCTGCTAAATATTTAGTAGAAAATGGAGCAGACGGAGTAAAAGTTGGAATCGGTCCTGGCTCTATCTGTACAACACGTATCGTTGCAGGTGTTGGTTTCCCTCAATTCTCAGCAGTTTTAGAAGTTGCTGCGGCAATCAAAGGAACTGGAGTTCCTGTAATTGCAGATGGAGGAATTCGTTATACAGGAGATATTCCTAAAGCTATCGCTGCAGGTGCTGACTGTGTAATGTTAGGTTCATTATTAGCAGGAACAAAAGAATCTCCAGGAGAAACAATTATTTTTGAAGGAAGAAAATTCAAATCTTACCGCGGAATGGGATCTGTTGAAGCAATGCAGACAGGTTCTAAAGATCGTTATTTCCAAGATGTTGAAGACGATGTTAAAAAACTAGTTCCAGAAGGAATCGTTGGACGTGTGCCTTACAAAGGAGAATTAAACGAAAGTATGCTTCAGTTTATTGGTGGTCTCCGTGCGGGTATGGGATACTGTGGTTCAAAAGATATTCCTACTTTACAAGAAACAGGTCGTTTCGTAAGAATCACTTCAAGCGGAATCACTGAAAGCCACCCGCATAACGTAACAATTACAAAAGAAGCTCCGAATTATTCTAGATAATTTTAAGTTTTGATATAAAACAAAAGGCGTAAGATTTTTTTCTTACGCCTTTTTTAATTTTATTATCTTACTTTAATTAGAATCTACTATTTAAAATATCTTCAGCCACAATATCAGAATGCAATAAATCTTCCATTTTTTTCGTCATACGTTGCGCTTCTAAAGCATAACCAAACATTTTTTTCTCGTAATCAGCGATTGCTTCATCAATGGTTTCGAATTTTCGGTTGGTTAAATTTTGCGTTAGATGAAAAGCGTCAAACAATCCCATATTTACTCCTTCGCCAGCAAAAGGAGGCATTAGATGTGCGGCATCACCAACAAGAGTAATGTTGGAATGTTCTTTCCAAGGTTCTTCTAACGAAAAGAGTCTCAAAGGCAACCCTGAAAAATCAGTCGATAAGGCAAAGAATTTTTTGTAATCATCGCTCCAGTTTTTAAAAGTTTCATTTAAAAAAGCAATTACAGCTTTATCGTCTTCAAAGTTGATTCCATGGTTTGAAATCCAATCTTCATCAGCTTTAAAAGAAACCCCAAAATGCACAGAACCGTCGCGCATGGTGTGAGTATAAAACATTTTGTGTTCACCCATTGCCATTACATTTCCGTTGCCGTATTTCGGTTTAAATTCAGGATAATCTTGATCGGGATTTGTAATTTCGCCTTGAATAATATAAGCTCCAGAAAGCTGAGGTTCTTGGTCGCTTACAAATTTTCGTGCATTCGATCTTCCGCCATTGGCAACAATAACAAAATCAGCAGTTGTTTTTGTTCCATTTTTAAATTCCAAAATATATTGGTTTTCTGTTTTTTCGATGTTAACCAGTTGACTGTTCCAAACAACTGTTCCTTCTTTAAGGTTATCTAGCATAATTTTTCTAAGATCATTTCGGTCAATTTCTGGACGTGAAAAAGCGTTGGTTTCATCTGGCATTTCGTCAGAAGTTATGTTTCCGTCCATATCGGCCATTTTTTCTCCAGTTGGTCGAGCATATTTGTAGAATTCATCCATTAAACCTGCCTTCTGAATGGCAAACTGGCCAGAATCTGAGTGAATGTCAAGAGTTCCACCCGAAGTTCTAGCTTGAGCATTTATATCTCTTTCGTAAACTGTGACATCAGCACCATTAATTTGAAGAATTCTAGCAGTTGTCAATCCAACTGGACCACCGCCAATAATGGCAATTTTTTTATTTTCTATAATTGAATTTTTCATTTTATTTAAATTAATATTATTGTAATTGCTTTGTCACTTTGCACAGAGTGATAAAGTATTGAGAATTTAGTTTTTGGAATTTAGTTTTTGGAGTTTGCCTTTTGGTTCCAAGATTGGAATTTGGAATTTGGAATTTGAGATTTACTTATGGAGTCAGCGCTTTTAAAACCAGATTAAAAGCTTCATTTTTAATTTCTTCTTTAAGAACAAAAGATTTTCCAGACATTGATTTTCCGTCTCTGTGAAATTCTAGAAGAGAATAAAGCGAACCGTAAGCAATGCTCCAAAAGACTTCATAAGGAACAGAGATAAGTTCTTTTCTCTCAATTGCCGACAGCATAAATTCAGTCATCATTTGTTTGTATTCTCCCGTCACTTCTTGTATGATTGCATCACCATATGTAGAATGCCTTAACAGTTCAAAACAGTTAGCCTGTAGCGTAAAATTTTGGTTGAAATAAATACGATTTTCCCATTGATTTCGTAATCCGTCTCTGAAAGACATATTTGTAGAGAAGCCATCAAACATCTTTTCAAAGAAATTTTGGCCAATTTCGATTCCAATTTTGCGAATCAAATCTTCCTTGTCTGAATAATAAATATAAAGTGTAGCAACAGATATTCCGCATTCTTTTGCCAAACGGTTCATTCCAAAGCCTTCTATGCCTTGGTTAACGATCATTTCTATTGCTTTTTGTTTTACAATTTCTTCTTTATTAATATCTCTTGTTCTCATAATTCTAATTAATTATGGCACAAAGATATAAATAATAAATGAACGATCGCTTATTTATGGATTATTTTTTTAAGTTGCTAAGATTCTAAGCTTCTGAGATTCTAAGTTTTTTTCTTTTTTTAGGTGCAAAGGAGCAAAGAGGCAAAGGTTCAAAGTTCGGAGGTTTGAACTTTATAAATTGCCTCCAGCTTGAGCTGGAGGTTTATAATAGTTAAGTGTTGAGCTTTAGCCAAATATTCAATAAACATAAAAAAAATCAGCTGAAATAAAGTATATCATTTCAGCTGATTTTTATATCGAGAGTATATTTATATTGTTTTTGTAGGCTCGGCTTCTCGTAGATTTTGATTTTCTAAAATCTCTTTTAAAAACGGTTTTACCTGATTTTCAATTTCAGATTCTGGAATATTTAGAGCTTCAGGATCTGATGCTAATTTTAGCCAAGGTTTTGGTCCGTCAAAATCATAACTTCCAAAAACTACAACAGGAGTTCCTTTTACTTTTACATTTTCTTTGTCTTTTAGAATCCATTCGTCAGCAAAAGTGTAAAGATATTTGGCATCTTTTTCTAATAATCTCAAACAAGAATGAGAAGCTGGATATCCTGGCAAATCGTATTGATGAAAGCCAACTCCTAGTTTATTTTCAATATTAAAGTTCCATTTTAGTTCCCACTCATCGTTAAATGTACTGGTTGTTTTTTCTGCTTTCCAATTGGTGAAAAATAATCCGGTAGGAGTAGGATCTTTTTTTCTTCCCATATTGGTTGGACCCGTACGCACCAGTTCACCATTTTCGTAAGCGGCAAAGGTCTGCATCGGATAAGAAAAAAGGATAATTTTTGAAACTTCTTCTAATGCAGAAACGTGTAATGGAAATGGAAGATAATAAACCAAATCTCCGCTAAAATCTGCTGGAATTACAACAGAATCCAGTTTTTTAAAATTGGTTTTATCTGTTCTGTTTAAAGCGTAAACAATATCCATTTTAGAACTGTCAGCTTCATTTAGTTTCAGCCATTCTTTTGTATTTGTGATTTGATAAGAAACTGTTTCTGGCTTTTTATATTCAATTACTTTCTTTTTTTCTTTTTTATTTTCAGTCAATGTTATAGTATCGGTTTTTTTGCAAGAACCTAATAAGACTAACATTAAAATCAGTAGGGCGTTTGCTGTGTAATATAACTTTTTCATAGGTTGGTATTTTTATGAATATAAAGTTATACATCTGATAGCTGAAAAGGGTTACATAATTTTTTGAATTGGTTTCGGGATTTTCATTTAGAAATTTCAAATAGCTCATTTTTCTTCTGAAGTGTTGGTAATATAGCTTTGTTTTTAGAAAAATTAAAAAGTTAAGTGATTTATAATCAGAATTTTGTTTGAGTATTCAGGAATTTTAAATTGTGTTCTGATGAAGAAAATTTCCAAAAATATTCAATTTATTCCTCAATCAATTTCAAAGTATATTCCAATTGCGTATCTCTGTTTTTCATAAAATCTTCAAAAGTCTGCTTCACTTCATAATCTGGAATTATGCCCCTTCCAAAAATCTGATTGGGCTTTTTAGGAACATCTTGTTCTAGATTTACAATCGAAAATTGTGTTTTAATTTTGGTATTGGGCAATTCGTATTCAATAGGAGTGTGGCCATTATGACCGAAATAACCGCCCATAGTTTCTTCGCCAACAACAATTGCATTTGTGTTTCCTGCAACCAAAGAAGCAAATAAGGAGCCTGCAGAAGCAATTCTTGGACTTATTAATAAATAAATCTGACCTTTAAAACTGTTTTTATCAGCCTGTAATAATGGGTTGAATTTTTCGTCTTGAATGTATTTCCCGTTTTCCGACTTTGGAAATTCTTCTTTCAATTCATCTTCAAAATCCTTTTTTTCTTCCTGTTTTTTCTGCGGTTCAGTTTCTTCATAAACTAAATATTCAGAAAAAGGAACTTCTTGAAAATTGACATAAGCAGATGCATTTTCACGAAACGGTTTTTCTGCTAAATAAGAAAAGGTAACAATGTCGTTAGGATCAGTTCCACCGCCATTATTTCTTACATCAACAATTAAATTCTTTATCTGATTGTTTTTTGAAAGATAATTAAAACAACTGTCTAGGTATTTTTTATAAGCCAAATGTTCTTTATGTTTTGCGTTTCGGCCAATTACAAAAGTATGGACAGAAAGTAAAGCTGTATTATTGGAGATAATTTTAAAAGAATATTTATCCTTTGCACGGTTGTATTGTAAACTATCAATGGGAAGTGAATGGCGATTTTTGAAATTCTCTTTTCGAATTTCGTTTGAAACAGCTGAAACTGTTTTTTTTAATCTTTTGGTTTGATTTGGAAGCGAATATTCTACTATAAATCTCTTTTGCGGACCATATTCCATTTCAAAATATTTGGCAAAAGAACTCCCAATTCCAATTGATTTCCCTGTGATGTTATAACCGTCGGTGGTGTAGTATTTGTAGAAAGATGAAAGCAGTTTTGAAGTTTTGATTCCGTTAATGCTACAAATTTGAGATCCCAGCGGAATTTGAGTATTTTCAAAATTAAGGATCAGCCGACTATTAATAAGTTTTACAGGAAAAGGAAAGAAAACATTTCCCGATGAATATTTCTTTTCAAAATCTTCAGGAAGTGTAGTGTCGTTATGCAGACTTCCTTCAAAATCGGTAATCTGCAAAACTATTTTATAAAATTCTATAAGGCTTTTGGGCGTATTGATTTGCGAAAAAGCCCAAGAATAAATACTGTCAATCTGCTGTTTTGTTCTGTATTTATAAAGTCCAGAATTGGCTTTTTCTCTTATTTCTTTAAAAATGGTTAAATCTTGCTTGAGTTTTTCTGCTGGCCATTTTTCGTTTTGAGAAAAAACAAAAAGCGGCAAAAAGAAAACCAGAGCTATTTTGAATTTGAGCATTTTAGATTTTTTGATTCATCTAAAATACTCAAAAAACTTTTAAATCAAGCCTTTAATTTTTGCATGCTGCAAAAGCATAATAGTTTTAGCATCAGTAATTTCTCCAGATTCAATCATAGCGTAAGCTTCATCAAAAGTATATTCTAAAACTTCGATGTTTTCTTGTTCTGCGTCAAGTCCACCACCAGAACTTACTTTCATGCTTTCGTCATATTCGCCAACAAATAAATACAAAATCTCTGTTACGGAACCTGGTGACATATACGTTTCAATAACTTTTTGAACTTTTTTTAATCGATAGCCTGTTTCTTCTTCTGTCTCACGAATTATAGCTTGTTCTGCATTGTCTTTGTCCAAAAGACCGGCGCAAACTTCAATCATCATTCCCGTTTTATTTCCGTTAAGATAAGTTGGCAAACGAAACTGACGCGTTAGAATAACTGTCTTTTTTGCTGAATTATATAGTAAAATTCCAGCACCATTTCCGCGGTCATAAACTTCACGAATATGTGATTCTACTTTTTCATTTTCTTTTTTATAGTTAAAAGTAACTTTGTTTAATATATACCAATTGTCGGATAACAATTTGGTTTCTGTGATCTCAATTTCTGGATTTTTTCTCATGTCGGTAATAGTCAAAAAAAAACGCTCTGATAATCAGAGCGTTTAAATGTATTATTTTGTTATTGTTTGTTTTCTATCTGGTCCAACCGATACGATTTTGATTGGCACTTCGATTTCTTTTTCAATAAACTCAATATATTCTTTTAGCTCAATTGGCAATTGATCGTAAGTTGTCAATCCTGTTAAATCTTGCTTCCATCCTTTAAACTCTTTGTAAATTGGAGTAACGTTTTCTGGTTCAATGTTATAAGGGAAGTGAGAAATGTTTTGTCCTTTGTAGTTGTACTCTGTGCAAACTTTCAAAGTTTCGAAACCAGAAAGAACGTCACCTTTCATCATCATTAACTGAGTAACTCCGTTAACTTGAACTGCATATTTTAAAGCAACAAGATCTAACCATCCGCAACGTCTTTGTCTTCCTGTTACAGAACCAAATTCGTTACCTACTTTTGCCATTGTAGCGCCAACTTCGTCAAAAAGTTCAGTTGGGAAAGGTCCGCTACCAACACGTGTAACGTAAGCCTTGAAAATTCCGTAAACCTCTTTGATTTTGTTAGGAGCAATTCCTAGACCTGTACAAGCTCCAGCAGCAGTAGTGTTTGATGAAGTTACGAAAGGATAAGTTCCGAAATCAACATCTAATAAAGATCCTTGAGCTCCTTCGCAAAGAATAGATTTTCCAGCTTTTTGAGCTTGGTGCATGTATTCTTCACTATCAATGAAATCTAATTTTTTTAATTCTTCGACAGCTTCAAAGAATTCTTTTTCTAATTCAGCTAAGTTGTATTGAATGTTAACGTCATAAAAAGCAATCATAGCTTCGTGTTTGTCAGCTAAAGCTCTGTAACGCTCTTTAAAATCCTCTAATTCAATATCTCCAACACGTAAACCATTTCTACCCGTTTTGTCCATGTAAGTTGGCCCAATTCCTTTAAGAGTAGAACCAATTTTAGCTTTACCTTTAGAAGCTTCAGAAGCAGCATCTAATAAACGGTGAGTTGGTAAAATTAAATGTGCTTTTCTCGAAATGATTAATTTGCTTTTGATATCAAGGTTGAATTTCTCTAAACCTTCAATTTCTTTTTGAAAAACTACAGGATCAATTACAACACCATTTCCGATAACATTTACTGAGTTTTTATGAAAAATTCCAGAAGGGATTGTTCTAAGTACGTGTTTAATTCCGTCAAATTCTAATGTATGTCCTGCATTTGGTCCTCCTTGAAAACGTGCAATAATATCATAATTTGAGGTAAGTACGTCTACAATTTTTCCTTTACCTTCATCTCCCCATTGTAATCCTAGTAATAAATCTACGGTCATTCTGTTTTAATTTGCGTTGGGACAATCAAAGTTGTCCTACTGATTATGTAGTTAATTTTCTTTTTTTTATTTTTTTTTTTGAAAAAGTCTAGTTGAATAGACTATGAATTTGAATTTTGCTTTTTGTTTCCGTAGAAATAAAGCGAATGATTAGTGATTTCAATATCAAAAATTTCTTCAATAGTCTTTTTGATGGTTTGAATTCTTGGATCGCAAAATTCAATTACTTCTCCCGAATCTGTCATAATGATGTGATCATGCTGTTTATCAAAATATGATTTTTCGTAGTAAGCCTGATTTTGTCCAAATTGATGTTTTCTAACCAAAGCGCAGTCCAACAATAACTCAATCGTGTTGTATAAAGTAGCTCTACTCACACGATAGTTTTTGTTTTTCATTTTGATATAGAGGTTTTCAATATCAAAATGCTCTTCGCTATCGTAAATTTCCTGAAGTATAGCATAACGCTCAGGAGTTTTGCGATGCCCTTTTTGTTCAAGATATAGTGTAAAAACATTTTTTACAATTTCTTGATTCTTAGTGTTGTCAGTTGAAATAAGTGTCATATCCGGCAAAGATAATTTTTTATTTTTAATGAATAAAAGTTTCGGGTTTAAAGTTTCGTTACAAAATTCTTATAGTTTCCCTAAAAAGTTAGGTTCTATACTCTCTAGTAACTTTATCTACCCCGTCAATTTTCTTAATGGCATTGATCATTTTCTTTAAAATGGTATTGTTTTTTACAATTACCGCAATCTGACCGTGGAAAATTCCTGCGTCTGTACTCAAGGAAATACTTTGAATATTAACGCTCATATTATTCGAAATTACTCGTGTAAGTTGGTTGGTAAGTCCTAAAACATCCATTCCTGTAATATTGATAATGGCTTTAAATTCCTCTTGTGAAGAATCAATCCATTTGGCACTCATGATTCTGTAAGCATAGTTAGACTGCATTCCGATTGCATTCGGACAGTCTTTTTTATGCACTTTTATTCCTTCATTTATAGTCACAAAACCAAAAACATCATCACCAGGAATAGGGTTACAGCATTGCGAAAGTTTATAATCTAATTTGTCATGTTCAGTTCCAAAAACCAGCATGTCGTAATTGCTGCTGATAACTGGTTTGTGAATATCTTCGGCTGCAGTATCTTTATTTCGTTTAATTTTATTTTTGAAGAAATTGATAAACGAATTGCTTTTCTGCGCGGCATAATCTTTTAACTGCTGATTTTCAATAGCACCAATTCCAACTCTATAAAATAAATCCAAACTGGTTTTTAGTTTAAAGAAATTTACTAACTCATTTGTAACCTGTTCGTTAAAGGTAACTTTTAGGTGTTTTAATTTTCTAACCAGTAATTCTTTTCCTTCTTCTGCAATTTTTTTGGTGTTCTCGTTCAGAACGTTTTTGATTTTATTTTTAGCTCTCGAAGTTGTTACGTATTCCAACCAGTTTACCGTTGGTTTCTGGTTTGGAGAAGTAATTACTTCGACCTGATCACCACTTTTTAGTTCATAATTCAACGGAACTAAACGTCCGTTTACACGAGTTCCGCGAGTTTTAATTCCAATTTCAGAGTGAATACTGAAAGCAAAATCAAGAGAAGTGGCACCTTTTGGCAACGATTTAATTTCTCCTTTTGGAGTAAATACGAAGATTTCTTTAGAATACAAATTCATTTTGAAATCTTCCACAAAATCAACTGCATTGGTTTCTGGGTTTTCCAAAGCTTCACGTAGTAAGTTTAGCCATGTGTCCAAACCGCTTTCTTCTGTTGCTCCATTTTTATATTTGTAATGAGCTGCGTAACCTTTTTCGGCGATTTCGTCCATACGCTCGCTTCGCACCTGAACTTCAACCCAACGTCCTTTTGGCCCCATAACGGTGATGTGAAGGGCTTCATAACCAGTTGATTTTGGAGATGAAATCCAGTCACGCAAACGGCTCGGACTCGGTCTATAATGGTCTGTTACGATAGAATATATTTTCCAGGCTATGAATTTTTCTTCATGCGGATCGGCTTTGTACACAATTCTAAGTGCGAACTTATCATAAACTTCATCAAATGTTACGTTTTGCGCACGCATTTTTCGACGAATAGAATAAATCGATTTTGGTCGGCCTTTGATAATATAATCTATGCCTTCGTTGTCTAAAGATTTCTTCAAAACCTCCGAAATGTCTTTGATGTATGCGTCCTGCTGTTCTTTAGTTTCGCGAATTTTGCTTACAATGTCATCATAGACTGCAGGCTCAGTATATTTTAATCCTAAATCCTCCAATTTGGTTTTAATGTTATAAAGTCCCAAACGATGGGCTAGAGGAGCATAAATGTATAAAGTTTCAGATGCGATTTTGGTCTGTTTGTATTCCGCCATCGAATCCATGGTTTGCATGTTATGAAGACGATCGGCAAGTTTAATTAAAATTACACGAACATCATCATTCAGCGTCAGAATCATTTTTCTGAAATTCTCAGCCTGCATCGAGGCATTCAAATCTTTTTGAACTAATGAGATTTTCGTAAGTCCTTCAACCAGCTGTGCCACTTTAGGATTAAACAAACGCTCAATGTCTTCAACGGTCATTGGCGTATCTTCTACAACATCGTGAAGTAAAGCCGCAGCGATAGAGGTCGCTCCCAGACCAATTTCTGAGGCAACAATTTTTGCAACTGCAATAGGATGAAAGATATAAGCTTCGCCCGATTTACGTCTCTGCTCTTTGTGCGCATCGACGGCAACATCAAATGCTTTTCTAATTAATTTTTTGTCTGCTGGGGTTAAAGTTTGGTAACTTATTCGAAGTAATTCCTTGTATTCCTGCGCAATAGCTTTGTTTTCTTTTTCGATATCTATTTCTGTCATAACGGCATAGTTCAAGTACTAAAAATAAGAATTAGTTTGAACATACACAAGATTTTAGATTGTTGATTTTAGAGTGCAGATTTTAGATTTTCCATGTAGGAATAAGGCTTCGACTCTGCTTAGCTAGACATTGAAGCAGTCGTTTTTTTAAATTAAAAATTAAAGATTAAAAATTAAAAGTTGAAGACTTTTAATTTGAACCTCAGAACTTTTGCATCTTTGTTCCTTTACACCTTTTAAATTAGAATCCTCTTTGTCTTTTTGCTTCAAAAATTAAGATAGCGGCAGCGACAGAAACATTCATGCTGTCGATTTCTCCTTGCATTGGAATAATGATGTTTTGAGTTGCTTCGTCACGCCATTCTTGCGTTAAACCAGTTGCTTCTGTACCCACAACTAAAGCGGTTGGAGTTGTGAAATTCTGGGTATGATATGAAGTGGAATTCTGTAAAGTGGCGCTGTAGAAATTAATCTTTTTTTCTTTCAAGAAAGCAATAATTTCTGCTGTTGTTCCAGTTGCAATCTGATTCGTAAAAAGGCAACCAACACTCGAACGGACAATATTTGGATTGTATAAATCGCTTTTTGGATTGGCGATCAAAACTGCATCTAAATTGGCAGCATCGGCAGTTCGTAAAACAGCACCAATATTTCCAGGTTTTTCTAAAGATTCTACAACCAAAATTAATGGATTATCAGATAGTTTTAAATCAGATAATTTTAAGGATTTGGTTTTAGCAACGGCTAAAATACCTTCTGTAGTGTCGCGATACGCCAGTTTTTGGTAAACTTCTCTATTGATTTCGATAATCTGAAAAGGAGCTTGTATTAATTTATTGATTTCTGATTCTGAAACTAATTCAGGTAAAAATAGAACTGTTTCGATTTCATAACCGCCTTTTATGGCTAGTGAAATTTCGCGTTGTCCTTCAATCAAAAATGTTCCGCTTTGTTTTCTGGCCTTGGCTTTTTCTTGAAGTAAAACCAAAGATTTGATAAACGGATTTTGAACTGAAGTAATTTGTTTCATTTTTTTTTGAGATGCTAAGTTTCTAAGGCGCTAAGGTACTGAGTTTTTTTCTTCTCGCAATAATTTAAAATAGCCACGAATTCACGAATTATTTGGTTTCATAATCAAAATAAAATTCGTGAATTCGTGGCTATAAAAAACTATTTCTCAAAAACTTCTTTAATCTCAGTTTCTACAGGATGATCGGTTTTGAAATTATATCCCATCAATTTTGCTAAAGTTTGAGCAAATTGTTTTTGATAGAATTGAGATTGTGTTGTTATTTCGCCTTTTGGAGCGATTTCAGGTCCCATTGCGGCAAACCAAATTTCTGAAGCTCCAGGAACATCAGAACCGTGATCTGTCCATTGCGATTTTACTTTGTCGCCGCGTCCGTGATCTACGGTTATGAATAAAGTAGTTTTGTTCTTGTATTGTGGATCATTTTGAACAAAATTCCAGATTTCCTGAATCCATTTGTCAACTTGATTGGCTGCGTCCAAATACGAACGGTATTGCCCATGATGTGCCCACTCGTCGGTTTCTCCGTATGCAATATAAAGCACTTTTGGCTTTTTATTTTTTAGTTCATCTAAAGCTTGATAATGCGTAAAAACATCTAGGCATTCATCCATATGAAATGGTTTATATGAGTTGTCACGCATCTCATTTAATAAGTGTTGAGCTGCTGTTGGTTTATTTCCGCCTACTTTGTCAAAGGCTGAAATTACAGGAAAACCGCTTCTTTCTTCATTTAAAATTCGGTCAAAAGCATCCCATGCGCCAAAAGCGGCAACTTTGCCTTTTAGTTTAGATTGCTGATTTAAAAATTCTAAAACATTTACGTTTGGATTGGCTTTGTATCCGTTTGAGTTGACTTTTAAATCGACATTTCCAGTCATGATTTCGCTATAACCAGGATAGCTAAACCAGTACGGATTGGCAACATCAACTTTGTTTCCTAAATCTCGATTTCCATAAATCTGACCTTTAGAAGCAATTTCAGACCAGAAAAAAGGCATTAGTTTTTTACGTGCTTCTTTTATGTCAGAATTGCTATATTTTTTATAAATGTAAGCACTGTCTCCCTGATTGAATTTTTTGTCATTGGCAATTGCAGGATCAATTCCTTTAAAAACTTCCTGCCATCTAAAACCATCTGTTGTAATGATGATGATATTTTCTGGTTTTTGCGCTTGAGATTGAATGCCTAATAATACGAACAGAATTAGAATTGTTTTTTTCATTTTTATCTGTTTTAATTTGGTGTACTTAGATTGTTATTTTCTTTCAAAACTAATTTAATAATGGAGATAATAGTAAAGCCAATCTGTAAAATAACCATAAGTTAACAGATTAAGCAAGACTATAAAATTCCTCTCGATTTAATCTCCAAATATTTATTAATGGCGTCAAGCGTAAGATTTTCTGGCTGCGTTAAGACAGAATGGATTCCATATTTCTTCAATTCGTTTACGATTAGGCGTTTTTCGAACATGAATTTTTCGGCAATTACTTTGTCATAAACTTCCTGAATTGTAGTGGTTTTTTTATTGATGATGCTGTTCAATTCTGTATTGCTAAAGAAAACTACAACCAATAAATGGCTTTTGGCAATTCCTTTTAAATAAGGTAATTGACGATTTAAACCGTCCATGGTTTCAAAATTGGTGTACAAAATTATTAAACTTCTCTGATTGATGTTTTTCTTAATGTCGACATACAATCTGCTGTAATCACTTTCGAAGAAATCGGTTTTTACATTGTACAAAGTTTCTAGGATTTTTTGCATTTGCGAACCTCTTCTTTCGGCAAAAACTCTGTTTTCTACTTTTTTAGAAAAAGAAAAAAGTCCTGCTTTATCTTGCTTTTTCAGGATGACATTGGATAAAACCAAAGCCGAATTAATCGCATAATCCAATAAACTTAATCCGTCAAAAGGCATTTGCATAACGCGCCCTTTATCAATTGCCATATAGACAGATTGCGATTTCTCGTCTTGAAACTGATTGACCATAAGCGAATTTCTTTTGGCTGTAGCTTTCCAGTTTAAAGTTCGCAAATCGTCGCCTTGAACATATTCTTTAATCTGTTCAAATTCCATTGTATGACCGATTCGTCGTATTTTTTTGATTCCGTATTGAAATAAGTTATTCGAAAAAGCAATCAAATCGTATTTTCTTAACTGAATATAAGAAGGGTAGGTCGGAACCATTTGATCTTTATCAAAAATAAATCTTCTGGAAATGAGTCTTAATGGAGATGAAACATAAATGTTTAGAGAACCAAAATGGTACTCTCCGCGTTCTGTCGGGCGAAGATCATAACCAATTTCTTTTTGCGTCGCTGCTTTTATTGTTTTTACAATTTTGAAATCTCGAACTTGAAATTGAAACGGAATTTCATCAATAATTTTAACCGAAACGGGAAAAGTATAATGGTTTTTTAAATTAATTTTTATCGGATTTAAATCACCATTTGATAATTTTTCTGGCGTAATTCTTTCAGCTTCGAGTCCTGTTCTTGCCAAGTATAAAAGCAAAATGTCAAGCCCTAAAAAAGTAACTAAACCCAAAACAAGCAGCCACACAGCATTATACATATTCGGAAAAATAAAAGCGCAGACAAACAATCCTATAATGCCAATGAGTACATAGAAAAAGAAATTGTTCAGATATAGACTTTTTATGAATTTCAAGTTTTTTCGGTTTTATGTTTTTCTAATAAATTTTAGTGAAGTCATTAAAATCAAAGCCTTCTAAAGAAGCTATTTTCCAAACTCCTCTTTCTTTAATGGTTTTCACTTTGTATTTAAAATCGCCCTTCCACGACCAAGTCCAATCAAAAGACGCTTTATCGTTTTCAATCTTCAGATGGTTGATCGTCATTGTTTTCCAAAAATTTTCTGGGCTGTCTTGGCAATTGCACCACGGATTAGAATCGCTTCCAAATGGAGGTAAATCTCCCTCAAGCCATTCTATTTTTTTAGTTTTAAGATTTGAGTCTATTCTTAAAGCGATTTTATTGTAATTGTCTAAAAACTGTTGCGAAAAGAAATTGGTTTTCTTCAGTTCTTCCAATCTTTTTTTATGTGAGTTTAAATCTAAGCCAATGTATTTATCTCCTTTTTTGTTTGAAATAGGATTGAAATCATTATTGCTATTTTTAGTTTCAACCCATTCGTATAATTTCTTTACTAAAATTTCAATTTCCTGTTTGTCGTTTTTGAAATAAAAAGATTTTTTTTGGGTTTCTAAAACGACAGCATCTGCAGATTGAAAAACAAGCAGCAACAGAAGGGAGAATGATATAAGAAGTTTAGTTGTTTTCAATGTTTTTTTGTTTTTTATTGTTTCAAGTTTCAAGTTTCAGGTTTTGCTTTTCTTTGTCAGGTTGCGAGGAGTCGAAGCTCTTTGCGCTCTTCGACTTCGCTTAGGGTGACAATTTAACTTTTAAGTTTGTTCACCATTAACCATTCACAATTCATAATTATCTCGGAATTTCTACCGTTTCAATAATTTGTTTAATGATTTCTGGACTTGTAATGCCTTCCATTTCGCGTTCTGGCGCTACAATCACACGGTGCTGTAAAACTGGAATTGCGGCTTCTTTAACATCTTCTGGCGTTACAAAATCACGCCCGCGGATTGCAGCAAAACCTTTTGCGGCGTTCAAAATCGCGATAGAAGCACGAGGCGAAGCGCCAAGATATAAAAAGGCATTTTCGCGAGTATTTACTACAATTCGGGCAATGTATTCCAACAAGTTTTGTTCTACTCTAATTTGTTTTACCAAACCTTGATATTCTTTAATTTCCTCACCAGAAAGAATCGTTTTAATAGCATCCAGCTTTCCGTGATCTTGCAACGAATGTTCTCTCTGAATGATTAAAATCTCTTCGTTCAATTTCGGATAATCAATTGTAATTTTAAAAAGGAAACGGTCCAATTGCGCCTCAGGTAAACGATAAGTTCCTTCTTGCTCTATAGGATTCTGAGTTGCGATAACCAAAAATGGCGCTTCCAATTGATAAGCAGAACCATCAATTGTAATCTGGCGTTCTTCCATTACTTCAAAAAGCGCGGCTTGTGTTTTTGCAGGAGCACGGTTGATCTCATCAATTAAAATTAGATTAGAAAAAATTGGTCCTTTTTTGAATTCAAATTCTGAGTTTTTCAGATTGAAAATAGAAGTTCCCAAAATATCTGAAGGCATTAAATCGGGAGTAAATTGGATTCTGCTGAAACCAATATTTAAGGTTTTAGACAATAATTTTGCCGTAATGGTTTTGGCAACTCCTGGAACACCTTCTAAAAGTACGTGACCGTTTGACAAAATAGCAACCAAAAGCTGATCTACCATTTTATGCTGTCCTACGATTACGGTTTCGATTTCTTTTTTGATCGTATTTACGTGATCTAAAAGCGGT
The DNA here is from genome assembly GCF_009826975.1 of Flavobacterium sp. HBTb2-11-1. Taxonomy (GTDB): domain Bacteria; phylum Bacteroidota; class Bacteroidia; order Flavobacteriales; family Flavobacteriaceae; genus Flavobacterium. The sequence continues at coordinate 107,802 of NZ_WUMO01000009.1, read as the reverse complement.
CCTAAATTAATTCTTGTTTCAAAATTCACATTTTCATTTGTGATTTCGTTTGATGTTGTATTGATATCGTCCATAATTTGGTCTATTTTCTTTTTGAATTTCGTTTAGAATTTTAATGTAAAATCTTTTCTATTGCTGTATTTATTTTAATCAAATCTTCTTCTAGACTTCCATGATAACTATTTCTGTGATCGTTGATTAACTGAACCACATCGCGAATATCTTTTTCGTCTTTTCCTGTTTTATAATGCAATTTCATTATGAAATCGTCATCAAGTTTGCTGGTGTCAAGCAGATAATCGGTTCTGATTTTTTCTAAAAAGTAAATAATCTTTTTATCAATAATATTGGTATGATCGCCTTCTTGATAATATAAATTTCCAATTGTTTTGGTAAAATCAACGGTTAGATTCTGCAATGGTTTTATGATCGGAACGATTCGCTGCTTGCGTTTTGCATTGAAAATCATAAAAATAAGAATTCCGATTAAACCTAAATACCAAGCCGATTTTAACGCGGGCTGACTCCAGATATATCGCATCGGAGAACTCGAAATCCTTTTATCATTAAGAGTTTTATTGTACCAGAATACGTTTCCTTTCGGAATATAAGAAAGAATATTTTCTGCATATTGATAATGATCTTTTTTCAGCAGATTGTAATTGGTAAAAGCCACTGGCTGCGTATGCAGATAGAGATAGCCGTTTTTATAAGGGACTTCAATAAAATTAATCTGTTTTTCCTTTTTACGGTTCATTTGGTATCCCAAAACCTTTGTGTTTAAAGTGTCTATTTTAGAAAAATAATCACTTAATCCAGTATTAAAAGTATATTTTTTTGCGCCAGCTTTTTTGTTTGCCATCCAAACCGAGATGCTGTCATTGGGCATAAAATCGGTTTTCAGTTCTATTTTCAAAGAATCTAGCAATACTTTCGGGAAGACTTTCATACTCAAAAAAGCATTATTCCCGTGAGAAACAAAATATAGAATTTCTTTCATGGATTGCTGGTCAATATTATCGACTTCAGAAATATTCATAAAAGTACCTTTAACTTTATAGGTTTGTACATTTTCGCTAGAATTATATTGAGAATCCAAATATTCATAAGGCGTCTGCGTAGAAATTCTTTCTACTTTCTGCTTAAAAATACCGTCAGCTTCTTGGTCGAAAACGTATAATCCAAACGGGATTTTATCTTCAACAGAATACGTTGGACTCCAATCAATAGGTTTTGGCTGTCCTTTGTCTACGAGCAATGTTATTCCGAAAATTAAAACCAGAATAGCAATGTATATTTTAACTTTATTATCCATTGCCAAAGGTTTTTAATGCTTTTTTAAATCTATTTTCTGTCTTTCTGAATGTTGCATCATCAATTTCAAATTCACCATACCAAATATAATTGTACAGATAAGAAAGATAAGTAAACTCTTCTTTGTGAGCAGGATTATGCAGTTCGTACAAATAATCCGAATTGGTTTTTTCGATATCCCATTCAATATAATGATGTTGCGCCATTACTTTTAAAAGCCATAAATAATAATATCGCACGGCAATCCTCTTTTCGCCAGCTTCGATGCTTTCTTTAATAAGTTTTTCAAAATCTAAAAGATGGATATTTTTTTCGGCATCAGAATAAAACAAAGCTCTTTTGTCGGCATTCTTTCCAAAAATCCACATTCCTTCTCGTTTGATTAATGCCTTGACAATAAAGTATATTAAAAGTATAACAACCAGAACAGCAATTATTCTAAACAAAATTGAAATAAAGTTTAGAGATGATTTTACGCTTCCGAAATTAAACAAATTGGCAATTTGTCTAGCGAGCCAATGTTTAAAATGATCCCACCAGCTTTTTTCGGGTTCTTTGTATTCGTAAACAAAGTCCTTATCGTTATATTTTTTGTTGAAATCCTTTTCAAAATGTCTGGCTTCTACAGCTCCAGAATCTACCTTGATATCTTTTTCGGTATACTTAATTCCAGCAATTTTTGGAGGATTTTCTTCAACCAGAGTATCTTGAGCATAGAACGGACTCAGACAGAAAAGAAAATATAAAATAATAACAAACCTATTCATTTGTAGTATCTCCAATTAAATCAATTGATTTCGATTCTTGTTTGTCTCCTGACTCTAAACTATAATAAATCATTCCCTGATTCACGATAATAATGTTGTTGAAAATGTTGCCAAGAACAATTAGCACAATTACGACAATCGTTATAAAGCCAATCAGTAAAGGCGAAGATTCTATAGAATCTGTATGGTCTGAAGCAGAATTGCCAATTAAATAGGCTAAAGCGATAAACATACCCACAAAGTACAAACACATTGTTATGGCAAACTGGACAAACTGCATTATCATCATAATAATAAAAGTTGTTCCAATTGTATTCCAAAAATCCAATTTTACTAAATCGTAAGCGTGTTTTAGAGATTCAAAAAAGCGTTTTTCTTCTGTAAGATAACTGTAAAAATGCAGGTTTAAAAAGGTAAATAATGCTGGTAATGCAATCATTATCAGTGGAATTCCAATAATAATGAAGCACAGAAAAAACAAGATGATTAAGGCAATTATTAAAACCGGAAAAACTAAAAACAAATAGCCTATGCTGAATTTTATTAATTTAAAAAGAACTTTAAAAAAACTTGCCGAGAGATCATTCACTTCAAGATCTTCTTGGCCAGCAGCAATCAATTTTAAATATAAAACCGGATAAGCATAATTAAACAATGACATGATAAAGAATAAAAAAACGCAGATAAATACCAATGCAATGACCAATCCTTCATTATGATTGAAGTATTCAAGAAGATCGCTTTTTAATTGATTGTTTTCGAGACCAGATTCTTGGATGTGTTCAAAATTGACTTTAAGGAGCGTATAAATTACTATGGCAAAAAGAAGTAAAAATGCTCCATTTGTGATAAAAAATATCTTGAAAAAGTTCTTTCCGTAATTTTTGAAAAAAGTAAAAGTATCGCCTAGATTATCACCTAATTGTCTTTTTCTGTAAAGCTCGAACATTATAAATGAATTGGTTTTGAAGTTATTTTTTTGTGTACAATAAATGGGTATATCAAGTAGTAAAATGAAATTATTGCCAGTGTCAATAAAATAATAAAACTACTTAGCCAATTGGGCATATCGATTGAATATCGTGTAATAAAACCTTCTAAAAATCCAGCGCTTATGGTGAAAGGAAAAGTGCTTAAGAATATTTTAAAGCTGTTTTTGAAACCGATTTTAAAAGAATTTACTCTAGAAAAAGTTTTAGGAAATAGGATGGAAGCTCCTAAAATAAATCCAGCTGTAGTCTCGATTACGATGGCAAAAATCTCCATAGAACCGTGAATCCAGATGCCTCGAACGCTTTTCCAGAAAACGCCTTGTTCGTAGAAAAAATACTGAAAAGAACCGAGCATAATACAGTTTTGAAGAAAAACATTAAAAGTTCCGATTCCTGCAAAAATTCCGTAGAAATAACATCTCGCACCTACAAAAAGGTTATTGACCGTAATGCCAATAAAACTTCCCCAATTGCTGCCCGAACCATATACGGCCATCGGATTGCCTTTTTTGATGTTTTCTAAAGTCATATTTACATAATCGTCACCTAAAATGAGGCGCACAAAATCACGATCATAACGAGCAGAAAGAACTCCGATAGAAACGGTAACAAAAAATAAGGCAAATGCATAAACCAAATACCTTCTGTATTCGTAAACCAATAAAGGGACTTCGATTTTAAAGAAATCTACAAGCCGATTCTGATCGGTGCGTTTGGTTTTATAAATTTTTTGATAAATCTGAGAGGCAAGATGATTGAGATACACAACCGTTTTACTTTTAGGATAATACGTTTGAGCATACGACAAATCATTCATCATTTGAATGTACAAATTAGCTAATTCATCAGGATTTTTTTTAGCTTTACCAAAAATTGCCAGCTCAAACTCGAGCCATTTTTCTCTGTTTTGTTTTATAAAGGCGATTTCTCTCATTGTAGGCTAAAATATGAAATATGTCAGAATTATCTATTAATACGACACAAAATGTCAAAATAAATTTTATTGCGGCTTCGGTTGGTGAAAGACTGGGTGCTTTTTTTATCGATTTGTTTATTGTAATCTGTTATATAACAGCACTTTCCATAATACTTTTTGATTGGCTGGAACTCGATAGATTGATGGTTAATTTAGACGGCTGGTCGCGTGGAGCAATTTTTTTATTATTGTATTCTCCCGTTATAGTTTATTCGCTGGTTTTAGAAAGTGTTTTTGAAGGACAGTCGCTTGGCAAAAAATTACTGAAAATTAAAGTCGTAAAAATTGACGGTTATCAGGCAGGTTTTGGAGACTATTTAATTCGCTGGTTTTTTAGAGTAATAGACTTTTTTACTTTTTTCGGACTTCCGGGACTTATCACGGTTATTACGAGCCAGAAATCACAACGATTGGGAGATATGGCGGCAGGTACTGCAGTGATTACTTTAAAAAATAAAATCAACATTAGCCATACTATTCTAGAAGATATTGGCGAAGCTTATGTGCCAACGTATCCTTTAGTAATAAAGCTTTCAGATAATGATATGCGTATTATTAAAGAAACTTATCAAAAAGCGGCTGCTAAAAACGATCATGAGATTATTTACAAGCTCGTTGCTAAGATCGAAAGTGTTACAGGAATTAAAAATCAATCTGGAAACAACAGTGATTTTATAAGAGTGATTTTAAAAGATTACAATTTTTACACGCAAAACATGTAATTTTTTTATTTGAAAAATTGTTTGATTTTTCTGTTTTTTATTGATAATTTTTTAAAATTTCTTTGTAAATTTATATATAGATAATTAATTCATAAATTTCCAAACAAATGAAAATTACAAAGCCTTTTCTCGTATTACTAGTACTATTGTCTGCTTTTGTGAGTTTTGCCCAAAGCGGAAAAAAATTAGATAAAATTATAAAAAGAGATTATCAGATTATTGAATGCACAGTTTTAAAAATGTCTGATAAAACAGTAGAATATTCACTTCCGGGAGAGACCGTTCAGATTTCGCTAGACGTTTCTCAGATTGCCAAAATTGATTTTGCAAGCGGAAGATCTCAAACCTTTGATATTTCTCCAAACACTAGCAGTGCTGATCAAAGTACAAATATTGCAAGCGCTGAGATGAAACGTAATACAATTGCCGTATTGCCAATTCCGTATGTAAATGCAGATAATCAGCAAGGTTCTGAAGATATGGCAAAATTTGCTCAAAACGATTTGTACAACAAATTGTTAGATAAATCTTCAAACATTTTTCCGCTAACAGTTCAGGATTTAAGAACAACAAATAGTTTGTTGCACAAAGCTGGAATCGACCATAATAACATTGACGAAACGCCAATAGAAGATCTTGAAAAAATATTAGGAGTTGATAATATTGTGGCCGCAAAAGTTTCATACACAATTGGAACCGGTACTACAGCTACCACATATAACAGCGGAAATGCAAAAGTGAGCGACAACAACAAAAAAGTAACCACAAATGATATTTCTACAACAACCGCAAACAATCAGACGTATTACTATTATACGGTCTATTTTGACATGTATAGAAATACAGATAAAATCTATTCACAAACCCGTAAGCCTTTGCTGGCAGTAAAAGACGGTTGGATGGATTCTATTTCTTATTTATTAAAAAGAAGTCCGATTTACGTGAAAAAATAAGAAACGTTTATGAGTAAGAGTTGTTAACATTATTCGGTACAACTTTGTAACTTTGACCCTTTGCATCTTTGTAACTCAAAAAAAATGTTTCACTTACTTGATATTATTGGGACAATGGCGTTTGCAATGTCAGGCGCCTTGACCGCAATGCACAAAAAACTAGATCCGTTTGGGGTTTTTATCATTGCATTTGTAACTGCCGTTGGAGGCGGAACACTTCGCGATGTCTTAATCGGAAGAACTCCTGTGGGCTGGATGCGTGACATGCAATATGTGTATGTGATCATTTTAGGATTTTTTCTAGCGATTCTTTTTAGAAAAAGTTTCGATAAGCTTCGAACTTCATTGTTTCTTTTTGATACAATCGGGCTCGGAGTTTTTACTTTAATTGGTTTAGAAAGAGGAATTCTAACAGGACTTCATCCCGCAATTTGCATTGCCCTTGGCACCATGACAGCTTGTTTTGGAGGCGTAATTCGTGATATTTTGTGCAACGAAATTCCAAACGTTTTTAGAGAAGAAATCTATGCCACAATCTGTATTTTTGGCGGAATGGTATTTTTTGGATTGCGAAAACTAAATTTAAACGACGACATTTTATATTTAGTTACCTCGCTTGTGATTATTGTGATTAGATTAATGGCAGTAAAGTATAAATGGCATTTAAAAGCATTTGATCATAAATAGAGATGAAATATACCATAAAAAAGTATTCTCAAGAAGATTATTCAATTTGGAACGATTTTGTCGCTCAAGCCAAGAATGCCACGTTTTTGTTTCACCGCGATTTTATGGAATATCATAAAGATCGTTTTGATGATTTTTCGCTTTTGATTTTTGAAGATGAAAAACTACGCGCTATTCTTCCCGCGAATAAAAAAGAAAATGCCATTTATTCGCATCAAGGACTTACTTACGGCGGATTGGTTTATTTGCCGAAATTGAAAGCAGAAAAGGTTGAATCCATTTTAGATGAAATTTTACTTTTTTTGAAAGAAAATAAATTCGAAACCTTTTATTACAAACCAATCCCGAATTTTTATTTTTCTGAAGGAAACGCAGCAATGGATTTTTTTTTGTTGAAAAGGGGAGCGATTCTAGAACGAAAAGAAATGAATTTAGCAGTTAATCTGCAAGCTCCTTTAAAGATTTCTAAAAGCAAAATGAAGCATTTTAGAAGAATCGAAAATTTAGATTTGGATATTTTTGAAGAAGAAAATTTTGATCCATTTTGGGAAAAAATTCTTGAGCCAAGATTAGCAGAAAAATTTAATGTAAAGCCAGTGCATTCCAAAGAAGAAATGGCACTTTTGAAATCTAAATTCCCGAAAAACATCAGACAATATTCTGCTTACAGAAATGATGAAATTATAGCTGGAATAACGATTTTTGAAACCAAAAATGTTATAAAATCGCAATATGGCGCCACCTCAAAAACAGGAGAAGAATTTAGAGCGCTAGATTTTTTATTCATTAATCTGATTCATAAATACAAACGAAAAGGAAAGCATTTTTTCGACATGGGAATTGTGGGTGAAGAAAATGAATTAGGTTATAATCAGGGACTTTTAGTCCAGAAAGAAGAATTAGGCTGTTCTGTTTATAATCAAGACTTTTATAAAATACAAATAAAGTGATACCATTCTTAGACCTAAAAAAAGTAAACGAACCGTATGAAAGCGCTTTTCAGGAAAAACTGAAATCGGTTTTAGAGAACGGCTGGTATATTTTAGGGAAAGAAGTGGAAACATTTGAAAAAGCTTTTGCCGAATATTGCCAATCAAAATATTGCATTGGAGTAGGAAATGGTTTTGATGCTTTGGTTCTTATTTTTAAAGGCTATATCGAACTCGGAAAGCTCAAAAAAGGCGATGAGGTTATTGTTCCAGCAAACACATATATTGCAAGTATTTTAGCCATTTTACAAGCCGATTTAGTTCCTGTTTTGATCGAACCAAGATTAGAAACCTACAATATAAATCCAGATTTAATTAAAGAAAAAATCACTTCAAAAACAAAAGCCATTTTAGCCGTTCACTTATATGGACAATTGGCTGAAATGCAAAAAATAAGCGAGATTGCAGAAAAGAATGATTTGATATTGGTTGAAGATGCAGCACAATCTCATGGAATAGAAAGGTTTAAATTCCAAAATTTAAATTCCAAATTCCAATCGCACGAAAATCTAAAATCTAAAATCAACAATCTAAAATCAGCAATCGCTTACAGTTTTTATCCAGGCAAAAATCTTGGCTGTTTAGGCGATGGAGGAGCAATTACAACAAACGATTCTGAGTTGGCAAAAGTGCTTTTTTCGCTTCGAAATTACGGTTCAGAAAAAAAATACCACAACGAATATGTTGGCGTAAATTCGAGATTAGACGAACTGCAAGCGGGTTTTTTAAATCTAAAACTTCCCAATTTAGATTCTGATAATGAAATAAGAAGAGCAATTGCAAAACGATATATATCAGAAATTAAAAATGATAAAATTGTGCTTCCGTTTTGGGATTTTTCTACTAATCATGTTTTTCATTTGTTTGTCATTCGAACAGAAAAAAGAGAGCATTTACAAGAATATTTAGCTCAAAATAACATCCAAACTGTTATACATTATCCAATTCCTCCGCATAAGCAAAAAGCTTTTTCGCAATGGAATAATTTGTCATTTCCGATAACTGAAAAGATTCATAAAGAGGTGTTAAGTTTGCCAATGAGTCCAGTTTTGACAGAATATGAAGTGGATTATATTGTTGAAATTTTAAATCAATATTAGTTTGAGTTTTTATAGAAAAATAATTCAAACGAATTTGTTTAAGATTACTTCTTTAAACAGTTTGAGTGTTGCTTTAAAAATCGGAATTGGATTAATTACTTCAAAAATATTAGCAGTTTTTGTTGGGCCAAGCGGAATGGCTCTAGTTGGAAATCTTCGCAATTTTTTGACTTCATTGGAAAATATCGCCACTTTAGGTTTTCAAAATGGAATTGTAAAATACACTGCTGAAAGCGAAAAAAGTAGAATTGAACTTCAAAAAATAATTTCGACCGTTTTTATTGCTTTAATAGGAGTTGCGATTCTCTTAAGCATTATTCTTTTTTGTTCAGCTTCTTATTGGAATGAAAAAATCTTTGAAGATAATACAGAATATTTAATTGTTTTTAAAACCTTATTGTTTGTCTTGCCAACTTACGGACTTTCTATATTTTTTATTGCTGTAATTAATGGTTTAGGCAAGTTTAAAAAAGTAATTAGTATTAATATTATTGGAAACATTGTAGGGCTGTTGACTTCTGTTTTTCTGATAATTCAATTCAAAACCATTGGAGCTTTAATAGCTATTATAATTGCTCCAGCATTGCTGTTTTTCATCACGTTTTATTTAGTTCAAAAAGAGATTCAGATTTTTCAATTTATAAAATTAGATGTCTTCGATTTTAAAGTTTTGAAAAATCTTTCGGCTTATTCTTTAATGACACTGGTTTCGTCTGTTTTCGGTCCTTTTGTATTTCTTGCAATTCGAAATCATATTATTCAGGATTTAGGAATAGAACAAGCTGGATATTGGGAAACCATGGCGCGAATTTCAAGCTATTATTTAATGTTTGTCAGTGCAATTTTGAGTGTTTATTTTCTGCCAAAATTGTCCAAAGCTCAAAATAATCAGGAAACTAAAAGTGTTTTTTTGCAGTACTATAAATATATTTTACCAGTTTTTGCACTTGCGTTGGCAGTACTTTATTTGAGTCGCTTTTTTGTTATTCAATTGCTTTTTACAAAAGAATTTTTACCTGTAACCGATTTGTTTTTTTGGCAGCTTTTGGGTGATGTTTTTAAAGTTTGCGCTTTAATCTTGGGGTATCAGTTTTTCGCAAAAAGAGAAACTTTGATGTTTGTTTTAACCGAATTCTTTTCGTTGTCAGTCTTATATTTTTCTAGTTTGTATTTTATTAAAGAATTTCAAATTGAAGGTGTTGTTATGGCTTACGCCTTTGAAAATTTAATCTATTTACTTGTATTAGTTTTTTACTTTAGAAAGAACTTATTTTAAAAACGCAGTTTTATTTCAAGAGGGATATATTTTATAAATAACCAAAAATCTAAGGTTCTATAGGCTTTTTCCATTTCAAAATGCAGTCTTTTCATCAGCGCCTTATTCTCTTCTTGTGTTTTATTTAATGCAATTGCCTTTTTTATAACCAAATAGGAGGAATGGTTTATTTTTCTGGTTCGCGAATTAAATTTTTTATAAAATTGATTGCCCAAAGAGGAACCAACTTCTCTTTTTTGAACTAAAATGGAATCAATGAATTCAAAATTATAATTTCTGGAAGCTCTAATCCAAAAGTCCAAATCTTCATAAGCAAGATTTTCGTCGTAGCCATTAAGCTGTTCCAAAACTTCTCGCTTCATCATTGAGGAGACAGAACAAATCATGCTGCTTTGATTTAACATTGCTAAATAAATATCTCCTGAAGCGGGTTTTTTTATCGTTTTTTTTTCGGTGTCAACTTCATAATAATAACGAACATGATTGTTGTTTTCTGAAATTACTTCGGCATTTCCGTAAACTACAGCAAGATTTTTTTTATTAGAACTTAAGAAAGTATTCACTTGTTTTTCAATACAGTCCTTCAATAGAATATCATCAGCAGCTAAATCTATTATATATTCTCCTTTTGCAAATTGAAATGCTTTATTAAATGTTTTAGTATTTCCTAAGTTAATTTTGCTTGAAATAAACTGAACTGTTGGATAATCTTTAAGCCAATCTACGATAACTTTTTTAGAATCATCATTGCTACAGTCGTCTGCAATAATAAGTTCAATGTTTTGATAGCTTTGGTTTAGTACCGAATTTAATGCTTCAACTACAAACTTTTCATGATTGTAACATAAACAGATAACAGAAACTAAAGGTAGGTTTTGCATAAAAAGAATTGCGCTTTGAAACATCCAAAATTAACGAATATTGTAAAGGTTTTATAAAAATTAAATAACAAACTATATTTAGTATTTCTATATTTGTTTTACCATGAAAAATGAGGCAAATAGCTTTTTTGAAGAAGATGACATCGAAATTTTAATTTCTACAATGAATCGAGATTCATTAGATTTTTTAATTCCAATGTTTCCTTATTCGCATTTTTCTAATTTTTCAATTTTAATTGTAAATCAAACCCAAAAAGAGAAAATTTTAACTTCAGATTTTTCTAATATAAGAGTTATAAATTCCTTCGAAAAAGGTCTGGCAAAAAGCCGAAATTTAGCTTTTGAAAATGCTATCGGAAAAATTCTAGTCGTTGCTGATGATGATGTTGTATATCAAGAAGGATTTACCGCCAAAATAGTCGATGCTTATAATAAATTCCCCCAAGCGGCTGCGATAAATTTCTCAGCAGTAAATTCAAATGGAAGTTTACTTAAAAAATATCCTCTAGATTCTAAATCCAATTTGAATATTTTTGATATTCTGAATACAAGTTCAATAGAAATGACTTTGAATAAAAAGATTATTAATGAATCGGAAGTTTTATTTGATGAAAATTTTGGTTTAGGAGCAATTTTCGAAATGGGAGAAGAAGCCATTTTTTTATCAGATTTGAAAGCAAACCAGAAACAGCTTGTATTTGAACCTCAGTCTATTGTAATGCATAAAAATCAGACTTCTTCAGAAAAGAAAAGTCTGGTTGATAAATATTATATACAAGGTGCACTATTTTCGAGAATGTTTAAGAAGAAATATATTTTCTGGCTCTATCTCAAACTGTTTTTTGATTTAAAGCAGAAAAAAATAAAATTTGATAACATAAAGACCGTTTTAGAAAGTGCAAAAAAAGGACATGTAAAATTTGAACAAATCCAAAATGAAAATAAATAATAACGGTTTCCAAATTATTCCGATCCCGAAAATTGAGGAGCGAAGAGGGAATTTATCTGTAATTGAAAATGATACTATTCCTTTTGATATTAAAAGAGTGTATTATTTATATGACGTGCCAACAGGATCTGAGCGAGGCGGACATGCGCATAAAGAACTTCAGCAGTTTTTAGTTGCTTTAAGCGGTAGTTTTGATGTGGTTATAAATGATGGAAAAGAGGAAACAATTATTGCCTTAAATAAACCATACGAAGGTCTCTTGATTAAATCTGGAATTTGGCGGGAATTGAGAAACTTTTCTTCAGGTTCTATTTGTCTGGTTGTGGCTTCAGAAGTCTATATCGAAGAAGATTATATTCGGGATTTTGATGAATTTGTAAAATATGCTAATCATAGATAGAAAAATCAAACCCAATTCTTTTTAGAGTGTTTTTTGATTTTAAAAATATGCGTAGAAAAACAGAAGGCATTTTTAATAAAAGCTGAATTTTTAAACTAATATTTTGTGGGGCAACATCTTTTAGATAAAAGTTCGCTTTTTCCTTATTTCCAAAAATATAATACCGTAGACCGTATTCGATTCTGTATAAATCTAGAAAATTTTTGAGTGACGAATTTTCTTTTTCAGATTGTTTGAACTGTTCAAAATCCATCAACTTCATTGAGTTTACATATCTTTTAGCAAGACTGTCTGGAATGTTATTGTTATAGATAGCTGTTGTTTTATTTGTGAGAGCAACAGTATGTTCTATGCCAATTTTAGTCCATAACTCTAAATCTTGGCCATTTGTAACTCCTGGCGTAAATCCTTGAAATTTTTGTAATATTTCTTTCGGAATTGCCAGAGATGAAGTCCATGTAATTCTAAAAGGTCTGTTTGAGAAAAAATAATCGGGAACAATTCCTCTAAAAGATTCATTGATTCCATTGTAAACAGGAATTTGAAAATGTTTTTTTGATATTCTGATTTTATGGCGTGAACAATAAATGCCACAATCAGGAAAATCGCGATACAAATTGGCTAATTCCTGCAAATGATCTGCAAACCAAAAATCGTCTGCATCCATAAATGCAATCAATTTTCCTTTTGATTTTTCTATCCCGAGATTTCGTGCAACTGAAACGCCTTGATTTTCTTGATTGTAAACTTGTATTCTGTCATCATTAAAACCGCGTACTAAAACTTCGCTATTGTCAGTCGAACCATCGTTTATTACAATGATTTCATAATCAATAAAAGTTTGGCTTAGAATACTTTTAATTGTGTTTTCGACATGATTTGCCTTATTGAATAAAGGAATAACAATAGAAAAAAATACCATGACAGTTTATTGTTTTAAATCACAATAATAACCCAATTTATAAAAATCTAATAAGTACAAATTAGGACTTTTTGAAGTCAAATTATTAAGGACCTGTTTTTTACTTATTTTGTACATCAATTTTAAAACTCCTGTTAAGTGAAGTTTTTTTAAAACTACATAAATCTTAGTCAGTTTAACGTCTTTAGAATCTATTTTTCTATAAGAAATTAAGTTGTAAAGATTTCTAACAGCTTTTTCGGTTTTATTGATAAAGTCTATACTGTTTTCATCATTGCAATGAATTAGTATATTTTCAATATGAGTAATAGGAACTGAATTTAACTGCAGCTTCTTTATAAAAACAAGGTCTTCGTAACCGTATTCATGTATGAATTCAGCAAAAGGATATTGCAGAAGAATTTCCCTTTTTAAAAGTAAATTCCAAGTAAAAACAAAATCATACTTGTTTTTAAGTCTTTGACTTAAAGTTTTTACTTCTCTGTTTCTGCCATATTTCCATCGAAGTGTTTTTTCTTTGGGAGGAATGCTGTCAGAGTATTTAACGCCTCCAGAAACTGCATCCGGTGTTTTTGATAACAAATCAATGTATTTTTTAAGATATGATTTGCTTTCTGGAAAGGCATCAGCTTCCATTATCAAAACATAATCATATTTTGATTTGGAGCATAATGAGTTGATGTTTCTACCTCTTCCTAAATTTTTTTTGTTAATAGAAAAAAAGCAGTTTTCTAAAGAATTTATTTGATTGTTTTCTTTAACAAATTTTTTGCTGGCATCATCTTGAACAATGATTTCATATATAATTCCTAAATCATCAGCTTGATGTTTAAGCTCTACAACAAGCGGTAAAACATCATAATTATAAACCGGAATTAAAATGGAAAGCATTACACGCTTCTTTGAACCACTTCGAAGATTCTTTCATCTTCACATTTCAAAGTCTTAGAAGGGAATTTCATTAATAAAGCATAATCGTGAGTTGCCATAATTACAGTTTTACCTGCGGCGTTGATCGCTTTTAGCACTTCTAATACTTCAGAACTCGTTTGCGGATCAAGGTTTCCTGTTGGTTCATCGGCCAAAATAAATTCTGGATCGTTAAGCAATGCTCTTGCAATCGCAACACGTTGCTGTTCTCCGCCAGAAAGCTGATGAGGCATTTTGTTTACAAAATCTTTCATGCCTACTTTGTCCAAAACTTCATCGATTTTGTGCTGCATGGCTTCTTTTTCTGTCCATCCTGTTGCTCTCAAAACAAAAAGCATATTGTCTTTGATGGAACGGTCTGGGAGCAGCTTAAAATCTTGGAAAACGATTCCAATTTTACGTCTTAAATACGGAATATCGTTTTCTTTTAAAGTTGCCAAATCAAATTCAACAATATGTCCTTCGCCTTCAATTAACGGCAAATCAGCATATAAGGTTTTTAGGAAACTACTTTTTCCAGAACCAGTTTTCCCAATAATGTAGATAAACTCACCATGCTTAACATCTAAATTAATGTGAGATATAATTTTTCTTCCTTCTTGATATATAGTGACTTCTTTAAGAGACAGTACGGTTTGTGACATAATAAAATTGGTTTGAATGGTAAAAGTACTAAGATAACGCTTGTATTCAAAATAAATTTCTCTGATTTCTGAATAAAATTGCGAAAAATGACAATAAAAAAAATAACCATATAAGTTATATAAGCTCATTTTTGATGCACGAGTGTAAAGGTTCTTGCTTATAATAACTTACATTGTTTATACGGTTTAAAAATAAAGTTTGAAAAGCCGCGATTTGACGTTTTATAAAGCATATAATAGCATTAGTTTGATAATTTGTTCATAATAAAACGGCAAAACGTTTCGTTATAACCCGTATAAAATGATACATTTGAATACTAAATATTATTAAAATGCGTAAACTTTCCAGGTTCTTTTTATTCCAAATTTTCCTTGCTTCGAGTATAGCTTCAGCACAAAAATCGGCTATTTATACTTACGAATTAAAGGATTTTGACAAAGCACTGGCTTTATATAACGATAAACAATATGCTTCGGCACAACTGATTTTTGAAAAAGTAAAATACAATGCGACTAACGAAGAAGTTCAGTCAGATTGTGCGTACTATATTGCCAATTGTGCGATAAGAACCAACAAAGCAAATGCTGATGCTTTGGTGGAACAATTTGTGAATGATTATCCGACGAGTACCAAACAAAATCAGGCTTATATTGAAGCCGCGCAATATTTTTTCGAACAAGGGAACTATCCAAAAGCTTTACAGTGGTTTGATAAGGTAGATGAAAGTTACATGAGCAAAACTGAGTCTGATAAGTTTAATTTCATGAAAGGCTACAGCTATTTTAATGCTAAAAAGAAAAAAGAAGCTACCAATTATTTTAATAAAGTTGTCAATTCTAAAGAATATGGTTCGCAGGCAAAATATTACTTAGGTTTTATGGCGTATGAAGGCGACGATTACAAAGAAGCAACTAAATATTTTGATGAGGTTTCTGGCGAAGAAAAATACAAAGAAAAACTTTCGTATTATCAGGCTGACATGAATTTCAAATTAGGAAATTTCCAAAAAGCGATTGATTTAGGATTGGTAGCCATGAACAAATCGAACGATATTGAAAAATCGGAACTGAATAAAATTATTGGAGAAAGTTATTTTAACTTGAAGCAATACGGAAAAGCAATTCCATATTTAGAAAAATATGCTGGTAAAAAAGGAAAATGGAACAACACCGATTTTTATCAGTTAGGATATGCGTATTATGAGCAGAAAGACTACGAAAAAGCAATTTCTCAATTCAATAAAATTATTGAAGGAAAAGATTTTGTTGCTCAGAATGCTTATTACCATTTAGGTTTAAGCTATTTAAATACAGGTAAAAAGCAAGAAGCTTTAAATGCTTTTAAGAATGCTTCTGAAATGGATTTCAACGCGCAGATTCAAGAAGATGCCGCTTTAAATTATGCTAAATTAAGTTACGATATCGGAAATGCTTATCAAGCCGTTCCAGGTATTTTATTAGATTTCCTTAAAAAATATCCAAACAATTCTAGCCGTGCAGAAGTAGAAAAACTTTTGGTTGATTCTTATATTTCTTCTAAAAACTACAAAGAAGCTTTAGTTTTATTAGAAAAAAATAGATCTGCTGAGAATAAAGCAGCGTATCAAAAAGTGCTTTTCTATCGCGGATTAGAATTGTACAACGAAAATAATTACCAAGAAGCGGGTAAAATGTTCAGAAGTGCGATCAGCGAACAAAAAACGCCTGAGTTTACAGCACGTGCCACTTTCTGGAAAGCAGAAACAGAATATTTGAACGACGATATACAAAATGCTTTGTTAACGTACAAGCAATTTGCTGGAATGGCTGCTGCAAAATCTACAGATGAATATAAAAACATCAATTACAATATTGGTTACACGTATTTTAAACTGAAAGAATACGATCAGGCTGCAAATTCTTTTCAAGCTCAGATTGATAATTCGCCTTCAGACAAAGTTCGTTTAAACGATTCTTATTTGCGTTTAGGAGACTGCCGTTTTGTGACTTCAAAATATAGCGCTGCTAACGAGGCATACGCAAAAGCGATTGCGGCTAAAGGCGTAGATGCTGATTATGCGCAATTCCAAAAAGCACTTTCTTACGGATTCATGTCAAATAATGCGAAGAAAGTCGACGAATTGAATAATTTCCTTCAGATGTACAAAAAATCGTCTTACAGAGATGATGCTTTGTTCGAATTAGGAAATACTTACGTTGCAGAAAAGAAAAACGATCAAGCTTTGAAAACGTATGATCAATTGATTTCAGAATTCCAAAACGGGTCTTTTACTTCAAAAGCAATCTTAAAACAAGGTTTGATTTATTATAATTCAGATCGCGATCAGCAGGCTTTAACGAAATTTAAAAAAGTAGCGGCTGAATTTCCAAAAACGCCAGAAGCTTTAGAAGCGGTTTCAACAGCAAGATTAATCTATGTTGATTCAGGAAAAGTAGACGAATATGCAACTTGGGTTCGTACTTTAGATTTTGTTGAGGTTTCAGATGCTGAATTAGATAACGATACTTATGATGCTGCCTTTAAACAATACAGCCAAAATAATAGCAAAGCGGCAATTACAGGTTTTGGAGGTTATGTGAGTAAATTCCCAGCAGGATTACACGCTTTAGAGGCTAATTTCTATTTGGCGCAATTGTATTATGCTGAAGGTTCTGAGACAAAATCGACATCAAATTACCAATATGTAATCGATCAGCCTAGAAATGAATTTACAGAGCAGGCTTTAAATAGATTAGCTCAGATTTATTTGAAAGCAAAAGATTGTGATAAAGCAATTCCGGTTTTAAAACGTTTAGAAGCCGAAGCTGATTATCCGCAGAACAAGACTTTTGCGCAGGCAAACCTAATGAAATGCTATTATGACAAAAAAGATTATGACAATTCGGTTACTGCTGCTGAAAAAGTTTTAGAAAACCCAAAATCGGATGCTGGAGTAAAAGCAGACGCACAAATCATTGTAGCAAGAGCGGCGATTCAAACAGGAAACGAGGATAAGGCTAAAATTGCTTACGCTAAATTAATGACAACTTCAAAAGGAGAATTAGCAGCAGAAGCGTTGTATTACGATGCCTATTTTAAAACCAAAGAAGGGAAATTTGATGCTTCAAACACCGCTGTTCAAAAATTGGCAAAAAGCTATTCGGCGTATAAATATTACGGAGCAAAAGGTTTGGTGTTAATGGCGAAGAACTTCTACGGACTAAAAGATAGTTATCAGGCGACTTATATTTTGGATAACGTAATCAACAATTTTACAGATTATCCAGATGTTGTCGAAGAGGCGAAAAAAGAATTGAGGGCTATTAAAGCAGAAGAGTCAAAAACAAATTCGTCGATTAATAGATAAGAAAAAAGATAATAGAGTATAGAGAAAAGAATAAAGAGTATAGATATTAAAGCAAAGATTGGAAAGTCTATTCTCTATGTTCTATTTTCTAAAAGAAAAAAAGAAAGAAATGAGTTTACCTTTTTACATAGTTGATGTTTTTGCTGATAAGAAATATGCCGGAAATCAGTTGGCAGTTTTTTTAGATGCTGAGAATTTGAGTTCGAAAGAAATGCAACAGATTGCGCGCGAGATTAATTTTGCGGAAAGCACATTTGTAACCAAACTGGACAGAGAAAACAATAAAGCAGAAATAAGAATTTTTACTCCTGCTCACGAAATGCAGTTTGCAGGTCATCCGATTATTGGGACTTCTTGGGTTTTGATGAATAAGATTTTTGAAAATTCGCCTAACGAAATAAAATTAGAAGTTCCGATTGGGCCAATTGCAATCAATAAAACCGAAGATTTGATTTGGTTAAAAGCAGCACAGCCAAAGTTTTGGGATGTTTTTGCAAAAGAAGATTTTCCGTCTTTCAGTAACTTGACAATTGATGATTTTGACAATCAATATTTGATACAAGAAGTGACTACGGGAAGTGCATTTGTAATTGTTCCGTTAAACAGCAAAAGAGCTTTGGAGAATTTAGTTTTAGATAAAGATAAAACCGATAAATGGTTGAAACAGCATTGCAAAACAGATCACAGAGGACTGTATTTTTATAGTTTTGAAGATTCGAAGCTGGCAACCAGAATGTTATGTGTAGAAAATAATCAATTGGTGGAAGATGCAGCAACAGGAAGCGCAAGTACTTGTCTGCAGGCCTATCTTTTAAAATATCATTCTCCTGTAATTGAAGTAACAAACCATCAGGGAGATTACATTGGCCGACCGTCTGAAATTTATTTTGATGGAAAACTTAGCGGAGATCTGTTTGATATTAAAATAGGAGGAAAAGCTCAGTTTGTGGCTAAAGGAGAGTGGGAAGCTTAAACAAGATTATAGAAAATAGAACAAAGAAAAAAGATTTTAGAATATAGAAAGAGAACAAAGAGTTTTTAGGATAAGAATTAGATAAGTCTATTTTCTATACTCTTTTCTCTATACTCTTAAAAAGAAGAAATATGAAATTAAATTGCCAGTATAAAATTATCGTTTTGCTAGTATTATTTGCTGTTCAGTTTTCGTTTGCACAGGTAAAGAAAAATGAAAGCATCGGAACTGAGACTGTGAATGTAGTAAAACCTTATTCGCCGACTGTTTCAGATGCTTTTAAAGTAAAAGAAACACCTTCGCTTGACGATAGCGGGAATCAGCCGAAAGAAGTAATTAAATATAGTATTCTGTCTGTTCCTGTGGCTTCTACTTTTACGCCTTCAAAGGGAAAGGCTGAAGGTGTGGAAAAAGCTAAAAAAGAAAGATTGTTTAATAATTACGCGACTTTAGGACTTGGAAATTACAGCACTTTGAACGGTGAATTATTCGTAAATCAGGATTTGGGCAATAATGATTATGTAGCCGGAATGTTTCGCCATCACTCTTCTCAAGGCGGAATTAAAGATGTTGAATTGAATGATGAATTTTACGATACATCAATAAATGTTGGTTACGGTCAAAACAATAGAGATAATACTTGGGGAGTCGATTTAGGATATCAAAACCAAATTTATAACTGGTACGGACTTCCATCAGATTTTGGATCAACAATTCCAGATCAGCGTTATGATTTGGTAAACAGCATTAATCCAGACCATTCTTATAATACCATTTGGGTTGGCGGAAATGCAGAATTTACAGAAAGTATTTTTAGTAAGCTTTCTGCGAAATTCACTCATTTTGCAGACAGTTATTCTTCATCAGAAAACAGATTTTATGTAAAGCCTACTTTTACAGTTGATGTAATGGATCAGGCAATTAAAACCAATGTAATTGTAGATCATGTAAGCGGATCTTTTAAAAACAATTATTTTCAAGATAATACAGAAGCTTTAAAATACAGTTTTACAAATGTTGGAATCGAACCAAGTTTTGTAATCAATGAAAACGAATGGACATTAGAACTAGGAGCTGGAATATATTATAGTGCAGATTCTGAAAACAGTGGCAATAAATTTTATTTCTATCCAAAAGTAAATGCTTCATATAGATTGGTTGGCGATTTGATGATTTTTTATACAGGAGTTAATGGAGCTTTAAACCAAAATTCGTATGCCGATTTTGTGACCGAAAATCCGTTTTTGTCTCCAACTTTAAACATGCGTCCATCAAGCACACAATACAATGTTTTTGCAGGTTTGAAAGGGAAATTGGCAAACAATGTAAATTATAATTTGACTGCTTCTTATTTGAACGAAAAAAACAAAGCTTTGTTTAAAGCAAATGATTATACAGAAGTAATTACAAATGAAGATTATGCTTTCGGAAACTCATTTGGAGTAGTGTATGAAGATATTAGAACATTCCGTTTCTACGGAGAATTAAAAGCTGATTTCTCTCAAAATGTAACTTTCGGAATCAACGGAACTTTTAATAGTTATAATACAGACAATGCAGTTGAAGCATGGAATTTGCCATCAATGAAATTAAGTTCGACTTTAGACGTTAATATTACAAAGCAATGGTACGCAGGATTGAATGTGTTTTATGTTGGCGAAAGAAAAGATATGCAGACCAATACTTCTTTAGGAATTGATGCTACGCCAATTACTTTAAAAAGCTATTTTGATGCTAATGCTCATGTTGGATACAAATTCAACGAGCGTTTGACGTTTTTCTTAAAACTGAATAATATTGGAAATCAAGCTTACGAAAAATGGTTGAATTATCCTGTACAAGGATTCCAAGTTTTAGGAGGTGCAAATTATAAATTTGATTTTTAAGGCTTAATGCCACAAAGACACTAAGGCACAAAGATTTTATAAAAGATAAAGTGCCTTTTTTTTCAGCCATGGGCTCATGAATTTTTTGGAGTAGATTCGTGAATTCGTGGCTGTTTTTTTTAATTTTATAAAATGGAAATTATATTACGTCAAGAAAATAAAAAAGATTTTGAAAGTGTTTTTCAATTAATAGAAAAAGCTTTCGAAAAGGAAGAATACAGCGATCATAAAGAACAGTTTTTAGTAGAAAGACTTAGAAATTCTGACGCTTTTATTCCTGAATTGTCTATCGTTGCAGAACTTGATAATAAAATAGTCGGGCATATTTTATTTACTAAATTGAAAATTAAAAATGATTTAAATTCATTTGAATCTCTAGCACTTGCTCCAGTTTCGGTTTTACCAGAATTTCAAGGAAAAGGAATCGGCTCTAAACTTATTTTACAAGGACATGAAAAGGCAAAAAGTCTAGGTTATAAATCTGTTATTTTATTAGGTCATCAAGATTATTATCCAAGATTTGGATATGAACTTTGTGAAAAATACCATATCAAAATGCCTTTTGATGTTCCAGCAGAAAACTGTATGGTTATTGCATTAGCAGAAGACGGTTTAAAAGATGTAAATGGAGAAGTGGTTTACCCAAAAGCTTTTTTCGAATAAAATTTGAAAAATCATTCTTAGCGCCTTAGTGCCTTTGTGGCAAAACAAAAAAAACTTTGCACCTTTGCACCTTAGAACCTCAGTACTTTTAAAAAAAAATGACTTTCAAAGAAAAAATATATTCTCACTATACTCAAATGGTTCAAGACAGAATTGATGTTTTTAAGGACATGATTTCAGGCTTGACCGAAGATTCGAAAAACGATGCAAAAGGTTCTGCAGGCGATAAGCATGAAACGGCTTTGTCGATGATGCATATTGAGCAAGAAAAACTGACCAATAAATTAAAGGAAGCACTAGAGCAAAAAGCAATTTTAGATAAAATAGACCCGCTTAAAACAACAGAAAACATCGTTTTAGGCAGTTTAGTAAAAGCCAACGGAATTTATTTATATGTGAGTGTTGCGCTTCCTAAAATTGCAATTGACGGAATCAATGTCATTGCGCTTTCTCCACAATCTCCTTTAGGAAATCATTTAATGGGAAATAAAGCAGGATTTCAATTTGAAATAAATAAGACGCATTATACAATTCAGAGCGTTGAATAATTGTTTTTTAATGTTTAGTCCCTGCAGGACAATTTTATTAATACGTAATTTTTTTTTCTACCGATATTTAATCTCTACGAGATATTTTTTGTGTATTGTATTCGATTTCTAATAAATAACTCCGCTAGGAGTTAAATATTGGTAGAACTATAATCGAATGACGCATTGTCCCGTAGGGACTAAATATAAGAAGCCTTCAATATAAAGTCTTTGATTTTATTAAAATTATAATTTCAGAACAACTTCATTCCTTCTCTTTAAGAATTTTTTATCATTAATGGAATAACTCAAAATTTAATTCAAAAAATCAGTTTAAAGTTTCAATTTTCAACCAGTTTTATAGTCAAAATTAAAAATTTTAAGTTCAGACCTTATTTTTACTTTTAAATTTTACATTTTATATGTAAAAATAAAATTTTGGTTTTAAATTGTAATTGAAATTAATATTTATGTTTTTCAATTGTAACTAATATCACATCTTTGCCTTATCAAATTAAAATTTACAAAATAAAAATATAAAATTATGTGTGGAATTGTATGTGCCTTTGATCTTAAACAAAAAGCTGAAGCTTTAAGACCTCAAGTATTAGAAATGTCAAAAATCATTCGTCACCGTGGACCAGACTGGAGCGGAATTTTCAGCAATGATAAAGCAATTCTTTCTCATGAGCGTTTGGCAATTGTAGATCCAGCGTCAGGAAAACAACCTTTATTTACTGAAGATAAAAAATTGGTTTTGGCTGCAAATGGTGAAATCTACAACCACAGAGACCTTCGTAAACAATTTACTGGAAAATACAACTTTCAGACTGAAAGTGACTGTGAAGTTATTTTAGCTTTATATAAAGAAAAAGGAGTAAACTTCGTTGATGAACTAAACGGAATCTTCGGATTTGCAATCTACGATGTAGATAAAGACGAGTATTTTGTTGCTCGTGACCATATGGGAATTATTCCGTTGTATATTGGTTGGGATCAGCACGGGACTTTCTATGTGGCTTCTGAGTTAAAAGCTCTTGAAGGATACTGTACAAAAATCGAATTATTCCCTCCAGGACATTATTTATCAAGCAAAGACGGTGAATTTGTACAATGGTACAAAAGAGACTGGACAGAATATGATGCAGTAAAAGACAACGAAACAAGTATTCCAGAAATCAGAAAAGCATTGGAAGCTGCAGTTCACAGACAATTAATGAGTGACGTTCCTTACGGAGTTTTACTTTCAGGAGGTTTAGATTCTTCTATTACTTCGGCTGTGGCTAAGAAATTTGCTCAAAAAAGAATTGAGTCAGATGACACTACAGATGCTTGGTATCCGCAATTGCACTCTTTTTCAGTTGGTTTAGAAGGTTCTCCAGATTTAGCTGCAGCAAGAAAAGTAGCAGATCATATTGGAACTATTCACCACGAAATCAAATTTACGATCCAAGAAGGATTAGATGCGGTTCGTGATGTAATTTACAACCTTGAAACATATGATGTAACTACGGTTAGAGCTTCAACTCCAATGTGGTTAATGGCGAGAGTGATCAAATCTATGGGAATCAAAATGGTTCTTTCGGGAGAGGGTGCAGATGAGTTGTTTGGAGGATATTTATACTTCCACAAAGCGCCAAACGCTAAAGAATTCCACGAAGAAAACGTTCGTAAATTAGGAAAACTTCATATGTACGACTGTTTACGTGCCAACAAAAGTTTAGCGGCTTGGGGAATCGAAGGTCGTGTGCCATTCTTGGATAAAGAATTTATGGATGTTGCCATGCGTATCAACCCGCAAGATAAAATGATCAACAAAGAACACCCAATGGAAAAATGGGTAGTTCGTAAAGCTTTTGAAGATATGCTTCCGGAAAGCGTAGCTTGGAGACAAAAAGAGCAATTCTCTGATGGAGTAGGATACAGCTGGATTGATACTTTAAAAGAAGTGGTAGCTAGAGAAGTTTCAGACGAACAATTGGCAAATGCGAGATTTAAATTCCCATTGCAAACGCCAACATCAAAAGAAGAGTACTACTATCGTTCAATTTTTACAGAACATTTCCCAAGCGATGCAGCGGCATTATGTGTGCCTCAGGAAGCAAGTGTGGCTTGTAGTACAAAAATTGCTTTGGAGTGGGATGAAGCTTTCAAAAACTTAAACGATCCATCAGGAAGAGCAGTAGCAAATGTTCATGATGATGCTTACGTTAAAGCGTAATTAAGAGTTTAATTTTTAGAATTAGTATATATATTGCGGAAAAACGTTCTCTTGTGAGAGCGTTTTTTTGTCTTAACTGTTAAATTAAATAATTAAGACCTCTCTAAAATCTGTTATTTGTAATTATTTAACTTTCTTTTAATATATTTGAAACCCCATAAAAAAAACGTTAAATGCTATTGTGTTTTAAGAATTTAATAGCAGGAAGCAAAAATTAATATTTAGTTTTGCTTTGTATGAAAAATTTTAATGATTTTTTAATGTTCAGTTAGCCTAAAAACTGAATATAAAATAAATAAAAATAGAAGTATTATGTCTGGATTATTGGCCGTAATTGGAAAAGGAAAAGACCCGAAACTTGTAAAAGAACTTTCAGAAAGAATGTCTCATCGTGGTCCTGATGAAAGCGATGTTCATATTATGGAAAATGGCAGTATTCTTTGTCATGAAAGTTTATCAATTATCGATCTTAATTCGGGAAGGCAGCCAATTCAAGGAACTAATAAAGCTTGGATGGTGCATGACGGGGAAATCTACAATTATAAAGAACTTAAAAATACGGTATTAAAGCACCATACTTTTAGAACAGAATCAGATTCAGAAGTAATTGTACATCTGTATGAAGAATTTGGATATGATTTCTGCAATAAATTAGATGGAGATTTTGCTTTTGTGGTTATCGATGGAGATAAATATATTGCTGGCCGTGACCCGATTGGGGTAAAACCTTTGTATTATGGTTTGGATGAAAGAGGACGAATTTATTTTTCGTCAGAAATGAAATCTATTGCAGACCAATGCAAATCGTTTTCTACTTTTCCTCCAGGACATTATTATACAGCAAAAACTGGTTTTGTAAAATACTATCGTCCAGAATACGAAGACCATAAAAATGCAACTCAGCCACTAGATTTAGAGTTAATTCGCGAAAGCTTAATTCAGGCAACGCGCAAACGTTTATTGGCAGAAGTGCCTTTGGGAGTTGTGCTGTCAGGAGGTTTAGATACTTCGTTGATTTCAGCTATCACTTCGAGATTGCTAAAAGAAAAAGGCGAAAAACTGCATTCATTTTCTATCGGATTAGATGCTGATGCTCCAGATAATGTTGCGGCAAGAAAAGCTGCTGAGTTTTTAGGAACTGAACATCACGAAATTCATTTTTCTGTAGAAGAAGGAGTAAAAGCCTTAGAAAAAGTAATTTATCATATCGAAACGTATGATATTATTTCTGTTAGATCTGGTGTGCCAATGTATTTGCTTTCTAAAGCTATCGCTGATCAAGGTATAAAAGTAATCTTGTCTGGCGAAGGAGCTGATGAGGTTTTTGGTGGGCATTTGTATTTTAGAAATGCGCCTTCAGAAGAAGAATTTCAGGATGAAACGATAGAACGAGTACAGAAGCTTTTTACAGCCGATTTGCTTCGTGCGGATAAAACGACAATGGCAAATGGTCTGGAAGTTCGAATCCCGTTTTTGGATACTGAATTTTTAGATGTTGCCATCCGAATTAAAACAGAAGAAAAGCAGCCAAAAACATATGATGGCGTTGAAAAATACATTTTAAGAAAAGCTTTTGATACAGAAGATCCTTATTTGCCTTCAGAAGTTTTATGGCGTCAGAAAGAACAATTTTCTGATGGTGTAGGATATAGTTGGGTTGACGAGTTGATCGAATATTGTGCTTCGCAGGTTACAGATGAGCAATTGGCTGGGGCAAGTGTTGAATTTCCATACAATTCGCCAACAACCAAAGAAGCGTATTTATACAGGTCGATTTTCCATAAATTCTATCCGCAGGTCAGTGCAGCGCAAACTGTTCGAAAATGGATACCAAAATGGCAGGAAAATCTTGATCCAAGCGGACGAGCAAATGCTGCGCATTTAAATGGAAATTTTGAAACTGTAAAAACTACTGTGATTGCTTAAAACGGTAAATTCCAAAAAAGGAAAAAAATCTCAAAAAATAAATTCCAAATTCCAAATTGGAATCGATATAGAAAAGCCGAAATGCATCAAAAATGTATTTCGGTTTTTTGATTTAATGTTTTTAAGTACATTTTAAAATTTTCATTTAGAGTGCCAAAGTTGGAGCTTTGGGTTTTAATAAAATTGAGATTTATCCTAAGGTTTTTGGATTTGAGATTAGGACTTTAAAAATGAGATTTAGAGTTTCAAAGTTGGAATTTGGAATTTGACATTTTATAATTACAATTTACAATTTAGAATTTAGAATTTGGAATTTCAATTTTGTAATTTTCCTTTTTTGGAATTTCAAAAACAGTTAGATTTTTACGTTATTTCCATTTTTGGAATTCGGCATTTAAGAAATTGGAATTTAATTTTAATTTTTTTTTGTTTTTCAGACAATTGTGTTAATAACTTAGGTGCTTTAAGTCGTAATTTGCTGGGTATATAGCTCGCGTTTTTATATATTTGCGTGTTAGACAGTAAATACATTTTTAGAATAAATTATATGAGCGAAGAAATCAAGAAGAACAATTATTCAGCAGATAGTATTCAGGCATTAGAAGGAATGGAGCACGTAAGAATGCGTCCATCAATGTATATTGGAGATGTAGGGGTTCGAGGACTGCATCATTTAGTTTATGAGGTTGTTGATAACTCTATTGATGAGGCCATGGGAGGGCATTGCGACACCATTAGTGTCTCAATAAACGAAGATGGTTCTGTTACAGTTGAAGATAACGGACGTGGTATTCCAGTTGATTTACATAAAAAAGAAGGTGTTTCTGCACTTGAGGTTGTAATGACAAAAATTGGTGCCGGAGGTAAATTCGACAAAGATTCATATAAAGTTTCAGGAGGTTTGCATGGGGTTGGGGTTTCTGTAGTAAACGCTCTTTCTGTTCACATGAAATCTACTGTATTTAGAGAAGGTAAAATTTACGAGCAGGAATACGAAAGAGGAAAAGCCTTATATCCTGTAAAACAAATCGGTGAAACAGAGAAAAGAGGTACGCGCCAGACTTTCTTCCCAGATGATACTATTTTTCAGCAGACTACTGAATTTTCATATGATACGCTTTCAGCTCGTATGCGTGAACTTTCTTTCTTGAATAAAGGAATTACAATTACGTTTACCGATAAGAGAGAAGTTGATGAAAAAGGAGAATTTAGAAGTGAAGTTTTTCATTCTGATGAAGGATTAAAAGAATATATCCGTTATTTAGATGGAAACCGTGAGCCGATTATTTCTCACGTAATCAGTATGGATCACGAAAAAGGTGAAATTCCAGTTGAAGTTGCTTTGATCTATAATACAAGTTATACTGAGAATATTTTTTCTTATGTAAACAATATCAATACGCACGAAGGAGGAACGCATTTGCAAGGTTTTAGAAGTGGTTTGACAAGAACGCTTAAAAAATATGCCGATGCTTCTGGAATGTTAGATAAATTGAAATTCGAAATCTCAGGAGACGATTTCCGTGAAGGATTAACCGCTATTATTTCGGTAAAAGTGGCGGAACCTCAGTTCGAAGGGCAAACTAAAACTAAACTTGGAAACAGAGAGGTAGTTTCTCCGGTTTCTCAAGCAGTTGGAGAGATGTTGGAGAATTATTTGGAAGAAAATCCAAATGATGCAAAAGTAATTATCCAAAAAGTAATCTTAGCAGCTCAGGCACGTCACGCAGCTAAAAAAGCTCGTGAAATGGTACAGCGTAAAACCGTTATGGGCGGTGGAGGATTACCAGGTAAATTATCAGATTGCTCTGAGCAAGATCCAGCAAGATGTGAGGTTTACCTTGTCGAGGGAGATTCGGCTGGTGGAACAGCAAAACAAGGACGTGATCGTAACTTTCAGGCGATTTTGCCATTGCGTGGTAAGATTTTGAATGTTGAAAAAGCGATGCACCATAAAGTGTTCGAAAACGAAGAGATTAGAAATATCTTTACTGCATTAGGAGTAACGGTTGGAACTGCTGAAGATAGTAAAGCGTTAAATCTTGAAAAACTAAGATATCATAAGGTAATCATCATGTGTGATGCCGATGTCGACGGTAGCCACATTTCTACCTTAATATTAACGTTCTTCTTCCGTTTCATGAAAGAACTTATCGAAGAAGGCCACGTTTACATTGCAGCGCCACCTTTATATTTAGTTAAAAAAGGAAACAAAAAAGAATATGCTTGGAATGATGTTCAGCGTGATCAGGCTAACGAAAGAATGGGAGGAAGTGCTTCTATCCAGCGTTATAAAGGTCTTGGAGAGATGAACGCGGAACAATTATGGGAAACTACAATGGATCCAAATTTCAGAACATTACGTCAGGTGAATATTGAAAGTCTTGCTGAAGCTGATCAGGTTTTCTCTATGCTGATGGGGGATGAAGTACCGCCACGTAGAGAGTTTATCGAGAAAAATGCAGTTTACGCAAATATCGACGCATAAAATGAAAAATTAATAATTTCAATTCGTTTAATTGTTTAAATTTACTAGACAATTAAACGAATTGTCTTTTTAGAGAATAGACATAATTAATAACCGATAAAGTAAAAAATATGAAAGTTACCATTGTAGGAGCAGGAAATGTTGGAGCTACCTGTGCAGATGTCATTTCTTATAGAGAAATTGCAAGCGAAGTAGTATTGTTGGATATTAAAGAAGGTTTTGCAGAGGGGAAGGCGCTGGATATTACACAGTGTGCCACAAACACAGGTTTTAATACCAGAGTTTCGGGAGTTACCAACGATTATTCTAAAACCGCGGGAAGCGATGTAGTAGTAATTACATCAGGAATTCCGAGAAAACCAGGAATGACTAGAGAAGAATTAATAGGTATTAATGCAGGAATTGTAAAAACAGTTGCCGAAAATGTACTAAAATATTCTCCTAATACTATAATTGTCGTAGTTTCCAATCCGATGGATACGATGACGTATTTGGCTTTGAAAGCTACAGGTCTTCCGAAAAATAGAATAATAGGAATGGGCGGTGCTTTAGATAGTTCTCGTTTTAGAACTTACCTTTCATTAGCTTTGGATAAACCCGCAAATGATATTTCGGCAATGGTAATTGGAGGTCATGGAGATACCACTATGATTCCGTTAACGCGTTTAGCTTCTTATAATGGAATTCCAGTATCGCAGTTTCTTTCGGAAGAAGTATTGCAAAAAGTTGCAGCAGATACGATGGTAGGAGGAGCTACTCTTACTGGGCTTTTAGGGACTTCGGCGTGGTATGCGCCAGGTGCTTCTGTAGCGTATTTAGTTGACAGTATTCTAAACGATCAGAAAAAAATGATTGCATGTTCTGTTTTTGTAGAAGGAGAATATGGACAAAATGATATCTGTATTGGAGTGCCATGTATAATTGGTAAAAACGGAGTAGAAGAGATAGTTGATATTAAATTAAACGATCAGGAAAAAGCATTATTTGCTAAAAGTGCAGATGCCGTTCGTAGTATGAATGATGCCTTAAAAACGATTTTAGTATAATAAAAACGGCAAAAAAGAAAAGAAGCTGCACTTTTGCGGCTTTTTTTTTGAGATTAATTAATAAATAAATTGGTTAATATTTTCGTTAATTATATATTTGCTCGGTTTAAAAAAAAATTGGTAATTCGTGATCTCGTTTTTTTGTTTTAAAAAATCATGTCAGGGCTTATTTTATGGGACTTTAAAACAAAATCAAAAATAAAACATAATTAATTTTTAGTAATAATGCAGAATAAAGGACTTATTAAATTTTTCGCAATTCTATTTGCATTGGTAAGTATTTACCAACTATCCTTCACTTTTGTGGCAAATAGTGTCAAAAGTGAAGCTAAAGCTTTTGCAGGAGATAATCCTGATAAAGAGCTGAAATATTTAGATTCTATTGGTAAAGAAAAAGTATTAAATCTTGGTTTTACTGATTTCACTTATAACGAAGTGA
Organism: Flavobacterium sp. HBTb2-11-1; assembly: GCF_009826975.1. GTDB lineage: Bacteria > Bacteroidota > Bacteroidia > Flavobacteriales > Flavobacteriaceae > Flavobacterium. Next base: position 77,784 of record NZ_WUMO01000009.1, on the reverse strand, counting down.
AAAACAAACAGCTTAATAAAGGTCTTGACTTAGAAGGAGGAATCAACGTTATTCTTCAAATTTCTATTAAAGATGTATTAAAAGGTTTGGCTAATAATTCTAAAAATCCAGTTTTTAATAAATCATTAGCTGATGCATCTGCAAACTTAGAAGGAAACAAAACATATTTAAATAAGTTTTTTGAAGCTTTTGAAGCAAATTCAAAAGGAACTGTAAAATTAGCATCTCCAGATATTTTCGCTAACAGAAGTCTTCAAGGAGAAGGTGGGGTTGACTTTCAGATGTCTGATGCGCAAGTTCAAAAAGTGATCAAAAGAAAAGTTGATGAGTCTGTAGAAAGTGCTTTTAAAGTATTAAGAGAGCGTATCGACAAATTTGGTGTTACTCAACCAAATATTCAAAAATTAGGAGAAACAGGAAGAATCTTAGTTGAGCTTCCAGGTGCTAAGGATGTTGATAGAATTAAAAAATTATTAGGTGGAAAAGCTCAATTAGAGTTTTGGGAAACTTTCAAAATTGAAGAAATTGGAAATTTCTTAGTATCTGCAAACGAAGCTTTAAAGAAAACAGAAGTTAAAAAGACTGAAACTAAAACGGTTGCTAAAGATTCATTAAATGCATTATTAACAGATGCTAAAGATTCTTCAGATGTTAAAAAAGGAAACAATCCTTTATTTGATAAAATGATCGTTCAAGGTGGTGGACCAGTTTTAGGATACTTTGCTCCTAAAGATACTGCAGCTATCAATGATTATTTCAAAAGACCAGAAATTAGAGTATTATTGGCTGCTGACCAACACTATGCAAAATTTGTATGGAGTAAGCCAACAACTATAAAAGATCCTAAAGCTAAAGATATTAAAAGCGCTGCTGATATCGAAGCAGTTGAATTATATGCTTTAAAAGGAAACAGAGACAATAACCCAGCAATGAGCGGTGGTGTTGTAACTGATGCAAAAGATACTTTTGACCAAATGGGTAAACCAGCTGTTTCTATGCAAATGAACAGCCAAGGTGCTAAAGTTTGGGAAGAATTGACAGGTAGAGCATTCGCTCAAAAAAGCTACATTGCTATTGTATTAGATGATATCGTATATTCTGCTCCAGGTGTAACAAGCGGTCCTATTGCTGGAGGAAGATCTGAGATTACAGGTTCATTTGATGTAGCTGAAACTAAAGATTTAGCTAACGTATTAAATGCAGGTAAATTACCAGCTTCTGCAGATATTATCCAGTCTACTGTTGTTGGTCCATCTTTAGGACAAGCGGCTATTGATGCAGGTACAATTTCTTCTGTATTAGGTTTCTTATTAGTTTGTGTTTGGATGGTATTCTATTATGGTAAAGCTGGTTGGTATGCAAACCTTGCGTTATTATTGAACTTATTATTCTTATTCGGAATTATGGCAAGTTTTGGTTTTGTATTGACATTACCAGGTATTGCAGGTATCGTACTTACATTAGGTACTGCTGTAGATGCGAACATTATTATCTACGAAAGAGCGAAAGAGGAATTGCGTGAAGGAAAATCTCTTTCTGAAGCAGTTACAGCTTCTTACGGATGGCATGGTGCAATGCGTTCTATTATTGATGCTAACGTTACTCACGTTTTAACTGGAGCTATCTTGTTCATTTTCGGAACAGGTCCTATTAAAGGATTCGCATTAACATTATTAATTGGTATCGTAACTTCATTGTTTACATCAATCTTTATTGCGAGAATCTTCATTGACAGAAATATTGCAGGAAAAGCAGATTTGACTTTCTCTACAAATATTACTAAAAACTGGTTTACAAACTTCCACTTTGATTTCATTAAAATCAAAAAATTCACTTATATCTTCTCTTCAATTGTTGTTGTGGTGAGTTTAATTTCTATCTTCTTCGTTAACGGATTAGATGAAGGTGTTGATTTTGTTGGAGGAAGAACTTTCCAAGTTAAATTCGAAAAACCGGTTGATGCTACTGCAGTTTCAGATGAATTGTCTGCAGCATTCGGTACTCCGGTTGAAGCTAAGATTTTAGGTGATGATGATCAATTGAAAATCACTACTAAATATAAAATTAAAGAAGACGGTGTTGCTATCGATGAAGAAGTAAACCAGAAATTATACGCTGCATTACAGAAATATTTCCCAAATACTACTTATGATAAATTTATCAATTCATTTGATGGTAAGAGAGTTGGAGTATTGCAAGCTTCTAAAGTAGGTGCTTCTATCTCTGAGGATATTAAAACTAACTCTTACTGGGCAGTTCTTGGTGCAATGGCAGTTATTTTCTTATACTTAATGGTGTCTTTCCGTAAATGGCAATATTCATTAGGTGCGATTGCAGCAGTTGCGCACGACGTAATCTTCGTATTAGGAATTTACTCTTTATGCTACAAATTCATGCCATTCCATATGGAAATGGATCAGCACTTTATCGCTGCGATTTTGACTGTAATTGGTTACTCTATGAATGATACGGTAATTGTATTTGACAGGGTGAGAGAATTTATCATCGGAAACCGTAAAGGTACCTTCGAAGATATCGTAAACGCTTCTATTAATACTACATTATCTAGAACATTGAATACTTCATTAATGATGATCATCGTATTATTAACGATGTTTATCTTCGGTGGAGAGTCTATCAGAGGATTTATCTTCGCAATGTTAATCGGTATTATCGTGGGGACTTACTCTTCATTATTTATTGCTACACCAGTATTGGTTGACACGATTTCAAGTGATGAGAAACACACAATTGAAGACAAACACAATAAGGCATAATTAAAACCTTGTTTGATATAATAGAAAGATCCAGTGAAAACTGGATCTTTTTTTTATGTTTGCATCTGCCAATCCAAAACGAATTATGATCCAAAAACAAATATTCTTTATTGCTGTTTTATTAGCGGTATTTCAGCTTCAAGCGCAAGAGAAAAGCAGTAATTATAGATTAGGTTTGAGTTATGGTTTTGGAAGTGAATTTAGTAATACCGATTATACTTTTGAAAATCATTTTTATAAGGCGCAACTCTATTACAAGATCAAAGAGACTAAAAATTTTGAATACGAAGTTTTAATTCAGTCCGAAATCAATTTTGGAAAACATCAATTATTGAATTATTATTTTGTAAAGCCAGAGAAACCAGATTTCGAGCAGAAAAGAATAGAATATACGAAAATGAAGGAGGTGATGGAATATGTTCTGAATATTGGATTTGTGGTTAGAAAGCCAATTGGGAAAATGTGCTCGATATATATATTAGGAAGTGTTGGTCCTCTTATTACAGATACAGAAACAGAGAGAATGTCAAAAGGATTTGCTTTTGCTGATGTTTTAGCAGTTGGTTTTACTGCAAGTTATCATAAATTTCAGTTTGATCTTCGCCCGAGTTTGCGGCACGTTTCTAATGCAGGTTTAGGAAGCAGTAATGCAGGATATAATACTAAGAATATCGAATTTGGTATTTCGTATCAACCATAAAAAGAAAATGCCCAATACTTTAAATATTGGGCTTTTTTTATGAATTAAAATTGTTTTATGCGTCAGCTAAAGGATTTCTTTGTGCTCTAATAACAAAGAAAAGTCCAATAATGATAAATGGTATGCTTAGCCATTGTCCTGTCGAAAATAAGCCTAATTCGCTCTCAAAACCGCCTTGGCTTTCTTTTACAAACTCTACGATGAAACGCACAACAAATAAAAGAACTAAAAACAATCCGAATAAAAGTCCAGATTTAAGTCTTGCATTTGTTTTCCAGTATAAAAAGTATAAAATAGCAAAAACAAAAACGTAACAGATCGCTTCGTAAAGCTGAGTAGGATGTCTTGAAGGTACCTCGGCTAATATGTTTGCAAATCTTGGGTCTGAAGCTATTGCGTTATAAGCTTCTTTTGGATCGGCTATTCCTGTTTTCTGTACGGCTTCGGCTTTGCTGAATTTGTCGTGAAGAAAACGGATTCCGAATGCAGAGTCAGTTTCGTGACCAATAATTTCAGAGTTAAAGAAGTTTCCTAAACGAACAAAAATAGCACCGCTTGCAACAGGAATTACAACACGGTCTAAAATCCATAATAACGGACGTTTTAATATTTTTTTACTGTAATAGTACATCGCAACAATGATTGCAATAGCTGCGCCATGGCTTGCTAATCCTTGGAAACCTGTAAAATGAAATTCTGGTTCAAATCTAAATGGAAGGAAAATTTCAAGTAAATGATTTCTGAAATATTCCCAATCATAGAAGAAAACATGACCTAAACGAGCGCCTATTAAAGTGGCTAAAACGGTCCAAACGAATAAAGAATCCAGTTTTTCAATCGATTCGTTTTCTCTTTCGAACATCTTTTTCATTAGGAACCATCCTAAGCCAAATGCAATTACAAACATTAGGCTATAATATCGGATCATAAAAAATCCTAAGTTGATTCCTTCAGAAGGATTCCAAACTAAATTTAAGGCGTGTGTCATGTATAAATGTTTTTATATAGCTGTAAAAATAAATATTTAATGTAAAGTACCGCTTTCTAAAAAGTTAATGTTTGTGGTTGCATTTCTTTTCTGGTACAGGATCGTAACCGCTTCTTCCCCAAGGATGACAGCTTAAGATACGTTTGATGCCTAAAAATCCGCCATAAAACAATCCGTGAATTTGCAGTGCTTGAATCATATATGTCGAACAAGTTGGCTCAAATCTGCAAGAAGCCGGTGTAAACGGTGAAATGGCAGTCTGATAAAAACGGACTAACAATACAAACGGATATATCAGAATTTTTGAAAACATATTTTTCTTGTATCGTTTAGTTGGTGTTCAATACTCAGTTTTTAGTGTTCAGAATGAATGAAACACTAAAAACTAATATTGAATACTTTTTTATTGAATGCTAAAAGTAGTTCCTTCTTTTCCGTCTTTAAGCTGAATTCCCAAAGCAATTAATTGATCGCGAATTTGGTCAGAAAGCGCAAAGTTTTTATCTGCTCTCGCCTGATTTCTCATTTCGATAAGCATGTTTACTACACCTTCCAGTTTATCGCTATCGCCATCAGCAGCTTTGTCGTCATTAAGTCCTAAAACGTCAAAAACAAAAGCATTTACGGCTTTTTTGAAATCGGCTAAATCATCAGCAGAAATCGTTTCTTTGCCATCTTTTAATAAATTGATGTAGCGAACGGCTTCAAACAGCTGCGCAATTAAAATTGGCGTGTTGAAATCATCATTCATTGCATCGTAGCAAAGCTGTTTCCAAGCAGCAAAATCTATTGAACTAGAATTTCCTGCAGTAATATTTGGTAAAGCATCTAGTGCTTCCATCAATCTTTTATATCCTTTTTCGGCTGCAACAATAGCATCATCAGAAAAATCTAAGATGCTTCTGTAGTGTGCTTGAAGCATGAAAAAACGAGTTACAGAAGCAGAAAATGGTTTGCTTAAGATGTTGTTGTCTCCGCTAAGAATTTCGCCTGGAAGAATATTGTTTCCAGTCGATTTTGCCATTTTCTTTCCGTTTAAAGTAAGCATGTTCGCATGCATCCAGTAATTTACTGGCGCCTGACCTGTGCAAGCTTCATTTTGAGCGATTTCACACTCGTGGTGAGGGAATTTTAAATCCATTCCGCCTCCGTGAATGTCAAAATGATTCCCAAGATATTTGGTGCTCATGGCAGTACACTCTAAGTGCCATCCAGGGAAACCATCACTCCAAGGTGAAGGCCATCTCATGATATGTTCCGGCTCTGCTTTTTTCCAAAGCGCAAAATCTTGTGGATTTCTCTTGTCAGATTGCCCGTCAAGATCACGTGTGTTTGCCAGCATATCATCGATATTTCTACCGCTTAAAATACCGTAATTATTAGTCTCGTTATATTTTACAACATCAAAATATACCGATCCGTTTGCCACATAAGCGATGCCTTTATCGATAATTTTTTTAATAATTTCAATTTGCTCAATAATATGCCCTGTTGCTGTAGGCTCGATGCTTGGAGGCAAAAAGTTGAAAGCTTTTAGAATGTTGTGGAAATCTACAGTATAACGCTGTACTACTTCCATTGGTTCCAATTGCTCTAAGCGTGCTTTTTTAGCAATTTTATCTTCACCTTCATCCACGTCGTCTACGATATGTCCAACATCGGTTATATTTCGAACATAACGAACTTTATAATCCAAATGAAGAAAATATCTGAAAATTACATCAAAAGACATAAAAGTTCTCACGTTTCCTAAATGGACATTACTATATACGGTAGGTCCACAAACATACATTCCAACGTTTCCTTCATGGATTGGTTTGAAATCTTCTTTTTCACCCGAAAGTGAATTGTATATTTTTAAAGGCTGACTGCTATATAGTGGCATATTTTTTAATGTTTGTTGTTTATTGTTTTTGGTTTATTGTTTTTGGTTTATTGTTTTGGGATGAAATTGTTTATTTGAATTTTAGACCTTTGATTTCACATTTGTTTAAATAGTTCATCATTGCCCCAATTTTGTTTTTAACAAGTTCAACCTTTTCATTCAGTTTTAAATGTTGTTCCTGATTAATCAGTTTTTTATCAAAGGCTCTATAGGATTGAGATTTTACTTCGCCAGCAGAACCTTTTGCAATACTTAAAAAATTAATAAATTCTCGATTGCCATTTCTTTCAAAACCTTCTGCGATATTATCCATTATTGAACCAGAACTTCTATCAATTTGATCTTTTAACGAATAGTTTGTTTTCAAGTTTGTATTTTGAATTAGAAATTCAATTTGAAGACAGATTTCTCGAGCTAATCTCCAAATTTCTAAATCTTCAAACTTTTCTATTTTCGCCATAAAAACAACAAACTATAAACTAAAAACAATAAACATTTTAGAATTGAGTGTCTAGCTTAATATAATCTAAAAATTCTCTTTTTGTTTGTGGCTCTTTGAATTTTCCTCCGAACTCAGAAGTTACTGTGCTGCTTTCGATATCTTTAATTCCGCGAGAGTTTACGCAAAGGTGTTTTGCATCAATAACGCAGGCTACATCTTCTGTTCCTAAAGCTTTTTGAAGCTCTTGAACAATCTGCATAGTTAGACGCTCTTGTACTTGAGGTCTTTTTGCATAATACTCTACGATACGGTTCATTTTTGATAAACCAATAACGCGTCCGCTTGAGATGTAAGCAACGTGAGCACGCCCGATAATTGGCAGTAAGTGGTGTTCGCAAGTAGAATAAACCGTGATGTTTTTTTCTACAAGCATCTCGCCATATTTATAATTATTGTCAAAAGTAGAAGCTTTTGGCTGTTTTGCAGGGTTAAGGCCTCCAAAAATTTCTTTTACAAACATTTTTGCAACTCGATTTGGAGTTCCTTTAATGCTGTCATCCGTCAAATCCATTCCTAAAGTTTGCAGGATGTTTTCGACATCTTTTTTAATTTTTTCTATTTTTTCTTCATCAGTGATGTCAAAAGCATCCGCTCTTAGAGGGTTTTTTGCATTACTGCTGAAATGACTGTCACCTATTTCGTCTAAAAAATCTTCGTTATTTATCATTAAGAACTACTATTATATGTGGTATATCTTTTTAAGGCGGTAAAGATAATTAATAAATAGGAAACCTTTTCTATGGTTTTTAGGATTTAATTACTACTTTTTGGATATAATTTAAATTTTAAAGAGAAATATTGTTATTAAAAACAAAAAAGACAACAACGAAGAACGTTATTGTCTTTTTAAATCGATTATAATGAATTGATTATCTGTTGTTGTAAACCAGTAAAGCTTCCTTTAAGATATTTACAGCAGTAATCAAATCTTTTTTGTTCAACACATAAGCAATACGAACCTGATTTAGTCCCATTCCAGGAGTCGAATAGAAACCTTTTGCAGGAGCAATCATTACCGTTTCGCCATTTAAATTATAACTTTCAAGAAGCCATTGCGCAAAATCGTCTGAATCTTCTATCGGAAGTTCGGCAATGCAATAAAAAGCGCCTTTTGGTTTTGTTACCACAACACCTTCAATCTTGTTTAATTCGGCAATTAAGGTATTGCGACGTTCTTTGTATTCGCCAATTACTTCATCAAAATAACTCTGCGGAGTGTCTATAGCAGCTTCGCAAGCAATCTGCTCAATAGTTGGCGGACTTAAACGCGCTTGAGCAAACTTCATTACGGTTGCCAAGACGTCTTTGTTTTTTGTCACCAGACAGCCAATTCTTGCTCCGCACATACTGTAGCGTTTAGAAACAGAATCAACCATGATTACATTTTGCTGTACATCTTCTAGATTCATTACAGAAAAATGCACATCATCTCCATCGTATAAAAATTCACGGTACACTTCGTCAGCGATTAAGTATAAATCGTGTTTTTTAATTAAATGAGCCAATTGTTTAATTTCGGCTTCAGAGTATAAATATCCAGTCGGATTTCCAGGGTTGCAAATCAGAATGGCTTTTGTTCTTGGTGTTATTAGTTTTTCAACTTCGTCAATACTTGGCAAAGCAAAACCAGTTTCAATAGTAGAAACAAGAGGCACTACAGTTGCACTTGTAGAAGAAGCAAACGCATGATAATTAGCATAAAAAGGTTCCGGGATAATGATTTCATCTCCAGGATCTGTAATTGTGGCCAGTGCAAAAAGTAAGGCTTCAGAACCACCAGTAGTTACAATGATGTCTTCTGTGTTAACGTTTACATTTTGGCGCTGGTAAAAATGAGCTAATTTTTTTCTATAGCTTTCATATCCGGCAGACGGACTGTATTCTATAATACTCAAATCAATATTTTTTACCGCCTCGATGGCCACTTCCGGTGTCTTGATATCCGGTTGACCAATGTTTAAATGATACACCTTGTGTCCTTTTTTCTTTGCTAAATCAGCAAAAGGAGCCAGCTTGCGTATCGGAGATTCGGGCATGTTTCTTCCCTTGTGTGAAATTGTCGGCATGAGTATAAATTATTGAAGTGCAAATTTGCATTTTTTTTTCCAATTTAACGTAAACAATACGGGTACTTGCAAAAATGTAACAATAATAAATATATTTACTAATTTTATAATAAAATATTGTCAATGAAAAAATATATAGTATTGTTTTTTGGGTTATTCTTACCTTTTTTGCTTTTTGGACAAGGCGATTTTTTATTGGAAAACAATGCAACAAAGGCCACAATTCCTTTTAAATTGATAAATAATCTTGTTTTTATTCCGATAAAAGTAAATGGAGTTGAGCTTAACTTTCTTTTAGATTCTGGTGTCGAAGAAACGATTCTGTTTAGTATGGAAGAAAAGCAGGAAGTCAGTTTTAATAATGTGGAAAAAATTAAACTCCGCGGTTTAGGAAGCGAGGAAGAAATAGAAGGCCTGAAATCGACAAAGAATATTTTGGAAACGCATGGTCTGAAATCCAATGATCATATGGTTTTTATTATTTTAGACCAAAGCTTCAATTTGTCTTCTCATATCGGAATTCCTGTCAATGGAATTATCGGCCATAAATTCTTTCGAAATAACTATGTAGAAGTTAATTACCAGAAAAGGAAAATAATAGTTCATGCGAAGAATAATAAGTTTGAGGAAAGACTAAATAAAAAGTTTAGAATGGTTCCGATAACAGTAGAAAAATCAAAACCCTACATCATGACAACAGCAACGGTCAATAATGAAGAAATTCCGGCAAAGCTTCTAATTGATATTGGAAATAGTGATGCTTTCTGGGTTTTTGAAAATGATAAAATCAAACTCCCAAATAAAAATTTTCCAGATTTTTTAGGAAAAGGATTTAGCGGGGATATTGAAGGGCATCGTGCTAAAATTGATAAATTTTCGATTGACGAATTTGATTTTAAAAAACCAATCGTTTCTTTTCCTGATTCTGCCTCCATTCGGAACGTTAAGATGGTCCCAGGACGTATTGGATCTGTTGGTGGCGAAGTTTTAAAACGATTTACTTTGGTTTTGGATTATAAAGGGAAAAAACTCTACCTGAAAAAGAATAGCAAATTTGGAGAACCTTTTACCTACAATAAAAGTGGAATCACGGTTCAGCACAATGGACTTCAGTGGGTACAGGAAACAGTGCATTTAGAAACCGTGCGAGTTGCTTCCTCGATGGATGAATTGCAGGAAAAAGAGAAGAACAGCAATAATTTTAAATATAAATTTGCTCTAAAGCCTGTTTATGAAATTGTAAACGTGCGTAAGAATTCTGCAGCTGAAAAATGCGGACTTCTTAAAGGTGACATTATTATCAGTATTAATAAGACACAGCCGTATAAATATACTCTCCAACAGATTAATAATCTTTTAAAATCGGAAGATGATATTTGGATTAATATCGAGGTTGAACGAAATAGTGTGGTGCTTAAATTTAGATTTAGGCTAGAAGATGAATTGTAAAAAAGAACTAGGTCATAATTTTTGATTTATTATGAAAACAGCGTTTTAAGATGTTGTATTGTAGAAATGTTTGCTTTTTGTGAAAATAAGTTTACTAAAAAACGTGTTTTTTGTTAAATATTTTCTTATGTTTAGTAAAAAATTTAATCTATGGCAAAAAACTACATTAGCTACCACTGTTTTGTATTGTTTTTTATTTTTTTTACCCTCATTTCTTCAAAACTAACTGCACAATGTGCTGGTGATGATAATACAAATGAATTAATTTGTGACGTCTCTAATCCAATTTATCAATCGGTAAATTTATTTTCTTTATTAGGAGGTTCTCCAGTTCCTGGCGGAACATGGACAGGAAGCAGCAAGCAAGGTTTAGATGCTGCTAATGGTATTTTGAACGCGCAACTTATTCTTGGCGGTGGAACGTATTATTATACTTATACTGCTCCCGCGACTTCAGGATGTACAGATAATAAAGCTGTAGTTACAATTACGATAGGCGCATATGTGGGGGTTGGTTCGGAAGCTACTGTTTGTAATAAAAATCGAACTTTTAATCTTTTTACGGCTTTTGACAGTAAAGTAATGGGACCACATGTAAACGGGACATTTAAGACTGACAAAGGAGAGCCCGTAGAATCTTCAATAACGATTGACCAATATAAAACCAAAACTACACTTAACTTTATCTATACCGTGCCAGCTGTGCTTGCATGTTCTCCCGACGAAAAGTCTACCAATGTGCAAGTAACTATTTATATAGCTCCAGAAGCAGGAGAACCACAGCATTTGGAGTTGTGCGGCACAACCGATTTGGCAGTATATACCGATTTGAATTTAAATGATAGGCTTACTGGTGAAGACCCAGATGGAACTTGGACAGGTATCGGAATAACATCGCCCACTGATCATACTATTAATCTTCAAGAATTATTTGATGCAAATGGGCCAGGAGAATATTCTTATACGTATACTGTTTTAGCTGTTCCTAACAGCTTTATATGTCCTGATGATAATGCTACTGTAAAAATATTGCTCGAAAAAAGACTCGATTTTACAGGGTCAAAAATCGCAGTTAGCAAAGATATCTGCGAATCGGAAATTGCCACAGCAACGTATTCGGCAAAAATTACGCAAGGGCCAGACTCTATACCTAATGGAGTATACGAGGTTAGTTTTAGTGTTGTCGGACCGGGAGCGTCTGGATCTGAAACTATAAGAGGAAATTTTGCAAATGGAGAATTTAACTTTCCAATTCGATCTTCTTATTTTAAACAAGTGGGGCAATATACCATAACGGTTACGCGTATAGTGTCAACATCAAGTAAAGGAAAATGTGTAAATATCTTTAGTCCGTTTTCAACTATTTTGACTATTTATCCATTACCGCGTTTGACTAATGCTACATTATCGGCGCTTCCTATTTGTCAAAATGATGATGCTACAATTCAAGTCACAGCGCCTCAATTGCTCGATGGAAATTACCGTGTCTCTTATAACGTAAATGGAGATAATTTGGCTCTTGGCGAAACAGCAGAAATGCAATCTATTGGAGGAAAGGCTTCTTTTATAGTTCCAAGAAGTTTGAATACTAGAAGCGGATTATCGGTAATTAGTATTTATAGCATCACTGATATTACAAATCCTTCGCCTCAATGCAACAATACGGCAAATGTAGCAGGAAATTTAAATATAAATCCGCTTCCAAATGCAGTAACTGTGGTGGCAAAAGTTAATGATTTCTGTTTGAATGCTCCTGTTACTGTTGCAGTTTCTGGTTTAGGAAGCTTAACGAATGCCAGTATTTCTTACGCATTGTCTGAAAGCAATTCTTCATCTGTGCAAACTATTGCAAAAGCAGTCACAAATGGAAAATTAGATTTTATTATTCCTGCCGAATTGCTTTTAAATACAGGAACAACAAAAATTACATTATTGAATTTAACCAATACCGTTACAAATTGCGATGTAGATTTAATCAATGTTACAGATGATTTTGTAATAAATCCAATTCCGCCAGCACCAGCTGTAACAGATCAGCAGTTTTGTAAAGTTGATGAAGCAGTAATAGCCAATTTAGAGCCCAAAGGGGCGCAATATAAATGGTATAATTCGGCAACAGCAACAACACCGTTAGCAGTTGATTATGTTTTAAAAACAGAAGATTATTTCGTTAGGGAAACTTCAGCAGCGGGCTGTACTTCAGAACCAGCCAAAATTTCGGTAATTATAAACGATACGCCAGCTCCTGAAATGACAGAAACGCCAGACTTCTGCGGATTGGCAAATCCGAAAATAAGTGATCTTTCTAATAAAACAAATGTTCCCACAACCGTTGCTTGGTATGATGCAGTAGATGGAAATTTATTGCCTTCAACCACATTATTAGTCCATAATGCAACTTATTACGGATATGATTTGAATGAAGTAACAAGATGCTTGTCTGAAAGTTATAGAGAAGTTAAAGTCTCTTTGCAAGACTGCGAGGTTGCTCAGTACGAATTCTTTATTCCAGACGGATTTTCGCCAAACGGAGATGGCGTAAACGACTCATTTGTGATAAAAGATATTGAGTTTTTATACCCGAATTATACACTTGAAATTTATAATAGATACGGAAACGGAATGTATAAAGGAGATAATAGTAAACCAGCTTGGGATGGTAAAAATTATGAAAAAAGCGGTATCGCGGGAGGTATCGCGCCCAACGGAGTTTATTTTTATGTGTTGCATTTCAATAAAGACAATAAACCGCCCAAACAAGGCCGTCTTTATTTAAATCGATAATCTGTTTTTACATTTTAATATAGTTTTCAAATGAAAAAAATAATACTCCTTATAAATTTTCTTTTCTATTTATCGGTCTCTGCACAGCAAGATCCAGAATACACGCATTATATGTACAATATGAGCGTAGTCAATCCTGCTTATGCGACAGGCGTTCCTGCTATGATGAATTTTGGCGGATTGTATAGAACGCAATGGGTGGGCGCTTACGGTGCTCCAAAAACATTTACTTTTTTTGGACATACGGCGATCAATGACAAAATAGAAGCAGGAATCTCTTTTATTTCAGATGATATTGGAGATGGTGCTAAAAAAGAAAATAATGTTTATGCCGATTTTGCCTATGTTTTAAAATTAGGCGGAAAAAATAAATTGTCTCTAGGTTTAAAAGCAGGTTTTTCATCCATGCAAACCAATTTTAACGGATTTCGTTTTACAGATCCGCAGACCGATTTAGCTTTTGCAGAAAATATAAATGCAACCAAACCTAACATTGGAGTTGGAGCTTACTATTTTAGGGATAATCTCTATGTCGGACTATCTGTGCCGAATTTGCTTAAATCAAAATATATTGAAGAAAAATCGGGAGTTAATGCTTTTGGTTCTGAAGAAATACATACTTTTTTAACGGCTGGTTATGTTTTTCAAGTGAATGATAAATTGAAGCTAAAACCTGCTTTTATGTCAAAATTTGTAAAAGGCGCACCGATTACTTTAGATGTTACAGCCAATGTTTTGTATAATGAAAAGTTTGAATTTGGAGCAGCCTACAGAATCGATGATTCAGTTAGCGCTTTATTCAACATTAATGTTACGCCGACACTGAGAGTGGGTTACGCCTATGATTATACGCTCACAAATTTCGGCCAGTTTAATTCAGGAACACACGAGATCATGCTGTTGTTTGATTTGGATCTATTAGGAAAAGGATTCGATAAATCACCAAGATTCTTCTAAAATGAAAAATATGAAAAAATTACTTGTTATTATATTCGTATTTTCAATACAGTTTATAAGTGCACAGGATCAGGAATTGATTAGAGCAAAACGTTTTTTTGATAAAACATATTACAGCGAAGCCATTATTTTATACCAAAAATTAGCCGACGAAAGACCTTCACAAGAAGTCATTAAAAACTTGGCCGATTCTTATTTCTATACCAATGATTTGGTTAAAGCGCAGCGTTATTATCGTCTTCTGATTGGCAATTACAGCAATAATTTAGACAGAGAATATTATTTTAGATACGCACAGACTTTAAAAGCAACAAATAGTATCGATGATGCAAATGCCAATTTAAAAGAATATTATGCTAAATCTTCTAATCCAGAAGATAGAGCCAATTTTGAAAAAGAACTTAAAACTTTAGAAAATGTTACTGCGATCGGTAAGCGTTTTGAAATTAAAAACCTTGCTATAAATACGCCAAATTCTGAATTTGGAGCAGTTAAATACAAAGAAAATCTAGTTTTTGCAGGAGTTAAATTGAAACCTGGTTTATTCGATAAAAAATACAAATGGGATAACGAAACCTATTTGAATTTAGTTTCAATTCCTTTAAAAAACATCAATTCGGCAGATTCTATCGTTCATTATTTTGCTAAAGAATTAAAAACTGGAATGCACGAATCGAATGCAGTTTTTACAAAAGATGGCAAAACGATGTATTTTACGAGAAACAATTCTAAAAATGGCAAGAAGAAAAAAGACGATAAAAAAATCTCAAATCTTCAGATTTTTAAAGCAGAATTAGTAGAAGGAAAATGGACCAATATTACATCGCTTCCATTCAACAGTCCGAATTATTCTGTTGAGCATCCCGCTTTGAGTGCCGATGAAAAAGTATTGTATTTTGCTTCAGACATGCCGGGTTCTTTGGGATCATTTGATATTTATTCAGTAAACATAAATAAAGGAGCATTTGATACTCCGAAGAATTTAGGGCCGCAAGTCAATACCGGTAAGAGAGAGCAGTTTCCTTTTGCTTCGGGAGACAATAAATTATATTTTTCATCAGACGGACATTTAGGTTACGGATCATTAGATGTTTTTGTTTCTGAAATAAATGGAAATGACTATTCAAAACCAGTAAATGTTGGACTTCCGTTAAATTCTAATTTAGATGATTTTGCGTTTAATATCGATTCTAATACCAAAGAAGGATTTTTTGCTTCAAATAGAGAAGGAGGAAAGGGAAGCGACGACATTTATCAATTCAAAGAAATAAAAGATCTAATCGTTGAAGATTGCAAACAGTTTATTGCAGGAACAATTACAGATGTAGATACGCAATTGGCTCTAGAAAGTGCAACAGTATTATTGCAGGATTCAGAAAATAAAACCTTAAATACAATCACAACTTCTGCTGACGGAAAATTCAGTTTTACGGTTGCCTGTGAGAGTTCGTATAAAATAAGCGCTTTCAAAGAAAACTATACCAATGCTTCTAAAATATTGACCTTAGATAAAACTAGAGATAAAGTTAACGATGCTTCTTTGGCTTTGAGATCTTTAGAAGCCATCAAAAAGGAAGAAAAACAAATTGCTGAAAATAAGAGAAAACAGGAAATTATTATTGAAGAAGAGAACAAGAAAAAAGAAGCTTTGGTTGCGCTTGAGTTAAAAGAAAAAGAGAAAAAAGCCAAAGAAGCCGCAATTGTTGCAGCTGAAGTTAAAAAACAGGAAAAAGTAAAAGAGATTTTAGCGAAAGAAAAAGATGTTATAAAAGACAAAGACCGTTTAATAATTAAAACAGATCCAATTTACTTTGACTATAATATGTGGTACATTCGTAAAGAATCAAAAGTGGTTCTAGGAAGAGTTGTCGAACTAATGAAGAAATATCCTGAAATGAAAATCGAAATAGGATCGCATACCGATTCTAGAGGAAATGCTAAATTTAATGAAGATTTATCCCAAAAGAGAGCTAATTCTACTAGAGAGTTTATTATTCAATCGGGAATAGATGCCCAAAGGATCACAGCAAAAGGTTATGGTGAATCGGTGCCAATTATAAAATGCAAAACTGATGACTCGTGCTCAGAAGAAGAACATGAATTAAACAGAAGATCTGAATTTGTAATTAAAAATTTGTAACTTTTTTGAAACTTAGTAAACCCGATAAGTTTTAAACCTGTGGGGTTACATTTTTACAGAAAAACTTTGTCAAAAACCTTTTTGTTGAAACCTTTTTTCTTTAATTTTATAGTAATATCAACAAAATGAAAAAATATTATGAGAAATCTAACCTTATCTTGTTTGCTTTTATCCTTCATTGGATTGCAAAGCTGTAAAAATGAAGAAAAACAAAAAGCCGCTGAAGCTGCAAAAGCAGAAGCTGAAACAATAGTAAGCACGGCATGTTACAAAGCAATTTATGAAAAGGACACAATAGATTTAAAATTAAATACTTTAAAAAACGGAAAATTAACTGGAGACATGGTTATGAGAGTCGCACCTTCAACTGTTAGAACGGGTGAAGTTGCAGGAGAGTTTCATGGAGATACGCTGTTTGTAGATTATACTTTTAAAGACAACGTAAACGGGGACAAAACATTCAAAAATCCGATGGCACTTTTAAAACGCAATAATCAGCTTATTTTAGGAAACGGAACTATGCAGACTACAATGGGAGTTACTTATTTAGTAAAAGACAAACCAATTGACTTTGAAAGCGTAAAGTATAAATTTGATACCGCTGAATGCACTGCTAAATAAAGAAGAAAGATTTGAGAAGCAAGATGTTTCTCTTCAAAAATAAAACGAAGCTGTCTCAAAAGGACAGTTTTTTTATTGGACAGAAATATTTATAACATTTTTTTATCTGTAAAAACCCCAGCGGGGTGAAATATTTATAGAATTGGTAATATCAAAAATGGATAAAGCTCCAGAGGAGCGACATATTTTTTCTGTAGAATTAATATATCACGCTCCTCTGGAGCTTTATGTTGTAAACATTTATTCTTTTGCTATAAATATTTCGCTTCTCTGAAGCTTTAAAAAAAATAGCCGTCCATTTGAGACAGCTATTTTTGTTATTTTAGATTATTTGATTCTTATTGAACTTCACCCTTAATTTTAAGAGCTACTCTTCCGTCAGGATAGTTTACTGCGTTTGTTTCAACAGTAATAGTTTTACGGATAGGTCCTGCGACCATATTATATTTTACATCAATTTTTCCTTTTTTGCCCGGCATAATGGCTGCCGCAGGTTTAGTCACAATAATTGAACTTACTGTAGATTCTGCACCTGTAATTAATAAAGGAGCATCTCCAGTGTTGGTAAATTCAAATGAACGAAGCCCATTGTCACTTTTAGAAATTTTTCCATAATCAATTGTATTATCAGGGGCTGCAAATTCAATTTTTGGGCCATTTTGCGCATAACTTATTGCACTAAACAATAAAACTGCAATAAAAGAGGCTGCATTTTTCATATGAAATCTTTTTTTAATTGTAAGTAAATATACATTCTTTTAATTAACACACAAATTATTATTTCTCTTTTTATAGTCTACTTAATTATTTACTTTTGCTGTCAGTTATAAATACAAAAATTGAACCATTTTTTTGTTTAACTGTTTAATCGTTTATTTGTTTAATCCTTGAGATTGATTTATAAATGATTTTTTTAAACAGCAAACAAGAAAGCAAATCAATTTGAAATTCGATGATCAAAACCGATTAAACGGTTAAACAAATTAACGATTAAACAACCCTAGTAAATGACAATTCCAGCACAATTTGACGCTAAGACGATTGAGAGTAAATGGTATGATTACTGGATGAAAAACAACTATTTTCATTCAGAACCAGATCATAGAACACCGTACACCATTGTAATCCCACCGCCAAACGTCACTGGAGTCCTTCACATGGGACATATGTTGAATAATACGATTCAAGATGTTTTAATTCGTAGAGCACGTCTTAAAGGTTTCAACGCTTGTTGGGTTCCTGGAACAGATCACGCTTCGATTGCTACCGAGGCAAAAGTAGTAGCGAAATTAAAAGCTGAAGGAATCAATAAAAACGA
The DNA here is from genome assembly GCF_009826975.1 of Flavobacterium sp. HBTb2-11-1. GTDB lineage: Bacteria > Bacteroidota > Bacteroidia > Flavobacteriales > Flavobacteriaceae > Flavobacterium. Next base: position 59,597 of record NZ_WUMO01000009.1, on the reverse strand, counting down.
TTTGACCCGAGAGGAATTCCTAAAACATGCTTGGGAATGGACAGATAAATATGGTGGAACAATCTTAGAACAGCTTAAAAAATTAGGTGCTTCTTGCGATTGGGAACGCACTAAATTTACAATGGATCCAGATATGTCTGCTTCTGTAATTAAATCGTTTGTGGATTTATACAACAAAGGATTAATCTACAGAGGATACCGTATGGTAAACTGGGATCCAGAAGCAAAAACTACTCTTTCTGACGAAGAAGTAATTTACGAAGAACAGCAAGGAAAATTATTTTTCTTAAAATATAAAATTGAAGGTTCAGAAGATTTCTTGACCATTGCTACAACGCGACCAGAAACTATTTTTGGAGATACTGCCATCTGCATTAATCCGAATGATGAGCGTTTTACACATTTAAAAGGTAAAAGCGCCATCGTTCCAATTTGCGGTCGAGTGATTCCGATTATCGAAGACGAATATGTGGATGTTGAATTCGGTACAGGATGTTTGAAAGTAACGCCTGCGCACGATATGAACGATAAAACATTGGGTGAAAAACACAATCTTGAAATCGTTGATATTTTTAATGAAGATGCGACATTAAACAGCTTCGGATTACACTATCAAGGAAAAGACCGTTTTGTAGTTCGTACTGAAATTGAAAAAGAACTTCAAGAAATTGGAGCTTTAGCAAAAACAGAAACACACTTAAATAAAGTAGGAACTTCTGAAAGAACAAAAGCGGTAATCGAGCCAAGATTATCAGACCAATGGTTCTTGAAAATGGAAGAATTGGTAAAACCAGCAATTAAATCGGTTTTAGAAACAGGAGATATTAAATTGCATCCAAAACGTTTCGAAAATACTTATGCGCATTGGTTAAACAATATTCGTGATTGGAATATTTCTCGCCAGTTATGGTGGGGACAACAAATTCCGGCTTACTATTACGGAGACGGAAAAGAAGATTTCGTAGTTGCAGAAAACATCGAAGATGCGTTAGCATTAGCAAAAGAAAAAACCAACAACCCGCAACTAACAACCGACAGCTTAAAACAAGATGTTGACGCATTAGACACTTGGTTTTCTTCGTGGTTATGGCCAATGTCTGTTTTCGGTGGTATTATGGATCCAGAAAGTCCAGATTTTAAATATTACTATCCAACAAATGACTTGGTAACGGGTCCGGATATTTTATTTTTCTGGGTGGCAAGAATGATTATCGCAGGTTACGAATATGCAGGCGAAAAACCATTTACAAACGTATATTTGACAGGTTTAGTTCGTGATAAACAGCGCCGTAAAATGTCTAAATCATTAGGAAACTCTCCAGATCCTTTAGACTTGATCGAGAAATTTGGTGCCGACGGTGTTCGTGTAGGATTGCTTTTAAGTGCTTCTGCAGGAAACGATATTATGTTTGACGAAGAATTATGCCTTCAAGGAAAAGCGTTTTCAAACAAAATCTGGAATGCTTTCAAATTGATTAAAGGTTGGGAAGTTTCTGAAACTATAGCACAGCCAGAATCATCAAAAGTAGCTATTGAATGGTACGAAGCTAAATTACAGCAGACTTTGGTTGATATTGAAGATAATTTTGAGAAATACAGAATTTCAGATTCATTGATGGCAATCTATAAATTGGTTTGGGATGATTTCTGTTCTTGGTTCTTAGAAATGATTAAACCTGCATACCAACAGCCAATTGATAGCATAACTTTCGCGAAAGCGATCGAAATGTTAGAAAACAACTTGAAGTTATTGCATCCATTTATGCCTTTCTTGACAGAAGAGATTTGGCAGTTAATTACGGAAAGAGCTCCAGAAGAAGCTTTAATTGTTTCGACTTGGCCAGAAGTAAAACCGTTTGATGCAAAATTAATTGCTGATTTCGAAAATTCTATTGAAGTAATTTCAGGAATTAGAACCATCAGAAAAGATAAAAATATTCCATTTAAAGATGCAATCGAATTAAAAGGAATCAACAGCGAAAATGTTTCTACTTATTTTGATTCAATTATCACGAAATTAGGAAACGTTTCTGCTTTCGAATATGTTTCTGAAAAAGTTGATGGCGCTTTGTCTTTCCGTGTAAAATCTAATGAATATTTCATTCCGATTACTGGAAATATTGACGTTGAAGCAGAAATTGCAAAACTGACAGAAGAATTGAATTATACAAAAGGATTCTTGAAATCGGTTGAAGCGAAACTTTCAAATGAGAAATTCGTTAACGGAGCTCCGGAGAAAGTACTTAATTTAGAAAAACAAAAACAAGCTGATGCTTTAGCAAAAATTGCTACAATCGAGCAGAGTTTGGCTGGTTTGAAATAAGAAATATTTCTTTTTATAAGCAGACCTAACAGGTTTTTAAAACCTGTTAGGTCTTTTTTTTTTTTTGCTACGAATTGCTTCGCCTATTCGCTATCGCTCGGGTAAACGAATTTTATTTTTGCAATTCTTTATTTGAAGAATATAATTCGTGAATTTGTGGCTATTAAATACACTATTTTACAGGTTCTCTAAGTATTGTTTTCAGTTTTTCAGGAGCTGTTTTGCGAAAGTCTGAAAGATAAATTTCATGATGCAACCCGTTCTGTTGAAGATTGTTTTCAGTGCTAAATTTTAGAATTTTTTTTAGCGTTTGCGGTTCTGTATCAAAAGGACCAATATGGAGAACCTGAATTACTTTACCTTCTTCCATTTCAAAGAATTCAATTGTTTTGGCTAATTCATTTTGTTTTTTATTGACCGCAATGGCAATAGCTTTTTCGGTTTGTTCTCGAGTTACAAAATCGGGCATTCTAATCATGATTCTGTAATTCCATTCAGCGCGAGGTATTTTCAGCGGAGCTTCATCCATTGAGATTGATGCGTATTTTTCATTATCAAAACTCCACAATGCTTCTAATTTTGGAACAACAAAATCGTTATCCATCGCTTTATGCATAAATTTAATGACATACGCCGTGATGTATAATGCTTGAATTTTTTCTGAAAAATCTTTTCCAGAAGGATCACCTTGACCTGTAATCGATATATAATTCGCTTTTTCTATAAAGACAATTTCGGGGTTGATTTTGGCATTATAGTACGTTTTGTCTGTTTTGGTTAAATCTAATTTGCTCATCTTTTTTGTGTTTTGTTATGCAAATTAAATGGCATGAAGTGACAACGTTATGTCAGTAGAAGTTCTGTTTTTTTTACGAAATTATTTTTTTAATTCTCGTAAAAATTATCTTTTATATAGAAAACGGTATCTATAAATTGGAGAATACCATTTTCTGTCAATACATTTTCGTCGTGAAGATCTTCAAGAATAATTCCTAGGTCAGGATTATAATAATCATTGTTTTTGGTATTTAGAAAACCGTTTACAAGCATAAACTTCTTTACAACTTCTAAATCTGTTGGTTCAGTTGCTTTTACAAAAGGTTGTTCAACAACTGCATATATAATATCTTTGTTTTTGAAAAAGCCTTGTAAATTGTATGCAGTATCTGGAAAAAAGAAGTTATTTAACAATAAATTATTGAAGTAATCTATCCAGGAATTGTAATAAATGGAATCATTAAGTTTGATTACATGCTTTCCATCTTTTAGATAGACTTTTTGCTCTGCTCCTTCAGAAAGGTAATCTTCAAGATTAATATCTAGAATCCAAAGATTATTTAATTCTATAAATCTTCTAAGGTCTCTTTTTCTTGTTTTTTGAAATGCTTGAATTCTTTAGCCATTGTACTTGAGCTTTGGCTTCTTCTAAGGTAACTGGCTGCTGCTTGGATAATTGCTCCATGCTTAACTTTGCTCTTTCCTGAAATGATAAGTTGTAATTCATGTTTCATATTGTTAAATGCAAAAATAGTGCATTTTATTAAAAAACAAAATAAAAGTAAGTTTTGTATTACTTTTGTTTTTTCTTCAAAAGCAAAAACAGAGGATAAGAAGCGATCGCAATACCTACAATTATAATAAAGCTTTTTGGATCGCTGTAAATAAATCCGGCAAGTAATGCAATAGAAAATATTAAGGCTATTATTGTGGTCCACGGATACCAAAAAGAACGATATGGTCTTGGTAAATTTGGTTCGGTAGTTCTTAGTTTTAAAAGCGAATAATATGCCAGTCCCCAAACAATTATAGAGATAAAAGCGGCGAATGAAAATAGAACTTCAAAAGAACCAATGCAGATTAAAAACAAGCTGAAAACTGATGAGACCAAAAGCGCTACAATTGGTGTTCCGCCTTTGTTTACTTGAGTTCCTTTTTCGATAAAAAAACCGTCACGGCTTAATCCATATAAAATTCTTGGAGGAATCATCATAAAGGCATTCAAAATGCTAATTAAAGAAAAGATTGAAATTACGGTTACAATTTGAGCTCCGCTTTCGCCGAAAAGAATTTTAGCCACTTCGGCTGCGGCTAGATTCGATTTTGCTAATGTTTCGATTGGTAAAACATGAAAGAAAGCGGCATTAACCAAAATGTAAATGGCTACAACAAGTAAAACTCCGCTGTATAAAGATTTCGGAATATTTTTGTTTGGATTTTCATTTTCTTCAGCAAAAAAACATACAGCATTCCAGCCATTGTAAGTCCCGATAATAAGCTGTAATGATTTGAAAAATCCAAAAATAAGTCCAATTTGAAAAATAGAATTATCGCTTTTAATTGACGGAACTTCAACTCCAGAATACATAAAACAAGCCACAACCAAAGCCACAAAACAAATCACTTTTAATAAACTGGTAATCTGCTGAATCAAGCTTCCATTTTTTACGCCGCTTAAATGCAGCAATACAAATGCTACCAATAAAGAAATGGACATTACTGTTGCATAATTGGCTAATTGTGGAAATAGAATAATCGTATATTCGCTAATTACAATGCAATAAAAAGCAGGAGGAATGGCATTTACTATATAATCGTACCAGCCAGAAAGAAATCCAGCGTAATCGCCCAAAGCTCTTTTAATATAATTGTAAGACCCGCCAGCTTTTGGCAGCATTGTCGCCAATTCTGAATACGAATTGGCTCCCAATAAAACATACAAACCTCCAAAAAGCCAAGAAGCCAAAATAAGCCAATAATTGTTTAGCATTTCTGCTATAGTTCCAGGTGTTCTTAAGATTCCGACGCCGATTGTTCCTCCAATTAAAACGGCAATATTAAAACTAAGGCCTAAACTTTTTTGCAATTGATTTTTCTTGGAATCTGACATTTTGGATTTGTTTTACGGATTATAATTTCAAACAAAAATAGTGTTAATTGAATTAGCATTTGACATAAAATAAAAATCCCAAGATTTTCAGTTTTACTCGAAAATCTTGGGATAAATCAAAAAACTCTAATTCAATATTTTAGAACTTGTATCGCAAGCTTGTCATAACCTGACGAGGAGCAATTGGGTTCACACTATAATTTTCGTGAACTGTATAATTTAATTCGTTTGTAATGTTTGATAATTTGCAAAGTACAGACCATTTTCTCCAAGTATATCCGACAGACGCATCAATTGTAACATAGCCTTCTAATGGAATATCACGATCTCTAATCGTTACGGTATATGCAGGGTCAGGTTTAGGATTTGTTGGTGTAGGTTTAACAGCAGTCCAAACATAATCATCATTCCATCCGCCCAAACGGTCTCCAATATAGTTTCCGATAGCTCCAAAAGATAGGCCTTTCAAGACACCAGATGGCAAAGTATAAAAGAAACTCAAGTTCGCGGTATTTTGCGGCGTTCTTACTACGCGGTCACCTTCAACAAAACTCCCTTGTGTTCCAGATGTGTTAACGTAACGCATGTCGTTGTAACTGTAACCACCAATAATGCTTAAGCCTTCAACAGGTCTCGCTGTAATATCAATTTCGATTCCTTTACTTTTTGTTCCTCCGCCTAAAGTCTTTTTAGTTGTATCTGTATTAAGAGACCCGTCAGCATTAAACTCTGCAGTTTGTGCTAAATTGCTATTTGTGATTTGGTAAACGGTTACATTTGTGCTTAAGGCACCATTCCAGAAATCTTTTTTGATTCCAGCTTCATATTGATCTATGATAGATGCTTCTAATGGTTGCAAGTCAATTGTTGTTCCTGTATTTGGTGTAAATGAACTAGAGTAACTAGCAAATAATGACATGTCTTTTAAAGGCTGATATACTAATCCTACCTTTGGAGAAAACGCATTATCTAAACGCTTTGGAGCAACAGTTGGTGTTGCTTTTTCAGGATTTCCTGCTCCGGTAGAAGTTTCCTTATATGTTGTTACTTCAGCTTCTTGCCATGACCAACGAATTCCAGCAAGTACTTTAAATTTCTCTGTAATCGAAATTAAATCTTGGAAATAAACTCCAAAACGATTTGTTTCTGTTTTTCCGATTTGTGTTGCTCTTGCATTTGGAATATCATTTCTTTGCGTTGAGGGATCAAAATCAAAAAGATAAATTGTGTCATAAAGACTAGGATCATATTTACCGTTTACTTTTACTTTTTCTTCACTAAAAGCGTAAGTATAAGCTGTTGCAAATGAGTTTTCCCAATCTACACCTGTAAAAATTTGATGTTTTACAGATCCTGTATTAAAGTTTCCTTGTAAGCTTAATTGATCACCTAAGATTTGTTCTAAGTTCTTTCCTTGAGTTAATCCTCTGTTCCAGTAACCTGGAGTTGGATATATTTTTGTATCATCTAAATTAGATAGTTGGGCTGTAGATTTTTGTGTTCTGTTGTATGTCTGATAAGAACTATTGAAGTTCAGTTTCCAGTTTTTATTGAAATCGTGATTTAATAAAACCGATGCACTAGAAGATTTAGTAGTACCATTTGACCAAAGCGCTCCATAGAAAGCATTGCGAGGCAAGTCTAAGATTTCTTTACCGATAATTCCGGTTCCAAAATCTGGCGTCCAATCTGCACTTAAATAATCTCCTTGAACCGTGATTTGTGTTTTTGGACTAACAATAAAAAGTAACGACGGATTTACATATACGCGTTCGTTTTTTACAACATCTCTGAAACTTTCTGAATTCTCATAAGAACCGTTAATTCTAAAAGCAATAGATTTATTTAGGCCTCCATAAAAATCGAATGCTGGTTTATAGTAAGCATAGCTTCCAAACTGCATTGAGATTTCTCCACCGCTTTTGAATTGAGGCGTTTTGGTTACTAAGTTTAAAATTCCTCCTGGCGCCACGTTTCCAAATAATAGGGCAGAACCACCTTTTAAGAATTCTACTTTATCTAAGCCGGAAACATCAGGGATTGAACCTGAATTATAACGAAAGCCATTTTTAAACATGTTGTTGGCAGACATATCATATCCTCTTGAGAAAAAAGATTCGGTAGCGCCCCCACGAGCAGAACTTACATAAACACCATTAGCATTTTTAAGAACTTCGCTTAATCTGATAGCTTGCTGTTGTTCGATAACATCAGAACCAATTACTTGAATGGTTTGCGGATTATCCATTGGTTTTAATCCAGAGCGAACTGCAGTTACTGGTTTCGGTTCTTTTGTTTTAGAAACCACAACCTCGTTAAGAATTTCTCCCTTTTTATTTTTTACAGTATCAGTAACTGAAGAAGCAGTTTCATTGCTTGAATAATCTTGACCGTAAGAGACAAAACTTAATAATCCTAATGCAAATAGTAAATTATATTTCATGGTATTTATTTAGATTCAATAAAAATTATCGAGTGCAAATATAAAGACACAGACTCTTTAACAGAAAATTATGAACCAATTTTATTTCTTAAATGTTTATTATTTCTTTCTTAAGATTTGCTTAAGAATTTTTTGTTTTTATTTTAATTTAGTATTAATAATAACAAAGAGCCTCGCTGTGGAGCGAGGCTTTAAATTGAATTTAAGTATAAGAATGAACGAAAAATTATTTAACTACAATTTGGTAAGTAGCCATTTTCCAGATTTCATCGTATTTTTTTCCATTGTGTTCACCAGATGATTTATCAGTGTGAGCATATTCTACCATATAATTTCCTGACCAGATAGGCGTAAAAGAAAATTCTCCCTTATCGTTTGTCCACAATTCTTTTTCCCATCCGTTTGGCGCAATTACTTTAATTTTAGCTTCTTTTGCAATCGCTCCGTCATAAGAGGCTACGCCAGTAATTTTAGTATCTTTTTTGGCAACATCTGCACTTTCTGAGAAAACAGCAATTTTATTGGTGTTAGAAGCAATAGTATTTCCTGCTGCCTTATTTCCAACCACAACGTTTGCACTAGAATTGTAATCTAATTTCATCGTGCCATAAACGTCTTTTACCGTATGATGCATTATAATCGTATAAACCCCATCTTCATCTGGTGTAAAAAACGCTTGGTATTTATTGTCTAGAGCTTTAGAAGTCAATTTAGTCTCTTTTTTTGAAGGAGAAATTACAACTAAAGAGAAATCCTTTAAATCAGAGAACCATTTATCAGCTTTTGTAATGTCATTGTCAGAGAACTCTCCAAAATAAACAGAAATTTCTTGAGCTTTTCCTTTTGTTCCTGTTGCTTTAGTTTCGATCCAAAGCGCATGAGCAAAAAGTTGAGGTGCAGCAAAAAGCATTAGAAATAAAAAGCTTACTGTTTTTAAAGTATTTAATTTCATAAGATCGAGTTTTAAATTGTTAAATGATATTTTTCACAAACATAAGTTTTATTTAGAATAATTAAAAATAAAATCATGCAAAAAAGCACCTCAAGTTTTTATTGAGATGCTTTACTTAAACTAAAACTCTGTCTTAAAATTTAATAGTTAAACTGGCCAGAATATTTGTCGGAGCTTGTGACGTACCCCAGAAATCCCAGTATTTTTCGTTAGTTATATTATTAAATTTAAGACCCACTCTCCATGATGTACGATCATAATAAACAGATCCGTTAAGAGTTGTATAAGAAGGCATATAAAAAGTATTATCTGCTGTAAAGAAATTTTTGTCTACATAATTGGCGCCAAAACCTACACCAAGACCTTTTAGTTTATTTTGAAAAGTATACGAAGTCCAGAAGTTCACCACATTTTCAGGAGAACCTGTCGCTTTATTTCCTTCGATTGATGCGTCAGAAGCTTTTACAATTCTGTTATCATTATAGCCATAACCTGCCACAATGTTTAATCCGTTGATAGGAGTGGCCATTAATTCAAAATCAAAACCTTTGCTCACTTGTTTGCCATCTTGTTCTGTAAAACCTGTAGCATTTACTCTTGTCGCATTATCAATTGTAATATTATAATAACTCACAGAACCAGTCAGTTTTTTATTGAAAGCTTCGGCTTTAATACCTCCTTCATATTGAACTGCATAAATAGGATCCAAAACAAATATCGAAGCATCTGGCTGTGTTACAGGCTGCATATTTTGAAAACCATTCATGTAATTTCCAAATACAGAAACTTGGTCTTTTACCAATTCATAAACCAATCCAAGCTTTGGAGCCAAAGCTGTCTGATTATAACCTTCAACGGTTCCTACTTTTTCACGATCAAAATTATCCAGACGCAAACTCAACATAGCCGAAAGACGATCTGTAAAATTGATGACATCACACGCATACACGCTAAATGTTTTTTGATCTGCAATAGGAGAGGTTGTTAGAACAAGACCAGCATCTACAGCTTTTCTTCTAATAGGAGTAAATGGGGCAGTAACATCAATATTATCAAGCGTAAAAGTACTTCCTCCAGAAAAAGCCCCGCTGTAAAGTCTATAGTTTATTCCTGCAAGAAATTTGTGCTTGATGTTTCCAGTCGAAAATTTTCCGTTTACGTTTTCCTGAATGTTAGTGTAGTTATTATAAATCGGTCCCCAAAGACCAACTCTTCTCGCCACTTGAGTTGGTGAACTCCAAACGGCATAACTCTGATAACTGCGTTCTACATCTTCTCCGACAAATGAAAATACAGTAGTAGATTTCCAGTTTTCTGATATTTCATATTCGGCCTGAGCAAAAACTTTTGTTGCTTTTGTTTTAGCATCATTATCATCATGGAACATCGATTTTCTGTAATCTATCTTTAAATCATTCGGATTTGTAATTCCAGAATTTGCAGCGTAAGTATTATAAGTGCGTCTTGTATTGTTTACATTATAAAGTTCAGCATCAATATTGAAAGTAAGCTTTTCAGATGCTTTGTAAGTAAGGCTAGGGGCAAAAAGCAAAGCATTATTGAAACCATAATCAAGAAAACTTTTTTCTCTGTTAACAGCCATATTTATTCTGAACAAGACACTTTTATCTTTGTTTAGCGGAGTATTAACGTCAGCCGTTAAACGATTTAAACCATAGCTTCCGGTTGTGTATGAGATTTCGGCAGCAGTAGTTTCGTGTGGTTTTTTAGTCACTAAATTTACAACGCCTCCAAATGAAGATACAGTTGAACCAAATAGAGTTCCAGACGGGCCTTTTAGGATTTCAATGCGTTCTACATTTCCAAGATCAACAGAAGAACGCCCCGAAACCGTTTCCATTCCGTTTCTAGCATTTATACCTGTAGAAAATCCTCTAAAAATTACGCCAACTCCTCCAGATGGATAACTAATTGAAACTACTCCAGGAGAGTTTTGCACAGCACTTCTAATGTCTACCGCAACTTGTTCCTGTAAAAGTTCTTTATGGATTACACTATAAACTTGTGGATTTTCCAGATTCTTAAGGGGCATTCTGGCAACATAATCTGTTTTTTTGGAAACAATGCTTTTCGGACTGCTGATGATAACTTCTTTTAATTCTTTGTTTGAAACTTTCAGTTGTAAATTAACTGTAGTAGTTTCATTTTCTGTAACCGTAATTTCGGCTTCTAAAGTTTCATAACCGGTTAAAGATACTTGTAAGGTATAAGAATTGGCTTTTACTTTATTGAAGTCAAAAGAACCGTCATCATTAGAAACGGTGCCATATTTAGTGTTTTTGAGAATAATATTTACACCAGCAGCGGCATCGCCATCAGATGTTGCAATTGTTCCTTTAATTTTCCCATGGTTTTGTGCAAAGGCAGATAAAAACGAAAATAGAAAGCTGATTGAAAATAGAAAACGCGAAGTTTTCAAACTGAGATAATTCATTACTATTTTAAATTTGGTTGATAATAATTTTATTTAGAATAAATAAAAACAGTGCAAATGTAGAAATTAAAATAACTTTAACAATTTTATTTTTTTATCATTTATGAATGAAATTGTTAAATGTTGATTTTAGAGCGATTAATCAAAATTCTTATTAGAAGTTGTAGTGAGATAAAATTTAAAAAGGCTTAATTTTGCAGTCTGAAAAACGATTTCATGATTTTACCATTCTTTAAAAAGATTCAAAATACGCCTCGAGGATATCGTATTGCTAATACAGTTTTTTTCTTTCTTTCTGGTTTCGGTTATTCGTCTTGGGTTTCGAGAATTCCGCATATACAAGCCCAATTGAAACTTTCTGAAGCCGAATTCGGAGCTGTTTTATTTGCTTTCCCAATAGGGCTAATGCTTACAATGCCATTTACCGGAAAGCTGTTAAATAAATACAGCAGCCGTTATATCATGTTGCTTGGAGCGGTTATGTTTAATGTTGCACTGTCTTTGCCAGGTCTGGCAGCATTTGTTTGGCAATTGGTTATCATACTTTTATTTTTTGGAGCTTCGCGTAATATTTTCAATTTATCCATAAATGCACAATCGCTTGAAGTGCAGAAATTATATCCAAAATCGATTATTACGCGTTTTCATGCCGTTTGGAGTATTGCCGTTTTTTCAGGTGCAGGTTTAGGGTATGTAATGGTAACGCAGCATATTGCACCATCTCATCATTTATTGGGGGTAAGTATTTTTATGTTGGCGCTGACGGCTTGTTTTTACCCAATGAGTATTCACAACGAACCAGTTCCGGTTAAAAAGAAGTTCTTTTCTATGCCAGAAAAGAATCTGGTAAAATTTGCCTTGATTTGTTTCGTTTCTATGGCTTGCGAAAATACAATGTACGATTGGAGCGGAATTTATTTCGAAAATATCCTAAAAGCTTCACCAAAATTAACCAGTGCGGCATTTGTGTTTTTTGCTTCGGCAGTAACTTTGGGTCGTATTTTTGGGGATTATGGCGTAATGAAATTTGGGACTAAAAAAATTCTGCTTTACAGCGGAATTTTAATAACAGCAGGTTTCGGAATTTGTTTTATCATGCCGTATGCTTACCCAACTATTTTCGGTTACGTTTTAATCGGATTTGGGGTTTCTTGCGTAGTTCCGTTAGTGTTTAGCATTGCAGGAAGATCATCTAAATTAAGCACAGGTTCTGCTCTAACTTCAATATCTACAATTGGTTATTTAGGATTCTTACTGGTTCCGCCAATGGTTGGTTTTATTTCTGAATATTTAAGCATGAAATGGGCGTTTCTTATTATGGCGCTTCTCGGAATTCTGATGATTTTTATGGTGAATAAGATCGGGGAGAATGAGTAGTTTTTTACATCGAATAAAATACGATGCGATTTATAATTCCCTTATTTTATTATTCTAATAATTGAGAAATCATCTGTTGGTTTTAATCCGAATTCATTTTGTAATGTCTTCAATTTAAAAGCAAACATATCATCCTCTTTAGAGTTTACTTTGTCAATTGTCAAAAATTGAATTACATCAATTTCTTCACTAGAGTTTTTTGGCAGCAATTTTTCGAAAGTAAAAATGCCATCAGTAGAAATACTAATATCATCTAGTGTATTGAATGTAATTTTTTGGTTTTGTAAATTGTAAAAAGTTTGAAAATCCTCAGTAAGATGAAAACCTAAATAATCGGGTTTGTTGTCTTGTTCAAACTCCGTTATTTTTCCGTTTATATTTACTAGACCGTCACCAATTACCAACACAATACCACTTTCTTGTTCTTTGTCAAATAAAAGAATTATTAGCGTTGTCAATAATTCTTTCTCATCAATCAGCAACTGATTTTTAACAATTCGGAGTTCGCTTAATAGATCTTGTAAAATAAGCTTTAGATTTTCTTCTGGAAGAATAGGTTCTGTCTTTTTTTCAATAAATTCTTTATAACCTTTTTCTATACAGATTTTTTTTAGAATTTTCCCAACTAGTAAAGAAGCAAATTGACTTTCTAAAGCAGTGGTACAGCCATCCATCACAGCGCAAAGAATTTTATTTTTGCCATATTCGCCAACAAATAAATGATCTTCACAATTATTTTGATGGTAATCGCCAATTTGAAGCGATGAATATATTCTCATCTAATATATTAATAGGATTACTAAATTTCTATTTGCTTACTTCTTCGTCATCACAAACTTCTCCGAACTCGGTTTTCCATTCAAATTTCCAGAAATCTCTGCTGTCAAAGTATTATTGGCACCTTTTGTATAAGTAATTTTTTGAGGATAATCGTGTTTCGGATTTTCGAAAACCAATTTTTGTTCTGTTTCAGAAGTTGAAGGGAAGAAAACAGGTTTGTCGTCGTTTTGCCCTTTTACAGTTGCTTTGTAAGTAAGCGTCTCACCAAGTTGAGCCAGAATTATTGTTTCAAAATGCAAAGTGTCTTTTCCTTTAATGAAATAAGAAGAAGCGCTGAAAGTACTGTCATTTAACTTTTGCCAGTTTTCAGATAAAACGCCTTCAGGAGATTTATTTTCCCAGTTCCCAATTAACCAGTCGGCTTTTTTGATTTTATCTTTCTCAACCGTTTCTTTTTTCTGGCAAGAAACTGCGGCTAATACAAGAGCTAAAAGAGTAATTTTCTGAAACATATTTTTTGATATTTTGGTTTGGTAATGTGGTACTAATGTATGAATTTTTTTTTAGCCACGAATTCACGAATTTTTCTTGATAAACGGAATGGAAGTTTTCTGCGAATTTTTCGAATTATTATTGAAAGCAAAATTATTTTTAGCCACAGATTAAAAGGATTAAAATGATTTTGTCTCACGCAGATTTAGCAGATTTATTTTGTACTCTGTATTATAAAAATCTGTCAAATCTGCTAAATCTGCGAGAAAAAATTTATGTAATTATTGGTAAAATGCACAGAGTAAAGAATCATTTTAATCCGCTCAATCTGTGGCAAATAATATAGACACAGTAATTTTTAAAAATTAATTCGTGAATTCGTGGCTAAAAAAAAGCTTAAAAGCTTTCACTCAAAATAGAATACACCAGTTCCTTAGTTGGTTTTTGGTCTTTTAATTTTGCTCGAACTTCATCAAAAGTAACCTTAAAATCACAGCCCGATTTGTATTCGGCACAGCCATAAGCCGTTTTGCCTTTTAGAATAGTTCCCTTTTTGCATTTCGGACACATCAAAGCATCTGAACTTTCTTTTGCTTCGGATTTTTTATCGGTTTTCTTTGGTTCTAATTTCAGTTTGTAATTTTCCTCAAAACGAATTAATCCTTCCACAGTTCCAGAATCGGTTTTGAAACCTTTTATGTTGACTGTAGAACCTTTCTGAACCAATCGTAAATACTGGCTTTCTGTAATTTTTTTATCGTGAAAAACAAAAGGCAATACAAAATCACAGCCCGATTTGTATTCGCTGCATCCAAAAGCCGATTTTCCTTTCAGTATATTTCCTTTTTGGCATTTCGGACAAGTTTCTGCAGAAATTCCAGAAGCTTTCTTTTTCTCTTTTTCTGCTTTTACAACGGGTTTCTGAATCGTTGCAGCATGAGAAATATTAGCATGTTTGGTTTCGCTTCGCACTTCATACACTAAAGCTTCTACCATGCGTTTCATGTTTCTGATGAATGCCGCAGCGGTGAAAGTTCCTTTCTCTATATCCTTTAGCTGTTTTTCCCATGTCCCCGTAAGTTCAGCCGATTTTACCAATTCGTTCTGAATCGTATCAATCAATTGAATTCCAGTCAAAGTGGGTAAAACCTGTTTTTTGTTTCGAACAATATATTGGCGCTTGAAAAGCGTTTCAATAATATTCGCGCGAGTTGACGGACGCCCGATTCCGTTTTCCTTCATCAATTCACGTAAATCTTCATCATCAACTTGTTTTCCCGCGGTTTCCATCGCACGCAATAAAGTCGCTTCGGTAAACTGATTGGGCGGTTTGGTTTCTTTTTGAAGAAAAGAAGGTTCATGTGGCCCTTTTTCGCCTACAGTAAAAC
Organism: Flavobacterium sp. HBTb2-11-1; assembly: GCF_009826975.1. Taxonomy (GTDB): domain Bacteria; phylum Bacteroidota; class Bacteroidia; order Flavobacteriales; family Flavobacteriaceae; genus Flavobacterium. The sequence continues at coordinate 44,500 of NZ_WUMO01000009.1, read as the reverse complement.
TCGGCAATAAATCGGGTTCTTTTTCTTTCGCGTTCGGATCTTCGAAAACAACACGGAACCCTTTTTTCAAGATTTCTTTTCCTGTTGCTTTAAAAGTCACATCGGCAGCTTTTCCGATTACGGTTGTATTCGCAACCAAACAATCATCGTAAAAAACGGCAATAAAACGTCTCGTTATAATATCATAAACCTGCTGCTGATTAAACGGCAGATTGTTTTGGATTCCCGTTGGAATAATCGCGTGGTGATCGGTTACTTTTTTATCGTTGAAAACCTTTGGCGATTTTTTGATTTTTTTCTCCAAAACAGGCTGAGTCAGTTCTGCATAATTGGTTAATTTTTGCAAAATGCCTGGTACTTTCGGATAAATATCATTGGGTAAAAAAGTCGTATCTACTCTGGGATAAGTGATTACTTTCTGCTCATACAAAGTCTGCGCAATTTTAAGCGTTTCTTCTGCCGAAAATCCGAATTTCTGATTGCAATACACCTGTAAACCAGTTAAGTCGAAAAGTTTTGGAGCATATTCGTTTCCGTTCTTTTTATCCACAGAAACAATTTCAAAATCACTTTCTTTAACTTTTGCGGCTATAATTTGTCCATCTTCTTGGTTTAGAAAACGGCCTTCTTCATAGCTAAAAAGTGTTTCTCTGTACAAAGTCTGCAATTCCCAATAGGGTTGAGGCTTAAAATTTTCGATTTCTCTAAAACGATCTACAACCATTGCCAGCGTTGGCGTTTGCACACGTCCGATAGACAAAACCTGTTTGTAGCCGCCATGTTTTACGGTATACAAACGTGTAGCGTTCATGCCCAATAACCAGTCGCCAATGGCTCTGGAAAATCCGGCGTAATATAAATTATCGTAATTGGCTGATGGTTTTAAGTTTTCAAAACCTTCTTTGATGGCTTCAGTTGTAAGTGACGAAATCCATAAACGCTGAATCTCGCCTTTGTAATTCGCCTCGTTCATTACCCAGCGTTGAATCAGTTCTCCTTCCTGTCCAGCATCCCCGCAGTTTATGACGACTTCGGCTTTGTCGAAAAGACTTTTAATGATTTTGAACTGTTTCTGAATTCCCGAATTCTGAACCACTTTGGTTTCAAATTTTTCAGGAAGCATTGGAAGATTATTCAGATCCCAGCTTTTCCAGTGCGGCTTATAATCATTGGGTTCTTTTAAGGTGCATAAATGTCCAAAAGTGTAAGTCACAGCGTAGCCATTGCCTTCAAAATAGCCATCATGTTTGGTATTAGCGCCCAAAACGGCTGCAATTTCACGTGCTACACTTGGTTTCTCAGCAATACAGACCTTCATTTTTTCCTTTTCTTATTGAAAGAGCGAAAATAGGGATTTTATGGGAAAGGGGCAAAGGTTGTTAGGGACAAAGGGACAGAGGTTTTTTGCTTGGCTTTAGTGAAGTTTATGTTTCTTATGATTCGCTATAAATAGTAAATGATTATTTGTCAATTTTTTTTCCATCAATAAAATCTGTTTTTTTTATGAGTTTACCATTTTCATCATACCATTTGAAAGTACCATCCTCAAGATCGTTTTTGTAAAATCCTTCGGCTTGAAGATTCCCATTTTCATAATATTTAACTGCTTTTCCATTTTTTTTACCCATAGAAAAATACATATCTGCTCTTAATTTTCCATTAGAATGCCATAGTTTGTAATTTCCATTCGTAAGCCCAGATTTATAAAACTGGATGCCTTTTTTTTGGCCATTTTCATACCAGATTTCACTTTTTCCTTCTGTTTCACCATTAAGCCAATTAGTACGCGTTTCAAGTTTACCATTCTCATAAAATGATTCATATAATCCATTTTGAATTCCGTTAACCCAATGAGAAAGCTCTTTTCTTTGTCCGTTTTTATGCCAGCTTTCGTTTTTACCATCTATTTTACCTTTAACAAAATCTGTTGAATGTGATAATTGCCCATTTTCAAAATACCATATTTTTTTGCCAGTTCCGTCGTTAAGATTATTAGCCCATTCGATATTGCCATTGTTATAATATCTAGTCCATTGATCTTCAATTTTATGATTTTTTACGATTGCTTTTTCAAAAACTTTTCCATCTTGAAAATAAGAAATATAAGGACCTTCATTTACATAGTATTGTGTGAAAGTATCTGATTTAGCAAGCGCGTAATGAATTAATTTTTCATTTAAATCGTACCAATAAATTGTATCTATTTTTTTACCATTTTTTAATTTCCCCTTTTCGTAAATTGTTCCTTTACTGTAAAAAGAAGTGTATTTTCCATTTTTAACAGTAGTTTGATCACTGACAGGAATCCAAAATGCTTCACCAGTTTTGGAGTCAACCCAATATACCCAATTTTCATTTCTTTTGCTTTTGTCATTTATGTCTACTTTATTACAGCCATAAATTAAAATTGAAATTAATAGTAATAGTCTTTTTGTCATAGGTTGGCGATCAATATCTGAAGGACTTTAAAATTAATCAAAACTCAGTTGGGAAAGTTAAGTTAAATTCAGGTTTTTTGATGGAAAGTTCTTGGCATTTTTTTTCGAATTCAGTTTTATTGAATGGTCCAAATACGGGTTTGTCTTGAAAAATGCTTTTTGTTCTTTCGATAATATAATAATGCGTTATATTTAAATTTATTTTCTCTTTGGAATTTTCCAAAAGCGGATGCTGTTTCGAGTAAATATATTTCGAATTGTATCCTGTAGCAAAAACAAAAGCAGGAATTATGGTTTCTCCTTTTTTTAAAGACCTAGATTCGTAAGCATCAACCCAAAGAACTTCGTAGTTGTCTACAATAGTATCGATTTCGTAATCGTAAAAACCAAAGCAGGAAACTAGCGTAATAGAGGTTAAGACTGTAAAAACGATTTTTTTCATAGATAATAATACTTTCGAGACAGTCTAAATGTTTAGGATTTAAAAATATCAATTCTTCTCATCCATAAGATTTCCGATTCTAAAAACTGAAGTTTTGTCTTCACTATTTTATCGCTTTTATCTCTCAGATTTTTAGTGATAAATCTCGCTGTAGAATTGCTAAAATCTAATGTGTATTTTTGGTCTAAATCTGTTTTTTTATCAGAAGAAAAAGTAATAAGATTATCTTTTGCGCTCCATCTTCCTTTTCCGTATTTATTTGTTTCTTGCGGAGTTCCGCCTTGTATATTTGAATAGTAATGAAACTCAAATGTTCCGTCTTGATTTAAAGTCAATTTATATTCAAGTTTATGATTTTCGCTAGAAAGAGAACAAGTATAATCGCCCGCAAACTGATTGGATTGTGCAAATAAATTTAATTTTAAAATTAAAAGTAATGTGGTTATTGCTAGTTTCATTGGTTTTATTTTTCGGATGATTTTAAGACTTTTTTCAAAAATAATTGGTTTTAAATCAAAATCCTTACGTAAAACCGTATTGTAAATTTTATAATTTTTTTATTGTAAGAAAAAAAATGTATCTTGCTAACAGATTACAATTAATACGACAATGATCACTGCAAATTTTTATTTAATAAACAGCCGTCTTATGTGCTTAATATGCACATTGCTGTATTTGCATGACGATACTTTCTTGAAAAGCTCAAAAGAGTTTATTTCTTTTGCCCTGTCACAACTCTAGGCAGGGGATATTTTACCATTTCATTTTATTATTTAATCTCATTTATTCAGGATATGATATCGTTGAATATGCCGTTTTGCGTGCTATTCACTGTAGAGTTGTGTCATGTCTTAGAAAGAATGAAACACACAAGAAAGTCATGTCACAACATATAATTTTAACAACAGGAACATACGATTTAATTAAAGATCACGTAAGAAGAAAAAAAGTGACCGCTCAGGAAGAAGAACTTTTATTAAGTGAACTAAAATATGCCACGCAAGTATTGCGAAAAAATCTGCCTGAAGATATCGTTTCGATAGATCGAAAAGTTACTTATAAAGACCATATCACAAATGAAGAAAAAACAATTCTTATAGTTGGTCCGGATAAAGCAAAAGCGAGCAAAAATAAAATTTCGGTTCTTTCAGATGAAGCAATTGCAATGGTAGGTTATAAAGAAGGCGATATTATTGAATGGCCTGCTAAAAAAGGAAATCTAAAATTAGAAATTCTTAAAGTAGAGGAGTAATATACATATTGTTCGTTTTCGTTTTAAAGTCAGCAACAATCCCAAAAGAGTTTTCTTTTGGGATTTTTTTTGAAATAATAGAAAGTAAATAATAAGTAAATAATAAGAGAATTACTTCAAAAAACGTTCATTGAAAGCTTAAAATAACTAAATTCGTTTTTCTCAATTTAATCATAACCAATTATAAATGAGTATGAAACAAGCTGAAACTATAGACGAAGTTATCCTGTTGTTGGATCAGATAATAGAAAAATCAAAAATAGACCAGAGCAATTTAGGACTTTTTGCTATTCTGTATCGTGAAGTTACAGTAAGAGTAAAAGAAGGTATTTTGGCTGGTTCTTTTCAGAACGGAGATCGAATGGAAAAACTTGATGTTATTTTTGCCAATCGATACTTGAAAGCTTATTATCAATATCAGGCCAAAGAAGAACCGTCTGAATGCTGGGCATTTGCTTTTGAACAAGCCGAAAAGTTCTGGCCAATAGTATTGCAGCATTTATTGCTCGGAATCAATGCACATATAAATCTCGATTTAGGAATTGCCTCGGCAGAAGTCAGTACAGTCGAAGACATCGAGGATTTAAAACATGATTTTGATCAAATAAATTTTATTCTTAGCGATTTGGTTGGAGGTGTCGAAAAGTGCTTGATCAAAATTTGGCCAACACTTACGTGGATTCTAAAATTTACGGGCAAAGTAGACAATTTCTTTATAGATTTCAGCATGGAAACAGCAAGAAACGGCGCATGGAAATTTGCCAACGAATTTGTAGCTGTTCCAGAAAACGAAAGAGAAGCCTGTACGCAATTAAGAGATAAAAGAATTACAGAAATCGCCCGATTGGTTTCGAACCCTGGATATTTTGTGAGTGCTATTTTCAAATTCATTCGCTTATTTGAAAGAGGAACCGTTGCTCAGAAAATAATCGATATGCAGATTATGGAAGAAAAAAATATGGAATGTGTTGTGGCGTAATAAATTAGGTATTAAAAACAATCAACAACATTACAAAACTACCTAAAAAGATACCTCCAATCATATGATTTCGATCGCTGTTATCATCTCTTTTTTTGATACTGCCGCCTGGCGACCAGAAACTTGAAAATGTTCTAAAGTCATTGTCGTTGGAAAGAGTCCATAAATTGTAACCAAGAAATCGTACTGAAGCTCCTAAAAACTCCAAAATAATACGACCCGATATTATTTGTTCAAGATCCATTTTAATGACCTAGTTTAATTATTAATCATAGGATTCAAATTTTCATCTTTATTGCGCAAATCCAGTCCACCTTCGTAAACCGATTTCAGATTGGTCAAATAAAAATGCCATCCGTTGGAACAGCCCAATCTGATGTATTGTTTCGAATTATCATCTGTCGGAATGTTATGATGGCGAAGTTCTACAATCGTATAGCCATTTGTTTCGCTCAATTTTATATCAACCAGACACGTTCCTTCAAACGTAAACTGCAAATAGTCTTTACCGTTGGCAGAAGTGATTTTTCCTTTCATGGCATCATCATACAAATACCAAAGCCATTCATAAGCATTGCCTTCCGAAATATTTTGGTCTTTGCTGATTGGTTCTAGATTCGCATCAAAAAAAGATACTTTTTCTAGAAACCATTTTTCCAACTCATTAGCTTTTGTCCACGCATTGTAAATGTCTGTAAGTTTAGCTTTAACGGCTATTTTTTTAGTGAAGGAAGTCCAGTCGAAGTTTTCCATTTTTAATTTTTTAATTGTTCAAACTAAATTTTAATGAAATGTCGTTTTCAGAATATGGCATTATAGCCCATCAGACCCGATAGCGCGGATTTGCAATCCGTGCCCACAAAGATTGGCTTTTAAATTTTTGTATTGTGTCTTGCTGTTACGAGCACGGATTGCAAATCCGCGCTATCGGGTGTGCGTATGTTTGTAAATTCATTTAACTCAGTTTTGTCATTTCGACGTTAGGAGAAATCTTCGCAAGTAGTTCCACAAAGGTTTTCCAAAAAATATTGTCATTTCGAGGAACGAGAAATCACACTAGAAACTCCGCAAAGTATACTTGCCAATCTTTGTAGATCAACGAGTGTGATTTCTCGTTCCTCGAAATGACAAAACTAGAAGGAAATAGAATAAGAAAATAGACTTCCTACGTAGATTGTTTGCACGAGCGTGACGCTCGCGCTAGCAAGGAAAAAATTAATTGTCAACCGTTGTTTGAACCTCGTTTGTACTATTATGATCTCTTTTTTCAACCAAACTTTTTAATTTATTTACATCAATTTTTAAAGCTTTTTTAACTGGTTTTGTTTCGATCAATGAAAAAAACTCGCTTGGCACCATTTCCATAACTAATCCTTTAGTATTGATATTGTTTTTTAAACCATACATCTGTAAGAAGTTAACATTGTTGATTTTATTGTTTTTAGAAATAAATACTTCAATTTGACGAGATTTAAATTGAGATAAATTTGCGACGTACTTATGGCAAAGTAAATTGTTAATCATTTTTGTCTCTTTAGTTTCCGTCAATAAATTCAATTTTTCTTTAGGAATTGTGTTCTGTGCGCTTGATCTTTGGTAATTAATTTCACCAGAATCAGAAAAACTTATGTTAAATAGCTGATTATTATAAAAAAGGGTATAAAAATTATTTTCTTTATAATGTATTAAGTAATCATTCGGATTAGATTTGGATGTAAAAACAGAACATTCCTTTTTTTGAATCGTATATTTTAATTCGTATTCAAAATTTAAAATACTATCCGAAGTAAAAGTTTTAAATGAAGTAAGAAGGATAATTATTGATAATAATAAAAGTTTTTTCATTGTTAATTATTAGAAGGGTTATATTTATTGCTTATGATAACTGTTACAGAAATTGAGGGTAAAATCTACAAATCCTTAATTAATTCACTTGGATGAATTTTTAAAGCTTGTGCAATCTTAAACAAAGTGCTTACTTTCATTTCTTGCGAGCCTTTTATATATTTTCTTAAGTTTTCTACATCCATTTCAGCATCATGAGCAACCTCTCTTGGTTTTAAATCATTGCTGTCAATCATATCTTTTATCTTATTTCCGAGTTCTTTTACAACTTCTGGAATTTCGCTTTTTCTTTCTCTTTTCATAGAAATGAAATTACAAGTAATAGATTGTTTCGATATGATTGTTAAAAATCGATTGTTTGCAACCGAAATTTTATATATTTGCTTAAAATTGTAAAACAAATCTTATATGAAAATAGAAATGCAAAATAAAGAAAGAGCCGAAGAATTGTTAGAATTAATAAATAAAGGAAGCTATTTCAGCAAACTAAAACCAGTGCCAAAAGAAATTAACTCGTATACAATACCGCTAAAAGTATCTTCTTATAACGAATTAAATCTAATGGTTTCAGATTTGCTAAAAGCAAGTATTATTTTGCTTAATCCAGATGCAAACGGTTTGTCGAGTTTTACAAAAGACAATAATGTCAATGTAATGACTTTGCTTGAAATTGCTTTGCAGTTATTGCCAGCAGATGAAATGGAGTTGTTGGATGATTTGTTTAAGGTTCAGTTGTGATTTTTTGATATAAAAGCACAAAGTCAGAGACGTTTGCGTAGCGTTTCAATTGAAGATTTCGTGGAGCGGGCGGGCTATTTTATTCTGATTTCTTTTTTAAAATTAACAGAATAATAAAAAGCGGAATAATAGAAAGATAAAAGTATATGTGCAAAACAGCATTCGTTTTCGCCCTTTCAAACTCTCTTTCGTTTCCCAAAAAAACTTCATCATTAATAGTGTTTCTCCACACTTTAATTGGTTTTATATTTTTGTTTACATTGTAGGTGTCATCAAAGAAGTTAAGATTCATTCCTGTAAATCTTAATTCTTTTTTCTTTGCAGAATGTAATAGATTGCCTCTAATTACTGTGATGTCTTTAGAAGTAGATTTTCCTTGACTAGAAGATGTTTCTATGTCAATAAAAACGGAATCTATTACAAAAATCTCTTTTTTGAGGTATTTTTCAGGATTCTCAAAAGCTTTATGATTTTCAAAAGCTCTTGCAAAAGTTCCTAAAATATCCTTGTCTGCAATGCCATGCACTAGCATTGAAACAAAAATAACGAGCGAAAATATTAAATGAACTAATAATACAATTTTGATAATTTTGTATTTTTTGAAGAAGGGATGTTTTTTTAGGTTCATTTTAATTATTTAACTGCTAGCTATAGCAAAAAGTATTTTTTTTTTGTTTATAAATATATGAAAAAAGGCACGTGATTTTGTGGCTTTTTGTTTTTACGATTTTAATTGTGTTTCACTGTTGCGGGTACAGATTGCAAATCCGCGCTATCGAGTTTTCGGGTTTCTAAGAAACTAGAAAAACACAAAGTCTGAGACGTTTGCGTAGCTTTTCAGTTGAAGACTTCGTGGAGCGGGGGTCATTTGAAATTTTATTTGTGTAAGTTAAATCATCAAGGTATTCATAACGAACTTTCGGATAAAATTTTCTATATGTGAAATTATAGTATTGACTCCCAGGAAGATTTTTTATTAAATTATATCTTGTAATGAATTTGTAATCGTTTGGCTCAATATTGGAAGGCTCATTGTTAATATCACTAGTGTATTCCCATTTCATACCTAATGATGACAGACTATTGAAAAATAAAATAAACTGCTCATAAGTTGAAAACTGCGATCTAATTGACTTAGCATAAAAGTACTTTTCGTCGTAATCAAGAAAATCTTGTCTTGAAAGAAATTTAAATGCTTGAAATAAGTGTCTAAAATAATGCCCTAATCTATGCTGATGTCCACCATAATATTTTTCAGCTTTTAAGTTTTCAAACAGATAATGTTTTTCTACATTATATAGAGATTCTTCTGATTTTAAGCTATCGCGATAAATTTTTTCGAATTCATCTTTCATTTTAGCTACTTCAAGACACTTAAAATTTTCCCAGTAACGATACATATTTCCCAACTCTTGTTTGGGTTTTAGTTGTATGAAAATTTTGAGAGGATGTGCGAAGTTTTTATTGTAACGATTGAAAAATTTATGAAGTAAAATTGTTTCACTTTCCTTTCCAACTCCAAAGTAAAAAAAGCAAAATGCTATATCTAGTAATGCTAATTCTCGGGTTGAAACACGAAGTTTATTCTCTTCAATAATATTTTTAAGAATTAATTCATATTCTGATTTAAGAATTGTTGTATCAGGATACATTTTACAAAATCGATGAACTTCGTGGTAGCAATCCATAAACTCTTGAACAATTACGCGAAAGACTTTTCTTGATTTAGAAGTTTGCATTTTACCCCTTGCAAATTTCGTGTATTCAAGTTCTTTTACATTTTCTCTATGCAAACGGATTATGTCATAAATTTTAGTTTCAAAACTTTGTTGCTGTCCTGATTTTCTTTGCTCATTTAACGTTAAGTAAAGAAAATAAAAGGCAGCAGCATTTATTACTGTTCCAAGAAATCCTCCTATAAAATCTCCAAATTGACCAGTTGCGGTAAAGTCTAAATTTTCGCCCCAAATCCAATAACCATTAGCAATAGTAATAATTAAAAAATAACCAAAGATTACTGCACTTGTAATTAGTAAAAGTCGTGTTAAAATCAAGGTGGATTTTTCAGTCATAATGCATTTTTTATTTATGGCACCCGAAAATGTTTTTAATAAGTCAAGTATTATTCTCCTTCTAATTTTTTCACACTGCTCTCCGCTAAAACATTTGCTTTTGACTCTTCCATTTTTATAATTAAATTAAAAGGGTTATGAATCAAAGTTGGATTTTCTTTTAATATTGCTAATTGATCTTGTGTTAAGGTTTGAGCAAATATTCTAGATTCTCCGTTAATAGTAGTTTTAGCAAACAATAAGCTTCCTACAAGACTTGAAAATTGCGGGATGTCTTTTGTTTGTGCTAATAAAATTCCAATAGCGTTAGCCGTATTTAAATCAACTTCTGATTGGACTTTGTCAATGTACTGTAATTCAACACCTCTTTCTATTTTTTCTAATCTTGTTAGAATTTCTGATTTACTAAAATTTTTAGTCCCAACCCAAAATTTCTTTATCCATGAGCCTTTTATTGAGGGATATTCTTTAGTTAATTCTAAATCTACCGTTTTTAAGACATTTAAAAAGTTTTTGTAAAAGATTTCTGCAACTTCAACATTATCGGTATCTAAGTAAATCTCACAAGGAAGATCATTTATTATAACTTTTGAATTCTCATTTTCGTCTTTAATTCCTATAACTCGAGTTGCTCTTCCCAGAATTCGCTTTATTATCCAACTTCTATTTCTTTGATTTGAGTTTCCGCCAGTTGTAATTCTAAAGTTTTTCGGGGTTCTTGGATTTCGACCTCGTCCGCCATTTGATGTTTTTGGTTTTGATGTACTATTTTCCTTTTTTATTTCCATTCTTTTTCTTTTAATATTGATAAAAATATTTGACTTGTAAGTAGGATGTTTAGTTATAGTAAAAACAAAAATCGTGTTTATTGTAAAATATGCACCAAGTAAATACACCTGATTTTTTTTGAAAAACAGAAGATTTACTTAATTTCCTTCAACATCGTCAACAACTCAGGAATTTTTCCTACTTGCGTTTCTGTCCAGAAATAATGTCCATAATCTGTAACACCATTATCTTTTAGATAAATTGATATTCTTCTAGAGTTTTTTTGAATATAAAAACTAAACCTTATTTCTTTTGAATTAAAAATATATGTTGTTGATTGATTTTTTTCGGTTTTATCTTTAAGGTTTGGAATAACATATTGTTCAATAAACAATATAAATTCGTCAACTTCGTTTAAATCAATCCATGAAGATTTGAAATCATTATTTCCGTGGTATTTTAGAGTCATGTCTACTTGTAATGATTTTATTTTTCTATTAGATTTTAAATTAATTACTTCAATTGGAAAGAAAGAAACTATTTCATCAATACCAGATTTGAATTCTGCTTTTACATTCCAATCTTTATTTATTTGAGTGATTTCTGCATTTTCAATAAATTGGCGAGCTTCAGAATTATTTTGAGAATAATTTAGGGTAATTATAAAAAGAAACAAGAATGTGGTGAGTAGTTTTTTCATTTTAAAATTTATGGTTGTTAGTTTAGTATGGTTTTCAAAACTAAGGACATAAATGCTAAATACATTACGGAAAACCGTAAACGTAATTATGAAAACTGAAGCCCTAGCCCTGATAGTAGCGGCATCCTTTTTCTTGCTTCTTTAGCAAGGAAAAGATAAAGCGGATAGCAGGAAACAGCTCCTAAAAATCATTACAATTCCGCTAAATATTCAACTTAAATTCCCTAAAAAATGAACACTAGAATTTTCGATAAAAATTTTGTAATTTTGCCGTCCAATAAAAGGAATTAGAAAATGTTAGATAGACTTCAATATGTAAAGCAGCGTTTCGATGAGATTTCGGATTTGATTATTCAGCCGGATGTTATTTCTGATCAAAAACGTTATAAGCAGCTTAACCAAGAATATAAAGGGATAAAAGCGCTTGTTGAAAAGAGAGAAGAGTACATCATAGTTTTAGCAAACATCGACGAAGCAAACGAAATTATTGCTGACGGAAGCGATGCTGAAATGGTGGAAATGGCCAAAATGCAATTGGATGAAGCAAAAGAACGTCTGCCAGAATTGGAGGAGGAAATCAAATTTATGCTTATTCCTAAAGATCCTGAAGACGCGAAAAACGTTATGGTGGAGATCCGCGCCGGAACGGGTGGGGACGAAGCGAGTATTTTTGCTGGTGACTTGTTTAGAATGTACACGAAATATTGCGAGTCTATGGGATGGAGATCATCTGTAGTAGATATGAACGAGGGTACTTCTGGAGGTTTCAAAGAGATTATTTTTGAAGTTACAGGAGAAGATGTATACGGAACTTTGAAGTTTGAAGCGGGTGTTCACCGTGTACAGCGTGTTCCGCAGACAGAAACTCAAGGTCGTGTGCACACATCGGCTGCAACGGTTATGGTTTTGCCAGAAGCTGAGGAGTTTGATGTTCAGGTAGATATGAACGATGTTCGTGTAGATTTCTTCTGTTCGTCTGGACCTGGAGGTCAGTCGGTAAATACTACGAAATCGGCTGTACGTTTAACGCACATTCCAACAGGATTGGTGGCGCAATGTCAGGATGAGAAATCGCAGCACAAGAATAAAGATAAAGCTTTGATGGTATTACGTTCTCGTTTGTACGAAATGGAATTGGCTAAAAAGCAAGAGGAAGATGCTAAAAAACGTAGTTCTCAGGTAAGTTCTGGAGACCGTTCGGCAAAAATCCGTACGTACAACTACGCGCAAGGACGTGTAACCGATCACCGTATTGGTTTAACGCTTTATGATTTAGGAAATATCATGAACGGTGATATTCAGAAAATCGTTTCTGAGCTTCAGTTGGTTAACAACATGGAGAAATTGAAGGAAGCTTCAGAAGTTTACTAATGAAACTTCTTAGATGCTGAGATCATTAAGATACAAAGTTTCTAAGCTTTACTTTAACACATAAAAAAAACAGCATCACTTTGTGATGCTGTTTTTTTTATGATTTTGAGTTTCAATAATAAAATAAGATTCGAAGAATCTAAAACTTAGAAACTTAGTGTCTTAGCATCTTAGAAGCTAAAAAAAAAACTATACTCCTAAAAATACTCTCGTATATTCAAAACATTTATATAGATTCGAGTAAACGTATACACCATTTTTTATTACTATTTCACTAAGCTTTTCCATAATAATTAAATTAAGTTAACAATTACTCTCTTGATGGTTCATATTGAGGATCTTCTTCTTCATCTTCAGAAGATTCATGATGAGGTTTCGAAACCAGATTGGTGACAATGAGCTGAACGAGAGAGCCCAAAACGCCTTTGAACATCGAATCGCCTTTTCCGACAATAAATCTTTTGGCCAGATAACCAATTCCGATACTGATTGCCGATTGCGCGATATGGCTTTTAAAACCAACCGTTTCGTTGATTTCTTCAACCGTATTTCTAATCAGATTTATCGGCTTTAAATTGTCTTTAATTTCGTCGATATGGTCTTTTATAGCGCACCATTCTTTATCTTGGCGAACTTCTAATTCCTCAATTTTTCGATTTAATTGATCAATATTGTAAATGGCTTCCATAGTCTTTTATGTTTATTAATAAATTAAATCAGTTTTTTGTTTCTTTTAGAATGCTGGAGATGATTGTATTTCCAATTGGGGTTTTTATCAATTTATGGTGTGATTTTACCACCACAATCACTAAAATAAGATAGAATAGTGCCATGATAAAAAAGCCGTAGTAATACTCTCCAAGTTCTTTTCCAATCCATAAACTAATCCCGATGTTTAGGAACAATGTAAAAAATGCAACAACAATACCAATCGCAATCTTTGAAGCCAATGATGAAGCACCATCAGCGACAGAACACACTGTTTTTAGTTTTAATAATTCTAAACTTGTTTTAGCATAGTTTTCTGCTTTTTCATAAAGATTTAAATTCTCGTTTGTTGTTGCATTTGGTTCCATGATATAAGGTTTTATGGTTTGAAAATTTCACTAATTAATAGATTGCTATTAATAGTTTGATTTTACTGTTTTAGCATCGTCTTTCAACGTGTTGTAATCTTCTTTAACTTGGTTAAGTTTAGATTTTCCTTCTTCGATAATTTCTTTACCGTTTGAAGTAATTGTGTTTACGATGCCATCAAATTTTGATTTCAAGTTATCACCATAATCTCTTGATTTATCTTTGATTTTTTTTCTTGTGTTTGATCCTTTGTCTGGTGCAAATAAAACACCTATGAATGCTCCCGCCGCTGCGGCTCCTAAAATTCCTAAAATTGTGCTACTAGTTTTCATAATATTTAATTTAATGGATTAATATTTAATAATTTGTTGATTTAATAGTTGTGATTTTAAACTTCGCGACCTTTAATTAAGCGAAGCAATACGGCAATAATGGCAATTACGAGCAAAATATGGATAATGCTTCCGAAACTGTAAACAAAGAACCCAAGAGCCCAAAGTATTACCAGAATCACTGCGATGGTATATAATAAGTTTGACATGGTTTTTTATTTTAGCGGTTAATAATTTCTTGTTTAGTTTAACTTATAAGAAAGGTATAAGGTCAAGTTGCTGTTTTTTGCATCTGGCACTGTGTAAGTTGTCCCAGCAATAGTTCTTTCTTTACCAACAGTTGTTAAACCATAATTGTAACGTAATCCGACACTAATTGGGCTAAAATCTACTCCAATACCTGCAGAAATACCGGCATCAAATCTTGCTAGATCATCTGCATCAATTTCTTCATCAAAATCGAAAGTTCCATCTCCAGTTACCTTAGAGCTTACTAAATACGATGCGTAACCACCCGCGTGAATATTAAAATTTTTGGTTACGTTTACTCTCACTAAAAGTGGAAGTTCGATATAGTTTAGTTTAAATTTTGTGTTTCCGCTTGCAAAAGCATTGCTATATTCTAATTCCGCTCCTTTTGTGGTAAACAAAAGCTCTGGCTGGATGGCAACAAAATCTGAGATAGGAAGTGTGGCGTAAACCCCAGCATTAAATCCGTATAAAATATTGTTGTCATCTACATCATCTCCGCTACCATATAGGTTGGACATGTTGAATCCTCCTTTTACACCGAACTCGGTATTTACATTATTGTCCTGAGCGTGCAGCATTCCGAATGATGCTGTTAAAAAAAGTGTTAAGGCGCATAAAAATTTGGCTTGTAATTTCATAGTTAAAAATTTAGTTAATAGATAATTAATTAGGCATTTATTCATTTTGTTTTTTTATTCGTTCAGTCTCTCGTAAGAGTCTGTATTGTTGTGGCAAAAAGCGAAGTACCAGTTCTAGAATTTCTTTATCGTTGGTTTCTCTAGAAATTGTCTCGAGTAACTCAATCTGGTCACAAATTGCTTCTGTCATTGCATCTAAATAGATATTGTTAAAGTCATTGCTGCTCGCATCAATAAGGTTGTACAGGTCTCGTTTGTGCGTGGCATTTATTTCAGTAATGACAATGAGCTTTGATGTCGCCATTTTGGTAATCTCTTCCAATAATTGATTTTCTTGAACTTCAATTCTTTTGCTTAATTCCTGAACAATAACATCTGAACTTTTTTTCTGTGCAATTTGACTTTTAGAAATAATTGATTTGCTAATATTCGCCGTCGAAATAAAAAAGAAGACTTCTGTTTCTTCTCTGTCATTTTTTGCAAAAGCTTGATTTTTAAAATTGTTTTCAATCGGATTAATTTTTCTGCAAGACGTCGCGCATAGTACTAATACGAATAAGAAAAAGACTCTAAAATATGCAGCCTTTAAAGAGGGAATTGCTTTCATTATTACTTCCTAAAGTATTACATTACAAAGATGCTAACGAATGAAAGATTTTACTTTACAGCATAAAAAAGAAACGTTATATAATTCCCATAGTGGATTTATATAACGTTTTTTATGTGTTTTTTTAATGAGGTTTAATCGGGTAGAA
This sequence comes from Flavobacterium sp. HBTb2-11-1, assembly GCF_009826975.1. Lineage (GTDB taxonomy): Bacteria > Bacteroidota > Bacteroidia > Flavobacteriales > Flavobacteriaceae > Flavobacterium. The sequence continues at coordinate 28,841 of NZ_WUMO01000009.1, read as the reverse complement.
ACACTGTAAACACTGAGCCTTTTCCTAAAATACTATCGGCTGTGATATAGCCTTTATGGTTTTCGACAATCTTCTTGCAGATCGCCAATCCGATTCCGGTTCCTGGATAATCTGTTTTGGAATGAAGACGCTGAAAAAGAATAAAAATAGTTTCTTTAAACTGCGGATCGAATCCCATTCCGTTGTCTGTAAAAGTAATTTTGTGGTACTTCTTTATAGACTGTTCTAATATTTCTGGATAATCGGCAGAATTTACTTTTTCGCTCGAAATAGAAATTTCAGGATTTACATCGGGCTGGCTGTATTTTAATGAATTTCCAATTAAATTAATGAACAGCTGTTCGATCTGATACGGAATAACAGAAAGCTTCGGAAGTTTGCCAATACGCTGAATCGTAGCTTTCTTTTCTTCAATTACTTCACCCAACTCAGATTCGGCATTATCCAAAAGTTCATTCAGATTCATTTTGATGAATTCCTTTTTGGTCGTATTGGTTCTTGAAAATAAAAGAAGATCGTCTATTAAAACACGCATTCTTTTTGCCGAACTTTCTATTTTGGTAATGTAATTTTTACCGCTTTCAGACATAACTTCTTTGTCGGCACTCGAAACTCTCGAAATGAAAGTTTGTATTTTTCTAAGAGGTTCCTGTAAGTCGTGGCTTGCCACATGGTTGAAAGAAGCTAGTTCTTTGTTGCTTTTTTCCAGTTCCTTATTTCGTTCCTGAAGTTCGATATTTAGAAGGTGCTCGTCTGTAATATCAAAATTGATTCCCAGCAAAATTTTACTGCCTTGCTGATCGGTCACCAATTTTCCCGTTGTCTTAAAATAACGAACTTCAAAATCTGGACGCACAATTTTATAATATACAAACGGAAGATGTTTCTTTTCTACAATTTCGTCTATTGCCTTGGCAACAGATTCTTTGTCGTCCGGGTGAACATATTTGATAAGTGTTGCTTTGTTAGGAGCAAAAGATTTTGGCTCAAGACCTAATAAACGGAATTGGTTGTCTGAAAAATCAATTTTATCAGAATCCAAATCCCATTGCCAAGTGCTGAATTTACCGATGTTTTCAGATTCAGAAATTAAACCGCTAGAAATAAGAAGTTTTTTATTGAATACTTTCAAACGTTCAAAATCGCGGCTAATTTGGCGGTAAGCCAATAAAATAAAACTCAAAGCCACCAAGAATAATGAAATCGAAAACAGCGGACTCAAAGAGATTTCGGAGTCGTAAATTTTAAGTCGTTTCTTTAAGAAATCTTTCTCGATATCGTTCATTTCGTCAACCTTAAAACGGATATTTTCCATTAAGATTCTTCCGCCAAACATATGATTGTCCAGTTTTCTTTTATCGTATGTTTTAGGATCGCTGTATTTTAAACAGTTTTCAAAAGAAATAAAACGTTGGGTAATGAGCTTGAAGAGTTTCTGAAGGTTTTCCTGCTGCTTAGGATTATCAGCAGTTAGTTTTTTTAAGGTAATAAATGAAGTATTTACCTTGTCGCGAGAATAAATATAGGGAGTTAAAAAACGGGCATTGCGGGTAATGATGTACCCGCGCTGACCCGTTTCTGCATCTTTAATAGCCGACATTAATCGTTCGAGCTGTATGTTGATTTCGTAAGCATGCATAACCAGTTTGCTCGATTCGTTCAAGTCCTGATTATGTTTGTAAGCAATTGAAGAAAGAAATAACAGAATGAAAACTGCGATTACAAAAATAACTCTCAAAGAGTTTGAAGAATTAAAATTTGGTATCCACTTCATTGTTGGTATGCTTTTATTTTAGTCGCAACAAGAAATTATCACGGTTTAAACCAGAAGTATGATAATGCCAGTTTACAGTCACAACCTCATTAATTATTTTTTTGAGCGTATTGAAATCGCTTGGCTTTTTGATGTAAATATTGGCTCCTTGAATAAAGGTATCTTCGATATCTTCTTCAGAGGAAGACGTGGAGTAAATGGCAATAATTATATCTTTTAAATGATCCGTTTTTTTGATTTCAATTAAACACTCTTTACCTGTTTTCTTAGGCATGTTTAAATCTAGAAACAAAATATCTGGAAGTTTATTGTCTGGGTTCATTAAATGATCCATAAGTTGCATACCGTCATGAACAAAACTTACATTTGTTTGTATCTTTATTTCTTCAAATGCATCTTTAAAGAAAAGACGGTCATCTTCATCATCATCGGCCAATAAAATGTGTAATGCGTTTTTTTGCATTTTTAATGTGGTATTTGGGTTTTATTTTAAATTTTCTCTTCGTTTCTTAATAATTCTCTGAAAAGCAGACGGAGTAATTCCGGTTGTGTTTTTAAACTGCGTACTCAAATGCGCCACACTCGAGTAGTTGAGTAAAAAAGCAATTTCGGTCAAACTCATTTCGTTGATAATAATCAATTGTTTTGCTCTTTCGATTTTCTGTAAAATGATAAAGTTTTCTATAGAAGAATACGTTACTTCTGAGAAAACATTCGATAAATATCCGTAACTGTGATTTAGTTTTTCTGCCAAAAATACAGAACTTTTGTAATTATTGTTATCATCCATAAATACAAGTTCAATAATAGCATCTTTTATTTTTTGTACTAATACACTTTTTTGATTTTCAACTACTTCAAAACCGCATGGAGCCAATTTAGTTTTTAAATTCTCCAAAGCTTCGGCATCCAGATTGTCTTCAATCTCAATTTCGCCAAAACCTAGAGTAGTAAAATTTACATTGTTTTGTTCCAGATTTTGTTTTAAATAAAGAGAGCAAATGGTATTAATGTCGAACTTTATAAATAGTTTCATTTTATAGAAATTTGGTTAAAGATACTTATTTTATTTGGTGTTTTTGCTTTTAAATGATATAGAATTACAAGTAAATGTGATTTTAAAATAAAATTTTCAAAAAAATACCGTCTAATATTTTGTACTAGACGGTATTTCCCTGATTGAGTTGCAAGGATTACAATTCTGACAGTATTTGATGAAATTCCTCTTTTGTTTTTCCCAGTTTCTGCTGAAGTCTTCCGTACATTTCGTCTTCTTTTCCTTCAGCAAACATCAAATCGTCATCTGTTAATTCAGCATATTTTTGCTTTAGTTTTCCTTTCAACTCGTTCCAGTTTCCTTTTATCTCGGTCGTATTCATGATGTCTCTTTTAGTTTTGTATTGTATTGTAAAATTGCAAATTTTCTATTAGCCTGTTGTTACATTTATTTTTCTGACTGTTGCATAATTTTCACTTCAATCCTTGATTAAAGTGTCAATTATACATTAACCATAAACGATTACACTTGATATCTTCGAAGAATCCAAGCCATTTTTTCATGTTCTTGCAGCAATCCTGTAACAAAATCTGCAGAACCAGCATCGTTAGTTTCGTTTTCAAAAATCGGAATGTAGCTTCTAAATTCAGTAACCAGCTGTTCGTGGTTTTCTAAAAGTTCAGAAAGCATATTTTTTTGAGAAGCATATTCTTTTGGAGATTCTTTAAGAGTAGAATTGTCTATAAACTCCTTCATTGTCCCGATTGTTTTTTCTCCCAACTGATTAATGCGCTCTGCAACTTCATCAATTTGGGCTTCAAGAATGCGGTATTGCTCTTCAAACAATTTATGCAGTTCCATAAAACTATTTCCAGAAATGTTCCAATGAAATTTTCGTGTTTTTACATACAAAGTCATTTCGTTTGATAAAATCGTGGCTAATATAGAAGCGCTTTTTTTTAAGTTTTTCGGTGTGATTCCGATATTTGGGCTCATAATTTGTTTCTTTTTAAGTTGTATTCAAAGATACTTTTGAGTTCTTTTCTAGAATTACACAATTTTCTATTGATTTTATAGAATTTAATGTTGGCATAAATAAATATTCTCACATGAAGCCCGAAGGGCGCAAGGGGCTTCGACTCCACTCAGCCTGAAAACAACAACTAACCTCCAACAATTAGCAATTACCATCAACCACCAACAATTAACCACCAACCATTAACTCATTAACCATTATAATTTGTAATTTTGCCGCACAAGAAAAAAAGAATATGACAACACAACAACTACACGAACAAATTCTTCAAAAAAAATCATTTTTATGCGTTGGTTTAGATCCTGATCTGACTAAAATTCCGCAGCATTTATTAGAAACTGAAGATCCGATTTTCGAATTTAATAAAGCCATTATTGATGCCACTCATGATTTGACTGTTGGATACAAACCAAACACAGCTTTTTTTGAGGCATACGGAATAAAAGGATGGATGTCTCTGCAAAAAACAATTCATTATATCAACGAAAATTATCCTGATATTTTTACGATTGCAGATGCAAAACGAGGTGATATAGGCAATACTTCAAGTATGTATGCCAAAGCTTTTTTTGAAGACCTTAATTTTGATAGTGTAACGGTTGCCCCTTATATGGGGAAAGACTCTGTGGAGCCTTTTCTAGCTTTTGAAAATAAACACACGATCATGCTAGCTTTGACTTCTAATGAAGGAGCTTTCGATTTTCAGACTTTAAATACAAACGGAAAAGAATTGTACAAACAAGTTCTAGAAACTTCTAAAACTTGGAAAAACAGCGAAAACCTAATGTATGTTGTGGGTGCAACCAAAGCAGAATACTTTACAGAAATCAGAAAAATTGTTCCAGACAGTTTCTTGTTAGTTCCGGGAATTGGCGCTCAAGGCGGAAGCTTATCTGAAGTTTGCAAATACGGGATGAATGATAAAGTGGGTCTTTTGGTAAATTCTGCAAGAGCGATTATTTACGCTTCAAAAGGAACTGATTTCGCTGAAAAAGCGAGAGAAGAAGCTTTGAAAGTGCAAAAGGAAATGGAAGGAATTATTGCTAATAAATAAAGTTTTCAGTCACAGTTTCTAGTCGGAGTTTAGACTGGAACTGTGACTGCGACTGAGAACTATGAAACAACTCACCGACCAAATAGGAACTGTTCATGCTTTTGAAACCGCTCCAAAGCGTATTATTTCGCTTGTCCCTTCGCAAACCGAATTATTGTATGATTTAGGTTTAGAGGAGAAAATTATCGGAATAACGAAGTTTTGTGTTCATCCGTTTCATTTTAAATCAACAAAAAAGATTGTCGGCGGAACAAAGAAAATTCACTTCGAAAAAATAAAGCTTTTAGAACCGGATATTATTATCTGCAATAAAGAAGAAAATACGCTTGAGATTGTAGAACAGTTAAGTGCAATTTGTCCTGTTTGGGTGACCAATATTGTTTCTGTTGAAGATAATTTTCAAATGATTTCAGATTTCGGACAATTATTCAATTGCAGGACTGAAGCTCAGAAATGGAACAATAAATTAGTTTTCGCCTTGAGCGATTTTAAAAATTATGTAAAGGATATAAAAGAAAAGAAAGCTGCCTATTTTATTTGGAAAAATCCCTATATGGTGGCTGGAAATGATACGTATATCAATGAGTTGCTAAAACTGAATCATTTTAAGAACATCTACGAAGAGAAAGGTCGTTATCCTGAAATCGAATTAAAGAAAATGCGTTTAGAAGGCGATCCTGATATTGTTTTTCTTTCTTCTGAGCCTTATCCTTTTAAAGAAGAAGATGCTTTCGAAATTGGAAGGTTTACACACCACGCCAAAACTATTTTCGTTGACGGCGAGATGTTCTCTTGGCACGGCAGCAGATTGCTAAAAGCTTTTTCGTACTTCAAATTACTGCACGAAAGATTGAAGAATTAAAAAAGAGAAATTCCAATATTTTAAATTCCAAATTCCATTTTTTGCTATATGTGGCTAAGATTGGAATTTGGAATTTTTTATTGAGTAATTTAAATTTATTTGGAATTTAATCCAAAAAAGAATGCCGACATCTCGAAGACGCCGGCATCATTTAACTAACCAAAACCAAAATAATAAATAACCAGTTTATTACAGTACAAATATCCGACATATATCAATTTTATGCTGTTAATGTCTTGTTATTACTTTGTTGGATATAAGTTAATATTAAAATTTTTTAAAAAACATCAATATTTTTAAATTCCAAATTCCAAATTTCCAGTTTCGAAAAAGCGGAATTTGTTTTTTTGTTTACTTGGATTTTAATCTAAAAGGGAAGTTTTACGAGAATTGGAATTTGGAATTTTTTTATTGGAATTTAAAAAATCCTGTTAGGATTTAACCCAAAAAAGAATGCCGGCATCTCGAAGACGCCGGCATCATTTAACTAACCAAAACCAAAATAATAAATAACCAGTTTATTACATTACAAATGTCCGACATATATCAATTTTATGCTGTTAAGGTTTTGTTATTACTTTGTTGGTCATACGTTAAGATTTGTAAAGTGGCTGTTTTGAGCTTTCTGCAACGGAAAATAATTTTTTATTATTAATATGTAATAATAATCAATTTTGTTTATAAATATACTAATGGGAAGTTTGTGAGTGTGATAATGCGTTAAAAATCAATAAAGTGTAATCAAACAAAAAATTAACAACTGTAGCATAAACTCCCTTTTTGATAACGAAAAACATCCAAAAGAAATTTTATGGATTTAGTTGCATGACAAGATCTTCAGTTCTAAGTTGCCAACTTTTGAGCTTATAAAAAGAAAACCCGACAAGTTTCGAAAAAACTGTCGGATTTTTTATAAAAGAACTCAGTATCTTAGCATCTCAGCAACTAAGAAAAAACAACCGTTTTATTGCTGTAAACCATAGTTTTTCTTTCGGCATGCAATTTAATGGCTCTCGCTAAAACGATGCGTTCCAAATCACGCCCTTTCATGATAAAATCTTCTACAGAATGAATATGGGAAACTCTTGCAATATCTTGCTCTATGATTGGACCTTCGTCTAATTCTTCTGTTACGTAATGGCTAGTAGCTCCAATAATTTTTACGCCTCGTTTAAAAGCCGAATGATACGGTTTTGCACCTGGGAAAGCAGGTAAGAATGAATGGTGTATATTGATAATTTTATTTTCATAAAGTGAAATCACTTTTGGAGTTACAATCTGCATGTAACGAGCCAAAACGATAAAATTGATTTGATATCTTTTTAAAAGCTCAATTTGCCTTGCTTCACCTTCTTCTTTGTTGTCTTTTGTAAAAGGAACATAGTGAAACGGAATATCAAAACGTTCTGCAATCGAACGTAAATCATTATGGTTGCTTATAATCATCGGAATTTCAACGCCCAATTCATCAGCACTGTAACGTCCTAAAATGTCAAACAAACAGTGGTCGTACTTAGAAACAAACAAAGCCATTTTAGGTTTCTGTTCCTGATTGTATAAATCCCAAGACATATTAAAATCGGCAGCAAGCGTCTGGCTGAATTCTTCTTTTATGGCTTCAATGCTATTGCCTTGATTGGTAAATTCGCATTCTAAACGCATAAAAAACACATTTTGCTCCACATCAACATGTTGGTCAATATAAGTAATGTTTCCTTCTACTTTAGCAATAAAAGTAGTCACTGCAGCGATAATTCCTTTTTGGTCTTTGCAATGAATAAGTATGGTAATTTTTTGCATTACGGTCTTTTGGTTTTGGTTAGTTGCAAAGTTACAAAGGTTCAAAGTTGCAAAGGTAGCTTTGTCCTTTGTAACTTTGTCCCTTTGAACCTTACAAGAAAAAACTATTTTCCATCCTGCATGGCAAAAACCTTTTGCAATAAAGGCGTTGTTCTTGCAGTAATATTATTTCTGATTTCTTTTTCCTCAACAGCAATCATTTTAAAAACACCAGACAAAGCTTGATTCGTTGTGTAATCAGTCAAATCTGGATTTACTTTTTTTACTAATGGAATAGTGTTGTATTTTGTTATGATTTTTGTCCAGACAGCATCTGCGCCTACCTTTGCAAAGGAGTTTTTAATTACTGGATTAAATTTGGCGTATAATGCAGTTGTGGTGCTGGTTTGCAAATAATTTGTTGCGGCATTGTCACTTCCTAAAAGAATATTTTTAGCATCTGTAAAAGTCATGTTTTTTACTGCGGTAACAAAAATCGGAGTAGCTTCCTTTACAGCATCTTCTGCAGCGCGGTTCAACATTTTGATTCCTTCATCTGCAAGAGAACTCAATCCTACTTTACGCAGAGTTGCATCTACTTTTTGCAATTCTTCAGGCATTAAAATTTTTACAGCTTCGTTTTTATAAAAACCATCTACAGCGGTTAATTTACTTACTTGTTGTGTAATTCCTTTATTTAAAGCTTCTTTTAATCCAGAAGCAATATCAACAGTTCCTGTAGTTGGAATCTGGGATGCAATTTGAGGCAATTGATTCAAAGTCTGTTGTACCTCTGCGCAAGCAGTAAGCGAAAATGTAACGGCTAATAGTAAAATCTTTTTCATTATTGGGGGTTTATTTAAGTTTCAAAAATACTACTTATTCAAAAATAACGCCACAATTTTATTTTAAGCAAACTAACATTTTGTTGTAAACTTAACATCGGGAAATTTAGCATCTTAATTTATGGCCAAGCCATTCGAATATTATCTTGCCAGTAGGTTTTACTCGAAATATAAACGGGTTTTGGAAGCGTTATAGGTTTATTATGAGCATCAAAATATTGAACTCGAATGATTTTTTCATTAGAATCATCTTTCATATCAATATTTCCTTCAGCATAATCGATTGCTTTCTTTCTTTGGAGATACAAGGAAGGTTTTTCGACAATGTATTCAGTAACGGCTTCTCCGTTTAGTTTTAAGTTGCATCCAATCAAATTCCCGCTACTGTCAAGCGTTTCAATTCTTCTCAAATAATTATTTTGATAATAATATATTTCAAAAGCAATCCTGCAAGATCCTAGTTGAAGTTTATTGTTTTGCAATCTAAAACGAAGTATCTGGTTTTTCGCATTTGTAAATTCAATAGAGCCATTGCCCTGCGTATTAATATCATTGTGCAATATTCTCGCAGGTTTTGAGAACCGTTTGATTCGATTAGCGAGCACTTGGTAATTTTCTGGCGATTGCGCAAAAGAAGAGACATAAAGAAAAAGTCTAAAGAGTAGACTAAAAAAAGATTTCATTTTATAGTTGGGTTGGGGCTTTAGATTTTTATGGCTTCAATAAATCTATTTTTTCATCTGTTTTTTCAATATAGACAGACATTTCATTGTATTTCCATTTTCCTCTTTTTTCGCCCACAACAAATAAAGTTGCTTTGCCTTTAGGCCCTTTGATTGGCACTTGTACATCACAAGTTCGTACATCATTACTTGAGGTGACGCTTCCAGAAACCATTCCGTCAGTTTCTATTGGAGATCCGAGCCTCTCAACTACTAATTTATTATTTTGTACCGCAGTCATAGATTCTTTATAAGCCTCAGAGTCTTTTAGCACAGAAGTAACTTCATAGAAAATTCCACCGATAAATACAGCCACTATTATAATAAGTGTTAAGCACCCGCTTGGAATAAGCCATTTCCAGTTTCGGTTTAGCCAGCTTTGGTTTCGTACTAACTCGTTAGAATCTTCCATAAATTAAAGTTTAGGGTAAAATGATATAGCTAAATTAAACATAAATTTCTTATTTATTTCGGAATTTTTTTATGAAAGATATTGAATTTTAAATTTTTGAAAATCGTTGGTTTTTCTATTAGATAAAAAAAAAATCACCTCATACATATAAGGTGATTTCTAGGAAAAGCTTTTTGAGACTTTACAAATAAGATAATGTAAATTGAGGCGTATATGTTGGACTATTAGTGTCTAAATCTTTTAATATAGTCTCAGTATAATCTTTTCCACCTTTCATTAGATAAAACAATGATTTTATGATATAAATTGGAGCAAAAAGGGAAAAATGCAAACTTAATGACATATTCAAAAAGAAATGCCGTAGGGCGTATTTAAATGTGCCTTCATTTGGGCGTATAAAATAGATATTTGGTTCCTTAACTTTTTTTACGATCTTAGAAATAATAAAAGGAAACATGATAAATTTTCCTCCCTGCTGAATTAGTAGATTAATTTCAAACAGAGTAAGACCTTCTACATTATTTGCTTTCATAATAGTTTATTTTTTAAACATTTATAAAAAAAAGGAGCTGAATTATACATGCAAAATAAAGAAGATTCTTAAAATCATGTTGCCTCTAAAAGCTTTAAAAATAATAGTTTACGGTATTTTTAGTCTGGCAGGAAATAAAAAAGGAGAGAATTTATCAAATATACTTTTGATAAATTCTCTCTAAAATTTTTGACGTAAATTATTGATTTACAATTGAGGTGTCAGGAATAGACTCACCATTTGGATTGTTGTCTTTTTCATAGACATCTTGGAAAAAACCTACTTCTCCTTTTTCATTTACCAATGAAGTAAAATATGTAATGAAAATTGGCACTTTTTTCGTCAGTTTAAAACTGTTTTCTACCTTACCCGCCATAGCTTTGTCGATTTTTGACTGAGTCCATTCAGGATAATCTTTCAGCATGGCAACAGCTAGTTCTTTTGCCATTTTTACATTAATGCATCCGTGGCTGAAAGTTCTTTTTTCAAAGTCGAACAAAGTTTTAGATGGCGTGTCGTGCATATAAATATCATCAGGATTTGGAAACATAAATTTTACCAACCCTAAAGAATTGTCAGGTCCCGGTTTTTGTCTTACTTGGCCGTTAACCATCTCCATATTTTTTTCTGCAAGATAATTTGGATCTGCGGCAATTTTAGATCTTAACTCGTTTTGTACAATGCTTTGAGGCACTGTCCAATATGGGCTAAAAACAATGCGGTCAATTTCGCCATTAAAAATGGCTGTTTTGGTCAAGGGTGCTCCAACAAATACAGGAGAAGTCAAAACTACTTTTCCGTTTTTAACATAAAACAATTCATAAGAAGGAACGTTAACCAAAACATATTCGTCGCTTGCAGCAATTTTAGCCGAAATCTCACGGCATCTTTCCATGTTAAGTTTTAAAGTTGCCACTTTGTCTTCAAGCGGAATATTCATTTCGTTAATATGCTCTTCAGCCAAGATGTAATTCGGTTTAAATCCGTTGCGGACTTTGTATTTCATTACAGCATCCATCAATTCACGATCATAAACGTTGCTTTTAGAATCAGTTTTTAAATCTCCTAATAAGTACAAGCGAGTTCTAACCTGTGAAATGGTGCTTGAAACCGCATCTGGACGCAACTCTTTATATGGAGATTCTTCTGGAACAATAGGTTTGTATTTGCTGGATTTTTCTAATCTTTTGTATTTTTTTAGAGCATCTTGCAATTTGTAATATTGATCAAATTCAACTTTTTCATTTGTTGCAACTGCTGTTGTTTCTTCTTCCAATGTGCTATAGTTTAAGAAATCTTTCAGCATGGCATCATAAGCAATTCTTTTTTTGTCAGCATTATTTTTCTTAGTGTACAATACATACAATGAACTTAAAAGCATATCTGCATCCGTTTGAGAAAGAGTGCTTTTATCTGATGAAGCGCTAAACAATTGATCAATTTCTTTTTGATAGGGAATGATTAAGTCATTTGTTTTTTTTGCTTTTTCATACAAAACAGAACCAAACTCGTTAATTTCATCTTCGTCAAACCAAATAGTTCCAAGCGTTCGGTTTTTGTACAACGACATAACTTCAGATTTATATTTTTTCAAATCAGAATATCTTTTAAAGAAGTCGTTCGAAATTTCGTTTACATCATCTGAATTGTGGTAAACGGTTGAATGATTTGAAGCTTTTGTATTTGTATATTTAAGATTACTTTTTTCAAAACTGTTAAAAGAAAATACAAAAAAACTCAAACCTAAAATTACGGTGAATGAATAAAATGTTCTCATTTTTTTAATTTTTACGTTATTACTTTTCTACGTAAGTTTTTAGGTAAAAATTTGGGGCTTTTCTACACTGCTAAATTAATTTAGGAAGGCTTAAAATATGTTTTCTGATTTTATTTAAATGTTGCGAAATTGCCATGTCTTTAAGCTTTCTTTAACTATATCAATTAGTTACGTAAATTGTTACCCTTTCGGTTTACGAAATCGATTTATTTTTGTTAACATAAAGCTATTGTCTTAATCAAATATTAAAATATTTTGTACATTGGTCGCATAAAATTATCATATTCATAAAATGGAACAACAAATACCATATATTCCTAAAAATAAAGTAAGAATTGTTACTGCTGCTTCGCTTTTTGACGGACATGACGCTGCCATCAATATCATGCGTCGTATTATACAGTCTACGGGCGTTGAAGTGATTCACTTAGGACACGATAGAAGTGTTGAAGAAGTGGTAAATACCGCCATTCAAGAAGATGCCAATGCTATTGCTATGACTTCTTACCAAGGCGGACACAACGAATACTTTAAATATATGTATGATTTGCTTCGAGAAAAAGGAGCAGGGCATATTAAAATCTTCGGCGGAGGAGGCGGTGTGATTCTGCCAAGCGAAATTGAAGAACTGCATGAATATGGTATTACAAGAATTTATTCTCCAGACGACGGCCGTTCTCTTGGTTTACAAGGAATGATTAATGATTTGGTTCAAAGAGCCGATTTTCCTATTGGAGATAAATTGAATGGAGAAATCGATCATATCGAAAATAAAGTGCCAACGGCAATTGCGCGTTTGATTTCTGCAGCAGAAAATTTCCCAGAAATTGCAAAACCTGTTTTTGACAAAATTCACGAAAATAATGCCAGTTCAAAAATTCCAGTTTTAGGAATTACAGGAACGGGAGGCGCCGGAAAATCTTCTTTGGTGGACGAATTGGTTCGCCGATTTTTAATTGATTTCCCAGAAAAAACAATCGGATTAATATCTGTCGATCCTTCAAAAAGAAAAACCGGAGGAGCGCTTTTAGGAGACAGAATCCGTATGAATGCCATTAATAATCCTCGTGTTTATATGCGTTCGCTGGCGACACGTCAGTCAAATTTGGCTTTGTCTAAATATGTAGCCGAAGCGATTCAGGTTTTGAAAGCCGCAAAATACGATTTGATTATTTTGGAAACTTCAGGAATCGGTCAGTCTGATACCGAAATTATGGATCATTCAGACGTATCATTATATGTAATGACGCCAGAATTTGGAGCGGCAACACAATTGGAAAAAATCGACATGCTTGATTTTGCCGATTTAGTGGCTTTAAACAAATTTGATAAACGTGGAGCGCTTGATGCTTTGCGTGATGTAAAAAAGCAATATCAAAGAAACCATAATCTTTGGGATAAAAGCCCAGATGAAATGCCAGTTTTCGGAACGATTGCTTCTCAGTTCAACGATCCGGGGATGAACACGCTGTACAAAGCGATTATGGATAAAGTGGCAGAAAAAACCGATTCTGATTTGAAATCGACTTTCGAAATCACTAAAGAAATGAGCGAAAAGATATTCGTGATTCCGCCAGGAAGAACACGTTATTTATCTGAAATTGCCGAGAATAATAGAAATTATGATGAGACTGCAATTGCACAGCAAAAAGTAGCTCAAAAATTATATGGAATCTTCAAAACCATTGAATCGGTTTCGGGTAAAGTTCCTCAAATTACAAAAGCAGGAATAGACGACAATAGTGTCATCCTGAGCGGAGTCGAAGGACTCGACGAAAACAGAATCTTTTTAAACCTTTTACTAAATCAATTCGATAAAGTAAAAATGGATTTAGATCCGTACAATTGGGAAATTATTCTGAATTGGGATGAAAAAGTAGCGAAATACAAAAATCCGGTTTATTCGTTTAAAGTTCGTGATAAAGAAATCAAGATTGCAACGCATTCTGAAAGTTTATCGCATTTACAGATTCCGAAAATTGCTTTGCCCAAATATGAAGGTTGGGGCGATATTCTGCGTTGGAATTTACAGGAAAATGTTCCTGGAGAATTTCCGTTTGCTTCGGGATTATATCCGTTTAAACGTGAGGGCGAAGATCCGTCGAGAATGTTTGCGGGCGAGGGCGGACCAGAAAGAACCAACAAGCGTTTTCATTATGTAAGTGCGGGAATGCCTGCAAAACGTCTTTCTACAGCTTTTGACAGCGTAACTTTATACGGAAATGATCCAGATTTACGTCCAGATATTTACGGAAAAATTGGAAATGCGGGCGTTTCAATCTGCTGTTTAGACGATGCTAAAAAACTATATTCAGGTTTCGATTTGGTTCATGCTTTGACTTCGGTAAGTATGACGATTAATGGACCTGCGCCAATGCTTTTAGGTTTCTTTATGAATGCCGCAATCGATCAGCAATGTGAGATTTATATCAAAGAAAATGGTTTAGAAAAAGAAGTTGAAGCTAAAATCAACAAACTTTATAAAGATAAAGGAATCGAAAGGCCGAAATATCAAGGCGAACTTCCAGCAGGAAACAACGGTTTAGGATTAATGCTTTTGGGCGTTACAGGAGATCAGGTTTTACCTCAGGAAGTGTACAACGAAATAAAAGTAAAAACGTTAGCTCAAGTTCGCGGAACGGTTCAGGCCGATATTTTAAAAGAAGATCAAGCGCAAAATACTTGTATTTTTTCAACTGAATTTGCGTTGCGTTTAATGGGAGACGTTCAGGAATATTTTATCAATAAAAACGTTCGTAATTTCTATTCGGTTTCGATTTCTGGATATCATATTGCAGAGGCAGGAGCAAACCCAATTACGCAATTGGCATTTACGCTTTCAAATGGTTTCACTTACGTGGAATATTATTTGAGCCGTGGCATGAACATCAACGATTTTGGACCAAACTTATCGTTCTTCTTCTCAAACGGAGTAGATCCAGAATATTCAGTTATTGGTCGTGTGGCGCGTAAAATTTGGGCAAAAGCCATGAAAAACAAATACGGAGCCAACGAAAGAGCACAAATGCTGAAATATCATATTCAAACTTCTGGACGTTCGTTGCACGCACAGGAAATTGATTTCAACGATATTAGAACGACTTTACAGGCTTTGTATGCGATTTATGACAACTGTAATTCGCTTCACACAAATGCTTATGACGAAGCGATTACAACACCAACAGAAGAATCTGTACGTCGAGCAATGGCGATTCAGCTGATTATTAATAAAGAATTAGGTTTAGCGAAAAACGAAAATCCAATTCAAGGTTCTTTCATCATCGAAGAATTAACTGATTTAGTGGAAGAAGCCGTTTTGCAAGAATTCGACAGAATCACAGAAAGAGGAGGAGTTCTTGGTGCAATGGAAACGATGTACCAAAGATCTAAAATTCAGGAAGAAAGTTTGCATTACGAAACCTTAAAACACAACGGAGATTTCCCAATTGTGGGCGTAAATACGTTCTTGAGCTCAAAAGGTTCGCCAACGGTAATTCCAGCAGAAGTTATTCGTGCTACCGAAGAAGAAAAACAATATCAAATCACGATGTTGGATAACCTGCATAATTTCCAC
Source organism: Flavobacterium sp. HBTb2-11-1 (assembly GCF_009826975.1). Taxonomy (GTDB): domain Bacteria; phylum Bacteroidota; class Bacteroidia; order Flavobacteriales; family Flavobacteriaceae; genus Flavobacterium. The sequence continues at coordinate 13,477 of NZ_WUMO01000009.1, read as the reverse complement.
GAAGCAAAAGTAAACGAGCATTTAAATACGTTACAGCAAGCCGCTATTAAAAACGAAAACTTATTTGATTATTTAATGGAAGCTACAAAGGTTTGTTCTTTAGGTCAGATTACTTCGGCGCTGTTTGAAGTTGGTGGGCAGTATAGAAGGAATATGTAGATTTTACATTTTAATGATATTGGAAAACCTCTCATGTGAATGGGAGTTTTTTTTTGAAAAAAATATTTCAAAATGAGGAAAACCGTAATTTAATTTAAAAATTATTTAATTAATTTGAAAAATTTAGAATAAGTAATAGTGAATAAGAGAAGGAGCTGAAAAATACGTTTTATGGTATAGAGTAATCTAACTCAACATTAAACGCTGTTGAGGAAGTCTAATTTCAGATATGCAAGAGAATATTGAATAAATTTCTCCTAAGCAATCTGTTATTCCCAGCGCTGTTAATAACAGATTGCTTAGGGATAATATGACTGGAATGTACTTATAGATGACTGGTTCTTTCATAGAATTAGATTTAATTTGTAAAGTTACAACAATAATTACCCGACTTGAAGGAGCGATGTTCTGGCATCAATAACGCATGTATTTTTCACATAATAAAATTTGTAAAAGCAATGCTTCGTAGTCACCTTCTCTTTTTTCACTTTAAAAATTAATATGGCTGTAAATATACCAGTAGAAAAAAACAAAGATTGGTTCAAATTAAAACGATATCCTCATATTGGTTTTCCCTTAAAGGCTAAAGATCGTGTTGTTTGGATTGAAAATTATGTTACCAATCCAGAAAGAATTTCTCAACATGCTTTTCTTCCTTTTATTCATAAAAAAAGTAAAGTTAGAAAATTCAGAAAGGATTATTCAAAAAAAACTGGACTACTAAAATATACTGATGTAAATGGAAAGAAAAAAACTCGTGTTGCAAGTACTAAAGAGCGCGAACTGTTTTATGCTGGACATCTCGATTCTCTAATTTATAGTTATTATGCAGAACTCTTAACCAAAAATTATGAGAATGTAATTTTGGAAAAAAAATTATCTCAAGTAATTACTGCATATAGGAAGATTCCATTTAAAGAAAATTCAAAGAAAAATAAATGTAATATTGATTTTGCGGTAGATGTTTTTAAATCAATAAAAGATTATCCTTCAAATCATTTTATAGTTATTGCTTTTGATATTACTGGCTTTTTCGATAATCTGAACCATCAAAAGCTAAGAACAAAATGGAATGAAATTATTGGTAATTTAGAAAATCCGATGCCAAAAGATCATTTCAATGTTTTTAAGAGTATAACAAGATTTAGCTATATTGATTTAGTTGATATTTTTAAAGAATTTCAAAATAATATTTTTGTTAAAACAACTAAAAATCACAAAGAAACTATAGCAAGAAAGCGGGTCTCAAAAATTAAATATTTAAAGAAATCTGATGCTGTTTCATTTTGTACGAAAGAAGAATTTATCTTAAAAAATAAAAAACTTGTCAAAAAGTCTAAATATGTTAAGGATGAAGACGGTATAGTTAGGATAAAAGACTTTGGAATCCCGCAAGGATCACCTATCAGTTCAATTTTAGCAAATATTTACATGTTAGATTTTGATTTTGAAGTTAACGAGTATATTAAAGATATTGACGGTATTTACAAGAGATACTCTGATGATATGGTTGTAGTATGTCCATTAGATAAAAAACAAGAGGTTATTTCACTTTTTAATAAAAAGATTCAAGAAATCGATTTAAAAATACAAAATAAAAAAACTCAGATATTTCATTTTCATCGAGATGCTAATGATTTGAAATGCGGTCAAGAATTTGAAAAATTAATTAATTTTGATAAAAACTTCATTTATTTAGGATTAGAATTTGATGGCACTGATGTAAAAATAAAATCTGCTAGTTTATCTGGATTTTATAGAAAAATGAAACGAACAATTAAAAGGGCAAAACATTTTTCAAGCTCTTCTACTTCAAAATATCCAGGAGAACTGTTTAAACGCAGATTGCTAAATAGATTTACCTATAAAGGAGCCACTCGAAGAAGAAAGTATATTTATAATCATGCAAAAAAATATTTTGAAGTATCAACACACTTTGATTGGGGTAATTTTTTGTCATATGCCTATAAAGCACGTGCTATAAAATTTTCAAATAAAATAAAAAGCCAAACTAAAAACCATTGGAGTAAAATAGACAAACTACTTAAATAGTTTAAGTAATAATTTGCCAATAACAGGAGCATTTCCCCCGTTAGCGCGAGCGTCACGCTCGTGAACACAAAGTAATGCACGAGCGAGACGCTCGCGCCAGCAAAAGAATTTACTTTTTAATTGAGAAAATCTCGTGCTAACATCAGCAAAAAGAATAATATGATAAATAAAATATCTAAAATTATCGTGATTTCGTTCTTTATTTGTCTTTCAGTAATGATTGTGAGATCTTATTATATTGGATATAAAATAGATAATTATGGGCAGACAATTATAGGTAAATATGTTTTGCATAAAAGTTATCCAAAATCACAAGAAAATCATTTCATTTATTATGTTAACTCTAAAAGAATGATAAATTATTCAACTGAAAATGTCTCACTTGAATTTAAGCAGAACATAGGCAAATTTTATAAAATGAAATATCTAGATGAATATCCAGAAGCAATTCATCCAATATTTGACGAAGAAGTTGTAGATACTACAGAAATATTAAATGCTGGATTTTCTAAGCAGGATTTGTAAAGAATAAATGCTGGATTGCAATTTAAATAAAGTTAAAATAATCAAGTGCTTAGAGATGCAGCAAGTGTTTTATCTTGTGAACAATTAGTTTGTTCGAATTAGTTCATTTCGACCGAAGGGAGAAATCACACTAGAAACTCGACAAAGAAATTCACCAATCTTTGCGGAATAACTTGTGTGATTTCTCCCTTCGGTCGAAATGACAATATTGTGTGCTAATTTGGGATGAAATATAGCTATTCAACAACCTCCCCAACAAACCCCAAAAACTCCATTTCATCCATAGGAAACAAATGCAGAATTGTTTCCAAAATCAGACTTACATTAATAGTTGCACTTTTATCTTTTTTAGAAAAATTATGCATATCGTTATCAAGGGCTAGAATGGATAATTTTAGCAAATCGGTAATAAGGCAGCCGAGTTCTAAATAATTGACAACTTTAAATTGTGCGGTATAAGAATTGGCTTCATTGGTTGGTTTTAGCGTTGTAAAATACTTAGCAGTTAATTTTTGCAGTTTTTGTAGCTTTTCTGTTTGGTTCGTTTCCATAAGGCGTATATTGTTAAATAGTTTACAATTTGACTTTTATGAAATTATTATAAGAAAAATTGTACTTTTGTTTGATTCGGCGAAGAAAGAAATAGATTTTTATGTGTCCTATCAATTTTTTGTGTTTGGTACACGATTAAATATGTTTTTTACATCTCGCAGATTCTTACACTAAATCATTATCTTTGAATTATGAGCACACTAACAAAACCAAATCATATAGGGCGAAAAATAAGCCGTATTCGTGAACTTCGTGATATGAAGCAGGAAGCTTTGGCGCAGGCTTTAGGAACAAATCAGCAAGCGATTTCTATTTTAGAAAATAGTGAAACGATTGATGAAGATAAACTTATCGCAATTGCAAAAGCATTGGGTGTAACAGCAGAAGCAATTAAAAACTTTTCAGAAGAAGGCGTGATTAATTATTTTAATACTTTTAATGAATCCGGAAATAATACTTTTGGAGATTATAATTCTTGTACTTTCAATCCATTAGATAAATTAATTGAAACGGTAGAAGAAAATAAAAAGCTTTACGAGCGTTTGCTTCAGGCAGAAAAAGATAAGATTGAATATTTAGAAAAATTGCTAAAAGAGAAATAGTAATTGAATAGAAATAAAAAGCATCTGCCACGGCAAGGTGCTTTTCTCATTTTAAAACTTTCCAATTATTGAAAGTAGTACTAGAAAATAAAGGCATTAAAACAGATACTTATTATATACCACCTTTTGTTCTAAATGAAGGTGAAATAATTGTTTTGTATTTGTATAATGGAAAACACTTATACGATACTGAGATTTTTCTCAGAAATATTTTTTGTGGTAAAATCAAGCATGAAAATGTGATTCTTCACAGAAAAATGACCTACGTTGAGTATTTTAAAAGATCTTACTTCAGGGATACTTTTTTTCCTGTAACAGTAAAAAGATTCCTTAAGAAAAATGCAAATCTTAAGAGCTCATTATCTCAAAAAATATTTGAAGATAAATGGATAAAGCCCGAAACAAAAATAGAGAGAATGGCTGGAACGCCTCGCAGACTTTTGGCCTTATATGCGACTCTTTCAAAAAACAAAGATATTGTATTTGACCTTCCTGCATTGGATTGGCAAGGCTATGAATTTGCTTTTAAAAAGGTAAAGGAAATTGTAAAAGATGAAGGCTCGGCAATATTACTAGATGGTTTTGCTAATATGGAAGAACATGCATCTAAAATTATAAGCTTAGAATGGAACGCTGGTCATCCTCCAGAGGGAAATGAATTTCAATTCAATTTCTGAGAGTTTTTTTATATCAATTCAAGTTTTTTAAACTTTCTTTTTTATCGTTGTTTTCGGTTTACGCTTTAATTTTTCAATCAGAGCATCGGCTTTTTCGTTTTCAGAAATAGAGCGTAAAGATTCTGCATAGCGGTAATAATAAACAGGATCTAAATCTGTGGTAAGAGAAAAAAGTTTTGTGTACCATTCGGCTGCTTTTTCGAGTTCGCAATTCGAATATGATGAATTTCCTAGTTTTTGAAATAAGTCTACAGATTTGTAGCCTTTTGCAGCAACCTTTTCGTAGGTTTTTATAACGTCGACATAGGCATACTTTTCGCCGACCTTATCGGTTTTATAATAAGTTTCATTTTGCGCAACTGCACGAAATGAAAATACGATTAACAATACTAAAAGAGCTAGTTTTTTCTGCATAGGTTTTTAGTTTTGGTTGTGGTATTTAATCGTATTCATTAATTGTTTTTGAAAATCTTTCACTGCAAGAAACAGTTATAAAAACAATTATAAACTTCACTAATTTATTTTTATTGTATGCTTGGTGCAATTTTGGTTACAAATATATGGAAATCAGTAACATGAATGGATTTTAGACGATGTTTTGTAAATAAAAACTGTTGTATTGCATTTTAGAATCAATTGATTTTGAAAGTTTTGAATATACAAATTAGATTTTATCGAGAAATAAAACAAAAAAAGCAGCTCCTGGTACGAGCTGCTTTTCTAATTTTTAGGGGCAAAAAATTAACGACGGAAAGCTGGACTCTGATTTACAGATTGGTCTAACTTTATAGTCTTTACTTTTTTAGCAGCAACTTTAATTTCGTGTTTCTCAACTTTGTCGTTGGCTTTCACTTCAAGAACATACGTTCCAGCAGGAAAACTTTCTAAACTAATTGTTTTAGAAACTTCCAATTTGTCTGCTGCAGATTCTCCCGCATAAAGTAAGTTGTGATTCTCATCATAGATAGAGAAAGATGCATTTTCTACAGTGTCTAAAGTAAAGCTAACTACTTTTCCGTTTCCTGTTTTGATATTTAAAATGTAATCACCTTTTCCATCAATGGCATAGGTAAACACAGTCGCTAAAAAAAAGGCAGCAACTAAACCAGCTTTGGTAAATTTTGTCATGTTTTTTTTAAATTGTTAATTACTAAATGTGGAACGCGTAAAACTACAAATACAAATTTAATTTTTAGCAATAAAATGGCATTTTTAAATCCATAAGTTATTGAATTGTAATTATTTCTGCATTTTGTTTGAACTATGTACGTAATTACTGGGCTTACGGATTGTTTTTTCTTGAATATTTTTTAGTCCTTAAAAATCAGTGGGTTGTAATTAATAAGAATAATTTTCAGAAAATGGTTTTGCTTTGCAATTTTGGATTTATTATAAAACAAAAAAACAGCTCCATAACCACCAAGAGCTGTTTCTTAAAACGTAATTTTTAATTTTTTTAACCTCAATTTATACCTTTTTGGGGCGTATAAATTCTTAGCGCGCAGCAACACTTGAATTTTTGGCAAAACCAGCTTTGTAAACTGAAGAAATTGCAGTTCTAGATAATGACGCAGTATCATCTATTGTAATTTCATATTTTGCTTTTTTCACATTGTCTTCTACTTCTAAGTAATAAGTTCCCTCAGGAAATTGCTCTAAACTGAAAGTTCTTAAAATTCCATCTTTTCCAGATGCAGTTTCAGAATAGATTAAAGTTCCGTCGTTGTCATAAATAGCTAAATTGGCTTTCTGTACTTTGTTAAGAGCGAAAGTGATCAGTTTCCCATTAGCTTTTAATACATGAAGATTAAATTCTCCATTTCCATCAATTGCGTAAGTGCTTATTCCTGTGAAAAGCAACGCTGCTACTAAACTCAATTTTGCAATCTTTTTCATGGTACTTAGGTTTTAAATTATTAGTTCTAATTCTCTGATGCTAAATTACTTATGTAATGCATGAAAAAGCGCAACTGTATTTTCCTATTTCTATGCTATATTCTCATTTACGAAACCGTTATAGGTTAAAACTTGAATTATTTTTAACGTTTTTGTTAATTCGATTATTATTTTTCAACGTTTTGCTTGATTTTAACTTTACAATGGATTAAGGATTTATTTACAAAATGCGATAAGTTTTTTAACCGCAAAGACACCAAGAAAGCGCAAAGTTTGCAAAGCTTTCAAATAAAAAACTTTGCGAAACCTTAGCGCCTTTGCGGTTAAAAAAATGTGGCAAAATTAAAGCAAAAAAAACAGCTCAGTAACCACAAAGAGCTGTTTTTAAAACTTTTGAAAGTTTTTAAACTTACTAACTATCTAACCTCACTTTATACTTATGAAAAGCATAAACTTTTTTAGCGTGCTGCCACGCTTGTATTTTTAGCGAAACCTGCTTTGTAAACCGAAGAAACTGCTTTTTGAGATAAAACAGAAGAATCGTCAGTTATTGTGATTTCGTATTTTGCTTTTTTTGCATCGTTTTCTACTTCTAAGAAGTAAGTTCCTTCTGGAAATTCTTCTAGGCTGAAAGTTCTTAAAATTCCATCTTTACCTGAAGCGGTTTCAGAATAAATTAGAGATCCATCTTTGTCATATATCGCTAAGTAGGCTTTTTGTGTTTGGTTAAGGCCAAAAGTGATCATTTTGCCATTAGCTTTAATAACATGCAGATTAAAATCTGCTGTTCCATCAATTGCATATGTGCTAATTCCTGTGAAAAGCAACGCTGCTACTAAACTCAATCTAATAATCTTTTTCATGGTATTTAGTTTTTAAATTAATAGTTCTAATTCTCTGATGCTAAATTACTTCAGATGTAAGTAAAAAAACAATACTATATTTGCCAATTTCGATGCTATATTCTCATTTACGAAACCGTTATAGGTTAAAATTTGAATTATTTTTACCTTTTTTGCTAAAACACCTATTATTTTTCAACGTTTTTCTTGATTTTGAATTTACATTGAATTAAAGATTTGTTTAAAAATGTAGGAAGTTTTTAAAGATACTAAGGTTCTGAGATTCTAAGTTTTTAATTGGATTGTGTATTGTAACACAAAGGGCGCAGAGGAGGCGCAAAGTTCGCAAAGGTTTTTTTGAGTAAATTTTATAGAATAAAAAAGTTCGCAAAGCTATATCTAGATAAAGCTTTGCGAACCTTGATTTATATGCATCACCTTAGATAAAAAAACTTTGTGAACTTTGCGTAAACCTTTGCGCTCTTTGCGGTAAAAAAACTTTGCGGTTAGAAAAAAGTAATAAGCAAAAAAAAACGGCTCAGTAACCACAAAGAGCCGTTTTTAAAACTTTTGAAAGTTTTTAACTTACTAACTATCTAACCTCACTTTTTATACTGTATTAGAGTATAAAGTTTTAAGTGCCGTGAAGAATTGCACTTAACGTTTATATTTTCTTAGTTAACAGAAACTGTTCCTTTTGAAGACAAAACAGAACTGTTTGCATTTACCGTAATATCGTATTTTACTTTTTTGAAGCTATCAGCAACTTCTAAAATATATTTTCCTTCTGGAAACTGTTCTAAACTGAAAGTTCTTAAGATTCCGTCTTTACCAGAAGCGGTTTCAGTATAGATTAATTCACCATTATCATCATATATACTAATAACTGCTTTTTGCAATTGATTAATTCCAAAAGCAATTACCTTGCCATTTCCTTTTAATACGTGAAGATTTAACGTTTCATTTCCATCAATTGCATAAGTACTCATTCCTGTTAGAAGTACTGCACATACTAAACTTAATTTCATAATCTTTTTCATATTCTATAGTATTAAATTTTTTTCGTTCATTTCTCTGAGGCAAAGTTATAGCAGCATGTGTGTTATTTTAACATCTATATTTTCCAATTTATATGCTATATTCTCATTTACGAAACCGTTATAGGTTAAAATTTGATTTAAATCTTATGTTTTTGTTAATTTGATTGTTATTCTTCAAAGTTTTTGAAAAACTTAATACTTCTTAAAATTTCCATCTTTCTTACAATTTTTAACATATTGGTATAAAATGAGGTTTTAAATGGGATAAATAGAAAAAAAGTCAAGAAAAAAAATAAGACCCTAAAAAAAAGCCGATTTTGATATAAATTTTTCAGTGTTAAGTATGTTATTTTAATGTAAAATTCGCATTTACGAAACCGTTATAGGTTAAAATTTAAATTATTTTAGGTGATTTTGTTAAATTTGCTATTATTTTTTAAAGAAATTATCATGAAGACTATTGCCCCAGCTCTAGAAGTGATAACTAACTCATACGGAAGTTCTTTTACCTACACTAAACACGCCGAAAAGACCAATAGCAAAGCTCATTTATGGCACTATCATCCAGAAATTGAGTTGGTTTATATAAATGGCGGGGCTGGAAAAAGACAAATAGGGAGCCATGTTTCTTATTACACCAATGGTAGTTTACTTTTAATAGGAGCTAATTTGCCGCATTGCGGTTTTACAAATGAGCAGACAGGAAATACAAACGAAACTGTTATTCATATTAAACCTGAATTTTTAGGAAGCGATTTTTTTGTTGCTCCCGAAATGAAAAAAGTTCAGAATATATTAAAACAAGCTAAAGGTGGAATCGCTTTTGGCGGGGAAACGAAAAAACGAATCGGAAATAAAATTGAAATGATGGAAAATGAACCACCATTTCAAAGATTAATGACACTTTTGACTGTTTTAGACGAACTGGAATCGGCTGAGGAATATACCATTTTAAATGCTGACGGATTTACGATGGAACTTCAGACTCAGGATAACGACCGTATGAATGTGGTTTTCAATTTTGTGAAAGATCATTTTCAGGAATCTATTTCTATCGACGAGGTTTCTAGTCTGGTCAGTATGACTACACCTTCTTTCTGCCGTTATTTTAAGAAGATTTCAAACAAAACATTTACTGAGTTTGTAAACGAATATCGTCTAGTGCACGCGTCTAAGCTTTTGGCAGAACAGCCTATGAGTATTAATGAGGTTTGTTACGAAAGCGGTTTTAATAATTTCAGTCACTTCAGCAAATCGTTTAAACAATACACCGGTAAAAGCGCTTCGCAATACCGTCACGAGCATAAGATTATTATTAGTTAATGTTTTATGCCACTCCCGATAGCTATCGGGATACACAGATTAAAATGATTTGTTATTATTCTGGGTTTGAAATATAAATTGAAAAAATCCGAATAATCATTTTAATCTGTGGCAAAAAAATAGAAATCCGATTGGTCAAAGGCTAATCGGATTTTTTTATTTTTCTATGAGAGAGTACTTTAAATCAATTAGTGAAAATTAGTGCAATTCGTGGCATCAAAAACCAGTCGGATTTTTCATATATTTTATTCTGAAAAAAGGTATATTTACAAACCCTAATCAGAAAAAAATATCAAAATGAAAAAAATTAAAATGCTATTGTCTGCATTTCTGTTTTGTCTTACCACCATGACATACGCTGCAAAAGTAGACACACTTCAAGTTGCTAGTACTGCAATGGGAAAAACCTATAAAGCAGCGGTAGTTTTACCGAATTCCTATGCTAAAAGTAAAACCACTTTTCCGGTTATGTATCTGCTGCATGGTGCATACGGACATTTTAGCGATTGGCTTAAAAATACTCCAAACAAAAAACTGGTTCATAATCTGGCAGATCAATATAATATGATCATCGTAATGCCCGAAGGCGAGACATTTAGTTTTTATATTGATAGTCCTGTAAATAAAGAAAGCCAATTTGAGACTTTTATTACACAGGAAGTAATCCAAAAAATAGATAAAACATACCGAACAATTGCCAATAAAAACGGAAGAGTAATCACGGGACTTTCCATGGGCGGTCATGGCGCTTTGTATTTATCGGCTAGACATCCTGATTTGTTTTGCGCAGCCGGAAGCATGAGCGGTGCTGTAGATATGAGTACAATGCTTAACAGAGATTCTTCGGCTCAAATTGTAAAATTAATGCAGCCTGTTTTTGGTGATAAAAGCGGTAATACCGAATTGTATGAGCAAAATTCTGTTCTAAGAATGGCTGATAAAATAAAAGCAAATAAATTGCCTCTAATTATAGATTGTGGTGTAGACGATTTTTTAATTGAGCCTAATAGAGAACTGCACAGAAGATTGGTTTATAATAAAGTGGATCACGATTATACAGAACGTCCAGGAGCTCATACATGGGATTATTGGGAAAACTCGCTTCCATATCACGCATTATTTTTTAATAAAATATTGCTTAAAACTAAAACGAAGTAATTAAGAGATTCGTACTTTTTAATTGTTGTAGTTTATAGTTGCATTTTATTGAGCACTTGATAAAAAACAGATCTTTATTTTTATTTTGAAAATGAATAGAGATCTGTTTTTTTATTTGCTTAAATGGGTATGTGTTACTTTTCTTACTCGTTATTCCGTTCATCGATTTTTTTTGAATGATATCGATTTTACATCTTTTTAATGGAGAGCATTTGGGTTATTAACTAATTTTAACAAATGTTTTTCCCCCTGATCGTCAATGTCAGATTTTTTTCTGAGGGTCAAGTCTTTTTAGAAGAGTTTTTTAGATTTTGTGCTTCAATATTTTTTGAAGATGGTTTATTATTAGAATGTAATTGCCAAATCTCTAAACTATCTAGTTTTTACTAATGTAATGGTATTCTAAATACTATTATCATGAAAAAAACTATTTTTTATCACATGAAGATTGTACAATTTTGTAAAATCTTTCGTTGTTCCCTTATCGATTTAGTTTTTCCAAATTTTAATTTGATGAAAACTATTGTGCACAAAAGGTATCAATATTATTTGATGGTACTTTTTATGCTATTTGCTTTCCACCCTTATTTGCATTCACAAGCTATATCTGGAGCGGCCGTGCAAGCTAATTTTGGTATTGATGCTGACGTTTATGCAAACAAAGAGCAATTTTTAGTTCCCCCAACAGTTTCAGGTATTTATGATGACTGGTTTTTTAATTCGGCTTTCGCCAATGGAACGGGTCAAAATGTTATCGATCAGACTAATGCGGCGGGGCTAAAAACATCAATCCAAGCGAATAATAATTTTACATTCGAAAAAAGAATGTCGAAACCCAAAAATACCATGGTTGGTAATTTTTTGTGGATTGATGCTGTTTATGGACGTGATGGAAATTCAACGCAAAGTAACAGCGACTCTAATACTTTTTCTGGAAATTCTAACAAGAATGGCGATAACCCGACTACTTGGGCTTTAGGTTCAGGTAGTATTCCTCAAAAAGATGATATTGTCGATGTGTATGGCTATTTAAGAAGAGATTTGTCTCCGGCGGCATTAGCAGTGAATCCTAATGGAATTTTATGGGGATATGGAGGAGCATCTAAAATTTCTTCTGATGGGAATTCCCATTTTGATTTTGAATTTTTTAGAACAGAAGTAAGCTTTAACGGTAGTGCGTTAGTTGGTACAGGTAGCCAAGCAGGACACACAGCATGGACTTTTGACGCTACCGGAAAAATACTTGTACCTGGAGACGTACTCGTTGCCATTGATTTTGAAAACGGTGGGACAAAACCGCTTGGAAGTGTAAGAGTTTGGATGTCTAGTGCTGATATCGCTAATTTTAACTCAAGACCCGACAGACCTTTTGATCTTACTGGTGTTTTTGACCAAGGAAATGGTGCGCCTCCTTATGGATATGCTGAAATAAAAGCAAAAGGAGGAGGTATACTTACAAATGTTTTTGCAGTTGTTAATGTAACAGCTGCTACATTAGGTCCGCCTTGGGGAACTTTAGAAGGTTCGCAAGCCTCGTTTCAAGATAATTATAAAGCTTTGCAGTTTACAGAGTTTGGAATTAATTTGACAGCGTTAGGACTGGATAGCCGAAATGTCAACCAAGGACCTTGTTCAAATTTACTGGGTAGTCTGATAGTAAAAACAAGATCGTCATCTTCATTTACTGCAGAATTAAAAGATTTTTCTGGACCTTATTTGTTCGGAAATATTACGGATGTAGCCGTAGAGGGTAATGTTAGTAATCCATTAACCTGTAATAATCCAACAGCTACTTTAACAGCAACACCAACTCCGCCAAATGCCACTATAAAATGGTACGGCCCTTCACCTGATGGCATAGCCGATGGGCCTTTTATACCAGGAAATGCTCCTGTTGTATCTGTTAAGGGAGTTTATACGGTATATGCTTATACAAATTTAGAAGGCTGTTTTGCTAAAAAAACGGTCACAGTTCTTGAAAATAAAGAACTGCCAAATGTTAATGCAGGAGAAGATAAAGCTTTAACTTGTTTGATAACGTCAATAAAACTGTCGGGTTCATCAAGCACGCCAAATGCTACCTATTTATGGAGTACATTGGATGGAAACATTGTGTCGGACGGTACAACTCTGACACCAACTATAGATAAGGCTGGAACTTATACATTAACAGTCACCGATCCTATAAATGGATGTAAAAAGGCAGATGATGTAGTTGTCACTAGTACTCCGCCAACACCGATTGATATAACTTGTCCTGAAGATAATATAAAAAGTTCTTGTTTTTATGCCGATCAGGCTGCTGTTGATGCGGCTTTTGATACCTTTAAACAAAGCTTTACAGCTTCAGGAGGTAACGGAACTTTAACCATTACAGGATTAGAGAATTTGACTCCTCCAGCTTTATGCGGAGGAACTGTAACCGTAAATTACAATGTTACTGATTCTTGTGGATTACAGAAATCATGTTCTGCTACATTTACGATCACCGCACCTTCAGCAGTAACTGCAGAAGCTCCTGAAGCAGTGAATGCCTCAGCCTGCGCTTATGCCGACCAGGCCGCACTTGATGCCGCTTTCGAAACCTTCAAAGCCGGCTTTAAGGTGAGCGGAGGATGCGATGCGAAAGGCGAGATCCAAGGAACTCCGAT
>NZ_WUMO01000008.1 GCF_009826975.1 Flavobacterium sp. HBTb2-11-1 | reverse complement strand
GAAATGACAAAGAATTGTGGTTGTTTTGTTTAAAAAAACAAAATTCTACATACACTAGGTTTTTAAATATTTACAAAGATCACTCTTACTCTAACTCTTTTTTCAAAAACTTAGCTGTATAACTCTTTTTATTCTGAGCCACTTCTTCTGGAGTTCCTTTGGCAACCAATTGTCCACCACCTTTTCCGCCTTCTGGCCCAATATCGATAATATAATCTGCTAGTTTGATAACATCCATATTATGTTCGATCACTAGAATGGTATTGCCTTTGTCCACCAATTTATTTATTACTTCCATCAAAACGCGAATGTCTTCAAAATGCAATCCAGTTGTAGGTTCGTCAAGAATATAAAATGTATTTCCAGTATCTTTTTTAGACAATTCTCCTGCTAGTTTTATACGTTGCGCTTCACCGCCAGAAAGCGTTGTGCTTTGTTGTCCAAGTGTAATGTAACCTAAACCAACATCTTGAATTGTTTTGATTTTTCTGTGAATTTTTGGAATGTTTTCAAAGAAAGGAACCGCTTCATCAACCGTCATATCCAAAACATCAGAAATAGATTTTCCTTTATATCTAATTTCTAAAGTTTCTCTGTTGAAACGTTTTCCTTGACAAGTCTCGCATTCTACGTAAACATCTGGCAAAAAGTTCATTTCGATTGTTCTAACACCAGAACCTTCGCAGGTTTCGCAACGTCCTCCTTTTACGTTAAAACTAAAACGTCCCGCTTTGTAACCACGAATCATACTTTCAGAAGTCATGGTAAACAGATTTCTAATTTCAGTAAAAACTTCCGTATACGTTGCCGGATTAGAACGTGGTGTTCTACCAATCGGACTTTGGTCAATGTCAATTACTTTGTCGATATGTTCTAAACCTTCAATCTTTTTATACGGTTGCGGTTTTTTTACGCCATTAAAATAATGTGCATTTAGAATCGGATAAAGCGTCTCATTAATCAAAGTCGATTTTCCGCTTCCAGAAACACCCGTTACGCAGATTAACTGTCCTAACGGAATTTCAATAGAAACGTTTTTAAGATTGTTTCCAGTTGCTCCAGTAAGTTTTAAAAATTTACCATTTCCTTTTCTTCTTTTCTTCGGAATGTCGAATTTCATTTTGCCGTTCAAATATTGAGCAGTAATTGTATTTGATGCTAATGTTTCTTTCGGAGTTCCTGTGCTGATGATTTGTCCACCATATTTTCCCGCTTTTGGACCAATATCAATTACATAATCGGCGGTTTCAATCATGTCTTTATCGTGTTCTACCACAATAACCGAATTTCCGATATCACGTAATTGCTCTAGCGACTGAATTAATTTTTCATTATCTCTTTGGTGGAGGCCAATACTTGGTTCATCCAAAATATAAAGAACACCCACCAATTGCGAACCAATTTGTGTCGCCAAACGAATACGTTGTGCTTCACCACCAGAAAGCGATTTTGAACTTCGGCTTAAAGCCAAATAATTCAAACCAACATTCATAAGGAAGTTCAAGCGGTCTTTTATTTCTTTTACAACTTCAGAAGCAATTAAAAGCTGTTTGTCTGTCAGATGGTTTTCTAAATCTAAAAACCATGCCGTCAAATCTGAAATATCCATATCACACAATTCGGTGATATTTTTTTCATTTACTCTAAAAAACAAAGCTTCTTTTTTAAGACGTGAACCTTCACAAACAGGACAGTTAATTTCGTCCATAAAATCTTTTGCCCAACGTTTTATAGTTGTTGTGGCACTTTCGTCATATTGATTTTTAATGAAATTAGAAATTCCTTCAAAATCAATTTTATATTCTCTTGTAACGCCAAGATCTTTTGAGTTGATAGAGAATTTATCTTTCCCGCCATACAAAATCATTTGCATGGCTTCTTCTGGAATTTTCTCAATGGGATCAGTTATTTTAAATCCGAATTTTTCCCCGATGGTTTCCAATTGCTTGAAAATCCATGAAGATTTATATTCGCCCAGAGGCGCAAGACCACCTGCTTTTATTGATAATTTCGGATTCGGAATAATCTTTTTGACGTTGATTTCGTGCACAGTTCCCAATCCGTTGCAATGAGGACAAGCTCCTTTTGGAGAGTTGAACGAAAATAAATTCGGCTCTGGATTCTGATACGAAATTCCTGTTGTAGGACACATTAAGTTTCTACTGAAATAACGTACTTCATTAGAATCCTGATCCAAAATCATCAAAACATCTTCACCGTGATGCATGGCTGTATTGATGCTTTCTGATAATCTTTTTTGCGTATCAGGATTATCTTCAATGACCATTCTGTCTACAACAATCTCGATATCGTGAGTTTTGTAACGATCCAATTTCATTCCTGCAACCAAATCTTGAACTTCGCCGTTTACACGAACCTTCAAGAATCCTTGTTTGGTAATCTGCTGGAATAATTCGGCATAATGCCCTTTTCTGGCCTTAATAACTGGCGCGAGAATATTAATGCGTTTTCCTTTGTAATCCTGAATAATCAAATCTTTAATTTGTTCATCAGAGTACGAAACCATTTTTTCGCCTGTGTTGTAACTGTAGGCATCTGCACCACGTGCATATAGAAGTCTCAGGAAATCGTAAATTTCGGTAATCGTTCCAACTGTAGAGCGCGGACTTTTACTGGTAGTTTTTTGTTCAATTGCGATTACAGGAGAAAGTCCGTCAATTTTATCTACATCAGGACGCTCTAAACCGCCAAGGAATTGTCTTGCGTAGGCAGAAAAGGTTTCAACATAACGGCGCTGGCCTTCAGCATAAATCGTGTCAAATGCCAAAGAAGATTTTCCCGATCCTGATAAGCCAGTAATGACAACCAGTTTTTCACGCGGAATAGATATATCGATATTTTTTAGATTATGAACTCTTGCACCAAGAACTTCAATAGTATTGTCTTTATCTAACATAATTTTGAGCAAAACGCAAAGTTACCACTTTGATTTGTTCTTTTAGTGCTCGATAGCAAAAGTTTATGTTACAAATAATAACAAAATAGCGATCGTTTTTATAGCTGGACTTTCTTACTTATTAAAGCTTATTCAATCGTCATTGAACGGAGTTTTGTTCGATAAGCTTCTAGTGCTATTGATTTGGAAATAAATCCGTGGTATTTCCCGTCTCTTAAAACAGGAAGGAAAGCAGATTTGGTGGTTTCAAATTTACGCATTACAATTTCCATGCTGTCGAGTGTAGAGATTGTTGCAGCAGGCGCTTTCATTACGTCTCTGATAAAGGTGTATTTTACGCGGTAAGAATTAAAAATAATTTCTCGTATATCATTAAAATGAACAACTCCAACTAGATCTTTCTCTTGATTTACAACCGCAAAAACAACCTGGTTCGAATGCGAAATAAGATCAACCAATTTAGTTAGATTTTCATCTGGATGCACTGTCAAATAATCGCATTGAATAATCGAGTCGATATCTAAAGTCGATAAAATGTTTGAATCTTTGTTGCTTGTAAAGGCATGTCCTTTCTTTGCTAAACCTTTTACGTCAAGTGAATATTTTTCGTAACGTTTAGAAATGGCAAAACTGATAGAAGAAACAATCATCAGCGGAATCATTAATCCATAACCTCCTGTGATTTCTGCAATTAGGAAGATGGCAGTTAGAGGTGCATGAAATAAACCGCTCAGAATTCCAGCCATTCCAACCATTGTAAAATTACTGATAGGAAGTTTAGATAAACCTACCATGCTTACAAGTTTAGAAAAGAAGTAGCCTAGATAAGAGCCTAAGAATAGAGAAGGAGCAAAGTTTCCTCCGTTTCCACCGCTTCCAATAGTTAATCCCGAAGCAAATACTTTAACCATCATGGTAGCGCCAATAAATAAAAGCAAAACCCACTGATTATTTCTAAAATCGGCAAATAAAGTATTATCCAACAATTTTCCAGGATCGGTTTCAGATAAAGTTTTAATGCTTTCGTATCCCTCACCAAATAGGGTTGGGAAAATAAAAATTAATAACGCCAATAACGATGAGCCAATTAAAGCTTTTTTATAAGGGTTAATTTGCTGTTTGGCAAAATAATGCTCCACCCTTTGAAAGTTTCTCGAGTAATAGATGGCAACTAGTCCGGTTAAAACTCCCAAAATAACGTAAAACGGAATATTGTGGTAATCAAAAGATTCTTGTTTTTTAAAGCTCAAAAGAATGCTTTCGTCCAAAACGATAGCAGAAACCAAAGCGCCCGTTGCTGCAGAAATCATAATAGGCGTAAAAGCAGAAATGCTGACATCTACCAATAAAACCTCAATAGCAAAAAGAACACCTGCAATTGGAGCGTTAAAAGCAGCCGCAATTCCAGCAGCAACTCCGCATCCAATCAGCAAAGTTCGATCCTTATACTGCATCTTATAATTCTGGGCATAATTTGAACCAAAAGCAGCTCCTGTAATTACGATCGGACTTTCTAAACCTGCAGAACCTCCCAAACCAACTGTCAACGAACTTGTCACAATTTGAGCATACATCTGCTTTCTAGGAATAATACTGGCTTTTTTCGCAACTGCATAAAGTATTTGAGAAGTTCCTTTTTGAATACTTCCGTTAAGAACTTTATTTACCACAAAAACAGTTAATGTAATACCTATAATAGGCAGAATACTGTTAATGAAACTCAATTTCAGGATTCCATTAATGTATGTTGCAAATGAGAATACACTATGCGCGAAAGTTTTAAGTACGATAACGGCAAGGGAACAAGATATTCCGATAAGAACGCTCGACAAAAAAAGAAACTGCTTTGGAGTCATTAACGATTGTGCCAAAGCAATGATGCTTTCGAGTCTTCTGAAATATTTTTTTAGCATTCTG
Source organism: Flavobacterium sp. HBTb2-11-1 (assembly GCF_009826975.1). Classification (GTDB taxonomy): domain Bacteria; phylum Bacteroidota; class Bacteroidia; order Flavobacteriales; family Flavobacteriaceae; genus Flavobacterium. Next base: position 225,019 of record NZ_WUMO01000008.1, on the reverse strand, counting down.
TTTTAAAATTATCGTTCTTACAAAATTAGTTCATAATGTTAGATTAAAAAAATAAAAACGGAGAACTATTAAAAACCAACAGCTTTGTCATCGCCTCTAAAATCAGCTCCGCCTTCTAGATTTTTGTTTGGCAGAACCAAAATAGCATCAACTTTTCCGATGATAGGAGTTGGTTTTTCGTTGATGATATAGTTTTTTGCTTTAAGCTGATCAATTGTTTTTGTTTCAAAAGTATTGGGTTCGAAAGTAATTAAATCTGGCAGCCATTGGTGATGAAAACGTGGAGCATTAACAGCTTCTTGCATGCTTAGATTATATTCGTAAACATTTAGAATTGTCTGTAAAACAGAAGTAATGATTGTTGAACCTCCTGGAGTACCTACCACCATAAACAGTTTTCCGTCTTTTTCTACAATGGTTGGCGTCATAGAACTTAACATTCGTTTTTGCGGAGCAATGCTGTTGGCTTCATTTCCAACTAATCCAAACATGTTTGGAGAACCTGGTTTTGCACTAAAATCGTCCATTTCATTATTTAAAAAGAAACCTAACTCGTCGCAATAATATTTCGATCCATAACCGTCATTTAGTGTTGTCGTAGCCGCAATTGCATTCCCGAATTGATCTACAATTGAATAATGTGTAGTTTCTGTGCTTTCGGCATAATTCACTTTTCCTTCTTTTATTTCGCTTGATAAAGTCGCTTTTTCAGGATTAAAGCTAGCCATTCTTTCACGAAGGTAATTTTCATCTAATAATTCTTTCATCGGAATTTTGACAAAATCTGGATCACCCAAAAAGTAGCTTCTGTCTGCATACGCTCTCCTTTCTGCTTCAACAATAACCTGAATGGCATCTGGCGAATTATGCCCCATTTTGGCTAAATCATACGGCTCAAGCATTTTTAAGATTTGAGCCAGACAGATTCCGCCACTGCTTGGAGGAGCCATTGATGTAATTTTTAAACCTTTATAAGTAAATTGCAATGGTTTTCTCCATTTGGCTTCATATTTCGCTAAATCCTGCATCGTGATAATGCCGCCTTTTTCCTTTAGATAATTGACTAGGATTTTTGCTGTTTCTCCTTTATAAAATTCGTTTCTACCTTTTTTCTGGATTCTTCTTAAAGTTTTGGCTAATGCTGGATATTTGATGGTATCGTTTTCTTTAAAATTGCCAGATAAAAGCGAATTTTCTCCATTTATTTTTACAATGCTTTCGTGATAATCTTTTAAGCTTTTTTCTTGTTTTTTAGTCACTACAACACCTCTTTCTGCTAAAGCGATTACAGGTTCAAGGATTTTAGAAATCGGCATTGTGCCATATTTTTTATGAACCGCAAAAACGCCTGCAATTGTGCCTGGAACACCAATGGCAAGTGCTGTCTGGGTGCTTTTTCCTTTTATTACATTTCCCTCGCTATCCAAAAACATATCTTTTGTAGCAGCCAACGGAGCTTTTTCTCTATAATCCAAAGAACCAACCTCGCCATTGGCTTTTCTATACACCATAAATCCGCCGCCGCCGATATTTCCTGCAAACGGAAAAGCAACTGCAAGCGCCAACTCGGTTCCTACCATGGCGTCAAAAGCATTTCCGCCTTTTTTCATAATGTCAGAACCTATTTTTGAGGCTTCTTCGCGGGCAGAAACCACCATAGCTTTTGTAACAACTAATCCAGTCGGATTTGGTGTTGCCTGTTGCGCATTGCTATTGCTTATATATAAAAGTGCTATTAAAAATGTAATTTTTTTCATGTTCAATAAAATTAAATTGGACTTAAAGAGAAAGTAATTTTCCTTTTGCTTGTTCTCTAATTTCTTCAAAGAAGAGTGTGAATTCTTCTTCAAATTCATCATAAAATTCAGTAAGCTCTTCGACAGCGAACTGCATTTGAGAAACATTTTTGGATCTTCTGTCCATTTGGGTTAGTATATGTTGAATTCCTTCGGTTGTGCGATAACTTACAAGCCAGTTTCTTTCAATCATATATGGCATTAAGCCTTGAGTTTTTTCAGTTAAAATTTCATAATTATCGTGAAGCGAATGATAAAATCGATTTACAAAAAGTTCTAATTTTTCATCTGAATATTTTTTCCAGTTTTTGGCTAGAAAATGATCGTAAACAATATCTACAATAACGCCAGCATAATGGTGATATCTCTCATGGAGGCGTTTGGTGCTTTTCCTAAAAATATCATGAGAATCAGTATAAGTATCTATGAATCGATGGAGTAGAATTCCTTTTTGAACATCTTCAGGAAAATGCTCAAACTGTTTTCCGCGAATTCCGTCTGCCATAAAATTCCCGATTTTAATTAAATCATTGTCTCCAGAAAGATATATATGGGCTAAGAAATTCATTTTTTATAAGTTTCTAAGAATCGAAGTTTTTTAAGATTCTGAGTTATTTTAGTAAATGTATAAAAACTTTTTTAAATCATTTTGTTATAAAAATAACGAGATGCAAGTAGTTTCCTATAGGTTAAATTTAAAATCTTAGAATCTTAGCAACTTAGTATCTCAGCAACTTTTTTATATTTGTAAAAAAATAACCCTAACTCACAAAAATGACTCTAATAAAATCTATTTCTGGAATCCGTGGGACGATCGGAGGAAAAGTGGGAGATAATCTAACTCCTGTTGATGCAGTAAAATTTGCATCCGCTTACGGAACTTTCTTGAAAAATAATATTGCGAAAGATAAATTGACAGTTGTAATTGGCCGTGATGCGAGAATCTCTGGACCAATGATTCATAATTTAGTAGTGAATACTTTAATTGGTTTAGGAATCGATGTTATTGATCTTGGACTTTCTACAACGCCAACTGTTGAAGTGGCTGTTCCTTTGGAAAAAGCTGACGGTGGAATTATTTTAACAGCTTCTCACAATCCAAAACAATGGAATGCTTTAAAATTATTAAATGCTAAAGGTGAATTTTTAAGCGGAGCTGATGGAGCAAAAATTCTTGAAATTGCAGAAGCAGAAGCTTTTGATTTTTCTGATGTGGATAGTTTAGGTGAAGTTATTTCTAATGACGCTTACATGGATATTCATATTGATGAAGTTTTAAACTTGCCATTGGTAGATATCGAAGTAGTAAAAGAAGCTAAATTTAAAGTGGTTGTTGATGGTGTAAATTCTTCAGGAGGAATTATTATTCCGAAACTTCTAAAATTAATGGGAGTTGAAGTAGTAGAATTGTACTGTGAACCAAACGGACATTTCCCTCATAACCCAGAACCTTTAAAAGAGCATTTAACTGATATTTCGGAATTGGTAGTAAAAGAAAAAGCTGATTTTGGTATCGTAGTAGATCCAGATGTAGATCGTTTGGCTTTTATCAGCGAAGACGGTGAAATGTTTGGTGAAGAATATACTTTGGTTGCTGTTGCTGATTATGTTTTAAGTAAAACTCCAGGGAATACAGTTTCTAATATGTCATCTTCTCGTGCTTTAAGAGATGTTACTAAAGCTCATGGAGGAAGCTACGAAGCCAGTGCAGTAGGAGAGGTAAACGTGGTAGAATTGATGAAGAAAAATAATGCTGTAATTGGTGGTGAAGGAAACGGCGGAATTATCTACCCTGAATTGCACTACGGAAGAGACAGTTTGGTTGGAGTTGCTTTGTTCTTGACGCATTTGGCAAACAAAAAAATGGCAGTTTCTGCTTTGAGAGCTTCTTATCCAGAATACTACATGAGTAAAAATAAAATCGAATTGACGCCACAAATTGATGTTGATGCGATTTTAACTCAAATGACTGAGAAATATAAAAACGAAGATATTTCGACAATTGACGGTGTGAAAATTGATTTTGCAACAGAATGGGTTCATTTAAGAAAATCAAATACAGAACCAATTATTCGTATTTATACTGAGGCGCCTTCTCAAGCAGCTGCAGATCAATTGGCACTTCGAATTATTGATGAAATTAAAGTAATTGCTGGAATTTAAGATTTTCAGTTTTTAAAATAAAAAAAGCTCTTTAGATTTGTCTAAAGAGCTTTTTGTTTAGTCAAAACTAATTCATTCCGTTAGGAATGAATTAGTTCTTAATTATTTTAATCGATTTTTTAATATTTCCATACGAAGCGTTTACAATATAAACTCCTTTTGGAAGCTTGTCTCCAATTTTAATATCTTGATTTGTAAAATAATCTGCAGAAGAAAAACAGACATCTCCTTTCATATCAATTATTTTGATCGTTAAAGGTTCAGTTATATTTGATTTAATATGTAAAGTGGCTTGCGTTTTTACAGGATTTGGATAAATCGTAAAACTCTCTTTTTCAAGCTCATTATCGTTAACGCCAAGATTGGCAACAGCAAAATCGATAAAATTAAAATTAAAATCATTTGATTTGAATTTGATTTTCAAATACACCTCGCCTTTTGGTAAAAAAACATCATTTACCGTTTTATTAGCAAAAGTCTGCCAGTCACCAGTTGGCGGAAAGGTTTCATCGGCTTTTACCACAACATCATTTACTAGAATGTCAAATTTGCCTGTCAATACGGGAGATGCCACTCTAAAAGTTAAGTTGTAGGTTCCAGCATTGGCAACATTCAGCATAAATTCGTTCCAGTCTCCTTCATTGATGAAACAAACATTTTGCCCCGTTCCAGAATCTGTTGTTGTCTGTAAACCAGTTCCTTTTCTTCTGTAATGTTTATTGGCAGTAACGCGACCTGGTATATTCATTTTTTTTGCCGTGTAAGGAACATTAATATATTCAGTTCCAATTGGTCTTAGGACACCACTTGTACCACTTAACAATTGTCCTTCTAACATATCGGTCCAAGTTGGATTTACTCTTCCAGAAAACCATGAATAGCGAAAAATATCTGGATCATTTTCATAGCTGGTTAAAATTTGTTTCATGAAAGCTGTTTTTTCTTCAGCGGTCTGTATAACTCTATTGGCAAACTCCGTAATCCAAAGCGGGCGATTGAATTGTTTTAAAATTCCTGTTACTCCAATCACAGATCCAGCAGTGGCATCATAAGTATGAAAAGCGATATAATCTACTTTACAGTTGGGGCATAATTGGAAAAACTGATTGTGCCAAACAACAGGATCAGAAATTCCTCCGTAATTATTAGGGCCATTGTAAGCAGGTGAGGCGCTTACAATTTCTAGATTTTTTGCAGCAGCAATTTTTTCGATATTTGCCCATGCAGTTACTGCCTCTTGCGGTGTTAATCTTGCACCGTCGGTAAAATTAGGTTCATTAAACGCTAAAAGATATTTGGCTCCAGGTTTTATTTTATTGATGAAAGTTTGTACGTCATTGTCGCTGATCTTTCCCCATGCCATCGGGACAAATTCAACACCAAGAGATTCATAATTGGCTTTTAAATCGGCATCAGGTTCTGGCGACCAGTTGTACCACCAAGAAAGGCCTGGTTTTAAAGCTTGCATGTCGGCTTGGGAGTGGTATCCGTAAGCAATTCCTCGTTTCGGGCTTTGAGCGAAGACAGAAAAAAAGAGAAAAGATACTAAAAATGAAAAAAATAGTTTTTGGATCATGGTTAATGATTTTTTGGTTCTTTTTAGATATTGGAGAAGAACCAAATTTAAATGGTTTCCTTTTTTTATCCATTCAAAAAAATCATTACAAAAACACATCAAATTAGATAAAGAGAACGTATTTAGATATTTATTATTCAGTTTTAAAAGAAAAAGCCCGAAAAGCAAATGCTGTTTTTCGGACCTTCATTTAAATTATTTTCTAAATATCATTCAATACGGTGTTTCCATCTTTTGTGTGTCCACAAATAAAATTCCGGAGCTTCTAGAATCTGTTTTTCCACTTCTTTTAAATACATTTCGGTGATTTTGAAATTTTCAAATTCTTTCGGATTATCTGCAAGCGAAATAAATGTAGCCTCATAATAACCTCTTTTGACTTTTTTAACCTGCACAAATATCACAGCCAAATCATATTTTTTAGCTAGTGTTTCTGCGCCAGTATGTACAGGAACTTCAACTCCCATAAATTTCATCGAATGAAAAATTCTTTCCATTTTTGGTGATTGGTCACTTGCTAAACCGTACATGCTCAAAACTCCTTCACGCTGGTTTTTTGCCATTGTCGGAATCGCTTTTCGGGTTTCTATCATTTCGGTGTTGTATTTAGAGCGAATTTTTCTAACTAATCTATCAAAATAAGGATTGGCTAGTCTTTTGTAAACCGCAACTCCTTGAAAACCAAGTTTAGGATTTATGGTTAAAAGCCACTCATAACTTGCATAATGTGAAGCTACCAAAATTACGCTTTTTCCCTTTTTAGCATAATCGCGAACAAGATCAATATTGGTTACATGAAATCTTCTTTCCATTTCTTCAGGAGACATGCTCATGGTTTTAATCATCTCCAGGAACATATCACACATATGCTTGTAGAATTTCTTTTCTACAACTTTTCTTTCTGCATCGCTCAAATGAGGCAAAGTAAGCGCCAGATTTTCGCGCACTACTTTTTTACGGTATCCAATAACTTTATATACTAAAAAATATACAAAATCTGAGAATAGGTAAAATACAGGAAAGGGAAGTATAGAGATGAGCCAAAGTAAAGGGTAGGCTAAAATATAAACAAGAAATTGCATGTAAATTTTTTTTACAAAGATAAATTAAAAATGATTAGCGATTGATATTTTGCTTTCTTGCTAACTTATCTTTAAGAATGATTATATTTACCATTCACAATAATTATTATTTATGAATATTATTTTAATAGCGATTATCGTTGCGAACGTTGTTATTAGTTACAAAGGTTTTAACGATCTTTATTTTTTTAGAAAATACGAGTTTCATGTAGGAAGCATTCGTTCTGGCGAGCAAATCAGAATGCTGTCTTCTGGCTTTCTGCATGTTGATATGATGCATTTGATTTTTAATATGCTGACTTTGTATTTTTTTGCTCCTGTAGTTCTAGGCTGGCTTGGTAATTTTTCTTTTATCTTGGTCTATTTTGGAAGTTTAATTTTCGGAAGCCTTCTTACTATGCTCTTTCATAAGAACGATTATAGTTATAGAGCCGTTGGAGCATCTGGCGCTGTTACTGGAGTTTTATATTCGGCAATATTATTGCAGCCTGACATGATGCTTGGAATATTTTATGTCATTCCGATGCCGGCTTATCTTTTCGGAATTTTGTATTTATTGTACTCAATTTATGGAATGAAGGCCAAAAATGACAATATTGGGCATACGGCACACTTTGGAGGTGCTATAGGCGGTTATTTAATTACCTTGATAAAAATGCCATCATTATTTACAGACCATACATTGATGGTAATTCTGCTTGCAATTCCGATTTTGATACTTTTTGGAATGGCAAAATTGGGAAAACTGTAAGCTTGGCACAACTTTTGGAATGCTCTTGTCAAACATTAAAATTTAACAAAAATGAAAAAACTAGTATTATTTTTAACAATCATGTTTATGACTATGTCTTACGGCCAAGAAATCAAACAAATACCTTTAATTAATGTTACTGGAGAAGGAAAAGTAAAAGTAGCACCTGATCAGGTTTGTATTTCAGCTTCGGTTGAAACAAAAGGGAATAATGCTAAAGATGTTAAAAAACAAAATGATGAAAAGATGGATGCTGTTTTAAAATTCATCAAAAAAATGAATATTCCAACAGCAGATTTCAAAACAAAACAAGTAGCTCTTAATCCGCAGTACGATTATGAGAAAAAGAAAACTTCTTATAACGCTACACAAACTGTAGAAATCGTGGTAAAAGATTTGACTAAGTATGATGAATTAATGGAAGGTTTGGTTCAACAAGGAATCAATAGAATCGACAAAGTTTCTTTTGAATCATCTAAATTAGCGCAATATGAGTCTGAAGCTAGAAAATTAGCGATGAAAGATGCAAAAGTAAAAGCTGAAGAATACGTTTCTGTTTTAGGACAAAAAGTAGGTAAGGCATTTACAATTTCTGATAACTCTCAAGTTTACCGCCCACAGCCTATGTACGCTGCTATGAGAATGAAAGAAGCAGACGCAATGGGAGGAGCTTCAAACGAAACTTTAGCAATTGGCGAAATCGAAATTACAGCAAATGTTAGCGTAAGTTTTATGTTAGACTAAACTTTTCTAAATACCAATATTTAAAATCCAAATTCCAATTCAAACTGGGATTTGGATTTTTTATTTTGTATAGATTTTTTCCATTAGCCTAATTAATAATTAAATTTACTTTTAAAAGCACTTTATGAATAATCCTGAACAATTTTTAAAAACTCATATTGATAAAACAGTCCCTTTAACAGATGAAGAAGCAGGATTTATCATTTCTCATTTTGACTTAAAATCGTTTCGTAAAGGTGAATTTATCATTGAAGAAGGAAATGAGGTGAATGAGGTTTACTTCGTGCTTTCGGGACTTGTTAAATTGGTTTATGAAGATCAGGATGCTAAAAAACATATTGTTTCTTTTGCAATGGAAGATTGGTGGGAAACAGATTTTCAAGCTTTTTACACCCAAAGTAAAGCACAGTTAACTTTAGAATGCATTGAAGATACTCTCCTGTATAGTCTTTCATTAGAAAACTTTGAAAAACTTTGTTCAGATTCGCGTAAAATGGAACGTTTTTTTCTTCGAAAATCAATTGCTGGCCACATAGGGTCGCAAACGCGAATTTTATCGTTTTTAACTTCAAATGCACGCGAAAGATACGAGCAGTTAATCCTTAAAAATTCATCTTTATTGCAACGCGTTCCTAAAAGTTCTTTAGCTTCTTATTTGGGTGTTTCGCGAGAAACATTAAGCCGTCTTTTTTAAATAGTGATATTTATCACGCCTCTGAAATCAACAGCCTGCCGATTTTTGCATCATAGAATTAAATTATTAAAGATGGAAAAACGAGTAATTAATCCGTGGAAATGGCAAGATGCTAGAAATTATGTTCAAGCCGTTGATGTTAGTAATGCAAAAGGAACTTTATATGTTTCAGGACAAACTGCTATTGATGAGAATGGTATTTCCAGTAACGCCGACATGCGAACTCAATTATTGAAAACATTGGAAAATCTGGAAAAAGTAATTCGCAATGCTGGTTATGAATTGAAGAATATAGTAAGACTAAATGTCTACACTACAGATTCGGTTTCATTATTCGAGAATTTCGATGTTTTTCAAAAATGGATTCAAAAAAATGAGATTAAGCAAACCAGTACGGTTTTGGAGGTAAAAAGCCTTTTTGAAACTTTAAAAGTGGAGTTGGAGGCAACTGTGGTTAGGTAAAACATTAAAATTTTAAAATCCAAATTCCAATGAATAAAGGGATTTGGATTTTTTTATTTCAGATTTCAGACTTTAGATTGAAATTTAGGTTTTTAATACTGAGGTTGGAATTTGGAATTTCAGTTATTGAGATTTAGCCGAAAGGTTGGAATTTGGAATTTCTAGAATTGGAATTTAATAATAGTTTGAAATTTTAGTTATCGGAATTTACAATAGGAAGTGTAAACCTAAACGTGCTTCCTTTTCCTTGTTCGCTTTCTACCCAAATTTTTCCATGATGAATGTTTACAAACTCTTTGCAAAGCAGTAAACCGAGTCCGCTTCCGAGTTCATTTTCTGTACCTTTCTGCAGTACTTTTCCGTTGATTTTGAACAATTTTTCTTTGATGTAGTCAGGAACTCCGATTCCGTTATCTGTGATAGAGATTTCTGCTTTCTGATTGGTTTGGATCAGTTTTAGTTTAATTTCTCCATTCTTGTCTGTAAATTTAATGGCATTACTCAGCAAATTACGCAAAATGGTGCTGATCATATTTTTATCTACTTCTGCCTCAACTAAAAAAGCCGATTCAAAAGCAATGTTTATGTTTTTATTTATAGCCACATTTTTACTCAGTTCGATATTCTCTTCAATTAAGGCATTTAAAAGTATATTTTTAGGATGAAAAGTAATCATGCCGGTTTGCACTTTAGACCATTCCAAAAGATTTTCGAGCAGCTTGTAAATGTTTTTATTTGAGTCGTGCAGCAGTTCCGATATTTCTTTTATTTCTTCGCGGCTGTACTGTTCTATATTTTCCAGCAAAATTTCAGAAAGAGAAACAGATGATCCTAAAGGGCCTCTTAAATCATGTGAAATAATAGAGAAAAACTGGTTTTTGTCATTCAAAAGTTTTTTGATTTTATGATCTTGTTTTTCTTTTACCAAGAGCAAAAAACCAACAATTCCGATCAGACTGAGAAGAAACAGACAGATGCTGTAAAAACTATCAAAAGTATCGTTAGAAATAATAAGGTTTTGAGGATATAAGTATCGGTGGATTATTCGTATTACAATTAGAATTTCAAATCCTGTGTAGCACAAAACATAAAAAGTCTTGAAAAAGCTTTTTTTCTTTTCTGTGAAATAAATAATTGTAGGCAATAAATAAATGGCAAAAACACCAATTCCGCCAATGATAACACGAGTGTTCATCGAGGCATAAAAAAGTGTCGATATATTAAAAAGCAATATGGCAGCCGCTGTAATAGCTATCTGAATTTGAAACTGTCTTTTTGCGTGTGTTTTAATGAGCGACAGCATTGCAAGGGTTTCGAAGCAGCAGGCGCCAAAAATCATCGAATTGGCAATATTAATAGAAGCAAAGTCGGGAATAATATTTCGTAAAAGAGCCAATATCCAAGCAACGGTCAGTATTAATTTACCTAAGCCAAACCATTTTAATATTTTTCTATTATCGCTAGTGGCATATGAGAATGAAAAACTAAAAATAAGGATGCAGGTAAAAAAATTACCCCAGAAATAAAGCAGAAAAATGGTTTTTGGATCTACTGGTAAAAGTTCAAACATTAAAAGGATTTTGCTTTTTGGAAATCGATTTTACAAATATACAAATAAAGTAAACATTCAGACCTGAGTCGACGCTTCATGAGCAGTGTTTCTGCATATTTAACAATTAGTTTTCTTTAGGATCTGTAGTGCTTTTTTAAATTTACATACTGTTAAATTATTGAAAAAGGAAGCAAATAAAAAGAAAGAATTAAATTACATGTTGATTGATTTCTTAGCTTTGTAAAGTACCACCAAATTCTTTGTTATGCCACTAATTGAACATTCAGAATATGATTCTCCTTCGATTATTCATCGCAACAGACATATTTCTACCATTTATGCTGCCTTGATAAAAAAGTTTGAAGTGCCTGAATATACAAGAGAAAAGCATGAATTAAATGACGGAGATTTTATCAACATCGATTATATTTTAAATGACTCGAAAAAAGCAGTTATTTTATGCCACGGCTTAGAAGGCGATTCGCGAAGAACCTATAATAACAGTTGTGCAGCCTATTTTCTGCAGAAAGGTTTTTCGGTTTTTGCATGGAACAATCGCACCTGCGGAGGAGAAATGAATCGACTTCCGAGACTGTATCATCATGGAGCAGTGGATGATCTTGACGAAGTGGTTCGATTTGCATTGAGAAAAGGAATTGAAGATGTTTATTTGATAGGATATTCTATGGGCGGTGTTCAGCTCCTTAATTATTTGGGTTGGACCAAAATAGATGAGCGCGTAAAAGCAGCCGTTTCTATTTCAGTTCCGACACATATTGCTACTAGCGCAGAAGTGCTTAAACAAGGTTTTAATAGAGTCTATTTAAAGAATTTTACCATTGATATTAAAAAGAAGCTGAAATACAAGGCGGCTCAATTTCCCGATTTTATCAACCGTGATCAGATTGATAATATTTCTTCTTTTGATGAGGTCGATCAATATTTTACAGCTCCGCTCCATGGTTTTGCAAGCCGTGACGATTATTACGAACGTGTTTCTCCAGAATTTTCCCTTAAAAACATTACAACTCCAGTTTTAATTATCAATTCGCTGGACGATCCATTTTTGGGAGAAAGATGTTACCCAAGAAAGATTGCCAAAGACAGTGCCTACGTATATCTGGAAACTCCTAAATATGGCGGTCATTGCGCTTTTCCGCTTCGTGATTCTGAATATTCTTATGCCGAAAAAAGAGCTTTCAAGTTTTTTGAATCTTTCAGGTCTAACAATACTTTGGTTTAGAAATAAATTTTATTCATCACCAGAATTCTCAATTTCAGATGGCGCTTTTTTTCTAATGCTGGTATTCAGATAAAAAAACAATCGTATTGTGTGATTCATGTCGTACTGATATCCAGAGTATTTTTGCTGATAGACATTCATATAGCCAAAATCGTAACTCCATTTCGAATTAATATTTTTTCTGATTCCGATAAAAAAGCGGTTTTGATCAAAAGTATTATAAACGACTTCTTCTCCAAAATGCAACAGAATTTCATCTGAAAGAACCATTTGAGGCCAAGATTTTTTATCAGAAATTCGGAAAGTAAAACTCATCAGGTAACGAATTCTATTGGTAAAACGCCAATCGCCACTGGATCTATCATTGACGATTTTTTCCTGCCAGCGCTGTTCATTTCGCAAGCGCTGCAAAATGCTTACATTTCCAAATTTTGTATTTAATTGGGCCTGCTGATAAATTCTATTTTCATCTGAAAAAGTACTCCAGTCGGGATTTGATGGAGCAAGCCACATGTGTGCATATCCTAGATTTAAGGAAGTATTTGAATTTGGAATATAGCTGATTCCTCCTCTTATAAAATAAAAACTGGGATCAGATACAAAATCATTTCGTCTGATATGGAAATCGCCGATTACACCCCAATGGTCAGCAAATTTGGTAACCGTATTGATAGAAACCCAAGTCTGAAGCTGCTGGTTAATTTCTTTTTCCTGCCCTTGTCCCAATACATGTAAAGAAAGCAGGAAAATCAGGATTCCGATAAAATAAGTCTTCATAAAAAAGCACGATAGAAATTAATTAAAAAGTAAATTTCTTTAAAATCGGTAATAAGCAATCAATTATTAGCGTAAAGATATTCTTTTTTAACGAGAAATTATATCGTATATTTAAGTTTTAATTTGTTTTATATCAGTTGTTTATGTGTTTTAAAAAGTGATTTAGAATCTTTTAAACAAAAAAATTAATCATTTGATTAAAATTTTTGTTTAACGTATTTATAAAAAACGTAAATTTGCCTGTAAAATATTAAATATGAGTACTTCAGCATCTGAAAAGAAAGATTCTACTACAGAAGAAAAGATAAAAACAGCAGCTAAAACTGTTTTTTATAAAAAAGGTTTCACAGCAACACGAACAAGAGATATTGCTGAAGAAGCAGGTTTGAATCTAGCTTTGCTTAATTATTATTTCAGAAGCAAGGCTAAACTTTTTGAAATCATAATGACAGAAACTTTTACTGGTTTTATAGGAAGTATGAAAGTAATTTTCAATGATGAAAAAACGTCTTTAGAACAGAAAGTAATGACTATTGCTGAGCGATACATTGATTTTATCAGCGTAGAGCCAGAAATTCCAACCTTTATTTTAACTGAAATCCGCAATAATCCAGAAGGGCTTTTAAAAAGACTGCCGATTAAAGAAATCGTAAATGATTCTGTTTTTATCAAGCAATTTCAAGAAGCGGTTCAAAATAAAGAAATAACCGAACCCAATCCACTTCATTTTTTGATGAATCTCTTGGGATTGGTCGTTTTCCCATTTATAGCAAAACCGATTATCATGGGAAGCAAAAATCTTGAAACCGAACAGTTTCATGCCCTAATGCAAGAGCGTAAGAAAAAAATCCCGATCTGGATTACTATGATGTTCAAAGCTGTTTAATAATAACGAAAAGTTAATTTATACTGTAATGAAAGGGAAATTATACTTTACATATATTGGAATCTTGTCCTTTATAACAGCACAAGCTCAGACTTTGACAATTGATCAAAGTTATCAGTTGGCTGTTGAGAATTATCCTTTAATTAAACAATATGAACTTATTGAAAAAAGTAAAGAATATACTTTGAGCAATGCCAATAAAGCGTATTTGCCTCAAATAAGCTTGACCGCAATTGAAGGATATGTTTTTGGAGATTTTCCAAGTATGGGAAGCTCGGGAAACGACAGTAAATTTAAATTTATTGGTCTCGGGCAAGTCAACCAGACGATTTGGGATGGAGGTGCTACCAAAACACAGAAAAAGATTATTGAAGCCTCTTCAAACGCAGATAAGGCTTCTGTAGAAGTTTCACTTTACGATTTACGTTCTCGAGTAAATCAGCTTTATTTTGGCGTATTGCTTATTGACGAGCAATTGAAACAGCTTCAAATACAAAATGCCATTATTGCCAATACTATTGATAAGGTTAAAAAACTTCACGAAAATGGTTTGGCCTATAAAACGGATGTTGACGAAATGAAAGCAGAACAGCTCAATCTCAGCAGACAGAAAAAAGATTTTGAATATACTAAAGCAGGCTACCAAACGATGCTTTCTTATTTGATAGGAAAAAACATCAGTCAAGAGAAATTTGGAAAGCCTTTCAATTCTTCTAGTCTCGACACCATTATCAAACGTCCCGAACAATTGCTTTTTGCCAGTCAGCGAAATTTGGTAAATGCACAATCAGAAATGCAGAAAGTCAGCCTGATGCCTAAAATTGGTTTACTTGGTGCAGGCGTAGTTTTGGCACCTGGAATTAATTTGGGAGCCAATAAAATTTCTACCGTTGGAGTAGCTGGAGTAAGTGTTGGATGGGATATAAAAGGCTTGTACAAAAATTCAAACGAAAAACAGCTTGCACAGCAGAATTTGAAAAAAATAGAAGTGCAGGAAGAGACATTTTTATTTAATACCAGATTTCAGATGAATCAAAAAACGGCTGATATTGAACGACAGAAAGCCATTTTGAAAGATGATGATGAAATTGTAAAGCTTCGTCAGACTATTCGCGAAGGCTATCAGCTGAAATACGACACTGGAGCTGGCCCGCTGATCGATTTACTGAATGCAACCGAAAAAGAAGGAAATGCACGAGCAGAAAAAGCATTGCATGAAATTCAATTGCTTATGTCAGAATACGAATATCAAACAATCAAAGGAAATTAACTCCATATATTATGAAAAAGATAAAGCTTTTATATTTTCTTATCCCCCTAATTTTCATGTTTTCTTGCGATAATAAAGAAAATGATTTTGATGCTTCAGGATCTTTTGAAGCGGTTGAAACCATTCTGTCAGCAGAAGCAAACGGTCAGATTTTACAACTCAATGTCGAAGAAGGACAGCAATTGGAAGCTGGTCAAAAAGTGGGTTTTATAGACAGTACACAATTGGCCATTAGTAAAATGCAATTGCGCCAGAATGAAAAAGCGATTTTGAGCGGCAAGCCTCAAATACAGATTCAGACTGAGAGTTTAAAAAGACAGCTTGACAATGCCATTTTAGATCGTAATCGAACTGAAAGATTGGTAAAGGGCGGAGTGGCTTCGCAAAAACAATTGGATGATGTAAATTCTAAAGTAGCGACGTTGCAAGCTCAGATAACGGCGCAGAAGAGTTCGTTGGAAACCACAACCGAAAGCTTGACAGAGCAAGGAAATACTGTTGGTGTTCAATTAAAAGGAATTCAAGATCAATTGAGTAAAAGTGTGATTGTAAATCCGATAAAAGGCACGGTGTTGGCAAAATATGCAGAGCAGTACGAAATGGCGGTAATGGGGAAGCCGCTATACAAAATTGCGAATCTTGAAACGCTAGATTTAAGAGCTTACATAACAGGGACACAATTGCCGCAAATTAAAATCGGACAACAGGTAAAAGTGCGTATAGATCAAGGAGAAAAGAAATACAAAGAATATCAAGGTACAATTGGATGGATTTCAAACAAATCTGAGTTTTCTCCAAAAACAATCCCGACCAAAGATGAAAGAGCTAATTTAGTTTACGCCATAAAAGTGAGAGTAAAAAATGATGGCTATCTGAAAATTGGCATGTATGGAGAAGTGCTTTGGTCAAAATAAAATAATACAATATGCCTTCAGTTACATTAAAAAATATTACAAAAAAGTATGGTGATTTTGTCGCCGTAGATGAGGTGTCTTTTGAAGTGCAGAAAGGAGAACTTTTTGGGTTGATTGGTCCCGATGGCGCTGGAAAAACTTCGATTTTTAGAATCTTAACGACATTACTTTTGGCGGAAGGAGGTACAGCAACTGTTGAAGGACATGATGTTGTAAAAGAGTTTCAGGAAATTAGAAATAAAGTAGGATATATGCCAGGAAAATTCTCATTGTATCAGGATTTGACAGTAAAAGAAAACCTCGAGTTTTTTGCCACTATTTTTGGAACTGCGATTGAAGAGAATTATGATCTGATTAAAGATATTTACGATCAGATAAAGCCTTTTAACGACAGACGTGCAGGAAAACTTTCGGGTGGAATGAAGCAAAAATTGGCTTTGTGCTGTGCGTTGATTCATAAACCTGAGATTTTATTTTTGGACGAGCCTACTACTGGTGTAGATGTGGTTTCACGCAGTGAGTTTTGGGAAATGCTGGCAAAGCTTAAAAAACAAAATATCACAATCGTAGTTTCGACTCCTTACATGGATGAAGCAAAATTATGCGATAGGATTGCGCTTATCCAAAACGGAAAAATAATGACGGTCGATGAACCGCAGCAAATTATAAACAGTTTTCCGAAATCACTTTTTGCTGTAAAAGAAAAGAATATTTATAAGCTTTTGCAAAATCTTAGAACCGAAAATGAGGTTGAAAACTGCGATGCTTTTGGAGAATTTCTTCATCTTACTTTAGTCTCGGAAAAAGCTAATGAAGAGAAAGTTAGAGCTATCGCTCAAAAATACAATCCAGAAGATTTAGAAGTAAAAAAAATAGAACCTACAATCGAAGACAGTTTTATTCGACTAATGAGAGAACAGAACGATTCTAGAGAACCAAAAGAAATGCTGGATGGAAAATAAAGCTATAATTTGTAAAAACCTCACCAAACAGTTTGGCGATTTTAAAGCAGTTGATAAAATTAGCTTTGAAGTGAACGAAGGCGAGATTTTCGGTTTTTTGGGAGCCAATGGAGCTGGAAAAACAACAGCAATGCGCATTCTCTGCGGACTTTCTTTTCCAACTTCGGGAGAAGCTAGCGTAGCTGGTTTTGATGTGTATCGACAGCAGGAAAAAATCAAGAAAAACATTGGTTATATGAGTCAGAAGTTTTCGTTGTATGATAATCTGACCATTTTGGAAAATATTGAATTTTTTGCTGGGGTGTATGGAGTTTCAAGACCTGAAATAAAAGAAAGAAGCAAGGATCTGATTTTGACTTTAGGACTAGAAAAAGAAGCCAAAAAATTGGTTGGAGGATTGCCATTGGGATGGAAACAGAAATTGGCTTTTTCTGTTGCGGTATTTCATCGGCCTAAAATTGTTTTTCTAGACGAACCTACAGGCGGTGTTGACCCAATAACGAGACGCCAATTTTGGGAAATGATTTATCAGGCAGCAGCAGACGGAATTACGGTTTTTGTCACCACGCATTATATGGACGAAGCCGAATATTGCGACCGAATCAGTATTATGGTCGATGGACGCATGGCAGCAATAGATTCTCCTTCGGCATTAAAAAAACGCTTCAATGCCGTTTCTATGGATGAGGTTTTTTATGAACTGGCGCGAAATGCCAAAAGAACATCAGATTAGTATGAAAAGATTACTGGCTTTTATTCGAAAAGAATTTTATCATGTTTTTAGAGACAAAAGAACGCTGCTGATTCTTTTTGGACTTCCTGTTGCACAGATTGTTCTTTTTGGTTTTGCATTGAGCAGTGAGGTCAAAAATATCGGAATTGCTATTCAGGATAATTCACACGATATTCATACCGAAAAAATGATACAAAAGATACAGTCCAGTTCTTATTTTCATGTTGAAAATCCGATTTTGAATTACCATGATATTGAGAACAGATTTAAAGATGGAAGTATTAAATGTGCCGTCATTTTTCCATCCAATTTTGGTTCTGATGTGCAACGTCTTGGAGGGGCAAAAATTCAGGTAATTGCTGATGCATCAGATCCTAATACGGCTACGATTGTGACCAATTATTTAAATACCATTATACGAGACTATCAGCAGGAATTAAATCCGTCTGCAAAGTTAAATTATCAAATAATTCCAGAATTAAGACAGTTGTACAACGAAAAGCAAAACGGTTCGCTTAATTTTATTCCAGGCGTTATTGCCTTGATTTTTATGATTGTCAGTACGGCTTTGACTTCTGTTTCTGTTGTACGTGAAAAAGAGCTCGGAACGATGGAAATTTTACTTGTATCGCCTTTCAAGCCGATTATGGTTTTAATTGCAAAAGCAATTCCGTTTTTAGTGCTTTCCATAATCAATTTTATCATTATTATATTTCTTTCAGTATATCTGCTTGATGTTGAGATTAAAGGGAGCTTTCTGCTTCTTTTTGCAGAAAGTATTTTGTTCATTATCACTTGTCTTTCTCTTGGATTATTGATTTCAAATGTTACCAATTCGCAACAAACTGCGATGCTTATATCAATGATGGGAATGATGGTGCCGACTTTGATTCTGACTGGTTTTATGTTTCCGATAGAAAATATGCCTTGGGTATTTCAAGCTATTTCTCATTTAATTCCGTCGCATTATTATTACATCATTGTAAAAGCTGTAATGCTCAAAGGTTTGGGCTTTTCATACATCTGGAAGGAAACTCTAATATTGGCAGTAATGACCGTTTTATTGCTTACGGTCTCTTTGAAAAAATTTAAAATCAGATTGTCATGAAAGTGCTGCGTTTCATATTACAGAAAGAATTTCGACAGATCTTTAGAGACAAAACCATATTGGCCATGATGTTTTTTGTGCCGACAATACAGCTCATCATTTTACCGCTTGCCGCTAATTTTGAAGTAAAAAGTGTAAACATTGTTTACGTAGATCATGACCACAGTTCTTATTCTCAAAAATTAATCAATAAAATAGGTTCTTCGGGATACTTTCATATTGTGGCAGCTCCACCATCTTATTTGGAAGGCATGAAATGGGTTGAAACGGGAGATGCCGATTTAATTTTAGAAGTTCCTTCTGGTTTTGAACGAAACTTAGTAAGAGAAGGCAGTCAGAAAGTGAATATAGCTGCAGACGCTATCAACGGAACGAAATCAAATATTGGAAATGCTTATTTGAATGTTGTGTTGGCAGATTTTAGTAATGATTTGGATATTCGGTTTAAACTACCGCCACAATCGGCTTCAGCCACCTCTTCATTAATTACCTTGACAAGTACAAATTGGTACAATCCAAGAGCGGAATACAAATATTATATGGTTCCAGGCATTTTGGTTTTGTTGCTCACTTTGATTGGCGGATTTATTACGGCATTAAATATTGTAAAAGAAAAAGAAATTGGTACAATTGAACAAATTAATGTAACGCCAATTCAGAAATGGCAATTTATTTTAGGAAAACTTATTCCTTTTTGGATTGTCGGAATCATTGTATTTACAGTTGGCCTTATTGTAATGTACTTGATTTACGGAATATTTCCGCAAGGCAGTTTCTTAGTGTTGTATCTTTTTGCAGGAGTTTATCTGACCGCTTTATTAGGATTAGGACTTTTGATTTCAACCTTTGCCGATACACAATTGCAAGCTATGTTTATTGCTTTTTTCTTTATGATGATTTTTATGCTCATGAGCGGTTTCTTTACCAGTACCGACAGCATGCCGAATTGGGCAAGAACTATGTCAGAGTTTACTCCTGTAACGCATTTTATAAAAGTGGTTCGGCTTATTGTTCTAAAAGGAAGTGGTCTGCAAGAAGTGGGAAGAGAGCTTTTATATTTATTTATTTTTGCTATTGTTTTGAATGCTTTAGCGATTTATAATTACAGAAAGACAAGTTAAATAAAATGGTAGTCAAAAACGATTAAAAACAAAACCCCGTTTGAAACTCTCAAACGGGGTTTTGTTTTTATAAATTCCGATTCGGATCTGTTCCTGTTTCATCTCCTTCTAAATTTTCCTGAGTAAATTCATCATCGTCAATGTCTTCCTCATCTTCCTCATCTTCAAATTCTTCATCGAATTCGTCGCCTCCCGGACCATCATCGTCAAGTTGCTGATTGTTGATTTGATCTTCGTCAAATTCGTCGCCATAATCTGGTTCTGCATTCTCGCTTATAGAATGATCTGCTGGCGGTGCATCAATATCGATATCATCATATTGATGTTCATCTTCATATCGGGTTTCGTCGTCTTGAAAATATTGGTCTTCTGGACTGTAATTTTCTTTTTCATTTAAATTCATAGTGCTATTTTTAAGTTGTTCTTAATTGTTTCGTGTAAAAATAGCGTTACCATATGCGTAAAATTTATACGAGTGATCCTTTGCAATTATATAATTTACAGTTTGTTGCAATTTAAGTCTCTACTTTTCCCCATAATACTACTTGAGTTTTTTCTGCGTAATGAATTTTATCGGGATACGTATTAATTACAAATTGTCCAGCCTCATACCAAATGTCTTGTATCTTGACGTTTAGATCCAAAAGTTCCCATTCTTTATGATGAATATCAAAACGGCAGATTTTGCCATTGCACATTTCATATAACGAATGCCTTTCGGTGAGCCATAAATCTAAATCGGTTTTTTGAAGAGAGGCTGTTTCCCCAATTTTAAAACCAAGAAGATGATTTTTCTTTATGTTTTGAGAGGTAAGATGATTTCCTGAACGTTCGATTTCTGCTTTTTCATAAGGAAGTCCGATAAAAAGTCTAGAAAACAATACTTCGATTAATTTATTGGTTTCAATAGAAAATAAGTAAATGCCAGGAATTCCGTTTTTGATAACATACGTTCTAATATTAATTTCTTCAAAATTAGAAATGTAAGGCAAAGGAGGAAAGTATCGTAATCTCATATTTTTTACTTCAAAAGAAACAAGAGAAACCCATGCCATTGAAGAATAAGTGTCTAGCAGTAATCCTTTAGGAATATATTTCTCCAAGAAATATACAGGGACTTCCCAATGAAAAAAAACAGTATGATGCCACTCCTGATAGTATTTCCATTTTCGTTCAGGCAAAGCGTATTGTCTGTTTTCTGTCGAATTTAGTATTTGCTTTATTGAGGCCATTCAAATGATAATTTAAGTGATTTGTTTTTATGGTAATCATGTAATAACGAGAGTTTTATAGTGTAAATATCTATGGTCTTTCTTTATAAAATTTGCAATGAAACAAACTAAAGTGTTTGATAAACAAATTGTTAATTTAAAATTGATTGTTATGAAAAATTTATTTTTAATTGGTTGTATGCTTTTGTGTTTTAGTTTTGCATCAGCTCAGGATACAATTCCGGGGAAGAAAAAATCTTCTCCAAAAACCGATACTGTCCATCATAAAAAGAATAAGCAGTATCCTTCAACACGAAAGACTGATACAGTCAACAAACAGCGTACTGATAAAAAGAAAGGAACTTCAAAGTCAACTAACCCGACTACTGTTCCTCCAACGAGAGATTCAATTAATGGCACAAGACCATAAAAATGTTACTTCTCAATTTAGTGCAAATGATGAGGCCTGTTTTTTATTTAAAATGGGCCTTTGTTTTTTTTAATTTATTCCAGATATCAAGTTGATAAATATATACTTATCATGCAGACAGTTTTTTATATAATTTCTAATATTATGCTGCATGATTTTCATTTTCATTGTTTTATCCTATAATAGATAGGTTTTTCTTTTAGCTCATTAGATATCGTATTTTGTAAGAGTAACTATAAATGATGTAATCGCAACTCTTTTGTTTATAGTTAATTAGTAATGATTAATTTTAAAAATTATTATTATGAAAGCAGCAGTTATTCATGGACCTGGCTCTATCAAGTATGATACAGTCGACGATCCGATTTTAAAAGAAAAAGACGATATAATTTTGAGAGTCACCTCTACCGCAATCTGCGGATCTGATCTTCATATCTATTCAGGAGGAATTCCGCAGCCACGGCCTATGGTTTTAGGTCACGAATTTATGGGTATTGTAGAAGAAACAGGATCTACAGTTACAAATCTCAAGAGAGGCGACCGTGTTGTGGTTCCGTTTCCTATTGCCTGTGGGAGTTGTTTTTTCTGCACTCATGATTCACCTGTAAATTGCGAACACAGTAATCCCGAAAATTATGGACCAGAAGGCGGAATTATGACCGAGAAAGGCGGAGCATTGTTTGGTTATACTGATTTATATGGAGGTTATGATGGGGGGCAAGCACAGTATGTCAGAGTTCCTTATGCTAACTACGGTCCTAGGATAGTGCCTGAAGATTTATCAGACGAGCAGGTGCTTTTCCTGACGGATATTTTTCCCACCGGTTATACAGGTGTTGATTGGGGAGAGGTGAAAGGCGGGGAAACTGTCGCTATTTTTGGAGCTGGCCCTGTTGGAATTATGGCTGCAAAAAGTGCATGGCTTCGTGGCGCAGGTCTGGTTATTATTGTAGATACGTTACAATACCGTCTGGACAAGGCTAAAGCAACAACCGATTCGGTTACCTTGCTTTGGGAAGATGACCCCAAAGATGTTATCGAACAAATTCGCGCAATGACCAACGGACGCGGTGCAGATGTCTGCATTGATGCTGTAGGTTTTGAACCCGACCGAAATATAGCCGATCGTATAAAAGCGACGATCAATTTTGAAAAGGGATCGATTAAAGTATTAGAAGCTTGTATGAGTGCCGTGAGAAGAAACGGAATAGTATCGGTATTGGGAGTGTATCCTGTTAATTATGATAATTTTCCTTTAGGGCAGTTTTTTGACAAGGGAATAGTTTTAAAGGGAGGACAGGCACCTGCACACAAACACATAGACAAACTTTTAGATTATGTGGTTCAGGGAAAGGTAAAACTTGATGATATTATTACCCACAGGCTTCCGCTATCTGAAATTTCACATGCGTATGATATTTTCAAAAAAAGAGAAGACGGCTGTGTCAAAGTGGTTTTAGATCCTTGGGAATAATTTTAAAGGTGAAGTTTTTATTTAAACTTCACCTTTAATTTTTTAATAAGCTGAAAAATATTTTCTGTAAAAGCTTATAACTTATTTTTTTATGGCTAAAAATCATCCGCCAGTTTCCATATGAGGCGCATCGACTGGCTTGGACTGTGAAGAACCAATCTGACGCAGATATATCGATAGCATAATGATAGCAAAAACAGAAAGAAATTCACTTTGCCAATTCTGAAAAGACTCAAACCAAAACCTCGAATTTCCTAAATAAGAAGACACGGTTTCCAATGGTTCTCCTTTTCTGAGAAGCTGTTCGTTTTCATCTTTAAGGCTTCCGTAAAAATGAATAATAAATGATATTACAAACAGAAGCAAAAGCATAATAGTGAGCGAATGCTTGTAAATCTTCAAAATAAAACCTCCTTTTTTAACTGGCCAAGGCGCATCTTTTTTTGTTGGATCCGGTTCGCGGTCTACCTCTTCTGGTTCGTCTATTTTTTTGGATTCTGAAGAGCCTTTTTGTTTTAGGAAAATGGTAAAGACTACAAACAATGCCATTTGTAAAAATTCACTTTCCCAGTTTTCAAAAGTCGATTGGAAAAAATGCCCAGAAGTGAGATACGCTATAAAAGTGATCGTATTTGCACCTTCATCAATCAGTTCTTTATTATGCTCTTTAAATCCTAATATAATCTGGCCTGCTAAAGATCCGATAAATAAGACTAAGAAGCAGATACACAATCCGTTATTTCTAAAAAATGTTTTCATTTTATTGTTATTTATTCTCAAAGTTCAAAAAAACACCAAATAAAATTTTATAAGATTTATTTCACTTTTTATAGTTTTTGCATAATGAATCGATTATAAACACAAAAAACGCCTCCATAAATGAAGACGTTTTTCTACAAAAAAATAAATACAAGAAACAGTAGCGTTTTCTTATTCTTGATTAGTTTCAAGATAGACTTTAAGATTGGAAATGTCATCTTTTACTAACTTTTCAAAATAAGGATTTAAAAGTTTGGCGGCGCTTTCGCCTGCAATTCCAAGTGGAGCATGATACGAAATTGTAACATCTAGTTCTGTTGCTTTTCCTTTTGGTTTAAAGACAACTTTTCCAGCATTTTTAATAGAAGACCCTTCAATAGAATTCCAGCTTAAAAGTTTGTCCTTTTCGTCTCTTACGATTTCGGCATTCCAAGATATTTTCCCGATTCCGCCAGGACCTTTTGCTGTCCATTGAGAGATTGTAGAGCTTATAGGTCTTACAGAATCCAGATGATTCATGAATTTTGGCAAATTTTCTAAGTTTCTCCAAAAGGCATACACTTCGCTTACAGATTTATTGATTACGCTATTTACTCTGATATTTATATTTGAGGCTTTGTCATGCATTAAATGGTCTGCGGCATCATAAATCGGGCAGTAGCCTGAAATGCCGCGTAATAGCATTGCACCTCCAGCTCCCGCTTGCGTAATACTTTTATTTTCTTTAGAAAGCGCGTTGTACAAAAGATAAGCGCCACTTGTAACCATTAAAACTCTTTCTAGTTTTGAGACATTATTTTTTAATAATGATTTTGAAGACTGATTTTGTTTGGATACTGTATTCATAGCTATTCATTTTTAAAAAGATACAATTAGTGAGACAAGCTGCGAGAATAATATTGTAGCTTGAATAACAAATTTCGACAGTCTTTTAAAGTATTCTTTACAAGATTAAAAACATGATTTACACATTTTACATTAGCAAAGTCTTCAATTGCTCTGATTTTTATAAAGGCTTTTTGAAATTATGTAAAATCATTGATACACAGTGGTTTAATTTAGTTTTGTAAAAATTTTAAAAAAACTTGAATTATGAAAACATTTTTGAAAACAATCGTTATGCTGCTTGTAGTGACAGCTTTATTTTCATGTAAAAAGAATGAAAATAACAATGCATATCCAAATGATAATCAAGCAGACACTATGAACATGTCAGTCGATACAGTTGGGCCAGCTGTAGACTCGTCGGCAACTTTAAATTCTGATCAAAATGGTCAGAATGGTACAACAGGAGCAACTGGAGAAGGGGCGACTGGTTCGGGAACAGATGGATCAACCCAGAAAGGAAATCAGAATATTAAAACAGATTCGATTAAAAAGTAATTTCATTTCGGCTAAAGGAAAAGCTCTTAACACTTTTAAGAGCTTTTTTTTATTAATTTACAGTATTGTTATGAATCAAGCTTTATCTAATTAAAGGATGCTAAATAATAAAGAAGAAAAAAAAGAACAAAATGCCGTGTACCTGCTTCCTTGGGTAACAGCAATTGCTATGTTTATGCAATCATTAGATGGTACTATTTTGAATACCTCGTTGCCATCAATAGCCCAAAATATGGGATATTCAGCAACCGAAATGGATTCGGTTATTGTAACGTATACACTTACATTGGCCATGTTTATTCCGCTCTCTGGATGGCTGGCAGATAGATTTGGCACTAGGACGATGTTTATGATTGCCGTATTACTGTTTATGACTGGATCTTTGTTTTGTGCCCTTTCTGTTGATTTAAAAACGCTAAATTTGGCACGTGTTTTACAAGCCATTGGTGCTTCAATGATGGTGCCTATTGCGCGATTGGCTATTTTATATCAATATCCAAAAAACGAACTGCTTAAAACGATGAATTTTATAACCTTATTTGGATTATTAGGAATGGTGGCAGGCCCAAGTTTAGGAGGTTTTCTCTCAGATAATTTCAGCTGGCATTGGATTTTTCTCATAAACATTCCAATCGGTTTCATTGGGATTTCGATGGCATATCGCATTATGCCCAATTTTAAACACGCAGTAGGACGATTCGATTTTAGAGGATTGGTTTATTTCAGCTTGGCGCTTATCTCTATTACATTGGTTTTAGAACTTATTGGAAGCGGGAGGCCTCATATGATTGTGATTTGGAGCTTACTGTTTTTATCGGGATTGCTTTCGCTTTTTTATTATATTCATTACAAAAGAACCGAAAAACCTATAATAGATCTGCAGCTTCTAAATATTAGAACCTTAAAAATTGGATTAATAGGAAGTTTGATCACGAGATTGGGAATAGGCGGACTGCCATTGTTATTGCCGCTCATGCTGCAAACAAGTTTTGGGTATTCGGCATCTGTGTCTGGATTGTTATTGCTGCCTTCTGCATTGTCAAATGTAGCTGTAAAGCCTTTTATGGTAAAAATCATCAAATTTTTTGGATACAGAACGGTATTGATTAGCAACACCATTTTACTAGGATTTATTTTGATAATCCTTGGATTTGTGACGAAAGAAACACCGTTAGGATACTATATTTTGCTGATGATTTTCTATGGAATTTTCACTTCTATTCAAATGTCGGCTATGAACACCATTACGCTTTCAGATCTCGATCAAGATACAGCCAGCGGAGGAAATACCATGTTAGTTATTATGCAGCAGCTTTCGGTAAGTTTTGGAGTTTCGGTTGCCAGTCTTGCTCTTTCTTTATTTCAGTCCGGTATTTTTGAGTTGGATACTGCCAAAGCCTTTGAGTATACTTTTATAACATTGGCGGTCTTTACTATTTTTTCGAGTTTTACCTTTTCAAAATTAAATAAGACAGATGGAGAAGGGTATATGTAAGGTCTTTATGGGTATTTTATAAGTTTAAAAAGTAATCGTAAAATCGGATTGATGATTTCTTAAGTTATTTTGTAATTCATTGTTTGTTAGATTATTGTTGAATTAAAAACTATAATTATGAAATTGCAAAGAGAAATTATCAACGGATTTTTAATATTCGTCGGAATTGCACTGTTCTTTCTTTTGATGGAGCTCTTAAATCTTTCGAATCTATTTTATTTAAGACTTTTAAATGTAATTTTCATTTTTTATGGTGTAAACCGAAGTTTGAAAATGAATCTTGCCGAAGGAAAAAACGAATTTGTCCCGAATGCTATATCGGCTATGGTTACCTCATTTACTGCTGTCGTGATAAGCATAGTGGCACTTCTTATTTACAGTTATGCAAAAGGAGGCGATAAATATGTAAAATCATTATCAGAAGCTTTTATGTTTGGAGGAGAGCCATCGGTAACCTCTTATTGTCTTTCTTTATTTTTTGAAGGAACTGCCTCGTGTATTATCGTGACGCTTTTATTGATGCTGTATTGGAATAATAAATATGTTGCAGATTAAATTCTCAAAAAAGATTTAGCCAATACAATAAATCCTGAAAAAGATTTTTTTTGAACTTTCTTTTCAGGATTTACTTTTTGAAACAAAGAAATATTGATTTACTCTTCATCATCCCCATCTTCATCAGGTTTTGTTTCGTCTAAAGTTCTTCTGTTTGCATCATTATCAAACTCATCATCGTTATCGTTCTCCTCTTTAAGATCTTCATCTAAATCTTGGGCGATAGGCGCATTTTTTTGAAAGAAAGGATCGGAAGTGTCATTTTCATTTTCTTCTCTTTCCTGATATTCAGGAGTGTGTTTGTGTCTCTGTGACTCGTTTTGATGCTGATTGATGGCAGGATCTTTTTTCTCCATAGTTTCAGAATTAATCGAATCGCTTGCCGAATGATCTGCTGCGTGATAGATAAGATCTTCCTGATCGTAGCTATCGTAATTTTCTCTTGACATAGTATTTTAGTTTAATGTTATACAAATTTGATTTTTTTAAATCTTAGTAAGTTTTGAAGGATCGGTTGCTTCTTCAACACTTTTTCCTTCTGGTTGCTGATTTTTCTTTTCATTTGAAGCAGAATTTTCTTCTGTATTTTCCTCATCATAATCGCTTAATCGTCCAGCTTCGCCAGTACTGCCTCCAGGCTGCATACCTCCAGATCCGCTATAAGCACTGTTTGCATTTTGATTGGTCAGCTCTTCTTCGTTTTTTTCTAGATTTTGCTTATTATTTTCCATGATTTCCTTTTTTTATAATTTTTGAACTTTCTCCAAAAAAAGCATCTAATGATTTTTCAGCTTCTTTTTTAATTATTTTAAAATTAGTAAACCTTAGCCCTTGATTTTTATATTATTACATCGAGCTTTTATATAATAGGAAGTAAAATAACTGATGAAATATGTTTTATCCAATTTCACTTTGAATTTGTTGGTCAGAAGCCTTTTGCATAATTTTACATGATATGTATGAAATATTCCAAAAATATCTTGACGAAAAAGCTGAACTGACTCAGGCTGAATCAGAACGTATACAATCATTTGCTATTATTAAAAAACTTCGTAAAAGACAGTATTTACTTCAAGAAGGAGACGTCTGGAAATATGATGCTTTTATAACTCAAGGTTGTGTAAGAACATATACCGTTGATGAAAAAGGCAGCGAACACGTAAACAGTTTTAGTATTGAAAACTGGTGGACAGGCGATCGTGAAAGTTTAATGCTGCAGCAGCCGTCCCGTTTTAATATTGATGCTATTGAAGATACTGAGCTGATACTGTTTACTCATGAAAACTTTGAATTGCTATGTCGAGAAATTCCAGCATTTAATAATATGGTCAATGCTATTTTGCAAAGAAGTTTTATAGCTGCTCAAAACAGAATTCAAGCTTCACTGACGCTAACAGCAGAAGAGAAATATTTAAACTTCATAAATAAATATCCCGGGTTTGCTTCAAGGATTCCCCAAACTATGATTGCCTCATATCTTGGTATGACACCAGAAACACTAAGCCGCATTCGGAAACAGACCGCAAAGAAATAAATCTATAGGGAGCTTATAAAGCTCCTTTTTTTATGTCCGCTTTCAAACTCTTGATCTATATCAAGTTTTTACTTATTTCTAATCAATGTACAGGTTTTGCATTAGACGCAACTTTGTAATGTTCAAAAGAAACAAACATTATAAACATTTAAAAAATAGAAATCATGTCAAAAACAATTTTCATTACAGGAACAAGTACAGGCTTTGGAAAATTAACAGCGGTAACATTAGCTAATGCTGGTCACTCAGTAATTGCAGGAATGCGAAACACAAATGATAAAAATGCCGCTGCCGCGAAAGAACTTCAAGCAATAGAAAATATTGAAGTAGTAGATATTGATGTCACAGATGACGCATCAGTTAGAAATGCGGTTGAAAAAATAATCATTAAATACGGAAAAATTGATGTCTTAATTAATAATGCGGCAGTAAGCGGTTTCGGTCTTTTAGAAGGATATTCAATTGATCAGGTTCGTAAAATGTTTGATGTAAACGTTTATAGCGTGCTTCGTATGTATCAGGCAGTGCTTCCTTCTATGAGAAAAGAAAAAAATGGTTTGGTTATCAACATTACAACTGGAGCAAGCGGACATACACTTCCTTTTATGATTCCGTACATCGCATCAAAATTGGTAGTAGAAAGCTTTACAGAAGGATTGCAAGATGAACTTGCAGATTACGGAATTGAAAATGTGAGCATCCAACCTGGAGTTTATCCAACCGAAATGAATAACGGATCGAAAGCTGGTATTCATGCAGATAAAACAGCAATTATTGAACAATACGGTGATGCAGCAACTGAAAAATTCAATGCATTAGGGACAGCATTATTTGGTAAAATGGCTCAGTTTGAAATGAATCCACAAACAATAGCGGATGGTATTCTGGAATTGGTAAATATGAAAAAAGGGGAGAGACCGCTTCGTTTTCCGCTTGATGCCATTGCTCAAGGAACTGACAAAGAATTTATAGAAGCCCGCGCCAATATTAAAGCAAAATGGGTAGCAGCTTACACTAATTAATTTTCTTCTTTAAATGAATTTAAGAATAACAAACGTAAATATATTCATGAGAACAAATTATAAAAAATCGAATAAAAAAGTACAAACATCAGCAGCAGCAATACTGAATTTACTAATACTTTTTTCTGCTTCAGATAAAACAGTAGCGCAAAATAGTGCAGGAATTGTCGGAATCGATCATGTCGGGATCAATGTTCCAGATCTTAATAAAGCCGTTACATTCTTTAGTGATGTGCTTGGTTTTGCACCCGTAACGCAATTAGGACCAACTCCACTTGACGCTGATTGGAAAAAGCTAAACCATATTAATCCTAATACCGGAGCCGTTACTATAAAAATGATCAATGCAGGCAATGGAGCAAGTATAGAAGTGTTTGAATATGCTGATAATAAAGGAAGTAAAACCCATCCCAATACAGATGATATTGGAGCGTCTCATATTGCTTTTTATGTAAATGATATTAATGCAGCAGTTGAATATTTAAAAAGTAAAAGCATAAAAATGGTAGGAGAACCCTTTACAATGCCTTCTGGAGACACAGCAGGCGAGTCTTGGGTGTATTTTGAAACGCCATGGGGTTCTAAAATGGAATTGGTTTCGTATCCAAACGGAAAAGGATATGAGAAAGGAAACCCCAAAACAGTCTTATGGTCTCCAAAAAACAAAACAATCAAAAAAACGGCTGATGATTTCGATCCTAAAAAGAATACATCGATAATAGAAAATCATCTGAAGATCTGGAATGAAAAAGACGAAGTAAAACGTAAAGCATTATTGAATAAAGTTTACGATACAGATATAGAAATGGTAGATCGCCATTTTGTTGCTGAAGGAATTGAGGATATCAGTAAATTTATTGTAGAACTTCAAGCTAAAAATCCTGATTTTAGATTTACAGCAAAATCTGTTGAAACCAACCATAATATAGTGAGATTGTATTGGCAATTTGGTTCAAAAGCAAAACCATCAGTGGTTAGCGGCATGGATTTGTTTGTGATTGAAAACAATAAAGTTCAAAAGCTATATGTTTTTGTAGATCAAAAGGAATAATGTCTAATCATTTTTGAAAATTATAAAAGCCAGAAATTCTTTTTCTGGCTTTTTAAATTGTATAGAATAGTTTGGTTTCGATTATCTCTGATTTTCCAAATACTTCAATATTTCATTGCTAATATTTTCAGCTGTAAAGCCGAATTTTTGATCTAAAACTGAAGCAGGAGCGGAGTAGCCAAAATGATCTAATCCGTATACAATTCCTCGAGAACCCGCTAAACTTTCAAGATTAATAGGAAGTCCGGCAGTTAAACCAAAAACCAATCCGTCTTTTGGAATAATACTTTCTTGATATTCTTTTGGTTGAGATCTGAAAATGCCCTCAGAAATTATGGAAGTAACATTTATTTTTAATTGTTTTGTTTTTTCCAACTCAGAAGCCGCTTCTAAAAGAGTGGCAACCTCAGATCCGTTTGCAATTAAAGTAAGATCTGGATTTTGAGTTTCTTTAATCAGATAACCGCCTTTTTTAGCCTGTGATGCCGTTTCGAACTTTGAATCCTTGTACGGAAGATCTTTGATGTTTTGTCTTGAAAGGATTAATGCGGTAGGAGTTGTTTTATTTTCAACCGCCATTTGCCATGCTACCGAAGTTTCAGTGGCATCAGCTGGACGCAGTGCCAAAAAGCTTTGATGGCCCGAATGGTTTTTAATTTTTTCCAAAAGCCTGATCTGAGCCTCTTGTTCAATTGGCTGATGCGTTGGTCCGTCTTCTCCAACTCTAAATGAATCATGCGTCAACACATATTTTACAGGAAGCTCCTGAATTGCAGCAAGACGCATAGCAGGTTTCATATAATCAGAAAAAACAAAAAAAGTAGCTACAACAGGAATTACGCCGCCATGTAGAGCCATTCCGTTTGCAATTGCTGCCATTGTAAGTTCGGCAACACCAGCTTGAAGAAATGCTCCGCTAAAGTTGCCTTTTTGCATCACTGAAGTCTTTTTCAAGAAACCGTCTGTTTTGTCACTGTTAGACAAATCGGCAGAAGAAACAATCATGTTTTCTACTTTTTCAGCCAAATAAGCTAAAACCTCCGCAGAAGCATCGCGTGTTGCGGCATTAGCCTTTTGAGATATAGAACTAAAATCCATTTCAGGAAGTTCTCCGCCGAAAAACTGCTGGATCTTTTTAGCAGATTCAGGATTTTGACTTTCCCAAACCGAGATTTTTGATTTTCTTTCTTCAGCATCCTTAGTTTTTTGTTCTAAAACTTTTTTATAATGGTCTTCAACGCTGTTGTAAATGGCAAAAGAATCTTTTGGATCAGCACCCAAGTTTTCAAGTGTTTTTATAAAATCTGCTTTTGTTGCTCCGATAGGTTTGCCATGAAGTTCGCATTGTCCTTCGTATAATGTCCCGTCAGAAGTAACACAGCCTTTTCCCATTATCGTTCTTCCAATAATAAGCGTAGGCCTTTTTAATTCGGCATTTGCGGCGTTTAGTGCAGAGCGTATCTGAGTATGATTGTGAGCATCAATAGTAATGACCTTCCATCCCCAAGATTCATATTTTGCGGCCGTATTTTCACTCGTTACTTCGTCGGTCATAGAAGATAATTGCACATCATTAGAATCATAAAACATTATAAAATTGTTTAATCCTAAATGTCCTGCAATCCTTCCAGCTCCCTGCGAAATTTCTTCCTGAACACCTCCATCTGTTATAAAACCGTATATTTTATGATCGAATAAATTATCGAATTTTTCAGATAGAAATTTAGCAGCAATGGCAGCTCCAACGCCCATAACATGCCCTTGTCCCAACGGACCAGATGTGTTTTCAATTCCTCTCTTTACATCAATTTCTGGGTGACCTGGCGTTACAGACCCCCACTGTCTGAAGTTTTCAAGATCTGTTTTTTCATAATTACCCAAAAGATAGTACTGAGCGTACATTAAAGCAGATAAATGCCCAGCATCCATAAAGAAACGATCTCTGTAAATCCAGTTCATTTCAGTTGGATCATATTTTAGATATTCAGAATATAAAATATGCATAAAATCTGCTCCTCCCATTGATCCTCCAGGATGTCCAGAATTGGCTTTTTCAACCATTGATATGGCTAAAGCTCTAATATTATCTGCTGATAATTGGTCTATTGTCTTGTTCATTACTACTAAATAATTATTTTTCTATTTCTAGAGTTTGAGTTATTATATTGGTTTTTGTTTGATTTTTTTCATCTGGTTGAGAGCCTCCAACTGCTATCTGAATTTTGCCTCCATACTGTTTTAAGCTTCCGTCTTCTGTCACATAGGAGAGATCTTCTGGAGAAAGATTAAATTTGACAATAGTACTTTCGCCAGGTTTCAAATTAAATCTTTCAAAGCCTTTAAGACTTTTTAAAGGCGTTTTTATTGAGGTATTTTGATTAATTATATATAGCTGAGAGACTTCTTCTCCTGCCATCTTTCCTGAATTTGTTACTTTGACGGAAATAGTGATTGGCTGTCCTTTTTTTATTTTTGATGAAGTTTTTAATGCACTGTATTTGAACTCTGTATAACTTAATCCATAACCAAAGCCGTATAATGGGGTGCCTTTAAAGTAGCGATATGTTTTATTATCCATTTTGTAATCAACAAAAGATGGTAAATCAGAATCGTCTTTATAAAAGGTTACAGGAAGTCTTCCTGCTGGATTATAATCTCCAAAAATAACGTCGGCAGAAGCCGTTCCAGCAGCTTGTCCGCCGTACCAAATATTAAGTATTGCTGGAATATTTTCTGCTTCCCAAGGCACAGCAATTGCACTGCCGGTCATCATTAGGAAAACTACTGGTTTTCCAGAAGATTGAAGTGTTTTTAGAAGTCTTGTCTGCACTTCTGGAAGCAGGATAGAAGTACGGTCTCCGCCATTAAATCCAGGCGCATTAACTGGCATTTCTTCTCCTTCAAGTTGAGGAGAAATTCCTCCAGCGAAAATGAAGGCATCTGCATTTTTATGGCGTTCAATTAGATTAGCAAAATCTGTTTTTATAAAATTCCCTGTTTGCAGAGACACTTCAGCTTTTCCTTCACCTTGCCAGTATTCCAACACTAATTTGTAAACAGAATCTTTTTTGGTTTGCAGTTTGTAGGTTTTTGCTCCCCATCTGTTTTTCCCCCAAGCGTCTATAACTTCTTTTCCATCAACAATAAATCTATAGCCATCATCTGCAGCGATTTCAAAAGTAATAGAACCATCTTCATCTGCTTTAAAGTTAGTAGTATAGCGTGCCGAAAAATGATTTGCTTTGATGTTTTTGGTAACCATTGCTCCTTCCTGCCAGAAATTATTTATTTCAGATTCAGTTCTTATAGTTTCAGGGTTGCCAGACAATGTATTGTTATTAAAATATTCAGCTTTAAAACCTTGTTTTCCTTCATAAGAATAACGGTTTTTAAGATCTTTATAAACCAATAATGTGTCATTGGTAAAGTTGATGGCTTTTTCATAAACTACTTCGGTTTCTGGTCCAACTTTTTCTTTAATACCTTGTAAAACTGTTGTTAGTTTGGAAGGTGTTCCATTGTAATTGCCAAGTATGGAGATTGAATTATCTGCATTTGGACCTAGGACAACGATCTTCTTCAGTTTTTTGCTTAATGGAAGCGTATTTTTATCATTTTTAAGCAATACTATAGATTGTCTAGCCATTTTTAAAGCGTGATCCTTGTGTTCATCCGATTCTAAAACCGAATTTGGAGTCTGAGCATATTTTACCATTGCTACCGGATCAAACATGCCTAGTCTGAAACGGATCATAAAAAGGCGTTTTACAGAAACATCAATTTGTTTTTCGGTAATTTGACCATTTTTGACAGCTTGAACAAGCGATTTGTAAGCGTCTGTTCCGCAGTCAATATCGGTTCCATGAAGTACTGCATCGGCTGAAGCAGATGCCGCATCAGGATGTGTTTTATGGTTTTTGAAAAAATCATCAATCGCCCAGCAGTCCGATGTGACATAACCGTTAAAATTCCATTGATTTCTTAGAATATCATTCATTAAAATGTCGCTGGCACAGCAAGGCTGCGTTCTGAATGCGTTGTAGGCACACATAACTCCTGCAACGTTAGAACTGGTAACTAATTTTTTAAAGGCGGGAAGGTAAGTATCCCAAAGTTCATAAGGCGTTACATCTACATCAAAAGTATGGCGTAGAGATTCTGGTCCGCTATGTACTGCGTAATGTTTTGCACAGGCTGCTGCTTTTAGATATTTAGGATCATCTCCTTGTAGGCCTTTTACAAAAGCATCTCCTAAAACGGCTGTCAGAAAGGGATCTTCTCCATAAGTCTCTTGTCCGCGTCCCCATCTTGGATCTCTAAAAATATTAATATTTGGAGTCCAATAGGTAAGTCCTAAATAGCGTTCGTTAGTTCTATTAAGCTCAACCGCTTTATTGTAAATGGCTCTGCCTTCTAGAGCAGAATAATCCGCCATTTTGAAAAGTGAATTTTTATCAAAAGTAGCAGCCATTGCAATAGCCTGTGGAAAAACTGTTGTTTTAAAGGGAGTTCTTGCAACACCGTGAAGTGTTTCATTCCACCAGTCATAAGCTGGAATTCCTAGTCGTGGTATGGCAGGCGCTGCATTTAACATTTGGGCTACTTTTTCTTCTAACGTTAATTGCCCTACTAAGTTTTCTACTCGTTCTTCAAAAGTAAGATCAGTATTTTGAAATGGAAATTTAGGGTTCTTATTCTGTGCCGTGCACCAAAGTGAGATTAATATCAGAATTTGATACTTTAATTTTTTTGTTTTCATATGAATAATTTTTACTGATGTTGCGACTGATGGAGTGCTGTATTTTTATAAAAAAAATAAATTGCAACCGATTGTGTAAAGAAAAGAAAAATATTTTAACTTTAGAGCTTTATTTAAAAAATAATGCCATTTTGCTGTCGTATTGATGATTTTTTATGATAAAAATTGCGTTTTATATTGATTGTCAGTAAATTCGTTATGCAAAATGGAGGATGTGGTATTGAAAATACGTGACCAATTTTTTAAATTATATTTAAAATTTACGACTAATCATATAGTAAATGGAAGAACACAGACATGTAACAATTTATGATATTGCAAAGAGACTTAATCTAGCTACATCGACAATTTCAAGAGCTTTAAAAGACCATCATACCATAAGCGATAAGACTATTAAGAAAGTTAAAAAGACAGCCGAAGAAATGGGATTTGTTCCCAATACTTTGGCAGCGGGACTAAGAGGCAACAAATCTAAAACGATTGGCGTTTTAATTCCAACTATCACACAGCCTTTCTTATCATCTTTAATTAGCGGTATCGAAATCACTGCCAGAAAATCTGATTACTCTGTTATTATTATGCAGTCGCATGATTCTTATGAAGAAGAAGTTAATATGACTAAATCGCTTTATAGCAGTAGGGTCAGCGGTGTTATTTGTTCGTTGGCAATGGAGACAAAAGACACTTCACACTTTCAGCAATTTTCAAATAATAATATTCCTCTTGTATTTGTTGACCGTGTGCCAAAGGACTTTAATACTTTTAGAGTGGTTATTGATAATTATACCGCTGGATATAAAGCAACAAAACATCTTATAGAACAAGGCTGTAAAAGAATTGCACATATGACAGCTGGTGCTGAATTTGGCAATCTTTATAATGAAAGGAAAAGAGGCTATGCAGATGCACTAGCTGATTATGGCCTGCCATTGAGAGAGGAATTGATTATAAATCTGAAAGCAATGACTTATGATGCTGGCGTTAAAGCCTGCAATAAACTGTTTGGGCTAAAATCGCCACCTGATGGACTTTTTGCGCCAGGAGACATTCTTGCGGTTAGCGCTGTACAAACAGCAAAAAAGAAAGGAATTAAAGTTCCTCAGGATTTTGCTGTAATTGGTTTTAACAATGACCCCATTTCAGAGATAATCGAGCCGAATATTACAACTATTACCCATCCTGCAGAAAAAATGGGAAAAGCGGCAGCAAATATTGTCATTGATACTATAGAATTTCATAAAGAAGAAGAAGCAAAAGAAATTACTTTTTTAAATACTGAAGTACTGGTGCGTGAATCTTCGAAGAAAGTTTAAAATTTTTTGTACTTAAAAGAAGCTGCTATTGCATTTTATGTAGTAGCAGTTTCTTTTTTGTCACATTAAATTAAAGGAAATAATACTATGAATATTTTGAATTTGAAAGTCTTAAAAAACTAGCCGAACTAGAATTTAATAAGTTTTTGATTAAGCATATTAGCAATCGGTTGTTAATTAGAAATAGCCTAAATAAAGAAACTAAATTTGCATAGTATGTTTTTTTGTATAATTTTACACAACCGATTGTTTTTATCAGGAAACAATATTATTTTTGCCATTTCTGAAACTATTATCCTAGCGATTGTGAAAAAAGAGACAATTGCATAGCCAAGCAAAGAGAATAAAATTCAGTTCACAGAATTTTTAGATTTCACCGAAACGGAACTGAAAGAAAGAAGAAGTTAATTATTAAAGAAAAATATCACTATGCCTGAAGACAGCATTGAACACATTAATTTTGAAGAAATAAGCAATCTGGCAATTTCCAAGCCTTTAGTTTCCCATATCTACACCGCCGATCCTTCGGCGCATGTATTCAACGGAAAGATTTACATTTATCCGTCGCACGACATCGATGCGGGGATTCCATTTAATGACAACGGCGACCATTTCGGAATGGAGGATTACCATGTCTTTTCGATGGAGGACATTTCATCGGAAGCTGTCGACAATGGGGTTGCATTGCATGTGGATGACGTTGCCTGGGCCGAAAAGCAGATGTGGGCGCCCGATGCCGCACATAAGAACGGAAAGTATTATCTGTATTTCCCTGCCAAACGCGCCAGCGGAATTTTCCAGATCGGCGTAGCGGTTTCAGACTCGCCAGTCGGACCTTTTGTTCCTGAAAAAGACGCCATAAAAGGCAGCTACAGCATCGATCCTGCGGTCTTTGAAGATGAAGATGGGAAACATTACATCTATTTTGGGGGAATCTGGGGCGGACAGCTTCAGAAATACCGCAATAATGAATATCATGAAAACAATGAAGAGCCTCTTGCGGGCGAAAAAGCCTTGGGGCCGATTGTGGCTTTGTTAAGAGATGATATGCTCGAGTTTGCTGAAGAGCCGAGAGAAATCCAGATTTTGGACGAAAACGGAAATGGGCTTCTGGCAGGGGATAATGCGCGCCGTTTTTTTGAGGCTTCGTGGGTGCACAAATGCAACGGAAAATACTATTTCTCGTATTCGACGGGAGACACGCATTTCATCTGCTATGCAATCGGAGACAGTCCGTACGGGCCGTTTACGTATCAGGGAAGAATCCTGAATCCGGTGATAGGCTGGACGTCGCACCATTCGATCTGCGAAGTGGAAGGGGAATGGTATCTGTTCTACCACGATTCGAGCCTTTCAAAAGGCGTGACGCATTTGCGAAGCATGAAAGTGACCAAGATAGAGTATCTGGAAGACGGTTCGATTGTAACGATTGATCCGTACGGAATAAGAAGATTATTTGATTAAAAGGGAGTTTTAATTTTATTTTCTATGAAAAAAGAAGAATCAGAAGAGAGAGTAGGTTTTAATTTAAGTCAAGAAAATAAGATAGAAATTGACTGTGTAATATTCTGTTTTGAAGACAGGAGCTTAAAAGTTTTGCTTGTCAAAAATGAAAATGATGCAACGAATGGCAACTGGAGATTACCTAGTGCGAGTTTGGAAGAGGGAGAGACAATATTAAAAACGGCACAAAAGATTTTGAAAAAATATATTTCAGAAGAGGATTTCTTTTTGGAACAATTACGGGCATTTGGTTATCACTCATCAGCATCATTTCAAGAAAATATCTCAATCGGATATTATGCAATGGTGAACAAAGAAAAAAAAGTTGATGATGACGAATTGCCATCTAACGTAATCTGGATTGATGTACACCATATAGCTGATTTAGAGGAAAAATATATGGGAGTAATTGATTTCAGCATTAAAGAATTGCGAAAGAATATTTGTTGCAGTGCAGTTGGCTTCAATCTTTTGCCCGAAAAGTTTACTTTGCTTCAAGTGATTCATTTGTATGAAATAATATTGGGCATTGAAATCAATAAGACTAATTTTAGAAGAAAGATTTTGCAGAGAAGATTAGTTCGAGGTCTTGCTGAAAAAGAAGAAGGCGTCTCAAACAGGGCTGCTGAATTTTATAGTTTGAATGTGCCAAAACATGAAATATTTTGGAATGCAAAATTCAATTTTAATTTTTAAAAGAAATTTATTGTGATTTGGTAAAATTACAATCATTAATTTCTAATTTGAGTTATATGATAGCTGAAGAACGTTATTTGTGTCTTTATTAAAAAAATATAATAGATGTAAATAACTTAAGAAGATTTAGTGTCACGACTCTCTTGCATTTATATAAGAAATATTTTATTGGCGATTACTTGAGAAGACAAAAGTTTTTTTTAGAATTTGTTTAAAAACCTTTCATGAAAATGAAAGGTTTTTTTGTTAAAACAAACAATCGATTGCTTTAAAGACAATTTTTAAGAATTTTAAAGATTGGCAAATCAGGTTACTGCTGTTTAATGTACGATTTTACTGGTTTTTTGTGTTTGTTTACAGTCCTGTAATCTAAAGGATTTTAATTTTTTCAAATCAAAAACCAGAATTTTTCATTTTTATGTTTTCTTTAAGAATATCCCAAAAACGCATAATTTTTATTAAACATAGCTACAACGTTATAGTTTGTTTTATAATATTCTTATTTTTTTAAGCTTAATTATGAAGGAATTATTTTTTTAAGCTGTATTTTTTTTGTACTTCTCAATAAAAAATTACACAACCGATTGTGTTTGATAGATATTTTTCTATATTTGTAATAAATACACTTATTAAGTTGATATTAGATTTTCACTTTTAAAGTGTAAAAAAGCTAACTAACAAAAACCAATTTTAATAATTAAATCAATTTTTATGACTAACCACTTTACTGCAAGTAAACAGAGACATTTAAAATGTTTATGTTTTTTTATGCTGATGTTTGCGTTTTCATTTCAATCTAAAGCGCAGACAACAGTTACAGGAACGGTAACTGATGCAAGCGGTCCTATTCCAGGGGCTAATGTTAATTTAAAAGGAGCCAAAAACGGTGTGAGCACTAGTTTTGATGGTACTTATTCTATAAATGTGCCGGCAAACGGAGTACTTATTTTTAGTTTCATCGGATTAAAAAGCAAAGAAGTTGCTGTAAACGGACAGAAAAATATTAATGTAACACTTGAAGAAGATGCCAATAACTTAAAGGAAGTTGTGGTAATCGGATACGGTACACAAATTAAAGAAGCGGTTACAGGATCTGTTGCTTCTCTTGGCGGCAAGGAATTGAACGAGGTACCAGCAGCTAATATTACTCAAGCGCTTCAAGGAAGGCTTCCAGGTGTTGAGATGACGCAAACTTCTTCTAAACCAGGTGCTGCAATGCAGATCAGGATTCGAGGGACTAGATCGTTGACAGGAAGTAACGATCCTTTGGTGGTATTGGATGGAGTTCCATTCGCAGGTTCTATAGGAGATATTAATCCTGCAGATATCAAGTCTGTGGATATCCTGAAAGATGCTTCTGCTACAGCTATTTATGGTTCTCGTGGAGCAAATGGTGTAATCTTAGTGACTACTTTAAAAGGAAAGAAAAATCAAAAAGCTACTTTTACCTACAATGGTTTTAGCGGGATTAAACAGGTTTTCTCAAAATATCCTATGATGGACGCATCTAAATTTGCTGCTCTTCGTGATTATTCAGGGTTATATGCAGATGGCGTTGACGAGAAAAGAAATGTAAATACAGATTGGCAGGATTCACTATACGGTTCTGGCGAAATGATTAGCCATGATGTTAGCGTTTCAGGAGGAAGCGAAACAGGTGCTTACAATGCAGGCTTAGGATATTATAAAGAAGAATCAGTTCTTCCTGGCCAAAGCTATGAGCGTTTTAGCCTTAGAGCGGGTTTAGACCAGCAGATTAATAGATCTATTCGCATTGGATTCAATACGAATAGCAACTACAGCATTACAAATGGCGATAATATCGGAACAGGAACTATTTTGCAGACTTCACCGCTTGCTAATCCGTACAATGCAGATGGTTCTTTGAAAAGAACAGTTAGCATGGCGGCAGATGACCAGTGGGTTTACACTAGAAAGTCTATTGAAAATTTGGGAGATGCTTATGTGAATTTAAATAGAGCTTTCAGTTCTTACAATAACATTTTTGCAGAAATTAAAATCCCAGGTGTTGAGGGATTAAAATACAGACTTAATACAGGTTTAAATTTACGCACATCAAATGCTGGATATTATGAAGGTCAGGGAGTTTTTGACGTAAACCCGACAACACTTTCTAATGCGGCAATCACAAATGGTTGGTCTACACAATGGCTGTTGGAAAATTTATTGACTTATGATAAAACATTTGCACAAAAACATACAATAAATTTTGTCGGATTGTACTCCAATGAACAATACACAGGACAAAGTTCGAGAGTGACTCGAAACGGAATTACTTCTGACGCTTTCCAATTTTATAATTTAGGGCAAAGTGAGGAAGAAGCAGTGATTAATCCGGCAGATCAAGATTATACGCAATGGGGATTGACATCTTATATGGCTAGGTTAATGTATTCTTATGATAACCGTTACTTTATATCTGGAACAGTTCGTTCTGACGGTTCATCAAGATTATCTCCTGGCAACAAATGGGTAACTTATCCTGCTGTATCTGCTGGTTGGACACTTTCAAATGAGTCATTCATGAGAGATATTAAATACATTAATTTATTGAAATTAAGAGCGGGGTATGGAGAAACTTCAAATCAGGCAGTATCTCCTTATGCAACGCTAGGAGCTTTAAGCACAAGACCGTACAATTTTGGAAGCAATAATTCAACTGGAGTATATGTTACTGAGCTTCCTAATCCTAATTTGGGATGGGAGTTTTCTACTACATGGAACTATGGTTTAGATTTCGGATTTTTTAATAACCGTTTATCTGGTACAGTTGAATATTATAAAACCAATACAAAAAATCTATTGCAGCGTGTGGGACTTCCAGCAACATCTGGTGTAAGCAGTTATGTGGCCAATGTGGGAGAAACACAAAACAAAGGTTACGAAATCTCATTGAACGGAGTTATTCTTGATAATCCTAAAGGTGTGACATGGTCTGTGGGAGTTAACTTCTATAAAAATGAAAACAAACTTGTTGCTTTAGCATCAGGTGCTAGCCGTGATGAAGCAAATAATTGGTTTGTTGGATATAATATTAATTCAATCTATGATTATGAAAAGGTTGGAATCTGGCAGGAAGGTGATCCATATATGTCAATTCTTGAGCCAGGACCAACAGGAATTAACCAGCAAGGAACAGTTGTAGGATCTATTAAAGTGAAATATACAGGAGAATATAATCCAGATGGTTCGCCAACCCGTGCTATTAATGCAAGCGATCGCCAGATTATAGAAACAGATCCAGACTTTCAGGGAGGTTTTAATACCAATGTAACTTACAAAGGATTTGATTTTAATGCAGTAGGAGCATTTAAAAGCGGAGGTGTTTTAATAAGCACATTATATGGAGGTGCAAGCTATATGAACTTATTAAACGGACGTAGAAGCAACGTAGATGTTGACTACTGGACTCCAGATAATAGAGATGGAGAGTTTCCTAATCCGAGAGGTATCAGAAGCGGGGATAACCCTAAATATATGTCGACTATGGGGTATTTTGATGCTTCTTATGTAAAAATTAGAGCAATGACTCTTGGATATACTCTTGATCCAAATTTTACAAAAAATGTAGGAATTGACAAATTAAGACTTTATTTCACAGTGCAGAATCCGTTTGTTCTATTTTCTCCATATCATGATAAATCTGGAATGGATCCTGAAACGAATTCATTTGGTGACGAAAATCAGGCTGTTGCCTCTTATCAGAGAAGATTTTCTGTTATAGGTACAAATACTCCTGCAACCAGAAATTATTTATTTGGACTTAATTTAACATTTTAATCAGATACAGACATGAAACGATATATTTTTAAAAATTTGATTATAGGATCAACGGTTTTACTTTCATTAGCCGGCTGCTCTGATATATTAGAGGAAAAACCTCATGATTTTTATGAACCTGGCTACTTTAAAACAGAACAGGGGGTTAAACAGGGATTAACGTCTCATTATGCACACTTGCGCTGGATTTACGGACAGGCATATTTTTATAATGCATGCCAGACAGGAACAGATGAGGCAACATATGCACAGAGTGCAGACGGAAATTTTAAAGATCACGATTTATCTGGTGTGGGTATCATTAATCCGACTTCAAGCCGTTCAGATGTTTTGTGGAATAACTCTTATTATGATATCAATACCGCAAGCGGTATTATCGAGAATGGTGCGGCTGTAGGAGTTGCCAACAGTTTAATTGCAGAATCGAAATTTTTCAGAGGATTTGATTATTTCCTTCTTGTGCAGACTTTTGGAGGTGTACCGTTAGATTTAGGAGCTGGAGAATTAAAGTTTAACAGCAAACCTTCAAGATATTCTAAACGTAATACAGTTCCTGAAGTATATACGAAAGCTATTTTCCCAGATTTGCTTACAGCTGTCCAAGATCTTCCTGATGCGCCGAGATTGACTGGTACGGTAACCAAAACAGTAGCACGATTATTTCTAGCAAAGGCATATCTTACGTATGCTTGGTGGTTGGAAAACCCAAATAATATTCCAACTTATCCAGATGCCCCAAGAACAGATCCTGATGGACATAATGCACAGTGGTATTTTCAGAAGGCTTATGA
The DNA here is from genome assembly GCF_009826975.1 of Flavobacterium sp. HBTb2-11-1. Classification (GTDB taxonomy): domain Bacteria; phylum Bacteroidota; class Bacteroidia; order Flavobacteriales; family Flavobacteriaceae; genus Flavobacterium. The sequence goes on along the minus strand of NZ_WUMO01000008.1, from coordinate 181,408 downwards.
TTTGGCTGTAGAAGGAATAAATAATCCAGGGTCTTATGGACTGCTTGATTCTTATTATGATGTTAATGCGGGAGCAAATGACAGAAATAAAGAAGTAATGCTTTATGCAGATCATACGCAAGAAAGCGAATATTACAATGGTGCAAGTCTGACGTACGGTAGTGGTGGTGCTCCAGACAACTTTTCGGGTTGGATGGTGACTTGGAACTATACTGCCATCAGAAGTAAAAACGGAACGGCAGCGGTTTCTTCAGTGCAGAGAGAAGCCAACCAATTCCTAGGACGTCCGTGGACAAGAATGGCGCCGCCAATAGAAGTTTTTACTAACACATTTGCTGATAAAACCAACGATTCTAGATATGATGGAACATTTGCGACTGTTTATAGAGGCAACTGGAATCTTACAGGAACGGGACTTACAGGTGTAGCAACTCTAACGAATGCTAATGGTTTGACAATTAAACCAGGAGACGCTGTTTTAAGCTTCCTTAATGATGAGCCTGCAACTGCAATCACTTATCCTTCTGGGCAAGGCGACAGCGGAGTAGGTGCCGGGGTATTGCCAGGAAGAGCAGATTATGTGATTTCTCCAAAAGGCATTAGCAGAATTGTATACCCAGGTTTCTGGAAGCTTGGACCTTACAGAACAGATAACGCTGGAGGATTAGGACAGCCTAATGCAGGAAGTACAAGACCATTCCCAGTCGCAAAATTCTCTGAATTATATTTAGTTGCAGCCGAAGCGGCTGTTAAAGGAGCTACAGGATCTTGGAGTGCCAGATCTCTTGTAAATGTACTTAGAGCTAGAGCAGGAAAATGGAAATGGGACAATAATGGAAATACGGCTAAAATTCAGGATAATAGCGCAGCCATGACCAATGCAACCCCAGCTGTAATTGATATTAACTACATTCTTGCTGAGCGTTCACGTGAGTTTTTTGGTGAAGGATACCGTTGGTATGACTTAGTAAGAACACAAAAATGGAATGAAATTGCTGGGAAATATTCTATAGGAGGATCTAACTACGGACAGCATACGCCAGAAGTGGTAACCCGAACAATTGATCCGCATCATTACTTAAGGCCAATTCCGCAAGGACAAATCGATGGAATGGAAATGTCTGCTGATGAAAAAGCAGCGTACCAAAATCCGGGATATTAAGTTTTATTTTTCTAAAAACTATTTCTAAGCAAATAAGATCAATTTTATGGATTATCTTATTAGGGTTTATTAATTTAGTTTTAAACAAGCCGGGAGTAACCATCTCGGCTTTTTAATATTTTTCGAAATGTACTTTAACAAACAATATAAAATGAGGAATAAAAAAAAGATTCTTATATCAGTTGCTGTTCTGTTTTGCTCTATCCTTACACAGGCTCAGGAAAGCACTATCCAAAAAAAGAAGAGCAGTAAAGATCCCATCTTTTCAAACGCAACTTACGTAGGAGACGACCAGATTTACAAAAGCAATCCGTTAAAAGAAGATGAATTTTATTCTCCGATTCTTCAGGGATGTTATCCTGATCCTGCCATTACGAGAAAAGGAGATGATTTCTATATGGTATGTTCTTCATTTGCCATGTTTCCAGGAGTGCCCATTTTTCACTCTAAAGATTTAGTAAACTGGACCGATTTAGGAGGGGTATTGAATAACGTTTCAGAATTTAACCCTCATGATACAGGAATTAGTGCTGGAGTTTATGCACCAGGAATTACGTACAATCCTCACAATGACACTTTTTATATGATTGTTACTGCTTTTACAGGCGGTTTAGGAAATATCATTGTAAAAACTAAAGATCCAAAAAAAGGATGGGGAAGTCCAATTAAATTAGCTTTTAACGGAATAGATCCGTCTATTTTCTTTGATGACAACGGAAAAGGGTATGTCGTGCACAATGATGCTCCTGATAAAGGAAAAGAATTGTACAACGGACATCGCGTAATTAAGGTCTGGGAATATGATTTAGAGAAAGATCAGGTAATTCCAGGAACAGACAAAATTATTGTGGATGGCGGAGTTGACCTTTCGAAAAAACCAATTTGGATTGAAGCTCCTCATTTGTATAAAAAAGACAATCATTACTATTTAATGTGTGCTGAAGGAGGTACCGGAGGAAATCATAGCGAAGTTGTTTTTATTAGCGATAGTCCAAAAGGACCTTTTAAACCAGCATCTAATAACCCAATTCTAACACAGAGATATTTCCCTCAAAACAGACCCAACAAAGTAGATTGGGCAGGACATGCAGATTTAGTCCTTGGTCCAGACAATAAATATTATGGTGTATTTTTAGGAATTCGTCCAAACGAAAAAGATAGAGTAAATGCTGGACGTGAAACTTTTATGCTGCCAGTAGACTGGTCAGGTACCTTTCCTGTTTTTGAGAACGGTTTAGTTCCAATGGGGCCAAAATTAAAAATGCCAAACGGTGTGGTAAATAAAACAGGTAAAGATGGTTTTTTCCCTAATGGCAACTTTACATTTACAGAAAATTTTACATCACAGAAGTTAGATTATAGATGGATTGGATTACGCGGACCAAGAGAACACTTTATTTCTATTGTTAAAAAAGGTTTGCAGATTACGCCATTTGCTGTAAACATCAAGGAACTAAAACCAACTTCTACTTTATTTTACAGACAGCAGCATAATACTTTTTCTTTTACAACAACTTTAGAATATAAGCCAGAGTCAGAAAAAGATCTGGCAGGAATTGTATGTCTGCAGAACGAAAGCTACAATTATGTTTTTGGTGTTACTAAGAAAGGAAAAGAGACTTATATACTATTGGAAAGAACGGAAAAAGGACAATCAGAAATTATATCAAGTGCAAAAATAGAGGTGAAAGGAGCAATACGCTTGCAAGTTAAAGCAACAGGCGACAATTATCAATTTAGTTATGCTTTAAACGGTGCCGATTTTGAAAATCTTGGGAATCCAGTTTCAGGAGATATTCTTTCAACAAATGTCGCTGGCGGATTTACAGGAGCTTTGGTGGGGTTATATGCCACTTCATCAAATAACTCACATCCGAAATAAAATTCAAAAAAAACTCAAACTCCCATTATTTCAGTTTGCAGAATTAATGGGAGTTCCTTTTTCAGATAGCAATTCATCAAAGCAGTATTTAAGTATGCTTTTTGGATAAAAAAGAGGTTTTAAATTTTAATAGAAATGATAAAAAGATATTTAAAATATATATTGCTTTTACAGCTTTTCATTTTAATAGGATGTACGGCCAATCAGCAATTAGCAAAATCTTCTCAAAAGGCAGCTGACAATTGGGTCGGATCGTGGGCTTGTGCACCAATGCTTGTAGAACCAAACAATATGCCTCCAGCACCAGGTTTGGCCGAAAATACACTTCGTCAGATTATAAAAGTTTCGATTGGAGGAGAGCATATTCGTCTGCGTTTTTCAAATCTATTCAGCGATCAGCCTACAGTTCTAAAAAAAGTCAGTATAGCCAATGTGCTTGAGGCTCCTGCGATTGATAAAAGCACACAAAAAAATCTCAGCTTTAATGGAAATCAAGAAGTAACATTAAATCCAAATCAGGAAATATTTTCAGATAAACTGAATTTTAAATTAAAGCCAGGCCAGCTTCTTGCCATAACCATTTATTATGGAGCTGCATCACAAAAAACAACTGGACACCCAGGATCGAGAACGACCTCTTATATTTTAGCGGGAGACAATCTCAACAATGATGTTTTCTCGGACGCCATAAAAACAGATCATTGGTATTCTATTATCGGACTTGATGTTGTGTCATCAAAAAAGGCATCTAATATTGTTTGTCTGGGAAACTCCATAACAGATGGGCGAGGTTCTGGAACAAACAAACAAAATCGCTGGACCGATATTCTAGCAGCTAGACTCGCAGCCGATAAAGCAACTCAAGATATTGGAGTTTTGAATTTAGGAATAGGAGGAAATTGCGTTGTAAAAGGCGGACTTGGCCCAACGGCTTTAGAACGTTTTGACCGTGATGTGCTTTCGCAGTCAGGTATAAAATGGCTTGTAATATTAGAAGGAATAAATGATATAGGCGGAATTAAACGTGCGGAAGATGCTCCTTTAAAAGCCCAAGAAATTATAGATGCTTATAAAATTATGATAGAAAAAGCACACGCCAGAGGCATAAAAGTCTATGGCTGTACGATTTTGCCTTTTCAAAAATCATTTTATGACGCGCCTTTCAAACAAGAAGCAAGAGATCTAGTGAATGCTTGGATTCGAAATAACCATTTTGATGCGGTAATAGATTTTGATAAAGAAATGGCTTCGGAAACCGATTCTAAAACCATATTATCAAATATGCATGATGGGGATTTTTTACATCCTAATGAATTAGGTTATCAAAGAATGGGCGAAGTCATAGATTTAAATTTATTTAAGTGAAATCCCATTTAGTATTAAAACAACTTTAACAAGATATCATGAAATCAATAATTAGATTTTTCGCAATAGCAGTTCTTTTTTTAAAGGGACTGAATGGATATTCTCAAGATCCAAATTTTCATGTTTATTTAAGTTTTGGACAGTCGAATATGGAAGGCGCTGCTCCGATAGAAGCTGAAGACAAAATAAATGTAGATCCTCGTTTTCAGGTTCTGGAGGCTGTAAATTGCCCAGATTTGAATCGCGAAATGGGAAAATGGTATACTGCAATTCCGCCATTATGCAGATGTAAAACAGGATTAACATTGACAGATTATTTTGGAAGAACTATGGTAGCTAATCTTCCTAAAAATGTAAAAGTGGGAGTGGTAAATGTTGCTGTGGGAGGATGTAAAATTGAGCTTTTTGATAAAAATAATGTCGAAAATTACGTAAAAACAGCACCAGAATGGATGCTAGGCATGCTTAAGGAATACAATGGCAGCCCGTATGCAAGATTGGTTGAAATGGCAAAAATTGCACAAAAGAAAGGAGTTATAAAAGGTATTTTACTGCATCAGGGAGAATCTAACACGGGCGATACTCTATGGCCGAAAAAGGTTAAAATAGTATATGATAATCTGATGAAAGATCTAAACCTTGATCCTAAAAAAGTGCCGTTGCTTTCAGGTGAAACCGTTCATGAAGAACAAAAAGGAAAATGCGCCAGCATGAATAAAATCATTGCAACACTTCCTCAAACCATTCCAACCTCTTATATAATTTCATCAAAAAGCTGCGCAGTAGCTCCAGATTTCCTTCACTTTAGTTCGGCAGGATATAGAGATTTAGGAAAACGTTATGCAGAAAAAATGCTTTCATTATTAGGCTATAAATCAGATAGCCCAAATGAGCCTTTTATAGTTCAAGCACCAGTCGGTTTTGATCAGTTAAACCCATCAGTTCCATCAGGAAAAGTAGAAACGGTAAGTTATGATTCAAAAACAGTTGGAACAAGCAGAAAAGCCACTATTTATACGCCACCTGGATTTAGTAAAAGCAAAAAATATCCAGTTTTGTACCTTTTGCACGGAATTGGCGGAGATGAAAAAGAATGGCTTAATGGTGGAAGTCCTCAGATTATATTGGACAATCTTTATGCAGAAGGAAAAGTAGAACCGATGATCGTAGTAATGCCAAACGGAAGAGCCATGAAAGATGACAGCGCTACCGGAAATATAATGGCGCCAGACAAAGTGCAGGCATTTACAGATTTTGAAAAAGATTTATTGAAGGATTTGATTCCTTTCATTGAAAAAAAATATAATGTTTACAAAGACAGAGAGCATCGTGCCATTGCAGGATTATCTATGGGTGGCGGACAGTCTCTGAATTTCGGTTTGACAAACCTAGATAAATTTGCTTGGATAGGCGGATTTTCTTCGGCTCCAAATACCAAGAAAACAGAAGAATTGGTGCCAAATCCTGAAGAAGCCAAAAAGAAACTGAAACTGCTGTGGATTTCTTGCGGAGATAATGATTGGCTGCTGGAAAACAGTAAACGAACACACGATTATTTATTCAAAAACAATGTCCCGCACATCTATTATCTAGAACCAGGAGTTCACGATTTCAAAGTATGGAAAAACAGCTTGTACATGTTTTCGCAGTTATTGTTCAAACCAGTTGATGAATCAAGTTTTGCAAAATATACGGTTTTAGGAGCCACAGCTCAAACCAACATACGTAATGCCAAATATCCTCAGATTCTGCCTGATAACAGAGTAATCTTTAAAGTCAATGCACCTGACGCATCAAAAGTGCAGATAGACCTTGGGAAAAAGTACGACATGCAGAAAGATGGTCAGGGAGTCTGGAATGTTACAACTGACCCTATAAACGGAGGATTTAATTATTACTCGCTTTTGATTGATGGTGTGGCAGTTGCAGATCCGTCAAGTGAAACTTTTTATGGAATGGGGCGCATGGCCAGTGGAATAGAAATCCCGAAAAAAGATAGTGATTTTTATGAATTGAAAACTGTTCCGCATGGTGAGGTAAGAATAATGAAATACTTTTCAAAAGGAACTAATTCTTGGCGTGAAATGTATGTGTATACGCCACCAGGATACGAAACCTCTTCAGAAAAATTTCCTGTGCTGTATCTTTTACACGGAGGTGGTGAAGACCAAAGAGGATGGAGCACTCAAGGAAAAGCAAATTTGATTTTGGATAATTTAATTGCAGAAAATAAAGCAAAGAAAATGCTTATTGTAATGCTTGATGGCAATATGGGCAATACAGGAGGAACAGCAGGTTTTGGAGAAGAAACATTAAAAGCATTTGAAAACGAACTGAAAAATGGAGCCATACCTTTTGTAGAAAGCAATTTTAAAGTTGCGACAGACAGCAAAAGTAGAGCTTTAGCCGGTTTATCAATGGGTGGATTGCAGACACTTTACGCTGGAATTAAAAACTCTAATATGTTTTCAAGTCTGGGCGTTTTCAGTTCAGGCTGGTGGGCAAACAATCCGAAATTATCAGATCCTCAATATGAGTTTATGAAAAACAATGCGCAGTCAATTAATGCTAACTTAAAAGATTTCTGGATTTCGATGGGAGGAAAAGAAGACATAGCTTACGAGAATTGTAAAATCATGATGCAGAAATTTGATCAATTCGGCATAAAATATAAATACAGCGAATATCCAGGCGGACACACTTGGCCAGTATGGAGACACGATTTGTTCCTGTATTCACAGTTATTATTCAAATAACACAAAGCAGAATCAAAGATTTTGATCTAAAATAAGCTGAATCTGAAATGAATGATAAAAAATACCTGATGAAAAACTATTTGAAATTTATATACGCCTTGATTTTTGTTTTAGCAAGTACGCTATCAAAAGCTTCTCAGCCTTTTATAACAGAAGATAAAAGCCAGAATGTTATGGTGCTGAAAGAAAAATCGCTGTCACTTTCTTTTTGGATAAATTCAAATTTAGATGCAGGCATTTTGCGAGCTGTACATAATCTACAGTCCGATTTTGAAAAAGTTACAGGCCAGCGTCCGCTTATTTTAAACCAAAATCCTAATGCATCATCACCGCTCATTATCATTGGAACGATCGGATCTAATTCTGTTATTGATGATTTAATTAAACAGAAAAAAATCGAAGGAAAAGAACTCAAAGGGAAGAATGAAAAATTCATCATACAACACGTTAGAAGTCCTTTTAAAGGTGTAGACGAAGCGCTCGTAATTGCAGGAAGCGACAAACGCGGTACGATTTACGGAATTTATGAATTATCGAAACAGATTGGCGTTTCTCCTTGGTATTACTGGGCTGATGTGCCTGTAAAACAGAAAGAAAACATTTATTTCATTAAAGGGATGTACACAGATGGAGAACCAGCTGTAAAGTACCGAGGCATTTTCCTTAATGATGAAGCACCAGCATTGAGTGGCTGGGCAAAAGCTACTTTTGGCGGTTTTAATAGCAAGTTTTATGAAAAAGTTTTTGAATTAGTACTTAGGCTAAAGGGCAATTATATGTGGCCTGCGATGTGGGGAAATGCATTTTATGACGATGATGTGGCGAGCGGGCCTCTAGCAAATGAGATGGGGATTGTAATGGGAACTTCTCACCATGAACCAATGGCTTTGGCACAAACCGACTGGCGACGTTATATTAAAAAAAATAATTTGCCGAATGTTTGGGACTATTCCAAAAACAAAACTGTTTTAGACGAATTCTGGAAAACGGGGATTCAGCGAAGCAAAAATTGGGAAAAACTGGTAACTATTGGGATGCGTGGCGATGGAGACGAGGCAATGAGCGAAGGCACCAATATAAGTCTGCTGGAAAATATTGTAAAAGAACAGCGCAAAATTATTGAGAAAGAAACAGGGCAAAGCGCCAATAAAACACCTCAGGTTTGGGCTTTGTACAAAGAGGTTCAAGATTATTACGATCAGGGAATGCGAGTTCCTGATGATGTCATTCTTTTATTTTGCGATGACAATTGGGGAAATGTCCGCAAACTTCCAGATCTTTCTAAACCCTTGCATAAAGGAGGTTACGGAATGTATTATCATTTTGACTATGTTGGAGGTCCAAGAAATTCAAAATGGATAAACATAAGCCCGATACAAAGGGTTTGGGAACAGATGAATCTGAGCTACGAAAATGGAGTCGATAAAGTCTGGATTGTGAATGTTGGCGATTTAAAACCAATGGAATTTCCAATAAACTTCTTTTTAGATATGGCTTGGAATCCTACAAGCTTCAACTCTCAGAATCTTTTCCGATACACAGAAAGTTGGGCAGCAGAACAGTTTGGAAGCAAATATTCTAAAGAAATTGCTCGATTATTAAATACCTATCCGAAATTTAATCGTCGTGTTACTCCAGAAATGTTGGACAGCAAAACCTATTCTTTAGAAAATTATAACGAATTTGAAAATGTCGTTAATGATTATAAAAACTTGGCATTGGATGCTTATAGAATTTACAACGAACTTCCTAATGAATCTAAAGACGCTTACTTTCAGCTGATTTTATATCCAATAGACGCTTGCTGCAATCTTTATGAAATGTATTTTGCACAGGCAAAAAATAAAAAACTCGCAACAGAAAAAAATAGTCTAGCCAATTATTATGCAGATGAGGTTAAAGTAAAATTTGAACGCGATTCTGTTCTTCAAAACAAATATAATAATGAAATCGCAGGAGGAAAATGGCCTCATATGATGGATCAAATGCGCATAGGTTATAAAGCTTGGCACGATGGTCCTAAAAATATTCTTCCAGAGGTAAAATATCTTTCGGATAGCGAAATTGTTGTTCCGAAAGTTTTTATAGAGAAAGATGGTTATGTATCGATTCATGCAGCCCATTTTTCTAAAATGAATAATTCGAAAAAAGTACATTGGGAAGTAATTCCAGATTTTGGAAAAACACTGAGTGGCATAACGACATTTCCGCAAAATATTTACCCAACAGCAGAAGATCATGTCTTTGTAGAATATGCAGTCCATTTTACTTCAACGGGAGAATTTAAAGTAGAACTTTTATTGGCGCCAACACTGAATTTTAACAGCAATAAAGGGCTTCGATATGAAATATCTTTTGACGGAGAGAAACCGCAGCTTGTAAATTTCAATGGACATTATAAAGGAGAATTAGGAAAATGGCAGGCAGAGCATATGATTCATTCTGAAACTAAACACACTATTCTGAAGTCAGGGAAGCATACACTTCGTTTTAGAGTTTTAGACCCAGGAATTGTGCTTCAAAAAATACTAATCGATACAGGAGGTTTAAAACCTTCTTATTTAGGAGCTCCTGAAAGCGAAAGGGCAGTTGAATAAGTTTTGAAAGTCTTTTGTCAGATAAAAGAATATTAAAATGGCTAAAAAAAATATGAAAAAGCATTTGTTTAATCTTCTGTTTTTCTTCTCGATATCTATATTCGCTCAAGAGAAATCAGATCTAAAGCTTTGGTATAAAACTCCTTCCGGGGGTGTTTGGGAAAATGCCTTGCCAATAGGAAATGGCTTTCAGGGTGCCATGGTTTATGGAAATGTCGGAAAAGAAATTTTTCAGCTGAATGAAAGCACAGTCTGGAGCGGAAGTCCTAACCGAAATGACAATCCGAAAGCGAAAGAAGCTCTTGAGCAGATAAGACAATTTCTTTTTCAAGGCGAATACCAAAAAGCTGAAAAACTGATCAATGAGGCTATCATTACCAAAAAATCTCATGGGCAGATGTTTCAGCCTGTGGGGAATCTGGAGCTGAATTTCTCAGATGAAAAGTATTCTGATTATTACCGTGAACTGGATATTGAGACTGCGGTTGCAAAAACAAGGTATAAAATAAATGGAGTAACTTTTACGAGAGAAGCTTTTATCTCTTTTGCAGACAGAGTTTTGGTTATAAAGCTTTCTGCCGATAAACCTGGACAATTGTCATTTACAGCCGATTTTACATCGCAACATAAAAAACAGAAAATTACGCTTAACAACAATAATGAAATTTCACTTTGGGGAAACACTAGTGATCATGAAGGTGTAGAAGGAAAAGTTCAGTTTAATGCATTGGCAAAATTGAAAATTGAGGGCGGAAGTATAAATACTGCTGATAATGCGTTAAAAGTCGATAAAGCTGATTCTGTAGTTATTATGGTTTCTATAGCTTCAAACTTTGTAAATTATAATGATGTAAACGCCGATGAAAATAAATTGGCTAAATCTTATCTAGATAAAGTATTTGTCAAAAATTATGATAAGATGAAAACGGCTCATATAGCAGCTTATCAAAAATATTTCAAAAGAGTTAAACTGGATTTAGGAAGTACCGAACAAGCTAAATTGCCTACAGATGAAAGACTGTCCAATTTTAGAAACGTACAGGATCCGTCTTTTGTAACCTTGTATTATCAGTACGGAAGGTATCTATTAATTTCATCTTCTCAGCCTGGCGGACAGCCCGCAAATCTGCAGGGAATCTGGAATCGCAGCATGGCACCAGCGTGGGATAGCAAATACACCATCAATATTAATACAGAAATGAATTACTGGCCAGCCGAAAAAACAAACCTTTCTGAAATGCATGAACCTTTGCTGAAAATGATTCAAGAGCTTTCGGAGACAGGACAGGAAACAGCAAAAGTAATGTATGGAGCGAGAGGCTGGATGGCGCATCATAATACCGATATCTGGAGAGTTAATGGCGCAGTTGATGGCGCCACGTGGGGAGTGTGGAATGCAGGCGGAGGATGGCTGAGCCAGCACGTTTGGGAACATTATTTATATACCGGAGATACAGCATATTTAAAATCGGCTTACAAAATATTAAAAGGAGCAGCTCTTTTTTATGCTGACTTTCTTGTTGAAGACCCTGCAAACGGATGGCTGGTCGTAGCACCTGGAAATTCACCTGAAAACACTCCAAAGGCACATCAAAATTCGGCAATGACAGCAGGTTCTACTATGGACAATCAAATTGTATTTGATGTTTTTAGTACGCTGATAAAAGCTTCTGAAGTTTTACAGAAAGACAAAGAATTTGCAGATAGTCTTAGAATATTGAGGAAAAAACTGCCTCCGATGCAGATAGGAAAATACAATCAGCTGCAGGAATGGCTTGATGATGTGGATGATCCGAAAGATAATCACCGCCATATTTCACATTTATATGGTTTGTATCCGTCCAATCAGATTTCGGCTTACAGAACTCCAGAGCTTTTTGCAGCTGCAAAAAATACACTGCAGCAAAGAGGCGATGTGTCTACAGGATGGAGCATGGGCTGGAAAGTAAACTGGTGGGCAAAAATGCAGGATGGAAATCATGCCTACAGCTTAATTCAAAATCAGTTGACACCGCTTGGCGTAAATCACGAAGGCGGAGGAACTTATAATAATCTTTTTGATGCGCATCCGCCATTTCAGATCGATGGTAATTTTGGCTGTACTTCCGGTATTACCGAGATGCTTATGCAAAGTTCAGATGGAGCAATTCATCTGCTTCCTGCTTTACCTGATGCTTTAAAAGAATACGGATCAATAAGCGGTTTAAAAGCAAGAGGAGGTTTTGAAATAAAAGATTTAAAGTGGAAAAATGGAAAAGTAATCGCTTTAAACATTTATTCTAATCTTGGCGGCAATCTAAGATTAAGAACTCCTAATGAGCTTATTCTAAAAAAGAATAAAAATTTGAAAGTAGCATCAGGTGTAAACCCAAATCTATTTTATGAGGTAGAGGAAACCGAAAAACCAATTATTTCTAAAGATTCAAACATTCAATTGCTGAATATTAAAGCATCTTATTTGTATGATATCATGACAGAAAAAGGGAAAACTTATACTTTTTACTTTCAATAAATTCAAATTCAATCTATAATGAAAAACAACATTTTATTTTACCTATTCGCCTTATTGATGGGAGCCAATGTATCGGCTCAAATGAAGTTATTTGATTTAAGCGAAGTAAAACTAAAAGAAGGGCCATTTAAAAATGCTCAAAATGTAGATCTAAAGTATATTTTAGCTTTAGATCCTGACAAACTTCTAGCGCCTTATTTATTAGAATCTGGGCTTCCGCCAAAGGCAGATCGTTATGGCAATTGGGAAAGTATAGGATTGGATGGACATATTGGCGGACATTACCTTTCAGCTTTAGCTTTGATGTATGCATCTACTGGAAACAAAGAGCTTAAAGATAGATTAGACTATATGCTTTCAGAATTGGCGCGCTGTCAGGCTAAAAACGGGAACGGTTATGTTGGGGGTATTCCGCAAGGCAAAGTTTTTTGGGATCGAATCCATAAAGGAGATATTGATGGAAGCAGTTTTGGACTCAACAATACTTGGGTTCCTATTTATAACATTCACAAACTTTTTGCTGGTTTAATTGATGCTTATCAATACACCGGAGGTGAGCAAGCAAAAAATATAGTAATAAAACTTGGAGACTGGTTTATAGAATTAATCCGTCCGCTTTCTGATGAACAGATCCAGAAAGTTTTGGCAACAGAGCATGGAGGAATAAATGAATCTTTTGCCGATTTGTATATCATTACAAAAGACAAAAAACACCTTGAAACCGCCGAAAAATTATCGCATAAAGCTTTATTAAATCCGTTACTGCAAAAAGAAGACAAACTCACAGGACTTCACGCTAATACTCAAATACCAAAAGTGGTTGGTTTTGAAAAGATTGCAGCTCTTTCTGATAATAAAGAATGGTCAGATGGTGTGCAATATTTTTGGGATAATGTGACCCAAAAACGAACAGTTGCCTTTGGAGGAAACAGTGTTGCAGAACATTTTAATCCTGTTAACGATTTCAGCGGTATGGTAAAATCGAATGAAGGGCCAGAAACCTGCAATTCGTACAATATGGAACGTCTTGCTAAAGCTTTGTTTCTCGATAAAAATGATGTGCATTATCTGGATTTTTACGAAAAAACACTTTACAATCATATCCTTTCGAGCCAACATCCAGAAAAAGGAGGTTTTGTGTATTTTACGCCTATTCGCCCAAATCATTACCGCGTGTATTCTCAGCCTCAGACAAGCATGTGGTGCTGTGTAGGAACAGGACTTGAAAATCATACGAAATATGGAGAATTAATTTACAGCCATACACAAAATGATCTTTTTGTAAATCTTTTTATTCCTTCAATTTTAAAATGGAAAGAAAAAGAAATAGAACTCGAGCAAACCACAAAATTCCCTTATGAAAATCAGACAGAATTAGTTTTAAAACTTAAAAAAGCAAAAACCTTCGCTTTGAATATCCGTTACCCAAAATGGGCCGAAAGTTTTGCAATATTCATTAACGGAAAAGAACAAAAAATAATCTCTAAATCTTCTGAATATGTTGCGATTTCAAGAAAATGGAAATCAGGAGATAAAATAGCAGTGAGATTTCAAACAACGCTACATTTAGAAAATCTGCCAGACGGTTCCAATTGGAGTGCATTTGTCAAAGGGCCAATTGTGCTGGCGGCCAAAACTTCGACAGAAGGATTAGACGGCTTGTTTGCAGATGACAGTAGAATGGGACACGCTGCAAGAGGAAAATTTATTCCGCTTGATAAAGCCTATGCCTTGGTTGGGGATAAGGCAGATTATATATCAAAACTTAAAGAAACAGCGAACTTAAGATATAGCTTAGATTCATTAGAATTGGAGCCCTTTTTTGAAGTGCACGATGCCCGTTATCAAATGTATTTTCAGACGTATTCCAAAGAAGAATATAAAGAAAAACAGGAGTTGCTGAAGAAGCAGGAAATTGAAGCGATGGCGCTTGAAGCCAAAACAATAGATAAAATAAATTGTGGAGAGCAGCAGCCAGAAGTAGATCATTTGTATAAGGGAGAAAAAAGCAATTCGGGTTACGAGGATGGGAAGTTCTGGCGCAATACACGCGCTTATATTTCGTATCAAATGCTGAATAAAAACAAAAAAGGCCAGATTTTGCAGATCAGCGTTTTGGACGAATTCAACAGCGATAATACTACTATTTTGATTAATGAAAAACCAGCAGTAATAGCCGCTTCTGATAAAAAAACAGTCAAAATAAAAATAGAAAATGCCGAAGTATTGAACATTAAAATTTTGGCAAAAGAAGGGAAAGTAAGTCCAAAGTTTGCTCAGCTTAGAATTGTCACGAATTAATATTTGTGGGAATTAAAATAAAATTCAACCAGTTGGGTGAAACGCGGCAAAATTTATTTTAAACACATAGAAACATAGATTTTCATTGCTTCTGCTTAAGAGTATAGAAAAAGCTAGCTTTAACACATAGTTCTATATTAATTACCTAAAAGCTATGTTTCTATGTGTTTAAAAAAACTATGCAATAGATGAATTAATACATAATATTTTCCGTCTGATATTTTTTAGAAAAACGAAAACAACTATGAAAACAAAAGATTTTATATATACGGTTCTTGCGATTGGCTTGACTATCCTGACAGGTCATGCGCAAAAGGACAAAGCTAAGAATCCCATTATTTTTGCAGATGTTCCTGATTTATCTGTAATTAGGGTTAAGGACACTTATTATATGAGCAGTACAACCATGCACATGAACCCTGGAGTTCCGATTATGAAATCTAGCGATTTAGTCAATTGGCATCTGGTCAATTATGCGTACCAAACTTTAGAAGATAATGATGACCGACTGAATCTGGATCATGGAAAAAATGATTACGGGCGAGGTTCTTGGGCGAGCAGTCTACGCTATCATAACGGAATGTATTATGTGAGCACTTTTTCGGGAACAACAGGCAAAACCTATATTTTTTCTACAAAAGATATTGAAAAAGGCCCTTGGAAAAAGATTGTCTTAAACAATTCTTATCACGATCACTCTCTCTTTTTTGATGATAATGGCAAAGTCTACCTCGTTTGGGGAGGCGGAAAACTTCAAATAATCGAATTAAAAGAGGATTTATCAGGAGTAAAAGAAGAAACCAAGAAAGTATTAATAGAAAATGCCAATGCGCCTGCACAAAGCGATATTATGCTTCCTGCAGAAGGATCGCAGCTTTTTAAAATTAAAGGGAAATATTATCTGTTTAATATATGCTGGCCAAAAAATGGCATACGTACCGTAATCATACACAGAGCAAATGCTATAACAGGTCCTTGGGAAGGGAAGATCGGACTGCAGGATTTGGGCGTTGCGCAAGGCGGACTTATCGATACTCCAGATGGCAAATGGTTTTCTTATTTGTTTAGAGATGCGGGCGGTGTAGGGCGTATTCCGTATCTGGTTCCTGTAAAATGGGAAAACGGCTGGCCAATCTTGGGAGAAAATGGTAAAGTGCCTCAATATCTAGACCTTCCAGCCAATAAAAACCTAATTCCAGGAATTGTAAATTCAGACGAATTTAACCGAAGAAATGGAGAAAATGATCTGCCGTTGGTTTGGCAATGGAATCATAATCCAGACAATGTATCATGGTCGGTCAAAGAAAGAAAAGGGTATTTGAGATTAAAAACCTCTAGAATAGACAGCAGTTTTACGCATGTAAAAAACATTTTGACTCAGAGAACTTTTGGTCCAGTATGTTCTGGAACTGCAATGCTGGAGCTTTCTAATCTGAAAGAAGGAGATTTTGCAGGTCTTTCGCTACTGCAAAAAGATTTTGGTCTTGTGGGAGTAAAAGTAAATCAAGGAGCAAAAAGAATTGTGATGGTGGATGCTGAAAAAGGAAATGCGAAAGAAGTACAAAGTGTACCATTACATCAGGACAAAATATATTTTAAAGCCGAATGCGATTTTAGGAATCAAGCAGATCAGGGAAGATTTTATTACAGTTTAGATGGCAAAAAATGGACTGCCATAGGAAAATCAATCAAGATGCCATACACCATTCCGCATTTTATGGGCTACCGATTCGGACTGTTTAATTACGCTACTAAAACGGCTGGAGGTTTCGCTGATTTTGATTATTTCCGTATTGACGATAAAATTTCGGAAACCAATTAATCCTAGTAAAAGCTTTTAATACAAAATAAAAATAGAAACGATGAAAATAAAGTATTGGTTTTATCATAAGCTTGTTTTCAGCAGTTAGCATAAGTTGTAAGTAATGGAAAAATTCAAACACGCAAAATAACTCTATTTTCTAATTTTAAAATATTATGAATAAAAACGCCTATAAAATTGCAATTCTCTGTTTGTTTATCATGGTCTCCTTCCAAGGAATTGCTCAAAGCGATATTAAGCAGAAACCGATAATTCAGACAAAATATACTGCCGATCCAGCTCCAATGGTTTATAAGGATACTGTTTTTTTATATACTTCCCATGATGAAGATGATGCAGAAGGATTTAAAATGGTTGATTGGCTTTTGTATACTTCTACAGATATGGTAAACTGGACCGAAAAAGGTGTTGTAGCATCTTTGAAAGATTTCAGCTGGGCCAAACATGACAATGGGGCTTGGGCTATTCAGACTATTGAGCGCAATGGCAAATTTTATTTGTATGCACCTATGCACGGAAATGGAATAGGGGTTTTAGTGTCAGACAGTCCTTACGGACCATTTAAAGATCCGTTGGGAAAACGTCTTATAGATACCGATCATAAATGGAATGATATAGATCCGTCTCCTTTTATAGATGATGATGGTCAGGCTTATTTGTATTGGGGTAACCCAGATGTTTATTACGTAAAATTAAACGAGGATATGATCTCTTATTCTGGCGATGTAATAAAGGAACCAACAAAGCCCAAGAATTATCAAGAGGGACCGTGGGTTTACAAGAAAGGCAGAAACTATTATCTATCTTATGCTTCTACCTGCTGTCCAGAAGGAATCGGATATGCTATGAGCAATTCGCCAATGGGACCTTGGGAATACAAGGGAATGGTTATAGAAGCCAGCGAAAAGACCAGAGGGAATCACCCAGGAATAATTGATTATAAAGGAAAATCGTATGTTTTTGGGCATAGTTATGATATTATAAAAAGGCAGACTGCTACATTTTATGAAAGACGTTCGGTAGACTTGGATGAAATCATTTATAATCCGGATGGAACGATAAAAACGCTGTCTTATTTCTCCGTTGATGGAGCTGCAGCAGTAGGAGATATTAATCCTTTTAATCGTGTTGAAGCCGAAACGATCGCTTGGAGTGAGGGAGTTAAGTCGGATAAAAAGGATCAAAAAGGAGTTTTTATCACTCAGATAGACGATAATGATTACATAGAAGTTAAGGCGGTTAATTTTAAGAAATCGCCAAAAGAATTCTGGATAAATGCATCTTCTGTCTCAGGAGGCAAAATAGAAATACATCTAGATGATAAAGATGGAGCGCTTTTAGGAGTGTGCAATATAAAAAGCACTGGAAGCCTAAATAATTGGAAAGATTTTACCTGTAAGGTTAAAAAAGTAAAAGGTCTTCATAATATCTTTTTCGTATTTAAAGGAGAAGAAAAATCCATGTTTAATTTGGACTGGTGGACTTTTAAATAATTTTATTTCTAGTTTAAAAAGTAAAAAAAATAAAGAAAATGCCATATAAAATTTATTTAAAAAGATTAAGGCTTTTAGCAGCATGTAGTATTCCTCTATGTGGTTTTGCCCAAAACCCTATTGTACAGACAAGCTATACAGCAGATCCAGCGCCGATGGTTTACAATAATAAACTGTATCTATATACTTCGCATGACGAAGACGATTCTACTTGGTTTACTATGAATGACTGGAAATTGTACACTACAGAAGATATGGTAAACTGGACAGATCATGGCGCGGTATTATCGTATAAAGATTTTAGCTGGGCGAAATTGAATGCGTGGGCAATTCAATGCATAGAAAGAAAAGGCAAATTTTATTTGTATGCGCCAATTACAGATAATCAAGGTAAAAACGGAATTGGAGTAGCGGTTTCAGACAGTCCGTACGGACCATTTATAGACCCTTTAGGAAAGCCATTAGTACAAAACAGCAACGCCGACATTGATCCAACGGTTTTTATAGACGATGATGGACAAGCGTATTTATTATGGGGTAATCCCGTTTGCCATTATGTGAAATTAAATGAAGACATGATTTCGTATAATGATGAGATACAGGTATTTCCAAATACTGTAGAAGCATTTGGAAAGCGTACAGGAAAAGAAGATCCGCGCAGACCCACTACTTATGAAGAAGGGCCATGGCTTTACAAAAGAAATAAATCGTATTATATGTTTTTTGCCGCGGGACCTATTTCTGAACATATAGGTTATTCTACAAGCAAAAGTCCGCTTGGGCCATGGAAATATCAAGGAGTTGTAATGCCTACACAAGGAGAAAGTTTTACCAATCATCCTGGAGTGGTAGATTTTAAAGGAAAAACCTATTTCTTTTATCATAATGGAGCATTGCCGGGAGGCAGCGGTTTTACGAGATCTGTAGCTGTAGAAGAACTCCAGTTTAATTCTGATGGAAAAGTAAAAGAAATGAACATGACAGAAGGCATCAAAAAAGGAATAGGCACGCTGAATCCTTATGTGAAGTCAGAAGCAGAAACTATAGCTTGGTCAAAAGACGTAAAAGCGATGCAGAACAAGGAAGTTGGCGTATTTATAACAGCCATGAAAAATAATGCCTACACAAAAGTACGTGATGTGGATTTTCGTGAATCGGGTGCTTCAAAATTTACTGCCCGTGTCGGTACCACGCACAACGGAAATGTGTCTATGGAAATACGATTGGATAGTCTTGACGGAGAATTACTGGGAACAGTAAAAATTCCTATGACAGGAGGAGATGATAGATGGGCTTTGGTTACAACAGATATCAAGAAAGTTTCAGGAGTACACGATCTCTTTTTTATATTCAAAGGAAAAGCTGCTGACAAAATCATGTATTTTGATTATTGGATGTTTTCGAAATAATGATTTAAAAACAGTATTTTTCCAAAAAAAGCTCTAGCCATTAACCAAAAATAAATTGTATGAATTTTAAATGTTTAATTTTTTTATGTTTAGTCAGTTTCTTTAAGCTAAACGCCCAATCAATAGTAAAAAGCCCCGACGGCAAACTTGCTGTATCGGTCTCTGTAAATAACGGAAAGGCTGAGTATAGCGTAATCTACAATGAAAAAACATTCATAGAGAAATCTCCTCTTGGTTTAAAAACAAATGCTGGAGGGGATTTAAGCTCTGGATTGGCTTTAGCAACAAATATTACCCAAAATAAAATCGAAGAATCCTATCAGCTTCGCAACATAAAAAAAAGCAATGTCCAATATACCGCGAATGAAGCCGTTTTTTCGTTTACCAAAGATGGCAAATCTGCTTTTGACGTCATATTTAGAGTAAGCAATAATAATCTGGGATTTAAATATAAGTTATATCCGCAGAAAGAAACTCTTTCTTGTGTCGTTCAGGAAGAAGTTTCAGGCTTTTTGCTGCCTAAAGGAACCACTACATTTTTATGTCCGCAAAGCAATCCAATGACAGGGTATGCCCGAACAGCACCTAGTTATGAAACCTCCTACACTCTTGATGATGCTATTGGAAAAAACGGATGGGGAAATGGCTACACGTTTCCATGTTTGTTTAAAGTAAACAATAGCGGATGGGTTTTAATTTCTGAAACAGGCGTAGACAGCGGCTATTGTGCAAGCCGATTAATAGGGCATGAGAACGGATTATATACCATCGGATTTCCAACGCCAGGCGAAAATAACGGAAACGGGACCACTTCTCCAGGAATTCCGCTTGCAGGAGAAACGCCATGGCGTACCATTACCATTGGAGAAACATTAGCGCCAATTGTCGAAACTACTATTCCATTCGATTTGGTTAAGCCAAAGTATGAAGCTTCTAAAGCGTATCAATATACAAAAGGAACTTGGAGCTGGATTATGAAAATGGACGGCAATACTACTTTCCCAGTACAAAAGCAGTATATCGATTTTAGTGCTGCAATGGGATATGAAACTATTTTAATCGATGCGCTTTGGGATACCCAGATAGGCCGTGATAAAATAGCAGAACTAGCAACATACGGCGCACAAAAAGGAGTAGGCCTTTATTTATGGTACAATTCAAATGGTTATTGGAATGATGCTCCGCAAGGCCCGAGAGGAATAATGGATAATTCAGGCATGCGACGAAAAGAAATGGCATGGATGAAAAGTATCGGCGTAAAAGGTATTAAAGTGGATTTTTTTGGAGGAGACAAGCAGGTTACCATGAAATTATACGAAGATATTTTAACAGATGCGAATGATTTTGGAATCATGGTTATTTTTCACGGCTGCACACTGCCTAGAGGCTGGGAGCGCATGTATCCAAATTATGCATCTAGCGAAGCCGTTCTGGCAAGTGAAAACCTGCATTTTGGACAGCAAAGCTGTGATAACGAGGCAACAAGTGCGGCAACGCATACTTTTATCAGAAACGTCGTAGGAAGTATGGATTTTGGAGGAAGTGCTTTGAATAAATTCTATAACAGCGATAATATTCCGAATAAAGGTTCAAAAAGAATGACTTCTGATGTCTTTGCATTAGCGACTTCTGTGCTGTTTCAAAGCGGAGTACAGCATTTTGCTTTAGCGCCAAACAATCTATCAGATGCTCCCGATTGGGCCATAAAATTTATGAAAGAAGTGCCGACGGTATGGGATGAGGTTCGGTTTTTAGAAGGCTACCCAGGTAAATATGCAATACTAGCCAGAAGAAAAGGTGCAAAATGGTATATTGCCGGAATTAATGCTACAAATCAGGTATTTAAAACAAAATTAAAACTAGATATGCTTGATTCTGGCGTGGCGGTAAATTATTACGCCGACGACGATCAGCTAAACGGAAAAGTGAGTATGCTGAAGATTAGCAAAAACAAAGAAGTTGAAATAAAAATGCCTAAAAACGGAGGGATAGTAATAACCAACTAAGAAATTTTCATACTTGAGATTTAATTGAGTCTTAACTAAAAACCAGCTTACATTTTAAGCTGGTTTTTTTATTTCTAAGTGTCTGTCAAAGTTAAAATATTATTGTGTTAAGAAAGGGTACAATCGGTTGTTTTTTTGACGAAATATATTTTTTATAAAATCCTAAAACGCATTATTCTAGAGTTTTACAGTGGTTCAAAGCACTGATTTTGTAATACTATACTTCTATTTTTATAGAGGTTTTATTATTAAGTGTAAAATACACAATTATTAATGAATTTGAGATTAAATTGAAAACCTACTATCGTTTCGAATCAAAAAGCTTTTAAAATTAAATAATATGTAAAATATTAAGATAAAAAATATTTATTGTGTTTTTATTTATGTGTTTTTTTTAATAATTATCAATAATTTTTCAAACAATCGGTTGTGTAATTCAATTTTTTCTATATTTTTGTTAACATAAAATTCACATTCATTTCTCAGACAAACCAAAGATTTCATTAATCAAATAGTGAAGTCAGATGAACTATAGAAACTTACTAACCAACCTTTTAAACCACAAAACAATGACTCACAATTCGACATGAAGCCATGATAATTATAAGCAGTTATGTATTATTCCATGGGATGCGTCTTTCCTTGTTTATGCTGCTTATCAATTAGAGAAGAGATAAAAAAAAATAATTAGTTCAAACATCTTAATTAATATGAGAATAAAATTACGTGAAATTTTTAATGGCTTGAAGTATCTGCCCTTAGGAGTTTTGTTTCAGTTTTTGTTTACAGGTGCAGTGCAGGCTGCTGAGAAGGCGAAACCTTTGGAAAAAGCAGTATTCCAGACTAATCAAGAAATTATAATAACAGGACGTGTAACGTCTGCTAATGACCATTTGGGAATTCCAGGGGTAAATGTTGCCGTAAAAAACGTGCCGAATGCAATTGCTGTTACCGATATAGATGGTAAGTATGTTATAAAGGTTCCCTCTTCAAAATCGGTTTTGGTTTTTACAAGTGTAGGGTTTAAACCGTTGGAGATAGCCGTAGAAGGTAAATCTGAAATTAATGCAGAAATGAGCCAAGATCAGACCGATTTAGGCGAAGTAATTGTTGTTGGATACGGAAAGCAGAAAAAAGCAAGTTTGGTTGCATCAATCGCACAGGTTTCTGGTAAAACGCTGGAACGTTCTGCGGGAGTTAACAGTATTGGTGCGGCTTTGACTGGTAACGTTCCCGGATTAATTACGTCTGCCAGTACTGGTATGCCGGGTGAAGAAGATCCGCAGCTTTTTATTCGTGGCGCCAGTACTTGGAACAATGCCCAACCGCTGATCTTAGTAGATGGGGTAGAAAGATCAATGAATAGTGTCGAGATAACTTCTGTAGAATCGGTTTCGGTTTTAAAAGACGCTTCAGCTACTGCAGTTTATGGAGTAAGAGGAGCCAATGGTGTAATTCTTATCACGACCAAACGAGGCCGTTCTGGTGCCGCGCTAATAAGAACCACTGTCAATACTACCGTAAAAGTGCCTTCAGAATTGCCAGCTAAATTAGATGCTTACGATGCGCTTATGGTCAAAAACAGGGCAATTGAATACGAATTGGCTCTAAGCCCTTCTAGCTGGAACGATTATCTGCCACAGGCTATAATTGATAAATACAGATTCCCTGCTAATACAGCTGAGGCTGAGCGTTATCCGAATGTTGACTGGCAGAAAACGCTTTTTAAAGATTATGCAATGTCTTATAATGCAAGTTTAAACGTAAGCGGAGGAACCAAATACGTAAAGTATTTTGCTAGTGCTGATTTTGTAAGCGAAGGGGATCTTTTTAAAAAATATAATAACAATAGAGGATATGATGCAGGTTATGGTTATAACCGTTTGAATGTTAGAAGCAACCTAGATTTTCAAATTACGCCAAGTACCGTTTTTAAAGTTGGACTTGCGGGTTCTCATGGCGTTAAGAAGAGTCCTTGGGGAGCTTCGGGAAGCGAGTATCCAATGTGGGATGCGGCGTATTCAACAGCTCCGGATGTGTTCTTGCCTTACTATTCTGATGGTTCTTGGGGGTATTATGCTCCGAATCAGGGTAAAGCATCTAACTCTGTGCTAAATTTAGCAATAAGTGGGGTACAGTATGTAACCACTACAAAATTAAACACCGACTTCACGCTGGAGCAAAACTTAGATAAAGTGCTTAAAGGACTTAGTTTTAAAGGAATGATTGCGCTTGATAATACTTTCGTGGAAAACAACCGAGGAGTAAACGATTTATATAATGATGTGCAGCAGAAATGGATAGATCCAAATACGGGTTTGGTGTTGTATAAAAACAGTTTTGATTTTAATAACAGATTCGATTTTCAAGAAGGTGTTAAGTGGTCGCCAAGTCCAGGAACAGTAAATGATGGCGCTTCAGTCCGTAACCTTTTCTATCAGTTGCAATTAAACTATCATACCAAAATTGCCAAGAAACATGATATTGGTGTTTTAGGGCTTTTTAATAGATACCAGACGGCTAGGGGAAGCGAGATTCCGCACTTTAGAGAAGATTGGGTTTTCCGTACCACTTATAACTACGCCGATAAATATTTTATAGAATATAACGGTGCCTACAATGGATCTGAGAAATTTGATAAAGAGAACCGTTTTGCATTTTTCTCCTCTGGAGGGGTGAGTTGGATTGTTACCAAAGAAAATTTCATGAAAGGGACAGAATCATTTCTTGATTTGTTAAAAATACGTGCCACTTACGGAGAAATTGGAGATGACAACGTAAACGGAAGATGGCTGTATATGTCGCAGTGGGCTTATGGAGGAAATGCCTTGATGGGAGTCACGGGAGAAGCTGCAGAACAGAGCCCGTACACTTGGTACAAAGAAGCTTCTGTAGGTAATCCTGATGTGCATTGGGAAGTAGCCAAAAAGAGCGATATTGGGGTTGACTTTGGTTTTTTCAAAGGACTGGTTTCGGGAACTTTTGATGTTTATCGCGAAGACCGAAGAGATATCTTACTAGACGGTTTTAGAAGAGCAATACCGTCTTATTATGGAGCAGTTGCTCCGGTTGCCAACCTTGGGCAGGTTCAAAATAGAGGGTATGAACTTGAGCTTAAATTTAATTATACTTTTGGAAGTGGCTTAAATCTTTGGTTGAATACCAGCATGACACATGCCAAAAACAAAATCATAAGTGCCGATAATCCTGAATTGCTGCCAGATTACCAAAAAGGTGAAGGAAAAGCAATTGGACAGAGTTATTCCTATGTCAGCAATGGCTATTACAACACATGGGATGAATTATATGCCAGCACTATACATAGCACAAATGACGGACAAAAATTGCCAGGCAATTATAATATTCTAGACTTTAATGCCGATGGGATTATAGATGCTAAAGATAATATTCCGTTTGGATATTCGGGGACACCGCAAAATACCTACAATACTACTTTTGGAGTAAACTGGAAAGGATTCAGTGCATTTGTTCAGTTTTACGGAGTAAGTAATGTGACCAGACAAGTAGTTTTAACCAGTTTGTCTGAGCAGAACCATGTGGTTTACGACCAAGGATCTTTCTGGTCATCAGATAATACAAATGCCGATTCTCCAATGCCTCGCTGGCTATCTACTGCAAGCGGTTTTAATAATGGAAGCAGATACATGTACGATGCCTCATACCTGCGTCTAAAGAACGCTGAGATTGCCTACACATTTGATGGGAAATCAAAATGGATAAAATCTGCTGGTCTGCAAAGTATCAGAGTATATGTAAACGGAAACAACTTGTATCTATGGTCAAAAATGCCAGATGATAGAGAGTCCAATTTTGCAGGAACAGGATGGGCATCACAAGGAGCTTATCCAACTGTAAAGCGATTTAATCTGGGAGCCAATATTATATTTTAAACGGAGAATTATGAAAAAATATATCAACACTATAGTAAAGTACAGCATTGTTTTAATTACGCTTTTAATTGCGGGATCATGCAGCGATTATCTGGAAAAATCAGCTGATTCTGATATTTCTTCAGAAGAGGCATTCAAAAATTTTGAAAATTTTCAAGGCTTTACAGAAGAATTATACCACTGCATTCCTGATTTTACAAATGCTTATTGGACTAATTCATGGAATTGGGGAGAAGATGAGATTCAATCTACAGCTCGTGATTTCCACTTTGTATGTAAAATAGATAAAGGGGATTTTTGGGGATGGCAGACTGAGTTTGACGGATGGCAGGCTGGCTGGATGAACAGAAGAAATGTAAGCACCAATACCGACCGTTTTGCTAAGGACTTGTGGACATTAGGCTGGGCTGGAATACGCAAAGCGAATATAGGACTGGCCAATATTGATAAAATGACGGAGTATACTGAGGAAGAAAAGAAAATGATAAAAGGACAGCTTTTGTTTTTTAGAGGCTGGTTTCATTTTCAATTCATGCAGTATTTTGGAGGACTTCCTTATATCGATCAAGTGCTTCCAAGCGATCAGCCACTAAGATTGCCAAGACTTACATATCAGGAATGCGCAGATAAAGCAGGAAACGATTTTAGAGAGGCGGCCGATTTACTGCCAGTGAATTGGGATGATACCACCATTGGAAAGAGAACTTTAGGAAAAAACGAACTTCGTATTAATAAAATAATGGCTCTTGGATATTTAGGAAAAAATTATCTATGGGCAGGAAGTCCGTTAATGAATAAAGTGTCAACAGGAAATGCAGGTTATGATGCTGAATACTGCAAAAAAGCGGCAAGAGCTTTTGCTGAACTTCTAATGATAACAGAAAGCGGTGCATCTCAGTATAAATTGGTTCCATTTAGTAAATACAGTGATAATTTTTATACAACAGGCGGTAACTGGAGAATGCCTGGCTCGACAGAAGCGATTTTTAGAGGACCTTATTATGGAGCAAACGGATCTAACTGGGGAACTTCAAAACAATATCAGCCAGCTCCTCAAATTTGTGATGGTGATGTGAAGTTTTTGCCAACGGCAAATTATGTTGACAATTACGGAATGGCAAACGGAATGCCGATTAAAGATATTACTAAAGCTGATCCAGAATCAGGATATGATCCGCAATATCCTTGGAAAGGAAGAGATCCTCGTTTTTATAATGATATTGTTTTTGATGGCGTAAAATGCGTTACAGGATCGATGCCTGCAAATGAAGAACAAAACAGATATGCCAACCTTTATACTGACGGAAGCTATAGAAATATAAGTTCAGGAAGCAGAACAGGATATTTGCTGTATAAGTTCATTCCAAGAACAGCCAATAAATTTGATGATGGTTTTGGATATGGCAACAATCTTAATATCCATCTTCCGTGGATGCGTCTGTCAGATATCTATATCATGTATGCAGAAGCTGCTGCAGTAGGTTATGGTGGTGCAGCAGGAAAAGATCCGCAATTCTCAAAAACAGCTGTTGATGCTATAAATGTGATTCGCGATAGAGCAGGTGTGGGCCATGTTGCGGCTGTATTTACAGGTGGTTTGGATGCATTTATTGGAGAGGTAAGACGTGAACGTGCGGTCGAATTAAGTTTTGAAGGACACCGTTTTAATGACTTACGCCGCTGGATGCTTTTAATTGATAGTCCGTATACTTTGAAGAAGTCAATTGAATTTGATAGAGCTGGTCCATTGGATGTAAACAATCCAAGCCAAAACAAAGTGCTTAATCTTCGCGAGGTGGTAATATTGGAGCGAAAATTTTCTGAAAAACATTATTGGCTGCCATTAAAAAATGCAGACGTAAATATGTATATGGAGTTTTCTCAGAATCCAGGATGGTAGTTCATAGACTATTTTAATAAACTAAAAAAAAATATAGAATAATGAAATTTATACAGCTTAAAATAGTGCTATGTTTTGCAGTATTAACTTTGTTACCTGCTAAAATCCTTGCACAAAATAATCAAAAAATAAACTTAACTGGGATTATAACTGGAGCAGATGGCAAACCTCTTGAAAATGCAACTTTAGCAAGTACTCAGGATAATGTTTCAGTAACTACAGATGCTTCAGGAAGTTATTCCATCACAGTAACGCCAGATGCAGATTTGGTAGTGCAGGCGCCAGGATATCAATCCCTTTCGGTTAAAGCTTCTGCAGGAATAGACGATTTAAGTCTTAATCGCATTGCGGCAGACCAAGTGCAGATTGCTTTCAAAAAAGAAGATGCCCAGAATTTGATGGGAGGTATTTCTTATCTAAATGTACCTCAAATTATAGACAAAAATTATACGACTTATAGTCTTGACGGAGTTCAGGCTCTTGTGGGAGGATATAATGGAAGTATATGGGGAATGGGAGGCGATTTGGTATTGGTAGATGGCTTTCCAAGACCTGCCAATTCAATATTAACAACTGAAATAGATCAGATAACCTTTTTGAAAGGAGCATCTGCCGTAGCGCTTTACGGAAGCCGTGCTGCTAAAGGAGTGATTTACATTACGACAAAAAAAGGTAAAATTCAAAAACAGCAGATTACATCAAGACTAGACAATGGGGTTTTTATACCAAAGAGTCTGCCTAAATATCTTGGATCTGCAGAATACATGCAGTATTACAATCAGGCAAGGGTTAATGATGGTTTAGATCCTTTATATTCAGATGAAACAATCTATAATTTTGCTTCGGGGAAAAATCCATACCGATATCCGAATGTTAATTATTATGCACCCGAATACATAAAGAAATTTTATTTTAATTACGATGCCAATGTCGAAATTACGGGCGGTAATAAAGTAGCCAGATATTTTACAAATGTCAATTTTCTATCACAGCAAGATCCTTTGCAAGACTTTGGCGAAGCGGCTAATAATAATATGAACAGATTCAATATTAGAGGTAACGTAGATTTAAATATTAATGATAGAATTTCTGCTACAATTGGTGCCAATGCCATTTATTCAAATACAAGAGGAGTGAATACCGATTATTGGCAAAATGCATCTACTTTAAGACCGCATCTGTTTAGCCCTTTATTGCCAATTAGTATGATTGAGCCAGGGGATAAAGCGACATTAGCTCTTGCAAATAGCAGTAATTATATCATAGATAACCAATATCTTTTGGGCGGTACACAATTGAATCCGACCAATCCGTTTGCAACCATTTATGCTGGAGGATACAATACGTTCACAAGCCGTCAGTTCCAATTTAATACAGGCGTTGATGTGAAGTTGGGAGATTTATTGGATGGACTTTCATTTCACACTGATTTTGCTGTAGATTATGCTACCTCTTATACTCAGTCTTACAACAATTCATATGCTACTTATGAAGCAAATTGGAATACTTACGCGGGATTTGATCAAATTGGTTCTTTAACGAAATATGGAAAAGATGCAAAATCTGGAGTGCAAAATATCAGCAATAGTGCTTTTGACCAGACAGTGGCTTTTTCAGGACAATTTAATTATATAAAAAAAATAAAAGAGCAGCATAATGTATCGGCTATGCTTACAGCTTCAGGATTTCAGCAATCACGATCTGAAGTGTATCATAAAACGAGTAATGCCAATTTAGGATTAAACGCAGCTTATAATTTCAATCAAAAGTATTTTGCAGAATTCAATGGCGTATATGTGCACTCAGCAAAATTTGCTGAAGGAAACCGCGGCGCATTTTCTCCAACGATGTCTGTTGGATGGAGATTATCAGAAGAAGAATTCATGAAGAATATAAGCGCGATCGACAATCTTAAATTGTCAGTATCAGGAGGTGTCTTAAATACAGATCTTGACGTAAACGGCTATTATTTGTATCAGAGCATCTATACTCAGACTGACGGAGCTTGGTTTAGCTGGAGAGATGGAGCATTGAACAGAAGCACCGACTCAAGAAGAGGTGAAAACTTAGATCTTGGCTTTGCAAAAAGAAAAGAAATAAGCGTTGCTTTGGAAGGTTCATTCTTTAAGAAACTAATCACACTTAACAGTAATTTTTTCGTTAATAAAATAGAAGGAAATATTATTCAGGCGGCAAGCTTGTATCCAAATTATTATACTACAGGCTGGCCAAATACATCGTTTATTCCTTACATCAATTATAATGATGATAAGCGTACAGGTTTTGATTTTGATTTGAGATTTAACAAAAAAGTCGGAACTGTAGATTTAGCGCTTGGCTTTACAGGAACTTATTTAAATACAGAAGCTTCAAAACGTGCAGAACTTTATGAAGATTCTTATCAAAACAGACAAGGCAAGCCTTTAGATGCTTTATGGGGACTTAAAAGCGATGGCTTCTTTAGAGATGCAAACGATATCCAAAACTCGCCTTCGCAGACTTTCGGGCAAGTTAAACCGGGTGACATTAAGTATAAAGATCAAAATGGCGACGGCATAATTGATGTGAAGGATGAGGTTTATCTAGGTAAAGCTGGGTGGAACGGTGCTCCATTTACCTTTGGAGTTAACTTTACTGCTAAGTGGAATAACTTTACGTTTTTTACCATCGTTACAGGCCAGACGGGTGCTTACGGCATGAAGAATAACTCGTACTACTGGATAGATGGAGAAGATAAATATTCTGTAAACGTTCGCAACAGCTGGACAGAAGAAACCAAAGACACGGCTACATTCCCTAGATTAACTTCATTGAATAGCGATAATAATTACCGCTCATCAGATTTCTGGATTTACAGCACCAATAGAATTGATCTTTCTAAGGTTCAGATTACTTACGATTTTCCAAAAAAAGCACTGAGTCAGACTTTCTTTAATGGTTTAAGTGTTTATGCGCTAGGAGCGAATCTTGCGACTATAGCAAAAGAGAGAGAGCATATGGAATTGAACATTGGCAGCGCTCCGCAAACCAGATACTTCAATCTAGGTCTTAAAGCATTATTTTAAATTTTAGAAAACACTTATTTAATTAGTATGAAAATAAAATTATTAACCTTTATATCAGTTGTGTTTATTTTTTGCAGCTGTGATGACTTGATCGAGCCTGCGATAGAAAATAACAGGGGATTGAAAGATATGTACGCTGAAGCAGAATATGCTCAGGGAATTCTTTTAAATGCCTATACCAGATTGCCCGGAAATTCTTGGTCTTTTAATGATGTAGCTACAGATGATGCTGTTACCAATGATATCAATAGCAACTATCTTAAAGTGGCGACAGGACAATGGACGGCCAATTTCAACCCGTTAGATCAATGGACTAATTCAAAAAGCGCTATTCAATATCTGAATATATTTCTTGCAGAAGCCGATAAAGTAAAATGGGCAAAAGATGATAATGTTAGCGTATTGTTTAGAAACCGTTTAAAAGGCGAGGCTTACGGGCTGCGTGCGCTTTATATGTATTACTTGTTACAGGCTCATGCAGGAGTTGCCGCAAATGGTGAATTATTAGGGGTTCCGGTTTTGTTAGAACCTCAAACTTCAACTTCAAACTTCAACGTTGCCCGCAGTTCATTTGAAGATTGTATGAAACAATTGTATGCCGATGTGGCAAAAGCGGTAGAATTGCTTCCATTAGATTTTGAAGATGCTGCCACTCTGCCTCCAGGATATGATAATCTAGCCGATTATAATCGTGTATTTGGGCAATATGCCAGACAGAGAATGTCTTCTAGAATTGCACAAGTAGTAAGAGCTCAAGCGGCTTTATTGGCTGCAAGCCCAGCTTTTAGTTCTGCAAGTACTACTACGTGGGAAAATGCGGCTAAATATGCTGGAGATTTGCTAAATCTTAACGGCGGAATTGCAGGAATCGATCCGAACGGACTGAATTGGTATAATAATGCAGCTGAATTGAGCAGTTTAGGGGGTGGAGTAAATCCTAAAGAAGTAATCTGGAGATCGGATATTGCAGAAAGCAATACTTTGGAAAGCGATAATTTCCCTCCGACACTTTTTGGAAAAGGGCGTGTTAACCCAACTCAAAACTTAGTGGATGCTTTCCCAATGGCCAATGGATATCCTATTACAGATCCAGCCAGTAATTATAATGCTGCCAATCCATATGCCAATCGTGATCCGCGTTTGCAGAAATTTATTTTAGTCAATCAAGCTACTGCGGGAGTAAACAATACCGTAATAACAACAGCAAGTGACGGAAGCACAAATGATGCGCTAAATAAAGTGGGGACATCGACTAGAACAGGCTATTATTTGAAAAAATTATTGCGTCAGGACGTTAACTTAAATCCAAATGCTGTAAACAATCAGAGACATTACAAACCTCGTATGAGATACACAGAACTGTATTTAATTTATGCTGAAGCGGCAAACGAAGCATGGGGGCCATTGGCTACAGGATCTGCAGGATTTTCAGCCTATGACGTAATTCAAGCCTTAAGAAAAAGAGCAGGAATAAGCCAGCCTGATTTGTATTTAGAATCTATTAAATCAGATCAATCCGCGATGCGCAACTTAATTAGAAATGAGCGCCGATTAGAATTATGTTTCGAAGGTTTTAGATTTTGGGATTTGCGCAGATGGAATTTGAATTTAACTAACGCGGCAGAAGGAATGAAAATTCAAGGAGGTGCTTATCAGAAAATTACGGTAGAAAATAGACTTTTTCAAGAACATATGAAATATGGTCCAATACCATATTCTGAGGTTCTTAAGTTTAACGCTCTGATTCAGAACAAAGGATGGTAGAATTATTTCTGTCTAAATGTCTATTATAAAATTGTATAGAAAAATGAAAAACAAGATATTTTTAATGGCCGCGGTTCTTTTTGGCTTATTTACAGCATCATGCACTAACGATGATCAAAATTTTGATGATTACGAATATTCAGCAGTGTATTTTGCCTATCAGTTTCCTGTTAGAACCATAACTTTAGGAGAAGACATATTTGATACTTCGCTGGATAACCAACATAAATGTAAAATTATGGGAACCGTGGGCGGGGTTTACGAGAATAATAAAGAAGTAACAATTGATGTTTCGGTTGCCAATGCTTTAACATCAAATCTTTTATTTAACAGCGGAGGCGATCAGATTGTAGCAATGCCTGCCAATTACTACACGCTTTTAAGCAATAAAATTGTTATTCCGAAAGGACAGATTTCTGGAGGAGTCGAAGTGCAGTTGACAGATGCTTTCTTTGCAGATCCTCTAGCTATAAAAAAGACCTATGTTATTCCGCTTCAAATGACGAAAGTGGTGAATGCTGACTCTATTTTATCAGGAAAGGCACTTGTTGCAAATCCATTAAGACCTATAGCTTCTGATTGGAGTGTGGCTCCTAAAGATTATGTTTTTTACGCTATTAAATATGTAAATCCTTGGGATGGATTTTATTTGAGAAGAGGGAAAGACACTTTTGTTGGAAATAATGGAAACACTGCGCTTAATAGAGTAGTAACGCGTCATAACCAATATGTTGAAAAAGATCAGGTTAACAGAATCAATACTTTGTCAATGAAAACTATAGATTTTCCAGTTACTATTAAAGATAATACAGGAGCCAATATTAATTTCAATCTGGTGCTCACATTTGATGATAATAATGGCTGTACTATTTCTGGAAACAATAGCACTCAGTTTACCGCAACTGGCACAGGTAAATTTGTGAAAAGAGGAGAAAAAAACAGCTGGGGAAGCAAAGATCGCGATGCTCTTTATTTAGACTATAAAGTGAATTTTCAAGATTTTACCCTAACGACCCAAGATACATTGGTACTTCGTGACAGAGGCGTGACTGCAGAATTATTTACACCGGTTGCCAAATAATTGAAAATTATTAAAAGTATAAATTTAAACAATATGAATAAATTATATAAAATGGCGACGCTGTTCTGCACTGCAGCAGCGGTCTGGTCCTGTGCAAATGATAGTGTTTTAGATTTTGAATATGCTAAACCTGAATCAATTGCCAATCAGGAAAAAATAGATGCCTATAAAGATTTAAAAACATACGTGGACAGATCTAGCAATCCAGATTTTAAATTGGGCGCCGGAATATCATTGTCTGAGTATGTTTCTGGTGGAGTTGTGAAAAGGCTTGTAGATCGAAATTTTGATGAAATCACCATGGGCTACGAAATGAAGCATGGAGCGGTAGTTAAAAATGACGGTACATTTGACTTTTCAGGAATAGATAAACTGCTGGCAGCTAGCCAGCAATCTGGAGTTACAATATTTGGACATACTTTGTGCTGGCATTCCAATCAAAATGCAACCTACTTAAAAAGTCTTATTGCACCGGTAATCATTCCGTCAACCGGAGGGCCAAGTTGGGATCTTGTGACTGGCAATGATTTTGAAACAGACAATGCTTCCAATTATCAAGTGAATTCAAATGTAACTGTTGCCTATACTGCAGTTGGTGGAGGAGCAAACGGATTGGGCAGAGCGCTTAAAGTAACCAATGCCGCAGTTCGAGCAAATGACTGGGAGGCACAGCTATTTATAAAATTTTCTCCAGCTGTTCAAGCAGGCGAAAAATATCAGCTGTCTATGGATGTTCGTTCAGATGTAAATGCTTCTTATTCTACACAGGCGCATGTAACTCCAGGAGCCTATAAGCACTGGGATTTTTTCGGAACAATTTCTTCAACGCCTACTTGGACAACGTATACAAAAGAAATTACCGTTTCGGCAGAGCAGGCAACTTGCGGGGTAATTGCTTTTAATCTGGGAAAAACAGCGACTAACTACTATTTTGATAATATTACATTAAAGAAATATAATCCAACAGGAGGAAGTACAATTATTGAGAAAACCCCAGAGCAGAAAAAAACTATCATTAATGAAAGTCTTGAAAAATGGATTTCAGAAATGGTGAAAAAATGTGCTACAGTAAAAGCTTGGGATGTAGTCAATGAGCCAATGGATGACGGCAAACCGTACGAATTAAAAACAGGTATTGGAAAAACTTTGGCAGCGGATGAATTTTTCTGGCAAGATTATTTAGGTAAGGATTATGCTGTAGAAGCGTTTAGATTGGCAAGAAAGTACGGTAATCCAACCGATAAATTATTTGTTAACGATTACAATATGGAATATAATCTGGATAAATGCAAAGGACTTATTAAATACGTAGAGTATATTGAAAGCAAAGGACAAAAAGTTGACGGGATTGCCACACAGATGCACATTAGCATTAACTCTAATAAAGAAAATATCGCATCCATGTTTCAATTATTGGCGGCAACTGGAAAACTTATTAAAGTATCGGAGCTGGATATAGCAGTAGGGACTGGAAACGTTACTGAAAGTATGCTTCAAAAACAAGCTGAAATGTATAAATATGTTGTAGATATGTACTCAAAATATATTCCAGCCAAACAAAGGTATGGTATTACAGTTTGGGGAGTTACCGACAGCAAAAAGGATTCCTCTTGGCTTCCGGGCGAAAAACAAGCTTTATGGGATATTCAGTTTACCCGTAAGCCAGCCTACGCAGGATTTGCAGATGGACTAAACGGAATGAAATAATATACTTTTAAGTATACTTTGTGGCCCGATGCAATTGCATCGGGCTTTTTTTATGAAAATACGTTTCGCAGCTAAGAAACAGATAACTTTTTTAACAACCGATTGTTATTTTGACTTTTTTTATTTCTTTTTTAGCCAATGTTGCTATAAGATTACTTGCAAAATTTATCTTTTCAACTGGTTTTAGTAAATTTTTACTTATAATTTAATGGTTTTTGAAAGTTTTATCCTCTTTTTTGAATATTTATATTTTTTGTAGAAAATGGGTCAGTTGGCTACCGAATTATTATTTTTTATTTTCGAAATTATTTTTAAAATGTATAATTATTATTTTTTTTGGTTTAAAAATATTTTAAATGTTTTTATTTCTGTTGTTTTTTGAGTATTTTTTAAATTAATAATAAAACAACCGATTGTTTTATAAGTTGTTTTTTTATATTTGTGATGATCTGTTGTTTGTAAAATTGATCTCCTATCGAAATCGGCTTTTTGCGCAAAAGATTCTCAATATAAAATAAAACATATATGAACCCCATGCTAATTTAAAACAAAAACCATTAACTATTTAAAACCAAACAAAAACAATTAATATGAAGTTAAAGCTCAAAATTGCACTAATCGGACTGCTGATACTTAGCAGCCATAGTATAATGGCACAATCAAAGACCATTCATGGCGTGATTACCGACCCTTCGGGATTTCCGTTGCCAGGTGCCAGTGTTAATGTAGAAGGTACGCAGAATAGCGCATCAACAGATTTTGACGGTAAGTACTCTTTAAAAGGAGTTAATCCTACTGATAAAATAACGTATTCTTACGTTGGTTTAGTTTCACAAACGATTACTGTAGGTGAAAGAAGCTCAATCAATGTAACTCTTGTTCAAAACACACAAAACTTAAATGAAGTTGTAGTGGCCTATGGTACTCAAAAGAGAGCGAAAGTTACAGGAGCAGTTTCTACGGTAAGTTCAAAAGATATTGCCGCAGTGCCTATTACCAATGCTGAATCGGCTTTGCAAGGACGTGCAGCAGGGGTTACAGTCGTAAACGGTGCGCCTGGTTCTAATCCTACCGTTAGCATTCGTGGACTAGCAACAATGGGAAATAGCGCTCCTTTGTATGTAATTGATGGAGTTTTAACTGGGAATCTTTCAGGTTTAAGCCCTAATGACATCGAGAGCATCTCGGTTTTGAAAGATGCTTCTACAACAGCTTTATATGGTTCTAAGGCTTTTAACGGTGTAGTTATGGTTACTACTAAAAAAGGAAAAAAAGGCCCTGGTCAATTAAGCTTTAGCACTTACGTGGGAGGGCAGGAAGTAACAAAAAGATATAGTGTTTTAAATACACAGCAATACCTTCAGTATGCTAAAGATCTAGGAAGCGACTTAACGGCTAGAGCAGCTGAGTTTGGAAATATCAATACCAACTGGCAAGACCAGATTTTTCAAACCGGTGTTATGCAGGATTATAACCTAAGTTTTTCAAATGGTACAGAGACTTCAACAGGACGCTATTCTGCTGAATATATGAAACAGGATGGAGCTATTATAAATACTGGTTTCGAACGTTATTCTTTTAGAGCCAATAATACTCAGGATATTGGAAAACTGAAAATAGGAAGCAACATGGGGGTTTCTTTCAGCACGATTAATCCAGAACGAAGCTCAGGCGGAAGAACATTATTAGAGCATGCCATTAAAATGGCTCCGTATTTGCCAATTTACAATGAAAGTAGTTTAGGAGGTTATCAAGGTCCTAGCGCAATTGATGGAAATGATGCTGAAAACCCAGTGCGTGTAGCAAATTTAGGGTATCAGAAAATTAATAACCTATCTATTATCGGGAATATTTACGCAGAATTAGAAATTTACAAAGGTTTGAAATTCAGATCGCAAGTTTCTTTAGATTACTATACAAGTAAAGACCATACTTTTATTCCAAGTTTTCAGGATGGTTCTTATCACAAACAAGCATTTTCTTCAACAAATGAAACAAATTCTCAAGGGCAAACTATTGTTTTTGATAATAGTTTAACATACAAAACAACGATTGCTCAAAAGCACAATCTTGAAGTATTGGGAGTTATTACTAAAATTGACGGAAAAGGACAAAGTTTAGCAGCAGGAAGCAAATACTATATTTCAAACGAAATAGATCAGTTGCGATATAATGAGGGAAGTTTAGGGTCTGCTAATTATGAAGAAAAAAACTTAGGTTATATTGCTCGTATCAACTATGATTATGATGGTAAATATCTTTTAGCTCTTTCAGGACGTAGAGATGCATCTTCTCGTTTTGGGGCAAATAATCGCTGGGGGAATTTCTATTCTGTTGCATTAGGTTGGAATATTGCGAAAGAAAACTTTATGCAAAATTCTATTTTCAGCACTTTAAAACTTAGAGCTAGTACAGGGACAACAGGAAACGATAGAATAGAAAATTACCAATACAGTGCTACTTTATTGGCAAACTACAATTACCCAATTGGAGGGGCAAATGCACCAGGTGTTTCTTTAGGTGTTGCGGCTAATCCGGACTTGAAATGGGAATCGAAACTGGATCGAAATATTGGTGTTGATTTTGGTTTATTTGATGATGCGCTAACCGGTTCGTTCGAATATTTCAATAATAAAAGCAGCGATATTCTTTTCGCAGTTCCTTTGGCTGCTTCTGTTGGTTCTGCAGGTGGCGGAACTCAGATTCAAAATATTGCAGACGTAAAAGTGAGCGGTTTTGAAGTTTCTATTGGTTACAATGACAGAAAAGGAGACTTTACATGGTCTGCAGTAGCAAATCTAGGAACAAGTAAAAACGAAGTGGTTGGTCTAGCGCCTGGAGTGACTAGCGTATTAGGGGGGCCTTCTGCAAGAGCAGGTTTGGAAAATTTCTCTAGATTAGAAGTAGGACAGCCATTATTCTATTTTTATGGATATCAGACCAATGGAATTTACCAAAATCAGGCAGAAGTGGATGCTGTTTTTGGACCAGGTCAGACGGCTATAAAACCAGGTGATATAAGAATTGTTGATCGTGATGGCAATAAAGTGATCAATTCAGATGATAAAACAAACATCGGAAATCCGTACCCTGATTTTACTTACGGTTTAAATCTAAGTGCAGCATATAAAAACTTTGATTTCAATTGCTTTATTACAGGAGTTGCAGGAAACGATATATATAATGCAAACACTTTTGACTTAAAAGGAATGAACCGTCTGTTCAACGCCAGCACAGATGTTTTAGATAGAGCAAATGTTGTAAACGGTGTGGTAACAAATCCTTCGGCTACATTGCCAAGAGCACAAGGTGCAGATATTAACTGGTCTTCTGCAAACCAACGCTATATTGAAGATGGTTCTTTTACAAGATTAAAAAACATCGCTATAGGATATACATTGACAGGAGATGCTTTTAAAAGCTATTTCTCAAAAGCGAGATTCTACATCAGTGGACAGAACCTTGTTACAATCACAAATTACTCTGGTTTAGATCCAGAAATTGCAAGAGCAGATGGTAATGCAAATTCAGCAGGTATTGATTTAGGAAGATATCCACAGCCAAAATCAGTAATTTTTGGAATTGATGTTACATTTTAATACTTAAAGACGATGAAAAAAATTAAATATATACTTATAGTACTGTCTGGAGCTTTAACTCTAACGTCATGTGACAGTAGCGAATTAGAATTGACTAATCCCAATACTTTATCGCCTGAAACTTTCTTTAAAACCGAAACGCAGGTACAATCTGCCGTAAACGCTTCGTACGCCAACCTTCAAACAAGAGGGCTTTATGGAAGAAACCTTTTCTTTGCGATGGACCTTATGGGACATGATGCTTTAGGAAATCCGCAGTTAGAAGGTAACAAGAAACCTTTTCAGGATTTTTCTTTTAATGCAGGAAATGATATTATCCAATACTATTGGGAATCTTGTTATACAGGAATATCAAGAGCCAATTTTGTGTTGGACAACGAGCCTAAAATCAATGCTCTTCCAAATTCTGTTTTATCTCAAGAAAAAAAGAACAAATATTTAGGAGAAGCTCATTTTTTAAGAGCCTACTATTATTTCCTATTAGTTAGACGTTTTGGAGATGTGCCAATTTATAAAACGGGTACTATTGTCGGAAATGCAAGAAGCCCTAAAGCAGAGGTTTATGCGTTGATAGAAGAAGATCTTGTATTTGCATCACAAAATCTTTTGCCAAAAGCTTCAGAGGCAGTTGGAAGAGCGAATAAAGAAGTAGCTTATGCACAATTGGGAAAAGTATTGCTGTATCAAAAGAAATATAATGAAGCTTTAGCAGCATTAAATAATGTGACAAGTTATAGCCTTGAAGATAAAGGTAATTTTTACAACAACTTCATGGAAGAGACCGAACACGGTAAAGAATCGATTTTTGAAATTGAGTTTGATGAAAAAAATGGAACTGGTGATCAATGGGGAGCTGTTGGTGATAGCGGCGGAACTGGTTTTGATGAGTCAACGCTTAGAGGTCAGGAATACGGAAATCTTAGCTGGTACAATGTTTACCCATCAGATGAGCTTTTAGATTCGTATGAAGTAGGTGATAATCGCTTTGGGGATACTTTTTATGTTCCTGGTTCGTCTTATCTAAAAGGAACCAAAGTTATGGTGGCAAGTAATTTTACTACCTCTGCAGGTATTAGAAGAGCGGGTTGGAAAAAATATCAAAACTATTACAATAGAGAAGATGAAGCGACACGTTCAAGCATTAACTTTAAAGTAATGCGATATGCAGATGTATTGCTTATGAAAGCAGAATGTGAAAACCAAAGAGATGGAGGTTCGCAGGCAGCAGCAATAGCATACATTAAAGAAGTTCGCGACAGAGCAAACCTGACAACCACTATTGCACCAACAAAAGAAGCGGTTTTTGCTGCAATTGTACACGAGCGCCAAGTAGAATTTGCTGGAGAGCAATCTCGTTTTGATGATCTTATAAGATGGGGTCTGGCAAGTACAGTATTGCAAGGAACAGGTTTTACTCCTGGTAAAAGTGAATTATGGCCAATACCAAATAGAGAAACATCTTCTAATCCTAAAATAAAACCAAGCGATAACAATCCTGGTTATTAAGATAATTAAATTTTGGTTAGTTTAAGTTAAATAAAGTCAAGTTAAGTTAAGTTAAGTTAAGTTAAGTTAAGTTAAGTTAAGTTAAGTTAAGTTAGTTTTTTGTAAACAGCGCATTTCACTGCGCTGTTTATTGTTTACAGAAATAAAACTGGAGAAAAAACTAATCGCATTTTCGTAATTATTTCAATTAAATCAAATAAAATGAAAAATACAGGCAAAATTTTATTTGTGCTCTTCTGTAATTTATTTGCAATGCAGGCAGAAGCACAAAACCCTATCATCAAAGATATTTTTACTGCAGATCCAGCTCCTCTTGTCCACAAAGGCACTTTGTACTTATACACAGGGCATGATGTGGCAACTCAGGAAGATACTAATTATAAAATGTCCGACTGGCACGTTTTTTCTACAACCAATATGAAAGATTGGAAAGATCATGGAGCACCGCTTTCTCCGAGCACATTTTCTTGGGCCACAGGTGATGCGTATGCAGCTCAGTGTATAGAAAGAGATGGAAAATTCTATTGGTTTGTTTCTACATTTCATAAAAAAGACGAAGTAAGCCAAGGAGGTGCTGCAATAGGCGTGGCAGTTTCAGATAGTCCAACAGGTCCTTTTAAAGACGCCATTGGAAAAGCGCTTATCATAAATGAAATGACAACAGATATGAAGTATGGTTGGGATGATATCGACCCAACTGTATTTATAGATGATGATGGACAAGCCTATATGTTTTGGGGGAATGGAAGCTGCAAATGGGTAAAACTTAAGAAAAACATGATAGAATTGGATGGAGAAATTACCACTTTCAAACCTAAAAATTATATCGAAGGACCGTGGGTGTACAAAAGAAAAGGACTTTATTATTTAGTGTATGCCAGCGCTGGAACAAAACCCGAAATGATAGAATATTGCACTGCAAAAAGCATAACGGGACCATGGAAGTATCAGGGAATTATCCAAGAAAATGTACAGAATAGTTTTACCACACATCCTGGAATTATTGACTATAAAGGAAAGTCATACTTTTTTTATCACAACGGAAGTTTGCCAACAGGAGGCAGTTACAGACGTTCAATTTGCGTTGATTACATGCATTACAACAAAGACGGAAGCATCCAAAAAATAGTGCAGACTGTCGAAGGTGTAAATCCTGTAAAATAAAAAATCTCATTTTGTTTTCAGATGAATGATTAATATTTAAACAGATAAATATGATTGCATATAAAAAAAAATCAAACCGATATTTAATTGCAATTGCAGTTTTGGCGCTAGTCTCCATGCTTATTGCACCAATTTCGGTTAAAGCACAGAAGAAAAAGAAAACAGCAGCGACAGAATCTGAAAGACCTCAATATCGAAACCTTTTTAAAGAAGCAGGCTACAGCCAAAATGAAATAGACAAGAAAGTAGCCAAAGCTTATTTTGATATATTCGAAGGCCCAAATAAAATATATTTTGAAGAAGGCAATTCTTTAGGATATGCTTCTGACATTAAAAATAAAGATGCCCGTACCGAGGGAATGTCTTATGGTATGATGGTTGCCGTTCAGCTCAACAAGAAAGAAGTTTTTGATCGTTTGTGGAGATGGTCTGTAAAATATATGCAGCATCAAGACGGGCCAAGAGAAGGTTATTTTGCTTGGAGCGTCAATCCGTTGACGAAAAAGCAGAATTCTCCAGGTTCGGCTTCAGATGGTGAATTATATTTTGTTACAAGCCTTCTTTTTGCTTCTAACAAATGGGGAAACACTACGGGAATTGACTACTACAAAGAAGCCAGAAAAATACTAGATGCCATGTGGAAAAAAGATGGCACTGGCAATGTACATAACATTATAAACACCGAACACAAACAGATTTCATTTGTGCCTGAAGGAGGTGGTTATAACTGGACAGATCCCTCTTACCATGTTCCAGCATTCTATGAAATATGGGCATTATACGCTAAAGATGGCCATGAACAATTTTATAAAGAATGTGCAGAAGTTTCGCGTAATTTTCTACATAATGCATGCCATCCCGTAACAGGTTTAAATTCAGATTATACTGAGTTTAATGGCGAACCGCATCCCACTCCGTGGATGCCTCCGGGATTTCGTTACGATTCTTGGCGCGTTCCGATGAATGTGGCAATGGACTATACTTGGTATGGAAAGGATAAAAAATGGCAGGAAGGATACGCCAAACGTTTTCAAGATTTTCTTAGATCGAAAGGATTAGACAAGTTTGAGGACCAATTTAATTTGGATGGTTCAACTCCCGACTTTATCCTTCAAGCTGGCCCTGTCAAAAAGCTAAGACATTCTATAGGATTAGTAGCCACTTCAGCAACAGCATCATTAGTCAATCCCGGTAAAGAAAGTTTAGATTTTGTTCATGCGGTTTGGAACGCAAAGCTTGAACCTTACGAAGACGGTTACTTTGATCCCTATTATGATGGACTGATGTATCTTTTTAGCCTAATGCATCTTAGCGGAAAATATCAAATTATTGTTCCAGAAGTAAAATAACTTTTAAAACAAAAAAAATATGAAACAGTATAAAATGGTTATCTTATTGCTTTTATCAGGATTTGTTGGATTTGCACAGACAAAAACAAATTCAATTATTGAAGATTTTAAGCCTTCAGTGCTAAATCAGCCAGGGCAGGAATATCCAAAAGTTAATTCTCAAGGCTATGCACGATTTCAAATTGCAGCGCCCGAAGCAAAATCGGTTGTAGTGAGTCTTGGACTTGGCGGAACCAAAGGAGGAACTGTCCTTACAAAAGATCAGGACGGTTATTGGAAAGGCACTACAGAGGGAGCAATGGATGAAGGTTTTCATTATTATCATGTAACTATTGATGGAGGTGTATTTAACGATCCAGGTGCGCTTAACTTTTACGGATCTACACGTTGGGAAAGCGGTATCGAAATTCCGGCTCATGATCAGGATTTCTATGCATTAAAAGATGTTCCGCACGGAAATGTGCAACAGGTACTTTTTCCTTCAAAAAGCACTAATACATCTCGCAGGGCTTTTGTTTATACTCCCCCTTCTTATCATAAAGATAAAGACAAAAAATATCCAGTTTTGTATTTACAGCACGGTTGGGGAGAAGATGAAACGGCTTGGAGCAATCAGGGACGCGTGAACTTAATTATGGATAATTTGATTGCAGAAGGTAAAATAAAGCCATTTATTATCGTAATGACTTACGGAATGACAAATGAAATTAAGTATGGAGGTTTGGCAAGTTTTAAAATAGAACCATTTCAAACGGTTCTGGTAGACGAGTTAATTCCGTACATTGATTCAAATTTCCGTACGATTTCCAATCAAGCAAACCGCGCAATGGCTGGCCTGTCAATGGGCGGAATGGAAACGCATTCTATTACGCTCAACAAACCTGATGTTTTTTCTCATTATGCGCTTTTAAGCGGTGGAATTTATAAGCCAGAGGAGATTAAAGATAAGTCAAAGCTTAAACTGATTTTTATAAGCTGTGGCAGCCGCGAAAGACCAGAATCAGTGCAGTCTGCAGTAAAAACATTAAAAGATGCAGGATTTAATGCTGTTTCTTACGTCTCTGAAAACACAGCTCACGAATTTTTGACTTGGCGCAGAAGCTTCAAAGAATTAGCTCCGCTTTTGTTTAAATGAGATGCAATTTTTATAAAAAATTAAACTAATAAGTATGAGACTATCTATTAACGCAGTGATTGCAATTTTTAGTTTGTATTTTCAGTCTGTGAACGCTCAATCTGAGCATATTATAACTGAAGATTTTAAACCTTCAGCAGTGAATCAGCCAGAAAGAATATTTCCTCAGGTTAATTCGCAGCGACGTGTTCGCGCTAGTATTTCGGCTCCA
Organism: Flavobacterium sp. HBTb2-11-1; assembly: GCF_009826975.1. Lineage (GTDB taxonomy): Bacteria > Bacteroidota > Bacteroidia > Flavobacteriales > Flavobacteriaceae > Flavobacterium. The sequence goes on along the minus strand of NZ_WUMO01000008.1, from coordinate 137,711 downwards.
AATGCAAGCAAAGTACAGCTGGACATTGGCGGTGTAAAATACGACATGAAAAAAGACGATAAGGGTGTGTGGACAGGAGAGTCAAATCCGCAAGATGAAGGATTTCATTATTATCAGTTAAATATCGATGGCGCTTCCGTTCCAGATCCAGGAAGTCTTTATTTTTATGGTGCAGGAAGATGGGGGAGCGGTATAGAAATTCCTTCAGAAGATCAGGATTTTTTTGCCTTAAAAAATGTGCCTCACGGCTTGGTAAGTGAAAATATTTATTTTTCTAAACTTACCAATTCTTTTAGACGCTGTTTTGTTTATACTCCAGAGGGTTATAACGAAAATACAAAAATGCGTTATCCAGTGCTTTATCTGCAGCATGGAAGTTTTGAAGATGAAACAGGCTGGTCTGCACAAGGAAAAGCTAACTTGATTTTAGATAATCTGATTGCCTCAAAAAAAGCAGTGCCGATGATTATTGTGATGGACAATGGTTATGCTTATAAAGCTCAAGATGGTAATTCAGATAAAAACCAATCTAAGGAATCTATTTTTGAAGATGTGCTTATTACAGAAGTTATCCCTATGATTGATGCTAAATTCCGTACCATTCCAAAACGTGAAAACAGGGCTATAGCGGGGCTTTCAATGGGAGCTAATCAGACCATGAGAATTATGATGAATCATTTGGATACTTTTGCCTATTATGGAGGATTTAGCGGTACAGCAAATTATCCAAGTTCTGATGCGATTGATGCTTCTACGTTTTTAAATGGAAAGTATAAAGATGGAAACGCTTTAAACAAGCAAATTAAACTTTTCTGGCTCGGATTAGGAACAAAAGAACCTGCTCCGTTTCCTAAATCAATTGGTGCCTTTCGGACCATGTTAGAGCAGCAGGGAATTAAGTATGTATATTACGAATCGCCTGAAACGGCACACGAATGGCTCACTTGGAGAAGATGCCTTCATCAGTTTGCTTCTAAATTATTTAAATAAAATAGTCTAAATATTGAGTTTGGTCTGCTAGTCATTAAAAAAAATAATGATTAGCAGACCAAACTGCATTTAGCCATTTTCGAGTCTTATTTAGAAAATAACAATAGCCTTACTTTCTAAGCACGCTTAAGATCTGATTAATTTTTAGGAATGAAAAAAACAGGGCTTGAAGTAAAAAAAAAAAGCATGCTGAGATTGCAATATCTTTTACAGCAACAGATAAAAAGGAAAGTAATAAAAGTAAAAAGTTTTCCCTGATAAAGAATGCAGCCGAAATTAATAAAGGAGGATTCTTGAAAAAAATAGAACTGCTAATTTTTATTTTTTAATAGTTTATTGTGTTGTGGGTTACTGTAGTTCTTAATGATAAAGTTCCAAATGCTGTCCCATATTGCGGCAATTTGGTTTCATCTTATAAAATGAAACAAGATAAAACGAGAATAGGCGTTCGTTTAAATTTTAAGGCTTTAATTTTAAGGTCATGCTAATCTCAAATAATTGTCGCCTCACGGCTTATGGCGATTTAAGTCAATAGATAGTTTAATTTCTGGTCTAATAAACACTAATAAAAACTCTATTTTTTGGACTTAAAATTATCTTATCTCTGTTTTTTAGGATTTATCGGTTAATTATAGTTGAATTTAAGTGTAACATTAAAAAAAAAAGAATATGAAAAAAATTGCTTTATCAGTTTTTGTGGTATTAGGTTTTGCAAGTGCTTTTGGACAGGCAAGAAAAGAATTGAACTTTGGCCTTGTAGGCATTAATTATGAAATACCGGTCCATAGGGATATTACCATTGCCCCTGGAGTCGGAACAACCCTGGATCTTGACTGGCTCAATGCTGGAGTAAAGGGAAATTATTATTTCGATCATGTATTTGGCATTACCGATGATGCTTGGGATGTATATGGCGGAGCTAATGTAGGCTATTCTTTCGATTTGAGAGATGACCATGATAATAACGGGCACGATGAAAGTGATTTTAATGTTGGCCTACAGATAGGCGGAAGATGGTTTTGGAATGATAAGTGGGGCGTTTATGTAGAGATTGGAGGCGGGAATGTTTCAGGATTTTCTCCGGGCATTGGATTGACATTGAAGCTGTAATAAAGACCGCAGTATCAAGGCAAAGAAAACTGAAACAGCCACGATTCAGTAGTGTTTCAAAATTAGTGATATGAGATTTTGAAATTCTAACCTTTTGAAATGGAATAAATTTTAGAAATGAATAATTTAAAGATGAGAAGTAATGCTCATCTTTTTTGTTTTAATGTTGCCTTAAATGAGCTAAAATGAGTAAAAATGCGGCATAGTGTTCCAAAGTTAGTGATGGTATGAGTTGTCCAAAATGTAGCGGAATAGTATTAAGTCCATTTTAATTGTGTTATTATGTTGATTATCAATTTTATAAATTACACTAAATTTAGCTGATTATGAATTCTCAATATATGATTGAGGTCATTTTTAAGACTGATGCAGGTCATTTTTTGTACGCAATTCTTTTTTCAATTTTGCTTAACGCATAAAAGAATACTTTATGCGTAATTAAAGTACTCATTAAAAAAAGATGCCATGAAAAAAGATAATGATATCTTAAGAAAGGAAGTCAAAGACGCCCTCAAATGGGAACCTCTGCTTCAAACAACAGAGATCGATGTGCAGGTTGATGATGGTCAGGTCAGCCTTGGAGGAATGGTAGATACCTACGCACAGAAGAAAGAAGCAGAATACGTCATAAAAAAGATTTCTGGTGTAAAAAGTGTAATCAATAATGTCAAAGTAGATTTATTTATTTCAGATATTAAGAGTGACGCAGAAATTAAAAATTCGGTAGCTAAAGCCCTGCATGAAAACTGGGCTGTTCCAGATCACAAACTGACCATTTCAGTGAAAGACGGGTGGGTCACTCTTAAAGGAATTTTGCACTGGAACTTCCAAAGAAAAGCAGCCGATGATGCAATCCGCTATCTGAACGGAGTCAGAGGAGTAATTGATGAAATAAAGATACAGGCCGAGATTAAAAATGAAATGGAAAAAGAAGTTGTTGAAAAAGCGCTTCGCCGTAGCTGGCTGCTGGATGTCGATAATATTAAGGTTAGAGTAGATGGCAAAACTATTTTTCTTAGCGGAGTTGTCGATTCACTTTTCCAAAAAGAGGAAGCAGAGAGAATTGCTTGGAATACCCCAGGAGTATGGTACGTAGACAATGAAATTTTGGTGGAATTTAATTGAGAATGAATAATTAAACTAAAAAGGTATGAAAAATAATGAGGCATTACAGCAGGAAATACAGGAAGCATTAAAATTTGAACCAATGCTACATGCAGCAGAAATTGGGGTAATTGTAAAAGAAGGAATTGTTACTCTGACCGGAACGGTCGAGAATCTGATAAAAAAGACTGAAGCTCTTCATGCTACAAAGAAAATCAGAGGCGTGGCTGCAATTGTGGACGAAATTGAAGTGAAAATCGATAAAGATTTTGCTCTTTCAGATCAGGATATTGCGACAAGACTCGTAAAAAAGCTGAAAGAAAACTTGGTCGTGCCCCAAGGAGCAATTCATCTTACAGTTGAAAAGGGAAATGTAACAGCCGAAGGGATAGTTCCATGGAATTTTCAGCGTGAGACTGCTCTGGATTTAATTAGAAATCAGTCTGGAGTAAGGGATGTGAGTAATAATATAAAACTAAAGAAAGAACTTAGCGATCAGGCTGAGAAGGAAATACTTGAGAAAGCACTCCGTAGACACTGGGCCTTTGATACAGATGAAATTGATATTCAAGTTGCTGGCGCTACAGTGCAGCTCTCTGGTATTGTCGGCTCTATTTTTCAGAAAGAAGAAGCAGAAAGAATTGCTTACAAAACCCCAGGTATCATAAAAGTCATAAATCATTTAAAAGTAAATCTTGAACAGCCTTATTTGTGTTAAAGCAAAAAAACAGCGAAGATATTTAGCAGAATTTTAAATTATAGGCTATGGCAGATCGAAATGAAAAGGCTGAAATTAAATTTTTGGAAGGACCGCAGTCAAGATTTGCAGAACTGAGATTCATAACGGCTATTTTAATGGAATTGGTAAGATGTTTTCGAAAACTTTATTCAGTGGGACCTTGCATAACCTTTTTCGGTTCGGCAAGTTTTAGCGAAGGGCATCCCTATTATGAATTTGCAAAGCACGCAGCTGGGCAATATGCTAAACTTGGTTTTACGATTATGACAGGAGGCGGACCAGGCTTAATGGAAGCAGCAAACCGTGGAGCTAGAGAAGCAGGTGGAAAATCCGTGGGATGCAATATAAAGCTCCCCGTTGATCAAACTCCTAATTCTTATCTTGATAAGTGGGTGGAGGCAAAGCATTTTTTTGTGCGTAAAATAGTTTTGGTGAAGTACTCTTTTGCTTTTATCGTAATGCCTGGCGGATTTGGGACACTCGATGAGTTTTTTGAATCACTGATACTGATCCAGACTCAAAAGATTAGAAATTTTCCAATAGTTATATTTAACACCCAATATCATAAGGCACTTATTGAGCATATCCATTATATGAAAAAACAGGGAACCATAAATGAGTCGGATTTAAATCTTTTTATGTTTACAGACGATATTGAACAAGCCAGACTTTTCATTATTGAACACAGTATAAAGCGTTATGGACTAAAGCCAAAATTTTAGTTCTAGCATTAAAATTCTTTGCTTTGATTATGATTTAAAGAAAGCAAATGATTTTATCAGTTTAATTCTTTGATCACATTTTCTTGAAGCATATTCTGTATTATTATTTTGCCATACTGATGGGCAAGATTTGAAATGCCCGAAGGGTTAAAAGATTCTGTGCGAACCGAATAAAGCAGTTTTTGATCGGATATTCTATATAGATTGCTTTCCCAGAAATAAGTTGTATTGTTAATGTAGTAGCCATCCTGATATATTTTTCCATATATGGCTGCATAGTAAGGATAAAAATCACTGTATCGATATTGATTTACCAGATCATACATACCTGCTGGCGCATGATATTTTTCTTTATCAAGACGAAGCAGAACGATAGTCAATACCGAAACTACATTTTCTTTCTGCAGATTTTTTAATATTTCTTTTTCATCTTGTACTTTAGACTTATCAGAACCCAACAAGTCAATTGTGGATAACGCCTCATACCCAAGATTACATAAATCGTCGGCCATATGATTTTCCATTTTTTTTCGCAGTTCTTCATCAGGTCCTTCTGTCAGAGCCAGTATTGCTATTTTTCCATTTTCAAGACTAAACGGCTCTTCTGATTTATAGGTGCTAATGATTTTTGTGCTTGAGCACTGAGCGATTAATATTGAGAACAATACTATATAAGCACTTTTTTTCATCTCGATTCTTCTTAAAATTAGTATTAAAGTTATAATTCCCGCTTTAAATCAAAAATGACCAGCATCACTTTTACTTCTGTCTCTTTTTTTTGATATAAATTAAGTTTGGGAATACTTTACAGAAAACTAACAATTTAACTATCAGCATCATGAAAACAAAATTGTATATAATGGCTTTGATGGCAGCATTGATTTATTCGTGCCAGGATGGGCTAAATTCCAATCAAGAAGAAATTAGTCAGGATTCGATTCAGGCTCTAAATATAGAGAAAAGAACTCTTAGGCAATGGTTTTCCTTAAATAGAGAAGCTGACAGTATTATTGCCTCAGCAGAATCCATGATTGAGAAAGAGATAGACAATCCTAGAGCAGCGAAAAGAAATAAAAATAATGTTGTAAAAGCCCAATATCATCTAGATCGGTTGAAACAGAAGGTTGCTTATATCAAAGATTACGAGGTAAGCATAGACCACTTTGATCAAGATGTAAGCCACACATTAGATTCTTTGAAGATTGATTACCTTCAGGAAAAAATGAGACTTGAAGCGGCCTTGTGTGAATTGGATGTTTATGAGCTCCCTTAAAGTGACTTAATTAAAAAGTGATTTTAATTTTTAAAACAATAAAGGCAGACCATAAAATAATGGCCTGCCTATTTTTTATTCTTTTCTGAAAACCAACATAGGTGTCCTAGTATCAAAGCCTTTTTCGGAACTTTTAAGTGGCTGGAGGAGCTGCTCAAACCAAGTTCTGTCTTCTTTTGCAAACATAACAATGAGAGATGGTTTTGTGACTATGATGTCAATCTGAATACTTCTGTGAAGAGACTGTTCAGCGGGAAGTTTTTTAAAATAAAAAACGATTCTTTCCGATTTATATTTGTCTTCAATGCTATTTAATTTATTTTTAATATCCTGCTCATTTTTAAAATAATTATAGTGATAAACTGAAATTCTAGCATCAAATAATGATGAGATTTTTTTGACTAACTGGATTTCATGGGAAAAATTTTCAATATCGGAGGGGTAGAATACGGAGCTGATAGTTTTTGTTCGGTAATGGCGTGGCACCACAAAGATAGGAATAGGGGAGTCATTTAAAATTCTAGAAGCATGTGTGCCTAACAATTTATTGATCAGTCCCCCACCACGAGTGCCTATGCAAATATAATCTGCTTTGACTTTTGCCGCGCATTCAATTATGGCACTGCTAACATCGAGCCTGCTCTCAGTGATAAAACTAATTTTGCCTGAAATTTTTCCGGTCTGCTTGTAAAGTGTGTTTACAAATTTCATAAGTTCTTTATTGTCTGCAGCGCGAAGAGTCGCAAAGGTTACAGCCGAGAAAGGGTCTATTGCAAATGAGGTGTCAGCGTGATAGAAGACTAGCTCATAAGGAGTCTGGGAAGCAAGCTGTATGGCAAAACGTACAGCTGTTTTTGAGTTTTGGGATAAATCTGTAGTAACCAATATCTTTTTCATGATTTTAATTTATAATATGCAGAAAATTAGAAAAGAGCATCATACTTCTTCTGTTCAGTTAATTTCATTTCGTTTAAATATTTATCAACTTTTTTCCATTCTGCGGAGTCAATTTTTGCAGTATCAATGTCTGATGTCCAATCAAATGCAGGAAATAGTTTCAGACGGTTTACGATTCGTTTTTTATAGCCAAAAGAAAAGCGGTCACCTCTCATTTGAAATTCTATTGTTCTCTGGGGCGTTTTTTTGCTCTGATATAGAACAGTCTGTGTTTTCCAGTCTCCAGGCCATGTTAAAAAAGAATTCAGAAAACATAATATTGCTATGATCAATGCAGTAATAATTCTCGACGCTGTAGTTTTTAGTCTGTCTGTAAACCGACCGATTATTAATGTGAAAGTAAAAACTGCTGTATAGAATATTAAAAAATGCAGAATAGAATTATTAATATATAACGCAGTATAGCGATTCAAACATAGAAGAATTGCCGAAATGGCAAAAAGCGAATAAATGAGTAGTGTTTTCATTAGCTGCTATTTTAAAAATTTCAAAAGAAACTGTCTTCCTTAATTATTCGACATCGTGCAATTCAGATTCCTCGTCATAGTTATTCAGATCCCTTTTTAAATCTTCCTCGTGTGTCTTTTTGTCTTTTGCATTTTGAACAAAAACAAAAATCATTACTACTAATAAGATTATCCCCACGAATGATAAAATAAGCATAGCTATTAAATTTTAAAATTTGTTTTTTTTTAGCAAAATATCCCATGCCCATATATCTCCAATAAAAGTATGATGCCGATTATTTAAATTAAGCTTCATTGATTTTCTTTTCAGAAAGGTTTTGGCATATTATGAATTAAGACTGCATTTCTAGCTATTATAAAGCTGGAGAATATTTGTGTTGGACAACCAGCTGGTTATCAACTGACCATACACCTGGAGTTTTCCATGCTGTTTTTTCGGCAAGATCCTTTTGGTAAAGCGATGAAACAGCTCCAGTAAGAATAACTGTCGTGCCATCTACACGCACTAATATATTTTGAGAGTGCAGTGTCCAGTTGTTTTTCAAAGCTCTTTCAACATCTTTTTTGTCAATCTCATTTTGAATTTCAGACTTGATTTTGATGTGGTTGGTGACTCCTCTCACGCCTGTAAGATACGATATGGCTTTTTCCGCCGCTTTTTTTTGGTAATTCCAAGTAAGATTGCCCTCCAGTGTAATCCATCCATCTTCTACTTTTACTTTTAAATTCTCATTAGGTACTGACCAGCAGTCAATAAGAGCTTTTAGTACGTCGTTAGCAATATCATTGTCTGATTTTGCACTGTTGGAATATTTGACTTCAATTTCCTCTACAACTGCTCGCACACCATCAACGTTTTTAGCGGCATTCTCCGCTTCACTTTTTTTGAAATAGGCGTCGACTGTTCCCATAAGGGTCACTACGCCATTTTTGGCAGTCACTCCAATTTCTGCTGCATGAAGCTGCGGTTCCCATTTTATGGCATTCTGCACATCTCTTTGTAATTCTTCATCTGTTTTCATTTTATTTCTAATTTATGATAGTTAATCGTTAAAATTCTTTGCTCTGTTTTTATTAGTTTTCCAGAATCATCTGATTTTCTTTTGCAGAAGGTGAATTTTCTTTTGGAAGATGCACCTCAAGTATGGTCTGTATTTTTTTAATTTTATCAGAAGAATCGTCGGCGCACAGCATAAATTTTCGAGCTCTGATTTCAGTTCTATATTCAATGACTCTATTTTTTGAAAAAGCTATAGCAATAAGAGATATTGAAGCTGCTGTAAGTATTGCTATACAAGCGTATATGATGGGCATTTTGATAGCAGAAATGTTCATTAGGTTAAAAAAGAATAAGGAGCCAAATACTATTGAAGTTAAACCCACAGCAAATAATCCTATAGAACTCCATTTCTCCATCCGGTCATATATAGTGTAGTAGCCCACAACATTCCGCTGGATATAACATTCTGTGCCAATAATTGATAATTTGGTAATGTCATAACCGTATTTTTTCAATTTTATTATTGCATTTTCTGCCTGCTGCTGGGTTTGAAAGTGCGCTATAATTAATTTATGATTTTTCATGGCCAGTCATTTAGTTATTACTCCCCATATCTTTTTATGGGTGGGAAAACAGAAATTGTAATTTGTTTTTTTTAATTTCTGTTTAGTAAAATTGCATTAATATGCTGGAATTAAAAATGATGTGCATCATCTCTTGAAATGGTTTTGGATGGTGTTATCTTTTGATAGCCTTGGGAAAAGTGATGGGAATCATTTAGTCTTAATCGGTAAATGATTAATTTAGAGGCGTGCGGTATGTTTTTTAAATCAATCTTAGCATAAATGAAATTACGGTAATTAGCCAAGCTAGAATTATCATGGAAACTTCAAAAGATTATCAGGTAGACCTTCTTTGGAAAGAGGATCAAAATGCAGAGTTACGCTCAGTGCTTTTTGAGGATAAGCTCCAAGTAGCTGCGCACTGCTGTCTGAGTCCTGTTAAAGATGATGTCTGGACGGCGGAGCATCTTTTTATTGCTTCTATTCTGAGCTCCTACATGACAGCGTATTTAAAGATGGCTAAAAATAAAGGGATTCATTATAAAAAGTTCAACAGTATTGGCAGAGCAACATTTTCAATATCAGATGAAACATCCGAAATTACAGATATCCTGATCAGGCCAGCAGTAGTAATTAGCAATAGTGGACAGATAAATAAAGCCCTGAAAATATTTTCATTGTGCAGACGACATAGTCTGGTGCTAAATGCTTTAAATATAAGGGTTCATATATTTCCTAAAGTAGCTGTTGAGTAAAAAAGTGGTTGTGACTCTCAGGTTTTTATTAGAAAGCTGCGCAAAAAAAAATGTGGACAAAACAATTTTCGCTATTTGATTTCGAATTGCTTTTTTACATTATATGGATGCATGTTTTTTACGGATGCTTTTAATTTAGGTTAAATTTAAATTTCTATCTCGCTTCCCATTAAAGCGACATTGCATTGGTATCCATATCTCTCCCTAATTTTAATCCGCAGCTCGTCTGCAGGCTCATTTTCGCCATGAACCAAATACACACATTTTGGAGCATAGGTAAGATTAGAAAGCCAGTTTGCAAGACCTTTCTGATCCGCGTGAGCCGATAATCCTTCTATATGCAAGATTTTAGCATTCACTTTACAATAATTTCCAAATATTTTTATTTCATCTGCCCCCTCCAGAAGTTTTCTTCCGCGGGTACCTTCCGCCTGATAACCTGCAATTATAACAGTTGTTTTCTCCATAGGAAGATAGTGTTCGAAGTATGACAAGACCCGGCCACCAGTAGCCATACCACTTGCTGCCAAAACAACTTTAGGCTGCGGATCTTCAATTATTCTCATGGTCTGCTCAAATTCCGAAACTATTTTAAACATGCCGCACATCTGATGGCAGTCGTCAATTGAGAGTTTATGCCACTTTGGATTCTCTAAAAAGATGCTCAGCACACTTGTGCCCATAGGAGTATCCAAAATATAAGGCACATTCGGAATTCGTCCTTCTTTTTTAAGTTGCCAGAGAAGATACATAATAGATTGGGTGCGTTCTACGGCAAATCCTGGAATTATTACTGTTCCACCAAAGCTTATTGTACTGGTAATATATTTTTCAAGTTCTTTTTTGGAATCAATTTCAGGATGAAGCCGATTACCGTAAGTACTTTCTAAAAATACATAATCGGCCTGAACTGGTTTTTGAGGGGCATACATTAAAACATCATCGTCACGGCCTATATCACCTGAAAAAACCAATTTTCTGCCTTCTATGCTTACTGTTATACTGCAGGCGCCAATTATATGCCCAGCATTGGAGTAAATGGCTGTAATATCATTGGCTATAACAATAGAATCATTGAGAGGAACAACTTTAAAAAGTGGAAAAACGCATTCTGTCTGCTGTAACGTATAAAGCGGTTCTGCAGGATTATGTTTTGAATACTGCTTTTGGTTAGCTCTCTCAGCTTCTTCTTCCTGTATTTTGGCACTGTCAATTAATACGAGCTCGGCAACTTCCTTTGTTGGGGCTGTACAATATATTTTGCCCTTAAAACCTTGATCAACAAGCCTCGGAAGCCAGCCGCAATGATCTAAGTGGCCATGCGTCAGCAGCACGCAGTCAATGCTTGAAGCGGGAACCGGCAGAGGTTGCCAGTTAAGTTCCCTGAGTACTTTAAGACCCTGAAAAAGACCGCAGTCCACCAATATTCTAATGCCATTGCTTTCTATTAGTGTTTTAGAGCCTGTAACTGTTCCAGCACCTCCTATAAATTTTATTTTCATTTTAAATAAAGTTACAAATTTGCGAAGCCTCTTTTAATACATTTCTGATCCTGTTTTCGCTCAGTCCTATTATTGAAAGATTTTTAGAGTCATTGACAATATCCCTGACCAGTGTCTGATTCAAAATAAGCAGTTTTTCTTTCTCAACAAGAGAGAGGGTTGTGAGGCAGGTAACAGGATAAAGCATTCCTTGGTCTATTTTGTTTTTAATGCCGTTGTCTTTAGGAAAATCCCAGCTCAAAAGCTCAATTCCAGAACAGACTGCAAAAGTTTCAGCATCTTTTGTAAAACGGTTGTTGGTTACCAAGATGCAGGAGCTGAAAGTTTCCTTTCCAGAGAAAAGAGTATGCTGCCGTGCTTTAAGATCATTGAAACGCGATAATATATACATTGGAACTTTTACATCCGAAGCGCTCTCTCTGCTACTGTGAAATTTACATTCCACCATCCAGATTTTATTTTCTTTTTTAAGAGCAATGTCAACTTCATGTGAGACACATTTTCCCTGTAGCGCCAGATTCGTTTTAGTCTGAAATCCTTCTGCACCATATAGTCTCGAAATAAATTTTTCGAAGAAAAAGCCATCAGGCCCAAGCAGCTGTAGGGCATACCGCAGATTATATCTGGCAGCATGCCCATTTGAAGCTTTTTTTAGGGTTGAGAAAGCTAGTTTGTATATTTCTTTTGTAGTGATGCCGTCATAAAGCTGGTTTTCGATAAGCTGTAAAGTCTGTTCTATCAGGGCAGGAGCAGCACCCGATTTTTGAAGTGAAAGCTTTAGTTTGGATTTGTCAAACGGTACAATATGCCCTGAGTGTTTAGTAACTTTCATAACAGACAGTTTGGTTAAGATTATCTACTACTGTAAAATCAGGATGGCTGCCAGAGTCATCCTGATTTCAGAATCAGTTCACTTTGATATGCTGTACAGGTTTAGCAGTACTGCTTTTCTTTTTGGGCAGTGCCAGTTTTAATACCCCATTTTTATATTTGGCATCAATTTTATCTGAGTTTATATTTTCAGGAAGCACAAAGGCACGGCTGAAAGAACTGAAAGAAAATTCTTTTTTTCTGAAATTTTTATTTTCTTCTTCAGATTCTTCTTCTTTTTCTGCACTTGCATGTAAGACTCCGTCTTTTATTTCTACTTTGAAGTCTTCGCTTTTAAAACCTGGAGCGGCGATTTCTATTTCAAAATCATTACTGTTTTCAATTATATTTGCTTGAGCCGTGAATATTCCATTTTGATTGCCAAAACTGAAAAATGGAGAAAAATCAGGAAAACGGCTGCTGAAAAAATCGTCAAAAACGCTCAGTTGAGAGCTGTTTTTTTTCTGTGTTGGAACTAATGTTGTCATTGTTTAAAAATTTTAAGTTGAACATTTCTGAAATGAATGACTCAAAAGTACTACACATTAGAAAGCCGGAGAATGAGGCAGATCAGCTGAAAAAGTGATGCTGGTCATTAAAAATCAATTTCTAATTTTACTCAGTTTTTCTAAATTCAGAATATGGATAGTGCCAGCTGTCTTTTCAATTAATCCCTCTTCTTTAAAATCAGTAAGAGTGCGACTGACTGTTTCTGGAGAGGTACCTGAAAAAGCGGCAAGATCGTCCCTGCTGAATTTTATTGTAGAGCCGTCCCTGCTATGCTGCTGTAATAAATGTACAATTCCCTGTGCAATTCTTTTTCTGACAGACATATAGGCAATCTGTAAAAGACGTGTTTCTTTATCCCTCATGTCTTTGGAGAGAATCTTTATAAATTTGGTGCCAACGTCAGGGTATAGGAATAGCAATTTGTCGAGCTGTTCAAGGGGAAGAAAACTCAATTCAGTATCTTCCATCGCAATTGCTGTATCGAGGTAGAGATTGCCTGTAAATAAAATGCTGATGTCTAGATAGTCATTTTCTTTGTAAATGCCCGTAATAAGTTCACGACCTTCTTCGGTAAGTTTTACAGTCTTGACTTTACCGCTTATAATATAATATATTCCTCCTACATGATCGCCTTCACAGTGTATATACTGGTTTTTTTTATACTTTCTCGAATTTCGATCCAGCATAATTTCTTTAAGTTTTAAAAGTCCATCCTCTCTGGAAATAATTGTCTTGAGATTTTCGGACGTATGCCCGTAGAAAAGTTGCTGTGCATCTTTTTTTTTGAGGCGGGCTTCTATAGCCCTCAAAAGTTCTAGATCGTCAAATGGCTTTGTGAGGTAATCATCTACGCCAAGCTCCATGCCTTTTCTTATATCCGCTCTTTCAGTTTTTGCAGTTAAAAATATTATGGGAACAGCCTGGGTCTGGGCATTTTTCTGCAAGATGTGAAGCACGCCGTAACCATCCAGTTCAGGCATCATAATATCGCACAGGATAATATCGGGAATGTTTTTCAAGGCAATTTCAACGCCTTTTTTTCCATTTTCTGCATCAAATACTTCATAGCCTGAAAGTTCAAGTATTTCAACTACATTTTCTCTAATGTGTTCATTATCTTCAATGATAAGTACTTTACTCATAAACGTGGCAATTCAATAATAAATAAGGTTCCTTTATTAACAGCGCTTTTAAAAGATATTGAGCCGTTCATAATTTTTACATAACGCGATACAATGTGAAGCCCCAAACCAGTGCCTGGAACTGTCCCTGTATTGTGGGCTCTAAAAAAAGCTTCAAACAGATGTTCTTGATCTTCCTCAGGTATGCCTATACCGTTATCTTTTATATTGATGGTAATTTTACTGCTGTCAAAAGTGGTCCAAATTTCAATCTCGGTTTCTTCGCCTGAATACTTTATTGCATTGGATACTAGATTTATAATGCAGTTTTTAAGCAGATTCTTGTCGAGTTTTACTAATGTGATTTCGTTATTTGGGATGCTGATTATTTTCTGTTTTTTTTTGGTCAGCAGCTTAAGTTCTCCTATTATCTCTTTTATGAATGCCTGAAGATCAAAACAAGAAATCTGGAGCGTTATTTTATTGGCTTCTGCTTTTTCAAGAAGCAGAAAATCATCCAGTATTGCAGTTAAATTGGAAACGGCACTTTTGATTTTTCTTATATGCGCATCGATTTTAGGATGGCCCAGCTCTTCTGAGTAGCGCTGAAGTAAGGAAGCGGAAAGCTGTACGGTGCTTAAAGGTGTTCTGAATTCGTGCGAAGCCATTGATAGCAACCTGCTTTTGATCTGATGGAGTTCTTTTTCCTTTTCCAATGTAGTGCTTACTTCTTCTTTAGCGTTTGTCAGAGCCTCAATGGTTTCATTTAAGATCAGAGTCCGGTCTTTAACAAGCTCTTCCAAATGCTGGGTATACTGCATCAGCCGACTTTCGGCTTCCTTCTGATGGCTGAGGTCGTGTATAAAACCTGCAAAAATTCTTTGATTTTCAAATTTGACTTCACTTACTCCGAGGCGGAAGGGAAATATATTGCCGTCTTTTTTTCGTCCCAGAACATCCCGCCCATAACCGATAATATGCGGAATTCCTGAAGATAGATAACTTTCCAAGTAAGAGTCATGTTTTTCCCTGTCTGGAGAGGGCATGAGTATCGAAATATTTTGGCCTATTACCTCGTTGGGTTCATACAAAAAAAGCCGGCACGCCGAAGGATTTATCGACTCTACAATACCTTTGTCATTAATTGTAATAATGCCGTCTATTGCATTTTCAATTATGGCATTTAACAGTGCCTGATTTTTCATTGCCAATGGAATTACTCAATAGCAAATATCGTTAAAAGTTTTTGATTTTCAATGATATGGCTTTTTTAAATGCTCGATTCGAAGTGTTTTTTTCTGTCTAAATCGGATTTTCCGGTTTTGCTTTGGAATTTTTGTGTGCCATTGCAGCATTCTTGTTCACAGCCGTATTTATATTTCTAATGCCATTGATCAAAGCATCAGAATTAAAGGAAATACTTCCGATTCCTTCCTTTACCAGAAATTCGGTAAAAGAAGCTGAATCGCTCGGAGCCTGACCGCACAAACCGATCTTTTTGTTTTTTTTGATTGCGGTTTTTATCATTTTTTTGATTAACTTTTTGCTGGCGGGATTCTCTTCGTCAAAAAGAGGCGCTGTCATTGCTGAGTCACGGTCAATGCCAAGGGTAAGCTGTGTAAGATCATTGGATCCTATGGAAAAACCGTCAAAAATTTCGGCAAATTCTTTCGCAAGAATAACATTTGAGGGTATTTCAGCCATTACATATATTTCAAGGCCGTTTTCACCTTGCTTTAACCCGTAATCCCTCATAATCGCGATGACTTTTTTCCCTTCTTCAGGTGTGCGGCAGAAAGGGATCATCAGTTTTACATTTGTAAGCCCCATTTCGTCTCTCACTTTTTTAAGAGCTTTGCACTCAAGCTCAAAACCTTCTCTGTAGTTTTCATGGTAATAACGCGACGCTCCTCTAAACCCGAGCATAGGATTCTCTTCCAGACGCTCAAAAGCGGAACCGCCTAAGAGTCCTGCATACTCATTGGTTTTAAAATCGCTCATCCTGACAATGACTTCCTTAGGATAAAAAGCTGCTGCAATTACCCCAATCCCCTGAGTGAGCTTGTCTATTAGGTAGTCTTTTTTGACAGGGTAATTCCGGGTCAATTTTTCTATCTCCAATTTTTGTTTCTGATCAGTAATTTTTTCTGGATGGACCAGAGCCATAGGATGGATCTTTACATTATGAGTAATAATAAATTCCAAACGCAGCAGTCCAACACCATCATTGGGAAATAAAGCAAGTTCGAAAGTTCTTTCCGGTTCAGAAATTATAAGTTGCGCTTTAGGTTTTTCTGGCAGAGGGAGAGTATCGAGTTCTGTACTTGAACAAATAAATTGAAGTTTGCCTCTGTATACATAGCCGGTTTTACCCTCTGCGCAGCTCAGAGTAATATAATCGCCATTTTTAATTGCCTGTGTGGCATTGGATGTTCCTACGATCGCAGGAGTTCCCAGTTCTCTGGCGACAATGGAAGCATGGCTTGTTCTTCCTCCTTTATTGGTAATAATTCCTGCTGCTTTTTTCAGCACTGGATCCCAGTCAGGACTGGTATTATCTGTTACTAGAATATCTCCTTCCTGCACCAATTCTTGTTCTGCTGGAGAATGCAATACCCTTGCAATGCCGGCTGATATGGCCTGACCAACTGCTTCGCCCGTAGTGAGCACTTGTCCTTTATTTTGTAATGTATAAGATTTGACAGACAATGGTCGGGTAGTGGAGTGGACTGTCTCGGGTCTTGCCTGGATGATGTAAAGTTCGCCGCTGCATCCATCTTTGGCCCATTCAAAGTCCATTGGTTTTTGATAGTAATCTTCAATAATTACTGCCCATCTTGCTAGGTTTTCTATTTCTAAGTCCTCCAAAACAAAACTCTCGCTGTATTTTCTGGGCGTTATTTTTAGAGTTGTAGAATTGGTGCCTGATGCATTCTCATTGTAAACGAGCATTTTGCTTTTGCTTCCGAGATTTTTCTGCAGAATCGCTTTCCTGCTGTTTTTAAGAGAAGGTTTAAATATGATAAACTCATCAGGTGTGACAGTACCTTGTACAATTGTTTCTCCGAGTCCCCATGTGCCGGCAAGGTGGACTACGCCGCGAAAGCCCGATTCAGGCTCAAGGGTAAAACCTATACCGGAACAGCCCAAGTCGGAACGCACCATCTGCTGTATTCCTACAGAAAGAAAAACTTTGTTGTGATCAAATCCTTTATCGTGTCTGTATTTAATGGCTCTATCTGTGTAAAGCGAGGCAAAGCAGCATTTCACCGCATAAATTAAAGCAACGCTGCCTTTTATGTTGAGATAAGAATCGTGCTGTCCTGCAAAACTCGCATTAGAGAGGTCTTCTGCCGTTGCACTGCTTCTAACCGCTACGGCAAAATCTCTTTTTTTATCATTCGATAAGGAATTATAACCCGCCGTTATGCTGGCTTCCAAATCCAAAGGAAATCTACCCTGAAGGATCAGCTTTCTTGCTTTTGATCCAATTTCTGTTAAATTGGTAAATCCAGACGAATCTAAGGAGGCAAGCAGTTCCTGCAACGGAACCCTGAGTTTGTTGTATTCCATATAATATTTATATGCTTTAGTGGTAATGGCAAACCCATTAGGAATTCGGATTCCTTTAGTAGTGAGGTTGTTGTATATTTCACCTAAAGAGGCATTTTTTCCTCCAACTGTATTGATATCATCAATTCCAATTTCGCTAAATTTTAAGATAAGTTTTTCCATTTTATGTTAAATCAGATTGTCGTATTATGGACTGTAATGGAATAAAGGTAGAATATCACAGTATGGCTCAAAATGATGGCTGTCACAGCCCTTTTTATATTTTAAGATAACGGATTTCATTTTTGTGATGAAGGTCATTTTTCAGCGCTGATTTATAAATGAAATTTGCCTTACCAATGATTGCTAAAACAGCTGACGGGAGATGCATATCCTGTCACGGATACATTTCACAGCGCTATGGAAACAAAGAAAACAACAAAAAGAAGTATATCGGTTTTTGATAAAATACGCCGATATGACAAAGCCGGCAATGAATTTTGGAGTGCAAAGCAATTTGCAGGCCTTTTGGGCTATACTGATTTTAAATTATTTGTAAAAGTCATTGAAAAAGCTGAAACAGCCTGTCGGAATGCGTGGCAGAGTCACGAACTCCATTTTAAGCAAAGTGAAGCACAAAAAAACAGAAAAAAGGAGGCTCCTGAAAATAATGACGTAAATCTGTCACGTTATGCCTGTTATCTTATCATACAGAATGCCGATCCTGTTTTAAAGCCTGTTGCGGTGGCACAATCCTATATGGCAGCGCAGACCCGATTTGCAGAAGTTGATAGGATGCAAAAAAGCAATACGTTAAAAATTTTAAAGAAGAGGAGATTTTTTCTCCGAAATGAACTGGCTAAGGAAAATCTTAAGCTTGCAGGCTTGGCGCGTAAAGCAGGTATCGTAAAACCGCAGGATTATGCGTTATTTCAAAATCATGGATACCGTGGTCTTTATGGAGGGCTGGATGCAAAAGCGATTCGGGAAATAAGTGAACTTGGCCCTAATGAGAACATTTTGGATCATATGGATAGCACTGAATTAGCGGTGAATTTATTCCGAGTAAAACAGACTGCTGAGCTGCTCAATAAAGGCGACACCAAAAATAGCATTGATGCCAACAGTACCCATTTTGCAGTAGGATTAAAAACCCGTCATGCCATCGAGCAAATGGGTGAAGCCTTGCCAGAGAATCTTCCTGTATTGGAGAATATCAAATCGACAAGAGGAAAAGGATTGGCATCAAGAAAGAGTAAAGAAGATTGATAAGGTCCAAGACGTTATGCGGAAAGTGAAATCTAAAAACAAGATATGAAGACAAAGATTATATTGCCTGCTCTTGGTGCATTTTTATTATGTTGCTGCCAGAAAAAGGATTTGATGGATTCTATCGAAAATGACAGTGATCCGAATTCGGTCCAGCTTTCAAGCATAGACAGCAAGACGGTTAAAAAATGGCTTTCATTGGATAAGGAGGCAGATAGCATAATGAATTCTGCGCAGTATCTTATCCAACAGCAGAGCGAGATCGTGGACTCTTGTCCTCAAGATGAACGTGAGTATATGAATACAAATATTATGGAAGCTCAGCGGCACCTTGACCGTTTTAGAAATAAAGTAAAATATACCAGAAATTTTGCCATTCACATTGAAGAGTATAACCCTTCATTGGAATCCACTCTTGACTCACTGAAAGAGGACTGCATACAGGAAAAATATATGCTTGAAAAGGCATTGGGCAACTTTAGATGATTTGTAGCATTGCCAAAATTTGTTTTGCCAAGAGGCAACATTCCTATCCGAGTGCTGAATATTGCGGCAAGAGATTTATAATCGCTGTGTTATGATTCTCCTAAGATAGTTAGTCTTTTTGCTAATCAAAGGTCTGGTTTTCCTACTTTAAGATTTTTGAATCTTCATAATGATATTAAGCAGAAATGAATTTCAGGCACTTAGGGAAACAACATAAATTGCAAGGCTAGGATTAGAAATGGATTATAACAACGGTTACAAAATTTAATAAAAATGTCTGAAAATGCAATAAAACAAAAAAGCCTGCGAATTTCACGATTTGCAGGCTCTATTACGTTTTTTGTGGCTTTTTGAAAAAATTGAAAACTTTAAATTTTCAGGCTTTTCGGCCTTTCCGTGGGGAGAGCAGGATTCGAACCTGCGAAGTTTTCACAGCAGATTTACAGTCTGCCCTCGTTGGCCGCTTGAGTATCTCCCCGAATCTCTAGCGTTGCGCTTATTGTTGTAAGCGGTTGCAAAGATAGGAACGTTTTCTACATTTCCAAACAAATAAAGGACTTAATTTTAAGTTATTTTAAGGTTGTTTTTTAATTCATTGGAATTGAATAAAATAAAAAACATTTAAATTGTGTTTTTTTAAATTTATTTTATTAAATAAGAATATTCTTATTGTGTTTTACGGTTTTCCGCTATAGATTTATTATTCAATAAAAACTTGTAGCCATTATTTTTATTGGGCTTTTGAGTAAATTTAGAAAGGAAAAACAATTATTAGATACTGTTTTATATTGGATCTATTCTATCCTTAAACATCATTGATATTTAAACGAGAGTTGTTTCCTTATGAAGATTGACTTTATGAATGACACATATGCCACAAAACAAAAAAATCTCCGCTAGGGAGATTTTTTTGTTTTATTTTGAATGTAGAATTATTTAGCTAACAATTCTTGGATTTTTGCTTTAAGTTCAGCGCCTCTTAAGTCCTGAGCTACCACTTTTCCTGATGCATCTAGAATAAAAGTTGCTGGAATAGACTCAACATTGTATTGTTTCGCAATAGGCTCGTCCCAAAATTTAAGATTTGAAACATGAGTCCAAGTTAAACCGTCTTTTGCGATAGCTTCTTTCCATTTTGCCGCATCTTTATCTAACGATACTCCAACAATGTTTAATCCTTTAGAATGAAACTCTTTGTATAGAGCTACCACATGAGGATTTTCTTGTCGGCATGGTCCGCACCAAGAAGCCCAGAAATCTACGATAGTTACTTTGCCTAAGCTTTCCTTAAGCGAAACTACTTTTCCTTCTGGATTTGGAGCCGAAAAATCTGCTCTTCATTTAGCGCTGCCTACTGGTGGAGCTGTAGCACCAACAGACGGCATTTTTGCTTGGCCAAATCTAGTTTTGATTTCTTTTCCTGGAGCTGTGTTTTTTAAAGACTCATCCAAACCGTTGTAAAGTCCTTCTAATTTTTTCATGTCAGCTGTTGGATCATTCAATAAACTTTGGATAATTAAAGCTGTAATGAAAGATTTTGGGTGACCTTCAGCATAAGTCAAATATTTCTTTTTGCTGCTTTCTTGTACTTCTTTCTGAATTTCCATGTACTGTTTCATCAAGCCATTGATAGTTGCTGTATCTTGCGCTTGTTGAGCTTGTTTCATTTTTTCGTTGTTCTTTTTTTGGAAATCAATTAAACTTTTTTGAGTTTTATTCATTTCTTCCATGAAAGCAAAATACTCGTCGTTGTTGTAAGTTCCAGAGATTTTAGATTTGTGGATACTATCTTTGTCAATAGCAATATTAATTTCTCCAGTTTCAAGGATGAATGGGATAGGACCATTAGCACCTTGTAAAATTAATGTGTGGAAAGCTGGTTCTGTAACTTTTCCTTTTATTTCAAATTTTCCGTTTTCAACTTTTACTGTATCAAGAGAAACTGGCATTCTCGTAGCAGGGTCCTGACCTTGTAAGATGATAGTTTTTCCGTTTTCAATTCCTGTAGCAGTACCTGTAATAAGGTATTCTCCATCTTTAACTTTGCTGCAAGAAATGATAGCCGCAGAAGCTGTAAGTACAAAAAGTATTTTTTTCATTATAAAAAATTAATTAGTTAATTGATTTGTGTGACAAAAGTATCTAAAAATATAAAACATACAGAATTTTGTAACCTAAAATTTTGTTATAGTTTTTTTAGTCTTAAAATGCATAAAATCAGCGTGTTTATTGGTGTAATTTGATGAAAAACTCTTAATGTGGAACATATTTGAGTGATCTCTATTCAATTTTTTAAATTTTAGACATAAAAAAAGCACTCGTTTTATAGAGTGCTTTTTTATAAAATATAGCGTTGTAAAACTTATTCTTGATTTGTTTTCTTTCTCCAAGTAAAAGAGTTCAAAATATGTCTTTTTGCAAATCTTGCCGGAGAATCTGCATTTACCATTTTAACATAAGTTGCTTTAGGAACACTGATGTATTCGTAAACACTTCCGTTAGAAAAGTCAATAATTAAACGACCTTCTACAAATTTAAAATCTGTGATAGAGCAAGTAGAAATTGTTTCTGTGTACTCAGGTAAATTAAGTTTGATAGTATCAGGGTGAATACTTACTAAAAAGTGGTAAGCTTCGATAATCGTTTTACTTTTTTCTTCTGCTTCTTTTAAACCAGCTTCATTTCCAACAAATTTATCAGGATGAGATTCTTTCATCGCATTACGATAAATTGTTTTTAAATCTTTTAATTCTGCAGTTTTGTCTACGTTTAGTAACTTGCGGTATTCAACTATTTTTTTCATAAATAAAGGTAACTACTTGTCTATTAGTTTGAAATCGTTCTTTTTTAGTTCAAATCGACAAATTTTTTGCAAAGGTACACTTTTTTTTAACTTTTCAGTTTTGATGCAAAAAATATTCAGGAAAGTTGGTTTATTAAAATGTTAACGGAGTTTTTTGAGTGTTTTTAACGGTGCCTTTTTTACCGCAAAGTACGCAAAGAATTACGCAAAGTGCGCAAAGTTTTTTTAAGAATCATTAAAATGAAAAGTTCGCAAAGCTATGTCTATACTTAGCTTTGCGAACTTAATATTTAGATCTTATTTAACTTTTAGCAGAAATGTCTTAGCGTTCTTTGCGTAATTCTTTGCAGCCTTTGCGGTTAAAATCAACTTTTGCGGTTTAAAAAAACGTCCCAACAAACAACTTAAAACAAGAAAAACCTGAAACCTGAAACAAACAATTTATTCCGGTTTGTGATTCGCTTTATCGAAATTTCTAGATTTCTTAGGATATTGTTTGTAGCTCATGTCGCTTGGGTTTTCGATAACAGATTTTATGGTAATCCAATCGCCGACATTAAATTTCGCTTGAACCATTTTATAGTCTAAAAGATATTCTCCGCAGAAATAATTATTATTTTCATCTTTTTCGATAATGCCGGTAAAAACTCCTTTTTGAGGCATTTTTTGTTCTAAATCTTTAGACATGATTTTTTTGTTTTGAATTGAAGGAGCAAAGGTAAGCAATTTAGGCTTGGTTTAGGGAGTTCGACGTAATCTGAGTATATTTGCAGCATGCAGAAAAACTTTAAGCCACATCCTAATTCTTTTAAAAATACCTTTTGTACCTTTAACGAAGTACTTCCAGATGCGATTCAAGGTTTGAAAAAACAATTTGAAAGTAAGGCTGGAAGCACGTATTACTATACGGAAGAAGGCATGTACCGCGTTTCGAATCATTGGGGAAGACTGGCAAACAGTAAATGGCGCTTGATTGCGCGGGATCCAGAAACAGAATCGAAGACTAAAATAGGTTTTGCAAAATGGACTGAATTTTATCCCGATAATGCAATTGATAAATTGTATTATATTGAAGCCGATTTCGAAAAGAATCTAGCCAATTATCAGCATAAAAATAATCCCGAATATGACGGAAAAGCAGTTTTAAGAACAAGTGCTGAAACCACAAAAAGATTAAAACAGATTAGAAACCTGCAACAGCTGACCAACTGGGCAAAACATTTTGATTATGATGATATTGATGATTTGCGAAAACAGCTTATCAACGAATTGATTTTTACGGAAAAAACTTTGGAACAAATTAAAAGAGAAGTGTAATGGGACGCAATAACGAAAAAAACATCAAAAAGCACAACGATAAATTGCACAAAGCCCAGGCAAAAGCCAAACAAGCAGAAATTGCCCGAAAAGAAAAATTAAAAGAAATCGTGAAGAAATTCAACCAAAGTAAAAACGAAGAGTAAAATATTTGTTTCAGGTTTAAAGTTTTACGTTGCAAGGTAACGCAATGAACTTGAAACTTGAAACTTGAAACTTGAAACCTGAAACAAAAACAACAAAAAAACAATATGAATAGTAAATTCGAAAACCTAAAAGCAAACGTACAGGAAATCATTGATTTGATTGCTGCGAAAAACGATAGAGAAGCAAACAACAAATTATTGGAAGTAAGTGAAACATTAGACGAAATGATTGATTTTGCTGAGGAGGATGAAGAAGTGAGAGAAATTACCCGTTATCAAGTTTTGCTAAATCAGCTTCATGTTAAAATTAATGGAGAAGAACCCGTAGATGGAGAATAAAGAATGTTTCTGCGATACAGGATTGCTTTTTGAAAACTGCTGTGGATTGTATCTAAATGGCAGTCAAAAAGCGCCTTCAGCATTGTCTCTAATGCGTTCCAGATATTCGGCATATGCAACTCACAATGCCGATTATTTGATGGAAACTACTTATGTTTCGGAAAGAAAGTATTATTCAAAGACTGAAATTTTAAGATGGGCAGTTTCTAATAAATGGCAGAAATTAGAAATTCTGAGCTTTTCAGAAAACACAGTAGAATTCAAAGCTAATTTTTTAGATTCTAATAATAAACCGCAAGTGCATTATGAATTTTCTGCTTTTAAATTCGAAAATGAAGCTTGGTATTATTTGAATGGAAAGTTTGAATAATTATTATATCTAACACTGTTAGTTGAGATTTTTGGTTAGATATTTTAACTAAAAATTAATAAATGTTTCGTTTTTCATAATTCCAAAAAGATGTAATTTTAGATTTATGAAAAAAGAATTTAAAAAAGGCTTTTATTTTAAGACTTACGAAGCTCCTTTTCAGTCTCCGTTTGACAAACTTTTTACGATTTTTAAAGAGCTGATCACCCATACTTCGGGCGATTTTGATGAAGCAATCAGCTGGCTTCGGGAACTGGACAAAGAATATAAACTTACCGACGAAAATTATACTATTGACGATTTTATCGAAGACCTGAAGAAAAAAGGGTACATCAGAGATGAAGTAAAAGGTGATGGAAGTTCTGGTTTTGGCATTACAGCAAAAACGGAAAGAGCGATAAGACAGCAAGCGTTAGATCAGATTTTTGGAAACTTGAAAAAATCTGGAAACGGAAATCATAAAACAAAATATGCTGGAAGCGGCGATGAACACACAGGAGAATTCCGTGAATATAATTTTGGCGATAGCTTAGAAAGGATTTCTTTGACTGAAAGTCTTCGAAACGCTCAAGTCAATAATGGTGTAGAAAGTTTTATGCTTACCGAAAACGATTTGATCGTAGAAGATGCTCAGTACAAAGCTCAAATGAGCACGGTTTTGATGATCGATATTAGCCACAGTATGATTTTATATGGTGAAGACCGAATTACTCCTGCGAAAAAAGTTGCCATGGCGTTGGCTGAGTTAATCACAACAAGATACCCAAAAGATACGTTAGATATTTTGGTTTTTGGCAATGATGCGTGGACAATTCCAATTAAAGATTTACCGTATTTGCAAGTTGGTCCGTATCATACCAATACAGTTGCTGGTTTGCAATTGGCGATGGATATTCTTCGCAGAAAACGTAATACGAACAAGCAAATTTTTATGATTACTGACGGAAAACCAAGTTGCGTTCGTGAGCGAGATGGTTCTTATTATATGAATAGTAACGGTTTGGATGAATACATTGTCGATAAATGTTATACTCAGGCGCAACAGGCAAGAAAACTTCATATTCCGATTACTACTTTTATGATTGCGAGAGATCCGTATTTGCAACGTTTTGTGAATCAGTTTACAGAAGCCAATCAAGGAAAAGCATTTTATACCGGAATTAAAGGTTTGGGTGAAATGATTTTTGAAGATTATGAAGCAAATAGGAAGAAAAGGATTAAATAAGGGACAGAGGTTCTGAGGGACAAAGGTTCAAAGGTTTTTTGTAGAGACGCACTGCAGTGCGTCTACGCAAAGTGAAGACAAAATGCTTTGCCTTTTGAAAAAAAATAAAATAAAAAATTACATTTCAACACAATGGAAATAAATACTGTAAAGACATTAGGTCAATTAAAAGCCGCTGGATATAAAAGTACAAGCATTAAAGACGAATTGAGAAATAATCTTCGCGAGAAAATCAAATCGGGGAAACCTGTTTTTGAAGGTGTTCACGGATTCGAAAATACTGTGATTCCTGAGCTGGAGAGAGCAATTTTATCTCGTCATAATATTAATTTACTGGGACTTCGCGGACAGGCAAAAACGCGTTTGGCTCGTAAAATGGTCGAATTATTAGATGAATACATTCCGTTTGTGGAAGGTTCAGAGATTAATGACGATCCGTTACATCCTATTTCTCGTTTTGCAAAAGATTTAATTGCAGAAAAAGGAGATGAAACACCAATTGCGTGGTTGCACAGAAGTGAGCGTTTCTTCGAAAAACTGGCTACGCCAGACGTTACGGTTGCTGATTTAATCGGAGATGTTGATCCGATAAAAGCAGCCAATCTAAAACTGTCTTATGCAGACGATCGTGTAATTCACTTCGGAATGATTCCGAGAGCGAATCGCTGTATTTTTGTAATTAACGAATTGCCAGATTTGCAAGCAAGAATTCAAGTTGCGTTATTCAATATTCTGCAAGAAGGCGATATTCAGATTAGAGGATTCAAATTAAGAATGCCTTTAGATATGCAGTTTGTTTTCACCGCAAATCCAGAAGATTATACCAATAGAGGAAGTATTGTAACGCCTTTAAAAGATAGAATTGGTTCTCAGATTCTAACGCATTATCCAGAAAGCATTGAAATTGCAAGAACCATCACAGAACAAGAATCTAAATTAGATCAAAACCAAACTGATGTTGTTTACGTTCCAAGTTTGGCTAGAGATATTTTAGAGCAAATCAGTTTTGAAGCGCGTGAAAGCGAATATATCGATAATAAAAGTGGTGTAAGTGCCAGAATGAGCATTACGGCATTCGAGAATTTAATCAGTACAGCAGAGCGCCGAGCTTTGATTTCTGGAGCAGATAAAACCACTTTGCGTTTATCAGATTTTATCGGAATCATTCCAGCTATTACAGGAAAAGTAGAATTGGTTTACGAAGGAGAGCAGGAGGGAGCCAATGTTGTTGCTGAAAGTCTGATTGGGTCTGCGATTCGAGCCTTATTCCCAGAATATTTCCCTAAAATTGAAAAATTAGAAAAACCAGACGAAAAAACGCCATATTCAGATATTGTTGAATGGTTTTTCGCAGAAAGTGGTTTCGAATTATTGGATGATGCTTCAGACAAGGAATACAAAAATATTCTAGATGAAGTAACGCCGTTAGATGAATTATTAAAAAAATACCAGCCACAATTAGCAAAAGAAGATGTTTATTTTATGAAAGAATTCATTCTTTGGGGATTGGTTGAATATAAAAAACTGAGCAAAGATCGTTTTGCAAAAGGAAATCAGTTTAGAGATATTTACGGAAGTTATATCAGTAAATTTTAAAAACATAATATTAAAAATTTAATCTGGTCTAGCTGGTTTTTTTAAACCGGCTGGACTTTTTTATTTTACAATAGCTACTTTTACAATCCAAAAATAAATTTATGTTATTCCTTATATTAAGTATTCTTTGCAGTGTAATTGTTGGTGTTATTTTCAAAATTTCTAGAAAATATAATGCTAATCCGTCACAGATTATTTCGTTCAATTACATCGCCGCGATTACGCTTTGTTACTTTACATTTACGCCAGATCTAAATGCATTAGATCATAATGCACCATTAGAAATTTATACTTCTGTTGGAATTTTACTTCCAATATTATTTCTGTTTCTAGCACTTTCTATAAAATATATGGGAATTGCAAAAACAGATGCTGCACAAAGATTGTCTTTATTTATTCCGATTTTGGCGGCTTGGCTGTTATTTAATGAAGGATTTAATACTTATAAAGTTATTGGAGTTTTAGTTGGCTTTGCGGCACTTTTATTCATCTTAAAAAAGCCATCAGATAACGCAGAAAATAAATGGATTTATCCAGCAACAGTTTTACTTGGTTTTGGAATAATAGACATTCTTTTTAAGAAAATAGCTTTGTATACTGTAGTTCCTTATACAACATCTTTATTTTTTGTTTTCTTAATTGCTTTTGCCATTTCTATTGTAATCGTGCTGTATAAGCTGTTCGTAGCGAAAGAAAATTTTGTTCTAAAAAGCATTCCTTTCGGAATATTGGTTGGAATTTTCAACTTCGGGAATATATTATTCTATTTAAAAGCGCATAAAGCATTTTCAGAAAATCCATCGACAGTTTTTGCCGGAATGAATATGGGGGTAATTATTTTAGGAACTCTAATTGGCGCTTTTTTCTTCAAAGAAAAACTATCTAAAATAAATATTTTGGGACTGTTTTTAGCTCTTATAGCGGTTGTTTTTATATTTTTATCGCAATTGCAGTAATTTTTTTTAGTTTATAATCCTTTAATTTACAGCTGTTTTTGTAAGTAAATTGAAAATGTTTTAAATTAACTCTACTAATTCTATAGAATTTATAAATATAATTTTGTAGCTTTGTCTCAACAATGAAAAACTATAGTCAAAATATAAGAACGTCTTTTCCATGCTGCTTTGCGATGTGCTGCATGATGAATCACGTTTTGAAATGGCGTTAATAGAGAAAGTACTTGTTAGTTATTTTTTTTTTTAGCCTTTCATTGCACCATGAAAGGCTTTTTTTTGAATCGTTAAAAAATCAAGATATGAGAACCAACAGAAATATGAAAATTTTGATGCGCCGCTGCCTCATCAAGATTCCGTGTTACAACTAGGAGACAGTATAAAATAGACACAATCTTCAGAGAGAAGGTTGATAAACATAAAAAAATAACCCAAACCTAAAAACTATATAGTATGAGCTCAGAAATTATAAAACACAATCCGTTTCAATCTATGATTGATCGCTTTAATATCGCTGCAGATATTTTGAATTTAGATGAATCTATTAAACAAAAACTGCAGCGCCCAGAAAAACAAATTACGGTAAACTTTTCTATCACTTTAGATAACGGAAACGTTCAAAATTTTGAAGGATATCGTGTGATTCACAATACCGCTTTAGGACCTTCAAAAGGAGGAATCCGTTATGATACCGGTGTTAATTTGGATGAGGTAAAAGCACTTGCCGCCTGGATGACCTGGAAATCTGCTGTAACTGGAATTCCATTTGGTGGAGCAAAAGGCGGCATTATTTGCGATCCTAGAAACCATTCTAAAACTGAATTAGAAAAAATTACAAGAGCTTACACCAAAGCTTTAGCTGATATTTTCGGACCAGAAAAAGATGTTCCTGCACCAGACATGGGAACAGGTCCAGACGAAATGGGCTGGCTGATGGATGAGTTTTCAATACTGCATGGAAGACCAATTCATGCTGTAGTTACAGGAAAACACCTTCATTCTGGCGGATCTTTAGGTAGAGTAGAAGCAACGGGAAGAGGCGTAAGCATCATTACGATTTTGGCGCTTCAAAAATTAAAAATCAGACCGGCAAGAGCTACAGCAGCAATTCAAGGATTTGGAAATGTTGGATTACACTCTGCTTTATTTCTGCATGAAAAAGGAGTGAAAATTGTAGCAGTAAGCGATGTTTCTGAAGCATTTTATAATCCGAACGGAATTAATATTCCTGAACTGATTTTGTATTACAATCTGAATAACAAAACCATAAAAGGATATCCAAATTCAGTTGCCATAAAACATGAAGATTTATTGCTTTTGGATGTTGATGTTTTAATTCCAGCTGCTAAAGAAGATGTTATTACGCACAAAAATGCAGGCGACATTCAAGCCAGAATTATTGTTGAAGGTGCTAATGGCCCAGTTGCTTCAGATGCAGATCAGATTTTGCATGATAAAAATATATTAGTTGTTCCTGATATCTTAGCCAATGCAGGCGGTGTGACCGTTTCTTATTTCGAATGGCTTCAGAATTCGCTTTTGGAGTCTTGGAGAATCCATCAGATTAATAAACGTCTGGAGGATATATTAGAAAAAGGTTTTGAAACTGTTTTTAGAGTGGCAGTAAAACACAATGTAACGCCTCGTATTGCTGCTTACATTATTGCTTTGAAAAAAGTAGCTGAAACACAATCGGTAAAAGAAGTGGCTTTGGAAGCTCCTTTGTTTAAGCAGAATTAAATCAGGTTTACTTCGTAAAAGATCATTTTCGTTGATTACGTTTTTTGTCTGCTAAAAACGGAATTGATGGAAATGTCTTTTTCGTTTGATTATTAAAAGAAAATTATTAAACACATAGAAGTATAGTTTTTGTTAGTCTATATAAAGGCGTTTCACTAATTTAAATACACATAGCTATATGTTAAAGCTTGCTTTTTTTGTAATCTCAAGAAGAGGAAGAACAATAAAAATCTATGTTCTTATGTGTTAAAATTATATTACCCAACATAATTTTTAGAATCGAAAAGCATCACATAAATGAAAAACATCAATTTTCTAGCATTTGCTATGCCGGCCTTTTTTCTTTTTTTGTTTTTAGAATATAAGCTTGCCCAACGCAGAAAAAGGCCTGAAATTTTTAATTATGAAAGTTCCGTTTCCAATATTTCCATCGGAATTGCAGAACGTTTGATTAACCTATTTGTTGCGGCCAGCTTTTATCAGTTGTATTATTTGATTTATGACGATTATAGAATATTTGAGATTCCGAGCAATGCCTTGGTTTGGTTTGCACTAATTCTAGCTACTGATTTTGTCTGGTATTGGTATCATAGATTAGGCCATGAGGTCAATTTTTTCTGGGCGGCACATATTGTTCATCATCACAGTGAAGAATTTAATTTTACGGCTGCGGCCAGAATTACTACATTTCAAGCTATCATCAGAACGGGATTTTGGTGTGTGCTGCCTTTAATCGGTTTTCATCCAAGTATGGTAATTACCATGCTGATTGTGCATGGCGCTTACTCTTTTTTTACGCATACCCAGCTCATCGGAAAAATAAAATGGTTGGAATATGTTTTTGTAACGCCTTCTGTTCACGGAGTGCATCATGCTTCTGACGAAAAATATCTGGATAAAAACTATGGCGATATGTTCACTTTTTGGGATCGTCTTTTTGGAACTTTCCAGACTGAAGAAGAAAAACCAAAATACGGATTAACGCATCCGCTGAAAAGCTATAGTTTCTTGTGGCAGCATTTTCATTATTACTTCGAAATCTACGAATTATGGAAACGCTCCAGCGGATTTAAAGCCAGATGGAATGCCGTTTTCGGAAGTCCAGCCGATATGGATCAAGATATTCGTCCGATTCTCGAGAAACGTTTTCTGCAAGATAAAGCAGCTCCAAATCAGAGACTTCGATTTAAAAATTACCTTTATATACAGTTAGGAATCTGCACGCTTATTTTAACTGTTTTCACTTATTATTTTGATTATTTGGAATTGTATGATAAAGTTTTTGTGCTTTCACTAGTAATTATAACCTTAATCAATTGCGGAGCTCTATTAGAACAACGAAAATGGATTTATTATCTTGAATATACTAGGTTAGCGATGATTTCGACTTACTTTTTATATGAAGAAGATTTAATCGCATTTTTCTTTGTTCCGATTGCTGCTATGATTTTTGCAGAACAATTGTTTTCACTAAGTACCATTTATCAAAATACCATTTTGCAATTGGAATCAGGGGAATAACTTTTTTTAGCCACGAATTCACGAATTATTTTTTAATATCTATTCGCGTAATTGTTGCTTACAAATTTCACGTATCATTTTCAATAAAAATTCGTGAATTCGTGGCTAAAAAAAAACTTAGCAGCTTAGATTGTCTTAATCTCCATAATCTTCTGCTCAAAAGTATCTTTAAAATCAGATTTGCTTTTAATTCTGGTTTTGTACGTGTAAATGGTAGCTACAGAAAGTTCCAGAAATTCAGCCATTTGACTGCTGTCTTGGATTCCTAACCTGTATAAAGCAAAAATTCGTAATTCGGTATTCAAAAGCTCGCCTTTTTTGACAATGCATTTATGATCGTTCGGGAATAATTTATTGAAATCCGTTACGAATGTAGGGAACAGCTTCAAGAAGATTTCATCGAACTGATGGAACAGGTTTTCTCGTTCTTCTTTTACATTATAGCGTTTCAAACTCGCAATAACTTCATCTGTTTTTTTGGTGATGATTTTATGAAGCGTACTTTTCTGGATATGATCTATTTTATTGATGAAAGCCGAAGTAGCTTTGATAAAATAAGTAATATATTCTTCTTTAATTGCATTGGCTTCGCTCAAACTCACATTCATTTCCTGCAATTGCAAATACGAATCGGCCATGATTTTTCTCGCTTTGTTTTTTTCTTTTAATTGCTTGAAAATAATGCCGAGAAAAACAAAAATAATGACCGTTAAGATTGTCAAAAGAATAATAATTTTTTCCAGCTTATCATTCTTATCCTTTACATTATTTAGCTGTGCTTTTTCGATAATAGGTAAAATGGACGAAATCTCAATTTTTCGATGTCTTGCATTATAAAAAGTGGCATCATCCATTGCGATGTTGATGTATTCGTTTGCTTTATCCAAATAACCCATTTTAAAGAGTTCGTTGGCTAAATTTCGAAGCGCTACGGTTTCTTTCGTAGCATTTTTAACATCGGCAATTGCGGCGAGAGCCAGGTATTGAATGGCTTTTTTGGTATAACCTCTTTCGGAATAAATATAACCAAGGCTCGAAGTTGCGATTCCATAATAGTCTGGAGGCAGATTATAGTTGTTAATCCAATAGCTGAAAGCAAATTCGGCGCCTCTCCAGTCTTGTTGTTTTAAGCGTTTCAAACTTTCTGCCGCCCAATATTCATTGGTATTTGTTCCGATTAATTCTAAAGCTTTTTTAAGAAAATGGTTTCCTTGCTGTATATAATGAATATTAAAACGCTGATCACTGCTATAATCGGCCAAATCATAATAAGCACGCGCTTTGATGCTGTAATATTCAAATTTATTTTTGATCTCTAATTGGCTTTCATCAACCACATTTAAAGTATCAATTGCTTCTTTAAAAAGTCCAGAAGAAAGGAGGACGAAGCCTTCTTTTATTCGGCTTTTGGCTAAATGTTTTGGGTTTTTTAAAACTTTTGCTTTGATTTTTGCCTGATCTAAATAATAATACGCCGAATCATATTTAAAAGATTTGTATTCGTCAAACAATGACATATAGCAATTGTATAGTTCTTCATTATTCTGACTAAGGGTAAACTTTGATATATTTTTCTTTAAAGATTCAATTTTTCGATATTTCTGTTTCAGATAAACCTCTTTTTTCAAGAGCGCTTGATCTAATTCTTCTAAATAAGGATTTGTCTCTTTTGCAGTAAGAGAAAAAATGCCTAGGAAGAAAAACAGCATCCATATTCTTTGCATGATTTGTTTTGGTTTAGGGAAAAAGGTTGGTTGATAGATATAATTAGTTAATAGGTTTTAAAAATAAGAATAAGTTTGAGATTAAGCTAAACCTGTTTTTTTAAGTGTTGTAAAATGTTTAATAACATCGCTTTAAAGGGGATTTTCAAGGTGAAAATAAGCTGTAAATGTTAAAAACAGGTAAATTATTTGCAATTATACAATAAAAAGTGGTTATATATATACATAGTAAAAAAAATATACTTATTATTTTACATATTGTCATTTTTACCATTTAAAAATCGCTACTTTTTATCTTAACACTATCTTGATTTTTTGTTTATGTTTAAAATTTTAAGCTGTTGACTTTTAAGTGCTTAAGTGTTTTGTTGTTTGAATTTTATCTTGATTTTTCTCAGATTTTTTTTTTAGGATTTATTTAAGGTCTAGTTTCGCTGTATCCTTTTGAAGGGGATAACAAACTAACGAAAACCAAAAATTTATGAAATGTAAAAGTCTTTATTGGCTAGCTTTTATGATGTGTTTCTTTGCTATCGGATGCGATAACACAGATGACGGAAGCTACGTAGAACCGATTACTCTTTATGAAAAAGTAAATGGAAATTGGGGATTAACAAATCTGAAAATGGTTGATGAAGTTGCGAAAGCAAATAAGATCGAACCAAACGAAGAAAACTTGAGTACTTATTTTAACTACGAAGATTTTAAAATCAAATTTAACGTAGATGAAAAGAACAATCCAACAAGTTATGAAGTAACAGGAGATGTCCCTCCGTTATTTGCTCCTAAAGGATATTGGGCATTAAGCTCAGATTTTCAGCAGACCAATGGTGTTGGAACAAAAATCTATTTGTACAGCGATGCTCAAAAAACGCAGAAAACAGATGAATTGAGATTAGTTTCAGTTCCAGGTAAAACCAAAGAAATGCAGATTCAATTGACACATGCTTCTGGAGGTGTAGATTTTGTGTCTTATGTGTTTAAATTAAATGCTATTAATTAAAAAGTAACATGAAAAAGTTTATATATACAATTTTACTTGCCTTGTTGATGGCTCCTAATTTTATTCAGGCACAAGAAGCCGCTGGAGCTGTAGGGCCTATATCGTCATTTCCTGTTGTGTACAAATATGATGAACAGGTTACGTGGTATTTTGACATGTCGGCGTCGACATTTGCTGAAACAGAAGATTTATACATCTGGATTTGGTCTCCATCTGAACCAGATGCTGGACACTGGGAAAACTCTTCTGACTTTGCAAAATTAAAGTATGAAGGAAATAAAATCTGGAGTTTTACTTTAACTCCAACAGTTTATTTTTCTAAAACTCCAGAACAAATAGCTAAGAGCGATGGATTTTGGTTTCGTTTGAAAAACAAAAACGGATCTAAACAGAGCGATGTTGCCAATGTGCCATATACTGATTTTTCATCTTTTTATACAGCAAATGAGTTAATCAGATCTTATCCGTCCAAACCTTTGATTGATAAACCGGTAAGTATTTTATTCAATTCAAATTTAAAAGATGGTTTTGCAGGTGTGCCAAGTGTTCACTTTCATAGTGGTCTAAACAACTGGGCTGTTTTGCAAGAATATCAGGCTTGGATTCCAGAAGTTTCTGAAAAGACAAAATTGAAAGATCTTGGAAATGGTTTCTACAGAATGGATTTGATTCCACAGCAATACTACAATACCGAGCCAGGTTTTGTGATGGAAAACATCACTTTCCTTATGGTAGCAAAAGATTGGACCACAAATTCTGGCGATCAGATTATTTATGCCGGAGAATTTATTCCGCCGCCGCCGCCAAGTTTTGCTTTCTTTCCATCACAAATTAGCCAAAAGGATTTTCTTGGAATGTCGCGAAAAAATAACGAGGTAGGGGTAAACAAATTGATCTACACGATTACAGCTGGACCAAAAACGATTTCTGGTGAGTTTACAGGGGGAACTTCAGAAATTAAAGGTTTTGTCAATTTAGTTTCAGAACTAAATGGAGTTCCAAATTTAAGTGAAATCCACGTTTTGGTAAAAGATAATAAAGACAAAACGATTTCGGATACGACGATTCCGCTTAAAACTTTAGATAAATAATCACTATTAAATTAAAACACCAATTCTAATGAATAGTAAAAATAAAAAAAGCGTCCTGCATCAAATGTGGACTGCTAAAGGAGCGGTATTGATGATTTTTATGCTTTTTCTTTCTGCCAGCACTTTCGCGCAGACGAAAAAACAAATCTCAGGAACCGTTTATGACAATACAGGTACGGTATTGCCGGGAGCTTCTATCATTGAAGTAGGAACAAAAAACGGAACTACAACAGATTTTGATGGTAAATTCAGTCTTCAGGTAGCCGTAGGAGGTGCAATTGAAGTTTCGTTTATCGGATCAACAACACAGAAAATCCAAATTACCGGAAGTACTTCTAACGTTGAGGTTCGTCTGCAAAATGACGGCTATACTTTAGCAGAAGTTCAAGTAGTTTCTGTGGGTTATGGAAAGGTGAAAAAATCAGATTTGACAGGAGCAATTTCGACTGTTGGAGCAGATGATTTAGTAAAAGGAAACATTTCTTCTACAGAGCAGGTTTTGCAAGGAAAAGTAGCGGGATTGAATATTATTCGTCCTTCTGGAGATCCTGCGGCGGGTTCTACAATCCGTCTTCGTGGAGGAACTTCTTTAACAGCAAGCAATAGTCCGCTAATCGTTGTGGATGGAATTGCTGGTGTTGACATAAACGTGGTTCAACCTTCAGACATTAAATCGGTGGACGTTCTTAAAGATGCTTCGGCAACTGCAATCTACGGTTCTCGTGGTGCAAACGGAGTAATCATGATTACAACAAAATCTGGAACAAAAGGAGTTTCTGTTGTATACAACGGACAAACTGGGATAGGTTACGTAAATGATAACTTAGATTTATTATCTGCAAATCAATGGAGAGGATATGTTCGTCAGAATCAAATTGCAGACGCGGTTGATTATGGTGCAAATACAAACTGGCAAAAAGCAATTGAGCAGACGGCAATTTCTCAGTCTCATACTTTAAGCATCAATTCTGGAAAAGCAGATAGCGGTTTTAGAACTTCGCTTTCTTACCTAAACAACGAAGGCGTTATTAAAAAGTCAGGTTTAGAAAGATTAAGCGGCAATGTTAGCGCTTACCAATTTTTGGGAGACAACAAGGAAGTAAAATTTGATATGGGTTTATTTGCAAATATTGACAAATGGCATCCAATCGATTACAGAATTTTTGAAAGAGCATACAACTTAAATCCGACAATTCCAGTTTACGATGCCAACGGAAATTTTAGTGTGGTAACAGGAAATATTTACGAAAATCCAGTTGAGATTTTAACTAACAGAACTTTCGATAATGAGAGACACAGACTTTTAGGTTATTTTAAAACAGATGTAAAATTCTTGAATGACTTTACTGCTACAGCGAATATTTCGTTAGAACATAATGCTGTAAAAGGAGGCACTTACAAACCATCTTATGCGGTTATGGAAGGACAGACTGAAGGCGGTTTTGCACAAAGAACGTATGCAGAATATACCAATGCACAAGGTGAACTTTATGTAAACTACAGCAAAGTGATCGACAAACATAACATTAGTGCTTTAGCCGGTTATTCTTACCTTGAAAATATCTACGAAGGTTTTGGAGCGCAAAGAGGCGGATTTGTAACAGATGCTTTCAGCTATAACAATTTAGGAGCTGGTTACAATTACCGTTTGAGTGATGTTTATTCATACAAAGGAAAATCAAATTTAGTTTCTTTCTATGCTCGTGCTAACTACGGTTACGATGGCAAATATTTATTGACAGCAACGGTAAGACGTGATGGATCTAGCCGTTTTGGAGAAAACAATAAATGGGGAACTTTTCCATCTGCTTCTGCTGCGTGGAGAATTTCTAACGAAGAATTTATGGAATCTTCAAAAGGATGGTTGGATAATTTAAAACTTAGAGTAGGATACGGAGTTACAGGAAATCAGGACGGAATTGGTGAGTACAAATCACTTTCTATTTTGGGAGTTGGAAACGACAGTTACTACGATCCAGTTACAAAAACTTGGAGTTTGGCTTATTCTCCAAAACAAAACCCGAATCCTGACTTGAAATGGGAATCTACAGAACAAGTTAATATTGGTTTCGATTTTGGACTTTTCAACAGAATTACAGGATCTTTTGAATGGTATTCTAAAACAACCAAAGATTTATTATATACGTATGAAGTGCCTCAGCCACCATATTTAGTAGGAACAATGCTGGCAAACGTTGGTGAAATGTCAAACAAAGGGGTAGAGTTAACTTTGAATGCTGATATTATTCGAGGAGATAAATTCAATTGGAATGCTAATTTAACTCTTGGACACAACGTTCAGAAAATTGAAAAACTGTCAAACCCAACCTATAAAACAGATGTTATCTATAGCGGATCTCTTCATGGTTTAGCAGGTATGTCTGGACAATATTCTCAAATCATTGCTGAAGGATATCCTGTCGGAACTTTCTGGGGATTCAAAAATGCTGGTTTAGATGCTAACGGAAAAATTCAGTATTACAATGCAGCAGGACAAGTTGTTGAGGAAAGCGCTTTGGTTGATGCAGACAAAACAGATTTGGGAAACATTCAGCCAGATTTGACTTTAGGTATCGGAATGAATTTTACTTACGGAAATTTTGATCTTGGATTTTCTGGATACGGAATGTTTGGCCAGAAAGCTTTAAATGCTACCAACATGATGTTAAACGACCCGAACAGACTGCCTGCTTTTAATGTGCCAGATTCTTTCTTAAGTAGCGGTATTACTTCTGCCCCTAAGTATTCTGATTACTGGATTGAAGATGCTTCTTTCTTTAGACTTCAGACTTTGACTTTTGGTTATACTTTGCCATTGAAATACAAGAAATCTAAATTTAGAATGTATGTAATGGGAGAAAACTTATTTGTAATTACAGGTTACAAAGGTGTAGATCCAGAAATTGGCTTAAATGCTCAAGATGGTACAGATCAAACCGGATTGGCAGCTCCTGGTATTGATAAATACAACAATTATCCTCGACCAACTACAATTTCTGTTGGACTAAATTTTACGCTGAATAACTAAGCGAATTGATAACCATAAAATATTAAAAATGAAAATCAAAATAACAGCAGCCCTACTTTTAAGCATGCTTTTTACGGTATCATGTACTGATTTGGACGAACAGTTGTATAATCAGGTAGAAGACGGAAATTTTGGAAACACAACCAAAGAAATTGATGCGCTGGTAGGTGGAGCTTATTCTTCGTTAAGAGGATTCTCCGATGCAATCTCAAATAATTTTCCAACTTGCGAATATGTTTTCTTTTTGAATGAAGTAGTTTCAGATGAAGCTACAATTCCGACAAGAGGTACAAACTGGTACGATGGAGGACAATATCAAGATGCTCAAAAACATACTTGGAAATCCGATAACAGAATGATTCTTTCGGCTTGGCGATACAATTATACCGGAATCGCTAAAATCAACGCTATTATTTATCAGATCAATAAATCATCTTTGTCAGATAAAGCAAAAGCGCCAATCTTTGCCGAATTAAAAGCGCTTAGAGCCTATTACTACTACAATCTTTTAGATTTGTTCGGAAATGTGCCAATTGTAACCAATTTTGAGGATACAGACCTTCCGTCTAATTCAACAAGGAAACAAGTGTATGATTTTGTCGAAAAAGAGTTAACAGATGCTATTCCGTATTTAAATCCAAATGTGGTGTATTCTAAATTCACTAGAAACGTAGCATATGCTGTTTTAGCTAGACTATATTTAAATTCAGAAGCATTTATAGGTCAGCCGCGTTGGCAGGATTGTTTAGATATGTGCCAGAAAATTACAGGTTACAGCTTAACACCAGATTTCTTCGCCAATTTCGTGACAGAAAACCAAACTTCTCCTGAAATTATTTTTGCAATCCCTTACGATTCAAAAGCAGGAACAGTTGGAAATTACATGAACTCAATGTCTTGCCACTACAACCAAAAATTGGCTATTTCTGCAATACCAAACAATTATCCTTGGAGTGCAAACGGAATGTGCGCGCAGCCGGGCGTTTACTCAGCTTTTGCAGACACAGACAAAAGAAAAAAATGTATGCTAGAAGGCGATCAAATCAATCTTGCAACAGGTTCTGTGATTATGATGGACAACGGAGAACCGTTAACCTATACAGAGAATCTGACAAGTTTAGAAGATGCAAAAGAGAATGAAGGGGTTCGTTTGGCAAAATATGAAATGAAAGCAGGAGAACAATGGGAGCGTGATCATGATTTTGTATTAATCCGTTATGCAGAAATCTTGATGATGCAGGCAGAATGTTACGTTCGTTTAGGTTCGCCAGATTTAGCTAGACCATTTGTACAGCAAGTGGCGTCTCGTGCAGGCGAAGAATTGCCTGCAACAATTGACCTTGCGTTCATAGATCAAGAGTTGTTGAAAGAATTTACATTTGAAGGGAGAAGAAGAACAGATAATATCCGTTTCGGAACGTTCTTCCAACCGTGGTGGTCAAAAGGTACAACGGAGAAATATAGAGCAATTTTCCCAATCCCAAGTACCGTTTTAACTACTAACAAAAACTTAAAACAAAATCCTGGGTATCCAAATTAGGTTACTAGAATGTCAGTCTTCCATGTTGGTTAGTCGTGGAAGGCTGACATGTTTTTAAATGTTGCATTAAATAGATCGACAGTGCTTAAAATATGTTTAACACATAGAAACATAGGTTTTTATGTGTAAAAAAGGAAAAGGAAAGAAACTAGTTTCTCACACATAGTCCCGATAGCTATCGGGATGTATTTATGTAAGTGAAAAGCCTTTTTCTAAGTTTCAAAAAGCTATGTTTCTATGTGTTTAAATTATTAAGTAAATAAAATAGTATCTCAATATGAAAAGATATATCACATCGTTGGTTTTCGGTTTGATGAGCATTGTGATGGCTGCCGGCTGCAGCAGCGATGACAAAGGGCCAGACAAACCAGTAGAACCAGAAAAAACAGTACCTGTTGCGATTGAGAAAACCAACAGCACCAAGATTTATATGCACTATATGCCGTGGTTTGAAACCAACGAAAGTAGTGCCGATAAAAAATGGGGATATCATTGGACAATGGCAAACAAAAATCCGAACAATATAGGAGCAAATGGCCGAAGAGAAATTGCATCGTATTATTATCCGCTGATTGGACCTTATCACTCAGGCGATAAAAATGTGATTGAGAATCATTTGCTGTTGATGAAATATTCAGGAATTGATGGAGTTTTGATCGACTGGTATGGCACTTACGATGTAAATGATTATAGAATGGTTAAAGAAAATACAGATCAGCTTATTGAAATGCTTGACAAAGTAGGTTTGGAATATGCCATTGTATACGAAGATCGATTTTTGACGAATGTTGTCAATGCAGGAAAGGCAATTTCAGTAACTGGTGCAGCAAAAACAGATCTGGCTTATGTAGAAAAGAATTATTTTTCTGATGCTAATTATATTAAGATCAATGGCAAACCGCTTTTAATGAATTTTGGACCAATTGTTCTAAAGACCCCAGCTGAATGGACAAATGTCTTTAATACTTTAACAGCAAAACCAACTTTCTTGACACTTTGGGATCACTCTTCAATGGCAGGAGAAAATGCTTCTGGTGAATATGCTTGGGTATACAAAGACAACAGTTACCTCACAAATTTCTATACCAATACCAAACCAAAATTGAGCGTAGCAATGGGAAGTGCTTATCCAGGTTTTAAAGACTTTTATGCTGAAGGCGGAGGTGGCGCAGCGATAGGTTGGACGATTGATCATAACAATGGAGCAACGCTTGATGAAACTCTTGCTTTAGCAAAAAATGCCAATGTAAATTACCTGCAGCTGATTACGTGGAATGATTTCGGAGAAGGAACCATGATGGAGCCAACAGTGGAGTTTGGCTATTCTTTTATCGAAAAAATAAAAACTTTCTCTGGAGTAAAAAATACAGAAAGCGTATTTCCAGATATCAGCAAATTGTATGATTTACGCGTACAGAAAAAAGGAAATGTCGAAATCCAGAAAAAACTCGACCAAGCGTTTAATTATTTTGTTTCGATGCAGCCAGCAAAAGCAAAACAAGTAATAAACGAAATAAAATAGAGCTGTAATTAATACAATTTAAATAATGAAAAACAGAAAATATAGATACTGTCTTGTGGCATTCGCATCAATGCTGATTATGGCCTGCAGTACTAAAAAAACGTATAAAATCAGTTCTCCTGAAAAAATATCTGAATTAACCTTTGAATTGACACCTTCTGGACAACCGCAATACAGTTTTTCTTCTAATGGAAAATCGGTTATTGAGCCTTCTCTCATGGGATTTGAATTTCAAGGTTTAGCAAAAATGACTGATGGTTTTGAAGTCGTTTCGACAGAAGAAAAATCGGCAGATGAAACTTGGGAACAGCCTTGGGGCGAATTCAAAAAAGTAAGAGATCATCATAACGAACTGATTGTTCACTTAAAAGAAGCAAAAGGTGAGGAGCGTCTAGTTGATATCATTTTCAGGGTTTTTGATGATGGTGTCGGATTTCGTTATGAATTTCCAAAACAGCCTCATTTAGGAAAAGTAAAAATCTCTAATGAAGTAACGCAATTTACATTTAAAGACAACAATGACGTTTGGTGGATTCCAGTTCACCGCGAAAACAGTTATTACGAAAGCGAATACCGTAAAACGTTAATGAGTAAAACAGATACGATCAATACGCCAGCAACTTTTGAAACTAAAGACAAATTATATGTAGCCATTCATGAAGCCAACCTAACAGATTTTGCCTCAATGACGCTTTTGAAAACTACAGACAAACAATACAAAAGTGATTTAGTGCCGTGGGCTGATGGTGTAAAAGTATACGCAGAAACACCTTTTAAAACGCCTTGGAGAACTATTGTTGTGGGTAAAACTCCTGGTGAGGTAGCAACTTCAACCATTATGCTAAACCTGAACGAACCTTCAAAAATTGAAGATTTATCTTGGATCACTCCATCTAAATATATTGGAATTTGGTGGGGAATGCATTTGGAAAAATACACTTGGGGGCAAGGCCCTAAACACGGTGCCACGACCAAAAACACAAAAGAGTACATCGATTTTGCTGCGAAAAACGGTTTTGACGGAGTTTTGGTTGAAGGATGGAATGAAGGTTGGGATGGCGACTGGACCGCTGACGGCAATACATTTAGTTTTGTAAAAGCTTATCCGGATTTTAATTTGGAAGAAATTACAAAATATGCTGCCATGAAAAATGTTCGTTTAATCGGACATCATGAAACAGCTGGAGCAACCAAAAATTATGAAAACCAGTTGGAAGACGCGTTCAAATTGTATCAGAAAATGGGCGTGAATTCTGTTAAAACGGGTTATGTAAACAAATATTTGGACAAAAAAGAATGGCATGATAGCCAATATGGCGCTCGTCATTATAGAAAAGTAATCGAAACGGCGGCTAAATATCACATTATGATTGATAACCACGAACCGATGAAAGGAACGGGTTTACAGCGTACATATCCGAACTTCATGTCGCAAGAAGGCGGAAGAGGACAGGAATATAACGCATGGTCTGTAGACGGAGGAAATACGCCTGAGCATTTAACAACTCTGCCTTTTACAAGAATGCTTTCTGGACCATTTGATTATACACCAGGGAACTTCAATTTTGATTATAAAACG
This sequence comes from Flavobacterium sp. HBTb2-11-1, assembly GCF_009826975.1. GTDB lineage: Bacteria > Bacteroidota > Bacteroidia > Flavobacteriales > Flavobacteriaceae > Flavobacterium. The sequence goes on along the minus strand of NZ_WUMO01000008.1, from coordinate 95,224 downwards.
CCATCTGGAGCAAAAGTGCAAACCACTTTAGCAAATCAATTGGCATTGTATGTGATTATTTTCAGTCCGTTGCAAATGGCATCTGATTTACCTGAAAATTATGAAGGCAAACCAGAATTTCAATTCATAAAAGATGTGCCTTGCACTTGGTCTGACACGAAAGTTTTAGATTCTAAAATTGGAGAATACGCTACAATTGCCCGCAAAGATTGGGATGAAAAGAATTGGTATTTAGGCTCGATCACTAATAGAAATGCAAGAGATTTAAAAGTTGCCTTATCTTTTTTAGATAAGGACAAAGAATACGAAGCAGAAATCTACGCAGACGGACCTGGAGCAAATTATAAAACAAACCCATATCCTGTAGCAATCTCTAAACAAAAAGTAAACAGCAAAACTGTTTTAAACATCAAATTGGCAGCTGGCGGCGGAACAGCAGTAAAATTTTCTCCAATCGAAAAATAGTCTTTTAAGATTCTAAGTTTCTAAGAATCTAAGTTTATAAAGTTTTATTTTGAGTTAAGTTAAGTTAAGTTAAGTTAAGTTAAGTAAGTTTAAGTTTGGTAACAAACCCGATAGCTATAAAGTTATTGGGTTTGTTTTTGTATATCTATTTAACCGCAAAGAGCGCAAAGAATTACGCAAAGTTTTATTATTAAGCTTTTGCGAACTTGCTGTTTAAATTGCTCGCAAAGACGCAGAGTCGCAAAGTTTTTTTATATACTTTGCGACTCTGCGTCTTTGCGAGATAAAAAAAATTGCGTGCTTTGCGTAATTCTTTGCGCTCTTTGCGGTAGAAAAAACTTAGAACCTTAGTATCTCAGGATCTTAGAACCTCTATTTAGTTACCTTAACATGTTTTCCAAAAGTGTAAACAGCTGTTAGCGTTGGTCCGTTATAGCCCCATTTTAAGAAGCCGTTTAATCGATCTTGAACAGTATCAATTCTAAAATTCAGACCGGTATAACCCGCAGTAAGGCTGAAGTTTTTAACCACATTATATAATACCGATAAATTGTAGCTTATAATTCGTCCATCGGTTTCATCAATTTTTACGGCAAGATAATTTACGTTGGCATATAAACCCCAACGTTTTCCGAGAACAAATTCTCCCCATATTCCAACATCTGGCAGTGGGGCAGTAAAGTCAAAGCTATCATGATATTCTACACTTTGTGTATTCGCTTCTAATCGTAAGCCCAGATCTGCAAAAAGAACATGCGCCCCAATTAATAGACCGGCTTGGTATTTCGGTTTAGATAAAATAGCATAACCATAGGCAATTCTGGCAATCTGTACATTAAAAGTACCTTGAACCCTACCATCTACAGGATACGTATGATCTCCAAAATTAATATCTCTTTGCAGTGTTTTGGTTGCAGTTCGGTCCAGCACAAAATACTCAAAACCTAATCGTGATCTTTTAGAAATGCGCCAATCAAAAGTTCCCAAAAAAGACGCACTTGATTTAGTAAATCCTAAATCATTTTCCAGGTCAATTTCAGTTCCTATATTTCCGTTATTTCCTTCAACTTTAACCACAGTATTATTTACAGGAAAAAAACCACCGGCAGAAACTTTAAATTTTCTATTGTGCCAGGGCAGATCATCAACGCTATTATCTTGAAAATCGTCAGTTTCAGTTTTAAAAGTTGTTAAGTCTTCGTTTTTAGTGGCTTCAGCAATTGTCTGAGCATTTAGCGGAATCCAAAGGAGCATCATTACCAAAAAAATAAATAATTGTTTCATCAGATTAGTTTTTAAGTTTTTATTAGGTAATATTTAACAATTAAAGTTAGTAAAAATAATCGTTCATTTTTGTTTTTAAAGCCGAATTATTTTTATGAAGCAATTGTGTATCAATAAAATAAGGATTTTTATTAAAAATAGTTGACATGTCACTCTTTTTTGTAATTTTGCATCATGGAAAAAAAACATACCGATAAGGACAATTTTTCAAACTTTTGGAAAGAAGAAATATCAGACAGTTTCTTCTTTCAGATTCACCGTATCAAACGAGCAATTTTCAGACGAACAAATGCGTTAATGAATGAAGCAGGAATCACTTTACAGCTGGAACAATTGCCATTGTTAATGATTCTGCATCATAATAGTCTTTCGCAAAGAGAGCTGTCAGATAAAACAATGCGCGACAAATCTTCTATTTTAAGAAGTATTTCAGCATTAGAAAAAAAGAATTTGGTTGAAGTAGTAAAAGATAAAAAAGATAAGCGAAAAAATATTGTAAGTCTTACAAATGAGGGAATCGCATTGGCAAAAAACATTCGTTCTCTGATGAAAAGAGCAGAAGAGGAAGTAATGTCTGTTTTTTCTCCAAAAGAAAGAATCGAAGCGCTGAATGCTGTGAGATCGTATGCAGATAAGCTTGAAACGCTTTGATTTTTTTTGACTTTTAAAAGTTGACATATCAACTTATTTAGGGATAATTAGTATTTGGATAAATGAAAAAAAACGAATTGTTAGAAGGGCCAATCCTTTCTTCATTATTAAAATTAGCAGTCCCAATTATGATTGCTAATTTATTACAAGCCGCATATCAGTTGGTAGATGCTTTTTGGGTAGGGCGTTTGGGCGGAGATGCCGTTGCTGCGGTTTCTATAAGTACGCCTGTAATATTTTTAACCATCGCTTTAGGAACAGGACTGGCTATTGCGGGTTCTATCTTAATTGCACAGTATTTCGGTGCAGGAAACCAAAAAATGGTCAATCACGTTGCGGCGCAGACTTTGTCGATGGTAATTATAGTTTCTGTTTTCTTGTCGATTGTCGGGTATATTTTGAGTCCATATTTTTTATATCTGCTAAAGGTAGAACCTACAGTTTATGTCGATGCGTTAGGATTTATGCGTGTCGCGTTTGTCGGTTTGGTTTTTAGTTTCGGATTTATGATTTTCCAATCGATCATGCGTGGTGTTGGGCGCGTGACTTTGCCTGTTTATATAGTTTTAGGAACTGTTATTCTGAATTTTGCACTCGATCCGTTGTTTATTTACGGATGGAATTTTATTCCTGCTTTGGGTGTAAAAGGTGCTGCCTTAGCAACTTTATCGACACAGCTTCTGGCAATTATAATCGGATTTGCGATTTTATTTAGAGGAAATCACGGAATTCATCTTCGCATTGCCGATTTTAAACCTGATTGTAAACATATTAAAAGAGCTTTTGAAATTGGTTTTCCGTCTTCAATCGAGCAGTCTATGCGTGCTTTGGGAATGATGGCTATTACGTTTCTGATTGTTCGTTTCGGTACATTGACAGTGGCTTCTTATGGAGCAGGTTCCAATTTGATTCAGCTGATTTTAATTCCAGCTTTAGGTTTGTCTATGGCGATTGCCACTCTTGTAGGACAAAATATTGGAGCAGGGAATGTTACTCGTGCCGCCGAAATATCAAAGTTAGGAGCATATTTAGGTTTCGGATTATTGACTGGTCTAGGAATTATTGCTTTTATTTTTGCTCCGTATTTAATTGCCTTTTTTGTTCCAAACGATCAAGCAGTTATTGAAGGTGGAACAGAATTGCTAAGAATTACGTGTCTTTCTTGGGGATTTCTTGGTTTGCAGCTTTGTCTAACAGGCGTCTTTCGTGCTGTTGGAAATACCAAATTACCAATGATTCTAACTTTAGTTTCACAATGGGTAATTCAATTTCCGTTGGCTTATATTTTGTCTCATAATACTTCTTTGGGCAAAATTGGAATCTGGTGGGCTTTTCCGATTGCTTCTGTTATAACGGCTTTAATTACAGTAGCCATATATGCAAAAGGCGATTGGAAGAAGGAAAGATTGACCGGTAAAACCAATAAATTGATTGATAAGGTGGAAAGCGAAATTGTGAAGGAGGGATTTGATATTTCTAAATAAGGGGCTAAGATTCTGAGATTCTGAGATTCTGAGATGCTAGGGTTCTGAGGTTCTGAATTTTTTTGTAGAGCACTGCAGTGCATCTAACGAAAAATTGGCAGATTGGGGATATCCTAATTTTAGACGCACTGCAGTGCGTCTCTTCGGAAATTCTTTGTCGGTTAGTTTTATTGAATGGCTAAATGTTTTGGAAACTTGTTTTGAAAACGTGATGCGTGAGGGATGGGAATAAGCTGCCGAAGCAGCATGGACAGCCCGACAGCATTATAAAAAAAGGGCGAATATGCGGTTTGCTATGGTTTGCCCTTTTTTTATAATGGTGGCACGCCCAGATTATTATATTTTTATGAAAGAAAAAATAAATTTTAAGTATATTAGAAGCTTAGTATCTTAGCATCTCAGAACCTTAGCACCCTTAAAAAAATGACAAAAAATCTAAAGCGTTATTTCGTAAAATCTGTTATTGTATTAGCCTTAATTCATCTAGCTTACTTTTTATACGGTTATTTTACTTTTGAAGGGCTCAAGAATATTAATATCTATACCGAATTCTACCGATTTAAATTTTATGATGACGTTTCGATTTCTCATTTTTTTGTAAGCGGATTGTTTTTGCTTATTTTCTTGATTTTTCTGATTCGAAATCATTCGAGAGAAAATTATAAAGGTGGTAATCTTTTTAAAGTTGCCATTTGTCTGCTGCTGATTTCATTTTTGACTTTTTCATTTTTTATCAGTTACAGTTTCGGAATGAACGCTAAACTGAAAACAGAATTGTCTGAAAATGATTTTAATAATGACAAAAAACTTTTGAATGTTTTAAATCCGTTTTTGTATGGATATACTTCTTACAGTTCTGAGAAATTATTCAATTACGAGAACATTTTATATCCAAAACCATATCCTGTGATTAAGCAGGAAGATACCATTGTAACGGGCGAATATCCAATTACTGAAACCAGTTATTATAGTATCGATACCATAAAAGCGCTGACAAGCACTTTTGATAAAACAACCCATAAAGCAGATAGTATTTTTGATATTCTTGGTTTTGACAAAGAAGAGTTGTACAAAAGAGTTATCTCAAAAACAGTTATTGGCGATAGTACAGAAATTGTTTTTAAAGGCATTCAGGTTCATCCGGAACATGATAATGATATTTGTATTTTCTTGGAAAACAAATCTTTATTTAGTCCTGTTCATGGAGATTCTATTGGCAAACAAACTTACCAGGCTGCTGTAGATCGTTATAAATTACTGTATAATTCTAAGAAAGATTCGCTTACCTATACTTTTCAGAGATTAGACACGATTTTGAGAAAATACAACATAGAAACGAGTTTAGTTCCTAAGCAATTAACTCAAGATGTATATCATTACAGAGATAACCAAGATGAGCCGCTTAACGGAATTCGAAATACTTTTGATAGAAAAGCTTTAGCAGAAAAATTTAAGACGCTAAATAAGTTGTTTTACGAGCCTAATTACTTGCATCCGAATATTATGGCAATTTATTTTGCTGTAATCGTTTCGGTTTGGATGGCACTCTTTCTGTTTTATCTTATTTTTAATAGAAAGAAAAATCAGTAACAATATCAAAATTCAATGACAATGTCAAAAATCAATAATTAATTTAAAAAATTAAAAATTAAAATTGATATTGTATTTTGTCATTGTATTTGCCCTTGCTATTTAAACTCTGTGATAATCTGCTTTCCAGTGTACGATGGCTTTTTTGATTGCATCACCGGTTAGGTTGTTTTTTAAAACATCTTCTACAAGTGGAATCAATTCGTTGTCTGGCGCAAAACGTAAGGCAAATATCTGATCGTCTGTAAGTTTATATTCAAATTCTTCGAATCTTTTTCCAGTAAGGGTAAAATAGCGGTAACGCATTTCTAAACGTACAATTCTGTTTTGCAGCGTTAGCGCATAGTGCTGGCGAAGCATATAAGCCAATACAAACAGAAATACAAACGCTGCACTGATAAACGCCCATATTAAATGGTCTTCTGTTGTAATACTCAAATAAATGCTGGCAATTAAAAATAATATTAAAACAGGATAATATATAAAATGGTGTGGGGTGTAAAACCGTATATGATTATAATAAGTCTGAATTTTCATGTTTTTATCTTTAAATGGTAGCTTATAAAAACAAAACTACTCTATATTTCTATAGAGTAGCTTTTTCCCAAAAATAAACTAACATAACCAATGTTCTCTTTATAGACTAAACTTTTTACAGTTTGCTTTGTAAATTTTAATAAGAATAAAGCCTTTTCTTTTCGTGAATCAAATCTTCAATATGGCTTATTTTTCTTTGATGTAAAATTAGATTGAGAGCGGCTGTATTTTGTTATATTTTAAACGGAAAAAGTTACATGATTCCAATATTTGCATTGTAATTATATAAAATTATTGTCTTATAATAAGGTTTTAACGATGCTCCATTCGTTGAATTTATCTTGGAAAGCCTTACTAGCATTGGCAGGACTTGTTGATGGAAGTGTAAAAGTTTTATATTCTTTTGTTAAATGAACATATTTTTTAAAAAATGCTGCGGCTTTTTGCCCATTAAAAAGAATGGCTTCTATTTGTGTATGAGTTTCTAAGAAATTTTCAAAATCATTTGCAATTTCATTTTTTATGGCGCTGTCCAAACTTCCAACACGCTCGCAAAATTGTAAGACATCCCAAAGAGCGATATTATTTTTAATTAATAAGCTTTTTCGTATTTCGTAATCCTTCGAAAATTCTTCTCCAAGAATCTGAAACATAAATTTCCAAAAGTTATTCTGGTTATGGCCATAATATTGATTGAGTTCTAAAGATTTAGTTCCAGGCATCGTGCCTAAAATCAGAATTTTAGAAGTGGGAGAACTAATAGGAGCAAACGAAAAACTTTTCATACTTGTAAGTTGAATAAATATTGATTTACGTTAAAATAAACATTTATAAGGAATTATAAAACAAAACCAAAAAATTATATAACATTTTTGGCGGGTCTTTAAACGAACTTTGACTTTCAGATTTCTAGAAATAATCTGTTAGCAAATTATAATTTTAAATCCGGCGAACCATGAAAATTGTTACTATAAATACAGAAAAAACTCAAAATATATTTGATGAGCTTCAGACTAGTTTTGGCGGAAAGGTGGCTTTTGACTCAGACGAATACACATTAGAAGTTGAAAATAGTTTTGCTGAAGGTTCAATAATTGGCGCTTCTTTTAACGATAATATCTCTTACGTTCAATTTGACATGACATTTTCAACAGATATTAGACTAGATATTCTAAACGTAAAATCGTCGCCAATTTATTTTGCTTATTGTTCTAAAGGTAATTTATCGCATAGTTTTGGACTAAATGGTGAGGAGCGAAAACTCAAAACATTTCAGACGGCAATTGTTTCATCAAAACAAAATAAGGATAACGTTTTGTTTTTCGAGAAAGGAAAAAAAACAAAACTGACTTTAATTATTGTTGGAACTCAGATTGACGCTGCAAATCAGGCTCATTCTTTAAATCAGCAGGTAAAAGATACTTTTTTTGAAAATAACCAAACATCAGATTTCTTCTATATAGGATCTTATAATTTACAGATTGCCGAAAAAATCGAACAGCTTAATTCGATCACACAAACTGGAGTTGTTAGAAATTTATTGAAAGAAGGAATTATGAGAATCATTCTTGCGATGGAAATTCAACAACACTCTGATGACTTGCATGCTTTTGCAAACGAGTCAAACGGATTGACATTGAGAGAACTAGAAGAAATAAAAGAACTTTCTGAATTTATAAAATCAAATCCAGAAGAAGCTTTTTCAATTAAATCTTTGAGCAAAAAATCTGGACTTTCTCCAAATAAACTTCAAGAAGGTTTTAAAATGATCCATAATCGCACGGTCAACGATTACATTACGCACATGCGAGTGCTTAAAGCAGAAATTCTTATCAGAACTTCTGATCTAAATATTTCAGAAATAGTGTATTGCATTGGTTTTACCAGCAGAAGCTATTTCTCCAAAATTTTCAAACAAAAATTCAACTGCAGTCCAAAAGAATATAAGTTTAATTTGAATTCTTTGGCTATTACGGCCTAATGGGCGAAGTTGCTAAGGTTCTGAGACGCTAAGATTCTAAGCTTTTTTGCCATCTCAAAAAAATAAAGTCGCTAGCTCTAAAGCAATATATAAAATAAAACCCTCAGATTTTGAGAACTCAAAATCTGAGGGTTTTATCATATACTTAAAATAAAAAACTTAACACCTTGGCGTCTCAGAAGCTTAGCATGTTTCTAACGTCCAAATCGATAATAATCCAAATCTGTATTTTTTTTGTTGTAAAGTGAATCCAGGATAGAATTTGTTCCCAATATGCTGAAGGTGATTCCGTTTCCGCCGAAACCTAGAATATAATGTTCGTTTTTTCTCGGATTTGGCTTTCCGAAATAAGGAAGACCATCTTTAGTTTCTCCGAAAGTTCCTGCCCAGGAATAATCAATTTTAAAATCTAAATCTGGGAATCTTTTAAAAAATTGTTTTAAAAGATATTGTTCTTTTTTAGGCAGCAATTTATCGCGCTTTTTGGTGTCTTTAAAATCTTCGTCTCCGCCACCCATTATAATGCGGTTATCTTCTGTAGTTCTTATGTAATGATAAGGCGAAGCGGTATCCCAAAATATAGTATGTCTGAAATTTTCTGGAAGATCAGACTGACTCTCAGAGGCAATAACATAAGTGCTTTTTAAATCGACCACTTTTTCCTTCAGAGTTTCTGTGCTCTCATAACCTGTGCAATGTATTATGTGATCAGCCGTAATAACATGTTTTGAGTCTGTAGTGGCAATAATTTTACCTTTTTGATGCTGTATGGAAGCAATATTAGTGCGGTCAAAAATCTGCATGCCTTTTTCATGACAATGAAACAGAAGATCACTGGCAAGTTTAAACGGATCCATAACAGCTGCAGTTTTAGATTCAATTCCTGCAATGGCATTCAGCCCCATTTTTTGCAATTCTGATCTGCCCAGCCAGCTGATTTCAAAACCATGTTGCTTTCGGGCTTTAAACTCATTTTTTAAATAAGGCACATCTTTTTTTAAAGTAGTGAAATAAACGCTTTTCTTGAATTCGAAACCACAATCGCAACCTACTTCATCAATGATATTTCGAAGGTCAAAAATTGCTTTTTTTCCATTCTGATAACTGTCTACGGCGCATCTTGTGCCACGAAGTTTAATGAGTTGATGTAGTGGAACATCAATTTCATATTGAAGAAGTGCTGTACTTCCAGAAGTGCTTCCGCCACAGACATCGCGACGGTCTACAAGAACAATTTTTTTTCCTTCGTTAAGTAATTTATAAGCTGTTAAAGCGCCTGTAATGCCACCGCCAATTATTAAAATGTCGGTGGTAATATCGGAATCAATTGAAGGGTAACTTTGTTTTATGGCATTTTTTAACGGCCAATAGGTTTCAGTAGAGCTCAATTTCATTTTTTGGTTATTTTTTTAGAGGTATTTTGGGTAGTTTTTTTGATGTTATCTGGTTTTATATTTTTTTCTTTTTTACGATTATGAAGTTCATTTGCTTCGGCAATTGAATGCGAAGTTCTTATAGTTCGGTCCTTCTTTGCCAATTGGCTCAAATGATGATAATATTTTTGGATAATGATCATCTCTTCTTCAGTCATACTTTCAATGTCGACTAAACTATTGCTGGATAATTCATTTGATGCTACGAGTTCGTTTAGTTTTAACTGAATGGCAAGCGAATCCTTGTTTTGGGCTTTTTGAATTAAGAAAACCATCAAAAAGGTAATAATGGTTGTGCCTGTATTGATGACCAATTGCCAAGTTTCAGAATAATCGAAAATAGGTCCCGAAGCCGCCCAGCCCACAACAAGGGCCAACGCACCAATAAAAGCTGGAGTGCTTCCAGCAGCTTTAGACACTTTTGTAGCAAACTTTTCGAATGCACTGTTTTTATGTTGAGATTTAGAATTCATTATTTCTTTGTTCTGGGGTTGCTCACTTTTTCTTCTCGAATAACTTTATTGTTTTTTTCATCATAAACAGCAGGGTTAATTTCTTGGCCTGTTTTACTGAATATTTTAATTTTTGGAGCTTCATGCGTTCCAGTAATTACGATCGGAAATCCGATGATTCCAAAAAGCGGAAGACCTAAACGCATTCTCAGATCCAAAAGTCCGTCAAAGCTTGTAGTTCCTTTAATGGTTGGCCTAAAACTGGCTACACTAAAAGTAAAAGGCTCTATACTAATAAGATTTTTATCGATTGTCGATTTAATTTCAATTCCTTTCATATCAGGATTATTCAAACCGTTTTGCCCTGTTTTAGAACTAATTCCATCAAAAAGTTTCAATCCTTTAATTTTCACATCACGTAAATTAATCGTTCCTCCACCTTGCATTGATTCATAAATAGGACCCATATTTCCGTTCAAATCTCCTTTTACCTTATAGTCGACAGAAATTATTCCGTGTGCTTTTTCAGCTGCTGTGACCATATCATGAAACATCGGAATTTCTTTGTAAGCTCTCTGTACATCAAAGTCTTTTGCCGTAAAATGAGCATCAAAATGTGCAGAGGTTGGAGACTCATCTTTATAAAAAGCATTAATCCCTAAAACACAGTCAATGATATTAAAGGTAATATTTTCTAAGTAAAATCCTTCTTTTTTTACACCTATTTTTCCATTTAGTTTGTTAAAAACCAATTTATTATATTCAATTTTATCTGCATTTGCATTTAAACTGACATTTAGGTTTTTCGGAATAATGACCACACCGCTCATTTTCGGATGATCTTCTTTGGCATATTCCACTTTAATGTCTCGATCATTATTTTCGCCTTCTTTGAGCGCCATAAATTCATCCACGTTAATCAATTTTGATTTCAGATTGAAATTACCGCTTAAAGTTCCTTTTGATTCTAAGAAGTAATTAATGGTGTTCAACAGATAGCCATTGATATCAAAATCTGATTTTCCATAAGCAGCATTGAATTTTTCAAACCACATTTTTTCGTTCTGAAAACGGAAATTTCCCTGTTTGATATAGAACGCTTTTGGAAACAATTCGGATGTTGCTTTTATATTTTTTAGAAGTAAAGTTCCTTTATTATCTAGTTTGTCATACTGTCCCGTTGTGGCATAACTTTGTTTTCCTTTTAAAGAAAGATCAGCTTTGGCATACCCAGTTAAATCCAAACCTTTTTGTGAGAATACCTGATAGATTCTGCCCACGTTCAACTCGCCTTTAATCTTGGCATTATAAGCCAGATCATTAAAATCGGATAATGTTGCATTGACATACACCGGGTTTCCTTCAAAAACAAAAGAGAAAGGCGCCACAGCAACAATCAAATCTTGATAGGTTCCCACTTTATTTAGCACATTGGCTATAAAAGTGATATTGGTAATTGGATTTGGATAATACTTTGTTTTAAGCCATCCGTTTCGCAAAGAAATACCGCCGATCGTTTTTGGAAATAATTTTTTAGAAGTACTGAAAAGTCCGCGTGCTTGAATATCGGTTTTTAAAATACCTTTTAGATCAATATTTTCCAGACCTAAAGCAGCATCTACAACAGCAAGGTCTAATGCGCCCTTCAAACTCGCATTAATCGACATTTCGCTTAAACCTTTGCTGTGCAGATAAGCATTAAAATAGTCTTTTTCGCCAACTTTAAATTTAAATGTTCTCAAATTAACCAGCAATTGTTCGGTATCCAAAGAAGGAAGCATGGCATTTAAGTCCATTTGAAAATCAGTTAAAGGAACGGGCGCGTTTTGATAATTTACAGCACCGTTATTGATTTTTAAATTGAAAGCCAAGTTTGGTTTTTGCTTTTTTGGAACATTATAATCTCCTTTAAAAGTCAGCAGTAAATCGCTTCTTCCTGAAATTTCTGTTCTTTCAAGCCACGTCAAATATTCGGGAGGCATTACAGAAAATAAATCTTTTACGGTTGTATTCTCAGAAGCTGCTTTTATATTGATTTTGTATCCGTCTCTTAAAATGGTAAATAAACCTGTAAATTTTAGAGGCAGTTTATTGATATGAAGTTCATTTTTTTGAAGAATAAAGGTAAGAGCGTGCGTATTGATGCGGGTAATCAAATCGGCGCTCACTTTTTTTCTTCTCAAATAGCCTGTTCGATCATAAAAGAAATCGAGATTGTCAATTTTGGCATCGGTTGCGAGGTCAAAAATATCTTCACTCAAATTTCCTTTTCCAATATAATTAAAACCTTTTGCATCAATCAAAATCTTAGCGGAACGATCATTATATTTTACATGGCAGTTTTGTAAATCAATCCGTTCTAGTCGAATTGCAGTTCCTTCTTCTGGAGCATTTGGATCTTCTTTTTTATCTCTGTCTTCAGGAGCTACATAAATGTTATAATTGGCCTGACCTTTTTCGTTGACCATTACATTAATCAAAGCATCAGAAACATACAGTTTGTTGATTTTAACTTCGTTATCAAAAAGCAATCTCTTAATGTCAATTCCAAAAGCAACCTGATCTGCTTTTAGCAATGTATCATTGCTGAAAGGCTTAGAACCCGTTAATGACAAATCATCAAGAGCAACAGTTAGTGAAGGGAAATGTGTAAAAAATGACAGCTTAGATTTAGTAAATTCCAATTTGGTATCCAGGCGTTCGTTGGCGATTTTCTTTACTTCTGTGGCAATTTTTCCAGGAAAAAGCAGCGGAATAATAAACAGCAAAAACAGAATCACCGCAATCGTAATTCCAGTAATTTTTAAGACTTTTAAGGCGGTATGTTTTATTGAACTAGGCATATACTTTTTGATTGTGAATTATAAATTGTGAATTATGAATTGTGAAACATACGCTCAGGAAAGCATAAAATGAGAATTGGAATTTTGGAACTTAAAATTTGGAATTATTTTTTGGCATCTTCCTGTTTTTGCTGTTCTTCTTTCTCTTTCTGTTCCTTTTCCTTGGCAGCTTTTTCCTGTTCCTCTTGCTTCTCTTGTCTTGCTTCTTGTTTCTCTTTTTTCGCTTCCTCTTGTTTTTCTTTTCTTTCCTCAGCCTTCTCCTTTTTTTCCTTCTCTTTTTTCTTGAAGTAACCTCTAAAAAGGAAATTACTTTTTGCAGCTTCCATATTTTCGCTGAAACCTTTTGTTCCAGTTTCTAGATTAGAAAGCGTATTCGAAACGCTGTTGGCCATTTTATCGTCTTTCACCAATCTTGCTAAAGCACCGTTCCCATTGTTCATGCTGTGGCTGAAAATGGCAAGTTCCTCAGAAATGATACCGACATTATCTACACTTTTCTTCACGCTTTTCATCAGATCCTGCATTTCAATTCCGTCAACAGAAGCAATCTGTCCGTTGTCTTCGATAACTTTTTTAGATTTGGCGCCGGGTGAAATGGTCAGCACTTTGTCGCCCATTAGACCATCTGAACCAATACTGGCTGTGGCATCGGTTTTAATAAATTTTCGAACTTCTTCTTTCATTACTAAAACCACTACGACTGTTGAGTCATTTTTTAGCTGAATTTGTTCTACGGTTCCCACATTAATTCCAGAGAAACGAACATTGTTTCCGACTTCTAAACCGCTTACCGTTTTAAATTGAGAAGTGATATGAAAGGTAGATCCGAAAAGGTTTTGCTGCTTTCCGATAAAGTATACGGCCATTATAAAAAGCAGTAAACCTATCGTTACAAACATTCCCAATTTCCAAGTATATCCAGATTGCTTTTCCATGATTTCTATTATTTATTTTGCTTTATTCAAAAAATGAGCGTACCCATTCGTCTTCGTCTTTTTCTAATTCTTCGTATGTTCCTTCGGCGTGAATCACCCCCTCTTTTAAAACCACAATTCGGTCGGCGGTCATTTTTGCGCAGGCCATATCGTGGGTGATAATAATCGAAGAGGTTTTTTGTTTGTGTTTAATGTCCAGAATCAATTCACTTATTTCTCTTGATGTTATAGTGTCCAAACCCGTTGTGGGTTCGTCATACAAAATGATTTCTGGTTTTAAGATTAAAGTGCGAGCCAAGCCAATTCTTTTTCTCATACCACCCGAAAGTTCAGACGGCATTTTATCTACGGCATCTGCCAGTCCCACATTTTCTAGCGCTTCCATTACTTCGTTTTCAACTTCTTCAGGGCTTAAATCGCGTTTGTGTTTGGTCAATGTAAAAGCTAGATTTTCTCTAACTGACATCGAATCGTAAAGTGCTCCGCTTTGGAACAAAAATCCGATTCGGACTCTAATTTCATTCAGCTCGCTTTTTGAGATATTAAGAACGTTTTGATCAAAAACTTTAATTTCGCCTTTGTCTGGTTCAATCAATCCCACAATACATTTTATGGTAACCGATTTTCCAGAGCCTGAACGTCCTAAAACCACTAAATCTTCGCCTTTATTCAAAGTGAGATTTACGCCTTTTAAAACGGCATTATCTTTACCAAAAGTTTTATGCAGATCTTTAATCTCGATAATCGGAGTCTGATCTTTTTCTTTTGTTTTAGGTTCTTTATGTAATTTTTCCTTCATCATTTTAAAAGAATAAATCGGTTATTTGTACAGCGACCATATCGATAATAAAAATGCTCAACGATGCTGTCACCACAGCAGAATTGGCAGCTTGTCCCACGCTTTCTGTTCCGTTAGAAGCATTAAAACCTTTGTAACAGCCAATAATTCCGATAAAAAATCCAAAGAAGAAAGTTTTGAGAGTGGCTGGAAGCAGATCTAAGTATTCTAAAGACTGTACAATCTGGGTTAAAAAGCGGTAAAAGTTGACATCGCCATGAATGTTAATGCCTACATAACCGCCAATAATTCCAATGGCATCTGCAAAAAACACCAAAATAGGAACCATCAAAGTACAGGCTAAAACTCTGGTCACTACCAAATAGTTGTACGGATTTACCGCTGACACTTCCATGGCGTCAATCTGTTCTGTAACTTTCATCGATCCTAGTTCGGCACCGATTCCAGAGGAAATTTTTCCTGCACAAATCAAAGCAGTGATTACTGGAGCAATTTCTCTTATTAGAGAAAGCGCCACCATTCCAGGAAGCCAAGATTCGGCACCAAATTTCACCAATGTTGGGCGTGATTGAAGCGTAAGCACCAGCCCCATAATAAAGCCTGTGATAGCAACGAGTGGGAGAGATCTATAGCCAATGACATAACATTGTCTGAGAAACTCTTTGGTCTCATAAGGCGGAATCAAAACTTCCTTAAAGAACCTTTTGGCGAATATAGTTGTCTCTCCAATTTCGGCGAATGTATTTTTAATATTGAGAATCAAAATAGTTTTGTTTTTAGTGTGAATTATGTAATTTGAAAATCAATTATTTAACAGTTTTTTTCAACTCATTAAATTCTATACGAAAGTTAGCCCTATACTTGTTAAAATATATTACACAACTTTTTTGAAGCCTTATATAATTTTCATAAACACGCAATAATTCAAATAAATCGACGTTTTGAGACCAAACAAAAAAATCCCTTTCATTACGAAAGGGATCTAAATTGATTTATACTTTTTTAGCTAAATATTATTCTGTAAATTTTTTAAATATAGAACTGGCTACATGACCACCAAATCCAAAAGTATTACTCATTGCATAATTCACTTCTCTCGATTGTGCTTTTCCAAGAGTTAGATTAAATTTGTCTGCAAAATCTCCTTCTACGTTTTGAGTGTTTATAGTTGGTGGTACAATATTTTCTTGAACAGATTTTATGCAGGCAATTGCTTCAATTGCTCCTGCACCGCCAAGTAAATGCCCAGTCATTGATTTTGTGGCACTTATATTCGCGTTTGGATTTATTCCAAATACTTTTTCAACAGCTTTAAGTTCACTTAAATCGCCAGTTGGAGTAGAAGTTGCATGGGCGTTAATGTAATCAATTTGATTTGGTGTAATTCCAGCTTCCTCTAAAGCAAGTTCCATTCCTAAAACGGCACCTTCACCTTCAGGATGAGTTCCTGTTAAATGGTAGGCATCGGCAGCTAATCCGCCACCAACAATTTCGGCTAGGATTACTGCATTTCGTTTTATAGCATGTTCATAGCTTTCTAAGATAACAACTCCGGCCCCTTCGCCCAAAACAAATCCATCTCTTGTGATATCAAAAGGGCGTGAAGCTTTGGTGTAATCTTCATTTAATGTAGACAATGCTTTTGAAGCATTGAAACCTCCAATTGAAGATTCTGAAACCGAAGCCTCAGAACCGCCGCTAATAATCATATCGGCTTTGCCCCAGCGAATGTAATTAAATGCATCTATGATGGCAGTATTACTCGCAGAACAAGCCGCAGCTGTAGTGTAATTTACTCCTCGAAGACCATATTTAATAGAAATAACTCCCGAAGCTATATTAACAATTCTTTTTGGAATAAAAAAAGGACTAAATCGCGGAGATCCATTTCCTAGTTTATATTCTCCAAATTGTTCTTCAAAAGTTGATATACCTCCGTCACCGCAGCCCCATATTACACCAATTCTGTTTTTATTTAAGTTTTCAAAATTGATATTGGCATTTTTTATGGCTTCGTCTGTAGCATGCAGAGCATACTGTGTAAAAAGATCGTATTTCCTAATCTCATTTTTTTCGAAAATATGCTGTGCATCAAAGTTTTTAACTTCACATGCAAATTTAGTTTTGAAATGTGTTGTATCAAATCTTGTAATTGGAGCGGCACCGCTTACTCCATTTATTAATGAATTCCAATATTCCTGAACACTATTTCCAATCGGAGTTACTGCCCCTAATCCTGTTATGACGACTCTTTTCATTATTTCTTAGGTCTTAATTCTGTTAATATTGTTTCTTTTACCAATTCAAAATCATCGTCGCTTGTTAGTCTTGATAGCTGGACGATCGCGACCATATTGGTAATTATCATTATGGCTTTTGTTCTTGGTAACATCTCATAGGCAAATTGGTTAAGTTCTTTTCCTTCGATTAAAATTTCAGTTAGCCAATTGATTACAATTTGGGCAAATTTCTGAAGTTCTGTTTTTATGGAATTGTCCAGTGTATTTAAGTCTGTAGCTAATGATCCTACTATACAGACCTTGTTTTCCTTTTTAATTTGTGTCTGAACCTCTAAGAAAGCTTGAAGTTTTACTAATGGAGACTCATTGGCAACTTTTTTCTTTAAAGCTTCACATCTTGCAATATGTTCCTTAATGGTCGCTACGCCAAGATCTGATTTTGTTGGGAAATGATAATGAATAGAAGCCGTTTTTATGCCTATATCATTAGATATATCTTTAAAGCTAAACGCATTGTAGCCTTTATCTCGAATAAATTGATCTGCTTTATCTATAATATTTTCTTTTGTAGTCATAGCGATAATTTTTACGACAAAGATACTACCTATTAGTAGATAGGCAAATTTATTTCAGTATATTTTATAAACAAAAAATCCCTTTCATTAAGAAAGGGATTTTCAGGGTTTAAATGAAGTATTTGGTTAGCTTCAATTTCTTTTGTTATAAATTTATAGCAATGCCGCTTCTTGATTTCATTAAAGGGATGACACGTGATTGTGACATGGCCAGTTTTTCCATTAATAATCTTGCGGTTAAATAGCACACTGTAGATTCTGCACCTTGATTTAGGTTGACATTATGTTTCTCAAGCCCGTCGTAACCACCACCGCTTACGGGATTATACATAATCTGGTTCAAATGGTTTTTTCCTAAAAACCAGTTAAATGCGACTCTCATTTTCTTTTTGTATTCTGGAGTTTTAAAGGCGTTATAAAATGCATTTAAAGTCTGAATCGTGTAGGTGACATCAATTGGCTGTTCGCCGTACTGATGCGGTTCCGAACCTTTGTGATGCCAGCTTTGGTTTGAAATAGCTTTGAAAGTTCCTTTTATAAAGGTTTTTGAAATCAAGAAATCTAAAGAGTCCAATGCTACTTTTTTGTAAACTGGTTTATTGGTAATTAAATAAGCGTAAAGCATTGATTCTGGCAAAATGCTGTTTCCATACGTCAGATAATTTTCAAACCATTGCCAATCTTCTGTGGCAGTGTCTTCGTAATTCGCCAGCAATTTTGCATTTAGCTTATTGATGATGGCGGCAACATACAAATTCGGAATGGTTGAATGGTATAAATACAGTCCTTTGGTAGCAAAACCAATTGAACGAGGCGACTGGATATTTTCAGCCCATTTTAAGGTATTCAATAAACATTTGGTTGCCTTTTTGGTTATGGCTTCTGGGAGAATATCCGACATAGAAACAACAGTTCCTAGAGCCCAAATGGCTCTTGCATTTGAATCTTCAAGATTTACTTCGGCATTTTGCTCAATATGTTCGCGGTTTTCCTTATCGACATAATTGATAAAATCTCCTTTTGGTTTCTGACAGCGCTGAATGAAATCTAAATAAATTAAGATATAAGCGAGATCATCTTTGTCTTGAGTCAGTTTATAATGCATGCAAAACGCTATTAAAGCTCTTGCATTGTCATCTAAAGTATATCCAGAATCTAAATCCGGTATAGAAATTTTACTGAACTGAATAATTCCTAATTCTGTAGTCAGTTTTTTGATATGTTTCAACTGAATAGGAGGGTAACTGTATTTGATTTCTGAAGGATTTTTGATCAGGTTTTTATAAGTATTCATTTGCGTGATGGCAACATTTTCCCACGATGAAGCTCTCATTTTGGTAAATGAATTGATTCCCATTTCGTGTCTTAAATTTTCATCCTCAATCAATTTAATTGCTGCTGACGCAAATTGATCGGCATCTCCAATATCACATAAAATTCCGGAATCTTCAGTTAAAACTTCTTTAGTATGCGGAATTTTAGAGGCCACAATCGGGCACGCACAGCTCATCGCGTAAGCAAAGGTGCCGCTCACTGCCTGATTCGGGTCTTTTGAGGTAAACATGTAAATATCTGTCGCTTTCAAATATTCTAAAAGCTGATCGGTATCTAAATATTGATTGATAAAACGAACATTGTTCTGAAGATTTAATTCGTTAACTAAACCTTCCAATTTATCACGATACGTGTCAATTCCGTCTTTAATTAAGTTAGGGTGTGTTTTGCCAATAATTAGATACAAAGCATTTGGCGCTTTTTCTATAATTTTTGGCAAAGCCTGTAAACCTGTCTCTATATTTTTACCTTCGCCCAAAAGTCCGAAAGTAGCTAAAACCAGCCTATCTTGAATTCCTAACTTTTCTTTTGCCTGTTCTGGAGTTTCGTATATAACGATATGGGTTCCATGAGGTACGCAAGTAATTATTTCTTCATTGATGTCGTAGTCGTTGATTAGTATTTCTTTAGATTTATTAGTCATTACAAAAACCGAATTGCTATAGCTCAAAAGCAGTCTTACGAATGTTCTCAATTCGTCGTTCGGATTCGGAATCACACTATGGAAAGTATAGGTAACAGGTGCTTTAATAACATTTAAAAAATCTAAAAGATGGTCTCCGTAATTTCCTGAAAACAAACCAAACTCATGCTGAATATGCACTAATTTCACAGTTTCATCCTGATTAATTTCCTCAGCGACTTTGGCATATTCTTCTCGATTTTTGGTGTTTAAGGTAAATGCTTGTGTTGGTTGGTCTTTAGGTTTATCAACAAGTTCACATATTTCGCATTTGATAGATTTACCGTAAACATCTGTGATTCCTTTGATGGTATCTTGAGTATAGGTTGCTATGCCGCATTGCGTAGGCGGAAAAGTAGATAAAAAAACGATTTTTGATTTATTTGATATTGTTTTCATGAGAGTTCATTTTTAATTCGGTTAATAACTCGTTAAGGTTCAGAGATGCCACCGCAATCTTATCATCGGCGGCGCCATAATAAATATATAGTTGGTCATCAAAAATGGCAGTTCCTGTCGGGAAAACCACATAATTGACATAACCATGTCTTTCGTAATATTCTGAAGGAGTGATAATGGGTTTGGGCAGTCTTGCAATAACTTTTGATGGATCTTCTAAATCCAGTAAAACGGCTGCGGCGTGATAAACCAAACCTTTCTCTCTTCTTTCAGCAGCATGATAAATTAAAAGCCAGCCGTCTGCTGTTTCTATCGGCGGGGCTCCAGGACCAATATGACTTGTTTCGTAATCATATTTTGGTTCCATTATAATATGATCGGGAAGATTTTTTAAATAGTTTTTCCAAAAATCTTCCGTCAGTTCTGATTTCTTTTCAAACGAAAAAATCTGAATGGATGGAAATAGGCGATGCAAGGCAACAAATTTCCCATTGAATTTCTTCGGAAAAAGAACCACATTTTTATCCCATACAAACAGATTCTCTTTAATAGTTTCCGTAAGCGGATAATTTCTTTCTGTATTAAAAGCTAAAATCTTTGCAATGCTCGGATTCTGTAAATGCTTTCTAATAAGATTTGTAAATTCGTTAAGAATAAATTTTGGCGTTATAATTCCCTTCTTCTTAAAAATTTTTAAATCTTTTGAAACTGCCAAAGCGCCACAAGCGTTGATTCCATCATAAGTAACGTAAGTCATGTAAAACCTGTCGTCTATTTTAGTGATTCTCGGATCTTCTACACCATGAATCTCATAAATGTAATCGGGCACAAAAACCGGCTGAGTGCTCCTTTCAACCAATGTGGTCGGACCTTCAAAACGGCAATATCCAATGGTTGAAAAATTTCCTTTTTTGGCAGCTCTGTAAAACATGTGTACAGTATTTCCGTCTTGATAAATAGCAGGATTTAAAACGCCTAATTCTTCAAAAGTCCGATCTGTTTTTTCTAAAATGACGCCATGCTTCCTAGCTTCTTCCATTACCTTATAAATTTTATCTAAAATTACTTTGAGATAGAAGCGGCAATTAATCCAATCGATCAAAAAATTAACTCAAAAGCGTAAACATGGTAATTCTGTAAGGCGTGGAAATAATAGTGAAAGTCGCGTAGGTTCTAGTATTGCTTCAGTTTTTATTGAGATAATAATAAAGCGTATTGAGTTAACAAGATTTGTAGGAATAAAAGAACTTTGAGATAAACAAAAAAGGCTTTTAAAATAGTCATATTAAGAACTTAAAAATCAAATATTATGTTACGTTGGACAGTTATATTTATCATTTTGGCTATTATAGCCGGAATTTTTGGGTTTGGCGGAATTGCCGCTGGAGCCGCAGGTATTGCAAAAGTTTTATTCTTCATCTTTTTAGTGCTATTTATCATATCATTAATTACAGGAAGAAAAAACGTTTAATTTCTAAGGTTCAAAGGTTCATAGTCGCAAAGGTTCAAGGGTTTTAATCTTTGTAACTTTGTGCCTTTGTCCCTTTTTTATTTCGAACAATATTTTAACAGTTATGTCTCGCGCCAAAGCCTTTAAACCTTTGCAGCTATGAGCCTTTGAACCTTAATCTTAGTACCATTTTGCATAATATTTCCGAGTTATAAATGCTATCGGAATCCCTACACAAAAAATCACAATAAGTATAGAAAGCAATAGCGGAAAATCTAGTTTTTTTTCTGGTAAAACTGGAAATACGATGGGGAGAACCACAAGATTCATTACAACCCAAATAAAGAAGCCATAAGAAACTCCCGAGAGTAAAGTGTTTATTTTAAAAAATGGGATATAAGGGAAAATCTTAAAATAAAACCAAGCAAAAATAAAAGCAATTAAGAAATGAAGTCCCAAACCCACAAAAGTCATTTCTGTTCCTGCTGTATAAGCCTCTTTTTTAAAAATTCCGCTTGCAATAGATTGTAAAATTTTTTCGGCTGTTGTTTTATGGAGTATCCCTGCATAAATCAAAATAGCGGCAGTAATATCTAATGTCCCTGCAACTAAACCAGATGAAACAATGGTTCTAACTTTTGATCTCATAAAAATTGTTTTGAGTTAAATACTGATCTATTGTTTTTTAATATGTTCGTAAATCGATTTTAGCTGCTGTGTATGCCTCTGCGTGTGCACAATGGCAAAATGAAGCCATTCGTAAATCGTGAAATGTTCAAATCCAGGTACTTTAGCATCCAGGCACGTCAGCGTTAAATCGTAAATTTCTGCAGCTTCAAACAAATCATTTTGTATTTTTTTTACAGAAGCCAGCAGAGTGCCCTTTTCATAATCAATAGCAGGAGGTTTTATGTTTTCGGGTGATTGGTATTTAGTGGTATAATCTAAAAAGATGAAGTCGAGTCCTTTTACATTTTCGTCAGGTTCTCTGTGGGTTTTTTCGGTTTTTCCAGCAAATAGCATGGTAAGACCTGAGCAGGCTAGAATAGTATGCCGTACAGTTTGTCCAGCTGTCCAGCTTCCTTCAAACGGAACAATATTGATTTCTTCTTTCGAAAAAGAAGAAAGTAAGTCACCTAAATTACTATAGGTTTCCAATATGGTATTTTGAATCGCGCTTTTCATTTTTTTTTAATTTTAGAAATTAAAAATTCGACAGTTGCTGTATACCGATTGGTTAAATAAAACCTCAGTACAGGATCTGGCGAAATTAAATTTATAGAATTAGGGGAAATGATACTCCTTCAAATATACAATAAAAAATATTAAAATACTATAAGTCAAGTATTTGAGGAGTGTTAATTTTTAAGGGAGCACTTCGCAGAAGTAACCATGCGAATTTACAATATCGATAATTTTTGTATTCGAAATGGCGGGTGCATGAATGCGGAGGATTTTGTCGCAATCTTCTAAATCGAAGTTGATCGAGCCGTTGGGATAGTGCTCAAGAAGCTTCTCAATGATGATATTGCATTGAGATTCTTCTTGAACATTTGTTTTAAAAACTTCAATCATAAAGTTTTGATTTTTAGAGCGCTATATTTTTATAACGCTGTATTCTGTGATATGTTACATAAGAAATAATTAAAACTGCAAAAACAATTAAAGGAAAGAATCCTTGAAAACCGATTCCGTCAACCGCAAAATGGCTTATGGAAGCAAAAATGAAATCAAAAGCAAATCCTGCATAAGCCCATTCTTTGATTCGTCCAGGCACTTGCGGAATAATCAAGGCTAAAACGCCAAGGATTTTAAACACAACTAATGCATTTCCGAAATATTCCGGATAACCAAGATGTTTGATTCCTTCTTTGGCTAATTCGGTTTGCGAAGTCAATGCCGGCATAACGCCTTCAAATAAAAAGATTAAAATAGTAGTAGTCCAGAAAATGATTTTGGTTGTCTTCATGGGGTATTTGTTTTTAAAAGATTATTAGTTAATGTATTACAAATGTACTATTCTTATCTTTTTACAAAATACCTATTTATGACTATTTTGGGGGCATTTGGGACAAGATTGATTTTTGAGAGGTACAAAGATGCTAAGTGACAAAGGTCCAGAGTTTTTTACTATGTTTAGATTTACTCGTGTTTGTTATGTCATCCTGACGAAGGAAGGATCGCACAAGTGACTCGACAAAGATTGGCAGGAATTACTTTGCGGAATTTCTAGTGTGATCCTTCCTTCGTCAGGATGACATAAAATGAGGAAGTTTGGAATTTAGATTTTAAAATTTGGAATTTAACTCAGTTGATAATTCGTAATCGTAAACAAATCCTCAAAACCTAATCTCGTATAAATGCCTTTTCCTAACGCAGAAGCTTGTAGTTGCGCATATTCGCAATTGGCATCAATGGCTTCATTAATGGCAAATTTCATGATTTCTTCTGCATAGCCTCTTTTGCGCATTTCTGGGATAACACCGACACCGTGAATTCCCATTATCTTGCCGGTTTGAAAAAGAGTAAGCGTTCCTATTGGTTTTTCTTCAAAATGAACTAAATAAAACTTTGCATTTTCGTAATTAGCAACCAAAGTTTCTTTGCTGATTACATAATTGAAAGACAGTGGATAAATGTCAGACCAAGTTTTGGCATCTTCTTCATTTAAAACTCTTTTGAAAGCAAGATTATTTTGAAGCGTAAACTTTTGATCTAGTTTCAGAGCCATAGCCGCAAGTTGATTACGAATTGAAAAACCATTTTTTTCAAAAAATTCATTCGAATTGCTTCCAAAAATATCCCAATAGGGAACAACTAATCCCGGGTTCTTTTCAATAGTTTCCTGTATCTGCAAAAGATCATCTTCAGTAATATCTTCTCGGAACCATAATCTATTTGGCCAGCCAGAGTTTTTGATTTGAGAAAATTCTAAAAAATCGTTTTGATGATAAGAAAGGAGAGACGCCGCAGCAGTTTTCCAAAGAGTGGTCAAATTATCAATATTGTCTTTAATGAGATTTATAGAATT
Source organism: Flavobacterium sp. HBTb2-11-1 (assembly GCF_009826975.1). GTDB lineage: Bacteria > Bacteroidota > Bacteroidia > Flavobacteriales > Flavobacteriaceae > Flavobacterium. The sequence continues at coordinate 71,058 of NZ_WUMO01000008.1, read as the reverse complement.
CATTGTTAATGCCGAGTTTTTATTATAGAACAAAGATAAATTCAGTTTTTCAGAAAAGCCTTTACATATGTTGATTCACGAATCTTTTTCCAGACTTTTTCTGATTCGGCTTAACTGCGTTGGCGTAATGCCTAAATGCGAAGCGATATGCAATAGCGGAACCCGATCGGCGATTGTTGGATGCGATTCGAGAAGTGTAAGATATCTTTCTGTCGCATTCTGCATCACTAGCGCCACTTCTCTTTGTTCTTTTTCGATAATCCAGTTTTTCTCTAAATAGGCAATATAAAAGGTCTTAAGATCGTCATTTTCGCTAATCAACTGGATATATTTTTTGTAATTAAGAGTGATTAAAATACAATCTTCTAAAGCTTCGATCGTAAAGTCGGAAGGAGTTTGCAGCATTGATGAAACTTTAGAGCATGCCAGTTTGTTTTCAAGAAAAAGGTTTTTGTTATAGAAATTCCCCTGTTCGTCTGTAATAAAAGTTCGCAAAATTCCTTTTGCAATAAAATAAAGATTTTTGCAGATTTCCCCATTTTCTAATACTATTTCCCCCTTTTTGACGGTCTGGAAATGTGTTAAGTTTTCAATCAACTTCCATGACTTTTCAGAAATAGGAGCGTAACTTTCGAAATATAATTTTAGATTGTTGAGGTATTTCTGTTGGTCAGATGTCATTTTATTTTTGCTTTTGCGAAAGACTAAAATTAGATAAGTTTTTTGTTTGATGCAAGCTGGTTTAATAGCTCTCGCAAAGTCGCAGAGGCGCAAAGTTTTTTTAGTATTTCTTTCACGCAGATTCTGCTGATTTAAGCAGATTTATTTTTAAAATAAATAAAAGATCTACATAAATCTGCTATAATCTTTTTAAATCTGCATGAAAAACAAAACTTTGCGACTTCGCGTCTTTGCGAGAAACTCAAAAAGACTTTCGCGTCCTTTGCGCAAACCTTCGCGCCCTTTGCGGTTAAAAAACTAAAAAACGCCATGAAACCTAAGTCCCACAGCGTTTTCATCTCAAAAAATAAATAATTAACGGGTAATGTAACGAGGTATTATTTCCAGCCTCCGCCTAAAGCGCGGTATAAATCTGTATTGGCTGTAAGCTGTTGTCTTTTAATATCAGCAAGTTCCAATTCGCTTTGCAAAAGATTCGCTTGAGCTGTTAAAACTTCAAGATATTCTGCCAAACCATTTTTGAACAAAAGATTTGCATTTTTAATAGCCTGCTGTAATGTTTTTACTTTTTCTTTCAAGAAAGTTTCTTGCTGCTGTAATTTTTCTACTTTAACCAAAGCATCAGAAACTTCGCTTACCGCAACCAAAACCGATTGTCTAAAAGCTAAAACGGCTTTTTCTCTTTCTGCTAAAGCAATATTATATTGCGTTTTAAGTCTTTTGTTATTCAAAAGCGGTTGTGTTAAACCTCCTGCAACAGTTCCGAATAAAGAAGCCGGAATGTTGAACCAATTGCTGGTTTCAAAAGAGTTTACGCCGCCTTGAGCCGTAATTCTGAGAGCTGGGTATAAATCCGCTTTCGTGATACCGACATTTGCGTTGGCGACTTTAAGAGCCAATTCGGCACTTTTTACATCAGGTCTTCTGCTTACTACGGCAGAAGGAATTCCGATTGCTGTATTATGTTTCACTTCAAGTGCGCTTAAACGAACCGTTCTTTCTTTAGAATTCGGAAAAGAACCTGTTAAAACACTCAAAGCATTTTCCTGAATAGCAATATTTTGTTCCAATAGTGGAATCAATTGTGCTGAGTTTAATTTCTGTGCTTCCGATTGTTGAATCGCTAAATTGGTTACCTGACCAGCATCGTATTTTAATTTGATAATATTTGTTGTACTATCATTTAAACGTAAATTTTGTCTGGCAATATCCAATTGTGCGTCTAACATCAAAAGATTATAATATCCTCTAGAAACATTGGCCACAATATTGGTTTGCAATGCTTTTTTTACTTCTTCAGATTGAAGATATCCTGCGTAAGCCCCTTTCTTTTGGTTTCTGATCTTTCCCCAAATATCAGCTTCCCAAGAAAGAGAAGCTCCAGCAGAATAGTCGTCAATATGTTTAGCACCAATGGCTTGATTTAAGTTTAATCCTGTAAAACTATTGTCTGACGGATTACTTGTGCTTGCGTTTACAAATAAGTTAACCTGAGGCACATTTCCCCATTTTGACTGTGTAAAACGGTATTGTGCAATTTCGATGTTCTTTTCAGCAATCTGAAGGTCGTTGTTTCTCGCAACGGCGCTGTCAATTAATTTGATAATATCTTTTTCTGTAAAGAAATTTTTCCACTCCACATCGGCAATACTGGTTGTATCACTCGAAACCGATGCATTCCTGAAATTCTCAGGAAATGCATCTTTTGGAGTTTCAATATCCTTAGAGACTTTACAGGATATTAAAGTCGTGATCAGAATGGCGAAGGTCACGATTTTGGTTATATGATTTTTCATTAGTCTTTTTATTAAATTTCTACCCGTTGGGTTTATTCTTTTAAACACATAGAGACATAGTTTTTGAGGGCTCTAGAAAGGCGTTTCACTTGTTTTAAATGCACATAGTTTTGCTATGTGTTGAAACTAGTTTCTTCTAATCTCTCTTTTAGACATACAATTCTATGTCTCTATGTGTTAAAATATATTTTTTTAAATCTCACTAGCAGATTAAATTTCTGTACAAGTATCTTTTCTAGTTTCAAGATCTCTTGAGATTCTGTACGATATATATCCGATGCCAAATATGATGGCAACAAGTATGGTTGTGATATAGTTTTCCATTTATTATTTTTCTTCGTTATGAATTACAGCGATTGGTTTTCCGCTCACTTTTTCTTGTAAATGCTGGAAGATGATGAATAAGACAGGGATGATGAACAAACCTAGAATTACTCCTGAAAGCATCCCTCCAGCTGCCCCGATACTGATGGAGTGGTTACCTTGTGCTGATGGACCTTTGGCACTCATCATTGGTATTAATCCTACCACAAAAGCAAGAGACGTCATGATAATTGGTCGCAAACGTAATTTTGCCGCCATAATTGAAGCTGCTACTAATCCTTGTCCTGATCTTCTTCGCTGTGCTGCAAATTCCACAATCAAAATGGCATTTTTAGCGAGAAGCCCGATCAGCATGACAAGTGCAACTTGTACGTAAATGTTGTTTTGAATTCCTGTTAAACCAATAGCAGCGAATACTCCAAAAATACCTGCAGGAATTGACAAGATTACTGCCAAAGGCAAAATGTAACTTTCGTACTGTGCAGCAAGTAAGAAATAAACGAATATCAAACACAGTAAGAATATAGTTGCCGATTGTCCTCCTGACGAAATCTCCTCACGCGTTTGGCCCGAGAATTCAAACCCGTAACCTGCAGGCAATTGTTGTGCTGCTACTTCTTCAATAGCTTTAATGGCATCTCCTGAACTAAATCCTGGTTTCGGAATCGCATTAATTGAAATTGAGTTAAACAAATTATATCTAGAAGCGGTTTCAGAACCATAAATACGAGTCAGTTTTACTAAAGTATTTATCGGCACCATTTCGCCTGTTTTGTTTTTTACAAAAACTCTGTCAATCGAAGTCGGATCGGCTCTGTCTTCAATATCTGCCTGAACCACTACACGGTAATATTTACCAAATCGGTTAAAGTCAGATGCTTGTGCGCTACCAAAGTACGCTTGCATCGTTTGTAAAATGTCTTTTACATTAACACCCAATTGATTTGCTTTTTCGTCGTTAACTTCCAATTGCAATTGTGGATAATCGGCTTTGAAAGAGGTAAAGGCAACGGCAATCTCAGGACGTTTCATTAATTCTCCGATAAAATTCTGAGAAACTTCACTGAATTTATCCAGTTTTCCTCCTGTTTTATCTTGCAGAACTAAATCCAATGCTTCAACGTTACTAAATCCTGGAACGGTTGGGAAACTGAATACGAAGAAACTTCCTCCAGAAATAGATCCCAGTTTACCGCGAACCTGATTCATGATTTCGTCAATATTTTTTATTTCTCCACGTTCTTCGTTTGGTTTAAGCAATACGAAAACTACTGCAGAAGATGGGCTCGTAGAGTTAGTCAGCAAGTTGAAACCTGAAATTGCGGTTACAAATCGAGAAGCGTCTAATGCTTTTAAAGTATTCTCAGCTTCTGTCATTACTTTTTGAGTTCCGTCTAATGATGTTCCAGATGGCGTATTTACAGCAATCGCAATAAATCCTTGATCTTCTGTTGGAATAAACCCAGAAGGAGTTGTTTTTACCATCACTACTGTTGCCAAAGTAATTAAAGCTAATCCGCCTAAACTCAACCATTTTCTTCTGATTAAGAATTTAATTCCGCCAACGTAACGATTGGTAAGTGATTCAAAACTGCTGTTGAAAGCACTGAAGAATTTTTCTTTAAATCCTTTTTTCTGATAAGGTTCATTGTGATCGTGTGCTCCGTGATTATCTTTTAAGAATAATGCAGCAAGCGCTGGACTCAATGTTAAGGCATTTACAGCCGAAATTACAATTGCAATTGCCATCGTAAAGGCAAACTGACGATAGAAAACTCCCGTTGAGCCTTCCATAAAACCAACCGGCAGGAATACAGCAGCCATTACCAGCGTAATCGAGATAATAGCACCCGTTATTTCGTGCATTGCTTCATGGGTGGCGATTTTTGGAGACAAACGTTTGTGCTCCATTTTCGCATGCACCGCTTCGACTACCACAATGGCATCATCGACCACAATACCAATCGCCAGAATTAATGCGAAAAGTGTTAAAAGGTTGATCGAAAATCCGAATAACTGCATGAAGAAGAACGTTCCTAAAATTGCTACAGGTACAGCAATGGCCGGGATTAATGTTGATCTAAAATCTTGCAGGAAGATAAATACCACAATGAATACTAAAATGAAAGCTTCAATTAAGGTATGTTCAACCTGTTCGATAGATTGGTCTAAAGATACTTTTGTACTATAGAAAATATTGTGTTTAATGCCTTTTGGAAAATCTTTAGAAGCTTTTTCCATCATTTTGTTAATGGCAATCTGAATATCATTTGAGTTAGATCCAGCTAACTGGATAACCCCAATTACAATTCCTTTTTTACCATTTAAACGAGTTAAACTGTTGTACGAGTAAGCTCCAAGTTCAACTCTCGCTACATCTTTTAAGCGAAGTACTGAGCCATCTGCATTAGAACGTATAGCAATATTTTCATAATCTTCTGGTTTGGTTAATTTTCCTTTGTATTTAATAACGTATTCAAAAACCTCTTTGCTTCGCTCTCCAAATTTACCTGGAGCCGCTTCCAAACTTTTGTCCTGAATAGCGCCCATAACTTCGCTTGGCGTTACTTTATAAGCTGACATCTGTGTTGGATTCAGCCAAACACGCATAGAGTAATCTTTTACACCACCAAAAATACTGGCAGAACCTACACCTGGAATACGTTTTAATTCCGGAATGATATTAATTTGTGCATAGTTGGCAACAAAGGTTTGATCGTATTTTGCTTCATCGTCAGTATACATACCAATAGCCATGATGAAACTGTTTTGCTGTTTAGCGGTAATAATACCTTGCTGAACAACCTCGGCTGGCAATTGGCTAGTTGCTTGTGCCACACGGTTTTGCACGTTTACCGCAGCTTGATCGGCATCTGTACCCAGTTTAAAGAAAACCGTAATAGCCAAAGTACCGTCGTTACTGGCAGTAGAACTCATATAAGTCATGTTTTCTACACCATTTATAGACTCTTCTAGAGAAGGAGCCACAGAACGTAAAACCGTTTCTGCGTTGGCTCCTGGATATACCGCCGTTACCAGAACCGATGGAGGCGCAATATCAGGAAACTGTTGTAAAGGCAGTTTAGTTAAACCCAGTACCCCCAGAATTACCAATAAAATGGAAATTACGGTTGCCAGTACGGGTCTTTGTATAAATATTTTGAACATTGTGTTTTAGAATTATTTTTGATTAGTTACTTGGGCAACTTTAGTTGATTTTTCAGGCTGAATCGCTTGCCCGTCATGAAGTTTGTCAATACCGCTTAACACGATTTGGTCGCCGGTTTTTACACCTTCTTTAATTAAATAATTAGTGCCGCTTTTACCTACAACAGTTATAGGCATTTTAGTTACCTTGTTGTCTTTGCCTACAGTAAAAACAAATACTTTGTCCTGCATTTCTACTGTAGCCGATTGTGGAACTAAAATCGCATCATCGTGATTTAATCCTAAACGGATTCTTCCTGTGTTTCCAGAACGTAACACGCCGCCTTTGTTAGGGAAAGTTGCTCTAATAGTGATTGCACCAGTAGTTTTATCAAACTGACCGTCAACCATATCGATTTTTCCAGTTTGAGGGTAAGCATTGTTATCAGCTAAAATCAAAGTAACTGGAGGTAATTTTTTGATTTTATCGCCTAATGAACTTCCTGCATATTGCTCTTTAAAGTTGATGAAATCAGTTTCACCTAGCGAGAAATAAGCAAATACTTCGTGAACGTCTGATAAAGTAGTTAAAGGTTCAACATCTGTTGCAGAAACTAAACTTCCTTGTTTTTTAGGCAATCTTCCAATGTATCCACTAACTGGAGCTGTTACGTTGGTATATCCTAAATTAATTTTAGCAGAACCTACCATTGCTTTTGCTTGTTCGATATTGGCAGCAGCAATTTTTTGAGAAGCTTTAGCTGTTTTTAATTGATAATCAGAAACTACTTTGTTCTGAACTAACGGAGTCAATTTGTCAACTTCTAAATTAGCGTTTATTAAAGCCGCTTCTGCTGCGTGGAGACTTGCCAAAGCATTGTTTAACTGCTCACGATACGGACGTTCATTAATCTTAAATAAAGTTTGTCCTTTGTTTACATATGCGCCTTCGTCTACATAAATTCTGTCAAGGTTTCCGCTCACTTGTGGGCGAATTTCAACATCAACAGTTCCTTGTATTGAAGCAGGATATTCAGAGTCAGTAGTTGTGTTGGCACTTGTGATAGCCAATACTGGTAAAACCGGTGGGGGTGGAGCAGTAGGCGCCTGATTTTTGTCGGCACAGCTGCTTAAAACTAAGGCCAGGATAAAACTGGTTATAATTACATTTTTCATTTTCATTGTGGTTTTAATTGGTTGAACATTTTCTCGGATAAAATTCTTTGGTATTCTGGCATTCTCGGGATTCATATTTAATTGAATTAAATTATCTAACGTTGTTAAGTAAATGTGCGCAAATTTCCATACAGTAAGCCTTTCCAATTCTATTTTAAATCAGTATTAAATTATCTAACGTTGTTAAGTAAAAGTCTAAAAAAAGAGCTTTTATTACCTTTATTAAATTTTCTAACAGTGTTAAGCGAAAGTTATAAAAAAAAGGATTCTATGTTATCCCGTTTAAATCATTTTACACTGTTAAGTAAAATTGAAAATTTTTTTTATTGTATAGATTTGATGATACCAGTAATAGCATCCTTCAAAATCTGAGCATTTATGGTTTCTAAAATATCACTTTTGTTAATGATGTTGATGGCGATTAAACCATGAATAACAGAAAAGAAAGTAAAATATTTTTGTTTTATGATATCTTCACTAGGATTGCTGTCCTTCATAATTTCAGCAATGACACCAGTAAACAATTTGTAAGGTGCTTCCTGAGCCGAACATCGCTGTGCGCAGCAAGTCATTTGAACACCAAACATAAGTTGATACATTTCAGTATTAGTAAAAGCAAAATCCCAATAAGTCATCCACATGGCTTCTAACTGATCTTCTGGTTTTTCAAACTTGTCTTTTGCAGTCTGCAACTCTTTAGCCAGTTTAATAAAACCTTTGCCTGTCAGTTCTTCTAATATTGCTTCTTTATTCGAGAAATATTCATAAATAATAGGAGCAGTATATTCGATTCTGTCGGCAATTTTACGCATACTCAAACCATTCCAGCCTTCATCTTTTACGATATCATAAGCAGCGCCAAGAATATTATTTCTTGTCTCTTCTTTTTGTCTTAAAATTCGATCTTTGCTAGCCATTGTATTCAAGTATTAAATCGTTTAACACTGTTAGGCAAATGTATGGCGGATTTTCGAATTTCAAAATATTTTTATCATAATATTTTCTTATTGTGTCATAGAGAACTATAAAATACTTGTAAAATAAGGTGTTTTGAAAGGTCTTGTGTTTTTGTAAATTTCATTTTAAACCAAAATTAAACCTAATTAAGATGATTTTGAAGTTTTTTTATTCTTAAAAAAAGTCTAATTTCTCACTGAAGAATTAAATTCCAATCAAATTTTAGAAAAAGTGTTTAAAATAAACAAAAGAAATAATAGTGCTGATTATCGATTATTTCATTCCTCGAACGTTCATTTCTACCGTATAAACACTTTTCCCAGCAGTAATAAATAATGTTTTAAATTTTTTCCCTCCAAAACAAACATTAGCTGTCCAAGATTCAGGAACATCAATATGGGCTATTTTTTCTCCTTTTGGATTGAATACGGAAACTCCGTTTCCAGTTAAGTAAATATTTCCGAACTCATCTATCGTCATTCCATCTGATCCTGATTCGGTAAACAGCGTTTTTTTGCCTAAAGAACCGTTGCTTTCGATTATATAAGAATACGTTTTATTAGCACCTATGTCGGCTACGTATAAGGTTTTTCCATCCGAAGTTCCAATAATGCCATTTGGTTTTACAAGGTCATTGGCAACGTTGATAATTTTGGATTTATTCGGAGATAAATAGTAAACGCATTCTTTCTCTATTTCTTTGGAGTTATGTGTCCAATAATCCCTTTGGTAAAAAGGGTCTGTAAAATAGATCCCGTCTTTTGGGTCAACCCAAAGATCATTAGGACCATTCAGCCTTTTTCCTTCGAAGTTATTTAGTATTACAGTATAATTTTTGCTTTGATCTATTTTCCATAGTTCATTTTTTTCATCGGCGCAAGCCAAAAGATTGCCTGTGTGATCAAAATACAAACCGTTTGCTCTTCCTGCATTTTCCATAAAAACAGAAAGTTTGCCATTAACTGACCATTTCATGATCCTATTATTAGGCTGATCCGTAAAATAGATATTTCCTTTTTTATCTGTAGCAGGTCCCTCTGTAAAACTGAATTGATCTGATAGTTTGGTGAGAACTGCGCCTTTTGCTATTATGGAATTGCTTTTTTCCTTTGATGTCTGAGCGTATATAAAATTTGTAAAAGTTATTGTAATAAGAAATAAAAAGTGTGATTTTATTTTAAGCTGGAGCGGGTTCATTATAAAAAGGTTTAAAAACTTGCTTTTGAAGCGGTTTTAAAAGTAGTTTTTATTTCTGATATTAAATGCAATGAAATTAGAATTTTATTTTAATTTCAATTTCTCAAAAGCATTTTTCGTAACATTACAACAAAAAGAAATTACAAAATTTTGTCAGCCTGAGTAAACTCGAAGCCTTAATGATGATCGATAATTCTTATTTTACAGGATATTTTTGTGGATTTTGTGAAGTATGAAAAACAGCATTTAGAAATACAGTTTTTGATAATTCATCAACAATGAAAAATGCCACATAAGGAAATTTTTTAAATGGAAGATAACGATAATTAGTATCGTGAAATTGATAAAAAGGATTTATCTGTAACGCTTTGTAAATCTTTTTATAATCATTAAGAAAATCCAAGGCAACTTTTTTGCTGACTTTTAAAATATAATATTCTAGGGCTTCTTCAATATTTTTTAATGCAATTGGAGAAACTATAATCTTATAATTCATACTTCTTTTTTAAATCTGTATAAACAGAGTCAGCATCAGTGTAAAGGTTTTTATCTGAAATAACTTGATCATTTAATATATTCTGTTGTTCTTCAGATAACTCATATGGTTTTACATTTGCTATCTCAAATTTGATCTTTAGTGCTTTCATAAAAGCTTTTACAGCTTCTATTTGAGAAGCGTCTTCTGTATATGCTGTGATGTTAATTGCTTGCATGATATTGATTTACTAAAGTTAATGAACAAAGTTAAGACAAAAGTCTAATTTACATGTTAATCTCTATAATTTATTTCTTTTTTCGGAAGTCAAATTGCATTTTTTCGTAACATTACAACAAAAAAAATGAAAACGCTAACTATCCTAAAAACCACAACCGCTGTTTTATTTTTCCAAAAGACCTTCTGTCAGGAAACCAAAAAAGAGACTCCGCAATACACGATCGAAAACTGTGTCAATCATTTTGATATAAAAAATGCCACCAAAACCAAAGTAGGTTATCAATACTGGTTTGCCAATAAAGATTTCACTCAAGAAAACACTCTAAAAATGAGTATTGTCGAACCTGGCAAATCAACGCACGCGCCTCATCATCATCCCGAAGAAGAGTTTTTCTATATTTTAGAAGGGACAGCCGAATTTTTCCTTGACGGAAAAACCGTTACAGCTGGTCCGAATACCAGTTTCTATTGTCCGCCAAATGCTGAACACGGCATTAGCAACGCAGGTAAAACAGATTTAAAGTATTTGGTTATTAAAAAGGATTTGAGATAATGATTAAAAGTTTTAAAGATTTTTAATTAATTGAATAGCCTCCTGCTTTAGCTGGAGGTAAATCATTAAGAAAAAAATGGCTTTAGCCCAAAAACGCATTTTGGCTAAAGCCCCAATAAATTGTCATAATAAAACCTCCAGCTAAAGCAGGAGGCTACGTTTTTTTTATTTCAAAATAACCACTTCTTCAGGAACAATAAACAAAAGCGTACATCCATTTTTAGAAAAAACTGAATGAGTGCTATCAGGCGGCATATACAAATAATCGCCTGCTTTTAGTTCGTCTTTTGCAGAGCGTACTTCGCCTTCAAGAACAAAGATTTCTTCTCCGCCTGGATGAAGGTGATTTGGGTACGAAGCGCCAGCTTCAAATTTTAATAAAAAGGTTTTGGGTCTGTTGGCGGTTTCGTCAAAGCGTAGGACTTTATAAAAAATACCGTCTGTATTTACGCCTTCTTCAACAAGAGGTTTCCAGTTTAATTCGTTTGTTTTTGCAATTTGTTTTTCCATTATAGTTGATTTTAAATTGTTTAATTTTTTGAAAGAAATTCATCTAAACTCCAGTTGTATTTTTCGAATGTTGCCAAAAGAAAAGCACTCATCGAAAACACAAATACAGAATAATCCAGTAGCTCTTTTACGCCAAAAGAATACGTCATGGCGAGCGCAAACAAAAAGGTTAAAATAGATGCGCCAATAGATGCAAATTTGGTTTTGTAGCCAAAGAAAAGGAGCAGAGCCAAAAGTGATTCTGCAATTGTAGCAGTAATTGCAATTGCCGGAATACAGCTTTTTGGAGCAAAAGAATTTACTTTTTCGGCGTAAGCCAGAAAATTTTCCCAACCTGAAGATTGACTTCCCCAAAATCCCAACCGACTAAAAACGGCAGATAAAAATCCAATTGCCATTGCGATTCGTAAAAGCAAAATGGCATAATCCTGATATCTTTTCATAAACTATTTTATTAGTAATTAATCAGATACAAAGATCAGGCAGTGGTGCTTTTTAAAGAATAGAGAATCTTGGAAAAAGCATGTAATTGTGCTTGAAGGCAAAAAGCCTTTTGACTAATATGACATAAAATGAGAAAAAACTTTGCGACTCCGCGGTTTTGCGAGCAATTTTCGCAACGAAAGGAAAAAGCTTGGAAAACGGCTACAATTGAACAACTTTCTCCTTATAAGATTTTGGAGAAATGTTAGTATGTTTTTTGAAAAAGTTCGAAAAATAAAAAGGATCATTAAAGCCTAAAGCATAAGCGGTTTCTTTTACCGATAATTTCTCATAAGTAAATAAACGTTTTGCTTCAGAAATTAGCAATCCGAAGATGATATTTTGTGCGGTTTTGTTGCAATGCAGTTTAGAGAGCTCGTTCAGCTTGGCTTCGGTTGTGCCGATTAAATTAGCGATTTCATTTACCGAAAGATTTTTGTCAAAATTACCGCGAATAGCTTCCAGAAAATGAAGAAACAAAGCATCTGGTTTGTAGATTTCTTCCCCAAGTTTTATTTTAGAACGATTGATTTCGATTAAAATCAATTGAATTCTAGAATGAACAGAGATGAGGTATTGATACGGTTTTTGGGCAATTTCCTGCTGAATAAGCTGTAAAGCATCGACAACCAATTTGTCGTCATCTACTTGTATCACTTCATTCATTGCAAAATGGCAGAACAAACCGTTATGAAAAATGAGTTCGATGTCGTTGTCATTTTTGCAGAAGAAATCATAAGTGAATTCAAGAACAAATCCGGTTGCGTTGTTGCTGTTTTTTATAAAATGAATCTGACCTGACGTTATCGTTAAGACCGAATTTCTTGGGATTAGATATTCGTTTTCGTCTACTGAAAGCGTTATTTCGCCCGATGTGCAAAAAAGCAGTACATATTTTAGTACACGTCTTGGATGCTTTAGATCTTCTGCCTGTTCAAACGTTTTTATGTCAATCATTTGTTTTGGTTTTTAAACGCAATCGCGATAGCTATCGGGAGTTAAGATTCTGTAAAGTTATGCATTTAAAGAAATTGTTTTTTGCGCTTCATCATTTTAATCTGCATGTTTTGCAAAATAGAGAGAAGCCATTTCTACAATTGCTTCTTTTGTCGTAAAACTGTATTGAACTCCATGATTGAGTGTGTAAGAATCTCCAAGCTCGGGATAATGCTCTTTTCCATCTATTTGAAAAGGATCTAGAACCGAAAGCCAGAGATTGCGATGCCGATCTTTAAAATAAAACTGATTCCGATCTGAAACAACTAAGATTGTTCCGTTGTCATTATCAAGAATCGAAGTATGATTGCTGCCCTCGTAATCGCCCAAAATAGTAATATTGGTATTGTATTTTTTGGACATTAATTCCGCAATTTTTTTTGTAAGTGGCATAAGAAGTGGTATTTGGTTTGTCTCGAGGTCAGTAAATTTAAAACGGCATATTTTATTGATATTACCCCTAAAAGTTTTTTTTGTATTAAAATAAGGTTTTTTTTTATGTCGTTAGAGTTTTTAAGTCTGAAAAAAAAATCCGTAGAAATAAAATCTTAATTGATTCATAAATGCTTATAAAATAGTAAACCAAATTGACCTACATTTTACATAATTTCATTTTATTTTTTAATAAAAATTTGATTGCCAATTAATTAACTTTTATTAAAGAAAGCTTTAACACGGTCTATTTTCTCTGGCTTTCTCAAATAACTAATTTTAGGTAAATCAAAATTAATAACGTTTAAATATTTGAAATTATGAAAAAGAATATCGCCATATTAGCCACAAACGGTTTCGAAGAATCTGAATTAGCATCGCCTAAAGCCTATCTGGAAGAGCAAGGTTGGAATGCAGATATCGTCAGTTTGAAATCTGGAACTATCAAAGCTTGGAAAGACGGAAATTGGAGCAACGAATATAATGTTGATGTCGTATTAGATCAGGCAAATGAAGCCGATTACGATGCTTTGGTTCTGCCTGGAGGAGTAATAAATCCTGATTTATTAAGAAGGGAAGAAGCTGCGGTAAATTTTGTACGTTCCTTTTTTGAAAGTAAAAAACCGGTAGCCGCAATTTGTCACGGACCTCAAATTCTGGTGGATGCTGATGTTTTAGAGGGTCGAAAAGTAACATCGTTCTTTTCTGTTAAAAACGATTTGAAAAATGCCGGAGCACAATGGGAAGACTCAGAAGTAGTTGTGGACAACGGACTAGTTACCAGCCGAAACCCAAATGATTTACCCGCTTTTAATAAAAAAATGGTGGAAGAAATTAAAGAAGGCATACACGAGCGTCAGAGAGCGTAAAAAGTTGTTTTCTTTTAGATTTATCAAATTATAAAAAATGCAGGATCATATTTTGGTCTTGCATTTTTTTATAATGGCTAGTTTAATTTCTTATCCCCAATTTTGTCATTTCGAGGAACGAGAAATCTTCGCAAGTAGCTCTACAAAGATTGTAGATTTAGATTGCGGGCTTCGACTTCGCTAAGCCAGACAAATCTTTGTAATTTTTTTTCATGCAGTTTGTCATTGCGAGGAACGAAGCAACCACATTTACAAAATCAGACTTTGTGTCTTATGATTAGCGAGATTACTTCGTTCCTCGCAATGAGAAAACTGCGATAAATGCCTGCTGAAATATAGATTTCTTATATTTGATAAAAGGAATATAATAATTGAAAGAAAAATCTTTCTTTTTAAAAAGTTTTCTTACATTTGAAGTTCTTAAATCTTCACATTAAGACAACATAAAATTTGCCCTCGTGCTATGTAGTAAAGATCCGAAAGGACTTTGACGCCGTGAAGAAGCGTAAGACTGCTAAGGTATGAGGGTTTTTTCTTAAATTCTTCACTTTATGAAAAACAACACCCTTTCCAAAGAAGCCGAAACAAGGCTGATTGATTTTTTTAACCATATTATAGATCCCGAAGATATGGCTAAAATCTTAAGACAAGTAAATTGCATTTTAGCTCTCGGCGTGATGCGACAACACGAAACCCTCCAAATTGGACTTTTAAATTTTGAAGACAATTATTATTGGCTCAATGAATTGGCGGAGATTTTGAATCCCTATTTGAGTGAGGAGTAAGGTTTATAAAATGGAAAACCTCGATTTTTTTTAAAATCGAGGTTTTATTTTTTAATATAATCTGTTAGTTACTTTGCGGGCACGGATTGCAAATCCGCGCTATCGTTGCGGAGATATATCTGCGCAATCGGGTACAATCCACGCTATCGGGTTTATGACTAAATTAAGTCCATTTTATGGATTTGCCAAAATCATTTAAATGCAAACTATTTTCCATTAAGGCAATTGCCCAAGTCATTTGTAGTAGCTGTTAGTTACCGTTTTTATTTTTTGTTTTTTCCAGAAATTCTTTTACTTTTTCTAAAGATTCTTTTGTTTTTGTTAGGTCTAACAGAATTGGATAAAAAGTCTTTTTAAATTTTATATCGATTTTTCTTAAATAATCAGTAATTATAAACTTACTTAGCATCATAGTTGGAGGTGTTAAACCTAGGAAAAGAACTAAGAATAGTGCTAATGTTTCTTCCTTGCTATTGGTTTCAAAATGAGTAAAAACATATTCTCCGTAGATTGGTTTTAATTCATCAGGAAGCTGTTTCGAAATTGAATTAGAAGAAAAATCAGGTGTATACATTAATATCCCATTATCCAGACTAACAATTAAATCGGGAAGTTCGTCACTTTTGTATTCACCGTTTTCAACTTTTTTTCGTATAAATTCAATTGTTTTTTTGGGATCAGCAGATTTATGACTAAAAATTATAGATGGAATCTTTTTATAATAATCAGATTTTTTTTGTTTATTAGTCAATTGGCTTAAGTCCAAGATGTCAGTTTCTCGAGATAAATTTTTAACGGATCGAATTTGAGACAGACCTCTATTAAATTCACCTTTATCTGTTAATACTGTTATATCTGGTTTTACCTCGATAGCCGCATAAACCCCTTCAGCAAGCATAACTTCACGCACTGGAGTATTAAGTGCTGGATGATTTGGAGCCAGAACAACACAATCTATATTATTTGATTGACTATCTAATGAATAAATGATTCCTTTCCTAACTTTGTAATCGGATGGTAAATATCTTTCAATAAATTGACTAACGGTTAGTTCTTTAGAATCGCCTGTGTTGGTTCGATCTTTCTTAAAAACATCAATAGTTGGAGTTTCAACTATTTCTATTGCACGAAGATTTTCTAAAATTGTTCCAAAGACTGCGTTCATAGTTTCTTGTGTTTAAATGATAACTGACTTATATACACTCGCTATAAAGTAGCAACAATTTATTCAAATTTGTTTGTATTAGCGAATGTTTATTTCTTACTTATAGTTTTTCAAAAATATTAATTTATCAATTCAAACAGCCAAGTATTTTTACCCAATTTATAAAACAAAAAAAGGACAGCTCCCCACAAATCAGAGGGAACTGTCCTAAGGCAAATTTTTAGATTTGCATTCCTAAGAATGCGTACAGTTTTTGGTAATCACTAAATTGAAGACTAAAACGCAGGTTATCAATGCCGATATAGTATGAAAACAGTCTAATTTTTATTTGACTGTATTGAATACATAATCGGTATTATTCGTTTATTACATCGCCTTCCTTAGTTTCTTCGCTGGCAATTTTTACCAGTTTATCATTTGGAGTCAAATCGCCGAAAATTTCAATTTTATCTTCGATTTCTCTTCCTTTTTTAATGTCAACTCTTGTCGCTTTGTGGTTTACAACTTTTACTACATATAAACCTTCCGCAGAATTCACTACTGCCGATTTTGGTACTACAAATGTGCTGTCTTTCGCGTTAAGCGGTAACAAAACTTCGGCAACCATTCCTGGCAATAAATTTCCTTTGGTGTTGTGCACGTCCATTTCGACTCTTTCAGAACGTAATTTTAAATCTAAAGCGCCAGACATTCTGGTAATTTTTGCTGTAAAAGTTTCTGGTAACGATTTTACATTAAAACTCATTTCGTCGCCCGGGTGCAAATATCCTGTGTACAATTCTGGTACAGAAACCGCCAAACGTAATTTACTTTGCTCCTGAATCGTCAATAAAGGTAAATCTGAACCTTTTCCTTGCGGACCAACAAATGTTCCTAAATTGACATTTCTTGCTGCTACAACACCGTCAAAAGGAGCACGGATTTCTAGATAACCTCTCATAATCGAGATTTCTTTGTGAGCCGCAATGGCAGCTTGATATTGTGCGTAATCAGAATTCTTTTTTCCGCTTGCCATTTCTAAATCGTTTTTAGAAATCGTTCCTTCCACTTTGCTGGTTTCGTACAAACGGTTGTAAGTGCTTTTGCTGGTTGCATAAATCGCTTCCATCGATTTCAATCTCGATTCGGCTGCAGCCAATTGCGAACTGATTTCTGGCGCTTCTAAAACAATTAAAAGCTGTCCTTTTTTTACTTTAGAACCAATATCAACTTTTAAGGTTTTTACGAAACTGCTCACTTTTGCATACAAATCAACTTGTTGGAAACCTGTTAATTCGGCAGGCAAACGCAATTCTGTTGTTAGTTTTTCTTTCGCTAAAAGGAAAGTTTCTACTTTAGGTTCAATTTCTGCTTTAACAGGTTCTTCTTTTTTAGAATTACAGCTGTTAAGGAAAAATACTGCTGCTAGAAACAGCGGGCTATATTTTATAATTTTAGTGTTCATTTTTTGGTTTTATATAATGAATATGTTTTTAATTCTTTGGGAGTAATTATTTTATCACATAGAAACATAGCTTTTCTTTGTGCATAAAAGGCGTTTCACTTTTTTAAATGCATCCCGATAGCTATCGGGACTATGTGTGAAAACTAGTTTTTTCTTTTACCTTTTTTTAAAAACTAAAATCTATGTTTCTATGTGTTAAAAAAATAATTACACTCAACGAGTTAGGACTTTCCAACTTTCGACTTACTCAATGATGAGATATAATGGATGCTTTCTTCGTCTTCAGGATCTAAAGAAACAGATTGTGTCGATGTTTTTTCTTGTGCCCACGCAAATATCTGCGGAAGGATCAATAATACGGCAAAAGTAGAAAATAATAATCCACCAATAACCGCTCTTCCTAACGGAGAAACCTGATCGCCTCCTTCGCCGTGTCCAATTGCCATTGGCAACATACCCATAATCATCGCAACAGAAGTCATGATAATCGGACGAAGACGCAACGCAGCAGCTTCACGAGCCGATTCTAAAGCGTTTCCGTTTATTTTTCGGAGCTGTTCGGCATTGGTAACCAATAAAACGGCATTTGCAATAGAAACCCCAACCGACATGATGATTCCCATATACGATTGTAAGTTCAATGTTGAACCAGTTAAAGTCAGCATTAATAAAGATCCTAAAACTACGGCAGGAACTGTTGTTAAGATTACCAGCGAAACCTTGAACGATTGGAAATTAGCGGCCAGCATTAAGAAGATTACAAACACAGCGACCAATAATCCTGTTTGTAAGCTGCTTAATGTCTCTGTCAATACAGTACTTAGTCCGATTGGCGTGATAAACAAACCACGAGGTAATTCGCCCAATGAACTAATTGTTTTGCTCACATCTTTTGATGCCGTCCCCAAATCGGTTTTATAGATGTTTGCCGTAACGGTAATGTATGGCATGGCCCCTAAATTGTCATTTTCTCCGCTTACAAATCCCGGTGTAATTTTGGCAACGTCACTTAAAACCGGACGGAGCGAATTTTTCAGAACCGGAATTTCTCCAATATCGGTTTTGCTTTTCATTTTATTTAATGGCACTTGAACCTGAACAGAATATGATAATCCTGCTTTTTCGTCTACCCAGTTATTTTTTTCTGTATAACGTGAAGATGAGGTCGAAGCAACAAGCGAACGAGAAATATCATTCATATCAACTCCCAATTCGGCAGCACGGGTTCTGTCAATATCAATATTCATTGCTGGATAATGAATTGGCTGACCAATTTGAACGTCTCTGAAATACGAAATCGCTTTTAGTTTATCTACGATTTGAGTCGCGTACAATTCGTTTTTCTTTTTGTCTTTTCCAGCCACACGAATCTCAATTGGAGTAGGAGAACCTTGGCTTAAAACTTTATCCGTCAATTCGATTGGCTCAAAAGAAAGTTTAGTATCTGGAAGCAATTTTTTAAGTCTTGCTCTAAATTCATCTTTAAAGTCATCCATATCTGCCTCATAATCTTTTAAACTCACTAGGAAAACTGCTTCGTGAGAACCAGCCATGAACAGGTAAATCGGGTTGATCGAGAATAGAGAAGGGTGCTGTCCCACATAAACAGATGAGATTCCGATATGCTCTTTTCCGACCATTTTCTCCAATTCTTTTAAAACAATTCTAGCTTGTTCTTCTGTTCTTTCTAGACGCGTTCCGTCAACAGCACGCATTCTCAATTGAAACTGACTTGAATTGGTTCTCGGGAAAACGTCTTTTCCGATAAAAGTAATAAATACAATAGCCAGTGCAGTTGCAGAAATCAGATATGTGATACTCGTTATTTTTTTGTGAACAAACAAACGGTCTAATGTTCGCATGAAACGAATTTTGAAGCGTTCGAAAGCGCTGATTTTTCCGTTGTTATTGGTATCTTCTCTTTCTACATATACTTTTTTCTGAGTAATCAGATTTTGTTCAGATTCTGGTGTTAAACCGCAGTCATTGAACTCCGCTTCATCGTCTGTAATTTCTGGTCCGTGATCGTGTTTTTCATGTCCTTTCATCATCCAGTTGGCCATTACAGGCACAAAAGTTTGAGATAATAAGAACGAAATCACCATTGAGAAACCAATTGCTAAAGCCAAAGGCAAGAACAACGCTCCCGGAATACCCACCATGGTAAATGCTGGAGCAAATACGGCAAGGATACAAAGTAAGATCAATAATTTCGGTAAGGCGATTTCTTTACAGGCGTCCCAAATGGCGAGTGCTTTTGGTTTTCCCATATCGAGATGCTGGTGAATGTTTTCGATCGTTACGGTACTTTCGTCAACCAAAATACCAATTGCCAAAGCCAATCCCGAAAGAGACATTAAGTTAATCGTCTGTCCGAATAATTTAAGGAATAAAACTCCCGAAATAACCGAAATCGGAATGGTCATAATTACGATTAAAGCCGCACGACGGTCACCCAAGAATAATAAAACCATTAAACCTGTTAAAACCGCACCAATGATTCCCTCAGTAATCAAACTTTTAACCGAGTTGATTACATAAACGGATTGGTCAAATTCATAAGATAATTTTACGTCTTCAGGAAGCGTGCTTTGAATTTTAGGCAATTCTGATTTTAATTTCTGAACCACATCCCAAGTCGAAGCGTCTCCTGCTTTTGCAATACTAATGTAAACCGAACGTTTTCCGTTTACCAATGCATAACCCGCTGTAATATCGGCACCGTCTTTTACCGATGCAACATCGCCTAATTTTAAGTTTTGAACACCGCCTTTGAATAACGGAATCTGTTCAAAATCTTTAATTTCTTTAATCGTATTATTGGTTGGCGTAATATAGTTTTTGTCGCCCATACGAACGTTTCCTGATGGAGCCGTCTGGTTGTTTAAACGAATCGCTTCTACGATTTGGTCTGGCGTCATATTGTGCGAACGCAATAAATCTGGATCTACGTTGATCTCAATAGTTCTCGGGCTTCCTCCAAATGGTGCTGGAGATAATAAACCAGGAATCGAAGTAAACGAAGCACGAACATAAACGTTGGCCAAATCTTGCAATTCGTTGTTTGATCTGATTTTACTGCTCAAAACCAATTGTCCGATTGGCAATGAAGAAGCATCAAAACGAATGATAAACGGAGGTTGTGTTCCTGGAGGGAACACCGCTTGGATTCTGTTTGAAAGCGCACTTAACTCGGCAGCTGCCTGCGCCATGTTGGTTCCTTCATAATAGGTTAATTTCATAATCATTAACCCCTGAATATTTTTAGTTTCTACCGATTTGATACCGTTTGAGAAAGGTAAAACGTTTACGTAGTTTTTGGCAAAATAAGCTTCCATCTGGTCTGGCGTATAACCTCCAAACGGGTGCGCGATGTAGATAACCGGCAAATTCATTTTTGGCAAGATATCTACCTTAATGTCTTTGATGGCACCAATTCCGAAGAAAAATAGACCCGCAACCAGTACTAATATGGAAATGGGTTTGCGGAGTGCAAAACGTATTAAATTCATTAGGATTTATAATTAAAATTCATTTATAAATAAGTCAAAATTTCCTGTTGCAGCTACTTTCAATAAGTACGACTGCCACACATTATTATTGACAATATCTCGATCGATTTCAGCTCGGTTCAGCGTGTAAATGGTTTGCGTTAAATCGGTTAGATCGGTTAAACCATTTTTATATAATGCCGATTTCTGAATGTAAGCTCTTTGTGCGGCATCAACCTGAATCGGCGCTTCGGCATAATTCTCCAAAGTGATTCTGATTTTATCTTCGGCGAAAGCCAGTTGAGACTTCAATTCTCTATCAGCTTGATTGTATTCTTCCTGCAGAGCTTGAGATACAAATTTCTGAGCGCTTACCTGTTTGCTTGAACGGAAAGGTGTGGTTAAATTCCACGTAATTCCAACTCCAACTAAATAGTTCGTGCGGTCTGGATTTACGCCATCCCAATAATTTCTCGTAAAGGCGTTTTGATTGGTGGCATAAGAAGAATCAAATCCTGAGGCTCTGGTTTGCAAAACTCCAAAAGCGCTCATCGTTGGATAATAAAATCTCTTATACAATTTAACCTGCTGATTGCTGTAATCGATTTTGGTTTTATAGAATTGTAACAATGGGTGAAGGCTATCTGTTGCCGTTTCTTTGGTCACCAATTCTTTCGGAATCTGTGTTACAAATAAGGTGTCTGTAACGAAATCCTGTGGTGCAACGCCCATTAAATCGACTAATTTGTTGTTTTGTTCTTTAACAAAGTTTCTAGCTAAGTTTAAAGCAATTTTAGCTTTAGAAACTTCGGCTGTAGCCAAGGTAGAATCGACTCCGGCCAATAAGCCGTTTTTAACTCTTGCAACAGCTGTCTTTTTGAAAACTTCTGCACGAGAAAGGTTTTTTTCTTGCGAAATCAACAATCTTTGGCTCGCCAATAAATTCAAATAAGCAGCTGAGATTTTGATTTCCTGCTGGAATTTTTCCTGTGCTAAATCTTTTTCTTTAGCCTGAACATCAATTTTAGATAAATTGATTTTTTCCTGTGTTTTTCCAAAAGTGAAAAAATCCCAGTTCATATTGACTAAATAAAGCGCACCAAATGCCGAATTCCAGTTTTGTTCTGGCAACGGAAGTCCTGATGAAGCAACTCCTAAACCTCCAAATCCGTAAAGCGGTCCGTTTTGTCCGTTTACGGTTCCGTAATCCTGCTGAGCCGATAAATTTAAGTTAGGCAGATAATCGCGTCGAGATTGTTTTAGAGTTTCTTTTGATGCATTGGCGTAATTGTTTTTTGCTCGGATAGAACCGTAGTTTTCAAGTCCTATCTTTATGGCTTCTTTTAAAGACAGGGTTTGAGCGTAGCCGGCTGAGGCAAAAATCAATAAAAATAATAAGGTAATTTTTTTGAAATACATAAACTCAAGTGTGATATAAATATGTTTTTGATACAACAAATTTATTTCTCTTGTACTGATAAAAGTCAGGTTAAGTGATGTACTGCACTAGTAAATGACGAATTGAATTGGTCATTTTTTGAAAAAATTAATTAAATATTTGTTCGTACTTTGTAAACTATTTCACAATTAAGAATGAACAAAAAAATTGATAACATATTGGATAACAGATGGTGGCAGGAGGTTGCCGTTGTCCTTTTTTCATTTACAATTTATACCCTAAAAAATGACTGGATGCTCTTTAGTTCCTTCGTTTCTATTTTGATGGGGATATTTTTTTATTGCATTTTATACATGCATGCGCAGTTTAACCGCTTTTTTTTACTTCCAATTTTATTCAAAGCCAATAAACCTTTCACTTATATTATCCTGACGCTTTTTGGTGTTTTTGTATTCTCGGTCATTTTGTATGAAATTACCATGCTGGATATGTTTGCCAAATGTCATTTGTACCAAAATTCGCATCAGAGAAGTTATGTGTACCAATTGGCGAGTGTTTTAGGAACTTTGGTCTGCATTCTCAGTCCGATTATTGTATTTAAGTTTTATCGTATTCACAGGAAACAAACCGATGCGGCTTTATTGTTCAATCAAATGCAATTAAATTCATTGAAAGGACAATTAAATCCGCATTTTTTGTTTAATACTTTTAATACACTTTACGGCATTAGCCTTCAGTTTCCAGACAGAACACCCGATTTAATTATGAAGGTTTCGCAGTTAATGCGCTATCAATTGGAAAGCAATAGCAAACAATGTGTATCTTTAGAAGACGAATTGGAGTTTATAAACAGCTATGTTCAGCTTGAAAAAGAACGTGTTGGCTATAGATGTGATATTACTTTTGAAAATAAAGTAGATAACGAATACACCTATAAAATTTCTCCGATGCTTCTAATTGCATTTATTGAAAATGCTTTTAAACACGGAACCTGCGCTATTGAAAAGTGTTTTGTGACAATTGCAATTTCTGTAGAAAACGGATTGCTGCATCTTCATGTTGCCAATTCAATTCCGAAGAAAAATGATGTGGTTTCTACCAAAATTGGTTTAAAAAATACTATTGAACGTCTGAATTTAATTTATGGAAAAGACTATAAATTAGATATAAAAGACGATAAACAGACTTATATTGTAGATTTGGAAATACAGCTTAAAAAGTTTGTAGGATGAAAGAAACGAAAAGATGTATTATTGTAGACGATGAACCTGCTGCGCATTATGTTCTGGCTAATTATATCAAACAGAATCCGCAGTTAGAATTGGTTTTTCAAGGATACAACGGCATTGAAGCGATGAATTATCTCAGAGAGAATCCAGTCGATTTAATGTTTTTGGATATCAATATGCCTGAGATTTCTGGAATGGAACTGCTTAAAATTCTTCCGACACATCCTAAAACCATTTTGACTACAGCGTATTCTGAATTTGCTCTAGAAAGCTACGATTACGGTGTAATTGATTATTTGCTGAAGCCCATTTATTTTCCAAGATTTCTAAAAGCAATTGACCGATTTTTTGCAACCGAAAGTGTAAAACAAAAGGCAGAAGAAACGGTAAATTCGGTTAGTGTAAAAGTAGATGGTTATTTGATGGATATTGAATTAGACCAGCTTTTATATGCTCAAAGTTTTGGCAATTATGTAAAACTTCACACGACAAAAAGAACGTATCTGGCTTCGATAACTACAACAGAATTTGAGAAATGCCTTCCAGAAAAGAGTTTTATGCGTATTCACAAATCTTATATCGTGGCGTTGGATAAAATCGATGCAACCGAAAAAGATTTTGTAGTTATTAAAAACGAAAGGATTCCAATCGGAATTACGTACAAAAGAGAGTTGACCGATAGACTAAAAAAGCTCGAATTGTAATTGCAACCATTGATTTTAGAGCGATTTTAGTGCTTAAAAAAAATGTTAAAATCTTCATGTTATCTTAATAAAAAAGTAGTACTTTTAATACGTTATTAAAGTTTAATTTTAAAAAATGAAACTATGAAAAACGTGTTTTTATCTTTTACTTTTTTATGCAGTAGTTTTTTAATAGCTCAAGAGGGAACCAATATGAAAAAAGTAATTACACCGCCAGAAAAGGTTCGATTTGCTTTTGAGAGAGAATATCCCGGAAAAGTGCCGGTCTGGTCTGAAGAATATGTGGGAGATGATGCAGACGAAATTCGATTTGAAGCAAGATACAATGTAAACGATACCACAAAAGCAGTAGCGATTTACGATAATCTGGGAAACATGAAAGCATATGAGCTGCAGATTCCGTTTAAACAGCTTCCGATAAAAGCACAGTCTTATCTAAAAAAGAATTATAAAGCAAAAGCCATTAAAGAAATTGCAATGGTGGTAGACGATAAGAAAAAAACAACCTACGAAGTAGGAGTAACAAAAGACACTAAATTTTATGATATAGTTTTTGACGCAGAAGGAGATTTTGAAGTCTCTGTCGAAAAGAACTAAAAACGCTTACTAATTCAAATATTATTTGAAATGACAAACCCGATGAGTTTTTAATGCTTATCGGGTTTTGTTTTTTTAGTTATTTTGTTTCATGTTTCAGGTTTTAAGTTTAAGCGCAAAGAGCGCTAAGGTTTACGCAAGGTTCGCAAAGTTTTTTACATATAGCTTTGCGAACTTTGCGTTTGTATAACATAAAGCTTAGAAAAAACCTTGCGCTCTTTGCGGTTAAAACACACAAAGAATAATCAACCTGAAACTTGGAATTTGGAATTTCAACTTTAGATTTTTGAAATTTTTACAACATCATTCCACCAGAAGCTTCGATTCTTTGAGCGTTTATCCAGCGAGCATCTTCAGTGCATAAAAAGGCAACCACACCGCCGATATCATCAGGAAGACCAACTCTTCCTAAAGCGGTTACAGAAGCAATCTGCTGATTCATTTGTTCATTATCGCGAACAACTCCTCCGCCAAAATCAGTTTCAATAGCGCCTGGCGCCACGATATTGGCTCTAATTTTTCTTGCACCCAACTCTTTTGCCTGATATTTTGTCAAAGTTTCCATTGCGCCTTTCATAGAAGCATAAGCTGCATAACCTGGGAAAGAGAATCTTGCCAAACCAGTTGAAATATTTATAATTCCGCCACCGTCATTCATTACATTAAGTCCTTTTTGAGTCAAGAAAAACGGACCTTTAAATTGAATATTAGTCAATTGATCAAATTCAGCTTCAGTTGTTCCAATGAACGAATTATGAATTCCGATTCCAGCATTATTAACTAAAAAGTCAAATTTGTCTGTTTTAAAAGTGTCTTTCAAAACTGTTTTTACATTTTCGAAAAAAGAATCAAAAGTTCCTGATTCTGCAACGTTCAATTGTAATGCAGCCGCTTTTTGACCTAAATTTTCAATTTCCAAAACTACAGCGTCAGCTTCTTCTTTTTTGCTGTTGTAGGTAATAATTACGTCAAGTCCTTTTTTTGCAATCGCAATTGCCATATTTTTTCCTAAACCTCTGCTACCGCCTGTAACTAGAGCTATTTTTGTGTTTACTGCCATTTTTTTAAATTATGAGTTATGAGTTATGAATTATGAATTATGAATTATGAATTATGAATTATGAATTATGAATTATGATTTAGTAATTATGAGTTGAAAAAGAAAATGACATTTATAACTCATAATTCCTAACTCATAATTAAGAATGCATTGCATTAAAATGATTTTTCAACTCTTCTGCACTTGCATTTAATCTCGTTTCGCTTGTGCCGAAAGTGAGTTCTTGTTTTCCTTCTTTCAATTGTTCGAAAATAGCTTCGATAAAACTGCTTACGCTCGGATGTGCATCGTGCAAACCTATTCCACCTAAATCTGTGTTTAAGGCTGGCGGGATAATTTCGACTACTTCAATATTTTTTTCTTTTAATAAATGACGAAGCGAAAGTGTAAATGATCTGAAAAATGCTTTTGTAGCTGAATAAACCGGGACTTTTGCAAAAGGAGAAAATGCCAGTCCAGAAGTTACATTCATCACTGTTTTTAAAGAAGGCAACTTAATAAATAACGAAGTTAAATGCAGTGGAGCTTCTATGTTTGTGGCAAGCTCACTTTTCATGTTGTGGTAGAAGTCAGCATCCGTTATGTTCATCCAGTTTTGAATACCAGCATTATTGACTAAAACATTTAAGTCCGGATGATTTGCTGCAATCCATTGATAAAGCGCAATGCGTTCTTCTTCTAAAGACAAGTCACATACTTTAGCAATAATCGACGGAAATTTAGCTTTTACTTCTTCTAGAAGAGAAGCTCTTCTTCCGCAGATAATTACGGTATTGTTTTCTTGAATAAATCGTTCGGCAAGTCCAAGTCCGATACCGCTTGCACCGCCAGTTATTAAAATTTTGTTGTCTGATAAATTCATCTTTTCGTTCTTTTAATTTGATAAGACAAAGGTAGGAGCGAAGTAGATTTAAGGAGTTGTAAATATCAAACCGATGTTTGCGAAATTCAAATCAGGATAGTGAAATTCCAATTTTTAAAATTCCAAATTCCAAAATCTCAGTTTATGTCTTCCTGAGCGAAGTCGAAGGACAGGCTCCGTAAAACATACTGTATGGATTTTGCATGCGATCCTTCGACTTCGCTCAGGAGGACAAGCTTTGAGATAACTATTGGCAACAATCTAAAATCTGCAATCTAAAATCTAAAATATCTAACTCCTAAAAGCAATCGGCGTAAAGGACGTTTGTTTTTTAAAGAAATTAGAAAAATGCGCTAATTCTTCAAAACCAAGTGAATAGGCAATTTCAGAAATATTCCAATCGGTTTGTTTTAAAAGAATTTTGGCTTCGTTTGTTAATCGGTTACTGATTAATTCTGTTGTGGTTTTTCCGGTGCTTTCCTTTAAAACTTTATTTAAATGATTGACATGAACAGATAATCGCTCTGCAAAATCTTTTGCTGTTCTCAATTCTAATCTTTGATTTGGAGATTCTATCGGGAATTGTCTTTCTAACAATTCAGCAAATAAAGATGAAACTCTTGCTGCCGAATTGTGTTTGGAATATAACGCGGTAATAGGCTGTAGTTTTTGTCCGAAGTGAATTAACTCTGCAACATAATTTCGAATTAAATCGTATTTGAAGATATAATCAGAGTTGATTTCTTTTTGTATTTTATTGAAAATCAATTCTACTTCTGAAACTTCTTCGTCTGAAAGCTGAAAAATAGGATAACCAGCGGAGGCAAAAATCGGAAGTTCGTCTAGATCGATTCCGCTTTTGCTTTTAGATAAAAACTCGCTTGTAAAAACACAAAAATGACCGCCTTGATTCGTGTCTTGCGGTAAATAGTTATACGGAATTTTTGGTGTTGCAAATAACAATCCCTGTTTTTCTATTTCGATAACTTTATCTGCGTATTCGGCTCTATTATGGCCTTTTATCAAACTTATTTTGTAGTAGGCTCTTCTGTCATAAGGCATTCCAGGCTTTCCTTTCATGCGTTCGAGAAGTTCTTTTATATCAAAGACATTAAAGTGTCCGATTTCTTTCTGGATGTCGTTTGGCAATAATGAAGTAGGATCAACTGTAGAACCTTCGGTAATATCGTGGTAAAATGAATCTAGGGATTTCATATTGTGATGAATTGCGAAATTCAAATATACGAAAAAATAAGCTTTGTGAGTTTAACCGCAAAGGGTGCAAGTTTTTTTTGATTTAGACAGTCTATAAAAACGCAAAGTTCGCAAAGGTTTGTGTAAAATATTTGCGAACCTCGCGAAAAAACTTTGCGCTCTTTGCGGTTAAAACAAACTCCCCTGTACGAACTCTGGCTTAGGATTGCTTCCGAAAGGAAAAGCATCAATTACAAAAAACTGTTTTACTTTGGGATCGAATTCCCTTAAAACAATTTCATTGCATTCAAATTCAAGATCAATTGTGGTAAAAAGCTCAGAAGCTATTTTAAGGTTTTCGGGTGTTAATCTTCTTCCGATTGACAAGTGCGGATTATCACTTTTTTTGAGTTTTAAAAACTTAAAGGCTTCATGAATCTTTTTCATGATAGGCACTAGATTATTTTTTGAATCTTCGGTTACACCTATAAAAAAAGCGCCGCTATTTTGGAAAGCATCAAAATGATTTAATGATACGGGGAAAGGGAAAAAAGTATCTGAAATTTTAGAAAGCTTTTGTTTAATTGAATCGAACTCAGATTCGTCGATTGTAAATTCACAAATCGTAATATGAGCTTCAGAATTGCAGCTGTTGTACCAATCAATTTTGCTTCTTAAAAAATCTTTCAGCTTTTTAACGGGTTCAACTAAATCTTTTGAATAAAATACAACCGAATATGTTTTTTCCATTTTTAGGATTTTGAATTACACAAATTTAAAATTTAAATTGTGCTGTCAATGCGGCGTAAAAATAATCTTTTCCAGACCCCACTTCTTTTAAAAAGCTGCCCGCATTAAACCAACCCGTTTCTAGTGTAAATCCTAAATGATTATTCATGTCGTAGTTTACATTCGAAATTAATTGCGAACCAATAAAACGTTCCGTTGTGTTTTTTCCGGAATATAAAAGCTGCATGTTAGGGGCGTATATACCGTCACTTAAGGTTTGTCTCCAGAAAATATCGTAATCAATTCCAAGTGTCCATTTTTCCGATAAACTAAAATTAATTGAAGGATGAACATCTATTAAATTAGAAGGGCCAATTAAGGCAACTAATCCAAAATAAGCGCCTCTTGGATATAACGGATTAAAAGTTTGTAAGTGAGCATCTCCCGAACTTTTATCGCCAGAAATGATTTCTGTTTTCAATCCGATTTCAGGCGTATATTTTATGTTTTCGAAGGTATAACAGGCAAAAGATGAAAGTGTCCAGCCTGAAATTGTCTTTTGATTGATGTTTCCAAATTGGTAAACGCCTTCAAAATCGTATTTCCATGTTCCTTTATTTTTCCAGATTCGGGTTCCAATAGATTGTCTGTTTTCTTCACCAATGGCATCATCAAAAACAGATCGGCTTTTCCATAAACCTAAATAATACAGATCGATGTTCTGAATGAAAGGCACTTTGTGAATTACAGTATAACTTCCCCAAAATTTAGCGTTTTCATTAAAACTATCATTAAAAGTTCCTTGTTTATTGGCAATAGGATGCGTGAAAAATGCGTCTGATTGCCAGTTGTTTTTTTTATAAAATAGTTTTACTGCATCAAAAGCAAGTCGACTGTTTGGACCTTCACGCACTGCAATTAAACGCTGTGAACCGTACATCATTTCTTGTCTTCCAGAACGCAGTGTTAATTGCTCATTTTCTTCTTTAATAAAATCAATATCGAGAAAAGCCTGATGAATGTCTAGCTGATTTTCGTCAACTGGACTGGGATCTGTTTTGCCATTTGCTAAACTGCTTTGCAATTCAAAAAAGGTTCTGAAAACTCCTAATTGAACATTTGCATGAAACAGATATCGGGAAAGTAAATAGCCATCGTCATCAGCTTCGTCTCCCCATTTATTATTGACGGTATAAGTGTACTGAAGCCTTGCTTCACCGCCAATTGAGGCATAATATTTATCGTTTTTTCCTAACGGAATATATTTGATTCTCTCGTATAAAGTTTTGGTCGAATCTGCTTTTAGATAAGTGAAATCATCCTCATATCGCAGCCTTTGGAAAACTGGTTTTTGTTGTGCATTTGCAGAAAAAATGATTCCCAAAAGCAACAATAAGAAGAATGTGTTTTTCATTTGAATTAGTTTTTTTGATAACCTCCAAAGTAATTTACTGGACTCCAGTCTGGAATTGCTTTTGGTTTTTCGTTGGCAAAGGTTCTAAAGTCATTATCAGCGTAAACTACTTTTCCGTTTACTACTGTAAGTTTTGATTCGATATTTAAGATTTTTTCTTCAGAAGTCGAGAAGTAATCATCAGAAAGAATAGCGAAATCGGCCAATTTTCCAGATGCCAGCATTCCTCGGTCTTTTTCAATATTGATTAATTGGGCGCTTCCGTACGTGAATAGTTTTAAAGCAGTGTTTCTGTCAACAATATTTTCATCATTCATATATTTTAAGCCACCTAAAGTTTTTCCTGTTGTGAGCCAATATAAACCAACCCAAGGATTGTAGCTTGCTACGCGTGTTCCGTCAGTTCCCATTCCGACTTTAATTCCTAGCTCGAACATTTTCTTTAATGGAACTGTGTTTGAAGCAGCTTTTTTTCCATATCTTTTAATGAAACTTTCTCCTTGATACGCCATCCTATGCTGGATTGCGATTCCGCCATTTAAAGCTTTAATTCGTTTTAAATTTTCTGTAGATACCGTTTCAGCATGATCAAAGAACCATAAAAGTCCGTTTAAAGGTGTTTCTTTGTTGATGTCTTCTATTACGTTTAAAAATCTAGTGATGCTTTCATTATAAGTAGCGTGAATTCTGAAAGGCCATCTATTTTTCACTAATAAAGATAACACTTCTTTTAATTGTCCTTCCATCGCTGGACTTAATTCCGGTCTTGGTTTGTCAAAGTTTTCAAAATCTCCTGCGCTCATTACCAAATTTTCTCCAGCACCCTGAACGTGATATTCTACTTTATCCGAATGATGATCATCATCACAGCCTTCGCCAATTTCAACGGTTTGCATCCATTTGGTGTAATCGTTTAATTCTGTACCTGCTTTTTGCGCAAACAAATAATAAGGCATTCTAACAGTTAAATCGCTGTCTTTGCATAAACCATTGGTTACACCATAATCATCAGGAAAATTTTGAAATCCGCCTCCAGCATCCATAATTGCAGTTACGCCAAGACGATTCATTTCGGTCATAAATTGTTTAGTCGAATTGAATTTTTCTTCTTGCGTCAATTCGGGAAGTTTGGCAAGAGTCGAATATAGAATGAAAGCATTTGGTTCTGCCACCAATAATCCTGTTGGATTTCCGTTTGGATCTTTTTCAATCAATCCTGCATTTGGATTTGGCGTGTTGGAATCAATTTTCAAAGCTTCTAAACCTGCTTTGTTCAAATAAGCATGTCCATATAAATGAAGAATAAATGTTGGAACCTCGCCCGTTGCGTCATTGATTTCTGCTAAAGTTGGAAGTCTTTTTTCTTCAAATTGATAAGCATTCCACCCGCCAACAACACGCACCCATTGTCCTTTTGGCGTTCTCTGTGCCTGTTCTTTCAACATAGCTAAAGCTCTTTTTAGAGAACGAACACCGTCCCAACGCAATTCTGTATTGTAGAACCTTCCGCCTCGGATAATATGCATATGAGAATCGAATATGCCAGGAATAATCGTTCTTCCTTTGGCATCGATTATTGTTGTTTTTTTGTCTTTTAATTTTAAGATTTCACTGCTTTTGCCCGTTTTTAGGATTTTTCCATCTGCAACAGCCATAGCTTCAACAACTGTATTTTTATTGTCCAGAGTATGAATTATGGCATTATGAACAATGAGTGTAGCTTTTTTATTTTGCCCAAAAACAGGGAGGGAAATGATTAAAAGAAAAGCTATTAGTTTGAAAGAGAGTTTCATGATTGTGGTATTTTTGGTTTGGTAGATTTAATTAAAATTGAGAATTAAAAATTATAGGTTAAGTGAAATATCTTTAAAAAAGAGATTCAAACTTTTAGTTTTTCACGCAGGTTTAGCGGATCTAGAAGATTTTTTTAATTTTTAATTCTCAATTTTTTAATTTCTGAAATTATTAGTGTTTCAACATTTCGTGTGCATATTGAACACCTACACCATAAGCTCCGCCGTATTTTTTAACTAAATCGGTTACAGGTACATAAGTTTCCTGACGAGCCCAGTCACGCTGTAATTCTAATAAATATTGCAATGAGGTTATAGGATGTGCACCAGCCTGAACCATACGAGTTACAGCCATTTCATGAGCTTCTTTAGAAACGTCACCGCTTGCATCTGTAATTACATAAACATCATATCCTTCGTTGATAGCTGATAAAACTGGTCCAACAATACAAACACTTGTCCATAAACCGCCAAATACGATTTTCTTTTTACCAGTTGCAATGATTGCTTTGCGTGCAGGAGCGTCTTCCCAAGTATTCATTGTGGTACGGTCAATATAGTTTGAAGTTTTTTGTGGGTAGAATTCTTCAATTTCTCTAAAAACAGGTCCGCTAAAAGATTTTTCGGCAACAGTTGTAACGATAGTCGGTACTTTGAATATTTTTGAAGCCCCAGCTACTAGAGCAGTGTTGTTGCGCAATTGGTCGATTGGAATGTTGCTTACTGCAAATGCCATTTGGCTTTCGTAATCTATTAAAACTAGACTGTGATTTGTAGGGTCTAAAAGTGACGGACTTGGTTTTTGAGCGAATCCGATAAATGTTACTAAAGACAAAACTGCTGTAAGGATTAATTTTTTCATGATAATTTGATTTTGTTGTTAAATAAAGGTTTTAAATATTTTGTATTTGATTTTCAGTGTCTTGCATTCAAAATAAATGCCTTGTTTGTAATGTATTGATTTTAAAAGGTTTTTCAGAAAAGGCAATAGTGATCCTAGCGATATATCGTTATTAAAAATTGGATATTCGTTAAATGATATTCGTTAAGCTTTTAATGAATTTTTAAAAGAGAAAAATAGGGTACCTAAATTTTTCCTTTTAGATGCAATCGATGAAGGATTTCGGACTTTAATAATCCGCTTCCGCCACCAAAATGTTCAATTACTTCTACGTCTGGCTGTTGTTGTAAGCAAAATAAAGTAAATTCTTTTTCGACATGGTCTTCGATTCCGGAGCTCAATAGCACAACGTCGATTTTGTGATTCTGAAAATAGTCCTGAGCTTCTATTTCGTTGCTAAATGCGACTGCATTCCAGTCTTCATAAGCATTTACAAGGCGAAGTAAAATGGCCAGAATCGCTTCGTTTTTTCCAAGTAATAAGAATTCAAGTGTTTTCATTTTCTTTTTAGTTTCTGAGGTTCTGAGGTACTAAGATTCTAAGTTTTTTTATTTTAGAACTTCAGTTTCACAGACCTTGTGATTTTACTTTACAAATTTATTGCTTTCATTATTGCTTCAACTTAATCTAGAACAAGAAAAGATTTTTTTTAAGTTTCTAAGATGCTAAGATGTTCAGATACTAAGTTTTCTTCTTGTTTTTGATTTCAGTTTTTGACAGAACTTGTAATTTATATTGCAAATGTATTAGTTCCCATTTTGCTTCAACTTAATCTAGAATAAGAAAAGATTTTTTTAAGTTTCCAAGATGCTAAGATGCTCAGATACTGAATTTTCTTCTTGTTTTTGATTTCAGTTTTTGACAGAACTTGTAATTTATATTGCAAATGTATTAGTTCCCATTTTGCTTCAACTTAATCTAGAATAAGAAAGATTTTTTTAAGTTTCTAAGACACTAAGATGCTCAGATACTGAGTTTTCTTCTTGTTTTTGATTTCAGTTTTTGACAGAACTTGTAATTTATATTGCAAATGTATTAGTTGCCATTTTGCTTCAACTTAATCTAGAATAAGAAAAGATTTTTTTTAAGTTCTAAGATGCTCAGATACTAAGTTTTCTTGTTTTCGATTTCAGTTTTTAATAGAACTTGTAATTTATATTGCAAATGTATGCGATGAAGACAAAGAGAGCTCTTAATCTAGAATAAGAAATATAATTTTAGAGGCCATCTAGTTTAGAAACTAGTATTTTATTTGACAAATTTACGTTAAATAGAATTTTGTCAATGTTTTGCGGTACAGTAACTTAAGCTTTTAAGTTAAAGTTAAGAATGTTAATTTTTTCACACAATGAGGAAAACCGTAAGGTTATCTATTTTGCGAATTTTAATTTTGGTTTGTAGAAATTTGAAAACGGTGATGGCCTTTACCTTTTTGGGAATCATTTAATTTCTATAAAAAACTGTTTTTGGAGAAACGTTTTTACATTGAAATTTTGACATATTCATTTGATCGTGGGTATTTGTATATAAGTTTGCAATATACATTAATGTCTAATTTTTTTAGGGTTTTAAGATTAAGTCGACGGACGTAATTTTAAGACCCTTTTTTTTACCACAATAATGAAAAGCCAATTAGCCAAAATTGAATACTATCGGTATTGATTTTGAACTTTTGAGGCGAGAAACCGTAATAGCTTTTAAATGCTGCCGAAAAATGCGAAACGTCTTTGTAGCCGCATTTATAGGCCGCTTCGCTTACCGTAGCGGTTTTGCTTTGAAACAATTCTTTAGCATGTTCCATTCTCAATTTTATGATATAGCTTTTGACAGTTGTTCCAAAACAAGCTTTAAAACCTTTTTTGAGCTTGAATTCGTTTAACGAAATAAGTCTCGAAAGTTCAGGTAGAGTAGGTGTATTTCTATAATCGTTTTCTAATATTTCTTTGGCTACCAAAAGTTTGCCGTATTCTTCTTGGTTTATATTTTCGGTTTGCAAAGGTTTAAGAGTTAGAGCCTCAATTTGATGAATAAGAAGTTCCTTGATTTTACTTTCGATATAAATTCTTTTTAATAAGCCTTCGCGAGAACAGTTTTTTATTTCGGATGTTACCCACTGAATTGCAGGTGTAAAAGGAAGGTATTTTGAGGTTAAATAAGTAGATTGTTTATTGAGTATTTTTTTTGAGAATTTCTCATGAAGCTGCCAATCTTCATTAATTATATTATAATAAAATTCTTTGGAAAGAATAATAGACATGTAATTGATGTTTGTGAGGGCTGGTATTGTAAAGAAACCTTTAAAATTATTGGTATAAAAAATATTATGCGTGTTTTTTTTAGAATACTTTTCACTTTCCAATTGATCAATATGAGTTTCAACATTACTGCTATAAATAAAATTCATCACAACCGATTCTTCATCGATTTCAAACATTACGGTTCTAGGAGTTGAATAATACATCTGAGTATCAAGGAGAACTAATCCTTCGGTGATGAGATGACGGCTTATAATTTTTTCAGAATTTCCATTTTGAATGTTGATGTTTTCTTCTTTTAAAATACTTTTTGGATAATAGTTATCTCCAATTTGAATTTTAATGATTGGCGTTTCTGACGTTAAAAGTGTGGCTTTGATTTTCAAAATATAATCCGTTTTTACAAAATAATAATCCGTTTTTCCCTATCTTTTTTCAAGACGTTGATGGTATTTTTGCAGCAAAGTTATTTATAATTAGTCTAATTAAATATATGTCGACTCAAAAATTTTTATTTGCCACTTTATTTTTTCTAACTACGTTCTTATCATTTTCCCAGCAAAATCAAGATTTTACGGTAACTGGCAAGGTGGTCGAAAATTCTGGAGAAACAATACCGTTTGCAACAGTCATTATCGAAAAAACTGGCTTGAGTGTTATTTCGGATGAAAACGGAAATTATATTTTAAAAAATGTACCATCAGGAAAACATACACTGAAAATCTCTGCAATGGGATTTGCGGTTCAGAAAAAACAAATTGAAGTCTCAGGTAATTTAGAGGTTTCAATTACAATGGACAGCCAATTGCAAGAGTTAGAAAGTGTAACAGTTCTAGGAAGATCGCAAACTGACAAGGTAAATAAACAAGCTTACAGTGTAACAGCTATTGATGCTAAAAAACTTCATAATTCAACTCTAGATTTATCGCATGCTTTAGACCGTGTTTCTGGTGTTCGCAACCGTGAAGCGGGCGGAGTGGGTTCAAGATCAGAACTTTCTATTAACGGATTCTCAGGAAATCAGATTAAGGTTTTTATTGACGGAGTTCCGATGGATAATTTTGGTTCTTCTTTTCAAATGAATAACATTCCGATCAATCTAGCCGATCGTGTAGAAGTGTACAAAGGCGTTGTGCCAATTTGGCTTGGCGGAGATGCTTTGGGAGGAGCGATAAACATTGTTACGAACAGCAAACCAAGAACTTTTGTAGATGCTTCGTATTCTTTCGGATCTTTTAATACGCATCGTTCAAGCATCAACGCTGGTTATACTGCTAAGAGTGGTTTTACTACAGAAATTAATGCCTTTCAGAACTACTCTGATAATGATTATTGGGTAAATGTTGATGTGGCCGATTTAAATACGGGAGCTTATTTTCCGAATCAGAGAGTGCGACGTTTTCATGATAAATACCGCAACGAAACAGTGATTTTAAATGTCGGAATAACTGGGAAAAAATATGCCGATAAATTGATGATTGGTTTTACGGGAGGGGAAAATAAAGCCGATATACAAACAGGTGCCAGAATGGTTAGCGTGTTCGGACAGATTTATAGAAAAGGAAGCATTGTGATGCCAACTTTAAAATATCAGGTTAAAGATTTATTTACTAAAGGACTGAATGTTAATGTAACGGGGAATTACAATTTTGGTTACGAACAGAATATCGATACCGTTTTTAGAAGATACAATTGGTTTGGCGATTACAAACAGTATGAAGGGGCTGGGGGAGAAAGAAGCCGTACGCTTCGTAAGTTCTATAACAACAATGGTATTGCAACGGCCAATGCAACTTATTCACTTAACGAGAGACATTCTTTTATGGTCAATAACACGTTTAATACGTTCGATCGTAAAGAAAGTGACGAGTTGGTTCCAGAATCTTTGGTTTATAAACAGCCTAAAAAAACACAAAAAAATGTTTTAGGATTGGGGTATAAATTAGATTATAATGATAAATGGAGCACTTCTGTATTCTTAAAAGATTATTCATTAAAAACTACCTATTCAAGAAGTTATAATCCGTCTGGAAACGCTGGAGATATTGCCTATCAGAAATATGTAGACCATACTTCTACAACGGGTTACGGTGCAGCTACGAGTTATTACTGGAGACGTAATCTGCAGATAAAGGCTTCTTATGAAAAGACTTATAGATTGCCAACTCCAGAGGAAATATTTGGTAATGTAAATGATAATTTAGAAGGAAACCTTTCCTTAAAACCAGAATCAAGCAACAACTATAATTTAGGAGCGAGTTATCAGACTAGTTTCCGCGAAAAAAATGCTTTATCATTTGATGTGAATCTTTTGCATAGAAATGCAGTCGATTTTATTCGTCCGACATTGAATAATAATCAGACGATGACTACCAATGTCAATCAGGGAAAAGTGACCAATTATGGTATCGATGGTGAGATTAGATACTCGTATGGAAGTCGTTTTACGGCTGGTTTCAACGCAACGTACCAGAATATTAGGAACAAAACAATGTACGAGCCAAATCAAAATTATGTGTCTCCTTTTTATAATGACCGAATTCCAAACATGCCATACCTTTTTGGAAATGCAGATGCGACAGTGTTCTTTAATAATGTTTGGAAAAAAGGAAATAATCTGTCTGTTGGCTATAATCTGCTTTATGTCCATACGTATTATTTGTCTTGGCCAAGTATGGGAAGTAAGGACAGTAAACTAGAAATTCCGCAGCAGTTCAGCCACGATTTAAATGCTGTTTATACCATGGCAAATGGGAAATACAATATTGCTTTTGAATGCAAAAACTTTCTTGACAACAAGCTTTATGACAATTTCTCATTACAAAAACCTAGCAGAGCTTTTTACATCAAGTTGAGATATTATTTCAGCAAATCAAATAATTAAATTTTTAATACAAACACCATAATACAATGAAAAAAAGTACAACATTAGCTTTATTATCAGCTGTTTTAGCCTTTACAGCTTTTTCTTGCAGCAGTGATTCAGATAAATCAGGAGGAGAAACTGGCGGCGGAACTGATACAGGAAAAACGAAATATATTATTACTGCAACAACTGGAGCAGCGGGAATTGCAGATTATTTATTAACTGCAGATGATGTGTCTACAGGTTCTATTACCACCACAGGAAACGGATTGGAGCAGGATGGAACATATCGTTATTACATTACAGCGCAAAATAACTTCTTTAGTTTGCTTTACGGACAAGGAAATCCAGGAGCTGTAACAACTTATAATTTAAACGGTGAAGGAAAATTGGTTAAAAAATCTGATTTCCAAGCAGAAACAGTACACGTATTTGCTGCTGTAAACAAAGATATTTTGACGATTAAAGTTCCAAGGAGCGGTGCCTCTATCGCTTCTATGTACAAAATCGACGCTGAAAAATCGCTTATTACTGGCGAAGCACAGCAAGACACTAAAAAATTGGCCGGAAACGGAGAAAGAGCTTTCTTTACTTGGGCGACTCAGGTGGGAGATAAAGTCTATATGCCTTACATGAGTATCAAAGGAGACGGAGTAGACAATTTTGGTACTGCAAATCCAGATAGTACATGGGTTGCAGTTTACAATTACCCAGAATTGAAATTAGAAAAAGTAATCAAAGATAACCGTACCAGTTATTTAGGGGCTTATTTCACAAACGGATTATTCCAAGACGAAAATGGAGATGCCTACGGTTTCTCTGGAGCAATTGCTACTAGCAACGCTGTGATGACTTCTACAAAACCTTCTGCGATTGTGAGAATCAAAAAAGGAACTACAGAATTTGACAAATCTTATTTCTTTAACGTTCAGGAAAAATCTGGTGGATATAAAATTTCTTCTACTACTTATATTTCGAAAGGTAAATTCTTATTGTTAATGTATGGAAATGTGGGTAAAAACAATGGTGCAGTTAAAATGGCAATCGCAGACGTTTACAACCAAACATTTACATGGGTAACTAATGCGCCTGCAACATTGACTTCTGTAACTAGCCGTTATAATATTACTTCAGAAGACGGAAATTCTGCAATTGTAGGTATCAATACTCCTGACGGAAACTGGATTTACTCAATCAACGGTACAACAGCCGTTGCGACAAAAGGTATGAAAGTTGAAGGCGGACAAATTACTGCAATCCAAAAATTAAAATACTAATATTTTTTTACCGTAAGTGCTTTTTTATGAGTACTTGCGGTTTTTTTATTTATCCTATTTATCTATCCAATTATGTTTTCTTCTTCAAAACCAAATAATAAGAAAAAAAGTAAAAAGTCGCTTTTTAAGCGTATTATGGCTTGGCTGCATTTGTGGCTTGGTCTAGCATCTGGAATCATTGTGGTCATTGTCAGTCTTACAGGCTGTATTTATGTTTTTGAAAATGAAATAAAAGATTGTATTGAAGACTGGCGTTTTGTAAAACCTCAGAAAGAAGCATTTTTACTGCCTTCGCAATTAGTCTCGATTGCTGATAAAAAAATGAAAGACAAAAAAGCAACCAGCGTGACTTTTGGCGGAAAAGATGAAGCGGCTATTGTTGGTTATTTTGTGGAGAAAAAAGAAGAGAGTGAAAAGGGAGATCGTAATGAGAAAGGAGAGCATAAAAAAGCAAGAAAAGATGTTGCTAATAATCAAAATGCAAAAGGAAAATCAGAATTAAAAGCTCAGTCCAACGAAAAAGAAAAAGGAAAAGGAAAGGGCGAAAAGCGTAAAGGCGGAAGAAGGCAAGGAACTTTTATAAGTGTTTACATGAATCCGTATACGGGAGATATATTACATGTAAAAACTTTTACTAGAGGAGAATCGCCAGATTTTTTCAGATGGATTTTAAACGGACATCGTGCTTTATGGCTTCCTTATGATATTGGGAGACCCATTGTCGGAGTCGCAGTTTTAATCTTTGTTGTTTTGCTGATCTCAGGTATTGTTTTATGGTGGCCCACAAAATGGATTAAGTCCATTATTGATAAAAGTTTTAAAATTAAATGGGATGCCAGCTTTAAACGTGTCAATTATGACATGCACAATGTATTTGGTTTTTACAGCTGCATTTTTCTGTTTTTTATTGCCGTAACAGGCTTAGTTTGGAGTTTCGGATGGTGGAGCAAATCTTTATATTGGGTAACATCTGGAGGAAAACCTTTGGTTGAGAATCGTGAATCTCCAAAATCTGATATCACCCACGTAACAGCATTTAATATTACAACAGCCGATAAAGTTTTAATGAATCTAAAAAAAGAAAATCCTCAGGCAGCCGGAATTATGATCAGTATTCCTGCGAAACCTGCAGATCCGATTGGTGCTTTTGTTTATAAACAGAGACATACCTTTTATAATATGGACCGATATAGTTTTGATCAGCAGACTTTGAAAGAAATTTCGATTAAAACCCCTTTTTCAGGAAAATATATTGAAGCCAATATTCCAGACAAAATCAGACGTATGAATTATGACATTCACGTAGGAAGTGTTCTTGGACTTACAGGGAAAATTATTGCATTTTTGGCTAGTTTGATTTCTGCCAGTTTGCCTATTACAGGATTTATTATCTGGTGGGGAAAACAGAAATTTGGCAAAAAGAAACCTGCTGCAAAATCAAAAGTGGCAACTAAAGCAATTTCCGTTCCTAAAGTGAAAAATACAACAGAACAAGAAGTTGCTGTTTAAACATATTAAAATTAGTTTTTTAATTCCTTTTTGTTTTTTTTTGATAAAAGGCAAAACTTTTAAAAGTTTTGCCTTTATTTTTTTAATTATATCCGTTTGATTTAAGCCATTCTTCGCAATCTCTAGTCCAAAATTTACTAGTATCAGCAACTCCCAATCCAAATCCGTGGCCACCTTTTTCATATACATGCATCTCAGCTGAAACGCCATTTTTCTTTAATGCCAAATAATAATTAATACTGTTTTCTGGAATTACGACTGTATCATCTGTAGCATGAATTAAGAAAGTGGGCGGGGTTTTAGAAGTGACTTTCTTTTCGTTCGAAAAAGAATCTATTAACTCTTTTGAAGGATTATTTCCAAGCAAATTGGTTTGAGAGCCTTTATGCGTGATTTCGTTTTCCATTGAGATTACAGGATAAATCAAAAGAGAAAAATCAGGACGCGCACTTACTTTGTATGCCGATTCATACACCTTATTATCATAATGAGTTGAAGCAGTCGAAGCCAAATGACCTCCCGCGGAAAAACCTAAAATTCCAATTTTGTTGGGATCAATATTCCATTTTGCTGCATTTTGTCTCACGTAACGAATAGCCTCCTGAGCATCTTGCAGTGGTCCAACACTTTTATTTTTCATAGTGAGATCGGTTGGCATTCTATATTTCAAAACAAAAGCGGCAATACCAATACTATTGAACCATTCTGCCACTTTTGTTCCTTCTTTTTCAAATGCTAAATGCGTGTAACCGCCTCCCGGGCAAATTACCACAGCAGTTTGATTTGGCTTTACTTCTTTCGGAATAAAAATACTCAAAGTGGGTACAGAAACTTGGCTTGTGCTCTGCAATTTTCCGTCTTTTAAGATTTCTTTTTCTTTGTAATCGGTTGCTTTTATTTCATCAGGGATTTTGTTCCAAAGCGGTATAGTCTGATTTTGGGCCCTTATAGAAAATAATCCAGAAAAAAGGAGAAAACTCAAGGTAATTGTTCTTAAAGATTGTGTTTTGGTGTGTTTCACTTTAAATTGTAATTATTTGTTTTGTAAATATTTATGTTTTTGTATTTGAAAATGCAACCGATAAACAGAAGAATTTAAAAATACATAAAATTGGTTTGCTTAAAGTTGGCTTTTGGGACAATTTTACCCCAACAAAAGTATAAATTTCACCTATTGGCTTTTAACAAATATATTGTTTAATGTGTAATTTTGTATTCCTTTTTTTATATAATATGTTTATTTTAACGAACTAAATTATTTTTTTACACAATATTATTTGGATTGTACAGATTAAAAACTATATTTGTGCAATCGATTACATTGTTTTTCTTTGAAGGTGTTAATTTATTGATTATGCTATTTTTGGAAAGCAGTAAATATAGTCTTTTAAGATTGCCAAAAATTATAAAACTATAATACCCACTTACTATGAATCAAACCGAAACCGTTGCAGTAAATCAGAGTCTCAAAACCACAGGGAAATACCGTTGGAGTATTTGTGCATTATTATTTTTTGCAACTACAATTAATTATTTGGACAGACAAGTACTTTCTTTAACCTGGAGTGATTTTATTGCGCCAGAGTTTCACTGGACCAATAACGATTATGGAAATATCACTGCTTTATTTTCTATTTTCTATGCAGTTTCATTATTATTTGCAGGCAGATTTGTAGATTGGTTAGATACTAAAAAAGGATTTCTTTGGGCAATTGGAATTTGGTCTGTTGGAGCTTGTCTTCACGCTTTCTGCGGAATTGCAACTTCAGGAATTATTGCGGGAGAATGGTTTGTGAGTTTTCATGGTTCAAAAGAGATAATCAGTACAATAAGCGATACAGCGTTGGTAATCAATGTAAGTGTGGCTTTATTTATTTTTGCGCGTTTCGTTTTAGCAGTTGGAGAAGCAGGAAATTTCCCTGCAGCAATTAAAACAACTGCAGAATATTTTCCTAAAAAAGACAGAGCCTTTGCAACCAGTATTTTTAATGCAGGTGCTACAGTAGGAGCTTTGGCGGCTCCGGTTACAATTCCTTTTATTGCAAAATACTTCGGTTGGGAAATGTCATTTATCATTATTGGAGCTTTGGGATTTGTATGGATGGGATTCTGGATGTTTATGTACGATAAACCAGAAAGACATTCGAAAGTTACACCAGAAGAATTGGCTTATATTCAGCAAGATGATATTGAAGACAGTAAAATCGGTTTTAAACCAGAAGCTGGAGGTAAAGTGTCTTTAGCAGATTGTTTTAAATACAAACAAACTTGGGCTTTTGCATTTGGTAAATTTATGACAGACGGTGTGTGGTGGTTTTTCTTATTCTGGACTCCAGCGTATTTAAGTTCGGTTTACGGAATGGATTCAACAGAAGCGGCATTGCCATTGTTTGTGCTGTATATGATTACCTTATTGTCTATTATTGGAGGATGGCTGCCGACTTATTTCGTAGAGAAAAAAGGAATGAATCCGTATGAAGGAAGAATGAGAGCGATGTTAATTTTTGCTTTTTTCCCATTGTTAGCTTTAATAGCGCAGCCATTAGGATATATTAGTTACTGGGTTCCAGTAATCATCATCGGAATTGCAGGTGCAGCGCACCAATCTTGGTCGGCAAACATCTTTACAACAGTAGGAGATATGTTTCCTAAAAAAGCAATTGCAACTATTACAGGAATCGGAGGTTTAGCAGGTGGAGTTGGTTCAACTATAATTAATAAGGGATCAGGTGTTTTGTTTGATTTTACCCAGCGAAACTGGAGCTTGGTAGACGGGCAATCTTTATTAGCAAAATATCCACAATTTTTAAATCCAGAAACTGAGAAAGCATTTTTAAAAGAGAGAGGTGTTGCGAATTTAGCCGAGTTTTTGAAATTATTATCAAAATCTGGGGAGACGGTTGTTGATGGTATAAACTCTGGATATATGATTATTTTCTCTATTTGTGCCGTTTGCTACTTAACAGGTTGGATTGTTATGAAAACTTTGGTTCCTAAATATAGTCCAATAACTGATTTATAAAGAGAAGCACACAAAATTGAAATATTTTTTTCATTTCAATTATGGTTATTCCATTTAAAAAATTAATTTTGTGCAATCGATTACATTATTTAAATTATGACAAAATATAGTTCAAGATACGCGTCAAGCCCAGAAGCTGTAAAAAAATATGATACGCAGCAATTGAGAGAAGAATTCTTAATTGATGATTTAATGCAGGAAGATGAAGTGGTTTTGGTTTATTCGCATTATGACAGATACATTGCAGGTTCTGCAGTTCCGGTAAAAGGAGATTTAGTTTTAGAAACAATCGATCCTTTAAAAGCGCCATATTTTTTGGAGCGTAGAGAATTAGGAATTATCAATGTTGGCGGAAGCGGTTCTGTGGTAGTAGAAGGAACAACTTATGAGTTAGGTTTTAAAGATGCTCTATACATCGGAGCAGGAAATAAAGAAGTAGTTTTTAAAAGCGATGACAAAAACAATCCTGCGAAGTTCTATTTAAACTCTGCACCAGCGCACACTAGTTATCCAACCAAAAAAGTAAGCTTAGCTGAAGCTAATAAATTGCAGTTGGGAACAATGGAAACGGCAAATCACCGTACCGTAAACCAAATGATTATTGGAAGCGTGGTAACAACTTGCCAATTGCAGATGGGAATGACAGAATTGAAACCAGGAAGTGTTTGGAATACCATGCCAGCTCACGTACATGATCGTAGAATGGAAGTGTATTTCTATTTGGATATTCCACAAGATCAGGCAGTTTGTCACTTTATGGGACAACCGCAGGAAACACGACATATTTGGATGAACAATCATCAGGCAGTAATTTCTCCGCCTTGGTCTATTCACTCAGGTTCTGGTACTAGCAACTATACATTTATCTGGGGAATGGCCGGTGAAAACTTAGATTACGGAGATATGGATGTTTGTAAAATCACTGATTTAAGATAAAATGACAAATTTATTTGATATAAAAGGAAAAGTTGCCCTTATCACAGGAAGCACGCACGGACTGGGAATGGCAATGGCAAAAGGATTAGGTCAGGCAGGTGCTACAATTGTGGTAAACGGAAATTCTTCTCAGGAAAAAATTGATAATGCTGTAGCAGAATTAAAAGGCGAAGGAATCAATGCAGTAGGCTACAAATTTAATGTAACAGAAGAACAAGAAGTAAAAGAAGCTGTTGCTAAAATTCAAAGCGAAGTTGGGCCAATCGATATCTTAATCAATAACGCTGGAATTATTAAAAGAA
This sequence comes from Flavobacterium sp. HBTb2-11-1, assembly GCF_009826975.1. Lineage (GTDB taxonomy): Bacteria > Bacteroidota > Bacteroidia > Flavobacteriales > Flavobacteriaceae > Flavobacterium. The sequence continues at coordinate 26,288 of NZ_WUMO01000008.1, read as the reverse complement.
TTCCGCTTCTGGATATGGAAGTTTCAGATTTCAGAGAAGTAGTCGATATTGATCTTGTAAGTCCGTTTATTGTTTCTAAGCATGTAGCAAAAGGAATGATTGAAAGAAGACAAGGAAAAATCATTAACATTTGCTCTATGATGAGCGAATTAGGAAGAAATACAGTTTCTGCTTACGCTGCTGCAAAAGGAGGCTTGAAAATGCTGACGAAAAACATGGCAACAGAATGGGCAAAATACAATGTTCAGATCAACGGAATTGGTCCTGGATATTTTGCCACAGAGCAAACCAAACCTATTAGAGTTGACGGTCATCCGTTTAATGATTTTATCATTAGCAGAACTCCTGCAGCAAAATGGGGAGATCCAAGCGATTTGGCCGGAGCAGCAATATTTTTATCTTCCAAAGCAAGTGATTTTGTAAACGGTCACATTTTATATGTAGATGGTGGAATCCTTGCCACAATCGGAAAACCTTCAAACGAAGAATAATTTTCAAATTATATTTAAAAAGATATGAGCCAGACTTTCATTAACGATAATTTTTTATTAGAAAATAAATATGCTGAAGAGTTATATCACAATTACTCTAAGAATCAGCCTATTATTGACTACCACAATCACTTAAATCCGCAGTTTATTGCCGAAGATAAAATCTTTGAAAATATTACTCAAGTTTGGATCAATGGTGACCACTACAAATGGCGTGCAATGCGTACTTTGGGAATCAACGAGCAGTTTGTAACAGGAAATGGTTCAGATAAAGATAAATTCTTAAACTGGGGAAAAACTGTTCCGTACACTATGCGTAATCCGTTGTATCACTGGACGCATTTAGAATTGGCTCGTTATTTTGATATTTATGATTTATTGAATGAAAAGTCGGCTGAGAAAATTTATATAGAAACTTCTGAGAAAATAAATTCTCAGGCGTACAGCACGCAAAATCTTCTTAAAAAAGTAAACGCTGAATTGGTTTGTACTACAGAAGATCCAATCGACTCTTTAGAATTTCACCAAAAATTCGCAAATAATTCGACTGGAATTAAAATGAGTACGGCTTTCAGACCTGATAAAGCCATCTTAATTTCTAATGATGGTTATAATGCATATCTGGACACATTAGGGGATGTGTCCGGTATTGCAATTAACACGTATGCTGATTTACAGTCTGCTTTACGAAAAAGAATCGAATTCTTTAATGCAAACGGATGTAAATTAAGTGATCATGGATTGAATCAAATTGATTTTGAAAACTTTACAGAAAGTGAAATCAATGCGATTTTCAAAAAGAAAAGAGAAAATGGAGAGTTGTCTCCAGAAGAGGTTTTAAAATTCCATAGTGCCATTTTAGTTTTCTTATCAGAAACCTATCATGAGTTTGGATGGGTACAGCAATTTCACTTAGGTGCATTGCGTAACAACAACGCTCGTATGCACAGAATCTTAGGCCCAGATACAGGGTGGGATTCTATTGGAGATTATCCTCAAGCACAAAAATTATCTGCTTTCTTAAATGCTTTAGACAGTAAAGATAAATTGACCAAAACGATTATCTACAACCTAAATCCTGCTGATAACGAAGTTATGGCAACGATGATTGGAAATTTCAACGACGGAAGCGTTCGCGGAAAGGTGCAATTTGGTTCAGGATGGTGGTTTTTGGATCAGAAAGATGGAATGACAAAACAATTGAATGCACTTTCAAACATGGGCTTAATTAGCTGTTTTGTTGGAATGCTGACAGATTCTAGAAGTTTCTTGTCTTTCCCGAGACACGAATATTTCAGACGTATTTTGTGTAATCTTTTGGGAGACGAAATCAAACGTGGCGAACTTCCAAACGATATGGAATGGATCGGAAAATTAGTTTCTGATATTTCATACAACAACGCTAAAGAATATTTTAAGTTTTAATTTTTCTAACCATTCAGACATTAAGAAAATTAAGTTTTTGCTCTAATAAGTAGTTACTTAAATAATAAAGATAAGTTAAGCTTAATTTTCATAATCTCTTAATGGTAAAATATAAAAAAGATAGTATGAGTAGAGTAGTTGCATTTGGAGAAATCATGTTGCGTTTATCAACAGAAAGACATTTGCGTTTTTCGCAATCTATAGCATTTGGTGCTACTTATGGTGGCGGTGAATTTAACGTATGTGTTTCTTTGGCAAATTATGGTGTAAATGCTGAATTTGTTACCAGACTGCCTGAAAATGAAATTGGTTTTTCTGCATTGAAAGAAATCAGAAAAATGAATGTTGAATCTAAAAACATTGTTTATGGAGGAGAACGTTTAGGAATTTATTTCTTAGAAACAGGTGCAGGAACGCGCGGAAGCAATGTAGTATATGATCGTGCTCACAGCGCCATGTCGACTATACAAAAAGGGCAGGTGGACTGGGAAAAGGTTTTGGAAGGTGCAGAATGGTTTCACTGGAGCGGCATTACGCCAGCAATTTCAGAAAGTGCGGGCGAAGCTTGTTTAGAAGCAATTAAAGTCGCTCACAAAAAAGGAATTAAAATTTCATGCGATTTAAACTATAGATCAAAACTTTGGCAATATGGAAAAACTCCGAGCGAGGTTATGCCAGAAATGCTGAAATATAGCAATGTAATTTTAGGAGATATTGATACAGCGTATTTCATGTTGGGAATTCCAAAAGTGAATCCGAATTATCAGGATGAAAAATCACTTCCAGCGGTATATGATAAATTGTTCGAATTGATTCCGAGTCTGAAAGTGGCAGCAACAACACTGCGTTATTCTGTTAGCGCTTCGCATCAAAGAATTGGCGGAATTTTATATGACGGAAAAGCGATTTACAGTGCAGCAGTTAAAGAAGTTACGCCAGTTGTAGACCGCGTTGGAAGTGGAGATGCCTTTATGGGCGGATTAATCTACGGTTTGTTGGAATACAATAATAACCAAAGAGCTTTAGATTTTGCAGTTGCAGCTTGTTGTTTAAAACATACAATTGCTGGAGATTACAACTTGGTTACCTTAAAAGAAGTTGAAAATATGATTGATGGTGATGGTTCTGCATTAGTATCAAGATAAGAAATATAAAAATGGCAAAATATTCACGAATTGAAGTAGCTCAGACCATGAAAGAAAACGGGATGGTCCCGTTGTTTTTTCATTCTGATATCGAACTAAGTAAAAAAGTTTTAAAAGCGTGTTATGATGGAGGTTCCAGATTAATGGAATTTACGAGCAGAGGCGATTTTGCTCATGAAGTTTTCGGTGCTTTAAATAAATATGCTTTAGCAGAACTTCCAGGAATGATTTTAGGAGTAGGTTCTATTACAGACGCGGCTTCGGCTTCTTTGTATATGAGTTTAGGAGCAAATTTTATTGTGACTCCAGTTTTTAGAGAAGATATAGCTATAGCTTGTAATCGCAGAAAAGTGCTTTGGTCACCAGGTTGCGGTACTTTGACAGAAATAGCAAGAGCAGAAGAATTAGGCTGTGAAATTGTGAAATTATTTCCAGCTGATACTTACGGACCAGAATTTATTAAAGCCATAAAAGGTCCGTGCCCTTGGACGAATATTATGCCGACAGGAGGAGTTTATCCAACAAAAGAAAGTTTAAGTTCATGGCTGAATGCAGGAGCAACGTGTGTTGGTTTAGGTTCGCAATTAATTTCAAAAGATATATTAGACCAGAAAGACTTCGATGGTTTAAGTGCAAAAGTAAAACAGGTTCTTGACATTATAAAAGATATTAGAAAATAGATTAAGGGGTAATCATGCCTGACTCCTTATTTTATAAGTTTTTTAGATTTTTAGAGATTGTAATTGAACATTACGCTTGAAAAATTTAGCTAGCCATTCCTCACAGCCGGCTTTATTTTATCCAATCGGGTGTAATGTTTCTTTTGCAATTTTAAAGGCAGAAATAGAGAGTTAAGGTTATAAATGGTTATTTATAACAGATTAAAGAAGTAAATCAAAATGGAAAAAATAAACAGATCAAACGCAGGACTTACAGAAAAACTTCCAATTAAAATCGTGCAATTTGGAGAAGGAAACTTCTTGAGAGCTTTTGTTGAATATGCCATTCAGAAATTGAATCAAAATGCTGATTTTAATGCTGGTATTGCAGTGGTGCAGCCAATTGACAAAGGTTTGGTAAACATGATCAATGCGCAGGACGGATTGTATACTTTGTTTATGAAAGGAGTTAAAAAAGGTGAGGAAATTCAGGAAAAAGAATTGATTACTAATATTGTAAAAGCAATTGATCCGTATGCTTCTTTTCAAGATTATTTAGCTTTGGCTAAAGAAGAAGAGTTAGCTTTTATTATTTCTAATACAACTGAAGCGGGTATCGAATATATCGCTTCAGATTTGCCAACCATGCAGCCACCGGTTTCTTTCCCTGCAAAACTAACTGTTTTACTTCACGAAAGATTCAAACATTTTAATGGTGTTGCAGATAAAGGATTGACCATTATTCCTTGCGAATTAATCAATTACAACTCTGATACTTTAAAAGAAATTGTTTTCAAATATAGTGCTGACTGGAAATTAGGAGCAGAATTTGAGGCTTGGTTAACCAACAGCTGTTCTTGGCATAATACATTGGTTGACAGAATTGTTCCAGGTTATCCGAAAGATCAAATTGAAGAATACAATGCACAATTAGATTACAAAGATGATTTGATTGTAAGTGCAGAAACTTTCTTTTTATGGGTTATCGAAGGTGATGATAAATTGAAAGCAAAATTGCCGTTTGACAAAACAGATTTAGATGTAAAAATCATTTCTGATATGCAGCCGTACAGAACTCGTAAAGTGAGAATCCTTAACGGAGCACATACTGCAATGGTGCCATTCTCGTTGCTTTACGGAAACGAAACAGTAAAAGAAACTGTAGATAATCCGTTTACAGGAGATTTTATCAATAAAGCTTTGTTTGAAGAAATCAATGAAACTTTAAACATGGATAAAGCAGAATTGGCGAGTTTCTCAGAAGAGATTTTAGACCGTTTCAGAAATCCATTCATCAAGCATTTATTGTCTTCAATCGCTTTAAACTCGATTTCTAAATTTAAAGTTCGCGTATTGCCAAGTTTAACAGGATATGTAGATGTTCACGGAAAACTTCCGGTTCATTTGACTTTTGCTTTTGCAGCTTTAATTCGTTTCTACAAAGGAACTTGGAACGGACAAGATTTACCGGTTAACGATAGCGAAGACATTACAACATTCTTCAACGGACTTTGGAAGTCTGACGATTACGAAAAAATTGCTCGTTTGACATTGCAAAACAAAAATTTCTGGGATGAGGATTTAACAGAAATTCCTGGTTTAACAAGAGCAATCACAATTGCTTTGGAAGAAATAGATTCAAACGGAATTGAAGCTGGTTTTGCTAAGTTTCAAGAAAGAATAAAATAAGAAAACACAACAAAAAGAACAAAGAACAAAGGTTAATTATGGCAACGCAGAAAAAATTAATAAAAGTTCACCCGACCGACAATGTTGCGGTTGCTTTGGTGGATCTTACTGCAGGCGAAGTGATTGATTTTGAAGGACAATCAATTACAGTAGAGTCTGATGTAAAAATGAAACATAAGATTGCAATGGTTCCTTTTAATGTAGGGGATAGAATCATTATGTACGGTGTTTTGGTTGGAAAAGCAAGTGCAAGAATTGAAAAAGGCGGATTGCTTTCTACTGCTAACGTAAAACACGAAAGTGATAAAGTTACTGGTAAAACGGAAACCATTGGCTGGACAGCTCCTAATGTTGATAAATGGAAAGACAGAACGTGGCAGGGCTATCATAGAGAAGATGGACAGGTTGGAACAGAAAATGTATGGTTGTTTTTTCCATTAGTTTTTTGTGAAAATAGAAACATCGAAATCTTAAAAGATATTTTTGAGAAAGAATTGATGAAACCAAAAGAAAACGATTACCAATTATTGTTGCGTTCTTTGGTAAAATCAGAAACAGGTGGAGCGGGAAATCAAGAAGCTTCAAACGATGCAAACTTGTTCAATAATATTGAAGTTAAATTCATCACGCACCAAGGAGGTTGTGGTGGAATTCGTCAGGATTCTCATAGTTTAGCTAAACTTTTGGCTGGTTATGTAAATAATCCAAACGTGGCTGGAGCAACTGTGTTGAGTTTAGGATGTCAAAATCTTCAGATTTCAATTTTCAAAGAAGCTTTAGATGCGATTAATCCAAACAGTAAAAAACCTGTTTTAATTTACGATCAGCAGTCTATCGGGACAATTGAAACGATGTTAAGCAGTGTGGTAAAAGACACTTTCGAAGCGATTAAAAAAGCAAACGAAATTAAGAGAGAGCCAGCTCCATTATCTAAACTAAGAATTGGTTTAGAGTGCGGTGGATCTGACGGATTCTCTGGAATTTCTGCAAACCCAACATTGGGAGTGTTATCAGATCATTTAGTTGCTTTGGGAGGAACTACAATTCTTTCTGAATTTCCTGAATTATGTGGAGTAGAACAGGAATTAGTAAATCGTTGTATAGATGATAAGGACGGAAAACGTTTCTTAGATTTAATGCAATGGTACGAAAAAACAGTTGTGGATGCAGGTTCAGGATTTGATATGAATCCTTCTCCAGGTAACATTAAAGACGGTTTGATTACAGATGCTATGAAATCGGCTGGTGCTGCTAAAAAAGGTGGAACATCGCCTATTACAGGCGTTTACGATTATGGAGAATATATTAGCGAACCAGGTTTTACATTGTTATGTACACCAGGAAATGACGTAGAATGTACTACTGCAATGGTAGGTTCTGGAGCCAATATGGTATTGTTTACAACAGGTTTAGGAACTCCAACAGGAAACCCGATTGCTCCAGTTGTAAAGATTTCATCAAACACACAGTTAGCAAACAAAATGTCTGACATTATTGATATTGATACTGGTGGAATTATTACAGGTGAAAAAACTATTGATGAGATGGCTGACGAAATGTTAGAATTCATTATTGACGTTGCCAGTGGTAACATTAAAACAAAAGCAGCTATTTTGAATCAAAACGATTTTATTCCTTGGAAAAGAGGGGTGTCATTGTAGTTTTTTAGGTGCTAAGGTTCTAAGGACAAAGTGACAAAGGTTTATATAGAAGACGCACAATATGGTGCGTCTTTTTTTGTGTTAGGTTTATCTATAGAGATGTACAGTAGTTTGTCTCTTGTTTTTAGAGAAAGCCTCGGAGAAGCGAAATATTATAGCAAAAGGTTAACGGCTACAACATAAAGCTCCAGAGGAGCTTGCAAAAAAAAGCCCATTCTAAAAATGAGCTTATATAACTTATATGGTGAAAAAAAAATTAAAAATTAGTTCTCGTAGAAGATTTACGAATATGTAATTCTGGTGCTAGAACTACCTTTTTTTCAATTTTGATCGCATCTGTTTTGTCGACTTGTTCTAAGAAAACGCGGGCAGACATTCTTCCCATTTCAAGCGGTGACTGATCTACAGAAGTAATCGATAATTCCATGAATTTAGTAAAAGGCTCGTTACTGAAACCCGCAACACAAAACTCACTTGGAATGCTGATATTTCTTTCTTTTAATTCTTGTATGGCACCCAATGCAGCAAAATCACTCGAAGAAAAAATAGCATCAGGAGGAGTTTGCAATTGTAAAAGTTTGTCAACCGATTCTTTACCTGCGTCAACGCTACTTTTGGTATAAATAACGTATTCTTCTTTAAAATCAAGTCCGCTGTCTAATAAGGCTTGTTTGTATCCCAAAAATCTATTTTTAAAGATGTCCAACGATTGGTCTCCAGAGAAATGAGCAATGTTTCTGCAGCCCTCATCGATTAAATGTTTTGTGGCCAAATAACCACCTTTGAAGTCATTTATCGTTACAGAACTCACACCGTCAATATGTTTGCTTCTATCAAAAAATATCAGTGGTACATTTTTTTCTAATACATTTCTAAAAGCGCTGTCATTCTCGTCTGAAATTCCGGTAACAGACATCATGATACCGTCGACCTGCGCGTCTACGAGTGTATGAAGATTTTCATTTTCTCTTTTGATGCTTTCATGAGTCTGACAGATAATAACCTGATAACCGTGGGGATAAAGCTCTTCTTCAATTCCTCGAATCACCGAGGCGAAAAAATTGCTATCAATACGCGGCACAATAACTCCGATATTATTACTTCGGCCACTCTTTAAAGCTAGAGCCAATTTATTTTGCTTATAATTCATCGCAGCAGCAGTCTTGATAACTAGCTCACGCGTCGCCTCCTTTATTTTAGGATTATTGTTTAACGCTCTGGAAACTGTTGCAGCTGTGATGTTTAATTTTTCAGCAATATCGTAAATAGTTACTTTTTCACTCATTCAAAAAAAGTTTATCGAATTATTTTTAAACAAAAGTACATTTTTTTTCATTATGCAATGAATATTGTTATCGATTACCATAATTAAAAACTCAAACGTTTTAGATTCTACAATGATAATAAATTATCTAATTTTTTGCATTAAATGTAATTAAAATTTGTAATAAAAATTAAATATATAATTTTTTCCTAAATTAATTTGGTCTCTTAGAACAATTTTTCTACTTTCGTGTAATCGATTACATAAAACATGAAGTTTTTGATATTCAAACAAGAAAAATCTGTGCAAATGATTACAAAGGAGATTGTCGCATTCAAAAAGATTCTTTTTTTAGCCTTTTTAGGGCTTCTGATGCCATCATGTGTAAAACATTCTTCTTCTGTTTCTACTGAAAATCCATGGCAAAAAATGGATTTGGTTATAAGAAGTATTCCTCAAGTGCATTTTTCAGATAAAGTGTATAACATAAACGATTTTGGTGCTGTTGCTGACGGAAAAACATTAAACACTTTAGCATTCCAAAAAGCAATACAAGAATGTGCTGCAAATGGAGGTGGTCGGGTTTTAGTTCCAAACGGAAAATATTTGACAGGCGCAATTCATTTGGAAAGCAATGTTAATCTGCATTTAGAAGATCATGCAGAGATTCTTTTTAGTTTAAATCCGAAAGATTATCCTATTGTTCATACTTCTTGGGAGGGAACTGAAGTAATGAATTATTCTCCGCTCATCTATGCAAAAAACAAAACCAATATCGCGGTTACAGGAAAAGGAACCTTAAATGGCCAAGCGGACAGTACAAACTGGTGGATTTGGTCTGGAGGAAAAAACTATGGCTGGAAAAAAGGAATTCCGTCTCAAAATGATCCTACAAATCGTGAAGTTTTGGTAGATATGGCAGAAAAGGGAGTTCCTGTATCAGAAAGAGTTTTTGGAGACGGACGTTACTTAAGACCTAATTTCATTGAGTTTTTTGAATGTAATACTGCTTTAGTAAAAGATATTAAAATTATCAATTCTCCATTTTGGATTTTGCATCCAATAAAAACAAACAACATGATTATTGATGGCGTAACGGTTAATAGCCATGGCCCGAACAATGATGGTTGTGATCCAGAATATTCACAAAATATTTTAATTAGAAACTGCACTTTCAATACAGGTGATGATTGTATTGCGATTAAAGCAGGACGTGATGGTGACGGAAGAAGAGTAGCTATACCGAGTAAAAATATCATTGTGCAAAACTGTAAAATGATTGACGGTCATGGTGGTGTTGTAATTGGAAGCGAAATTTCTGCAGGAGTAAATAATGTTTTTGTAGAAAACTGTTTGATGGACAGTCCGAATTTGGATCGTGCCATTCGTATAAAAACCAATTCGAGGAGAGGCGGAATCATTGAAAATATCTATGTGCGAAACCTTGAAGTGGGAACGGTAAAAGAATGCGTCTTGAAATTAAACATGTTTTATAATGTATACGGATCTCAGACTGGGAATTTTATTCCAACCATTAGAAATGTTAGCTTAGAAAATGTGACTGTAAAAAACGGTGGTAAATACAGCGTTTGGGCAGAAGGTTACGCAGAATCTCCAGTTGAGAATATTACTTTGAAAAATGTAAAGATTCAAAAGGTTGATTCCCTCTATTTATTAAAAAACGTAAAAAACATAAATTTTATAAATACCTACATCAATGAGAAAAAAGTAGAATCTATTACGAACTAAACACTATCAATTAACCAAACTTTAAACCACATGAGTATTAAACAATTATCTAAGAAAAAAGACAAGTACTTTGTATTTTTCTTTTTCCTGAATTTCTTACTGTGCAGTTCTATACATGCACAGACAACCACAATAGAAGGGAAGATTACCGACGCTACTGGTATGTCACTGCCAGGGGTAAACATTAATGAGAAGGGAACAAAAAATGGAACTTCGACAGATTTTGAAGGAAGTTTTAAGATTAATGTATCAAACAGTAAAGCTATTTTAATAATAAGCTATTTAGGATTTCAGACACAAGAAGTAAGCGTTGCTGGAAAATCAAAAATCAATGTGACACTTGCTGAGCAATCCAATTCATTAAATGAAGTTGTTGTGGTCGGATACGGATCTGTAAAAAAGACCGATCTTACCGGATCTGTCAGTACCATCAGCGCAGCAACTATTACAGAAAGAAATACTACAAGTCCATTAGAGGCAATTCAAGGAAGCACGCCAGGAGTTCAGATTTCATCTGCTTCAGGACGTGCAGGAGACGGATACAAAGTGGTAATCAGAGGGAACAACTCATTAGTGGGTTCATCGCCTTTATATATCGTAGACGGCGTTCCAGTTGATAATATTGACTTTTTGAATCCGCAGGATATTTCTAGAATGGACGTTTTAAAAGATGCTTCTTCGGCTGCAATTTATGGTTCTAGAGGAGCGAGCGGTGTGATTATCGTAACTACAAAAAGTGGTGCTAATGTTAAATCTGGAATTAACGTAACTTTTGATACTTCTTACGGAACTAAAACAGCCACTAGAATGCCAAAAATGATGACTGGAGAAGAGTGGTGGAAATTCCATCAAGTAGCTTATATGAGTGCAACACCTCAAACACAAACGCCAGCGCAATTAGCCGCTTTAGCAGGAAATCAGAGTCCTTTATTGGTTTCTCGTGCCAACAACGGTTATAATTTTGACTGGACAGATGCTGTTCTTAAACCGGGTATGACACAAAACAATTATTTGAATGTTACAGGACGTTCAGATTCTGGTTTGAGCTATAACTTAGGATTTGGCGTTCAAAGCGATGAAGGGCTTATCGAAAATGATTCGACAGATAAATATTCTTTTAAGTTAGGATTGAATCATAAAATCAATGATAAATTTACGACAGGCGCCAATATTACGGTTGCACGTCTTGATACTCAATTAGGAAGTGACTTAGCGATGCAGGATGCTTTTAGATTAAGTCCGCTAATGTCGCCTTGGGCTGTTGATGCACAAGGAAACGAAAAAGTGGGAACGCTATTTTTCCTTCCAGGGAAATTAACTTATCCTGACGGTTCATGGGCAATTAATAAAACAAGTACCGTAAACCCTTTAATGGAAATTGCCAATTCTTCTCAAACAGAAAAAACATGGCAAACAGTTGGAAACGTTTTCTTCCAATATCAGCCTTTAAAATGGCTTTCGTTCAAAACAACATTTGCAGCCGGTATCGAAAATACTGTTACCAGTGCTTCTTATAAAGCGCAAACCAATGCAGGTGTAACCTTAAATGGAAAAAATTCGGCATCAATTAAAAACTTCAACAACTTTAATTACACTTGGGATAACCAAATCGATTTGAAACACACCTTTAAAGAAGTGCATGATTTTAGTGTTTTATTATTGCAGAGTTTGTATTCAAATGTTGATGAAACGTCTTATTTATATTCAAACAATCAGCCTTTTGATGTTGGATCAAATAATATGGGATCTGGAGTTCAGACGAGTTATAACATTAGCTCAGGTTATCAAAAGAATACTTTAAGTTCTTATGCGGTTCGTTTAAATTATACTTTTAAAGACAAATATTTATTGACAGCTTCTACAAGATGGGATGGTTCTTCTGTTTTATCTGAAGGCAATAAATGGCAAAGTTTCCCTTCTGTAGCTTTAGGATGGAAAATCAGCAAAGAATCTTTCTTAGCAAACAGTTCCGTTGTTTCAGATTTAAAACTTCGTGCGAGTTTAGGTTATACAGGAAATGACAACGTTGCGCCTTATACTTCTCAGGCTTTATTAAATCAGCAGACTTTTTATGCAAACGGAGCCAATGTGGTTTCGGGCTGGCAGTCTGAAAATTTAGCGAATCAAAATTTAACTTGGGAAAAAACACGAGAGTTAAACTTTGGTCTTGATTACGGATTCTTAAACAACAGAATTACAGGTAGCGTAGACGTTTATGACAGACTTTCAGATAAATTAATTTATAAACAAGAATTGCCTCTTGAAACAGGTTATAAAAACACATTTGCTAATGTTGGATCTGTTAGCAATAAAGGAGTAGAGGTTTTGTTAACTACAAAAAATATCAAAAGCAAAAATGTAAATTGGGAAACTACTTTTACGTTTACTAAAAACGTAAACAAATTAGAGTCAATTTACAATCAGGATCAAGTAAGTGATATTGGTAATAAATTAATCTTAGGATCTGAATTAAATCCAAACTACAATTATGTTTATGATGGAGTTTGGCAAGAAAGCGAAGCGGCGCAGGCAGCATCTTACGGAATGGCTCCTGGACAGGCAAGACCAAAGGATTTGAACAATGACGGGAAATTCAACCAAGATGATAGAACTGTAATCGGAAACGCAAATCCAGACTGGCAGGGAAGTTTATATTCTAAATTGACTGTTGGCAATTTTGATTTCAATTTTTCAGTTTTAACAAGCCAAGGGCAAACGGTTTTGAGTACTTTCCACCAAAATTTTGCTGATGTAAGTGATAGAGGACGTCAGAAATTGGCAATGGATTATTTTATTCCAACAAACGGAACAGGAATCGCGGCTAATGCAAATAATGAACACCCAAGACCAGGCCCTGTGGCTACTGGAGCAGGAGCTTATTGGACTTCTTTATTTGGGTATTACAGAGACGTTTCTTACGTGAAAATTAAAAATATATCTTTAGGATACACATTGGATTCTGAATTATTGAAAAGGCTTAAAATCAGTAATCTGAGAATTTATGTGAATGTTTTAGACCCATTTGTATTTACAGATTTTGATGGATATGATCCTGAATGGGCTGGCGCTGCTTTTGGAGTAAACCGTCCAGCATCAGTGACTACGCAATTGGGATTAAGTGTTAAATTTTAATAAAGATATCAAATGAAAAAATTCATCATATTATTAGGAATCATTGTGGGAACTTTAAGTTCTTGCAGTAATTATATAGAAGAGGAAAGTTTGTCAAATGTTCCTGCTGACGGAACTTATAAAACAGCTGCTGGTTTTCAATTATTAATAAACACAAATTATGCTTGGCTTAAAAGTATTTACGGAGGAAATCCGTGGCTTTTTGAGGCAGGAACAGACATGTACGCCGAAGGAAGAACTCCAGAGCCTGCAGGTCTAAGCCAGTATACGCTTTTAATTCCGTCTTCAGACAATGTTGCCGATTTGTACAGACCTTGTTATCAGTTAATTCAATCTGTGAATAAAGCAATTTATTATTCAAGTGTAACAGAACAAACTGCCAATTTGAATATGCTATTAGGAGAAGCTAGATTTTTAAGAGCTCAAGCCTATTTCTTATTAGTTCAGACCTATGGAGGTGTGCCAATTGTAAGCGAGAATATTACAACACCTGTTTTGTCTTTTACAAGAAACAGCGCAGAAGAAGTGTATACACAAATTATATCAGATTTAGATTTTGCTTTGGCTAATGTAGGAACTGCTGCTTACAGCACATCTGGTAAAGTAAACAAAAGAGCTGTAAACGATTTATTGGCAAAAGTGTATTTGACAAGAGGGTACGAAACTTTTGGTAAAGCGGACGATTTTTCAAAAGCGGCCGCTTATGCAGATGCAGCAATTGCAGGACAGACTTTAGCAATTGCTTTCGATCAGTTGTTTAAACCAGGAAACGATTTAAATGCTGAAACGATTTTTTCTGTACAATATGACAAGGCTTCAACAAGTACAAGCCCTACAACATTAGGTAACAATCAATTTTACTATTTCAGTTCGTATTTAGGAGGGGCAGAAACAGGAGCGCCATTAAGAAGCTACAATTTGTGTCCTACAGATTACGCTTTAGGTTTATACGAAAAAGGCGATGCGAGATGGAACGCGACTTTTATGACTGAAATTGTAGAAGGGCCAGAAACAACAAACGGAGTTACAAAAACAGTTTTATATTATCCGTACTATAGAAGTTCAAATCCAGCTTCTTTAAAAGTAAGACATTTTTACGAGCCAAAATGGTTTACGCCTGCTGATAAGACAGCTTGGATGACTGCTAATGCTTCTAGACTAGCTTCGACATTTGTATATCATCCTTGGGGAGAATATTCTGCAGCTCATACGTTAATTAAAAACTTAGACTGTTATACTATTCCAGTTAAGAAATTTGACGATCCAGATCCAACAACGCCATCAAGTACAGGGCCTGTAAGTACAAGAGATATTATTGTAGCAAGATTGGGAGAAACTTATCTTGTAGCGGCTGAAGCGTATTTAAAAGCTGGAAACCCAGGAACAGGATTAGAGCGTTTAAACGAGGTAAGAAGAAGAGCAGGAGTTGCTAATGCCACTTTAGCTCAGTTTAATATCGATTATATCTTAGACGAAAGAGGAAGAGAACTATTAGGCGAATACAAACGCTGGTTCGACTTAAAACGTACAGGAACTTTGGTAGCAAGAGCTTCAGCTCATAATTATAAAATTAAAGAAGCAAATTTTGTGGGTGTTGACGGTAAGCTTAAAATATTAAGACCAATACCACAATCTGCTTTAGATTTAAATCAAAATAAAGATTTCCCTCAAAATCCTGGTTATTAGTAATTTGTTAGTTTTTTGAGAACTATGTTTTTTGAAGTAGTTAAAAGGGAGTTTGACTATAGGTCGAACTCCTTTCTTAACTAAAAAGTAAAGAGTAGAAATGCGAAAATTGAAATTAATATTAGTGTTGTTTTTTAATGCAATTGTAATGCAAAGCCAGCAGTACAAGGTCGACACGTCGTATACCATTAAAAGCACTTATGCTAAATTAATTAAGAAATATCCATTTATCACGATTCCAGAAATAAAGTCAAATCCAGCCGTTAAAGAAACATTCGATTTGGTTTACAATCAAGAACAAGATCGCGTTTTACATTTAGATGCTTTTGTTAATACCAAAAAGAAAAAAAATCCTGCCGTAATTATGATTCATGGCGGAGGATGGAGATCGGGAAATAAAAATCAAATGCAGTTTATCGGAAAAGGAATTGCAGCAAAGGGCTATTCTTGTTTTGCTATCGAATACCGATTATCATTAGAAGCAAAATACCCAACAGGAGTTATTGACGTTAAGAACGCGATAAAATTTATCAAAGACAATGCGGCGAAATTTAATGTAGATCCAAACAAAATTGCGGTTTTAGGCTGTTCTTCGGGAGGGCAAATGGCAGCTTTGATTGGTACAACAAATACTAATCCGCTTTTTGAAGATAAAAATTTTAAAAGCCGTTCTTCTTCAAAAGTTCATGCCATAATTGATGTAGATGGAGTCTTGGCATTCAAACATCCAGAATCTTCAGAAGGAGATATGGCAGCATTTTGGCTGGGAGGAAAATCAGATGAGATTCCCCAAAATTGGAAAAATGCTTCAGCACTGAGTCATACGGACAAAAATACACCGCCGGTATTATACATCTGCAGCAGTATTCCGAGATTTCATGCAGGAAGAGACGACATGATTCAGATTTTGAACCAATATAAAATCTATAATGAAGTGCAGACTATTCCAGATTCGCCACATTCATTTTGGTTTTATGAGCCTTGGTTTACGCAGACAATCTCGTACAGCGTACGATTTTTAGATAAAATTTTTAAATAATTTAGAATACAAATGAAAGCAAAAATCACCACAGCAGTTTTATTTTTCGCAGGTTTAACAGCCATAAATGCGCAGAAATATGATATCAAAACCAATAAAACGTATGCCGAAATATCTGCAAAAACAGATGGGAAATGGGAAGGAAGAAAGTACAAAGGCGGTACGGTGTTTAAAAATGTGGACCGATTAAAGTTGGCTCCAGAGCATACTGACCATTCTTTTGACATTCGTTATGAAGGGCCGGGCTGGGAAAACAACAGAATTGGATACCGTTTGTATTTGGATTGGAGAAATGCTATTGATATCTTCGGAAAAAAGACATCAGAAAATATTTTGCCAAAAGTAGGGCAGGACGGTTTCGATTCGTACCATGAAATGAGCGATTGGGGAGCAGATATTTTAAAAGCAGGAAAAGGAATCGGAATTGGTTCTATCGACCGTTATTTAAACAACGAAAAATTGCACTTTCGTGAAGTTGATTCAACCATTGCAACGGTGGCTAATAAAGCTAAGGAGTCTACAGTAAAAGTAAATTATTATGGCTGGAAAACAGCTTCAGATAAAATCGATTTTGTTTCAGAATTGACCATTAAACCAGATCAATTGTATACGCAACATACGATTAAAGCATCGCAAGCAATCAAAGGAATCTGTACTGGAATTGTAAAACAAAAAACAGCTGAATTGCTTAAAAAAGAAAGCAAAAACAAAAAATGGGCATATCTGGCAACTTACGGAGAACAATCTTTGGTTCCAGATAAGTTAGGAATGGCAATTTTTTATGAAATTAGTACTATCGAAAACATAGCAGATACAGATTTAGATTATCTTTTAGTTTTTAAACCAACTACAAAAGCGGTGACTTTTTACCTTTTAGGCGCTTGGGAACAAGAGGTAAACGGAATCAAAACAAAAGAAGAATTTGCTCAATATTTAGATAGACAATTGGAAGTGTTGGATAAAAAAGGCAAAATGTAAATTGTTTTTTGGCACTCCCGATATTATCGGAATAGAAGATTAAAATGATTTAAAAATCTGCTCAATCTGCCGAATCTGCGTGAGAATAATTCTAACACATAGAAACATAGAATTTATTGTATTTTAAAAGAGTATCAAAAGAAGCTCGCTTCTTACACATAGCATACTATGTTTTTTATTGCAAGTGAAACACCTTTTATTAAGTATTCTAAACTATGTGTCTATGTGTTTTAAAAAAAAGTTGAATTTAAATATATGTTGAAATGAAAAATAGTAGAAAGCACAATTACTTCATCTCGGCTCTGATGGTCTTTGTTATGACTATTACGAGTTGTAAAGTCACCTCACAGGAACCTGCAAAAGATATCGTGATTGGAAAAAATGCGAAATGGTCTGATAAAATGGCTTTGACCTTGATGAAACGCCATCCAGAATCGTATATGATTGACGATGCTAAAAAGCCAAAGTGGGATTACGTTCATGCTTTAGTGCTGCATTCAATAGAAGAATTATACAAAAAAAATCCTGATGCGAGATACAAAAATTACGTAAGAAGTTATGTGGATCAGTTTGTACAAACAGATGGAAGCATTACTACGTACGAGTTTGATAAATATAATATTGATTTAGTATTGCCAGGACGCCTTCTTTTTGATGTATATGAAACTTCAAAAGATGAAAAATACTTAAAAGCATTACAGCTAATTCGCAAACAGCTTGCAGAGCAGCCAAGAACTCAAAGCGGCGGATTCTGGCACAAACAAATCTATCCAAACCAAATGTGGTTAGATGGTTTGTATATGGGAGAGCCATTCTACGCAGAATACACAGCTAAATTTGAAAACGGGAAAAGTTTTGATGATATCGCAAAACAATTTGAAATAATTCAATCAAAAGCTACAGATCCAAAAACTGGATTATTGTACCACGGTTGGGACGAAAGCAAACAAATGCCTTGGGCAAATAAAGAAACAGGAAACTCTCCAAACTTCTGGTCTAGATCTTTAGGCTGGTACGTAATGGCGTTGGTTGATGTTTTAGATTATATTCCAAAAGACCATCCAAAAAGAAAAGAGTTGATCAAATATTTAAACAATGCTTCTGAAGCGATTCTTAAATTTCAAGACAGCAAATCAGGTTTGTGGTATCAGGTTACAGACAAAGGCGGTCAAAAAGATAATTATTTAGAAGCTTCTGGTTCGGCTATGTTTGCTTACGCGTATGCAAAAGGAGTAAACAAAGGCTATTTGCCAGCTAAATTTAAAAAAGCAGCCAACAAAGCTTTTGACGGATTGACTACAGTTTTAATCAAAAAAGTAGACGAAGATGGCGGAATCACTTTAACCAACTGCTGTCAAGTGGCAGGTTTAGGAGGAAATCCTTACCGTGACGGATCTTACGAATATTACGTAAACGAAAGAAAAAAAGACAACGATCCTAAAGCAACAGGGCCTTTTATTTTGGCAGCTATTGAGTTGAACAGATAATTGATAATTGAAAATTGAAAATTGAAAATTGATAATTGTCAATTGTTAATTATCAATTGCAATGCCTTGTCTTGCTGAACGGAGTCGAAGCATCGCAAAGTAACTCCTCAAAGAAAAGCAAATTTAGAACCCGACAGGTTTTTAGAACCTGTCGGGTTTAAATAAAAAGTATAGTTAAAAATGAAAAATATTAAAATCATCCTATTCCTTTTCTGCATTATTCCTTTTCAAAAGAATACAGCACAAGTCTGGACGCCAGATAACGGAGACGGAACCTACACCAATCCTGTTATTCATGCTGATTATTCAGATCCGGATGTTGTTCGCGTAGGCGATGATTATTATATGACAGCTTCATCTTTTAACTGTATTCCGGGCTTGCCAATTTTACATTCGAAAGACTTGGTAAACTGGAAAATTATTGGTCATGCTTTGGTAAAACAACCGCCATTTGAAACGTACGATAGCGTACAGCACGGAAATGGAGTTTGGGCGCCAAGCATTACCTTTCATAAAAATGAATTTTATATTTATTACCCAGATCCCGATTTCGGAATCTATATGATAAAAGCCAAAAAAGCAGAAGGGCCTTGGTCTGAACCGCTTTTGGTTAAAGCCGGAAAAGGTTTGATTGATCCAAGTCCGCTTTGGGATACAGACGGCAAAGCTTATCTGACTCATGCCTTTGCAGGAAGCCGTGCGCAAATTAAAAGTTTGTTAGTGGTCTGCACCATGAATCCAGAAGGAACCGTTGTGAATAATGACGAAGTAATGGTGATTGACGGACATAAAGGCGAAGAAACTATTGAAGGCCCAAAATTTTACAAGCGAAATGGATATTACTATATTTTTGCTCCCGCAGGTGGCGTTCCAACAGGATGGCAGACGGTTTTAAGGTCGAAAAATGTTTTCGGACCTTATGAAAAAAAGAAGGTTCTAGAACAAGGTTCGACCGCTATAAATGGTCCGCATCAAGGTGCTTGGGTAACGACACAGACAGGAGAAGATTGGTTTTTTCATTTTCAAGATAAAGGCGCTTACGGAAGAATTGTGCATCTACAGCCAATGAAATGGGTAAACGACTGGCCGGTTATGGGAGAAGATTTTGATAAAAACGGAATTGGCGAACCCGTAACAACTTACAGAAAGCCAAATGTCGGCAAAAAATATCCTATAGAAGTTCCGGCAACTTCAGATGAATTTAATGAACCTAAATTGGGATTGCAATGGCAATGGCAGGCCAACAAACAAACCAATTTCGGATTTCCGACAAGTTTAGGATATCTAAATTTGTTTTGCAACACTACAACAGCAAACATTTTTAATGCGCCAAATGTATTGCTGCAAAAATTTCCAGCAGAAGAGTTTACCGCTACAACAAAACTGACTTTTAATTCTAGACTGAAAGGCGAATCAACAGGTTTGATTGTAATGGGATTAGATTACAGTTTTCTATGTTTTAAAAATGTTGATGGAAAACTATACTTGAATCAGAAAACGGGAACTTTTGACAAAACGGTTTCAGAAACGGGAACAAAACCAATTTTAATAGAAAGCAATACGATTTACCTTAGAGTTCAAATAAAGAAAGATGGTATTTGCAGTTTCTTTTACAGCTTAGACGATAAAAATTATCAGTCTATCGGAAATGATTTCAAATCTAGAGAGGGAAAATGGATTGGTGCCAAAGTCGGACTTTTTGCTTTAGGTGAAGAAATAAAAAATGATTCTGGAAATGTTGAAGTAGATTGGTTTCGAATCACGAAATAAAAAAGTGCAAAAAAGGAAGAAAAAGGAGAATTTTTAATTTTTTTCAAAAAAACGGCTTTCATAATTTGATTCTGCTGAACGAAAATTAAAAAGCAATATCAAAACATATTTCGTAAGAAAAAGACTTCTTAAATATGTGTTTAAATGATTTTTCTTACAATTAGGTTAAAAATAAGCTTAATTTTTCACTTTTTAGAAGATAAAATAGTTTCTTACAACAAAGCATTAAAAAACATTAAATGATGCAATTAAAAAAAACAGCTTTAATGCTTATTCTATTTTTAAGCATTGGAATTCATGCTCAAACCACCTACAAAAGATGGCCTGACATTATTCGTAAGAGTGATGCCGCTTGGTTTGCAACAGTTGATGCAAAAAGAATAGCCGAAAACGTATTGCTCTACCAAAGAGATATTGGAGGCTGGCCAAAGAATATTCAGATGCAAGATGAACTGACCGAAAAGCAGAAAAAAGAGGTAATGGCACTCAAAAAAACAGCTGCAGAAACCACAACAGACAACGGAGCAACTTGTCAGGAAATGCTTTTTATGTCTAGAATGTACGCGCAGGTAAAAGACGAACGTTATAAAGAATCTTTCTTAAAAGGATTGAATTATCTGCTTGAAGCGCAATATGCAAATGGAGGCTGGCCACAGTTTTATCCGTTAAAAAAAGGCTATTATACTCATATTACCTACAATGATGATTCGATGGTGAATATTATGAATGTCATAAAAGTTGTAGCAGATGAATCGGATTATTACAGTATAAAACCATCAAAAGAAGTTGTAGAAAAGTGCAAAAAAGCTTTTGATAAAGGAATCGACTGCATTTTAAAAACACAATACAAGCAAAACGGAGTTCTTACCGCGTGGTGCGCACAGCATGACGAAGTTACATTGGCTCCCGCAAATGCTAGAGCTTTTGAATTGGCTTCACTTAGCGGTTACGAATCGGCAAAAATAGTCCTGCTTTTAATGTCGATTGATAAGCCTTCAAGAGAAATGGTAACGGCTGTAAAAAGTGCTGTGGAGTGGTTCGAAAAGACTAAAATCACCAATTTAGAAGAAAAAAGAGTCCTAAATGACGCTGGAAAAATTGTAGATAAAAAAATGATTCCAACAACCAATGCCAAACCCATTTGGGCAAGGTTTATGGATCTGGAAACCAATGAACCTTTCTTTTGCGACCGCGACGGAATCAAGAAAAAAGCATTAGATCAAATAGGAGCAGAAAGAAGAAATGGCTATTCTTGGTATACAGACGCACCGCAGGAAGTATTGAAAAAATTTCCAGAATGGGCAGTTAAAAACGGTACTAAAGTAGGCGCTTCCGAAAAGAAAAATGTAAACTATATTACCGTAGCACAAGACGGTTCAGGCGATTACACTAAAATTCAGGATGCCGTTTATGCAACTCCTGCTTTTCCGTATGAGAAAGTGACAATCTTTGTAAAAAACGGAACGTATAACGAGAAAGTCCGAATTCCAGAATGGAATACCAACGTGGTTTTGCAAGGCGAAAGCAAAGAAAACACCATCATTACCTTTGATGATAATTTTTCGAAAATTGCATTGGGAAGAAACAGCACCTTTTATACGTACACACTTTTGGTTGAAGGAGACGATTTTTCGGCATCAAACCTAACCATTAAAAATACCTCAGGAGAACGCGGACAGGCTATTGCATTGTCGGTTACAGCAAATCGCGCCAAAATAACAAACTGCAATCTGCTTGGAAATCAGGACACTTTATACCTATCAGGAAAAGAAGCCAAACAATATTTCAAAGACTGTTATATCGAAGGCACAACCGATTTTATTTTTGGAGGCGCAACAGCTTTGTTTGAGAATTGTACCATTCACAGCATCAAAAGTTCGTATATCACAGCTGCTTCAACTCCAGAAGGAACGCTGTTTGGATTCGTTTTTAAGAATTGTAAACTCACATCAAATCCAGAAGCAAAAGACGTTTATTTAGGAAGACCATGGCGCATTTATGCCAAAACGGTTTTTATTAATTGTGAAATGGGCAGCCAAATTAAACCAGAAGGCTGGGAAAACTGGTCGAAACCCGAAGCGGAAAAAAATGCCTTTTATGCCGAATACAATTGCACAGGCGAAGGTTTTCAGCCAGCAAAAAGAGTAAAATGGTCACATCAGCTTTCTAAAAAAGAAGCGGCGCAATATTCTATTGAGAACATTCTTAAGGATAAGGTTGGAGCGTGGTATTTTTAGTATTCAGTCGCAGTCTCAGTTTACAGCGCAAACTGCAATACTATGCGGTTAATTTTACCGCAAAGCACACAAAGAATACGCAAAGAACACAAAGTTTTTGTAAAGGAGACAAAGTTCGCAAAGATTTTCACGTAGAGACTCGATTTTTTACTGCAAAATTTTATTTTAACACAAAGTACACAAAGAATACGCAAAGTTCACAAAGATTTGATAAAGAAGACAAAGGACACAAAGCATATCGACAAAACTCTGTGTCCTTTGACAAAGTAAATAAAGAAAAAAACTTAGCGACCTTTGCGGTATAAGAAAAGAAAAAATAAATCTGCATAATCTGCTAAATCTGCGAGAGTAAAATTTTCATGCTCCCGATGGCTATCGGGATAAAAAAGATCAAAGCAGATTAAAAAGATTATTTAGAATTAAATCTGCGTCTATTTGCTAAAATCAGCAAAATCTGCGTGAAACAAAAAAATAATATTTAAAAAATGAATTTAAAATATCTTCTCTTAATACTTATTACTAGCACCTGTTTTGCACAAAACGCAGATTTTCCGTCAGCAAAAGTCGATTCTATTGTAAAGAATATAAAGCTTCCAGAAATTCCTTCCTTTCAAATCAATATCTTAAAATTAGGAGCAAAGGGAGATTCTGTTTCAGACAATAAAAAAGCTTTTGATAAAGCGATGGCATTGTGTAAAAAGAACCACGGCGGAACTATTATTGTTCCAAAAGGAATCTATAAAATAAACGGACCAATTCATTTTGTGAGCAATGTCAATTTGAAGCTGGAAAAAGGTGCAAAAATAAAGTTCAGCGACAATCCAGAAGACTATCTGCCAATGGTTTTAACAAGTTGGGAAGGAACGATGCTGTATAATTACAGTCCGCTTATTTATGCTAACAACTGCACCAATATTGCCATTTCTGGCGAAGGAACAATTGATGGAGAAGGAGGAAAGAAGTGGAAAACCTTTAAAGCAAAAGAAAACGAAGGCAAAAACCGAAGCCGTGACATGAATCATAACAACACTCCATTAAGCGAAAGAAAATTTGGAGAAGGCTACTTTTTAAGACCGCAGATGATTCAGTTTTTAAACTGCAAAAACATTTTAGTCGAAAATATCAGAATCGAAAACTCGCCATTTTGGTGTCTGCACCTTTTAAAATCAGAAAGCATAACCATTCGCGGCATAAGCTATAAATCGCTCAACCACAACAACGACGGAATCGATCCCGAATACGCAAAAGACGTTTTAATCGAAAATGTCACTTTTGATAACGGAGACGACAATGTTGCCATAAAAGCAGGAAGAGACCACGAAGGAAGAGCCAATACAGCCACGCCAAGCCAAAATATTATCGTTAGAAACTGTAATTTTAAAGGACTGCACGGAGTCGTAATTGGCAGCGAAATGTCAGCAGGAGTTCAGAATGTATTTGTAGAAAACTGCAAAACAGCGGGATATTTAAAAAGAGGCATTTATTTAAAAACCAATGCCGATCGTGGCGGATATATCAAAAATATATTTGTTAGAAATATTCAATTAGACCAAGTAGAAGATTGCCTTTACATTACAGCAAATTATCACGGAGAAGGAAAAGGCCATCAATCGGATATATCAAATGTATATTTCTCAAATATAACCTGTAACAAAGCATCAGAATCGGGAATTGTAATTCAAGGATTCGCAGACAAAAAAATCAAGAACATAGCATTAAAAAACATAGAAATAAAAGAAGCTAAAAATGCACTGTCAAACGAAAATGCAGAAAACGTCTTGATGACAGATGTTTTTATAGGCAAACGAGCTGGAGTGCCTACGGCAGTTTCAAAGCATTAGGTTTATCGTAAAGTGTTTTTTTACCGCAAAGAACACAAGGAAAGCGCAAAGTTCGCAAAGTTTTTTGTTCTTTATGTGCTTTGTCAAAGAGGCGCAAAGCTTTGTCTCTTTGCCTTCTTTATTAAACCTTTGCGCACTTTGCGTATCCTTAGCGTACTTTGCGGTAGAAAAAACTTCGCAGTAAAAAGCAAAAACAAAAACAACAGAAAATGAAAAAATGCATCATCCTAACATTCCTTATCTCCGCAGTTTGTTTTGGCCAAAAAACATCCCTGTACTGCATTGGCGACTCCACAATGGCCAATAAAAAAGACCCAGAAAAAAATCCAGAACACGGCTGGGGGCAGGTATTGCAACCCTTTTTCAACGAAAATGTGACCGTAATCAACAAAGCCGTAAACGGACGAAGCACCAGAAGCTTCATAAACGAAAAACGCTGGGATTCTATTTACAATAAACTGAAAAAAGGAGATTATGTCTTTATCGAATTCGGGCATAACGACCAGAAAATAGAAGACTCTGCGCGTTATACAAACCCGCATACAGCTTACAGATATAATCTAATAAAATTTGTAAAAGAAAGCAGAGAAAAAGGCGCAATTCCAGTATTATTAACCTCAATTAGCAGACGTAACTTTAACGAAAAAGGTGTTTTAGTCCCAACACATGGCGATTACCCTTTAGAAACCAGATTGGTTGCCCAAGAATATAATGTGCCTTTTATAGATTTAGAATATTACACCGAGCTGTTGGAACAGTCTTATGGTCCTGAAAAATCAAAACAGCTTCATCTTCATTTCAAAGCAGGAGAAAATGCCTTTTACGATAAAGATAAAGCCGATGATACGCACCTTTCATTATTAGGAGCCAATAAAATTGCTGAAATTGTAGTTAACCAAATTAAGCTCTCGAAAGACCCTTCATTAAAGAATCTAAAAAACGGAATAAAGTAATGATTTCCTAGCTTATCAATTAAAAATTAAAAATCACCCATCAACCGTCAACCATCAACCGTCAACCATCAACCGTCAACCATCAACAATAAACCATCAACAATAAACTATCAACAATTAACTTTTGTCCCAAAATGCCATTATAAAAACTTTTAGAGGCAATTTAGATATTCAGATTAAAAGATATTTGCAACTGTAAAATAATAATCTGGTTGTGAAATTCTCAGGTGATTGTTTACATTTTTTACAAGCCATAACACGAAGGAGAAAATTTCTTATTTTCTCCTTTTTTTTATGCAATTATCATTTATACAGGTGTTTACTGTAAAAATGGCAATTTCAATTGCAATAATTCCCCTTAAACCAAATAGGTAAGTATTTTATTATATATTTTATAACATGTTGCAAAATAAAAGGTTTCATTTTATAAAATGAAACCTAATTAACTGTTTATCAGTGGTATGTATAAAAGAAGAAATTTAACTTTATACTAATAAAATCTCTTTTACGCCTTTAGACTAACACAATAGCCTAGAAAGCTTAGGCTCTTCATCCTTTGCCGATAGTATTAGAATATACTTTACTTCTTCTAAAAGCCCTTAAGTAAAAATACACGCTATTTTTTAATTTTTTATCGGTTGCAAGTGGCTCGAGTAGCCGCTTTAAGGAGATTTCCTAAATCTTTTTTATCTCTATAATGTTGAATTGACAAGAGTAGGATCCAAAATAAATGACTTTTAAATATATTTTGTTTTACGCCTGTATAGTGATATTTTATTTTTTTTCTGCTGGTTCAAATAGTCCAGACCGGTCTTTTGTTTGAGTAATGCATTGATTTATATGGGAATAGATGGTGTTTAGCGTGTTTTTTTAACCATTTTGTTTCAAATTTGAACAAATATGTCTTAATCTATTATTCTAAAACCTTTTACAGGCAAAATGAATTGTAAAATAAAAGGAATTTTGCAGCATAATTTTCTAGTATCAAATTTATTAAAAATAAACAATTAAAAGTAACCAATTCAATACTGTTTTAAATCTTATGTCTTGATTTATTGAATGTTATTGAAATTCTTTTAATT
>NZ_WUMO01000007.1 GCF_009826975.1 Flavobacterium sp. HBTb2-11-1 | reverse complement strand
AAGTTTACATTTTGGATATTTTTCACCGCACGTAAGGTTTTTCCTGATTCAGCTGCGTTTTTGACATTTTTAGGCGCCTCCCGTTTCTCGATTTTGGAGAGTTTTCATCTTTTCCATCTTTTCCATCTTTTTTCTGCGAAGATTTCAGGCCTAAAAGTTTCCTTTTCCATCTTTTTCACTCCCGCAGAGGCCGCAAAGCAGCCCAGTTTTGCAAAAATCTTCATCTGGAAACCGAGTCCCTAGCCCCGATAGGAGCGGAAATCCTTTTTAGGCCGGGGTTCGGCCCAAAAAGATTGAAGCGCATAGCGGGAAAAAGCTCCTGATTATTACCGAAATCCCAATCTTTTAAATTCCAAATTCCAAAACTTTAAAAGACTTCAGTTGCGGTCTGAATGGCAAATGAGGCTTTCTCCTTATATATGTATACAAAAAAACAAACCCGACAGGTTTTGGAAAACTGTCGGGTTATACATATTGATTTCATTGCCTAATCGAAGCGGATGGCTTTTACTGGAGATATTTTCGTTATTATATACGAAGGAATTAATAACACCAAAAAGCAGACAGTAATAGTTAGCAAGTTTAATAAGAGTATATAAATCCAATTCAGATAGACCGGAGCCTGATTCACATAATAATTTTCAGGATTGAGCTGGATTATTCCAAATTGCTGTTGAATTAAAAGAATTGCAATTCCAATCAAATTCCCCCAAAACAGTCCTCTAAGAATTAAGTAGAAGGCATTGTACAAAAATATCTTACGGACTGACCAGTTATTTGCTCCCATAGATTTTAGAATACCAATCATTTGTGTTCTTTCTAAAATAAGAACCAAAAGCGCCACTACCATATTAATTGTCGCAACTAAAATCATAACCCCTAGAATGATGATGATATTAAAATCAAACAATTGAAGCCAGTCAAAAATATAACTGTATTTTTCCACAATGGTTTTTGTATCGAGATTAGAGGAAGTTGATTCGTAAATTTTATTCCCTACAGCTTTTATTTCATTAAAATCTTTGACAAAAATCTCAAATGCCCCAATTTGATCTTCATTCCATTTATTGATTCTCTGAATATGCCGAATGTCACCAATTATATAAGTAGCATCAAAATCTTGAAAACCCGAATTAAATATAGCTGCAATTTTAAATCGGCGACTATTTGGCAGTTTACCTTGTTCTTCTTTTATAAAAAAGGTATTGAACTCGTCTCCTATTTTCAAATTTAAGCGATCTGCCAGAAATCTTGAGATAATAACATCTTCATTCAATGCTTTAGTAAAATCTGGCAATTTACCTTCTACAATATATTCCTTTATATTATTCCAATCGTAATCTGCTCCAACTCCTTTGAAAATAATTCCTTCAAATGCATTTTCTGTTCTTATAATTCCAGCTTTACTTGCGACTGCCTGAATATGGCTAACTTCTGGAACCGTTTTAAAATTGGGATAGAAATCTTGTTTCTTCGAAATTGGCACTGTTGTAACTTCTGAATTATTATTATCATAATTAGAAATTATAATCTGACCATTGAATGCCGAAACTTTGTCACGAATCTTTTTCTGCAAACCTATTCCTGTCGCTACGGAGACTATCATCATAATAATTCCGATTGCAATTGCAGAAATAGCAATTTTTATAATGGGCGCCGAAATACTGCTTTTGTAATCTTTTGCAGTAATAAGTCTTTTGGCTATAAAATATTCTAAATTCAAGTTATAGTTATTTAAATTATTCCTTTCTCAAAAGTACGCCTTAAAAAAGGAAATTTGAGATGTTCTTGTAAACAATTGCCAGTTTTGATTTATAAAGGCAATTTCTTTTTCATTTCTTCCACTATATTATATGCCGCTGGACAAATTTCGACGTTTTTCAAAGTTAAGTTTGAAATCTGATAAAATTTGTTTCGATCTGTGTGTGGAAATTCGCGACAGGCTTTTGGACGAACATCATAAATCATGCAATAGTTTTCATTATCCAAAAAAGTACAGGGAACACTTTTCAAAACATAATCTTTGTCTTCATCAATTCGCAAATATTGATCAATAAATTGCTGTGGCTTTTGTCTAAAATGTTTTGAAATCCTCTCGATATCTGCCAAGGTAAATAATGGCCCCGTTGTTTTACAGCAATTAGCACATTTTAAGCAATCCGTTTTCTTAAATTCAGCATCGTGCAAATCCTGCATAATGTAATCTAAATTTTTTGGCGGTTTCTTTTTAAGCTTATCGAAATACTTTTTATTCTCGTTATGCTTATCTTTGGCTAACTTACTTAAGTTATTTAAAATCTGTTTCAAGTTTAATATTTAAAGTTGATTTGCAAAATTAAACAACTTTGAACTTGAAACCTTAAACTTTGAACTAAAACAATGAAAGATCTTTTTGGGAAAGCAATATTTGATTTTTACACCAAAAACTCGCCTGAAGATATTATCACCGAAACTTCGATTTCTGAAGAAGACGAAATGAGTGTCGAATATCTTTTCCGCACTTATAACGAAATGCCTAAAATTGAGCAAAAGGCTTTACAATTGGCTAAAGGAAAAATATTAGATGTAGGATGTGGCGCCGGAAGCCATGCTTTATCATTGCAAAATGAACGCAGTCTAGATGTAACCGCCATTGACATTTCAGAAAAAGCAGTTGAAACCTGCCGTCTTAGAGGAATAAAAAATACTAAAGTTGAAAACATTTTAGACTTTGAAGGAGAAAAATTTGATACAATTCTACTTCTAATGAATGGAACAGGTATTTTTGGCCAGCTAAAAAACTGCAACAAATATTTATCTAAATTAAAATCTCTTTTAAATCCTGGTGGACAAATTTTAATTGACAGTTCTGACATCATTTATATGTTTGATGAAGATGAAGACGGCGGCAAATGGATTCCGTCTGAAAATGACTATTATGGCGAACTTGTTTTTAATATTAGCTATAAAGGAGAAAAAGAAGAACCTTTTGACTGGTTATATTTAGATTACAACACACTCCAAAATGCAGCAATTGCCAACGGTCTTAACTGCGAACTTATTCTCGAAGGAGAACATTACGATTATTTAGCTAAACTTTCCATTTAAAACAAACCATAAAACTATGAATGAACTAGATTTAGAGAAATTAAAATATCCTATTGGGAAATTTACAGCCCCAGAACAATATTCTACAGAATATCTTTCTGAAAAAATCAAAGAAATTGAAACTCTCCCTGAAAAACTAGCAAAAGAAACGATTCATTTAACCGACGAACAACTGGATACTCCTTATAGACCTGGCGGATGGACAGTAAGACAAGTTATTCATCATTGTGCCGAAAGCCATATGAACTGCTACGTTCGCCTAAAATGGGCTTTGACAGAAAATAATCCTGTAATTAAGCCTTATGACGAAGTGCTTTGGTCTGAATTAAGCGACAATCTGACAATGCCAATCCAACCAACTCTAGATTTACTGAAAGGTCTTCATTTCAGATTGGGCTATATAATGCGAAGTTTATCAACATCTGATTTAGAGAAAACTTTTATACATCCTTCTGATAATTCAGAAATTAAACTCAAGAGAATGATCGGAATGTATGCTTGGCACGGAAATCATCATTTAGCACACATTACCACTTTGAAAAATTATAAAAATTGGAAATAATAAAATGTGTTTACTTTTTACACAGCTTGTATACTTCCGTAAAACAAAAAATCTCTTCGTGTGAAGAGATTTTTTGTTTTACGGAATGTTAAGATACTTATGCGTTTGTAATGAAACTCTCCATTTTGGATTATTCATGACGTAATCAACAATAAGTGGAGTCATTTCTTCTTTTTTACTCCATTCTGGCTGAAGGAATAAAATTGCATTATCATTTACTAATTCTGCTTGCTCTTCTGCAAAAATAAAATCGTGTTTATTGTAAATAATCACTTTTAGCTCATGAGCGTTATCATAGACAGTTTGTGTTGGCAGTTTATTCTTTTTAGGCGAAAGACAAATCCAGTCCCACGTTCCTGATAACGGAAAAGCTCCAGAAGTTTCAATATGTACTTTTAAATTTTTCTCTTTTAAACGTTGTGTCAAAAGAGTCATATCCCAAGATAAAGGTTCTCCACCTGTCACAACAACTGTATCTGCATATTTTGCAGCATTTTCAACAATTAAATCTACTTTCGTTGGAGGATGAATCTCGGCATTCCAGCTTTCTTTCACATCGCACCAATGACATCCCACATCACATCCACCAATTCTAATAAAGTAAGCCGCTCTTCCTGTATGCGAACCCTCTCCCTGAATGGTATAAAATTCTTCCATCAAAGGAAGCATTGCTCCTTTATTTACTTCTAATTGTATTTCTTTCGGTAACATTATATTATTTTAAGAGTGCAAAGATAGTCAATAATATACGGAACAAAAAAACCGATAGTTTATTGAACTATCGGTTTTCTATTATTTTCAAAAATCTAAATTATTTTAAAGATTTTATAGATTGTGTCGCATATGAATTTGCTGGATCTAAAACTAAAGTTTTATTGAAATATTCAACAGCTTTAGCTTTATCTGTATTAGCATAAGCAGCACCAATACTGTTGTAAGCTTCAATAATTTTCTTAGTTACAGCTGGCTTCGCTACTTCTTCAGGACCTTTAGCTGTAATTTTAGTAACATACTCTTCGTAGTTTTTAATGATCATATCATCTTTGTCTAATAAAGTATTAATTCTTCCTTTATACAAATATGCTTCATCATAATTAGGAGCAGTAGTTAAAATTTTATCAAAAGTTGCATCCGCTTTTCCTAAAGCTACTGCATCACGGCTCTCTTTTGGTTTACTAGCATTACCGTAGTATAAAGAAATTCCATAATAAACGCTGTCATCTAAGTAGTTTTTAGACTCAGGATTATTTGCTCCAAGTTCAAAAATAGCCGCCGCTTGCGCATATTGTTTTTTACCAAATAATTCTTTCCCAAAATCTGCAAATTCTTCTACTACTAGAGGTTCTAATTCAATAGCTTTTTTGATATCAGCTAAACCTGCATCAAAAGATGCTTGATTTACTGTACCATCAGCAGCAGTTCCTTTTTTAATTTTAGCCAATCCTAAGTAGTAGTAATCTCTCCCAATAACTTTGTTTCCTGGCGCTTTGATATAATCTTCTATAGATTTAATTGCTACATCAACATTACCATTTTCGTAAGCCGCATAACCTAAATATCTGTAAATTCTAGGATTTACTTTATCTTGAGCAATCATTTTGTTTGCAACAGTTTCTAGCTGTTTGTAATCTTTTACCAAGATTAAGAAATCTGCATGACGCATTTTAGAATCAAGCGAGTAATCTGTCAAACTTAAATACTTCTCGTAGTTTGTAATTGCATTTTGCAAATTAACTTTAGCAGTAGAAGGTTTATTTCTAGCCCATTTGTAATATGTCTCAGCTAATTCTCTGTAAACTGGCCCATAATTAGCATCTAATGCGATAACTTCATTGAATGATTTAATTGCTTCATCATAAGATTTAGCCCCTTTTAATAAGACACCTAACTGCATTTTTGCTCTCAATAAAGTATTGTCAGCAGTAAATGCATCACGGTATGCTTTGTAAGCATCATTTTGATTGTTTGCTCCATAGTAAGCATCTCCAATTGCTAATAATGCTTGTGCATTCTGCGGATCAACTAATAAAGCGCGTTTTAAAACTTCAATAGCATTTTTATAATCTGGATTTTCAGAGTTCATATATGCTCTAGCGATATAAATAAATTCATTTATATCTTTTTTTCTCATGTCTTTAGTAGCTAAAGCAAAATTTGCTTGAGCAGCTGCAGTGTTTTTTGCATCAAGATCTAATTGACCTAAACCAATATAGTTTAAGTTTTTCTTATCTGAAGCCTGCAATCCGTTATTATAATAAATTTTAGCAGAGTCAACTACAGATTGGTTTAAATACACATTCCCTAGCACAAAATTTGCTTCTCCATCTGAAGGTTTAGCTTTGATGATTGATTTAAGAATGTTTTTCGCTTTATCAAATTGTTCAGCATCAATTGCCTTCTTTGCTTGGTTGATGTCTTGCGCTTTTGCCGCAGTGGCCGAGGCAACTAATGCAAGACTAAAAATTTTAAATTTATTCATCTTTATCGTAATTAATTTATTCTTTATCTTTTATAATTTCACTTCTAATTTTTAATTTACGCCCTGGTGTTTTATATGGCAGTAAACCAGATTTCAAGACTATTCGCTGGCCAATATCTCCAGCTATGAATGAAGCAAACCCCATTCCAAGACCTGAATAACCTTGACAATTGATAATAAACAAATCACGTGCCAAAGGATATTTCTCCTCTCCAAGGTCATTTTGCGTTGGACTGTAGTATCCACCACCATTAAGTCCTTGTACACTTAAGACATTTATATTCTTGATTGTTTCTGTCATGTCAGGAGTTGGCTGATACAACCAATTTACTCCAATAACCCCAATCATTCCATCATTTTCAGAAACAAATTTTATTACTTCGTTATTTGTTTTAAAAGAGAAAACGCCAGCTTTTGGAACTTCATTTACCTTAGCTAATTCTTTCATGTAGCGAACAGTACTTGAATTAGGATTATCAAAAACGAGTCCTTTAATCTTACCATCCGGTTTTCCCTGAATAAAATCGATTACACTTTTCAACGCAATAAGAGTATCATTATTGCTTTTGTTTGAAATAAAAGCAACTGCATCACGTGCAAAAGGCGTCACTCTAGGATTAATTTTGCTTTTTTCAAAACGAGTCTTCTCTTGTGGAGTCAGATCTCGAGTTGTGATGACAACTTTAGCTTTTTGATTTAATAAATCATTAATTACTTCAGCTTCTGATTTGGGCTTTACTGTAATTTTTGCATCATAGTAAGTTCCTTCAAAAACAGCAACCTGATCGTCTACGATTTGTTTTACAGTTTCATCAACTGTAATATCAAGTGATCCTTTTAAAATGGTTTCTTTTTCAGCTTCATTTTTGCTTTTTTGGTTGCACATCGCAAACAAAAAGACAAAAACCATCAAACCTAAAGCCTTACTATATTTCAACATAATTATTCTTTTGAATTAATTAATCTTAAAAATCTTATTCCAGAATACACAATCAGTAATCCTCCAAAAGCATATCTGTATTTAGGTTCCATATTCAGTGGGAGCTTTTCCCAAAACATAATCATTAAACCGAGTACAAGATATATTAAAAAAAACAGTATTCCTAAAACAAGAAGAAATCGCTCTTTGAGCGATTTCTTCTGAATATTATTAAGCATATCTTTTAACATTATTCTGCAGATTGAATAGTAATAGGAAGCGAGTATAATACCCTAACTTTTTTACCATTTTGCTCGCCGGGAGTCCATTTTGGACATTTTTTAAGAACACGAATTGCTTCTGCTCCTGTACCGTAACCGATATCTCTTAAAACTTTAATATCTGTTAACGACCCGTCTTTTTCAACTACAAACGTAACGTAAACTTTACCTTTTAAACCTTCTTCTTCTGGAGTTTTGTAATTATTACCTACGAACTTGTAGAATTTATCAATACCTCCTGGAAAGTCTGGTTTTACTTCGATACCAGCTGTGTTGTATACAGTGTTATCTTCTTGAACCACCTCTGCTACTGGTCCTTTACCAACTGGCTCATCAACAGTTAAAACTGCATCTGGATCACCTTTGATAGTCTCAGCACCAACTTTTTTGTCTTTTAAATCAACAATTTTTGGTGGGTCTTCAGTTACTTCCTCCGCTTTTGCAACCACAGGTTTTACGAATTTTACCTGATCCACTTTTGGTGGCGGTGGCGGTGGCGGTGGTGTATTTGGTTTAATTTCCTCTTTTTTCTTTGGAGGTAATTTTACCGTTGCAATCTTAATATCGTTGTTTACCTCTTCTTCTGAAGAATCAGGTAAGAAACTTGCAATAAGAGGAGCAGCAACTGCAAAACTGAAAATAAGAGAACCGATAACAAGTGCTTTCACAGTTGTTTTTCCGTTCGATTTTCTCAGCTCGTATGCTCCATATATCTTATTACGACCTTCGAATACGATATCAAGCCACTGATTTTTTATAATATCTAATTTCATTTTTCTTGATTTTTAAGTTGACAAAACTAAGATTGCTCTTATTTTTTATCTATCAATTTCGTTTCCTCTGGTGTAAACTCTGGAACAATCGCATAAGTTTCAACTCCAGTGATAGCCATCTCATCTAAGATATCAACCAAATTACGGTAATTTGATTTCTTAGTTGGTTTAATGATCACAATGATTCCGTTTTTAGGTTTCCCTAAAGCTGCAGAATAAGCTAAAACATTTTTTTTCTGTTTAAGTAATTCTTTACGGATACCATCTTTACCATATGCAATGTCTTTTGGCCCTACTTTCGGTGTCGCTAATAATCCCATATAGTAAACCATTTTATTATCGCCACCTAACATTACTGTCATGGTACGATTTTCGTCTACTTTAGTATCAACTTTTGGTTTATTTGGATCATCCTCTTTATCAGGCAACGACAAATCCATCGATTGAGGTTTTGACAACGAAGTAGTTAACATAAAGAATGTGATCAATAAGAATGCCAAATCCACCATAGCCGTTAAATCGACTTTCGAATTCTGCTTCTTGCTTCTTACTTTACCACCTTTACCACCACCGCCGTCGCCGGTATTTAATTCAGCCATTTAGTGTATATTTTTTAATTAAAAGTCTTTCCCTCTCGTACCTGTAACTAAGTTAAAGGAATTGATTTTCTGATCTTGTAAGATATCCATAATCTTTTTGATTTTTGGATATTCTTCCTTCGCATCTCCTTTAATAGCAATCTGCAATTCTTTGTCATCTAAATCAATTGTAGCTCTTCTAGAAATAAGAAGCCATTCTTTTAATTGATTATCTAATGAATCCAAAGGAATTCCAGGTTGATTTGCTTTGGTTCTGTCCGCCGCTTTCATATCAATGATCTGCTTTAAACCTGTAACTGGCACACCGAAGTCGTCCATAAGAGCAAATTTGGTTTTATCTTCTTCAGAGAAATTAATACCATATTTTGCACCTATTCCTTCAAGAGTTCTTTTACGAATCTCTCTTCCTTTGATGTCAAAAAATACTTTTCCTTTTCCTACTGTAATAATAGCCAAATCTGTATCTGGCAATTTAGTTTGTACAGTAGATGCTGGAGTATCTACAGGAAGTGCCTCTGGCACTTTAGCAGTAGCGGTCAAAATAAAGAACGTCAGCAAAAGGAACGCTACATCACACATCGCAGTCATATCTGTCGATGTAGACTTTTTTTTCATTTTTATTTTAGCCATTATCTTTTATTTTATTTTTTTGATATTAAATATCAAAAATTAATTATTGTCTTAAACTTCCTCTGAATTTTCTGTAAGTATTCACGATTGTAGTACCAGCCTCATCGATAGAGTAAGTTAAATCGTCAATTTTAGCAGTAAAGAAGTTGTAAGAAACAATCGCTAAGATAGAAGTAGAGATACCTGTAGCAGTATTGATAAGTGCCTCAGAGATACCTGTTGCAAGAGCAGCTTGGTCAGGAGTACCAGCAGAAGCTAACGCACCAAACGCTTTAATCATACCAGATACAGTTCCTAATAATCCTCCTAATGTACCTAAAGATACTAAAGTAGAGATAATAGTCATATTTTTCTCTAACATTGGCATTTCTAATGAAGTTGCCTCTTCAATTTCTTTGTGGATTACTTCTGAAGCTTCTTCGCTGTTGAATCCTTCTTTCTTAACATCTTGGTATTTCACTAAAGCTGATTTAATTGCATTTGCAACTGAACCTTGTTGTTTGTCGCAAGAAGCGATAGCAGCTTCAATGTTTCCTTCTTTAATACTACCTTGAACACTTTTCATGAATTTGTCAAGGTTAGTTTTTCCAGCAGCTTTACCGATAACAATAAATCTTTCAATAGAAAAAACAACAACCATTAAAAACATACCTAATAATACTGGTACGATGAAACCTCCTTTATATACTTGTCCTAATGTATTGATTGGATGTCCTGTTTCTGGATTACCTCCTTCGAAGTTCGCAGAATCCCCCATGATTACTTTCCAAATAAACACCCCTACTAAGATACACGCTACAATAATGATTCCTGTGATCATTCCTCCGCCATTTGAAGTGCTTTCTTTTTTAACTTTAACGTTTGCCATTTTTTTTAATTTTAATAGTTTTAAATAATTTTTATTTTTTAGTTATATTTAACTTGTAGAGGAGCAAATTTATACGTTTAGTTTAAATAAAAAAACTTTTTTTAATTTAATTGACCGAAATTTAACTTCAAATTAAAAAATATCTCATTAAATTGGTCGCATCATTTTTTAGATAAAACAAAAAAAAGGACGATAATTAGAAAAATTACAACGTTTTAGTAAATATTCAAAGATTCCTTTGATATCTTCTTAAAAAGCTGAGAATTTTTTTTTTATTAATTTTTCAATCAAAAAAAGCTTTTTCTTACTAAAAAAAACCACATAAAAAGCGCCCAAAAACAAAGCAATATTCATAACAATCTAAATTACAAATAAAAACATGAATAAAAAAGAGAATTTTATTGCAGACATAAATACTGGGTATTCATCTAAGGGAGACAGCATCATACTTGGAGGTGCAATTCTTGATGGTGAGCCAATTGCAGAAGCGCATGTCAAAATTCCACTAAAAACTTTAAATCGTCACGGGTTAATTGCTGGCGCAACTGGAACAGGAAAAACGAAAACAATTCAGGTTTTTTCTGAACAGCTTTCTAATGCAGGAATTCCTGTATTGATGATGGATATTAAAGGAGACTTTAGTGGTATTGCAAAAGAAGGTAAAGAAGAAGGTTTCATTACAGAACGTCATGCTAAAATTAATGTACCTTATAATGTAGCCGCATTTCCTGTTGAATTGATGTCTTTATCCAAACAGAATGGAGTACGCCTTCGCGCCACTGTTTCTGAGTTTGGACCTGTTTTATTTTCTCGAATTTTAGATTTAAATGATACTCAGGCCGGGGTCGTTGCGGTTATCTTTAAATACTGTGATGATAACAAGATGCCTTTATTGGATTTAAAAGACATTAAAAAAGTAATTAATTATATTACTGAAGAAGGCAAAGACGAAATCGCTGCCAGTTATGGAAAAATTTCGACTGCCACAACTGGAACTATTCTTAGAAAGATTATAGAATTGGAACAGCAAGGCGGTGATTTGTTTTTTGGTGAATTGTCTTTTGAGACTGATGATTTGATGCGAATTGATGAAAACGGAAAAGGTTATGTAAATATCATCCGCTTGACGGATATTCAGGATAAACCAAAATTATTCTCGACTTTTATGTTAAGTCTTTTGTCCGAAATTTATCAGAAGATGCCAGAAAAAGGAGATGCAGATCAGCCTGAATTGGTAATCTTTATTGACGAAGCACATTTAATTTTTAATGAAGCCAGCAAAGCACTTTTAGAGCAGATTGAAACAATCGTAAAATTGATTCGTTCAAAAGGTGTCGGACTTTATTTTGTTACCCAAAATCCAATGGATGTTCCAAGCGGTGTTTTGGCTCAGTTAGGATTAAAGATTCAGCATGCGCTAAGAGCTTTTACAGCAAATGATCGTCAGGCGATTAAAAAAACAGCGGACAACTACCCTACTTCTCCTTATTATAAAACAGACGAATTATTAACGAGTTTAGGAATTGGAGAAGCTTTAGTAACAGCATTAAATGAAAAAGGTATCCCAACTCCGCTTGTTGCTACTATGATGCGCGCACCAATGAGCAGAATGGATGTTTTATCTCAATCTGAAATTGAAGAAATAAACGGCAAATCAAAATTAGTTAAGAAATACGCTGAAGAAATTGATCGCGAGAGTGCTTTTGAAATTTTAAACAAAAAACTGACGGAAGCAGCAGAAGCCGCAGCTCAACAAGAAGAACAAGCTCCTGCTAAATCATCAAAATCAGGACCTAGCACTACAGAAGTTGTCACGAAATCTGTTTTGAAAGTTGTAACAAGCGCAACTTTTATAAGAGGTGTTTTTGGTGTCTTGACCAAAATCTTTAAGAAATAAAAAACTAAACCATCTAAATATAAAACCCGACAAATTCTTGCAAATCTGTCGGGTTTATTATTTTGTATAAAGTTTATACTTATATAGGTATAAAACTTAGG
The DNA here is from genome assembly GCF_009826975.1 of Flavobacterium sp. HBTb2-11-1. Taxonomy (GTDB): domain Bacteria; phylum Bacteroidota; class Bacteroidia; order Flavobacteriales; family Flavobacteriaceae; genus Flavobacterium. The sequence continues at coordinate 358,828 of NZ_WUMO01000007.1, read as the reverse complement.
CCTGCTCCAATAATGTCAAAATTCTCTTTTCGACTTCTGGACCATTCCAAATGTTTTCGATATTGTCCATTTTAAGAACTTCTTCCATGATTCCGTTTTGATAATCTCCGATTGCTAAAGCTTCGGCATATGGTCGATCACTGAAAGTAACACGGCTATAAAGCGGAATCCATTTGTCTGGATGTTTGTCTGAAAAGACTTTTTCTATTTTCTTTTGCAGCAAGAATTTTTCATCTGCTGTTTTGGTACTCATTTCTAAGAAATTTCGATACGAAAGTTCTGCAATCGCATCTGCATTAGGTTTTCTTGAGATTTGATATTCTGTAAATATTTTTTTCCAATCGTCTTGGTACTTTTCAATCATTTCGCTCAAAACGGTTATATCTTCAAATCCAGCATTCATACCTTGTCCGTAAAAAGGAACAATAGCATGACAAGCATCTCCAATCAAAGCAATTTTGTTTTCGTACGTCCAAGGGAAACATTTCATGGTAACCAAAGTACTAGTTGGATTTTTAAAGAAATCATTTGCCAGTTCTGGAATTACTTCAATCGAATCTGGAAAGTTTTTCTCGAAGAAATCTTCAACCATTTTACGGTCGGTTAGCGATTCAAAAGAATTTTCTCCTTCAAAAGGCATAAATAAAGTGCATGTAAAACTTCCATCAAGATTAGGAAGTGCAATTAACATGTACTCGCCTCTTGGCCAAATATGAAATGAGTTTTTATCTAATTTATGTGTTCCGTCTGGATTTGCTGGAATGTTCAATTCTTTATAACCCATATTCAAAAATTCTTGAGAATAATTAAACATGCTCTGACGCTGCATTCTGTGACGAATTCTAGAAAAGGCTCCATCAGCACCAAAAACCATATCAAATTTTCTTTCTTCCCACTCTCCCCTTTCGCTTTCGCCAATATGAAGTGTCGCATCGCTCAAAGTAACGTCCCAAACTTTTTGTTCAAAATGAAATTCGGCTCCAGCTTCTTCTGCCAGATCTATCATTTTTCTGTTTAATGTTCCTCTTGAAATAGAATATATGGATTCGCCTTCTTGTCCGTAATTCTGAAAATTGAGTTTGTCTACCAAATGAATCGCGCGTTTATCCATCGGAATTGCAATTTCTCTAACTGCATCGCCTACGCCAACTGCATCCAAAGCTTTCCAGCCACGGTTGGACATTGCTAAATTAATAGAACGGCCAGAAAAATTTATATTTCTAATATCGGGGCTGCGGTCATAGACATGAACAGTGTGACCAGCTCTTTTAAGATAAATTGCCAGAAGCGACCCTACAAGTCCAGAACCAACAACTGCAATTTTTAATGATGTTTGCATCGAGGAAAATCTAATATTGGGTCGTAAAAATAACTAATAATTGTACATGAGCCTTAAAATAAACGAACAAATGTTGTAAATATTCATTTCCGAAGATTTACCTCGTTTTTTAGTAATTTAAAAATATAACAAAATGTTATTTTATTAAATTTATTTACAAAAATTAAACAATTAGTTTTGTGCTAAATTATTCCATAAGTTAAACTCAAAATTCATGAACAGCGAAATTCTAAAGTCAGACATTATATTAGAAAATGAAATAGTGCTTTTAGTCCCATTTGAAAGCAAAAGAAACATAGAACTCAAGGAAATTATTTTTGATGATGAAATCTGGAAGTATATGGGAATGTATGTTCGTAACGATGAAGATTTTGAAAACTATATAAAAAGTACATTAAAACAAAAAGCAGACGGAATTTGTTATCCATTTCTTATTATTGACAAAGCCACAAACCGAGTTGCTGGAAGCACGCGTTATGGTTATTTGAATCACGCAAGCCAAAAATGTGAAATTGGGTGGACGTGGTACGGCAAAGATTTTCAGGGAACTGGTTTAAACAAAGCGTGTAAATATGAATTATTGAATTTTGGTTTTGAAAATATTCAATTTCGAAGAATACAATTCAGTGCCGATCTTGAAAATTTAAGATCTCAAAAAGCTATTGAAAAATTAGGCGCCGTAAAAGAAGGCGTTTTTAGAAACAATTATGTCGATTCTGAAGGGAAAAGTAAAGATGATGTTTATTTCAGTATTATTTTGGAAGAATGGCAGAATAGTAAACGAGATAATTTTGGAGAGTTTGTTTAAAACAATAACTCAGAAAAACTGTATTTTAGTCTGCGATTTTAAACTATTACATCACAGACTAAAATGCAGTTATACTCCGAACATTATGTAAATTCTAAAACGGAACGATTCGTCAATAAAATTTGGTGTTTGGACAACAGCATTGGCGAAAGCCTGATCGAAAACAAACTTGTTCTGCCAAACGGCTGTTTCAATCTCGCTTTTGTAACTGGAAATTCCATCGAAGTTCATACGAGTAAAGCCAAATATGAGATGAACGAAGGTGTTTACTTTTGTTCGCAAATGACTAATAAAGTTCTGGTCAATATTTATCCGAAAACAAAAGTTACCATCATTCAGTTTCATACATGGACACTTTCGATGTTTCCTAAATATGATTTGAGCAATTTTACCGATTCCATCATCAAAATTAATCCCGAAGAGCTACCCTTTAAAATTCAGATTGGCTCCGATATAGAAATTATATTAAATACAATAAATACTTATTTTGAAGCTTTATCTGATTTGCATTCAGAGAAAAATATAATTGAAAAAATCTGCGAAATTATTAAAAGTCAAGATTCCGAAATTTCGGTTTCAGAAATCAGTACAGCATTAAAAATTTCACAGCGATTGCTTCAGATTAAGTTTAAAACGGCAACTGGATTAACAATTAAAAAATATATTCAGATTTTAAAGTTTCGAAAATCTGTTGATCAAATGGTGAATTCTGATTTAGAAAAATTGAAACTGACCGATATTGCACTTTACAATAAATATTTTGATCAATCCCATTTTATAAGAAAGTTTAAAGATGTAACGAAAACGACTCCCAAAACATTCGATCCAAATTCATATTTTCTTTCTCATAAAAGATAAGTTTTCGCATTTGTACAATTTTGCGAGTTTTGATTGATTTACTTTTGCAGAATCATCAATCAATAATCAATCACAATGAAAATCAATTCATCTCTTTTTCAATTAAAATTTCTTTTAATTGGAATTTTATTCTTTCAAAGCCAACTTGGATTTTCTCAGGAGGAAAAAAGTTCAGCTTTATATAAAACCATTATGTCAAAAGACAGTCTTCTTTTCAACATTGGTTTTAATACCTGCGATGTAAAACAATTTGAAAATCTTTATACTGAAGATTTTGAATTTTACCACGACAAAGACAGTATTTCTGATAAGGCAAGATTTCTAAAAACATTTCAAAATGGCATCTGTTCTCCAACAAGAAAATATAATTATAGGAGAGAATTAATAGATGGAAGCACAGAAATTTATCCTTTATACAAAAATGGCGTTTTATATGGTGCCATTCAAATGGGAATGCATCGTTTTTACGAAAGTTCTGTTGGAAATAAGGAACAAGCTGGAAGTTTTGCCAAATTTACCCATTTATGGCTTTTAAAAAATAAAGAATGGAAACTAGCCAGATCGCTGAGTTATAATCATCAAATGACAAGTTCTAGTGCTGGAATATCAAATCTTTTTGACAATGATCAGGAAACCGAAAAATGGCTTAAAGAAAATAATGTTCCCGCTTTGGGAATTGGAATTATTGAAGACGGAAAACTAAAACAGGTAAAAGTTTTTGGCGAACTCAAAAAAGGCATATCTGCACCATATAATACAATTTGGAATGTGGCTTCGCTAACAAAACCTGTAACTGCTATAACTGTTTTAAAATTAGTAAGTGCCGGAAAATGGGATTTGGACGAACCGCTTTATAAATATTGGACTGATCCAGATATTGCGAAAGATCCTTATTTAAAATTACTGACCACGAGAATTGTTTTGAGTCATCAAACGGGTTTTCCAAATTGGAGAACTTTTAATGAGTCCAAAAAGTTAGATTTCAAATTTAAGCCCGGAACTCAATATCAGTATTCTGGAGAAGGATTTGAATATTTGCGAAAAGCTCTGGAGAAAAAATTCCACAAAACATTAAATCAATTGGCTTTAGAATTAGTTTTTGAACCTTTAAAAATGACCGATTCTCAATTGATCTGGAATGATAAAATTGATCTTTCGAGATATGCCATCAATTATGACAAAAACGGCAATGCTTACGAACCAACTAAAAATAAATCGGCAAATGCAGCCGATGATTTATTGACCACGATTGGAGATTATGGCAGATTTTTATCGAGCGTTATGAATAGCGAAGGATTAAGCAAAAAAGTTTTTGAAGATATGATTTCGCATCAAGTTCAGACCAAAAAGAACAAATATTTTGGTTTAGGTTTTGAAATCTACGATTTAGGAAATGAAAACTATGCTCTATCTCATGGCGGCGCAGATCAAGGCGTTCAGACTATTTTTATTTTGCTTCCCAAAACGAAACAGGGTTTGGTAATTTTTACCAATGTCGATGATGGCTATAAAGTTTACGAAAATATTGTGGTGCATTATCTCGGAGAAAACGGTAGAAAAATAGTCGATATCGAAACAAAATAATTTTCCACTTCAATCAGATATTAATTTTAATCTGAAAACATGCTAAAATTATTTATCCTTTTATTATTATACATAAGTAAAATTTTAACTGCTTAATAGCATTAAAAATATTTGTTAGTTATGAGCATAGACCAAGTTTTAAAGCAACAGGTCTGTGCTCTACTTTTTTATATTCTGAAAAAAATGAACTTTTCGTGAAACCAAATCGCAAATCAATCGTCTAAAGTTTTAAGACATCTATTTATTCCGTAAAAAAAATCATATTTTTGATTAATACACTGAATATCTTTTTGTTATAGAGTTTCAATCATCAATCAAAAAGCGAATCATTTTCACCAATCTTAAACCATAATCAATCCATTATGAAAAAATCAATCAAACTTATTGCACTTTTTGTTGCCTTCCAGCTTACGGCATTCAGCACATTTGCTCAAGATAAAGCGCAGCAAATCGAACAGCTTTTAAACAAATACAATGAATACGGACAATTTAACGGTTCTGCTTTAGTAGCCGAAAACGGAAAGGTAATTTTTAAAAAAGGATTTGGCTCTGCCAACATGGAATGGAATATTCCGAATCAGCCTGATACTAAATTCAGATTGGGTTCAATCAGTAAACAATTTACTGCTCTTTTGATTGTAAAACTGGCAGAAGAAGGAAAAATCAAACTAGATGTTCCTATTACTAGTTATCTTCCGGATTATCCAAAGGAAAATGGCGATAAAATTACGATTCATCATTTATTGACTCATACCTCTGGAATTCCAAATTATACCAATGCACCAAATTTTCTAAAAGAAAAAGCAAGAAATCCTTATACTCCAGAAGCTTTTGTAAAAACATTTTCTAGTCTTCCGCTAGATTTTGCTCCGGGCGAAAAGTTCAACTATAGCAATTCCGGTTATTTTCTATTGGGCTATATTATCGAAAAAATTACTGGCAAATCGTATGAGCATAATCTTCAAGAAACGATTTTTACACCTCTAAAAATGGTTAATACTGGTTACGATCATAGCGAGGTTATTATAAAAAATAGAGCTGCAGGTTATGAAAAAGAAGGAAAGAAAATTGTCAACGCTCCTTATCTTGACATGAGCATTCCGTACGCCGCTGGATCTTTGTATTCTACTGTAGAAGATTTGTATTTATGGGATCAAGCACTTTATACTAATAAATTGCTTTCTGAGAAAAGCATGAATTCTTTATTTAAACCTTACATTAAAGCATGGAATGGTTTTTACGGATACGGATGGTCAACTTATGAAGTGCCAAACGGAAACGATAAATTGACTGTTGTGGAGCACGGTGGTGGCATCAACGGATTTAATACTATTATTTCGCGTATTCCTAAAGACAAGAATCTTGTTGTTTTATTGAATAACACTGGCGGAACTGTTTTGGGAGAAATGAATACAACAATTCGCGCTATTTTATACAACCAGCCTTTTAATCAGCCCAAAAAATCATTGGCTCTTGACTTATTAGATATTTATAATGAAAAAGGTGCAACGGCTGGAACAGAAGCCTACAAAAAGCTAAAAAACGATCCAACCTATGCCATTAAAGAAGGTGACATGAATAGAGTTGGATATCAATTATTGCAAACTGGAAAAAAGAAAGAAGCGATTGAGGTTTTCAAAATCAACGTAGAAGCTTTCCCTAAATCTGGAAATGTTTATGATAGTTTAGGTGAAGCGTATTTGGCTGATGGAGATAAAAAACTAGCGATGGTCAACTATAAGAAATCTGTTGAATTGGATCCTACAAATGAAGGCGGGAAAAAAGTTTTGGAAGAGCTTTCTAAAAAATAAAGGCAAATAATTGTAGATTAAATTCTTATAAATGGCTCCGAAAAAGTAGATATAAAATCTATTTTTTCGGAGCTTTTTTGTTACAACTTGGGACATTCAACCTGATGATTTATTTTTCTAAAGTACTATTTTAGCTCACCCAAAATAACTGAATGACCTATGAAAAATCTAAAAAATCACAGTTTCTTAGCTGTATTGTTATGTCTTTTTATTTCTTCTAAATCTTTATCGCAAAACAGTCAGCCACTGATGCCGAGTCAGCAGAACAAAATTATAATAGACAGAATTGTTGAGGCAACTTGCTATAAAAATTATGTGATTGATTTCTGCCTTTCAAAAATAAATGAGGCTTCGGCAAAAGAAGGCTGGAACGAACAAAAAGCTATGGAAATTACCCAGAGCATCAATTACAAAAATTTCAGAGATGCCATCTACAATAGTTTTGTTGTTTTTGATGAAGTTGAATTGGAAATTTTATTAAAAGCTTACGAAAAAGACACCGCTTATCAGTCCCAAAATGTAATGACCAATAATAAAGTGCTTATTAATAATCTAAACATTTTTGCTGATGATATTGTGAAGGGGAAATATCTTTTGAAATAAGGTTCAGAGGTACAAAGTAACAAAGGAGCAAAGTTTTTCTTTGCACATATATCTTTGTCAAAGTTTTAAACTTTGACAAAGGTTATAACTTGAAACTTCAAACCTGAAACCAAAAACTATTTCTTAGGTTTCAAAACCAATTTCGTAGAAGTTTTCACGATTTCGTCTTTATTCAGTTTCATTTTTCTGAACTTTCCTGCGTTGTACATTTCGGCTTGATCGTCGTAATGTTTGCTGAAAGGATTTCCAGACTGTCCTGTTGGTAAAATGCTCCAGCTATTTTCTACATCGGCAAAATCGACAATTCTTCTTGTTGAAGGTCCGCCTTTGGTGTAATATTTTCCTTCATCATTAAATCCGAAGAATAAATTATTGATTACTTCATTTGAACCTGGAGAATTGAAAGGCCCAACATTAAACAATCCGCGAAGTGCTTTGACTTTTCCTAAAGGATGTTCGTGTTCTACAGTATGTACTTTACCCCAATTCCATTCTGAGATATTTTCTCCTAACTGATTTTGCAATGCGGCAACTGCGTCATGAAAAGATTTTGAAACAACTTCTGTTCTGGTTTCTTTTATATTTTTTGTTTTGATATTATCCCACCAAACCGAATTTTCGTTTTTTATCTGATTGGCAACAACTTGTTTTCCTACAGAAATCCCCAAAAACAAATTGAAATTGTCTTTGCCCATTTCGTCTTCAAAAGTATTTTTTAGATATAAATAAATCCATTTGTTGTAAATCGTTGGCGCCACATCTTCTAAATTGGTCGTTCCTTTCCAAGATTTTAAAGCATTTATTACTTCTTTTTCTTTATTAGAAAGCGATTTATTGTCTAAACTTGCAATCAAATTTTTAACAACCTCAACGGCAACATCAGAAGTATTGTCATAAATCATTTTGCTGATGGCTTCCTTGTCCCAATCTGATTTTGCGTCTAAAATTCCCGAAATTCTTTTGGCGCGATCTTCTGGCAGATAATATCCCGGATATAAATAACCATTGTCTATAGCTTCAGGCTGATTATTGGCAGAATAAACATATCCCCACGCAGGATTTTCAGCTGATGGATTTTGCTCAAAATCTAAAAATTTGGTAATATCATCTTTTCCGCTTGAACCGTCTAAAATTAAATGTGTATTAACGCCTTCATTGTGTCTGTACAATTTCCCGCTTGCCCACCAAGCCACATTTCCTTTGGCATCTCCGTACATTACATTCAGCCCAGGAGCAGCAATTAGGCTAACAGATTTTTTAAAATCAGTAGTGTTTTTAGCATGCGAAAGACCATAAGCAGCATCAAGAATCAAGATTGGCTCTCTTGTATAAGTCCAAGACATTGCGATTGGATTTTTCTTTTCCAAATTAGCGACAAAATCATTCATAACTGGTCCGTGACGCGTAATCTTAACTGTCAAAACAACATCTGAAGAATCTTTTACTTTTATTGTTTTTTTTCTGATTTCGTACTTGCTGAATCCTGTCGGTGTCTGATATTGAGAAGCATCGTCTATTTTGTTTTTTTCTTGATAAAAATCGATATCATCATTTTCAAACATCGTCAAACCATAAGCATAATCTCTATTGTGTGCCAAAAGCGGAAACGGAGTTCCTGCCAAATAACAGCCATATAATTCATGTGTTGGAGTTACCAAATGTGCTTCGTACCAAGTTGCAGGCTGCGAAAATCCGATATGTGGATCATTAGCAAAAATAACTTTTCCTGTTTTCGATTTATGTGGACCAACAACCCAACTATTGCTTCCAACAAATGACGGAATCGGAGACTGATCCAACATGGCAGTTATAGATTTTGAAATCTCAGTGTATTCTTCAGTTTTCTCTTTTGAGATTTTAATTTTTGTATTATTAAATTCTCCTTCAATACCCAAATCTTTCAAATAAGCAACGCCATATTTATTTTTAATTTCTGTCAGCAATGGATCTGTTTTCTGTGCCATAGCAAAACTAAAAGACATATAACCAAAAATATTATAAACGTCTTTTATGGTAAACTTCTGCTTTTTTACGCCAACCAAAGTAAATTCTATCGGAGTTACTCCTTCTTCGAGATATTGATTAATTCCGTCCAGATAAGCTTGAGTGAGTTTATAGCTTTCGCTGTTTTTATCCAATTTTGCAATGGCTTTCGCCGAAGCTTCTTCAATTCCGATTCCAGCAAAAAATTTATCATTCTTTAGCGCAACTCCACCAAAAATTTCAGAAAGACGTCCTGGCGCAATTCGTCGTAATAATTCCATTTGCCACAATCTTTCTTGCGCATGCACATAACCAAGTGCCGTCATGGCATCTTTTTCAGAATCTGCATAAATATGAGGCACTCCAAAATCATCAAAATAGACTGTTGTTTCTTTATTAAGATTTTTTAATTCTAATAAACCTTCGTACTTAGGCTTTAAATGAAAAATATAGGCGCACAAACCAATCGCAAGAATTACTATAAGAACCAATAAGGCCAGCAGGATTTTTTTAATTATTCTCATATTCTGAAAAAGGATGAAATTTGTAATAATGTAATTTTTCTAAAAAATCTTATAAGAGACAGCCGTCTTTAAAACTCTAAATTTATGTATTTAAAATTAATACTATAAATGTCAATCTATAAAAAAATAGCGATTGTAGTAATTTCTCTGCTAGTTATTGCAATTCTTGCCAACATCGGGTTGAATTACTGGATAAAAAAACAGCTTCCAATCATTATTCACGAAAAAAACAAAACCGCATACAATATCAATTATGAAAAAATTGAAGTTTCTCTTTTTTCTAGAAATATTAATGCCCAAACTTTGCTTGTAAGTCCGAAAAACGAGCCTAAAGACAGTAAAAATGGGCTTTTTTCAAAAATCGAATCCGTCACCATAAAACACTTTAACATTTGGGATTTGGCTTTCCGTGACATCATTCAAGCTGAGAGTATCATTATTAATAAACCACGAATCATTTTATACAAAAAAGGCGAAAAATTAATCAATAACAGTAAAAGCATTGAAAAAGAAATTGTTGATCCGTTCCGAAAAATTATAGCAGTTTCTAATATTTATTTAAACGATGGAACAGTTGATGTTGTTTCTCTAGATTCGGAAAAACCTATTTTCAGCGTTAAAAAAATCCTTTTAAAACTAGAAGGCATTCTAATTACTGATGCTACTTTGAAAGAAAAAATTCCACTCCAATATAAAAATTATGCTTTGGTTTGTGACAGTTTGTTTTACAGGCCAAATGGTTTCTATTATATCAATATTGGAAAAATAAGTACCGAAAAGAATTTTTTAAAAATCAATAATTTCTCTAATCTTCCTCAATTTGAACGATATGAATTTATAAAAAGACTCGACAAAGAAAAAGACATTTACAATTTAAAATTTGATTCTGCTCAGGTTGAAAAAATGGATTGGGGCTTTAAAAATGACCACTTTTATTTTAAAGCCAATTCGCTTGTGATTCATCATTTTGATGCCAATATTTACCGCGGAAAAATGCTGAAAGACGATCCAAGCAAAAAATACCTTTACAATCATTTATTGCGAAATCTAAAATTTCCGCTGCAAATTGATACACTCCAGGTTTTGAAATCAAAATTGGTTTATGAAGAAGAAATTGATGTTTCTAAAGAACCAGGCGCTTTAACTTTCGACAAATTTAATCTTCAAGCAACAAATCTGCGAAGTGGTTTTGGTTTGAAAAAAATGAATGATGTAAAAATAAAAGTCAAATGTATTTTTATGAAAAGTTCTCCTCTCGATGTCGATTGGAGTTTTAATGTTTTGGATAAAACGGATGGATTTCATATTCAAGGTGTGATTTCGAATTTTGATGTTAAAGGCATGACAAGATTCACAAAACCCTATATCAACACGACTTTTACGGGGACTTTTCATAAATATCGTTTTAATTTTTACGGGAATGATAATGGTTCAAAAGGGAATGCTTCTTTAGATTATGATGATCTTAAAGTCAAATTATATAAGAAAAAAAATCCAGAAAAAGAAGCCAAACTCAAAAGCGCAGTTGCCAATTTATTAGTCAAAAACGATTCGAAAGACAAAGCAAAAACTGCAGAAGTTGAAGTAGAACGACTGCAAGATAGATCGTTCTACAATCTTTTGTGGAGAAGTATTGCGGAATCTTTGAAGAAGATTTTGATATAATTTTTTTCTGCCACGAATTTACGAATTACCTCAATTTTTTGCGACTATTTAATTCAAATTACACAAATCAAAAAAATAAAATTCGTGAATTCGTGGCGAAAAAACCTTTCTCACAACTTGAACCTGACAATTATCAGGTTTTAGGAGAATTTATTTTTTTTCATTTGCTTCTATTTTAATCCGAATACAAATGACAAAAAATAATCTGCATACTTTTCATATTCCGGTAATGGGACTTGCCTATACCATTGACAGTCCTATACGAGTAGCACAGTACGGGATTTCATCTGTTATTGCTTTGGCAGACGATGATCTGATTGAGAAGATGCGTAATTTTTACAGCACTAAATTCAATATTCCTTACGAAGAAATTACTCAAAAATTTCATGATTACCGCGCTGAAAGAATTACCTCTTATTTAAATTTAGTTGATAAAATTGTAAAAGAGAAATTCGAAAATTTCAAAACAGAATTGGCAGAAAGCAAAACAGCTTTAGAAAATTTCATATCAATGCTGCCGAATACTTCTGATATTAAAAAAGGATTTCAGAATTTACTGGATGACGGAATTACCTTTAAAGAAAACATTCAGAATTATATCGAATCGCATCTTTTTCCTGGAGATATCGATGTAAACATCATGACGAAATTGGACAAAGATAATTTTATCAAAAACGAACAGTTGCCAATTGAGTTTAATGATGCTCATGCCGCTTTAAGAGGTTTTGCTAATAGTAATTTGGAATCTTCTGTTGTACTTTCTGCAGGAATGAATCCGAGATTGTTTGGCTATTTCGAAAATTTCAAAGATTTTTTTCCGAATGAAAACAATGAGCTTAAAAAGAAAATCATTTTAAAAGTAAGCGATTTTAGATCGGCAATGATTCAGGGAAATTTCTTGGCTAAAAAAGGTCTGTGGGTTTCAGAATACCGAATCGAATCGGGGCTGAACTGCGGAGGACACGCCTTCGCTACCGACGGACTTCTTTTAGGCACTATTTTAGAAGAATTCAAGCAGAAAAAAGATCAATTGATACAATCTGCCCACGAATTAATGATTAAAGCTCTACAGGTAAAAAATCAGCATTTTCCAGAAAATCCTTTAGAATTAAAAATTACGGTTCAAGGCGGTGTTGGAACTGCTGCTGAACATGAATTTTTATTAGACGAATATAATGTTGATTCTGTTGGTTGGGGTTCTCCATTTTTATTAGTTCCTGAAGCAACATCTGTCGATAAAGAAACTCGTAATTTATTAATGAATGCCAAAGAAGATGATTTTTATTTAAGTAATATTTCGCCTTTGGGAGTTCCATTCAATACTTTGAAGGGAACTACAAACGAATTCTTAAAGCAAAAACGAATTCACGAGAATAAAGCGGGAAGTTCATGCCCGAAGAAATTTTTAGCTCTAAGCAAAGAATACGATCCTCACGGAATTTGTACTGCTTCAAAAAAATATCAGGATATAAAACTGGAAGAACTTGAAGCAAAAAAGAATTCTCTATCTGCTGATGAATTTGAAAAAAATAAAATCAAAATCACCGAAAAATCGTGCCTTTGCGTTGGTTTGGCTAATGCTTCTTATCTAGAAAATAATATTAAAATAAAAGGCCAAGCACAAGGGGTTGTAATTTGCCCAGGGCCAAACTTGGCATATTTTGATCAGGAAGTTTCTTTAAAACAAATGATCCAGCATATCTATCAAGGCAAGTCGATTATTAGAACAAATGATCGTCCGAACTTATTTATAAAAGAGCTTAAAATGTATATTAATTATTTTAGAAATGAAATTCAATCTGTTTCTGGAGAGTTTACAGCGGCTCAGCTTAAAAAATGGAATTCTTTTAAATCTAATCTGTTAGATGGAATTGAGTATTATAAAAATTTATTTGAATCGACGACAGTCTTTAAAGGCGACTTAAATCAACTCGATTCTTGTAAATCAGAATTAGTTGGTATAAAAATTCCCGTTTCAGAGTTGGTTTAAAATTAAAAACCCCAAATTATTTCTAATTTGGGGTTTGTTTTATTTATAGAATAAAGTTATTCTTTCTGTGTGTTTTTGCTATCAATAACAGCTCCAGTACCTGTACCCACTGCAGCTCCAGCCAAACCGCCAATAATAGCGCCTTCTCCCTTTTTCTTACTGACAATTGCTCCAGTTGCAGCACCTACACCTGCACCAATTACAGCTCCTTTAGCTGTTGCACTCCAACCTTTCTTTTTAGTAGTTGTAGTGGTTGCAGCTGTTCCATCTTGCTGATGAACAACCACGACTTTCTCTTTTTGAGCTTCGATCTTTTCTTCATTTAATTTTGCCATTTCTGTCTTCATTGAATCGATAACTCGCTGTTTGTTAATCTCAACTTTCATTGAATCAATGCTGGCTTGTTTGGCTTTATTTATATCTTCTTTATTTTGTTGTTGACAAGAAGTTAAAAATATCACGGTCAATAAAATATATAAGCCTTTCATGATCTTGTAATTTTAAAATTATACACTACAAATTAAGAAATATCTGTTATAACGGTTGTTACAGAATTTTTTTGAAAGTTTATAACATTTGAAGATTGGAGTCGTTTCTAGCAAACACTTTGATTTTAAAGCTGAATAATTTATGCTCGAGAAGGCGCAAAGTAATTCTCATTTTTGTCATTTCGAGAAATCCAGAAATGACAAATGGTACGCTTAATTATTTCTTTTAAATAAAAAAACTTTGCGTCTTAGCGCCTTTGCGAGATTATTTTTTATTTCCCTAAAATCCCTTTTTTCAAGATTTGTCCAAAGTCGTACATATCTTCATAAGAACAATATAACGGGACTGGAGCCAGACGAATTACATTTGGTTCGCGCCAATCTGTAATTACTCCGTTTTTCATTAGATAATCAAATAAAGCCCTTCCTTCTCCGTGAAGGAAAACAGATAATTGCGAAGCTCTTTCTGCTAGATTTGTTGGTGTAATGATTTCGAAAGTACTCTCTACTTCTTTATCAATTTCGTGAAGAATAAATTCCAAATATGAAGTAATGTGATCACGTTTTGCAATTAATGAGTCCATTCCAACCTCAGCAAACATTTCTACTGAAGCCAAATATGGCGCTAAAGAAAGAACTGGAAGATTACTAATTTGCCATCCGTCGGCTCCGTGAACGGGATCAAAATTTGGCTCCATTTTAAAACGGCGCTCTTTGTTGTGTCCCCACCATCCTGCAAATCTGGGTAAATTTGAATTGTGATGTTTTTCGTGAACGAAACATCCAGAAGCATTTCCTGGACCTGAATTCATATATTTATAACTGCACCAAGCAGCAAAATCTACATTCCAATCATGAAGTTCTAATTTGATATTTCCGGCAGCATGTGCCAAATCCCAACCCACTTTTGCGCCAACTTTTTGTCCCGCAGCAGTTATGGTTTTAATATCAAAAACTTGTCCTGTATAATAATTTACTCCGCCAATTAAAACTAAAGCCAGTTCATCTCCAACTTCTTCAATTTTTGCCAAAATATCTTCCAAACGAATATTGTGTTCTCCTTCCCTGCGTTTAATTTCTACAATTGCATCTTCAGGTTTGTATCCGTGAAAATTTACCTGACTTTGAAACATATACTGATCTGACGGAAAAGCTTTTTCTTCACAGATAATTTTATAACGTTTTCCTTTTGGCTGATAAAAAGAAACCATCAGCAAATGAAGATTTACTGTCAAAGTATTCATTACGGTAACTTCTGACGGAAGCGCTCCAACAATCTTACTCAATGGTTCTGCAAATCTTTCCTGATAATCCCACCAAGGTTTTTCAGCATAAAAATGACCCTCGACAGCTAATTCTGCCCAATCATTCATTACTTCGTCAATGTATGCTTTGGTACGTTTTGGCTGTAGTCCTAATGAGTTTCCTGTAAAATAGATAACTCGTTTATCGTTTACTTTAGGAAAAATAAATTGTTCTTGATAATGGTTTAATGCGTCTTTCGAATCTAACTCTCGTGCAAATTCGCGTGTATTTTGAAAAGTCATTTTGTTTTTGTTTTGCCTGCTAAAATAACAAATTTTGTTTGGTTTGTTTCAGGTTGATATGCTTTGTGTGTTTTTTTAACGCAAAGTTCGCAAAGTCTTTTTTTTATTAAGGCTAACATTTACAAACGCTAAGTTCGCAAAAAATCCTTGCTCCCGATAGCTATCGGGATTGCGTTTAAATTTCGCACCGAAAGTCAAACTTGAAACTTTAAACTTGAAACAAATAAAAAACCCGACAGCTTCTAAAAAACTGTCGGGTTCTTATAGTGAAAAATTAATTCTTATTAAAGAATTAACATCGCATCTCCGTAAGAATAAAATTTGTATCCTTCTTTGATCGCTTCTTCGTATGCTTTTTTCATTAAATCGTGACCACAGAAAGCAGAAATCATCATTAATAATGTTGATTTTGGCGTGTGGAAGTTTGTAATCATACAGTTTGCAATACTGAAATCGTGAGGAGGGAAAATAAATTTATTTGTCCATCCTTCGTAAGGATTCAACGTATTCGCAGAAGAAACAGAACTTTCAATTGCACGCATAGAAGTTGTTCCTACAGCACAAATACGTTTTTTCTTTGCTTTTCCTTCGTTTACAATATCACAAGCTTTTTGTGTAATGATTAATTCCTCAGAATCCATTTTGTGTTTAGATAAATCTTCAACCTCAACTGGATTAAAAGTTCCTAAACCTACGTGCAAAGTTACCTCAGCAAAATTTACTCCTTTGATTTCTAATTTTTTCAAAAGGTGCTTAGAGAAGTGTAGACCAGCAGTTGGCGCCGCTACAGCTCCTTCTTCTTTTGCGTAGATCGTTTGGTATCTTTCAGCGTCTTCTGGAGTAACGTCTCTGTTGATGTATTTAGGAATTGGAGTTTCTCCAAGTTCAGTCAATTTGTTTCTGAATTCTTCATAAGAACCATCGTATAAGAAACGTAAAGTTCTACCACGAGAAGTTGTATTGTCAATTACCTCAGCAACTAACGAATCGTCGTCACCAAAATAAAGTTTGTTACCAATACGGATTTTTCTAGCAGGATCTACTAAAACGTCCCATAAACGTTGCTCTGAATTTAATTCTCTTAATAAGAAAACCTCAATTCTAGCTCCAGTTTTTTCTTTGTTTCCATACAAACGCGCAGGGAAAACTTTTGTATTGTTAAGAATTAAAACGTCTCCGTCATCAAAGTAGTTGATCACGTCTTTAAACATTTTATGTTCGATAGTGTTTTTTTTACGGTCAATTACCATTAAGCGAGATTCATCTCTGTTTTCTGCTGGAAATTCAGCCAAAAGTTCTTTCGGTAAATTGAAATTGAAGTGTGATAATTTCATATTTGAATTGTTGATTTTAGAGTGTAGTTTTTAGATTTGTTTATCTAAAATTTTAAATCGGTTGCAAATATACGATTGTGAGATAGGCGTTGTCAAGTGTTTTGGCTTTTATTTTCAAAAGTCCTTGATTTTGTGAGGTTTCGAGAACCATTAAAAATGTGTTTTTTTCTATAAGAAACATTTTCAACATATTATTGTCATTTCGACGAAGGAGAAATCTTCGCCAGAAACTCGACAAAGATTAGATTTTGATTGCGGAGCTACTTGCGAAGATTTCTCCTTCGTCGAAATCACAAACTTTGCGATTATATTCAAACTTGGACATAAAAAACCTCTGGCTGAACCAGAGGCTATGTTTTAAATACTTTGAGTAAGCTTTTATTTAAATGAACTTATATTACTTACATGGTTCATTTTTTTTACAATTCTGAAATTTGAAAGTTTAAAGCCTTTAAATCGTCCCAAAAATCTGGATACGATTTTGAAACAACTCCTGCATCTTCTATAATAATTGGAACTTTTATTGCCAACGGCGCAAAAGCCATTGCCATTCGGTGATCATTATAGGTTCCGATTTTTACATCGTGATTTATAGTATCAGATTTTACTAGAGTCAAGCTATCATTAGTTACAGAAATATTAGCTCCTAATTTTGTAAGTTCTGTTTTAAGCGCTTCTAATCGGTCTGTTTCTTTAATTTTTAAAGTATGAAGACCTGTTAAATGACATCCAATTCCTAAACCTAAACAAGTTACTACAATTGTTTGCGCAATATCTGGCGTATTGTTCAATTCAAAATTTACATCTTGATAATTGAATCCTGACACTTTTTCCAAAGTCATTTTATTGTTTTGGAAAGTAGTTTTCACTCCCATTTTTTCATACAGCGAAACTAATTCAGAATCTCCCTGAAGGCTGTTTTCTTTATAACTGCTCAAAGTGATTTTTGCTGCATCGGCCAAAGCTACAAGACTAAAGAAATAAGAAGCCGAACTCCAGTCCGATTCTACAACCATTTCTTTTGTTTCAACAGTTTCCTTCGGATAAACTTTAATTACATTGCGTTCAAAACTGGTTTTAATATCTAAATCATTCAACAGAGCCAAAGTCATTTTGATATATGGAATCGAAGTGATTTCTCCTTCTAAAGTCAATTCTAATCCATTTTCTAATTTTGAAGCTACAAGCAAAAGTGCTGAAATATATTGGCTGCTCACATTTGCTGCCAAAGTAACTTTTGAAGCCGTAACTTTTTTTCCTCTGATTCGAATTGGCGGATAACCTTCTTCTTTTTCATAAGAGATTTCAACCCCCAATTGTCTTAAAGTATCAACCAAAATTTTGATTGGGCGTTCCTGCATTCTGCTAGAACCTGTCATAACCACTTCTCTACCTTCGTTTACAGCAAAATAAGCAGTCAGGAAACGCATTGCAGTTCCGGCGTGGTGAATATCTACGATTTCATCATTTCCTACTAATGCTTTCTGCATTACTTCGCTATCGTCTGAGTTTGAAGTATTGGCTAAAGTAATATTTGGGAATAAAGCTTTTAGAAGCAATAAACGGTTCGTTTCACTTTTTGAACCGGTGATATTTAGTTGCGAATCATCAATGGTGAATGGTGAATTCGTGCTTAATTTTAAATTCATTTTTTTAATTGTAAGTTGTGAATTATGAATTATGAATGATTAGAAACATAATTCAGCCCCGCAATTTACCACTCCCCATTCATAATTCAAAATTGAAAACTCATAATTCAAAACTTATGAGTGATATTTCACAATTATTTCAATTTATCATTGTTTTTGTGACGATCTTTATCTCTAACCGATTTTAAATCCATTTTTTTGTCGAAAGCCGCTTGCAAATCGATTCCTGTTTGATTGGCTAAACATAGCACAACAAAAACAACATCTGCCAATTCTTCTCCTAAATCTTTGTTCTTATCGCTTTCTTTTTCAGATTGTTCTCCATAACGGCGCGCAATAATTCTGGCAACCTCACCAACTTCTTCTGTAAGCTGCGCCATATTGGTTAATTCATTAAAGTAACGAACTCCGTGTTCTTTTATCCAAGTGTCAACAGCTAATTGTGCATTTTTCAAATCCATCTTCTATATCTTTTTAAGAATTATTTTTTCATTTTGGCTTACGATCATCTTCTGAAAAAACTCTTTTATCATTCCGTAATCCTCAGCTGCAAAAATACTATTGTTGATTTCTTTTTGGCTCACAATTTGAATTTTGTTTCCAGCAACCGAAAAATTTAAGATATAAGACATCTGTTTATCCTCTGAAGTTATCTTTACCGGTTTTGGAATAGATTCTACAGCATAGTTTTCTGGAATTTGAATACTAAAATTAAATCTTTCCATATTTTTATATCCAAAATAGATAGGCATTTGCCTTTTTTCTTGGCTAAAAGGATTTTTATTTCTGGTAAAAAACAATAATGGATCGATAAAAATCTTACCATCAATAATATCAAAACGGTTATTTGATGTAAATGAAAAAGTTTCTACAACAGATTGATCCAAATTTGATTTCTGATTTTCTATTGAATAATTTGAAATCTCTACATCTCCCAAATTATTTTCAAATTT
Organism: Flavobacterium sp. HBTb2-11-1; assembly: GCF_009826975.1. Taxonomy (GTDB): domain Bacteria; phylum Bacteroidota; class Bacteroidia; order Flavobacteriales; family Flavobacteriaceae; genus Flavobacterium. The sequence continues at coordinate 339,692 of NZ_WUMO01000007.1, read as the reverse complement.
CTCCAGATAAACGTCCTCTGCTTTACCATTATTTTCTTCTCTAAAACTATATGCATCATAATCTGTCCTTTGAACTCTTATTTGACCATTCATTTTTCCATCTGGATCAATTTTAGCCATCAAGCCATAAATTTCTTTCGACTGTGCTACTGGATCTAATTCAATTTCTTCCGAACTCCCATCTTTTTTAATTAGTCGCCCTTTCCAATTTAAAACATTTAATGGTAAAATGTTAGGCGCTGTGAGTTTGTGAGTAGCATCCAAAAGAATTCTTTTACCATCAATTTCTGCCGCTGCTATTACATAATTAAATCCAGTTCTTGTGGGATAAACCGGAAGTCCGTTTTGAATTGTACTTACCAAAACAGGATTTGATTCTATACCAGCTGCGCGAAGCATGTTTATCAAAATAAAATTTATTTCTGCAACATTTCCAGTTTGTTCTTTATAAGCTTTTTCAACTCCTTTTTCTGTGTAATAGCTATTAATTTCGTTCCAGTTCATTCGATTTTTGACATAGGTAAAAATCAGATTCAATCTTTCTTTTTTATCTTCTACGTTAGTCAATAATTTATTCAAATCATCTGTAAACAAAGTGCCTTGATTAAGCTGTTTTCCAAAACTTTCGTCTTTAAAAATAGTTTTTGCAACACCTTCCCAAGTTAAACTGTAGTCTTTAACAGGCTGATCAGGCAGACGAACTCTTTCTAATTCTTGCTGAATACTTCCTCGATAATTTTCTAAATTATTAACATAAGGTTCCTCTTTTAGCGCTGGAACATCTTTTCCTTTAAAAAAGGTTTCAATTTGTTTATAGCTAAATGAGCTTGTCTGGCTGTAAGCATTATCAAAGCTCTGACTGGCACTTGTAAATTTAGATTCTGTTTCGAGCGGAATTCCTCCAACTAAGAGCGGTTTATAAATGTAAAACTCTGGAATCTGTGTTTTATAATAAAAATAATCAACAGGAATATCAAACTGAATATCAAAATCTGGAAATTTAATAAGATTTTCAGATCTTAAAACATATTTGTACTCAATGATAGAACCGACTTTTACATTTGGCAAGGTAATCGTCTTTTCCTTCCAATACTTATTAATCTTGGTTTTAAATTCTCCCTGGTTGTTTAGTTTTGTTTTTACAATGTTTCCATTCTCTAAATTATAGGTCACGGCTTCTGAAAATTCTAAACGATCTTCGTTTAACTTTTCGTATCCAGTATAAAAGCGCACTTTCTGGTCGGCCCAGCTTAAACCTTCTTTCCTGTATATTTTGATTTTTACTTCACAGACATGATTTGCGTAGAATCCAACATCTTTGTTATATCCAAAATAAGTTCTTCCTTTTTTAAACAAGATAGCAGCGGGTGCGCTGCTATCTTTAGGATGAACTTTCTCATTTAATTCTGCGATTGTTACTTTGCCCAATTCATAATTTTGAGCTTGAATGGTTATTGTACTCCAAAAAAAGGCGATACAAATCAGGAGAAATTTCGGCATAATTTAAATACGTTTTAAAACGATTTTTTCTGTTTCTTTAGCAATCATGGTCTTGTAATATTCTTTCAGCATATCATACTTTTCAGCGGAAACAATAGCTTCATTTATCTGATGTAGAATAGACAATTGTAAAGTATCTCCATTGGATGCAATATTAAATTTAAAAGCACCAAGATTATCTTCCATTGTTACAGCTGCAGGAGCCGGCAATGTTTCCACTGCAAAACCTTCTGGAATTTTAATCGTGATATTATACTTATCAGCAAACGGATAACTAAAATCAACTGGATATTCTCTCACTTCCTGTTTAAAAGGATTTTTATCATTGGTAAAAAATAGCATCGGATTTAAGTATATTTTATCGCCAATCAGCTCGCATAAATTATTTCCTGTAAAAGAATAAGTTTCAATTATAGGAAGCAATACATCATGCTCATTGGTTTTAGAGTAATCGCTTATTTCTATTTTGTTATGCTTGTTTTCAAGTTTTTCAAGATACTCCTCTTCTTTAAGATTGCTAATATTGTTTCTTGTTATCATAGCATTGTAATCTGCATATTGTCTTCTAGTTTTTCCTGTTACTTTTCCATCAGAATCAATGCTGTAAGACATAAAAACATTATCACTTGATGCTTTTTCAGGCATTAGATCAATCATTTCAGAAGTTCCGTCTTTTCGTATTAATCTTCCTTTCCAGTTTAAAACTCTAAGTGGTAAAATATTTGGAGTTGAAAATTTTTCGGAAGCATCTAATAGAATATATCCACTTGGAGTTTCTACAGCCGCAATTACATAATTAAACGCTGTTCTGTTCGGAAAAAGCGCAATTCCATTAGAACGTGTGCTCACCAAAACCGGATTTGCCGTTAAACCAGAATAACGAAGCATTGCTGTAAGCATTAAATTAATGTCGGCAATATTTCCTGTTTTTTCTTTGTAGGCTTTCTTTACGCCATTGTCACAGCTATAACCTGTATAATTGTTCCATTTCACGTTTGATTTCACATGATTAAAAATGGCCCAAATTTTCTCTTCTGGTGTTTTTGTTTCTACAAGCAGTTTTTTCAGGTCATCTTCAAAATATCCTGTTTTATTTAATTCTGGACCAAAATCTTCATAATCATAAATTGTTTTAACAACTGAATTCCAATCTGTAGAAAGTTGCTTTATAGGTTTGTTTGGAAATCTCGTCATTGACAATTCATGTGAAACCGATGACATATAGTTTTCTATATTATTTACATACGATTCATCTTTCATCGCTGCAAAATTTTCTGCAGTATAAGTCGTTTGAGTTTCTACATATTCAATTTTATCCTGATAAAACTCTGTTTGAGTTGCTCCACCTCCAAAACCTCCTGTGTTATATCTTTCTTTTGAAGTAATAAGGAACGATTTGTTAGCTTTTTCTGAAACCACCTTGGGAAAAACATACCCTTTTTGTGCTGGAGTAAAAACAAAATATTCAGGAACATATGTTTTAAATTCTGAATAATTTACAGGAATACTAGTTTGAAAATCCCAATCTCGAATAAGTACATCTGGGCTTCTAACGCTGTATTTGAATTCTATAACAGAACCTTCTTTAACATTCGGCATCGTGATTTTCTTCTGGCTTCGAAATTTACTTACTGCCTCATCAAATACTCCATCACTTTTCAGTTTTGTAGCTTCAATTTTACCTCCTACCAAATTATACGTCACAGCATCGCTTACCGATACTTTCTCTTTAAAATCAGTACCGTAGTAATACCAAATTGCCTCATTGGCCCAATTATATCCTTCTTTTTTATAGATTTTAATACGGGTTTCAACATCCAAATAAGTTACAAATCCTGTGTTTTGATCGTAGTCGATTCTTGCTTTTCCTCTTTTGTATAAAATGGCAGCCGCGGCAGATGAATCTTTAGGATGTATTTTCTGTTGCAGTTCAGCAACAGACACTTTTCCAAGTTTAAATTCCTGAGAAATTATTTTTGGACCAAGCAACAAAATCACAGTGAGGCTAAATAATTTAATAATTTTCATTGGTAATTTTTGGTTTATCTTAGTTTACAATTGTTAGTTTTTGGTTAGGACTATTTTGGCATTGTCGTTTCTTGAAACTTGTTCCATAAATAAACGGTATTCATCATATTCTTTGTTAGAATATTTTCCTTTGTTGAGGAACATAGTTCTTTTATAAGTTAATTTGTTATTGTCTTTTTTGATGATTTCAGTTTTGTATTCGCCAAATTTTCCTTTTAGCTCATAATTCTGGGGAAGAAATTCAATACTGTAGCCATCAGGAAGATTGATCTCGATTTCATCTGTATCGAAATAGCCACGCTGAATTTGAAATGGATTTTTGCGGTTTCGCACTCGTTTTATATTTCCTGTATATTGATTAAAAGCATCAACCACAAAAATCATTTTATTACCCGTCAACGTTCCATAATTTGTTGCGCTTAACTGAACATCTTCAGTAAAACGAATATTCTCTTTATCGTTTGTAAAAGTAATTTTACCCAATTTTAAGTTGTTGATATTATCCCAATACTCTTTGTAATGTTCTTCTTTTTCGTTTGGCTGCATGGTTTCTACTCGAGATTTAGATGCATATTGACTTCCTTGTGATGCAATTTTTAATGTTCCTGAGAAATTTCCAGATCCATCAATTGTGTAAGTTCCTTTTCCATCTTGGATATTTCCTCGATCGTCGTAGATTTTAGTGCGAACAATTTCTCCTCCTTCTGGTTTTACAACCAAAACATCACGATCGTCTGTAAAAGTTCCTTGATAGCCAAATGGATCATCCTGACTTGTACATTCTAGCCAGATGTAACTATCTTTATTCGGAATTGCCAAAATCATATGGTTTCCTTGCATCGAAACAAAATCAGACTGAATATCTGCTTTATAACGATCGCCATATAAAATGGTATTGTAGGACGGAACATCTACAACCTGCAAAAGTGCTTTTGTATAATTTGACAATGCTTTGCAATCCCCATATCCTAAACGATCAACATCGTTGGCCAGCATAGGTTTCCAGCCGCCAATTCCAACTGCAATATTTACATATCGGGATTTTTTCTGCACGTAATCGTAAATGATTTTAGCTTTCTTAACAGGATCTTTTTCATCACCAACAAGAGCCTTGATTTTTGCTTTGGTTTCTTCGGGCAAAACAGTAGTTCCCGTTAAGATTTTATCTCCATACCATTTACCGAATGCTTCCCAAGTAGTAGCATTTCCGTCAACTCCTTCTAAATGAAAATTTTCTAATCCCATCATAACTTTAGGAAAAAGATCTGACGGAGAAGGGCTAAGATCTTCTTGTTTTTGAGCAGGAATATGTGTTGCTATATAACTTAAATTGGTATCGGTATCGGCTGTTTTTTTTATTTTGAAATTATCAAATCGGAACTCTTTCTTCTTAAAGCCCAATCCCTTTGGAAAAGTAATATTCAAAATACATTTTTCTATGCTTACGTAATAATTACCAATAAAATACCATTGCGGTATAAAGGCAGTATTTGAAGTTTCAGTCTCGCACGTAAAAGCAATAGTAAAAGGATATGAAATTGGAGTATAATCTAAGTAAAGCACTCGATTATCTGAAAAAAGCGTGCTTCCGCTTACGGCGCTTTGATCCCTAAAATCTTTTCTTTTGATTTTTTTGATTTCATTTCCTAAAGCGTCATAGACTATAGCTTCAATATTCTTCACTGAAGTTGTCTTATCATAATGACTAAAAGCATCAATATCTTTTAAACCTTTTTCGTTTAAAACAGAAACAATTCTTTGAGTTTTAATATTCATACTTCTTTGCGAAGCAATGACAATATCCATCTGGTCTAAGCGAAGAACAGCATTAGCATTTTGTGTTAAACTATCAGGAATAGAAGATATAGGATAAATGCTCTTTTGAGCAGAAATATTGGCGGTAAATAAAATAAAAAATAACGCGCAAAACAGGTTTTTCATTAGTAGGTATTTTCGTCAAATATATATTATTTTCAGAAATCCTTAACAAATGTTTAATAATATTTTATTCCCTGTTTTTGCTATCCATTACGATTGTAACTGGCCCGTCATTTAAAAGGCTGACTTTCATATCGGCACCAAAAATTCCAGTTTGCACTTTCTTACCCAATTCTTTTTCCACTGCCTGAACAAAGTTCTCGTACATTGGAATTGCAAAATCTGGTTTGGCTGCTTTTATATATGAAGGACGATTTCCTTTTTTGGTCGATGCATGAAGCGTAAACTGACTTACAACAATAACATCTCCGCCAATATCTTGAACCGAGCAGTTCATAACGTCATTTTCGTCTCCAAAAATTCTCATTTTTATAATTTTTCCAGCAAGCCAATCTATATCTTCCTGAGTATCGGCATCTTCAATTCCGACTAAAACCAATAAACCTTTTTGAATATCTGCTGTTTTTTTATTTTCAACTGTTACAGATGCCTCAGAAACTCTTTGAAGTACAATTTTCATTTATATTATTTTTTTTAGCCACTCCCGATAGCTATCGGGATATGAGGATTAAAAAGATTTTAAATTCTAATGTTAGATGCACTGCAGTACATTTCGACAGTTAGAATCGGTCTTACCTTCTGTTTGGAATTTGGATTTTTAAAATTGGAATTTATTTACTTTCTTGTTTCATCACTCGCAGCGCGATCTTCTCCATACGTATCTGTACGATAATGTTCTTCATCACCTTCTAAGATTTTAAGGTAACTATTATATCGTGACCAAGCGATTTCGTCTTTTTCCAAAGCTGCTTTTATGGCGCAATGCGGTTCTTCTTTGTGTAAACAGTTGTTAAACTTACATTGATCTTTCAATCTGAAAAATTCTGGAAAATAATCGGTGATTTCAGTTGGCTCCATATCTACGATTCCGAATCCTTTAATTCCTGGAGTATCAATAATTCGGGCATCAAAAGACAAATCGTACATTTCAGCAAAAGTCGTGGTGTGCTGTCCTTGCTTGCTTTGTTCTGAAATTACGGAAGTTTTTAAGTGAAGACTTGGTTCTAATGCATTAACCAAAGTTGATTTTCCAACACCAGAATGTCCGGAAAACATACTTACTTTTCCGATCATCATTTCTTTTAGCTTGTCAATTCCTTTATTTTCTGTTGATGAAATTCGGAGACACTTATATCCTATTTCTTGATAAATATGCTGCAGATAAAGCTGATCGTCTAAAGTTTGTTCTGTTAAAGTGTCAATTTTATTGAAAACAAGAATAGCCTCAATTCCATAGGCCTCGGCGGTAACTAAAAAACGGTCAATAAAACTTGTCGTCGTTGGCGGATTATCAATCGTAATCAGTAAAAAAACCTGATCAATATTAGAAGCAATAATATGAATCTGCTTTGACAAGTTAACCGATTTACGAACGATATAGTTTTTTCTTTCATGAATGTTATGAATCGTTCCCGTAATAGCATCCGAAGTTTCATCCAACTCATAATCGACTATATCGCCTACAGCAATAGGATTGGTACTTTTAATTCCTTTTATTCTAAATTTCCCTTTCATACGGCATTCTATAAAATCTCCTTTTTCAGATTTTACGGTATACCAGCTTCCTGTAGATTTATATACGGTTCCTGTCATTCTTTTATTTTAGATTTCTGATTTTAGATTTTAGATTAAAACCTAAATCTTTTGCAAAGATAAATGAATAATTTAAACCATATAAGTAATATATTTGAATATAACTGGGCGAATATTTTCCTAAACAAAAATCCCCACTACTTCTTTCAAAGCTATGGGGATTTAAAAAAACAATCTATTTTTAATATTGTGCTATAAGAAAAACTTAAGATAAATCTCAACCAAACCTAAATTATCTTATATCACTTATATGGTTTAAGACAAAATTATGCGTTGAAAATTTTCTCTTGATGACCAATACTTTCTTGGTGAATTGCTTTGAATAATTTCAAAACAAACTCTTCAGTAAGACCTTTTTTCTCACCTTCCAAAATCATTTTTCCTAAGATTTCGTTCCAACGGTTGTTTTGAAGGATCGCAACGTTTGCATCTTTTTTCACTTGACCAATTTCATCAGCTACTTTCATACGTTTTCCTAACAATTCTAATAAGTTAGCATCCAAAACGTCGATGTTAGCTCTTAATTTTTTCATTTTTTGGCTGTACTCATCTGTAGTATCATCCGTTTTTCTGATCGTTAAATCTTTGATGATTTGTTTCAAAGCATCTGGAGTAACTTGTTGAGCAGCATCAGACCAAGCGTTGTCTGGATCGATGTGCGTTTCGATGATCATACCATCGTAATTCAAGTCTAAAGCTTCTTGCGTCACTTCGAAAATCATATTACGGTTTCCTGTAATGTGAGATGGATCGATGATTAATGGTAAATCAGGGAATTTATTTTGCAATTCGATAGCAATCTGCCACTCTGGAATGTTTCTGTATTTTGTTTTTTCGTAAGTAGAGAAACCTCTGTGGATAACACCTAATTTCTCGATTCCAGCCATGTGTAAACGCTCAACACCACCTAACCATAAAGCTAAATCTGGGTTTACTGGGTTTTTAACCAAAACAATTTTATCAGTTCCTTTTAAAGTATCAGCAATTTCTTGAACCGCGAAAGGGTTTGCCGTTGTACGTGCACCAACCCATAAAACGTCGATATCGTGTTCTAAAGCTAGTTTACAGTGCGCTGCAGTTGCAACTTCAGTTCCCATTAATAAACCAGTTTCAGCTTTAGCTTTTTGCAACCATTTTAATCCAATTTCACCAACACCCTCAAATCCTCCTGGACGAGTTCTTGGTTTCCAGATTCCAGCTCTGAATACGCTTACTTTTGAATCTTTTAATTCGTGAGCGATTTTCAAAACCTGATCTTCAGTTTCTGCACTACAAGGTCCAGCTATCACAAGTGGGTGATTTAAATTGAAATCTTCTAACCACTTTCTCATTTCTTTCTTATTTTCCATCGTTTTTATAGTTTACTTTTTTATAGTTATTCCGTTTAATATTTCTCTAATTTTATTTACGCCTTCCATTTCTTCAAAAATGGCATTGTAATTATCATCTGCCAGCAAATCTCTAAACTGAGTTAAATTTGCGATATAACCTTCTAAGGTTTCCAGAACGTATTCTTTGTTTTGTTTAAAAATGGGTGTCCACATTGCAGGTGAACTTTTTGCCAAACGAACGGTGCTTTCAAATCCACTTCCCGCCATATCAAAAATATCTTGTTCGTCTTTTTCTTTATTCATTACTGTTTTTCCGAGCATAAACGAACTGATGTGTGATAAATGCGAAACGTAAGCAATGTGTTTGTCGTGCGAAACGGGATCCATGTATCGGATTCTCATTCCTATTGAAGTGAAAAGATTTAATGCTTTTTCTTGTAATTTAAAAGCAGTCTTTTCGACTTCACAGATAATATTTGTCTTTCCTTGAAACAAACCTCTTATTGCTGCTGATGGACCCGAAAACTCTGTTCCCGCAATGGGATGCGTCGCAATAAAATTTCTTCTTTTCGGGTGATTGGCTACTGCTTCGCAAATTGGTTTTTTAGTAGATCCTACTTCAAAAACAATTGTTTTATCTCCTACAGCATCCAAAACTTTAGGCAAAACCGTCAGCGCTACATCTACCGGAACCGAAACAATTACAAAATCGGCTTTTTGCAGATCTTCAAAACTTCCTGCTTCATCAATAACTCCAAGATCAATTGCTTCCTGCAAATGTTTTTCGTTGTTGTCGATTCCTAAAATAGTAGCATCAGGATAACGTCCCTTGATGTCTAACACCATCGAACCGCCTATTAACCCTATTCCTATTACGTATACTTTCATAATCTTTTTAATTTCCAATTTTAAAATTCCAAATTCCAACCTTATTTAACCGCAAAGTTCGCAAAGGATTTACGCAAGGTTCGCAAAATCTGAAATCTAAAATCTGCATTCTAAAATCTAAAATCGATCTATCGCTTCTTTTACTTTTTCTTCTTTTACACACAATGAGAATCTGATATATCCTTCGCCGTTGCTTCCAAAAATGGTTCCCGGCGTGATGAAAATATGTTTCTCATATAATATTTCGTCAATGAACTTTTCTGCTGATTCAATTCCTTCTGGCAATTTTGCCCAAACAAAAAGACCAACTCCTTCTTTATACACTTTACAGTTTAGCTTTTCAGCTAGTTTCTCTGTTAATTCTCTTCGGCGTCTGTAAATTTTGTTTTGGTCTTCGAACCAAGATTTATCACATTTTAAAGCTGCGATAGCTCCTTTTTGGATTCCGTAATACATTCCGCTGTCCATGTTGCTTTTAACTTTTAGGACCGCATCGATAATTTCAGGATTTCCTAAAACCATACCGACTCTCCAGCCTGCCATGTTGAATGTTTTACTTAACGAATTCAATTCTAAAGCTACATCCTTCGCTCCTTCAACCTGCAATAAACTCATCGGATTATCATTCAAAACAAAACTATACGGATTGTCGTTGATCAATAAGATATTGTGTTTTTTAGCAAAAGCAACCAATTTTTCAAATAACGCTAAACTTCCTCTAGCTCCTGTCGGCATGTGGGGATAACCCAGCCACATAATTTTTACTTTCGAAAGGTCTAATTTTTCAAGAGCTTCAAAATCCGGTTCCCAGCCGTTTTCTTCTTTCAAATCATAATAAACTGGAACTGCCTGAACCAAATTGGTTACCGAAGTATAAGTTGGATAACCCGGATTCGGAATCAAAACGTGATCGCCTTCATTTAAAAATGCTAACGAAATATGCATAATTCCTTCTTTTGAACCCATCAAAGGCAAAATCTCATTATTCGGATTCACTTCAACACCAAACTGATCACGATAAAAATCTGCCATCGCCTTTCTCATTTCTGGCAATCCCTGATAGCTTTGATAGCCATGTCCGTTTTCGTCTTGAATTGCTGCAGCGACTGCTTCAATTACTGCTTTAGACGGACTCAAATCAGGGCTTCCAATTCCCATGTTGATGATCGATTTTCCTTCAGACATCAACTGACGAACTTCTCTTAGTTTTGATGAGAAGTAGTATTCTTCAACTGTGTCTAATCGTTTTGCTGTTGTAATCATAATTTCTATTTATTCTCTTTTAGAGTTTCTTTATTTTTTAATCCCGAAGGATTGGAATTTGGAATTTCTTTAATTGGAATTTCCTTTTTTTACGGTCTGGTATTCTTATATTCTCCCAACACTTTAAAATATTCTGCCATAATGTTTAATAATGTCTTTGCTTTTGCAAAATCTTCGTATTTCTCGAATGTTACATCTACAAAGAATGAATATTTCCAAGGTGTTTCGATTTTTGGAAGCGACTGGATTTTGGTTAAATTCAGTTTGCAGTCGCTCATTACATTTAAAACCGCTGCTAAGCTTCCTCTTTTATGATCTAATTCAAATTTTACCGATGCTCTGTTGATTTCGCTTTCTGGCAAAAATGAATTTTGCTTTTTGATGATCACGAAACGCGTCATATTGTTTTTTATCGTTTGAATCGATGATGCAATAATATCCAGATCATACATTTCAGAAGCGGTTACACTCGCAATTGCAGCAATTCCGGTTAACTGTTTTTCCTGAATTCTTCTTGCTGTTTCAGCAGTATCTTTATCCTCAACCAATTTGATATTTGGATATTGCTTCAAGAAATCCATACACTGCAAAAGTGCCATTGGGTGTGAATGAACTTCTCTTATATCTTCAATTTTCTGGCCTTTTAAAGCCATTAAATTCTGCTGAATATTCAAATAATGTTCTCCAATAATGTGCAAATTATTCTTGTCAATCAATGCGTAATTCGGGATAATCGGCCCTGCAATTGAATTCTCGATCGCCATTACAGCCTGATCAGATTTTCCGGCAATAAGGCTGTCGATCAATTCTTCAAAAGACAGACACTCATCAATATCCACATTTTCAGAGAAATACTCTTTCACAACCTGATGATGAAATGATCCTTTAATACCTTGTATTGCAATTTTCGTTGTCATATAGTCAAAAAAAAATCCTGATTTGCATCAGGATTGTATATTAGTTTTATTTGTCTTAAAATTTTTCTCAAATAACCATAGCACAATCCTGACTTCTACTAAAGAAGAAATAAAAATTGTTGCTAAAATAAAAACGGTTACTTGCCATTTTGTTTGTGTTTTGTTTTAAAATCTTTGCGAATGTATAAATTATTTTTAGTGCGCCAAAAAAAAGATTGCATTTTATGAAACAAAAAAGGATTTCTTAACAAATTTAGCAGGTTTTGTATGATAATATAAAAATATCGGCTTAAAATGAGATATATACAATAGGGTTTTGAAGTTTCTGAGATACTGAGATGCTAAGGAACTGAGGTTTTTACTTACTGCTTAATCTCTTTGACCAATTTTTAGGAGAGCGAGAAGTATGAAAAACACCTATAACAACTATTTCCTGTTTTTCGAATCTATAATGAATTCCATAAGGGAATCTTGAAATGAATAGAATTTTGACATTCTTATATTTCTTTTGAAAAGCATTTGGATTTCGAGATATTGCATCTATTCCAGCCTCTAAACAAAGTTCAAAATCATATGAAAGACCAATCCGTTGTTCTTCATACCACAGAACAATATCTTCAATATCAAATAATGCTTCTTTTACAAAACGAAGTTTATACACTTTATCTTAGAGATTTCAAATGAGCTTTAACTTCTTCCCACGTATATAATTCAGTTTTTCCTTCTTCCAAATTCTGTATGCGAATATCTAATTCTTTTTTTACTTCATCAGAAATTTCTAAATCATTTTTAGAAACACTGTCCCATAACTGCTCTGCTAAAACAATTTTTTCAGCATTGCTATATTTAGATAAATTTTTGATTTGCATATTTTTATTATTAAGTTGAATACAAATTTAAGCAAATTTAGTCACTAATTATTTAATTCAAAACAGTCCAGAAACAGGATTATTCGAAATCCCAATTTTATTATAATCGAAATTCATTTTCTCTTTCAATAAAGAGGCATAAACACTTCTGAAATCAATTTCATATTTTAAATCGCCGTTATCTAAGTCTGCGAGATTCGGATTTTTCCCTAAAATGGTTCCTTTGTTATTTCCTCCAATAACAAACATTGGCGCAGCAGTTCCGTGATCGGTTCCGTTGCCGTTGTCTTTTACACGTCTTCCAAATTCGGAGAAAACTACAACTGTGACATTTTGCAATAATTGTGACTGTTTTAAATCAGAATAAAAACTATATAAAGCATCGTTTAAATCTGTTAATTTTCTTTCGTGAATTGCAAGCTGATTGTCGTGCGTATCAAATCCGTTGAGAGAGGTATAATATACTTTTGAATTTAGATTTCCTTTTATCAGTCTTGCAATCCATTCCAAATTTTTCGATAATTCTGTTTTTGGATAACTGATTTCGGTTTTAGATTTTGCCAAAGCTTTCTGGATTTCATCAGAACCTTCGGTAACCGAATTGGCAATTTTTCGAACAAAATCTAAATGTGGATTTTTAGACAAAGTCACATCTTCTTCTTTTGATTTCACTTTAAATCGGTCTGGATCTTTTACGGTTATAAAATTAGGTTCAACACCTTTTAAAGCCAAATTATCAATCGAATCTAAATTTATTCCCGCCGTTGCATGATGTCCGTTGCATTGCAAATCTAGAAATCTACCGAGCCAGCCTTCATTTATATATTTATTCGAATCGGTTGCGGTCTGCCAGATTTCCTGACTTCTAAAATGAGAACGAATAGGTTCTGGATAACCGACATTCTGAATTACGGTTAAATCTCCGTTTTGTTGCATTTGGGCAAAATCTTTTAACGAAGGATGAAATGCCATTCCTTTATTTTTACCAATAACCAAATCTTTATTTAAAGCAATTTTCGTTCGTAAATCATAATATAATGGATCATCATATGGAATAAAGGTATTTATACCGTCATTTCCGCCATTCAGCTGTACAAAAACGACACATTGTTCTCCCACAATCAAATTGTTCTGAGAACCAAAAGCGTGTAAAAAATCGGGAAGCACAAGCAATCCGCCTGTAAAAGTTCCTGTCAATGTTAGAAAATTTCTTCTGTTCATGATTACTGCTTTTTAGATTAATTGATATTCTGGAAGTTTTGCGATGTAATTAAAAAGTCTGACCACAGCAAAATCGGCGTGTGGGTCTTTAGGATCAAAATCGTATTTCAGAAGATTTTCCATATCTTTTTGAGCCGAATCGCTGACATTAAATAATAATCGGTCTGACAATTCTGAAATAATCGTTTTATTATTTCCATCAGAATCAAAAGCGACTTTTACGGCAACTTTTTCATATTCCGATTTTTCTTTTTCAACTCCGTTCATCATCGTTTTCAAAACCTTTCGATTCAGACTTTTTCCATTGCATAATAAATCGGCTGTATTGTTTCTTTGAAGATAAATCTGCGAAGTCAGCCAAGAATTTCCACCATCCCAGCCTTTTACATTCACCTGATTGTACAAATCCATTCCCTGCTGCTTTATAAATGCCATAATTGCGGCATCACTTACATTCTCCATCTGCAATTCGTCGCAAAGCTGTAAAATATAAACCAGCGGATTTTTGATTTTATTTCCAGAATTTTCTTTTTTAAATTCTTCCGTAAAGATTTTAGTCAATAAAGGTTCGATTTCAAATTTTTGCTTTCGAAGATAATCTCCGTAATACACCACTAAATCTTCAGACGGATTATCACAAATAAACCATTTCAAAATTTTTCGGGTAATGAGGTACGGAATGTTTTTCTGTTCGAAAATAATATCCACTAAATCATCTGCTTTCCAATTTCCTTTTTTTCCGAAATAGATTTTATCGCTATTATCTTCGATATTTTTTCTGTAAACGGCACCTTCATCACTAATATTAAGTCCAGCCAAAGCTTTTGCACCATTTTTAATATCGTCTTCGGTATAATTTCCAATTCCGATTGTGAATAGTTCTAGTAATTCACGGCTTAGATTTTCGTTTACTTTTCCTTTTTTATTATCGCCATTATCGAGGTATCGCACCATTGCGTTTGATTTCAGAATTTGTTTGGTTAATTCTTTGAAATTGCCAAAGGCATTTTCGCGCAAAATCATATTGTGCTGATAAATCCAGTAATTGATTTTTACTTTTTGTGAAGTCGAAACAAAATGATTGTGCCAAAAACAAACCATGTTTTCGCGCAAAGGAAATTCATCATTTCGCATTTTAGCAATCCACCATTTTTTGAATTCGGCAGTTGCTTGATTTTCTTTTTTCTGAATTTCCTTTTTGGTTTCGGGGTCTGAAGTTTTGATGATTCCCCGAACTTGTTTCAACTCTAAAGTAGTTTTAGGCTGATCTTGCAGAAAGTCTGGAAGTGCTATATCGAATTTTGAATTATAAGATTGCTTTAGAAATTTTTCTAAGCCGAGTTTTTCAATTTTTGAAGCTTGTTTTCCTGAAAAACCTAAACGTAAGGACCAAAGACTGCTTTTTTTCATCGTTCAGAAATTATTACAATAAGACTCGACTTTCTTTTAAAGGTTTAATTTTAAAGATGCTAAGTCGCTGAGATTCTAAGGTGCTGAGTTTTGAAAGTCTTTGGTATTAATTTAGAACGGATAATTTTTGGGGATATTGCTTTTTTATTATGAAACAATCACAGTCAGTATAGCCCGTGGTTTCAAAGATGGGAATCGGATTGGGGAAATGCATTGTGTTCCCGTGGTTGAAACCACGGGCTATGTTTGAAAACAATTGCCTATACAGATTACCTTTTAATAGAATCCACTCTCCGCTGTGTTATTAGCTTTTTTTGAACCATCATTTTAAACCAATTTTCCAATTTCAGTTTTTCCTTTTTATTCATTTTACTAATGTCAATTTGAGGAAAATTTGAATTATCTATATTGTATTTTTCCAACATAGCTTGATAATAATCAAAATAAGCTCTTTCATAATTAAATTTCTCCGCCATAATTTTAGCGTATAACATTACACTATCTGTGCTTTCACGGAAACAACAATCTTTGAAACTATAAAAAAGTTCATCATAAGCTTCTACATCACCTTTCTTTTTAACCCGATTAATTAATGTATCGTAATCTGTCACTCTCGTACTTATTGTTCTTACATCTTCCTGATCAATTTCTTCTAAATTCTGTTCTTTCAGTACTTTTAGTTCCTCTGTTTTTTCTTTACATGAAAAAAGACAAAATAAAAAAACTAAGCTTAAAATTTTAGTCATAAACTATTTAGTTGTTATTAGCAAAAAAAGCAGCTATCATTACAATAACTGCTTTCTATAAATTCAGAATAAATCTTTCTTCTTTATTCTATTCTCTTTCTTCTAAGAAAAATTAAGACCCACACATCTCACAATCCTCAGGATCTGCAGCTTGTGCTTTTAAAAGCATTGCTTTGTAATCCTCAACGCTGATTGATTCAGTTTCCTGAACCAATGATGGAGCTGTTTCTTCTTTTTTATCGTTGTTTAATGTAAACTTAATTGCATCTACAGCCGCTTTTGTTCTCAAGTAGTACATTCCTGTTTTTAAACCAGATTGCCAAGCGTAGAAGTGCATTGAAGTCAATTTAGAATAGTTGGCATCTTGCATAAACAAGTTCAACGATTGAGACTGGTCAATGAAATATCCTCTTTGACGAGACATATCGATAATGTCCTTCATCGACATTTCCCAAACTGTTTTGTAAAGATCTTTTAAGTCCTGTGGAATAATATTGATATTTTGAACAGATCCATTATGACGCATAATTTCTTGTTTCAAATCTTCATTCCATAAACCTAATTTTACTAAATCTTCTAGTAAATGTTTGTTTACTACGATGAACTCTCCAGACAATACACGACGAGTATAAATGTTTGAAGTATATGGTTCAAAAGCTTCGTTGTTTCCTAAGATTTGAGAAGTAGAAGCTGTTGGCATTGGCGCAACTAATAATGAATTACGAACTCCGTGTTCCATTACTTCTTTTCTTAATGAAGCCCAGTCCCAACGACCTGATAATTCTTCATCTTTCATTCCCCACATATTGTGTTGGAATTCTCCTTGTGACATTGGAGAACCTTCAAAAGTTGAATATGGCCCTTCTTCTTTTGCCATTTCCATAGAAGCGGTACAAGCTGCGAAGTATAATGTTTCGAAAATCTCTTGGTTTAATTTTTTAGCTTCATCACTTGTAAATGGCATACGTAACATGATGAAAGCATCTGCTAAACCTTGCACTCCTAATCCAACTGGACGGTGACGCATGTTTGAGTTCTCAGCTTCTTTTACCGGATAGTAGTTTCTGTCGATTACTTTGTTCAAGTTACGAGTTACACGTTTTGTAACATTGTAAAGTGATTCATGGTTGAATTCTCCATTTTCAATGAACATTGGTAATGAGATTGAAGCCAAGTTACAAACTGCAATTTCATCTTTAGAAGTAAACTCCATAATCTCTGTACACAAGTTAGAAGAACGAATTGTTCCTAAATTCTTGTGGTTTGATTTACGGTTTGCTGCATCTTTGTACAACATATATGGTGTTCCAGTCTCGATTTGAGATTCTAGGATTTTCTCCCATAATTCACGAGCACGGATTGTTTTTCTTCCTTTTCCTTGCGCTTCATATCCTGTATACAAAGCTTCAAATTCGTCTCCGTAAACATCATACAAACCTGGACATTCATTTGGACACATTAAAGTCCATGGCCCATCTTCTTGAACACGTTTCATGAATAAATCTGAAGTCCACATTGCGAAGAATAAATCTCTTGCACGCATTTCTTCTTTTCCGTGGTTTTTCTTTAAATCCAAGAAATCGAAAATATCAGCATGCCAAGTTTCGATGTAAATCGCGAAACTTCCTTTACGTTTTCCTCCACCTTGATCTACATAACGTGCTGTGTCGTTGAAAACTCTCAACATCGGAACAATTCCGTTTGATGTTCCGTTTGTACCGCGAATGTAAGATCCAGTCGCACGAACGTTGTGAATAGAAAGTCCGATTCCTCCCGCTGACTGCGAAATTTTAGCTGTTTGTTTTAATGTATCATAAATACCGTCGATACTATCTTCCTGCATTGCCAAAAGGAAACAAGATGACATTTGCGGTTTTGGAGTTCCCGCGTTGAACAACGTTGGCGTTGCGTGCGTAAAGAACTTTTTAGACATCAAATCGTAAGTTTCGATAACCGATTTTAAATCATCTAAGTGAATCCCAACAGAAACACGCATTAACATGTGCTGTGGACGCTCAACGATTTTTCCGTTTATTTTAAGAAGATAAGAACGCTCTAAAGTTTTGAAACCAAAATAGTCGTAATTAAAATCTCTTGTATAAATGATATGAGAATCTAAAAAGGCAGCGTTTTCTTGGATCACTTTGTAAACATCATCAGCAATTAATGGCGCATCTTGTCCATTTCTTGGGTTTACGTAGTGATACATATCTTTCATCGTTTCTGAGAAAGATTTTTTGGTATTTGAATGCAGGTTAGAAATTGCTACACGAGCTGCTAATTGAGCATAATCGGGATGCGCAATTGTCATAGAAGCCGCCGTTTCTGCTGCAAGATTATCCAATTCAGAAGTCGAAACTCCATCATACAATCCCTCGATAACTCTCATGGCTACCTTAACCGGATCTACAAGCTCGTTTAAGCCGTAACACAATTTTTTGATTCTTTCTGTAATCTTATCAAACATTACGGGCTCTCTATGGCCATCTCTTTTTACTACATACATAAGCTTACCTTTTATGGTTATTGAAAAAATTAAAGTAACTAGAAAACGAATTCCAGTACTTAAACATTGCGTGTTTTTAAATTAATTTTAGAGAATTACCAAATTCTCAATAGTTACTCGTTTCAAATCCGAAAAACGAATTTAAATGCGTCAAAAATTGCTATTGAACCTGCGACTTGGGGAAAGAGGTTCAACCTTTAAAAATAATCTGTAATCTTTTTTTAGTGTCTCTAGAAGATAGACGCTAAAATATTTTTTGTTGTCTAAAAATCTGCATCGAATGAAATTTTTTGAGCATCGCTGTCATTGTTCATCACACCTGATTTTTGATACTCCGCAACACGTTTTTCAAAGAAATTAGTTTTTCCTTGAAGAGAAATCATGTCCATGAAATCGAATGGATTCGCTGATCCGTAGACACGCTCACAACCTAACTCTACTAGAAGCCTATCGGCAACAAACTCTAAGTACTGTGTCATTAAAGTAGCGTTCATACCAATTAAACTTACCGGAAGAGATTCAGTAATAAATTGTCTTTCGATATCTAAGGCATCGACAATAATTTCTTTGATTCTTTCTTTTGGCACTTTGTTTACCAAATGGTGATTGTGCAAGTGAACAGCAAAATCACAGTGTACGCCTTCGTCACGAGAAATCAATTCATTAGAGAATGTTAAACCTGGCATTAAACCACGTTTTTTCAACCAATAAATTGAACAGAAAGCTCCTGAGAAAAAGATTCCTTCAACTGCAGCAAAAGCAATAAGTCTTTCAGCAAATGAATCTGACTCGATCCATTTTAAAGCCCATTCTCCTTTTTTAGCAATAGCCGGGAAAACTTCTAAAGCATTAAACAATTCCGTTTTCTCAGCTTCATCTTTAACGTAAGTATCAATTAATAAAGAATACGTTTCGCTGTGAATGTTTTCCATCATGATCTGGAAACCATAGAAAAACTTCGCTTCTGCATATTGAACTTCGTTTACAAAGTTCTCAGCCAAGTTTTCATTTACGATCCCGTCAGAAGCTGCAAAGAATGCTAAAATATGTTTAATGAAATATCTTTCATCGTCATTCAGTTTGTTATTCCAATCTGTCAAATCTTGGTGCAAATCGATTTCTTCAGCAGTCCAGAAACTAGCTTCCATTTTTTTATACCATTCCCAAATATCATGATGTTTGATAGGAAAAATAACGAAACGATTTTTATTTTCTTGTAAGATTGGTTCTACTTGAGACATGACAATTTTTGTTTAATTTTTATACCGAATTTTTTGCTAATTCAATAGACTACAAAGATTGTCAATTAACGCCAAAAATGAAAGTCAAACTTATTCACAATTTGCTGTAGTTTTTAACAACGTTAATTTTTTGAAACATTTTTCATACAATAATTAATTTACTGTAAATGAAACATTTAAAACCAATAATCATACCTGAAAGCCCCGTAAAATATAGACTTTTAAATATAAAAAGCAAGAAATTTTAAATAGTTTTAAAAAGTTTTTTTTGAGTTAAAACTTTGTTTTTTTGAGTCAAAAAATGAAGAGAGAAAAAGGTATAAATTACACTTTAATTTTTAAGAATTTTTAAGCTCTTCAGCTACCTTTTCTAGCTCCAAATACCAGTCTTCTCCAAAACGGCGAATCAATGCCTCTTTTACAAATTTGTAAACTGGAACTTCAAGTTCTTTTCCTAACGAACAAGCATCATCGCAGATATCCCATTTATCATAGTTGACAGCTGCAAATTCTGTGAAGTCTTTTACTCGAATTGGGTATAAATGACAAGAAACAGGTTTTTTCCAATCCACTACTCCTTGATTGTAAGCTTGCTCGATTCCGCAAAGTGCCGTTTTCCCGTCAAAAATCACATAAGCGCAATCTTTATTATCAATCAGCGGCGTTTCTAGATCACCATCTGTTCCTTTTACCCAAGTTCCTTGTGTTTCGATTGCTTCAATTCCTTCTTTTCGCAAAAAAGGTTTTACTTTTGGGTAAATTTCTTCTAAGATTTTAGTTTCAGCCTCATTCAAAGGCGCCCCCGCATCTCCATCCACACAACAAGCTCCTTTACAAGCAGACAAGTTGCACACAAATTCTTTTTCCAGAATGTCCTCTGAAATAATAGTTTTACCTAACTGAAACATGATATTAAATACTGTAAATTTTAAAATGCAAAGATAGTCAAAGAAAGGAGATAAAATAGGATGAAAATTTAACCGCAAAGTTCGCAAGGATTTGCGCAAAGGTTCACAAAGTTTATACGCACACATTTCCAATACCTATTTTAATTTGCGAACCTTGCGAATTTAATTTTGCGTGCTTTGCGGTTAATCCTATTATAAGTTTTACTAAATGCAAAAGAAAATAACAATTGTTACAAATATCACTTTTTTAGCTATTAAAACATGTTTTTATAACAAAAGTACATGATATTGAAAAAATACCTAACTTTATTAACTACTTTTGCAGCAGTTTTTTAAACCCTAAAAATCAAAGCGATATGTTAGAAATCGATTTTAAAGAAATCATTACCGTTAGTATGGTGCTTTTTGCCGTAATTGATATTGTTGGTTCGATTCCGATTATTGTGAATTTAAGAGCAAAAGTTGGACACATCGAGTCTGAAAAGGCATCGATTGTTGCAGGCGCTATCATGATTGTTTTTCTTTTTGTTGGAGAAGGCTTACTGAATTTGATTGGTATCGACGTTCACTCGTTTGCCGTTGCAGGATCATTTGTTTTGTTCTTTTTGGCTTTAGAAATGATTTTAGGAATCAGAATCTATCGCGATGAAGAACCAGGGTCTGCTTCTATTGTACCGCTGGCGTTTCCTCTAATTGCTGGTGCAGGAACAATGACCACTTTATTATCACTTCGATCACAGTTTCATACCATCAATATTATCATTGCCATTTTATTAAATATTATTCTAGTTTACATCGTTTTAAAGTCTTCTAAAAAAATCGAAAATCTACTGGGAGAAAACGGACTTGGAGTGGTTCGCAAGACATTTGGAGTAATACTTTTAGCAATTGCTGTTAAATTATTCGCTGCTAATGTTAAAGGTTTGTTTGTCTAAATTTTATTTTTATAAATTTACCCCGTAAAATTTCTAAAATACAACTTTGAGGCAATTTCCCCATAAAGTTCTACTTTATTATTTTAGACAAAAACAAAGACAACCTTATGAAAATTTTCACTTCAATCTTAGTGCTTTTGGCATTAGCTTTAATCGTTTTTAATATTACGCTATTAGACTTTAAAAACCCTTTTCAAGGAGATAGCATGGTAGCTTTTATTGGAATCGCCGCTTCATTTTGCGCTGTTTTGATTCTTTTGATTTTTAGAATTTCAAAAAGAATTGAAGAAAAAATGAATGACAACAGATAATATGTTTGATGTTTTAATTATTGGCGGAGGAGTATCTGGCATGTCTTGTGCTCTTGTCTTAGGATCCGCAAAAAACAAAACTTTTGTTACTGACAAAAAAATCGGAATTTTTACTCATCAGAAAAATTCTTCTTTACAAGAGGCAGTATTTTATAACGCTCACGGAATTACACCAGGAAAATTAGGTTCTGAACTTTTAACTGAAAGCACACAGCATTTAGTAACAACTTACCCGCACATTACTCAGATTTCAAATGAAAAAGTAATGAAAATTGAAGGCAGTTATCCAGAATTTACCGTAGTAACCAACAAGAATTCATACCAAACAAAAAATATCGTGGTCGGAATTGGTTCTGCCAATACTTTCGACATTGAAGGTTTGATGCAATTTGTTGAACCTCACAAAAAAGCGCTTCCAGAAAAACAGCGTATACAGCTTAAAAATGAAGACCATAAAGTTGCTGACGGCATTTATGTAATCGGTACTTTAGCGGGTTGGAGAAGTCAATTGGCAATTGCAGCCGGAAGTGGCGCTGCTGTAGCGACAGACATTCTTACTTTATGGAATAACGGCGTACAGACTCACGCTCATGATAGCACTCGATAATTTTTTGTTTTTACCATTAAGAGATTAAGATAAATTAAGTTCTATTTTGATGCAAACTTAATTACCAAGTTTCATTAAGAAAAAACTCCAAACAGAAAAAACCATTAAGAGATTAAGAAAACAGCTATACAGCTTAATAAACTTAATCTCTTAATGGTTTAAAACTTTATGGTTAACTTATTTAACCGAAACGATTTCTGTTACTTTAATATGGTTTTCATCTTCAGATTTCCATTTTTCTCCTTTTACAGACACTACATCTCCAATTTTTAATTGTTTGTAATTCTGAGGCCCGCCAACGTTTACAATACTGATTGTTGCAAAGTAAACTTCTTTTGCGTCTGTTGTAATTTTGGCCGTGTAACCATCTTTACCTGCTTCTATACCGTCTACTTTTCCTGAAACTACAGCATTAGCATCATTTTTCATAGTTGTGCAAGAGATTACAAAAGTCATTAAAAGCACTAGAAAACTTACTCTTTTTAAATTTTTCATATATTATTAGTTTAACCGCGAAGTTCGCGAGGATTTACGAAAGGTTCGCAAAGTTTTATTTTAAGTTACTATTATTTTATTGCATCAAACTTTACGCCAACTGAACACAGCTCCCTGCAATAACTTTTAGATTCTTACCCGATTTTTTCCAAACCCTTAAATATTTGAAAACTCCGCTGATTGCATTTCCGTCATAAGCGCCTTTTAAGGCAACTGTAACAGCAACAACAGCCGAATCATCAATTATACTGACAATTTGATCTGATGCTTCCAAAGAATTAATTTTTAACTTTCCTGAACGATATGATTCCAAATCAAACTCTTTCGTTATGGTTTGTCCGTCGGGCATATTAAACAATAAATCATCATGAAGGATTGTTTCCAAAGCCATAACATCCGATTTTTTAATTGCAGTCAAGAGTTCGATTTCTGCATCAACAACGGTTTCTATTTTCATGATATAAAGATTGAAGTTATTTCTTTGGAGCTAGAATTGTTTTTATCATGGCATCATCTTTCAAGATTACATCATAATAATACAATTCTCCAAACAGCTGTCGTGCAAATTCAGCTGTAATATGACGGTTTACGAGCGCTTTCGTTTTATCCAATTTCAAATCTAAACCTGTCATTAAAATATAGTTTTTAAATCTTTTGAAATAAAAATCTGAGCCTTTCATTTTAGTCAAAAACTCATTGAAATTATCTCCCGCAAAAGCATTTCTATTTTTATCTAATTCTTCAAAGACAAAATGGCCAACAATTCCTGTTTGCAATAAATAAGCAACATTTTCATTTCCATGCTCTGCTTCCATTGGGACAAAAACATCTGGAACAATTCCGCCGCCGCCATAAACGATTTTTCCTTTAGGAGTTTTAAACTTCAAAGAATCTGCTACTTTTATGCTGTCTTTTGCATATAATTCTCCAGTAGCAATTCTAGATTCCGATTCTTTAAAATATTCTTCGTTTCCTTTTTTATACGGCTTTTGAATTGATCTTCCTGTTGGTGTATAATAACGTGCTACAGTCAATCTCACAGCAGATCCGTCATTAAAGTCCATTTCTCTTTGAACAAGACCTTTTCCGAAAGAACGTCTTCCGACAATAGTTCCGCGATCATTATCTTGAATGGCTCCTGCTAAGATTTCGCTCGCAGAAGCGCTATTTTCATTAATTAAAACATATACTTTACCTGTCTCAAAACTTCCTGCTTTTGTTGCGTATGTTTTTTCAGTTGAGCCGTTTTTGCTTTTAGTGAAAACGATTAACTGTTTGTCTTTTAAAAACTCATCGGCAATAGCTATCGCTTCTTCCATATAACCGCCTCCATTATCGCGAAGGTCAATTACAAGCGACTGGATTCCTTTTTGCTTTAATCTAGTCAAACCAGTTTTAAATTCATTGAAAGTAGTTTCGGCAAAACGGTTTATTTTGATATACCCCACATTATTTCCAATCAGCAAAGAAGCATCAACACTTTTAATTGGAATAATATCTCGTTTTACTTTAAACTTTAGTTTCTTTTGTTCTGATTTCCTAAAAACAGTCAATTCAATTTCTGAACCTTGAAGTCCTTTTAATTTAGAAAACAAACTATCTGAAGGCAATTTTCTGCCATACAATTTGGTTTTTCCTGCAAATAAAATTCGATCGCCAGATTTTATTCCTGCTTTTGCTGAAGGACCGTTTTCTACTGGCTTTATGATCGCAACCGAATCTTTATACATATAAAAATTGATTCCGATTCCCACGAAATCTCCTTTCATGCTTTCGGCAACCTCAGCCTGTTCGCTTGGCGGAATATAAACTGAATGCGGATCCAATTTAGAAAGAATATTATCGACTGTAAGGTTTACAATCGAATCGGTATTGACGCTATCAACATATTCGGTATTGATAAAATCAATGAGTTTGTTAAGTTTAGTTTTGGAGTAATTTTTAGCCAAAAGCTGGTCACTTGCAGGAGCATTCATCAAGCTTCCGGCAATTGTTCCAAGAGCAAAAGTCGCTCCTATTACGATTGGCAAATATTTCGAATTAAATTTCATTATTCTTCCAAAACAGGAATATGTTCTACTTCTACCCCTGCTTTTATTAAAAATTGGATTCCCGAATCGTCACGGTATCCATTATGATATACCACTCTTTTTATACCCGACTGATGTATTAATTTGCTGCATTCTTTGCAAGGCGAAAGCGTGATATACAATGTTGCTCCTTCACAAGATTGCGTTGATCTTGCTACTTTCAGGATTGCATTTGCTTCGGCATGCAGAACATCCCAACGTGTCAATCCGTTTTCATCTTCGCAGCAATTTTCAAATCCTGACGGTGTCCCATTGTAACCATCAGAAATGATCATTCTATCTTTTACAATAATGGCACCGACTTGTTTACGCTTACAGTAAGAAAGCAGGCTCCACTCTTTTGCAATTCGCAGATATGCTTTATCGTATTTATTCAGTTTTTTTACTTCCATTTAATTTATCTGTTCCAAATTGGGCTTTCAATAATCATCGGAATTACAACTCCGATAATAAAAGCCGACATTACAAGTGCCCAGTCGCGTTTTGAAAAACGGAAAACTGTCTGCACTATATATGAAATTACCAGAACAACAAAAACTACTACCAGCTGAGCAGCTTCTATTCCTAAGGCAAACTCTCCTAAAGGCAACAATTTTGAGGTGGCAGAACCTCCTAAAATTGTTTTGAAATAATTAGAAAAACCTAGTCCGTGAATAATTCCAAAGAATAAAGTTATGAAAAATACTAGATTTACACCATCATTTTTTGAGGTCTTTCCGGCCGTAAACAAATGATAAAGAGCTGTTATCAAGATTGTAATCGGAATCAGGAATTCTACAACATTCACTTTTATGGCAATTATGCCGTAAACAGAAAGAATTAAAGCCAAGGTATGGCCAATTGTAAAAAGAGAAACCAATAAGAAAATTCTTTTCCAGTCTTTAAAAAGATACGGAACGGTTAAGGCGATTAAAAAAAGAACGTGATCGTAAGCATTAATGTCTAAAACGTGTTTTAATCCTATTTGAAAATAAATCCAAAATTGTGACATAGGTATAATGTAATTAAATAATTAGGGGTTGTAAACTTACGATTAATTTTCAAAATTAAAGATTCGGGCTACTAAATCCTGCAATAAAAATAAGTTAAATTTTAGCAGAAATTTAAAATCAATAATTTAAAAATAGGATTATATTTGTTATAATAAAACTTTATCATTATGTCATTTTCAGAATTATTTGATAGCGAATTCAAGCAAAGAAACAAAGGACACTTTTCTGCTATTGTTCGCGTAGCTTTAGCTGATGGGGTGGTTTATCCAGAAGAAAAAGCCTTTTTAGATAAACTTGCTTCTCGCTTAGAAATTACAGAATCGGAATATGAAGAAATTCTTAGCGATCCTTTAAAATATCCGATCAATCCACCTTATTCATATGTTCAACGCTTGGAGCGTTTATATGACCTAACTCGCATGGTGCATGTTGACCATCAGCTTGAAGACAAACAAGAAGTACTTCTAAAAAAGATAAGTGTTGCCCTTGGATTTACACCAAGCAACGTAGACTATATTATTGCAAAAGCATTGTCATTGGTTGACAAAAAAGTAGATGCAGATACTTTTATCTACGAAATGCAACATATGCATAAATAGTATTCAGTAATCAGTTTTTAGTATTCAGTTCTTGTACTGAAACTTGACTGCTAACGAAAATTAAAAAAACAAAACCCGACAGGTTTTAAAAACCTGTCGGGTTTAATATTTAAAATCCAGACTGAAAACTGCGACTGTGACTGAACACTAAAAACTGATCACTCACTCAGCCGCCATAAATTCCTCAGCTTTTTCTACCATCTTATAGCTCCCGCAAAAGAAAGGCACTCTTTGGTGCAATTCGGTTGGCTGAATTTCCATAATTCTTCCAAAACCATCTGTTGCTTTTCCTCCTGCTTGTTCTGCCAAAAACGCCATCGGATTACATTCGTACAGCAAACGCAACTTCCCTTTTGGCGCTTTCGAACTTGTAGGGTAAATATAAATTCCACCTTTAATCATATTTCGATGAAAATCGGCTACCAAACTTCCAATGTATCTCGAAGTGTACGGTCTGTCTCCTTCTTCTCGCTGGCAGTATTTAATGTAATTTTTTACTCCCTGCGGAAAATGAACATAGTTTCCTTCGTTTACCGAATAAATGTTCCCATTTTCTGGAAATTTCATGTTTGGATGCGAAAGATAAAATGTACCTATCGCTGGATTTAACGTAAAACCATTTACGCCATGTCCTGTCGTATACACAAGCATGGTTGAAGTTCCATAAATCACATAGCCTGCTGCAACTTGATTGATTCCCGGCTGTAAAAAATCCTCGCTAGTTACCGGAGTTCCTATTGGAGTAACTCTTCTGAAAACAGAAAAAATAGTTCCCACAGAAACATTTACATCAATGTTTGAAGATCCGTCTAGCGGATCCATTAAGATCACGTACTTATTATTATGACAGTTGTCGCTCCCCTGAACTGTAATAAAATCGTCGTTTTCTTCTGAAGCAATACCACAGACAATCTCACGGTTTATTAACGTCTGGATAAATACTTCGTTTGCATAGACATCTAATTTTTGCTGGTCTTCACCTTGGACATTCTGTTCGCCTGCCGCGCCCACAATATCTACTAAACCCGCTTGGTTTACTTTATGATTGACCACTTTTGCCGCCAATCGAATAGAGTTGATAATTCGCGAGAGCTCTCCCGACGAATACTGAAATGCTTTTTGGTTCTCAATAATAAACTCTCCCAGTGTTTTATTGCGTTCTTCCATTTCTAAATCGTTATAGTTTTATTTTTAAGTCACAAATATCGCTTATTTTGTGAGAATGATTTAAAAATTATTTTGTTTGTTTGCTACTATTGTATATTTGCTAACAATCTGCAAAAAGCATCCAATAAAATGACGCTTTTTTAGATAATAAATAGTTAAAAATAAGAATATATGAATATTAGAAAAGGAAATCCTGAAGATATGAAATCGGTGTTAGGGCTTATTCAGGAGCTGGCTATATTCGAAAAAGAGCCTGATGCGGTTGTCATTACAGAGGAAGATTTAGTGCGTGACGGATTTGGCGAAAAACCATTATTTAATGTTTTTGTAGCGGAGATCGAAAATGAAGAAAAACAGAAAGAAATTGTTGGAATAGCTTTGTATTATTACCGCTATTCTACTTGGAAAGGAAAAACCATACATCTTGAAGATTTGATCGTAAAAGAGAAGATGCGAGGCACAGGTTTAGGTTCTGCTCTTTATGCTGAAATCATGAAACAAGGAAAAAGAGATAATGTTAGAAGAGTGGAATGGAATGTTTTGGCTTGGAATACTCCAGCTGTAAATTTTTATAAAAATTCGGGCGCAAAAATCCTTGACGATTGGCAGGTCGTTCAAATGGATGAAGCTGGAGTTAATGCATTCTTAGAAAAATTATAAAAAGTTTTTTGCCACGAATTTCACAAATTAGCACGAATTAATTAGTGGAAATTAGTGAAATTCGTGGCAACAAATAAAATACTAGATTTCCTTAAATCTGGAATCTAAAATCTAAAAATCTAAAATTAAAAATGAGAGTATTTAAATTTGGTGGTGCATCAGTAAAAGATGCAGATGGAATTAAAAACGTTTATGACGTTTTACAAAAAGTAGGTTACGAAGACGTAATTCTTGTAGTTTCGGCAATGGGAAAAACAACAAATGCTCTTGAAGTTGTAATCAAGAATTACTTTGAAAAATCGACAGAATTAAATGCTTCTGTTCAAGAAATTAAAAAATATCACAATCAGATCTTATTGGATTTGTTTGAAGATGAAAATCATGCTGTTTTTGCGGCTGTAAATGCTCAGTTTGACGAATTAGAATACTTCTTGGCCCATAATAAATCTCCAAATTACAACTTTGTTTATGATCAGGTGGTAAGTTTTGGTGAATTGATTTCGACTAATATCTTAAGTCATTATATGAATTTCAGAGGAATTCAGACGCAATGGCTTGATGTTCGTAATTTCATTAAAACGAATGCAAACTATAGAGATGCTGAAGTTGACTGGGAAACTACACAGCAAAATATCAGCAAAAATGTTCCAAGAAAACAGTTAAACATCACACAAGGTTTCTTGGGTGCAGATGAAAATAACTTTACTACAACTCTTGGACGTGAAGGTTCTGATTATACTGCTGGAATTTTTGCTTACTGCTTAAATGCTGAAAGTGTAACGATATGGAAAGACGTTCCTGGAGTTATGAATGCCGATCCTCGTTATTTTGAAAATGCAAGTTTGCTAAACCAAATTTCATATCGTGAAGCTATCGAATTGGCGTTTTACGGAGCAACGGTTATTCACCCAAAAACATTACAGCCGTTACAGAAAAAAGAAATTCCATTATACGTAAAATCGTTTATCAACCCTTTATTAAAAGGAACTTGTGTATCAAAAGGCGTAGATTTGGAGCCTCAATATCCATGTTTTATTGTAAAAAGAGAACAACTTTTGATTTCTCTTTCATCAATTGATTTCTCTTTCATCATGGAAGAAAACATTAGTGAGATTTTTGGTTTATTCCACGAATTCAAAATCAAAGTGAATTTGATCCAGAACTCAGCAATTAGTTTCTCTGTTTGTGTGGAAGATAAATTTGGAAATTTCCCAGAATTGAATGCTATTCTTTCTAAAAAATTCAAAGTAGAATATAGTGAGAATGTAACCTTATATACTATTCGTCACTTTACAGAAGAAGCTGCTCAAACTGTTGAAGCTAACAAAGAAGTTTTGTTGAAACAAGTTAGCCGTGAAACCATGCAGATTGTGACTAAAGAATTAAACTAATATTGCTTTATAAAAGGTAATTATTTAATTCGAAAATTATTGAAAAGGCTTCACATAATTGTGAGGTCTTTTTTATTTCGAAAGAATTTTCTTTATTTAGTCAATTTTTGATTATATTTACTTTTCTTTCTAAAGAACTTAAAATGAGCAAAAAAGGCTTCTTATTAGTTTTCATTATTCTTGGTTTATTATACATCAGTATATCTTTAAGTCCATTACTTGCAAAAGACATAAAAGACATCTCTTTTTCAGATTTCAGATTAGTAATCGGTCCGTTTTTATCTACAGTTGGAATTCTTATAACCTATACTCAACTGAAAAGAAGAAGAAATTAACTCCCAATTATTTAATTTTTGCCTTTATTTAAGTGTCTTATAATGGTTTTCAAATCTTGAATTTGCAACTCATATTGCTTTATAATTTTTCTATAAACCCCTAACATTGCAATCTCTGTTTGTCGTTCTGTATTCATTAGACTTTCATAAACAGAATCTCCTAATCCTTTTCGAACTAATTCTTCTGGAGATATTTCAAAAATCTGACATATTTTATTAAAATGGATAGCCCAAGATGTACTCTCTCCACGTTCCATTCTAGCATAAGCCGATTGAGAAATTTTCAAATGATCCGCAGCCTCTTCTTGCGACATATTTTTTGATTTTCTCAAAACTTTTAGATTATCTCCTACAATTTTATTCATAATTAACAATTTAAAAAACAAATATAAACATAAGAATTATTTTACAATTATTCGAATTCAGGTTTTTAATAACCGATTTTCGGTTGAGACTTTTTTGTGACCTATTATAAATTTGCTATATCATTTATTCTGATAATCTAATATTAACCAATAAATTATATAATCATGGAAAAAATTGAAACTAAAATCAAAAAAATGAGTCTTGTCAATATTGAAGGCAAATTGACAAAAGATGAAATGGAGAATGTTATGGCTGGGAGTACAGGTAGAAATTGCTTTTTAATGGGCGTTGGAATTGGATTCATGGGAGCTGCCTCAGCTATCGGAGGTGGTGTTGGGATGCTATTTGCTGGTGGAGCTATTGGAGGATTTTATTCTGCTGCATCTTCAAATTGCTTTTAAAACTTAACACTATGAAAAAAATAGGATCAAAATTGTTCATAATTTCATTTAACATTATTGCTTCAATATTAGTTTTTTGTAATGAGAGATTGCTTTTTCAAATTGACAATATTTGGATTCATTTTTTACTCATAATGCTTATAATATGGAACATGTTATTGTTGTATATGTTTATAAAAGAAAAGTAAGTTTTTAATTTAAAAAAAACATAAATCATGAAAAAAAGAAAAGTAAAAAAAATATGTCTTGCAAATATTGGGAATAAACTCACTACATCTGAAATGGAAAGCATTATGGCTGGAAGCGGATATGGTTGTGGTACAGTGGGTATCATGTTTGTGTGGGCAAATGTTGGTGCTAATTCAACTTCTCAGTTTTGGAATACAATGGCAAAAGCATGCTGGAATAGCTAGATTAACTAGATAATAGTATTGAAAAGAAAGGCATTACCTCAAAAGAGGTAGTGCTTTTATTAACAATCGTAAAATATTTACTTTATGAAGAGTCCTTTTGCAAAATATATAATACTTTCAATATTACTTATAATTATAGCAGAAATAACAAGTAGGATTCTACATCTAAATAGTTTAATTCGTGATTATCTTTCAGATTTTTTCACATTACAACAAATCGAGAAGTATTTTGAATTTCAGGATAAATGGCATTCGTTGACATATTTCTATATTTCAATAATGCTTTTACTTAAAACATCGATTATTGCAACAATTCTTTATGTTGGCTTATTCTTAAATAGCCGAGATTTGAAATTTAAACAAATATGGAATATTGCTCTCAATACAGAATTCATTTTTTTATTAGTTCCAATAATTAAAACTCTTTGGTTTTTATTTTTTCAACCTGACTACAATTTAATAGATGTTCAAAATTTCTACCCCTTATCAGCTTTAAATATTGTGGGTTACAAAAATCTGGAAACATGGTTCATTTATCCTTTTCAGGTACTCAATTTATTTGAACTCTCATACATTATTTATTTGGCATATCAAATTGGCAAAATAACAAACACAAATGCTGACTATGGATTAAAAATAGTTGGCTTAAGCTATATACCATCATTAGCTTTATGGGTTGCGACAGTAATGTTTTTCACTCTTAATTACACTTAATTTATAAAAGAAGAAAAATGAAAAAGCCGTTAAAAATATTTTTGCCCCTAACTGTTTTGATTCTTTTATCCTTTCTGATAACTAAAATAATTTTTAGAATAAATCATAAAAATGAGGTCACAAAAAATATCAAAAAAATACCTGAATTTTCATTTGAGGATATCAATGGGGTTTTATTCAACAATCATAACTTAAAAAAAAACACACCAACCATATTCTTATATTTTAATACTGAATGTGAGTTTTGCAATACTGAAGTTGAAATAATTAAGAAAAACATTGAGCAATTCAAAAACACACAATTGATATTTATTTCATTTGAATCACCTTTAAAAATCAAAAAATTTGCCGAAAATTATCAGTTATTGAATCATGATAACATTCATTTCATCTATGACAAACAAGTTGTCTTTTCTAAAACATTTGATGTTAAAGCTTTTCCAACAATTGTAATCTATAATAATCAACAACAATTATTAGAAAAAATAAAAGGTCAAGTAAAAATTGATCACATCTTGAAGAAAATAAATAAACAATGACAAAATTAACTTCTATTGCAATGCTTACATGTTGGTATGGCGATTATCCATGGTATTTTCCGTATTTTGTCCATTCTTGCGTCTACAATCCAACTGTTGATTTTATAATAATTACCAATAACCTCGAAACTATTCCAAACAAACCCAAAAATGTAAAGATTATTTACAAAACTCCTGATGACATTCGAAATTTAGCTTCACAAAAATTGGGTTTTACCGTTAATCTCGAATATCCGTACAAACTATGCGATTTCAAACCTGCATATGGTTTTATTTTTTCTGACATATTACAGGACTATGATTTTTGGGGACATGGTGATATTGATATGGTTTATGGCAACATACGAGATTTTATGACTGAAGAATTACTTTCAGAATATGATGTTGTAAGTAGCAGACACGATTTCATAACTGGTACATTTTGTTTGTACCGAAATATTGAATTTACCAACACATTATTTAAGCAAAGCAAAGATTATAAACTTGTTTTTAGCAGACCTGAGCATTTTTGTTTTGATGAATGCAATTTTTTATTTTATGAATTGCAGAATGGAGCCTCAATATTTGATTTTCCAGAGCGAATACAAAGTATGACTTATGTGGTTAAACAAGCAGAAAAAGAAGGTAAAATAAAAGCTTTCTTTGATTTCATAATTGTTGAAGGTTTACCAGGTGATATAAAATGGGATAATGGAAGTATTATATACAAAAATGAATTTGAAGGCATGTATTATAATCTAATTCGATTAAAAAATATTGTAAAAGATCATGTGCCTTTAAATCCAATACCAAACGTTTTCTATTTTACACCAAACGATATTGTTAAAGATAAAATATAGTTTCATTAGCTACATTATCAATGATTTCAAAACACATCAGAAACACCCATACTTTACAACTTGACAGATCTGATTGTGGAGTTGCCTGTTTACTATCCATAATTAAATTTTATAAAGGCAATTATTCGCTGGAAAAACTAAGAGAACTAAGTGGCACAACGTCTCAGGGAACAACTATGCTTGGTTTGTATGAAGTTGCCAACAATCTTGGTTTTGATGCCGAAGGATTTAACATTTCAACAGATACTTTAAAAGAAAATACAGAACCTGCAATTCTACAAATCAAAACAGAAAACAATTCAGATCATTATGTAGTCTGTTATGAATATGATAAAGAAAAAGGATTTATAATTGGAGATCCAGCTATCGGAATAAATTATATCTCGGAAAAAAATCTTGACCAATTATGGCAATCAAAGAACTGCTTGTTACTATTTCCAAACTCAAAATTTGTAACTGAGAAACAAATAGAAAAAACGAAAAAAAAGTACTTCATTACCTTACTTAGAGATGATTTTAAACTATTAATCATTTCGACAATCATTGGTATTTTTGTTGCTGGACTAGGAATGGCAATGGCTATCTTTTCTCAAAAATTAATCGACGATATATTGCCTTCAAATAATATAAACAAATTAATTTCCGGAATCACACTACTATTCATCCTACTTTCTGCAAGAGTTGGATTGTCAATTTTAAGACAGCACTTCTTAATACAACAATCTAAAGATTTCAACAACCGAATAAATAATACCTTTTTCTCTTCATTATTACAATTGCCCAAACTTTTTTTCCATACACGAAAAATAGGCGAATTAATAGCTAGATTAAATGACACACAACGAATACAGAGTGTTATTAAAACCTTAACGAGTTCATTAGTTATTGATACATTGGTTGCACTTATTTCTTTAGTTTTTCTATTTAGTTTTTCCTGGCAATTAGGAATAATTTCGTTACTAAGCTTACCAATTTATTTCTATATAATTTACAGGAATAATAAAAACATTATAAAATCCCAAGTGGATGTTATGCAAAATTATGCTTTGACAGAAAGCAACTTCATCAATACAATTCAAGGCATTTCAACTATAAAAAACTACAACAAACAATATATTTTTAGCAAATTAAATCAAAATATTTTTTCTGGTTTTCAGGAGAAAATTTTCAATTTAGAAAAAATAAATATTTCTCTATCATGGCAATCAGGTTTTGCAAGTGTTTTATTTTTGATTGGAGTTTTAATTTATGCTTCAATTCAAGTTTTTAATAAAGAAATCAAAATAGGAGAATTGATGGCTATTTTAGGAATTGTAGGCTCCTTACTTCCTTCGATTGCAAATTTAGCGTTAATTTCAATCCCGATAAACGAAGCTAAAATAGCTTTTAACAGAATGTATGAATTTGCATCAATCGAAAAAGAAAATGAAGATGGTTTAGAAATTTTTGAAATAAATAAAATTTCAATTCAAAATATTTCTTTTAGATTTCCAGGGCGAAGCCTTTTATTTCATGATTTACATATAGAAATTGAAAAAGGCAAAATTATTGCAATTGTTGGAGAAAGTGGCAGTGGAAAAAGTACACTAGGTCAAATACTAAAACGCTTTTATCCGTATGAAATCGGAAATATAACAGTTAATAATAAATATAAGCTTTCTGAAATTGGATTAAAAAGTTATAGAGAATTATTAGGTGTAGTCCCACAGGAAATAACAATTTTCAACGGAAATGTATTAGACAACATTTTGTTGGGAGCTACAGAAACGCTTGAAAACATGATTGATTTTATCCGCAAATATGGTTTTGAATTATATTTTGACCTATTACCACAAGGCTTAATGACAATTGTTGGTGAAGAAGGAATCAATTTAAGTGGCGGACAAAAACAAATTATCGCACTCGCCAGAGCTCTTTTTAAAAAGCCACAATTTTTAATTTTAGATGAAGCCACTTCAGCTATGGATCGAAAAACTGAGAATTTCACTATTCAGTTACTCCAAAAAATAAAACAAGATTGTGCGGTTTTATTCATTTCGCATCGCTTACATAAATTAAGAAATATTGCTGATACGATTTATATATTGGAAAATAGAACAATAACAAAGTTTGGAAATCATGAAGAATTAATGAAAACAGATAATTTTTACAGTGAATATTGGAAAGAAAACATCTCTTAATAAAATTTATGAACCACAACAATTAACCTTGAAAAAGAACAAAAACAATTGGAAACAAGATCCAGACAATTGGGTATGGGGACTTTTCTATTACAATCCAGAAGATAAAAGAATTTTTCCTCCAAAGAGAATTAAAGAATTTGGCTGGACGATCAACTTTGCAAATCCTAATTCAGTTTTTCTTTGCGTTGTGCTTATTCTTGTTTTAATGATTTTATCAGAAAGTATCAAGTAATCTACCTCGTCCTATTATTCTCCGACTGTTCAATTTCAGTTTTCTTATAAGTCACCTTTTTTGAGTCTCCAAAATTGTAAGTTGCAATTATTTTAAAATAATCAGTACTATAGGTTCGGTGATAATAAATTTGGGTTTGCCCGACATTATAATCACCTGAAACCATAAACTTATGAAAGATGTCGTTTGCGGTAAAATTGAGTTTTAGTGCGTCTTTAAAAAAATTTCTTTCTATTCCTAAAGTTATGGTTGAACGGCCGTTTTCGCTTCCTAATCCGTAGCTGCGGTCGCTTAAATACCAAGCTAAAAATTGCAACTTAAAAAGTTTAGGAATCGTAAATGTATTATTAGTATATAAATAAATCTGAGGTTCTACCGGACTAAAAGCAAATGCATAATAATTGTCTACCGATTTCTGCCATGTGATGCTGGCTGTATTAACAGAGTTCCACCATTTGAAGTTGAAAGATCTGGAAAGCGAGGTAAAAAAAGTATGCCCTTTTTCAAGATTCAGTGCTCTTAAAATATAACTGTTTGGTGTATCTCCTCGCAAAGCAGCTGCAGAAATAGGATCAATTTTATAAGTGTAACCGACTTTAAAATCGAACTTTTTGTACATCGTGCCTATTTCAAAAGCATGTGTTTTTTCTGGAAGCAGATTTGGATTTCCTTCAATTGTAGTAAAAGGATCCTGATAAATCACATACGGATTTAAAGCCTGATATCTGGGTCTTGTAATTCTGGAAACATAAGAGAAATGTCCTTTCCAATCTTCTGAAAGATCAAAATTCAAAAGTGCGTTTGGAAAAAAATTACCGTACGATTTATCAAATTTCTGAATTCCGTTGGCATTTGTAAACAAATTATAGCTTGTTTTTTCACCGCGTGCACCAAGCGAAAAATTAACTTTTTCGTTTAATGTCATAATATAATTAAAGTAAGCGGCGGCAATTTTTTCATTGTATTTAAAATCACTCGAAAGCTCATCGTCGAATTCAAAATTTATTTCGTCATCAGAAATCAAAAAATCTGTTCCTGAGTTTATCGTGGCGTTACTAAACTTTGCTCCTGCTTCGAGTTTTGTCTTTTCATTTATTTTCTTCGAATAATCGGCTTGAACAGCTATTATATTGATTCTGCTTCCAACATTATTCTTTAAAAATCTTTCAGAATCTGTTTGTTCTACCAAATTGTTTTCTTCAATAAAATCTCTTATCGTTTGATTGTAATTTGAAAATTGTGATCCAATAAATAATGTAGAACCTTTAGCAGTTATCCAATTATAATTCAAATTGGCAAACTGATTTAACAAAACATCATTTCGGTCAACATCTGTAGCATAAAAACTTTTTCCTGAATTGTTGGTTATCGAATTCCTGCTTACTGTAATGCCGCCCAAATCGCTCACATTTCCGCTATAAGCCAATGAAATATAATTATTTGTAGAAAAACTATACTGAAGCCCTAATCCGAAATTCGAATAATTATTAAATCTTCTTTTCCAATCGGTTGTCAATTCAGATTTCATAAAATCATCTGGATTTGGTCGGGTTCTGGTCGTATACAGCAGCTCGCGATTTCTTCCTAACTGCAAACCGTAATTAGTTACAAAAGAGAATTTCCCTTTAGAATAATTAAAATCTAAAAGCGTGTTGTAAAGCGTTCCTCCAAATTTAGACACTGTTACATGCTGATTGACAGTTCCCATTACACCACTATCCATATTTTGTTTGGTTATAATATTGATCACCGCTTTTCCTTCGGCATCATATCTCGAAGAAGGATTGGAAATAACTTCAATTTTTTGAATCTGAGAAACTGGAATTGCGGCAAACCGTTCGTAATTAATCAAAACTCCGTTGAGATAAATAATGGCTTCGCCTTTCCCGACAACGCTAATTTCTCCGTCGGCGACCACAACATTTGGCACTCTTCCAAGCAATTCGTTTACCGAACTGCTTGTTGCCAGAACGGTTCCGTTTACATTGACATCAATGTTTCCGTTTGCTCCATATTTTAGCAATGAAGGCTGGCTTTTTATAACCACTTCATTTAATTCATTTTGCTCTTTCTCTTTACTAAGCACAGTATCTTGAGCAGACTTTAATGGCTTTTTTCCGAGAATCACATCATCGCTGTAATAACTTTTGTCTTTAACATTTTTGAAGCGTTGCGCTTTTATTTCTATTGATGAAAAAGCAAGAAAAAAAATAGAAATGATAACCCATTTTAGAAATCTCATAAATTTTAATGATTAGCTGTTTGACTTTTATTTGAAACAAAAGTCATCTGAAAATCAATAAATGAGATTGCAAAAAGCGAAATCAGGAGTACGGATTTATAAATTAATACTCCCTTTTAAGGTTGTAAAGCCTGAATTTGATAATTAAGTGGGGTTGTTCCCGTATGTTTTTTGAAGGCCGCGAAAAAAGTAGATTTAGAATTAAAACCAACATCGTAGCCAACGGATTCTAGAGTCAATTTATCTGAAGATGTAATAATTTTACAAGCTTCACTGATTCTAAATTCGTTTACATAACTCGTAAAATTCTTTCCTAAATTGTTATTCAGAAACTGCGACAGTTGGTGGCTTGAAATATTAATTTCTTGGGATAAATCTTGAAGTGTCAAGTTCGGATTTTTGTACAGACTCTTTTCATACATGGCGTTCTCCAGTTTTTCTGACCAGATTGTCGCTTCTGCTGGATCTATTTTTTTATTCGAAATCTTTCCATTCAATAAAAACAAATCGTCTGTTTTTTTTCGGTACAAAAGAATCGAAATTCCTAAGTATAAAATGAACGAAAAAACCACTGCGCCACTTATATAAGTAGCTGCCGAAGCTCCCATAATCGCCAAGAAATAAAATAGAAATAAGAGAAAATTTCCCAAGTACAATGTCCCAAACCAGAGTTCTGACGGACTTGTTTTTTCTTTGCTGCTGAAAATTTTCTTCAAAATACTTCTAATAGTAAATCCTGAAAAAACGATGTAAACAAACCATTGAAAGTATATGACCAGTATAAAATAATTTCTCCATAGATCAGAATAAGTTTCATAAGGGTACAAAATTCCCGCACCAACAATAAGAGTTCCCCAAAATGCCAATATAAACTTCCAAGATTTTGGCATTATCTGAACTTCATCAACCGCTGATTTGACGAAATAATACAAACAAGGCCCAATAAAAAAACAAGCTGTTAGTCCAAACTGGAGATACATTTTTGGCAGCTCCGGATGAAAATAAACAAATACAGATTTTGCAATTCGGATACTTAGAGCAAACAAAAGCGCACCCAGAAAATAATTCGTCAGGTGTTTTTTCTTGGTAAAAAAGAAGAAATAAACTCCGAGAATAATTCCGTTGAAAGCTCCTAAAGCACTAAAAAAGAATAAAAGTTCTTTGCTAGTATCCATAATGTAAGTTAGTTATATCCTAAACAAAGCTAAAAAAAAGATTCGCTTACTATGAGATTTTTTCTGCAATTATTTTACTCTCCGATTTTAAAAATCTCAAAACGCTTCATTTTTCAATAAATACAAGCCTCATAATTTCTTGATTATAAATACTACTTTTGACTTTTTACAGTTTAGAGTATTTATGTTGAAAAAATTACTGTTTTTGACGGTTTTCTTCTGGTTTTCTGTGCTTCAGGCTCAGGAAACTGAATCGCTGTACAAAACCAAAAAAGTAGTAGTTTCAAAAGACACCATTCATCTAGAAAAAGTGGCCATCAACTCTGGATTTTTTCAGATTCTAAATTCTAAAAACGAACCTGTTGATTCGACTTCCTATAAGGTCGATTTTCAAAAAGGATATTTGCTTTTTAATGAAAAATACCCAGCTATTTCAGATACTTTGATTGTCAATTATCTTAATTATCCTGACTTCTTAACCAAAGAATATAGCCTTTATAAATCGGATCAGATTGTAAGCGGTGATGTTGGAACAGACAAACTGTACAGAATAGACAACACTTCAAACGCAAAAAAAGCAACTCCTTTTGACGGACTTGAAACTTCTGGAAGCATTACTCGAGGCGTTACGGTGGGAAATAATCAAAGTACGGTTTTAAACTCCAATTTAGACTTGCAGATTACAGGAAAACTATCGGACAAAGTGAGTTTAAGAGCTTCACTCCAAGATAATAATATTCCGCTGCAAGATGGCGGTTATTCGCAGAAACTCGATCAGTTTGATAATATTTTCATAGAACTTTTTAGTGACGATTGGAACATTCGCGCCGGCGATGTCTTTTTAGAAAATAGAAAAACCCAATTTTTAGGCTTTAATAAAAAGGTTCAAGGACTTTCTGCCAACTTCGATTTTGATACCGAAAAAAGTAAAACCAATGTTTTTGCCTCAGTCGCTTTTGTAAAAGGCCAATATGCCAAAAGTACTTTTACAGGACAAGAAGGCAATCAAGGTCCGTATAAATTAAAAGGCCAGAATGGCGAATTGTATGTTCTCGTGATTTCGGGATCAGAACGAGTTTATGTAAACGGCGTTTTATTAAAAAGAGGCGAAAACAATGATTATGTGATTGATTACAATGCCGGAGAAATTGTCTTTACGTCACTTTTTACCATCACTTCAGAAATGCGTATTAATGTCGAATACCAATATTCTGAACGAAATTACAATCGTCTTGTGACATACGCAGGCGCAACGCATGAAAACAAAAACTGGAGTTTTGGAGGTTATGTATATTCTGAAAATGACATGAAAAATCAGCCTTTGCAGCAAAATCTTTCTCCAGAACAAGTTCAGATTTTAAGCCAAGCTGGAGATGATATTAATTTGATGAAAGCGCCTTCTGCCTATGAAGATACCTATGCGGAGAATAAAATTCTGTACAAAAAAATATTGGTCAATTCGGTTGAAGCTTATGAATATTCAAATAATCCTGCCGATGTTTTGTACAATGTAAGATTTAGTCAAGTTGGTGCGAATGCTGGAAATTATATTATTCAAAACAATAATTCTGTTGAACGTATTTATCAATATGTTGAACCTGTAAACGGAATTCTACAAGGAAATTACGAGCCAATTGTACAGCTTGTCGCGCCAATGAAACTTCAGGTGGCGACTTTTTTAGGGAAATATAATCCGAATGAGAAAACGTTGGTTGATTTTGAATTGGCAGTCAGCAATAATGACCAGAATTTATTTTCTGGAATTGATGATGCTAATAATGAAGGGGTGGCTTTTAAAACCAATCTTAAAAAACGCCTTTTTTCTAGAAGCTGGAATTTAGATGCTTTTGCAAATTATCAATATGTACAGCAGAATTTCAAATCGGTAGAACGTTTGTACAATATTGAATTTAATCGCGATTGGAATTTAACTGGAACTCTGTATGGCAATCAAAGCCTTTTGGTTACGGGTTTGAATTTTGACTTATTTTCGAAAAAAGAAACTTCAAATATTGGTTTGCTGACTTATCAATTTGAGAAATTAGATTTTAGTGAGAGCTATTCTGGAGCGAGGCATACAACAAACGCTTTATTCAAATTGAAAAATTGGACGATTGAAAACAACGGAAGTTTTCTAAATTCTGACGCCACAACTTCGACTTCAAAGTTCATTAGAAACCAGACCAGGACTAAATATCATTTTGGAAAAAATTGGGTTGGAGGAACTATGCAATTGGAAGACAATCAGCAAAAAGATAAAGTTACCAATCAGTTTTCGGCTGTAAGCCAAAGATTTTTAGAATATGGAGTATTTACCGGACGCGGCGACAGCACTAAAGTTTTTGTTGAAGTTGGTTTTCTACAAAGACGAAACGATAGTTTGCAAAATGGATTATTACAGCACGTTAATAATTCGCAGACGTATTATTTAAAATCAAAATTGATCCAGAACAAAACAACTGATTTAGCCGTTTATGCAAGTTATCGAAATTTAGATTTTACTGATAAATCTAGACAGAACGAACCTTCATTAAATTCGAGAATTTTATACAATGATCGTTTTTTTAATCAGTTTATGCAGATTGGAACGGCTTACGAAACTAGTTCTGGAACTATTGCACAGCAAGAATTTACATATGTAGAAGTCCCGACAGGTCAAGGTGTTTATACTTGGAATGATTATAACGGCAACGGAATTCAGGAATTGGAAGAATTTGAAGTTGCGGTTTACCAAGATCAGGCGCGATATGTAAGGGTTTTTCTTCCAAATCAGGTTTACATCAAAACCAACCAAAATAAGTTTTCGCAATCCTTAACTTTAAATCCGTTGCAATGGCAGAATGAAAAAGGTTTTAAAAAACTGCTGTCTTATTTTTACAATCAGACCTCTTTTATAATGGATCGAAAGGTGAAAAGCGATGGAGAAAAATTAGAATTGAATCCGTTTGATTCTTCAGAAGACAATATTTTAGGATTGAATTCGAGTTTCAGAAATAGTTTATTTTACAATCGAGGCAAGCAAAAACATTCGGTTACGTATTCTTATTTGATTAATAAAGGTAAAAGTCTGCTTTCTGTTGGTTCGCAGCATGTACAGAATTATTCGCATCAAATTCAGTACACCCATTTATACCAAAACAGCTGGCTATTTAATTTCTTCACCAAAACCATAAAAACCGATTTGGTTTCTAAAGATTTTGTTGAAAAAAACTATGATATTCAAGGCTGGCAACTGGCACCAA
The DNA here is from genome assembly GCF_009826975.1 of Flavobacterium sp. HBTb2-11-1. Taxonomy (GTDB): domain Bacteria; phylum Bacteroidota; class Bacteroidia; order Flavobacteriales; family Flavobacteriaceae; genus Flavobacterium. The sequence continues at coordinate 297,345 of NZ_WUMO01000007.1, read as the reverse complement.
AAGTCAGTTATTTATTCTCAAAAAACACCAAATTGGATTTCTTTTACGAGCTTCAAAACAAAAAAAATCAGATGGGAAATTTCGAAACTTTAGATCAAAATAGAATCGGAACTTCTTTTTCTTATGCAGGCGAAAAGAAAGTGACGGTGAATGGCGAATTTTCTTTTTATGAAAATAAATTTAACGGAAATGAATTTTCATCAGTCGGTTTTCAGATGCTCGAAGGACTTCAAGCGGGATCAAATTTGGTTTGGAAACTGCTTCTGCAAAAGAACATTACGTCATTTTTGGATGTCAATTTAAATTATCAGGGCAGAAAAAGCGAAACGGGAAATACGATTCATACGGGAAACGTTCAGCTTCGTGCATATTTTTAATGTGTTGCGAAAAAGATGACAATAAATTGTTTAATTTTAATTGAAATTTAAACTTTTAACCTTATGAAAAAATTAGTATTGTTCTGTTTGATGGTTGTTTTCTCTTCTAATTTTTATGCTCAGGAAACAACTGCAAAAACTACGAAAAGTAAAACAGAAGCTTCAGCAAAAAAAGCGAAAGCAAGTGCAGACAAAGCTTCGGCCGACGCAAAAAAGGAAGCAGCAAAATCTACAAAAGCAGCAGATGACGCAAAAGCTGCTTCGACAAAAGCCAAAAAAGAATCTGCTGACGCAGCAAAAAAGACAGCCGACAAAGAAGCTGCAAAAGCTAAAGCTGATGCCAAAAAAGCAACTGTAGAATCTGATAAAGCAAAAAGTACCGCTGACAAAGCAAAAAGCTCTGCTGACAAAACCAAAGCCGATGCCAAGAAAACGACCGCAAAAGCTGACGCTGCTAAAAAAGATGCAACAGCTGCCAAAAAATCGGCCGCAAAAACTTTAAAAGAAACTAACGAAAAAGCTCCTGCTGTCCCAGACAAAGTAACTGGCGAGTACAATGGCAAAAAAGTATATACAGGTCCAAGAGGCGGTAAATACTACATTAACAAAAATGGAAATAAAACGTATATTCAAGATTAAGTTTCTAAGATGCTGAGACTCTAAGTTGCTAAGCTTCTAAGATTAACAAATTAAGCCGAACCTATAGTTCGGCTTTCTTGTTTTCTAAACAGAAAATCTTTGAACTTAGAAGCTTAGCAACTCAGAAACTTAACACCTTAAATTAATAATTTGGTAATACCTCCGAAATAACATAAAAAACATATTTTTCTATCTTCGTTTTTAAAACTGTTAAAAATGAGTATAGATTATTCTGCGAATAAAACTATTTTAGTGGCTCCGCTAAATTGGGGACTTGGACATGCTACCCGATGCATACCTATTATCAAGGCGCTACAAGAGAATAATTATATTCCGATTATTGCTTCTGATGGAGTTGCTCTGGCTTTATTACGAAAAGAATTTCCTTATATACAAACTTTAGAACTGCCTTCTTATCATATTGAATATGCTAAAAATGGCAAAAACTTTAAATGGAAGCTGATTAAAAATCTTCCGAAAATGATTACTGCTATTTTGGATGAGAAAAAAATGGTGAATCATTGGATCAAAAAACATGGCATTGACGGTATTATCTCAGACAACAGATTGGGAGTCATCAGTAAAAAAGTGCCTTCGGTTTTTATTACGCACCAATTAAATGTTATGACAGGAAATACGACTTGGTTTACCAGTAAATGTCATCAGCATTTTATTAAAAAATACAATGAATGCTGGGTTCCTGACACCAACGAAAAAATAAACCTAACGGGAGATTTGGGTCATTTAAAAAATAATGAGCTGAATTTAAAATACATCGGTCCGCTGAGCCGCATGAAAAAAAAGGAAACTCCAAAAATATATGATCTAATGATTATATTGTCTGGCCCAGAACCTCAGCGTACTTTTTTGGATGAAAAACTGCAGAAAGAAGCGGCAAAATATCCTGGAAAAGTGGTTTTTGTACAAGGAAAAGTAGAAAAATCACAGGAAAAGTGGCAAGCTGGAAATGTTACTTATTATAATTTCATGAACTCCAAACAGCTCGAACAGACTTTTAATGAAAGTGAATTTGTATTGTGCCGTTCGGGTTATACAACGGTAATGGATTTGGCAAAGCTGGGCAAAAAAGCCTTCTTTATTCCGACACCCGGACAATATGAGCAGGAATATCTGGCGATAAAACTTCAGGAAGAAAATCTTGTACCGTATGCGATGCAAGACGATTTTACCATTGAAGATTTATCAAAAGTAAAATCGTTTAAAGGATTGTCCCAATTTGAAAATAATATTGATTGGGATTCATTATTTAAAGTTTTTGAGGACAAAATTGCTTGATTGCACGCGGATAAAACGGATTTGCTATCGCAAAGACGCTGATAAAAACTGATTTATTTTATAAAAATGAAAAACCTCCAATTAAAATTGGAGGTTTTTTTTATGTGAAAAGAATTTGTAAAATCCGTTTAATCCGCGTACTGATTTTAGAAATTAAACTGCACTTGCAATCTTAGAACATTTCCTTGCTGTCTGTTTACAGGCAAGACACTATCTTCAAAAGTTCGGTCGGCTACTACGTATTCTGCTGTAAGTTCAAATGCTTTAATCGGCTGCCATTCTACACCAAATTCGTAATCTCTAACCACATAACTTCTAGCATCTTTTTCATATTTTTTTCCTCCGTCATAATATTGGAATTTGGCAAAAGGATAAATACGCTGTTTTTTAAGATCCCATTTATAGTTTAATAAAACGTAACCTCCATTCAAATCGGTTTGGTCAATTCTATTGGTTGCAGGATTGTATCGAGGTCCTGTTCCGATGTTGTATTCCGTCTGGATTCCGAATGGTCGTGGATATAAAACGAAAGTCGCTCCAACTCGCTGATCTTTTACGTATTGCGGATCATTGACAACCACTCCTGGCGAAACTTCCCCCGTGAATGCCCATTTACCAGTATAAGCCTGAATTCCAGGTTCTATAATTTGGCTTCCGATAACAAAAGGATATGTTATTCTAGACACAACATTTAAGTCTCTGTTTCCGTCTAACTTATTTGCAATCTGACCATTGTAAACTCCTAAAGCAAAAACCCCGAAGTCTCCAGAACCTTTGTAGCCATCTTTAACCAACATTTCAAAACGTTTTCTGATTTCGGCCGGCGCCCAATAAAAGAATATTCCTAAATCACGCTCATTTAAAATTGAAGAGTTGATGGCATCAGCACGGTCTAAAGTTAAACGCTGTGAACTTGACTGCATATTTTCAAATCCGTATGGAATTTTACTCTGCCCGACACGTACCCGATATTCTTTTTTCTTATCAAAAGAAAGATCAAAATACAGGTCACGAATTTGAACAAAGTTCTGAATTCCTGTACTCGGCGAACTCGCAAAATCGGGTTGAAAATAGAAAAATACATTTGGATGCACTTGTCCAGAAAACACTAAACGGGCACGGCGAATAAAAAGCCCGTTGTTTGCTTTTGCATCTGGAGCCGTCGATGTTGTTCCCCAAGATCTATCGCATTGCTCACAGGAAACTTTATCATTTGTAGAAAACAAACCGTTATATCTGATTTGCGCGTAACCTCTTAAAGAGATTCTATCATACCAATGTTCCTCAACTCCACCTCCAGATTTTGTTTCCGGAAGTTTTGCTTTGTTTATAGAATCTAAAATACGCATTACTTCGTTTTTTACATCCTGCTTATTCAATTCTTGTTTGTTTGTTTCTTGCGCATTGGCTGCACAAGTTAGCAGTAATAAAACTGCCAATAGTTTTCTTTTTATCATTAGTTCTGTAATTCCCTTAATTTCAGGATGCAAAGATGGAGCACCTATGTTAAGAAATCATTAACCAGATGTTACTATAATAAAAATTTAATGTTATGGCCTAAATCGGAATGTTTATTTAGTGTTAAACACCTTTGTTTTAGGGCTTTTAGCAAAACTGACGTTACGATTTTTTAACGTCAGTTTTTGATGTTTTATTTGCTTTTTCGAGCGTAAAAGAGAATTCAGAGCCAATTCCGAACTCACTTTCTACATAAACTTTCTCTTTATGTGCTTCAATAATATGCTTTACAATCGCTAATCCTAAACCAGAACCGCCTTCAGATCTAGTTCCGCTTTTATCCACTCGGTAAAAACGTTCAAAAAGTCTGGGAATGTTTTGTTTTTCAACACCTTCGCCGTTATCGCTAATGCGGATTAAAACTTTTTTCTTAGTTAAGTTTACGACGCCAACTTCAGTCAAGCCGCCTTCCTTTCCGTATTTAATTGAATTGACAATCAGATTTTCCAGCACCTGCTGAATTCTATCCTTATCTCCTCTAATCATGACTGACTGTACATTTTTACTTTCAAAAGCCAGTTTTATTTTCTTTTTGTCTGCTTTCATTTCGAGCAGTTCAAAGACATTCTGAATTAATTCGACAATATCAAAATCAGTCATATTCAAATCCAAATCGCCTGATTCTAATTTAGTAATCATATCCAAATCTTCTACGATATAGATAAGACGCTCTACTCCTTTTTCGGCGCGTTTTAAATATTTTTTTCTAATATTTTTATCGTCCATTGCGCCATCAAGCAAAGTAGAAACGTAACCTTGAACAGTAAATAAAGGTGTTTTCAATTCGTGTGAAACGTTTCCTAAGAACTCTCTTCTATATTGCTCACGAATTTCAAGCATTTCGATTTCGAGTTTTTTATCGGTCGCGAACTTTTTCACTTCGCGCGAAAGCGTTTCCATATCGGTATTAATCGGCTGATTGATTAAGGTTGTTGATTCTAACAATGAAACCTCATCATAGATTTTCTTTACTCTTCGGTAAATAAAACGTTCTACGCGATATTGCAAAACGAGAAATGAAAAAATATAGATTACGATAATGAAGATTATTCCAAACGCAACTTGGTGTTTTAATTGATTTTTATAAAATAGCGACATCAACATCAGCACAAATGCTGTTGTAAAGAGACTGATATACAATGCCGATTTTATAGCAAATTTGTATGTTTTTTTAAAATTAATCTTCATTGAAATATTTAAAATAATAAACCATTAAAAACTTTTTTACACCATATAAGTGCTATAAGTTCATTTAAAAATAACTTTTTTTTCGAACAACTAATAATTTTGAAAAGCCCATCTTTATCAAAGTTAAAACTTTGACAAAAATGAGCTTTTTTATTTTGAAAGCAACCATAATTAAATGAACTTATATCACTTATATGGTTCAACTTTATAGTGAGTTATTAAACTTCAAATTTATAACCAACTCCTTTTATGGTTTTAAAAAGATCTTCTCCAATTTTCTCGCGCAGTTTTCTGATATGAACATCGATCGTTCTTCCTCCAACTACAACTTCATTTCCCCAAACTTTATCCAAGATTTCGTCTCTTTTAAAAACTTTCCCTGGTTTTGAAGCTAATAGATAGAACAATTCGAATTCTTTTCTTGGCAAAGCAATTTCTACATTGCCTTTTATGATTTTGTATTCCTCACGATTAATTTCGATTCCGCCTACATTTAAAGTATCCGTAACAACTTCCTGTTCTTTTAACCTTCTTAACAGCGCCTTTACTTTAGAGACCAATAATTTTGGTTTTATTGGTTTAGTAATATAGTCATCAGCACCGGCATCAAAACCAGCTACTTGAGAATAATCTTCGCTTCTTGCTGTAAGGAATGTTATGATAACATTATTTAACTCTGGAATTTTTCTAATATGCTCGCAAGCCTCCATTCCGTCCATTTCTGCCATCATCACGTCCATAATGATTAGTTCTGGCAGCTCTTTCTGCGCTTTTGCTATAGCATCTTTTCCATTAGAAGCTGTAACAATCTGATAGCCTTCCTGAGCAAGGTTATAGCCAACGATTTCTAAGATATCTGGTTCATCGTCAACTAATAAAATCTTAGTTTGTGTTTTTTTCATAAATAGCAAAAATTGAGATTTTTATATCGAAACTTCTTCATTAAACATTCGATATTTCTTATTTCACAGGGTAAATATACTAACAAAAGAACCTTTAAAAAATGGTGTTAACCGTAATTTAATCTCGTAACAATTTGATAATCTTAACAACACAAAAACATAACAAGTCGGTAACATGGACTTCACAGAGCGGTTCTTTCTTTGCACAAAAATAATAAGACACAAACACAACACTGAAAAAAATGAAATTCAATTTAAGATTTCTCTTTATTGCATTATTTATCTGTACGATTTCGATCGCGCAAAACAAAGGTACGATTTCTGGAGTTCTGACTGACAAGGATATGAACAACGCAGCTCTGCCATTTGCTAATGTTTTAGTTAAAGGTACAAATATTAGCGTAAATACCGACGTAGACGGAAAATATTCGTTAAGCGTAAATCCTGGAAATTATACTTTAATCTTTAGTTTTTTAGGATATGAATCTGTTGAAGCTCCAGTTGCTGTAAAAGCAAATGAAACTGTAACAGTTAATCAAGGGCTTTCGTCTGGAAGTTATACACTTAAAGATGTAGTTGTAAAATCTTCTGCAGGAAACAAACAAAAAGAATCGGCATTATTATTAGATCAAAAAAATGCAGTTCAATTTAAAGCTGCTATTGGTGCTGAAGAAATTGCAAGAAAAGGAGTTAATGACGTTGCTAACGCTGTTGCAAAAGTAAGCGGTGTTTCTAAACAAGATGATTCTGGAAACGTATTCGTTAGAGGATTAGGTGACCGTTATAATGTAACTACTTTAAATGGTCTTCCGTTACCATCAAATAACCCAGCAAACAAAAACATTCTTTTAGAAATTTTCTCTACAAACATTGTAGATAATATCGGAATTAGTAAAACTTTTGAATCTCAAAACTATGCTGACTTTGGAGGAGCTAATATTGACATTAGTGCAAAGAAATTCAGCGGAAAACCATTCATTAACGTTTCAATTGGTACTGGTGCAAATACAAATGTTTTAGGACAAGATCATTTTTACCTTCAAGACGGACCTACTTATGCAGGATTTAAGAAAGTAGGAGTTCCGGATTCTCCACTATTGCCCTACAGCTATTCAACAAGCTGGGACAGACAAGAAAGTAAAAATGTATTAAATGCTTTTTACACTTTATCTGGAGGAAAAAGATTTCAAATAAACGACGAAAGTTCAATTGGTGCTTTTGTTACTGGATCTTTCAGTGCAAAAAACAAATTTACTCAAGGTTACAGTCGAGGAGGTATTACTTCAGACGGAGATATTTATTCTGATTTTATCAGAACAGCTTACAAACATAATACTACAACAACAGTTATGGGTACTGCTGATTATAAAATCAATAACAAACATTCTATCTTCTTTACTTCTTTATTCTTAAACTCTAGTGAGCAAGACTATAGCGAGTATGAAGGAACTAATATTAACTTTGACGGTGGTGGAGATGCTCAACAGCAAATTAGCGGTTTTATCAAACGTGGAACTTTTGAAAGAACTCAATTGGTGGTAAACCAATTAACAGGAAAAAGCAAATTTAACGATCAGTGGAATTTAAACTGGGGAGTTGGATATAGTATTTCTGATAGCGCAATTCCAGATCGTATGCAGAACTCTTTCGTGTACGCGCCTAATGCTATTGATTACACGTTTTTTACGAATTCAAACATTAATAACCATAGATTTTTTCACGACTTGAAAGAAAATGAAATCGCTGCAAATATTGCTCTTTCTTATAACTTCAAAAAAGGAAGTGATGATACTTATAAAGGAAAAGTAACAGTTGGTTACTCAGGAAAATTCAAAGATGTAGATTATGATATGCAGCAATTTTCATTTTTCCCAAACAGAACTTCGATCTCTTTCCCTAAAGAAGACATTCACCATGTAGATAATTATTTAGATCCTGCACATTGGGGGTCTTCTTACTCAAACAGAATTCACCAAACATATAATGGAAATTTAGATATTAATGCTGCATTTGCTAATGTTCAATATTCTTTAACTGAAAGATTGAGCGTAATACTAGGAGCAAGATTAGAGCAATTAAATCAAAATGTTTTCTATATCACAACAACAGTTCCATCTGGAGGAAACTCTGACGATTCTAAATTCAATATTTTACCTAGCTTAATTTCAAAATATACTTTGAATGAAAGACAGAATTTAAAATTCTCTGCAAGTAAGACTTATACTCTTCCTCAATTTAAAGAAAAAGTGCCAATTATTTACGAAGATGTTGCACAAGCATACGAAGGAAATCCAAGATTATATGCTTCAACAAATTACAACTTCGATTTAGGATGGGAATTTTTCCCTAAAGCAAGTGAGTTAATTTCGGTAACTGCTTTTGGTAAAATCATTCAAAACCCAATCAACGAAATGTTCTTGAACTCTTCTTCAAATGATATTTCTTATGCAAATACAGGAGACAAAGGAACTGTAGCTGGGGTTGAAGTTGAATATAGAAAAGATCTTTTTGAAATTGAAAAAAGAGACAACTTAAAAACAAAACTTTCTTTTGACGCAAACGGATCATATTTATACACTAAACAAGATCTGAGCAATGACAAAGTAAACAATGAAAATGATTTTGGAGCTAACTTTACTTTTACGTCAAGTAAATTAACAGGAGCTTCTAATTTCCTTGCCAATGCGAACTTATCATTCTTAAATGAGTTTTCAGAAAACACAGATCTTTCAGCAACAGTATCTTACTCTTATTTCTCAGATAAGTTAGCTGTAATTGGAACTTCAAGAGTTGGAAACATGGTTGATAAAGCCGTAAACAAACTCGACTTTATTGTAAACTCTAGCTTAACTAAAAACTTAAAAATTGGTCTTATTTACAATAACATCTTAAACCCAACTTTTAAGCGTGTACAAGAGCAGGGAGAAGTACCTGGAAAAGAGTCTGTAGGAGACATCACCGTAACTTCTTACAAAGCAGGTTCAGATCTTAGACTTACTTTAAACTATACTTTCTAAAAAAAAGATATTCAATAAATTACAAGAAGCGATTGGATAACCAATCGCTTTTTTTTATCCAAAATTGAAATGTAAATTTTATATTAAGACAATGCATTTTTACCCCAGTATACTTAATGGATTGTTAATATCATCTTAACTCAGCAAAAACATATGTTCGTTTACTTTGCCTTGAATAAATAAAACAATAAAACACAACAAAATGAAAAAAAGTTTATTTGCAATGGCTGCAATATTAGGACTTACTTTGACAAGCTGTAGTTCTGATGATAATAACAAAAACACTAACAATAGTTCTTTTGTTTTAAAAGTTGACGATTTAAAAGGAGAAATTAAAGACGGTACAGTAACTTTAGATCCTACTCAAACTTATACTTTAACTGGAGGCTTAGTGGTTAAAGGTGGAGCTACTTTAGTAATTCCTGCTGGAACAGTAATCAAAAGTTCTCCTACTGCTGAAGCAACTTCTTTATATATCGCTGTAGAAAGAAACGCTAAAATTAACATCAATGGGACTGCTGCTAAACCAGTTGTTATGACTTCTGGAAAAGCATCTCCTGCTCAAAGTGACTGGGGTGGATTGATCATTGCTGGTAATGGTAAAGTAAATACTGGAGATAATGGTACTTCTGAAGTAGGTGGTTTAAGCTACGGAGGAAATGACAATGCAGATTCTTCTGGAAACATTAACTTCTTAAAAATTTCTTACACAGGTTCTAAATATACTGCTGAAAAAGAATACAATGGAATTTCTTTCTTCGGAGTAGGTTCTGGAACTATAGTATCTGATATTTACGCTTTCGAAAGTGGTGATGACGGAATTGAGTTCTTTGGAGGAGCTGTAAATGCTTCTAACTTAACAATCATTAACTCTTATGATGATTCATTAGATTTTGCTGACGGGTGGCAAGGTACTGCTACAAACGTATACATTAAAGGTGTTTCTAAAGCTGGTGTTGAAGGGTCTACTAACGCTAAAGATCCAAGTGGAGCTACTCCAATGACAAACGCTAAAATCAACAACATCTCTATCGTTAAAGGTGGGGCTACTTTCTTAGCTGACGAAAAAGCAATCAATTACAAAGAAGGTGGTGGAAAACAAACTTACACTAACGTATATGTTGCTGACGGAATGCCTGCTGCTCTTGCTAAATTATCTGCAGACGCAGGTGTAACTGCAAATCTTGCTGCTGGTAACTTTACTATCACAAACTATACTTTTGGAGCTTCTGTAACTGATTTTACGGGTCCTAAATTAGCTGGAACAACTACAGGAAACCTTGGAGCTGGTAACGGAGCTGAGTTACCAACTTGGGCTAACTGGACTAAATAATAAAAATTAGATTCTAAAAAATAGAAAAGCTGCCTGAATATTTCAGGCAGCTTTTTCATTTTACCGCTTGTTGTTCCCCTGAAATTACAGTTTATTCCTAATCACCTAGAGTCCATAATGTTAAAAACATCCTAAATATTTAGGATGTTTTTTTTTGGCGTCATTTTTGTAATTTTTTTTGTATATTTACGGTAATCAAATACATGCGATGGCAAAAAACTACTTTTATATTACTTTCTTATTGGCATTTTTCTTTACTCTTAGCGTCGCGGCGCAAGATAGTAAGCAATTACCAAAACCTCAAGAATCTACTTCTATTGAGGGTCTCAGCTTGTATCCTAACCCAGTGACAAACGGAAAAGTGTACATATCATCTAAAAACGATTTAGAGAAAGAAATTATTGTGTTCGATCTTTTGGGCAAAAAAGTATTGCAGGCGCATTTAGTATCAAAAGAATTAAGTGTTTCAGAACTGCCTCCTGGTGTTTATATCATCAAAATAAGCGAACAGAACGCATCGGCAACACGAAAACTCATTATAAGATAAAAAAAGCTCCTTTGGAGCTTTTTTCGGTTTACAGTCGCAGTCTCAGTTTTCAGTTTATAAACTTTGTCTAACAATGCGACCGAAAACCGTGACTAAACACTTCTTTCAATTATACCTTTTAGTAAAAATCCTCACCGAAAACTGAGACTGAAAACTGAGACCGAAAACTAAAAAATAAATATCTTTGCAAAAAAAAGTTTTGATCACAGCCAACGATATCTTTACCATTTCAAGTCAGAAACAATTTGAAAAAATAGCACTAAAAGTGTTTCGTTTTCAGCATGAGAACAATAAAGTCTATCGCGATTTTTGTGATTTTTTAAAAATCAACCCACAGCAGGTAAAATCACTGCAGCAAATTCCTTTTTTACCCATTCAGTTTTTCAAAAGTCACAATGTGGTTTCTAATACAGATCCTGCACAAGTAACTTTTACCAGCAGTGGTACAACCGGAATGATTACCAGCAAACATTTAGTGACCGATATTTCCCTATATGAGGAAAGTTACCGCAAAGGATTCTCTCAATTTTACGGCAATATAGAGGATTACGTTGTTTTAGCCCTTTTGCCGTCTTATTTAGAACGAGAAGGCTCTTCGTTAATTTATATGGTCGAAGATCTGATAAAACTCTCTAATCAGCCTGAAAGCGGGTTTTATTTGCACAATCATGACGACTTAATCAAAAAACTTCTTGAATTGGACGAAGCTGGTAAAAATGTAATCTTAATTGGGGTCACTTATGCTTTGTTAGATTTAATCGAAAAACATCAATTCAATCTTCAAAATACCATTATTATGGAAACTGGAGGAATGAAGGGGAAACGCAAAGAAATGATTCGTGAAGAATTGCACGACATTTTATGCAAAGGTTTTGGCGTTTCATCTATTCATTCAGAATATGGAATGACCGAACTTTTAGCGCAAGCCTATTCTCTTGGCGAAGGTGTTTTTGAATGTCCTTCTTGGATGCATATTTTAGTTCGCGATCCTGAAGACGCTCTTACTTACGTGAATGATGGAAAAACTGGCGGAATAAACGTAATTGATTTAGCCAATATCAATTCATGTTCTTTTATAGCTACGCAGGATTTAGGCAAAAAATATTCGAACAACTCTTTCGAGGTATTGGGACGTTTTGATAATTCTGATATTCGTGGGTGTAATTTGATGGTCTTATAGTTTAATCGGTTAATCGATATATTCACTGTGCTGTTCAAACGTTTCTACCAACGAGACATTCCTACGGAATGTTTTTTTCAATAAAAAAATCCCAACATTCTTTCGAACATTGGGATTTATATATTTATTGTAAAAGATTTGTGCTAAATCGATTAAACAATTAACCGATTAAACAGTTAAACCACTCTAATTACAAAGTAATTCTTCTTTCCACTTTGCAACAATACAAACTGATTGTTGATTAAATCATTTGCCGTTAAAACGAAATCTTCTTTTATTTTTTCTCTGTTTACAGAAATCGAGTTTGCTGTTAAAGCTCTTCTCGCTTCTCCGTTCGATTTAAAGAAACCTGTTTTTTCGTTTAAAACAGTAATAATATCCAATCCGTTTTCTAAATCCGCTTTTGCGATTTCAGCTTGAGGGACTCCGTCAAAAACTTCTAAAAAGGTTGCTTCATCCAATTTTTTCAAATCTTCTGCAGTAGAATTTCCAAACAAAATGTTTGAAGCCTGAATTGCTTTCTCTAATTCTTCTTTATTGTGAACAAAAACAGTAATTTCTTCTGCTAATTTCTTTTGTAAAACTCTTAAATGCGGAGCTGTTTTATGCTCTTCAATTAAGGCATCAATAGTATCTTTATCTAAGAAAGTAAAGATTTTAATGTATTTCTCAGCATCTGCATCTGTTGTGTTTACCCAAAATTGGTAGAATTTGTATACAGAAGTTTTATCAGCATCTAGCCAAACGTTTCCACCTTCAGATTTTCCAAATTTAGATCCGTCTGCTTTTGTAATCAAAGGAGTTGTTAAGGCGTAAGCTTTCGCATTTTCTCCTCCCATTCTACGCACTAATTCGGTACCAGTAGTAATGTTACCCCATTGATCAGAACCACCCATCTGCAGAATACAATTGTTGTTTTTATATAAATGATAGAAATCGTAACCTTGAATTAACTGATATGTAAATTCTGTAAAAGACATTCCCTCACCTTCTCCGCTAAATCTCTTTTTTACAGAATCTTTAGCCATCATATAGTTTACGGTAATTCTTTTTCCAACTTCACGTGCAAAATCGATAAAAGAGAATTCTTTCATCCAATCGTAGTTATTCACCATTACCGGTGCATTTGCTTCGGTTGAATTAAAATCTAAGAAACGAGACAAAACGCTTTTGATTCCGGCTACGTTTTTAGCCAAAGCCTCTTCGTCAAGCAAGTTTCTTTCATCAGATTTACCAGAAGGATCTCCAATCATTCCTGTTGCTCCACCTACTAAAGCGATTGGTCTGTGACCAAAATTCTTTAGGTGAACCAACAAAATAATCTGAACCATACTTCCGATGTGCAGTGAATCTGCAGTTGGATCAAAACCGATATAGGCAGTGGTTGCTTCTTTTAGCAATTGTTCTTCCGTTCCAGGCATACTATCATGGTATAACCCGCGCCATTTTAATTCTTCAACTAGATTCTTCATTTTTTAAATAATTTGCGCAAATGTAATCAATGTCAATGGTAATGACAAAAAAGTCTACTACTAAGGCACAAAGACACGAAGATTCACAAATAGTTTATTGCAAAGTCGCTAAGATGCAAAGGTTTTTTCAATCTTATTGCCTTTGTGCTTTTGCAACTTTCCAACAAAAAACAAGAACTTTGCGACTTTGCGACTTTGCGGCAAAAAAACAAAAACTTATCTTTACAACATGATATTAGTAACTGGAGGAACTGGTTTAGTAGGCGCGCATTTATTGCTTCATTTAATCGAAAATGGAGAAAATGTTCGGGCAATTTACAGAACCGAAAAGAATATTCAGAAAACAAAATCGGTTTTTGATTTTTATAAAAAAGCCCACTTGTTTGAAAAAATCAATTGGCTTGAAGCGGATATTCTAGACGTACCTTCACTTGAAACTGCTTTTATCGATATCAAACAAGTGTATCACAGTGCCGCTTTTATTTCGTTTGATCCGAAAGACGAAGAAATCCTTAGAAAAACCAATATCGAAGGAACTGCAAACATGGTCAATTTTGCTATTGCCAAAGATGTAGAAAAATTTTGCTATATCAGTTCGATTGCGGCTTTAGGAGATATTGCTGCTCACGAAACGTATATTACAGAAGAAACAGACTGGAATCCCGAAAAACCGCACAGCGATTATGCCATTTCTAAATATGGCGCCGAAATGGAAGTTTGGCGAGGGCAACAGGAAGGCTTAAACGTTATTGTTGTAAATCCGGGAGTAATTTTAGGTCCTCCAAAAATGATGGATATTTTTAATGAAGGCAGCAGTGAAATTTATCGAAAAGTTTCAAAAGGCCTTTCGTTCTATACGCTCGGGAGCACTGGCTTCATTTCAGTTGATGATGTAGTCAAAATAACCATTCAATTGATGAAAAGCGAAATTAAAAATGAACGTTTCACGCTTATCGCTGAAAATATTGTTTTTAAAGATCTTTTAAATACGATTTCTGATGTTTTTAAAATAAAAAGACCTCATATTCATGCCAAACCTTTTTTAATGAATCTGTTGTGGATTGCTGACGGAATATTTTCAACTTTATTCTTTAGAAAAAGAAGCATTACCAAAGCCACAGCAAAAGCTTCATACTCGAAAAATCTATATAGTAACGAAAAAATAAAAACCGCTCTAGGAACGGTTTTTACTGATATTCATCTTTATATTAAAAGAGAAGCTTAAATCTCTCTTCTGTGTTTTCTTTGCGCCAATCTAATTGAGTCAATATTAATTTTCGGAATTGTTTTTCGAACTGAATCTTTTGAAACCTCTTTCAATTCTTTTGGTTTATTTTTATCCGCTTTAGCTGCTTTTTTCTCATCAATTTTAGCTAATGAATCCGCGGCCCTTTGATTGACTTCAATTCTTTTATTGACCTGATCGAACATATCTTTATAATTCTCATAATCAGAAGCATAATACATGTTGTTCTGTGCAAATTGAAGACTGTCAACTTTATATTTTTTCAAAATAAACTTGGTCGGATCGTTGTCTATCGAATCCAAAGACAATGGTTTCTGATATCTCATTGCTTCCAAAAGAGATAAATCATACATAATATCAATCATTTTTTCTTTATCAATAAGCTTTGCAGGCTCTTTTACCACATCATTTTTACAGCTTATAGAAAGAAATAAAACCAATAGTATGACTACAAAATTCTTCATAGTTATTTTTTATCTGTCAAACAATAATCTTTTACCCGGTCTGGTATCTTTTACTTTGAAATTGTTGTAGACCAATTCGCCGTTTACAAAAGTATGCGTAATTCTAGATTTGAAAGTATATCCTTCAAACGGAGACCATCCGCATTTGTATAAAATATTTTCTGGTTTCACGCTCCAAGGCAGACTCGGATTAACGATTACTAAATCGGCATGATATCCTTCTCTAATAAATCCTCTTTTTTCAATTTTGAAAAGTTTAGCTGGATTGTGGCACATCTTCTCCACGATTTTCTCCACGCTAATTTTTCCTTGATGATGCGCTTCAAACATTGCCACAACAGCATGCTGTACCAACGGACCTCCAGAAGGCGCATTCAGGTATGACTGTTGCTTTTCTTCTTTGGTATGAGGTGCGTGATCTGTTGCAATTACGTCAATTCTTCCGTCATTCAAAGCTTTCCAAAGTTCTGCACGATCATCAGCCGTTTTAACCGCAGGATTCCATTTAATGAAATTTCCTTTTGTTTTATAATCTTCATCTGTAAACCAAAGGTGGTGTACGCAAACCTCAGCAGTGATTTTTTTCTCTTCTAACGGAATTTTATTCGTAAACAATTCCATTTCTTTCGCAGTAGAAAGATGGAAAATATGCAATCTCGCTCCTGTTCTTTTTGCCAAAGCCACTGCTTTTGAAGAAGAAATGTAACAAGCTTCTGCACTTCTAATTAAATTGTGAGCTGTTACTGGAACATCGTCGTCGTATTGTTCTTTAAAAGCCGCAAGATTATTTTTAATTGTAGTTTCGTCTTCACAGTGAACTGCAATCAACATTGGAGTGCTAGAAAATATTTTTTCTAAAACCGCTTCATTATCCACCAGCATATTTCCAGTTGATGAACCTAAGAAAATCTTGATACCAGCAACATTTTTTGGATTGGTCTTTAAAACTTCTTCCAAATTATCGTTTGTTGCACCCATCATAAACGAATAATTTGCAAATGATTTTTTTGACGCAATTTCATATTTATCTTCTAAAATTTCTTGAGTAACCGCATTCGGAACCGTATTGGGCTGCTCGATAAAAGAAGTAATTCCTCCCGCAACAGCTGCACGGGATTCTGATTCGATATCGCCTTTGTGCGTCAATCCCGGCTCTCTAAAATGCACTTGATCGTCTATCGCACCAGGCATTAAATAATTTCCTTCAGCATCGATGACAATACAATCTGAAGTTTTTAATGAAATGCTGTCTGCAATTTCAACAATCAGATCGTTTTCAATTAAAACATCACCTTCAAAAATTGTCCCTTCGTTTACAATTTTGGCATTTTTTATTAAAATCCTATTCATTTCGGTTGGTTTATAATGAATTGACTAATTTTCGCAATCTAAGTGAAATTACTCCAAGTATAGCTTCTTTGATAATAGCGTTGCTCATTTTAGAAACTCCTTTTGTTCGGTCTGTAAATATAATCGGGACTTCTGTAATTTGGAATTTAGCACAGTACGTTCTGTACTTCATTTCAATTTGAAACGCATACCCAACAAACTTTATTTTATTGAGATTGATTTTCTCCAAAACTTCTCTTTTATAACACACAAAACCTGCAGTTGCGTCGTGAATTTTCATTCCGGTGATGAATTTTACATAAACAGATGCAAAATAAGACATCAGAACTCGGCTTAAAGGCCAGTTAACTACATTTACGCCTTTTACATAACGAGATCCAATTGCAAGATCTGCTCCACCAAAATGGCAAGCATCATACAATTTTTCTAAATCGTTTGGGTTATGCGAAAAATCGGCATCCATTTCAAAAATAAATTGATAATCGCGCTCCAAAGCCCATTTAAAGCCATGAACATACGCCGTTCCCAATCCTGACTTTTTAGTTCTTTGCTCTAAAAACAATTTTCCCGGATATTCTTCCTGCAATGCAATTACTTTTTTTGCGGTATGATCAGGAGAATTATCATCAATAATCAGCAGATGAAAAGATTTATGCTGCGAAAGTACGGCCCTAACTATACTTTCTATGTTTTCAATTTCGTTATATGTGGGAATTATGACAATGCTATCATTCATTTTTTCTCGGTAATTTCACCGCAAAAGTAAACTTTTTATAGCATTTGATTCATAATAAATATATAATAAAAGTATTGCACCAAAAAATTACTAATTTTGTAACGCTATGATTGAACAATTACATCCTCGAATTCTTGAAAACAAAGACTGGGCAACACTTTTATTTGTGCTGACCTTTGCTGTTGTTGCCATGACAAAATCGGCTTACGAAACAAGATTTAGTGAATTTAGTAAACTTATTTTTTCTGATAAATACGCCAAAATTTATCGAGACAACAGCCACATGAAAAACAGCTTTACCGTTGGTTTATTTTTTGTGCAGGTTGTGTCGTTTGCCTTTTTTATTCTGCTAACGATGAATATTTTTGGTTATGCTTCAAAAACCGATTGGCTTTTATTTATCCGAATTGCAACTTTTCTGCTTTATTTCATTTTAGGAAAATATTTAATCGAAAAAATTGTAGCAGCTTCTTTCAACATTGATGAATTTGTAGAGCTTTTTAACTTACAAAAAGTAACCTACAGAACGTATATAGGCGTTTTAATCCTTCCTATTAATGCTGTTTTGTTCTATTACAATAATATTCCGCAGATTATTCCTCTAGCAATCATAGGCATTTCCCTGTGTATTAGCGTATACTCTTACTTTATTTCAATTAAAACGTATCAAAACGTAATAATCGGTAAGTTATTTTATTTTATTTTGTATCTTTGCGCTCTTGAAATAGCCCCTTATTATTTTCTCTATTATTGGATAACAAAAGGGAGTGCTTAGAAAATATTTATAATATGAAAGTGAAAACAATTTTGGTGTCACAGCCTGAACCTAAAGTGGAGAATTCTCCTTACTTTGAGCTCCAACAAAAACACAAAATAAAAATTGATTTCAGACCATTTATTCATGTAGAAGGGGTTAGCGCAAAAGAGATTCGATTACAAAAAATCGATCTTAATCATTACACTGCGATCATTTTAACAAGTAGAAATGCTGTAGATCATTTTTTTAGAGTGGCTGATGAAATGCGTTACAAAGTTCCAGAAGGGTTGAAGTATTTTTGCCAATCTGAGGCTGTTGCGTTTTACCTTCAAAAGTATGTTGTGTACAGAAAACGTAAGATTTACGTTGGAGCAAAAGATTTTGCAGATTTATCTCCGCTGATTAAGAAGTACAAAGACGAGAAGTTTTTACTTCCTGCATCTGACCAATTAAATGCAGATGCTCCTGTTACATTAAACAGTCTAAAAGTAGATTGGGCACAAGCAATTTTCTACAGAACTGTAATGAGTGATTTATCTGATTTAGCAGATGTTTACTATGACGTTTTAGCTTTTTTCAGTCCGACAGGAATTAAATCATTGTTTAAAAATTTCCCAGATTTTAAACAAAACAACACCAGAATCGCCGTATTCGGAAGCACAACGCAGAAAGAGGCTCTAGATCATGGTTTAAGAATTGATATTCTTGCTCCAACTCCTGAAACACCTTCTATGACAATGGCTTTAGAAAAATACGTTGCAGAAGCAAACAAAGGAAAATAATCCTTTTTAAAAATATTCAATTTTTAAAATTCCAAATTCCAAGTTAATCGCTTGGAGTTTGGAATTTTTCTTTTTTGCGAGAATTTCAAATCTCAAATTCCAAATCTCAAATTCCAAATTCCAACCTAAACAACTCTGCATACCCAAGATTGAAACCTTGGGGCTATATTCTTTAAAATATATAATTATTAAATTTCAAATTCCTATTGATCAGCTTGATTTGGAATTATTAATCGGGATTTCTTTTTGGAATTTGGAATTTAAAAAAATTGGAATTTTCTTTTCTACAGCATTTTAACTACATTTGATTTCTATTCAAAACCCAAATCGTAAAAAATAGTTTCAAATTATAAGTTATGAAAATCAACTCCCTTTTAATTGAAATTGACGGAATCGACAAAGAAATACTCCGCTATCTCATGGACGATGCCCGAAAGCCAATCTTACAAATTGCTAATAAAATAGGAATTTCAGGCGCAGCAATTCATCAGAGATTAAAAAAGCTAGAGCAATCTGGCGTTATTTCCGGATCTAAATTTACCGTAAACCCAAAAGTCCTCGGATATAACACCATGGCCTTTGTTGGTGTTTATTTAGACAAAGCTTCTCGAAACTCTGAAGCTGTAAAAGAACTTAGAAAAATTCCAGAAGTTTTAGAGTGCCACTATACAACAGGAAACTGGTCAGTTTTGATTAAAATTATCTGTCGCGACAACGAACATTTAATGCAACTTTTGAACACAAAAATCCAAGCCATTGAAGGGGTTTCTAGAACTGAAACGTTCATTTCTCTTGATCAGCAGATTGATAGACAAATACAGCTTTAGAATTAGATAATGTGCCAATTTGAAAATTAGATAATTTTATGCCTGCTGTCACCCTGAGCGGAGTCGAAGGGCTTAATTACCTATAAAGGCTTCGACTCCGCTCAGCCAGACAAACTTGATAAAAAAACAAACCCGACAGGTTTTTAAAACCTGTCGGGTTTAATTTCGTATCAGATGTGCATAAAAAAAATTCCAAACCCAACAAATTTGGAATTTGGAATTTTTAAATATTGAAAATTTAAACTATTTAGTTTCTCCTGCTTCCTGAATAAATCGATATATAGTACAGCAACGTTGCAATAGAACCAATTGCCGCTACTACATAAGTTCTTGCTGCCCATTTTAAAGCATCTTTTGCTCCAGCTTGTTCCTCTTGAGTCAACATGTGTTTATTTTCTAACCAAGCCAAAGCACGGTTACTTGCATCATATTCTACAGGAAGCGTAATGATCGAAAACAAAGTTGTTGCGGCAAAAATGATAATTCCAATTAATAATAATCCAGGAAAAACTTTAATCATAAGAATTCCCGCAATTAAAATCCATTGTACAAAATTGGAAGCAACGCTTACAATCGGCACTAGCTTCGAACGCATAGTGAGCCACTCGTAACCAATTGCATGCTGAACTGCGTGACCACATTCGTGCGCTGCAACTGCGGCCGCAGCTGCGTTACGATGGTTATAAACCGCTTCACTTAAATTTACTGTTTTATCTGATGGATTATAATGATCTGTTAACTGACCTGGTGTTGAAATTACGCGAACATCTGTAATTCCGTTATCGGCAAGCATTTTTTCAGCGATTTCACGGCCACTCATTCCGTTTCTCAATTGCAATTTCGAATACAACTCAAATTTGCTCTTCAGCTGCGAACTTACCAGCCAGCTGAACAACATTATAGCTCCGGCAAGAATTAAATATCCTGATCCCATTTTTTTCTGTTTTTAGATTGATTTTTAAATTTACAAAACAAACTGCAAATTGCGAACCATTTTAACAAAATGCCATTTTGACATCATTTCAGCACTTTTGACTTAATTCAGCATGTTGTTTTTGAGCAGAAAAGCGATTAACTCTGCCACATTTTTCATTTTATATTTCTGAAGAATATTGCGTCGGTGTGTTTGAACAGTTAAAAAACTCAAAAACAAATCATCGGCAATTTCCTGAGTCGATTTTCCTTGCGAAAGCAACAGAGCAATATCACGCTCTCTTCGGCTCAAACCTGGAATTCTTTCTAAATCTTCAGACAATGGCTGGCTAATTATAGTTTTCACTTCTTCACTAAAGACAATTTCGCCATCAATTGCTTTGTAAATGCATTCTTTAAACTCATCAAAAGAAGCATTTTTGAGTATATATCCGTTTCCTCCATTCTGGATAAACTGCATGACCAAACTTCTTTCAGACTGGCTGCTCATACCAATAATTACAATTTTCGGATGTTTCTGCTTGATGGTTTTACACAAATCAACTCCATTAATTACAGGTAGAAAAATATCCATCAAAATCAAATCGACTTTATGGTCTTCGATATAATCTAAAAGCGCAATTCCAGATTCAAATTTCTCTACAATTTCTATATTATCTAAATCCGACAGCAAACCTGAAATTCCAGAAATCACAATCGGATGATCGTCTACTATTACCGTTTTATACTTCATAATCATGATTTGAGTTATATTTTTATTTCGATATAAGTTGAAGTTCCTTTGCCAATCACAGAATCAATTTCCAGTTTTCCATTTAAAAATGCCACTCGGTTTTTTATATTTCGCAAGCCCATTCCATCTCTTTTTTCTGCATGTTCAACATTAAAACCAATTCCGTTGTCTTCTACCGTAATAAAAAACACATCTTTATTCTGCGAACAGGAAACCAGAATTTGTGATGCTTTAGCGTATTTTAAAGCATTATTCAGAAGTTCTTGAATGATTCTGAAAATCATAATTTTAAAATGTTGCGGCAAAGTTGTCTTTTTATTTAAATACTGAAATTCTATTGCTGTTTCAGCTGTTGAATGTGAAGCGCATAAATCTCGAAGCGCATGCTCAAGTCCAAGTTTCATCAAACTTTCTGGCATTAAATTCTGAGAGATATTACGAAGTTCTTTGATCGAATCATTCAATAAACCATTAATATTCGGAGCATTTTCTTTATTCTCGCGATCGGCAAGATTCAAATGCATTTTAAGCCCCGAAAGCATACTTCCGAGCCCGTCATGTAGATCTCTTGCAATTCTTTTCCTTTCGATTTCTTCCCCTTCAATCAAAGCATTTGAAATCGATAATTTTTGCTGATTTTCTAATGCTTCCAGTTCTTGTTTGTGATTGACTTCTTTTTGGAAACTTATTTTTTTCTGATAATTATTCCAGCTCCATAAAAACAAAACTGCCAAAAACAAAACAAACGAAAGCACCGCAAAAAGCAGCATATTCAAACGGTTGTTATTGACCTGCAAAACCGCTTTTTCATTTTCCGACTGCAGCAGACCAATTTTCTTTTCACTTTCGGCTTTTTTATACTTCGCTTCAAGCTCTACAATTTCGCTTTTCAGTTTAGCATCGTTTAAACTGTCATTTATTATATTGTATTTATTGGAATAATAATACGCTTTCGGATATTCTTTAGTGGCATTATAAACCTTAGATAGCTCTTTGTAATAATTCTTTTTGTCGATAATAAAAGGCGTTTTTTGTATCAAATACTCGAGATTGCTTTTGGCTTTTTCGTAATTTTTTAGTTTGAAAAGCACTTCATATTCGGCAAATTTCAATCGGTTTACCGCAATGGCATTCTGATGGCTTTCTGCCGATTTTATTCCTTTTTCAAAACTTACCAGTGCTTCATTGTGTTTGTTTTGCTTGGCATAATAAATTCCTTCCGAGTAAAAATAAGAATCGTTTAAGTTTGATGTTGGGTATTTTTCTAAAGTAGCATACGCTTTGTCCAGAATTTCTTTGGCGTCGTAAAAATGCTTCAGCTCAACTAAATTCTCAGCATTTATAATATACGTTTCCATTTTAGATTCTGCTAAGGTTGCCGATTTTTTCGTGGCACTTTCAATATACTTCTGTGCTTGATCCAGATATTCAGCTGCTTTTTCGCGTTCATTATTATTCATAAAAATAATAGCGACCGCTTTGTTTAGTGCACTGATTAATTCGTAATCGCCACTTTTTTTAGCAATCGGAATCGCCTCATTTACCAGCAATCTCATATAAGCGTTTTCATTATTCTTGCGCTGCTGCATAATACCATAATTCTGAAGTATCACGGCACGAAGTTTATAGGCTTCTTTATTTCGGTATTTTTTCAGTTTTGCATTTGCCTCAAGCAAAGCTTTTTCAAAACCTTCCAAATCACCTTTTTCTATAAAACTGTAGGCATTATAAAAAACAGATGCATCTTTCAGAAAAGGAAATTTAGCTTTAAGCTTATTAGCCTGTTCTAGATATTCTTTAGATTTTTTTGCATCCTGCGCCATTAAAAACAGTTTGGACAATCTGAAACTATTCAAACTTTTGACACTATCGGATTTTGTGCTTTTTGTGATTTTAACAATACTGTCAATATAAACAGTATCATCATCTAATGAAAGAATTACTTGCGAATTGGAAATTGAAGTAAAAAACAAAAAAAATAAAAAGGCGTAGAGTTTCTTCATAAATGTGGCATTTACTCAAAGTTATTAAAGCTTAATGACTTTCAAAAAGAAATCGCTTGCTTTTACCTGATATCAGGTAATAAAAAATACATTTTATCAGGTATTGCCGTCCCGTAAGTTAGGGTCTAATTTTGTTATGAATCAGATTATTAATTAAAAGAATATATTATGAAATCAATTTTGAAAACCTTAGCTGTTGTAATGACTCTTGCTTTTACAGCAGTTTCTTGCAGCAGCGATAATGAAGATAACAACTCTGCTCCGGCATCAAGAGATGTAAAATATGAAATTACTGGGAATTATACTGGACAACTTGATGTAACCTATATGGAAAAAAGCGGTGCTCCGCTTATCGAAGATGTTCCTTCATTACCATGGACTAAAGAATTTACTGCCGATGCAGATTCTGATGGTGCGTTAGTGCACACAGGCGGTTACGGAGGAGTTGCTGGACAAACTGTGACAGCTAAAATTTATGTAGGAGGAAAAGTAGTTTCTGAGTTAACAGGAAAAGCAGATAGTGAAGGAATCATTGTAGTACATCCTAAAACATACATTTTTCCCAGATAAATCTTACTTCAAAATTTTAGATTTTTGTTTTTGGTAAAAGAAAGCTTCGCAATTGCGAAGCTTCTTTTTTTATGATTCAAATTGATTGTTTATTTCTTCAAATTTCTCAATCAGACTATTAATTTTTTCTTGCTGTTTTCTGGTCTGTTTTGGGCGGATATAAAACCAGTTAAACAAAATCCAAAGCAAGGTAATTCCATACGTCAAACTCGCTCCTAAAGCGCTCATTCTGCTTGCATATTCATACATGTACAAACAAATTCCAGCCGTTAAAAGCAAAAAGTAAAGGCTCATCATTTTAGTCTGCAGAAATTGCTGTTTCTTTTTTATCGAAATCAGTTTTTGAAGATATTCCTGATTTGTCGCTGTAGCATCTATATTCTTATAATTTTCCAATAATTTATTATACACCAATAAATAAATTGCCATAGCAAGGATCACTAGAACAATTCCGATTTTTGTCGAAATAAATTGCGGCTGATAATATACCCAAACAAAAATTATAAATGTACTTGTTAAACAAAGCAGAATATTACTGATCCATAAACTGCGTAAAGCTGCTTTTTTAAACTTGCCTACTCTCGCCAGCAAATCGGTTATATCTGGCTGACTTACGGATTGTTTTTTCCATAAATCTTTAAAATCTATATTATTATCGTTGTCCATTTTCTTTAAATTTTTGAGTCAGTTTTTCTTTAATTCTATGAATTTTCACTCTAACATTTGCCTCAGAAAGACCTACAATTTTAGCAATTTCATTTTGTTTGATATCTTCTAACTCTAGCGAAATTATAATACGATCGGTTTCTGGAAGCTCAGCGATACATTTATACAAGAATTGAATCTGAGGTTCTAATGAGGTTAGTTTTTCTTCTGAGAGATGAACAGGAAGTTCAGATTTCGGAAAACGTTTTTGCTTTTCTATCTGCCTCAGACAATTGTTGGAAGCAATTCTAAAAATCCAGGTTCCAATAGAAGATTCATTTCTAAACGTTTCCAATTTCTGCCAGACAATTATAAAAGTTTCCTGAGCCAAATCCTGAGCGGCGTCATAATCGTTTACGAAACCCATGCAAAGCCTGAAAATTCGATCCCAATAGGTTTTATATATTTGTTCGAATTCCATCTTATGCTTTTATAAAATTGTTTAACTGCTCCATGTACCAAGCGGTATCGTCGTACATAATAAAATGAAGCCCTTTGTTAGCGTACTTAAAATTAGCTGTTTTCAAATTTGCATATTGTGTTTCAATTGCGGGTTTTAAATTTATAAAATAAGATTCTAATAAAACTAAAGACGGACATTTTACCTGTGCGATTTTCGCTCTTAAATCGGTATTGTAAAAGTCACAATACATTTGCCCAAAAGTATATCGGTCTGATTTTACGCTCCAGCCAATAACCATCTCCAATTTAGATTGATCTTGCAGAAGTCTCGGCATCATTTGTTTCTGCATATCGTAAAATTGAGTTTCGTTCATACCCGTCATTTGAGCTACCATTGGCGAACAATCATTATTTTCTTTTGATTTAAAAGAAGGATCGCTCAAAGCCGCCAGACACGGAATCGCATCGACAACAACAATTTTTCCTATCAATTCTGGATAATCGGCTGCAATGGCAAGTGCCAATCCTCCGCCCATACTATGACCTATTAAGATTGGCTTTTCGATTTTATTGTCTTTTATATAAGCAGCGATTTCGTTTTTCCAGTTTTCAAATGATGGATTCGGCTGTGGTTGTATTCCAGCGAAACCCGACATTGTAAGTGTATAACAAGTGAAGTCTTTTTCGAATGCGATTTTAGTGTCTTTCCAAACTTCGCCAGAAGAAGCAAATCCCGGAATGAAGATTATAGATTGTTTTCCTTTACCAGTTTTAATTACTTCAAAAGGATATTGTTTTGTTTGTGCAAAAACATTTAGACATAATGCTGAGAATAAGAATGCGATAATTAAGATGATATACTTTTTCATTTTTAATAGTTTTAAGTTGTTAAAATTCTAATAGCAATAAATTGTTAATTAAATCGGATCCATGCTTTTGATACGACAACTATTAAAATGTTACAACTGAAATGAAATTTTCAATAAATCCCAATAGGTATCGGAACCAAATCCCAATGTTGGCGGGGAAAATTTCAATAAAAAAAAATAAAAATTCCAATGCTGAAATTCCAAATTCCAATATTTGCTTTATGTTTTTTTTAACCGCAAAGTGCGCGAAGATTTACACAAAGAACGATTTTTTTTTGCTCGCAAAGGCGCAAGGTCGCAAAGTTAGTCTTTGCGAGGAATGAAGCAACCACACTTCAATACGCAACGTAAGATTGCTTCACTCCTCGCAATGACATAAAATGAGCTAATTACTAAAAGCAAAAAATCCCAAACTCCAACAATTCGGAATTTGGGATTTTCATATTTGGAATTTATTTGGCTATCCTACCAAATTGATAATCTTCCCAGGAACGATAATCACTTTATTTGGAGTTCTACCGTCTAAGTGTTTTTGAGTTCTTTCGTCTTTCATTACGATTTCTTCGATTTGCGCTGCGGTTAAATCCAAAGGCAATTCGATAGTGAAACGCATTTTTCCGTTGAAAGAAACTGGGTATTCTTTATTAGTTTCAACTAAATGTTTTTCTTCAAAAACAGGGAAAGCAACTTCAGAAATTGAAGTCGTATGCCCTAACTGCGACCATAATTCTTCTGCAATATGAGGCGCATAAGGCGAAACCAAAATCGCTAATGGCTCTAAAATGGCTCTTGAATGACAGTTTTGAGAAGACAATTCATTTACACAAATCATAAACTGAGAAACTGAAGTATTGAAAGAGAAATTCTCGATATCTTCTGCAACTTTTTTGATTGTTTTATGTAACGATTTCAAGTTGTCTTTTGTTGGCTCATCATTGTTTACGATTAAACCGTTATCATCAAAATACAATCTCCATAATTTTTTCAAGAAACCAAAAACTCCTGAAATTCCAGCAGTATTCCAAGGTTTTGCTTGTTCTAAAGGCCCTAAGAACATTTCGTACAAACGCAATGTATCAGCTCCGTATTCTGCGCAGATATCATCTGGAGTAACTACGTTGTACTTCGATTTCGACATTTTTTCGACTTCACGGCCTACAATGTATTTTCCGTTATCATCTAAAATAAATTCCGCATCAGCATAATCTTCTCTCCAAGCTTTGAATTTTTCAACATCTAATTCATCAGAAGAATTAACCATTGAAACATCAGCATGAATTGGCTGTACTTTTTGATCTCCAATTTTATTTTTAGACACAAAAATATTTGTTCCTTCTAATCTATAAACAAAAGCACTAGTTCCCAAAATCATTCCCTGATTGATCAGTTTTTTAAATGGTTCTTCAGTTGGAGCAAAACCTTTGTCTTTTAAGAATTTATTCCAGAAACGAGAATACAACAAGTGACCTGTTGCGTGCTCACTTCCTCCAATGTATAAATCTACATTTTCCCAGTAAGCCAAAGCTTCTTTAGACGCAAATTCATTTTCATTGTGCGCATCCATATAACGCATCCAATACCATGAACTTCCTGCCCAACCTGGCATTGTGTTTAATTCTAAAGGAAAGACTGAAACATTGTCAACTAAATCTGTATTGACAACTTTGTTTTGTTTAGTATCCCAAGCCCAAACCGCAGCATTTCCTAATGGTGGCAAACCGTCTTCAGTTGGTAAATATTTCTCTACTTCTGGCAAAATAATTGGTAAATGCTGAGACTCGATCATTTTTGGCAATCCGTTCACATAATAAACTGGGAATGGCTCACCCCAATAGCGCTGACGAGAGAAAACTGCATCACGCAAACGGTAATTTGTTTTACCCGTTCCCTGACCGATTTCTTCTAATTTTGCAATTGCTGTTTTAGTTCCTTCTTTATAATTTAATCCGTTTAAGAAATCAGAATTTGCGATTTCAACGTTATCTTTTGATCCATACGCCGCTTCAGAAATATCAACATTTGCGAAGATATTTTTAATTTCAGGCATTCCTTTCTGGCCTTTAAAGAAATTTGCAAATGCGTAATCTCTTTCGTCTCCGCAAGGAACCGCCATTACAGCACCAGTTCCGTAACCAGCCAAAACATAATCACCAATCCAAACAGGAATTGGTTCTTTTGTAAATGGGTGTTCAGCATACGCTCCTGTAAATACTCCAGAAATCGTTTTTACATCAGCCATACGCTCACGCTCGGAACGTTTCGCTGTTTTTTCAATATAGGCTTCAACTTCTGCTTTTTGTTCTGGAGTTGTAATTTTAGCAACCAAATCATGTTCTGGAGCCAAAGTCATAAAAGTTACACCAAAAATAGTATCAGGTCTTGTCGTAAAAACCTCGATTACTTCATTGTGATCTTTCACATTAAAAGTTACCAATGCTCCTACTGATTTTCCAATCCAGTTTCTTTGAGATTCTTTGATAGACTCACTCCAATCAATATCATTTAAGCCTTCAAGCAAGCGTTCGGCATAAGCAGAAATTCGCATGCTCCATTGTGTCATTTTTTTTCTTATAACAGGAAAGCCTCCACGCTCAGAAACTCCGTTTACAATTTCGTCATTTGCCAAAACAGTACCTAAGCCTGGACACCAGTTTACTTCGGTTTCTGCCAAATAGGTTAATCTATATTGTAAAAGGATTTTCTCTTTTTGATCTGCAGAATAAGAATTCCATTCATCAGCCGTAAAAATTGCTACGTTATCATCGCAAACTGCTTCTACTAATGCATTTCCGCTTTCTTCAAAAACAGTCACAAGCTCTGAAATATCAAATGCTTTTCCTTGTTTTCTGCAATACCAAGAATTAAACAATTGGATAAAAATCCACTGTGTGTGCTTATAGTAATCTGGATTTGAGGTACGCACTTCACGCGCCCAGTCAAATGAGAATCCGATTTTATCTAATTGTTTTCTGTATCCAGCAATTTGTTTTCCTTCTTTGTCAACACCACCGTCAATGTTTACACGTGTAGTATCTTCTGGGCGTTGCCCTGTCTGAATTGCATATTGTTCTGCAGGTAATCCGAAACTATCATACCCCATTGGATGCAAAACATTGAAACCCTGATGTCTTTTGAAACGAGAATACACATCTGAAGCAATATAGCCCAGTGGATGCCCAACGTGTAATCCTGCTCCAGACGGATAAGGAAACATGTCGAGAACATAATGTTTCGGCTTTTCAGAGTTGTTTTTTGCTGCAAAAGTTTGATTTTCTGCCCAATATTTTTGCCATTTGGCTTCAATTTCGTTTGGATTGTACTTCATTTCTAAGTGACTAAGATTCTAAGTTACTAAGGTTCTAAGCTTTTCACTAAATTAATTTAGCCGCAAATTTACATTTATTGTGCATTGTAGCAAAGCTATTTCATTGGCAAACAAATAAAATAATGAATTACTTGTTTAGGGTTAAGTAAAAACACGAATTATTACGATTAAAAATATGTACTTAGATTCCTTTTTTGCCACAGATTAAAGAATTTAAGCAGACTTAAAAATCAATTTTTAATCTTTTTAATCTGTGGCAAACTTTTTACTTTGCGGACCTTAAGCAAAACTTTGCGTTCTTTGCTTTAATTATTCATGTAACACTTTGCATCAAATAAAACTTCTTTTCTATATTTAAATCGTACTTTTAAGTATAAAAGTTTGTTATTAACTTTAAATAAAGAAATTGTTTATTATTTTTACCACATAATTTAAGCACAGTATGAGTTCTAACTTTGATAAATTTCAAAAGCGCAGGTTAATTTCCTCTTATTTTTCGGTAGTATTAAGTGTATTCTTGGTTTTATTCCTATTGGGAGTACTGGGATTATTCATTATTAATTCTAAACAATTGGCAGACGATTTTAAAGAAAAAATCGCCATGACGGTTTTCTTCAAAAATGAAGCTAATGATAGTATTATCAAAGCATTTAATACCGAACTTAAAAGAGCACCTTTTGCTAAATCTTTTGTTTATGTAACGAAAGAAAAAGCGGCAAAAGAACATACTGATATTATCGGAGAAGACTTTTTAACCTTTTTGGGAGAAAATCCGTTATTGAATTCATACGACATCCACTTAAAAGCAGACTATGTAGAAAGAGACAGTATCGTTAAGATTGAAAGCAACTTTCGCAAAAATGCTATGATTTCAGATATTGTTTACGACAAACAATTGGTAAATCTTGTAAATGACAATATCAGAAAAGTAAGTATGTGGATCCTGATTATTAGCGGTTTCTTGACAGTAATTGCGGTTTTATTAATCAATAGTTCACTACGTTTATCTATACATTCAAATCGTTTTATTATCAAAACCATGCAAATGGTTGGTGCGACAAAAGCATTTATCCGAAAGCCTTTTGTAATGCGAAGCGTAAAATTAGGAATGCTGGGTGCTGGTCTGGCAATTATTGCTTTAATCGCACTATTACTATATGTAGACACTAATTTCCCTGGTTTAGGAATTCTCGAAGACAAAGCTTTAACCGGTTTGGTTTTGGTTGCTGTTTTCGGATTAGGAGTTTTAATTACTTGGGTAAGCACACATTTTGCAACACAGCGTTTCTTGAATTTAAGAACTGACGATCTTTATTAATTTTTGATTGCAGATTTTAGATTGCAGATTTTAGATTTAAAAAAAAATGCCTTCGATTTCGCTCAGGCTGACAAACACATAAAAATGAAAAACAATAAAAATAAAGAAGAACAACAAGTTCAAAAACAGGAATTCCTTTTTGATGCCATTAATTACAAAATCTTATTAATCGGAATTGCGGTTATAGCACTTGGATTTATTTTAATGTCTGGCGGAGGAAGTAAAGATCCAAATGTTTTTAATGAAGACATTTTCAGCTTTAGACGCATTCGTTTAGCACCAACAACCGTTCTTATCGGTTTTGGCATCACGATTTATTCTATCTTCAAAAAATCTAAATAGACTTTCTTAGACAGCTTAGACTTCTTAGATCTTTAGATTATTAAATTAATCTTTTTAAATCTAAGAAGTCTAAGAAGTCTAAAATCTAACAATCTCAATTACATGAACACATTACAAGCTATTGTTCTTGCTATTATTGAAGGAATCACAGAATTTTTGCCTGTTTCTTCTACAGGACATATGATTATTGCTTCTTCTTTTTTCGGAATCGCACATGACGATTTCACTAAACTTTTTACCATTGTAATTCAGCTTGGCGCGATACTTTCGGTTGTAATCTTATACTTCAAACGTTTCTTTCAAACTTTTGATTTCTATTTTAAACTTTTAGTTGCGTTTATCCCTGCAGTAGTTTTAGGATTGTTATTAAGCGATTTTATTGATGGTTTACTAGAAAACCCAGTTACAGTTGCAATTTCACTATTAATTGGAGGTTTAATTTTATTAAAAGTAGACGAATGGTTTAACAAACCAAACGATCCAGAAGTTTCAACTGAAATTACGTATGCCAAAGCTTTAAAAATTGGTTTATTCCAATGTCTTGCTATGATTCCTGGAGTTTCTCGAAGCGGAGCAAGTATTGTTGGGGGTATGGCGCAAAAACTGACTAGAACTTCTGCAGCAGAATTTTCATTTTTCTTAGCGGTTCCAACTATGTTGGGCGCGACTGCAAAAAAATGTTATGACTATTACAAAGCAGGTTTTGAATTGTCTCATGATCAAGTAAACATGTTGGTTATTGGTAATATTGTTGCTTTTGCTGTAGCATTATTAGCCATAAAAACTTTCATCGGATTTTTGACTAAAAACGGATTCAAAGTTTTTGGTTATTACCGAATCATTGCCGGAATCATTTTATTATTGATTCACTTTTTCATTCATCCGCTTACTATTATATAATGACACCCGAAGAATATTTAGAAGGGCAGGTTTTATTGATTGACAAACCTTTAAAATGGAGTTCATTTCAAGCTGTCAACAAATTAAAATACCTTTTAATTAATAAAGTCGGACTTCCGAAAAAGTTCAAAATTGGCCATGCGGGAACTTTAGATCCTTTGGCTACCGGTCTTTTATTGATCTGCACTGGAAAATTCACTAAAAAGATTTCTGAACTTCAAGGTCAAGCAAAAGAATACACAGGAACGTTTTATATCGGTGCTACTACTCCATCGTATGATTTGGAAACTGAAATCGATCAAACTTTTCCAACAGACCATATCAATGAAGATTTGATTCATGAAACTGTAAAGCAATTTTTAGGTGAAATCGACCAAAAACCACCAATCTTTTCTGCCATTAAAAAAGATGGTGTTCGTCTATATGAACATGCGCGTGCGGGAGAATCAATAGAAATTGAAAGCAGAAAAACTACTATTCACGAATTTGAAATCACGAGAATTGCATTACCAGAAGTCGATTTTAGAGTAGTTTGTTCTAAAGGAACTTACATTCGTTCTCTTGCTTACGATTTTGGAAAAGCAATGAATTCAGGTTCGCATTTAACCGTTTTACGCCGAACTAAAATTGGCGAGTACGATGTAAAAAATGCTATTGACATTACTTTGTTTGAAGAAAGTTTTAAATAGCTAAAAAATAAAAAAGCACATTACATTGTTTGAAAGTAATGTGCCAAGCTCTTAAGAAAGTAATTTTATTCCATACTCATCTCATTTTAATAGTGAGGCACATTTTTCCCTCCAAACAAAAATTTAGAAAAGAAATCATAAAACCTTTCGAATAACTTTTTCATAATAGCATTTTTTAATTGTGAGACATTAAATAAACACCAATAAAAAGAGTAAATCTGAAAGTTATAATAGAAGTGGGTTACTTTCACTAAGTTACGAAATTCTTATGAAGACAAAAAGACTTTAAGATAATTTTATCAACCAATAATACTGTTTATCAACACATTAATCTAATTAAAGGCGATTATATTTGATATTTTCCATGATTTCGACTAGTTCTTCCTGAACCGAAATTCCTTTATCGGCTAAATACCATAATTGTAGATCGGTTTTTATTTTTTCGTCGATAGCGCCAACCTCTCTTTTATGTTTTTCCATTAATTCGGTTGCTCCTTTTGGTC
This sequence comes from Flavobacterium sp. HBTb2-11-1, assembly GCF_009826975.1. Classification (GTDB taxonomy): domain Bacteria; phylum Bacteroidota; class Bacteroidia; order Flavobacteriales; family Flavobacteriaceae; genus Flavobacterium. The sequence goes on along the minus strand of NZ_WUMO01000007.1, from coordinate 264,422 downwards.
TTGGTCCCCAATCAGCGCGTACAATTCCAGCTTCTTTGCAAATTACAATTACTTTTGGAATTGCTCTTCCGCCGTTGGTCAAATAATGGCTCATCAAATCGTCATTTTCATCGCGCAATGCAATTCTCAAATCGATTCTTTTATTAGAAGCCAAAGCCATTTTGTTTAAAATTGGAAGTATCTGCGCTGCATCTCCACACCACCCTTCTGAAAGCACAAGCCAGATGTAATGATTGTCTAAGTGTTGAAGTTTCTCTGAAATGGCATCTGAAATAGTAATCGTTTTTTCCAGCCTGTTCATTCTGGCTTCATTCAATTTAGAATAATTGGTAAGACTTTCAGATTGTTCGTTTCCTGTTGATTTTCCCTCGGTCAACAAATCGGTTACTAATTTTCTGTATTCAGCATAAGAATGGCTATTGAATAATGCTTTGGCTACGATGCTTTTCATATTTTTTCATTTTTAGGATACAATAAAAATACGAATTTTCGAAAGACTGTAAAAATGACATTTGTCACATTTAAAATTAAATAGCCATAATGCCGTTTTAAACCTTAAATTGAAGCAAGAATTAATTTTTTGCAAACATTATTTTTAAAAATCAGAATATGTCTATATTTGCACAAATTAACGCAACACACACATGAAATATAAAAGAATTCTTCTAAAACTTAGCGGCGAAGCCCTAATGGGTGATTTACAATACGGTATTGACCCGAAAAGATTAGGCGAATATGCAGATGAAATCAAGCAGATTCACGACAAAGGAGTAGAAATTGCTATTGTTATTGGAGGAGGAAATATTTTTAGAGGCGTTGCCGGAGCAAGCTCAGGAATGGACAGAGTGCAAGGAGATTATATGGGAATGCTTGCAACTGTAATAAACGGAATGGCTTTGCAGGGCGCTCTTGAAGATAAAGGAATGAAAACGCGTCTGCAGACGGCTTTGAAGATGGAATCTATTGCAGAACCATATATCAAAAGAAGAGCTGACCGCCACCTTGAAAAAGGTAGAATTGTAATTTTTGGTGCCGGAACTGGAAATCCATATTTTACAACTGATACTGCAGCAGTTTTAAGAGGTATCGAAATCAATGCTGATGTTATCCTAAAGGGAACTCGTGTTGATGGTGTTTACGATTCTGATCCAGAAAAAAATGCTTCGGCGGTAAAATTTGATTTTATTTCGTTTGACGATGTCATCAAAAAAGGATTAAATGTAATGGATACCACTGCATTTACATTAAGCCAGGAAAACAAATTGCCAATCGTTGTTTTTGATATGAATAAAATCGGAAACCTTTTGAAAATCTGCGAAGGCGAAAACATCGGAACTGTAGTAAATATCTAGACTGCTTAGACTGTTAGAATTTTAGAATAATTAGATTTTCTAAATTCGTCACAACATTAAAGCAATCAAAAAACAAATAATATTAGTTAGTAAATTAGAAGAAATTATTTTTATAGTCTAAAAATCTAATCTTCTAACAATCTAAAAATCTAAACAAAATGACTGAAGAAATAGACTTTATTTTAGAAAGTACTGAGGAATCAATGAATGGTACTATTGCACACTTAGAGAAAGAATTTCTGAATATTCGTGCAGGGAAAGCTTCTCCAGCTATGCTTGGAGGTGTTTTTGTAGATTATTACGGTTCTTCTACACCACTTTCTCAAGTATCTAAAATCAGCGTTCCAGATGCTAGAACAATTACATTACAGCCATTTGAAAAAAATATGCTTTCTGTTATTGAAAAAGCAATCTTAATCGCTAACATTGGTTTTAACCCAATGAATAACGGAGACGTTATCATCATCAGTGTTCCGCCTTTGACAGAAGAGCGTCGCCGTGATTTAGCAAAACAAGCAAAAGCTGAAGCTGAAGATGCTAAAATTGGTATCCGCAATTCTCGTAAAGATGCGAATACTGATATCAAAAAATTGGAAAAAGAAGGAACTTCAGAAGACATCTGTAAATCTGCAGAAGAAGAAGTTCAGAACTTGACAAATGCTTACATTAAAAAAATTGATGAGTTATTGGCTGCAAAAGAAGCTGAAATCATGAAAGTATAAGTAAGTTTTGATTATAAAATAAAAATCCGTCTGGTTTATTGCACTAGACGGATTTTTTTATTGCTATTTTTGCATACGAAAATTAATTTCTTTTCGTTTTTGAAACTATATCATTCTGTATGAAGCTATTTTGTTTTTTGACTTTGTTTTTTACGCTTACTCTTCAGGCGCAAATTCAAATAAACGGAATCGTAACCGATTCAAACAGCAAACCTCTTCCGTTTGCCACCATTACCACCTCAGAAAACAATAATACAATTACAGATGTTGACGGAAAATTTATTTTTAAAATCAGTTCCTCTGCGACATCACTTACGGTTTCTTATATAGGTTTCCAGCCGAAAACTATTGCTTTAATCAACAGCAAAACCTTTTATTCGATTTCGCTTTTACAGCAGACCGATGATTTAAAGGAAGTGGTGGTTTCTAATGAAAATCCAGCACTTTCGATAATAAAAAAAGTTATTGCCAATAAAGCAACGAACGATCCGCAGAAAAAGCTCAACAATTTTGAATACAAAACCTATAACAAGCTCATCGTAACCGCCAATCCAGATTCGATTGATGGGCGCATTGACACTTCAGCTGCGTACAAAGATTTAAACAAAAAAATCATCAACATAGATTCTTCCGATTATAAGTTTAAAGAAATTGTAAGCAAACAGCACTTATTTCAGACCGAAAAAGTTTCTCAATATCAGTTCGGAAATAACAAACTAAAAGAAACGGTTCTAGGCACAAAAATCGCTGGCTTCAAACAGCCGATTTACGAAGTACTTGCTTTCAACCTTCAATCTATTTCGATTTACGATCCTAAATACGAATTGTTCGAAACCAAGTACGAAAATCCGATTTCTAAAAATGCTCCTTTAAGCTACAATTACAAACTGTTAGATACCGTAAGTATAAAAGGTCGTGATGCGTACATGATTTATTTTAAAAACAAATCAAAACACAGAGCTTCTGGACTGGAAGGGGTTTTATATATTGACAAAGAAAATTACGCTGTCGCGAAAGCCGTAATGAGAATTAAAAGCGTTTTGGACATTAGCGGTATTCATGAATTTGAATATATTCCGAAAGAAAAAATCTGGTTTCAGAGCAATACCACTTTTAAAATCGTCAAAGGAAAAAATGACGACGATATTCGTATTTTAGGAGGAACCATTCAATTTGACGGAGATGTTGAAGATAATTACGAACGCAGAAAAAAAGTAGCTTCAGATTTCACCTATCTGCTTTCTGAAAGCAATAGTTTTGATGTTCGTGTAAATACCGACACTCCCATAAAAAATCCTTCGCTTTATATTGAAATAAAAGACGATGCGGCCAAAAAGCCTGAAAGTTTCTGGGAAGCTTACCGAAAAGAAAATCTCGATCAAAAAAGCCAAAAAACCTATTTATTGCTCGACAGCCTTTCTGTTCGAAATAGAATTGAAAAACGTTTAGGCATTGGCCGAAAAATTATTAATGGTTTCTATCCGATTGGTCCTGTCGATTTGGATCTGAAAAAGATTATAAGTTATAACAATTACGAAGGCTTTCGTCTTGGTGTAGGCGGTATCACAAATGACCGCTTGTATAAGTATTTTCGTGTTGAAGGCTACGGCGCTTACGGAACAAAAGATGGTGTTTTTAAATATAGCGTCGGTGGTGGCGTTTTATTAGACAAACACACCAACACTTGGTTTAACGGTTATTATACTGACGATGTGCGAGAAATTGCAAGTACTGTTTTTTCTGTTGACAAACGTGTTTTTAAAATTTATGATCCGCGCCCAATAAACATTAGTACCTTTTACGAGTATATAGGATGGCGTACCAATATTCAAACCAAATTTATTCCGAAAACCGAGGCTGTTTTAGAACTTTCGAGAAATTATATTGAACCAAAATTTGATTATCTCTATAACCTAAACGGAAAACTGTATTCTAATTATACCATGACCACGGCAATGCTTTCTATTGTTTGGGCGCCATTTAGTAATTATATGCAAACTCCAACTGGAAGAACTGAAAGCGATAAAAAATTTCCGAGGTTTACTTTCCAATACACACAATCTTTGCCAAATGTTTTTGACAATGATTTTACTTTTAGCAAAATAGATTTTAAGGTCGAATACGAAAAACAGTACCTAAACCGTCAGAAAACAAGTTTACTTTTACAGGGAGGTTTGGCAATGGGAGATGTGCCTATTACGCATTTGTACAATACAGCACCAAACAACTTAACAAAAGAAACTGTCGTACAGCGTATCACTTTTGCGGGAAGAAATGCTTTTGAAACCATGTTTTTTAACGAGTTCTTTTCGAGCCAATATTTAATGTTTCAAATTAAACATGGTTTTGACCGAATCAAAATTATGAAACAAGTTCGTCCGTCATTGGTTTTAGTTACTAGAATGGCCTGGGGAAACATGGAAAAACCAGAACAGCATGTTGGTCCAGCATACAAAACGCTTGACAAAGGTTATTTTGAATCGGGATTAGAATTGAACCGAATCTTTAAAGGTTTTGGTTTGGGCGGATTCTACAGATACGGACCAAATCAGTTAATGAGGTTTGAAGACAATATCGCGGTTAAGATTTCTTATGTTCTTGACCTGGGACTTTAATTTTAAAATTCATTTTTTTTCGCCACGAATTCACAAATTTACCCACTAAAACTTTACGAAAATTTTACCGATGAATTTCACGAATTACCTCTAGGTTAATTTGTGAAATTTATTGACAAGTACCGCATAAAGAAATTCATTAAAATTCGTGAATTCGTGGCTAAAAAAAAATCCCAAATTCCAATCAGTAAAATTGGATTTTGGGATTTTAAAATTTTGGAATTTCAAAAAGCTTATGGTTTCAAAATTAAAACCGAAGGCGAATTATTCAGCCAAATACTTTGAGATTCTATTAGTTTTTTCCAGCTTTCCAGACTTATAATCATCAAGTCCTGGCTTTCTAAAAATTCTTTCTTCAATGTTCTGTCGTGCATAATCATGATATGATTTGGCGCAATCTGTTCAATAGAACGAATGGTTTCCTGGATCTCTCTTGTATTTTTCACTTCTCCACCGGCATCTAAAACGGTAATCTGAGAACCGTTATTATTGATTAGTTTTTTAGCATAATCAATTAAAAAAGCATCTTCTTTATTAAAAACAGGTATCAAAACTTGATTAACCTCTTCTAGATTTTTTTCGATGAAAATTCCAACTGGCATTTTTGCTTTAGCAATAATATGTCGTGTTCTTTCATCAAATGGAGAATTCTCAAACAATCCTTCTTTTCCTGTAAATTTATCAATCAAACGGTCTGGATTTACAATTCTGGTTGTAAACCCAAGAATTTTTCCAAGCAGCGTTCCGTCAAAAATAGATTGTCCTAAACCAATCAACAGTAAATCATACTCTCCTTGATTTGCAGTATCGATAATATCCGAGTCAATATCATTTGAAACTTTAAACAAACTTACCACATTCTGATTCAGACGCTGTGACTCTTCAATTACAGGAACCAACATTTTGCGTTCATGTTCTTTAATGTCAAAAGAATGCACTTCTGTACTTAAAGACAAATGCATTGCGGTTACAATAGAATTATCCCCTTGCTTTTTAACTAAACTATTGGCAATTTGAAGCAATTTTTTTCCCTTTTCTGGAGTTGCAAACGAAAGCAGAATTTTATACTTGCTTTTAGTTCCAATTTCTTCTGGAACTGCTGTAGTTTTATCTTTAAAAATAAATCCGATAAAATCTAATGCCGGACCTGTCATAAAAGTGGTCACCAAAGCCATAATGACCATCATAGTAAAAATCTCTGTCGACAATACCCCTAGATCATAACCAATATTCAAGACCACCAATTCCATCAGACCTCTAGTATTCATCAAAGCACCGATTGACAAACTGTCTTTCCAGTTTTGCCCCATGAATTTTGCTGCCAATGCGCTTCCGAAGAATTTTCCAACTACGGCAACTAAAATAATCAGACCGGTAATTTTCCATAATTCAGGGTCATTCAATAATCCGATTTGGGTACGTAAACCTGTAAATACGAAAAACAATGGCAATAGCACAATAATCGAAACGTCTTCAACTTTTTCAATAAATATGTTTCTGAATTTGTTGTTTTCTGGCATAATTGCTCCCGCTAAAAAAGCCCCAAACAAAGCGTGAATTCCAATTAATTCTGACGCATAAGCAGAAATTAAAAGCGTAATAAAGAAAATGGCAACTACTGGTTTATTTAAACTTTCGCGTGTCGCATTCAAATCTCCTACTCTTTTTAAGAATGGACGAACGATTTTCAGCATGATAATGACATACAAAATCGCCATTGCAATTACATACAGTGAACTTGCAAGCGAACCTGCTTTTACAATTGCAATAACAACTGCCAAAATACACCAAGCCGTAATATCATCTGCAGCGGCACAAGTAATGGCAATAGTACCAAGTTTGGTTTTCTGCATGCCGCGTTCTTGAACAATTCTGGCTAAAACAGGAAAAGCAGTAATACTCATGGCAATCCCCATAAACAATCCGAAAGAAGAAAATTCTACTCCCATCGGAGCATAGATTTCGTAAATAAAATAAGCCAATGACAATCCTAAAGCAAACGGAATAACAATACTAGCGTGACTGATAACAACTGCATCGTGTGCTTTATTTTTTAGGACTTTTAAATCCAGTTCCATTCCGATAACAAACATGAAAAGGATTAAACCGATTTGGCTTAAAAACTGTAAATTGCCTAAAGATTCTTTTGGAAATAAAGCCGCTGAAAACTCCGGAAAATACATTCCGACCAAAGATGGCCCCAACACAATTCCCGCAATCATTTCGCCAATTACAGACGGTTGTCCTATTTTTCTAAAAAACCATCCAAATAAACGTGCAACTAAAATAATGGTAACAATCTGCGCCAATAAAATAGCCAAAGGATGCTGCAGGTTATCGACCATAGAATGCAGAAAGTCTTTCCAATGGTTGCTTTCAACACTTTTCTTTACAATATTTCGCCCCACTTCTAATGCGGCGCCTTTTGAAATTACCCAATATATCAGCGCTGTAAAACCACCAATAATTGTTACGTAGAATAGAGAGTTCTTAATGTTATTCATAACTCGTTCTTTAGATTTATTGCAGCAAATATCAGAACTGAGTTTTAAGTGAAAAAGCAAATTTCCTGCTAATTTTAAATGTATGTAACAAGTCGGAAAAACTTTGTAATAAGTTATAATTTTACCTTTCTCAAAAAATCAGAACGATATGTTTCACTTAAAATTAAAGTTGTATTTTTATTAGTTTCTTCCAAATGATGAAGCACAATTTCATTATGATTAAAAAACTTTATTGCCTTCACCGCTACAATTTCTTTTTTATTGATTCGGCAGAAATCAGCATCAGGCAATTCGTTTAATAGCGTGTCGAATTTTACATTTTTTAAATTCAAAAAACTGCCATCAGTAAGCAGAACAGTTTTATCGCGACTATCGCTCGCAGCCGTTTTTATGTATTGAATTGTATTAAAATACAATAACGTTTTTCCTTTATCAGTGTTGAGCTGTATAAACTTTTTATCAGAATTTGATTTCTCAAAACGCTCAAAAGCCTTTGTGATGGCTTTTTGCAAACGTTCTAATTTTACAGGTTTTGTAATATAATCTACAGCATCTATATTAAACGCTTCAGCCGCATACTCTTTATAGGCCGTACAAAAAATCACCAATTTGTCCTGCAGTTTTTCTGCCAGATGCAACCCGTCAATTCCGGGCATTTCAATATCCGAAATCAGCAGATCAAAATCTAACTCACGAATATCAGACAAAAGTTTTTCAGGATTATTAAATGTTTTCACGATTTCCAATTCTGGAATTTGTTCGCAAAGCATTTTAAGATACGTTAATCCTGGAATCTCATCGTCCAGAAGCAAGCATTTCAGTTTTGTATTCAAGTAAATCAATTTTTAGATGAGCAATATAAACGTCGTTTTCTATAAACTTATCGAGTTTAAAATTATTTTTATAAATGATGCGAAGACGGTGCTCAAGCGTTGCGTGTCCAAAACCGCTTCGTTCCTTTTTCAATACTTTTTTATCGGAAATTTTATTGGAAACCGTCATAAAAAAAGCATTATTTTTAAACTCAAAAACTACCGAAATAAAAGCATCTGCACTCTGAAGATCAGCATGTTTAAAAGCATTTTCAATTAAATCAATCGAAATTAAAGGCGCCAGCAAAGGCTGATCGTACAATTTATCTTCCTGATTGATATTGGTTTTGACTTTAAGTTCAAAAAGCGGACTAATTTTAATTTTATTGATTTCGATTAAATTCATCGCAAAATCAATTTCTTCTTTGGCCGTTACAAACTTCTTTTTGCTTTCGTACAAAATATAATCCAGAACATTTGCAAGTTTATCTAAAGCAAAATAAGTCTGATACGCATGCGACTGAATCGAATTTAGAATATTCTTAAACAAATGCGGATTCAGTTTTGATTCCAAATTCTCCAATTGCAAATCGTTGACTTTTGATTCTAAGGCATAAAAACTTTTTTCTGCATCTTCCTTAGCTTTTTTGGTTTGCATTAATTGATAAATCATAAAACAAATGATAACAATTAAAAGCAACAGAATTGCTAAAAAAATAAAAGTAGTTGTATTGTTTTGCTGCATTTGCGTGGTTTTATATTTAAGTCAAATTCACGAATAAAATTACTGAATCCGATTCAATCTGTTGAATCTGCATGAGGCTTTTTCGTTAAGAAAACTATCTAATCTAAATTTTCTTAAAATCGAAATTATTTGCAAATATGGGAAAACGTTATGGTTTACAGCTAAAACAAGGCAAATTATGACAAAAATAGCACTATCAATTTTGTGTTAACGTTAAGTAAAATAGATTCGAATATTTATGATTTCGAGCACTTTTCACTACATTTGCATCCATTTTTAAAGATTTTATGAAAAACACTGTCCAAGTTGGATTTTGGGAAAAATTAGCCCGAATCATACTTAAAAACAGAATTACGATTCTGGTTATACTTTCTGCTTTAACTATTTTCTTTGGTTATCAGTGGAAGAATCTTTCTATGACTTATACTGAAGCTAACTTGCTTCCGAAAAATCATATTGCAAATAAAGATTATCAAAAATTCCTAGACAAATTTGGCGAGGAAGGAAACCTAATAGTTATTGGTTTCAAAGATCCTAAATTCTTTACACCAAAAAATTATGCGGCTTGGACCGAATTAATGAACGGTTTGAAAAAAGCAAAAGAAGTTGATTTGGTTATTTCTTTGAATGATTTAAAGAAACTTGAAAAAGATACTGTAAATCAAAAGTTTGTTTTAGCGCCATTTATTGACGAAAGCAAAGCGCTTGACGCTAATTATTTAAAAAGTGTTCAGTATGATTTGTTTCACAATCTGCCTTTTTACGAAGGTTTGCTGTTTAACAAAGAAAGCGGAAGTGTTCGTTCTGCAATCTATATGAACAAAGCGCTGGTAAACACGGCTGAGAGAAAGACTTTTATCTTAAAAGATTTAGTTCCGAAAATCGATAAATTCGAAAAAACAACTGGAATCGATCTTAAAGTTTCGGGAATGCCTTACATCCGTACGATCAATGCGGATAATATGAAAGGCGAAATCGGGCTTTTTATTGGAGCGTCTTTATTGACGGTTTCTTTGATTTTCTTTTTCTTCTTCCGTTCGTTCAGAGCCACTTTTATTTCGATTTGCATCTTAATTGTCGGCGTAACTTGGTCGTTTGGAACGCTTGGGTTATTTGGTTATAAAATCACGATTTTAACAGCAATTATTCCGCCACTGATTATCGTAATCGGAATTACTAACTGTATTTTCCTGATTAATAAATATCAGCAGGAAATTAAACTGCACAACAATCAGGCAAAAGCATTACAGCGTGTGATTTCAAAAATTGGATCTTCGACTTTGATGACCAATTTAACAGCTGCAATTGGTTTTGCAACTTTGATGATTACAGGAAACGAATTACTTTTTGAGTTTGGATTGGTAACTTCTATCAACGTGCTTTCTGTTTATACATTGACACTTTTTATCGTGCCAATTATCTACAGTTTTATGCCGTTGCCAAAAGCAAAACATTTATACCATTTAGACAAAACATATATTTCGACACTTTTAAATACGGTTGCAACTGTAGTGAAAGGCAAAAAAACTATCGTTTATATCATTTACGCGGTACTTTTTGTAGTAAGTTTAAATGGAGTTAGACAAATGAAAGTTTCAGGAAGTTTAATTGGTGAAATGCCAAAAACGGCTTCTTTCTTTAAAGATATTTTATTTTACGAAAAAGAATTCAACGGTGTAATGCCATTGGAAATCATGATTGACACCAAAAAGAAAAAAGGTGTTATGAAACCATCTACAATTCGCAAAATGGACGAATTACAGAATACTATTTCTGAAATTCCAGAATTGGCAAAACCAGTTTCTGTTGTAAACTTGGTTAAATATGCAAAACAGGCTTTCTACAACGGAAATCCTGAATATTACCAATTGCCTACTTCTCAGGAACAGACTTTTATTTTGGGTTATGCTAAAAATGCAACCAAAAACAGCAAAGAAAATTTGATGAAAGCGTATGTAGATTCAACTGGGCAATATGCCAGAATTACGACTTTCATGAAAGATATTGGAACGGATGAAATGGCAAAAGTAGAAGGGAAATTGCGCGAAAAAATTGATGAGATTTTCCCAAAAGACCGTTATGAAGTTACAATTACAGGAAAAGCATTGGTTTTCCAAAAAGGAACAACTTACTTGGCACACAACTTAATCGAATCATTGCTTTTTGCCATATTAACAATTGCAATTTTGATGCTGTATTTGTTTAGATCGTTCAAAATGGTAGCGGCATCTTTGATTACGAATATTTTACCGCTTTGCATCACTTCTGGATTAATGGGGTATTTCGGAATTCCGTTAAAACCTTCAACGATTCTGGTATTCAGTATTGCTTTCGGAATCTCGGTTGATAATGCAATTCAGTTTATGGCGAAATACAAACATGATCTGATACAAAACAAAGGAAAAGTAAAGAAATCTGTTTTCAGCGCTTTAAGAGAAACTGGAGTAAGTACGTTCTATACTTCTGTTGTTTTAATTTTAGGTTTTGCGACTTTCACTTTATCAAGCTTCAGCGGAACTATTGCTTTAGGAGGATTAATTTCTTGTACTTTGGTTTTTGCAATGTTTGCTAACTTGGTTGTATTACCTTCATTGGTTTTAACTTTTGAAAAGAAGAAAACGAGAAAAGAGGAATTGGAGAGTTTAGAGAAGTAATTTTTTGCAACGAATTTCACGAATTGACACGAATTTAAAAAACATAAATCTTTGTCAAAGTTTAAAACTTTGACAAAGATTATTAACGCACAGTTTGTCATTCCGAGGAACGAGGAATCGCACTCGGAAATCGACAAAGATTGGCGACTTTCTTTACGGAATTACTAGTGTGATTCCTCGTTCCTCGGAATGACAAAAACAAGAGAAATTGCTTCTTTTGAAACCGATTGCCCTAGCCCTGATAGAAGCGACATCCTTTTTCTTGCTCCTTTAGCAAGAAAAAGATATAGCGGATAGCAGGAAACAGCTTCAAAAATTAATTATTATCGATTATATTTGCAGTTGTTCAAAACGAATATTATTTAATATCAATTATATAAAAATGAAACACACAAAAGTTAGAGACTTATTAAACAGTACGACAACGTTACAGGAAGTGAATGCAAAAGGTTGGGTGAGAACTTTTAGAAATAATCAGTTCATCGCTTTAAATGACGGTTCTACAATTAATAATATTCAATGTGTTGTTGATTTTGAAAATACACCAGAAGAGACTTTAAAAAGAATCACTACTGGAGCAGCAGTTTCTGTAATTGGAACTTTGGTTGAAAGTAAAGGTGCGGGTCAGAAATATGAAATTCAGGTTTCTAAATTGGAAATCCTTGGAGATTCTGATGCTGAGAAATTCCCAATGCAACCTAAAAAACACTCTCTAGAATTTTTACGTGAAAACGCTCACTTGCGTGTACGTACAAATGCTTTTGGTGCGATTATGCGTGTGCGTTCAGTATTGTCTTATGCAGTTCACAAATATTTCCAAGATAAAGGTTTCGTATATGTAAACACGCCAATTATCACTGGAGCTGATGCTGAAGGTGCTGGAGAAATGTTCCAAGTGACTTCATTGCCTTTGGATAATCTTCCTAAAAATGAAGAAGGAAACATTGATTTCAAAAAAGATTTCTTCGGAAAACATACCAACTTAACAGTTTCTGGACAATTAGAAGGAGAAACTTTTGCAATGGCTTTAGGTCAGATTTATACTTTTGGACCAACGTTTAGAGCAGAAAACTCAAACACTTCTCGCCACTTGGCAGAATTCTGGATGATCGAGCCAGAAGTGGCTTTCAACGACTTGGACGACAACATGGATTTGGCTGAAGATTTTATTCAGTACGTTATTAAATATGCTTTAGATAATTGTGGAGACGATTTGAAATTCTTAGAAGGAAGACTTCTTGAAGAAGAAAAATCAAAACCACAGGCCGAAAGAAGCGAAATGAGTTTGTTAGAGAAATTGAACTTCGTTTTAGAAAACAACTTCAAACGCGTTTCTTATACTGAGGCAATTGACATTTTAAGAGATTCAACTCCAAATAAAAAGAAGAAATTCCAATACCTAATTAACGAATGGGGAGCTGACTTACAGTCAGAACACGAGCGTTATTTAGTAGAAAAACACTTTAAATGTCCAGTAATTTTATACGATTACCCAGCAAACATTAAAGCGTTTTACATGCGTTTGAACGACAACACAGAACCTGGAAGAGAAACAGTTCGCGCCATGGACATCCTTTTCCCTGGAATCGGAGAAATCGTTGGTGGTTCTGAAAGAGAAGAGCGTTACGATGTTTTGGTTGAAAAAATGGAAAAACTTGGAATCGACAAAGAAGAATTATACTGGTACTTAGACACCAGAAGATTTGGTTCTGCAACTCACGCAGGTTTCGGTTTAGGATTTGAGCGTTTAGTATTGTTTGTAACAGGAATGACAAACATCAGAGACGTAATTCCTTTCCCAAGAACTCCTGGTAGCGCGGAATTTTAATAGAAAGTTATAAATTATAAGTTATGAGTTAAGAGTTAAATCTTAACTCATAATCATTTAAGAGAAATATTTAACTGTTATAAGTTACTAATTCGTGAGTCTAAAACCCATAATTCATAACTTATAACTCTTAACTCAAAATATGCTAAAGCAATTTTTAAATTTAAAATTATCCCAAAAATTATCTCCGCAGCAAATTCAGCTGATGAAGTTAATTCAATTGCCTACGCAAGCTTTTGAACAGCGTTTATTAGAAGAAATGAACGAAAATCCGGCTCTTGAAGCGGGTAAAGAAGACGATTACGAAGCTGATGAATATGCTAATGACGACTACGATGATTATGATGATAACGAATCTGACAGAATCGAAGCAGACGACATTAACATTGACGAATATCTAAGCGACGATGACACGCCTGATTACAAAACTCAGGTTAATAATTACAGTGATGACGAGGAACGCGAAACTCCTTTTGCGGCTCCGATCAGTTTTCATCAGGATTTAATCAATCAGCTGAATACTTTTATTTTGAATGATGAAGAACGCGAAATCGCCGAATTCCTTGTGGGAAGTATTGATGATATGGGTTACATCCGCAGAAGTATTCCTGACATTGTAGACGATATGGCTTTTACTCAGGGAATTTATACTGATGAAGCAATGGTCGAAAAAATGTTGACCGTAATTCATGAGCTTGAACCTTCTGGAGTTGGCGCGCGTGATTTACAGGAATGTTTATTGCTCCAATTGAAACATAAAACACCAACTGAATATGTTGATTTAGCGATTGACATCATCGAAAATCAGTTTGATGCTTTTACGAAAAAACATTACGATAAACTGTTACAGAAGTATAGCGTGTCTAACGAACAGCTTAAAAAAGCAATTCACGAAATTGAAAGATTAAACCCTAAACCGGGCGGTTCTTTTGCTGGAAACAATAAAGTAACAGAAAACATTGTTCCCGACTTTGCCATTAGAATTGTGGACGGCGAATTGGAATTGACTTTAAACGGAAGAAATGCTCCTTCCCTGCACGTTTCTAAAGATTATCAGGAAATGATGCAGACTTATAAAGAATCTAAAGACAAATCGACTGCACAGAAAGATGCGGTTCAGTTTATCAAGCAAAAATTAGATTCTGCTAAATGGTTTATTGATGCCATTAGACAGCGTCAGGAAACTCTTTTTGTAACAATGAATGCAATCATGCATTATCAAGAAGAATATTTCTTAGATGGCGACGAAACCAAACTTAAACCAATGATCTTAAAAGATATTGCAGATATGGTTGGTTTGGACATTTCGACCATTTCGCGTGTGGCAAACAGCAAATATGTAGAAACGCCATACGGAACCAAACTGATTAAAGAATTCTTCTCTGAAGCGATGAAAAATGATCAGGGAGAAGATGTTTCCACTCTTGAAATCAAAAAAATTCTTCAAAATACGATTGAAGAAGAAGATAAGAGAAAACCGCTTCCAGACGATCAATTGGCTGAAATCTTAAAAGAAAAAGGATACCCAATTGCGAGAAGAACTATTGCTAAATATCGTGAACAATTGGACATTCCGGTGGCGAGAATGAGAAAGAAGATTTAAGGTTTTTTAAACCATATAAGAGCTGTAAGTTCATTTAAAATAAACAAACCCGATAGTTTTTAAAGCTATCGGGTTTTGTTTTTAAACCATTTCAATAATGTTAAATGTTTACGTCTTTTCAGGCTGAGCGGAGTCAAAGCTTCGGCTAAATGAGGCTTCAATTCCGCTCAACCTGACAATTGCTTTAAAACAATAAACCCGCCAGGTATCAGAAACCTGTCGGATTTAATTTATAATACCTCTAAACCTTATTTATACTGATCAGGAAATATTTTTATATCAAACAAAAAATCTTTCTTTTTATCACTGTAGCTATAAATCAGAGTATAATCATTTTCTCTAAAAACCTGAAGTCCTGTATTTGCTTTTGCAGTGCTTAAAAGACTTTTTCTTATTTCTTCTTGAATTACATTTACCTCAGCAGTTTCTTTAGTCACATTCAATAATGTTAAATTGTATTGAACTGTTTTTTCTCCATGCAAACTTACGCTGTCTAAACGAATCCCTTCCTGAATATTTAAAGGACAGCTTTTATTATATTTTGCAATTAACTCTACTACTTCAGTATTTACTTCATCTTCTTTTTCGCCTAGGTAAAATTGAAAATAAGCTACAAAAGCGGCAGCAATTCCAATTAATATTAACAATAAAACAGTCGATTTTCTCATATTTTAAAATGTTTTTGTCAAGGCTTATATTAAGTAAAATAATCTATTTTTCGTGATTCTTTTTCATCGCTTTAAAATACGCTGCACGGCTAAGTGGCTCGTATTCTTCTGTTTCTCCAAGCATAACCAATTTATCATTATCGGTTTTTCTAAAACTATAATTGGCTAAGTTTCCTGTTCTGGTACAAACGGCATGAACTTTAGTTACATATTCAGCGGTTGCCATAAGTCCAGGCATTGGCCCAAACGGATTTCCTTTAAAATCCATATCCAATCCTGCAACAATTACGCGAATTCCCTGATTTGCCAAATCGTTGCAAACCGTAATAATTTCATCATCAAAAAACTGCGCTTCATCAATACCGATTACATCGCAGCCTTGAGCTAAAATCATAATATTGGCAGCGGCAGGAACGGGAGTTGAACGAATTTCGTTGGCATCATGAGACACCACCATTTCGTCATGATAACGGGTATCAATAGCTGGTTTAAAGATTTCGACTCTTTGTTTGGCAAATTGGGCGCGCTTTAATCTTCGGATCAGCTCTTCGGTTTTACCCGAAAACATTGATCCACAAATAACTTCAATCCAACCAAATTGTTCTTTGTGATTTACTGTATTTTCGAGAAACATTTTGTATTTTTCTACCTTTAAAAATGAATAGTTTTTATTACTTTGTACTGGCAATAAATTGATGTAAAAATGTACTGTTTTACATTTTTTCAAAAGTAGAAAATTTTTACCAAACCTTAGATTCGCGAAAGCGTATTAACAGAAATAAAAAATTATCTTTTGAATTTCCTTGAGAATAGAGACATTCAGACATTAAATACACTAAAATACCTTATTCACTATAATTTTCAACAGTTATGAAAAAAAAATTGGAAGCTGATTTAATTAGCATTGCACATCGAATTTTAAAACTAAAAAATAAATCCGATATCAATCAATTGTACCTTGAAACTCAGAAATTATACGAGAAATTAGCGGTATTAAAATTTGTAGAAGAGAATTTCGACGCTGCAAAACCAACAATCGGGCAAAACGATATTGTAGCCGAATTGGAAACCATTTTTGAAAAAGAAGAAGAGACAATTCCTGCTATAATTGAACTTGAAGCGCCAGCCGAAGAAAAAGTTATCACGCTTGAAGAATCTTACGAACATGAAATTTCGGAACAAAAACCAACAGAAATTGTTGAAACTGCTGAACCAATCGCTGAAGTCGTAGAACCTGCAATCGAAGAAGCTGTTGAACCAATCGCTGCGGAAATTGAAAAGCCAGTTATTGAAGAAATTGTTGAGCCAGTTGCTGAAAAGGCCGAAGAAACAGAAAAAGCTATTGATGATCTTTCGTTCACAACTGTAAATGAGTTGAAACCGATTCCAGATTTCAAACCAGCTTTTGAATTGGAAACAGAACCATTTATTGAAGAAGTTAAAGAAGAACCTAAGAAAGAAACTCCTGCACAGCCGACGATTCAATTTGAAGATTTCGGAATTAATTATGCCGACGCGCAGTTTGTAAAAGTAGATAGTTTTGAAGCTGTTCCTCCTGCAAAAACTCCTTCTATTAATGATTTCAAAGAAGATAAAAAAGTTGAAACTGCAATTCTTGAAACTCCAACTCAGCCAAAAGCCGTAAGCTTGAATGAAAAACTGGCGAGAGGTTTTCATATCGATCTGAATGACAGAATTGCATTTACTAAAAATCTTTTTGGAAACAGTACAGAAGATTATAGCCGCGTTTTAAACCAATTAATGACTTTTGATTCTTATAGCGAAGCGAAAGATTTTATCGAAAACATGGTAAAACCAGATTACAACAACTGGGAAGGAAAAGACGATTACGCAGAACGTTTTATGGGAATTATCGAGAAAAAATTCTCTTAACATTTCACTTTTCACAAATTACTTTTCACAAATTACTTTTTACAAATTACTTTTTACAAATTACTTTTTACAATTTTACTTTTTCACGAATAAAAAATATGTCAAAATTATATATCGTTCCAACGCCAATTGGCAATCTTGAAGACATGACTTTCAGAGCCATTCGGGTTTTGAAAGAAGTCGATTTGATTTTGGCGGAAGACACCCGCACAAGCGGAAAACTGTTGAAGCATTTTGAAATTGGCACTCACATGCACAGCCATCATATGCACAACGAACATAAAACGACTGAAAATTTAATTGCTCGTTTGAAAGCTGGCGAAACCATCGCTTTGATTTCAGATGCAGGAACTCCAGCCATTTCAGATCCAGGTTTTTTATTGACGCGCGCTTGCGTTGAAAATAAAATTGAAGTCGAATGTCTTCCAGGCGCAACGGCTTTCGTTCCAGCTCTTGTAAACAGCGGACTTCCAAATGATAAATTTGTTTTTGAAGGTTTCTTGCCTGATAAAAAAGGACGTCAGACTCGTTTTTTGGCTTTAGCCGAAGAAACCCGAACGATGATTTTATACGTTTCTCCGCATAAACTCGTTAAAACTCTTAGCGAATTTGTTCAGTATTTTGGAGAAGACAGACAAGTTTGCGTTTCGAGAGAATTATCAAAATTACACGAAGAAAACGTACGCGGAACAGCAAAAGAAGTTTTAGAACATTTTGAAAAAACAGCACCACGCGGCGAAATCGTCGTTGTCGTTGCTGGAAAAACAATAACAAAAGAACCTAAGAAAAGTAAGTTTTCTAAGGACGAAGAATAATTATCTATGCCACAGATTAAAAAGATTTAAAAGATTATTTTTCCGCCACGAATTACTCGAATTTCCACTAATTTAATTCGTGATAATTCGAGTAATTCGTGGCAAACTTTTATTAATCTGTGTTAATCATTTTAATCTGTGGCAAAAAAAAATCAAATTATAATCATGAGCATTCAAGCCTTTTTAGAAAAAGTAAAACAAACTCCAACACAAATCACATTTCCTGAAACGATTGCAGTAATCGAAGAAAATTACAACTTTACTCCAACTGCTTTCCAAAACGGAACTCAACATAACGCAGCAGGCGAAAATTCTGGTTCTTGCAAATTGTTTTCTTTCGCAAAATTGCAAAACTTAAGCAAAGAAGAAACTTTAGCTTGTTTTGGAGCATTCTATTTCGAAGAAGTTTTAGGAGATCCAAACGGAACGAACCACCAAAACATTAGAAATTTCATCAACTTAGGTTGGGACGGGATTCAGTTTGAAGGAAATGCTTTAGAAGCAAAATAACATTTGTCAGGCTGAGCGTAGTCGAAGCCTTTTTTTGTACAAAATATTTCGCCACAGATTAAAATGATTAACACAGATTAATAAAAGTTTGCCGCGAATTGCGCAAATTATCACGAATTAAATTAGTGGAAATTCGTCCAATTAGTGGCAAAAAAATAATCATTATAATCCTTTTAATCTGTGGCAAAAAAAATTACCCATCAGATTAAACGATTTCACGAATCTGAAGTCTAAAATCTAAAATCCAAAATCAACAATGCGTTGGACATTAAAACCAAAACCTTCTGAAGAAAAAATTAAACATTTAGCGCAAGCTTTAAATGTAGAAGATTTTGTAGCAACATTACTTATTCAACGCGGAATTGAAACTTTTGATGAAGCTAAGAATTTCTTTCGCCCATCTTTAGAACACCTTCATGATCCGTATCTGATGAAAGATATGGATAAAGCCGTTGCCAGAATAGAACAAGCCATTCAGAACGAAGAAAACATTTTAATTTTCGGCGATTATGATGTCGACGGAACAACAGCGGTTTCTTTGGTTTCCTCTTATTTAAAATCGTATTATCCTCATATTGCAACTTATATTCCGGATCGGTATGACGAAGGTTATGGAATTTCATATAAAGGAATTGATTACGCAGACGATAACGGAATTTCCCTAATTATCGCTCTTGACTGCGGCATCAAATCGATTGATCATATCGCTTACGCGAAAGCGAAAAACATTGACTTTATTGTTTGTGATCACCACCGCCCTGGAGAAATCCTTCCTGATGCTGTTGCAGTTTTAGATCCGAAAAGAGAAGATTGCTCCTACCCTTACGATGAATTGTGCGGTTGCGGTGTTGGTTTTAAATTGATTCAAGCTTTAGGTCAAAATCGAAATGAAACTATTGAAGATTTAGTTCCGTATTTGGATTTAGTGGCTACAGCAATTGCTGCCGATATTGTTCCGATAACAGGGGAAAATCGTGTATTGGCTTACTTCGGTTTAAAAGTCATTAATAGCGAGCCAAGACCTGGAATTAAAGCTTTGACGCATCAGGTAAAAAAGAAAGTGCTCGATATTACCGACGTTGTTTTTATTATTTCACCAAGAATTAATGCTGCTGGAAGAATAAAACACGGAAATCACGCAGTTGAATTGTTAACTGAATTCAATTTTGAACAGGCTCAGCAATTCGCTTCAGAAATTGAACAATACAATGCAGACCGAAAAGATTTAGACAAAAAAATTACCAAAGAAGCTTTTCAGCAAATTATAGAAAACAAGGAAGAAGAACGTTTTTCTACTGTTGTTTTTCAAGAAGATTGGCACAAAGGCGTAATCGGAATTGTAGCTTCGAGATTAATTGAAACCTATTATCGTCCTACGTTGGTTTTTACAAAAAGTGGAGATAAATATGCCGCTTCTGCCCGATCTGTAAAAGGTTTTGATGTTTACAATGCTTTGGATGCCTGTTCAGAACATTTGGAACAATTTGGAGGACACATGTACGCCGCAGGAATGACTTTGAAAGCCGAAAACTATGAGCTTTTTAAAGAAGCTTTTGAGAAATGCGTACAAGAAACTATTCAGCCCGAAATGCTAACTCCAGAAATTGAAATCGATGCTGAAATTGATTTTTCAGACATCACGCCAAAACTAATCCGCATTTTAAAACAATTTGAACCGTTTGGTCCGCAGAATATGACACCAGTTTTTATGACCCGAAATCTTATAGATACAGGTTATGCCAAAACTTTAGGCGCAGAAGAAGAGCATTTAAGACTTTTCGTAAAACAAAATAATTCTGATGGAATCGCCGCAATTGGCTTTGGACTCGGAAAAAAATTAAACATAGCACAAAATCAGAATCCGTTTCAGCTGGCGTATACCATTGCCGAAAATGAATGGAACGGTACAATTTCAACTCAGCTTATGCTGAAAGACATTAGAACAGATGGAAGAGATTAAATCCAACAAGCCAGATCCCTATCAGGCACTTCGTTATAAAGAATTCAACGTATTTTTATTATTGCGTTTTGCGATGGTTTTTGCCTGGTCAATGCAATTTATTGTAATAGAATGGGAAGTTTATAGCTTAACT
Source organism: Flavobacterium sp. HBTb2-11-1 (assembly GCF_009826975.1). GTDB lineage: Bacteria > Bacteroidota > Bacteroidia > Flavobacteriales > Flavobacteriaceae > Flavobacterium. Next base: position 243,608 of record NZ_WUMO01000007.1, on the reverse strand, counting down.
AAAAACCCGCTTTCGTTAGGAATTATTGGTCTAATGGAAATTATCCCTGCCGTTTCAATGTCTTTGTTTGCCGGACATATTGTAGATCAGAGAGAAAAAAAAGGTTTATTGGTGAAATGTATTCTAGGTTTTTCAGTAATTAGTTTTGGACTTTTCTTATTGACTTGGCCAAAAGTAGTTGGCGGTCTATCTAAAGATTACATTTTATACTCGATTTATGCACTTGTATTTTTTGGCGGAATTGTCCGTTCTTTTATGGGACCAACTATTTTCTCGCTTTTGTCTTTAATTATTCCAAAAAAAGTATACCCAAATGCGGCAACTTGGAGCAGTTCGGTTTGGCAGATTGGAGCTGTTATGGGACCTGCGCTGGCGGGATTTTCAATTAATTGGATTGGCGTTCACTGGTCAATGTGTTTGGTTTTCGGATTCTCGATTCTTTCGTTAATTGCCTTATCACAAATCAGCCAGAAACCAATTATCAATCCGAAAATGGGAGAATCTATAAAAGATAGTCTTATGGAAGGTTTGACATTTGTATTTAAAAACAAAATAGTTTTAGGAGCCTTATCACTCGATATGATCGCAGTACTTTTTGGAGGAGCCGTAGCATTATTACCTGTTTTTGCCCAAGACATCTTGAAAGTTGGTTCTGAAGGTTTCGGAATTTTAAGAGCCGCTCCTGCGGTTGGAGCTTTTATCACAATGCTAGTTTCTGCTTATGTGCCTTTGTATGAAAATGCAGGGAAGAAACTTTTAATTGCCATATTTGTTTTTGGTTTATCCATCATCTTGTTCGGATTATCAACTTATTTCTGGCTTTCTGTTTTCGCTTTATTCTTAAGCGGATTGGCCGACGGAATTTCAGTAGTTATCCGTCAGACTATTTTACAGCTTAAAACTCCCGATCATATGCGTGGACGTGTTGGTGCTGTAAACTCAATTTTTGTTGGTTCTTCTAATGAATTAGGAGCTTTTGAAAGCGGCGCAACTGCCAAAATAATGGGCGCTGTCACTTCTGTTGTTTTTGGTGGAAGTGTTACGCTTTTGACCGTTTTAGGTTTCGGATTTATATCGCCTACTTTTAGAAATTTAGATTTGAAAAGAGATATGGATGAACATCATAAATTGGAATAGATGAAAAAAGTAAAAAAAAATACTTTTAAGAATTCATTTAGGGACATTACTTATACTTATAATTAATGTCCCATTTTTTGACGCTTTTGGAATTAGCTTAAATTCTGATATTCGCTTAATTCTTAAAATTTTATTTTATGTTTCGGCCGCTATTCTTTTCTTTTATTACATAAAACCATTTAAAAAGAAAGCTATCTATTTCGGGTTTTATTTCTTCTATCCCATATTTGCATTTTTCGGATGGCTCATGGACGGAATTTTAGGTGCTATTATCTCTTCTTTTTTGTTTCTGTTTTTTGCTCCTGCTGACTGTAGATTTGAAAATGATCAAATTCAAATAAACAAAAAAATTACAGGTTTCTTAGGTGCATGTTGTAACTACGAAGTAATTGAAAAGAAACACTTTTTGTTTGAGAAGAAGCTGGCAGAATTTAAATTTGAAGAAGATCTTTATTTCAAAAAAAAAGACGTTACAATTGAAGATAGTTGTGTGCAAATACATCTTGTTTTAAAAGATTACGATTACACTGAAAATCATTATATCGCAAAAGACACTATCCTGCGAATACCTCTAAAAAAATAAGTCTTCCAATAAATGAAATCATTTTTTCTTTCTTTATTCCTAACAATTTCTCTTTTTGCACAAGGACAAAGTCTTTACATCAAAACCTACGGAAACGAAAAGAATAAAGCCATAATTTTTATTCACGGTGGCCCAAGTGGAAACGCTACTTTATTTGAAGGAACAACAGCTCAAAAATTGGCCGATCAAGGTTTTTATGTTATTGCTTATGACCGAAGAGGTGAAGGAAGATCTGCAGATCCAAATGCAAAGTTTACTTATGACGAAGCTTTTCAGGATTTAAATTCTATTTATGCAACATATCATTTAAAGAAAGCAATTATATTAGGGCATAGCTTTGGCGGTTTGGTTGCGACACTTTATACTAATAAATATCCGAAGAATGTGAGCGCTTTGGTTTTGGCTGGAGCTTTATTTTCGCAACAGGAAACTTATAACCATATTCTAGATACTTTAAAAAAGAAATACAGCAACGATTCTGAACAATTAAAAAGAATCAATATTGTAGAGAATCTGGATAAAAATTCAGCTGATTATCGAAAAAAGTGCTTTGAGCTGGCAGGAGAAAATAATTTCTTCAAAATGCCAAATCCAACGTCAGAATCTAAAAAATTATATTCCGATTATGAAGCTGGAGAATTTTTCAAAACCAATATTCGAAATAAAAATGCTCCGCTAGTTTTTTATCAAAACGAAAAGCAAAACAATATTGATACGCGTCCGATTTTAAAGAAAATCAAAACCGCTGAAGTTCCAATCTATGGAATTTACGGAAAACAAGATGGCATTTTTTCATCAGCACAAATTAATTCTCTTAAGGCAATAACTGGCGAAAAACGTTTTGTTTTTCTAGACAATTGCTCACATTATTTATTTGTTGACCAACAGGCTGCTTTTCTTTCCAAGTTAAAATATTGGTTGAAATAACAATTGAATTTTGTAAAAAAAGCAAATTCACAAACCTACATAAACAACTAAAAATCAAAACACTAATTCTGATTTTTAGCTTTTTTTTATGCTTTTCTTAATCAAGTATTAGTACAAAGAGTCCGTACCTTTGTGGCCTAAAAAAATTGCCATGAAAGACATCGAGCAGATATACCGAAACGATTTTGGAATTTCATTTTATTGGAAAGAAGGCAACGAAATTATATCAGATAAAATCCAACTGCTTTTTAAACAAATGGGATTTTACTTTTCTGTTCAAGAGTTAAATGAATTTCACCATTTAATTGAAGACTGCGTAACCGACCACAATGATTATGATGCACGTGGCGTAAAACGCGCCTTCGATAAATTTTTATTGAAAACACCGTATGTTGCTATAGATTTAGAAATATCACCAAAGGAATTAGATTCTATAAAAGACTTGGTTGATGGTTCTTTATTTCGACTTCACCTCAACGAATACATTTACGGTTCGGGCATGAACTAAAGCAAAACGAGCAAAGATTTTTTTCAAACTTTTATGATTTTTTTATTTAGAATTAATATAAATAATATTTATATTTGTTGAAATAAAAGGATTTGCGATGAGAGAAATTGAACAAATATATCATAATAACTTTGGAATAGCTTTTTACTGGAAAGATCAGAACACTACAATTTCAGACAAAGTACAATTGGTTTTTAAGGAAACTGGCTTTTATTTTACAGTTCAAGAATTAAATCATTTTTGCGATTTGATTGAAGATAGCATGATCGAAAACTCCTGTTGTGAAGCATGCGAAATGAAATATTCATGCCATAAGTTTTTATTGAAAACACCTTGCAATTCTATAGATTTAGCTGTAAACATGACCGAATTGAAATCGATTAAAGATTTGGTTGAAGGTTCTTTATTCAAAATTGAACTAGATGAATATGTTTATGGAGTTGGCATGAATTAAGAAGTATTCTAAATATTTTAACAGCATTTTTTCATTATTGAAATATATTTTGATTCCATTCAAAAAAAAGTATATTTACAGCAATGAAAAAAACTGCATTTCTACTTACCTTATTACTTCTGGCAATTCTCTTTGTCAGCTGCAACAACAAATCAGAGGAATATATTGATCCGCGCGGAACCGATTATGCGGGGTCAGAAAGCTGTATACAATGCCATAAAGTGCAATCTGACATGGCATTCAAAAGTTCGCATTTTAAGGCAACTTCTCCAGCAATTCTAGGAAATGTATCAGGCGATTTTGATTCTAAAAACCATACTTTCATTTACGATAAAGAGACCAAATTGGTCATGGAAAAACATGGAGATAGCTTGTATCAAGTTGTTTATAAAAACAACAAGGAAGTTTCAAAGTATAAATTTGAAATTGTTTTTGGGACCAAACATGCTCAAACCTCTGTTTATTGGAAAAACAACAATACTTACGAACTTCCCGTTTCTTTTTATCACTCCATAAACAATTGGGCAACAAGTCCAGGCTTTCCTGCCGATAAGCCGTATTTTGACCGTATGGTGGTAAAAGATTGCTATTCTTGCCATAGTTCGAATATAAGTTCGAGAACAGTTGATCAGAGTTCAGCAAATAAAAATTTCTTGTCTATGGATGTTGAAGATATCATTAGAAAGGAAACAATAGTTTACGGAATTGATTGCGAACGTTGCCACGGCCCCGCCAAAAAACATGTTGAATTTCATCTAAAAAATCCAAACGTAAAAGTTGCCAATAGCATTGCGAGTTTCAAAACCTTAAACAGACAGCAAAAATTGGATGCTTGCGCTTTATGTCACGCAGGAAATGACGGCATGAAATTGAAATCTCGTTTTGAATTTAAACCCGGAGATAATTTATCCGAATTCTTTCGTGAAACCAAAAGCATTACTGATACCGCAAATTTTGATGTTCATGGCAATCAGTATCGATTGATGGCGCAGAGTAAATGTTTCATCAAAAGCGATAAAATGGATTGCATTACTTGCCATAATCCTCATGAAAATGCTTCTAAAAATATGGCTTCGTATTCAAAAATCTGTATGAGCTGCCATCAAGGTTTAAAACACAAAGAAACTACTTTAAAAACAATGCCTGAGAAGTTATTGGCCAGCAATTGCGTAGAATGCCATATGCCGAAAAAAGCATCTGGAGCAATTAAATTTCAGCTTTCAAACAGCAAACAACTTTCAGAATATATTCTGCGAACGCATAAAATTGGCATTTATCCGAATGCGAAGTAATTATTTTTCGAATTTTTTAAGCTCGAATTTTTCGCCGTCAAAAACACCGTAAGTAAAATATCCAATCCAATCGCCAAGATTTACATATTCCGAATTTTCTCCAACAGGAATAATCATAGGTAAATGGCGGTGTCCGAAAATAAAATAATTGTAATGTTTGGATTCTAGTTTGCGTTTCGCATATAAAACCAGCCATTCGTTTTCTTCTCCAAGAAACTTCACATCTTCGTCGCCAGAAATCAATTTGTTTTTCACAGATAAATATTGAGCTAAACTTACACCAACATCTGGATGCAGCCAACGGAAAAGCCATTTTGAAAACGGATTGGTAAATACCTTTTTCATTCGTTTATAACCTTTATCGCCTGGACCTTTTCCGTCTCCGTGACCAATTAGGAACGTTTTTCCGTTAAAAGTAAATTCTTTGTTATCGTGATAAACCGGAATATTCAACTCAGTTTCGAAATAATCATTCATCCAAAGGTCATGATTCCCAACAAAAAAATAAATTGGAATTCCGCTGTCGCGAATTTCAGCCAACTTACCTAAAATGCGCACAAAACCTTTTGGAACAACTGTTTTATATTCAAACCAAAAATCAAATAAATCTCCCAATAAAAAAATTGCTTCTGCATCTTCTTTAACCTCATCAATCCAAGCCACGAATTTTTTTTCGCGAGGCAAACTCATTTCTGGAGTTGGCGCACCAAAATGCTGATCTGAAGCAAAATATATTTTTTTCATTTAGAATTTTAGATTGTTAGACTTCTTAGAATTTTAGACTTTTGTCTCTCTGAGCGATGCAGAAGAGTTTGGAATTTGGAATTTACAAATTATCACTTGCGTACCATTCTGCGAAAGACGATTCTGTTTCTTGAAGTTTTAATGAGAAAAGAGAAATTCCGGCAGGCAGACGATTTTTAATTCTTTCAGCAAAATCAACCACCATATTTTCGCTTGTTGGCTGATAATCTACCAAAATAACATGATGCCCACGGTTTTTCAATTCATTTGCCAATTCGACATGCGGAGTTGTTTGGTTGAAAACAGTAGCATGATCAAATTGATCGACGATTTCTTCTTTTACAATTTTCTTTAGATCAGAAAAGTCAATCACCATTCCGAACTTTACATTCGATCGGTCTGTAATTGGCGAACCAATAACCGTTACCGATAATTTATAACTGTGTCCGTGAACGTTCTTGCATTTTCCGTCGTAACCGTATAAAGCGTGACCGGTTTCGAAACTAAATTGTTTTGTAATTCTGATATTACTCATCGATTTTTAATTTTAAGCTTGCAAATTTACAAATTAATTGCCGTTTTTAGCTCTTTTTTTAGCACGAGTATACATCCACAAAGCAATTCCGCCCAAAACCAGAAACGGAATAAAAGATCCGATGACAACCCCAATTTGATAACCACTGTCTGGAGCGTCTTTAATTTTCTCTGCAATGTCAACTTTTTGCATTAGCGAAATAATAGTCATGTTCAATAATTTATGTAGTGAAAATTTGATTTTAAAACTTTTTCAAAGCTATGCTCCTATTTTTCTAAAATCAATGACTTATATCATACCTATTTTTTAAACTGAAGCAAAGCATTTTTAGTGAAATCAGATAAAACTAGCTTCCCTGTAATAGCTGCGCGTTCAAACAAAAGAGATTCCCATTGCTCTGTTCCTTCCCAAATAATCTTTTTCATTTCGTAAAGCGCTTCGGGATTATAAGAACTTAATCTTTGGGCAAAACTTTCGACATCTTTATCTAAATTTTCGGAGTCACTTATAACCGAATAAAGGCCTTTCTGGAAAGCCCAATCTGCCGATTTCCATTCGTGAGCAGCTAAGGTCATTTGTGTCATTGCCGTTTTTCCGATTTTCCTAGAAACGGCTGGTTCAATTACAAAAGGCCCAATTCCAATTGCTAGTTCCGATAATTTAATATCACCTTGCTGAGTTGCAAAAACATAATCGCAAGCCGAAATAATTCCGACACCGCCGCCAACAGCTTTTCCTTGTACACGTCCGATTATAATTTTATTGCAATTTCGCATAGCATTCAGCAAATGTGCAAAACCCGAAAAGAATTCTACACCTTGTTCTTCATTTTCGACTTTCAAAAGTTCATCAAAAGAAGCGCCAGAACAAAACGTTTTTTCTCCTTCGCTTTTTAAAATAATAACCGAAACTTCTTCATTTCGGCTTAAACTATTTATTTCAGCAGTCAAAGCATCTAACAAAGTGCGCGGAAAAGAATTACTGGCTGGATGACCAAATTGCACCGTTGCAATATTATTTTGAAAAGAAGTTTCTAAACTTCCGTTTGTATTTTCTAGGCTCATAAAAATTACATTTAAAGGTAAAGTTACGCTTTTGAAAATAATTCCTCTGAAACTTCTAGAAATTTGTTTTTTGAGAATAAATTGACTTTATTTGTTAACACTTTGGGGGATTAGCTCATTTGGCTAGAACGTCCCGATGAAAAATCGGGAAGGCGATGATTCGAATGCTCAAATCCAAACACACGGGGGATTAGCTCATTTGGCTAGAGCGTCCCGATGAAAAATCGGGAAGGCGATGATTCGAATGCTCGAATCCAAACACACGGGGGATTAGCTCATTTGGCTAGAGCGCTACGCTGGCAGCGTAGAGGTGATCGGTTCGAATCCGATATTCTCCACAAAACAAAAAACCCTTGTAAATTCTGTTTTACAAGGATTTCATTTTTTAGAAAAACTAATTCTAATTATTTCTCATTTGCAGCATCATCTGCATCCACTCTCTTTTTTTCAGCTTTTTTAAAATCGTTGTTTAGCAACTTTTCTAATTTCTTTTTTTCTCGCTGATTTTTTCTGATTGTCAGCACAACAAGAATAATTACCAATATTGCGACAATCGCTATTATGTTCCAATTGATATCCATAATTAAAATTTTAATTAAAGGTAAATAATCAAAATTATCTTTCATGTTATCAAACAGTTAAGTATTTTATTTTTTAATAAAAGTTATTTTGATACAATTATATTTTTTGAAAGATATTTCTTTAAAAACTGTTTTCTATTTTTGTTCGAAATAAAATTCCAAACAGGACATTACAAAAGCTTATTAAACTTTTCAAAATGAATCAAAACTTAAAAAACAAAATATTTTCGCTCTTAAAAAAAGTCATTCTAATTGCAGTTTTTCTTTTCGTTTTTACTTTCGTAGAAATCTATTGGGCAATGGGAAGCTTTTCTGAAAGAATGTCAAGCGGTTGTTTAGATTGTTCTTTTTTTGATGATGTTTATTTAATGTCAGTATTCACAACGATTTTCCTAACGATTATTTTTCTGTTATTTACTTTCATAAAAAACAATTATTTAAAAATCGGACTTGAATTCGTTTGCTTGATTTTGGTCTGGTTTATTTGGGATTATGGCATTTTTGTCGATCGCGAATCTTCTTGGAGCACGTATCTTTTGAATGAAGAAATAATGCACACCCTTTCATTCTCTTTCTTCCCTATTTTGGCTTTATCAACTATTTTGGTATTTGCTTTACACTATATTTTAGGAAAATTATGAGTCCGAGTAAAAAAATAATATTGCGAGTTTATTTCATTATCTGCGTTTTTTTTCTGCTTGACTGCCTTTTATATTACTTTAAAGAAATCAGTCTGCGTGGTTATTATAGCGACGTTGTTTTATCATGGCTTTGGCTCATAAGCAGTTTTGTAATTATTATTGCTTTTTGGAAAAAACTCATCGCCAAACTTTTTTTGGTAGCAATACTAGTAACATTTGCACTTAGTATTATGGCTATGATGCTTCCTTTTTATGCTTTACTGCTTTCAAGTACATCTTTAGGTTTGTACCAAAATAAAGATCTCAACGAAAATTACAGAGCGCAAATTGTGGGTTACAGCGTAATGGTTCATCCGTGGTTGGAAGTAATTGAGAAAAAAGGATTATTTGAAAAAAGAATTATCAAATGCAACGATTCTGAGATTATGAATGATAATTTGGATATCAAAATTAGAACAGCAAAAGATATTCTATTTAAAAATGAAACCGATAGCACGCTGACTTTGACCCTCTTTTATGGCGGACCAAACAAAACTATCACTTTCGATAAAAAGACAGGAAAAATTTTAAAAAATGACATTAATAAAATTCACAATAATACATTATCTGTTATCAAAATAACAGCTAACAAATAACAAAATTATGTCTGAATTAAGCTCACTATACTGCAAAGTCAAGATTACAAAACCACAACTAGAAAAATTTCTAAGCAGTCCGCTAGAAGAACCACAACTCAATGAAAATTGGCTACATTTTTGGGAAAGCAGAAGAATGTACTCCAAATCAGTTTTAACCCAAGACGATCTTTATACTTATAAAGACAGCAATAATCAAGAAGTTATTAACGGCTGGATTGATTATCGCGAAGCAATGGCTTTTTCTGATTATGATGAAACAGAAGAAGAATGGCATTGGGGAATGATGTTTTTTAGTGAAAATTATGTAGAAATGATTCCGATGTTTGCTTTTATTATTAGTTTAGAAAAATATGTGAGCGAAAGTGCTGAAAACAAAGCAATTGTTTTCCCATTCTTTTGGGGAGATGATGATGTAAATGCTTATATATTTTTTGAAAATGGCAATGCAGTCTTAAGTCCGAAAGTGCAAACTTTAAAAGATGTCGATTCGAATTTTGTTGAACAAACCAAAGCGTTTTTAAACAGAAAATGGGAAGAATTTTCTAAAAATATGGAATGGGATTAATTCTAAAAAGCAAGCCTAAATCGGAGTAAAAAACTATTATACTTTTGATTTTATTCTAATCTTGATTTTAAACGTATTATAATACTTTTTTGTCTTCTCCAAGCCACGTAACTACAGGTTTTTTCTCATGTTTGTTATTTATTTTTTGAATATAGTTTTCAACAATATAGAAGGGTAAACTAAGTTACACAGTTTGTTATGATTCAAAAACCAATATTTCGATCAATAGAATCTAAAGAAGCTACCTATTTACAGCTTTGGGTAGCTACTACAATTATTAGTCTTACAATTGTTTTAACAATCTTCGGATTACTGATGACTCTTTATCCCAATTTGATCCTTTCAGCAAAAGGAGAAAAAATATTGTTGTTTATATTTTTAGGCGTACTAATATTTAACTTCATAATTTGCGAAGCGAAAAAATATTACCTCAAAAAAAGTACAAGTCAGTATACTAAAGTAATCATTAACAATACTGGAATTACATTTAGCAATCACTACAATGAGACTATAATAGCAAAAATTTTATGGGAAAATATTCAGCCTAGGGTCAATGAAAAATATGATATAGATTATTTACTTAGAAGTAGATCTATCTATAATATTTACTTTTTGTGGAGTTTAAAAGAAAGTAGTAATTCTAAGATCCCTCACTGGTCTGCTAATAAATTTGCATTAATGTTTGTTAAATTTACCAACAAGGCAGATCTTTTAAAAGCTTTTTTATCAGGCATTGCCACATTTAGACCAGAAATCACTACAAACCCACTCCTATATGGTCTCTATAGACTTAATCCGATTACTTTAGAAGTGGATAAAATTGGTATTAAAAAAGAAAATAAAATGATATTTCTCATTATCCTATTCTCTATATTGCTGAGTTTAATAATCACCTTCTTAATTTATCTCTTTTCTCTATAAAACTATCAGGAAAGATAGTACAGTTGTGCAAATACGTCTGCACTACAGATTTTATAAAGTATTGCGAATGAAAAGAATTACTACACAATTGAAACAAACCATTAGCTAAAGAAAAAAATATGCCACAATCGTTATACAAAGTATATGTGCATCTAGTGTTTAGCACAAAAAAGCGTAATCCGTTTATTGACGACAATTTAAAAGAGAAATTATGGGCTTATCTTGGAGGAATTTGCAAAGGTTTAGAATGCAATCCTATTCAAGTAGGAGGATATAATGACCATGTTCATATTCTATGTCTGTTATCTAAAAAGATTACACAAATGAAATTGGTTGAAGAAGTAAAAAAACGATCATCAAAATGGGTAAAAACGGTAGATCCGCGTTACTCTAACTTTTATTGGCAGGATGGTTATGGCATTTTTTCTGTTAATCCTTCACAATTAGATATCGTTATAAAGTACATTAAAAACCAAGAAGAACATCATAGAAAAAAGACATTCAAAAAAGAACTTCTAGCCTTTCTAAACAAATATAAGGTTGAATATGACGAACGCTATCTTTGGGATTAGGCTTTCGCCCTTTCAGGGCTGGATTAACTGTATTAATTTGCATTCGTATTCATATTCATATTCATAACGAGTTGCGTTATGCTAGTGGTTGCGCTCTTTCAGAGCTATCTTTTTATAGGCTGAAAGCCTATCAGCATCAAGATAGTGCAACGCACTATGAGCACTATGAACTAGAGGCACTACAGAATATATAGCTTAGCCTATCTTAGCAAAAACCCCATCCTTATCGACCCATAAAAATATCCCGAATTCGTATCAATTCCAGGATCATTCAATTCTCTTCCGCGATAGAGGAAAGAATAAGATATGTTGAAGTTGTTGTGTCGGTATTTCAAACCAGCTTCGGCGTTGAAGCGAAGCGGTTCCAAATCGAAAGTGATTGGACTTGTATCATTAAACATACTGCCTTCAATCGTCGCATCATAAAACTGATAATTGACGCTTGGCGCTGCGTAGAAATAAAACTCTCTAATATTTAGCTGTTCATTTGCACTTACCGAAGCATTATGCATATTAGAATCGTAAATTGGAAGGAGTTTTTTAAATCCAAATCTCACCATAAATCCTGTAGAAACTTCTGAGAAAATAGTTCCCAGATTGCCTTCTGACTGCCAATGAAGATCTACAAAATCATTATGTTTTGAAAGAAACATTTTTTTTGAATAAATAACATGCGCCTGCAATCCTAAAGCATTATGAATCTGGTTTTCCCAACCATATACTTTTTTGTAGCCGATCAATTTATGAAAACCCTCTTGCAATTCCTCTCCAAATGCATTTGGCCCAAGAAAGCCAATTTGAAAATCAGTCTTTAAAACTGATTCGCTCTGATAAAAAAAGCTTTTTCCAACTTCTGCAAAAAGATAACCCGCAAAAGGACGATCGTTTATCGTAATGGCCTCTTTGTTTAGAAAACGTGGATTATAAAGATATTGCCCAATTCTAAATTCGGTAATTTCTTTATTGATTTTCTCACTGTTGTTTTTAGATAAAAATCGATAAAAGAGTTCCAAGCCATTGGTATAATACATATCGTATTTAGACGATGTGTACAAATCGTTATCCGATATAAAGCCTATTTCTGTTGTTTTTCCTTGCCCAAAAGTTAACGTTACAGTCAAAATCAGAAAAGCAAAAAGCGCTTTTTTACTTTTTCTTTTCTTCTTTTCCATTGTAATTGATTTTTCCAACATAACGCATCTCTCGCACAATTCTTTCCTTTCTTCTATTAATATAGCTTGAAGAACCTGTAGCTTTAAATTTTCTTGGGTTTGGCAATATCGCCGCAATTCCAGCTGCTTGCATTGGAGTCAAACTCGAAGCGTCTCTTCGGTACCAATGTTCTGTAGCTGCATAAGCACCGTAAACACCATCACCCATTTCGATACTGTTCAAATACACTTCCATAATGCGCTCTTTGCCCCAGATCAATTCTATTAGAATCGTAAAATAAGCTTCGAGACCTTTACGGAAATAACTTTTTCCTTGCCATAAAAAGACATTTTTGGCCGTCTGTTGCGAAATGGTGCTTCCGCCTCTAATTCGGCGTCCGCGTTCGTTACTTTTATACGCTTTTTGAAGTGCTTTAAAATCAAAACCATTGTGGGTTAAAAAAGTTCCGTCTTCACTTGCAATTACAGCTTTTTGCAAATTCATTGAGATTTTATCAATCGGTTCCCAATCGTGGTCAAAATAAACTTCTTTACCAGCCATTTTATTTTCGATGGCACGAATGAGCATTAATGGCGTAAATGGCACTGGAACGTATTTAAAAAATATAACCGACCCAATTGATAATCCAAAAAACCATAAAGCCGCTTTAATAAAAAACCATTTTACTTTTTCGCCAAAAGTGCGATTTCCTTTCTTAGAAGATGTTTTAGGTTTTGGTTTACTTGCTGTTGTTTTTTTTGGTGCTGGTTTTTTGGTTGCTGCCATTATACTAAATCTGCTAATTCTGTTCCTATTAAACTTCCTATTGCCACTCCCATTCCGCCTAGACGCACTCCGCAGAACACATTTTCAGAAAGCTGGGTCACGACAGGATTCTTACTATTTCCGACTCCCATAATGCCACTCCAACGGTGCGCAATCTGAAAATCCTGATTTGGTAAAATTACATTTTTCAGCAAATCTTCCAATCTATTTTGAATAATTTTCGTCTGTCCAAATTCGGTTGTGGTTTCACCTTCAAAATCAAGATTTCTTCCTCCTCCTAATAAAATTCGATCGCCAATATTTCTGAAATAATAATAGCCACGATCTAAATGAAACGTCCCTTTGATGTCTAAATTGTGAATTGGTTCTGTAATAAGCACTTGCGCTCTAGCTGGCTTTACTGCTCCGTTTGTTAAAGAGCCTGCAAAACCATTGGTTGCAAAAAGCAATTTTTGTGTTTTAAAGCTAAAATCGTTTAGCGCAACTTCGACATGATTTCCTGCATCGGAATACGATTTTACGGTCTGCTGATTTAAGATTAAAATATCTGCCGAAACTGCTTGCTTCAATAATTCCTGCATCATGTTTCCAGTATCAATTTGTCCTTCAAATGGATTAAAAATTAAATACTCCTGAATATTTTGAAATCCGAATCGGTCTACTTCTTTCGAAAAAACATCGGCTTTAAAAAGGGGTTTTAAAACTTCATTGATAAACGGAATTTTAGAAATGCATTCATTAAATCCAAGTTCATCTTCTTTCAAAAACAATTCATATCCACCGTGCGGTTTAAAATCAATAGCCTGATCCCCTAACCTTTTTCGAAGCAGCTGAAGACCTTTCCAACGTTTTTCAATTAGTGCCACAACATCTTCTTCTGAATGCGTTTTTAAATCGTCCATAATTTCAGAAAGACTTCCAAAACAGGCAAAACCGGCATTTTTTGTACTAGCGCCTTGTGGCAGCATTCCACGTTCGAGAACCAGAATTTTAGCAGCAGGAAATCTTTCGCGCAAGCGTAATGCCGTGTGCAAACCAACAATTCCGCTACCCACAATTGTGTAATCTACATTCGTGAACCAATTTTTAAGTTCCCAATAGCTTAGTTCCATTTTTTTTAAAATTCCAATTAGTAAAATTCCAAATTCCAATCTTGGGTTAAATTACAATTTTTAGATAAATTCCAATATTTTAAATTCCAATTTCCAATTAAAAATTTTGCTTACGCTGTCAGGCTGAGCGGAGTCGAAGCCACTTTCTGGTGCGCCATTCGACTTCGCTAAGGATAGCAATTGGAATTTGGAATTTTTAAATTGGAATTTCTACTTTAATTTTTAACACTTTTTGGGATTTGGATTTTAAAAGTTTGGGATTTTTAATTCGTATTTTTAGCGCACAAAAAATAGAATAATTAATTATGAAAAAAGTAGTATTAACAACCTTAATAATGATGAGTTTAAATGCTATCGGACAGAATGTAATGTCACCAGAATTGTTATGGAAATTAGGAAGAGTGACACCTCTTGGCATTTCTAAAGATGCAAAAAATGTCGTTTTTAAAGTTTCGACGCCTTCTGTGGCCGATAACAAATCGACTTCTAAAATCTACACGATTCCTGTAAACGGAGGAACTGCAACTGAGATTAAAGACACTAAAGAAATTTTAGCTGATAAAAATATTTCGCCTGACGGAAAATTTGTCGTTTACAATGAAGAAGTAAAACTTGAAAGTGTTTTAGGTAAAGATTTTTATCCAAGTCTAACAAAATCTGATGCTCAAATTTATGACGGATTAGATTATCGTCACTGGGATACTTGGAACGAAGGAAAGTTTAATCACGTTTTTTATAAAGAAAACAAAGACGGAGCAAAAGGAACCGACATCATGAAAGGTGAAAATTTCGATTCTCCACAAAAACCTTTTGGCGGTGACGAAGATTATATCTGGTCGCCAGACAGCAAAAGCATTTTCTATGTTTGCAAGAAAAAAGCGGGAACTGCTTATGCTATTTCTACCAACACAGACATTTATGAGTACAATTTAGAAACTCAAAAAACAATTAATAAAACCGAAGGTAATTTAGGTTATGATACTGCACCGCAATTTTCTCCAACAGGAAATTTATCTTGGCTACAAATGAAACGTGACGGTTACGAGTCTGATAAAAACGATATTATTGTTGAGTTTAAAGGAATCAAAACGAACTTGACAGCAAACTGGGACGGAACCGTAGATAATTTTATCTGGAGCAAAGACGGAAAAACAGTGTTTTTTGTGGCTCCAGTTGACGGAACAAAACAACTTTTCTCTGTTAATTTTCCTGGCTTGACTAAAATCGCAATCAACGTTCGCCAATTGACAAACGGAGATTTTGATGTAAATGATTTAATTGGTTTCTCTGGAGATGATATTATTGTTACTAGAACAGACATGAATCACGCTGGAGAAATATATTCTTTCAATTTGAAAAAAAATACTTGGAAACAATTATCAAACATCAATACAGAAACGTATAAAACTTTAGCTTTAAGCAAAACCGAAAGACGTTATGTTACTACAACCGACGGCAAAAAAATGCTGGTTTGGGTAATCTTACCTCCAAATTTTGATGCTACTAAAAAATATCCAACTTTATTATTCTGTCAAGGAGGACCACAAAGTCCATTGACACAATCGTACTCTTTCCGTTGGAATTTCTCTTTAATGGCTGCAAAAGGTTATGTAGTCGTAGCGCCAAACCGCCGCGGAATGCCAGGACACGGAGTTGAGTGGAATGAACAAATCAGTAAAGATTGGGGCGGACAAGTTATGCACGATTACCTTTCTGCCATTGATGATGTGGCAAAAGAAAGCTATGTTGACAAAAGTCGTTTAGGATGTGTTGGTGCTAGTTACGGAGGATATTCTGTATTTTATTTAGCTGGAATCCACAAAAACCGTTTCAAAACTTTCATCGCTCACGATGGTGTTTTCAATACCGTTTCAATGTTAGGAACAACTGAGGAAGTTTTCTTTAACAACTGGGATTTTGGTGGACCATATTGGGAAAAAGATAATGCTGTAGCGCAAAAAGCATACACAACTTTTAATCCTGCAACTTTAGTTCAAAACTGGAACAAACCAATTCTGATTTTCCAAGGAGGAAAAGATTTCCGCGTGCCAATCGGACAAGGACAAGAGGCTTTTCAAGCAGCTCAATTAAGAGGAATCAAAAGCCGTTTTGTGTATTTCCCAGACGAAAATCACTGGGTTTTAAAACCACAAAATGCTCAAGTTTGGCAAGGTGAATTCTTCAAATGGTTGGATGAGACTTTGTAAAACCTAAAAACTATATTTTACAGCCGTAGATTTACATAATCTACGGCTGTTTCTGTTTTTAGACATTAGAATTATGTAAGATATTGACCAATTTACTATTCCGTAAACAGATTTTTTTAGATAAATTGCAATGTTTTTAATCCCCGAAAATCGAACCGAATCCCAAATCTTTCAAGCAAAATATGGAGACCAAAAGAAGTTACACCGCAATCAAAGTTTTATTCAGCTATGTTGCATTATTGGCTTTGGTTGTAACAGTTGGATGGTTTCTGTATTCTGAAAATGTGGTTTATAACAAGCTTGAAGATAAGATCGCTTTAGAAAAAACCAAAATCCTTAGAGTCAGCCGACTTTATTCGAATGTCTATAAAACTGAGAGCTTAGCCAGACAGACAATTCAGAATAATTCTGAAAAAGATTTTAAAAATTATCTAATCGAAACCGATTCGCTTCGCAAACGTATTGATACTTTAAAACAGATTGTTACGACAGAATACCAGAAAACACTTTTGGATAGTGTCACTTATTTCTTGGCAGAAAAGACAGAAAACATCAAGCAATTAAGAGAAATCAAGAATAAAGCAGACGATGAAACTTCTGTAAATAATGCGATTGACGAAATCACGAAAATGGAGTTTAATCTTAGAAAACTTGAACTTCAGGATTTCACCAAAAACCCAAATCAGCTAGGGAGTTATCAGCGAAGTGTTCTGCAGCAATATGTCGATTATTTAAATTCGAATATTCCTGATGACAGCACCAACACTCTCAGCAAAAAAGCTTCTGATTCTATTTTGGCTAATTCTAAAAAGCTTTTGAGTTCTGTAAAACTAAAAGCCGAGAAGAAGAAAGAATCTTTGAATTTTGAGGAAAATAAATTGCTTCAAAATGAAATTGCCATTTCAGATCAGCTAAGAAAAATACTTCGAATTATTGAGCGAGAGATTATCATCAATTCGATAAAGAACAATTCATTAAAAGAAAAATCATTAAAAAGAGTCAACGAAATCGTTACGGCTTCTGCTGTTATTGGTTTGTTGCTGACGGTCTTTTTCTCCATTCTAATTGTCAGCGATTATTCGAAATCTCAATTGTACAAGAAACAGCTTGAAATCGCGAACTTTAAAACCAAAAATCTGTTGAAAAGCCGCGAGCAATTAATTTCAACGGTAAGCCACGATTTAAAAACTCCTTTGAGTACCATTGTCGGTTATTCTGAACTTTTAGGCAATTCAGATGTCAATACCAAGCAATCCTATTTCATTAAAAACATTAAAAATTCGTCTGAATATATAACTCAGCTTGTTCAGGATTTATTGGATTTTTCGCAGATTGAAGCGGGAAAAATTTCTATAGAAAAAGTTCCGTTTTCATTACCTGAAATTATTGAGGATGTTGCTAGAAATATTCAGACGGTTTACAAACAGAAAGACATTGATCTTATCATCAACGTAGACGAACAGTTTCAGCAACGCATTGTTGGCGATCCTTTTCGTTTAAAACAGATTCTGACTAACATTATCGGAAATGCTTATAAATTTACCGAAGAAGGTCATATTCGAATTGCCGCTTACGCGAATGATGATCAGTTTTTTACAATTTCGATTCAAGATACTGGAATTGGAATTGAAAAAGCGAATCAGAAATTGGTTTTTGAAGAATTTGCTCAGGCAAATGAAGGCATTGAAAAGAAATATGGCGGAACTGGCTTAGGCTTGTCAATCTGCCAAAAGATTATTTCTATTTTGGGAGGAAGTTTAAGCTTAGACAGTATTTTTGGAAAAGGAAGCACATTTACTATTCAGTTGCCATTATTATTTGATAGCAGCCAGGGGAATATTATTTTAAACGAAACCAAAAGCAAACTTTCAAAAAAAATCAAAAAACAAACTTTTATTGTGGTAGATGACGATATAAATCTCTTGAATTTGACCAGCGGTGTTTTAAAACAGGAACAGCATCAGGTTTTATCGTTTACTAATCCTGCTAAAGCTCTAGAAGCGCTTCGAAATACGCATTTTGATTTTGTCATTACTGATATTCAAATGCCAGAAATCGACGGATTTTTGTTTTTAGAGAAACTTCGCGAGCTTCCCGAAACTGTATTTAAAAATCAGCCTGTCATTGCACTTACAGGACGTACAGATTTGGATCTTTCGGTATATAAAAATGCTGGTTTTACTACGGTTATAAAGAAACCTTATTCGCCAAAAATTTTATTGGAAACGATTCAGCATATTTTGGATCATGAAGAAATTCCTGTGAATGAATATATTGAGAGTACAACTAATGCTTCTCAAATCTATTCTCTCGAAACTTTGAAAGATTTTTTGGGACAAGACGAATTGGCGTTAAAAGAAGTTTTAAAATCTTTTATTGACACGACAGTAGAAAATTTAGGCTTTTTGAAAATCGCGGTTCAAGAAAAAAATTATGATGAAATAAAATCTATCGCGCACCGTATTGCTCCGATGTTCAAACAAATTCAGGCGAATGATATTGGTGAGCTTTTAAAAGATCTCGAAAAAGAAGATTTAGATACCATTGATATAAAAGCAACTTATTCAGATTTACATGAGAAAATAGAAGTTCTTTTTGAAGAATTAAAACACGAGATTTAAAAAACTCTTTTTAAAGTAATTTTTTACTCAATATTGTACTGTTTCAATTTATTGTAAAGTGTCTTTCTGGTAATTTTAAGCAATTTTGCCGCTTCCGATTTATTATTTTGTGTTTTTGATAACGCATGAATAATAGTTTCTTTTTCGTTTTCAGATAATGAAAAAACCTCATTTGATGAAGGTTGTTTTTGAATCTGAAAAAACTCTGCCGGAAGCACATCGCTTTCTATAAAATCTCCACGGGTTAAAAGAGTGGCACGTTTTACGCAATTTTGCAATTCTCGTAAATTCCCTGGCCAGTTGTAATTCTGAAAAATAGAAACTACTTCTGGAGAAAATCCGATAACATCTTTATCTAACTGCTGATTGGCTTTTTCAAGGAAATAATCGGCAAAAACCATTAAATCTTCTCCACGGTCTTTTAAAGACGGTGACTGAATAGAAAATTCATTAATTCTATGGTATAAATCTTCTCTAAAATCGCCGTTTTTTACTGCTTCACGCAAATCTTCATTGGTCGCCGTAATAATGCGTATATCGACGTTTATTTCTTTATTGCTTCCAACGGGTTTAATTTTTCTTTCTTGAAGTGCTCTCAACAATTGAATTTGATTCTCGTACGAAAGATTTCCAATTTCGTCCAAAAACAAAGTTCCGCCATTAGCCGCTTCAAAATAACCTTTTTTATCATTGATTGCTCCGGTAAAAGAACCTTTCAAGTGACCGAAAAATTCGCTCGCTGCCAATTCTTTTGGAATAGCTCCACAGTCTACCGCGATAAAATTATTGTCTTTTCTTCTGCTCTGCTGATGAATGCTTTTTGCTATGATTTCCTTTCCTGTTCCACTTTCACCAATAATCAAAACAGACATATCTGTCGGGCTTACCAATTGAATATGATCTAAAAGCTTTTTAGAGGCAACAGAAATTCCTCTGACAAATTCATTTTCTGTTGAAACTGGCTTTTTAGATGCTTTTTTCTTTTTCTCTGGAATTTCAGATTGTTCTTCTTCAGCTTTTGGAGCTTGCAATGCATTGGTAATAACCAAAAGAACTTCATCTGGATTAAACGGTTTAGAAATATAATCTGCCGCTCCATTTTTAATGGCTTTAACTGCAGTGTTTACATCAGAATAACCTGTCATCAAAATAACCGGAATATGAGGATGCGAATTTTTAAATTCAGACATCAATCCAATACCATCAGAATCAGGCAAGCGAAGGTCTGTCAAAATCAAATCAAAGGATTCATTTTTAACTGCTTCACGTGCTTCTGAGGCAGAGAACGCTATCGTTACATCGTACGCTTTTTTGATTAGAAATTTTTCTAATAATTTACAAAACGCAATATCATCTTCTATTATTAATATCTTCGGCATCTGCTTTTAGGGACTTTTTGCTAAAATAATATTATTATACTTGTTATTTCATAAAATTATGTAAAATATGTAAAAAAAAAAGAGATTGCACGACGCAATCTCTTTTTCACCAAAAACATAAATCTAAATTCACCTAATTATATCTTCAACCAGTTACCATTGACATCTGAGTAAACAGTAGCCTTCTGGTCTCCAACTGATATTTCGAGCTTGTACTCTTTTTTTTCGTTTACAAATGCTTTTTCCAGTTTTGCACCCGGATAAGCGGTCTGCAAGGCTGTTTTTACAGCTGCAGGCACAGCATCTACTGTAACTTCTGTATATTCTGACTGAATGGTTACAGTTGCTTTAGTAACTTTAGAAGCAGGCAATACATTTGCATGAATTGACATTATTCCTAAAACAACTATTGCGGATAAGATTAATTTTTTCATGATGCTGATTTTTAATTATTTCTTGATGATATTACCAGAAGCATCTGTAAAAATAGTATACTTCTTATCTCCACTTGAAATTTCAAGTTTGTACTCGTTCTTATCGTTTTTATAAGCTTTTTCCAGCTTAGTGTTTGGAAACGATTTTTCAACTGTAGATTTTACTGCTGCCGGCACTTGGTCTGCAGCCACCTCAGTATATGCATCTTGAAAAATTACTGATTGAGTAATTGAGATTGCTGGAAGAACTGCAGCATTTACTGAAAGACTTCCTAAAACAATCGCTGCTGATAAAACTAACTTTTTCATAATATTTGTGGTTTAAATTATTTTTTAAGAATGTTACCAGAAGCATCTGTATAAACGATCGATTTTTCACCTCGAACCGTTATCTCAATTTTGTACTCCTTTTTATCATTTACCCAAGCTTTTTCAAGCACTACACCAGGATAAGCTTCATCTAAGCCTTTCTTAACAGCTGCCGGAACTCCGTCTACTTCTTTATATCCATCCTGATCATTAACTGTCTGTACTATTGGGTTAGTTACAGCAGTGGTTTCTGCATGCATCGACAAACTGCCTAAGACAATTGCTGCCGATAAGATTAACTTTTTCATAGTTATAGTTTAAGGGTTAGACTTTATTATTTTTTAATCCAAGTTCCGTCTGCGTTAGCAAAAAGATTTCCTGTTTTATCTCCAACAGTTACTTCAAGTTTGTATTCAGATTTTGTGTTTTTAAATGCTTTAGAAAGCACAGCGTCTGGATATGCTTTTTTCAAAGCGTCTGTTACAGCGGTTGGAACTTCTTCCAATTTGATTTCTGTATAATCATCTTGGATAGAGATTGTTTTTACGATTGAATTTGAAATTGGCGAAGTTGAAGCAAATGATGTTAAACCTCCCAAAACGATTGCGGCTGATAAAAATAAATTTTTCATGATAGTTGTTTTTTAATATAGTTAATTTGATCTTAGTATTCTTGATCCGGATTTTCACAAGACCTCATTTTAAGATTATTGTTTAATCCAAGTTCCGTCTGCATTTGCGAAAAGATTTCCAACTTTGTCGCCAACAGTCACATCAAGTTTATACTGTGCTTTTTCGTTTTTGTATGCTTTAGTAATTACTGCTTCAGGGTATGCTTTTTTCAAAGCTTCAGTGATAGCAGCTGGTAATTCTTCTAATTTAATTTCTGTGTATTCGTCTTCAATAGAAATCGTTTTTACGATTGTATTGGGTGCTTGTGTAGTTGAAGCGAATGACGTTAAACTTCCTAAAACAATTGCGGCTGATAAAAATAATTTTTTCATAACGTATATATTTAAATTAATAGTTGTTTACGCTTTAAGTAATGAAATTATTATGCCGTAAAAGAAAAGAGCCGTGCCAAATACCATAAAAACCTGTATTTAAAGGTTTTAGATCAAATATAGCAAAAAATGAGAAAATTAAAAAGGTGTGTAAAAGAGAAAAAAGGTGTGTAATAAGTAAACACTTAAAGTGTAACCTTGAAAGAAATTCCAATTTTTGTAAATTCCAAATTCCAAAGTTTACAGTGAGATTTAAATTCCTAATTTAAAGTTCAAGTTTCCAATTGGAATTTGAATATTGGAATTTATAAAGGTTTATAAAAGAAAAAGGCTTCCAAATTTGGAAGCCTTTATAATTATTCTGGACTATTCATTTTGAATGTATCCATAAATGCAGTTGTATAATCTCCTGCAATATATTTTGGATCATCCATTAATTGTCTGTGGAAAGGGATTGTAGTTTTCACACCTTCAATTACGAATTCATCCAAAGCTCTTCGCATTTTGCTGATAGCTTCTTCACGAGATTGCGCCGTAGTAATTAACTTAGCAATCATAGAATCGTAGTTTGGCGGGATGCTATATCCTGAGTATACGTGAGTATCTAAACGCACTCCGTGTCCTCCTGGCATATGAAGCGTAGTAATTTTTCCTGGTGAAGGACGAAAATCGTTATAAGGATCTTCAGCATTAATACGAACTTCGATAGCGTGTAATTGTGGAAGGTAGTTTTTTCCTGAAATTGGAATTCCAGCAGCAACCATAATCTGCTCACGGATCAAATCATAATCAATAACTTGTTCTGTGATTGGGTGCTCGACCTGAATACGAGTATTCATTTCCATAAAGTAGAAGTTTCTGTGTTTATCCACTAAAAACTCTACAGTTCCAGCTCCTTCATATTTAATGAATTCAGCAGCTTTTACAGCAGCTTCTCCCATTCTTGTACGAAGTTCGTCTGTCATGAAAGGTGAAGGGGTTTCTTCAGTAAGTTTTTGGTGACGACGCTGTACAGAACAGTCTCTTTCAGAAAGATGACATGCTTTTCCGTATGCATCTCCAACAACTTGAATTTCGATATGACGTGGCTCTTCAATAAGTTTTTCCATGTACATTCCGTCATTTCCAAACGCTGCAGCAGCTTCTTGACGTGCGCTTTCCCATGCTTTCTGAAGGTCTTCTTCTTTCCAGATGGCACGCATACCTTTTCCACCACCACCAGCAGTAGCTTTCATCATTACTGGGTAGCCAATTTCTTTAGCTACTTTTTTTGCATGTTCGTATGATTCTAATAAACCGTCTGAACCTGGTACACAAGGAACTCCTGCAGCTTTCATTGTCTCTTTTGCAGTAGCTTTATCTCCCATTCGGTCGATCATTTCTGGAGCAGCACCGATAAACTTAATTCCGTGCTCTTGACAGATTTTAGAGAATTTAGCATTCTCAGAAAGAAATCCATAACCTGGATGAATTGCATCTGCGTTTGTAATTTCTGCAGCTGCAATAATATTTGACATTTTCAAATACGATAAGTTACTCGGAGGAGGGCCTATACAAACCGCTTCGTCTGCAAATTTAACATGCAAACTTTCTGCATCGGCTGTAGAGTAAACTGCAACAGTTTTGATTCCCATTTCCTTACATGTACGAATTACACGAAGTGCAATTTCTCCTCTATTCGCAATTAATATTTTTTTAAACATCTTATTTTAATTAGATAATTAGACAATTTGATAATTAGATAATTTTAGATGTCTGTATTAATTCTGCCAGATCAATCTAAAATCTAAAATCTAAAATCTAAATTTATTTATGATGGATCTACTAAGAATAGAGGTTGGTCAAATTCAACTGGAGACATATCGTCTACAAGAATTTTTACAATTTTACCAGAAACTTCAGATTCAATTTCGTTGAATAATTTCATTGCTTCAATTACGCAAAGAACATCACCTTTAGATACAGTGCTTCCTACTTCTGTGAAAACTGGTTTGTCTGGAGATGGTTTTCTATAGAATGTTCCAATGATTGGAGATTTTATAGTAACATATTTAGAATCGTCAGAAGCAGGTTTCTCTGGAGTTACACTTACAACTGTTGGAGCTGTAACTTGCGGAACTGCCGCTTGAGGTAAAGCTGCTTGAGCAGGTAATTGCTGTACGTAAGTTGCTTCAGTTACATTTGTTTCTAAAGTTGTTCTGATCGTGATTTTTACATCATCCATTTCTAACTTCACTTCTGCAACGCCCGAATTTGCAACAAATTTAATTAGGTTTTGAATTTCTTTTAAATCCATAATGATTCGTTTTTAGTTTTAATTTATTTTTTATCGTAAGCCCATTTCAAATAGATAGATCCCCAAGTGAATCCACCACCAAAAGCGGCAAAGATAACATTATCTCCTTTTTTAAGCTTATCTTCAAAGTCAGCTAATACTAATGGTAAAGTTCCAGAAGTAGTATTACCATATCTCTCGATGTTTACCAGCACTTTAGACTCGTCTAATTCTAATCTTCCTGCTGTAGCATCGATAATACGTTTGTTTGCTTGGTGTGGCACCAACCAATCAACGTCTTGATTTGTCAAATTATTTCTTTGTAAAATCAATTCGCTGGCATCGGCCATATTAGTCACAGCATATTTGAAAACAGTTTTACCGTCTTGCATAATATTGTGCTGTCTATTTTTTATAGTTTCTTCTGAAGGCGGAATCAAAGAACCTCCTGCTGGGATTTTAAGGAAATCTCTTCCAACACCATCACTTCTTAAATACTCATCCTGCAAACCTAAACCTTCATAATTTGGTTCGAAAAGAACTGCACCAGCTCCATCTCCAAAAATAATACAAGTTGCTCTGTCTGTATAGTCTACAATTGATGACATTTTATCGGCACCAATTAAAAGCACTTTTTTGTAACGTCCAGACTGAACATAAGCTGCAGCTGTCGACATTCCGTATAAAAAGCTTGAACATGCAGCCTGCAAATCGTATGAAAATGCATTTGTAGCTCCAATTTCTGTCGCAACATAAACTCCTGTAGAAGCCACCATCATATCTGGTGTTGCAGTTGCCATTATAATCATATCAATCTCAAGCGGATCTATATTTGCTTTTGCAATTAAATCCTTTGCTGCTTGAATGGCAAGATAAGATGTACCTTTATCAGCATCTTTAAGAATTCTTCTTTCTTTAATTCCTGTTCGAGCGGTAATCCACTCATCATTGGTATCAACCATTGTTTCTAGCACTTGGTTCGAAAGAACGAAGTCAGGAACATAAGCTCCAACAGCGGTAATTGCGGCTGTGATTGTATTCATTATATTCTATTATTTTCCTTTCAAATTATCATTAATTTGAAAAATTTTTAAAAGGCTTGAAAATTACAAAAAAAAACGTAACGAATTTGTCTATATTTTCCTAAAAAACGAAAATTATAACCAACAAAAAAAACTCTCACTATGTGAGAGTTCTAGTATAATTTACAAAAACGTATTAAGCAACCGCTTCAGATTTATCGATAACAACTTGCCCTCTGTAGTACATTTTACCTTCATGCCAGTAAGCTCTGTGGTATAAATGTGCCTCACCTGTAATAGGACATGTAGCGATTTGAGCTACAGTAGCTTTGTAATGTGTTCTTCTCTTATCTCTTCTTGTTTTCGAGGTTTTTCTCTTAGGATGTGCCATTTTACTATATTATTTATCCGTTAATAGTTTCTTTAATTTTTCCCAACGCGGGTCAATATCTTCTTCTTTGTTACTCTCTTCCTTTTGTTCTTTTACACTTAATTCATTCAGTTTTGTTAAAGCTTCTGTTTGCAGACTCCCATCTTTAACACCTGGATGAACTCTTTTCTGCGGAACAGAAAGCGCGATCATTTCATAAATATATTGTGCTATATCTATTTCATGTTCACCATGTGGTAAAATCAACAACTCTTCATTATCATCATTAAATTCTTCTCCAAAGCGAACAATCAGTTTCATTTTTCCCTTTATAGGTAAATCAAAATCTTCGCCTGTCAGATCACAAGGGACATTTACGGTTCCTTTATGTTTGAATTCTAACTCTAACATATTACTTTTCTTTTCGAAAAGTAAATTGACTTTAATATCTGAACTTTGAAACTCATCGTAATCAAAGTCCTTAAAGAACGTGTTATTTATTTGATACTCAAAATGGTGTTTTCCTAGTTTTAATCCTACGAAAGGAATTAAAAATTCTTTTGTTTTGCTCATTTCAACATCAATTTGATCAATTCAATTCTAAAACTAGATATCTGAATTGGGGTGCAAAGATATAAAATTATTATAAATCTAATAATCTTATTGACCTTTTTTTGTTTATAACTGTTTTTCTTTTATTTTAAGAGGTTTTTGGCTAATCTCCTCATACTGATTACGCGAGCGAAAAATATCGATTGCAAGATAGACTGCCTCTTTAAACGAATTGTAATCTGCCATGTCTTTTCCAGCAATATCATAAGCTGTTCCATGATCCGGAGAGGTTCTAACTCTATTTAAACCTGCTGTATAATTAACTCCTTTTCCAAAAGACAATGTTTTAAATGGAATTAATCCTTGATCGTGATACGTTGCTACAATAGCATCATATTTTTCATACTGACTGCTTCCAAAAAAACCATCCGCAGGAAATGGACCAAAAACCATTGTTCCAGAATCAAAGATTTTCTTTAAAGTTGGCTTTAAAATCAAATCATCTTCTTTCCCAATCACACCACCATCACCAGCATGCGGATTTAATCCTAAAACTGCAATTTTTGGTTTCACAATACTAAAATCTTGAATTAAAGATTTTCTTATAGTTTCTATCTTTTTAGTGATTAATTCTTCTGTTAGATGAGAAGCAACTTCGTTTAACGGCACATGATCCGTAATTAAACCTACTCGCAAATTATCTTGAACCATCATCATAAGCGCATCGCCCTCTAATTCCTGATTTAAATAATCGGTGTGGCCTGGAAATTTAAAATCTTCAGACTGTATATTATATTTATTAATAGGAGCTGTCACCAGAACATCAATTTCGCCATCTTTCAAAGCTTTTGTCGCTGCCGTAAAAGATTTTATAGCATACTCCCCTATTTTAGGATCATTTACTCCAAAATTTATATCAACTCCTTCTCTCCAAAGATTCAAAACATTTACTTTCCCTGGTATAACTTGATCTAATTTATCAACTCCGTGAAATTGAACTGTTGATGTAAAGCTTTTTCTAACGAATGAAAGAATTTTAGCATTTGCAAAAATAACCGGCGTACACAATTCCAACATACGAGAATCTTCGAATGTTTTCAGTATAACTTCGCTTCCAATACCGTTTAAATCTCCAACTGAAATTCCAACAATTATATTTTCTGCTTTTTTATTCATGAGCTCAGTTTATTTATTACTAATTTTGATGTGCAAATTTAGTAAAATAAAACCACAATGTTCACAGGAATTATAGAAACACTCGGCAAAGTTCACGAAATCAAAAAAGACCAAAGCAATCTTCATATAACAGTTGATTCATCCATAACTCACGAATTAAAAATAGATCAGAGCGTTTCGCACAACGGAATATGCCTTACAGTTGTAGCCATTAAAGATTCTCTATATACAGTAACTGCGATTGACGAAACTATTTTAAAAACCAATATCGGCGATTGGCAGGTTGGCGATATCGTTAATTTAGAAAGAGGAATGAAACTCGGAGATCGTCTTGACGGGCATATTGTACAAGGACACGTAGACCAAACTGGAACTTGCATTAAAATTGAAGAAGCAAACGGAAGCTGGAATTATACTTTTGAGTACGACAAAACTCAAAACAATATCACAATCGAAAAAGGTTCGATTACAGTAAATGGTGTTAGCCTTACAGTTGTAAATTCTAAAACAAATGAATTTAGTGTTTCAATTATTCCATACACATATGAACACACTAATTTTAAAAATTTCAAAGTTGGAACAAAAATCAACCTTGAATTTGATGTAGTCGGAAAATATATTTCTAGACTTTATTCTATAAACAAATAACCCTAATTATTTTTTTTTTATAAAAAAAGCTTCAATTAAATTGAAGCTTTTTTTGTTCGGTTTTTATATATCATAATAGCTCCTAAAGCCAAACCGCCTACAAGGAGAATATTAACATTTTGATCTATTGGAAAGCCTTCAGGACAAGCTGCACAATCCTCACTACTTTTTTGATTCATACCATCTGTATTACCGGGTTCAGGAAGTGGCTCATTTGCCACAACTAATGAAACATTCAACAACAATAAGGCGATTACTAAAAATGGGGCTTTTAGATTTTTCATAAATTCAAGCTATTGCAATATGCAAGTCTAGATAATTATTGATAAATATTCTTTGGTAGAAATTTCGCACAATGCATTTCTATCTCTAAAATCTTGAACAAAAGTATAAGTTTTTTACAGAAAAGCAACTTTTAAATTAAAAAAGGAGAAACAAATTTTAACATTTTCTTTTTCCAATTCTGCTAATCCTTTTATAAAAGGCTCTAGAAGGGCAATTATTATTATTCACAAGAACCACAGGCCTATAAGAATTTACTGATTTCAAAAAAAAGACTTCTCTTCGAAAAAATTTCTAAATCAACTCACATCTAAAAAACAGTTCAAGTTCATTCCTTCTAGAATAAGAATATTGTCAAATTAATATATTTGTACAATCCAATTCAGACGCATCTCAATCGTAATCAAAATGAAAAACAAATATACAGTCGGAAGTTTATATGCAGGCGTGGGCGGTATTTGTTTGGGCTTTGAAAATGCAGGTTTCAAATTAGAATGGGCAAATGAATTTGACAAGAAAGCCTGTGTCACTTATCGAAACAATTTCGAGCATAAACTTATTGAAGGCGACGTAATGCAGCTTGATGTAAAAAAACTCAACAAAATAGATATTCTTACCGCGGGATTTCCTTGTCAGCCTTTTTCTCTTGCTGGCCACAGGAAAGGCTTTAAAGACAGCCGAGGAAATCATTTCTTCAAAATATTAGATTTTATTGATGAAATGAGACCTAAAGTGATATTTCTCGAAAATGTCAAAAATTTGAAAGGCCATGACAAAGGAAATACCATGAAAGTAATTCAACGCGAAATCAAAAAACGCAATTACACTTTTGACAGCGCCATCTTGAACACTAAAGATTTTGGAAACATTCCACATAACCGCGAACGAATTTTCATGATTGCTTTTGATAAAGATTTCGTTAAAAAAGGTTTTAAGTTTAATTTTCCAGAAAAAGAAGAATTAACCCAAAAAGTTACTGATTTAATCATAAAAGAAAAAGTTGATAAAAAATTCTATTACACAGAAGATAAATACATGTATAACACACTGAAAGAATCGGTTGTGAGAGAAGATAGAATTTATCAGTTCAGGAGACATTACGTACGAGAAAACAAAAAAGAAGTCTGCCCTACTCTAACTGCCAACATGGGAACTGGCGGACACAACGTTCCCATTATTACAACAGAATTTGGTTTAAGAAAACTAACTCCAAGAGAATGTTTTCGTTTTCAAGGTTTTCCTGACAGTTATAAATTACCCAAAATTTCTAATTCAAGCCTTTACAAACAAGCAGGTAATTCGGTAAGTATGCCGGTTATAGAGAGACTAGCTTCAGAAATATTCAGATGCATTGAAAAAATTGAAGCCAAGAAACTAAAAGCCGAAAAGGTTTAAATACTCATAAGCATAATCGTTCCTTCAATTTTTGCCACGCAGACTTCGAGATTTTTCTCAATATCCTTACTCCAAAACCTAAGAACAGTCCAATTTTCAGCAATTAAAAAAGCATTGACTTCTTCATCACGCTGTATGTTTCTTTCGATTTTTGGAATCCAATATTCGCGATTCGTTTTAATTCTAAATTGCTCCGTTTCCCAATCTTTTCCGTGAAAAAATTCACTATCCACAAAAATGGCGATTTTATATTTGGCAAAAGTAAGATCAGGCCTTCCAAATATCTTTTTATTGTTCTTTCGATATCTGTAGCCCAATTTCCATAATGCTTTTGCAAGCCTCAATTCGCCTTTCGTAGCAGTGCCCTTTATCGCCTGCATAGTTTTCCTCCTCTGTTCGGGAGTTAATCTATCCATCTTGAAGATTAAATTTGTTTCGGATGGATAAAGTTAAGGCATTTTATAAAATAGAAGTTTAATAATAGCCATGCAAAAATTTCAATTTTTACATCTTAAAAAGAACTAAAAACAAAAAAGCCTCTACATTTTCTGCAAAGGCTTTCTGTTTCTAAAAAAGTGGTCCCACCTGGGCTCGAACCAGGGACCACCTGATTATGAGACAGACAAACAGTCTTTACATTTAACTGCATTTAGCTTCAAAATGGCTGTTTTTAAAGGCTTTATCATTTTTAAAAAATACTTTTGTTTCATTCAACTTCATATAATACTCGCATTTGTTGTACGTATGTTGTACTTTTAAAATATAGTAAAAATGAAAGCTAGTATAAAAATTATTCTAAAAAAGACCAAACTTAAAGATGGCACATCTCCAATTAATTTAAGAATTACAATTAATAGAAAATCTAAATTCTATAGAACTCCTTATAATGCTCTACCAAAATTTTGGGATGACAAAGGAAATGAATTTACAAGTAAGTTCCCAAATTATTTACAGTGCAATTGAATATTAAATTCGATAAAACAAGACGCTTCCAAAATTTTAAATAGGCTCATTGAAGAAGAGCATGATCTATCAATAGAAGCATTCGACTCTTTATTTAGACCTGAGGAAGTCCAAAAACTAAGTTTTATTGCGTATTTCCAACAGAGAAAATTACAACTCGAGGAGTCTGGAAAAATAAGCTCTAGTTATTCTTATCGTGACACCATTTCTGCTCTTACGCGATTTAATCCTGAACTTTTAACTTATTCATTTACAAAAATTAATTACGCTTTCTTAGTTTCTTTTGAAGCTTATTTACGTTCAAATAATTGCCGTGATGGCGGTATCGGTGTCTATATGCGCAATATTAGATCAGTCTACAATTCAGCCATTAAGTCAAAGATTGTATCAAGTGAAACATACCCCTTCAAAGACTATATAATTTCAAAATTGAAATCTAGTAAAGTAAAAAAAGCTTTGACTAAACAAGATTTGCAATTACTATTAGATTATGATTTTTCGACTAACAAAGAAGGCATTAAAGCATTGTATACTTATTTATTCAGCTTCTACTGCCGCGGCATGAATTTTACTGATTTGGCTGAATTAAAATGGGATGATGTAGACCAAAATAGTTTTTCCTATATAAGGAATAAAACACTAGTTAAATTAAATGTAAAAATTCCAAATAATAAACATATGATTGAAATTTTACAATACTTTAAAATCTACCGCCCTTTTAATACTGATTATATTTTTCCAATTTTAGAGAAAGATAAAGACCTATACACTAAAACAGAACTTAGGAATCGAAAAAAAAGTGTATTAAATTACTATGGAAAACTCCTTAACAATATATCACTTCAATCCGGCATAAAAACAAAAGTTACTTTTTATACTGCTAGACATACCTTTGCAACACTATCTTTAAAAAAAGGATTAAGCACAGTAATGATAAAACAAGGCTTGGGGCATCAATCTATTAAAACAACTGAAACTTATTTAGAAGATTTTAGCACTGAAGAATTAGACAAAGCTTTTGAAAACTTAATTTAGGAAATACAAAACAACCCGTGTCGTTTTGTTTTTTCAAGGCATATTCACAGTCCTATTGCGTAGCAAGACATTAATTTACCACCATTCTAAAATTTAATAATTTATTAATAAATAACATATAGAAAACTTAAGATCATAAAGGATATAAAGTCCAATATCTTATTTAAATACTCTTCCAAGTAATACTTTGGATAGATTTAATAAATATGAAATCATTTCTCAAAATTAAGATCAATACATTCAAAAGAATATTATGCTAAAGTAATACTGCGTAAAACAAGCGCCACATTTTAAAGGAAAAATTAAGAATGCAAATGGACTTCAGAGAAACAACAGGATATTACCATAAAACAACCACTTTTTTATCAATTTCAATTATTTACAAACGATAAAAAAGACATTAATACTTTTAAAAAGATATCATATTTTTGATAACAAACATGGTCTCATAAATAGCTTTACAATCTTAGATTTATTTTTGTATTATTAAAACACAGAAAACGAATCCTTATTACCGTCTAACATCACTATTGTTAATATCTTGAGATTCTATCCTGTCACTAAATTTTTTACCAAAATTATAAGTCAGAGTTAAAAGTAAATTTCGCGAATTATTTTTTGTTTCAATTTTTTGGTAAAAATTATTATAATCACTTAGATCTGTAAATCCACTCGAAACCCTACCTAGAAGGTTTCGTCCATAAACACTCAAATTTAACTTCCCTTTTAAAATATTGGTTGAAATTGTAAAATCCAAATAAGGATTAGTAATCCTCTTTGACAATAAGGAATAACTAGGACCATCTTGCCTTCCAGAAACAGAAATAGACACCTTGTCTTTAAAAAACATTCCACTTAAATTAAAGTTACCCCTAAATGTGTAACCACTGTTTTTTCTAATTATAGCATCTTTACTATTGTCTTCAAAAACATTATAATCAAAGCCTGAATTTATATTTGCTGTAATTTTCTGAACCAACTTCGTTTTAAAGCCAACATTCATTCCAATAGAATTATATCTAGCAGCATTCTCAAGAGTTTGAATTAACAAGTCCCCATCTGTCCTGTATACAGACGTAATAGCATTATTTATAGATTCATTATAAATCTTGAACGAAAAACTATCTGACTTATAAAATTTAGTCAGCATTAAAAAATAGTAGTCTCTGATCTGTGGATCAAGCTCTGAATTCCCTTGTTTTGCAACACCTGGATATAAGATAAGCACATCATCATTCAAATCACTTGCACTAGGTCTTAGCACCTTACGAGAATAACCTGCTTTTAAATCCAATTTATTCCCAAAATGATAGAGACTATTAATTGTAGGCAATAACAAGTTATAACTTTGTCTTAATAATTGATTTGAATTGTTTGTGAATTCGTAAGTTAAGCTCACTTCTGTTGAAAATTTATTTGACCATTCAGAATCTAATTCTACTGAACTATCAAACACATTCTGATAAACATAAAAATCATCATGCGAGAAACTATACTTCCTATTTATATATTTTATATCAGTATAAAAATCCATTTTCTTGCCAAAAACATGTACTTCTTCCAATTCATAATCCGCTTGCAACGAAAGTTCATTATTTTTTGATTGAATATTATAATAGTCTGACTGAGAATTATTATAAAAGTCAAACTGACTTTTATTTTCATTGTTAAAAATTGAATATGAGCTTTTAAAGAAAAATACATTACTTTCAGTAATCTTATAATTATAAACTGAAGCAATGCTCCAATTTACCATACTTTCTTTTCCTATTTTCGAAAAAAGACTAGCTTCTTCTTCATTTAAAACAGTAAAACCATTTGCCTTACCAAAAAAACTATATTGGCTAATATTATTTGATACAGTAAAATTACTCTTATTGTTTAACTTTATTGATATCCTTGTATTAGAATACAATTGTTTTCCATTGGATTGATTGGTATTACTTTGATAAAAAAGACCATTTTCATCAATCCTTTTTGATGTAAAATCAATTACTTGATCATTGTTTAAATATTGAAAATTTGTTCTCAAAAGAAAAAAATCTTTCTTAAACGAAAAATTAGGACTAAATGCCCAATAATTATTTATAACACCGGCTGTCCCCTCTAAACTACCTTTTAAAAAACTTTCAGACCTAGTTTTTGTTATAACATTAATAATTGCACCTAAAAATTCCGATTTATAATAAGCCACCGAAGGATTATTTATTATTTCAACACTTTTTACATCTTCCGCTTTAAGGCCTCTAAGTTCACTGGCATCCGCTTCTAATCCATCAATAAAAATTTTACCATTTAACACTCCATCAACTAATACCTTACCATCGAATTCATTGAAATATACATTAGGTACTGACTGAAGCACATCACTTACTTTTGCATTTTGTAGATAATCTTTGTGATTGATCTGGTAAATTACTTTTTTAGCACTCGTACTATTTTTTTCGGTAGATTTAATAACTACTTCATTTAACATTTCTGGCACAAATTCAACAAGATCTATATTAAATAAAGTATTTTTACTTTTAGTATCTACAAAAGAACTAAACTCTTTGTAAGCATAATTTTTTACTTTAATAAAAACCGTATCATTAGTAGTATAATCAAATTTATACTCTCCTTTCTTATTAGATATAGAAAATTTCGAAACTTGACCAATTTTAAGCTCAACCAATATATCTTGTAAAGGTTTATTATCACTTAACACCTTACCTGAAATAGTATTTTTTTCTTGAGAAAAAAGACTCATAGCACATAAAAGAAAAAAACAAACTGTAAAACGCATAAATAATATGATATATAATCTTAAAAAAAACTTTCCCAACTAAACAAGTTAGGAAAGCTAATAATCAATTTTGTACTTTTTTTTTAAGTGTTGTAAACACCTACAATAATTTTTCCGTCATCCGTTTTCCCACATTCTCCTCTTGAACCTGAGCAACCTCCTTCATTTTCTTTATCTCTCTGAGCAGTACTAATTGACGAAGTTAAAGACGCAACTGTTATTCCCATAACAGCAATAATAAATCTTAATTTTGTTTTCATAATTTTTATTAAATAATATTTAGTTACATTTACATATCCCCATAATGACTGTACCATCCGATGTTATACCACATTCTCCAGGACCAGGGGAACAATCGCTTGGATTTTGTTTGTCTTTTTGAGCAGTTACCACTCCCGATGAACACAATGAAATTACAATTCCAAAAACAGCAACAATAATTCTTATTTTAGCTGGGTTTATCATTTTTTTATTCATTATACGTTCCACTGATTATATTACCATCACCTGTTCTACCACAGATCTGACTATTTAAGGTACATGTACCAGGCTCTCCTTTATCTTTTTGAGCATTTACTACTCCCGATGCACACAAAGAAATTACAACTCCAAAAACAGCAACAACAAATTTTAAATAATTTTTCATTTTTTAGTATATTTAAATTAATAATAGAAAACTTTTAAATAATCCAATTTACAAATTGAATACTTATGAGATTAGTTTAGGGAATCTTAGAACAAAACTTCTAATTCTTTCCTAACATGTACCTTACAAAAAATTAAAAACTGCATAATCTGTACTAAACCCAATAATTATTTTATTACCATTTAATACAATCATTTCAATACTTTTTGAATCAAAATTTTTATAAAAAAACTTGATGCTTTTCTCATACTTAAATGAATCTGAAGAATAAATATCAACTAATATTCTGTTATCAAGTGGGGATCTTGCAGAAAAAACAAATACATTTCCATCCTTTAAAAACATGCCCATATTTGTGTTTCTAGTTGTACCTCTTGCATAAAAACTATCACCTTTGTTATTTTGTAGTATTTGTGGCAAAGGGACATCTTCTTTCGTAGTCAAAACTTTCTTATAAACTCCTGTTTGAGCTGAAAAAAAATAAATTTTCGAATATTTGTTACAACAATACACCAAAAAACCATTATCTGTATTTGAAGAAAAACTACCTGAATACTGTAATGATGAACTTATTACTTTGCTTTCTTTAGTTTCTTCCAGAATTTTTAACGAATTAACTGTCGAAGATTTTGTATCTATAATAAAAAACCCTGCATAATAAACTCCATCTTTTAACAATTCTCCAAAGGAAATAAATTTAGTTTCTGAGCCTTTCAAAGGAAAAAGCGAAACAATTTTAAAATTCTTTAATTTTATCTCCTCTCTATTTTTAGAAATTAAATTGTAGTTATATAGCTTAAACTTCTGCACATAAAAAACAACATTTTTTATACATAGCTTTATATCTGCACTCATTGGCAAATCTATATCTTTCCTATTTTTTTTCTCGAAATTTAAGTCCGATAGATATAATTTATAAAAATTTGTAGAGTTAGCATTATTCAAAAATTCTTTCTCAACTAACAAATTATCGGAATTGATATTAAACAAAAAATCACTTTTATAATTCAATTTGGAGATTGTCTTAGAAAATTTGAAAAAATTATTCTCAACAAAAGTTCTATCAAAATAATAATTCTTTTTTGAGCTTGAATTTACAAGATTCAAGACTGTTATGCAAACAATAATCGAAACAAAAACCGTAATCAGCCCTACTAAATACTTATTCTTCATTATTAAGGACATAGAATGTTAAAAAGGAAAATGCAGAACCTACAATTAATGCTATATTAATTAAAAGATGATAAGAATATGGTAAACCATTTAAGACGCCACCACAACCGCAAACTTCATACAAACCCTTAAAATTTAAAACCGATATATACAACGTGAACACTAAAAAAGTGAGACAACTTAATAATAATCCGTTTTTTTTATAAAATAATAAAACTAAAATTAGAATTACCTCAAAGGCGATTACACAAATAGAAAACACATCCGCTAAATCTGGAGTAAACAGAGTTGTCTTAATTAAATTAGTTCTAAAAGATTGTATTTTAATCAATTTATTTGATGCCGTATAACAAATAAAAAATACTATAAAATAATAAAACACTTCAGCTATTTTAACTTGAAGCTTCACATTTTTGGTAACCATCTAACAATATATTTGTAAATATTTATTTATATTTGAAGCAAACATATTTATAAATAATTAAAAAACAAGAAAAAACCTTAAAAAATAAACAAAAAATAACGAATAAACTTATAAATAATTAAAAACTAATCAATTACACAAAAGTAAATTTATATCTTATTATTATTAAAATTTTACATCAATAACACATATTTCACCAAAAACTTATCATTATTTGAACATGGTCTGAATTTACAAAATCAGAAAAACTTTCAAATTATTTTACTTTTATTCTACTGCTGGTAAACATTTCATTATTCTTACAAAACTGAACTCACATGTTTTCGCTGTGTCATTAATTCTCTACTGAGTGTAAATAAGCTTTTTCCATAAGTTTTTTAGTTTCTTTATCATTATTAATATACATATGCATCCAAGCTTTTCTTATCCTATCATTTTGAATTTGTTGTATTTCAATTTCTTTACTATTATCACTATAATGTATTCCCCACTTGTAAAGATTACTTAGGGCTATCATTATTGCAAGCCATAAAAACCACCTGCTAAAAACAATTTTATAAAACAGTTTTGCATCCTGTTCTGGAAACAACAAAATCTGAAATTTCCTGGTGATACTTTTTGGCTGTCTGCCAATCATATATTTTATATCTAGAAAGCCTTTTTGAAGGACAGCCTTTACTTGCTCTATATCCAATTGTTCTGCAACATTTTTTTCGGTTTTATACTCATTTTTAAATAAATCTATTTTATTCTCTATGTTTTTAACTGCAGCAATAAGCGCCTCAACATGCTGATTATTGGTTTTCTGTTCTAGTGTAAATTCTTCCAGCACTAATTGCATTGTCTCCCTTTCAATATGTCCCTTGTCTGTATTTGAATTTATTTCCATATTTTTTATTTTTTTTTTGCCTCATCTCCTTAATCCTGATTTCTTTTTCTTTTTTTGAAGGTTTCTCTGCAATTCGGTATCGATATATTCTAGCGGATATTCAGAATTCATTAAGTGTCCAATTACCCCCAAAACTTGCTTAATAACTTCCTCTCCTGCTGTTTCTTGATTAAAGTTTTGCTTTACTTCTTGTTGTTTTTCAGTTTTGAAAGTAATGGATATTGGCAGACTGTTTTTATTACGTTTTTTTTCTTCGTCTGTATTTTTTAGGGCAAGTTGTTGTTTCTGATGTAATATCATTTCAATTTTTGCCAATGAAAAACCAATTTCGCTTCCTTTTATTTTTACTTTTTTATCATCTATAAAAGAAATCCCCCTCTCCTTAAGAACTTTATAGCCCAAATTCCGCATTTGTCTTTCAAATCCTAGATAAGTATTGGCATGCTTTAATGTCTGTTGGATATCTGCTTTTAATTTTTCTTTCCGACTGTCATGGCGAGGCAACAACCTGTCCTTAGGAGACAGAAATACCTTTGGGCTTAATACCTCTTGAAGACCATATTGCTTTTCAAGACGGCGACAAAGTTCAGCCATGCGCTTATAACTATTGCTGTCATTGGCAACCTTGCCATTAAAGCCTACCCGATTAGCTGCAATATGAATATGCTGTTCTTTGGTATCCTTATGCAGTACGCAGATGTATTGGTTGTCTGCTACACCAAACTCCTTAACGCATTGCCTTCCAATCTCTCTAAATTGTTCTTTGGTCAGTACATCTTCCGGAGCTAAACGCAGGGTCAGGTGCAACATTGGTTTTTCAACACGTCTGCTTAATTTCCTAACATCCTTAAACTGCTGTGTAAGTTCATACTTGTTACCAAAACATTTATTGTATTCTAGTATTTCTGCACGCTCTTTATGTTGCAAATGATCCTGTGTTGCAAGTAAGAGTTTTTTCTCTTCAGACAATTCTATTTTATCCTCCAGACAGTAGCTAATACAATGGTAAAAAGAGCGGCCTATGCTTACATGGCCTATCATGACATAAAGCTTTTAATTTGGACAGCAAGATCTTTAACCTGCCCTGCCTGTACTTTTAATTCTGCCCGTTCAAGCGGACTTAATTCATCATTGTTATTTCTCTTTTTAGCGATCTGATTCAGGTTGGCTGCCAAATGGTTGAGCACTCCGGTAAAGCTTAGAATTTCTTTTGGAAGAGCCTTATTTCTGCAATCAATTTTCCCTGTCAATCCAATTTCACGAAGGTATTCGGAAATGGTAAGATTCGATTTTTTAGCTTTGGTTTCAATTATTTTACGCTCATAGAGTGTGCATTTAATTGCCATTAGTTGGTCTCTTTTAATTTGCTTTTTTGGTCGGCCTCCACTATTTTTTTTTGTTTCATTCTCCTGTTCCATAGTCTTTCATCATTTATTTTTTGAATGCGCATGCATGAAAAAAATCCCCTCAACGAATGCGATAGCATGAGATGAGCCAGCGTTTTGGTTTTACCTAAACATAGCTGGCTACCACTCGAACGTTATATAGATCGTCTAAATTTTTGGCTTCGATTTACTTTCTGTACCTCGTTTAGCCATTCATTTAAATCTTTCTTCTGGTCATATAAAAAGCTTTGATCGGTATATTTTGCAGAGTCTCTTCGCAGGGCTTCAACAGTAAATTTCAGACCTGCTGTATCTCTATCTAAATAGAGGTTTACTCTTTCGTGTTTTTCCATTAACTGTATGGACTTGTTAAAAAAGGACAGTGAATTAAATATCAGGAAATTTGTTTGTGGGCTAACCGATTTTTGATTTATCATTTCATAGGAGAGGTAATCGAAAAACCCTTCAAAAACAGCTAGTGATTTTGCCTGGTTATCTATAAAAGTGATGTCTTTTGGTGAGCTGCTGCCTTTAAAATTTTCACTTCGCAATTCAAATCCTCCGGCATTATTTTTAAATCCTATCACAATCTGCTTTCGTCCATTTAAAGAAAACTCAACCTCTTTGCAATGCTGTTTTGCAATTTCGAGTGGAATACTCCGCCTATGCAAGTAGTCCAGTATCGGCTTACTTTCCAATGTCCGTACTTCAACTATGACAATTTTATCAGGGAGGCTATCTTTTTTTTCATTTGCAAGACTTAGATTAAAAGATTGTCGATTGTCATTTTTAATTGATAAACTTATATCAGAGGAAATACTACATCCATTTAAAAGCTGTAAAAATTCTGAAACCGTGCATCTAAAATATTCAATTCCAAAATCAACTGTATTCCCTCCCTTGCCTAATCCGTGGTCATACCATAAATTTAATTTTTGATTCACTTTAAAGGAGGGCGTGTTTTCATTTCTGAATGGCGACAGAAACCAATAATCCTGATTTTTTATTTTTGATGGTTCATACCCTAATATTTTAAGATAATCAACCAGATCAATTTCATTTGCGATTTTACAATTGAACTTTTCCATAATTATTTTTTTTGTAAATCTTCTATTTGATTGGCACAAATCTGTTTTTTTTGCTATTGAAAAGAAAATATTTTCTCTTTTGCCTTTTTTGATGATTTGATGCAAATGCCGTCTAATGTATTGATTTTACTACGATTGCCTTGCATCAATGACTGCATCATTGCATCACTTTATTTTTCCTCTGCATCAGTTTTGCATCAAAAAAGATCTTTTTTTAGTTTGATGCAAGGTTTGATGCAGATGTATTTCGTCCAATTACAGCACTTTACCTTAATCCTGCATCAAAGCATCAAATATTTTATAGAACAAAATCTTTTTTATCGTATAAAAACGTCCTCTTCGATCTACTTTTACAAATTCACCATGCGACAATAATTCAATTCCACAATAAGACTTCGTATTATCTTCAGGTGTAAAACCCCATCGTTTGAGTATATTTCTTATTTCATTAGCAGAAACATTCAGTCTGTTGTTTTGCCTTCTCAGCAGCATAAAAATATCGTTAGG
This sequence comes from Flavobacterium sp. HBTb2-11-1, assembly GCF_009826975.1. GTDB lineage: Bacteria > Bacteroidota > Bacteroidia > Flavobacteriales > Flavobacteriaceae > Flavobacterium. The sequence continues at coordinate 202,828 of NZ_WUMO01000007.1, read as the reverse complement.
AGCTAATCTTAATTCATCCTCTTCCATTTTCTCAAAGCATTCATGTATGAGTTCAAGAATAAGTATTTCTTCTTTGTTTCGGTTTACGAGCTTTAACAGAGAGGCGGTCATTATCTGTTCGGGTTTAAACCACATTCTTGTTTTCTGCTTAGAAAAATAGTTTCTGGTTTGGAGGTATTTTAAGAAATATGGAATTTCTTTATTCAGTTTTTTAAGAAAAAAAACATCTTCTGTATTTATAGTCCGAATTTTACGAATCCAAAAACGGATTTCTTCTTCATCTATTTGGATAAAATTATCTTCATTATTAGAACAAAGAATAAATTTTGCAAAGAATTCAATCTCTTGCCGATCCTTGCCTTTTGCTTCTATTTTATCTTTGTCGGTCGTAGAAAGGTATTTTAAACGCTCTGTAATTTCTTTTTTATCAAAAAAAACTTCATCAATTGCCACAAGCAACATACTTGCCCAATCAGAATTGAACTGCGAACCAAATGAATCACCTTTTATATAAGTCATATTCATTCCAAAAATTGATTTCAACCACTTTATGAAAGAGCTTTTGCCCGTCGATCGCTCTTTGCTTACTAAGCAAAGAATTGGCAATGTTTGTGTAGGTCTTTCATATAAAAGTTTTATATAGTCTAAGCCTAATTGCACTTGATCGCCAAAAATATGGTCAATAAACTGCAATGAATTCGGAATTAATTTTTCAAGTTCATCTAATGAAAAATTTTTATCGGTGGGTTGGCTTGGTAGTTCATGGTAGGTGTTATAAAAATCATCTACAATTTGCTCATAACCAAAATGGTTAGGAATACAGCAAAACCCGTCTAATTTAGATATATCATTTAAAAATGATTTTCCGTGATCCGTAATAATTGTCTCGCGATTCCACCGAACCATTACTTTTACTTTATCACCTGAAATTAAAGGTTTATCTATAATTTTGAAATAGGAAGTTCCTACTCTGATATAAGGAATATCTAAGTTCATAAGATTCAAATTATAATTCTTACAAATCTGTCATAAGAATTGATTAAAAATAAAGGGATTTTATGCGCTCATTTTGCGGAAATTGAACGACTTATTTTTTTAACTGTTTTGAAAATTTAGACAAAACATCCTCATCTGAATAGACTTTGTGCTTTCTAATCCATTCAACTATCTCAACTCGATCAAAAAATAAAGTTCCGTTGGTAGGCTTGTTATGGGGGATTAATTTTTTAGCAGATAATTTGTGAATCGTACTATCTGAAAAGCCTGTATAATTCATAAGATCTTTAATGGTAAAAATCTCTTTTTGAAACTGATTACCTTTTGTAATCATCATTTTAATTTCATTTAACTGTTCAATAATTTTTTGCGGATTCATAATTTATGTTTTAGAATTATGAGGCTAAACTACTGGAATGAAACTAGATGAAACGTGGAATTGCGACTTGGCCGCATAATAATTCAAGGAATTTACATTTTTTGAAGATTTTCGTATAACTTTTTTTGAGGAACAGTAACAGTTATTCTATTTTTATCGGATAATGATTTTTCATTTACAGGAATATATTTGCCAGCTTTCTTATATTGCAGCAGAGAAGCTATACTTTTTTTAGAAATTATAGTGCTTGAATCTAATTTTATCAAGAACGGAATCATAAATTCACTGATAAAACCATGTGTTTCCTGAGCACTAATTTCTAATTTAAAGAAATGATTGTTCTTAGACTTTTTTAAGCAATTGGCAATCAAACTTTCAAAGTCAATTGCTAATGTATCATCATTAAATATTTCAATCTTTTTAAATTCAATATAATAGTAATTTATTACCTCTCTATTAGCCTCAATTAAATCAGCTACTTTTTTCTCAGATATATTGCTTGAAGACTTTAATGTATTTTGGAACTGAGATAAATTACTATTTGACTTTTCTCTATTATATCGAGTAAAAATATTGTCTTCTTTTAAAAAATATAAGGATGATACGATAAGCAAGAACGAAAAAACAACCCCCAAAATAAAAATTATTAAATAGAATAAAATAAAATTGCCTTGATATAACTGGAAAGCGCTGAAGACAACAACCAAAACAGGTAATAGCGGTGCTAAAATAAGTGACATTTTCTTAGAGGCTAGTATTGAGCTTATCTTTTGTATTTGCCGATGAAGAAAGAAAAAAGACTTTTCAATTATTTTCACCATAATGCTAATTATTTTTTAATTGCAAAGTAAAAATACTAAAAAAACACGGTTAATTAAAACAGAGTCAAATATTTACTACCTTTACAAGGTTAGCAAATTTGTTGTACATATGTTGTACTATGAAACAAAAAAGCCTCTACATTTCTGCAAAGGCTTGATTTTACTAGTGGTCCCACCTGGGCTCGAACCAGGGACCACCTGATTATGAGTCAGGTGCTCTAACCAGCTGAGCTATAGGACCGGTTTAGAGGATGCAATATTACTACTATTTTTCATTCACTCCAAATATTTTAAGACATCATTTGAATTTTATTTTAAATCTTTTTTTGAATCTCAAAAACGAAATTGATTTTCAACATCTTATTTAAAAATTAAAACAACATTTTTTTATTTAATTTCTTGGCAAAGCTCCACCAAAACTCCATTTGTATTCTTTGGATGCAGAAAAACAACCAATTTATTGTCGGCTCCTTTCTTTGGAACTTCGTTAATTAAGACAAAACCTTCGTTTTTTAAACGTGTAATTTCAGCTTCGATATCATCAACATCAAATGCAATATGATGAATGCCTTCTCCTTTTTTCTCCAGAAATTTAGCAATCGGACTTTCAGTATTTGTTGCTACCAAGAGTTCGATTTTATTATTTCCGGTTTGAAAAAAAGAAGTTAATACGCCTTCACTTTCTACTGCTTCCATTTTATAAGACGGAACGCCAAGCATTTTTTCGAACAAAACATTCGCATCATCCATGTTTTTTACAGCAATCCCGATATGTTCTATTTTGTTTACCATTACTTCAATTATTGATTTATATATGTATTAAAATAACCGCATTCTGCAATTACATCCTGATAGTATTTGGTATCAGAATAGTCTTTTCTTAAAGCTTTGAATGAGTTCCAGGCAATAAAATTAACTTTATCATCTTGAATTTCCCAATAGCTGTTTACGTTATTGTATTTTTTATTGTAATATTCATTTCTTTCACATTTTGAAATCAGATACAAACATTTTGCTTTTTGCTCTTTGTTTGATGCTGCTTCAAAAGCTTTTTGATAATATATTTTCGAAACCGAATTATTTGTAATCATTTCTTTCATTGTATTTCTAAATGAATATGGACTAGAACCATAACCTACAATGTTGTTTTCATAAAAAGTTCTTCCGTTTCCAAAATGAGAAATATTATAAAACGCATTTCCTAGCAAAAGACTATTCGTGTAAACATCTTCTTTCTGCGCCAATTTATCCTGCATTTCTTTTATTGTAGTCAAGAAATCCATGAAAGTATATTTTCTTTTCTGATACGCCGCGTGATCACAATCATGACAGTCTTTTATACTTCCGTTAAACGGATTTCCTAAGAATTTATAATATTGAACCGAATCGGTTTGTTTCATAAACTCGATTGCTTCTGGAATTTTGTTTTTGAATGTCGCCTGAACTGCTTGAAAATTATTTATGTCTTTTAGTTTCAAACTATAAATTCCTGCTCCAATATTTTCTATTTCAGTTTTATTTGGTTTTGCCAAAAATGTTTTAATTCCCAATAATTTCTTCTCATCATCATAAAACGAATTTCCATCATTCCAATAACTATAACGAGATTCACCAAAAATTTCAGCCATAACCAAATTGCCGCTTTCTTTATAAAGATTTGACAAATAACTTCTGCTCCATGATGAAGCATTCTGATAACGAAATTCTTGTCCTTTATAATTTTTAGGAAGTTCATAATACAGCCAATTCAAATCGGCTAGAATTGTTTTTTCGTTTTTATCAGTCAGCTTATCTATTTTGCTCAAATTATTTACAAAACGCAATAATCGAATTTGATATTTAGCCAATTCTGTTTTTGGAAGTGTTTTTTCAGCTTTCGTATAATTCTTATCCGCATTAGCATAATCGCCTTTTAGCGTTTGAAGATATCCAATTGCAAGATCCCATAAGTATGGTTTTTCGGTATTTCCAGCAGCAGAAATTTTTGCAATTAAATCAACTGCACTATTATCAACTTTTGCTTTATTTTCATTTTTATTCTCTGCAACAGTCTGCGGTGTTGGCGGCTTGCTATAATCTCCGCTGCTCACCTGAAATGAATTGTTTATTTTTTGCTCTAGCGAATTAACCAATCTCGTTCCTAGATAATTTAAATGTTCACTTTTCGGATCTAACTCGTAGATTTTTTCAATCGCCTGTTTTTCATCTTTATAATACCCGTGAATTGCCCAAAGCGCTGCTTTTTCTTTATTGTTTTTTGCCATGGCTAAAGCCTTAGTCCAATCAGATTCGTTTTTTGGTTTGAAACTATAGGCCGTAACCACTCTTAATTCTGGACATTTGTCAAAAACCTGAGCATATAAATAATTTGAAGTCGCGTATTTTTTCTGCTTATAATTTATTCCGGCAACATACGCCAAAGCACGATAATATAAAGTATTCTTGGCAACAGAACTTTCGGTTTTGTTAAAAAAGTCAATTGCTTTTTGTTTGTCATTACTATAAAAACGCGCCTTCATAGTGAGGAACCAATATCTGTTTTTCAAAAACGGATCAGACAAAGTATTGTATACATTTTCTATGGACTGAATCATTTTAGCATCATTGAAAGTTTTTGCCACAACAGGATCATAACTCCAATAATCTTCGCCAATTGAAACCGTTTCTATCTTTTGGGCCAAATACAAAAATTCAACAAAGTTCTTTACTTTCTCGTCTTTCAAATTCAGCTTTTTGCCCCATTTTTGAGAGCTTTTGTTTTCCTTTTTTGTTTTATAAAAAACATGCAGATCGGCTATTTCTTCTTTGTTTTTGATCGCATTTTTTTCATCAGAATAATATCTTGGCTTTTCATCTCCAATCAAAAAATAATTGACTGTTGTGGTATCTACTTTCCCTTTAAGATAATCTGCCCAATCTGATTTTATGTTTTTATTGAAACGAGAATTATGTTGGGTATCAAAACCAATTCCGTAGAAAATTCCGCCCGATAAAAATAAGGGCGAGTATGATTTGTCGGCAAAAGTTTCTGGCGTAAAGTTTGAATTATAAGCACCAAAATAATCCCAATCTCCATCTGCGCAGGCATAAATTATACCGCAAGCAAAAAGGAATGCAACACTAAAACCAAGAAACAACTTGCTTAAAAATATTCTTTTCATAATTATTTAAATTGAATTCGTCTAAATCGTAAAATATAATTTCGTTTGGCTTTTCGACAAGATTGTCTTGCAAATCTTCTGCCATTTCTTTTAAATCTTCTGTTTTAATTTCCTCTATTTTCAGGAGATCATTTTCTTCATAAAAAACACCATTTTTATAATTGGAATGTTTTACCCTGAAAAAATTCGGACTTGTTTTTTCAAAATTGGAATCTTTCTCTAATCCTGCGCTATTCATTTTAGAACGAAGTCCGATCACTTTATTGTCTCTGATATGAATTCCCCAAGAATAAATTGGAAATGCAAAATCAAGATGCAGCGGATATTTCTTCAAACTTTTCAGATATCGCTCTGCCACTTTCTGATCGTAAATAGAATTTAGCGAATCTGGTGCAATCGAACCCATATTATAATACATCAGAACGCCAGAATCTACATTGGGGATTTTTGTTTTTTTGAAATACTTCACCTGATGCAGTCGAATGGTAGCTGAAAGTTTCTTTCTTGAATTTTTTTTAAAAACCTCAATAAACTTCAAATAATTCTCTTTGCTGTTTAATGTCCAATCGCAATCAATTTGAATTTCCTGACAAGGAATTTTGTTTTTGGAATTGATTTGTTCTATAAAATCAAAAGTTTTTTGAGCCAGATTTTCTACATCAAGATTGGGCTGCAACATGACTTTATTTTGAATGAAAACCACTGGAACGATTGTATATTCTATTGGATTTTCTTCAAATCGGATTGGGCTAATGGGAATAGGAAAATTGGTTTTTGGATGGAGTCCGATGTCAAAATACCTCACATACAATTTTTGAACATTATTTTCATTCAAAACTTCTTTTTCTGTATTTGAAAATTTGAACATCGTTTTCCAGTAATAAAAAGAGATTACAGGTTTTTCATTTTTAGTGCATGAAAACATTAAAAAGAGAAACAAAACTGGAAAAAATCGTTTGAACAAAACTTAGAAAATTACATTTTAATTCAAAAGTAAGAAATTATATCATTTTAAAATCTTCAAAGCGCTAATTTTTTTAGAAGATTCACAAAAGTCCTAAATCCTAATAAATGGCTAAAAAATTTCAATTAAAGCAAATATAATCGTTATTTTGTGCAATCAAATTGAAAAACCGTTATGTTGAAAAACACTCTTAAATACATTGCTTTTATAATTTTAATATCAATGATAAGCTGCGCCAAAAGAGGCAGCATTACCGGCGGTTTAAAAGACACATTACCCCCTGTTTTAACATCTAGCTTTCCAAAAAATTTCACAACTGATTTTAAAGGAAATACAATCACTTTAAATTTTGACGAATATGTCAAACTTAAAAACACCAATAAACAGCTGATCATTTCTCCCCCTTTAAAAAATGAGCCGTTAATTACGCCTACCAATGTCAGCAAATTTATAAAAATAGAACTTCGAGATACTTTGTTGCCCAATACCACTTATAGCTTAAATTTTGGACAGGCAATTCAGGATAATAACGAGGGGAATGCTTTAAATCAGTTTAAATACATTTTCTCAACAGGATCACATATTGATTCGCTTAAATTAAACGGAAGAATTAAAGACGCTTACGGAAAATATGTTGACAATTTTGTTTCTGTAATGCTATACGAAGTAAATGACAAATTTAAAGATTCTACGATTTACAAAGAATTTCCACGCTATATTACCAACACTTTGGATAGTATGCGTACTTTTCAATTTGAAAATTTGAAAGAGGGAAAATATCTTCTGGTTGCTTTAAAAGATAAAGGATCAAACAATAAATTTAATCCGAAAGATGACAAAATCGGGTTTTTAAAAAACTACATCACAGTTCCGACGGATACTGTTTATGAGTTAGAATTGTTTAAAGAAACGCTTCCTCTAAAAGCTTTCAAACCTATTCAAGCTTCTGGAAACCGCTTGTATCTTCCGTATGAAGGGAAACAGAATTTCAAGAATTCAAAACCAAAAATTACCCTAAAAAATGGTAACGAGGTTTTGGAAACTATTGTCACACAATTTCCTAAAAAAGATTCGCTTCAAGTCTGGTACAAACCTGTTAAAGCCGATTCGTTATCTATGGAAGTTGAAAAAGGAGACTATAAGAAAAGATTTTCTTTTAAAATTAAATCTTTAAAAAAAGACACTTTAAATATTAAAGCGATACAAAATGGCCAGCTTAATTTTAGAGAGCGTTTTACATTGGAAAGTGAAACTCCTTTGGTAAAATTTGATAAATCTAAAATCACATTGGTTAATAAAGATTCTGTTGCTGTTCCTTATACCACAGAATACGACGAATTTGACCAGAAACTGTATATAGATTTCAAAAAAGAACCTTTGGATAAGTATAATTTCACTTTCCTTCCAGGTGCTTTGACCGATTTCTACGAAAAAACAAACGATACTTTATCGTATAAACTCGCTACTAAAGAATATGCTGATTACGGAAATATTATATTGAACCTGAAAAATGTAAAACGTTTTCCTATTATTGTTGAACTGACCAATAAAAAAGGAGACGTTGTTTTGGCTGAAGGATATTCTGAAGGTGCAACTACATTAGAATTCAATTTATTGCAACCAGATGTTTTCACGGTTCGTATTATTTATGATGACAATAAAAACAAACAATACGATACCGGTAGCTTCTTAGAAAAAAGGTATCCCGAAGAAGTTTTTTACAATCAGGAAGAATTTGATGTCCGCGCCAATTGGGATCGGAACGAAACTATTGACCTGAGCATTCCTTTTAATCCAGAAGTTGAGAAAAAACAGGACGATAAAAAGAGAAAAGACGCAGAAAAGAAACGGAAAGCTTTTTAAAGCTTGATATCAAACTGATCTCTATCGCTTAAAAAATCTAACTTTTTACGCGTTTCATACATGGTGTTTTTGTCTAATTCTACGACAAAGACACCATTTTTTTCTTGTGGCTCTAAAATATAATTCCCTAAGAAATCTATCACTTGTGAATGACCAATGTGTTCAAAATTATGAGCATCCTTCCCTATCCTGTTTGCCCCAATTACATAGGAAAGATTTTCTATTGCCCGGGCTTTTAGCAAAGTATCCCAAGCATTGGTGCGCACTTTTGGCCAATTGGCCACATACAGAATCAGGTCGTAGTTTTCTGCATTTCGCACAAAAACAGGAAATCTCAAATCGTAGCAAATCTGAAGGCATATTTTCCAGTCTAAATACTCTACAATTACTTTTCGGTTTCCACGCGTATACACTTTGTCTTCGCCTGCAAGAGAAAAGGAATGCCTTTTATCGTAATATTGAATTTCGCCTGACGGAAAAACAAAAATCATACGATTATAATACTTTCCATTTTCGACAATAACTACACTTCCAGTAATTGCTGTATTTTTTTGTTTTGCTTTAAACTTCATCCATCCAATCGTTTCACCTTGCATGGTTTCAGCAACCTCAGAAACGTTCATAGTAAATCCGGTCGAAAACATTTCAGGAAGTACAATCAAATTTACTTCCGAATCAATTTCATTAATTTTTGAATCGAAATTTTCACGGTTTTTACTGGCATTCTGCCAAAAAAGATCGGTTTGGATTAAAGCAATTTTCATTTTTATAACTGTATGAAAGTCAAAAGCACTTTGAAATTAGATCACAATAAGACTTGGAACAGCACTTTTATAAGGTTGTAATTTTTCGTGAGTTGGTTCTACTTCCGTAATTACATAATTTATTTCAGATAAATTGGCAATTTTCATTTTAAGAACGGTGTTTAATTTCTCCGTAATAGTTAAAACTGCTGTTTTTCTAGAAGCATTAATCATAGCTTTTTTTACCTGAACCGTTTCCCAATCAGAATCAGAATAACCGCCATCTACATCAAGAGCATTTGTTCCTAAGACCAAAAGATCAGCCTTTATGCTAGCTAATTGATGAAAAGCTTCACCACTAACACACATTTGGCTGTAAGAAGAAATACTACCGCCAATCATGATGGTTTTGATATTTGGTTTATCCAGAAGTTGAACAGCCGTTAAAGCAGTAATTGTAAAAACAGTTAGATTAAGATCGTTTGGAATTAATCGGATGAATTCACGAATAGTGGTTCCTCCATCAACAATTAAAACCATACCATCATGAAGAAGATCGACTGCTTTCTGCGCAATAACTTGTTTCGCTTCTACAGCATAAGTCTGATTCAGCGAAGAATAGTGATATCCTTTGGTCATTGCACCGCCTTTTACTTTGATTATAAGCGATTCGGCGTCAAGTTCGTTTATATCACGGCGAACAGTATCTTCAGAAACACCAAGTTTAGCCGAAAGAGTTTCAAAACTTACACGTGTATGCAGGTTGATCTCTTTTAGAATATGATTTTTACGTTCTTCTTTGCTATAATTTAAAACTTCATTTTCAGTGCTCATGCCAATTATTTTTTTGTACTTACAAAAGTAAGAATTTAATGTAGCTCACGAAGCAGTTAAATTTGAAAAAAGTATTTCACAAGCTCATTTTCGATGGTTTAGAAAGAGAATTAAAGATAAAACAGAAAATAGTTCTCCACAAACTGAAACAACAAAAAAAAGCTTCCGATATCGGAAGCTTTTTTAATATAGTAATCGGTTTAATTAACCTTTCAAGCTTGCTGCTAAATACTCACGGTTCATACGTGCGATATTTTCAAGCGAAATTCCTTTTGGACATTCGATTTCACAAGCTCCTGTATTGGTACAGTTTCCAAAACCTTCTAAATCCATTTGGTGAACCATGTTTAATACACGGTCTGTTGCTTCTACTTTACCTTGTGGCAATAATGCATATTGAGAAACTTTTGCAGAAACGAATAACATTGCTGAAGAGTTTTTACAAGTTGCAACACAAGCTCCGCAACCAATACAAGCAGCAGCATCAAATGATTTGTCTGCATCTGCCTTTGGAATTGGAATAGTATTCGCATCGATTGTGTTTCCTGAAGTATTAACAGAAATAAATCCACCAGCGTGCTGGATTCTATCAAAAGAACTTCTGTCAACCACTAAATCCTTAATTACAGGGAAAGCTTTTGCTCTAAATGGCTCGATAAAAATCGTATCGCCATCTTTAAACATACGCATGTGCAACTGACAAGTTGTAACACCTCTGTCTGGCCCGTGTGCTTCACCGTTGATGAATAAAGAACACATTCCGCAGATTCCTTCACGACAATCATGGTCAAATGCTACAGGCTCTTCTCCTTTATTGATTAGATCTTCGTTAAGAACGTCTAACATTTCAAGGAAAGACATGTCTGGTTCGATTCCATCGATAGGATATTCTACAATCCCTCCTTTATCTTGAGCGTTTTTTTGACGCCATATTTTTAATGTAAGTTTCATACCTTTTTCGTTTGAAAGTCATAAAGTCGAAAGTCGAAAGTCGCTTGGCACATTTTGCCTTTTGACTTTAAGACTTTGGGCTTTCGACCAAATTCTTATTTATAACTTCTTTGAACTAATTTAATGTTTTCGTAATTAAGAGGTTCTTTGTGTAACACTGCGTCACTTGGTTTTCCTTTGTATTCCCAAGCTGCAACGTATGCAAAGTTTTCGTCGTCACGAAGTGCTTCTCCTTCTTCTGTTTGGTATTCCTCACGGAAGTGACCTCCACAAGATTCGTTACGGTGTAAAGCATCTTTTGCGAACAATTCTCCTAATTCTAAGAAATCGGCAACACGAGTCGCTTTTTCCAATTCCTGATTAAATTCGTAAGCGCTTCCAGGAACTTTTACATCTCTATAAAACTCTTCACGCAAAGCAGCAATTTCTTCGATAGCCTCAGTTAAACCTTTAGCATTACGAGCCATACCTACTTTATTCCACATGATTTTTCCAAGTTTTTTGTGGAAATAATCTACAGAATGTTTACCGTTGTTATTGATAAATTTGTTGATTTGATCTACAACTGCTTTTTCAGCTTCAACGAATTCTGGCAAGTCTGTAGAAATTGGTCCCATTTTAATATCTGGAGCTAAATAATCTCCGATAGTATATGGCAATACGAAATATCCATCAGCTAAACCTTGCATTAAAGCAGAAGCTCCAAGTCTGTTTGCTCCGTGGTCAGAGAAGTTAGATTCTCCAATTGAGAAACATCCAGGAATTGTTGTCATTAAGTTATAATCAACCCAAGTTCCACCCATTGTGTAGTGAACCGCTGGGTAAATCATCATTGGCGTTACATAAGGATCTTCGTCAACAATCTTCAAGTACATTTGGAATAAGTTTCCGTATTTACTTTTCACGATATCAGTTCCTAATTTAGTAACTAAAGCTTTATCATTTTCATTCAATCCTTTTACGTGAGCAGCTTCTTTTCCGTAACGCTCGATAGCAGCCGCGAAATCTAAATAAACTGCTTCTCCAGTTTTGTTAACTCCAAAACCAGCATCACATCTTTCTTTAGCCGCACGAGATGCAACGTCACGAGGAACTAAGTTACCAAAAGCAGGATATCTTCTTTCCAAGAAATAATCTCTTTCGTCTTCAGATAAATCAATTGCTTTTTTCTTTCCTTCACGGATAGCCTGAGCATCTTCTAATTTTTTAGGCACCCAAATACGACCATCATTACGTAAAGATTCAGACATCAAAGTCAATTTAGACTGATGATCTCCTGAAACCGGAATACATGTTGGGTGAATTTGTGTGTAACAAGGATTTGCGAAAAACGCTCCTTTTTTATGAATTTTCCAAGCTGCTGTTGCGTTACTTCCCATAGCATTTGTTGAAAGGAAAAATACGTTTCCGTATCCTCCAGAACCAATTACTACCGCATGAGCAGAATGTCTTTCAATTTCTCCAGTGATTAAGTTACGAGCGATAATACCTCTCGCTTTTCCATCAACGATTACAATGTCAAGCATTTCGTGACGGTTGTACATTTTAATTTTTCCACGACCAATCTGACGGTTCATTGCAGAATAAGCTCCTAGCAACAATTGTTGTCCAGTTTGTCCTTGTGCATAAAATGTACGAGAAACCAAAGTTCCTCCAAAAGAACGGTTATCTAAAAGTCCGCCATATTCACGAGCCAACGGAACCCCTTGAGCTACACATTGGTCAATAATGTTAGCAGAAACTTCAGCCAAACGATAAACGTTTGCCTCACGTGCACGGTAGTCACCTCCCTTTACAGTATCATAGAACAATCTGTAAACTGAGTCACCGTCACCTTTATAGTTTTTTGCCGCGTTGATACCTCCTTGTGCAGCAATAGAGTGCGCACGACGTGGAGAATCTTGGAAGCAGAATGCTTTTACGTTATATCCTAACTCTGCTAGAGTAGCCGCAGCCGAACCTCCAGCCAAACCTGTACCTACTACGATAATATCAAGATTACGTTTGTTGGCAGGGTTTACTAAATTAATATGATCTTTATAATTTGTCCATTTGTCCGCTATCGGACCATTTGGAATTTTTGAATCTAATGCCATTATAATTTTATATTAATTATTGAAATGATGAAATAAAGCGATAATTACGAAAAGACCTGGGACTACAACCGCAAACCAGTAACCTACTTTCGCCAAAAATCTAGAGTATTTGTTGTGCATCCCCACTGATTGAAGAGAAGATGCAAACCCGTGCCATAAGTGGAATCCTAAAAGGATAAATGACACACAGTACAATGCCGTACGGATTGGGTCATGAAATTTGTGAACTAACTCACCATAATACCTTGTAGCATCTGGCGCTGTGCCTGCAATATATTTGTAGGTAACTTCAGGAAACCAGAAATCATAAAAGTGCAATCCTAAGAAAGCCAAAATAACCAATCCAGAAATAATCATATTTCTAGAACTCCAAGAAGCGTTTGCAGCTCCGTTGTATTTAGCGTATGCGATTGGTCGTGCCGCGCTGTTTTGAGCCGTAAGAATAAATCCCATTACAAAGTGGAAAATTACCCCGAATGCCAAAATTGGCTGCATTACATACTGAATCAGCGGATTGTATCCCATAAAGTGAGAAGCTTCGTTAAAAACGTCTTCACTAATAATAGAGATAAAATTTAAGGAAACATGCAGCGCTAAAAACGTGATTAAGAATATTCCCGAAAGAGCCATAGCTACTTTCTTTAAAATGGAAGCATTCAATAGTGCAGATTGTGCCATAAGTGTTAAGTAGTTTGTTTTAAAAAATTAGACAAAAATAATTCAATTACAAAAGAACTACAACCATTTCGCTGTTATTTATAATGATTTTAAAATAGCCTCATTCTACGTATTTTTACGTACAAAAATAAAACTACTTAAGAATAATTCACTATAGAAAACTTCAAAAGACTGCTTTTTAAGCCTTAAAGAAAGATTTTAAGCCCTTAGTAGATTACCAAAAATTTATCATATTGTTATTTTATTCAAAGTTTTGATTTATTTTCTTCAAAAGTGTTCTTCGTCTGAAATTTTGTCTAAGTAAAAAATTGTCATTCCGCAACATAGTTTTACCTTTAGCGCCTCAAAAAATTAAGAATGAAAACAGGAATTGATGCTATTTCATTTGATGTAGCAAACATACATTTACCCATAAAAACTTTGGCTATTGCCAGAAATATTGAACCAGAAAAATTAGAAAAAGGTCTTGGATTACTAAAAATGACTTTCCCAGACGTTCATCAGGATGCGGTTGTTTTCGGAGCTAATGCATTAACCAAACTGATTATTGACAATAAAATTGATTTAAAAGAAATCAGCCGAATCTATGTTGGTACCGAAAGTGGCATTGACAGTTCTAAACCAATTGCTTCTTACTTAATTAGTTTAATGGAGCAAAAATTTGGAGAAGATTCATTAGCAGAATGCGATGTAGTTGACTTTACTTTTGCTTGTATCGGCGGAGTTGACGCGATGCAAAACTGTTTGGACTTCGTTAAATTAAATCCAACGAAAAAAGCGATCGTAGTTACTTCAGATTTCGCAAAATACGATTTAAATTCTGGCGGAGAATACACTCAAGGCGCCGGAGCTGTTGCGATGCTTATTTCTGCTGACCCAAAAATTATTGCTTTTGATGATAATTGGGCAACCAGCACAAAAGGTGTTTTCGATTTCTTTAAACCATATAGAACCATTTCTAAAGAAGAAATTACTAAAAACACCAATAACGATTCTTGGTTTGACAATTTAGAAGCTGAAATTGAAATCCATAAAGATCAGCCGGTTTTTGACGGTCAGTATTCAAACCAATGTTATATGGATCGTACGCGAAATGCTTACTTTTCATTCAAAAAACTAAAAAATACTACTGAAACTTTATATAACACTTGGCATAGCATTGTAATGCACTTGCCATATTCTTTCCAAGGGCGACGAATGTTGTCTGAAATTTACGCTTTAGACAGTGCCGAAAAAATTATTGCTGATGATATTGCACCTGCAGATTATCAGACAAAAATTAAAGAAGTGGCAAAATCTGAAGATTACAAAAGTTTTGTAACTGAGAAATTGCAACCTGCTGAATTGGCTTCTTCTTTAATTGGAAATCTGTATACAGGTTCTATTTTCATGGGATTGTTATCGACTTTAGCTCATTTTTATGACACAAATAAAGAAGTTGCAGGAACTAAATTCGGTTTCTTAGCGTACGGAAGCGGATCGAAATCGAAAGTTTTTGAAGGGACTATTCAGTCAGAATGGAAATCCGCTTTAGAAAATGTAAAACTTTTTGAAAATTTAGCTGAAAGCGTAGAAATTGATTTCAACACTTATGAAAGCCTTCATAAAAAAGAACAAAAACAAAGCATAAGAACCCCAAAAAACGAATGGGTTTTAGACCGAATTGAAAAAGAAATTCCTGTTTTAATTGGGGCGAGATATTATAAATGGGTGGATTAAAAAATTAACTTTCAATTTTTAAATTCCAAATTCCAATATTGAACCGAAGCTATTTGCTTCGGTTTTTTGTTTTTACACATCAAAGCTTGTCATTTCGAGAAACGAGAAATCTCCGCGAGAAATTCCGTTCCAACATGCCAATCTTTGTCGAGCTTCTCGCGAAGATTTCTCCCTTCAGTCGAAATGACAAACTAGACTGACAATTCTTTATTCATTTATAAATCGTAAACTTATTGTGACTTAAAGTAAAACCTAGATTTTCATAAATTGCTACGTTTTCTACTCGTTTTTTATTTGTGGTTACTTCGATACTTTTCAAAGCATTTTTCTCTGCAAAACTTAAAATCTCATTTATTAATAATTTTCCAACGCCTTGACCTCGATATTTTTGACGAATAAAAAACTCCTGAATTTCACCAACCAATCCGCAATGATGGAGCAAATTTTGAGTATGAAAACTAATAAATCCTAAACCTTCTATTTCGTTTTCTGCAATTAGATAGAGATTTCTTGGGTTTGAAATGTTTTCATTGAAGATCATTTCGAAAACTTCAAAATCTAAAACCTCATTTTCGAGTTCGCAAATTGCTTTGTAGACAAAATCTAAATCTTGATTTCCTGCTTTTCTAATATTTGCTTTCAAACTCATAACCTTAACTCATATCAGTCAGTTTGATAATTTTATCATCTAAAAACTGAAAAATCGATTTTCCTTTCATATTTAATCCCTGACCAGCTTTTAATCCGTTTGGGAAATCTATTGCTAGAACTGCATAATAATCGATATCGACAATTGCTGTAATTTCATCCTGTCTGAGTGATGTTATAGTTTGCTTTCTTTCCGAAAAATATTCTTTAGCTTTTTCGGCTTGAGCTGTAAATTCTTTTATCCCGTTCAGGGTCAAGTTTGTTTCTCCATTTTGGATATTTTCAAAAACAATCGATTCGTCAAAATCGGCAATCATTTTATCAGTATCAAACTGATTATAAGCTTCTATGTAGTTTTGGATTATTTTTTCTCTTTTGGTCATGGTATTTTTTAATTTATAAATATTCATTTAATCCAATACGCTCAAATTTCTTTTTAAATTTCTGAACATATTGATTCCACTTTTCTTGATTTTTATAAAGCGTAAAAGCATAATCAGCAGTTTCTTTACTAAAATGATTCCCGAAAATGTTCTCCAAATATTCAATTCCAGAATCAATTACTCGTTTTAGAACATTCAATTTCTCAATTCCGTTTTGTTTGCAGGCTTTATCCAGCCATAATCCTTTTCCAATCTTTACATATTCTTCAAGAAGATTTTCTGTTATAAATACAGAAGGAACATCATTTATATCTGGTTCATTTCTACCGTTTTTAAAAACCATTAATATCAATTCTTCCGAATAATATTCTTCTGGTATTAATGTTATTACTGTTCCACTTTTAGCTGCTAAAAAGCATATTTCTTTTGTAATAAATTGATCTGGAATTTGACTTATTGCAAAACCGTTTTTTATTACAAGCTTCTCACACAATTCTGCTGTAATAAACTCCAAAGGCACAAACGGAATTGCATAAGGAGATGCGTTTACTACTTCATCGCATAATTCTTTGGTTCTATATTGAAGCGGAACCAATTTTAAACCCCTGTAATTTAATATTGCAAATTGTTTCCAATAATCATAAGATTTAACAGGCGGATTACTTTGTTTTAAAACCAATTCTCCACGTTTTAAAAACTCTTCAAGTTCTTCAAAAGTCTCAATTAACGGATTATCGAGTAATTTTCGAAGTTCGTTTGAGATAATTTCATCATCTGTTTCATCATCATATTCACATTCATCTTTCGGATCAACATCGTCGGCTCTGTCATTGTAATAAAACAAATCATTTTTTCTTTCCGCAAATGCTGTATTGTGATCTGTAACGATAAAAACCGGAGAATTTATTGAACCCGAACAGTTAAAATTTCCATGATTATAATACGTCATCACAACTTCTTTTGCTGTAACATTCCCTTTTATTTCAACATTGGCTCCACCAAGCAGAAGACTTTGACAGCTCACATTTCCTTTAATAAAAACATACGGTCCATAATCGCCTTCGGCATTAATAATTGAACCGCTGGCAGAGAAATTTCCGTTTATCAAAATGCCTTCAATTCTTATTTCTTCGATCTTTTTGGCTGGAAGATTTAACAATTTGGCAAGCCATTTCTTTTCTTTATCTTCATAAATATCTAAATAAAAATTCCCATCAAAATTTGCATCTTCTTCTGAAACAAGAAAAAAATCTTCGTCTTCCCATTCATCAAAATAGTCGAATTTTTCATCTTCAATTAAAAAAGGATATTGGGTTTTGATTTCGGCTATTGTAATTAATTTGAAATTGGAAGTCTGCATTTTATTGGTATTAATCGAAGTTGATTTTTTGAATATCAAGATTACACAATTCTAAATTCAAAACCAATTCGATAGTCAGAAAAATTGTATTTTTACTCCACAAAAAAGAGCTTGCAACTGCAAACTTGTTTTCTGCATAAACCAAAAAGGTAAAAGAATTTTAAATATCTTTGAATCATGAGCACAGCAATAAAACCAAAACATATCGGCAGAAACATTAGCCGAATTAGAGAACTGAGAGATATGAAGCAGGAAGCGCTTGCGATTGCGCTTGGCGTTAGCCAGCAATCTATTTCTAATCTTGAAGGAAGTGAAAACGTTGATGATGAAAAATTAAACAGAGTTGCAGAAGCTTTGGGCGTACCAGCCGAAGTAATTAAAAACTTCTCTGAGGAAGCTGTTTTTAATATTATTGGAAATACCGCTGAGAACAGTTCTTCAGTTGTTAGTTTTGGATGCACTTTTAATCCGTTGGACAAACTTTTGGAAGCTTTTGAAGAAAACAAAAAGCTTTATCAGCAATTAATTCAAGCAGAAAAAGAGAAAGTGGCTCTTTTGGAGAAGTTACTTGATAAGAAATAAGAATTTATTTTATAAAAAGAAAAAACCGAAGTTTTCAAATTGAAGGCTTCGGTTTTTTTATGCTCATCGTTTTTGTCATTCTTTGTAGAGTTACTTGCGAAGATTTCTCCTTCGTCGAAATGACAAGATTGGGTAAATACTTTACGCTTTAGCGACTTTGCAAGATTATTTCATTACAGTTTTAAGAAAAAACTTCGTGCCTTAGTGCCTTCGCGGCAAAAACAATAAATAAGAAAACTTTAATAAAATCAACCATACGCCATTCCTGTAAAATCATTAATTTTGAAATTCGAAGTTCAAAAACGAAATAATTATGAAATATCATCAAATAAACAGCGCTCTTTTTGTAAAAAACCGCAGAAAGTTCATGGCTGAAATGAAACCTAATTCTGTTGCAGTATTCAACTCAAACGACATTTATCCAGTTAGTGCCGACAGTACTTTGCCGTTTGCACAACACAGAGATATTTTTTACCTGAGCGGTGTAGATCAGGAAGAAAGCGTTTTGCTTTTATTTCCAGATGCGCCTTATGAGCATCAAAGAGAAATGCTTTTCTTGAGAGAAACTAACGAACATATTGCAGTTTGGGAAGGTGAAAAACTGACTAAAGAACGTGCCTTTCAGGTTTCTGGAATTAGAACGGTTTATTGGTTGCAAGATTTTCATAAAATTTTGAACGAAATGATGACGTACGCCGAAACCATGTACATCAACACCAACGAACATTACCGTGCGACTGTAGAAACAGAAACTCGTGAGGCTCGTTTTGTAAAATGGTGGAAAGAGCGTTATCCAGCGCACAATGTTGCAAAAAGCAACCCGATTCTACAAAGGCTTCGTTCTGTAAAAGAAAGCGAAGAAATCGATTTGATTCAGCACGCTTGTGATATTACAGAAAAAGGTTTCCGCAGATTATTAGGATTCGTAAAACCAAATGTTACCGAATATGAAATCGAAGCCGAATTGGCTCATGAATTCATTCGTAACCGTTCTAAAGGTTTTGCTTACACCCCAATTATCGCTTCTGGAAACAATGCAAATGTTTTACACTATATTGAAAACAACCAGCAATGTAAAGACGGAGATTTGATTTTGTTAGACGTTGCAGCTGAATATGCCAATTATTCAAGTGACATGACGAGAACGATTCCAGTTTCTGGACGTTTTACAGATCGTCAGAAAGCAGTTTACAATGCTGTTTTGAGAGTAAAAAACGAAGCTACAAAAATGCTTACGCCTGGAACGCTTTGGAAACAATATCATGTTGAAGTGGGTAAAATCATGACTTCTGAATTACTTGGTTTAGGCTTAATTGACAAAGCCGATGTTCAGAACGAAAATCCAGAATGGCCTGCTTACAAAAAATATTTCATGCACGGAACTTCTCACCATTTGGGACTTGACACGCACGATTACGGATTGCTTCACGAACCGATGAAAGCGAATATGGTTTTCACGGTTGAACCGGGAATTTACATTCCAGCAGAAAAATTCGGAATCCGTTTAGAAGATAATGTTGTGGTTCAAGAAAAAGGAGAACCATTCAACTTAATGAGAAATATTCCTATTGAAGTTGACGAGATTGAAAGCTTGATGAATTCTTAAATACAAAAAGCCCTTAATAAATTTATTAAGGGCTTTTTAATTTTATAAACGTTTATTATCCGATTTTTGAAATCTGAAGATCCAATTGGAATTTTCCGTCAGCTTCATTTCCGTTAATTAGATCAAAAAGCTCTAAAGCTCTTCTCGCGTTTTTCTCTTCTTCTCTTTGCTCAGCTACATACCACATCATAAAATCTTCTGTAGCATAATCGTTTTCAGCTCTACATTTTGCGATCACTTTATTGATTGCCTGAGTAACTGCGATTTCATTTTGCAAAGCAATTTCGAATACTTCTCTAAAAGAAGCAAACTCCTGCTGCACTTCTGGAACAGATGGCGTAATGGCAATCCCTCCCATATCTGTAATATATTTGAAAATTTTCAGAAAGTGTTCTCTTTCTTCTTCAGCTTGTTTGTACAAATACGATGCTGTATTTGCAAAACCGTTTCGATCCAACCATGCAGCCATAGCTAGATATTTGTTAGAAGCGTCACTTTCTATTTTTGCCTGTAAATTCAATATATTTTCTACACCTTCAACTAATGAAGTACGTGTTCTTAGTAAATCTTTCATAACCTTAAATTTTTATACGTGTAAATTTACAAAAATTAAAGGAGGCAATCCTAACTGCCTGAAAATTTGGATTTAATCTAAGTAAGAATTTAAATAAGCTCAACATTCGCTACGCTACAAAGCATAGAATGCAAATTGAGAGTAAATTTAGTTCCGTTTAACAAATCTCTTAACTGCACTATTTCGCAAATAGTAAGATTTCTGGAAAAGTTTCTTTTGGTAGTTTCAATCAGCTGTGCATCCGACTGATCAGATAAGTCATAAAGCATATTAAGGATGTCAACACTATTGACCTTTCTTTGAAAAATCAAAAAATCATGGATTTTATAACTTGACACGGTATCAATAAAATTGATAATTATACTATTGGTCAAATCACATTGATAACTATATCCTTTTTCGGTTTCAAATAATACTTTGGTGGTCAAATCACTAACTAATGCCATTCTGATAAATATAATAACGATGCAAAAATATAGAATTTCAAGTAATTAAACACATAATTAAGACTAATTTAAAATAACAAAATTAATTTATGTTTTTAAAAACCACCTTACTACATTAAAAAATGTAACATTCTAGAGCATCATTAGACTAATTTCAAAAACAAATCACTTAGAAATTATGCAAGCACACGAAATAGATTACCAGATTTTTGGGGAAGAAATGCAATATGTGGAAATAGAATTAGATCCGCAGGAAATTGTAATTGCCGAAGCCGGCAGCTTTATGATGATGGAAAACAATATCCAAATGGAAACTATATTTGGAGACGGCTCCCAACAGCAAGGTTCAGGTTTGTTTGGCAAACTTTTAAGTGCTGGCAAAAGAGTTCTTACTGGCGAAAGTTTGTTTATGACAGCATTTTTAAATCAAGGCCATACTAAAAGTAAAGTATCATTTGCATCTCCATATCCTGGAAAAATTCTTCCAATTGATTTAACTGAATTTCAAGGTAAATTTATTTGCCAAAAAAGTTCTTTTTTATGCGCCGCCAAAGGTGTTTCTGTCGGAATTGAATTTTCGCAGAAATTAGGCCGCGGTCTTTTTGGTGGTGAGGGTTTTATCATGCAAAAAATAGAAGGCGACGGAATGGCATTTGTCCATTCTGGGGGAACAATGGCCAAAAAAGAACTGGCTCACGGCGAAGTTCTAAAAGTAGATACAGGATGCATTATTGGTTTTACCAAAGATGTAGATTATGATATTGAGTTTATTGGCGGAATCAAGAATTCTATTTTTGGTGGCGAAGGATTATTCTATGCTACTTTAAAAGGTCCAGGAACAGTTTACATTCAGTCGTTGCCTTTCTCAAGATTGGCTGACCGAATTATTGCTTCGGCTCCTAGATCTGGCGGAAACAGTCGTGATGAAGGAAGTCTTCTTGACGGACTTGGAAATCTTTTGGATGGTGATAACCGATTTTAATTAGATGGCTTTCAGAAATGGAAGCCATTTTTTTATTAGTTAACAAACAGTACTTTATCATAAATAAATTTATTGCTGGTTTAAAGATTTCCCAATTAAATCAAGACATTTCGGTATTTTGTTTTGGCTTTCTTAACTTTGTGCTTCACAATAAAAAAACTTCATTTTGAAAACGCTTTTATATAAAAATACTACGATTTCCTACTCAGATTCTGGAAAAGGAAATGCAATTGTTTTACTGCACGGCTTTTTGGAGAACAAAAAAATGTGGAAAGAATATGTTGACTTTTTCTCAGAAAAATATCGTGTCATAACAATCGATTTATTAGGTCATGGCGAATCTGAACCGCTAGGTTATGTTCACGAAATGGAAGATAATGCCAATGTGGTAAATGAAGTTTTAAAAAACATAAAAATCGAAAAAGCTATAATTGTTGGACATTCAATGGGTGGTTATGTTGCTTTGGCTTTTGCAGAATTGTATCCAGATAAAATCCAGAAATTGGCTTTATTAAATTCAACTTCTAAAGAAGACAGCGAAGAGAGAAAACTAAATAGAACTCGAGCAATAAAAGCCGTAAAACAAAATTATGCAAGTTTTGTAAGCTTAGCAATTGCAAATTTATTTAGCGAAAATAACAGAACACGATTGGCCGAAGAAATTGAAAAAGTAAAAACAGAAGCTTTAAAAACACCTTTACAAGGAATTATAGCTTCTCAGGAAGGTATGAAAATCAGAAAAGACAGAGAATGGATTTTAAAAGAGAATCGTTTCCCAGTTTTATTGATTTTAGGAAAAAAAGATCCTGTTTTAAATTACGAAGAGAATCTTTCTCAAATTGAAGATACAACTGCAGAATTAGTCTCTTTTGAAGATGGACACATGAGTCAAATAGAAAACAAAGAAGAGCTGAAAATTGCTTTGTCACATTTCTTCGAATAGAAGACTAAACATTACAGTCGAAAAAGGCCATTTCTAACCAAGGGTTGAAACAGCCTTTTTCTCATTCTTGGGGGCAAAATATCTTTATAACTTTGAAGTAATATCTTTTTTGTATTTAGATAAAGTCACTCTTGTTAAACCAAAATTTACTTTAGTGCATTTTTTTTAATCTAGTTATTAAAAACAGAATCCATTCTTCGTAGCAATAGTCCCATTTTGCTTAGATCTTTAGAAAGCAACGCAATACAATTATCATCTTGACTTTTGCTTGCTACAACAATTCCGTCATTATTCTTAATCATAACTTGTTTAAGATTGCCATTGTTAACATCTTCAGACATTTCAAGACACATCTTTAAAATCATTCCGATCATTGCTGCAACATTTCCGTCGTACTCTAAATTAACAGACTCATTTAAGATGCCATCAATATTAAAACTAAGCCCAGACTCAGCTCCGGTCTCTTCTACTAGTGTTTGTAAATCAACCATATTCTTATATGTCATGTTTTGGAAGCGTCAAAGATATTTTAATATTAGAAATTGTTCGATAAACACTTGTTAAAAAAAAGGTACATTATCACCTATTGGAGCACTTTTATTTATCACGTAATTAATCCTATTTATTTGCAAAAAATATGCAAAAAAAATTAACATAAAAAGTAATAATATCAAAAACATAACATTTTGTTCCACAAATTTCAATTCTAAAATTAAGATTTGCAGATTATTACGTTTGGCAAAAGTTTTTATATAGATTTGCAAAAAAAATACTAAAAATGAAAACTGTTGACGAATTACGCTTTGACTTAAATGTAAAACTGGAGAAGTTTAGAAAGTTTCGTATTGAAAACGGATACATTAATATTAGAGCCTCTCAAGAAAAACCTAAAGGAGGTTTCTTCAAAAAAATATTTGGTTAAAAGTGACTTAAAACATAGCCGAATTTATCAGATAACCTTCTTGAACAAGTTCGGCTTTCTTAGTAATTGTTCTTAATTTACCATTTTTCAACATTCTTAAATCTGTGGCAATTTCTATTACTTTTTCATAATGATGATCCGTAATAACTATTCCTTTTTCTTGAGAATTTTCTTTAATCAACTTAAATACAATTTCAATCATTTTTGGAGACAAACCGCTAAATGGTTCATCCAATAATACAAATTTTGATTCATTCGAAAGAATCAATTTTAGTTGAAGATATCGCAATTCACCAAAAGATAAATTGCCAATCTTTTGATTTAAAATAAGTTTTAAAAAATCATCATCATAAAAAATTTTTAATTTTTGTTTATTGACTGATAACTGAATGGCCTTAAAAACAGAAAAATGATTTGGTATAAATTGGTTTTGATGCAAATAACCAATTTCATTTAACAATACAGACGAATTATTCTTGGAAATTCCATTAATAAAGATACTTTTATCGGAAGCAGATACTATTCCGACTATAATCCTAAATAATGTAGATTTACCAGAGCCATTCCTTCCAAATAAACCAATTATTTGTCCTGTTTCCAATTTTAAATAAATATCGGAGAGCAACAATTTATCATTAAAGCTTTTTTGAATACCACTTATTTCAAGGACATGCTTTCTCAAAATGTCTTTTGAATTAAAATTAGCAACGTGAAAAAAAAAGATACAAACGCAAAATTGAGTACGAAACTACAAAACAAAAGCCTTTTTTTAGAAAGACCATTGTTTACATAAAATAGATATTCGTTTTGGCGATAAATTTCTTTAAACCCAATACTGAATGCAAAACCTAGTGTAGCTATCATCAGTAAAAAATAGTTAAATCCGCCAAAAAGAAATGCAATAGCAGAAACAACCAAATTTACAACCAAAGTCGTTTTATAAAACTCAAATATGTTTCGAAACTTTCTAATAAGTCTTCTAGGTTTTTTCCTCAAAAGGAATATTAATATCAAAAATCTCTCCCAACAAACTAGCAATTTCTTCTAAGTACGAATTCAATATCTGTGGAGTAACCACAACATTTAAATCTTTTTCTTCTTTAAAACCAAAAGGCAAGAATCCAGATTTTAAGTTTTTGAACGAAATAATTCCGACTTCTATTGGAAGCTCTCCCGCTTCTTTCTCATACATGAAAGCATATGCCAAAACCTGAATGATTTTATCATTTTTAAGCTCTTGTGTCAATCCTTCCCAAGTTTTGAGAACTACATTAGACTTTTCTACTTTTCCTGTCTTATAATCGATAATTCTAATTTTTCCATCTCGGCGTTCAATACGATCGACATTTCCTTTAATCAAAACAGGAAACGGCAGTTTTGGATGAACAAACTGACGCTCAAAAGTCTGCTCTAAAGCGATAATCTGAATCGCTTCATTATTTTTTACTGACTCTAATTCCATTTTCAGGAAGTTCGAAACGTTTCGTTTTGCCACTTCAAAAGCCAAAAGATTCCTTCCTTTCTTGATTTCTCCTTCTTTGTAAACCAACTTAAATTGCTTGAGGACTTCATCATCCAATAATTTGAAACAATTGAGAAGGTCATTCTCAGAAATAAATTTCCCTATAAATGGTTCATAAAGCGCTTTTAAAGTTTCATGAATAATTGTCCCTAAAGTATTTAAAGCAATATTTTCTTCAACCTCTTCTACTTCACGAATTCGTAATATTTTCTGAAAATAAAACTCAATTGGATTTCGGATATAACTTGTCAACGCAGATGGGGAAAAGCCGTTAACAGCAATTTCTTTCAACCTCTCCATTACCAATTCAGATTTAGGAACTGAAATCGGTTCGTAAGCTGTATTTGGCAAATCTGGATTATAAATATCAAAAGTTATATTATGCTTTGATTTTTTTTCAACTTCCAATTGCGTGATAAAACGGCTTCTTTCGCCAGCGTCTAATCCGTCGTTTTCTGTATTATAAATCAAATAAATATTTTTTGCTCTTTGCAACAAATGATAGAAGTGATAAGTGTAAATCGCATCTTTTTCTTTGAATGTTGGAAGTCCCAACTCCCTTTTAACATCATATGGAATAAACGAATTCTGAGATTTTCCAGCAGGAAATTTTCCTTCATTCATAGAAGTTATGATTACGGTCTCAAAATCCAAAACACGGCTTTCTAAAACTCCCATAATCTGAAGACCACGCAACGGTTCTCCTTCAAAAGAGACTTCTGCCAGATCTATAATTTGTTTGTAAATAGAATGGAGCGTATCAATATTGTCAATATGATGGTGTTTGGAATAATAATTTATAAGCTTATTAATCACTTTAAAAACGCCGTAAACAAATGCTTTGGCAATTTTTTCTTCTTCATTATCATTACTAAAATGATCTTTTATTGCAATTAACAAAGCTGAAATATTCTTCAGAACAGCAACAGAACCATTTTCCCATTTTTCAAACAGCAAATTAAAAAAATTTGATGGGTCAGGATGAAGCTCCAAAATTTTATGATGAGTAATAAAAGTATAGTTATTCTCTTTAATAATTCTTACTAGTCTTTGCGCATTAGCGTACGGCTCAACCAAAGGATGTGTTAAAATATCGAGCACATCTTTATAATAAAAAACATAGCTCCCGCCTTTTCGAGAAAGCGCATTGGTATGCATTTTAAACAATTTAGCTACAAAAATCTGCGACGGATTATTCTTTCCTGAATATCCCATTGTAATATTCAATGCTCCAACAGATGCAGGAAGAGAATACAAAACGGGAACCAATAAATTTTCTTCACCAAGCACAACTGCAACTTTATCTAAAGAAGCATCAGGATTTTGATTGATTAAATTCTCAATAATGCTACCCGCTAATTTTGCTTGGCCAATTGTTTTGGGAGTTCCAATAATCTGAATGTTTTTTGACTGCGAAAAATCATCCACAATCCATTCAAAAACATTTGATTTATAATGTTTCCAGCTTTCTTTAAATCGTCTTAAAAAGAGTCCAGCATCATGGTAAGGATCATTTAGAAAAGCTTGATCCGCATCCCAATAAATTTTTGCTTGGTCTAATGCTAGCAAATGTTGCACGATTTTTTCTTCGGCCGCATTCAAAGCATTAAATCCCGCAAAAATAAAAGTCCGATTTCCAATAGTATTAGAAAAATGATTGAGATTATTTACTGCTTCTCTATAAATCAACCCTTGGTATCCAATGGATTTAAACAGCAGATGATTATATAATGATTCGTAATAAACGGGAAGCAATTTCCAGAAATCAATATAATTTTCTAAAAGTTTTGTTTTCTGATCAACTTCAAGTCCCCATCTCTTTATATCTTCAATATCTTTTAGATAAGATAGAACGTGTGAAGGCTCTAAAAGATATCTGTCAATTTCATTAAAATCCTGTAAAAGCGTTTTAGCCCAATTTGCAAATAACTCAAAAGATTGCTGATGTTTCTTTTCTGTAATAGACAAATAAACTTCATAAAATTCAAATAAAAGCTCAATCGAATCTACAGAACGAATTGACGCAACATCCTGAACAAAATCTTCTATACTGGTAATCTGAGGTGCGATTATAGTCTTAGAAGTTGCATTTCTAAGCGCTTCAATTAAGAATACCTTTGCTCTTTTATTTGGAAGAACTATTGTTATTTCGGAAAGTTTCCCAACATAATCCTGAATTACAACAGAGGCAATTTTTTGAAGAAAAGAATCATTTATCATAGTATAAAAATAAAAAAAGCCATTCAATTAAGAATGGCTTTTCATGTTTATTTAGAAACTAAAATTATAGTTTACCTTGGTATTTAGAACCAACGTGTCTAATTTCAGTTCTTCTGTTTTGTGCTTTACCTGCAGCAGTTTTGTTACTTGCAACTGGTTGGCTAGAACCAAATCCTTTAGACTCTAAGTTTTCTGGATTAACACCTCTTTGGATTAAAGCGTCCATTACAGCTTTAGCTCTGTCCTCAGAAAGTTTTTGGTTGATTTTAGCAGAACCTGTACTATCTGTGTGTCCTTCGATAGAGAATTTCGCGTTTGGATAGTTTTTAAGGATTTCTTTAATAGCATCTAATCTAGCTTGAGTTTCTTTATCCCCAGTTTTGAAAGTAGCTTTTCCTGAGTTGAAGTATACCGCTCTAGCTTGAACTTTAAGATCTTCTAACGCCTCAGAAGTTACTTCTGGACATCCTCTGTTACTAGCAGGACCTGCAACTGTAGGACAGTCATCGTCTTTATCAGCAACACCATCTTTATCAGCATCTAAGAATGGGCAACCACCGTTTTCTTTAGGACCAGCAACTGTAGGACATTTATCGTCTTTATCAGCGATTCCGTCACCGTCAGTATCAGGACAACCTTTTAAAGCAGCTAAACCAGCAACATCTGGACAAGCATCATCTTTATCAGCGATTCCGTCACCGTCAGTGTCAGGACATCCGTTTAATGCAGCTAAACCAAATACATCTGGACAAGCGTCAGAAGCATCAACGATTCCGTCACCGTCAGTGTCAGGACATCCGTTGAATTGTTTTAAACCAGCAACATCTGGACAAGCATCGTCTTTGTCATAGATTCCGTCTCCGTCAGTATCTTTACCTCCGAATTTGAAAACTAAACCTGCTGTGTGTTGGAAGTGAGATGGAGCATCTGGAACACCAGCCGCATCTTGTCTGTCACCACTAACAGCCCATTTGTATCTTGTAGCAAGCTCAAGACCAATAGCATCAGTAAACCAGAAAGTTAAACCAGCACCTGGGTTAACAGTTCCATAGCTACTATCTCCAAAGAAAGTATAACCACCACCAACAGATAACGAAGGATCAATCACTTTAGATTTGATTAATTCTTGGAAACTGTATTTGATAGTAGCATCAATTCCGTAGTACATTAAGTCACCAGGATTAGTTACAACGTTACCTCTTCCATCATGCCCTGGAGCTGTTGGAGCGAAAGTAACATATTTATCAATTTTGTTTACAGATCCTTGTAAACCAACTGAGAAACCGCTACCCACATATCTTGACACACCAATGTAAGATAAAGAAGGAAGAATGTTCCAGTTGTCTTTTACAGCGAATGGCTGAGAGAAGTGTTGATCGAAAAATCCACTTCCTGAACCTGAACTTGTTCTAGTATCCACAGCATTAACCCCGAAAGAGATCGCCCATGGATTGTTACTGTCTTGCGCGTGAGAACTTAAACCCATCGCCATCAATACAGCAACTAAAAGTTTGTTAAGATGTTTCATACTTAATTTTTTTAATTACAATTTAGTTAATTACAAGCAAAAGTAACACCAAATTTTTTAAATACAAAATGAAATGTTAAAAAAAACCTACAAAAATTTAACCAAAGTGGTAATTATATAACTTTTAACATTTTACCGACAACTGTGAAGGCATTTATTGCTTTATCTAAGTGCTCTTTTTCATGCGCTGCAGACAGTTGTACACGTATTCTAGCCTTATCTTTTGGAACAACAGGGAAGAAAAATCCAATAACGTAAATTCCTTGTTTCAAAAGTTCGTTTGCCATCGTCTGAGATAATTTTGCATCGTATAACATAACTGGAACAATTGCAGAATCACCATCAATAATATCGAAGCCAGCTTTTTTCATTCCCTCTTTAAAGTAATTGGTATTCCATTCTAATTTGTCACGAAGCGCTGTATCTTTCTCTAATAATTCAAACACTTTAATTGAAGCTCCAACAATTGCAGGTGCCAATGAATTTGAAAACAAGTAAGGTCTAGATTTCTGACGCAATAATTCTATAATTTCTTTTTTGGCAGTGGTATAGCCTCCCATAGCTCCTCCTAAAGCTTTTCCAAGAGTCCCTGTAATAATATCAACTCTTCCCATTACTCCTTTTGCTTCAAGCGTTCCTTTTCCTGTCGCCCCTATAAAGCCAGCGGCATGACATTCGTCAACCATTACCATAGCGTCATATTTATCAGCTAAGTCGCAAATTTTATCCAATGGCGCCACTAATCCATCCATAGAAAAAACCCCGTCAGTTACAATTAGCTTGAAACGTGCTCCTGCTTCATTTGCTTTGATTAGCTGCTGCTCTAAATCATCCATATTATTATTTTCATAACGATAACGAGCCGCTTTACACAAGCGAACCCCGTCAATAATGGAAGCGTGATTTAAACTGTCTGAAATAATGGCATCGCCCTCTCCCAATAAAGGCTCAAACACACCACCATTAGCATCAAAAGCAGCCGCATATAATATAGTATCTTCTGTACCATAAAAATCAGCGATCTTTTTTTCTAATGTTTTATGAACATCCTGTGTTCCGCAAATGAAACGCACAGAAGACATTCCGAAACCGTGGGTATCCATTGCATCTTTTGCCGCTTGCACTACTTCTGGATGAGAAGAAAGTCCTAAATAATTATTTGCACAAAAATTCAATACTGTTTCTCCAGTCGAAATTGTGATCTCAGCACCTTGTGGAGAAGTAATAATTCTCTCCTTTTTGAAAATTCCATTTTCCTCAATTGCCTGCAATTCTTTTTGCAAATGCTCTTTTATTTTACCGTACATTTTTATTTATTTAAAACGTTAAAAATTAACAACTTAACCAAAATAAAGCTTCGTTTTTCCTTTAACATCTGATTAATTTTTTCACAAATTTACTACCTCAATTTCTGCTCCAATATATACTAGAGCTTTTTTTAACACTGTGTATCCTAAATCTTCAATCGCGTCTTGATATTCCTTAATTTGTTGCTGATATTTAGCATTGGACGCCCCAGTTTTATAATCCAGCAAATAAGCCTCTTTGTTTTCCAAAAATACAATTCGATCAGGCTTTAAAATCCTTCCTTCTTTCTGAACAATTGTTTGCTCATTTAGTACAGTATGACTTCCATCAAAACATACATTTAGCTCTGGATGATTTACAATTTCTTTCAAAGTCTGCAGCACCTGATCAACTTGGTCATAAGTTATCAAACCATTTTCTAGGGATTTTGTAACTGCTAAATCAATATCAGATTTATCTTTAACAAAAGCCAAAATCTCGTGCACAATGTTTCCGTAGGAAATCGCCTCTTGTTGATGTGTCCCCCACATTAAGGCTTCCCGTTGGGCAATTTTGATATTTTTCGGATTCAAAACATCTCTCACAATCGGAATGGATTTAACCGTATCAACCGTTGAAGAGGTTTTTGACAACCTTACTTTATTTCCAAATTCGTAACTCATTTTTTCTTCATCATAAACTCCTGCATGAATCAAAAATTTAATAAAAAAAGAAGCCATATTATTGGGATATTCACCATCACTTTTGGCTTTTAATGACTGAGAAATTACATATAATTGCTCTTCAGCACGAGTCAGCGCGACATAAAGCACGTTTATATTATCTAAAAGTTCTTCTTGCTTTTTTAAATTAAAAACTGCCGATGCGCTTTCTCCAAAGCTTTCAACCGCACTGCTATTATCAACCAAAGCTTTTGGAACTCCTAGATCTATTTCCTCTGTATCGAGCCACAACTTATCTTTTGGTTTTCGATTATAATCTTCGTCAGCAAAAGGCATAATTACGACTGGAAATTCCAGCCCTTTAGATTTATGAATGGTCATAATTCGAACTGCATTATTCCCTTCCGGCGATGGAATGCTAAATTTATGCGAATTTTTATCCCAGAAAACTAAAAAGTCTGCTACTCCAGCTTGGTTTCTAATATCCCTTTCCAAAACAATATCCAGAAAAAACTGAACATAAGCATTTCCTTCTGATGGAAGAATAAATTTAGAAATGATAATTTCTACCGCTTCATACAATGATTTTTTTCGAACGTCTTCAAAAGAAAAAGAAACATCAAAGGTCAAAAGCCATTCTTCAAATTCCTTTTCAAATCGATGATTCATTCCCATCGCAATAAAATCATGGACAGGCATAAGCAAATCTTTAGTCGAAGCCAAAAAATGCAAAAAGTTAGCTTTTGATTCTAAGTCCGAACTATTATTCAAATACCTAAGAAGATGAATTATCAAGCGAACTTCTGAAGCATTTTGAATCATCAATGTTTCTGAAGACAACAAAGGAACTCCCTGTTCTGTCAAATAGTTAGCAATTGCAATTCCTTGATCTCTTTTTCGGGTCAGAATTACAATATCTTTATACTCAAAACCCTGTTTAACTACTTCGTGGATTGTATTTAGAGTTGCCAAAACATACAAATCCGATTTTTCCACGACATCATCTTCATCAATAAAATCATTTTTATCAATAATTGGAAGAAAAGAAATGTTTACATAACCGCCTTTTTTCGAATTGGTGTTTTGAAAACTATGATTCTCATAAAGATTTTTATAATCTTCATTTGAAAATTCGCTAGAAATCAATTTAAAAAAAGCATTATTAAACTCAATAACTTCACTATAGCTTCTATAATTTGTATCTAAATATTTGACTTTTTTGTCATGATGAAAAAAAGCAACTTCTTCTTTGCTCAATTCGATAAACTGCTCTGCTTTTCCTCCGCGCCAGCGATAAATAGATTGTTTTGGGTCTCCTACAATCATTAAAGTCCCTTTATTCCCTAAATCATCTAAACCCGAAAGTGAATTGTCAATCAGCGGAATTAAATTCTGCCACTGCATTTCTGATGTATCTTGAAATTCATCAATAAAGAAATTGCGGTAACGCTCTCCCAAACGTTCGTAAATAAAAGGTGCTGGCTGATTCTGAATTTCACGATGAATAATCGCATTGAATTCTGAAATCGACAAGATGTTTTGTTCTGACTGAATTTTTGCAAGTTCATTACTTACAGTATTCAGCAAAGAAAGTGGCGTAATATTTTTTAGAAAGGCTTTGTAAAAATCTCTTTTTTCGAAATTCTGATAAACTTCTTTCAGTATTTGAAGTAATTCAGGAATAATATTTTCAATTAACGCTCGATCTTTTGCCGTCTTGTTAATCGCAATATCATCAAACTCATGAAAGGTCTTATTTTTTGGATTGAATTTTCCTTCCTTAATGCTTTGCAAATGATTTGGAAAAGTTCCTCTTGAAAATGATTTCGGATCAATTCCGTTCTTATCAATCAATTCAATTGCTTTCATCGCAAAACCTTGGTTTATTTCTTCCAATTCTTTGCAAAGCTCTTGCATTTTCTTTTTAATCTCGACAAACTCCCCGATTGTTTTGTTTTGAAAATGCAGAATTTCATTTCGATTGTTTTCGTTTAAAACCAATCTTCCTGTATCTAGAATTTCACGCGAGATATCCCAACTTTTGTCATCATCGGTTTTTTCCATTGTAAAATCGATAAGCAATTTAGTCAGGGTTTCGTCTTCACCCGCTTGCGCAATAATGGCATCAACAGCTTCAACCAATAAATTTTCAGTATCCAAAGTGACTTCAAAAGTCATCGGAAGATTCAGGTCGTGCGCAAAAGCACGAATAACTTTATGGGTAAATTTATCAATGGTAGAAATATCAAAAGCAGCATAATTATGAATCAAGTGCTTAATAATCTGCTGCGATTTGGTTTTAATTTTAATGATTGAAAGCCCAGTATCTCGTGATAAGTCTTCCATCAAATCGGCCGCTTTTGGAGATGGGTCGTCTTTTGCAAATTCAGAAAGATTCCCAACAATACGGCTTTTCATTTCATGAACCGCTTTGTTGGTAAAAGTAATTGCCAAGATATTTCTATATGCATCGTTCTTTGGAGAAGAAAGAATAATTTTCAAATATTCTTTTACCAAAGTATATGTCTTTCCTGATCCCGCAGAAGCATCATAAATGGAAAAAGACGGACTTTGCATAGTTTAATTTTATTGTAAAAATAATACAATAATATTAAATGCCAATAATGAAAAATTCCAAATTACAATATCTGTTTCTTGCGAATGCCTCAAATATTGGAATTTGGAACTTTGAAAATTTTGGAATTTTTAAACTTTATGCGTGTTTTGGAAAAGCTCTTTTATTAAAAACCAAAAGTATTCCTACACCTGTAGAAATGGCTACATCAGCTACATTAAAAATAGCATTAAAAAAGGCAAAATGCTTTCCTCCAAAGATTGGAAGCCAAGTTGGAAGATTCCCTTCCCAAATAGGAAAATAGAACATATCCACAACCAGACCATGAAACCAAGTTCCGTATGGTGCTGGAGAAAAAATTGTTGCAAGGTTGTGAGTACTGTCATCAAAAATAACTCCGTAGAAAACAGAATCAATAATATTTCCTGCTGCTCCAGCAAAGATTAATGCAATTGCAACTATTAGATAAGTCGAATGACGCTTTTTTACTGAATCAGAAAGCCACCATCCAATTCCGACCACAGCAAAGATTCTGAAAACTGTCAAAATCAATTTTCCATACTCTCCAGGAATTTTTGTCCCCCAAGCCATTCCTTCATTTTCAATAAAATGAATTCTAAACCAGTCGGCAATCACAACCTCTTCGCCAAGAACGAAATTTGTTTTGACATAAATTTTAGAAAGCTGATCAACAATTAAAACTAGGAATATAAGGAAATACGCTTTTCGTAATGACATTTTATGATTTTTTGATGGGCAAAAATAATAATTAAATCAAAAAAAACGCTCCTAATGGAGCGTTAATTCTTTCGCAACAAACTAAACAAGCTTATATGCTAATCTAAACCTGATAAAGTTTACTTTTTCACAGTAGCTTTTGCTGGCGTTTTTGGACTGTCGGAGAAAAAATCTGAAATGGATTTGAAGATTCCTTTGCTTTCTTTTCCGGCAGCCAACTTCTTAGCCTCACCCTTTTTTACATCTGCTTTAAATTTAACACGCAGTTTTTCAAATTCTTTCATTCTGCGCTCTACATCAGAGTTTACTTCTTTGAATTTCAATACTTTAGCCATAATGTAAGTTTTTCGTAGTAAATAATTTAAATTATTACTGATTTGGTATTACAATGATACATAATTTAATTTATATTTGTTAATAAAAATTAACACTTGTTTATCAAAACATGCAATTAATTTTATAAATCAAATACCAAATGAACTGAATTTAACATTCTTCCCAAAATCCTACAAAATCATGAATGAAATCACAACTACTCTAAACGACTTTCTTGTCAACACCAAATCTACTGCAGCATTAATTTTAAACGGAAAAGGAAAACTTATCACTTCCTTAAATCTTGATTACGGCGATAGCATTGCCGCAATGAGCGCTGCCATTTTATCTATGAGCGAAAAGTTTTTAATAGATTTAGAAAAAGGCTCTTTAAAACAATTATATCTAAAAAGTGCTGAAGGTGTTATTGTTGGAAATAAAATAAGCGGCTCTAACTTTATTGTAGCTTTTTCTAAAGAAGGAAGCAATTTAGCTCTATTAATGCGCTCTACAGAAGAAGTTTCGGCAGAATTAAGCAAAAATTCCCTATTGAAATAACCATAAATTCTATTAACAAATTAACCCTAATTAACTATGAACAATGATTTTTTAAACGTATTTTTAAGCGAAATGAAAAGCAACGTAAACGGCTTTATCGCTGTAGCTGTAACAGAAATTGAATCTGGATTAAGCTTTGGAAATTTAACAATCGACCCTAGTTTTGATCCGGAACTTGCAGCAGCTTATAACCTTGAAGTTGTAAAAGCAAAACTGAATGCAGTAAAAGCCTTAGGCTTAAACCAAGATATTGAAGACATTTTGATTACATTATCTAATCAAATTCATATTATCGATATTTCTCCGAACAAAAAATTCATGATCTATCTTGCAGCTGATGCTTCAAAAGCAAATTTAGGTATGACTAGAGCTATTTTAAGAAAGCATAAAGCTGATGTTGAAAAAAATCTGGCATAACAATTTTACTTTAAAAAAAACGCCTCTAACCAAGGCGTTTTTTTGGATCCATTTCTAAAAAATCTTAAGTAGTTTTACCTATTTCATTCTTACAAAAAAAGGGTTTTTAAAATTTAATTTATTTTGATTAATTATAAATAATTTCTTTCAATAGATAATCCCTTTAGCAAAATAGAGGTTTAACAAACATTAAACAATACAAAAAAAACGCTCCTAAAAGGAGCGTTTTTTCTATTTAAAGATATATTTCTTAAAATTTATCTCTGCAAGTTTTTAGCTTCGATACTCATTGTTGCATGAGGAACGATTTTAAGTCTTTCTTTGCTAATTAATTTACCTGTTACTTTGCAGATACCGTAAGTTTTATTTTCTACACGGAATAAAGCATTTTTTAAGTCACGAATGAATTTCTCTTGTCTGATAGCCAACTGAGAGTTCGCCTCTTTTGACATGGTCTCACTTCCTTCTTCAAAAGCTTTAAAAGTTGGAGAAGTATCGTCAGTTCCGTTATTCAAATCGTTCATATAAGCACTTTTGATCAAATCAAGATCTTCTTGTGCTTTTTTAATTTTTGCTTGGATTATTTCTTTGAACTCTGCTAAATCTGCATCTGAGTATCTAATAATTTCATCTATCATTTTCTACTATTTTGAAATTAATATAATGGTTCTAATGTCATCAAACTCAATTTCTGTGCCGTTTTCCAACGTGTCAGCAAAAACAAGTTCGTCTGTTAATGTTTCAGACTTAATATAGTCTTCATTTTTTAAAACTGCATCTTCTAAAATGCCGTCTCTTTTTATTTGAACTTTAATCTTATCCGTAACTTCAAAACCTGAATCTTTACGGATGTTTTGTATTCTATTAACTAATTCTCTAGCGATACCTTCATTTTTTAATTCTTCGGTAAGAGTAATATCAAGCGCAACTGTTATTCCGTTTGAATTAGCAACTAACCATCCTTCGATATCTTGTGATGTAATTTCCACATCTTCTAATGATAAAGTTACACTATTTCCTGCAATAACAATATCTAGCGTTCCTTGCTTGTCCAGCTGATTGATCTGCTCTGCAGAAAAACCCTGTATCTCCTTAGAAATCAAGCCCATATCTTTACCAAAACGTGGTCCAAGCGCTTTAAAATTAGGTTTAATTTGTTTTACCAAAATACCTGAAGCGTCATCTAAAAGTTCAATTTCTTTAACATTTACCTCAGCTTTTACTAGGTCAGAAATCGCTTCGATTTCAGCACGCTGATTGTTGTCAAGTACCGGAATCATTACCTTTTGCAAAGGTTGACGAACTTTTATCATCTCTTTTTTACGTAGTGATAAAACCAAAGATGAGATCGTTTGTGCCTTCTGCATTTTGCTTTCCAACGTTTTATTAACAAAGTTTTCGACAAATTTTGGGAATTCAGCCAAGTGAACACTAGCAAAATCCTCGGTTCCCGTAGATGATGTCAAATCTCTGTACAATTTATCCATAAAAAATGGAGCTACGGGAGCGCTTAATTTACTTATTGTTAATAAACAAGTATAAAGCGTTTGATAAGCTGCAATTTTATCTTTAGCGTATTCTCCTTTCCAGAAACGACGACGACATAAACGAACATACCAGTTACTTAAGTTCTCCTGAACGAAGTCAGAAATTGCTCTTGTCGCTTTTGTTGGCTCATAATCTTCGTAGCATTCGTCAACAAATTTGATTAAAGAATGCAATTCAGAAATAATCCATTGATCGATTTCTGGTCTTTCGTTTAACGGAATTTCAGCTTCAGCATATTTAAATCCATCGATGTTAGCATATAACGAGAAGAAAGAATAAGTGTTGTATAAAGTTCCGAAGAATTTACGTTTCACCTCAGCAATTCCCTCAAGGTCAAACTTCAAGTTATCCCACGGATTTGCATTCATAATCATATACCAGCGTGTAGCATCTGGACCGTTTTCTGCAATGGTTTTAAATGGGTCTATAGTATTTCCTTTACTCTTAGACATTTTAATTCCATTTTTATCTAAAACAAGACCGTTTGAAACTACATTTTTGTATGCAATTTTGTCAAAAACCAAAGTTCCGATAGCGTGTAAGGTATAAAACCATCCACGTGTCTGATCTACTCCTTCAGCAATGAAATTTGCTGGAAAATCTTTGTTTCCGTCAATTTTGTCTTTGTTTTCAAAAGGATAGTGCCATTGTGCATAAGGCATTGCTCCAGAATCGAACCAAACGTCGATTAAATCACTTTCGCGCTTCATTGGTTTTCCAGAAGCAGAAACCAAAGTGATAGCATCAACAACATTTTTATGCAAATCGATTAAATCATAATTTGATTCAGACATATTTCCGATTTCAAATCCTTTAAACGGATTTTCTTTTTGGAAGCCTGCTTCAATCGATTTTTCGATTGCATTGTACAATTCTTCAACAGAACCGATAATAACTTCTTCTGTTTTATCTTCTGTTCTCCAGATTGGCAAAGGAATACCCCAATATCTAGAACGAGATAAGTTCCAATCGTTGGCATTTTTAAGCCAATTTCCAAAACGTCCTTCACCAGTAGATTTAGGTTTCCAATTGATAGTTTCGTTCAGGTCGAACATTCTATCTTTTACATCGGTTACTTTGATGAACCATGAATCTAGAGGATAATACAATAACGGCTCATCTGTTCTCCAACTGTGTGGATAACTGTGCACGTATTTTTCAACTTTAAATGCTTTATTTTCTTCTTTAAGACGAATAGCGATTTCAACATCTACAGATTTCTCTGGAGCTTGTCCTGCATCGTAATATTCGTTTTTAACATATTTACCAGCCAAATCGCCTACGTGAGAAGTGAATTTTCCTTGTAAATCAACTAAAGGCACTGCAGTTCCGTTTTCGTCTAAAACTAACATTGGCGGAACTTCTGGTTTCGCTTCTTTTGCCACCTTAGCATCATCAGCACCAAAAGTAGGCGCTGTATGCACGATTCCTGTTCCGTCTTCTGTTGTAACGAAATCTCCAGAAATTACTCTAAATGCATTTTCAGCATTTTGGTATGGCAACACATAAGGCAATAATTGCTCGTAACGGATTTCTACTAAATCTGCTCCTTTTGCTTCGGTTAAGATTTTGTATGGAAGTTTTTTATCACCGTTTTTAACATTGTCAAAATCAGCATCGTCTTCACTTAAGAAATATCCTTTTCCGAATTGTTTTCCAACTAAGTTTTTAGCCAAAATCACATTGATTGGCTCAAAAGTATATTGATTGAATGTTTTAACTAAAACATAATCGATTTTTGGCCCAACTGTCAAAGCTGTATTTGATGGAAGTGTCCAAGGCGTTGTCGTCCAAGCTAAAATGTGGATATCTCCAAAACCTTGTAAAAAGCTTGGAAGCGTTTCTGGCAATGTTTTAAACTGTGCTACAATTGTAGTATCTGTTACATCACGGTAAGCTCCTGGCTGGTTAACTTCGTGAGAAGACAATCCAGTTCCTGCTTTTGGAGAATATGGCTGAATAGTGTATCCTTTGTACAACAAACCTTTATCGTAGATTTGTTTCAAAAGCCACCAAACAGACTCCATGTATTTTGGTTTATAAGTCACATACGGATCTTCCATATCAACCCAATACCCCATTTTTTCGGTCAAATC
Organism: Flavobacterium sp. HBTb2-11-1; assembly: GCF_009826975.1. Classification (GTDB taxonomy): domain Bacteria; phylum Bacteroidota; class Bacteroidia; order Flavobacteriales; family Flavobacteriaceae; genus Flavobacterium. Next base: position 163,690 of record NZ_WUMO01000007.1, on the reverse strand, counting down.
ATTCCATACGTCAGTATAACGCATAACGGTTTTTTTACACGCTTCGTTATATTCTTCGATCGAAATTGTTTTACCAATATCTTCTTTAGTAATTCCTAATTCTTTTTCGGTACCTAATTCAACAGGCAGACCGTGAGTATCCCATCCGGCTTTTCTTTTTACCTGAAAACCTTTTTGAGTTTTATATCTGCAAAAAATATCTTTAATCGCACGTGCCATTACGTGGTGAATACCAGGTAATCCGTTTGCTGAAGGCGGACCTTCAAAAAATACGAAAGGTTCTGCACCTTCTCGAGTGGTTACACTCTTTTCAAATATATTTTCTTTCTTCCAAAAATCAAGAACTTCAGACGCTACAGCTGGTAAGTCAAGTCCTTTGTATTCAGTAAATTTTGTACTCATTTTATCATTTTCTTAAACGAGGTGCGAAAGTAAGAAATTTTGAACTATTGACCGCCAATTTCCTTAAATTTCACAAACTTTTGTTGAGATAATAGATACAAAAACATAAGAATTGGTTACTTTCTGACATTATTCTCATTTTTCTGAGCATAATAAATCAAAAAACAACCAATTCTTAAAATAACTTCCAACAAGCTAAAGTCTTATTTAAATCCTCCGAAATAAACTTCTTTCATAAAAATTCTATTTCCAAAAACGGGATTTATTTCTACTTTTTCGCGTGTTTCCTGATAAAAAGTTTCGCCATTAAAATCTTCGATTTCATAATTGATCTTATGAGGAATTTTTCCAGAATTTAAAGCTGCTACAGGGCGATAATCTCCAAATAGTTTTCTTTCGAAGAAACTTTTATTGCCATTGTCAAATTCTGTTTTTTCTGTTGAAACTATATTAAAGTTTTCTTTATCAATAAAAACATGATAATCTGTTTTAGGAATTGTTCTGTTTCCCGAACTCAATGTTTTTTCAAAATAATTTAAATGATAACACATTTTTCCCTCGTACATTTCTTCACCCAAAACTTCAAAATTATTCCATAAATCGAGTCTTAAGTCGGTTAGAAAGTTTACCAAATCAACATTTTTAGACAAATTGCTGTAATCGTATGATGTTAATTTTGCCCATTTGGCATTGAGTCCAGTTTCACGATCGTCATGACTCCAAGCTTCTGGTCCGTTTACGATTTCATAATAAGCTTCAGGCATTTTTTTCTTAAGAAGATAATGCGATGTTGTTGCCCATTTTTCTTCTGTTTGCGGAATATTTGTCCCTTCAATTGAAATCTTAGAAAATAGATGTGCTTTTTCTACTTTTTTCAAAGCTTGGCTTCCCCCCAAATTATCAACTACTTTAGCCAAAATATTTGCATTTAATTGATATGGTATAGAATCAAGCAAATTAAGTCTTTGCGTTTTAATCTTTTCCAGATAAGCTTCACGATTAGATTTTTCGATTTCCCATTCTGCATCTTGCTGCTGAATCTTTTCAAAAAATGCTAATCTTTTTTCTTCTTTCTCTTCCGCTATTTTAAGACCTAATTTTTGAAGATCTGCAAAACGTGTAGTGTGGCTTCTTATTTTTTTATCGACAAAAAAGCCATTATTCACTTTTTTAACTATCGAAGATCCTCTTGAATCCTGCTTATCATTCTCAATAAGCAAATTAGCATACAGTAACGCTTTTTCTTTATTTTCAAGCAAATAATAAGTTTCTGCTAAATTGTTTGTAACTATGAAACGAATATTTTCGTTTGCAGGAGAAAGTGGATATTTTATCAATAGACTTTCCAAATATTGCAAATGAGGCGCTAAAGTTTTTTCGTCTAAACCTTTTTCAAGTGTCACTTTTTGCATCTGAACTGTAATTTCATTTTCAAATGCCAGCAACTTCTCGTACTCAGGATGCGATTTTGAAGTTACAAATTCAAACTTTATCTTTTCTTCACCGATAGTGTATCTTAATTTATAATTAAGGTAGTTTTGTATTGCTTGAACAGAACTGTAAATTACTGTGTCTAATCCTAATTCCGCAACAGTGTAATTACCGTCTCTTTCTGCTTCTGCAATTTTTTTATTATTCATCTCAACGGCAGCCTTCAAATTGTCTTTTTGACTACCTACAGCTATTAAATAGGATTCCACTGTATTAAAATCTTTGGTCAACAGAAGCTTATCTGCGCATTTCGCCTCCATTTTTATTTTTACACTATAATTGGAAAATGCCTGAAACTTCCATCCGTTTTTCTTTTTATCAAAAATACTGTCAATTTTAGTGGCTTTATATTGCGGAAGTTCAATGGTTAAATAAATTCTTAGTTTTCCGTTCGCAGGATCTTTTATGAAACCTTCTATATTAAAATAGTTTTTTTTCAATATCGGTTCTTCCTGTATTAACTGCTTATCCATTTGATAGAAAGTGGTCTGAGTTAATGCATTATCAAGAATAGGAAATTCTGGGTAGTTAATTACTGGTATGTAGAATTTCTTTTTTTTAGAGCTTATTTTTTCTTGCGCCTGAATTGAAGCAATTACAAGCAAAGCTATAAGGAGTAGTGTTTTTTTCATAGGCAAAAAAAAGCCATCAAAATCAAATCCTGATGGCCTGTATCTTTTTTTATTTTTCTTTTCTATTGAAGATCTGAATTGACTTATCAGAAACATAAAAAATATTCTGAGTCGCAGGATCTACTTCGTAAATTGGCTTGTTGTTGTTGAAGATAATTTTATCAACTTCAACTCCATCAACTTTACTCACTTTTACAAGAATTTTTTCTCCAGAATCTGCTTTTGCAAAGATATAAGAGAAGTCTCTGTTTTGTTTCATTGCATTAAAACGAGAGTTAAATTTAGCCGCTACTACGCCAAGCGCTGCTGCCCCAGCCGCATAAGCTTTTGCTTGATCTTTATTCGTTTTATCTTCTTTCTTTAAAACTGAAGTTCTCATATTTCCATCAGAATCACGGTATGTCATTGTTACTTCAGAGCCTTTAAATTCACTCACACCAGCTCCAACTCCTAAACCAATACTTCCAACAATAGCAGCACTTTTTATAAGACGTCTTGTTCCTTCTCCTGGCTGTGAATAAGTAAGGTGATATTTAACTGTACCATCCATATTAACTCCCATAACTTCAAGTGGACCTGAAAGCACAACACCCCAAGGAAACTGCTCGATACTGTTTAATTCTTTTTCTCTTTTGATATTTACTTTGGCAAATGGTTCTGGCTTGTCACTAATGCTAGGGTCAAATTTGTACAATTTCTCGTCATTATATACTAAGTAAGAATTTGTAGTTTCATCGTAAGTAGGTAAAACTGGACGATTTTTATCAAAATTGATATTACGTTTCCAAAGTTTAACTCCGGTTTTATAATCTACCATGTTTCCGTAAGTTCCTGTAAGGTACATTACTTTTTCGCCAACTTTCCCTAGGTAGTAAATTGGATCTTCTTTATCATCAGAAATTTCGATGAATTTTTTCCAAAGTTTTTCTCCGTCTTTGTTAATCAACATCATTTCATTTTCTGCAACGTACAAGAAATCTTGATCGATTGGAATTACTCTTTTCAATCCATCTCCACGAGCGTCTTTTTTCCAAATTTTCTCTCCTGTGTTTAAGTCAAAAAAGTTAAATCCGCTGTAGTGCGCAACTAATATTTTTGTTCCCCAATCTTCAAGATAAACGACTCTCTTTGTTTTGATAGATTCTTTCCAGATACTTTTTCCAGTTTCTGTATTTAATACATTTAAATATTGTTTTGTAGAAAAAGTTCCTGTATTATTTACTACAACAATATTTTTATCATTTTGCGTTAAGAAAAATTTAGAATAATCTTCTTCACCTTTCCAGTTTAGCTTTCCAGTAGCTCTGTCAAAAGAATACAATTTTCCGTACAATAAATAGTAAATTACAGATCCATGTACTTTTGCTACGTTTGTATTTACTGATTCTTTAAATGAAAAACTAAACAAAGACTTTGCTTTATCAACAGTTGTATTCCATTTTAATTCGCCAGTTGTCATATCCAATAATGCAATTGCCATATCTCCATCTTTTTTCAAAGTAAGCAGATACTCATTTGTTTCAGGAATAAAATCTGACTGTGTAACCCAGAAAGACTCTTTTGCAGAATTATAAACTACTTTACCTGTATCAGTATTGATAATAAGATATTTACTTTCAAGATAAGCTTCTACATATGGACTTCCAGGCACATTAGTTAAAGTACTTTTATCCGCGAAAAGTTTTGTAAGATCAGTATCGCCTGCGATATCCAATACTGATCTACCTCCAAAATCTTCTTTAGTTAAAGTCCATACAACTTTTTTAGTTTCAGGATCAAGACCTTTAATAGATGCGCCTTCTTTAAAGACAACAATTCCAGTAACTCCATTCTGCACCAAATCCTGGACAGCATTTTCTGTTGTAACTATTTCATCATATTTTCTTTGGGCAATTGATGAAACCGCTACCGACAGAAGCAAAATAATCGAAAATGTAATTTTCTTCATGGTAGATTTTTTTTAAATTATTGGTTTTAGATATTTATGAGAAATTGCTTTTACTAAAAAATGGGATTTTTTTAGTAAAAATTAACTGAGCAAATATATAAAAATAGGAATGCTATTTATGAAAAAATTTCTTTCAAAATATCTAGCGATTTTGGACGCTTAAAACCCTCTAAATGAGAAGAATAAAAATCAATTAAAACCTTTAGCAAAATTTGTCTCTCAATTACATTGAAGATTTTTTGGCTATTATCAAACTTTAGTTCGATAAGTTTTTTTAACAAAGTGGTTTCGTGCTCCGAAAGAGCGGTAGAATTGTGGAAAACCGTAAAAACACCCTCATTCATTTCAAAAAAAGGAAGGTCAATATCTGAAAGATCAGGATAAAATCCGAGGTATTTTGTGATTTCTAAAAGAAGAATTAAGTGAAAGTTAGAAATTTCGTCATGATGATCCAGCCAAGTCAATGCCGTTTCTAAAAACAAGAAAAGCTGTTCGTTTTTTTCTTCTTCCTGAATAGAATAATGAAGCATTTCTGAAAGAAACATTACCATGGTACTTTTTACAATATCGGTATGAATACTCTGAAAAGGAACCGCAGTTCTTATTTCTTTAAAATTTTCAAGTGTTCCTTTATTTTTATGAACGGCTTCAATTTCTAAAATCGAAAAAGGCTGAAAATACGCAATCTTCTGACTGGCTTTTCGACTCGAAAATGCATCGCGTACAAAATAAGATTTCAGTCCGCTAGAAAGTGTAAAGCATTTTACAATCAAGCTTTTTTCTTGAAATTTTAAAGATGAAATTACTATGGCTTTGGTTTTGACGAGCATTTTTAATTTTAGATTGTAGATTTTAGATTTTAGATTTCTATCCAAAACTAAAAACTGTGACTGTTGCAGAAAACTGCGACTGAATACTAACGAATTATCATTACTTTTTTGACTTTCGTTTCTCCTCCGTCTTCTGCAGAAATAAAAACCATATAAACGCCAGAGGCAACTTTATATTTGCCAAAAGCAGTGGTGTCCCACTCGATTGTTCCGCCTTCCGAAGTTTTTTCGTAAACTAAATTGCCTGCAATATCAGTAATTTTGATATTTGCCTTATCAATTAATCCAGCAACTTTTACTGTTCCATTATAATTTGGACGAACCGGATTTGGATAAACATATACATTACTCAAATCATCGTTTGCATCTGTTGCTATTCCGTTAAACGAGACTAATCCTTTATTGGTTGCTATAAAAACTTCTCCGGTTTTAGCATTTATCTTGATATCGTTTACATAATTGCTCGGCAGCGGAGAATTGTTTATAGTAAAATGATATTTGGTTTCCTGACCATTTGGCGAAACCATAAAAACTCCAGAATCTGCAGTTCCAATCCATTTATTGTTTGCTCCGTCAACTGCTATTGAAGTAATAAACTGTTCATACAGTAATTCCTGTGCCAAATCGTCTTCGGTAATAATGATAGGATTTGCTTTTAATTGATTTTCCGACTGAAAACTGGAGACATTAGACAAAACTCTCAGCCCTTTTGTTGTTCCAATCCAAAGCTGATTTTTTGTATCTAATGCTAATGCTCTAACATCGGCTATTGGCAAATTCCCAGCATCAACACCAAAAGTCATTTTTTTGAACGTATTAGTGCTTTCATTAAACCCAACGACGCCACTTTTTAGGGTTCCAATCCACTTTACATTATTTCGATCTATGGCTATACTCGAATAGTTTTCTTCTTCGGCATTGTCTATAATTGAAGTCATGGCATAACTTCCCCATTGTCCATTTGTTTTTAAAACTTTCAGTCCATTTTTAATTCGGCTGTTTGTTACCCAAAGATTTGCAGATTTATCAAATGCTGTTGCATTAATACGAACATCAATATAATTTGGTCCTTCTGTAGTTATAGTTTCTAAACCGCTATTTTTTTCGTTGTATAAAAAATTAGGAACATCGTTTTCAACTTTTACCAAACCAGAAAAGAATGAACTCGCATAAACTTGTTTTTCATTATTTGGATTAACAAGAACTCTTGTAATTGATTTTGCGTCATAAACTTCAGAATACGGGATGTTCAGCCAACCAGAAGCATTATACCTGCTAATTCCGTAATTATCTAAAGGATAAGGATTATACGAAACATCATAGTCGCCGTAAACTGTCCACAAAACACTAGAACCTGCATCTATTGCAAAAATATTATTTCGAACTGGTCCAGCTGGCGTATTATTCTCAAAAGCGGCTACATTATTAAGAGAAGAAGCAAATAGACCTTTTTCTTTTGTTCCAATAAAAATCTGATTTCCAACAGCGGTTGCACAACTAAAATTCAAAGTATTGTCTAAGACCTGAGAATTTGAAATTTGTCTATTCAAAACCATTTGATTATTGTACACATAAACCGTATTGGCAATTGTAACAAATAAACTATGATTTTTTGCTCTCGTGTCTACAGCAGGCTGAGGCAATTGCAAAAACCCAACAAAAGTATTTGAGTTAAATCTATGAATATATCCGGAATCATTTATCGCAATGAGCTCACTATCTAAAGTTTCTACACTCGACCAATTTCCTGCATTTACAACCGACCATTGATTGTAATCTATAAGATTGGCATTTGTCTTATCTGCTTTTCTAATGCCACTTGAGGTTGCTGCGAAAATAAATCCGTTAAACAAAGTAGTTTGTTTTACGCTTATTTCAGCTCCGTTGTCACCAATAAAATAAGTATCACCAAATTGCGAAGTTTTCAAATTGAATTGCACAATCCCAAAATCACAAGAAACATAAACCAATCCATTATCTTCCATAAAATGATTGATTTTTTTTGTGTTTGCCGGCAGTTGTTTATTAATGATATCAACCACTTTTAGAATACTTCCGTCACTGTCGTTAACTAAGATCATCAAACCATTTTCGTAACCGATCAATGTTTTTTTGAATACCTCGCTGTAATAAACCGCAGAAATGGTCTGACCTGATAGTCCTTCAACTGTAGTTGTGGTTTTAAGAATATTTGTTGCCGTATTTTTTGAAAACAATGCATTTTCTGAGGCCGCAAATATGCTTGTAGCCGACTCCGAAATATCTTTTATTTCATTAAACGAAAAATATCCCTGCCAAGACAGTTTGCCCTGCGCTCCGCAAAACTGAATGAGAAGTAAAAACAAACTGCAGAAAAATATTTTTTTCATCATTTAATGTATTCAATTAAGGCAAATATACTACAAACGAAATTTTATTTAATTTTTAGCACAAATAAAATACCCTCGCTATCTTATCCAGACAATCGAGGGTATTTCTTATAGTAGTAAGTAAATCTTAAACAACACCTTGTGCAAGCATCGCATCGGCAACTTTTACAAATCCGGCAATGTTGGCTCCTTTTACGTAGTTCACATATCCGTCTTCTTCAGCACCGTATTTTTTACATTGGTTATGAATTCCAATCATGATTTCTTTCAATCTCAAGTCTACTTCTTCGCTTGTCCAGTTTAGACGAATTGAGTTTTGAGTCATTTCTAATCCAGAAGCGGCAACACCACCAGCGTTTGCAGCTTTTCCTGGCGCGAACAACACTTTATTGTCTAAGAAAAGTTTGATAGCATCTAATGTAGAAGGCATATTTGCAGCTTCAGTTACACATAAAACGCCATTGTCGATTAATTTCTTAGCATCATCACCATTTAATTCGTTTTGAGTAGCGCATGGAATTGCGATATCTACTTTTACTTCCCAAGGACTTTTTCCTTTATGGAAAACAGCGTTTGGATATTTCTCTAAATATCTTTCTGCTCTATTATCTCCAGTGGCTCTCATTTCAAGCATATGATCGATTTTTTCTCCAGAAATTCCTTCTTCATCATAAATGTATCCGTCAGGTCCAGAAATCGTAACTACTTTACCTCCTAATTCATTTACTTTTAAAGCTACTCCCCAAGCTACGTTTCCGAATCCTGAAATAGCGACTCTTTTACCTTTAATCTCATGTCCGATAGTACGAAGCATTTGATCTGTAAAATAAACTACTCCATATCCTGTAGCTTCTGGTCTGATTAATGAACCTCCGTAAGCCAAACCTTTTCCAGTTAAAACTCCTGTAAATTCATTTCTAATTCTTTTATATTGTCCGAACAAATAACCAATTTCTCTTGCTCCAACACCAATATCTCCAGCTGGAACGTCAAGATCTGGACCAATATGACGGCATAACTCTGTCATGAATGACTGGCAGAAACGCATAATTTCTCCGTCTGATTTTCCTTCTGGATCAAAATCAGAACCTCCTTTACCTCCACCCATTGGAAGAGTTGTCAAACTGTTTTTGAAAACTTGTTCGAAAGCAAGGAATTTTAAAACTGATAAATTTACTGTATGGTGAAATCTAATTCCTCCTTTATAAGGTCCAATTGCAGAGTTCATTTGAATTCTGAAACCTCTATTGACAATAATTTCTCCTTTATCGTCTACCCATGGAACTCTAAATATTATTGATCTTTCCGGTTCAGCGATTCTTAAAAGGATATTCTTTCCATCATATTTTTTACGCTCAGATATAAACGGAATTACTGTTTCAGCAAATTCTCTAACAGCTTGAAGAAATTCTGGCTCGTTTGGATTTTTTGACTCAATAAGAGCCATAAACTCATTTATTTTTTGTTCCATCTTTGAAATAAATTTTCAGATAATTTAGATTTAATTTTCACTCTTATAAAAATAAGAAACTATGTTTAAGAAAACGTTTTCGTTTTAACTGACAAAGATATAGCAAATAATGATTCGATGTTATATTTTTCACTTTTTTGAATCGATTTGTGTTTTTTGCAAACATTCCAAAAAAAACACATTTTTCATGTAGGTGTTTACATGCAAATCACCTTTCAAAAGTTAGTAAATTAAGTATTTTGTTACTTATTTTTCAATACCGCAATTTAATATTTTGAATCGATTAGGTTTTTTATATATTTGCCGTGATTTGTAAGCCCCTAAAAAATGCCTAAACACCTATTTATCACATTATTTGCCTTCTTCGGCATTTCAACTGCTGTATCAGCACAAGGATTAGCCCAAGAGATCGGAATCTATGCAGGACCAGTAACTTTACAGTCCGATTTTGGAGAAAGAAACAACTTTGATAATAATGTCGGAAACACAGGTTTTGGCATTGGAGTCATGCACTTTATAAACTTTTCTGCCAATAACAATAGAGAAAATTATTTTACAGAACATTTCAAAGTAAGATCTGATCTGTCTTACAGCAGAACTACCCTAAAACACCATGGACAATGGGTGGAACACAAACCTAACGGATTATTTGCAACGCAGTTAAGAAACATGCATGCCAGCTCAAGCATTGTAAGTTTGGGCACACAGCTAGAATTTTCTCCTTTTATGAAAATTCACGATTTCGAAAACTCAGTTGGTAGCTTCAGTCCGTATGGAGCTTTTGGGGTTCAAGTGAGCTATTATTCAGCTAAAGTTGGATCTCGATTAGGCGATATCAAACTTCCTGCTAATACTCCAGGAAAATACTTAACTCCATCTGATGGACGTGCTCATGGTTTCTCTACTGAAACTGGCGTAGCTTTAGCTGCTACAGCAGCTGTCGGAGTCCACTATAAACTGACTGACATGAGTGATTTGATGTTTGAAACTCGTTTCCATATGTACAGCTCAGACTGGATCGACGGATTGAACCCAAACAAAGATATTTACAAAGAAAACAAATCTAACGACTGGCAGGTTTGGTTTAACTTTGGATACATCTATTATTTGGAATTCTAAAAAAAATCAAATCCCAAAATATAAAAATCCCAAATTCCAAAGTAATCAAAATTGGAATTTGGGATTTTAGTTTTTATTGGAATTTCTTTTTTTAAGAAAGTGCTTGTTCCAAATCGGCGATTAAATCTTCTGCATCTTCAATACCAACGCTTAATCGAACCAAATCATCAGTAATACCAACTTCTGCTCTTTTATCTGCAGGAATAGATGCGTGTGTCATTAATGCTGGGTGATTTGCCAATGATTCTACTCCACCTAAAGATTCAGCAAGAGTAAATACTTTCAGTTTTTCTAAAAATGAGATAGAATCTTCTTTTTTACCTGATTTAAAATCGAATGAAACCATTCCGCCAAAAGCTTTCATTTGCTTTTTAGCAATTTCGTGAAAAGGATGATTCTTTAAACCTGGATAATAAACCGTTTTAATTTTAGGGTGATTGCTTAAATACTCAACCACTTTTTCTCCATTTTCACAATGTCTTTGAACTCTTAAAGCTAAAGTTTTAATTCCTCTTAAAACCAAAAAGCTATCCATTGGTCCAAGAGTTGCTCCAGTTGCAAACTGCTGGAAATGCAATTGATCTCCAAGCGCTGCATCTTTTACAATTAAAGCTCCGGCAATAACATCTGAATGTCCGCCTAAATATTTTGTTGCAGAATGCATTACAATATCTGCGCCTAAATCTAAAGGTTTTTGTAAATATGGAGTCGCAAAAGTATTATCTACAGCAAGAAGAATTTTTTTCTCTTGAGTAATTTTAGCTATTTCCTGAATATCTGCCAATTTCATTAGCGGATTGGTTGGCGTTTCTACCCAGATCAGTTTCGTATTTTCGTTGATTAAACTTTTTAATTTTTCGATATTCGTCATATCAACAAAATGAAATTTAATACCTGAATCTTTGTAAACACGAGAAAACATTCTGTATGTTCCGCCATACAAATCATCCATTGCAATAATTTCGTCGCCAGCTTTAAAAGATCTTAAAACACAATCTGTCGCGGCAAGACCAGAAGAAAATGCCAATCCGCGAGTTCCGTTTTCAATACTTGCCAAAGCGTCTTCTAAAGCCGTACGTGTCGGATTTGAAGCTCTACTGTATTCGTAATCTGCCAAAGGCTTTCCTGGGCTTGTTTGCACAAATGTTGAAGTCTGATACACTGGCGGCATAACTGCACCTGTACTTGGATCATGATGTTGTCCTCCGTGTATTACTTTTGTATTGAATTTCATATAGTTATAAATTTAAATTCCTTAATTCTTTTACAAATTTACCGCTTAATTTATTTTATCGCGACACAACTTCTTACCTTTGTAGATAATTAACACTTTTTGATATGAAAAATTACTTATTTATAATCTTTTTGTGTTTGATTTTTACAAGTTGCAAAAAAGAGCTGTCATTTGAAAATGAAACCTTTGAAGAGAAATCTACTATCCCGTGCTCGAATGACTGCCCAAAAATCACGATAGAAGTTCCAATTGCTAAAAATATTAAAGTAACATCAGACAGCATTAATAAAAAAGTCTTTGCTGTTATAAAAGAGATTGTATTTTTCGAAGAAGATTCCGTCAAAGTCGATGATTATAAATCATTGGCAAAATCGTTTATTGCTTCATACGAAGAAATGCATCAGAAATTCCCAAATGATACTTTTGGTTGGGAAGCCAAAATTATTGGAAATGTCGAATTTCAATCTGATCAGGTATTAAACCTTAAAATTGATCATTATACTTTTACTGGAGGTGCTCACGGTTATCAAGGCTATCGATCGTTATTATTCGATAAGAAAACAGGAAAAACCATTTTCAATAAACAGTTGTTTAAAAACGAAAATGAGTTTAAAGCTTTCGCTGAAAAAACATTTAGAGCAAAATATAAAATTCCAGAAAAAGCCAATATTAATGCTACAGGGTTAATGTTTGAAAATGATAAATTTCAACTTCCTCAAAACATCTTTTACACCTCAGCCGGTTTACTTTTATATTACAACTCATACGAAGCCGCATCGTATGCAGACGGTCCAAAAGAACTTTTATTTCCGTATGAAGAAGTAAAAAAATATTTGAATTTTCAATAGAAAAAAATAAATCAAGCCATTTAATTTGGTTCCTGTATATCGTAGAGATGCACTGCAGTGCGTCTAACACAATCTTTGTCGATATGATGGATTTAGACGCACTGCAGTGCATCTCTACAGAAAAACCTTTGTCACTTTGTTTCTCTGAACCTTTGCATCTTTTTACTGCACATCATACTTCATTTTACGCAAAACCCTCAAAGCCTCTTTAAAAGAAGAATAGATATTTTTATACGGCTTTAAAAGCAATTTTGCGTCGATTAGCTTTTGTCTCGCATCTTCGAAACCATTCAAATAACAAATCATAAAAGTAGAAGGCAGATTTTCCAAATCTTTCATTTCACGCTCAGATAATGACATCTCTTTTTCCAGTTTTCTCAGCAGAGCTATATTAGAATTGTAAATATGATGTAGCATTTTCCTGTTGAATTCTGGTGGCTGAAAAAGCATTTGACGGTCAATTTTATAATAACCATTGTCAAAAAAATGAATGGTTTGCTCTTCTAACGGATAATAACTCGTTTTGTCATTCAACCCTAAAGGGACATATTCTGTGATGGTAAAAGTATTATCATTATAATCTATTGTAACAACGTCTTGAGCAGAATAAAAAAGCTTAATCTGTTCGTTTATCAATTCAATATCGACACGCGACAAATACGTTTTATCACGCAGTTTTTTTGGAACTCCAGCCCAGCATATTACAAACAGTTCTTTGAAAACATAATATTTTGGAGACATATCTTTATGCCTGAAATTCATAAAATCAATAACACCATCTAAAGTATATTGAATACTGTTTCGAGAACTATTTTCAATTCCAATTACCGTTTCTGTATTTTGATTGCTTTTTTCGATTTCCTCGTGTTCTTCTAAAGGAATAGAATTACTGCCACGTCTTATAAAAATGCTATTGGCCAAAATGGTATGAATTCCTTTTTTAAAGTAAGAGATTTTACTTTTGGGTTTTATAGTAACCAGACCGACTACTTTGTCTTTGGGAAGGTTTGGAAAAGGGACGTTTTCGTATTGAATTTTTGGGGGATTTTCTAAAAAAGCGTTAACTAGATTCTGAATTCGGCTGTCATCAAAGAAATCGTCCCCTACAATTTCATTATCCTGATCTTCTACCCCAACTACGATATAAGAATTATTGTTCGGATTGGAATTGGATAATGCGCAAATATGCTTTAAGAACTTTCCTTTTCCTTCTCTGGAATGAAGATTCAATTGCCTTTTCTTATCATAAAAACTGCTTTCGTCATTATGAGCGAGGAGATTTTTAATTAAAAGGCGCTTATTAATCATTTTTCTCAGATTATTTAGACTGACTTAGATTTTTAGACTTCTTAGATTTCAATTATAACCAACTTCAAATCTAAGAAGTCTAAGATAGTCGAAAAATTTTAAGCCAGGCTCTTTTTAACAATTGTCGAAGATGCTTGAGCCGTACTCATGACAACCAAATCTGCAATATTTACATGATACGGTCTTGAAACCACAAAATGAATAATATCGGCAATATCTACTGCCTGTAATGGATCAAATCCTTTGTACACATTTGCTGCTCTTTCGACATCTCCTTTAAAACGGACTTCGCTGAATTCTGTTTCTACCATTCCTGGATGAATGCCTCCAACTCTAATGCCAAACGGATTCAAGTCGATTCGCATTCCTGCCGTGATGGCATCCACCGCATGTTTAGAACCGCAATATACATTCCCGTTTGGATACACTTCTTTTGCTGCAGTTGATCCAATATTAATGATGTGCCCAGACTGTCTTTTAACCATCTGCGGAATTATTGCTTTTGACACGTACAAAAGTCCTTTTACATTAATATCAATCATTGCATCCCAATCGTCTAAATCCCCATTTTGGATCGGATCTAAACCATGAGCATTTCCTGCATTATTAATTAAAACGTCGATTGTGGCAAAATCGTTTGGCAAAGCACCTATTTTTTCCAGCACATCTTCTTTATCGCGAACATCAAATGCCAAAGAATGCACTTCTGTAAAAGCAGAAAGTTCGTTTTGAAGTTTTTCTAAACGGTCTATACGTCTTCCGCAAAGCACCACTTTAAAATTGTTTTTTGCTAAAATCTGAGCAGTTGCTTTTCCAATTCCGCTCGTAGCACCAGTAATTAAAACTGTTTTTTTCATTCTATATTTATTTTTTGCCACTCACTAAAAGTAGCATATCAATTTTGCGATTTAGTTTCTTGAACAATATAACAAACCAAGCTTTTCTTAAGATTTGATTAATTTCAATACAAAATTACTGTATAAATACACTAAATAGATTCTGTTTTTCGTTATTAATTTACTAATTTTTAAAAAAACAAATTTATGAAAAGTACAAACCTCAAATTTAGAATTTTTCTCTTGGCTTCATTATCTACCCTATTACTAGCAAGCTGTAGCAGTAGCGATGGTAATGATGGCACACAAACTTCAAAAGTAAGTGTAAGAATGACAGATGCACCTGGCGATTACGATCAGGTAAATGTTGAAGTTTTAGACGTTAAGATTAAAAGTAATTCTGAAACTGGTGAAGACGGATGGGTAAGTATTGGAAACATAAAACCTGGAGTGTACAATTTATTGGATTTAACTGGCGGTGTAAATGTGCTTTTAGCAGATAATGAAGTGCCTTCAGGCTATCTAGGTCAAATTAGATTAGTTCTTGGAGACAAAAATACTGTTGTTAAAGATGGTGTAACTTATCCTTTAAAAACACCAAGTGCTCAACAATCAGGTCTAAAATTAAAAGTCAACCAAACATTGACAGCTGGTGCAACTTATGACTTTTTATTAGATTTTGATGTAGAGCATTCTGTAGTTGTAGAAGCTGGTGGTTCTGGCAACTTCAATTTACATCCTGTAATCAGAGTATCTACAACTGCAACATCAGGAATAATCAAAGGACTAGTAACGCCTTTCTCTTTCCAATCTTTAGTATCTGTTCAAGTGGGAGACACAACTGTTTCAGCATATACAGATGAATCAGGAGCGTTTCAGCTAAATGGTATTCCAGCGGGAACTTATTCTGTAACCATTACACCAGATGCTAGTTCGCAATTGCCTGCACTGGTTGTTCCTAATGTAGTAGTGGTAAATGGGCAAATCACAAACATGAACACGCTCACTTTACAATAAAACTTTAAAAACTAAAAAAAAGCAGCTATCCTAAAAGATAGCTGTTTTTTTTATGGCTTTTTAGAATTAGCTATTGTTGCACAAATAGTCTTGTGAAAATTTCTAATCTGTGGCAAAATATTTTTAATTCTTATTTTCCCATTCGTTTAAATTCAACACCATATTGAGCGCCGTCCAAGTTTCTCCATCAACTTCTCTTAGGTATTTTTTATCGGGATTAATCTTAAACCCAACTTTTTCATAACACTTTTGAGCTCCAACATTAAAGTCAAAAACATTCAATTCAATGTTTCTTTCCTTCCTGTTTTCTAAAATATATTGCAGCAATAAAATTACCATTTGCTCACCAAGCCCTTTCCCTCTCTGATTTTTATCCATAATTAAGATTCGACCTAACTTTGCAAAACCCTCATAAAAATAAATCTCACAATGTCCAATAGTGTTTCCATTAGAAACATCTGCAACTCTAAAAGCAATTCTATTTTTATCAGAAAGTGTTTTATCTATTTGGCTTTCCGTTAAGGGAAAAGTGAATTCTGGTCCGCCAAATTGCATTAAATCTTTTGCGTTTTTGACAGAATTAATCAATTCAGAATAATCTTTTTTCTCAAATTTTTCTAGGTGTATCATTTTTCAGAATAGTAAATTAAGGCACATCGTCGCCCATGCTTTCTGTCCAAATAGCAAACCAGTCTTCTTTGTCCATTTCTAATTCAACCGCTTTTGATAAAGATTGAATTCGAGCAACGTTAACCGTTCCTGCAATAGGAATAACTTTTGCCGGATGTTTTAAAATCCATGCTAATAAAAGTGTATCTGCTCCTAAATGATATTTTTCTAATAAAGTTGAAAACAGTTTTTTCAAACGGCGTGTCTGTTTGGTATCTTCCCTAAAAACAGTTCCAAGCGGATTCCATGACAATGGACGAATTCCGTTAGTCTGCATATAATCCAAACTTCCGTCAAGCATTGGCTCGTAATGCGTTGCCGAAAATTGCACTTGATTATAGCTAACTTCTGTTTTCTGGCGAATCAATTCTGTTTGCGAACTGGTAAAGTTTGAAAGACCAAAATCAATAATTTTCCCTTCTCCTTTTAACTTCTCAACTGCTTCTGCAATTTCATCAGCCTGCATTAACGGACTTGGTCTGTGGAGCAAGAAAACATCTACATAATCTGTTTTCAAATTCTTCAAAGAAGTTTCTACAGACTTAATGATATAATCTTTAGAATAATCATAATGTTTAATTTTGTTTTCAGGGCGTTTTTCAGCAATCATCTGAATGCCGCACTTGGTAATTAGTTGTAGTTTTTCACGATCAATTTTACTGGCGTGAAAGGCTTTTCCAAAATCGGCTTCGGTCGTATACGAACCGTAAATATCCGCGTGATCAAAAGTCGTAATTTTGTTTTCGATACTTACCTGTATCATGTTTTCCATTTCTTTGGTTGTAAGGTTTTTATCCCAAACTCCCCAATTCATAGTGCCCGATATTATAGGCGATAAGACTGTTTTGCTCATAATAATTATGCGTTATTTTTGGTAATAATTATGCTTTAATAAAACATAATCATCAAAGTTCTTAAAAATATAAAAATAGATTCACAATTAGTCCTTAAAATTAGGTCATTGGTCGAAGTTTTAACCATTCTTTAACATCTTACTTCTCAAAAAATATTCAATTTGCACTCTCAAAAATTAGGCGTAAAAATCAAGGTTTTAAAAATATTTATATGGAAGAAAATACAACGACTTTAGACATTAGAGCGATAAATGAAAAAATTGAAAGAGAAAGTGCTTTTATAGACCTTCTTACAATGGAAATGAACAAAGTTATTGTGGGTCAGAAACATATGGTCGAGCGTCTATTGATCGGATTACTTGGACAAGGGCATATTTTATTGGAAGGAGTTCCAGGTCTGGCAAAAACTTTAGCCATCAATACGCTTTCTCAAGCGGTTCAGGGTTCTTTCAGCCGTATCCAGTTTACGCCAGATTTACTGCCTGCCGATGTTATCGGAACCATGATTTACAACATTAAAGCAAACGAATTTTCAATTAAAAAAGGACCGATTTTCGCCAATTTCGTACTTGCCGATGAGATTAACCGTGCTCCAGCAAAAGTTCAATCAGCACTTTTGGAGGCAATGCAGGAGAAACAAGTTACAATTGGAGATTCTACATTCAAATTAGATCGTCCTTTCTTGGTATTAGCAACGCAAAACCCTGTTGAGCAAGAAGGAACATATGCACTTCCTGAAGCCCAAGTTGACCGTTTTATGCTAAAAACTGTTATTGATTACCCAAAAATTGATGAAGAGCGTTTTGTAATTCGTCAAAACTTAAAAGGATCTTTCGAAAAAGTAAATCCAGTGGTTTCTGTTGACCAGATTTTACGTGCGCAAGAAGCGGTTCGTGAAGTTTATATGGATGAAAAAATCGAGAAATACATCTTAGATATTATTTTCGCAACACGCTACCCAGAAAAATACAAATTAGCCGATTTAAAACCGCTTATCAGTTTTGGAGCTTCTCCTCGTGGAAGCATCAACTTGGCTAATGCTGCTAAATGTTATGCTTTTATCAAACGTCGTGGATATGTAATTCCAGAAGACGTTCGTGCAGTTGTTCACGATGTGTTACGTCACAGAGTTGGAATCACTTACGAAGCAGAAGCGGAAAACATCACTTCTGTAGACATTATCAACAAAATCGTTAACGAGATTGAAGTACCTTAAAAAGTTGATGGTTGATCGTTTTTTGTTGATGGTTCAAACCCCATCAGCCAACAACCATAAACCATAAACCAAATCAAAAATGGATACAAAAGAGCTTTTAAAAAAAGTACGGAAAATAGAAATCAAAACGAAGAGACTGAGCAATCATATCTTCTCGGGAGAATATCACTCTTCATTTAAAGGACGAGGAATGACGTTTAGCGAGGTGCGTCAATACCAATACGGAGATGATATTCGTAACATCGATTGGAATGTAACCGCACGCTACAACGAAGCTCACGTTAAAGTATTTGAAGAAGAACGCGAATTGACTATGGTTTTAATGGTTGATATTTCGGGTTCGGAATCTTTTGGTTCTAAAAATCAATTTAAAAAAGACATCGTAACCGAAATTGCGGCAACGATGGCTTTTTCGGCTACACAGAATAATGATAAAATTGGTTTAATACTATTTTCTGATACTGTAGAATTATATATTCCTCCCAAAAAAGGACGTTCGCATGTACTTCGTATCATTCGCGAATTGATTGAATTTGAACCAAAAAGCCATAAAACCGATATTGCTCAGGCATTAAAATTCTTGTCTGGAACTCAGAAAAAGAAAGCCATCATTTTTATGATTTCTGATTTCATGTCTGATTCTTACGAACATACTTTAAAAATCGCTTCTAAAAAACATGACATTACAGGTGTTCGTGTGTATGATGTTCGCGAAGAAAAAATTCCAAATTTAGGAATGGTAAACATGCTGGACGCCGAAACTGGAAAAATTCAATTGGTTGATACAAGTTCAAAAGCCGTTCGCATGAATTACGAAAAGCACTATCAGGAGAAACTAAATTACTTTAAAGACACCTTTCGTAAATCTGGGGCAGGAATTGTAAATACCAGAGTAGACGAAAATTACGTTACTAAACTATTAGGCTATTTCAAATCACGATAAAATATAATTTTAGATTGCAGATTTTAGATTTTAGATTTTTTAAAATTGAGAATTTAAATTCTGATAAATTAATGCCATTAAGCAATCATTTTAGACTAAAATCTGAAATCCAAATCAAATGAAATTTAAACTTTATATATTTTTATTTTTACTTACTTCTACTGTTTTTGCTCAAAAACAAGTAGAAACTAGTATTGATACCACCAAAAACAAGATTGGTGCCGAGTTCAAGCTGACACTTAAAACGGTGGTAACTTCAACATCAAAAGTTGAATTTCCGAAACTTAAAAGTATTGGTCCGTTAGAAGTTATTCAATCGTATCCGATAGATACGGTAAAGAAAGATGCTACTAATTACGAACTCATAAAAAAATATGGTTTAACACAATTTGATTCTGGACGTTATACAATTCCAAGCATTAAGATTTTAATAGACAAAAAGCCTTTTTATAGTGACTCTATTAAAGTTGAAGTTGCCAACGTAAAAGTGGACACTTTACAGCAGAAAATGTATGACATCAAAGATATTACATCGGCTGATGAAGGAATGGGAAATTGGTGGATTTATGTTTTAATTGCTTTAGCAATTATCGGAATTGGAGTTTTCGTTTATTGGTACGTTAAAAAACGCCAGCTGAAAAAAATCGAAGAAGAAGTTTATAAAACGCCAATTGAAAAAGCGACTAGTTTATTAAACAACCTAGAACAGAAAGAACTGGTTCAAAAAGGTGAAATTAAGGAATATTATAGCGAATTGACCGATATCGCTAGAAATTATATTGAAGAAGCGATTCATATTCCAGCAATGGAAAGCACCACTTCTGAATTGATTCAGGCTATCAGAATAGCATCGACTCAAAAGAAAATGACGCTTACACCAGAAACGGTTGAAAATCTAGAACGTGTTTTACGTCAAGCCGACTTGGTAAAATTTGCGAAATCAAAACCGCTTGATTTTGAAATTACTGAAGATAGAAATAAAATTCAGAAAGTAATTTTGACACTTGACAAAGCAATTCCGACAGAAGTTCCAGAGGATATAGAAGATCAATTATTGAACGAAGCACAAAGACAAAAACAAATTCAGGCACAGCTCAAAAAACAGCGCAATGCGAGAATCGGTTATGCAGTTGGAGCTATCATACTTTTATTGTTTGTTACAACAACTTTCTTTATTGTTACCAAGGGTTTCAATTATGTGAAAGACAACATAATTGGTCATCCTTCGAAAGAATTATTAGAAGGTGAATGGGTAAAAAGCGCTTACGGAAATCCAGCTGTTCTTATTGAAACTCCAAAGGTTTTAAAAAGAATGGACGCACAAAAAGTGTTTCCAAAAGAAGCGATGGCGCTTATCAAAGAAATGCAGCTTTTTGCATACGGAAGCATGATTGACAATTTCTATGTAACCGTTTCTACATCTAAATTCAAACAGCCAACCGATATAGATTTAAGCAAAACTCTTGAAGGAACTCTTAAAATCATTGAAGCTCAAGGCGGACAAAATATTATTGTAAAACAAGAAGATTTTCAGACAAACGAAGGCATTCAGGGAATAAAAGGTTATGGAACTATGACTGTTTTGAATCCAGCAACCAAAACGAGTACAAAAGCATATTATGAATTGTTGCTTTTCAAACAGGATCAAGGTTTACAGCAAATCATGATTTTACACGAAGAAGGCGATACTTATGCAAACGAGATTACAACTCGAATCTTAAATTCTGTTGAACTTCAAAGAGCAAACAACTAATGAGCAAGATCACTTTTTTAAATCCAGAATTTCTTTGGTTGTTTCTATTAATTCCGATTGCGATAATATGGTTTTTCTGGAAACGCAACCAGCAGTCGGCTACCTTAAAAATGAGTTCGACAGCAGGATTCCAAAACAGCGAATCGTTTTGGACAAAATTCAAACCTGCTCTATACGTTTTTAGAATTTTAGCTTTGAGTTCGCTAATTATAGCATTGGCAAGACCAAGAACAGTAGACATTAGCAATCAGACCAAAACAACAAAAGGAATTGATATTGTCATGGCAATTGACGTTTCTGGATCGATGCTGGCAAAAGATTTAAAGCCAAATCGTATGGAAGCTTTAAAAAGAGTTGCTGCAGATTTCGTTGAAGAAAGACCAAATGATAGAATCGGATTGGTTTTGTATGCTTCTGAAGCATATACCAAAACTCCAGTTACAAGTGACAAAGCCATTATTCTTGAGGCCATAAAAGGCATTAAATATGATAATGTTTTACAAGACGGAACAGGAATTGGAATGGGATTGGCAACAGCTGTAAATCGTCTGAAAGACAGTAAAGCAAAAAGCCGTGTTATCATTTTGCTTACCGATGGTGTTAATAATGCTGGTTTTATTGAACCAGAAACAGCATCTGATATTGCAAAACAATACGGAATTAAGGTGTACACGATTGGTCTTGGAACAAACGGAATGGCAGAATCTCCATACGCATACGCTCCAAATGGCGGTTTCTTATTCAAAATGCAGAAAGTTGAAATCGATGAAAAGTTAATGAGAAGCATTGCCAAAAAAACCGATGGAACTTATTTTAGGGCAACAAGCAATGCTAAATTAGCAGAAATATATAACTCAATCAATAAACTGGAAACGACAGAAATTCAGGAATTGAAATTCTACGATTATGACGAAAAATACAGGTTTTTTGTTTTATTTGCAGGCTTTTTATTATTGCTCGAAATTGGATTAAGAAATACGGTTTATAGAAGCTTTATTTAATATTTTAGTCGCAGTCACAGTTTACAGTTAATAGCTGAAAAAACTGTGACCGAAAACTGCGGCTGAGAACAAGAATTAAAAAATCCCAAAAATAAAATTCCAAATAACAAATTGGAATTTGGGATTTTTAAAATTAGAGTTTAAAACAAGTTTGGAATTTGGAATTTATCTCAGCATTATTTGAGATTGGAATTTTAAAAATATTTATGGAATTAGACGAAAAAAAATATTTATATCTCTTACTACTTATCCCGATTGTGGTATGTATTTTTCTTTTCAACATGTATTGGAAAAGAAGAACACAGCGCGAATTTGGCGATTTGGAAATGGTAAAAAGATTGAGTCCCGAGAAATCGGTTTTTAAACCAGTTTTAAAAATCGTAGTGATTCTACTGGCTCTTACTTGTTTGATTATCGGTTTGGTAAATCCGAAAATCGGTACGAAGATGGAAACCGTAAAACGAGAAGGTATTGATATTGTTTTTGCTGTCGACGTTTCTAAAAGTATGCTGGCAGAAGACGTTGTTCCTAGCCGTTTGGAAAAAAGTAAACAGCTGGTTTCTCAAATTATTAATAATTTAGGAAGTGACAGAATCGGAATCGTAGCTTACGCAGGAAGTGCTTTCCCTGTTTTGCCCATTACATCAGATTACAGCGTTGCCAAAATGTTCTTGCAAAGCATGAGTCCAGGAATGGTTTCATCTCAAGGAACATCTTTGGACGAAGCGATTAAATTGTCTTCGACTTATTTTGATGAAAAAAGCAAAACCAGCAAATTATTAATCTTGATTTCTGACGGTGAAGACCATTCTGAAGGCGCAGCGGCAGCGGCAGAAGAAGCCAATAAATTGGGAATGAAAATTATCACAATTGGTGTCGGGACAGAAAAAGGAGGAACAATTCCGTTAAAAGAAAATGGCCTTGTAAGAGGCTATCAGAAAGATCAAAACGGAGAAACCGTAATAACCAAATTAAATCAAGAAGGTTTAAAAACAATTGCAAAAGCAACAAAAGGCGGTTATGTTTACGGTGGAAGCACAAAAGAAGTTTTAGAATATGTCAAAAATGCTTTAAACAATATTCAGAAAACTGAATTTGAAGCTACACAAATGGCCGAATTTCAATCGCAGTTTCAATGGTTTATCGGATTTGCGTTTTTATTGCTTTTCCTAGACATTTTCTTATTAGAAAGAAAAACAAACTGGATCAAAGAGTTGGATTTATTTAATGAAAAGAAATAAAAAAGTTAGCCACTAATTGCTCGAATTTACACGAAAGACAATTATTTAATTTGTGAGATTCAAAAAAAAATGAAAAAAAATTAGTGCCAATTAGTGAAATTCGTGGCGAAAAAAAATAAAACTAGAATGAAAAATTTACTTCTTTATATTTTACTAACCGTTTCTTTTGCAGTTTCTGCACAAGAAAAAGACAAATCATTGCCTGTTGGGAATGAAGAATATAAGCAGAATAAATTTACTGATGCTGAGGCAAACTATAGAATTTCGGAATCAAAATTTCCTAAAAAATCTGCAGCGGCCTATAATTTAGGAAATACCATTTATAGACAAAATCAGATTTCGGAAGCTAAATTTGCTTACGCGAAAGCGATAAAAAATGCTAAAACAAGACCTGAAAAACACAAAGCTTATCATAATCTTGGAAACACTTTCATGAAAGAGAAAGATTATACTCAAGCAGTTGAAGCATACAAACAAGCACTTCGTAACGACCCAACCGATGAAGAAACACGTTACAACTATGCTTACGCAAAACAAAAACTAAAAGAAAATCCTCCTAAAAACGATAAGAACAAAGATAAAAACAAGGACAAAGACAAGAATAAGGATAAAAATAAAGACAAGAACAAAGACAACAATAAAGATAAAGACAAGGATAAGAAAGACGATAAAGGCGATCAGGACAAAGACAAAAAAGATGGTAAAAATGATCCTAAGCAAGATGATAAATCTGACAACCAAGGACAGCCAAAACCCCAGCCTGGAGGAATATCAAAAGAGCGTGTTCAGAATTTATTAGATGCGGTGAATAATGAAGAAAAGAAAATTCAGGACAAAGTAAACGCTCAGAAAGTAAAAGCAAATCCTAAGAAAACAGAAAAAGACTGGTAAAATTTGGTTAATCGTTTAACCGTTAATTTGTTTATTTTGATCCAAACAATACGATTAAACAAAATGACGATTAAACGATTAAACATTAAAAAACGACTAAACATTAAATGAAAAGATATTTAATTCTATTTCTACTCACTTTTCAAGGATTGATGGCTCAGGTGCAATTTGAAGCCAGAGTCAGCAAGAATACACTTGGACTAAACGAAAGACTTCGCATTGATTTCATTATGAATGTTGACGGAGATAATTTCGAACAGCCTTCTTTTGATGGATTTAAAATGGTTGCCGGACCAAGCCAGCAGATCAGTCAGTCTTGGATTAATGGCCGAAGCTCTTTTCAAAAAATATATTCTTATATCATACAGCCTGAGCGAAAAGGATCTATCACAATCAAACAGGCCGCAATAGAATTTAATGGCCAAGTTTACAAAACCAATCCGATAAAGGTTACCGTAACCAATGCAGTAGCGCAAGAAAGAGATCCGAACGACAGACCACAAGGATCTGGAAATGAATTACTGAATCTAGTTGCCGAAATCTCAAAAACAAATCCGTACTTAAACGAACCGATTACAGTCGTTTACAAATTGTATTTTAATAATATTGGCGTTACCGGCTTTAAAGAACTGGCAAAACCTAAATACAATGATTTCTGGAATCAGAACATTGATATCAAACAACTTTCTGTACAACAAGGATCTTATCAAGGGCAGCAAGCTTATTATGTAATCTTGAAAAAAGTGATTTTATATCCGCAGAAATCAGGAAAACTCACTATTGAACCTCTTTCTCTAGATATTGGTGTACAATTGCCAACAAATCGCCGTGATATGTTTGGTCAAATGATCATTACAGAAGATAATAAAGTAGTTTCTGCTGGAGCAAAAACAATTAATGTAAGACCACTTCCTGAAAGCAGCAAACCTGAAGGATTTACTGGTGCTGTCGGAAGATTTAATTTTACTGTTACTCCATCAAAAACAACACTTAAAAATGGTGAAGGTCTTGATTTAGTGGTGAGCGCACAAGGAACAGGAAACATGAAGTTATTTACGCTTCCAAAACCGGTTGTTCCTAATGCATTAGAAATGTATGACCCTGTTCACGATGAACAAGTGACCAATTCGCTGAACGGCATGTCTGGAAGAATTACGGACAAATATACTATTGTACCGCAATACAGAGGAAAGTATGCTATAAAACCAATGCAGTTTTCGTATTTTGATTTGAGTACTGGCACTTATAAAACCATCACTTCAAAAGAAATTATGATTGATGTTTTGGACGGGCCAACACCTGCTGAAGCAAATACAGGAACGGCTGCTAAAAATGTTGTGGCCAAAGCAGATGAATTCAAGAACATTAAATCTAAAACAGCATTAATTCCGATTGAGAAAAAAGATTTTTATGATTCTAGTCTGTATTTAGGATTATTGTTCGCACCGTTTATCATTATTCCGATTATCATTTTAGCGAGAAAGAAAAAAGAAGCTATGGATAATGATGTTACTGGAAACAGAATTAGAATGAACAATAAGCTGGCGAAGAAATATTTATCGCAAGCGAAGAAACATCTTAACAATAAAGAACCTTTCTATATCGCATTAGAAAAAGCAATGCATAATTTCTTGAAAGCAAAATTGCATATTGAAACTTCAGAAATGAGCAAAGACAATATTAGAGAATTGCTATTGTCTAGAAACGCAAATGCAGAAACGGTTCAGAATTTTATTGCTTTGACTGAAAACTGCGAATTTGCACGTTATGCGCCAGCTTCGAGCGCTTCGATTCAGCAGGATTATGATAAGGCTGTTATGATTATTTCTGAACTAGAAAAACAGATTGTTTAAACGTAATAAAACAAAACCTAACAGGTTTTAAAAACCTGTTAGGTTTAAACAAAATAAGATGAAAAACATACTATATCTCTTTTTATTCATCTCGCAGGTTTTCTTTGCGCAAGGGCGCTTTGAATCGGCTAATACATTGTACCAAAAAGGACAATATAAAGAAGCTGCCCAGGTTTATGAGAACATTATAAAAGAAGATAAACTGCAATCTGCCGAATTGTATTTCAATTTAGGAAATTGTTATTACAAACTAAATCAGGTTGCGCCTTCGATTTATAATTATGAGAAAGCTTTGGTTCTTAAACCAAACGATCCCGAGACTTTAAACAATCTAAAATTTGCCAAAAAACTGACTATCGACGAAATCAAAGAAGTTCCTAAAGTAGGTTTTGCAAAACTGATCCAGAACTTTACTTCTATTTTTGATTATAATACTTGGGCTAAGATTTCTGTTGCGCTTGGCTTTGTATTTTTATTGAGTTTTATTGGGTATTACTTTTCAAATGCCACACTCGCAAAAAGAATTTATTTTGTTGGAATGTTTATTATTCTCGTTGCATTTGCGTTAAGCATTTCGGCTGGAATGTCTGAAAAAAGTCATTTTGAAAACGATCGTGTTGCTATTGTATTTTCTGAGTTAAGCCAAGTTCGACGCGAACCTCAAAAATCTTCAAATGGTATTATCCTATTGCATGAAGGAGCAAAAGTTTATGTGTTAGAAAGTATTGCAGGCTGGAAAAAAATCGAATTGACAGACGGAACTCAAGGCTGGATAGATTCTTCAACTATTAAAGAAGTAAAATAAGGTTTTAAAATATTCAAATAAAAAATTCCAAATTCCAATTTTAAGTTGGAGTTTGGAATTTTTCTTTTTTGGAATTTTAAATTAATTCACCGCATCGACCAATCTTACAAACTCAGATCTATAGCCATCTTCGTCATTTGATAAACCAGATTTTGCCAATCTTTTAATATCCGAACTTGAACTGCTGGCAATATATTTTGAATCTCTGAGTTTTAATCCGAACCAAGAAACGGCAGTTGTAAATTTGAAATCTGCAGAACTGTTTTCCAAGTCTGTTTTCTTATCTGCAATTATATTTACGATTTCAATGCTTTTGTTGCCATCAGGTTTTTTATATCTAAATTTTACTGTAGCCAATTCATCGTTATGGTTTTCAGCTACTTTTGGCGTTTTAGTATATTTTAAATCTGAAGGGACATAATTACTCTCTACACCAACTGGAACTATTTCATACAAAGCCGTAACCGAATGTCCGCTACCTAATTCGCCCGCATCAATTTTATCATTTTTAAAATCTTCTGCATTCAGTTTTCGGTTTTCATAACCAATCAATCGATATGCTTGAACATGATTTGGATTAAACTCAATTTGGATTTTTACATCTTTTGCGATAGCAAACATAGAACCTTTAAATTCTTTTCCAAGAAAACGATTCGCTTCCTGAATGTTATCGATATAAGCATAATTTCCATTTCCTTTGTCGGCCAAGATTTCCATTTTACTGTCTTTGTAATTCCCCATTCCAAATCCAAGAACGGTTAAGAAAACTCCAGATTCTCTTTTTTGTTCAATCAATTTCAGCATATCATCATCAGAAGAAGCACCAACATTAAAATCTCCATCAGTGGCTATCACTACTCGATTATTGCCACCTTTAATAAAATTTTGTTGTGCCAGCTTATAAGCCAATTCGATTCCTTCTCCTCCTGCCGTGCTTCCACCTGCGTGCAAATCGTCAAAAGCATCCATAATTTCGTCTTTATTATCACCAGAGGTTGGCTCCAAAACTACTCCCGCAGATCCTGCATAAACGACAATCGAAACTTTATCGATGCTTCGAAGTTCTTTCACCAAAATTTTCATAGATTCTTTTAGCAATGGCAGTTTATTCGGTTCATCCATAGAACCCGAAACATCAATTAGAAAAACCAAATTAGAAGCCGGCAAATTTGCTATTGGAACATTCTTTCCCTGCAGACCAATTTTTAGCAGTCGACTATTTTTATTCCAAGGACAATCGCTGTATTCTGTATTTATAGAAAACGGATGCTGACCATCTGGCTGCGGATATTTGTATTTAAAAAAGTTGATCATTTCTTCAACACGAACAGCATCTTTTGGAACTTTCTGTCCTTCGTTTATAAATCTGCGGATATTAGTATACGATGCATTATCAACATCGATAGAAAAAGTAGAAAGTGGTTCTTTCAGCGGAGATTCGAACGGATTTTCTTCTAATGCCGCATAACTTTCTGTATTGGTTTCAGGAATATAATTTTCCTCTTCAATTAAATCGGTCGTAGCTGCAACTGCAGTAGAATCTGCGGTTTCCACAGTCTCATAATCAGCTTTCTTACAGCCGAAAATAGTAAGTACAAGGAATGCCATCATAAAGAAATTAAGATTTCTCATAAAGTAAGTTTTAAAAAAATTAATAAAAGGTTATAGGCTTCAAATAAGGACTAGCATTCCGGATTTACTAGAGGCGATTATTTGCAATTTTTCGAGTATCAAAATCGTGCCAAATTTTTTACAAATATTTTTCTTACGTGAAAATAAAATGAGAAACCCTTATTTTTAAAGGGATTTCGTATGGAATATTTTTTGAATGTGAAGATTTTTTTGCCACAGATTAAAGGATCAAAAAGGATTAATCTTTTGGAATCATTTTAATCTGTGGCATTAAATTTTGAACGTTCCGTTGTGAAATTAAAATGTATAAACTTTCTCTGGCGTAACGCAATAATCCAATTTAATATCCGATTCAAAAACGTCATCAATTTGGTTTACCGATTCAAAAAAAGAAAGTCCAATTTTTATGGTTTCGGTTTTGCATTCGGCAAGAAATTTATCGTAGAAACCCTTTCCATAACCAATTCGGTTTCCATAAACATCAAAAGCCAAAAGTGGCACAAAAACAACTTCAACTTTTGAAGATGGAACTTCAATTCCGTCAATGGGTTCAGGAATATTGTATTCGTTCTTTTTGATTTTAGTATTATCTGTTAAAAGAAAATGAGTCATTTTTCTGGTTTCAAAATCACTTTTCGAAATCAAGACTTCTTTGTCTTTTCCAGAAAGCAAGTGCAGAATATATTCGGTATTTACTTCTTTATGCTCTTCAATCGGAAGAAAAACATGATAATACGTTTTATTCCAGATCGGCATTTGAATTAATTGATTGGCAATTGCAAGGCTCTTCTCTTCTATTTCATCAAAAGAAAGTGCTTTACGAAGATTTTTATATTCTATGCGAAGTTCTTTTTTACTCGTCGGCATTATCGTCTGGGGTTTTAGATAAATGATAAATGGCATCGCCCTCATAAACAATTGGCGAATGATTGGCATTGATTACATAACCATCATGCGGTGCTTTTACTTTTTGCTCAAACTTCCCAAACGGATCTGTAATAATGGCTAAGATAGTGCCTTTGGTTACAAATTTTCCAACCAAATTAAAATCATGAAGCAGTCCAGAACATTTTGCACGTAGCCAAACCGATTGTTTAATATAAATTGAAGGAGTTAATGCGGGTTCCATAATTTGCTTAGAATCCAACATTCCTAAATAGTGAAGCAAACGTTTGGTTCCTAATACGCCTTGGTTTGCAATTTCGTTATTGATGTCTAGTGATTTTCCGCCTTCAAAAAGAAGCATTTTTACATTGGCACTCTCAGAAGTTTTCCTAAAAGAGCCATTTATATTTTTAGAATACAGCGTAAATGGTGCATTAAAAATATCGGCGAGAACCTTCAGTTCATGATTATTTTCGGTAATTCTAATCTGCGGCGCATTAAAACGGCTTGCTCCGCCCGCATGAAAATCGACCGCATAATCTAAAATCGGTAAAATCTCTTCGACAATATGATAGGCAAATCGGCTGGCAAGCGAACCTTTTTTACTTCCGGGAAAAACACGATTCAAGTCACGCCCGTCTGGAAATTCTCTCGATTTGTTGACAAAACCGTACATATTGATTACCGGAATACAGATTATTGTACCGCAAGCCGGTCTGTTTATTTTTTTACTAATGATCTGACGAACAATTTCGACACCGTTAATTTCGTCACCATGTATTCCTGCAGAAAACAATATTGTTGGGCCTTCATGTTTAGAACGGCGCACAATTACAGGAATATTCAACTTAGTTGTAGTATGAAGCCGAGCAATTTCGACATTTATGGTTCTATGTTCTCCTGGCAAAATCGATTCGCCAAAAATGACCAAGGGAGTACTATTTTTCATGTGAATTATAAAATCTAAATATAGAAATTATTCTTTTGATTTTGTAAATTTGAAACTAATTCAATGTTAAGCTTGTTTCAGAAATCGGAATGGTTTTTGAAAGGCTTTTCGAACATCTTCAGAAACAGAATAGAATGCAAAAACCGTCCTTAGATCTTCAAATTTTAACCTTGCCTGATAATCCGGGCGTATATCAATATTATGATAAAGACGGGAAAATCTTGTATGTCGGAAAAGCTAAAAATTTAAAAAAAAGGGTTTCCTCCTATTTCAATAAAATTCACGATACTGCCAAAACAAATGTATTGGTAAAAAAAATCGTTACTATAAAACATATCGTAGTTCCAACGGAAACCGATGCGCTTTTATTAGAAAACAATTTAATTAAAACGCTTCAGCCGCGATACAACGTTTTATTAAGAGATGATAAAACGTATCCGTGGATTTGCATCAAAAAAGAACCATTTTCTAGAATATTTTCTACTCGAAGAATGGTTAAAGACGGCTCTGAATATTTTGGCCCATACACTAATTTCAAAACTGTACATACGATTTTAGATTTAATCAAAGAATTGTATCCGCTTAGAACTTGCAACTACGATTTGAGCGAATCGAATATTAATTCTGGAAAATTTAAAGTTTGTTTAGAATATCACATTGGCAATTGCAAAGGCCCTTGCGAAGGTTTGGAACCTTTGGAAGAATACCAAAAACAAGTCAATGCGATTCGAGAAATCCTGAAAGGAAACTTCAAAGAAAGTTTAAAAGATTTCAAGAAACTGATGAACAACTATGCGCAGAACTTGCAGTTTGAAGAAGCGCAGAAAATTAAAGAAAAGATTGAAGTTTTGGAAAATTATCAATCTAGATCTACTATTATAAATCCAAAGATCACCAATATCGATGTTTTCTCGATTGTTTCTGACGAAAGTGCCGCTTATGTCAATTTCCTTCAGATTTCGCATGGTTCTATTATTCGTTCGCACACTTTAGAGATGAAGAAAAAACTCGATGAAAGCGATGAAGAATTACTGGAATTGGCAATTGTAGAACTTCGTGAGCGTTTTCAATTATTATCCAAAGAAATTATTGTTCCTTTTGAATTGGATTTAGGCGAAAATATCAAGACAACTGTTCCACAACTTGGGGATAAAAAACAGATTCTGGATTTGTCGATTCGAAATGCCAAATTCTATCGCATCGAACAATTAAAACAATTGCAGATTGTAGATCCAGATCGTCACGTAAACCGAATTATGGCGCAGATGCAGAAAGATTTGCGTCTTCCGTCTGAACCAAGACATATAGAATGTTTTGATAACTCGAATATTCAGGGAACAAATCCAGTTGCGGCTTGCGTCGTTTTTAAAGACGGAAAACCGAGCAAAAAAGATTATCGCCATTTTAATGTCAAAACCGTTGAAGGGCCAAACGACTTTGCTTCTATGACCGAAATCGTGTATCGCCGCTACAAAAGAGTATTAGAAGAAAACGAACCTTTGCCACAATTGATAATAATTGACGGTGGAAAAGGCCAGCTTTCAGCAGCATTAAAAAGTATTGACGATTTAGGCTTACGCGGAAAAGTAGCCATTATCGGAATCGCAAAACGTCTGGAAGAACTTTTCTATCCTGGCGATTCAATTCCGTTATATTTGGACAAAAAATCAGAAACATTAAAAGTTATTCAGCATTTAAGAAATGAGGCGCATAGATTCGGGATTACATTTCATAGAGACAAAAGAAGCAAATCGGCCCTTAATTCTTCTGTTGAAAGTATTCCAGGAATCGGTGAAAAAACCATGACTACCTTAATACAACATTTTAAAAGTGTTAAAAGATTGAAATTAGCTACAGAAAAAGAAATTTCAGCCGTTGTAGGTGTTTCTAAAGCCAAAAAAATTGTCGACTTTTACAAAACCAACTAGAGTTTTTATGCGTTCATTCCAACTGTACATTTCAAAAAATTGGTTCAAAGGAGTTTCCTCGCGCGCATTCTCATTTGTTGTATTGCTGTTATTTTTGTTTTCGCAAGAAGCTTTTTCACAGGAAATTAAAAAAGACAGTGTTAAAAGACCCAAAATTGGCTTGGTTTTAAGCGGCGGCGGCGCCAAAGGTTTTGCTCATATCGGAGTTTTAAAAGTTTTGGAAGAAGCCGGAATCAAAATTGATTATATTGGCGGAACCAGTATGGGTTCTGTAATCGGCGGACTTTATGCTTCTGGTTACAACGCTTCACAGATTGATTCGATTTTTAAAAAAACCAATTTTGACGAATTAATTAACGATTACATTCCACGTTCATCCAAAAACTTTTATGGCAAAAAGAATGACGAATTGTATGCCGTTGTTTTGCCATTTAGCAATTTCAGAATCGGCATTCCTGAAGCGCTTTCAAAAGGAATGTACAATTATAATTTATTGAGCAGTTTAACTAGAAACGTACGCCACGTTCGTGATTTCAACAAACTGCCTACTCCCTTTCTATGTATCGGAACCAATATTGAAACAGGTGAAGAAGTTTTATTAAACAAAGGAAATCTTGTTCAGGCTATGATGGCAAGCGCTGCTTTTCCTTCTTTATTTACTCCAGTAGAAATTGACGGAAATCTTCTTGTTGATGGCGGCGTTGTAAACAATTACCCTATACAAGAAGTTCGCAATCTTGGTGCAGATATTATTATTGGTGTCGACGTTCAGGATGATTTGCTGAAAAGAAAAAACCTGAAAAATGCCACGAGAATTTTGGTTCAGATTACCAATCTGCAATCCATCGAAAAAATGAAAAGTAAGGTAAAAGACACCGATGTTTACATCAAACCTGATATTCGCGATTTTGGTGTTATTTCATTTGACCGAGGAGAAGAAATCATCAGAAAAGGAGAAGAAGCGGCTTTTGCGGTTTATGAAAAACTCAAAACATTGACAGACGAAAACAACTTTTATAAAAAACCAAAATTAAAAGTTGCAACAGATACGCTTCATATTCAAGACATAAATACTGATAAATTAGAAAATTATACCAAAGAATATATTCGCGGCAAACTTCGTTTCAAGCCAGGAAGCACTATAACTTATGACGTTCTTAAAGCTGGAATTAACAACTTAAATGCTACACAAAACTTTAGCACAATCTCCTATTGCCTTCAGCCAAATGGCGATAAAGACAATTTGGATTTGGTTTTAAGAGAAAATCCAACTCAGACGTATCTAAAACTTGGACTTCATTATGATGGACTTTACAAAAGTGCTGTTTTATTAAATCTTACTCATAAAAAGACTTTCTTAAAAAATGATGTTACTTCTCTAGATATCATTCTGGGTGATAATTTCAGATATGATTTTAACTATTATGTCGAAAATGGCTTTAACATCAGTTTTGGTTTCCGTTCTAGATTGAATCAATTTAACCGAAATGTAACTACCAGTTTAAGTGGCGTTCTGAAAGAGACACCAAATGTCAATCTCATTAATGTTGACTTTATGGATATAAACAATCAGGCTTATTTTCAGACTATTTTTGTGCAGAAATTTTTAATGGGCGGTGGTTTAGAATATAAATATCTAAAAATCAATTCGCCTACACTTGCCAATGAAGATAACATAATTGAGAAAAGCAATTATTTTAGCGCTTTTGCTTATTTAAAATACGATTCGTTAGATGAAAAATATTACCCAAGCTCTGGATTATATTTTTCGACAGATGTGCAGACCTATATGGCATCATCGGATTATACCAAACAATTTAAACCTTTTTCCATTGCAAAAGCCGAGGTTTCAATTGTGAGACCGTTATTCAGAAAAGCAACCATAAAATTCGGAGCCGATGCTGGATTTAATATTGGTAGCGACAGTGTTCCGTTTTTTGATTTTATTTTGGGAGGGTATGGCTACAACAAAATAAATAACTTCAATTATTTCTACGGATATGATTTTCTAAGTATTGCCGGCAATAGTTACATTAAATCTGATATCAATATTGATTATGAAATCTTCAAAAAAAACCATATCAATGTATCAGCTAATTTTGCCAACTTAGGAGATGATATTTTCTCTTCTGTTGATTGGGTTTCTATGCCAAAATATACGGGATACGCAATTGGTTATGGTTTAGAAACCATAATTGGACCAATTGAAGTAAAACAATCTTGGTCTCCAGAAATGTCAAAAAGCTTTACGTGGTTTAGTATCGGGTTTCAATTTTAGTACTATAATCGAGAATACTTCAATAAATTCTGCCTATTTTTTTATATCATAAAATTTAAATCAAAAAAATTAAGTTATTTTATAGTTATAAATAATATAATTTTTATTTTTACTCCGAAAAAATTACGACATTTGTTATAATGAAAACAAATTGGACAGGTTTATTAGAGTATCTTCAATTCCTCATCAAGAGAAATCCTGAGTAATGGCTCTATCGAATTGAAATAATCAGTCAATATCAAAAATTGAACTGGTTGTTTATCTCTGCAATTCAAATTTTCGAATTATCTAATTTTACTAATTATCTAATTGAAAAAGCCATGCCACTATATCATAAACTTGGGGATTTTCCTCAAAAGCGACACACCCAATTCGAAAAGCCAAATGGAGGTTTTTATTACGAACAATTGTTTGGAACCGAAGGTTTTCATGGACATTCGTCGCTATCATATCACGTACACAGACCAACACAGGTTAAAGAAATTTTAAACTCTTATTCGGTTGAGCCTAAAATTGCAATCGGAAAAAATATAAAATCACTTCTTTTTAAAGGTTTTGAATTAAAGCCTGAAAATGATTTTTTGGATAGCCGAAAAGCTATGTTGGTCAATAAGGACTGCATTATAGGTTTGGCTGCACCAAAAGAATCACTTCGAAATTATTTCTACAAAAATGCCGACGCTGATGAAATGCTTTTCATCCACAGAGGGAAAGGAAAATTAAGAACCATGTTAGGAAATATTCCGTTTGAATATGGAGATTATTTAATTATTCCACGTGGTATTATTTATCAGATTGATTTCGAAACAGAAGATAACCGACTATTTTATGTAGAATCTTATTCTCCATTTTATACTCCAAAACGATACAAAAATCAATCAGGTCAGCATTTAGAGCATTCTCCATTTTGTGAGCGTGATTTTATTTTGCCAAATGAATTGGAAACGCATGACGAAAAAGGTGATTTTTTAATTAAAATCAAAAAAGAAGGCATGATGCACGAAGTGGTTTATGCCACACATCCGTTTGACGTTGTGGGCTGGGACGGCTACAATTTCCCATACGGATTTTCAATTCATAATTTCGAACCTATAACTGGGCGCGTTCACCAACCGCCTCCAGTACATCAAACTTTTGAAACAGCAACTTTTGTTGTTTGTTCATTC
Organism: Flavobacterium sp. HBTb2-11-1; assembly: GCF_009826975.1. GTDB lineage: Bacteria > Bacteroidota > Bacteroidia > Flavobacteriales > Flavobacteriaceae > Flavobacterium. Next base: position 128,121 of record NZ_WUMO01000007.1, on the reverse strand, counting down.
TGCCCAAGACTTTACGATTATCACCCAAAAGCTATTCCGGCGCCGTACAATCACAGCAATATAGATTCTGACGAAGTACTATATTATGTTGATGGCGATTTTATGAGCCGTAATAATATTGAGCAAGGTCATATCACTTTACACCCAAAAGGAATTCCACACGGTCCAGCGCCTGGCGCAATGGAACGCAGTATTGGTCACAAAGAAACTCAGGAATTAGCCGTTATGGTGGATACTTTCCGTCCATTAATGGTTACTGAAGAAGCTATGGGACTTGATGATGGTCAGTACTATAAATCGTGGACGGAGTAACTAATCGAGTTTAACCGCAAAGTTCGCAAAGATTTTACGCAAAGTTCACAAAGATTCTAAGTAAGTTTTACCAAACCAAGTTCGCAAAGCTTTGCGTTCTTAGAGATTTTATAAAATCTAAATCAAAAAAATCTTTGCGCTCTTTGCGGTAAAAAAAATCAAACACAACACTAACACTTCGGTTTTCGATCAATTAAACGATTAACCGATTAAACAAATAAACAAAATGAGCAAGGAAGTAAAATCAGTAGAATACGGATTAGAGAAAATATTTGAAGGAGCACAAGATTTCCTTCCATTATTAGGAACAGATTATGTAGAATTTTATGTGGGTAATGCAAAACAAGCTGCACATTATTATAAATCTGCATTTGGATATCAGTCATTGGCTTATGCCGGATTAGAAACCGGAGTAAGAGACAGGGCGTCTTATGTTTTGAAACAAGACAAAATCAGAATTGTTTTAACGACTCCTTTAACAGCAGATTCTCCAATAAACGAACATTTGAAAAAACACGGAGACGGAGTAAAAGTTGCCGCACTTTGGGTTGAAGATGCAGCAAAATCGTACGAAGAAACTATGAAACGCGGTGCGCGTTCTTTCATGGAACCAACTGTTGAAGAAGATGAATTTGGTCAAGTAGTTCGTTCTGGAATTTACACTTATGGAGAAACGGTTCACATTTTCGTAGAAAGAAAAAACTATAACGGAGTTTTCTTACCAGGTTACAGAGAATGGAAATCTGACTTCAATCCAGAACCAACAGGATTAAAATACATTGATCACATGGTGGGAAATGTAGGTTGGAATGAAATGAATACTTGGGTAAAATTCTACGAAGAAGTTATGGGATTCGTGAATTTCTTATCTTTTGACGACAAACAAATCACCACGGAATATTCTGCATTGATGAGTAAAGTAATGTCAAACGGAAATGGGAGAATTAAATTCCCAATCAACGAACCAGCAGAAGGAAAGAAAAAATCTCAAATTGAAGAGTATTTAGATTTCTACGGTGGACCTGGAATTCAGCATATCGCTATCGCAACAGATGATATTATTAAAACAGTATCTCAATTAAGAGCACGCGGCGTTGAGTTTTTATCGGCTCCTCCTCATACTTATTACGAAGCAATCCCAGAAAGATTAGGTGTTCATATGGATATGATGAAAGAAGATTTGAATGAAATCGAAAAATTGGCTATCATGGTGGATGCTGATGAAGATGGATACTTATTACAGATTTTTACCAAACCTGTCCAAGACAGACCGACACTTTTCTTCGAAATTATTCAGAGAATGGGTGCAAAAGGATTTGGTGCGGGTAACTTTAAAGCTCTGTTTGAGTCAATTGAGAGAGAACAAGAATTGAGAGGAACTTTGTAAAAACGCATTTTTTTTGCATTTAAACGCGGATTTCTCTGAAAAATGATGCTTTTTTTGCAAATGTTATGTTAAACTTGACTTTGGCTATTTGAAATCTGAACTTTCTATCTATCTTTGCACTCGCAAATCAGGAAGGGGTGGTTTCCTTCCGAATTGATATAAATTTCATAATTTATAGTTTTTTGGTTAGTTAATAGCATAAAAACTCAGTCATCTTTGACTGAGTTTTTTTGTTTTGGTACATTTGGAATAGAATTTGCATTTGTCTACCTTTATAATAAAACGTAAAGAATGTACTATGAAAAAGCTCATCCTCACTATATTATCACTAACAATACTGTCTTTCGCGCCTCAAAAAGAAGACGCTTTTGATACTGGTGAATATTTTAAATTTAGAATACATTATGGAATTGTAAATGCCGGATACGCCACTCTTGAAGTTAAAGATGCTACCATCAACAATAAAAAGGTATATCACTCTGTTGGAAAAGGTTACACAACTGGAATGTCAAAATTTTTCTTCAAAGTAGAAGATTTGTATGAAAGTTATTTTGACAAAGAAACAGGAAAACCATACCGCTATGTCAGAAAAATTGACGAAGGCGGCTACACTAAAAATCAAGAAGGTTTTTTCAATCAAAATGAAAATCGAGTTTTAGTAAAAGACTATAAGCGCAAATCAGAAAAAACAATCATCGTTACAGAAAGCGTGCAAGATATTGTTTCTGCATTTTATTACCTGAGAAACCATCCAAACATTGACAAACTTAAATCAGGCGAGTCCATTACGATCGACATGTTTTTTGATGATGAAATCACAAAATTTAAGTTAAAATATATAGGTCGTCAAGATATTACGACTAAATTTGGAACCGTTTCTACAATGGTCTTCAAACCATCGGTACAGACTGGAAGAGTATTTAAAGAAAAAGAGAGCTTAACACTCTGGATAACAGACGACGTGAACAAAGTTCCGATTAGAATTAAAGCAGATTTGGCCGTAGGATCTCTAAAAGCCGATCTCGATGAATATAAAGGATTAAAAAGTCCACTTAAAGCAAAAAAATAATGAACCCTACAGATCATTCTGAAGCAATTTTAAAAGAAATTGACCTTAAATTTCAAGCTATAAATCAAAAAACTGATGTTCAGTTGGAAGGATTGCTTTGGGCCAAACCAATTACTTATTGGGATTACATTCAAACAGACGCAATTTTAAATTTACAAATACAACGCACCACACTTCCTGACGAAATGGTTTTTATCATGTATCATCAGGTAAATGAATTAATCTTTAAAATGATTTTGTGGGAAATTGATCAGATTGCCGAAACTGAAAACATTCAGGTTGATTTTTTTAGCGAAAGATTATCAAGAATTACAAGATACTTTGACATGCTTACCAATTCGTTCAGCATTATGGAAAACGGAATGGAAGTAGATCAATACATGAAATTCAGAAACACGCTCACTCCTGCAAGCGGATTCCAAAGTGCACAATACAGAATGATTGAATTTGCTTCGACGGATGTTATCAATTTGACAGACCGCAGATATAAAGCAAATTTTGATGAAAATACCGATTTGGAAACCAGCTTTGAACACCTTTATTGGCAAGCAGCCGGAAAAGATTATCACACTGGCGAAAAATCATATTTATTGAATGAATTTGAAAAAAAATACAAAGAGCAGTTTTTGAGACAAATGGCTTCGTTCAAGACGAAAAATATTTGGCAAAAATTTACTCAATTACCAGTTGAAGATCAGCAAAATCCAGAACTGATTGCTGCAATGCGCCATTACGACAAAACGGTAAACATTACTTGGGTAATGCAACACCTTAACACTGCAAGAAAATACATCTTAGAAAGCGGAAAAGGCAATGGAGAAGCTACAGGCGGAAGCGACTGGCAAAAATATATGCACCCAAAATACCAAAGACGCATCTTTTTTCCTAAATTGTGGACCGAAGAAGAATTGTCCAATTGGGGAAATGAAACCGAAGTTTAATTTCACCACAAAAAATTTATAAAGTTTGAAAAAAGCAGTCGTAATTTTAATTGTCTTGTTTTCTATTTTTTCATGTAAAAAAGAAGAAGAAAAAGTAGAAGCAAAAATTACTAAACCAGCAACCAAAAAAATAGAATTCGGTTTTAATTACGCAGACTTTAATGTTGTTAATGACACTATTTCAAAAGGAGATTCTTTTGGCTCAATTATGCAAAGCCAAAATATTGGAGACAAAAAAGTAAATGAAATTGTAGAACAGGTAAAAGACTCTTTCAATGTCAGAAATATTCGCTACGGAAAACCTTTCACCTTACTTCGCGCCAAAAACAAAACCAACAATCTTCAGGTTTTTATTTATCAGCCAGATGCTTTGAGTTATTATGTTGTCGATTTACGAGATAGCATTGCAAAAGCCTATAAAAAAATAAAACCGGTTACTTTAAAACGAAAAATGATTGGTGGCGTTTTAAAAAGTTCACTTTCTGAAACTTTAGGAAATGAAAGTGTCGAAACCGCTTTGGCTAGCAGAATTACAAAAGTATTTTCGTGGTCTATTGACTTCTTCAAACTAAAAAAAGGCGATCGCTACGGATTAATTTTCACAGAACGTTTCATTAACGGAAAAACGTATGACGGAGTTGAAGATCTTGAAGCCGCATTTTTTGAATATAAAGGCAAAATCGTTTATGCTTTTCCTTTTGAAAGAGACACTACTTCTGGAAAGATTGAATATTATGACGATCAAGGAAAAACGCTTAAAAACTTCTTCCTAAAAACGCCAATCAAATTCAGCCGAATCACTTCTCGATTCACCATGAATAGATTTCACCCAGTACAGCATACTTGGAAAGCACATAAAGGAACTGACTATGCGGCTCCAACAGGAACGCCAATTTCTACTACGGCATCAGGAGTTGTAGAAACTACTGGATATACAGCAGGAAACGGAAACTTTGTAAAAGTAAAACACAACGGAACCTACTCTACCCAATATTTACATATGTCTAAAATTTTAGTTCGTCGCGGACAACGTGTTACACAAGGTCAGACAATTGGTTTGGTTGGAAGCACAGGTTTAGCTTCTGGTCCGCACGTTTGCTATCGTTTCTGGAAAAATGGCGTACAAGTAGATGCGCTTCGATTAAATCTTCCAACTGGAGAATCTTTGACAGGAAACGATAGAACTCGTTTTATGACTCAGATCGAACCTTTGAAAAGAGAATTGGATAGCATCGGAAATTTATAAGAATAAATCCTTGTTTTTCACAAAAAAACTCATGATAGACATAAATCTGAAAAGTGACATTATTATTCCTTTTGATAAAATAGGTGATAATGGCTGGGACGAAAAATCAAAATTGATAATTGAATCTTTAGCAGAAAATTGGAGTAATGAACTACAAGCGCCAATTTCAATAGAGGAAATTGAAAACTTAGAAAAGCACTTAGAAACCTCTCTTCCAAACGGATTGAAGATTTTTTACAACACTTTTGGAATTTCTGACATTGGCGAAGAATTGCAACGTTTTGAAGATATTATGTGGATGAAGGATCTTTGGGAAGAAGATAGTCCTTATGGTCCAGATTTCTCAAACGAAGATAAAATTTCATTACCTCATTTAATTACATTTAGTAATTATTTAGGAAATGGAAATATGTTCTGTTTTCATAACGAAACCAAAGAAATATATTATTTCGATCATGACACTAAACCTTTCATAACAAAAATGTTTCATAATGTCGACGATTATCTTAAAGGTTGCTTAATTTTCGCTCAAGCTGATCTTTTTGGTGAAGTTGAACAAGAACAAGTAGAAAAATGGACTGAGGAAATTGCTGTAGATTTATTCGGAAAAGACATCGTTAGAAAATGGAGATATTAAAAACATCTATTCTATAAAATCATAAATCATGAAAAATAAGCGCCTCAAAACCATGTATCATGAAACTTTTTCTGGTTTAAAACTATTTTATAGAGATACCAATTTATCGGAGCATTTAATTTCAAATTATAAAGTCGGACAGATTATTCAGGAAAAAGGTTTTACTGACATGAGTTCGATTGGCGGAGGCCTTTCTGGAAATTTCAGATATTTGATTGCAAGCACGCATGCCAAAGATTTGTCAAAATTTAATCCTGATTCGGCAAAAATTGGACATTACCTTTTAGACTCGATTGCTTATTTCAAGGTATTGGACATCCAGAAAATTGGTGATAAAACACAAATTTTTCTTTTAAATATTCCTGACAATTCGATTTCACTTTTCAAAAATTCATCTTCAAACTTAGAAGAAGAAATTATCGAAAAAGCTCAAAAACGCTTTCGCGAAAAAATCGATGTTGACTTAATTCCAGAATTACAAACTGAAAATTGGAAAGAAAGAACAAAATCCCCACTCGGAATGAGTGATAATGGTGAATTATTTTTTGACGATTCTAAGATTAAAACTGAATCTCCAAAAAGAATTGATGTCGATGTTTCGAAGAAAATCATAGAAATCAATAAAAAGCCTTGGTGGAAATTTTGGTAAGCAAACTTCTTAATTATTAAGAATATCTTTTTCTAAACTCAGAAGGATTCATTCCTTTATGCTTTTTAAAAACCTTATTTAAATGGCTTTCGTCAGAAAAATTCAATTCGTCTGCAATTTCATTAATTCGCATATCACTATTCAAAAGTCGGGCTTCAATTAATCTCAATTTGTAGTTTGCAATATACTCTTGCAACGTTTCACCCGTTTGCTTTTTAAAATATTTACCTAAATAATTAAGCGTAATATTAAAATGGTCGCTTATTTTTTCTGATTTTAATTCTTTTGGATTGTAAATGTTCTCTTGAATATAATGCAAAATTTCAAGAACCATTTCGCCGGTTGTTTCTTTAATATTCTTCGGAAGCTTCAAAGCAATGTTTCTCGCGACAATTGTAATAATTGTATTTACAATCTGCTCAATAATCTTTTGATGGTAAATCTGCTGGTTGCTTAGTTCACCAATTATGCTGTCAATTAATGACGCAATTAAAGGTTTATCAATTTGATTTTTCAAAATACACCCTGGGCTATGACTTGCATTTTGAAGAATATACTCCATTCGCAAAACGGTTTCAGATTGCCCATTTTGAGAACCTGCTTTTACGTAATACTCATTAAATCGAAGAAAAAAGAATTTTGTTGGCGTTATAATCTCAAATGAATGCACATCCTGCGGTGTGACCAAAAATAGATTTCCTTTTCTATATTGAAACTTATTATCATTAATAACTTGAATTCCTGTTCCATCGACAATATAAATCAATTCAAAGAAATTGTTTTTCCGAATTGTTTTCGGAAACTGCGCTAGTTCTTTAAAATCAACTTCGAAAGGAAGATACAAATTTGTGTTTGTCATTATGCTAAAATACAATTTTAGTACCAATAAGTACAATTTTCAGCAAGCGTTAACCTCCTAATTTTGTTTCAGATAACAAACTAAAAATCTGAAAAAATGAAAACACTTTTAATTGGCGCAAATGGAGAAATTGGCAAAATATTGAATCCTGCCCTAGCAAAAAAACATGAAATAATTTCGGCTGGAAGAAACAGCGGAGATTTCAGAATCGATTTATCAGATTCAAATTCGATTGAAAAATTATTTGAAGAAGTCAAAAACATTGATGCTTGCATTTGTGTTGCGGGCGATTGCTACACAGGTAATTTGCTTTCGCTTGACGAAAAAAAATTAAACATCGGCATTCAGAACAAATTACTTGGGCAAGTTAATTTGGTTTTAATTGGGCAAAAATATTTAAATGATAACGGATCATTTACACTCACTTCAGGAAAAATGGGCGACAAACCTGTGAAAAACAATATAAGCAAAGCTATTGTAAATGGCGGAATCAACAGTTTTGTTCTGGCAACTTCGTTGGAATTAGACAGGGGAATCAGAATAAATGCTATTAGCCCAGCAAAAGTTGCGGATATTCCGACTGAAGATTTAATAAATGCTTATGCAAAAAGTATTGAAGAAACTATAAACGGAGAAATTATTAAAGTAAACTATTAAACTTTCAAAAAATGAAAAACGCAATTTTGATTCTACTGCTTTTGATTTTAAATTCAATCAACGCACAAAAAAAAACTGATTTTTCGGGTTCATGGACTTTGGTTTCGGTTGAAAACACAAATTCTGACGGAACCAAAACGCTTCCGTATGATACAAATCCGAAAGGCTTCTTATTCTTTGATGAAAAAGGAAATTATGCCATTCAGATTTATAAAGATAAAAGAGCAAAAATTGCTTCTGGAGATAAAAATAAATGCACGCCTGAAGAAAACGCAGCAATTGTGCAAGGAAGCAATTCGCATTTTGGAGAATATGAAATTGATGAAACAAATAAGACTATAACTTTTAAAATAAAAACGGCATCGTTTCCAAATTGGGAAGGAACAATTCAAAAGAGATCTTATACTTTTACAAATAACGAAATTAAATATGCGGTGACCAATACTACCCAAGGCGGAAAATCGGTAACAGCTGAAGTTGTCTGGAAAAAGTTATGATGTAGTTTTCATAAAACGTTTTCGTAACTAATTGTTATATAATTGCAAACCGTCATCCTTTTAAAAGTTATTTCAGTATTTTTGTGTTTCAGAAAACAAACTCAATTATAGATAAAAATGGCTTTAAACACAACAAACCCAACTGGGACTGAAGCGTGGAAAAATCTACAAAACCACTATAACGCAATTCACGAAACCACAATACAAGAATTGTTTCAACAAGATAGTGCGCGTGCTGAAAAATTCAACTTGCAATGGAATGATTTTTTAGTAGATTATTCAAAAAATAATATTAGTCAGGAAACGGTTTCTCTTTTATTAGAATTAGCAAACTCAATTGGATTGAAAGATGCAATTGCACAATATTTTGGCGGGGAATTAATCAATCAAACAGAAAATCGTGCCGTTTTACATACAGCATTACGTGCTCCAGAATCTGCAGTTATCAAAGTAGATGGAGAAAATGTAATTCCTGAAGTTTACGAAGTAAAAAATAAAATCAAAAACTTTACTCAAGAAGTAATTTCTGGAGAAAGAAAAGGATACACTGGAAAAGCTTTTACTGATGTTGTAAATATTGGAATTGGTGGTTCTGACCTTGGTCCTGTTATGGCTGTTGAAGCTTTACAGTTTTACAAAAACCACTTGAACACACATTTCGTTTCCAATGTTGACGGTGACCACGTAAATGAAGTCATCAAAAAACTAAATCCAGAAACAACGCTTTTTGTAATTGTTTCTAAAACTTTTACTACTCAAGAAACACTTTCAAATTCTGAAACAATTAAAGAATGGTTTTTAAAATCGGCTTCTCAAGAAGATATCGCTAAACATTTCGTAGCAGTTTCTACAAACATTCAAAAAGTAACAGAATTCGGAATTAATCCAAGTAACGTTTTCCCAATGTGGGACTGGGTTGGAGGAAGATTTTCTCTTTGGAGCGCTGTTGGTTTAAGCATTGCATTGGCAGTTGGTTTTGACAATTACAATGACTTACTGAAAGGAGCAAATGAAATGGATGAGCATTTCAAATCAGCAGAATTTGATGAAAACATTCCAGTTATTTTAGCTTTGTTAAGTGTTTGGTACAATAATTTTTATGGTGCCGAAAGCGAAGCTTTGATTCCTTACACGCAATATTTATCAAAATTAGCTCCGTATTTACAACAAGCTTTTATGGAAAGTAACGGGAAAAGCGTTGGCCGTGATGGAAAACCTGTTAACTACCAAACAGGAACAATTATCTGGGGAGAACCAGGAACAAATTCCCAACACGCTTTCTTCCAATTAATTCACCAAGGAACAAAAAGAATCCCAACAGACTTTATCGGATTCGTAAAACCACTTTACGGAAACGAAGATCATCATAATAAATTAATGTCTAACTTTTTTGCTCAGACAGAAGCTTTAATGAACGGAAAAACAGAAGCACAAGTTCAGGCAGAATTTGACAAGCAAGGATTAGCAGCTGAAAAAGCTTCTTATTTATTGCCTTTTAAAATTTTCACTGGAAACAAACCAACCAATACTATTTTGATTCAAAAACTTACACCAAAAAGTTTAGGCTCTTTAATTGCATTGTATGAACATAAGATTTTTGTTCAAGGAGTTATCTGGAACATTTTCAGTTTTGATCAATGGGGTGTTGAATTAGGCAAACAATTGGCGAATTCTATCTTAGATGAGATCAATTCTAAGACCGTTAAGAGTCACGATAGCTCGACTTCATTTTTGTTAAATCATTTTTTAAAAAACAAATAGAATACATTTTTTTAAATATTCTCTAACTTTTGAAACGTCCTAATTACTAGTAAAATTAGGGCGTTTTTTATATAAAATACCGACAAAAAGCAGAATTACCCGTCAATTTACATGTTTTGACTTACAGCATAATTCAAATAATTACATTTTTAACAAAAAAACTTTATATAAATTCAACGAAACAATATTTTTTTTAATGAAAAAAGAAAAATTCATTTTAATACGCAGCACAAAAGACAAAACTGTTTTTTCTTAACATTTCGATAACATTATCTGAGTTATTTGTTATAATTTTGCCAAAAACAATAAACTCAATAACAAAATGAAGAAAATGAAAAATTGGTTACTGACTGGACTATTTTTTATGATAGTTTCGACCGTATTTTCTCAAGGAAAAGTTACTGGTAAAATTACCGACGGAACAGGAGGTTTACCAGGAGCAAATGTAGTGATCAAAGGATCTACTATAGCAACTTCAACAGATTTTGATGGTAAATTTACCCTTACTTCACCATCAAGCACAGGAGAGATTGTTATCTCTTTTTTAGGTTATGACAACCAAACTGTAAAATTTACAGTAGCAAATGGTGCAACTACAAATTTAGGAACAATCACTTTAGCTTCAAATTCTAACGAATTGAGCGAGATTGTCGTAAAAAGTACAGTTGTAGATATTGCAAAAGACAGAAAAACTCCAGTAGCTGTTTCTACAATTAAAGCTGCTGAAATTCAAGAAAAACTTGGAACTCAAGAGTTTCCAGAGATTTTAAGAAACACACCTTCTGTTTATGTTACTAAATCAGGCGGTGGTTTTGGAGACGCTAGAATTAATATTCGTGGTTTCAACCAAAATAACATCGCGGTTATGATTAACGGTATGCCAGTTAACGACATGGAAAATGGTTCTGTTTACTGGAGTAACTGGGCAGGTTTATCAGATGTAACATCTGCTATGCAGGTTCAAAGAGGTCTAGGTTCTTCTAAATTAGCTACACCATCTGTAGGGGGAACAATCAACATTGTAACTAGATCTTCAGACAAAAAAGAAGGAGGATCTTTCTCTTCTGGATTTGGTAATGCAAGAAACTTTAAAATTCAAGGTTCTTACAACACAGGTAAATTATCAAACGGACTTTCTGCTTCTGTTTTATTATCTCAAACAATGGGAGACGGGTACGTTAATGGTACTCCATTTGAAGGATCTAACTACTTTGTAGCTTTAGGATATACTACTAAAAATGACAAACACGATTTCCAGCTAACAGTAACAGGAGCGCCACAATGGCACAACCAAAGATCTACTGTATCTACAATCGCTACTTACCAAAAATATGGTTCTCTTACTGAACCAAATATCAGATACAATGCTGACGCGGGAACTTTAAATGGTGAAGATTATAACATCAGAAAAAACTACTATCATAAACCAGTAGCTTCTCTTAACTGGGATTATAAAATCAACGAAACTACAAAACTTTCTTCTGTTCTTTACGCTTCTATGGGTCGTGGAGCTGGTGCAAGTGCTACGGGTGGTATTGGAGGAAACTTATACAACAGTTCTGCTTTCTTATTACCAAACGGAATGGTTGATTACAACAAAATCCAAGCTTGGAACAATGGTACAGGAAGTGTTTTCTTTAATGGAGCAAACAGAACAAGAACACAAATTGGTGGTGTTTACCAAAACAGTTCATCAACTGGTAGAACAGGTGCTGGAACTGCCACATCTCCTTATGTTTACAATACTACTTCAGGTATTTCTCAAACTTCATCTATCAACTCTCATGACTGGTTTGGTGCGTTAATCAACTTAAACAAAAAACTATCTAACACTTTAACATTAGATTTTGGTATCGATGCTAGAACTTATACAGGATACCACTTTACAGTAGTTAATGATAGATTAGGTGGTGATGAGTTTTTTGACAATAACGTTGCAAGTTTAAAACCTGCAGGAAGACACCTTACAGAAACTTATGCTACAAAAGTTCAATGGAATGTTTTTGATGATAGACAATACGAAAAAATCTCATTTAACAGTACTGGAAAAGTAAGATGGTATGGAGCATTTACTCAATTAGAGTACTCTAAAGATAATTTAACTGCATTTGTTCAGGGAGCTATTTCTCAACAAGGGTTTAAGAGAGAAGATGATTTCGTTTACTTACCAACAGATCCATTGTCATCTACAGATTACAAAAACATCTTAGGAGGTAACGTAAAAGGAGGAGCTAACTACAACATCAACGAAAAACATAATGTTTATGTTAATGCTGGATACTATTCAAGACAACCATTCTTTAACTCGGTTTATCCAAACAACAGGTCTACTGTAAACCCTAACCTTACAAACGAAAAAATTATCGGATTTGAGGCTGGATATGGTTTCCGTTCAAGATTCTTCAATGCAACTCTTAACTTGTACAACACAACTTGGAATGATAGATACTTAAAAGGTAATGCATTACCAACTGACGCAAGTACATATACAGAATATGTTGGTCTTAATGAGGTACACTCTGGAGCTGAAATAGAGGCTTATTCTAATATTACTGACAAGTTTAAAGTTAATGCTATGTTCTCTTACGGTATTTGGGAGTATAAAGGAAACGCAACTGTTAACGCTTACTACCAAGCAGATAATACTCCAGTAGTAGGTTATACAGCAACTCCTGTATACATGGACAAAGTAAAAGTTGGAGACGCTGCTCAATTAACTGCTTCTTTAGGAGCTTCTTATGAAGTTTTAACAAGAGTTACTCTTGATGCTAATTACAACTACAACGACAAATTGTATGCTGGATTAAGCCCAATTAACTTCTCAGATCCAAACAACAAAGGCGCTTTACAATTGCCTTCTTACGGATTATTTGACGCTGGTTTCTCATACAAAATGTTAGTAGGAAAAGATAAAGACAAATCAGTTAATTTCAGATTAAACATCAATAACTTATTTGATAAGATCTACATTGCTGAGTCTAGAACTAACACATTTGCAGATGATTTCTTACCAGTAGCATCTGGACAACCAGTAGGATCTAAAGGAACATATGCTTCTAATGGAATGCTTTACCAAGGAGTAGCAAATGTTAATCAGGTTTTCTTCGGATTCGGAAGAACTTGGAACTTTAGTTTACGTTACGATTTCTAAAATTTAGAATCTAAATAAATAATAAAAACGGCATTGACTTTTAAGTTTAATGCCGTTTTTTTATAGCCTTTTTTGTTATATTTGTTTTGAACAAAAAACACAGTTTATGTATAATTTTCTACAAAAATTCCACTCTGGCTGGGCATACTTAGCATTACTTCTTTTAGTGGTTGCAGTGGTTAATGCCATCATCGGGGTAACTTCAAAAAAAGAGTTTACAGCTAAAGATCGTAAAATCGCTTTATTTGCTTTAATTGGTACACACACTCAATTATTGATTGGTTTAATCTTATATTTTGTCTCTCCGCTTGGAAAAGACGCTTTCGGGCAAATGTCTAATGCAGAATTAAGATTAACATCATTAGAGCACCCTCTAATTAATATTATTGCTATCATCCTAATCACTATCGGATGGTCTAAACATAAAAAATTAGTTAATAGCGAAGCTAAATTTAAAACCTTTGCTATTTTTTACGGATTAGGATTATTGCTTATTTTAAGTAGAATTCCATGGAACCTTTGGTTCTAGAAAATACCAATTAAAAGCCCTTAATCAGGGCTTTTTTTATCTCGGCATATTATTTGTACAAACTCCCCCCAAGTCTGAAAAAAAATAACCCATGAGAAATAAAACAAACATTTTATTCGCCACAATCGCTTTAACCCTAATTAGCGGCTTTACTTACATGATAAGCCAGACCAAACCTACAACAGAACCTAAAATTATCCAAGATACTGTTAAGAATGTAAAACCACTTATTGTTCCATTACCGGACTCGGTTTTTACAGACAAAGGTTTAAAACTTAGACCATACAAAAAAAACGCTCATGCCTCCTACTATGCAGATCGTTTTAATGGAAAAAGAACAGCTAATGGAAGCCGATTTAACAACAACAACTATACAGCTGCTCACAAAAAGCTTCCTTTTGGAACGAGAGTAAAAGTAACAAATGAAGCCAATGGCAAATTTGTAATAGTAAAAATTACCGATCGCGGCCCATTTGTAAAAACCCGCGAAATCGATTTGTCAAAAAGAGCTTTTATGGATATCGCAAAAAATAAAGGTGCCGGAGCAATGAAAGTTACTATCGAAACCATAATCGAATAAAAAAGTCCCGCTTAAAGCGGGACTTTTTTATTTAAACCAATTTTCTTAGCGCCATTACAACTCCAGTATGAAGTCCTTCATGATAATTATTAAAATCTAAAGCACCTTGAACATGACGAAGTGTAAATCCCATACTTGTAGTGTATTCATGATAATCAACGAATAGACCGCTTTCAAAATCATTTTTTGTTTTTTCTAAAGTTGTTGAAAGCAATGTTCTAATTTCATCAACTTCAGCTTGAGAAACATCTCCTTCTGGTTTGGTTCCTTTTCTGTATTTATTGATGAAATCTTCAGAAACCATTGTGGGAAGACCAGACAATTTATAAACCAAAAGCTGCTGCGAAGAAACGCAATGTCCAATATTCCAAATAATATTATTACTAAAACCATCTGGAACTTTGTTTAATTGCTCTAATGAATGACTATCTAAGATTTTCAAAAGAACTTCTCTTATTGTTTTTTGTACATCAAAAACTGAACTCATAATTTTATTTTTTTTCTAAAATTAGTCATTTTTAAGTTTTAAATGGATTTTCTTTGCATTCTAACAAATCCATAAAAAAAATGAACAAAATATATTATTTATCATCTTGTGATACCTGCAGAAAAATCATCAAAAGTTTACCTGAAAACAATCTTGTTTTTCAAGATATTAAACAAGATCCAATCACTGAAGAACAATTGGAAGAAATGCACAAACTTTCTGGAAGCTACGAAGCATTATTTAGCAAAAAAGCACAGTTATACAAGTCAATGGGACTTAAAGACCAATCTTTAACAGAAGCCGATTTCAAAAAATACATTTTGGAACATTATACTTTCTTAAGCCGCCCCGTTTTTATTATTGATGGTAAAATTTACATCGGCAACAGCCAAAAAAATATAGCCGAAGTGATAAATGTCCTGAGCTAAAAAGCTATTTTCTTTTCTGTTAAACTGAAAACTGCGACTGAACACTAATTTCCAACCAAATAGAGCAAACTTTTATTTATCTTTGCGCCTTTATACTCAATTATATGATACAATCTATGACAGGGTTTGGCAAAGCTTCTTTGCAATTGCCTACAAAAAAAATTACCGTTGAAGTAAAATCCCTAAACAGTAAAGGTTTAGATTTGAATGTAAGAATGCCATCAGTTTACCGCGAATTGGAACTTGGTTTACGAACTCTCATTTCGACCAAACTGGAAAGAGGTAAAATTGATTTTGCAATTTATGTAGAAAGCACTGCAGAGCAGACTTCAACCAAAGTAAATGTACCTGTTGTAAAAAATTATATCGCACAATTAAAAGAAGTAAATCCCGATGCTGACGAAACTGAATTAATGAAAATGGCTGTTCGTATGCCAGATACATTAAAAACAGAACGCGAAGAAATTGATGAAAATGATTGGGAGCAAATTCAGGTAATTATTGACGAAGCACTTCAAAACATCTTAAATTTCAGAAAAGATGAAGGAGAAGCACTTGAAAAAGAATTCAATTTCCGAATTGGAAACATTCGCCAATATATGAACGATACTTTGGCACTTGATCCAGAGCGTGTACAAGCTATAAAAGATCGTTTGCAAACTGCGATTTCAGAATTGCAAGTTAATGTTGATGAAAATCGTTTTGAACAGGAATTAATCTATTATTTAGAGAAACTAGATATTACAGAAGAAAAAGTACGTTTAGGAAATCATTTAGATTACTTTTTGGAAACTTTAAATGGTTCTGAAGCCAACGGAAGAAAACTTGGTTTTATCACTCAGGAAATGGGGCGTGAAATCAATACCATGGGTTCTAAATCTAATCATGCTCAAATGCAGAAATTAGTCGTGATGATGAAAGATGAATTGGAGAAAATCAAGGAGCAAGTATTGAATGTTCTTTAAAAATGAAATATTATCTTGTCTTTATCTTTTTCACAATATTCAATTGTTTCAGTCAAGAAGTATCTGAAATAAACAAAGTTTTAGAAATACCAAACACTTTAGAACATCAGCAAGAAATTCGCATTTATAAAGATTCTTTTACAAGTAAAACTGAAATTTTAAGATTATTCAAAGATCAGACTAATGAATGGATTGCTCAGAAATTTTGGTTTTTCAAAAACATTAAAAGTGTAACCAAAATTGATGAAATTCGTTTTCCAAAAGAAAGTATTGGTAAATTAAAACCAAAAGATCCAGAATTAATTTGGCTTAATTTACTTATTACAAATGTCGAGTTCCTTCCGAACATGGAAGCCATTAGATATAAATTTGGCAAACCAAAAATTGATTTAGACAGAGGCGAACAAGTAATCTCTAGAATAAAAAAACAAGTTCTAGACGGAGTTGAATATAAAGTATATGTTAGAAATGGAAAAACCAAAAACAGTTTCTATTTCGACAATCCTAAAACTTACTTAAAGTATTATCCAACAGTCGACGAATTAATTTCATATAATGAATTACTATCTGTTCTAGAAAAGGAATTTAACTTTTAAAGACAGATCACACATAACCAACACAATGAACAAAGGAAAATTAATTGTTTTTTCGGCACCCTCAGGCTCAGGTAAAACAACTATCGTAAAACATTTATTAGGACAAGAAGATTTAAATCTTGAATTTTCGATTTCGGCAGCATCGCGTGCACCACGCGGTGAAGAAGTACACGGAAAGGATTATTATTTCATTTCGCTAGAAGAATTCAAAAAGCACATTAAAGCTGAGGATTTCTTAGAATGGGAAGAAGTTTACCGCGACAATTTCTATGGAACTTTAAAATCGGAGATTGAAAGAATCTGGGCTCTTGGAAAAAATGTCATTTTTGATATTGACGTGGTTGGCGGTCTTCGCATTAAACATAAATTTCCAGAAGAAACTTTAGCTGTTTTTGTTAAACCTCCAAGTGTTGACGAATTAAAACGCCGATTAAAACAGCGTTCTACAGAAAGTGAAGACAAAATTAATATGCGTATTGCAAAAGCTTCGGTTGAATTGGCAACTGCTCCTCAATTTGACACCATTATTAAAAACTACGATTTAGATACTGCTAAAGAAGAAGCATATCAATTAGTGAAAGAGTTCGTAAATAAGTAATTTTATTACGCAAAGATTCACGAGGACAAACACGGAGATTCGCAAAACATTTTTAAACTTTGCGAATCTTTGTGTTATCTTAGCAACTCTCTGCGAAACTATACAAAATGAAAATAGGTCTTTACTTCGGAACATATAACCCTATACATGTTGGTCATTTGATCATTGCTAATCATATGGCTGAGTTTGCAGATTTAGATCAGATTTGGATGGTCGTTACACCTCACAATCCGTTAAAAAAGAAAGCAACTTTATTAGACGACCAGCAGCGTTTGCAAATGGTCTATCTGGCAACAGAAGATTATCCGAAGATAAAACCGTCAGATATTGAGTTTAAATTACCTCAACCAAGTTACACAGTGATTACACTCGCTCATTTACAAGAAAAATATCCAAATCATGAATTTTCTTTAATTATGGGCGAAGACAACCTGAAAACGCTTCACAAATGGCGAAATTATGAAGTGATTCTTGAAAATCATAATATTTATGTGTATCCGAGAATTTCTGATGAACCTGAAAATCTGGAATTAAAATCGCATCCGAAAATTCATGTAATCGATGCACCTATTGTAGAAATTTCTTCAACTTTTATTCGAAATAGCATTAAAGAGGGTAAAAATATTCAGCCTTTATTGCCTCGAAAGGTTTGGGAATATATTGATCATAATAATTTTTATAAGAAGTAGATGCTTTTTTCTGCTTCAATTTTTATTCCTGAAAAATCAAAAGGTCTTAATTTAACTAAGTCCGAAAAAATTTGCTGGTATTCACTTGCTGTGCTCATTGCCTACTCATTACCATGCTTATTTATCGAGAATTTTTACAATTATAAATTTCCTCAATGGGTTCATTATCCCGCATTTTTCGCTTTTTTGATAAATTTCAGTAGTTATTTTATCAGACTAACAGAATTTGAAAATCTTAACGGATACTTAGAGGGTGTAATTTCATTTAAAGAAAACTTCTTAATCATTAATGAGATTGAATTTAAATATTCTGAATTGGAGAATTTATTAATTTATGGAAACTCATTCTCAGGAGAAAAAACAAAAAATTACAGATATGGTCCTATGTATGGAAATGGTGTCGAAAATCTAATTTCATTTACACATAATGGAATTAAAATAGAAAAACACTTTCAATTAAATTCAGAACGTCATCTTGATGAATTGCAAAATTCTTTGATTCATATTATTACTGAGGACAAAATTCCTTTCAAAAAGGAATATTTAAATTTTATTAATGAAGAGCATCGATCTTACATTCTTTTTGAATTTTTAATTGGAAAATTGATTCAAGAAAAGAAAATTGATTATAAAGAAGGTGTTAACATGGTAAAATTCAATTCAAATAAAGACATCACAGAATTTAAAGCAAAATATTGCGCTTAAAACATCCCTTTAAATTGCTTCCAGTTTTAACTGGAGGCTTTTTATTTTTTAGCAATAAATGGCTTTAGCCAAAATTGCGATAGTTTGGCTAAAGCCTATCCAGATTGCAGATATTTTTTACCTCCAGTTAAAACTGGAGGCAATTCATTAAGACTATACACACAATCTTGTCATTCCTGACAAACTGAATTGAGACACAATCATAAAAAAAGCCTGAACATAAAATTCAAGCTTTTGGCTATAATTAAGCTTCAACGCTTACTTCATTTTTCACTCTCGTTCTTATTTCACTCAGTGATTGATCAACCAAAAGTTTTCCATCTCTAAAAACTTCCTTCAATTCACCTTGTTTTTCTTCTTCCCAAGAAACATTATCAGTTAAGTGATACTTTCCGTCGATTAAATCAATTTTCATCAATCCCTTAGCCGATTTTTTAGTTCCGTCATCTGTGATCGGATCTTTGAAGATCGCTCTTCCCTCTCCGTTTACTTCTCCGTAAGTTGCTTTCATTGCAAATCCGAAAGTATCTCTAGTGTTGTATTGATAGGTGAAAGATCCTATTCCAAGAACAACATTTGTAGAAGCAAATCCTTTTTCTTTTAATCTTTCGCAGATTTGAGTTGCTCTTGCTACGGTGATGCTATCTCCATAAATCGCTCCAATTTGCGGAACCAATTCTTTGAATCCTTTCGCGTTTGTTGTACCGCCAAAAACATCCCAAAGCAATTCGATAACGCCCTTTTTCTCTTGTTCTGTTTTTCCGTTTGGATTTCCACAGATAATATCTACTGGATCACCACTATCAGGACGAATTACGACTTTACCCTCTCTTGAAACGATATCTTCTCTCAATCTTGGCAAATAATCGGTTAAAACTTTCCATAAATCCCAAGTATCAGAAACGATAGAAACAATTCCTTTTGGATATACTTCTGTAATTAATCTTTTAAAAGTTTCGTACTCGCCTTCAGTAGTTCCCATACACATAACAGAATGTTCTGTTGCGGCTACTGAACCTGCAACCAACTCTTGATCTGAATTGGCTTTGTAATATTCTTCTAAGAAATCTATTGCTGGAATAGTATCAGAACCAGTGAAACTCAATAAGTGTCCAGCTGCAGAAGTTAAAGCCGCTTCGATTCCGCCCATTCCTCGCATTGAGAAATCGTGCGCCTGCCAGTCTACAAATTCTGGAACAGAAGAAGTCAGGTCTGCATACTTATCTAAAACTTTTCTATACTCTTTTGCAATTGTAGCAGAGTTGCAAGGCAGCCAAATTACAGCAGAAAGTAAGGTTTCAAAATAATTCGTCAGCCAGAAAAACTCTGGAATAGTATTGTACATGGTAAACATTGGAACTCGCAACGGAACGCTTGCTCCTTCTGGCAAAGCTTTAAAAACCATCGGAATATATCCTAAATCATGTAAATCTTCGATGTGTTTAGTTCCTACCTGGTTTTCTCCCAAATAATTATTGATTCTGCGAGCGTATTTAGCCACTACTTCTTCTTTTGATTTTTTAAAGAAATACTCTTCAAAATCATGAATAATATATTTTTTGATGAAATACTGCAATCCGAAAAATACAACCTCATCCAATCCTTCAATTCTTGATTTACGAGGTGTCCAGTTAGAATATACTAATGTTGTTCCGTCTGGGTATTGTCTTCTGTGGTCAACTTTGTAACCGTCGGTTAATAATAGTGGGTTCATATATTTTCTATTTATATTTAATGTGATAATCGTTCTGCTAAATCTTTAATATCATTGGATCTGACTAAATTGTCGATCCATTTTTGTGGAATATTGTCAATTCCATAATAAATTCCTGCAAGTCCGCCTGCGATTGCTCCTGTTGTATCGGTATCTTCGCCTAAATTAACCGCTTTTAAAACGGTTTCTTCATAAGAATCGGAATTTAAAAAACACCAAAAGCTCGCTTCTAAACTATGAAGTACATAACCTGATGAATAAATTTCATTTTCTGGATATGCAGAAATATCATTTTTTAAAATTCTATCAAACAATCCAATTTCTACTCGATTAAATTCTTTGCTTTCTAGGAATTTTGTTACGATATTTTGCATTTCTTTATAAGCTTCGAATTTATCTTTATCTTTTAGAATCTCCAAACAATAAACAACATAAATGAAACAAGCAAATACCGAACGGAAATGAGCATGCGTTATGGACGAAACTTCTTTTACTTTTTTATAAATGATTTCAATATCATCTTCTTTTTGAAGATAAAAAACCAATGGCAAAATACGCATTAAGGAACCATTTCCGTTATCGCTTTCAGAAAAACCTCCGCATAAATCTGGCTGATGCCCTTTGGCTATATTGTGAATCGCATGAGTAGTCGCTATTCCAATATCAAAAACTCTTCCATGCGGTGTCCATAATTCTTCACCATACCATTTTACGAAATTTCTAGCGATATCCGCTAAGTCATAACCCGAACATAAACTTTCTGCCAGACAAAAAGCAAGTGAACTATCATCGCTCCATGTTCCTATTGGCTGATGATGTGTTCCAAAACCAAACATTTCAATAACTGGATTTTCTTTTAGGTACTTTCTCGACTTAAATTCAACCGGAACTCCTAAAGCGTCTCCAATTGCCAATCCAAATAAACCTGATTCTATTTTGTTTTTCATTTTTACTTATTTCTTCCTTTTTCGTTAGGATAAAGCGTCTGCACAGCATCACTTTGCCAAAAAACTTTCGTTTCAACATCCAGACAAGTTAATTTACCATAAAAACCTGCTCCAGTATCAATATTCCAAACATTACATCCTTGCATCGGAATTTCGACATTATAATGAAGTGTTGGTGTGTGACCAATATAAATTTCATTAAAAAGCAGTAATCGTTTTGGATATGACAGTGAATCTTTTGGGATTCTTTTATCCATGGTCAGAGCCATTTCCCAAAGCGTTCTGTCCCACGAATAATTGGTTTTGTAATGCTCTTTTTCTGGTCCGTGCATCGATGAAAATCCAGCATGAATAAACAAATTGTTGTTTTCGTCTACAAAGTAATCTTTCATATTATTGAAAAACTGACGATGCTTTTCTTTTTCTGAAAAATCAATATTCTGATAACTTTCTATAGTCGATTTTCCTCCATGCAAAAACCAAATATCGTTTATAACATCATTCATCAACCATTCTTGACACCAGACATCGTGATTTCCTTTTATGAAAATACATTCGTGTTTTTGAGATAATTCAATAAGAAAATCAATAACCTGAGCCGATTCGCTCCAACCATCTACATAATCTCCTAAGAAAATTAGCCGACCATTTTCAGACACATCAATTCTGTCCAGTAATTGAACCAAAGCTTTTAATCCCCCGTGAATGTCTCCAAAAACTATTGTTCTTTTCATTAATTAAATACTGTCTTTGCGTTTATACATAATATCACTTCTTAAAACATATTTTATTCCCGAAATCAAAGCAGCTCCTTCGTGACGCTGTTTATGCTCAAAAATAAGGGCTGATCCCATTTTAGGTTCGATAATTTCACCCGAAGCAAATTTTGTTTCTCCCCCTTCATAACCATCGTTCAGATAAATAAGAAATGTGTAATAACTAGATTCAAATTCATTTCGTTTATAACTTCCGTCAATATGCATTTTAAAACGCTGACTCGGATTATATTTATAGAACCTAAACATCTCATTTAATCCTATAGCTGTAGTATTTCCTACTTCTCTCCTAACATAAGGCTCCAATTTCTGCCATAATAAAGAAGCATATTCATCATCCTGATACATGATACGTTCGTTATTACGTACCATTTTCATCATTTTTTGCGCGCCATCAACATTTACTTCAGCTTCTTCAAAACCAATTTGTTCACTTCTCTCTATTAACTCATTACACTCTTCAACACTAAGAAAATTATCGATTGTGTAAATTTCCTTTTCTTCATTAATAATATTTAACATGATTACGTATTTAGGAATTATTAAAATTGTTTCTTGGAAAGTTTTATATCTAAAGCAATCTGTTTATTATGATGCAAACTCAATGTACTTTGCTGGAACCTCATCAGTCAGCCAAACATTATTTTCGGATAAATAAAATTTGAATCCGTCTCTAAACATGGCTCCGCTTCTAACGGTTAAAATCTGCGGAACTCCTCTTCTGCTTCCTACTTTTGCTGCCGTTTCCTTGTCTTTTGAAAGATGTACGTGCTGACGGCTCATTTTTTTCAAACCATCATTTTTGATGCTTTCCATAAACTTTCCAACCGTTCCATGATACAGATATTCTGAAGGTTCTGTTTCGGCTAAATTCAATTCAACTGAAATCGAATGTCCCTGACTTGCACGTATTTTGGTTTTATCTTCATTGTAAGCAAAACGCTTTTTATCGTTATTTTCTACTACGTAATCTAAAAGTTCGGCGTCGAGACGATTCCCTTTTTTATTACATTTTGCTATTAATTCTTCGACATCTGCCCAGCCGTTTTCGTCTAATTTTAATCCGATTTTTTCCGGCGAATGTCTGAGCACCAGACTTAGAAATTTGCTGACGCTCTTTGCTATTTGTTCATTCATAATAAATATTTTTTTTCTACCGATGAAATGTTCCTACGGAACATCTTCGATCTGCAAAAGACTTTTGTAAATCTTATAATTTTCATCATCGAAACAGACAAATATCACTTTTTCTATTTCAACAGATTTTTCAAAATCTTTTACGGTTTTTACAGCAATTTCTGCTGCTTTATCTTTTGGAAAATGATAAATTCCAGTACTTATATTTGGAAAAGCAATAGATTTAATTCCATTTTGAATGGCGAGATTCAAACTATTCGTATAGCAATCAGCCAGTAATTTAGATTTCTCTTCTTTATCACCATTCCAAACTGATCCGACTGTATGAATAACATATTTTGAAGGTAGATTTCCTGCTGTCGTTATAACCGCTTCGCCTGTTTTACATCCGCCTTGCTTATTGCGAATTTGGATGCATTCCTCTAAAATAGCTTTTCCTCCCTTTCTGTGGATAGCTCCATCAACTCCTCCTCCACCTAACAGGGAAGTATTTGCGGCATTAACAATCGCATCAACCTCAATTTCTGTTATATCTGCTTTTAGAAGTTCTATTTTCATCTCCAAAATTTATCTCAATTCATCCCTAACCTCCATCAAAGCAAAACCTAAAAGATTCAAACCTTTCCATTTTTCAGGATTTAGCGCCTCTGTATGATCGCTTGCCATTCCGATTCCCCAAATTGAATCTACTGGACTCGCTTCTACAATAACTCTATCGTTTGTGTTTAAGAGAAATGTTTTCAAATCAGGATTTTGACTGAATTTATGATAGTTTCCTTCTTTTACAATTTCAAATCGGTTTTCTAACCAGATTCTGTCATCATAATT
Source organism: Flavobacterium sp. HBTb2-11-1 (assembly GCF_009826975.1). GTDB lineage: Bacteria > Bacteroidota > Bacteroidia > Flavobacteriales > Flavobacteriaceae > Flavobacterium. Next base: position 103,976 of record NZ_WUMO01000007.1, on the reverse strand, counting down.
TCTCACTTTGCGACCTAGTTTTTTGGCTTCGGCAGGCGAATTGCATTTTATGATTTTTTCTAAAATTTCCTGATCCTTGAACAATTCCGCTTTTTTGGCCATCATCCAGTGTTCAGTTGTTTTATAAGTTACATCATTAACTTCGAACGAACTTAACCACCATTGGCTGAAACAGGTTTTAGTAATCGTTCCGTCTTTACTTGGCTGGTGTCCCCAGAAAAACAAAAACTTACTTTCTGGAACTATATTTTCTATATTGTATTTCATTTTTTCTAATTATTAATACAAAGAAGTAATCTTTTTAAAATCTTTTGAATCTGGAGAAAATGATCCGTAAATGGTATCGAAATCTGTTGTTAGTTTTTCAAATTCATAATCCTTTTCTAACTGATCCATGCACGTTACAACCAAATTTCTTTTTGCATTCTGACTATAAGCGGCATCTAATTTTAAAGCGTAATTCAACAAATCATAATCCAGCTCCCCAAATCTAAGATGTTTTTGATATTCGTTAAAAACGCAGGTTTCTTCTTCGTTGTTTTTTAATTGTATTTCTCTTTCATTTGGCATCCAGCCGTGACCGTGTCTTGTGGTGTAACTTCTGGTTGCGTAGTACACTTCGACATCTTCAATTTTTAGTTTATTACAGATTTCAATTGCATTTTTTGAAGTGGTATTGGCATAAGTAACATTCGGAAAAACACCATGATCCATATCTAGCAAAATTCCTTGACTGCCTTCAAAAATCAGATTTTCGTATTTTGAAAGAAACGTATAATCGACAATATTCCATTGTATTTTATCGATTGCTTCTAGATATTGATTGACTTCTTCGTCGATTTCACTTTCGTTTAAAAAACCATAGTAATAAGCGATTTGGTTTAGTTTTTCTAAAAGCATTTCTCGAGGCGCAATCAAATCGATGGCAAACAATTTATACGGACCTTCGTTTCTTTTCATGGTTGAACCAATACCCTTTCCGCAGGTTCCATTTTCAATGTTTCGCACATTTCCTCTGTTGTGCCAGACATCAAAAGGAGTGGTAATTTTTGCTAAAGGATGAATGTACAAATCCAGATTAGCTTCTTTTTCTTTTAATTCTTCTCTTTCGTTGTATAAAAAGAGTGGATGAATCGTACAGTGTTCGCTGTAATAAGACGGAAGACCACGGAGTGCTCCACTTGCAAAACTCGAATGCACGTGTTTTCTATTGTCGATCATAACAGTATGAGCGGCCTGTTGCCCTCCTGAAAAGCGAATAACAATAGATTCAGGATTTTGTCTTGCCAGAAAATCTGTTGTTATGCCTTTTCCTTCATCGCCAAATCCTAAACCTATAACTATTTTCGCTGTTTTCATTTTGTTGCTATTTTAATCTCGCAAAGGCGCTAAGTCACTAAGTTTTTCTTTTAACTTAACTTTCTAATTAAGAATCTTTGCGTCTCCGCGACTTTGCGAGCATAATTTTTCATTACTAAGAAATCTGAGAAACTTTTAAAGCATTTGTATATTATCCAAACTGCTATCACTTGCATCAGAAACCGGTATTGTTCCTAAACCAGAACTTTTATGTTTATCGCAGATGATCTTTTTAATTACGTTTGGAATTTCTCTGTGATCCTCAATTGACAAACAGTTTTGTCCCAATAATTGTTTCCATTCTACATCCGCGTCGATGGCTTGTCCTGAATGCAAAACACTAATGTGATATACATCGTATCTTTTTTGAGCTTCTGCCAATAATTCAAGATGTGTATAAGTCTGTTGTCCTTGACCCATAATTTCTTTAATTGCCGAAGCTGGAAGCGTTTTCAAACCTGGCTCATCACCCACTGTAAACAATAATCCTTTTTGTCCTCTTTTTTCGAATGCATCTGTTTTCGTGTGAAATGCTGCAAAATACCATGCTAAAAGATAGCTTTCACCAGCGTTTCCTCCACCTCCACCTTCGATATACGTTCTTGTTAACCACATATCCAATTCTTCGTCACCAGATTCAAACTGTCCGACTTGTAACGGATATCGGTCACATTCATGATCTCCAATTCCTAAGAATAAAAGTGCTGGATCTGGAACGCCTCCTTGAATAATTCCTCCCATCAATTTTGGAAGCCCATCTTTTATCAATTCGTGTGGAATATGCCCCATACTTCCTGTAACGTCCAATCCTAAAATAATCGGAACCGTGTTTGGATGAACATCTGAATCTCTTGCTTCTCTAAAAATCACTCCATTCGGATTCATAGATTCGTGAGCCTTATGCAATGCATTCTGTGTAAATATCTCGCTGGCCGATTTTTTTCCGTAACCTGCTGCTTCTGCTCTGCTCAAACGAGCGCTTATATCGTATCTTGTACCTCCCATGATTAATATTTTTTACCAAATAAATATTCAAATCTCTTTTTTGTAACCTCAAACTGGATGTTTAAATTTCTAATCGTCAGCGAAAGTTCCATGTCTTTCTGAACAAAGGCTTCTGGCTGAAAATCGGCAAAAGTCAAACTGTTTTTATCCAGCGGACTAATATCAATTAATCCTTCTTGTTCTCTTTCGAGTCTTTTGATTTTTAATTCGATATCTTCGACTCTTCTTCTGTATATTAATTCAGAATCTTCACCAATTACTTTGGCTCTGTCTTCTCTTATCTGATCATTGTTTCTTCTTAAAGATTCAATAAATCTTGGTTTTAAATCGTCGCTCATAATATTTTGGTTGTTTTTGTTTCAGGTTTTCTTTGTTTCAAGTTTCAGGTTGTGCACTGAACTTGCCATTTGAAACATTATCCTAAAACTGTTAATAGATATTCTTTTTAAGGTTTGCCAAAGCAACTTAAACCTGAAACTTGAAACTTCTAATCTCAATGAAACTTCTCTTTTAATTTAAGATCTAAACTGATTAGAAAATCTTTTCCGTATGTGCCATTTTCTAATTCATCATATAAAAACTTTGGCAGCGTTTTTTCGCAATTCTCTTTTTGACTCAAAATCGCCATACTCAAAGCGGCGACAGTATCTGTATCTCCGCCGTAATCGATTCCTCTTTTTAAACAATCTTGCATAGAATCTGCTTCAGAAACCATTTTGATAACAGCTTGAGTGGTAAAATAACCGTGCATATCTATTGGCGATGTTACTTTGTATATTTCCTTTTCTTTTAAAGTATCGTTTACAAAATCAATCAAAGAACTTTTATCTCCCAATTTATACTTGTAGAAATGAACCGCAAGAGCTATTCTTTTAGCACAGCTGATTCCTTCTGCTGTATGATGAGATGTTTTGGCTTGAATCTCACAAAACTCTAGCAATTGATTGACGTCTTTTACAAGTCCGATTGAGTAAGCTCGCATTGCAGATCCATTTCCGCTACTTCTGTTATCAATTATTTTTAGAAAATCAGTTCCGTTTTTACTCGCATCTAATGCATTATAAACTCTGTCTGAATATCCTCTTCTTTTATCTCTATGAAAAACTTCAACAAACTTATCGGCCACTTTTACCTCATTCCAATTGTCATCTTCTAACAAAAGTTCTGTTATTGCAATTGCCATTTGTGTATCGTCAGTATATCTTTTATAGATTTCTGCATACATTCCATGCTTATGATATTGAGTCAAATCATTGTTTTTAATAATGTAATCTAACTCCTGAAATTCAAATCCTGCTCCGTAGGCATCACCGATTGCTGCTTCTAGTATCATTTTTTATGGATTTATAAATTGATTAAATTCTTTAATGCCTTAGTTAAGTCTTCTAAATTTTCAAAAGTTGAAATCCCTTTTCGTTTACAGACAATATCAATATTGCCCTTTCTCCAAAAACCTTCTTCACAACAGACGAGCATTTTCTTTGAATCTGCAAACAATCCCAATTCGAGCATTGAAATCGGAGATTTAGAATTTCTATCAAAAAACATAATGATGAAATCTGACTTTTCTAAAGCATCTAATTCCCAATTGACCTGATCGCTGAATTGTTTATTTTGTATAGATTGTATCCAGCTAGAATCCCAATTGGCTCTTCGTGGGTTTAAAACAACAATCTCTTTTTCGTTGTAAAAACTCTGGAAATCATTAATTACTTTTTGCTGCCAATCTTCTGAATTTCCCATTTCTATTGTTCCAGCCAGAAATATTTTGATTCCTTTCTTTTCAATTTCGTTTACTGGATAAATGACTTTCATATCAATTGATCTAATCCAATCACCTGAACACTTTCACCTTCAAAATCTTTAAAAGAATTGGTTGTAAAAATTCCGTCGAAGCAGTTTAAAACTTCAAAACCTTTATTGAAGATTCCGTGGCTTACGGCTAAGTATAATTTTCCGGCATTTTTCTTTTTTAATTCTTCTGCTAATCCTACGAAAGTTCCTCCTCCATCGCAGATATCGTCTACAATTAAACAATCCATTCCTTGTAAATCATCTTCGTAAACTTTAAAACCAGATAGTTTTCCAGTTTTTACATCACGGCTTTTGCTGCATTCTACAACCTCAACACCACCTAAAAACTCAGATACTTTGTAGATTTTTTTCAAAGCGCCTCCGTCTGGAGAAATTAGTTTTACATCATTTCCTATGTTTTCTAAAACTGCTTTTATAAAAGTATAATTCGGAATTACAGTGCTATTATTCAACAAAGCAGGAGTTACTTCTGAGTGCGCATCAAAAACAAAAACTTTGTTCAATTGCATCGCATTAATAATATCAGCATATACTTTTACAGATAATGGTTCGCCAGGAATCATAACACGATCTTGTCTTGCAGCTGGAAAATACGGAATAAAAAGATCTATAATCTTAACATCCATTCTACGCAACGCATCAACCGTAACGCACAATAAACCTAAATCGTTGAATGAATTTAATCTATGTGTAATGGTTACTTTTCTATTGGCATCAAAATCTGGTGTAATTTTAATGTGTGGCTCACCTCCAGAAAATGTAAAACTTTGAAATTTGATTTCTTCCTGATTTTGAAATGGAGCGAATTTTGGGTCGAGATTTAGTATCATAGCTTTTTGGTTTGCGTTAATTATACGCAAATGTAGAATTTAATTTTGAATAAACAATTTATTTTGTGTAAAAATTACGCAAACTTTATTTCGAAGTGAAACCCTTTTTGAATTAACTCATTATATTTCAACTTATTGAACTTAAAAAGTTTTGCTGGACGACCTGTTTTAATAGGTGAAAATTTTTCAGTTTCTTCTAAAATACCGTAACTGAGTATTTTTTTTCTGAAATTTCGACGGTCAATTTCCTTTTCTAAAATAGTGCAGTAAAGGTTTTCAAGATCTGAAAACAAAAATTCTTCTGAAAGTAAATCGAAACCAATTGGTTCGTATGTTAATTTGGCTTTAAGCCTTTCTATTCCTTTTTTTAAGATTAAATTATGGTCAAAGGCCAAAGACGGAATCTCATCTATTTTAAACCATTGCACTCTTTCGGCATCAGTATCTGCTTTAATTTCCAAATTTGAAGCATCTACTAAAGCATAATACGCTACTGAAATAACACGGTTTCTGGAATCTCTATGAATGTCATCTCCAAAAGTGTACAATTGTTCCATGAAAGTGAGCTGTACATTTGTTTCTTCATGCAATTCTCGGATTACAGCATCGTTTAAAGATTCATCATTTTGCACTAGACCGCCTGGTAATGCCCAATATTTTTCGGAAGAGCCAAATTGCTGTTCAATCAAAAGCACATATAAACCATTGTTTTTGTATCCAAAAACAATCGCATCAACAGCAATTCTAATATTTTGTAATTTTTCCATAATCTAAACTATCAAACAAATATAACGAATGAGAGCCAATTTTATAATCTAATGCAAAAGCTTAAATTATAAAATTGGCTCTCAAATATGATCGTTTATTATTTCTAGTTTATTGTCACAGTTCGTTTTGGACTAGATGTACATTCTGAACCGTCTTTTTTAATTGTCACCTCTGCTGTAGCCGTATATTCGCCAGCTGCGACATAAGTATGAGTAACTGTTGCACCTGTACCCGAAGTTCCATCTCCAAAATTCCATTTTACACCACTTAGAGTTCCTGTACCACTATACTCAACAGAATAATTCATTAATTTCGGATTAGAAGGATCTGTAGAATTATGCAATTTGATATAAATTGCTTCGGCAAAACAATCTATAACATCATCTGCGTCACTTTTACTGCAGGAATTGGCCATAAAAAATACAACGCCAAATATTAAACACGATACAATCTTTCTCATAATTTGTCCTTTTAGAAATTTACTTTTCTCAAAGTTAGCCTTTTTCAGGCTAAAAAAAGCATTAAAAAGTCCGAATTTCCATCTATTTCTTAAGACTAATTCTATAACCTATTACCAAAAAACAGTTTCAATTCTTTCTCGATAATATCAAAAAACGACTTTACATTATTATTCTTTGGAGCTAATAAATACACAAACTCTTCTGGCACGTGAAAACTATTCCAAACTAGCTGCAATTTATTTTCTTTAATATAATTTCTTGCATTGCAATTCCAAGTTGCAGCAACTCCTTCATTTTTGGCTAAAAGTCTCAACATTTCAGATTCTGAAGGAATAATGTAATTAGGAACCATCGACGGCCTTTTTTTATTGAAAGCATGCAACCAAAATAGTTTTATATGCGGAATTCTAGCATCATGACTGTACCATTTTTGCGTATTCAGCCATTGTTCAATTTCCGTGTAATTATCTGCTTTTAACCTTTGGCGAAACTCTGTTATATCCAAACTTGTTGGAGCAACCAATATCAATTTAATTTTTCCAACAATTTCGTAAGTCGTATCAAAAGTGTCAAATCTTTTGGTTGTAATCGCAAAATCAAGTTTTTTAGCATCTACTAAAGCAAAAAGTTCGTCGTTTTCTGCGAAAGTAAAATCAATTAAATCAAACTTTGAAATTAAAAGATTGCCAACGCAATCAAAAAGATGTTTCGAGATTCCAACAGAAATTAATCGATTAGCATCTTCTGCTTTAGCCCTGAAACTTGTTTCGACACTTTCGAGCCTGTCTAGAGCGTCTATAATCAAATTATTCAGTAACTTAGCGTATTCGGTTGGTTCTACGCCTTTTGATTTTCGGTTAAATAATTTATTGCCAACATGCGCCTCTAACATAGAGATCTGCTGACTAACCGCAGGCTGACTCATAAATAATTCCTTCGCAGCCACTGAAAAATTGCCGTTTTTGTAAACTGCCTTAAAAGTTCTGTACCATTCTAGATTTACCATGACATAAATTTATTTATAACAAACATAGTTTATTTTATTTTTACTGATATCACATTCGCCGTAAATTTGTTCAAAATTTAATATTTATGAAAAAAATAGCACTATTCGCAATAACTGCATTCACAGCTGTAAGCATCTCGGCTGAAGCTCAAAAATCAAATAAAAAGAGTATGAAAAAAGTATTATTTGTTGTAACCAGCAATGATAAACTGGGCAATACAGGAGAAAAAACAGGATTCTGGTCAGAAGAATTTGCTGCACCATATTATGAATTATTAGATCAAGGAGTAGAAATTGCAATTGCATCTCCGCTTGGAGGCCAGCCGCCGATTGATCCAAAAAGTGCCGATCCTGCATCGGCAACTGAAGACACCAAACGTTTTGATGCCGATAAGGTTTTACAAGAAAAATTAAAAAACACTTTAAAACTTTCGACAGTTAACCAAAAAGATTACGACGCTGTATTTTATCCAGGAGGCCACGGTCCGCTTTGGGATTTAGTCCAAGATAAAAATTCTATTGCTTTAATCGAATCTTTTTATACTCACAATAAACCAGTAGCATTTGTATGTCACGCGCCTGCAGTTTTGAAAAATGTAAAAGTAAATGGCGAATACTTAGTAAAAGGCAAAAAAGTAACAGGATTCACCAATGCCGAAGAAGAAGCAGTTGGTTTAACTAAAGTAGTTCCTTTTTTACTAGAAGATGCCTTAGCATCAAATGGAGCAATCTTTTCTAAAGGAGAAAACTGGCAACCATACGCAGTAGCCGACGGACTTTTGATTACAGGCCAAAACCCTGCATCGTCTAAATTGGTAGCTGCAAAATTATTACAAGAGTTAAAATAAAAATACTAAGATTTTAAGTTGCTAAGATCCTGAGTTTTTTCCTTAGCAACTTAAAAATCAAATCCTTACTCATCAATAATAAAAAATTAAATAAACAACGAGCTAAATCTACTAGATAAGTCCAAAACTTAGGTTCTTAGTAGCTTAGCATCTTAGAAACTCTAAAAAAAATGCTAAACTTTGAATTATACAATCCGACAAACTTAGTTTTCGGAAAAGGGCAAATTGAAAAACTTTCGACTTTAGTTCCAAAAGATGCAAAAGTACTTTTGGCTTATGGCGGTGGAAGTATTTTTAAAAACGGAATTTACGATCAAGTAATCAACAATCTTAAAGGTTTTGAAATTGTAGAATTTGGCGGAATCGAACCAAATCCGAGATTTGAAACTTTGATGAAAGCTGTTGATGTTATAAAAGCAGAAAAAATCGATTTTATTTTGGCTGTTGGAGGCGGATCCGTGATTGATGGTGTGAAATTTATTTCGGGCGCAGTTAATTTTGAAGGAAATCCGATTGACATTCTTCAAAAAAGAATTTTAATTAAAGAAAATGCAATGCCGTTTGGAACTGTTTTAACTTTACCAGCAACGGGAAGTGAAATGAATTCTGGATATGTGGTAACCATTGAAGCAACTCAAGAAAAGTTATCTTCTGGCGGAAGCGCTTTATTCCCACAATTCTCTATTTGTGATCCAACTGTGATTTCTTCTTTACCAAAAAGACAAATCGAAAATGGTGTTGTAGATGCTTACACACACGTAATGGAGCAATATTTAACGTATCCTACTGATGCTTTTCTTCAAGATAGAATTGCCGAAGGAATTTTACAGACGTTAATTGAAGTTGGTCCTGGCGTTGTACAAAACCCAACCGATTATACTTTGGCTTCCAATTTTATGTGGAGCTGTACAATGGCTTTAAACGGATTAATTCAAAAAGGTGTTCCAAGCGATTGGGCAACGCATATGATTGGTCACGAATTGACAGCACTTTACGAAATTGATCATGCTAGAACTTTGGCGATAATTGGACCAAGTTTGTACCATGTAATGTTTGAAACTAAAAAAGCAAAATTAGCACAATACGGAAGAAGAATCTTCAACTTAACAGGTTCTGACGAAGAAGTAGCTAAAGAAGCCATCAATAAGACGGTTGAATTTTTCCATACAATGGGAATGGGCACTAAACTTTCTCAATACACAGAAGACTATTCTAAAACAGCAGATTTTATCGTAAAACGTTTTGATGAAAGAGGCTGGAAAGGTTTAGGAGAAAATCAATTGGTAACTTTAGACAAAGTAAAATCAATTGTTGAACTTTCTTATTAATGAAATTCCAACTTGAAAATTCCAAATTCCAAATCTTTTGAGATTATCCATTTGGAATTTTAGAATTGAGATTTAAATAAAAAAGGCGTTCTTAACCAGTTTAGGAACGCCTTTTTAAAATACTAAAACAAAACTAACTAACTCAATTTTTTTTAAATTCATTAAAATTCTAATTTATAAACTTTTATAACGATACTGTTTTGATTTTATTGTATTGCATTGCAAAAAAAAATTTTAAGCTAAAACTCTTGAAAGTCATTATAATTAAAGGGCTTTTTCAAATTTCTTAAATCAGATTTTGCTTTATTAGCACATTATTAAGTACTTTTGTTTCAAATTAATAAAATAATGAGCGAAAAGTTAAAATTTGCAGTAATTGGAGGAGGAAGTTGGGCAACGGCAATTGCCAAAATGCTATGTGTGAATCTTTCGGAAATTGCGTGGTATATGCGTAATGAATCTGCGATTGAACATCTTCAGAAATACAAACACAATCCCAACTATTTAAGTTCTGTTGAATTTGACACTAACAAACTTAAACTGACAAGCAATATAAACGAAGCGATTGAATATGCAGATTACATCATTTTTGCCATTCCATCAGCTTTCTTAGATGCCGAATTAAAAAATATGACGGTTTCTCTAGCCGATAAAATCATTTTTTCTGCTATTAAAGGTATCGTTCCAGAAACGAGTTTAATTGTCGGCGAACATTTCCACATTCAATACGACATTCCTTATTACAACATTGGAGTTATTACGGGACCTTGCCACGCTGAAGAAGTTGCCCTAGAAAGACTTTCTTACTTAACAATTGCGTGTGGTGATCCAGAAAAAGCTTGTATTGTGGCAAAATCACTTTCTGGAAATTACATAAAAGCCAAAATTTCAGACGACATTATCGGAACTGAATATGCTGCAATGCTGAAAAACATTTATTCTATTGCTGCCGGAATTGCGCATGGTTTAGGTTATGGCGATAACTTCCAGTCGGTTTTAATGAGTAATGCAATTCGCGAAATGAAGAAATTCATTAGAAAAGTGCATAAAATGAAACGTAACATCAATGATTCGGCTTATTTGGGCGATTTGTTGGTTACAGGATATTCCGTTTTTTCTAGAAATAGAATGTTCGGAAATATGATTGGAAAAGGCTACACCGTAAAAAGCGCCATGATGGAAATGAGTATGGTTGCCGAAGGGTATTACGCAACAAAAAGTGCTTACAAACTAAATCAGGGTTATGGTGCTAAAACACCAATTATCGACGCAGTTTACGCCATTTTATATGAAGGGAAAGATGCCAAAACGGTTTTCAAGAAATTGACGGAGTCTTTGGATTAATCTTTAAGAAAATAGAAGAAAGACGCAAGAGTAAAGACTTTTGTTTGAGATAAAAAAAGAGCCAAACTGAATTTCAGTCTTGGCTCTTTCTTCTTTATTCTATTTAAGTCTTAATATAGTCTTTCCTCTTGCTTCTTTCTTCTTCCAAATCTCTATTTCACCATAATCCCTTCAACAAACAAAATCGGTACTTCTTCCGTATTGTTTTCGTCAAGCGAATTGGCTTTAAAAATAAACTTCTTATCGTACAAAGTATTTCCGATGAAGAAAGTTACCATGAATTCGTTATTTAGCGCTAAAAGGCTTTTTTCTATCAATTCTATCTTTACAACAGAAACTGCAGGAACCTCAACAAATGCATGGCGTAGAATTGACGTTTTTTTCATTTCTCCTTCAATAGTTCCAAATGCTTTTGAAACCACCATTACGCTGTCTAGGTTAAAGTCACTGTCATTAACTAAGTAAGCGTACCACACTTTTTCCATAAAATCGTCGCTCCATTCTTGTACTGCTGCAAGAAAGACGTTTTCAACCTCTGGAATTATTATATCTTTTTTCATTTTAGTCAAAAGTTTAAAGTCGAAAGTCATAAAGTCGAAAACCCAAAGTAATGACTTTTAGACTTTCGACTTTATGACTTTTAGACTTAGAATTATATATTTGATTTAAACTGCTCTAAGAAACGAACATCATTTTCATAGAACATACGAATGTCTCCAATTTGGTATAAAAGCATTGCAATACGCTCTACTCCCATTCCGAAAGCAAAACCGTTGTATTCATCTGGATTGATATCACAGTTTTTCAAAACGTTTGGATCAACCATTCCGCAACCTCCAATTTCCAGCCAGCCCGTTCCTTTTGTAATTCTATAATCCGTTTCTGTTTTCAGTCCCCAATAAATATCAATTTCAGCACTTGGCTCCGTAAATGGGAAATATGACGGACGAAGACGAATCTTAGATTTTCCGAACATTTCTTTAGTAAAATATAGCAAAGTCTGTTTTAAATCGGCGAAAGACACATCTTTGTCAATGTATAATCCTTCCACTTGATGGAAAATACAGTGCGAACGAGATGAAATAGCTTCGTTACGGAAAACACGTCCCGGAGAAATCGTACGAATTGGCGGTTTATGATTTTCCATATAACGCACCTGAACAGATGATGTATGCGTACGTAACAACACATCAGGATTGGTCTGAATGAAAAACGTATCCTGCATATCACGCGCTGGGTGATATTCTGGCAAGTTCAATGCTGTAAAGTTATGCCAGTCGTCTTCAATTTCTGGTCCTTCAGAAACGTTGAATCCGATATTAGCAAAAATATCTATAATTTGATTTTTAACGATAGAAATTGGGTGGCGCGAACCAATAATTACTGGTTCTGCAGCACGCGTTAAATCTCCAAAAACCCCTTTAGACTCTTCTTTACTTTCAAGCTCTTCCTGAATCTGCTTTACTTTTTCTTCAGCTACTGCTTTTAAAGTATTGATTACTTGTCCGAAATCTTTTTTCTGGTCGTTCGGAATATTTTTAAATTCAGTAAAAAGTTCTTTCAGCAAACCTTTACTTCCTAAATATTTAATACGGAATTGTTCTAACGATTCTTTATTTTTCTCATTAAAGGCTTTAGCTTCCTCTATGTGCTGTTTTATCTTATCTATCATTTTCCTTCGATAATTGAGAGTACAAATTTAGTGTTTTTAGTTGAAAATGTGCGGTCACAGTCGCAGTTTTAGGTTTTCCGTAAATTATTTTATCAGATTTAACTTTTCTTCAACTTGTTTAATCTTTAGATGCCAATAATCTAAACCTTCTTGATTGGTTACAACTTGCTTTTTATAATTAGAAGAAATACGTCCGAGTTCATGCCAATTTTTATTTGAATCTCGTTCTTTCTCTTGCTTTGTTGAAGGTTCAATTCTGGTACGCCAAAAATCCATATTTTTAAAATAGGTCTTTTTTATGTCTTCAAAATACTCGACTAATTTTTCTTTTGAATTCGGAATATAGCCTGGTCCGCTGCAGCCGCAAGAATGAAAGGTAATGCCAACGGAAAATAAACTTTTAATATGTTCCCACTTTTTGACATCATCTTTTTTAGGCGATTCAAAATCCAGTCCCATGTTCGCCATTAATTCTCCACATTGCGGACATTTGGCTTCAAAAACCGATGCTTCTCCTTTTTTTATATCCACCATCAATCTTCTTTTAAAAGTCTTCCGACAATTAAAACAAGCATAATGAGGTTTATAAGATGTCATTGCGTATCTGCACATTTTTTTAATTTTAGTCTCAGTTTTCAGTGACAGTTTACAGTCTCAAACACTGTAAACTGAGACTGCGACTGTAAACCAAAAAAACTACTCAATAAGTTTTCTTTCCAAAAAATAATTTACAATCGCTTCTTTCATTAAAACCGATTGTTCACCTGCTTTTAACGGCGGTAATTGTTCTTTTATTTTGTAGTGTGGCCAGCCTTCGCTATCAAAAAAATCAAATTCGTAATAACCATAAGGTTCTAACAATCTGCAAATGGCAATATGCATTAGATTTAATTTTTCGTCTTTCTTAAATTGACGATGCACTTTTCCGAGTTCCTGAACTCCAATTAGATAAATTATAGCGTCCAAATCAAGATCTTCACCTTGTGAAAATTGATTGGAAAGTATATCAACGAGCTTTTCCCATCGCTCTTTTAACTGTATATCTCTAGACATTGTGTGATTTTAGATTGTTGATTTTAGATGTTGGATTACTGATTAAAATCTATTCTGAGGGGGCAGAATCGTAATCTGAACTCTAAATTTTGATTTGCAAAGATACAGAGTTCAAACTCAATGTGCCTAAAAATTTTAAACACATAAAATTACAACTGCTATAAAACCTCTGAACCTTTGCCACTATGAGCCTTTGGATCTAAAAAAGATATATCTTTGCGCCTCATTAAACACCAAACCCAAACATGAGTTTTTTTGATATTATTGTAGCCGCGCTTTTAGGATACAGTTTGTATAAAGGCATTAAAAATGGACTTTTTGTAGAAGTTGCTTCTTTTATTTCCCTGTTATTAGGAATTTATCTTGCCATTAAATTTTCTTCATTAATGACAGGAATGATTTCAAAGCACGTTTCTTGGAATCCGACTAATATTCAAATTACGGCTTTTATCCTGACCTTTATTTTGGTTGTAATTGGAGTTTACTTTTTAGCAAAAATTCTAACCGGAATTGCCGATTTTGCCATGTTAGGCTGGATGAATAAACTGGGAGGCGGATTTTTTAGGGTTTTAAAAACCATTCTAATTCTGAGTATTTTTATTGCTTTGTTTGAGAAAATAAACTTCAATAATACATTCGCTAAAAAAGAAACTTTAGACAATTCTATTTTTTATAATCCAGTAAAAAAAGTTGCAGCTTTTGTTTATCCGTCGATTGAAAAATGGTACGAAACGTTTAAAAAAGAGCACTCTAAGAAACCAGAAGAAAAAGAGCAGGCAAAAAAATAATTATAACGTTTAGAAATTAAATCCTGTCAATGCAAAAGAGCTCCAGCGGTGCGAAATTCACTTCGTTCCACTGGAGCTTTATTTTGCAAATTTTTATTATTCGCCTGTATACTTCTTAATAAGAACTGATCACTAATTATGAAGTACTTAGGACTTATTTACTCACTTTATATTTCTCATTCGCAGTTAGCATCTCCCAATTATCGGTTCTGAAAGGCGAAGCCGGAAATTTTTCTTTATTGAAAAGATTGATCGCCGTATCATCATCTGCCCAACCATAATGCACTGCTACAGGATTTTGCACCTGATCGCTCGAGACAATTACTTTGTTGTCCTTCATTATCGCTTTCGCGGAATGAAAAACTTTATCAGCACCAGCAATTTCGAAACCTTTTAACTCTACATTGTTTGGTGTTGATAATCCGCTGCCGATATTATCAAAAGTCAATACGATTTGGTTTCCTTTTATTTCTTGAGATTTGTAAGTTGGTCCGCTATGAACTTGTTTTTTGCCGTAAATATTATTCATGGCAATAGCTGCCAAACGTAATCCAATATCTTGTTTGTTAGTTGGGTGAATGTCTTTGGCGTTTCCAATATCTGTGGTTACGGCCATTCCTGTGTTCGGCACTTTTAGTGTTTCAGACTGTGCTTCGCGAAGTTCTGCCCATCGGCTACCTTTCTCACTATTGCCTCCAAATTCGTCAAAAGTGGATAATTGAACGAAGTAAAATGGGAAGTTTCCTTGTTTGAATTTTGTTCTCCAATCATTGATCATTAACGGAAATGATTTTTTGTATTCTGCTGCTCTCCAAACATTGGCTTCTCCCTGATACCATAAAACGCCTTGAATTCCGTAAGGAACTAACGGATTTACCATCGCATTGTACAATAATGACGGATAACTGTTTGGTGATAAAGCTGTTTTTACAACAATAACTCTGAATTTCCATTTTCCGTCAAGCGGAATACTTTTACTGCCAATAGTCAGTTTTAGATCTTGTGCTTCACCATAAATCCCTCCACCTCCGCTGTTGTCAACAATTCGGACAGCAATTACATTTTTTCCTTCTTTTAAAACATTTCCAGGAACAGAATACACTCTTTTTAAATCGTATTGTGTGTTTCGGCCAATTTCGATTCCGTTTACATACGTAATATCCTCATCGTCAATTTTAGCTAAACTTAAAACGGCTTTGTTTTTAAGATCATCGGCTGTGAGTGTAATTGTTTTTCGCATCCAAACTACGCCATCCAAATCTCCTAAAGGCTGATTTTCCCATAAACTTGGCGTATTGAGTTCGCCCCAAGAATTATCATTAAAAGAAAGTTCTTTAAATGAATCTTCGTTATCAGAGCTAACAGGATTTCCTTGAATTTTTTCAACTCTTTCATTCATCTTTCTGGCATATAATTTTGAAATAGAGTCTACATTTAGAGTCGGAACATCGGCAATCATGGCTTTAAAATCAGGGCTGTTTTCAAAAGCCTCACGACTTGTCCAAGTTTCAACATTAGTTCCACCCCAAGAAGTATTAATAATTCCAATTGGGATTTTTAATTCAGCATATAATTTTCTCGCGAAATAATATCCAACTGCTGTAAAGTTGCCTACATTTTTTTTGTTGGCTTCTTCCCATTTTCCTTGTTTTAAATCGTCTTTCGGAGTGCCGCTTAAATCCTGTGCCACACCAAAATGACGGATCATTGGATAATTAGCATCTGCCATTTCTTTTTCGGCATTCATAGTTTTGAAAACCTGAAATTCCATATTCGATTGCCCGCTGCAAATCCAAACTTCTCCAACCAAAACATTTTTGATTGTGATCTTATTTTTTCCGATAATGGTCAATTCGAATGGACCACCAGCTTTTTCGGCACTTAAATTTAAAATCCATTTTCCGTTTTTATCGGCTGTTGTTTTCTTAACTTGTTTGTTGAAATGAATTTCTACGCTTTCATTTGCATCTGCAAAGCCCCAAATCGGAATTTTTTTGTCTCTTTGAAGTACCATTCCGTCAGAAAATAGTATAGGCATTCGTACATTAGCACTAGATATTACACTAATTATCAATAAAATAAAAACTATTAACTTTTTCATTTATACTAATTTTATTTTTTTTTGAACCATATAAGTGATATAAGTTATTTTAAGTTTTTAATTCGTGTTGCACTTAAATTTACTTATATCACTTGTATGGTTTTATAACATTACTTTAATCCGTCGATTAATGCGTTTAAAGCTTATGCGTTCTAAAGCTTAAAAAAAATAACCATATAAGTAATTTAAGTCCATTTAATTAAGCTTCAAATTAATCTCGCAAAGACACTGAGACGCAAAGGTTAAAGCAAAGTTTGAATGAACTTAAATTATTTATATGGTTAAAAAAGACTACTTAATTGTTATTGAAATTTCTTTTTTGATGTCTCTTGAAGAAGTTCCTACTTTAATAGTATATTTTCCTGGTTCCACTGTCCATTTTTTAGCAGCAACATCATAATACGCCAATTCTTTTACAGGAACTTTAATCGTTACTGTTTCTGAACTTCCCGCTTTTACTTCTGCTTTTTTGAAACCTTTTAATTCTTGTGCAGCACGAGTAATTTTAGAGTTAGATTTTGAAGTGTACAATTGAACGACCTCTTTTCCGTCAACTTTTCCTGTGTTTTTAACCTCTACTGTTACTTCGATTACATCGTTTTGAGAATAAGATGTTTTATCTGTTTTTGCATTATCAAGTGCAAAAGTAGTATATGACAATCCGTAACCGAAAGGATATAACGGCGCTACATTTTTAGTATCAAACCAACGGTATCCAATTAAAAGTCCTTCTGCGTAATTTACCGCTTTGTCTCCAGGGAAACTGTTTGTGGCATGCGCAGGAGAATCTTTTAAAGCAACTGGCATTGTCCAAGGCAGTTTTCCTGACGGGTTTACTTTTCCTAAAATCACATCAGCCAACGCATTTCCTCCTTCAGAACCGTTGAACCAGCTCCAAACCAAAGCAGAAGATTTTTTGCTTACTTCATTAATATCAAATGGAGCACCCGCAACCATTACCACAATAGTTCTCGGATTGGCTTCAATTACTTTTTTAATTAATTCTTCTTGTCCAAAAGGCAAATGCAAATCTCTACGATCTGAAGCTTCTGTTTCGTAATCACGGTTTGAACCTGCGAAAACGATGGCTACATCAGAGTTTTTAGCTGCTTCTACAGCTTCCTGAACTTTTGCTGGATCTAATTGGTCAATTGTTACGGGACCATTAGCCGTAATATTTCCTAAATTTCCTCTGTTCTTTTTATCGTAACGTTCTAAATATCCTTCTGCATAATTGATTTTAACTGAAGAAGGCAATCTGTTTTTAAGACCTTCAAGTGGCGTAACCTCCCTTTTTGTTTTTACTCCCGCTCCAAATCCGCCAAGAGCATTTTTCTTAGTTGCATTGTTTCCGATTACAGCAATAGATTTTACTCCATCAAGCTTTAACGGCAGTGCATTGTTTTCGTTTTTCAACAATACGATTGCTTCAGCAGCAATTTTGTAAGCGTCTTGGTAATGCGCTTCGGTTGCAATGCTTCCTTTTGCGCGCTCGCCTCCGCCCATTGCTTTCACTTGGAATAAAACTCTTAAAATGCGTTTTACATGCAAGTCAATTTCTTTTTCTGAAACTTCTCCAGATTTAACTGCTGCAATTAATTTATCGGCTAAGAAAAATTCATTGAAAGGTTTTGGCGTACCCATTTCAATATCCAAACCATTTTTTAAAGATTTTGCTGTAGAATGCACTGCAGCCCAATCTGAAACTACGACACCTTTGAATCCCCATTCGTCACGCAGGATTTTATTCAGCATATAATCATTTTCGCATAAATATTCACCTCTAAATTTATTATAAGCGCCCATAATGCTGTATGCCTTTGCTTCTTTTACTGAAGCTTCAAAAGCTGGAAGATAAATTTCACGAAGTGTTCGTTCGTCAATTTGCACATCAACAAAATCACGATTCGTTTCTTGATTGTTTGCTGCATAATGTTTTACACAAGCCATTACATCTTTTTCCTGTAAACCAACAATCAAAGGCACTGCGATTTTTTTATTCAAAAACGGATCCTCTGACATGTATTCGTATGTTCTTCCTCCAAGCGGTGTTCTCACCATATTAATCGCTGGAGAAAGTAGCATATCTTTATCTCTTGCACGTAATTCTTCTCCTAAACTGGTTCCGAAAGTATGCGCCATCTCTGCGTTCCATGTCGCTGCCAAAGCTCCTCCCGCAGGATAATAAGTAGCAAAGTCGTTTGTCCATCCCGCTGGAGCCCAATTGTCTCTTGAAATTTCTTCACGAACTCCCAACGGACCATCGGCCATTTTTAATTCTGGAATTCCTAAACGTTTTACGCCTGCATTGGCAAACATGCTATTTCCGTGAAGCATTCCCACTTTTTCTTCTAATGTCATCTGCGAAATCAGTTTGTCGATTTCTGCATCATGATCCGCGCTTATTTCTTTTCCAACGTATTCTTCGGTCTGCACCGAATTTGAAGCTAAAGTTTGCGCATCATTTTTACAAGAAGTAAAAAATGCGAAAACCAAAGCTGATGATAGGAATATCATTTTGTTTTTCATAGATAGTTAGGTGTTTTGAATTTAAAGATTTTGATTCCTCACGCATAGACTTCAAATCCAGTTAATAATTATATTGTTTGTGGTTTTTATTGTTTGATTAAATTAAGAAAAAAAACATCATTCTCATTGATTTTAAATTCCTTGCTAAAAGTTCCTTTTCCGTCAATTGTAATTTTTTCTGTCGAAATTGGCGCCCCGTTATTTTTCTTTTTTATCGAATTGACTTGCTCACGTGTTAACTGACTTGGTTTATTCATCATTAGATAATCCGCGTAAGCGTCATTCACTTTATAACCGACTTTGTATATTTCTAAAAGATATTTCCCTTTCTGCATTCCGTCCACTTCAACTTTGACTTTTCCTTTTTCTTTTGATGGAAGGTCTTTTATGTAATAGGTTTGATTCAGCTCTTTATCGCCAGGATGTGTATTCGTAAAATCCCACAATAAAACCTGCACATCTCCTTTTGCATTTTTAGAAGTCCAGGAAGCTTTATCAGAATTTTGAAGTTCTGTTTCTCCCAATTTATTCATTAAAAAATACGAAAAATAAGCCGGCTTTTTAATTCCTTGCGTATTCAATAATCCGAAACCGCCGTGGAAAGGCGTAAATCTTGGGCCAGCCTCTTCAAAAATATCAGTGAAAACCCAATACGACATGGAGTTTGCAGCATTTCCAACTTGTTTTATTTTTTGCAGAATATAAGCAGCCGAATGATAACTGTCATGAATTGGATCTGCTGGCGTATACGATGAACTCCATTCTGTATAATGCAGTTCCAAGTTTGGTTTAGCCGATTCTGTAATTTGTTTTCGTGAATTTATAATTTCTCCGCTTACGCTAAATTCATCTTTACTTAATATCGTTCCAGAAGTTCCGAATTCATCCAAATAACCATGTTTCACTCCGTATGCATGTGTCGAAATAAAATCAATCGGAAGATTATTCTTGGCACAAAAATCAATGGTTTCGGGAACCCAAGCTGCACCTGCTGTTGCTGGACCGCCCACTTTATACGCTAAATTTACTGCCTTTACGCCTCGAGCAGCGTAATCATATAATTTGAAATATTCTGTTTGTGTTCCTGTCCAAAAACCTGGTGATAAATTCGGCTCATTCCATACTTCAAAATACCAAGTTTTTACTTCTTCATCTCCGTAACGCTCTTTAAAATGCGCCGTTAGATTTCTAATTAAATCTTCCCATTTTTTATAATCTTTTGGAGGCGTTACATTTCCCTTCCACCAAAAAATAGTTTCTTTTCCGCTTGCCAATGCATTCGGCATAAAACCTAATTCTACAAATGGTTTCATTTTCAGACTTACAATATAATCAAATAAAACGTCAACATATTGGTAATTGTATTCTGGATTTCCTTTTTCGTCTTCACGATAAACGGCCATATCATCAGACAATAAACCATGAAAGCGGATGTACTTAAAATCGCATTCTTTTTTCACCAATGCCAATTGCTGCTGCCAATCGGCACGAAGTCCTTCATTTGCCCTTCCTGCGCCAATGCATTCTTTGAACATTGTGTTTAATTTTCCGGCAGTTTTATTGAAATCAACTTTTATGATTCGGCTTTCATTTTGTCCAAATGAATAGATTGAACTAAATAAAAATGTTGCTATGATTAAAAGTTTTTTCATCTGAAAATGGTTTTGTTTATTTTTTTGCCACTCCCGATAGCCATCGGGATAAAAGAATTCTAAAGGATTTTTTTCTTTTTTCTCTCGCAGATTTGGCAGATTTAGCTAATTTAAAAATTTAAAAAAATCTGCATGATCTGCTAAATCTGCGAGAGTAATAATCCTTTTAATCCGTGTAATCTGTGGCTAAATATTTTATTCTCTAACTATATGTTAGACGCACTGCAGTGCGTCTCTACAGAAAATCTTTGTGGATTATAATTTCTTGAATCTTACTACGCCACCGCCAGCTCCGCCTAATTTCAATTGTAATTTATCTGATGCTTTTACTGTTTTTTTCGAAATTGCCACTGCTTCTGGATTATGCGTTTGATCAGTTCCTTCAGCATCCACATAAATCTGTGCTTCGTATGTTGCATTTGGATCTAAGAATGATAATGAAACTTCTACATTTCTTGGTTTTTCATTGGTCAAAGTTCCTAGATACCAGTCGGCGCTATTTCTGTCTTTTCTTGCTGTTGTGATGTATTCACCAATTTTTCCTTCTAAGATTTTAGTGTCTTCCCAATCTGTTGGAACATCTTTTAGGAATTGCAAAGCTGGTTTCCCTTCGTAGTTTTCAGGAAGATCAGCTAACATTTGAATCGGAGAATAAATCGTAACGTACAATGCCAATTGCTGACCCACAGTTCCCTGAATTCTTTTTCCTGGATAGCCTTGTTTTACCTCAACATCGAAAATTCCAGGAGTGAAATCCATTGGTCCAGAAAGTAATCTTGTAAACGGAATAATACTTAAATGATTTGGCGGATTTCCTTCACTCCAAGCGTTATACTCTTGTCCGCGCGCTGCTTCTCTCGAAACCATGTTCGGATAAGTTCTTCTTTCTCCCGTATCTTTAATTGATTCGTGGTATAAAACCGCTAAATCGTATTGCGCTGCTTTTTCTAAAATGTATCTGAAATAGTTTACTCCAAATTGTCCGAAATGCATTTGTTTCATATTCAATTTAGAACCAACATGACCGATTTTCACGGTATGAATACCTAGCTTTTTGTATAAGGCAAAACCTTCGTCAACTTCTTTTAAGTAGTTAATTAAGTTCGAACCTGTTTCGTGATAACCGATTAATTCGATATTCTTTTTCTTTCCGTATTCAACCACTTTTTCTAAGTCGAAATTGTCTGCGCTTTTCGTGAAGCTGAACATGTGCATACGGTTTTCATACCAACCCGGCGTCCATCCTTTATTCCATCCTTCGATTAATAAATGGTGAAAACCTTCTTTTGCTGTAAAATCAATATATTCTTCAGCATGTTTGGTTGTCGCACCTTGTTTGTCGCTTTCCCAGAAAGTATATTTCCCAATGTGCATTCCCCACCAAATTCCTAAATATTTATAAGGCTTGAAATAGCTGTTTGTGTTTTTTAATTTATTTGGTTCGTTTAAGTTTAAAACCAAATAAGAAGTAATTAATTCTCCTGGATTTTCTCCAATTTGAATAGTTCTCCAAGAAGAAGTAAACGAATCTTTCACACGAACTTTTACGCCATCTGCCCAAGGCACTAAATCTGATTTTAATTCTGTTCCCTTTGTGTTGACCAAAGTCATGCTTGCAAAATCATACAAGTTTGCTTCGTGGAAACTTAAAGCTAATCCGCTTTTGCTTTCGATTGTTAATGGAGTTAAAACCGTATCAAGTGTACTTACTGGCGCATCTTTGAAAAGATATTCGTCACGGTTTTCTCTATTGGCTGGAATCCACCACGCTTTTCCGTCTTCTTTTAAGTTGAAAGTCGTTTTTTCATCCATGATGAAAATGCTGTCTTTTACATTTTGTTTTGGATAAACATATCTAAAAGCCACTCCGTCATCAAAAGCACGAAACTGAATCTGAAGTTTTCTTTTGTTTCCAGTTTTTTGCTGTAAATCAACAACTAATTGATTGTAGTGGTTTCTGATGTTTTTCTTTTCTCCCCAAACTTGTTCCCAAGTTTCATCAAAAGTCGAAGTTTTGGCTCCTTTGATTTCGAAATTTGAACTTAAGTCTTCATTTCCTTTCAATACAAATCCCATATCAGACGGAGAAATCACTTCTGTTTTTCCGTGAGAAACGGCGTATTTTGGAGCGTTTTTTACCAGCTCAAATTTGATTTTATTTTTTCCGTTTGGCGATGCCAATTCGTAAGCATTTTTTGCTTTCTGGCTGTATCCAACCGCAATTGAAAACAGTACAGCTGGGAGAATTAGATAGTTTTTCATGTTTTTGGTATTATATTTTTTGCCACGAATTGCACGAATTGCACGAATTTCCACGAATTGAATTTGTGATAATTTTTGCAATTTGTGGTTGCATTTTTTTAACACATAGAATCATAGCTTATTGGAGTCTTTAAAAAAAGGCGTTTCACTTGTTTAAATTCACATAGCCTATGCGTGAGAAACTAGTTTCTTTCCAACTTCTTTTATTCACAAAAAAAATCTATGTTTCTATGTGTTTAAATATTTTTTATTTTTTCACCACAAATTCCGAAATTATCACAAATTTAATTCGTGCAATTGCTTCGCCTGTTCGCTATCGCTCGGATCGTGGCTAACTTTTTTATTTTGCCCACTCGGTTTTAAAAGTGGTTTTTCCGTTTAATGGATTTGTCGTTACATCAAAATTGTTTCCGTTTTTGGTCACTTTTATTTCTTGGACAGCGTCTCCGTTTGGCAAATAAACTTTAGCTGAAGCCGAAGCTGTTTTATCGCTAGCGTAAACTTTCAATGTCAATTTACTCCAATCCATATCTGTTGTGGACTGTGCTAAACCGATGTGAGGCAATGCCGTTCCGTCTTTTACCAAAACTATGATTGGCACTTCGCCCGCTTTGATTTTATGCCAGCCAGATTGATAGACTTTTTTAGTTTGGTAATCGATCCAAGTTCCTTCTGGAAGGTAAACGTCTCTTTCTTCTACTTCTTCAAAAAGTGGTGCAACTAGCATGCTTGATCCAAATAAATATTGATTATCGACTAACCATGCTCCTGGATCGTTTGGATATTCTACAAATAAAGCTCTCATCATTGGCAATCCTTTTTGCGAACTTTCTTTTGCTTGAGCGTAGATATATGGCATTAATTCGTAGCGCATATTATCTGCTTTTCTAAATCCTTCCAAGAATTCTTTGCTGTACAACCAAGGTTCGCGAGGCGGTTCTCCATGGCTTCTTACGTGTGAAGTAAACATTCCGAATGGCGTCCATCTTCTGTAAATATTCTCAGGAGATTTAGTTGCAAATCCTCCAACATCATGGCTCCAGAAACTGAATCCGCTTAATCCTAATGAAAGTCCGCCGCGCAATTCTGCCGACATTGCTCCGTTTGAAGTTTCGGCATCTCCACCCCAATGCAGCGGATAACGCTGACTTCCTGCCCAAGTGCTTCTTGCCCAGATTAAAGTATATCCTTTTTCTTTCTGCGTGATTTCAGCAACTGCTTTGTTGTAGCGAAGTGGGTATAAATTGTGCTCATAGAAACCTGTTCTTCCTGAATGGTAAATTCCGTCTGGCGGAGCTGCTTCCCCAAAATCAACTTTGAAAACCGCTACCCCATCATCAAACAGCTTTTTCAATTTCCCTTGGTACCAAGAAATAGTCTCTGGATTTGAGAAATCTAAAACGGCATCCTCGTAAGGAAGATTTCCTTTTCTGTCTCTTACTGCCAAATTTTTATCCATAATTTCAGGGAACAATGTGTTCTTTGGTGTGAAATAAGGCAATTGCCAAAGACAAACTTGGAAACCGTCTTTCTTTAAATCAGACATCATTTTTACAGCATCCGGGAAACGAGATTTTGCAAACTCGTAGTTGTTTCTCCAATCTACATCAAACCAGCCTGTGTCAAAGTGAATAACATCGGTTGGAATTTTGTATTTACGCAAATCTCTTGCAACGTCGCGTCCTTCTTTTTCTGAGAAATAGGTAATACGGCTCATCCAGAAACCGAATGACCAAAGTGGTGGCATAGCCGCTTTTCCTGTCAGATTCGTGTATTGGTCTAAAATGTCTTTTGGTTCTCCGATGAAGAAAAATAAATCGGCTTCATCGTCTCCAATGTACATTTCGTTTGCACTTGAAAAATATTTTCCGAAGTCAACTGTAATTGGTGTCGAATGATGCATGAAAACGCCATAACCACGGCTGCTCATGTAAAACGGAATTGGTTTATACATCGTTTCATTTTGGATTCCGTTGGCATCGTCTGCCCACAAAACAACTTTTGAACCACGTTTGTTGAATTGTGTGAATGATTCACCGCAACCAAATATTTTTTCGTCTGGTTCTAAACTGAAAGCCGCGCCCATACTTCTTGAATAATCGCTGTTTCTGCGAACGTAAGAAAACGGAAGTGTTGGTGTATAGGTGTTTTTAAAATCAGTATCATGAAGTGTACTTGTCAGCAATTTCCCTTTTTCATCGTAGATTTTTACGTGCCATGGTTTTGTTAAAATTTCAACTTTTCCGTGTTTACTGGTATAACTGTGACCGCCTTCGATTTTAGCATATTTCCACAATTCGGGATGATTCGGTGCCACTCCATCAACCAACATCAATGATTCTTTTTGCGGATGAAATTGAGGTCCAGAAGTCGTTTTGATACGAAGGGTTCTGTCTGAAACAAACTGAATTTCGAATGGCAAAACTGGCGAAGCTTCATATTCTGTTGTTGGAAATTCGTTCGCTTTTTCCACATCTGGTTTCATCATCATGTTGTTGAAAGCCTGACGCGTTTTATAATTGTATCGTAAATATTTAATTGTTCCTTTTCCCGTTGCTGGATCAAAAGAAGCTAGTTCATCTGCGAAATAAAAAGTATTCAGATAGTTCTGAAAATCTTTACTGATATCTATTGGCGCGTTTAGTACATCTGCGTTTTGAATTTGTGCTGTCGCTTTTGGCACAGCTATAAATCCCAAAACAAAAGCAGAAACTAATGCGGTTAATTGTGAGTTTTTCATGGATTAGTTTTTATTTTTTTGCCACAGATTAAAAGGATTCGAAAGGATTTTTTCTTTTTTCTTTTCTCTCGCAGATTTAGCAGATCATGCGGATTTAAATCTTTTTACAGAGATTTGAAAAAACAAATCTGCATGATCTGCTAAATCTGCGAGAACATAAAACTCTTTTTAATCCTTTTAATCTGTGGCTATATTTAAAATTTTAAAAATTATTCTGTTGTAATTACAATTGTTGATTGTTTTAATCCGTTTGCCTTCGCAGTTAATTCCAATCTTCCTGATTTATCGCCCGATTGTACAATCACCAAACATTTTCCAGCCAAAGCCGTATGTTTAGTTCCTTTGTACGATTCGTGACTTACTGGATCTCCGCTGCAAACGCCTACGATTTTTCCATTTCCTTTTAATGAAAAATTGATTTCGTTACTGGCATTTGGAGCTAAAATTCCGTTCGCATCCAAAATATCTACCGTTACAAAAGACAAATCATTTTTATCTGCTTTGATAGTACTTCTATCTGCAGATAATTTTAATTGTGAAGGATTTCCAGCAGTTTTGATTTCTTTTTCTAAAACCACTTTTCCGCCTTTTCGAGAAATGGCTTTCAGCGTTCCTGCTTCAAACGGAATTCTCCACATTACGTGCAAATCATCTCCTTTTTTAGCTCTTTTTCCAACTGATTTCCCGTTTACGAAAAGTTCGACTTCATCAGCATTATTGTAATAAGCCCAAACGTCAACCGTTTGTCCAGCTTTCCAGTTCCAATGCGGGAAAATGTGTAGAACATCTTTATTCGTCCATTCACTTTGGTACATATAATATACGTCTTTCGGGAAACCGGCTAAATCGACAATTCCGAAATAGGAACTTACCGATGGCCACTCGTAAGGCGTTGGTTCTCCGATATAATCAAAACCTGTCCAGATATACATTCCAGAAAGGAAATCATATTTTTTAATGATTTTCCAAGTTGCCTCGTGTGTTGAACCCCAAGGTGCCTGAACCTGATCGTAAGCTGAAACGGTATTTCCTGGATTTCCTTCAGTAAATTTAAGATCCCATCTTACTGGCCACTTTTTGATCGTATCTGAAACAGCGTCATAATATCCGCGAGTTTCTAAAGCCGAAGTAGTTTCAGTGGCGATGAATGGCGTATTTGGAAAATTCTTTTGATGATGTTCGAACGTTTGGTGCGCGTAATTGTATCCGATTAAATCTAAAACTCCAGATCCTGCAAGCGGATTAATAGAAACCTCTTTTTTCTCGAATTGTAAAGTCACGGCATCAATGTTCATATTTACTGGTGGATTCATTCCTGCAGTAAACGGACGCGTTTTATCATTTAAACGCACTATTGCTGCTAATTCTTTGGCAATCTCGATACCTTTTTCATTCCATTGTTCTGGAATTTCGTTTCCAATACTCCACATAAAAATACTGGCATGATTGCGGTCGCGCAACAATTGGTCGATTAAGTCTTGTTTATGCCATTTGTCCCAATCATTAGCATAATCATATTTGGTTTTGTTTTGTTTCCACATGTCGAAAGCTTCATCCATAACAATGAAACCCATTTTATCGCAAAGATCTAAAAGCTCTGGAGCGGGAGGATTGTGCGAAGTCCTGATTCCGTTTACGCCCATTTCTTTCAGGATTTCCAACTGACGTTCGATTGCGCGCGTATTAATTGCAGAGCCTAATGGCCCTAAATCATGATGCATGCAAACGCCTTTAATTTTAACTTGTTTTCCATTCAAGATAAAACCTTTGTTCAAATCGAATTTAAAATCTCTGATTCCGAAAGTAGTTTCGTATTGATCAATGATTTTATCGTCAAGCGAAATTTCGGTAACTGCCGTATACAATTCTGGTTTTTCATCTGACCATAATGCAGGATTTTCAACCTCAGCCGATTGCTTCAAGATTTGATTTCCGTTGCCATTGATTGTTATATCTTGAGTAACTGATGTTACTTTTTTATCTTCTTTAAAAATAGTTGTGGTTACCGTTGCTTTTTTGCCTTCTTTGTATTGATTTTTGATTGTTGTTTCAATATTTACAGAAGCTTTTTCGGCAGTAACTTTTGGAGTCGTAATATAAGTTCCCCATTTTCCCACATGAAGTTTATCTGTTGTTTCGATCCAGACATTTCTAAAAATTCCTGAACCCGAATACCAGCGTGAATTGGGTTGTTTTGAATTGTCAACCTTAACAATTATTTCGTTGTTTTTGTCCCCGTAATTTAAATATGGTGACATATCATATTGAAAACCAATATATCCGTTTGGGCGTTTTCCTAAATAATGGCTGTTTATCCAAACTTCGCTGTTTCTGTAAACGCCATCAAAAGTGATTGAAATTATTTTTGTACTGTCTTCTGTTGCTACTTTGAATGTTTTTTTATACCAGCCTAAACCTCCGGTGAGTGATCCTCCTCCATAACCTGCAGGGCTTTTTTCATCAAATTTTCCTTCGATGCTCCAATCGTGAGGAACGTCTAAAGTTCTCCATTTTGTTGAATCTCCAATTGTATCTTTATCAACAATACTGTCATTAAGATGAAAGCTCCAATCTTCATTAAAAGAAACTTTTCGGTTTATAAATGCATCTTGTTTTTTAGCACAGGAATTCAAGAAAAGAACTCCAGCTGCAACTGCCCATAAACTTATATTTTTTATGTTTTTTCTAATATGCATAGGTACCTTTTTGTTTTTTGGAATTGGAAGATAGAAATAAAAAACGGTTTCATTTCTTTCTTACAAAAATAATTTAAGTCTCAGTCTTAAAGCACATTACGAAATGTTTATAAGACTGAGACTTCAAAACTAACTAACTTATGATTTCGGCTTGTAGTGGAATACAATTAGACAAACTCCTTCACCAGTTCTGCTCTGGTCACGCACTACTGCTAATCTTAAAGATGTAGCTGTAAGCTCAACCACTTTTACGCTGATCCAGTTGCTGCAGTCTCCATAATAGTCTCCACCGTAAAGCATTTGGACCCCACCATTAAAAACTAATTTATTATTTGCAATATCAAATGAATAGGTTCCCTTTTTTGTAGTCTGATTATTGTTTGCAATCGCTGTTTGAGTAACAGTTGTATTATAATTTCCATTTAAATCAAAATACATTTCGCCCCAGTTTTTATTAGTCATTACCCAAGAGTTGCTTGCATAATCTGGCAGCCAGCTCCAGTTATCGCCAGATGCAGCTGGGTAATCTAAGCCTGCCCATCCCACTGGATCTGTAAAATCTAAAACCCAAGTTTTTCCATCGACACCATTGGTCAACATTTGCCATTTTGGATCTCTAAAATAACTTTCGTCATTTTCAGGGACGTTTACAGTTACAGGAGCCGCTTCTACAGAACCTCCTCTTGTATAAGCGGTGTAATAGATAGTGTATTTTCCAGCAAAAGGGAGAACCACTTGATCACTGCTTTTGTTAGAATGTCCTAATTCATTTCCCGATCCATCTACATATTTCCAAAATGGAATTACAGTCGGATCATCACTTTTAAAACTTACAAGATTTTTATTTGTAGCATCTTGCGTTACAGAAAATTTAAGTGTTTCTGGTGTCAAAGTAATTGCTGGAAGACTTTCGCGATCCTCAATTGCCTCACAAGAAAATAACAGCGAACCCATTGTAACAGCTGCTATTAAAATATATAATATACGTTTCATAGTCTTTTGTTTTAAATTAATTCCAGCCAGAATTTTGAGTTATTGTACCATTTGAAAGAATGATCTGCGATTGCGGTAATGGGAACCAACCCTGAGTCTCTGTTCTAAAAGTTACATTAAACTGAGAATCTCCAGTATTGTTATCAATAGCCGCTTTCATGGCAGGCATTCCTTGTCTGATTAAATCAAAATAACGAAGTCCTTCAAGTGCTAATTCTAACTGACGCTCTTTCATGATATTCTCTAAACTGACTGTTTTTCTGTGAGTGGTATTTTTGAAAGCGCGATCACGTACTCTATCATAATCTGCCTGCGCTAAAGCAGGGTTCGATTGTAAATTCAACTCAGCTGCCATTAATAATACATCTGAGAAACGAATAATAGCATAATCTTGGTAGTTATCAATTTGGAAGTTTCCTCCATTAGCCTCTACAACAGCAGTTCCTGCTGCATTGGTAATTGGACAATATTTTTTCCAAGAATATCCTGTGTACTGACGCTGCTCTCTAGCCTGTGGATCAAAATTTAAATTTTCACTTGCATAATCAATAAATGAAGCAGCTTTTCTCGTGTCACCAGCTTCGTAAGAATCAACCAACTTAGGATTCACTGTTGCTCCTCCCCAACCTGTGGCATATCTTCCTATTGAACCGCCACGAGGCGCAATATTTACTTGGAAACGGTTTCCTTCGTGAAGATCCCAGTTTCCTTTTCCTGAACCGTTAAAACGAACCGCCCAAACCATTTCTGTATTATCTTCTCCAACAAAGTTTTCAAAAGAAGCTGCCAACCAAAGATTAGCAAAATCAGCCACTAAACCGTGTCCGCTATTATTTACAGCATCGTTAATGTAAGCTGTTGCTTCAGCTTTAGAAACCACTCCGGCTAAATCTGCTTTACCATATGTTCCTGTATAGAATAAGAATGTTCGAGCCAAATACGCTTCTGCAGCCCATTTTGTAATACGGCCATAATTAGCATTTCCTGCTTGCGAATAATTTTCTGGCCCTAAATTGTCTGCTGCAAATCTTAAATCGCTTGCAATTAAAGCATAAGTAACTTCTGGAGCTTGTCTTGGCAATTCGAACTCACTTGTTGTTACCGTATGGTCAAGTGGGATAATATCTCCAAACATTTTAGCCGCTGTAAAATGGAAGTGCGCTCTTAAGAAACGTGCTTCGGCTTCGTAGCGAGTTTTCAAAGCTGTATCAGATCCCCAGTTTACTTTATTTAAATTTTCTAACAAAATGTTAGCTCTGTAAATTCCTAAATAAGCATTTGACCAAACATCTTTGTTCATGTCTTTGTCCGAAACGTATAAGAAACGATCCCATTCGATATCGGTTTGAGCATCGGCAATACCATAACCTCCAAAGCAATCATCAGAAGCTTGTTCGCTAATTAATAATGGTCCGCCGTAAGCTTCGCGCTGTAAAACATCATAAACTGCCACAAGACCTTCAAAAGCATCAGATGGTGTTTTATAAAAATTCTCCGTTACCTTATCTGTGTATGGTTCATTTTCCAAGAAATCCTGCGAACAAGCTCCTAAAGTAAGTAAGCTTGAAAGCGCAAATAATTTTATATATGTTTTCATGATTTTCAAATTTTAAAAGTTAACATTCAGACCCATTAAATAGGTTCTTGGCTGTGGATAATATCCAACATCAATACCTTTAGCCCAAGATTGATTTACGTTTCCGAAACCAATTTCTGGATCCATTCCTTTGTACTTTGTGAATGTGTAAATGTTATTTCCTGCCACATACAATCTGAATTTAGAGAAGAACTTTAATCTGTCTGTCAACTTCGTTAAATCACATCCAATTGTAGCATTTTTAATTCTAAAGAAATCTGAATCCTGAATATATAAATCTGAGAATTTAGTATAGTTTCCGTTTGCATCAGTTCCGTAAGTTACTCTTGGAATTCTGTTCGAAGTTCCTTCAGTTGTCCATCTATTCAACACATCTGTAGTGTTATTTGTGTAAGCACGTGTGTAATCGTGAACTCCAAAAACGTTTTGTCCTCCAGCGATACCATAAGTATTAACAGATAAGTCAAAAGCTTTGTATGATAATTCTAAATTAACACCATAGTTGATATCAGGGTTTGGATCTCCAACTTTAGTTTTATCATTTGCATCAATTTTTCCGTCACCATTTAAGTCTACGAAGCGAACGTCTCCTGGCTGTGCATTTGGCTGAACACCCGCGGCAACTTCAGCAGCATTTTGGAAAATTCCGTCTGTTTTTAATCCGTAGAAATAACCCATTGGTTTTCCAACCTCAACACGGTTCATCTCGTCTAAACCTTGAAACAATACATTTGATTCACCGTGAATGATCCCTTCGTTGTTAGCAATTCTCAACACTTCATTTTGGTTACGAGAAAGATTTGCATTAATAGCAAAATTCCAGTCTTTTCCAAAATGTGTACGATAAGCTAAACCAATTTCAAAACCTTTATTGCTTACGTCACCACCATTAATATAAGGGGCAGTTGCTCCTGCATAAGCCGGTATAGAAGCCAATACTAACCAATCTTTGGTTTTCTTGTCATAGTAATCAAAAGTTAAAGTAAAGTTGGTAAACAAGGTAGCATCAAAACCTAAATCTAACTGCTCAGAAGTTTCCCATTTTAAATTACGGTTTGCTAACTGATCTGGGCTTGAACCTACTAAAAGAGTTTCATCACCAGTTCCAAAATGATATGTTTTATCTGTCGAGTTTACTACAGACATGTAAGCAAATCTTCTTGCAAATTGATCGTTACCATTTTGTCCCCAGCTCGCTCTTAATTTGAAAGTATTTAAAACCTTGTTTTCTTTGAAGAAAGCTTCTTTATCTAAATTCCAACCTGCAGAGAATGATGGGAAAATAGCATATTTGTTATCTGGACCAAATTCTGATGATCCGTCACGACGAACTGTTGCAGAGAATAAATATTTATTGTTATAATCGTACAATAAACGTCCGAAATAAGACTGGATTGCATAATCTCTACGATTTCCTTTTACCACATTTGATGTAGGATCCTTTGCATTATCTAAATACGCGTGCTCGAAATCATCAAAAATCAAGTTTCTTCCTTGCCCTTCCATATAATCAGACGTATTCTTTTTAGCAGAAGTACCTACTAAAACATCAAAATTATGAGAAGTAGCAACATTGAATTTGTATTGAAGTGTATTCTCAAAAATCCATCCTAATGATTTTGTTGCACTTTGAGTTACGCTCGAAACCGTATTATTGTCATTTGAAGAAAGTGAATAAACAGGTCTGAAAGCACGATAATTGCTATCTGTCATATCAACCCCATAACTAGTTCTGAAAGTAAAGTTCTTTGCAAATTTTAATTCGGCAAAAATGTTACCTACATAACGATTCGTCTTAGTCTGATTAAAGTTGTTGTAATATAAAGATCCAACCGGATTGCTGATATCTTGAGAAATAATAGAGCGAGCAAAATCTCCATTCTCGTCATATGGCTGATCAATAGGAGCCGCATTTAAGAAACTTCTAATCGCATTGCTGTAGATTCCGTCATCGGCAACACCGCTTGACTTGATGTTTGATAAAGTGAAGTTTTCCCCTATTTTTAAGTACCCTTTAATTACTTCTGAAGTAGAGTTTGCTGTAAAAGTAATACGGTCATATTGAGATTGATTCGTAGATCCTCCAATCATACCTTCTTGTCCGTAGTACGATAAACCTGTTGCAATAGTAGACTTTTCGTCGCCTCCAGTAATCAAAAGCGAATGATTTTGTTTCATTGCGCCTTCATTAAATAAATCTTTCTGCCAATCGTGATCTGGAAATCCAGCAATTTGCTCTTTTGTGTATAATGGAGCATATCCTGAATTTACACGAGCTTCATTCATGATTGTTGTATATTCTTGCGTATTCATTAAATCAAGTTTTTTTGCAATCTGCTGAAAACCTGTATAAGTACTGAAAGACACATTCATTTTACCATCTTTACCTTTTTTGGTTGTAACCAAGATAACTCCATTTGCAGCCCTTGCTCCGTAGATAGAAGCTGCCGAAGCATCTTTTAAAATATCGACCCTTTCAATAACAGACGGATCAAGATATCCAATTCCGTTATCTACCACTACACCATCAACCACATAAAGGGGATCGCTATTTCCTGCTGTACCTGCTCCACGAATATTTACCACCATATTCGCTCCCGGCTGACCCGAAGATGAAGTTACCGAAACCCCAGAAGCCTGACCTTGTAAAGCATTTACAACATCAAGACTTGCTACTTGCTGAATGTCTTTTCCAGACACCAATGAGGTCGCAGCAGTATTCACTTTCTTCTTTTGAGTACCGTAACCGATCACTACAATTTCTTTAAGTTCTGCAGTTTCTGGCTGCAAAACCGCATTGATCACTTTTTGAGTCCCAACCGTAATATTCTGCGATTTGAAACCTACAAAAGTAATTACTAAAACATCGCCTGTTTTAGCCTCTACTTTATATTTTCCATCAAAATCGGTAACCGTACTCGATTTTGTTCCCTGCACAAGTACAGTTGCTCCCGGAACCCCAAATCCGTCTTCAGAAGAGGTAATGGTCCCACTTACAGTTTTGGATTCTTGAGCAAATCCAAACTGCATCATAAATACGCTAAGCAGCACCGCCATAAAATATGGAAGCTTTGTTGTTTTAATACAATTTTTGCTTTTCATAATAAGAATTGATTAAGTTTAAGTTATAGTTAGTGTTTTTTACCCTAAGAGAAATCTGGAAAAACTTCCCAAGCAGGTCATGCCGAAAAAGAGGGCCTGAATCTCTTTTCCAACATTTAGTACTTGTAGACTATAAGCAGCTTCAAAATCGATTCTTTCAGCAGAATTTGATGATGGTAATCTCATCAAAAAGCGATTAAATTCAATTTCTAAAAAAAACATTTGTGGTAAGTTTAAGTTAAGTGTAGTTTTGTTCTTTTTTTACTTATAGTCAGTTTGAATTTATCTTATGGTAAATTTGACTACAAGTGTAAAACAAATTTTCTATATTAACAAAATATTAGGGTTATTTTTTTTCGATTCTGATAAATCCTAACTTCTTTTTATTAATGTTGTAAAATCTAAACAAGAATTGAAATAAAAAATGCAAAAAAACCAACGTTTTATAAAATTGACAATCAGAGATTTAAGAATCTATTTAAAAAACAGGCTTTTTTAGCGCATTTTTAAATAGCTGATTATCAAAATTTAATTTCGTTAAAAAAAATATAAGGCTTTCAAAAAGGCTAATAATGATTTTATTTATTTAATTTGTCAAAATTTATCTCATATATGGTTGAAAATGTAGAAGACAAAACTGCTTATAAAAATGAAAACAGCGCGATGAATGCCATCACGATTGACTGTGTCATTTTTGGTTTTGATAAGGGCAGTCTTGAAGTGCTTTTAGTGCAGCATGCAGAGGGTATCAGTAAAGGAAAGTGGGGACTTCCTGGGGGATGGATTTATAAAAAGGAGAGTACCGACAATGCCGCCCATCGTTTATTGAACGAACTTACGGGACTTGATAATATTTATCTAGAACAGCTGAAAGCATTTGGAGATCCTGATCGTTTTCCGCTGCGACGTGTTATTACAATTGGATATTATGCCCTCGTAAAAAGAGAAGATTATAATATTAAAGCAGGTTTTACCGCTTCCGATGCCCAATGGTATAAAATCAATGAAATTCCAGATTTGATTTACGACCATAATGAGATTTTAGATTACAGTTTAAAACACCTTCGAAACAGAGTTCGTCAAGCGCCAATTGGATTTAACCTTCTTCCTGAAAAATTTACTTTATTGCAATTGATGCAGTTGTATGAAGAAATTTTAGGAATCGAAATGGATAAACCCAACTTTAGGAGAAAAATTCTTCACATGAAATTGTTGGTTGCATTAGACGAAAAACAACAAGATGTTTCTCATAGAGCAGCTCAGCTATATAAGTTTGACCCAGAAATTTATGATCAATTAACAGAAAAGGGATTTAATTTTGTATTTTAATTTTCAATACACAATAACACGACAACAATACATTGGCAGAAATAACTACTAATCATCATCACAAACCAGCCGTAGAGGGAATCACAATTGACTGTGTTTTCTTCGGATTTAACAAAGAGAGTCTCGAAGTTCTCTTGGTTCAGCACGCTCAAGGTGAAAGTAAAGGCAAATGGGGGCTTCTCGGCGGATGGCTTCAGCTGGAAGAAAGTGCCGATGATGCTGCGCAACGTATTTTGCATGAACTTACAGGACTTGAAAATATTTATCTGGAACAGCTGAAAGCATTCACAAATCCAAAACGTGTTCCAGAAAGACGTGTTGTAACGATTGGCTATTACACTTTGGTGAATCGTGAAGATTATAATATTAAAGCCAGTTTGAGAGTTATCGAAGCCAAATGGTATAAAATAAAAGATATTCCTGAGTTGATCTTTGACCACAATGAAATTTTAAATTTCAGTTTATTACAGCTCAGAAACCGTGTGCGTCAGGCTCCAATTGGTTTTAATCTTCTTCCAGAAAAATTTACTTTATTGCAGCTCATGCATTTGTACGAAGAAATTCTTGGAATTGAATTGGACAAATCTAATTTCAGACGAAAAATTCTTCACATGAAACTGCTCACAGCATTAGATGAAAAACAAAAAGACGTTTCGCACAGAGCTGCTAAACTTTATAAATTTGATGATGAGATGTACAAAAAATTAACTGAAAAAGGATTTAATTTTGAATTTTAACGCCAATTTTAATTCACATCTTTCAACTATCTAAAATCTGCATTCCAGAATCCAAAACTTTGCGCTATCTTTGCGCCTTAGTAACATGCTTTAAAGCAATTGTCTTAAAGCAGATTATTCCCAAAAAAAGACTTAAAATCGATTAGAGAACCGATATATTAAAATGAAGAAGATACGTAATTTTTGCATTATTGCACACATTGACCACGGTAAGAGTACATTAGCAGACCGATTACTAAGTGCTACACAAACCGTTACAGCCCGTGAAGAAAAAGCTCAATTGCTTGACAACATGGACTTGGAACGCGAGCGTGGAATTACCATTAAGAGTCATGCCATTCAGATGGAATACAAATACAAAGGCGAGGAATATATCTTAAACCTAATTGATACTCCTGGCCACGTAGACTTTTCGTATGAAGTTTCCAGATCTATCGCTGCCTGCGAAGGCGCTTTATTGATTGTTGATGCGGCGCAGAGTATTCAGGCACAAACAATTTCAAACTTATATTTAGCACTTGAAAACGACTTGGAAATTATTCCAGTTTTAAATAAAGTCGATTTGCCGAGTGCAAACCCTGAAGAAGTTAGTGATGATATTATCGATTTATTAGGATGTAAATTGGAAGATATTATTCATGCTTCAGGAAAAACTGGTTTTGGTGTGGAGAACATTCTGGCTGCCATTATCGAAAAAATCCCTGCTCCAAAAGGAGATCCGGAAGAGCCATTGCAAGCTTTAATTTTTGACTCAGTTTACAATCCGTTCCGTGGAATTGAGGTAATCTTTAGAGTTGTAAATGGGGAAATCAAAAAAGGCCAAAAAATTAAATTCATGGCTACAGATAACGAATATTTTGCCGACGAAATTGGAACTTTAAAACTTAATCAAGTTCCTAAAAATGTAGTTTCAGCAGGAGATGTTGGTTATTTAATTTCTGGAATTAAAGAAGCTCGTGAAGTAAAAGTGGGTGATACGATTACAGATGCAAAAGTTCCGACAACGAATATGGTTGCTGGTTTTGAGGATGTAAAACCAATGGTATTCGCAGGTATTTATCCTGTCGATACAGAAGATTATGAAGATTTGCGTTCTTCAATGGAAAAATTACAGTTAAATGACGCTTCATTAGTATTTACTCCTGAAAGTTCTGCGGCATTAGGATTCGGTTTCCGTTGCGGATTCTTAGGAATGCTTCACATGGAAATTATCCAAGAACGTTTAGAGCGTGAGTTTGATATGACTGTAATTACTACGGTTCCTAACGTTTCGTACTTAGCTTATACTAAGAAACATCCAGAAACGCCAATCGTTGTAAACAATCCTTCAGATTTGCCAGAGCCTTCAAAATTGGATAGAGTTGAAGAGCCTTTTATTAAAGCTACCATCATTACAAAAGCCGATTTCGTTGGAAACGTAATGAGTTTATGTATCGAAAAACGTGGCTTGATTACTAATCAAACGTATTTAACAACAGAACGTGTTGAGTTAAACTTTGATATGCCTTTGGCCGAAATTGTATTCGATTTTTACGATCGTTTGAAAACAGTTTCTAAAGGTTATGCTTCTTTTGATTATTCTCCAATTGGAATGAGAACTTCAAAATTGGTTAAACTTGACGTTCTTTTGAATGCACAAACCGTTGATGCACTTTCTGCATTAATCCACGAAGATAACGCTTACAACATCGGTAAAAAAATGACCGAAAAACTGCGTGAATTGATTCCAAGACAGCAATTTGATATTCCGATTCAAGCGGCAATTGGAGCTAAGATTATCGCTCGTGAAACAATTAAAGCACTTCGTAAAGACGTTACCGCAAAATGTTACGGTGGAGATATTTCGCGTAAGCGTAAACTTCTTGAAAAACAGAAAAAAGGTAAAAAACGTATGCGTCAAGTAGGAAACGTTGAAATTCCGCAAGAAGCATTTATGGCTGTTTTGAAATTGAACGACTAGTTCTTTTTAGATAATAGAGTAAAGAATAAAGATAATAGATTGACCCAATGACGAAAGTTGTTGGGTTTTTTATTTGTCTGATTTAAAATTTACAACGTAAAAACTTACAAATATTGCAGATTTTTAACTCTAAAAGCCGTTCTTTAACTCAATCAAATAAACTGAAGGTCTTTTTAACACAGAAAATGTATTTTTAATCTTACAACTTTAACATTATAAGACTATGAAAACCAAATTTTCTGTTATTTTAGCACTATTCACATTCTGTTTTGCAAACGCTCAACAAGACCAAGTTGATTCGGAAATGAATTCTGCAAAAGGCATCACTTTTCAAAAGGGTGATATGTTTTTAGAAGGATCTATCAAAATTAGTACAGGCGGAGACGCAGACTATTATGGCTTTAGTCCAAAGTTTGGCTATTTGCTAAATGATAAATTTGCTGTTGGAGCTAAACTAAATTACTCAAGCAACAAAGTAGAAACAACTCAAGTAAAAACCAATGTTTTTGGAGTTGGAGCTTTTGCTCGTTACTATTTCTTAGAATTAGATAAAAAACGTTTTAAAACGTATGCCGAACTTGGTTTAGGTTATGGAAGAAACAAAACAGAAATACCACAAGTTGGAAGCGATACAGACAATAGTTTAACAGCTGATATTAATGTTGGTTTGAATTACTTTGTAACCAAAAACATTGCCGTTACTTTTGTCCTTGCAAATGTCTTGGCTTACAACAGCGTTTCTCCAGAAAATGGTCCATCGTCTGATACTTTTCAATTAAATATTAACTTATTTGAAAACATTTTCGATCAGCCGCAATTTGGAGTTTTGTATAGATTTTAATTTTTTTTTTTCGATTTACGATAGAAAGCTGTTTCAATTTGGAACAGCTTTTTTTATTCCCTTTAGTTTTTACATTTGTATCTTTGAATCTTTGCATCAGCAAAAAGACCTAGAATCTCAGTAACTCAGAACCTTAGAATCTTAAAAACAAATGCTCGACGAAACCCCAAAGCGATTTGACCGAATTGTTGCTATTCTCATACAATTGCAATCTAAAAAGATTGTCAAAGCACAAGAATTAGCCGATCGTTTTGAATGCAGTTTGAGGACAATCTATCGCGACATCAGAACCCTGGAAGCGTCTGGCGTTCCTATTTATAGTGAAGCTGGAGTTGGTTATGCTCTTATGGATGGTTATCGCCTTCCTCCCGTGATGTTTACTCGGGAAGAAGTCAGCAGTTTTATTGCTGCTGAAAAACTGATGCAGAAGTTTACCGATCCTTCTTTGGGGACACATTATGCTTCGGCGATGTACAAACTGAAAGCTGTTTTAAGAAGTAACGACAAAGATTATCTTTCAAACATCGAATCGAGAATCGTAATGCAGGATGCAGAACCCATGTTTAATGATAATTCGCCAAATACGCTATCGGTTTTGTTTGAAAGTATTGCAGAGAAGAAACAGATTTCACTTTCTTATAAAACCTTTGGGAAAGATGAATTAACGGAGCGTAATTTGGAACCAGTTGGCGTTTTTCATGATAATAACAATTGGTATTTTCTTGGTTTCTGTCACTTGAGAAAAGATTACAGACAGTTTAGGGCAGACAGAATTCAAAACCTTAAAAAAACAGATTTAGATTTTACAATCGAGCATGATTCTTTGGAGACATATTTGAGCAAAACAGAAACGGTTCCAACTACAAAAGTCCGGCTTCTGGTAGAAAAGAAAATTGCCCGTTATCTAGCTTTCGATAGAAAATATCATGGTTTTGTTTCTGAAAAAGAAGTTGGAGATAAATTAGAAATGACTTTTCTCTGCCGTGATATCGAAAATGGTTTTCCTCGCTGGTTTTTAATGTTTGGCGATTATGCTGAAATTTTAGAACCTGAAATATTAAAAACTAAAGTTTTAAATTTAATCGAAATCAATAAAAAAAGACTATTATAAAAAAACTCCCAAGAGAATTTCAAATTCTTTTGGGAGTTTTTTTATTGGGCCTTAATTACATTATAAAAATTGTAATCGGTGTTGGAAGCATCTGTAATTCCGATATTTCTTCCCATGGTTACAATTTGTCCTCTGTGATAAGTTCCGTGATTTATAACCTGCAGCAGATAATCTGAAACAGGCAATTCGCACTCAAACCACGGATTGGT
This sequence comes from Flavobacterium sp. HBTb2-11-1, assembly GCF_009826975.1. Lineage (GTDB taxonomy): Bacteria > Bacteroidota > Bacteroidia > Flavobacteriales > Flavobacteriaceae > Flavobacterium. Next base: position 63,840 of record NZ_WUMO01000007.1, on the reverse strand, counting down.
AATTTTAACTTCTTTCATCAAATCTTCTTCCGACAATGAATTGATAAGGTGTTTCAATCTTGTAGATGAATTGAGTAATCCTTCAAATATTTCTTCTTTTGACAATTCGCTTTCAGGCTTTTTTTCTGCCATATCATTTTCAGAAATTACAGAAAACCAATATTCTTCTGTAGACCAGATGTGGTCCAAGGTTTTCATGATAGTAGAGAAACTCGATTGCACTTCTGCATAAAGCAATTCATCAGCTTTTGGCGAAAGCCAGTTTACAAATTGCTGGTTTACCCATAAATTGTAATCTGCAAAATTGGACATTATCTTTTTTAAACTCATAGCAGTGGTTTTTAGAATGTGATATTAAGATAGTAAAAAATTATCAATTATCTCTCCCAGAAAAATGGCGGTTCGATATTTAAAGCTCTTAAATACACATAAGCTTGTCCACGGTGATGCACTTCATTATCGATAAAGTATAAGATATTCTGAATTACAGGAAATTCATATTGCCCAAAAAGGTTAAAAGTCTCGCTAAAATCTTCAACTGATAGTTGCTCCCAATATTTATTTATTTCTTCTGTAGCTTCATCCCATTTTTCAAGATATTGGGCTTTAAAAATCAATTTTTCTGTTCCTTCTGAAAATGGAGCAGTTTCTTTCGTTACAATTCCTTTTAAACCTGGAACTGCAATCGCCAAAAGTTCATCTACTAATTTTGAGAAAGGTCTCATCCCTCCTATTGAAAATTCAAAGAAATCTTTCTCTGGAAAAAGTTCAATTAAACGACGAGTAAGCGCTCTATGCCCTTGCCAATGTTTCAATAAATCTTCTGAAGTAATAACTTGTGCTTCTAATGTTTTCATGGTTTTAAAGTTTAAATATTTTTAATACTTCAAAAGTAAAATGGGCTGGTGACAACAGTTTGTCAGCAGCAAAAAAATATTTTAAAAAAATATTATTCAGCACATTTTAGACGCACCGCAATGCGTTTAACACATCGGAAATCTACACCCAAATTTATACACAAGGGAGATGCACTGCGGTGTGTCTCTACGGAAAATTCGTTTATAAAAAACTTTGCAACTCTGAACCTTTGTGTCTTTGTTACTTAAAAAGAAAAATCCTTTGTACCTTTGCACCTTAATAACTTTGGAACTTAACAGAAATGATTGAAGATAAAAATCAACAGAGAACTAGTATAGCTCAATTGGGCGAATTTGGTTTAATTGACCATTTAACCAAAAACTTTGACATTACTCAGGAATCTACTTTAAAAAGTATTGGCGATGACGCCGCTGTTCTTGATTTTAAAGATAAAAAAGTAGTAGTTTCGACCGATTTATTAATTGAAGGTGTTCATTTTGATTTGGCTTACATGCCACTGAAACATTTAGGATACAAAGCCGTTGTAGTAAACGTTTCTGACATTTGCGCGATGAATGCAAAACCGACTCAAATTACGGTTTCGGTTGCCGTTTCTAATCGTTTTCCGCTTGAAGCTCTAGAAGAGTTGTTTGCAGGAATTACACTTGCCGCAAAAGAATATAAAGTGGATGTCATCGGTGGAGATACTACCTCATCTCAAAAAGGATTAATCATCAGCATTACTGCGATTGGAGAAGCTGATGAAAATGAATTGGTTTACAGAAATGGAGCTAAAAAAACTGATTTATTAGTTGTAACCGGTGATCTTGGCGCTGCGTATATGGGATTGCAGGTTTTAGAACGTGAAAAACAAGTTTTCCAAGTCAACCCAAACAATCAGCCCGATTTAGATCCTTATACTTATTTGGTAGAACGCCAATTGAAACCTGAAGCGCGAAAAGATGTTCGTACCTTGCTTCATGCTTTAGATATAAAACCAAACGCAATGATTGATATCTCAGACGGATTATCTTCTGAGATTATGCATATCTGCAAACAATCTAAAGTAGGCTGTAATTTATATGAAGACAAACTGCCTTTGGATCCTCAGTTTATTTCTACTTGCGAAGAATTTAATATCGACAGTACAACGGTTGCCATAAATGGCGGAGAAGATTACGAACTATTATTTACAATCGACATTAATGATTTCGACAAAATAAAAGGAAATCCGAATTTCTCTGTAATCGGACATATGACGCAAGAAAGTGAAGGAATCCATCTTGTAACCCGCGCGAACACAAAAATTGCTTTAAAAGCTCGCGGATGGGATGCTTTGACAGAATAAATTTTAGAAATTCCAAATAATAAAAATTCCAAATTCCAAGGACTTAAAAAATCTTGGAATTTGGAATTTTTATTTTGCTCTTTTATTGGGATTTAAATTCTAAAAAAGCCCTTTGCTTTTCGCTTCTTTTACCAAATCGTGATCAGAACCGCTTTTTATTTTTAGCAATTCCATTAAATGCTTTTTTCGTTTCATGATCGCATTTAAAGAAATTGGAATATTTTGCAACACTTCATGAATTGGGGTTCCTTTGTCCAAATGAATTAATATCTGTTTATCGTACTGATCTATTTCAATCGCATTATGAGTTGATTGATTCAGCATCTTTACAACCGACTGGCTGTAATATTTTTCATTTTTCATTACTTTATCAAAAGCCAAAAGCAATTCGTCAAAAGTGAGGTCATTTTTAATAATTAATCCGTTGGGCTGAATGGTTCTGATAATGGTTTTGATTTTCAGCAATTCGGTGTACATCGTCAAAAGAATAATCTTGCATGAAGGCATCTTTTTCAGAAGCAATTTTGCCAGATCTTCGCCAGAAAAAATCTCTTTTTCTTCATAAGGAGGCATGCTGATATCCAAAAAAGCAATATCAAAATCAGTGTTGTTATTATTTTCTATTATATCATAACCGGATCTACAATCGTGCGCCTGAGCAATTAAAAATTCATATTGTTTTGGATTATAACGAGTTATGGCATTCTTATATCCTTCAATAATAAATGGATGGTCATCTACTATTAAAATATTCTTTTTAACTAATTGTGGAGCTGAGGCTGGTAAATCAAATGTCATTATGCAGGTTATTATTTGGCTCTAATGGGACTTTTATGGTGAGAACGGTTCCTTCTCCTTTGGCAGATTTTATCGTAACTGTTCCCTTACACTCTGTTGCTCTATATTCTATATTATTAAGGCCAATTCCGTTTTTAGTTTTATTGGTATTAAATCCGATTCCGTCGTCTTCAATGGTTAAAACAAGATTACCATTTTCATTTTTAAACTCCACTTTAATAATATCTGCTTCAGCATATTTATTACAATTTTGGAGTCCTTCCTGAACAATTCTGTACAAATTGATTTTTACGATGTTGCTTATTAAATCCCATTTAATTTCAGGATCAAAAACAGTAATCAATTTCGAACTATACGTATTCTTCTGATCTTCAAATAGTTTATTCAAAATGGAAACAAAATTATTAATTAATTCCGATTTTTCTCTATTTAAGTCATGCGAAATTTCCCGAATATCCTGTTCAACATTTTTCAATTCATCAAGATACTTTTTTCTTTTAGAAATAGCTTCAGATTCATCCAATTTATCTAGGCTATCCAAACTTATCCGAATACCGAACATACGTCCTAAAACACCGTCGTGCAATTCCTGGGCAACTTTTTTCTTTTCTTTTATTCGCGTAAGCTCAATTTCATTCTGTTGCGAAATCATCAAATTGTAAATATCTTCATTTGCAATCTGTTGCTGTTGTTTAAAAAGAAGTTCACGATTCTTGGCCTGTTGTGTTTTGTAAACATAAAAAAACAACCCAAGCAATGTACAAATACTAAATACATAAACCAAAGTTTTATTTTTTTCCTGAAGACTAGAATTTTGATCTTTAATTTCGTTGGTTTCATATTCGATGCGAGAGAATTTTTCTCCCATTTTGCGCTCTGCTTTTAGCATTTTTTCGTTAAGCTGAATATATTCTTTCGAATATTGAGAAGCATTTTTAGGATCCACTTCTGCGGTTTGTTTGAGGGCTTCCAATGTATTTATAATCCTTGTACTTGTACGAGATAATGCCAAAGCTTGTTTTGAAAATTGAATTGCTTTAAGAGTATCTTTTTTCAAAGCGTAATACTCTGATAGATGTATTTTACTTGACACCATTCCAGAAGTAAGATCAAGGCTATCTCTAATTTTTAGAGATTCATAAAAAAGCTCAGGCATCTTATTGGGATCATTTAGTTTCAACTTAGCATATCCTAAATTATCAAGTAAAATTGCATATAAACTTGATCTATCTACAAAAAGATTTTTTTCTTGAAGTCCCCTTTCAAAAAAAACTTTGGCACGTTTATAATTCCCCATGCGCATATATATGTATCCCAAGTTATTTAAAGATGCTGCTTTATATTGAAAATCTGAGGGGATTTTTTTATCATCCAATATATTCAAGGCTTTATTCTGAAACTCTAAAGCTTTGGCAAACTCTTCTCTTTCATTATACAAAATACCTAACAAATTATAGCTTTCATAAAGCAATTCATTGACATCTTTCTTTAATTTTAAAATACTCAAAGCTTTAAAAACGGTTATTTCACTTTCAAAAAAATCACCTTCGTTGTATTGTAGATTCGCTTTATTTAAAAAAGTCTTGACCAAATTTAATTGATCATTAATTCTCTGATATGTTTTTTCGGCTTTATAATAATTCAAAAAAGCACTATCAGAAATAGATTGCGACAAATAGTAATCACCTAAATATACATAGGCTTTTGCCATATGTACCGAATCCTTTGATACCCGAGCCCTTTCTAAAATTAATTTAGTTGTTTTAAGATAGGCTTTCCAATCGCTCATATTGTAATATCGATTAGCAACCTTAAAAAGATTTACTTTATTAAGCGAATCATCTTTTTGTTCTAAAATAATACTTAATGCTTTCTGAGCGTATTTTTGTTTAATGTGCAAAGGCAGATTATCCTCATTTGCTAAAGTAAGATAAGCAGGAAGGCTGTCTTTAGAAGAAGTCATCTCTAAGTTTCCTGCTTTCTTGGTACATGCCAATATAACAAAGAATAAAAACAGCAGTATTTTTTTTAGTTTCTTCAATTGTGCCTTTGAATTTTATCAAAAATAGTAAAACTATAGACACAAAAAAAGCTGCCAAAAATTGACAGCCTTAATTTTATATATTTCTTTATTTCTTTATTTCTTTTAATCTACTTTTTTATCGTGTCCGAAAGCTTGATTAACACTTGCAAAGTTTGCATTGCTATTTTTTTGGAATGATTCAGCAGCTCCATGAAAATCGTGTTTTTTAATAACTCCACCTGCTGCACCACCACCAGTTGTCGTCGTACCATCTACTGGTAAAACTTTAATAGAATCGTTTGCTGCTAAATATGTTGGAACTTCTGTTGACGCAAAAGAAGTTGCTACTACTACTAAAGAAAATAATCCGATTGTTAAAGCTGTTTTTTTCATGACCTGAGGTTTTAATGTTGTTTTAATTTTTGGAGACAATTCGCCGTTTGCTTGCGAATCAGAGTGTAAAACTAACACCAGATTGAAAAAAAATTTATACAAAAAATTAGGTTTGTGGTAGATCGTACCCAATTGATAGTCAATGGATAGCAAATCAATGTAATTGTCTAATTTTTAGACTTCTAGGTAATTTCCTGCTGCAAAATCGGCAATTATCTGCTCTACATTTGCTCTATAGGTTTTGGAAAAAGGAATCTTTTTGGTCGAGTTTTTTATGTAACAGATTGAGTTTCCGCTATGAATCCTCGAAATATAATTTCTATTAATGACATAACTGTTATGAATTCGGATAAACGGATAGGTCAAAACGCTTTCAAAATGCTTCAACGTTTTGAAGGCCGTAATCATTTCGCCAGTATTTAAATAAATATCGGTCGAGTTATTGTCAGCTTGAAAATAGCAGATATCCTCGGCATTCAAATATCGGTAATCGCCATACGATTTTATGCAAATGGTTAATGGCTTTTGAGCGTTCTGAGGAATCGTTACGTTACCAATATTATCAATTGCAATAGAAGTCTGTTCTTCTGTTGAATGTACTGTTTTTACCTCAAGATTTGCTTTCTTAAGCTTCAAAACGGTTTTCAGCAGATCAATATGCGCAACGGGTTTTAAAAGATAATCAAACACGCCGTATTGAATGGCATCAAAAGCTTTGTCTTTTTTATTTGTAGTAATAATGATTTTTGGAATCTCCTGAAAGAAACGGTGCAATTCGCTAACGAAAGTCAGAGACAAATGACTTGACAAATTTTCGGGTTCGATTTCTAGAAAAATCAAATCGGGTTTATGTTCTAAAACCAAGCTTAAACCGTCCTGAAAATTTGATGCCGATGCCTTAAAAGATAATTCTGAAAAGCCTGAAGCGATTGTTTGGGTTTTCAAAATACTCTCAGCAACATCATCAATTATAATATACGAATACTTTTTCAATTTCGGGTCTTGTTGGTTTTCTCACGGCGCAATCATAATCAAAAAAATACTTTTAATTGCTATATGAAGAAAAAGATTGCGCTTTGCAGTAATACAAATTTAAAATTACGGATTTAAAAAAATTAAACATCTCATTGTTAACACATTAGGTTAAAATGTTAATACATAAGGATGAAATGCAAAAAAAACCGATAAAATACCTATTTAAAAAAGAAAATCCCAAACTCTCCCGAAGCTTTGGGACAGAATTTGGGATTTCTATAATAAACTGTAAAGATTACATCTTCATTAACCAGTTTTTCATCGAAACTTCATTTTCGATAATACCTCTTAATTCAGTAATTTTTACACGATCTTGTTTCATTGTATCTCTATGACGAATCGTTACTGTTTCGTCTTCCAGCGTTTGATGATCTACTGTAATACAGAAAGGCGTTCCAAGAGCATCTTGTCTTCTGTAACGGCGTCCTACAGCATCTTTTTCATCATAAGCCACATTGAAATCCCATTTTAAATCTTCGATGATTTTTCTTGAAACTTCTGGTAAACCATCTTTTTTAACTAATGGTAATACTGCTGCTTTAGTTGGCGCTAAAACTGCTGGCAATTTTAAAACTGTTCTTGTAGAACCGTCTTCTAATGTTTCTTCTTTTAATGAAGTTGCAAAAACAGCCAAGAACATACGATCTAAACCAACAGAAGTTTCTACTACGTAAGGAACGTAGTTTTCGTTTAATTCAGGATCAAAATATTGTAATTTTCTTCCAGAATATTCTTCGTGTGCTTTTAAATCGAAGTCTGTACGAGAGTGAATTCCTTCCAATTCTTTAAATCCGAATGGGAAATTAAATTCGATATCAGCAGCTGCGTTTGCGTAGTGCGCTAATTTTTCGTGATCATGAAAACGGTAATTTTCTTGTCCTAATCCTAAAGATAAATGCCATTTTAGACGAGTTTCTTTCCAATGCTCATACCACTGCATTTCTTCTCCTGGACGAACAAAGAATTGCATTTCCATTTGTTCGAACTCACGCATACGGAAAATAAATTGTCTTGCCACAATTTCGTTTCTGAACGCTTTACCTGTTTGAGCTATCCCGAAAGGAACTTTCATACGGCCTGATTTCTGAACGTTTAAGAAGTTCACAAAAATACCTTGAGCCGTTTCTGGACGTAAATATAAATCCATTGCATTCTCTGCAGATGCGCCCAATTTGGTTCCGAACATTAAGTTAAACTGTTTTACTTCTGTCCAGTTTTTAGAACCGGTTTCAGGATCAGCAATTTCTAATTCTTCGATCAAAGCTTTAACATCGGCTAAATCTCCAGCTCCCAAAGAACGTCCTAAACGCTCTCTGATTTCTTTTTCTTTAGCTAAATATTCAATTACACGAGCGTTTGTAGTAACAAACTCTTGTTCGTTGAATGCATCGCCAAAACGAGCTTTTGCTTTTTCGATTTCTTTTTGAGCTTTTTGGTGAATTTTTTCAGCAAAATCTTCAACCAAAACGTCAGCTCTATATCTCTTTTTTGAATCTTTATTATCAATTAATGGATCATTGAAAGCATCAACGTGACCAGAAGCTTTCCAAGTTGTTGGATGCATCAATATTGCAGCATCAAGGCCGACAATATTTTCATTCATCTGAACCATTGATTTCCACCAATATTCACGGATATTCTTTTTTAATTCGACACCGTTTTGTGCGTAATCATATACAGCACTTAAACCATCATAAACTTCGCTTGACGGAAAAATAAATCCGTACTCTTTTGCGTGCGAAACCACATTCTTAAATATATCTTCTTGTTTTGCCATAGTGATGCAAAAATATAAAAACTAGCTTTATAAAAAAGAAAAATTATAAAGATTGAAGCTTTGATTTTGTTACTTTTGTAAATAAAATCTCTCTTTTTGTGATTAATTATCTAATAAATCTATTTTTTCCGAAAGTCTGCAGCGGATGCCAATCACTTTTGCTTCATAATGAAACTGTTTTCTGCACCGTCTGCCGACATGAAATGCCTCTAACCCAATATCATTTAAATCCTAAAAATGAAGCTGTGAAAAAGTTTTATGGTAAAATTGACATTCAATTTGCATCAGCTTTTTTGTATTTCAATAAAAAAGGAATGGTTCAAGAGTTAATCCATAATTTAAAATACAAAGGGCATCAGGAAATCGGAACTGTCTTAGGAAATTGGTATGCAGAAGATCTAAAGGAGCTTCAATTAGAAATTCCTTTTGATGCTGTAATTCCCGTTCCACTTCATAAAAGAAAGTTTAAAGAACGAGGTTACAATCAGGTCACCACTTTTGGAAAAGCAATTGCATCGGGTTTTGAAATTCCTTTTGCAGAAAATATCCTAATCCGTAAATTATATACCAAAACGCAATCCAAGAAAAATCTTTTGGGAAGATCTGAAAATATTGAAAACATTTTTGATGTCAAATTTACCGAATCTGATTACAACAAACATTTTTTAATTGTTGACGATGTGCTTACAACGGGTGCCACACTTGAAGCATGCTCAAAAGCTTTGCTAAAAATACCTGGCGCTAAGATTAGTATACTCTGTATGGCGATGGCACATTAACCTTTGAAACTCAAAAATTAATTCACCAATATTTTTTTCACTTCTTTTCTGTTGCCATCCGTAACCGTTACAAAATAAAGACCCGAAGGCACATCTGGCAACTGAATATCTTGGATAAAATATCCTGAACCTTGGAAAGTTCTATCGTAAACATATTTTCCATTAATATCATTTACGTAAACTTTAATCTCGCTCACCGAATCTCTATCAAATTGCACTGTAAAAGTTCCTTTGTTTGGATTTGGGTATGCAACGAAATCAGCATTCTCAAAATCATCATTTCCTAATGTATAGGTTTTAGAACAGATGTTTACTGATGCAGAATTTATTGTTCCAAGAGCTCCCACAGTATCATCAAGAACTCTAAAAGTCCAATTTCCTTGTGGATTTTCTCCATTAAAAGCACTTAGAGCAGTTGAAGGAATCACAATCTGGCTGGTAGTTGTGTTACAGTTCAAAGCAGCTCCACTGTCATCAAACTGCAAAGCAAAAGTTGAATTTGTACTTCCGCAGTTTTTGTTAAATAAAGTCACCACTGTTCCGCTCGGGCTAATAATTTGCATAGTCAAATCTGAAAATCTCGCATGTGTTACATTTACCGAAACATTGACATCTGAAACTGATCCTGATGAAGTAGGCACAGAAACTGTTTTATTCACATTTACATTATCGCCTGTTGAATAGCCGCCACCAAAATTATATGATGCGCAAGATGTCGAAACCGTATATCCTAAAGCAAATGGTTTCGAATTTATAGCATAGTAAATATTTCCAACTGGCTCTATTAAAAGTCTGCAATTTGTAGAGGCATCAATTTCTGGAACTAATATAGTTTCAGAACCATCATTTGGAGTATTAGCCGCTAAAACTATTGGAAATGTTAATCCTCCATCTATTGATAGTTTAATATTTACATTTGATGATCCTGGAAGTGTGTTAGTGTTATTTACACTCCAGGTAATCGTTTGTGCAGATCCTTTAGCCCAACCCAAGTTATCGTCTGTTTGTGAAGTTACGGCAAATGGTCCGGCAGAAGCGCTAACAGTCACGACCATTGCATCTGTATTAGTTTGTCCCTTTCCAGCTGCTGCATTGTCTCTTCCTGTCAGAGTAAAATTCATTGTCTTTGCAATAGAAGAAACAGATTCCCAAGTTGTCGTCAACTGGTTATTTAATACTGAACTTAAAGCAGGCATGTAACGAACTGGTGATGCTATTGGCGAAAAAGACCTAAACATTGGCCCATCTGGTTTTGTAGGATATGTTAAACTATTACTTGCAAAAGCTGTTGTTGCGCTGTCAAATTGCTCCCAAGTATAGGTTATAGAATTTCCTTCAGGATCAGAACCTGTTCCTGTCAAAATAAACGGCGTACTAATTGGAATTGTATAATCTGAACCTGCATTTATAATAGGCGGATTATTATCAGCGATGGGAGTCGAGACTGGACAGGTTTTCCCTGCCAAATTATTTTGTATTTGGCTGATACTTGCATAAGAAAAATAATCATCTGAATGATTCTGAACATCATAATCTGTCACTCCTGCATATCCCATAATGGTTGAACCGCTTCCTGGCTCGTAACATGTTCCCATTCCTTCATTTGCATATGAAAAAGTATGTGTGCCTCCAAGCTGATGCCCCATTTCATGAGCAACAAAATCAATATCAAAATTATCACCTTGTGGCTTTGAGTCAGCTGGAGAGGTAAACGCACTTCCCTTTCCTATTGGCTGGCTAGAAGTCGGACTCTCGCATATACAGCCAATACAGCCCGCATTTCCTCCTCCGCCAGAAGCTCCAAACAAATGACCTATATCATAATTGGCCTCACCTATAACATTGGTTAATGTTGTCTGTACCTCTTTTGGCCAAGTAGGATTGTTATTATCAGCACCTACTGGTGCAATAGAATAAGGATCTGTAGACGCATCTGTATAAATAACGGCATCATTATTTGCAATTAAAATCAATTGTACAGCAAGATCTCGATTAAAAATACCATTTACTCTAGTTAAAGTGGCATTCATTCCGGCTAAAGCTCCCGCTTTTGTTCCGCCAAAATAAGCCGTGTATTCTCCTGTGCAAGATAATGCCAATCGAAGTGTTTTAAATTGTTTAGCATTAGACGCTGTTTTTGCTGTAACAGAAGATTTATTTTCAGAAATTGAGTTGGGCGTTTTACAATCCAAAAGCATTTTTGATGCTGCGTTGTCTGTCGATTTAAAAACAACATATTCTGATTTATTATCTGGATTCTGCTCTATATATTCTGTTGGTTTTGCTGTTCTAAAAACCATGGTCTGAATCCCTATTGGTGCGACGCTAAAATGTATTTTAGCACTTTTATCGTCTATTCCTTGACCTTCATAAGATCTGATTTGTGGATATTTTGCTTGTAATTCCGGATCAAAATTAGAAGATTCCCAAACCGAAAAACGTTCCAAAATTCCATCGATATTCGGAATGGTGATTTCTGAAGTTGTGTTTTTTGCTGTTTTATTTGATGCTGAAACTAACTTTGAGCTGAGAAGACTTGTATTTAATTTATAATATAATTTACTGGAGCTTATACCATCAGCTTTTCGCGAAAGCGATGAAGAAGTTACTTTCTGCCATAAAACGTCTTGCGCATTCATTGCTGCAGAACAGAAAACTACAAATATACAAAGTAGGTGTTTTTTCATATTGTTAAAATATAGATAATCAAAATTACTTTAATTAATTTGAAATTATATTATCTACAAGACAATTATTGTTTTTTAATCGACGAGTCGGCATGTTTTTACAAAAAGATATATTATCTGTTAAAAATCGATTTGGCATAGTATTAAATTTAAAAGAGAATAGTATAAATTTGCAGCATCTTAAATAATTTGTTTTGAAGCTCTTTCATTCTATAAACGATTTTCAGTCAACCAAGAAAACAATTTTAACTCTTGGTACCTTTGATGGCGTGCATATTGGTCATAAAAAAATTCTGGAACGAATTACTCAGAATACTGAAAATGGAAAATATGAAAGCCTGGTTCTGACCTTTTTTCCACACCCGCGAATGGTTCTTCAGGAAAAGTCTGAAATAAGATTACTAAATACGATTGATGAAAAAATAAAACTTCTCGAAGCAACTGGAATAGAAAATCTGGTTGTTCATCCTTTTAACGAAAGTTTTTCAAGATTAACCGCTGAGGAATTCGTTCGTACAATTCTGGTTGAAAAATTCCAAATCCAAAAAATTATTATTGGACATGACCACCGTTTTGGACGCAATCGAACCGCAAATATTGACGATTTAATTGCTTTTGGAATCGAATATGGATTTGAAGTAGAGCAAATTTCAGCAGAAGAAATTCAAGATGTTTCAGTTAGTTCAACCAAAATCAGAAAAGCTTTAAATGAAGGCAACATGGCTTTGGCCAATGAATATCTGGGTTATAGCTATTTCTTGAATGGAAAAGTTGTAAAAGGAAAACAGCTTGGACGTACTATTGGTTTTCCAACCGCTAACATTCATATTGAAGAAGATTATAAATTAATCCCAAAAATTGGTGTTTATGTTGTGAGAGCTGTTGTAAACAATGAAACTGTTTTTGGCATGATGAATATTGGTTTCAATCCGACGGTAAATGGCGAAAAACAGACTATTGAAGTCCATTTGTTTAATTTTGACAAAGACATTTACGATCAGAAGATTGAAGTCTCTTTACTGCATTATATTCGCGAAGAGCAAAAATTTGGTTCGATAGATGCCTTAAAAGCGCAACTTCGTCAAGATCAGGCCGATTCTTTAGCTTTTATAGGTTCTTCTTTAAAAAACCAGACTGCATAGTTTTTACCGTTTTTAAATCATCGTAGTTATTTTTTTAGTAAATTTGATAGAACACTGTTTTTCAAATATTTACTATTAACTTCTAAAAAATAACCACTATGAAATTACCTAAAGAAATTACCAACGGGTTTTTGATTTTCCTCGGAATTGGCATTTATTTTTTATTAATGAATGTACTAGGTTTAGCAGATTTGTTTTATTTGAGAACACTCAATGTTTTCTTTATATTCTACGGTGTTAATAGGACAATGCAGATGAATTTTCATGAAGGGGAAACCAATTTTTTATCTAATGCCATTTCTGCCATGGCTACTTCAGTGGTTGGTGTGGCTCTGAGTATTTTTGGCTTATTGGTTTATAGCTACGCACGAGGTGGAGATGCCTATGTAAGAACTTTATCTGAAACATTTATGTTTGGAGGAAATCCATCAGTGCCAACTTATTGTATCTGTTTATTGTTTGAAGGAATTGCTTCTTCTGTAATAGTAACTTTAATGATGATGCTGTATTGGAATAACAAATACGCAGCAGATTAATTTTTAATTCGTTGCAACCAAATTTTAACGACATACCTTTTTAAATGCACTTTTTGTGGTATCGATCAAATCAAAAAATTAGCCAAAAGAGATCTTAAATCTCAAGAAATATTTTTAAATTGCTTATAGCAGAGAGTTATAAGCAATTTTTTATTTGAAAAATGAAGTTAAAACAAATTGAAAGGGTTAAAAAGATCTCAAAAGAAGATTTTGTTTCCCAATATGTAAAAAAACAAATTCCTGTTGTTATCGAAGAATTGACCGAAGACTGGCCAGCTTATGACAAATGGAAATTATCTTATATCAAAGAAATCGCAGGAGATTCGGTCGTTCCTTTGTATGATGATAGACCTGTAAATCACGAAGATGGTTTTAATGAGGCGCATACTACAATGAAAATGAGCGATTATATCGACTTATTGGAAGAAAAGCCTACTAATTACCGTATTTTTCTTTACAATCTAATGAAAGAAGTTCCTTCATTAAAAAACGACTTCTTATGGCCTGATATAGGCTTAAAATTAGTGAAGCAAATGCCGATGCTATTTTTTGGAGGAGAAAATTCGAGAGTTTTTATGCATTATGATATCGACTATTCAAACATTCTTCATTTCCATTTTCATGGAGAAAAGCAATGCATGATTTTTCCTCCAAGCCAGTCCAAGTTTATGTATAAAGTGCCTCATGCCTTAATTTCGAGAGAAGACATTGATTTTGATAATCCGGATTACGAAAAATTTCCAGCGCTTAAAAATGTCGAAGGTTATATCACAAATCTTAAACATGGCGAGATGCTCTATATGCCTGAAGGATATTGGCACTATATGAAATATCTAACGCCAGGATTTTCGATGAGCCTTCGCTCCTTTCCAAAAAACATTGTCAATTTATCCAAAGCGGCTTATAATGTTTTTATTATGCGTCACTTTGATATTATGATGCGAAAAATTCAAGGTCAAAAATGGATTGACTATAAAAACGAAAGGGCTCTTAAAGACACGCATCAGAATTTACAGCGTACCCTTTAATAAAAAAGCGGTTGAGAATTTAAAGACTCAACCGCTTTTTATTTATCTGAATACTATTTTTCTTGACGCTGTTTTTCCATTTTCTAAAGTTATCTTAACCAATAGAATTTGCGGTCCTGATTGAAAATTATTTATAATCCAATCTTTATTTCCAATTTCCTTTTTATGATATAATAATTTACCGCCTACATCATAAATAGAAACTTCTTGAAGATTTTCCTGTTCAGAAATAGATTGCAGTTTGATGTTTTTATCCTTAACAGAAACAACAATTTTTTGGTTTTGATTTTCAAAATCCTCATTTCCAAGTGCTTTATCATCATCACTATTTGTATAACGTAAAACAAAACGATTCAGAAAAGTTCCCGGCGCTGACCTAAACGTATAACCTCCTGTTTTAAGATTATGAATCGTATTTGTTACATTGTCTTGCAGATAAATATTCTGATTACTTAAATTCCCATCTGTATGATCTATAGCAATTGTAAAATTACCTTCTGGAATAGTAGACTTATACCCTAAAGGAATTGTATCAGAAACAACAAAAGGCAAAGCTCTTCCCTGAATAACTAATTTTTTTTCTTCATTAATACTATAAAAATCAACATATGGATTTGCATTCAGTGTGACTGCGTCGTAATTAAAATCAAAAGAATTTGTTGCTCCCGTTACATATCCAATTAGTAATTGTTTAAAAGCTCCTTCTGTATTTGTAAAATTTAACCATACACGGTGTTTTTCAATTAGAGCTGTACTTGCAGATTTAAAAAATTGGCTATTATTACTAGGCACTCGCATTGAATTTGTATATACTGGGTTCTGTCCTGTTATGGATTTAGCAAAAAAACCTTGTCCAGCGGCAATATATCCCGCTGGTTCGTCCTGATTTCCTGGAGACGTTGCTCCAGTTCCCTCCATTGATCCTACCTCTGTGAGTCCCGATAAATTATAATAAGCAAAATCACTACCTGTGTATGTATAAGTATTAGTACCTGGAATTAAAGTAGGAGGACTATTATGCGTCCAAAAATACAATGTACCATAAAGACGATCTGCATTGTCATGAATAAACTGATCTGCATAAATTGCTGAAGGATATGGGTTCCCTAGAAAAACTAATTTTTCAGCTACAGCTGTCGGCCCCAAAATTGTTCCATTATTGGGCACACCAACAAATTCTCCACCGAAAATTTGGGTTGAATTCAAATCATAGAATTGAGGGGCTCTAATACTATAACCATTTCCTTTCACCATCTCTTCTGCTCCATTGCTAATTAGTATCCATTTTTCCGTTACAGAATTGAATTTATGATATTTATCCCAAAGTGTATTCGGCGATAAATCATGTAATGTGAAAGCTGGCACACGAGTCACCGGCGAAGACCAGTACGTAACATCGTAACGTCTTACCGGTGTTGTATTTCTTTTATAAATAATATTTCCTGTATTATCTACATCAGCAATTTGAACTAAGCTTGAATTATTTTCAAAAATTAAAACTCCATTACCCATTACGCTTACTTCGTTTGTTACTGTGATTGTATTCGCACCTTGCACAATGAGAGCCCCATTATTCTGAACCGTTAATCGGCTGACAAAAAAACTGCCATTAGTTCCAGAAATAATCGGATCAACTCCCACGTCTGGAATGTCTACACAGTCAGAAGCAATAGGGACTCCTGCTGGCGTCCAATTTGCAGGGTTTCCCCAATTGGCATCAACGCTTCCATTCCATGCTTTAGTAACAAAAGCATTTATCATGATTGGAGTTGCTTCTGATTCGCATCCTGTTGCACTATTTCTTACTTGTACATTATAAGCTCCTGAAGATAGTCCAGTAAATATTCCTGAAGTATTGCTAAAATCTACACCGTCTATACTATAGGTATATCCTGTTCCAGATGATGGTGAAGTTACTGTAATGACACCTGTATTATTTACACAGGTTGGCAACTGAGTAACAGATGCTGTTGGTGGAGTAACAATTGCGTTTACAGTCAAAGAAACGTTTTGAGTAGCTTGGCAACCAGTCGAAGTCTCAATAGTCATTATACCATTATAAGTTCCTGAGGCAGTATTTGCGGGGACATTAACATTTATAATATTTCCCGATCCCGAACTAAAAGGAAATGGTGTGATTCCTTGATCTGTCAAAGTGACCCAGTCAATAGCATAGTTTATTGGTGATCCTGTTGTTGAATTATAACTTAAAGTGGTAGTCTGCGCCGATGAACTTTGACAAACTGGAACAAAGACTCCTGCTGTACTTATTGTTGGAAGACCGTTAATTGTTAAAGAAACTGCTTGTGTTGTCTGGCAACCGTTTGAAGTAAAAATTGTCATTACACCGCTATAAGTTCCGACAGCTATATTGGCAGGTACATTAATATTATTGATATTTCCACCTGCAGGATCAAAAGAAAAAACAGTATTTCCCTGATCATTTAATACTGCCCAATCTATTGAATAACTGATTGGTGTACCAGTTGTGGCAGAATATAGTAAAGAAGTTGTTTGTGCTGATGCATTTTGACAAACAGAAGTTAAATTTCCTGACGAAGTAATAGTTGGAGCCTGATTAACGGTTACTGTAAAATTATTAGGTATAGAAATACAACCGTTTGCACTTTTTACTGTTAAATTTCCCGTATAAATTCCTGCTGCTGTTCCAGCTGGAATAGCAATACTAATTGGACTGGATGCTAAAGATGCATCCGTAACCGCCAAAAAATTATTAGCTGGACTCGCATTCCAAGCAATGCTGTAAGAAGTTGGAGAATTGGCAATAGCGCTATAGGTTAAATTAGTGGTCTGGGCGGAACTATTAAAACAAACCGCACTGGTAGTTCCAAGTGTTATCGATGGCACCGGATTAACAGTTATTGTAAAATTGCTAGGCGCAGAAACGCATCCATTCGCATTTTTTACCGTTAAAGATCCTGTATAAGTGCCCGCAACTGTTCCAGCCGGTATTGCAATGCTTATCGGACTAGCGGTTAAAGGTGCATCTGTAACTGCCAAAAAATTGTTAGCCGGACTCGAATTCCATGTAATGCTGTAAGATGTTGGCGAATTTGTTGCGCCATTATAGCTTAAATTAGTTGTCTGAGCTGCAGGATTAAAACAAACCGCATTAGGAGTTCCAAGTACTATCGAAGGCAGTGGGTTAACCATTACTGTAAAATTACTTGCTGTCGAGATGCATCCATTCACATTTTTTACCGTTAAGGTTCCTGTATAAGTGCCCGCAGCCGTTCCCGCAGGAACGGCAATGTTTATAGAGTTGGCGGTTAAAGGTGCATCTGTTACTGTTAAAAAATTATTGGCCGGCGTGGCGTTCCAAGCAATACTATAGGTTGTTGGTGAATTTGTTGGAGCTGTATAAGGCAATGTCACATTTTGCAGACTTGCATTTGTACACACTCCAGCAATATTGCCTAATGTAATTGCAGGTAGCGGATTCACTGTAACTGTAAAACTATATACTGGTGATGTACATCCCGCCGTATTTCCTACTGTTAAATTCCCAGTATAAGTACCTGCTGGTGTATTGGCAGGTATTTGGATATTAATTGGACTAGCTGCTAAAGATGCATTTGTAACTGGCAAAAAACTATTTGTCGGACTTGCATTCCAAGTTATGCTATAAGTAGAAGGTGAATTAGTAGCACCGCTATATGGCAACGTTGTACTCTGCAAATTAGAACTTGCACATACTGATGTAGTCGCTCCAAGTGTTAATGTTGGCTGTGCGCCCACAATAACATCTACAAAATTATTTGTAGAAATTGTAGAAGTACAGTCTACAGAAGTTAAAGAAGTAACTGTAATTTTGCTGGTACCTAAAACATTTAATCCAACAGCTGTAAAACCTCCTACACCATTGGATCCTACCATCATCGTTGCTGTTAAACCTGTAGATGCTGGACTGCTTCTATTATAAGTTACTGTATATGTGCCAGCAGGAAGAGTTGTTGACGTTCCTGTTAGCTGTACTTGTGAAGTTGTCCCAATTGTCGTGCAAACATTTGTTGCTGATATAGTGGCAAAACTATACGTTTTGCAGGTATAGGTAATATTAACATGACCTCTTGCTCCACTCCCTCCATTTTGTAATGTGGAAGCACTTATGGCTCCGCCTCCTCCACCTCCATATATATTTCCTGGATTCCCTACATCTGTAGCTAATACTACAGTGCTTCTTGCTGCTCCTCCTGCGCCGCCTAGTCCAGCCCCAAAGTTACCAGCATTGCCTCCTGCACCAGAAGTGAGAAGTAAACCTAATGCGGCACTTCCTCCTGCTCCTCCATTTGCACCGCTTGAAGTAGTAATATTTCCAATAGCCCCAGTTCCGCCAGCGCCACCAGTCGGAGTAGAGGTCGTTGTGGTATTTGCATTCCCCCCCTGACCACCTGGCGCATAGAAAGAAGTTGTAAATGTCGTTATGTATGATGCATCTCCTGGAGCCCCATTTCCACTACCTCCTAGAGCAGTTGCTCCAACCACAACATTCAAACTAGATAAACCTGTTGTGGTAATTGTTCCTTTTGCGTAAGCTCCACCACCGCCACCTCCGCCACTCCTTCCAACTAGAGGTGTGAGATTTGCGGCACCTCCTGCACCTCCTGCGCCCCAAGCTTCAACAGTAACAATATCCATACCTGCGGGAAGAGGAAAAGACGAGTTACTAGCCGTTAACGGATGCACTAAAGTTTGCGCTTTGGAAGTAGTATAAAAGTTTACTAAAAATAAAATTAGAAAAAATCTAAATCTCCAACTGGAATTTATTGGCTTCTCAATGTATGTCACTAAAGTTGAAAAGCTGAAGAGATTCAGCACAGTAAGTAATTTTCTTCTCATCTTGTGGTATTTTAGTAATTGAAAAATAAATTCAAACTCAAAACAAGATTAATTGTAAAATCAAGTATCAAAGAAATACTTTTTTACAATAAACTTAAGGCTGATAAATGACAATTGATGAAGCTCTATTTTAACAAAGCTAAATTAATCGTAAGGCTTATAAAAAGTATTTTATCGATTAAATGCGCATTTAATCGATAAAATATTACTACAAGGTACGATTTTGTTTACATAAAAATTAATCTGATGGTATTAAACGCTAATTTTAACAATTATAAATCAAAAAATTTAAAAAATAGATAAAAACTGTTAAAATTAAATTCAAAACATTAGAAATCAATTATTTAAAAACAAAAACCAACTAAAAAGACCTTTTTCTTATTTTTAAAAAATAACCTTTTTTGAAATTGATTTGCCATTTTGGAAAGTAACTTTTACTAATAAAACTTGATGAGAAGAAAGCAAATTTTGAACGAATACCTTTTTAGTTTCAAGCTTATCTTTTTTATACAATTCATTTCCTGAAATGTCGAATATTGTGATCTTTTTAATGTTTTCATTAAATGACTGAATATTTATGATTTGGTTTTTAACATATACCAAAGTGCTTTTAAAATCATCTTCGAAAGTTCCATTTCCTAAAGCTTTATTATAATAAACTATTGAAAATCGATTATTAAAAGTTCCTGCTTCCGAATCAAATTGATAAGGCCCTTCAGAAAGGTTGTGAAATTTATTTAAGGTTTTATCTACTAAAAAAATATCAATTTCATTAAATAATATATCCTGATGATCGATCTCTAATTTCAGCGTAGTTTTGACAGTTGTTTTATATCCCAAATTAAAAGAGTCACTCTCTATCCAAGGCATTGCTTTTCCTTGAATTACTAGTTTTTTATCTTCTAAAATACTATAAAAATCAATTTCCTGATTTGAACCAAAAGATACGGCGTCATAATAATCCATCACATTCGAAGCCTCTTGAGCGTAACCCAATAAAATTTGTTTTAAAGCATTTTTTTCATTATAAAGATTCAGCCAAAATCGAAGCCTTTCATTTCCTGTTTCTGCTTTAGAACTAATACTAGGTCTAAAAAAGGAACTGTTACGAGCTTTGATCCGCATACTGTTATTAAATTGAATAGAACCTTCTTCTTTACCTTGTACAAAAAAGCCCTGTCCTGAAGCTATTGTTCCGTCTGGCGTGGTGGTATAGTTTTCCGAATTTAAAGAAGAACTTATCCCAACGCCACCTAAAAGATTATACACAACGCAATCATCTGCCGAATACTTACCGTTAGAAGGAGGTGTACTATGCGTCCAAAAATAAAGAGCGCCATATATTTTTGAAGCGTTTGATTTTATAAAAAGATCTGCGTTTATCGCGGAAGGATACGGGTTTCCTATTAGATAAAAACCATCTGCTACTTTAAACTCCGCGTCTATTTTACCATTGTTTGGAATACCTTTAAAAGTTCCCTCAAATATCTGCCGCTCCGTAATAGAATAATTTTGTGGTGCTCTAATACAATAGCCTTGTCCTGGGATCATGGTCATTGTTCCGTTGTAATTTATAACCCAACGTGAAATCGGGTCATGCCAATAATATTTATCTCCAAGAGTATTTGGCGAAAAATCTCTCATTGTCTGCCTATCAACAGGTGAAGACCAATATGTCATATCATAGCGAATTACTGGTTTTGTCTTTCTTATTAAATGGATAATCCCGGTATTTACTATGTCATCATCTGATTGGTATAAACTTGCTGAGTTTTCTAAAATCAAAGTTCCTAATCCTGTATATTGAAACTCTATCGCAAGAGTATTTGCCTCCAGCAAGTTTACTGTTTTACCTTGATCAATATGGCAACCACAAACGGTAGCATTAGTTAATTGTGGAAAATTTTCTTTAAAATACACATCTTTTCCTGCTGATGGCGGACCATTTGACCATGAGATTCCATTCCAAATTGTAGTATTCACACAAAGTTTTAAACGGGCAATTCTATGCTTAGAAATACCAGAAACAGAATTGAAATTACCTCCAATAAGCAATCTATACTCCTCCGTAAATTTCATATCAAAAAGAGTATTATTTAGAGATGCAGTAAAGGAATTATCAATAACCCCTGAAGGCATTAATCTAATAATTCTGTAAGATACAGTATTGTTGTATGTTCCTGAAAAAGTACCTCCAACCAAAATTCGATCGTCTGGTTGTAGTAAAATAGAACGAACATCTCCTTTACTAAAACCTGCTCCAGATTCAAATGTTGCATCAAGACTCCCATCCGTATTCAGCCTAGCTATTCTCTTTTGAGAAATTCCATCAAAGGTTAAAAAAGAACCGCCAACAATAATCTTTTGATCTGATTGGAGTGCCATTGCATAGACATATTTATCAAATCCGTTTCGAATATTAAAACTGGAGTCAATACTTCCGTCAGGATTTAAACGAACTATACCCGAAAAAGGCTGGGCATTAAATGTCTTAAAGTGCCCGCCTAAAAGAATTTTTCCATCGGATTGTACTACTATTGCTTCAATAGTTCCATCGGCTCCCAAGCCAATATTAAAATTACTATCTTTTGTTCCATCTGGAAGAAGTCTCACAACACGACTATTGTTTAAAGTCGATCCATTGTATTTGGTAAATGCTCCTGCAACGATAATTTTTTGGTCAGTCTGAACAGCAAGTGCGTATACCTGTGCATTAAAACCTTCTCCAATGTTAAATGAATTATCAGTTTCTCCATTTGATAAAATTCTAATAATCCTATTAGTAAGTATATCGTTGTATTTGGTGAAATTACCACCAATCACTATTTTCCCATCAGCTTGCAACACTGTTGTTTTTACTAAGTAGTTTGCTCCAGTTTTTCCTGTATTAAAAGAGGTATCGATAGAACCATCTTCTAAAAGGCAAGTTATCTTTGAAACCGCTGTTCCGTTAAATTTATTAAAATTACCTCCAACGATTATTTTCTGATTTGGAAGTGGCAAAATGTTCAAGACAGAATTATCGAAGCCAATACCTGAAGACAAATATGCAATATCGTGTTCTCCATCACTATTAATTTTAGCTAACCTACCTTGATTTTGTCCGTTAAAAACAGAAAAAGAGCCTCCTATAAACCAAGAACCTTCTTCGTCAAACTCCAAGCTTAAAACAGAAGCGGAAGCTGGTCCTGAACCAATATCAAAATTAGTTTTTAAGGTTCCGTCTGAATTAAGAAAAACTACTCTATTAACTTCGGTGCCATTATAAAAACCAGTAAAAGAGCCTCCTATCATTAAATCTCCATTCGAATCAATTTTAATTGTCTGAACTCCTTCTTTGCTGAAACCTAAGCCAACTTGAAAACTTTCATCTTTTGTTCCGTCAGCATTCAAACGAATAAAACGATTGGCAACAATATCGTTAAAAACGGTAAAATTGCCTCCTATAACCATTTTACCATCCGTTTGCAGTGCAATCGCATTAACATCATCGTTGAAGCCAGTCCCGCAATTAAAAGTGGAATCAAAACTTCCGTTACTATTTAAACGTACAATTCTGTTTGCTGGAGTTCCATTAAATGTGATAAAATTTCCAGTAAGAATTATTCTTTCATCAGTTGTAATCTTAACATGAGTTATATTTAATGTTGAGCCAGAGCCAGTCAAAAGAGAAGAATCAAGTGTTCCGTTGGGAAACAAACGAGCCACTCGATTTACTGTACTATTTGCATATTTTGTAAAACTTCCAACAATTATTATTTTTCCATCAGATTGCATTGCAATATCATAAACAATTCCTGTTGTCGCTCCTATCGAGGTATTAAAAGTAGGATCATAGGATCCGTCAGAATTTAAACGAATCAGTCTTCCGGCACTAATTCCGTTGTAGGATGTGAAACTTCCTCCCAAAATAATTTTGCCATCTGACTGCAAATAGGATGCATAGATTTTGCCATTAAAACCCGCTCCTGTATTAAAGCTTTCATCGATTGAGCCATTGGGGTTTAAACGAGTAAGATAAGAAACGGGTGATCCATTCAAACTCAGGTAATCTCCGCCAACAATTAAGTTGCCATCTCTTTGTAAAAGAAGAGTTCGGACAGTTCCATCGAAACCATCTCCATATTGTCCGTCATCAAATACATTGAAAGAAGGGTCAACTTTTCCCTGCTGTGCTAGAATACCTGAAAAGGGTAATAGTAAAAAAAGGATTAGGCAATAAAGTAAAGTTCTAATCAAAACAATGCAATTTAAATTAATATTGTAAGAATTAAGCTAAAATTACAAGACTGTAATAAGATATACAATACCAAGATTTAGGGATATTTTGCGCATAAAAAAGCCCATTCTTTTTAAGGAATGGGCTACTAATTATCTTGGTTTTATTATTTACAAATTAGAAAAAACAACTTTCTTAGTAAAAGCATGTCCGTTTTCTAGAGTTATTTTTACCAATAGTACTTGATCACTAGAATGCAGGTTTTTAATTTGTAATTCTGAAGCATTCACTTTGCTATTACTATATAATAACTCCGCACCAATGTTGTAAACATTTACTTCTTTTATTGTTTCTTTAGATGAAGTAATATTTATCGCTTTGTCTTTAACCGAAACTAAAACTGCATTCTCAATATTTTCGAAATCTCCTGTTCCCAAAGTTTTATTGGTATAACGAAGCGCAAAACGTGTGATGTTTGTTTCTGCTATAGTAAAGAAGGTATAATTTTCTTTTCTTAGATCTATTACTTTACCCGTTACTTTATCTTCTAAGTATACAGGTTGAGTAGTAAAGAATCCGTCTGCATGATCAATAGAAATTGTGAAGTTACGATCTCCCTTATCATCAACACCGCTCTTGTATCCTAAAGGAATTATCTCTGTATTATCAAAGGGAAGTCCGCGACCTTGAACGGTTAGTTTTTTGCTTTCGTTAAGCGTATAAAAATCAATATAAGAGTTGCTTCCCATTGTAACAGCATCATAATCCACATCTATAGCGTTTGTCGCACCCTCGATGTAACCTATTAATATCTGCTTGAAAGCGCCTTGAGAATTAGCAATATTCAGCCAAAGACGATTTTTTTCAATTTTACTTTTTTTAGCTGTTTTATAAAACTGCGTATTCTCTGAACTTCCCTTACGGAACTCGTTTTTAAATTTAACTTCTGTTCCAGGTGGTATTGCAAAAAAAGCTTGACCTGCGCCAATGTAACCTTTAAATTCATCTGCGCCAGTAACAATCTCATTGTTTACTCGTACCGAACCTGTTCCGTTATAAACAACAAAATCTGAACTTAGATACTTAAATGTGTTAGTTCCCGGAGCAAGTTGTGGAGGCTGATTATGAGTCCAAAAATATAATGACCCTAATTTATCTTTATTCTCTAGCATTAACTCATCTGCATCTACTGGAGAAGGATAAGGATTACCTATCAAATTCAATTTATTTGCCACAACAGGAAATGAAACATCTCCATTGTTTGGCACCCCAACAAAAACACCTTCAAATATTTGAGGAGTTACCAGATCAAAATATTGCGGACCTCTGATACTATAACCTTGTCCCATTTCCATCACTTTTCCGCCATAGTTGCTAGGAACCCATTTTGTCGTAGTTGCATTCCAATAATAATATTTATCAAATAAAGTATTTGGAGAAAATTTGTACATAGTAAGACTTACATCTGTTACCGGAGTTGCCCAATAAACAACATCATAGCGGCGCATACTGACTTTTCTTTTATACGAAATAGTACCGGTATTTAGAGCGCTTGGGCCTTGTAATAAGCTTGATCCACTTTCAAATGTTAATTTACCATTACTTGTAATTCCGTTGGTAACAGTTAAAGTCATTTCAGATGGAATAATTACATCTGACCCAGCCGTAATAGTTAAGGAACAAACTGTTATGTTAGGTTTAGCAGCAGAAAAAGGCTGACTTGGCACAACTGATGAAATTGTAACACTTTTACTTCCATCTGGCTCGCCATTAGACCATACTGAACCATTCCATGTAGTTGTAGAACTAATGTCTATTATATTGACACTTGCTACATCTGAGACACATCCAGAAGCGATATTTTCAACCGTAAAATCATACCTTCCTATAGGTAAATCATTAATAGTCAAATCAGTTTCTGTATTTTGACGAGAATATGGATGTGCCCCCGTCTGGTCATTTAAATAAACTTTCCAGTTTACTGCTGGCAAATTAGTTAATGTTATACTTCCTAAACTACCGCAAGATACATCAGTATGCGAAATTGATGGGGCGGTTGGTTTTGGGTTTACTGTATTAGTAATTCCTGTACTTGTTGATGTACAGCCTGAGGCATTAGTAACGTCTACAATTACAACCTGTCCATTTGTTAAAGCAGTAGTTGTATAAGTAGCACTATTTCCCGATTGGACTATAGCAGAATCAACTTTAAACACATAGCTAGTACCACCTGATGCAGTAAAAGTTACTGGTGTTCCTGCGCAGAAAGTGTTATCAGCATCACTGCTAGTTAAACCTGCTACAGGTAAAGATAGTACATTAATATATGTAGTCGAAGAGACAGAAGAACAACCGCCTTGCGTTACCACAACTGTAGCATTCTTAGTTCCTGTTCCTGTTACGGTTATTTTAGGATTTTTCACATTAGTTTCCGAAAAGGTTACTCCTGTCGATGTACTCGTCCAAGCATATGATAATCCCGAACCAGTAACATTATCTACGTCTAATTGAACACTAGTACCATCACAAGCGTCTAAAGTTTTATACTTCCCTTTAGGTGTTGTTGTCGCCACCGGATTCACCTGCGAGCTAGGAAGCAAAACAATATTGTCTATGATAGATCCAAGGGTAGTAGTTTCTACAGAATTATAAAATTCAATCCAGATAGTAGAACTTGATGGTGTATATGGTATACTAACAAATATAGGTGTGTTAGTAATATCATTAGTTGTATAATTTTTTAATGTAGTATTTGACCCATCTATTATTTTAACATCTACGCCAGTAGTAGGAGAAGATCCTGGTCTACGGGCATAAATAAAACTTAAGGTATATGGAACATTTGGAATTACCGTAACACTTTGTCCTAATGATGCCTGAGAATCTAATTCTGCGGTGATTTCATTATTACCATTTCCAAAATAAACACTTTCATTATACACTTCAACATATGATCCTTTTGTTGTAGCATTTGACCAGTCATTTTTTCCATATGTAAAATCACCATTCTTAATTAAATTACCCACACAATTTGAAAGAATTACATCATCTGTAGATGTCCCACAACTATTGGTAATTGTCCATTTTAATGTGTATGTTCCTGCTCCAATAGGAGTAAATGTAGCATTAGCAGCATTAACATTACTAAACTGAGTTAGAGATGTACTTGGACCACTCGTTATACTCCATGTACCTGTACCAGCTGTAGGTACATTAGCTACTAATGTAAATGCTCCGTTGCCATATTGATCAGCACCTGCATTGGCTGTCGTCGGCAAAGGATTAACTGACAGTGTTATGCTACTTGTAAATGACTGGTTGCAGTTAGGTGTGGAACTCGTTGTGGTTATTCCCGTTATCTGAAGCGTCTGCCCATTATTTGCTCCTGTCAATGCAGGAGTAGTAAAACTCGCCGCTCCTGTTGATGATGCGACAACAGAAGTTGCAGTCTGTGCAGCACCGTTGATTGTATACGAAACAGTAGATGTGCTATTAGCCAGCAAGCCTGATAAATTTATTGTTGCAGCAGATCCTGGACAAACTGAAGCAGATTGTGTTACTCCTGTAAGAGTCGGGGTAGCATTTACAGTAAAGGTAGCAGGTGTTCTAGAACAAGATGCTCCTCCTGACGAGGCATAAAACGTATATGTTCCTGGAGCAGGAGCGCTAGCCACTCCAGAGCCTGTAACCCCAGCAGGATTAAATATTGAACCATTCCAAATTGGATTCCCTCCAGTTGCTGCCGTATACCAATTTACAGTTGACAATGTTAATTGTCCTCCTGCTGGTGGAATAACAGTCCAAGTATAATTACCTGAATATGTTCCACTTGTTGTCGCCCAGGTTGTTGAAACTAATGTATAAACGGTTCCTGCAGTTAATGTTGCGATTAATCGAGGTTCTCTATCTGCTTGCCCATCATCATCCGCTCCCACAACCCATGTTCCTGCGGCACATGATCCTGGCGTGAAGGCTCCAGTATATATATAAGCCATTCCGTCAAAATTTGTATCGTCAGTCATTTTAAAAGTATACGATCCTGTTTGATTTACAGTAAAATTTACCGCAGTATAGTTTCTCCTAACCGTTGAACTAAAAAGACAAGGATCTCCTATAACCATACCTCCATTAAGCATGTTTGCAGTAAGATCGACCGCAGCATCCCAAGATCCAGAAAATGTTGTTGTAGTCGTTGTAGCATTACTTAGTGTAGCACTTAACGCACCAGACCCTCCTTGACATATTGTAACGCCTGTTGTGATTGGTGATAAAAGACAGGTTGTATTACCTTTAACAACAAAATTTCTGATTCTTAATCGATAATTCCCATCAGACTCCCATCCATATATGCGAATTGTTATAGGAGAACTAATAGCAGGTATCGAGATTGCGGTATTTTTCGATGTTGGTGAAGTATTATTAGAGGAAAAAGCATCAGAAATTGCTGTCCTAGTTGCAAAATTGTCTGTAGAATAAAAGGCTTGTACTTGCCAATTCCCATTATTATTGCTTACGCTATATTCAAAATTAACATCCGTAATATTTAATGCAAAACCAGTTTTAGGAGTGATTTTAAATTCATAATACTCTGTTCCTTGCAAACTAGATGCGTCATCTGACCAACCTCGTGTACTAATTCCAGAGCCTGCAGAATAGCTAGTACTATTTAAACTAGAACCTATTGCAACATCTGAAGCACTCACATTGCCAGTAACTGATGCTTTTTCGTCACTGGTTAGTGGCCATGTACTTATTGTCGCTGTTTGCGCCGAAGCAGAATTTAAAAAAACAAAAAACATCCCGATACAAAGCAAGCCTAAACTAGGCATACTTAATCTTCTGGAAAAAGATTTTGAAGAAATAAAAAATAAAAACGAGTAAAGTAATTTTCTCATCATATAAGAGTAGGTATTTGTTTTAAATTTGTTTTTGGTTTGCTTAAAAGCAAAAAAGGCAATTCCTTTCAAAAAATGAATGGTCTTTTGGTATTGTATTGGAATTCAAAATGTTAAATATTGGCACTTTAGCTAATATTTAAAAATGTTAAAATTCCGTACAAAAATATTTAAATTAGCCTAATACACAAGGTTATAATTTATTTCTTTTTATAAAATATTAACAATTTTCAGAATTAATTTATAACTATTTGACCAATATTTGATTTAAACGTTAAAATGCATGAAAAAGCCGACGAATAACACTTTTACCATCAAAGAAGCTTTACAAAAGTTAGAGCATTTTTGTGCCTATCAAGAACGTTGTCATGATGAAGTAGTTGATAAGTTATACAGCCTAAAAATGACTCGTGATGAGATTGACAGTATTGTCGTACAGCTCATTGAGGGAAATTTTCTAAACGAAACCCGCTTTGCCTGCAGCTTTGCAAGAGGCAAACATCGAATTAAGCATTGGGGAAAAATCAGGATTACTAACGAACTTAAAGCAAGAAATATTTCTTCTACAAATATCACCTTGGCTTTGAAAGAAATTTCCAACGAAGAATATTTTGAGACTTTTGAAAATCTAGCAGAAAGATGCTGGAATAATATCTTAGAAACCAATCTTCTTAAAAAACGTAAAAAGTTCTGCGACTATATGTTGCGAAGAGGCTACGAAAGTAATCTTGTGTACGAAAAAGTTAAGGAACTAGAAGAAAACTAAATTACCTTTTATCTTAAAAAAGTGCCTTTTTATCCTTTCCAAACTATTTTGATTTTTGCCAAAAAGTCATTAAAAAATCACCCTTTCAAACTAAACAACTTTTGGTTATAAAATATTCCATTTTTGCAGAATTTATAGCAAACTAGACGTTTTTCAGTCTAAAACTTCAAAAAACTGTTTAAAAAAAACAAAATTAACACGATTATTCCTTCAATAATATTGAGAATTTTATAAGAATAATTGTCTAACATTAAAATTTTTAATGTGCTTCATCGAGTATTTTTTTAGTTCATCGATTATATCGGGGTTCTTAAAACCACGCCAATATTCAGTTCGTAAATGTATATACCTTTGTTTGGTTCGGAAGTCCTATGCCAGCATAACAAATTGATAAAAAACATTTAGCATGAAAAAAACTCTACTTTTATTCTTATTATTGCCTTTTTTTGGATTTGCTCAAACTGCTTTAGTAAAATGGGACGCAGCAAATTCTGGCAATAGATATGCTCCTGTTCCAATAGGAACAATTAACGCTTCTGATTTATCAGCAACGGTAAATAATATATATGACTCTAATAATGCTGCAAACACTTTTTTTGCCAGTAGTGGCTGGCCAACACCTCTAAACAAAGGCGGCCAATATGATCCGACAAAGTATATACAATTTGCTCTGGGGCCTAAAGCAGGAAACAAGGTAAATTTAAGCACATTCACTTTTGAATGTAAATCTCCAGGTTCTCAAAAATATACAATTAAATATTCCAAACAATCTGACTTCTCATCTGGTGTTTTTAATCTTCTTACAGCAACATCAGTTACAAGTGATTGGATACAATACACATTGAATTTTTCTGAAGAAATAAACCCTGTTCTACCTACTGAAAAAGTTTATGTTAGAATTTATGCTTATTACACTAATAACGACTTCCAAATCAAAACTGGAAACGGAAATATTGTACCTACCATCAATGGTGAAGTATTAAGCTTTGATGCTACCAAAATATTAGCCATCAACGATTACGTTACCACTACGAAAGATGTAGCAGTTAATATAAATCCGCTAAGCAATGACGTAAACAAAGCCAATGTAAATACTTTGGTTATTTCTACACCACCGTCTGCTGCCGAAGGAACTGCAATAATTAATCCTGATAAAACTATAACTTTTAATCCCGCTGCTGGATTTATTGGCACTTCTGTTTTCAACTACACTATCTCAAATGCAACAGAAACATCTACAGGAACCGTAAAAGTAACGGTAAACCAAGACACAACAGATTTTCTATCGCTTTGGGATGGAGCCGATGACACTTTTAATCCCGTAACCAAACAATATGTGGACCCAAACTCTCCAATTACAAAGGCGGGTACTAACATAAGTTTAGATTATATATTTCAAAACCCAAATAATGCATTTTTTCAAACTAACGGCTGGCCTACTCCTTCTTATAACCCCAATATTCTAGATAAGGCAGATGAAACTAAGTACATTCAATTTAAAATCGCACCCGATTCTAAACACAAATTAAATCTTAAACAATTTAATTTTACTTACCGAGGAAAAAATCAAAAGTTTCTTGTAAAATATTCTAAGAATCCAGATTTTACGAATGGTGCTCAGACATTAATACCAGAAAGTAATGCTGCCTCATCATGGACACCATTAACCAATAATATTGCATCAGGACTAAACACCCTATCACCTGGAGAAACCCTGTACATTAGATTTTATGTTTATGCTAGTAACAATACTTTTGAAATTAAAAATGGTAATGGAAGTCCAGAAGGTCCAGTAATCACAGGAACAATCGAAGATGTTTTTACCTTAACAGCAAAAAATGATATTGTTTCAACTCCATCAAATCAGGCTGTAACAATTCCTATTTTAGATAATGATGTTATTGGCGGCTATCCTTTAGAAACCATAACGGTAACACAACCTAACAATGGCACTGTAACTGTAAATGGTCTTAACAACATCACCTTTACACCTGCAGCCAATTTTACTGGATCTGCAACGTTTACATATACTCTTAAGAATACCAATTCTAATTATTCTTCTGCTACCGTAACCATTAATGCTACAGCACCTGTTTGCAATCTAGTTGGTGACCAAATTAAATATGGAGACAATAAATGGATAGGATATGTGTACAAAACAACAACTTTGCCACCAACAGACCCAGATCCTGCAACGCCCACGACCATTCCGATTTTAAACATGACCTATATTGGACAAGTTGAAGAAAACAAACTATTTAATCGCGATATTGCACAAGGAACTGTTACTGGGTTAAATGCGCAGTTATGTGAATCTCCTTCGGACTATTTCTTTGTTCGTTATAAAATGAAAGCCAAAGTTGATGTAACAGGCACTTATAATATTACCGTTGGAGGCGATGATTATTACCGTTTGTATTTAACCACAGCTTCTGGTACTACCAAAATAATTGATCAATGGTCTGGTGTAAATTATTCACAAAAGGCAGTAAATATGCAATTGACTGCTGGCGTTGAGTATACTTTTGACTTAGAATATTATGAAAAAACAACCGATTCCAGAATACAGTTTTCAATGGGCTTAATAGCAGGAAGTAATACTGCACCCTATGCTTTCGGAGATAATTTGTGGAAAGTTTACGGATTTACTACCGCAGATAATGGAAATAATTTTACAATTCCACAAAACAGCTATGCGGGATATTATAGTGTTAATCCTGTAAACATTAATACTACAGACTCATTTGCTCTTGCAGAATCACCTTCTTTTAATCCTGCTGTATCTGGCTGGCAAGGCGCCCCTGTGCCTCAAGATTATTTTACTTTGGTTTATAAAAGACAAGGATTCCCTTGCGGAACCTATCAAATACAAATTACAAACTGCGATGATCAAGTACAAATTTTCATTGATGATGAAAACGCTACCACTCCAGTTTACACTTCGCCAGGAAACATTAATGATAATGCGCCTGTAAACAACGCATTATCTAGTCCAAGAGTTTTAGGCAAAAACTCTAAAGTTGAAATTCGTCTAAAAGATTACAAACAAAGTGCAAGACTGAATTTGAATTTTATTAAAATTGAAACAAATTACAACGGTGCAGCTACCCCAAATGGAAGCTCTTTAGTAATCAATTCAAATACACAATTAACATCTGATCTTACAGTATGCTCTTGTAAAATAAACGATAAAGTTACATTAACAGTTCCAAAAGATATAACCTTAACCGTTGATGAGGACATAAATATTCTTGGAGAAGGAAAACTACTGATTTTAGATGGAGGATCATTGCTTCAAACTTCAACAGCCAAAAATATGCTTACGGGAAGTGCAAAAGCTTTTGAAATACAAAGAACAACCAATGTAGTTCGTTACGATGTAACATATTGGTCATCACCCGTAATCGGTTTGTCTATGCATGATTTGTCTCCAGAAACTTTGTATGACAAATATCATTATTGGAATGCAACTACCACAAAATGGGTTCCTAGCTACTATGGTCAAAAAGTTATGGAAGCAGGATACGGATACAGTATTAGAGCGCCACAAACATATGATTTGGCAACTCCAAGCAATTTTACTGCGAAATTCACAGGAGTTCCAAACAATGGAAACATCCAAATCCCAATTATAAGCGGAAAATTAAATTTATTAGGTAACCCTTACCCATCTTCTATTGATGCTGAAAAGTTCATTCTAGACAATGGAGATGTTGGACCTTTATATTTTTGGTCACATAATACTCCCCCGAAAAAAATCGAGGGAACAAATACATTTACTTATGATAGCGCCGATTTTGCTGTTTTCACATTAATGGGACAAACACAACCATCTCCAAAAGGACAGGTTCCTAACGGTTATATTGCTACTGGACAAGGATTTTTTACTCAGCCAAATGTAAGTTCTATTTTATTTACAAACGAACAAAGAGTTAAAGCCAAAAACACTACATTCTTTAAGACGACTGAAAAAACAGGCCAAATCGAAAAAAATCGTTTATGGCTAAACTTGACGAATTCTCAAGGCGCGTTTAAGCAAATGCTTATTGGATATGCAACTGGAGCAACCAATAATTTAGATTATAATTATGACGCCACAACAATGGGAAGCAACTCCTATATTGATTTTTATAGTATCAGCGAAGCTAAAAAACTAACCGTTCAAGGCCGTGCCTTACCCTTTGATAATTCTGACCTTGTCCCTATTGGTTATAAAAGTACTGTTGAAGGCGATCTTACAATTTCAATTGATCACGCTGACGGATTCTTTAATACTCAGGCGGTTTATCTAGAAGACAAAACAACAGGTATTATAACTGACTTGCGCACTTCTAATTATACTTTTAAAACAGCTATTGGAACCTTTACAGATCGTTTTGTCCTTCGCTATACAAACAAAACCTTAGGCACTGATGATTTTGAGAATTTAAAAGATGGAGTTTTAGTTTCTGTAAAATCAAAAGCAGTAAATGTAACTAGCGGAACTGAAAACATTAAAGAAGTACAAATCTATACCATTGGTGGTCAAATGCTTTATAATAAAACTAAAGTTGACACAAAAGAATTAGAGATTAAAAACTTATATTCTGGCAATCAAGTTTTATTAGTAAAAGTGATTCTAGAAAACAACAGTGTAGTCACAAAGAAAATCATATATAACTAAAAACAAGAAACCCATCGTAAAGATGGGTTTCTTGTTTTATTCTATTTAAACGAACTTGAATCCTTGCACACAATCAAAAACAAAATCTCTAACCAATTCCAAAACTTGGTTAATTTCTTCTTGCGAATTATAACTGTGAATACAAAAACGAAGACGTTCTTGTCCTTCTGGAATAATCGGAGAAAGAATAGAATGAACATCAAATCCTCTATCCTGAAGTTGCTGTGATAACTCGTTCACATTATTATTTCCTGGAATAATAGCAGAATGTATTGGAGATTTACTATGAACAAACATTGGCTTTAGTCCTAACAAATTTTTCTGCTGATTGAAAAATATAATATTCTGACGAAGCTTTTCAATAGCAGCTTTTTCTATTTCCAATTGCTGGTATGCAGTAAAAATTGTCGCAACAGTATGAGGAGACAAAGCAGTTGAATATATAAAACTTCGAGCAAAATTGACCAGATAATCTCTTAGCTCTATACTTCCTAAGATTGCCGCACCTTGACATCCCAGAGCTTTTCCAAAAGTTACAATTCTAGCAAAAATTTTATGATGCAACTTTAGATACTGACTTAAACCTTCCCCTTTTTCTCCAAAAACTCCCAAAGCATGAGCTTCATCAACAACCAAATAACAATTGTGTTTTTGAGCAAGCTGTACTAAATCTTCTAAATTTGGGCTATCACCATCCATAGAAAAGACCGTTTCAGTTACAATGTAAATTATTTTATCTGGAAGTTTAAGAATATACTTTTCCAAATCTTCAAAATCATTGTGAACAAAGGAATATGATTTTGCTTTAGACATTGCAATTCCATCTTTTATAGAAACATGACACAATTCATCATACAAAACAACATCGTTTTCTTGCGGTACAGTGCTAAAAAATCCCAAATTGGCATCATAACCCGAATTGAAAATTAAAGCTGATTCTACCTCATGAAATTGCGCTATAAAACTCTCTGCAATTTGATATAGCAAATGGTTTCCTGTGGTCAATCTTGAACCTGTAGCTCCATTTTGAAAAATCTCATTTTCTAACAAATAAGCATGAGTATGCTTGTAAATAGTTTCTGATTTAGAAAATCCTATATAATCATTAGAAGAGAAATCAATCAGATTATTAAATACAGGTAATTTTCTAAACAGATTTTCTTGTTTAGATCTTTGTATTTTACGTTTAAGATTTTCATGCAATTCCATATAAACAAAGTTAGGCAATTCCTATTAGAATAAAATAAACGGCAGATTATAGGGAATCCGCCGTTTTTCTAAATTAAATGGCACTAATAAAAGGGGATTGCCTAATGTAATTTGACTCAACCATCTCTTTTACTAAAAACTTCGAAATGTCCAATGCTGTAATTTTATCTCCCAAACAATCTTCGAGATTTACAGAGATTTCATTACTCTCATCAGAAAAAACAATTAACGGAACACGAACTTGTGTCCAATCAATCTTACTGCTGCTTAAAAGATCATAAGTGAATTGTCGGTCTTTCTGGATTTCAGGAAAATTAGTTTTCATCCAGTCCGTCGCCATAATTGTTTTGAGGCTCTTTTTATCAAATGGGGTATCGATATTTAGTCCTGCTAAAAGCAAATATCTTTGAATTCCATATGCATCCATAGCATTCAAAACATTTTTTGTCGCCCCACTTGCCACCATCGGTTCTCCCATTCTCTGACCGATAGTATTTATTACAGCTTGACAATCTCCGAGTAATAAACTTACAGATTCCTCACTAAGAGCATCTCCCTTAATGATTTCTATTTTTGAATTTTGAATGGTAAAATTGTCCGGATTTCTTAATAGAAGTTTTACACTAAATCCGTTTTTCAATAACTGTTTTACAAGGTATTTTCCTGTTCTTCCACCGCCGCCTAGAACTGCGACTTTTAATATATTTTTCATATATATTCTTTATAAAATTTGACATAAAAAATTTTGTTCCATCATTATGGATGAAACAAAGTGCAAAAGCTTATTGAGCTTTCACAATTGATCAAATATTTTATAAAGAGATTTTGATACTTCAAAAGTAAGAAAATAAAAAAAGCCAGACAATACTGTCAAGCCTTCAATTTATTACACCTGTTTTTTCGCTACCCATTTAAAATTTCCTTTTTCAGTAGCATCAAGCACATCAACTTCTAATCCATTGGCTATTTTTAACGCATAACTAAATGCTGATTTTAAATCTAAATGAACTGAAATAGATTTTTTCTTGGTTTCAGATTGCCAAATATATATTTCAAAGTCTCGATCTGAATAATTTTTAAACACTGATACATACTGTACATCTTCAAAAATAAAATCTTTACATAATGGAATCTTAAAAAGAGTAAAATTAAACCTAACTGTTTTCAACTTTGCATTTGCATAAACTCTTTTCGTAAAAGTCAGTCCAACTGCACAGACAAACATAAAAAAAGTCGCTAAAACAAATTTCAAAGCTTCGTTTACTTTTCCAGAAGAAAAGAGATCTATAGTTTTAAAAACCATTGAAATAGTAAAATAATATAGTGGCAATGCAATCAAAAAATGCCAAAATGGCCTCTCTGAGACATAAACCAGTTTATTAAAATCTCTTTCTTTCATTTACCAAAATTAAAAAAAGCCAGACAATACTGTCTGGCTTTTCAGCTTATTTTGAAATTGTATTAATCAACTAATACAATTATCTTATTGTTTTTCATTTCGATTGTTCCTGACTTAATTTGCAAAGTATAAGTTTGGTCATTCACTCTCGTAAACTTATCAGCAGCCTCTTTAGAAAAACTGAAGCTTGGAGCTGCAATTTTAATTGTTCCCTCTTCTAAAATTGAAACAATTGGGGCGTGATGATTTAAAATCTGAAAGCTTCCATTAACTCCTGGTAAGCTAACTGATGTTACCTCTCCTGAAAATAATTTCGCTTCTGGTGATACTATTTCTAAAATCATAACTGTTTTTTAAAATTCCAAATTATAAAATTCCAAATCCCAATCTTGGAATTTGGAATTTTTATTTTTTTGATTTTATCAAGCTCTGCTTGATTATTATGCTTCAGCTAACATTTTCTCTCCAGCTTCGATTGCGTCTTGAATAGAACCTTTCAAGTTGAAAGCTGCTTCTGGAAGGTGATCTAACTCACCATCGATGATCATGTTAAATCCTTTGATAGTATCTTTAATATCAACTAACACACCTGGGATACCTGTAAATTGCTCTGCTACGTGGAAAGGCTGAGACAAGAAACGTTGTACACGACGTGCTCTTGCTACGGCAAGTTTATCTTCTTCAGATAACTCCTCCATACCAAGGATCGCGATGATATCTTGTAATTGTTTGTATTTTTGAAGAATTTCTTTTACTCTTTGTGCACAATTATAGTGCTCATCTCCTAAGATGTGTGGAGTTAAAATTCTTGAAGTAGAATCTAACGGGTCAACCGCAGGATAGATACCTAACTCAGCAATTTTACGAGACAATACAGTTGTAGCATCTAAGTGCGCGAAAGTTGTAGCTGGCGCAGGGTCAGTTAAGTCATCCGCAGGAACGTAAACCGCTTGTACAGATGTAATAGATCCTTTGTTTGTAGATGTAATACGCTCTTGCATAGCTCCCATCTCAGTTGCTAATGTTGGTTGGTAACCTACCGCAGATGGCATACGTCCTAAAAGTGCTGATACCTCAGAACCTGCTTGTGTAAAACGGAAGATGTTATCAACGAAGAATAATACATCTTTTCCTTGGTCTGATCCAGCTCCATCACGGAAATACTCAGCGATAGATAATCCTGAAAGTGCTACACGAGCACGAGCTCCAGGTGGCTCATTCATTTGTCCGAAAACGAAAGTAGCTTTAGACTCTCTCATTCCTGGCATATCTACTTTAGATAAATCCCATCCTCCATTTTCCATAGAGTGCATGAAATCTTCACCGTATTTAATAATTCCTGACTCTAACATCTCACGAAGCAAGTCATTTCCTTCACGTGTTCTTTCACCTACTCCAGCGAATACTGAAAGTCCACCGTGACCTTTTGCGATATTGTTGATCAACTCCTGAATCAATACTGTTTTACCTACTCCAGCACCACCAAACAATCCAATTTTACCTCCTTTTGCATAAGGCTCAATCAAATCGATTACTTTAATACCTGTAAATAAAACTTCAGATGAAGTTGATAAATCTTCAAATTTTGGTGCTGGTCTGTGGATTGGCAAACCGTTCTCTCCTGATTTTGGCAAATCACCTAAACCGTCAATTGCATCTCCAACAACATTAAATAAACGTCCATATACGTCTGGACCGATTGGCATTTGGATTGGGCTTCCTGTTCCAACTACCTCATATCCTCTAGACAAACCGTCTGTAGAGTCCATAGAGATTGTACGAACAGTGTTTTCTCCAATGTGAGATTGTACTTCTAGAACTAAGATAGTTCCGTCTTTTTTAGTGACTTCTAGTGAATCATAAATTTTTGGAAGTTCAACATCTTTACCGTTGAAAACTACGTCAACTACTGGTCCAATGATTTGAGCAACTTTTCCTATTACTTTTGACATTACTTATGTATTTATTAAATAGCTATTTAGGTTTATCGAAAATACCTCTTTTTTCAGAGCGCAAAGATAATTTTTTAAAATATAAAATCAATTTTTTTTTCATAAAAAATAGCATGATTTTGTTTGATTCATAAAACTTGCTTAAAAAATAACTAAAACGGCATTTTTTTAATAAAAGAAAAAACCGCTGCATTCTTAAAAATGAGCGGTTTTTAAAACTAAAAAAATGGTGTTTTTATGGAAGCGTTGCCGGATATTGAATTGGGTATTGCGCCAAATCGACATGACGGAGCGTTGAACCATACTTTTCATTTATTGCATCAATAAAGATATTTGCAATTAACCCATAACCTCTTGCACTTGGATGTACCCCATCCAAAGAAAATGCTCCTCCAGTTACATATGTAGAGGACATTACGAAATTTCCAAATCGAACGCCACCGCTTGACAACTGTGTCATCGTATTTACTGTATTTACAAATGCCAAACCTTTTTCGTCAGCAATTGCTTTTATAGCTAGATTATAGGCATCAGTTGCTTTTTTCACTTCATTAACTTCGTCTTTTGTCAAAACCCAATTGTCTGCTAAAGGCACCGAGAGCCCATTAACTTTTGTTGGATCTCCACCCACGGTTGTTCCAATAAATGTTCTTGCAGACAATACAACCAAATCTTCTTTCGTAGCTTGTCTATAAGACGGAATTCCATATGCTGAAAGGTTAGTAAGATAGCTATCCACAACAACCACTGCATTATTTCCCGCCTTGAAGTTTATGGTTCTACGTGTTGCTTCTTCTGCCGACAAGAGCTTTTTTTCAACCATTTGCTGCAAACCTCCATTATAAGCTGCATAACCTGCATTTAATTGAGCAGCCAAAGCCGCAGTAAGCGGAGCTGGATTATAAGGAACAGTTGTAAAATATGGCAAAGTTGTAATGTAAGGTAAATTTGCCACAACTCCTTTCGCACCATTAGCTGTTAAGGCCGCAACCAAATTAGAATAAATAGTTTTAAATACTGTTGGATCTGTAATATCATTGCTTCCGTAAGTCGCCGGATTCATATTTCCAGTCTGATCTTTACCAATACCTCCAGAAGTAGCATAACTCAAAACATCATTTCCTCCAATAAAAAGAGAAAAGAATGTTGGAGCTTGAGCCACAGCATCTGCCAAAACAGTAGTTGTAGCCGAACTAGAAAATCTTGCAAAATAAGGATTCGCAGCTCCTGTAGCTACACCCGCTACGTTTCCGTAACCCGGCGCAACCAAATGATAGCTTTTTGCGCCTGGAACACCCATATTATTAAATGTGCCCGTTAAGTGCGATGTTATCTCTGTTGTCGGTTTGCCAGAAACATTTACTGGAGCTTGTCCATTAAAATAAAGCCTTGTTCCTGCCACAACATTGCCTCCTAACAATAAACCTCCAATGTTATCATTCATAAGTGGCTGTGTAAAAGCACCACCACCTGCCGCAACAAATTGCTGCGCCAAAATATTCACATATGAATTCTCTTGTCCTTTTTTAAATAATGCGTTATCGCTGTAACCTGCAGCAAAAGAATCACCTAGTGCCACATATTTAGTTAAAACCGCAGACCCGGGAGTTACAGGAACTTCTTCTGGAGCATTATTATCGTCACTATTACAAGCTGCCATAAAGGTTAACGAAACCAGCAACAGCATTTTTATATTTTTTTTCATGTTAGTACTTTTTAAATTATTACCTCTTCATTTTTCAAATAGCTCCAAAGAAGAAACTATTCCAAATTCACATAAATAATTAGTTTTATGGATTAATTGTCCATGAAGCAAACCACATTTGGCCAATCATACCTGCTCCAATAACCTGAAGATAATCTGACCCGAAAAGATTTGTTGCTCCAACTTTAATAACCGATTTCCATTTCGGAATAGCATAATTCACCTGAGCATCCAAAACTGTGTTTTCCGGAATCATACCATCTCCAAAAGAAGACTCCCATAAGTACTCAGAATTCCATCTTACATTAACATTAAAACCTAAATTTTTAATCACTTTTGCATTTCCTAAAGAAGCTTTGATTCTATGTTTTGGAGTATTGAACCCAGCAACGAAATCCGGATCATCCGCTTGATTGAAATCAAACTGAGAGTAGTTATAATTTACACCCACTTCAAAATCTTTGTAAACCTTCTTAGATAATCCCGCTCCAAAACCAAAAGAAGAAATTCGAGCAGTTGTATTAGTATAAACCTGATACACTCTTCTATCGCCAAATGCAAGAGCTTGGTAAGTTTGCTGTACAGCAGGATTTGTTGGATCTGTCCCAACAGTTCCATAATAAGGAGAGATAACCCTCGCAGTATTCATGAAATCATTATAAATATTATAGTAAGCATTCAAATCTACCGAT
The DNA here is from genome assembly GCF_009826975.1 of Flavobacterium sp. HBTb2-11-1. Lineage (GTDB taxonomy): Bacteria > Bacteroidota > Bacteroidia > Flavobacteriales > Flavobacteriaceae > Flavobacterium. The sequence goes on along the minus strand of NZ_WUMO01000007.1, from coordinate 23,076 downwards.
AAATCATTTTGCACAACTGTACGGTATCCTGCCTCAAAAGCCTGAACTTGCTCTGGCTTTACCAAACCAATATCTGCAATTTGAAGATCTCCAGGATTAGCAGACGCCGCAAAAGCTTGAACAGAAGCTACTGTATATGCATTGTGATAAGCATTTTGCCCCGACATTCCAATTGTCGCTGGCTGTCCTGCCGCTTGTCCTGCAGCACTCACATTTACTGTTTCCTGAAAACGGTCTAAGTTTTCTGGAGCCGAACCAATTAATGCAAACGGCCCTAAATCTAAACCAATATATTGATCTTGTGTAGTCGGATTACGGAAACCTGTTTGATAAGACAATCTAAAATTATGATTTTTTGATGCCCCCGCAGAATATACAAATGAAATTCTTGGTGAAATATTTCCATCAAAATTCTGACTCTTATCATAACGTAAAGATCCTGTAAACTTCAATCTGTCGTCTAAGAATTTTTTCTGCAATTGAGCATAAGCTCCATATTCTTTATATTCGATCGGACCATCATAATCTGTAAAAATAGTTCCTTCAGAATCCATTACATATTTTCTCCATGAACCTCCGACTTGAACTTCTGCCCATTTGATAATATCTCTAAAATTATAGTTCACATCTGAGTGATATAATTTAGAATGGTCAATAAACTTAGCTCCTTGAGTCAAATCTGGATTTGCCACTACAGTCGCCAAAGCACTATTAAACTGAGCACTTCCTGGCTCGAATCTTGGAGAACCTGTTGGCTTTGGAATAAATGATATTTGTGCAGGCAATACATTATAATCTGCAAAGTTTCTTGCAATCTGTGCTGACTCATTTGCATTTGTTCCCATAACCGCACCAGCATATTGATAAGCTGTTGCATAATTTGTAAACCATTCTTGATCAGATTTAGCCGCTCTGTTAACATTCCAGGCCGCAAATCTCATATCATACGAATTTCCAGCATCTTCACTTGTAAAATACACTCTACCAAAAAAGTTTTTCCCTTTTACCTCAAATTTACCTTGCTGCATTAAGAAATCTTTCAAAGCATATCTATTTGCTCCTTGATAAATTGTACTTCCAGTACCAATTTTATATTGAAGTATAAATTCTGTATCATCTGCCCAAGGCTTAATATGAGCGCTAAAATCAGCTTTCATACTTTGAACCTTATTATCTGTTAAGTCTTGCTCACGATATCCCGTTCTACTAACCTGCCCAACGTTTGGGATAAATGTAGTAACCTCGTCACCATAAATATTCAAACCATCATAATTCTGATTCATTGCATGCCCAACCGAACCTCCTGTCATACTTCTAGTATCATTCGCAATCCATTCAGAAGCTTCCATGTAAGTAAAATTAGCTTTCATTGCAAAATGCTTTGTAAAAGCTTTTGCTGCTCTAATTCCAAAATCATTATAATCATTTGTTCCTGCAGCGTCTTGGCTTGTTTGTCCATATTTATAGTAAACACTTATTCCTTCATTTGTAAAAGGGCTTTTACTAGTCATAAACATAATCCCGTTGAAAGCATTTGCCCCATAAAGCGCTGAAGACGCACCAGGCAAAAGCTCCACACTAGCAACATCAATATCTGACACCCCAATAAGATTTCCTAAAACAAAGTTTAATGCCGGAGATGAATTATCCATTCCGTCTACCAATTGCATGAAACGAGTATTAGCTACTGTAGCAAAACCACGAGTATTTACAGATTTAAAAGAAATACTACTAGTATTAAAGTTTACCTCTTTCAAATTTTCTAAACCATCATAAAAAGTGGCGGCTGTCGTGTTTTTTATCTCCTGAAGACCCATACGTTCAATTGTAACTGGCGATTCAATTACACGTTCAGGCGTTCTAGATGCAGAAACTACAATTTCATCCAATTTCGTTTCCTCATCTTTAAGCACTACAATTAATTTTTGATTTGCCGCTGTCACATTAATTGTTTTTGATTCAAACCCGATAGCTGAAACTTTAACAGAAAAAGGGAGTTTGGCATTTGTTGTCAATTTAAATGTCCCGTCGAAATCAGTGGATGCTCCACTATTATCACCGACCACAACAACATTGGCACCAGGAATAGATTGCTTGTTACTATCTGTAACCGAACCTGTGATTGTATTCTGCGCAAAAGATACTCCGCTGAATAACAACATAATTAGCAAGTAGACTCTCATTAGGGTTAGTTTTATTGTTAGTATATATAGCCAAAATACATAAATATTTTAATATGTATAAAAAAATGTTAAATAAAATTGATATTTATCATTGTTTTATACAATATTTTAACTATTCACTAATTCATTTTATTAAAATAAAAACAAAGAAAAACTACAGAAAAACCAGTTTACTATGCATACATATAAATTTTTATCAAAAAACTGAAAAATTCATAAAAATACATATGCTCAAAAAAATTTTTGACAATAAAAAAAAGCGAGACTTAAATCTCGCTTTTTTAACATAATTGTATTTTAAAAATAGAATTTATTCTACTGTTACCGACTTCGCTAAGTTACGAGGCTGGTCAACATTACAACCTCTCATTACAGCTATGTAATAAGAAAGCAATTGCAACGGAATTGTTGTAACTAATGGCGATAATGCATCTGAAGTTTCTGGAATTTCGATTACATAATCTGCCAATTCGCGAACTTGAGTATCACCTTTTGTAACAACGGCTATAATTTTACCGCTTCTTGATTTAATTTCCTGAATGTTACTTACAATTTTATCGTAGTGCCCTTGTTTAGGAGCAATAACAATAACGGGCATAAACTCATCAATTAAAGCAATCGGACCGTGTTTCATTTCTGCAGCTGGATAACCTTCTGCATGGATGTATGAAATCTCTTTTAATTTCAATGCACCTTCTAAGGCTACAGGGAAATTATATCCTCTGCCTAAATAAAGGCAGTTTGGCGAATCTTTAAACGCAGCAGCAATTTCTTTCGCTTTATCATTTGTTTCTAACGCCTCAGAAACTTTATCTGGAATGATTTCTAATTCTTGAAGATAAGTATGGAAATCTGTATTTGACAAAGTCCCCTTTGCCTTTCCTAAACGTAAAGCAATCATCGTCAGAACTGTAATCTGAGTAGTAAATGCTTTTGTAGAAGCTACTCCAATTTCTGGTCCTGCGTGTGTATAAGCACCTGCATGGCTTTCTCTAGAAATAGAAGAACCTACCACGTTACAAACTCCAAATACAAACGCTCCATTTTCTTTTGCCAATTTAATAGCCGCCATAGTATCTGCAGTTTCACCAGATTGTGAAATCGCAATAACCACGTCATCTTTATTTATAATTGGGTTTCTATATCTAAACTCAGAAGCATATTCTACCTCTACAGGAATACGGGTAAACTCCTCAAAGATATACTCAGCAACTAAACCTGCATGCCAAGAAGTTCCACACGCTACGATTAGAATACGTTTTGCATTTAAGAATTTCTCCAGATTATCTTCAACCCCAGCCATCTGAACAATTCCTTCATTTGCATGAAGTCTTCCTCTGTAAGTATCTTTAATTACACTTGGCTGCTCGTAGATTTCTTTAAGCATGAAATGATCATAGCCTCCTTTTTCAATCTGCTCCAAGTTCATTTGAAGTTCTTGAATATAAGGATCAACTAAAGAGTCATCCTGAATTTTTCTAATTTTAATTGGCTTATGAAGTCTAATATTAGCCATTTCGCCATCTTCTAAATAAACTGCATTAGAAGTATATTCAATAAATGGTGAAGCATCAGACGCAACAAAATATTCTCCTTCTCCAACTCCAATTGCCAACGGACTTCCTAATCTTGCCGCTACAAGTTCGTTTGGATTCTTTTTATCAAAAACAGCAATTGCATACGCACCAACAACTTGGTTTAATGCAATCTGAACCGCTTTACCTAATTTAATATTTTCTTTCTTTTGAACCTCTTCTATTAAATTAACTAAAACTTCAGTATCCGTATCCGATTTAAAAGTATAACCTCTTTTGATAAGCTCCTCTTTCAAAGGTGCATAATTCTCAATAATTCCGTTATGAATGATTGCCAAATCTCCAGAATTAGAAAGATGGGGATGAGAATTCACGTCATTTGGAACCCCGTGAGTTGCCCAACGCGTGTGTCCAATTCCAATAGTTCCATTTGTTGTAAAACCTTCATTGGCTTTAGCCTCAAGATCAGAAACCTTTCCTTTTGTTTTGCAAACTTTAATGCCTGACTCTTCGTCATATAGCATAACACCGGCACTGTCATATCCTCTGTACTCAAGACGCTTCAAGCCCTTAATTACAATTGGATATGCGTCTCTATGACCGATATATCCAACAATTCCACACATATATATTTATTAATTTGGTTTCGTGTAGTACACTTCAAGCTTCAATCTTTTATCTTCCGGAACAGATGCAGATGCTTTTGAACCATATAAGATTGTACCCAAAGGATTCATAATTGATGTTCTCGGCACCGCCGATATGATATCATTTTTATTCTTTAACGCATTAAAAGTAAGCGTTGTTGCGCTTTGAGAAACCACCAGTCCTAAATCAACATTTTTAGCCGTCGCATCTTTAATCAAGTTACGAATATGGCCTGTGATTCTAATTTTATAACTTTTCCCTCTTTTATCAGATCCGACAGTAATCAGCCCTCCATAAGTCGAAGAAGCATCTGTAGAATAATCCGCTAAGACGGCATTATTTGTCAAATTATACAAATACACTCTATTTGGTTCTTCTGTTCCAGCCATTTTATCAGCATCAATATAGAATACCAAGTTAGCTTCGTTAACCTTCCAATTCTTTACCGTAGCATTACTCCTCATTTCATCCAATTGATCAGGAACACCGTTTGCTCCGCTTACTGGCTCGCCTTTAGAATTATAACTTAAAACATCCGTCTGATTAAAAAGCTTTACAACGGCTAAAGATCCTTGCCCGCCTTTTAAATAAAGTTTTTCGTCACCATCCGTTTTATTTACATTTGTAGTTATAGCACTCGCAAAATCTGGGTTTCGGACATCTTCAAGAAAATTGGCCGTACTCGTGGTCGCTGACGAAAGACCCTTTAAGTTCAAAACGATTGTCTTATCTTCTGTAGCATTGGCATCATCTGTTGTAGACTCTGTTTTAGCTTTGTATTTGATTGTAATCTTACCTTCGCTAAAATTCATCAGAGCCATATTAGCAGGATTTGATCCAGATCTTTCAACATTAAAATACAAACCTCTAAAATACTCTTGAAAAACATCCTCTGCTGAAAGTTTCGAAGTAGCTGCGTTTAATATTTTACTTTGGAAAAAATCCTTATTAAGCTGTAACGTCATCTGAGGTTTCTTTCTTTCAGTCGTTTCTTTTTTAGTATCAGGATCAATTGTTTTTGTGACAATTTCTTTTGCATCAAAAAAGAACTCATCATTTTGCAAGATATCTCCATCGTTCAATCTCGCTCCTACTTTTTTATTATTAAATTCAGCATTTTGATCTGTATAATAAAACTGTGGCAATTGACTACCACCGCTAAAGTAACTAGTTCTCATTTGAATTCCAGACTCATAAACACTTAACTTCAGTTTCCCATTTTTATCTCCATAAATAGAATCTAGTTCATATGTACTATTTCCTTCATTATCTGTAGCTGTTACGTGACTGTAATATGGAATTTCAAGCACAGCACTTTCAATTACAGGAGACTCTCCAATTGTTGGAGAATAAGAAACAAGTCCTACTTGAGTTACAAAATTTGCAGTCGTTGTCCCAAAAAGCGGATTATCAAAAATACCAAGAGCATTTGGTGTCATACCATTCGACTGAACAGGAGTAACTTCTTGATTAAAAGCTAAAACATCATATTTTTCAGATTCAAGTCCAAAGTGATCATCTCCAACCAAACCGTCACCAATTGCATTAAAATCTTTGTCACAAGAGTATAGAAAAATAGCCATTACAGCCAAAAGAGTTTTCTTAAAAAAAGAAGTTTTATACATGTCTAATAATAAAATTAAAATTTAAAGTCCAAATGTTCTGTAGAAATTTGTGTAAGCGTCAGCAAATCCATCTTTCCCGGCGAAAGGTAAAAAAGGTTTTCCTGAAGATTCTATAAATTTTGTTAAACTTGGAGAAACATTTTCTGATGCAATAATAACACCATCAGAATGTAAGATGCTAGCTTTTAAAACATTCTCGTAATTTGGAGTTTCTAAATCTGACACCGCTTCATGAGGAACACCGTCAAATTTAACTTTATTGATCATTTCTAAATCTAAATTTTCATCAAACGATTGTCCGTAAACAGAAGTGATGATTTTAGTTTCAGAAAACAATGCTTCATGCTTATAATAATGCTTCATATAAATTGGAAGCATTGCTGCAAGCCAGCCGTGAACATGTATAATATCTGGAACCCAGTTTAACTTTTTAACCGTCTCTACAACACCTTTTGCAAAGAAAATGGCTCTTTCGTCATTATCAGGGTACAAAGCGCCTTCTTCATCTGTAAAAGTGGCTTTGCGTTTGAAATATTCGTCATTATCTATAAAATAAACCTGGATTCTTTCTTTAGGAATCGATGCTACTTTAATAATCAATGGCATGTCTAAGTCATTCACTACCAAATTCATCCCTGAAAGTCTAATCACTTCATGCAATTGGTGTCTTCTCTCATTGATATTCCCATATCTTGGCATGAAAATTCTTATCTGACCGCCTTGGTCATTAATCATTTTCGGAACGTCATAAGACATTAAAGAAACCTCATTTTCAGCCAAATAAGGCACGACTTCAGATGATACGTATAATATCCTCTTATCTTTCATAATAGTATTTTACTTAATTTTGGTAATAAAAACGTCGCAAAATTACAAAAATTTATGCAGTTTATAACTAATATATTATGTTTGCACTAAATTTTAATAATACCTCAATGCATATTTTCTACAGTAAAGCAGCGTTGATAGCCTATCTTAAAACTATCAAAACCGCAAATTCAACTATCGGATTTGTACCAACAATGGGCGCTTTACACCAAGGACATTTGGCTTTAATGCAACGTTCGCTAAAAGAAAACGACGACACAGTAGTGAGCATTTTTGTCAATCCAACACAGTTTAACAACCCGGAAGATTTAGCAAAATATCCTAGGACACTAGAAGAAGATGTTAAGAAAATGCGTACATTAAGTGACAAAATCATTTTATACGCTCCTTCTGTTGATGATATTTATGAAGGAAATACCGTTTCGCAAACTTTTGATTTTGACGGATTAGAAAACCAGATGGAAGGAAAATTCAGGCCTGGTCATTTTAATGGCGTTGGAACAATCGTAAAAAGACTTTTTGAAATTGTAACGCCAACAAATGCTTATTTCGGAGAAAAAGATTTTCAGCAGCTTCAAATTGTTAAAAAATTAGTCGAAAAAACAGGATTACCGGTAAACATTGTGGGATGTCCTATTTTTAGAGAAGAAAATGAGCTGGCAATGAGTTCACGTAATGAACGTTTAACATCTCAGGAAAGAAAAGATGCTTCGATCATCTACAAGACCTTGACTGAAGCAAAAGAGATTTTTCAAAATAATAGCCCGCAAGAAACAATAGAATTTGTGGAAAATTCTTTCAAAGGCAACAAAGAATTTGAACTGGAATATTTCGTTATTGCTGACGAATCTACACTTTTACCTATCAATCAAAAAGAGAATGGCAAAAAATATCGCGCATTTATAGCGGTATTTGTTAATTCTATAAGACTGATAGACACCATTTCATTAAATTAATCTAACTTTGCATCATGCAAATTCAAGTTATAAAATCAAAAATTCATCGTGTTAAAGTAACTGGAGCCGATTTAAATTATATTGGCAGCATTACTATTGATGAAACATTACTAGAAGCTTCAAATATAATTGAAGGCGAAAAAGTATCTATTGTTAACATTAACAATGGCGAACGTTTTGAAACTTACGCTATTAAAGGCGAGAAAAATTCAGGCGAAATCACTTTGAATGGTCCAGCTGCAAGAAAAGTTCAGAAAGATGACATCATCATTATCATTTCTTACGCAACATTGGACTTTGAAGAAGCGAAAACCTTCAAACCATGGATTATTTTCCCTAATGAAAATGACAATTCTCTAACCTAAATCAATTCTTTCTTTTTAAGAATTTACTTTCTTTGTCAAAAGCTATTTTTGCACAAAGTATTCTTCTTTTGTCTCAATCCAAAAATGATTCTGACGCTAAAACATTGTGCTTCAATTTTTGCCCCATTTAAGAAAGAAGCAAATAAAATAGTATATTGCTACACTATTTTCCAATACTTTTTAATTTACTGAAATGCCACAAATCATGAAAAAAGTTTACCTACTGACACTTTTGATTTCGTTCTCGTCGTTTGCCCAAAAAACGTTCGATAATATTAAATCAGAAAAACTGGGAGAAGAACGTAGAATTACGATTGGACTTCCTGCTTCTTATGAAGCAAACAAAGACAAAAAATATCCTGTTCTTTATTTATTGGATGGAGATTACTTATTTGATCCGTTTTCTGGAGCCGTAAGCTATGGAACTTATTGGGATGATATTCCAGAAATGATTATCATCGGAATTCATCAAAACAAAGATGAAGAACGCTACGATGACACAACAATTGATCAAAATGAAGGTCTTCCTTTTGAAAAAGGAGCAAAATTTTTCGAATTTATTGGAGCAGAATTAATTCCATACATTGAAAAAAAATACCGCACCTCGCCTTTCAGACTAATTGCTGGTCATGATGTAACGGCAAGTTTTGCTAATTTTTATTTGTACAAAGAAATTCCGCTTTTTAATGCCTACATCTGTCTAAGCCCAGAGCTTGCCCCAAAAATGGAAGTGCGTATTGCGGAGAAGTTTGCCAAAATAAAAAGCCCAATTTTCTATTATCTTTCTGCTGGAGAAGGTGATATTAAGAAAATTAAAGAACCAATAGACAAATTAAACAGCAATATTAAAATTGCTAATAATCCGTTAGTGAATTATAAATATGATGTATTCAAGGGCGCAACACATTATACAGAAGTTTTGCATTCTATACCAAGTGCATTGTACCAGATTTTTGAAGTATACAGACCTATAAATTCTGCCGAATACAACGACAAAATTGCGGTTCTTCAAACAGGTTATGCCGAATATTTAGAAAAAAAATACGCTGCAATGTCTGAAGTTTTAGGAGTCCAAATTCCTGTTCGAATGAGCGATTTCAAAGTAATGGAAAATCTTATTCTAAAAAGAAACGCCTACGATGAGCTAGGAAAAATGGCCGAAATTGGAAATACACATTACCCGAAAGCCATGTTGGGAGAATATGAATTAGGTTTGATGTACGAAAAAATGGGTGATCCTAAACATGCTTCAAAAAAATACCAAAACGCTTCACAAATGGAGCCAATTGGCGATTTGAACAAAGACTTGATGTATGAGAAAATTGACGAAATGAATACACTTGCTAAAAAAAGTAAATAATGTCAAAAGTTAAAACTTCCTTTTTCTGCCAGAACTGCGGAACCCAATATGCCAAATGGCAAGGGCAATGCAACGCGTGCAAAGAATGGAATACGATTGCCGAAGAAATTATCCAGAAACAGGATAAAGTGGCTTGGAAAAGCGAGCCTACTCCAACAAGCAAAGCGCCAAAGCCTTTAAAAATTAACGAAATTGATTCCACACAGGAAGTCCGCATGGATACTACCGACGGCGAATTGAATCGAGTTTTGGGTGGCGGACTTGTTCCTGGATCTTTAACGCTTTTGGGCGGTGAGCCTGGCATCGGAAAAAGTACACTTTTACTTCAAGTTTCGTTAAAATTACCTTATAAAACATTATACGTTTCTGGAGAAGAAAGCCAGAAACAGATAAAAATGCGTGCAGAAAGAATTACGCCAAACAGCGACAACTGCTATATTCTTACTGAAACCAAAACGCAAAACATCTTCAAACAGATTGAAACCATTCAACCTGAAGTAGTCATAATCGACTCGATTCAAACTTTGCACACTGACTACATCGAATCGACTGCAGGAAGCATTTCTCAGATTCGTGAAACCACTGCAGAACTAATCAAATTTGCCAAAGAAAGTAATATTCCTGTAATTTTGATTGGCCATATCACTAAAGACGGAAATATCGCAGGACCAAAAATTTTGGAACACATGGTTGATACCGTTTTGCAGTTTGAAGGCGATCGAAACCATATTTACCGAATTTTACGTTCGCTTAAAAACCGTTTTGGTTCAACATCTGAACTTGGAATTTACGAAATGCTGGGAAGCGGTTTACGCGAAGTAAGCAATCCTTCCGAAATTCTGATTTCGCATAAAGACGAAGAACTTTCGGGAACTGCAATTGCCACAACTCTTGAAGGAATGCGTCCGTTAATGATCGAAATCCAATCTTTGGTCAGCACCGCAGTTTACGGAACACCACAGAGAAGCACAACAGGCTACAATGCCAAAAGACTAAACATGATTTTGGCAGTTCTGGAAAAAAGAGCCGGATTTCGCTTAGGCGCAAAAGACGTTTTCTTAAATGTAACTGGCGGAATTTCTGTTGATGATCCTGCAATTGACTTGGCTGTTGTTGCCGCAATTTTATCTTCTAATGAAGATATTCCGGTTGGAAAAGGTTTCTGTTTTGCTGGCGAAGTCGGACTTTCTGGTGAAATTCGTCCTGTAAACCGAGTAGATCAACGCATTCAAGAAGCTGAAAAATTAGGTTTCGACACTATTTTTGTTTCTAAATACAACAAAATTGCTTTAAAGAATACTGGAATTAAAATTGAACTTGTTGCAAAAATTGAAGATGTTGCAAGCATACTTTTTGGCTGATTTCAAATACCCTCTCCTTTTATGAATTTTCCAAAACAAAAAATATACAGAGCATTAAAAATACTAGGAATAGTAATTTTAGCGCTTTGCATCGGACTGTACTATTTTCGTAATTCACTTTTAAAACAGGCCATTGCAAAAGTTACCCACAAAATGGCTGTTCAATACAACAGCAATTTTTCTGTAGAATCGGCTTCTTTTGATGGTTTATCGACTATAAAATTGACAGATGTTGTCTTAGCTCCAATAAATGCTGATACGCTTGTCAAAATAAAAAATGTGGAAACCAGCATCAGCTTAAGCAATTTATTAATTGGAGATGTTCAAGTTGGGACTTTAAAAGTAGACAATGGGTATATTCAGTTAGTAAAAAAAGGCAAAAAACGAAATTTTGATGCTTTTCTAAAAAGAGATCGTGAAGAAACAGAATCAAACGAAAAGCGTAAATACGCTTCATTTGCTTATAGAATCATTACTAAGGTCTTAAACTTGGTTCCAACTGATATGGATTTGAAAAACTTCAAATTCAAAATCGATGACAACGGAAAACAAACCAATATTGATGTAGATAAACTAGTTTTAAGCAATAAACAACTCGAAACCAATCTTCATGTTCAAGCAAAAGATTTTGATCAGCGTTGGAATATTAAAGGTTTTGCAGACCCGAGAAATAAAAAAGCAGATATTCGCTTTTTCAATTTGGACACAGGAGCTATTCGTGTTCCGTATTTGGATCAGCGTTATAACTTAAAAGCAAGCTTTGATTCTATTCGATTGAATGTTCAAAACATTGATAAAAGCGGAAGCGAATTGCATATTGATGGCTACACCTCAATTGCCAATCTTAAAATCAACCATCCAAAAATTGCCAGCAAAGATGTTATAATAAAAAATGCCCGTTTTGATTATCGCTTCTTATTGGGAGACAGTTTCATTTCGATTGACAGTACTTCGACCATGCAGTTGAACAAAATCAAAGTTCGTCCTTATATTTCTTATGATACTGAAAAAGATACCATTTATACGTTGAAAGTAAACATTCCGAAAATGAAGGCACAGGATTTTATCGTTTCGCTGCCTGACGGATTATTTACACATTTTCAGGGAATGCAGGCTACTGGAAATTTCGATTACAAATTGGATTTCAAATTCAACAAAAATAAACCAAACACACTTGTTTTTGACAGTAAGCTGAACAAAGAAGATTTACGGATTACCAAATATGGCGAAGCCGATTTAAATAAACTAAATGGCGAATTTGTGTATCGTGCCATTATTCAAAACGTATTGCAAAGACCTATTTTGGTTGGAAATGCTAATCCGAATTATACGCCTTTGGATCAGATTTCTCCTTATTTAAGAAAATGTGTTTTAACGACAGAAGATCCTTCTTTCTTCTCACATCGCGGATTCATTAACGAAGCTTTCAAACAATCGATTCTGAAAAACATCAGAACGAAGAAATTCTCTCGTGGAGCCAGCACGATTAGTATGCAGTTGATTAAAAATGTTTTTCTGACCAGAGAAAAAACGCTTTCGCGAAAGCTTGAAGAAATTTTATTGGTTTACATTTTAGAAAACAACCGAATTGTAAGCAAGGAAAGAATGCTAGAAGTATATTTCAACATTATTGAATGGGGACCAAATGTGTACGGAATTGGAGAAGCGAGTCATTTCTATTTCCAAAAAAATCCAGCCGACTTGAATGTAGATGAATGTTTGTACTTGGCAACGATTATTCCGAAACCAAGAAAATTCATGTATCAATTTAATGATGAAGGAAACTTAAAAGATTACGCCATTAAAAACCAGAAATTCTTGAAGAATTTGATGTTTAGAAGAGGACTTTTAGTTCCTGAAGATACCATTGGAATTTTACCTGTTTACATTTCTGGAAATGCTCGTTCGTTAATCAAAATAAAAGTTCCAGATTCGACTGCTATTAAAACTGATTCTTTGGCTGTTGATGACGAATTTGATTTGTAATTTTCTGCCACGAAGGCACTAAGGCGCTTTTTTAAAGCTTGTGAAATTTGCTCGCAAAGTCGCAGAGTCGCAAAGTTTTTTCAACAGCCCCTAGCTTAAACTAGGGAAAAAAGATCGAAATAGAAAAAGGCTTTAGCCAAACCAGTAAAGTTTGGCTAAAGCCTTTTTTTTATGCTTATTCTTCATCCAGCTAAAGCTGGACGCTATTGAACTTAAAAATTTAACTTTGCGACTCCGCGTCTTTGCGAGATTAAAACAAAAAAACTTTGTGTCTTAGTGCCTTCGTGGCAAAAAAACTTAAGGAGCTGGATCTGGAATTATAGCCTGAACCGCATCAATCTCAGCTAGGATTTGCTTAGAAAGAACCACATCAATTGTATCAATGTTTTCCTTTAACTGTTCTAAAGTGGTTGCACCAATAATTGTACTTGTCAAGAACGGTTGCTGCAACACAAATCCCATTGCTAATTGCGTTAGCGTTAAACCATGTTTGTTAGCGATTTCCTGATACAATTTAGTCGCTTCTGTACATTGATCGCTATTGTAACGTTTGTATTGCGGAAAAAGGTTAATTCTGGCTTTCGGGTGACTTTCTCCAGTCAAAAATTTTCCAGTTAAAACTCCGAATGCTAGAGGCGAATATCCTAACAATCCAACATTTTCATATTTTGAAACTTCTGCCGAATTCACTTCAAACAAACGATTCAATAAAGAATATGGATTCTGAACGGTTTTAATTCTTGGCAGATTGTTGTATTTGCTCTCTTCCAGAAGACGCATCATTCCCCAAGCATTTTCATTAGAAACTCCAATGTGTTTGATTTTACCTTCTTTGATTAATTCGTCAAAAGTCTCTAGAATTTCTCTGAAGTTATCTTCCCAAGCATCATCATGTCCATGGAAAGCGCGCTGTCCGAAATTATTCGTTTTTCTTTCCGGCCAATGCATTTGATACAAATCGATATAATCTGTTTGCAATCTTTTCAAACTGTTTTCAAGCGCATATTTAATACTTGCTGGAGAAAAATCCAGTTTCTCACGCATATAACCAAAATTCGGATTTGGACCTGCTATTTTAGAAGCCAAAACCACTTTATCTCTATTTCCTGATTTCTTAAACCAAGTTCCAATAATTTTTTCAGTGCTTCCGTAAGTTGCTTCACTCGCTGGAACCGAATACATTTCGGCTGTATCGAAAAAATTTACGCCTCTTTCCAAGGCATAATCCATTTGTTCGTGACCTTCAGCTTCTGTATTCTGCTGCCCAAAAGTCATTGTTCCAAGGCAAATTTTACTAACTTTTATATCGGTGTTAGGTAATGTAGTGTATTTCATTTTTTTTAGGTTCAAAGTTGCAAAGTCGCAAAGGTACAAAGTGATCTTTCAAATTGAAATTTGTCAAAGGTTAAAAAAAGTACAAGATTTTTTATTATTTCCTGCAAGGTTTCTAAAACCTTGTAGACATTTGAAGTTCAATTCAATTTAAATCAAAGCCAAGCCAAACCTACAAGGTTTTGGAAACCTTGCAGGATAAAAAAGGCTCAAAAGTAAAAACCTTTGAGCCTTTGTTACTTTGTCACTTTGCAACTTTAATTAATACTATTCAACATCTCCGCAATTTCATCTAATCTTGGAGTAAGAATAATTTCGATTCTTCGGTTTTTAGCTTTTCCTTCTGGAGTTGCGTTGCTTGCCAAAGGAGAAAACTCGCTACGTCCTGCTGCGGTTAATTTTTGTTTATTTATTTTTGGGTTTTCGCTTAAAATAGCTACGATTGCGGTTGCTCTTTTAGTCGACAAATCCCAATTGTTTGCAATTGGTCCAGAACCAGCGTACGGATCATCGTCTGTATGTCCTTCAATCAAAACAGAAAGATCTGGATTATCACCTAAAACTTTTCCAAGTTCTACAACTGCTTTTCTACCTTCGGCGCCAACAGCCCAGCTTCCTGAATTGAAAAGCAATTTGTTTTCCATAGAAACATATACTTTTCCATTTTTATGTTCCACTGTCAAACCTTTACCTTCAAAACCAGTTAAAGCTTTAGATAAAGTTTCTTTCAGTTTACGCATTGCTTCTTCTTTAGCGGCAATCATATCTTCAAGTTCTTTCAAACGATTAGCCGTTTTATCCAAACGAGCTTGCTCATCTGCAAGCGCTTTCCCTTTTGCTTCTAATTGCGCTAAAAGTTCACGGTTTTTAGCCATGTTTTTCTCTAATGCATCATTGCTGTTTTTTTCCAGTGCATTATAAGAATCCTGAAGCACTTTATATTTCTTTTGCTCGGCAGCAAGATCAGCTTTTTGTTTTGCCAAATCATCATTAGCATTTGCTAAATCTTTAGTCAATTTATCACGATCGGTTTCTAACTGATTCTTCGCTTTCTTTAAACTTTCGTTTTCATCAGCAATAGAACGGTTTTCTTTTTTCAAATCAGAATATTTGGTTTCAAGATCATTGTAAATTTTCTTAGAAACACATGAAGTCGTGGACAAGGCTAATGCTAGTAATCCGATGGAGGCTTTTTTAATCATCTCTTTAATTGGTTTTTATTTTGGGCGTTTAATAATTTTTAAATTTCAAAATCCAATGCCAATTGCAATTTTAAAACTTAAACTTTTCAGCAAGAACAATACCAAAAATTAATCTATCTCAACTAAAATCGGGCAATGATCTGAATGCATAGCATCTGGAAGTATAACAGCTCTTTTTAACCTGTGCTCTAAAACATTGCTTACTAAATTATAATCAATACGCCAACCTTTGTTATTTCCTCTTGCTCCAGCACGGTAACTCCACCAAGAATAATGATGCGGTTCTTTGTTGAAATGACGGAAACTATCAATAAAGCCAGATTTCATGAAAGCATCTAACCAAGCGCGTTCTGCAGGAAGAAACCCAGAAACGGTTTTATTACGAACTGGATCATGAATATCTATTGCTTCATGACAGATGTTATAATCTCCGCATATAATCAGATTGGGAACCGTTAGTTTCAATTCATTAATATAATTCTGGAAGTCATCCATAAACATAAATTTATGATCTAGCCTTTCAATGTTTGTTCCAGATGGAAGATATAAACTCATTACCGAAACATCATCAAAATCTGCACGAAGATTTCTTCCCTCAAAATCCATGTGATGAATTCCTGTTCCGTAAACAATATTATTCGGTTTTGTTTTAGAAAGAATTGCTACACCGCTGTACCCTTTTTTGGTTGCTGGATAGTAATATTGAAACGGATAGCCTGCAGCCGTAATATCATCTACCGGAATTTGATCCTGTGTAGCTTTTATTTCCTGAAGACATATTACATCAGGATTTGCTTGCTGCAGCCACTCGATAAACCCTTTGTTTATTGCCGCTCTAATTCCGTTTACATTATAAGAAATAATTTTCATCAGTGATTTTTTTAGGATTCCAAATGTAATAAAAAAGTGCAAAGTTTATCTTGGAAACAATGAAAAGTAGACTTTTTTGTTATCTTTGTTCGCTGTTCTAATAAATTAAAAGTAGTACATGGGTTTAGTTACCGCGAAAGAAGTTGCAAAGGCAATAAATGTTGAAAAGTACGGAGTTTTCGGTACCTTTTCTGGCTGGATTCTTATGAAGGTTCTTAAGATCTCGACCCTTAATAAAATTTACGATCGTAATAAACATTTGGAAGACCTTGACTTTTTGAATGGAATTTTGGACGAAATGGAAATTAAGTTCGAAATCCCTGAAGAAGATTTAAAACGTCTGCCAAAAGATGGTGCGTATATAACCATTTCTAATCATCCGCTTGGAGGAATTGATGGAATTTTGCTTTTGAAATTGATGCTTGAAAGAGAGCCAAATTTCAAAATCATTGCCAATTTCTTATTACATAGAATTGTTCCGATGAAAAAATACATTATGCCGGTTAATCCTTTTGAAAATCACAAGGATGCAAAATCGAGTGTAATTGGTATCAAAGAAACATTACGTCATTTGAGCGACGGAAAACCTTTAGGAATTTTTCCTGCGGGTGAAGTTTCAACTTACAAAGATGGCAAATTAGTAGTGGACAAACCTTGGGAAGAAGGTGCTATTAAACTAATCAGAAAAGCCAAAGTTCCGGTTGTTCCTATTTACTTTCATGCCAAAAACAGTAAATTATTCTACTGGCTTTCTAAAATTGATGATACTTTACGTACTGCAAAATTACCTTCTGAACTTTTAACACAAAAAGACCGCGTTATTAAAGTGCGTATTGGAAAACCGATTTCTGTAAGTGAACAAAATGAAATTGAATCTTTTGAAGAATACTCAGAATTCTTAAGAAAGAAAACCTATATGCTGGCTAATCCGTTTGAAAAAGACACTAAACTGATTGACACCGCGAGCCTTAAAATACCTAAAGCGCCTAAAAAAATTGTTACGCCTGCAAGCGAATCAAAATTGATTGATGAAGTTCAAGCATTACGTGATAGTGACAGCAGGTTTTTACAAAGCAAAAATTATGAAGTTTTCTTTGCAAGCGCAAAGGAAATTCCGAATATTTTACATGAAATTGGACGTTTACGGGAAATTACTTTCCGTGAAGTTGGTGAAGGAACAAACGAATCTATTGATATTGACGAATACGATCAATATTATCACCATATGTTTTTATGGGATGATGAAACAAAAAAAATCGCCGGTGCCTATCGTATGGGATTAGGTTCTGAAATCTATCCAAAATACGGAATTGAAGGTTTTTATCTGACAGACCTTTTCAGATTTGAACCAGAATTGCATGATATGATGCACAAATCGATCGAAATGGGTCGTGCGTTTATCGTAAAAGAATATCAGCAAAAACCAATGCCTTTATTCTTGTTATGGAAAGGTATTATCCATACTACTTTGCGTCATCCTGAACACAAATATTTGGTTGGCGGAGTAAGTATCAGTAATCAGTTTTCAGATTTCTCTAAATCATTGATGATTGAGTTTATGAAATCGAATTATTACGATCCGTATATTGCGCAATACATTCACCCTAAGAAAGCGTACAAAGTAAAACTGAAAGACGCTGACAAAGATTTTATTTTTGACGAAGCAGAATCTGATTTGAATAAGTTTGACAAAATCATTGATGAATTGGAACCAGGAAACTTACGTCTGCCTGTTTTAATTAAGAAATACATCAAACAAAATGCGAGAGTAGTAGCTTTCAACGTTGATCCATTATTCAATAATGCAATTGATGGTTTAATGTACATTAGAATTGCAGATATTCCAGAAAGCACAATGAAACCTGTAATTGAAGAGTTTCAAATCGAATTAGAAAAGAAATTATCTGAAAAAGAAGATTAATAAAACTTAAAAAGCCGTTTCAAAAAATTGAAACGGCTTTTTTTATTCAAACGAGAAAAATTATTCTTTTCCTATTTCATTAATTTCTTCTAATTGATTTTTAGGATCAGCACCGTATTGATTTGGCCCTTTTTCACCTTCCGTGCAAGCTAAAATTAAGCTATAAACAGGAATTATTATATACCATCCACTTTTGCCCACATCATGCATTCTTCTAACTCCTACAGCAATGGACGGGATCATAATACCTAATAAAAATATTAAATTTAAAATTGAAAAGACGATTCCAATTGCAGGAATAAGACCAAAAACACTTAGTACAATATAAATCACGATACTTATAAGACTAAACATCCAATATTCTTGTCTTCTAGCTCTTCCACTAAAATTTGCGTAGTTCTCAAAAACTACCTTTTTGTACATTTCTAACATAACAAATCTTTTAAAATTTCCCTACTCTTAAGGATTTTCGGTTTCTCCTTTACTTTTTAACTAAGCGCAAGGTTACCCACTATTGATTTAATTTTCAGGACATAAAAGTCAAAATTGTATTAGAAAACGACATTTTTAAGCATAAAAAAATCCCATTCATTTCTGAATGGGATTTAGAGATAAATATATTTTCTTTTAAAACCAGCCTTTATAACCAATTTGGTACGTTTGATAAAATTCTTCATCGTCTCTGGTCAAATATATAATTCCTTCGATAACTCCAATTATACCGCCAATTCCAAAAGCCAAACCTAGAAGAAGCTGAATTATTCCTTCTTTGGTGTAACCCAAATAAAACTTATGGATTCCTAGATATCCTAATAAAATAGCTAGAATCCCAGCTAGCACTTTTTTATTTTCCTGTCCGTAACGCGGATTGTTCCAATCTTCTCTCTTTGTATTTTCCATGATCTTAATTTTTTAGTATTCTTAAAACTGTACTTAAACAAACAAATCTGATTGTTGCAAAATCAGATTATTGGATTTTAAAACCAAATTGACTGATGCAAGATATCATCAAAAGAGTTGTTTCTCACAAATAAAATCAATCTTATAAGATGATAAACGCCTAGAAAAATAGCCAATCCATAAGCCAACTTTCTGTTGTATAAAAGTGCGTTAAAATATTCTTTTTTGGTAATTAATTCTGTAGTCAAAACAACAATCGTTACAGCACAAAAAGCAATAACAAAAGGACCCAAAATATGATAAGAAATTGATTTGTATAGATCTCCCTGATAAAAATAAACTAAGGATTTGGTAATTCCGCATCCTGGACACGGAAAACCTGTCAGCATCTTAAAAGGGCATAATGATTGATCGGTTTCTAAATGATTATTATGATTATGAAGCATTAAAAAAAACGGAACTATCAGTGTAATTGCTGCACCGATAATTCCGTAAATTTTACGTCTTGTTTGCGTATTATTTATATAATCTGTTGATATCACCTTGTACAATCATTGCCGCCGCAATAGGAAAAAAGAATCCTAAAACAATTAATAAAGTAGATTGGTCTTTTTGAAGCTCACCAGTTTTCTCATATACTTTTGGCAATGCATCTTTACCAGCCAAGTAATAGAAATAAATATTCACTGGCATACAACAACCTGCAAAAATTGCAACTGGCTGTGAAATAACTTCTCTTTTTGCTACAGCATTAAAAACCTCAGCTACTTTAATATTCCAATAAATTAAATACAATCCGCAAGTTAAAAATCCAAATAGTAAAACCATGATAGGATCTACTTTAAATACTGGGATTTGTTCTTCAAAATTATTCGATGTTTCTTGTAATTCCATCTTCGTTTAAAAAATTTATTAATTCCTACTCTTCGGATTTTCGGCTTTCTCCAAACTTCAAAAACAAATCTATTTAGACTCATTCTTTTAAAATTCGGAAACAATATTATTAAAAATTAACAAATAAAACTAATCTCACTAAATAAAATTTACAGGAAAAAACTCGTTATTAAATTCTAAAGGCTGTAGGCTAGTTTTTGCCGTAAACCGCTTTGATTTTGTCAACAATTACCTGCGCCAAACGTTCATGGCTTTCAAAAGTCCAACCCGCAATATGAGGCGTCAGCAAGACATTTTTAGCTTCCATAAGATATTGGAGCGCTTCTGGCGTATTGTTTTCTTGGAATAGGGTTTCAAAAGAAAGTTTTTCATATTCCAGAACATCCAAACCTGCTCCTAAAACTTTTTTCTCTTTCATAGCTTCAACCAAATCGGCTGTAACGATGTTCTTACCACGCGAAGTATTGATAATCCAAAACGGCTTTTTAAACGCATTGATAAAGCTTTTGTTGATCATTTTATCTGTCTCTGGAGTCCAAGGAAGATGTAGGCTTAAAACATCAGCTTTTTCGCGTAATTCTTCCAAAGAAACTTGTTTGGCATTTTCGTCTCCAACATTGTCCAAAATGTCGTAGCACAAAACTTCCGTATCAAAACCTCGTAATTTTTTAGCAAAAGCTTTTCCCATATTGCCGTAACCGATAATTCCGACTGTTTTTAAATCCAATTCATGACCACGATTGCTTTCACGATTCCAATGCCCCGCTTTTACTTCAGTATCAGCTTGATTTAAGTTATTAAACAATGACAAAATCATTCCCAACGAATGTTCTGCAACAGCGTTGCGATTTCCCTCAGGAGCAGCAATTAGATGAATTCCTTTTGCAGAAGCATATTCACAATCAATGCTTTCCAGGCCGGCACCAACTCTTGCAATAAATTGCAAATTTGTTGCTTTATTCAAAAAAGTCTTGTCAATCTTGAATCGGCTTCGAATTACAATTCCATTATATTCATGAATTTTTGCTTCGATTTCTTCTTTTGAAGATTTAAAATCGGCGTGGTTTTCAAAACCAGCTTCTTCTAATTGATTCCAAAGAATTGGATTATTACTGTCGATATGAAGAATTTTTATGCTCATTTACTTAGAATTTTTAGAAACACAAAAATACGGGAAATGTTTAAGATTTCTTTTGAGTCATATATTTTAATCTCGCAAAATCACAAAGTCACGAAGAAATAATTTAACACCAAAAAACATAAAAAACTTCGTGCCTTTGTGCCTTCGTGGCAAATGTCTTTTTATTGCTAGGATTTTTTTTTAACTTTGAAAACATAAGGATTTCACAATCCATCATATAAATCTTCAGAAAATCTTCCCTAATGAAACTTACTAAGACTTTTAAAGCCTTTTTTGAAAACGAAAAATCGGGAGGAATCATCTTGCTCTTTGTCACGATTTTATCTCTTTATCTCGCTAACTCTTCTGTTCAAGTTCCATACGTTGCTTTTTGGGAAAAAGAAATTGCAGGCCATTCTATAACCCATTGGATAAATGACGGACTGATGACTATTTTCTTCCTTTTAATCGGATTGGAGCTGGAACGAGAGATTTATCATGGCGAATTATCTAATATTAAAAATGCTTCTCTGCCAATTATGGCGGCTTTTGGAGGAATGTTAGTTCCCGCTGCAATCTTTCTAGCTTTAAATTACGGAACAACCACACAAAACGGAGCTGGAATTCCGATGGCTACCGATATTGCTTTTGCCATCGGAATTTTGTCGCTTCTTGGAAACAAAGTACCGGCTTCCTTAAAAGTCTTTTTAACCGCTTTGGCTGTTATCGACGATTTAGGAGCCATAATAGTTATTGCCGTTTTTTACACCACATCAATTTCTTTTTTGAATCTTGGAATTGCTCTTGGAATCTGGGGTTTGTTATTTATCTTAAACCGAATGAGAATCCACAATCTGATTCCATATTTAATTGGTGGAGCAATAATGTGGTATTTTATGCTTAATTCTGGTGTTCACGCAACTATTACGGGAGTGATTTTAGCATTTGTAATTCCGTTTGGCGATGGCGGAGAAAAAACCTCTTCGTATAGATTACAGCATTTTTTACATCAGCCCGTTGCATTTTTTATCCTTCCATTGTTTGCAGTAGCCAATACGGCCTTAACAATCACTGAAGACTGGCATGAAGGCCTTAATCACGTTAACACATACGGAATCATTCTCGGACTTGTAGTGGGTAAACCGCTTGGCATTTTGCTTTTCTCGTCTGTTGGCGTAACATCCGGTTTGTGCATGTTGCCTAAAAACTTAAAATGGGCACATATTTTAGGCGCAGGAATGCTGGGCGGAATTGGTTTCACCATGTCAATATTCATCACGGTTCTTGCTTTCAAAAATCCTGAAGTAATTGTTTTTTCTAAAATAGCCATTCTTATTGCTTCTTTCGTAGCAGGTTTGGCTGGCTTTTTATATCTAAAATATATTCTGAACAAAAAAACTAGTAATGGATGATTAACAATCAAAAATTAACTCGCCTTTTATTTCTATTTCCGTTAGGACTAATTTTATCCTGTCATCAGAAAACAGAGAAAGTTTTGGAGGAAAAAGCAGCAAAAACTGCTACTGTTGCAAATGAAAACCTTACTCCTTCTGCTAAAGATTCCATTTCTGGAACTTACATTTCTAAAGCCGAGGACTGTAATATCACATTGATTATTTCGAAAGATAAAAAGGATTATAAATATACTTTTACGACTCAAAACAGAAGTTTAAAAGGAAAAGCTATTTTTTCTAAAAGTAGTTCTGGCGAAAAATATATTTCTTTAGAAGGAATTCAATGGAACGAATACGAAGGCGATATTAGCAATGAAGATGATACTGATTCTAATAATTCTAAAGATTTAGAAATCCCCGTTGGAATAGATGCTTTGTATGTAAAAGACACTTTGACGATACAAAATTATGGAAATGCGATGAATTCGTATACGAAGATTTCTGAGTGTGGATTGAAGTATATTCAGCTTATTAAAGCAAATTCCAAAAAGTAAAAAATTTCAAATTCCAAGCTATTCGATAATATTTGTCATTCT
>NZ_WUMO01000006.1 GCF_009826975.1 Flavobacterium sp. HBTb2-11-1 | reverse complement strand
GGGTTCGCCATAAAAAGACTGCAGCGGATAGCGGGATTAAGCTCCTAAAAAAAAAAAAAAAAAAATCCCAATCTTTTAAATTCCAAATTCCAAAACTTTAAAGGGCTTCGGCTAAACTAAGCATGACTGTCGAGGGTTTCTCCTTATATATATGCATAAAAACAAAACTGGCAGGTTTAAAAAACCGACGGTTCGGAAATAAGAGATAGTCGTATGTAACACAATAAAACTATACTTATATATAATAGAGTAAACTTCTACATATATATTGTATGTATTTTTGTAATCATGTATATTTGCATTCACAAAATTATAAACAATGATCAAGATTACTTTACCCGATGGGTCAATTAGAGAGTTCGCTCAAGGCGTAACTCCAATGGAGGTCGCTAAAAACATTAGCGAAGGTTTTGCAAGAAATGTTATTTCTGCATCTTTTAATGGTACAACTATTGAAACCGAGACTCCATTAACGACCGACGGTAATCTTATTTTATATACCTGGAATGATGCTGAGGGAAAAAAAGCTTTCTGGCACTCAACTTCGCACGTAATGGCTCAAGCTCTTGAGGAATTGTATCCTGGAATAAAACTAACTCTAGGACCTGCAATTGCTAATGGTTTTTATTATGATGTGGATTTTGAAGACCAAAAAATCTCTGAGGCTGATTTTAAAAAGATTGAAGATCGTATTCTTGAAATCGCAAGAGGAAAGTTTGATTTTAAAATGCGTCCGGTAAGTAAAGCGGAAGCATTAGAAATGTATAAAGACAACGTTTACAAGACCGAATTGATTTCAAACCTTGAAGATGGAACCATTACTTTTTGCGACCACTCTACTTTTACTGATTTATGCCGTGGTGGACATATTCCGAATACCGGAATTATCAAAGCTGTAAAAATCATGAGCGTTGCCGGCGCATACTGGAGAGGTGATGAGAAAAACAAACAGTTGACTCGTGTATATGGAACTTCTTTCCCAAAACAAAAAGATTTAACTGAATATCTTGAACTTCTTGAGGAAGCAAAACGTCGTGACCACCGTAAATTAGGAAAAGAACTAGAATTGTTTGCTTTCTCTCAAAAAGTAGGTCAAGGTTTGCCTTTATGGCTACCAAAAGGAGCTGCTTTAAGAGACCGTTTGGAACAGTTCTTAAAAAGAGCTCAGAAGAAAGCCGGATACGAGCAAGTAGTTAGTCCACATATTGGACAGAAAGAACTTTATGTTACTTCTGGTCACTATGCAAAATATGGAGCTGACAGCTTCCAACCGATTCATACTCCAGCTGAAGGCGAAGAGTTCTTATTGAAACCAATGAACTGTCCTCACCACTGTGAAATTTACAATGTAAGACCTTGGTCATATAAAGATTTGCCAAAGCGTTATGCTGAATTTGGTACTGTTTACAGATACGAGCAATCTGGAGAATTACACGGTTTAACTCGCGTAAGAGGATTTACTCAAGACGATGCACATATCTTCTGTACCCCAGAGCAATTGGACGAGGAGTTTAAAAAAGTAATTGACCTTGTATTATATGTATTCGGTTCTTTAGGTTTTGAAAACTTTACCGCTCAGATTTCACTTAGAGATCAGGAGGACAAGGAAAAATACATTGGTACAGATGAAAACTGGGAAAAGGCTGAAAATGCAATCATTAATGCAGCAAAAGACAAAGGCCTAAATACTGTTGTAGAATATGGCGAAGCAGCATTTTACGGTCCGAAACTGGATTTCATGGTAAAAGACGCTTTAGGAAGACAATGGCAGTTAGGAACTATTCAAGTAGATTATAATTTACCTGAGCGTTTTGAATTAACCTATAAAGGTGCTGATAATGAATTACATCGCCCTGTCATGATTCATAGAGCTCCTTTTGGATCTATGGAGCGTTTTATAGCAATTTTACTTGAGCATACAGCAGGAAATTTCCCACTTTGGCTAATGCCTGAACAAGCTATTATCTTGTCTTTGAGCGAGAAATACGAAAATTATGCTAAAAAAGTTTTAGATTTGCTAGAAAATCACGAAATTCGCGCCCTAATTGACAACCGAAATGAAACTATCGGTAAGAAAATTAGAGATGCAGAAATGCAAAAAATTCCATTTATGCTTATCGTTGGTGAGGAAGAAGAGAAAAACGGAACGATTTCTATTCGTCGTCATGGACAAGAAGGAAAAGGTAACATCACAGTTTCAATCGACGAATTTGCTTCGATTGTTGACGAAGAAATAAAAAAGACATTAAAAGTATTTACAGTTTAACTTAAATTAGAAAGTCATAGCAATAAAAAGTAACAGAGGTTTTCAACCTCGAGTAGAAAAAAAAGACACACACAGAATAAACAATCTTATTCGTGTTCCAGAAGTACGTCTTGTAGGTGAGAACATCGAACCTGGCGTTTTTAAAATAGCTGATGCATTGCGTTTAGCAGATCAGCTTGAGTTGGATTTGGTTGAAATTTCTCCAAATGCTGAGCCGCCAGTTTGTAAAATCATGGACTACAAGAAATTTGTTTATGAACAAAAGAAACGTGATAAAGCATTAAAGGCTAAATCTTCTCAGGTTGTTGTAAAAGAAATTCGTTTTGGTCCTCAGACAGATGAGCACGATTATGAGTTTAAAAGAAAGAATGCTGAAAAATTCTTAAAAGAAGGAGCTAAATTAAAAGCTTTCGTTTTCTTTAAAGGACGTTCAATCATTTACAAAGATCAGGGTCAGATTCTATTATTACGTCTTGCTCAAGACTTAGAGGAACACGGAAAAGTTGAGGCAATGCCTGTTCTGGAAGGAAAGAGAATGATTATGTTCATTGCTCCGAAGAAAAAGAAATAAGTCGAAAGCTTAAAGTCTTAAAGTCGAAAGTCATAAACTGACTTTTGACTTTTGACTTTTGAACTTTTTACTAAAGATATAAGTAAGTAAGAATAAATTAAAACACTAGGAAAAATGCCTAAAATGAAAACAAAATCTAGCGCTAAGAAACGTTTCAAAGTTACTGGCTCTGGAAAGATTAAAAGAAAGCATGCTTTTAAAAGTCACATCTTGACTAAAAAATCTAAAAAACGTAAATTAGCTTTGACTCACTCAGCGCTAGTTCACCAAACAGATATGAGAAGCATTAAACAACAGTTAAGAATTATCTAATAAGTCTAAAGTTAGAAAGTCTTAAAGTCAAAAGTAATTTTCTTTTGACGTTTGACATTCGACATTTGACTAAGATTTCTTTAGGTTAAAAAATTATTTATATAACCTTGGAGTATGGCTTTAAGTTCCTTTGATTCAATTCAGGACGCCTGCTACAAAAAAACATTAAAATTATGCCAAGATCGGTAAATTCAGTTGCTAAAAGAGCAAGAAGAAAAAAAATAATGAAGCAAGCCAAAGGTTTCTTTGGTAGACGTAAAAACGTTTGGACAGTTGCTAAGAACGCGGTAGAGAAAGCGATGAGCTACGCTTACCGTGACAGAAAACAGAATAAAAGAAATTTCCGTTCATTATGGATTCAACGTATTAACGCTGGAGCTAGATTAGAAGGAATGTCTTATTCTCAATTCATGGGGAAAGTTAAAGCTAACGGAATCGAATTGAACAGAAAAGTTCTTGCAGATTTAGCTATGAACCACCCAGAAGCTTTCAAAGCTATTCTTAATAAAGTAAAATAAAACGTTTTATAAACTCAATTTAAGATTACTTACTTATTATATAAAAACCATTCGTTAACGCGAATGGTTTTTTGTTTTTTGACCACTTATTATAATATGACTAAATAATAAATTAAATTTACTTAAAGTAATTTTCTACAAAATGCAAGACGCACTTATCCATCATATTCAAAAGTTTGTACAACTTGAATCTCATGAGATCGATATACTCGAGAGTTGTCTTGGTCTCTGGCAGATTAAGAAAAAAGAACATGTTCTACAAGAAGGACAAATATGCAATACAATGTATTTTGTTGTAAAAGGCTGTATGCGTCAATACATAATTAACTCTAAAGGTACTGAACAGACTCTTCAATTTGGAATAGAAAATTGGTGGATTACCGACTATTTAAGTTATCATAACCATGTTCCGTCTCATTTTTATATACAAGCTGTTGAAACTACTGATGTAATTGCTATTGAAAAATCTGTTTTAGATTCTTTATTAATTCAAATCCCTAAACTCGAAAAATACTTTAGAATAGTAGCACAAAAAGCTTTTGGGGCTGCACAAATGCGTATTAAATTCTTGTTTACCATGTCTGCCGAAGAACGTTATAATCATTTTAAAAATCTGCAACCAGACTTCGTTCAACGTGTTCCTCAATACATGCTTGCCTCCTACTTAGATTTTTCGGCCGAATTTATGAGTAAAATAAGAGGCGGAAAAGTGTGATTTGAATTTCTTGAAGTAGTTCAAGTTTTTACGAGTATACATTACTGACCTTTGTAATGAACTTTTAAAACACATAAAAATGAAACCAAGAATTGTTATTCCGAATGTAGCTCCAGAGGCTTATCAAGCATTGATGAATTTAGAAAAATATATTTCATCAACTTCATTAACACCTGTACACAAAGAATTAATTAAAATCCGTGCTTCGCAAATTAATGGCTGTGCATTTTGTATTAACATGCATACTGCAGACGCTAGAAAGCATGGTATTTCTGAACAAAGAATTTATCTAATTAGCGCTTGGCGCGAAGCCGATTTTTATACTGAAGATGAAAAAGCAATCTTAGCATTAACAGAACAGGTCACATTAATTGGCAATCATGTTTCAGATGAAGTTTACGAAAATGCCGCTAAATTATTTGACGAAAAATATCTTGCAGAGATACTTTTAGCCATCATTACAATTAACTCTTGGAATAGATTAGCCATTACAACTGGAATGCGTGCATCATAATTTTATAAGGATAATATTTACATCATTTTCAAACTTTAACAACCCTCTCTGTGAGGGTTTGTTTGTATATAATTGTAAATGAACAGGCAAAAAATAGCGAATTCATCTTTTTACAAAAACAGGTATTTATACTCTTTCACAGGAACTGAGATTTTTTATTTTTGGCGCATGATACCAAAAAGAATACAATTAGTTACCCCAATTATCGCTCTTTTATTAGTTCTTTTTTCTTGTCATAAAGACATTAACGATAATTTAAAAGAACTAAATAACAAGTTAGAAATTCAAAAAAACATAGACAAAGCTGCGGTTTTTTATCATAACTATAATGATACTGATAGCTCCTTTTTTTACTACAACAAGGCAAAGTTGCTTTGCGATCCAAAAAAAGATCCAGATAGTTATGTAAGTATTCTAAACTGCATGGCAGATATCCAACTCAACCATGGAGACCATATTGGGAGTGAAACTACAATAACCGATGCAATTCCTTATTTAAAGTCAATAAAAGACCAAACAAATGTTTGGAATACCTACACAACTTTAGGCACAAACTATCTTCGCACTTATAATCTTAATGATGCTTTGCTATATTATAATAAAGCATTGGGTCTTAAAGTAGATGAATCTAGAAAATCATTAACTAAAAGTGATATTGCATCTGTTTTGTTAGAACAGCAAAAATATAATGAGGCATTACAAATCTTTTTACGTCTTTCTACTAAAAAAGAACTACAGCAGAAACCGGAATACAATGCAAAAAACATAGACAACATTGGTATCTGCTATAACAAAATGAGTGACCCAAGAGGAATTCAATATCTAAACCAGGCTTTACAAATTAGAGAAGAAATTAAAAATAAATCAGGGGTTGGAATTAGCAACTTGCATATTGCTTCGTATTATGATGAGAACAAGGCTCGTACTTTAGCAAAAAAACATGCCTTAGAAGCTTACAAGAAATTCAGCGAAATTGACAACATTGACAATAAACTAAGTTCTTTAAAATTATTAATTAAGAACAATTCAGATCAAGAGCTTAAAAAATATTCTATATTATACATTGATTTAGTAGACAGTATTTTTGAAGTAAGACAAAAAGCCAAAAATCAGTTTGCAAGAATTAAATATGATTCTAAAAGAGAAAAAGAAGAGAACTTAAAATTAAAAACTCATAAAGCTGAAAACGAACTAAAACTGGAGCGCCAAAAAAGCAGAAATATTATATCTTATATTATCATTATTCTGAGTTTATGCCTTATTCTGATTCTGTATTATTATCTAACGTCTAAAGCGAATCGAGAAAAAATAGAAGCTGCTTACAATAGTGAAACCAGAATTTCGAAAAAATTACATGACGAGTTAGCTAACGACATTTATCATACTATGGCATTTGCTGAGAACAGAAACTTATCTTTAGCTGAAAATAGGGAACAATTACTGCATAATCTCGATACCATTTATGCCCGTACAAGAGATATCTCAAAAGAAAATGCTATCATATTAACTGATGAAAATTATATTTCTTCTTTAAAAGAAATGATTTCCAGATTTAATACTCCCAACATAAATCTTTTGATAAATGGACTAGATACAATTTCTTGGGATGAAGTTGATAAAGTAAAAAAAACAGCTATTTACAGGGCAATACAAGAACTTCTGGTAAACATGAAGAAACATAGCGATGCCAGTCTAGTAGCTATTATTTTTAAAGAATCTAAGAGAGATATCATTATCAATTATACTGATAATGGAAAAGGAATTGATTTAAATAAAATGATCCTGAAAAATGGCCTGCATAATATTGAAAATAGAATTCTTGCTATAAAAGGTGCAATTGACATTGATTCTGGTTTAGGAAAAGGCTTTAAGCTATTTATCAAACTGCCAATCTAAATCGAATCTTAACTCCAAAGTCTCCAAATGAAAACCTTCACTCTAGTTAAAGTTTTAATCTCCACTTTATTTCTACTTGTTGTTCCGATTTCTTGTGAAAAGGGAAAACAAGTTATTGAAAAAAAGACTGATAATACGGCGGAGGTTAGAAGGCTAACCATAATTGGTGATGCTTATTTTGATAAATCCGAATTTTCAAATGCCTTACAAGTTTATGAAAAAGTAATAACCATATCCGATTCTGTAAAAGATAGAGTTGATTATGTTGATGCATTAATATCGATAGCGCTCATAAAAGAATTCGAAGGCAATTATTTAGAAAGTGAAGCTACAGCTACAAAAGTATTACCACATCTTAAATACCTTAAAAAACCAAGATTTGCTTGGGAGACATATAAAATTTTTGTTGAGAATTATTTAGCAGCAAACGACTATGACAATGCACTAATATATGCTAAAAAAGCTTATAATCTAAAAACAAGTGCGAGAAGAAAAACAAATGCATTAGCTAATATAGCACTAGTTTATATGCGTCAAAAGCATTATAAAAAAGCCATCAAAGTCTATAAAAAATTAACCACTTATGGATATTATGGAAATAAGAAAAAAACAAATACATTCAAAGATTTTGAATTGCAAGATTATGCAATAATGAAAAACAATATTGGTATTTGTTATGCTGATTTAGGAGATTCTAGAGCACTACTATACTACCAAGAAGCTCTTAAAATTAGACTAAAATTAAATGATCTATCAAATTTATCGCACAGCTATTCAGGTCTTTCTCAATTTTATTTAAAATCTAATCTTTCTTTGGCAAAAAAATATGCTAAAATAGCTTACAAATACTCTTGTAAAATAAATGCTTATTCGCAAAAAAAAAATGCTTTAAAAATTTTAATAAAGAGTAGTAGAGGAAATGAGTTGAAGAAATATTCTGAGATTTATATTCAATTTACAGATAGCGTTAATAAAAGTCAATTAACACAGAAAGAGCAATCTGCTAACATAAAATATAATTTCAAAAAAGATCGAGAAGAAAACTTAGAGCTAAAAGCTCAAAAAGCAGAAGATGAACTGGAGATGCAAAGACAAAAAAACAGAAGTATTGTATCCTATATTATAATCACTGTTAGTGCTTTAAGTTTATTGTTTGTAGTTTTTTATATAACTAAAAAAGGAAAAAGAGACAGAGCCAATGAAATCTTTAAGAATGAAATGCGGATTTCTGAAAAATTGCAGTTTGAGCTTGAAAAGGATATTGACAAAATTTTATTGTTTACAGAAAAGAGCGATTTGGAGAAAGAAGAAAACAAAGAACAGTTTTTATCCCATTTAAATAATATTTATTCAAAAACCAGAAATATATCTCGAGAAAATAGTGAAATACTTACCGATGAAAACTTTGAAAAGGTTTTAAAAGAAATGATTTCTGGTTATGCAACTCCAAATTTGAACATCTTAATAAATGGTTTAAATGCGTTTTCTTGGTCAAAAATTGATCGAGTAAAAAAAATTACTGTTTTTCGTGTTGTACAGGAAATTTTCAATCAAGTAAAAAATCACAAAAATTCCTCTCTTGCAAGTATAACATTTAAAATGGATCAAGAAGAAATTATAATAACGTACGCAGATAATAGCAGCGTAACACACGATCAAAATAATTTAAACGAAAGATTTGCTAATATTGAAAACCGTCTAAAATTGATAAAAGGCACTTTTAATGTTTTTTTAAACCAAAATCAAGGTTTTAAGGTTTCAATTAAATTTCCAATATAATGATTAGAGACTTACTTTATTTTTTTCAAAAAAAACACATTCTTTTTTGTTTGCTAATCTGTTGCGCAATTTTAATTGCCCTTTTTTCTATGCAATTTTCGGACACTAAAAAACTACCTTTAAGTAATATCAAAACCGACCGTTTGCCAGAAATAAAACAAACATTGGAAAAGGCACATGCTTTTTGGGATAATGGAAAAGGTGACAGTGCTTATTTTTATTTTAATAAAACTCGATTGCTATGTGAACCAAAAAAGAATTACGCCGATTATTATGTGGAATCTATAAACTATATGGCAGAAATCTTGCAAAGACATGGTGATTATTATGAAGTAGAAAATACACTCGTAAAAGCTTTTCCATACTTAGACAAGACAACTAATGTAAAGTATGCCGTTAATGCTTATACATTTATGGCTTATAATTATCATTCTACTTATGACTATGAAAAAGCATTATATTATCATAAAAAAGCATTAAAAAAAGCCTTCTCTACATTTAGAAGATCACGTATAATATCTGAAATTGCGTTTGTTTACATGCAACAAGGAAAATATCAGGAGGCTGTAGATCTATTAGGACCGATAGCGTGGCTGAATATCGAGGATAAAATTACTCCTTCAAATACTGGTTATCAACGTACCGCCAAATTATACAATTTGGGACTTTCCTATCTCTATCTTGGAGGCCATAAGCAGGAAGCTTTTGACTGCTTTACTGAAAGTCTAAAAGTCGCTCTTACTTTAAATGACGACTACGAACTAATTACCTGCTATTATGGACTTTATAAATATTACAAAATATACAATAATCCTGAACTCAAAAAAATAAATATTGAGAAAGCTTATTATTATGCTAAAAAGTCAAATTCTAAACCCTACGAAATTAGCATGTTAGGCTGTTTGATCAAAGCAGAAAATGATGAAAATATTGACAATACGGAAAGTTTAAAAAAACATTTGAAAATTTATATAAGAAAAACGGATAGTCTAATGACTGCCAGAGAAAAAGCAAAAAATCAATTTGCTGATATTATTTACAATTCAAAGAAAGATAAAGAAGAAAACTTAGAGCTTAAAAATCAAAAAGCAGAACATGAATTACAGCTCCAAAGACAGAAAAATAGAAGTTTTATCTCCTATATTGTAATTTCTATTTGCGGCATAAGTGTAGTCTTTATAGTTTTTTATATAACTAAAAAAGGAAAAAGAGACAGAATAAATGAAGTCTTTAAAAATGAAAAGCGCATTTCCGAAAAATTAGAGCTTGAACTGGAAAAAGACATCGATAAGATTTTACTTTTTACGGCAAAGAGCGATTTAGAAAAAGAAGAAAACAAAGAAAAACTGCTATCCCATTTAAACAACATTTATTTAACAACAAGAAATATATCTAGAGAAAATAGTGAAATACTTACTGATGAAAATTTTGAAAAGGCTTTAAAAGAAATGATTTCAGAATATATTTCTCCAAATTTAAACATTATAGTAAATGGTTTAAATACTTTCTCATGGACTAAATCTGATCGAGCAAAAAAAATTGTTGTTTTTCGTGCTATCCAGGAAATTCTCAATCAAATGAAAACATTGAACGATGCTTCGCTAATAAGTCTAATATTTAAAAAAGAAGAAGAAAATATTGTAGTACTGTACGCTGATAACGGACATAAAATCAGGCAAAAATACGGTATTTTACAAAAAAGACTACAAAATGTGGAAAACCGTATTGAAACAATAAAAGGAACAATTAATTTTGATGCAAATTCAGAAAGTGGTTTTAAAATAAGTATCAAATTTCCTATATAATACAATTATATGTTTAAAAAAGTTTTAGTTGCCGAAGATTTAGATAGTATCAGCCTTGCAGTAGTTCAAGTACTTGAAGAGTTACAAGTTCCTGTAATCCATCATGTGAAATATTGTGACGAAGGTTTGCTTAAAATAAAAAAAGCATTGGCTGATAACGAACCTTACGATTTGCTGATTACTGATTTATCATTTAAATCTGATCATAGAAAAGTAACTTTAAATAGTGGCGATGAACTTATTGATGCCATAAACAAGGTACAGCCTAATATAAAAAAGATTGTTTTTTCTATAGAAGATAAAAGCTATAGAATTAAAACTCTTTTTAACGAATTAGGTATCAATGCATACGTTTCTAAAGGAAGGAATAGTATTGCTGAATTAAGAAATGCTATTGAAAGCACCTTTAATAATGAAGAAAAAATACTTTCTTCTGATTTGTCTTTTAATTTTAATGACAAAGCCTTAATCGAAATTGAATCTTATGATATTTCTATTTTGAAGCTTTTATCGCAAGGGTACATCTTGGAAAGCATTTCTAAAGAATTTAAAGATCTATCTATAACACCTAACGGAACAAGCAGTATTGAAAAAAGAATCAATAAACTCAAGATCTACTTTAAGGCTAACAATAATGTGCATTTAATTGCAATCGCAAAAGATTTCGGACTGGTGTAATTTTTTATGGCGCTTTACGGGTTTCCGTAAGGATTACACTTTTCATACCGTTAAATTTGTAATAACCTATTAACCTACCATGAAACCGAAAAGTAAAGCGAGTATTATATTCTCCAAAATTAATACTACACAAAATAAAATTATTATGAAAACAATGTTACTCTGCCTTTTTTTATCAATTAGTTTTGCCTTTGTTTCTGAAAAAACGGGCTGGCTAGAAATTGATTGGAAAATAATATTTATTCCAGCATTATTAGTTTTGCAAATTATAATTATCGGAACTGCGCTAAAAAACCGATACAAAAAACATTAATTAATTTTAAGAAAGGCTTGATTATTGCTGAAAAAGAAGGTTCATATCTTTTTCTATAAATTTTTACATGAAAAAAACTCTCAGCCTCGTCTTATTATTTTTTACCTTTTTATCTTTAGCGCAGACCAAAGTGGTATCTTGGAATTTAGAAAATTTTGGAAAATCTAAATCTGACATCCATTTAAATTATATTGCCAAAACGATTTCTAATTACGATATTATTGCAATTCAAGAAGTTGTTGCTGGAAATGGTGGGGCCCAAACTGTTGCAAAATTGGCATCATTACTTAATGAAAAAGGAAATAAATGGGATTATAAAATAAGCGATCCTACTTCTAGCAGCAGTTACAAAACTGAACGCTATGCTTTCATTTGGAAAACCAACAAAGCCAAATTAAAAAGCAGACCTTGGCTTGAGAAAAAATTTAGTGTAGAAATTGATCGGGAGCCCTATTTCGCCACATTCGAAATCAACAAAAAGACAATTACACTAGTTAATTTTCATGCCATAACGAAAAAAAAGCAACCCGAAACCGAAATCAAATATTTCAAATTTTTACCAAACGAATACCCCGATTTAAACCTTGTTTTCTTAGGCGATTTCAATTGCCCTGAAAAACATTCTGTTTTTAACCCATTAAAGAAAATGGGATATACATCTGTATTAAAAAATCAAAAAACGACTCTTAAGCATCAATGCAAAAGCAATATCTGTCTGGCTTCTGAGTTTGACAATATCTTTTATAAGACATCTAGTTTAAAAGTTATTAATTCTGGAATCATTAAATTTTACGAAGATTTTGATTCACTTCAGAATGCAAGAAAAGTGTCTGATCATATTCCGATTTGGTTGGAATTTTCTTTAAACTAATTTATGTTTTAAGCTTCTTTTTTCTAGCAGCTGGAAACAAAACGTTGTTCAAAATCAATCTATAACCTGGAGAATTAGGATGCAAATCTAAAACCGTCGGCGGATCTCCAACCTGATGTTGGAAATCTTCTGGGTCATGTCCTCCAAAAAAAGTAAACATCCCCTTGCCTTTTTCTCCATGAATATATCTTGACTCACCGTTTAATTCGCAGGTCCCCATGATCAAGATATTCGATTTTATCAATGAAGTGTCAAATGAAGTGGTCTGTCCCATGAAACCTTTTACCAATTGTGTGTGATTTTGACATAGCATACTTGGAATTGGATCCCATTTAGCTGAAAATTCCATTAAAGTAAAATAATCTTTCTCCATCAATATTCTCCTTTTCGTTGTCATATCGATATCTGAAAATTCATAAACTTCTGGCCTTCTTTCAAGAGTAAAATTCTTGAAAGCAAACGAATTATCATAATTTAGTTTTGATTGATAATTAGATTCACTCGGATCTCCGTCAAACATAGTTTCGCAAATATCCACACCATCAGCTGCAAGTGCGATATCAAAACTATCTGTCGCAGAACACATAGCAAACATAAAACCTCCGCCAATTACAAAATCTCTAATCTTTTTAGCAACTGCTCCTTTTTCCTGAGACACTTTTGTATATCCTAGTTTTGCTGCCAAGGCTTCTGCATCCTTTTTTTGATCAATATACCAAGGCGTATTTTTGTAAGCTGCATAAAATTTTCCGTATTGCCCAGTAAAATCTTCATGATGCAAATGCAGCCAATCATACATTAATAATTGGTCACTTAAAACTTCTTCATCATAAATTGGAGTAAACGGAATTTCTGCATAAGTCAAAACCAAAGTCACCGCATCATCCCATGGCTGCTTTCCTTTTGGTGTATAAACCGCTATTTTAGGAGCTTTTTCTAAAATCACCGATTCCATGTTTTGTGAAGGACTTGAAATTTCATTCAGAATAGAAGCTTGTTCACTATCTGAAATCACCTCAAAACTAACTCCTCTTATTTTACATTCTTTTCTAATTTCATCAGCATCAGGAAGTAAAAAAGAACCTCCGCGGTAATTTAAAAGCCAACTTGCTTTATAATCCCTGCTCAAACACCAATAAGTAATTCCGTATGCCTTTAGATGATTTTGCTGCGTTGTCTCGTCCATCGGAAGCAAAATAAATGAAGCTCTTGCATTAAATGTCGCTAATAGTATAAAAATATAGAGTAAACTCTTATTCATCAGAAAATTATTTTAGTAAAGATATAAAAGGCTGCAACAAAAAAAGAATGCTTACTGCTTTTTATGCCATAATGGAATGTTAAAAAAAAGATTGTGAAGAAAATTTTAAACAACTTAAAAACAGGTAAAAACACCTATACTTAGGCAGAATATTCTTTCTACATTTGCTATCCCAGGTTCATCAAACTAATCGCCGTAAAAATAACCACATTATGAAGCTTAATGATAGTAAAAACCAACAAAAGGGCCTGAATATAATTCAGAAAATAGGATTGTGTGTTCTTGTGATAACAATCATATTATATTATGTACTGTCTATACAGTTTTTGACAGCATAATTTTCTAAATTGTCAAAACTGCCAATTCATTTTGGATAGCATAAACAACCAAACCAGCAATATTTCGCGATTCTGTTTTAAGCAACAAATTATTTCTATGTCCTTCTATTGTTCTCGGACTTAAAAAAAGACGTTCTGCAATTTCTGCAGTAGTTTTCTGCTGACAGATTAATTGCAGAATTTCGATTTCACGCGGAGAAAGGAAATTCGTTTCTAAACCGCCTCTTGCATTTTTAGGAGAAACTATGGTTTCTTGAATTGTTTTTAAAACATTTTCGTTGTAATAGAAGCCTTTTTTTGCTACTTCGTTGATTGTATGAATTAAATCTTTTGGAGTGGTATTTTTTATTAAGTAAGCTACTGCACCAACTTGAATCATATTTGCAATAAAAGATTTGGTATCATAACTGGTCAATGCGATAATCTTAATATCGGGGAAGAGTTTTCTAATAATTTTAGTGGCTTCGACACCGTTCAAGACCGGCATTTTTAAATCCATTATTATTATATCAGGTTTTATTTCCCTTTCATTTAAATGCGAAATAAGCTCATCGCCGTTTGAAGCTTCAAAAATAACATCTATATTTTCTTCTCTCTGTAATAAAAAAGAAATTCCTTTTCGAAACAAAATTTCATCATCGACTAGGGCAATTTTTATAGCAGCATTCATCTTATTTGTTTTTGGTCGTTTAATTTGGTTTATCGAAATTACAAAATATGATTTAGAAAAAGTCTAAATACCCCACTTTATTGACTAAAAACCTTAATAAAACACATAATTTCAGCTAAAAAGTAAAATTTACAACAATACCATTATTAATTTCAGAGTTAATTTCTATTGTTCCCTCTAAAAATGATATTCGGCTGTCAATGTTTTTCATTCCTAGACCTTTCTGGTTTTCAGCATTTGAACTATCAAAACCAACACCATTATCTTTGTAGTTGCAAGTATTTATTCCGTTTACATTAGCAAACGAAATCCATATTTCTGAAGCTTTTCCGTGACGTATAGAATTATTCATAAGCTCCTGTAGAATTCTAAAAACATGCAGATGCCTGTCTATGTCTTTCTCATCAAAATCAATTTCGTTTTTATAATGTATTTTGACCGATTTACTGCTTTCAAACTCTTCACATAACTCTTCTATGCCTGCATGTAAACCAAATTTTTCAAAAACAGGCGGCAACAAATTATGCGCAATTTTTCTAGAATTATCTAATGCTTTTGTTGTCAAAGCGATTATGTTTTCTGTAATTTCTGCAGTTTCCGCTTCAGTCAGATTTGGCGCTGTAAGCAAATGGCTGTTTAGGGAAACAATATTTAATTTGGAACTAATATCGTCATGAAGATCCTGTGCAATCCTTTTACGTTCTTCCTCTTGGGTTACAATAACAGCGTGTAATTGTTCTTTTTGATATCGAAGTATTAAATCTATTTTTTCTAGTTCTTTCTGAATGATCTTTTTTCTAGAAAAGTAAAAGAATATAATCAATGCCACTGCAACAATTATAAAAAACAAAGAGATGTATAATATTATGGCTACGAGTTCTTTCTCAGGAATATGACCTGCATTCATATCTGTTCATTTTATATTATACAATAGAATCTAGTTCTGTAAACTTTTTTTCGAAAAACTTTTTAACCATTCAAATAAAATAATCAAATAATAAACTATTAATAAAAAAGCGTTTAATTGCCAGCTCAAATATTTTAAGTCGGCACTTAATCCTGTTGAAAGATTGCCAATTAAAAATAAGACCGTGCTAGCCAACAAATAAAAAACTATGCCCATGCTTATATAATAATACTTTTTGTTTTCTGTAAGCATATTATAAAAATGAAGTAATGCAAAAACAACTATAAGCAGGGAAGTTAAAGTAATTTCGAATAAATTAAACTTTAAGAATTGACTTGAATCTATTACAAATTGTATTAATAAGATTAATAAAGCAATTATTAACGAAGTCTTGACGAATATTTTTTGAGCTTTATTATAAAATAGCGAATTATAAAAAAGCCCCAGAATAATCATTTGCCCTATAAAAAAAATATTTACAAGAAATAAATTACTCATCCCTAAATGGTATACCAATTCCATTGAAAACTGCAACACAGTTGAAAACGCCAAATAAGAGACAAAAAAAACATTAGCTTTTTCCTTTTGGAAAAAGCTAAATGTATATAGAACAAGATTAATCAATAAAATCAAATAACTTGAATATATTAAAAAATCATCCATTCTTGAAATTCAATTAATTAATATGGAGGACTTGGTCTTGCACCATCATATACCACCTCTTCGGCTCCTTCACCACCTTCTACACCATCTCCAGTACCGTATACATTAACCCATTTACCAGTTTCTTTATCGTATTGGGCACCAACAAAAAGCAATGTTTTTTCTTCTTGGTCGTTTATGCCTAGATAAGCCCAAACTGCTTCTGTTTCAAGCTTTAAAACTTTTTCTAAACTCTCTCTTGGTATCAAGAAAGCTTTTACTTTGTTTTTAGAGTCTTCGATTGTGGTATCATTCTGGTATCTTCTTTCCCACTCATTTGCAGTTGCTAACGGAATCTGGATAGGTCCCGGAAAAGTTTCTTCATTCATAATTTAAATTTGTTAATTGGTTAATAAAAAACTTGATAGTTTATAATTGGTTTCGCTAAACTACTGATTTTTATTAAAAAATTAACATCAAAGCATAAAAAAAGCCTTAGAAACAAGGCTTTTTTGTTTTTTAAAACGGAACGTCGCTATCGTCATCGTCATCATTTAAATTGCTTCCGAAAGCTTCATTAGCAGATGGTAAATTTTTTGTTAGGAAAGGATTATCATCATGATTCATTTTAGAAGGTAAATCATCGTAACCTCCTGTAAATTCTTCTAAGTTGTCAAATTTACCCAAATGTCCTAAGAATTTTAGACGAATATTTTCCAATCCACCGTTACGGTGCTTGGCTATAATAAACTCAGCCTGCCCTTGCGTAGAAGATGCCTCATCATCATCCCATTCTTCAATTTTATAATATTCAGGACGATAAATAAACGATACGATATCGGCATCCTGCTCAATTGCTCCAGATTCACGAAGATCCGAAAGTAAAGGTCGTTTACTAGATCCACGGGTTTCAACGGCACGAGATAACTGAGAAAGTGCAATTACAGGAACGTTTAGCTCTTTTGCCAAGGCCTTTAAGTTTCGAGAAATTGTTGAGATCTCCTGCTCACGGTTTCCGCCTCCTTTACCGCTTCCACCTGCAGTCATCAGCTGCAAGTAGTCGATAATAATTAATTTAATTCCGTGCTGAGAGGCCAAACGACGACATTTTGCACGTAAATCGAATATTGAAAGCGAAGGTGTATCATCAATAAACAACGGTGCTTTTTCTAAATCTTTTACCTTAGTACTCAGCTGTTCCCATTCGTGTTTTTCTAATTTACCGGTTCTTAGTTTTTCTGAAGAAAGTCCTGTTTCAGAAGAAATAAGCCTTGTAATTAACTGAACTGAAGCCATCTCCAGAGAGAAAATAGCAACCGCATGTCCGAATTGGATACTTACGTTTCTCGCCATTGAAAGGACAAAAGCTGTTTTACCCATACCAGGACGAGCCGCAATAATAATCAAATCTGAAGGTTGCCATCCAGAAGTCACTTCATCTAGTTTCTCAAATCCAGTCGCCACACCACTCAAACCTTCTTTACCAGCAATTTCTTCAATACGTTTTTTCGCCTGAAGAACTAAACTCTGAGCCGTTTCAGAACTACGCTTAATATTTCCTTGCGTTACTTCATACAATTTAGATTCTGCTTTGTCCAGCAAATCAAAAACGTCTGTGGTTTCGTCATAAGATTCTTCGATAATCTCAGATGAAATTCGAATCAAACTTCTTTGAATAAATTTTTGAAGAATAATACGCGAGTGAAACTCGATGTGCGCAGAAGAGGCAATTTTTTGCGTAAGCTGAATCAGATAGAAATCTCCACCAGCCAATTCAAGCTTGCCATTTTTCTTCAATTGCGTAGAAACTGTCAGCAAATCGATAGGCTGAGTTTCTGTAAAAAGCTGCAAAATTGCTTCAAAAATATGTTTGTGCGCGTCTTTATAAAAAGCGTCTGGCTGTAAAATATCAATTACATCATCTACCCCTTTTTTGTCGATCATCATCGCACCAAGCACAGCCTCTTCCAAGTCAATTACTTGTGGAGGAAGCTTACCTTTTT
Organism: Flavobacterium sp. HBTb2-11-1; assembly: GCF_009826975.1. GTDB lineage: Bacteria > Bacteroidota > Bacteroidia > Flavobacteriales > Flavobacteriaceae > Flavobacterium. Next base: position 366,311 of record NZ_WUMO01000006.1, on the reverse strand, counting down.
CTAGATTGATAATAGTGGTTTTGTCGACCTTAACTGGGTTTACATTTTTGAAATTTTCCATATAGCGAAAGTAGCAAAATTTAAAAAAAATCTGCTATCGAGTTATAACAATTCTGTTGTTTATAAATATGTTTTTTGTGTTGATAACCAAAAAAAAATCCGAAACCGCAGGGCTTCGGATTTTTAATTCTATTTTATGAATTTACTCTTTGAACTCGCCCATATTGCTGTATTTGTCCATTCTCTGGGCAATTAAATCAGCTGTTGATAAGTCTTTCAATTCGTTATATCCTTTTGTAATATATTCCGCAACTGTTTTAAAAGTAGTTTCTCTGTCATAATGTGCTCCGCCAAGTGGTTCTGGAATCACATCATCAACAAGTTTTTGTTTTTTCATATCAGAAGAAGTCAGTTTTAAAGCTTCTGCTGCACGTTCTTTATACTCCCAGCTTTTCCATAAAATAGAAGAGCAAGATTCTGGAGAAATTACAGAGTACCAAGTATTTTCTAACATATAAACGCGGTCTCCAACACCAATTCCTAAAGCTCCACCAGAAGCACCTTCACCAACAATAATCGTGATGATTGGTACTTGTAGACGAACCATTTCAAAGATATTTCTAGCAATAGCTTCTCCTTGTCCTCTTTCTTCAGCTTCAAGTCCTGGATATGCACCTGGAGTATCTACTAAAGTTAACACCGGAATTCCAAATTTCTCCGCCATTTTCATCAAACGCAAAGCTTTACGGTATCCTTCTGGGTTAGCCATACCAAAATTACGGTATTGACGTGTTTTGGTATTAAAACCTTTTTGCTGACCGATAATCATAAACGATTGTCCGTTTATTTTACCAAGACCACCAACCATAGCTTTATCATCTTTAAAACCTCTGTCTCCATGAAGTTCCAAGAAAGTATCTCCGCAAATTGCTTTGATATAGTCTAAAGTATAAGGTCTATTTGGGTGTCTTGACAATTGTACCCTCTGCCAAGCCGTAAGGTTTTTGTATATATCTTTCTTAGTCTGCTCTAATTTCTTGTTGATTTCCTTGCACGTTGGCGTTACGTCAACGTCAGATTCTTTCCCAATAATAACGCACTTTTCTAACTGTTCTTCAAGTTCTTTAATTGGAAGCTCAAAATCTAAATATTCCATGGATTTTTGAATTTTGTTTGTAAATCGAACCGCAAATATAAAAATATTATATCATTGGCGAAGTTAATTGTTATTTAAAGTATAAAAATGCATTTTAAAAATAAGGAAACTATTACAAGTTTTCTTTCTTGTTCTGATAATGCTTAAAAACACCGTTTAGAATAACTGTTATAATAATTATTACCGCTCCTATGTAAAACTCAACACTCATTTTTTCTTTTCCTCCTAATATGAAATAAGCCAAAACTATTCCGTAAACTGGCTCTAAATTAGTCGTTAACATTACAGTATAAGGCGTCAATCTTTGCATTACTTTTACAGAAGCTGTAAAGGCGTAAGCTGTACAGATGGAAGCCAAAATCAATAATAAAACCCAGTTATTCAAAGACATTTCGAAGAAATCTGCTTTAAATTTTCCTTGAAACAAAAAATAAATCGTAATAAAGAAAACTCCTGCACCAAACTCATAAAAAGTAATTACAGAAGGTTCATGATCTGAAATCAATTTTCCATTCATTAAAGTAAATAAAACACCTAAAATAATTGCGGCCAAGGCATAATAAACGCCTTCAAGGTACTTTATCTCAACTTGAAGAATCAATCCTAGACCAGCAATTATGATAAGTCCGAAAAGAACTTCATACCAAAGCACCTTTCTTCCATAAAATAATGGTTCCAATAAAGAAGCAAAAAATGCTCCTAATGAAAATATAGAAAGCGTAATAGAAACGTTTGAAACGTGAATTGCCCTAAAAAAGAAAATCCAATGAAGAGCAATCAGTAATCCGACAAAAATCAATTTAAAAAATTCCTTCACAGGAACCTGAAAAGACTGTTTTTTGAAGGCAATAAATCCACCCAAAAAAATCATCGCAATCAGCATTCTGTACCAAACCAGATTTTCGGCATCAATAGTAATTAAAGCACCCAAAATGGCGGTAAAACCCCAGATAAAAACAATTAAATGAAGATTTAAATAACTTTTTAAATTATCGTTTCGCATTACGTAACAGGTAAACTGCTAAGATTCCAAAAACAATATTCGGAAACCAGACAGCCAATAAAGGTGAGAATGTAGATTTTTCGGCAAGTGTACCAAAGATTTTATCAAAGAATACAAATGAAAACGCGATTGCAATTCCGATGGCAAGGTTCATTCCCATTCCACCGCGACGTTTCATAGAAGAAACCGAAACTGCAATAATAGTTAAAATGAATGCTGAAACTGGGATACTGTATTTTTTATAAAGAACAACCAAATAGGTATTAATATTTCCAGAACCTCTTTTTCTTTCTTTTTCAATAAAATCAATTAATTTACCCAAAGTCAGCGTTTCAGCAATATAGACTACGGGCGTTAAATCTGATAATTCAAATTTGAATGCAACATTTTTTTCGGGAGATTTTTCAATTACATCATTTAAATCTCCAACCGTCCTTTTTGTATAATCGTATAAAACATAAATCTTCTTTTTAGGATCCCATTTAATACGGCTTGCAGTAATTTTATATGTTAGTTTCTCTTTTTCGAAATGTTCTAACGAAAAATTGAAAGCTGTTTTTGATTCTTCATTAAAGCTATTTACAAATATAAAATCATGATCGTTAATCTGTCTGAAAACATTGGTGTTTTCACCACGCATGAGTTCTTTTCCGTTTCCTTTAAGATATGTATACCTAAAATTATTGTAACCTTCACTGGCTGCAGGAACAATAAAAAATCCCATTAGCAATACGAAAATCGACACAATTGTTGCCCCTATAATATAAGGACGCAGGAAACGTGTAAATGAAATTCCAGAACTCAAAATAGCAATAATCTCTGTATTATTCGCCAATTTGGATGTGAACCAAATTACCGATAAGAACAAGAATATCGGAAATAGTGAGTTAATAAAGTAAATCGTAAAATTGTAATAATAGAAAGCAATATCTCCAAACGGAATCTTGTTTTCAAGCATTTTATTTACCTTTTCCGAAACGTCAATTACGATTCCGATTGGCGCAAATAAAAGAAGCATCACAGAAAAAGTTCCGAGGTATCTTTTTAAAATGTATTTATCTATTATTGAAAGCATATATATATTGTTTGTTTGGTTCCAAGTTTCAAGTTTCACGCTCTGTAGAGAACTTGAAACTTGAGATCTGAAACTTAAAACTCTTTTAAAGTCTTTGGCTCATATTTTTAACCATCATTTCTTTCCATGGTCTAAAATCGCCTGCTAAGATATGTTTTCTAGCTTCACGAACCAACCACATGTAGAAACCAAGATTATGAATCGTTGCAATTTGCTTTCCTAAATATTCATTAGCAGCAAACAAGTGTCTCAAATAGGCTTTTGTATATTCTGTATCAACAAAAGTGTGCCCCATTTCATCAATTGGAGAAAAATCAGCTTCCCATTTTTTGTTTTTGATATTGATTGTTCCGTTTGCTGTAAACAACATTCCGTTTCTTGCGTTACGCGTTGGCATAACGCAGTCGAACATATCAATTCCTAATGCAATATTTTCCAAAATATTAATTGGAGTTCCAACCCCCATTAAGTAACGGGGTTTATCTTCTGGAAGAATTTCGCAAACTACTTCAGTCATAGCGTACATTTCTTCAGCTGGTTCACCAACAGAAAGTCCGCCAATTGCATTTCCTTGCTGACCAGCATTTGCAATATATTCAGCCGACTGGCGACGAAGATCTTTATAAGTACTTCCTTGAACAATCGGGAAAAACGTTTGTTCATAACCATATTTATAAGGCACTTTTTCCAAATGTGCTATACAGCGGTCTAACCAGCGATGCGTCATATGCATAGAACGTTGCGCATAACGATAATCGCACGGGTAAGGTGTACACTCATCAAAGGCCATGATAATATCTGCACCAATTGTACGCTGAATTTCCATTACATTCTCTGGCGTAAAAAAGTGGTAAGAACCATCAATATGCGATTTAAACTTTACCCCTTCCTCTTTAATTTTTCTATTTGAAGAAAGAGAATATACCTGATATCCTCCAGAATCAGTCAAAATATTACGATCCCAGTTCATGAACTTATGCAATCCGCCAGCTTTTTCAAGAATTTCTGTCTGAGGACGCAGATATAAATGATAGGTGTTTCCAAGAATAATATCCGGATTAATCTCTTCTTTAAGCTCGCGCTGATGCACTCCTTTTACAGAAGCAACAGTTCCAACAGGCATAAAAATAGGCGTTTCAATTACGCCATGATCAGTAGTAATACTTCCCGCTCTCGCTTTAGACTGCGGATCTTTTTGTAATAAATCAAACTTCATCTGTTTCTTTTTTCAGAGCGCAAAGATAGTTTAATTTCAGGGAAAATTTATGAATTGGAAATTTTGTCAATTAGAAAATTAGCTAATATTTTCTTAATTTCAGATTCTACGTTTTGGAATTTGGATTTTCTCATTTTGAAATTTGATTCATTTGGGCGTTTCCTAAGTCGGACTATCCGCTACAGGTAAGCATTTTTTTTCTAAATCGGGGAGACACTGCTACTATCCCTAATGCAAACAGGTTTTCAAAGAGAAATGCAAAAACTATAACGCTAACATTATTAAAGTATAACAGTTTCAACGATTCTTTTTTGTAATTTTAATATTCAACTAAAAAACTTTAGAATCATGATAAGCGCAGATGAGAAATTAGACCAAATCAAGGATGACCAAATTGAAAAAAACCTTGAAAACATGAATTATGATGCAAATGAAGATATCTACAATCAGGAAGAAAGACTAGAAGACATCGACCCGCAAGATATCTCTGGAGAAAGAATAATTAATAATGACATTCACGAATGGAAACAAAATAGTGATAAAATCGGAAATGATCTTGATGTTCCAGGCTCTGAACTTGATGACAAGCAAGAAGACCTTGGTTCAGAAGACGAAGAAAATAATTATTACAGCGAAGGAGATACTGAATAACTACATCTTTTTTATTATACCCATTACAAAAGTCTTGCAGAAATGCAAGGCTTTTTTATTGTTTCTCTTTTAAAAATGTGGACACACTCTTATAAAGAATTAAAAGCAAAACATTCGTTACATTTATTTTCATAATGTAAAAAAAATAGTAAAATTTAACAATTGCTATACAACTAAAGCAAAAAATCATTTGTCTCCCCGCAAAATAACGATTACTTTTGCTCCAGTTTAACTTTTACATATAAAATGAAGCCTAACACACAACAATTAAGCGATTTAACGATCCAAGTAAGAAGAGATATTCTTAGAATGGTACATGCTGTAAACTCTGGACACCCAGGTGGTTCTTTAGGTTGTACTGAATTTTTGGTAACATTATATCAAAATATAATGGACCGCAAAGAAGGTTTTGATATGGACGGAATTGGAGAAGACATCTTTTTCCTTTCAAATGGTCATATTTCCCCAGTATTCTATAGCGTTTTAGCGCGCAGCGGTTACTTTCCAATTTCAGAGCTTGCTACTTTTAGATTATTAAACTCTCGTTTACAAGGACATCCAACAACTCATGAAGGTTTACCTGGAGTTCGTATGGCTTCTGGTTCATTAGGACAAGGTTTATCTGTAGCTTTGGGAGCAGCTCAAGCTAAAAAATTAAACAAAGACAATCATTTAGTTTACACTTTACACGGAGACGGAGAATTGCAAGAAGGTCAAAACTGGGAAGCTATCATGTATGCTTCTGCTAAAAAAGTAGACAACATTATTGCTACAATTGACGTTAACGGAAAACAAATTGACGGAACAACTGACGAAGTTTTAGCAATGGGAAGCCTTCGCGCAAAATTTGAAGCTTTTGACTGGGATGTTTTAGAAATCACAGAAGGAAACAATATTGATGCTATCATCGCTGGTTTAACTGATGCTAAATCAAGAACAGGAAAAGGAAAACCAGTTTGTATTTTATTGCATACAGAAATGGGTAATGGTGTTGATTTCATGATGCACACGCACGCTTGGCACGGTAAAGCTCCAAATGACGAGCAATTAAAAAATGCATTAGCTCAAAACTACTCTAAAGATCAAGTTGATTACTAAAACAGCTTTAAGCTTTAAGCCATAAGCTTCACGCTTATTGCCTACTGCCTATTGCATACAGCAAAAAATAAAATGAAAAAATACGAAAATACAGGAAGCAAAGATACTCGTTCTGGTTTTGGAGCGGGAATGACTGAATTAGGTCAAAAAAACGAGAATGTTGTAGCATTATGTGCTGACTTAATTGGATCATTAAAATTTGATGAATTCAAAAAAAATCACCCAGAGCGCTTTTTCCAAATCGGAATCGCAGAAGCAAATATGATTGGAATCGCTGCAGGCTTAACGATTGGAGGAAAAATTCCATTCACAGGAACTTTTGCTAACTTCTCTACAGGAAGAGTTTACGATCAAATTCGTCAATCTGTGGCTTACTCAGACAAAAATGTAAAAATCTGCGCTTCTCACGCAGGTTTAACTTTAGGAGAAGACGGAGCTACACACCAAATCTTAGAAGATATCGGTTTAATGAAAATGTTGCCTGGCATGACTGTAATAAACACTTGCGATTACAACCAAACTAAAGCAGCAACTATTGCACTAGCAGACCACCACGGCCCTGCATACCTACGTTTCGGACGTCCAGTTGTACCTAACTTTACTCCTGCTGACGAACCATTCGTAATCGGAAAAGCTATTCTTTTAAACGAAGGAACTGATGTAACAATTATCGCAACAGGACACCTAGTTTGGGAAGCCCTTATCGCAGCTGAAAAATTAGAAGAAAAAGGAATTTCTGCTGAAGTAATCAACATCCACACTATCAAGCCTCTTGACAAAGAAGCAATTCTTAAATCAGTTGCTAAAACGAGATGCGTAGTTACTGCAGAAGAGCACAACTACCTTGGAGGTCTTGGAGAAAGCGTTTCAGGAGTATTAGCATTAAACAATCCAACTCCACAAGAATTTGTAGCAGTACAAGATAGTTTTGGAGAATCTGGAACTCCAGAGCAATTAATGGAAAAATACAAATTAAACAATCAAGCCATTGTTGAAGCTGCAGAAAGAGTAATCAAAAGAAAGTAATTTTAAACTTTTTTAATTTCATAAAAAAACCTCGGAATGCAAATTCCGAGGTTTTTTATTGCCTTTTCTTAAAACAAGTTTTACAAACTATTGCCTTGCATTTTTTCCACTGAGGAAATTCATACAGGGCAAATTATTTATTTTATAAAAAAAGCCTCGAAATGTAAATTCCGAGGCCTCAATATTTGGTATAATTTTTTAATTCTTTTGATAAGGATATGTTTTATCAACATGAATTCTTAATCGTCCTGGTGCTGTATAATCTTCTGGAACAAATTTACGAGGATTTGTTATTGATTCCGATTTAGTAGGATCAGTAAGTTCTCCTGTTGGTCTTCTTGGAATTCCTCTCGGTTCCGTTTCATCAACATTTGGTGTACTAGTATCATCAGTCATTGGATCCCAAGGATAATAGTTTCTTATTCCAAAATAAAAAGGTCCCCCATCTAATGTTCCCCAACCTACCTGATCACTAGGCTTTGTAAGTTCAAATCTGGTCGTATATCCATCCCCATCATCATCCAAATCTAAAAAGTCAGGAATTCCATCTTTATCAGTATCATCTATTAACTCATCTGGCAATTTAGGATATCTTGCGGCATCTCCTTGATTATACACATACCCATCACCATTAACATCCTCTAAATAGGTTGGCACACCATCACCTACAATTGCTTGCGCTGAAGCGCTATATTCAAGATCAGAACGCTTTAAAGCAAATAATTTAAAACTAAACACTAAAGGTGAATATGCTGGTATATCCGATGTAGAACTGCCATAATACCCTAATCCTGAAGGTAAAAACATGACTCCAGCACCATAATCGTTATAAGTAATAGTCCCATCATCACCTGTAGGGTTACGAGTGCCTACTTTAAATTGTGGCATAATCTCTCCCCAACCCTCAATTACACCATTTGAAGCATAAATATTCAAATTGAAGTCACGCGCCAATCCATAAGAGGTATCAAACTGAGTGCCATTTAAAAGCGTTCCTGTATAAGAAACCGTAACCTCATCGAAATTACATGGTGCGTCACCAACACCTTTATTTAAAATTAAATAATAAACTTTATAATTTACATCACGGCTATAAACAGGCCTAACTTTCAAAGGATACTCTTGCTGATCCCAAATAGAAACTTGAGTTCCTCCGGCAGGAATTTTTTCTATTTTAACATCAAAAGTCGTGTTATCTACAACAATATAATTAGTCTTTAAAAATTTTTCAATAGAATCATTATCTGCTTTATACTGCTCTGCATAATCCCTTACCGGAACTACCACTGAATCATCATCATCACTTTTATTACAAGAAACGATAGCGAAACCAGCAAGTAATAAAACAAAATAATATTTAAATTTATTCATTATTATCATTTTTTTAGGTGCGCAAGATACAATATTGATTTATTTTTGTAAAGAATTTAACTTGGATTTTAGAAAAATTATGAGAATAGATAAATACTTGTGGTGCGTTCGTTATTACAAGACCAGAAACATGGTTACTGAAGCTTGCAAAAAGAATCAGATCACTGTAAATGGGCAGATTGCAAAACCTTCAAAAGAAGTTTTTCCTACAGACCGAATTACGTTTAGAAAAGATCAAATTACACAGATTATAACAGTTTTAGATATTCCGCAAAATCGTGTCGGCGCAAAATTGGTTGATTTATATCAAAAAAACGAAACTCCGCCAGAAGCGTATGCGCATTTAGAGTTATTAAAACTATCCAAAGAACACTATAGAAGGAGTGGCACGGGGCGTCCAACCAAAAAAGACAGAAGAGACATCGATGATTACGGTGACGAAATTTACGATGATGAAGAAGATCATGATGAAAATTAATACCGAAAGTTAAATCCCAGATTCCAAATACAGCAACTTTAAAATTCACAATTCTATCCTTGCCTACAAAGCTTGGAATTTGGAATTTTTAAAATTGGATTTTAAATTAATTATCTTAGCAAAAAAAATAGACCATGAGCAGCAATATTATCCTAACCCATCAGGAAATCGAACATAAAATAAAACGTATCGCTTATCAAATTTACGAGACTTTTGTTGACGAAGAAGAAGTTGTTATTGCAGGAATTGCTTCTAACGGATTTGTTTTTGCCGAAAAAATTGCTTCGGCACTTAGCAGCATTTCTACCTTAAAGGTTTCTATCTGCGAAGTAAAAGTAAACAAACAAAATCCGCAAGAAGCTATACAAACTTCATTAAGCCCTGAGGAATACAAAAACAAAGGACTTGTTTTGGTTGACGATGTATTAAATTCAGGCACTACATTAATATATGCTGTTCGTCATTTCTTAGACGTTCCGCTTAAAAAATTCAAAACAGCAGTACTTGTTGACCGAAACCACAAAAAATATCCCGTAAAGGCCGATTTTAAAGGAATTTCACTTTCAACATCTTTATTAGAGCATGTTCAAGTAGTTTTCAATTCAGAAAACGGCGATTATGCTTCCCTAAGCTAAGATTTCTAAAATATCTTGAACCGTTTCTTCGACAGATTTATTATCTACCGAAACCTTATGTTTTGCCTGATTGTAGTAGAAACTTCTGTCGAATAAATGTTTCGCGATGAACTCTTTCATTTCTTCTTCATTCATATTAGCAATTAAAGGACGTTTGCTTTTATTATGCACCAATCTATTATATAAGGTATCAATTGATGCCTTTAAATATATAGAGGTAACACCTTCCCCTTTTAACAATTCATGATTATTGGCATAACATGGAGTTCCTCCTCCTAGTCCTATAATATTATTTTCAGAAGATTGCAGCAATTCAACAAACATTTCATGTTCAAGTTTTCGAAAATAGACTTCACCATGCTTCTCAAAAATCTCATTTATGGATAAATTTGCTCTTTCTTCGATGCATTTATCCAAATCCAAGAACGGAATATTTGTAATTTTTGACAAATTTTGGGCGATTGTTGACTTTCCGCAACCCATGTAACCTAACAGTACAATTTTTTTCATATTAATAAAACCTTATAAACTAAGCAATTGGAGATTTTTCCAAAAAAAAGACAAATTTATGATAAAATAGCTTGGAAACTTCAAAAAAAACTCCTTATATTTGCACCCGCATTCAAGAAATTAAATGACTCGATAGCTCAGTCGGTAGAGCACATCACTTTTAATGATGGGGTCCTGGGTTCGAGCCCCAGTCGGGTCACAAATTTTGTGATTAACAAATTAAATTTCTTGAAAGTAATGACTCGATAGCTCAGTCGGTAGAGCACATCACTTTTAATGATGGGGTCCTGGGTTCGAGCCCCAGTCGGGTCACAAAGGTCGGGTAATTTATTTTACTCGACCTTTTTTCTTTTTAGGCCATGTGGAGAAACGGTAGACTCGCCATCTTGAGGGGGTGGTGCTCGCAAGGGCGTGAGGGTTCAAATCCCTCCATGGTCACAACAGAAAACCTATTTTACTGTAAAATAATGATTTACATTTTTTATTGAAATTAATTTAAAATTCGTTTCAAAAAACAGCTAATAAGCTAAAATAAGTCCTTATATTTGCACCCTCATTGAAGAAATGAAGACTCGATAGCTCAGTCGGTAGAGCACATCACTTTTAATGATGGGGTCCTGGGTTCGAGCCCCAGTCGGGTCACAAAAGGTCAAGTAATTATTTTACTTGGCTTTTTTTTGTTTTAGGGATAATCAACCAAAACACATCTTCGTAATTCCTCACCTCTCCTTAAATACCTCTTCATTTACACAAATATTATTTAAAAAGAAATTCCTTTCAGAATAAAAACTTTCCTAAATTCGTTGACAAATAATTAAATCACTAATCCCAAATTAGTATTATGAAAAACCTACTATTAGCATCATTTATAATGATGACTTGCTCTATCTGGGCACAATCTGCAACGGGCTATTTTGACAAAGCCATGAAAAAAGCTGAAGCTGGCAACACCAAAGGCGCAATCGCCGATTACACAAAAGCCATCAGCATGAATTCTAAATTCGTTGAAGCCTATCAGAATCGCGGTGTCGCAAAATTCAAGCTAAACGACTTAAAAGGAGCTCAAGCCGACTTTAGCAAAACAATCGAGCTGGACAGCATGAATGCTGATGCTTTTACAGGCAGAGCCAATGTCAACTACAAACTACAGAATTATCAAGGCACAATTGAGGACTGCACCTCTTCCTTAGGCTTAAATCCAAAAGATTATATAGCTTACAACTTAAGAGGTTTGGCTTACAACAAAATTGGAGACAAGAAAAACTCTTGCAAAGATTTCACTAAAGCAATTGAGCTTGGAAGCCAGAGCGCTATAAAAAATAAAGCTACTTTTTGCAAATAGCAAAACTAGAAACCCAAAAAAGGCCTGCATACTAAAAATATGCAAGCCTTCTTTTTTACCAAAGTAATATATTTCTTAAGAATTATATACCTGATTTTAGGTAAAAAATATATTTTAAATACGTAAACCTCTAATCCTCTATCTTTTTAATGTAGTTTTAAGGCCGAATCTAAGATTTTATTTTACATTTGTTGACTTAATCTCGAAAAATGATAAACAATATAAAAACTGTTTTCAGCATTAAAGATCTTGAGAACTTATCTGGAATAAAAGCGCATACCATACGCATCTGGGAAAAGAGATACAACATCCTTGAACCTATGCGAACTGATACTAATATCAGATTTTACAATCTTCACAATTTGCAGAAACTTTTAAACATTACGTTACTGCACGAATACGGGTACAAGATTTCCAAAATCGCTACATATCCTGAAGAAAAGATACCGCAACTGGTACGCGAAATAATTTCAAAGAAAAATTCTCAAAACTATGCCATTACTTCTTTTAAAATGGCGATGATGAACTTTGACCAAGAATTATTCTTTAATACATTCGATTGGCTTATTACTGAAAAAACGTTTAAAGAAGTTTTTAAAGAACATTTTTTACCTCTTCTAAAAGAGTTAGGATTATTGTGGCAATCTGAAACCATTACTCCTGCTAATGAACATTTTATGAGTCATTTAATTAAGCAGAAAATATTGATTTACACAGAAAGCCTTCAGATTAGAAAACCAACCAAAACTGATCGAATCTTTGTTTTATCACTTCCGCTAAACGAAATCCATCAAATTGGATTATTATATCTGCAATATGAAATCCTTGACAAAGGCTACAAAACCATTTATCTTGGAGAAAGTATGCCCATCGAAAACTTACAGGACTTAACAAAGCATTTTGAGAATATCACATTTGTTTCTTTCATGACTGTTCAGCCAGATCGAAGCGTAATCAATCAATATGTGAAATCTATGGGACAGAAATTGCTGCAGGAAAACAACGAAATCTGGCTTATGGGCAAAATGGTGGAACACATCGATCAGAAGGTCCTTACTGACAGAATTCGAGTTTTTGATTCAATGGAAGAAACTATTAACATGCTTTAATTTATTTTTGTTTAAGTTTTTCTTATATTTGTTAAACAAATGAGAAAAACAATTCAAATAATAGGTTCAGGCTTCTCTTCTTTAGCAGCCGCTTGTTACCTTGCCCAGCAAGGAAATAAGGTTACTGTTTACGAAAAAAACAGTACAATTGGCGGGCGCGCAAGACAGTTTAAGGCAAACGGTTTCACTTTTGATATGGGACCAAGCTGGTATTGGATGCCAGATGTCTTTGAACGCTTTTTTCAGGATTTCAATAAAAGACCTTCTGATTATTACGAACTGATAAAATTAAATCCAGCCTATAGGGTTTATTTCGGAATCAATGATTTTATCAGCATCTATGATAATTTGGAAGAAATAAAATATACTTTTGAAACCATAGAAAAAGGAAGCGGCGAAAAGCTGCAAAATTTTATTGATCAAGCCAAAAGCAATTATGACATTGCTATAAAGGATTTAGTTTATCGTCCAGGAATTTCTCCGCTTGAATTAATTACAAAAGAAACCGCATTAAAACTGAATCAGTTTTTCAAGAATGTAAGCGCCGATATTCGAAAAACTTTCAAAAATGAAAGATTAATTCAGATTCTCGAATTTCCCGTTTTATTTCTTGGAGCAAAACCGAGTAAAACGCCTTCGTTTTACAATTTTATGAATTATGCCGATTTCGGCTTAGGGACGTGGCACCCCAAAACGGGAATGTTTGATGTTATTCGAGGAATCGAAAAACTCGCTTTGGAACTTGGCGTTACCATTCAAACCAATTCATCAATTGAAAAAATAATCGTTGAGAATAAAACAGCGACTGGAATCGTCATTGATGGTAAAGTCATAAAATCTGATGTTGTTCTTAGCGGAGCTGATTATCATCATTCTGAAACATTACTCGAAAAGGAACACAGAATGTATTCCGAAAAATATTGGGAAAACAGAGTTTTTGCTCCATCCTCACTCCTATTTTTTGTAGGTTTCGATAAAAAAATAGAAAACATTTCGCATCATGCTTTATTTTTTGATGTAGATTTCAATCAGCATGCAGCAGATATTTACGATCAGCCAAAGTGGCCAGAACAACCTTTATTCTACGCTAACTTTCCATCAAAAACAGATAAAACTGCAGCGCCAGATGGAATGGAATCTGGATTTTTTTTAATTCCGCTTGCACCTGGAATTGAAGATAACGAAGCACTACGGGAAGAATATTTTGAGAGAATAATTACTCGTTTTGAGGAACTTACCCAGCAAAAAATTAAAAATAACATTATCTTTAAGAAATCATTCTGCAAAAATGACTTTGTAAACGACTATAACGCTTATAAAGGAAATGCTTACGGAATGGCCAATACTCTATTACAAACTGCTTTTCTAAGACCAAAATTAAAAAGCAAAAAAGTCAAGAATCTATATTTTACAGGACAGTTAACTGTTCCTGGTCCAGGTGTTCCGCCTGCTTTAATTTCAGGAAAACTAGCAGCTGAATTAATTCAAAAATCTTTTAGATCTTAAAAAATGAAATCACTATTTGACGCCGTTTCTTTCAAATGCAGCAAATTGGTTACCAAAAATTACAGCACCTCCTTTTCGCTTGCTGTTAAAATGCTTTCGCCAAGCATTCGTGATGCTATTTACAGTATTTACGGATTTGTTCGTTTTGCTGACGAAATTGTAGATTCTTTTCATGATTATGAAAAAGAATATCTCATTGAAGATTTTGAAAAAGAATATTATAAAGCAATGCAATTAGGCATCAGTTTAAATCCTATTTTAAATTCGTTTCAGCAGACTGTAAAAGAATATAATATTACTGATGATTTGGTTCAGGCGTTTTTAAAAAGCATGAAAATGGATTTAATCAAATCCAATTATCAAACACAAGCTGAATATATAGATTATATTTACGGCTCTGCAGATGTCGTTGGACTCATGTGCTTGAAAGTTTTTGTTTCTGGAAAAGAGCACAAATACGAACAATTGAAAAATGAAGCTATGCGTTTAGGTTCGGCTTTTCAGAAAGTAAATTTCCTGAGAGATTTAAAAGATGACAATACCATCCTGAATAGAACTTATTTCCCAGGCGTAAATCTGAATAATTTCACAGAAGACTCTAAAACACAAATCATTAAAGAAATTGAAGAAGATTTCAGAATTGCTTATCAGGGAATTGTAAAACTGCCTATTGAAGCAAAATTCGGTGTTTATACGGCTTATGTTTATTATAAAAAATTATTGAAAAAGCTAAAAAATACACCTTATTACGAAATTGGAAATTCTAGAATTCGAGTTTCTAATTATACAAAAGCAGGACTTTTAGCGCAGTCTTTTGTGACGTATAAATTGAAACTTGTGTAATCTTATTCAGTTATCGAGTTCTCAATAAAAGCCAACAGTTTGTCATTTCGACTAGGAGAAATGACAAGATTGAGAGAATCGCAGACTTAAAACCAAAATAGTCAATCTTTTTGAGTCAATCTTTTATAATTCAAAGCTAAACTCAAAAACAATAAAACGATAATTTTAAAACATCAACATTAATAAAAATGATTTCTTTTTTAATCTTTTTAAGCGTTTTTCTGTTCATGGAATGTGTTACTTGGCTAACTCATAAATATGTGATGCATGGTTTTATGTGGTATTTTCATGCCGATCATCATCAGCCGAAATATGAAGATACTTTTGAACGCAACGATATTTTCTTTGTCATATTTGCCATTCCGAGCATTGTCTTATTTTATTTTGGAGTTCAGGGCGGATTCAATTATTTGTTTTTTATCGCCTGCGGAATCACACTTTATGGAGTCTGTTATTTTCTAATTCATGATGTATTAATCCATCAACGTTTTAAATGGTTTAAAAACACTAAAAACAAATATCTCATCGGACTTAGAAAAGCGCATAAAATACACCACAAACATTTAGGCAAAGAAAAAGGAGAATGTTTTGGAATGCTATTCGTTCCCTTTAAATATTATAAAATGTAGCATTATTTGAACACGTTAGTGTTTCAACAAAGATTTGTGATTATGAAATTACACAAGATAGTAACCGTACAGCATATCAATACAAGTGTAGAAAACTGTTGGGATTTTTTTTCCGATCCAAAAAACTTGCAAACCATTACGCTTGATAATATGAATTTCCAAATTCAGGATTATGACGGCAAACGCATGTATCATGGACAAATTATCACTTACACCTTAAAACCCCTTTTCGGAATCACAATGTCTTGGGTTACCGAAATTACGGCTTGCAAAGAAAACGAGTATTTCGTAGACATTCAGCAATTTGGGCCTTACAAATTGTGGCATCATAAACATTTCTTTGAACCAACACCAGATGGCGGAACAAAAATGACTGACATAGTACATTATGCTCTCCCACTTGGAATTCTAGGCAGAATCATGAATCAATTAGTTGTAAAAAACAAACTGAAAAGGATTTTCGATTATAGATTTAATAAAATCGAAGAATTATTTAATTCTAAAAAATAAATCGCATTTTTTTTAGTCTCGCAAAGACGCTAAGTCGCAATTTTTTTTCACAAAGGCTTAAGAGAAAAATTGCTTTGTGACTTAGCGCCTTTCGGAGCTATTTGATTCGAAATAAAAACCTTTAAAATTATTTTTATTAAGACAAACCAATGACAAAACAAAAAGTTACTTTATTTTGGTTTAGACGTGATTTGCGTTTAGAAGACAACACAGGATTATTTCATGCTTTACAGTCTAATTTTCCTGTCGTTCCTCTTTTTATCTTTGACGATGATATTTTGGACCGTCTGCCGAAAAATGACGCTCGAGTGACTTTTATTTATGATTCACTCCAAAAAGTAAATTCAGAATTAAATAAACTCGATTCTTCTATCTTAATAAAAAAAGGGAAAACAAAAGACATTTGGAAATCACTTATGGAAGAATTTGATATTCAATCGGTTTTCTTTAACAAAGATTACGAACCTTTTGCCATCAAACGCGACACAGCGATAACTGCTTTATTAAAAGAAAACAACATTAAAACTTTCTTTTATAAAGATCATGTTATTTTTGAGGAAAAAGAAATCACAAAAGCAGATGGAAAACCATATACGGTTTACACTCCATATAAGAATAAATGGCTAGAGAAATACCATTTTTTAGGATCGGCTACGGAATATGACTCTGTTCCGTTTCACAGCAATTTCGCGAAAAATAAATTTACTTTTCCTGATTTAGCCGAAATTGGTTTTGAAAGAAGCGATATAAAAGTCAAGCCGCACAACTTAACACAAATTGCCCAGTATAAAGAAACAAGAGATTTTCCCGCTTTAGACAGCACTTCTTATCTTTCTCCGCATTTACGTTTTGGAACTGTGAGTATTCGCAAATTGGTAAACTGGGCAAACCGAAAAAATCAGACTTTTTTAAGCGAACTCATCTGGAGAGAATTCTTTATTCAGATTTTGTTTAGCTTTCCGAATTGCGTAAATCATAATTTCAAATCCAATTACGACGGAATTCAATGGCGAAATAACGAAGATGATTTCAAACGTTGGTGTGCTGGAGAAACAGGTTATCCAATGGTTGATGCTGGAATGCGTCAGTTAAACGAAACGGGCTATATGCATAATCGCGTTCGAATGGTTGTAGCGAGCTTTTTATGCAAACATTTGCTTATCGATTGGCGATGGGGAGAAGCTTATTTTGCCGAAAAACTTTTAGATTTTGAACTGGCTTCAAACGTAGGAAACTGGCAATGGGCTGCAGGAACTGGTTGTGATGCTGCTCCTTATTTCCGAGTTTTTAATCCCGAAATTCAGCAGCAAAAATTTGACCCAAAAGGAGAATATATCCGTAAATGGATTCCAGAATTTGATTTCGGATATAATGAACCAATGATTGATCATGCCTTTGCTAGAGATCGTGCGATTGAGACTTACAAGGCTGGGATTTTGAAGTAAAGTTTTTGTTTTAGGTTTTAGATTTATACTCATTTTTGTCATCCTGAGGAACGAAGGATCACACTAGAAACTCCGCACAGAATGTCGCCAACTTTTGTCGATTTGCAAGTGTGATCCTTCGTTCCTCAGGATGACAAACTAAACTAAAAAAACCTTTGTCAAAGCTTGAAACTTTAACAAAGGCCTATGCATATAAAATTGGAATTTCTAAACTTCTAGTATTTCAAATAGTTATCAACCACAATCTTGGCTTTCAAATCAAACATTAAATTGTACAAACCAAAGAAAGTACGGTTCATGTAAATAAAGTGTTTTGAGCCTCGATTCCCATTCATTTTTTTCAAGTTTGTATCTTCTGAGAAACGTTTTCCTAATTGGGCAATCGCGTAGAAGAATTCCTCATCGGCAAAATCGAAAGTTTCGTTTTGAAAAGGCTTTGTAAAAAGCGACAGCAAATCATGAAACATTTCGGTGAAATATTCAATTTCTGCTGGTGTATCATCTGGTCGAAGAATCTCTAATTCGAATAATTTTTGATTGAAAAGCTTTTCGTCTGTAATTACATTTTTATTAATCAATTCAAAATACGGCGTATAGAAATCTTCTGGAATCTGTTTCATACAACCAAAATCCAAAGCAATCAATTTATTTTGATCATCTACCAAAAAATTTCCCGGATGTGGATCTGCATGCACTTTCCTCAAAACATGAATCTGATACATATAGAAATCCCAAAGTGCTTGACCTAATTTGTCGCCAGCTTCTTGATCTTTATTTATAGCTGTAAATTCAGAAAGATGAATTCCCGTCATCCAATCCATTGTGATGATTTTCTCTGACGAAAACTCAGGATAGTAATTCGGAAAAAGAATATTTTCAATTTTACTGCAGGCGTCGACTACTTCTTGGCTTTGTTTTAACTCCAACAAATAGTTAGTTTCTTCAATCAGTTTATCTTCAACTTCTTTAAAATATTTGTCAGAATCTTTTCCCTGTAGATTAAACATTCTGATAGCAATTGGTTTTACCAAAGCCAAATCTGACGAAATGCTATTGGCAACACCTGGATATTGAATTTTAACGGCTAGCTTTTTATCTCCTTTCTTTGCCAAATGCACCTGACCAATACTTGCTGCGTTTACAGAATTTGGATTGAACTCGTCAAAAATCTCATATGGCGTTTTTCCAAAATTGCATTTGAAAGTTTTTAAAACTAACGGAGCAGAAAGTGGCGGAACAGAAAACTGAGATAGAGAGAACTTTTCTACATAAGCTTGCGGAAGAAAGTTTTTATCCATGCTTAACATCTGTGCTACTTTTAGTGCACTTCCTTTTAAGCTTTTTAGTCCGTCATAAATATCTTCTGCATTATTTTCGTTTAGTTTATCTCTGGTCAAATCGGGATTTACTATTTTTTCGGCATAATGTTTTACGTAGTTTACACCAATTTTAGCCCCAGTTTGAACCAATTTTCCTGCTCTCTCTATTTTTGAGGTCGGAATATAATCGATTGTTTTCATTATCTGCTATATACTTTTTCTTTGAACAAAAATTTTCCGAAATCTATCAGATGGTTCATTGGCGCCACATTCATCAACTCAAATGAGGCATTAACTGACTTCTCGATAAAAATATCGGTTTTCTCAAACGCAGGAGATTCGTCTTCCATCCAGAATTTAATCGTCAGCATTAATTGCAGCCAAGACGATTCTTGAATGGCTTTTTCCTGAAACTTCTGAAACTTTTCCTGTTCTAATCTGTAATCATCTGTCAAGATTTCAGAAACATATTCTTTAAAACTATTTCGTAGCGTAGTTAACTGCACTAAATTTTTAAGCGGATTTCTGTCAATCTTAAGCGATTGCAAAACATAACTTCTATTGGCAGTGAGGATTTCAAAGAAAGTAAAATAAAAACTCAGCATTTTATTCTTCATATCATATCCCTGATATTCTTCATTCTTGTGAAGAAGATTGACTGTATTTTCAAAAAACAGTCTGAATATTTCTTTTTCTAAACCTTCTAATGTTCCAAAAAAAGCATAAAATTCAGCTTCAGTAAAATCATTTTCTTTGGCAAAATGATAAACCGATTTAGGCTTTTGTCCTTTTTCCAGAACTTCTTCCATATATTTTGAAACGATATCATCTTTGGTAATTACCTTTTTTTTAGTCGCCATCTTATTAAAATTTAGAATTTGCCATAAAGGTAAACATTGTTTAATTATCTTTACTAATCCTTAAACAAGTTAGACTGTTAAATATATTATAAACTATTATGGCTCAAAATGTTCTATTAACAGGTGGAAGTGGTTTCATTGGAAAACATTTGACAGATGTCCTGATCGAAGCAGGTTTTTCTGTGTCTGTCCTGAGCCGATCTGATAGAGAAGATACTCCAAGAGTTACGTATTACAAATGGGACATCAAAAAAAACTATATTGACAAAAATGCAATTCTAAATGCCGATTACATTATTCATCTTGCCGGCGAAGGAATCGTCGAAAAGAGGTGGACTAAAAGACGTAAAAGAGCCATTATCGAGAGTCGTGTTAGACCTGTTGAAATGATTTATTCAATTTTAGAGAAAAACAATAAAAAACTAGAAGCCTTTGTTTCTGCTTCAGGAATCGGAATTTATGGCGCTATAACCAGTCATAATATTTGTACTGAAACCACTGCCCCAGCCGATGATTTTTTAGGCATTACTTGCCAAAAATGGGAAAATGCCGCAGATAAAATCGCTTCTTTAAATATTCGAACAGTCAAAATTAGAACTGGTATCGTTTTAGGCAAAAACGAAGGTTTTCTAAAAAAGATGATTCCCACATTTAAATCTGGTTTTGGCGCCGTTTTGGGTTCTGGCAAACAATATCTCCCTTGGATTCATATTGAAGATTTATGCCAGATTTATTTAAAAAGCATTGAAGATACCAAACTGGAAGGCCCATACAACGCCTGCATAACAGACAATACAACAAATGCCCGATTTTCTAAAACTCTGGCCAAGCTGTACGATTATAGCATATGGTTGCCCAAAGTTCCGCCTTTTGTATTAAAGATTATGTTGGGAGAAATGAGCATAGCGGTATTAACCGGACAGCGAGTTTCATCAGAAAAAATTCAAAAAACTGGTTTCGAGTTTCAATTTACGGATTTAGAAAAGACGCTTATCAATTGCATAAAATAACTTTATTTCAAAGTCAGCATAGTCTCATCGCTGCGAATAATGCCCGTTAGTTCTGTATTGGCCGTTTGTGCAATTTTCGAAGCTATAGGAGTTGGAATATGAATATTAAAATCGGATACTGCAATAGGGAAATCTGAAATAATCTGGATTCCTTCTGGAACTCTTTTAATCAAGGCGTTCACCACAATCTCTTTTGATTTTCCGCGTAAATTAAGTTTTCCTTTAATCTCATATTGTTTTGCGACTTCAGTAATATCTTTTAACTCAAATTTCTGAATTTTCCCTTTGAATATGGCTTTAGGATAGCGATTGCTTTCCATGTAGTTTTCATTGAAATGCTCTTGCATGAGATTCAATTTAAAGCGAAAATCTTTGATGACAACAGTACAGATAAGAGTACTTGTTTTAGGTTCTAAAAGTATGGCAACTTGTCTATTTACTGCTTTCACTTCCTCGTACAAAGGAACAGAGGCTTCAAAATTTATAGTGCCTGTATTAGTGAAAAATTTGTCTTGGGCAATGACAGAAAAGGCGGTAAAAAGTAAAAATAATAAAGTAGTTGTTTTCATAATCGTCTGCATTTAAACAATTATGTCATTCAATTTATTCTGATTAAGAGAAAATGAAAAATCAGATTTTAATAATCTGAAAATTGAACGGCAATACTCAGTGAAAAAATTCCGTAACCCAATAATTACACTTAAAGTTACGAAATTTCCCTATTAAAAGTTCTGAGAGTAATGCTAAAAATTTGTGAATATTTTTAATGTAAGATTAACATTGTGAGATATCAAATGTTAGTAAAAATTATATTTTAACCTCTGTACAAATCTCAATTAAAAAACCGTTCAAGTCTCTTGCATAAGCTACAATTTGCCCCCAAGGTTTTTCTACAGGTTCTGAAACTATAACAGCGCCAAAAGAAGTTACTTTCTGCAAAACTTCGGGAACATTCTCTGTTATAAATCCAATTTCTATAGCAAAAGGTTTGTCTTCCAAACTGCTTTCAATAAACCCGTCAGGCAAACTTTTTGAAGCTAATTTCTTCGAAGCAAACGAAAGTGTTGTTTCTCCTGTAATTAATTCGCCATAATCGCCTTCTGGCGTGACGAATTTTCTCGAAAAACCAAAAGCATTTTCATAAAACGCGATAGATTCTTCGACATTTTCTACGTATAAAATTGTATATCCAAACTTGATCATAATTTCTAATATTTAATATGTAATAACTAAATATAAGAAAATTTAGCTGATTTCTAGAAGCACATTATATTTTTCTAGACTTGCTAAATCTTCAATAGAATTTATATTGGCCAATTTTTCGTGTTCTTCTACTTCTTTTCTAACTTCGATATGTTTTATTGCTTTTCTAAAACGGCGCACTTCTTCTAAATTCGACAAAATTAATCCTGGAACCTGAACGCTTTTGCCTTCTTTATCTTTGGCAACCATTGTAAAATAAGACGAATTGCAATGTTTGACAACTCCTGTCTGAATATTTTCTGCTTCTACACGAATGCCGACAATCATAGAGCTTCTTCCAACATAATTTACAGAAGCCTTCATAGTTACCAATTCTCCAACTTCAATTGGCTTAAGAAAGTTTACAGTATCTACAGAAGCCGTTACGCAATAATTGCCGCTGAATTTTGATGCCGAAGCAAAAGCAATCTGATCTAGTAATTGTAAAATATATCCTCCGTGAATCTTTCCGCTAAAGTTAGTATGCGATGGCAGCATTAATTCTGATATACTAACTTTTGATGATGAAACGGGCTTAAAATCTGTACTCATGTTTTTGTTTTTGGTATTTTTTTGATTAGTTGTATTCTATATTAGGTTGGTCTTTTTTCTTGTGTCTTTTCTCTATTTACTTTCTCTTCTAATTCAATATTTCATTTTCATCTGAACTCGCTGCTCTTGCAATAATATTTTCTGGAAGCGATTTTTTTGCCTTTGCTCCCATTTTCTTTAATCTTTCTACGCTCGAAATCAGGTTTCCTTTTCCATCAACCAATTTATTCATCGCGCTTTCATATTCTGTTTTGGTATCTTTTATTTTGTTTCCAATTCGCACTAAATCGGTTACAAAGCCTTCAAATTTGTCATACAAAGCTCCTGCTTGTCTGGCAATTTCCAAAGCATTTTCCTGCTGTTTCTGATTGGTCCACATACTGTCAATAGTTCGCAGAGTAGCCAAGAGCGTGCTTGGCGTTACAATAACAATATTTCGGTCAAAAGCTTTGGTATATAATGTTGGATCTTCGTTTAAGGCAATGGCAAAAGCAGGTTCCATTGGAATAAAGAGCAGAACAAAATCTGGACTTTCCATTTGATATAAATCGTGATAATTTTTACTGCCCAACTGCTCGACATGTCTCTTTATAGAAATAACGTGTTCTTTAAGAAACTCTATTTTCAAAAGTTCCGATTCTTCGTTTACCCATTTTTCGTAAGCGGCAAGTGAAACTTTAGAATCGACAATCATTTTTTTACCGTCAGGAAGATTGATTACCACGTCTGGAAAAACGCGATTTCCTTCACTATTGGTAAAACTCTGCTGCACTTCGTATTCTCTTCCTTTTTCTAATCCAGACTTTTCTAAAACACGTTCCAGCACCAATTCGCCCCAATTTCCTTGCATTTTGCTGTCTCCTTTTAATGCTTTAGTAAGATTTAAGGTTTCTTTGCTCATTTGCGCGTTCATTTCGCTCAAACCAATAATCTGCTGACGAAGCGCCGCGTGATAATCGATGCTTTCTTTATGAGTCTGCTCTACTTTCTGCTCGAAAACTTGAATTTTATCCTGCAAAGGCGTCAGGATATTTTTCATGTTTACAGTATTTTGTTCGGTAAACTTTGCCGATTTTTCTTCAAGAATTTTATTGGCCAGGTTTTCAAATTCTTTTGTAAATTTTTCCTGAAGCTCATTAATTTCGCTTTTTTGTTCTTTATGGCGTTCCCATAAATTTTCAAAATCCACTTCTTTTTTAGAAAGCTGAATTGCTAAACTGTCTTTTTCTGTACGAATGTTTTCTTTTTCAGAAATACTGAACTGCAATTGTTTCTGAAAATTATTTTTTTCATTTTCAAATTGCTCTTTTAGCATTTGCAATTGGCCATTTAATGCATTTAATCGCTCCTCAGAAATAGCTTTTTCTGACTGAAACTTTGATGCAGAAAGCATTTTGCCTACGTAAATGCCCACAAAAAGTGCCACAACGAATCCTAATAAAAACGGTAAATAATCGGACATAACTAAGTTTGTTTTACGTAAAAGTACGCAATAATACGTAGTACTTAATTTTTAAAATGGAAATTTCACTAATTCATTTTCAAAACCAACTAAACCAACATTTTATTTTTCAAAAAAAAAATCAAACCTCAACGCAACCTTTTTTTAAATGGGCTATCTACAAGATATAAACCTATTAAAATAATTATGAAAAAATTAATACTTGGCTTATTTGTAGCCTTTGGATTCAGTGCCTGTTCTCTTAATGATGGAAATAACTATGTAGATTGTGGAGCCAATACAGTTCTAAATTTTACTGGTTTTCCTTTCTTATGCAATTATAGTGTAAAATCTCAGCCTAATAATCCTGCCGCAGTTATTATTGCTTCTCAAGAAAAAATGGATGAGTATTTTACAAAACACGCGAACAGCTGTCCAGTTGCCAGTGATCCAAATATTGATTTTACAAAAGAATATTTAGTTGGACTTTTCGCCGGCGCTAAACCTACAAGCGGTTACGACATCGTGATTAGCTCTATTGTAGAAAACAATTGCGAAATTGTTGTCAACTACTACGAAAAAGCTCCTGCAACAGGTGAAAATGTAACTCAAACTCCTACTTATCCTTCAGAATTTATTTTGATTCCGAAGACAACAAAAGGAATGATTTTTAATAAAACAGTTGAAAGTGCAGACAATATGATTATTGGAAGCTTCTACAATCAATGTACTGGTGCAGACTGCCAAAAATTCTATCAGATTAACGATTACAATACTTTAAAATTCTTAAACGTTGGTGCCGGCCAATATGATTTTGGACAATACAAATATACCCCAACCATTAAAAGAGGCGAATATACATTATTCTTAAAAAGTGTTCCTGCTGAAATCTTGGCTTTAAAAGGACAGACGAAAACCTACGGTTCTCCAGATGCTGCTGATCAAGGCGGAATTTATTTTGAACTTCGTCAAGGTGCAAGCGTTACAAAAGTTTATATTGACAATAATGATACTGCAGATCAAAGTGCAGAAATAAAACTGTTCAAAAAAGCGATTCAGGAAAAAATTGCAAGTTTAAAATAATATGATTATGAAGAAACTCTTTTTATCTTTTATTATCTGCTTTCTTTTTACATCAATGATTTCTGTAAATGATTCTAAAGACGCTGCAGGATCAATAGTAAACACTTGGATATGGGAAAAATCTATCGGTGGTTCTGATAATCCTTATGTTGCAACACCAAAAACAATCGGATTTACTAAGAAAATTATCTTTACCGAAAACGGAAGGGTTATTACTTATAAAAACAATGTGGAGATTAGAAATAGTGCTTATCAGATAGAAAAAGGAAAGGGATATTTTGATCAGTCAGAACATGATCTAATTACGTTTGAAGGCAAAACTTACATCATAGAAAACCTTGACAATCAAAACCTAACCATTATAAGCAATAGTCAAGACGGCACTCGAACTATTTTTAAAAGATAGTTTTGTAAGCTATTTAGAACTATTTTTGCAAAATCAAATTTAAACCATTTCTTGAAAGACGAGTTAGAAAAATATATCAAACTGTGCATTAAAAATGACAGGGAGGGACAACTGAAAATTTATCAGTTGTTCTCTCCTGTTTTATATGGTATTTGTTTGAAATATATGAAGAACGAAGATGACGCGAAAGACGTTTTTCAGGAAGCATTTGTAATTGCCTTTCAGAAAATAAGCCAGTATAAATTTGAAGGAAGTTTTGAAGGCTGGCTCAAACGGATTTTTATTAATAAACTCATCGAAACTTTAAACAAAAAGAAAAAAGAGAGTTTCTTTTTAGATGTTTTTGATCCCGATACCGATTTTATAGAAGAAGAGGAACTTGAAGCTATTCCGATAGAACAGGAAAAACTGCTAGAATATATTCGAGATTTACCCGATCAATACCGGACGGTTTTTAACTTGTATGTTTTCGAAAAAATGAAACACAAAGAAATCGCCGAACTATTAAAAATCTCCGAAGGAACATCAAAATCAAATTTAAATCGCGCCAAACACATATTACAAAAGCGAATTTTGAGCATAAAAAATTTTAAGATAGCATGAAGAAGCAAAAAATAGAAGATATTTTTTCATCAATGGAAGACTTTTCGAGTGTTCCGCCTCCAGAATTATGGAGTCAGATTGAAGAAAAATTAGACAAACCTAAAAAGAAAAAAAGAGTTGTTCTTTGGTGGTCGGCTGCTGCATGCTTATTATTAGGGTTGCTTCTGCCTTCAATTTTACATTTTACCGATTCATCTGAAAATACAAACCTAAACAATGTCAATTTAGAAAACAGCAGAAATAGTGTTGTTATTGGCAAAGAAAAAAATCATAACTCTGACAACAAAAATTTAGATCAAAATAAAAATATTGGTAAAGCAATAGATTCTTTAAATGGAAATGCTACAGAGAATCAATTCAATAATGAATCAGGAATTCAAGTTCAAGAGACTTCTGTCGCAGAAACAGACTCTAAGAACAAAACCAGCAAAAAAGATTCTAAATACAGTGTGCCAAAATCGGTAAACACTCCGAACCAATCTGTTGCGTTTCAGAATTATAATTCATCAGCAGAGAAATCGAATCTCAAATCTTCGAAAAAATCTAGTAAAGGTTCTCCGGCAAATGTTCCGAACCAGTCTCTCGCTTATCAAAACTCTGGTTCATCTGAAGAAAAATCAGTTTCAAAATCTTCTGATAAATCTATTTTAGGAAATAATTCAAAAACTTCTAATAAAGGAATTTCTGAAGAAAGAGTTGCATTTGGCAAACAAAGCAAGTTTAATTCGACAGCAAAAAAACAGCTTTCAAATTCTATTTTTGAAGAACAGCTTACAGCCAAAAACAATAAAAGCTATGCATTCAATAATCAGAATTCTTCTGTAAATAACAGATCTTTTATAAATAGCAATCCATATAATTCAAACAATGCCATTTCGGGTAAAAATGAGACTAAGCGAACTGACAAAGCAGTTATTATAAAAGACGATTTAAAAATTACTAACAGTCTGAGCAAAACAGACTCTATGCAGCTGGCAGAACTTCAGAATTTAGAAAAAGGAATTTTATCTCCTGAAAAGGAAAAAGAAGAAAAAGAGAAAAAAGACAATCTGATCAATAAAAAAGAAAAATGGGCCGTTGCGGTTTTTGCAGGTGTTGCAAGTTCTGAAAATACTAAAAACGAGAAAACTTTAGGCAACGTCAACGATTCTAAACAATCTAATTCTTACGGTGTCAAAACGAAATATAGCATTAATAAAAAATGGGCTGTAGGCTCTGGGTTAAAAATCAGTGAATTGGGACAAAGCGTTGCTAATGTATCTTACGTGAGTGCCAAAAACAATGCTTTTTTTGCTCCTGCCGCTTCCTATGCCGACAGCAGTCCAGTTGCATCATCAGATCCAGCAAAACAAGAATATTTTTTTGTTTCAAATAGCACAAAAGAAGCTATGAAAAATGAAAACGTTCAGACAGGTAAATTGGATCAAAATTTAAGATATGTAGAGATGCCACTTGAAGTCTCTTATTCTGTTTTTAATAAAAATAAAGCCAGCATAAACTTAAATACTGGAGGTTTTGTAGGTAAATTAATTTCAAACAATGTGGCTCTTGACGGGCATTCCATTGGAGAAAACGTGAATGCCAATGATTACGTTTATGGTTCTACTTTTAGCAGTACAGTCCAATATCGAGTGTATAAAAAGACCAATGTTTTTGTTGAACCCGCTGTAAATTATTACATCAATCCGCTAAACAGCCAGTCTTTCAACCAGTTCCAATGGGGATTAAATTTTGGATTGAATGTTTCTTTCTAAATCGAATTTGCAGTAATTTTCGCAAATGAATTTTAGCATTGCATCTCCTGATTTAGTATTCTGCAAAGAAAGCATTTTTGACAAAGCTGATTTGCAAATAGCCTCTTTACAAAAGGAAAACGAAAGCGAAGAATATAGCGCATTTCGTTTTCAATTAAATAATAGAAACATTTGCTATAGAGAAGCAAAAATTACCCCAACCAAAACGGGGCAGTTTGTTACTTTATGGAAACGAAATCAATCAGGAATAATTGAACCTTTTGATTATTCGGACGATATTGATTTTGTAATTGTCACGGTTCGAAAAGATCAGAATTGGGGACAGTTTATTTTTCCGAAAAAGACATTATTGGAAAAAGGCATTTTTTCTACCCAAAATAAAGAAGGAATTAGAGCTACAAGAGTTTATCCGCCTTGGGATGAAACCACAAGCAAACAGGCACAGAAAACACAAAAATGGCAATTGGATTATTTTTTTAACTTTACCAATCAAAATAATGTCGATTTAAACGAGCTTAGAAAAATTTTTAAATAACAAAACCCGTGTCCTTACAGGACACAATTCTAAAAATCAATTTATTTTTTTCTACCGATCAAATATTCCTACGGAATATCAAATGTTTGATAAAAAACAATGGGCTATCTCTTTCGAGACAGCCCGTTTTCTTTTTCTAAAAAAACCTTTATTTCTTAATGACTTTATCTTTAAAAATCACTTTATTGTTTTCTGTAACGGTATAGAAATAAACCCCTGAAACTAGATTGCCAACCGCAACAACTGCTGTGCTAACTTCAGATTCATTTTTAACGCTAATTGGATTTCCAATAGCGCGACCATTAAAATCGTACAATCTGATTTTTAGATCTCTTCCTTGCGTTGTTTTCACATCAAAATTCAACACGTCTGCTGCAGGATTTGGATACGCTTTTACGAAATATTGGTTCTTTCCAAAATCTGGTGTAGAAAGCACATCTTGCTTTAATTCGAAACGAGCAATTACTGGTCCATGATCTGATGTTGTTGTCGTGTAATTTGCGATATCATTTCTTGGATCGTAAACTGCAATCGACTTATCGATATAATCATCATTCAATTCATTTGAAATTAAGATGTGATCTAAAAATCCTTGTGAACTTAAAAAACTATAAGCTCCAGCTTGACTAATATCCCATGTTAAAGCGTTATAATTAGTAGTATCATCTACAAATTTCTTATAAGACGAAGCTGTACTAGCATTTCCAACCCAAGCTTTTACATCATCATTAAAATCTCCTAAAAGAATTAAATTTGCATCTGGATACTCAGCATCTAACGCATCTTTCAGATAATCAATATCATATTTGCGCTGATTGTATTTTGAAATATCAGTTCCGCTGTTTGCACGTGCGTGAAGATCAATTAAGTTAATTTCTTTTTTAATTCCGCCAATATTAGCCTCAACTTGCACCAGATAAGGAAGACGTCCTGATGAGAAAAAACTATCATCATTGATTTCTGGCGTTTCTGAACCTGGATAACCTGGCAACACCACTGTGTTAAAACGAATTTGATCATACAAATCTTTGAATAATACTTTTGTACTTTTTACCGTAGTCGTTTGAGTATTATAAAGCACCACTAATTTTTGAGGCGGAAAATTGGGATCTAAATCCTTAAATGAGTAAGACCAAGAAGTTGAGATTGTCTTATCGAATGTTTTTCCATTAATGCTAATTTTTTGAATCAACGCATCTAATGCTTGCTCATCAGAAACTTCTTGAACTACATAAACATCTGCGTTTAATTTGTTCATTACTTTGGCTACATTTTCGATTTGCAACACATCATTTGTTGGTCCAAATTCTTTACCTGTTTTATCTTTAACATCCGTTCCAAAAAACTCTAGATTATATGTCACGACATCATAAGTATCAGCTTTTAATATAGAAGTCCCTGTAAATGATCCAATTTCTTTGTTTAAAGATGTTCCTGTAACCTTTAAAACACCAGAAACTGTTGGTTCTTTTGTTGTTGGTGCAAATCTTGCATAAATTGTTTTTCCTGTTAATGCATCTGCAGAAGAAACAACAATATTTGATGCAAATGAAATATTATCCAATGAGAGTTCGTAAGAAGCTGGAGCTTCAATAGTGATATCGCCGTAACCCGCTGCTGCAAAAACAAAAGTTTGACTAGCAGAAACCGAATTTGGGCTTACATCCGCAAAATCTAAACGTGGGTTAGAATCCACATATTTTGATTCATCAATAATAGCAAAATCATCAAAAGACCATTCCGCAGCATTACCATTTCCACCAGAAGTGGTTTCGTAAACCCAAGCCAAATACGTATGATCTGTCTTATAAGCTGATAAATTTATATATTCAGATTTTACATAACTTCCTGTCTCTTGCGGAAATCTTCCGTTTATCGGTGTCCAAGTTGCAGTATTTGGGTCACTGACTCCATCATAATTGGTTGAAACCATTAATTTTAAAGATGGACCATCGTAAAATTGACGAGAATAAAAAGATAATAATGGAATTTGAGTAAAACCATCTAAACGTAATCTTGGAGAAATTAACCAATCTTTACTAGCGCCGCTGTCTGAAAATCCGTTCATTAAAACAGCTCCAGTTCCGGAGTTAACATTACGCGGCTGATTCGTGTAAGCCCATTTGTTTATTGGACCTGCTTCATTATATTGAGACCATTTGCTATTTGCAAAAACATTTGCATCGTCAAAATTCTGTACAAAAGGATTTACTCCAAGAGCTGTTAAATTAACTGTTTTGGTTGTACCTCCAGTTGTTTCATGAGTTATTGTACCTGTAAAGCTTCCAACAGAAGTTGGGGTGAATTTTACATAAACTGTTGGCGTTGCATTAGAATCAAAATCAGCTGGAACAAATGATAAAATTGATGAGAATGAAGTATTATCTTTTGAAATAGTAAAATTTCCCGACGCTGTAACTACTACATTTGCAGTAAGATCTGAAGCTCCAATCTGGTAGCTTTTTATTAAAGGATCATAATTAGGTTCAGTACCGCCCAAATTCAATATAGCAACAGATGGCGATATGGCAGGTGGCATTACATTTAATGTAGTAACATCTGTTTTACTAACTGAGGTTTGTAAATTATTATAAGGATCTTCAGAAATCGAGAAAACAGAATAAGTAGTATTTAAAGTTAATCCCGCAAAACTTTTTATATATTCCTGAGTCGGGTTTGTTACATCAAAAACTCCTGATTGCAAAGCTAAAGTACCATTTGAATCTTGGCCTGCTTTTATTTGTGCAACTGTTGGTTCTGCGCTACCACCTGGCAGTAATACATAATATGTTTTTCCAACTTCATCTATTTTATTAATAAAATCAAAGCTTACTCCTAAAACATTAGCTGTTTTTGGGTAACCTAAAACATTAGCTGGAGCATAAATATCTTTTTCGATTTCTATATTATCAATTGCAAAAGAAGGGCGAGATCCACTACCTGATAACTGTCTAGAGATCCATCTTATTTGAACGACAGGCTGGTTATCACATTCTGCAGGCAATGTTACTTTTATTATTTTATTATCTTGAGAAGAAACATCGCCTGCATCGATTTTTTGTTGCGCTAATGTATTTTCGTAAGCAGTAGATGATAATGTGTTAAAAGCTCCACTCGTCCCTACTCTATACTGTAAAGCAAATTGATTAATACGGCTAGAAGGCGGGCTTCCAATACCAACGGGATTACGTATAACCATTGCATCATATTTAACCTGTATATTAGTATTACCTGTTGTATTTAAAGCTAGTACGATTGCTTGGTCTAGAAATGACCCTGCATTTAGAAATCCAATCTTTCCGCTAAAGTTATAAACATTCCCTCCCGTGGAGCCAGCAGAACCACCTGCTGTTAATGCTTTGTCAGATGTAACAGTAGTAGTGAAATTTGAAGGAGTTCCTAAGCTAGAGCTAGAAGGTGTACTTGCGTTCCAACCCTGAAAACCAGCTGGGTAAGTAGTAGAATTTGCCGCTAATCCGCTAAAGTTCTGAAAATAAGGTATACTTTGTGGCGTTGGATTTGTCTGGGCAAAAAGATCTCCAGAAATGCAACTAAAAAAACATAAAAGAGCCAAGAGGCGCGAAAAGTAGAGTTTTTTCATACGTTAAAAAATAGAGTTTTTAGAGTTCAAATTTATAGTGTTTAAAGTTAAGGGAATATTACAAAACCATAAACTTAATGTTTATATTTTTATAAATATTTTTCATCAAAACCTAACACAACTCTAAATATAATAAAATAAAACCAACAAAAAAGCCTCAAAACAAAACATTATTCAAATCACACAATATTTTAAAAAGCCCTGAAAACGCTACGTTTCTTACAAATAATACGGGGTTTAAAACAAAAAAAGCAGTAAACTTTCGCTTACTGCTTTTACTAATTCAAAATAGTATTCTCTAAAAAATTATTAAACCGCGGTATAACCTCCATCGGCAATAATATAACTTCCTGTTGTGAATGATGATTTATCAGAATTTAGAAAAACCACCAGTTCAGCCACTTCTTCTGCGGTTCCTAATCGGTTCATTGCAGATTTTGCTGCAACGGCCTGCATCATTTCTTTATTAAGATTATCTTTTAAAAGTGCTGTTTCAATATACCCTGGTCCAACAGCGTTGCATCGAATATTTTTTTGTGCATATTCTACTGCAATATTTTTAGTCAGACCAACCACACCGTGTTTACTTGCAGTATATGCAACACTATTTGGCGCAGCAACTTGTCCGTGGATTGAGGCAATATTTACAATGCTTCCTCCGCCATTTTTCTCCATTTGCTCCAATTGGTAACGGCAGGCATAAAAAACACCGCTTAAATTCAGTGCAATAACTTTATCCCAAGCTTCTGGCTCGTATTCGCCAGTTGGTTTTGCCGGTCCTCCCATTCCCGCATTGTTGCAGGCAATGTCCAATCGGCCATATTTAGAAACTGTCACCTCAACCATATGTTTATTGTCAGCTGCACTCGACGAATCTCCTTTTATGAAAAAAGCTTCTCCACCCTTTTCCTTTATCATTTTTACGGTTTCTTCACCGTGTTCTACATTTATATCAGCTACAACTACTTTTGCTCCTTCTCGAGCGTAGGCTTCTGCCACTGCGCGTCCAATCCCTGAACCACCGCCAGATACAAAAGCTACTTTGTTTTCTAAAAGTGCCATTTTATATATGTTTTTAAATTGATTCCTCTAATTTACGAAGATATCAACCGACATAAAAGCTTTGAAAAGAGTTTAAAATAACATTAACGCGAACCGCTAATGTTATGTTATTTGACATTAAATTGTCTCAATTTTGTTGAAAATTTCGTATTGTCTTATTCTTCCTCGTCCAATTTCATGTTCCCGCGGTCCCTATGATTGTCTGGGTGTGAGTTCGAATATCGATTTGGCGTTATATCAGAATTACGATCTTTGTTCTCAACCGTTTTATTTGCCTCTTCTTCCGTTTCAACTCCGCGGTTTGCATTTGGGTTATCTGGATTTATTTGATGAAGAGCTTTATTAATATCTTCATTCTCGTTTCTAGCTCTTTCAACGATTTTTTTATCGCCATCTTTATCTGTTACCAATTCTTTATTCAATTTGGCATCTTTTAAATTATCATCGTGAGAAACGTTTTTCCCTTTAGATTCATCTATATTCTTTTGCATTCCGTTTATCTTTTTTGTTCCTAGATTATCATTTGTTTCCATGGCATTATTATTTTTTACATTCAACTTTATAATATTACAAATTCTAAGCGCGAAAAAATTATTACTTCATATTGCTTTTCTTTTATAATTGCCATCTTTTTTTTATTTATTACCTTTATTCAAAGCAACTTAACAACCTTAAACAATTATGAATTTCTTCAAAATTAAAACCAGCTGGTCCAATTCTGAATTTATCTTGATCAAACTTTGCATGGCTTCTGCTTATATTTTAATTGGCAGTTATTTTCATGAATTCTTCAAAAACTACTATACCATTTTAATTGTCGTTTTTACAATTACTGTAATTTGGTTTGTCTACCAATGGCTAAAAAAAATGAAATCGCAAAAACAGCAGTAGGATTTAATTTTAGGAAAGAACTATCTTTGCAAAAAATTAAAAATGCACCGACACTTCATTCTTTTTAAACCTTACGGCTACTTAAGCCAATTTATTTATGAATTAAAAAGAAAGAAAAAGCTCTTGGGGGAATTGCATGATTTTCCCGAAGGAACAATGGCAATTGGAAGACTCGACGAAGATTCTGAAGGTCTGCTTCTTTTGACTACTGATGGAAATATGAGCGAACTCGTTCGAAGCAGAAAGGTTGAAAAAGAATATTATGTTCAGGTTGACGGATTAATTACGCCAGAAGCAATTGAACAATTGCAAAATGGGGTAGAAATTGGGCTTGATGGTGGAAAATATAAAACGAAACGCTGCAAAGCATCTATCGTTACAGAAATTCCAGATTTTGGAGCGAGAGCCAAAAAAATAAGAGACGAGCGTCATGGTCCAACTTCTTGGGCATCGATCACGGTAAGAGAAGGAAAATTTCGTCAAGTTAGAAAAATGACTGCTGCAGTTGGTTTTCCAACGTTGCGCCTTGTTCGCGTTCGAATAGGAAATGTATATTTGCAAAACCTAAAAGCAGGTGAAGTTTTAGAAGTTTCCGATTTTCAATTAGATAATTAGAAAATGTGTCAATTAGATAATTTTAGAAACTCATAATTTATAATTCATAACTCAAAAAGATGTTAAACGTTGTTCTTGTAGAACCAGAAATACCTAATAATACTGGAAATATTGGAAGATTGTGCGTAGGCACAGAAAGCCGTCTTCATTTAATTCATCCTTTTGGATTTGTGATTAATGACAAAAATCTGAAACGTTCCGGATTGGATTATTGGGTTCATCTTGATGTAACAGAATATCAAAACGTAGAAGAATGGATTGCACAGATTCCAGATCATTCTCGTGTATTTTTAATGAGTTCGCATTCTGAAAAATCCTATTTAGAAAATGAATTTCAAGATGGTGACTGGCTGGTTTTCGGAAAAGAAAGCGTTGGTTTGAGCGCAGCATTTATGGCAAGATTCGAAAATCATTTGACGATTCCGATGTCACCCCTTATTCGCAGTTTTAATATTGCTAATTCGGTTGCTTTTGTGGTTGGAGAAGCGAAGAGACAAATTGGATTGAAGAAAGTTTAATCGTTTAACTGTTTAATAGAAAAAGCTTCTTCTGAAAACGATACTTCTAGCCCTGATGGAAGCGGCATCCTTTTGTGGCGGGGTTCGCCACAAAAGATATAGCGAACAGCAGGATTAGCTCCTGAAAAAAAAACTAACTCACGATAAACTTCCCTTTTTCAGCATCAAAAATAATATGTTCATCTTTGAACAAATTGCTGAAACTTCCATTCGAAATTAAATTACACGGCTGATCTTGCACTATACTTTCTGGCATCATCATGATCATTTCGTCGCTTAATTGAATGGCAAGATCGATATCGTGTGTGGAAAACAAAATGCTTTTTTGAGTTTCTTGCGTCAATTTCTTTAATAATTTGAATAATGAAACTTTATGTAATAAATCAAGATGCGTTGTTGGTTCGTCTAGAATGATTAATGGCGTATCTTGTGCCAAAGCTCGTGCAATTAAGACTTTCTGTAATTGTCCATCGCTAATCTGAAAATGTTTTTTTGAAGCTAAATGTTCGATTTGCGTCAAATTCATTGCTTCATGAACTTTTAGAACATCTTCGTCAGATAATTTATCAACCCAATCGGTATAAGGCTGGCGACCCAAAGCGACTAACTCAAAAACAGAAAGATTACTTGGCGGCAGTTTTTCGGTTAAAACTAAACTTAGATTTTGCGCCAATTCTAAAGGCTGATAGTCTGAAATATTCCTTTCGTTCAAATAAACATTTCCCGATAAAGGTTTCTGAATTCCAGTAAGCGTTCGTAATAAGGTAGATTTTCCAATTCCGTTTGCTCCTATTAAAGTGATTAATTTACCAGTTTCAAGATTTAAATTAAGATTCTCAGCAATGGTCGTAACTCCTTTCTTGGATTTGTATCCAATATTTAAGTTTATGGTTGATAGAATAGTTCTCATTTTTAAAGGTTCTAAGATGCTAAGTTTTTTCTAGGGCTAAATATTACTGAAAATTCCTTTTTCTAACTAAAAGCCAAATAACAACCGGCGCTCCAATAATAGAAGTTACGGCATTTATTGGAAGCGTGACATCAAAACCTGGCATTTGCGAAACAATATCGCAAAACAGCATTATTATGGATCCAAAAAATAAAGTGCTCCAAAACAAAATAGTATGATTACTCGTCTGAAAAGTCAATTTTGCAATATGAGGAACTGCTAAGCCGACGAATGCAATGGGTCCGGCAAAAGCTGTAATAGCTCCTGATAATATACTAGTTGCAAAAATGATGACTAATCTTGCTTGTTTAAAATTCAGCCCCATACTTTTTGCATAGTTTTCTCCAAGAAGCAAGGCGTTTAATGGTTTGATGCTTTTGGCGCTCAAAAGCAATCCTATTCCAATACAGAATATTAATATTACAATAGTTGTCCAAGAAAGATTTCCAAGATTTCCCATTGACCAGAAAGTAAATTTCTGAAGCTGTTCTGCCGTGCTAAAATAAGTTAAAACACTTACAATTGCTGTGGTGAAACTTCCAAACATTAAACCCACAATCAAGATGGCCATGGTATCTCGCAATCGCTGCGAAACTACTAAAACTAGAAATAAAACCAACGTGCTTCCTAAAGTAGATGCCAAAACAATTCCGTAAGAAGACAATGCAATTACACTCAGAAAAGAAGGCAGAAATCCTGCGCCCAAAATAACAAATGCAACGCCAAGACTTGCTCCGGAGCTTAATCCTAAAACATAAGGTCCAGCAAGCGGATTTCTAAATAAAGTCTGCATCAAAAGTCCGCTCATAGAGAGTCCTGTTCCGACTAAAACTGCCGTAATCGCTTTTGGCAAACGATAATTAATGATAATATATTCCCAAGTCGATTTTGCTGCCTCGCCACCAGTTAAACTCGCAAAAACATCTTTTAACGGAATTGTAACCGATCCTAAACTAATGCTCGCAAAAAACATTAGAAAAAGTCCTAAAGTCAATACGACAAATAAAATGGTATT
Organism: Flavobacterium sp. HBTb2-11-1; assembly: GCF_009826975.1. GTDB lineage: Bacteria > Bacteroidota > Bacteroidia > Flavobacteriales > Flavobacteriaceae > Flavobacterium. The sequence continues at coordinate 329,252 of NZ_WUMO01000006.1, read as the reverse complement.
TCGTTTTTTATTCGCCAATTTAATTCAGTTTTGATGCAAAAGTAAATTCGTAGCCCGCCAATAAATCGGGATGAAAAATCTTGATATAATCTTTCAACACCAAATCAGGACGGCTTGGCGCCAATTCGTAGTAAACTGTTCCGCCTGTTGCCCCTAGCTTTCCTTCAAAATTGTATATTGTTTTATTTTTAAAAGCGTCAAATTCTGCGTAATGTGGATTTGCTTTTTGCAATTCATCCAAAGTTTTAAAAGATCCAGAAGCAATCCAAACATTAGCCGTTTTCGCTTTATCTAAAACTTTTTCAAAAGACAAACCTTCACTTCCAGTTCCTTCTAAATCGGCCCACAAATAATTAGATTTCGCATCTTGCATGAACTGTGCCACCCAGCTGTTTCCTTTGGCAACGTACCAAACATCTTCGTACATAGATCCATATAAAACTTTTGAAGTTGCAGGTTTATCGACAACGAGTTTTTTTGCCTGATTATAGCTTTCAACAATTTTATCAAAAAGTTCTTTTGCTTTATCTTCTTTTCCAAACAGAGCGCCGTAAAGCTTAATCCATTCTGCTTTTCCAAGCGGAGACTGTTCCATCCAATCGCCTTGAATAAGCACTTTCAAACCGCTTTTTTTCAAATTATCCAACATCGGATTATTATTATCAACACCAAAAGTAACAATCAAATCTGGTGACAATTCTATTAATTGTTCGATGTTCAGTTTTTCATTTTGTCCAACGTTTTTCACAGAACCTTTATCAATTAATGCTCGTGTTTTTTCTGAAGAAATGTAATCGGTATGTGGAAATCCGACCAATTTATTCTCAACTTCGAGCATTTCTAGAAAAGGAATATTTGTTGTTGAAGTCACCACAACACTTTCTAAAGGAACTTTTATCGCAGGATATTTTTTTAAACTGTCTGGAATTTGTACTCCTTTTTCTTCCAAAATGTAAGTAAATTTTTCCTTAGCATTTGGCCACGGATTCATCACATTTACAATTGAATAGCCTTCTTTTTTAACAATTGAAAGTCCAGATGCAAATTCGATGCTTTCTTTGGCAACGATAGATTTTACTGCCTCTTGCGCTTCATTCTTTTTACAACTAATTACTACAAAAAGTAAAAAAACGACTGGTAATTTATGGAAAAAATATTTCATATTTTGTGTTTTGTGTGGGCGCAAAGGTAAATCAATTTCTATTTTTTTTGTTTACCTTTATTCGTACAAATTTAAACAAATAGCCTTTTATTTGATGAATGTACCAAAAACAAAAATCTGCTCCAGCTGTGAAACCGCTTTTTCTTGCGGCGACGTTTCACCTGAAAATAAGTGCTGGTGTAATGACTACCCTCCTATTTTTAATCTTGCCGACGGAGGTGATTGCCTTTGTCCTGAGTGTTTTAAGGAAGCTTGCGAAGATAAAATTGATGCTTATATTGAAACCATAACTCCAGAAAAGGCGCTTAAGAATAAAGCTATGCTATTGCCAAAAACCAATCATTTGATTGAAGGCATCGATTATTATATCGAAAATGGCAATTATGTTTTTAAAGCTTGGTTTCACCTAAAAAGAGGAACCTGTTGTGGAAATAACTGCCGACATTGCCCGTATTAGGAGTTATGAGTGATAAATTATGAGTTAGTCTTCATAATTATTTTATAACTTGCCCAAACTCATAATTCATAATTCAAAACTCATAATTAATAAAAAATGATTTACTTGATAACTGGCGGCGAGCGCTCTGGAAAAAGCGGTTATGCACAGAAATTGGCTTTAGAACTTTCCAACTCTCCTTTGTATGTAGCAACTGCCAGAAAATGGGATGATGATTTCCAAAATCGAATTGACCGTCATCAAAAGGAAAGAGACGAACATTGGACGAATATTGAAAAGGAAAAATATTTAAGTGAAATTGATTTTTCTGGAAAAACTGCTTTAATTGATTGTGTAACGCTCTGGCTAACTAATTTTTTTATTGATACTAAAAATGACGTAGAGTTAAGTTTGGAAGAAGCAAAAAAAGAATTTCTTGCTATCGCTAAACACAAAAATGCGAATATCATTATTGTGACAAATGAAATTGGCATGGGAGTCCATGCAGAAACTCATATCGGAAGAAAATTCGTTGAACTCCAAGGTTGGATGAATCAGTTTCTTGCTACAAACGCAGATCAAGTTGTATTGATGGTTTCTGGAATTCCAGTTAAAATAAAAGGATAGCAAACTTCAATATCAATAACAATTTCAAAAATCAATATTCTCATTGATTTTAAAATAAATTCTAAATATTACGTCCTAATTGCAAAACGAATATTTTAACTTTACAAAAAATAAAGATTTCAGGATTCACATTGCCATTGATTTTTGAAATTGTCATTGATTTTTAAAAATGAGCAATTTAGACGATATATTAAAATCACGCCGCGACACACGACATTTTACAGCCGATGAAGTTCCAGATGAAGTAATTCAGAAAGCTTTACAGGCTGGACATTGGGCACCATCTGTTGGACTAACCGATGCGACAAGATATTATATCATTAAATCAGATGAAGTTAAAACGTCTATTAAAAAGCTTTTTTTAGACTACAATAAAAAAGCCGAGGAACTAACCGACAATCCCAAACAGAAAGAACTTTACAGATCACTTAAACTAGAAGCTATCGAAGAAGCGCCAATCGGACTAATCATTGCTTATGACCGTTCTGTTTTAAATCAGTTTACGATTGGAACTATTGGCAGTAATGAAGCGGTGAAATTCAGCACAGTTTGTGCGGCGCAAAATATCTGGCTTTCACTAACAGAACAAGGTTTCGGAATGGGCTGGGTTTCGATTCTCAATTATTATCAGTTTAAAAAAATCCTTGATTTACCCGAAAATATAGAACCGCTTGGTTATTTCTGCATTGGAAAACCAGCTACCAATTATAACAATCAGCCAATGCTGCAGCAATTGCATTGGAAACAAAAACTGGAAGCTCCTATTTGCACAGAAATCAATGAAATTCATCAAATAAATGTTCCTGCTTTTGATTTGAAATCGGAAAACAAATTCCAAAACAATTCTGACTTCTACACTCTTTTACAAGACAAAATAGATTCTAAAACAAAACCTGTCGGTTCTTTGGGAACTTTGGAAGCATTGGCTTTTCAAATGGCAACCGTTTTCGAAACTTTGAATCCAAAAATCTTAAAACCTAATATTGTAGTTTTTGCAGCCGATCACGGAATCGCAAATCATGGTGTAAGTGACTATCCACAAGATGTTACGCGACAAATGGTCAATAATTTTCTCGATGGTGGCGCAGCAATAAACGTGTTTTGCAATCAGAATAATATCGAATTATCAATTGTAGATTCGGGCGTTAATTATGATTTCCCAACCAATGCAAAGTTAATAGATGCAAAAATTGCCAAAGGAACTCAGTCATTTCTTCATGTTCCGGCAATGAGCGAATCTGAAGTTCAGTTATGTTTTGAGAAAGGAAAATCGATTGTTGAAAATATCGCAAAATCTGGTTCAAATTGTATTGGTTTTGGTGAAATGGGAATTGGAAATACCTCGACAGCTTCTGTTTTAATGAGTCTTTTAACCGATTTTCCTATTGAAGATTGTGTTGGAAAGGGGACTGGAGTTGAAAAAGAGAAACTACTTTTAAAACAAAATCTACTCAAAAAAGCAATTGAAAGTTATTCCGGTCAAGCCGAAATACTATCGCAACTCTCCTATTTTGGAGGTTTTGAAATTATTCAAATGGCAGGCGGAATGCTGAGTGCTTTTGAAAATAAAATGCTAATTCTGGTGGACGGTTTTATTTGTACTGTTGCCTATTTGATTGCTTTTAAAATAAATCCGAATATCAAACAAAATGCTGTTTTCTGCCATTGTTCTGCCGAAAAAGCACATTCAGAATTATTGAATTATCTGGAAGCAAAACCTATTTTAAATCTCGATTTACGTTTGGGAGAAGGAACGGGCTGTGCTGTTGCGTTTCCTATTTTAAAATCGGCTGAGGCTTTTTTGAATGAAATGGCTAGTTTTGAAAGTGCGGGAGTGAGTAGGAAATAGTTTTCAGTCTCGGTCTCAGTTTACAGTCATAAAATTACAATTACCAATTTTATAAATGAAAAAAGAACTACACATTTTCTTCACGTGCTTAATGTTTTACACCAGAATTCCATGTCCAAAAAACATTACGCATCATCCAGATTATTTAAATAAAGCGACGAGATATTTTCCTTTTATCGGATGGATTGTTGGGACTATTTCATTTTTGGCCTATTCTATATTTGCCCAATTTCTTTCATCAGAAATTGCTGTTATACTAGCGATTATTGCTTCTATTTTAACTACCGGTGCATTTCATGAAGACGGATTCGCTGATGTCTGTGATGGATTTGGTGGAGGCTGGACCAAAGAAAAAATCTTGATGATTATGAAAGATAGTGCGATTGGCGCCTATGGAGCAATTGGATTGGTTTTGCTATTTTTATTAAAATTCAGATTGCTTTCAGAATCTATTATAATATTTCAAGTTTATGATGACATGGCAGTTTTTAAAATTTTTCTCTTATTTATTTCTGCGCATTCTATAAGTCGCTTGGCAGCAATCAGCATTATTTTCACGCATGAATATTCTCGTGATGATGCTTCGAGCAAAAGCAAACCGATTGCAAAACAATATACTTGGAAAGAAGTTTTTGGCTCTTTCTTTTTTGGATTAATTCCGTTAATTGTATTTTCTCGTTTCGATTTAAAACTTCTTCTTGCCATAATTCCTGTTTTTATAACGCGATATTTTTTAGCTCGCTATTTCCAGAAATGGATTGATGGCTATACTGGAGATTGTCTCGGAGCAACACAACAGGTATGCGAAGTGGTCTTTTATTTAAGCATTTTATTTTTATGGAAATTTATCTAGTTCGTCATACCGAAACCATCTGCGAAAAAGGAATCTGTTACGGACAATCAGACGTTGATATTGCAGTTCCGTTTGATGAAATTTTCGGCAGAATTATTTCTGAACTTCCTTCGAAGGCAATTATTTTCTCTAGTCCGTTAAAGCGTTGCGTTATTTTAGCCAAACACATTCAAGAAAATATTAAAACCGTTTCTTATAAGGAAGACGAGCGTTTAAAAGAAATGAATTTTGGCGATTGGGAATTAAAAAGCTGGAACGAAATTCCGTCAGAAGAACTTAATCCGTGGATGGAGGATTTTGTAAATATTAAAGTTTTAAACGGAGAATCTTTTGCAGAACTCCATGAAAGAGTTGGTCAATTTTTATCTGAAGCCATTTCTACAACAAATCAGCCAATTATAATTGTTGCTCACGCCGGAATCATCAGAAGCATTTTATGCCATCAGAGTTCACTGCCTTTAAGGGATGCTTTCAGCAACAAAGTTGATTTCGGGCAAGTTATAAAAATCGATTTTTAATAAAAATTGTTTATATTTTTTAATGAAACGTAAAACAAATTTGAATATTCAATATTTTTAACTTTATCTTTGCAGCAAATTAAGGTTGTGTTTTTATTTTAAAAAACACATTAAAAGGGAATCAAGTAAATTCTTGAGCTGTACCCGCAACTGTAAGCTAAGTTCAAATGAATGCTTGCTGTTAACTACAAACCACTGTTCGTCACGGCGAATGGGAAGGTAAACAGCAAGACGCGAGCCAGGAGACCTGCCTTTGTAACAATTATCGAGCTCTCGGGAAAAAGAGTGAAGAAATTATGACTATAAAACGATTTTTTACTTTTTGCTTATTTGTGATGTGTCAGATTATTTTGGCGCAAAACGATTCTATTACCAGTCTTAAAGAAGTTTTTGTTTCAGACAAAAATTTAAGGACTTACTCGGCTTCACAATCCGTTTTAAAACTGAATGATTCTATAATCAATAAAAACGAAGCGCTCTTAACCGATTTATTAAACTTCAATTCGACTCTATATTTTAAAGAATACGGACGCGGAATGCTTTCTACAGTTTCGTTCAGAGGGACAACTTCTTCTCAAACGGCAGTAATTTGGAATGGAATAAACATCAATTCTCAAATGAATGGAAGCACGGATTTTAATACTATTTCAGGTTCCGATTATAATTCTGTAAGCGTAAAGGCTGGTGGCGGAAGCGTTATTTACGGAAGCGGTGCTGTTGGAGGAACCGTACACTTAAATAACGATCTGTTATTTTATAATCGTTTTGAGAATAATTTAAGACTAGATTACGGCAGTTTTAATACGATTGGAATTAATTATAAAACTGCTATTTCCAACAAAAAGTGGAGTACTCAAATCGGATTTTCTAAAAACAGCTCGACAAACGATTATAAATATTTAAATCGATATACCTGGAGAGGCGAACAGCGATGGAATCAAAATGGCCAATACGATATTATTACACTTAGTGCCAATGTTGGCTATAAATTCAACAAAAACCATATTTTAAAACTGTACAGCCAGACTTCAAATACTGATCGAAACACCTCGTTGATTACAGAAACTGAAACAAAAAGCAAATATATAAACGGTTTCAATAGAAATCTTTTGGAATATGATGGAACTTATGGTAAACTAAAAACCAATTTCAAAACGGCTTATATTTTCGAAAACTATCAGTATTTTGCCAATAACGCTTTAAAAAATTATACATACGGAAAAACCGAGAACTTAATTACAAAGCTTGATGTCGATTATCATTTATTTAAATCAACTCACATAAACGGAATTGCAGACTATAGCAGAACAAACGGTTACGGAACAAGTTTTGGAAGCCATATTCGCGAAATCAGTTCTGCCGCTTTATTAGTCAGACAAGATTTTGGCGCAAATTGGAAAAACGAATTGGGCATTAGAAAAGAATTTACAAATAATTACAAATCGCCTGTTTTATTCAATTTAGGATCTTCTTATAAATTTAATGATTGGTATAATCTGAAATTGAATGTTTCTCGAAACTTCAGAATTCCAACCTATAATGATTTGTATTGGGATGAAGGAGGAAATCCAAACTTAAAGCCTGAAAGCTCTTATCAGGGAGAAATTGGCAATGTGTTTACATTCAAAAATCTGACTTGGACGCAGAATTTTTATTATATGAAAATTACCGATATGTTGCAATGGGTTCCAGGTACAAACGGAATTTGGACTCCCCAAAACCAAGATAAGGTAATTAGTTATGGAACCGAAACCCTATTGGGCTGGAAGAAAAGCTATGGCAAAAATATTTTTGCTGTAAACGCTACCTATGCTTATACGGTTTCGCAAGATGAAAAAACTAAAAATCAGATCTTTTTTGTTCCATTCAATAAAGCTACAGGAGCTGTTTCGTATTCTCGAGATAAAATAAGCGCATATTACCAAATCCTTTATAACGGATTTGTTTACACGAGAGCCGATAACGATCCTGATGAAATCATTAACGATTATACGGTTTCAAATATCGGAATCGATTACGATCTAAAATTTTTAGATTCTTTCAAAGTAGGTTTTCAAGTTTTAAATCTTTTCAATAAAGATTACGAAAGTCTAGAAAACAGACCAATGCCTGGTCGCAATTTCAATATGTATTTAACCTTAAAATTTTAATATATGAAGTTTAGTAAATTACTTTTAATAGCGTTAAGCATTTCATTATTCGCTTCTTGTTCAAGTGATGACAACGATGATCCTAAAGGTGCTTACGACAATGGTTTTTTTATTTTAAATGAAGGAAGTTCAGATGTCGGAAGCGTTTCTTTCTCAAGCGATGATTTCACCTCTTTTACCAAAGATGTTTATGCTTCTGCCAACGGTTCTGATTTAATTGGCGGATATCTGCAAAATATCTTTTTTGATGGAGATCGCGCATACATCATTTCAGGAGGATCAAATGTAATCAATGTTGTAAACCGTTATACTTTTAAATTGATCGCAAAGATTGATTCTGGTCTTGCAAACCCAAGATACGGAGTTGTGAAAGACGGAAAAGCGTATGTAACAAATGCAAATACATATTCTTATATCAATCCAGCAACTGGAGACACTGACGATTATGTTGCTGTAATTAATCTGGCTACTAATACCGTCGAATCAAAAATCGAATTAAATGCCACTGCAAACAGATTAATTTTAGAAAATGGCAAATTATACATTACAGAACCTAACAGCAGCACTAAATTATTAATTGTAAATATTGCAACAAAGGCCATAGAAACAGTAGAAATTGGCTCTAGCGGAGATTCTATTGAAGAAGAAAACGGAACTTTATTTATTTTGAGAGCTCCTTATTCTGGATCAGGTGAAATTGTAAAAGTAAAACTGTCTGATAAATCTATATCTAGAATTGCATTTCCAGAGAGCTTAGCTGGTCTAGGTTTTATGGATATTGAAGACAACAAAATCTATTATACTGCTGGAAGCTCTGTTTATGCTATGGATATCAATGCAACAACACCTTCTACTACGGCAATTGTAAACTCGCCAGCGAGCTACGTTTACGGTTTTGCTGTAGAAAACAACCGCATTTATATTGCCGATGCAAAATTTGATAAAGATAGTAAAGCTTTTATCTATAATTTATCTGGAGTTTTACAAAAAGAATTAGCTGTTGGTGTAGGTTCAAACGGATTCTACTTTAATAATTAATATTATACTTTAAAATTAGTTTTTGTTTTTTATGGAAAAGGCTTTCATTTCTGAAAGCCTTTTCTATTTTTATATCCTATTAGATTAATGTCCTTTCGGAATATCTTGAAAATACATTCCGTGTCTTAATCCGTTTATGATTTTTGAATCTGTCAGATAAGGGGTATTTGGTGCAGAATCATCAAAAATTCTTTTGGCTGTTGTTCCTGTAATTTTTGAAATCGCCAAATTAAGCAGAGGTTCAGAAGGATCTCCTAAAACTCCATAGGTACTTACTCTTTCGTACTGCTGATACGTTGGCTGCAAACCTTGCGTGTAATCTCCAAAACCGGCAGAATTAGAAATTTTAAAAACTAGAGGCTGCATCGCATATTTATGATTTGGATTAATTCCTTTTTTAGTAAATAAAGTTTCGGAATCATAAATCGTATACGAACCAACATTTTTACCCGTTGTAGTTTCTCCAAGCTGAACTACGTTGATATAAGGCTTTAAACCATTTATAACCAATTCGCTGGCAGATGCTGTACTTGCAGTTGTAATAATATAGACTGTAGTTAAATTTAAGCTGTTTAATGCTTTTCCGTCAATATTATTCACAAATCTATAATTCAAACTTTCCAAATCTTCAGCAGTCATATCTTTCATCCACTTACTGTTAAATTGCGTTTTTGCAAAAATCTGAGTATCGAACTGTCCTGTAAGCATACTAGAAAGTCTTATTGAAGAGGTAACAGATCCTCCTCCATTGTATCGAAGATCTAAAACTAAATCTGTAATCCCTTGCGATTTCAATTCGCCAAAAGCCTGATTCAATTTATCATCATATCCAGGATAAAAACCATTATACATTAAATAACCAATTTTATGGCTTCCAGAAGTAATTACTTTATTGATTAAAATAGGATTCTCTTCTAAAACAGTTTTAGTCAAGGAAACTGACTTTCCATTCAAAACATAACTCGATCCATTGTAATCTGCCAGATTTAAAGTGTAACTATCCTGATTTAATAATAATTCCTGATAATTAGAAACCGTAAGTTTTGTTCCGTTCACACTCGTAAATAAATCACCGCGTTTAATAGCTTTTGTAGAAGCGTCAGAGTTTGGAATAATATATCGCACAAAACCTACTACATCATTAGACCCTGAAGCCACACGGCTCAATCTAAAATCGACACCGTTATTTTTTGTAACACCGCTTAATTCCTGCTCTAGAACAGTATAATCGTCAACAATCCAGCTGAAACGATCAATGGCATCTCCGTTTGGATATTTGCTTACAGGTTTGTTCAATAAATCTTCGAACAAATCTTCTGGTTTAGAATATCCTCTTAAAAACTGATCGAAATCTGGTTGCAAATTACGGCCATCAGCTAGATTTGGAACATCCTGTTGCCACAAATAAACCTCATTTAATCCTCTCCATATAAAATTATTAATCTGCAAGTCTGCCGGAGCAGCTACATCATCCTGATCTTCACAAGACTGTAAAGAAAAAGCGAATAAAAAGAGAAAAAGTATACTCTTTAAAGTTGTTTTCATATCGTGTAGTTATCTATATTCTGAATAAACGTAAAAGTAGTATCTTTAGTTTTAGCTTCGTCACAAAAGCAGTATTTTTTTACATAAAAAAATATTTTATTTTTTGTTGTAACAAATATAATTGTGCCTCGTCTTGAATATATAAGCTAACGATTAACCATCATTATTAATGAACCAAGTTGTATTTATAGAATTAATAAATCCTTTCAAAGACAAAGTTTTTCGTCTGGCAAAAAGATTGCTTACCAGCACTGAAGAAGCAGAAGATGCCACTCAGGAAGTAATGGTAAAATTATGGAACAAAAAAGATAATCTGCAAAGCTACAATAGCGTCGAAGCATTGGCGATGACCATGACCAAAAATTATTGTCTCGATCAGCTGAAATCTAAAAGAGCCAGCAATCTGCAGATTGTGCATAATAATTTTACCGATCGGCAACCTCAATTGGATAAGAAATTAGAAGACCAAGATAGTTTAGAATGGGTCGAAAAAATTATAAACGAAATGCCCGAACAAATGCAGCTATTAATTCAGCTTCGGGATGTTGAACAATATGAATTTGAAGAAATAGCCAAAATCGTAAATATGAACGAAACAGCAATACGAGTGGCACTTTCTAGAGCGAGAAAAAAAATTAGAGAATCAATGACAAATACACACCTTTATGGAACTAAATAAAATAGAAGATATATTAGAAAAATACTTTCAGGGAGAAACTTCTATTGCTGAAGAAAATCAATTAAAAGAATATTTTTCTTCATCAAATGTTGCGCAGCATTTGGAGCAATACAAACCTATGTTTGGCTATTTCTCTCAAGCAAGAGAACAGAAATCGACGTATGAGATTCCACTACAAACTAAGAAACGAAACGTGGCGTGGTTATCGATTGCAGCTTCTGCTGTTGTTTTGCTCGGAATCGGAACTTACTTTTTTGTTAGCAAAAAAAATGAAACTACTGCAGTAGCTTCGCAAGCAGAATTAGGAACTTACGATGATCCCGAAGAAGCCTTAAAAGCAACTCAAAAAGCTTTGGCTTTATTATCAAACAATGTTAATGTAGGTATTGAAAGTGTACACTACATTAAGGAATATGAACAATCAAAAAACAAAATTTTTAAACAGTAATTAAACAAAAATAATCATGAGAAATTTCATTATAACTTTAGTCTTCGCATTCGTTTCAACCACATTTTATGCACAAAGTGCTTTTGACAAATTTGATGGTCAGGATGATGTAACCTCAGTAATTGTAAACAAAAAAATGTTTGATTTAATGAGCAAAGTAAAAACTGATGCTTCTGATAAAGAGACTCAGCAATATATTGCTCTAATCAAAAAACTAGATTACTTAAAAGTATTTACTACTAAAAATCCAAAAATCGAAGCCGACATGAAAGCTACTGCCGATAAATATGTAAAAACTGCCGGTTTAGAAGAATTAATGCGAGTAAATGATGGCGGAAAAAACGTTAGAATAATGGTAAAATCTGGCGCTACAGACACGCAGATAAGAGAACTTTTAATGTATGTTGACGGTGCAAAAAATGATGAAACTGTTTTACTATCTTTAACTGGTAATTTTGACTTAAACGAGATTTCGGTATTAACAGATAAAATGCAACTTCCTGGCGGTACAGACCTAAAGAAAGCTTCTAAAGGCAAAAAATAAAAATGAAAAACAACATCTTCATACTAGCACTTACAGCTCTTCTAACTTTGGGGAGCTGTAATTCTGAACCATCTCTGCAAAAATATTTCGTTGAGAATTCAGAGAAAAAAGATTTTATTGCTTTAGATATTTCACCAAACATTTTGAATGTTGATAAAACCAAATTATCAGCTGAGCAAAACGAGGCTTTGAATTCGTTTGACAAAATGAATATTCTGGCTTTTAAAGCAGATCAAAACAATCAAACAGAATTTGAGGCAGAAAGAAACAAAGTAAAAGCCATATTAAAAGATCCTAAATATCAAGAATTAATGAAGTTCGGCTCTGGTAAAGAAGGCGCTTCTATAAGCTACGTCGGAAGTGACGACAACATTAAAGAGTTTGTCATTTTTGCCAACAGAAAAGAAAATGGTTTTGCAGTAGTTCGTGTGTTAGGCGAAGATATGAATCCGAATAATATTATGACCTTAATGTCTGTTTTACAAAACTCTAAAATAGACATGGAGCAATTAAAACCTTTAGAACAATTGCTTAAAAAATAAAAAAACATCTTACTTTTTAAAACAAGAAAAGCTCCAATTACGGAGCTTTTCCTTTTACATTTGAAAGATTTTACTGAATAAAAAATCGTGTTTTTATTTTGGCATGAATCTAATTTAATTATATTTGTGGCTTACCAAAATAATAAATTATGATACAAAAAACATCAAATGCCTTTATCGCTGCATCTTGGGTTGCACTTGGAGCCGGGACAATCGGTTTTATTGTTGGACTTGCCAGAGCCGAAATGCTTTTAAACGAAAAAGGATATTATTTCACCGTTCTAATGTTCGGACTTTTTGCTGTTGTTTCGCTGCAAAAAAGCGTAAGAGACCGATTAGAAAAACTTCCTGTTACTGATATTTACTACGGAATCTGCTGGTTTGGAACATTATTATCAATCGTTCTTTTAGTTGTTGGACTTTGGAATGCAACGATTCTTCCAAGCGAAAAAGGATTCTATGCTTTTGCTTTTCTATTGGCATTGTTTGGTGCTATTTCAGTTCAAAAAAACACTAGAGATAATATGAACTTTAATCAAGGCGAATAAAGTTTCAAACAATTTCAGAAATAAAAAGCTCCAATTTTCATTGGAGCTTTTCTTTTATAATAGAACCTGAGATTATTTAATTATTTACTCAAATACATTTTTCTTCTAGAGTACAATTCGAAGAATTGGTCGTCATTTGAGCGGGCAAATAAAAATTGATAATTATAATAGGTATTTCTTACCTTTGTATTAATGAGCAAAAATCTTTATATTATTTCAGGATGCAATGGAGCGGGGAAAACAACTGCTTCCTTTACCATTTTGCCAGAAATTTTAAATTGTAAAGAATTTGTAAATGCTGATGAAATAGCAAAAGGACTATCTCCTTTTCAGCCTGAAAAAGTATCTTTTGAAGCAGGAAGAATAATGCTTAATCGAATTAATGAACTCTTGGACGGAAATATAACCTTTGCTTTTGAAACCACATTAGCAACTAAAAGCTATAAATCTAAAATTATTCAAGCAAAAAAAGAAAAATACAATACTACTCTTTTATTTTTTTGGCTAGAAACAGTTGATTTAGCAATTGAAAGAGTTAAAACTAGAGTTCTTGAAGGAGGACATAACATTGAAATAGATGTTATAAAACGTAGATACGTAAACGGAATTAAAAATCTCTTCGAAATTTATCTCGAAATTGTTGACGAAGTACTTATTTTTGATAATTCATTTGGAATACCTGAATTAATAGCAGAAAAGTCTTTTGAAACTGAAATGAAAATTTTAAATGAAACTAAATTCTATAATTTAAAAAAATATTGGAATGAAAGAATATAAAAGATCTGTAAATCAGCAAAAAATAGTCGATGGAATGAACAAAGTTTACGAAAAGCTGATCGAATTCAAAAAAAAATCTAATAGTGAATTAGTCATCATTAAAGACAATAAAATAGTAAAAATCAAACCCTAATAAAAAAGCTCCAATTTTCATTGGAGCTTTTCTTTTATAATAGAACCTGAGATTATTTACTCAAATACATTTTTCTTCTAGAGTACAATTCGTAGAATTGGTCGTCTTTTAAGTCATCAATAAACAAGATACTTTCTCCTGTTGACTTCATTTCTGGTCCTAGCGCTTTGTTAACGTTCGGGAATTTGCTGAAAGAGAAAACAGGTTGTTTGATTGCAAAACCGTTTAATTGTGGGTTGAAATCAAAATCAGTTACTTTATTGTGGCCTAACATTACTTTAGTAGCGTAATTTACGTAAGGCTCTCCATAAGCTTTTGCAATGAACGGAACTGTTCTTGAAGCTCTTGGGTTTGCCTCGATAATATAAACTGTATCGTCTTTAATCGCAAACTGGATGTTGATTAATCCAACTGTTTTTAAAGCTCTAGCAATTTTATGTGTGTGATCTTTAATTTGCTGCATTACGAATTCTCCTAAGTTGAAAGGAGGCAATGTTGCGTTACTATCTCCAGAGTGAACACCGCAAGGCTCAATGTGCTCCATAATTCCGATGATGTACACATTTCCATCAGCATCGCAGATGGCATCAGCTTCAGCTTCGATTGCTCCAGCTAAATAATGATCTAAAAGCAATTTGTTTCCTGGAATTGCTTTCAGCAAATCAATTACGTGCTCTTCAAGCTCTTTTTTGTTGATTACAATCTTCATTCCCTGACCTCCTAATACATAAGAAGGACGGATTAAAAGTGGGAAATCTAAAGTATCAGCTAATTTCGAAGCTTCATCAGCCGTTTCAGCGATTCCGAATCTTGGGAAAGGAATGTTTAACTCAGTCAATAAGTCTGAGAAACGTCCTCTATCTTCTGCCAAGTCAAGTGCATCAAAACTAGTTCCGATGATTTTTACACCATATTTAGAAAGTTTGTCAGCCAATTTAAGAGCTGTCTGACCTCCAAGCTGAACGATCACACCTTCTGGTTTTTCGTGCTGGATAATGTCATAAATGTGCTCCCAGAAAACTGGCTCGAAGTATAACTTATCAGCCGTATCAAAGTCTGTAGAAACTGTTTCAGGATTACAGTTAATCATGATCGTTTCGTAACCGCATTCTTTAGCCGCTAAAACTCCGTGTACACAAGAGTAATCAAATTCAATTCCTTGTCCAATTCTGTTTGGTCCAGAACCTAAAACGATCACTTTCTTTCTATCTGTTACGATGCTTTCGTTATCAACAAAACGCTCACCATTTGGTTTTTCGATTTCTGCCTCAAAAGTTGAGTAGTAATAAGGCGTCTGCGCTTTAAACTCAGCCGCGCAAGTATCAACCAATTTAAACACACGGTTGATTTTCTGTTCCATACGTAAAGTATGCACTTCACTTTCGAGACAACTCATCATGTGCGCTAATTGTCTGTCTGCAAAACCTTTTTGTTTCGCTTCAAGCAATAATTCTTTTGGAAGATTCGAAACTTTGTAGTTTGAGATTTCTTTTTCTAAAGTATAAAGCTCTTCGTATTGTTTCAAGAACCACATATCGATTCTTGTAATTTCGTGGATTGTGCTCAACGGAATTCCCATTGCGATTGCATCATAAATTACGAATACACGATCCCAGCTTGCATAAGTTAGTTTCTCGATAATTTGTTCGTAATTTTTATATCCTTTTCCGTCAGCACCTAAACCGTTTCTCTTAATTTCTAGAGATTGAGTTGCTTTGTGAAGCGCTTCTTGGAAAGAACGTCCGATTCCCATAACCTCACCTACAGATTTCATCTGAAGACCTAAAGTTCTGTCTGAACCTTCAAATTTATCAAAGTTCCAACGTGGTATTTTTACGATTACATAATCTAAAGTTGGTTCGAAAAGAGCCGAAGTAGATTTTGTAATTTGGTTTTGCAATTCATCTAAGTTGTATCCTAAAGCTAGTTTAGAAGCGATTTTGGCAATTGGATATCCAGTTGCTTTTGATGCTAAAGCAGAAGAACGAGATACACGAGGGTTGATTTCAATCGCTACGATATCTTCTTTTTCGTCTGGCGAAACTGCGAATTGTACATTACATCCTCCCGCAAAATTTCCGATACTTCTCATCATTAAGATAGCGTAGTCACGTAATTTTTGGAAAGTGGTATCCGATAAAGTCATCGCTGGCGCTACTGTAATCGAATCTCCAGTGTGGATTCCCATTGGGTCCATGTTTTCGATAGAACAGATAATTACAACGTTGTCATTTTTATCTCTTAAAAGCTCTAGCTCGTACTCTTTCCATCCCATTAAAGCTTTGTCGATCAAAACTTCGTGGATTGGAGAAGCTTCAAGTCCGCGAGTTAAAAGCTCATCAAAATCTTCTTTTTTGTACACCACAGCTGCTCCTGTTCCTCCAAGTGTGAACGAAGGACGGATTACAAGCGGGAAACCAAACTCCTGAGCAATTTCTTTTCCTTCTAAGTAAGATGTAGCTGTTTTTGCTGGCGCTGTTGGTACATTGATTTTTTCTAAAAGCTGTTTAAACTGCTCTCTGTCTTCAGTAATATTAATTGCGTTTACATCAACACCGATTAATCTTACTCCGAAATCCTGCCAGATTCCTTTTTCTTCAGCCTCCAAACACAAGTTCAAAGCAGTTTGTCCTCCCATTGTTGGAAGAACTGCATCAATTTGCGGATGTTCCTTAAGAATCTCAATAATCGATTTTGTCGTTAAAGGTTTCAAATAAATATGATCAGCCATAGATGGGTCGGTCATAATTGTCGCTGGATTCGAGTTAATCAAGATAACCTCAATTCCTTCTTCACGAATCGAACGTGCAGATTGAGATCCCGCATAATCGAATTCGCAAGCTTGGCCAATAACAATAGGTCCTGAACCTATTATTAAAACTGATTTTATTGATGTGTCTTTAGGCATTTTGTATGTATTGTGTAGTTATTTACGATTTAAAAACCTCTCTAGTGCGTTATAAACTAGAAAGTTGAAAAAATTTGTACCGAAAAGGTATAAAAAAAGGCGATACTAAAAAAGTAATCGCCTTATGTATGTTTATACAAACATTATTTTTTGTGTCTAGGCTCGCTAGAAACAGTTAATTTATGTCTTCCTTTTGCTCTTCTACGCGCTAGAACTTTTCTTCCATTCGCAGAAGCCATTCTGTCCATAAATCCGTGCTTATTTCTTCTTTTTCTTTTCGATGGTTGAAATGTTCTTTTGCTCATTGCTTTGTATCTTTAAAAATGGTATCTATTAACTTATTAATTTGTTTTTGATATCGTTATTCAAAAACCGAGTGCAAATATACAAAGACTTTTTTTTCTAGCAAGTACTTTTATAAAAATATTTTTAATTCCTTTTACTATCTTTGCAATCACAAATTTACATTAATTATGTTTCACAAGAATATTAAACTTATTTTGGCCGGACTTCTTGTAGTGGCGGGCATTTGGCAATTTACAGAAAGTAATATCGGGAACGGAATATTCCTTATCTTATTGACTGCAATTCCGATTTTTCTTTATTTCAAAAACGAATTTATCCTTTTAGCCTTCCTTAAATTAAGAAAACAAGACTTTGAAGGGGCTAATAAATGGTTATCATATATCAAAAACCCTGAAGGAGCATTAGTAAGAAAACAACAAGGATACTTAAACTATTTGCAAGGTATCATGCTGTCTCAAACCAATATCAACCAAGCAGAGAAACACTTCAAAAAAGCAATCGAACTTGGACTATCAATGGATATGGATTTGGCTGTAGCTAAATTAAACCTTGCAGGAGTTGCCATGTCACGCAGAAGAAAGTTGGAAGCGACTAATTTATTAAATGAAGCTAAAAAATTAGACAAACAAGGAATGCTGAAAGAGCAAATCTCTATGATGAAAGAACAAATGAAGAAAATTTAAATTTTCTTTAAATTCCAATATTGAAATCCTAAATTCCAAAAGAGTTTGGGATTTTTTATTTTAGATTGTTGAGTTTAGATTTTTCTTAACTGCTATTTTACGCATAGTTTGTCATCCTGAGGAACGAAGGATCACACTAGAAATTCCACACAGGATATCGCCAATCTTTATCGAGCTACGAGTGTGATCCTTCGTTCCTCAGGATGACAAAATTGCATGCATAAAGATTTGTAATTTGGAATTTTAAAATTGAAGTTTTACTCCAGTATTATCGAAGGCAAATTCTCATTTAGCCATTTATACTTATTGAGAATCATAATATGAGTTCCTCCTTTAACTAAAATGCATTTATTGATATACTTAATCGGAAAAACTTCGTCTTGATCTCCGTGAATATGAACCACATTTTCATCAATTTGATCGCGATCCCAAAGAATTACACTTTCTACAGCCCATTGCAGATAACCTAAATCGCGCACAGATAAAAACTTCTCATATAATTTTATTCTTTTATTGACTTTTTCGCCAAAAGAAAACTTAGCCAATTTCTCAATATTGAGAATCAACTGCATGGGGATTAGCTTATAAGCTTTTGTTCGCTTTCCTATTTTCATCCGTCTAGGAAATTCATGATTGCTTCTTACGCTTGATATAATAATGACTTTTCGCGCTTTAATATGCTTTGAGATTTCCTGCACTAAGATTCCGCCGAAAGAAACTCCGATTAAAACCGGATTTTCTTCTTTAATATTTTTACTTATTCGAAGCGCATAATCTGATAAAGATTCTTTTGGATTTGGAATTTCCCACTCGAGAAGATGCGTTTCAAAAATATCTTCATCCAATTTTATTCTTTCAAAAATAGACGAACTCGCTGCCAGACCGGGCATAAAATAAACTGGAATTTTACTCATAACATTAAAATGAAATTACCATTAAGATATTTATTCTAAAGAATAAAGTTACTTTTTTTAATATCATGACAATCAAATTTCAGACCTATTTTAAAACGATTTAAAAAAAATTGAGCTTCGAAACAATTACTTAAAGTTTATAGCCGCAAAAAATAATTTAATATTGAAAATCAAATGATTACCTTTGCATTTCGAAATATTTTTTGAAATCAAAACTTATAAAGAATTTTCTTTCAATAAAATTTCGAGTCCCAAATTCACTATTTACCAATAACCTAACAAGAAATTACTATGGAAACTTCTGTAACTATGGAAATCAAAGACAACACTTTTGCACGCCAATTCGAAACTGTCATCCCTGAAGGTATGTTAGCAGTTGAGTATCAATTTCAAGAAAAAAAAATCTTCTTAACTAAAATCAACAAACCTGATTCATACGAGAACGAAGAAACAATCAACACTTTACTTAAAAATATATTAGATTTAAGTGCTGAAAAAAATTACAGAGTAGTTCCTATTCATCCAAAAATTGTTTCTTTTTTCAAAAAAAATCCAAGATATAAAGAACTACTTCCTCCTGGAATTAGAATCTAAAAATATCCAATTACTCGGAGCCATAATCCTCCAATTACCATATAAATCAAGAGCATAACCAAACCGGTTATAAGTCCTTTAACCCACCAGCTCTTTAGGTCAACGTAACCGCTCCCGAAAAATACGGGTGCCGGACCATGACCATAGTGCGTTAAAGTTCCGTAAAGAGATCCGACAAAGCCAAGCATAAAAGCTAGCAATAATCCCGGAATTCCAAGCGAAACACCAACACCAAGTAAAGCCGCATACATTGCCGCAACGTGTGCGGTTGCACTTGCAAAAAGATAATGGCTAAAGAAATACACCAAAACAATTATCGGAAAAGCCATTTGCCAGCTTAATCCGCCAATTTCTGCTTTTACGAGATCACTAAACCATGCAATAAAACCTAATTCATTAAGCGAACTGGCCATCATCACCAAAACAGAGAACCAAACAATGGTATCCCAAGCTCCTTTTTCGGCTTTTACATCATCCCAAGTCAAAACTGAAGTTAAAAGCAAAATCACCAATCCGATAAAGGCGGTTGTTGTTGCATCGATAGAGAACAAATCTCCTGTCATCCAAAGAAAAAGCAGAATGAAAAATGTTAGCAGCATCATCCATTCATCTCTTGTAATGGCGCCCATTTCTTTTAATTTCTGCGTAGCAATCTGCGGAGCATCACCAGTTTTTTTTAATTCTGGAGGATAAATTTTATACAACACAAACGGAATTACAAGAAAAGCACATAAACCAGGAACAATCGCTGCAGCAGCCCAAGACATCCAACTTATTTTTATTCCCAAATTAAGCGCAAACTTCTGACACATGGGATTACTAGCCGTCCCTGTTAAAAACATAGAAGAAGCAATCAAATTCATGTTATAACTATTCAAAGTCAAATAAGCACCTAATTTTCTATGCGTTTCGGGTTTGTCTGGCATTGAGCCAAAACTCATCGACATTGATTTCATTATCGGATAAACAATTCCCCCTCCTCTAGCGGTATTACTTGGAACGGCTGGCGCCAAAACCAAATCTGCCAATCCTAAACCATAAGCTAGCCCTAAAGAACTTTTTCCGAATATTTTTATGAATAGGAAAGCAATTCTATTTCCTAAACCTGTTTTTATAAATCCTCTCGCGATGAAAAACGAAATTCCGATCAGCCAAATTACTTTATCGCCAAATCCTTTTAATGCTAATGTGATCGATTTTCCAGGATCTCCTGGGGCCAATACCTGAGACATTGCCGTGAGCGCAATCGCAATCATACACATTGTGCCCATAGGAGCTGCTTTTAAGATGATTCCTAAAATGGTAGCTACGAAAATGGCAAATAAATGCCATGCTTCTGACACAACGCCCTCTGGAGCTGGAATAAACCAAATGGCAACTAAAACTGCCAGCGTAATTAGGGTCTGTGGAATTTTTACTTCTTTCATAAAAACAAAAATTAAGTGAATTAAATCCTGAGCTGCAATTGAATTAAAAATAAATTATTGTCATAGGTTGTCGTATCTGGAATGCTTTTGTCGAACCTGTCGATTTCAAACCCCATCTCTATACGGCCTGTATATGATTTTCCGAATTCTAAACTTATCATTGGCGTGTAAGTAGTCCGCACGTTTGAATTGATTTTATAACTAGGGTCGAAAGTTTCGTAACGACACGATAATTCAAGCGCTGTGAGTTTTTGATAATTTACGGTATATCTAAAGTTCGGCAAGAAATAAATTCCTCGCATTTGATAATCGGCAACATTGTCTGTTCGGCTTTCAACTGGCAAGGAATAATATAAATTATGGTTTGTTCCCTGTTTATATTCGACCTGCAGATCAAAACTAAGTTTATCGGTTAGTTTAAAATCGCCTGTAATATCTGCTCCTAGCGCAAATACATCTTCTTTAAAAACCTTTCCGAAACCTCCGTTTAAACCTAAATTAATTTTATGGTCTTTTGACAATCCTAAAACCCATCTCGAAGAAAATTGCTTTCCGTTGTCTTTATCCATTTCCTGATTTTTGCCGTTTCCATTTAAAACCGAAACCGCATAATTGATTGGAATTTTCCCAACATCAAAAGCTCCCGTTGCCGATGCTCCAATCTGGAAACTTGTCCATCCGTTTTTTCCGAATTCATAATACTGGTTCGAAAAGTCAAAAGACTTAATAATATCCACCGGAACAAGCTCTTCAATACCAAAAGCTGGACGAAACTGACCTCCTGTTAAAGCTATATATTTATTAAAAGCATATTTCCCGTAAGCATTTTCAAGAACTTTACCTTTTGGATCTGATTTAAAATCGGCTAAATTGACCAGAATTACAATTTCTGTATTTTCGCTCAATTTGGTATTCAAGCCTACACGCATTCTTTTGATATCGAAAGAACTTTGAACTGCATCTCCTGTCGAATGATGAGTTCCCAAAACATCTACATTATCCCCAAAACTTTCTAAATATCTCGCCTGAATGAGTCCTTTTAATTTAAACTGCGGATATTTTACTTCGCCATTCTCTTTTTGATCGGTTTTATCAGCTCCTTGATTCAAATCGCCTTGGGCATGTAAAAAAGTTGGCGTAATAAAAAAAAGAAAAAAAATTGGCATTAATAGACTTTTACTCATAGGCTTAAAATAAATTGAAACATTAATGCTTGTATAGCGATTTAAAAATCAGCTCTTTATTTTTGAGTTCAAAAGTTAACTGCATATAGTCAACAGGAAAATGGAAGTACTAAAATAACAAAAAAAGATATTTTATGTAAAAAAAATTGCATTAAAATACTGTTATAAAAACAAAAAAAGGCATAAGATTAAAACTTATGCCCTTTTTGAAGTTATAATGAAAATATTATTTCTCGATCTCTCTCATAGAATCCATTTTCTTATGTGCTAAGAAACCTGCCACATCTTCAAAATGTTCTTTTACTCGTTTATTTCCAAATTCAAAAACCTTAGTTGCCAATCCGTCAAGGAAATCACGATCGTGAGAAACTAGGATCAAAGTTCCGTCAAAATCACGCAAAGCATCTTTAATAATATCTTTGGTTTTCATATCAAGGTGGTTTGAAGGCTCATCTAGAATTAATAAGTTTACTGGCTCCAACAATAATTTAATCATTGCCAAACGCGTTTTTTCTCCTCCAGAAAGTACTTTAACTTTTTTAGTGATATCATCACCTTGAAACATGAAAGCTCCTAAAATATTTTTAATCTGTGTTCTAATATCTCCAACAGCAATATTATCTATGGTTTCAAAAATAGTTGCATTTTCATCCAACAGAGAAGCTTGGTTTTGTGCAAAATATCCAATTTGCGCATTATGTCCGATTTCAACACTTCCAGAATCAACGCCGATTTCCTTCATGATCGCTTTAATCATTGTCGATTTACCTTCACCGTTTTTTCCAACAAAAGCCACTTTCTGTCCGCGTTCGATAACAATATTGGCATCTTTAAAAACAACATGATCTCCATACGATTTAGACATTTCCTTTACAATAACTGGATATTGTCCTGAACGTGGTGCTGGCGGGAATTTTAATCGCAATGCCGAAGTATCTACTTCATCAACCTGAACGATTTCTAATTTTTCCAACATTTTTACACGAGACTGAACAGCATCTGTTTTAGAAAACGTTCCTTTAAAACGCTCAATAAAAGCACGATTTTCAGCAATCATTTTTTGCTGCTCATCGTAAGCTTTCTGCTGGTGAATTCTACGATCTTTTCTTAATTCTAAGTAATGAGAATATTTTGCTTTGTAATCGTAAATTCTTCCCATTGTAACTTCGATAGTTCTGTTGGTGATATTATCTACGAATGCTCTATCGTGCGAAATTACCACAACTGCTTTTGCCTGAGTCAACAAGAAGTCTTCTAACCATTGAATGCTCTCAATATCCATGTGGTTGGTAGGCTCATCCAGCAAAATCAAATCTGGTTTTCTTAGAAGGATTTTAGCCAATTCGATACGCATTCTCCATCCTCCAGAAAATTCAGAAGTCTGACGTGTAAAATCTTCGCGTTCGAATCCAAGACCTGATAATACTTTTTCAACTTCAGCTTCATAATTTACTTCTTCGATAGCATAAAATTTCTCACTTAAGTCAGAAACTCTTTCGATCAATTTCATGTATTCGTCACTTTCATAATCGGTACGAACGGTCAATTGCTCATTGATATCGTCGATTTCAGCTTTCATTTTAAAAACCTCACTGAAAGCTTTTGACGCTTCTTCCATAACAGTTGCGCCATCTTCAGTAAGCAAATGCTGAGGCAAATAGGCAATTACAGCTTCTTTTGGAGCAGAAATATTTCCTGTAGAAGGTTTATTTACACCTGCAATTATCTTTAAAAGTGTCGATTTTCCCGCACCATTTTTACCCATAAGGGCAATTTTATCATTTTCATTAATAGCAAAAGAAACGTCGCTAAAAAGTGTAGTTCCGCCAAACTGAACCGAAATATCGTTAACTGTAATCATTTGTGTTTGTGAATTTTGTTTAATCGGTTAATCGTTTATTTGACTACCCATTTTTTTCGTGCTGCAAAGATAGATTTAATTAGATAATGTCCCAATTTGATAATTAGATAATTTTGAAAATGTGATAATTAGATAATTTGCCAATGAGACAATTTGATAATGCAAAAATTTAAAGAATTAAACAAAGCCTAAATTGCAAAGAATCAAACCAAATCGATTTGTTTCTATTTTTAAAATTTAAATCTTACCTTGTATAAGAATTTAAAAATCAGCAAAATATGAGAACGAAATTAAAACTGGCTGTTTACGTAATTGCAGGACTGATGCTTGGTTTTTCTGCAAATGCACAAAAAACCGTAATTAAAAAAGAAGCTTTACCAGCAAATGCCCAAACATTCTTAAAAACACATTTTGGATCTAAAAAACCGAGCTATATCCTAGAAGACAAAGAAATTCTTTCTACAGAATACAAAGTTCAGTTTGACAATAAAATTGAAATTGAATTTGACAAGAAAGGAAATTGGAAAGAAGTGGACGCCAAAACTGGCAAAGTCCCAAAATCTATCATCCCGAAAAAAATTGCTTCTTATATAAAAGCTAATTTCCCTAAAGAAGATGTAACCAAAATAGAAATTGAGACTTCTGGTTATGAAACAAAACTTACCAACGGTTTAGAATTAAAATTCAATATGAAAGGAGATTTTATTAAAATTGACAAATAAGTAAAATTAGAAAATGTGTCAATTAGAAAATTAGAAAATTCTCTAAAACCCTAAAATAACAAAACCCGACAGGTTATTAAAACCTGTCGGGTTTGCAAAAAATTATCTAATTGACTAATTATCTCATTAAAATCAGTCTTTTCTCCATTTTTTAGTTTCCTCGAAAATATGTTCCATAATTGCAGCTTCAGTTGCATCAAATTCTATATTTCTTCTACTCATCACTAATCTTGCTGTTTCAAAAGCTTTTTTAGTTAAATAAGTCGTAAATCCGGCAGCACCGCCCCAAGAAAAACTTGGAACAAAGTTGCGAGGAAATCCGCTTCCGAAAATATTAGCGCTTACCCCAACCACAGTTCCTGTATTAAACATCGTGTTGATTCCGCATTTACTGTGATCTCCCATCATTAAACCGCAAAACTGAAGTCCTGTCTTAGCAAAACCTTCTGTTTCATAGCTCCATAATTTCACTTCTTCATAATTGTTCTTTAGGTTCGAGTTATTAGAATCTGCTCCGATATTGCACCATTCTCCTAAAACTGAATCTCCTAAAAATCCTTCATGCCCTTTATTTGAATTAGCAAAAAGAACCGAGTTTTTAACCTCGCCTCCTATTCGGCTTCCAGGCCCAACAGTTGTTGCTCCATAAACCTTAGCCGACATTTTTACCATTGCATTTTCGCATAAAGCGAATGGTCCTCGAATTACGGTTCCTTCCATAATTTCGGTATTCTTACCTATATATATAGGACCAGTCGATGCATTTAAAGTTACAAACTCTAGTTTTGCTCCTTCTTCAATAAAAATATTCTCTGGCGAAATTACATTTACACTTTTAGGAATTGGCTGAGAAGTGCGGTCTTCTGTCAGATATTTAAAATCCTGACGAATCGCCGCGTCATTTTTAGAAAAAATATCCCAAGTATGTTCAATGGTGATACAATCTTCATTGTACTGAATGATTTCGTAAGAATCAAAATCGACTTCTTCCTGATTTTCGTTCGCAAAAAATGCAATTACATCTTCACCTTTAAAGATTGCCTGATTTTCTGTCAAATTAGAAACCATCTCCGCAAGAGTATCATTTGGCAAATACGCTGCGTTGATCATTACATTTTCCTCCATTTCAACCATTGGAAATTTTTCAGACAAATATTCTTCGGTTATCGTAGTGATTGTCGAACCAAGATATTTTTCCCATTTCTGGCGAATCGTCATAATTCCTACCAAAATATCAGCTACCGGCCGTGTAAAAGTAAAGGGTAATAAAGCATTCCGAACGGGACCGTCGAAAAGAATGTAGTTCATAAATAATTGAGTGTTTGTTAAAATTTGATTTGGTTACCTGGCTTCAAAGTTACGAATATTTTACCGGTTTACTAAAAAACCATTTTAACGAAAAGTAATATTTAACGCATAAAAAAAGCCTCCCAGAATTGGAAGGCTTTTGTATAATTTAAAACAGCTATTATTTTTTAGCGTGTTTAGCATATTTAGTTTTGAATTTATCAATACGTCCTGCAGTATCGATAAGTTTAGATTTACCAGTATAGAAAGGGTGAGATGTTCTAGAAATCTCCATTTTTACAACTGGATACTCAACTCCGTCAACTTCAATTGTTTCTTTTGTATCTGCAGTAGATTTAGTGATAAAAACCTCATCATTCGACATGTCTTTAAATGCAACTAATCTGTAATTTTCTGGGTGAATTCCTTTTTTCATCTTTTCTTTTATTTATTGTTTGGAGCACCTTTATTTTGAAGCTTTTTCATGGTTAGAAAAAGGTGTAAACAAATAATACTCTTTTTTGTTTAAAAATTTAATTATTTTTGAGTGTGCAAATTTACAATTCTTTTTTAATAAACAAACAGTTAGCTTACTTTTTTTTAGTTTATTTCGAAAAGCTTTTTTTATATCCGATTATAGTGGGAATTACTATATTTGTGGATTAATTTTAAACATATCGAAATATGATTAATGAAGTTATAAAAAAGAATGGAGTTACGTATGGTGTAATGATCGGAATTGCATCTGCTTTGGTTACAGCTACAATCTATGCTATTGATTTAAATCTGTTTACAGCTTGGTGGATGGGAATACTAGGAATCGTAATAAGCCTTACAATTAGTATCATTTTACTTTCTAAAACTAAGAAAGATTTAAACGGTGTTTTTCCTTTTAAAGATGCTTTTACTACTTATTTTATAGCTGCAGTAATTGGTATTTTAATATCAACAACTTTCAACATCGTATTATTTAATGTAATTGATCCAGGCGCAAAAGACACTTTGAGCGAAATTATGATCAAATATACTATTGGTATGATGCAGAAATTTGGCACGCCAGCTTCAGCAATTAATGAAGCTGTTGCTAAAATGAAAGAAAGCAATCCGTATTCTACTTTTGAATTATTAAAAGGATCTGTTTTTGCTATGGTTATAAGCGCAATTTTCGGATTAATTTTCGCAGCATTTTTTAAAAGCAAATCTACACAAGAATAAAAATATAAATGAATTTATCTATACTTATACCGCTTCTAAACGAGGAGGAATCACTTAAAGAACTCTACACTTGGATCATTAAAGTGATGCAGTCTAACAATTACTCTTATGAAATCATTTTTGTAGATGATGGTAGTACAGATAATTCTTGGCAGATTATTGAAGGTTTTTCTAACGAAAATCCTAATGTAAAAGGAATTCGTTTCATGAAAAACTTCGGAAAATCTCAGGCTTTACATGCTGGTTTTGCAAAAGCAAAAGGCGATGTTATTATTACAATGGATGCTGACTTGCAAGATAGTCCAGATGAAATTCCTGAATTGTACGAAATGATTGTGAATCAGAAATACGATTTGGTTTCAGGTTGGAAAAAGAAACGTTACGATTCTGTTGTGGCAAAAAATCTTCCGTCAAAATTATTCAACTGGGCCGCTAGAAAAACTTCTGGCGTTGATCTGAATGATTTTAATTGCGGATTGAAAGCTTATAAAAATGTTGTGGTAAAAAACATTGAAGTTTCTGGCGAAATGCACCGCTACATTCCTGTTTTGGCTAAAAATGCCGGATTCGGAAAAATTGGCGAAAAAGTGGTAATTCACCAAGCTAGAAAGTATGGTGAAACTAAATTTGGAATGGAACGTTTTATAAACGGATTCCTAGATTTGATTACCATTTGGTTTTTATCTAGATTCGGAAAAAGACCCATGCACTTATTTGGCGCAATAGGTTCTTTAATGTTTATTATCGGATTTTTAGCAGCTGGGTACATCGGAATTTCCAAACTATATCACATGTATACTGGAATGAAATATAGCTTAGTTACCAACAATCCATGGTTTTATATTGCTTTAACTACCATGATTTTAGGAACTCAGTTATTTTTAGCAGGATTCTTGGGCGAAATTATTTTAAGAACAAAAAATAACGAGGCAAGATATAAAGTAGCACGAGAGGTTAATTTTTAAAAAACTTTTTTAAGGTATATTTTTAAATCTATGTTTAATTAAGATATAAAAATATTTCATAAAGCACCTTAAACTCTCAATAACAAACTATTTTTAAACAAACATAAAAACGAAATCATATAATGAATATAGCACCAAATATATTAAATGCTGTAAACGAATGGCTGACGCCAACATTCGATCAAGAAACTCAGGCTGCAGTTAAGGAATTAATGACCACTTCACCAAAAGAACTTGAAGAGAGTTTTTACAAAAACCTAGAGTTTGGAACTGGAGGAATGCGCGGTGTAATGGGTATTGGAAATAACAGAATCAACAAATACACACTTGGAAAAAATACTCAAGGATTATCTGATTATCTGCATAAAGTTTTTCCAAACGAACCTTTAAAAGTAGTTATTGCTTACGATTGTCGTCACAATAGCAACACGTTGGCTAAAGTGGTAGCTGATGTTTTCTCGGCAAACGGAATTCAGGTTTATTTGTTTTCTGATTTGAGACCAACTCCAGAATTATCTTTTGCTCTTAAATATTTAAAATGCCAATGCGGAATTGTTTTAACAGCTTCTCACAATCCACCGGAGTACAACGGATATAAAGTATATTGGCAAGATGGAGGGCAAATTGTTCCTCCTCAGGACAAAGAAATTGTAAATGTGATTGAAAGCTTAGGTTATGACAAAATCAAATTTAACGCAAACGAAAGTTTGATTCAGTACATTGATACCGAAATAGACAAAGCATTTATAAAATCATCTATCGAAAACGCAAGTTTTAATACGCCTGCCGAAGCCAAAGACAATCTTCATATTGT
Organism: Flavobacterium sp. HBTb2-11-1; assembly: GCF_009826975.1. Classification (GTDB taxonomy): domain Bacteria; phylum Bacteroidota; class Bacteroidia; order Flavobacteriales; family Flavobacteriaceae; genus Flavobacterium. The sequence continues at coordinate 300,523 of NZ_WUMO01000006.1, read as the reverse complement.
TTTTACTTCATTGCACGGAACTTCTATAAAATCAATTCCAGATGTTTTATCGCAAGCTGGATATAAGAATGTTCATATCGTTCCGGAACAAGCTATTCCAGATGGAGATTTCCCAACGGTAAAATCTCCAAACCCAGAAGAACCAGAAGCTTTAACTATGGCTTTGGCTCTAGCAGATAAAACAAATTCTGACATTGTAGTGGGAACAGATCCTGACTGCGACCGTTTAGGAGTTGCTGTTCGTAACAATGACGGTAAAATGATTTTATTAAACGGAAACCAAACGATGGTTTTGATGACTTCTTTCTTACTGAAACAATGGAAAAAAGCAGGTAAACTTAACGGAAAACAATTCGTTGGCTCAACAATCGTTTCAACTCCAATGATGATGGAATTGGCAACAAGCTATGGCGTTGAGTGTAAAGTTGGCTTGACTGGATTTAAGTGGATCGCAAAAATGATCAAAGATTTTCCTGAACTAGAATTTATCGGAGGTGGTGAAGAAAGTTTCGGATTTATGGTTGGCGATGCTGTTAGAGATAAAGATGCAGTTGCCGCTACTTTATTGATATGCGAAGTTGCCGCTCAGGCAAAAGCTGCGGGAAGCTCTGTTTATAAAGAACTTTTACAGCTTTATGTTGAAAATGGTTTTTATAAAGAATTCTTAGTTTCTTTAACCAAAAAAGGAATGGAAGGCTTACAGGAAATCAATCAAATGATGATCGATTTACGTGAAAATCCTTTGAAAGAAATTAACGGACAAAGAGTTATTATGGTTGAAGATTATCAATCGTCTATCGCTTTAAATTTATTAGACGGTTCAGAATCAACAATGGATATTCCGAAATCGAATGTATTGATTTATTATACTGAGGATGGCTCTAAAATTTGCGCAAGACCAAGCGGAACTGAACCTAAAATTAAATTCTACATTAGTGTGAATGCTGAAATCGAATCGGTTTCTGATTTTGATGAAGCAGAAAGTTTCTTAGATCAAAAGATTCAAAACATTATAGCAGATATGCAGTTGAATTAAATAATTCTTTTTTTTTGAAAATATTGCCATTTGCAAATAGTCTTTAAAAACAAGGAGTCCAATATTTAAAACTCTGATTTGCATTCTTAAAGATGCAAATCAGAGTTTTTTTTATAAAAAAAACCTAAAAGAAATTGAAAACAATCCAATTGGATTAATTTTGTGCAGTAAAAATTCGTTAACGCGAATTCTTTCAACAAAAAACATAATGCTAGAACTCAAGCAAGCATAACCAAGCAAAAAAAAAATAACATCCAAAAATAAATGAGTAATTTTAAAAAAATAGTTCCTTTTATATACCCATATAAAAAATACGCTTTCTTAAATATTTTCTTTAATGTACTGTATGCGCTATTTAGCACTTTATCTTTTGTATCATTAATTCCAATGATTCAAGTCTTATTTGACCAAACCAAAAGAAACACTATAAAACCAGTATATACAGAAATAAGCAAAATCAAGGAATACGCCCAAGACTCTTTGAGCTATTTCATAACAACAACAACAGATACATACGGAGCTGGCCATACTTTAGCCATAATGGTGGCTGTTATTATTGCCATTTTCTTATTAAAAAACTTATGTGATTATCTTGCAATGTTTTTTATCAATTTCTTACGCAACGGAATACTAAGAGATATGCGTAATGCAATGTATAAAAAAACACTTGAACTGCCTTTGGCTTTTTATTCTGAAAAAAGAAAAGGAGATGTAATTTCAAGAATATCTGGTGATGTCAATGAAGTACAAACCTCGTTTCTGGCTATTCTTGAACTTATTGTAAAAGAGCCATTAACCATAATTTTCACCATTTTTGCAATGCTATACATTAGTGTTAAACTAACTGTATTTGTTTTTGTTTTCATCCCAATTTCAGGATACTTAATTTCTTTAATTGGAAAACAGCTTAAAAAACAATCAACAAAAGCTCAGCAGGAACAAGGCACATTTTTATCTACAATTGAAGAAACAATTGGCGGTTTAAAAGTTGTAAAAGGATACAACGCTGAAAATTATTTTAATACAGTATTCCAAAATTCTACTGACCGATTTTTTAAATTATCTAACAGTATTGGAAATCGACAAAACCTTGCCTCTCCTGCGAGTGAATTCATGGGAATTTTAGTTATTACAATATTATTATGGTTTGGAGGCCAAATGGTTTTAATCGATAAAACATTAGACGCCGCATCTTTTATTGGATACATGAGCTTAGCTTACAACATTTTGACACCTGCAAAAGCAATTTCTAAAGCCTCTTATGGAGTAAAAAGAGGAAATGCTGCCGCAGAACGTGTTCTTGAAGTTCTAAATCAGGAAAATATTATTGTTTCCAAAGAAAACGCAATCGAAAAAACAACGTTTGACAACAACATCAGCGTTCAGAATATCAACTTTAAATATGAAAATGAAAATGTTTTAAAAGACTTTTCTCTTGAAATTAAAAAAGGACAAACTGTTGCACTTGTTGGACAATCTGGAAGCGGGAAAAGTACTATTGCAAACCTGCTTACTCGTTTTTATGATGTAAACGAAGGTTCTATAGCTATAGACGGAATCAACATTAAAGACATGAATCTGCATTCACTTCGCAGTTTGATGGGATTGGTAACGCAAGACAGCATTTTGTTTAATGATACGATAAAAGCCAATATTTCTTTAGGGAAATTAGACGCTACTGATGATGAAATTATCGAAGCTTTAAAAATCGCAAATGCTTACGAGTTCGTTAAAGATCTTCCAAAAGGCATTTACACCAATATCGGAGACAGCGGAAATAAACTTTCAGGAGGTCAAAAACAGCGTCTATCTATTGCTCGTGCTGTATTGAAAAATCCACCGATTATGATTTTGGACGAAGCAACATCTGCATTGGATACAGAAAGCGAAAAATTTGTTCAGGTTGCACTAGAAAACATGATGCAAAACAGAACATCGATTGTAATTGCACACCGTCTTTCTACAATTCAAAAAGCAGATGTGATAGTGGTAATGCAAAAAGGAAAAATCGTTGAGCAAGGAACACACGATGAATTAATTGCAAAAAATGGAACTTACAATAAGCTGGTAACAATGCAGTCTTTCGAATCGTAAGTTTTTCACATAAAAATAATCTAACACAGATTAAGGAAATATTAAAACTCAGTTTAATTTCTTTAATCTGTGTTTATTTTTATAACTTTAGGATAGTTAAAGATTGAAATTTAATTCTTTCAGAAAATGTATCTTAACAACCCCAACATAAAACTTCCTGACGATCCCGATACTATTGTTTGGAAATATCTGGACTTATCTAAATTTCTTGACTTACTGCTTTCGAAAAAACTATTCATGTCACGGTCGGATAAATTTGAAGACCAATACGAAGGCACTTTTAGCGAACCAACTTACGAGGAAATTAAAAAACTTGCAGTAGATAATCCTGAATTTTTAAATTACTACAAAACGCATCGCGAAAAAGTAGCGATTAGCAGTTGGCATATTAACGAATATGAATCTTTTGCCATGTGGCAGATTTTCACCAAAAACAATGAAGGTTTAGCTATTCAATCTACTATCGGCAGACTTCAAAAAGCAGTAAAGCCTGAAAACAATTTTGATCAGTATATTGGCGAAGTAAACTACATTGACTACAAAAAAGAATACATTCCGTTTGAAGATTTATTCTTCCCGTTTTTGTTTAAAAGAAAAAGTTTTCAATACGAAAGAGAAGTCCGTATCCTGAGCGACACTTCAAAAAGCGGCATCAAATTAAATGACGGATTAAAAATAAATGTCGACATCAATCAATTGATCGAAAAAATATACATTCATCCAAAATCTGAAAATTGGTACAAAAAGCTCGTAATTGAATTGGTAGAACGCTTAGGTTTTGGTTTCGAAATTGAAAAATCTGATCTGGAGAGTGATATTTTAATTTAAGATGCTAAGATACTGAGGCGCTGATTTTTTTCTCTTGCCACAGATTAAAAAGATTAAATTGATTTCTTTCTGCACCTAAATAAGAAAGGCGTAAAGAAAAATTAAATTTTTCTATACGCCTTCTATATTTTATAAAAGAATTTAAAAAATCTTTATAATCCTTTTAATCTGTGGCAAAACCTTAGAACCTTAGCACCTTTTAAATAGGCTTATAAGACTTCACTTCCCATTTTTTAGAAGCCAAATCTATATAATTGTAATGCAAAACATCATTTTTATCAAACTGGCCATTTTGGTTGGTATCTTCAATTGTTCTAAAATACAGACGGTTTTTAGACTCAATTAAACTCCAATCTACCAACTCTTGCAAATCAGCTGAAACTTTGGTGAAGTTTTCTCCGCTTATATCGCTTAAGTATAACGTTTTAATATCACTAGTATCAATTTTCCCATCTTTGTTGGTATCTGAATCTGTCAGCGTGTAAACCATAACATTATTATGCGTTTTATCGGCAACCGTTTTCAAATACGTAGCCGTTAAAATCAAAATTGGTTTATCAGATAAAGGTCGGATAGAATCTGAATCTACTTTTTGGAATTTTAAATTCTGCAGATACCCTGTAATTTCATATTCGCCTAAATTAGAAATTGTAAAGCTCACGTCATTTACGCTCGAAGTACCAAATCTTGCTTTAGATCCTCTTTCAAAAACCCTTAAATCTCCAACTGGATGTATTAAATAACTAGTTCCTTCCAGTTGAATTGGCAAATCTGCAATTTCAATTTGAGTTGTATCGGCTTTAGTAACACTTACTTTGTTTGAAGCGCCATAACTTACTTTTGGTTTCTGAACTTCCTCTCGACAGCTTATGACTGTTCCGACAAGTATTAGCGCGATATATTTAAAATACTTTTTCATCTACAATGATTATATACGATTATCAAATATACTATTTTTGATTGTATTTTTGAGTTTTATTGAATTTTACTAGTGCAAAGATATTGAGAAGAACAAGAGGAAAATATCCACAAAAGATTAATTGCCATTTTTGAGCAAAAAAAGAAATTTGAAAAGTTCGCGCTTCTTCTTCTTTTTTATTTTTTTGCTCAAAGTAAGCCTGCTGCCTCATTAATTCCCCTGTACCACAATTCATGACATGATGCTCAATGGTATCTTTAACTTTTTTATAAGTATTACTACTCCCTAAAACATAAATATCATCTTTATTTGTTATCCAAGTAGGAGCTTCTTCTTCAAACAAAATATCCAAAGTGGTAATAAATGTTTGATATTGAGATCCTGAACCAAAATGCATTCTAATCCCATTTATAGTATCTTTTTCAGTTCGTAACTTCCTAAGATAAAGCCTCATTTCTTCCAATTTCTTATTCTCCAATTGGCCTCCATCAAAATTAAATACTTTATACTTACGTAGAGTAGCAAATTTGTACTCTTCGAATTCATTACCATGGGGAATATACAATTCTATCCCATGACAAACCTTAAAAGCATCAACTTTGTAAAAATGATACAAACAAAACAACGGAATCAAAACCAAAGAAATCATTCCTGGAACGTAAAAAATCTTTTTTCTTTTTTCACGTTGTTTTATCATAACCTCGCATTTATCTTAACGTTAAAAACCCTCGAAGTCATATAAGTTGGAATCGCATATTGATTTTTTGAATATACATCACGAACCCAAGTATTTGTAATCGCATTTTGATTATTGAAAAGATTGAAAATTTCCAATCCAACAGCCAATTCTTTAAAGTTTTTCAGCCAGCCTTTTTTTGTATTCTGCGTACTAGCGTCTACAAAAACCTTTGCAAAACCAATATCCGCTCTTCTGTAATCGTTCAATCTATTTTGATATAAATACGGATCTGAATAGGCTGGCGCACCGCCTGGCAAACCGGTATTATAAACCAAATTCAAATACACTTTTATACTTGGAATATTCGGCATATAATCTTGAAACAGCATCGCAAATTTCAAACGCTGATCTGTCGGACGAGCAATATAACCTTTGTTTTCGTAATTCTCCTCCGTTTTCATATACCCAAAACTTACCCAAGATTCTGTTCCTGGCACAAATTCTCCATTTAATCTAAAATCAAGACCTTGTGCATAAGCTTTTGCATTGTTATTGGCAACATAACGAATTCGGACATTGTCAATTGAATACACATTTACATCAGAAAGCGATTTATAATACAGTTCGGTCACCCATTTAAAAGGACGATTCCACATTCTAAAATTATAATCATTTCCTAAAACTATATGAATTGCTTCTTGAGCTTTCACATTCGGATTTACGACTCCTCCTAAATCTCGCAATTCCCTATAAAACGGCGGCTGATGATACAATCCGCCCGAAATTCTAAAAACCATATCGCGATCCCAATCTGGCTTTATGGCAAATTGCGCGCGCGGACTTACTACAAATTGTGTTTTTCCTTCTTCTATAGCTCCAGAAACATTCCATCCTTGAAAACGTGCTCCCAAATGATACCAAATCTGGCTTGAACCAATTTCCGATTGTTTGTTCCATTGCGCATAACCCGAAAATCTATTTATGGTATTAAAGTTTGTTGCACGGATATTTTGGTATGGCAAAAGCGGACCTGTATAAGGCGAATATGGTTCGTTGTTTTTAGGCAGAATTACCAAAGGCGGATTGATAGAAAACCCAGCAGAATCGATTACTTCCCACTCCACTACTCGATCTCGGATAGATTCTCTGGTATATTTTATACCAAATTCCAACTGGCTTTCTTTCCAGTTTTTAATTCCTTTCAATTCAATATTGGCAATTAAGGCATCAAGATCATTCCGGGCATGGTTTAACTGAGAGCCTATTCCGCGAGTAAAATCAACTGCAGATGCATTTTCTGGATCTTCAGCGTCTACATTTCCTAAACGATATTGCGCCAAAATATCAAAATGTTCTTGTTCCGTCGTATGAAATAAAGAGCCAATTAATTTTAGAGTAAGCGTATGTGATGCTTTATAAGTCGTTTTTAAAGCTCCAAAATAAGTATCATATTGATCTTTTTCCTGCCCGTCGTAATAAACTGCGAGTGCCATTGGCTGATCTGCAGTTCCAAAATTAGTTTGACGCACTAACGGTTCATACGAATATTTATTCTGAGAAATGTTTCCTAAAAAACTCATTTGCCACTTTTCAGAAATATCATAATTCACATTGGTTTGAATATCGGCAAAAGTGGGTTTGTAATTAGTTTCTGTGTCTTGACTATTTACTAAAAGGCTATTATTTCTGTAACGGACTCCAGTTACGGCAGACCATTTTTTATTTTTAGAAACCAAATCGACCGCAGCGCTTCCTCCTAAAAAACTGGCTTCAAAAGCAGCTCCAAATTCTTTTGGCTTGCGGTATGTGATATCTAAAACAGAAGACAATTTATCTCCAAACTTGGCTTGAAATCCGCCTGCAGAAAATTCAACGTTTTGAACCAAGTCCGTATTTGTAAAACTTAAACCTTCCTGTTGTCCTGAACGGATTAAAAACGGACGATACACTTCTACTTCATTTACATAAACAAGATTTTCATCGTAATTTCCTCCACGAACCATATATTGCGAACTCAATTCGTTATTTGAATTAACGCCAGGAAGTGTTTTTAGAATATTTTCGATTCCGGCATTTGCACCTGGAATCTTTTTTATAGTTTCAGTATCAACCGACATAATCCCTTGAACGCGCTTTCTGTTTCCAGAAGAAACAAAGACTTCCCCCATTTGTTCCTCAGAATTACTCATAATCGGATTAAAAACAAAAACTTCATTTGTTTTCAAATTCACTGTCAAGCTCATCATTTTTAAAGAAACATGAGTAAAAATCAAAGAGACTTTTTTGTTTGATGGAATTACAATTTCATAAAAACCATTTGAATCAGACTGCGCAGTATTATCTTGCGAAGAAATATTTACACCCGAAACTGGATTTTTTTCTGCATCTAAAATCAGCCCTTTAATACGAGCGTTTTGAGCCAATGCGATACAGCTGATAAATAAAAAAAGAAAAACGAATGTAAACCTGTTGTAACTCAAAGATTTTGGGTTTTATTTTTGTTGACTTCTAAAAAAACGAGTTTCAAAGATAGTAGTATTTCCTACATTATCAACAACTTCAACTTTTAATACGTTTTCACCTTCTGCCAAATATTGATCATCAAAAACATGGGTAATTCTTCTGGCCTTATTTTCATATTCAAATAAAACCCAACTTCCGTTCAAATAACCGTTATAAGATTTTATTCCAGATAAGGAATCGCTTATTGTAAAATCTATTTTCTTTTGATCGCTAATCCATTTTCCTTCAATTGGTTTAGCAATTTTAACCACTGGCGGTATCGTATCCAGAACTAAACCATAAGTTCCCAATATTTTTGCCTTCGCAGTAAAAACATCACCTTTTCTGATTGTTCCATTATAGCTTGTTCCCTTTCCGATATAAAGTTTATCTCGCAAGGATTCTTGATAAGTATCGTCTTTTATCGTGATGGTAAAATTAGAATGCACTGGAACGGTATCGTCATGAATAAAAATTTTATTATTTCTGACATCAAAATCCATATTGAAATCATCATAAAAAGTTCCAGCTGGAAAGAAAACCGACATATTATCTTTTTCAAAATTAGCATCTCTATTATATTTTATAAAATACTGTCCGTTTGCTGGTCCCGCTTCTACAAGCGGTGTTGCACCATCAAACTCAATTGGGACTGTAACCGAGTTCATGTTTCCAAAATAATCCGAAACCTCAATCTTGTAATTTGTAGTTACATTAGGTTCTGCTTTTAAAATACCTCGTAAAGAATCTGTTTTGATAATACTTAAAGCAAAAGGCGTTTTCATAAAAAGTTTCTGTACGCGCTGCCCTGTTTTTTTATATCGAGCATAATCAATAAAAGCATTGATATAGCGCATCTCGTCAAACGAATAGGTATTAAATTGATAGTTATAATTTGGATCGCCATTTACGAAAGATGTAACATTAAAAACACCATTTCTATTGTGTGAAACATCATCAGTATCAATAGCATTTATCCCAAATCCGATTTTTCCATTTGCTTTAATTTTAGACGCTAAATAAGTCCCATCTTTTTGGAGCGCCATGCTTACCAGCAAAGGCTGTTTTGACTGATTGACCGTAGCATTATCTAACGGATAAACATACAAACTAGACAAAGTTGGCTTCTTGGTGTCTTTTAAATTTTGGTCAAAGCCAAAGAAAATCGGATTGATAACAAACTCCGTTTTTGTGTCTCTTATTTCAAAATGAAGATGCGGTCCTTCTGATGAACCCGTATTCCCCGAAAGCCCAATTATATCTCCTTTTTTTACGGGAAGCTCGTCTGGCTTTGGAAACATTTCAATCTCATAGGCTTTTTCTTTGTAATGCGTTTTTTTTACGTAATCTAAAATTGCCCCAGTTGGCGTTTGCAAATGTCCGTAGACAGAAGTATATCCATTTGGATGTGTAATGTAAATGCATTTTCCGTTTCCAAAAGTCGAAATTTTTATTCTCGAAACATAGCCATCTGCGATCGCATGTACAGTCAAACCTTCTCTCTGGTTGGTTTTTAAATCAAAACCCGCATGAAAGTGATTAGGTCTTAATTCTCCAAAATTGCCAGAAAGCTGCATTGGAATATCTAATGGGGGACGGAAATAATCTTTAGGATATTGTGTTTGAGCAAACACAGAATTACAAATTAAAAGGGCAAGTACATATAATCTCATAAACAACATTTTTGCTAAGATAAGCAAAAATAAGCCAATAAAAGCAAGAAAAAAGCTTCAAAAACCCAATTGATTGAATTACAATATATTTATCTAAAATAATGCAAAAAAATCGATAAAAAATTGCATTAATAAAAAGGAATATTAACTTTGTAGGATTAAGTAATGAATAGGATGTATAATGAGTGTAATTGCAGAAATAATTGATACTCTTGAATATAAAGTTGAAAAGCTTTTTGAGAAATCAAAAGTTTTGGAACAAAACAATCAAGTATTACGATTAGAATTAGCCAAAGCTGCGCAAATTATCCAGAAACAATCTGAGGAAATGGAAGCTTTGAAAAAGCAAAATGAAACACTTAAGATAGCCAATTCGTTGCTCGGCAGCGACAATAACAAGAGAGAGACAAAGCTTAAAATAAATTCATTAATTCGCGAAATCGATTACTGCATAGCGCAACTATCAGATTAATAACATGGACGGAAAGCTTAGAATTAAAATATCAATTGCCGACCGCGTTTACCCACTTACGGTTGAACCCACTCAGGAAGAAGGACTTAGAAGTGCTTCTAAAAAAATTGATGCCATGATTAAGCAGTTCGAAGAAAATTACGCGGTTCGTGACAAACAAGATGTTCTAGCTATGTGTGCATTGCAATTTGCATCACAGGTAGAACAAAAACAGATTGATAATGCAATCGATGGAGAAGAGACTATCGAAAGAATTAAAAGATTAAATACGCTTTTAGATCAATATCTCGAAAATTAAACGTTCTTTACAGAAACTAAGATACTGCCTACATTAGTTCACATTTGGTAAACTCAACACTAACAATTTAGAATGAGCAAATCGTCGCTACTATAGTATGCCCTCCTTTTGGCTGGGAAACTTGAACAGTGAGTTAGCTCAAAACTTGTCTTTACGAGTTTATACAAGCAATTAATGTAGGCTTTTTTTATATATAAACCCTAACAAACATGGACATCATAACGATCATTATTGGTATTGTAGGTATTGCGGCAGGATTTGCAATAGCTAAAATTATCGAGAAAAGTAATATTTCAAACCTAATTAAAAACGCTAAAAAAGAAGCTGCTTCTATCTTAAAAGACGCTAATTTAGAAGCAGAAAATATCAAAAAAGATAAAATTCTTCAGGCAAAAGAGCGTTTTATCGAACTTAAATCAGAACACGAACAAGTTATTTTAGCACGCGATAAAAAAGTTGCTGAAGTAGAAAAACGCGTTCGCGATAAAGAATCTCAAGTTTCTAATGAACTTTCTAAAGCTAAAAAAATAAACGAAGATTTTGAAGCTAAAACAGCTGAATACAACAATAAAATCGAGCTTCTAGACAAAAAACAAGCTGAAGTTGACAAACTTCACAAAAGCCAGCTACAGCAGCTAGAGGTAATTTCTGGCCTTTCTGCTGAAGAAGCTAAAGAACAATTGGTAGAAGGCTTAAAAGCTGAAGCTAAAACCAAAGCAATGTCTCATATTCAAGAAACGATTGAAGAGGCAAAATTGACTGCACAGCAAGAAGCTAAAAAAATCATCATTAATACTATTCAAAGAGTTGGAACGGAAGAAGCAGTTGAAAACTGTGTATCTGTTTTCAATATTGAATCTGATGATGTTAAAGGTAGAATTATTGGACGTGAAGGACGTAACATTAGAGCGCTTGAAGCTGCAACTGGAGTGGAAATCATTGTTGACGATACGCCAGAAGCAATTATCCTTTCTTGTTTTGATCCTGTTCGTAGAGAAATTGCTCGTTTATCTTTACACAAATTAGTAACTGACGGACGTATTCACCCAGCAAGAATTGAAGAAGTTGTGGCTAAAACTGCCAAACAAATCGATGACGAAATTATCGAAGTTGGAAAACGTACTGTAATCGACTTAGGAATTCACGGTTTACACCCAGAATTAATTAAAGTTGTGGGTAGAATGAAATATCGTTCTTCTTACGGACAAAACTTATTACAGCACTCAAGAGAAGTTTCTAAACTTTGCGGTATCATGGCGGCAGAATTAGGACTGAACGTAAAACTCGCAAAAAGAGCTGGTTTATTACACGATATTGGAAAAGTGCCAGATACAGAAAGCGATTTGCCACACGCACTTTTAGGTATGCAATGGGCTGAGAAATATGGTGAAAAAGAAGAAGTATGCAATGCGATTGGAGCTCACCACGACGAGATTGAAATGAAGTCTTTATTATCTCCAATTATTCAGGTTTGTGATGCTATTTCTGGAGCTAGACCAGGCGCTAGACGTCAGGTTCTTGACTCTTACATCCAGCGACTAAAAGATCTTGAAGACGTGGCATACGGATTCAGTGGAGTTAAAAATGCTTATGCGATCCAAGCTGGTAGAGAGCTTCGTGTAATTGTAGAAAGCGAAAAAGTTTCTGATGATAACGCAGCAAATCTATCTTTCGAAATTTCACAAAAAATCCAAACAGAGATGACTTATCCTGGACAGGTAAAAGTTACAGTTATTAGAGAAACTAGAGCTGTAAACATTGCTAAATAATCTTGGAAAAAATAATAGAAAAAATAAAGGCTGTCAATTGACAGCCTTTATTTTTATTTAGCTCTTTGCAAGCTTACATATCATTAAAAATGATTTTAAAACTTGTCCCTACTCCCACTTCACTTTCTACTTCAACAGTTCCTTTCATTGCTTCAATTTGATTTCTTGTAATGTATAATCCAATACCTCGCGCTTCTTCATGTTTATGAAAGGTTTTATACATACCAAACAGCAAATCGCCATAGACTTTCAAATCGATTCCGAGACCATTATCTGTTATTTTAAGGGATTTAAAACCTTCAGGCTCAATAGCAAAATCAAAAGTAATTACAGGATCACGATCTGGATGCGCATATTTAATTGCGTTTGTCGTAAAATTCAGCAAAACGCTTTCCATGTAAGCCGGATTAAAATTAACCGTCAAATACTTCGGTACGTTATTGATGATCGTAACTTTTCGTTCTTTATGATACCCTTTAATCGTTGAAATAGTTTTCTCGATATATTCGCAAAGTTTTAGCGGCACTACCGCAATATTAATATTACTCTGCGTTTTTACAATTTGGGTGAGATTCGAAATAGTTTCATTCAGATCGTTAGAAACAGTGCGTAAATATTCCAGCATTTCTGTCACGGTCTGTTTACTGACATCTGCATCAATAAGATCTAAAATCGATTTTATATTTCCAGCCTGAGTATTTAGGTTATGAGAAACAATATGTGAGAAGTTCAATAAACGGCTATTTTGATCGCTATACAACTTCATTGTTTTCATAAGCTCCAGCTCTTTTTCTTTCTGAGCCGAAACATCGGTATGCGTCCCAATTACGCGCAAAGGTTTTCCGTTTTCATCGCGTTTAATTACTTTGCCGCGGTCTAAAATCCATTTGTAATTACCGCTGGAAGTCATTACACGATGATAATTTTCATAAAACGGAATCTTATTGTCAAAATGTTCATGAATATCCGAATAATATTTTGGAAGATCATCTGGATGCACAATTTTATCCCATCGTTCAGGATCATCAAAAATATCAGTCGATTCTAATTCTAAAATTTTAAGAGACAAAGAAGAGTAAAAAACCCTGTTAGTAACCATATCCCAATCCCAAATTCCGGCAGTAGAAGCATCTAAAGCAAATTGAAAACGTTCTTCTGAAATCCTAAGCTTTTCTTCTTTATCTTTCAAGTCGGTAATATCCGAAACATGGCCATAAAAAATCACATTTCCGTTTGTCGCAGATTCTGTTTTTGCCACAATTTTAAACCAGCGAATTCCTTTTTTAGGAAGAGTAGCTCTAAATTCTATTTCCCAAGGTTTTATTTCTTTTCTGGCTTTGATTAAAGACTGAAAAAAAAGTTCACGATCCTGAGGTAAGATTCGATCGTAAACTATAAACTTTATATCATTATTAAAATCAATCGCAGAAAGTTCAAATATTTCATCTGCCGATTTGCTCACAAGCGGGAATGAGTAATTATTATCAGTATCAATAACAAACTGAAAAAGCAGGTCGGGCATTTCGGCCAACAATTTTTTATAAAAATTATTTACCTCTAAGCAATCTTCGTTTCCATATAAATCAAAAACCATATGTTACTCTTTTATGTAAATAAGATATTCAAACTTATTCAGAAAAGCAAAAAACGAAACTCACCTGTCAATGCTTTTACTTTAATTAAAATAATATTTTAACACAATATATGAATTTTCCCAACAAAAACACAGACTATTATAAAAATAATTATTTTCTAGGATGAAAGCTATGCATCACTTCCTTTAAAAAACTGCGATCCAAATGCACATAGATTTCAGTTGTTGTAATAGATTCGTGCCCCAGCATTAATTGAATTGATCTCAAGTCAGCGCCGTTTTCAAGCAAATGAGTCGCAAAAGAATGCCTCAGGGTATGCGGACTAATACTTTTTTTAAGCCCCATTTTCTGAGCAAGATCTTTGATAATAGTAAACACCATGGCACGCGTTAACTGATTTCCACGTCTATTTAAAAATAAAGTATCTTCGGCACCTTTTTTTATATTGAGATTTGAACGAACTGCATTTTTGTAAATGTCTATATATTTCTGAGTTAAGGATCCAATTGGAACAAATCTTTCCTTATTTCCTTTACCAGTAATTTTAATAAAACCTTCATCAAAAAAAAGATCCGAAATTTTAAGTGTAATCAATTCAGAAACACGTAACCCGCAACCGTACAAAGTTTCGAGCATAGCTCTGTTTCTCTCGCCTTCATTTGTACTTAAATCAATTGTTTCGATCAATGCATCAATTTCCTGAAGCGATAAAGTATCAGGCAATTTACGGCCTGTTTTAGGCGCTTCAATTAATTCTAAAGGATTGTCGTTTCGATAATCTTCAAAAACCAGATAATTAAAAAAACTTTTAAGGCCGGAAATAATTCTTGCCTGCGATCTTGGATTCACCTCCTTAGCTACTGAATAAATAAACTGCTGTAAAGTTTCATCGGAAATTTTTTTTGGTGAAACATCAATTTGATTGCTTTCCAAAAAAAGACACAAACGTTCAATGTCAAAACCATAATTTTCGATCGTATTTTTAGACAAACCTCTCTCTATCCTCAAATACGACTGATAATCTTTTATATATCTGCTCCAATTCATACTCACAAAGTAAGTGATTTTTTGGCATAAAAAAACCTTCCTCAAAAAGGAAGGTTCTTAAAATATTTTAATTTCTTTAATTAAATTTATAAGCTGCAGAAATCTGGAAATTACCATTTTTTGCACTGTCATACAAATCTCCTGAGTCATCAATATTATCATCCCAAATAGGAGATAATCCCACAGTATAACGAAGACCGACTGAAAAATTATCAGTAAAACTATAACCTGCTCCAAAGTTAAAACCAAAATCTACTGATTTCGCATCACCATCAAAATCAGAATTATCCCATTTTTCTGACAACAAAAAACCAAGTTGCGGACCAGCTTCTACGCTAAATTTTTTGTCAACGATATAATATTTTGCCAGAACAGGAATATTTAAATAGTTTAATTTTATATCTAAATCATTTCCAAAACCATTATCAAATTTCGCTCCTTGTGTGGAAAACAAAAGCTCTGGTTGAATATAAAACTTTTCTACTAAGTGGATTTCAGCTAAACCACCAATGTGAAATCCTACTAATGCATTAGCATCTCTCACATCGCCACCAACGATACTTGAAATATTAAGACCTCCTTTTACTCCAAATCTTGTTTCCTGAGCATTTGTGAATGCAAAAGCCATAATAGCAATGGCAGATAAGATAATTTTTTTCATTCTAATTTGTTTTGGGTTAAATTAATCGAGTCAAATATAAAAATATTCTTCATAATTCTACATTAGGAATTTAACAAATAAAATAGTAACTATTACGCTAATTGTTAATTTTAGATTAACTCAAGTTAAAATTAGAATTCTCCAACAACAAAAAAGCCTTCCCTAAAATGAGAAGGCCTTTTAAAATTAACTAACTGTTTCTTTAACTTAGAATTTATAAACAACTCCGAAGCTTACATCTCTTAAGTCTGTTCCAAAACCAAACTTATTAGTTTTGTCAGCTCCATGTCCTCCATTGTTGTTTACGCTGTATCCTAAACCAAGCCAAGTTGCTTCGATTGCAAAATGGTTAGATAAGAAATAACTTAAACCTAAACCAAGGTTAGCTCCAATTTCATTCGATTTAAAATCTCCTGGCTTATGTTTGTAATTTGTAAAATCTAGACCTGCTTGTCCGTAGATTGAAAATTGTGAAGCAGGTGTAAAATAGTATCTACCAAAAGCCCCAGCAGTAAATGAATTTGTTTTATCATCCCCTACTTTATCTGAACCAAATCCTAATTTTGCTCCGATTGCAATATTTTCAGTGACAAAGTACCCAACCTTTGGCTCAATTGTAAAACCGCTGCTTTTTGCATCTCCCGTTTTCTCAGAATTTACATTCAAAGCTCCAGAAATAAATGTATCTCCTTTTGCAAATCCTCCCGTTTGTGCATTAGCAAATGTAAAGCCTAATACTGCAATAGCAGCCAAAACAATTTTTTTCATAATTTTTAAAATATTATTTGATTAATATTCGACAAAACTAAGATTAGACTTACAAAACACACTCCGCAATAAGTTTAAAAAGTATTAAAATAAGACAAAAATAAAATCAATATGTACTAATTGAAAATCAAAGAATTGAGTGCAGAAAAGGTGATTTTTAGATAAGAAAAAGCAATTTGAATGGGAATTTTAGTAATTATTTAATCCAAATTATAAGGCAATAAAATGCTAAATATGTAGTTTTGATCTATAAATAACATTTTAAAACACCAATTTTTAAAAACCTTTTTATGAAGAAAATACTTTTAGCAGCTGTCATGTTCATTGCAACATCAGCGGCAGTAAACGCACAATTACTAAAGCTCGGGGTAAAAGCAGGGGTTAACTTTGCTAGCCAAACTGGAGACTTTCCAGACCAAATTAATAAAGATGGAATTACTAGTTACCATGCAGGTTTGGTAGCTGAAGTAAAATTATTAGACAAATTCTCTATTCAGCCAGAGCTTTTATACTCTACTGTTGGTGCATCTTATAAATTTAGTGATGTAAGTGAAGATATCAAAAATGAACTAGGATATATCTCTATACCAGTAATGGCTAAATTCTATTTAAATAATACTTTCAGCTTAGAAGTTGGCCCACAGGCTTCTTTCTTAGTAAGTGAAAGAAATGATTTTGACGTTAAGAATGGTGAAACTTTTGAATTTGGTCTTAACGCAGGGTTAGGAGTTAAACTTACTGAAAATATCTTTTTACAAGGTCGTTATGGCTTAGGTTTAACAGAAGCATCTAAAAATGCAGATATTAAAAACTCAGTATTCCAGATTTCAGCTGGGTTCATGTTCTAAAAGAATATCACATACTTTTATAAAAACCGCTCTAATTATTAGTGCGGTTTTTTTATTTTTACACTTATGTGTGAAATGTTTATTGTGAAAAGTAAAATGCATCACATCAACCTAATTAAAACAAAATTACTTTATGAAAATCTGCATTATCAACGGACCGAATTTGAATCTTTTAGGAAAACGCGAACCAGAAGTTTATGGAAGCCAGACTTTTGAAGATTATTTTGAAACGTTGAAACAAAAATTCCCAAACATCGAACTTTCATATTACCAAAGCAATATTGAAGGCGAATTGATTGGCAAAATTCAAGAAGTTGGTTTTTCATTTGATGGCATTATTCTAAATGCTGGAGCTTACACACACACTTCTATCGGTTTGGGCGATGCTATGAAAGCCGTTACCACACCAGTAATTGAGGTTCATATTTCAAATACATATGCGCGCGAAAGCTTTAGACATCAATCGTATTTATCTGGAAATGCAAAAGGTGTTATTTTAGGCTTCGGACTAAAAAGTTACGAATTGGCTATTCAATCCTTTTTATAGCACAATATCATTCTGAGCGAAAATTTCGACTTCTCTCAGGATGATATATTCTCATTCAATTTAACAAATTATTAATAAGCTCAGATTTAACTTATTATATTTTTGTAAGATATACCACATTTGCATGAGAAACTATACTTTATTTGCCTTTCTATTTTTTTCACTTTCCAATTTTGCTCAAATAAGAGGAACTGTAACTGATGACAAAGGAAATCCGTTGCCTTTTGTATCGGTTTTTGAAGAAAACACCTATGCTGGAACCACTACAAATGAACAGGGAAAATATCAGCTGAATGTAAAAAAAATTGGCGGAAACATCATTACCTTCCAATATTTAGGTTATAAAACTAAAAAAGTAACTATTCTTGCCGCAACAAGAATGGTCAATGTAGATGTTAGCCTTCAAGAAGAAAGCTTTGCTTTAAACGAAGTAATCATTGATCCTAAAAACAATCCTGCAAACGCAATTATAAAAAGCGCCATAGCAAATAAAAAAGAAAACTCAGATAAAACAGGAAGATATACAGCCGATTTTTATTCGAAAGGAATGTTTAAAGTTAAAGATCTTCCTAAAAAAATTCTAGGCAAAAAAGTAGAATTGGGCGATGACATGGCTTCGAATCTCGATTCTACTGGAACGGGAATTTTGTATTTATCTGAAACCATTTCGAAAGTGACTTTTGAAAAACCAGATAAACTAAAAGAAAAAATTATTGCTTCAAAAATTTCAGGAAACAATCGCGGATATAGCTATAACACAGCCGCCTTATCGACTTATGATTTTTACGACAACACTTTAGATTTTGATGTAAAACTCATCTCTCCTATTGCCGACAATGCTTTCAACTATTACAAATACAAGCTGGAAAGCACTTTTTATGACGACAATAACCAGCAAATTAATAAAATCAAAGTTATTCCAAAACGAGATAAAGAACCAGTTTTTGAAGGTTACATTTATATTGTAGATGACAGTTTTGCGATTTATGCCATTGATCTCGACATCAAAGGGTATCGAATGAAAAATGAATTTACAGAAATCATGACCTTAAAACAGAGTTTTAGCTACAATACTAAAAATAAAATCTGGTCTAAGAATGCTCAGACTCTTTCTTTTAATGCGGGTATTTTTGGTGTGAAATTTTCTGGAAACTTCAATTACGTCTATTCAAATTATGAATTTCCTGATTCTTTTGACAAGAAAACATTTGGAAACGAAATCGTGGCGTTTGAGCTTAATGCCAACAAAAAAGATAATGATTTCTGGAATGAAATTCGCCCAATACCGCTAACTCTTGAAGAAAGTTCAGATTATGCCAAGAAAGACAGTCTGCAGACCATTAGAAAATCAAAAAAATATACCGATTCTATTGATGCCAGAAACAACAAATTTAAGGTTTGGGATATTTTAATGGGCTATGACTACAAAAACACATTCAAAAAATATTCTTTTGATTATAAAGGCTTACTGAATATAGCTTCTTTGAGTTTCAATACTGTTCAGGGTTTTAATCTGGATTCTGGCTTTTCTTTTACAAAATGGGATGAAGAAAAAGGAACAAACACTTCAATAAGCACGACTTTCAATTATGGCTTTTCTGACGAACGTTTTCGTGCTATAGGTCAATTTAGCCATCGTTTCAATACTATAAATTATGCCACAATATGGGGTTCTGGAGGTGTAAAAACCGCTCAGTTCAATAGTGCTGAGCCCATCAGTAAGTTTATCAATTCTATCAGCTCTTTGTTTTTTAAAGACAATTATATGAAGCTGTACAACTTGGAATTTGTTGAAATCAATTACGGACAAGATATTGCAAATGGGATAAATCTTACTGGAAAAATAGGTTACGAACAGCGTAAACCGCTTTTCAACACTACTGATTATTCTTTCTTTAAAAAAGATGATATTTATTCTTCAAATAACCCTTTAGCGCCAAACGATTTTACCACTCCTGCATTCGATCAGCATCATTTGTTTAAATCTCTAGTGACAACGAGAATCAACTTTGGCAATAAATACATATCAAGACCTGACGGAAGATTTAATTTTAAAAACGATAAATATCCTACAGTTTATCTGGCTTTTGAAAAAGCATTCGCGGCAAGCGAAAAAAAGTACGAATATGAACGAATTGGAGCTTCTGTACAATATGATTTATCGCTTGGAAACAAAGGCCTTTTAGGAACCAATTTTAGAGCTGGCAAATTCTTTAATGCCGAGAATATTTCGTTTATCGATTATAGACATTTTAATGGAAACCAGACTCATATCGGAACAAGTGATCGCTATTTGAATGTCTTTAACATGATGCCATATTATGCGAACAGCACAAACGATAGTTATTTTGAAATGCACACTGAATATAATGACACTGGCTTCATCATGAATAAAATTCCGTTGTTAAATCTTTTAAAGTCAACAATGAATATTGGTTTTCATGCTTTAGCTATTCCCGACCGAAAACCATACTCTGAATTTACTGTTGGTTTAGACAATCTAGGTTTTGGAAAATTCAAATTATTCCGAATCGATTATGTGCATTCTTACCAAGGCGGAATCCAACAAAACGGTGTTGTGTTTGGATTGAAGATTTTGAATGTGTTGGATTAAGGTGCAGAGGAACAAAGGCTCAAAGGGACAAAGTTATCTTACGATCTTATAAAAAATCCGCTTAAATCTTTATGTCTGGTTTCACGCAGATTTTACAGATTTATGCGGATTTTTTTATTTTGATTCTCTTTACGTGGGCTTCGACTTCGCTCAGCCTGACAAAAAAATATTGATTCTAATAAAAAAACCTTTGTCCCTTTGTCCCTTTGAGCCTTTACAACTTAAAAACTAACTATAATCATCTGGTTCAACATGAATCAATACATGTCCTAATTCGGGATTTTTTTCTCTGAGTGTATCTTTCAGTTTATGTGCCAAATCGTGCCCTTCTTTAACCGAAATTTTTGCCGAAACAATAGCATGCAGATCAACATGGTATTTCATTCCAGCTTTACGGATAAAACATTTTTCAGTCCCTAAAATACCGGGAACTGTAAGCGCTACAACACGGATTTCTTCAACCAAATCTTCATTTAGATTTTCGTCCATAATTTCGCCAAGCGCAGGTCTGAAAATTTTATAACTATTGTAAAGAATAAAAAACGCTGCAAAAAGTGCTGCCCAGTCATCTGCAGATTCGTAGCCTTTTCCCATAATTAAAGCAATCGAAATTCCGATAAAAGCCGCTACAGAAGTTATAGCATCGCTTCTATGGTGCCAGGCGTCGGCTGCTAAAGACGTGCTATTGGTTTGTTTGCTTCTTTTCATAACCAAACGGAAAGAGTATTCTTTCCAAATAATAATGGCGCCTAAAACATACAAAGTCCAAGATTTAGGCAAATCGTGCGAAGTGCCAATATTAGCAATACTTTCGTAACCAATGACAGTTGCCGAAGTAATCAAAAAACCTACAACCAAAAACGTAATCAGAGGTTCTGCACGACCATGCCCGTAAGGATGGTTTTCATCTGCAGGCTTATTCGAATATTTGATTCCAAACAACACCAAAAAAGACGCAAATATATCCGTCGTTGATTCAATAGCGTCTGCAATTAAGGCATAAGAATTGCCAAAAAAACCTGCTAAGCCTTTTATAAGGGCCAAGCAGGTGTTTCCTATTATACTAAAAATAGTAGCTTTAACAGCTTTTTGTTCGTTTGTCATTTAGACTATTTTTTTCGCCACGAATTCGCGAATTATTTTTTATAATCTTTGAAAATAAAAATTCGTTAATTCGTGGCTATAACTTTTTAAGCTCTCACAATTTTTGCGCCAATTGCTCTTAAACGCTCATCGATACGCTCATATCCACGGTCGATTTGCTCGATATTTTGGATTGTGCTTGTTCCTTTTGCAGAAAGCGCCGCAATTAATAATGAAATTCCCGCACGAATATCAGGAGAAGACATTGTAGTTGCTTTCAATTGAGATTCGAAATTATGCCCCATAACCACAGCTCTGTGCGGATCACACAACATAATTTTTGCTCCCATATCGATCAATTTATCCACGAAGAATAAACGGCTTTCGAACATTTTTTGGTGAATTAAAACATCTCCTTTTGCTTGAGTTGCGACAACTAAAACAATACTTAACAAGTCAGGCGTAAATCCTGGCCATGGTGCATCGGCAATAGTCAAGATAGAACCGTCGATATCTGTTTTTACTTCGTACCCATTTGTGTGAGCAGGAATATAAATATCATCATTGCGTTTTTCAACTGTAATTCCAAGTTTTCTAAAAGTATTTGGAATCAACCCTAAGTTTTCCCAACTTACATTTTTGATTGTGATTTCGCTTTTTGTCATAGCTGCAAGACCAATCCAAGAACCAATTTCAATCATATCAGGAAGAATTGTATGCTCGCATCCTCCAAGGCTTTCAACACCTTCAATAGTCAATAAGTTAGATCCAACTCCAGTGATTTTAGCTCCCATAGAGTTTAGCATTTTACACAATTGCTGCAAGTAAGGTTCACAAGCAGCGTTGTAAACTGTAGTTCTTCCTTTTGCTAAAACAGCAGCCATTACAATGTTTGCAGTTCCAGTTACAGAAGCTTCATCAAGAAGCATATCTGTTCCTTTTAGACCTTCTTCAGGAGTTTCTACTCCGTAAAAATGATCTTCTCTATTGTATCTGAATTTTGCTCCAAGGTTAATGAAACCTTCAAAGTGTGTATCTAATCTACGGCGACCAATTTTATCTCCTCCTGGTTTTGGAATATATCCTTTTCCGAAACGAGCCAAAAGCGGACCAACAATCATAATAGAACCACGAAGCGCTCCACCTTCTTTCTTGAAAGCTTCAGTTTCTAAGTATCCAACATTAACTTCATCAGCTTGAAAAGTAATTGAACCTGGTTCGTTACGTTGAATTTTCACCCCTAAATTCCCCAACAAAGTGATTAATTTATTGATGTCTATAATATCAGGAATGTTATTAATTTTTACTTTCTCTCCTGTTAGAAGCACGGCACATAAAATTTGTAATGCCTCATTCTTTGCTCCTTGCGGAGTGATTTCTCCTTTTAAAGGAGTTCCTCCTTCGATTTTAAAAATTCCCATAGATTTCTTTTAGGTTCTTTCAAAGTTTCTAAGATTCTGAGATTCTAAGATTCTAAGTAAAAAAACTCAGCAACTTAGTAGCTTAGCAGCTTAGCAGCTTTTTTTATTTTTGTTTTTGTTTGTTTTTTTAAAGTGTCAAAGTAAAAAAACTTAGCAACTTAGAAGCTTAGCCTCTTAGCACCTTTTTTTACTTCTGATTATTATTTTTTTGAAAATTCTTTTTTTGACCGCCTTTGTTGTTTTTGTTATTCTGGATTTTTGGCTGTGTTCCAGAAGCTGTTTTATTAGACATGCGTTTATTGGTACGCATTAAATCTGTTGTGTTTAAAAGCTCTTCTGTACTGTGCAATAAATTGATTTTACCGCCAGATAATTCATATAAATGCTCAAAAATAACGTCGTCTTTTACGGTGTCTTTGTTCCAGCTTAAGAAAGATTTTTTCATGTGATTGGCAATTACCATTACCAAAGCATTTTTCATCTCTCCTTCTTCCCATTTATTGGCAACTTCTATCATGTATTTGATATTATTGCCATAAAATCTGTATTTCGGGAAATTTTGCGGATACTGCAATATCTCTGGCTTAAGCTGCAAAACATCTCTTGACGGAATCGGGTAAGGAGACTCAACATTCAATTTAAAATCAGACATTATAAAAAGCTGATCCCAAAGTTTATGCTGAAAATCGGGCACATCACGCAAATGCGGATTTAGACTTCCCATAACCTGAATGATGTATTTTGCGGCTTTATTGCGCGTTTCATCATCTTCAATAGCCGTTGCCTGATCAATCAGTTTTTGTAAATGGCGGCCATATTCCGGAATAATCAAACGCTGTCTCTCAGAATTGTATTCCAAATTGTAGACAACATCTTTTGCGGCTTCTCTTTTATATTTTTCGATCATAAGTTTATAATGAAACTATACCTTCTATTGTAGAAACTTCTTTGTATTTACTAATCACATCATCTGAGCTGTGCATCGTAACATCTACAGAAACACTGGTAAATTTACCTGTTTTAGATTTTGTTGTTTTGATAACTGCTCCCATTCGATCAAAAGCTTTTTCAACACGCTCTACATTGTCTGCTACAGAAGGCACAATAAATTTGTATAAATATTCTGCTGGCCAAGTATTTGCGTTATCTAGCTCAACTTTTAATCTTTCGTAAAATTCGGCTGTATTTTTTTCTTTATCGTTCTCCATTCGTAATTAAAAATAAACGCAAATATACGCTTTTTGAATTTAGATTTCTGAGTTTAGATTTTAGATTTTTTTTGAGCTTGAAACTTTGTTTTAAAGGAACAAAGTTATAAAGGCGCAAAGGTGCAGAGAAAAATGCAATCGAAGATTATTTCTTTGTAAATTTTACGCTTATATTTGAGAAAATAATCTGCCGAAATCTTTCGCAAAGTTACATTACAATGAAAAAAATCATCTTCTTACTTTTTACATTTTTCACTTTTTACAACAGCAACGCACAAGAAGTTAAAACTCTTACTTATTTCCAAAACGACACTTTAAAACTCGATTTAGACTTATATCTGCCAAAGAAAAAATCTAATGAAAAAATTCCCTTGATCATGTTTGCTTTTGGTGGAGGCTTTTCTGGCGGAGAGCGCACGAGCGAAAAAGAATTTGCAATGTTCATGTCACAAAATGGCTATGCCGTTGCGAGCATTTCGTATAGTTTATACATGAAGGGAAAAGATTTTGGCTGTAAAGGAACTTTAACCGAAAAAATAAAAGCGATTCAAATTGGCGTGAGCGATATGTGGCAAGCAACAGCTTTCATGATTGAGAATGCAGACAAATACAATCTTGATACTTCAAAAATTTTTATTTCTGGAATTAGTGCCGGAGCCGAAATTGGTTTCCATGCTTCGTTTTGGGATTATAAATTGATGAATTTATATAAAAGGAATCTGCCTGAAAACTTCAAATACAAAGGATTCATTGGAGGTTCGGGAGCAATTCAGGACATTAATTTGATTACAAAAGAAAAAGCGATTCCTATGTTACTGGCGCATGGAAGTAATGATGACACCGTTCCATACGCGGCTGGTTCGCATCGTTCTTGCCCAACAAATGCTTCTGGCTGGCTGATTCTTTTTGGTTCTTATGCGGTTTACAATCAAATAAACGACCTACATAAAGACATCGAACTGATTACTTTTTGCGGTGGCGGACATGAATTTTCGGGCTATCTTTTTCACCAAGGACAGCAATATGTTTTAGATTTTGTGAATGATGTTTTGAATGGTAAAAAATTCCAATCGCATTTGATTATTCCTTCTAAAAATGGAAAAAGTTCTGGGAAGTATTTGTTTTGTGAATAGTTTATTAGGCTAAAGCCGAGATTTAAAAGAAATCATTTAGCCTATTGGTTAAAACCAAGGCAATTCAAATAAAAACTGCTCCAACGGATCAAAACATTTATATTAAGTCGATTTCCTGCAAGGTTTTCAAAACCTTGTAGGTATTATTTTTTTCTCTTTTACTACTAATAATTCACGTTTAGAGACCTACAAGGTTTTGAAAACCTTGCAGGACAAAAAAAATACAAAATAATTCCAAAAACAAAACCATCTCTTCCTCTTAATTCTGATAATCCCGAAATTTCGGAAGGAAATTCTTTTGCTTTTTTCTTTAAAAAGCAAAAGATTGAAGCGGACAGCAGTCCCAAATTTTCGGGACACAATTACTAAAAATGCCAAATCTTTCGTTTCTGATAAATATTCTTTTTAATTATAAATAAGTTTAGGTAAATTTGCGCTTTATTTTTAGAATAGTGCAAAAAGAAATTATTGTCTTGCTTGGCGGACCTGGTACTGGAAAATCAACACTTATTAACGAATTGGTAGCTCGTGGCTTTTGCTGCTATCCTGAGATTTCAAGACAGGTTACCATGAAAGCACAGCAGGAAGGCATTGAACAGTTGTTTTTAGAACAGCCGCTTTTGTTTAGCGAAATGTTATTGGAAGGACGTATTGAACAATATAAAAGTGCTCTTGAAGAACCTGATAATGTGGTTTTTATTGACCGCGGAATTCCAGATGTGGTAGCTTATATGGATTATATTGGCGACGAATATCCAGAGCATTTTACAAAAGCTTGCGAAGATTTCAAATATTCTAAAACTTTTATTTTACCGCCTTGGGAAGAAATTTACCAAAGTGATTCTGAGCGTTACGAAAATTTTGATCAGGCAGTAAAAATTCAAGATCATCTTGTTGAAACTTATAAAAAATATGGTTACGAACTGATTGAAGTTCCTAAAGATACAGTTGAAAACAGAATTCTTTATATCTTAGACAAAATTTAGCGGCATAGTTTAAAGTTGCAAAACTAGAAACTGTTTTTCTAAATTTTTAACTTTAAAACAAACGCAATGCTCGGAGCGCAGGATATTCTTCTAAAATACTGGAAACACGACAGTTTTAGACCGTTGCAAAAAGAAATTATTGATTCTGTTCTTGAAGGACAGGATACTTTTGCGGTACTTCCGACAGGCGGAGGAAAATCGATTTGTTTTCAGGTCCCCGCGATGATGCAGGAAGGAATCTGCCTTGTTATTTCTCCTTTGATTGCCTTAATGAAAGATCAGGTGATGAATCTGCAGAAAAGAGACATTAAAGCGATTGCTCTTACTGGCGGAATTCACACGGAAGAACTGATTGATCTTTTGGACAATTGCCAATATGGAAATTACAAATTCTTATACCTTTCGCCAGAAAGATTACAGTCGGACTGGATTTTAGAGCGCATTAAAAACTTACCCATAAATTTAATTGCTATCGATGAAGCGCATTGCGTTTCGCAATGGGGCCATGATTTTAGACCAGCTTATCTTAAAATTTCAGAACTGAGAAAGTTCTTTCCAAAAGTTCCATTTTTGGCTTTGACTGCGACGGCAACTCCGAGAGTAATTGAAGATATCAGAACCCAATTAGAATTAAAAAATCCGAACCATTTTCAGCAGTCGTTTGAGCGAAAAAATATCGCTTATATGGTTTTTGAAGTTGAAGACAAATTATACAGAACTGAACAAATTCTAAAAAAAAATCCGCAGCCTTCTATTATATATGTACGAAATCGCAAAGCGTGTTTGAACATGTCTTCGCAATTGCAGTCACTGGGTTTTACGGCAACGTATTATCACGGAGGACTTTCAGCAAAAGAAAAAGATAAAAATATGCAGTTGTGGATGTCAGAACAGGCACAGGTTATCGTAGCCACGAATGCTTTCGGAATGGGAATTGACAAAGACAATGTAAAAACTGTCATTCACACACAGCTTCCAGAAAACTTAGAAAATTATTATCAGGAATCTGGACGTGCGGGACGAAATGGCGCTAAGGCTTTTTCGATTTTGCTATATAACAATTCAGATTCTATCCAGACAGAACAGCAGTTTTTGAGTATTCTTCCTGATAAAAAGTTTCTCAAAACCATGTACAACAAACTCTGCAATTACTTTCAGATTGCTTACGGCGAAGGCCTAGATGAATCTTTTTCGTTCAAACTGAATCATTTCTGCAACAAATACGAATTCCCTACTCTTAAAACATACAATGCCTTACAGTTTTTAAATCAGCAGGGAATTATTACGATGTCTCAGGAATTCTCAGAAAAAATTAGTATTCAATTTTTGCTTGAATCTAAAGAAGTGATTCGATACATGAGCCTGAACCCAAATGACGAAGAAATCATTTTGGCAATTTTAAGAACTTATCCCGGCGTCTATGAAGTAAAATCTAATTTAAATCTGGGATTAATTGCCAAAAAATCAAATCGATCTGAGGAACAGGTTATCGCGCTTTTAGAAAAATTAAAAGAAAAGGAAATCATCGAATATAAGTCTAAAAATAATGATGCTACTATCTTATTTAATGAAGTCCGCGAAGACGATCTTACTATAAATAGGATTTCTAAATATTTAGATAAACAAAACGAAGTTAAAAAAGAACAGCTTTTATCGGTCCTTCACTATATAAAAGACAACAAAACTTGCAAAAACAGATTGGTTTTGGATTATTTCGGCGAAGAAACAACTGAAAATTGCGGCATTTGTTCGTATTGCATTACACAAAAAGGAAAAATTACAGAAGCTGACTCGATTGCAGATAAGATTTTGTCTCTACTTAGAACAGCATCTCTGACTTCGAGAGAAATTGAAAATCAGATCAAAATGGATGCAAAAGATATTTTATCGGTTCTTCAGGAATTGCTCGAAAACAATCATATCACTATACAAGCGAATAATAAATACACTTTAAAATCATAATGGAGAAATTGAGAATTATATTTATGGGAACTCCAGAATTTGCCGTTGGCATTTTGGACACCATTATTAAACATAACTACGAAGTTGTTGGAGTAATTACTGCTGCAGATAAACCAGCGGGACGCGGACAAAAAATAAAATATTCGGCTGTAAAAGAATATGCGCTTGCTAACAATCTTACTTTATTGCAGCCTACCAATTTAAAAGACGAAAATTTCTTAGCAGAATTAAAAGCTTTAAATGCCAATTTACAAATCGTAGTTGCTTTTAGAATGCTTCCGAAAGTGGTTTGGGAAATGCCAAGTTTAGGAACTTTTAATCTTCATGCGTCTTTATTACCTAATTATCGTGGTGCGGCTCCAATTAACTGGGCCATTATCAACGGAGAAACTAAAACGGGAGTTACCACTTTCTTTATTGATGACAAAATTGATACTGGTGCGATGATTTTAAATTCTGAAATCAATATTGAACCAGAAGAAACCGCAGGACAATTGCACGATCGTTTGATGCATTTAGGAAGCACAACTGTTCTCGACACTTTGAAAGTTATTGAAAACGGAAATGTCGTAACAACCATTCAAGAAGATAACGACGATATAAAAACGGCTTATAAATTAAATAAAGAAAACTGTAAAATTGACTGGACAAAATCTGGAGCAGAAATCAATAATTTAATTCGCGGTTTAAGTCCGTATCCAGCTTCTTGGTGTTATTTAAAAGACCAAAACGAAGAACTTAATATCAAGATTTATGAGTCAAAACTAATCTCAGAATCACATTCTTACGAGGTTGGAAAGTTAATCAGCAGTAAAAAAGAAATCAAGATTGCAATAAAAGACGGCTTTATTCAGTTATTAAGTCTACAATTTCCAGGAAAAAAGAGAATGCTTGCTTCAGAATTGTTAAATGGAGTAAGTTTTTCAGAAGCGGCAAAAGTGTATTAAGGTCAGTAAAACAGGGGTTTGTACCTGTTTTTTATCGATAAACAACACTCTTTATGAACAAAAAAAGCAAGTTATCAACAATTTTTGCTAAAAATAAAGAAAACACTTGCACGCAACGGATTTCCTACTAAATTTGTGTATTAACAATTTTTTTTAACCAACAATTAATAACTAATTATTATGAACAAATCAGAATTAATCGATGCTATCGCTGCTGATGCAGGAATTACAAAAGCTGCGGCGAAATTAGCTTTAGAGTCTTTTTTAGGTAATGTAGGAACTACTTTGAAAAAAGGTGGAAGAGTTTCATTAGTAGGTTTTGGATCATGGTCAGTTTCTTCAAGAGCTGCTAGAGACGGTAGAAACCCTCAAACAGGAAAAACTATCAAAATCGCAGCTAAAAACGTTGTAAAATTCAAAGCAGGAGCTGAATTAGAAGGTGCAGTGAACTAAGTAAGAAAGTTCTCTAAACTTATAATATAATTAAAACCTTCCATCTGGAAGGTTTTTTTATGCGGTTTAACGATTTTTTTTGTGATTTTAATTTTTTTATGACTAAATTTAATAAAAATTGTAACCGTATGATTTCAGAAAAATTAAAAAAAGGACACCTGCTTATTGCCGAGCCTTCAATAATTGGAGATTTATCTTTTAACAGATCGGTAATTTTATTAGCAGACCATAACAAGGAAGGATCAATAGGTTTTATAATTAATAAGCCATTAAAATATACTATTAATGACTTAATACCTGAGATTGATGCTAACTTTAAGATATATAACGGAGGCCCTGTAGAACAAGACAACCTTTATTTTATTCACAATATTCCAGAGTTAATCCCAAATAGTGTTGAGATTTCAAATGGAATTTATTGGGGAGGCGATTTTGAGTCCACCAAAGACCTAATAAACAACGGATCTATCAGTAAAAATAACATTCGTTTTTTCTTAGGCTACACCGGCTGGGAAGAAAATCAGCTTGAGAATGAAATGCAAGGCAACTCTTGGATTATTGCTGATAATAATTATAAAAATAAAATTATCGGAAAATCCACTACTCACTTTTGGAAAGAGCAGATTATTGAGCTTGGCGGTGATTATCTTATTTGGTCTAATGCACCTGAAAATCCATATCTGAATTAATTTTCAGAAATGGATTCATTTAGCCGCTGCACTAATAAATGAGCCAGATTTGTTGTAAACTCCTTTTTTCGATACTTAGTTATAGGCTGTATCCCCGTGATTACATTAGTCAGAAATAATTCATCTGCTTTTTGAAGATCAAAAGGCGAAATTACTTCTTCTAAAACCTCTATGCCTTCTACTTTTTTAGCTAGAGCTAAAATCTGTTTACGCATAATACCGTTTAATGCACCTTCTGAAATTGGAGGTGTAATAAGCTTTTTATCCGTTACCATAAAAATATTTCCCTGAAGTGCCTCTACAACATTTTTGCTGTCATTCAGCAAAATGCAATTGGCAAGGCCATTTTCATTCGCATAAATACTTCCCGTAATATTAATCATCTTATTAGTCGTTTTAAGAGACGACAATAATTGTTTTGTCACGTAGAAGTCTTTATACAAATCTACTTCGTATTCGCTTGTATTTATAGTGTAAGCTTTATTTCCAAGAGAAATGGCATTGATTAAGAATGAAATATCATTGCTTTTTGGAAGATATAAACCGCCATCATTTCTAAAAACGGTAATTCTTGCACGTGCCGAAACTGCGATTCCTTGTTCGTTTACCAGATTAAGGATCTGCTCCTCAAAATATTCCATTGTAAAATCCATCGGAATCATCATTCTCACCACACGCATCGAAGCCATTAGTCTAAAATAATGATCCTCAAGAAACAAGATTTTTCCGTTGACAATTTTTACTGTTTCAAATATTCCATCACCATACAAAAAAGCGCGGTTTAGAGTTAGTATATTATCTTCCTGCCCAATGTTTCCGTTAAAATTAATCATAAAAAAACCCTGAATTTTGTTCAGGGCAAATATAAGGTATAAAATAGACTTTTACTAAACAGATCCTATAAGATGTTTTAGATCTGAGATCTGATTCTCCCACAATTGTTTAGCTTCGCCTAATTCTTCTTTTTCAGCAAAATCTACCACCATAAGCGATACATCTTTAGTTAATTCATCAACTAAAATATGGAGTTCGAAAAAATACTCAGTATCCTTACTGCTGTCGTCAACCCATTTGAATTTTACTTTTTCGCCAGATTTTTTTGAAGCTAGACGAGCTCTTTCTTGTGAATCATTCCAGATAAAAGTAAAAAATTCACCTCTCGAATTAACATTGTCGGCAAACCATTCTTGTAAACCTGACGGAGTTGATATATATTGATACAATAATTGCGGCGAAGAATTGATCGGAAACTCTATTTCGTAACGTATTTTTGAATCCATGTGCTACTTTAATTTTTTTCGAAATATAAGAATATATGTCCAAAAACAATGCATTTTTAAAAATATTTTTTTTTCTTCATTTTATGCTTGTATGCTTTAATATTATTTCTATCTTTGCACCCGCAATCAGGAATTCATGATAGCAGTCCAGGCGAGGTAGCTCAGTTGGTTAGAGCGCAGGATTCATAACCCTGAGGTCACGGGTTCAACTCCCGTCCTCGCTACAAAAAAACACCCTAATTACTTCAAAAACAAGTGGTTAGGGTTTTTTATTCACGGATAATTCACGGATATTTTTCATCCCCCTTTTTTTAATCTGTTGGAATATGATGAAATCCAAACTAATTGTAATTATTACCAAATTTTTAAAAGAGGGTTCAATTTCAAAAAAGCCAAATTTATTCTGCCTATATTATATATCAAAACAACTGTTACACGACATATAATCAAATCTCTTTAATTGCAGTATTTTTATCTAACATCTTTCAGAAACTTATAATCCTTTTATTTTTTATTCTGTCCTGCCATTACCTTCTTTCCTTAAACTAATATAAATATTCTAATTTCACTTATCCAATTACCCCATAACTGATTTCACTTTTTAAAGGACATCCCGCGTATGGGGATAAAAGACCATTTCAAGCTAACCCTGACAAGGAAGGACATTAGTAAAATATATCCATAAGCAGTTTTAAACCATACAATATAAAAGTACAGAACTAAACACTCTTAATCCCATTATGTCAATTCTATTTTTAATTTACTTGTAAAATTTAAAATTCCACTAATCTTTTAAATAACGTGACATACATTCCTTTTATGTCGATTTTTTTTGCAATATTTGTGCCTTAACATATCGAAAATAATATAGCGTTAGCTTATATCGTGGTATTCGGAATCTGGACAATTCATTTATACGCCACAAGATTTAAGACTATGCTCATGCTATGGCGTGGGCGTAACTTATCTTGGCGTAGGGTTTGTCCAGAACCTCGAAAACAGGTATGGTTACTAACCCGCGCTTGTTTTTTTACAATAACTTCACTTTGGGTTTGGGTGAAAATAATACCATCCTTATGAAAAACATTTTCCTTTACGCACTTTTATTCTGCTCTGTTTTTTGCTTTTCACAGAATTACACTGAACGTTACAATGAGGGTTTGGAAAGATATGAATATTTCAATAATGGCGTTATGATTGGTTATAAAACATATCAATCTTACAATCAAACTTGGAAGTATACTGACTTAACAGCACAGCCTAATCCTTATACAAATAAATCATTAGATTACGGAAAAACAATAAATACTCAGGATGTTGATTTGCAAGGCAGGACAGCAACACTTAAACAGCAGAAATATAATACAAATAAAGAAAAAATCCAGAATTATATGGATCATATATATGATGGCTTACAGGATAAATTGCCTCGCGAAACATTAAATACAATGAAATCTCGTTTGTATAATGAAGTATGTCTAAAGCTTCCGAGATTAGATTTTTCTATTGATTCGAATACAAACTATGCCTGCCAAATGATATTAGACGGCGCTTATAAAATTAGAAATGAAGAAATTGACAAACTAGCTTCTTTAATAAACGATCCAAAAGAAACCATAGCAATAGATTATATTGTAGAATACAGTTTTATAAATAATGATTGGAAAACAGTGAATTATGACACGACTGGCGGTGAAGTAACTTTTGAAGATAATCATATTCTTTTCAAAAGAGGTTCTGCATGGAAAGATAGAAAGTTAACTTTAAAATACTTCAATACAAAAGAAAAAATGTACATTTATGACTCAGAATTTGGCGAAGTCCATACAGATGAGACGGTAATTTCAGGCAGTAACATCTCAAAAATCATTTTCTACGATAAAGATAAAAGCAATAAATACTGCTATTTTTTAAAACATTAATCTTCAAACAAATATATTATGAGAAAAATCACTTGTATTTTAGCTGTTTTTTTTGTTCTAATTTCTTGCTCTAGCACTGAGGATTCTCAAACAGCGCAGAATCAAATAAGCCCCCCGTCTTGGATTCAAGGAACTTGGATGCAAACTTCTGGCAATGCGTCTTCAGGGATAGGCTACAAATTTTCCTCAGACAATATTTGTAGTATCCTTTTGACAACTCAAAATTGTTATAAAGAGATGATGGAAACTTATAAAAATACGGGAGCGAAAACAAGTACAAGCGAAAGTGTTAAAACAGATACTGAATATAAATTTTCACTTACTGTTCAAGGAACCACAACCGAACTTCATTTTAAAAAAGTTGACAGCAAAACGATATATTTGGTAGCTGGCAATATAAATACTCCATTAACAAAACAGTAATTAAAAAAAATAATTTTTATGACAATAGTAATAATTATAGTAGTGATAATTATAATCCTCTATTTTACTCATCAAAAAGAAAAAAATATAACTGCGAATTACAATATCAACAAAGGGGGATATAGAAAATCATTTGAAACGTTAACACATATTTTAGAAAACTATTATGAGATGACTTTTATAAACGATACAGGAACAAGTTTTAATTATGGTAAAGATGTTATTAACAAAAACGGTTTTAAAGGGAGATTAATAATTGGAGTGAAAATATCATTTGACAAACCTCTTTTATATTCAAAGTATGTTGATAATACAAATATGGAGTATTTTGGTACAAATATTTCAATCCTCAATTACAGCAATGCGGAACAAATAAAAGAGTGTGTAGAAATTTCATTAAAACAAATTAAAAACCTAATAGCTACGGTTGAAAACAATCCTATAAGTAAACAAACAATAGGTGATTTTGTGTTTGGCAGTAAATTTGAAATCGAAAACAATCAAGTAAAAATAATCAAATGTGAACCATCCAAAACAACTTTGACACATAAAAAATTCGCAGATAAAGAAGAAATAGAAATACACTATCATAAGACAGATACTAAATCTGAATATTTGCTTTTGAAGCCCTTAAAAATGACAATCGGAAATGATGAAGACTATATAGTCGAATTATTTGATAAAGTTCACAAGATAAATATGACAATTATTATCAATAGTAATTATTCTGCATTCGATTTGCGAACTTCATTGAACAGTAAAGAAGGATGGACTTTTAGCAATATGGATATGAGATATTTTATAAATAAAAACAATTTAGAAGATATTGTTGCAAGGCATTTTATCGAATATACCAAACATAAAAATAGAATTGGATATTATCCACAAGGATTAAATTGGGAGTCCCTTACGTCAATAGAAATAAATAGTTGGGCGCGTTGTGCAAATCTAGAAATAAAAAAACTGTTAATAGCTAAACAATACCCTTTACAACAGATAAGAGAAGTTGTAGGGAATCACCGCAACAAACTTCTTGAAAAATATAATAACAGATAAAAAACACAATGGAAAAAACTGAAAGAAATTTATAAAGCCGAACAAGAAAATAATGAAAAAGCAAAACAGAAAAGATTAAACCAAGTAAAAGATGTGATCTAACCCTATTTTTATGGAAAATTAAGATTTATTATATCAAAAATTCCATTTAAAGTACCACGTGTTTTTAACTGAACTGGACATTACAGATTATTCCCCAAACATCTCTAAATACACATTGCCATCTCAATTACTTGTCGAAAAAGGAAAACAAAGCAAATATTTAGAATCCCTTTTAAGCCAAATTGGGATAAAATTAAATCCAAATTATTTTTGAGATTTTCTTAGATATATTTTCCAACAATCTGATCTTATTAAAAAGCTTCTACGTTACGATTAATCGATAATATATTAAAGAGTCGAGGGGAAAAAGAAAATTTTCAATTAAGAATCTTTTCAAAATCCCCCTTTTAGGATGTCACTATACACTTTTTTAGATAAATAAAAGGGTTGGATTGTTACAACTATAATATCTTACATTCATTCCCTTAATCAGATTTAGACTTAAATAATTCTGATTCATTTTGATTTATTAATTCCCAAAACTTGGAAGATAATTTGTTTTCTAAATTTACTTTTAGATTATCTAATTGATGTTTTTTAAGAAATAAATTAAAATCTTTTTTTAGTCTAGCTTGAACCTTATACGATTTATTTTGAGTTTTTAATGCATTCCAATAATTAGGGTTAGTATATTTATTCAGTTTGTCTAAATCTTTTTGTGGAAATTTTTCAAAATCAACATTATCAACTATCGTCAGTTTTTGAAATTCCTTTTGTAAAAACTGGAACACTTTGTAAATTCTATCTTTATCCAATAAATCCTCCAAACAGTTGATACCAAAACTTTGTATTTTCCGTTTGCTGGTTAGTTTTAATTCTATCCTTAAAATATGATCTTTAACATCAAATTTCTTTTTGTACTGCCTTGATTTATTGTAAATTTTCAGACTGTAATCACTTTTGAAAAATTCTTTAAAATCTCCATTAAGAACCTTATTTCTATTGTGGTTTTTGTAGTCGTACATTAGGAGATTGTTGTCTATAATTTTTTGCGGGTCAAAATCAACTTTAATATTGAATCCCAATTCTAATTTTGTCAGGTGATTATTGTTTTCTAAATCGAACTTATCAATAAAATATGGCAATAAAGAAGACAGTTCTTCATAAGTGAAATCATTGTAGTTTTGGTCTTCATTACGAAACATTATATTGTTTAGTTTATGCAAACTGCCTACTAGTTTTGAAAACAGTTTGTTAATTCTGATATTGATATTGTGAAATGAACCTTTTTTTGGGTATTCTAGTATTTCTCCAGTAATTGTATTGATACTATTTGTTAAATCTATGAAAGTGCTATTTTCAAGATAATTTTCAAATTTTTTACGATCTTTTACATTTGTATTTATCAAATCAAACATATTATTTCTTTTTTAATTATTAATTATTTTTTTGGATAATAGAAGTTCAGGCGAGGTTTTTTCATCGCAATAAGATTTCGGTATTGATTATTGGAATTTGCGTGTTAGAACGCCTAGAATTGCTTTAAGAAGCTTGGTTTAGTTTACTCATCACATCGCTTTTAAGATAATAAACACGACTGCCTATTTTCTTAGCTTTAAGGATTCCTTTTTTGTTCCAATGGTATAAAGAACAGTAAGAAATTTTAAGAAGCTTGGAAACTTCTTCTCTACTGATAATATTAGATTCGTTTTCAGAATCTTTAGATATTGGCTTAATTAGATTTTTAAGATTTTCTAATTCGTTTTTAACAGCTTCTTGGATTAACTGTTGTAAATCGTTTACATTTAATTGTACTAGCAGACTTGTTTTATTTTCTATCATATAATTTAGAAAGTGGTTTTAATTTTATTTTGTTTAACTTTCTGCGAAGATTTGGCTTTTTTTTCGATTCATAATAAAAAAAGGACTTCGAAGACTTTTAAAAATCTCTGAAATCCTTATCATAATTGGCGAAAAAAAATGAAAAAAAAATTAAGTCTCGGACTAAAAAAAGACTAATCGAAGTCTAAAAAGTCAAATTCATTTCTTTCTTTTTTTGTTAATTGTTTTTCTCTTTTTGCTTTTGAATCTATACTTCTCCCTTTTTCAAAACCATACAATTGTCTTAACAAATCCATCCCCCTAGTCCCTTCAATAAAATGAGAAGGAATAACTTTCTCATTTGTGCAATGAATAAAAAATCGGGCTAGGTTAGCAGCTCCTTTTTTCCATTCGTAGTCAATTGATAAATAATTGTTTTTTTTTAGTTTTTGCTCATATTTTTCAAAAAGAGTAAGTTTTTTATTGTCCCCAATAAGTTTTTTTAAAATTTCTTCTCTAGTTAGTTTCGTGTTGATAGTTTTAACATTCGCAAATTCTTGTTCTATCTCGGGATATATGAATTTGTAAATGTTGATTATTTTATTTTGTGTATTTAAGTAACTTTCAGAATAATGGTTAATTACAACTTCTTGAATCTTATTAATCCCCACTGAATAGACAGTGTTTTTATTTTTTAATAAATAATTTAATTCAGTATATAATTCATTTAATCCATCAATCACATTCTTTAAAAACATTTTTGCCTGCCCTTCAAATTTCAATTCAAAAAAAGTATCCTTTACGCAAGAAATGAAATCTAATTGTTCGTTTGGTTCTGCATATCCGAATAAAGCTTCTTCAAATGTGTCAAACCAAAATTTATCTAAAAAATCACTGTAATTTAATTCTGTTCTATAATCAATTTCAGTATTATCATCGTCTTTGTGTGCCTCAAATTCTTCCTTAGTTGTGTCTAATATTTCAAACTGTTCTTCTCCACCGATAAATTCAATACAATAATATCGTCTTATTATTTTATAATCTTCATTATTTGGACAGCCTCCTAGTCGTCTGACTATTTCATCTACATCAAACAAATCTTGAACTAAATAGTTTTTTACGGCTTCTTTTTTCCAAAACTCTCTCATACCTTTTGAATAAGTTGTTGTTTTTGTAATTCCCACAATGCTTTTAGTTTTTCAGCATATTCTTTTGATGTGTTTTAATACAAGAAAGAATCTGTTTTTACACGGGGTATTCAGTTATTATCGTTATGCTAAGATGTCTAATTTGCATATAGATTTTTCAAAAATCCTCAAACGATTTTCAGATTACTCTTCAAACCTTCCTTTGTTGTCCAATACTCTTCTAATTTACTTGCATGTTCTTTTAAGGTAGTTTTAACGTATCGTAGAAATTGTGAATGGCTTTTATGGGTAGAAATAGCCATAATCGTTTTATCGTCTAACTTTCCATAATGATTGGAAACGAAGCTCCTTCTACATGTATGGGTTGAAATTAATTTATACTTTTCATAGAAGTCTACTTTTTTTCTATTTGTTTTTGGGTCTTTTATATTACCTAAAATTACCTCATTAATTTTAGCCTCTTCACAAAC
The DNA here is from genome assembly GCF_009826975.1 of Flavobacterium sp. HBTb2-11-1. Classification (GTDB taxonomy): domain Bacteria; phylum Bacteroidota; class Bacteroidia; order Flavobacteriales; family Flavobacteriaceae; genus Flavobacterium. Next base: position 262,129 of record NZ_WUMO01000006.1, on the reverse strand, counting down.
TTTTTTGATATTTTTATTAAAATTTTGCTCCGTCAATTCAGGCAAAATATTATTTCTTTTTTCTAGAACGTATTTTAACTGCGGATGAATTGGTATCTCAACTATGGCATTATTCTTTTCCGTACCTGCAATGCTAATTCTATTTTCAGAAATATTAAAACTATTAATCCTTTTTAAATCTGAAACCCGTAGCCCTGTCCAAACCCCTACGATCAATAAATCTCTAGCATCATCTAAACTCTTATTCTTTGATAAATCTAAATTAAATATTATATCAATTTCGTTTTCATTCAAATAAGTATCGATTGGTTCATCCCTAACGAAAGTAAATTTAGAACTTTCAATTTCTGCACTTGTTTCGTACCCTTCTATTTTAGCTTCTTTTACAAAATACTTAATTTGACTAATATACTTCTCGATTAAAGTGTTGGAGTATTTTTTATCAAGCTTCAGATAACTTGTAAAACCAGCATGAAATTTTAAATCAATCTCTTTTGTCTTTAACTTCATTCCTTTCAAAACTTCATATTCTTTTAGCCTTGTCAAAGTAGTCGTATAGTTCTGAATTGTTTTATCAGATATTTGCTTTCCGTTCTGAGGATTCAATCTTGTTTTTGATTCTTCTATGAATTTTTTGACAAATGGCGCAAAATAATACCGATAGTCATCAAAATCATTCGGCTTTCCATGAAACAAATCAACTTGTCTAACCAACCAATCCGAATCTATTTGCTCACCCTTGGGAAAATCTAATTTAAAACTATTCAATACAAACTTAGAAAGTGAATCTATGGTTTCATTGACATATTTTTTAGTATCGTCAGGAGCTGTTTGCTTTACTTTATAAGTCTTATTACTCCAATCCTTATTATCTACAAATACATTAGACTTTGCATAACAGTTAATTTTATTATGAAAAAACCTCATATTTAAATTTACAGGATCTTTTTTAGCTAATGATTTAAATTGAATAGTCGCCATAGATACTAATTTTATTGATGACAAAAATATAAATTTATTCACGGATAATTCACGAATATTTAGTTTTTTTAATAAAATTTATTGAAATTAAAAGAAATTAAATTTTGCAATAAACTCAACTAATTCAGTACTTAATAAATAAAATACTATTCAATAAATTAAGATAAGTTAACTTTGTTACTCCCGTCCTCGCTACTAGAAGGTAAAACCCTTAAACAGAAATGTTTAAGGGTTTTTTATTTAAATTAGCCCTTCTTTAAGTACAGATTTTATTAAATTAGTATCTTGCAACAAGTAATTTACACACAACATGGACATAGTAAAATTTAAGATCACATCTAAAACAATCAAAGTAGAAGTACGTAATTCAAATAATTATGTTTTTAATTTTAATTCTGCTTTAGATATTAAAAAAGAAGACAAAGATGTTTTATTAAAGCTTTACAATGCACTAGACCTTCTTTTTAAGAAAGAACAGGTTGCTGAAAACAAAAATTACATTTCACCAAATCAGACCAATATATTAGACCAGATTTCTGCTGCGAACTTGGAGCAAGAAAATCAATAATAGAACTTTACAGTCTTTAAAATAAATGTCCTTGAATAAAATGTTCAAGGATTTTCTTTTTTAAGACGGCGTAATAAAACAGTATTTAAAATGTGTTATGAAAAATAAAGAGCTAGTAGAAATAGTAACTTATAATACGAAGTATCAAAAAAGTTTTAAGGATTTAAATATCGAATGGATTCAAATTATTTTGTAGTTGAACCTAATGATGTGAAAGCGCTAGATCATGCCGAAGAATATATAATAAATAAAGGCGGAGAAATTTTTGCCGCAGTTTTAAACGATGAAGTTTTAGGAGTTTGTGCTTTAATTAAAAGTGACGGGGAAGAGTATGATTATGAATTGGCAAAAATGGCCGTGAGTCCCAAAGCACAAGGAAAAGGCATTGGATTGTTATTGGCAGAATCGGCAATACAATGGGCAACGGAAAAAGGCGCTTCTAAAATTTACCTAGAAAGCAACACTAAGCTAAAACCTGCTATTAAACTGTATGAGAAATTAGGCTTTAAAGAAATAACTGGCATCTCTTCTTCTTATGACAGAGTAGACATTCAAATGATGCTAAACATTAATTTTTAGATTAATAGAATCAAAAACAAAAAAAGTAAAACCCTTAACATTTCTGTTTAAGGGTTTTTATTTGAAATAAATTGTAACATTTAATCTACAAAAGCGTCAAATCTTGGATTAAATTACGGTTCTTTGTAACTTATTACATTCCTGATTTAGATTACTCAATTTCTGAATACAATAATATTGAAACCAAAGAGTTTAGAACTAGGAAGCTAGTCGCTATATTTTCGTTATGGACAATAAAAAATTTATTTTAAGTTTAAAAAAAGGTAATGAAGTAGCTTTCAAAGAAGTTTACTTCAGCTATTACGATAAACTTATAAATATTGCCAAACGATTCAATTCTTCTGTATTTACTCCCGAAGATTTTGTTCAGGAAACTTTCATAAGATTATATAATAAAAAAGAATTGCTAAACGAAGAGGTGCTGTTTGACAAACAGATTTTTGTTATCTGCAAGAACATTATTATCAATCACATTAACAGAGAAAACAAAATAGTACAACTTGATCCTTCTCAAGTTGAGACGCCAGATGAAGAAGCTTATTCAGGAATTTTTGAAGAAAGGCAAGAAAAACTTCAAAATTTCATTAATCAGCTTCCAGAACAGCAGCAAAAAATATTCACTTTACACAAACTGGAAAACCTTAGCTATAAGGAGATTGCAGAAATAACCGATCTTTCAGAAAAGACGATAGCCAATCATATTTATCTCGCCAGTAAATTTATTCGAAAAAAAATCGAAAACCATTAGGAACTTTTTAGTTCTCGTTTGTTATACTAAAAAACAAGAACTAAAAATGCATATCGAAGCGTATAAAACTAATGTAAAATCAAAAAAAGATGCAAGTTTACTTGTAGCTCATTTACAGTTTATCATTTCTGACTGTATCATAAATTTTGATCGCCAAGGACGCGAAAACATCCTTAAAATTAAAACCAACCGTGATATTAAAGAAATGGTTTACGGTGTTTTTAATAAACAGGGATTTCATTGTCAAATTATTTAATATCTAGAAAAAATGGATAAGGAGAAATTTGACGAGCAGTTTAAAAAGTTATGGGAACAATCTCCCCTTTCTCATTCTGACAGCGAAAAAGAAGCTTCATGGGAAGAATTTCATGCTAAAACATTTTCTGAGAAAAAAAGAAATTTTAAGCCTTGGCAACTTTATGCTGCAGCTTCGGTTTTACTTTTTACGCTTATTGGAGTTGGATTTTATTTTAACCAAAACCCTACTGCTGAAAATATAGTTTTGGCTGAAAATGTAATTGAAAACACAACCTCAGCCATAAAATATGTAGTCTTGCCAGACAGTTCAAAAGTTGAATTGGGTCCAAATTCTAAAATTTCTTTTGGGAACAATTTTGCTTTAAACAGAAAAATTGAAATTGACGGCGAAGCTTATTTTAATGTAAAAAAAGACAAACAGCATCCTTTTCAAGTTTTTTGCGACGAAACTACAACTACTGTTTTAGGAACTTCTTTTACAGTTAAAGAATCTGAAAACAAACAAGTAACCGTTGAGCTTTTTGAAGGAAGTGTTCAAATGAATGTAAAAGGCCAAAACCAAAAATGGATTTTGAAACCGGGAGAAAAATTTACATACGGAAACCAAACTGCTTCAGTATCAGAGTTCAGCCGTTTTATAGATTTTGATAACGAAAAACTATCAGTTATCAGTCAATATATCCAGGAAAACTATGGTTACAAAGTCAATATTCCTAAAGAAAATCACAATCAGAAAATTACAATCCGAATCAATAAAAGAGAAGATTTAAAAACAATTGTACAATTACTATCCGAAATGTATAACCTAAACTTTGAAATAAATGAAGATTTAAAACAGATCACTTTTCAATAAAAAACAAGAAAGGATGTAAGCCGCGAAACTACACATCCTCCTAATTTTCAGGATAACACGAGGTTATTCCATTTAATAATATTCAAAAATACAAAATTTCATGAAGCATATAATTTCAGCGTGCTTTTTTTTATTCAGTTTATGTATGTCTGCCCAGAGTGTTACAGTGACTGTAGATCAAAATGTAACTTTAAAAGAATTCTTCAAACAGATTGAAAGTCAAACCGATTTTAAATTTGCTTTTACAGATCAGATTGATACCAATAAAAAGTATTTTACACAGAAAAACACTTATAAAAATATCGAAATCAGCAAGTTTATTACGGAATTAAACCAAACTTCGATTGTACAATTTTCTATAGTGGGGAGCAATATTTTTGTCAAACAGAAATCTCAGACTCCGAAACCAGCCAAAAAAAAAAGCAAGCTGACCGGCCACGTTTATGATGACGAAAGACAGCCTGTCATTGGCGCCAATATTTTTATTAAAGAACTGGAAACTGGCGTTGTAACAGATGCTAACGGAAAATACAGTATTGATGTCCCAAACGGAAATTATACCGTACAGGTGAGCTATGTTGGATTTAAAAATGAAGAAAAACGTGTTTCTGTTTCAGACGATACAAAAGTGAACTTCAACGTAGATTCAGACAGCCAGCAATTGGGAGAAGTTATTGTGATGAACAATAAAGCGGTTGATGTTAAAAATACTCAAATGAGTGTCAACAAGCTTTCAATGCAGGAAATCAAAAAAATTCCTGTTGCAATGGGAGAACCAGATCCGTTAAAATCAATTTTGACTCTGCCTGGAGTTACCAATGCAGGAGAAGCTTCTTCGGGCTTTAACGTTCGTGGTGGTGCTGCAGACCAGAATCTGATTCTTTTGGATGGCGCTCCAGTTTACGCCGATTCGCACATGTTTGGGTTCTTTTCTATTTTTAATGCCGATATCGTTAATGGTTTAGATTTGTATAAAGGAGGAATCCCGTCAAAATTTGGAGGACGTGTTTCCTCTGTTTTAGATGTTACGCAACAAACGGGAGATTTTGAAGAATATAAAGTAAACGGAGGAATCGGGATTATCTCAAGCCGACTTTTAGTTCAAGGTCCGTTACAAAAAGAAAAAGGTTCGTTTATCCTTTCCGGACGAGCTTCGTACGCGCATTTGTTCATGAAACTGGCAGATAATAACAACTCTGCCATGTTTTATGATTTGAATGCTAAATTAAATTATCGTTTTAATGCCAAAAATTCATTGTCTTTTTCTGGTTATTTCGGAAATGACGTATTTGATATTAACGATCGTTTTGCAAGTACTTACGGAAGCACAATGGGTATCTTGAGCTGGAAACATAAATTTTCTGATCGCTTAAACAGCAATTTATCTACTTTCTACAGCGATTATAGATTTAATCTAGAAATCCCGATTGAAAGTTTTAAATGGGATAGCAATATTGCGAGTTATGGATTGAAATACAATTGGAATTTCCAGCAGTCTGAGAAGTTTAAAATCAATTATGGGATTGATGGTTTGTATTACAATTTTAATCCTGGCGTTGTAAAGCCTACTTCGCCAGATTCGCAGTTTAATTACATGCAACTGGATAAAAAATACGCTTTAGAAACTTCTGCTTTTGTCGATTTTGAAAATCAGATTACAGAGAAACTTACTTTTCGTTATGGACTTCGTTACAGCATGTTCTATCGTTTAGGTGACGAGACCATCAGCACTTACGAAAACGGTCAAGCGGTGGTATATAATCCGCTGTATAAAATTTATGAAGAAGGAACGCCAAACGGAAGCATTTCGTATGGAAAAGGAAAAACCATCAGCAAGTTTAATAATTTTGAACCTCGAGCTGCATTGTCTTATGCTTTTAACGACGAAACTTCTATAAAAGCAAGTTACAACAGAATGGCGCAATACATTCATATTTTATCAAACACTCAATCTCCTCTGCCAATGAGCATCTGGACGCCAAGCGGACCTTTTACAAAACCTCAGCTTTTGGATCAGTATGCGATGGGGTATTTCAGAAACTTTAAAGACGGTGATTACTCTTTAGAAACCGAATTATTTTATAAAAATGTTCAAAATCGTATTGATTATATTGACGGTGCTGATGTTTTGGCTAACAACAACATTGAGCAGGTTATTTTAAACGGAAAAGCCAGATCTTACGGAATGGAATTGTTATTCAGAAAGAACACTGGCGTTTTTACTGGATGGATTTCGTATACTTTATCTAGAGCCGAACAAAAAACTCCTGGAAGAACTCCCGAAGAACCTGGAATTGCCAACGGCGACTGGTATTTATCTGGTTATGACAAACTGCATAATCTAAGCATTGTAGGAAGTTATGAACTGAATCCGAAATGGTCTTTTAATGGTAATTTTACTTTACAATCTGGTCAGCCGGTAACGTACGCAAATGGCTATTATGAAATGGGAGGCATTCATGTGCCAAATTATTCTTTGCGAAATGAAAACCGTTTACCGCTTTTCCACCACTTAGATGTGGCGGCAACGTACACGCCAAAACCAGACAAAAAGAAAGGTTGGCAAAGCTATTGGGTATTTAGCCTTTACAACATTTACAACAGAAAAAATGCGGCTTCAATGAGCTTTACAACCAATGAAGATACAGGTGCAAATGAAACCAGAAGACTTTCTATTTTCGGAATTGTTCCTGGGGTTTCTTATAATTTTAAATTTTAATGCTATGAATAAATTGAAAAAATATACGATAATGAATAGAGCACTGGCATTAATAAGTCTTCTTTTTGTTTTTTCTTTTGCGTCATGCGAAGATGTGGTCAATCTGGATCTGGAAGCTGGCGAAACCAAGTTGGTTATCGATGCCGAAATTATCTGGAAAAAAGGAACTGACGGAAAGGAACAAACCATAAAAATTAGTAAAACTGCTCCTTATTACAGCGGTACAACTCCAAAAGTTTCAGGCGCGCAAGTACGAGTTGAAAACAGTAACGGAGATGTTTTTACCTTTAATGAAACCGAAGCAGGAGTTTATAAATGCACCAATTTTCTCCCTGTAGTTGACATGGAATACAAGTTATTTATTACTGCCGAGGGACAAAGTTATACTGCGGTTGAAAAACTGAGTTCTGCCACTCCAATCAATAAAATTGAACAAAAAATAGTTCCTGATTTTGGTGGAGAAGATGTTATTGAATTGACATTCTATTACAATGATCCTGCAGATCAAGTTAATTTTTACGTAACCGATTACCAAAGTGAATTCTTGATTTATCCGGAATACGAAATTACCAATGACGAATTTTTCAATGGAAACGAAATCAGTACCAGATATTCTCATGAAGACATGAAATCTGGAAACACTGTCAAAATAACGCACAGAGGCGTTTCTAAAAATTTCTACAACTACTGGAAATTAATCTTGGAAGCTTCAAGCGCAAATCCGTTTCTTGTTCCTCCAGGAAACATTAGAGGAAACATTGTAAACACTTCTGACACCAATAATTTCGCATTTGGCTATTTTAGACTTTGCGAAGCAGATCAGGTTGATTATTTGGTGAAATAGAAAATCAATTTTATAAAAGACAAAAGCCTTAAACGAAATGTTTAAGGCTTTTGTCTTTTCCACTCTTCTTTATTTATTTGATACACAAAATTCAATTTTGGCTTTTCTCCGAAGTAAGCCACTTCTTCTTCAGCAACTTTTTTGGCTCCTACTCTCGAAATTGCAATTTGCGATCGAATATTTTCTGAACCAATATGAAATTTCACTTTCGAAACATATTGAAAAAGATAATCCAGCATGGTCTTTTTTACACTTTGGTTCACGCCTTTTCCCCAGCACGAAACCGCATAAAAAGTATATCCAATAAAAATACTATCATCTTCTTGATTAAAATCATAAAAACGTGTACTTCCGATAACTTCTCCTGTTTCTTTACTTATAATTTTAAAGGCGCCTTTACTTTTCATGGCTCCTTCAAAAAAGTTTTCGAAAACTTCTTTTTTCCATCGGTCTTTGTTTGGATGCTGTTCCCAAATTTTAGGATCGGAAGCTACTTTGTACAGTGCTTCAAAATCGTTTTCTTCTAAAGGAGACAAAATGCAAAGATCATTTTCTAAAATGGGTTGTAAACTAAAATTCATATTTTTTGCTATTATAATACTAATTCTTCAAAAACAGATTCTTGCAAAAGTGTTGCATACAAAGATTCTATATTTTTTTTAGGTCCGTGTATCTGCCATTCTAAAACTACATGATCCAAATTACGGCGCTGCGTAATCAGTTTTGATTTTACGCCACTAGCAGAAAAAAGTTCTTTGCATTTTTCGAGACCATTGTCTGAACGTTTAAAAGTTATTCGAAGCGTTTTATGTTCGTTGATGAGGTCAATTTTATCCTGAAGAAATGTAAGCACCGTAAGAATAGAAAGAATCATTAAGGCCGCGCAAGCCGATGCAAAATAATATCCTGCTCCTACTCCCATGCTTACAGCTGCAACCGACCAGATTGTTGCTGCTGTTGTAATACCGGTAACATGGCTATCGGATCTAAAAATAACTCCTGCACAAAGAAATCCTAAACCGGTTACAATATTAGAAGCTATTCTATCTGGATTTCCTGCTCCGCCAATCCATTCGGACATAAAAGTGAAGAAACAAGCTCCGACTGAAATCATTATTGTGGTGCGAAGACCTGCCGCTTTTCCGCTATATTCTCTTTCGGCACCAATTAAAGCTCCCCAAAATGCTGCTAAAAGCAATCTTATGACAATTTCTAGTTCCATTAAAAGTCTTCTGTTTTTTCAAATAAAATTAAGGAAAAAACATAAAAAACTCCAAAATCAAAATGACTTTGGAGGTTTTCTACTTGCTTTACTTACTTATACTCTTCTTCTTTTTGCTTGTACCAATCTTTCATCACATAAAAAGCTTTCTTTTTAATTCCTTGATCTGAAATTAATCCTTTACGGTTGAAGAAATCCTGAATATTTGGCAACTGCCTTCTTGGAGATCTGAAGTCAACCAAAATCCAAGGAGAAACTCCTGCCAAGCCTTCAATGCGATTGAACATATGTGTGTTTTGAATGTATAATTCTTCTTGATATTCTTCGTTCCATCGTTCTTTTTTATCTCCATGACGACCTTGTAAGGCTTCGCCTCCGAATTCGCTAATGATAACCGGTTTGTTATACGGAATTACCCATTGCATGTCTTTGCAAGATTCGTTAGTTCCTCTGTACCAGCCCAAATATTGGTTGAAACTTACAATGTCGACATATTCATTCATATTGTCATGAAGCGTATTGATGTTATTTGAACTCGAGGTAACTTCCATCGCCATACTAATCAGACGAGAATTATCCTGTGTGCGTGCATATTTTGCCAATTTGCTCAAGAAAGCATCTCGGTCATCGCCGTGTGGTGTTTCATTGGCAATGGACCAAATCACGATTCCGCAACGGTTTTTATCTCTATAAATCATATCGTGCAATTGACGTTCGGCATTGGCATACGTATCTGGATTTGTCCAAGAAATGGTCCAATACACCGGAACTTCAGACCAAATCATTAATCCCATTTTTTCGGCTTGTTTTACCATATTTTCATTGTGCGGATAATGCGCCAGACGAACATAATTACAACCTAATTCCTTTGCCCAAGTCAATAACGTAATCGCGTCTTCCTGAGACCAAGCTCTTCCAGATCTAAAAGGCGCTTCTTCGTGAATGCTGATACCGCGTAAAAAGACTTTTTTTCCGTTTAATAGAATTTCTTTGCCTTTGGTTTCAATAATTCTAAAACCAATTTGATCGACAATGTTTTCATCTGCTTTGCTAATGGTTACATCATACAATTTCGGTTTTTCAGGCGTCCATAAGATTGGATTGGCTTTTATTTCAAAATATGCCATTCCTTTAGCATCGGTCGTAACGTTCTTTTTGATTTTTAATTCCGGAATTGAAACTGAAACAGACTGATTTTCGGATTCGCTATTTAGCTTTATCCAACCAGAAATTTTTCCTTTTTCTTTTTTATCCAATTGAACCAGATAATCTTCGATATACGTATTCGGAACTTGAGCTAAAGTCACATCTCTGGTGATTCCGCCATAATTCCACCAATCCATGTTTACCGTTGGCACATTGTCTTTATGGCGTTTATTGTCGACTTTTACTACTACGAAATTATTTCCATCGGCTAATAAATCGGTTACATCAAAATTGAAAGGTGTATAACCGCCAATATGTGTTCCCGCCAGTTTTCCGTTTACATAAACTTTTGCGTCATAATTGACCGCTCCGAAATGAAGAATTCCTTTCGTTTTGGAATCTTTTTTATAATTGAAATCTTTCTGAAACCAAACTGTTCCTTCATAAAAAAACAATCTTTGATCTTTCGAATTCCAATCTGACGGAATATCCATAACCGCTGAGGTGGCAAAATTATATTCGCTGAGTTCTGTGGTGTTCCATTTTTTATTTTCGAAAAATCCGTTGTTTTTAAAAGGCTCTAAACGATAATTGTAATATCCGTTTTCGAGAGGATCTACAATATATCTCCATTTTCCGTTTAATGTAATATTGTTTCTGGCTGAAATATTAGTAACTAATGGGATTTCCTGCGCTATTGTTTTTCCAATTATCAGAAAAGTACAGCACAGCATTATTATTCTTTTCATAGCTAAAATCATTTTGGTTTTTGAAGGTCTTTAGTTAGTAAAATATGAAGGTTATAAAGTTAAAAAGTTTCTCAAATTCAGTAGTAAGCAAATGTTCCATATAAGTTAAAAATAACCCATCAAATACTTATCAGTTTTGTGTTATGAGGCTTATTTAGTCGTTTTTCATTCTTTATTTATACTAAAATCAGATATTCTCAATATGTCGCTCCGCTGGAGCTTTTTGACTTTGAGGGTCTAAATTATGCTACAAATATTTTGCTCCGCTGGAGCAATTCATAAAAAACTTAGAACTTCTAGATATTAATTTTTAGCTTATATTTAACAAAAAAATTCTATCCCTTTTTTCATTAAACATGGAGCAATTAGAAAATATAATTAAACAAGTTTCAACTAAAAATAAAAGAAACCTTTTTACTTTTTTAACGGGTGCCGGAATTTCTTCTGAAAGTGGAATTCCGACCTATAGAGGTGTAGATGGTATTTGGATTAAGGGAACAAAATTTCATAAACCAGAAGAGTTTGGAACTTTTAAATACTTCAAAGAAAATCCCGAGGAAGTTTGGCAATATTCATTGTTTAGAAAAAAAATGTTTGAAGATGCAAAGCCAAATGCAAGCCATTACGAATTGGTCGAAATTGAAAATATTTTAAAAGATAGATTTCATCTGATTACTCAAAATATAGACAACTTACACCGATTAAGCGGAACAGAAAGGATTTTTGAAATTCATGGAAATAATAGACAAATAAAGTGCTCAAATGGTTGCAAAGAAATTATAAATCTGCCCGAAGAAATAAAAGGAAAAGAGATTGATGAAGATTTAACCGAAAAAGAGATTGAACTTTTAAAATGCAAAAGTTGCGGAAGTTGGATGAGACCAAATATTTTATGGTTTGACGAATATTATGATGAACAAACCAATAAAAAATTCAGTTCCTTGAAAATTGCTAAAAACTCTGGAATACTTTTTATTCTAGGAACTTCTGGTGCAACAAATTTACCAGTTGCAATTGCAGAAACCACTTTAAAATATGGCGGAACTATAGTTGACATCAATATAGAAGACAATCAGTTTACGGCTTTGATAAAAGATAAAAAGAATAAAATCATTATTCGAAAAACATCAACTGAAGCTTTAAAATTGATTAAAGAAATGATTAGAAGCATTTATTTGACTTAATAAAATTATCAACAAATAAAAGCCATTTCAATTAAGAAATGGCTTCTGATTCTTTTATCAATCCTAAAATTTTACCGTAAGCAATCGCCGCTTTATGAACCTGAACTGTCCAATCTTCTGCTGCATTATCATCGGCTCCGTCAGAAATATATTTTAAGCTTAAAAACGGAATATTTTCTTTCATGGCAATCATGGCTAGAGCATACGCTTCCATATCGACCACATTATAAACATCCGATTTATGTTCCATTTCGAAGTTATCGCCTGTTCCGCAGATTCCTTCTTGAAGATTATCCATTAACAAACCATATTCTAAAACTGGCGGTAAACCAGAAAGCGGTGTTTCGTATAATGCAAAACCTAAACCGCGAACGTCCATATCTCTTTGAACAAATTTGGTACAGCAGATTACGTCGCCCTTTTGAAAACAGCTGCCTGCCGAACCCAGATTAATAATTACAGAGGGCTTTTTCTTTTGAATGGCTTTTGTCAGTTCATAAGCTGCATTTACTTTTCCTATTCCTGTAAATAAGACATTGTGTCCTTTAAAAACTTCTGCTGCTTCAGATTCGAGAGCAAAACAGAATAATATATCTTCAACAGCAAAAGATGCTGTTTGGTTAATTTGTATCATGCGTAATTTATTTTCGGTTTACAAAAATACGCTTAAAAATTTACGCAGCTCTAACTTAAATTTAAAATCCAAAAAAGACGTTAAAGTCTGTTTTCTCTATTGTATTTTATGATATAAAAAATACATTTGCTAAAACCACTAAAAAAGTTTAAATCCAAAGTATAACTGCATGGATAATGAAAAATTTATTTTCTGCCTAGAAGGCGTTCGAGATATAGACGATCATAGCCCAACCCATGTGGTAAAATGTCTGGAAGAACTGGCAATTGACCAGGGCATTTCTAGCATTCATAAAACTTGCGATACGATTGAAGGTTTAGAAGAAAGTTTGAATATTTTACTTTACGAAGATCATAATTTCAAAGATTACGAAATTATTTATTTGGCAATGCCAGGTCAGGAAAACAACATCTGCCTTCACGATTATTATTACAGCATAGAAGAAATTGCCGAATTGTTTGAAGGAAAAATGAAAGGGAAAATCATTCATTTTGCCAATCTTAAAGTTTTAGATTTAAACGAAGAAGAAGCGCAATATTTCCTAGATATTACTGGCGCTAGAGCTATTTCTGGCTATGGTTCTACGTATAATAAAATTGCCAGTTGCAGTACTATTGACAAAGCATTTTTTAGTCTGTATCAAGAAAACGACAATTTGTTTGAGGTTGTTGAGGATCTTTATACGAAACATTACAATTTATGCAAACTGCTTGATTTTAGATTATATTATTAAAATGAAAAAAAAGCAGGCTGAAAAAATCAAAACGTACAATCCAAAAGGCTTTCGGGAGAAATTTCTGGGAGAAGACAATCCTATTCATTTGCTTTTCAAGTCAAATTCGGATCATTTTTTCTGTCTTGAAATCGAAGAAATGATGCAAATGCAGCATCCTGTTCCGCCTTCTAAACATTCTTGCCATACTCTAATTTTTATTTCTTCTGGTCAGCATGTTATGAAATTAGGCTATCAGGAATATGTCACAACAGACAACGAAATGATAATGGTTCCGGCTGGTCAGATTTTTTCCCTCGATAATGTCAACAATATTCATAAAGGTTATATCTGCCAATTTCATCCCGACATTTTAATTAGAAAATACGGCAGCCGTGAATTGCTGAATGATTTTGATTTTTTAAAGATTTCAGGAAATCCAAAGATCAAACTAACTGCTGAAGATATAGCCCCAATTACAAACATTTTAGAAAGATTGAAAAAGGAATATTCTGAGACTACAATTACAGATCTAAATATCGTTCAATCATACCTGATTACTTTGTTTTATGAAATGAATAAAAATGCTGTGAAAACCGTCAAAAATATTTCGGCGGCAGAAGTGTTAACAGCAAAATTTAAAGAACTGATTCACGATCATATAAAAACCCAGCATCAGGTCAATTACTATTCTTCTTTATTAAATGTTACTCCAAACCACTTGAATAAGTGTGTAAAGAATGTTACAGGAAAATCTGCTGTAAAATGGATTGACGAAAACATATTGCTTGAGGCAAAATATTTACTCTTTCAAACTACTCTTTCTGTAGGTGAAGTGGCAACGCAAGTAGGCTTTGAAGACCAATCTTACTTTAGCCGTTTCTTTAAAAAAACAGAAGGAATTTCTCCTATTCGATATCGAAAATTGATTGATAAGTCCTAATCATTGATTAAAGAATCCTAACAAATATGTAGACTTTTTTCAGAAATTTGCTTCCTCAAAAATGCAAATTATGATTTATGTTTTTAAAACTTCCGTTGATAGTGAAGCCAAATTTGAATCGGCTTCTGTACTCTTAAATGAATTACTGCCTAATTCGCTGTGGAATTTTGATCTCGAAGATTGTGACAATATCTTGAGAGTTGACAGTGAATTGAATGTTGTAACATTACTGCAAGACAATCCTGTTTTTGATTGCATCGAATTGGAATAAAATTTATAGGTCTTTATTTGTAATCAAATTATATCAAAGCAGATAAAGATCAAATTAAAAACTAAAAAGCGGGATTACAAAAAAAATTGTATCCCGCTTTTTCTATTTAATCAACCACGATTTTTATTTTAACCAACGAGGATCTCCAATATTATTATCAATCATTGTTTGGTTTTGAACTTTAAAGTTACCTGTTGCAGCATCAACAAACTGTGGATTTGCTGTTACTCCAGTTGCGTCTACTTTATTCAAAGCAATACTAGCATCCATAAAACTTGCCGCTGTGTAGTAATAATTTTTACTAAATGTAGGAGCTTCTGTCGCTGCCTGATTCGTATAAATAGCCGATGTTGCTACAATCAAAGTATTCATTACTGTCGAACTATTATCTAAAAATCTTACGTACAAAATTCTTTTTGGCGCTACCGTATTTGAAACATTATACAACGTACAGTTTTGTATTAAAGTTGTAGTTTTTAATCCTGTACCTGAATAACCTCCTCCAGTTGGAAGAACCGCATCTACTCTAACAAAATCACGTCCTGTAGAACAAGAATCAAATGTGCTATTTTTAAGTACTATACTTCCAACATATGTATTTCTAAAGTCAATAAAATCAGCTCCTGCATTTGTATTTACTAACTTAACAATACTGTTATCAACTGTAAATGAAGCTACTTTTGAATTTGACACACTCGCCGCAATTAATGCACGTGTATAATCATGTATGTAACATTTATTAATTAAAATATTTCCATAACCAGTAGAAGCTCCAGAAACAGTTAAGACTGCACCATTAGTCAATCCAGCTCCAGTTAATTCTAAATCAACCAATGACAGGTTAACAAGAGCTGCGTTTATAGTAAATTTCACATTCAGTTTTGGTTTATTTTCTGGCCTTACACCTCTAATGATAAGTGTTTTATTTAAAATAACCTCGCCCGTTGTCTGATAAACACCTGGCATAAGCAATAATCTAGATCCTGCTGTTACCTGACCTATTTTAGCATTTAAATCATCTCCCGGATTTACCACAATACCATTTGTAAGATCAACACCGCTTGTGAAATTTAGTACACCTCTTGTTTTAGTTCCATTTTTTAAAGTAGCTGTATAGCTTGTTTCAGGGGTTAAACCTGTAACAATTGCCACTCCAGCCGTTTTTTCTTCTGCTGTTATGGTGTGAGTTAGATCACCTGGTTGCAACGAAATATGAGTTACATTACTGTTAGGTGGCCATCTCAGAGTAATAGATGTAGCTTGAATTTCTTCATCCTTAATTGGATAGAAAATTTGTTCAGATAATGTTGTTGCTGTTGTAACAGACCATTTAGAATCCTCAAGACCAGCTGCACTAACCGATTTTACTCTAATAGAATAAGTAGTTTCTCCTTCTAAAGCTACTTGTATTGGTAGTTGGCTAGCTGAAACATTCATTGTCTTAAAAATAGTCTTGAATTCTGGATCATCTGGGCTAAATTCTACCACGTAATGATCTGGATTTTCATCTGCTTTAACGCCCCAATTTAATTCAACTGTAGTTGAATTTCTAATTTTGGCTGTGAGCCCGATAGGCGAAAATTCTCTTGTGTTTCCTATGCCGTCTAACAACTCTTCATTATAACTCTCGCAACCCGAAATAGTAATTGCAAGCAATAATATGGTTATTAGTCCTCTAAATATATTTTTTGTGTTCATCATAATAACTTATTAATTTATTAAAGAATTTAATAACCAAAATCATTTTTTAACTGGCCATTACTTCCATCAAGGAATACTTGCCATATTGGCCAAAATTGTCTGTTATCAGGGTTCACTCCTACTTTATACAACGAGGCTATCTTAGCATCAGCAGCTGTTCCTGTCCAAGTCCATGCAAAAGACATATATGCAGCTCCCGGATTTGTAGTTTCTCCTCTATTTAATCCATAAATATCTAAGCTTACATTATCAGATTTATATTTATAGTATAAAGTTGCAGGCACATCAGCATATTCACCAGTACGAGCTGATAAGTCTGCCATTTTTTGTTTTGCTTTGTCTAAATTGGTTTTAAGCAAATTCCAACGAATAAGCGCTTGTTTACGCTCCATTTCTCCCGTAAATTCAAATTTATTTTCTTCAACAAGAGCATTAAACATTGCTTCTTTACTAGTTAAATTATTTACATAGTTCTCAACTTTCACAGCCTGATCAGCTGAAGAAAATGATCTTCTTCTAATTTCTTTTAAATAAGGCATAGCTGCACCAGGGCCTTCTAATTCATTTGCTGTTTCAGCTGCAATAAGAAGGACTTCAGCATAACGCATGTACATTTTATTAACACCATCATCATTATCAGAAGTAACCCTACGTGTCATCCACTCATAACGATATTTACCAAAACACCAAGTATCTAATCCTGTTAACTCTTGCTTAGCAATTGGATAAGGAGTTGCAGCTACAGCAGTACCCCATTTGTAAGGCACGCAGGTAACATCTCTACGCAAATCTGTCTGATCATAATCATAGAACACAAATGGCAAGGGACCTGCTACACCTCCACGGTTTGCTCCGTTTTGCTGAAATTGATCACTTGGAGAGGTATGTTTTACTGCAAACGTAAACAACATACGGCCGCGACCATCTGCAAAAGGAAGCTCCCAAAGTGATTCACCCCCTGCAGTAGTAATTTCTTGATTATATTTTCTCCATAACCCTTCAAAAGTAGATTCTAAATGAGCAGAACCACTTTGGATTACTTCACGAGATTCTTTTAATGCCAATGCATACATGTTAGCAACTGAAAGTTCTGGATCATTACTCCTTCTTACTCCATCAGGATATTGCTGATAGCCACTTGCTACCAAAGCCAAACGCGCTCTAAATGCTTTTACAAAAGCTTTATTTACATGTTCTACTGTACTTGTATAAGAAGTTTCATTAGGCCATGCCACCAATGTCGCTGCCTCTCCTAAATCTGCAAGTAATTGTTTGTAAATAACATCTCTACTTGTTTTAGGCAAATATAAAGTTGCGGTAGTAATAGGTTCAAAACGAGCAGGGACATCTCCCCATGCTTTTAGCAAATCAGCATAGTAAATTGCTCTTAGCGTTAAAGCTTCTCCTAATAGCTGTCCCATTTGTGTCCCTGGTTTAGGATCTCCATATTGACGCATTCCTGTAATACAAACATTTGCACGTTCAATACCAGAAAACATCATTGAATAAGCATTATTTGTTGTATTCATCTCTGTATTACTTGGCTTAGCATCATAAACACACAAATCTGCTTTATCTCCTGCGGTCTGAGAAGTATTATACCATTCTGTATCTGTATTTAATCCATAATATGGTAAAAATCTTCCTCTATAAGAGTTAGTCTCAGCGAAAGGCACTTTTATTCCGTCAACAGCTCCTTTGGCAAGGTCTGGTTCAGAAAAAATTAAGGCTGGATCTAATGTCGATGGCGCATCTGTATCTAAATAGTCATCTTCAAACTGTTGGCAAGAACTAAATAAACTCGAAATAATCAGTCCCGCTATTATTAATTTATGTTTCATTTTGTGATAATTTAAAATTAGAAATTAAGATTCATTCCAAAAATCATTTGTCTGCTTCTTGGATAAGGACTTGAATCAACCCCTGGTGTAAGTGGGTTTTTTCTTCTTGTTGAAACTTCAGGATCTGAGCCTGAGTAGTTAGTCCAAACAAAAACATTGCTTGCCGTCAAGTAGAATCTTAATTTAGAAATTCCAAGTTTAGATGTAAACATTTCTGGAGTTGTATATCCTAATGTTAAAGTATTTAATCTTAAAAATGATGCATCTTCAACTGCCCAATCTGTAAAAATTGCAGATCTCATATATGGTGACCACATAGTAGTATTAGCATTAAGGGCGGCTAAAGCTTCAGGATTATCGGTTACTAATTGGCCAGTTGCTGGATCTAGATTAGTCCATCTTTTTCCATCGGCCATAGTAGAATTTAAGTTTTTATATTTTCCTGAAGCAGTTGCTGTAGAAAATTCAATTTTATCAGCATTATATATTTCATTACCTATGCTCCAGTTAAACGCTGCCATTAAATCAAATCCATAAGCATTTCCGTTGATTATAAAACCTCCTGAACTTTTTGGATTAACATTTCCAATAACTGTTTTATCATTTATATCTACTTTACCATCTCCATTAACATCTTTTAATTTCATGTCTCCAGGTTTAAGAGAACTTCCGTCTCCCACTAAAGTAGTAGCAGTAGCAATTACGTCACTTTTTAAAACGTATTTCCCTCCAACATAATCAAAATCAGAAACTTCGTATCTTCCGTCATTTTTATAACCATACATAGCACCTAAAGAAGAGCCAACTGCTATTAGATAATCATCTCCAATTTGTGAAGAAGCCCAACCAGTAGCTTGTCCAAAATTATTCATAACACCCAATGAGTTTATACGATTTTTGTTTACTGACATATTGAAAGAAAAATTCAAACCATATTTAGCTTTTTCAATTGCCACAACATTTAAAGTAGCTTCGAAACCTGTATTTTGTGTTTCTCCCATGTTGCGGTATTGATAATCATATCCAGATCCTGGAACTGGGAAATTGATTAACAAATCGCTTGTAATATTTTTATAGATATCAAAATTCCCGCTTAAACGGTTTTTAAAAAATCCAAAATCTAAACCAAAGTTCTGAGTCACTGTTGTTTCCCATTTCAAATCTGGATTAGGCATTGTTTTTGAAGGTGCCCAAACACTAGTAACACCGTTTATCCATGTTGTTGGTGTAGATTGGAAAATTTGAATTTGCTGTCCAACAGGGATATTATTATTTCCTGCTTCACCATAACTTGCTCTAACCTTTAAAAGACTAAGCCAGTTTTTATTTTTCAAGAAATTCTCTTCTGAGATTTTCCATCCTGCTGCAAAAGCTGGGAAATATCCCCAACGATTTCCTTCTAAGAATTTACTTGAACCATCTGCACGAAAAGTAGCTGAGAATATGTAACGATTTTTGTAATCATAATTAGCACGTCCAAAGAATGACAATAATTTATCATCTGGATTATAGTAGTTATCTACTGCTTGCGGCGTTCCTTGACTTGTAAGTGTCTTTGCTTTCTCAAAATCAAAAAACGTAGGGTATCCATGAATTGTAGTCGTTACAGTATTTGAAGTGTATGTAATACTTTCTTCTCCAACAAGAGCAGTCAAATGATGATCTTCTCCCATTATTTTTTTGAAATCGTAATTCAGTGTATTAGCATTTCTGAAACGCTTATCTTTAGTATCAGCCATGATCATTGCAGGCATATCTTGAAGAGTTGCCGCTGGAGAATTGGCTACGTAATAAGTAGTTAGTCCATAAAAACGATAGTCTTGGTTATAAAAATTATCTAAACCTAAATCTACGTTCAACTTTAAATTATCTACAATCTGCCATCCAAAACTTCCTAGCATATTAAAATTTTTACGAAGCTGCTGACGATCATTATCAGAAACAGATTTAAAAGGATTTATTAGCATATCTGACCCGTCCCCATTTACATCTTCTGATGTTAGACCTGCTACTGGAAGCGGTGCATACCCAACAATAGTACGCATACGAGAATCTGATGAAGATTTTTCATTTTGTTCATTTACACCACCACCGTCAATCTCTGTATCTGAATAACGCATTGTAAAACCAACATCAATCTTATCATTTAATTTACTTTTTAAAGCTAATGACAAGTTGTTTCTTTTATAGTTTGAACCTATCATAATTGCTTTTTCATCATAATGAGCATAATTAAAATTGTAGTTCAACTTTTCTGTACCACCTCTAATTCCTAAATCACGGCTTTGAACCTCACCTGTACGCCCAAAAATCTGTTTTTGCCAATCATCTCCCTTTAAGCCATTGTACATATCATGATCTTCCCAATTTCCAAAATATTTAGTATAAGAATCTGGATTAGAAGGTACTTTTGTTCCAGTTTGAGAAAGCAAAGCATATTCGTATTGCCATTTAGTATAATCTTCAGGCGACAAAACATCAATCTCTTTTGCCATCGTTTTCATACCATAGAACATATTGAAGTTCACTGCCATTTTTCCATCTTTACCTTTTTTTGTTGTAATAAGAATTACCCCATTTGCACCACGTGATCCGTAGATAGCAGTTGAGGCGGCATCTTTTAAAACAGTCATCGTATCAATGTCAGATGAAGAAATATCATTCATGTTATTGACTGGAAAACCATCCACAATAATTAAGGGCGAAGCATCTTGTGTAAGCGAACCACCACCACGAACTCTAATTCTAATATCTGCATCTGGAGAACCTTCGGCAGCAGTTACTTGCACACCCGCAATTCTACCAGTTAAAGCTTCGGCAACATTTGCTACCGGCACTTTTTTCAAGTCAGCTCCTGAGATAGTAGAAACTGCACCAGTCAAATCAGATTTCTTAGAAGTTCCATATCCAATTACAACAACTTCATTTAAGTTATTAGCATCTTCAATCAAAGTTGCATTTACTTTAGTTTTTCCTTCTGTAGAAACATTAATGCTTTGAAACCCTATAAAAGAAAAAATTAATACAGCTTTCGGATTGGTTAGTTTTATTTTGTAATGCCCATCAAAATCAGTAGAAGTTCCGTTCTTAGTTCCTTTTTCTAAGACGTTTACCCCAGGAAGAGAAAGTCCCGCGGCATCCTTCACGGTTCCCTCTATCGTTGTGCCTTGCGCGTGTACTTGACTACCGATCAATAAGCACAGTAAGAAAACAAGTTTAAAGCAAAAGTTTGCTCCTTTGTTTAATAGTTCTTTAAAGTTCATGGTTGATTGTTTAAGTTATTAATGTTTTTCTTGTTGGTTTAAGTGGTTTTTTGTGGTTACTTTCAATTCATTTTTTACTTAATATTTGTGGTTTTTTATTTAACAGCAATTTATTTATCTCTTCACTAAATCTTTATTCTAACTTCCTTTTTCATCATCTAACTTAATCGATTGCGAATATTGTCAAAAAAAAAATTTGTAATCGATTACACAAACATAAATATTTTTTTTAAACGAAAAATAAAATTTCCCAAAAAAATCCTAAAATAAATTATATAATAAAATTTTTACCGTCTTTTTATATGACATATATAATTTATCTCACTTTTAAATATTAAAAATATTATTATCAATCGTTCATTTGATTCTATTATTTCAAAAAAAACAATCGATTACATGAATATTAATTACGAAATTATCAGGTGTTATTTTTACACTTAAAAAGTTAAAATCTAGCTAAAAAAAGATGGGAAACTTCACTAATATTTTAAAATTTACAATGATTTTACTTATAAATGGAATCAATAGAATGAGTGAAAAAGTAGTTTTGACCATAAGTTTACATCTTTACTAGCACAAAAAAAGCCCTTAATCAAAAGTTAAGGGCTTAAAATTTTATTATTTCTAGAGTTATATTGGCTGAACTTGAACCTGTTTTTGATGTAATCTCATTAATATGAATGTAATGATCATTCCGATAATCGACATCACTACTCCAATAAGATTGGGAGAAGAATAGCTAAATCCTGCTGCTAAAGGCAATCCGCCTAGAAAAGCGCCTAGAGCATTCCCAATATTGAAACTTCCTTGAAGAGAAGCTGAAGCAATCATCTCTGCTCCTTTTGCAGTACGAATCATCAGCATTTGAATTGGAGCAATTACAGAGAACGAAATAGCCCCCGTTAAGAAAGTCAGAAATAAGGACATATATTGATTGAAAGAGAAAAAGTAAACTAAGACTAAATCGGTAGACATTACTAATAATAAAGCCAAAGTCGTTGGTGCAGGTGAAAAACGATCCGCCAACTTTCCTCCTACGAAATTCCCCACCACCATTCCTAATCCAGCAAGAATTAAGATGGATGAAACATCTTCTGGTGAAAATTTCGATACATTAATTAATAATGGCGCAATATAACTGATCCAAGCAAAAAGACCACCAAAACCAATTGCTGTGATCCCGATAATTAACCATGCTTCTGTTTTCTTAAAAAATTGAAGTTGTACTTTCATATTGACACTTTCACCTTTTTCAAGATTTGGCATCCATAAATAAATTGCCAAAAAAGTCAACAGACCAACAATTGCAATTAATACAAAGGTATAACGCCAAATAAAATGATGCCCAATATAAGTTCCAATTGGCACACCTATTAAGTTTGCGATGGTTAAACCAGCAAACATAATTGAGATTGCCTGCGCTTCTTTTCCTTTATCTGCCAAACGGCTTGCAACTACCGCTCCCACTCCAAAGAATGCTCCGTGAGGCAGTCCAGAAAGAAAACGAGATGCAAATAAAACATTATAATCTGGAGCAATAATTGACAAAGCGTTAAAAACAGCCAGCATTAAAGCTAAAATTAAAAGCATTTTTTTAGGCGCATAATTTCTTCCTGCGATTACTAATAAAGGTGCTCCAATAACAACTCCAAGTGCATAAGCCGAAATTAAATATCCTGCAACCGGAATTGTAACTTTCATATCTGAAGCAATATCTGGGAGTAATCCCATCATTACAAATTCTGTAATTCCAATAGTTAACCCTCCTAAAGAGAGTGCAATAAGACTTTTTTTCATTTTGATTCAATGTAAATAAGGAATAGATTTCTACGACGCAAAATTAACACTGTTAGCCCAGAAATAAATTGTAAATTTGTGACATAAAATTGTATATTTAAGTTATGCCGAAATTAAATCAATTCAAAACGCTTGTCCTTGACGAATTTGAAGAAGAAAAATTTCACCTTCCTCCACATACACATACGTATTACGAAATCATATACATTAAGAAAGGAAGCGGGATTCATCATCTAAATAATAATCTTCTGCCTTACAAAGCGGGCGACTTATTTGTCATTTCGCCAGACGATGAACATTATTTTGACATAAAAAAAAGCACAAGATTCATTTTCATCAAATTCACTGATAATTATTTCAACTCCAAACAAAATCTTACCTGCGATGAGTTTCTAGTTAATACTCCTGAAAGTTTCATGCGGGATAAAATCTTAAAAGAAACGGTTTTGAAGTTTGATGAACCTTGCAGAACAATTTTAAAAAATACAGTCGAAAATATTGTAACCTATGATAAGTATATCGATGTTACTTCTTCACCAATTGTATTTTATCAGATTCTTTCCATTTTTGGTTTAATTAAAGAAACCATACGCTGTATGAATTTGCAAATGCAATCGACACATTTGGATACAGAACAAATAGCCAATTATATTCATCAGAATATTTATCAGCCAAAATTGGTTCAGGTAAAGGTAATCGCAGAACATTTTAATATTGCCCAAACTTATTTTAGCGCTTATTTCAAAAGAACATTCAGCATCAGCTATCGCGAATACATTCATAATTTAAGATTGACTTTAATCGAAAAAAGATTTCACAACAATCAGCTTCCAATTAAACAGATTGCATACGAATTTGGTTTTAGCGATGAAAGTCATTTGACCAATTATTTCAAGAAACGTAAAAACATGAAACCGACAGATTTTAAAAAACTCTAGTTATCGAAATCTTAAAAAGTTATTTCCTCAAACATTTTTAGCTAAATTTGTGCTACTAAAAACAATTTCTTTGAGCAAGAAAATCCACATAATAATGCTTTTTATAACACTTAGCTTCTTTTTGAACCCGAGTTATACTTACGCATGCCATACTGGAAACTCTAAAGAAATTACCGCTAAAGAAGAAAACAGCTGTTCTAAAAAATGCTGCGAAAATAAAACTTCAAAACAAGAAAAACATAATTGTGATGGAAAATGCCGTCATGCCGGCTGTAATACCTCAACATTAAACATCTTTCTCACTTCAAATGATTTTGATTTACAGAATGATGTTTTCAATTTTTCTTTAAAAAACAATATTTCATCTTATAGTAATTCTACCATTTCTTCTGGATTTACTTCTATTTGGCTGAAGCCGAAAATATAATTATTGTATTTGTGACAGCCCATATTGGGTCTTTTTGAAATCAAATTTTTTTAATTAATTTTAAAGGATATTAAATCCTTTACCAAATATAATATACAATGAAAAAATCAATTATAGCTTTAGCAACAGCGCTTACAGTAGTATTTAGTGCAAATACAGTTCAAGCAAAAACAAATAATACCGAATTAGCAGCAATAGAAACTGCAGATTCTCAACTGCAATCTGTTTACGATGCTTATTTTACTGTAAAAGATGCACTTATTAAAAGTGACAGCAAATTGACTTCGGCGAAAGCCAAAGATTTATTGACAGCGATTACTGCAGTAAAAATGGACAAACTAAAAAACAACGAACATACTGTGTGGATGAAAGTGGTAAAAAAATTAACTGCCGATGCTAAAAGTATTTCAGCTACAACAGATCTTAAAAAACAGCGTGAGACTTTTAAATCGTTGTCTAAAAGCACTTACGATCTTATAAAAGTTTCAAGTCCAGAACAACCAATCTATAAACAATATTGTCCAATGGCAGACGCTGATTGGTTAAGCAAAGAAAAAGCAGTTAAGAATCCGTACTACGGTTCATCTATGCTGACTTGCGGAAATGTGGTAGAAACGATCAAATAAATATGAAGCTTTACATCAAAAATATGGTGTGTAGCCGATGCAAAATGGCAGTGAAGTCTGAGTTCGAAAAACTCGGACTTCAACCTACTGCTGTAGAATTAGGAGAAGTTGAACTGAATGAAGAAATCAGCGATTCGCAAAAAGAAGTTTTATTAGAAAATCTTCTAGCTTTAGGTTTTGATCTAATTGACGATAAAAAAACAAAAACGGTTGAAAGAATAAAAAACCTGATTGTAGATTTGGTGCATCATAAAAACAATGATCTTAAAATCAACTTATCTGAATATCTAGCCGAAAATCTGAATCAGGATTATAATTCGCTCAGCAATTTGTTTTCGGAAATTGAAAACACCACGATTGAAAAGTATTTCATTAGTCAGAAAATTGAAAAAGTAAAAGAATTATTGGTGTATAATGAACTTTCGTTAAGCGAAATTGCTGATATTTTAAACTATAGCAATGTGGCTCATTTGAGTAATCAATTCAAGAAAATCACAGGCTTTACTCCAACTTCTTTCAAACAATCAAAAGATAAAAAGCGTATTCAGATCGAGAATATATAATTTCTTGTAAAAACGAAGAATTATTCTCTCGCAGATTTAAACAGATTTGGCAGATATTTTTTTAAGATTTCTAAAAATTAAATCTGCTCAATCTGCAGAATCTGCGACAGACTTAACCACAAAGATTGTAAGATTATATTTAGCCACAGGTTATAAGGATTAAAAAGGATTTTAAAATCTGTGTTAATCTTTTTAATCTGTGGCTAACTTTTTTACATAATCATTCGTAATTTATTCAGAACATAGCCCAAGGTTTCAACTGTGGGTACAAAATTGAAATGCGATACGTCCCAAGGTTGAAACCTTAAGCTATGTTTTATATAGGATTCGCAAAGATACTTTACGACAATGCTTTGCGAACTTTGCGTTTTTACAAAGTCTGGCAAATCAAAAAAACCTTGCGTCCTTTGCGGTTAAATAAAATTTCGTAAATCTTACAAATCATTCCCAAAATTCTACAAACCGAACTCGCAGATACTTCGGAAATTTGCATTGTAACATTAAAAACCAATACAATGACTCATCAATATATAATTTCAGGAATGTCATGCAACGGATGCCGAACCAAAGTCGAAAAAACTTTAAATGAAGTAGAAGGTGTTCAGGCAGAAGTAACTTTGGATCCGCCAATGGCTACGATTACAATGGAAAAACATGTTCCGACAGAAAAATTTCAGGAAGTTTTATCTGCTACGGGAAATTATACTATTGAAATGGATTCTCCTAAAAATCATGGAGAAACTACCTTTAAATCTTGCTGTTCTAGTCATAAAAAAGATCATCACAGCCACAATCACAATCATCATAAAACAGAAACTAAAAAAGTGCACCAGCACAGTGCAAATGGCGTTTATTATTGCCCAATGCATTGCGAAGGCGACAAAACATACAATAAACCTGGAGATTGCCCAGTTTGCGGAATGGATTTAGTACCGCAAGTTGCCGTAACTGCAACACAATTTACTTGTCCAATGCATCCAGAAATCGTTTCAAACGAACCGGGCGATTGTCCAATCTGCGGAATGGATTTGGTTCCTATGCAGGCTTCAGAAAGTGAAGAAAACAAAACTTATACGGATTTGCTGAAGAAAATGAAAATTGCGATTTTATTTACGCTCCCTATTTTCATTATTTCAATGTCTGAAATGATTCCGAATAATCCATTATATAATGTAATGTCGATTGAAAAGTGGAATTGGGTTCAGCTTTTATTTTCAATTCCCGTTTTGTTTTATGCTGGATGGATGTTTTTCGTTCGTGCATACAAATCAATTGTGACTTGGAATTTAAACATGTTTACACTAATCGGAATTGGAACTAGTGTTGCTTTCCTATTTAGCATTATCGGAATGTTTTTTCCAGATATTTTCCCATCTGAATTCAAATCACATCACGGAACGATTCATTTGTATTTTGAAGCGGCAACGGTAATTATCACCTTAGTTTTATTGGGACAATTATTAGAAGCTAAAGCACACGGGCAAACCAACGGAGCAATAAAAGAGTTATTGAAATTAGCTCCAACAGAAGCGACTTTGGTTGAAAACGGTGTAGATAAAGTAATCTCTATTCACAATATCAAAAAAGGCGATTTGCTTCGTGTGAAGCCAGGAGAAAAAATTCCTGTAGACGGAAAAATAACTACTGGAGAAAGCAGTATCGACGAATCTATGATTACTGGCGAACCAATTCCTGTAGACAAAAAAACTGGTGATGCTGTAATTTCAGGAACTATAAACGGTACAAAATCATTTGTGATGATTGCCGAAAAAGTAGGTTCAGAAACCATGCTTTCGCAGATTATCCAAATGGTAAATGACGCCAGCAGATCACGCGCTCCAATTCAGAAATTAGCCGATCGCGTTTCTAAATATTTCGTTCCAACGGTTGTAATCATTTCGGTTTTAACCTTTTTTGCTTGGGCGAAATTCGGTCCAGAACCTGCTTATGTCTACGGATTGATTAATGCAATTGCTGTCTTGATTATTGCTTGCCCTTGCGCACTTGGACTCGCAACTCCAATGTCGGTTATGGTTGGCGTTGGAAAAGGCGCTCAGCATGGAATTTTAATCAAAAATGCCGAAGCTCTGGAAAACATGAATAAAATTGATGTTTTAATTACCGATAAAACTGGAACCATTACGGAAGGAAAACCATCTGTAGAAAAAATTTATGCGGTTAATAATGATGAAGATTTTCTGCTTCAAAACATTGCTTCTTTGAATCAGCATAGCGAACATCCTTTGGCGCAAGCCGTAGTCAATTTCGCGAAAGCTAAAAATAGTTTGCTGAAAGAAGTTCAAGGTTTTGAAACCATTGCAGGAAAAGGTGTCTTTGGAAGTATCGAAGGCAAAAAAGTCGCTTTAGGAAATAAAAAATTAATGGATGAAATTGGAGTTTCTGTTTCTTCAGATTTAGAAAGTAAAGTAACTGCCGAACAAAATCTTGGAAAAACTATTTCGTATATTTCTATTGAGAAAGAAGTTTTAGGTTTTGTAGCGATTACCGATGCCATCAAAGAAAACAGCGCAAAAGCCATTAAAGAACTAATCGCTCAAGGTGTTGAGGTAATCATGATGACGGGCGATAATCATAATACTGCAAAAGCGGTTGCCGATCATTTACATTTGAGTTCTTTCAAAGCAGATTGTCTTCCGGAAGATAAATTAAAAGAAATCGAACGTCTTCAAGCGCAAGGAAAAATCGTTGCCATGGCTGGAGACGGAATCAACGATGCGCCTGCTTTGGCTCAATCCAACATTGGAATCGCAATGGGAACAGGAACTGATGTTGCCATCGAAAGTGCTAAAATAACTTTGGTAAAAGGTGATTTAAACGGAATTGTAAAAGCAAAAAACCTCAGCCATGCTGTAATGTCAAATATCAAGCAGAATTTATTCTTTGCTTTTATATATAACACTTTAGGAGTGCCAATTGCAGCAGGAATTTTATATCCGTTTTTAGGAATATTGCTTTCGCCGATGTTGGCTGCGGTTGCAATGAGTTTGAGTTCTGTCTCAGTAATTGTAAATGCTTTACGATTGAGAAATTTAAAATTGTAATTTGTAGTGTAATTATTTTAAACACATAGAAACATAGTTCTGCTTTGCGGTTAGAGGCGTTTCACTTATTTCAATACACATAGCTATGTGTGGAAACTAGTTTCTTCTCTTCTCTTTTTATAGACACAAAAATCTATGTTTCTATGTGTTAAAATTCAATTATGTTCAATTGATTTAAAATTATAAGCTAATGATTAAAATTAAATATATCCTGATCCTTTTTTTAATTGCTTTTCAACTAAAAGCTCAGAAAGTCGTGCGTTACGATTTGCATGTTCGCGATACGATTGTCAATTTTTCGGGTAAAGAAAAACGTGCTATTTCGGTTAATGGACAAATTCCGATGCCAACTCTAACTTTTACCGAAGGAGATATTGCAGAAATTTATGTGCACAACGAATTAAAAAAGGAAACCACTTCCATGCACTGGCACGGATTGTTTCTGCCAAATAAAGAAGACGGCGTTCCGTATTTAACCCAAATGCCAATTGAACCTGGAACGACTCATAAATATACATTTCCAATCATTCAAAACGGAACGTATTGGTATCACAGTCATTCGGGTTTGCAGGAACAAATTGGTTTATATGGACTTTTTATCATCAATAAGAAAAAAGACGATTCAACGATTAGAAAAGGTATTGACGATTTGCCGACAATTCCAGTTATTTTAAGCGAATGGTCAGATTTGAAACCAGAGAACATTCAGCGCATGCTGCACAATGCCAACGATTGGTTTGCCATAAAAAAAGGAACAACACAAAGCTATTTTGAAGCTTTAAAACAAGGACATTTTTCGACCAAAGTGACCAACGAATGGAAACGAATGAATGCAATGGATGTCAGCGATGTGTATTATGAAAAGTTCCTGATTAATGGTAAAAACGAACAGCAATTTTCAGATCTTAAACCTGGCTCAAAAGTAAGATTGCGAATTGCAAATGGCGGCGCTTCGAGTTATTTCTGGCTTACTTACGGCGGAGGAAAAATTACCGTTGTAGCCAGCGACGGAAACGATGTTGAACCAGTAGAGGTTGATCGTTTGATTATTGCCGTTTCTGAAACGTATGATGTTGTGGTTACGATTCCAGAGGATAATAAATCTTTTGCCTTTTTGGCTACAGCCGAAGACAGAACGGGATCTGCGTCTTTGTTTTTAGGAAGTGGAGAAAAACAGCCGGCTCACCATCTTTCGAAATTAAAATATTTTGAAGGGATGAAAATGATGAACGACATGATGAAAATGAACGGCGAAATGAACGATATGGACATGAATATGTCTCTGAATAAAATGGACATGAATGCTGTAATGTATCCTGAAATTTCAGGTGAAGATGAAAATGCAAAACCTGCGATGGATCATTCGAATCATAATATGGAAGAAATGAAAATGGAAAGCGACAGCGCCGAAACTTCAGAAATTGTGACTTTAAATTATGGCATGCTGAAATCTCCTTTTAAAACTAATCTTCCGAAAGATGCACCTGTAAAAGAATTGCGCTTTACGCTTTCTGGAAATATGAACCGTTACGTTTGGAGTTTGGATAATAAAGTGGTTTCTGAGACGGATAAAATTTTAATCAAAAAAGGAGAAAATGTTCGTATCGTTTTATACAACGGTTCGATGATGCGTCATCCAATGCATTTGCACGGACATGATTTTAGAATTCTAAACGAACACGGCGATTATTCTCCGTTAAAAAATGTGATTGATATTATGCCAATGGAAACCGATACAATCGAGTTTCAGGCAAATGCTGATGGCGACTGGTTTTTTCATTGTCATATTTTATACCACATGATGGCTGGAATGGGACGTATTTTTAGTTATGAAAATTCCGCTCCAAATCCGTTGATTCATCATCCTGAAATGGCTTTTAAAATGCTAAAAATGGACGATAGAATGTTTCATTTTATGGCCGAAAATGATTTTGCTACCAACGGAAATGATGGTGAAGCGATGTTCAGCAACACACGTTGGAGCATCGGAACGGAATGGAGATTGGGTTACAACGACAAACATGGTTATGAAACTGAAACTCATATTGGTCGCTACATTGGAAAAAATCAATGGTTAATGCCTTTTATTGGTTTTGACTGGCGTTACCGCAAAATGGGAATGGACGAACAGGAACAAAATCTTTGGGGACAAAAAAATACCAAAGACAATCGTTCGGTTTTCAGTTTAGGAGCCGAATATACTTTACCAATGCTCATAAAAGCGCAAGTTGAAGTTTATACCGATGGAAATGTAAGAGTACAATTTGAGCGAAAAGATATTCCGCTTTCGCAAAGACTTCGTATGAATTTAATGTGGAATACCGATAAAGAATATATGGCGGGATTGAAATATATTGTTGCCCGAAACTTCGGAATCACAACACATTATGACAGCGATATGGGAATTGGTTTTGGGGTTAATCTTAACTACTAAATACAATGGTGGAGTTTACAACTCATTAACAGATTTTACAAAAACATTAACAATTTGTAAGAATCAGCTATAAGAATTCGAATTATATTTGATTCACCAATTATAACTCTAACACAAAAAACATTTAATGAAAATGACAAAAGTAATCACGATAGCAACAGCTGCTTTATTTTCGATCGGTGTAATGGCTCAGGAAACAAAACCGGTAACAAAAGATAAAGAGAAAAAAGAATCTTGCTGTAAAAAAACATCAACTGATAAAAAAGATAAAAAATCTTGTTGCGTTAAAAAATAATTGAAACTTGGATTTCAACAAAAAAAGACCTCGCCAAAAACGAGGTCTTTTTTATATACTGTTTCGAAGCTTTGTCAAAGTTTTAAACTTTGACAAAGCTCTAAAAATTTAATTCGTGAATTCGTGGCTAAAAAACTATTTCACACGGATACTCCATTCAAAATCCATTTCAGAAACCTGAACACCTTCTTCATTTGTTCCAATAGATTTCATCCAGAACGTCTGCCCTTCTCCCGTTTCTATTGTTTTCTTTATGGCATCGGCAATCAAATGCCCATCGTTGCAGACAAAAGTAATTCGTCCTGTTGCTTTTTTAGTGAAGTTTCCTTTGTTATTGGCTACTAACATAGAAATTTTCTTTCCGCTTTGCTGTATCTGAGAAATCACCAAAGCCCCTGTTGTCAATTCTGCCGCCATAGCCTGAACAGCAAAATACATCGAGTTAAATGGATTCTGATTGATCCATCTGTGTTTTACTGTAACTGTACAACTGCTATCGTTAATGTCTTTTACACGCACTCCGCAAAAGTATGCAGAAGGGAGTTTGAACAAGACGAATTTATTAAGTTTTGATACCGAAAGTGCCATAGGATTATTTTTTTTATGTAAAAATACAAAAAAACTATGCGCGCACAATAAATTATTGACATATCAGAAAGAAGTCAACAAACACAAGGGTTCCAAATGATTTTCAACAATTTAAAGCTAATTTCATAATTTTAAATTTGTTAAATTTTTGTTAATAATTAGTACTATGCAAAACAAGATACTGTTTTTTAGACATATATTTGCATAAGAAATTACTATATACTTTTAATCATGGAAACAACAACACCACTCATCATGGAAAAAACATCAGAAAAGAATACAGCAACATTTACTCATTTAAGTACTTTAAGCCAATACATCATTCCGTTTGGGAACTATATTTTTCCGCTAATCATTTGGACAAATTATAAAGACAAGTCTGAATTTGCAGATCATCATGGAAAACAGGCTTTGAACTTTCAATTAAGCATTTTGCTTTATTCTTTGATTTTAGCGCTTATTGCGATACCGATTTTCGTTACTGTTTTCTTGCAGAATCTTCCATTAGAAGCCGTTTTTAATGACGATGATTTTGTAATTAGAAACTTTAACATTCAGGCAAACATTGGAATTTTAAGTGTGGGCATAACAGCTGTTATACTTTTCGGGTTATTAAAGTTTGTTGAATTCTTTTTAGTAATCTACGCTTCGATAAAAGCTTCAAACGGAGAGTTATACAAATATCCGCTTACGATTCCTTTTATAAAGTGACATTAAAAAATTAAAAGTTATAGTCGAAACATCAATCAAATCATATAAGTTTCGAAATCAATCATCAATCAAATCACCATCAATCAAAAAACGAATTGTTCAATCAAAAAAAAACA
The DNA here is from genome assembly GCF_009826975.1 of Flavobacterium sp. HBTb2-11-1. Taxonomy (GTDB): domain Bacteria; phylum Bacteroidota; class Bacteroidia; order Flavobacteriales; family Flavobacteriaceae; genus Flavobacterium. The sequence goes on along the minus strand of NZ_WUMO01000006.1, from coordinate 229,356 downwards.
AAATGAAATTATGAACATTGAAAACACAAAAGCACAGATGCGCAAAGGTGTTCTTGAGTTTTGCATCTTATCAGTTCTAAAAGAAAAAGATGCCTATACCTCTGAGATATTAGACACTTTAAAAAACGCAAAATTACTAGTTGTAGAAGGAACCGTTTACCCGTTGTTAACTAGATTGAAAAATGACGGTTTACTAAATTATCGCTGGGAAGAATCGACCTCTGGGCCACCGCGAAAATATTATGGATTAACTGAGATAGGACAAACATTTTTAAACGAACTTAGCGGCACTTGGACAGAATTATCCGATGCTGTAAATCTAATCACCAATCAAAATCAATAAGTCATGAACAAAACAGTAAATATTAACTTAGGCGGGATGTTTTTTCACATCGATGAAGATGCATACTTAAAATTGACACGCTACTTTGACGCTATAAAACGATCACTTAACAACTCATCTGGTCAGGATGAAATCATTAAAGACATCGAAATGCGTGTTTCTGAATTATTGACAGAAAAACAAAAAAGCGAAAAACATGTTGTTGGACTGAAAGATGTTGATGAAGTGATTGCGGTAATGGGACAACCAGAAGACTACCGAATTGAAGACGAAGAAAATCCGAATCAGTCTTATAATAATTATGGTCCTAGAAAACACAAAAAATTATATCGCGATAAAGAAAAAGGTATGATCGGAGGTGTGGCTACAGGTTTAGGACATTACTTTGGAATTGATGCTGTATGGATTAAAATCATATTCTTAATCTTCGTTTTCGCAGGTTTTGGAACTGGAATTTTAGCTTATTTCGTTCTTTGGATCGTAACTCCTGAAGCAGTTACCACTTCAGAAAAATTGGAAATGACTGGAGAACCTGTAACAATTTCGAACATCGAAAAAAAAGTTCGCGAAGAAATTGATTCACTTTCTGAGAAATTCAAAAATGCAGATTATGACAAAATGGGAAACCAAGTAAAGTCGGGAGCTGAGAGAATAAGTAGTTCATTTGGAGACTTTATCATGACGATTTTTAAAATCTTTGCAAAATTCTTAGGAGTAATTTTAATTATATCAGGGATTTCAACCTTAATCATGTTATTGATTGGCGTTTTTACTTTGGGAACTAACATTTTTATCGATTTCCCTTGGCAGAATTTTATCGAAGCTGGAAACTTTACAGAATATCCGCTTTGGTCATTCGGATTGTTGATGTTCTTTGCTGTTGGAATTCCGTTTTTCTTCTTAACACTTTTAGGATTTAAACTGTTATCTCCAAACTTAAAATCAATCGGAAATATTACAAAATATACGCTTTTAGCTCTTTGGATTATTTCTATTGCCATTCTAACTAGTATCGGAATCAAACAGGCAACTGAAATTTCATACGATAACAAAGTAGTCGAGAAAAAAGTTTTGGCAATCAAACCAACAGATACTTTATATATTAAGTTCAAATACAATGATTATTATACAAAAAGTTTGAACCACTATAGAGAGTTTGAATTTGTACAGGATTCTGCAAACAATGATTTGATTTATTCTAATGATGTACGTTTACATGTATTACACACAGACGAATCGGCTCCGTTTATGCAGATAGAAAAAAGCGCAAGAGGAAACTCATTTACAAATGCTAAAAAAAGAGCAGAAAAAATTACCTATAAGTTTCAAGTTAGCGGAAATCATTTAATTTTGGATAATTATTTTCTGACAGATGTAAAAAACAAATTCAGAGGACAAGAAGTTGATATTTACCTGTATGTACCAGAAGGGCAATTAATCAAACCTGATTCTTCTGTAAGAGATTATTATAATTCAGACGACAATTTCTTCGAATTGAATTATAACGGAGATTACAATTACAAAGTTATCGGGACTAAAGTAAAATGTTTAAACTGCCCTGCTGATGAGGACAATGACAACAATTACGAAAGTGATTATGAGAATGATCAAAATGATTCTGATGCAAATACCACTAACGACACTATAAAAGAAGTTTCGGTTAAAATTAATGGAAAAGAAGTTTTAAACGGAAAAACAACTAAGGGAAAACTAACTACTGATAAAAACGGAGTGATAATCAAAATTAACTAAACCATGATAAAAATAATCATTCATATTACGAAATTTATAATTGCAACTGTTACTGCTTTATTGTTTGCTTCATGTAATTTTAACATGAATGCAATTGAAGGAAGCGGGAATGTTACCACAGAAAAAAGAACTGTTCAAGGAGAGTTTAAAAATATCTCTGTAAGCAATGCCATCGATGTGGTTATTGTACAGTCAGATGCTACAGAAATTACGGTTGAGGCTGATGACAATCTGCAAAAAGAAATTGTTACGAAAGTAGAAAACGGAACACTTATTATTGAGTGCAAGTACAATTCTTTCCGCAACATTACATCAAAAAAAGTAACCGTAAAAATGCCAGTTGTTCATAAAATAGAAGCTTCAAGTGCTTCAACGGTTGAAACTGATGGACTTGTTCAAGGTGAAGATATTACTTTAGAAGCTTCGAGCGCAGCATCAATGGATGTTAAAATCGAATCGGACAGAATCGCAGTAGATGCAGGAAGCGGAAGTTCTGTAGAAATTGAAGGTAAAGCATTAAGTCTTACTACTTCGGTTTCTAGTGGAGGAAGTATTGATGCCGAAAAATTAATGGCAAATGATGTTCGTGCAGATGCTTCTAGCGGAGGAACCGTTTCTGTACGTCCAATCTTAAGTCTAAAAGCAGATGCTTCTAGCGGAGGAAATATTAACTACAGCGGTAATCCAAAAACAGTTGAAAAATCTGCAAGCTCTGGAGGAAACGTAAACAAAAGCTAAAAAAACAACTGTTAAATATAAACGAAATCATTCACCAAAAGTGGATGATTTTTTTATATTTGTCAAAATCAAATCTAGAATTAATGAAAAAAAGTACCGCCCTACTCCTATTATTACTTGTTACAACTCTGACTTTCGCTCAAAAAAGAGAAAAAATTAAAGGTTCTAAAATTGTAACTACCTCAATAAAAGAAGTTGGAAGTTTTGATGCCCTTGAAGTTGATGATAATCTGGAAGTTTATCTAGAACAAGGAGAAAAAAACGAAATTAAAATTGAAGCCGATGACAACCTGCACGATATTGTAGGTATGGATTTAAGAGAAAAAACACTTCGCTTATACACCAATAAAGAATCTACTATTTTCAAGAAACTATCTGTTAAGGTTACTTATACTAAATCATTGAATAAAGTAATCACAAAAAATGAGGCAATAGTTTACGCTATTCAAGAACTGCAATTGGATGACATCACAATGAATTGTCTTGATTTTTCCAAATTGTATTTGAATGTAAACTCAAAAAAATTCACTTTAATCGCTGATGATAAATCCAGAACAGAATTAAACTTAAAAGCTGAAGACGGAAGTTTACAATTGAGCAAATATGCTGGCGTAAAAACATTGGTTTCTGCCATAAAATTCAAATGCGATTTGTACCAAAAAGCAACCGCTGCAATTGAAGGTATTGCAGAAAAAGCTACTATTCGATTAGACAACAATTCAGTTTTTACAGGAACAAAATTTACTTTGAAAGATGCAAATGTTACAGCTGAAGGTTCTGCCGTTGCTACCATTTTAGCAGAAAACACTGTCGCAATTGCAGCTGGAGACAAGTCTGAAATTTCATTATATGGCGATCCAAAAATAGACCTTACACGCTTTAGCGAAGAAGCTAAGCTGATAAAAAAACCAGGTGCACCAAAACCAAAAGCAACGACATTGTAAAACTTTCAAAACTTTTTAGGGTTTAAGATATAATGAAAAAGTCCCAATCATACGATTGGGACTTTTATTTTATAGTCCGTAAACTGTGACTGAGACCGTAAACTAAAAATTACTCTTTTGAAGCCAAATATCTTTCAGCATCCAATGCAGCCATACATCCTGTACCTGCAGCAGTAATTGCCTGACGGTATACATGATCTGCAGCATCTCCCGCTACAAAAACACCTTCAACATTTGTTTTAGAAGTTCCTGGTGTATTTACTATATATCCTGTTTCGTCAAGAGTAATGTAATCTTTAAAAATATCTGTGTTTGGTTTGTGACCAATTGCTACGAAGAAACCAGTTGCAGGAATTTCGATTGTTTCGCCAGTTGTTTTGTTTAAAGCTTTAATGGCATGAACAACATTACTATCTCCTAAAACTTCAACAGTATCGTGATTCATTAAAATCTCGATGTTTTCAGTTTTACGAACACGCTCTTCCATAATTTTAGAAGCTCTGAATTTATCGCTTCTTACTAACATGGTTACTTTTTTACAAAGTTTAGACAAATAATGTGCTTCTTCACAAGCAGAATCTCCTGCTCCAACAATAACAACGTCTTGGTTTCTATAGAAGAATCCGTCGCAAACAGCACACGCAGAAACCCCACCACCCATATTCAAATAGTGTTGTTCTGATGGTAATCCTAAATATTTAGCTGAAGCACCTGTAGAAATAATTACAGTTTCACAGTGCAATTCGATTGTATCGTTAATCCAAACTTTATGAATATCTCCAGAAAAATCAACTTTTGTAGCCCAACCGTCACGAATATCTGCACCAAAGCGTTTTGCTTGTTCTTGTAGCTGAATCATCATTTCTGGTCCTGTAACTCCATCAACATAACCCGGAAAGTTTTCAACCTCGTTAGTAGTAGTCAATTGACCACCAGGTTGCATTCCTTGATATAGTACCGGATTCATATTAGCTCTGGCTGCATAAATCGCCGCAGTATAACCTGCAGGGCCAGAACCTATAATAAGGCATTTAATTTTTTCGATTGTATTTGACATAGTAATAGTTTTTTTGAGTTGCAAATGTAAACTTTATTATAAAAAATATCGCCGAAAATAAATCTGAAATAGCTATGTCCAAATAAGTTTTATTTATTTTCATTTTTTCCTTTTGTAAACGAAATTTATTTATATCTTTGCATCCGCTTTCGGGCACTACAACAAAAATTACATCTTCGGGGTGTAGCGTAGCCCGGTTATCGCGCCTGCTTTGGGAGCAGGAGGCCGCAGGTTCGAATCCTGCCACCCCGACAAAAGTCTTTTCATTTATTTGGAAAGACTTTTTTTTTGCAATAAACTCAAAATAAAAATGTTGGAAAGTGGTTATCGCGTCCGATTCTGATCGGAAAAGCCAAAGGTTCTCCCGAAAGCTTTCGGGACTGCCACGCCGACAAAGCCGAACAGAAATGTTCTGCTTTTTTATTTTCATACATTGTGTTTCAATAGTTGAAACCATTGGCTATTTACCTCAAACAAGCCGAAAAATAAATAGCCACAAATTCACGAATTTTCTTTTTAAATATTTCATCTAATATTATTCGAATTAATTCGAAAAAATAACAGTAAAGATTTGAGAAAAATAATTCGTGAATTCGTGGCAAAAAAAACTCCCTAGTTATTTCTCCATACTTATGTAAGCAGGATAAGATTCACGATTTGGCAATGTAAATTCTTCATCAAAAGGCTGTGTACCTTCTCCATTACTATATACTGCTACACGTTTTACACCAGTTGCTGTGCTTCCACCTGTACCATTTATAACGTTTTGAATATTTCCAGAACCTGCAAAACGGGTAATGCACATTTTTTCGAGTTTCACATTCGGATTGTTTGGAATTTCAAAACCATTCTTTTTATTTACATTCCCATCTGTTCCTGTAAAAACGGCATAAGACCCCATTCCTATTGTATGATGTTCTTTTACGGAATTGGCTACTTTAAAAGCCGCATACCCATCAACCCTTCCCCCTTGACTACTCCAACTTGCTTGGTTTGGTGCGTCATAAGGCGGTTCATTTTGAAAGAAAAATGTTCTGCCACGTTCTCCCAACCACAACACTTCATATTCCTGAAAGTGCTCTACAAATAAAGCGTAAAGCGTAACATCATTTCCTGCCACAATAAGTCCGTTCTTACACCTGTCTCTTGTCCAGCGCGCGTCGCCGCCTTTTTGCGAACCGTGATCCGCACGCCACAACCAAAAATGATCGCCCACAACATTATTACTATTTATTTGCATAGAAGCTTGAATCTGAATATTTTTTGATTGAACTCCGCCTACTCTACAAGTAATATCGCTAAGCAAAATAGGATCTGCGATGTGATCTGCATTTGCTCTTTCATTGCCAATTCTAACTTGATACGTCGTACTATTAAATGAATCCATTAAAAGGCCAGCAATGATAATTCCGTCTTTATCATCAGCATAAATACATCCCCAAGTATTTTTTTCTGTAGGCTCTAGCGTTACAGAAGCAATACCAGCCCCCAGAAGTATAGCGTCTTTTCTATTTACCTGAATGGGAGCGTTCAAAGCATAATGTCCAGGAGTAAAAAATATGTTTTTGCCAGCTTTCAATGCAGCGTTAACCTCTACATCGGTATCTCCTTCTTTAGCCACGTACCATTTTGTATCCAAATCTTGAATTTCACCTTTCCCCATATCTGTTGCAGACCAAGAAACTCCTACTCTATCTTTTTGCCAAGCAGGAACAAACACTTTATACTCTCCATCGTTATCGATAAAAAGAAAAGGTTTTTCTCTAATAATTGGCGTTGTAGAAATTGGGGAATTAGCTTCATCTGCTTGTGGAGAATTTACACATCCCTGCCAAACCATATTGTACGAACCTCCCATCGCTCCAGAACCTGACGGAAAAACTGTATTTCTAGTATACCATTGCTGCTGTCCGCCCCAATTTGGCCTAGATGTTGTATAATGAGCATCAGCAATGAAACCGCCACTGCCCCAGAAATTTGTATTTCCAATATCTGAAATATATTTAGAAGTGCTTTCAATCAATAATCTTCGTGCGCTTGTTGACTGAGAAACAGTCCACGAAAAATCACGCATTACTTCTACATTTTCTACAGAACGCCAAAATGTACAAGTCGCATTTGCTCCTCCCGAAAGATGAGGTTTTGTAAAAATCGCACCTAATTTAACATCAGAAGGCACCTTTCCCAAACCTCCAATATGAGAGTAAAACCCTAACTCTATAGCGTTTGCCTCTGCTGAAGATGCAGAACCTGATCCGCCAACATCATAAGTTTGTCCATTTACATTAGGCTTAAAATAGTATGCTTGACGTTTTGTTGTCCACTCGCCATTTGCACCGCCTAAACCTATCCTGCTAAACTGCGAATTAATTTCATTTCGCGCCGTTTCAGCTTTTTCATATTTTCTGTCGTAGAAATACATATTGTCTCCAAAAATCTGATTTTCAAGCGAAATGATAATCGTGATATCATTTCGGCTTACTTTATAATAGTTCTCATATTTGCTAGTATTAGGCTTATTATCGATAAATGTCAATTTAGAAGTTGATCCTACCGACACAAAATCAGATGCCAGACGACTGCCTCCTCTTGTAATGGCATAATTTCCAGAAGTACCAAAAGCCGACCATGTTAAGGTGAGACTGTGTTTCTTTTTGTTGTAAACAATTTTGCGGTGGATTTTTTTATTTCCTTCTATTTTCTCGCTAGCAGAATAAGGCGAAACAAAACTGCATAAAAGCATCATAAACGTAAATACTGCAAATAATGAGATTATTTTTTTACTCATAACAATTTTCATTTTGTGGTTTGATAGATTGTAATACTTGTAGTTTTAAGAACGCCCAAAATAGCAATAATCTCTAATCTTTCTGTCCGTTTCTGAGCTCAATTTTCTCATCAAAAACACTACAAAATCTGAAAATTTTGTCTTTTTCTAACATAAATAAAGCTTATCGAATACATCTGTTTTTCTTTAATAATCTTTTTTTGCCCATAAAATAGAAAGAGAAAATAATATGAGAAGGATTATACTATTTATTGCCTTATTTTTTTCTGCCGTTGCAATCGCACAACAAAAAAACATCACTCGTATTGATTCATGTGCTTCAGTCAGAGAAAGTATACCATACAAGAAAAACGCCCATGCTTCTTATTATCATGACAAATTTAACGGACGAAAAACAGCAAGCGGGAGAAGATTTAACAACAATGATCTTACTGCAGCACACAAAAAATTCCCTTTTGGCACCCTATTAAAAGTAACGAACGAAGCAAATAAGAAATTTGTTATTGTAGAAATTACAGATCGCGGACCTTTTGTAAAAGGACGAGAAATTGATCTCAGCAAAAGGGCTTTTATGGAAATTGCTTCTAACAAAAAAAGCGGGGTAGCTTATGTCACTATCGAAGTTTTAAAATAGATCTTTTGATCTAATCAAAATTTAGGCCTTCGTCATTTTGCAGCAAGAATATCGCCTAAATTATTCAAAAAACTTATTAATAATTTTATTCATAACTAAAATTATTTTCTGTCAAACTCCTATAAAACCCCGATTAGACACACTTTCACAAATGTTAACAAAATAGATTTTCAGAAACCATAAATAATTGTATTTTTACGGTTCAAAATTCAGAAAATAAATGGGCAAAATCATTGCTATTGCTAATCAAAAAGGAGGCGTTGGAAAGACTACTACATCAGTAAATCTTGCTGCCTCATTAGGTGTTTTAGAAAAAAAAGTATTGTTGATCGACGCTGATCCACAGGCCAATGCTACATCTGGTCTTGGAATTGACGTAGAAACAGTTGAAACTGGAACTTACCAAATACTTGAGCATACTGTAACACCAAAAGAAGCCGTTTTAAAATGTACAGCTCCAAACGTTGACGTGATACCAGCTCACATTGACCTTGTTGCTATCGAAATTGAATTGGTTGACAAAGAAAACCGTGAATACATGCTTAAAAAAGCATTAGAAGAAGCAAAAGAAGAATATGATTATATCATTATCGATTGCGCACCTTCTCTAGGTTTGTTAACCTTGAATGCTTTAACAGCTGCAGATTCTGTAGTTATTCCTATTCAGTGTGAATATTTTGCACTTGAAGGATTAGGTAAACTATTGAACACTATTAAGAGTATTCAAAAAATACACAACCCAGATCTTGACATTGAAGGATTATTGCTTACAATGTATGATTCAAGATTACGTTTATCTAATCAGGTTGTAGAAGAAGTTCAAAAACACTTTAACGATATGGTTTTTGATACTGTAATTCAGCGAAATGTAAAATTAAGTGAGGCTCCGAGTTTTGGAGAAAGTATCATCAACTATGATGCTACAAGTAAAGGTGCCGTAAACTATATTCATTTAGCACAAGAAATTATAAAGAAAAACAGTAAATAGTTTTTATGACAAAAGTAATTAAAAAACAAGCCTTAGGAAGAGGATTATCTGCCTTATTAAAAGATCCGGAAAACGACATTAAATCAGTAGAAGACAAAAATGCTGATAAGGTTGTTGGAAATATCATTGAACTTGAAATAAGCGCGATTGAAATAAATCCGTTTCAGCCTAGAAGCAATTTTAATGAAGAATCATTACGCGAATTAGCCACTTCTATCAAAGAACTTGGTGTAATTCAACCTATTACTGTTCGTAAATTAGATTTTAATAAATACCAGTTAATCTCTGGAGAGCGTCGTCTTCGTGCGTCTAAATTAGTAGGGCTTACTCATGTTCCTGCATATATTCGTATTGCAAATGACAACGAATCATTGGTTATGGCTTTGGTTGAAAATATCCAACGACATGACTTAGACCCAATCGAGATTGCTTTATCATACCAGCGTTTGATTGACGAAATTCAATTAACTCAAGAACAAATGAGTGAAAGAGTGGGTAAAAAACGTTCGACAATTGCCAATTACTTGCGTCTTTTAAAATTAGATCCGATTATCCAAACCGGTATTCGCGATGGTTTTATCAGCATGGGACACGGTAGAGCCATTATCAACATTGAAGATTTAGACGTTCAGACTGATATTTATCAAAAAATCGTTAGTCAAAATTTATCTGTACGTGAGACAGAAGCTTTAGTTAAAAATTACCACGAAGGTCAACAGCCTAAAGCTGATGGAAAACCTAAAGCTGATGCCGCTTTTATAGTCAGAGAAACACAAAAAAACACTTTCAACGATTATTTTGGCTCAAAAGTTGATATAAAAGTCGCTGGTAACGGAAAAGGAAAAATTACAATTCCATTTAATTCTGAAGCTGACTTTAACAGAATTATAAAATTAATAAACGGATAGTGAATAAAATTGTCCCCATTGGTCTATTGTTCTTTCTAACAGGAACCGTTTCTCTTTTTGCCCAGGTAAAAAAAGACACGGTTTTGGTCGTAAAAGACACTACTGCATTACAAGAAATAGACCCGCTTACACCAGCAAAAGCAGCTTTTTATTCTGCTATTTTACCAGGTTTAGGCCAAGCATACAACAAAAAATATTGGAAAATTCCATTGGTCTACGGAGCAATCGGAACTAGTTTATATTTTTATATAGACAACAATAAAAAATACCACGATTATCGTGACGCCTACAAACGAAGATTAGAAGGCTACAACGATGATAAATATCAATTTTTGGATGACAGCCGTCTTGTTGATGGACAAAAATTCTACCAAAGAAACAGAGATCTCTCTGCATTGTTTGTTGTCGGATTCTATGTCTTAAACATTATCGATGCCAATGTTGATGCCGCGTTGATACAGTTTAACGTAAACGAAAGGCTTTCAATGCGTCCAGAAATTTATCCCGACGATGTAACATTTAGACCAAATGTCGGACTAACCTTTAATTATAAGTTTTAATAGATCATATTCTATTTAAAAAATCAAAAACAAATCATAATGAAAATTGCGCTTTTAGGATACGGAAAAATGGGTAAAGTAATTGAAAGAATTGCTTTAGAAAGAGGTCATGAAATAGTTTTAAAGAAAGACGAATTTAACACCTATGACGGACTTTCAACAGCCGATGTTGCCATTGATTTTAGCGTGCCATCAGCAGCAGTTAGCAATATCTCAGCATCTTTTAATGCTAATGTGCCTGTAGTATCAGGAACAACAGGATGGCTTGAACATTATGATGAAATGATTGCGCTTTGCAACGAGAAAAAAGGAGGATTTATTTCTAGCTCAAATTTTAGTTTAGGAGTAAATATTTTCTTCGGACTAAATGAATATTTAGCTAAAATCATGAATCAATTTGATTCTTACAAAGTTTCGATGGAAGAAATCCACCACATCCACAAACTTGACGCTCCAAGCGGAACAGCTATTTCTTTAGCACAAGGTGTTATCCAAAACAGCAATTATGCCAATTGGACTTTAGAAGAAGCAAAAGCAAATGAAATTCATATTGAAGCAAAAAGAATTGGAGAAGTGCCTGGAACACACACCGTAACTTACGATTCGCCAATAGACAGCATCGAGATTAAACACACCGCTCATAATCGTGAAGGTTTTGCATTAGGCGCTGTTATTGCAGCCGAATGGCTAGCAGGAAAACAGGGAATTTTCTCTATGAAAGATGTACTAAACTTAAAATAATTGAATAAAATTTGGACTTAATTTAATCTGGATTTAAATTTTAAAATACAATATTATGACATTTTACTCTTGGTTCGTATTTTTCCTAGGTGTTCAAATTATTCACTTTCTTGGAACATGGAAATTATATCAGGCGGCAGGAAGAAAAAGCTGGGAAGCTGCAATTCCGGTATACAATTCTATCGTTTTAATGAAGATTATCGGACGCCCAACATGGTGGACATTACTACTTTTCATCCCAATCATCAACTTGATTATGTTTCCAGTTGTGTGGGTAGAAACATTAAGAACATTTGGTAAAAAATCAACTTTAGATACTATTTTAGGCCTTGTTACTTTAGGTTTTTATATCTATGTAGTCAATTATACTCAAAAATTAGAGTATCATAAAGATCGCAAACTAACTCCTGACAACAAAGCAGCAGATACCGTTAGCTCTTTATTATTTGCCATTATTGTAGCAACATTAGTACACACTTATGTTGTACAGCCTTATACGATTCCAACATCGTCTTTAGAAAAATCTTTATTGATTGGCGATTTCTTATTTGTAAGCAAATTAAACTACGGTCCTAGAGTTCCCATGACAACGGTAGCCTTGCCAATGGTTCACGACTCTATTCCTATGACAAAAAGCAAATCATATTTAAGCTGGCCACAATTACCATATTTAAGACTACCAGCTATCCAGAAAATAAACCGATGCGATATTGTCGTCTTTAACTGGCCTGTCGATACGGTTCATTATTTCTTCGAACCAAAAGGAAGACCTGGTGTAATTAAGCCAATTGACAAAAAATCAAACTACGTAAAAAGATGTGTTGGTATTCCTGGGGACAGTTTATCAATAAAAGATGGCTATGTTTTTATTAATGGAAAAAAATTAGTTTTACCAGAAAGAGCTAAACCACAATACTCATACGCTGTAGCATTAGACGGGAAAACACCTATTGATTTTGAAACCATTTTCAAAGAATTGGACATTACAGATCCTGCAGGCTTTAGAACAGAAAAAAGAGATACACTTTATTTAGGAGCCTTAACAGAAGCTGGAGCAGAAAGATTTAAAAACACTCCTGGCGTTACTGCCGTTATCCGAAAAGTTGATCATGGAGATGACAATGCTATTTTTCCTCATATCAACAAATGGAACCAAGACAACATGGGACCAATTTACATCCCTGAGGCAGGAAAAACGGTTGCTCTAACAAATGAATCTCTTCCTTTCTATAAAGAGATTATCACAAATTACGAAGGAAACACATTAGAATTGCAAGGTTCAAAATTCTTAATTAACGGAAAACCTGCGACAACGTACACTTTCAAACAGAACTACTACTGGATGATGGGAGACAACCGTCATAACTCTGAAGACAGCCGCTATTGGGGTTACGTACCTGAAAATCATATCGTAGGAAAACCAGTATTCATTTGGATGAGCTGGGATACCAACGGAAAAGGCATCAATAAAATTCGTTGGAACAGAGTATTTACAACTGTAGACGGCGAAGGTCAGCCTCATTCTTACTTTAAATATTTCTTAATAGTTCTTGCCATCTACTTCGTTGGAGATTTTATCTGGAAAAAAAGAAGAGAGAATAAAGCATAATTAAAAAATAAGTTATTTTTGTGTCAGGTTTCAAGTTTTGCGTTTTTAACGTCAGCTTGAAACCTGAAACATTTAAACAAGAATTAAAACCATGAATTCCTTAATACTTCCAACTTATTTCCCATCTATCAGTCATTTTGCCGTAATAGCACAATCAGACAGCATTACTTTTGAAATGGAAGACAATTTTCAGAAACAGACCAATAGAAATAGAACTTATATCTATAGTCCGAACGGAATTCAATTATTAAACATTCCTGTTAAGCACTCTAAAGCAACGCATCAGAAGACAAAAGATATTTTGATCGAAAACGAATTTGATTGGCAGAAACAGCATTTTAAATCGCTTGAGGCCGCATATAGAAGCTCTCCTTTCTTCGAATATTTCGAAGATGATATCACACCTATTTTCGAGAAAAAACACCAATTTTTGATGGATTTAAACTTCGAAGTATTAGACGTTGTGACAAAATGCCTTCGAATGAAACTGGAATTCGGAAAAACTACAGAATACTTTCATGAAGTTGCTGATTTTGCCGATTTCAGATATCTAGCGAATGGTAAAAAGGATGCTAATTCTTTTGAAAAATACACTCAGGTATTTGATGACAAACATGGTTTCATCAACAATTTAAGTGTTCTGGATTTGCTTTTTAACGAAGGTAAATTTGCAATGGATTATTTAAAAACACAAAAGATCATATAAGTTATGAGTTATGAATTTTCATATCACCTTAACTTTTGACTTTCGACTAAAAAAAATCATTCCATAGAAAGTCTTGTCATAATCGGATAATGGTCTGAATTTTCGAAGTCAGAAAAGCTTTCAAATTGTTTTACTTTCATTTTATTATCTGTAAAAATATAATCAATTCTAGCAGGATAATATTTGAATTTATAGGTAGCTCCAAAACCTTCGCCAGCTTCTTCAAAAGCATCTTTTAATTTCCCTTTTATATTTCGGTACACATAAGAAAACGGACTATTATTCATATCTCCACAGATAATAATTGGGTAGTTGCATTTTTTAATATGCTCTTTAAAAATTTCTGCCTGCTCTTGCTGTTGCGTAAATCCTTTACTGATTCTAGCATAAATGCGTTGTGATTTTTTCTGATTCACATTATCAATATCATCCGAAATCTCGCTTACATCGGGAGAAATTTTAATAGATTGCAAATGCATATTGTAAACACGAATAATATCTTTTCCGCGCTTAATATCGGCATAAACTACATTGTTATCTGACTTTGGAAAAATGATATTTCCTTCGTCAATAATAGGAAACTTAGAAAAAATAGCCTGACCGGTCTTGATTTTTTTGCCATCGATAAAAATATAACGGTGCGGATACACCTTTAAATCCAAATGTGCCGAATTTGAATATTCCTGAATGCATAAAATATCAGGATCTTTTTCATCTATAAAAGCTTTAATATTTGACGGAATATCATCACGATCCAGCCATTTAAAAACATTAAAAAGACGAACGTTATAACTCATTACAGAAAAATCCTTTTCATCTTTCACATACTCTTTTCCAGAAAACTTATAAAATTTACTGATGAATGTAATTCCGGTCAGCAAAACCAAACCCGATAAAATAAGGCGTTTTTTAAACTGAATTCCCCAATAGATAAAGAACAATCCATTGGCCACAAAAAAAGCAGGCATAAACAAAGTAAGCACCGATAAAAGCGGAAAACTTTTAGGTGCTAAAAAAGGCAAAACATAGATGCTAAATGTAAGCACAGTCAGCACTATGTTCAAAAAGAACATTATTTTATTAAACCAAGAAAGGTTTTTCATATTTATCTCCTACAAGTTTATTTTCCAGCTTTAAATAAAAACTCTTTTTCTTCCTTTGTCAGACAATCGTATCCTGACTGGCTAATTTTGTCTAAAATTTCATCAATCTGCTGTTGCGTTTTATCTTTCGTAACAATTCTTGATGTCGTTTTTTCTGTAGGTCTTTTGTAATTTTTATGAACTTTTGTAAATGGGGTCGTAGGAGATTTTCTAAAAAGATCTGCAAAGAAATCTAAAGTTTTAGAAACAACGATACTTAAATCAGTACCGTTTTGAAGCAATTTAATATAAGCAAATCCGAAGAAAGCACCAGCAAGATGCGAAATATGTCCGCCCATATTCCCTAAACGGAACTGCATTAAATCTAAAATTAGAATAACAGCCGTAATATGCCAAAGTTTCACATTTCCGAATAGAAACAAACGAACATTCATTAAAGGAGAATAGGTCGTTGCGGCCACCAAAATAGCCATAATTGCCGCAGAAGCACCAACAATAGAGCCGCTGATATTAGAAAAATAAAAACTCAGTGCAAAAGCCACTCCTGCAAAAAGAGCGCTTAAAAGATACAATCCTAAATATTGTTTTTGAGTAAAATAAGTCAAAAACAAAGTGCTCGCAAAATTAAGCACCATCATATTGAACAACAGATGAAAAAATCCATCGTGAAAAAAAGCATAGGTTAAAAAAGTCCAAGGCTTAAACATAAAAACCTGAGGATCTGACGATAAAGCCAACCAACTTGGAAAAGCAAATTGACCTATTGAAAATTGATAGAAGAAGATAAGTGATACAATAAAACATGCTATATTCCAATACATAACACGCATAGCAATACCACCCAATCTATATTGTAATTTTAAATCGTCTAGAATATTCATAGAAACTCTTTTGTTTTAGAATTTGTACTTTAAAGTTAAAAATTAATTCCAACGGTTGTTATTAAACTGATTTTTTTTCCAGTACAACATCATTAAAAAACCAGCAATTGCACCGCCAACGTGAGCAAAATGCGCAATACCAGTTCCTCCGCTTCCAAATAAAGAACTTCCTTTAAAACCTAAAAATAAGTCAATTGCTAAAATTCCAGGCACAAAATATTTTGCTTTGATAGGAACAGGAATAAAGATCAATGCCAGCTGAGCATTTGGAAACATAAATGCAAAGGCAGTTAATAAACCGTAAATTGCTCCAGAAGCGCCCAAAACTGGCGACTGAACTATACCGCTAGCCTGTGCCAAAGCATTAAATTGTTCTTGCGTGCAATGTGCTTTATTTAAAATTGTAGCGATTTCTCCTTGTACCATTCGGCCACTGGCATCGAATAAAGAAGAATAATTTGCATTCAAAATCAAGTGTAATTCTGATTTAGATAAATTCAATTCAGAAACAGAACTTAAAAGAGATTGCAGCTGAAGGTAGTTTACTCCAGTATGAAGCAATGCCGCACCTAATCCGCAAGAAATGTAGAAAAACAAAAACTTTTTTCCTCCCCAGAAATGTTCCAACGCAGACCCGAAGCTGTATAAGGCAAACATATTAAATAAAATATGCGCAAAATTTGGCCATGGTGCATGCATAAACATGTGCGTAATGATTTGCCAAGCTCTGAAACTTTCGCTTTCTGGATAGAACAATGACAAATATTCATAAGAAACTGGCACTAATTGAGCACCAATAAAGAATATTATATTAATAATTAGCAGTTGTTTAACTACTGGCGTGATATTCATCATAAAGCAAACTTTTTATCTATATCTTCTACACGCATAGTGATGAAGGTAGGTTTTTGAAAAGGTGAAATATTTGGATCTTTACAGGCAAACAAACCATTTACCAAATTATCTTGTTCTTTTTCGGTCAAATAAGATCCTGTTTTAACCGCTAAACTTTTGGCCATCGACTTGGCAATTGTATCATTTTGACTGTAACTGTTTGCTGGAATTCCGTCTTGCAAGTCGCTCAATAATTGTTCTATTACCTGCGAAACTTCGCTTTCTGTAATATTTACAGGAATTCCGGAAATTACAATGTGATCTGTCTTACTTTCATCAAAAACAAATCCGGTAGTTTCCAAAGAAGGTTTCAATTCTTCGATCAACTTCATTTCTGAAGCCGAATAAAACAAATCTAAAGGAAAAAGCAATTGTTGGCTCGCCGCTTGATTGACAGTCATGTTCAGCAAAAACTGCTCATACAAAATTCGCTGATGTGCACGCTGTTGGTCAACAATAATCATTCCTGATTTTATTGGAGATACAATATATTTTTTATGAATTTGATACGTTTTCTGCGTTGCCTGTTCCACTTCTTCATCATCAAACAAAGAAGAGGTTACTTCTTCATTTTCAAATGTAAAAGGCGAACTTTCTATACTTTCAGGATTTTCGACATCCAAACCAACATACAAACTTTCCCAGCTTGCCGTTGGCTCAACTCTTTTAGAATAACCTGAATACGATGACCCAGAATATGACGATCCTGACGATGATGATGATGAACCTGAACTATATCCAGAAGATCCTGAGGCAGCTTTACTATAATGCTGATTGGTTTTATCATCAGTAAAAGGATTAAAAGTGCCATCAACCTGAATTGTCGGAATTTCTGCTTCTACATCTTTATAATGATATGGTGTATCTAAATTGGCATCTCGATCAAAATCTAAAACTGGAGCGACATTAAACTGTCCTAAACTGTGTTTGATGGACGCTCTTAAAATAGCATATAATGCTTGCTCGTCATCAAACTTAATTTCTGTTTTAGTCGGATGAATATTGATATCAATTGTGTTTGGCGGAACCTGTAGATACAAGAAATAACTAGGTTGAGAACCATCTTTCAGCAATCCGTCGTATGCAGACATAACCGCATGGTGTAGGTAACTGCTTTTTATAAATCGATCATTTACAAAAAAGAACTGTTCTCCTCTATTTTTCTTTGCAAACTCCGGTTTACAAACAAATCCTTGAATGCTTATAATATCAGTTTCTTCATTTACTGGAACCAACTTTTCATTTGTTTTACCAGACATGATACCCACAATTCTCTGGCGATATCCCGCTGCTGGAAGATTGTACATTTCGCTTCCGTTATGATAAAAGCTAAAATGAATATTTGGATGCGCCAGTGCCACACGCTGGAATTCATCCATGACGTGACGAAACTCAACTGTATCTGACTTTAAGAAATTACGGCGAGCAGGAATATTAAAAAACAAGTTTTTAACCGCAAACGAAGTTCCCTTTGGCAAAACGGCCACTTCCTGCGAAATAAATTTACTTCCTTCAATTATGATATGCGTTCCCAATTCGTCTTGATCTTGCTTGGTTTTCATTTCCATATGCGCAATCGCTGCAATAGAAGCCAAAGCTTCTCCACGGAAACCTTTTGTCCCAAGCGAAAACAAATCTTCTGCCTGACGGATTTTGGATGTTGCATGACGGGCAAAACACAAGCGTGCATCGGTAACGGTCATTCCGACTCCATTATCGATAACTTGCACCAGCGATTTACCGGCATCTTTTATAATTAATTTAATATCAGTTGCTTTGGCATCAACAGCATTTTCTAACAACTCTTTTACGACTGAAGCAGGTCTTTGAACCACTTCTCCGGCAGCAATTTGGTTAGCAACGTGATCAGGAAGCAATTGAATAATACTCGACATTAAGCAAAAATAGGTTTTAAAGTTAGATTAGGTTTTTACAAACCAAGAAGTACAAATTTAATGAATTTTGGTTGGCTTTTAGAATAAGAATAATCATAAAAAAAACAAAAAAACCTATACCGTTATTACACAGTATAGGTTTTAATATTTTTAAAACAAATGTGCTTTATTCGTTCTCAATTTTTTTCGGAGAATCTTCAATTTGAAGTGCTCCCGAAGTCAATAAAGGCTGATTGTAAGCATGAGCTATTGAAGCTTGCTGACGTATGTAAGCCATTTTTATGGCCGCGATTGCAGCTTCGGTTCCTTTGTTTCCGTGCACTCCTCCGCTTCTATCAATTGACTGTTGCATATTATTATCTGTTAAAACGCAGAAAATAACTGGAATATCAGTCTGAACATTCAAGTCTTTAATTCCTTGTGTAACACCTTCACAAACAAAATCAAAATGTTTTGTTTCTCCTTGAATTACGCATCCAATTACGATAACCGCATCAACATTTTGAGTCTGAAGCATTTTTTTTGCTCCGTAAATCAACTCAAAACTTCCTGGAACATTCCAACGGATAATTTGCTGAGCCGGAACATCGCAATCAACTAGAGCGTCAAAAGCACCATTATAAAGTCCTTCAGTTATAGTATCATTCCATTCAGAAACAACAATCCCAAACCGAAAGTCTTTCGCGTTTGGGATTGTGTTTTTATCGTATTCTGATAGATTTTTATTTTGAGTAGCCATCTTATATATTTTAGATTTTTTATTTTAGAATTTAGATTCTTAATTACAAATCTACAATCTAAAATCTAAAGTCTAAAATTTTTATTGCGCTAATCCGATCAAAGCATCAACAGACGCTGCTTCTGGAGTACTATCGTAATTATCTTTAATGTCATTAAAATATTTCAACGCATCCTCTTTCTGTCCTAAAGCTAAAGCCGTTTTTCCAGCTTTTAACAAGAAACGAGGCGTTGTAAAATCGTTTTTATTAGACTCAGCAGCTTTTACATAAAAATCTAAAGCTTCTTTTTGCTGATTTTTTTGAGAATAAGCATCTCCTGTAGCACCTTTTGCCAAAGCACTTAAGATTGCATCTTCTGATTTGAATTCACCTAAATATTTAATTGCCTCATCAAATTTGCCAGTGTTTAAGTAAGCGATACCAGCATAGTAATTTGCTAGGTTCCCTGCATCTGTTCCAGAATATTCTTCAGCGATTTTGACAAATCCGAATTTACCTTCTGAACCGTTTAATGATAATTTGAATAATGAATCGCTAGAAACACCATTTACAGCTTTTTCAAAGTTTTGCTGCGCAACAAACATTTCACTTGCAGCTTCTTCTTGCTTAGGAGTTGCAATAAATTTTTGATAAGCCAAATATCCAATTGTAGCAACTGCAATACCAGCAACTAAACCAATAATGATTTTTTGATTTTTAGCCACCCAATCCTCAGTTTTTGAAGCAGTTTCATCTAATTTTGAGAAAACTCCAGCTGTAGTACTGTCTTTTTCGTCAATAATTACTTGTTGCTCTTCAGTAACCACCTCTTTTACTTCCTTTTCTTTTGGTGTCTTATATCCTCTTTTATTGTAAGTTGCCATTTAAAATTTATTTAGTGAACGGCAAAAATAAAATTTTTCTTGAAACTGAGGTAAAAAATTTCAATTTTATCACTATTTTAAAAAAAATATTTTCCTTATTCGCTTATCCTTTCGCGGAAGCGGCAAAATAAATCTGTCCACAAAAGCGCCAAAGCCAATTATATCAATAATTTTCGGTAATTTGCAGCCTCAAATTTTTACTGTTCAAAAAGGGTAAATTTTACACGTGGAAGTCCCGAAAAAATGCATTTAAACAAAATCTCATTATTTAATTATAAAAACTTTTCAGAAGCAAGTTTTGATTTTGACATCAAAATCAACTGTTTTGTTGGAAAAAATGGCATTGGAAAAACCAATGTGCTCGATGCTATTTATCATTTGGCTTACGGAAAAAGTTATTTTAATCCGTTGGCGGTTCAAAATATCAAACACGGCGAAGAATTTTTTGTTATTGATGCCGAACTGGATAAGAACGAAAGAACCGAACAGATTGTCTGCAGTTTAAAAAAAGGGCAGAAAAAGGTTTTAAAACGAAATGGAAAACCTTACGATAAATTTTCAGATCATATCGGGTTTATTCCGCTAGTAATTATTTCGCCAGCAGATCGTGATTTAATTATTGAAGGAAGCGAAACGCGCCGCAAATTTATGGACAGTGTGATTTCGCAGTTGGATGCCACATATCTCCACGAATTAATACAATATCAAAAAGTAATTACACAGCGAAATGCCCTTTTAAAGTATTTTGCCCTGAATCATGTTTTTGATAACGATACCTTATCTATATATAATGAGCAATTGCAAGGTTACGGAAAATCGATTTTTGAAAAGCGAAAAGATTTTCTTGAACAATTTATACCTATATTTAATAAACACCATCAGGTAATAACGGGATCTGAGGAAAGTGTACAACTGGTTTATGAAAGCCATTTATTTGAAAAAGATCTTTTAACGCTTTTACAGGAAAATATAAATAAAGACCGTGCACTTCAATACACAAGTGTAGGAATTCATAAAGATGATTTGTCTTTTGAAATCGACTCACATCCGATAAAAAAATTCGGATCGCAAGGACAACAGAAATCTTTTCTAATTGCTTTGAAATTGGCTCAGTTTGAATTTCTAAAAAAACAAAGCGGCGTAAAACCCATTCTTTTGTTTGATGATATTTTTGACAAACTGGACGAAACCCGCGTTGCCAAAATCGTTGAAATGGTAAACAGCGAAACGTTTGGACAGCTTTTTATTTCAGACACACATCCCGAAAGAACCGAAGCAATTGTAAAATCCACACATCAGACATATAAGATATTCAATTTGTGACTTGTGAAATTTGGTATAATTTGTATCAGTTTTTAGAAGTAATCACAAAATAGAAATCAGTAAATTTGCCTGAGTAAAAAACTTAAAAACAACTGCAATAAAATATAAAGGACCATGCTAACGAAAGAATCATTGCAATTTTTAGACGATTTAAAAAAGAACAATAACAGAGAATGGTTTCAAGACAATAAAAAACGATACGAAGTTTTTAAGAAAGACTACCATCAGTTGGTTAGTGATTTTCTAGATATAATGAAACCACTTGATCCGTCGTTGGAACTTCTTGAGATAAAAGACTGCACTTTTAGAATCAATCGTGACATACGATTTTCTAAAGACAAATCTCCTTACAAATCTCATTTGGGCGTTTGGATGTCAGCAGGAGCAAAAGGTGCAAATCGTTCTGGCTATTACGTTCATATTGAAAAAGGAGGAAGTTTTATTGCAGGCGGATTTTATTCTCCTGATGCAGAAGAACTAAAGAAAGTCCGTAAAGAAATCGCTTTTTTCTATGATGATTTACAGGAAATCTTAAATGATAAAAACTTTAAAAAAGAATTTGGAAGTTTGGACGTAAACGAAAACAATTCATTAAAAAGCATGCCACGCGGTTACGAAAAAGACCATCCTGCAATTGAGTTTTTAAAATTAAAAAGTTTTACAGCAAGCCAAACCTACGATATTTCTGAGGTTACAAAAAAGGATTTTGTAAAAAAAATGAGCGAAAAACTCATTGCTTTAAAACCGCTAAACGATTTTATAAATCGCGCTTTAGATACTGAAGAATTTTAGACAAAAAAAAATCGCCACGAATTCACGAATTATTCAAAATTAATTCGTGAATTCGTGGCGAAAAAACTTTTATAATGCAAAGGAAAATACTTTTTCTTGGAGAATCTTATCGCGCTGATGCCATCACTTGGATGAAAGGCCTTAAAGAATTTGGCGATTTTGAAATCATTACTTGGGAACTTCAAACATCAAACAATCGCAGATCTAAACGCATTTTAGAATATTTCTTCGCTCCAATTTCTATTCGAAAAATAATTAAAAAAGAAAAGCCAGACATGGTAATTGCAGAAAGAACTACCAGTTATGGTTTTCTTGCAGCATTATCTGGATCCAAAACCATTGCGATCGCACAACAAGGCCGAACTGATTTATGGCCGGAAGAGTCTAAATTATATCCTTTTAAAAAATTCATTCAGAAATATGCTTTCAAAAAAGCGCATTTAATTCATGCTTGGGGTCCTGTAATGGCAATTCACATGAAAGCAACTGGAGTTGACATGAACAAAGTTTTGGTTCTCCCAAAAGGAATTGACCTATCACTTTTTACACCTTCAACCAATAATTCAAATAAAATTGAAGCGATTGTTACACGTTCGCTACAGCCAGAATACCGACATGATTTCATTTTAAAAGCTTTCGGAATTTTAAACCAAAAAGGAATTGATTTTTCTTTGACCATTGTTGGCGACGGAAACAGATTGCAATTTTTAAAAGATCTTGCAAAAGAACTCCAAATAGAAAACAAAGTAATTTTTACAGGAAGAATCCCGAATACAGAACTTCCAAAATTACTGCAGCATTCTAATATTTACATTAGTATGCCAACCACCGAAGGCGTTTCTGCCTCTTTATTTGAAGCAATGGCTTGCAATTGTTATCCTATTGTTTCTGATATTCCCGGAAATCAAAGCTGGATTACGCATCGAGAAAACGGGCAATTGATTGAAGTTGACAATATCGAAATGCTGGCCAATGAGTTAATTTGGTCTTTTGAAAATGCTGAATTACGAAACGAGACGATTATTCGAAATAGAAAATTTGTGGAAGAAAATGCGAATTACGATATTAATATGATGATTATTTCAAAGAAATATCATGAGTTGTTGAATTCTATAAATATTTAACCGCAAAGTTCGCAAGAGTTTACGCTATGAACGTGAAGCTTGGGTCTTTGCAATAAAAATTATTGGGGATAAACCATAGAAAGCTTTTCAGCATCCTTCAAAACCTTATTATTTGGAATCAATCGAATTGTTTCTCCTTCTTTATTAATGTAAAAAAAACCTAAATCTCTAATAATATCTTCTTTATTTAGATTTTTCATCTTGCAAGTTAAACCAATAAAATGAGCATCTTTTACAATCAATTGTATATGATCACTATCAACTTGCTTATAAGTTCCAGAAGTTAAAACGAAGCAATCATTAAGACATTTCACTGGCGCATCACAAAAAAATGTGCCATCTTGCTTGAATGTTACACTTCGTCCATTATTCTGTTGTTTGTCTTTTACTAAAGAATATTCAAGAACATCAGAATACCCAATTATATCTCTAGTCTCCCATTTCCCAACAATATCTGATTGAGCAAAAGAAGACACTGAAATAAACAGACCTAAAAAGAGTAAAATCTTATTCTTAAGAAAAAAAAGCTTCATAATTATAATATTACAATTCTTTCAAATTTACAAAAGAAATTGATTTAGTTTTCGAAACCTGATATTTATTTAAAACCCCTTCCGAATAAATTATAATCCTTACTTTTGACTCAGATTAAAAAGCCTTTTATTTATGGAAATCCAATCCAATTTTTCTTTAAAAAAATATAACACTTTCGGCATTGAAGCTAGTGCTAAACAATTTGTTGCCGTTCATTCTATTACTGAATTGAAAACCATTTTGTCAGCAAACAAAAACGAGAAAAAATTCATTCTTGGCGGCGGAAGCAATATGCTTTTAACCAAAGATATTGACGCATTGGTTATTCATATTGATTTAAAAGGCAAAAAAATCAAAAAAGAAGACGACGATTTTGTTTGGGTTGAAAGTCAGGCAGGCGAAACTTGGCACGATTTCGTTCTTTGGACCATCGACAACAATTTTGGCGGATTAGAAAATATGTCTCTGATTCCTGGAAATGTTGGTACAACTCCAGTTCAAAATATCGGTGCTTATGGAACCGAAATTAAAGACACTTTTGTTTCTTGCGAAGCGATGAATATTGCAACTCAGGAAATGAAAACTTTCAATAACGCTGAATGCAACTTTGGCTATCGCGAAAGCATCTTCAAAAATGAAGTAAAAGACCAATATATTATTACTTCGGTTATTTTTAAACTGACTAAACGCAATCATAAAATTAATACGTCTTACGGAGATATTTTAGCTGAATTGGCTAAAAACAATATTACTGAACCCACTTTAAAAGATGTGAGTAATGCTGTAATTGCCATAAGACAAAGCAAACTTCCAGATCCAAAAGAATTAGGAAATAGCGGAAGCTTCTTCAAAAATCCGATTTTATTGAAATCTGATTTTGAGAAAATCCATCAGAAATTCCCAGAAATGAAATTCTACGAAGTTTCAGAAACCGAAGTAAAAGTTCCAGCGGGATGGCTGATTGAACAAGCAGGTTTTAAAGGAAAGCGTTTTGGCGATGCGGGAGTTCACAAAAATCAAGCTTTAGTTTTGGTAAATTACGGAAACGCAACAGGACAGGAAATTTTAGCTGTTTCGAAAGAAGTTCAGAAAACTGTTTTTGAAAAATTCGGCATTCAGATTGAAGCGGAAGTAAATGTGATTTAAAACACAAATTTCACTAATTGTCACGAATTTAACCTATTGTCAGCTGAGCGGAGTCGAAGTCTTTGCTATAAAGCATTTCGACTCCGCTCAATGTGACAAATTGTATAAACAACAAGATCATGTATACACCAGATTTATACAAAAACGAAAATCAGGAAGAAATAAGAGCTTTTTTGAAAGAAAACAGTTTTGGAATCCTGATTAATCAGACTAACGGAAAATTATGTGCAACACATATTCCGATTGAATTGGAATTGAATGCTGATGGAAAAGAGATTCTTCAAGGTCATATTTCAAAACTAAATCCGCAAGCTGAAGGTTTTAGAGAAAATGATCAAGTTTTGGCTGTATTTACGGGTCCGCATAGTTATATTTCTTCTTCTTGGTATGATCACGAAAATGTTCCGACTTGGAATTATATAGCCGTACATGTTTACGGAAGAATCAAAATTGTAGATTATGAAACTTCGGTAGGGCAATTGAAAAAACTTGTAGACAAATACGAAGCTAATTCTGAAAACCCTATTAGAGTTGAAGATTTGTCTGAAAAAACAATGCGCGAAGCAAGAGGAATCTTTGGTTTTGAAATCGAAATTGAAGAAATTCAAGCTACAAAAAAACTCTCCCAAAATCGTGACGATCACAATTATAAAAACATAATTTCGGAATTAGAAAAAACCGAAAACCCTCAGTCTATTGCTGTTGCAAAAGAAATGTCAAAATGCCGAAAGTAAATCGGCTTTGGCTATTGAATTTAGCGAATTGATAAGTACATTTGCAGTCGCAGAACGTGAAATTAATAGAACCTAATAAATCAGATGCTTATATACATATTTTACTTTTTTATTGCTATTGTCGTAGTTCAATTATTTTATTATTTAGGAGTTTTTGGCAAATTTGCTTTTGCCAAACCACAGCATGTGAAACCTAAAAATCTTCCGGTTTCTGTAATTGTATGTGCTAAAAATGAGGAAGAGAATGTAAAAAAATACGTTCCGCTTTTGGCACAGCAAGATTATCCAGATTTTGAAATTGTATTAATTGACGACGCATCTAGCGATGAAACTCTTGAAGTTTTTGAAGAATTTGAAAAAGAATTCTCTAATATCCGTCTAGTAAAAGTTGAAAACAATGAAGCTTTTTGGGGAAATAAAAAATACGCTTTAACGCTTGGGATAAAAGCGGCAAAGAAAGATTATTTACTTTTTACAGATGCAGATTGTTTTCCAAACTCTAAAGATTGGATCACTTCTATGACTTCGCAGTTTACGATGAACAAAACAATCGTTTTAGGTTACGGAGGTTATGAAAAAGTAGAGCGTTCGTTTTTAAACAAAATTATTCGTTTTGAAACTGTTCTAACAGCAATTCAATATTTTTCATGGGCAAAAATAGGGCTTCCTTATATGGGAGTCGGAAGAAATCTTGCCTATAAAAAAGAAGAGTTTTTTAATGTAAATGGTTTTATCGATCATATTCAGATTCGCTCTGGCGATGATGATTTATTCATTAATCAGGCAGCAAATAAAACTAACACTACGATTTCTTATACACCTGAAAGTTTTACCTATTCAGAACCTAAGAAAACCTATAAAGAATGGTTTACTCAGAAAAGAAGGCATATTTCTACTGCAGAACATTACAAGTTTTTTGATAAAATGCAGTTAGGATTATTCTTCCTCTCACAATTATTTTTCTTTATTTTAGTTATTACACTGTTAGCATTTCAATTCCAATGGATCGCCGTACTAGCAATTTTAGCTACACGCTATACTATTGTATGGACAGTCGTTGGATGTTCAGCAGGAAAATTAAAAGAAAAAGATATTAAAATTTGGTTTCCGGTTGTTGAGATAGCGCTTATATTAACGCAAATTAATATCTTTATAACTAATATCTTTTCAAAACCGGTATATTGGAAATAAATTCTAAAATAGAAAAAGCAAAAAAAGGCGATCAGATCGCCTTTACTTTTTTATTAGATCATTATTGGAATGAGGTATATTCGTTTATGCTCAAACGTACCGAAAATGAAACCACCGCAGAAGATATTACGATAGAAACTTTCTCCAAAGCTTTTGACAAAATTGCGTCTTATAATCCAGAATTTAAATTTAATACCTGGCTTATCGCAATTGCAAAAAACGTCTATATTGATTTGCTGCGAAAAAAGAAAACCAATCTTTTTATAGAAATCACAGACAACGAAGACCAACAGGCATACAATATTGCCGACCCTACTCCATCTGCAGAAGACGCATTAATTAAAGAACAGAATCTTTCCCGTCTGCTCTTATGCATCAAAGAACTCAAACCGCACTATCAAGAAGTAATTCAGCTTCGTTATTTTCAAGAAATGTCTTATCAGGAAATTGCTGCTAAGATTGATGAACCATTAAGCAGTGTTAAGGTAAAACTTTTACGCGCTAAAAAATTATTGGCTGAAATTATCGAACGTAATAGATAATTTATTATCTTTAATCAAAGAATAAATTATTCTCATATTTATTCTTAAAATAAAAACATTTCTACAACATTAAAACTACAACTTTTCGTTGCTAGCTCAAACCTAAACCTTTTCTGCGTATGATTTAAAGTTACTTAACCTTAAAACCCAAAAATTATGTCTAAATTAAGCATTTATGAAAACAAGTGGACCGATCTTGTTTTCGAGAACAAAAACAAAGAATACGGCGCGTACCAATTACGCCAGGAGAACTCCAAAAATTCTGTTACAGCTCTCTTTATGGGTTTATTGTTATTAACGGCTTTAGGGAGTGCATCTGCACTTATTAGCAAATTTAATTCTTCAGTAGTTCCAACTGAACCAGAACCAATGATTTACGACCCGATAACGCCCGTAAACATTGATCCTACTGTTGTGCCACCGCCGCCAGCACCACCTGCACCAATTGTAGAACAAACTGCAGTAAGTCAAACAGATGCGGTTCAATTAACCAATCCTATTGTTACAAGGACTCAAGACGCTGTACAGGAAATTGCGTCTAATACAGAAAATGTACCAGTTGTTGAAAACACTACCGGAACAGGAACTGCTGTAAATGTAATGCCAACAACGGGAAGCGGAGGAGGAAATGGTGACGCTGCTTCAGTTGCACCACCAAGCAATGAACCTGTTTCAACAGCTATATTGGATAAACTTCCTGAATTTCCGGGCGGAATTGCTCAGTTCTACAAGTATGTTGGAAACAATTTCCGCAGACCAGAACTTGACGTAGAAAAAACACTAAGAGTGTATGTTTCTTTTGTGGTTGAAAAAGATGGATCACTTACAGACATTATTGTAAAGAATGATCCTGGTTATGGAATGGGGAAAGAAGCCATTAGAGTTTTAAAATCATTAAAAACAAAATGGGCTCCTGGAATTCTAGACGGAAAACCAGTTAGAACTGCATACAATCTTCCTATCACAATAAAAACAGAAGTCGAATAATATAAATATTTTGAAAAGTGAGAAAAGCAGAACTTAGGTTCTGCTTTTTTGTTACATTTAATTCCTAAATCAAAACTAAAACCAACATAATGCCTTTCACTTTTTCGCATCCTGCAATAATTCTTCCTTTGAGATATTTACCAAAGTCGTGGTTCTCTATAACTGCTTTAACAATTGGAAGCTTAACACCAGATTTTGAATATTTTCTGCGAATGAAAGTCAAAAGCGATTACAGTCACACTTTAGACGGTATTTTTTGGTTCGATTTACCTCTTGCTCTTTTATTGACTTTTCTTTTCACAATCTTACTAGAAATCTATTATTTCAAAATCTTCCTTCATTTATCAGAAGTCGAATTTTGATTTTTACAGATTTCAACTGGAATGTTTATTTTAAAAGAAATTGGCTTATCATATTAATGTCTTTGCTTATCGGAATATTTTCTCATATTTTGTGGGATGCCTTTACGCATAAACGCGGCTATTTTGTCAATCAAATTGTTGCTTTACAAAATACAACAGCAATCTTCGGAACAGAAATTCCGCTGTGGAAAACAACACAGCATTTAAGCACAGCTATTGGAGCTATAATCATATTAATAGCTTTCTTTAAACTTCCGATAAATTTTACTTCTCCAATTCCGATTAACAAATTCTATTGGGTTTCTGTAATTTTATTTACAACTGCAATTTTATTGATGAGATTTATAATAAATCCAAAAGCTTTAAACATTGGAAATTTAATTGTGACTTTTATAGCATCTCTTTTAATTTCAATAACAATAGTCCCATTAATAATTAAATTCAAGTCAGCCCAAAAAAAATAACAAAATCCACTACATTTACTCCTTCAAAACGGAAATCATTTTAACTAAATTAAAACAGAGTAATGGGAATATTTTCAGCTATTCTTGGCAATGCAGGTTCTGTAAGTCAAGAAGATTTAATTAAAAAATACGGGCAGCTTTTAACAGCAAATGAAGAAATCGAAATGGGTTTTAAACTTATTCGCGACACTTTCATTTTTACGAACAAAAGATTAATCTTAGTAGATGTGCAAGGAATTACGGGAAGTAAAACTGAATACAAATCTATTGCTTACAAAAACATCACAAGATTCAGTGTTGAAACTGCAGGAACATTTGATCTAGATGCAGAATTAAAAATCTGGATTTCTAGCGAACAGCAGCCAAGCATTGTAAAACAATTCAATAAATCGGTTAATGTTTATGAAGTGCAAAAGGTTCTTGCCTTTCACGTACTAGGATAAAAAAACAAACCCAGCAATTTTTATTTGCTGGGTTTTATTTTTAAGAAACAACTCTTACTTCTTTTTTGTCGTAGTTGTTTTCTTTGTGGTTGTCTTTTTAGCAACTGGAGCTGTATTTACAATTTTTTGCTGTACATACGGTTTGTACAAACCATCTTTTTCTGCTCTTTTCTTAGCATCATCAGCTCTTTTCTTAGAATCTGGATGCGAACTCATCATTTGGTCAATAAATGAAGCTTCAGATCCTTCACTCATTTTCGCTAAAATTCTAAACGCAGATTCTTCAGCATTTACGTTATAACCGTTTTTCTTCATGAAGTTGTAAGCAAATAAATCTGCTTCCGATTCTTGTTTACGGCTGTATTTGCTGTCAATAATTGCGCTCCCTATTTTTCCAAGCTGGCTGTCAGTAACCGTTGCCACTGTTGCCGACTGAGAAGCGGCACCATCCATTAATGCCTCTTTTTGGTAAGCTGCACGAATTGCATCTCTAGAATCATTATTAGCAACGTGTCCAATTTCATGTCCGATTACAGCAATTAATTCATTATCGTCCATGATATCCATTAATCCTGAATACACACGAACACTCCCGTCTGCAGTTGCAAAAGCATTTACTTCTTTTAGCTTATATACTTTATAGTTTAAAGTAAATCCTTCGCCAGAAGTATGTTTTCCAAAAACGCGATTCAACCTTAAAGTATATCCATCAGTTGGTCCAGCAATTTCATGCTCTGCATCCAATTTATCGACAGCTTCTTTAGATAATTTTGCCGCATCGGCATTACTAAAAGTAAAACCAGTAACTCCTTTCTGAACTGCCCCAATTGCTTTATCTCCAAAATTAATCTGTGCAGTCATTTTAGTTAAACCAAATGCTGTAAATAAAAGTCCTACTATTATAAATTTCTTTTTCATATTTATTATAATTACAATTTAACAACAAATGTAGCATAACAAAATGCTATTTTAAATTCACACAAAACTTGTTTTTCAACAAATAAAGATATAACATTTTTATGAGCTGATAATCAACCACAACCGATTTTGATTCTATACTAAAAAAGAAAAAACCGGCAAATTATTAGATTTACTGGTTTTGTATTATGTATCGCTTATTTCTTCTTTGCCGTACTTGTTTTCTTTGTCGTTGTTGTTGTTTTCTTCGCTGCTGTTACAGGAGCCGTATTTACAATTTTCTGTTGCTCATACTCATGATACAATCCATCTTTTGTTGCTCTTTTTTTGGCCGCGTCAGCTCTTTTTCCAGAATCAGGATGAGAACTCATCATCTTAGTCATAAAAGATGCCTCCGCTCCTTCGCTTAAATTTTGAAGAATTCGAAAAGCAGATTCTACTGCATTCACATCATAACCATTTCTTTTCATGAAATCATAAGAGAAATTATCTGCCTCAGATTCTTGTTTACGGCTGTGCTTACTATCAACCATGGCACTTCCTAATTGTCCCAATTGAGATTTGGTAAGAGTTTCTACTTTTCCTGATTGTGACGAAGCCGCATCCAATAAAGCTTCTTTTTTATAAGCTGCTTTTATGGCGTCTCTAGTATCATGATTAACAACATGTCCGATTTCGTGACCAATAACAGCAAGCAGTTGGTTATCATCCATAATATCCATTAAACCTGCAAACACGCGAACACTTCCGTCTGCACAAGCAAAAGCATTAATATCTTTCACTAAATACACTTTATAATTTAAAGTAATTCCTTCGCTTGTAGTATGTTTTCCAAATAAACGGTCTAAACGAATTGAATATCCATTTTTCGGATCTGCAACGGGATTGTTTGCATCCAATTCTGCTATAGATTGTTTTGCTAAAGCCGCGGCGTCTGCATCACTAAAAGTAAATCCTGAAACGCCTTTTCCTAAAGCTCCCATAGTTTTATCTGAAAGTATTTGCGCATTTGTTTTGGTAAGGCTTAAAATTGCAAATAAAGCTCCTAATACAATAATTCTCTTTTTCATGGTTTTAAAACTGTTAAATTAACAGCAAAATTAGTATTGCATGAATTTTACGAGATCTCGAGAAGCCAAATTTGTAATAGATTAAGACCGAACTTTTATATTCCACAAAAACCAAACGAAACATCAAAATATCAGACAGAAATCAAAAAAAGCAACCTCAAAATATGCTTACAACAATTTATTAACATTTGTTTTCAGTTATCCTCAATATCTTCTACAAATATGATATGTAAAGGAAAAGCAAATAAACGTCTCAAAATAAACTACATTCCGTATCTTTGTACTTTGAACATTGATATATGGAAACAGTCGCTGAAAATACACAAACCACAAAACCAAAGTGGTTAAAAGTAAAATTACCTATCGGACAAAAATATACTGAACTTAGAGGTTTAGTTGATAAATATAGTTTAAATACCATTTGTACTTCTGGAAGCTGCCCAAATATGGGAGAATGCTGGGGTGAAGGAACAGCGACTTTTATGATTTTAGGAAATGTCTGCACGCGTTCTTGCGGTTTCTGCGGGGTAAAAACCGGAAGACCTGAAACGGTAGATTGGGACGAACCTGAAAAAGTAGCACGTTCTATTAAAATTATGAACATTAAACATGCTGTAATTACTAGCGTTGACAGAGATGATTTGAAAGATGGAGGTTCTATCATCTGGATGGAAACCGTTAGAGCAATCCGCAGAATGAATCCTCAAACTACGCTTGAAACTTTAATCCCAGATTTTCAAGGAATTGAAAGAAACATAGACCGTATTGTAGAAGCAAACCCTGAAGTGGTTTCTCATAACATGGAAACAGTACGACGTTTAACTCGCGAAGTTCGTATTCAGGCAAAATATGACAGAAGTTTAGAAGTGCTTCGTTATCTGAAAGAAAAAGGAATCAACAGAACAAAATCTGGAATTATGCTTGGTCTTGGAGAAACTGAAGAAGAAGTCTTCCAGACGATGAGAGATTTAAAAAATGCAAATGTTGATGTGGTAACCATTGGACAGTATTTACAGCCAAGTAAAAAACATCTTCCTGTAAAAGAATTTATTACGCCTGAACAATTTGCCAGATATGAACAATTTGGTCTTGAATTAGGTTTCAGACATGTCGAAAGCGGCCCTCTTGTTCGTTCTTCATACAAAGCACAAAAACATATTTTATAAAAAAAGTTAAATCGTTTAATCGTTTAATTGTAAAATCGATTAAACGATTAAACAGTTAAACGAATAAACAAAAAATTGAAAACAAGAATTGCTATTAATGGATTTGGAAGAATTGGGAGAAATTTATTCCGATTGCTTTTAAATAACCCTGAAATTGAAGTCGTTGCTATAAATGACATTGCTGACAACAAAACCATGTCGCATTTAATTAAATATGACAGTATTCATGGAGTTTTGCCTTATGAAGTAAGTCATGACGAAAATAGCATTATTGTAGACGGAAGGCATTTTTTCTTTTTTCACGAAAAAAGCATTTCAAATTTAGATTGGAAATCGCACTCGATTGATATTGTTATCGAATCGACTGGAAAGTATAAAACGCATGAAGAACTAAATGCGCATCTTGAAGCTGGAGCAAAAAAAGTGATTCTTTCTGCTCCATCAGAAGTGGATACTATAAAAACCGTAGTTCTTGGAGTAAACGAACATATTTTGGATGGAAGCGAAAATATAGTTTCAAATGCAAGCTGCACTACAAACAATGCTGCTCCAATGATTAAAATCATTGAAGAATTGTGCGGAATTGAGCAAGCTTACATTACCACTATACACTCTTTCACGACAGATCAAAGCCTTCACGACCAGCCACATAAGGATTTACGCCGTGCGAGAGGTGCTAGCCAATCGATTGTTCCAACAACTACAGGTGCAGCTAAGGCATTAACAAAAATTTTTCCTAAATTGCATAATAAAATGGGTGGCTGCGGTATTAGGGTCCCAGTTCCAGATGGTTCATTAACAGACATAACCTTCAATGTAAAACGCGCTGTTAGCATTGAAGAAATAAATAAAGCATTTAAACAAGCCTCAAAAACAAATTTAAAAGGAATATTAGATTACACCGAAGACCCAATTGTTTCGGTTGATGTAATTGGCAACACACATTCTTGTTTATTTGATGCTCAGCTAACTTCGGTTATCGACAAAATGGTAAAAGTTGTAGGCTGGTACGATAATGAGATTGGCTATTCATCAAGATTGATTGATTTAATTTTACTGATAAGAAAATAATAAGATTCATTGTAAAAGCATTGCCATACATGAAATACTGTCTTTTTATTGCTGTTTGTTTTTTTAACTCGCTTTTGTATTCTCAAGCCAAAAAGAATACGGATAGCTTGACCTATTATAACAAGCTGGCCAATTCTAATCTGAACAATAAAAAGTATAATCAGGCTATTTTTTACACAGAAAAGTCAATTAATTTTTGTGAAGAAAATGGCAAAAAAGAAAATCTTGCCAATCAGACTTTTAAGCTTGGAAAAATTTACTACAATCAGGGAAAATTTGAAGATGCGTTAAAAAATTTCCATAAAACAGTTTCTTTATTTGATACCATAAAACCTAGCTGTACAAAAGTTTTAGCTCTACATTATATTGGTTTCGCCAATACTGCCAAAGGCGATTATAAAACAGCTGCTGAATATTATACAAAAGCTACAGATCTACTAAAAGAACTGAATATCAATGACAATGCCGAGGTTTTAAATTACCAGAAAGCTTTGGCATTTAAGACCAATAACGATCTTAAATCGGCAGCAAAAACTCTTGAGGCTATCGTTAAAAAGCTAGACAATAATGCCAATATAAAAACCAAAGTAGATGCGTACTATCAGCTTGGCTTAATTGAAAGCCAGCTTAAAAGAAATGATTTGGCTATAATATATTTCAACAAAGCCTTAGATTATAACGCTAAAATCAATGATCTTCCGAAAAAAGCGAAAATAGTTTTAGCGATAAGCCAATATTACAAACAGAATAAAAATTATGATTTGGCGTATTCTTATCTAGAGGAACACTATCAGCTGGAAAATTATCTTTTAAAACTAAAAAATGCCAAAATTGATTTGGACGAATATGAAAAGTTCAAAAAAAATCAATCTTTAAACAATACCATCAAAAAAGAAAGCGAAGAAAAATTTCAGCTTAAAACCTATCGCTATTCTAAGTTAGTGAGCATCTTGGCAATTGCTTTGATTTCGATTTTATCTCTATTGAGTTTAGCTTTGTACAAAAACAATATCATACGAAATCAGAACAATTTACTGCTTCGCGAGAAAAACAAAGAATTGATTTTAGCCAAAAATAAAGCAGAAAAAGCATCAAAAGCCAGATCTGAGTTTTTGTCTACAGTAAGCCACGAACTCCGGACACCGTTGAATGCCATTAACGGAATTACGCATATACTTCTTGAAGACAAGCCAAAGAAAAGACAATTAAAATACTTAGAATCTTTAAAGTTCTCTGGCCACTATTTGACCACTTTTATCAATGAAATTTTAGAAATTAATAAAATTGATTCAACTAAAGCTGAAGTTGAAAATATCAGCTTTAACTTGAAAGAATTGCTTTTCAATATCCAAAGTTCGCTGAAAGAACTGGCGACAGCAAACAAAAACTACTTCAACTTAGAAATAGACAAAGCGATTCCTGATAATTTAATTGGAGACCCTACAAAACTATCTCAGATTATACTTAACTTAATCAACAATGCTTTAAAATTTACCCAAAACGGACATGTAAATGTAATTGCTAAATTATATTCGCAAGAAGATGATAATGCAACAGTCTATTTCGAAATTGTTGATACTGGGATTGGAATTCCTGAAGACAAGCTTCAATCTGTCTTTGAAAGCTTTTCTCAAGGTTCTATAGAAGTAAACAGAAAATACGGAGGAACAGGTCTTGGCCTTACTATCGTAAAAAAATTAATAGAACTTTTAGGAGGTGAGATAAAACTAAAAAGTGAAGTGGGCAAAGGCTCTACATTTACCTTCAAATTAAATTTCAAAATTAACAACGAACCATTGGAAGTAATCGAAGAAGTAAAACCTTATAACGATAAACAATTGAAAAACAAATCTATTTTATTGATTGAGGACAACAAAATCAATCAGATGATCACTCGTAAAATGCTCGAAAACAAAAACATTACCTGTGAAATTGTTGACAATGGAGAAGATGCTGTCGAGCTTTTAAAAATTAAGCGTTTTGATATGATTTTAATGGATGTCCATCTTCCAGGCATTAACGGAACCACAGCAACCAAATTGATTCGTGAGTTTGACAAAACGACTCCAATTATAGCTTTAACTGCAATTTCGCTTGACGAAAACCGCGATATGCTTCTTTCTTTTGGAATGGATGATGTAATTACAAAACCTTTTGTCCCAGACGATTTCTATAGCACTATTGCTAAGTTTTTCAACTAATTCTCTGAGATTCTGAATGCTTTTTGATATACTCTAAAATTGCAGCATCAAAATCTTGCTGATGATTTATAAATGAGCTTTTTATTGGTAAGTAATACAACTGATCAACAAGCTCTGAATCTTTCAAACGCACATAATCTTTCTCGGTTGTGATTATTTTTCTTCCGCTTGCTTTGATTTGAATTGATCCTAAATCTGCGTCAGAAAAATGATGGTGATCTGGAAAAGTGAGACATTCGTCATTCTCATTTTTTAAATAATCAAAAAATGGTTTTGGTTTTGCGATTCCTGCCAGCAGCAATTTTGATTCTGATTTAATTTCGCTGACGGCAATTTTTTCATTTTTACTATAAATGACCATATCATAATCTATAAAAGTAAAAAAGACTTGCTGACTGCTTTTCAACTTCAACTTTAATCTAATCTCAGCTTGCTCTTCTTTACTTAAAATTTTAGGGCATTTTGTAACAACCACTATACTGGCTCTTTCTGCTCCACTTCTACTCTCTCTCAAATTTCCAGTTGGAAGCATAAAATCATCTGAGTATAAATCTCCATAAGAAGTCAGCAGAATATAAAAACCAGCCTTTACTTTTCTATGCTGATAGGCGTCGTCCAACAAAATAATTTCAGGTTTTTCATCTTGCGAAAGCAATTGCTGAATTCCGTTTGTACGATTAGCATCAACAGCCACCATTACATTTGAAAATTTTTGATGAAACTGAAAAGGTTCATCACCCAGAATTTCAGCATTCGAATTTTCGTCAGCCAAAACAAAACCTTCCGATTTTCTTTTATAGCCACGGCTCAAAGTTGCAACTTTATATTTATCCGACAATAATCGAATTAAGTATTCGATCTGTGGTGTTTTTCCAGTTCCACCAACGCTCAAATTTCCAACAGCAATAATAGGAAGATCAAAAGAAGTCGATTTTAAAACCCCTTTATCAAAAAGGAAATTACGGATTGAAGTGATGAACCCGTATAAAATGGCAAATGGAAAAAGTAATTTTCGAAGTAAGTTCATAGAGTTATTTATCTGAATAATGACCCATTGCAGAGATTACAAACACAGTAACTATATCTTCTTGTACTCTGTATATCAATCTATCTTTTTGATTAATTCTTCTTGGCCAAAATCCTGAATATTCATATTTTAAAGGTTCAGGGTTTCCAAAACCCTCATAAGGATTTTCAGTAAGATCGATTAAAATTTTAGCAATGTTTTTAATAGAGATTTTATTACCTGATTTTTTATGTTTTTCAATGTCTTGAGCCGCTACTTTGGTTACTTCAACCCTAAACTTCCCCATATATCGTCTGGATTTAGTGTTGTGGTTTCTCCTTTTTTAATATTCTCTTCCGCTTTTTTTACTTTCTCAACAAATTCAGCACTATAAATACTTGGCTCTTCATTTACCTGTCCATAACTATCAGTTTCGACAATTTCAATACCATCAAGACCTTTAAAAAAAGCTTCGAACATTTCCATAAATGCTTTGCCTGTCTTTGTGTGTTCGTTAATTTTTATAGTTGTCATGACTTATAAATTTTATACTACAAATGTACTAAATTTGTACTTTTAGTGTAAATTATTTATATCATTAGTAGAAATAGTTTACACTCATAAAAATTTGAAAAACTCAAAATGAAAATCAAAAATATTATATCGGTTCTCGAAGAAATGACCCCTTTGGCTTATGCTGAAGATTTTGACAATGTCGGTCTTTTAGTGGGAGATTCCGAAACTGAATGCACGGGCGTTTTAGTCTGTCACGATGCGCTAGAAAATGTAATTGATGAAGCTGTTGCCAAAAACTGTAATCTTGTGGTTTGTTTTCATCCGATTCTATTTTCTGGAATTAAAAAAATTACGGGCAAAAATTATGTAGAACGTGCCATTTTAAAAGCGATCAAAAATGATATTGCCATTTTTGCCGTTCACACCGCTCTTGACAATCATTCGCAAGGAGTAAATAAAATTTTCTGCGATGCTTTAGGATTGACAAATACTAAAATATTAGTTCCAAAAAATAATTTCATTCAAAAACTAGTCACTTATACCGTTCCAGAAAATGCAGATAAGGTTAGAAATGCAATGTTTGAAGCCGGGGCAGGAACAATTGGCAATTACGACAACTGCAGTTTTAATACGCGAGGTTTTTTTACCTTTCAAGGAAACGAAGAAAGCAATCCTGTAATTGGAGAAAAAGGAAAATTGCACACAGGAGAAGAAATTAAAATTGAAGTTATTTTTGAAAAACATATGCAATCCCGCATTTTAAAAGCACTTTTTGCCAATCATATTTACGAAGAAGTAGCTTATGAAATTTATAATCTCGAAAATTCACACCAAAATATTGGTTTGGGAATGGTTGGAGAATTTGAAAATGAAATGGACGAGAAAGACTTTCTTCATTTTGTTAAAGATAAAATGATTGCCGACGGAATTCGTCATTCTACTTTTTTAGGCAAAAAAATCAAAAAAGTTGCTGTTTTAGGGGGTTCGGGAAGTTTTGCCATAAGAAATGCTATTCAAGCCGGAGCCGATGCTTTTCTAACTGCCGATTTGAAATATCACCAATTTTATGAAGCCGAAAACCAGTTGCTTTTAGCAGATATTGGTCATTTTGAGAGCGAACGCTATACAAAAAATTATATTGTTGATTATCTTCGAAAAAAAATTCTTAATTTTGCAATCATTTTATCGGAAGAAAATACAAATCCAGTTAAGTACTTATAAAATATGACGAATACGAAAGAATTAAGTGTTGAGGACAAGTTAAGAGCAATATACGATTTACAGCTTATTGACTCTAGAATTGACGAAATCAGAAACGTTAGAGGAGAACTTCCTTTAGAGGTTGAAGATTTAGAAGATGAAGTTGCAGGTTTGAGCACTCGTTCAGAGAAACTGAAAGGTGAACTTGAAGTGATTGAGGAGCAAATCAAAGCAAAGAAAATTGCTATTGAGGAGCATAAAGAGGTTATTAAAAAGTACACTAAACAACAAGAATCAGTACGTAACAACAGAGAATTTAATTCTTTGACAAAAGAAGTTGAATTTCAAGAATTAGAAATTCAATTGGCCGAAAAGCAAATCAAAGAAATGAAAGCTTCTATCGAGCACAAAAAAGAAGTTATTTCTAACTTAAAAGAAAAACTTGATGCTAAGAGCTCTCATTTAAAACATAAAAAATCTGAATTAGATGCCATCATGGCTGAAACTCAGAAAGAAGAAGCTTTCTTAACAGAGAAATCTGCTGAGTTTGCTGCACAAATCGAAGACAGATTATTAGCAGCTTATAACAGAATCAGAAGCAGTGTTCGTAACGGATTGGCTGTAGTTTCTATCGAAAGAGGAGCTTCTGCTGGATCTTTCTTTACAATTCCACCTCAAACTCAGGTTGAAATTGCTTCAAGAAAGAAAATCATCACTGATGAGCACTCTGGAAGAATCTTAGTTGATACGCAATTAGCTGAAGAAGAAAAAGAAAAAATGGAACAATTGTTCGCAAAATTCTAAATATCAGGTCCCGATTTAATCGGGACTTTTTTTGTCTTTTTTTTGCCACCAATTTCACGAATTTCCACTAATTATTTTTTTGTCTATAATAATGAGAATAAAAAATTCGTGTTAATTCGTGTAATTCGTGGCAGACCTTTTTTTACCTTTAGAAAAAATTTAAGTTTTGGGAATTAAAAAGGGAATTCGTTTTATCACATTAAAATCAGTTGGATCTTATATTAACTTTTTGAGTTATGTGCGTCCGCAAAAGGCTATGGAACTTTCTTATGCTCTTTTTAGCCAGCCTCGAATTGGACGATTAAAAAAAGAAGAGCTTCCAAAAGTTTTGAGAAATACTGAAACTGAAATATTTCATCATAACGAACATCATTTTCAAACTTATGTTTGGAAAGGAAATGAAACTAAGATTCTTTTAGTCCACGGTTGGGAAAGCAATGCTGCACGTTGGAAAAAAACTTTGCCACATCTACAAAAATCAGGAAGTACAATAATTGCCATTGATGCTCCTGCACACGGACAAAGTAGTGGAAAAGAATTTAACGTTCCGCTTTATGCTGAGTTCATTAATAAAGCTGTAGAAAAATATCAGCCAGAAATTATTATTGGACATTCTATTGGTGGCGCGGCTTGCGTTTACCATCAATATTTGTTTCCTAATACAAGCATTAACAAAATGGTTATTCTTGGTGCTCCTTCAGATTTAAAAACTTTGATCGACAATTATATTTCAATGCTTAGTTTGAATAGAAGAATGCTGCCGCTTCTGGAAAGCAAATTCATAAATCGATTCAATTTTAAGCTCGAAGATTTTTCGGGACAAAAATTCGCATCAGAAATTACTATTCCTGGTTTCATTGCTCATGATACTTCAGACAAAATTGTTGCTTTCGCAGAAGGAAAAAAAATAGCGCAAGGTTGGAAAAATAGTCAATTTATTGAAACCAGTGGTTTAGGTCACGGTATGCATGATGATGAATTGTATGATAAAGTGATTGAGTTTTTGTTTGAAGGTACAAAGTAACAGAGTCACAAAGTGACTGAGGTTTTTCTAATATTTTGATCTTCTTACTTTTGACTTTTGACAAATTAAACAACGATCTTAAAATACTTCAACAGCTCTTTTTCTCCTTTGCTGGTGACTGTAATCGCGCGTGAGTTTTTATTTTTTCTCAACCAGTCTTCGGCAATCATTTTATTTAATAATAATGCTCCTATGGAGCCAGCAATATGATTTCTTCGTTCGCTCCAATCTAAACATGGTTTTAAGAAAATTCGTTTTTGTTTCTGAGCTTCTTCTAAATTAATTCCAAAATCAGAAAACCATTTTTCCCCTTCTGAACTTATTTCAAAAGAGTTATTCTTATCTACAATTATTTTTTGTTCCAATAAACTATCCGTCAACGCAACACCAATTTTTCCAGCTAAATGATCATAGCAAGTTCGGCAGAATTTTATTGGCGGATAATTTTCTGTTTTACTTTTTGAAAAAACTTTTGGTTTCGGAACTAAACTTGCCATCGCTTCAAGTGCATATGCGACTTCTTTATTTGAAAATCGGTAATATTTATGACGGCCTTGTTTTTCTACACAAAGCAAATCGGCATCAAGAAGTTTTCCTAAATGCATGCTTATGTTTTGTGGCGAAGTATTGGCAGAAACCGCTAATTCTGTAGCTGTAAAAGCTCTTCCGTCAAGCAAAGTCCACAAAATTGAGGCGCGTGTTGGATCGCCAATTAAAGAGGCCATTTTTATAAATTGATCTTCCATTTAGGTATTCATAGTTAAGTGCAGAATGAAGTATCGCCTTGTAAAGTTAAATAACTTTGCTAAAAACATTCCAAATGACTTCGACTTTATTCCTTCAATCTGATATCCAAAACCCTTATTTGACTTATAAGACCATGTTGCAAAACAATCCCGTTTATTGGGATGAAACAAATAAAATCTGGGCAATATATTCTTATGAAGATTGTGTTTCTATTTTGAAAAATCCTAAAGCAGAGATTCCAGCAGTAAATCCAAACAACGAACAAAAACTGAATAAACATGCTCTAGAAATTCTAACCAATTTAACCCGATTGTCAAACGGAATACAGCATGAAATTTCAAAAGAAATTGCAATATTGCTGTTTTCAAAAATGAAATCTGTCGATATTAATTCTATTATTTCTCAATTAATAAAAGATGATTTGACTGAATATAAAATGGATTGGGTAAATTCGGTTTGTAAAAAATTGCCGGTTTTGGTTGTTTTGAAAAGCTTTGGTTTTGATGAAAAAGATTGTGAGTTTATTGCAAACCAAATAGGATCTTTGGTTAAAATAATGCTTCCGCAGAAAACAGAAGAACAAGTAAAATCTATCAATGAAATTTCAGAACAAATCTTTTCAATCGTAGAAAAACAGCTTTTTCAATTAAACTTTTACGAGTCTTTACCATCAAAATTTTCGGGAACAAATTCGTTTTCGTTTGACGAAATCAAAACAATAAGCATTAGCAATTTAATTGGATTATTTATTCAGAGTTTTGATGCTGGAAGAGGAATTTTGAGTAATTCGCTTTTGCACATTCTAAAAAATAAAACTTTTTCCAGTAAAACAGAAATAGAAAAATCGGTTATCGAAACTTTACGCTTTGATCCGTCCATTCATAATACAAGACGAATTGCAACCGAAGACATTTCTATTGGCGAAAGCCTAATTAGAAAAAATGATTCAATTTTAGTTGTGCTTGCATCGGCAAATCGAGATCCGAAGAAATTTGAAAATGAATCAAAATTTGATATTGAAAGAAATACTAATGCTAAAAATCTAACTTTCGGAATTGGCGGCCATATGTGTCTCGCCAAACATTTCTCAATTCATTTGGCGACTGAAGCTTTATGGTTTCTATTTAATAAATTTAAAACCGCTACAATTTTAGAAAATAATATTCAACACGAACCCATGATCAACGCCAGATTGCCCAAAACAATCTGGATTTCATTACAATAAAAAAATAAAAATATGATAGCTGTAATTTTTGAAGTG
Source organism: Flavobacterium sp. HBTb2-11-1 (assembly GCF_009826975.1). Taxonomy (GTDB): domain Bacteria; phylum Bacteroidota; class Bacteroidia; order Flavobacteriales; family Flavobacteriaceae; genus Flavobacterium. Next base: position 186,586 of record NZ_WUMO01000006.1, on the reverse strand, counting down.
ATTCCTAATGAAGGAAAAAAAGAAGAATATCTGGATATCGCCGCGAATCTGCGTCCGGAATTAGATAATATTGAAGGATTTATTTCGATAGAACGATTTCAAAGTTTTTCCGATCCTTCAAAAGTTTTGTCTTTGTCTTTTTGGCGAGATGAAGAAAGTATTCAGCAATGGCGAAATATTGAAATGCATCGTGCCGCACAAGTAAAAGGCAGAAATGAAGTCTTTAAAGACTATCATTTAAGAATTGCAACTGTAATTCGCGATTATGGAATGTTTGAAAGAAAAGAAACTCCAGAGGATAGTTCCATTTTTCATGATTCGTAAAAAAGATGCTGAGATTCTAAGTTGCTATCCTGATAGCTATCGGGACTAAGTTTTTTTTCTGAAATCTAAAATTCTAAGAAGTCTAAACTTTTAGCTACTTTTGCAGTATGGAAGAAAATTTAAAACGTCTTAATAAATTTATTGCCGAAACGGGCTTTTGTTCTCGTCGTGAAGCTGATAAATTAATTGAAGAAGGACGCGTTACAATAAATGGTACTGTACCGGAAATGGGAACGAAAGTTTCGCCAGAGGATGAAGTGCGCGTAGATGGAAAATTAATCGTTGAGAAAAACGAAAAAATGATTTATTTGGCGTTCAATAAACCTGTCGGAATTGAATGCACAACCAATCTTGAAGTAAAAAACAATATTGTTGATTATATTAATTATCCAAAAAGAATTTTCCCTATTGGAAGATTGGATAAAGCCAGTGAAGGTTTGATTTTTATGACCAATGACGGTGATATTGTAAACAAGATTCTTCGCGCGAGAAATAATCACGAAAAAGAATATACGGTTACAGTAAACAAACCGATTACTGAACGTTTTATTCAGAGAATGGGAAATGGCGTTCCGATTTTAGATACGGTTACTAAAAAGTGTAAAGTCGAGCAAATCAGCAAATATACTTTTAAGATTATTTTGACTCAGGGATTAAACCGCCAAATTAGAAGAATGTCTGAATATTTGGGTTACGAGGTTACTGCTCTTAAACGTATTAGAATTATCAATATTTCATTGGATGTCCCTGTAGGAAGATATAGAGAGCTAACTGATGACGAAATCAAAGAATTAAATCAGTTAATTGAACCTTCTAGCAAAACCGAAGAAGCCAGTTTTCCTAAAGTTGAAAGTTTGGCTTCAAGTGCAACTCCAACTAGAAGAAAAGCATTTATTTCAAAACATGATCCTCGATTTAAAAAAAGAGGGGATAATAAATAAAAAGAAATCCCACTCGTTTAAAATGAATGGGATTTTTTCATTACTTCTTTTCTTTATCTAAAAACTCGTAATACAACGCCTTAGACAAAAAGTTTGCATTCTGATAATTCAAAATCAATTCTTCTCTTACAGCTTCTGTATATTGCCCATCTAAATTATTCTTTTGCAAATATTCGCGACGAGCGTCATCGTTGAAATTCAAACCACTTAAAAAAACAGGTTCCACTCCTTTGTTTACAGAGATATTGTAATTTGTAATAAGACTTCCCCAATTGATATAACTGCACAAAAGAATTGTTCCGTAGAAATACCAAACCATCTGATTGAAAAGATACGCATTAGTTTTTTGTTTTCTGATTTTCTGAAATGAAACCACCAATCCGATAATAGCCAGAATTAAAAAAGCGTATACTCCTAGCCTTTTATATGTAAGTCCGTAAAAAGAAACGTATTCTGTATTCTTAATCATAGCACTTACAATTAAAACCGCATTCAAAACAAGCCAGATTTTTGCAAGATTTTTTAAAGTTTTGGCTTTTTTATCAAAATTGAATCCGCCTTTAAAGTAAAACAAGATTACTCCAACTGCCATAAGAATTGAAAAAATTACAGCATTTACACGTTCGTGTGTATCTGCACTTAAATTTGTTTTTTCTACTGCTTCAAAAAACTGTTCATAGTTATAAGTTCCAATAAAAACCAAAAGCATGATATTTAGGAAAAACAATGTAATTTCTCCACTTTTCCTTTCGAAGTCCAAATCAAGAAATGAAAATGTGTTTTGGTTTGTAACTTCAGAAACATTTGTGAAATCATTATTCAATTTTGGATTGAATTCATAACAAGCATCTGGAACCCAATAATTCCAAAAACTGAAAGAGATATAAAACCCTAAAATACACATTGCAATTAATTGCGGCAGATTGATATCTAATTCATAGTCCGTAAATAGTGAAGAGAAATGATCACTTCCGAAAGAGTAAACGATAAAAAACAATCCAAGAAAAATGATTGGAATAACAACAAAAGCCACTAATTTTTTAGCAAAATCGTTATGAATTTTTCTTTCTGGAAGCCATTGCTTAAAAATAAAAATGCGTCCTAGTGATGTCATCCCATTTAAAATTATCAATGGAAAGATTTGTATGATTTTGAGCTCGTCATCCTGTGTTTTAAACTGTAAAAATAGAATTGACAATGCTAAAGCAAAAAAGGATGCCGCATCTCCATACCAAGCAAAGGCAAAACAAGACAAAATAGAAGTCATTACCAAAACAAGGTGTGATCTGTCTACAAGCTTTTCCTGAAAGAAATAACTAATTAGAAGCTTCAGCAAAACGCCAAAAATAGAAATATTGATACCGACAGATTCATTGTAAAAAAGCAGTATGAAAACCGCTGTACATGCGAAGATAATTTGATGTTTTTTCATGATTTTAGTTTTTAAAAGTACTTTGCGATTCAAAGTTTTTAGATAAAAAATTTTAGTTTCTAAGATTTCATTAGTTTTTCGAGGTAAGAAAGGTGCTCTTTGAACGCCGCGCGGCCAAGCGGTGTTACCTGATAAGATGTCTTTGGCTTTTTGCCCACAAATTCTTTCTTAATCTCAATATATTCAGATTTCTCCAATGCAGAAGAATGACTCGCTAAATTACCATCGGTGATATTCAAAAGCGTTTTCATCTCGGTAAAATCTACCCAGTCATTGACCATCAGAACGGACATTATACCCAGTCTGACACGGCTTTCGAAATCTTTATTTAGTTTGTCAATAATTCCCATTCAATTATTTATATTTTTTGAACATTACCAATCCGTATAAGATATGAAGAATTCCGAATCCAAGAATCCAGAAAATCAATCCATAACCAATATAGAAAAGAGCAATTAATCCTAAACAAAGTTCGCAGAAACCTAAATATTTTACATCAGAAAAAGTATATTTTTCTGCATTAATAAGTGCCAAACCATAAAACAGCAAAGTAGATGGCGCAACCAATCCGAAGTATCCGTGATACATCAAAGCCAGGCAGAAAACCCCTCCTGCAAAAAGTGGAACCGTTAAATTGAACAGCATTTTCTTCGTTGCAGATGTCCAAATCGGCAGATTGTATTTTCGGCTTTTTCTAATGGTGAAAAAGATTCCGAATGCAAATGCGCAAACTAAAATTCCAATTCCGATCCAGAATAATTCTGAAACTAAATTGGCAGAATACAATCTATGCTCGTCGGTTAAATAATCCATTCCATTTGCTTTGAACAACTGGTATACATAGATTCCACCAATTAAAGCCGAAAGACCTGCGAAAACTCCTGAAAGTCCGCTTAATGATATAAATCTTGAAGAGCGCTCCATCATGGAACGAATATGTGCTAAATCTTCTTGGTGCTTTTGATTCATAATTAAAGTACTTTGCACTACAAAGTTATTATTTATTTTGAATTGGCAAGTAAAAAATGTGAAAAAATAATTGTTTTATATCTTAATTTATCTTCTGCTCCTTTAAATGTATAATCCCTACGGGATATTTTATACGGGTTTTAATAATTTTGGGCTACCGATATTTAACTCCTAGCGGAGTTATCTCGAATAGATTAAATATTGGTTTAGAAATTAATTTAACTTTTGCTTTTCTATCTGCCAAAGCTACCGATATTTAACTTCTAGCAGAGTTATCTCGAATAGATTTAAATATTGGCTTGGAAATTAATTTAACTTTTGCTTTTCTGTCTGCCAAAGCCACCGATATTTAACTCCTAGCAGAGTTATCTCGGAGAGATTAAATTTTGGTAGAAGAAATAATTTACCTACCGGTTTTTGTCCCGTAGGGACTAAATTTTTTAAAAGATATTCAATAAGATCTAACAGGTTTTGAAAACCTGTTAGATCTCTTCCTGATCGTACGATGGATAGAAGCTGTGCGCCGCCGCGGCTTAAATTATAAAACGAAAAAACCCATTCTTAACGAATAGGCTTTGTATTATTTTTAAGTTTTAGAACCATCTTCTGCGTTTGAACAAAAAGACTCCAAAAGTGGATAGAATTATCGAAATTAAAAGTAAAATCCAAATGCCATATTTGCTTTCTTCTAATCCGTTTGGGACGTTCATTCCATACAAACTGGCAATGAGAGTTGGAATCATAAGAATGATTGAAATTGACGTCATTTGCTTCATGATATTGTTCATGTTGTTGGAAATTACCGAGGCGTAAGCATCCATCATTCCGGTTAGGATGTTATTATAAATATTGGCTGTGTCTTGCGCCTGATTCAACTCGATTTCGACATCTTCTAACAATTCCGGATCGTAACTAGCTTTGTGTGCTTTCAGATTTTTGATTCTTTGGAATAAAACGTCATTTGCTTTTAGAGAAGTAATGAAGAATACAAAACATTTTTCGATTTGAAGCAGAGCTTGCAATTCTTCGTTTTTGATTGATTTCTCTAAATTATCTTCTGCAAGTTTTATTTTCTGATTGATTTGTTTTAGGTATTTCAAATACCAAACGCTTGATGACAAAAGCAATCTTAAAACTAAATTGAAGTTATCTTCTATTTCGATGTTTTTGCGCTGTGAATAAGCCACAAAGTCTTTTATGATTTCTGTTTTATAAAAACTGATAGTAACGCAGATATCGTCTTTGAAAATGATTCCAAGCGGAACGGTGTGAAAAGGAATTTTGACATCTCCGCTTTTTATCGGAATACGCATAATGATCAGTGTCCAACCGTCTTCGATTTCTATACGAGGTCTTTCGTCAATATCCTCAATATCATTGTAAAAAGCTTCGGGAATTTGAAGTTCTTCTAATAAATAGTTTTTATCTGATTCTGTTGGAGATTCGATGTGAATCCAGCAATTTGAAGTCCATTTTTGGATTTCTACTAATCCGTTGTTGTTTGTGTAAAAGGCTTTCATTTCAAAATACAGGTTTTTAGCGCAGCATTTTGAAATTTCAAAAGCTGCTTAATTTAATACTAACGAATAATAATAATCGTCCATTTGGAGAAGTGTTATTTTTTAAAGTGCTGCAAAAGTATCCTTTATTTTTAAGAACCGAAATTTTAAACTATTAATTATATATTAAAAACAACAAAACCCGTTCGTTTGAACGGGTTTTGAATATTATTCGGGAAGAAATTATTGATTTCTTGCGCTTCTCATTTTTCTTGCTAAAAGCGTATTTTTAAGTAACATTGCAATTGTCATTGGTCCTACTCCACCTGGAACTGGTGTAATGAACGATGCTTTTTTGCTTACGCCGTCAAAATCAACGTCACCTTTAATAACGTATCCTTTTGGGTTTGAAGCGTCGTCTACGCGAGTAATTCCAACGTCAATAACGGTTACTCCTTCTTTTACCATATCTGCTTTTAAAAATTCTGGAACTCCTAAAGCTGTAATGATAATATCTGCGTTTTTAGTGAATTCTGCCAAGTCTTTAGTACGACTGTGCGTTAATGTAACTGTAGAATCACCAGGATTTCCTTTACGGCTCATCAAAATACTCATCGGACGTCCTACGATGTGGCTTCTTCCAATTACAACTGTATGTTTTCCCGAAGTTTCTACTTTGTAACGCTCTAACAATTCCATAATCCCGAATGGTGTAGCCGGAATAAAGCTCTCCATTTCAAGCGCCATTCTTCCAAAGTTTGTTGGGTGGAATCCATCAACATCTTTATCTGGATCGATTGCTAATAAGATTTTTTGCTCGTCGATATGTTTTGGCAAAGGCAACTGAACAATATATCCGTCAAGATTATCATCTTCGTTTAATTCTTTAATTTTTGCTAAAAGTTCGTCTTCTGTAATGGTTTCTGGTAAAGCAACTAAAGTTGAATCAAAACCGATTTCTTGGCATGATTTTACTTTACTTCCTACGTAAGTTAAACTTGCTCCATTGTTTCCCACTAAAACTGCCGCTAAATGAGGCACTTTTCCTCCCGCTGCTTTTATAGATTGAACTTCGATTGCAATTTCGTTTTTAATGTCGTTAGATGTTTTTTTACCGTCTAGTAGCTGCATGTGTTGTGTTTATTTTGTTTCAAGTTTAAAGTTTCACGTTACTGGCGAAACTAATAGTTATGTAATTAAAAAAGTTTCAAGTTTTGGCCCCTTAATTTGAAACCTTAAACTTGAAACTTTTTCTTATTTTATCTCGGCATTCCTCCTGGCATACCACCCGGCATCCCTTTCATACCTCCCATCATTTTCATCAGATTTTTTCCGCCTGGCCCTTGCATCATCTTCATCATTTTGCTCATTTGGTCAAACTGCTTCATCAGCTGATTTACTTGCTCGACTTTAGTTCCCGAACCTTTTGCGATTCTGGCTTTTCTTTTCACATCGATAATCGCTGGCTTGCTTCTTTCAGCTGGAGTCATCGAATAAATAATCGCTTCGATATGTTTGAAGGCGTCATCTTCGATTTCAACATCTTTCATGGCTTTTGAAGCTCCTGGTATCATTCCAACCAAGTCTTTCATGTTACCCATTTTCTTCACTTGCTGAATCTGCGTTAAGAAATCATCAAAACCAAATTCGTTTTTAGCGATTTTCTTTTGAAGTTTTCTTGCTTCTTCTTCGTCAAATTGTTCTTGAGCTCTTTCAACAAGAGATACAACGTCTCCCATTCCTAAGATACGCTCAGCCATACGATCTGGGTAGAAAATGTCAATTGCTTCCATTTTCTCTCCTGTACCTACAAACTTGATTGGTTTGTTTACAACCGATTTGATTGAAAGTGCCGCTCCACCTCGAGTATCACCATCTAATTTCGTTAAGATAACTCCATCAAAATTCAAGATATCGTTGAAAGCTTTTGCTGTATTTACAGCGTCTTGTCCTGTCATAGAATCGACAACGAACAATGTTTCTTGAGGCTGAATTGCTTTGTGTACGCGAGCAATTTCGTCCATCATTTCCTGATCTACCGCTAAACGACCTGCTGTATCGACGATAACAACATTAAATCCGTTTGCTTTAGCATGTTTAATTGCATTTTGAGCAATTTCTACAGGATTTTTATTCTCTGGTTCTGAGTAAACCTCAACACCTATTTGATCTCCCACAACATGCAACTGATTGATCGCCGCAGGACGGTAGATATCACACGCTACAAGAAGTGGCTTCTTGTTTTTCTTTGTTTTTAAGAAATTAGCTAATTTTCCTGAGAAAGTAGTTTTACCAGAACCTTGAAGTCCTGACATTAAAATAACAGTTGGATTTCCTGATAAGTTTACACCAGCAACATCTCCACCCATCAATTCTGTCAACTCATCTTTTACCAGTTTTACTAATAATTGTCCTGGCTGTAATGTTGTCAATACATCTTGACCAATTGCTTTATCTTTTACTCTTGCTGTAAAATCTTTAGCAATTTTAAAGTTAACATCGGCATCAAGTAATGCACGACGAACTTCTTTTAAGGTATCAGCAACGTTTACTTCTGTAATTTTACCGTGCCCTTTTAATATATGGAACGCTTTATCTAACTTATCACTTAAATTATCAAACATATCATTTTCTTTATATGAAGTGCAAAGATAATCTAATTAGATATTTCAGGCAATTTTTATTTATACGCAATTTTTTGCCACAAAGGCTCAAAGGCTCAAAGTTTTTGTTTCTCGCAGATTTAAAAAGATTTTAGCAGATTTTAAAAAATCTTTTCAATCCTTTTAATCTGTGGCTATAAATATAAAAGACGCAAAGAATAAAACCTTTGCGCCTTTGTGCCTTTGCGGCTATATCTTTTTAGAATTGGAAGTAAATAAACGGTTGCGAACCTGCTACCGCAGTTGCGTATACAATCCAATAAACAAATCCTAAGATTATAGCTTTTACTAATAATGGCGTTTTGTCGAAAACAGATTTCATTCCGTTTGTGAAAGTTTCTGGCAAGAAATGCCAAACATAACCAAACAGCATTAATCCGAAAACATTTTTATATCCAAGAACAATTGTTTTCCAAAGTTCTGGTTCGAAAGTCAATTGTCCGATATTATTAATTACTTGTAATGCTGTTTCAAAATCTCTTGCTCTGAAGAAAATCCAACAGAAAACTACAAAATGAAATGTAATTACGATTGAGAAAAATCTCCATAAGAAATTCGGGCTTTTATCTTTTTTAGAAGGAAAGAATTCCATGAAAATTTTATGAACCGCTAAAGCTAATCCGTGAAGTGCTCCCCAAACAATAAACTGCGCTCCCGCTCCGTGCCACAATCCTCCTAAAAGCATTGTAGTAAACAAGTTGAAATTGGTTACTAAAGTCTGTTTTATTTTGCTTGACAGTAAAAACGACAAAGCGAAAATCAAAATACTGATTCCTGCAATGACAAGTGGAATTACACTTTCATTATAACAAGACATTCCCCAAAGCAATAATCCGAAGAAGAATAAACTTGGAAATAAATATCCTGCAAAAGATCCATTACGATTTCCTCCAATAGAAATATATAAAAAGTCTTTTAACCAAGTCGAAAGCGAAATATGCCATCTTCTCCAGAAATCGGTAATCGAAGTTGATTTATACGGTGTTCTAAAGTTGACTGGCAATTTAAATCCAAGCAATAATGCAATACCAATTGCCATATCTGAATATCCTGAGAAATCGCAGTAAATCTGAATCGCATATCCATACGATGCCATTAAGTTTTCGAAAGAAGTATAACTCATTGGCGTATCAAAAACACGATCAACAAAGTTTACCGATATGTAATTTGATATTACCGTTTTCTTGATTAAACCTCCAATAATCAAAAATAAAGCATTGTTTACATCTTGTTTTGTCAAATTTAATTTTTGATAAATCTGTGGAAGAAAATCTTTTGCGCGCACAATTGGCCCGGCAACTAACTGCGGAAAAAACGAAACGAAAAATAAATATTCGATGTAGTTTTTTGTAGGTTTGATTTCTTCTCTATAAATCTCAATAATATAACTCATCGATTGGAACGTATAAAACGAAATTCCAACAGGAAGAAAAACATTATGCAGTTCAAAATTACCATGAAACATATCGTTGTATGTCACAATCAAAAAGTTCATATATTTGAAATAGCCCAAAAGCGCCAAATTCAGAATAACACTTATCACCAAGTAAAATTTCTTAACGCTGTCTCTGCTTTCTCTGTAAATAATTTGGCTCAAACCATAATCTACAACCGATGAAAGCAATAAAAGAAGGAAGTAAATTCCACTTGATTTATAGTAAAAGAATAATGAGAAGAGGATAACATACGTTAATCTCAAATAAAATGTTTTGCGTAAAAAACCATACACAAAATAGAAAACCAGAAATAAACCTAAGAATAAACCGGTATTGAATAAAAGTTTTTCGTCTTCATTATAAACGAACCAACTTTTAACTTGTTCTATTGTAATTGCACCAAAATTTTGAATGAACCAATTATTAATGCTCTCTATTGTCGTCAACTTACTTCTTTAATTTAAAATTATCGTATGATCTTAAAATCGCTTGAGTAAACAAATCTCCTTGTTTCTCGTATCCTTTTTTTGAATAATGAACCCAATCTGGCCCAATTAATCCTTGCACTTTTAATTGTCTGATTCCGCTCATGCCTCCAAATTCGTCGTACAAATCCCAAACCGCAAGACCATCTTTCTGAGCTATATCTATAATTTGTCTCGCATAATTATCAATATAAGTATTGGGCTTTCTTCTTAGCAATGATGGCGGAGGTGTCATTACAATTATCGGTGCATCTATTTTTTGTGCTCTGATATTATTAATAAATTCTCGTAATTCTTTAATATAATTTTCCGAATCCAGATGATCATAGCTTTCATTTGTTCCCAGTGAAAAAACCAGCAGATCGGGATGCAACGATTTCAATTGTTCAAAGAATAATGGATATTTATTGTAATCTGAATATTTAGCTCCGTTTACTCCAATTCCGCTATAAATAATCCCTGGTGCATCTTTTTCCAAAACGATTCCGTTTAACTCATAATCCTTTGCTTCTTTGTTCGGAATCAAGAATATTCGGCTTAAAGCATTTTCCGAGTTGTAATAATGCGAAAAAGAATCTGATTCGATTGCTAACGGAACAAACTCTGACATTGAAATGGTCTTTGCTCTTGTTTCGTTGGTTGCAATTTTTAATGTTCTTCCTGCACGAATATTATTCCCTTTTAAACGATTGTCTCTTTTAATTTCAGCAATTGAAACATTGTATTTGTCTGCAATGGTCCCAAGTACTTCGCCTTTTTTAATCTTATGGGTAATAACTCTTCGCTCGGTTGTCTGAATAGAATTGATTTTAGACGAAATTGCCAAATCGAACATATTCTGATTCTGGGGCGTAATAATTTTTATTGTATTGAATTTATACGCTGGATCTTTAACATTCATTTCCAGAACAAATCCGCCGGAATCTCTCCAAAGTCCAATTCCGCTTATTCCAATCGGGCATTGTTTAAATGGGTGAATATTTCTATAGCTTTCCCAAGTTCTGTTAGATCGAAAACGTTCGTTATAAGATCCGTTTGTTTTGGCCAATTGATATGGAAATACTAAACCACGCCCAGCATTACCAAACCTCTGCTGCAATTTTTTTCTGATTTCATTGGTCATCAAATCGCCTTGAATATGCGAATCGCCAATATGCACAATATTGATTTTTTGATTCTTCTGATCTTCGTTTTTTTCTAGTTTTTCAAAAAAATCGCTTATCACTTTTGCGTTATAAATCTGGCCATCAGAAGGAGCATCAATTGCTGCTGTATCCACTTTTTGAATCATACTTTTGGGTGTTGGCTGTACGTCTGTTTTAGGAGTTTTATCATTTGTTGTAAAAAAAAGACAACAAAAGAAAACCATAAGTTTATTTATCATACACTATCTTTTGTTACTGAAATAGAATCGGGTCTGGCTCTTTTTACTGGTTTTGGCTTAGTCCCTTCAGCATCTCTTTTTTGTCTGAGTACTTTATATTCTTCGTATCCTTTATTCAATTGTCCGTAAAGCAAATTACCAATTGCTTTTGCGCCACGCTGGTTAAAGTGCGTATAATCTTTATTTGCTTTTGCCGGAGTTTCGTCAACCCACTTTATCATAGAGCCGTCTCCACCCATCAAAGTATATAAGTTTACAAACCCTGCATGAGTTTCTAAAGCATAATGTTTTTGTGCTTTCATTAAAGGAACTACCGCTGAATCGGTTTTCATCTCCAAATCATATTTTGTCGATTTATCAGCAGTTGAAACGATTAAAATTGAAACACCGGGGAAAGATTCTTTAATTTTATTAACGGTCTTTGTCATTCCTCTTTCATACCAAGAATAATTTTTGGTTCCGTAATTTAAAACGTTGGTTCCGTAATGAAGGATAACCAAATCATATTTCAAACTATTGTTAAAAGCTCTCATTACATCGGCATTAAACATCGAAATCGGAAGTCCTGAATTTCCTCTCTGAGAGAAATTATCTACGTGAACTCCGCTTCCGTTATCAAAATTAAATCCGTAAATCGGAATTGAATCTGCTTGAATAAAGTTTGCCTTGAAAGCTTTTAGACTTCCTGATGAAACTTTTAATGTGTTTACTAAACTATTTGGAGAAAGGCTTTTCTTGATTGTATCTTTTCCGATAATGAAATTCACTTTTCCTGTTTTAGACGAACGTCCATAAAATAATGTTGCATTATCCAAAGAAGTACAATACTTGTTCAATCCTGCTTCGTACTGAACCCAAGTCGGATTAGATTTATCATTTGCAAAAAACACATGTCCGTTAACTCCGAAAGGGCTTGTAGGCCTTTTTACATTTAAATAAGACTGTGTTTTCCAGTTTTTAGAATAACTTGATTTTACAGAACCTCTCGAAGCGGCAGATTCTGAAGTAATAGGAACAAAACCAACACCATTTCCTCCAAAACGTTCCTGATAATTGGCACGAACGTCCTGAACGATCAAATCGCCATCGGTCATAGAATCTCCGTAATAAGCAATTCGAACATGGTTCTGAGGATTTTTCTCTAGCTGATACAATTTCTCATAAAAAGAAATCAGGTATTGATATCCTTTATAATTTTCGAATGTTTCAGCAGGAAATTCAATTCCTTCGGTTTCATCAAAAACAATTTTCTGCTGGTTCAGTTCTTTTTCACTTTCAGCTATACTGTCTTTGTCTAGAGAAAGAGAATCTTCAGCAACAGATTCTAAAAGCAGACTGTCTATTAATATATTTTTAGAATCTAACTTACTCTCAGAAAATATCTTGTCTGGAAGGATTTGTTTGAATCCAATAAAAGCAACCAATGCCAAAGCAACAATCGCAAAAGACTGAAAAAAATAAGATTTTGTGTTCACTTAATAATTATAAAAAATATGAAGAACTGCATTCAAAAATTAAACCAATTCAATAATGTTTAATCTACGGCAGAAAAAATTTGTGCAAAGATAGAATAACATTTTGTTTCTATTTCATTTTAACAAGAAAGTAGAGCAAAAAAAAGAGGTTAGAAAATTCTAACCTCCTTATCAAAAAAAAATAAAAAAAACAAAGCTAATGATTGACTAGATTTTTGATGTTTTTAAAAGTACCCTATATAAAATAATCTATTCGAGATTATTAGTTTTTATTAGAATGTAGTAGTGCTGTTTGCCTGGTAAGCGAAATTAAAAGTGTAGTATGGCGACTCAGAAGTTAATGTTGGACTTGCAGGCGCATCTTTATAATAACTTAATATTTCAAACTTTGCATATTTACCATCGTGTGTTTTTACTACAAATACTTTTCCTGCAATAGGAGAAATAATATGAGTTTCTGCATTATAAGAATACCAACCTTTTCCGCTTCCTGTCGGAATTGAATAAACTGTTGATGCATCTTGAGCAAAAGTACTAGCCGCAGGAAATGTAGTAATACTAGCAAATGTTCCAGATACAATACTTACTGCGCCAGACCCTGTTCTTTCTGGTTCATCTGTAAGACCAATTTTAGCTCCTCCATTTACAATGATTGTAGTCCCACGGAAAGCAATATCCCAGCTATTATCTGTTACCAACTTATTTTGAGAAAAACTAAATTTTGCAAATGCGCCACCTGCTGGTTGTCCCTGCCCGCCTGTCTGCGGCGCAGCAATATTAGAAACTTTTGTAGTTACTACTGGTACTACTTCATTTTTATCGTCATCGCTACTACAAGATGCTGTAAAAATAAATAATGCTAAAAGCGAAAGCTGTAAGAATTTTGTTTTCATTTTGAAAAGGTGTTAAATAAATATTGATTAAAAATTATATTGAATTCGTGCAAAAAACTGTCGACCTGCCAAATTGCTAATTTGGCTAGGATCTGTAAAATCAAATAAATTATTAGCTCCCGCTTGAAGCATAAATTTATCTCCGATATATTTTGAAATTGATAAGTTTGTCAAAAAGTAACCATCTACAAATGTGTCATATTTGTCCAGTATCTGATTACCATTGGTGTCAAACATCCCATATTTGCTTCTGTAAAAAACGCGTAAGTTGATGTCGGTCTTAATTTTAGGAATAGTGTAAGCAAACTTAACATTGGCCGTATGTTTTGACCTGTTAAACAATCCAAAATAATCAGATTTTTTAATTTGAATAGTTTGTAAATCTGAGTTACGGATATATTGGTAATCTTCGAAATTATCCAGAACCGATTTGTCTTTTGCTGTTAAAAACTGATAACCAAATGATACTGATAATTGTTTTGTAAAATCATACGTTGAATTAAACTCTAAACCGTAGGTGAAAATTTTACTGATATTAAAATAACTGAAGACATTCTGACCATTATTTTTTTGAGCAACAACACGAGTATCAATTAAATTCTCTATTGAATTATAGAAAGCATTGACGTCCAATCTTAATTTATTTTTCTTATAAAAAGTTCCAAAATTGACATTAATTGAGCTTTCTGGCTTCAACGGCTCACCAAAACTTACCCCGTCAACTCTTGACAAAAGCTGTCCTTGTTCTTCAAGTTGATCTAAGCGATCTTCAGCAACGTTGTATCCTAAAACCGTATATCCAACTGATGGATTTGTAAAGTCAAAATACAATTGGCGAAAATCTGGCGCTTTATATCCATAGCCTACGGAAGACTTAAGAGAAAAGTTTTCATTAACCTTATAGTTGACTGCTAGTTTCGGGCTAAACTGTGAAGCATATTCACTATGATTATCATATCTAAATCCAGCAAGAACATTCCATTTTTCTGTCGGATTGTAATCGTATTGAATATAAACATATTGCGAATTAAAATTGACTTGTTTCTCAAAATAAGTCCTGTCTAGCGTCTCATAATTTAATCCAACTCCACCAGTTAGTTTATCATTTTTCAGAGAAATTGTTGTTCGAAGTTCTGGTCGAATTAACCATTGATTGTAATAGGCACTTTCAAAAACGATATTATTCTGGTCTTTTAAAAATGAATCATTTTGATAGTTTGTAGCATAAAATTCATATTCAGAATATACTTTCGAACTCCATTTATGTTCAAATTTTAATTGCGAATTCCATTCTTTCTCTTTGGCGTCCCCCTTATAGTTTTCAGAATCTATAATTGCTCTATTATCCATTTTCATATCATAAAAACGGTTATTCACAATTAATTTTAGATTCTCCGAAAAGTCGTAATATATCTTAGGCTGAATAGTAAAATTGTAAAATGGTTCTAGATTCTTTAACGGTGTACTTTTATCTAAATCATAACCTTCTGTAGAATAAAAATTAGCAAAAAGATTAGCTGAGAATTTCTTCTTTTTCCACAGCAAATTTGTATTGGCATCACTGGTGTTAAAAGTTGCATATCGATAAGAAAGACTACCTGTAAACATATCTTTTTTTGGTCTTTTTGTAATTACATTTATCACTCCTCCCATTGCTTCAGAACCATATAATGCAGAAGAAGCGCCTTTAACAATTTCGATTCTTTCTATATTCCCTACTGAAACCCTTGATAAATCTAAAACACCAGAACTTCTCCCTACTAATGGTACACCGTCAATTAAAATCATGGTATAAGCGGCATCCAATCCCTGCATTTGAATTCCTTCAAAACCACTTTCGTCTGGAATTAAAATAATACCGGTCTGTTCGCTTAAAATTTCATTTAATCTTGTAACGCCTGACTTCATGATAGCTTCAGATGTAATAATTGTCATTGGTAAAGGCAATGACGAAAGCACTCTTTCCGTTCTAGTTGCAGTAGTAACTTTAACTTCTGATAATTCATTTGTTTCGACACTATCTTTTTGAACCTCTTGAGAAACAGAAATTTGACAAAAAAGCACAACAGTAAAAAGAGTTATTTTAAAATTCATTATTTTTATTCAGTCTTAATAATCGATGCAAATATATAACTATTTTTAATTGTTCTAAATAAAATTTATATATTTGCGAAAATTTAAACAAAACAATAAGTTATGATTTCAAAAAGCCTTTTTTTGTCAGCCGCTATGGCTTTAACATGTGGTCTTGGTTTTAGTCAGGACAAAAAACAACAAGACATAAAATCTATTAAATCAATGTGTGGTTGTTATGAGGTAAAGTTTAACTTCACAGAAACTTTCTCATATCCAAAAGATTCTCTTACTTATAAACCTTCTGAAACGAAACACGAATCTGCCTTAGAATGGGTAGAGTTATTAGAAGACACTCCTAACAAAATTGTAATGCAGCACTTATTGATTGTAAGCGACGATATGATTATCAAACACTGGAGACAAGATTGGCTATACGAAAACACAGACTTATATACTTTTGATAAAGGCAATTCTTGGAAATACAAGAAATTAGACAAAAAAGCCGTTAAAGGTCAGTGGACTCAAAAAGTATATCAGGTAGATGATAGCCCAAGATATGAGGGATCTTCAACTTGGGTACATGTTGACGGACAAGATTATTGGGCAAACGTTGCTGATGCTCCACTTCCAAGAAGAGAGCAAACAAAACGTAACGATTATAATGTTTTGAAAAGAAGAAACATACACGAAATCACTGCTACGGGATGGAATCACGAACAAGACAATGATAAATTAGTTCGCGACGATACTGGGAAAGATGTTTTACTAGCTCAAGAAAAAGGATTTGATGTTTACACTAAAGTTCCAGATGTAAAATGCATTGCTGCTCAAAAATGGTGGAAAGAAAATAATGCATTATGGAAAAACGTTCGCGATAAATGGCAAACTCTTTTTGACAGACATCAAGACTTAAACTTAGAAGCTAAAGTGGACAGAAAAGCTCTTTATTCTCTTCTATTTGATTTAAAGCCAGATACTGCAAAAGCGGAAACCGATAAAATCATTGACAAATTTGTTAAGTAATTAGAATTAGTTGTTGTAAAAAAGCCTGAAGTTTTGAAACTTCAGGCTTTTTTTACTTTCAATTTTATTATAATGGGTTTTGAACTATTAGTGGGTTTGCATCTATTTCTGCTTGAGGAATTTGAAAAATAAATTTATTATCACCAACTGGAATGTTAAACTTACCAAAAGCAGGATGATTGGAACCTATATAATCTCTTGTAAGACCAACACCCAAACGTTTCATATCATACCAGGCGTAACCTTCTCCCCATAATTCTATTCTTTTCTGAACTATTATTTCTTGAATTAAAGCCGATCCTGAATTTGTAGATAATACATATGAAGGATCTCGAGTTATAGTTATTTCATATAAAACTTCTTTTGCAGACGCTTCTTTCCCAGATCTCGCAAGTGCTTCTGCCTCTATGTAATACAACTGGGAAGATCTCAAGTAAATATAACTTCCCGCATCAATGGTCGGATCTCTAAATTTGATATTTGCATAAGCTGGCAGAGATGGATAAATTGAATTGCCAGATGGAGGAACAAAAGCTTTTTTTCTAAAATCAGTATCCGAAATACTGTTATACAAATTCTTGTCTATATTTTTATAAACACCCATTCCTCCAGCATAACCCGACGGATTTGTATTATCAAAATGTCCAAAGAAATTCGCAACAAAAGTACTGATAGAAGAATTTAATGTTGCTCCCCACATGGTTTCATTAGATTTTGTTATGTAAAATCCATTCATCCATTCCGCCTCATTTAGTAAAGTATAATTCTGTCTTGCATCGTGAGCCATATTTGCAGCTTCTGGATACTTGCCCATTTCTAAGTAAACATCTGCTAAAAAAGCTTCAGCAACACTTTTATCCACAGAATCATTATTTTGACGTTTATAAGTAGACAAAAGCTCGATAGCTTCCTTTAAATCGGCTTCAATTAAGGCATAAACTTCACTCACGGTAGATCTTGCTTTTCCTTCCAATGTCAGTTCCTGATAAATCGGAACACAGAGTTTCGTTTCATTTCCTACATAAGTCGGTCCATAAGTTCGTGCTAGCATAAAATAAAAATAGCCTCGGAGCGCTAATGCCTGTCCTCTAATTGCTTTCAACTCTTGATCTGTTGTCGTTGACGGAATTCCGCCTAAAACAATATTTGTAGATTTAATTTGAGGGTAATAAGTATTCCAAACTAATCTAGATCTTGAATTGGTTTGCTGTCTGCCTACATAGGTATAAAAAGATTGGTACCAACTTGATTTTGTCATTAACATATCATTAGACATCATATCCATTGCAGCAAGAACAGACTTATGCCCATAATCTTCGTGGTTACTTCCAATTGCCAGTCCGTAAGATCTTAAGGCAGAATAAATTCCACTCACAATAGCTTGATTAGCAGATGCCGATGTTGCTAATTGGTCTTTATTAATTGTTGATTCAGGAACTGTGTCTAGAAAGTCTTTATCACAACTTGTAAGAGCCAGTAAAAATGCAAATGCTATTACTGTTTTTTTCATATTTTAAAAATTAACTGTTAAACCAAATGAAATACTTTTCATCACTCCATAGACATTTAAAGATTGTCCATTATTAGTTCTAGAGCCTAAGTTATTCAACCTCGGATCCATTCCTTTTCTTTTAGACCATAAAGCTAAATTTGACCCCATTAAGGTAAATTTTGTAGATTGTATGCCTAAATTTTTAAGCCATAGTTCATCATAATCATATCCAATTGAGATATCTTGTAAGCTTATATAATCAGATTTTATTAAGAAATAATCCGACGTTGACATTTGAAAAGTAGAAACATGGTCAATTCTTGGTATATCTGAATTAGGATTATCAACTGTCCATGCTTTTGTTACATCTTTATGATAATTTTGACCTATGTTATCAGATCCAGAGTACATCGCTGATTGATAAACACCGTCATACATGTAACCGCCAAATTGATAAGCAAAACTCGCTTGGAATGTAATATCTTTAAATCTAAACATTGTTCCAAAACCTCCATATACATCTGGATTAGCATTCTTTTTACTTAAATATGTTGTAGCATCTCCATACACACTTGTTGTTACTTTGCTTCCGGTTAAATTTCCTGCCGAATCCTTTTCATCTTTATACCACAATGCATTTCCATTTGTTTTATCAACTCCAGCAAATTGTCTTAAAAAATAAGAATAAGCAGGTGCACCTACCTCAAAACGATAAATACCGTCTGTGAATGCTTTTGGCAGCGATGTAATTTTATTTTTATAACTTGTTGCATTACCCCAAATATTAAAATCAATATTTTTATTTTTAACAATATCAATTCCCAAGTTAACCTCAATACCCTTATTCCCCATATCTCCAATGTTTTTTGAAACAAATGAAGTTCCTGTAGATAATGCAATAGGAAAATTATATATCAAATCGCTTACATTTCTTTCGAAATACTCTGCTTCTAAAGAAATTCGATCAAATAATGTAATATCAAATCCAACATTTAAATTCTTGGACTTCTCCCACTTAACACTATTGTCTGCTTCAAAAACATTTAAAACACTTGCATTACCGTCTGAATCGGGAACAATTTCGTACTGCGTTTCATAAGCGTAATAATTTCTTAAACTGCCAAAATAATTGCGGTGACTAATTTGTGAGGTAACAGGATAAAGTATATTATCATTTCCTTGTTCACCATAACTGCCTTTTACTCGAAGATCTGTAATCCATTTTGTTTTAGGGAAGAATGATTCTTTCATTACAGACCATGCCCCTCCAAAACCATAAAAATTACCCCATCTATTGTTTGGAGCAAATACTGATGATCCATCTCTTCTAAAACTTCCGTTAACAAAATATTTGTTTTTGTAATTATAATTTATTCTAGAAAAATAACCTTCTACTTTGTATAAATCATTATAGCCATCTAAATAACCATATTTAGTTGCATTACTAATAATTGGCAAATTTGGTATTACAACATTACTTTTTTGTCCAGCCAACATTTTAGATTTAAAATCTGAAGACTCATGACCTAACAATACATCAATTGAATGTTCCCCAAACACCTTTTTCCAAGACAACAGTTGTTGATTTGTTAAGGTATATTCATTTTTTGTAGCTGTTCCAATTCTTCCGTTAACTCCCATATCATCTCCACCTTCGCCTGTTGTGGTAGTTAGATAGTAACCAGACAATAAATCATAGCCAATATTATATCTAAAATTAAAATCTTTTAAGAAGTCAATGGATACATAGGCTCTGGCTCCAAATTTATTTTCCTCGTTTGTCTTTTTATTTAATAATGTCGTAGCATAAGGATTCAAATTTGAACCATATGGTCTATTTCCAGACTGATTAAAATCGTACGATTTTGATCCATCTTCATTATAAATTGTATTACCATTTTGATCTCTTTTCCAAATAGTATAGATTGGCGCTATATTTCTAGCCCAGCTAAATAAATTACTGTATGTTGAAGATGATACTTTTGAGATTGGAGCATTTTGATTTGAATGAGCATAATTTACATTTGTTCCTATTTTAACTTTGCTAGAAACATTGTAATCTACATTTGCTCTTAAAGATACGCGCTCAAAGTTTGAATTAATTGTATATCCTCCATCAGATAAATACCCAAGAGACAAATAGGAACTAAGATTATCTGAACTACTAGACAAACTTAAATACTGTTCTTGTCTTATTGCATCCCTAAACAAAGCTTTTGACCAATTATCATGATATAATAATTTCGCATCCGAATTCACTTCTCCGGTTGCTGGATTGATAACTTGATTATTGGGCACATTGTAATTGTTGTATCCCAGAGAATAAGTATCTCCACTAATTAAATTTTGAGCAGCTATATTGGATGCGTTCGCAACTGTTTGCCCTTGAAAAATTAAACCATTTTTAATTCTATTATATACAGCCTTATAGTAGTCTGCTGGACTAGTAAACACATCATATTCAGGTACCGCTCTTGAATTCACTCCAATTTTAGTTTCATAAATAATGGTAAGCTGTCCCTTCTTTCCTTTTTTTGTGGTCACAATAATTACCCCGTTAGCACCTCTGCTTCCGTACAATGCATTTGATGATGCATCTTTTAAAAAGCTAATTGATTCAATATCTTGAGTCGCTATCGAATTAATATCGCCGTTAAATGGTATGCCATCCACAACATATAATGGAGCATTTGAAGATGAAATAGAACCAATACCTCTAAATCTAACTTGAGGCGGATCTCCTGGCTGTCCTGAGTTTGCACTAATTTGAACACCAGCAACTTTCCCTGTTAAGGATTGAACTGCATTAGATGCCTGCGAAGTTTCTAACATTTTTGCGTCAATTTTAGATACAGCTCCTGTAATTTCTTGTTTCTTTTGGGTTCCAAATGCAACTACTACAACCTCATCCAACTCTTTTCCGTCTTCTTGCATCTTAGCATTTAGAACAGAACCAGATCCAACAGTCAAATTAACATCTTTGAATCCCATGTATGAAAAAGTCAAAATATCTCCAGTTTTAGCATTTATTACATACTTCCCATCAAAATCTGATTGTACTCCAGTTTTTGTGCCTTTGACCATTACATTTACTCCTGGAATTGGACCATTTGCATCCGAAACCACTCCTGTAATTTTTTTCTCCTGAGCAATGCTTGACTGCAGAATCAGAATGAAAAAAAGCATCATAAGTCCTTTTAATTTTTGTTTCATTATTTTGTTTTTTTAATTAGAGAGGGCGAACTTAAAAAATTAAAATAATTTTAACAAGAATCAATTTACTTTTAACATTATAATTTGAAATATTAATACTACAAATTACGTACTAAATAGCTTATGCGATATTAAAAAAGTTTTTTATGATAGCTTATTGGAGGAGGAAATTAATTACTGAACTTTAATTAAGAATAAAAACCATCCAGTATATAGATGGTTTTTTCATTCTTTTCATCTCAACTAAAAGCGTACTAATTCAAAATAGCTAAAAATGAATATTTGAAGAATATAAATTGACTTGGAATTTATCACTTGCATTGTAACACTTACAAAGCCAGTGCAAAATTATCTAAGAATGAAACTACAGAAATGCCGGTAAAGCCAAAAAAGCAATAAAAAAAGCCAATAGTTTAAAACTATTGGCTTTTCTTCCTTAACTAGGTCTATATTTTTTTTACATTCTCTCTGGAACTTCAATTCCTAGCAAATGAAATGCCGATTTAATTACTTCGGCTACTTTTTGAGACAGCTGTACTCTGAATATTTTTTTCGTTAAATCTACTTCTCCTAATATATGCACTGATTGATAAAAAGAATTGTATTCTTTTACTAAATCGTAAGTATAATTCGCAATTAATGCCGGACTATGATTTTGAGCCGCATTCTGAATTACTTCTGGGAAAAGCTCGATTTGTTTTACCAATTCTTTTTCCTTCTCGTGCAATTCTTCAATTTCAATTTTATTAGAAAAATCAAAATCGGCTTTACGGATTATGGACTGAATTCTCGCGTATGTGTATTGGATAAATGGACCTGTATTTCCAGCAAAATCTACAGATTCTTCTGGGTTGAACAAAATACGTTTTTTAGGGTCTACTTTTAAAATGTAATATTTCAAAGCTCCTAAACCAATTGTTTTATATAGTTTAGCTTTTTCCTCATCAGAATAGCTGTCTAGTTTTCCTAAATCTTCTGAAATCTGTTTTGCTGTATCGGTCATATCTTGCATCAAATCATCAGCATCTACAACAGTTCCTTCACGGCTTTTCATTTTTCCAGAAGGCAAATCTACCATTCCGTATGATAAGTGATATAAACTGGAAGCCCAGTCAAATCCTAATTTTTTAAGAATTAAGAATAACACTTTAAAGTGATAATCCTGCTCATTTCCAACAGTGTAAACCATTCCTCCAACATCTGGCATATCTTTTACACGCTGAATTGCTGTTCCGATATCTTGCGTCATGTAAACCGCTGTTCCGTCAGAACGCAAAACAATTTTACGGTCAAGTCCTTCATCTGTCAGATCAATCCAAACAGAGCCATCTGGATCTTTTTCAAAAACTCCTTTATCTAAACCTACCTGAACAACATCTTTCCCTAATAGATATGTATTGCTTTCGTAGTAATATTTATCAAAATCAACTCCAAGATTCGTATAAGTTGTAGCAAAACCATCATAAACCCATTCGTTCATTTTTTTCCAAAGTGCAATCACTTTTTCGTCGCCAGCTTCCCATTTCTTAAGCATATCTTGCGCTTCGATAATAATTGGAGCTTGCTTTTTGGCTTCCTCTTCTGTTTTTCCAGTTTCGATTAAACCGTTAATTTCGTTTTTGTATGCTTTATCAAACTCTACATAATATTTACCAACCAATTTATCTCCTTTTAAACCAGAAGTCTCAGGAGTTTCTCCGTTTCCGAATTTCTCCCAAGCCAACATCGATTTACAGATATGGATTCCTCTATCGTTGATAATTTGCGTTTTGTATACTTTTTTACCTGAGGCTTTTAAAATCTCTGCAACAGAATATCCTAACAAATTGTTACGAACGTGTCCTAAGTGCAAAGGTTTGTTAGTGTTTGGAGAAGAATATTCTACCATAACTGCTTTTTCATCTGGATTTGGAGCCACAAATCCGAATTGTTTTTGGTCTTTTATTCCGTTAAAGAAATTCACATAATAACTGTCTGAAATCACAATATTCAAAAAACCAGAAACTACATTAAAACGGGCAACTTCAGAAACATTTTCAACTAGATAATTTCCAATTTTATTTCCCAATTCAGCTGGATTGCTTTTAATCACTTTCAGTAAAGGAAAAATTACCATTGTAATATCTCCTTCAAACTCTTTTCTAGTCGTTTGAAATTCGATTTTATCAACAGTAACATCAAATAATGCTTGTATTGCTTTTTGTATAGAAGGTGTAAGAATTTGTTGTAATGACATGTAAACTTATTTTAAAGTGAGCAAAGATACTGCTTATTCATCAATTAGAGAAAATCAAAAACATATTAAATTAAAGAAAAGAGTTGCAATTTGACAAAAAAGAGCATTTTTTAATTGTTAAAATTATCAAAAAACCAAAACCCTAATCTCTTACAAAACAGCCAATGAGAAAAAAAATATATTTTTTTCTAGAATTTCTTGTAACATATCAACCGCAAAAGAGTCTTAATAGAGACTTTAATTTTTTGAAGTCAGGAGAAAACAAAAAAAAGAAAAACTAACAAAACGAAATCATCATCAATCAAATCAAAAAATAATCAGTAAAAAAATCATGAAATTAAAATTCTTTCTGTTTGCGTTATTAGGAATAATCGCAACTGCACAGGCCCAGAATACTGGAAGTGTTTCTGGAAAAATTACAGAAAAGTCAAACAACGCACCCATTTCTTATGCAACAGTTTCACTAAAAGAAAATGGAAAAGTAGTTTCTGGCGTAAACACAGACGATAACGGGGACTTTTCATTTAAAAATATTGCTTTAAAAAGTTATACGATCGAAATTCAATATATAGGATTTAGAAAATATATCGGTTCTGTGCTTTTGAGCGAAAACAAAAAAACGGCAACTATAAATGTTGCTCTTGAAGAAGAAGCAACACAACTTAAAGGTGTAAATATCGTTGCTGAACGTTCGACTATTGAACAAAAAATCGATAGAAAAGTGGTGAATGTTGGTAAAGATCTAACTACCGCTGGAGCTTCCGCATCAGATATTATGAATAATATTCCTTCTGTGAATGTAGATCAGGATGGAAAACTTTCGCTTCGCGGAAATGATAATGTTCGTGTATTAATTGACGGACGTCCAACGAATATTGATCCTGCTCAATTATTGAAACAAATTCCTTCAACTTCTATCAAGAAAATTGAATTAATCACTAACCCAAGCGCCAAGTATAATCCAGAAGGAATGTCTGGAATCATTAATATTATTTTGCATAAAAATGCAAACACTGGTTTTAACGGAAGCTACAGTGGCGGTATTACTTTTGGTGAAACGGCAAAATACAATCAGTCTTTAGATTTAAACTATAAAACTGGAAAAGTAAACTTCTTCGGAAACGTGGGACAAAACTTTGGAAAATATCATAATAAAGGTTTTATCCAAAGATTTGATCAAGATATTACTCAAAATATAGATGTACTAAATGATAATGATTCCTACTTATACAAAATTGGAATGGATTATTTAATCGATGATCACAATACTTTATCTATCTATACTAATCAGAATAAATCTACAGGAAAAGGTTATGTAGATACTGATATTGATTACAATAATGTAACTGGTTCTGATATTTCGAATATCTTTCAAAAATCAAGATATTGGGGGCCAGATCAGGTTGGGACATACAATTTAGCATACAAACACATTTTCAAAAAAGAAGGTCACACTTTAGATTTTGAAGCCAACTACAGTGACAATAAAGAAACTCAAAATGCTTCTTTTGATACTGAAACGACAAAAACAGACAATACTGCAGGGAATGTCTTCTATGAAGATTATTTGAAAGGAACCAGAAAATTAAGCACAATAAACGTAGATTATGTTAATCCGTTAAACGAAAAAACAACGCTTGAAGCTGGTGCGGAAGCAAGAATTACAAGAACAGAAAATGATTATATTACTGGAAATCCTTTGCTACCTGTTGCAAATCAAATGTCTCACTATACTTATGACACAGATATTTATTCTGCTTATGTAACATTTGGGCAAAAATTCAAAAAACTAAGCTATCAAGTAGGTGCACGTTTTGAAAGCTATAAAGTTCAAGCCAATTTAAATTATGGTAAAGACAAATTTGATGATGATTACATCACTTTGTATCCATCAGCTTATTTAACATACAATATCACTGAGAAAAACACTTTGCAGTTAAGCTACAGCCGTCGTGTTGACCGTCCGAGTTTAGAGCAGACAAAACCTATTCGTGAATTTGCTACTCCGTTAGTAACTTCATTAGGAAATCCAGAATTAAGACCTCAGTTTACCAATTCTGTAGAAGTAAATTACACTAAAACTCTTGAAAAAGGAAGTTTTACAGCGGGTGTTTTTGTGAGAAGCATTAATGATCAAATTAGCAGAATTTTATATCCAGACCCTGCAGATCCAAGCAATGAAAAGCAAATTATGTCTTTTACTAACTATGATCATAATACTGCTTACGGATTTGAAATGTCATTCAATTATAAAATCACAAAATGGTGGGACATTCAGCCATCTATTGATTTCTCAAGCATCAACCAACAAGGTATTGTATTCCAATATGATCCAGCAACTAATACAAGTAACCCAATTGATAGAAAAATTACAGTTGCCGCTTTCAACGGACGTATGAACTCTAACTTTAAAGTAAACAAGCGTTTAAGCTTCTTAGCTTTCGGATTCTACAGAGGTGCTACTGACGGACTTCAGAATAACAGCCACGAAATGTACAAAATGGATATTGGTACGCGCTACACATTGTTAGACAACAAAATGAATTTAAGTGTTCGTTTCAATGACGTGTTCAATACTATGAAATATGCTTTTGACACCATGTATCCTTATCCTCAAGCGGGGCAGTTTAAATGGGAAAGCCAAACGGTTTACTTTGGTCTGACTTACAACTTTGGTGGTGGAAAAATCAAAAATTTACAGCGTAAACAAAGAGATGACAATACTAACAAAGGCGGGGGCGGAATGTTCTAACCTTGTCTGAGAAGATTTTTTAAATAATTTTTGAATAATTTCTTGTAGAAAAAAAGTCTGGAGCTTGCCAACTCCAGACTTTTTTTGTTTTTTAATTCTGCTAAAAATACTTTTGAAAATAATTTTTCACGCAGATTTAAAAAGATTAAAGCAGATTTACACAGAGTAAATTAAGTATCTTGGTAATATCACCCAACAAATTTTAATCTATAAAAAATTGCGTAATTCTTTTATTTCTTCGGGATTGGCAATTTCAGAATTATCTGTGATCGCAGAAGAATGATAAAAAGTTAAATCTAATTTTTCTTGGAGTAATTTTATATTTGAAGATCGCAAGCCGCCACCAGGCATAATTTCTATTCTATCTCCTGCCAATTCCTGAAGTCTAGCCAAAGCCTGAATGCCTTCTTCGACATTTACACCTTGCCCAGAAGTTAAAATTGTTTTGAAACCACAGTCAATGATAGATTCAAGCGATTTTTCGGGATTTTTTACCACATCAAAAGCACGGTGAAAAGTACAAGATAATGGGTGCGCCAAATGCACTAATTCTTTATTTTGCTTTTTATTTATTTTTCCGTTTTCTTTTAAGATTCCAAAAACAAAACCGTCAACCCCCAGCTTTTTATAGTGCTTAATATCTTGCTTCATTTCGGTAAGCTCTTCATCCGAATAAACGAAATCTCCTCCGCGAGGTCTTATAATGACATGCATTTTTATATTTAAACTTTCACGGACTTTCACTACCAAAATAGAATTTGGAGTAGTTCCGCCCAGTTTCATGTTTTCACATAGCTCAATTCTGTCCGCGCCATTTGCTTGAGCAATTAATGCTGATTCATAATTAAAACAAGCTATTTCCAGTTGATTTTTTTTCATTTTGATTTAAATAGTTTTTCTCCAAATGAAACCTAACAGGTTTTTAAAACCTGTTAGGTTTGAGTACGCAATTTATAAAAAAACCTGCTCCCAATAAGAAGCAGGTTTTAAAAAATATAAATGTAAGATGATTATTTTACCATTTAATAATAGCACTAGCCCAAGTAAATCCACTACCGAAAGCTGCTAAAACTACAGTATCTCCAGATTTGATTTTTCCTTGTTCCCAAGCTTCTGTCAGAGCAATCGGAATAGATGCTGCTGTTGTATTTCCGTATTTCTGAATGTTGTTGTGAACTTGGTCGTCTGTTAATTTAAATTTGTTTTGAATGAATTGTGAAATTCTCAAATTTGCTTGATGTGGAATCAGCATATCAATGTCTGAAACTTGCAGCCCATTTGCTTCTAATCCTTCATTGATTACTTCTGCAAAACGAACTACTGCATTTTTGAACACAAACTGTCCATTCATATATGGATAATAACTTTCGTCATTTGGATCATTGTCTGCAATAATATCTGTTACCCAACGCGCACCCATTCCTGGCGCTTGCAAAGCTAACTCTTCAGCATGTTCTCCTTCTGAATGTAAATGAGTTGATAAAATTCCTTTTGTTAAGTCTTCTTCACGGCTCAAAACTGCCGCTCCTGCTCCATCTCCAAAAATTACCGAAACACCGCGTCCGCGAGTAGTCATGTCTAATCCTGTAGAGTGAACCTCAGAACCAATTACCAAAATATTTTTATACATTCCGGTTTTAATATATTGGTCTGCAACAGAAAGTGCATAAACAAAACCAGAACATTGGTTTCTAACATCTAATGCTCCAACTGTTCTTAAACCTAAATCTCTTTGAACCAAAACACCTGGTCCTGGAAAATAATAATCTGGACTTAATGTAGCAAAAACTACAAAATCAATATCTTCTTTGGCAACACCAGAACGCTCTATTGCAATTTTAGCTGCTTTTACTCCCATTGAAGTCGTGGTGTCTTCTCCACGAATGATGTGTCTTCTTTCTTGAATTCCAGTTCTTTCCTGAATCCATTCATCATTGGTATCCATTATCTTAGACAAATCATCGTTAGTCACCACATTGGAAGGAACATAATATCCTAAACCAGCTATTTTTGAATGATACATAATCAATTATTATTTATTAAAAATTTGGATTGCAAATTTACGCATACTTTAAAATATACGTATACAAAATACTATTTTTTTCGTTATTAGCAATTTAATATATTCTAATTATACAACCACTTATAATCATTTACTTCTTGAAAAGACAGCATTCAGACGCAAACATTGAAAAAAATTAAAAATCACGCATTAGATGTAACAACATAAAAGTATTTTAGACAAACATTTTGAATACTATTACAAACTCCTAAAATTTAAACTATGAAATTAAAGATTACGCTGTTTTTATTTCTAAATATAAGTTTTTTCTCTTTTGCTCAAGAGAATCTAACTTATCAAAAACCTTCTAAATCTATTTTAGATTTGGCAGATTACCAAAGAGCGCCTTCTGTATCTATGGATACCAAAAAAGAAAACATGCTTTTAATGTATCGCAGTACCTATAAAACACTAGACGACCTCAATCAAGATGAAGTTCGTTTAGCAGGCTTAAGAATTAATCCCGTTACTAATATCTCAAGTACTGTAACTTATCTAAATAACTTAAAACTAAGAAAAATAAGCGGTAAGGAAGAAATTCAGGTAAAAGGCCTGCCTGAAAATCCAAAAATAACAAACATTCTTTGGTCGCCAAACGACAAAAAAATCCTATTCTCCCATACTACAAATTCTGGGGTTGAACTTTGGGTTTTGGATGTGGCAACAGCACAAGCTACAAAACTTACAGAGGCTAGAGTAAATGCAAATCTTGGAAATCCGTTTAGCTGGTTTTTGGATAGTGAAACTATATTAGTAAAAATGCTTCCTAAAAATAGACAGCCACTTTTGGATTCTAAAAAAGATCTCCCAACAGGTCCGATTATTTCTAACACTTCAGGAGAAAAATCACAAAACAGAACCTATCCTGATATGTTGAAAAACAAAAATGACGAGGCTAATTTTGAAAACTGCATCACTTCTGAATTATATAAAATAAAACTAAATGGCGACGCTGTTTTATATAAAGAAGCGGCTATGTTTGCCGGAGAAAGAATCTCGCCAGATGGCAATTACATCATGCTGACAACCATTCAAAAACCATTTTCTTATGTAGTTCCATTAAATAGATTTCCATCCAAAACCATTGTTTATGATTTAAGCGGAAGAGAAATTAAAACGGTAAATGAGGTTTCTTTAAATGAAATTATGCCTAAAGGTTTTATGGCTGTCCGAAAAGGAAAAAGAGAAATGGCTTGGAGAAACGACAAACCTGCAACTTTATCTTATGTTGTGGCTCTAGATGAAGGTGATCCAGCAAATAAAGTTGATTTTAGAGATGAAGTTTTTCTTTGGGATGCACCTTTCGACAAAGAAGCTTATTCATTAGCAAAAACACCGCAGCGTTTTAGCGACATTATTTGGGGAGATGATAATCTAGCCGTTCTTTCAGAAGAATGGTACGACACGAGAAACACCAAAACATTTTTGATAAATCCATCAAATCCAAGTCAGCAGCCAAAATTGATTACCGATAGAAATTCTCAGGATGTTTATTCAGATCCAGGAGTTTTCGAAACAAGAAAAAATGCCTACAATAAATATGTTTTAGCTATCGAAAAAAATAATCTGTACAGAATTGGTGAAGGTTATACTAAAGACGGACAATTCCCTTTTGTTGACGAATTCAATCTGGAAACTTTAAAATCAAAACGTATTTATACTTCTCCATACAAAGACAAAAAAGAAGATATTTTAGAAATTGAAGATTTTAAATCTGGAAAAATATTAGTTCAAATTCAGTCAAAGACAGAATATCCTAATTATTATTTCAGAAATATTAAAAAACAAAACAGCTTAACACAAGTTACTGATTTCAAAAATCCGTTTGAAAGCATTAAAAATGTTAGCAAAGAAGTAATTAAGTACAAACGTAAAGACGGTTTGGAACTTTCAGGAACCTTATATCTTCCTGCTGGTTACGATAAAGCTAAAAAAGAAAAATTGCCGCTACTGATTTGGGCTTATCCTGCAGAATATAAAGATCGAAACAGCGCTTCGCAATCGACTCAAAATTCTAACGAATTCACATTCCCTTATTATGGATCGTTTGTATACTGGGTTACAAAAGGATATGTTGTTTTAGACGATGCCGCTTTCCCAATTATTGGCGAAGGAACAACAGAACCAAACGACAACTTTATTTCGCAATTGGTAGATAATGCAGCGGCGGCTATTGACGCGGTTGACGCTTTGGGTTATATTAATCGTAAAAAAGTAGCTGTTGGCGGACACTCTTACGGAGCATTTATGACAGCAAATTTATTGACGCATTCCAATCTTTTTGCCTGCGGAATTGCGAGAAGTGGGGCTTACAATAGAACTTTAACCCCATTCGGATTCCAATCTGAGCAAAGAAACTACTGGGAGGCTCCAGAAGTTTACAATGCAATGTCTCCATTTATGAATGCAGAAAAAATGAAAACTCCAATTTTATTGGTGCACGGAGAAGCTGATAATAACCCTGGAACTTTTACTTTGCAGACGGAACGTTATTTTCAAGCATTAAAAGGTTTAGGAGCGCCTGCAAGAATGGTTATTCTTCCAAAAGAATCTCATGGCTATGTTGCTAAAGAAAATATTCTTCATTTGCTTTGGGAGCAAGATCAGTTTTTAGAAAAGTATCTGAAAAACTAAATTCCTAATTAATTCCAAAAGTAAACCCGACAGGTTTCAGAAAGCTGTCGGGTTTATTATTTTAACAATTAGAAATTATCTAATTTTCTAATTGAGACATTCCCAAGTTATAAATAATTTAAAGCTAAAAACACTTCTTGTTCGAGCGGTAAATCTATTTCGCTTTCAAAGAAAATCAATTGCCTCTTATAAACCGTTTCAATCAAATAATGGCTTCCTCTAAAATAAGTTCTCCTAATTTTCACCATCAATTTTGACTCTGAAACCATTTTAAATTGGTGTGGATAAACTAATGTTTTATGAGTTTCGTCTTCATATGACAATAATAAATGAGTCGGAATTTCATTCACTTCACCAAACAAAGAAGCGACATATTTAATTTTCGGGTCTTCATATATTTTTGCGGGATCATCCTTAACTAGCACTTCTCCGTTTCGCATCACTATGGCCTGATCTGCAAAAGACAAAGCATCGGTACTGTCATGCGTTGCAATAATGCAGGTAATTCCTTTTTGCTTTAAGTAACGAAATAAGTTACGGCGTAAAGCATTTTTTCTAAAAGCATCAATCTGACTGAATGGTTCATCCAGTAAAATCACTTCTGGTTCTAAAGCCAAAACTCTTACCAAAGCCACTCTTTGCTGCTGTCCTCCACTCAAGAATTTTGTTTTCACATTGGAAAACTGCTCCATTTCTACCATTTCCAATAATTCTTGAACACGAAGTTTTTTCATGTTTGCAAAACCATTTGATAGAAACTTACCGACGTTTTCTGCAACAGTCTCGTATGGAGACAAATCAAAATCCTGAGCCAGATATTTCATGTAAGGCATTCCCGGAATCAAATTAAACTTTGGTCCCAAAACTGGTTTATCCCCATAAAAAATCTTTCCCTCGTCTAGATCATAAAGTCCATATATAAGCTTGAGCAGCGTACTTTTTCCGCAGCCACTCTCACCAATAATGGCAATATTCTGGCCTTTTTCAATAGAAAAAGAAATGTTTTTTATAACGGGACTTTCGGTGTACGAAAAAGATATATTTTGTATGTCGAGCATGAGTTGTAATATGAGACGTCAAATTTACAATGTTTAATTTCTAAAGTCAAAAAAAAGCTGCTTCAATTATGAAACTGCACTTAAGATAGTTTATTGTGAGAAAATAAATCAAAAATTAACGCTATTCTTTTGCTTGTAATCCTTTTTTTACTTTATTTACTTTAAATTAATAATTGCAAATGCGAAATTTTTTACTCATAATATTACTTGTTTTTACCTCAAATTCCATTAAAGCAACTTGGCTTACTTCTTTCACAGAAGCTCAGCAGGAGGCTTTAGCAACAAATAAATTAATTATTGTTGATTTTACTGCAAGATGGTGTGGTCCATGTAGAGAAATGGATTTGACATCTTGGAATGATACTCAGGTTCAAAATGTGATTCAAAATTATGTTCAACTTAAAATTGATGTCGATCGAAATAATGATTTTGCGCTCAAATATCAAATTAGAGAGCTTCCTAGTATGATGGTTATAGATGCAAACGGCAAAGTCTTACATCGATTTTCAGGTTATCAAACACCTGCTAAACTCAAAATAGAGTTGATACAGTTTAGCTTATCTACAGAATATCTTTCAACAGAACTTTCTAATTACTATACATCAAAAAAATATACTACGGCCATACGCGCTGCTCAAAAATATTACACTTACTCTTTATTGGTTGATAAAAATATAAAAGGGAAAATAATTCAAGTTGGATCCGATTATTTAAAAGAAGCAAAAGATGAATTAAAAAAAAACGAAGAGGATTATAATGAAAAAAAACAAAAACTGGAGCTTATTTCATTATACGAACTTGCCTATCATTTTGATTTTGACAAACTGAACAAAAAGATTTCAAAAATAAACCCAGAATTCATCGCACAATCTAATACTTATCAATATTGGTTCTTAAAATACCTATCCGTTAAAAGCAATTTAGAAGATGCAGCCATTGTAGAACAATTTTTAAGAGAAAATGATTTAGAAAATGTTATTGAAAACTGCAATCAGCTTTATGCTTTTTATGAAAAATCAAAATAAAACCTAATATATATTTACTACTAAAGCCAAACAAAAAAATGAAACGCCTAAAAATTTATTTCTTAATCACCATTACATTGATAATTAATTCTTGCGGAATTAATGAAGAAATAGGAAACCAGTCCAATCCTAAAAGCTCAACTTATTCTGAAAAAGTAACCTTAAATGAATTACTTGAAAATTAAAAAATAGAGATCCAGAATTGGCTCTGTTTATAGAAAACAATCCTGTTTCTAATCTTAAGACAAACTCTGGAAGTACAGATTATTATTTTGATCATAAAAATATAACCGCTATCAAAAATGACAAAAATGAAGCCGCTTATAGTATTCCGTTATACATAACTTCTGAAAAGCGCTCTAATATTTTAAATAATTTATCTGTAGAAATAACTGATACAAATGTTGATATAAAATTAGTAACGATTGAAGGAATGGATAATGGGACTATAAGATATTCTGCCTCTCCATTTCATGGACATCAAGCTAATTACACTCCAAGCAAAACAGCTAGAATTGACTGTTACTGCGTAACTGTATATAGTGATTGCAGTTGTCATTCTACACATGCTACTGGTGGTTGTGATTACCCAAATGTTTTTACAAGTTGCGGCTGCTCTGGAGATGGATATAGTGATCCTGAGCCTAGCCCAACAACACCTGCAACTAAATCTAGCTGGACAGGAGGTTCCGGTGGCGGAACATCTTATGGTAATACAGGCGAAGGAATCTATATTGCACTGCAAAAAATGTTTAAGCCTGATTATCAATTTTCAGCTTTAGAAAAATATACTATAATAAACAATTATCAATATAGCAAAGCATTGATAGATTTTTTGAACAATGAAGGTTTTACACCTGCAAATAAAGCTTTTACATTACAAATGTTGTACAACATTGAGGACGGACAATTTACTATAGTAAAACAGCTTAATAATTCTATACAAAATTTTATATATTCACAGAAGTCTCCAGTGAATGTAGATTTGACAGCTATTTATGACAATATCAATTTACCAGAGAATCAAAAATTTAAAGAAATTTATGATGGTTTATCAAAATCTAATGAATTTCAAAAATTATTTATTGATCTATTTGGAAATAACTCTAGGTTTAATGTGAAATTTGAGCTTGTTGACGCAGTTTATGACTCTAAAGATCCAACTAAAGAAATAAACGCCAATACAATTTATGATCCAAATTTGCCATATACTTTAATTCAAATTAACAAAAAGAAATTAAACGATAGTAGTATAAAACAAACTAGAATTGAAAATGCTCGAACTATTATTCATGAATTTATTCATGCTTATTTATTTACTATCTCTAACAATCCTATTGTAGGAGAGAAAGATATCGTAAGTTTACTAAACAAAAAATATCCTACTGCGGAAGAACAACATGATTTTATGTACAATAATATGATTCCAACTATAACAAAGATATTAACCGAATCTAGGGATTTTTTAACTTTTCCGATAGGAAGAAGTGAGGTAGAATCTTTAACTGTTTATACGACGAAAGACCAATCATCATCTGAAATTTGGAATTGGAAAAATTATTTTGAATCCATAAGTTTACAAGGATTAGACGAGACTATCTCTTATAAAAAAGATTTTCCTAAAGATTCAGATGCCTTGTTCAAAATGCAATTATACATTCAACATGGTCGTACATGGCTTGATAAAAAAAATTAGAAATGAAAAACATTTTTTATTTAATTATGGCATTCATTATTTCACTAAATGTGTTTAGCCAGAATTTAGAGTATTTAAAAAAATTAGACACAATATATATCCCTTATTACGGAAAAGAAAATGAAAAAAAACACAATATTCAAACAAGAATAAATCCAACTGATTTTAAAGAAAAATCTTTTAATTTTCAACTCAAAAATATTTTTTTATCATTTTTTCATGTAGAATTTAAAGGATGGGAAAAGAAAGATACCAACATTAAATCTCAAAGAAAAATATTAAATAAAGCATTCTTGAAAAGGATTAGAAATAAAATAATCATGCCTGAGTTAATAAACCAATATAATAATGAAGAGATAAACTGCGAAATTTTAGCACAAAACAAAGTATTTTACATTCTTGATTTTACAGAAAAAAAAAGAAAGATAATACTGTATGAAGTAGTTTATATGGGACATTGCCCTGAAATCGAATAATCGTTTTTACTAATTAATAAGTAACCCGATTTGACAAATATCTGCCAAGATTAAAAACTAAAACGTTATGAAAAAACTATTCTATCTTTTCTTTCTGTTATATACTGAGTTACTTTTATCTCAAATCAACACAATAAATAAACTAGAAATAATTCCTAAAGAAATTGATTTTAAAGGCTCTGTGAAAAAAATTACAATCAAAAATTTTTATTTAAATGACAAAGATACCGTCAAAGCTATTTCAGAAATTGATTTTTCTAAAAAAGGAAAAATAAAATCATTAAAGAAGAATAATGATTTACATTATAATTACTGGCAAATAATTGAATTTGATAATTTGGAAAGGATAAAAAGCATTTCCAAGAATGACGGTTCAAAAATAGTTGATATTACCAATCAATATTTTAGTAAAAAAAGAGAACTTCCTGATTCCACAATCATAAATCCTAATAAAAAGTACAGAGAAAAATTTATCAATATATTCAGTAATGATCAAGTTGTCAAACATGAACATTATATAAATGACACTTTACAAGAATATAGACTTTATAAATACAACAATGACAATAAAATCAGTGAAGACTTATATTTTGCTCAAAACAACGATTCTGCCGAAACTATGACGTCCGATAAATCAAATAATTCTTTTCAATTATCTTTTTACCCAGAAGGAAAAACTTTGTACGAGTATAAAACTATTCTAGACACTACTATCATCATAAAAATTCTAAGTGAATATTCACGTAAAGAAGTTTTAAAACAAATAAAAAATAAGTTTTCCGACGTGAAAATCACTGAAATATATAATAACAATAAATTAGATCAATTAGAAATACTAAGTATTGTAAAAGATTCCATATCAAAATTACATTATAGATATAATGATAAAAAAGAGATTGAAAGTTATTATAATACGTTCACAAACCCTAAAACCATTATCACAAAATGGACAACTCATAAAAATGAAAAGGAAAGTATACTCACCACAAATATCGAAACTACAAATGATAGGTTTAATAATTGGATAAGAAAAACATACAGTATGCACAATATTATAAATCACATAATAGAGCGAAAAATTGAATACTATGATGATTAAAAGAATATATTTCGATATTAAAAAATAGTTTATTCTGATTGTTATACGATCAATTATTAAAAAAAAAGCTGCTTCAATTATTTGAAACAGCTTTTCTGATAATTTATTTTATTAGAAACTATTTTCCAGCTTCTGCTTTAGCATCGTTAACCATTTTGTCATTTGCTGTAATGGCAAATTCAACACGACGGTTTTGAGCTCTTCCTTCTGGAGTATCGTTTGTTGCAATCGGATCAGCGATTCCTAAACCTGAAGTTTTGAAACGGCTTGCTTTTAATCCTTTAGAAACTAAATAAGCCTGAACAGAAGCTGCTCTTTGACCTGAAAGCGTTAAGTTATATTCTGGTTTTCCTGTATTATCAGTATATCCAAAAATTTCAATATTAGTATCTCCGTAATCAGTAAATACTGGAACTAATTTGTCTAAGTTAGCTTTTGCTTGAGCTGTCAAAGTTGATTTGTTAGTATCAAAACGAACCGCATTTTCATTTAATGTCAAGTGGATTCCCTCACCAACTCTTTCAACATTAGCACCTGGTAAAGCTTGATCAATTTCACGGGCTTGTTTATCCATTTTGTTTCCGATCAAAGCTCCAGTTCCACCCCCTACAGCAGCTCCAATTGCAGCTCCTAAAGCAGCGTTTCCGCCTTTACCTAAATTATTTCCTAAAATACCACCAATAACACCACCTGCTACGGCACCAATTCCAGCTCCTTTTTGTGTATTATTTGCATTTTTTACTGAATCGCAGCTTGTAAAAAAGCTAGCTAATACTAGTAAACTACTTAATCCTAAAACCGTTATCTTTCTCATTTTTTATACTTTAAAATATTAATTAGCTCTTTGAAATTGGTAAGTCACATCTTTTACTTGACCTCCAACATTAATGTTATCGATTAACTGAAAAGAGTTATCAGTCACACCAGCTACTTTTAGCAGATATCCTTCTTTAACGTTTTTAGATTTTGTTCCTGGATTTACAATTTTAAGAACAAAAAGCCCTTGATTGTTGATACTCCAAACAATTGGCGAATTAAAAGCTGTACAACTAGGAGAATTTAAAGCCATTGTACCTTTATTGTTGTTAGAAATAAAACTCCAAGAACTTCCGATAAAACACTTAGAATCAGCCAAATCAAAAGAAGTTACTTTGATATAATCTGAACCAGGATAAGACACATTGGTAAGCACCCAATTTCCTTTTAACGCTACTTGAGTTGGTCTGTCTAGTTTTGTTGAAAGTGTAGTAGCCTCAGAGGACGAAGCTGTTGTCGACGAAGATGATTTACACGCAAAAAACAAAGCGGCAATCATACATATAAAAATACTCTTCTTCATTTTGTACAATTTTTTTAGATTAATAACTTGCCTTTTTAACAATTATTGTACCACAAATATACGATTCGTTGAGATAATTTTCGTTTTAGAATCTATTTATTTTCTTTCAAAATTAACATTTCCGACATTTTGTCACCCAAAAAACAATTGGTATCCTATTTGAATAAATGAAAATCATCAAATTAAATCAAAAAATAAAAAATATGGCAACAGGTAAAATTAATGTTTCAGTAGAAAACATTTTTCCTTTAATTAAAAAGTTCTTGTACAGCGACCATGAAATTTTCTTGCGCGAGCTTGTTTCTAATGGTACTGATGCTACTTTAAAATTAAAACACCTTATCAGCATTGGCGAAGCTAAAGTTGAATATGGAAACCCGATTATCGAAGTAAAAGTGGATAAAGAAGGCAAAAAAATCCACATTATCGATCAAGGTTTAGGTATGACTGCTGATGAAGTTGAAAAATACATTAATCAAGTAGCGTTTTCTGGTGCTGAGGAATTTTTGGACAAATACAAAGATTCTGCTAAAGATTCTGGAATTATCGGACATTTTGGTCTTGGTTTCTATTCAGCGTTTATGGTGGCTGAAAAAGTTGAAATCATTACAAAATCGTACAAAGATGAGCCAGCTGCACACTGGACATGTGACGGAAGTCCTGAGTTTACTTTAGGGCCTGCTGACAAAACTT
Source organism: Flavobacterium sp. HBTb2-11-1 (assembly GCF_009826975.1). Taxonomy (GTDB): domain Bacteria; phylum Bacteroidota; class Bacteroidia; order Flavobacteriales; family Flavobacteriaceae; genus Flavobacterium. Next base: position 148,211 of record NZ_WUMO01000006.1, on the reverse strand, counting down.
CACGCGGAACTGAAATCATTCTTCACATTGCTGAAGATTCTCTTGAGTTCTTAGACGATTCTAAAATCAGCGGTTTATTAAACAAATACAACAAATTCATGCCTATTCCGATTAAATTCGGAACAAGAACTGAAACGCTTCCAAAACCAGAAGATGCTCCAGAAGATTACATTAATGAAACTGTTGAAACTGACAACATCATTAACAACCCTAATCCAGCTTGGACAAAACAGCCTTCTGAATTATCTGATGAAGATTACAAAAACTTCTACAGAGAATTGTATCCAATGCAGTTTGAAGAGCCGTTATTCAACATTCACTTAAATGTAGATTATCCGTTTAACTTAACTGGTATTTTGTATTTCCCTAAATTGGGTACAGATATGCAGATCCAGAAAGATAAAATTCAGTTATACCAAAACCAAGTTTACGTTACAGATAACGTAGAAGGAATTGTTCCTGAATTCTTGACAATGTTAAAAGGTGTAATCGATTCTCCAGATATCCCACTAAACGTTTCTCGTTCTGGCTTACAGGCAGATGGAGCAGTTAAGAAAATCTCTAACTACATCACTCGTAAAGTTGCAGATAAATTAAAGGCCTTATTTAACGAAAACCGTGCTGATTTCGAGCAAAAATGGAATGACATTAAAATCGTTTTAGAATACGGAATGCTTTCTGAAGAGAAATTCTACGAAAAAGCAGGCGCATTTGTTTTGTACCCAACAGTAGATGACACTTACTTTACTTTGGATGAATTAAAAGAAAAACTAAAAGAAAACCAAACTGACAAGGAAGGCAAATTGGTTATCCTTTATGCAGGAAACAAAGATGCACAGCATTCTTATATTCAGGCAGCAAAAGATAAAGGTTACGAAGTATTGCTTTTAGATTCTCCGATTATCTCACACTTAATTCAGAAAATCGAAAACGATAACAAAGACCTGACTTTTGTTCGTGTTGACTCTGACCACATCGATAACTTGATCAAAAAAGAAGAAAATGCTATTTCTAAGTTATCTGATGACGAAAAAGCAGCTTTAAAAACTTCTTTAGAAGCATACATTCCAAAAGCATACAGTGTGCAATTGGAAGCTATGGATTCTCAAGCTGCTCCGTTTATCATCACGCAGCCCGAATTTATGCGAAGAATGAAAGAAATGAGCCAAACTGGCGGCGGAATGTTCGGAATGGGTAATATGCCAGAAATGTACAATTTGGTTGTAAATACAAATTCTGACTTGGCTTCAAGTATCTTAAATACAGAAGACAAAACACACCAAGAACATTTAGTCAAACAAGCTTTAGATTTAGCTAAATTATCTCAAAACCTTTTAAAAGGTGAAGCGCTTACTGCGTTCGTTAAGAGAAGTTTTGAAATGATTAAATAATCATTAGAAAAATAATATTTAGAAATCCTGCAAAAACTAATTTGCAGGATTTTTTTTGTTTTAAAATTACTCTTTTAAAAAGGGTCATTTTCCCCTTTTCTTAAAAAACAATATCACATATATTTGATAACCAGAATATTAAATTCAAAAATCTAAAATTCTAGAAATCATGGACAAGAGAAAGTTTACAGAAAACGGAGAAGTTCTAGCAATTATAAAAGATTTAAAAGAACAGATTAAAGGCAAAAAATTCTCTGATATTATAGATGATAATAACTGCCAATATGTTGATCTTGTACAAGAAGGAGGAGGCGTCCTCGGGATCGCATTGGTCGGCTATGTATATGTTTTGGAACAAATGGGAATTCGGTTCTTAAGTTTGGCAGGGACCTCGGCAGGAAGCATCAATACCATGCTGATGGCTGCAGCAGGAACATGTGACATTGCAAAATCAGAATGGATTCTGGAATGTTTATGCAACAAAAATTTATATGATTTTGTTGATGGCGATCATGATGCTCGAGAATTTATTGATGCTTTACTAAGTGATGCCGGAAATCTGAAATTGATAATGAAAGGCTGTGAGGTTGTGGATAATTTTAAAGATGATTTAGGATTAAATCCCGGAAAAAATTTTCATCAATGGATGACCAATCTTCTTTCGCAAAAAGGAATAAAAAAATATGCCGATTTGAGAGCATTAAGAGAAAAAGGAGTTTCAGACAAAAACAAATTATACCGAATAAATCTGCCAAATCACGGAGATAAAATAGAATATACCCGAGTGGACCATTGGAGCCAAATGGCAATAATAACTGCTGACATTACCACTGAAAGCAAAATTATTTTCCCAAAAATGATTGATTTATTTTATTCGAATCCAGATGTTCAGAATCCAGCCGATTTCGTCCGCGCTTCTATGTCTATTCCTTTATTTTTCACTCCTTTTAAAATTACAAATATTCCAAGCGGAATCGATGCGTGGAACAAGTGGAACGATGCAACATGCCTCAGAACATCGGTTCCCTCAGAAGTTATGTTTATGGATGGCGGTATTATTTCAAATTTCCCAATTGACATTTTTCACGAAAATATGAATGTGCCCGCTTCTCCAACTTTTGGAATTAAATTGGGTTACGACAAAAATGAAATCAATAAAAATGAAAAATTTTCCAGCTTAATAAGCTCAATGTTTGACACTGCACGCTATGGTTATGATTATGAGTTCCTGCAAAAAAATCCAGATTTTAAAAACCTAATCGGATACATTGACACCGGAAGCCACAATTGGCTAAACTTCAATCTGACTGACGATGCAAAAATCGACCTTTTTATAAGAGGAGCTCAAAATGCGGCCGTTTTTCTAAACCGCTTTAATTGGGAGGAATACAAAAAAATCAGAAAGGCCAAAAGCAATTACTATAGATCCGTTTAAAATTACTTCCAACCACACCCCAAACATAATTTTTTCTTCAAAAAGACGTTGTAAAGTCCTGTAAATAACCATTACAGGATTTTTTAATTGTAATTTATTTTTTTGTTACATTTGAGTGCCTTATTAATCTAATCCAAAAACAAATACCACTATGAAAAAAACTATCATTTTACTAACAGCTCTTTGTGCTACAGCATTCTTATATGTTTCTTGTTCTAGCGATAATAACGAACAAACATCTTCAACAGACCTAGTACCTATTGGAGCTTCCGTTGCAGTAGACACTTCAAACGAAATGGATGTTAACACTGGTCTTTTAATTACCACAAGCACTTCAACAACTGGAAAGACTGCCGAAACAACTCCTGGAATTTGCGCAACAATTACGGTTACAACAAATGGAGGAAATTATCCTAAAGTTTTTTTAGCTGATTTCGGAACAGCTGGATGCGAAGACGGAAACAAATTTACAAGAAAAGGAAAACTAAGAGTAACGCTCTCTGGTCCAATCACTGAAACTGGAAGCAAAATGACCATTGAAAGAATTGATTATTCTATAAACGGAATCAAATTAGAAGGAACTATTGAATATACCAATACTACAACTACTCCTACCGTACCACAATGGACAAGAAAAGTAACAAACGGTAAATTGACAGATAAACAAGGAGCCGTTTACACCAATTCTGGAACTTATACTACCAAACAAACTGCAGGTGTAGATACGCCTTTAGTTCTGTCTGACAATGTTTACGAAATCACGGAAGGCACGCATACCGTAACATCATCAAATGGCGTAACACTTACTTTGACTGTAAAAGAACCGCTTATTAAAAAATACTCATGCTTATTTATCTCTAAAGGACAACTAAAAGTTCAAGGAGGTATTTTAAACGGTGTTATTGATTATGGAAATAATGACTGTGATGCGCTTTACACTTATACGCACGAGAATGGCTCTTCATTCAACCTTTCGATGTAAGACCTTTCCCTACACGACTTTAAAATCCCAATTTAGAAATAGATTGGGATTTATTTTTTTTATAAAAATAAAACGGCTGCCTCTTTACATTTAAACTATTTTCTTTATTTTGCACCAAAATCTCAAAAACCAATGAAAAAAACATTAATTGCTTTTGTTACTCTTGCAGTATTAGCATCTTGCAGCAAAAAAGAAACTGCTGCCGATAACCTACACATTACAGGAAACATTAAAGGTTTAAAAACCGGAACTTTATATATCCAAAGAATTGTTGACACTTCTCTTGTTGCCATTGACAGCATCAAAATTGACGGAAACTCGGCTTTTGAAAGAGACATTAAATTAGAATCTCCAGAAATGTTATACCTATATTTAGATCGTGGTGTAACAAACTCATTAGACAACAACATTTTATTCTTTGCTGAACCAGGAAATATCAATATTGACACCAACTTAGATAATTTCATCGCTGGCGCAAAAATTACTGGATCTAAAAACCAAGAATTATACGAAGAATATCAAAAAATAAATTCTCGTTTTAGAGATGAGAATTTATCTATGGTTGAAGCAAAGTTCAAAGCTTTAAAAAGAAAAGACCAAAAAGCTCTTGACAGTCTTGACGCAAAACAGCAATCAAATATCAAAAGAAAATATTTGTATGCTACAAACTTTGCCATCAACAATAAAGATCACGAAGTAGCTCCATATATTGCTTTGGCAGAGATTTACGATATCAACCTTAAGTTTCTTGATACGATTCAAAAATCGATGACTCCAAAAGTTGCCCAATCGCTTTATGGAAAGAAACTGACAAAATATGTAGCTGATATTAAAAAAGAAGAACAAAAAACTCCAGCCGCTAACACTGAAGCTGCAACAACCGAAACACAAAAGTAATTCGTTGTATAACAACAAAAATGCCCTGAAAAATTCAGGGTATTTTTTGTTTATCATATACAGTAGGTTTACTTACTTTAAAGTTCAAAATGCAATTCAAAATGCAATTCAAAATTAATGACTCCAAAACAACATCGCCTACAAAAAAACGCACTGCCGAAATTATAAAAATGACAAACACAATAACTTAATAAAATAAAAATCAACAAATTACACACTAAAATCAACACTTTTTGATCTTCTCAAAAATCCTGTTTTTTAAAAGAACAGGATTTTTTTATGCCTTTTTTTTTGGCATCCATTTTTATTTTTATAAATAATTGACAATCAAACAATTAAAATCTAAATTGTCAGAATTTACATAGATATAAATTTAATTTGTAATAACTTAGCTTCAAATTAAAAAACTACATTTATGGAAAATTTAACCAGCAACATCAGTCGACCTAAGTATGATTACATAGATTCGTCCGTTTTTCACAAATTAGAATCTTATAATCCAAAACATTCTCAAGCAGAAAAAATCCCTGATCAAGATCCTTACACATTAAATGGTCAAAAATTGCGTCTCAATTTTATTCGCAGCCAATTAAATTTAGATTTAGATTTTCTGTCTGGAGAAAAAGTTTTCACCAACAATGAAAGCTTAAAAGGCAATATCGAAAATTACATCGGAATGAGCCAGATTCCTACCGGAATTATTGGCCCATTGGTAATAAACGGAAGCGTTGCCCAAGGACCTTTCTATGTTCCTCTCGCTACAACCGAAGGCGCATTGCTTGCCTCTTACAATAGAGGGGCAAAAGCCTGTAGAGAATCTGGACCAATAACCGTAATTACGCTTCAAGAAGGCGTACAAAGAACCCCAACTTTTAAATTTAAAACCGTAATCGAATTAGGCAAATTTGTCTCATGGGTTTTAGACCATACTGAAACCTTTTCTATACTAACAAGACAAAGTAGCAATTATGCCATCTTAAATGATATCGGCATCAACATAGAAGGAAATATTCTGATCTTAAAATTTGAATTTTCTACTGGTGATGCGTCAGGACAAAATATGGTTACTATTTGCTCAGATAGAATATGTCAGTACATTATAGAAAACTGCCCCATAAAACCTGTGTTTTGGACTATTGAAGGTAATTTTTCGGGAGATAAAAAAATAAGCCCCTTAAACACTCGAGTTCGCGGAAAAAAACTTACTGCAGAAATCGAAATAAAAAAAGAGGTCGTTAAATCGGTTTTAAAGACCACTCCGGAGTTATTGTTCGAACAATGGAAAGCATGTGTTACCGGAGCCCAAAAAGCAGGCGTAGTAGGCAGCGGAATGCACCCATCGAATGCGCTTGCCGCGTTGTTTATTGCTTGCGGGCAAGATGTAGCCTGTACAGGTGAAGCTGCTCTTTCATTTACCAGAATGGAAATTACAGAAGACGGTGATATTTATTATGCCATCACAATGCCCAACATGATCGTGGGAACTGTTGGTGGAGGAACATCATTTCCAACCCAAAGAGAATGCCTTGAGCTTTTAGGCTGTTACGGAGTAGGAAAGAGTGGTAAATTTGCTGAAATAGCAATTGCATTATGCCTAACAGGCGAACTTTCTATTTTGGCCGCAATGTCTTCAGGACAATTTACATCAGCACACCAAAAATGGGGGAGATAATTTTTTTTAAATTCAAATTATTTAAAATTCAAATTCCAATAACTAAGTTTTAAATTGCTTCGCCCGCTCGCTATCGCTCGGGACCAAGTTTTAAATTCCAAATTCCAATTCTTAACACGAACTGGAATTTGGATTTTTTATTTTACCTAGCAAGCCTTTATCAAAGTTTAAAACTTTGACAAAGGTATTAGTTTAGAACTTGCACACCAGCGATAGCTAACAGCGAAGCAATTTGCAATTTGGAATTTTAGATTTGGAATTTTAAATATTGGAATTTTAAATATTGGAATTTTAAATATTGGAATTTTAAATATTGGAATTTATTTTTTTTGGAACAAAAAAAAACCACCACATTTCTGTGATGGTTTTTGAGCCGATAGAGGGACTCGAACCCACGACCTGCTGATTACAAATCAGCTGCTCTAGCCAGCTGAGCTACATCGGCCTATTTTGCGAGTGCAAAGATAGAAATGTTTTTTAATATTCCAAAAAAATTTCACACCTCTCTCTATAATTAAAAAAACCACCACATTTCTGTGATGGTTTCCGTTTTTTGAGCCGATAGAGGGACTCGAACCCACGACCTGCTGATTACAAATCAGCTGCTCTAGCCAGCTGAGCTACATCGGCGTCATTACGGGTGCAAATATAAAGCGGTTTTTCAATTTCCCAAAATAAATTTGCACTTTTTTACACTTTTTTTTGCTTATAATGCGTTGATTTTTTCAATCAATTGATTAGCAGCTTGTTCTAATTCAACATTAATTTGTTTGAAGTGTGCTTTTTTATTTTCAACGTTCTTAGCGTTCACTTTTGTAATCAAAGTATCAAATACAGCAATAGCTTCATCAACCAAAGCATTCGTTTCTGGAGTAGGATTTCCTGTTGTTGACATCTCAAACAAGTAAACCGCCTCAATAATATCTCCTAATACGAAGTTGATGTCTTTCTTTAAATTCTTAACGTTTGCCATTTTTCTTTTTATTTTAATTTGCGTCTGCAAAAGTACATATTATCTTTAAATTTAATACTAAGAAATGTAAATTTCTAAAATTGAAGCTTTTCCGCTCAAATTAAATGCATTTATAGCAGCTGGAATCAAAACAGTATCTCCTTTTTTGTAAGCCTGCTTAAATCCGTCATATTCAATTTCGAAATTACCATCGATACACATATATACCGTAAATGTTTCGCCATTTTTAGCAACTTCCAATTTATTTTCTAACGGAAGAAAATTGGTTGTAAAATAAGGACAGTCTACAACCGTATTCGAAGTATTAACTTTTGTCTCGTATTTTTTCTGTGTGTCAACTTTTTTATAGTTAATGGCATCTAAAGCAAGATCTACGTGCAGTTCTCTTTTGTTTCCTTGCGCATCAACACGATCAAAATCGTATAATCTATATGTAATATCAGATGTCTGCTGAATTTCTGCAACAACCAATCCTGCACCAATTGCATGAACTGTTCCTGTTTCTAAGAAGAAAACATCTCCCGATTTCGCTTTCACATCATCTAGAATAGAAACTAGAGTATTATCGTGCAAATGTTTTAAATATTCTTCTTTGCTAGAATCTTCTTTAAAACCAACAATAATTCTAGCGTCTTGATCGGCTTGCATTACGTACCACATTTCTGTTTTTCCGAATGAATTGTGACGCTCTTTTGCCAATTTATCGTTTGGATGCACTTGGATAGAAAGATCTTCTCTTGCATCTAGGTATTTAAAAAGAAGCGGAAATTGTTTTCCAAATCTTTCATAAACTTTAGTTCCTAAGATAGCGTCTGGTGTTTCATCGATCAAATCCATTAAAGATTTTCCTTTTAAAACTCCATTTGCAACCACACTTACATCTCCTTGCACAGTAGATAATTCCCAGCTTTCACCTGTAATTTTAGAAACGATTGGTTTGTTTAAAATTGTTTTTAGCTTTTCTCCTCCCCAGATTCTTTCTTTCAAAATCGGTTCAAATTGCAAAGGGTATAAATTTTGGCTCATGTTTTTTAGGCTAATATATTTGTTTAATTAATTTTATTCTGATACTATTTTGGTATTCTATGATACTAATTCCTGTACGGCTTCTAAAGCTTTAGGTATATGTTTGGCTGCGTTTGCGCTATCAAATATCGAAATTACCAAACCATTTTTATCAATGATATAGGTAACACGTCCTGGCAGAAGTCCGAACAGATTATTGCGGACACCAAAAAGTTTTCTTAATCTCTTATCTTGATCTGAAAGCAAAATAAAAGGCAATTTATGTTTAGCGGCAAATTTATGGTGAGATTTTACACTATCGCTGCTAATACCAATTACCTCAGCACCCAAATCTTTAAAATCTTCATATTGATCCCGAAAACTGCAGGCTTCAGTAGTACATCCTGGTGTATTATCTTTTGGATAAAAATAAATTACCAGCGGCTTTCTTCCTAAAACGCTTTGGCTTTCAAAAAGGTCACCATTGTTGTCTTTCGCAGTAAAATTCGGAACTATATCTCCTATTTTTAATGACATTTTTTTATTCTCCTTTATAAGTTACAAAATTGCGTTCCGTTTCGTTCAGCACAACTTCAAGATCAAAGTCGTGATGAATTCGTTGTCTAATTTTATTCCATATCACAACAGCTATATTCTCTGCGGTCGGATTCAAATCTGCAAACTCTGGGACATCCAGATTGAGATTTTTGTGATCAAACGGAATTTCTACTTCTTCTCGTATAATATCCGCTAATACTTTCACATCGAGAACAAAACCAGTTTCCGGGTCAATTTTTCCTGTAACACTTACTGTTAAACCATAATTATGACCATGAAAGTTAGGATTGTTGCATTTTCCAAAAACAGCATCGTTTTTTTCAAATGACCAATCCTTTCGATGCAGTCGATGTGCAGCATTAAAATGTGCTTTTCTTGATATGGTTACTCTCATTTATGTTTCTGGTTAGTTGGCTATAATTTATGGTCTTCAAGATAATGATCAAATTCATCAAAAATTATCTTAAACCATACGGTATAAATTTCGGGCTGTTTTTCAATATCTGCTTTCACATCTTCAATACTCATCCATTTCCAGTCTTCCACTTCATCTGGATTTATGTTTGGTTCTTCATTATAATAACCAATCATAACATGATCCAGTTCGTGTTCTGTCAAACCATTGTCAAAAGGTGCTTTGTAGATAAAATGAAATAATTCTTTCAATTCAGCTTTAAACCCCATTTCTTCAAACAATCTTCGGCTTCCCGCTTCAATATTGGTTTCGCCTTCTCTCTGATGACTGCAGCAAGTGTTTGTCCACAGCAAAGGAGAATGGTATTTATGATGAGCACGCTGTTGCAGCATAATTTCGTTTTTACTATTCAAAATAAAAACCGAAAAGGCACGGTGCAAAAGCGCTTTTTCATGTGCTTCTAATTTTGGCATTAAGCCAATCTGTTCATCGTTCTGATTAACTAGTATTACGTTTTCTTCTATCATAAGGCTTCTTAAGCAAACAAAAATACGAAAAAAGAAATGGCTTAAAAATGCTAATTCAGCTTGGCAAAAATTAAGGTTTTGACTCAATTCCTATTTCATTGATTTACAACGCTGTAATTTACACTAAATTTTAAAAGCAGTTAAAATTAAGACATAAAAACTACATTGCGTTGTTTTACGTAACTAATAAAAAGTTAAAACACACTTAAAAAAATCTCAATAATAACACTCCTTGTATTTTAAAGCTAATTCCCAACGTATCTTTGATGTACAGATTAATTCACCCAAGAACTATGAAATCTAAAAATCTAATTTTCAGCCTCTGTTTTTTACTCCCGCTCTTTGTTTTACAAGCCTGTGGACAAAACACAAAAAAACAATCAGCAAACCCAGCTGTCATGGAAAATAAAATCAGCAAACCCGGAAATCCTTATTATTCTAATACCGACACGAAGAAATTAAACGTGAGCAATGCCGAATGGAAAAAGGTTTTGCCTGAAGATGTTTATGCCGTAATGCGCGAAGCTGACACCGAAAGACCTTTTACCGGAAAATATTGGAATACCGATGAAAAAGGAACGTATTATTGCGCTTCTTGTGGCAACTTGCTTTTTAGATCTACAGCAAAATTCTCAAGCAGTTGCGGATGGCCAAGTTTTTTTGAACAAGAAAACAAAAAAAGCATTGTTTTTAAAGAAGATAATTCGCTCGGAATGGAAAGAATTGAAGCGCTTTGCGGACGCTGTGGCGGACATTTAGGCCACATATTTGATGATGGTCCTCCTCCTACAGGAAAACGCTACTGCATGAACTCAATTGCTCTTGATTTTATTCCCGACAACAAATAATCTACAAAATGAAAAATATACTTTTAATATGTCTTTTTGCGCTTTCGCTAAATGGCATTTCTCAAAATAAAAAAGCGAATCTAGAAACCATCACACTTGGTGGAGGCTGTTACTGGTGTGTTGAAGCCGTTTACGAAAATCTCGACGGCGTAAAATCTGTTGTTTCTGGATTTTCTGGCGGAAAAACCGTAAACCCAACTTACGAAGAAGTTTGCACGGGAGAAACTGGCCATGCCGAAGTGGTTCAGATCACTTACGACAAAACAGTAACTGATATTAACGAAATCTTTAAAGTGTTTTTTACCGTTCACGATCCCACAACTTTAAACCGCCAGGGAGCAGATGTCGGAACACAATATCGCTCTGTTATTTTCTATAAAAATGAAGAACAGAAAAAAGCGGCACAAAGCATTATTGCCGAACTAAACAAAGCGAAAGTTTACGACAGTCCGATAGTAACAAAAGTGGAACCTTTCAAAGTTTTTTATAAAGCCGAAGATTATCATCAAAACTATTATGCAAACAACAAAAATCAGCCGTATTGCAAAATGGTAATTCAGCCTAAAATAGAAAAGTTTGAAAAGGTTTTTAAAGACAAACTAAAAAAGAAATAACGATTATATAGATATTATTCTAAAACCGTCCACCTAAATGGACGGTTTTTTTATTTTGAAAACCCTTATAAATACTGGGGTTTTCTGTTAATTGAAAAAATATTTTACTTTTTTTCTATTTTTTTGTCCAATACTAAAAGTTCGATTGTTATTAGGATATAAACAATTAAAAATTATACATCATGGAAACTAGACTTAATTTATTCGAACAAGGTCAAAAAGCAGTTAGCACATTATTTGGAATTAGCGGTTACTTAAAAAAAGGAGCAATTGAAGCTTCTCTAATGGAGTTAATAAATTTCAGAATCTCTCAAATCAACAACTGCGGTTATTGTTTAGATATGCATTCAAAAGAAGCTTTAGCTGCTGGAGAAACAACACAACGACTATTTGGATTAAGTGTTTGGAGAGAAGCTCCTTATTACACAAAAAGAGAAAGAGTCGCCCTTGCTTTGGCAGAAGCAGTAAATGCTTGCGATGTTCCAGACGAAATCTACGAAATTGCAAAAGCTGAATTTACAGAACAAGAATTAATAGATCTTACCCTTGCCGTTGCAGCAATTAATGCTTGGAATCGTCTGAATATTACTTTTGCTAATACACCAGGAACTTACAGAGTGGGACAGTTTGGATAAACAATAATTGATTTTATTTTCTAAAAACAATTAACTTTATACAACTTAAAGCAGATTATTCAATTGTAAAAACATAAAAAAATGAACGAGTTTTTATTGATTTTCAGAAGAGATTTTAAAACAAAAGAAGCACAGCCTTCACCAGAAGAATTGCAACAGCATTTACAGCAATGGCAAAACTGGTTTGGAAGTCTTGCGGCTCAAGATAAACTGGCAAGACCATTGCAACGTTGGGATGGTCAAGGAAAACTTGTAAATTCGAATAAAGGAATTACCGACGGACCTTTTGTTGAAATCAAAGAATCTATTGGCGGATTAATAATCATAAAAGCCAAAGATTATGATGAAGCAGCCGAAATTGCGCAAGGATGCCCAGTTTTAAATTTTGGCGGAAATGTCGAAATTAGAATGGCGGTTTAAATTTTGAACTAACTTATATAAAAATGCCTTTGTATCTTTACTTAGGCATTTTTCTTTAAAATATGGAGCACAAAGAACTTTTACCCAATTTATTCAGAACCGAATATCAAAAAATAGTTTCAGTTCTCTGCAGCTTATTTGGAATTCAGCATATCGAAATCGCCGAAGATATTGTAAGTGATACTTTTTTGACCGCTTCAGAAACTTGGGCTATTAAAGGAATTCCCGAAAACCCTTCAGCTTGGCTTTATACCGTTGCAAAAAATAAAACCAAAAACCACCTGAAAAGAAATAACGTTTTTGAAACCAAAATTGTTACCGAAATAAAACACAACACTCCATTAAACAATCCTGAAATCGACATTGATTTATCAGATCAGAATATTGCAGATAGTCAGCTGGCGATGATATTTACGGTTTGTAATCCTTGTAATTCTGAAGAAGCACAAATTGCCCTTGCTTTAAATTTATTGTGCGGTTTTGGAGTAAATGAAATCTCAGATGCATTTTTATCCAACAGAGAAGTTATTTACAAAAGGATTAATCGCGCAAAAGAAAAACTCAAAGAAGAAAATATAAAAATTCAGCATCCCAGCAATTCTGAAATAAAAGACAGAATTCAAACCGTTCTAAAAACGATTTATCTGCTTTATTCTGAAGGCTACTACTCTATTTCGCAAAATACCACTTTGCGAAAAGACCTTTGTACTGAAGCCATGCGTCTGACTTATTTATTAATTCAAAACGAAAGCACAAATCTGCCTCAGACTAATGCTTTAATGGCTTTAATGTGTTTTCATTCTTCAAGGTTTGATGCTCGAACTGGCTTAAATGGTGAAATTATCTTATATGAAGATCAGGACCAATCGCTTTGGAATCAAGAATTGATTGATAGAGGAACTTACTTTTTAAGCCAATCTTCAACAGGAAATACACTTTCGAAATACCACTTGGAAGCTGGAATTGCTTATTGGCATACTATAAAAAAAGAAACCATCGAAAAATGGGAAAATATCCTAGAACTCTACAATAATCTGATTATTTTAGAATATTCGCCAATTGTGGCTTTAAACAGAACTTACGCTTTGTCTAAAGTAAAAGGTAAAGAAGAAGCAATCAAAGAAGCTGAAAAACTAAATTTAACCGATAATCACTTTTATTATTCATTACTCGGAAATCTCTATTCTGAAATTGATACAAAAAAGGCTTTAAACCATTTTGAAACCGCAATGAATCTAGCCAAAACTTCTACCGACAAAGCTATCATCAGTAAAAATATGAAGCAGTTAAACTAAACTGTTTTGCCATAAAAACAAAAAAGTGAAATGATTGATTTCATTTCACTTTCTTCTGTATTTATTTTAGACTATTGTTTAGCCACCTTTTTAAATCTCATTACTGGAATGTCGCCCTGAATTAAATTTAGCTTGCCGTCTTTATCAATAGAATAACTTGTAATTTGTTTAATTTGCTTTAAAAACGTTTGTTCTCCCCCGCCTTCACAAAACATCATTGTTGTTGGTCCAGGTTCTCCAAAAGTCAAAGACTTTCCTTTTAAAGTATAAGATGCACTATAACCGTTGCATCCGTTATTGCCATAAACTTTTGTTTCTTTTTGATCAAAAGTAAGCTGTGGTTTTTTATTTGGGTATAACCCTTCAAAAGCAATTCTTGGTCCCGAGATATATTCTAATTCCCAAGTTGTACCAAATAAATCGCCTGTATTAGAAGCAGATTTTGATGCTGAACATGAAGCAAATAATAAAGTTAAAACTGAAAGGACTGCAAATGTGTATTTTTTCATAAAAGTGGATTTTAAAGATTTATAATTTGTTTTTTGAAGTCTAAAATAATTCTATAAAAATTCTTTTCTCAATATTCATGCCCAGTTACAGGTTTATAGAAGTTTTATTTTGAGGATAACCCGTAATTTTCTGTCTCTAAGTTACTACAATTTATTTAAAGTTTTATCGCTCAAATGTTTAAAATAAAACAAGTGACACTATTTTTTTTGTAATTTGCATTGATCAAAAAACGAAAAATCATCAATAAAAAACCAAAAAATGAAACAATTTCTATTCTTGTTTGTATTCGCCTTGACTGCGCCATTTGCTCATTCGCAAGAAAACCTTCCAACAGATTACCTCACAAAAGAATTTCATCAAGGACGCCGTGAAGCTTTTAGAGCTTTAATGCCTGCTAATTCAGTTGCTGTTGTTTTTTCTTATCCTGAAAGAGTTTTTTCAAAAGATATTAATTACAACTATCACGGAAATCCTGATTTATATTATCTGGCGGGATATAAAGAACCTGACGCCATTTTATTGCTTTTTAAAGAACCACAAGGAACAGAAAAATATACTGAAGTGCTTTTTGTACGAGAAAGAAATGCTGCGCGAGAAATGTGGACAGGAAGACGTTTAGGAATTGAAGGCGCAAAATCTAAATTAGGTTTTACAACCGTTTACAACGGAAAAGATTTCAATGCGTTTGCAATTGACTTCTCAAAATTTGACAAAATCATTTATGATAAATTCCCAACAGATGTTAAAGAAAGCAGTCAACCAGACAATTTATTTGCATTGCTGAAATCATTTAAATCTAAAGCTGGAATTACAATAGAAAATGAAGCTTCGATAGATTTGTTTAACAATATCACAAATTCTCTTCGCGAAATTAAAACACCAGAAGAACTTGTCTTGATGCGCAAAACAGTAAAACTTTCCTGCGTTGCCCACAACGAAGTGATGAAAGCTGTAGGTCCTGACATGAGCGAAAATGAAGCTGATGGAATTCATGCTTACATTCACAGACACTATGGCGCCGAAGGCGAAGGTTATCCTCCAATTGTTGGTGCTGGTGCAAACGGATGTATTTTGCACTATGGAGAAAACAATGCTACAAAAATTGACAATCAATTATTATTAATGGATGTTGGCTCTGAATATCATGGTTATTCTGCAGACGTTACAAGAACAATTCCTGCTAACGGGAAATTTACTGAAGAACAAAAAGCGATTTATCAAATTGTTTATGATGCTCAAGAAGAAGTTTTTAAACTTTGTAAAGAAGGAACTCCAATTCAGGATTTGAACAAAAAAGCAAAAGAAGTTATTGCCGCTGGATTAATTAAATTAGGAATTATTACAGATCCAAAAGATGCCCGAATATATTATCCGCACGGCTGCTCACACTTTCTTGGTTTAGATGTTCATGATAAAGGAAACTATATGGGAACTCTAAAAGAAAACATGATTCTTACTGTTGAACCTGGAATTTATATTCCTGCAAACAGCAAGTGTGATAAAAAATGGTGGAATATTGGCGTTCGTATCGAAGATGATATTTTAATGCTTAAAGATTCGTATGAAAAACTTTCTGCAGATTCTCCAAGAAAATGGCAAGACATTGAAGCTTTAGCCAAACAAAAAAGCACTTTTAACGAAATGAAATTCCCGAAAATATAAAACCGAAAAGTTTTAAAAAGTAACCCAAAAATAAAACCATTAGTAAATAAAAAGTATTTGCTAATGGTTTTGTTTTATAATTTCATGAATATTCGGATTAAAACAAACACAAACAACTAAATACAAGTGTGTTACAAGCAATAAAATGGCTAATAATTTAATTTTAAAACATTCCACATCTCTTTTTTTTGTAAATTAGTAGTCCCAAAATAGACATTATTTATCGCACTTCAATTTCCCAAACCAGTGAAGATAAGCCGAAAAAAAACGACGGATTCAAACAGACGACATGGAGATCTGCATTACCTAAATCCGAGGATCTCACATCTGCAAAATGAAATCCAATTTTCTAGCTAAATATCCTAAACGTAATTTTTCGAATTAGGAAAAAATCTGCCTCTTCGCATTACTTAAAAAAATGCACTGCAAGAGAACTTTGTCTTTTTCATAAAACGCAACCCTGACAAGTTCTCAAAAAGAACACGCAATAAACAATTCTGGGAAAATTTAACCAATAAAAAAGAAATGAAATGAAAGCAATTGAAAAGAATTTAATGTCTCTGTTCATACTATTACTTTTGGTATTTAGTGTGAATATCTATGCGCAAGACCCCTTAAAAGTAGCGCCTAACGCGTACAAAAAAGTACTTCTTGACAATGAAAGAGTAAGAATTATGCAAGTTGAAATTAATCCGGGAGAAACAATTCCATGGCATCAGCATCCTGACCACACCATCTATGCATTGGCTGATGGGAAAATTGAAATAACCGATAAAGGCAAAGCTCCCATTATTATGGATATTAAAGCCGGAGATGCCATGTACATACCTGCTGTTACACATATGGCAAAAAATTTAGGAGATACAACTGTGAATTTGATCGTAACAGAAATAAAACCTAAAGCTAAAAAATAAACCATTACCGGTATCCCAACCTTTTTAATTTAACTCAAAGTAACAACCTGAATTCAAGTTGTTACTTTTTTTATTTTCAAGATTATCTTTAGAAGGGAGCCAATATATTTTCCGTTCTTTGTAAACTAAAAAAACTAAAAATGAAAGCACTTACCTTTTCTTCTTTTGGAGAATCAGATGTTTTAGAATATATAGAAATCCCTAATCCACAATTAAACCAAGACGAAATTTTAGTCGAGATGAAAGCCATCGGATTAAATTTTGCTGATGTTTACCGTCGAAAAGGAAATTATCATTTAAAAGGAAATCCGCCATTTATCGCTGGTTATGAAGGCGCCGGAATTGTGGTTGATGCCAACAATCATCCAGAATACAAAGTTGGCGATCGCGTAGCTTTTGCCGACGCACCATTTGCCAATGCAGAGTTAGTTGCCGTAAATGTAAATCACATTATCCCATTATCTGAAAATATTTCTTTTGAAACTGCAGCTTCTGTTTTGCTTCAGGGTTTAACAGCACATTATCTTGCAACAGACAGCCATAAAACCATTCAAGGAGAAACAGTTTTAATACATGCCGTTGCAGGCGGAGTTGGGCAGATTTTGACACAAATCAGCAAACTTTTGGGCGCTACTGTTATTGGTTTGACCTCATCTCCCGAAAAAGCAAAAGTTGGCTTTGAACAAGGTGCAGATCATGTTTTTCTTTATAATGAAGATTGGAAATCGCAAGTTTTTAAAGTGGTTCCAAACGGTGTCGATGCTGTTTATGACAGCATAGGGAGCACTTTAATGGAAAGTTTTGAAGTCACCAAAGAATGTGGACAAGTCGTTTTCTTCGGAATGGCAGGCGGCGACCCAGCACCAGTAGACCCGAGAATACTTATGGACGGTTCTAAAACTTTAACAGGAGGCGATTTGTGGAGTTATTTAAATTCTAAAGAAGAACGAATTAAAAGAGCTACCCAATTATTCAGCTGGATTACCGAAGGAAAAATCAAACTTTCTGAACCAACATCATTTAAATTATCTGAAGGAAAACTGGCGCATGATTTCTTAGAAAGCAGAAAAAGCACAGGAAAAATTATATTGATTCCGTAAAAAAGTTTCCGCCACGAATTCACGAATTTATCTAAAACTTTACACATAGATTTTAAAAATAAAATTTGTGAATTCTTGGCGATTAATTACAACTGATCAATCTCAATTTTAGTAATTTCAGATAATTCTAAAATTCTATCTACATCTTCTTTATTGGCAACAAAAAACAAATAATTATCACCATAAGTATTGTAACTCATTAATTCATAACCGCGTTTTTCTAAAGCTGTCTGTATGTACGGAAACAAGTCATGGCTATAGGTTTCTTCAGGATATTCAAAGTTCAAATCTTCGCCAATCATTTCAGAAATAAAATATTCAGCATCTTCAGGGTCAAATTTCCAGTCGCTGTTCCAGGCATTAATGCTTTCAAAAAAATCAAAATGGCCAAAAACAATTGCATGATATTCACTATCATCTTTTTGGTAATTTTCGAAAAGTATTTTTGAATGATTTTTTAGTTCGTCCTCCTCAATATTTCCTCGAGTAACTAATCTTATGAATTCTTCAAAATCTTCCACAGCTGCTTTGTCATCTAACAGCAGATTTTCTGAAGATGGAAGCTCAACATCCGAAGGAATTTCGATATTAGAATACTGACAGATGGCTTGTAAAACTTTTTTTAAATCATTAGTTCCTATTTCCTGAGTTTCGTTCTGAGGATTCTTAAAATCAAGATATTCTGAATCTAGCAAACCTTTTACATAATCAGAAAAATGACTGCTAGAATATAACATCCTAAAATCGTTTATTTCTAAACTATTGGTACAGCAAAAGAATATCATGAAATTATTAATAACACTTGTAAAATGTTTTTTCATTTCCTGACTCGGTCGAGAATAAAACTGAATATGAATAAAATCATATTGCAAATCATCCTGCATCGCTTCTTCTGACAAACCTCCAATATTCAGTTTTTTATAAAGTTCGTTCAGAACTTCATAAGCATTATTAAATCCCGCTTTTTTAATTTCTGCCCTTCCTTCTTCGTGATCCAATGAAGAAGGAACAGAATATAAATTTACAGTAACCGTGTCATGAATTCCTTTTACTTTGAATTCAAGACTAGGTTCTTGATTATATAAATAGGAATAAATAGAATTAATAACATCAAAAGAAATTATCGATTTTGGATCATCATTTCTATTAAACAAATTGGAGAAAAAGCCCATGGAAAATATTTTATATTAAAAATTAATCGTTTGAATACCTAAAACTCTGATTCATTTTATCAAAAGGAATTACTTCGTTCACAATAGATTCCAATTCGAAATCAGTCAGTAATCCTCTTGCCGATTCTACTATTTTTGGTGAAACATGTATTTCATAGTCGATAATGTCTCGTTTTAAAATGGATGACAGAATATCGTTTTGCTCCTCAGTAAGATATTTTTTGTGCGATTTAAATACTGATTCTATATCTTCTCTAAATTCCTTGTCAGTAAGTCCATTATAAACATCTTGTTTTGACATATCGATCAATAAAACTTTGAAGATGAAATCCTGAAGGTTTTTTGCCAGGTAATTGACTTCGTTAGAATCATGCCAGACAAAAACTATAGGGACATCGCCATTGTTTTCTTCGTTTAAAAAGAAACAATAATGATCTCCTCCGCCACTTTTGGCAAACGGAATAAATTTAAATTCTGGATTGATATTTCGATAATCCTCTGGATCTCTAAGTTCTTCTATTTCTTCTGCAACCGATTTCAAATTCAGCGATTCAAAATCATAAGAATGCAAAAGCAGAGGCGGATTATCTTTTAAGGTTGGATAAATTTCTGTATACCAATTTGGACCATATTCTCCGACGTCCAACATTCCGTCGGCGTCTAATTGCTTGTATAAAAGCGGAAAATTAAATCCGTATTTTTTTTCTATTTCTTGTATTGTCATCTTTGGGGCAAATTCTATTACAATCAAACCACTAAGATAACAATCTTTTTACTACACCAAAAAACCTGAAGTCAATTATTTCAAGGATTCTGCAATCATCAAGGCACATTTTTCCCCATCAATTGCTGCAGAAATGATTCCTCCAGCGTAACCCGCACCTTCTCCGCACGGATATAATCCTTTGATTTGCAAATGCTCTAAAGTCATAGGATCTCTCGGAATTCTTACTGGCGATGAAGTTCTACTTTCTGGTGCATGCAAAATAGCTTCATTAGTTAAATATCCGCGCATTGATTTTCCGAACTCCTGAAATCCCTGACGCATAATCTGAGTCAAAAATCCTGGAAAAACCTGCCCCAGTTCTACCGAAGTAGTTCCTGGCACATAAGAAGTTTTCGGAATATCTGCAGAAACTTTACTTTTTGTAAAATCAATCATTCTTTGCGCCGGAACTTTTTGAGTCTCACCAGCCAAATGCCAAGCTCTTTGTTCGATGCTTTTTTGAAATTCCATTCCCGCCAAAGCTCCGAATTTTGCAAAAGGCTTGAAATCTTCCAATTTCAATTCGACCACAATTCCAGAATTTGCTGTTGCCTGATCACGTTTAGATGGCGACCAACCATTTGTAACAACCTCACCTGGACTTGTAGCGCATGGCGCAATTACACCACCTGGACACATACAGAATGAGTACATTCCGCGTCCGTTAACTTGTTTTACGATCGAATACGGCGCTGGTGGCAAATGCTTTCCACGGAAATCACAGCTGTATTGAATACTGTCAATTAATTCCTGTGAATGTTCTGCACGAACTCCCAAAGCAAAAGGTTTTGCTTCAATTAAAATTTTCTTTTTATCTAATAATTCAAAAATATCACGGGCTGAATGCCCTGTTGCCAAGATTAATTTATTAGCGTGAATTTTATCTCCGTTATGCGTTACGATCCCTTCAACTTCATTATTCTTCACCAAAATATCATCGACACGAGTTTCAAACAAAACTTGTCCACCGAATTCTCTGATTTTATTTCTTATATCTTCAATAATTTTAGGAAGCTTATTGGTTCCAATGTGCGGATGCGCTTCTACCAAAATATCTTCAGAAGCGCCAAAAGCCACTAAAAGTTCTAGTATTCGGGTTACATCTCCACGCTTTTTAGAACGGGTATATAATTTTCCATCAGAATATGTTCCTGCTCCACCTTCTCCAAAACAGTAATTAGAATCTTCGTTTACGATATGCTCGCGGTTTATCGCTTTTAAGTCACGACGACGGCCTCGAACATCTTTTCCGCGTTCCAACACGATTGGTTTTAAACCTAATTCAATTAATTGCAAAGCAGCAAAAAGTCCGGCTGGGCCTGCTCCAACTACAATAACTTCTTGTGCATTGGAAACATCTTTATATATAGGAAGTTCAATTTTCGTTTCCTGAAAAGGTTCGCCTTTTAAATAAATAAGAACTTTCAAATTGATTTTAATCGCTTTCTGACGTGCATCAATAGAGCGTTTTAAAATGGAAATGTGCTGAATTTCTTGAGCAGAAACTTTAATCTGCTTAGACAAATAGTCTTTTAGCAATGATTCGTTTGCAGCAATTTCGGGTGTAACTTGAAGTAAAAGTTCTTTAGGCATTTTGTCTTATTTATTCTATTAGCTTTTCTTTCTATGAAAAGAACATGCAAAAGTACTATTTTGAAATGAGATTTTATCTGTACTATAAAATTTGCACGCAGATTTTCAACACAAGGAATATCGTAGAGACGCACTGCAGTGCGTCTAACATATTACGAACACACGTTGCGTAGACGCACTGCAGTGCGTCTCTACAATGAACCTTAAAAAAAACCTTTGTACCTTTGTTCCTCAGAACCTTTGCACCTTATAAAAAAATGTCTAGAAAAATAAAACTAATCTGGGATTTCCGAGGGCCTGCATCAGCTAAGACTGCTGAACACCACGAAATTCATTTAAAAGAATATATTGCAATCGAAAAATTACCTTTAAATATTACAGGATACAAAATCATAGACGAAATGTATGCCATAGCTTTTATGGTAGTAACTGACGAAAATATGATTCAAGTAAGAGATGCTTTGAAACCACATCGAGGGGAATTATATACTGAATAAAATTCCAATATTTTAAATTCCAAATTCCAAAACTTTGGAAATTTCAATAAAAAAATTCCAAATTCCAAGTTGATGAAACAACTGGAATTTGGAATTTATATTTTGGAATTTAACTTTAGTTCGCGACCTCGCTAATAAACTTAATACGCATTAAACGCAATTCGTCAATATCGTAATCGCCGTCAAATTCTTTTAGTGCGTCTTCGATTTTATCAGATTCCGATTCCATGAAATAATCGTGAATTTCTTCCTGCTGATCGTCATCTAAAATATCGTCTAACCAATATTTGATGTTCAGTTTTGTTCCAGAATAAACAATCTGTTCCATTTCTTTGATCAAAGCATCCATCGTTAAACCTTTCGCGGAAGCAATATCACTTAATGGAAGTTTTCTATCAATATTCTGTATGATGTATAATTTGTTGGCAGAATTTACCCCTGTAGATTTTACGACTAAATCGTCTGGGCGAATAATATCGTTGTCCTCAACATAACGACTGATTAGGGCAACAAATTCGCTTCCGTATTTTTTTGCTTTTCCTTCACCAACACCATGAATGTTGTATAATTCCTGAATTGTTATCGGATATTTTAAAGCCATATCTTCGATCGAAGGATCTTGGAAAACTACGAATGGAGGAACTCCCAATTTCTTAGCCACTTTTTTACGAAGCTCACGAAGCATTCCTGTTAAAACTTCATCTGCTGTTCCAGAAGATTTACCTCCTGTTACAATAGTTTCATCATCGGCTTCGGTGTATTCATGATCTTCAGACATCATAAACGAAACTGGCTTTTTAATAAAATCTAAACCTTCCTTTGTAATTTTTATTACGCCATAAGTCTCAATGTCTTTTGATAAAAGTCCTGTTACCAAAACTTGTCTCAACAATGCCATCCAATATTTTTCGTCGTGGTCTGAACCAGAACCAAAATAAGGCTGTGTATCTGTTTTATGCGCTTTAATAACCGCATTGATACGGCCAATTAGAGTAAATACAATTTCTTTTGATTTATAAATATGCTTGGTATCGCGAACAATTTCCAACAATTTAACCACTTGATCTTTGGCCTCGACTTTATGTTTCGGATTACGAACGTTATCATCCATGTCAGCTCCCTCACCTGTTTCGCTGTCAAATTCTTCACCGAAATAATGAAGAAGGAATTTTCTGCGCGACATCGAAGTTTCGGCGTAAGCCACAACTTCCTGTAAAAGTGCAAAACCAATTTCTTGTTCGGCAACTGGTTTTCCAGACATAAATTTCTCGAGCTTTTCTACATCCTTATAAGAGTAGTACGCTAAACAATGTCCTTCTCCACCGTCACGTCCTGCGCGACCGGTTTCTTGGTAATAACTTTCAAGAGATTTCGGAATATCATGGTGAATTACAAAACGAACGTCTGGTTTATCGATTCCCATTCCGAAAGCTATTGTTGCTACAACGACATCAACATCTTCCATCAAAAACATATCTTGATGTTTGGCCCGCGTTTTGGCATCTAAACCTGCATGATAAGGAACAGCACTGATTCCGTTTACTTGTAAAACTTCGGCAATCGATTCTACTTTTTTACGGCTTAAGCAGTAAATAATCCCAGATTTGCCTTTATGCTGTTTGATAAATCGAATAATATCCGACTCAATATTTTTTGTTTTGGTACGAACTTCATAATACAAGTTCGGTCTGTTGAACGATGCTTTAAAAGTATTGGCATCGGCCATGTCAAGGTTTTTCAGAATATCTTCCTGAACCTTTGGTGTTGCGGTTGCGGTAAGTCCAATAATTGGCACTTTACCCAGCTGCTTAATTATATTTCGCAGATTTCTATACTCTGGTCTAAAATCATGCCCCCATTCTGAGATACAGTGTGCCTCATCAATGGCTACAAAAGAAATAGGCACGCTTTGCAAAAAGGCAACATATTCTTCTTTTGTTAGTGATTCTGGGGCTACATACAAAAGTTTGGTCAATCCAGATGTAATGTCTTTTTTGACTTGAGCAATTTCTGTTTTGGTTAGAGAGGAGTTTAATACATGTGCAATTCCATTTTCAGACGAAAGACTTCGAATTGCGTCAACCTGATTTTTCATCAAAGCAATTAAAGGAGAAACAACAATTGCTGTTCCTTCTTGAATTAAAGCTGGCAGTTGATAACAAAGAGATTTCCCTCCACCAGTCGGCATTATTACGAACGTATTCTTCTCGTCTAAAATACTCGTAATGACTTGCTCCTGCAAGCCTTTAAATTGGCTAAAGCCGAAATACTTCTTTAATTCTTTATGTATTTCAATTTCATTTGAATTCATTCTCTATATTAATGGTATTTTGTATAAATTTGCAACACATAAAGATACAACTTTCTTTTATACATACAAATTTTAAATATTCTGTTTTGATCACAAAAGAAAATATATTGGCGATAGCCAAGAAAACAATACTCTCTGAAAGTGAAGCAATTACAAAACTAATTGATTTTTTGGACGAAAATTTTTACGAAGCTGTCCAACGCATATACGAATCTAAAGGCCGTCTAATCGTTACAGGAATTGGAAAAAGCGCAATCATTGCTCAAAAAATGGTGGCTACTTTTAACTCAACTGGAACTCCTTCTATGTTTTTGCATGCAGCAGAAGCTATTCACGGTGATTTAGGAATGATCCAAAATGACGATGTCATTATCTGCATTTCTAAAAGCGGAAATAGTCCTGAAATTAAAGTCCTTGTTCCTTTATTAAAAAGATTTGGAAATACTTTAATTGCCATTACAGGAAACACAACTTCATTTTTAGCAAAAGGCTCTGATCTAGTTTTAAATACAACTGTCGACACAGAAGCCTGTCCTATCAATTTAGCTCCTACAAATAGTACAACAGCACAGCTTGTAATGGGTGACGCTTTAGCTGTTTGCCTAATGGAAATGCGTGATTTTAAACCAGAAGATTTTGCGGTTTATCATCCAGGAGGCGCTTTAGGGAAAAAATTACTACTTCGTGTAAAAGACATGATCGAGCATTCATTAAAACCAGCTGTCACTCCTGATACTTCTATCAAAAAAGCGATTTTTGAAATCTCTGAAAAAAGATTAGGTGTTACTGCAGTAATTGAAGACAATAAAATTGTTGGAATTATTACCGATGGAGACATCCGAAGAATGCTAAACGACGTAGATACTATAGCAGATTTAACAGCAAAAGATATTATGTCTAGAAATCCTAAAGTAGTTTCGTCTGAAACTATGGCAGTTGATGCTTTAAATATTTTAGAAGACTTTTCGATCACACAATTGATCGTTGCGGATAACGGAGAATATAAAGGAGTTTTACATTTACATGACATTTTAAAAGAAGGAATCGTATAATGGCAAAGAAAAATCTTGGCGAAATGTCATTTTTAGATCATCTTGAAGAACTAAGATGGTTATTGGTTAGAAGTACACTTGCAACAATCATAATGGCAATTGTAACTTATTTTATTAGTGATTATTTATTTGATCAAATTATTTTAGGTCCGATTAGACCAACATTTTTTACGTATGTTTGGTTTTGCGATTTATCTCATTCATTAGGATTTGCAGATAGTATTTGTATTACCGAACTGAATTTCATTATTCAGAATACCGAAATGGAAGGCCAAGTCAATATTTTTGTATGGATGTGTCTTCTGGCAGGTTTTATTTTGAGTTTCCCTTATATATTGTGGGAAATTTGGAAGTTTATCAGCCCGGCACTTTATGAAAAAGAAAGAAAAAACGCGAAATTGTTCATCTTCGTTTCTTCTTTACTTTTCTTTTTGGGAGTTTTGTTCGGCTATTTTGTCGTAATTCCGATGTCGGTAAACTTCGTTGCAACATTCTCTATCAGTGATATCGTAAAAAACCAATTCACGCTGGAATCTTATATGGGAATGGTAAAAACAAGTATTTTGGGAAGTGCCATCTTTTTTGAACTCCCAATTGCCATTTATTTCTTAACCAAACTAGGATTAGTTACTCCTGAATTCTTAAGAAAATATTGGAAATACGCTGTAATATTGATTTTGATCATCGCTGCTATTGTAACACCACCTGATGTTGTGAGCCAGACTATTGTTGCAATTCCAATGTTAATTATTTACGAGGTTAGTATCCTAATTTCGAAGATTGTCTATAAAAATAAATTAAAAGAAAATGTCTGATATAGTTCAAGAATTTAACGACTACCGTTCTAGAATGAACGAAAAACTGCTTGCTGACAACAACAAAATTGTAAAGCGAATTTTTAATCTTGACACTAATGCATATGCAGAAGGTGCTCTTGATGTAAAAACAAAAGAACTTTTAGGTTTGGTAGCCTCTACAGTTTTAAGATGTGACGACTGTGTAAAATACCATTTGGAAACCAGCTATAAAGAAGGCGTTTCTAAAGAAGAAATGATGGAAGCTATGGGAATTGCCACTCTTGTTGGAGGAACAATTGTTATTCCTCATTTAAGAAGAGCTTACGAATTCTGGGAAGCACTTGAAGAACAGGGAAAATAATTAGAAATGTGTCAATTAGAAAATTAGATAATTACCTTGAAAACGTAAATATCTAATTTTGAAAATGCAATAATTTGTTAATTCATTTATCTGATTGATTATTTTACTTTTAATTTGCCTCTTCGAATAAATTTTAAAATTGAATTTGAGCTAGTACAATTATCTCATTTTCAAATTATCTAATTATCTAATTGAACAAATGAAGCTAAGAGCCGATAATTTAATCAAAACCTATAAAGGGCGAAGTGTTGTAAAAGGAATTTCTGTTGAAGTAAATCAAGGAGAAATTGTAGGGCTTTTGGGGCCAAATGGAGCTGGAAAAACAACATCATTCTATATGATTGTAGGATTGGTAAAACCAAATCAAGGGAATATTTTTCTTGATGATTTAAATATTACCGACTATCCGATGTACAAACGTGCTCAGCAGGGAATTGGTTATTTGGCACAAGAAGCTTCTGTTTTTAGAAAATTAAGTATTGAAGACAATATCTTGAGCGTTTTACAATTGACAAAACTTTCTAAAGAAGCTCAAATTGCTAAAATGGAAAGTCTAATTGAAGAATTCAGTTTAGAACATATTCGCACCAACCGAGGCGATTTACTTTCTGGAGGTGAGCGTCGTCGTACCGAAATTGCCCGCGCATTAGCAACCGATCCTAAATTTATTTTATTAGACGAACCTTTTGCCGGAGTTGACCCAGTTGCGGTTGAAGATATTCAGCGAATTGTGGCGCAATTGAAAAACAAAAACATCGGAATCTTAATTACCGATCACAACGTTCAAGAAACTTTAGCGATTACCGATAAAACATACTTAATGTTTGAAGGAGGAATTCTAAAAGCTGGAGTTCCAGAAGAGCTTGTAGAAGACGAAATGGTTCGTAGAGTATATCTGGGACAAAACTTCGAGCTTCGTAAAAAGAAACTTGAATTTTAAGAAAGTTATACATGAATGGTAAAAAGTAAATTGCTTTTTACCATTTTTTTTTAATCTAAGATTCTTAAAAAAAGCTGCAAATGAAATCAGAAAAACCAACTCAGGAAGATTACGACAATTGGCATAAAGATCCAAAGAATTGGTATTTCTTCAATACCTGTTATTATAACCCTAAAGACAAAAGATTGCTTCCTCCTAAAAAGATTCAATGGATGGGTTATACTATAAATTTTGCCAATCCGTATTCTGTAATGCTTCTTTTGCCTTTTATAATAATTGTTATTTTGGTTTTATCAAATACTCTCTGAAAACTGAAGGCTTTTATTCCACTGTAATAAAATGCAATTGCTCTAAATCGCCATTGTAGATATTAACATCAACTCGATGTTTGATTCCTGGCAAAGAAGCTTTTTCTGTAAACTGCCAAAACAGCCAATCATCTTCGATTTTTTCTCTGTAGAAATTATAATTGGCAATCCAAAACAAATAATCTCCGAATTCTTCTTTTAAAAAATCAGAATAATATCGTTCTCCTGAATAAATTATTGGACGAACTTGGTAATGTTTCTCCACTTTATTCAACCAACGTTTCAAACCTTTTTTTAAACTGTCTAAAGGCTGATTTTTTGGCAATTTTTCGATATCTAAAACTGGAGGAAGATCTCCTTTCTGCAATTTTACTGTTTTAATGAAAAGATCTGCCTGTTCAATAGAATTTTCGTTGGGGCGATAATAATGATAAGCGCCACGCATGATTTTGTTTTCTTTTGCACCTTCCCAATTTCTTTTAAATTGTCTATCAACACGGTCATTTCCTGCTGTTGCACGGATAAAAACAAACTGAACGGGATATTTTTCATCTAAGATTTCAACTTCTTCCCAGTCTACTTTTCCTTGAAATTCAGAAACGTCAATCCCAATTACTTTTCCTTTATGATTTTCTAGAACTCGAATATTTCGAACATCAGAAAGATGCTTGTCAACCTCATCTTCTTCTAAAACTTTTTCAGTTTTAAAACCTAAATAATAAGCAAGCCCTTGGCGATAATGATAAACTATCCCAATGAATAAAAGTCCGAAAAAAATCAATAAAAGTCCTCGAAAAAGTCTGCTCAGAAAAGATCTTCCAGCTGGTTTTCTTGAATATGTTTTACGATAAGTCGTTTTTCTTGCCATTAAACAGAATTACTTTTTCAAAAAAAGATTATTAATGATCGACAGCAATACATAAAAAGCAATAATCAATGGAATTGCGATATATTGAAGGAAAACAATCATTAATACAGAAATAATCAAAAATACGATTTGAAGTGCATTTTCTTTCAAACTGAATTTTTTAATTTTTAAAGCAAACAACGGAATTTCAGCATTTAAAATATAAGCGCTACACAATGTTATCACTAATAAAACCCATTGATTAGTTAAGATTTCTAAAATCATCAAAGAATCTGAAAATGAAATTACCAAAGGAAGACTTAAAATAAACAAAGCATTTGCAGGTGTTGGTAACCCGATAAAAGAATCCGTCTGGCGTGTATCGATATTAAAATTAGCCAAACGATTGCAAGATCCTAAAGTAATGATAAATCCTAAAAACGAAATTGCAGGATGCGTACCTAACTCGTGCGCGCTGTTAGTAAACATGCTATACATCACATATCCTGGCGTTACTCCGCTTGTTACCATATCTGCAAGAGAATCCAACTGTAATCCAAGCGGACTTGAAACTTTAAATAATCTGGCAAAAAAACCATCGAAGAAATCAAAAAAGATTCCTAAGCAAACTATATAAAAAGCCATTAAATAATTGTTCTGAGAAACATAAACAATTGCGATACAGCCGCAGAAAAGATTAATTAATGTAATTAGATTTGGGATATGCTTTTTAATATTCATAGCTTAAAAATTTGATAATGGCAGAGAACAAATTTAGCATAATAACTGGATGCAAAACGAGTTTTTTCGAGAGTTTTTTATTTCGAAATGCGACTTTGGGAATATTTAAGCAAAGGAACTTATTAGATGAGTAAAATATTATATTTTTGATAAAAATTTAAAACAGGCCTCGATCTGCAAAAACATATACGTTGAAGAAATATTTAGTGTTTTTATTCTTTTGGAGTTGTACTTTTCAGTATGCGCAAACCGTTCGAAAATATTCGAATGAATTTATGAATATTGGGGTCGATGCCGCAGCTCTTGGAATGGCAAGTGCCGTAACGGCCTCTTCAAATGATGTAAATGCCGTTTACTGGAATCCAGCAGGTTTGATACATCTTAAAGACCACCAGATTTCTTTAATGCACGCCAGCTACTTTGCCAATATCGCGCAATACGATTACATTGGTTACGCAAGTCCAATTGACGACAGAAGCGCGTGGGGAATTTCGATGATTCGTTTTGGAGTAGACGATATTATGGATACCACGCAATTAATCGACAATCAAGGAAATATCGATTATAACAGAATTAGCCTTTTCTCTACGGCAGATTACGGTTTTACTTTTTCTTATGCCCGGAAACTGCCTGTAGACGGATTTCAATATGGCGTAAATGCAAAAGTAATTCGAAGAGTGATTGGAAAATTTGCCAATTCTTGGGGTTTTGGATTTGATATTGGACTTCAATTTGAAAGAAATGATTGGAAGTTTGGTTTAATGCTTCGCGACATCACCACAACTTACAATGTGTGGAATATTGACGAACAAGAATATGAAAAAATCGCCAATGCTATTCCGGGAGAAAATAACACTTTGCCAGAAAGCACCGAAATTACATTGCCAAAGGCGCAATTGGGCGTTTCTAAAAGATTTGATTTTCATAACGAATGCAGTCTCGTTACCTCAGCAAATTTAAATATGCGATTTGAACAGACAAACGATATTATCTCTTCAAAACCTATAAGTATAGACCCAGCTCTAGGGTTTGAGTTTGGCTATACCGACTTAGTATTTGTACGAGCTGGCGTAGGAAACTTTCAGAATGTAACGCAGCTGGATAATACAGAAAAAGTAAATTTTCAGCCTAATATTGGTTTAGGATTTAGGTATAAAGGCATACAAATTGATTACGCTTTGACCGATTTAGGAAACCAAAGCACCGCATTATATTCTAATATTTTTTCGCTAAAAGTAGATTTGGGTATCTTTAGATAATTAGAAACCATAAAACATTTAAAATTTTAAAATCATGAAAACTGTCCTATCCAAAAAAGCATTTTTTATTGTATTATTCTTATCCAGTTTTATTGGTTTCAGCCAAAGTTTAACTTTATCTAAAGACGCTAAGATAAGTGTTCTGACTTGTGGACTTGGAAACGAAACGTATTCTTATTTTGGACATACAGCCGTTCGTGTCGCCGATCCTGCAAATAATATTGATATTGTTTACAATTATGGCGCTTTTGATTTTAGAACACCAAATTTCGTAGCCAAATTTGCAAAAGGCGATTTACAATATTTTATTATTACTCATCCTTTTTCTGATTTTATAAACGAATATAGTAATGACAAACGAAGTGTTTATGAACAGGAACTTCTAGTTTCTCTTCCTTTAAAACAAAAAATATTTGACAATCTGAATCATTCTTTATTTTCTGAAGAAAGATATTATACTTATAAGTTTATTGATAAAAATTGCACCTCGATGGTTGTTGATGTTATTAATAAATCACTAAATCAAAATGCAATAACTAAAAAAGAGGACACAGATAAAACCTACCGTTCTATCCTATTTCCTTATTTTGACGGGCATTTTTATGATCAATTAGGAACTAGCATTATTTTCGGAACTAAAGTGGACCAAATGGGAACCAGAATTTTTCTTCCTTTCGAATTAAAAAACAGTTTAGATAAAACCACTTTCCAGAATAAACCTCTTTCTGCCAAAAGCAAAACGCTACTAGAGTTTACAAAAGAAACACCAAGCTCTTGGTGGAATAATATTTATACTTATCTGTTTATCTTACTTTTCGTAATATTCGCCAGAAACAAAACGGTTGATAAAATCTATTTTTTGATTTTATCTTTAATGGGAATATTTTTTGTCGCGATGGGATTTTATTCTTTTCACCAAGAACTGGCTATGAATTACAACGTATTGCTTTTTAGCCCGCTTTTATTGCTTTTAGTTTTGTTTTCAATTTTCAAAAACAAACTATGGACGTATAGATTTTCGTTAATCAACTTTGTGCTTTTAGTGATTTACTTTTTGTTTTTAATAAACAAAGCACATTTCTTTATCACTTTACCATTGATCATTACAAACGGAGTGGTTTTAGTGCGAACCGCAATTCGCAACAAAAAACCAATTCCGATTATAATCTAAAAACTTTTATTGACCTCTATAGAATAAAACCGTCGTAATGGTTTTAAAAGTAATACTTAGGTCGAGAAATATACTTCTGTGTTTGATATAATACAAATCATACTGAAGTTTAACCAAACTTTCGTCAATTGATTCTCCATAAGAATAATTAACCTGTGCCCATCCAGTAAGTCCAGGTTTAATTACATGACGCGTTTCATAAAAAGGCATTACAGCGGCAATTTCTTCAACAAAAAAAGGACGTTCAGGCCTCGGGCCAATTACGCCCATATCACCTTTTAAGACATTAATAAATTGAGGAAGTTCATCAATTCTAGACTTTCTCATAAATTTACCAAATGGAGTAACTCTTTTGTCATTATGGGTTGCAAAAACAGCTCCATTTGCCTCTGAATTCTCGGTCATTGTTCTAAACTTGTAAATCTCGAAGACTACTCCATTTTTCCCTACTCTTTCTTGAGTGTAAAAAAGGCTTCCTTTATTGGCAAATAGATTGCAGAGGAAAATTATCGGAATAAAAAACAGACTGATTAAAAGCCCCAGAATAGAAAACATGAGTTCGATAAGACGAACCAAAGACAAGTACAGTTTATTACTATTACTTCTGCTAAAGGGGAAAAATCTATAAAAATCTCTTTCTATGTGATGAACAGGAATTCGCTGTGTTTTGCTTTCGTAAACTTGTGTGTATTCGCGTATGATATATCCTTTTTCTAATAAATGAAGGAGCTGCTGATATAGATCGGAAGTTATACCATCTGTTTTCTGAGAAGCAATTACAATTTCTGAGACATAATGTGTAGAGACGAAACGTTCTAAATCTTCTTTCTTTATTTCGTTTACATAATGAAAATCTAAATTTTCATCTGCAACAGAATCGGAATTAACGAAACCAATAATTTTGTAATGCGGATCAACGCTTTCCAATCCTAAGACTAATTTTTCAACTTCACTTTGATCACAAATCAAAACAACATTTTGCGAAAAACGATGAGAGGCTAGAAAATAGCAATAGAACAAACGCCAAAGCAATAATGTAATTAGTATTGTAAAATAAAATATTACAATTACTAATCTTTGTTTGGGCAGTACCGGAGAAAGAACAGGCGTAAACAAATAAGCTAAAACAGTGGCTGTTGCGGTAAAAACGACATTTTGCAGAATCTGCAGATGATTGCTTGCTACCTGTAGATTATAGATTTCAAATATTACACCAAAGACAAAAAGATAGCTGACTATTAAAAGTATGCTAAGCGAGCTACTTAAATCAAAGGCGAAATAATGATAATCAAAGATTGCGCTTAATAAATATAAAGCAAATAGAATAAAAACAGCATCGAAAGAAAGGAGTAAGATCTTCCTCTCCGAGATTTCGAAATGCATTTTCTTTTTTGATAACATCTCTTGTAGGTTTTAATTTGGTTAGGGCAAAGCAAATGTATCGCAAAAAAATATAACTAATCTATTAATTTTCTGTTTCTTCGGGAATTTTTATTTGCACTGAAAGTAGGCATAGTGCGTATACGAATGCTGGTGCGGCTATTCTTAAAGCCGCATGATTTATAGTTAGGAGCCAAAAGAGAAAAAAAGAGAAAAAATAGATATGTTGCCTATTATTTATGTAAAGAGCAAAAGGAACAAAAAGTAAAATAAGAAAACTAAAAATACCGAACAAACCATGTTCGCTAAGCAAACGCGAAATTTCATTATGAGCAGCTACAGCTTGCCCTAAAGATTCTTTTCTCTCTTCTTTTCCTATTCCTACTCCAGCACCCAAAATAGGATTATCAAGAAACAATTTTAAATCTGTATCAATAACAGCCTCTCTTCCTCCTAATCTATCTTTTTTTATTCTTCCTTTAGCATCTTGATTAGCATATCTTTTTTCAATAAGCCCATAAGTTTGTAACGAGGTATATGACCATATTCCAACTCCTAAAATTCCTGCTAATAGAAAAACTAAAGCAATTTTTCTTCTTCCTCTTTCATTTGAAAAAGAAAAAAAAACTAGTAGTATGCAAAGAATCATAACAACCCCTGTAATTACTCCGCCTCTAGAAAAGGTTGCAATTGCTCGGTAGCTGATAAATATTAATAAAACAATATTTAAAATGATTTCCCTCTTTGATTTTGAAAATAAAACTAATTGTGAAAAAAAAATAAACATTCCCAATCCTAAAATTGTTGATACTTGGTTAGGACCAAATCCCCCTGAGGTTTCAAAATTAGATTGAGTTCCTCTTACTACGTCTTTTACACTAGGATTGTATAAAAACAAATAAACAACAGTTGAGATAATCGGTAATCCTAGAGTAATTAATATGTTCTGTAGCTCTGAAAATAACAACCTTTTTTTAAACATATACATGGAGGCAATTGCCAAACAAAACAAACCTGACAAGTTAAAAATTATCGCTTTTTTCACATCAAAATTAAGGTCCTCAACAGAAGCTGCCATGAGAATTCCTGGAATTAATAAAAGCAGAAAAACAATATATAAAAATGATCTTATGGAGAAGTTACTATAAAACATTCCAATTATCATAAAAAAAATGACGAGAAATTTTATATATTCATTATTAAAATTCCCTCCTGTCATTCTCAAAAAAACCTCAACACCAACAAGATATGCTGCCACATAAATCACTTCGTTATTTTGATTCTGATTTCGAATAACAATCGAAAGTCCTACGATTGGGATTACGAGTGCGTAAATTTTAGATAAAAACGGCAATATAAAAATAACCAATCCTATGATTATATGAATCAAAACAAAAAATGTATATGATAATGATTTCTTTTTCATATTTTATATTCTGCCAACAGATTTTCGATGACTTTTTCTTTTGAATAATTTTTAACGACAGTTTGTCTAAAATTTTCAGCGAGTTTGTTTCTAAAAGATTCGCTGTCAATAATTTTTTCTAACTTATTTTTCACTTGCAATTCATTCAATGGATCGAATAGCAGTCCATTTACTTCGTCATCAATAATTTCTGAGCAATAACCTACATTTGTTGAAATAACAGGTAGACTTGCCAAAGCATATTCTAATAGAGTTACTGGAAATCCTTCATCTGTAGAGGCTAAAACTCCAACTGAAGCTTGAGATAATATATATTGAATATCACTCTTTGTTCCGTACAAATGTATATGATTTTCCAAAGAATTTGATTTTATGAAATCTTTCAAAACTTGTGAATAAGTATCTTCGTAGTCTTTCCCTATCAAATGCAAGGTCCAATTTAAATCTTTTAATCTCAAATCATGAAAAGCTTTTAAAATAACAATATGATTTTTAGGGTTTTTAAGATTGGCCAAAAAAATAATACGTTTATTTTCTATTCCTTTTAAGTTTGTAATTTTCTGAGATTCACCTTGCATTAATGCAAAATTAGGAATGAAAGTTATTTTTTTACAAAACAAATTGTTTTTACTCCATTCTTTCAATTGTAAATTGACAACTAAAATTGAAGAAAAGAAGAATGAACAAAAAATTAAAACTTGATTTTTCTGTCTTGATTCCTTAAATCTGGCTCCGTAATGGTCATGCCAAATAATCTTAATTTTCGGCAAAATCAATTTTGTTAAAACTGCAGTAAAAAAAGAAGATCCATGAGCATGAACAATAGACACTTGATTTTTTACTATAAATTTTCTTAATCTAAAAATAGCACCAAAATCAATTTTCTTTTTTTTATTTAAAAATGAATAAGAAACATTCTTATTCAATTGACCAAACAACTGACCTTCTTTTCTGGTTGCTATCAAACCAGAAAACTCTATTTTATCTGTTAGAGCATTTGCATAATTTACTGCAATTCTTTCAGCTCCCCCAGCATCTAAAGAATCTATTAATTGTAAAACTCTCATTTTACAAGCAATTTTTCAATTTCGCTTTCAAATCTTTCAACTGTATAATTTTGAGACCAATTAAAGGCTAATGTACTCATTTCTTCAAACCTATCTTGATCGGATATAATTGCTTGTACTTGGGTAATATCTTCTTCTATGTTCATCTCTAATAAAACTCCTCTTTTCCCGTAATCAATCATAAAAGGTACACAAGAGACATTTGTTGCTAGTGGTACGCAACCCCAAAACATTCCTTCAGCAATTGCTTTTGGCCAGCCTTCACTTTTAGAAGGTAATATCATAAAATGACTTTTTTTATAAAAATGCTTAAGAGTTTCCTTATTTTGATTTCCATGCAAAAAAACAAATTTTTCAAGCTGATTCTTTTTTATATAATTTTCTAAACGAGCTCTTTCGATTCCTTCTCCAAAAATATGGAGTATCGCCCTGTTATCATTTTTAATTAATTCCTCAATTAGTTTCACAGCATACATTGGATTTTTGCCATGAGCAAGAGTCCCAACAAAAATAAAAGTCTTTTCTGCACTTTTCTTATCTTTCAATACAACTTCTTTTTCCAAATCAGAATAAGTAGCGGTAAAAAAGGACTTAATATTTTTTGACTGATTTTCCCATTCTCCATAAACTAAAACCTGCATATTTCTAGTTAAAAATGTATTGTTTAAAATCCATTTTTGCATTCTGTAGGTTAAAGGTTGTTTGCTCTTGGGATCCCAATTTCCAGCATATTTTGCTGTCTTTTTTTTCGAAGGAAAAAGTATTTGAATGATACAGCCAAGCAATCCCATATTTCCTGGACATCTTAAATGAATGTGATCGGCATCATTCATGGCTTTCATAATAATCAACATATTAAAAAAAGCTGAAAAAAAACTTTTAACAATATTCAGAAAGCTACTTAAATTAAAATCAATTAATTTATAATGTTTTCGAAATTGAAATGGAATTTCTTCTATTAGAAGTCCATTTTCATTTTTCCAAACTGGACAACAAAAAGAAATATCTTTAACGTGTTTTTCCCAAACGACTAATTCTTTTACATAAGGACTGTAGGCAAAGCTTTTTTCTCCCTTAAAGATAAACGGAGCCCCAGAAATAACTAATAGCTTCATTAAATATAACCTTTAGAACCATTTTTAGATATGACTATAGCTGGAACACCCAGCACTACGGAGTTTTCTTCTAACGAAGTATTTACAAGTGAACAAGCTCCTATTACTACCTGATTTCCTACAATAATACTTCCAGAGATAACCGCATTTACGCCAATATATACTTCGTCACCAATTACAGGTACTCCTCTATTCGATCCTCGTCCCGAAACTCCTATTGTAACACCTTGTGAAATATTACAATTATTCCCAATTATTGCGTTGGCATTAATAATAATTCCACCAAAATGTCCTATATAAAAAGAATGTCCAATTTTTGCAGAAGCTGGAATAGAGATTCCCGTTACAATTTCAATTATTTTTTGACTTGCTAATCCCATAAAAATGAGTAAAAATCTAAATGGTTGCCATTTTACATTTGAAAAAATACAATGAGCAATTCTATATTGAAAAACAGCCCAAAAACCTTGTGTGAAAAATACAATCGTAAAAAAATTACCTCCGTATTTTTTATGTTTTTTATAATCTGAAGCGATTAATTCAAATAGATTCATTGTATTATTCGTTTTTCTAATTACGACTGTTATTTAAAATTATTCTTTTATAGAAATCTATATTTTGAAGCACAATACTTTTTAATGAATATTTTTGAAGTACAAATTCTCTTGCCTTTTTCCCAATCGTTTCAGATTCTTTTTTGTTTGAGAAAACCCAAATAATTTTTTCTGCAATATTTTCAGGATTGTGAGGATCACATAATAATCCTGTTTGATAATCCGTAATTGCTTCTGGACCTGGACCTAGTTTTGTAAAAACAACTGTTTTTTCCATTGCCATTGCCTCTGGAGCAACAAGACCTTGGGTTTCCATATGAGAAGGAAAAACGCAGACCTCAGCCTGTGAGTAAGCAATAGGAATATCCAAATAGGAGACAGCACCTTTAAAATGTATATCTTTTTTAATAGCTCCCAATTGAGGCAGTTCTTTATCTTTTAACATTTGCATATAAGAACTCCCATCTGAAAAAAACCACTCCCTACCATAAATTTCCAGAATAGCATTAGGAAATTCATTTTTAACAAAAGGAAAAGCTTGTATTAATTGTCGTATTCCTTTTTTCTCGCATACAGTTCCAGCAAAAACAATTTTATTTTCTACTTTATTTTCTTGAATTGGCTTAAAAAAATCGGTATTGATTGGATTACTAATGTAACCAACGGGTTTATTATCTAAACTCAAGTATTTTTCTGTATGTAATTTTACATATTTAGAAACAGTAATAAACGCATCACATTTTTTAAACGATTTTTTTTCCTGAAATCCTTTCCATTTATTAATGCCCCTATTTTCGCTTTCAGCAAAAAAATGATGTCCGCCGTGAAGTCTAATAATATATTTTACAGATTTTATTTTGTAAATAAATGCAAGGCCAAGTTCAGAAGATTCAACAACCTGAATAGGACTCTCTGTATGAATTTCTCGCAGTTTTGAATTGATTGCTTTAGAATTGAAGTACCAAGACAATCCTTTTGTTTTATTTGGTTTTAACCTATAAACGTCAACTCCATCAATATTTTGAGTTTCAGTTTTTAAAGTATAATTGGTTCCAACAACAGAAACTTTAATTCCTTTTTTTACCAATGCAATAGCTAAAGTCTTAACAAAACTACCAATTCCACCATGAGGAAATCCTTCTTTAGGATATTCGTTAGTTAAGAAACAGATGTGCATTGTGGACTCGTTTTAATTATCTTTTGTAGTTTATCAGAAGAATTATTATAATCTTCTAGAACAATATCTTTCCATCTTAGCATACTTTCAGTGCATCTTTTAGGAAATGTAAGCTTATCAACTATTTCCTCTTTGCTGTTTAACCAAATAACTGCATCAGAATCTGGCATACTTCTGAAATGTTGATAGTTGTAAATTGTTTTTACGGACCAATCATTTACGATTTTATTATCTTGATCGTAATTAATAAATACACAAGGTTTATTAAACATAGCAAAATCAAAACCCATTGTCGAACCAACATTAACAACTATATCTGAATAAAAAGCTGTACTTACTAATAATTTTACATCTTCGACTGAAGGATACACTACATTCCATTCTTTTGATTTGGTAAAATACCATAAAGGAGCAGCTTCCTTAATTAAATCTTTGTACTGATCTAAAATTTT
Organism: Flavobacterium sp. HBTb2-11-1; assembly: GCF_009826975.1. Taxonomy (GTDB): domain Bacteria; phylum Bacteroidota; class Bacteroidia; order Flavobacteriales; family Flavobacteriaceae; genus Flavobacterium. Next base: position 109,372 of record NZ_WUMO01000006.1, on the reverse strand, counting down.
ATCAAATCTACCCGACAAATCTACAGGACATCTCCTTAACAATATCTGATATTCATTTTGCAGATTAGCTTTAGTAATTTCTTCTGCAACATCATTTAAGTAAGATGGATCATCTGGGGATGTTTTTGTGTCATCGCCCGAGAAACAAATAATTTTCTTATTAGGATCTAGATTATACTTTTCATAAAAGACTTCTTTATCAATTATATTGTCTGAATCACGATAAAATTCAAATTGAGGAGTTCCTGTGACATGAGTTTGCTCTGGTTTTATTTCTGGATAATACAAATTCAGTTCTTTTTTCATGTAATCTGACCAAACTAAATAATTATCAGCTCGTAATGCCAAACGTGCCTTTGGTAAATTATCCCAAGAATATATAACTGTTGCTGTGGGAATATTTAAGTCTGCCGCCGCACTAAATATTGTAGCCGCTTTTAATGCTCTTTGATGAGAGCAAAAAACAACTGAAGGTTTGGCTTCTTCTAAAATATCTTTAACCTCTTTATAAAACTTATTTTTGCGGATAGCTTGCTGATATTTTTTTTCAAGCTTTAAAATTCTATGGTAATTTTTACAATATGGAGCTATAACCTGAATTAATTTGTAAAAAATCTTTTTAGAAAATGTTTTTTGGTTCCACTTCCAGTTTGCTAACAATGTTGAATTATTAACCTTTGATTGATTATAATATAATCTTGAAAGACATATCAATTCGCGAAGAAACTTTTCTTTGACAGACTCCTTATAATTTGGGATTACAATATCTTCATTTATTGAAGTGTTTTTTTCAATTGCTTTTATAGTTTCTGAATCGAAGTTATGGAAGAGGACTAAATCTCCTTGAAAATCTTTAAATACATTCGAATAAAGATAATTCCTTACTCCAACACCGTCTGGAAACAATAATAAAACCTTATCTTTTTTCATTTTATTTTTTTTTGAAAAAATCTTTTAATATCCTTGCTGTAAAAATCTGCGCCCCTGCATCGTTCATGTGTCCACAAGTTGAAAAATATTTATCTTCTACAACTACATTTTCATAGTTATGAATCTCTGGATAGACTCTTTTTACCTTTTCAAAATAATTCATCCCAGCAGTATTTTCACAAATAGGAGTCATTACTGGAATAAATTTTATATGATGTTCTTTGCAAATTTTTCTAATCTCTTCATAATATTTGTTCCGATTTAACGGGTTCAAATTGACAATATTATTTTTCATATTGCCATTTTTATGTTTTTCAAGAGGATAATAACCTAAATTATCTTGTGCATTTGTTTTTTTACCAATAGAAATGAAAAAAAATTCTCTAAATCCGATCTTACTGTCGTATTTGATATATCTATAAAAAGGAAGATAATATAGCTCATTAAAATCTGATTCTTTAGAGAAATGATCTTTTATGATTTCTGAGTTATGAATGTATGGCAAGAATCTCGCTGAAATTCCTTCAGCTTGATGATCGTTAGAAAGATTTAAGTCAGCCTCAAGGATAACATTCTTGATTTCATATTTTCTTTCAATCATTAATTTTAGCATTAAAGAGGCTTCAAATAAATGTCCTCCACTCATTCCGTAATTAAATGTTTCTAGCCCTTTATCTTTAAACATTTGAGCTACAAAATGATTGTTTGCTCTTGAAGAGCCTAGAATCACAACATCGTACTTTTTAGCGTCAGAATTGAAAACTTTCTCAATTTTTCCTCTTTTATTAGATTGCATAAAGGCATAGGTATAGATTCCGTCTAATAGAAATGCTATTAACACAGTCATTAAAACAATTGTAGCTGTATAAATTAAAAATTTCTTCATTAAAACTGAAAATATATAAATTCTTTATAATCTGAGAAAGTTCCAAAAGCCATTATCGCTAAAATGGCTAAAGCTGTTTTTAAGAGGCTCATTTTTCCTGAAAGCGGTTCTATTTTTGAACGATTATTCCATTCGATTAAAACAAACACCCCAATCATCAATAACAGTTCATAACTATAACGTTCATTATCGAGATACTGAAAACTAAAATCTTTACTAGTTATAATGCGTTTTAGATATGAAACCGCATCTGTTATCGTTCTTGCCCTAAAAAAGACCCATGCTATACAAGTTAATATGAATGTATAAAATATGCTGGCAAATACCTTTACAGAATCAAAATTGAATTTCAATTGAATTGTATCCATATTGTTTCGATTGCTGTTTGATAAAAGTAAGAGTAGAAAGTAGACTGCATTTATAAATCCCCAAGCAATGTATGTCCAATTTGCTCCATGCCAAAAGCCACTGACTACAAAAATTATAAAAGTGTTTCTAATTTTCATCCAGAGCCCACCTTTGCTCCCTCCCAATGGTATATATAAATAATCTCGAAACCATGATGAAAGTGAAATATGCCAGCGGCGCCAAAATTCTGCAATGTCTCTCGAAAAATAGGGATAATTAAAATTCCTTAACAGATCTAAACCGAATAATTTCGAAACTCCTAAAGCAATATCTGAATATCCTGAGAAATCTCCATAAATCTGAAAAGCGAAATAAATAGCTCCAACTATAAGTGAGAAAGAATTCATTGAAGTATAATTATCAAAAATGGCATTTGCATAAGGTGCACATGTATCTGCAATAACTACTTTTTTAACTAGTCCCCAAATGATTTGATAAACACCTTCTTTAGCTATCTGAAAATCGAATTCTCTTTTTACTTTAACCTGAGGCAATAAATGAGTTGCTCTTTCTATAGGCCCAGCAACGAGAAGTGGAAAGTAACTTACAAACAAAGAATAATCCACAAAATTGTATTCAGCTTTTATTCTTTTAAAATAAATATCTATTACATACGAAAGTCCGTGAAATGTATAAAATGAAATTCCAACAGGAAGAATAACATTCAGCAAAAGAGGGTTTGCTTTAAATCCAGCTAAAGTCAGTAATTCTGCGAAAGAAGAAGCGAAGAAATTATAATATTTAAATAACCCTAAAAAACCAAGATTTACTGTGATGCTGAGCCAAAACCAAAAATTTCGGCTTTTCTGAGATCTTCCTTTTTCAATTTGAATTCCAGTATAATAATCTAGAAAAGTTGAAAAAACTAATAAGAATAAAAATCTCCAATCCCAGCAAGAGTAGAAGTAATAGCTCGCAACAATTAACAATGCATTTTGCGTGCTTTTGTTTTTATTAAAAACAAACCAATATAAGAAGAAAACAATTGGCAGAAAAAGAGCAAAAGCTATAGAGTTAAAAAACATAAATATTCTTAAAATTGGATTGTATTTTTAATGTGCTAAAATATCTATAAATGCGCGCAAAGCTAATGATTAATTTTTTATAATTTTATTAGCTATAAAAACTATAAATCAGAAAAAATATTCTCTTTTAAAAGGAGCTTTTTTACGACAAACTCTTCTGTCATTTCCATAGATTCTTTAGTTGCTCCCGCTATGTGAGGCGTAATAAGAACATTAAAATTTTGTTTGGCTAAATCAACCAACGGATTCACTATTAATTTTTCTCCTTTTAATTCATCTTCCAAAACGTCTGATGCGACACCACCAATATTACCATGCTCAATTAATCTTGCAATTTCGTTTTCATCCCAAATGCCTCCTCTAGAAGTATTGATTAATAATGCTTCTTTTTTTACAAAAGACAATAATTCTTTATTAATAAATTTTTCGTTTTCTACAGAAAATGGAATGTGTATCGAAATAATATCAGCCCAACTAAACAGTTCTTTAGGTGTAGTAAATTTCAGAAATTCACTCTCTACATTTTTAACATCAAAATAGCCAATCTTCATTCCAAAAGCTTTAGCAAAATCAGCAACTTGTACGCCAACTCGCCCTAGGCCTAAAATCCCTATTTTTTTCTCTTTTAGATTCGTATTAATAAACAAATTTCTATTCCATCCTCCATTTTTCACATGTTCAAAAGAACTTGGGATTTTTTTTATTAATGCAAGTAGTAATGCCCATGTATGTTCTGCTGTCGATGGTATACTTTTTAAGAAATCTATTTCACCTTTTAGTGAAATTACCACACCTCCCAAATTTTCAAAATAATCTACATCTACGTGATCGAGCCCCGTTGTGGCAGTTAATATATATTTTAAGTTACCTGCTTTATCTAAAATTTCTTTATCAATTACAAATCCAAGCCTTATAAAAACAGCATCAACACTAGAAATCTCAAGTTTCAATTCCGCTCGATCCTTTATTTTTATAGATCTTACTTCAAAGACTTGGTTTAAAATTGCTAATGCCTTTTTACTAAAGTTATCAGGTTCAGTTATTAATAGTTTCTTTTTTCCAGTCTTCATATAAAAGTGTTGCTAATTTGAAATCTCTCATTGTATCTATATTAACTAACCAATCTGGGTTCATTGCATAAGCTAATTTTTTTTCGACCATAAAAGTTTTTTGTGACACAAAAGCTTTAGTTCTTACTGCATAAAAACACCCATTCCTATAGAATACAGGTTTCAAATCTTGTCTTCTCATATTTTCTCCAATGCCAATTAATGGAGTTAATTCATCATTCTCCATTAGATTGTACATTCTTGCCGGATGTATATCATTCATTGGTACTACGCTAATTATACCGTCAATTTCTGTTCTATCAATTAACAGATTAACAATATTATTCAAATCTGAATAGGTTCGTAATGGTGATGTTGGCTGTAATAAAACTATAAGATCAAAATCTTCATCATATTCTTGAAGCATGTATTCTACAGTTTCTACAACATTACTATTATCTTCAGCTAAATAAGCTGGTCTTTTCATTACATCAATATCATATTGCCTCCCTATAGCAGCAATTTTTTCATCATCAGTTGATAATACAATTTTAGACACACAGTTAGACTGAATAGCACATTCTATTGCGTGTGCAACTAATGGTTTTCCTCCAAGTTCTTTAATATTTTTTCCTGGTACTCCCTTCGAACCTCCTCGGGCTGGAATCACTGCTAGAACCTTCATATTAATACATTATTGTTTTGTGAAATTGCAGAGGAACTTTTGTTAATAATTCTGCTATTTTGATGCCTGCTTTTCCATCTCCATATATAGATGATGAAACAATTTTTCCTTTCTCGACAGAATCTACAATTGCTTTTTCTATCTCTTCCTGCGAATAATCAACATCTACACTATTTCCTCCTCGATCTCTTCTATTCTGACGAGAACCAATATTTACTACCGGAACTCCTAAATAAGCGCATTCACGTATTCCCACGCTAGAATTTCCTATCAGACAATCGCTATGCATTAACAACTGCAAAAAATCTTTACCTTCCATATTCTTAAAAAAATGAACATTTGGCAAGTGACGCTGTTCCCTAAAAGCACGAATTCCTGTTGATGTCCCATCTGCTCCTGCATCTACATTTGGCCAAAACCATAATGTAGGTTTATTTAATTTATACACTGCTTCAAGTGTAGCTTCTACATGTTTTCTAGAATCCTTATATTCGGTTGTTACAGGATGCTGCATGACCACCAAATAACCTTCAGATAAATCAGGCTTTGCTCCGACACCACCATATTTTTCATAAGGATCAAATGGGAGTTTTTTGCTATTTATTATTTCTGAGGCTAAGTCAATTGAAGGACACCCTGTATTGAAAACCATTTCAGAATCTTCACCCAATTTTATAACTCTTTCTCTAGCACTTTCAGAAGCTACAAAATGATAATCAGCTAATTTTGTAATAGCATGACGTACTTTTTCATCAATATTCCCTGTGACTTCTCCTCCTTGAATATGTGCTAAAGGAATATTCATATAAGAAGCTGCAACAGCAGTTGCCATAGTTTCAAATCTATCAGCAACAGTTACAACAATATCCGGTTTTAGATTATCAAAAACAGTAGAAAGCTCCAAAATTCCGATTCCTGTAGTCTTAGCCGCCGCGGTTAGATTTTCTCCTTCTAAAACATTAAAAACTTTAGCCGCAATCACAAAACCATCCTTTTCGATATAATTTACTGCGCTACCATAACGATCTAATAGGGCCGATGCGGCGATGATTAATTGCAATTCTAAATTTGGATGTTCTTGAATTGCAGACAATACTGTTTTTACTCGACTGTAAGATGGACGTGCCGTAATCACAACAGCTATTTTTCTTTTTTGCATTTTGAATAATTATATTTTAACAAACCGAGATAAAAAAGAATCTAATTTTAGAAAAGATCCGTTTCATTTAAGAAATCCCATTGTTTCAAATCTTTGTTTAAAGTTTTTCCTACTACATCTTGAAAACGTAAAGCATCTATTCCAAAACCTTTTGGTTTTTTTGACTCTAAATCATCAAAAGTCAAAACATGATTTTTAGGGAGATTTTTATTTATGGCCAATGATTTCTCAAAAATTTGTTTTAATGAAGAAAAATTTTGATTATCGTTTTTATCAATAGGACTAGACAATGCACTCGCAATATTTCTTACTGCCGACACTAATTCTTTTGTTTCTGAAATAGTTAATGACGATTTTGAATCTGGCCCGAAGATTGCCCGATCAAAAACAACATGAAATTCCAAAATACTTGCTCCTAAAGAAGTCGCCGCTATACATGTTTCTATTTTTGCTGAATGATCAGAAAAACCAATGGGCACATTATAACGATTTTTCAATTCTTCGATTACGTTTAACCCATATTCTTCAGGTTTGGTTGGATATGAGGTAGTGCATTGGAGAATGGAAAACTCAACATTTCTTTCTTTTAAAAATTCAACTGTTTTATCTAGTTCTTCATAAGAACTCATACCTGATGATAAAATTAGAGGTTTTCCTGTACGGGCAATTTTTTCTAAAATCAGAAAATTATTAACCTCGCCAGAACCAATTTTGTATTGTTCCACTCGTAGTTTTTCCAACCAATCAACTGCCAAATTACTAAAAGGTGAACAAATAAATTGTAAACCTACCTCATCACAATGTTTTTTTATTCCCTTCCATTGTTCTAAGGAAAACCCCATTCGTTTCCAATAATCGAATCTTGATTGATCCTCTAATGAAAATTTTACACGAAAAGGTTCATGTTCACTACTTTCAGCTTCCGCAATATGCATTTGAAATTTCACAGCATCAATACCTGTCTGAGCTAGAACATCTATATATGAATGCAGAATTCCAAGACTACCTTCATGTGCCTGACCTATTTCTGCAATAATAAATGGTTTCGAATTTGATTTCACCTTATTGTTTTCTGTTTTTTATGGATGGATTCATTATCTACAATCTACTTTTGGGTTACTCACAAACAATATAATCAATTTGGTTATATGTGAATCAAAAAGGAGGCTGTGAGATATTAGAGTTACTCTACGACCAAGAAAAATATTTTTCACTTTTGCGTTAATAATTTAAAGGATTTGGCAAGCCTAATCTTTTTAAAATAAAAGGTCTTGTTTTTTTATTATAAGCTAAACGCAAAATAAACAAACCAATTTTTCTTGAAAAAAAGCCAATTTTTCTATCTTTAATTTCATTAATATCAATTCCATTAGAAGTTTCTTCAGTTAAATTAGAAAAAAGATCACTCATCCACTGTTCTTTTTTATTACCCATATGGAAAGCATAATTTTTTCTTGTCGCAAGCCTTAAATAACCAAGATTATCATTTGGTGCATCTATAAATTTTGATTCGACACCGCCTACTATTTTTATGAAAGCTGGTTCATTTGTGCCTTTATCAAAAACATCTCTTTTGATAGTGGCTACAAAATGTCCGCATCCAACAACTGCTTCTCCAGATTTTTTTTTATTGTTCAGAACTAAATATTTCTCCAAATGAACAGATTTATATATCAATTCTTTATTACCTAAACTCACATCGAATTTATGCATTGCTTCTGGGTCAAGTACTTTTTGAAATCTTAATTTTCCATTAAACATCCCATAAAACCATGTGCTTGAAGTAAAATTTGTTAGTGCCCTGCTATTTGGCACAGGACCAACCATACCTGCTTCTGGAAAATGAACAAACACATCTTCGACGGCAGCCTGCCAACCCTGTTCAAATAAAACATCTGCATCTGTGATCGTAATCAATGGCTCCAAATTACCTTTAGAGCCTGCCAAAATAGCGTTAATTTTCCCTAAATTTTCTTTCGAATGAAAAACTTGGTCAATGTAAATTGACCTTTCAAATTCTGCATCAATAAAATCCTTTACAGCTGGATGACAATTATTATTATAAATTGTAATTCGTGTTTTTGTATGCACTGTTTTTAAGAGAGATTGCAAACATAGCTTGAAGATCTCAAATGCTTCTTCAAAATATCCTTCGAAATGAGGAATGTAAACAGGAATTATTATTCTATGATAATTTTCAATCGTAAGATTCTTGTTCTCTTTTTCAGGATTAATTCCTATTCTCATAATACTCTACTAATTTTTTAATTCCATTTTCTAAAGAAATTAATTCTCTTCCTAAAAGAGCTTTCATTTTTGTCGTATCAGGACATCTTCTTAGCATATCTCCCTCTTCTAGAGCAGGTAAGTAAATAATTTCTGATTTAGAATTTGTGATAGTAATAATTTTTTGCGCTAAATCTAAAATAGCTATTTCAATGTCACTTCCAACATTCAAAACATCATTTACACATTTATCTTCCATCAATGCTTTTATGCATGTATCAATATTATCTTCTACATAACAAAAAGATCGTGTTTGCAAACCGTCACCGTATAAATAAATAGGTTCATTTTTAAGAGCGGCTTTAACAAAACGAGGCACTACAAAATCCTCACTTTGATTTGGTCCATATGTGTTAAAAAAACGAAAAATAGTATATTCCAAACCATATTCTTGATAATAAGATCTAAAAAAAGCTTCTCCAATATTTTTTACGATTGCATATGGCAAACGAGAGTTTAAAGGAGTGGTTTTTTCATTTTGAGGAATTTCGAACGGTTCACCATAAACTTCTGATGAACTCGAATAAAAAACTCTTTTTACTCCAGAGTTTTTTGAAAGAGAAAGTATATTTTTTATCCCTTCTATATCATTTAAAACTAAAATAGGATTTTCTAAAGTTCTTTTAACGCCAACAACAGCTGCATAATGAAAAACAAAATCAAAATTGTATCTTCCAAAAATTGGCACAATATCATTATAATTATTAGCATCAGCCTTAATAAAAACAATATTTTCTCGTTTGGGAATTTTATTGACATTACCTGTCGACAGGTTATCTATTATTACAATTTGACAGCTTGCATCTTCCGCTAATTTGCTTGCCATTGCACTTCCTACATTTCCGGCACCGCCAGTTATAAGTATTGTTTTCATTATTTTTATTCGATATAAAAAGTTTAGATTTGAGTATTGATTTTTCTGTAAGAATAGATAATACTAATGATTAATAAAATATTTTGCTAGCAATAGAAGGATCTCAAATTTGGATTAATCTAACTCGCATTTATAAACTCGCTTGAAGATTTCGATACATATTTATTACTTTCTGTTGATTATCCCTATATTCTAATTTTTCTTGAGCTATTTTTTCATTTATCGTATATGCATTCCTCAACATTTCTTTATTCACAATGGCCTGATTTATTAGTCCAGAAATTAAATCAACATTTTCAGGGTCTTCGATCAAAAGTCCATTAATGCCATTTTCTATAATTTCAGCCGAAACATTTCCTGGATTTGATTGAATAGGAAAAGCCCCCATTGCGATTGCTTCTAATAAGGTGTTTGCCATTCCATCTGAAATGCTATTCCCAATATACAAAAGTGATTTGCCCATTAATTGCATTACTTGATTTTGCGACAAATCATTCCTACCAAATGTTACGAATGGAAGATTATTTTGCTTTACATAGTCTACAACCTGTTGGTGTGCTCCGAAAAGAACCACTTCACATTCTGATAACACAGGAAGACATTGCTGTAAAGCTTTTACGACATTAATTGATCTTCCAAATCGATGCTGATAGCCTTTTACAAGAATTATTTTCCTTTTTGAAAAATCAAGTTTCAAATTTTCCAGATCTTTTAATTTATAACCTGTTCCTCCTGGGATTATTCCTACATGTTTTCCCTTAAAACCTAAATCTTTAGCGATTTGATAATCTCTTAAACAATCTGTGTGAATAAAATTTATTCTTGAGAGAGCTTTTTTAATTTTTATATTATGTCTTTTTATATTTTGATAATAAAACAAATCACTACCCCAGCAAGAGTATATCCACTTGATTTCTGGAAACTTATACATTGTTTTAATTATTGGATAAGAACAAGACTGCATTTCAAAACTATGAATAATATCTGGATTAATTTCTTTTATAATCTTTTCTAAAACTTCATTTTCTGTAGTTGCGAGATAAGGATAAATTAAGCGATAAAAATTGGGCAGTTTTTTTGACATCCAAAATTCTCCCTTAATGTATGGTAATTTTCTTTTTGAAGTGTTCAAAATCTGGTTAACTGTGCCTTTTGTCTCAATCTGTCCTCTCCCTAATATATCATACCAATAAAGGTCGTGTTCAGATTCTTCTAAATTTTCTATCCAGCGCGCAGCATGAATTGAGTTTAGTGAGATAAGTAAGATTTTCATACAAAATTGTTTTTCTATTTTTTTTAACACATCCATTTTCAAATCGAGAAATAGCGCATACATTATTGTCTTCTGTGAGTGCAACACATTACAAGGCATTAATTTATTTGTATTGCTCTAAATTTCACTTTGTTTTCTTAATGAATATATGTTTAATAAATCGGAACGGAGCTAAGATTAATTTTCCAATTTTATAATTAATGGATTTTCGAAGATTGTGTGTTGCCTTCTCTAAAATTTCTATTTTCAGAAAAGTTTCATTTATCATTAACTCATGATTCGCAATCCATAAATCTTGATGCTTTAAATAAATATATTTCCATAATTCATATCTATGAAATTTATTTGCTTCAGAATTTCTTGACACCTTTTTTATTCTGTAATTAAACAGAAATTCTTCTATAACAATAATTTCCCAGCCAGCTTTAGCAACAGACAAATTAAATTCCCAGTCTTCATATCCCGTTCTCATTTGTACATCATATCCCCCTGTATCCTGCCAGCATTTTTTTCTAAAAAGTGTATTTCCTGACACATTATTTTGCACCAAAAAATCTTCAACACGACCACCTTTCGGCCTATATGTTTCTACAACTTTTTTATCAATAAAAGCTTTAATCCAGCAACCAACCAAACCAACTTTCTCACTTTTCTCAAGTAATTTTAAAGCTTTAGCAATAAATACAGACTCAAAATAATCATCAGCATCTAGAGTTAAAATAAAATCTCCTTTAGCGCGCTCTATGCCATTATTTCTTGCAACACTAGGACCTGCATTTTCTTGATAAATTATAGTTACATTTTCCTGAATAATGTTTTTTAGAACTTCTTTCGTTTGTATATCAGATCCATCATCAATAATAATAATCTCAACATTTTTATATGTTTGATTATTAATTGACCTTATAGCTTCATTTATATATTTGTAATCATTGTAACATGGTATAATTACTGAAACAAGTACGTCCATATTATTGAGCTAAATATTTTTTGTCTACTTCGCTGCTTTGCAAAGAACTTATCATAATGCTTTTTTTATCGATTTTTTAAAATATTTTTCAACTTTATAACTACCTCTATTAATTAAAATAAAGAGACATGAGCTTAAAAAAAATTCAATTCCTATTTTTTTGTTTATTATAAAGAATGACATACTAGCTTTTCGTAAAATAAAAAAACTTTTTTTTAAATGTTTTTGCTCTAACCCTCTATAAAATGAATGTACTATAATCAAACAATATTGGCCAATTAACTCTAAATCATTCAATTGAATACTTTTTTTCAAATTCTCAACTGCAATTATCGTTCTAGATTCCTCAAATAGTTTTACATAACTAAAGTTTGCAGCACTTTTTGTTTTAATGTGCTGGCGATACAAAAACAATGGTTTATTTAAGATTTTAAACTTTTCTGGGCTCAAATTATAGAATAATCTTGAAAAAAGTTCTGTTTCTTGGCCTCTTGTAATAGTAACGTTAAACAATTCTTTATTATTTAAGAAGCTTCTTCTAAAAAGAATCGACGGAGTAAGTATTTGAAGTTTCCATAAAACATAGTCTTTAAATAAGTAAGATTTTATTTTTAAATCTATATTTTCCAATGCGTTCAGGTTTTGATCGGTATAAATTCCTGAGCAGATAACTAGATCAATCTCTTCAGAAAACAGTTCGAGCTTTTCGCTAAGAAAAGTATCGATCATTATGTCATCATCATCAAACCAGTTAACAAACTCACCTTTGCCTAATTCAAATCCATAATTTCTAGAAGCGTTCCCACCAGGTTTTCTATCGGAGGGGCGATCATGAAATTGAAAACGACTATCTTTTTTTACATATCTATTAACTACTTCTACAGTACTATCCGTTGAACCATCATCAACAATAATGCATTCCCAATTTTGATAATTTTGTTTTAGTACACTATCTAGTGTCTCACCTATTAAATGTGCACGGTTGAAAGTTGGGATTATTATTGAGATTAATGGATTATTCATTTAACTATAGAAAAGATGGTTTTATTTTTTTACTTTCATTTTTGTTTTTTAAGATATTCTCCTTATCTAATTGGTTTAAAATCCTGATTTTCAAAATATTCTTTTTAATAGCTCTTGTATTCAAAAAAACAATAGACCTTGCAAATGCAAGAAAATTTATTTTATATTCACTTTGAAAACCATAATTATTAGATGGATCAGAAAATTTTAAAACTAATGATCTTTGATAAAGTACCTCTTCATCTTGAAAATATATATTGCTATGTAAAGCAGTATCTCTATCATGAAAAATAGTAGAAGTAGGTAATACACCTAACTTAAAAGAATGGAATTTAATTCTTTGTATGTAGTTATCGTCTTCTCCGTAATGGAAAAAAGAAGGATTAAACCCGCCAACTTTTTCTATACATTCTCTTGAAATCAGCCAAGCAGCGGCATTAACAAAATCAGCTTCGTAAATAGTCGTTTTTATACTCTTTAAATAAATGTCCGAGTATATATTTTTACACCTTGAAGGGTTTATATATAATGAAAATTTATAGTCTAAAGCATCTCCTCTACCATTTAAATGCATTGGGCTAACAATTCCATATTGCGGTTCTTTCTGATACGCAACAATAAGATTTAGTATAGTATCTCGCTCGATCCAAGCATCTTGATTTAATAAAAAAACAAAATCAACATTCTGTCTTAGCGCGTAACTTATCCCTAGGTTATTTGCTTTTCCAAATCCTAGATTTTTAGTTTGTTCGAATAGAAGTACATTATTGAAATTATTTTTTATAAATGAAACAGTATCATCAGTACTATTATTGTCTACTACAATTATGGATAGCGGAATAGTACTATCCATTAAGCTAGCCAGACATTTCTCAATCCATTTCATTCCATTGAATGTAACTATTACAACTCCAACTCTTTTATCTTTCATTCGATTGCGTCTAATCCTCGTAATAATAAATTAAGATCTAGATTATTTATTTCTAGCCATTTCCTAGAATTTTTCCCTGAGATTCCATCTAATAAACTACCAAAATCAAATAAAAAAACATTTTGATTTTGGTCCCAAATTCTTTTCATCAATGGCCTACCTGAGCACCCCATTGCAATAGTTATTACAAAAAAGCCATCATTTGCTGAAATTAAGTTCAGTACCTCATTTTCAATTCTATCAATTTCTGCATAAGCATCTTTTTCAGGAGTTCTTACATGCACTGTTTTACATCCAAAAAGCAATTCTTTTAGATCCATATCCACTGATTGATTTCCAACAAATATTTTAGTATATTTTTTTAAAGTTTTTAAAAATGAATTTGCTCTTAAAACATTATTCGTAGAACTAAAATGTAAAGCGACTGGACTATATATTCTACAACCTACAAAATATATAAAGCAATCAGTAAATAATTTTAATGCAAGTTTATCTTCATTTTTGTGATTTCCCTTTGACATTCCTTTTTCGTACCCAAATCTATCCGAATGTATTGCTAGACATTTGTAAATATGCGAACCTTGCATCAAAAAGACTTCTTTCATTTCTTCTGAAAGCTTTTTATTATTTGTTTGATAAGAGTCCTTTCCTCCGTTCATCAGAAAAACATCTCCGTCTCCAAATCTTAAATAAGCGCCTCTTTGATTATTTATTATTGAGGATTCAACTTCATCCAAAGTCTCTTTTGTAGATACAATTGAGATAGTATGAGATAAAGACTGTGAAATATCTTGTACAAATAAAGAATAAAATGGAGCTCTAATTATTTCAAAAACTAAAAAACGGAAAGAACTTAAACTTCTTAAAAAAAATCTCTTAATCATCTTTAGTTATTCAGATATGTGCCAATTAGAATGCAAATACATTTTTGCATGTTGTGGTAAAGCTTTGGTTCTTTTTGAATAATTACTTTGTTCCAACACGAAAGAAAAAAAATTCTTAATTTCATACAAACCTTGTGTTTGAGCTATTCCTACCCAAAGATTTATAGAATAATACCCCGGTATAAATAGTAATTCTGCTGTTTCAATTTCAATGTTTAAAAAATCACCAGTTCCTAATTTATAAATATAGAACCCATCGTCTTCATTTGTTAAGTGGGAAACCAATTCTCCATTTCTGTTAATCACATCAAAAGCAATCGATACATCGTCTAAATTATCTTTTATTAGAAACTGTAATTTCATTTTAATTTTTTGTCCTAAAAATAATGCAGCTCCACTATTGATAAGCTTGCCATTAACTTCAAAGTTTGAAGCTCTAACTTCAATTTTATTTGCATAATCTTTATGGGCAGCCTCATCTTTAAATGTTTCTGAGAAAACTTCAGAATAATAATTTATGCTATCTTCAATACCACCCTCAAAGATTACTTTTCCAAATTGCATCACTATGCCTTTAGTACACAAGCTTTTAACTGCAGCCATATTATGACTAACAAATAAAACAGTTCTACCCTGTCCTTTAGAGATATCTTGCATTTTCCCAATTGCCTTTTTCTGAAATTCAGCGTCACCAACCGCCAAAACCTCATCTACTACCAAAATTTCAGGTTCAAGAAAAGCAGCAACAGCAAATGCCAAACGAACAGTCATTCCAGAGCTATATCTTTTTACAGGAGTATCAATATAACGTTCACATCCTGAGAATTCAATAATCTCGTCTAGTTTTGAGGTAATTTCTTTTTTGGTCATCCCTAAAATGGCTCCATTGAGAAAAACATTTTCTCTTCCAGTCATTTCACCATTAAAACCTGTACCTACTTCTAACAAAGATGCTATTCTTCCGCGGGATTTTATACTACCAGTAGTTGGAGCGGTTACTTTTGAAAGAATTTTTAAAAGTGTAGATTTTCCTGCTCCATTTTTTCCTATAATTCCTATGACCTCACCTCTTTGAACTTCAAAATTAATATCTTGTAGAGCCCAAACATAATCTGAAGTTCCTTTTGTAGAGCGATCGTTAGTATCGCCAATTTTT
Source organism: Flavobacterium sp. HBTb2-11-1 (assembly GCF_009826975.1). GTDB lineage: Bacteria > Bacteroidota > Bacteroidia > Flavobacteriales > Flavobacteriaceae > Flavobacterium. The sequence continues at coordinate 93,833 of NZ_WUMO01000006.1, read as the reverse complement.
AAATATGGATTTTCTTTTCCGCGAATTTTATGCCACCATCTATTCAAATCGTGACTTAAAGTTCCAGTTCCAACTTCTCCCAAACGATATTGTTTCGAAATATTTTCGGCCTTTAAAATAATATCTTTCATTTATACGGTATCAATAAAGCTTTTTTCTGTTCTATTAAAAACTAACAATCCAGCAAAAAAGACAACTAACGTAACTGCCATTGTATATACTAACCCTAAAATTGATATCCTCCCAATGTTTAAAAGCATATATCGCGACGTTTCTATTACATAAGCCAATGGGTTATATTCTACAATCCAACCAAATTTTGGAAGCTTTTCTTTTATTAATTCCATTGGATACATTACAGCAGATATATACATTAGTAATTGCACGCCAAAACTAACTAAATTATTTAAATCCCTATATTTTGTAACCATTGAAGAGATCATCATTCCCAAACCTAATCCTAAAATTCCCATAAATGAAATTAAAATTGGGAAAAATAATATTGATATATTAAGGCTTAGGTCAGCTCCTCGAAAATAAAACAAAATGTAAAAGAAAATAAATATTCCAAATTGAATTCCAAATTTGATCAAGTTTGAGATAACTATTGATAAGGGTGTTATAATTCTTGGGAAATATACTTTTCCAAATATACTAGCATTAGATTTAAATGTATCTGAAGTCCCATTCAAACAGGCAGTAAAATAATTCCAAACCATGATTCCTCCCAGATTAAATAAAAATGGCGGAATGGATCCTGTCTTAATTCCAGCAACATTATTAAATATTATCGTAAAAGTTATAGAAGTAAACAAAGGCTGGATAAGATACCAAAGTGGTCCTAAAACCGTCTGCTTATAAACTGTAATTATGTCTCTTTTTACAAAGAGCATTAATAAATCTCGGTATTGCCAAATCTCTTTAAAATTTAGCGAAAAGAATTTATTTTTGGGTGTTATTTCAAACAGCCAATCATTTGTGTTTTTAGAATCCATTTAAAAGAACAGAAGATCTTATTTTTAAAAAATTAACAAGATTTTTAACATTTTAAAATTTGTTTAAAAATGTCAAAAGGCGTTTTAAAAAAAAACACCTTTTGCTTATATTGAAATTATTATTTTGCTTTAATATATTATTTGTCTAAAACTTCAAAAGTAGAATTCATACTTTTAAATTCTGGAACAATTTTTTTCATCTTTGCTACTATATCATCATTTTCGTAAAAATCAGCAATGCCAATTAATTCATCAACATCATTATGAAGGGTTTCGTACTCATCTTGAATCTCTTGTGCAATCATGATCTTATTGTGATATGTTGGAAGAGTTTTAGAAGTATCATTCAATAATTCTTCATAAAGTTTTTCTCCAGGTCTTAGACCAACAATTTTAATTTTAATTTCTTTATCTGGTATAAAACCGGCCAATTTAATCATTTTTCGTGCTAAATCAATAATTCTAACGGGTTTACCCATATCAAAAATATAGATTTCTCCACCATTACCCATCGCACCTGCTTCTAATACCAATTGGCAAGCTTCTGGGATTGTCATGAAATAACGAATAATATCTTGATGCGTAATAGTTACAGGCCCTCCTTCTGCAATTTGTTTCGTAAATAAAGGAACAACGGATCCATTTGATCCTAGAACATTTCCAAAACGAGTCGTAATAAATTTAGTACCTCCTTCAACATTTTCTCTTTGATTTTTTAAGAACAAAGATTGAACATATTTTTCAGCGATACGCTTACTTGCGCCCATTACGTTACTTGGATTTACAGCTTTATCTGTAGAAACCATTACAAATTTCTTCACTCGATATTTACAAGCTAAATCCGCAAGGTTTTTAGTTCCTTTTATGTTAGTCTGAATTGCCTGAGCAGGGTTTTCTTCCATCAAAGGAACGTGCTTATATGCTGCAGCATGAAAAACAACATGGGGATTATAGTTTTTAAAAACTTTATCCAATGCTTTTTTGCTTCTAACGTCTGCAATTACAGCAACAATTTTAGTGGTAAAATTCATGGCTTGCGTTTCTAAACATAAATTATGTAAAGGCGTCTCAGCATGATCTAAAACAATAACATTTTTCGGATTGAAATTCAGAACCTGTCTTACAATCTCGCTTCCAATTGAACCAGCAGCTCCAGTAATTAAAATTGTTTTATCTTTTAATTGTTTAGAGATTGATTTGCTATCTAAAACTATAGGTTTTCTTTCTAATAGATCTTCGATCTGTATATTTTTTACTTTCTGAGAAATCTCTTTTTGGTTTTCCCAATCAGATATTAGTGGAACGGTATATACTCTGTAGTTAAACTCTAAACACTGATCAACAATAATTAACTGTTCATCTTTTGTTAAACTTTTGTCAGCAATAATAACTCCCTCAGCTGCAACGGAACGCATAAGGGCTGGAAGTTTTTTTCTTAAAATTAAAATAGGAAGATCCAGCATACGTTTAGACGCATTCTGATTATTCTTATCTACAAATCCAACAATTTTAAATCGTGAAGGAGTTTCAAATTTTAAAGCATTAGCTACTGAAATTGCATTTGCATCTGTACCATAAATAACTGTTCGCACGAGCTTTGTTGTAGCTTTTTCCGAAAAATACATTTCAAAAGTCTGCTTTACAATTACACGATATAAAAACAAACCACAAAAAGACAAAACTAAATTAATAAAAAGAGCAGTATTTAGAAAAGCTTTATGCCCTGTGTATAATTCAAATACTAAATTCACAAATAAGAAAAACACTAAAACTGACATTTGAGAAAAAAGCAGTTTTATGGCGTCAATATATGATGAATGCCTAATAATACCAGAGTAGGTTCTAAAAAGCCAAAAGAAAAATATATTTACTGTTATTAAACTAGCTACAAAATAAAAATCATGGGATGTTATAATATATCCAATCGCCGTTCCATCAAAGAGCAAATAAGTGAATGAAAATGAAAAGAACAAAACCATTACGTCAATTGCAACAATAATCCATCTCGGCAAATAACTCAAATTATTGATATTTGCCCTAAGATTTCTTGGGGAAAAGGTTTTATACAATAAAGACGTTATACTATGTGGTTTTTCTGTATTCAATTTAGCTTTTTTTAAGTCAGTAAAATTTGAACTTTATACAAAAATACAAATTAAAGGTTTTAAATAATTACTTATTTATGCAAATTAAACTTTAACACCTTTTTTCTTTTGTCTTAAAAACTCTAAAAGATACGTTCCGTAACCTGATTTAAGTAGTGGTTGAGCCAGTTCTTCAAGTCTTGCATCATCAATAAAACCTTGTCTCCAAGCAATTTCTTCAATGCATCCTACTTTTAGGCCTTGTCTTTCTTCTAAAACTTGCACAAATTGTCCTGCTTGCATTAAACTATTAAAAGTTCCTGTATCTAACCAAGCAGTCCCTCTGCTTAAAATTCCAACTTTTAATTTTCCTTTTTCAAGATATACTTTATTCACATCTGTAATTTCATATTCACCACGAGCACTTGGCTTAATATTTTTTGCTATCTCTACAACAGAATTATCATAAAAATACAGCCCTGGAACAGCATAATTTGATTTTGGCTCTAAAGGTTTTTCTTCTATCGAAATGGCATTTTTATTTTCGTCAAATTCAACTACTCCGTATCGTTCTGGGTCTGAAACATGGTATGCAAAAACAACTCCTCCTTCTGGATCAGCATTATCTTTTAAAAGTTGTTGCATATTAGTTCCAAAGAAGATATTGTCACCAAGTACTAAAGCCACCTTATCTTTCCCGATAAATTCTTCGCCTATTACAAAGGCTTGAGCTAAACCGTTAGGATTAGGCTGTTCTGCATAACTAAATTTACAGCCAATTGTGCTACCGTCTCCCAGCAATTTTTTAAAATGTGGTAAATCATGTGGTGTGGATATAATTAAAATCTCATTGATTCCAGCCATCATCAAAGTTGACAATGGATAGTAGATCATTGGTTTGTCATAAACGGGCATTAGTTGTTTACTTACCGCTAATGTTAAAGGGTGCAATCTTGTGCCAGAACCTCCAGCTAATATAATACCTTTCATAAAATTAATTTTAGATTTTAGATTTTAGATTTCTCAAGTTTTCTAAAATTCTGATTTTAGGTTTTTAAACAAATATCTTTTTTAAACTTTCTATGTAGTGCGGAACATTAACATTATAAACTTTTTTTATTTTTTCCTTATTTAATAATGAATAACTTGGTCTTTTTGCTGGAGTTGGGTAAGATGAAGATGGAATCCCTCCAACTTTACAATTATACCCTCCAAGCTCTTTAATGCTTAACGCAAATTCATACCAGCTGATTTCTCCTTCATTCGAATAATTATAAATTCCTGGAATCCATTTTGCAGATCCGATAATATCAATCATTGCTTGCGCAAGATCGGCAGCATAAGTTGGAGAACCAATCTGGTCATTTACCACATTAATTTCATCTCTTTCCTGCATTAATCTTTGCATGGTTTTAACAAAGTTATTTCCAAACTTACTGTAAACCCATGAAGTTCTAATTATAATCGATTCAGGATTTTCTTTTAAGCAAGTTATTTCACCAGCCAATTTACTTTCTCCGTAAACATTTATAGGACTAGTCTTAGCTTCTTCAGTTAAAGCAATGGACGAAGAACCATCAAATACATAATCTGTCGAAACATGAATTAATCTAGCATTATTTTCTCTAGCATATTTTGCAATTAACGCTACTGCTAAATGATTTACTTTAAAAGCTAAGTCTTTTTCTGATTCAGCTTTGTCAACAGCTGTATAAGCACCGCAATTTAATATAATATTTGGGTTAATTACTTCTAATTGAGATTGAAGTATTTCTAAATTATCTAATGTAATTTGAGTTCTATCTGCAAATACCCATTCATATTGAGTATGCAAAGGCGCTAAAACTGAAAGTTCAGATCCTAATTGTCCTGTTGCACCAGTTACTAGAATTTTTTTCATTAAAATAAACTATTACAGTTTTCAATAAATGGCAAAATTTGATCTTTTTCCGAAACAATAGCCTCCTCAAGATTCATTCCCCAATCAATCCTTAAAGATGGGTCATCATATTTAATTCCTCCTTCAGAAGCTTTATTATAAAATTGATCACATTTATACATTACTGATGCTGTTTCACTAATCACAGAAAATCCATGTGCAAACCCTTGAGGAACTAACAATTGTTTTTTATTCTCTGCTGATAGTAAAATGCTAAATGATTTTCCATAAGTTGGAGAATCTTTTCGTAGATCTACTGCAACATCAATAATTTCTCCTTCTAAAACACGAACTAATTTTGTCTGTGCAAAAGGAGGATTTTGGTAATGCATTCCTCTTAAAGTTCCTTTCTTTGAAAATGACTGATTATCTTGAACAAATTCAATATCAATGCCTAAATCTTCAAATTTGGTTTTACTATAAGATTCAAAAAAGTAGCCTCTTTCGTCTCCAAATACTGTTGGTTCTACAATTACCAAGTCTTTTATAAATGTTTCTTCGATTTTCATTTTCTAATTTTATTTTCATTTAAAGAAATCAATAATCACTTCTTTTATTCTACTTTTATCTGTAATAGTTAAATTTGATCCTGATGGCAAACATAATCCTTTTTTGAATAACTCTTCAGAAATCTTATTGCCATAATATGGATATCCTCTAAAAATTGGTTGCAGATGCATTGGTTTCCATAATGGGCGACTCTCAATATTAACTTTTTCAAAAGCTAGTCTTAACCTTTCTTTTACTTCTTCTGTTTCAAGTAATATTGCATTTAGCCAATAATTGGAGAAAAAATCATCTCTTATGTTATCAAATAGCTTTACATTTTTTACCTCTTTAAAAATATTTTTATAAAACATATGATTCTCTTGTCTTAAACTAATATTCTTTTCTAAGATTTTCATTTGTCCAAGACCAATCCCAGCGCAAATATTACTCATTCTATAATTGTAACCTATTTCACTATGCTGATAATGTACAGCTTTATCTTTTGATTGGGTAGCATAAAAAATTGCTTTCTCCTTGATCTCTTTAGACTTAGTTATTAATGCTCCCCCGCTAGAAGTGGTGATAATTTTATTCCCATTAAACGACAAAACACCAAATGTTCCAAAACTACCACATTTTTTTCCTTTATAACTACTTCCAAGCGCTTCAGCGCTATCCTCAATAATTGGTATTTCATATTTATCAGCAATTGAATGTATTTCATCCACTTTATAAGGCATACCGTATAAATGAACCGCTATAATTGCTTTCGGTTTTTTTCCTTTCTCGATTCTATCTTTTATAGCGCTCTCAAGATTTTCGGGACAAATATTCCAAGTGTCTATTTCACTATCTACAAATATCGGAATTGCATTTTGATATAAAATTGGATTTACCGAAGCTGCAAAAGTCATACTCTGACAAATTACTTCGTCTCTATTTTTAACACCTAAGAGAATTAATGCTAAATGTATGGCAGACGTTCCTGAATTTGATGCTGCTACAAAATTTCCATTATTAAAATAATTCTGAAGTTCATCCTCAAATTCGTCAACATTTGGTCCTCCAGAAGTAATCCAATTCGATTTTAGAGCTCTATCTATATATTCTTGCTCATAACCGCTTTCTTGAGATAATGACAAGTAAATTCTATTATCTTCCATTATTTGAATAACCAATAATCTAGCGGAAAGCGAACATCATCATCACTTACATTTGCTAAAGGCAATGTAGAAAAGGATATTAATTTTGAATTTTCTTCTAGAGATTCTACTGCATTTGCATAACCGGCTGGTATGTGAACAATTTTGCTATCAGATTCTGTAACTAAAACAGTCTCAATAGCCAAATCTTTTGAAGGATTCTCCCAATTGTCAATTTTTATAAAATGAATTTTAAAAGAACCTGAAAGACAATAAAAATTTTTAGTATCTAATTTATGACCTTGCCAAGCCCGAATCGGATTTTCCTTAGAATTACTTATAATATAAAACCTTTCAATATTTGTAAAGCTAAAATCATTCACATATAAGATACTTCCCCGATGATCTGAAAATTTTCCTCCCTCAATTATTTTAGGCTCCATGATTCAATCGTAAATTACTTTTGTTTAATAAATAAAATTTTGAGGAGTACAGAAAAATTAATGGTAAAATTACAATTAAAAATATAATTGCATCTTGAACTTTTTGATAAAGAAAAATCACTAAAAAAGAAATTCCTGTCTGAACTAACGCATAAAAAAGAGATACTAATCGATGTTGGATTTTATATTCATTACTTAACACTTGATACAAGTGCAATCTATGCGCTTCAAAAATATTTTGTTTAAGATAAAGTCTATGCAAGATTGTGCAAACTGCATCAACTCCATAAACTGCTAAAAACAATAACCAAATAAGTGATTCTGTTACTAGAATAAGTTTTGCAACCAAATAAATTATCCAAAAAGCTATAGCAATACTTCCAACATCACCAGCAAAACATTTTGCTTTCTTTCTATAATTAAAAAAAAGAAAAACCAAACTCGCTAACATTGCATATTTTATTAACGCACCATCAATAAAAAGTTGTTTTTTTGTATTGATATACAACAAAGATCCCATTACTACTAAAGTATAAAACCCAGTAATACCATTAATACCATCCATAAAATTATAGGCATTAATGAGTCCGATAGCTAAAACATATGCAATTACAACAACCCAAATTGGCATTAAATGAAACAAGTCTAGATCATAAAAAATTAATGTGATTGCTAGAAAATGAATAGAGATTCGGATTTTATTCGATAAACTTTGAACGTCGTCCCAAAAACTGACTAAACTAACTAAAGTTATACCTGTAAAGAAAAAATAATTATTTTGAATATGTTGCGCAAAATAAAGCAGAGCTGAAAACCAAAAAATTATTCCGCCACCACGTAAAGTAATTTCTGTATGAGAACTTCTTTGATTTGGTTTGTCAATGATATTAAAATGATCTGCTACTTTAAAATAAAGTAGCATAATAATCATTAAAACAATTCCTAAAATTGTGTATTCCATTATTTTTCTATGAAGCTTTTGATAGTTTTTTCTAATCCTTGTTTGGCTGTATATGGAAGTTTTTCAATTCCAATAGCTGATTTTATCTTTCTGTTAGAAACACGATAATTTTCTGTTAGTTTTTGAATGGTTTCAGAATTTAAGGGAAATTTTATAAAATCTCCTATTTTAGCCATTCCAATTATAAGCCCTTTTGGAATTTTAATCAATCTGTCTTTTTTATTCAAAACAGAAGATATTATTCTTACGACATCATTTGTGGATAAAAATTCGTCGTCCGAAAAATTATAAATCCCAGAAGGAATTTCTTTGTTTTCAAGAATTTCTTTAATCAAAAAATTAAGATTATCAATACCTAAAAATGATCTTTCATTATGAAAAGCTGCCAAAGGATAAGGCATTCCTTTCTTCACTACATTAAAAAGTAAATTTAGATTTCCTTTGTTTCCGGGACCATGTATCATACAAGGTCTTATAATAAAAACTCTCTTTCCTTGTGAGATTTTTTTTGATAAAATATAATTTTCAGCATTTAATTTAGATTGACCATAAGGTGATTTTGGATCAGGATTCTCGTCTTCAAACAAAACATCTTGAACACTATCTGCAACAGATTTTACGCTACTAAAGTAAATAAAATCAAAACTTTCACTATCTAAAAAGGCATCAAACAATTGTTTCGTTAACTCATAATTAGCATCAAAATACTCTTTCGGTTCTGATACTTTTTTCAAATCATGAGCTTTGCCGGCTAGATGGATTAATGCATCTGCACTAATTTCAAATTTCTGATCTAATTCATAACGTGCACTGATAGAAACTATTTTGTAGGTTGTTTCTAAATATTTTTGCAGATTTTTACCAACGAAACCTCTTATTCCTGTTATCGCTATTTTCATTGATTGAATTGTGACAGTGCTTCATTATTTATTTTTTTTCTTTCAGCATCAAAAAACCAACCCCACTTATTGAAGTATTTAAAAGCCGAAGTAACAAATATCTTAAACAGTCTTTTATTTTTATTTGCTCCAGATTCATACTCATGCACTACCGACACTTTCGGGAAGTAAATTGTTTTATAATGCTGATGTATTCTTCTCGAAAGATCCCAATCTTCAAAGTACATAAAAAAAGCATCATCATACATTCCTAATTTTTTAATAGCTTCTATTTTCAACAGCGTAAAACAACCTGAAAGTATAGGTGTATTATAAATAAAATCCTTTGGAACTTCTCTAAGTTCATATTTATTTATAAATTTTTGATATGCTTTTACAGGTTTTTTAAACTTTCTCCAAAATATACTAAAAGGTGTAGGCAACAATTTAGGTAAATTCTGAATACTTCCATCCACATTTAAAACCTGAGGCATCATCATTCCTATTTTTGAATCACTATCTATATATTTAATCATTGGCGTAATTATATCATTTTTTATGTAAATATCAGGATTAACAATAAAATGATATTGTGCTCCCAATTCTATCGCTTTTTTTATTGCAACATTATGAGAAGCTCCAAATCCAGGATTCGAAGGATTATGTATGTAATCTATTCTTAAGTCTGAAGACAAAACTCTTAATGCATCATTTGGAGAATTATCTATTAAATATATTTTTAGATTCAAATCTGTATCTAAAAAAGATTTTATTATACCTTCTAACAGCGTGGCATCACTGTTATACAAAACAATAGAAGCAGTTATTTTTTTATTCATTTTAAAAAAATTTACGAATCAAAAATATAAAGACTTTAAAAACATAAGTTAGCTTTAATTATTTTGAAATAAATTATGCAAATTGCAATTAGAAATTAAGCTTTCTTTATATTTAATTGATGTATCGAATTAGGTTCCTCCAAATATAATCGATAATCTCCAAAGAAATTTCTCCATGAATTTCTTCCATTATCACGAAAACAACTTTTGTTGAAAAAATAAGGAGTTCCGTCTTTTAAGACACAGACCAATTCATACCCAAGATCCATCACAATCCTTGACAATTTTATCTCTCCTTCTCTTATCAATGCTAATTTAAAATCAACACCCTTTCCCGGAAAACTCTTGTTTTTTTCCACTAGCTCTTTTAACACTTCTGTTGTAGTTAGTAAAAAAAAACTTTGCAAATGCGGATTAAAATTATTCCTAATAAGACTTTGATACATTTTCGAATTAAAAGAAACCCCCATCATTCCAACTGATCTGTTGGCCTTAAAAAAGTCCAAATAGTCATCGATAAATTCAACCTGCTTCTTATTAACTGATGTATTTGTCAATAAAACATACTTATTTTTAGCATTTTTTATGTTTTCAAAAAATGTTTCATATCCAGAGAAATCCATTCCCACATTAGGAACGTTAATTATTTTAACATCCTCGATTTTTCTTTCAAACAGATGTGAATCAGAAATTGTAACTGTAAGATCGACATCATATTTACCATTATAATTTTGAAACCTTAATAATTGATAATCAAGACCACAATCAAACCCTGCTATGTTTTTAATTTTTTTAGATCTTTTTCCTTTATAACCACCCCATTCATGAATGCATACAGATAACTTATCTTCATCCACGGGAACTCTTGTTCTGCTTTTTTCAACGCTTAATTCTGGTTTCTGAATGCTCCACTTTATAAAGTTCTTAGTGTATAAATATGGGCTTAGAATTAATTCAAATAATAGATTTAAAAAAAATTTATTTCTGCTTGACATTAATATTTTTTTTAATTTGCTAACTGCAAATATATATTATTAGATCATTTCTTATTAACAATTTCTTCATAATGAGCAAAATGATTCTCAGCCATTATCTCTGATGTGAAAAATTTATTTGCTCTTAGACTTGCATTTTTACTTTTTTCTACTTTTTCTGAATATGCCTGATTAATAGCTTGAAGTAAAGACTTTTTATTATCTAATTCAAAAAAGGACACTTCATTTTCAGAAAATATTTCATGGAAGGATGGAATATTAGAACATACTATCGACTTATTTGCTAACGCAGCTTCAACCATTGCTAAACCAAAACCTTCAGAATATGATGGCATCATATATATATCTATAAACTTCAAATATGAATATGGAGCTTTAACATATGGTAAGAAAAGAACTCTTTCTTTTACTTTATACTTGACAACTTCACTTTTAAGTGTATTTAAATATGGGCCTTCGCCAAAAATAACATAAATATAATCCGGAAGCTGTTCAAGAACTTCAATTACCTGAGAAATGCCTTTCCTTTTACTAATATAGGCATACGTCCCAAGAATTCTATATCCTTTTTCTTTATAACTTAATATAGCTTTCGCTATCACTTCGTCAACATTTTCATTGTCATTAATATTACATCCATTATATATTGTTTTTATATTTGGAAATATTTTACTATACTGATTTTTTAACTGATCTGATATAGCTATTACAGAATTAAAATGTCGTTGAATATAACACCAAATATTACCTAAGAAGAAGGAAGCAAATCTATTAAATTGAATTGTAAAACTCATAAAAGTATCTTGGTGTATTGTACTGATTATTTTTGCCTTTTTAATTTTTTTTCGATTTTTATATACATAAACATCTGCCCACAAAGTATGACTATGAATTACGTCATATTTATCAAAATCAATTACATCAGACTTAGTAATATGGATTACGTTACAGTCAAAATTCAAAGTCTCGCGTGTTTCATTAAAATAATAAACGTCAATTAAATCAACCTTATATTTTAAATGTTTTATTACATTATTAACCACAACAATAGGACCTGTATTTACCAAGGAAGGCAAAATATAAGCAATTTTCATAAATTATATTATTTAAAAATTTCTTTAATTAAAGTTAAGTTTTGATTTATTGTATAGTTGACTTTTAATAAATCCTTTAATAATATCAAAAATGAAAGAGCTACAATTTGAGACTTTAGAATTCCTTTAAAATGTTTATTAATGTATAATTTTAAACTTTTTGTCATTAGAATTTTTCTTCTGAAAGGCACACTATCATCAAAACTTCCACCTTCTAAGTGAATAATATCCCTAACATTGATTATATATCTTTTAAAACCTGCATCTGCCATTCGTTTTTCTAGATCTGTTTCTTCATAGTACATAAAAAAATCTGGGTCGAAGCTATTAATTTTACTAAATACAGATTTTGGAATAAACAAATCCGCTCCAGAAATAAAATCGACTTCAACGAACCCTTTTACATTAAGTTCTTGGTAAACTTTTTCTTCGAATGTATTTTTATGCAATTTTAAATTTTCCAACAATCTATGATAAATTCTTTTGGAAGTAATAAATTGTCCGAAAGAGAGCAAATCCTGTTTTTCATAATTTATTAGACATGTCCCAACGGCTCCTAAGCTATTGTCGTTATTTTTTTCTGCAAAATTAAAAAGCTTACTAACAACATCGTCCAAAATAATAGTATCTGAATTTAACATGAAAATGTATTTTCCCAATGCAGATTCAATACCTATATTATTTGCTCTTCCAAAACCTAAATTTTCTTCCGAATATATATACTTTATGCGCTTATCATTTTCATATAAATCCTTACTTCCATCGGTTGATGCATTATCAACTAATATAATTTCAATCTTGTTACATTTTGTGCAATTTATGAGACTTTCAATACAATCATTGGTCATCTGTTTTGTATTGTAATTAACAATAATTACGGACACGTCTATTTTTTCCATCTATAAACTTTTTAAATAGAATCTAATTCTAAGCATTAAGTATTGAAAAAAATTCATACTATATTTATGTTTAATCATATTATACAAATCTATAGAGTATCTGAAATCTGGTACGTGAAAATATCTGACTAAAGTAGGAAATCTATGGCTTTTAGATGCGCCGATTACATTATTACTATGTTGTCTATAATATATAGTTGGTATAGGTAATGTAATAATGATACCTTTCACTGAATCAACGCAGACACCGACCCAAAAATCATGCATAATAATATTTTTGCTATCTAAAATTGCTAGATCTCTCGTAATACGATTAAATAACATTGTACAACCTGTAATATAATTTACAAATTTTAAATATTTTCGAGTTATTATATAAGGGTTTGTATTATTGTTTTTCCATAAAGATTTAGAAATAACATTCAAATTATTATCGGTAACGATCAAATCAGTATGTACAAGAATTGGCATATCTTTAGACCTTAGTTCTTCCGCCTGTATAGCATTTAAACTGGTTTGAATCTTAGAAGAAAACCAAATATCATCTTGATCACAAAACATATAATAATCTGCCTCAACTTTTTCAAGCAAACACATAAAACTACCAGATGCGCCCTTTCTTTTTTGATTATCATTAATTATTGCAAAATTAGCATGTTCTTTTTCGTACTCATAAAGAATATTCACCGTATTATCAAGTGATCCGTCATCTCGAACATAAAGAATAAAATCTTTAAATGTTTGAGAAAATATACTGTCTAATTGTTCTCTTAAATAATTTTCTCCATTGTAGGTAGATAGTAATATCGCAAGCATAGATTGAATTAGTAGTTTCTATCAATAAATTTATCATTTTCAGCTTCATAACTAAAAATAGAATAATAGGGTACCCATTTCACATAATATCTTTCAGGCCAATAGAATGAAGCGTAGCCATATGTAAATAGCATAATTACAAAAGTTACTGTCGTAATTAATTTACCTGGTGTAAAGATTTTTAATCTAAAAAAAGGAATTAAAATATCCGCTAATACAATACAATAAAAAGGCATTATATAATTTGTAAACCTAGTAAATATTATAGTATTGAAAATTGAACATATACCTAATATGCCAAAAACACATATTAAAAATTCATACTTAATTGCTATATTGAACTTAGTTTTCGCCCATAGAAGTAACCCCACAGGAATTAATGTTCTGGTAACAAAAAATAAGACTGTAGACTTCCATCCATACGAAGCTTCAGAATAATCATTAACTTTTTTATTAATTTTCTCAACATTCTCAAAAAAAACAAAAAGATAATTTAGTTGATTTAATGCAAGTAGAGCGATAAATAACACAATAATGTAAGTTATATTCAATTTTAAAAACTTTAAAAAAGGTAAAAAAATTAAAAATATTGCAGACAAATGAAACATCACAGCTATAAAAACACCAATATAGTATTTTAACCATTTATTATTTTCTAGATTTTTATAATTAAATAAAAAAACCATTACAGCTAAAGATTCTCTTAAAATCTCTACTGTAAAATTTATATAAAACATTAATAAAAACAGAAACAAAACACTAAAACGATATTCTGACCTTTGACTAATAAAATAGAATAGACAAGTATTAATAATTAGTATATGTAATATTTGAAAAAAAATAAAGCTTGGATAAATCGTCTTAGCAAATGAGAATAAAAAAGCGAAAAAAGGCTGAAATCCACCATCACCGTCACCGTCCCAAGAAATATCAAACATTCCGTTATTGGATATACTATTAAAGTAAGACATATAAACAAAACTATCCCCCCCAACCATGTATCTAAACCCTATTAAACATGTTAGATACAAGTATAATCCTATAAATATTAAGATTTCTGCACTCTTATCATTGTGCTTGCAAACGTCGTAGACGATAGATGATAAAAAAGTGACAAAAAATGGAATAATATAAACTAACATTTATTATTATTGATCATTAGTTTAGTATACAATAAAAAACGCTGTATCGAATTATTACGAACAGTACACATTGACTCATGTGATTTCAAAAGTTTTTTACGTGATTGTGCCATTTCATCATCATTTTGATGATAAACATCACTTCTATTTATTTTACTTTCCAAAAAAGAATCATAAGCTTTGCCCCAGTAGTGATTTATTTGAATGGCTGAATTAGATGAGTTGGACAATCTATTTATACCAAAACTTATAATTTTTTTGTATTGGTTAATTGCTGGTATCTTAAAGCCAAATATTCTCGAACCTAAGTGATGCGGATTTGTAAATTCGGCAATTGGAAAATTCATATTGCAAAACATTTTTGTAAATACACTAGGCTTAGGCCAGCACTGATCATATTGCTCAATAACCAATTGACTATAATCATGATTTAACTTACCATTTGACCCAAACTGCTTCCAATAAACAGCAACACCAGGATAATCTTGAAAAGGAATCAACCAAGATGTAATACTAGTGTGAGATAGTGGACATAAGAATTCATCCACATCAATAAATGCTAACCAGTTTGTATCACTTCTATGTTTATTATAACAATCTTCGTAGGCTTTCATTTGGGAGTGATTAAAGGGCCAGTCAATTAATTCTACAATTCCCTTATCAATAAACGGGCTAAGAACTTTTAAATAATTGTCATCAGAATTATTATTGTAAAAATAAAAATGATCAACACCAACTACGAGATGATAATTAATCCATTCTTCGAGATATTTTTCTTCATTTTTAAAAATACAACAAATGCTAAATTTATACTTATAGTGCTTTGTATCTTTAAAAAAAACTTTTTTTAACATTAGTAACAATTTAACCCAAAATGTCAATAAGAAATATGCTAGATAACGAGTAAAGTCGTTTTTAATTACCCCCTGTTTTAAACGTTCTCGGGTGATAAAATCACCATCTACATAATAGTCTTGAATCTCCTCCATAAAATTATTTTGTCAAGTATAATTTACATCTTAAGTACAATTGGCGCATACCATTATCAATACTCAGGAAGCCAATTAGAAGTAATATAAAAAAAATAAAAATGATAATAAAACTATAAATAATAAAGTTGTACAATGAAAGATAAGGGTCTATTTTAATTTTCGAAATTAAATATTCCGTCAAGCAAAAAGTAAAAGCAGTAGTAGTTAAAAGTTTTGAATACATTATAAAATACTGTATAAAGTCAAACTTAAATCCGCTTTTAAATAAGAAAAAAGGCTTCCAAAATAGTACAATTAAACATAAACTACATAATACTCCCACCAAAATTCCATTTATACCAAAAAAATATCCTAAAAGAATCGATAATCCAATATTTAAAAAAGTTTCGATTATAGGTGCAGCAATATCATTGAATAGTCCATATGCATTAATAAATGAGTCAACCGTTAATCTTGTTACGTTAATAAACATAATTAAGACGAGTAAAATCAAATTAGATTTTTCTAATAAATATTGCTTACCAACCCAATGCACTACAAAGACAGGCGTCAATTTATAAACGCCATAACAAGCAATACAAGATAAAAAAAATCTTAATGCAAATAGCTCCTTAAAAACAGAAATTATTTTGTCGAGATTACCTTCAGACACGAGATTACCAACTCCAGCATTTGTGCTATTAAAAACGGCACCTAAAAGAGCTGTAATTCCAAGGATAATAAGTAAATAATTTCCATAACTGGCAACAAATGACAGACTGGTAAATGCAAATATGATTAAAGGACTGCTTTCATTTAAGGCAAATCCAGCAATTTTGTGAGTAATCAGTTGCTTCGTTTTATGTGTAATATCAGGGTATTTGATCATCAACTTTTTACCAAGGTGAATATTTGTATCTAGCCATGGATATTCAATATCTAATATATATTTTATTCCAAAAACAGTCACAAAAATCGCCATAAGTTCCCAAAAAAGCCACCAAATGTATCCATTATCTAAAAAATAGATTGTAAGAATTTGCAATACCACCTTTATAATTTTAGTTCCCTGAATGGCATAATTCAATTTATATTCTTTTTGATCAGAAACAAGAACTATCTGTTGATAATTAAGAAAGTATCCTATTAGTGCAGATACTAATAATACACCGAAAGTGGTGTATGCATACCATAAAGAAATTTTAATATCAGAAAAAAAAAATGGAAAAAAAAGCATTAGAATAATTGCTGCAATTAAAACAACCATTCCAATTCTACTATATAAATAACCTTGAATAGAAACAATCTCATTTACCTGTTTTTGATTATTATTGTTTAAAGGCTTATACAATGAATAACTAACAGCTGCGCCTACACCGAGTTCTGCTAAATTTAGAAATTGTAATAAATTCATCGCTGTAGTATTCAATCCAAGAATGTCTGAACCTAAAACATCGAGAAATACCTTTCTGTAAAAAAACTGAAGTACTATATTTATAACAAAAAAAGTCAAAGCAAACTTTACATTTACGACACTTTTTTTTATTCTGGAATAATTTTTCATTAAATTGATTTGAATTATAATCTACCCTAATTAGAAAGAACAAAATCTAGAAATCAAAGTTAAAATTTAAAAATAGTATTAAAATTAGAACTAAATTTATTATAAACAGTAATTAATTAAGTTGATCTAAAAAACGTTTAAAAAGTAAGAAAATAATTCCTAAAAAAGCACATAAGCTTCCCCCAAAAATGAACCCTTTTAATTTCCCTAATCGCTCTTTTGCCAATGGTAATATTGGCCTATCAATAACTTGTATCAATGGAGTTTCTTTTCTTAAAGTAACTTTTGCTAACTCAGATTGCTTAATCAATTCTGTTAAAATAGCTGTATTTGCCTGTACATCTACTTGTCTTCTTGCTGAAGGCGCTCTTCGAACATTAAGTGCTGGATTCAAATTAAACGTATTATCATTTGCAATAGCTACGCCAGTAATTGCACCGTTTAACTCTCTTCGTATTGAATCCACCTGATGCTCCAAAATATCCATATTCAGTCTAGCCTTCTTACTTTTGGTCTCTACATAAAATTTCCCTACTTGTCTTGCTAAAGCTTCGCAGAAAAATTTTGCAAATAATTCATTAGTAGAACTAACATCAATAGTAATAATAGAAACTTTTTTATCTTTTTGTAAAACAGACAAACCAGTTTTAGATAAATTATAATACATTACACCCAAAATACTATCTTGAATTCTTGTAAATTTCTCGCGATTTTCATTAGGTAAAAATTGAATATTACTTAAAAATGGCTTTTCAATCCAATCTTTACGCCATTCATTATTCTGAATATACATTTCAGCCAAGGAAATTTCTTTTCCATTCAACTTAACAGGCGACAATAACGTTTTCTCAACCATTCTCCGCGACTTAAACAGCTCTGTTAAATTTGAACCAGTAAATATTCCGCCACCACTTCCTCCCAAATCTAAACCGAAAGAACTAGCTAAGCCTAAAGCACCTCCCAAACCTCCTCCTGACTTATCATCCTCTAAGGCAAAAGATAATGTCGCAGTATAAACTGGTTTTTTAAATATTGAATATGTTAGGCCAATAATTGCTCCAATCATTCCAGCAAACATAATAATTTTCCACTTGGAAAGTAAATAACTAAACCATTCTTTTCCCTTTAATAACAAATCTTTTAACGATATTTCGTCTTTTTCAATTTCTGTTCCCATTAAAAAATTATTTGAAAGCGGTAACAATTAATAATGCTAAACTAGCAAATGCAGTTCCAAGACCAGCCCATTCTCCAGCACTCATTTTCTTTTTCTCAGGTTTTTCAGGCACAACAATTTGTGAATCAGGCTCTACCTTAGGATAAGATCTAAAGAACAAAAATGAGGTTGTTACAGCTGCTTTTCCATTAGGGTAGATAATATAAGCTTTTCTTTTCCAACCTTTATTATCCACACCTCCTACAGAATTAATATAATACTTAAATCCTTTTCCGCTTCTGTACGGTATCTCGGATGTCAATAACACATTACCCGTAACTTTTACGCCTTCGTTATATACGGCAACTTCAATTTCATCACCTGGAAATAAGGTAACATTTGAATAGTGATTTTTATCTTTCACAATTTTCTCCCAATTAACTGGAATAGTTGTATATTTTAATTCGTCTCTTAATTTTTTTGATAATTTGGATTTAAGAGTATCATTAGTTTTAAGATTTGACTCATCTAAAGTTCCTTCCTTTTTTTCTAATGTTTCCTTTTTCTCCAAGTTAAGATTTATACTTTCCAATTGCTCAATCTGCTCTTCCTTGATTGGTCGTTTAATTTTCATCCCATCTAAATTCGCAATAGAGGTTAACCCGCCTGCTCTCATTACAATATTATAAACTCTTTCTTTCTTATTTGCTAATACATATTTGCCCGGATAAGTTACAGCTCCACTTACTTTAACCATTTCTGGTTTCTCATAAACTGCCATTCTACGTATATTTACAACATCAAAAGGTTTTAAAACAAAATTTTTAATTTGTTCATTATTGTCTGCGGTAATTTCTAGCTCGACTAATTCAATGCGTTTAGGATCAGCATCATCAATAGCATCAGATTTTATCATTCTAGCAATTTCGACCCTTTTAGAAGCAGAACCTGTTAACCCACCAACTTGAATAACTAAATCATTTAAAGTTAAATTTTCAAAATATTCATATTCACCTGGATTTTTTACTTCACCATCAATTGTAACTTTATATTCTTCTCTGAAATCTAGAATAGAATATACTGTAACTATATCTTCTCTTTTTAGTTCAATATCTGCATTCAGATCTCCTGATAAAGCAGCACCTAAGTCTACATTAACAATTTCTGTTGTCAAATCTGTCTTTAAACGAATAATTCGTGCTCTTTTACTATATGCATCTTCTTTTAATCCTTCTGCTCTTGTTACAAGATCAGAAATTTTCATTCCTTCTGTAAAAGAATAATAATCTGGTCTAAAAACAGCTCCTTCAATCTTAATACGATTTTCGAATCTATTTAAAATTTTCGTAACTCTAAAAACATCTCCTGACTGAGGTTGATAAGAATTATATTCACCTTCATTAATATCGTGAACTTTAAATTCTTTTCCAGTCTTTTGCAAGACGTTTACAGATGCTGTATAAGCAAACTCATTAAAACCTGAAGCAAAACTCAATAAATCTGAAAACTTTTCTCCTTTTTTCATTTCAAAAATACCTGGTCTTTTCACTTCTCCTTCAACAGTAACTCTTTGGCTGTAAGCTGGGATCCGAATTACGTCATTTTCTTTTAAAGCAACATTGTCAGATTGATCTCCTTTAACTAAGAATCTATAAATATCAATATTCTTGTAAACTTTATTGTTTCTTATCAATTCGATGTTTCTATAACTCCCATTTTTTCCAGGTCCACCTGCTAAATGCAAAGCATTATAAACAGTGGCTAACGAAGAGATTGAATAGTTACCTGGTTGTTTACCCCCAACTATTGTTACTTTTATAGTACGTATTTTTCCTAAACTAATGCTAACTTGAGATTGGCCAGAACGAACTGTACTGTAAACTCTAGCAATTGCCGCTTTTATTTTTTGTGTTGCGGCCTCAATAGACATTCCAGAAACAGAGATTTGCCCTACATAGTCTATACTTACCTTTCCTTCTACACTTACGGGTATATTAGCATTATATTCTTGAACACCATAAACGCTTACTTGTAATTCATCACCAGGGCCAAGAATATAATTCATTGGAGTAGCCAAGTTTAAATCTGGTTCAAAATTTAAAGTAGGATTATCAAATAGCTCTGATCCAAAAATTAATGCATTTAAAGAATCTTTTACTTTCTCATTTTTTATTTCTCCTTGTTTCCTCCCAAACTCTGAAGTTTTTTCTCCCGTTTTTGATTTACTATCCTTGTTTTTATCTTTAGCACCATCCTTAACATTCTTCTTTTCATACTCGTTAAGTTTGACTCTAAGTTTATTAAACTCTGTTTGACTCATACCTTTTGATAAAGCCATAGATTCAACTTGATCGATAGTTGCATTGTTGCTTTTTAACTGAGTACTAATTTTTGCTAAATCATCATCAGATAAATAATCTACTTTTACGGTACTTAGATCTTTAGATCTCATTATATCCTGTGCAGTTGCATTAAAAGTAATCAATACAAAAAATAATGTAAGAACGTATAATATTTTTTTCATGTTAAAGGAAAAATTATTTTAAAGATATTTTTTATGAGTATTGTTTTTGATAATAATCTTTGTAAGCTCCCGAAGTAACATTTTTAAGCCACTCTTGATTATTTAAATACCAATTGATAGTTTTTTCTAATCCTTCTTCAAAAGTAACTGAAGGCTTCCAGCCTAGCTCTTTATTAATTTTTGAAGCATCTATGGCATAACGCAAATCATGGCCTGGTCTATCTTTAACATAGGTAATTAGTTCTTCAGAAGTACCTTCTGCTCGTCCTAATTTTCCATCCATTATTTTACATAGCAACTTAACCAGATCTATGTTTTTCCATTCATTAAATCCACCAATATTATAGGTTTCATGATTCTTTCCTTCATGAAAAACCAAATCTATTGCAATTGCATGATCTTCAACAAAAAGCCAATCACGCGTATAATTTCCATCACCATACACTGGTAAAGGCTTGTTGTTTATAATATTATTTATAAAAAGTGGAATTAGTTTTTCTGGGAAATGGTATGATCCATAATTGTTAGAACAATTAGTTAAGATATATGGCAATCCATAAGTCTCACCATAAGCTCTCACAAAATGATCTGAACTGGCTTTTGACGCAGAATAAGGAGAGTTAGGATCATATGGTGTTTCTTCAGTAAATAATCCAGTAGAGCTTAGTGAACCATAAACTTCATCTGTACTAATATGATAGAACCTTTTTCCTTCAAAATTTCCTTTCCATTGATTCTTAGCCGCATTTAGCAAATTCATAGTACCAATAACATTGGTCTTAACAAAAGCAAGAGGATCTTCAATTGAACGATCCACATGAGATTCTGCTGCTAAATGTAGAACTCCATCAAAATTATGAAGTTCAAAAAGTTCATTAATAAAATTTTCATCAACAATATCTCCTTTAACGAAAGTGTAATTTGGTTTATCTTCAATATCTTTTATATTTTCAAGATTTCCAGCATAAGTTAACGCATCTAAATTAAAAATCTGATATTTTGGATATTTATTTACAAAACGTCTTACTACATGAGACCCAATAAAACCAGCACCGCCAGTTATTAGAATTTTTTCCATTCTTAAATGCTTTTATTAATTTAATAAATCTGATTTTTGTCTTTCTAATTCGTTATATATATCTTTTACATCCTGCGAATTCTCTTTTTGTAAAATCAAATTGGCAGTGTCAGTATGCACAAAAATAGTATTTCGTAAGCCTAAAAAAGTTGTGTGGCTTTCACATCCTATTACCATATTTCCATTAGAATCTACAGGATGTCCTTTTGAAACTAAATATTCGTAAACTGATTCAAAAGAACCAAGATCTGACCATGAAAAAGATGCGGGGACTACTTTGATTTTTTTACTTCTTTCCATCACAGCATAATCAATACTAATTGATGGAATTTGCATTGATAATTCTAAATCTAAAAACCCTTGTTCAGAAGATTCCCAAACTGCTTTAGATTTTTCATAAATATCTGGCTGAAATTGCTTTAATTCATCCAATAAAACACCAGCTTTAAAGCAAAACATACCACTATTCCATAAAAAGTTTCCTCTTGCAATAAACTCTTTAGCTGTAGTTTCGTTAGGTTTTTCTCTAAATGACAAGACTTTGTCACCCTTAGATTCGATATATCCATAACCAGTTTCTGGTTTAGTTGGAATAATTCCAAAAGTAACTATAAAACCATCTTTTGCTTTAGAGATTGCTTCGTGAATTGCCTTATTGTAATCTTCTATTTTATCAATTATATGATCAGAAGGTGTAATTATTAGTATATCTTCTGGCTTTGAAGCAAAAGCAGCAAAGGCAATTGCTGCTGCAGTATTCCTAGGTGTTGCTTCTACAATATTCACGTAAACAGTATTGGTTTTATCCATAACTAATCCACTCAAATGATGATTGTCAACATTTCCTACCACCATAACTTTATCGGCCAAATAACTATTACGTTCTACCGTCATTTCGAATAATGATTTCCCTTCAAATATCTCTAAATATTGTTTTGGTCTACTTTTGCGAGAAAGAGGCCATAATCTACTACCTACTCCGCCAGTTAAAATAACATGTATTATTGATTGTTTTGTTTCCATTTTTCTCTAAATAAAAAAAGGATTTTTAGTCTATAATCTATTATCAGCTATAGCACCTAAAACTCCTTTTACGTCATACAATAAACTATTTGATTTTTGCAATTCAGCAAAGTTTAATTCTAAAAACTCCGCATGCGAAACTCCTAGAACTATTGCATCAAATTTATTATTGGGAATAGAATTTAATGTTACTAAATTATACTCTTTTTTTACATCCTGCACATCTGCAAGTGGATCGAATATCATCACAACAATTCCATAATCTTTTAATGCTTTAACAACATCGACTATCTTAGTATTTCGTACATCTGGACAATTTTCTTTGAAAGTAATTCCAAGCATTAGTAACTCGGCTCCATTTACAGAAATTCCTTTTTTAATCATTAGTTTCACTATTTGTGAAGCTACGTATTCTCCCATGCTATCGTTCAAACGTCTACCAGCTAAAATTATTTCAGGATGATAACCGAACTCTTGGGCTCTTTGTGCTAAATAATAGGGATCAACACCGATACAATGTCCACCGACAAGGCCTGGCTTAAATGGCAAAAAATTCCATTTTGTTGCCGCTGCCGTTAGTACTTCTTGTGTATCAATATTCATTAGATTGAAAATCTTCGCCAATTCATTAACAAAAGCGATATTAATATCTCTTTGAGAATTTTCAATAACCTTAGCCGCTTCGGCAACTTTTATAGTTGGTGCTAAATGTGTTCCAGCAGTAATTACAGACTTATATAAAGCATCAACTTTTAACCCAATTTCCGGCGTTGACCCAGAAGTAACTTTCAGAATTTTTTCAACTGTATGTTCCTTATCTCCTGGATTTATTCTTTCTGGCGAATATCCTGCAAAAAAGTCTTCATTAAATTTTAATCCAGAAACCTGCTCTAGAACTGGCACACATTGCTCTTCTGTTACTCCAGGATAAACAGTTGATTCGTAAATAACGATATCTCCTTTTTTTAGAACTTTACCAACGGTTTCGCTAGACTTATAAAGAGGTGTTAAATCTGGTCTATTATTTCTATCAACTGGAGTAGGAACTGTAACTATATAATAATTGCAATTCTTAATATCATCTATCGAAGTAGTACAATACAGACCTGCATCTTCATCAGGATTGGTAATTAATACTTTTTGTAAAACATCATCTTCAACTTCTAAAGTTGTATCAGTTCCCGATTTCAAAGAATTGACTCTAGACTCATTTATATCAAAACCAACAACAGAATATTTTGTTGCAAATAATCGAGCTAATGGTAATCCTACATACCCTAAACCAATAACTGCAATTTTAATATTTTTATCTAATTCCATTTTCTTAATTTCTTTAGGCTATCAAAAATTCACGGCTTCGCCATTCCAAGTCACAATATCTGACTCAGATGCCTAAATTAATCATTTTCGCGCAAATATAGTATAATAAGTCTAGTTATTCAATACGGTTTCACGTAATACTCGAAAACAAATTGTTAATTTAAAAACACTTAATGACAACACATTATTAATCAGGCCGTAAATAATTCCTTCATAAAAAAAACAGAAGAAAAAATCTAAAAAAAAGACTTCTCTTCTGTTAATTTTTATTTGATAACGTCGTTATTTATATTTTATTTTTAGAATACATCCTAAAGTTTCCAAGATTAAAGTATAATAATTATTAGAAACTTCTTGAACAATTGCATTTTGATTAATAAATGCTCCCGATTCTAATTTAATTTTATCTCCCACTTGAAGCGCGGAAACAGTAACTTCACTAATATTTGTTGCTTTAAGACTGTTTTTTATCGCTTCGATTTCCCAGTCTTTTACGATTGCGGGTTTCCCTAACCAAAACAAATATCTAACAACTCCGGCAACCTGAAAAACTAAATTCCTGTCTGAATCTTCCAATTGAACAAAAACATAAGAATTAAAAAGTGGCACTTCTATCCTTTTCTTTCTGTCTGACCATTGCTTAACTTGAGTAATAAGGGGACAATAGCATTCAATCCCTAATTGATTAAGCTTATCGGCAACTTTTTTCTCCCATTTAGGTTTTGTATAAACTACGAACCAATTCATCTTTATATTTATATCGAAGCAAACTTATTACACTTCATATTTCTGCATCATTTTCACTTCGCGACAAAAGTTCTTTAGGAACCTATTCCATTATAAACAAATCCAATTGACTCTAATTCTTTAGCATTCAAAATATTTCTTCCATCAAAAACAAAAGCGGGCTTATGCATAGAATCGTATATTTTTTTCCAGTCATAAGTAGTAAATTCATCCCATTCGGTTAAGATTGCAATTGCATGAGCGTCCTTGCAAGCTTCATAAGCATTGTCAAACACATTCAACGCTTTTACATTTTCTTCACTTGATCTTGTTTCTAAATAGTTAAGATCGCTTAACATCTTATTTTCTGAAACTTTCGGATCATAAACTGAAATTTTAGCTTGTTCATTTACTAAATCATCAGCTACATAAATTGCGGCAGATTCTCTTGTATCGTTTGTATCTTTTTTGAAAGCCCATCCCAAAAAAGTAATTTTCTTATCGGCTACTGTATTGTATAATGTTTGAACAATTTTATTTGAGAATCTTCTTTTTTGATGATCGTTCATAATAATGACTTGTTCCCAGTAATCGGCAACTTCATTTAATCCGTATGACTTTGCTATATAAACTAAATTCAGAATATCTTTTTGAAAACAAGAACCTCCAAATCCAACAGAAGCTTTTAAGAATTTAGGACCGATTCTGCTATCCATTCCAATTGCCCTCGCCACCTCGTTGACATCTGCACCTGTTTTTTCACACAATTCAGACATCGCATTAATAGATGAAATTCGTTGAGCTAAAAATGCATTTGCAGTCAATTTAGACAACTCTGATGACCAAACATTTGTTGTTAAAATCTTTTCTTTGCTTATCCAATTTGCATAAACGTCTACTAAAGCGTTAATCGCTTCCTCGCCTTCAGGAGTTGTATCCCCACCGATCAAAATTCGATCTGGATTTAACAAATCTGTAACCGCAGTTCCTTCCGCCAAAAATTCTGGATTAGACAAAATTTGAAACTGAACACCGTTTCCAGTATTATCTAATATGCTTTTAATAGCTTCAGCAGTTCTAACTGGCAAAGTTGATTTCTCTACAACTATTTTATTTTGTTTTGCTACTCTTGCTATTTGTCTTGCACATAACTCAATATATTTTAAATCGGCTGCCATTCCTTTGCCTTTACCATAAGTTTTGGTTGGCGTATTTACCGAGATAAATATCATTTGTGCCTCATCTATTGCCTTATCAACATCTGTAGAAAAAAATAGATTTCTACCTCTAGCTTCTGCTACAATTTCAGAAAGACCTGGCTCATATATTGGAATATTTTCAGGATTTGGATCGTTCCAATCTGCTATTCTTTGTTCGTTTAAATCAACAACCGTAACTTGAATGTGTGGGCATTTTTGCGCTATAACTGCCATTGTTGGCCCTCCAACATATCCTGCACCAATGCAGCAAATTTTTGTAATTTTCATTTGATCTATTTTATCTTGATCGTAAATTTATTTTAAATTATTCCAATACCATCCTACAGCTTCTTTCAATCCGTCTTGCAAAGAATATTTCGGATTATATCCCAGTATTTTTTTTGCTTTTTCAATACTCGCCAAAGAATGCGGAATATCTCCTGCTCTATTTTCTCCATAAACGACTGGGACATCTTTTATTTTTGGATCAAACTCGGATAAATATTCTTTTAAATATTTAACCAAATCATTTAATGTATTTCTATCTCCAAATGCAGTATTGTAAACAGTATTAATGGCTTCCGGATTTTTAGAAGTCATTGCCAGTTCATTCATCTGAATAACATTATCGATGTAGGTAAAATCACGAGAGTAATTCCCATCTCCGTTAATCACAGGACTTTCATGATTCATAAATTGTTTTACAAATTTTGGAATTACTGCTGCATAAGCACCGTTAGGATCTTGCTTTCTTCCAAAAACATTAAAATACCTAAGTCCGATTGTTTGTAAGCCATAAGTTTTACTAAAGATTTCCGCATATAACTCATTTACATACTTAGTAATGGCATAAGGAGACAATGGTTTTCCGATAACATCTTCTACTTTTGGCAATCCTTGAGAATCTCCATAGGTTGATGAACTCGCTGCAAATACAAATCGTTTTACTTTAGCATCACGAGCTGCTGTAAGCATATTTAAAAATCCAGAAACATTTACTTCATTGGTCGTAATTGGGTCCTTTATTGACCTTGGAACAGAACCTAAAGCAGCTTGATGTAAAATATAATCTGCTCCTTCAACTGCTAAATTACAATCTGCTAAATTTCGAATATCACCTTCGATTAATTTAAAATCAGGATTGCTTAAAAAATCTTTCAAATTATGACGATGTCCTGTGGAAAAATTATCCAAACAGACAACTTTATAGCCTAAACCTAAAAAATACTCGGTCAAATTTGAGCCTATAAATCCAGCCCCTCCTGTAATTAAAATTGTATCTTTTGTTTTACTTTCCATTTATCAAAAGTTTAGCTTTTTCTAATTCGATTCATGAATGCTTTCCAAAATCCAACTTTTGCTTCTTCTTCGTGATAACCATTTGAATAAGCTCCGTAACCATAGCCATAACCGTAACCAGTCCCATATTTAGCTTTATTTTCATAGCCATTCAACACAATACTAACATTACTTAACTCACCACGTTTAAGTCTGGTATTTAACAACGTTATCATATCTTTCTTAGTATAATTTTGCCTTACGATATACAATGTTACATCTGCAAACTGAACTAATTCTAATGAATCTGCTACTAAACCAACTGGCGGAGTATCCAAAACTATATAATCATATTTTTGCTTCAATTCATCAATCAATTCCTTCATAGCATCGCTTAAAATTAGCTCTGAAGGATTTGGCGGAATTGGTCCAGACAAAATTACATCTAAATTTGGAATTGACGTTGAATTAGTAATTTCCTCTAAATTATTTTGTTTTATCAAATAATTGACAACACCTAAAGATGATTTTATTTGAAATTCATCTGCTAATCTAGGCTTTCGTAAATCTAGACCAACAATTACGGTTTTCTTTTCGCTTAAAGCAAAAACTGTAGCAATATTTATAGAACAAAATGTCTTTCCTTCACCACTAATTGAAGAAGTAATCATTAATGTTTTTGATCCTTTGACTTGCTGTTTTTTATACAAGAACTGAAGGGAAGAACGAATGCCTCTAAAAGCTTCTGAAAGTGCTGATTTTGGCTTATCAAAAACTGCTAAAGTACCTGAATCCTTATTTAGCCCGATAATCCCAAGTAACGGAATCTGTGTTAGTCTAGTAATATCTTCACTATTCTGGATTGAATTATTAATGAAAAAAATCACTAAAACAAATAATAAAGGAATCAAAGCCCCTAAAAACAAAGCCATTACATAATTTACAGAAGTTTTAGGCCCTATTAGCCCTTCTCCGATATCTTTTGCTGGATCAATAAAATGAATGTCAGATAAATTAGATGCCCTTACAATCTCTGCCTCATTTCTTTTTTGAAGAAATTCTGTATAAATATTATCATTTAAATCATATTTCCTTTTGATCTTCAATAATTCTTGTTGTTCAGCAGGAAGCCTTCTCACAGTACTTTCTGCTTGACCAATTTTCGCATTTACCAGAGACAAATCAGATAATAAAGATGCTTTTGCAGTAGCAATATTCTCTTGAAGAACATTCTTCACTGCCTGCATTTGATTATCAAAATCTTTAAATATTTTTTCGCTCTTCACAGCATAAGCCATTTCAGATCTTTGCGTAGAAAGCGCTATAAGTTTGGAAACATTTGCAACAATATTAGGATCTTCAATTCCTGCAACAGAAGGTGCTGGTAATCTAGAATAATCATCGCTACTATTTAAATATGATTTTAACGAATTATAATACGCTATTTTTCTAGTAACTTGATCTTTTTCTACATCAAAATCCATTATTTTCTCTGAAACTTTAGAGCCACCTCCTTCAATTTCATAAATATTCTTATCTTTTTGGAAAGTTTTTAATTCATTGCCCGTTTGTTTCAGTTGAGATTCCATTGCCACCAAAGTACTATCAATAAAACGAATAGTGTTTGTAGCAAATTGATTTTTTCCATCCAACTGCATTTTTATAAGCATTTTTACAGTAGAATTCAAATAATCTACCATTCGTGCCTTATTTGTCCCCTGCATTGACAACGTTAATATAGACCCGCCGCTTTTCCCAGCATCTACATTTATCCCTTTATATCGAGATACCGTTCCGTCAAAATCATTAAATCTTAAAAAGTATTCTTTACCTTTATAAAAACCCGGATTATCTGTTATTTGAAGTTTCCAATTTAAGAATGGAAGATTAACTCGTTCTCCAACTTTATACTTTTTAATAAAAGTTACAGGTTGTACTGACGTACTACTATAAGAGTTATTGCTATAAGTAATTAGTGAAACCGAGTTATTTTCAAATGGAACCTGGATTTGGTATTCGTTTTCACTCAAAAATTTTACACCAATTAACGTATTTACAAGCTGTCCTTTTGTCTTATCAATATCGATATAAAATGGAACAGCGCCGTAAGAGTCTATTAAATTGTATTTTCCTTGCTCTAAATAGTCAATATAAAACTGAAGCTTATCTACAACCAATTCATTATGGGATCTTGACTGAAGAATTGTAGAAATCCCATTTACCTGATCTGAAATTCCTCCCCAATTGAACACCAAACTTGTATTAGCGGTAAAAAAAGGATTATTCTCTTCTTTTATGGAAACTAATGTCTGCATTTCGTAAATTTTCTCTTTACGAATGTTTATCTGATAAGCAATTGTAAAAGTAATAATCAAACTGGCAAGAAACCATTTCCAGTAACTGGCAATTTTCAACAGAAACCCTTTAAAATCAAAATGAGAATGATTTTCAAAAATGGCAAAGTCTTTAATGTCTAACATTTTAAAAATCTATTTTTATTTTATAATTAGGTAAACTGTTGTAGCTAAAGATAACAATGTAATTATTGTTCCAATAGACTGTATTCCTGTTTGACCTGTTCCCCAAGTTTTTTGCCTCAATGGTTTTACGTAGATATAATCATTTGGCTGTAAATAATAATAAGGTGATTTCATTACATTCACATCTGTAAGGTCAATATCATGCATTTGAACACCTGTTGGAGTCTGACGAATTACTGTTACTTCTTTTCTATTACCCACTGTTGTTATATCTCCTGCATTTGCAACAGCTTCCAAAATAGTCACATTATCTTTAAACAAGGTTTTTGTTCCTGTGCTTCCCACTTCTCCGTTAATCGTATATCTAAAGCCTGCCAATTTAACTGTAACAAATATATTAGCTTCACTTTTAAAATACTCCTCTAGTAATTTCTTTTCAATTTTTACGCGAACTTCTTCAAGAGTATAACCAATCACATTTATTTCTCCGAGAATTGGCATTCTAATATTTCCATGATCATCAACTGTAAAACCGTCAAAATATAAACCGGATTCACTTTTTCCTGCTTGTCCACTTTGATCTTCCGTTGTATTAAAAATAGAAACCAATTTAGGATCAATAGCTTTTATATTGATTTTTAAAATATCATTTACCTGCAATCTATACGGTTTTGACTCTACTTCTGCAATCGCTCTCTGTTCGTCTGAACCATTTTTATCTTGAAGATAAACCAGATCTTTAATCGGAATACATGAAGTGAATAATGTGGAAATTAATAAGAATAGAAAAAAACTTTTTTTTGTCATTCGTTCAGTTTATTGCAACTATAATTTCCCTTCATCATTCAGGAAACATAGCTAGTATTTGGGGGTTAATTATTTTTAAATGTTTTTTCAAAAGGGACTCTGTGCAAAATACTTCGTCCTAATGTTATTTCGTCTGCATATTCCAATTCATCTCCAACCGATATTCCTCTTGCAATTGTTGAAATTATAATATCGGAATCTGCAATTTGTTTATAGATATAGAAATTTGTTGTGTCACCTTCCATTGTTGAGCTTAATGCAAAAATAATCTCTTTTACATTTCCAGATTTCACTTTTGTCACCAAACTAACAATATTCAACTGATTAGGCCCGACTCCTTCAATCGGAGAAATTTTCCCGCCAAGCACATGATATATTCCTTTAAATTGTCCCGTATTTTCTATCGCCATTACGTCTCTGATATCTTCTACAACACATATTGTCTCATGATTTCTAATTGGATTAGAACAGATTTCACAAACTTTAGTATCAGAAATATTATAGCAACTTTCACAAAATTTAATATCCTCGCGCATATTTAACAATGCCTGAGACAAAAAAGCAGTCTGTTCTTTAGGCTGTTTTAGCAAATGAAGAACTAATCGAAGTGCTGTGCGTTTGCCAATACCTGGCAATTGCGACATTTCGTTTACTGCTTTTTCAATTAATTTTGATGAAAATTCCATGACGACAAAAGTAATACTTTTAATGGTTTTGCCTACACTACAGCCATTAAATTCAAAAGCTCAACAATATTGGAAAATTAGAATAAAAAAGTTTATTCTCAACACTTAATCAGCTTGCATTTAATGTTTTAATAAATTATCATTAAAATTTATTTCTAAAGGTATTTATGCAATCTTCCTAATATTGATTTGTAGCCAATAAAACTAATGTACAAGCAACTTCAACTTGAATATCATTTAGCTCTAACAATTGATATAATTCTGGGTTTTCGGTTCCTGGATTAAATATTACTCGTTTTGGATGAGCTTCAATAATATAATTATAATAATCTCTCTGGCGAACAGGATTTAAATACAAAGTAATGGTGTCAATGTTTTTTACTGGTAATGTTTTCGTTTGAATTTTTACTCCAGCCACTTCACCTGTTTTTTGGCCAATTGCCAATACTGAATGGCCTTTTCCAACCAACATATTTACAGCTCTGAACGAATAACGTTCTGGATTTGTTGATGCTCCTATAACTAATGTTTTTTTACTTTTCATCGCATTTATTTAGACTGCAAAAGTAATCAAAAAGAACGATTAAACTTTATGTCTTTGATTTAGAATAGATAACAATAAAAAACATTATCATAACATAATTTCATGCAAAAGCATCAAAAAATAACTACATTTACTTCACTAACCAATATAATATGGAATTATTTATTTACTTATTTGCCGCTTTATTTTCAGTATTAAACCCAATAGGAACTGTGCCCATTTTTGTTGGATTAACCCAACACGACTCTCAAAAAGAAAGATCTAGAATCTCTCTCTGGACCGCAATTAATGTTTTTATTATATTATTGGTTTCTTACTTCATTGGCCAATATGTTCTAACTTTCTTCGGAATTAGCATAGATGCTTTAAGAATTGCTGGTGGAATCGTAATTGTAAATTCTGGTTTTTCTCTACTTTCGGGCAAATTCAACAAGAAACGAGGAATCAATAAAAAAATTGAAAATGAGGCACAGCACAGAAATGATATTGCACTTACACCATTAGCAATACCAATGCTTGCGGGTCCTGGATCAATGTCTCTTTTAATTGCTTTTTATCAGGAACATCACCAAATAAATGAAATCATAATTTCTTCATTAGCCATTTTTGCTATTGCCGTAGCTATTTTTGCCATTTTAAAGAGTGCGCATTATTTAGCCAGGATTTTAGGAGCTTCTGGAATTGTCGCCATTTCAAGAATTGTTGGTTTTATTGTAATTTCAATAGGAATCCAATATATCGTTAGCGCAATTGTTAATATTATTAAAGGAAATTTTTAATCAAGAGTATTCAAAAGAAAAAGGGATGAGATTTTATTGAAAATCTCATCCCTTTTTCTTTGATGCCATATTTTAATTTCTTGGTAAAAAGACTTCTGCCATCATACATCTGGCACTTCCTCCCCCACAAGCTTCGATTGTATCTAAACTTGAGCTTAAAATTTCTGCATGATTTTCTAATTGAGCAATTTGTTTCGGAGTCAAGCTTTGATGTGCAGAAGCACTCATTACAATATATCTCTTATCATCTTTCCCGCGAACTTCAAGCATATTTCCAGCAAAATTATTTACTTGATCTTCTGTGATTAAAATAATCTCTTTCTTATCTTCTTTCAGATTATCCAAAACCATTTTGCGCTCTTTTTTATCATCAATAGAATCTGCACAAATAACCGCAAAAGTTTCTCCCAAGCACATCATCACATTGGTATGATAAATTAATTTACGCTCACCATCAACAGTTTGAAAAGCCTCAAAAATCACAGGAGCATAATCAAAATCTTCACAGAATTCTATAAACAATTCTTCATCTGCTCTTGGTGATAAAGCGCAATATGCTTTTCCATTAGCTCTATCCAAAAGCAAACTTCCTGTTCCTTCTAAGAAAATACCATCTTCTTCTGCAGAAGTATAATCCATAACATTAGCAATTTCGAATCCTTTTTCTTCCAAAGTATCTAAGATATCTTCTCGACGTTCTTGACGACGATTTTCTGCAAACATAGGATAAAGCGCAACATCTCCATTTTCATGAAATGAAACCCAATTGTTTGGAAAAATACTATCTGGAGTATCGGTTTCTATAGTATCATCGACAACAGTTACATCAACACCAATAGCTCTTAGCTTTTCTACAAAAGCATCAAATTCCTGTTGCGCTTTAGCATTAACCGTACTAGGCAAAAGCCCATCCAATACTTTTTGATAATAGTTATTTACAGCCGTTTGCTCATTCATTCTGAACGCAACTGGCCTAATCATCACGATAGCATTAGTAGTTTGTTTCATTTTTATATTTTTTTTGTTCAGGTTTCAAGTTTCAGATTTCATGTCTTATAAAAACTTGAAACCTGAAACTTAAAACAAAACTATTTTTAGTCTCTAATTAATGGCAAAGTTGAACATCTCAACAGACCTTCTTGCTTTGAAATTTCAGCATACGGAATTTCCTCAACCGTAAAACCATTTTCGCGAAGCCAGTTATTCAATCTCGTAAAATTCTTTTCAGAAACCACTACATTTTCATCAATTGAAAATACGTTTGAAAACATATTATACATTTCTTCCCTTTCGATATGAAATAAGTTTTCTTTTCCGAAAAGTTTCACTAAATAAAGATAATCTGCTTCTTCGCGAAAGCCTCTTTTATAGATAATACCTTTATTTTTACCAACAGGTTGAAAACAGCAGTCTAAATGCAAAGCATTGTCTCTCGCTTCTAACTTAGATTTTACTAAATCAAACTCTTTTACAATCTTGTTAGGAAACAGAGATTTGATATAATTTACACCCTGCATATTGGTTCTTGCCGTAATGTAATCTTTATAATCGCTTCCTTTATAAGTTCCTATAAAAATATGGTCATTCCAAAGCATAACATCTCCACCTTCTATATGAACTTCTTCTGGAGGACGAACTACTTTTAAGGGATCAATTTGATTAATTACATATTGAATCGCATCCAATTCGCGTTCTCTATCCGGCAGAATGTTAGATTTTACAAAAACATCGTCAATTACAAATCCAATATCACGAGCAAAAATCTGATTGTAATTTTCAATCATTTCTGGACGATAAACAGTTACATCATATTTCTGAAAAACAGCAATAAAAGCTTCCATTTCAGCAACCATATCTTTTTCCACAGGATAAGTTCCTGCTTTAATATGTTCCAATGATTTAGGGTCATAAGCCTCTTCTATAGTTGGAGTTGGACCATTATGAACAGCAGAACCCAGAACTACAACACGAAGCCGAGACGTTTCGTTCTTTACATTTAATTGCAACATAACCTTATTATATTTTGAGCAAATATAAAAAAAGCTTCACAGTAAAGTGAAGCTTTCGTTTTTTATTTATTAGACTTAAATTCTCTTAAAGGATGTCCTGTATAAATTTGTCTTGGTCTTCCAATTGGCTCTTTATTTTCACGCATTTCTTTCCATTGCGCAATCCAACCTGGCAATCTTCCAATAGCAAACATTACAGTAAACATATCAGTTGGAATTCCTAAAGCTCTGTAAATAATTCCAGAATAGAAGTCAACATTTGGATATAAGTTTCTTGATTTGAAGTACTCGTCTTCAAGAGCGGCTTTTTCTAATTTTCTTGCAATATCTAAAATTGGATCTTCCACACCTAAAGTTTCTAATACTTCTGTTGCTGCTTTTTTGATGATTTTAGCTCTCGGATCAAAGTTTTTATAAACTCTATGTCCGAATCCCATTAAACGGAATGGATCATTTTTATCTTTCGCTTTCGCTAAAAACTTATCTGTATCTCCACCGTCTTTGTTAATTTCTTCAAGCATTTCAAGTACCGCTTGGTTTGCTCCACCGTGAAGTGGTCCCCAAAGTGCAGAAACTCCTGCCGAAACTGAAGCAAATAAACCAGCATGAGAAGAACCCACCATTCTAACTGTAGATGTAGAACAGTTTTGCTCGTGATCTGCGTGAAGAATAAATAATTTATCTAAAGCGTTTACGATTACTGGATTTGCAGCATAAGGTCCTGTAGGCAATTTAAACATTAATTGCATAAAACTTTCTACATAACCTTTTGTATTATCATAGTAATTTAAAGGATAACCCATAGATTTTCTGTAAGTCCATGTAGCAATCACTAAAAATTTTGCCATTGTTTTACAAATAGCCTCGTACATTTCTTTTTCGTTATCAACATTAACCGCTTTCGGGTTAAAAGCTGTTAAAGCGCTTGTTAAAGCAGATAACACTCCCATTGGATGAGCTGTTTTAGGGAAACCGTCAATAATATTTTTCATTTCTTCGTTTACCAAAGAATGTTTTTTAATACCATTTTCAAAATCTTCTAATTGTGCAGCCGTAGGTAATTCACCAAAAATCAAAAGATATGAAACCTCTAGGAAGCTTGCTTTTTCAGCAAGATCTTCGATAGAATATCCTCTGTAACGTAAAATTCCTTCTTCTCCATCTAGGAAAGTGATTTCACTTGTACAAGATCCCGAATTCTTATAACCTGGATCTAGTGTAATATAACCTGTTAAATCACGTAATTTGTTAATATCGATAGCTGATTCGTTTTCACTCCCTGTGATTACTGGAAGCTCAATCTTTTTACCATCTATTTCTAATGTAGCTATTTTTGACATAATATACTGGAAATAATTCTTTAAATAATAATTTATCAAATCTAATGAATTTAAGACTAATTAAAAAAAGAATACTGCTATGAATTTGTTAAAAGTCCAAAAAAAAACCATCCGCTGCGGCGGATGGTTTTTTCCAATATATAATTTGTAGAATTATTTGATTTTAAAAGCATTTAAACCAGGGAAGTAGGCTGTACTTCCTAGTTCTTCTTCAATTCTCAATAATTGGTTGTATTTAGCCATACGATCTGAACGAGAAGCAGAACCTGTTTTAATTTGACCACAGTTTAAAGCTACCGCTAAGTCTGCAATTGTATTATCTTCAGTTTCTCCAGAACGGTGAGACATTACAGATGTATATCCAGCGTTTTTCGCCATGTTTACAGCAGCAATTGTTTCAGTTAAAGTACCAATTTGGTTTACTTTTACTAAAATTGAATTTGCAATTCCTTTTTCAATACCAGTTGATAAACGAGCAACATTAGTAACAAATAAATCATCACCTACTAACTGTACTTTATCTCCAATCTTTTCAGTTAAAGCTTTCCATCCATCCCAGTCATCTTCGTACATACCGTCTTCGATAGAGATAATTGGATATTTAGCAGCAAGTTCAGCTAAGTATTCAGCTTGTTCAGCAGAAGTTCTGATTTTTCCAGTTTCACCTTCAAATTTAGTGTAATCGTATTTACCATTTACATAAAACTCAGAAGCAGCACAGTCAAGAGCAATCATAATTTCGTCACCGAAAGAATATCCTGCTTTTTCAACTGCAAGTTTAATAGTATCTAAAGCATCTTCAGTTCCTCCAGCCAAATTTGGAGCAAAACCTCCTTCGTCACCTACTGCAGTACTTAAACCTCTGTCGTGTAGTACTTTTTTCAAGTTGTGGAAAATTTCAGTTCCCATTTGCATAGCATGTGTAAAAGAAGTTGCTTTTACTGGGAAAATCATAAATTCTTGGAATGCGATCGGCGCATCAGAGTGAGAACCTCCGTTGATGATGTTCATCATTGGAACTGGTAATGTATTAGCAGAAACACCACCTACGTATCTGTATAACGGCAATCCAAGCTCGTTAGCAGCAGCTTTTGCAGCAGCTAAAGAAACACCTAAAATAGCGTTTGCACCTAATTTAGATTTGTTTGGAGTACCATCTAAATCAATCATTAATTGGTCAATTGTGTTTTGTTCGAAAACAGAAGTTCCAACTAATTCTTCAGCAATAATAGTATTTACATTATTCACTGCATTCAAAACACCTTTACCCAGATAAGCTTTACCTCCATCACGTAATTCAACAGCTTCGTGCTCTCCAGTTGATGCTCCAGATGGAACAGCAGCTCTACCTAAAACTCCATTTTCAGTTACTACATCAACTTCAATAGTAGGATTACCTCTAGAATCAAGAATTTGTCTTGCGTGAACTTTAATTATAATACTCATTATTTTTGTTTTTTATTAATAAATTATATTTTTTTTTCGAAATTATAAAAATATTTAATACTATAAACGAGCTTTAGTCATTAAACCCGTTTATTTATTAACTACATCGTTTTAGACTTTGCTAGTTTTGATATTCTCCACAAATTGATCAAATAAATAAGAAGAATCATGTGGTCCTGGACTTGCTTCTGGGTGATATTGAACTGAAAAACAATTCTTATTTTTCATTCTCATTCCAGCAACAGTATCATCATTTAGGTGTATATGTGTAAGCTCCAATTCCGGGTGACCTTCTAAAGCTTCTCTTTTTACAGCAAATCCATGATTTTGAGAAGTAATCTCTCCTTTACCAGTAAGAAGATTTTTTACAGGATGATTAATACCTCGGTGCCCACCAAACATTTTGTAAGTCTGAACTCCATTTGCTAAGGCAATAATCTGATGTCCTAAGCAAATTCCAAACAAAGGCTTATCATCTGCAATAATTTTTTTAGCAACATCTATTACTCCATGTAACGGATCTGGGTCACCAGGTCCATTTGATAAGAAATAGCCATCTGGATTAAATGCGCTCAATTCTTCATAAGTTGTGTCATACGGAAAAACCTTAATATAACAATCTCTCTTTGCAAAGTTTCTTAGAATATTCTTTTTAATTCCCAAATCAAGCGCTGAGATTTTATATGTCGCATTTTCATCTCCAACAAAATAAGGCTCTTTCGTAGACACTTTTGATGCCAACTCAAGACCTTCCATATTTGGAACATTTGCTAATTCTTTTTTAAGATCTTCAATTGAAGTTCCATCTGTACAAATAACAGCATTCATTGCACCATTATCGCGAATGTAACTTACAAGAGCTCGAGTATCAACATCAGAAATACAAATAAGATTTTGTTTTGTAAAATAATCCTCCAGACTTCCTGAAGCACCTTCCCTAGAATAATTAAAACTAAAGTTTTTACAAACTAAACCAGCAATTTTCACGCTGTCTGATTCAACTTCTAAATCATTTATACCGTAATTCCCGATATGCGGATTAGTAGTAACCATAATTTGACCAAAATACGAAGGATCTGTAAAAATCTCTTGATATCCTGTCATTCCAGTATTAAAACAAACTTCACCAAAAGTTTTACCGCTAATACCGATAGACTTTCCGTGAAAAATTGTTCCATCACTTAGTAATAAAATGGCGCTTTGTCGTGTTGTGTATTTCATTATTTAATTTGTATTGTTTTTTTAATCAAGTTATAAAACCTAATCAAGATTTTAAGTGTAATTAGAATTTTGCAAATTTACTTCTTTAAAATAGCCCTTCCAAGATTTTTTAAAACTTTCACTCATAAAAATAAAACCTATCATTTTAAATAAGTTAGATTTTTGCAGTTTCAAAAAAATCAAAAAAAAAGGATAAACTAAAAATTAGTTTATCCTTTATCTTTATAGAATGATTACTTTCATAATTATTCAGAAGCTTCAGTAGTCGTTTCTGATTCAGCAGCAGGGGCTTCAGGAGCAGCAGTTTCAGCTTTTTTAGCTTTACCACCACGACGGCTTTTCGCTTTTTTAACTTCTTTTTTACCTCCGTTGTAAAGTTCATTGAAGTCAACAAGTTCGATCATCGCCATATCAGCGTTATCTCCCAAACGATTTCCAACTTTAATGATACGTGTGTATCCACCTGGACGGTCACCTACTTTAGCAGCAACATCTCTGAACAAATCAGTTACAGCGTATTTGTTACGTAAGTAAGCAAAAACAATACGACGATTGTGAGTCGTATCCTCTTTTGATTTTGTGATTAAAGGCTCAACAAATTGTTTAAGCGCTTTAGCTTTAGCAACAGTAGTGTTAATACGTTTGTGCTCAATAAGAGAACAAGCCATATTAGCTAACATAGCTTTTCTATGTCCAGTCTGTCTGCTTAAGTGGTTGAATTTTTTTCCGTGTCTCATGACGTGTTTTTTTTATCTTCATCTTGCTACAATCCACCATGGAGAGCAAAATATGAAGTAAATTATTCTTTATCTAATTTGTATTTAGCTAAATCCATTCCGAAAGTTAAATTCTTCACTGCAACAAGTTCATCAAGTTCAGTTAAAGATTTTTTACCAAAATTACGGAATTTCATTAGGTCATTTTTATTGAACGATACTAAATCACCAAGTGTATCAACTTCAGCCGCTTTCAAGCAATTTAATGCTCTCACAGATAAATCCATATCAACAAGCTTAGTTTTAAGCAATTGTCTCATATGCAATGACTCTTCATCATACGATTCTGTTTGTGCAATTTCGTCAGCCTCAAGTGTAATTCTTTCGTCAGAGAATAACATGAAATGGTGAATTAAAACTTTAGCAGCTTCAGTAAGAGCATCTTTAGGATTAATAGATCCATCAGTTTTGATTTCAAAAACTAATTTTTCGTAATCTGTTTTTTGCTCTACACGGAAATTTTCGATTGCATATTTTACATTTTTTACCGGAGTAAAAATAGAATCTGTAAAAATCGTTCCAATTGCAGCATTCTGTTTTTTGTTCTCTTCAGCAGGCACGTATCCTCTACCTTTTTCGATAGTTAAATCGAAATTCAATTTGATTTTAGAATCTAAGTTACAGATAACAAGGTCTGGATTTAGAACTTGGAAACCTGAAATAAATTTCTGAAAATCACCTGCTGTTAATTGATCTTTACCAGAAACAGAAATAGTAACTGATTCATTATCGATATCTTCGATCTGACGTTTGAAACGTACTTGTTTTAGATTAAGGATAATTTCGGTAACATCTTCAACAACACCTGAAATAGTAGAAAACTCATGATCTACACCTTCGATACGAACAGATGTAATTGCATAACCTTCTAATGCTGAAAGCAAAACTCTTCTAAGTGCATTACCAACTGTCAATCCGTAACCAGGTTCCAAAGGTCTAAATTCAAATTTACCTTCAAAATCGGTTGAATCGATCATGATAACTTTATCGGGCTTTTGAAAATTAAATATTGCCATAAATTTCGACTAAGTCAATTATTATTTGTTGTACAACTCTACGATTAATTGTTCTTTAATGTTTTCTGGAATTTGAAGTCTCGCAGGTACAGAAACGAAAGTTCCTTCTTTAAGATCATTGTTCCAAGTAATCCATTCATAAACATGACTTGAATTTGATAAAGAACGCTCGATAGCTTCTAAAGATTTAGATTTTTCACGAACTGCAACTTTATCACCAGGCTTAAGGTGGTAAGAAGGAATATTAACAACCTCTCCATTTACAGTAATGTGTCTGTGAGAAACGATTTGACGCGCACCTCTTCTAGATGGAGCAATTCCCATTCTAAAAACAACATTATCTAATCTTGCTTCGCATAATTGTAATAGAACTTCACCAGTTACTCCTTTAGTCGCTGATGCTTTTTCGAATAAATTTCTGAATTGTTTTTCTAAAATTCCATAAGAATATTTAGCTTTTTGCTTTTCCATTAACTGAACAGCGTACTCAGATTTTTTTCCTCTTTTTTTAGCCATCCCGTGTTGTCCAGGTGGGTAATTTCTTTTTTCGAAAGATTTATCATCTCCGAAGATTGCCTCGCCAAATTTACGAGCGATTTTGGTTTTAGGACCAGTATATCTTGCCATTTTAAAAAAAATTTTAAGGTAGAAATTATGAATTCAGGTCTAATCCTTCGATAATTTATGTTCTACCTTGATTATACTATAAAAATAAAAAATTAAACTCTACGTCTTTTTGGAGGACGACATCCGTTGTGTGGCATTGGAGTAACATCAATAATTTCAGTAACTTCGATTCCACCGTTATGAATAGAACGGATAGCAGACTCACGTCCGTTACCTGGTCCTTTTACATAAACTTTCACTTTTTTAAGTCCTGCCTCAAGTGCTACTTTAGTGCAATCTTCTGCTGCCATTTGAGCTGCATAAGGAGTGTTCTTTTTAGAACCTCTGAAACCCATTTTACCAGCTGAAGACCAAGAGATAACTTCACCTTTCTTATTAGTCAAAGAAATAATAATGTTATTAAAAGTGGCAGAAATATGAGCCTCACCCGTTGATTCAACGATAACTTTACGTTTTTTTGCAGTTGCTTTAGCCATATTACTTATTATTTAGTTGCTTTTTTCTTGTTAGCAACAGTTTTTCTTTTACCTTTTCTTGTTCTTGAGTTGTTTTTAGTTCTTTGTCCTCTTAATGGAAGACCAGATCTGTGACGAATTCCTCTGTAACATCCAATATCCATTAAACGTTTAATGTTTAAAGAAATTTCAGAACGTAATTCTCCTTCAATTTTGTAAAATGAAACAGCTTCACGAATTGCTCCGATTTCATCATCATTCCAATCTTGAACTTTTTTATCTTGGCTAACTTGAGCTTTTTCTAAAATCTCAATAGCTCTACTTTTTCCTAATCCGAAGATATAGGTAAGTGCAATAACACCTCTTTTGTTTTTTGGGATATCTACCCCTGCTATTCTTGCCATAATTATCCTTGTCTTTGTTTAAATCTAGGATTCTTTTTGTTTATTACGTACAGTCTCCCTTTTCTACGCACGATAATGCACTCGGCACTTCTCTTTTTTACTGATGCTCTAACTTTCATAGTGAATATCCTTTAATATCGATAAGTAATTCTTGCTTTTGACAAATCGTAAGGACTCATTTCTAGTTTCACTTTATCACCAGGTAATAATTTGATGTAATGCATTCGCATTTTACCAGAAATATGAGCAATTACAATATGTCCATTTTCTAACTCTACACGGAACATAGCATTTGACAATGCTTCTATAATTGATCCGTCTTGTTCTATTGCTGATTGTTTTGCCATAAATATATTAAGCTACCGCTTTTCTATTTTTACCAGTCTTCATTAAACCATCATAATGTTTGTTTAACAAGTATGAATTGATCTGTTGAATAGTATCTATTGCAACACCAACCATAATTATTAATGAGGTACCTCCAAAAAACATTGCCCAAGATTGTTGTACATCCATAATACTTACAACAATAGCTGGGAACACAGCAATCAAAGCAAGGAATAAAGATCCTGGGAAAGTTATTAAAGACATCACTTTATCAAGGAAATCAGAAGTTTCTGCTCCTGGACGTACGCCTGGGATAAAACCACCGCTTCTTTTTAAATCATCAGCCATTTTGTTAGTAGGAACGGTGATTGCAGTATAAAAGAATGTAAATACAATAATTAAAGTTGCAAAAACAAAATTATACCAGAAACCAAACATATTACTAAATGCACCAACA
Source organism: Flavobacterium sp. HBTb2-11-1 (assembly GCF_009826975.1). GTDB lineage: Bacteria > Bacteroidota > Bacteroidia > Flavobacteriales > Flavobacteriaceae > Flavobacterium. Next base: position 50,904 of record NZ_WUMO01000006.1, on the reverse strand, counting down.
ATAGATTGTGATGTATCTGATTTAGACAATCCAGCCACAGCTGCAGGGATAAACATAATTGCCTGAGCAAAAATGATTGGCATAACTCCAGAAGCATTAAGCTTTAGAGGAATCCACTGTCTATTACCTCCTGCCAAATCTTGTTCGTAATCTCCAGTTGTAGTACGACGAGCATACTGTACTGGGATTTTACGTACTGCCATTGTAAGCAATACACAAGAAATGATAACTAACAGCCACACAATAATTTCAATAACTAATAACATTGGACCTCCATTGTTATTGGTAACACGAGTTGTAAACTCTTGGATAAAAGCTTGTGGTAAACGAGCTAAAATACCAACCATAATTAACAATGAAATACCATTTCCAATACCTTTGTCTGTAATTTTTTCTCCAAGCCACATAGCAAAAATTGTACCAGTAACTAAGATAATAACAGACGAGAACAAAAATTCAGGTGAATTAAAGCCTAGCAAAAATGCATTACTAGGCAATGTTCTGTATAAATTATAGATATAAGTTGGACCTTGAACCAATGTGATAGCGATTGTCAACCAACGAGTGATTTGATTAATCTTTTTTCTACCACTTTCCCCATCATTTTGAAGTTTTTGTAAATATGGAATCGCAATTCCCATCAACTGAACAACAATAGACGCAGAAATATAAGGCATGATACCTAAAGCAAAAACTGAAGCTTTAGAGAAAGCACCCCCGGTGAACATGTCTAGAATAGATCCTAGACCATTTTTAGTTTGTCCCGCTAAACCAGTCAATTGCGTTGCGTCAATTCCAGGAAGCGTAACGTGTGCTCCAAAACGATATACTAAAAGTAATCCTAAAGTAATTAAGATTCTATTCTTTAGTTCTTCGATTTTCCAAACATTACTTATTGATTCAATAAATTTCTTCATCTTAATAGATAAGTTATATAGTTACAGCTTCTCCACCAGCAGCTTCAATAGCAGCTTTTGCAGTAGCAGTAAATTTGTGGGCAGTTACTTTTAATTTTGCTTTCAATTCTCCTCTACCTAAAATCTTAACGATTTCATTTTTAGAAGCCAGACGATTTGCTACGAAATCTGCCATTGAAACAGAATCAGTAATTACACCGTTATCAACTAATAATTGAAGAGTATCTAAATTAACACCTTCGTATTCTTTACGATTGATGTTTTTGAAACCAAACTTAGGTACACGTCTTTGAAGTGGCATTTGACCTCCTTCGAAACCAATCTTTTTAGAATAACCAGAACGAGATTTTGCTCCTTTGTGTCCACGTGCAGCAGTACCACCTTTTCCAGAACCTTCTCCTCTACCTAATCTTTTATTTTGATTGTGTGTAGATCCTTCAGCAGGTTGTAAGTTACTTAAATTCATAACAGTATTTGTTATTTAGCTTCTTCAACAGAAACTAAGTGTTTAACTTTGTTTATCATCCCAAGGATAGCAGGATTTGACTCATGCTCCACAACTTGTCCAATTTTTCGTAGACCTAAAGCCTCCAACCCTCTCTTCTGAGAAAGAGGACAGTTGATTTTGCTTCTTACTTGTTTTACTAATAATTTAGCCATAATTTCCTTGAATTAACCTTTAAAAACTTTCTCTAAAGAAACCCCTCTTTGTTTTGCAACAGTGTGAGCGCTTCTCATTTGCAATAAAGCATCAAAAGTTGCTTTTACTACGTTATGTGGATTTGACGATCCTTGAGATTTAGACAATACATCGTGAATACCTACTGACTCAAGAACTGAACGAACAGCTCCACCAGCAATAACTCCAGTACCATGAGACGCTGGAATTAAGAATACACGTGCACCACCAAATTTACCTTTTTGTTCGTGAGGAACAGATTGACCATTCAAAGGAATTCTCACTAAGTTTTTCTTAGCATCTTCTACTGCTTTCGCAATTGCTTCAGAAACGTCTTTAGATTTTCCTAATCCGTGACCAACCACTCCATTTTCATCACCTACAACTACAATAGCAGAAAAACCAAAAGCTCTACCACCTTTTGTAACTTTAGTAACACGATTAACACTAACTAGACGATCTTTTAATTCAAGACCACTAGGTTTTACCAATTCTACATTTTTGTATTTAGACATAATATATTAGAATTTAAGTCCAGCGGCTCTTGCGCCTTCTGCTAATGATTTAATACGACCGTGATATAAATACCCACCTCTATCGAAAGTGATAGTATCAATCCCAGCTTTTAACGCTTTTTCTGCAACTAGTTTTCCAACAGCAGCAGCTACTTCAACGTTAGTACCTTTTCCTATTTCTTTTTCTCTAGAAGATGCAGCTAAGATAGTAACTCCATTTACATCATCAATGATTTGAGCGTAAATTTCTTTATTACTTCTAAAAACAGAAAGTCTAGGTCTTGCAGCAGTACCACTAACCGATTTTCTAATTCTGAATTTAATTCTCTGTCTTCTTTCAGATTTTGTTAATGACATAATCTTATATTTTAAGCTGATTTACCTGCTTTTCTTCTTAATACTTCACCCACAAATTTAACACCTTTTCCTTTGTATGGCTCAGGCTTACGGAAACTTCTGATTTTCGCAGCAACTTGACCTAAAAGTTGTTTATCAAATGACGTTAATTTTACGATAGGGTTCTTACCTTTTTCAGATATTGTTTCTAAAGATACTTCTGGAGCAATTTCTAAAACAATATTGTGAGAATATCCAAGAGCTAAATCTAATTTTTGACCTTGGTTTGAAGCTCTATAACCAACTCCAACTAATTCAAGTTCTTTTGTAAAACCTTCAGATACACCTAAAATCATGTTATTGATTAAAGCTCTGTATAATCCGTGTTTTGCTCTTTGGTCTTTATAATCAGACGATCTTTCAACTGAAATCTGATCGCCTTCAACTTTTACAGTTACGTCCGAGAACTCCTGAGTTAGTTGACCTTTCTTTCCTTTTACTGTAACAACACCTTCGTTAACTTCAACAGTTACACCAGCAGGGATTACAATTGGACTTTTACCTATTCTTGACATCTTATTTAGTCTTTAAAAATTAGTATACGTAACAAATTACTTCACCACCTACATTTAATTGCTTCGCTTGTTTTCCAGTCATCAAACCTTTTGATGTAGAAACGATAGCAATTCCTAATCCGTTAAGGATTCTTGGTAATTTGGCAGCACCTGCATATTTACGTAAACCAGGTTTACTAATTCTTTGGATATCTTTAATTACAGGCTCTTTAGTATCTTTATCATACTTTAAAGCAATTTTGATAGAACCTTGAACTGTGTTCTGCTCAAATTTGTAACTTAAGATGTAACCTTGATCAAATAAGATCTTAGTTATCTCTTTTTTAAGATTAGAAGCTGGAATTTCAACAACTTTGTGGTTTGCAGCCACAGCGTTACGAACTCTAGTCAAATAATCTGCAATAGGATCTGTATACATATGTATTTGATTGCGATTACGGTTTTCAGGAAGCACCCCGCTTCCTGAACCTTTAATCAATTTATAAACTTTTTTAAATTACCAGCTTGCTTTTTTCACACCTGGAATTAATCCATTGTTAGCCATTTCACGGAAAGTTACACGTGAAATACCGAATTGACGGATGTAACCTCTTGGTCTTCCAGTCAATTTACAACGGTTATGCAAACGAACAGGTGAAGCGTTTTTTGGCAATCTTTGTAAACCTTCATAGTCTCCAGCTTCTAATAAAGCTTTTCTCTTTTCAGCATACTTAGCTACCGTTTTCTCTCTTTTCACCTCGCGGGCTTTCATTGATTCTTTAGCCATGTCTTAATTCTTTTTAAAAGGTAATCCTAATTCAGCCAATAATGACTTCGCTTCCTTGTCTGTTTTTGCAGTAGTAACAAATGTAATATCCATTCCTGAAATTTTGTTTACTTTGTCAATATCAATTTCTGGGAAAATGATTTGCTCTAAAACTCCAAGATTGTAGTTACCTCTTCCGTCAAAACCAGTAGCTTTAATACCATTGAAATCTCTTACACGTGGTAAAGCAGAAGTAATAAGTCTATCTAAAAACTCATACATTCTTTCTCCACGTAAAGTTACTTTTGCTCCAATAGGCATCCCTTTTCTTAATTTGAAAGACGCAACGTCTTTCTTAGAAATTGTAGATACTGCTTTTTGTCCAGTGATCTTTGTTAACTCATCAACTGCATAGTCAATAAGTTTTTTATCAGATACAGCTGCACCAACTCCACGGCTCAAAACGATTTTTTCAAGTTTAGGAACTTGCATTACGTTTGTATATCCGAACTCTTCTTTAAGAGCAGAGATTACTCTACTCTTATATTCTTCTTTTAGTCTAGGTGTATATGCCATTACTATAGTACTTGATTAGATTTTTTTGAAAATCTTACTTTCTTATCTCCTTCTACTCTAATACCTACTCTAGTTGTTTCCTTAGTTTTAGGATCAATTAAAGCAATGTTAGAAATTTGAATAGAAGCCTCTTTCTTAACGATACCACCTTGAGGGTTTTTAGCACTTGGTTTAGTGTGTTTTGAAACCAAGTTCACACCTTCAACTATCGCTTTGTTTTTTTCACGGTAAACACGTAAAACTTTACCTTCAGCACCTTTATGGTCTCCAGCAATAACTCTTACGATGTCTCCTGATTTTATTTTTAGCTTTATCATCTTAAAACGAATTAAAGCACTTCTGGTGCTAATGATACAATTTTCATGAATTGTTTTTCACGAAGTTCTCTTGCTACCGGACCAAAAACACGAGTTCCTCTCATTTCCCCTGCAGCATTCAAAAGAACACATGCATTGTCATCGAAACGGATATAAGAACCATCAGCTCTTCTCACTTCTTTTTTAGTACGCACAACAACTGCAGTTGAAACAGCTCCTTTTTTCACGTTTCCGTTTGGAGTTGCATCTTTGATAGAAACTACAATTTTGTCACCAACAGAGGCATATCTTCTTTTAGTACCTCCTAAAACACGAATAGTTAAAACTTCTTTAGCTCCCGTGTTATCTGCTACTTTTAGTCTTGATTCTTGTTGTACCATAATTATTTAGCTCTTTCTAAGATTTCAACTAATCTCCAACATTTTGTCTTACTTAAAGGACGCGTTTCGCTAATTCTTACAGTATCACCAATGTTACAGTCGTTTTTTTCGTCGTGTGCAACGTATTTTTTAGTTTTCAACACGAACTTACCGTATAATGGGTGTTTTACTTTTCTTACTTCAGAAATAACGATAGATTTATCCATCTTATTTGAAGTAACAACACCTATTCTTTCTTTTCTTAAATTTCTTTTTTCTTCCATCTTTCAGCAGAATACAATTATTGTAACTCTCTTTTAGTTAACTCTGTAGCTAGTCTTGCAACTGTTCTTCTAACGCTTCTGATTTGAAGTGGGTTAGCAATTGGAGAAATAGCGTGAGCCATTTTTAGGTCAGCATATACTTTCTTAGTTTGACTAAGCTTTTCTTGCAACTCCGCTGCAGAAAGATCTTTTATTTCTGATTGTTTCATAATAAATATAAATTATGCTTCGAAATCTCTAGCAACGACGAACTTAGTTTTTACTGGAAGTTTTTGAGCTGCAAGACGTAAAGCCTCTTTTGCAACTGACAATGGAACCCCTCCAACTTCAAACATAATTCTTCCTGGTTTAACAACAGCAGCCCAATACTCAACTGCTCCTTTACCTTTACCCATACGTACTTCAAGAGGTTTCTTAGTGATAGGTTTGTCTGGGAAAATTTTAATCCATAATTGTCCTTCTCTCTTCATGTAACGAGTTGCAGCGATACGCGCAGCTTCGATTTGACGAGATGTTAAGAACATTCCATCTTCATGTACAGATTTAATACCAAACATTCCATTTGAAAGTTCATGCCCTCTTTGAGAGTTACCCTTCATTCTACCTTTTTGTACCTTACGGTATTTTGTTCTTTTAGGCTGTAACATTTTTCTTTAGTTTAAAAATTACTTTCTTTTACGAGCGTCTGGTTTTCCACCTTTGTTAAAGTTAGATTTGCCTCTAGGAGCATCTCCACCTTTTCCACCACCTGTACCAGATTGTTTTTTGTCCATTCCAGCAAGTGGAGAAAGTTCTCTCTTACCGTAAACTTCACCTTTCATGATCCATACTTTGATACCCATTCTACCATAAGTAGTGTGAGCTTCAGCCAAAGCATAATCAATGTCAGCTCTGAAAGTTGATAGAGGAATTCTACCTTCTTTGAAACCTTCTGAACGCGCCATCTCAGCACCATTTAAACGACCAGAAATCAAAACTTTGATACCTTCAGCGTTCATACGCATAGAAGCAGCAATAGCCATTTTGATTGCACGTCTGTAAGAAATACGGCTCTCGATTTGACGAGCGATGCTTGTAGCCACAAGATAAGCATCTAACTCAGGTCTTTTAATTTCAAAGATGTTAATTTGAACCTCTTTGTCAGTAACTTTCTTAAGTTCTTCTTTTAACTTGTCTACCTCTTGTCCGCCTTTTCCGATAATAATACCAGGTCGAGCAGTAGTGATAGTAACGGTTACAAGTTTCAAAGTTCTCTCGATGATTACTTTTGATACACTAGCTTTTGATAAACGAGCGTGGATATACTTTCTGATTTTGTGATCTTCAGCTAATTTATCGCCGTAATCATTTCCACCATACCAGTTTGAGTCCCATCCTCTGATGATACCAAGTCTATTTCCAATTGGATTTGTCTTTTGTCCCATGCTGCTTAAGAATTGCTTTGTGTGTTATTGATAGCTCCAAGCACGATTGTTACGTGATTAGAACGTTTTCTTATTCTGTGTGCACGACCTTGTGGAGCTGGACGAAGTCTTTTTAACATCATTCCACCATCTACTCTGATCTCTTTAACAAATAATCCAGCCTCTTCTAAATTACCTTCACTATTTTTTTGCTCCCAGTTATTGATTGCAGATAATAATAGTTTTTCTAATTTTCTTGAAGCTTCTTTAGAACTGAATCTTAAAATGTTAAGTGCTCTTTCTACCTTCTGACCTCTTACCAAGTCCGCTACTAAGCGCATTTTTCTAGGTGAAGTAGGGCAGTTATTCAATTTTGCGAAAGCGATAGACTTATTAGCCTCTTTTCTCGCATCTGCTGTTTCTCTTTTACGAACTCCCATTGCTTCTTTTATTTTTTACCTTTATTTTTTGCTCCAGCATGACCTCTAAAAGATCTAGTTGGTGAAAACTCTCCTAATTTGTGACCTACCATGTTTTCTGTTACGTAAACTGGTACAAATTGACGACCGTTATGAACTGCGATAGTTTGTCCAACGAAATCTGGTGTAATCATTGAAGCTCTAGACCAAGTCTTAACAACTGCATTTTTACCACTTTCTACGTTTTCTTGAACTTTCTTGTCTAATTTATAATGAACGAAAGGTCCTTTTTTTAATGAACGTGCCATATCTTATTATTTCTTTCTACGTTCTACGATATACTTGTTACTCGGGTTTTTCTTAGAACGAGTTCTGTAACCTTTAGCTGGCAATCCGTTTCTTGAACGTGGGTGCCCTCCAGAAGAACGTCCTTCACCACCTCCCATAGGGTGATCAACAGGGTTCATCGCTACTGGTCTAGTTCTAGGTCTTCTTCCTAACCATCTTGTTCTACCTGCTTTACCAGATACAACTAATTGGTGGTCAGAGTTAGAAACAGCTCCAATTGTAGCTGAACAAGTTAACAAGATTAATCTTGTCTCACCTGATGGCATTTTAATTGTTGCATATTTCCCGTCTCTTGCCATTAACTGAGCAAAAGTTCCAGCTGAACGAGCGATAACGGCCCCTTGTCCTGGACGTAACTCAATACAAGATATAACAGTTCCAAGAGGAATTCTGCTTAAAGGTAAAGTATTACCAATCTCTGGTTGAGATTCTGGTCCAGAAACTAATTTCTGACCAACTTTCAATCCATTTTGAGCGATAATATAAGTTTTCTCTCCATCAGCATAAGCTAATAAAGCAATAAATGCAGTACGATTTGGATCGTATTCGATTGATTTCACTGTAGCTGGAATTCCATCTTTAGTTCTTTTGAAATCGATGATACGATATCTCTGCTTGTGACCACCACCCGTATAACGCATGGTCATCTTTCCTTGACTATTTCTACCTCCTGAGTTTTTTATCGGTGCTATCAAAGAGCGTTCCGGCTTATCAGTTGTAATAGCGTCATAACCATTCACAACTCTAAATCGCTGACCCGGGGTAATAGGTTTTAATTTTCTTACTGACATTTTTCTATCTTAGATATTGTTGTAAAAATCAATTGTTTCTCCTTCTTGTACTTGAACAATTGCTTTTTTGTATGCATTTGTCTTTCCACTGATTAAACCACTTTTAGTGTATTTAGTAGATCTATCTGGTCTCACATTCATTGTGTTAACAGAAACGATAGTCACTCCATAAGCAGCCTCTACAGCTTTCTTAATCTCAACTTTGTTTGCTTTTTTGTTAACAACGAATCCGAAGCGGTTTAGAACTTCACTTTCTTTGGTTACTTTTTCCGTTACTATAGGTCTAATTATGATGCTCATATTCCTATTATTTACTTAAATTTTCTTCAATTAACTCTAAAGAACCTTCCAAAAGCACTAAATTATTAGCGTTTAATATTGCGTAAGTGCTTAATTCTGAGCTAGTTACGACATTTGAAGCCTTTAAATTACGTGACGACAAATATACGTTTTTATTTGACTCACCCAACACAAATAAAGATTTTTTATTCTCTAACCCTAAAGCTTTCAAAACGTTAATGAAATTTTTAGTGTTTGGCGCTTCAAAATTAAAGTCTTCTACAACTACGATATTTGACTCTTTTGCTTTGATTGAGAAAGCAGATTTTCTAGCCAATCTTTTCAAACCTTTATTCAATTTGAATGAATAACTTCTTGGTCTTGGTCCGAAAACTGTTCCACCACCTTTAAACAAAGGACTCTTAACACTTCCTGCACGAGCAGTACCAGTTCCTTTTTGTTTTTTAATCTTACGCGTACTTCCAGTTACTTCAGCTCTTTCTTTAGCCTTGTGAGTACCCTGTCTCTGATTAGCAAGATATTGCTTAACATCAAGATATACTGCGTGATTGTTTGGTTCAATTGCGAATACTGAATCAGAAAGTTGAACTTTTCTTCCAGTATCTTTTCCGTTGAAATCTAATACTTTTACTTCCATTACTTCTGAATGATTACATAAGAGTTTTTGTGTCCAGGAACACATCCTTTAACAACAAGTAGATTCTTCTCAGCAACTACTTTTAAAACTCTAAGGTTTTGAACTTTTACATTTTCTCCTCCCATTCTTCCAGCCATACGCATTCCTTTGAATACTCTAGATGGATAAGAAGAAGCTCCTACAGAACCTGGCGCTCTTAAACGGTTGTGTTGACCATGAGTAGCTTGTCCAACCCCACCAAAACCGTGACGTTTAACAACACCTTGGAAACCTTTACCTTTTGAGACACCTTGTACATCTACAAATTCTCCTTCTTCAAAAATAGTAACATCAATAAGATCTCCTAATTTTTGTTCAGTTGCAAAATCTTGGAATTCAACGACTTTTTTCTTAGCAACAGTTCCAGCTTTTTTAAAGTGACCTAAAGCCGCTTTAGTAGAATGTTTCTCGTTTTTGTCATCGAAACCAAGTTGTAACGCTTCATACCCGTCAACCTCATTGGTTCTGACTTGGGTAACAACGCATGGTCCAGCTTCGATTACTGTACAAGGAATATTTTTCCCGTTTTCGTCGAAGATACTAGTCATGCCGATTTTCTTACCAATTAACCCAGACATAAATATTAATTATTAATTACTAAAATTCCCTTCAATTTGAAAATAACAGAAATTTCCAAACAGGGAGTGCAAAAGTAGATATTAAAATTGAATAAACCAAACAGTTACAAAAATTAAATCGCTCATTATCAAAATCCAAGCACTAAAACAACAAAAAAACAAGCCTCATTAATACCAAAATTCAAGCACTTCTTTTTATAGCAGTAACATTTTCCAATTAAAAATTAAACAATAAAATCACAACTAAAAAAACTCGCACTACCCTAAAACAAAGGGATTTAGAATATTTAGAACATTAAAAAAATATTTAATTTTATTCTTTTTCAAATTAAAAACAACTTTTAAAAACAAAAAAAAGCGAGACAAAAAATGTCTCGCTTTTTATATAAAAAAATATAAAAAAATTATACTTTAATCTCAACTTCAACTCCACTTGGCAATTCAAGTTTCATTAAAGCATCAATAGTTTTAGATGAAGATGAATAAATATCAATCAATCTCTTGTATGACATTACTTCAAATTGCTCTCTCGCTTTTTTGTTAACGTGCGGAGAACGCAATACAGTGAAAAGTTTTTTGTGAGTTGGCAACGGAATTGGACCTGTTACAACTGCCCCAGTAGTTTTTACTGTTTTCACGATCTTTTCAGCAGATTTATCCACTAACATATGATCGTAAGATTTTAGTTTTATTCTGATTTTTTGACTCATTTTCTTAAAATTAAGCGTTACCTTTTGCTTTTTTGATTACCTCTTCTGAAATGTTAGAAGGTGTTTCTGCATAATGAGAAAACTCCATTGTAGATGTCGCTCTACCAGATGATAATGTTCTTAATGTAGTAACATAACCAAACATCTCAGCTAACGGCACATCTGCCTTAATAGTTTTCGCTCCGTTTCTATCACCCATATCATTAACTTGACCTCTACGACGGTTCAAGTCACCTACGATATCACCCATGTTTTCTTCCGGAGTGATAACTTCGATTTTCATGATAGGCTCTAAGATAACAGCTCCAGCAGCTTTACCAGACTCTTTATAACCCATTCTTGCAGCTAATTCAAAAGAAAGAGCATCAGAATCCACAGGGTGGAAAGATCCATCTAATAAAGTCACTTTTAAACTATCAACAGCATATCCAGCCAAAGGTCCAGTTTTCATAGCTTCACGGAAACCTTTTTCAACTGCTGGAATATACTCTTTAGGAACGTTACCTCCTTTTACTTCATTCACAAATTGTAATCCAACAGGTACTTTTCCATCAACTTCATCAGCAGGCTCGATTCTAAATACGATATCACCGAATTTACCACGACCTCCAGATTGTTTTTTGTAAGTTTCTCTGTGTTGAGCAGATCTTGTAAACGCCTCTTTGTACTCTACTTGTGGCTCACCTTGATTAACCTCTACTTTAAACTCACGTTTCATACGGTCAACTAAGATATCTAAGTGAAGCTCACCCATACCTGAAATAATAGTTTGACCAGAAGCCTCGTCAGTTCTAACCGTAAATGTCGGATCTTCTTCAGCCAATTTAGCCAAAGCCATACCCATTTTATCAACGTCAGCTTTAGTTTTTGGCTCGATAGCGATACCAATTACAGGGTCTGGGAATTTCATTGATTCCAAGATAATTGGATGCTTCTCATCAGAAAGAGTATCCCCTGTTTTAATATCTTTAAATCCTACAGCAGCTCCAATATCTCCAGCCTCAATAAATTCGATTGGATTTTGTTTGTTAGCGTGCATTTGGTAGATACGAGAAATCCTCTCTTTATTACCAGAACGAGTATTTAAAACATAAGAACCTGCATCTAAACGTCCAGAATACGCACGGAAGAAAGCTAAACGACCTACGAATGGATCAGTAGCAATCTTAAAAGCTAAAGCAGCGAACGGCTCTTTAACATCTGGTCTACGTAAAATTTTCTTTTGATCTTCTTCTAACAAATCAGCATCATCAGGATGAATCCCCTCAATACCTTCTTTATCCAATGGAGATGGTAAATATTTACAAACAGCATCCAACATAAATTGAACCCCTTTGTTTTTGAAAGAAGAACCAGCAAGCATAGGAATGATTGCCATATCAATAGTAGCAGCTCTTAATGCATTGTTGATTTCTTCCTCTGTGATAGAATTCTCATCCTCCATGTATTTATCCAAAAGATTCTCATCATAAGTAGCAATCTCTTCGATAAGGATAGAACGGTAATGCTTCACATCATCAACCATGTCTGCAGGAATATCAACGATATCAAAAGTAGCACCTTGAGTCTCATCATGCCATACAATAGCTTGATTTTTAACTAAGTCAACGATACCTTTAAAATCAGCTTCATCTCCAATAGGCAAAGTAATTGCAACCGCATTCGATTTCAACATATCTTTAACCTGTCCGCATACATTTAAAAAGTTTGCACCTTGACGATCCATTTTGTTTACGAATCCCATACGAGGAACTCTATATTGATCTGCAAGTCTCCAGTTAGTCTCTGATTGAGGCTCAACACCATCAACAGCACTAAATAAGAATACTAAACCATCTAATACACGTAAAGAACGGTTTACCTCTACAGTAAAGTCAACGTGTCCAGGAGTATCAATAATATTAAAGTGGTACGCTTTTGAATCAGGCAAAACTTTACCTTGCTCAGTTGGAAAGTTCCATGTACAAGTTGTAGCAGCAGAAGTAATTGTAATACCTCTTTCTTGCTCTTGCGCCATCCAATCCATTGTAGCAGCACCGTCATGAACCTCACCAATTTTATGTGATTTTCCAGTATAAAAAAGAATACGCTCAGTTGTTGTTGTTTTACCAGCATCAATGTGAGCAGCGATCCCGATATTTCTTGTATATTTTAAATCTCTAGCCATTTCTTTACGAATTAAAATCTAAAGTGAGAGAATGCTTTATTAGCTTCTGCCATTTTGTGAGTATCCATTCTTTTCTTAACTGCAGCACCTTCTTCTTTAGCAGCAGCTAAACACTCTGCAGCCAAACGTTGCGCCATAGATTTTTCATTTCTTCTTCTTGAATAAAGTATTAACCACTTCATTGCCATAGAAATTTTTCTGTCTGGACGAATCTGCATTGGGATTTGGAATGTAGCTCCACCAACTCTACGGCTACGTACTTCTACGTGAGGCATAACGTTAGTTAAAGCGTCTTTCCAAATCTCTAATGAAGTTTTCTCATCATTTTGCTTTTTAGTTTCAATGATATCGATAGCATCATAAAATACTTTAAAAGCTGTAGATTTCTTACCATCCCACATTAAGTTATTCACAAAACGCGTTACTAATTGGTCATTAAACCTTGGATCCGGTAAAAGTGGTCTTTTCTTTGCCGCTCTTTTTCTCATGTCTTTTTCTTAAAAGTTTTTAAATTACTTTTTTGCTTCTTTTGGGCGTTTAGCACCGTACTTAGATCTTCTTTGCGTTCTTCCTGCAACACCTGACGTATCAAGCGCTCCACGAACGATGTGATATCTAACACCTGGTAAATCTTTTACCCTTCCACCTCGCACTAATACTATCGAGTGCTCTTGTAGATTATGTCCTTCTCCAGGGATGTAAGCATTCACCTCATTACCATTTGTCAAACGCACACGCGCAACTTTACGCATTGCAGAGTTTGGTTTTTTTGGTGTAGTAGTGTAAACACGCGTACAAACCCCTCTTCTTTGAGGACAAGAATCTAAAGCAACCGATTTACTCTTCTTAGTGATCTGAGTTCTTCCTGTTCTTACTAATTGTTGAATTGTTGGCATAATTAATACTAAAAATTATTATGTTTATTAAATTCCCGCTTTTTACGGGGTTGCAAATGTATAAAATAATTTTCACTATACAAACGTTAAACCATTAATTTTCAATAACATTATTTATATCTATGATTTCACAAAGAAACATTAGATATTTGCTTTACAATTAACTAACAAAACAATTGCATTTGAAACAATTATATTACATACTCATTTTACTATTATCCGCAAATTGTTTCGCACAGTCATTTTATTTGAATATAAATGGAATTAATAAAAAACAAAGCCTAACAATCGATTCTATTCCATATGCAAAAAAACACGTAAACTTAAAATCATTAAACAACGAACTTTTTTCAGTAACAAACAAACTCTCAAAACAAGGCTATTTAGATTCTAAAATACTAGAAAACAAAAAGATAAACGACAGTACTTATACGGCATTTATAGACTTAAAAACCAAAATTAAAGAAGTACATATATATATAGGTATAAATAGTTTTTTTAATGACTATAAAAAAAACACAAAAGACAGCATAATTATCCCTTTTACAGAACTTGAAAACTTCCTTAATCAAGAAATTTCAAACAATGAAAAAGAAGGTTTTGCATTTTCAAAAATCAAACTAGCAAATATCAAAAAAAAGAATTCCATAATTTATGCCGCCTTAAATCTTAATTCCGAAAAAAAAAGAACACTAAATTCTATTATTGTAAATTACACAGATCCCACTTTAAAAGATTACTTCCCAAAAGGAGCATTAAAACAATTAAATAAAAAATACACCAATAGAACATTCAACCAAGAAACCGTTAAAAGACTTCATGAAGACATAAACAGTTTTGAATTCGTTTCCCAACCCAAATACCCCGAAATCTTATTCACTCAAGACTCCACAAAAGTCTACACTTATATTGGAAAAAGAAAAGCAAACAACTTTGATGGATATATTGGATTCTCAAACAATGAGAACAAAAAATTGATTCTAAATGGCTATTTAGACATTTCGCTAACCAATATACTTCAAGCTGGGGAGAAGTTTTCGCTTTACTGGAAGAGCGACGGCAATCAACAAAAGACTTTTAATACAAAACTAGAAATCCCCTATTTATTTCAATCCCCCCTTGGAATAAAAGCGCAATTAAACATTTTCAAACAGGACAGCACATTTCAAAACACAAAAACAGCAATAGATTTCGGCTATTTTCTAAACTACAATTCTACAATATATGTTGGATATCAATCAACAGAATCAAGCGACATTCAAAACATTAATAATACTTTTATCAGCGATTTTAATAATTCCTATTTCACATCTACGTATGAATATAAAAAAACAGACTCCCATAATAGCCTAATGCCTGCAAAAGCATTTTTAAGCTCAATTCTAGGCTTTGGACAAAGAAAAACAAACAACGATCCTGACACGGCAGAACCTAGCAAGCAATTCTATACAAACCTAAATGCGTCTTATAATTTTGAACTAAATAACAAGAATTTCATTAATCTAAATTCACAAAATTTCTATTTAGACAGTAAAAATTACATTTCAAATGAATTATTCAGATTTGGCGGAATGAATTCTATTAGAGGGTTTTCAGAAAATAGCCTTCAAGCAAACTTTTATTCTGCAATTCTTACAGAATACAGATATATGTTTTCAAAAAGCGCTTATATTCATTCTATTGCGGATTATGCTATATATCAAGACTTAACGAATATTTCAAATCCTAAAAAAATTATGAATTTAATAGGAATTGGAATAGGTGCAGGAATACAAACAAAAAACGGAATTTTACGAATTATTCTCACGAATGGCCAGCAAAATCAGCAAGAAATACAATTATATAACACTATCGTAAACATATGTTATAATGTTAAATTTTAAAGTTTACCAAAAAAAGATTTTTATTTATTAGGAAAGTTAACAAATTATTAAGAGTTTTGCGATACTAATTCAAAATATTTAAAAATGAAACTAAAGTTCAATGGATTCTTAGTACTTTTATTAGTACTAGTTGCGCAACTTTCTTTTGCGCAAGAAAGAGCTGTTTCGGGAACAGTTTCTGACAATGCAGGAATGCCTTTACCAGGCGTTAGTGTATTAGTTAAAGGAACTAAGACAGGAACGCAAACAGACTTTGATGGTAAATTTTCGATCAAAGCTTCTTCAAGCCAAATTTTGGTATTTAGCTACATTGGAATGAAAACCCAAGAAGTAGCTGCAAGTTCATCTACTGTAAACGTTAAAATGGCGGATGCAGGGGCACAAGAACTTGAAGGTGTAGTTGTTACTGCTTTTGGTATTAAAAGAGAGAAAAAAGCTCTTGGTTACGCTACTACGACTTTAAAAGCAGAAGCTCTTACTCAAGTAGTTAACACAAACCCTTTTGAGACCCTTTCTGGTAAAATTGCTGGGGTTGATATTACTGCTCCATCTCAACCAGGAGCTTCTACAAAAGTTGTAATTCGTGGTTTCAACACAATTACTCAACCAGGCGGTCCCCTTTATGTTGTTGATGGAACACCAATCAATAACAGCTACAGTGGATCAACATCTTCTACTAGATCTTATGATTCTGGAAACGGTATTACAGACCTTGACCCAAATAACATCGAAAGCATGACGGTTCTTAAAGGAGCTGCTGCATCTGCTTTATATGGATCTAGAGCTGGGGGTGGTGTAATCATCATTACAACCAAAAAAGGAAAAGCAAACACTGGAATCAAAGTTGATATGCTAGCTTCAACAGAGTTTAGCGAAGTTGCGAGAGTTCCACACTTACAAAACCAATTCGGACAAGGATGGAACGGAGCTGGGTATACTGGATCTGCCCCTAGTAACGAAAACGGTTCTTGGGGACCTGCGTTTAATGGAGAAATTAGACCATGGGGAACTGTATACAACGGAACTCAACAAATCAAACCATACGTTGGGTTAGATGATAACATTAGAGATTTCTATAACACTGGTATATTGTCTACACAATCTGTAAACTTAAGTGGAGGTGGAGATACATCTGATTTCTCTTTAGTATTTTCCAACGTAAATAGTGATGGAGTTGTTCCTACTGATGTTGACTTATACAAGAAACAATCTATAGGCTTCAATGGAGGAATAAAAGGGAAAAGATTAACTCTAAGAACTGCATTAAACTACGTATATAAAAATCAAGGTGTTGTAAACACTGGACAAGGTGATGATGCAGGACAAGGATCTACATTACAGCAAGATTTATTGCAAATCCCTAGAGATGTTAGCGTTGTAGATCTAAAAGATTACAAAAACAACATCTTTAATACTCCTGATTATTACTTCACTCCATACGCTACAAATCCATATTTTTCTATTAATGAGAACAGCACAAAAATCTATGGACACAATATTTTTGGAAATGTTAATTTAAGCTATAAAATCACTGATAAATTAACAGCTACTTGGCAAATTGGTGGTAACGTTAGAACTGAAAGACAAAAAAGCTATGGTGCAGTTGTAAATTACCTTCCAGGCACGCCACAAGCTGTAGCTGGAGCGAATAAAGTCGTTGGAGGGGTTACAGAAGGGAGATCTGAATTCAGTGAATTTGACACATTCTTCAACTTGAACTACAATACAAATTTAAGCGAAGACTGGACATTAAACCTTTTAGGTGGTTTTAACTACAACAAAAGAGAAGCAGATGAATTGTTTAACACAATTACCAACCTAGCTATCCCTGGATACTATGAACTTTCTAACTCTGCTATTAGGCCAACGATTAGACAAGATAACTCTGTGAGAAAAACAGGAGCTGTTTATGCTTCTGCTGAGTTCGCTTTCAAAAACAGATATTTTGCTACTATTACAGGTAGAGAAGACATTACTTCAACTTTACCTATTGGAAACAATGCATATTTTTACCCAGCATTATCTCTTGGTGCAATCGTAATTGACAGCGGAGACACTTTCTTAAAATTAAGAGCTGCAGGTTCTAAAATTGCAAATGATACACAACCTTATGTTACTGCAAACTCTTATGTTCCTGGATCGGCTGCTGCTAATTTCGGTATAATTGCATCTCCAATTGGAGGAGTTACTTTTTACGAGGCTGCTGGAAGACTTGGAAATGCTGATTTAAAACCAGAAACTACAGTCGAGTATGAAGTAGGTGCTGAAGGATCTTTCTTTAAAAATAGACTTAGCTACGATATCGCTTTATATCATAAAACTACTTCTGACTTAATAGTTGAATTACCATTAGACCCATCAACAGGTTATACATTTAAATACATTAACGCTGCTGAATTAGTTAATAAAGGTATTGAACTTTCTATTAGTGGTAGTCCAATTAAAAACAATAACTTTACTTGGAATTTAACTTATACTTTTACCAAAAATATGAGTGAAGTTACAGATTTAGCTAATGGATTTGATAGAGTTGATGTGAATTCTGCATATGGAGTTACATATTCTGCCGCAAAAGGAGAGCCACTTGGAACATTCTTTTCTCAAGTGCCAAAAACAAATGCTGCTGGCCAATATATCGTAAATCCAACAACAGGAATGTATGAAGTTAGTGATGACATCCAAAAAATTGGAAATTCACAACGTGATTTCGTAATGGGATTACAAAACAACTTCAAATACAAAAACTTCAACTTAGGATTATCTATGGATTGGAAACAAGGAGGGGAATTCTATTCTTACACTAAGAGACTTTCTCATTTCGTAGGTAATGGTATTGAAACTACTTACAATGACAGAAATCCTTTCATTGTTCCAAACTCTGTTAATGAGCACGTAGATGCAACAACTGGTGCTGTAACATATACAGAAAACACTACTCCAATTGCTTGGGATAAAGTAACAACGTTCTACAATACTTCTAACAACCCTGGTATTGAAAGAACTCACGTAATTGACAAAACATTTGTAAGATTAAGAGAGATAAATTTAAACTACGATTTCCCTTCTGCACTTAGCAAAAATATGGGATTAAACAAAATCACTTTAGGAGTTTACGCAAGAAACTTATTCATGTGGACTCCGGGAGAGAACCCTTATACAGATCCTGAAACTGGTACTTATGGAACTGGAGTAGCATCTGATTTTGGAGAGTTCGGTACTAACCCATCACAAAGATCAGTTGGTGGAGTTTTAAAATTATCATTCTAAAAAAAATATAGAAAAAATGAAAAAGATAGTAACATTAATTACAGCTCTTTTCTTATTAGTGTCATGTGATGAAACATTTGACATTAATAGAGATCCAGATTTATTGCCTCCTGGACAAGCAAACAGCACTATCTTGCCTGCTGGTATTGCAGGTCTAGCTGGTGCACAAGGATCATACTACGCCATAATTGGTGGATTTTGGTCTCAGTTTTGGACACAAAATAACACTTCAAACCAATACAAGGATGTAGACTCATACAGTATCGGAACGAATGATTACCAAACAGGTTATACAGCAATGTATGATGCTTTAAACGACATTAGAGTTGTAAAAGCACAATCTGCTGCTGAAGGAAACTGGAACTACTACTTAATAGCAACTGTACTTGAAGTTCAAGGATCTCAAGTTTTGACAGATTTGTATGATGCAATTCCTTATACTGAAGCAAATAACATAAACATTTTGCAACCTAAATTTAATACTGGGAAAGAAGTTTACGACTTAATGATTGCTGATTTGAAATTAGCTTTATCTAAAGACCTAAGCTCTTCTGTAGGTAGTGCACCAGCTGCTGATGATTTTATTTTTGCTGGTAACATGAATAATTGGACTAAATACGGTAATACTTTATTATTGAAATTATATTTAAGACAAACTGAGGTTAATCCAACTTTAGCGCAATCAGGAATTACAACTTTAATTAATTCTGGTGCTCAATTCTTAGATGTTGATGCTGCTATGACTCAATTTGAAGACGCTGCTGATAGAAGTAACCCTTTATATGAGTCTGACAGAAGACAATTAAACACTACTCTTAACTTAAGAGCTAGTAAAACTTTATACTCTTACTTATCAACTAATGCTGACCCACGTTTAGGCAAGTACTATGGTGCTGGAAATCCTAATAACCAAGGAGATTTCGAAAATACAGCAACTAATCTTTCATTAGTTACATTAAGCCCAACTACCCCAGTATTCTTTATTAGTAAAGAAGAAAGTAACTTCTTGCAAGCTGAAGCGCTTTCAAGATACTACGGAGGTGCTGGTGCAAAAGCTAAATATGACGCAGGTGTTACTGCTTCATTCACAAGATGGGGAGGAACAGCTACAGCATTCTTAGCAGCAGGAGGAAAATATGAATTCCCTGCAACAGGAACTGCAGCTCAAGTTGAAGCAATTATTACTCAAAAATGGATTGCAAGTTTCCCTGGAAACGGTTACGAATCATTCTTTGAGCAAAGCAGAACAGGATTCCCTAGAGTTTCTAATGTACCTCAATCAAATGAAGCTTATGTACCTGGACAATTTGCTGTATCTGTAGAAAATGTTACAGGTGGTAAATTCCCAAAAAGAGTTGTTTTACCAAACAACGTGAAATCAAGAAATCCAAATGCTCCCGCTTTAAAACCAATAACGGAGCCAGTTTGGTGGGATGTTAACTAATAAAAAATAAACAATGAAAAATATATTCATAAAACTAACAATGGTAGTAATTGGCGGTTTGCTATTTACTTCTTGCGATGCCGATTCAACAGGAGGAGTATCAAAAGTTACAATATATCCTACTATTGAAGTAAACGGTGCAAGTACAGTATTTGTACCAGCTGGCGGAACTTACACAGATCCAGGAGCTGTAGCAAAAGAAGGAGAAACTGTAATCTCAACTGAAGTAAGTTTTAACGGAAACTTCAGAGGAGCCAAAACATTAGATGTTAATCAACCTGATGAATACACAGAAACTTATACTGCAACAAACAAAGACGGTTTTAAAGCAACTGCAACAAGAAGAGTAATTGTATACAAAACTGGAGATTTAGTAAATAGTATCGAAGGTGTTTATCTTTCTACAACTAAAAGAAATGGTACATTATTACCTACATCACAAGGAAGTTCTGTAGATATGAAATATATCTATATCTGGAAAAACTCTGATGGTACTTATGGTGTATCTGACGCATTCGGAGGATGGTATAGTATAGGAAGAAATATTGGTATAACTTCTGCTACAAGAGGAGGAACAATTGCTGGTAACATCCCTACCAACACATTTACTTTCCCTGGAAACCCTTTAACAAATCAATATTTTGGAGGAGTTGCAAATATTACAGCTTTAAACGTTAATGCAGCTACTAAGACGGTTGTGCTAACTTGTGCGTGGGTTGCGCCACCTGCTACAAACTATAATTTTGTTTCAACATTAACTCAATTGCAAATCTAAAACTATTAAAATGAAAAAATTAAAATTAAATATAACACGTGTACTAGTTGCAATGCTTGTACTTACTTCATTTGTAGCTTGCGACGAAGTTGGTGATACTGATTCAGGAGGAACTTCTGTTGAAGCTATGGCTGGGGACTGGTATGTTCAAACACTAGTTAACGGACAAGTAGTAGCTGACTACGCCCTTATTTCTACTTACAATACAGCAGTAAATAATGGGCAAGAAATGTGGATTGATGACCACGGCCACGTTTGGGATTTTAAAGTTAAAGCACCGGTAACCGTAAGTTCATTATCATTTGCAGGAAATAATTTAGCAAGTAGCGTTGATGGATACGATGTTAATGTGACTATCACAGAAGGTAAAATCACTAAAAATGGTGCTACATCTTCTGGAGGACATAAAGTTGACGGTATCTCTTTTAAAGCTGTATTCTCAGATGACACTAACGCAGGAACCATTTATGAAATAAAAGGTTACAGAAGAACAGGTTTCTTAGAGGACGAACATTAAAAAAAGCTTAGTATAGCATTTTATTTAAACCATCCCATTAATTTGGGGTGGTTTTTTTATATAAACATATTACCTATATTTGTCCAATGGAAAAAGAACATCAAATATTTGGCATTAGAGCCATCATAGAAGCAATTCAGGCAGGAAAAGAAGTAGACAAAGTTTTCATTCAGAAAGACATTTCTGGTGAGCTTATGAAAGATTTAATGAAGGTAATGAAACGTGAAAACATTAACTTCTCTTATGTGCCTGTAGAAAAACTAAACCGCCTTACTCCAAATAATCACCAAGGTGCCGTAGCGACCATCTCTCCTATTGGTTTTATAGATTTAGAACATCTAGTTGAGTCTACAATGGAGTCAGGTAAAAAACCTCTTTTTCTTATCTTGGACCAAATATCAGATGCTAGAAATTTTGGCGCAATTATTAGAACAGCCGAATGTACTGGCGTAAACGGAATCATTGTACAAAAAGCAGGTTCAGCTCCAGTAAATGGCGACACCGTTAAAACTTCTGCTGGCGCTGTGTTCAATGTGCCGATTTGTAAAGTTGAGCATATAAAAGATGCTATATTCTACCTGCAAGGTTCTGGAATAAAAACAGTAGCTGCAACTGAAAAAACTGATCAGAATATTTACGATATATCACTGGCAGAACCATTAGCCATTATTATGGGATCTGAAGATCGAGGAATAAATCCTTCTGTTTTAAAAATAGTAGACGAAAAAGCTAAGCTGCCAATGTTTGGATCTATCGGATCTTTAAATGTGTCTGTTGCCTGTGGCGCTTTTCTATACGAAGCTGTTAGACAAAGAACCTAAAAAATACTTTAGAGATTAAGATGCGAATGAAATAATTAAATACCTTTAATTAATGCTTTCAAAATCTAATTCAAAATCAAAAGTTATCATATTCCGATGCCTGTTTGTGATTTTAGTGATTGCAAACAGCTACGGACAAAATACTACGTATAATCAGTTTTGGAATGAAATTCAGTTTAACCAGACTTTAAGTAAAAAATGGGCAACTGAGATAGATTTTGCCGCAACTTATAGCAGTACTGAATCGTCACCAAATTTATTCGAAAATACCATTCAGAGATCTATTAGAGGCTGGGGACATTATTACTTTTCTCCAAGATGGAAATTTTCTGCTTTTATCGCTTATTTCAATAATAGAGATGTTCCCGAAATTGGCCAATTCGAATCTCCAGAAACACGATTTGCTCTTCAAGGAATTTATTATTTTCATAAAACCGGATATACTTTAAGCACAAGAATGCGCACTGAATTCCGTCATATGAAAAATAAAGATGATGATTATGAAAATGTTTTTCGGTATCGCCAACAAATTAAATACATACAGCCTATTAACAGTAAGTTCTTAAGAAGCGGCGTAATATATGGAATTGCTTCAGATGAAATTTACTTTAAATCTGGAGCGAAAGTTACAGGTGAAAGTTTCTTCGATAGGAATCGATTCAATGTGGGGGCTGGTTATTTATTTACCGATGATTTTCAGGTCGAATTAACTTATTGCAACGAGTACCTCCCACGAAACAACGGAAATCAAACCACTAACGCTGCATCCCTAACTATAACTTTCAATAATCTTATTCTAAATCTTCACAAGAAATTTAAAGAAAGAAAAACTCCAGAGGCAAAAGATGAGGAGTAATCTAATTTTCTTCTTTCTTTAAAAAGCATTTAAGCTGTTCAACAATTGCATTTTTGTGAAGCTTAAAGTTATAGCTTCGCATAAATTCAGTACCCTGCATATTGATTTCTGCACTAACAGCCTCATAATTAGAAAATGCTTCAAGATCTTTATCATCAATCAAATAAAGAACCTGCATTATCGAATCGTTGCGTCTATATTGGGTATCATAATGCGCCAACTTGTACGTTTTACTATCTGCAAGATGAATTATTAAATCATCTTTGATTTTTTTTCCTTCTTTTTTTTCAGGAAATGGCGTCGGCTGTAAGGCAACAAAATAGTGTTCTTTATCTGTAACAATATTAATTTTTAACGATTTTGATTTTGTAGTATAAAATACGGCAGGTTCAAAATAGTAAATCATACTTCCGTCTGCCTGTACCCTATTTTTTACTTCACATTGAGCATTGCCTTTTGCATGAACAAAAAAACACAAGAACAAAACCAAAAATTTCATTTTTTTCATAATGCTCAAAAGATTAAATCGTTATCTAACAAATTTAATCTTTTTATTTTAAAGACAGTTACTCATTATCTTTCTTCTTACTCCTTCTGTTCTTCTTTTTTGATTACAATATAATTTACCGAATGACTAGAAAAAAAATATTCAAAACCTTCTTCTTCATCATGAGAACGAGGTACAAAATTTCCATTTTCGTCAAAATGCTTCATAAAAGGATCACTGCTTGGATCAAAATCAGGACGTTGCCAATCGTAAACAATATGTTTTGCATATTCTGGTGCTTTATAGAATAGAGTGAGAACAAAACCTGTAATAAGTCCCGCCAAATGCCCTTCCCAAGAAATAGAATGATCGACATCTGGAAAAACATACCATATCATTCCGCCATACAATAGAATTACTGTCAAGGACAAAGCTACCAATCGGTAATATTTAGTTTGAATACCTTTAAAAAAAATAAAACTAACAAGAACATAAATCAATCCGCTTGCTCCAATATGGAAATTTTCTCGTCCAACAATCCAAGTAATTAATCCTGAAAATAAAATACCGTAACCAATAACTCCTAATGTCTGCTTTGGATAAAAAAATTGCATTGCGGCCAATAGTATTAAAAGCGGAATGCTATTATTGTATAAATGATCTAAATTTTCATGAATAAATGGACTAAACAAAACACCTCGCAGTCCTATAAAGTCTCGAGGATAAATTCCGTATCGATAAAAATCAAAATCAAAACGAATCTGAAGCCAATATATTATCCATAAAAAAAGGACAAAAAACAATGGAAGTCCAATAACCGAATTTGAAAACTTAAAATTAGTGTCGCTCATATTTTTAGAAAATAACATCTAACAGAACTCAAAAAACTATCCAAAAATAATTTACTGATATTTTGTCATACCAAGATAAAGAATTGTCTCAAATCAGAACAATCGATCTCTCTGTGAACTGTTTTAACTTTTGAATGAATGAAATTTAAATCTTAAAATAGTAATTTTGTAATATGGAAGCACCTTTAGCAGAGCGTATTCGTCCGCAAAAATTAGAAGATTATATAAGCCAACAACATTTGGTTGGTCCGACCGGTTCTTTAACACAACAAATTTCAAAAGGGATAATTCCTTCATTGATTTTCTGGGGACCTCCAGGAACAGGAAAAACAACTTTGGCACAAATTATTGCGCAAGAATCAAAGAGACCATTTTATATTTTAAGTGCCATAAATTCTGGCGTAAAAGATATTCGCGATGTTATTGAAAAAGCAAAACAAAGTGGCGGACTTTTTACGGCTAAAAATCCGATTCTATTTATAGACGAGATCCACAGGTTTAGTAAGTCACAACAAGATTCACTTTTAGCAGCTGTCGAGAAAGGGTGGATAACATTGGTCGGTGCTACAACCGAAAACCCTAGTTTTGAAGTAATTCCTGCATTATTGTCACGTTGTCAAGTTTATATACTAAATGCTTTTACAAAAGCCGATTTAGAAGCTCTTTTGCAGCGTGCAATGAAAACTGATGCTTATTTATTGACAAAAAATATAAATTTAAAAGAAACAGAAGCCTTATTACGCATTTCTGGCGGTGACGGAAGAAAACTCTTAAATGTATTTGAACTCGTCATTAATGCTTCTGCTGGTGATGAAATTATAATTACCAACGAT
Organism: Flavobacterium sp. HBTb2-11-1; assembly: GCF_009826975.1. Taxonomy (GTDB): domain Bacteria; phylum Bacteroidota; class Bacteroidia; order Flavobacteriales; family Flavobacteriaceae; genus Flavobacterium. Next base: position 25,579 of record NZ_WUMO01000006.1, on the reverse strand, counting down.
CGTGTTTTAGAACTCGTACAGCAAAATACCGTTCTTTACGATAAAACTGGCGAACAGCATTATGATATTGTTTCTGCATTTATAAAATCAATTCGTGGCAGCGACCCGAATGGAGCTGTTTACTGGCTAGCCAGAATGATTGAAGGTGGTGAAGATGTAAAATTTATTGCAAGACGAATGCTGATTCTAGCAAGTGAGGATATTGGCAATGCAAATCCGACAGCACTTATAATGGCTAACAATACTTTTCAAGCCGTTACAACAATTGGATATCCTGAAAGTCGTATTATATTAAGCCAATGCGCTGTTTATTTGGCCACTTCCCCAAAAAGCAATGCTTCTTATATGGCAATTGGAAATGCTCAACAATTAGTAAAACAAACTGGCGATTTACCTGTTCCCCTACATTTGCGAAATGCACCTACTAAATTAATGAAAGAACTAGGATATGGAGATGAATATAAATATTCGCATGATTATGCCAACAATTTTGCCGAACAAGAATTCTTGCCAGATGCCATAAAAGAAACGGTTCTTTACAATCCCGGAAACAATTCTAGAGAGAACAGTACCCGCGAATTTTTAAAGAACCATTGGAAAGATAAATACGGTTATTAAACCGTATTTTGTATTTTAGAATTTCACTACAATTTTTTCTGAAACTAATTTATCATTCTGATAAGATTCAAAATACCATTGCCCATCTTCTTTTAAAATCAAAGAACCTTGAACATTATCTTTGGTTGCGATATAAACATTTGGTTGCGATGTTTTAAAAAGCTTCATAACCACTTTTGGTGTTTTATCAATCAATTGGTAACCTGATTCTGTAGGTTGAGCATACAATAAATTTGGATCTTTTAAATCTGGCGAGGGAGCTGCCGGAGTTGCTGCCACTTTTACTGCCACTGCCGCAGGAGCAACAGAGGCTGTTGCTGCCAAACTTTCTGCAGTAATTTTCTGTGCAACTTTAGCCGAAGCAACAGATTTACCGCTATATTTATAATGCAAAGCATAAACTGATGTAAAAGCATTGTCTAACGCTTCTTTATAGGCAACTTCATATTCTTTTTCTCTACTTTTACCTACCTCCGATGTATAAACCACCTGTCCGTAACAATCCTTAAATTCAACAAAAAGTTTAGTTACCAAAAAAGCATTATCTTTTTTCACGTCAATATACAAAACTTGACAACGATCAGTATAACCATCAGGAAGCTGTTCATTTGAATAAAAAGCCTCAAAACCAGCTTTAACTAAATTTGCCTTGCTTAATGTAGCCAAGCGGTATTGATTATCGGTTTTAATAAAATCATATCTCAAAGGTACAATTACAGCTTTGTAATCATTAATAGATTGCGCAAATCCAACAACTGAACATAAAATTGCTGCAAGTAAAAATTTAATTTTCATCATTATAAATATTTTTTTAGTTCTAATAAATGGTTAATTTGTTTATATTCTCCCGAAACATCAACTTTTTTCTCATTAAAGAAAATTGCATCTAGACCTGCATTCAAAGCTCCATTCACATCAGCTTCAAAGTCGTCTCCGATCATAATACTTTTTTCTTTTGAAGTTTTTGCCAAATTTAAAGCATAGTCAAATATAATGCTATTTGGCTTTTTAACTCCTGCTAATTCCGAATTTGTAATCGTGCTGAAATAACTTCCAAGCGATGCATTATTGATTTTCTTTTCCTGCACATGTGCAAATCCGTTTGTAATAATATGCAGTTTATATTTCGGTTTTAAATATTCCAAAACTTCAATTGCTCCATCAAAAAGATAATTATTATCAGTAAGAAACTCAATATAGTCGTTGGCAATTTCCAAAATATTCTCTTCTGAAATTACATAATTTAAAGCATCAAAAGAATATTTTAAACGGTTATAACGCAACTCTTGATGTGTAATTTTATCATTCTGATACAATCTCCAGCATTCTTGATTGATGGGAATATATTCTTTAATAAAATCTTGAGTAGCGATTTCTTGATATTTACTTTTAAAAATGCGATCAAAAGCCATTTCTGAGTTTTTATCAAAATCCCAAAGCGTGTGGTCTAAATCAAAAAAGATGTCTGTAATATTGGTGTTCATGTATTAAAAAATTCCTTCATCTACAAAACTATAATATTTTGATTCAGTTATAATAACATGGTCTAAAACTTTAACATCTAAAATTTCTCCTGCAGTTTTAATTTTCTTGGTAATTTGCTTATCGGCACTACTTGGAACTAAACTGCCTGAAGGATGATTATGGCACAAAATCAAGCCTGTAGCCCCATTTTCTAAGGCTAATTTAAAAACCAATCTTATATCTACAATTGTTCCCGCGATACCTCCTTTGCTTAATTGTGATTTATAAATTACTTTATTAGAATTATTAAGAAAAAGCACCCAAAATTCTTCATGCGGAAGTTCTCCGATAATGGGCTGCATGATATCAAAAACACCTTTACTTGAAGTTATTTTTTTGGCTTTTAAAACATCTTCTACTCTTTGTCTCCTCCCCAATTCTAAAGCCGAAACTATTGAAACCGCTTTTGCTTCTCCTATACCTTTAAATTGCATCAATTGAGAAATAGACATTTTACCTAAAGCAGTTAGATTTTTTGTAGAGGCTAAAATACGCTGACTTAATGCAACCGCAGATTCATTACGACTTCCTGAGCCAATTAAAATTGCCAATAATTCAGCATCACTCAAAGCGTCTTTTCCTTTGAGCATTAGTTTTTCGCGTGGTTTGTCATCATCAGACCAATTTTTAATAGCGAAATGTCCCCTTTCCATAATAACCATTTTAAGACGCGAAGATATTAAAAAAGAAGAAAATTCTTTCAATTAATTAAAATTAGAAAATCTTCCAATCTGATAATTATTTTTTAAAAAAAAGTGCCAACTGCAAAGCAATTGACACATTATCAAATTTCCCAATTATCTAATTTTCTAATTAATCAGATCTTTTACCTCATCAAAATTCAAACCTCCGTAATTTCCTGAGCTCATTAATAAAAGTGCAGAATTATCTAAATTTAAATTGAACAAATATTCTTTAAACTCAGTTGGATTAGTATAAATAATTAAATCTTTTCTATTAAATGCTGTAGCAATCTGCTCATAAGTAACCTCTTCCAATTGCTTAATTTTTACTGCATCTGGTGAGTAGAATACAACTGCAACATCAGCATATTCTAAAGCGCCTTCATATTCTTTCAAAAATGCGGCATTCAAACTGCTGTAAGTATGCAACTCTAAACAAGCCACCAAAGTTCTGTTCGGATATTGTTCTTTCACTGCTTTTGTTGTCGCAGCCACTTTACTTGGAGAATGCGCAAAATCTTTGTAAGCTACTTTACCTTTTCCTTCAGCAATTTTTTCTAAGCGTTTAGAAGCGCCTTTGAAACTTGCAATTGCCTCATAGAAATCAGCTTCGTCAACACCCATATTTTGGCAAATCCATTTTGCTCCCGCCAAGTTATTTAAATTGTGAGCTCCAAAAACCTCAATCGGCATATCGCCTTCTGGAGTTTTCAATAAAGTCACACCATCACTTACAGAATATTCTGGAGTTGAATAAGCAATTTTTCTAATCGGATTTGTCGCTGCCTCAGCAACGCGTTTTACTTCAGGATCATTCTGGTTGTAAACTAAAATTCCGCCATTTGTAATTTTTTCGATAAAAATTTCAAACTGCTCCACATAGTTTTCATATGTTGGGAAAACATTAATATGATCCCACGCGATTCCAGAAATCAAAGCAATATTTGGCTGATATAAATGAAATTTAGGGCGTCTATCAATTGGTGAAGACAAATATTCATCTCCTTCTAAAACCATAAAATCATTTTCTTCGGTCAAATGCACCATCGTATCGAAACCTTCCAACTGTGCTCCCACCATGTAATCAACTGCAATATTATGGTAATGCATTACATGAAGAATCATAGAAGTGATGGTAGTTTTCCCGTGAGAACCACCAATAACAACACGAGTTTTATTTTTAGATTGTTCGTACAAAAATTCAGGATACGAATAGATTTTCAGACCTAATTCCTGCGCTTTTAACAGTTCAGGATTATCTGCTTTTGCGTGCATTCCTAAAATAATCGCATCAATATCTGAAGTTATTTTTTCTGGAAACCACCCTAGTTCGGCAGGAAGAATCCCTTTCTTTTCCAACCTTGACTTTGACGGCTCAAAAATAGCATCGTCACTTCCTGTTACCTGATATCCTTTATTGTGTAATGCTAATGCCAGATTATGCATAGCGCTTCCGCCAATGGCGATGAAATGTGTTTTCATTTAAATATCAATTTTTAAATTCCAAATCTCATTTTTTGAAATCTGCCTTTTTATATTATTCTTCGAATTTTTGTTTTAAATCCTTAGCTTTTTTAGGATCCTTTAACTTATTCAAATATAGATTATATAATTTTTGAAATGTCACTTTTGAACCGCCAATTTCATGGGCTTTCTTATAATTTTTCTCTGCCAGATTATATCTTTTGAAATACTCTTCAATTCTTCCCCGTGATAAATAACCATCAACAGGAGAAAATTGAGCCAGTTCATTTGAATAAGCGATTGCTTTCGACTCACTTCCGCCCAAAATCCCTGGCAGTTGCAAATATATTTCAATTAAAGCCCATCTCGCCTGCACATGTTTCGGATTCAATTCGATAGCTTTTTCAAAAGCTTCTTTCATGTCTCCCACCATTGTAAAAGCTTTAAATCGATTTACCTCAACAGCTCTCATAGCTAGACATCCACCATACTTAAAAAAATAATCAGCCACATTAGGACGCAATTCTTTAAGTTTTTTGAAATACGCAGCTCCTTTTATCCACATTTTTTGATGTCCTGCTATTTCTCCTAAATATTCTAATGCCTTTATATCGGATGGATTGTTTTTTAGAATTCCTTCAAAAATGGGCTCCGCTTCGTTATATTTTTTAGCCTGAAATAATTTTTCTCCTTTCTCAAAATTAGATTGTGCCCAACCAAAAACAGGCAAAATAAAAAGAAACAAAAGGAGATTTTTCATGCTTCAAAAATAACGAAATATAAAATAAAAAACCCGACAGGTCATAGAAACCTATCGGGTTGTTTTTTAAAATGAAAATGAGATTATTTAGTAATCGTCAATTCGTCGATAATATTTTTAGCTCCTGCGTATTTGTCAATAATCCAAAGTACATAACGAATATCTACGTTGATAGTTCTTTGCAATTTAGAATCGAAAATTACGTCTCCAGCCATTGCTTCGATGTTTCCGTCAAAAGCGATTCCGATCAATTCTCCTTTTCCGTTAAGAACTGGCGAACCTGAGTTTCCTCCTGTAATATCATTATCTGTCAAGAAGTTTACTGGCATATAACCTGCTTTATCAGCATATTGTCCGTAATCTTTTTTCTTGTTTAATTCTAATAAACGAGATGGCAAGTCAAATTCCTGATCTCCTGCTTTGTATTTTTTAACCATACTTTCCATTGTAGTATAGTTGTTGATTTTAGCATCATTGCGAGGATCTGCAGGTAAAGCGCGAACTTTTCCGTAAGTCAACCTCAACGTCGAGTTTGCATCTGGATATTTAATTGCGTTTAATTTAGATTCTCTTAAACCTTCAACCAATTTACGGTAAGCAGTTGCAAAACCATCATCCGCTTTTGCCTGATCGTCTGTTTTAGCACGGTATTTTGTCATTAAATCATTCGAAATAATATACAACGGATCGTGTACAATTGCCAATGGTTTTGGATCAGCTAAAAAGGCTAATACTTTTTCCTTACTAGTAAAATAACTAATTTCAGTTGCTTTTGCTACATCAGCAGTAAAGTCACCATTGTTAGCCGTTTTCATTTTTGCAATTTCTGGCGCAAGTCCGTACTCAGCAGCTTTAGAAGCATATAAATTCAATTGTGCCGTTAAAATATCTTTTTCTAAAGGAGCATAGAAATCACCATAAATGTTTTCTACCATTGCATTAATTTTAGGAAGCATTTCTGCTTTTTTAGCATCATTTTCTTTGTAATAAGCGATTAATGCGTTTCCTAAATTAGCTGGTGCAGTTGCATAGCTAGAAGTACGTAAAAGCTGCATCAAATAATTATCGTGACGTGCTTTTAAGTTTGTCTCTCTATAGTAATCGTTGATAGTCGGAATTACATTCTCGTACTTTTCTTTATTAGCAGGTTTGCTTGCCCACTCATAAAATTTATCTTCTTGCTCTGCTTTTGTATCAACCGTTCCTGCTTTTGTTAAAGCATCGATCATACCTTGACGGTTTTTCCAGTAGTTTGCAGTCGAAGCATATTTAGAAGCGTACTGTAAACGAACAGTTGCATCTTTATCCATATACTTTTTCATTACATCCATTCCTGTTTTTGCACCTTCAACCCAAGCAGGATAAGCATATTTAATGTTTTGCTCAATTCCTCCAGCTGGCATCCAACGGTTTGTTCTTCCTGGATAACCTAAGATCATCGCAAAATCATTTTCTTTTACACCTTTTAAACTAACAGGTAAATAATGTTTTGGTTTTAAAGGCACATTGTCTTTTGAGTAAGCAGCTGGATTTCCATCTTTGTCAGCATAAACTCTAAACATAGAAAAATCTCCCGTTTGACGAGGCCACTCCCAGTTGTCTGTATCTCCACCAAATTTACCAACACTTTCAGGAGGAGTACCCACTAAACGAACGTCTGTATAATCTTGGTAAACAAAATAGTAATATTCATTTCCTTGAAAGAAAGGACGAACAGATACTGTGTACTTTCCATTTTCGCTGTTTTCTTTTTCGATCAAAGCGATTTCTTGCTGAATGATTTTGTTTCTTTCCGTTTCTGTCATAGTACCATTTACTTTTGACAAAATTCTTTTCGAAACATCATCCATACGAACGAAGAAACGAACGAACAAAGATTTAGGTTTTAGTTCCTCAGAACGGCTTTTTGCCCAAAAACCATCTTTTAAATGATTTTGTTCTGCAGTTGAAAGTTCTGCAATTGCACTATATCCACAGTGGTGATTAGTCAATACCAACCCGCTGTTTGAAACGATTTCTGCAGTACAACCTCCATTGAATTGTACAATCGCATCTTTTAAGCTATGGTGATTAATGCTGTAAATTTCTTCGGCTGTCAATTGCAAACCCATTTTTTCCATATCTCTATGGTTCAATCTTTCGATAAACATCAAAAACCACATTCCTTCATCAGCTCTCATTGGGAAAGCCATAAGGCACATGGTCAAGAATAAAATTACTTTTTTCATGTTATTTTGTTTAAGTGATGCGAATATAAGCCTTTTTAGCAATTATTCCATTCAAAACAAATTCAAAATTGAACATGTTTTCGCTTTTTTAGCCTTTTATTAAGAATTTAACATTAATCCATTCAAAAGCAGGACGCGGATTATACGGATTCGCTATTGCGAAGACGCAGATTAAAACTGATTTTTTTTTTAAATCTGAATTGATCCACGACTTTACGAAGTAAATCTGTTTCATCTGCGTTCTTAATGCCATTATTATCACAAACAAAAAAAGGCATTCTGAGAAAACAGAATACCTTTTCAAAGTAGTATAAAAATCCAATTTTATTCATTAAGCATTTTCCAAAGCCTGTCTTTCAAATCTGTCAAACCTTGTTGTGCAACAGACGAAATAAACATATACGGAACATCTTTGAAAGAAACATCTAATTCGGCTTTCAATTCAGCTTTCAATTCATCATCCAGCATATCGCATTTTGAAATTACGACAAGACGTTCTTTGTCTAACATTTCAGGATTGTATTTAGTCAATTCGTTCACCAAAATATCATACTCGGCTTTAATATCAGCAGTATCCACTGGAATTAAAAACAACAAAGTCGAATTACGCTCAATATGACGCAAGAAATAATGACCTAAACCTTTTCCTTCCGCAGCACCTTCAATAATTCCAGGAATATCAGCAATTACAAAAGATTGAAAATCTCTGTAGGCCACAATTCCAAGATTTGGTTTTAAAGTCGTAAACGGATAATCGGCAATCTTTGGTTTAGCTGAAGTTAATACAGATAATAACGTAGATTTTCCAGCATTTGGGAAACCAACCAAACCAACATCTGCCAAAACTTTTAATTCCAAAATCACATCCATTTCTACACCAAGCAAACCTGGCTGTGCATAACGAGGAGTTTGGTTTGTAGAACTTCTAAAGTGCCAGTTTCCTAAACCACCTTTTCCTCCTCTTGCAAGAATCTGTTTTTCTCCGTGTTCTGTAATTTCAAAAAGTGTCTCTCCAGTTTCTTTGTCTTTTACAACAGTTCCCAATGGCACTTCAATGATTTTATCTTCTCCATCTGCACCTGTGCTTCTGTCAGAACCTCCATCTCCACCATGACCTGCTTTAATGTGACGTGCAAATTTTAAATGAAATAATGTCCAGAGCCCTTTATTTCCAACTAAATACACATGTCCTCCACGACCGCCATCTCCACCGTCCGGACCTCCTTTTTCAATAAATTTCTCTCTATGTAAATGCGTAGAACCTTTTCCTCCTTTTCCGGAAGAAACATATATCTTAACGTAATCTACAAAATTTCCTTCTGTCATTTTTCTAAGTGTTCAGTCGCAGTCGCAGTTTTCAGCACCAAACAAGACCGAAAACTTTAACCGAAAACTATAATTTATCTTTTATTCAACCTCAGTCTAAGTTACCAGTGCAAACTGCGACTGTAAACTGTGACTGTAAACTTTAATTTTTACTCTTTTAATGCTTTCACAAGCACTTTATCAATCTTAACGCCATCCATATCGACAACTTCCAAGACAAATTTCTGCCAAACTAATTTTTCACCTTCTTTCGGAATATGCGAAAGCTCAGTCATAATCATTCCGCTTACGGTGTTTACTTCGTAATCGTTTGTCAGTTCGTCCAATTCGAAATACGTTAAGAAATCGTGTAATGAATAATGTCCGTCAACCAGCCATGAACCGTCTTCTCTTTCGATAAGCTGGAATTCATCTTTATAAAATTCTGATGCATCACCAACTAAAGCTTCCAGAATATCATTCAACGTAATCATACCTTGAAAAACTCCATACTCGTCTGAAACCAAAGCGTAGTGAATTCCTGTTTTCTTGAAGTTTTCTAAAGCTTTATAAGCTGTAGTCTGCTCCATTAAATAAGGCGCTTCAGTTATTATAGATGAAAAATCAAAATTATCATTTTCAATATTGGCAAAAATATTTTTTAGAGTTGCAACTCCAACTATATCATCATAATTATCGTTGTATACCGGATAAACTGCATGAAGATCCTGAACAACCAGCTCTTTAATTTTTTCTTTATCGGCTTTTAATGGCAGCATGTCAACCGACTTGCGGTGCGTCATTAAAGAATTTACTTTTCTATCACCGATATGAAAAACACGCTCCACAATATCTTGTTCAATTTCTTGAACTTCTCCAACTTCGGTTCCTTCTTTAATGATGGCTTTAATTTCTTCTTCTGTAACTTTTCCATCAGCAGTTGGCTTTATTTGAAAGACATTCAATAAAAAATCTGTTGAGGAAGTTAAAAGCCAAATAAATGGAGCCGTTATAATCGAAATGACTTTCATTGGCATTGCAACCATTTTTGCAATTGCTTCTGGATAATTTAATCCGATTCGTTTTGGAAGTAATTCTCCTAAAACCAAAGAAAAGAAAGTTAAAACTACAACTACAATTCCCACTGCGATTGAATGCGCGTAAGGTTTTAGAACTGCAATTCCTGCCACAAAAAGTTCAACATCTGCTGTGATTTTGTCACCAGAATAAATACCCGTCAAAATTCCGATTAAGGTAATTCCGATTTGTACTGTAGATAAAAACTTATTTGGGGAATTGGCTAAATCGAGTGCTGTTTTAGCACTTTTGTTGCCTTTTTTCGCTGCTGTTTCCAACCTGTTTTTACGGGCCGAAATCAATGCGATTTCAGACATGGAGAAAACTCCGTTTAATAGAATTAGAAAAAATATAATTAGTATTTCCAATTGATAGTGGATTCGTTATAAAATGGTCTCGTTAAATGTAATTTGTAATCTTAAATATAAATGGCTGTCAATTAAAAAACTAATTTTTCTAACCCAAAAACATTGATTGTCAAAAACATTTGAAAAGCCCGTTTTAGAGTTAGAAAAATAGTTCTTTTGCGTCCCGATAACTATCGGGCTGTAACGTACAGCTGGAAAAAGCTTCTACAAATTATCTATAACTGACGTTAAGCGCTCTGTAATTTGTTCGATAGTTCCGATACCGTCTACAGCATGAAACTTACCTTGTTCTTTATAATATCCAATTAGAGGAGCTGTTTTCTCATTATATTCCTGATATCTCACACGAATTTTTTCTTCGTCCTGATCATCAACTCTTCCGCTTGTTTTTCCTCTTTCTAATAGACGTTTTACCAAAATTTCGTCATCAGCTTCTAAAGCGATTGTTGCTGTTACGCTTGATCCGATTGTTGGCAAAAATTTATCTAAAGCTTCTGCCTGATTGATTGTTCTTGGGTAACCGTCGAACAAAAATCCTGCTGTATCTGGATGTTTTTTCACCTCATCAATTAACATGGCAGTTGTCACTTCACAAGGAACCAATTCTCCATTGTCCATAAAAACTCTTGCTTGTTTTCCTAGTTCAGTATCATTTTTTAAATTGAAACGAAAAATATCTCCTGTCGAAAGGTGTGTTAAATTGTATTTCTCTTTTAAAAATTCTGCCTGAGTTCCTTTTCCTGCACCAGGCTTTCCAAATAAAACGATGTTAATCATAATTGAAATGAGTGTTGTTACTTCTGTCTTTCAGAAGTCTTTAAATGAATATTTAGTTGTGTTTTGTTATTCTGCTAATTTGTAAATTTCGGTTAGGTTTCTTCCTAAACCATCGTAATCTAAACCGTAACCAACAATAAATTTATTCGGAATTCGAATTCCGATATAATCTATTTTGATGTCTTTTTTGTATGCTTCCGGCTTAAAGAACAAAGTCGCGATTTTAAAATGCTTTACGTTTTGTGCTTTAAACAAATGCTTTAATTCTTCAATAGTATTTCCAGTATCAATAATATCTTCAATGATAATTACTGTTCTTCCTGAAAGATCCTGATTGATTCCAATTAATTCTTTAACGGTATTTGTCGTTTCAGTTCCTTCGTACGAAGCCATTTTTATAAACGAAACTTCACAAGGCTTTTTATATTTTTTCAGAAAATCTGACACTACCATAAAAGCGCCATTAAGAACCCCAATAAAAATTGGTGTGTCATCACCAAAATCGTCTTCTACCTGTGCCACCATTTTAGTTAAAGCAAAATCAATTTCTTTAGCCGAAATAAACGGAACAAATTGTTTATCGTGAAGTTGTATCATTATTTTTCTTTTTAAAATAATGGACAAAGATAAAGAATTAGAACTTAACAGCTTCTATCAAAATAAACTGTATCGAGATATTTTTTATGAATGTTAAATATCAGTTAATGTTTACAAATTATTCCTTTACAATATTTTAAATTTCAGTAAATTGTTGTGTAATAATCATTTAACTCCAGAAAAAAGATGAAAAACCCCCTAAATCTATTATTTATATCACTATTAGCCTTAGCAACTGGTTGTAATGGACAAGTAAAAAAAGAAAAAGAAACCTTAGCTAAACAGCCTGGCAATGTTGTGAAAACTGCTGTCGGAGATATTACACTTCCGCCTCCCTATGCAACCGAATCCAAAACCAACAATAGCAAAGTAATTGGATGGCCAGCTGGCAAAACACCTCAAGCTCCCGAAGGTTTTACCGTTACCAAATTTGCTGACGGATTCGAAAATCCGCGTTGGACTTATATTGCACCAAACCAAGATATTTTTGTGGTTGAAAGCGGAACAAGATCGAGTAAAAACCAAATTACGGTTTTAAGAGATAAAGACAAAGACGGGAAATTTGAAACTCGTCAGGTTTTTATTTCGGGATTAAACAAACCCTTTGGAATGTTAGTTTTAAAAGACTTTTTCTACATTGCCAATACCGACGGATTATACCGCTATCCTTATAAAAATAATCCGCTGAAACTGGAAACAAAAGGAGAAAAAATACTTGAACTTCCCGCGGGCGGCTACAACAATCACTGGACAAGAAATCTATTGGCAAGTCCTGATGGAAGCAAAATCTATGTTTCTGTAGGTTCTGGAAGTAATAATGGAGAAAACGGAATGGATAAGGAAATTCGTCGTGCAGCAATTCTTGAAATTAATCCAGATGGAACTGGCGAAAAAATCTACGCTTCGGGACTGAGAAATCCTGTCGGTATGGATTGGAATCCTGTGAATAAAGAACTTTGGACAGCCGTAAACGAACGTGACGAATTAGGAGACGAACTGGTTCCTGATTATATTACCAGCGTAAAAAGAGACGGTTTTTACGGATGGCCTTATTCTTATTTCGGAAGTATTCCTGATCCAAGAATGAAAGGTGAAAGAAAAGATCTAGTCGAAAAAGCAATTGTTCCAGATGTTGCAGTTGGTTCTCACACTGCTTCATTAGGATTGGCTTTTTATACTAAAGATAAATTTCCGGCAAAGTATAAAAACGGCGCTTTTGTTGGTCAGCATGGTTCTTGGAATCGTTCTAAAATTTCAGGTTATAAAGTTTTATTCGTTCCTTTTAAAGACGGAAAACCTTCCGGAAAACCAGAAGATTTTTTAACCGGATTTATTTCTGACGAAAACAAAGCAGAAGTTTATGGTCGCCCTGTTGCGGTAACCGTGATGAATGACGGATCGCTTTTGGTAAATGATGATAGCAGTAATACTATTTGGAAAGTGACAGCTAACAAGTAAATTACAATATTTAAAACCCAAATCCTAAAAATTAGATGCCCCAAAAACAATCGTTAAAAAGTAACTCCAATTATAAAAAAGAAAATTTTAAACACATAGAGACATAGTCCCGACGTTTCGGGATTGTTTAAAAAGATGTTATTAAGAAAACTCGTTTTTCACACATAGTTTTTCTATGTGGCTTTTGACAAGTAAAACGCCTTTTTTGCCTCAATCCATACTATGTTTCTATGTGTTAAATAAACCGCATTTTAATCCATCCCCTTTTTTATGCCTTTCAAAAAATATTTTCTTCTCCTTTTTGTCTTTTTTGTTTCTAAAAATAGTTCCGCACAAGAAAAAGAAGTTCAAAATATTGATTCGGTCAAAACTCAAAAACTGAACGAAGTTTTAATAAGCCCGCTTCACATTAATAGCGATTTGCAAAATAATCCAGCTTCAATTGGTATTTTATCCGAAAAAGAATTGCTTCGAAACAACACTACAGACATCAGCAATATTATCAATACCATTCCTGGCGTTTTTATGCAATCGTCCAATATTACTACAACGCGAATTTCGATTCGCGGAATTGGCGCTAGAACTCCATACGGAACCAATAAAATCAGAGCTTTTTACGGAAGTATTCCATTAACTTCTGGAAACAGTGAAACGGTAATTGACGATATTGATCTTCAAAACATCAGTCAGGTTGAAGTTATAAAAGGGCCTCTTTCAAGTATTTATGGTGCTGGTTTGGGAGGAGCGATTTTGATTTCGCCAGAAACATTCAATAAAGGAAATTATCAAGCTGAAGTTAATTCTGTTTTTGGCTCTTTTGGATTATTGAAAAACAGAGTTGGTTTTAATCTGAATGAAAAAAGTTCTTTTTTAAACCTGAGTTATCATAATTTAAAAACAGATGGCTGGCGCAAAAACAGTGCTTACAATCGTGAAGGAATTACACTTGGCGGCCAATTATTCAGGAAGAAAAACAGCAAACTGACGTATTTCTCCAATTACACTTATTTAAAGGCATATATTCCGAGTTCTATTAATAAAACGACTTTCGAAAATAATCCGCAGGCAGGCGCACCCACTTGGGTTGCTTCACAAGGTTTTAAAGAATACAAATCGACTATGGGCGGATTGGCTTACGATTTTTCAATTAATGAAAGCTTAAAAAATTCCACTTCCGTTTTCATCAATTATAAAGACAGCAACGAACCGCGCCCTTTTGATATTTTGCGTCAATATACTTTTTCTTCGGGCGCAAGAATGCAGTTTTCGGGAAATTTTAAAATCGGAAAAATTAAAAATCAATTTATTGCTGGACTGGAATATTTCAGAGATAATTATAGCGGAAATACTTTCGAAAATTTATATCAGCAAAATAATGGAAACGGAAGTTTACAAGGCGACCAACTCTCGACAACCGATCAGAAAAGGCATTTTTACAATATTTTTTCGCAAATTAGAACCTTACTTTCTGATCAATTTGAGATTCAGGCAGGTTTAAATTACAACAAAACCAAATTTGAATTGCAGAATGATTTTCCCGCTTCCGCGAATAATCCGAAGGAAGAATATAGTTATGATGGTATTTTTTCACCTAAACTTTCTTTCTTATTCAAACCAAATGAAGTTCAAACTTTTTACTTTTCTGCAAGCAAAGGATTTTCTCTTCCTGCAACCGAAGAAACGTTAACTTCGGCGGGAAATATCAATCAGAACATTAAACCCGAAACAGGTTACAATTTTGAATTAGGAAGCAAACTTCATCTTTTTAGCAAAAAACTATATGCTGAAATTGCAGTCTATCGAATGGAAATTAAAGATTTATTAGTCGCCAAAAGAATCGGAGACGATCAATACGAAGGTGTAAATGCGGGAAAAACTTTTCATGAAGGGATCGAAATCACATTAAATCACAATTGGTCAATTAATAAAGTTTTCAATTTAAACTCCTATATAGGAACTTCAATCGGAAATTATGAATTTAAAGAATTTGTTGATAACGGAAATGATTATTCTGGAAACAAATTAACTGGGGTTCCAGCCAATACCGCAAGTGCAGGTTTTAATTTCAATACCAATTCAGGATTTTATTTTTCAGCCGATTTTCAGTTTACAGATAAAATTCCGATGAATGATTCAAATGCCGATTTTTCAGATTCATATTCTTTATTAAATTTAAAAACAGGATATCAATTTGAAATTTTATCGGGATTAAAAGCACATTTAGACGCAGGAATAAATAATGTTACGAACGAAAAATACGCTTCGATGATTTTAACTAATGCAACTGCTATCGGAAATGCGCAACTAAGATTTTACTATCCAGGATTACCTATAAACTATTACGGAATTATCTCATTAAATTATTTATTTTAGTAGCGTACTAAATTTCAAAGACAATGCTTTCCGAACTGCAGAAAAAACTGGATTATGTTAATGCTTATAGAGAAAACCGCCTCAAAACCGCGCAAGATGTTTTAGAAAACCCTTCACTTTTCAGCGCATTAGTTTCGATTTGTTTTTCACCCGAAGACAAAAACAACCACAAAGCCTGCTGGATTTTAGAATTTGTTTCTTACGAAGAATTGCTTTGGCTCCAGCCTCACCTCGATTTTTTCTGTTCCAATCTAAAAGTTTTAAAGGACGAAAGTGCCATGCGCCCGATTGCAAAAATCGTTCAGCTTTTAGTAAAATCACATTATAAGAAAAGCGAAAACAGCATCAAACTCTCCGAAGAAAATCTTCAAGACTGCATTGAAGCTTCTTTCGATTGGCTGATTAACGATACAAAAGTCGCTACAAAAGCCTATTCGATTAGAACTTTATACATTTTAGGGAATTACTATGACTGGATTCACCCCGAGCTAAAAGTGATTCTTGATAAAGATTTCGGTGATCATTCAGCCGCGTATAAAGCCGTCGCCAAAGAAGTTTTGAAGAAAATAAAATAAGTTTTTGATAGCCACTAATTCACAAATTATTTTTATGCACAAAGCAAAAGTAAATTTGTGGCTCGAGCGACAGCGAACAGGCGAAGCAAATTCGGGACGGAAAAAAAATGCAAAATAATTATTTTACGTATATTTGCAAAAACATTACGTATATGAATACTAAACTCACATTATCTTTAGAGAAAGAAGTTATCGAGCAGGCAAAATCGTATGCAAAAAAAACAGGCAGAAGTTTATCTGAGCTGGTAGAAAGTTATTTTAAAAATCTAACAGAAAAAGAACAAACCTACGATGACATTCATCCTAAAGTTAAAAAACTGATTGGAAGAATTACATTACCACCAGATTTTGATGAAGAAAAAGTAAAAGAGGAACACTATAGAGAGAAATATGGCCTTTAAAAACATTTTTCTTGATACTAATATTCTGGTTGATATTGTTGCGAATAGATTCCCATTTTCAAAAAATGCTATTTCAATTTTCGACTATTGCCAACGTCATAAAATTAAAATGTATTCTACATCGCACTCTCTTGCAACTGTACATTATATTGCAAAAAAAGTGGTTGATGAAAAAGAGTTGCGTTCCATTATTGAAGATTTGCTAGACACAATTTCAATAATAGCAGTAACTGAATCGATTTTGAAAAAAAGTTTAAAATCCAACCATAAAGATTTTGAAGATGCAATTCAGATTACATCAGCACAATCAATAAATTCAATGGATTGTATTATTACTAGGGATTTGAAAGACTTTAAATTTTCTGAAATCAATGTTTACACTCCAGATGAATTTCTTAACACACTATAAAACAATGAATTATTTTTCTTCTGATTTTAAATTAGGAATATTAGGTGGCGGACAATTAGGTAAAATGCTTTTGTTCGACACTAGAAAATTTGATATACAAACTTACGTTCTAGATCCGAGTGATGAAGCGCCAAGTAAAATTGCCTGCAACAAGTTTTTTCAAGGCGATTTAATGGATTATGATACTGTTTACAATTTCGGAAAACAAGTCGATGTTTTGACTTTCGAAATCGAATTGGTAAACCTTGAAGCTTTAACGCAATTGGAAAATGAAGGTTTAAAAGTATATCCGTCTCCAAAAACCTTAAAAGGAATTCAGAATAAAGGCGTTCAAAAAGATTTTTACGCTAAAAATAATATCCCAACCGCACCTTTCGAAAGATTTGAAAATTTAGATAAATTAAAAACTGCTGTCACATCGAGCGGAGTCGAGATGCCTTTTGTTTGGAAATGCACCGAATTTGGTTATGACGGAAACGGAGTGAAAATAGTTCGCCAAGCATCAGATTTAGATACATTGCCAAATGTAGAATGCATTGCAGAAACTATGGTTCCGTTCAAAAACGAATTGGCGGTAATTGTGGTTAGAAATCCATCAGGAGAAATGAAAACGTATCCGGTTGTCGAAATGGAATTTCATCCAGAAGCAAACCAAGTTGAATACGTAATCTGCCCGGCAAGAATCGACGATAAAGTAGCTGAAAAAGCAAGAGCAGTTGCCTTAAAAGTTTCAGAAAACTTCAATCACGTTGGTCTTTTAGCAGTTGAAATGTTCCAGACTCAAGATGACGAAATTTTGGTAAACGAAGTTGCGCCACGTCCGCACAATTCTGGACATTATTCTATCGAAGCAAGTTATACTTCACAATTCGAAAATCATTTACGCGCTATTTTAGATCTTCCGTTAGGAAATACAGACAGCAAAGTTGCCGGAATTATGGTAAATTTAGTCGGTGCCGAAGGTCATTCTGGAAATGTTGTTTATGAAAACATTGAAACCATTTTAGGATGGAACGGCGTTACACCACATATTTACGGAAAAAAACAAACTCGCCCTTTCAGAAAAATGGGACACGTGACAATCGTAAATGAAAATATGGCTGAAGCAAGAAGAATTGCACAGGAAGTGAAGAATACTATTCGAGTAATTAGCGCTTAAGTTAGTTTTCAGTCGCAGTCGCAGTCACAGTTTACAGTAAATAATAAAATATATTTTTTAAGTCTCAGTAACAACTTGAAACCTGAAACTTAAAACTTGAAACAAATTAAAAACAATGAGCAAAGTAGCTATTATCATGGGAAGCATCTCAGACATGCCAGTTATGCAGGATGCAATCGACATATTAAAACAATTTAATGTTGAAGTTGAAGTAGATATCGTTTCGGCACACAGAACGCCGGAAAAATTATTCGATTTCAGCAAAAACGCACACAATCGCGGGATTTCAGTAATAATTGCCGGAGCGGGCGGTGCAGCGCATTTACCTGGAATGGTAGCTTCAATGTCTCCGCTTCCTGTAATTGGAGTTCCAGTAAAATCAAGCAATTCTATTGATGGCTGGGATTCTGTATTATCAATTCTGCAAATGCCAGGCGGAGTTCCTGTTGCAACAGTAGCTTTAAACGGAGCAAAAAATGCTGGGATTTTAGCAGCACAAATCATCGGAAGCCATGACAAAAAAGTTTTAGATACTATTATTTCTTATAAAGAAGAATTGAAAGCGGCGGTTAATAAAGCGGCTGAAAGCTTAAAATAGTATTCAGTCTCAGTTTTCAGTCACAGTGAACACTGAAAACTGAGACTGAGACTGAAAACTCAAAAAATAAACTCTTTAGTCTCAATTTCATACTGAAAACTGAGACTGAGACTGAAAACTAAAAATATGAGCGTATTAACACAATATTTCAACACCAAGCATAACACAGCGCCTTTTTCGCAAATTAAAATCGAAGATTACGTTCCTGCTTTTCAGGAAGGAATTGCTTTGGCTAAAGCCGAAATTGATGCAATTGTAAATAATCCAGATGAGCCGACTTTTGAAAATACCATTGTCGCAATGGATTTTTCAGGCGACATTTTAGATCGTCTTTCTAGTATTTTCTTCAATTTGAATTCGGCTGAAACGAATGATGAAATGCAGAAAATTGCTCAGGAAGTTTCGCCTTGGCTTTCTGAATTTGGAAATGACATTCGCTTGAATGCTGATTTATTTGCACGAGTAAAAACCGTTTACGATCAAAAAGAAAATTTGAACCTCAACCCTGAACAAACAACTTTATTAGATAAAAAATACAAAAGCTTCTCAAGAAACGGAGCAAACTTGCCAGAAGACAAGAAAAATCAACTAAGAGAAATCGACAAAGAATTATCGAAATTGAGTTTGCAGTTTGGCGAAAATGTTTTGGCAGAAACCAATAACTTCGAAATGCATTTAACGGATGAAAAAGATTTGTCAGGTTTGCCGGAAGGAACAATCGAAGCGGCAAGATTATTAGCCAAAAATCAGGAAAAAGAAGGCTGGATCTTTACTTTAGATCATCCAAGTTACGTTCCGTTTTTGACTTATGCCGATAATCGCGAATTACGTAAAAAAATGGCAATTGCTTTTGGAGCAAAAGGTTTCCAGAAGAACGAATTCAACAACGAAGAAATTGTTTTAAAGATTGCTAAACTTCGTCATGAAAGAGCCAATTTATTAGGCTATAAAACACACGCTCATTTTGTTCTGGAAGAAAGAATGGCAGAAAGTCCGGAGAAAGTTTTTTCTTTTTTAAATGATTTATTAGCAAAAGCAAAACCAGCAGCTCAAAAAGAATTTGCTGAATTAACCGCTTTCGCGAAAGAATTAGACGGAATTGAACAATTAGAGAAATGGGACGGCGCATATTATTCTGAAAAATTAAAACAGCAGCTTTTCAATTTAGATGATGAAAAACTGAAACCCTATTTTCAATTAGAAAAAGTTTTAGATGGCGCGTTTACCGTTGCTAAAAAATTATACGGATTAACTTTTACCGAGGTCTTTGATATTGATAAATACCACGAAGAAGTTACGACTTACGAAGTAAAAGATGCTGATGGCAATTTAGTTTCGATTTTCTACGCTGATTTCTTTCCAAGAAAAGGAAAAAGAAATGGTGCATGGATGACTTCATTCAAATCTCAATATGTGAAAGATGGCGTAAACGAAAGACCGCACATCTCTAATGTTTGCAACTTCACAAAACCAACCGAAACAAAACCTTCATTATTGACTTTTAATGAAGTTACCACTTTATTTCACGAATTCGGTCACGGTTTACACGGAATGTTAGCTGATACGGTTTACCCAAGTTTATCTGGAACTTCTGTTTATTGGGATTTCGTAGAATTACCAAGTCAGATTATGGAAAACTGGTGTTACGAGCCGGAAGCTTTAGCTTTGTTTGCAAACCATTACGAAACGGGAGAAATCATTCCGATTGAATATGTTCAGAAAATTAAAGAAAGTGCAAGTTTCCAAGAAGGTTTAGCGACTTTACGCCAATTAAGTTTCGGATTATTAGATATGGCTTGGCACGGACAAAATCCAACCAACATCACAGATTTGAAAACTTTCGAGACAGAACAATTTGCCAACACACAATTGTATCCTGATGTAAAAGAAAATGCAATGAGTACGGCATTTTCACACATTTTCCAAGGCGGATATTCTTCTGGATACTATAGCTACAAATGGGCGGAAGTTCTGGATGCAGATGCTTTTGAATATTTCCATGAAAATGGAATTTTCAACGAAGATATTGCTAAGAAATTTAAAGATAATGTTCTTTCAAAAGGAGGAACAGAACACCCGATGACTTTGTACAAACGTTTCAGAGGTCAAGAACCTAAACCTGAAGCTTTGTTGAAGAGAGCAGGATTACTTTAGACTTTCTAGATTTTTAGACTTCTTGGACTATTAGATATTTTTGAAACCGAAGCTTTCTTTTCTGCTTCGGTTTTTTTATTTGATTTTTCTTAGAAATAAATTTAGCTATCTTCGTATTTTAAATCATAATCTTACAAATCCAAGCCGTGAAAAAATATTTTAAAATAGCGCTTTATCTTGCCATTATCGGATTGATTGCCGTTGTTTCTGTAAACTATTATGTAAAATCTTCAACAAAAACTAAGATTTATTATTCAGCTAAAAAGTTCCCAAAGAATGATGTCGGAATTATTTTTGGCGCAGGAATTAACGGAAATCAGCCAAGCAAATATTTAAAAGATCGTTTGGATGCTGGGATTATGCTTTGGAAAGCCAAACGCATCAATAAAATTTTACTTTCCGGAGATAATGGTCGTGATGAATATGATGAATTAACGGTGATGAAAAATTATTGTTATAATCATGGCGTTGACACTACCAAGATATTTATTGATTATGCGGGTTTTGATACTTACTCGACAATGTATCGTGCCAAACATATTTTCAAAATTAAAAGAGCAACCTTAATTTCTCAGAAATATCATTTAAATCGCGCTATTTATATCGGACAAAAACTAGGAATTAAATGTGTTGGATATTCCGCAAACAAGGGAGAATATT
Organism: Flavobacterium sp. HBTb2-11-1; assembly: GCF_009826975.1. GTDB lineage: Bacteria > Bacteroidota > Bacteroidia > Flavobacteriales > Flavobacteriaceae > Flavobacterium. The sequence goes on along the minus strand of NZ_WUMO01000006.1, from coordinate 4,391 downwards.
TAGGTTATAAATATGTTTGCTTTAGAGAATATGGTTCTATTTTCAAATCTTTTTTTGATGTTTTACGAAATCGCGAACCTCGCTTTTTAGGAACTCAAATTGATATAAATGGAGAATCCAACTTTTCTAAAGAAGATAAACGATAAAAGTATTGAAGAACATTTTGCTCCGCTGGAGCATTCTAATAAAAAAGGCTGTCTCGAAAGTAGACTGCACCCAAAAGTTTAGACAAATTTATAATTAAGTTTTAAAAATAAAGAACTTTCATCTTTACTCTTTGTTCTATTTTCTATTCTCTTTACTCTTTCTCCAAAACTCTATTTGCTAATTTTCCAACTGTCAATCCTTGAACAACAATAGAAAATAAGACTACAATATAAGTTACTTCCAATAAGAGGCTTTTGTATTCGCTCTCTGGCATAGAAAGCACTAATGCGATAGAAACTCCACCACGGATTCCACCCCAAACTAAAACCATTAAAGAGCCTTTGTTGTAAGCCGATTTGATTCCGAAAAATTTAAATATATCAAAGAATTTCCACGGTAAAACTATAGAAGTTAATCTTGAAAAGAGTACTATAAAAATAGCGACGAATCCTGTCAGCAATTGCTTATTTAAATCTGGCAACAATAACAATTCAAAACCAATAAATAAGAACAAAACAGCATTTAAAATTTCATCTATAAGTTCCCAGAATTTGCCTAAATAATCTTTAGTCACTTCACTCATGGCAACTTTTTTGCCATAGTTTCCAATAATCAATCCGGCAACAACCATCGCCAATGGACTAGAAACATGTAAACTTTGGGCAATTAAAAATCCTCCCATTACAATAGAAAGCGTTATAAGAACAGAAACTTTATAATCATCAATTTTCTTCATCACCTTAGACGCTGTAAATCCAAAAATTGCTCCTAATAAAAGTCCACCAATTCCTTCTTTAATAAATAACCAAGATATTGAACCGAAAGTAGCATCAAATTTCGGATCGGTCGCCATTTTTAGAACAACGGCAAACATTACTACTGCTACCCCGTCATTAAACAATGATTCACCAACGATTTTAGTTTCTATTCTTTTAGGAACTTTGGCTTCTTTTAAAACTCCCAAAACCACAATTGGATCGGTTGGAGAAATTAAGGTTCCAAAAACCAAACAAAATATATAAGGAATAGTTATACCTAAAAGTGGTGCTATATAATAAAGCAGAACAGAAATAATTAAGGCTGATAAAACGACACTTACTGTCGAATAAATCATGATCGGAACTTTTTGTTCTTTAAGATCAAACATGTTTACGTGTAAAGCTCCTGCGAATAAAAGAAAGTTCAACATCGCTCCCATCAGGATTTCGTTGAAATCAAATTCTTTTATCAAATCAAAAAAGTGCTTTGTCGTTGCAGGGAAATAAGAATCTCCCAAAAGGCGAATTCCGACTGAAACCAGCATAGCAATAATCATAATTCCGATGGTTCCTGGAAGTTTTAAAAATCTTAAATTTAAATAGGCGAAGAAAGATGCTAATACAATCAGCACCGAAAAAGTGTAGTATAATTCCATAAAAAGTGATTTTTACAAAAATAGCTGTATCATGATGCAATCAAAAGTTTCGAGAGGCAAATTAACACAATTTTACAATTCATTAAATAAGTTTCAATTATTTTTGAAAGTTTAAAAACTTTTACATACATTTGATCCATGGAATTCAAAGAAGCAAAAAATAAGTTTGTACAAACCTGGGGAGCATTAGGTTCTCAGTGGGGAATTAATAAAACGATGGCACAGATCCACGCTTTATTAATGGTCTCAAACGAACCTGTTTCTATGGAAGACATTATGGAAGAATTGCAAATTTCCCGCGGAAATGCTAGTATGAACCTAAGAGCTTTAATGGATTGGGGAATTGTTTACAAAGAATTTAAAGCCGGAGAAAGAAAAGAATTCTTTACAGCTGAAAAAGATCTAGATGAATTAGCTGTAAAAATTTCGAGAGAAAGAAGCAAAAGAGAAATCAAACCAGCTCTGAAAATCTTAAAAGAAGTTTCGACAATTGAAGCTAAAGATTCAGCTGAGGAAAAGCACTTCGTTGATCAGACCACTAAGCTCTATGATTTTGTTTTAAAAGCTGACAATATGTTGGACAAAATGACTGAATTTAATGATAACTGGCTTGGAAAATTGTTTATAAAAATGATGAAATAAAAAAATTTAATTAAAACTTTCAATTTTTTCTGAAAGTTTAAAAATAACAATAATTATGAAAATTTTAAACCTTGTAAATATCTTTTTAGTTGGAATCCCAATAATTCTTACTGCACTGGGTTTAATAACTCAGCAAAGTAATGGCAATTTGATTGGCTATGCTCTACTGTTTGTAATGTTAACCAGCTTATTTCAAGTTATTATTGGTATTCTATTACTGCTTAACCACCCAACAGACAAAATGCTGAGATTTTATAATTGTGGTGTTTTGCTTTTTGTGTTTTGCTGGATATGCAACGTAAACATTAAATATTTTCAAATTCTAGAATATCTTCAGTATGCTTTACCACCCATTCTAGCAATCTATTTTTCTGCAATAATTTATAAAAAAGCAAACAGATGAATTTCAACATTATTGGATATTTAATCTATCTCGGCATTACAACTTTCATCATTCTAAAAGTTGGAAAAATCTGCTACAAAAACGGAAATATTTACGTTGCAGATTTAATCCCAAATCACGTGGATATTTGTCAAAGAATAAATCACGTTTTGCTCTTGGCCTACTATCTTTTGAACATTGGCTATTGTGCAATGACTTTAATTTCCTGGCAAAAAATTATCTCTTCTACTCAAGTAATTGAAACGATTTGCATCAAAACAGCTGTCATAATTTTTATTATTTCAATTCTGCATTACCTCAACATTTTAATTATAACTAAATACATTCAAAAATTAATTAACAACAACAAAAATTAAATATTATGGAAACTACAAAAATCTTAATCGGATACGGAATTTATTTACCAGTTGCTTTATTTTTAACTTATTACGTTTCTAAAACACTTTTTAAAAACGGAAAAATCTTTATGCTTGATATATTTAAAGGCCGTGAAGAAATTGCTGAAGCAACCAACAAACTTTTTGAAACTGGATTTTATCTTTTAAATATTGGTTTTGCTTTAATGATTTTGGAACTGCAATTAAGCCAAGACAGCTATCAGGAATTAATTGAAAGATTGAGCTATAAAATTGGTGGATTTTCTATTTATCTTGGCATCATGTTATTCTTCAATTTATACTTCTTTTTTAGAGGAAAAAGAAAAGCAAAAGAAGCTCAAAGAGAAGAAAGATTGGTTTTTAAAGCTTAAAATTATTTGCTACGAATCGCACGAATTTTCACTAATTATTTTTAATGCAGACTGTACAAATTTTAAAAATTCGTGTAATTCGTGGCTAAAAAAATCAACACAATGAACAAACTCATTATAGCATCTGGAACTGGTTTTCTCGGACAAGTTTTAGTAAATCATTTCAAAAATAAATTTGAAGAAATTGTAATTCTGACTCGTGGAAAATCTCAGACAATTGACAGAATTAAATATGTAAACTGGAATGCCAGAACTTTTACCGGTTGGGAAAAGGAATTAGAAAACGCAACAATTTTAATTAATCTTGCCGGAAAATCTGTCGATTGCCGTTATACCAAAAAGAATAAAAAAGAAATTCTTTGGTCAAGAATTGAAAGCACGAAAATTCTAAACAAAGCAGTTTTAAAATGTCAAAATCCGCCGAAACATTGGTTGAATTCATCAACAGCAACTATTTATCGTTTTTCATTAGACAAACAAATGGATGAAGTTGATGGCGAAATTGGAAATGACTTTTCTATAAATGTTGCTCTTTCTTGGGAAAAAGCATTTTTTAAAACCGAAACTCCGCATACTTTAAAAACAGCTTTGCGAACTTCTATCGTTTTAGGTAAGAATGGCGGTGCTTTTGTTCCGTTAAAAGCTTTAGCTAAAATTGGTTTTGGAGGAAAACAAGGAAAAGGAAATCAGTTTGTAAGTTGGATTCATGAAGACGATTTTGCTAATGCAGTTGATTTTATTATTGAAAAAGAAATGACTGGTGTTATAAATGTTGTTTCTCCTACTCCAATTCGAAATATTGATTTTATGCAGAAACTTAGAAAAGCGGTTGGTTTTCCATTCGGAATTCCGCTAAATAAATTTTTCTTAGAAATTGGATCTTTTTTGATTCGAACTGAAACTGAATTGGTTTTAAAAAGTAGAAATGTGATTCCGAAACGACTTTTGGAAAATGGGTTTGAATTTAAGTTTGGGGAGATTGATAGAACTTTTCGAGATTTAATATAGACCTCAAATTCACACAGTTTTGTCATTTC
>NZ_WUMO01000005.1 GCF_009826975.1 Flavobacterium sp. HBTb2-11-1 | reverse complement strand
GATTGTATAAAAATCACTTTGAAATCAGTTTCCCCATCACATAATCTTCCATCAAATACCCTTTTCCAATTTCTATATCCACGGTTTCTTTAATTTCAAAACCTATTTTTCTATAGAAATTCAAAGCGGTATTAAAACGATTTACGTTTAATAAAAGTTGATTGGAATTATTTTCTAAAGCCATTTTTGCGATTTCTTCAAATACTATTTTACCAAAACCTTTTCCTTGTGTTTCTGGCAAAAGATAGATTTTATGAATTTTGGTTATAGCTTCATTTTTATAATTGTGTTCAATTCCGATAAAACCAATTATAGAATCAGCATCGGAAATCATATAAAACAACTGCTCCTTATTCTGAATTTGTTTTGAAAGCGCTTCATCAGAATATATCATATCCAACATATATTCTAATTGTTCTGCAGTTAGAATTTCGCCATACGTAATGGGCCAAGTTATATGTGCAATCTCTTGAATTTTGGCAATATCTTTAATTGACGCTTCTGTAATTTGAATCATATTATTTTTTAAAAACTTGATTTTCTTGTTCGCTTACGCGGATGAAAGTGGTTCGTTTGGTTAACTCTTTTAATCTTGAAGCTCCTACGTAAGTGCAAGTGCTTCTTATTCCGCCTAAAATATCCAAAACAGTATGAATAACATCTCCTTTAAACGGAACTTGAACTGTTTTGCCTTCGCTAGCTCTGTATTCTGCAACGCCACCAGAGTGTTTATCCATGGCTGTTTTCGAACTCATTCCGTAAAATTGCTTGAATTTCTCTCCATTTGCTTCTATTAGTTCTCCCCCGCTTTCCGTATGACCTGCCAGCATTCCGCCTAACATTACAAAATCGGCTCCTGCTCCAAAAGCTTTGGCAACATCGCCTGGAGTTGTACAACCGCCGTCGCTTATAATGTGTCCGCCTAGTCCATGGGCAGCATCGGCACATTCAATAATAGCTGAAAGTTGCGGATAACCAACACCTGTTTTTACGCGAGTCGTACAAACTGAACCTGGTCCGATTCCGACTTTTACAATATCGGCTCCTGCCAACAATAGTTCTTCGGTCATTTCACCTGTAACGACATTTCCAGCGATAATGATTTTATCAGGATATTGTTTTCTGGTTTTCTTTAAAAACTGGACAAAATGTTCAGAATAGCCGTTAGCTACATCTATACAAATAAATTTCAGTAACGGATTTGCGGTGATTATTTTTTCAATCTTTTCAAAATCTTCTTTTCCTGTTCCAGTACTTACTGCAATGTAATCGTAAATATCAGGAACTGCATTTTTTAAGAAATTATTCCATTCCTCTAAAGTGTAATGTTTATGAATTGCCGTAAACAGCTTTTCTTTGGCCAAAACCTTCGCCATTTCAAAAGTTCCTACGGTATCCATATTAGCCGCCATAATTGGAATTCCTGTCCAAGTTGCAGTACTATGCAAAAATTTGAAATTTTGTTCTAAGGAAACTTCAGATCTGCTTTTAAGCGTTGATCTTTTAGGTCTAAACATTACATCTTTAAATCCTAATTTCAGGTCCATTTCTATTCTCATAGTTCGAGATTTTGGTTACTCTCAAATGTAAGAATTTCTGATTTTAGATTTCAGATATTAGATTAACAAAAACTTGAACTTTTGAACAATTAGGGTAACAAATCTGCTTTAGAATTCCACAGAGATTGACAAAAGATCTCGCAGAGATCCGCAAAGTCTAATGACAAAGAACGTTTCGACTTCGCTCAACGTGACAAACTTGAAACTTGAAACAAAAACTTATCCGTGAATCGTTTCGTTTTTCCCGTAATTGGTAATGATAGATTCTTCAAAAGCTAACCATTCTCTCCAACGTTTTTCAACATCAATTCCAACTCCGTATTTACGCGCGTAGGTAATAAAAGTGGTATAATGTCCTGCTTCACTTTCCATTAATTCTCTGTAAAAAACAGCCAATTCTTCATCTTGAATATTTTCTGAAAGCACTTTAAAACGTTCGCAGCTTCTGGCTTCGATCATAGCAGAGAAAAGAAGTCTTTCTACAAGACCAGAAACGCGACTTCCGTCTCCACTTCTTTTCATATATTGATATAGTTCGTTTACATATTCGTCTTTACGCTCACGACCTAATTTTAGTCCTCTTTTGATAATTATATTATGAACTTGTTCAAAATGATCTACTTCTTCTTTTACTAAAGCCAATAAATCCTGAACCAAATCCTGATGCTCTGGATTGTTTGTAATAATCGTAATGGCATTGGTTGCTGCTTTTTGCTCGCACCAAGCGTGGTCGGTTAGAATTTCTTCTATATTCTTCTCAACAATATTTACCCATCTTGGGTCGGTTGGCAATTGTAGTCTTAATACGCCCATTTCTTTAATTTGTTTCAGGTTTATTTTGTTTTAGGTTTCAAGTTTTTATTCTAAACGAAAAAAGTTTAAAGTTTCATAATGCGTTTATTATCACATTACAAAACTTTAAACTTGAAACCTTAAACTTTAAACTAATTAATAAGCAAAAATCGGTCTTTCGCTCATCATTTCGTTTACTTGTTCAGCAACTTCTTCGATAACCGCTTCATCTGTATGGTTAGATAAAACTTTATCGATAAGTTCAACAATAGTTTCCATATCTTTTTCAACTAAACCACGAGTTGTGATTGCAGCTGTTCCAACACGAATTCCAGATGTGATAAATGGAGATTTATCGTCAAAAGGAACCATGTTTTTGTTTACTGTAATTTCAGCTTTCACTAATGCATTTTCAGCTTCTTTACCAGAAATATTTTTATTTCTTAAGTCAATAAGCATCATGTGGTTATCTGTTCCGCCAGAGATAATGTTGTAACCTCTTTTTACGAAAGCATCAGCCATTGCGTTTGCATTTTTTTGTAATTGCATTGCATAAGTAAAGAATTCATCTTTTAATGCTTCACCAAAAGCAACTGCTTTAGCAGCAATAATGTGCATTAAAGGTCCACCTTGATTTCCAGGGAAAACCGCTAAATCCAATAATGAAGACATCATTCTGATTTCTCCTTTTGGCGTTGTTAATCCTTGTGGATTTGGGAAATCTTTACCCATTAAAATCAAACCTCCACGTGGTCCTCTTAATGTTTTGTGAGTTGTTGTAGAAACAATATGACAGTGAGGAATTGGATCGCTTAATAATCCTTTTGCGATAAGACCAGCTGGGTGAGAAATATCAGCAAATAAGATTGCTCCTACACTGTCAGCAATTTGTCTGAAACGAGCAAAATCCATATCACGAGAATAAGCAGAAGCTCCAGCGATGATTAATTTTGGCTGTTCTTTAGTTGCAATTTCTTGAATTTTATCATAATCTAAACGACCAGTTTCAGCATCTACACCGTAGAATACTGGACGATATAAACGTCCTGAAAAGTTTACAGGAGAACCGTGAGTTAAGTGACCTCCGTGAGATAAGTCAAAACCTAAAATAGTATCACCAGGATTTAAACAAGCGTGGTATACAGCTGTATTTGCCTGCGAACCTGAGTGAGGCTGTACGTTTGCATATTCAGCGCCAAACAATTCTTTAGCTCTGTCAATTGCAATCTGCTCAATAACGTCAACTACTTCGCAACCGCCGTAGTATCTTTTGCCAGGATAACCCTCAGCATATTTATTAGTTAAAACAGACCCTGCTGCTGCCATTACTTCATCACTTACAAAATTCTCAGAAGCAATAAGCTCTAGTCCGTGAATTTGTCTTTCTTTCTCCTCTTGGATAAGATCAAAAATTTGTTCGTCGCGTTGCATTTTTTTGTTTTTCGTTAATTTCACGCAAAAATACAAAAAAACGTTTGTCAAACAGCTAGATTATGATATATTTGACATGTAATTTTTCAACAAACAATTAACATTAAACATGCCAATAACCGCCAACGATACCAGTAGAAAATCATGGTTAGAAGTGCCTCAAAATAGCGACTTCCCTATTCAGAATATTCCTTTTGGTGTATTTCTTACCAAAGAAAATGTCGTTACAGTAGGAACGAGAATTGGCGATTATGCCATAGATTTAGGGGCTTTACAGCAATTAAACTATTTTGAAGGAATAGAATTGACCGATGATATGTTTATGCAGGATACGCTGAATGATTTTATTTCTGACGGAAAAAAAACATGGCGTCTGGTTCGAAATCGTATCGCAGATATTTTCGACGAAAACAATCCGCAACTAAGAGATTCAACAAAACACCGAGATATTGTTATATTTAAAATTGAAGATGTAGAAATGCAGCTTCCTGTTTTAATTGGTGATTATACTGACTTTTATTCAAGCAGAGAACATGCTACAAACGTAGGTAAAATGTTCCGTGATCCTGATAATGCATTATTGCCGAACTGGCTCCATATTCCGGTTGGATATCATGGAAGAAGTTCTACAATTGTGCCATCTGGAATTCCAGTTCACCGACCAATGGGACAAACCTTGCCTGCTGGCCATGACACGCCTGTTTTTGGTGCTTCACGCTTAGTAGACTTTGAATTAGAAACTGCTTTTATCACAACAGATGTGAATGTAATGGGCGAAAATATTTCAACTTATGAAGCTGAAGACTATATTTTCGGAATGGTTTTATTAAATGACTGGAGCGCTCGCGATATCCAGAAATGGGAATATGTGCCACTTGGACCATTTTTAGCTAAAAACTTTGCCACATCCATCTCGCCTTGGATTGTTACTATGGATGCTTTAGAGCCTTTTAGAACAAAAGGTCCAAAACAAGATCCGTCACCGCTTCCTTACTTACAGACAAAAGGTAAAAAAGCTTTTGACATTCATTTAGAAGTTTCGTTACAACCAGAAGACCAAGAAGAAACTGTGATCTCAAGATCTAACTTCAAATATATGTACTGGTCTATGGCTCAGCAATTGACACACCATACCTCAAACGGATGCCGTGTAAATTCTGGCGATATGATGGGTTCTGGAACTATTTCTGGCCCAACTCCTGATAGTTTTGGTTCTATGCTGGAATTAACTTGGGGTGGAAAAAATCCATTGAAGTTAAAAGACGGAAGCGAACGTAAATTTATTGAAGATAATGACACTGTAATTATTCGCGGTTTCTGTGAAAATAACGAAGTAAGAATTGGGTTTGGAGAAGTTTCTAGCCAATTGTTGCCTCCTTTTACAAGACAATGAAGAGCAGAACAGTCTGAAGAAATATAGAAATAGAAAAACCTTGGCGATAACCAAGGTTTTTTATGCTTTTTAATCTCTTAAAATCGTAGAAATTTTAAACCATATAAGTGATTTAAGCTCATTTAATTCAGACTTAATTTTCTTTTATTACTTATATGGCTTTATATATTAAGCAGGAATCTGCTGACTTAAGCAATGCAAAGTTCCGAATCCCCAGATAAAATCAATACAACTGATACCGATTACTTCTCTATCAGGAAAACATTCTGCTAATATGTTTAAGGCTACACGATCATTGCTGTCATTGAAGGTCGGAACTAAAACACAATTATTCAAAATCAAGAAATTAGCATAACTTGCTGGCAAACGTAAATCTTCAAAATCAACACGTTTTGGCATTGGAAGCGCTACAATAACTGGAGATTTCCCGTTTTCTAATTTTGCATTCTGAAGACGTTTCAAATTATCCTGCAAAGGCTTGTAATTTGAATCATTTTTATCTGTTTCAACAATCGTTACAATCGTATCTTCATTTACAAATCGACATAAATCATCAATGTGGCCGTGAGTATCATCACCTTCAATTCCATCTCCAAGCCAAATTACATTAGTCACACCAAGATATTCTTTAAAAACGGCTTCGTAATCTTCTTTGGTAAAACCTGGATTTCTAACCTGAATTGTTGGATGCATTAAACATTCTTCAGAAGTCAGTAAAGTCCCTTTTCCATTTACATCAATTGCTCCGCCTTCAACAATTACTGGCTTTCCTTTATACATGACCTGTGTTAGTGGAACATCAATAAAATCAGCCACTTTACCTGGAACAAATTTATCTAATTGATAATTTTTATATTTTGCCCAACCATTAAAATTAAAGTTTAACGCTTCTCTTTTTGAACCATTCTTTACAATAATTGGCCCTGAGTCGCGCATCCAGCTTCTGTTGGTTTTATGAAGAATATAAGAAACGTTTTTGATATTTACGCGGGCTCTTTCAAGCATATCAGCAACTTTTTCTTTTAGTTTTTCATCGGCAACCACCAAAAAAACAGTTTCAAAAGTGGCTACTTTTTTTATAAATTCTACAAAAGCCCATTGAACTGCTTCGTATTTTCCCGGCCAGTCATTGCCATTGTGCGGAAAACACAATACAATTCCTTGCTGTTTTTCCCACTCTGCAGGAAATCTTCTATTATTTGTTGACATAAATAGGTTCTAATTAAGAAAGTGCAAAGATAAGCATTCGTTAGGATTTTAAAACAAATGAGTAAAAATCATACTCCATTTCACAATAAATATCCTTCAAAAATTAAGTTAAAGATTAAATAATACATCCTTAATATTTAACAGAGACCTCAGAATTACTTTTGCCAAAACTAAAAACTAACACATGAAAAATTTATCAATCTCATTATTAGCGGCACTTTTCATATTAGCAAGCTGTAACAATGATGAAAATTCGAACACCGAACCTGAAGTTGTTGTTAACGAAAATCCTGGAACTTTTAAAGAAATTGGTTCTATCACAATTGGCGGAGAAGCTGCAGCTGAAATTTCTGCTTACTGCGAAAAAACAAAAAGACTTTTTACAGTAAACAACAGTGGCGTAAACCAGATTGACGTTATTGACATTACAGACCCTACAAAACCAATGAAAATTGGAAAAATTGATTTAACTGCTTATGAAGGTGTTGCGAACAGCGTTTCTGTTTTTGACGGAAAGCTAGCTGTTGCTTTAGAATCTACTGTAAATAAGCAAGGAAACGGAAAAGTAATTATTTTTAATACTTCTGATTACAGCTTAATCAAACAAGTAACTGTTGGAGCATTGCCTGATATGATTACTTTTTCTCCAGACGGAAAATTTATCATGACTGCTAATGAAGGTGAGCCAAATACTGATTATACACAAGATCCTAACGGAACGGTTTCTATTATTGAAACAAGCGCTTATAATGTTACAACACTTGATTTTAGCTCATTAGCTGGTCAAGCTGCGGCATTAGCAAAAGATGGATTTAGAGTTTCAAAATTTGCTAAAACGAGTTTTGCTCAGGATATTGAGCCTGAATACATTACAATTTCTGACGATTCTAAAACTGCTTGGGTAACTTTACAGGAGAATAATGGTGTTGCAAAAGTTGATTTAACTTCTAAAACTATTACTGCGATTTACCCTTTAGGATTAAAAGACTACAATACTGCTGAAAACGCAATTGACGTAAGCGACAGTGACAGTAAAATTGCTTTTAACCCTTGGAAAGTAAAGGGTCTTTATATGCCAGATGCTATCAGTCATTTTACTGTAAACAATACCCCTTATTTTGTTACAGCTAATGAAGGAGATGCAAGAGAATACACCGCCTATACTGATGTGAAACGTATGAAAAGCATGACACTTGATGCAACAGTTTTTCCAGATGCAGCAACCTTAAAATTAGATGCTAATTTGGGCAGATTAAATTTAGTTGCGGATATGGGAGATACTGATGGAGATGGCGATTTGGACCAAATGGTAAGTTTTGGAGGAAGATCGTTTTCTATATGGAATGGAAACACTGGAAAAATTGTTTTTGACAGCAAAAATGATGTTGACAAAAAGACCAACGAAATAGGCACGTACGACGATAAAAGAAGTGATGACAAAGGTTCTGAGCCAGAAGCTGTAGTTGCGGCTAAAATGGGAAATCAAAACATTTTGTTTGTTGGTCTAGAAAGATCTGACGCTTTTATGGTTTACGATGCTACAAATCCGACTTCACCACAATATTTGCAAACTGTAAAAACAGGAGATGCGCCAGAAGGAATTCTTTTCATCCCTGCTTCAAAAAGCCCTACAAAAAGAAGCTTATTAGTGGTAAGTAGCGAAGGAGATGGATCTGTTAAAATTTATCAGCCTGATTTAAAATAATAACTTTTTTTTTAGGATAGCAAACGGGACAAAATGTGAATTTTGTCCTTTTTTTATGCATTCTATTATACTAATATTAACGGATTTACACAATTAAATGCCAAAAGATGGGAATTATGTAAGGGTATATACAACACAATCTAAAATTCGACCTCTAATTTTGCTTCAGAGTTTAAAATAAAAACAATTTAATTTTTGATATCATGAAAAAGAAATTAGTATCAGTATCCTTATTATTGCTATCATTTGCTGCGGGCGCTCAAAATATGGCTACCACTTCTACCAAACCTAGTGTAGATCAAGAATACAACAAATGGTCGATCGAACTAAATGGCGGGGTTAATAAACCAACTAGAACAATGACTCCAGGTTATACTACAGAATCATTAAATTTTTTCCACGGTGATTTAGGTGTTAGATATATGTTTAGTCCAAAATTTGGGGTGAAATTAGATGTTGGTTACGATCAATTTAAAGAGAAAAAAAACACTCCAGATTTTGAAAGCCGTTATGTTAGAGCAAGTTTACAAGGAGTTATCAATGTTGGACGTGCTTTAAATTTTGAGACTTGGACAAACACAATTGGTCTTTTAGCTCATGGTGGTTTCGGGGTTTCTCAAATTAGTACTGAAACTGGATTTGGGGGTCAAGATTACATGGCTCACGGAATTGCCGGTTTAACGGGACAAATCAGATTGAGTGATCGTGTTGCTTTGACAGGAGATCTTACTGGAATTGTTAACGGAAGACAAAACTGGAACTTTGACGGAATGGGAACTACTTCTACAGGTGCTTTTGATGGTGTTTTATTAAACGCTTCTGTTGGTTTAACATTCTACTTAGGTAAAAACCAAAAACATGCTGATTGGGTTGGTGAAGAAGACAGAATTAGCGAATTGGAAAAAAGAGTGGACTTAATCGAAACTGGCCTTTTGGACACAGACAAAGATGGAGTTGCTGATTTATACGATTTAGAACCAAATTCTATTGCAGGAGTTGCCGTTAACACTAAAGGACAATCTATTGATACTAATCAAAATGGTGTACCAGATGAGTTAGAAAGCTACTTAGATAAAACTTACGAAAAGAAAGGTGCAGGAACAGCTACAAACAATACAGTTGAAGAATTAATCAACGGAGGTTATGTAAATGTTTATTTCGATTTCAATTCGTCTAAACCAACAAATGCATCTTTATCTGGTGTTGATTTCTTAGTGAAATACTTGAAAAATAATCCTGGAAAATCTGCTGACATTATTGGTTATGCTGACGAAATTGGAAATTCAAACTACAATGTTGAGTTATCTAGAAAAAGAGCTGAAGCTGTGAAAAAAGTAGCAGTAAATGCTGGAATTGACGCTTCAAGATTGAATGTAATTGCTAATGGAGAAGATACTTCTGTTAACAAAAATTCTAAAGAAGCACGTCAAATCGTGAGACGAGTTACTTTCCAAGTGAAGTAATCTATATATAAAGCTAAAAACGAGAAAAGGAGCTATTCAATTGAATGGCTCTTTTTTGTTTATAAAAATTAGAGTTTAAAAAACCAAATTTTGAAGACTGATTATAAAGCTTCGGAGAAGTTAAATATTTATAGCAAATAACAAATGTTTATAATATAAAGCTCAAGAGGAATAACATGCTCTTTTGAAACTTAATATATATCGCTCCTCCGGAGCTTTTCCATTTGCCGCTATAAACATTTAACTTCTTCGAAGCTTGCATAAAAAAAGGACAAAATTCACATTTTGTCCTTTTTTATATTTTAGATAAATTGATTATTTATCGATTGCTCTTTTTGTAATATCTCCAAAAGCATCAATTCTTCTGTCTCTGAAGAATGGCCAGTTCTGACGTACATTTTCTTGAAGATCTAAGTCAACCTCAGCAATTAAAATTTCTTCTTTATCATGTGAAGCTTGAGCTAAAATTTCTCCTTGCGGTCCAGCAATAAATGAAGCTCCCCAGAATTGAATCCCTTCTGTCCCGTCGATATACTTTTCTAAACCGATTCGGTTTGCAGCTGCAACGAAAACACCATTTGCTACAGCGTGACCTTTCATCACGTTCATCCAAGCGCCATATTGATTTTCTCCATATTGCTCTTTTTCTTTTGGATGCCATCCAATTGCTGTTGGATAGAATAAAACTTCTGCTCCTTTAAGCGCTGTGATACGAGCCGCTTCTGGATACCATTGATCCCAGCAGATTAAAGTTCCAACAGTTCCTTTTTTAGTTTCAATCGCTTGGAAACCTAAGTCACCTGGAGTGAAATAGAATTTTTCATAGAAATGAGGATCGTCTGGAATATGCATCTTACGATATAAACCAGCTTCAGTTCCATCAGTATCGATGATATAAGCACTATTATGATAGATTCCAGCCATTCTTTTCTCGAAGAAAGGAACAATAATTACTACTCCTAATTCTTTTGCCAATTCGCTGAATGCGATAAATGAAGTGCTGTAAAGTGGTTCTGCTAATGCAAAATTCTCTACATCTTCACTTTGACAAAAATAATGACTGCTATATAATTCAGGCAATAAGATAACTTCTGCACCTTGACTCGCAGCGTCTCTTACCCAGCTGATACATTTTTTAAGATTATTTTCGGCAACATCATTCAGGTTTAACTGAATAACCGATATTTTATACTTTCTTTTCGCCATGACATAAAATTTAGAGTGCAAAAATAGTACTTTTTAAAGGAATGGCAAAGTCGATAACTTTTATATAACAACTAATCGACCTGTATTATTTCATATAAATCAAAAAACCATTTTACATTGATTCAAATCTCTGTAAAATGGCTTTTAACCTAAAAAAATATCAGCTAAGCTTCTTATTATTCGATAACTACTTTCTGAGTTAAGAATTCTGTTTCTGATTTCTTGAATTTGATTTCAAAGGTTCCTTTTGTAGTAGACTTGAATTTATAAACTGTTTTCTTTGGTTCTGGCACTTGCTGGGTACAAACTTCTGATGGGTATTTCGCAATTACTTGCAAACCTTTTACAGATCCAATTGTTACTTCTGAGATTTTATCAAATTCTGCACAAGCGTTATCAACTGTGTAAGTCACATCGTAGCTTAGTTCATCATTAACTTTTCCTGTTGCCGGTCCTTTAATTTCTGTTACTAAAGCTGCCTTTGTGGTTGGAGCTGGTACTTGATCCTTATCATCATCACTGCTGCATGAAACAAATCCAATTGATAAAAATAATACTACTAAAGCTGTTTGTAATCTAAAACTTTTCATATAAAATAATAATTAATTGTTAATTACTATGAAGACAAGACTTAGTTGCAAAGGTTGCTTAGAAGAAATGTTAAAAAATTCAGATTATCAATTAATATTTTAAAAATCAACAACTTATTCAATAAAAATTATTTAAAAAAATACGGTTATTTCTTATAAAAACAAAAACTCTCTAAAATAGCCCCGATAGAAACGGCATCTTTTTGTTGTGGGGTTCACAACAAAAAATATAGTGGATAGCGGGACTGAACTTTCTTTTAAATGAATTGTTCCTGCTCCTAAACAAAAAAAACACCAGCGTCTAACTGGTGTTCCTTTTATTATTTTTAAAGCTGAATTAAGCTGTTTTCTTTTGAAAAATCTTTTTGAAAAGATTTATAAAAAGTAAAACTATAAATCCTAGAACCAATCCAACTGTAAATTCTTTGAAGATTGAAGGGATTTTAATTTCTTCTGACAAATGGTGAAAAAATGGAATATAGTGTACAAATATTCCTCCAGCCACTAAAAGCAATGCAATCGTCCCAATTACGGTTAAACTTTTGATTACAAATGGAAGAGCTTTTACTAACAGGTTTCCGATAAATCTTGAAAGACTCTTTTCACTTTTGCTAGATTTTATAAGCTTGAAACCTGCTTCATCCATTCTAACGATAAGCGCTACTATTCCATAAACCCCAATTGTTGCCACAAGTGCAATTATCGAAGTTACTATTATCTTCTGCATGAGAGGCTGTTCCATTACTGTTCCTAATGCGATAATCACAATTTCAACTGAAAGAATAAAATCAGTTACAATAGCTGATTTTACTTTGTCTTTTTCGATTAATAAAATTTGTTCTTCAGTAAGAACTTCATCTGTAATTCCCTCAGATTCTTCATGTTTATGAGGTACGATAAACTCGTAGATTTTTTCGGCTCCTTCGTATGCTAAAAAAAGCCCTCCTAAAACTAATATTATTATAATGGCAATCGGAAAAAATGCACTTAAAAGGAATGCAACTGGAAGAATAATGATTTTATTCAATAAAGAACCTTTACTGATAGCCCACAAAACCGGTAATTCTCGTGAAGATGCAAATCCAGAAGCTTTTTCTGCATTTACAGCTAAATCGTCACCTAAAATCCCTGCTGTTTTTTTTGCGGCAACTTTACTCATTACTGCAACATCATCCATAATTGCTGCGATATCATCTAATAGTGCGAAAAAACCTGAACCCATTTTTTAAATTTATTTTTTAGTGACGCGAATCTAGACATTT
Organism: Flavobacterium sp. HBTb2-11-1; assembly: GCF_009826975.1. GTDB lineage: Bacteria > Bacteroidota > Bacteroidia > Flavobacteriales > Flavobacteriaceae > Flavobacterium. The sequence goes on along the minus strand of NZ_WUMO01000005.1, from coordinate 489,414 downwards.
TGGCTTAATCTGCCCAATAATATTGCATCAAAATTTATCTTTTTATTCGTATTTTTCTGTACAGGATTTAGTTGCATTGTCCTAAAAGAACCCAAAGAATAATAAAAACTATAATGGTTCCGAAACATCCGCCTCCTAATTTTTTAGCACCATATCCTGCTAATAATCCTCTGAAAATATTGTTCATGATTTTAATTTTTTAATTAATAATTTGCTGATTTTTACAAACTTAAAATTGAATATTTCTTCAATATTTATTGTTATAAGAATTGTGTAAAAAGTTTCAGAATTCACGGCAAAAAAAAGCACCAGCTTTAACACTGATGCTCTTCAAGATTAACTAAACAAAAATAATTATTTAACTGTCTGGTTTCTAAAAACCAATTTGCCGTCGAAAGCATCTAATAAAATGATGCTGTCTGTTGTAATATTTCCTGCCAAAATTTCTTTTGACAATTGATTTAAAACTTCACGCTGAACCACACGTTTCACTGGTCGAGCTCCAAAATGTGGATCGTAACCTTTGTCTGCCAAATACCCAATAGCCTCTGGAGTAGCATCCATTGTAATGCCTTGCATAGCCAGCATTTTGGTCACGCTCTTTAATTGTAAACTCACAATTCTCGAGATATTTTCTACCGTAAGCGGTGTAAACATTACAATCTCGTCAATACGGTTGATAAACTCAGGACGAACAGTTTGTTTTAACAATCCTAAAACTTCGTTTTTAGCTACTTCTGTTGCTGCTTCAACACTTCCTTTTAGGTTTTCAAATTTCTCCTGAATAATATTACTTCCCATATTTGAGGTCATAATGATAATCGTATTTCTAAAATCAGCCAGACGTCCTTTGTTATCTGTCAAACGTCCTTCATCTAGAACCTGCAATAAAATATTGAACGTATCTGGATGCGCTTTTTCGATCTCATCCAACAATACAACAGAATATGGCTTTCTACGAACGGCTTCTGTCAGCTGACCTCCTTCATCGTAACCTACGTATCCTGGAGGCGCACCAACCAAACGGCTCACACTGTGGCGTTCTTGATACTCACTCATATCGATACGAGTCATTGCATTTTCATCATCAAAAAGGTATTCGGCCAAAGCTTTTGCCAGCTCTGTTTTACCCACTCCAGTTGTTCCTAAGAATAAGAATGATCCCACGGGTTTTTTCATATCCTGCAAACCGGCACGGCTTCTACGAACAGCATCACTCACGGCTTCTATCGCTTCTTCCTGTCCTACTACACGCTTGTGCAATTCATCTTCAAGATGCAATAGTTTTTCTCTTTCTGTCTGAAGCATCTTGGTTACCGGAATTCCTGTCCATTTTGCTACAACTTCCGCTATATCTTCTCTGGTAACTTCTTCTTTGATTAAAGAATTTCCAGATTGGAATTCAAGCAATTGTTTCTGCAATGTTTCTTGGCGTTCCTGTGCTTCTTTTATTTTTCCGTAACGAATTTCAGCTACTTTTCCGTAATCTCCGTCACGTTCTGCACGTTCTGCTTCGTATTTAAAGTCTTCAATTTCGTGTTTTACAGCCTGAATTCCGTCAACGATATCTTTTTCCTGTTTCCATTTTGCATAGATTTCGTTGCGTTCTTCTTTCAGGTTGGCCAATTCCATACCTAAAATTTTCAGTTTGCTTTCTTCTTTTTCACGCTTAATGGCTTCAATTTCGATTTCCAACTGCATGATTTTACGATCCAAAACATCTAATTCTTCTGGTTTCGAATTGATTTCCATACGCAATTTAGAAGCCGCTTCGTCCATTAAGTCGATCGCTTTATCTGGCAAGAAACGATTCGTAATATATCTTTGCGAAAGCTCAACTGCCGCAATAATTGCTTCATCTTTAATCTGAACTTTATGGTGCGTTTCGTATTTTTCTTTGATTCCACGAAGAATTGAAATCGCGCTTTCAGTATCAGGTTCATCGATTAATACTTTTTGGAAACGTCTTTCAAGCGCTTTATCTTTTTCAAAATATTTTTGATATTCATCTAAAGTCGTAGCTCCAATTGCTCTTAATTCTCCACGTGCTAAAGCTGGTTTTAAGATGTTTGCCGCGTCCATCGCACCTTCACCTCCACCCGCTCCAACAAGCGTATGAATCTCATCGATAAACAACACGATGTCACCTTCTGCAGCTGTAACTTCTTTTACAACCGATTTTAAACGTTCTTCGAATTCTCCTTTGTATTTCGCTCCGGCAATCAAAGCTCCCATATCTAATGAGAAAACGATTTTTTCTTTTAAGTTTTCAGGAACGTCACCATCCACAATTCTGTGCGCTAATCCTTCTGCAATCGCAGTTTTACCAACTCCAGGCTCACCAATAAGCATAGGGTTGTTTTTGGTTCTACGAGTCAAAATCTGCAATACACGACGAATTTCTTCGTCACGTCCAATAACTGGATCTAGTTTTCCTGTACGAGCTAATTCGTTTAAATTTTTAGCATATTTATTTAGCGAATTATAGGTTTCTTCTGCCGAAGCTGAAGTTACTCTTTCGCCTTTTCTTAATTCTTCAATAGCAGCTTTAAGACCCTTTCCTGTAACTCCCTGATCTTTTAAAATCTGAGAAACTTTACTTTTTGAGTCAAAAATGGCTAAAATTAAATGCTCGATCGAAACGTATTCGTCGTTCATTTTTTGTGCGATAATTTCAGCTTCATTCAAAGCTTTATTAGCATCTCTGGAAAGCATTACATCTCCTCCAGAAACTTTTGGAAAACTCTGAATTGTACTGTCTAAAATTTGTAAAAACAAAGGCACATTTACATTTAGTTTTTTCAAGATAAATGGTGCCACGTTTTCATCAACTTCAAAAATAGCTTTGAAAATGTGTTCATTTTCAATTTGCTGTTGGCCATTTCGCTGTGCTAACTGCTGAGACAGCTGAATGGCTTCTTGCGATTTAATAGTAAACTTATTTATATTCATATTTTTACGTTTTTGATTGATTTTATTTGTTTGACATTTTATAAGATTAAAGTTACGATTTATTGAGGTACTTTTTTAACTCAAATAATTTAACTTTGCATTGAAACAGACAAATTATATTCCATAGCATAAAAACAGACAAAAAGACAGTTTAAATCAAATTTTTCTCGATTTAACGCGTCAAAAAGTCATAAAACAAGCCAAATATGAGTTTTTTTAATTCAATCTTCGGAAGTTCAGAGAACTCAGAAGCCGCAAAAAGTAAAGTAAACTGGACAGAATTAACCGATATGCTTCAATTAATGGAAATTGAAGCCATTTCTCAAGAAAGACCAGTTGTAATTTTCAAGCATAGCACAAGATGCAGCATTAGCCGTATGGCTTTAAAGCAATTTGAAAGAGAATTTGATCTTGAAGGTGTGGTTGATGCGTATTTTTTAGATTTAATCGCACACAGAGATATTTCAAATGAAATCGCCAGCAGATTTGGCGTTTATCACGAATCTCCTCAATTGATTTTAATCAAAAACGGAAAAGCAGTTTACGATGTTTCGCACAGCAATATTGATGCTGAAGCGTTAAAAAGTAAGATCTAAGTTATAAATTATGAGTTGTGAATTATGAATTATGAGTTAATTACTTAACTTAGAATACAACAAATTTTAAAATCTAAAAACCTGATATTATTTGTATAATTCCAGGTTTTTAGATTTTTACGCCAAGTCCAATTTTAATTCAAATTAGCGCTCAACTCATAATTCATAATTCACAACTCATAATTAAACTTAAAAACTTCCATCAGATCCGCCTCCACTGAAACCTCCTCCTCCAAACTCCATTGGAGAAGCTTGCGGCTTTACTTCTGGTTTCATACCGAAAGTTGAAGCTACAACTAAAGCTTCTGCATTTAATAAGCTATCTGAATGATTGATTCTATCTGGTTTAAAAGTCAGACCGCTTTCTTTTTCTTTTAAATTTCTAATTGAAAAATAAGCAATTCCGAATAAAACTATACCGCCAAGTGTAAGCGCAACCTCAATCGGTAAAACCGAATGATAAAATCGAATCGTATAAATTGAAAATCCTATAGCTAAAAAGCTAATCCAAAGCATTAATCTGTCTTTCGTTTTTAAAGCCTGAACCAAATAAAGTACTGGAACTATAAAAGTGAAAGCATAAAAGAAAAATGCAAACGGAATATCTATTCCAGGTTTTACTTCTGTTCCTAAAAGCTCTGCTGAAAGTTCTCTAACAACCAAGTAATTACAAGAAAGATAAAATAAAACTAGACAAAAACTATTTGCCAATAATAGTCCGTTGTAATAATACCTTTCGTTCAGACGATTCATCATTTTTTTCGTCAAAAAGTAAAAAACTCCTGCAAAAATCATTGCTGTAAATGGTAAAATAGCTTTTCCGATATCTCCAAATTCAAACATTCCAAAAAACAAAAATGCCGTTGCAGAAAGGCAGAACACAAGCATTGAAATTACATGCAAATACCTTAGAAAGATAAAAAGCGCTCCAACTGCTACAAAAAAAGCAATTACCATTTCGTAACCTTCCGTTGTTATTCCTATTGCTGCTCCTAAGCATAAAAGCGCATTCAAAATAAAAGCATCGTCTAAACCGTGATTATGATACCCCTGATTTGCAAGCAATTCTACTCCTGCAAATCCAACTACAGCAAAAATATAACAGCAGATTTTAAAAAATGTATTCTCAGCGCTTAGCCCAAACAAAGAAATTGCTCCACAAATTGAACCAAATAATAAACAGCCAAGCAAAAAGAAACCTATTCTAACAAGGATATTTTTCTGGCTTTTTAAAACTGGAAGTTCTTTTTCTATAAATTTCTTCTGTTCTTTACTGATAAAACCTCCTTTGTACAAAGCATCCGCTTCATCCGTTAAAACCTCATTATCCAATAATTGTTTGTTGTATACTATCATTCTGCGATTTCTTTATGGAAGTTTTTAATCAATTTAATAAACATAATAATCGAACCAACAAAGTAAGCTGGCAACAAGAAAATAAGTAATTCCCAAATATCAGAGAAATCAACATTTTCAAAAATTCTGAACAAAACAATGTTTCCGCCGATATAAGCGTAAACAATCATAAATACATATAGAGACATGGCTTTATACTGATAACTGGCTTTATAAAAATAATACGTTGAACCAGCTAAAATTAGAGCAAATAGTATCCAAGTTAAAGTATCATAACCAGTTAAATTACTAATTGCCGCGATGCTTACAATGTGTAGCGCAAAAGTGAGAAAAACCAAACCAAAATGAGCTTTGAGTGAAATTCGCTGGCTATAGATTGTCCATAAAACCAATAAAACTCCTAACATTACTGCTGAATAGCTTAAACTTTGGCTTGCATACAAATTATTACTGTCATTAAATATATCTTGTGGTGTAACTGAAAGTCCCACATAAGCCGCCAAACCAGTAATTGCAATAGTTAAAACACTTCGATTATCAAAATAATATGCGCAAAAGAAACTAACAATGGTTGGTACTAAAGTAGCCAAACCGTAATGCTCTCCAAAGGGTTTATATTGAAATTGGAGATACCCAATGAAAATACAGGTTAGAATATTTCCCGCCAAAACCAGATATTCTAAAACAGGATGTTCAAATGTTGTTTCTGATTTCTGAAAACCTTTGGAATGTTTGAAACAATAAAAAAAGCAAACTGCAATCACAATTAAAAGCAATGATAGAATGGCAATATGCCCGATGGTATCAATATTTTCATAAATCAAAATTCCAATTCCTGAAGTAAACAGCAATACTGATAAATAAAGGAACAATTTTAATTCCGCGTTTAATGAAAAGATTTTTAGGCTTCTATAGGTTTTAACTTCTTCAAACTGATTTTCAGTAATTAAGCCTTTCTCAAAAAGATGGAGAGCAGACTGATCTTTAAATTTTTCCATTGGTACGTTTTAAACTGTCACATCAAATATATGTATTTAGCATGAATTTTCTGCTTTTACATAATAACCTTTACTGTTTTTTATAAACATATCTACAGTTTATTTGAATATTATAAACGTAAAAACAACATTTATAATTTTAAAAATCAAACCTTTAAAACACAAAAAATTAATAAATTAATTTGAAATTATTTTAATTCTTTTACATTTGTGCAATCGATTACATTTAACTATTAAACCACAAAAAACCAATACTTAAAAATGAAAGCAAAACTTATTTTATTAGCATTGTTTCTGCCTTGTTCCTTTCTGTTTGCTCAAAATTATTTCATGAGCACCCCAGAAGGTTTTGGAGCTTCTGCAACTGGCGGCGGAAGTGCAACTCCTGTTACAGTTACTACTCCAGCTGATTTGACTGCAAAACTAAAACTAAGTACTCCGCAAGTTATTCTAGTTTCGGGAACTATAAATTGCACTTATACAAGTTTACTAGTGAATGATAAGACCATAATTGGACTTCCGGGCGCACGATTAGTAAATCTGGATCAAACGGTTGCTGGCTCAGGGATTTTAAGTTTAAAACCTGGTTCAAACAACATTATTATTCGAAATTTAATTTTTGAAGGCCCTGGTGCATACGATGTAGACGGACGCGATAATCTTACTTCAGAAGCTACTAATCTCTGGGTTGATCATTGCGAATTTCAAGACGGAATGGACGGGAATTTTGACAATAAAGGCGCAGCAGATAACGTAACCGTTTCTTGGTGTAAATTTACCTATTTAAAAGCTCCAAAAGCTGGAGGTTCTGGCGGAGCCGATGATCATCGCTTTTCTGATTTGATTGGTTCTTCTAAAACTGACGCACCATCTGATGCCCATTACAGTATTACTTTTAAAAATTGCTATTGGGCTGAAGGCTGTAAAGAAAGAATGCCAAGGGCAAGAAATGCTGAGCTTCATATCTTAAACTGCTATTATAACACTTCTGTTTCTGGTTCGCTTGCCATTGGCTTAGGTGGCGGAAGCAACAATACAACTTGCTATGTTGAAGGAACTGATTTTGCTAAAATAGGAACAGCTTTTAAAAATTATATAAGCACTGATGGCGGAACAATCGGAATTGCTTTTACAGATTGCTTAAATGCTCCTGCAAATTCAGGAACTGCAGTTACAAAACCTTCTTACCCTTATAGCGTTCTGCCAATCGCGAATGTTGCGGGCTATATTTCAAATGCTTCATGCGGAGCCGGAGCAACACTTCAGGTTACTCCTCAAGGCGTTCTTTCTACAAGCTGCAATAATTTAGGCCTTAATGACAACAATGCAAATAATCTGGATTTGAAGTATTATCCATCAGTTATAAACCGTCTTTTGAATATTGATTTTTCAAGTTCCGATAATGGTTTAGCTGAAGTAAATTTGTTTTCTTCAAATGGTTCAAAAGTATATTCGCATTCCAAAAACGTTTCTCCTGACGAAAAATTAGAATTAAACGTCGGAAATCTTGCAAAAGGCATTTATGTCTGTAAAGTACAAATAGACAATCGAAGCAAAACATTTAAATTAGTAAAAAACTAATTCTTTTATAAAGCAAAAGGTCATTGAAACAAATCAATGACCTTTCTACATTTTATAGCTTACTTTTCACATTTAACAAAACTAAAAAGCTGCTTTCATTTTATCTTTAATCGCATCTAAGCATAAATTATTGATACTACCTTCGTGCGTGTGTTTTGTTGCTTTTGGAGATTGGTACGTTCCAGCTTCTAATTGTTCTGCAACAGCTTTGTAAGCATCTCTAAACGGCATTCCTGCAACTACCATTTCATTTAAAGTATCTACAGTAAACAAATAATCGTATTTTTTATCTTCTAAAATATGATCTTTTACCGTGATATCTTTTATAGAAAAGATTGCAATATCCAAACAAGCTTTCAAGTTCTGAATTGCTGGAAATAAACCTTCTTTCAAAAGCTGTAAATCTCTGTGGTACCCGCTTGGAAGATTATTTGTGATTAAAGTGATTTCATAAGGAAGCGCCTGAATCTTGTTGCATTTTCCTCTGATTAATTCGAAAACATCCGGATTTTTCTTGTGAGGCATAATACTAGAACCTGTTGTAAGATGCGCTGGAAGACCAATAAAATCAAAGTTTTGGCTCATATACAAACAAACGTCCATTGCAAATTTTGATAACGTTCCAGCAACGCTCGTCATAGCAAAAGCAACTGTTTTCTCAGCTTTTCCACGGCTCATTTGCGCTGCGACAGCATTATATTTTAAAGTTTCAAAACCTAATTCCTGTGTTGTAAATGTTCTGTTGATTGGAAATGAGCTTCCGTAACCCGCAGCAGAACCTAACGGATTCTGATCTACAATTTTTGAAGCTGCGTTCAGCATTGTAATATCATCGATCAAGCTTTCAGCGTAAGCTGAAAACCACATTCCGAAAGACGAAGGCATTGCGATTTGTAAATGCGTATAACCTGGCAATAATACATTTTGATGTTTTTCTGCCGATTCCATCAACAAATCAAACAAGGTCTTTACTTGCTCTTTTATCGCTTTTAACTCGTCTTTTAAATACAAATGCACATCAACCAAAACTTGATCGTTACGAGAACGCGCGGTATGGATTTTCTTTCCTGCATCACCTAGTTTTACTGTTAACAGATATTCGATTTTAGAATGGACGTCTTCAAAACTGTCTTCTATTTCGAAATTACCTACTACAATATCCGCAATGATTTCGTTTAAAGCATCAACTAAAGACGTTGTTTCTTCTTGAGTTAATAAACCAATTTGCCCTAACATTTTGGCATGAGCAATTGAACCTAAAGCATCGTATTTCGCCAAAACCAAATCTAGTTCACGGTCGTTTCCAACGGTGAATTGCTCGATTTGTTTATCTGTTGGTATTCCTTTTTCCCAAAGTTTCATAGGTTTTATTTTTTTTCGCCACGAATTCACGAATTATTTTTTGATAATCTTTGAAGATATAAATTCGTGAATTCGTGGCGGTTTTTCTTTTCTTATAATTTAAAGAAATCGGTTAGTATTTTAATATACAAATCAACTCCTTCTACAATTTCGTTTACAAAAATAAATTCGTCTGCTGAATGTGAACGTAATGTTTCTCCCGGCCCTAATTTCAAAGACTGACAACTTAGAACCGATTGGTCTGAAAGTGTTGGAGAACCATACGTTGTTCTTCCTAAAGCAATTCCTGCTAGCACTAAACCGTGATCGATGGGAATAGACGAAGCATTTAAATGCATAGATCTGGGCGTAACTTCTGCGTTTACATTTGCTTTGACTACTTCAAGAATTTCAGCATTGGTATAACGATCGGTTACGCGAATATCAACAACCAAATCACATTCTGATGGCACAACATTATGCTGTTTTCCAGCATTAATCTGAGTTACAGTCATTTTTACAGGACCTAAAACATCTGAGATTTTGTCGAATTTATAGTTTTTAAACCATTCCATTACCGGAATTGATTTGTATAAAGCGTTATCATCGTTTTGATGAGCGGCGTGGCTTGCTGTTCCCTTTACTTTTACGTCTAAAACCAAAAGTCCTTTTTCAGCAACTGCCAATTGCATTAAAGTCGGCTCACCTACAATTGCACAATCTAATTCTGGCAAATGTTTTAAAACACTGTTTAAGCCATTTTTTCCACTGCTTTCTTCTTCTGCAGAAGCCACAATTACAATATTGTGAGAAAGATTTTGATTTTCGTAGAAATATACAAAAGTTGCCAGTAACGAAACTAAACAGCCTCCTGCATCGTTACTTCCTAAACCGAATAGTTTTCCGTCTTTTTCAATTGCTTTAAACGGATCATTGGTGTATGCCTGATTTGGTCGTACAGTATCGTGATGTGAGTTTAATAAAACTGTTGGTTTATTTTCGTCGAAATATTTGTTGAAAGCCCACACATTGTTGTTTTCTCTCTTGAATGGAATTTCATTCTGATTGAACCAATTTTCTATTAAAAGAGCCGTCTGATCTTCTTCACTTGAAAATGAAGGGGTTTCAATAAGACTTTTTAACAAACTAATTGCTTCTTGGGTAAGCGTATCTATATTTTTCATTTTATTAAGGTTCAAAGGCTCAAAGGGACAAAGCAACAAAGTTTTTAAGTGCTTTCCAATGACCATTTTTACTTGCGCAAATTTATTTAAAATACCTTGTGCGCTCTATTTTTTTGCCACCAATTAAACGAATTTTCGCAAATTACTTTTTTGTTACAGATTTAAAATCAAAATAATCTTTTTAATCTGTGACTAAAATTATTTTCTATTTTTAACAGAAGAATTAGTGTCAATTTGTGACCCGAGCGACAGCGAACAGGCGAAGCAAATTCGTGCCAACATACTTTATAACGTAATCGTTGTATGCGGAATATCTGAATTTTGAAGCATTCTGTGATGTCCAATTTTGATTTTCTGCACGCCTCTTGACAAACTATTGAAACAGTTATCCAATTTTGGAATCATTCCTGAATGAATTACTTTTTCTTCTTTTAGTTTGTTATATAATGTCTCATTGATTTGGGTTATTACAGATGAATCGTCTTCTGAATCCATTAAAACGCCTTGTTTTTCAAAGCAATAAGTTAGCGTAACATCAAAAACTTCTGATAAAGCAATTGACAATTCACTTGCAATGGTATCGGCATTTGTGTTTAACAATTGTCCATTTTTATCGTGCGTAATGGCACAGAAAACAGGAACAACTCCAGCGTCCAATAAAGTTGCCAATAATTTGGTATTCACTTGCTTTACATCGCCTACAAATCCGTAATCTATTGTTGGATGGTTTCTTTTTGTAGATTGAATTAAATTTCCGTCAGCTCCCGAAAAACCAATTGCGTTATTTTCTCTTGCCTGCAATTGTGCTACAATATGTTTGTTTATTTGTCCTGCATAAATCATTACAACAACATCAAGCATTGGAGCATCTGTAATTCGTCGTCCGTCAACCATCTGCGGAACCAAACCAATGCTCTGCGCCATTTTCGTAGCCGATTTTCCACCGCCGTGAACTAAAACTTTATAGCCTTCGATTTTGGAAAAATCAGTTAAAAATTGTTCTAATTCTGCTGGATTATCGATGATGTTTCCACCTATTTTTATTACGGTAACTTTCTTCATGAGGTTCTAATTTGGTAAGGTTCTAAGGGACTAAGGTTTTTGTTAGGAAGTTTCTTAGCATCTCAGAAACTTAGAACCTTAGCACCTCAAAAACTATATTTTTTTAAGAATCTTTTGTAAAACTAATTGCGCTGAATACGTTCTATTATTTGCTTGCTCGATTACGATTGAATTTTCTCCATCTAAAACTTCATCCGTTACGATTACATTACGACGAACCGGAAGACAGTGCATGAATTTTCCGTTGTTGGTTAAAGCCATTTTTTCAGCTGTAACCGTCCAATTTGGATCGCTATTGGTGACTTTTCCGTAATCGTTGAAATTACTCCAGTTTTTTACGTAAACGAAATCAGCATTTTCGAAAGCTTTGTTTTGATCGTATTCGATTTTGCAGTCTTTTGTGATTTCCGGACTTAACTCGTAACCTTCTGGATGGGTGATTACAAAATCCATGTCTTTTTGCATCTGCATCATTTCTACGAATGAATTGGCTACAGCCTGCGGCAATGCTTTTGGATGTGGCGCCCAAGAAAGCACTACTTTGGGTTTGTCTTTGTGTCTAGGTTTGAATTCTTCCATTGTAATGGCATCTGCTAACGATTGCAAAGGGTGACGAATAGCGCTTTCCATATTTACAATCGGCACGGTAGCATATTTCAAAAATCCTGAAATTACTGTTTCCTGATAATCTTTTTCCTTATCAACTAAACCTGCAAAAGCACGAATTGCTATAATATCACAATATTGCGAAACCACTTCTGCCGCTTCTTTAATGTGTTCTGATGCTCCAGAATTCATCACAGCTCCGTCTTCGAACTCTAATGTCCATCCTTCGTTGGTAAAATTCATTACCATAACATTCATTCCTAAGTTCATTGCCGCTTTTTGAGTACTCAAACGCGTTCTTAAACTTGGATTGAAGAATAACATTCCAAGAGTTTTATTCTTTCCTAAACTTTGATTTTTAAGCGGATTCTTTTTGATCTTAATCGCTTGTTTTACCCATTTTGATAATGAGTTGATGTCTTTTATTGAAATATAGTTCATTTGTTTTCTTTTGTTTTTTGTTTCAATCAATCTTCTTGTAATATGTTTTCTCTTTTCCCAGATAAGCTTGTTCAGCTTCAAAAGTAATTGGATACAACTTTCTGCCTTTTATAAACAATAATTTTGTCATCCAGCTTACCATTGGATTTTTATCTTCAGCACCACTTTCTGACACAAAAATCTCAATATTGTTTGTATTTAATTTTGGATAAAAAGTATTTTCAATTAAGCCACTCTTATCATCGTTTAAATAAAAAAAATCCTTAATTTTTATTTTCTTAATTTCTGTTTTAGGTAAAATCAAAACACCAGATTGATCTGTTTCAATATATTCTCCGTCATTAATCGAAACTTTCCATTGTATTTTTGAATCTTCCCCAGTTTCTCCAATTTTAGAAACCTCCTGATAAACAATTGATATTCTGGTTGAATTTAAATTTCTGTCATCAGTTTCTAATACTTTTGTAGGCCTAGAAAAATAAACCTTATCAGGAGTTAATTTCAGTGTATCCTTAACCTTTAAATATTTACCTTTTATAATTCCTATTCCTAAAATATCTTGGCTATAATGAAATTCAAAAACGCCATTTTTATAAAATTGATAAGCAAAACAATTTGGTCCTACTTTACATATTTCATGTCGAAATTTCCCGTCAATCTGAGCATTCAATTTTAATGAAAAGATTACTAAAATTAAGGTAATTACTCTCATCTTTAATTATAATATCTTAGTAAAAGGAATTTCATCTTTTAACGCCTTCAAAATAAAATTATCATTCAGTCCATTGACAATCCAGGTTTCGATGTTTGCTGCTTTTGAAATTGCCGCTGCTTCTATTTTTGATTGCATTCCTCCTGTTCCGTGTGATGATTTTGATTCACCGATTTCCTTCTCGAGCGTTTTTAAATCATTTACTAATTTAATCGTTTCCGGATTTTCATCATGAATTGAATTCTTAGTGTAAATTCCGTTTGTATTGGTCGCAATTATAAGAATATCAACATTTAGCAATACCGCTGTTAAAGCCGCTAATTTGTCATTATCTCCAAACCTAATCTCATCTGTAGCAACGGTATCATTTTCATTGATAATCGGAATGTAATTGTTTTTAACTAATACATTAATGGTATTTACAATGTTTTTTTTGGTCTGTTCTTTTTCAAAATCAGAATAAGAAAGCAAGCACTGCGATGTATTTAACCCTAAATCCTTGAAATTCTCATTGTAAATCCGCATTAAATGTGGTTGTCCGATTGAAGCTAAAGCCTGTTTTACAAAAACATCTTTATCTTGATTATCCAGCTTTACAAATTGTTTTGCCGCCGCAATTGCTCCCGAACTCACTATGATAAATTCATATTCGTCATTTAAAGCTGCAATCTGTACTCCAAGATCTTCAATCTTTCCCCGCGAAATATGATTGGTTTCTTTGGTTAAAGTATTACTTCCTATTTTTAATAAAATCCGTTTTTTTGCCATGTCTTTTGTTTTTGCCGCGAAGGCGCTAAGGCACTAAGTTTTTTTTAAAACCGCAAAGTGCGCAAGGCTTTATATTCTTTGTGCTTACAAACGCTACGTTCGCAAAGCTTTATCTATAATAAATTCCAAAAAATAAATTCCAAATTCTAATAATCTGAAATCAAAAATCGTTAATCATCAATCTAAAATCTGAACTCTAAAATCTAAAATTCTAACGTATTTGTCCTTCTCCGTAAACATACCACTTATTGGTTACCAAATGCTGTAAACCAATTGGTCCTCTTTGGTGCAGTTTATCAGTGCTTATCGCTAATTCTCCACCAAGTCCGAATTGCCCGCCGTCTGTGAATCTCGTTGATGCATTTTGGTAAACCGCTGCTGCATCTATCGACTCCATAAACTGCTGAGCCACTTCATTATCTCTTGTAATAATTGCCGCAGAATGTCCTCCGCAGTATTTATTAATCATATCGATGGCGTGATCTTGAGAATCGATGTTTCCGATTACGATTTTATAATCTAGAAACTCTTCGTACCAGATATCTTCATTTTGAATGGTTTTCGTATTCTCGAAATTCTCTAACGATTTGTCGACAATAACTTCGACTTTTGATTCAATTAAAGCTTCGATTAACATTGCAACAAAACCTTCAAAATTTGGAAGCTTAGAACTGATCAAAACTTTATCTAGTGCATTACAAGCCGAAATTTTAGCAGTTTTAGCATTTAAAATCACTTTTAAAGCCAAATCAGTATCTGCTTTTTCATGAACATAAACAAAATTATTACCGCGTCCGCTTACGATTACCGGACAAGTGGCGTGCGCTTTTACGAATTCAATTAATTTTTCTCCGCCTCTTGGAACTATTAAATCAACTTTTTGAGTTGGTTTTTCTAGAAAAGCCTGAGTTTCTGTTCTATTATAATTCAGATATTCTACCCAGTCTTTTGAAACTCCGTTTTCTTCTAAAGCTTTATGCCAAAGACTTACGATTTTCAAATTTGATTTTAAAGATTCTTTACCACCTTTCAATAAAATCTTATTTCCAGATTTAAAAGCAATTCCGCCTGCTTCAATTGTAACATCAGGACGTGATTCGTAAATAATTAAAATCGTTCCGAAAGCAGCGGTTTTATTGACCACTTTAATTCCATTATCATGAGTAAAATGAAAACGCTCAACACCAACGGGATCATCTTGAGATGCTAGTTGATTTAATGATAAAATCATTTCATCAACTTTTTTATCATCTACTTTTAAGCGTTCTTCCATCGCTAAATCTGAGCCGTCGTAATCAGCAAGATCTTCCTGATTGGTTAAGATTATCTCATTCCGATCCTGCTCGACCAGCTTTGCCATAGTCCGCAAAACCGCATTGCGTGTTTCAATTGATAATGGTTTCATTTTTTTGGTTTAATTGGTTAATCGTCAATTCGTTTAATCGATTAACCAGTTAAACGATTAAACGAATTAACAGTTATAGGCAAACTTAGTTTTTAAGTTCTTCTAAACTTTCTTTCAAAGCTCTTACAAACGTATCGATATCTGCTTTTTTCACAGTTAAAGGCGGTAAAATTCTTAATAGATTTTTATTGTTCGCACTTCCTGTAAAAATGTGTTTTTCAATGATCAATTTTTTTCTTAATGCTGCCACATCAAAATCAAATTCAACTCCAAGCATTAATCCTTTTCCTTTTACTTGTTTGATTCCTTCAACTTCTTTGATTTTTTCTAAGAAATATTCGTAAACTTCATTTACATTCTTTTGTAAATCAAGCTTTTCAATTACATCTAAAACTGCAATTCCTGCTGCACAAGACAAGTGGCTTCCTCCGAAAGTAGTTCCTAATAATCCGAAACTTGCTTCGAATTTTGGAGAAATCAAAATCGCTCCAACTGGGAAACCATTCCCCATTCCTTTTGCAACTGAAATAATATCAGCATTGATTCCGTGGTGTTGAAACGCGAAGAATTTACCGCTTCTTCCGTATCCTGATTGCACTTCATCTAAAATTAAAACCACATCGTGTTTTTTACATACTTTTTCTAAAGCTTGAAAAAATTCTGTTGTTCCTTGGTCTAAACCTCCCACTCCTTGGATTCCTTCAATAATTACAGAAGAAACATCTCCTTTTTCTAGTTCAGCTTCAACCAATTCGATTTGGTTTAAAGGCAAAAATGTTACTTCGTGTTGTGCATTTATCGGCGCAACAATCTTTTTATTATCTGTAACCGCAACGGCTGCAGAAGTTCTTCCGTGGAAAGAATTATCAAAAGCTACAACTCTTGATTTTCCGTTATGGAAAGAAGCTAATTTTAAAGCATTTTCGTTTGCTTCAGCACCAGAACTGCATAAAAACAATTCATAATCTTCTAATCCTGAGAGCTTTCCTAATTTCTGAGCCAATTCAACCTGCATAGGATTCTGAATCGCATTCGAATAAAAACCTAAATGATCTAATTGATTTTTAAGTTTTGCTACATAATCCGGCTGCGTGTGTCCGATAGAAATCACACCATGTCCGCTGTATAAATCTAAATATTCTACTCCTTTGTCGTCAATGATTGTACAATCTACTGCTTTTACTGGAGTGATGTCATATAATGGGTAAACGTTGAATAAGTTCATTTTTTTTTAGTTTTTGGTTTTTGGTTGATGGTTGACAGTTTAAGCTCAATATTTCCATAAACTATAAACCAACAACCATCAACTATAATATTAAAATCCGCTTGGTTTCAAATGTAAACCTGTGGTTTCTTCTAATCCGAACATTAAATTCATGTTCTGGATTGCTTGTCCAGAAGCACCTTTGGTTAAGTTATCGATAATTGATGTTATGAGAACCCGGTTTCCTTTTTTCAATAAACTAATAATACATTTATTCGTCTGCACTACTTGTTTCATATTGATGTTAGTAGTTGTAATCGTTACGAAAGGCTCATTTTTATAGAACTCTTGGTATTTTTCAACTAATTGCTCTAAACTGTCATCACATAATGTGTAAAGCGTTGCAAAAATTCCTCTCGGAAAATCTCCTCTATTCGGAATAAAAAGTAATTCGCTGTCAAAATCGTCTTGCAATTGTACTAAGCTTTCTGATATTTCACCTAAATGTTGGTGTTCAAATGCTTTATAATGCGACATATTGTTGTTTCTCCAACTGAAATGAGAAGTTTCAGAAAGACTTACTCCTGCTCCTGTACTTCCGGTTGTAGCATTAATATGTACATCGTTATTCAACAAATTATGTTTTGCCAAAGGCAATAAAGCCAACTGAATAGCAGTTGCAAAACAACCTGGATTGGCAATATAATTTGTCTTTTTGATTTCGGCTTTATTGATTTCAGGCAAACCATAGACGAAATTTTTTCCTTCAAAATGCGCATCTTTATTCAATCTGAAATCATTTCCTAAATCAATAATCTTAGTATGACTTGCAAACTGATTTTCTTTCAAAAATGAAATTGATTTTCCGTGCCCTAAACACAAGAAAACTACATTCACATTCGGATTGATTTCGGCTGTGAAATTCATTTCGATATCTCCCATCAAATCGTGATGCGCTACAGAAAGTGGCTTTCCAGCATTTGTTGTACTGTAAACAAAATCGATGTTTACTTTTGGATGATACATTAAAATTCTGATGAGTTCTCCGGCCGTATAACCCGAACCACCAATAATTCCGACATTAATCATGATCTAATTTGTTTACAGATGAGAATATGTTTTGTGCATTTCCTAAAATCTTGATAAATCCTTTTGCATCTTCTGATGTCCAAGCATTGTTCATTTCTCCGTACTGACCAAAACCTGTGTTCATCAAATCGTTAGGAGATTCTATTCCGTCAAGCGAGAAATGATATGGTTTTAATGAAACGGTTACAGTTCCATTTACTGTTTTTTGAGTGTCTTGCAAGAAAGTTTCAATGTTTCTCATAACCGGATCTAAGAATTGACCTTCGTGGAATAACATCCCATACCAATTTCCTAACTGCTCTTTCCAGTATTGTTGCCATTTTCCTAGAGTGTGTTTCTCTAATAAATGGTGCGCTTTGATGATAATTAACGGAGCTGCAGCTTCAAAACCAACTCTTCCTTTAATTCCGATAATGGTATCTCCTACGTGAATATCTCTACCAATTGCGTAAGCACTTGCCAATTTTTCAAGAGCTACAATATTATTTGAAGGCTTATCCGTTTTTCCGTTTAAACCAACTAATTCTCCTTGCTCAAAATGAAGTGTTACTTTCTCTTCTCCTTCTTTTTGTAATTGCGATGGATAAGCTTCGCTTGGTAACGGTTGACCAGAAGTTAAAGTTTCCTTACCTCCAACACTTGTTCCCCAAAGTCCTTTATTGATAGAATATTGTGCTTTTTCCCAAGAATAGCTTACACCATTTTTTTGAAGATATTCCACTTCTTCTTGTCTTGACAATTTTAAATCTCTAATTGGAGTAATGATTTCGATTTCTGGAGCAATAGTCTGGAAAATCAAATCGAAACGAATTTGATCGTTTCCTGCACCAGTACTTCCGTGGGCGATAGCAGTTGCTCCCACTTTTTTAGCATATTTTATAGCTTCAATTGCTTGAAAAACACGTTCTGCACTAACTGATAACGGGTAAGTATTGTTTTTTAAAACATTTCCGAAAATTAGGTATTTGATAGCTTTATCGTAATATTTATCTAAAATGGTTAAGTTGGCGTGTTGCGCACTTCCTAACTCGTAAGCTCTTTTTTCTATTGCTGATAATTCTTCTGCACTAAATCCTCCTGTATCAACAAGAACGGTATGAACTTCATAACCTTTTTCGTTTTTTAAATATTTCAAACAATACGAAGTATCTAATCCTCCGCTATAAGCTAATACTACTTTTTTCATTTTATATAATTTAGGCTAATACTTTCGTATATAGCAGTTTGAGATTTCTTTTTAATTAAATTTTGAATAAAAAAATAAATGACAAGATTTTGTTTAAGAATAAAGCTTGTTTTATTTTTCTAAGTCTGTTTAAAACAGCCTCATTAAAAGGATGTCTTGGCGGTGTTTTTTGTTTTTCTTTTGGGTCATATAACATTCCCGTACAAAGGCACATTTTATTTTCTTTGCTTTGCAAAATGTGATAATTTGTACATGTTTTACAACCCGCCCAGAAACTCGGATCTGTTGTCAATTCTGAGAAAGGAACTGGTTTATAGCCTAATTCAGAGTTAATTTTCATTACAGCCAAAC
The DNA here is from genome assembly GCF_009826975.1 of Flavobacterium sp. HBTb2-11-1. Taxonomy (GTDB): domain Bacteria; phylum Bacteroidota; class Bacteroidia; order Flavobacteriales; family Flavobacteriaceae; genus Flavobacterium. The sequence goes on along the minus strand of NZ_WUMO01000005.1, from coordinate 470,582 downwards.
CAGTCGTAATTCCAAATATTTTAGCATCTGGGAATCTCTTCAAAGAATATTCAAAAACTTTTGATTTTATCTTTTTGGCCAAACCATGACTTCTATAATCTGGATGTACAATTAATCCAGAATGCGCAACGAATTTTCCGTGCTGCCAGCTTTCTATATAACAAAAACCTGCAAATTTTCCGTCTGCCAAAGCAATCATTGCATCACCATTTGCCATTTTTTTCTGAATGTACTCAGGAGTTCTTTTAGCAATCCCCGTACCTCTTAATAAGGCAGACGATTCTATCGTATCGCAAATTTCCTGCGCATACTTAAAATGTTCTTCTTGAGTTACAACAATAGAGATCTTCATTTCAATTATTGAAGTTAGAGTTAAAAATTAAAGCATATTGATTCGTTTGAAATCCAGAATTGAATCCAATAAAATTAAGCAAAAAAGAAGTAACACCTTCAAAATCAAAACATTGATTAAGAAAATTTACAAAATAATAAATACTTTTAGGATATGTTTGTCCAATGGACAAATTATGTGATTTCAAAATGAAAAATGGGTATGAATAAATATACGGCTATAAAACTCAGTGAACACTATAGAGATAGCGTCCGTACTTCGGGAGAAGTAATCGGTGAGTTTGTCCGTGACAAAGAAGTTATATGTAAACTTATTTTATTCATCGGTGCAAAAGTACATCTTTTTTTTATTCACAAAACAAAAAATTAAATTTCTAACATTTTTTTGACGTTTTGTTGTTTTTTAAAGATTTTAAAATCCTAAGGTACTGAGGTTCTAAGGCTTTACTTTTAACTTGAACGAATTAAAAACTTGAAACCTAAACTTGAAACCTAAACTTGAAACCTAAACCTGAAACTTAAAACAAAAGAAAAACCCGACAGTTAAAATAACTATCGGGCTTTAAATTTTTCTCTATTATTCTAAATTACTTTCTAGTAAAAGGTATTACTTGACCGTTTGAAAGTATCAAATCGAAACCGTTTTTAGCTTCGTTAAATTTAAGTTTTAAGCCAGCTCTAGCAGATTCGAATGTATCTTTTTCGTTTGCAACAGGCTCTAATGCAAATTTTGGATAATTAGGAAGTTCTGCATTTAAAACGCTATTTTTCTCTGTTAATTCAATTGTCAGAGGAGATTTTGCAGTAACATAATTACCTAAATACGGATCTAAAATAAGATCTTTTTCTATTTTACCTTTTCCCGCTGTCCAAACATTGTTTGACTCATTATTATCTGGGAAAGCATGGTCAGGATCTAAAGTAATGCTCTCAATTTCTTCAGTTGAATTATGTTTGAAAGACCAAGAGTTATTTCTTTGCCAAATCTCTACAGGTAAATTAACTCTTGTTACTTTTCCGCTCTTTGTTTTAACATCTAGCACAATTGGCATTGGCATTTTATCAAAATTCTCAACTGTGATTACAGCACCCTTAGCTGGATCGTTTTTCACATATTTAACTGAGTTAACACCTTGGTCAAAACGCCAGTTGTTTACATACCAGCTTCTCCAGAACCAGCTCAAGTCTTCTCCTGCCACATTTTCCATAGTTCTGAAAAAATCGTCTGGCTGCGGATGTTTATATGCCCAACGCTCAATATAAGTTCTAAAAGCAGTATCAAAACGTTCTTTTCCTAAAACTTGTTCCCTTAATAAAATAAGACCTGCGCTTGGTTTAAAATAACATAACATACCAATATTAGCTTCTTTCATATTGTCAGGAGAACTCATGATAGTTTCTAAATCTGGGCGTGTGAAAGATTCTGCTTCTTGATGCAAATCTGTTGGCTGTTCTTTGTATTCTCCATTATTAAACGCAGCAGTACTTAAAGAATTGATAAATGTATTAAATCCTTCATCCATCCAAGCAAATAATCTTTCGTTTGACCCCACAATCATTGGGAACCAAATATGCCCAAATTCGTGATCTGTTACTCCCCAAAGATCTTGTCCTTTAGATTTCCATCCACAGAAAACAATTCCTGGGTATTCCATACCACCTTCATTTCCAGCCACATTTGTTGCTGCTGGGTAAGGATATTCAAACCATTGTTTAGAATAATGCTCAATTGACGCTTTTACATATTCTGTAGAACGCCCATAAGCGCCTTGGCCTGCACTTTCAACAGGATAAGCAGATAATGCCAATGATTTTTTACCGCTTGGAAGGTTAATTTTTGCTCCATCTAAAATGAAAGCTGGAGACGATGCCCAAGAAAAATCACGCGCATTTTTAATTTTATAATGCCATGTTTTTTCTGTTCCTGAGTTACTATTTGCTGTTGCATTAACCTCTTGCTCTGAGCGAATTGTCACCGTTTTATCACTGTTTGCAGCATCTTTATATCTTTTTAATTGCTCAGCAGAAAATACTTCCTGACCGTTTAACAATTCTCCAGAAGCTACAACATAATGATTTCCTGGAACTGTAAGTTTTACATCAAAATCACCATACTCTAAATAAAATTCAGAAGCACCTAAATATGGAGCTGTATTCCAACCTCGTACATCATCGTACACACACATACGTGGGTACCACTGCGCAATTGTAAATATTTTTCCGTTTTTTGTTTCTAGAACTCCCATTCTGTCTGATCCTTCGAAAGGCGCAATAAATGAGAATTCAATTTTAACCTTTACAGAACCTCCTTTTGCAGCCAATGCTTGAGGAAGAAAAATCTGCATTCTGGTATCTGTAACTACATATTTAACATCAACTTCTGTTTTGTTTTTTCCTCCAGAAACTACTTTTACAGATTTAATTTTATTTCCGCCATCAAAAACTTGTCCTTGAGCTCCGTTACGGCTTCCTGTTAAAGGCACAACGGCATTTCCTCTAGAATCGTCTTTAAATAAATTCTGATCTAAATTCAGCCAAAGAAATGATAATTTTTCTGGACTATTATTAGTATAAGTGATTTCATCTGTCCCTACAATCTCGTTTGTAGTTGCATTTAATTTTGCCGTAATCTGATAATCGGCTCTATTCTGCCAATACTCTACTCCCGGTTCACCACTAGCAGTGCGGGTTGAAGTACCATTTTTAGTGTAAAAATGAGGTCCAAAGGCATCATGATAATTGTAATTGTTCACTGGATTTGCTGCTGGTGCTGACGGAGTTTGCTGCGCCCATACTGAAGAAATCCCAAAAAATAAAGCCGCGGTTAAAATGGCTTTTGCAGATTGCTTTTTCATATTTTTTAGCTGTTTATGTAGCAAATTAATGAAAAAAAAAGCTATTTACAGAGAAATTTCAAAACATAAATTTAATTTTAGCATAATTTTATCAATAAAATAATTTAAGCCTTTTTCTTAAAAAACTAAAATTTATAAAATATATTTACATCTATTAAAAGAACATTCATTTTAGATTCAACAATTGTGACTACAACTATTTCAAATTCTATATTAAAAGCTTCTATTAAACATGCTGGAGCCGAATTATTTTCTATAAAAGACAATCAAAACAATGAATATATATGGGAGGGGAATCCAGATTTTTGGGGTAAGCATTCGCCAATACTTTTTCCGATTGTAGGAACTTTAAAAAACAACACCTATACAATCAATGAAAAAGAATATCATTTGCCACGCCATGGTTTTGCACGTGACATGGATTTTGAATTGATCGAAAAAACTGAAAGTAAAGCTGTTTTTTCTCTTAAATCTTTTCAAGAAACATTAGCTAAATATCCTTTTGAATTTGAATTGCAACTTATTTATACGCTTAATGAAAATGCACTTGAACTTGAATATAGAGTCATAAATAATGGAAAAGAAAAAATGCCATTTTCAATTGGAGCGCATCCGGCAATAGCACTTCCTGATAACTTTGAAAATTATGCGTTTCAATTTGAAAAAGAGGAAAATTTAAAATATTATCTTCTTGAAAACGATTTGATTTCATCTAAGACTAAAGTTTTGGAGAAAAAAAACAGTTTAGTTCCTTTAAATTATAAGCTTTTTAAAAATGATGCTTTAATTTTCAAAACATTAGAATCAAAATCTTTAACTATCCTTAACAATTCAAAACCTTATATAAGAGTTAGCTATAATGATTTTCCAAGTTTAGGCATCTGGACTAAAGAAAACGCACCATTTATCTGTATTGAACCTTGGCTTGGCTATTCTGATACCGATCAGAATACTGGTGACTTATATAAAAAAGAAGGGATTTTGACATTAGAAGAAAACAAAAATTTCAGTGCAAAATTTAGTATTACAATATTATAAAGTAAAAAATGTTAAATTTTAATTTTACCCCATTTCCAGTAATAGAAACAGAAAGATTAGTTTTAGACAGGCTTACAGATAAGGACGTACAAGAAGTTTTTGACTTGCGTTCTAATCCTGAGACTATGAAATACATCCCAAGACCTTTAGTGAAAAACCATGAAGACGCTCTGGAACACATCAGAACTATTGATGAAAAAATTGAAACTAATGTTGGCATAAATTGGGCTATTAGACTTAAAGGCAACACCAAATTACTTGGGATTATTGGCTATTATCGGATGCAACCCGAAAATTACCGAGCTGAAATAGGTTATATCCTTTCGCCTGATCAGCATGGAAAAGGAATTATTCCAGAAGCTGTAAAGAAATTAATTACTTTTGGTTTTGAAGATCTAAAACTACATTCGATAGAAGCTGTAATCGATCCCGAAAATTATGCCTCTGAAAAGGTATTACAAAAATGCGGTTTTGTTAAAGAAGCACATCTGAGAGAAGTAGAATTTTGGGACGGAAAATTTTTAGACAAAGTAATTTATTCATTATTAGAAAAGTAAAGTTTTATACTTGTTAAAATAATCTTATAATTAATAGTTCTCAAGCATTATCTGCTATATTTGCGCTCGAAATCAGCTAAAAGGCTGTTTTGAATTCCCAAAAATATATGAAAAAGATATCCGCCTTAATTGTTCTTTTGTTTTGTGTGCAAATGCAAAGTCAGACTTTTGTAAAATTTAATGGAGCAACTGCCTTATTATTAGTTCCAAATATTGGGATTGAAACGAGTATTGGAGAAAAGACTACGTTTAGTGCTGATGTAATGGCTTCTTTTTGGGAATCTTTTAATGGAAATAACCCAATGAAATTTGTCACGGTTACTCCAGAAATCCGTTACCATTTTAAAGAAAAATACAGTGGTTTTTATGCAGGAGCTCATATAGGCGCTGATAAATACGAAATACAAAAATGGAATTATTGGAACAGCAACCGTTACGAAGATGGTTTCGGTTATAGAATTGGGGCTACAGTTGGTTACAATCTCAAATTAAGCGATAAATTTTTACTTGACTTTTTTGTAGGTGGCGGATGGCACCAAGGATTTTATCATGGATATTATAACGACGGAACTCCTGGAAGATATGAAAAAGCAATTCACTGGAATAAAAGCGGCGAATGGCTACCTTACCGTGGTGGTGTTATGATTTCGTATAAATTATAAAAATCAGCTTAATTTAGGAAGCGTTTTAATATAAAGATCCTCTACTTTTTTACGAGCCCAATCTGTTTTTCTTAAGAAAGTAAGACTTGATTTTACACTTGGATTTGAATTAAAACATTTAATTGGAATTAATTCACCCAAAGTATCAAACCCATAATAATCTACTAAAGTTTCAACAATTTTTTGAAGTGTAATCCCATGTAAGGGGTCTTTGGATTGATTTTGCATCTTATACTTTTTAAACAATATTAAAAGACCGTACTTCAAAAAAGTACGGTCTTCCTTTTTCGCAAAATTACTAAATAGAATTTTACATTAATCAAATAAAGAATAAATTAGAATATGAATTTAAATCCGACAGAAACAGGAGAAGTCAAGTTTGGATTACTTCCTGCTAATGCTGTATTGTAAAATGGATCTACATTGGCAACGTGTGCCAAACCAAAATTGGTAACTGTTGTTTTTTCTCCATCCTTCGCTTTAAGTGTTGTAGAAGTAAAATTGGCCAAATCGTAAGAGAACTCTACAGAGAAGTTTTTAGTAACAAAATAATCTAAACCTCCCGATACTGAAAGCCCTACCTGATTAACTTTCAACTCACTCTCTTTTTCTTTACCTGTAATAACTGGAATTGCTGCTTGTCCGAAGAAGTATAACGAACCAGCTACATTCCAGTATTTTCTAATTAAAGGCTGAACAACAATTAAATCTGTTTTAGCTGCTGTTCCTGCATCTGTATCGGCTTTGATATTAATATACCCTACACCCGCTCCAACAGCAACCGATGGAGTAACAAATGTACCTACAACTGGAATTACAGATAAATTTGTATTTTTATTGCCTTCATTTTTAGTCTGCTGATAACCAAATTGAGAAGTGGCAAACCAAGCCCCTTTTAATCCTTGAGACGAATCTTGAGCTTTAGCAGTTAAACTGATTAATACGATACTCACTAAGGTAACAATCTTTTTCATTTTTATTTTGTTTTTAATTACAGGACAAACTTATGAGTAAGGTTTCTGCTTAAGACTGATTTAAATCATATATTAAAAGAAAACTTTAATTATCTTTAACTGCAACATTTTTCAATTTTGTCTTACATTTGCAGCTATGATAAAATCAGTCAATATACTTAACAAGAGAGCCCGATTCGATTACGAAATAATCGATACTTATACTGCTGGAATTGTTTTGGCAGGAACAGAAATCAAATCTATCCGCTTAGGAAAAGCCAATATTACCGAAAGTTTCTGCGAGTTTAGCGGCATGGAACTTTTCGCCATTAACACTTATATTGAAGAGTATTCTTTTGGAAACCAATTCAACCATAAATCAAGAAGCGAAAGAAAACTACTTTTAAACAAAAAAGAATTAAAAACACTTCATAAAAATGTTCAGGCAAAAGGTTTAACCATTATACCTTTAAAGCTATTTACCAACGAAAAAGGTTTAGCAAAACTTCAGATCGGGTTGTGTAAGGGAAAGAAAAACTATGACAAACGTGAATCTCTAAAAGAACAAGACACAAAAAGAGATTTGGACAGAATTAAAAAAGCTTACAACTAATAGCAAATTTAATTTCCTCTTAATGACATATTTATAATATTTTATTGTTATTTTTATTACAAATAATTTAACAGTAAAATATGAAAAAGTATTTAGTTTTGTTTTTCGCTATTGTGTTTTCAAGTTGTGGCAGTAATACTTCAATTGTAAACAGCTGGAGAGATCCTGATGTAACTATAACTCAGGAACAATTTAAAAAAGTTTTGGTTGTAGCTTTAGTCAAAGACGAAGCTTCAAGACGAATTACAGAAAACAGAATTGCAGCGGCCAATCCGATATTCAAAACTTCGTATCAATATTTAAACGCAACTTCTCAATTAACGCAAGAACAAAAGCTAAAGGTTTTGCAAGATGAAAACTTTGATGGAGTAATCAGTATGCGATTAGTTAGCAAAGAAAAAGAAGTTAATTATGTTCCAGGCACTTATACAGGAATGTATTACGGAGGTTTTGACGGAATGTACACCGGAATGTATGGATATGGTTTTGGAAACTGGTACGGAATGTATTCTCCTAACTTTTATGATCCAGGTTATTATCAGGAGACCACTTCTTATATGGTAGAAACCAATGTTTTTTCTTTAAAACAAAACAAATTAATCTGGACAGGAACTACAGAATCTCAATATGTTACAGATTTAGGCCAGACGGTTGACGCCATTATGCAAGCTGTAGTGAAAGAAATGAGAAAAGACGGCTCTCTGCCTCCAAAATAATTATAGAAAAAGCGGTGTATAAACATCGCTTTTCTTTTGATCTAAAATTGACTAAATTTGTCAAGACTAAAATTTTCATTAAATGAAATCTTTATTAAAAAACGCCAGAGAACAGAAAGGATTAAAAACGCGTGAATTGGCTCATCTTGCAGGAATTGATCAAGCGTTGATTAGTAAATTTGAATCAGGAACACGAAAACCAACCAAAGATCAAATTATTAAACTTTCTCAACTTTTAGAAATTGATTATGAAACTTTAATGATTGCTTGGCTTAAAGAAAAGATTCTTAATGAAATTGGGGATGACGAACTTGCCTTAAAAGCATTAAAAGTTGCTGAAGACGAAATCAAATACAATAAAACGGTTTCAAATCTTAAATTATCTACTTCTTTAGAAAAAATCTTAAAAGAAATTGATGCCTTAAAAGAAAAACTAGGTTCTTACCGCCAGTATGACAGCTTTAAAATAAAACAAGCTTTAGAATTGGAATATACTTTTGAAAGCAATCGAATTGAAGGAAATACAATGACACTTCGTGAAACAGATATGGTCATCAATGAAGGTTTGACAATTTCTGGAAAAAGCATGCGGGAACATCTTGAAGCTATAAATCATCAGGAAGCAATTGGCTTTATTAAAGATTTAATGAATAAAAACAATTCTTTAAACGAACGTGATCTTTTATCTATTCATAATCTAATTTTACGCGGAATTATTCCAGAAGATGCAGGACGCTATAGAAAAGTTCAAGTTATGATTCAGGGAAGTAGTCACATGCCTCCACAACCTTTAATGATTCCACAGGAAATGGAAGAATATTTTGTTTGGTATGAAATCAATAAAAATAAATTACACCCCATTATTCTTGCTGCTGAAATGCATGAACGATTAGCTACAATTCATCCTTTTATTGATGGAAACGGAAGAACTTCAAGATTAATAATGAATTTAATTCTGATGCAAAAAGGTTATCCAATAGCCAATATTAAAGGAGATTATGAAACAAGAATGCAATATCACCAGTCTTTAGAAATTGCTCAAACCCAAAAAAACAAAGAAGATTTTTTTCTGTTTATAGCTCAAAAAGAAAAAGAATGTCTGGAAAGATATATTTCAATTCTTACACAATAAAAAAGCCCGTTCAAAACGGGCTTTCTCATTAATTTTTATCTTCTAATAAAGGAACAAATCGAAACTCTCCAAATTCATGTTTTTCAAATTGCGTTTCGTTTTTCCTGATTAATAAAGTCATAATCTGAACATCTTCTCCTAACGGAATAACAAGTCTTCCTCCTATTTTTAATTGTGCCATTAATGGCTGTGGAATAAACGGTGCGCCTGCTGTAACTATAATACTGTCAAAAGGCGCAAAATTTGGCAATCCTTTATAACCATCACCAAAAGTAACGTGTTTTGGACGAATGTTTAATTTAGGAAATAAATTAGACGTAGTTTTAAATAATTCGCTTTGTCTCTCAACCGTATATACTTTTGCACCTAAAGCAAACAAAACAGCAGTCTGATAGCCAGAGCCTGTTCCTATTTCTAAAACTTTGTGATCCTTTTTAACTTCGAGCAATTGTGACTGAAAAGCCACCGTATAAGGCTGAGAAATGGTCTGTCCCGCACCAATAGGAAAAGCTTTATCCTGATAAGCGAAATCTTCAAAACTGGAATTCAAAAAAAGGTGTCTCGGGATTTTTTTTATCGCATCTAGAACCGCTCTATCAGTAATTCCTTTTTGCTCTAAAGTGGTTACTAATTGATTACGAAGTCCTTGATGTTTGGCAGTGTCTTTCAAAATAGGTAGGTTTTATTTTCGCAAAAATAAGAAACAAAACAGGATTTCAAATATTGATTTTTAAATAATAAATTAATACAGTCGAAAGTCATAAAGTCGAAAGTCATAAAGTCAAAAGTGAAATGTGAAATGTGAAAAGCCGAATGATATAATTAGAAACTCGCATTTAAATTTTTACAACTCACAATTCACAACTTACATTTCACAATTCACAATTCGTTAAATTCATTTTCACGTTAAACAAATAAATTATATTTTTGTTTAAAATACATTCTCATGTTAAAAGTAGGAGTTTTAGGTGCTGGTCATCTTGGTAAAATACATTTACGCTTATTACAACAATCTGACAAATACGAATTAGTTGGATTTTACGACGAAAATCAAGAAAATGCCGAAAAAATCTCAAAAGAATTTGGCTATAAAAATTTCAGCACAATTGCCAAACTCATTCACGCTGTCGACGTGATTGATATTGTAACTCCAACACTTTCGCACTACAAATGTGCAAAAGTTGCCATAAAATCAGGAAAACATATCTTTATCGAAAAACCAATTGCCAATACCGTTGAAGAAGCTGAAGAAATTATTGCTTTGGCCAAAGAGCATAACGTAAAAGGACAAGTAGGTCACGTAGAGCGCTTTAATCCAGCTTTTATCGCTACTAAGGAAATGATCGAAAATCCGATGTTTATAGAAACGCATCGTTTAGCAGAGTTTAATCCTCGCGGTACAGATGTTCCTGTAGTTTTGGATTTAATGATTCACGATATCGACGCTATTTTAAGTGTTGTAAAATCTAAAGTTAAAAGCATCAATGCAAGTGGTGTTTCGGTTATCAGCGAAACTCCGGATATTGCCAACGCCAGAATTGAATTTGAAAACGGATGTGTTGCTAATTTAACAGCCAGCAGAATTTCAATGAAAAACATGCGTAAGTCACGTTTCTTTCAAAAAGATGCCTACATTTCTGTTGACTTTTTAGAGAAAAAATGTGAAGTGGTTCGTATGAAAGATGCACCAGAAGTTCCTGGAGATTTTGATATGATTCTTCAAAATGCTGAAGGTGTAAAAAAACAAATCTATTTCACAAATCCTGATGTAGAGCAAAACAACGCCATCTTAGATGAGTTAAATTCGTTTGCAGATGCTATCAATAACGATACAACTCCAGTTGTAACACTTGAGCAGGCAACTGATGCATTACGCGTGGCTTATCAAATTATTGATTGTTTCAAAAAATAATAAAATTTAAAAAAATAAATTAGCCACGAATTCACGAATTATTTGGTGAATTCGTGGCTAAATCATAAAAAAATATCTAGCATAAAATGAAAACAATAGCTGTAATTGGAGCAGGAACAATGGGTAACGGAATTGCTCATACTTTTGCACAAAGCGGATTTACCGTAAAATTAATCGATGTTTCTGAAAAATCATTAGATAAAGGAATGGCAACTATTGCTGCCAACTTAGACCGTATGCTGTCTAAAGGAACAATCACTCAGGAAGATGTTGCTAAAACCATAACTAATATTATTACTTATACAGATTTAAAAGACGGAGTTGTTGGCGTTGATTTAGTAGTTGAGGCCGCAACTGAAAATGTTGAATTAAAACTGAACATCTTCAAACAATTAAATGAATATTGCTCGCATAATACAATTTTAGCAACTAATACATCTTCAATCTCAATTACACAAATTGGAGCTGTTGTAGCACATCCAGAACGCGTTATCGGAATGCACTTTATGAATCCGGTGCCGATTATGAAATTGGTTGAAATCATTCGCGGATACAATACAAGCGATGAAGTAACTAAAATCATCATGGATTTATCTGAAAAATTAGGAAAAGTTCCTGTAGAAGTAAATGATTATCCAGGTTTTGTGGCAAACAGAATTTTAATGCCAATGCTAAATGAGGCAATTGAAACATTATATAATGGTGTTGCTGGAGTTTACGAAATCGATACGGTAATGAAATTAGGAATGGGGCACCCAATGGGACCACTTCAATTAGCTGATTTTATTGGTCTTGATGTTTGTCTTGCCATTCTAAATGTAATGTACGACGGATTCAAAAATCCTAAATATGCTCCTTGCCCACTTTTAGTAAATATGGTGAGAGCTGGAAAACTGGGAGTGAAATCTGGCGAAGGTTTTTACGATTATAGCGAAAGCAAAAAGGCAGAGAAAATCTCTAAGCAGTTTTTATAAAAAGAAATACCATGTCGATTCAATCGAATTTAAATACAATTAAAGCAACTTTACCTGAACATGTAACTCTAGTTGCCGTTTCAAAAACCAAACCTGTATCCGATTTGATGCAGGCTTATGAAGCTGGGCAACGCATTTTTGGAGAAAACAAAATTCAGGAAATGACTGAAAAATGGGAACAAATGCCAAAAGATATCCAATGGCATATGATTGGTCATGTTCAGTCCAATAAAGTCAAATTTATGGCGCCTTATGTTACTTTGATTCACGGCGTTGACAGTTTGAAATTATTGCAAGAAATCAATAAACAAGCTTTAAAAAACAACAGAACAATAGATTGCCTTCTTCAAATTTATATTGCCGAAGAAGAATCTAAATTTGGTTTGGACGAAAATGAACTAAATGAACTTTTAACTTCCGCGGAGTTTAAAGAATTGAAAAATATTCGTATCTTAGGTTTAATGGGAATGGCCACTTTCACCGAAGACCAAAATCAGATTAAAAAAGAATTTACCCATTTAAAATCTATTTTTGATTCTATCCAAAAACTACAGATTGTTGATTTGAAAACAATTTCAATGGGAATGTCTGGAGATTATCAATTGGCAATAGAATGCGGAAGTACAATGGTTCGCATTGGAAGCAGCATTTTTGGCGGTCGTTAATTTTTTCAATATCAATTACAATTGCAAAAATCAATGTCAATTTAAAAAATGGGGAAAAATTAAATGGAAAAAATATTCAATTTTGAAGATCGATTAGTGCGATTTGCTGGAGAATGTATTTTTTTTCACTCGACAATTAGAAAGGTTATTTGAAAATGAATATTACAAAAATCAATTAATTCATTCATCTGGAAGTGCCTCTTTAAATTTTGGAGAAGCACAAGGAACGATAAGTGATAAAAATTTTGTCTTCAAAGTTTCATTAGTCGTGAAGGAGTTAAAAGAATCTAGAAACTCATTAAAAATTTTAGATTATATTAAAGAAGGCGATGACAGTAAAAGAAATAAACTTCTAATCGAAGTGGAGCAATTAATCGCAATTTCATCAAAAATGATAATAAATAAAAGATAACTTTTCAATGACAATTACAATAACAATTGCAAATTTCAATTTTCACTATTGATTTTTGAAATTGACATTGATTTTTGAAATTGACATTGACATTGAATATGTACGCAATACTTGACATAGAAACCACTGGGGGACAGTTTAATGAAGAGGGAATTACCGAAATCGCTATCTACAAATTTGATGGGCATGAAGTAGTTGATCAATTCATTAGCCTTGTCAATCCTGAAATTCCGATTCAGCCTTTCGTAGTAAAACTGACTGGAATTAACAATGCGATGTTGCGTTCTGCTCCAAAATTCTACGAAGTTGCGAAACGAATTATAGAAATCACTCAAGATTGTGTTATTGTAGCACATAATGCTTCTTTCGATTATAGAATCCTTCGCACAGAATTCCGTCGTTTAGGCTACGATTTTGAAGCCAAAACACTTTGTACAGTAGAATTAGCCAAAAAACTAATTCCAGAACAGCCTTCATATAGTTTAGGAAAACTAGTTCGTTCACTCGGAATTCCAATGGCCGACAGACATCGCGCGAGTGGAGACGCTATGGCTACGACTAAGCTTTTCAAAATGCTTTTGGAAAAAGATGTTGAGAAAACCATCGTAAAAGACTTTATAAAACTCGAAGTAGAAAAAGGTATTTCTCCGAAATTCTTGGATATTTTAAATCAAATGCCAGCTAAAACAGGCGTTTATTATATCTACAAAGAAGATGGGACTTTAATTTACATTGGAAAAAGCCAAAATATCAAAAAAAGAGTCAATCAGCATTTTACAGGAATTACAACCAAAAGCAAACGAATTCAGGCAGAAGTTTTCACCATTACTTACGATGAAACCGGAAGCGAATTAATTGCACTTTTAAAAGAAAGTCAAGAAGTTAAAGTAAATCGTCCGCGATACAATCGTTCGCAGAAAAAAACTGTATTTCCCGTCGCTTTATATTCAGAAATAGATTCAAACGGTTACATCAATTTAATACTTGAAAAAGCAGACGGACGTAAAAAAGAAATTACTTCTTATACTTCTTTACAGGAAGGCAAAAATGCGCTTTTTAAAATTACGGCAAAATATCATTTGTGCCAAAAATTAACAGGTTTATACCAAACCAAAAAAGAATGTTTTCAATATAAAATCAAAGAATGTGACGGCGCATGCATTGGTGAAGTCACTTCCGAAATTTATAATTTACGAGTGCAGCAATTTATTTCAGAAAACAGTTTCGAAAACAAAAGCATGGTATTGATAGACAGGGGAAGAAATGTAAACGAACGTAGCGCAATCCTGATCGAAAACGGAATTTACAAAGGTTATGCCTATTATGATCTAAATTATCAAATCACGAATATCGATATCTTAAAAAATATTCTGGTTCCGATGCAGCATAATCGCGACGTAAAAAACATCATTCAGAGTTATATCCGCAAAAGCAAATCATTAAAAATACTTCATTTTTAACAAAACGAAACTTTTCATTATCTTTAAGGATATGAAAAACAAAAAATCACAATACGAAATCTTTAGAGAAAAAGTCAAAATCGTCCTATATGGCACCAACACCATTCTAGGACGAATGTTCGATTTAGTGTTGCTGGGTTTAATCTTATTGAGCGTTCTTCTTATAATGTTGGATACTGTTGAAGGCGTAAGCTCAAAATATCATGAACAATTATTGATCTGCGAATGGGTAATTACAGTATTTTTCAGCATTGAATATATACTAAGAATTATCTCCATTCAAAAACCAGTCAAATACATTTTTAGCTTTTATGGGATCATCGATTTGCTGGCCGTTTTGCCCATGTATTTGTCCATCTTTTTTCCTGGCGCAAGCATTTTATCGATCGTAAGGGCCTTACGTTTTCTTCGATTATTCAAAATTTTGCATATTCCGCAAATCAACCATCAATCACTCCAATTAAAAGAAGCCATAGAAGCCAGTAAAGAAAAAATTTTGGTTTTCATTTATTTTGTTCTCGTTAGTACCGTAATCATTGGTACTATTATGTATTTAGTCGAAGGCAAAGAATCAGGATTTACCAGCATTCCAATGGCAATTTACTGGACAATTGTAACCTTAACAACAGTAGGCTACGGAGACATTTCGCCACAAACTCCGCTAGGACAGTTTATTGCGGCACTTGTAATGATTTTAGGTTATGGCATCATTGCTGTCCCAACTGGAATCGTAACTGCCGAATTTGCCAAAAGCAGTCTAAAAAACAATTCAGTAAGCGGTAAAAAAACATGCAAGAAATGCCAGTCCCAAGTCCATTTTGACAACGCTAAATATTGTTATGAATGCGGAACCGAACTGCCAAATAATTAATTTTAGAAGCTAATCCAGCTGTACATTCCAACTCCTCCTTATATTTGTAATTTTTTAAGGCATAAAAGGAGCTTCCGCTGGTCGCTCTTTTATACCAAAAAAAATTCAACAAATATAAGTCCGGGGTTTCCATTTCCATCTGGGCTAAAAAATATGAAATACCTAATTACCATTGTCGGACCAACAGCCATAGGCAAAACAGCCTTGAGCATTGCTTTGGCACAACATTTTAAATGCGAAATCGTTTCTTGTGACAGCCGTCAGTTTTTCAAGGAAATGACAATAGGAACCGCAGTTCCAAGCCAAGAAGAATTGAATTCGGCCAAACATCATTTTATTCAAAACAAATCTATTTTTGAAAATTATACAGTTGGCGATTACGAAAAAGAAGCTTTAGCCAAAATCGAAGAATTATTTCAAACCAATGATTTCGTAATTCTCATTGGCGGTTCAGGATTATATGTTGATGCCATTTTAAAAGGTTTCGACGAATTTCCCGAAATTGATCCAAAAGTTCGTGCTGAAGTAAATTCAAACTATGAAAAACTTGGAATTGAATATCTTCAAGAACAACTGAAAAATTTAGATCCAGAATATTATCAAAAAATAACAGCCGAAAATCCACAAACTTTACAAAACCCACAACGAATGATGCGTTTTGTAGAAGTTTGTATCGGAGCTCAAAAACCATATTCTTCCTTTTTAAATCAAAAGAAAAACAATAGAGACTTCACTCCTATTTTAATTGGCTTAGACGCCGACAGAGAAATCATTTACAGCAGAATCAACCAGCGTGTTAACATCATGATGAACGAAGGACTGCTAAAAGAAGCCGAAACACTTTATCCTAATAAAGCGTTAAATGCACTTCAAACGGTCGGTTATAGAGAATTATTTAGTTATTTTGAAGGAGAATTCACTTTGCCTTTTGCAATAGAAGAAATCAAAAAGAACACCAGAAGATTTTCTAAAAGACAATTAACGTGGTTCAAACGAAACGAAAACACCAAATGGTTTGATTACGCAACAAATAGAAAAGAAATCATACATTACATAGAAAATCTTACAAAGTAAGAAAGTCTTTTATCTATCCTCTTTACTCTATTTCCTAAAAAAAATAAAAAATGCCAATATCTCCCAATTTTACATCAGTTTTAAGCAAGGACTGGGAAATCAATTTCACGCAATGTACGCCAAACGGCTACTTAAAATATACAGATTTGTGTAATCTTTTACAATTAACCGCTGCAGCACATTCTGAAGTTGGCGGAATCAGTTTTTCTGATATGCAGGAATTTGATCAAGCATGGGTTTTAAGCCGAATGCGCGTTGAAATTACAGCATTACCAAAATGGCAAGATGTTGTAACCGTAAAAACATGGATTAACAGTTTAGAAAATTCACGTTCTGTCCGTGCCTTGGAAATGTATGTAAACGGAAAAAAGATTGTGGGAAGCGAAACCTATTGGGCCGTTTTCAATACCAAAGCACGTCGTCCAGAAGCTTTAGCATTGCCTTTTGAACATTTCGAATTATTTCCAGAAAAAAGAGCAACAGAAGAAGGATTTTCAAAAATCAATATCAATCACGAAAAAGAAGCCGTTTTTGAAAAAACAGTCTATTTATCAGATTTAGATATTGTAAATCACGTAAATAACGTAAAATACTTGGAATGGTGCCTTGATCATGTTGATCCAAAACGGATCATGAAACAAGAAGTTAAAAGCTTTGAAATGAATTTTATGAAAGAGCTTTCCCTCAATGATAATGTTGTAATTCACGAAAGTGAAGATGATGATCATACAACCGCAACTTTCAGCATTACAAAAGGTGAAAAAACGTGTTTTGCTTTGGAATTGCATTGGAAATAACTTTTCTTTAATCTCACAATACTATCCACAATATTGTCATTTCGACGAAGGAGAAATCTCCACAAGTAAATCCGCAACGAAAATCAAATCTTTGTCGAGCTTCTCGCGAAGATTTCTCCTTCGTCGAAATGACAAACTTGATGTATATTAAAAAAACGATGCAAATTTTGCATCGTTTTTTTATCATAATCATTTCGATTTCTTTTTAGAACCTTTCTTAGATTTCTTCACCTTCTTCTTTTTCAGCAAATCAATTTTATTTTCAATCCTCTTTTCAACATCTATAATATCAGACTCATAATTAAATTGCAACAAATGAAGTTTCGCATTTTTTATTTCTTCTAATGCTTTTTTAAACTCATTTTGCGCTTCTAAAAGAATGGCTTTCTTGACATAAATTTCTGATTTGTTTATTCCTTTAACAGTCAGAGCAAAATCAATTAATTTTTGTGCTTCTTCGTAATCCTCATTTAAAATCAACGTTTTCAAATAATACGGATATACTTCAAGAGCATGAATATTAATCGCTAAAGCTTGCTGAAAATAAGATTTTGCTTCTTCATAATTCATTAAGTGCTCCGCCTGAATTCTTCCGTACAAACACAAAACCATTGTATTTTTATCATCATAAGAAAAAGCATAATCCAAAGATTCTATTGTTCCTTCCAACCAAAACGGATAATTATCCAAGGCCTGAAAAAGGTATTTATCAGTTGTTTTCATTTCGTAAATCGTTTTTTAATTTCTGACGAGTTCCTTTGTAGCTTTTCTCCACTTTGTTCTTTTTAAAATCACTTCCTGTAAAAACTCTCACGGGATTTCCACGCTCTACATGGAGCTGATTTTCCCATTGTTTTCCAACATGATTTTTAAGCTGAATTAATTTCTCGTCTTCTATTTTTTTTAATAATCTTTCTGTTGCTAGTTTTTTGTTTTGGTGTTGCGAACGGCTGTCCATTGCTACAACAGCAATTCCAGTCGGAATATGAGTTGCACGAATTGCCGAACTCACTTTATTCACATGCTGTCCTCCTGCCCCAGAACTTCGCATTGCCTGATATTGAATATCATTTTCTGAAACTGAAGCATTCTTCTGTGGTTCAATTTCAAAAATTCCAATAAACCAGTTTTTTCTTTTATGCATTTTCCTAAACTGACTCTGGCCAATCCACTGAATTGTTCCAATCCAAGATTTCACAAACTCATCGGCATTTTTTCCTTTTACAGAAATTGAGGCAGTTTCAATAGTTCCATTTTCTTCTCCTTTCTCTCTCTGAAGTAAAACCACATCTAAATTCTGATCCTGCGCTTCTTCCAAAACTTTTTTAAGCACTTGGGCAACTACCCAAGTGCATTCTGCAGGTCCGCGACCCGCTGTTATTTGAATTATTCTTTCCATTTTAAATTTCTTCTTAACGATCCATTCTAACAATCTTTGGCGTAAAAGTTCCGAGAACTTCAACTAAGTCAGTTTGATTTGCCATTACTTTTGTGATGTCTTTGTACGCCATCGGAGCTTCGTCAATATTTCCGCCAATCAAAGTCACATCATGTTTCTTCAACTCTTTATTGATCTGACTTTGCGTAAAACTGCTTTTACATTTTGCTCTCGAGAACAAGCGTCCCGCACCGTGGGAAGCCGAGTTTAAGCTTTCAATATTTCCTTTACCTTTTACAATAAAGCCTGGAGCAGTCATCGAACCTGGAATAATTCCCAATTGCCCGTCCCCGGCAGGCGTTGCTCCTTTTCTATGTACAATACATTCCTGACCGTTTACGATTTCTTTCCAAGCAAAATTGTGATGGTTTTCAATCGTTACCACAACTCTTTTTCCAATTGCTTTAGCAATTCTTCTATGAATATCGTCGTGACAAGCTTTTGCATATTCTCCAGCCAAATTCATCGCTAGCCAGTATTCCTGACCATCATGCGTACTCAAATCCAGCCAAGCTAAATGCTGTACATTTTTTGGCAACGGACATTGTTTTGTTGCCAAATAAGTATAATGCTTTGCAATATTTGCACCTAAACCTCGAGAACCGCTATGCGAAAGAACAGCAAAATACTCTCCTTTCTCCAGTTTCCATTCGTTCTCAGGATTATCAATTTTAGCAATCCCAAATTCTACGAAATGATTTCCTCCGCCTGAGCTTCCCAATTGCTTATAAGCTTTTGGCAAAAGATTCTTTAACAACGGAATATCTTGAAATTCACTTTTATGAAAAACCTCATGATCTACACGAGAAGCGTGCGTTTCATACATTCCAAACTTTGTATTGTCTTTTAAAATGGCTTCCAATTGATGTTCTTTTCCTTTAAAATGAGAACCGGGCAAATCAAAAATCGAAAGACTCATTCGGCACCCAATATCAACTCCAACTCCGTACGGAATCACAGCATTATCAGTTGCTAATACGCCGCCAATTGGCAATCCGTAACCCGAATGCGCATCTGGCATTAAAGCTCCTGCAACCGAAATTGGCAGTTTTAATGAATCGTACAATTGAAATTTTGCCTGTTCATCAATTTCATTTTCGCCAAAAATTTTAAACGGCGCTCTGGTGCTTTTAAGCTGATGCATTCGTACTTGAACAGGTTTAATCAGCCCTTCAGCCACTTTTCCCCAAGTTCCATGTCCTTCAAATTTTTCAGGGTTCAGCAAAACCTCTTTTGCTTCTGTTAGAATAGATTCTTTTTTTTCTCTTTTTCTATATCTGTTTATCTGCCCTAAGGCGATGTTTATTGAATTATTCTTTGGAAAGCCTAACTTTATTAGGTCTTTTCCAGATAATTTATTTCCCATAAATTGTTTAATTTTTTTTATTGTGCAGAATAAATCAGATGAAATCTGGAAGAAATCAAAATGAAAAAACATGCGGAATCATTTATCTTTTTGGATAAATACTATTTTTTTTCGGGAAAATTTTGAAGTGTCTAGAATAAAAAAAGCCCGAAACTTATTGTCTTCGGGCTTTTTTATATATCTAAAAATGTATTTCTAAGATTGAAATAAGCCACGAAGAATTGCTGCACCAAATTCGTTTGGTGTGAAGCTTTGTGATGTAGATGTAAGTACAAACATTTTTTCTTCGTTTTAAAGGGTTATTATTTTTTTTCGTGTGCAAATATTCAGAATTGTTTTTTGAATTTCCAAATTTATTTTAAAGAAAATTCTTTAAACAATTCAAATCAGAAATAACATAATAAGCAAAACTAACATATTACTTTAACAATCAAAAGATTAGACTGATAAAAGCATTTCATTTTGGAGCAATAAAAAAGCTCTGAAAATCAGAGCTTAAATTTTATTTAAATGAATTTAATTATTCAGAAACTTTGCTTTTTACAACTAATCTGAAACCTTCTCCGTGAATGTTTAAGATTTCAACATCTTCATCCGCTTTTAGATATTTTCTCAATTTAGCGATGTAAACATCCATACTTCTTGAAGTAAAGTAGTTGTCATCTCTCCAGATTTTTGTTAAAGCTAATTCTCTTGGCATTAAGTCATTTTCATGAAGAATTAGCATTTTAAGCAATTCATTTTCTTTTGGAGATAATTTAATCGGTTCCTCATCTTGGAAAGTAAGGAATCTCAATTTTGAATTTAAATGGAATTTACCAATGTTAAATTCAAATTGTACTTGCTCTGCTTTTGTATCAGCTGATTTTCTTTGAATGATTGCTTTAATTTTCATTAAAAGAACTTCAGAATCAAAAGGTTTATTTAAATAGTCGTCAGCACCAGCTTTGTATCCTTTTAAGACATCTTCTTTCATAGATTTTGCTGTCAAGAATATAATTGGCACCTCACTGTTCTTCTCTCTAATTTCTTTGGCTAAAGTGTAACCATCTTTATAAGGCATCATTACATCAAGAATGCATAAATCATATACGTCCTTCTTGAATTTCTCGAAACCTTCCATACCGTTTTTAGCTAAAGTAACTTCAAAGTCATTTAACATTAGATAATCTTTAAGAACCGCCCCAAAATTTAGGTCATCTTCTACTAAAAGTATTCTTTTGTTAGTATTTTCCATATTTTAATTTATTAATGGTATTTTTATTATAAAGGTGCTACCTTTTCCTTTTTCGCTTTCTACATATACTTGACCATTGTGATCCTCCACTATTCTTTTTACGTATGCCAATCCTAAACCATGACCTTTTACATTATGAAGGTCACCGGTATGCTCTCTGTAAAACTTCTCAAAAACTCGTTTCTGAGCTATCTTACTCATTCCCAAACCATGATCTTTTACTTTTATCAGAATCATGTCCTTCACATTTTCTGTAAAAATTTCAATCTTAGGCGCATCTGGAGAATATTTAATTGCATTTTCTAAAATATTAACCAATACGTTTGTAAAATGAACTTCATTTATCAAAACTGTTGTTCTGGCTGCATTATAATGCTTTTCGACAGTTCCTTGTCTGTCTTCTAAAATTAAATTAACATGCTCTATGGCATCGTCGATTATATCAGTAACTACTGTAGGCTCTTTGGTGATATCAAGCTCCCTTTTTTCTAGTTTAGAAATACGCAATACATTTTCGACTTGAGCATGCATTCTCTTATTTTCATCCCGAATCATTTGAAGATATCGATAAACCTTTTCTTTATCTTCAATAACCTTTGGACTTCTTATCGCATCTAGTGCTAAATTTATTGTAGCGATCGGAGTTTTAAACTCATGTGTCATGTTGTTAATAAAATCTGTTTTAATTTCAGAAATATGTTTCTGACGCAACAGCTGATTTAATGCACTCGTGTAGGCCACAATTATGATTAAAGTAAAAACTATCGATAAAATAGTAATACTTAACAATTCGGATAATAAGAACTTCTTTTTATGAGGAAACGTAACCGAAAGTTCATATCTGCTGTTTCCTTCATTATCTGTATAAATTGGAATATTGTATGTAGCTTCTTTATCATAATGAAATCCGTCAGATTTTATCTTTGTCGGATTACCGCTACTATATATTCCGAATTCAAATTTGGTTTTTACACCGTATTCTTCGAGCTCTTTCTTCAATAATTTAAAAAGCTTATCTTTTGTGATCCTTCCTTCAATCGGAGTCAAAGAAGCAATATCTTTATATTGAATCTGCTGCTGAACTTTATTTAATATATCTAAGCTTCCTGATTTTTCAATTTTCAGATCAGGAATTATACTCTGTCCTAAACTATTATTATCAATTCCGTTGTTGTTATTATAAACTTCAGTTACTCTTTTTGAACTAAAATTTTTAAAACGTTCACTGCTGAATTTTTTGTTAAATACTGAACCATTGATATCATAATCTTCAGATGTCAAGGTATTAGAATAAACAATTGTTTTATTTGTTTTTGTGTTTCTCTGTACATAAAGTACTTCTAGTAAATCTTCTTTTTTTGGAATTTTACCCGTACTGTCTTTAATACGGTTGTATTTGTCGTAGAAACTGTACTCTTCTTGTTGTTCCAGCTTATCTGCAACATTTCCAATTACTTGAGTAACGTGGTATTTAAACTGCTCTTCATTATTTTTGAACGAAGAATTGAACCAAAATACTTGAACCAGAATTATCCCTATCAAGGACAGACTCATCAATAAAACAAGTATTCTAAAAAATAATTTATTCATCGAAACAAAATTAATATTTTAACAATATACTAAATAATACATTAACCAAATATTAACATTTAAGACTGTTTTTGTTTTATATTTAAAATTTTAAGAATTTTAACAACTTCTTCTCTAGCATTTTTAAGATTATTGTTATTAATCACGAAATTGCTCTTAGAAATTCGTTTTTCATCATCCCACTGCATTTTCATTCTGCTTAAAACTTGTTCGCGGGTCGTTTTATCTCGTTTTATCACTCGTTCAATTCTCACTTCTTCTGGAGCTGTAACGGTTATAATTACGTCGCATTCTTTATATCGGCCACTTTCAAATAAAATCGCGGCTTCATAAATCACATAATCAAAATTTTTATATTTTTCTAGCCAAGCTTCAAAATCTAGTTTTACTGCCGGATGCACAATGGCATTCAATTTTGCCAATTGTTCCTTATCATTAAAAACTATCTGTGCTAATTTAGCACGATTCAAAATATCACCATCAAAAATATTGCCACCAAAAGCAGATTTTACTTCATCGAGTATATTTTTTGACTGCATTACTCTTTTAGCACCGTCATCAGCGATATAAACAGGAACGCCCATTTCTTCAAAATAGTTTGCAACAGTTGTTTTACCGCTGCCAATTCCTCCTGTAAGACCAATAACTTTTGTCATTCTTATAATTTAAAAAACATACGCGGAAAAGCTTCTTGTGGTTTTTTCTTTAACAGAATAACTTTCACATATGATTTCAAAAATCCTGTTCCGTAACCATAAAACTGTTTCCAAACAGCTATTACAGACAAGTATCCAATTTTGATGCTTTTGTTTTGCACACTGGCTGTAAGAAAAATTATAACGAAATATACGAAATATAATTGTAATAAAATATCGATATTAAAAATTAACAATAAAAAAGCTAATAATAATCCGAGTATAAAAAATGTTGGAAAGAAAAAAGTAAGCTTATTATGTTCTGGGTACCAGCTATTTAAAATTGGTCTTGCAATACCAAATTTATTCACTTGAATAGAAAACTTCTCCCAATCAATTCTTCTTTTATGATACACATAAGCATCTTTAAACAGTCTTGTTTCGAAACCTAAATTCCACAAACGAATTGACAAATCTGGATCTTCTCCAGGGTGTATGTTTCCAAAACCTTTTGAAGCCTCAAAAGCTTTTTTAGAAATCCCCATATTAAAACTACGGGGCTGAAATTTATTGATTTTCTCAGAACCGCCTCTAATTCCGCCTGTTGTCAAAAAAGAAGTCATAGCAAAATTGATTGCTTTTTGAATATCTGAAAAACTATCAAGCGCTTTATCTGGCCCACCAAAACAGTCCACATAATTTGCATCTAGTTCTTTACGAACTTCTGTCAAATATTGTGAGGGAATAATACAGTCTGAGTCGAAAATGATGAAATAATCACCTCTAGCTCTCTGCATTCCGAAATTTCTAGAATCTCCAGGACCTGAGTTTTCTTTAAAATAATATGATATGTTTAATTTTCCTTGATAATTCATCACCACATCTCGACATGGAATTGAAGATCCATCTTCGACAAGAACAATTTCAAAAGCTTCATTATAATCAGATTTTGAGAGACTTTCCAAAAGCTCATCAACTTCATCCGGACGATTATACACGGGTATAATTAAAGAAAAAATCATAGCAGAATGCGCGTTATTAAGGGTATGTTTTATTGTTTTAAAATTTTAACAAAGATATGGTATATTCACAAAAAAACCATCAACTTTTGGCTGATGGTTTTTCGTTTTCCTGAGTAAATCAGTATTATTTGATGCTTTCTATCTCAACAACTTCGTTAGTGTCTGCGTTATAATCAACACCAGGAACTTCGAAACCAAATAAGTTTAAGAAATCATTTCTGTATCCTGCTAAATCACCAATTTCAGGCAATGTTTCAGTTGTAGCTTCCAACCAAAGTTTAGCCACTTTTTCTTGAACGTCTTCACGCATTTCCCAGTCATCAATTCTGATTCTTCCTTTTTCATCAACTGGAACTTCAGAACCATTGTATAATCTGTCTTGGAATAAACGTTGGATTTGCTCGATACAACCTTCGTGAATTCCTTCTTCTTTCATGATTTTGTATAAAAGAGAAATATATAACGGAATTACTGGAATTGCAGAACTTGCCTGAGTAACCAAAGCTTTATTTACAGAAACATACGCTTTTCCTCCGATAGCTTTTAAAGAATCTCCGATAGTAAATGCAGTAGCTTCTAAATGATCTTTTGCACGACCAATTGTTCCTTTACGGTAAACTGCTTCAGTCAATGCTGGCCCGATGTATGAATAAGCAACTGTTACAGCTCCTTCTGCCAATAAATCTTCATTTTTTAAAGCTTCAATCCACATTGCCCAATCTTCTCCACCCATAACAGCAACTGTGTTTTCAATATCTTCCTCATTTGCAGGAGCAATAGAAACATCAGAAACTTTTCCTGTATGGAAATCGACTGTTTTGTTTGTAAACGTCTGGCCGATTGGTTTTAAAACTGAACGGTGCGTAACTCCTGTATTTGGATTTGTACGCACTGGAGAAGCTAAACTATAAATTACAAGATCTACCTGACCTAAATCTGCTTTAATTAAATCCAGAGTTTCTCTCTTAATTTCGTTTGAGAAGGCATCTCCATTAATACTTTTTGCATATAAACCTGCTTTATGAGCCTCTTTTTCAAATGCTGCAGAATTATACCATCCTGGAGAAGCAGTTTTTCCTTCAACTGGCGGTTTTTCGAAAAACACTCCAATTGTTGATGCACCAGAACCAAAAGCACTAGTAATTCTTGAAGCTAATCCGAAACCTGTAGAAGCACCAATTACTAAAACTTTTTTAGCTCCAGCAATTTCTCCTTTAGATTTTACGTATTCGATTTGATTTTTTACATTTTGTTCAGCTCCAGTTGGGTGGGCAGTCAAACAAATAAATCCTCTCATTCTAGGTTCTATAATCATCTTGCAATTATTTTTTTTTGTATTATTTCAATTTCAGTTTTAATTTTTCAAAAATAGACATTTTATCTTTAACCCTTTTCATATTGGCCTTCATATTGTCAATAAAATTTGGGTTTAATGCGTTTTTCACAGCTTCTTTATAATACCCATAAGCCACAATATATTGGTTTTCGTATTCCGCCATCCTTCCTAATTCACTGTTATAAGAAGAGTTATCAGCATTTTCTAATGTAGCCAATGTAAAATTAATATGCTCTTTTGCCTCGGCATAACGGCCAATATCAATCAGCAAATACGTATAATTTAAGTATGGAGCAGGATATTTAGGATCAAATTTCATAGCCAATTTATAGTGATAGATTCCTCTTTCGTAATCACTTAGCTTGTTATAATAAATCCATCCCAGATGATTATGGGCTTTGCCAAAATCAGGATATTGCGATAAAATTTCTTCCAACAGTTCTTTTGCATCTGCCGAATTTCCTTCAGAAATTAACGAATCTGCTTTTATAAACTGATTTTCGTAAAAACTCAAACTTTCCATTTCTCTGTTTTAATTCAATAATTCCTTTGCGTGATTTAAAGCCGAGTCGGAAATATTAGCTCCTGACAACATCTGAGCAATCTCTATAATTCGATCTTCTTGAGCTAAAAGCTTTAACTCAGACTGTGTATCATCGCCAATAGTCGATTTAGAAACCTTGAAGTGAGAATCTCCTTTTGCTGCAATTTGAGGCAAATGAGTAATAGCAAATATCTGCATCGTTGTACTCATTTCTTTCATAATCTCTCCCATTCTAATTGCAATTTCTCCAGAAACTCCTGTATCAATTTCGTCAAAAATTAAGGTTGGCAATTTTGAATATTTAGCCAAAATTGCTTTCACAGCCAGCATTATACGAGACATCTCCCCTCCTGAAGCTACTTTTTTCAGCAAACCAAAATCGGTTCCTTTATTGGCAGAGAATAAAAATTGCAATTCGTCTTTTCCATTTTGGAAATAAGTTTCAGAAGGTAGCAATTCCATATTAAAACGAGCATTCGGCATTCCTAATGTTTCTAAAATAGCAACCAATTGCGCTGATAGATTCGGGATTGCATTTACTCTGTTTTCATGTATTTTCGATGCATAATTATCTAATTCAGCTGCTTTCTCTTCGATAATTTTAGACAAAGAAGCAATCTCTTCATCCATATTATCCAATTCCAATAAAGAATTACCCAAATCTGATTGGATTTGAAGAAGATCATCTACAGAACTCACCTGATGCTTTTTCTGCAAATTATAAATCAGCTGTAATTTTTGATTTATCAATTCTAACTGTGCAGGATCATTTAATAATTTCTCTGAACAGTTTTCCAATTCTTTAGAAATATCATCAAACTCAATAGTCAAACTTGTAATTCTTTCGAATAGATTTTGATATTCTGGCGAAAAAGGAGCCACTTTTTGCAATGCATTTTTGATTTCATTCAAATTATGAAAAACACCAAATTGTTCTTCATTGGCAATGGCTAAAGATTTATCAAGAGATTCTTTAATGATCTCAACATTATTCAGTTTTTCGTAGTCAGCCTCTAATTCTTCTTGTTCTCCAGATTTTAACTGTGCTGCAACCAATTCATTTAATAAAAATGTATGGTATTCTTGCTCCTTGCTTGCATCACTTTGTTTTTTAAGCAATGCGTTTAACTTAGATTTATCTGATTTATAAGATTTCAGCAGTTTTTGATATTCAGTGATTACATCTGAATTATTCGCAATAGCATCTATAATCTTAAACTGAACGCTCTCATCAGAAAGCTCCTGAGTTTGCTGTTGCGAATGAATATCAATTAAATACAAACTTAAATCTTGCAATTCCTGAAGATTTACAGGACTATCGTTTATAAAAGCACGAGATTTACCAGAAGGAAGAATTTCTCTTCTTATGATTGTCTCATCTTCATAATCTAAATCATTAGCCTCAAAAAAATCTTTTAAATTGTATTTTCCGATTTCAAACTGTGCTTCAATAACACATTTTTCTTCTTTATTTTTTAATGAAGTAAGATCTGCTCTTTTTCCCAAAACAAGACCGATAGCTCCCAAAATAATCGATTTTCCTGCACCTGTCTCACCTGTTATTATAGAAAAACCTTTAGAAAAATCTATGGCTAGCTTTTCAATAAGAGCATAATTTTTAATTGACAGTGATGTAATCATAGGGCGATTTGGTAAAAATAAAAGTTATAATGATAAATAAAGGATTGTAAAAAGAAACGAGATTAGTATTTAATCTGTGACCATTTGGTAGAGTTTAACGGTGAAACTTTATTCAAAACATCCGTTAAATCTGTAATTGGAATACTTGGTCCACCAGAAAAAATAGAAACAATTTCATCTGATTTTGCGTCAAAGAAAACTCGAGTTATAAAAGCATTTGGTTTTACTGAATTTAGTTTTCCTATTAACAGCAAAGCATTTTTTATTTTTTCTTTTGCAGCTTTTTGATCCAATGTCATTGCATCCAATCCTGTATGATAAGCATAAGTTGTTTGGCGTAGATCGCTATAAGTTGGCGCGATCATATCATTAATCAAATAATAACGATTTTGTAATCCGTCTGATTGATTCCACCCTTTAAATCCGCCTTGTTGCGCCACATTGGCAATATTTTGCGCAGTTTGAAGATATGGATTTCCTGCACCCATTTGAAAAGTATCAGCATCCATACCTAAAATCATATAACAATAAAAAGAGATTACAGAAACCAAATTTGAATCGTAAGTATTTGGATTAAACAGCAATGGCTCGTATTCTGTATATCTAAAGTTAAAATCTTTATCGTTATAATTTAAAACAGGAGAAGAATATGTAGAATTAAAAATTAACCTAGAAGATTGAACCTGAATGGTTCCTGTAAACTGATCTGAACTATTTGATGACAAAGTAATATACATAGAACAGTTTATTCTCTCGTTTTGTTTTAAAACTGATCCCGTCCAATCTGTTTTATTTACAAATTCAGACAAAGCAGTCTGAAGTGTTTTAAAGACCTGATTATTTGGATTTGTCAGACGTTCTGTATTGATAGTCACTGTACAATTTAGCTGTTGAGCTTGTACAAAACCAAAGCTTAAAAACACTAATAGCGTAACTAATTTATTCATAATCGTCTAAATATTTAATTTACAAACATAAATTGCTTCCAAATTATGTTTCCGGCGTATATTTTAAATTGATGATTTTGAAAAATGCTGAATAACCTTATTCAAAATATCAGCCGCTACAGATTCTTTTGATTTCAATTCCATTGGCTCAATTTCAAAATTCTTATCAATAAACGTTACTTTATTGGTATCTTTCTTAAAACCGGCACCTTTATCTTGTAAGGAATTTAGAACAATCAAATCTAAGTTTTTTTTCTGAATTTTCAACTTAGCATTTTCAATTTCATTTTCGGTTTCTAAAGCAAATCCAATTAAAAACTGATTTTTTTTGATGGCCCCCAAAGAAGACAGTATGTCTTTTGTTTTTTCCAGCTCTATTGAAAATTCTTCTGTGGTTTTCTTAATTTTCTGATCTGCAACAAATTTAGGTCTGTAGTCTGCAACAGCTGCAGCTGCAATTGCCGCATCAACTTCATTAAAATACAAATGACAAGCATCATACATTTCTTGAGCTGAAACAACATTGACCGCTTTTATTAGACTATTTTTAGCTTTTAAATGAGTCGGACCTGCAATCAAAAACACTTCTGCTCCTAAGCTCGCCGCTTCATTGGCAATATCAAATCCCATTTTACCAGAAGAATGATTTCCAATAAAACGCACAGGATCTATAGCTTCGTATGTTGGACCAGCAGTAACAAGTATTTTTTTTCCTTTTAGCGGCAACTTACTTTCTAAATCAGCTTCAAGAAAAGCAACAATATTTTCAGGTTCAGCCATTCGGCCTTCTCCAGACAAACCGCTAGCCAATTCTCCGCTTTCAGCAGGAATCATAATGTTTCCATACTGTTTTAATGCAGTAAAACTCGATAAAGTTGAAGGGTGCTTGTACATATCCAAGTCCATTGCAGGCGCAAAATAAACTGGACATTTTGCCGATAAATAGGTAGCAATTAAAAGATTATCGCAATTTCCCGTCGCCATTTTAGACAAAGTATTTGCAGTAGCAGGCGCAACCAGCATAAAATCTGCCCAAAGAGCCAATTCTACATGATTGTTCCACACCTCATCTTCATCATCTTGATTAAAGAAACTTGAATGTACTGGTTTTTTTGATAAGGTAGATAATGTAAGTGGAGTTACAAAATCCTTAGAAGCAGGTGTCATGATCACTTGGACATGTGCACCTGCTTTTATAAAAAGTCGTACTAAAGTGGCTGTTTTATAGGCTGCAATTCCACCGGAAACACCCAGTAAAATCTTTTTCCCGTTTAAAACTGACATTGTACTATTATTTGTTTGAACTTCTGTGGTAAGTTTTACCGTCTAACCATTCTTGAACGGCTAAAGCGTGTGGTTTTGGTAATTTTTCGTAAAATTTAGAAACTTCAATTTGTTCTTTATTTTCAAAAACTTCTTCTAGACTATCATTATAAGTAGCAAACTCTTCTAATTTTTCAGTCAATTCTTTTTTAATCTCTGAATTAATTTGATTTGCTCTTTTAGCCATAATGGTAATTGCCTCATACACATTTCCTGTTGGCTCTTCAATAACTGTTTTGTTGTAAGTTATTGTGTTTACAGGAGCATTCGTCTTTTTTAAATCCATGACTTTATTTTATTTAGTAAATTTTTGTAAATCTGTTTCAACTCTGGCATTCATTTCGTCTGCCTTTTCTTTGTATTTTGTATCGCTTTTAAACTTCAATAGATTAGCATAAGCAGTTTGCGCAACATGCAGACGCTCTTCCATTTTTGAAGGAACACTGTTAATTGCCAATTGATATGCTGAATCGTATTTATAAAACAATGCATCTTCTTTTAAAGGCGTTCCAGGAAAATCAGCTATAAAGTTATCAAAAGCTATTATTGCCGATTTATAATCTGAAATTGTATTGTATCCTTTAGCATTTTCATATGCTTTTTTCTCTAATTTTCCGTTCAGTTTTTGCACAGCCTCGTTTGCTTGAGGAATGTATTCTGAGTTTGGATAATTATCAATAAAAGCCTGTAATTTTTCTAATGCTTTTACGGTATCAGCTTGATCTAAACTGTAAACTGGCGATAATTTAGAATAGCTATATGCTCCTAAAAACGCAGCTTCCTGTACTTTTTCACTTCTTGGATAACCCGAAACAAATGCTTCAAACTGATAACCAGCTAGATAATATTGTTTTGTTTTGTAATACGATTGCGAAAACATGTAAAATAGCTTTTCTGCCTGAGGTTTTCCTCGGTAAGAAGTGGCTAATTGCTCAAAAAGACGAATCGCTTTATTATATTTACCGGCATCATACATTTTTGTTGCCATTTCAAATTTTGCTGCAACATCTTCATTTTTCAACGCTTTTTGATATTCTCCACAAGAATAAAAAAGAGTTACAACAATTAATAGCGATAGTATTTTTTTCATTTTCTTACTGTTATTACAATCTCTCAGACAATTATGCCAAAGTGAAATTGCACCGAAGTTTCGGTGGCAAATTTAGTTATTAATTTAGCTACTGCAAAATAATTTTTTAGTATCTTAAAATACTAACACTTTAACAATTATTTAATGCTGTTTTTTACAAACTCATTAAGTCTTGTTGCCAGAGAATCATCAACAGATACTAATGGAAGACGAACAGTATTCTCAGCAATTCCAAGTGCTTGGAAAATTTGTTTGATTCCAGCTGGATTGCCCTGCTCAAAAATCATATCGATACTGTCTGATAAAAAGTAATGTGTTTTGAAAGCGTCTGCTGCTTTTTTATTCAATCCTAAACGAATCATTTCTGAAAATTCTTTAGGAAAACCTTGTCCGATTACAGAAATAACTCCTGCTCCACCCGCTAAAACGATTGGAAGCGCCAGCATATCATCTCCAGAAATCACCAAGAAATCTTTCGGAGCATTTTTAATAATCTGCATTGCCTGAGCCATATCTCCTGCTGCTTCTTTAATTGCTACAACATTTTTAAAATCGTTAGCCAAACGCACCACTGTCGAAGGAAGCATGTTGCTTGCCGTTCTTCCTGGAACATTATATAGGATTACAGGAACTGGAGAAGCTTCAGCAATTGCTTTAAAGTGCTGATAAATTCCTTCCTGAGTAGGTTTATTATAATATGGAGAAACAGATAATATCGCTTCAAAAGCAGAAAAATCTCTTGTTTTTAACTCTTCTACAATCTGCATAGTATTATTACCTCCAACTCCTAAAACTAGAGGCAGTCTTCCCTTATTCACATCGATTACAGTTTTTATAACCAATTCTTTCTCCTCTGCTGTAAGGGTTGCATTTTCAGCTGTTGTTCCCATCACAACAAGATACTCCACTCCACCATCTATAGAAAAGTTTACAATACGCTGTAAAGCTTCGATGTCAACAGAAAAATCTTTTTTAAATGGCGTTACAAGCGCAACACCCGTACCTATTAATGATTGCATATTATTAATTAAAATTTATTTTATATTTTTTAAATACCGAAACAATTCCGAAATGAATAGTTTATAGTTTCCTAATTCTGTACTAATTGTCAATCGGTTCAGATTTTGATCTACAGCGGAAAATCCGACTTTAAATTTAGCTTTTGAATTGCTGGTTACCAACATTAAAAAAACATTTTCAATATCGTAGTAACTTAGCAAAAGATCAAATTCTGAATTTATAAATTCATTTAAGAAACCTTCTGTAATTTCTCCGTTCCAATTGATGTGTTTTTTACCAAAAGTTGGACGCGAATAGGCTTCTTTTTCCTTAAATTTTTCTTTGTAGGCAAGAACTTTTATATTTTCTAAAGCAATTCCGTGGAGCACTAACTCTTTTATTACGGCTTCTGAATATTCAAAAGTGCTCTCATCTATCAATAAACCAATTGTTTGAACGTTTTTAGTAAATACTTCGCTTTTTTCATTATTTAAATTAACATTTAATGATTTTTTTACAAAAAACTCCTTTATATAATTCAAAAACATAGTACTTTTACCAGATTACAAAATTAATTATTTAAGTTGCATTTAAAATGGTAAAACTAAAAAAGTATAACGGATTTTTAAAACTTTTTGTTATATTCTTAACACTTTTTTCAATCTCTTCTTGTGGTACGAAAAACTACAATCTAACGAAAATTGAAGGAAAACAACTTCCAGTTACTGAAAAGACTGGCGAAACTACTGAAATTGAAAATTTTATTAAACCTTATCGCGATCACATTAATAAGGATTTGGATAATGTATTGGCGTATTGCCCTGAAACTCTTGACAAAAGCACAGGAAAGTGGCAAACTGGGATTGGAAGCTTAATGGCAGATGTTTGTGTGCAAAGAGGAAACATCGTTTTTAATGCTCGCGAAAAGAAAGATATTGATGTATGCCTTCTGAATCATGGCGGTATTCGCGCTATTCTTCCTAAAGGAAATGTTACAACTAGAACAGCTTTTGAAATTATGCCGTTTGAAAACAGTTTGGTTGTGATGGCTCTAAAAGGAGATCAGCTCTTAGATATTGCTTCTTATATTATTAAAGAGAAAAAACCTCAACCGTTGTCTGGAATGACGTTTACTATTACAAAAGACAACAAAGCAAAAGATATTATGGTTCAAGGTAAACCGCTTGATCTAAACAAAACGTATTATGTTGCTACAAACGATTATTTGGCAAATGGCGGAGACAGCATGACTTTCTTTGCAAAAAGCACTCAAAAGTTTGACTTAAACTACAAACTTAGAGATGTTCTGATTGACTATTTTAAAGAGGTAGACACAGTTGTTGCTCCAAAAAATATCAGAATAACAGAAGAATAAAAGAGTTTGTCGCGACTCGAGCGATAGCGAACAGGCGAAGCAATTACACAAATTTGCACAAATTTTTAAATGATTGAAAAACCAATTCGTGTAAATTTGTGAAATTGGTGGCTAAAAAAAAAAAAAAAAAAAAAACGACATAGCGCCTCTGGCAAAAAAATATATAAAATGAAAAGAAGAGAGTTTATCGAAAAAACAGCAGCAAGTACTGCCCTACTAAGTTTAGGATTGTCTTTGAGCAGTTTTGAAAGTAACGATATTAAGCATCTAACAATTCTACATACGAATGATGTGCACAGCCACATTGACCCATTTCCTGCTGATGATCCGCGTAATCCTAATAAAGGCGGTGTTTCTCGTCGTGCAGCTTTGATTGAAACTATCCGTAAAGAAAATCCTAATGTTCTTTTGCTAGATGCTGGAGATATTTTTCAAGGAACACCATACTTTAATTATTATGGGGGTGAATTGGAATTTAAACTCATGAGCATGATGAAATATGATGCTTCAACAATTGGAAACCACGATTTTGACAATGGTCTTGACGGTTTATATGCACAGCTTCCGCACGCGACTTTTGACTTTATCAATTCTAACTACGATTTTAAAAATACGGTTATGGACGGACATGTTAAACCGTACAAAATCTTTAACAAAAACGGAATTAAAGTTGGTGTTTTTGGTGTTGGAATTGAACTTCAAGGTTTAGTAGACAAAAAATTATACTTAGAAACGGTTTATAATAATCCTGTTGAAGTTGCTCAGGATATGACAAAACTTTTAAAACAAGAACAAAAATGCGATTTAGTAATTTGTCTTTCACACTTAGGCTACAAATACAAAGATGAGCCAACTAAAATAAGTGATTTGACATTTGCTGCACAAACTCAGGATATAGATCTTATTATTGGAGGCCATACTCACACCTTCTTAGACAAACCTACTGTTGTAAAAAATAAAGCTGGAAAAGATGTCTTAGTAAATCAAGTAGGATGCTACGGAATCAATTTAGGCCGTATCGATTTCTATTTTGACAAAGATAAAGCTCATACCAATCAAAGCGCCACTATTGTAGTGTAGTCTTTTTTTGAATTCTAGCTTTTTCTAAAAAGTATTCTACCATAAAGAAATAAGCTAGAATTTGAGTTGTATCTCGTATTAGGACTAGAACGACCGAATACGAGAAATATTCATTAAAAATATAAAAGATATCAGAGAAGATGTAGCTTATTGCCATGAGCGACATCAATAAAGCGATATGCGTTCCTTTTGTGATGTAGCTTACGAAGCAGAAATAGCTTAATATACTCAGAACAATTCCGTATACAGTGTAAATCCAAATAAATTTTCTCATACTGTCAAGCTGCAGACTCAAAACAGAAATCAATAAATACACTATAAAAACAACTACAATAGAAATTGGCAAAATATCTCGTTTAGTTAGTTTTATCCGTTCATGTTCCCTAATAAATAAGGTAACAATTAAGCTATAGACCACCAGAAAGCAAAGCACTCCTCCTAGTTCGGAACTTTCTACATCCATCAAATCATAAACTTGTCCAACAAAACAAAAGAGAAAAATGACACCTTCTGTTTTTTTTATTTCGAACTCACTGCTAATTAAATAATAAATAAAAATAGCAGGAAGAACAATCGCTTTTGAGTATGTCGCAAAAACTTCTTGCTGAGTCCAATCAAAAATAATTGTACACAACAAGGCAAAAAAGAACAAAATTAATGACGGTTTATTAAGCTTCATTCAGTTTGTTTATAAAATCTTCTTCTGATAATATAGGGATGTTCAGTTTTGTTGCTTTTTCCAGTTTTGCTGGCCCCATATTATCTCCTGCCACTACAAAATCTGTTTTTGCAGAAATTGAGCTTCCTACCTTTCCTCCATTATCTTCGATGGTTTTCTTTAGCTCGTCTCTAGAAAATTGACTAAAAACGCCAGAAACCACAAAAGTTTTTCCAACAAATTTATCAGTAGCATTTGGGTTTATTTTTTCTTCAATTTCAAATTGAATTCCATAACTTTTTAAACGTTCAATAATTTTTCGGTTTTCTTCATTTTCGAAGAATTCGACAACGCTTTTAGCTATTCTTTCTCCGATTTCATCAACCAAGACTAGATCCATTAGAGAGGCTTGAGCCAATGCATCGATATTTTTATAATGTTTCGCTAGTTTTTTAGCTACAGTTTCCCCAACATAACGGATTCCAAGCGCAAACAATACGCTCTCAAATGGAATTTCTTTTGATTTCTGAACACCATTTACCAAATTTTCTGCTGATTTCTGAGCCATTCTTTCTAGATGGAGAATATTCTCAACTTTCAATTCATACAAATCTGCATAATTATGCACCATACCATTTTTAAATAACAATGCAACCGTTTCGCCTCCAAGGCCTTCAATATCCATTGCTTTTCTTGAAATATAATGCTGCACTCTTCCGATAATCTGCGGAGGACATCCGTAGAAATTAGGACAATAATGGTTCGCTTCACCAACATTTCGAACCAATTCTGTATGGCATTCTGGACAATACGCAATATAATGGGTTGGTTCTGAATTTTCAGGACGTTTTTCTAAATCTACTGCAATGATTTTTGGAATGATTTCTCCTCCTTTTTCAACAAAAACAGTATCGTTTATTCTGATGTCTAATTTTTCTATCTGATCAGCATTATGAAGAGAAGCTCTTTTTACAATTGTTCCTGCAAGCTGTACAGGCTCCAAATTCGCCACTGGTGTTATAGCTCCCGTTCTTCCGACTTGATACGAAATTGATTTTAATACAGTTGAAACTTGTTCTGATTTGAATTTGTAAGCAATTGCCCAACGTGGTGATTTTGCTGTATAACCTAATTCTTCCTGATGCTGAATACTATTGACCTTTATCACAACTCCATCCGTTTCATAAGGTAAATTATGGCGGTGAGTATCCCAATGATCAATAAAGTCAAAAACCTCATCCATACTGTTGACTAGTTTTGCTTCCATAGGCACTTTAAAACCCCAGCTTCTAGCCAGTTCCAATCCTTCATATTGAGTCTTGAATGGCAAATTATTCCCTGTTACAAAATAAAGAAGACACTCCAGCGGACGTTTGGCAACCTCAGCGCTGTCTTGCAATTTCAAACTTCCTGAAGCTGTGTTTCTTGGATTTGAATAAGGTGTTTCACCAATCTCTATTAATTCCTGATTCATCTTTTCAAAACCAGCAAATGGCAGAATTATTTCGCCTCGAATATCAAATTTATCCGGATAATTTCCTTTCAAACGCAAAGGAACCGATTTTATAGTTTTTATATTGGTTGTTACCTCATCTCCTTGAAAACCGTCTCCACGTGTTAAAGCTTGGACTAATTTTCCATTTTCATACGTAATGCTTATTGAAGCTCCATCGTACTTTAATTCACAGGTATACTGCAATTGTACGTTTCCTAAAACTCTCTGAATGCGGTTTTCCCAATCTAAAAGATCTTCTTTAGAATACGAATTGTCTAAAGAGTACATTCTGTATTGATGTGCAATTGTTTTAAAATTTTTGGTAACGGCTCCTCCAACTCGCTGCGTTGGTGAATTTTCGTCAAAAAACTCTGGATGTTTATTTTCTAAATCCTGAAGTTCTTTCAGCTTAATATCAAATTCATAATCTGAAATTGTGGCATTGTCTAACGCATAATAATTATAGTTATGCTGATTAAGTTCATTTCGTAATGCTTGAATAGTCTCTTGAATGCTCATAAATTGTAAAATATTGCAGATTATTGTGATGAAAAACTGAATATCAAAATTAGAATTTATTTTTGTTCCTATGCAGAAAAAATAAAAGTTTTAGAAATCAAAAATCAGACTGCAAATTCATGCAGTCTGATTTTCTCCTTGTCCATTATTCTTAAAAAAGAATTAAAAAAAACCAACTTCCAAATGGTTTCGACGTTTTATATTTTTAACTGAAAACCAATATCTTGCAGAGAAAATATAAAATTATTTTTGAATAATGATAAAGTCTGAACGTCTATTTAAGAGATGCTCTTCTTCAGAACATTTTACACCATTTTTACATTTATTAATTAAACGGGTTTCTCCGTATCCAATAGCACTTTCAATTCTAGAAGCATCTATGCCTTGCGAAAGAATATAATCTCGCGTTGATTTTGCTCTATTGTCTGAAAGTTTCAAATTGTACGAATCTTTTCCGCGAGAATCGGTATGAGATTCAATCTTGATTCTGATGTTTGGGAATTTCTGCATGATGAACACAACCTTAGATAATTCTTCAATTGCTTTTGGTGTAATGTTATACTTGTCGTAGTCAAAATAAATTGGATTTACATCTACTTTTTCTACTCCTTGTTTTTTAACAACCAAATCATCATAATTGCTCAATTCAAAATTTACATCTTTTATTTCGTCTCCATTTTGATCGGTGGTTTCGACAGTTTTGTCATCGCTGCTGTAATTTGGTTTCGCAGCAATCATTTTGATTACTTTGTTGCAAGGAACTTCTATAGCATATTTCCCATCAAAATTTGTTTTGGTTTCGCCTAAAACTTCGCTAAAAGAGTTGTACGCCATTATAGTCACATCTGTCAAAGGCTTTTTCGTTTTACGATCTATTGCCATTCCAGAAATGCTTTGGTTGCAAACTGGTTTTCCTTTTACGAAAGAATAAATGTCATCATCTCCTTTTCCTCCTTCTCTATTTGAAGAAAAATAACCATAAGCATCTGTTTTGTCAATGATAAAAGAAAAATCGTCTTTGTTGCTATTGATGGGCGCTCCAAGGTTTTTTGGTACTGAAAAAGTTCCATCTGCCTGAAGCTTGCTTTCATAAACATCTAAATCTCCCCAGCCGTAATGTCCATCAGAAGAAAAATATAAAACTCCGTTTTGAAAGAATGGAAACACCTCATTCCCAATAGTATTAATATTAGGGCCGAGATTCTGAGGCGAACTCATTGTGCCGTCTGCCGCAATTTTTACCATGTACAAATCGGTTTCTCCTTGTCCGCCTGGCATGTCTGAGGCAAAGAAAAGCAATTTTCCATCTTCGCTTAACGATGGATGTCCTACAGAATAATCGTCACTGTCAAAAAATACTTTTTCTGGATTTTCTAATTTATTGTTGACGATGGATCCTTTTACAATCTGAAAATTATTTACTCTAGCCTCGTCAACTACCAATTTGTTTTTCTTTACAATATTGGTCGAATAATAAATCGTTTTTCCCTGATTGTCAAAACTTGCGGTTGCTTCGTGATATTTAGTCATTACATTCGGAAGAAAAACCGTTTCGTTGAATAAACTTCCATCTGCCGGATTTCTTTCTGCGATATACAGATTTAGAAAAGGCTGATTGTTCCAAGTATACAATTTCTCACTAAACTTTGTCGTATCGCGAGCCGACGTAAATACTATGTTATCTTTGAAAAATGTTGCTCCAAAATCTGATTTACTGGTATTGATATCCAAGTTTTTAATCGTATAAAGAGGTTTTGCCTTTGCAACGCTGTCCATGTATTTCTTTTGGGCAACATATCGGTTAATTTCTGCTTTATCACCTTTTTTATTCAGATATTCTTTTGTGATTTTATCTGCTTCATCATAATCCATAACCGCTTTCATGGATTGGATGTAACGCAAATAGTAAATATCAGTCAGATTATTTCCCTGCACTTCATATAATTTTTTGTACCATTTTAGTGCATTTCTAGAATCAGAAATAAAATAATAGGAATCTGCCGCATTCTTCAAAGTCTGCGCTGATGGATCTTTTATGTTTTGCAAACATTCTTCGTAAGCTTTGGAAGCATCCACATAAGAAAAGCTTCTAAACAAAGCATCAGCTTTCTTTAAGTTAGTTTTTTGAGCGAAACTAAACGTAACGCTCAAAATTAAACATAGGATATATAGTTTTCTCATAAGTTTTGTTTTTAGAAGAATCGAGGAGATTTAATTTTACTTTGTTTTTGCACAAATTGATAACGCAAGATGAATTCGTGAGAACCATCGTTGTATTTGTTCAATTCGCTTACAGTGTAATCAAAAGAATATCCGAGAAAGAAACTTGGTGAAATTTGAAAACCTGCCAGTATAGCTATCGAATCATCTGTTCGATACGCTCCTCCTATAACAAACTTTTCTTGAATCATGAAATTTGCTGATATATCTGCAGTGATGGGAGCCCCGCTTACTGCTTTCACTAAAAATGCTGGTTTAAATTTCAAATTTGGATTCAAATCAAAAACATAACCTCCCATTAAATAGTAATGCATACGATCATAATCAATAGATTCGCGAACATCGTCATAGTAATCATTCTGAATAAAACTCGGAATAGAAAATCCTACATACCACTTTTCTGTATAATAGTAAATCCCTGCTCCTACTGCTAATTTCATCTGATTGTTAATGTTCTGATTTAACAAAACATCATCATCATCGTAATATCTCCCTTTAGACCAGTCGATGTTTAACATCCTAGTACCTGCTTTAACACCAAACGCCAATCTTTGTTCGTAGCCAAGAGGTATTGAATAAGAGAAATTTCCATCCAGATACAGCTCATTTGAAGGCCCAATTTTATCATTTACAACGCTTAAACCTACTCCTAGTTTTTCATTTCTAAGTGGAGAATGAACTGAAAAAGATTGTGTTTCTGGAGCGCCTGGCATTCCTACCCATTGCGAACGATATAAAAGTGCTGCCTCTATGGTTCCGGTAGATCCAGCATACGCTGGATTTACCGCCATAGTGTTATACATATACTGCGTATATTCGGGATCTTGTTGTGCCGAAGCGCAAACCGTAATAAAAGAACATATTAAAATGAAATATGTTTCTAATGATTTTATATATAGTTTCATAACGATACTTATTTAGTTTAATTAATTAGATGATTAATAGAAGTGGGTTATCTCATGATAGACAACCAGCCTTTTTTAACCGTTCCATCTCCAATGGTTATCACATAAAAATAAGTACCTGTTGGCAGCATATCTCCTCTATTAACTACACCAGAAACATTTGCTGTTCCGTTCCAATCATTTTCATAATGTGCTTTACTATACACTAACGCTCCGTATCTGTTAAATACTCTCAGCTCGTTGTTCGGATAAGACTCAATACAGTCTATTCTGAACAAATCATTTTTACCATCATTATTTGGAGTAAACTCATTGTAAACCGTCAAACAAATTGGTTCTAATGTAACTGAAGCTGAATTGTTTGAAGCATCAACATCTAAAGGAGTTGAAGTTTCTACAGTTGCTACACTTGTATAATTACCGTTTGGCAATACTTCTGCAACAATTGTTAATACTACACTCTGACCTGCATTTAGCGTTGGTATTGTCCAAAGCTGCGTCGCTGGATCATATGTTCCTGATGTTGCAGATGAACTAACTAATTGCAAACCGCTAGGAAGTAAATCACTTACAATAGTATTTATGAAATCACCTTCTCCCACATTGTTTACTGTAATAGTAAAGGTTACTTGATCACCAAAATTTGGAGTTGGATTATCAACTGTATGAGTAATCGTTAGATCTGAACAACTTGCTACAGTAACATTTAAAGTCTTCATTGTTCTTTCGTCACAATTGTTAATATAAGCTACGGTTACAGTTCCTGGTCCAATGTCTGACCAAGAAACGGTTACAGATCCATCGTTTGTACCTCCACCTGAGATAATAGTACCTCCGTTAATAGTCCATACATAATTAGATTTACCATTTGCAATTGAATACGTTACACCTTTGAATACACATGGAGTATCGTCTGTAGAAGTAAGTTGAACTGCAGCATCATTTTCAAATGCAATGGTAATTCCTAATCTTGGTCCGTTATCGCAGCTATTAAATGTATTGGCTAATGATCCTGCATAGTAAGTCGTTGCGGTAAGCGGAGTATTATTTGCTAATGGTGCTCCGCCAGTTGCAGAAGCATACCAAACCACATTTGGTTCGTTTACCAAAATATTAGCTAATGTTGGCAAAGCAGACAAACAGAATGTCTGTGTGGTTCTTGGTGTTGTAATCACACTTGGTGAATTTACATTTACCGTAACAGCTAATCTTGTTGGATTTTCACAACCTATAGCGCTTGAAACCGCTCCATAATAAGTACCTGTCGCAAGAGCTGTTGTTGGTGGAATTGCAGTTCCTCCCGCAGCTGTGCTATACCAAACCACATTTGCTTCGTTTACTTGAATATTTGCCACCGTAGGCGAATTTAAAGTACAGAAGTTTTGAGTTGTATTAGCTGTAGTTGGCGTAGGGCTCGGATCTACTACTGTTACCGTTACCTGAAGACGAGTTGAGCTTTCACAACCTGCTGGATCAACAATACTTCCAAAATATACTCCAGAAGTAAGCGCTGTTCCTGCAGGAATAGCAGTTCCTCCAGTTGAAGCTGTAAACCATGTTACATTGCTTTCATTTACTTGAATATTTGCAATAGTTGGTGCATTAGCAGAACAGAAAGTCTGTGCTGCATTGTTTGTTGTTGGATTTATTGTATTACCAACCGTTACAGCGACTTGCAATCTCACGCTACTTTCGCATCCTGTTGCTGGATCTTTAATTGCTCCAAAGTAAGTAGCTGTTGTTAATGCAGCTGTCGAAGCTAAAGCAGTTCCACCAGTTTGAGTTGTGTACCAAACTACATTGCTTTCATTCACTTGAATATTAGCAACTGTCGGATTTGTTGCTGTACAGAAAGTTTGTGCTGCAGCATTTGTTGTTGGTGTAGCTGGATCTGTTACATTAATAACAACTGTCAATCTTAAATTGCTCTCGCAACCTGTTGCCGGATCTCTTAATGCTGCATAATATGTACCACTTGTTAAAGTCGTAGTAGACGCTATAACATTTCCTCCATTCAGTGCATCATACCAAACAATGTTAGTCTGATTGAATTGGACGCTTGCAAATGTTGGAGCATTTACTGTGCAGAAATTTTGTGTTCCTGCTGTTACTAAAGTTGGTGTTCCTGGATCACTTACAATTACGTCAACTGTTAATCTTGAGGCGCTTTCGCAACCTGTTCCAGCATCTGTCAAAGCAGCATAATAGGTACCACTTGTTAAAGCTGTTGTCGGCGCTATAACATTTCCTCCTGTCAGAGCATCATACCAAACAATATTAGTCTGGTTGAATTGAACACTCGCAAATGTAGGAGCATTTACTGCACAGAAGTTTTGCGTTCCTGCCGTGACTAAAGTCGGTGTTCCCGGATCGTTTACAATCACATCAACCGTCAATCTTAAAGCGCTCTCACAGCCTGTTGTTGGATCTGAGATTGCTGCAAAATATTGGCCTGTTGCTAAAGCTGTTGCTGATGGAATCAATGTTCCGCCTGTCAAGGCATCGTACCAAACAACATTGGCTGGATTAGTCTGAATACTAGCAAATGTTGGAAGGTCTTCTTTACAGAAATTTTGTGTTCCTGCTGTCACTAAAGTCGGTGTTCCCGGATCGCTTACAATTACATCAACCGTTAATCTTGTCGTGCTTTCGCAGCCTGTCGCTGGATCTGAAATTGCTGCAAAATACTGTCCTGTTGTTAAAGCTGTTGTAGATGGAATCAATGTTCCGCCTGTTAGAGCCGTATACCAAACAATATTCGCTTGATTAAATTGAACGCTCGCAAAAGTAGGCGCATTCACTAAACAGAAGTTTTGTGTTCCTGCGGTTACTAAAGTCGGTGTTCCCGGATCGCTTACAATTACATCAACTGTCAGTCTTGCGGCGCTTTCGCAGCCTGTCGCTGGATCTGAAATTGCTGCAAAATATTGCCCTGTTGTTAGAGCTGTTGTTGGAGCAATTACTGT
Organism: Flavobacterium sp. HBTb2-11-1; assembly: GCF_009826975.1. GTDB lineage: Bacteria > Bacteroidota > Bacteroidia > Flavobacteriales > Flavobacteriaceae > Flavobacterium. The sequence goes on along the minus strand of NZ_WUMO01000005.1, from coordinate 427,154 downwards.
TCCGCCTGTTAAAGCCGTGTACCAAACAATGTTTGTTTCATTAGTTTGGATGCTTGTGAATGTCGGAGCATTAGCCAAACAGAAGTTTTGTGTTCCTACTGTTACCAAAGTCGGTGTTCCAGGATCGTTTACAATTACATCAACTGTCAGTCTTGCAGCACTTTCGCAGCCAGTCGCTGGATCTGAAATTGCTGCAAAATATTGGCCTGTTGTTAAAGCTGTTGTTGGAGCAATTACTGTTCCGCCTGTTAAAGCCGTGTACCAAACAATGTTAGTTTCATTAGTTTGGATGCTTGCAAATGTCGGAGCATTAGCCAAACAGAAATTTTGTGTTCCTGCTGTTACTAAAGTTGGAGTTCCCGGATCGCTTACAATCACATCAACCGTTAATCTTGAAGCGCTCTCACAGCCTGTCGTAGGATCTGAGATTGCGGCAAAATATTGTCCTGTTGTCAAAGCTGTAGTAGATGGAATCAGCGTTCCGCCCGTTATGGCTGTATACCAAACTATGTTGGTTTCATTTGTCTGAATGCTTGCAAATGTCGGCGCATTTGCCAAACAGAAGTTTTGCACTCCCGCAGTCACCAATGTTGGAGTTCCAGGATCGCTTACAATCACATCAACTGTCAATCTTGCAGCGCTTTCGCAGCCTGTTGTCGGATCTGAGATTGCTGCAAAATATTGCCCTGTTGTTAGAGCCGTAGTAGATGGAATCAATGTCCCGCCTGTTAAAGCCGTGTACCAAACAATGTTAGTTTCATTAGTTTGGATGCTTGCGAATGTCGGAGCATTAGCCAAACAGAAGTTTTGTGTTCCTGCTGTTACCAAAGTCGGTGTTCCAGGATCGTTTACAATTACATCAACTGTCAGTCTTGCAGCGCTTTCGCAGCCTGTCGCTGGATCTGAAATTGCTGCAAAATATTGGCCTGTTGTTAAAGCTGTTGTAGATGGAATCAATGTTCCTCCGTTTAAAGCCGTATACCAAACAATATTGGTTTCATTAGTTTGGATGCTTGCGAATGTCGGAGCATTAGCCAAACAGAAATTTTGTGTTCCTGCAGTCACTAATGTTGGAGTTCCCGGATCGCTTACAATTACATCAACCGTTAATCTTGCAGCGCTTTCGCAGCCTGTAGCTGGGTCTGAAATTGCTGCAAAATACTGTCCTGTTGTTAAAGCTGTTGTAGATGGAATCAATGTGCCGCCTGTTAGAGCCGTATACCAAACAACGTTAGTTGGATTTGTCTGAATGCTTGCAAATGTTGGAGCATTAGCCAAACAGAAGTTCTGTGTTCCTGCCGTTACTAATGTTGGAGTTCCAGGATCGTTTACATTTACCGTTACTGCCAATCTTACCGAACTCTCACAGCCTGTAAGCGCATCTGTAACAGCTCCGTAGTAAATCCTGCTTACCAATAGATCTGCTAGAGCAAATGCTGTTCCGCCTGTAGCGGCATCATACCAAACCACATTGCTTTCATTTACTTGAATATTTGCAACTGTTGATGCAGAAGACAAACAGAAATTCTGAGTACTGTTTGTAGTTGTTGGCGTATTTGGATCACTAACAATAATTACCGCGTCTTGCAATGTTCCTGCTAAATTTTCACAGGTATTCGTACTTGCAACAGCTACATAATATGTTATCGGACTTACTGCTTTTGTTAAACCAGTAGCGGTTAATACACCAGCAGCATCTATTGCATAAGTAACTCCTGCTATCACAGATCCATTTGTAATTGGCTGTGTTTTATTAGCATCTAAGTACCAAGTGAATACTGGACTAGTTAATGTTGGCGCCGATGGAGTTAAGGATGCTGGAACACCATTACAAATTGTCACGTCATCAACCAAAATATCATTTACTGTTGAAGGAGGTAAAATTGTGAATGTAATTTGTTTTCTGTCCGCTGCTGCGGTTTCACAAAATTCATCTGAACTCACTCCAACAAAATAAGTATAAGTTCCCGGAGCCAATCCGTTTACTACCAACTGTGCAGTCGTTTCACCTGGAATTAACTGACTAGTCGTTCCATCAAAACGATACCAATGGTAAACAGGATTTGTTAAAACTGGCGTTCCGCTTAAGCTTGTTGCTAAAGTTACAGTTCCAGAAGCAGAACAAACTGAAGTTGCTGTTCCTCCGTTTAAAGTAATATCTGTTAAAGCGTTTACTGGAGCAGAAGCTTTCACTTCTACAGTAACTTCTCCTCTTGCGTAATTTTCACAACCATAACGTACTGGCTGAACGTAATATCTGTAGATTCCTGCAGTTAAGTTATCTGGCAACGTAAAGGTTGGTCCGCTTGCAACTAAGTTTCCTCCTGTTTCTGCGTCGTACCATCGATAAGTTGAGCAAGCCACTTCAGGAATTTGGAGCGTAATATCGGATCCTGGACAGACCGTAATTTTATTCTGTGGATCTGTACCAATGACAGTTGTATTGGCTGTTCTTTGTACAGTATGAACTCTCAAGAAATCTAATACACCTGCAACACCTCCTAAACGAATTCTTACTCTATCGTAAATTTCTGTTGGAGAAGATACTAAAACCATTGCCAAAGAATTTCCTGGCAATAATTTTATACTTAATAATGTACTTGTATTTTGAATTGGAGCACCAACTGCCACATTTCCTAAATAACGTTGAATTGAAAACCCTGTAAGTGCATTAACACTTAAAAGAGTTCCTGGTTTCGAAACCACAATTCTTAATGTATCACTAAGAACAGAAGGCGTTTTAAATTGCACGGTCAAATCTGCAGCTGCCAAAACTCCTGCCCCGCTATACATTGTTGCGAAAGTAGTTACATCATTGTCAGCAATATTCCAAGCATCACTTACTCCTACCAAAGCAGTTGCCGCTCCGATTCCTAAATCTGTTGCACCATAAAAAACATCCTGAATATCTCCTGAAGTACAAGTTACTGCTGTAACTGGTTTATTATAATGAGCATCAAATACTTTTGTATTTTGAGCAACACTTAAAAGTGAAGCTGATTGAATACGAATACCATCATAATCTTGTGGTCCAGATGCATCTGAAGGAACAAAGGTAAATTCATACGTGTTATCTCCTGAAAGCAAATTTAACAATGACCCAGAAACAGGCTGCATTGCTCCTATAGGAGTTCCTCCAATAGTTCCTACTACTGATAAATTCTGGCCAACAGCCAATAAACTATATTCAGAACCTAATTTAACCGTTACTGGAGTACCTTTAGCAATAGGAGCTGACCAAGTTAAATTCTGCCATGTTGTCCCAACACCCAAAAGCCCTAATCCTGTTGTAATGGTTGAGAATGTTTGAGGATTTCCGTCAACAGCATTCGCACCGTTTGAAACACCTCCAGTGATTATGGAACCTTGAGATTGTGCAGAAGCATAAACTCGTTCTGTTAAGTTTTGACAGCTTGTAAGATCAATTACATTGATTATTTTAGTTGCGGTTGTAGTACAAATTCCGTCACTTGCAACAGCTGTATAAGTATAAACCCCTGGAATATTTAATGGGCCAGTTGTAAATGGAGGCCCAGCAATTGGATTTCCTTGTGGATTAAACCATGTAATTGTTCCCGAAGAAACTGCATTTAACGGAACATCTGTTCCTACGTTTACAGATTCTTGTGGAGTAGTTACTGTCAAGCTTGGTAATGCATTAATTGTTACCGTTACAGATTGTCTAGCTGAAGGACAAGTACTTGTTGCACTTTGCGCTTCTATAGAATAAACTCCGCTTACTGTAATATTTGCAGCTGCATCGGCAGTTATAACATTATTTGAAGGATCATAAAAAGTATAAGTAGTGGCTCCTGTCGAATCAAAATTAGTGATTGCATTTACCAAATTAGCGCTTCCACAAGCTTGCAGTGGAGTCGTGATAACTGTTAAAGGTGTTGTTGAAGGAAAATTAATTGTCACTTGTTTTAAATCTCCGTTCACGTTTTCACAAGTACCACCATTTAATGCAGAGATATAGTAATTATAAGGAGCCCCAGTGGCATTTAAACCGCTTAATGAAAGAACTCCAGTTAGAGCGTCTTTCGCAAATGTTACTCCCGCAATTATACTTCCATCTACAATTTCCGTAGTTTTATTTTGATCTGTATAATATTTAAACTGAACACCAGCTATAGCTGAAGACGGAGCTAAGACAGCTGTTCCTGCACAAGTAGCTTCAACAGGACTTGTAATAACAATATCCGTTGCAGTTGGAATTGGTAAAACATTAACTGTAACTGCTTGACGCAAGCTGTTAACACAAGTCCCACGAGTCGTTTCTAAGTAATATGTAGTATTAGCTGTTAAAGCGGCTGTAGGAGCTACAGCTACAATATTTCCGCCAGTTGGAGCATCATACCATACATAAGTTTCTCCTCCTGATGAATTTGCAGATAAATTAGCTGTTTGCCCAGCACAAATTGGTGTTGATGCTCCAGTAATTGTAGCATTTGGATATCTATAAGCTGCTTGGTAAATATATAAATTACTTAATAAAGTTGCAGTACCTCCCAATCGCACTTCTATACGATCAAACGGTGCTGTTGCAGTAAAACTAGCTTTAAATTTATTTCCAAATAATAATTGAATGCTTAACAATCCGCCATTTACCGCTGTTCTGTCATTATTATAAGTGGCGCCATTATAAGTTGCAAGAGTAACATTAGATAATGCCCCTATATCTAAAAGCCCTCCTGGAACTTCTAAATCGACATCGATGATATCTCCTGCCAAACCTGGAGTTGCAAAAATTAATTGCTGTTGCAGATATGCGCCCACACCAACTGGCACACTAAGCTGTGAAAAAGTTGTGATATCGCCATCAACAGCTAGATTTGGATTAGTGGGTGCACATAAGACGCATAATATACCATCATTTGATGATGTTTGAGAGCTAGCTTGCAAACATGTGCTTGCACTAGCTATTACAGTAACCGTTACAGCACCTCTTGCAGTATTAGCACAATCAGTAGCTATACTAGAAGCCTCTACATAATAAGTTTGATTACTTGTTAATATTGGAGTCGTAAAGGAAGTAACATTACTAGCCACTAGATTTCCATTTGTTGCCGCATCAAACCAATTGTATCTTACTCCAGCAACTGGATTTGCAATAGTCAATGTAGCACTTTGACCAGACTGAATAATTACATTAGATGATGTAAAAGTTGGTGTTGCAGGTATTGGACTTACAGTCAAATTTACTGCTGTGCGTGTTGGCGTTGTACATGCACCAATAGCAGCTTCTACAAAATAAGATGTATTGACAGTTAATACAGGAGTCGTAAAAGAATTACCTGTAAATAGTAAAGTTCCGCCTGTGGCAGCATCGTACCAATTATATGTAGTACCAGCAACAGGTGCTTGGACAGTTAAAGTCGTAGTCTGACCACTACAAATAGTTGTAGGCGATGCAGTAACAGTAGGCAATACAGGATTATCAATTAATACTTGAACTGGATTTCTTTCGCTATTTACACAGCCATTTCTTGTAACCTCAACGTAATAAGTCGTTGGCGCTGTTAAAGCTGGAGTTGTAAATGCAGCTGTAGAAGCTAATGAAGCTCCTCCTGTGGCAGTACTATACCAATTTACAGTTTCTCCTACTGCTAATGCTGCTGTCAAAGTCGTGCTTGATCCGCTGCAAATAGTTGTATCTCCAGTTATAGTAGGTGCTTTGTATCTATATGCAACCTGATAAATATCTACGCTTGTCAAAACTGTTGCTAGACCTCCTAGTCGAATCTCTACCCGATCAAAATTGGCTCCCGCTATAACGCTTGCTCTAAATCTATTGCCACTTAATAATTGCAAAGTAATAAGAGGATTATTTATAGCAACTCGATCATTATTATAAGTTAATCCATTATATGTTGCTAAACTAACTGCGCTTAATAACTGTACGTCAGCTAAACCTCCTGGCAATTCTAATTCAACGTCAACAATATCTCCAGCTTTTCCCGGATTATTAAATTGTAATGTCTGCTGAATATAGCCATTCACCAATCCAACTGGAACAGTTAATCGAGTTGCAGTTGCCGTATTTCCATCTACAGAAAAATTCGGATTTGCAGAACTACATAATAAACACAAACCGTTTTGAGCAATCTGCTGACTTCCTGCTTCAAGACAGCCCATTAGTGAAGCTGGCTGAACTGTTACAGTAACCGGTACTCTAGTTGCACTTACACAATTTCCATTTGGACTTTGCGCTTCAACATAATAGGTTTTCGTAGCTGTTAAAATTGGCGTTGTAAAAGTAGCTGTATTTGTCGCAACTGCTGTTCCGCCAGTAGCCGTTTCATACCAATTTAATTGTGCTCCAACTTCTGAAGTTGTGGCATTTAAAGTTGCATTCTGACCAGATTGAATTGTTACACTTTGTGTCAAGACCGTAGGTGTGGCTGGAACTGCTGTAGAAACAACATTAACTTGAGTACGAGTCGGGCTAACACAACTTCCTATAGAACCTTCCACAAAAAATGGAGTAGTTCCTAAAGGAACAGTTGGCGAATAAGTTGTACCTGTTGCTAATGCGGTGCCTCCATTTGAAGCAGCATACCAAGAATAAGTTGTTCCTGGAACAGCATTTACGACTGACAAAGTAGTCTGTTGTGTAGATCCTGTAGAACAAACGGTAAGTCCTGTGTTACTAATTGCAGGTGCAACTGGATTAGAAACATTTAAAACCACTGGCACACGAACATTTCCTTCGCAACCTGCAGCTCTAGTTATTCCTATATAATATGTCGTATTTGATGTTAAGGCAGGTGTTGTATATGTATTTCCCACTGCTAAAGCAGTAGTAGAAAATTCGGAATTATACCACGTTAGAGTGGTACCTGCTGCTGGTGTAGCCGTAAGAGTTATGGGAGCTCCAGCACAAACAGTCTGTGTTAAACCACCTGAGACAGTTGGCTGCGCAAATTCCAGTCTAACATCGTAAACTCTTAAGCTTGTTAGAAGAGCTAACAAACCTCCTCCAACTTGAATTTGAATTTGGTTGGTATCACCCGTAATAGGAAATTTTGCAACGGCAACAGTATTGCCGCTTAACAAACTCAAATTCAAAAGCGGACTATTTAAAGCCACACTTGAACCTACATTGGTTCCAGAATTTTTAGCCTGAACTGTTGCATTTGATAACAAACTTAAATCAAGCAATCCGTTGCCAGTACCAATGTATATTGCAACTTGATCACCAGCTCGGGCCGTTTGGTTTAAAGTCATTGTTTCTTCTGCAAAACACCCAGCTACTGCGACACCATTTGATAAGGTCGCATAAGTGGATAAGCCATCGCTATCAAAAGCATTGGCGGGACTATTAACATCAACTCCTAAACACAAAAGCCCTCCTCCCGCACTATTTGTCTGAGACACAGGTCTACAAATAGTCTGAGAGAATGCATTAGTGCATATCAAGAATAAAGTTAAAAGTCCTAATAATCTCATTTGAGGAATGAGATTACAAAAAGTAAATTTTTTTTTCATAATTTGGAAGATTAGAAAATGGACAATAAAACACCTCTCGCAGTAAGTGCAAGCACCTACGCAATTAAACAATCAATTAAAAATCAAACAGTTAAAACAAAATACAGCAACTCATAAAAAAGCTGTTAAACTCTGTTTTAATAAAAAAAATTATGCTGAATTCGGTATACCAAAATATACCGGAGAACAAATTCGATCTCTTTGAGACAAAATAAGTTCCGCTTTTTCAGGAAAAATGATTGTTGTCAGTTTTCCCAGAGGAGTGATTTGTTGTAGGTATAATTTTCATAATGAAAATTTTTAAGTTGAAGTAGAACTGGGGAATTCTATATATATGGCCAATTCATTTTTTAGAGAAAGTTGATTAGTCTTTCCTAAAATATCAAGCTGTAAGCTTGATTAGAATCTTCAGTATATCCAATAAAATTATTGCTCCTTATAATTGGCACACCCAATGGGGTAATTATAAGACAGCACACCAAAAGGTAAACCTTTTGACAAAAATTTAAATATATTGTAACGATTAAAATTATTGTTAAGATGAAGTAAGCTTAATAGGGTAAAAAATAAAGCTAAAATAAGGCAAACAACTAAAGTAAATTTGATAAAGAAAGTAATTGTCAATTCCATAAGCAGACTTATTAAGTTATTATTTAATTGTTCTAATTTCAATCTCAACAATTAGTAAAATAATTTTACCTGTATGTTTAGAAACCAAAAGAAAAACTTTGTTTAACTTTTGTTACCTAAAATTAGGAAAAACAAAAACATAAAACAAGCCTAAAATTCTTATAATTTATTCTTAAAACTTTAATTTGAAAACTCCAGAGGACTTAAAACATTAGAAAAATCGCTACATTTAACATAATTCCATTGCCATTTATTCACTAAACAAAATAATGAATAAAATATGTTAAATCGACAAAAACAAAGTAAAATCTTACATATATAAAAGATTTTAATGGCAAAATTGTCTATTATGAAGTGTTTATTAACAATAATTTCTAAAAAAAGTTCAATTTAAAAATACATTGAAAGATTGTAAATAATCACGTAGAAATACGGGGTGAAAATTAACAAAAACATTAAACAAAAGTTAAAAAATAAAAATGGCAAACAATTATTTGTGAATTGATTGCCATCTAAAAATTTCCTAAAAACTAGAATTAAGATTCGATAATGGTATTAATTTGATTAAATAATTGACCGTCACTTAAAAAAGCACCTTGTTTAATCAATTCAAAAATTGAAGTATTTCGTTCTTCTGTAAATACTTTCTTCCCTACCTTCATTTCAATATTGTCGGTAAACATGTTATCGCTCAACCATTGAAGTCCGTCTTTAGTTAAAAAATCAACTTCAGGAGAAAATGATTTCAAAACAATAGATTGAATGTACGTATCAAAACAATGAAATAAAAAGATATGATTCTTAGAAAAGTGCTCCAAATATTCTGCTCTAGTCAATACGCCTTCCCAGATCAAATCTGAAAAAACATCAAGTTCCTGTTCTGCAACTTCTGGTTTATTAACTTTAAGTTCTTCCCACTCCTTTCTATCTATTGCTTGTGTAGCCAAAAAACTTGCAAATTCAGCATGTAATTCATCAAACTGCTCTTTTGTTAATCTCGCGTATTTCATTTCCCTTTAAGTTTTAAACTTTACGCTGCAAGCTCTAAGCCTCAGCCATAAATCTAATTGTTAGTGTCAGTTTTTTTAAGCAAAAAAAATCCCGATTTACATCGGGATTTTAATATAGGTTTTAAAACTATTACTTTTCAGCAACAATTTCGTATGGTAACTCAACAATTACATCTCTGTGTAAACGGATACTTGCATTGTATTTTCCAATACGTTTTACGATACCACTAGTGATGAATTTTCTATCGATAGTGTTTCCAGATTTTTCTAAAGCTTCAGCAATGTCGATGTTTGTGATAGAACCAAAAAGTTTCTCTCCACCAGCTTTTGCAGAAATTTTAATTTCAAGAGCTTTAATCGCTTCTGCTAATGCTTTTGCATCAGCAACAATTTTAGCTTCTTTGTGTGCTCTTTGTTTTAGATTTTCAGCTAAAACTTTTTTAGCAGAAGGAGTTGCTAAAGTAGCGAATCCTTGAGGAATTAAAAAGTTACGTCCGTAACCAGGTTTTACAGATACTACATCATCTTTAAATCCTAAGTTCTGTACGTCTTGTTTTAAAATAATTTCCATGTTGTTGTCCTTATATTTTAGAAGTTAGGTTCTGTTCTAACAGAAACCAGCGACTAGATTTTTATACTATTTTAATAAATCGGCCACGTATGGCATTAAAGCTAAGTGACGAGCTCTTTTTACAGCTACAGAAACTTTTCTTTGGTATTTTAATGAAGTTCCAGTTAAACGACGAGGAAGAATTTTTCCTTGCTCATTAACGAATTTCAATAAGAAATCAGCATCTTTATAATCGATATATTTGATTCCAGATTTTTTAAAACGGCAATACTTTTTAGTTTTGTTAGTTTCAATGTTTAAAGGCGTTAAATATCTGATATCTCCGTCTTTTTTTCCTTTTGCAGATTGCTCAATTGTAGACATAATAATTACGCTTTAGTAGATTTTAATTTTGCTCTTCTTCTTTCCGCCCACGCAATAGCATGTTTATCTAAACTTACAGTTAAGAAACGCATAACTCTTTCGTCACGTCTAAATTCAGTTTCAAAAGCAAGTAGAACTTCTCCTGGAACTTTGAATTCGAATAAGTGATAAAAACCACTTTTTTTGTTTTGGATTTCGTAAGCCATTTTTTTAAGACCCCAATCCTCTTTCGATACCATTTCAGCTCCTCTACTAGTAAGAAATTCTTCAAATTTCGTTACTGTTTCCTTCACCTGAACCTCAGATAAAACGGGATTTAAAATGAAAACAGTTTCATAATGATTCATAAATAAAAAATTTATTTGTTAAAATTGGGTGCAAAAGTAAGCATTTAATTTATATATACAACATTTTTTTCCTTTTATTCGTCGTAATGCAAAAAAGATGCCTCAACTTTAGTTTTTTTTACAAAAAAATAATACATTTACTACTGCTATCCTGAATTTATTCTAAATTTAAATGTTATGAAACTAAACTGTGTTGTTGTAGATGATAGTTCTATACAAAGGACAATTATTGCCAAATTGGTTAATAATCACCCAGGCTTGCATTTAATCGGGGATTTTTCTAATGCAATTGAAGCAAAAAGTTGTATCTCATTAAATAATATCGATTTAATATTTCTTGACATAGAAATGCCTGTAATTAACGGCTTTGATTTCCTTGACGGACTAAAATCAAAACCGCAGATTATATTTATAACCTCTAAAGCCGAATATGCTTTAAAAGCTTTCGACTATGATGCTACCGACTATCTTCAAAAACCAATTGCAGTAGACCGCTTTAATGCCTCTGTAAAAAGAGCAATCGATATGCATCTGCTTAAAAAAGACATCAAAGAAGAAGAAGGCGAGCATATATTCATCAAAAGTAATCTAAAAAAACTTAAAATCTTCACTTCAAAAATAAAATGGATTGAAGCTTTTGGAGATTACGTGAGAGTAGTAACTGAGGACGACAGCAACCTGGTTCTTTCTACCATGAAATCTTTTGAAAATGATTTATCGAAAGACAAATTTATCCGTGTTCACAAATCATATATTATTAATATAGACAAGGTTGAGCGCTTTAACAGCAAATTTGCCGAAATAGGAATTACCAAAATACCATTAAGCCGCAACAAAAAAGAAGATTTAGTAAAAGCACTTTCAACTTCTTCTTAATTGCTGGTTAATAGAAATCTACATTAATCACAACTTTTATAGCTCTATATTGAGCCACAGCTTCAAAACTATTCAGCATTTTCTGAATAGTTTTTTTTGTGTTCCCTAAATGAAGATTTTGAGGAATTTTAATCAAAATAGTTCTAATATATTCATTCCGAATTCTGCTTATAGCAGGCTCTTCTGGACCTAAAACCGGCATTCCCAAATTCTGGCTCAAAACCTGATATAACCACATTGCCCCCTCTTTCAGTTTGTCAAAATCTTTGTGCTTTAGCGTAAGCTTTATAATTCTGAAATAAGGCGGATATCTATAAATTTGCCTGTCATACAATTGCTCTTTATACATACCTATATAATTATGATCTGTAACTTGTTGGATTGTATTATGATTCGGATTATAAGTCTGAATAACGACCTTCCCCTGTTTTTCAGATCTTCCTGCTCTTCCTGCCACTTGAGTCATCATCTGAAAACTACGCTCAAAAGCTCTAAAATCTGGATGATGAAGCATATTATCAGCATTCATAATTCCAACCAAACCAACATTATCAAAATCAAGTCCTTTGGCCAACATTTGCGTTCCTACCAAAATATCGATTTCACGATTTTTAAATGTATCGATTATTTTTTCAAAACCAAATTTGCCTCGAGTCGTATCTTGGTCCATTCTTGCCGTTTTCGCTTTCGGAAAAAGAGAAGTCAGCTCCTGCTCTATCTGCTCTGTTCCAAATCCTTTTGTGGTCAAATCTATACTCGAGCAGCTGTGGCAATTAGTAGGTTTTGCAATTGAATAGCCGCAATAATGGCAACGAAGCTGATTTTTGTGTTTATGATAAGTCAAACTCACATCACACTGCTGGCAATGCGGAACGTGACCGCAAGTCAAACATTCGATTATAGGCGAATATCCTCTCCTATTTTGAAATAAAATAACCTGCTCCCCTAACGACAACGATTCTGCGATTTCTTCAATTAAAAGATCACTAAAATGCCCTGTCATCCTTTTCCTGAAATGCTTGTCTTTTAAATCAACCAAAATCACTTCAGGCAAACGAACATTTTTATAACGTTCGGAAAGAGTTACCAATCCGTATTTATCATTTTGAGTGTTAAAATAAGTTTCGATGCTAGGCGTTGCTGAGCCTAATAAGACCTTAGCCTTATGAAAATTAGCCAAAACTATAGCCGCATCTCTCGCATGATATCTGGGCGCAGGATCAGTCTGTTTGAAAGTCTGCTCATGCTCTTCGTCAACAATTAATAGTCCCAAATCGTTAAAAGGCAAAAACAAAGCCGATCTCGCTCCTATTACAATTTGTGCTTTAGGCGAATTCTCAAGCGTTTGCCTCCAAACCTCAACTCTTTCATTATTGCTGTATTTAGAATGAAAAACAGCTACTTTATCGCCAAAATGAAGACGTAATCTCGAGACCAGCTGCGTAGTAAGTGCAATTTCCGGCAACAGATACAAAACTTGTTTTCCTGTATGCAGATATTCTTCGATTAACTTAATATAAATCTCAGTCTTTCCGCTCGATGTTACACCATGCAGCAAGCAAACTTCTTTCTCTACAAAACTGTTTTTTATCTCAGAGAAAGCATTTTCTTGCGCCTGACTCAACTTCAATTCCTTTTCCGATTTTTCTCCATCAAATGTAACACGGTCATGCTGTAAATAATATTCTTCAAATATTTCTTTTTCGACTAATGATTTTACCGCTGCAGATCCTGCATTTGAGACTTCAGTAAGCTTCTTTACCGTAATTGGCTTTTTTTCTGAGGCGCTGATTTGAAAATAAGCCAAAACAATTTCTTTTTGTTTATTAGCATTTTTCAGCACGCCCATCAATTCTTCCAAACCATTATCAGATTCATATTTGGAATGTAATTTTACATATCGAACCAATTTGGGCTTGTAGGTTTCTTTTATTTCTTCATCCAAAAAAATAATATCCTTCGCAATCAGTTTTTGCAGAATCGGAAGTATGTTTTTTTTGTTTAAAATCGAAACAATTTCCTGAACCTTCAATGAACTCTGATGGTGCAAAGCTTCATAAATCAAAAACTCGTCATCAGAAAGCTCGCTGTCGTTTACCACAACATCAGACTTATGAGAAATAATGGTTTCACTTTCCAGTAACAATCCGCTTGGAAATGCCCCTCGATACACATCGCCAATACCGCACATGTAATAATTCGCTATCCAAAGCCAATGTTTAATTTGAATTTCGGTAGCAATTGGTTTTTCGTCTAAAATCTGATGAATTTCTTTCGCTTCATACAATGTTGGTGCATTTTCATGAACATCCAAAACCAGCGCTGTGTATATTTTGCTTTTGCCAAATGGCACAGCAACTCGCATTCCTTTTTTAATGAAATGAAATTCAGCTTCAGAAATTCTATAGGTAAATGTCTTCGCTAAGGAAAGCGGTAAAATGACTTCGATGAAATGCATGAAAATATTGTATAAGCCAGTAATTATTTCTGGCCAGTTTTAAGAGAAGCGCTTTTTGAAAAATTATAATCTTGAACCAGCTTTAAAGTATGATTTATAGATTTATTGGTAGTTCCGCCATCATGTCCCGGAATAACATATTTGGGATTTTTAAATTTTGACTGAACTCTTTTTATCGATTTTTCCCATTCTTTCACATCGGCATCTCCTAAATAGCCTAAATCTTTTGCTTCAACACTTTTTATAAAACATCCGCCATAAAGGACTTTCTCTTTCCCAAACCAGACTACGATATTATCTGGCGCATGTCCTTTTCCAGGATAATATACTTGAAATTTATACTGTCCAACGGTAAAAACGGTATCGTTTGGAATTACAAATTCAGCTCTTGGTTCGTTTTTACTTTTCAGAATCTCATCAGTTAATTTGCCAGAATAGGTTTTAATTCCCTTTTTTCTATAAAAATCAAACCCTCCCGCACGATCGTCATGAGAATGCGTGCCAAAAAGCATAACAACCTCTTTATTATGTTTTGCTTTTATGCTATCCAATAATGGCTGAAACTGCGTTTTGTCCCAAGGCGCATCAAAAAGCACAACGCCTTTGTCTGTAACTACATACATGGCATTGGCAGAAATCAGTGTCCCGTTGTAATCATGAAATGTTTTATAAACATAAAAGTCACCTGTTAGATGACTTATTGGTAATGGCGAATTCTTAGATTGTCCAAAACTATTTGAAACTGCGACTAAGAATAAAATTATCGAAGTTAATTTTCGCATTAGATTGTAATTAATTTTTTACTCTCGTCCAGTATTGCGTTCTTCCCATCAAAGAAATTCCAACGTAACCGCGAAGTTTCAATTTATCTGAAGATTCTAAAGTAACATAACATTTGTATTTTTTACCGCTTGTAGGATCCAAGATTGTTCCTCCGTTATATTCAGAACCATCCTTTTTAAGTCCGTTCATAATAACCATTCCTAAAATAGGTTTGTTTTTTTCGGTACCATCACATTTTACACAAACATCTTTTTTGTGGCCTTCACGAAGAATATCTACGACCTTACCATATATTTTTCCTGATTTCTCGTAAATCTCAACAATCGATTTTGCTTCGCCAGTTTCATCGTCAATTGTCTTCCATTTTCCAATTACACTTTGACTTTGCATGGTTAGGGCAAAGAAGAACACTCCGATAGTTAGCATCAAATTTTTCATATTATTTTTCTTTTTTTTGTTTTAATTTTCTGATAGAAGCATTCAATTCGAACCCTAAAAGCAGAATCATACAGTTTATCCAAATATAAAACATTAGAATTAATAATGTCCCAATTGAACCATAAAGTTCGTTGTATTTTGAAAATTTTATAACCCAAATCCCAAAAAAGAACGAAGATATAACAATTAAGACCGTCGTAAAAACAGAACCAATACTAATAAAAGGCACTTTATTATACTGCTTTGTTCCATAACGCAATAATATTGAAGATGTTATCAAAATCATTAAGATCACGAATAAATATCGTCCTAAAATAATCAGCGGAATACGATCGCTCAGCACATCTTGAATAATGGTTTTTTGAATGAAAACCTCAAAAACTACAATCGTAGCTACTGTTACAAACAAAATAACTGTCATTACAAGAGAAATTGCTAGTGCAACAAGATATTGTTTAAAAAATCCGCGTTTATCAAAAACATGTTTTGAAGATTCAAAGCCACTTAAAATCCCATTAATTCCATTTGCCATCAAAAAAATCGAAAGCAAAAAACCTGATGATAATAATCCTGAGTGACTATTATTTAAGATATCGCTGATAATTTTACTAATTGCATCAAATGTATTTGGAGGAACACTCTGCTGCACAAACTGCAGAAAATCTTCCTGAAAATTATCTATCGGAATAAACGGTATTAAGTTTAAAATAAATAAAGCAAAAGGAAATAATGCCATGAAAAAGCTAAAAGAAACAGCACTTGCATGATATGAAAAAGCCCCTTCAAGAATTCCTAAAGAGTACATTTCGAGCAAATCATACAAAGAAAATCCCTCTAACCAAGGGAATTTTATTCTTTTAAAAAGTCGGGCCAGATTGCGTATTACAGGCAGCTTCTCAATCTGATCTTCTATCTCTTTCGACATTTTTTTAGATTTTTAGACTTCTTAGATGTTAGACTTTTAGATTTTTAAATTAATAATTGATAATTTACAACTAACAATTTTAAAAAGCTTTTAGGCTCAAATCCATATTATAGACAGAATGCGTCAAAGCACCAGACGAAATATAATTTACACCGCACAAAGCATATTCGCGAACTGTTTTTTCACTGATATTTCCAGAAGATTCTGTCTGACATTTTGAACCAATCAAATTTACTGCCGTTTTTGTATCTTCATAGTTAAAGTTGTCTATCAGAATTCTATGAACTCCATCGCTCAATAAAATTTCTCTGATTTCATCCAAATCACGAGCTTCAACAATAATTTTCAAGTCAAGATTATTCTCTTTCAGATATTCTTTAGTTTTTGCAATAGCGCGTGTAATTCCGCCAGCAAAATCAATATGATTGTCTTTTAGCATGATCATGTCATACAACGCATAACGATGATTTTCGCCTCCGCCAATTTTGACAGCCCATTTTTCTGCCACTCTAAAATTTGGAGTCGTTTTACGCGTATCCAAAATTTTTGCGTTTGTACCTTCCAAAAGCTGCATTAAATGATTGGTTTTTGTAGCGATTGCTGACATTCTTTGCATAGTGTTCAAAACCACTCTTTCGGCTTTTAAAATAGATTGCGAGCTGCCAGAAACTTCAAAAACAATTTCACCATATTCTACACGCGTACCGTCTTCTATAAAAGTTTTTACTTTCAATTTCGGATCTACATGTTCAAATATCATTTTGGCAAGTTCAACTCCGGCAATGATTCCCTGATCTTTTACCAATAGTTTCGCCTGACCATGAGCAGTATCTGGAATACAAGCCAGCGAACTATAATCGCCCGGTCCGACATCTTCTCTTATGGCATTTTCTATTAAGAGTTTTAATTCTGCTTGAAATTGAACTTTGCTTATCATTTTGCTATTTTTATTAATAATGCTAAATTAGGATATATTTTATGGATTTGAAAATTCCAATAACATGAAAAATTATACAAAACATTAAATATCTCTTTTTTAACCCTTAAGATATTCTGAAAAATAAAGTTACAATTCTTAACAACACTTAATCTCTTAATAAACGTTCAATTAAATATCTTTGAGCTTCAATCAAACAAAATATGGGATTAATTAAAGACATTTACTCCGTTTCTTTTTACGAAAATTTCAGTAAGGCTGTTGCCGAAGTTTATCCAGCGTTCAATAAAGAAAAATTTATTGAAGCGATTTATGAAGGCGATTTTGCTCAAAAGGAATGGAAAGAAAGAATGAAACATACAACAGTAGTGTTACATCAATTTATGCCTCAAAATTTTCCCGAAGCTGTTTCATTGATTGATAAAATCATAGAAAGTTTAAAGAAAAATAGTTTTACAGAAGGAAACCTTGCTTTCATTTTCTTTGCCGATTATATTGAAATGTACGGTTTAGACGATTTTAAAACTTCAAAGAAAGCCTTTGTTTCTGTAACCCAATTTATAAGCTGTGAATTTGCCGTTCGTCCTTTCATTTTAAAATATAAGGAGAAAATGATTGACGAAATGATAAAATGGTCATTGCACAAAAATCATCATGTTCGACGTTTAGCAAGCGAAGGTTCGCGCCCGAGATTACCTTGGGCAATGGCGATTCCATTTTTAAAGAAAGATCCTTCTTCTATTATACCGATTTTGGAGAATTTAAAAAATGATCCTTCAGAATATGTCCGCAGAAGCGTAGCCAATAATTTAAACGATATTGCTAAAGATAATCCGCAGATTGTGCTCGGAATTGCTTCGAAATGGAAAGGCCACAGCAAAGAAACTGACGGAATTATCAAACATGGCTCGCGAACTTTATTAAAACAAGGTCATCCTGAAATTTTAAGCCATTATGGTTTAGAAAGCACCAATATTAAACTTTCTTCTTTCGAAATCAAAACGCCTGTCGTAAAAATTGGTGATTATCTTCAGTTTCAATTTCATTTAAACAATAAAAATGAAGAGCCAAAAACAGTTCGTTTAGAATATGCCGTCCATTACAAAAAAGCAAAAGGACATTTGGCAAAAAAAGTCTTTAAAATTAGTGAAAAGGTGTATCATCCAAATCAATTAACCAAAATTGAAAGAAACCAATCTTTTAAGTTAATCACAACGAGAGTTTTTCATACTGGGGCGCATCAATTATCGATTATTATTAATGGAACTGAAAGTGAAGTTTTGGAATTTGAGTTGATTGATTAAACGTAATGATAATGAATCCTCGCATTTTTTTGTCATTCCGAGGAACCCATAATAAGGAGCATTTGAATTATTCCACATTTTCCTTAATTTTATAGATAATACTAAAAACAACTTTTCTTAATCTAAATTAAGTTATAGAAAAGCACAACTACTGTAATTTTGTTTTCAAATCAAATAATACCATGTCAAATATCAGTTTAATAATCGAAGAACGTGCTGCCAATATTGGCAACTTTTTGGTAGGCCGTTTATTGCCTTTCCGTGAAAAAAGAGCCGTTGGTCCATTTGTATTTATCGACCATATGGGACCTGCACATTTAAGTGACCACGAAAATATGGATGTTCCTCCGCATCCGCATATCGGACTTTCTACACTAACATTTTTGTTTGAAGGAAGCATTATGCACCGTGATAGTTTAGGAACAGAATTGGAAATAAAACCTGGAGCCGTAAACTGGATGACAGCTGGAAAAGGTATTGTTCATTCTGAAAGAACTCCAGAATATTTAAGACATTCAGACAAAATGCTTCACGGATTGCAGATTTGGGTGGCGCTTCCGAAAGAATTGGAACAAATGGATCCGAATTTCACGCATGTGGAAGCAGATGATATTCCAGCTTGGGAAGAAGACGGTGTTTCATATAAATTAATTGCTGGTGAAGCTTTTGGCAAAAAATCGCCAGTTCCTGTTTATAGTCCGTTATACTTTATTGAAATTAAAAGTAAAGAAGCTAAAAAAATCAATATCGGTCATCATTTATTTGGCGAAAGTGGTTTATATATTTTGGAAGGAAGCATCAAAAATGGCGAACATGTTTACGATCCAAAACAGATTTTAATTACAACTGAAGCTTCACTTTGCGAGTTCGAAATTGCTGCTAACTCTACTGTTTATCTTTTTGGCGGAGAACCTTTTCCTGAAGAACATTTTATCTTTTGGAACTTCGTTTCTTCTGATAAAAACCTCATCGAAAAAGCCAAAACTGACTGGACAAATCAAACTTTCCCGAAAGTTCCTGGCGAAACCGAATTTGTTCCATTACCAGAACCAAGAATTAAATAATTATGGATACAATTTCAGCAAAAATAGATACGCGTCTGTATCGAACGGAAATTACATCTGCCAGCGGAAATGTTTTAATTTCTGACGAACCTCAATCATTAGGCGGAAAAAATTTAGGTTTAAATCCTACTGAACTTTTAGCGTCATCATTAGCTTCTTGCACCTTGATTACTTTACGAATGTACATTAATCGCAAGCAATGGAACGTTGAAG
Source organism: Flavobacterium sp. HBTb2-11-1 (assembly GCF_009826975.1). Taxonomy (GTDB): domain Bacteria; phylum Bacteroidota; class Bacteroidia; order Flavobacteriales; family Flavobacteriaceae; genus Flavobacterium. The sequence goes on along the minus strand of NZ_WUMO01000005.1, from coordinate 407,744 downwards.
AAATCAATATCAAAATTGATTTTGAAAGAGACTCAGAGCGAAATTGCACCTCATTTACCAGAAGAATTGAAGTAATCGGTGAAGTAGACGAAACGCAAAGACAAAGATTAGAAACGATTGCAAACAGTTGTCCAATCCATAAAACATTGACACATTCAATCGAAATTAAAACGACATTAATATAATTACAATGGAAATTCAGCAAATAAACGATACAAAAAGAGGATATTTTGAAGCAGTAGAAGACGGAAAAGAAGCAGGAAAAATGACTTATACTTGGGCAGGAGACACTAAATTTATAATCGATCATACCGAAGTAAATCCTGATTTTAACGGAAAAGGTGTTGGTAAAAAATTGGTTATGGCTTCTGTAGAATATGCGAGAGCAAATAATTTGAAAATCATTCCGCTATGTCCTTTTGCAAAAAGTGTTTTTGATAAGGTTGAGGAAATTCGTGATGTACTTTTTTCGTAAGTTACAAAGGTTCAAAGTTAGGACAAAGGCTTATTGTAGAGACGCACTGCTGTGCGTCTTTTTTTATTTAATTGCTATTAATCGTTTATTCTAAACTTTGCCCCTATGTAACTTTGCAACTTTGAACCTCAAAAAAAAATCGTATATTTGCGCGTAATTTAATCTTAGAGTATGACAAGAATAATTACGCTTTTCTGTTTTTTTATAGCACAAATCGGCTTTTCTCAATCGGCTGAGAGTTATTTGGAAAAAATCAGAAATAATGAAGCTCTCTTAACCGCTTTCTTTCAACAAATGCCTAAAGGAGGCGATTTACACCACCATTTTTCAGGATCAGTTTATGCAGAACCGCTTTTAGAAAGAGCTATTGCAGAAGACTTTTATTTGAATCTGGAAACTATGGCCGTTTCTAAAACTAAACCTTCAAACGGAAACTGGGAGAACTTTTCATCTATCAAAAACAAAGGAAAATTAGAGTATTACGAACAGCAGATTATGCAGACTTGGTCAATTAAAGACTATAATGGGTCTGTACCTTCTGATGATCAGTTTTTTGATTCTTTCGTGAAATTTGAGCCAACAATTGCTGGTCATTTTGCAGAAGGAATGTTGGAATTAAAAAAACGCGCCATTGCTGAAAATGTAAGCTATATCGAAACACAATTATCAACAATTCCTTGTGATATGAATGTTTCTGATTTAGATGATTTTAACGCCAAATTACGCCAGGCTTCAACTCAAAAAGATGAAAAAGCAGTTTTAAAACTTTTGGATGAATTGTACAAATCGCTTCAGAAAAAAGATGCCAAAAAATATGCCGATGATTTCAATACCAATTTCATTGCAAAACTGCATAAGGATTTAAAAATAGATGACGAAAAGTTCACCATGCGTTATCAAAATTTTGTGCTTCGTTTTATGGAACCTGTAGATTTATTCAAAAATCTAGTTATTGCTTTTATTTCCTCAAGCGAAAGCAAACTAACTGCAGGTGTAAACATCGTTTCTCCAGAACATGGTGAAAATTCTATGAAAGATTATTGGCTACACATGGTTATGTTCAAATATTGCCATTCTAAATTCCCTGACGTAAAATATACGCTCCACGCGGGTGAATTGACTTTAGGTTTGGTTCAGCCTGAAGAATTAACGTGGCATATTAACGATGCCATTTATTTGGCAGGCGCCAACAGAATTGGTCACGGAGTTGATATTGCTTACGAAGCCAATTCGTATGATTTATTGAAATATATGGCTCAAAAAAATATTCCGATTGAAATCAATTTAGTGAGTAACGAATTCATTTTGAAAGTAAAAGAAAACAGACATCCATTTACCCTTTATAAAGAATTTAATGTTCCAATTGTAATCAGTACAGACGATGCGGGAATTTTAAGAAGCAATATGACGGAGCAATATGTTTTACTGGCAAAAAGATATCCTGATGTAAACTACGAAACCATTAAAAAATATGTTTACAACAGCATCAATTATAGTTTCATCCAAGATGCGTCGGTAAAAAAACAATTGATTAAAGATTTAGATAATCGTTTTAAAACTTTCGAAGCGAAGTTTTCTAAAAATTAGATTTATTGCGTAGATAAGGTTTCACGCAGATTTAAAATAGATTGAAGCAGATACAAACAGATTTTTTTATAAATGAATTAAAAATAAATCTGCTAAATCTGCGAGAGCAAAAATTATTCTCCGCAGATTTTGCAGATCGAGCAGATAAAATATATTAAATAATGATACTAGAAGCCGCATTTCTATATGTAAAACCAGAATTGGCAAATCAATTTGAAGCTGATTTTGCAAAAGCAAGCCAATACATTTCTTCAATTGATGGCTACTTAGGACATCGTTTAGAAAAATGTCTTGAAGTTGAAAACAAATACCTTTTATTGGTCGATTGGAATACACTTGAAGATCACACAGTGGGTTTCAGAACTTCTGAAGAGTATTTGGAATGGAAAAAGATTTTGCATCATTATTACGAACCTTTTCCAATTGTAGAACATTTCGTAACGGTTTTTGAGAATAAAAAATAGTTTTTTTAGCCACAGATTAAAAAGAATTAAAAGGATTTTTACTTAGCGTAAAATAATTTAATCTGTGTTAATCTGTGAAATCTGTGGCTAAAATTATTTTAAAATTAATTCGTGAATTCGTGGCTTAAAAAAAACTTAACCAATGAACATCAAACTCATCGCAATAGGCAAAACAGATAATAAATCGCTTCAAACTTTGATTGACGATTATACCAAACGTCTGTCGTTTTACATCAAATTTGAATTGGAAATTATTCCAGATATCAAAAACGTAAAAAACTTATCTGAAAGCCAGCAAAAAGAAAAAGAAGGCGAATTGATTCTTTCAAAACTTTCAGCAACCGATCAATTGATTTTATTAGACGAAAACGGAAAAACGTTCTCCAGCGTCGGTTTTTCTGAAGAACTGCAAAAGAAAATGAATTCTGGCGTAAAAACGTTGGTTTTCGTAATTGGCGGACCTTATGGATTTTCTGAAACGGTTTACAAAAAAGCTCAAGGAAAAGTTTCGCTTTCGCTAATGACCTTTTCACATCAAATGGTTCGTTTATTTTTTATCGAACAATTGTACCGCGGATTTACGATTTTACGAAATGAACCTTATCATCATCAATAAACCTCTTTACTTCCTAATCACCAAATCACAAACAACTAAAAAACAGCATTTTACCACAACAAAAACAGTTTGTTCTGAAAATAAAATCGTAATTTTATAGTGATTTATTAAATCTTAATAAAATTTAATAATTATAGTTTTTTAATATTCTTCTAACCTAAAAAGCATATAATTATGAAATCTTTATTTCGCCTTTCGGCAATCCTACTATTGCTTTTAATTGGGACTTCGTGTTCTAATGGTTACGACGACAATTACACATCACCAGTAATTGTGACATTTACTGCTAATTTGACCCCAGTTACAGGCGCAACTTCTTCAGCTTCAGGCAGTGCAACACTAAAATTAAATCAGACTGCTAAAACATTTGATCTTAAAGTAAATTTTTCAGGATTGGTACCAATACATGGTCATATACATGCGGCAGACGGCACAATTGTTATTCCGTTTCCTGATGCCAGTGTATCTACCTCTCCCATATCTGTATCTGGTTCTATTACTGATGCACAAATTACTGAACTGATGGCTAATCATTATTACGTGAACTTACACACTACTGCTTATCCTAATGGCGAAATCAGCGGTACTCTGACAAAAACCGGCACTTCTGGCGGAGATGGCGGTGGCGGAGGCGGTGGTTATTAAACTTCTAAAACTAAAAAAGCCTTTCTTGAATCAGAAAGGCTTTTCGTTTTTTATGTTAACGTATTAAAAAATAAATTCTACAGGAAGTCTATCGAGATTATAAGTTACCTCTTTTTGCAATAGGATTTTGTATTGAATGTACTCTTCATAACTCATATCCTTATCAAATAAAAACACCAAATCTGGTACTTTTTCAAACTTTATGCTATAGAATTGTTTTAATATTTCTGATATTTTTATCTCCTTATTTCCCATAAAAACCTGTTGTTTGCCTTTTTTAAAGTAAACTACAAAATTTCCTATTTTGGGTCTTTCTGTTTTATAAAACACTTTTGTAAAAGGCAGAAAAGCTAAATTCTTTCCAACTGAATCTGCATACGAATAATAGTTCTCAGATTCTTCATTTTGATGCATTTTCTCGTTTCGCTTTTTATCCTGCATTTTTATTACTTGAGGAATTACCAATTTCAAAGGAAGACGTTTATCTATATTAAAAATCCAATTCGTTGAAATTATGGCACTTTTTCGATTTAAATCGGCAATGGTGTCTTTTCCTTCAACTTTAAAAAAGATGTAAATCGGGGAATGATCTTGCACGTCTTTTACGATTGAAACATTTGATTTTGGAAGTAAAACGTCTTGTTTTTTTTCGCAAGAGAAAAGAAATAAAGCGATAATTAAAGTGAAGTATTTCATAATTTATAATTCATTTTAGATAAAGTATGTCATTTCGACGAAGGAGGAATCACACTAGTATTTCCTCTCAGAAATTCGCCAATGTTTGTCGAGTTTCGAGTGTGATTCCTCGTTCCTCGGAATGACAAAACGATCGTTAAATATTATTCGAAACTTATTTTATTAAACAAAGTAACACATTCCACCGCTTCTTTCACATCGTGCACACGAAGAATTTTTGCTCCTTTTGTCAAAGCGATTGTATTTAGAAACGTTGTTCCGTTTAAAGCTTCTTGAGGCGTAATATCAAGCGTTTTATATATCATTGATTTTCTTGAAATCCCAGCTAAAACCGGCAATTCTAAAATATTAAAAAGCTCCATCTTCTGCATCACTTCATAATTTTGATCGGTTGTTTTGGCAAAACCGAAACCTGGATCTAAAATCAAATCGTTGATTCCTAAAGCTCTCGCTCTTTTTACTTTTTCAGAAAAATAGAAAAGCATTTCTTTTATAATATCATCGTATTGCGTTAAACTTTGCATCGTCTGCGGATTGCCTCGCATGTGCATCATAATGTACGGAACGTTATATTTGGCAATAACATCAAACATTTTGTCGTCCAATTCTCCTGCCGCGATATCGTTTATAATCGCTGCACCGCTTTCGATACTCGCTTTTGCTACCTCAGCCCTAAAAGTATCGATCGATAATAATGTTTTCGGAAAGTGTTTTAAAATCAATTCTATGGCTGGAACAATGCGGTCGATTTCTTCTTGCTCTGAGACAAATTCTGCGCTTGGTTTGCTCGAATAAGCGCCAATATCGATAAATGTTGCGCCTTCAGAAAGCATTTTATCAACTCTAGAAATAATCTCGTCTTCGTTTTTATATTTTCCTCCGTCAAAGAAGGAGTTTGGCGTAACATTTAGGATTCCCATTACTTTAGGAACCGATAAATCTATAAGTTCGCCTTTGCAGTTAATAAACATTTGTTTCAAGTTTTTATTTGTTTAAAGTTTCAAGTTGGATTCAGATTGGACAAGTTTTGGAACGTAAAACTTGAAACCTGAAACTTGAAACATTTTTCCGTTTCAAGTTATCCCTATTAACACTTTGTTTAGAAAAAACTTGAAACAAAGCGAGCCTTAAACTTGAAACTCTAAAAAAATTATCCTTATTTTTGAAGAAATTTTAGCAAATATACAGCATATAAATGAAGAATACTTCCCAAGAGTTTGATAATGTTATAGCGGTTTGCCGCACCTTGTTTATCAATAAAATGAAAGATTACGGCAGTGCGTGGAGAATCTTAAGATTGCCATCATTGACAGATCAGATTTTTATAAAAGCACAGCGAATTAGAAGTTTGCAGGAAAATGAAGTCCGCAAAGTGGATGAAGATGAAAAGGGAGAATTTATCGGAATCATCAATTATTCGATTATGGCTTTGATTCAGCTAGAATTAGGCGTTGTAGATCAGCCTGATCTTGACGTTGAAAAAGCAACTGAATTGTATGATGCTAAAGTAAAACTGACCAAAGATTTAATGGAAGCTAAAAACCATGATTATGGCGAAGCTTGGCGTGATATGCGTGTAAGTTCTTTAACCGATTTGATTCTGCAGAAATTGCTTCGCGTTAAGCAGATTGAAGATAATAAAGGCAAAACTTTGGTTTCTGAAGGCATCGATGCTAATTATCAGGATATGATAAATTATTCTGTTTTTGCCTTAATCCTAAACCCAATAAAATAAATCAAATTCCAAAAAATAAAATCCCAAATTCCAACTTTAATATTGGAGTTTGGGATTTAAAAATTTAGAATTTAAACCCTAAATATTTATCATGAAGAACATCATTACCCAATTCTCCCGATTATTTGTCGGCGTCCTATTTATCATTTCTGGATTAATAAAACTAAACGATCCTGTTGGTTTCTCTTATAAATTGGCTGAATACTTCAGCGAGCCTGTTTTCAATATTCCTTTTTTAGAACCATTGGCTTTAGGTTTAGCAATCTTTTTAGTTATTCTGGAAGTAGTTTTAGGTGTGATGCTTTTAGTGGGTTATAAATCAAAATTGACGATTTGGGCTTTATTATTGCTAATCATTTTCTTTACATTCCTTACCTTCTACTCTGCTTATTTTGATGTAGTAAAAGATTGTGGATGTTTTGGAGATGCTTTACATTTAACGCCTTGGCAATCGTTTACAAAAGATGTTGTTTTACTGTTCTTTATCTTGATTTTATTCGTCAATAAAAAACTAGTAAGACCTTTATTTTCTAAACTGGTTACCAATATCATTGTGTTGATTAGCATTATTCTTTGTGTATTCATGGCTGTTTGGGTTATAAATCACAATCCGATTAAAGATTTCCGTCCGTATAAAGTGGGAACAAACATCGAGAAAGGAATGGAAATTCCAGAAGGCGCGCCTAAATCGGTTGTAGAAATGATTTTTATCTATAAAGTAAATGGCGTTGATAAAGAATTTACAGAGAAAGATTTAATGAATATTCCTGAAGGTGCCGTATTTGTTGATAGAAAAGATAAAGTAATTTCTGAAGGATACGTTCCGCCAATTCATGATTTCACCATGACAAAAGATGATTCTGACTATAAAGAAGAATTATTAAAAGAGCCTAAATTGTTGATTTATGTGGCTTATGATTTGAATTTATCAAATCCGGAAGGAATGAAAAAACTAGCAAAGGTCACTTCAGATGCAAAAGCAAAAGGTTACAAAGTAATCGGAATGACGGCTTCTGGAGCTGAGGAAATTGCAAAAGCCAAAAAAGACTATGCTCTAGATATCGATTTCTATTTCTGCGACGGTACAGCTTTAAAAACTGTCGAAAGAGCAAATCCGAGCATTGTAGTTGTTCATAATGGAACTATTGTTCAAAAAGTGCATTACAATGATACAGATGATTTGAAATTGTAATATTTCAATTAACAAATAAATCTAAAAAGCCTTCAATAATTTTAATTTTATTGAAGGCTTTTTTTATGAAATCTGACGTTTTTCTGCTTCAATTTTCATTTGCGAAAACAAAAAAATGCTTTTTAATTATTTTTCAAAAAAGGAGTTTCAAAAAAATACTCGATTTCACAGCCAACTATTACGATTTCAAAACGGTTTTTTCAACCAAAAAATACTGTTTTGTTACAAAATAAACGACTCTTCAAATTTTGTTAATCTGCAATTGGCATTCCATTTGTTTGTTTAACTTTGTGAATTCAGTACCTTAATAAAAAAATAATTTTAATAAAATATGAAACAATTAGTCCTAGCCGTAATTGCATTTATTTCTTTTTCTTGCACACAGGCTCAGAAAACAGCTTTTTCTAAAGAGGCTCTATCTGAGAAATTATTAGCTACCGACGGAAGTCAGGTTACTTTCAAAAACATCTTAAAAAAATACAAAGGAAAAACTTTGGTTATCGAAGTTTGGGCTTCTTGGTGTGGTGACTGCGTAAAAGCAATGCCAAAATTAAAAGAATTGCAAGCCAATAATCCTGATGTTTCTTACTTATTCATTTCGGCTGACAAAACGGCTGACAAATGGAAAGCAGGAATTGAAAAACATGAGTTAAACAAAGGAGACCATTACATGATGAATGATGGTATGAAAGGCCTTTTCGGAAAAGCTATTGACTTAGATTGGATTCCAAGATACATCGTAGTTGACAAAACAGGAAAAATCGTCTTATACAGAGCGATTGAAACTGATTTCGAAAAAATCAATTCTACTTTACAATCATTGAAATAAGCTTCAATGATCATTGCAATGTCAAAATTCAAACATCAATTTTGGACTTTGCTTTAATTTCAAACAAAAAACAAAAAAATAATATAAAACTACCAAAATGAGAAAATCGATTGTTGCAGGAAACTGGAAAATGCATAAAAATGCTGCACAAACTGAAGAATTATTAAACGAGTTAATTGCTAAAATTCCAGCGAAAACAAATGCACAAGTAATTGTAGCGCCAACTTTTGTAAACTTACAAGCGGCAGCGTCTAAATTAAAAAATACAACTATCGGGGTTTCTGCTCAAAACGTTCACCAAGCTGAAGGTGGTGCTTTTACAGGAGAAATTTCTGCAGATATGTTAACTAGCATTGGCGTTAATACAGTAATTTTAGGTCACTCTGAGCGTAGAGCTATTTTCCACGAAACAGACGCTTTAATCGCAAACAAAGTTGATACTGCTTTAAAACATGATATGACAGTTATTTTCTGTTTTGGAGAAGAATTAAAAGACCGTCAGTCTGGAAATCACTTCAACATTGTTGAAAACCAATTGCGTGACGGTGTTTTCCATATTGCAAAAGAATCTTGGTCTAAAATTGTTTTAGCTTATGAGCCAGTTTGGGCTATCGGAACTGGAGAAACTGCTTCGCCAGAGCAAGCTCAGGAAATGCACGAATTTATCAGAGAAACTATCCGTAAAGCTTTCGGAGCTGATATCGCTGATGAAGTTTCTATTTTGTACGGTGGTTCTGTGAAACCAGAAAACGCTAAAGAAATCTTCTCTAAACCAGACGTAGATGGTGGTTTAATTGGAGGCGCAGCTTTAAAAGCTGATGATTTCTTAGCTATTGTAACTGCTATCTAATTTTGAATTTTAGATTTTAGATTTTAGATTTTAGATTTTAGATTTTAGATTTTAGATTTTAGATTTTAGATTTTAGATTTTAGATTTTAGATTTTAGATTTTAGATTTTAGATTTTAGATTTTAGATTTTAGATTTTAAAATCCTTATATAAAAAAGCGTTCGCTGTGCGAACGCTTTTTTATATCTCTATCTTTTCTCTTACATCTTGCATCTTTTCACATCTCACATCTCACAAAAAAACTAATTAATAAACGATTTCAAAAGCGGACAATTGTACTTTTTAAACGTTAGTGTTGTCTTGTATATCGAATAAAAATTAACCAGTTCTTTTCCTGCTTTAAAAGGATTTTTGGCTTCTTGTTCCTCCCTAATCAATTCGGCGTAATGATTGTAATAATTGCATTCAAAAATCATTAAACTGGCCATTGCTTTTTCATTGTTGTTTTTAGACATTTTCAAAGCTTTTTCATAATACATTTTGGCCATTTTCAAGTTGTAATAATTGCCATTTTGGTATTTCTTTTCGTTTTCAGAATTATCTCCGTAAACATAATCTGTGTAAGATGCTCCAGAAGTCCAATCATAAGCGGTCATCATCCAGGAATTTCCTAGATAAGAAACATTAAAATAAGCATGAGCCAATTGAAGATTACTGCTTCCTGTATTTTGCTTTTTCAGCTGAATTAATTTGGCTATAAAATCGGTTTTATTGAAACGATAATCAAATTTGCGTTCTTCTTGTTTTTGAAGGATTTTAGGCGTGAAAGGATTTTCGTTTAAATAGTTTTTGTACTCATAATTCTTTTCCCAAAAATCCTGTGGCATGCTTGAAAAAGTTTCATAAGCCAACTGCAAATCATTATTTCTAAAGGCTATTGTTCCTTTTAAATCTTTATAATAATTGACATTTGGAGCAATTGTTCCCGAGCAGATATATTTTTCGAAAGGCGTTTTATCTGTTTTCTGTTGTAACGCGATCAAAAGATCGACATCTTTTACAGACGCATTTCGGTCAAAATATCCTATATAACTAAAGAAATACGGATTATTATATGCTGCATATTCTCCTCCATTTTTAATATCCGATTTCATCCAAAGTAAACCAGCTGTAACAATATCACCTTTTTTACGAAAATCATTACTTGCAATTCGGTATAAACTGTATAAGTTTTTAAATAGTCCGTGATCGGTTTCTACTAGATTTTCAACTGAATCAAAGTATTTATAAAGCTGATTCTGAACTTTTTCATTCTTCAAATCATCTTGTTTTAATGAAACCAAAGCCAACTGAATATTTTTTTGCATTTGTATCGAAACATTGGCTTTATTTGAAATCAAATCAGTATATTTTTTCCCTTCATCAACTTGATCGTCAATAAAACATAATTGAGCAATTGCGGCAGTAATATAATCTTTCTGTTCTCCAGAAGTCTGTTCGCGAATCGAAATCAGGAAATACTCTAATTCTCTCAAATATAAAATATCCTTGTTGAAGTTTTCTTCTTTCGCTTTAGCGTAATTTTCATACCAATCGGTACTGCTAAACACTACAGACGGCGTACCATCATTGGTATATTGAGGGGTAAAAATCCAATCTTCGAGTTTATTTACTTCTCTCCCTATCAAGAAACTCAAAAACAAACTGTTCGGATTTAATTCATAAATATCTTTTATCGATTTTAAATCTGGTGCTGGATTTCTGAGACTTTCAATAGACAATATAACGCTTCGTTCTTCATCATTTTGGGCTAATGCCAAAGTTTCTTCGGTCAATTTCCAATTGTAATGCTGCAACACTGCAAATGATTTTTCTTCGCAGGAATTAAAAACTTTACTTAGCAAATAGTTTTGCAAAGGTAAATTCTCAACACATAACGCATTGTAATACAACGCCCATGGTTTAAGAATTGTATTCGATTCCGAAGCAAAATAGGCATCATACAATCGAATAACATCTAGCTTTTGCTGTGCATAAAAATAATACCGCAATGCTAAAAAAGCATAGCGCTGTTTTAGAAATGAATCTTTAGTCGACTTTATTTTCTTTTCAAAATCGAAATTATCTTCTAAATCAAAGTTTTTGTAATTGCTTCCTACCTGATCCCAAGATTCCCATTTTGTATATTCTACATTACCATATTCCAACTTTTTAGCCAGCAAAATATAATTTAAAAAAGCTTTATTTTTAGACAACAATAAAGCTTCTACAAAAGTGTTTTTAGGAAAGACACTTTTTAAAGTTTTGTTTTCAAAAGCAGTTTGAAATTGCTCTGAATCTGTCTCATACAAAATCTTATGAACGTCATCAGGATTAATGCCATTTCCTAATTTCTTTTTCCATTCTAAACAATTCTTTTCCTGATCTACGCTCGAAACAGTATTAGTTGCATAATAATTATCTGCCGAATAATAGAATGGCGTAAGCTTAAAGAAACCTTCTCGCTGTGCTCTAAACAAAGCCAAACGGCTGGTTTCTGGAGAAACGCTCCATCCGCAGGCAAATGAAAACTGGACGCTTAAAACGAGAAGCAAACTGCTAAAAGCGCGCATAAAAATTGGAGATATTTTCGGTTCCATAATCGTTGATGTATTTTTTATCAAAAGAGAAAAAAGTCACTTTTGTCTGATTGTCAATCTGAATTTTGTTTTTAATGATCGAAATCATTTTATCGATTTCATTATCTGAAATTTTCTCAATTCTAATTTCGTCGCCATTTCTAAGATACGTCTGCCCTACTAAAACATCATCTTGCAAAACATATTTAGCATCCGAATTTTTTTTCACTTTTAAGGAATCTTTTATCAATTGATCATAATCTGATAAAATGCCTTTGAACTGATTTCCTCTAAAAACGACTCCCCAGCTGTACAACGGCAACGCAATATCCAGTTTGAGTTTGTAATCGCTATGGGTAATATATTGCGCCAATTCTTCGCTAGTGCCAATAGAATTTTTAGTCTGAAAATCATCTGGTTTGGTAATATTATAACACATCAGCAAGCCTTTATCAACTGGCGGTATTCCAGCTTTTGCAGCATACTTATATTGCCAAAGTCTGATTGTTGCCGCAATTTTCGAATTTGGATATTGCTTTTTAATCTGCTTTAATAAATAGAAATAATTCTTCTGAGATTTTTCGGTCCAATCACAGTCAATCAAGATTTCTTTAAAATCAACTTTTAATTTGGCCGATTCCGCTTTTTTAACCGAATCATAATTCAGGGCTTTAAAGTCTTTCTGCTTATAATAATCTTTTGGATAAACAATATTATACGCATTGCTTTCTGCTTTTCTGTCATTCATTCTTTTTGCAATCTGGCCAATTCGGCGAGCCATTCTCACCGCAAGACTATCCAGCTGTTTGGCATCTGATTTTAAAACTACTTCATTTGTAATAAAAATGCTTGGTGTAATCTCAGGATTGCTTTTATTGAGTGAAATATCCTGAATGGTAGCAACGGGCAAAGATTCTTTTGAATACGGATTATAATCTACATCAAAGAAACGGACATACATATGTTGGACATCCATTTTCTTTACTAAAGAATCTTCTGCTTCTTGAAAATACATATCGGTTTTCCAATAACAAAAAGATCGGATAACATCATGCTCTTTTTCGCAGCTTGCAGAGCTTAAAATGACCAAAAGCGCCACCAAAACAATATTTTTCATAATAATAAAAAACTTACAAAATATAATTCAAAATTAGTATTAAAATTTATAACAATATGATTTATTTATGAACAACTTTTGCTTTGTATTCTTACCTTTGCAAAAATTTTTTATTTATGTCGAATATATATTTAGGATATCATTTTACAATTGAGCCAAAAGAATTAGGTTCTGAAATTTTAGTGGCTGAATTGGGCGAAAAAGCGTTTGAGAGTTTTACGGAAACTGAAAACGGAATTTCTGCTTTTGTGAAGAAGGATTTGTGGGATGAAAATATTCTGGATGATATTTATATTCTACAATCTGAGGAGTTTAAAATTGAATATACGATTGAAGAAATCGACCAGGTAAACTGGAACGAGGAATGGGAAAAGAATTTTGAACCGATCGATGTAGATGGAAAATGCCACGTTCGCGCTCCTTTTCATGAAAAAACGGATGCCGAGTTTGATATTGTAATTGAGCCAAAAATGAGTTTTGGAACTGGACATCATGAAACTACTCATATGATGATTCAGCATTTACTGGAAATGGATGTGAAAGGTTTAAAAACACTTGATATGGGATGCGGAACAGCCATTTTGGCGATTTTGGCAGAAATGAAAGGTGCTGAACCAATTGATGCTATTGATATTGATAACTGGTGCTACCTCAACTCTATCGAAAATGCAGAACGCAATAATTGCAAACATATCAGCGTTTATGAAGGCGATGCAGCATTATTGGCAGGTAAAAAGTATGATTTAATTATTGCCAACATCAATAGAAATATTTTGTTGAACGATATGCAGGCTTATGTTGATGCTTTGAATCCAAAGGGAATTATTCTTTTTAGCGGTTTCTATGAAGAAGACATTCCGTTTATTGATGCTTCGTGTGTTGAAAAAGGTTTAACTTATGTTAAAAAGCTTCAAAGAAACAACTGGGTATCTTTAAAATACGTAAATTAGACACTGATAATCAATTCAGTACAAAAACTATAACAATATGAGTACTAAAGAAAAAGTAAGAGAAAGAGTTCGCGAAAAAGAAGCCATTGCTTTTAATAACGAGATCATTGTGTATAATGATGATGTAAATACTTTTGATCACGTAATTGATACTCTTATGCGTGTTTGCGACCACACGGCCGAACAGGCTGAGCAATGCTCTTTGATTGTACATTATAACGGAAAATGCACTGTGAAAACAGGTCCGATAGAAAAACTTAAACCTCAATGCACGCAACTTTTGGAAGCTGGTCTTAGCGCCGAAATTGTGTAATTGATCATATTTTAAAACGCATTCTGTTTTATTCTATACTAGAATTGAATAGAATGCGTTTTTATTTGCAGAAATTTAAAATCATGAGAAATATCCTTCTTTTACTAATTCTGTTATTCTCTTTTATAACGAAAGGGCAATCGAAATTTGAGCCTCTTCGTAAACAATTAATGGAAAATAAGACTTATGAATATGTCTATGGTTTTGAAAATGATTATGCCGTATTTAGAACCTTTAAGGGAAAAATGGGCTTAATTGATTCTCTTGGCAATGTGGTGCTTAAACCTAATTATGCATACATAGAGAACAGAAAAGAGCTGAAAAATATATTTGAAGCAGGAATTATCGTTAACAAAAATTTCAAAAGAGGGTTTGTAGATTTACAAGGCAAAGTTAAAATTCCATTTGATTATGAAGATGTTTACTATTTGGGAAATAATCTGGTAAGAGTTTCAAAAAACAACAGAACTGGTGTTATTGACACTGAAAACAAAGTCATTCTCCCTATTAAATATGCCAATATAATGAATGGCAATGGAATTTTATTTGTTCAAAATAACAACAGTATTGATTTATTTGATTCAAAAGGCAAACAAATCACTAATTTTCAAGCTTTTGATATTGAGTATTTCCAGCACAAAAGGTCTATTGTGACGCTTCAAAACAAAAACACTTTTATCATTGACACTCTCGGAAATATTGTTTTAAACTCTATTAAAAATCATCAATTTGAAAGAGTACTTGATCAGGATTCTTTCCTTATTCTTAATACTTTAACGAAGAAAAAAGGAATTATAAATTCAAATGGACAGTATGAAATTAAATGCAAGTATGATGAAATTCATCCTTCAAATTCAATTTATGTGGTAAAAAACAATGGCAAAGAAGGGATAATCGACCAAAAGGATACTGTTTTGAAACCTTTAATTTATGATAACGTTTATGGTGTTTTTTCTAATGACAGCATTTCGTTCAAGAATCACTATTTTGCTTATAAAAACAATTTCCAAGGCATTATAAATCCTTATCTTGAAAAGGAAATCATTCCGATATCATACAAATACATCAATCCTTTCTCTAATTACTACATCACAACTAATTCTGAAAATAAAAATGGATTGTTTTCTGCTAAAGGAAGAATTATAATTCCACAAGAGTATGATTTTTATAGCGCTTCTCAAAACAAAATTTTTGCTATAAAAAATTCAAAGAAATATCTTCTATCAGTTGAAAACAATAATTATACAGAAACAGAAATCTTTATTGATGAATTTGCAAAAGAAAATTTAGCTTTTGGAGGATTTACAAAAAGCAATTATCAGATTTTTAAAGACAAAAATAAGTTTGGAGTTTATAGCAATAAGAACAAAATTGCAATTCCAGCAGAATATGATGCGGTTATAGAGATTTATGGAACTGGAGAATTTGTTGTAAAGAAGAACAATAAGTATGGCGTTGTAAACTCTGAAAATAAAATACAATTGGAATTAAAATATGACTCGTTTCAAATTATAAAAGAAGTAGTTCGATTTAATATTAAGAACCCAAAAACATCCAAATTCTATTCAATAAAATATCCTTTTGAACCTCAATAATTTGCATTTAGCTTTTGAATAAAAAATACATTCAAAGCTATTTAATTGCAAATAACTCAAAATGCATTCGTTTTTATTATATATTTGAACGAAATAGAATGCATTTTTTATGGAAGAATACGGAAAGATATTGATTATTGCAATGCCGATTTTTTTATCTTTAATTGTTATTGAAAAAATCTACGGCATTTATAAAAAGAATGATACTGCTCCACTAATAGATAGTGTATCAAGCATAAGTTCTGGCATTACCAATTCGGTCAAAGATGTTTTGGGTTTGAGTGTAACTTTTCTTTCTTATGAATGGCTGGTTTCTAAAATAGCACTGCAGCATTTAGAAGCCAATCTCCTTTCCTACTGCATTGCTTTCTTTGTAATTGATTTTTATGGCTATTGGAGCCATCGTCTAGCACATCAGATTAATTTTCTTTGGAACAAACATGCCATACATCATAGCAGTGAAGAATTTAATCTTGCCTGTGCACTTCGCCAGCCCATTGCGAGTCTAGTAAACCTGTTTACCTTTTTATTGATTCCTGCAGCTTTATTGGGCGTTCCTGCTTCTGTAATAGCTATTACGCTTCCTATTCATTTATTTTTACAGTTTTGGTACCACACGAAACATATCAAGAAAATGGGATTTATTGAGCATATTTTGGTAACTCCTTCGCATCATCGTGTGCATCATGCCATTAATCCCGAATATTTAGACAAAAACCATTCTCAGATTTTTATCTTTTGGGACAAACTTTTTGGCACTTTTCAAGAAGAATTAGACGACGTTCCTCCTGTTTTTGGCATCACAAGACCTGCTAATACATGGAATCCGATTAAAATAAATTTTCAGCATTTGAGTTTATTGATAAAAGATGCCTGGCGTGCTCCAAAATGGAGAGATAAATTGACTATTTGGTTTAAACCAACTGGCTGGCGCCCTGAAAATTTTGAAGAAAAATATCCTGTAAACAAAATTGACAATGTTTTTAATTTTGAAAAATATGGTACGCAAAATTCTCAAAAACTAATATATTGGTCTGTTGCGCAGGTTTTAATAACATTGCTTTTTGTAAGTTATCTATTTGATAATATTGCCAAAATCGGTCTCCCAAATATTTTCATTTATGGCTTTTTTATTTTTCTAACCATATATAGCTACACAGAGTTAATGGACAAAAATAAATATGCTTTTTTATGGGAAGGCTTGCGATTGGGATTTGCAATTTGCATTATTGGCTATTATGGAGATTGGTTTGGTTTAAATCGTGTCGTTCCAATTAGTAATTATATTATTTTTACCTACCTGATCTTATCTTTTTTAACGACACTATATTTTATCAATTTTGATTTTAAAACCAACCAAAAATATATCAATTCATAACCCCTATTATGAGAAACTCTTCTTTTTTTAAAATTTATGCAGCATTTAGTGTGGCATACCTGATTGTTCTGCTTACTGGCCACGAGCATTTTGACCTCTTTCTCAAACCCATTCTAATACCAATTATCGGATTTGGAGTCTATTTTTACAGAAAATTTCCGAGTCAGAATATTTTATTGGCTGCACTTGCGCTTTCTTGGCTTGGAGATGTTATCTTACTTTTTACAGACCTTGGCGAGATTTACTTTATATTAGGATTAGTTTGTTTTCTTACAGCTCACATAATCTATTGCATACTTTTTAATAAACAGAAAAGAAATAGAAAAAAACAGAATAAACCCATTTTTATATTTGGAAGCATCTTAATTGCATTCTACCTAATAGGTATGATTTCTGTTCTAATGCCTCATTTAGGCGATCTTGAAATTCCTGTTTCTATCTATGCCTCAGTAATTTCAATTATGCTTTTATTTGCTTTCAACGGATTTTTGGTCTGGGAAAAACCTGGAAATAAGCTCGTTTTTTTTGGCGCCATTTTCTTCGTCATTTCAGATAGTATTCTGGCTATAAATAAGTTTTATGTTCCAATACAAAAAAGTTCCTTTTTTATTATGCTAACATATCTTCTGGCACAATATCTGATTGTAGTTGGTGTTTTAAAACTAAATCCAAAAAAAGCAGAACAGATAGTTTAACTTTCTCAAAAACCAGAATCATGAAAAAAATAGCTATTTTAATTGTTTTATTAATCAGTGTTTCTTCTTGCGTAAGCACCAAATCAACATTAAAGAATGTCGATGACAATGCGCCTGATTTAATTTTAAAAAAGGACAATACCTTTTCTATAACACAATTTGCTAAAGACAAAAAATACGGTTACGACCCTGATTATCCGATTAATATATTTTTCCAGAACACCAACAATGAAGCATTAAACGAAACTCGTTTCTTAAATGCTTTGGCTGGTCCAAATGGCGAAAAAATAACGTATTCCAGATTAGAAACCTGCTGCCCATTCCCTACTAAAAGAAGCAATATGGGGGCTGGATTTTTGAATGTTTATGAATTGAAATGGGAAGGGCAAAAAAAGCCAGTTAAGCTTTATTTGAATATTTATGAAAAAGGAATTTTGATGGTTCCTGTTGGATTGAGGTTGAAATAAATATCATCAAACTAAGATTATGCTTCATATATTGCCACTGTTTCTTATTATTTTACCAGTATTGTCACAATTAATATTGGGAACATTTTCTATCTATAAACCTGCCTCATTAAAATTCAGTCGTATTTCTTGGACCAATTGTATTCTGCAAATTGTACTTTCTTTTATAGCTTTTAATATTGCAGATTATAATTTTTCTAAACAATATGAGCAATATCCAAATCCTATGAGATGCGGCATGCCGCTTGTTGGAATAGCTGTTGCCTGCTTCTTTTTCCTTTTTGCTCTGATTTTGGTTATTGCAATTCAATTTTTAATTAAAAGATGGAGAGGAAAAAAATTAAAAACACAGTATTAAGTGCAAAACTTTAGAACATGATAATTGTCATTTATCATGTTCTTTTCATGCTTTAATATTGCCTAGAAAAAAGCATTGAATTATTTAAAAGAAATTCTAGAAATCCGTTAATTCTACTAAGCTCTTAGCCAGTTATTAGAGTTCTTAAAATAATCTTAAATCTTCATCTGAAACTCATAAATCATAACTACCTTTGCAGTGCAAAAAAATAATTTTATGAACTTACAACATATTCCACAAATTAAGCATACTGACAGCGGGAATTTCTTTTTATTGGCGGGGCCTTGCGCTATCGAAGGAGAAGAAATGGCGCTTAGAATTGCTGAAAAATTAGTTGGTATTACCGACAATCTACAGATTCCTTATGTATTTAAAGGATCTTTTAAAAAAGCAAACCGTTCGAGAATTGACAGTTTTTCTGGAATTGGTGACGAAAAAGCCTTAAAAATCTTAAGAAAAGTTTCAGAAACTTTTCATGTTCCAACAGTAACCGATATTCATACAAATGAAGATGCTGAAAAAGCTGCTCAATATGTAGATGTATTACAGATTCCAGCTTTCCTAGTTCGCCAGACCGATCTTGTTGTGGCTGCTGCCAACACCGGAAAAACAGTAAACTTGAAAAAAGGGCAATTTATGAGTCCGGAAAGCATGAAACATGCCGTTCAGAAAGTTTTAGACTGTAACAATGAAAATGTTATGGTTACAGACCGTGGTACTATGTTTGGATACCAAGACATGATTGTTGATTTTAGAGGAATCCCTACTATGCAGCAATATGCTTCTACGGTTTTAGACGTAACGCATTCTTTACAACAGCCAAATCAAACTGCTGGTGTTACAGGCGGAAGACCAGACATGATTGAAACCGTTGCCAAAGCAGGTATTGCAGTTGGTGTCGATGGTATCTTTATCGAAACGCATTTTGATCCAGCAAACGCAAAAAGTGATGGCGCTAATATGCTTCATTTAGACTATTTTGAAGGTTTAATGAACAAGTTAGTTGCGATCAGAAAAACAGTTAACGCATTTTAATTATAATACTTAAGTTCTTTGAAAACAAAATTTTTATTTTTCTTACTGGCTTGTGTTTCTTTAAACACATTTGCTCAGGAAGAAATACCTGTACAAAAGTACGCCGCACACAACAAAGGAAAATTCTTTGTGATGTGGGGTGGTAATAGAGAAAGTTACTCGAATTCTGATGTAAACTTTAGAGGTAAGGATTACAACTTTACGGTTGATAACATGAAAGCTCATGACAAACCAAAAGGATGGCATGTAGATTATATCAATCCTGCTAATATGACAATTCCTCAGACTAATTTGAGATTTGGTTATTTTTTTAGTGATCATTATAGCGTTACAATTGGTGTTGATCATATGAAATATGTAATGGCACAAAATCAAATTGCAAACGTAAATGGAAATATCAATTTACCTGAAAATGACCCTGCTCATATTTATAATGGAGAATACATTAACAGACCTGTAGATATGTCTCAAGGTGGAGCAAAAGAAGGTGGTTATGGCAATGGTGAAATAAATGTAAATGGTCCAGCTTTTTTAATGTACGAACATACAGATGGTCTGAATTATGTTAATACCGAAGTTGCTAGATTTGATGATGTTTCTAAATGGTTTGGATTGCCAAATATTGACAAAGTTCAAATTAACTTAACTGAAGGTATTGGAGCTGGTGTTTTATACCCAAAAACCAATACTACAATTTTAGGTAAAGAACGTCATGATGATTTTCACGTTTCTGGTTATGGGGTTTCTGCAAAAGCTGGTCTTAACGTTACTTTTTTCAAACATTTCTATGTTCAAGGAGAGTTAAAAGGTGGTTATATCAACATGCAGGATATTAAAACTACTACAAGTCCTGAGGATAAAGCTTCTCAGCACTTTACTTATTTCCAACGAATTATTGCTGTTGGAGGTATTTTTAGAATCTAGTATTTCGCAAAATATATTTAAAAAATAGCTGTCATTTTATTTGGCAGCTATTTTTTTTATCATTTACTTTGCAACTCAAAGTACTTTAAATTATACTTTATGAAAATCAAAAAATATCTATTTCCGATCATTACTTTCTTTCTAAGTTTTGGCTGTGCATTATTCGTTGCGATAAAGGTTTTTCCAAACAATCCTTTTACTGGAAACAAAGAAGAAAAAACCACTGTAAGCAAGTTTAAGGATGGAGATCTTATTTTTCAGACCTCAGAATCTAAACAATGCGAAACGGTTCGAATTGCAACCAATTCTAAATTCTCGCATTGTGGCATTATTTACGATATTAACGGAAAATGGTTTGTTTTTGAAGCTGTTCAGCCAGTAAAACTTACTCCTCTTGAAGACTGGATTAAACACGGAAAAGATAGTAAATATGTAGTAAAAAGGTTAAAAGATGAAAGTACTTTGAGTTTGCAGGTTTTACAAAAAATGAAAGATTACAGCCAACAATTTGACGGTAAAGAATATGATGCTTATTTTGAATGGACTGATAACAGAATATATTGTTCTGAATTAATATGGAAAATATATAAAAACGCTGCAGGAATCGAATTGTCTAAACTTAAAGAACTGAAAGATTTTAACTTGCAAGATCCAAAGGTTCAGAAAATACTAAAAGAGCGTTACGGCAACAATATTCCATTAGAAGAAAAAGTCGTTGCCCCTTCTGACCTTGCCGATTCTAATTTATTAAAAACAGTCACAGACACTTATTAATTTTTTAAAAAGCTAGTCTTAATTCATTCTAGCTTTTTTATTTGCTAATTAACTTTGAAATTCAAAGAACTTTTAAAAACCAAAACAATGAGAGATTATTTGATTGAAAAACTGTATGAATATTCCAAAAAACCATATCAAAAATATTTTAAAAAGAATGAGCCTTGGGACATTGACAAAAGCAACTTAATGAGCTATCCAGAAGAAAGTTTAGGATTTGGTTTGGGAAATTTTCTCTACAAGAATCATTTTGATATTCAAGAAAAACTAGAAGATCACGACATTATTCATGTTCTGACCAATACTGGAGTTTCGGTTTATGAAGAAATAGGCATGCAATATTATTTACTTGGAAATGGAAAGAAAAGCCTGTATTTGTTTATGGTAATTGTGACAGGAACTATTTTTTACCCAAAGCGCATGAGTTATTTCATACAGCAATATAAAAGAGGAAAAAAAGCAAATGCATTTCATTATCTGGATTTTTCAAAAATGCTTTTTATGCCTGTTCAAACTATTCAGCAAACTTTTAATATTTAAAATCATGAAAACAATTCATAAACCTTTTGAAGAAAAACAATCCATTGAATTGGCTATCGGAACATTTATAATCAGTACCATTCTTTTTATGCTTTATATTATTACAAATGCAAATTCTATCGTTTTAGTTATTGCTTGGCCTTTTGCTTTGGCTGCCATTATAGTCAACACTATAATGTTTTTTCACTTAATGGAAAAGTTTATCCATTTACTTCATCAGCGAAAAGATATAGGAATCAAAATTTTAATCTTACTTTCTAATATTCCAATACTCTACTTGTATTATCTCATTGCGGTGAAGTTTTGATTAAAAATTTAATCCATAAAAAAAGCCACAAGTCAAAACTTATGGCTTCTCGTTTTTTAGATTGAATCTTAATTTGCTTTTTTGGTTTCGATTCCGTTTTGGTCTAATAAATACATTAATGTAGTCATTGTCGCTGCACCAAGCTCTAATTCTCTTTTATTGATCGCGTCAAAAGTATCGTTTGCTGCGTGGTGATAATCGAAATAACGTTGAGAATCTGGTTTTAAACCTGCTTTTACAATAGCTGGAGAAGTCAAATGATTAATATCTGAACCTGCGTGTCCAATTGTAAAACTGTGCACTAAATAAGGCTCAAAAAGATCTTTGTAACCTTGTATTTTTTTCAAATTAGCATCATCAGCTTCAATTGAAAATCCTCTTGGAGAAAATCCTCCTGAATCGCTTTCTAGTGCGAAAATGTGGTTCTCTTTATTTTGTTTTGATACTTCCTCGTATTTAGCACCACCTTTTCCGCCGTTCTCTTCATTCATAAACAATACAACACGAATCGTATTTTTAGGTTTGTAGTTTAAGTTTTTCAAAATACGGATCACCTCCATACTTTGCACTACTCCTGCTCCATCATCGTGAGAACCGTCAGCTAAATCCCAAGAATCTAAGTGTCCTCCAACAACCATAATATTTTCTGGAGTAACGCTTCCTGTCAATTCACCAATTACGTTATAAGACAAAGCATCTGGCAAAGTCTCGCAAGATTGTTTGAAGTAAAATTTCAAAGCAGGATTTACTTTTAAAGATTTACTCAACAATTCAGCTCCGTTTGTACTGATCGCCGCTGTTGGAATATACTGTGCCTTTGGCAAGTCTCCATAACTTTGAGCTCCTGTATGAGGAAAATCGTCTAAACGTAAATTCATAGAACGAACAATTGTACCAACTGCTCCTAGTTTTGCAGCTTCTTTTGCCCCTGCATATCTTTGGTCAACACAAGCACCATAAGAAGTAAAAGTTTCAATATTTTCAGGATTCATTGGTCTGTTATAGAAAACAATTTTTCCTTTTACTTTATCTGCTCCTAATTCAGCTAATTCTTTAATTCCTTGAACTTCGATAATTTCTGCCGTAAGACCTGTTTTTGGAGTCGCAACAGAACCACCTAAGGCACAAATTGGCACATTGGTTTTTACTTTCCCATCAAGAATATAAGCGGTTTCTTTTTCGCCACGCACCCAGTGAGGCACCATAACTTCTTGTAAATATACTTTATCAAGACCTAAGCTTTCTAATTGCCTTTTCGTGTACTCAACTGCTTGTTCTGCACCCTTAGAACCAGACAAACGAGCGCCGATGTCATTTGACAAGTATTCTAGCCAAATATAGCATTTTGACTCGGTTAAGGCTTTTTTGTAAAATAATTTGATGTTTTTTTCATCATTTGTCTGTGCAAAAGATGTCAATCCGTTTAAAACTAAAGCAGTTAAAAGAATCGTTTTTTTCATAGTTTCTGTAGTAATTTGGAGTTAGTATACCAGCGGTATATTCGCAAAGGAACAAAATTATTGACATTTCTGAAGCTTTTTTCTCAACCTTTTCTCAAAAAAAAACTCCAATTACAAATTCTTCATTTTGCAATCGGAGCTTTTATATATTCTATAAATAAAGATTGTTTTAAATCAGTGAAATAAAAATTTAAACACATAGGAACATAGATTTTTTGCTTTGTTTAAGAAAAAAGAAAAGCACGCTTTAACACATAGCTCTTTGTGTTTTATTCTCTAAGTGAAAAGCCTTTCGTAGATTCCTAAACTATGCTTCTATGTGTTAAAATAATTTCCACTAAATGGATTAGATTATTTTACTTCAATAATCTTATTTTTTGTGCCAATACCATTTTCATTAAAAGGCTCGATCGTAAAATAATATTTCGTGCCTTTATCCAAACCTCTAAAATCGTATGTATTATCGCCATAAACCATAATACTGTTGTATAATTTATCAGGAGCGATTCCGTAATAAATGTTGTAACCAATAGCATCTGCCTGTTTTTTCCAAGAAATCATTGCGTTTCTAGAATCTGCTTTGTTTCTGTCTACTTTAAAAGAAGCAACAGATTTTGGTTTTGCTGCCAATCCTTTTCCGAAAACTCTGAAATCTGAAATTGCAAATAAGCCAGAAGCATTGTGGATATTTTCCATTTTAATATAACGTCCTTTAAATGGCTTTGTCAATTCTACATAATCATGTGGAGCATCTTTATCATTTTTAGATTTATCAACTACTAATGTCCAATTTTGGGCATCATCAGACATAAATATTTTATATTGATAATAAATATCCATGGCCTTATTAAACTGCGTCGCTTTATGGTCTGCATAATTAATCTGCAATGCATTTATTTCCATTTGTCTTCCTAAATCCATTTGAAGCCATTCTCCTGGGTCGCTTGTCTTTGCAGACCAATAGGTTTGAATATTTTCATCTGTAAGATTTTCAGGTCCGTAACAGAATTTCTCATACACTTTTTTACCGCCATGATCCATTCTATGCGTTTCTACTTCCATACATTCCTCAGAAGAAGAAACCGTCACAGGCTTTTTATACGAAAGTAGCATCCATCCTGATGAAGCGCCTTTTGTCTGATCGCGCTCGCTTGTAGGCAACACAATTGGGAAATCTCCATAAGCTGTAATAGAATACATTACATCATCTTTGTCAAATCCGGCAGGAAACATATCGATACGACGCTCAAAACGGTCTTTTATTGAAATTTTACAGGTTCCTGTATTCCAATAATTTCCATAATTATCGGAAAAAGTATTTCCGTGTCCGGCTCCAATTACAAATCCGCCTGGTTTATAAGACATCGGATTGTGTTTTTGATACGTAAATGGTCCTAACGGATTATCTCCTACATGAACACCATTTGCATAACCTTTAAACTCAGTTGCTGGCGCACCATACTGCATATAGTATTTTCCATTATGTTTCGTCATCCAAGCTCCTTCAATAAAGTTACCCCATGGCGCTGGTTCCATATCGTTATTTGGTCCAAAACGCTCCCATCCGTGTGCTGAAGGATCTAAAATAGCAACTTCTTTAATTTGTCCATAAGGTTTTTGAATATCTTCGACTTCAGTTGCTTTGTATAAAGTTGCATAGTCCGCTTGATTTCCTTTCGGAAGCCAGGTTTTATAATCAACCTCAACACCTACAAGTGGTAATTTTCCACTTGATCCATAATACATGTACACTTTTTTATCATCATCTTGAAAAATGGCAGGATCCCAAGTTGGCAACATTGCTTTGTCTACATGACGTATCCATCTTCCTGATTTTGGATCAGCTGTTTTCCAAATTGGATGATCCCTTTTCCAAGTTGAACCTACATAAAATAAAGTGTCATTTACAACCCAAGCCGCAGGGGCACATTGATCATCGTCGCCTGGCTGTCTTTGGAAACTTCCGTAAACAAAGTTCCAATCTGACATGTCTTTACTCCAAAAGAAACCTGCTTGATTGGTCGCAAATAAGTAATATTCTCCTTTAAAAGTAATAATTACCGGATCGGCACTAGAACGGCGTGATTCTGGAATTCTGTTATGATTATGGGTGGTAAAATTGTATCCGATATTTATGGGATTACAATAGGTTGTCGCGGGTCTGCTCGGATCAAACCATTCTGTTTTACCAGAATTTTGCGCCAAAAGACTGCTTCCGAATAGCATCGAAAACAATACAATAGCCGTTAGTTTTTTATATATCTTTCTCATGGTTAGATTTTTAGTTAAGCTTAAAAGAGATTATTTTTTAGCCTCTTTTCTTTCCTTTAAAAGTTCGGGTTCGTTTGTCGTAATGTAGTTGAACTTGTGTGCGATTATCCAATCCATATCTTTAGCATCATTAACAGTCCAAGCATTTAGGATCACCTTATTGTCTTTTGCTTCTTGAATCCATTCTGGATGTTTTTGAAATACTGAATAATGGTAATCTACACCATTTATTTTATCAGCTTTAACTTCTTTTGGTGATTTATTTCCTTCTAAATATTGCAAAGAGGTTTTAGAATCTATTTCTCTGATTTTCTTTAGAATATCATAATCAAAACTGATGTAGCAGGTGTTTTTATCGGCTTTTAATTTTTTAATGGTCTCGACTGCTGCTACACCCGTTTTTTGTCCTCTTTCTTTACTTATTTCTGAAGGTTTAATTTCACATACCAAAAGCGTGTGTTTATTATTTCGCATTCCCTCTGAAATATATTCATGAAGCGTTGGAAGCTTTTCTCCGTTTGAAAGTTTAAATTTTATCAAATCTGCATAATTGGTTTCTTCAATAAGCAATTTGTTGTAATGCGCATCATGATTGATTACAAGCGAATCATCTGCCGTTCTCCACACATCAAACTCAGATCCTGGCAATTTTAAATCGATTGCATGTCTTAAGGCAGCGATTGAGTTTTCTGGCAGATTGTTTTTTTTCCAAGCACCGCGATGCGCTACAATTGCATTTTTTTGCGCATTGCAATATGAAAAAGCGACAAGGCAAACGGCACTAAGTATTTTGATTTTATTCATAATAATGTAGTTAAAAAATTACAAAAAGGTTTTTCGTTTTAGAAAAAAAGCCCTCCAAACGAAGGGCTTTTCACTAATCAAATAAACCAACTATTTAGTTAACTCAAAACTAACTTTCTTATCGGCATTTGAATTTCCTCCAACGAAAACATCAAACTGCCCAGGCTCTGCTACAAATTGTAAATCAGAGTTATAAAATTTCAAATCTTCAACAGTAATATCAAAACTTACTGTTTGTTTTTCACCTTTTTTAAGTGCTATTTTTTGGAAACCTTTTAATTCTCTAACTGGTCTTGTTACTGAACCAACTAAATCTCTGATGTATAACTGAACTGTTTCTTTTCCGTCAAAATTTCCAGTGTTTGTAACATCAACCGTTACTTTTAATTTCCCTGAAGCATTCATTTTATCAGAAGAAATTTTCAAGTTTGAATAATCAAAAGTGGTATAGCTTAAACCAAATCCGAATGGGAATAAAGGCTCGTTTCTTTCGTCAATATAATTTGATCTGAATTTCTCAAATTTTCCTTCTGTATTAGAAAGCGGTCTTCCTGTATTTTTGTGAGCGTAGTAAATTGGCAATTGACCAACGCTTCTTGGAAAAGTTGAAGTCAATTTTCCAGAAGGATTTACATCTCCAAATAATACATCAGCAATAGCATAACCAGCTTCTGTCCCAGCAAACCAAGCATTTAAAATGGCAGGAACTGTTTTCTCTTCGTCAGTAATTACTAACGGACGCCCGTCAAATAAAACTAAAACAACTGGTTTTCCTGTTTTTAATAAAGCGTTTAATAAATCTTTTTGCGCTTTTGGAATTTCTAAGTTTGTACGGCTGCTTGATTCTCCGCTCATTTCAGCAGATTCACCTAAGGCTGCTACAATTATATCAGATTGTTCAGCAACTTTTAAAGCTTCTGCTAATAATTCTTCTTTTGTACGAGCATCACGGTGTAATGTTTTACCGAACATTGTTGCGTTCGTTTCAAAAGTTTCATCATAATCTAAGTTGCTTCCTTTAGCATATAAAACTTTAGTTCCAGCTCCAGCAACTTCTTTAATACCTCTCAATAATGAGACGGCATTTTCCATTTTTGTAGCTACACTCCAAGTTCCTGGCATATTTTCTTTAGCATCTGCTAATGGTCCGATTAAACCAATTGTTCCAGATTTTTTAAGAGGCAACAACTGATTTTGGTTTTTTAATAACACTAAAGATTGAGCTGCAATATCACGTGCTTCTTTTCTGCTGTCTGTAGTGAAAATCTCCGTTTTAGCTCTTTTTTCATCACAATATTTGTATGGATCTTGGAATAATCCTAAATCGTATTTTGCTTCTAAAATCAATTTTACAGCATTATCGATCGTTTCGATTTTTACTTTTCCTTCATCTAAAGATTTTTTCAAAGTTCCTAAGAAACCTTCTCCAACCATATCCATTTCAACACCAGCATTCATAGCTAATGCAGACACATCTTGAAGATTTCCCATTCCGTGTTCGATCATTTCAGGAATACCTGTAAAGTCTGTTACTACAAATCCTTTGAAACCCCATTGTTTTCTTAAAACATCTGTCATTAACCATTTGTTTCCAGTTGCAGGAATTCCGTCAACTTCGTTGAAAGAAGCCATTACAGAACCTACACCAGCATCAACTGCTGCTTTGTACGGAGGAAAATAATCGTTGAACATTCTAATATGGCTCATATCTACTGTATTGTAATCACGTCCCGCTTCTGGAGCCCCGTATAATGCGAAATGTTTAACGCAAGCTAAAATTGAATTATTTTTAGAAAGATCGCGCTGTTGGTAACCGTTTACCATCGCTTTCGCAATCTGGCTTCCTAAGTACGGATCTTCTCCTGAACCTTCAGAAACTCTTCCCCATCTTGGGTCACGCGAAATGTCAACCATTGGAGAAAACGTCCAGTTGATACCGTCTGCACTAGCTTCTTTAGCAGCAATTTGAGCACTTCTTTCAATTAAGCCCATATCCCAAGTACAAGACAATCCAAGCGGAATTGGGAATGTTGTTTCGTAACCGTGAATAACGTCCATACCAAAAAGCAACGGAATTTTCAAACGGCTTTTCTCAACAGCAATTTTCTGTACTTCTTTAATTTTTTGAACTGATTTAATGTTGAACAAACCACCCACTTTTCCTTCAGCAATATTTTTTGCCACATTTGAGCTGTTTGCCTGCCCTGTGGTAATATCACCAGATGTTGGCAAGTTTAATTGACCCAATTTCTCGTCTAAAGTCATTTTTGACATTAATTCCGCCACAAATTCAGACTTTGGTTTAATTTTCACTGTATTTTTAGCAGGCTTTTTTTGAGCATAACCCAAAACCGCGCATCCTAAAAAAAGTAAGACTAATTTGTTTTTCATTCTATTCTATTTATTTGTTTGTATTTGTTTTCTTCTGCTGTAACATCCAGTCGTAGATTGCTGCATTATCATAAACTCTTGTCCAGCTGTCATGATTTGCATCATCAAAAATGGTCAGCTTCACATCTTTAGCATTACATTTTTTCAATTCTTTATAAATCGTGATGGCATAATTAACATCGACCACATCATCTAATAATCCGTGGTAAATTCTGGTTGGAATATTGGCAATTTCACAAGCGTGTTCTAACTGAATTAAATCTACAAAACCAGCGACAGGTACATTTGCGGCAAATAGATCTGGATGTGCAAAAGCCAAATTCCAAGAAGCCCAACCTCCTGAGCTCAAACCAGTAACATAAATTCTGTCTGGATCAATTTTATTCTCTTTCTGAATTTTTACAATCAGCTGATAAATTGATTCTATATCCCAATTTTCATCTTCTTTGCATTGCGGAGCCAAAACATAAGCGTCTAATTGGTGTGTTCTTAAATACTTTAACGGACCATTTATTTTTACTTTTTCCAAATCAGTACCTTTTTCTCCATCTCCAGAAATAAAAACAATCAATGGCTTTTTCTCCTTAACATTCGCAGGACGATGCAAAACATATCCCAGCTCATATTTAGACATTATAACTGTATTGATTTTCCCAGTTGTTTCACTCTGCCCAGAAACAACAATAGAAAACAAGAGAGATATAAATGCTAGTGTATATTTCATAGAATTTTAAATTCCGTATTTTCCAGATTTAAATCCAAGTTTTGTTAAACCTTGTTTTACTTCTGGTGCATTCATAAACAATTTCCACAACAATCCAGTTCTATAATTTTCAATCATTACTACTTCTGGACCTTGATCGATGGCTAAATAACGTTTTGCTACCCATTTATTTCCTAAGCTTAAAGCATCATAAAAACCGGCATCGCCCCAAGTTTCATCTTTATGGTTTTCGTATAAGTTTCTTATCAAAGCCATAGATTCTTTTGGCGTATAAACTATTGAACTGATTGCAGCTGTTGGCGAAATCACACCTTGATCATTGCTTGGCATATGCGCATTGTATCCGATAGAACCATCAGGATTTCTAGAATAAGAAGCTGTTAATCCCCAATACTCAGGACCATAACCTGCATTTTTATTTGGGTTTTCTACACAATATTGATAATTGATTTTAGTCTGATTTACATTTAAATCCCAATAGTTAGCGTATTTATCGCTTAATTGATTTGGATCTAAACCTACATAAGAATAGTGTGCCCAGAATAATGGACCTCCAAATTCTTCTGCACCATTGTGCTTTAAAATAAGTGGGATATTATATTTTGTTTTTGAAGAAACAATTTCACCGCTTCTCGCCCATCCTTCATGATATGCTTTCGCATCAATAGTATGTGTTGGCGAGGATGCTGCCATTACGTATGTAATAAGGCATTCGTTATATCCTTGTAGCGGGAAATTCATCTCCCAAGCATAACTCGGAGACCAGTGCCAATATAAGACATTTTTTTGATTGGTGTACCATTGCCAATCAACACCTTTCCAAAGTGCATCGTATTTTTGTGCTACCGCTTTTTCTTTTTCAGAACCATCTTTAAGATATTCACGAACAGTAATCATTCCTGCAACCAAAAATGAGGTTTCGACCAAATCGCCTCCATTATCCTTGGTTCCAAAAGGTTTTACTTTTCCTGTATTTCCGTCAATCCAATGAGACCATGCTCCGTGAAAACGATCTGCTTTGCCTAAAAAATCTGCAATTTTATTCAGTCTCTCTACTCCTTGCTCTTTTGTAATATAACCTTGTGACATTCCAGAAACAAGTGCCATTAATCCGAAACCTGAACCTCCTGTTGTTACGATATTTGAATCATTTTCAGGATAAACTCCATCTGGATGATAGCGTTCTCTAGCCAATCCAGAATTTGGTTCTGCATAATCCCAGAAATATTTAAATGTTTGTTTTTGAACAGCATCCAAAAGCTGCTCATCTGTTAATGCAGTAACGCCAGAAGTATTTTCCTGTACATTTTCTTTTGACTTCTCAGCATTTGATCCACAACTAAAAAAAGTAAATGCTAAAAATAAAACTGAAATTCTAACCATTATAAAAATTTAAGATTGTATAAATAATCACTTCCTTCAGGAATCTGAAGGAAGTGATATCTGAGATTTTTGATTAATAACCACCTGGGTTTTGAGTTGAATACCCAACAGATTCTCTAATGAAAAATGTTGGTATAGGCCATAATTCATGTTTTCCAACCACAAATGTTTTCCCATCTGCCGCCATAGCTGCCTGAGCTTGTCCTGTTCTAACAAGATCAAACCATCTATCATGTTCGAAAGCAAGTTCTACTCTTCTTTCTTTCCAAATTGCGGTTCTTACATCTGCTTGCGAAACTGCAGGAGTATCTCCCAGATTAGCTCTGTGTCTTACTTGGTTTAAGAACGGAACTGCAGCACTTGTCTGCCCCAATTCATTAAGAGCTTCTGCTTTCATTAATAAAACTTCAGCATATCTTAAATATCTTAAGTTCGTATCAGTAAATTCAAGATTGTAAAAATCTGATGAGTAAGCTTTGTAGTTGTACATTGGATTTGTTACTGTTGATGCCACAACTCTTCCATCATATAAGACTGAACCTCTAAAGATGATCGTAGCATTTTTCCTAACGTCACCCGGTTCGTAAGCATTTGCAAGACCTTGAGTTGGTGTATTGAATCCCCAGCCCCATCCTCCAGCACCTCTTGGAGCTTGAGAAACAGAATAATTACCAATTCCTAATTTCTGATCAGAAGTAGGTGAACCAACACCATTGATTTCGAAAATTGATTCTGGACCAAATTCTCCTTCTAATTTAAATTGCGAAGAATAGTCAGCGACTAAAGTATAACCTGTTACTTTATCACAATTATCAATTACAGCCTGCCAGTTTTTCAAGTATAAATTTACTTTTGCTAATAATGCATAAGCAGAACCTTTAGAAACTCTTTGTTTGTCATTTCCTGAATACGTGCTTTTTTCTGGTAACGCTTCAGCAGCTTCTGCTAAATCTTTTTCAATAAAAGTATAAACATCAGCAACAGGTCTACGAGTTAACTGCATTTCCTTGTCTTCTGCTGTCAAAGGTATATTTGCTAAACGATCTACAATTGGAACTGCACCATATCCTTTTACCAAAGTAAAGTACATAAAAGCTCTCATGAATTTTGCTTCTCCAATTAATCTATTTCTTAACGCAGGAGTTACTTTATCTAACTGCGGCAAATAGTTTAACGCCTGATTACATTTGTTGATTCCAGCATAATTTGCTTTCCAAACACTTTCAAATGAAGGAGTTGAAGCATTGTAAGTTAATGCATCTAACACATCCTTATCCGCACCCGTATCCCCTGGGTCAGAACCTTTATCTGCATCATCAGAAATAATACTTGTTACTCCATTCCATCCAAAAGATGACATGTCCCAAGATAAAAACTGGTTGTAAATAGAGGTAACTAGTTCTGTAGCCTTGCTATCTGTATTTAGATATTCTACATCAACTGGAATTTTATCCGTTTGATCAACATCTAAAAAATCATCTGAACATCCTGAAAAGAGTCCAGCAAGTATAAACAATGATATATATATTCTTTTCATAATATTAAAATTTTAAATTAGCTCCAATAACAAATGATCTCAATGATGGATAAGCATCTAACTCAACACCTTGAGTACCTGTAACTAATTCACCATCTCCCAAGGCTTCAGGTGAAAATCCTGAGAATTTTTGAGTAATAAATGGATTTACAGCATTTACATAAATTCGACAGTAGTTAATAAATCCATCTTCTTTTAAAGGAAGTTTGTATCCAACTGTAATGTTATTAATTCTAAAAAAGTCAGCTGATTCTAAGTAATAAGTTGAAGCAACTGGAACTTGGTTAAATGGAGCTGGATTTGAAGCAGTGGTGTTTGTTGGAGTCCAGAAATCACGAGTTAAAGAAGCTTCTACGTTTTCTCCTGAAAAACGTTGTGCTTTTTTACCATTATATACTTTTGCTCCTCCCGTACCGTATCCGTCAACAGAAAAATCAATAGCTTTATATGTTAAACCTAATGTTACACCGTAGTTTGCAGTAGGTAAAACTGAACCAACATATTTCTTATCATTAACTTCATTTAAAGCTCCTTGAGCAACTTTATTACCACTTGCATTGTAATATAACATTTGTCCATTTGTTGGATCTATCCCTGCATATTCGTACATGTAGAAACTTCCGATTGGCTGTCCAACAGATGTAATATCAAGCATTTTTGTATTCTGACCGTTCCCTAAATTTCCTGCCACAATTGGAGCAATTGAAGGATTGTTCAAACTAGCTAATTTATTTTTGTTGTGAGAGAAATTACCTCCAACCCAGTAACTTAAATTATCATTGATTTTATCATCCCAACGAAGAGCAATTTCGTAACCTTTGTTTGAAACCTCTCCTACGTGAGTAGCTGTTCTTTGAGTAAGTCCCGAAGTTGAATAAGGTAAAACATATAAAATGGCATTTGTTGTATTTTTATCATAAACATCAAAAGATCCTTTTAACCTATTGTTAAACATTTCAATGTCAAAACCTGCTGAAAGTTCTTCAACAATTTCCCATGACAAATTTGGATCGACAGCTGAGTCAACACTAATTCCTGGATCTGAATCTGGTCCATAATTTAAACCTGAAGTAAAAGTCTGATTGTTCAAAGGCACTTTTTGATTACCTAATCTACCCCATGAACCTCTAATTTTTAATAAATCAAGACTTTTTACGTTGCTTAAGAAGTTTTCTTTCGTTACAATCCATCCAGCACCAAATGATGGGAAGGTTCCCCAACGGTTACCTTCAGAAAACTGTGATGATCCATCACGTCTTACCGTTCCCGTAAACAAATATTTGTCCATTAATTTGTATTGGAAACGTGCAAAATAAGATGATAATTTTTGCTGATTTAATGCAACATCTGTATAACCTACGACATTTGGAGCGTAAGGAACCCCGTCTAAAGCCCAATAATTAGAATTAGCTTCGACATTTTTTCTAGTAATACCAAGTTTTTCTCTTGTACCAATAACGTTTGCCTCAATACCCGCAGTAACCTCAACATCATGAATTTCTGCAAATACCTTATTATAAGTAAAATAATTAGATAAGTTCCAGTTAAAATATTGATCTCTATTTCTTGTTAAGGTATTGATATTGCTTTTTGGATCGTATGCACCTACAACTCTGTTAGGGTCCGCTGCTAACCAAATAGCTAAATTGTCAACATAGTTATATTGCTTGTAAGTATAAAACTCTCCATTAAATTGAGAAGTAAATTTTAATGATTTTGTAATATCAAAATCTAATTTTAAGCCTCCTTGTAAAATAACAGTTTGCTGTTGTTCATTATTGAAATCAATAGCACTTACTGGATTTCCTACTGAATTGAATTGAGAACCTGTTTCTGCTGCAACTCCATTATTTACAAAAGGAACACCATATTTGCCATCAGCATAACGTACTGGCACGATTGGCGATTGTCTGTAAGCTGTTGTAAATGCAGATAATGGTTTTGGCGTGTTTTTTATTGAGCTAACACTAAAATTCTGACTTAATTTAAGTCTCTCAGAAATTTTGTACTCGTTGTTACTTCTAATAGTTGTACGAGAATAATCTGTTCCATTCAAAATTCCTTTTTCTTGGTAATTTCCTGCACTTAAAAAGTATTTAACACTTTCTGATGAACCAGACAATGCTATATTGTTTTCTGAATAAGTCCCCGTGCGTGTAATTTCATCATACCAATTTGTATTGATTGGTTGATTTAAAGAAAATTTAGTAGGATCGTTGAAAGCTGCATTACTATAACGAGCAAACTCTTCACTATTAGCCATTTTCACTTTCTTCAAAGCAGATTTAAACCCACTATAACTATCAAAATCAATAGTCATCTTGCCCTTACCCGTTTTTGTAGTAATCATGATAACACCATTCGCTCCTCTAGTACCATAAATAGCAAGGGCAGAGGCATCTTTTAAAACTTCATAAGAAGTAATATCATTTGTGTTAATGTTATTGATGTTGTCTGTTGGCATTCCATCAACTACATATAAAGGATTTCTTCCTCCTAATGCTGTACCAACTCCTCTAATAATTACTGAAGGTGTTCCTCCTGGCGTATTAGAAGAAGTTACCTGAACCCCAGCAGCTTTCCCTTGAATTGCTTGAGTTGCATTTGACACCTTCATTTTTGTAATTTCCTCTGATTTTAAAGAACTTACAGCAGAAGTATTATCAATTTTCTTTCTTGTACCGTACCCGATCACAACTACTTCTTTTAAAGCAGTATCTCCTGCTTCTTTTAAGGTAATTGTCATTGGTGCGGCAGTAGCCGGCACAGAAACCGCATCAAAGCCTAGCATAGATATTTTTAAAATATCTCCAGGTTTTGCATTAATTGTAAAGTTTCCGTCGAAATCTGCATCTGCAGTAGCTCTAGCATCAGCTGAAGCAATAATTGCCCCTGGAATTCCCATTCCATTACTGTCTACTACTTTTCCTTTAATTGCTTGTGTCTGCCCTAACATAAATGTAGGCAACAGCAATAGCGCTAAAAAGCTAAAAATAAAATTTTTCATACAGTACGTAATCGTTTAAGTTAGTAGAGCCAAATTAAGCAATTACAACGTTGTAGTACATCAAATACCACTACAACATAGCTACATCATTGTGTTAAAAATTTATATTATTGTACTGATTATCAAAACAATAAATGTTAACAAAAATTCCTTAACATATCATTATGATGTAGTAATGATGTATTGTAATTATATAAAAAATGATATCGAAAAATATAAATTCTGTAAAAAATAAAATCAAATCTTACAGACTTAATAAAAACTTTGACAGGTTTTCGTCTTGCGTGAGGTTTAGCTTCTTTCTAAGACGATATCTATGCAGCTCTACACCTCTAAAAGAGATATTCATCATAGGAGCAATTTCCTTCGACGAAAGATTCATTTTAAGATAAACGCATAGTTTTATGTCCTTTGGAGTTAATTGTGGGTATTTTTTGGATAGATTTATAATAAACTCGTTATGGATTTGATTCAAATTGGTTTCAAATGTTTCCCATTCGTGTTTATTTACTTCATTAATCTTAATCGCTTTTCTAATTTCATTTTTAAGCTTACCAAAATCTTTCTCGGTTTCTAAAATACCTTGGATTTTATCAATCATTTCAGTTTGTTTGGCAATCGATAATGATTTGCCTGCAACTTCTGAAGATTTTGCTTGCAATTCTAATTCTAAAATATGCTTTTCGTATTCTTGAATGTTGAGTTCGTTTTCTTTTTTCAATTCCATTTCAAGAATTTCTCTCTGATGTTTTAATTCTTCAGCCTGCAATTTTAATTTTTGCATATAGCGGAGCTTATTCCATTTATAATAGAAAAACAAGACTGCTCCGATTACAAGAAAATACAGTAGAATCATCCAGAATGAAAAATACCATGGTTCTGCCACTTTAAATTTATATGATGAAACTGTTTCATAAGTAGCTCCATCATGTTTGAATATTTCTACAGTATGATATCCACTGCTTAAATTATTCAAAACAATCAATCCATCTGAAATTGGAATGAAATCTTTTTCTTTATCTAGCTTGTAAAATAAATTTGGCTTGCTTGCTCCATAAATTCCAGAAATAACATTGATCTTTAATTCAGTATTAAATTTTATTTTCTCATCGTCTGGAATTAAAGCATTTTCGCTAAATGCTTCAATTTTAACTTCCGAATTCTGCTTGTTTTCGTATTCGAGTTTAAGAGAAATAAATCCGTCATCCAGATTAAATAAATAATAATTGTCTTTCTTGAAAATTCTTAGATTTTCATTAATCAATTTTCCTTTATAATATTTCTCCTGAATAATATTCCAGACAAATTTGTTTCCTTCAGCATAAATATGATATAAGATTCCATTTTGCAGAACCATAAAATGATCTTCATCTATAGAAACGACATCTGTTACATTTCTGAAATTTGTATTAAACAAACTATTTTCTTCCAATTTATTGGATATCGAATTGTAGGTATACCAAGAATTATTAATTAGAAAAAGTATTTCTTTTCTAAACTCAAAAATCTTAATTCCAAAATCATTCTGGATTTTGCTTTGCTGCGTGACATTTTCAACTTTAAGCGTATTATAATTATCATCTAGCAAAACACGATACAAACCACGATAATTATCGGCCGCCCAAATTTCATTCTTTTTATTTTGAGCCACATATTTGATCGGCTTTGCCAAATCTTTTATAATTTTATAATGGGACATGTTTGACGGATCATCATAAACCAAAATACCACTGTAAGTGGATTGAAAATAAGTATTATTAATACTGCTTTTAGACATATTCCAGCCTCCACTTACACCATTTATTTTCGTTAAAGTGTTATTTTCATACGAAAAAGTACCATCATTATGGCCAATAATATATTTTCCGTCAATGAGAGAAATATTCCAACCCTGCCCTTGTGTATTTGGCATCATGTTAAATTTTCCAGCACTGTATTCAAAAATACCGTGATTAGAAGCAATTAAATAACCTTTATTAATTGCCGCCACAGCATAAACAGAGCCTAAAAGACCCGAGTTGTCATAAAAGAAAGAAATTGGAGAATTAACCTCAACATGCGCAATTCCGTTATCTAAACCAACCCAGAGATCGTTCTCTTTATCCAATCCTAAACTTAAGACTGAATTGTTCATTAAAACGTTATTGCGTTCGATATTTTTATAGGAGTTGTTTTTTAAATCTAAAATGTAAATTCCACGGTTTCCAGTTCCCACAATCAGCCTGTCATTTTTGACAAATTTTGCCACATTAATTGTTGCCGATTTTAAAGTTTCATTTATAGGATGTTCCCAACTTTTTAGTCCATTTTTTTCTACAATGAAAACGCCTTTTTTCTGAGTAAAAATATAAGTCTTGTTTTGAAATTTTTCAATGGCATGAACAACCGTATTTTTTAAAACGTTCCAACCTTTTGGATTGGCAATGTGTTTGCCATTCATTTTAAAAATTCCATCTCTGACTGAGGCTACATATAAATTTTTATCTACTCCAAAACAATACGAAATAAGAAAAGGAAACTTAATTTTCTTAATTGTTTTTCCGTTGTAAATAAAAACATCATTAAAGGATTGAAAATAAAGAGAGCCCTTAAACCTAAATATTTTCCAGATTTCTTCATTGTCCTTTTCATCAAATAATCTGAGTTTTTTGGTAATCGAAACATAATGCATCGTTCCGTCTTTTCTATACCAATAGCCAAACTCTTTATAAGAACCAGAATAAATTTTATCTCCTTCAATCAAAATAGATCGAATAATCGTTTTGTTTGGAAGTGTATATTTTTCCCATTTTACTCCATCATAACGAAGCAAATAGTGATTATTGGCAAAATACATTGCATTGTCATTGCCTTGCGCTACATTCCAAATCTGATTATCTCCTTGATAATCTGATTTGCTGTAATTTTCGACAAAGGGAAGTAATTCTTGTGCTTGAAGCTGTAAAGCGATGAAAAAGAAGAAAACTGATTTAAAAAGTATCGATTTCAAGATATTATTTTTTAAATCCAAAGATACTCACAAATATTTAATTATAAAGCCATAAAAAAGCTCCCTAAAAGGGAGCTATCTTATAAATTTTAATTCTAAAAACTTAATTATTTAATTCTAAAACTAAAGTCAATATACCAATTAGCAAACATAATGGTGAATAATATTTTGTGTCATTTACACCAAATTGCGAACTTTTGTGTTTTTTAAAGAAACCCACATAGTTAAATTCTCCAATAGCTCTCAAGGTAAATATCGAAATTATGAGCCAAAATCCGTATTTATAGATCCATCCTGGTAAACTTAACTGTATAAATCCAAATTTTATCAAATATAGAACTCCAAAAAGCAACGTTGCAACAGCCACAACAAAACACGAAATTGGTCCTGGTGTAAAAAGCGGTGTTTCATCATCTTTTGTAGGAACAGCCTCCTTGCTTCCCCATTTTCCGCCAAAACCCCAATAAAAATGAATTCCTGAAATGGTGGCAAAAATTAAAAACAGCAATAGTGAAATAATACTCATTTTAAATAATTTAGCAAATTAGTTATTTAATAACTGAAAAACCTGATTTGCAATTTCATATTCTTCGTCCGTCGGAACTACCAGAACTTTTACAATAGAATTTTCCGAATTAATTTCTCTTACTTCTTTAGAACGAATTTTATTTTTTTCTACGTCAATTTCAATTCCAAAATAATCCATGTCTGTACAAATCAAATTACGCATATAAGAGGAATTTTCACCAATTCCTGCTGTGAAAACAATTGCATTTAATCCGTTTAAAGTGGCCGCATAAGCTCCAATTGTTTTTCTAATTCTATAAGCATTCATTTGCAATGCTAACAGACAATCTTTATTGCCTTTTTCAGCTTCTGCTTCAATATCACGCAAATCACTGTAGCCAGTAAGGCCAAGCATACCGCTTTGTTTCAGTAAAACTGCATTTACTTCATCTGGAGTATAACCAAGGTTTTTAATCATATAAAAAATAACAGACTGGTCAATATCTCCTGCACGTGTTCCCATGATCAAACCATTTGAAGGTGAAAATCCCATTGAAGTATCAATACATTTTCCGTCTTTAACAGCGGCCATACTGCAGCCATTTCCTAAGTGAATGGTAATTATTTTCGAATTGTCTTTTAAGTAATTAATAGCCTTTTCAGAAACATATTTATGGCTTGTTCCATGAAAACCATAAACACGCACTTTATTTTCGGTCAAAAGATAATTCGGAATGGCATACTTATACGCTACTTCTGGCATCGTCTGATGAAAAGCAGTATCAAAAACCGCAATTTGTTCTGCAGAGCTGAAGATTTCTTCTGCAACATTAATTCCTTCTAAATTTGCAGGATTATGCAAAGGCGCTAGTTCAAAAAGTTGTTTGATTTTATCTTTTACTTTTTCATCAATTTTTACTGTGGCGCTAAAATCGCTTCCTCCATGCACCACACGGTGTCCAACAGCAGCAATCTCAGAAGTTGATTTAATTACTCCTTTTTCAGGATCTAAAAGCATATTGGCCACTTTCTGCAAACCTACTTTATGATTCGGAATGGGAAGTGTTTCTTCACGTGAAGCTGTTGCGGTTTTTAAAGTAATATTTGAAGTTTCTAAACCAATTCGGTCAATCATTCCAGAACAGATTACTTCGTTTTCTGGCATTACCATTAATTGATATTTAATTGAAGAGCTTCCTGAATTTATAATTAGTATTTTCATTTTTTATTAAAGGTGCTAAGATGCTAAGTTTCTAAGATTCTGAGTTTTTTCCCAAAAACAGAAATTTTTAATTTTTAATTCTCAATTTTTAATTGAATTTACATTCCTTGTGCTTGAATGGCTGTAATTACCACTGTATTGATGATATCGTCTACGGTGCAACCACGGCTTAAGTCGTTTACAGGTTTGTTTAATCCTTGCAGCATTGGACCAATTGCCAAAGCTCCAGTTTCTCTCTGAACGGCTTTGTAGGTATTATTTCCTGTATTTAAATCAGGGAAAATCAATACGCTGGCCTGTCCTGCCACTTCTGAATCTGGCATTTTGCTTTTTCCAACGCTTAAATCAACTGCCGCATCGTACTGAATTGGACCTTCTATTTTTAAGTCTGGCCTTTTTTCTTTTACAATTGCTGTTGCAGTTCTTACTTTATCAACCTCATCTCCTTTTCCTGATGACCCAGAAGAGTAAGAAAGCATGGCAATTTTTGGTTCAATACCAAAAGCTAAACTTGATTCTGCAGAAGAAATAGCAATTTCTGCCAATTGTTCTGCCGTCGGGTTTGGATTAATAGCACAATCTCCAAAAACAGAAACGCGATCTTCTAGACACATAAAGAACACTGAAGAAACCACAGATGAATTTGGTTTTGTTTTAATGAATTGCAGTGCCGGTAAAATAGTATGTTGTGTTGTGTGTGCTGCTCCAGAAACCATTCCGTCCGCATGGCCTTTGTAGACCATCATGGTTCCAAAATACGAAACATCTTCCATCAAATCTCTCGCCATTGTAATACTTACATTTTTAGCTTTTCTAAGCTCATAATACGTATTAGCATAATCTTCATAAAACTCAGATTCTATCGGATTGATGATATTTACTTTAGAAAAATCAAGTGTGATTCCTAATTCTAAAACTTTACTTTCAATTTGTTTTTTATCTCCAATAATCGAAATATCAACCACATCCATATCTAACAATCTTGAAGCGGCTGTAATAATTCGGTCATCGTTTCCTTCTGGCAGGACAATATGTTTTCTGTGCTGTTTCGCTCTTTTAACCATATTGTATTGAAACATTTTTGGCGTCATACCTTCTGGTTGGAAAGTAATTACTCTTTGCGATAAAGCTTCAATTTCAACGTATTTTTCAAAAGTATTAATTGAAGTTTCAATCTTGTGTGTATTGTTGGCGTAAATCTGCGATTTAATAGAGCCTATTTTATTGGTGATATGATATGTTCCGCCATCAACTGCAATAATCGGAACAATAGCTGAAAGTCCTTCAATAAGCTTTAAAATACTTTCTTCAGGAACAATATTTCCTGTCAAGATAATCCCTGAAATGGTTGGATAATTGGCCGATTCATTTGCTTGTAAAGCTCCTAAAATAATATCTGAACGATCTCCAGGCGTAATTACCAAAGCATTGTCATGCAAATGCACTAAATAATTATGCAATTGCATGGCTCCAACGCTGTAATGTCCAATTTCGTTATTCAAATAATTTTCTCCAAATAAAACCTTTGCATTCAATTCGTTTACAATTTCCTGCATTGTTGGATTATTCAGACTCGAAACAAGCGGAATGGTATTAATCAATACATTTGAAGGTAAACTTTTCTGTAAGCTTGTTGTAACCAATTCGATATTTTCTGGTTGCACTTTATTAGCAAAAACAGATAAAACCTCAACTTCTTTTATTTTGAAAGAATCATAAACCAAATACAAACTATCCAAAAGCTCTTCTAAAGTTTTTCCAACTCCAGAACCTACAATTATGGTTGGAATTCCTAGGTTTTTAGCAATTAAAACATTCAAATCTAATTCGATAGAAGTTCCTTCACCTGTAAAGCTGGTTCCTTCAACCAAAACAAAATCAAAACGCTCTTCTAGTTTTTTATACTTTTCAATAATTAAATCTAGAACCTCGCCTATTTTCCCTTTATTCTTCTTTTTAATTAATCTGCTTTTGGTAATGGCATACGCATCTTCAAACTTAATATCAAGGTTAAAATAGGACAAAACGGTCTCGATATGATTATCTACCTCACCATCAACAAAATCTTCAATTATAGGTCTAAAATATCCTACTTTGGCCGTTTTCCCAATCAAGATACTCATTAAGCCGAGCGTAATAATTGATTTACCACTGTTGTGATCACTAGTGGCTATATATATTGCTTTACTCATAATTATTTATTTTTATTCTAAATACCAAATTTACAAAATCAAATTTTTCAAATATAAAAGAACACTAAAACCAGCGTCGTTTTTTGAAATAGATGATCAGGGCAATTACCAACAAGAACATTACACCCATGACTATAAAATAGCCATTTTGCGTTTTGAGCTCTGGCATGTTTTCAAAGTTCATTCCGTATACTCCAACTATAAAAGTAAGCGGAATAAATATGGCTGATATGATGGTCAGCGTTTTCATGATTTCGTTCATTTTTCGGCTTTGTTCCGAAAAATAAAAATTAGAAGCGCTTTCTAAAGCACTCATATCTGATTCTATCTGATCTAAAAGCTCCAAACTTTTTTGATGCAGTCTGATAAAGAAATTAAATGTTTCTTTTTGGATTAAGCCGTTATCATCGTCATCATCTTTCTTCGTTTTCAAATAATAAAGCGAATCTCGAAGCGGCACTATAGATCGTTTTAAGAAATTTAAGTTATCGCGATGATTTTCAATTTTCTCTAAAACAACTGGTTTTGCATCTTTTTTAGTCAAATTGATTAAATCTTCGATTTTATCTTCTTCATCTTCCAATGTAATGTAGAAATTTTCCATAACAGCGTCTAAAAGCAAATACAAGAGATAATCTACCTTTTTGGTCCTAACGATTCCCGCATGGGTACGCAAACGTTCACGGATATGCGTAAAAAAGTCGCTTCGCTTTTCTTGAAAGGAAATTAAAATTCCATCCTTTAAAATAAAGCTTAATTGTTCAACACTGATATTATCTGAATATTCAGAAGGAAGAAGTGATTTTATATTAAAGAACAAAACATCTTGCTGGTCTTCTAGTTTAGTTCTTTTGGTAGTGTTTAAAATATCGGCAAGCAGAAAATCATCTAATTTGAAATGTGCGCCAATCGTTTTAATAAGATTGATATCATTAAGCCCATGTATATTGAGCCAATTGTTTTTAGTATAATCAAAGCAAGAATTTAAAGCCAAGACCGTAAACTTATCATATTCGACAACATCAGCATCATTATATACAAAAAGTTGCATCTCTGTTTCATGCTCTTTATGTATGCCAGTATACTCTAAAGTAATGTGTTGCAACTTACGCCCTTTCTTGTATTTAATCTTTCTCATTCATGAAAATTTACAATAGTAATATTACGAAAAAGAATTTGAACAGGAAATGACAATTATCAGTTTGTAAAAAACCTAAAGTTAAACGCACTGCAGTGCTTCTCTACGCTAATTGGCAAAAAAAAACCGAGTCATTTCTGACTCGGTTTTCTATCTTAATGCTTTGTAGTAATTACTTAATACTAAAGAATTATTTTACTTCTTCAAATTCAACGTCTTCAACATTGTCTCCAGATTGCTCTTGTTGTGGAGCAGCTTGTTGACCTGCTTGGTCACCACCTTGAGCGTACATTGCTTCTGTAGCTGTTTTCCAAGCTGCATTTACATTGTCTAATCCTTTTTGGATTGCGTCAAGATCTTGAGATTGGTGAGCCATTCTCAATTCAGTTAAAGCGTATTCAATAGCTGTTTTTTGATCGTCTGTCAATTTATCTCCTAACTCTTTCAATTGAGATTCAGTTTGGAAAATAGTACTGTCAGCTTCGTTCAATTTCTCAGCTCTTTCTTTTGCAATTCTATCTGCATCAGCATTAGCTTCAGCATCTTTTTTCATTCTTTCGATTTCTTCAGCTGTTAATCCAGAAGAAGCCTCGATACGGATATCGTGAGATTTTCCTGTTCCTTTATCAGTTGCAGAAACTTTGATAATACCGTTAGCATCGATATCGAAAGTCACTTCGATTTGAGGAACTCCTCTTGGTGCTGGCGGAATACCATCTAAGTGGAAACGACCGATAGTTTTGTTATCAGCTGCCATAGCTCTTTCTCCTTGTAATAC
This sequence comes from Flavobacterium sp. HBTb2-11-1, assembly GCF_009826975.1. Classification (GTDB taxonomy): domain Bacteria; phylum Bacteroidota; class Bacteroidia; order Flavobacteriales; family Flavobacteriaceae; genus Flavobacterium. Next base: position 363,242 of record NZ_WUMO01000005.1, on the reverse strand, counting down.
GTGAATTTCAACAGATGGTTGAGAATCAGCAGCAGTAGAGAATACTTGAGATTTTTTAGTTGGGATAGTTGTGTTAGCCTCAATTAATTTAGTTAATACACCACCCATAGTTTCGATACCTAAAGAAAGAGGAGTTACGTCAAGTAACAATACATCTTTTACATCTCCAGATAAAACTCCACCTTGAATAGCAGCTCCAATAGCAACAACCTCATCAGGGTTAACTCCTTTAGAAGCTTTTTTACCGAAGAATTTTTCAACTTCGTCAGCAATTCTTGGCATACGAGTAGAACCTCCTACAAGGATTACTTCGTCGATATCAGATGTAGATAAACCTGCATCTTTTAATGCTTTAGCAACTGGCTCCATAGAACGTTTTACTAATGCATCTGATAATTGCTCAAATTTAGCTCTAGTTAATTTTTTCACTAAGTGTTTTGGTCCAGAAGCAGTAGCTGTTACGTAAGGTAAGTTTACCTCAGTCTCAGCAGAAGAAGATAATTCAATTTTAGCTTTTTCTGCAGCTTCTTTTAAACGTTGTAATGACATTGGGTCTAAACGTAAGTCAATACCTTCTTCAGATTTGAATTCGTCAGCTAACCAGTCAATAATAACTTGGTCAAAGTCATCACCACCTAAGTGAGTATCACCATTTGTAGATAATACTTCAAATACACCGTCTCCTAATTCAAGAACAGAGATATCAAAAGTACCTCCACCTAAATCGTAAACAGCAATTTTTTGATCAGTTCCTTTTTTATCTAATCCGTAAGCAAGTGCAGCAGCAGTTGGCTCGTTGATGATACGCATAACTTTAAGACCAGCGATTTCACCAGCTTCTTTTGTAGCTTGACGCTGAGCATCGTTAAAGTAAGCAGGAACAGTAATAACTGCCTCAGAAACTGTTTGACCTAAATAGTCTTCAGCAGTTTTTTTCATTTTTTGAAGTGTCATTGCAGACAATTCTTGTGGAGTATATAAACGACCGTCAATATCCACACGTGGAGTATTGTTGTCACCTTTTACCACTTTGTAAGGAACTCTTTTTGCTTCACCTTCAGTTTCTGCAAAAGTGTGTCCCATAAAACGTTTAATAGAAGCAATCGTTTTTGTAGGATTCGTTACTGCTTGTCTTTTTGCAGGATCACCTACTTTAATTTCGCCACCTTCAACAAAAGCGATGATAGATGGTGTAGTTCTTTTTCCTTCTGCGTTAGGGATAACAACTGCTTCGTTACCTTCCATTACAGAAACACAAGAGTTCGTCGTACCTAAGTCAATTCCGATTATTTTACCCATTTTTTATATATTTAATTTTTGATTTAATTTTAATAACTCAGGTGGCATAAGTCAATCTTTGTGCCAATATAAAAAACCAAATAAAATTGTCAGTTTTACTGTCGAGACTTAAAAATCGTCTGACAACATGACATTTTTCAAACCTGACAATCATGGCATAAACTATTTTTTCATGCCACTTCTGAAGTCATTATAGAATAGACATCTGTTTTTATAAGAGCTTTATTGTATGGTAAAATGAATACAACTGAGACAATCTTGAAAGTATCTAAAAATAGCGTAATTTTATAACTGCACACTTTTGTTTAATTAAAAACGATCAAAAAAATGACTTCAGATATTCTTACCACAACACCAGATTCAGAAATTGTCACAACACGAATTCTGAATTTTCCTCAAGAACTTGTTTTCAAGGCATGGAGCGATCCTGAACATTTAAAAAACTGGTGGGGACCAAAAGGCTTTACAAACACTTTTCATGAATTTAATTTTTGCGAAGGCGGCAAATGGAGCTTCATCATGCATGGTCCTGAAGTTGGAAATTATGCCAACGAATGCGAATTCATCAAAATAGAAAGGCCCAACCTTATTGCTTGGAAACGTCATTCGAAACCACTTTTTCAAATCCTGACAACATTTGAAGCTATATCTGAAAATGAAACAAAAGTAGTTTTTAAAATGCTTTTTGAAACCGAAGAAGAATGCCAAAAACTGAAACCCTATGTAGTTGATAAAAACGAAGAAAACTTTGACAAACTTGAAGTTGAATTATCGAAAATGACATCGTAAATACAGAAACATAGCAAGATTTGGATTTTTTCTCGTTCTAACAAATATGATTTTTGTATAAAAAAAATTATGGAAGCAAATTTTAAAATCAAGTCTTTAAATCATACTGAATTTTCAGGCTACTTCGAATTAACAGATCTAGAACTAGAAAAAATCGGCGCAATCAGAATGACTGTCGATAAATTTCCAGGATTTCCTTGTAGAGTAAGTCTAGAAGATGCTCAAATTGGCGAAGAAGTAATTCTTTTGCCCTACAGCCATCATAAAACCACCTCACCTTACCAAGCAAGCGGACCAATTTTTATACGAAACAGAGCCAATACACCCACATTCGAAATCAACGAAATCCCGCTTATGCTTAATCATAGATTACTTTCGTTGCGTGGTTATGACAAAAACGGCATGATGAAAGAAGCGTCTGTAGCAGAAGGAAACACTCTCAAAGAAAGCATTATCAGAACTTTTGAAAACGAAAAAATAGAGTACATCCATATTCATAATGCAAGGCCTGGATGTTATAATTGCCTAGTAGAAAGAGCATAAAGTATTTTACAAGATGATGCAAATTTCAAAAACAATAAAAAAATATGCACGCATAGTAATTTTATGATATTCGTTTGTTTTTTATTCGTAATTTCGATTTCTCATTAAAATTACAATTATAAAATGGCTTCATTTGTAAAAGAAATATCTTTCCGCTGGTCAGATTTAGACCCAAATTTTCACGTTCGTCACAGTGCTTATTATGATTTTGGCGCACAACATCGTATCGAAATCCTTGAAGAACTGGGATTAACTCTAAAAGTAATGCAGAAACAAGGTTTTGGCCCTGTTTTATTTAGAGAAGAATGCGTTTTTAGAAAAGAATTAAAACTTTCAGACAAAATATTCATTCATACTAAAACTTCAAAAATGAAAGCCGACGCTTCTCGCTGGTCTATCATTCACGAATTTAGAAGAGAAGACGATACACTTTGCGCAACGATTACGGTTGATGGTGCATGGATGGATACCAAACTAAGAAAATTGGCATCACCTACTCCAGAAATTGCAATTCAAGCGTTGAGCATTTTTCCAAAAAGCGATGATTTTGTTGGGCTATAAACTAGTAAATCTTAATCTTATAAAAAATCCCAAAAACAATTGCTGACATTGTCTTTGGGATTTTTCTCTTAACCAAACTGTATTTTTAATTTCGTTATTCAAACTTTAATCCAAAGTTTACCCTTTCAAAAGTGGTGCTGCAGGAAAAGGAAAATCGTCCGACATTGACAGTTCCGAAAATTCCACCTACTGAATGCCCAGAATAAAATCCTCCAGCTGAAAATCGGTGAACTTGATATTTTAAAGCAATATCATTTACTCTCGAACTCAATTGTCCAAAAGCAATCACGTGTGGGATAATTTCATAACTTCCAAAAACTTTGGGAACCACTTTTTTATAGTAATCAAAACTTTCATCGGTTTCATAATCAATTATTGACGAATGCAGATTTTCTAAATTTCCGCCGATATAGGTATTTTCAGAAAAATGCCATGAGATGCTAAAACCTGTAAAAGTTCCTTCGTAACCGCTTCTAGAATCGACATATCCTATGCCGATTGTGGCTCTAAATTTATCGCAAATTTTACCGATGTAACCAACATAGGTGCGATCAATTTCAGATTTGTCAATTCCAGCACCAAAAATAATATCATCTTCACACATCGTAAGAGCATACTGAAAATAAGCTGAATATTGATCCTGATTTGCCGCGACAACGCTCCGGCCTTTATCAAGGTCTATATTTGCAGAAATTAAGGTTGAGTTTATAACGGCGAAATCAAAAGTATTGAGTTCTTGGGCAAATGTGGGGACTGTGAGCAGGAGCAAAAGTATTGTCTTTTTCATAATACTAATATTTAAGGCTTACAACATTCTGACACTAAATTACATCCATTTTTCCTATTAATAAAAGATGTCCTCTGAAGTGCTACATTATTCGTTAAAATACATTATTTTCATAATCAGCGTCGTTTAATCGATGAAATTTCAATAAATCATCGATTACCGACATTAAAAACCACTAATTCATTTTAAAAGCTTTTTTTCTGATAACTTTAAGATTTTAAGCTTTGTTTTAAAAATGGTTCGGTTTAACTTTATGAATCATAAAAACAATTGCCTGTCAAATGAAAATCCTGAAACTATTATTCATATTAATTCCTTGCTTAAGCTTTGGCCAACAGGGCAATATAAAAGCCTTAGACATTAATTTAACTAATTACGAATATCCTTTTCCTGTTCAATTTATCGAATTGAGCAATCAGCGCCAATACTTGAAAATGAGTTATATGGATATTATTCCAGAAAACTATAATCAAAAAAACATTGTTTTATTGCACGGAAAAAATTTCAATGGTGCTTATTGGGAAACTACAATCAAAGCGCTGACTAAAGAAGGTTATCGCGTAATTGTTCCAGATCAGATTGGTTTCGGAAAATCGACAAAACCAGACCATTTTCAATACACCTTTCAGCAGTTGGCAGAAAACACCAAAAAACTTTTAGATCATTTAGGAATTAACAAAACGACTATTTTAGGTCATTCTATGGGCGGAATGCTGGCAACACGCTTTGCATTAATGTATCCGGAAACGACAGAAAAATTAGTTTTAGAAAATCCGATTGGTTTAGAAGATTGGAAATTAGTCGTGCCATACAAACCTGTTGATTGGTGGTACGAATCGGAATTAAAACAGAATTACGAAAGCATCAAGCAATACCAAATGGCAAATTATTATGACGGAAAATGGAATGCCAATTATCAAAAATGGGCTGAACTTGGCGCAGGCTGGACAACTGCACCAAATTATGATATTATGGCTTGGAACTCGGCTCTTTTGTATGATATGATTTTTACACAGCCTGTTTTGTATGAATTTAAAAATATAAAATGCCCAACATTATTGATTATCGGAACGAGAGATAAAACAGCTTTAGGAAAACCGCTGGTTTCTGAAGAAGTGAGAAAAACAATGGGAAATTATGCTGAATTGGGCAAGAAAACTCAAAAAGCAATTCCGAATGCAAAACTCGTTGAGATTCCAAATACGGGACATTTGCCACATATCGAATCTTTTGATTCGTTTATAAAATCATTAATCGTATTTTTGAAATGATATTTTTTTTCCGCCACGAATTACACGAATTTACACGAATTAATTTTCTAAAATCTTTAAATAAAAAATTCGTGTAATTTGTGGCTAAATCTAAAATCTAAAATCAACAATCTAAAATTAAAATTATGTTTACAATAGATCAAATAAAAGAAGCGCACTCTAAAGTTAAAACTGGTGCAGATTTTCCAAGTTATATTCAAGATTTAATAATTCTTGGCGTTAAAGGGTATGACACTTTTGTACACGACGGAAGCGTTGTTTACTACGGATTAAACAATTACACAGCCGCAGCTGAAGAAAAATATCCTGAAATTAAAGTTGCTGACTATCCTAATAAAGAACTTTTTATAGAGCATTTGGTAAAGCATCAGCATGGAGAAACCGATTATATGACATTCTGCAATCATTGCGCTCAATGCGGTATTGCGAAATGGCGTGTTGATATTGTGGAAATGACTTGCACTTATTTTGATAAATCGGAACATGAAATTTTAATCGAAAAAATCCCAGTTTAATTATTCCAACATTCATGACTATTTTTAACCAAAACCACCAAACCTTTTTTAAAAGAAGCATTTTAGTTTTACTTTTAACCTTTTCTCTGTTTGGCTTTTCGCAAAAGAAAAAAGAGAATCCAAAATTTAAAGTCATTGCTTTTTATACTGCAAAAAATGATCAGGCGCATATCAGTTTTGTGCATGAAGCCAATAAATACTTTCCAAAATTAGCAGAAGAGAACCATTTTGAATATGATTCTACCAGCAATTGGGACAATTTAAACGCTAAGTTTTTGGCAAAATATCAGATTGTTTTATTTCTAGACACACGTCCTGAAAAAAAAGAACAGCGCGAAGCTTTCCAGAAATACATGGAAAATGGTGGCGGTTTTATCGGATTTCATTTCTCGGCATTTGCATTAAACAATTCAAGCTATAATCAAGATTGGAATTGGTATCACAATACTTTTTTAGGTTCTGGCGAATATGGAAGCAATACTTGGAGACCAACTTCGGCAGTTTTGAGAGTAGAAAATCAGCATCCTGTGATCAAAAATCTACCTAAAACTTTCTCTTCTGCTCCAAACGAATGGTACAGATGGTCTAACGATTTAACCAAAAATCCGGACATTGAGATTTTATTAGCGATAGATGAATCGAGTTTTCCTTTAGGAACTGGTCCAAAAGCGCATGAAATTTGGCACAGCGGTTATTATCCTGTCGTTTGGACCAATAAAAAATACAAAATGCTGTACGTAAACATGGGGCATAATGATATCGATTATGAAGGCGGAACAAACAAAACCTTATCATATACTTTTGAAAACAAAACACAAAGTCAATTAATTTTGAATGCTTTGCTTTGGCTTGGCAATTCTAAGAAAAAATAAAAATGTCTACTACTCTTTCTCCATTAATTACAGCTGAAGAATTAATTGCCAATCCTAAAATCATTCTGATTGATGCTCGAGCTGGCGCAAACACTTTTGAAACTTATCAAAAAGAACATTTAAAAGGTGCACGTTTTGTCGATTTAAATCGTGATTTGGCTGCAGTTCCTGAAAATCCAGCAAATGGCGGAAGACATCCGCTGCCATCTTCACAAGATTTTGCGAAAACTCTTTCTTCATTAGGAATTTCACCTTCAGATCATGTTGTGGTTTATGATGATAAAAACGGATCTAATTTCGCAGCTCGATTCTGGTGGATGATACGTGCGATTGGGCATGAAAAAATTCAGGTTTTAAATGGCGGTTATCCAGCAGCAATTCAAGCAGGATTTCCGACTAATTCTGGAATTGAGACTTTTGAAAAAACAATATATCCTTCACAGGAATGGAAATTGCCTTTAGCCGATATTGAAGAAGTCGAAAAAGCCCGAAAAAATGATCAAAACATTGTAATTGATGTTCGTGATAAAAACAGATTTGACGGTCTGGTAGAACCTTTGGATTTAATTGCAGGACATATTCCTGGAGCCGTTAATGTTCCGCTAACGGAAAATCTGGATGAAAACGGATTCTTTAAACCAGCTGATGAATTGGCTGAAAAGTATAAAGCTGTTTTGAAAGATATAAAACCAGAAAACACAATCGTTCACTGCGGTTCTGGAGTCACGGCCTGCCATACGTTATTGGCGATGGATTACGGTGGACTTCCAATTCCGAAATTATACGCAGGTTCTTGGAGCGAATGGTCAAGAAATGACCGCGAAATGGCTTTAAAAGAAAACAAATAATACTTTACAAAAAATATAATGCAACACTGGGATATACTTTTATCAAATCAGGTAAATAAAAAGAAATTAATCGAAAATATATTAAATGGCGAAGCAACTGGAGAATTAGCCATTTTTAACAATCAAAAAGGAATATTGTTTTCTGATATTGCAATCGAAAAATTCATCGAAAAAGAATTTCAATATGACAGTGTTGAAGCTTCTCCAGATTCGCACAGACAACTTCGAACTTTTTCATCTGGCGAACGTAAAAAAGAGTTTTTAAAGTACTGCATCAATCAAAAACCAGATTACATTATTTTTGATAATCCTTTTGATCATTTAGACCAAGCTTCACGAGTAGTTTTAGCCGATTCCTTAAAAGATTTGACGAATGATATTGCGATTATTCAGCTTTTAAACCGTACTGTTGATGTTCTTGAATTTGTACCCAATAAAGCTCAAATAAAAGACAATACATTCGAATTGCATCCATTTAAAAAAGCCGAAAATCATTTCAAAACATTAAATACAACAGCAATTCCAAAAGCAACAGAAACTCATACTTTTCTTGAAAATGAATTAATCAGACTCGAAAATGTTTCGGTAAGTTATGAAGAAAGAAAAATCCTGAACAACATTTCTTGGACCATCAAACAAGGCGAATTTTGGCAGTTAGTCGGTCCAAATGGATCTGGAAAAAGCACTATTTTATCTTTGATTACAGGAGACAATCCGAAAGGTTTTGGGCAGAATTTATTCTTATTTGGAAGAAAAAAAGGAACCGGAGAAAGTGTTTGGGATATTAAAAAACAAATCGGAATTTACGCCACTTCAATGATGGATTTGTTTCAAAAAGGGCATACGTTGGAACAAATGATTCTCTCAGGATTCTTTGATCAAATCGGGTTGTATACAGAACCAACAACACATCAAAAAAACATCGTGACGCAATGGCTTGAAGTGATCGAAATGACACACTTGAGAAAAAAACGTTTTATAGATCTTTCTATCGGCCAGCAGCGTGTTGCATTGATTGTTCGTGCCGTTTTAAAACATCCCCCATTATTGATTCTAGACGAGCCAGTTGAAGGTTTAGACGACGAAAATGTAGATTTGGTAATTCAGCTTATCAATACCATAAAACAAGAAACCAATGTTGCTATACTCTATGTTTCGCATAGAATAGAACAGGGTCTTGCTCCTACTTCTGTTTTCGAACTTTTGCCTTTTGAAACAGGTTCAATCGGAAAAATACAATATCATTCAGAATTAAATTAAATGAAAACAAAATTTGCCGTATTTCTTCTTTTACAATTCATCTTGATTTCGTGTTCCAGCACCATTTCAACAGTAAAAAAAGAATATGCTTTAAACCGTTCAAAAGAACTAAAATCAGATTGGACAATCAATTCTAAAGAATGGATTTTTAAAAATGATACTCTTACAGGAAATGGTTCTCTTTCGCCTTGGGGCGTTTTGGTTTCAAAAAAACAGCTTCCAGAGAATTATGAAATTGATTTGAAAGTCAATATGACCAACGAATCTTTATTTGAAATTATGCTCAATTTAGATAAAGGAAAATACATTAGAACCTATTTGTATCAAATTGATCAAAATATTGTAATTGGAGACGGGGTTTATGATAAAAAAGACGATTCCTACGGAAAAAGAGGTGGAAAAAGCCTTTTCACAAAACCAATAGCATTGGAAAATAATAAATGGTATTCGGTAAAAATTAGAGTTGTTAACAATCAAATATATTTTTCTGTAGACAGCAAAACAACTTTAGAATGTTCTTTAGAAAAAAGCAATCTAAACCAAAAAGGAAAACTAGGTTTCATAACCAACGGAGAAGTCAAAATAACCGATTTAAAAATAAAATCTTTCTAGAAACAGACATAACGAATGGAAAAATATGAGATCTTGCAAAATGGTGATAACGAAATGACTATTTCGTTTTATTTCAATAAAAAAGCACTGATTGTTCCCTGGATAATTTTCTTTTCAATATTACTGTTAATTATAACTAAGTTAAAACCTGCATTAATAGCCGAAACATTTATTTCAATGATCATTGCAATGTCAGCGCTCGCATATGTGCTATTTAATGATTACTTTGAATGGTACAGAACCAAGTTTCATATACTTAGCATTAGAGATGAAGATTTGTATATTAATAATAAATTTCATTGCAAATTATACAAATTACAAACTGTTAACGTTATTTATTTACGTGGAAAATATAGCTTAGGTTGGATGGTATACTTAGATGTTTTTCCAATTTCATCAAATGACTACATCATAAAAAAACAGTTATTAGAAACAGACGCACATGAAATAGCAGAAAAAATATCAATATTCCTTAACCGCAATGTAAAAATAGAATCATAAAAAAGCTTCATGCAGTGCGTCTCCGCAATGAATATTCACAATACGTTAGACGCAAAGCAGTGCGCCTCTACAGAATATGGGAAAGAATAAATTATGGTAAAACAAAAAAGCTCCAAAATGGAGCTTTTTTGTTTTATGTAAAGAAAGGAAAATTATCTAATTGACAAATTTCCTAATTATCTAATTAAGCTTCGTCCTCAACATTATGCGACTTCACATAATTACGCCATCTCTCGATACAATCCTGAAAATCCTGAGGCAGTTCTGTATCAAAACGCATTAATTCTCCCGTATTCGGATGAACAAATCCAAGCGTTTTAGCATGCAGCGCCTGACGTGGTAAGGCTTTAAAACAATTCTCGATAAACTGTTTGTATTTTGTAAAAGTCGTTCCTTTCAAAATCAAATGACCGCCGTAACGCTCGTCATTAAACAACGGATGACCAATATGCTTCATATGCGCACGAATCTGGTGCGTTCTTCCTGTTTCTAGTCTACAAGAAATAAGAGTTACATAACCAAAACGCTCCAAAACTTTATAATGCGTAATAGCAGGTTTTCCAATTTCTGGATCATCAAAAACCGCCATTTGCATTCTGTCTTTCAAATGTCTCGCTAAGTTTCCTTCAATTGTACCGCTATCTGCCACAACATTTCCCCAAACTAGAGCAATATACTCGCGTTCGGTAGTTTTAGCTTCAAATTGCTTTGCTAAATGCGTCATAGCAGCTTCTGTTTTTGCCACAACCAAAAGACCAGAAGTATCTTTATCGATTCGGTGAACCAAACCTGGGCGTTCGCTGCTGTTCATTGGCAGATTTTCAAAATGAAATGCCAAAGCGTTCACCAAAGTTCCAGTATAATTTCCGTGACCTGGGTGCACAACCAATCCCGGTGGTTTATTGATCAGCAATAACGCATCATCTTCATAAACAATATCCAACGGAATATCTTCTGGATCTACCCTATTTTCAAACGGAGGATGCGACAACATGACCGTAATCACATCAAAAGGTTTTACTTTGTAATTTGATTTTACGGGAATATCATTTACAAAAATATTTCCATTAGTTGCCGCATTCTGAATTTTATTTCGTGTGGCATTCGGAATCAAATACATTAAATATTTGTCAATACGTAAAAACGCTTGACCTTTTGGGACTTCAAATCTGTAGTGCTCAAATAATTCGTCTTCCAGATCTAAATTTTCTTCAATATTATTGTTCATCACTTGGGGTTTCTGCAGGCACCGCAGTACTATCTGTTGCCTGACTTTCATCTACATAACTTGCTTTTCCATCTCCTAAAACTAAATCAATTTTAGAAGCTTTAAGCACTCTATCTCCAACTTTTAAGTTTCTTCCTTTTAAACGCATTTCCAAAACCATATCTTTTCCAAGATTCGGAATATACGTGATCGTTCCCGGCTCAAGACCTAACGCTTTTAAGGTTGGCACAGCCTCACGATATGTTTTTTCGATCAAATCTGGAATTTTTACAGAAGAAAAACCAGAAGCATTAATCTTGATATAAATTTTTCTACCCACTTTTACCATGGTTCCAGGAAGCGGATCTTGCTCAACAACACTATATTTTGGGTATTCACTTCTGTAATCAACGCTATCCAATAAAACATAGTCCAAATCCAGTTCATCCAATTTCTCTTCTACTTGTTCCTCAGTCAATTTAGACAAATTCGGCACCGCAATTTCGTGTCCGTGATCTGTTGTAAAAGTTAACCAATGCATAAATAAATAACCAATAACAGCGATTATAGCTGCGGCCGCAAGCAATTGCAAGAAAAAAACTCGGCTTGTTAAATACTGACGTAAACTCATAAATTTATTTTTAATAGCGACAAAGATAAAGTATTTCGTTTCAAAAAAAATGATAATTTTGTTTAAAACAAGAAAGTCCCGAGATTGTCATCCTGAGCGAAGTCGAAGGATAATTTTCAGGAGCTATTTCCTGCTATCCGCTGTATCTTTTGCGCCGAACCCCGGCACAAAAGGATGCCGCTTCTATCAGGGCTAGGGCACTCGGTTTCAAAAGAACGATCTTTAACAGAAATTAGTACAGTTTTATTCTCGAAAGAACTATAAATATAAAGTTTGTCTTCCTGAGCAAAGCCGAAGGATTTACACAAAGTAAATAGACAATCTTTGTAGAGCTACTTGCGAAGATTTCTCCTCCGTCGAAATGACAATATTGAGGAAAAATCTTTTTAATTAGTGTAATCAGTGGCAAAAAACTTGAAACATTAAACTTGAAACAATTAAAAAATAAAAACATACAATGAAAAACATTGCCATCATCATGGGCGGCTATTCCAGCGAATACAAAATATCTTTAATCAGCGGAAATGTCGTATATCAATATCTTGACAAAACAAAATACAACGGATTCCGTATTCACATTTTCAAAGAAAAATGGGTGTATGTAGACGAAAACGACGCCGAATTTCCAATTGATCGAAATGATTTTTCAGTTATAGTAAACGGTCAGAAAATTACTTTTGACTGTGTTTTCAATGCCATCCACGGAACTCCAGGAGAAGACGGATTAATGCAAGCTTATTTCGAATTGATCGGAATGCCTCAATCTTCTTGCGATTATTACCAATCGGCACTTACATTCAACAAAAGAGATTTATTATCAGTTTTAAAGCCATACGGAATCAAAACAGCCATTTCTTATTATTTGAATAAAGGAGACGAAATCAATACAGCAGAAATCGTTAAAAAAGTAGGATTGCCATGTTTCGTAAAACCAAACAAAGCAGGTTCTAGTTTCGGAATCTCAAAAGTAAAAACAGAAGCTGAGCTGCCAATTGCCATTGAAGTAGCTTACAAAGAAGACAACGAAATCATCATTGAAAGCTTCCTTGACGGAACAGAAGTTTCTGTGGGCGTGATCAACTACAAAGGCGAAATAATCGTTTTACCAATCACAGAAATTGTATCAGACAATGATTTCTTTGACTATGAGGCAAAATACGAAGGAAAATCGCAAGAGATTACGCCAGCGAGAATCTCTGACGAACTGACTAAAAAAGTGTCAGAAACGGCAAAACGCGCTTATGAAGTTTTAAAAATGAAAGGTTTCTCAAGAAGCGAATTCATTATTGTAAACGGCGAACCACATATGCTTGAAATGAACACCATTCCAGGTTTAACAACAGAAAGTTTAATTCCGCAACAAGCAAAAGCAGCTGGAATTTCTCTGGAAGATTTATTTACAAATGCAATTGAGTTAGCTTTAGCTTAAAGATACTAAGGTTCTGAGATTCTAAGTTACTAAGATTTCAGAACCTTATTTTTTATAACATAACTCTCAGACTAAACGAAATCTAAGTCATCAAAATACATTGCGCCTTTGTGCCTTTGTAGCTTTGAACCTTAAAAAAGAAAAAAAATGCGAAAAGCCATATTCCCAGGATCATTTGACCCAATTACTTTAGGACACGAAGACATTATCAAAAGAGGAATTCCTTTATTTGACGAAATTGTAATTGCTATTGGTGTCAATGCCGAAAAAAAATACATGTTTTCATTAGAAGAAAGAAAACGTTTTATCGAGGAAACTTTCAAAGACGAACCAAAAGTTTCGGTTATCACTTACGAAGGCTTAACAATCGATTTGGCGAAAAAAGAAAAAGCTAATTTCATTTTAAGAGGTTTACGCAACCCCGCCGATTTCGAGTTTGAAAAAGCGATTGCACATACCAATAGAAAACTTTCAAAAATAGAAACCGTTTTCTTGCTGACAGCTGCAAGTACTTCATTCATCAGTTCGAGCATTGTACGTGATGTATTGCGTCATGGTGGCGAATATGAGATGCTGGTTCCAGATGCTGTTAGGGTTAAGAAGTAAATACTTCTTAAAGTTCTCAAAAGTATATTCGCTATAGATGAAAATAAAGACCTATACTGCTCTGATAATTTGCTTCATAATCCTTTCTTGCAAAAAAGAAGAAAAAATAACGAATCAAATTACAGATAAAACAGAAAAAAATAAAAGCAACGATCAAGGTGAAAAAGCTAATCTAACCGTCATTTATAAAACTCGAAATAAAAACAATTCTGAAGAAATAAGAATTACTGTATCCAAACAGAGTGAGTATGATAAATATTTGCTTGCTGAAGATAAAAACCTCATTCTGGTTTCGAAATATTTAAAAAATGAAAATACATTTAGACTTGTTAAAGAAGACACTTTAATTTCTAACGAATATAATTACACTTCAATTGGAAAAGAAAGCTTTGAGAAGGTAACTATTAAAGATCAAGAATATATTCTTTTATCTGTACATGAGGTTTATCAAGGATCTGCTGTTACAGATGAAACCGTCTCTTTTATCATATTAGATACTAATACCCTTAAAACTTACACCCTAATATATGGAGGCGAAACTACAGTCCATAATGGAGAAGCAATTGTTGGGAAATTTACAGAGAATAAGATTTTAGATTCGAATCCAGAAATAAAAAAAGCACTTTATGATTTTGCTAATAAAAGCAAATGGGTATTTCATGCTTCCAAAGATCCGAATCATTATACCAATTACATGAAAAAATGGGAAACAGATAACAATACCGTCAATCATTTGGCAAACGGTTATTCTGGAATTCCAGACATTATTTATAGCACTTATTACAAAGATGATTTATTCAGTTTTACGGGAGACTATGATGAATCACAGAGTATTGAAAATGACAATTTTAAAATTGTATCGTATTTTCGAGGCAACATCCTTGCGTTTGATAAAAACAAGCAGTTATATTTTCCAATTTATACAGAAGCCTGTGTAACAGGTTGCGATAAAAAAATAAGATTCGTTTCAGAAAATAGCATAGAAGTAACATATCATGAAAGTTCTCAAAATGAGACTTCAATTATTCATCTTAACGAAATAATATTCAAAAACTAAACTTTCTAAGTTTTAATGTTAATTTGCATCCCTAATCAATTATAAGTAATTTCGCATTTTTAAAACAAACACAAAACAATGAGTATCGAGAGAGAATTAAGCAAACGAAGCGGGTCAAAATGCGAACTTTGCGGTAATGAAGAGAATTTAAAAGTTTATCAGGTTCTTCCAACTAGAAAAGGAGGCATTGATGAAGCAATATTTGCCTGTAACACTTGTATTGACCAAATTGAAAATCCAGACAATGTAGATTTAAATCACTGGAGATGCCTTAACGATAGCATGTGGAACGAAAATATTCCTGTTCAAGTTGTAGCTTGGAGAATGCTTAGCCGTATGCGCGCTGCAGGATGGCCACAAGAATTACTAGATATGATGTATCTTGATGACGATACGCTAGAATGGGCAAAAGCAACAGGAGAAGGCGAAGATGACGAAAATAAATTGGTTCACCGCGACAGTAACGGCGTATTGCTACAACACGGAGATTCTGTAGTTTTAATCAAAGATCTAAAAGTAAAAGGATCAAGCATGGTTGCCAAACAAGGAACTGCTGTGAGAAACATTCGTTTAGATCACGAAAACGCTGAATACATTGAAGGAAAAGTAGACGGACAGCAGATTGTGATTATTACGCAATACGTTAAGAAGATTTAATTTTAAGGTTCAGAGTAACAAAGGCGCAAAGGTACAAAGTGCTCAAACTAAAATGATACCCCTTCGCTCCTTTGTTACTCTAAAACTTTCAACCTAAAAACAAAAAAAGCTGTTCGATTAGAACAGCTTTTTTTATTTATATGATTAAGAGCTAAGCTTAAAAACTTTGTCCCTTTGCAACTTTGAGGCTTTGAACCTCAAAAAGAATTATTTTTGGAATAATTTATTGATTTGGTCTTTTACGAAAGGCTCAGAAACGTTGTTTGTATCAGCATCTCTTTCTTTGCTAGAAACCATAAATTGTACAGTTGCTTTGTCTGGAACTACGTTTCCAGTGTAGTGCAACCAAATGTAGTTATTTGGCAATTCTAATTTGATGTCATACAAAGGTGTTGCAGTAAATCCTCCAACAATGATATTGTAAAGGTTGTTGTAGGCATTATCGATGTTTTTGAATGAAAACTTTCTTAAGTTAGAAGAATCCTCATCGTTTTGGATAATAGTATAATACACCGTGTACTCATCTCCAATTTTTTGGATGTAATTGTTGTTTACTTTTCCTAATTTCTCAACAGGAACTGTCTCTAAAACTTTAACTTGACCAAACGATACAAAGCTAACGAACAGAATAGCAAGGGTAATAATGTTTTTCATACTGAATTTGGGGTTTACAATTTTACTGTAGCAAAAAAACATAGAATTATTGAAAAAACACCTATCAAATCATTATTTTTTTAACATAAAATTGTAAAACTTAGCTACACAATCATAAACAACTGAAAAACAAATAAATACCAAAAATTAAAATTCCAAATTCCAAAAGATTGAAGTAATCTTAAAATCTGAAATTCCAAAATCAAAAATCTAAAATTTAAAATAGCGTAGCGATTTTGAAAAATCTAAAATCTAAAATCAGAAATCTAAAATTTAATACTTCCCTCTCTTCTCGTCTTCTACTTTTTTGATGACATTACGGGCAACTTCGATTTTAAACTTCTTGCCTTTCATTTTTTCATCTTTAATATTTTTCAGAAGGTCTTTGACTTTATTATATTTTACCGCCGCAAACGAAACAAAATCTTTTACTTCGATCAAGCCTAAATCGTCTTTTTCCAGTTTTCCTTTTTGCGAAAAGAAACCGACAATATCAAATTTGTTCAGTTTTGTTTTCTTTCCTCCACTGATATAAATAGTTTGAAATTGAGGCGGTTGCGGAAGCGAAACTTTTCCTTCAACATCAAAAACCTCCATTTCATAATCAATGTAGTCTAATTGTTTTTCACTTTCGTGAATGATTACATACGCCGTTCCCGTTGCCTGCATACGCGCTGTACGTCCGTTACGATGCGTAAATTCGTCTTCTTTTAACGGCAAATGATAATGAATAACATGTTTCATTTCAGGAATATCCAAACCTCTCGCAGCCAAATCGGTTGTAACTAGATAGGTCACACTTCCGTTTCTAAACTGAATTAAAGCCCTCTCCCGCTCTTCCTGATCCATTCCCCCATGATAATACACCGAATAGATTCCTTTTTCGTTTAAAGTATCGCTAATACGTTCTGCAGCATCACGATGGTTACAGAAAATAATAGCCGATTCTGATTGCAGTGAGCAAATCAAATTGAATAAACTCCGCAGTTTATCTTTGGCTGGCGAAATCACCATTTTCATAGAAAGATTCGCCTTTTCTTCTTCCTCTGGAATAAAATCCAAAACCGTTGGATTTACAACACGTGTATATTTCGGAATCTCAATATCTGAAGTTGCTGAAACCAAAACTCTTTTATTCACTTTCGGTAATCTGCCAATGATAAAAGACATTTGTTCGTGAAACCCTAATTGAAGCGATTTATCAAATTCATCTAAAATTAAAGTCTGAATTTTATCGGTTCTAAAAGTATCTCTGTCAATATGATCGGCAATTCTTCCAGGCGTTCCAATTAAAACCGCTGGCGGATTGCTCAAGTTTTTCATTTCCGTTTCAATCGAATGTCCGCCGTAACAAATATTGACTTTGTATTGCGTTCCCATTTTTTTCCAAACCTGTTCAATTTGAAGCCCTAATTCGCGTGACGGAACCAAAATCAAACACTGAACCGATAAGATTTCTGGCTGCAATAATTCTAAAATTGGAAGCAAAAACGCTAATGTTTTTCCAGATCCTGTTGGAGAAAGCAATAAGACATTATTATCGTTCAGAATAACATCATTAGCAGTTTCCTGCATTTCGTTGAGATTCTGAATCCCTAAATTCGAAAGTATGTCGTTGGAATGGTGTTTTTTCATGCTGCAAAAGTAGGGAAAATTTGTTTCAAGTTTTTTCTTGTTTCAGGTTCCAAGTTTGAATGGTGTTTTTTTTGTTTCACGCAGATTTAAAAAGATTTAAACAGATTTGAGCAGATTTGGGCAAAAATTTACCTCTCGCAGATTTTGCAGATTAAGCAGATTAAACTGCAAATATCAAAATTAAAAAAATCTGCAAAATCTGCGAGAGACAAATAACCACAAAGATTACATTTCACGCGGACTTAAAATGGATTTAGCAAATTTGAAAAAAATCAAAATTAATCTGCTCTAATCTGCAAAATCTGCGTGAAACAAAATTATAAGCAATGCAGATCAAACTTGAAACTTGAAACAAATAAAACCTATATTTGATTCCATAAAAACAGAATCATGAAACTTTTTACATTTCTCTTTTCACTTTTCACCATCACCATTTCTGCTCAAAACATTAAAAAATACGATACCTTCTTTGAAAAAGGAAACGGAAACCAATCCGCACCTTATCAGGAAACTATTGCTTATTTTAAAATGCTCGCTGCTGATTTTCCGACTATCCAAATAAAAGAAATGGGATTGACAGATTCTGGTGAACCTTTACACATGATTACTTTCAATCCTGACAAGGAATTTGATTTTGATAAAATTCAGAAAACCAAAGCTGTTTTGTTTGTAAATAATGGAATCCATGCTGGAGAACCTGACGGAATCGATGCCACAATGCAATTCTACAGAGATTTGGCAACAGGAAAAATGAAAGCACCAAAAAATACCGTTTTGGTTACGATTCCTGTTTATAATATTGGCGGTGCTTTAAACCGAAATTCGACAACGCGCGCCAATCAGGACGGACCCGAAATTTATGGCTTTAGAGGAAATGCCAGAAACTACGATTTAAATCGTGATTTAATGAAATCGGATACCAGAAACACTAAAAGTTTCGTGGAGATTTTCCAGAAAATAAATGCCGATGTTTTTATTGACAATCACGTAAGCAACGGTTCTGATTATCAATACAAACTGACGTACATCATGACACAGCACAACAAATTGGGAACAATTTTGGGCGATTTTATGAATAACGAAATGATGCCAGCTTTGGTAAAAGATCTTCAGAAAAAGAAAATCGAAACCACGCCTTATGTTGATTCGTTTAAAGATACACCAGACAAAGGCTTCGGGCAATTTGTAGATAGTCCGCGATATACAACGGGTTATACCTCGCTGTTTAATACGATTGGTTTTGTGGTCGAAACGCACATGCTAAAAAAATATGCCGAACGCGTAAAAATGACCTACGAATACATGAAATCGACTTTAGATTTTACTGATGCCAATTATCAAAAAATAAAAGATTTACGAGTAAAAAATTTAGAGCAATATCAGCCTAAAAAATCATACACTTTAAAATGGGAATTGGACAGCACAAAAGCAACCACTTTTTCGTTTTTAGGATATGAAGCAGGCTACAAAAAAAGCGACGCTACAACAGGGAATCGTTTGTATTACGACCGAAGCAAACCGTACAAAAAAGACGTTCCGTACATTAAAGAATTTAAATCGGTTAAAGAAGTTCTGATTCCGACAGCTTACATTGTTCCAAGAGGATATTGGAATATTATTGAGCTTTTGAAAAACAATAATATTTCGTTAAAAACAATTAAAAACGATACAATTATAGAAGTCGAAAGCTACAGAATTGCCGATTTTAAAACTGTTCCGTCTGCTTACGAAGGACATTATTTACACCGAAACACAACCGTAACTTCTAAAATCATTAAAATGGCTTTTGCTAAAGGAGATTACATCGTGCCAACGAATCAAAAAGGCGTAAAATATCTTCTTGAAGCTTTTGAACCAGAAGGCGTTGATTCGTTCTTTAATTGGAATTTCTTCGATGCTATTTTACAGCAAAAAGAACATTACTCTGAATATATTTTTGAAGATACTGCTGGACAACTTTTAAAAGATAATCCAACTCTAAAAGCAGAATTAGAAACCAAAAAACAAAACGACCGAGAGTTTGCCAAAAGCGCCGAAACGCAACTAGACTGGATTTACAAACATTCTGTTTATTATGAAAAGGCACATATGCAGTATCCTGTTTATCGTGTTTTGTAATTTTTTTTATAACGCAGAGTTCGCTAAGATTTTTTTGCTTTTGATTAAGTTTAGTAAAAACGCTGAGGTCGCAAAGTTTTACTAGATCAATTACTTATATTTAAAATATCGAAGAAATGGAAAATTTATTAAATAATATCTTTAGCTATTCAGTTGTTTCTGCATTGATTACCTTAATTATTACCAAAATAGTCGAGGGAAGAATACAAAGCTCTTTTGACAAGAAACTTGAAAACATAAAAAAAGAGCATTCGTTAGAAATCGCAAAATTTCATACCGAAATAGATTCATTGAAAGCTAAAGAAAATTTCAAATTCACAAAACTACACGAACAAAGATTTGAAGTTCTCAAAAACACCTACTCTTATATAAATAATACAAAAAGCGATTTATCAAAATATGTTGATTTAATGAAAACTGCTTCTATAGATTCTACTGACGAGCAATATAAACAGGAATTGCACGGAAATTTCATAAAATCACAAGAACAGTTTATAAAATATTTTGGTGATAATCTCATATTTTTTAGTGAAAATCTCGAAAATATAGTAGCCGATTTCGCTTTGGAATGCATGCATATTTCTAATGATTACGACACAAACAAGATTTTTAAAATTCCATTAGATACAGCGAGAAAAAGTCAAAAAAATGCAGAATCTTATTTAACACTTGACGATAATATTTATTTTATTATGAAAACGATAAAAACTGAATTTAGATATTTATTAGGTACAGATTTATAATTCGAGCTAACTTAATCATTAAACTTAATTACTATTATGAGCGAAGAAAATAGTAGAAAATCGATTTTAGATTATACTTCAATTGTAACTATAGGCGGTATATTATTGTATCAACTTGGTTGGTCATATTGGGAAACATACCTTAATAATTTTAACATTGATAGCTCTCTAATTGATATATCAATTGAAAAAATCATCTCTACAACATGGACTACTATACTTCTAGTATTACTTGCCTTACTAAGGTCAATTGAAGACTTTATAAGGTTAAAAAAACAAGATACAATTTCAGTACGTTATGTAATTTTATATCTAGTTTTTGGAATTTTTTTAATGTATGAATCGAGTAATTTTGAAAAATTTACTTTCATTCATGTTTTGTTATTTGGTGTATTACTTTTATCCATAACGTTATTAGGAAATAAAATTGATAAATTAGGACCAATTAATAAAAAAAGCTATTTAATTATTTTAATTGTAGTCGCTTATATAATGTCAGCAGTTTATTATCCTTTTCAAGCAAAAAAGGATTCAACTAAAATTATTTCTGATCGCACAAATAATGTTTTAATAGTATTAAAAGATCGAAATAAAAAAATAAATGGAAAGTTCATTACTTTTATGAATGATAAATATTTTATCTTAGTTGAAAATAAGTTCTGTAAAAGAGAAACAAGAATATTCAGCAATAGTGAGATTAATTATGTAGTATTTCCCACTAGCCCCCGCTAGCGAGAGCGTCCCGCTCGTGAACACAATCTAAATCAAAACTAAAGAGGTCATGAGTACCAAGAACATATAAAAAATAATGATTGCTTTACTTTGCGGACACAGATTGCAAATCTGCGCTAACGGATATGGTATGGCACTGACAACTCAAAATATTTTGCATATCTAAATACAAAATTTACCGACCTAATATATCCGAAAAATGAACAAAAATAGTACAATTATCCACGATACAATTATTGTCAGAGATACAATCTATCAAACGATTTCTGCTACAAAAATAGATAAAGCCGAAGTATACAAAGATATTTTAACAAACCAAACATCTACCAATAATACAATATTTTTAGTATTCTTTGGTCTTTTAACTCTTTTTATCGGTGCATCTTACTTGTACAACATAACTGTTGCTAAAACACAAATAATAAAACAGACTAAGAAAATCTTTGCGGCGGAAAAGAAGAAAATGCATAAGGAAATCAAAGAGGATTTAAATGAAAAATTTTATAAAATAAGAGGTGAAAGTGCTAGATTATTCTCAAATCAGTGCTTAGAAAATACTCCACTTAAAAATGTGCAATTATTATATTGGATTTGTCAATGTATTAAATATTATAGTAAGATAAAAGATGGAGGACTGGCAGTAAGACAATCTTGCAAAAGAGCTATTAAAATTTCTGAAACTATTAAAACAAAAAAAGCTGAATGTAAACCACTTCTACTAGAACAATATCCTAATTTACAACGCAATTTCTATAAGATATTTGAGAAATTACCATTAGAATTGTCAGAAGAAAAAAATAAGCTAAAAGAATTATTAGATGAGATAGTATCATAATTATATTAAAATACAATCATTTATTTTAATAGTTAAAATGTTTTATTGTCGAAACGCATATGCTGAAAAAATATACAGAACGTGTAAAAATGACATCCGAATACATGAAAGCGACAATGGATTTTACCGATGCTAATTTTCACGAAATCAAAGAGCTTCCCTGCTAGCGCGAGCATCCCGCTCGTGAACGCAATCTAAATCAATACGTAAAGAGGCACGAGAGGGACGCTCGCGCCAACGATATAAATTGAATAAAAAAAGCCTAATAAAACATCAAATTTTATTAGGCTTTCTTTTTATCATAAAAAGAATAAAACTTATTTATCCTTCAATATCTTCTCTAAAAATTCTACTTTTTCTTTTTCAGCTTGAACTAAACGTTCGTAAAGCTTTTTGTTTTCTTCGTAAGCTTCAATTAATTTATCTAAAGGATTGAAAGTAAATACTGATCCATGCGCAAATGCTCCATTACTGCCACTATTATCATAGAAATTATTAAAATAGTTAATCACGCTTTCTTCTGAAAAATTTTGAATTGCTTCAACACTTACTCCTAAAGCTTTTGCAATAGCTTTTAGTTTTTCATCATCGATGGTTTCACTATTTTCCAAAATAGAAATTGCCTGTTGGTTTGTTCCTAAAGCTTGAGCCAAAGCTTCTTGCTTCATGTCTCTAAGTTCACGAATTCGGCTTATTTTTCGTCCTATATGGTTTGGTTTTGTTAGTGTGCTCATAAATCAAAAGTGTTACTTATTTAACAAAAGTACGATTTTTGAAATATGAATTAATTAAAAATGACAATTTCCTTAAAAACAAATAAAATCTTACAAACGAAACCGTTTTGCGTGAGGGATAGAAGCTGGCTACCGAAGTAGCGCGGATAGCCCGACAGCAATAAAAAAAAGGCCCAATAAACGCAAAGTTGATTGGGTCTTTTCTTTTATTGGTGGCACGTCCAAATAAATAAATTTCAAATTCCAATTAAATACTGATTAACTGTTGGAATTTGGAATTTTTTCTATTGATTTTTTTTTCGTAGGATTTTTTTCTTCTTCAAACAATAATTTGATGTTTTCGTATGAGTTTTTAAGTGCTTCCTTGATTTGTTCTGGGTTTAACCACGCTACTTTTTCTATTCCTTCTTCTAATTGTCCGTGTGGCGTTCCTTCAAAATCGGAAAACATTTCGAACCAATGCGTGATTTTAAGTTTGTATTTTCCGTTGCGTTTAAAGATATGATAGGTTTTTTGAAGTTTATTCGTAATACGAAGCTGGTTTACTCCTGTCTCCTCCTCTACCTCACGCATAGCCGTCGCTTCAATGTCTTCCCCTTTCTCGATGCCGCCTTTTGGTAAATCCCATTTTCCGTTTCTAAAGATAAATAAGACTTCGCCTTTCTTGTTGTAGACAAAGCCTCCGCCCGCTTTATTTACCGGAATTTTGGCTTTTAGGGTTTTCATCATCTCACTTTCGTCGGGATGATATAGAATCGCTTTTTGAATTTTATTTTGAAAAATTTTTATAATAAGCTGTTCGATATCAATACTCTCCAACAAGAACAATTGGAAATCTGTTTCTTTCGAGATTTCATTTGTCAAAAAAAGTGGTTTGTCGTTTACAAAAACTTTATACATTTGTACTATGATTTTTAATAAAGATACTGCCGAAAAAACAGCCGAATTGCTTTTGCAAATAAATGCAATTAAATTGAATCCCGAAAATCCTTTTACATGGGCTTCTGGTTGGAAATCTCCTATTTATTGCGATAATAGGTTAATTCTTTCATTTCCGAGCATTAGAAACTATGTTCGTGATGAGTTTGCTAAAAACATCGAAAAACAATTTGGAAAGCCTGATGTGATTGCTGGTGTTGCTACTGGAGCCATTGGAGTTGGAATTTTGGTTGCCGAAAGTTTAGGGCTTCCATTCGTATACGTGCGTCCAGAACCTAAAAAACACGGTAGACAAAACCAAGTTGAAGGTTTTTTACAAAAAGGACAAAATGTTGTGGTTGTAGAAGACTTAATCAGTACTGGAAAAAGCAGTTTACTAGCTGTTGAAGCTTTAAGAAACGAAGGCGCTAATGTTAAAGGTATGGCGGCTGTGTTTACTTATGGTTTTGGCGTTGCCGAAGAAAACTTCAAAGAGGCTAATGTTGATTTATTCACATTGAGCAACTACGAAAACCTATTAGATCTAGCAGTTCAAAAACAATATATTACAGAAGATCAGCAATCGACTCTTCAAGAATGGAGCATAAGCCCATCAACTTGGGGACAAGAAAGCTAATTTTAGATTTCTGATTGCAGATTTTAGATTTTAGATTTTAAAGTCGCTTTGCCCTTTTTGGAATTTGTCCCGATAGCTATCGGGATTAAAAAATTGGAATTTTATTTAAAGTTTCAGCTTTGCGAACTTAAATAAAGTCAAGCAACATAAAAAACCTAGCGCACTTTGCGGTAAAAAACAAAACAAACAAAAAACAATATGAACTTAGAAAGTCCAAAAGTTACTGTTCAGAAATCAGCTCAGGATTTATTTGATCAACTGACTGATGTAAAGAATTTCGAAAAATTAATGCCAGACAATATCGCTAAATTTGAAGTGACTGGTGAAGACGCTTTTATTTTTGGATTGAAAGGGATGCCGGAAATCAAATTAAAAATGAAAGATAAAGTAGCTCCAAACAAAATTGTTTTGGGGGCTGCAAGCGATAAACTTCCGTTTACACTAACTTCAAACATTGACACTGTTTCTGATTCAGAAAGTGCTGTTCAATTATTTTTTGAAGGAGAATTCAATGCTATGATGGCAATGATGGTCAAAGGCCCAATCAGTAAGTTTATTGAAACTTTAGCAAACAATATGCACAAGCTTTAATAATGGTGAATTATTAATTGTGAATTATTAATGAAGCCTGATTTAATGAAATCGGGCTTTTTTTTGAATGCCACGAAGACGCTAAGGCACGAAGTTTTTTTCTTCTAAAATAATATACTAGACGCACTGCAGTGCTTCTCTACGGAAAAACCTTTGTCACTTTGCTTCTCTGTTACTTTGCAACTCTCAATAAAGCATTTTAACCTCTTTAATCTCAAACTCCGCAACAGAATCATCTTCTAGCAAAACCTGCAATTTTCCTATTGGAGAAACGCCTTGAATGATTCCCATAAAGTCTTGGTTATTATTATCTCTAAATGCAGTTGGAATTCCCTTTTTAAATAAAAAATTAAAATAATCATCCCAAAAAGTCTGCGATGAGGTATTCCACAATTGGATTTTCTCTTTTAGTTTTTCGACTATTAAAACTGCCAATTCTTCTTTATCAAAAGATTTACCAGCAATAGCCGCCATAGAAGAAGCAGTTGGTAATTCAGCAAAATCAGTTTGATTGACATTGATTCCGATTCCGGCAACTGACACGATTCTGCCATCGCTTTTTAAGGTATTTTCGATTAATATGCCAACTAGTTTCTTATTGTATGACAGAATGTCGTTTGGCCATTTAATACAAATATCAGGAATATTTAATATTTTTAAAACCTCTGCAACCGATAAAGAGACAACGAGACTTAAATTGAAAACTTCGTCGTTATTAAAGAGAAAATCTTTAATCAAAACGCTCATAGTTAAGTTTTTACCAGCTTGAGTCTTCCACACGCCACCTACTTGCCCCTTTCCTTTTGTCTGATTTTCAGCTGTTACCGTTGTAAAATTCTCTAGTTCATCTTGACTTGCCAAAGCCTTTAGAAAGTCATTTGTAGAATCTATGGCATCGAGTTTGATTAGTTTCATTAAATAATTTAAATATCTTAATTTAATATTTTGTTAAGGTTCAAAAATAATCACAAAATTTGGTAACTTTACAAATTCATATAAAATAATTCATGGCGAAAAAGACTATTAATAATGATGTTCTACTGGCGAACATAATCAAAGGGATTGAGGAAGTAAAAGGAAATGATATCGATATTCTTGACTTAAGAGAGATAGATACAGCTGTATGCGACTATTTTGTTATTTGCAACGGTAGCTCAAACACCCAAGTTAACGCCATCGTAAACTCAATTCAAAAAACAGTATCAAAAGACTTAAAAGATAAACCTTGGCACGTAGAAGGAACAGATAACGCAGAATGGGTTCTAATGGATTATGTACACATTGTAGTACACGTTTTCCAGAAACATATTCGCGAATATTATAACATCGAGAGCCTTTGGGGCGATGCCAAAATAACTTCAATCGAGAACAAATACTAAAGAAACTTTCATTAAATGGCTAAAGATAATAATCCAAATCCGAATAAATTTAAAATAAGTCCTTGGTTAATATACACCGCAATACTTTTAGTTTTTTTATTCATAAGTTTTGCCACAGGAGGATCAAGCTTAAGCGAACCTGCTCAATTAACTTCTTCTAAATTCAACACGCTTTTAGAAAAAGGCCAGATTGAAAAAGTAATTGTTTACAATAAAGCAGAAGCTGAGGTATATTTGAATGCTGCGGCTCTTAAAGACCCAGCAAACAAAAAAGTTGCTGAAGATATTTTCAAACAGCCAAACAAAGGCCCACATTACACTTTGGAAATTGGTAATGATCAAATCTTTCAGACTAAACTGGAAAAAGCAGTTAGCGAAGGAAAGCTGAAAGATTTCAACTTTCTTCAAAAAAATAACTGGAGCGATATTTTAATCAGCTTACTTCCTATCATCATCATAGTTGGTGTATGGATTTTCATTATGCGTAAAATGTCTGGCGGAGGAGCTGGAGGCGGCGGACAGATTTTCAATATCGGAAAATCTAAAGCTAAATTGTTTGATGAAAAAACAGACATTAAAACCACATTTAAAGATGTTGCAGGTTTAGAAGGCGCTAAAGAAGAAATTCAAGAGATTGTTGAATTCCTTAAAAATCCAGAAAAGTATACGAATCTTGGAGGTAAAATTCCAAAAGGAGCTTTATTGGTAGGACCTCCAGGAACGGGTAAAACTTTATTAGCAAAAGCTGTTGCTGGTGAAGCACAAGTACCTTTCTTCTCTCTTTCAGGTTCAGATTTCGTAGAAATGTTTGTAGGAGTTGGTGCTTCACGTGTACGTGACTTATTTAAACAAGCTAAAGAAAAATCTCCTGCTATCATCTTCATCGACGAGATTGATGCTGTTGGTAGAGCAAGAGGAAAAAGCAATATGTCTGGCGGAAACGACGAAAGAGAAAACACTTTGAACCAATTACTCACAGAAATGGATGGTTTTGGCACAAACTCTAACGTAATCGTTTTGGCAGCAACAAATAGAGCAGACGTTCTTGATAAAGCTTTAATGCGTGCAGGACGTTTTGACAGACAAATTTTTGTTGATTTACCAGACATTCGCGAAAGAGCTGAAATCTTTAAAGTACACTTAGCTCCTATCAAAAAAGTTGAAGGTCTTGATTTAGATTTCTTAGCAAAACAAACTCCAGGTTTCTCAGGTGCTGATATTGCCAATGTTTGTAACGAAGCCGCTCTTATTGCTGCCCGTAATAACAAAGCTGCTGTTGACAGACAAGATTTCCTTGACGCTGTTGATAGAATCATTGGCGGTCTTGAAAAGAAAAACAAAATCATTACTCCAGAAGAGAAAAGAGCAATTGCAATTCACGAAGCTGGTCACGCTACTGTAAGCTGGATGCTAGAACACGCTGCACCTCTTATTAAAGTAACTATTGTTCCTCGCGGACAAAGTTTAGGAGCTGCATGGTATCTGCCAGAAGAAAGACAAATCGTGAGAACAGATCAAATGTTAGACGAAATGTGTGCTACAATGGGTGGTAGAGCCGCTGAAAAAGTAACTTTCGACAGAATTTCGACTGGTGCATTAAGCGATTTAGAAAAAGTAACGCGTCAGGCTCGTGCAATGGTAACTATCTACGGATTGAACGATAAAATTGGAAACGTGACGTATTACGATTCAACTGGACAAAGCGAATATAATTTCTCTAAACCATATTCTGACGAAACAGCAAAAATTATTGACAAAGAAATTTCAGATTTAATCGAAGGTCAATACCAAAGAGCAATTCAGATTCTAGAGGAAAACAAAGATAAGTTAAATCAACTTGCTGATATTCTGATTGAAAAAGAGGTAATCTTTAAAGATGACTTAGAAAACATCTTCGGAAAACGCACTTTCGACAAAAATTTAGAAGAGGTAGTTTCATAACGAATTAGCAAATACATAATAATATTTTTCAAAATCTTAATTCAAAAGTCCCTTTTGAATTAAGATTTTTTTATCTTTGAACGTTTTCAATTAACATGTAAAGCATTTCATATAAAAAATGAATTTTTTCAAAAAAATATTTGGCTCTAGTGAGGCCGCTTCTGATGAAGTGAACGAAAGCGAATATGCAGGAACTTCTGCGCAGAACAGTCATTTATCCTTAGATGAACAATTTATTTTCAATTTCAAAAAAAATGGAGGTAAATTCTTGTACTGCGAAAACATGGGAGAGGTTTCTGAACAATTTGAAAATATCTTAGAAGAAAATGATTGGTTTGAACAAGAAGTTTTATGTTACGAACCTGCCTTATTTGGTTTATTAGACGAAAACAAATTATTTTACATTGCCCCTGCTAAACCAAAATTCTTATTGGCAAGCTGCGAGAACCTTATTGCTGATGAAGGTTCTATTTTATTTTCATCAAAACAAATCAGACAGAACAAACCAAACGAATTACCTGCAAATATTGTTATTATAGCCACTACCAGCCAAATCCTACCAATGAAAAGCGACGGATTGAGCGCTATAAAACGCAAATACGAAAGAGACATACCTACTAATATCACTACAATAAAATATTTCGAAAAAGCGAAAGACGAAGATTTTACTCAATACGGAAGTGTTGCAAAAAATCTTTATTTACTGCTTTTAGAAGATCTTTAAGATGAACGAAACACTGAAGAGAACCATTTCTGGTGCTGTTTATATCGCTTTATTACTAACTTCGATATTGTTTTCTACAGAAAGCTTCATTACTCTTTTTGGTGTTTTCCTGATTATTACGATATATGAATTTTCTAATATCGTAAACCTGAACAAAATATTTTCTATTCTCTTCGGAACTTTAGTTTATGCTGCCATTATTCTTGTAAGCCATTACAATAAACAGACAACTCAATTTATAAACGATACTTTAAATTCTGATATCAGTTTAGAAATCAATATAAAACAGCTGGATTTAATTCTTTTAGCTGTTACACTTGTCGTTTCTATAAAATGCATCATATTCTTATTTTATGATTCTGTTCAAAAAGTAAGCACTTCATCAAAATACTTATACCTTCTCGGATATATTACACTTCCATTTGTATTTATTGTAAAAATCTCTTTTGGAACAAATGATTATAATCCGAAAATTATCTTAGGATTATTTGTTTTGATTTGGACGAATGACACTTTTGCTTATTTGGTTGGAAAATCAATGGGAAAACACAAATTATTTGAACGCGTTTCTCCAAAAAAGACAATTGAAGGTTTTATTGGTGGTGTAGTTTTTGCCGCATTTGCCGGCTTTCTAATTTCTAAACTCTACATTCAGCCAAAACCTGAATTTAGCAGCAAATCGATTTTAATCTGGACCATTATAGCGTTAATTGTGAGCCTTTTTGGAACGATTGGCGACCTGATAGAATCCAAATTTAAACGAATTGCAGGTGTAAAAGACAGCGGCTCGATAATGCCTGGTCATGGAGGTATTTTAGATCGATTAGATAGTGTTATATTTGTAGCACCAATTATATTTTTATTTTATCAAATTTTATATTATGTTTCATAAAGAAGGTGGCCCGTCTATTTTATTAGGTTCTGTTTTTACAGTAGCAGTACTTTTAATTGCTGATAAATTCATTGATATTGCTTGGCTGAGAATGCTTGTTCAATTTGCAGCACTTGTAATTCTGATTATTATTTTACAATTCTTCAGAAATCCTAAAAGAATTGCAGTTAGAAACAACGATCACATTTTAGCTCCTGTTGATGGAAAAGTGGTGGTTATCGAGGAAGTTTATGAAGGAGAATATTTTAAAGATAAACGTTTACAGGTTTCTATTTTTATGTCGCCAATCAATGTGCACGTAACGCGTTACGCAATGGATGGCATCATTAAATTTAGCAAATACCATCCTGGTAAATTCCTTGTTGCTTGGCATCCAAAAGCAAGTGAAGAAAACGAAAGAACTACTGTAGTAATCGAAAACGAAACTTTTGGCGCTATTTTATACAGACAAATTGCTGGTGCTTTGGCTCGTAGAATTGTAAACTACGCTAAAGAAGGAATGCAAGTTGTTCAGGGAACTGACGCTGGTTTCATTAAATTTGGTTCAAGAGTAGATTTATTTTTACCTTTAGGTACACCAATCAATGTTGAGTTAAATCAAAAAGCAATTGGTGGAAAAACAATTATTGCCACAAAAGCATAAATGGCTGATAAAGATTTAGATATTCGCTTTAATAAAGCTGTAGAAGTCGCCATGACAATGACTCAAGCTTCGCTGCCACAAGACGTGCAGTTAAGACTTTATGCTTTTTACAAACAGGCTACTTTTGGAACAGCAGTTTACAATCAATCTCAAAATTTTGATTTACGAGATGCTTTTAAAACTAATGCCTGGATGCAGATAAGCCATATGTCTGTAGATGAAGCTAAAGAAAATTATATCGAGATTATCAATTCATTAACATCAAAATAAAAACATTATGAAGAAAAACGTTGTTCTTTTCAGCACTTTAGCTTCATTTTTACTATTATTTTCCTGTAAAGAAGATAAGCTGGTTGAAGTTGTTGAAGTTCCTCTTCCAACAAAAGAAGAAAAAATAACTATCGGTTCGCCAAATGATGTTAAAGCCGATCCTGGTTCTTTTGAAATGACAAAATTGCCATTTAATTATGATGCATTGGCACCAGACATTAGAAGCTTAACTTTAGAAACACATTATTCTAAGCATTATTTGTCGTATACTAATAATTTCAACAAAGAAATTCTTTCGACTGAGTTTGAAAATATGCCTATTGAAGACATTTTAAAAAAAATGCCTCTTACGAATTTAAAACTTCGTCAGAATGCGGGTGGATATTATAATCATACTTTGTATTTTAATATTCTCAGCCCGAAAGAACAAACTCCAAAAGATACTCTTGCAGGCTCTATAAATAAAGAATTTGGTTCTTTCAACAATCTGACAAATCAGTTTAAAGCACAGTCAGAAAAGCAGTTTGGTTCTGGATGGGTTTGGCTGGTTGTGGATAGATATGGCAAGCTACAAATTACTACCACAGACAATCAAGATAACCCATTGATGAAGAATGCTCTGATTCCAGGAACTCCGATTATGGGAATCGATCTTTGGGAACATGCTTATTATTTAGATTACCAAAACAGAAAAGGCAGTTATATTGATGCTTTTTACAATCATATCAATTGGGAAAAAGTAAACGAATATTACGTTGAAGCACTCAAGAAGGTTAAAAAAGTATAGAAAACAAGCTGATGCAATTAAGTGTCAGCTTTTTTTTATACCTTTTAGGTACTTAAACGAAGATCATGAAAGACATTGCCAATCGTTTTGCAGAAAACCCTATATTATCTCCCTCAGATATACCGCCAAGCAGAGAAGGTCTTGAAATTACCTGTCTATTAAATCCTGGCGTTTTTAGGTTTCAAAATAAAATCTGGCTGGCCGTACGCGTCGCAGAAAGACCTAAACAAGCCGAAACGAGCATTTCGTTTCCAATTCTAACAGAAGCAGGAACAATTCAAATTATTGAAATCTTAAAAAATCATCCCGAACTTATCGCAACAGATGCCCGTGTAATTAATTATCAAGGAATCGATTATTTAACTACCTTGTCACATATTCGCTTATTGTGCAGCGAAGACGGAAAACATTTTTATGAACCCGAAGATTACCCGCATTTGGTTGGCGAAGGAATACTGGAAACTTTCGGAATCGAGGATTGCCGTGTTTCTTTAATAGAAGATAAATATTACCTGACTTTTACTTCTGTATCTCCTAGCGGCGTGGGCGTAGGCCTGCGAACCACAACCGATTGGAAAAACTTTCAAAAACACGGAATGATATTTCCTCCTCACAATAAAGACTGTGCGATTTTTGAAGAGAAAATAAACGGCTTGTTTTATGCCTTACATCGCCCAAGCAGTGTAGATATTGGCGGAAATTATATTTGGATTGCTTCTTCTCCTGATGGCCTTCATTGGGGAAATCATAAATGTATTATCAAAACTAGAAAAGAAAGCTGGGATAGTAAAAGAGTCGGTGCTGGAGCTGCGCCCATAAAAACAGAATTGGGTTGGCTAGAAATTTACCACGGAGCCAACGAATTTCATCAATATTGCCTCGGTGCTTTTTTATTGGATTTGGAAGATCCTACCAAAGTAATTTCAAGAACAGAAACTCCAATTATGTTTCCGAAAACGAATTATGAATTAAGCGGTTTCTTTGGAAATGTAGTATTTACCAACGGCCATATTATTGAACCAGATGGCGATACCCTGACCGTTTACTATGGCGCTTCAGACGAATTTGTCTGTGGAGCTCAATTTTCAATTACAGAAATCCTTTCATTGCTTGAAAAAGTTTAAAAATATCTAAACACATAGAAACATAGATTTTTAAGCTAAAAAAATTCCAAAAGAAATTAGTTTCCACACATAGACAAGCCATGTGCATTTAAACTAGTGAAACGCCTTTTCTAAAGTATCCAAAGCTATGTTTCTATGTGTTAAAATTTTATTTCACATCAAATATAAACGATTCCGAAGATTTAATTTTAACTCGTGCAATTCCCTCGCCATTTTTGACCGTAAAATAAGTTTTATTATCAGAATACAATTTGTCGATAAGAACATAAGAACCATCTTTTAAATTCCATTTTGTAATAATATCAGAAGGAACTTTTAGATCAAATTCACTAGTTTTTTCAGATGAAAAATTAGCCACAATAATCAATTTCTGTTTTTCAGACCATCGTACATAAGAATAAATCAATTCATCATAACCAGGGTTATCCTGTCTATTTGCCGATTGAATTTCTGCAAAACTTCCCATCAAAGCAGGACTATTAATGGTAAAATTCAACAAACGCTTGTAAAAATCACGAAGCTGTTTTTCAGATTCGGAAAGCTGTCCGCCATCAAATTTGCCATCATTCATCCAACGCTGATGATTTGGAACTCCGATATAATCAAAAATTGAGGTTCTCGAGCGTTTTCCAAAACCTGCATCTTCATTTCCTGCCTCTCCTACTTCCTGTCCAAAATAAATCATCGTTGGCGAAGTACTGATTGTTGCCGAAACCACCATTAAAGGTTTTCCTCTTTCTGGCGTTCCTGCAAATTCTGGGCTTGCCAAACGCTGTTCATCATGGTTATCTAGAAAGTGAAGCATATGATGTTCGATATCAGACATTCCGTTCTGGATTTTTGTCAATTCGTCTGGCGAAGATTTTCCTCGAATAATATCTTTTAGCTTATCATAAGTTTCCACTTTATCGTACAGATAATCCATCTTTCCTAAACGAATATAATTGCGATATTCGTTTGGATTATAAACTTCTGCCAATAAAAATGCATTGGGGTTTTTCATTTTAATCGAAGAATTCATATAACTCCAAAATTCATACGGAACCATTTCAGCCATATCGTAACGGAATCCATCAACACCTTTTGCTGTCCAATATAAAGCAATATCTCTAAACTTTTTCCAAGAATCAGGGACATCTTTATCTTGCCAAAAAGTAAAATGTTCTTGATATGATTTTTGGTCAAAACCAGCAGGAAGTTCAGGAAAATCTTTGCTTCCGTCTGGACGCACTCCGTAATTTACTTTTACCGTTTCGTACCAGTCATTTTGATCCGGCTTAATTTTACGAGAACCATTTCCTGTCCATTTTGCTGGATTTTCGTCAAATTTCCCATCAATAAGCGGATTTTTTTCTCCGTTTAAAGGAATGTCTCCATCAGGAATTTCAAAATGTTGCTGCGGAATGTAATAGAAATTATTGTCTCGTTTGTATTCAACCGTAACATCATCGTCTGCACCAAAATCTTTTACTCCTGCTGGGTTCGATTTTCCTTCATATTTTCTTGCAATATGGTTTGGAACAATATCAATGATTACTTTTAAATCTACATTATGAGTGCGTTTGATTAAAGCCTCAAATTCATCTAATCGTTTTGCAGGATTTACAGCCAAATCTGGATTTACATTGTAATAATCTTTTACGGCATAAGGAGAACCTGCACGGCCTTTTACCACCTCTGGATCATCATTTGAAATTCCGTACGCCATATAATCACGCACCAAAGCATGATGCGGAACTCCTGTGTACCAAACATAGGTTACTCCCAAATCTTTTATTTCTTGGAGCGCTTTATCTGTAAAATCATTAAACTTTCCAACACCATTCTCCTCAATAGTTCCCCATGGTTTATTGTTTGTATTTTTATTTCCAAAAAGGCGAGTAAAAACTTGATAAACCACAACTTTCTTTTCTGCTGCAGTTTGTTCTTTTGCTGTGCTCATTTTTAAATCTTTTGTTTTACAGGCTGAAAATAGAACCGTTAATGTTATTCCGGCTGCAATTATTTTTTTACTTATCATATTTTAGCTATTCTTAACTTATCTCTTTGGTTCTGATTCAAAAAATATCAAAACAATTTTCTAAAAATAGCTCATTTTTTAAAACTCCGAAAACGATTTATCTAATTTACAATGTTTTCAGTTTAAAAAACAACTACTACAACGTGAGAGTTTGAGTTTTTGTTGAAAAATTAAATAGCACTTAAATCCTACTTTAGACTGTTAATGACTTATTATAAATTAATCCTAATATCGACCACATGTTCTAACCTTTTTTATAAATTTGACAAAAATTTAATCAGTTGAAGAAATCACTCTTTTTCATATTCTATTGTCTGTTTCTTAGCGTACAATTTATTTCTGCGCAGGCCAAAAAAACTGCACAAACCCCAAAAACAATCGTCATCGAGAATGCTGACTTTTCTGATGTCGATCAGGTTAATGTGCCAGATGCGCTTTTACTTACTGGAAACGTAAAAGTAAATCATGATGGTGTCGTATTAACTTGCAATAAAGCCTATTTTTTTCAAAAAGAGAATTATCTAAAAGCATTCGGAAATGTGCAATTAGTACAAGGAGATACTTTGTTTCTGAATAGTAAATATGCTGAATATAGCGGTAATGCAAAAAAAGCTTTTGCTACAGGAAATGCCGTTTTAACTTCACCAGATGCTACTCTGCAGACTGATACTATTAATTTTGACAGAAATGTTCAGGAAGCATTTTACAACACCAAAGGTACTATCATAAACAAAGACAATACTTTGGTAAGCAAATCTGGAAGGTATTTTGTAAAAGAAAAGAAATTCCAGTTTTTAACTGAAGTTACAATTACGAATCCGAAGTATGTGATTAAATCAAACCATTTGGATTATTATAGTAATTCTGGACATACGTATCTTCTTGGGCCTTCAACTATTACAAGTAAAGCCAATTACATTTATACCGAAAAAGGTTTTTATGATACGAAGAAAAACTTAGCGCATTTTCTACGAAAATCATACATCAAGTATGACGACAGGCGTATAGAAGGCGATAGTTTATTTTATAATCGAAATACCGAATTTGCTTCGGCAACACGAAATGTAAAAATAACCGATTCTATAAATAAAGGAATCGTAAAAGGCCATTATGCAGAGCTTTACAAACTAAAAGATTCAATGTTTGTAACCAAAAGGGCTGTTGCTGTAAATCTAGTTGAAAATGACTCAGTTTACATTCACGGACAAAAGTTAATGGTTACGGGAAAAGAAGGAGAAAGAATTTTGAGAGCATATAAAAATGTTCGTTTTTACAAAACAGATATGAGCGGTAAATGCGACTCAATACATTCTGATTCCAAAATAGCCTTAACGAAGTTGATCGGAAATCCGATTCTTTGGAATGGCGAAAGCCAGATTACAGGCGATGTAATGCACTTGATTGGCGATAATAAAACGAGAAAAATTGACTCTTTGAAAGTACTGAACAACACTTTTGTTTTATCCAAGGATACGCTTGGAACAGGATTCAATCAGGTCAAGGGACTCAATTTGTTTGGAAAATTCCGGGATGGAAAACTTCATGATATTGATGTAATCAAAAACACCGAGGTAATTTATTATATGCGGAATGACACCAATGAACTGATCGGAATCAATAAAAATGTCAGTAGTAAAATCAATATGATATTGGAAAACAACGCCATTGAAACGATTACGTTTTTCAATAAAGTCGACGGGGATATTTTCCCCGAAGATGAACTTCCTGAAAATGCTAGAAAACTGCGAGGAATGAAATGGCGTGGTGACGAAAGAATAAAATCGAAAGACGATATTTTTACCGCAGAGGAAAACGAAGAAAACGAAAAACTGATTAAACAAGGAAAAGATGAGGAAGAAAAAGGCAAAAACGTTCCGTTGAAAGTCAGGAAAGAAACTTTAAATTACGATAAGAAAAACCCTGCTGCTAAGACAGATACGAAAACTAAAAATAAGTAATTCAGCCTCAGTGACAGTTTTCAGTCTCAGTGTTCAGTGCAGCGCTTTACTCAAAACTTAACTCTGACTACTTAGAATCTTAGCATCTCAGCAACTTAGAAGCTTAAAAAAATGAATCCAGATTTTATAAAATACCAAGCGCAAACTTCTCCTTACCCACTGGGAATTGAAGTTTCGCACGCCATTGGCTCATACATTTACGACACAAACGATAAAAAATATTTAGATTTTGTTGCCGGAGTTTCGGCTTGCACTTTAGGACATCAGCATCCGAGAGTCAATCAAGCCATAAAAGATCAGTTGGACAAATATTCGCACGTAATGGTTTACGGTGAATATTCTCAAAGCCCAGCCGTTCAATATTGCAAAATGATGGCTTCTCTGCTTCCAGAATCTTTAAACAAAACCTATTTGGTTAATTCTGGCACTGAAGCGATTGAAGGCTCTTTAAAATTAGCCAAACGAGTTACAGGACGCAGCCAGCTTATTTCTTGCCACAACGCTTATCACGGAAACACTATGGGGTCTATGAGTGTTATGGGGTTTGAAGAACGCAAACAGGCTTTTAGACCTTTGCTTCCAGACGTTGATTTTATCACTTTCAATAATGAAGAAGATCTGCAAAAAATAACTACTCGAACAGCCGCAATTCTTTTAGAAACCATTCAAGGAGGCGCAGGTTTTATTCAGCCAGAAAATAACTTTTTACAGAAAGTCCGCAAACGCTGCGATGAGGTTGGAGCATTAATGATTGTTGATGAAATCCAACCAGGTTTTGGAAGAACGGGAAAACTTTTTGGTTTCCAAAATTATGATGTTGTTCCAGACATTGTTGTTATGGGTAAAGGAATGGGCGGCGGAATGCCGGTTGGCGCTTTTACCGCTTCTGCTGAAAAAATGGATCTTTTAACCGAAAACCCAAAATTAGGACATATAACCACTTTTGGAGGCCATCCTGTCATTGCGTCAGCTTGTCTCGCTACTTTGCAAGAATTAACTGAAACAAATTTAATGGCAGAAACACTAGAGAAGGAAAAACTCTTCAGATCGCTTTTGGTACATCCTTTGATTACAGAAGTTAGAGGAAAAGGATTAATGCTTGCCGCCATGACAGAATCGGCAGACATTACAAACGAAGTCATTTTAACCTGTCAAGACAGAGGACTTATTTTATTCTGGCTTTTATTTGAAGGATGCGCCATACGAATTACACCTCCTTTGACCATTTCTGAAGACGAAATTAGAGAAGGATGCGCGATTATTTTAGAAGTGATGGATGAAATAATGAAGAAGAACAACTAAATATAAAAAATTATTTTGAGCGCTGTTTTTAATAAAATAGACAGAAATTAAAGCTCAATTTCTATTTTAAAAAAATCTTCCGATACAAATAAAAAAATGAGAAAACCGAAGCTAATCCCTTAAGAATAAAAGAGATTTCTTCCCAAAATAGAATAAAAAACGCCATATATTGTTAATTAAATTGTTCAAAACAATTAATTTCTTATCCTTACAGCGATTATATGGTTGCCTAAATTTATAACAGGCTAATTTCAAATATACGAAGTATGCAATTAAGCAACGAAGAAGAAGATTATAACCTATCCCTATCCAAATTTGAGTCGATGTTAAAAACCAACAAAGTACTCTTTTTTGATTCTGAAGAATTCGAAGAAATAATTCTTCATTATTTAGACATAGGTAAGGCTAATTTAGCAAAAAAGGCCTTAAAACTTGCATTAGACCAGCATCCAAAATCTACAGGCTTAAAATTAGTACAAGTAGAAATGCTAGTTTATGATGACAAACTCGACATTGCTGAAAAGCTTTTGAATGAGTTATACGCAATTGAACCTAACAACGAGGAAATCTATATCCAGAAAGCCAATATCTGTTCCAAAAGAGATCAGCACGAAAAAGCAGTTGAACTGTTAAAAATTGCTCTTCAATATACTGATGATTATGCTGATGTGTATAATTTGATTGGAATGGAGTATCTTTTTATGGATAATCTCGAGCTTGCAAAGGACAGTTTTATCAAATGTCTTGAAGAAGACTTAGAAGATCAATCTGCTCTCTATAA
The DNA here is from genome assembly GCF_009826975.1 of Flavobacterium sp. HBTb2-11-1. GTDB lineage: Bacteria > Bacteroidota > Bacteroidia > Flavobacteriales > Flavobacteriaceae > Flavobacterium. The sequence continues at coordinate 324,379 of NZ_WUMO01000005.1, read as the reverse complement.
CGTAGTGTATTGTTTTGAATTTTTAGATCAAAACCAAGAAGCTATTGTATATCTTAACGAATATATCAACAGAAATCCGTACAGCGAAATTGCTTGGCATCAGCTTGGACGTCTTCATTATGGCGTAAAAGAATACGAAAATGCCATTCGCGCATTTGATTATGCAACGCTGATTGATGATGAATTTTTAGGAGCTTTTATGGAAAAAGCGAAAGCTTATGAACGCCTTAAAAAATACAATGAAGCAATTGAAAGCTATAATAGAACCATCGAATTGGACGATGCGACTTCGTATGCTCTGTTGCGAATTGGAAAATGTTACGAAAAACTTGGAAATTTAGCAAAAGCAATCCAATATTATAATCAGACTGTACACGAAGATCCGCTTTTAGATAAAGGCTGGATTGCCATAACAGATTTTCATCTTCGCCAGAAAAACTATCAGAAAGCATTGTTTTTTGTCAACAAAGCCTTGGCAATAGACAATCAGAATCGTTTGTACTGGAAAAGATATGCTACAATCAATAAACAAATGAATTTCTTTGAAGAAGCCGAATTTGGTTTCAGAAAAGCGGTTGAATTTGGAGATTATGCATTAGACACTTGGTTATATTGGGTTGATATTCTTCAGTTTTTAGGAGAATTTGAAACTGCTATCCAGACTTTGTTGCAGGCTACAGAATATTTCCCTGAAGAAAATGAAATCGAATACCGTTTAGCGGGATTGTATTTTATGATTCAAGACAACACAAAAGCTAAATTCCACTTAAGCAATGGCTTACGTTTAAACTTTGACAATTATATCTTGATAGAAGATTTGTTTCCTGTAGTTTGGACTAAAAAAACAATAAAAAATTATATAGAAAAACATCGTAAATAAGAATGGTTGATATTTTATTAAGAAGACGTTTTGGATTATTGGGACGCAACATAAGCTACTCTTTTTCAAAAGGTTATTTTACAGAGAAATTTAACAATGAAGTTTTTGCTGGTAACAGCTACGAGAATTTTGACATTTCTGAGATTAATTACTTCACAGAATTAATTAAAAATAATCCAGATTTAAAAGGGTTAAATGTTACTATTCCGTACAAAGAACAAGTTATTCCTTTCTTGGATAAATTATCAAAAAAAGCTGCTCTAATTGGCGCTGTCAATACCATTAAATTTACCAAAAATGGTAAATTAAAAGGCTACAACACCGATTATTATGGATTTAAGAAGTCTTTAAAACCACTATTGGAGCCTCATCATAAAAAAGCTCTTATTTTGGGAACAGGAGGCGCTTCTAAAGGTGTTGCTTTTGCTTTGGACGAATTAGACATTCCGTACACTTTTGTTTCGCGCGAAGCAAAAGAAAACATAATTGATTATGATTTGATTAACGCTACTACTTTTGATAATTTTCAAATTATAATTAATTGCACCCCAGTTGGAACAAGTCCGAATGTTGAAGCTTGTCCGAATTTGCCTTACGAGTTTTTTACAGAAAAACATATTGCTTACGATTTAATCTATAATCCAGCAGAAACCACTTTCTTGCGAAAAGCGAAAGAAAAAGGTGCTGTAATTAAAAATGGACATGATATGCTTATTTTTCAGGCCGAAAAAGCTTGGAAAATCTGGAACAAATAAAATTAAAATGTTAAAGTAATTTTCGTAAATTAGTCTACTCATTTGCAGACAGTTATGAAGAAACAATTACTTTACTTTAGCATTTTTTTTCTTATTACAGTTCTTGCATCAGCCCAAGACGAAGATATAGACAGACGCAATAGTCCATTTGCCGAGCCCAGGTATCACTACTTTCTACAAACTATCTTGCTATACAATGAGTATCTAGATACCAAGAATGGTTCGTTTAATACCACAAATTTGCGTGTTTTACAGCCAATAGGCAACAAAGCTTGGAATCTGAGATTTGACTTGCCCTTAATTTCAACCAATTCTAATTCCATCAATCAGACTGGACTTGGTGATATTGGCGCTGGACTTAGCTTTATTCCCTATTTCAAAAAAAATGATGGAATTGGGCTTAGAACTCGTGTTATCTCAAATTCTGCTTCAGATCCTAGTTTCGGAACTGGAAAATGGGTGGTTATTCCAGCTGGTATTTTTGCCAAATACTTTAATCACAAGAAATTTTTATGGATTGCAACTCTTGAACATTCTCAAAGTTTTGCAGGATCAAGCAACCGAAGCGATGTTAGTGTAACTCTCCTAGAAAACAATTTGTTATATTTTTTTGGTAAAAATTGGATCGCTACAGATGTAGCTTTTAGATACAATTACGTTCTAGACGGCTTTCAAAATAATGCTTTTATGGAATGTGGCCGAAAAATCACCCCTACAAATTTAGTTTATGTACACCCTAGCGTAGCTTTTGGAGGTGAAAAGTCATATAATTTTGGTATGGAAGTGGGGCTATTGGTTTTGTTTTAACGTAAACAAACTGCCGATTCAAATTCGATTTTTATGATTCATCTATTTTTTCATTAAAAAAATCACAAAAATATTATTTCTAACTTATCAATTAAAAAAGCAAAAATTAATATATCATACTGCTAAATTCAATTAAACAATAAGAATTTCATTGCAAATAAGCGTATAAACAAAGGATTTATTTTGTATTTAGAAACACCTTTACTATCTTTCGCACTGTTTAAAATAAAAACCTTATACATTTTAAGATGTTAGAAGAAAAGAATGATAACCTGCATGAAGCAGACGGAAAAACTGGAATCGAAGTAAATGATTCTATAGCAAATGATGCAATTGAAATCTCAGATTCTGAAACTCTGACCGAAGATTTGGCCTCAGAAACTGAAAATGAATTAGCTAATCAAGGAGATGCTCATCAGGAAGCATTAGATGTTATTACCAATTCGAACGCCGCTGAAAGCGAAGACGAAACGCTAAAGGAACGTCACGACATTCCTATGCAGGATTACAATACATTTTCTCTAGATGCTCTTGTTGATGAACTTAAAAAAATGGTGAATATAGACAAAGTAATGTCTGTAAAAGATCATATAGAAGAAATCAAAAAGGCTTTCCTATTACAATATCACCATCTTATAGAGGAGAAAAAAGAAGAGTTTTTAGCTTCTAATCCAGATCCTAACGAAGAATTTGAATATCATCTTCCTTTAAAATCAAAATTTGACGAATATTATAATGTTTTTAGAGAGAAAAGAAATGCTCATTTTAAACATTTACAGACCAATTTAAAAACCAATTTAGATAATCGTCTAGCTATTGTTGAAGAATTAAAGGAATTAATTAATCCGCAGGAAAATATCAAAGACACTCTTAAACATTTTAATGAATTAAGAGAAAGATGGAAAAATGCAGGTCCTATTCCAAAAGACAAATACAATCACGTTTGGAACAATTACCATTTTCACGTAGAAAACTTCTACGATTATCTTCATTTAGATCGTGAGGCTAGAGATTTAGATTTTAAACACAACTTAGAATTAAAACAAAAAATTATAGCTCGCGTTGAAGAATTGGTAAACGATGCTGATGTCAATAAATCTTTCCGTGAATTACAGGATTTACACCGAATCTGGAAAGAAGAAATCGGACCGGTTTCTAAAGAACATCGTGATGCGATCTGGAATCAGTTTAGCGAACTGACCAAAAAAATACACGATAAGCGAGAACTTTTATTTGAAAGCCAAAGAGCAAATGAGCAAAAAAATCTTGAAGTTAAAAAAGAGATCATTGCTAAAATCGAAGCGCTTGGAAGCGAAAAAGTGAACTCTCATTCACAATGGCTTGTTCAAATCCAGAAAGTAGAAGATTTAAGAAATGAGTTTTTTGCAGCCGGAAAAGTCCCTTCTGAAGTGAATGAAGAAACTTGGGCCGCTTTTAAAACTGCAGTTAGAAATTTCAACGCTTTCAAGAATTCGTTCTACAAGGACATTAAAAAAGACCAAAACGATAACTTAAATAAAAAACTGGCTCTAGTTGCAAAAGCAAAAGAATTACAGGAAAGCACCGATTTTCAAGCTACCACTCCCGTAATGAAACAAATCCAGGAAGAATGGAAACAAATTGGTCATGTCCCTAAAAAATATTCAGATAAAATCTGGAAAGAATTCAAGGACGCCTGCAACCATTATTTCGACAAGTTAAAAGAACACAAATCTGAGGAAAATAGTGAAGAAGTTGCAGCTTTTGACAATAAAAAAGCCTATTTGGATGTATTGAGAGCTTTCCAATTGACTGGAGAACACAAAACAGACTTAGATGCTATAAAAGCGCACATCGAAACTTGGAAGGGATTCGGAAAAGTTCCTTTTTCTAGAAGACACATCGAAGGAAAATTCAATAAAATCTTGGATGCTCTTTTTGAAAAACTGAGCTTAAGCAAAAAAGAATCTGAAATGATGCGTTTTGCAAACCGTCTTGATTCTCTAACTGACAGCAATGATACGCGCAAATTAGACAATGAAAAAATCTTTATCATGCGCAAAATTGAAGAAGTGCAAAATGAAATTTTTCAATTGGAAAATAACATTCAGTTCTTTACCAATACAAAAAATGCTAAAAAAGAGAATTCAATAGTTACAGAAGTACGTAAAAACATCGCTATTCACAAAGAAAGCCTTGAAGTATGGAAGGATAAATTGAAACAATTAAGAAACTTAGGACAAGAATAAACAGTTGAAATTCCAATTTTTTAAATTCCAAATTCCAATTAACAATGCTTAATTGGAATTTGGAATTTTATTTTTTTTTTATAATTTAAAAAGATACAATGACAATCATTGTGTCTTTTTTTTTAACCACAAGTTCACATAGCGTTGTCTTACTATGATGATGCAAACTTTGACAAAGATTACAAATCCTAGGACAAACTTAAAAACTTTGCATTCTTTGCGTATCCCGATAGCTATCGGGATTGTGCACTTTGCGGTTAAAACTCAATCCAACCTAAACCTAAAACTTAACAATACAATTAAATTTCATAAAATTATTCTGCAAAATATTGATTATATTTGAGTTACCACTATTCATTAACTTCAAACGAATAACATTTAATACTAATTTTTAAATAATAAGAATATGAAATTTACAAGAAAAGCACACGCCAACTGGAAAGGAACCGGTATGGAAGGAAAAGGAACAATTAGTACGCAAAGTACAACTTTAGATAACGCACAACTGTCTTTTAAAACAAGATTTGCAGATGGTGTTGGAACAAATCCAGAAGAATTAGTAGCTGCAGCTCATTCTGGCTGTTTTACGATGCAATTAAGCTTTTTACTTAACGAAGCTGGCTTTACAGCTGATGATTTAACTACAGAAGCTACAGTAACTTTTGAAGATGGAACAATCACTTTAATTCATTTGGATTTAAAAGGTAAAGTTCCTTCCATTTCTGCTGAGCAGTTTGCTTCAACAGCAGCTAAAGCAAAAGAAATTTGTCCGATTTCAAAATTGCTAAATACAACTATCACTTTATCTGCTGAATTAATCAGCTAAAGGCATAAAAAAAACATCCGCCGAGGCGGATGTTTTTTTTATTTTCAAAAGCTAATAATTACATTTTTGCTTTTAAAGCTTTAGCTTCTGCAGTCATTTCAAGAGCGTTGTAAACTCCTAATAATGTTTTAGAAACATCTTCGTTTTTAGGATCTAATTCGTTCGCTTTTTTAAGGTATGGAATAACTCCTTTGAAAACAGCTTCTCTTTGCGCTTTTAACACATCGTAACGTTTCATGTCTTTAGCAGAAGTTCCCAATTTGTTCATCTCGTCAATGATTGGTTTTTCAGCTTCTAATTTTAAAGCAGCAAGATTTAAATAAGCATTTGTGTAATCAGGATTAATTTCAATTGCTTTTAAGTAATATTTTTCAGCATCGGCATTGTTCTTAGCTCCAGCACTGATTACTCCTAAATTGAACACCAAATCAGCATTGTTTGGATCTTTTTGCAGAGCCTCACCAACTAATTTTTTGTACATGTCGTAATCTTTAGTCTCTAAATACAAGTTCGCTTCTGTCAAGATTAAAGAAGAATCTTCTGGATTTGCTTTTCTAGCATCAGCGATTGCTTTTTTAGCATCCTCTGTACGTCCTTTTTGAACTAAGATTAAAGCTAAATTTTTGTAGATTTCACCTCTTTTAGAAGGAATTGCCTCCGTTTTAGGTTTTTCGTGAGTTCCTAATTTAATAGCCACATCTCTATCTTTAGCATTAGCAAAGTTATCTTCATTACCGTTAGCTTTGTTTACAGCCAAGTATAAAGTTCCTTTTCCAGAAAAATTTAATTTTTTCAACTCTTCATACATTGGCAAAGCAAGATCAAAATCTTGTGAGTTTACAGCTGTTGACGCCGCATAATACAAGTTAATCGTATCTTTTTTGTCCAATTCATATGCCTCATACAATTTCTTCGCACCATCAGCATGTTTGTTTGCTTGTGTATCAGCAATTGCAGAATTAATCAACAATCCTTTAATGTTAGTGATTGATGCTGCAGCTTGAGTAGAATATTTCTGTTTTCCAGAAGCTTTTTCCACATCAATTAATTTTTTGTAACTGTCTGCCGCTGCTAACAAATTTTTACTTTCCTCTACTTTTTTGTTTGCAAGCTCCAGAAAAGCATTTCCTTGAACGAAATAGTATTGTGCTTGTTCTGTATCTTTAGCATTTGCAATTAAGCTTTCAGCATCTTTCAATTGTGCAAGAGCACCTTGTGCATCTCCGCCTTTTAAAGCTTTTTCAGCATTCTTAATTTGATCTTTTTGAGCAAACGTAGCTACAGAGATCAGTAATGCTGATGCAAGTATTACATATTTACTTTTCATAATGATATTTGTTTGTATTTAATTTTTTGTTTTTTTACTTATTCTTCAGAATCTTCATCCTCTGCCTCGGCATCGTCTTCATCTTCTACTTCTTCATCATCAGAGTCGTCATCCTCTTCTGCAGTTCCGTCATCTTCAAGAACTTCCATATCCGGTTTCACTCTCTCGATTGTTGATTCGATTACGTTTCCGTCTTCATCTACTTCTACTTCTTCTGCATCGTCTTTCATTACTGTTGTAACGGCAGCGATAGAGTCTTTACCTTTAAGGTTAATTAATCTAACACCTTGAGTAGCACGTCCCATAACACGTAAGTCTTCAATTGCCATTCTGATAGTCAATCCAGACTTATTAATAATCATTAAATCGTCTGCATCTGTAACCGCATTGATAGAAATCAGTTTACCCGTTTTCTCCGTGATATTAAGCGTTTTAACCCCTTTACCTCCACGGTTTGTAATTCTGTACACATCTTCTCCATCGTCATCAACCAATTTCGTACGTTTTCCGTATCCATTTTCAGTTACAACTAAGATTTGAGATGTAGAAATATCGTTTTTATCAACCGTAACCATTCCGATTACTTCATCAGTTTCGTCTTTTAAAGTAATTCCACGAACTCCAGAAGCTGTTCTTCCCATCGGACGTGTTTTAGTTTCTTCAAAACGAACCAATTTACCAGATTTAACTGCTAAGATAATTTGGCTTTCTCCGTTTGTCAACTGAGCTCCAATTAACTCATCGCCTTCTTTAATTGTAATTGCAGCAACTCCATTCGCTCTTGGTTTAGAATATTTCTCTAAAGAAGTTTTCTTCACCTGACCTTGTTTTGTCACCATTACAAGATTATGCGTATTGATATAATCTTTGTCTTTTAAGTCTTGTGTACAAATGAAAGCTTTTACTTTATCATCGCTTTCAATATTTACCAAGTTCTGAATTGCTCTACCTTTTGCCGTTTTGCTTCCTTCTGGAATTTCATAAACACGCATCCAGAAACATTTTCCTTTTTGGGTAAAGAACATCATATATTGGTGGTTTGTTGCCACGAACATGTGCTCTAAGAAATCTTGATCTCTTGTTCCAGCACTCTTCTGTCCAACCCCACCTCTATTTTGAGTTTTGTACTCAGATAAGTTGGTACGCTTGATATAACCTGCATGCGAAATAGTAATCACTACATTTTCGTCAGCAATCAAATCTTCAATACTTACATCACCTCCAGAATACTCTATTTGAGAACGGCGATCGTCACCGTATTTATCGCGAATTTCTGTAAGTTCTTCTTTAATTAATTCGATTCTTAAATTAACATCTGCTAATAAAGCTTTTAAGTGCTCGATTAACTTCATTAACTCTTCAAACTCAGCTCTTAATTTATCTTGCTCCAGACCTGTCAACTGACGCAAACGCATCTCAACAATTGCACGAGCCTGAATATCTGACAATTTAAATCTCTCGATTAATTTCTCTCTTGCTTCATCTGTGTTTTTAGACCCTCTAATTAACGCAATTACTTCGTCGATATTGTCAGAAGCAATGATTAATCCTTCTAAGATATGCGCTCTTTCTTCTGCTTTACGCAATTCGAATTGAGTTCTTCTCACTACTACATCATGACGGTGCTCAATAAAGTAGTGAATCATATCTTTCAGATTCAGCAATTGAGGGCGTCCTTTTACTAATGCAATATTATTTACACTGAAAGAAGACTGTAACTGAGTGTATTTGTATAAAGTATTTAAAACTACGTTTGGCGTAGCATCACGTTTTAAGATATAAACGATACGCATACCGCTTCTATCCGACTCGTCACGGATATTGGCAATACCTTCGATTTTTTTCTCATTAACCAAATCAGCCGTACGTTTGATCATTTCGGCTTTATTAACTTGGTATGGAATTTCAGTTACGATGATGCATTCTCTTCCGTCAACCTCTTCAAAACCAACTTTAGCACGCATTACAATACGTCCTCTACCCGTTTTAAAAGCTTCACGAACACCTTCGTATCCATAAATAATACCTCCAGTTGGAAAATCTGGAGCTTTAATATGAGTCATTAACTCATCAACTTCAATATCATTATTATCAAGATACGCCAAAGTACCATTGATAACTTCAGTTAAATTGTGTGGCGGCATGTTTGTCGCCATACCAACTGCAATACCTGTTGCTCCATTTACTAATAAAGTTGGAACTCTTGTTGGCATTACTTTTGGCTCATATATTGTATCGTCAAAGTTCAATTGAAAATCAACTGTTTCTTTTTCGATATCGGCCATAATCTCTTCAGAAATTTTACGCATTCTGGCCTCAGTATAACGCATTGCTGCAGGACTGTCTCCATCGACAGAACCAAAGTTACCCTGTCCGTCAACTAATAAATAACGCATACTCCATTCCTGCGCCATACGCACCATTGCATCGTAAACAGAGGTATCACCGTGTGGGTGATACTTACCCAGAACCTCCCCTACAATTCTCGCAGACTTTTTGTGGGCAGATCTTGATGTTACACCTAAATCATACATTCCGTAAAGAACTCTTCGATGCACTGGTTTCAAGCCATCTCTAACATCAGGAAGTGCTCTCGATACAATTACTGACATCGAATAATCGATGTAAGCTGACTTCATTTCATCCTCTATGTTAATAGGAATTAACTTTTCTCCTTCAGACATAAGTTGTTATATTAAATAATTATATTAGTTTTCAAAGCGTGCCAAGATACGTTTTTTTGAAATTTTTTCAGCTATTTCCTTACACTTATTTCAATGATTTATTAACAACTTTATTTTGGCTTTTAGTTAATAAATTAAACGTTTTTTAACGCTTTTATTGCCTTTTTTTTCGTCTATTAGCTGACAGGAGATGTCGATGGGTACGGTTTTTGTTTTTAAAACTGTAATTCACTAAATTTACAATACCAATTATATATTATGGATGATAATTTTTCACCAAGAGTAAAAGATGTAATTACGTACAGTAAAGAAGAGGCTCTACGTCTAGGGCACGACTTTATTGGTACAGAACATCTTATGCTAGGTATTTTGAGAGATGGTAACGGAAAAGCTATTCATATACTTAATAACCTAGCTGTCGATTTAGATCATTTACGCAGAAAAGTAGAAATACTAAGCCCTGCCAACCTGAGCGTTGAAGTAAATGCAGAAAAGAAAAACCTTCATCTTACCCGACAGGCCGAAAGAGCCCTGAAGACCACTTTTCTAGAAGCAAAAGTATTTCAAAGTTCATCAATTAGCACGGCACATTTGCTGTTATGTATCTTGAGAAACGAAAACGATCCAACAACCAAGCTGCTTAATAAACTAAAAATAGATTATGATGTGGCTAAAGAACAGTACTTAAATATGACTCCAAACGAAGAAGAATTCTTAGAAAACTTGCCAAGAAACGAATCGTACAATGACGATTCAGGACAAGATGACAGTCTAAAAGAAAGCAGTTTTAATAATCCCGCCAATAAGTCAAACAAAAAATCTAAGACTCCAGTTTTAGATAATTTTGGGAGAGATTTAACAGAAATGGCTGAAGAGGGAAAATTAGACCCTGTTGTCGGACGAGAAAAAGAAATTGAGCGTGTATCGCAAATTTTAAGCCGTAGAAAAAAGAACAATCCGCTTCTTATTGGAGAACCTGGAGTTGGTAAATCTGCTATTGCAGAAGGACTTGCTTTACGTATTATCCAAAAGAAAGTATCTCGTATTCTTTTCCATAAACGTGTTGTTACTTTAGATCTTGCAAGCTTAGTTGCCGGAACTAAATACAGAGGACAATTTGAAGAAAGAATGAAAGCCGTAATGAATGAGCTTGAGAAAAACGATGATATTATTCTTTTTATAGATGAGATCCATACTATTGTAGGAGCTGGCGGAGCAACAGGTTCGCTTGATGCTTCAAACATGTTCAAACCTGCATTAGCTAGAGGTGAGATACAATGTATTGGCGCTACTACTCTTGACGAGTACAGACAATATATTGAAAAAGATGGTGCTTTAGAGAGACGTTTCCAAAAAGTAATCGTTGAACCAACTTCTGTTGAAGAAACAATCGCTATTTTGAATAACGTAAAAGATAAATACGAAGATCACCACAACGTAACTTACACTCCGGAAGCTATTGAGGCTTGCGTTAAGTTAACAAACAGATATATGTCTGAGCGTTTCTTACCAGACAAAGCTATCGATGCTATGGATGAGGCTGGTTCTCGCGTACACATCACCAACATTGATGTTCCGAAACAAATTTTGGATTTAGAACGTCAGCTGGAAGAAGTTCGCGAAATGAAAAATATGGTTGTTAAAAAACAAAAATATGAAGAAGCAGCCAAACTTCGCGATGATGAAAAACGTATCGAAAAAGATCTTGCTTTAGCACAAGAACAATGGGAAGAAGATTCTAAAAACAATAGAATTGAAGTTACAGAAGATAATGTAGCCGATGTTGTTTCTATGATGACTGGAATTCCTGTAAATAGAATTGCTCAAACAGAAAGCAACAAATTGGCTCAATTGCCTGAATTGATTCAGAATAAAGTAATTGGTCAAAACGAAGCCGTTCTTAAAATCGCTCGTTCTATCCAACGCAACAGAGCTGGTCTTAAAGATCCGAACAAACCAATTGGTTCATTCATTTTCTTAGGTCAGACTGGTGTTGGTAAAACGCAATTGGCTAAAGTTTTAGCAAAAGAATTGTTTGATTCTGAAGATGCTTTAGTTCGTATTGATATGAGCGAATACATGGAGAAATTTGCGATTTCTCGTTTAGTTGGAGCGCCTCCAGGATACGTCGGGTACGAAGAAGGCGGTCAATTGACTGAAAAAGTTCGCAGAAAACCTTACTGTGTAGTTCTTTTAGATGAGATCGAAAAAGCACACCCAGATGTATTCAATATGATGCTTCAGGTTTTAGATGACGGATATTTGACAGATAGTTTAGGTCGTAAAATTGACTTTAAAAACACTATCATTATAATGACATCTAACGTTGGTGCACGCCAATTGAAAGATTTCGGACAAGGTGTTGGATTCGGAACTGCTGCAAGAACAGCTCAGGCCGATGAAAATTCAAAAAGCATTATCGAAAATGCATTGAAAAAAACTTTTGCTCCTGAGTTCTTAAACAGAATTGATGACGTAATTGTATTCAACGCTCTAGAAAAAGCTGATATCGATTTGATTATCGAAATCGAATTGAAAAAACTATATTCTCGTATTGCAGAGTTAGGCTACAAATTAAGCTTAACAGACAAAGCAAAAGCGTTTATTGCCGAAAAAGGTTTTGACAAACAGTTTGGAGCTAGACCGCTGAAAAGAGCAATTCAGAAATATGTTGAAGATTTATTAGCAGAAGAAATCATCACTTCAAAAATTCATTCTGGTGACGAAATCATGATGGACCTAAAAGATGATTCACAAGAATTATCAGTAGAAATTCATAAAGCTGAAGAGCCAACGAATCAATAAATTATTCAAAATTTATAATATTCATAATATGCCCGTTACGTTTTCATAACATAACGGGTATTTTTTTTATTAAAAATCACTATCTTTAGTAAAAGCAAATAGCTATTTTTGAATTTAAATTCTATAATAAAAAACAAAATATGCTTCAAAACAAAGTCATTTTAGGCAGCGAAGAATGGTGCTCATTTCCAGAACTAGGAATCCCGACAATTAAAGCTCGTGTAGATTCTGGTGCCAAAACTTCGGCAATGCACGCTTTAAACATAGCGCCTTTTATAAAAAATGATGCTAATTGGGTTAAATTCGACATTAATCCGATTCAGAATAATATCAAAACCATTATTCATTGTGAAGCACCTTTGGTCGACAAGCGAATTGTAAAAAGCTCGAGCGGTTTTAGAGAACATCGTTATGTGATCCAAACCAGCTTGAAAATTGGCGATGCCAAATGGCCAATCGAAATGACTTTGACTAATCGCGATTCTATGGGTTTCAGAATGCTTTTAGGACGCGAAGCTATGAGCGGAAGGGTTTTAGTAGATCCTGAACAAAAATACCTTTTAGGACAGCCTACAGCAGAATCTTTAAAAGAATTATATCAAAACTCAGAAAAAGCAAAAACCGGTTTGCGAATTGGTCTTTTGGCCAGCAATCCAGAATTGTATAGCAATAAAAGAATTATGGAAGCCGGCGAAATGCGCGGTCACGAAATGCATTTCTTAAATATTAAGGAATGCTACATGAAATTGGACGCCAAGAAACCTGAGATTCATTACAGAGGCGGAAAAATTCTAAACGAATTTGATGCTATTATTCCAAGAATTCGTCCGAGCATTACTTTTTACGGTTGTGCTTTAACACGCCAGTTTGAAGCATTGAAAGTTTTTGTTTTAAATTCAGCAACAGCTATAACTCAATCTCGAGACAAACTATATTCTTTACAATTATTACTGAATAGCGGAATCGATATTCCAACTACTGGATTTGCCAATTCTCCGCTTGATACAGACAATTTAATTAAAATGGTTGGCGGTTCACCTTTAATTGTAAAATTATTAGAAGGAACACAGGGAAAAGGTGTCGTTTTGGCTGAAACAAAAAAAGCTGCAGAAAGTGTTATCAATGCTTTCAAAAGTTTAAATGCCAACATTTTGGTTCAGGAATTCATTAAAGAAGCCAACGGAAAAGATATTCGCTGTTTTGTGATTGACGGAAAAGTAGTTGCTGCGATCCAACGTGAGGCTATGCCTGGCGAATTTAGAGCAAACATTCACCTTGGCGGAACGGCATCTGTTATTAAAATTACTCCTGAAGAGAAAAAGATTGCCATTAAAGCGGCAAAAGCAATGGATCTAAAAGTTGCGGGTGTTGATATTATTCGCTCTTCTAAAGGTCCGTTATTGCTTGAAGTAAACTCTTCCCCAGGTCTTGAAGGAATTGAAGGCGCAACCAACAAAGATGTGGCCGGAGAAATGATTAGAGCTATTGAAAAGAATTTTAAATTATAATTAATTTAGTCTTTTTCAACACTCCATTTATGAAAAAAATCACAATCTTTCTAATTTTAATCCTATTTGGATGCAGTAAAAATGATTGCACTAATAATGAAAAGATTAGAAAGATTGAAACTGATAAAATTGTAGAAACCCTTTTCCAACAAAAATATATAGAGAATTATAAAAATTCATATACGTTTTGCATTAGTCTCAGAAAACTCAAAATCAACACAGAAAGTTTATATACCGATTCAACAAAAAAAATAAAAACTGTAAAGCTTCCCAGGATTGGCCCAAAAATTTTTGAAAATGCTGAAATCTATATTGAAAACCTTCTTGAGGTAAATTTAAATGGGAAAAAGTTTTTTAACCTCAATGATTCAATAAATTTTGTCAAACAAAATAATTGCTTTTTAGAATATACATTACCCAAAACAGTCAGCAGAAAGGTAAAAACAATTTCAGTTTTTCAAGCAGAAAAAGACGAAAACTTCATTATTTTATCAGTTCCTATTTTTTCTGAAGACAACAAAAAAGTCTATATCAAAATTGATTATTATCCCAAAAGATATCAGTATGGAACATCTCTATATCTAGCAAAAATAGATAGTGTTTGGAAAGTCATATCAAGTAAAGACTATTACGGTACCTACTGATTTTTTTATTATTTTAAAAGCTTTGTCAAAATCCTAAACTTTGAAAGAGCTTTTTTTATTTAACTTTAAAATAAAAAAAATGACTTTTCCTTATTTAGATATAATCATTCGAAGTGTTGCCGTTTATTTTTTCATGACAATTGCTTTACGAATATTTGGCAAAAAAGAACTTTCTCAATTAAACACAGCCGATGTAATTCTTATTTTATTAATCAGCAATTCTGTTCAGAACGCAATGGTTGGTCCTGATACAAGTTTAACGGGAGGATTAATTGCTGCTTTGGTTTTGTTTGTAATAAATTTTATCATTAAAAAACTGACTCGCAAGTACAAAACTCTTAGCAATATACTATTGGACAAACCCGAAGTATTAATTCACGACGGAAAATTAGACTTTAAAGCTTTAAGCAGATTAGATATTTCTGACGAAGAGCTTAAAGAAGCCATGAGAGAACACGGAATTGAATTTTTTAAAAATGTAAAACTGGCCATGTTAGAAATTGACGGAACGATCAGTATCATTTCTGAAGATCAAAACCAATTAAAACAGACTCATTACAAACGCAGACATAACCGTAAAAATCTTCAAAAGTTTTAATTTTTAACGAATCAAAATCAACTACTCGTTACTGATTCGTTTATTTCCCAACTTGAATCCTAACCGCTCCTAAACCATCTTTAAAATCATCTGCTTTTTCGTATTTCGGAGTAACGATTTCCTTTCCTTCTTTGTCAATAAAACCATATTGGCTATTCAACTTTATTACAGCTATTCCATCTTTAAAAGATTCAATCAAATCATATTTTACAGATGTAATTTCTTTTCCTACCTTATCAATCAATCCATATTTATCGCCTAATTTCACTTGAATCAGATCCTCGTTCAAAACCATAAAATCGTATTGTATTGGCACAATTTCTTTTCCTTCATTATCTAAGATGCCATATTTATTCTCCTGTTTTACAATTGATACATTGTCTTTAAAATAAAAATTCATATCGTACTTCACAGGAATTACAATTTTTCCGTCTTCACTAATTACTCCATATTTAGAATTAGATTCTACTATTGCAACACCATCTTTAAAATTCTGTACGCGATCATAAGTTGGCGGAACAACCTCTTTCCCAATCTGATCTACAATACCAAATTTGCCATTTAATTTCACAACTGCAAACCGATCTGTAAAATCAATTATTTCGTCATATTTTGGACTTATTTCTTCTCCAACTACATCGATAAAACCCCATTTATTATTCAGTTTGACAGCTGTTATTTCAGGTGATAAGGCTTTTACATCATCGTATTTTTTAGTTAGCAAAACATCAGAAGATTTAACTACATATTGAGCTTTAGCATTTTTATTGCTCACTATTATCCAATTCGGTTTGTTAATTATTTCATCATAAATACAACGAATAACCTCTTTTCCGGTTTTATCTACCACACCGCTTTTTCCTTTTAATTGTACAACGGCAAAACCATTTTCAAATGCGCTGATACCATCATACTTGCAAGGAACGATTTCTTTTCCTGTCTGATCGACAAAACCATATTTAAAAGTTTTTTCCTTTAATTGAGCAAAACTAGTTTTTACAATCAGCAATAAAACCAATACAATTATTCTCTTCATCATTTTAAATATTAAACTATTTTCAAAAGTCTATAAAATTAGCTGTTCCTATAGCCTCTAAAAGCTTTTATACTTTTACTTTAAAACAAATTAAAACAAAAAAAACCGATTTCAGATTTGAAATCGGTTTTGTATATTAACAAAATGTGACTTACTTTTCACATTTCACAAAATTCATTTTTTTTCAGATTAAATAAAGACGCTTAGAATAAAATAAACCAAACCTGCTAATAAAGCCGAAATTGGAATAGTTAAGATCCAAGCCCAGATTAAACTCACTGTAACTCCCCATCTAACGGCAGAAACACGTTTTGTTAATCCAACCCCGATAATAGAACCTGTAATAGTGTGCGTCGTACTTACTGGAATTTTTAAGTGTTCTGTAAAGTAAAGTGTCAAAGCACCTGCAGTTTCAGCAGCAACACCTTCAAACGAGCTTACTTTAGTGATTTTAGAACCCATTGTTTTCACAATTTTCCATCCACCGCTCAAAGTTCCTGCAGCAATGGCAGAATAACACGCAAGAGGAATCCAGCTTGGCATTACACCTTTAATTCCTAAATCATCGTTTGGAAGCACAACATCTAACCAAGCATCCATATGAACTCCTGGATTTGTATTGATATAAACTGCTACAGCCGCAGCAATAATACCCATTACTTTTTGAGAGTCGTTTCCTCCGTGACCTAAACTAAAAGCCGCAGAAGACAATAACTGCATTTTCTTTAAAGCAGCATCGGCTTGATGAAGATTTAAACTGCTGAATATTAAACAAAATGCGCTTACTGTTAAGATAATAAAAGCTACTAAGAACCATTTAATATTATGAGCTTCAAAAGCAACACTCCAGAAATGTGAATCAAATCTTGGCTTTTCAATTTTTTCGTAAGGCACCATTTGGTAGTATACAAAAACAATAGTAGCAATCATTAAAGCTGCAGTAAAGATTTTAGGGCCGATAGTTTTACGAGAAGCATTTAAAAGCCAGATTGAAATTAAATAAGAAGCCAATGCTCCTAATAATGGCGCTAAAACAATAAAAGCAATGATAATGAGAACTCCCGAAGGCATTGCTCCATCTTTTCCTGCTTTATACCAGCTTACAATTTCATACCAATAGTGAGTTGCTCCGTCTTCTCCAATATACCCAGAGAAACCATGAACTGCAATAGCATGCGCCACAGCAGCTCCAGCAAAACCACCGATAAGAGTATGAGAAGAACTGGAAGGAATTCCTAACCACCAAGTCAATAAATTCCAACAGATTGCAGCGATAACTCCGGCCAAAATTACAACTAGGTTAATCTCCATGGTGTGCGCTGTTTTGGCAACAGTATCTGCAACACCAAATCCGAAAACCCAATACGCCAGAAAGTTAAAAAATGCTGCCCAGACTACCGCCTGAAAAGGTGTCAAAACCTTTGTCGCAACAACAGTCGCAATAGCATTTGCCGCATCATGAAAACCATTGATGTAATCAAAAATTAAGGCAAGTACTATAATTAATATAAGTATAGTCATAAGATTATAACTTCAGATTGAAAAATTGAATTAAGAATGTTTTACAGAAATAGATTCTAGTATGTTAGCAACACTCTTACATTTATCTGTTGCTGATTCTAAAACAGATAACACTTCTTTATATTTAATAATATTTTTAGCGTCTGTTTCGTTTTCAAAAATTTCAAAAACTGCTTTGTTATAAACGTTATCAGATTTGTTTTCTAGTTTGTTGATTCTAGCACACGCATCTTTAATAACTTTAAAGTTTTGTAGATTTCTCAACTCTTTTACTGCACTGTCAATGTTTTGACAAGCTTCAAGGTTGATTTCTGTCATTTTTCTGATAGATTTTGTAATCTTATCGACTTGATACAATCTCATACGGCTAGATGCACCGTGAAGGTAATCTGCAACGTTATCAATTGAAGTAATTAACGTATGAATATCTTCTCTGTCAAACGGAGTAATAAAGTTTCTGCTTAACTCTAAGTTAGTCTGACGAGTAATGTCTTCTCCTTTTTGTTCTAATTCGTCAATTTTTTGAAAAAGGATCTCTCTTTCTTTTAATGGTAAATTTACAGCTTCGTGTAAGTTAGAAGCTAATTCAATTAAATTGCTTGAAGCCTCTTCAAAAAGTGGAAAGAATTTTTTGTCTTTCGGCACTAAAAATTGGAAAATACTGTTTATTGACATTGTTTTATTTTTGATAGTGCAAAATTACCTTCAATAACACGTTCCAGTGTTAAGCCATTGTTAACAAATCGTTTTCAATTTGAAAACTCGAAAGGAATAAAACCGTGTTTTCTATGTCATTATGTAAGATTCTGTCTTCCTTTACCAAAGGCACCACTTCTCTGTAGCTGTTTAAGAACATTTCGATAAAATCGCTTGATTTTAGTGGCTCTCTGTACGCTATAGCCTGTGATGCATTTAATAATTCGATTGCCAAAATACGCTCTAAATTATCTAAAATTCGTAAGGCTTTTGTTGCGCCGTTTGCTCCCATGCTCACGTGATCTTCTTGACCATTACTTGAAACAATACTATCAATACTTGCTGGAGTAGCCAATTGTTTGTTCTGGCTTGCAATACTCGCTGCTGTATATTGTGGAATCATGAATCCTGAATTTAATCCTGGATTATCTACCAAAAATGCTGGAAGATTACGCAATCCCGAAATTAACTGATACGTTCTTCTTTCAGAAATACTTCCTAATTCTGCCAAAGCAATTGCCATAAAGTCTAAAGCTAAAGCTAAAGGCTGTCCGTGGAAATTCCCTCCCGAAATAATCTGATCAGCTTCGATAAATATATTAGGGTTATCTGTAACTGAGTTTATTTCTGTTTTGAATACTTTACGAACGTAATCAATCGCATCTTTGGAAGCTCCGTGAACCTGCGGCATGCAGCGGAAAGAATACGGATCTTGAACATGTTTCTTTTCTTGAGCAATGATTTCACTTCCGTCCAAGAATTCAGTAATTCTCTGTGCTGTTACGATTTGTCCTTTGTGTGGACGTATATAATGTATCAATTCGTTAAATGGTTCGATTCTTCCATCAAAACCTTCCAAAGAAATAGTTCCGATTAAATCTGCCAAATAC
The DNA here is from genome assembly GCF_009826975.1 of Flavobacterium sp. HBTb2-11-1. Classification (GTDB taxonomy): domain Bacteria; phylum Bacteroidota; class Bacteroidia; order Flavobacteriales; family Flavobacteriaceae; genus Flavobacterium. The sequence continues at coordinate 305,174 of NZ_WUMO01000005.1, read as the reverse complement.
GAATATTTATACGCTTTAATTAAAATATGTGCTCCATAAGCACTCATAAACTGCGTTCCGTTCAATAAAGCCAAACCTTCTTTTGACTGTAAAACGATTGGTTCCCAGTTAAAATGTTTTAAAACTTCAGCAGAAGCAACCTTTTTCCCTTCAAACAACACAATTCCTTCTCCTATTAAAGGTAAAGATAAATGCGCCAAAGGAGCTAAATCTCCAGAAGCTCCAAGCGAACCTTGAGTATAGATTATCGGAAGAATATCATTATTATAGAAATCAACCAAACGTTGCAATGTGATTAGCTGAATTCCAGAATGTCCATAGCTTAAAGATTGGATTTTCAGTAAAAGCATCATCTTCACAATCTCAGCTGGAACTTCCTCTCCTGTTCCGCAAGCGTGTGATTTTACTAAGTTTTCCTGAAGTTTAGATAAGTTTTCATTAGAGATTTTCACACTATATAAAGATCCGAAACCTGTATTGATTCCGTAAATCGGAGCCGTATGCGATGCCATTTTCTTATCTAAATAATCACGGCATTTCTGAACATTCACTTTAGCTTCTTCAGACAATTCAAGTATCTTATTCTGACTTAGAACTTCTTGTAATGTTTCTAAAGTAATCGTTTCTGAACTTATATAATGGATCTCTCTCATGATGATTGTAAATTTTAAACGCCAAAATTCAACAAATCAATATTAAAAAGCAACATTTTATCACAATAATTAAAATTTCAATAAAAACTCTTAACATACATTCAATCGCTTTTCAAATCAAAACATTCCGTTTTTGTCCGTTTTTCATCTCTTTTTGGGCTAAACATCAATCTTTTGCAAAGGTTAATCCTTCAAAAAAGGCAGTTCAAAATATATCAAAACATCAATTTAACATATTCAATTTTAACAAATACTCAATATTGATTTATAGAGATTTGAATTATTAAAATATTCGTAAAAAAGCTTTTTAAGTTTTTAACTCTTATAAAAAGCTGTACTTTTGAAAAATCAAAAATGAAAAATAACAGCATAAAATATCAATCTTCGATTATTACAACTCAAACAGGAGTTGCAATTGCTGCTACCATTATTTCTACTACAACAACTACTACCCCTTAGGGGTATACATTTTTACATATAATCCGGGTTATCTATACTTTTTTCTAAAAAGAAGAAAGGTATTGGATAGATGAAAACATTTACAAAAAAAATAGTCAGAGTTTTCAGTTTCAGTTCACAGCTAATAAACCTTTGAACCTTTGTTACTCAAAATCTTTGCACCTTATTAAAAAATATCACTAAAATGAAAGTATTAAAATTTGGCGGAACTTCGGTTGCCAATGCTCAAAATATAAAACTCGTTCTCGAAATTGTTAACCAAAAAGCGAAACAGGATCAGCTAGTTGTTGTAGTTTCTGCATTAAGCAAAGTAACCGATCTATTGCAATCGGCGGCGGCAAAAGCGGCAGCAAATGACGAAAGCTTTAGAGAAGTTGTTGCCGAAATCGAGAAAAAACATCTTGACACTTTAAAAGAATTGATTCCTGTAAGCGAACAAAGCAGTCTTTTAAGCCATGTTAAGAGAATCATCAACCATTTAGAAACTTTATTAGACGGCTGTTTCTTGCTTGGCGAATTATCTCCAAGAACTGCCGATACTATTTTAAGTTTTGGAGAATTGCTTTCGTCTTTCATCATCGCTCAGGCGTATCAACAAATTAGCAAAGATGCGGTTTACAAAGACAGTCGCGAATTAATTAAAACAGATAACAACTTCGGAAAAGCTGCGGTTAATTTTGAAGTTTCTAATAAATTAATCCAAGAATATTTTGGTTCTAATCAATCAAGAATCAATATTCTGCCTGGATTTATTGCGCAAACTTTAGACGGAATCACTTCGACTTTAGGACGCGGAGGATCAGATTATACTGCAGCGATTATTGCCGGAGCAATCGATGCCGAACAATTAGAAATCTGGACTGACGTAAACGGAATGTTTACTGCCAATCCTAAAATTGTAAAACAAGCACAGCCAATTGCTACTATTTCGTATCAGGAAGCAATGGAATTGTCGCACTTTGGAGCAAAAGTTTTGTATCCGCCAACAATTCAGCCCGTTTTAAGAAAAAACATTCCGATTTTAATCAAAAATACTTTTGAACCAGAAGCCGAGGGAACTTTAATTTCCAATCAGGTTTCATCAAAAGATACAGTTGTAAAAGGAATCAGCCATATTGATCATATTTCGCTTTTAACTCTTGAAGGCCCAGGAATGATTGGTGTTGCGGGTTCGTCAAGACGTTTGTTCGAAGTATTATCTCAAGAAAAAATCAACGTAATTTTTATTACTCAGGCTTCTTCAGAGCATTCAATCTGTATTGGAATCCTGAATTCTGATGCTGATAATGCCGAAGCTGCAATAAACAGAGCATTCGAAATCGAAATTTCGCAGAACAAAATCGATCCTTGTTATGTAGAAAAAGATCTTTGCATTATTGCTTTGGTTGGTGAAAACATGAAAAATCACCAAGGTTTGAGCGGAAGAATGTTCAGTACTTTAGGAAAAAACAACGTAAACATTCGTGCGATTGCGCAAGGTGCTTCTGAAAGAAACATTTCGACTGTAATTAACGAAAGAGACGTTAAAAAAGCATTGAATACTTTACACGAAAACTTCTTCGAAGAAAACACAAAACAGCTGAACCTATTTGTAATGGGAGTTGGAAATGTGGGAGAAAAATTCATCGAGCAGATTCACAATCAAAGAAAGTTTTTAAAAGACAATTTAAAAATCAACGTTCGCGTAATTGCTTTGTCAAATTCAAGAAAAATGGTATTTGACGAAGACGGAATTTCTTTAAAAAATTGGGATGCCGCTTTAAGCGAAGGCGAACCAGCAAGCATTGAAGAATTTATAAAAAAAGCAAAAGAACTGAATTTACGTAACAGTATTTTTGTGGATATTACTGCAAACGCAACAGTTTCTGAAGCATACGAGAAATTCTTAAAAGAAAGTATTGCCGTTGTAACTTGTAACAAAATTGCTTGTTCTTCTGCTTACGACAACTATAAAAAATTAAAAAGCTTATCTCGCCAATACAACGCTCCGTTTTTATTTGAAACGAATGTTGGTGCGGGATTGCCAATTATTGATACGGTAAAAAACCTGATTGCATCTGGAGATAAAGTGCATAAAATTCAAGCGGTTTTATCTGGAAGTTTGAACTTTATTTTCAACAATTTTGATGAGAATAATTCTTTCCACGATGTGGTGAAAGAAGCTGGAGTTCAAGGTTTCACAGAACCAGATCCGAAAATCGACTTAAGCGGAATCGACGTTGCTAGAAAAATCCTAATCCTAATTCGCGAAAGCGGTTACGAAATGGACATCGACGCCATTGCGAACGAATCGTTCTTGCCAGCAGAATGTTTAGCAACAACAAACAACGACGATTTCTTTGCTTCGTTGATCAAACATGCTTCTCATTTTGAAGGTATTTACAAAGAAGCTTTAGCAAAAGATTCAAGATTGAAGTACGTAGCGCAATTCGAAAACGGAAAAGCAAGCGTAGGTCTTCAATTTATTCCGAAAGATCATCCTTTCTATAACTTAGAAGGAAAAGACAATATCGTGCTTTTCTACACAGATCGTTACGTAGATCAGCCTTTATTGATCAAAGGAGCCGGAGCCGGAGCTGCGGTAACAGCATCAGGAATTTTTGCTGACGTGATTCGTATTGGGAATGTTTAGCCGCTAAGGCACTAAGCCGCTAAGTTTTTAAGTCTTTTCTTTGAGACTTAGCGCAAAAATAAAGAAATCTTTGCGTCTTAGCGCCTTTGTGGCAAAAAACCAAAGCCTTAAAAAAAATAAAACTTTGTGACTTTGTGCCTTCGTGGCAAAAACCAAAAAAAAATGGAAATAAAATTATTCTGTCCAGCAACTATCGCCAACCTCTCATGCGGATTTGACGTATTGGGACTTTGCTTAGACAATGCGGGCGATGAAATGATTGTTCGAAAAGTCGATCAAAAAGGAGTTCGAATCACTAAAATTGTTGGTGCCGATTTGCCTTTGGAAACCGAGAAAAACGTTTCTGGAGTCGCTGCTTTGGCAATGCTGGAAACTTTAGACGAATTGAATTTCGGATTTGAAATCGAAATTTACAAAAACATAAAAGCCGGAAGCGGAATCGGAAGCAGTGCCGCAAGTTCTGCCGGAGCGGTTTTCGGGATTAATGAATTATTGGGAAAACCTTATTCTCGTAAAGATTTAGTTCAGTTTGCGATGCAGGGCGAGAAATTAGCCAGCGGAAACGCCCATGCCGACAATGTTGCTCCTGCCCTTTTAGGCGCTTTTACTTTGGTAAGAAGTTATTCGCCTTTGGATATTATCAGAATTGACAGTCCTGAGGAATTATACGCAACGGTTGTTCATCCGCAAATTGAATTAAAAACATCTGACGCTCGTTCGGTTTTAAAACAAAACGTTTCCCTAAAAAGTGCTATCACGCAATGGGGTAACGTAGGCGGATTGGTCGCTGGTCTTTACACCAAAGATTACGATTTAATCGGAAGATCGCTTCACGACGAAATCGTTGAACCAGTTCGAAGCGTTTTAATTCCAGGTTTCGACCAAATCAAACAAACAGCTTACGAAAACGGCGCTTTAGGTTCTGGAATTTCAGGTTCTGGCCCATCGATTTTCGCTCTAAGCAAAGGAAAAGAAACCGCCGAAAAAATCGCAAAAGCCATGAGCGACGTTTACGAAAAAATGAATTTACCATATGAAATTCACGTTTCGAAGATTAATCCTGATGGCGTACGCATTCTTTAGCACTTCGTGCGCTGTAAGCAATAGGCTTTAGGCAATAAGCTTAAAACCTTTGCGTAATACTTTGTCAGGCTGAGCAATCTCGAGGCTTCGGGAGAAGCCCACGCAAAGTATAACCGCACAGTTTGTCATCCTGAGGAACGAAGGATCACACCAGAAGCTCGACAAAGAGTAGACAAATAGCATAACCATGCAGTTTGTCATTTCGACGTAAGGAGACCCGAGCGATAGCGAATAGGCGAAGCAAATCTCCACGAGAAACTCTACAAAGATTAGCTCAACGTTACGGAGTTACTTGCGAAGATTTCTCGTTCCTCGAAATGACAAAAAAGCCGAATAAAACTAATTGAATAATTCAAGGCTAAAAAAAATACACAAGGCAAAAAAGCTTAAAGCCTACTGCCTAAAGCCTAAAGCAACAAAAAAAAAAATGAAATACTACAGTTTAAACCATAATGCCCCAAAAGTTTCTTTTCAGGAAGCTGTTATACAAGGATTAGCAACTGACAAAGGATTATATTTCCCAGAAAGTATTACACCGCTTGATCCTTCTTTTTTTGAGAAAATCGAAAGTTTAAGCCACGAAGAAATTGCTTTTGAAGCGATTAAACAATTTGTTGGAGACGAAATTCCAGCAGAAAAACTAAAAGAAATCATTGCTGAAACTTTAGTTTTTGATTTCCCTGTTGTGAAAGTCGAAAACGGAATCTATTCGCTAGAATTATTCCACGGACCAACAATGGCGTTTAAAGACGTTGGAGCACGTTTTATGTCGCGTTGTTTGGGTTATTTCAATAAAGACAAAAAAGACGCTAAAAACACCGTTTTAGTAGCGACTTCCGGAGATACAGGCGGAGCCGTTGCCAGCGGATTTTTAGGCGTTGACGGTGTTGATGTGGTCATTTTATATCCGTCAGGAAAAGTGAGCGATATTCAAGAAAAACAATTGACTACTTTAGGGCAAAACATTAAAGCACTTGAAGTTGACGGTGTTTTTGACGATTGTCAGGATATGGTAAAAAAAGCGTTTTTAGACGAAACTTTAGCGCATAAAAACCTGACTTCTGCCAACTCGATTAATATTGCGCGCTGGTTACCGCAAATGTTTTATTTCTTCTTTGCTTACAAAGCGTTGAAAAGCCAAAACAAACCTTTAGTTTTCTCTTGCCCAAGCGGAAACTTCGGGAATATCTGTGCCGGAATTATGGCTAAGAAATTAGGTTTGCCAATTGAGCATTTTGTAGCTTCTACAAATGTAAACGACACCGTACCAAGATTCTTAGAAAACGGGAAATACGACCCAAAACCTTCTAAAGCAACAATTTCCAACGCTATGGACGTTGGAAACCCAAGTAACTTTATTAGAATTCAGGAATTGTACAATAATGACTTAAAAGCTTTCGAAAAAGACTTTTCTTCTTATAGCTATACGGATGAAGAAACGCTTGAAGCGCTAAAGAAAATTTATAACACAGACGGTTATATCGCAGAACCGCACGGCGCTGTGGGTTATTTAGGTTTGAAAAAAGAACTGGAAAAACACCCGAACGCAATTGGTATTTTCTTAGAAACGGCACATCCTATTAAGTTCTTAGATGTTGTTGAACCGGCGCTAGGAATTACACTTCCTATTCCTGCTCAAATTGAGAGTGTTATTAATGAGGAGAAGGTTAGTACGAAGATTAAGAGCTATGAGGAGTTGAAGGGGTTCTTGGGGTAAAAAACATATTATAAATGATTAAAGCGAGTAAAAAGTTTTTTACTCGCTTTTTTGTACATAACATTGAAATTACTCTTGAAAATATATCGACTACGGAAACCCGTAAAAATTAGCAATAAAAAATAAATATATTTGAAAAGTATAAGAAAACTAAACAAACCTAAATACTAACTATTTATTTTTTTTTATGAATGAGCCAACTATAACTTGGTTTAGTGCCACCAAAAATGCAATCCTGAAATTACAACAAGAATATAGTGTAAATAGAGGCATGATTTTAACTGAAGGAGATTTAGAGTGTCACTTGTTTTCAAAACTTATGCAAGAAGATACTTTGAAAGGATACCATAGTAGCAAAAATGATAGTTACTGGAAAACCAGTAACGGTTCTGACTATAAAACCAGTTATGTACATTCTCAGGTAACTTGGTTTAAACCAGACAAAAAATCAGGCTTTGAAGTTGACTTAACAATTTGTAAGCCAGAATTGTTGGAAGTAATTAACATTGAATTATTTGAAGAATACACTAGTAAAGGTTTTGCTTATGATGGCCCATGTATTGCGATTGAAATCAAGTTCATTAGAGATATGCAAAAAGCTCACCAATACGGACAAGAAGATTTTCTAAAGCTTAGAGATAAACTAATACCTGCAAAAATCAAGAATATAAGATTAGAAAATTATAAACTAAGTAATATGGATAATACTGCTTTTATAAGTGTCGTTGGATGCAAGAATAAAGATTTGTTTGATAAAGCTAAACATTATTTAGGAAAACATTTGTTCCAAAAAAACAAACCTCTACCGAACAATTTATTTACATGCCTTTTTTATCAAGACGAAATAATTTGGGATCAAGACGAGTTAATAAGTGCTTATAATTCATATGATACAAACTTATAAAAGTTAGTATACTCCTATTTGGGAATTACGCTTTCGATTCAAAAACAAATTGAAAGTGTTATTCAGTGAGGGAAAAGTAAGTACGAATATTGAGATTTATGATGAGTTGAAAGTTTTATTGATTTAATCAATTATACAAATTTTATATCAGGAAAATTTTGAAATTCAAAAAACTATGGATAAAAAAACTTAATTCAAACACATGATTGTTTTTACTTTAAAAGCAAAAAAATATAATATTTATATTATTATTATTGTAAAATAAAAAACAACAAATTACAAAACCAAAGTACACATGGAAAATTTAGAATTTGATGATATAATTTCAGATGATGAAGTAATAGAAATTCCTCATGAAGTTAGGAAAATTAATACTCAAGCTTATGACAAAAGTGTTTCTGATATAGTTCGTATGATTGAAGACGGTGATATAAATCTAAATCCTGAATATCAACGAAATTATATTTGGGATAATAAAAAATCATCTCTTTTAATTGAATCAATAATTCTAAATGTTCCTATTCCTGTAATATATGTCTCACAAGAAGAAGATGATTCTTGGACTGTTATTGATGGTTTACAACGACTAAACTCGCTCTATCGTTATTTTCAACGCGATTATAAATTATCTGGTTTAGAAATACTAACAGAATTAAACAAAAGCGATATTAAAACTCTAAACCCGAAAGCGGTGAGAGTATTAAAAAATGGATTACTTCGAATAATAGTTATTTCTCATGACTCACATCCAGAAATAAAATATGATGTGTTCATGAGATTAAATACAGGAGCAGTAAAATTAAATGACCAAGAATTGAGAAATTGCCTTTATAGAGGGTCATTAAATGACAAATTAAAAAACATCGTTGCTAAACCTAATATTTTAAAGTTATTCAATCTGGAGTCTCCACATAATAGAATGGCTGATTGTGAACTTATACTTAGATTTTTATCTTTATTAGATAATTATGATAAAACCAATGATCATATAAATAATTATAAGGGAAGAATGAAAAATTTTATTAACGAATATCTTTTAAAATATAAAAATCTTAATGCAGATGCACTAAAAAGATTAGATAATATGATTGAAGATACATCGAAAACAATAATAGAAATCTATACTGTAAATGCATTTAAAAGATTTAATTCTGAAGGACAATATGAATCTACCTTAAATAGATCTTTAATGGATATATTATTTATTAGTACAACTGTCCTACCAAGTGACAGATTATTGAAAAATAAAGATAAAATATTTGCTCGTTATAAAGAACTCGTAATTAATGATACTGAATTCCGCAACAGTGTGACAATAGGAACATCAGACACAAAAGTTTTAAATTACAGACTTAATAGATGGATTTCAGAAATAAAGAAAATCATAAATGAATAATTTTGAATCCGTTAACGATTTTAGGGAAGCATTAAAAGAAATTCATATACTAATAGAGAATGCTATTTCTTCTATCGATGATAATCTACAGTATAGAACATTTAACAAATCTTCAATAGTATTACTGTGTGGAAAATTCGAATCCTTTTTAGAATGTTTTCTTGACGAATTTGGCTATTACATCTTGAACAACTTCTCAAATAAGAAACTAGAGTCTTACATCAAAAATCATCTTATTGATGTATTAATTAAAGAATTAGAAATAAAAAAAAACAATAACGAAAAAAGAGAAGAGGTTTTGATGAAATTCGTCAAAATCCTTGGAGTAGAAGAAGTTTTATGTAACGAATTTAACCTAGATACCAAATTTAGTTATGGCAAACATGGGCAAAGTGAAGTTACAAAGCTTTTAAAAAAATTTGGATTTAATGAGTTTGCTAATTCTGAAGAAAACAAAATCTTTTATGAAAAATTTAATTCTTTAAATAATATCCGTAATAATATTTTACATCAAGATTCGACCCCTTCTTTAACTCATCAGGATGTAATAAGTTATCAAAATATAATAATAAATTTCGTTGAAAATTTATCTGATGAATCTATAAAAATTATTCAGGAAATGAACAATAATGGTATTGAATCAAACGAACAATTATCTACAGCATAATCTTAAAAATTATTCATACATATTGCTTTCATTACTATTATGGGTCCGTTGGAAAACAAAAAAAAGAGACCTCATCAAAGGTCTCTTTTCAATTTAATATATCTTCAAAACGTTTATTTCCCGTTCAATAATTTCTCCAAATACTCCACTTTATCTTTTTCAGCTTGCACCAAACGTTCGTAAAGTTCTACAACTTTGTCTAAAGGATTAAAAGTACAATTATAATCACCTGTTGTAATAATAGGAATAGCACCGTGATCCTTAAAAGTATTTCCAATAATATTAAAAACCACTTCTTCCGAAAAGTTTTTAATCGCTTCAACAGAAACACCAAGGGCTTCTGCAATTTGGTTAAGCTTTTCGTCGTCAACATTTTCACTCGCTTCAATATTCGAAACTGTTTGTTGCGTTACGCCAATTGCCATTGCCAAAGCTTCCTGCTTCATGCCTTTTAGTTCTCTAATTCGGCTAATATTTCTGCCGATATGTTTTGGTTTTACTGCTGTGCTCATGAATCAAAGATATTTAAAATTCTTAAGGAAAAATAGATTTTTGTAAAAAACTAAGTCCATTTGTGATATACAAACGTAAATATTTTTGTAACTCAAAATCTCTGGCTTACTTGCCGCTAATTACACAAAAGTAAGATTTTTACATCAATTAAAACTACAAGCCATGACAAAACCAAGTAAATTATCAATAACCGATTTTTTAGAATTTGCAGCCAGACTTAACTATTTTACACAATTAAAACCCAGTAAAAAGAACAGAAACTCTTTTAAAACCAAAATGACCATATCGTGTTACAACGAATTAATGCAAACCATTATTTCGCTATTAAGAACAAGTATTAACACGCTTCAACAGGAAGAATCTCAAACTGCCATTGATGCTATGCTTCTTCTTGAAATCGCGATACAGCTTTTGCCTTCTGATGAAATGGAATTGTTGGATGAGTTGTATAAAGTGCTTCATGACTAAAACTAGCAGACAATTTTGTAAGATCGATCACAGAACACCGCTATTAATAAAAGTTGTTCTGATAGCGCGGATTATAAAGATTTTTTAATTTAATCAGTCTAAATCCGCGTCTTCGTGATAACGAATCTGTTTTATCCGCGTTCTAATTTATGCAGCTTTATTTCTTCGTTCCCAACAAATACAAAATCCTCGCAGGACCAGATTTTACTTTTCCAACTTCCCAATTAAAATTATCTTTATTTTCTAATTTAGAAATCAACTCGTTCATTTCGTCAACAGAATAGGTTCTTAAAGACGAAACCACACCGTCCCACAAAACCAAAATCGGAACAATTGGAATTAGGTATGTAAAAATGATTCTGCCAATTTTAAACGGACGAATAAAAGGCGTTGTCAGCAAAACAGAAATTGGCGAAAGTAGCATAGCCACAATACTTGGAGCGCTTCTCTCCTGCCCTTCAAAAATCGCAATCGAATTATTTGTATCAATTGCATTCTGCAAAATCTGCTGAGCGTCTTTTGGTTTAAAATGATGAAAAGATAAAAACTGTGTTCGAAGTCCTTTTAGGTTTTCGGGAACGTTTCTGGCATCGACGGAAGTTTTTACAAAATCAAAATTATCAGCTTGTTTTTGTGTATGTTCGAATGCAGGAATGTTGGGATAATAATCCGTCAGCAGAATTTTAAGATCTGGATTGTTTTTTTGCAATTCAGTATTTAACCAAATCAATCCGCCACCTCCGCCCGAAGCCAAATCTATAATTTGATTGGTTTGGCTTTCTTTTAAAGCTTTTTCAATTACGGGAACAATTCCTCTGTACATGGCAGTTTTATTCGAAAGAAACTGCAGAAAATCGGTCATGTAATTTCTAATAAATTCTGGAAGCCATTGTTGGTCTTCAAACTCAAATAAGTGTATTCTGCTCATACTTTATTGATTTTGCGTTCTATACAAATTTCTAGAATTTTATTTAAATATTTACTTACAATAATCAAAAAATCAATTGCCTCCAGCTTTAGCTTAATGTCATTACGTTAAGTTTTTTTTTTAAGATTTCCTTTATTCTAACTCTCGCAAAGTCGCAAAGACGCAGAGAAAATTGTACTAAACTTTGGGACTTTGCGTCTCTGCGAGAAAAAATTAAGGATTAACTTAATAACATTGGGCTTTGCTGAGGTTTACATTTTTGATTCTATTCGGCTTTAGCCAAAAAACTACAAAACTTTGGCTAAAGCCATTTTCTAACATAACTTTGCTTCTCCAGCTAAAGCTGGAGGCAATTCAATTTTGTCTTTTGCTAAAGCAAAATTTCAATTCAAAACTTAAAAATTACAGCCTAGTATTACAATGATTACAAAAGCAACAATCGAAGATATTCCAGCATTAACCATCTTAATTAACTCAGCTTATAGAGGTGAAACTTCTAAAAAAGGCTGGACAACCGAAGCGCATTTACTAGAAGGAAAAAGAACCGACGAGCAAGAAATGACCGAAATTTTTCTTGATCCAAAAAACACGATTCTGAAATTTACAGAAAATGACAAGATTATCGGTTCGGTTTTATTGGTAGAGAAAGAACAGCAATTGTATTTAGGAATGCTTACCGTTTCGCCAGAACTTCAAAACAGCGGAATCGGGAAAAAACTTTTAGCCGAAGCCGAAAATCATGCTAAATCTCTTGGGTTGTCAAGTATTATTATGACAGTTATTTCGGTTCGCGAAGAGCTTGTAGCTTGGTACAAACGTCACGGTTATACAGATACAGGCAAACGTGAAGCTTTTCCTGAGAGTGAAATTCATACTACGGTTTCTGCTGAACCTTTGGAGTTTATTTATTTGGAGAAAAGTATTTAAGTTTTTGTTTTGCCACTAAGGCGCGAAGACACGAAGTTTTTTTTAATCTCGCAATCCCGATAGCTATCGGGATTGCGAGATTTTTTACGCAACGTTAGACGCACTGCAGTGCGTCTCTACAGAAGACCTTTGTCACTTTGTTACTCTGTACCTTTGATCCTTCAAATCAAGATACCGTTCTCTTAATCTTCGAAAGAAACTCGTGCGAAACACCTAAATAAGAAGACAAATTCTTATTATTTATCGAACGTATCTTTTGCGGGTAACGCTCTTTAAAGTCGAGATAACGCTGTTTTGAGGTTTTATGCAACACATCGAGAAGCCGTTGCTGAATAGCTACATTGGCCCGTTCGATCATTAAAACATGAAACTTAATGAGTTTTGGAATTACGGCAAATAAATACGCTTTTTGCATTTTATTGATAACTACTATTTCGCTGTCTTCAATAGCTTTAATGTTGTATGTGGTTGGTTTTTGGTGGTAAAAACTTTCCAGATCGCAAATCCATTCGTTTTCGAAAGAGAAGAAAATGACGGTTTCTGTTCCGTTTTCGTTTAAAATGTAGGTTTTGAATGAACCTTTCAAAATAAATCCTTCGTAACTGCTATTCGAATTCTGAACTTGTAAGAATTGATTCTTTTTCAGTTTGATAAGTTCTGCTTTTGAGACAATAATATCCCATTCTTCATCTGTGAGCGGAATCTTTCGCTCAATGTTTGCTCGTAGTAGGTTGTACATCTTGTGGTTTTTGTGGTTTTTTGTGAGGTTTAAATTTGTTTTTTCAACTCATTATTAATTAGGGGCTTAAATTAATGTAATCGATTACGTAAAAATAGACATAAAATAGATTTTTGTAAATTTAGAACTGTTAAAAAAACATATTTCATAGATTTTTTTACCAAAGTTTGAACTTGTTCAACTTTTTTCCTACAAATAATATTGAGTTTTGCGTTGTTAAACTTTTATAAATAACCAAACTTAATTATGAACTTAAAATCAACACTTTCAATGTTCGCTGCAGCATTGATTTTCGGATTTACGGCATGTAATTCTGAAGAAATTGCTTCAAACTCAAAAGCAAGTATTCAACCAACAAACGAAACCGAGATTGATGCATCTGCAACCAATCCGACGGGTAAAATCGGAAATTGCGCTGAGGTTCCCGGATGGGCTTCACAAAACGGAGGCACAACTGGCGGAGGTTCTGCTGCTGAAACTACAGTTACAACCTACGCTCAGCTAAAAGCAGCAATTGAAAACACTGCTGTAAAAGTGATTAAAGTTTCTGGAACGATTACGGTTACCACAAGATTGTCATTTCAGGATCAGACTGGAAAAACGATTTATGGCGCAAGCGGTGCAAAACTGGTTTCGACAAATCAGACCAAAGATGCTTCTGGAATTATCAACATTAAAAGATGTAAAAACATCATCATCAGAAACTTGATTTTTGAAGGTCCTGGTGCTTATGATACTGATGGTTGGGATAATGCCATTTTGGACGAATGTACAAATGTATGGGTTGACCATTGCGAATTTAGAGATGGCGTTGACGGAAACTTCGACATCAAAAACAAATCGGATTATATTTCGGTTACGTATTCTAAATTCCACTATCTAAAACCACCAAAAGCAGGAGGTTCTGGCGGAACTGACGATCATAGATTTTCTAATTTAATTGGCTCAAGCGATGGCGCAACTGCTGACCGCGGAAAATTAAGAATCACTTTTGCTAGATGCTGGTGGGCTCCAGGCTGTAAAGAAAGAATGCCTAGAGTTCGTTTTGGACAAGTGCATATTGTAAACAGTTTCTTTAACAGCACCGTAAGCAACAAATGTATTGCAGCAGGATTTGAAGCAAATATTCGCGTAGAAAGCAACGTTTTTGAAGGTGTTAAAAATCCAATCGATTTAATGACGGGTTATACTGCCGTTACAGCTACTGATAATGTATTTACAAACGTAACAGGAACTCAAGCTGGAAGCGGTACTGCTTTTACTCCGCCATATTCTATCGTGAAATTGGCTAAAACGGCTGTTAAAGCTGATATCTCTGCTAACGCAGGACCTACTTTAGGTGGAAATGTTTGTGGTTCTTTCTAATAGATTTTTTTGTTTGGCACAAAGGCGCTAAGACACGAAGTTTTTTAATCTCGCAAAGACGCAGAGTCGCAAAGTTTTTTTATTCTTTGCGCCTTCGCGACTTTGCGAGATATTTTTTAGTCTAAGCTTAAATTATCTTATATAACTTATATGGTCAAAAACAATTACAAAACGAGTTCTTCAAACAAACGCTGAACCGTTTTCTCCAAATCGGGAGTCAAACCAGGATGCGGTCTTGAGGTTTGGATTGCCGAACTTCTAATGGCCGTTAACCATCGAAAACGTTCTGGAATCTCAAATTCGGCAATTGGACCGCCGTCTTTCGCTCCGTTAGCGATTTTTACTAAAGAGGTTAAATTGCACTCTAATTGTTCGATGTCGAAATCATTAGAAAGCGCTTGTATTTTTTCTTTATTTAAATGAAAAAGAACCTTTATAAATTTGGCTTTTTTGCAAAACAAAATGATTCCGATATTCAGGAATTCTTCGCGCTCTACCCTTGGCACAACACGAATCACAGCATATTCATATAAGTGGTTATCTTGCATTTTGCGCCTGATTTACAAATATTTCTGAATTCTCTAATCTTGTCTTTAAAAATTGCAAATAAACATTTCGCAATCCTTCAGGAGTTTCATCCGCATCTTCCCATTGCAACCAGTCTAGTGGAATTGTATTGACAATTTCTTCTAAAATTTCAGGTGTTAGGATCACTTTAAACTCAGCATCAACTTCTTTTAACATTGAAGCTTGAGGCAACAAAACGTGATCTTTTATCAACGCAAACGGACTTTTAGCGTGCTGTTCCCAGTTATTCCAAGAATGATGGAAATACAAACATGCTCCATGATCAATCAGCCATAATTCTTTATGCCAGATCAGCATATTGGTATTTTTGAAAGTTCTGTCTACGTTTGTGATATATGCGTCTAGCCAAACAATTTGTGAAGCCAATTTAGCATCGACTGTTGTTACAGCAGGATCAAAAGTAATGGCGCCAGATAAAAAGTGAAGCGCCAAGTTTAAGCCTTGACTTCCTTGTAACAAATCCTGGATTTCTTCATCCGCTTCTGTTCTTCCGAAAGCTTCGTCTAGGTTTGCGAAAACTAATTCTGGCAATTGCAGTTTTAAGGCTTTAGCGATTTGTCCGCCAACTAATTCGGCTATTAGGGCTTTTACGCCGTGACCGGCTCCTCTAAATTTTAATACGTATTTAAAATCGTCATCGGCTTCTGCTAAAGCGGGTAAAGAACCTCCTTCGCGCAGTGGCGTTATATAACGCATGACATTTACTGTTCTTAAGTCGAAATTTTTCATATTACAAACTTAAGGTTTTTGCCACGAAGACACAAAGACACGAAGTTTTTTTAATCTCGCAGATTTTACAGATTAAGCAGATTTATGTTCGCTTTTTTGTCATCCTGAGGAACGAAGGATCGCACTAGGAGCTCGACAAAGATTGGCGAATACTTTATGGTTACTGTGCGGAGTTTCTTGTGTGATCCTTCGTTCCTCAGGATGACAAAACGTACAGCTAATTATCAAATTGACTAATTCTCTAATTCTAAAAAAGCTTTCCCTAAATACTTAATAATTGTCGAAGCCGTAAAAGATTCATAACCCGTTTTGGGTAAAGCTAAATCGGCTGTTAATCCGTGGAGGTAGACGCCCATTTTGGAAGCGTATTTGGGTTCGTATCCTTGCGCTAGAAGACTTGTCAGGATTCCGGTTAAAACGTCTCCGCTTCCTGCTGTCGCTAGCGCTGCATTTCCACTTGTATTTTCGTAGACTGACGTTCTGTTTATGATGTATGTCGGAGCGCCTTTCATAACTACAATCACTTTATACTTTTCTGAAAAAGCGATTGTTTTTTGAAATTTCTCAGCTTCAGAATTCCATTTTCCAATTAAACGTTCTAGTTCTTTTGGATGAGGTGTTAGAATGGTATCTTCTGGAACTAACTCTAACCAAGATATATTTTCTGAAATAATGTTCAATGCATCAGCATCAATAACCAAAGGCGCTTTATTGACTCTTAAAAATTCAAATAACGCTTTTTGAGTTCCGAGCTCCTTTCCTATTCCTGGGCCGATTCCGATAGCTTGCGGAATTAGCGGTAAATGAATGTTGGTAATGAAATTTGTGTTTTCATCGGTTACGGTCATTACTTCGGGAATAGAAATTTGAAGTATTTGATAACCGCATTTAGGTATAAAAGTCGTTACGAGTCCGCAGCCTGTTTTGAGGCAGGATTTTGAAGCCAAAACCGCCGCTCCTATTTTTCCGTAGCTTCCCGCAATAATCACCGCATGACCTTGTGTTCCTTTGTGGGTTTGAGGATTTACGGGTTTGTATAATTTCTGAATTTCTTCTTTATTGATTAAATAGGGTGATTTCATCTAGACTATTTTATACAATAAAATTACATAAAAAATTGAAATCATGATTCTTCTTTTGAAACTGTCGCCCCTAGCCCTGATTACTTCACTATATTTTTATTTTTATAGGAGTTCAGTGAACTTCGTTTGTAGCGGCATCTCCCGATTTAGAAAAACAAGGCTTTTTAGCCGTAGTTTTTGTTGATCGGGAATATAGCGGATAGCAGGAAATAGCTCCTAATTATTGCGAAATTTATAATTTAAGGTATTCGAAATCGATATTTTTTGAATAGATTTGCAGAACAATTTTATAAAACAACACAATGAAAAATACTGCGCTTACGCACATACATGAAGGTTTAGGAGCGAAAATGCTTCCTTTTGCTGGTTATAATATGCCTATTACTTATGAAGGGGTTAATGCTGAACACGAAACGGTTCGTAATGGTGTCGGCGTTTTTGACGTTTCGCACATGGGTGAATTTTTGTTAACGGGTCCAAATGCATTGGCTTTGATTCAGAAAGTGACTTCAAACGATGCATCAACTTTAACAATTGGAAGAGCGCAATATTCTTGTCTTCCAAATAATGAAGGCGGAATCGTTGACGATTTGATTATTTATAAAATGAAAGAAGAGCAGTATTTACTTGTTGTAAATGCTTCTAACATTGAAAAAGACTGGAACTGGATTTCTTCTCATAATGATTTGGGAGTTGAAATGAAAAATCTTTCTGATGATTATTCTTTACTAGCAATTCAAGGTCCAAAAGCGGTTGAAGCTATGCAGTCTTTAACTTCTGTAAATTTATCTGAAATCGCTTATTATCATTTTGAAGTAGGTGATTTTGCTGGAATTGAGCATGTAATTATTTCTGCTACAGGATATACGGGTTCTGGAGGATTTGAAATTTACTGTAAAAACGACGAAGTAGAACAAGTTTGGAACAAAGTTTTTGAAGCTGGGGCTGCTTTCGGAATTAAACCGATTGGTCTTGCTGCTCGTGATACTTTACGTTTGGAAATGGGATTCTGCCTATACGGAAATGATATTAACGATACTACTTCTCCACTTGAAGCTGGTTTAGGATGGATTACAAAATTTACTAAAGATTTTACTAATTCTGAGGCGCTTAAAAAGCAGAAAGAAGCAGGTGTTACAAGAAAATTAATTGCTTTTGAAATGCAAGAGCGTGCAGTGCCAAGACACGATTACGAAATTGTTGATGGTTCTGGAGCGGTAATCGGAATTGTAACTTCTGGAACTATGTCTCCTTCTATGAATAAAGGAATTGGTTTGGGATACGTAACAGTTGCAAACAGTGCGGTAGACAGCGATATTTATATTAGAATCAGAAAAAATGATGTTCCTGCAAAAGTGGTTAAATTACCGTTTTACAAGAAATAATTTTTTGCTTTATATTATTAAAGAATGCGTTACGTTTGTAACGCATTTTTTTTGCTTTAAATAAGCAGATTCAGGTTAATTTATTTGATGCGTATTCGTTTAACGGTTAAATGCTTTTCGTTGTCGATATTTTGCTAAAAATACTACAATTTGTAAAAAAATTAGTGTAACTTTAATCATGAACCATGAATTTCCATTTATGAAAAAGATTTCACTACTCCTTTTTTTGCTGACATCAACTGTATTCTTTGGTCAGAACAGCGCAGAAACCTGTGAAATATTAAACAAAATAAATGCGCTTATTCAAGCTGAACATTTGAGACCCAAACCAGTTGACGACAGCTTATCTGTGTTCGTTTTTGATAACCTAATTAACGAACTTGACCCTTCTCGCAATATCTTTTTTAAGAGCGAATACGACGAATTGGCTCAGAAATACCGCTACAACTTAGATGATTTGATCCTAAAGAACGATTGCAGTTTTCTTACTGATATAAAAGCGAAATATGTAAATGGCCTCATACGCACCAAAAAAGTTTTAGAAAAAATCCAGACCATTCCGATTGATTATGTGAAGAAAGATACGATACGTTTTTATAAAAAATCTTTTGCCTTTTATTTAAAGAAAGAAGACTTGGAAAAAGTTTGGATGAAAAAACTGCGTTATCAAATCTTAGATGATATTGCTGAAATGAGCGAAAATCTAGACTCTGTAAAAACCAATTTCAAATCGATTGAACAGGCTTCTAAAAATCAAATTGTTTCGAATGAAATCTGCCGTTTCAGCACATTAATACAATCGAATACCAAACAGGAAGAAAAGCTGTATAATTTCTTCTGCACGTACTTTGACCCGCATACAGCTTATTTTAGCGATGATTCTAAAACTAGTTTTGTGGCTTCTTTATCAAAAGAACATTTGTCGCTTGGAATGACGGTTAATTTGAATGAAAAAAATGAAATTATCATAGATGAGGTTGACCCAAACGGACCAGCGTATCAGACCGGACAAATAAAAAAAGGCGATCAGATTATTTCGATTTCCAATCAGAAAGAAACACTTCAGGTTTCGTGTGCTTCGTTGGAGTCTATATCGACCATGATTTTATCTGAAAGCAACAAACATATCACGCTTACTTTAAAACGCAATTCAGGCAAAAGTTTTGATGTTTATATTGAAAAACAAATGATGAAAGATGAAGAAAATTCTGTTTTCAGTTTCATTATTGGCAAAGACAGCAAAATTGGTTACGTAAAAATTCCGAGTTTTTATGCAGATCTTGATGGCACAAGCAGAAAAGGCTGTGCAGATGATGTGGCCCGTGAAGTAATCAAACTGCAAAGAGACAGTATAAAAGGACTTGTTATTGATCTTATAGACAATGGCGGCGGTTCTATGGAAGAAGCCATAAAATTGGCTGGAATGTTTGTAGACTATGGTCCGCTCTCGATTGTAATTGACAGCAAAAAAGAAAAATCTGTAATTAATGATCCTTTTAAGGGTGTTATTTACCGAGGTCCAATTGTGGTTTTGGTCAATAGCAATACGGCTTCGGCAAGTGAGTTTTTCTCTTCTATCATGCAAGACTATAATCGCGCGCTATTGTTAGGAAGCACGACACTTGGAAAAGCTACGATGCAGACGATTCTTCCGCTTGACGAAGAAAAAAATACCGATTTTTTAAAAATTACAATCAATAAATTCTACAGGATTACGGGCAAAAGCCATCAATACATTGGAGTAAAACCAGATGTTGTGCTTCCTGAATTTTATGAAGATGTTTACCAGAAAGAAAGCGATTTTCTGACGGCCATAAAAAATGACAGCATCGAACCTTTCTTGAAATACAAAACGTATGTCAAGAGAAACTTGATAGATAAAATTGCTAAAAACAGTTCGGAAAGATTGTCAGACAATTATTTTTTCAACAACATTAAAAAGATCAATCTCAAGATAGATCAGCTTGTAAATACTCCAAAAGCAGAGATTCCGCTTACGCTAGATGCGGTTTTTAAACAGAAAAAAACATTGAATGCGCTTTGGACAGAGATTAATACTTTTAATGACGAAAATAATCCGCTAGATGTATACAATTCGAGCGTGAATCAGTTTCTTTTAGGAGCTTATCCTAATGATAAAACGATTAACCAATACCAAATGGATAATCTTAAAACTAACCCTTACCTGAATGAGGCTGTAAATATTATTAATGAATTTAATGGTGTCAGTAAATAGTCTTTAAGTTCTAAGATGCTGAGGTTCTATGTTTTTAGCAATCCCACAACTATCGGGAGCAAAGTTTTATTTATATAGCTTTGTGATTTTTTTATTTTATAGCTTAACTTAAAAATTTCTTTGCGTCCTTTGCGTTCCCGATAGCTATCGGGATTGCGTACTTTGCGGTTAAATTCAACACAAACCGAGTAACTTGATGCCTTGAAACTTGAAACAAAAAAGAACAATTTTGTTTTTGTAAAAATTAGGAAAACCTTATTTTTGCATCACAAAACTAAAAATTAGAAATGGGAAGAGCGTTCGAATTTAGAAAAGGAAGAAAAATGAAACGTTGGTCAGCAATGGCCAAAACATTTACCAGAATTGGTAAAGATATCGTAATGGCTGTTAAAGAAGGCGGACCAAACCCAGACGCCAATTCTAGATTAAGAGCTGTTATTCAAAATGCAAAAGCCGCTAACATGCCTAAGGACAATGTGGAGCGCGCGATTAAAAATGCAAGTAATAAAGATACTGCTAACTATAAAGAAATTTTGTTTGAAGGATACGCTCCTCACGGAATTGCAATCTTGATTGAAACTGCTTCTGATAATAATAACAGAACGGTAGCCAACATCCGTAGCTATTTCAACAAATGTAATGGAACAATGGGAACTCAAGGTTCTGTTGAGTTTATGTTTGACCATACTTGCAACTTTAGAATTGCAAAAGATGGTATCGATGCTGAGGAATTAGAATTAGAACTTATCGATTTTGGTGCTGAAGAGGTTTTTGAAGACGAAGACGGAATCTTAATCTATGCTCCTTTTGGAAGTTTTGGTGCTTTACAGAAAGAATTAGAAAACAGAGGTCTTGAAATCCTTTCTTCTGGTTTTGAGCGTATTCCTCAAATCACAAAAGAATTAACTGAAGCTCAAATCGCTGACGTTGAGAAATTGATCGAAAAAATCGAAGAAGATGATGACGTAATGAACGTTTATCATACCATGAAAGAAGATTAATCTTTCTATAAAATATATTTTAAAAAAAGCTCTGGATTTTTCTGGAGCTTTTCTGTTTTTTGAAGAACTTTACTTAAATAACTGTAAAAACAAAAAGCAAACCATTATTCAGCGTGAAATGGATACGTTATTTGGACTCATTTTAAACTAAGCTTAAATACTTCAAAAGATAACATTTCGATTATATTTGCAATACCTCAAATAAAATTAAAACTAAAAATGCAAACATCAAAAATCACACGAATTGCCGTAGTAGTACTGGTTCTTTTGTTCTTAGCACTAAGCGTTATTAGCTGTAGCGCACATGTACACACTCGCAGCCCACACCCTGCCCCAGGTAAAATACCACCAGGACAAGCCAAAAAAATGACTGGAGACCAAAGCGCCAAAGCATATGCTCCAGGTCAACAGAAAAAAAGATAATAAGCACAGGCCTTCCAATTTTGGAAGGCCTTTTTATTTTTTCTTCACAAAATGTGGAAACCCGTAATGTTTTGTCTAATTAAAAGTTTATTTTTGGCGAAATTTTAACAATCTATTACGTTTTAAAACCCAAATCAGATTTATGAAAATAACTTTACTTTCTTAAACATTGCTTTCAAGATTAGAATTTCGCAAGTTTATTCTCAAAGCATTCTTTTCTTCTTTATAGCCTTATCTCAAAACACATAACCAAACCTACTATAAATTGAAAAAAATTACTTCAAAGTTTCATTCTTTTGTATTTAGTATAGTTTTATTTTTATCAAGTATTAACTGTTTTTCAAACTCGAACATTGATACTATTTCAAATGTTAAAAAGAGCAATCCAAAACAGTCAATACTTGATCAGCAAGTTGTAAAAAGCACATTCAACGGCGTTACCGAAAGCGAATTTACGAGCTCATTTATAGCGAAAAATTACCCTGTAAGTGATCCAACCAATCAATTTCTTGAAAAAGCAAAAGAGGTTTTCAATGAAATCGAGAAAAACGATAATCTTACCGATTATTTAGAACCTAAAAATCTAACAATGCTACCAATAGGAATTAAAAAAACTATTGGCGGCATTCAATATTCTTTAGGGATTAGCAATGCCAAATTTACTCCTCAATATACTGAATTAACGGCTTTTGTAAAAATTGTACTTCCGCAAACAGATTCACAAGGAAATAGAAAAGAATTATTTTTTGGAGCCAATAATATCAAACTTTCTCATAAAGGGGGCCTAGTTGGTGACACTAATCTAGTTTTACTGGGTGATGTGCCAATTCAGATGTTTGGCGATAAAACGCTTTTGGTTTTAAAAGGCGGTATGGAAATGGCCACCGGTACTGTTACAAACAAGACCTATGTCACTATTGATTGTAACGGTTTTAAGGAACTTGGTGTAGATGCAGAGGTTCTATTCTCAAGAACTATGCTTGAGCCTGTTGATTCAGCTTATAATCCTATTGCTGGTGATAGTCGTGTAACGGCAAAATTTAAGGCTGTTGTTGGCAACTGGAATGATATTTTGATTGATATCAGCCTACCTACTTTTCAATTGACTAAACATCCTGGGTATTGTTTTGAACTGAACAGAGCGGTCATTGATATGAGCGATTTGAGAAATTCAAGTAATATTGTTTGGCCAAAAGATTATGAAAAGGATTATCTAGTGCCTGGAAATGAAAAACTATGGCGTGGATTTTATGTTCAGTCTTTAAAATTAGTTTTACCATCCCAATTTAAAAAGAAAGGCACAAACGAACGAATTACATTCCAAGCTACCAATCTGTTAATTGACAGAATGGGAGTTTCTGGTGTTTTTTCTGGAGACAATATCTTAAATATTAATGAAGGAAATGCTTCTGGATGGCAGTTTTCTGTAAATCATATTGAATTAGGCTTTAGAGCTAACTCTCTTGTTTCTGCAGGATTTAATGGCGGAATTGTTTTACCAGTTTCCTCGGGACAATGCACATCAGACGCGAGAGGAGAACTTGGATATACAGCTCTTTTTAATACCATTGACAATGAATATCTTTTAAAAGCTGAGGTTACTAACGATATTTGCTTTCAGGTTTTTAAAGGTAAAGCTAACTTAGAAAAGAACTCTTACGTAGAACTAAAAGTAAAAGAAGGCAAATTTTTACCAAAAGCCGTCCTATACGGAACTCTTTCGCTTAAAGCGAGTAACAAACCTGTAACCGCTGCTGAAGCTGTTGCTGGAGTAAAAGAGAAAACAGAAGGAGAAAACGCAGCGGATGAAAAAGAAACTGCTGTTTTCAAAGGAATTATATTTCAAAATCTAACTCTTCAAACTGTTAATCCAATTATTACTGCAGATTATTTTGGGTATAAAAACATAAAGGAAGATGACGCAAAGGTTAGTAACTTTCCTGTTACCATAAATGAGATTGCTTTAATAGCCAACACTGAATCGGCAAGCTTAAAAGTCGATTTAGCTATCAACTTAATGAAGGATCAATTTAATGGCCAGACAAAATTCTATGTTATTGGAAAATTTGCTCCTGAAGAAGGAATTCAGAAATGGAAATTCGACCGTCTTAAATTTGAAGAAATTAAAGTTGCTGCCGATCTTGGAGGAGTTAAATTTAAAGGAAGCATTACCATATTAGACAATGATCCTATTTACGGAAATGGATTCAAAGGAATGCTGGGCGCCGATTTTACAGGAGGAATTTCTGTTGAAGCCAATGCTATATTTGGTTCAAAAAGCTTTAGATATTGGTATGTTGATGCAATGGTCGACAACCTGAATATTCCGGCAGGCGCTATTACCTTTAAAGGATTTGGCGGTGGCGCTTACTACAAAATGAAAAAAGACGGATTTAGCAACAGTTTTGTCGCTTCTGGTTCTAACTATGTTCCAGATATCGATTCCGGACTTGGAGTTAAAGCCATGATTAAATTTGCAGGTACTGCTACTGCAGATGCTTTTTGGGGTGGTGCTGGATTCGAAATTGCATTTAATACACATGGAGGTATAAACCGAATCAGTATTTATGGTGAAGGACACGTAATGCAAACTTTCGAAATACCTGGAGCATCAGAATTAACAGAAGCTTTAAAAACTGTAACTGAAAATGAATCTTTAATGTCATCAGTTGCATTAGAGGCACTAAAAACTTCAAATCTTTCTAAAGCGGCCGAGCAATTGTACCCTACAGATGTTAAAGCGCGTATGGGAATCAATGCATTTGCAGCAATCGAATATGATTTTAGATCTAAAACTCTTCACGGAACTTTTGACTTGTATATAGATACTCCTGGAGGTTTTATTAAAGGTCGAGCATCTGGCAACAGAGCTGGGTGGGCAGTACTACATTTTGCACCGGACAAATGGTATATCAGAATGGGAACTCCAACAGATCGTTTAGGAATAAAACTGGCTATTGGATCTTTTGAAGTTGAAGCTGGAGGCTATTTTATGATTGGAGATGATATTCCCGCAAGTCCTCCTCCACCATCTATTGTTGCCCAAATTCTTGGGGTTAGTGCAGAATCTCTCGATTATATGAGAGATGAAAATAGCATAGCTTCTGGCAAAGGTTTTGCATTTGGATCTGATTTTAGTTTAAAAACAGGAGATTTAACTTTTCTGGTATTTTATGCCAACTTCCAATGCGGATTTGGGTTTGATATTATGGTGAAAGATTATGGCGAAGCACAATGTAAAGGTTCGGGGCAAATTGGTTTAAATGGATGGTATGCTAACGGACAATCTTATGCTTATTTGCAGGGAGAACTGGGAATCAAGATTAAATTGTTTATGATTAAAAAGAAAATATCCATCATAAAAGGTGGCGGTGCAGTTCTTTTACAGGCTAAACTACCAAACCCCGTCTGGATTCGAGGTTATCTTGGAGGTTATTTCAACTTACTAGGAGGTGCGATAAAAGGCAGTTTCAGGTTTAAATTAGAATTTGGTAAGCAATGCGAATTTCTTAATGATGCTCCCTTAGGTGGCTTAAAAACAATTGCTGACATTACTCCAGCAGAAGGTACAAAAGATGTTAGTGTTTTTGCAGTTCCTCAAGTTGGATTTAATTTTCCAGTAGAAAAGAGCTTTACATTAGAAGAAGATTCTGGTGTTAAGACATATAAGCTCAAATTAGAAGAATATACTGTTAAAAAAGATGGTGTCATTATTCCGGGAGAAATCACATGGAACCAAACTAAAGATTTATTAAGCTTCACTCCTTTTGATGTATTTCCGCCGAATTCAAATCTAGTGAGTACGGTAAAAGTAAGTTTTCAGGAATTTACTAATGGAGCGTGGAAAACAGTTTATGACGATGGACAGATTGCCACTGAAACTGAGGCTCGAAATTTCACTACAGGACTTGCACCAAACAATATTCCTGTAACTAATATCGCGTATTGCTATCCTGTAATAGACCAGAAATATGTTTATCAAAATGAATCCAAACAAGCATATATAGTGCTAAAACAAGGACAACCTTACTTATTTGAATTAAAACAAGGACAGTCTCAAAAAGCATTCTATAAAACGGGAACAGCTTCGAGTACAGGAACAATAACTTATAATAGCACTCTAAGAAAAGTAAGCATAGACTTGCCAGTGTTACAAACGTCTAAGACTTATAATATTTCCTTAATGACGCTCGAAACAAAAAGCGATGTCAATAGCAATTTAAAAGAAAGCTATACTAAACAAGATTTGGGTGAAAATGCAAATGTTGAGATAAAGGATAGTAAACTGGCAGAAGTTGTAACTGGTGGAGATGGTGTTGAATTATTGCAATATAATTTCAATACAAGCCAATACAATAGTTTCGCTGAAAAAATGGCGGCTAAAAAGCCAAAACAGACCCTAGTAGAAATTATCTACTCTGATGTTCATGCTTTACAGTCGCTAAACAGCTCAACTGAACCTTTTGATGAAATTGAGATTATAGGAAATGCAAAAACAATGTATGTTCCTTTAATCAATACTGAAGCAATATTAGATGACAGTTACTACAAAAATGAAATTTTCCCTTTAGTTTACCAAGGATATCCTCTAGAAAATGATTTCCAATTTGATAGAAGTAACTCCTCTCTTGGTGTTCCTCCAACAAAAGGTGTAGAAACTTTAGCATGGTACCAGGATTATCTCATCAATAATCCAACAAGCTATATGTTAAAGGAATATCTGCCTTTCCGATATAATCTGCCATATTATTATAAAACAGATTTTGTCAATTTGAGATATAAAGTGGTTAACAAATATTTAAACACTTTGAATCAACAAATGATTACGAAGTATGATTACATCATTAACGGAAAATTCCCTTATATCAAACAAGGAACCTATAACATAAAACTGAATTACACTCTTCCAGGAGGACAATTGGGAAGCAGTTCAGTATTCACATTCAATAAATCAATTTAATAATGAAGTTCAAATTTTTCTTTATCCTTTCTTTAATTTTCAATTTTTCTGGAATTGCCCAAAACAATTCTAAGGAAAATAATGACATAGAAAAAAAGAACGAAATCCAAGTAATTGCTAGAGTTCAAAAAGACCGCATTTTATTACGTTGGGCAGTAAATACTCCTATTGCTTGGAAAAAATTAAATACTTACGGTTATTTAATTGAACGATTTACCGTTACAAGAGACAACAAAACACTGGCAAAACCAGAACGTGTAGTTTTAGCTGAAGCTTTTAAACCAGAACCAGTAGAGACATGGGAAAAATTAATTGATGAAAATGATAATGCCGCCATTATTGCTCAAGCAATTTTTGGAGAAAGCTTTAGCGTGACTGGAGCTGATAATTTAGAATCTATTGTAAATCTTTCTGAAGAAGCTGAACAGCGTTTCACATTTGCATTATATACAGCTGATAAAGATTTTGAAGTTGCTAAAAAAGCAGGTTTAGGTTTTGAAGACAAAAATGTAAAGCAAAACGAAAAATATGCCTATCGAATTTCCTCAAATGTGCCCGAAAAAGAGTTAAGCATTGTTTATGGAGGAGTATTTGTTAGCTTAAAAGAATATGAGCCATTACCAAAACCAATGGATCTAACAGCACATTTTACTGACAATAGCACTATGTTAAGTTGGAATTTTAAAATTCTATCTCATATTTATGGAAGCTACTATGTGGAACGTTCTACTGATAAAATTAATTACAAAAGAATCACAGAAAAACCATACACAAGCTTAAGTCAAGAAAATGCAAACAATAATAGAATTTTTTATGTTGATTCTATAGCAAATAATACTTCATATAATTATCGTATTCAAGGAATTTCTCCTTTTGGTGAGCTAGGCCCCTATTCAGAGGTTGTTTCTGGAAAAGGAAAAGCTTTATTGAAATATGTTCCGCACTTAACGGTAAAAGATTTCAAAGACGATTCTACTGTTACATTAACTTGGGAATTTCCGGAAGAAGGGAATAATGAAATTTCTGGGTTCGAGCTTAACCGTTCTGATTACGACGATGATAAATATGTCAAAGTAATCAAAAATATTCCAGCAAAAGATCGTTCTGTAACTTATAATAAATTACTTGCTACGAATTACTTTACCATTACGGCCGTTGGAAAAAATGGAAATAGCAGAACTTCTTTTCCTATGCTAGTTCAGCCTGTTGATTCTATTCCGCCTGCAAAGCCAATTGGCCTAAAAGCTACAATTGATAGTTTGGGTGTTGTAAAATTATCTTGGGCTCCAAATAAAGAAAAAGACCTTTTAGGATATCGCGTTTACAAAGGAAATACTGCCGAAGAAGAATTTAGCCAATTGACAGTCAGCCCTCATGAAAAGAACACTTTTGAAGACAAAGTAATTCTTAAAAGTTTAAACAGTAAGGTTTACTATCGTATTATAGCTGTAGATTACCGATATAACATGTCTCCTTTTTCAGAAACTTTAATTGTAAAAAAACCAGATGTTATTCCACCTGCTTCTCCTGTTTTTACAAAATATGAGGTAAAAGACGGAGCCGTATTTTTAGAATGGGCAAACAGCCAAAGTGAAGATGTAAAGTCACATCAGCTTTATCGAAAAGAAAATGATCAGGAAAAATGGGAATTAATATGGAGTGGCACAGATAAATCTGAAGCTTATCAAGATAAAAAAGCAAAAGAAGGCTCTACTTACAGATATGCCATTTATGCAAAAGATGAAAGCGAACTAGTTTCTAAGCCGTCTCCAGAAATTGCTCTATTTGTTCCAAATTATACCGTAAAACCAGCTGTAAAAGGATTCTTTGCGCAAGCAAATACAACTACAAAAAGTATTGACTTGTCTTGGAGCTATGATGAAGCTGGAGTAGAAAGTTTTGAAATATACAAAGCTACAAATGCAGAACCTTTGCAATTAATTCAAATGGTAAAATCTGAAACTAGAAAATTATCAGATCCAACATTAACAATTAATACAACTTATAAATACGGAATACGAGCATTGTTCAAAGATGGAAGAATGTCTAAGATGGATTTCTATACCGTGAAATTTTAATTTATAGATCTTGTTTTAAATTCCAACTTTAATAAATATATGAGGAACCTCTACATACTATTTTTTCTATTTACTAGTGCATTTTGCTATTGTCAAACTTATGATTTTGATGTAGTCGATGGTGTATTATGCAATACTTGCTGGGAGGGTCCACAAGGACCAACTTACAACACTTTTGAAGCTACTAAGTTCACGTGGTCTGTAAAACAAAATAGTACAATTACAATAGCTTCAGGTAATAAAAATGGTTATGTTCCTAATGGTAAAAATACCACAAGCTATACAAACAAAGTCTTTTCAGCAACAAGTACATTTTTAATTTCAATTAATTCTACAGGAAGTGTGCATTATGAAAATGGCAGCAGTGGTCCTTGTAATACAAATACTTCTGTAACTGCCACACTTGATAATTTAATAATAAATGGCTTTGCCGGATTTAGTGATTCTCCTTGTGGAATTACAGCCCGTATCACGAACTTCAAGCCAAGTAATTTAGTCATCACTAATTTAAACCTCGAAAATCCAAATAATGTATGCGCGGGCGAAATGTTAAACCTATCTGTAAATGGAGCTGGATTGTACCCAAACGTAGCATTTCATTGGCAGTATTCGGTAGACAACTCAACTTGGATTGATTTGCCAACTGCTAAAAATAATAGAACAATTACAGAATTTTCTATACAAGAACTCTTAGGCAATTCGCATATTAATTATTTTAATAAGCCACTTTATTTTAGATTAGGTTATATAGGAAGGCCATTTACTAACACATTTACTATTAATTATTCTCCTTGTGCTCCTGTTGCTGAAAGAATATTTTATCAAGGTCCAAAATGCAATGGAGATAATATTCAAGCAATTGATGTTTTTTTTGATCGCAACCTTACACAAAATGAAGATATCAGTATTATGTATGTATTAAATAGTGTTACATCAGCTATATCTTTTCAAAATACAGCAATAATAAAATCTCTTGTTTTTGATTCGGCAGTCCAAAAATATAAATACTCTTTTACAAATCTTGGAAAATTAGAAAATGGCCAAACCTACAATATCAAGTACCAAACGAGATTAAATGAACAAAATACTGGAGCTTTAGAAAGTACAAATACTCCGTTCAAATATGTAGATCCCGAAAAATTAAGTTTTAACACTAAAGGTGAGCTTCCTTCTTGTGTGGGAGGAAATGATGGCTTTATTGAAATCACAATTACTAGTGGCACTTCTCCTTTTCATTTTTATAAAAATCAAGAGGAAATCATTCCCGAATATAGCAATGGAAAGTATTACATTAGAAATTTAAGCCAAGACAATTATAACATTGTAGTTACTGACGCCAGTGGCTGTATAGACAAAAACGCAAATGACTAAAAAGATGAAAACAAAATTATTGATTGTATTATTTCTCTTTTTTGGACTAATACAATTTTCAAATGGACAGGCAACCAAATATGGTATGCTGGTAAAAACAACATTAGACCCTTTTCAAGGCTGGAATGGAAGTCATGCAGGAAATTTAAGTATAACAGTAGGCTCTAATTCCGTGACAGAAGGCAGTAATACAACAGATAATGTTGTTACTGCATACACATTCTTTTATGTAACCGATAATCCAACAAAAATTGTTTGCAGCAGTCGTACAGCAGGAAACAAAGATGGAAGTGATTGTACTTTAAGCAAAACTATTGCTTACAACAAAGAAACATTTGATAGTGATTTTTTTGGAGGCTGCATTGGAGATGCCGACATGATGGGAATATATCTACCACAGCCATCTAATTCTAATGTCTGCAAAAATGATGTAATCACTTTAACAAGAGGCTGGAACTGGCAATATAGTTATGATGGAGTTAACTGGTCAAACTTTCCAAGTAATTATCAAGCAAAACGGGCTATTTCTTTTACAATGGCAACATTAGGCGGTTATGAAGGAAAGACTCATTTATATATAAAAACTGGATACAATACAACTTTCACAGACTTCATTATCTATGACATTATTCCATGTCCACCTGGTTTAATTGAAACTCCAATTGTCACAAGCACTACCTGTATCAACAATAATGACGGTAAAGTTGTTTTTACTTATGATCGAGATTTAGACTTAGCAAAAAATGAACGTTTTGTTTTTACTTTCTTTAAGCAACCAGGTGATATTGTAGTGGCTACACCTGATTTGTCTATTGATAACGTAAACAGAAAGTTAAATTTCTCGGGCTTGGCCCCAGGTAACTATTCTATAAAATATCAAACTTTTATAAGCAATCAACCAACAAGCACAAATCCCGCTCCAGACCCAAGTTTTACTATTCCTTCTGCTACAGCTGTAACTTTCCAGGTTACTGAAATTCAACCCGCTTGCTTTAATGAGAAAGGGAAAATAAAATTGACTGCATCGGGCGGAACAGGAATTTATTTTTACAAAATAGATTCAGATCCTGAAGTACAATTTACTTCGCCAACAGGCGAAATTAATGTTTCATATGGTCAACATTCTATTAAAGTAAGAGATACTAATTCATGTATCGATTTATCAGCTAACGAATAAGTATGAAGAAATTTTACTTTACATTTTTTATTATTTTATTTATAAACTGCAAAGTTTGTTCGCAAACGTATATTATGTATACAAATGCTGGAGATGCTGGCAGTTATACCCTCAATTATTATACAAAAGATCAATACTATTATAGATACTGGATAAAAAAAACTGATGGAAATTTGCTATATCCTATAAAAGCAGTCAATAATTATTTAATATTTGATCAAAAACCCACTCAATTCTATTTTGATGCTTACAGACCTGAGTCTTACAGCTGTAGTGGTCCATGCGGTGAAGACTGGACTTCTGGATTAGAAGCCACCAATTTTAATGTCAATTGTTATAAAGTGTCAGGCATTTCTGGTGGTAGGTCAGGTGCAGAAATAATCCCTGAATTCAGCATAATAAGTAATCAAGTATTAATACAGCCGAGTCCTGATAACTCTTTCTGTGATAAAGTAAACTTACAAGCTACAGGTTGTACAGGCACGCAGCGTTTTATATGGGAATATCGAATTGAAGGCGGCAATTTTCAATCAACAAATGTCAGTACAGCCTTTAATCAAACATTTCAATTTAATAGATCAACTTATGTTTCTTCAACTTATGTCGGAAACATTGACTTTCGTGTTCTCATTGATTCTGACACTACTATTACTGGAGAAGAAGTTTACTCAAATATTGTATCATATTATGTAAATCCATGCCCTCCTGTTTTAAACTCAGTTTCTTCAAATAATCTCACATCTTGTGTATATAAATCTGATGGCGAAGTAACATTAAACTTTGACAGAGGACTTCAAGATAATGAACAATATGAAATGGCTTTGAAACATACTGATGGTTCCGGTTTAACTAATAAAATTATAACAAAATCTATGATGGCAGCCAATCCAAAAAGCTATACATGGACAGGACTCGGAATACAATCCTATATTTTAACTTATCAAACAAGATTAACAACCGCAAATGGCACAAGTTTAAGTCAGGCTTTAAATAAAACTTTTACAGTAGGCCCACCCAGCCAATTTAGTTATCAAATAATAACGACTCAACCGGCATGTCACAATCAATCTGGTATAATAAAAATAAGTGCTTCTAATGGAACTAGTCCCTATTTCTATTCCATTGACTCAGCAACCGAAGTTGAATTTTTATCTATTACAGACGAAATTACTTTGCCAGCAGGTGATCATTATATAACAGTTAGAGATTCTAAAAATTGCATAGATATAAACGCAAACGATCAAAAAATATGAAAAAAATTATACTCTTTTCTTTATTATTAACATCCTTCCTACTTTATTCTCAAACAGGAGTTAGGAAAGTTGTTATTAATAATCCTGCAGCTATTGTTATTGAAGGTACAGAAAAAGCAGCTTCAGGTTTTGGAGAGAACAACGGACGTATTGAAAGTTTTGCTATAACTGGAGGAACTTTATTAAATAATGCCAGCTACACACAAGTATGGACAAAGGATGGGGCTCAATTTACTCCTACTGACTTCAATAAGCTTTATGCGGGTACTTATATCGTAACAGTGACCGACTCTAAAAACTGCTCTCTTTCAAAAACATTTACTATAGGCCAGCCTCAAAAATTAGAAGTTCTAATTTCTGGAAATAAAATTGCCTGCTTTGGTGGCACTGGAAGTCTAGTTGCATCAGTTTCAGGAGGTACTGTTAATTTAGGTTATTCTTATGTCTGGCAAAAAAAAGAAGGAGCCATTTACAATACTGTATTTGGAAAATCAGATAGCAATCCTAATGGTTTAGATACAGGCATTTATAGAGTTGTAGTTACAGACAATGCTAGTCCTGCCAATACAACTATTTCTGAAGATTTCTTCTTAGACCAAAATACACAATTAACTGCTATACCAAATTTAACAAATGTTAACTGTAGAGGAGGAAATAACGGCATGGTAAGTTTAACACTTGGAGGAGGAACAGGTGCTTATAATGTACAATGGACAAATGGTCCAGTAGGAGCAACTAGAACAAATTTGGTCGCAGGAATTTATCAGTATACTGTTACTGATGCAAATGTTGCAGGCTGTTCTATAGTTGGTTCTGTCCAAGTTACGGAACCCTCAACATCATTAACTGTCAATCCTTCAATAACTCAAACCCAGCCTTCTACACCAACGACCTTTGATGGAAAAATAAAAGTGTCCGGAACAGGCGGTACTCCGGGATATACTTATGCATGGTACAA
This sequence comes from Flavobacterium sp. HBTb2-11-1, assembly GCF_009826975.1. Lineage (GTDB taxonomy): Bacteria > Bacteroidota > Bacteroidia > Flavobacteriales > Flavobacteriaceae > Flavobacterium. Next base: position 271,482 of record NZ_WUMO01000005.1, on the reverse strand, counting down.
AGGAAACACACTAATTAATCCCGATCCTGATCAAGACGGTGAAGCTGTTGGTCTTGATAATGGTACATATCATGTTATCATAACAGATGCAAATAATTGCTCTGTTACGAGTGCAGATATGGTACTAAATGCTTTAGCAATAGCAATTGATGCTCATACAGATATTAAATGTTTTGGCGAATCGACAGGTAATATAACAGCAAGAGCTTTTGGAGGTTTAGGATCTGGATATACTTATAAATGGTACAAAATTAATGGGGGTAGTGAAACTGCTATAGGAATAACAGCTGCAACAATAAGTAATATCCCATACGGAACTTACAGAGTAAGAGTTAACGAAGGACAAACTCCTTCGGCTTATATCGATTATACTCTTACACAGCCGACTGCACCGCTAAATGTAACTTATACTAAAGCTGATCCAAGTTGTTTTGGAGGAAATAATGGTAATATTATATTGGACGTTTCTGGAGGAACAGTAGGAAGTGGCTACACCTATTTATGGAGTAATGGAAGTACAGCAAAAGATCAGACCGCTTTAACTGCAGGAACTTATTCAGTAACTGTAAACGATGCCAACAATTGTCCGTTTACTATAAGCGGAATTGTTCTTGGACAACCTACTCCTATTACTATTCCTGCCCCTTCAATTACAAATGTTTCCATTTACGGGCAAAGTACTGGTGCTATTACTCTAAATCCTATAACTGGAGGAACTCCAAATAATGGAAACTATACTTATAACTGGACATACGATAAAGACAATACCTTTTCAAGAACTACAAAAGATATTTCCGGGCTTAAAGCTGGTAAATATACTTTAGCAGTAACAGATAGTAAATCATGTATTGCCACACAAACATACACAATTACTGAAAATCCAGAATTAATTGTTTCTATAAATGAAACTAAATCTATTTTATGTAATGGAGACACTAACGGTGAAATAACAGCTACTGTTAACGGAGGAGTTGCCAATTATATCTACAAATGGTATAAAAACGGGGTTTTAATTGCAGGAAACACTAATGTTCTTCCTAATTTGGGTTTTGGAAAATATAAGTTAATTGTAACCGATAATGTTAATGCAACAAAAGAAAGCAATGAACTTGATCTAGTACAACCTAGCATCTTAACTGTTGCACTAACTTCGACCACACCTGTTTTATGTTACGGAAATGCTACAGGAGCAATAAACATTAATGCTTCAGGTGGAACTACACCGTATACTTTTGCTTGGAAAAAGGACAATGCTGATTATGCTAACACAGAAAATTTAACAGGGCTTACTGCAGCGATTTATAGTTTAGTGGTTACAGATAAAAATGGATGTTCAGTAGCATTAAACAACATTGCAATAACCCAGCCTGTCGCGCCACTAGCCATAATTGATGTTCAAGTAAAAAACTTAACAGGTTTTGAAACCAAAAATGGTGTTATTGAGGTTAATATTACTGGAGGAACAACGAATTATACCTATGCTTGGAGAGTAAAAGGAACAACTCCAGTCATAGGAACTTCAAAATTATTAGATCAGCTGGCAATTGGAACTTATGTACTTACTGTTACAGATCAAAGTAATTGTACTATTACTAAAGAATATACATTAATTCAACCACCTAGATTAGATATTACGGGTATCACAATGACTCCAAATACACAAGTAAAATGTTTTGGAGACACAACAGCAGAATTAACTGCAACAATTACTGGTGGTGTGCCTGCTTATATTTATAAATGGTATAATGCTTCGGCCCCAACTGTAGTATTATCAACAACAAACAAAGTTTCAAATTTAGGAGCTGGAAAATATATTGTTTCAGTAACAGACCAAAACAATAACGTTTTATACGGAGTAAACGAATTTACAGTTACGCAACCAAATCCATTAGCAATTGCCAATACAAAGACGGAGGTTTCTTGTAAAAATGGAAACGATGGTACGATCAATTTAACTATAAATGGAGGTTCTTCTGACTATAATATCGTATGGAATTATAATTCTACAGTTAATAACGGGAAAACTAATATTAGTAATCTTCCCGCAGGAACTTATACTGTGACAGTATCAGACAGAAATGCCGTAAACTGCTCTATCAGTCAAACAATTACCATTTCTGAACCTGCTAATGAACTAGCAATTGCAAGCGATGAAGTTAAAAATGCAACTGGTTTTGGGCTAAGCAACGGAAAAATTTCTGTTCAAATCTCTGGCGGAACTTCAAATTATTCTTATAAATGGTTTAAAAATAATGTAGAAATTAATGGTCAAACTACAGCTGTTCTGAACAACCAACCAGCTGGATCGTACAAATTAGTCGTAACGGACAGTAAAAATTGTACTTTAGAAAAAACATTTACAATAACAGAACCATTAGAACTTAAAGTTACTGTTTCTGTAGCTAAAACTATTGATTGTTTCGGTTCAACTGGTATCTTAAGAGCAAAAGCAGTTACAGGAACTGGTGTTCCAGATGCGCAGGGATTCTACACTTACAAATGGTTCAGAGAAAATGGTACTTTAATTAATACAACTTTAAATGCTGAAGCAACAACAGGAAATATTCCTACTGGTAAATATTATGTAACTGTTATCGATTCAAATAACAATCAGACTACTTCTAGCCTATTCGAAATTACACAGCCAACTCAAATCATTGTAACTACGGCAAATAAACAAGATGTAACTTGTTATGATGGATACGATGGAGTTGTAGAAATTAACGTAACTGGAGGAACGCCTGATATCGTTGCAGGAGCACCTGTTTACACTTATCTATGGAGTAACGGAAGCACCGATAAAAACCAATATAGCTTAAGAAAAGGAACTTATTCTGTTTCGGTTTACGACGGAAACTTATGTATTGGAACATTAAACAATATTGTCATTAATCAGCCTCAAGATTTCGGATTTGATTTGGATAAAATTGTACCAACAATTCCAACAGCTGGAAATAGTGACGGCGCACTTCATATCGAGATTGTCGGCGGAGTTGCTCCTTACAGATATGTATGCAGAGACAGTAACGGAACAATTATTAAAGACGTTCCGAATTCGAATTTAAAACAAGTTGATTTCACAAATTTAGCTTCAAGCATTTTTACTGTTTCGGCAACCGATGCAACTGGATGTACAAAATCAACAGAGTTTGATTTTAACAACAATGTATTGGAAATCAGCATTAGCCAGTCTGCAGAAATTACTTGCAATAATGGTAAAAATGGAGCTATAACAGCGGCTGTAAAAGGAGGTTTTGGAATTAGAACAATTTCTTGGTATAAGAATGGTGTTAAAATTCCGAACGAATCAAATGCATTGCTAAGCAATCTTGAAATCGGAACTTATTATGCTGTGGTAAAAGACTTCAATAAAGTAGAAGTTACAAGTCAATCAATTGTCATTACACAGCCAGATCCGATTGCGGTTACTTATACGCAAAAAAATGTAAACTGTTTAGGATTCAATGACGGTACTATAACATTAACAGCTTCTGGTGGAAGTAATCTTTTCCAATACCGCTATAAATCGCAAGATTCAAATTATGGCAATTGGATAGCTTTTAATAATCTTACTGCAGTAATTCCAAATTTAAAAGCTAATACTTACGACATTCAAGTGCAAGACAGTAAAGGCTGTAATTATACTTCAATCGTAAATGTTGAAATTACGGAGCCAAAGCAGCTTGTAATAACTCAAAATACAATAACTCCAGCAACAGGTTTTGGACTTTATAATGGAAGTATCAATATTGTGGTTCAAGGCGGAACCCAGGCTTATAACTATAAATGGTTTACAAGTTCAAATATTCAGGTTAACGGAACCACTGCAACTGTAGCAGATCTTTCTGCTGGTAAATATTATGCTATTGTAACTGATGCCCAAGGATGTACAATTACTTCTGAATTATACGAAATTACACAACCTGATTTATTAGTTGCTACTATTACTTCTGTTAGTTCAGTTTTATGTAATGGAGATAAAAATGCCAGTATTAAAGCAAATGTAACTGGAGGTATTGCAGGATATACATACAAATGGCATTCTGTTCCAGATACAGGCGTTCTTGGAACAAATGTTACCTTAGGAAATCTTGGAATTGGAACTTACTATGTTGAAGTTACTGATACAAAAAACAACATTTCAAAAAGTGAATTGTTTGTGATTAACGAACCTCAAAAATTGAACAATACACTTTCTGCAGATTACACACTTTGCGGAGATGGAAATGATTGGACTATTACTCCTTCTGCTATTGGAGGAACAAAACCTTATACCTATTTATGGAATACTGGCGCAACTACTGAAGTTCTAAAAAATGCTGTACCAGGAACATATTCTCTAACAGTTACAGACTTTAATGGATGTACTATTACTAAATCTATTTCGTTTATTGCTCCACCTCATCTTGATGCTTCAGAAACAATTAAAATGCCAACATGTTATCTAGGCTCTGATGCAAAAATTGTGGTAACGCCAATTGCAGGTACAGCTCCATATACTTATTTATGGAACACTGGCGAGAAAACAAATACATTAAGCAATGCTCCAGCAGGTGCCTATTCAATTGAGATAACAGATTCTAGAGGCTGTAAAATTTTAAGAAGTTATACTGTGGTAGATCCTCCAAAAGATGTTATTTATTTGGGCGAAGATGTTACACTTTGCTACAAACAAAGCCTAACAATTAATGGTACTGTCGATGATGATAAGGCTACTTATGCATGGGCTTCTGACAAAGGATTCAAAAGTACCAATCCAATCATTACAGTTTCAGAACCAGCAAACTACACTCTTACGGTAACCAATAAATTAGGCTGCCAGGCAACAGATACAATTAATATTTCGAGCCAAGAATCTGATATCAGTGCTGAGTTTATTATGTCATCTCAAGTATTTGTTAATGAAAAATTTATCATCGTAGATGTTAGCAACCCAAAAGCAGATAAAATTGAATGGAAATTGCCTTCGGAAGCAATTGTTACAAACAATAATGGAGATTATGCCGAAATGAGTTTCCCTAAAGCTGGCGAATATGATATTACAATAAATACAGAAAAAGGCCGATGCACAGCTTCTCAGACCAAAACGATCATAGTAACTGAAGGTGAATATGTAGATCCAGACAATACTGATTTACAGAAAAAATTTGATATAAAACTTTATCCAAATCCATCAAACGGAATTTTTACTGTTGATGCAACATTAGATAAAGTGATGTCAGCCAGCGTTAAAGTTTACAATCTAAATAATAATGTAGTAATCGATTCAAAAAGCGGCACTGGAAAAGATGCATATTCATTCAATTTTAGCTTAAATGGACTTTCAGCGGGAATTTATTTTGTACTGTTTGAATCACAGCAGGGAACAAAACTGAGAAAACTAATTATACAATAAGTTAAAAACGTAAAATCAAAAGCCAATTTTTAAATAAAACAGTTCGAAATAAAAGGCTAGTCCTTCCCTATTTTGTTGCCCTGAATTTATCATAATGAGTTTAAAAAGAATATTATTTTTCAGCATACTATTGTGTAATACAATCACATTTGCACAAAATTTCAATGTTGAAGAATTAGGAAAAGCCAAATTAATAAATGTTTCTGGAGGAGCTTCAGCCAATGGAGTTTTCTATTCTGGAAACGCTGCCAGAGAACCTTTTACCTATTTCTTAAACGGAAATATCAATGTGAATGTCGCAGGTTTATACAATATTCCATTTTCATTTTCATACACCAATCAGAAGTTTGGATACAATAAACCAACTCTTATGAACCGCCTTAGCATACATCCCTCTTATAAATGGATAACTGGCCATATTGGAGACGTAAGCATGACTTTTTCGCCATACACTTTAGCAGGGCACCAATTTACAGGTTTGGGTGTTGATTTAACTCCGCAAGGAAAATTCAAAATCAGCGCCATGTATGGACGTTTGGTTAGAAGCAGCGAATATGATGCTATAAACACTGAACTTGTCCCAACATACAAAAGAATGGGATACGGTTTTAAAACACAGTATGCGCTTGAAAAAGTAAATCTAGGCCTTACCTTTTTTAAGGCAAGAGACGAGATAAATTCATTAGATATTCCTATTCCATTTGAATTGGGAGTTTCACCAAAAGAAAACGCTGCAATCAGCTTTGAAACTTCTTTTAAACTATTCAAAAAATTACAAGTTTTAACAGAATTTGCAAACAGCAGCATTACAGAAGATACTAGAGTCACTGGAAACACAAAAGCTCAAAATATTTCTTCTTTGTTTTTAAGCTCAAATCCAACAACAACGAGCTACAAAGCGATGAAAGGACAATTGGTTTATCCTGCGGGAAAAGGAACCTTAGGTTTGGGTTACGAACGCATAGATCCAAATTATAGAACATTGGGCGGTTATTATTTCAATAATGATTTAGAGAACGTTACAGTAAATGCTTCTCAAACTTTATACAATGATAAATTGAGCTTAAATCTGAATTTAGGTTTACAGAAAGACAATTTAGACAAACAGAAACAAAGCCAGATGAAGAGATTGGTTTCTTCAATAAGTGCAGATTTCAGAGCTAATCAAAAATTAAATTTCAACGTTAATTATTCTAATTTTCAATCGTATACCAATAGTCGAAATCAATTTGATTATATCAATCAAACCAATCAATATGAATATTTAGATACATTAAACTTCAGACAAGTCAATCAGAATGCGGCACTTACTGTCAATTATCTTTTGAAAAATGATAAAAAGCAAAAACAAGCTTTTAATGCTACATTCAGTATGCAGGATGCTGTAAATCAACAGGAAGGAAAAACAATTGCAGGCGGCTCAAGCACTTATTACAACACAGGACTTTCATACATTATTGGCTACCCGCAAAGAGATTTGAACCTAACAGCTTCTTTCAACAGCACCATTGGAAAACTGGACACTAGTGATAATCTAATTTTAGGACCTACAATTGGAGCTACAAAATTGTTTTATGAAAAAAAATTAAACGCCTCTTTTTCTACAAGTTACAACACAAGCTTTAATAATGGTGATAAAGTAAATGACATTTTTAATATCCGTTTGAATGGTTCTTACATCTACATGCAGAAACATAATTTCGGTTTAAACTGTATTACACTTTTTAGCAGCTCGCAAACCGTTCGCAATAATGATTTAACGGCTACTTTGTCTTACACCTACTCTTTTGATAAAATAAAACTTCGTCCTAAACGAGTGGAAGAAAAGCCTGCAGTTACAGCCAATGAAACTCGAGATAATATTTTGAAAATTTCTTCTCAAAATGTTGTTTTAGAAGGAACGAAAAGTGAAATTATCACCAAACTGGAACAGCTTCAAAACGATTTAAAACCACTACCTGATGAGCAATCAGAAAAGCTGAATAAGGAATTGAATACAGCAAGAATGGCTTTAGAAGATAAAGAATTCAAAGAAAAAGTATTGGATTATCTGGATGTTTACAATTCAAATAAAGAAACTATCGCACAATACAATTCTGTTCTTTCGGACATTATTCAGAAGTTAAATCGTGAAATAACTGCAAAAGATCAAAATATAGAACAAGTTTACACCACAGCAATTGGACGTGTTAATATGGACAAAATGCATGGCATAAATAGTGAAGATGCAAAAGATAAAGCAGCTTACAACAAATATTTAAAATTGGTAGAAAGAAGTAAAACAGCAGAAAAGCAATTAGTTAATCACAGATGGATGATGAGAGAATTTGCGATGCTTTCAAAACTACCTCAAAGCGAATTACAAAATAACGAATCAATTGCAGCTTTCAGCAAAATGGAAATCAATACGTTTTTTGATTTAAAAAATGATAAAAAACCAACAGAAGAAATCAGCAAGCAATTAGAAGAAAAAATGATTCCGTTTTACCATCAGCTTGCCGTAGAAAGAGCTGTAAATGATTCGATTGAATTAAAACATTAAGAGAAAAAGATTTTTAAAGTATAATAGTTATAAAAACACCCAAATGCTAAAAAAACTACAATTTCAACTATTCTTAACCCTTGGGTTTTGGCTTTCCGCAATAGTTTCTGGTATAGCACAGACTTATCCAGTAACAATTAGCACTCAAATAACACAGCCATCGCCAATCTATTTAAGCAATTATGCCGATGCGACTACTATAAACAGTCCCATTAAAGTACAGATTGCTTTAAACGATTTAACTATTTCCAATCGTCAGATACGACTGAAATGTTATTTCCAAGGACAGTCTATTTCGTTAATGACCAACGATTTTGTTGTCGGAGCACGTAATCTTTTCTTAGAAGGCGGAGTACCGCTCCAGTTGACCAATGTAGATTTAGCACCATACTTTGAATATCAGAATCTTGTCGGAATCAATCCGAATCAATATGCGCAAGCACTTCCAGAAGGTATTTATAATTTTTCTGTTGAGGTATATGACTTTGCAACCAACAAAAAACTTTCGAAGAAAACGAGTGTAACCACCATTATTTTCCAAAACGATCCACCATTTCTAAATCTTCCGCTGAATAATGCTTCTATTATGCAACAGAACATTCAGAACATTATTTTCAGCTGGACGCCTCGCCAAATCAACGTGAGCAATGTTGAATATGAGTTTTCTTTAGTCGAAATCTGGGATAAATACACTCCAGTTCAAAATGCATTTTTATACTCTCCTCCTCTTTTCACAACAACTACGCGTTCTACAACATTACAATATGGAGTTTCAGAACCGCAGTTGCTTCCTGGAAAAAAATACGCTTGGAGAGTAAAAGCAAAAGCACTTTTAGGCGCAGAAGAAATTGGTGTTTTTAAAAATAATGGATACAGCGAAATTTTCGCTTTTGATTACGAAACCTATTGTACCGCACCGCTGGCAATTACTACAACCGATATCAGCCAAGACCAGGCAAAAATAACATGGAGCGGAGATATTGATAATTTTGATTATCAAGTAAATTACCGTGAGAAAAACGCCAATTCAGATTGGTATAAAATAGTTACACCAAGGGAATTTGCAACCATCAGTAATTTAAAGCCAAATGCTACTTACGAATATACTGTTGGTGCATCTTGTGAAGCTGGTAAATATACTCATAGTACAGTTCATGAATTTACCACTATCGCGAAGGATGAAATTGCTTTTGTTGGTTGCGGTATCAAACCAGACCCTGCAGATTTAGCCAATAAAAATCCGCTTCCTGAACTTTTTGCAAATGACGTTGTAAAAGCTGGAGATTTCCCAATAGTCGTTTTACATTCAACTGGAAGCAATGGTAAATTCAGCGGAGATGGTTATGTAACTTTACCTTTCTTAGAAAAATTCCGTACACTTATCGACGCAGCTAATGCAGCAGGTGGGCCAGATATTGGCAAATATTCTCGTATTAGAATCACTTTCGATAACATCGGAATCAATACAGACTTTAAATTAATCTCTGGGGAGATTATCGCTAGTTATGATCCGACTTGGAAAGGAATGGCTGACGGAGATCAAATCCTGACAGATATCCTCGGAAGCGATGGTAAACCTATTGAAGGGAAACTAGATTATATTGTAAAATCTGCAACTTTAAATCCTGATGGAAGTACAACTATTACGGGTGAAAATGGAGCTGTTACAACGCTTCCTAAATCTCCGTATGATCAGGTTTATACGGATAAAAATGGAACTACAGTTACAATTCCTGCCAACGGAAGTGCCGCACCAACTATTGGCGCTCCTGCTCCTGCTGGAAAAGCAACAGCTTCAAATACAAATGGAATGTCATCAAGCGGAGAAGTGGCACAAATTTCATCTCCCGATGTTAGAATAACTTTTGAAGACAGTAAAGACAGTAAATACGCCTTTGATCCACAGCCAGAAAACGGATCAGCAAAACTTAAAAGCAGTTATGAGGTAATCCCGACTGGAGACGGAAAGATTTACAAAGTAAATTACAAAGCCGTTTCAGACTTAAATGGAGATGATTATGTTATAGCTAAAGCCGAATTTTCGAAAGGCAAGAAAAACTCAGATATTGTTTTCAAAACCATTACAGGAGGAAAAGTTGACGCAGAATGGACTTCTGATAATACCGCTAAAATTGCTCTTAAGAAGACTTTGAATTTTGGAAAAGACGGAATTATTGCCACAGTAAAAGGAACTCCAGTTAAATCTGCTCAAGATACTACCAAAACGGTTGAAGGCAAATATGATATTGCTGGAAAACTAAACGTTTGGCATTTGACTAAAAAATCTCCAATAAGCGTTACGCTTTTAAGTGTTAATGGAGCAACTACTCCAAATGTTGGCGATGCAGAAAAATTCCTTAATGAAGTTTACAATAAGGCTGGTATAAGCTTCACGGTAACAACTCAAAATGTAAAAATTAATACTTTGCCATCTGAAATTGAATGTGGCAACAGCGATCTATTAAATGTTTACACCGATGGACAAATAGATATCATAAGCCAGATTGAATCTAATGCAGATTTTAAATACAACGAAAAGACCTATTATGTTTTATACACTGGAAAATCTGGCCAAGATGGTTATGATGGTTTCATGCCACTTGGAGGTCAATACGCCTTCATATTTAATAGCGGAAATTTAAAAACTGCTGCGCACGAATTAGGGCATGGAATTTTTGGTTTAAAGCACCCATTTTCAACTAAAGAAGAATCTGGTAAGACTAATCTTTTAATGGATTATGGAAATGGTACCGTTTTATCTCACAACGATTGGGATATTATTCATAGTGGCGGATGGAAGTTTTATGGTTTCCAGAAGAGTTCTGCTGGGGCAGATCGTCAAGCTAATGAGCTTGATTTACTTGGAAATATTTTTAAAGTAACCGAAAACGAAGCTGCAAGTGGAAATATATTAGTAGCTCAACTCTCTGAAAAGACTCCTTTTTTAATTACTGGTTTTAATTTGCATCAAACTGAAACTAAAAAATTGCTTGCAACTTTTATAGGAAAAGTATCAGGTAATGAAGTAGTATACGAATTATCATATAGAGATAATGACTATACACGCGTTAGAAATATTGGTGATAAAATGCCATATCCGATTACCTTAAAGAGTAATGGAGATGCAGTCATTAAAATTTTGAATGATCAATGTTCTTATAGCAAAAAAACAATTTATGCTTGGAAGAAACCTGATAATGCTACTACTGCAAATGTAATTGAGCAAGTTAAAAAATATCTTGAAAAAGATAACAAATTTACAACTGTTGCATTATATTCTGCTGATCCTTCATGTAATGTCGTTAATTCATTAGTAGATTTAATTAACCATGACAAAAATAAATGTCAGCCTAATATTATTGAAGTCGATCTGAAAAAACTTAATACGCTATTTGCAAAATCAAGTTTTTCAAACCCAGAATTAGTTGATTTAATTGTAAACCAGCAAGTTTGTATTTCTGCTTTAAGAAAAGTAAGCTGGGAAAATTTAAGGAAAGCATTTAAACAATTAAGTTTGTCTTCTGAAATTAAAAATGATCAGGAAATTGCTATTTTGAGAGTGATGGTTGCAGTAAATTCAAAAAATTTACCTGATTTCTACAATTTATTATCTGCTAATAATCATGAAATTCTTATCAGTTTAAACAAAAAATTACATGATCATTCTATCAATCCTTATGATAATGAAAATTACACTTCTTTCTACCAGGGATTAATGGCAATGTTTTCTATCAATAATCTTGATCTTGATAGATTAATTCCTAAAGATGATTCAGCTGCTTACAATTTCATTAAAAATCTTGTCCCTGAATCTGTTACTGGTTTTGACGAAAGCTATTATTATGAATACGTAACAAACCAATCTGTAAGTGATAAATTTAAAATGATTCCTGTTTTCTGGAAAAGCATATCTATTGAAACAAGAAAGAATCTGATTGATTTAGCACTCAACAATAATTCAATGTTTGATAAATCTGAGGAAATTCTTTTAAATCTCTTCATTCATGTAAATGATCGTTATGGAATAACTGAAGAATTACAAAAAAATAATTATAGTTTATTATGGAGCGTTTATAAAGTATTGGATGGAAAAGAGAGAAAATTTTTCGTTCAAGATATTTTCTACAAAACATTAGTTTACAATAAAATTCCAAATGGTTATGCAAATAATTTAGCATTAGAAGTTACTAACAAATACAATACAATTCCTCCTTTAACAGAAGTTAGAAAAGAGCCATATTTCATGTTCTATGATCAAGGAATATTTAACGTGGTTTCAAATAATGGTGCTGTACTAGAATATCATTTACTTTCTACTAAATCATTGAGTAACCCAAGTCGAATTCTGTTTAATTGTAGTTATCAAGTAATAAATTCGAAAGATCCGAAAAATCCAGTACAACATCTTTTTGATCTCGCACCATATGATTATGTTGTTTTAGAGATTCCGAAAGATTTTACAGTAGATGGCAGGCAATTCAAAAAAGGACTTTTAGCTGTTCCTGCAATTTATGCATACTGGATGATTAATGCTGTAGAAGACCACAATGATGCAATATTACTTAGATTAGTAGCTGATGGAGTTGCTATAGCTTTGGCTCCATTTACAAGTGGCGGATCATTATTAACACTAGAATTAACAATGGTTTCTGCGGATGTGCTTATAACAGCAACTAATTATAATAATCCAGACGCTATAAGTCCGAAATATAATGCCATCTGGGATGCTGTTTATGCAATCTATAATTTACCAAGAGCTGTTTCTGGACTAACCAATTTAACACGAGGAGTTTTTCAATTTGCGGTTAAAGAAGGAAAATATATTGAAACCGTACGAGTAATGCGAAGTAGCATTAAAAATTTTGTTGCAGATTTTCAAAATTTAAATGAGACAGAAAGGCTAGCCCATTTAAATGCACTTGATAATTTAGCAGAAACGATAACCACTACGGTGAATAGAGGAACTCTCAACCCTGATGAAATAAGAGTTGCTAAAAAAATGTATGATCTGGTTGTGGAAGCTCGAATAAAATGCCAGAACATTGATCAAAGTCTTTCTTCAATTATAGATATAACTGTCGATAATGGAACTATTTTATTAAATAATGGTATAACAGCTAGTCCTGCAGTTGCAGAAGTTAACGTTTCAAAAAATATAGTTAATTTAAAAAATATAAAATGGCAACCAACTAATGTTAGAAATGTAGAAATTGTAAGCACATTTGATAAACTATCATATATAGATAAAACAGGGCAAACGACAACAGGAGCACTGAACATTGTAGAAGACTTAAATAATAGAGGATACTTTTATGCAACTCCAAAATTATTAGGACCTGTAACATTATCATCTAAACTAGAATCATCTCAACTTGCATTATTAAAAAGTGAAGTAAATGCATTAGATTCAACTCTAAAAACTAAGTTCTTTGAAGATTTTGCACTTGCAAATGATGCTGTTTTAAAAGAATTAGATGATATAGTTCATTACAATGACGATTACATCGCATTCAAAGAATTATGGAAAAACTCAAAACCTACTGACGTAAAAAGTTATGCCGGAGACATAGATAAATTCAAATCTTGGTGGTATCCAAATAAAGCAAAAGTTAATAATGAATTTTTTATTAATCAAAAGGCATTTGAAAAAGCTTTAAACAAAGATTACATTGAGAAATTAAACCTAGAAAAAATTCCAAGTACAGTAAGAGGTCAATATTGGAATAATTACAAGCAAAGCCAATGGGATAAGCTCGAAACCTTAGCAAAAGAATATAATATAAATTTTGATTCTAAAAGTAATGCTTTATGGCCACCTGCAAATGGCGGATATGGAGCACTAATTAAAAGAGTACCTAATAAAAATGAAGTTTTTGACAGATATGGTGGTTCATTTGGAGATCTTTCAGACGGGACGCCAAATTTAGGAGGAGCTTACACTAGTCCTATGTTTAATGGAAAACCTTATGACTTTGATAGTAGAGCATTAAATATGGAAAGAAATGAATATGATTTTTATTATCAAATTATAATCAAAGATCCATCAAAATTTGAAATCGAAACTAATAGAGCAATTCCTTGGTTTGGAAAAGTTGGAAAAGGTGAGCAATCTCGATTCATAATAAAAGATATTGATCCTGTAACAGGTTATCCAAAGACATGGTCTCAATTAGCACTAGAAGGATCAGTTGAAGTAATTGTTATGGAATCCCCAAGTGGTAAATATGCGACATGGGTTGGAAAAGGAAGAACGATATCTAAAACTGTAACTAGCGGTGCAGATACCTTAAGTGAATTTAAAGCATTAGGATTTACAGATGATATAGCAACTAAAATTATTGCCAAAAATAAATCGTTAAATTTGTCCGAAACAGAAGTTAAAACATTGATGCAAGATTTAAAAAGTAACTCTACTTTAATGAAAGCCCTTAGTAAAGATCCTGATAATGGTATTGATGCTTGGAAAATATTTAGTGATAATAAGAAACCTTTTTGTGATTAGAAAATGATGCAACTAACAAAAATAGAAAAGTTATATAAATTTGAAAATATAAATAAAAAAATAGAATTTGTTTACGCTGGATGGGAAGAACCTAATAGAGGTCTAGAACTTGTATATTATACTTTATTAATTAACGGAGTAGATAAAACACAAGACTTATTTACAGAAAAAAAGATCCAGTGTTTTATCGATGAAAAGATTGAAACAGAACATCCTATTAAAAATTTTGCATTTATACCTTGCAAAGATTTATTTTTATTAGATATTGAAAATTTTAGCAAAGTAAGTTTGAAAGTTTATTTTAGAGAAAATGGTAAGACAATTCAAGACCGCTTGGTTGGCAGTTTTTTTTATGAAGAAGATCATCTATTGATTAATAAAAGAAGTCTAATTATAACAAACCTTTCAACTTTACAAAATATCAAAGTAAAGTTTGAAAAAGATATTGATATCGAGTGGGCATTTTTTATTAATGCAACACAAATACAAATTATTCAGTCATTTTCTAATAGCTGTTTTGTATACGATTTGAAAGAGCAGAAAATTATTTATAAAAAAAACATTATCAATGAATCTCTTTACCCTGATATATTCCGATGGATCTACAGAGGGCAAGAATATAATTCAAAACAGTTACAAATGGAGCTACTCCAAAAAAAAGAAAGCCAATTTATAAGTACTTATTTTAAAATAGAATAAATGAGAAATATATTAAAAAGATTCCTTTTTTGTTTAATATTATTAATTCAATTCACTTCATATGCTCAAGGCGAAGAGAGTATATGTCCCGTATTTGCTCTAGCAAATGACCTATCAACAGCTAATGCAGAATTCAAAACTTCAATTAAAGATCCAGAAATTTTTAATGCTTGGAATCTATTGAGCAAAGAATCTTCTGCTCTAAGAACCAATATTGAGGAATTAAAATTAGTTTCAAAGAATTTAGATGAAATTAATACGGTCGGTGGATATTTAAAATGGAAAGGGATACAAGGAACAACAACAACAATATTTAACGACTTTAAGAGGCGTATAGATTTTGGGGGTGATATTATCAAAACTTCGGGAAAAAAATTAAATATCTTAGGCAGAGTGGGTCCAAAAAATGAAACAATGGGAACAATGCAATTATTTAATGAATTGAAATTAAAAGGTGTTCCTGAAAATGAAATGTCAGGTTTATTCCAACCAATACCTAAAGAATGGGCCTCATTATCAGTTATGGAACAAAATACAAAATACTGGAATGAAATAAATAAAATTCATATAGATAATGTAATTTTAAATAAAGGAGATATTAGATTCATTCATGATCCAAGGTTAGCGGTAAATCAATGGAATATTGTTGCTGATATGCCAGAAAATGCCTTTAAGGAGAAATGCATTAAAGAAGGTCTTGTAAAACTAAAAACATATATGAAGATGGAGTATGATTATTTACTTTCAAAAGGTTATATTCTTCAAGAAACGGGATTAATGATTAAGCCATGATAGATATCGATTACAATGATTTTGAAAATGATTGTCATGAAATTTTTGGCAAATATCTTATTCGATTTAATTTCAAAGAAATTCATAATGAGGAAATGAAATTTGAGAAAATATATGAAAATGAATTTTGGAAGATTGAAATATCAATGATTTCAAATTTTCCTCAAATTGGAATTTCATTCGAATTTAAATCGAAAGAAGGTAATTATTTAAAAAATAATTTACTGAATGAATTATTAGAAATTGACAGAAAAAAAATTCGGGAAGTTTATGACCGTCTTTTAAATGAAGATTATAATAATAAAGCAATTAATGAACAGTATAAAATTCAAATGATTTATTCTGTAGAGATATTAGAACTGTTTTACAAACCATTATTAAATGGAAATATTACATTTAATGATTATAAAGACCTTTTTAGTTAATCTTTGATTTAAATATCATACTAAACGTCATACGCTAAAATGATATAACAACTTTACTTCTTCCCATTCGTATTAATCACCTTAATCAAATAAGTACCTTCTGGCAAATCTGTAATATTGGAAGCATTGGCGCTCATTATTTGTCTTCCTTGTGAGAAAACCTCAATAATTTTACCGCTTTTATTTTTTTCAACAAAAGCTGCAGGTGCCGGTACAGATGCTTTTGCAGGTGTTGTAACAGTCTTTTTAGATGCACCTGATGTTGCAGGACTTGAAACAGGCGCACTTTCGGTTACTGGCGCACCACTTGGCTTAGAACTATTATATGCTTCTTTAACTTGTTCGTCTGTCATGGCGACACTATACAATCTTAAATCGTCAATATCTGCGTTGATACTCGTTGAGGTATTTAATTTTCCTAAATTTAAAATGTAGCCTTTAGCTGAACGTTGAATTCCGTTTGCCGTTTTTAATAATTCACCGTTACGGTAAATTTTTGAGACATTACCATCGTAAGTAATGCTATACATATACCAAGTTTCCTTAACAAGCGGAACCGATACAATAACATTGTTGCTATCTCCCCACCCTACTAGACTCAAATCTGAATTGCTTCCAGACACGGGCTGTTGCACTAATCCAAAATATTGTCCGTTTACTGCTGCACCGTATCCTAAAATGTAATTTGGAATATTCACCGCATTAAATTTTACC
Source organism: Flavobacterium sp. HBTb2-11-1 (assembly GCF_009826975.1). Lineage (GTDB taxonomy): Bacteria > Bacteroidota > Bacteroidia > Flavobacteriales > Flavobacteriaceae > Flavobacterium. Next base: position 254,413 of record NZ_WUMO01000005.1, on the reverse strand, counting down.
CAAACCGATATAGTTTTTGGTTTATTATCCTGCGGAAGCTCTCCCACTACAGCCTGATAAGCTTTATTTGTAAGTCGCAAAGCGCTTTTGGGACTTCCCATTCTATCGTTAACAAAAAGTGGCGTCCCTAAAAAAGAAACGGAATTATCAGCACTGTTAAGATTACCGTTAAAATTAAATTCCTGTACCGGATTTTGCGCATTGGCAGTTAAAAAATTTACAAACATTAACGTGAGTAATATTTTTTTCATAGTTATAGGTTTTTATCAGAATAGTGGTAAATGGGCAAATAGTGTAAAATGGCAATTTGAAATCATTTTCTCGACTTCAAACTTTCGTTTATTATTTTCATAAATTTTGTTAAAACTATAATTTTAATTCAGCATCACCAAACGATTCCTACACACAAATGCATAATTCTCACAAAATTACAATTAACACGTAAAACAATAATGCTTTAATGCATTTTAAACAACTTTAGAATGGAAATTAAAACTAAAAAAAGCTTCCTGATCCCAGAAAGCTTCCCTTACTATTCCAAAAACTCAATTGCTTACGCAATAAAAAAAATACTAACTAACATTTAAAAACAAACTAAAAAACCATTTATTTTGAAGTAATTTTCTTTGATGCAGTGCTGGTAATTTTTAATAAATAAGTCCCTTCAGGGAGATCAGCTATGTTCGCTGCATTACTTCCCATTATTTTTTGTCCTTGCGAATAAACTTCTACACTTTTAGTTGTACCGTTAACTTCATTTGAAGTAATAATAGCCTCACTTGCAGTTTTCGCTTTTACAGATGTTTTTCCCGTTTTAGCTTCTACAGATCCCACAGGAGACAAATTAGAAACCTTTTCGCTATCATACAATTCTTTTACCTGAACTGGAGTCAAAGCAATATTATAAATCTTTAAATCATCTATATCAGCATTTATTCCAACCATTGTATTGATTTCTCCCAATCTAAAAATATTGCCATTTGTAGATCTAGTCATACCTTCCAGATACTTCAGTAATTTACCGTCACGGTATATCTTAGAAGTAGTACCTTCATAGGTAATACTATAATGGTACCAAATATTTTTTTCTAGCGGTGTAGATACGATAACATCATTAGAAGCTCCCCAAGCCGCTAAACTTAGGTCAGAGTTAGAAGAAGTTGTTCCTTGCTGCAATAAACCGCAATATTGAGCATTTAAAGGATTTCCGTAGCCCCAAATATAATTTGCATTTGAAATATCGTTGAATTTAACCCAAATACTGATTGTTCTTGAGCTTTTTCCTTGTGGCAGATTATCAATTACTGCTTCTAAAGCTTTATTATTTAACCGCTGAGCGCCTTTCAGAACACCCGCTCTATCAGCTACATAATTGTCGGTTCCAACAAATGAGATTGTATTTGCCGTATTGTTTAAAGTACCATTAAAGTTAAATTCCTGAATCGGTGTTTGTGCATTCACATTCAAAAAACTTACAAACAATATTGTAAGTAGTAATTTTTTCATAATAGTAGATTTTAGGGATTAAACAACTTTCGTTATCTTAACACCTCAAAACTAGACTATTATAATTTTCACAAGAAAAATTTCCGATAAAATGCCTAAAAATTCGTTAAAATAACGTTTTTCATTCATTTTGACGGTAAAAACATTTTTAAAAAATCATAAATAATATTAAAATATTAAACTTAACTCAAATAAAATCACAATTTCTTACGTATAAATACGGTATATTCAACAAAATAATTATTTTTAACTTTTTACAAAAAAACTTATCACACAGAAAAGTTTATCACAAAAAAAACTCCATTCAAGAACGAATGGAGTTGTATATTTTGAAAAGTACTTTTATTATTTTACGAATTCAATTTTTTGAGCTTCTTCTTCATTAACGCTATCAAAGAAACCTTGCTCGTTCATCCAGTCATCGCTAAATACTTTACTCATGTAACGAGAACCATGATCTGGGAATATGGCAATAATATTGCTGTCTTTTGTAAATTCTCCTTCTTCAGCATATTGCTTAATAGCTTGCATTACTGCTCCTGAAGTATATCCAACAAATAAACCTTCTTTTCTAGTGATTTCTCTAGCAGAGTGAGCACTTTCTTCGTCGGTTACTTTCATGAATTTATCAATGATATCAAAATCTGTAGCAGATGGGATTAAGTTTTTACCAAGACCTTCTATACGATATGGGTAAATTTCTTTGCTGTCAAACTCTTTTGTCTCGTGGTATTTTTTCAATACAGATCCAAAAGCATCAACTCCTAAGATTCTAATATTCGGATTTTTTTCTTTTAAGAATTTTGCAGTTCCAGAGATAGTTCCTCCTGTTCCGCTGCAAGCAACTAAGTGCGTAATTTGTCCTTTTGTTTGTTCCCAAATCTCTGGACCTGTAGTGTTGTAGTGGGCATCAATATTTAACTGGTTGAAATATTGATTAATGTAGACTGACCCTTTTGTCTCTTCGTGCAAACGTTTGGCTACATTATAATAAGATCTTTCATCATCTGCAGAAACATGAGCCGGACAGACATACACTTTGGCGCCTAAACTTCTCAACATGTCAATTTTGTCTTTAGATGATTTTGAGCTTACTGCCAAAATACAATTGTAACCTTTAATAATGCTTACCATTGCTAAACTAAATCCTGTATTACCAGAGGTAGTTTCGATAATGGTATCTCCCGGAGATAGAATTCCTTTTCTCTCGGCTTCTTCAATAATATATAACGCTATTCTATCTTTTGAGGAATGACCTGGGTTGAAAGCTTCTACCTTTGCGTAGAAATTTCCTTCTAACTCTTCGGTAATTTTATTTAGCTTAATAAGGGGGGTGTTTCCTATTAACTCTAAAACATTATTATAAGCAGTTATTTCTTCTTTCATAAAAAAATAGTTAATCAAAGGCCTTTTTAAATTAACCTTGATAGGTTGCAAATTTAACAAAAAATTTCTAATTAGCTTTTAATTTTTTCTAAATCTAATAAAAAACTAAATTCCTTTGCTAAGTCTTTTAAAGCCTCAAAACGTCCCGAAGCCCCGCCATGACCTGCATCCATGTTGGTATCTAAAAACAAAAGTTTGTTATTTGTTTTTAAATCTCTCAGTTTTGCAACCCATTTAGCTGGCTCCCAATATTGTACCTGCGAATCATGTAATCCAGTAGAAACATACATATTAGGATATTCCTGCGCTTTTACATTATCGTAAGGTGAATACGATAACATATAGTCGTAATATTTTTTATTGTTTGGGTTACCCCATTCGTCATACTCTCCAGTTGTAAGCGGAATACTGTCGTCTAACATCGTAGTAATTACGTCTACAAAAGGCACCTGAGCGATAACGCCATTATACAATTCAGGAGCTTCATTTACGATTACTCCCATTAAAAGTCCGCCAGCCGATCCTCCTTCTGCATAGAGATGTTCGGGAGAAGTGTACTTTTGGTCTATTACAAATTTAGAGCAATCGATGAAATCTGTAAAGGTATTTTTCTTTTTTAACAGTTTTCCGTCCTCATACCATTGTCTTCCTAAGTCCTCACCTCCTCTAATATGCGCAATAGCGTAAACAAATCCGCGGTCTAAGAGCGATAACCTTGTTGAAGAGAAATAGGTATCCATTGTAATTCCGTAAGAACCATACGCATAAAGCAGTAATGGATTTTTACCGTTTTTCTCCAATCCCTTTCTGTAAACCATAGAAATTGGCACTTTTACACCATCTCTTGCAGTTGCCCAAACTCTCTCTTCTATGTAATTTTCTTTATCAAACTTTCCTCCCAAAACCTGCTGTTCTTTCAAGATTTCCTTGGTTTTGGTCTTCATATTAAAGTCAATTACCGAAGACGGAGTTGCCAATGACTGATAGCTGTAACGCAAAATATCGGTATCAAAATCAACATTGGTTGTAGTGTAAGCATTATAGGTTTCACTGCCAAAAGGAAGATAATAATCTGGCTCGCCATTCCAAGGCATGATTCGAATATGATTTAATCCGTTAGAGCGCTCTTCAACAACCAAATAGTTTTTAAAGATCTCAATATCTTCCAATAAAACATCTTCTCTATGCGGAATAAGATCGACCCAGTTTTTCTTTCCTGTTTTGCTTTCAGGCGTTTTCATCAATTTAAAATTGGTCGCCTTATCTTTATTAGTCAAAACATAAAATGAATCCTCGTAATGAGAAATGCTATATTCTAATCCGCGCACACGGGGCTGAAAAACCGTAAATTCCCCATCCGGATTATCTGAATTCAAAATTCTATATTCAGTTGTCAAAGTGCTTCCAGAGCCAATAACAATGTATTTTTTTGATTTTTCTTTGCTGATAGAAACATTAAAAGTATCGTCAACTTCATCATAAACCAAAACATCATTTTCTGAACTAGTGTTTAATTTATGTCTAAAAACTTTATCAGCCCTTAATGTCACCTGATCTTGTCTCACATAAAAAATAGTATTGTTATCGTTTGCCCAAACAGAAGCTCCGGTAACATTTTCTATTTTATCTGCTAAGATTTCGCCTGTTTCTAAGTTTTTAATCTGGATAGTATAAATTCTTCTCCCTACAATATCCACTCCAAAACTGGCAAATTTATTATCTGGGCTAATGCTCAAACCGCCTAATTTGAAATAAGCATGTCCTTTTGCCATTTCGTTACAGTCAAAAAGAATTTCTTCATCTGCAGAAAGGCTTCCCTTTTTTCGAGCGAAAATTGGATAATCCTGACCTGTTTCAAAACGCGTAATGTAAAAATACCCATTGTAGAAATAAGGAACCGAAGAGTCATCTTCTTTAATTCTACTTTTCATTTCCTCAAAGAGACTTTCTTTCAAATTTTGAGTGTGGGCAGTCATGCTTTCGTAATAAGCATTCTCCTGATTCAGATAATCTATTACCTCTGGGTTTTCTCTGTCATTAAGCCAGAAATAGTTGTCAATTCTAGTTTCTTTATGTTTTTTTAATGTCTTTGGAATTATTTTAGCCTTTGGGGCCGATATATCATTTTGCATTGATTGAGCATTAATTTTTAAATATGAAGACGCAAAAATAGCACAAACCCAACAGAACAAAATTAATTTTTTCATAAAATATTCTATTGAATTAACACAGCAATATACTAATTTTGTCTGAAATAATTTAAAAAATCAACAAAAATGGATTTAATGGGAATGATGGGTAAACTTAAAGAAACCCAACAAAAAATTGAAGATACAAAAAAGCGTTTAGATACTGTTTTGATTGATGAACAAAGCGCTGACGGATTATTAAAAGTCACTATTACCGCAAGCCGAAAAATAAAATCTCTTTCTATTGACGATTCTCTTCTAGAAGATAAAGAGCAACTGGAAGATTACTTAATTGTAACGCTAAATAAAGCGATAGAAAAAGCAACAAGTGTAAACGAAAGAGAATTAGATGCTGTTGCCAGAATGGATATGCCTTCTATTCCTGGAATGGATAATTTGTTTAAATAAGGGACAAAGGTACAGAGAGGCAAAGGTTCAAAGGTTTTCTTTCTTTGTCATAAAAAAAGAGGATGTTTTTACATCCTCTTTTTTTATCCTTTGTCCCTATGAGCCTTTGCCCCTTTGAACCTCTTTTTTAAAATTTCGAAAGTGTTTCTAAAACATACGTATGCATAACCTCTTTGTAATCTAAATGCGTTACAATTCGGAGTTTATTATGTCCTAATGAACTTATCAGGATATTTTTCTGTTTTAGTTTCTCAATTAATAATTGATCGCTGTAACCTTCTGCAAGCGAAAAAATCAGAATATTAGTTTCTACAGGTTCAATAGATGAAATCCAAGGTTTTGTGCTTAGGATTTTTGCGATTTCTTTTGCTCTGCGGTGATCTTCTGCCAATCGTTCGATATTATGAGCCAACGCATATAATCCTGCCGCAGCTAAATATCCTACTTGACGCATTCCACCGCCCAATATCTTTCTGATTCTCAACGCTCTGTGAATATCAGCTTTGCTTCCAAGAAGTACAGAACCGATTGGAGCTCCTAATCCTTTAGAGAGACAAACCGAAATAGTATCGAAAATAGCTCCGAATTCTCTAGGATTCTGCCTTTTAGCGACTAATGCATTCCAAATTCTTGCTCCATCTAAGTGAAACTTCAAATTATGAGCATCGCAAACCTTTTTTATTTCTCTTAAATCTTCCAATTCGTAACACGCGCCGCCGCCTTTATTGGTTGTATTTTCAACACAAACCAAACTGGTTAATGGACTATGATAAAATTCTGGATCGTTTATTGCCGCTTTTACTTGCGCCGCCGTAATCATACCTCGGTTTCCATCCAAGAGGCAGCAGGAAACGCCACTGTTAAAAGAAACACCTCCTCCTTCATAATGATAAACATGTGCATATTTGTCAGCTATTAGCTGTTCTCCAGGCTGCGTATGCAGTTTTATTGCAGTCTGGTTTGCCATAGTTCCAGATGGAAAGAAAAGACCAGCTTCCATACCAAAAAACTCTGCTGTTCTATTTTCCAATTCAATCACCGTTGGGTCCTGTTTGTATACGTCATCGCCAACGTGGGCATTAAACATATACTGCAGCATTTCATAAGTAGGCTTTGTTATGGTATCGCTGATCAAATTTATTTCCATATTCTAAAAACTATATCTTATTTTTGTATGCAAAATTACGTATTACTTTATAGTTATTCTCAGCAAGTTTTGGTAAAATTTAACTCGCTGGTTTCTCTAGACCAAATTAACGTAATAATTCTAAAAAACATATAAAACCTAGTAATTAATTTATGACAACAGCCGAACAAGTAAAAGGTATTGTGGAGCGCCTTGGTGCGTTGAGGAGGTATCTTTGACGTTGATGCCAAGCTTATCGAAATTGCAAACGAAGAAGAAAAAACGTTTGCTCCTGACTTTTGGAACAATCCAAAAGAAGCAGAAAACATTGTAAAAAATCTTCGAAACAAGAAAAAATGGATTGAAGATTATGACAAAGCAGTCTCTCTAACAGAAGAGTTACAGCTTGCTTATGATTTTTACAAAGAAGGAGAACTTTCTGTAGATGAATTAGATGAACAATATAATGTTGCTCAAGCACACATTGAAAACATCGAATTTAAAAACATGCTTTCTGACGAAGGAGACAGCTTAAGCGCTGTGGTTCAGATTACAGCTGGAGCCGGAGGAACAGAAAGCTGTGACTGGGCAGGAATGCTGATGCGTATGTACATGATGTGGGGAGAAAGTTATGGCTATAAAATAAAAGAACTTAACTTTCAGGAAGGTGACGTAGCCGGAATTAAAACCGTAACTTTAGAATTCGAAGGAGATTATTCTTTTGGATATCTTAAAGGAGAAAATGGAGTTCACCGTTTGGTTCGTATTTCGCCTTTTGACAGTAACGCTAAACGTCATACTTCATTTGTTTCTGTGTATGTTTATCCGCTTGTAGATGATAGTATCGAGATTGACATTAACCCTGCCGATATCGAAATTACAACTTCTCGTTCGAGTGGTGCTGGAGGTCAAAACGTAAACAAAGTTGAAACGAAAGTACAGCTTGTTCACAAACCAACCGGAATCCAGATTCAGTGTTCTGAAACAAGATCACAGCAGGATAACAGACAGCGCGCTATGCAAATGCTTCGTTCTCAATTGTATGAAATCGAATTAAAAAAACAGCAAGCACAACGTGCTGATATCGAAGCAAGCAAAATGAAAATTGAATGGGGTTCACAGATTCGTAACTACGTGATGCAACCTTATAAATTGGTAAAAGATGTTCGTACAGGTTACGAGACCAGCGATGTTGACGGCGTAATGAACGGAAATATCGATCCTTTCTTGAAAGCTTATCTGATGATGATGGGACAAAAGGAAGAGGAATAGAGTTCAGTCGCAATTTGCAGTCACATTGAACCTGAAACTTGAAACTTTAAAACAAAAAGTTATGATAAAATGGGCAGATGTAATTCATTTTACAAATAAAGGAAATCCAACTCCAGACAAAAAAGTGGAGAAAACGGAAGAAGAATGGAAACAGATTCTTACTCCAGAAGAATTTCAGGTAACACGTTTAAAAGGAACTGAAAGATCTTTTAGCTCTGAATTGTGCAGCTTATTTGATCCTGGAATTTACGAATGTAAATGCTGTGGAACGGTCCTTTTTGATGCAAGCGAAAAATTCGAATCTGGAACAGGGTGGCCATCTTTTACACAGCCTGTAAAAGAAAATGCAATTGGATATCACGCAGATAAATCATACGGAATGATTCGCGTTGAGGTAACCTGCAATACATGCGATTCGCATCTAGGACACGTTTTTCCTGATGGTCCTCCGCCAAGCGGTTTGCGTTATTGCATTAATGCACTTTCTTTGACTAAAGTAAAAGAATAGTTTCAAATTATACTAAAAAACCAGAAGTTCATTCTTCTGGTTTTTGTTTTTTATAAAGCTTCGCATTCAAAGTCAATTGCTTCTATTGGAAAGTTATTTTTTAGATAATAGCCTCTTTACATTCCAATCGAAAAGCCATAATTGTCAATTATTGATTTTACTTAAGATTTTAGAGTCTATGTAAAAAGTCCCAAACGGAATTACACAAGCCAGCAGCACTTTCCAAGTGGTATCTTTAAATTTCCAGTTTTGCTCTACCCCAACGCTCAAAGTATTAAAAATAAAGAGCAAGAATAAAGCACCATGAATGGTTCCAATTGGCTGTGTTAAAAATGGCATTTCAAAAATATACTTAAGAGGCATTGCTATAAAAAACAAAATCAAAAGTGATGTTCCTTCTAAAAAGCCAATAATTCGCAAACGTCCTATGCTGGACTGAAGTAAATTTTTCATAATTATCTTAAATAAGGTCGGGTTGAAAGAGGTGAAAATGGCCATGGGATAGCAATAAAAATGATAATCAAAGCAATTGAAAACCAAACTAACATGGTTTTAAATTTTTGTTCATCAGAAAGTCTTCTTTTTGCCAAAGCAGAACCAATTGTAATAAAAACAACTGCTAAGAGCATTAAAACAATGTGAATTAACCCGAAGAAAACGGTGTCTTTATTCTGAAATCCTTCTTTAAAATTTCTCCAGAAATATTTCACAATCGGACTTTGAACATAAACCAATATTCCAAAAAGAAGCTGAATATGCGCAATAGTTGCAGTCCAGTGTCGGATGAGATTAGCTTTCCCAGTAAAAGGAAGCTTATAAGAATACCCTTTGCAAGCAATGTAAATCGAATAGATTAAGCTTGCCAATACAAGCCACCTCATAAAGGAGTGGCAAATTAAAATAGATTGATGCATTGTTTTTTGATTTTGACAATGCAAATGTATCTAAAAAACATACTATTTGGTATGTTTTTCGTTTTATTTTTATTTCAGACTGTTCAAATACTTTTTAAACTCCTGTAAATAAACATCATAAACAGATTTATCATTTTGCAATTTTCCAAAATTCCTTATACCCCAATAGCCTGATAAGATAAAAAATGCGACTTGTTCCCCTACAACATCCTTTCGAATCAAACCTTCCTCTTTTCCTTTTTCAACTGCTTCTATAATTTTTTCTTTCCATAAATTAACCAAATCTGCCAAAGCATCACTGAATTTAGTACTCCATGGAGTCATTTCCTGAGTCAGATTTCCAACTGGACATCCATATTCTAGTTGCAGAAAAGGATCTTCTAACAACAAATACGAAATCATATTATAAAAATCTTCAATCGGATTTTGAGATTTTTCAGTTGGTTTTACATAACGCTCCATCATTGTAGGCTTCAGAATTTCTTCAATAATAGCAACTCCCATTTCATCTTTGGTTTTAAAATGGTAATAAAATGCTCCTTTAGTTACTTTAGTAGTAGCTATAATTTCGTCTATACTGGTGGTTTGATATCCTTTTGTATAAATCAATTCAAATGCTTTCTGAAGAATTGTAAGTCGAGTATTGGCCGCTTTTGACATAAAAAAATACTAATTAGTATGAAGAACAAATTAAAGAAAATTATTTCAATTAGGCGTTTTAGCAATTCGACTTCTGAGCTTCATTCTAATCAAAACTACTTTCGTTTTATTTCAATTGATTTTGTAAATTAGCCAACACTATTTTATCAAATCAATACTATATCATGGATTTAAACTTCAATAAAAACGAAGATCACAATAAATTACTTCTTTCTGAATTAAAACAAAAATTTGCCAAAGTTAAATTGGGCGGAGGAGAAAAAAGAATCGAAAAACTGCATTCTGAAGGTAAAATGACTGCTCGCGAAAGAATTTCTTATTTATTAGATGAAAATTCCAAAAGTATTGAAATTGGAGGTTTTGCCGGCGAAGGAATGTATCCCGAACACGGCGGATGTCCTTCAGGAGGTGTTGTGGTAAAAATTGGCTATATCAGAGGAAAGCAATGTATAGTGGTTGCCAATGATGCTACAGTAAAAGCTGGAGCCTGGTTTCCGATAACAGGAAAGAAAAACCTTCGCGCGCAAGAAATTGCCATGGAAAATCGACTTCCAATTATTTATCTCGTAGACAGCGCAGGAGTTTATCTGCCGATGCAGGATGAGATTTTTCCAGATAAAGAGCATTTCGGGCGTATCTTTAGAAACAACGCTCAAATGAGCAGTATGGGCATTACTCAAATTGCTGCCGTTATGGGAAGCTGTGTTGCTGGCGGCGCCTACCTTCCAATCATGAGCGATGAAGCTTTAATCGTTGACAAAACTGGAAGTATTTTCCTTGCAGGAAGTTATTTAGTAAAAGCCGCTATTGGCGAAACAATCGATAATGAAACTCTAGGTGGAGCGACAACTCATTGCGAAATTTCGGGCGTTACCGATTATAAAGCCAAAGACGATAAAGACGCTTTAGATAAAATCAAAAATATTGTAGCTAAAATTGGTGAGTTTGACAAAGCTGGCTACAGCAGAATCAAAGCTGAAAAACCTGCTTTAGATCCAAATGAGATTTACGGAATTCTTCCAAAAGCAAGAACCGAACAATATGATATGATGGAAATCATCAAACGTTTGGTTGATAATTCTGAATTTGAAGCGTATAAAGATGGTTACGGACAATCACTTATTACAGGCTATGCCAGAATTGATGGTTGGGCTGTCGGCATTGTGGCAAATCAGAGAAAAGTGGTAAAAACCAAAAAAGGCGAAATGCAGTTTGGAGGCGTTATATATTCTGACAGTGCCGATAAAGCTACTCGTTTTATTGCCAATTGCAATCAGAAAAAAATTCCATTAGTATTTTTACAAGACGTTACTGGTTTTATGGTTGGTTCAAAATCAGAACATGGCGGTATTATTAAAGATGGCGCTAAAATGGTTAACGCGGTAAGTAATTCTGTTGTTCCTAAATTTACAGTTATTGTTGGAAATTCATACGGAGCAGGAAATTACGCGATGTGCGGAAAAGCATATGATCCTCGATTGATATTCGCATGGCCAAGTGCAGAACTTGCCGTTATGGGCGGAACTCAAGCGGCAAAAGTATTGGCGCAAATTGAGGCTTCTTCTCTTAAAGCAAAAGGAGAAACAGTTGATGAAGCAAAAGAAGCTGAATTATTCGATAAAATAAAAGCCCGTTATGATGAGCAGACTTCACCTTACTATGCTGCTTCAAGACTTTGGACTGATGCCATCATCGATCCGTTGGAAACCCGCAATTGGATTTCTATCGGAATTGAAGCCGCAAATCACGCTCCCATTCAAAAACCATTTAATTTAGGAGTTATTCAGGTTTAACGATTTAAGAATTCTCAACAAGACGTTAAATAAAAAGTAAAAAACTTATTTTCAAGGTGTTAAAAATAAATATCTGATTAAAAATTAGTAACTTAGTGCATAATTTTTAATCACACAACATCATGGAAAATGTAAAAAGTTTGAATAAATGGGCAAATTCGCACACTTATTTACCAGTTGATTTAGTACGTATTGTTTTGGGTGGATTTTTATTTATGAAAGGTGTCTCTTTCGTCACCAATGTTCAATACCTGCATGATTTGATTTCCCCGATTGATAAGTTTGGAGGAGGTATGTTTATGCTGCATTACATTGCTCCAGCTCATATGATTGGTGGTATAATGATTATTTTCGGGCTTTTGACCAGATGGGCAATCGCAGCTCAATTACCCGTTTTATTCGGCGCTGTTCTTGTAAATTCTATGGGAAGAATGCATTCTGAAAGTTTAGTTTTAGCTATAGTCGTTTTATTAGTCTCTATATTCTTCCTCTTTTATGGAAGCGGCAAACATTCTGCAGATTATTATTTTAAAATGCAGCAATAACCTCATAAGTCCTCAGTTACACTGAGGACTTTTTTTTGAGTGTTAATTAATTCTATAAAATTTCTTTAATTGCGTTTTATGACTTAAATTCGCCGACATGAATTGGATTCGTAAAACCGTTATTCTTATTACACTTATACTTGCAGGACTGTTTGCTTATCAGGCAAACCAATCTTCTGTACAAGTAATTGAAATGGAAAAAACCGATACCAACTTCTGCAAAGACATTCCTGATTCGTCTGCATTTATACAGCCTCAGGGAAGTTATCAGCTTGCGGCAAACGTCAAAACAAATCCTACTGGAATAATTAAATGTTTTGACAACCTTTTACCTCTTATCCCGCAGCATCAAACCGTTACACACACTACAGCATATACTAAAATCTTTACAACACAAAGTAAAAAGGTTTTAGTCATACTCTATGCTTTCCATTTTTTCTGGTAAATAAATACTTGATTTTTCATTAGAAGATCTATTCTTCATCACGTACTTAACCGTTTTCAAATCGAGAACTGTTTTGCATATCATTTATTTATTACATTAAAACATTATGGAAACTACTACCACAATAATGGGAATTGTGATTTTAATCATTGTTGCTATCCCAATATATTTCTCTGCACGTTCATCAGCTGCAAGTAAATCGAGAATTTTAAACATCAAAAAAAGATTCAATCCCAATCATCCAGAAGATTTTGATTTGACAGAATCAATCAACAATAAGACTTTAACAATTGATCAAAAAAACAATAAGTTTATTTTGATGAATTTCAATCCAAATCAGCAAGAGTCAATTTATGTCGATTTGAATACAATTTCTTCATGCAAATTAGTTCCAACAACAGATGCTGGTTCTGATACTATTGTTAAAATTGATTTTGATTTTCAAGAAAAAGAAACTGGTAAAAAAATAATAATTCCATTCTATGATTTTGACGATGACCGCATCAAACAGATTAGCGTCTATCAAGATCATCAGTTTGCGAAAAAATGGCTTAAAATCATCCAAGATTCTATATCACGTTAGTTATTTAATTCAGAAAAGAGGCTCCAATTTAGGCCTCTTTTTTTTGCGTTTTACATGATATTTGTCATTTTCTATCTTCTACTGAAGTTTTAATTTTGATGTAAACTAAATCCGTCATTATGAAAATTTCTTTGACTCAAAAGTACAACGTCCCAGGTCCAAGATATACTAGTTATCCGACTGTTCCTTATTGGAATGAAGCTGACTTTACATCCGAAAAATGGATCACTACTTTAAGACAATCTTTTTCTGAAAGCAATTCAAAAAACGGAATAAGTTTATACATTCACCTGCCTTTTTGCGAAAGCATGTGTACTTTCTGCGGATGCAACAAACGCATCACAAAAAATCATTCAGTAGAAGAAAAATATATTCAGGCAGTTCTAAAAGAATGGAAAATGTATTGTGATTTACTTCCCGAGAAACCTATAATTAAAGAAATCCATTTAGGTGGAGGAACTCCCACTTTCTTTTCAAAGGAAAATTTAGAATGTCTTATTAACGGAATTTTCAATTATGCTATAAAAGCAGAAAATCACGAATTTAGCTTTGAAGGACATCCAAACAACACTACTCACGAACAGCTCAAAAAATTATACGATTTAGGCTTTCGCCGAGTGAGTTTTGGCGTTCAAGATTATTCTCCTACAGTTCAAAAAGCGATTAATAGAATTCAGCCTTTTCATAATGTTGCCAAAGTAACATTTTGGGCAAAAGAAATTGGCTATACTTCAATTGGACACGATATTATTTTCGGACTTCCATTTCAAACTATCGAAGATGTAGTAGATACAGTCGAGAAAACCAATTCTTTAAAACCAGACAGATTAGCATTTTATAGCTATGCGCACGTGCCGTGGATAAAAGGAAATGGACAGCGAGGCTTTAATGACGAAAACCTGCCAAAAGATGCCGAAAAGAGAAAATTATATGAAATTGGCAAAAAGCTTCTGATTCAAAATGGCTATCACGAAATCGGAATGGATCATTTTGCTTTAAAAGCCGATAGATTATACAAGGCGGCCCACAACGGAAATCTGCATAGAAATTTCATGGGATACAGCGCTTCTAAAACTCAAGTTATGATTGGTTTAGGCGTTTCTTCAATAAGTGACAGCTGGTACAGTTTTGCTCAAAACACCAAAAACTTAGAAGAATATTATGAGATTTTAGAGTCTGATAAACTTCCTGTTGTAAAAGGTCATATTTTAAACGATGAAGATCTTATTATTAGAAAACACATTCTGAATTTAACATGCGAATTGGAAACTTCCTGGACTGCAGAATCTTTAAATTTTACTGAACTTCCTGAAGTTCTAATTGCTTTAAAAGAAATTGAAAACGATAATTTAATTGTTATTGAAAATAATAAAATCAAAATTACAGAAGAAGGAAGACCTTTTGTTCGTAATATCTGTATGGCATTTGATTTACATCTAAAAAGAAAGTCACCGGAAACAAATCTGTTCTCGATGACTGTATAATAACTTAAAATATATCTTCTAGTGGCAGTTTGGAGTCTGCTGCACAAATAAACTCATGTTCGAAGGAGAAATATATGGAATTCCTAATCCTAATCCGCGAAGGATGAATAAAACACCAATTATAACAGCTACATACGGAATTGCCTTTTGGATTTTGTTTCTGAAAGGCAATTTTAATAGGGAGTTGACATAAACTACAACTGTCATTAACGGTATCGTTCCTATTCCAAATAAAAGCATGTAGAGAACCCCAAGACCAGCACTCTGCATGGCAATTGCTCCAAATAAAGCAACATAAACCATTCCGCATGGCAGAAATCCGTTTAAAAGACCAATAGTAAACAGCGATTTATAACTTTTGTTTTTAAACTGGCTCCCTAAATTTGATTTAATTTTAGAAATGATTTTATAAACAGGTTTAGAAAAATTGTATTGAGCAAATTTTTTCTCCGGAATCAAAACCACAACAATCATAATTACACCAATAATTATTGACATTTTCTGCTGCAATCCCGCCAGAAAAAAACCTCTTCCCAATAATCCAAAAATCAATCCAATTGTTGAATAAGCTGTTAGTCGGCCAAAATGATAAGTCATAATCTGCGTTGCTTTTTTTGCTTCGTTTTGTCTATCGACAGGAAGCATCATAGCAATTGGTCCGCACATACCAACACAATGCAGACTGCTGATTAAACCTAAAAAGAAAGCAGAGAATAACATTTTATTTTAGTTTACGTAAATAACTTCTTTAGTGAGGTATTTTTTGCCTTCGTATTGCCATTCCATATTAACATCCCAGCGTCCTTTTAATAATTTTTTCTGCGGAATAATAATTTCTGAATTGGTTAAAGCAATTTGAGTATTAAAATCGAATTTTTTGTTTGAAGGTCTATATAATTGAATATTTCCTTTCACTTTATCGCTTTCAAATCCTGCAGGAAAAATTACAGTCACACCTTCTCCAGTATATTTGATTGATGGTTTGTGCTGCAAATCGTGCGCATTCTGAATTCTTGCCATTTCTTCCTGAAAGTGCGTATCGTGTTTGTAATATTCTTCAACAACCAAATCATTATCATATTTAGAGTTTGATTGCACTTCAAAAACAAAATATAAAATAAACGTCATAAACAATGCGAATGCAATGACGATTCCGGTTCCCCAATTAAATTTCATAATACTATATTTTTAATTAAAACTTCTTGGTCCTAAGAAATTTGTAGTCGTTGTTTCTAGGAGTTCAGAACCATTATAAACTCCAATTTTTACTTTTGTTTTATCACTTTCAAGTAAAACCTCATCAATTTCAATAAATAATGTTCCTTGAGAAATTCCTTCTTTAGCTATTTTAAAGTGTTTTTTGCCAACGTTTTTAATTTCTCCTTTCTGATCAATTAATTCGAAATGAATATCATTGTAATCCTTCATTGTTTTGTTTACGATTTTATAGGTGTAAACATTACTGATTTTTTCGCCATTATGTTGGAACAGCTGGCCAGGCAAGCGTAAAACTACTGCCTGTACATCTGTTCTCAAAAACAGCATTCCAACAAAAATACTCAATAAAATGAAGAGAACAGCTGTATATCCTTTCATTCTTGTTGTAAACTTGAAAGGTTCTTTTTTAGCAATTTCATCTTCAGAAGCGTATCGGATAAGACCCTTTGGTAATCCTACAGATTCCATAATATGATCACATTCATCAATGCAAGCTGTACAATTTGTGCATTCCAATTGAGTTCCATTTCTAATGTCAATTCCCATTGGACAGACGTGAACACATTGAAGACAATCGATACAATCTCCTTTTCCAGTTAATGCTCTATCTTCATTTTTTTTGAATTTTGCACGTCCTTCTTCTTTTTCACCTCGAACAAAATCGTAGGCAACATTTATCGATTTATTATCTAAAAGAACGCCTTGCAACCTTCCATATGGACAAGCGATAATACAAACCTGTTCACGAAACCATACAAAAACAAAATAGAAAACACTAGTAAAGATAAGCAGTGCAATAAAATTGCTTGCCTGTTTTACAGGACCTTGCTCAATCATTAAGAATAAGGCATCACTTCCTACCAAATAAGCTAAAAAGACATTAGCGATAAGAAAAGAAATTACGAAGAATATAGTCCACTTTAAAACTCGTTTTCTAATTTTCTCACCATTCCATTCCATTCTTGCCAAACGAGACTGAGAACCTCGATCTCCATCGATCCAATATTCGATTCTACGAAAAACCATTTCAAGGAAAATAGTCTGCGGGCATATCCAGCCACAAAATATTCTTCCAAAAACAACAGTAAATAAAATTATAAATACAACGCCGACAAGCATTGAAATTACGAAGAGATAAAAATCCTGAGGCCAAAAAGGGAATCCAAAAATATTAAAACGACGTTCCAAGATATTGAACATCATAAACTGATTCCCATTAACCTTAATAAAAGGATTTATGAATAAAATTGCCAGCAAAACATAGCTGACAATTTTCCTATAATCATAAAATTTACCAGACGGTTTTTTAGGAAATATAAATTTTCGTTTACCACCTTCATCTATTGTTCCAATGGTATCTCTAAAAGCTTCGTCTGGTAAATTTGACATGATATTCTAATTATTTTTTAACTTCTGTGGTATCTTTTGTTGTTGCTGCAGCGGCATCGGTTTTAAGAGCACTATCATCTACCCAAACTTCTCCTTCTGCTTCTTTTGGATCTTTTGGATTACTTCCTTGTAAAGACAGAATGTAGCTAGCCACTTTTTGAATTTCTTTTGGTTTTAAACCATTGTTTTTCCAGGAAACCATTCCTTTTCCGTCTCTACCTCCATTTGTAATAGTATGGAAAACATTTTTAATTCCTCCTCCTAAAATCCAGTGATCATCTGTTAAGTTTGGTCCAATCTGTCCTCCAGCATCAGCTCTGTGACAGGCCGCACAATTGGTCATAAAGATTTCTTTTCCTGCCGCTAAACTTGGTTCATCAGTTAATAAGACAACCGTTTTTTCGTCCATTAGATCTGGAGCAGTTTTCATGTATTCTTCAACATCAATTTTCGCCTGCGCCATTTCTTTTTTCAACTCCATTTCTTGATCATCAGCTCCTAACACATCGTAACGAACCACATAGATTACACCAAAAATGATACAGATGTAGAACAGATATACCCACCATGGCGGTAAATTATTATCCAACTCTTTTATTCCGTCATAATCATGATCCATCAATAAATCGCCTTCTTTTTCAATCGGCTCTGTTTTAGTCAATTTATGCATTAGGTTTTTAAACCAAGTGCTTTCTTTGAAGCTTAAACTTTCTTCAAGTTCTTTTTGAGCTTTTTCTTCTGGCGTTAATAACTGATACATTACTCGATTAACAGCGCTAAGCGTAATCTCGATTGCAATCAGAATAAACAAAAAGACAAATAAAAAGAGCGATACCATTGGATATTTTACAAAAGCCGGCTTATCGCCTGAATCTATAAAATATTCCATCAAAGCAAATACGATGAAGAAAATCAACGGTACTCTAACATATACTGGGAAAAACTTTTTCATTTTTATCTATCTTTTGTAATTACACTAAGTCCTTCATCTAAAGGTATATTACTCATTTCTTGAATTTTTTCTTTTCTATAAGAGAACACCCAAATACCTAATCCTACAAAGAAGAAGAAGAAAATCAAGAGGGAAATAATCGGGTATAATTCTACACCCGATATTGTTTCCATATTGTGTTTTATTTGTTCAAACATAATGCTGTTATTTAGTTTCTTTTACTTTAATATCAGTACCAAGTCTTTGAATATAAGCGATCAAAGCAACGATTTCTCTTTCGTTCATCGGAATAAATTTCTCGCCTTTTGCTTCAGCTTTTTTACGGCTATCTTCGTAACTCTTAACGAAATCAGGATCGCTTTCTAAGCTTTTTTCTATCTTAACCGCCTGCTCTCTTAAAGTTTTTTGCGCATTTGTAACATCTTCTGGAGAATATGGCACACCTAATGAAATCATTGCCTGCATTTTCTTCTGCGTCAAAGAAATATCCATTGGTTTGTTATCGAACAGCCATTTGTAACCTGGCATAATTGATCCAGCAGATGTACTTTGCGGATTCCACATGTGGTTAAAGTGCCAATTGTCGTTGTACTTACCACCTACTCTTAACAAGTCTGGTCCTGTACGTTTAGATCCCCATAAGAATGGATGATCGTAAACAAACTCACCTGCTTTTGATTGTGGTCCGTTATAGCGTACAACTTCACTTCTAAAAGGACGAATTGATTGAGAGTGACATCCAACACAACCTTCTCTAATATATAAATCACGTCCTTCAAGCTCTAACGGCGTATATGGTTTTACACTTGAAATAGTTGGAATATTTGATTTCACCATAATTGTTGGCACAATCTGAATAATACCTCCAATTAAAATTGCGATTGTAGCTAGAATAGTTAATTGAATTGGTTTTCTTTCTAACCAAGAGTGGAATTTCTCTCCGCTTAATCTACCGCTTTTTATGGTTTGCAATGCCGGAGCCTGAGCCAATTCATCTTCTACTGGATTTCCTGCTTTGATTGTCATCACAATATTATAAACTAATGTAAGCATACCTACCAAGTACAAAGTACCACCAATAGCTCTCATCCAATACATTGGCATAATAGCAGTTACCGTTTCAAGGAAATTTCCATAAGTTAAAGTACCGTCTGGATTAAATTGTTTCCACATTGATGCTTGTTGGAAACCTGCCACATACAACGGAATTGTATAAACAATAATACCTAAAGTACCAATCCAAAAATGGAAGTTTGCCAATTTCTTAGAGAATAACTCCGATTTTGTCATTCTTGGAATCAACCAATAGATAATACCAAACGACATGAAACCGTTCCAAGCTAAAGCTCCTACGTGTACGTGAGCTACGATCCAGTCAGTATAGTGTGCAATAGCATTTACGTTTTTTAAAGATAACATTGGACCTTCGAAAGTCGCCATACCATAACCCGTAATTGCCACAACGAAGAATTTTAAAACTGGTTCTTCACGAACTTTATCCCAAGCCCCTCTTAATGTAAGAAGTCCATTGATCATACCTCCCCAAGATGGAGCAATTAACATTACTGAGAATGCAACCCCTAAGTTCTGAGCCCAGTTTGGCAATGCAGAATATAATAAGTGGTGAGGTCCAGCCCAAATATAGATAAAGATTAAAGACCAAAAGTGAATAATTGATAATCTATAGGAGTAAACAGGTCTATTTGCAATTTTTGGAACGAAGTAATACATTAATCCCAAGAACGGAGTTGTAAGGAAAAATGCCACCGCATTGTGCCCGTACCACCATTGTACAAGTGCATCCTGAACACCAGCATACACAGAGTAACTTTTTAAACCTGAAACCGGAATTTCAATATTGTTAAAAATGTGCAGTACAGCTACCGTTACAAATGTTGCCAGATAAAACCAAATTGCAACATACAGGTGACGCTCTCTACGACGCAACATGGTACCAATCATATTAATTCCCATTACAACCCAAATCAAAGCGATTGCAATATCAATTGGCCACTCTAACTCTGCATATTCTTTAGAAGAAGTATAACCTAGAGGAAGTGTAATTGCGGCAGCTACAATAATCAACTGCCATCCCCAAAAGTGAAGATTACTCAGAAAATCACTAAACATTCTGGCTTTTAGCAATCTTTGCAGCGAGTAATACATACCGGCAAAAAAGGCATTACCCACAAAGGCAAAAATAACTGCATTAGTGTGTAACGGTCTTAATCGGCCGTAACTCAGCCACGAAATCCCATCTGTCATGTTGGGAAAAAGGTACATTACCGCCAAGGTAAGTCCCACTAACATACCCACAACACCAAAGAGTATTGTGGCGTAAATGAATTTTTTTACAATTTTGTTGTCGTAATAAAACTGTTCCATTTCCATAATTATACTTGTTTTTCTTCGATTGGTGAATTATTATTTTGGGAATTAATTTTGGTTTCGTCATCAAAAAGAATTCTGACTGAAGGCGTATAATCATCATCATACTGTCCAGATTTGACAGCTGCGATAAAGGCAATAAAGAAACAGATTGCCACAAAAATACTTACTGAAATTAATAAATAAATAACACTCATACCTTGGATTTATATTAACAAAATTACTCTGTTAAAGAGGCATAAAATATGATAATTATCATAAACAAAAAGATATGTTAAATTTATAAAAAATATCTTTCAAAACAATTTAAAATCATTCTAAATTTTTGTTACTGAAATAGTTAGACATAAAAGTAACAAAACTTACAATCGTAATTGTACTAAGCGGCATGATGATCGCAGCCACCAATGGAAGCAGGTTTCCTGTAACTGCAAATGCAAGCCCAATAACATTATAAATCAGTGATAATGTAAAACTCATTTTTATGATCAAAATAGCTTTATGGGAAAGCTTTAAGAAGTAATTGAGACGTGAAAATTCTGTTGCGTCCAAAATGGCATCACAGGCAGGCGAAAAGACATTTACGTTTTCTGATATTGAAATCCCTACGTTACTTTGAGCCAATGCTCCAGCATCATTCAATCCATCGCCAACCATCATTACATTTTGCCCTTTTTCCTGAAGTTTCTTTATGTATTCTAGTTTTTGCTCGGGTTTTTGATTGAATATCAACTCGGTACCTTTTGGCAGAATGGATTCCAGGTTTGATCTTTCACCATCATTGTCACCAGAAAGCACTTTTATTTGGTAATTTTTGCTCAGATTTACAAAAAGTGTTTCTAAGCCTTCTCTATATTGGTTCTGAAAAGTATATTTCCCAAAATAGAACTCTCCTATTTTAATGTGCAATGCTGTCTTCTCAATTTCCGAACCATCAGCAACTATATCATTAACAAATTGTCCAGATCCAATTTTTATTTCTTTCCCATCAACAAGAGCCAAAATGCCTTTCCCCGTAATTTCTTGAAAGTCTTCTATATTAATGCGTTTCGCTTCTGGCAGAAAATCATAAAGCATTCGGCTTAATGGATGGTTTGAACCTCGCAATACATTTTTAATCAATATAATATCTGAATCTGAAATAGAATTTCCTTCATACATTATATTCGACTTTTTGTTAGTTGTAATAGTTCCTGTTTTATCAAAAACTATTGTATCAACTTTGGCAAGCTGTTCGATTACAACAGCATTTTTCAAATAAAATTTCTTTTTACCTAAAATTCGCAATATGTTTCCAAAAGTAAACGGGGCGGTGAGAGCCAGTGCACACGGGCAAGCTACGATCAATACCGCTGTAAAAACATTAAAAGCAGTATTAGCATCTTTAAAAATCCAATAACCAAAACCAGCAAATGCAATGAGCAATAATATGGGGGTAAAATATCGACTTATTGCATCTGTTATAGTCTTATGCTTCTGGTCTACTTTTTTCTGAAAAATCTCGTTGCTCCATAATTGGGTTAAATAACTTTGAGAAACAGAGTGCAAAACTTCCATTTCGATTACTTTACCAATCTGTTTTCCTCCCGCAAAGACTTTATCTCCAGATTTTTTAGTAATTGGGACTGCTTCTCCTGTAACAAAACTATAGTCAATTTCGGCGCTTTCGCTAATTAAAATTCCATCAACAGGAATAAGCTCTTGATTTCTTATTAATAACCGGTCTCCTTTTAAAACATCATAAACAGCAACGTTTTCCTCAGAAGCATCTTTATTGATTTTAGTAACCGCAATTGGAAAGTATGATTTGAAGTCCCTTTCGAAACTTAAAAAACTATAAGTTTTAATTTGAAACATTTTGCCAAGAAGCATAAAAAATATCAAACTAGCCAAACTGTCAAAAAAACCTGGACCATGATCCATCAGCATATCATAAGTACTGCGAATAAACATCACGATAATTCCTAAAGCAATCGGGATATCAATATTAAGCATTCTCGTTCTAATGCTATGATAAGCAGAAACATAATATCCGCTTGCTGAGTATAAAAAAGTTGGCAGTGCTAGAAGAAAAATCAATAATCTGAAAAATGGTTTGTAACTATCGAGCCAGAACTCTTTCATTTCGAAATATTCTGGAAATGAAAGCAGCATAATATTTCCGAAACAGAAAAATGCAACACCCAATTTATAGGTTAAACTTCTGTCGATTTTTGCTTTTGCTGATCCGTAATTTTCTAAACTAATATAAGGTTCATAACCTATAGAACTTAGGAGATAAACTATTTCTTTTAACGAAACTATATCTGAATTAAAGGTAATTCTAACTTTCTTTTCGTGAAAATTAACTTGAGAAGTGCTAATTCCTTGCTGAAGACGATTTAGGTTTTCTAAAATCCAGATGCAAGAACTGCAATGGATATGCGGAATATTTAACGAAACAATCGAAGTGTTGCCTTCTTGAAACTCTAAAACTTTTGCTAGAATAGTTTCATTTTCTAAAAAATCATATTTTCCTTTGATGTCTTGCGGTGTGGCTCCTGGAGACTTTTCAAAATCGTAATACGATGTTAGGTCGTTGATGCTGAAAATTTCGTAAACTGTTTTACAGCCAGCGCAACAAAACTTTTTATTATCAAAATCAATTTCTTCATTTTGTTCAATAGTTAAACCACAATGAAAACAACTTTGCTCCCTCATAAACTTGTTTTTATTTGCCACAAATTTCCAATTAAAGCACAATTATTAAGATGATAATTGTCATGTTATTTTGAAATTGGATTCCTAAATTTATAAAATAAAAAGCTCAAAAAAGAATTAACCCTAATTTATAATAAATTTACCTTCTAAAGGTGGTTAAAACCCTCAAATATCCTTACTTTTGCAGCAAACAAATATTGTCATGAATAAATGTGATCAATGCATTGTACGCCAGTTAAGCTCATTAAAAGCCCTTAACAAAGAAGAAGTTATTAAGTTAGCCAGCAGCAAAACGACTTACAAAATTAAAAAAGGTGAGGCTCTTTTTGAAGAAGGTGAAGTAACAAATGGTGTTTTCTGCGTAAAAGACGGTGTTGGAAAACTTTCAAAACTGAGCGCAAACGGAAAAGACCAAATTGTTAAATTGGTAAAATCTGGTGAACTTCTTGGACAGCGTTCTATGATTAGCAATGAGCCTGCAAATTTGACTGCAAAAGCGATTGCCGACATGGAAGTTTGTTTTATTCCTAAAGCTGAAATCATCAATTTCTTTAATAATAACAATCAGTTTTCTTTAAATATGATGCAATCTGTTTGCGAAGATTTAAAGGAATCTGAGAACGAAAAAATTGCTTTAGTTCAAAAAACAGTTAAACAGAGACTTGCCGAAACTTTACTGCACCTACATGATGAATTTGGCGAAGATACTGACAAAACACTAAGAGTGCAACTAACAAGAGAAGAACTTGCAGGCATTATTGGTACGGCAACAGAAAGCTGTATTCGTCTATTATCTGATTTTAATAAATTAGGACTAATAGAATTAGTTGGCAAAAAAATAATGCTTAAAGACGTTCGCGCTTTAAAGAAATTGGCCGACAACTAAAGTTTTTTAGCTTCATTCCAGAAAACATCCATTTCTGTAAGCGTCATATCCATTAAAGGTTTACCTAATTCGTTTGCTTTACTTTCTAGGTATTGAAAACGTTTAATAAACTTTTTATTGGTTCTTTCTAAAGCATCTTCTGGATTTACATTTAAGAATCTTGCGTAATTAATCATAGAAAACAAAACGTCTCCAAACTCGTCTTCAATTTTATCTTGATTTCCAGTTTTTACTTCGTCTTGCAATTCCTGCAATTCTTCTTGCACTTTATCCCAAACCTGATGAGGTTCTTCCCAGTCAAACCCTACTCCTTTCACTTTATCCTGAATTCGGCTTGCTTTGACCATTGCTGGAAGACTTCTAGGAACGCCTTCTAAAACAGATTTTTTGCCTTCTTTAAGCTTTAGCTTTTCCCAATTTTGTTTTACTTCTTCCTCATTTTCCACCTTTACATCTCCATAAATATGAGGATGACGATGAATCAATTTATCACAGATTTCATTACAAACATCAGCAATATCAAAATCATTAGTTTCACTGCCTATTTTGGCATAGAAAACAATATGAAGCAGTAAATCGCCCAATTCTTTTTTAACTTCATTTAAATCATTGTCCAGAATAGCATCTCCTAGCTCATAGGTTTCTTCGATTGTTAAATGTCTTAATGTCTGAAGAGTTTGTTTTTTATCCCACGGACATTGCTCACGAAGTTCATCCATGATATTCAATAATCTCTCAAATGCTTTTAACTGGTTTTCTCTGCTCATTTTGAACTTTCTTTTGATTTAAACTCGATTCTGTAAAATTAAAAAATCCTGTCAAGAAAACTCTCAACAGGATTATATATGTTTAAAGAAAAATGACTATTCTTCTTTTTTAGCTTTTGCTTTTTTAGCAGCTGGAGCTTTTTTTGGTTTTTCAGCCGCAGCTGGCGCTTCTTCTTTTGGTTCTTCAGCTGCAGGAGCTAAATCTGTAACTAGTCCTTTTGCTTGAAGTGTATTATACCAGCTTAATACTTTTTTAATGTCTGATGGATAAACTCTTTCTTCGTCATAATCAGGAAGAATTTGTTTAAAATAAGCAGACAAAGTAGCGTTATCTTCTTTATGAGAGATAGCTTGTCCTTTGTTTTCTTTAACGGCAATCTGCTGCATTACTTCAGTTAACGGTTTTTCGCCTTCATAAGTATAAATCGAAATTTCAGACAATAAACTTACATTGCTTTTTAGATTTACAGTAATCTTCTTCCCATCAATTAATGATTCCGCCACAAAACCTGTACGAGTTTGTACTTTTAATTCGTATAAACCTGGTTTTCCTGAAATGGCTAAAATTTTCGTTAAATTCATTTTTATTAAAATTAGTATTAAGAATTTTATTTATTTTTTGCTTCTAATTATTTAGAAAACTTATCTTGCTTTTTTAGCTGCGTAAAATTTCATTCTATATTCCTGAGACGTTTTTCCCTCAGTAATATTTTTCAATTTCTTTTGGATTAAACGTTTTTTTAGAGATGAGATTTTATCTGTAAACAAGATTCCTTCAATATGGTCGTATTCATGCTGGATAACTCTTGCAATTAACCCGTCGAACACTTCCGTTTTCATTACAAAATCTTCTTCACAATATTCGATTGTAACAGTTGGTTTTCTGTAAACGTCTTCACGCACATCAGGAATACTCAAACAGCCTTCATTAAACCCCCACTCTTCTCCTTCTTCTTTAACGATTTTAGCATTGATAAAAGTCTTCTTGAAACCTTTTAAATCTTTTTGTTCCTCTGAAGGAAGATCCTCATCATCACTAAAAGGCGTTGTATCTATCACAAACAAACGAATTGGCAGTCCAACCTGCGGTGCTGCAAGTCCAACTCCATACGCATTGTACATCGTCTCGTACATATTTGCGATCGTTTCTTTTAGGTTTGGATATTCTGGTGTAATATCCTGCCCTACTTTTCTTAAAACAGGATCACCGTATCCTACAATTGGTAAAATCATTTGTTTTTATTTATGTTTTAATGTGCTGCAAAAACAGAATTAAAGTTCTGATATTTCAGCTGGCAAAAATAGTAAAAAATAGTCAATGAATAATTCTAATACTGCATTATATCATATTTTTTGCAAGCCATTAAAAATCTCATCTATAATTATGCCAAAATCACTCCTACAATTCTTACCTTTGTTAGTAAACCTCTTTTTATGATTGACCGAATTTCGAAATTTACTAACAGTACTTCCTTTCTCAATGCCTCTAAAGTAACTATTGCTTCTGTTGTTCCTGTTTTAGTTTTAAATTTTCTTGGTCATTTTGAAATCGGATTTACAATTGCGCTTGGTGCATTTTACACTTATCCCAGCGACATTCCGAGTTCTCTCAGCCATAAAATAAAAGGGTTAATTGCCGCTTCTTTTATTGTTTCTGGAGTTAACCTTTTGGTAAATCTTGTTTATCCATTTCCTATACTTTTTTATATCTTTTTAGGATTTCTGCTGTTTTTATGTTCTATGATTTCGGTTTACGGACAGCGAGCTACTTTGATTTCTTTCTCTGCTTTATTATCGATTTCTCTATCCTTTGGACATTTACATGAAGGTTGGGAAGCTTTTGAATATTCAGGCTTTATTTTTATTGGAGGAATTTTGTATTTGATAGTATCGCTTGTTTTTCATTTTGTACAGCCTTATAAATATGTAGAATTACAAATTGCCGAAGGAATAAAACTCACAGCCAAATACCTTAAATTAAGAGGCGATTTATGGAGTCCAGAAGCCAACAGGAAAGCAATTATAGAAAAGCAGCTGGCTGTACAGGTGGAATTAAATCTTATTCACGAAGATTTAAGAAAAATGCTCATTGGAAACCAGAATACTTCTGGAACTACAAGCCAGAACAGAAAAATGCTTTTGGTTTTTATTACTTTGGTCGAAATTCAAGAATTGGCTTTATACACTTCATTTGACCACAGCAAACTTCATGAAAAATTCGCCAAACATCCAGATGTTTTAAGAACCTATCAAAATGTAGCATACAAATTAGCCTCTACCTTAAAAAAGCTTTCAAAAAATGTGAACCATATTAGTACTTATGTTGACAAACATGATTTGAAAAATGAATTGGATGCTCTTGAATTTGCCATTTTTGATTACGAAAAGACATTAGGAAAAGAAGAAGCGGCAGAAGGCGTTTTAATGCTGACCAATATGCTGAAATATGCAAAAAATCAGGTTGGAAAAATTAAAACGATCCAGCGTGCGCTTTCTTTGGCAATGCAGTCATATAAATTGAAAGACAAAGACAAAGAGCTTGAAAAGTTTTTAACTCCTCAGTATTACCCGCTTCGAACTTTAATTGAAAACTTAAGTTATTCTTCGTCAATTTTCAGACATTCTATACGATTAACCATTACGATTTTGATCGGTTTTTTTCTTGGACAAGCGCTGCCGTTTCAAAACGTATATTGGATTCTCCTTACCATTGTAGTCATCATGCGTCCTGGTTATGGTTTGACTAAAGAGCGGTCTTACAACAGAATGTTTGGTACTGTTCTGGGAGGAATTATTGCTTTTGGAATTGTATCTGTCATTCAGAATCATGTTGCGTTGAGTATTTTCTCTATTGTATGTATGCTGCTCGGAATTTCATTTACCCAAATCAATTATAAGATTAGCGCAACATTTGTTACCATGTACGTGGTTTTCATCTACGGAATTCTAACCCCAGATATTAATGAAGTAATTCAATACAGAATATTAGATACACTTGCAGGAGCAACTTTAGCTTTTATTGCCAATCAGTTTTTATGGCCGGCTTGGGAATTCATCAATACACCTATCCATATTGAAAACACCATTCGAGCCAATAGAAATTACTTAAAAGAGATTGCAGATTTTTACAATAAGAAGGGAGAAGTTCCAACTTCATATAAATTAGCCCGAAAAAATGCCTTTGTTGAAATAGGAAATTTAATGACTTCTTTTCAGCGTATGATGCAGGAACCTAAGTCGAAACAAAAAACAATGCCTTTGGTAAATAAATTGGTGGTTTTAAATCACTCTTTGTTATCTGCTTTGGCGTCACTTTCAACTTATATTCAGTCGCATCAAACCACTTCTGCATCTGATTCTTTTAATTATATCATCAAGACTATTTTAGCCAATCTGGATCATTCTATTTCTGTATTAAGAAACGAAGTTGTGGTACAAGATACTTTTTTTGAAAAAGAAGATGTGACTTTGCAATTTGAAGAATTAAAGCGCAGGCATTTTACCCGTTTAGCAGAAGATGATGATTTGGACAAAGAAACGCGACAAGCGAAAATGCAGGAAGCGCAAATGGTAATTGAGCAATTAATCTGGATGAGCAATCTGGCAGAAAAAATTCTAAAAAATACAACCGACTTAAAAGCAACAAATCCAGATTAATTCATCTGGATTTGTTTTTTTTTATTGAAATATGAGAAGCTTAATTTAATTTTAAAACTTCTGCTGTTTGTTTTCTAAGCTGTTCTAAAAGTTCTGGCTTGTCGTTTAAAGTCTGTCCATAAGATGGAATCATTGTTTTTAATTTTGCTTGCCATTCTGGTGTTTTAATCTGATGTGTAAAACATCTGCTAATTAAATCAATCATAATTGCCACAGCTGTAGAAGCACCCGGAGAAGCACCCAATAAAACTGCTAAAGTTCCATCGTGTGTATTAATAACTTCTGTACCAAATTCTAAAACCCCACCTTCTTTTTCATCTTTTTTGATTACCTGAACACGCTGACCTGCTTTTTCTAATTTCCAGTCTTTTGAACGTGCTGTTGGAAGATATTCGCGCAAAGCTTTCATTCTGTCTTTTGGAGACTGACGCACTTGCTCTATCAAATATTTCGTTAATGGAATATTGTGATATCCAGCAGCCAACATCGGAATTAAGTTGTTACGTTTAATAGATAGTGGCAAATCTAAATATGAACCATTTTTAAGGAAGCGAGTTGAGAATCCTGCGAATGGCCCAAAAAGAAGCGCTTTTTCACCATCAATTACACGAGTATCAATATGAGGAACAGACATTGGAGGAGCTCCAACACTTGCTTTTCCATAAACTTTTGCTTGATGTTTTGCAATTACTTCTGGATTTGTACATTTCAGCCATTGTCCGCTTACAGGGAAACCTCCATATCCATTTCCTTCTGGCACATTTGCTTTTTCTAATAAAGGAAGAGAACCTCCTCCTGCACCAATAAATACAAATTTAGTATAGGCTTTACGAGTTTTTCCAGTTGACAAATCCTTAATTTTAATTCTCCAAGATTTATCTTCACGCTGTCTTAGTTTTTTAACTTCATGATTGAAGAACAAAGAAACACCGTCTAGTTTTTCTAAGTAATTGAACATACTTCTGGTTAAAGCACCAAAATTAACATCGGTACCAATTTCCATATGTGTGGCAGCTAGTTTTTCGTCAGCACTTCTGCCTTCCATTACCAATGGCATCCATTTTTGAAGCTGTTCAAAATTGGTACTGAAAGTCATATCAGAGAAAATTGGATTGCTTTGCAGCACCTCAAATCTCTTTTTTAAATAATCTACGTTTTTATCTCCCCATACAAAACTCATATGAGGCACACTTTTAATAAAATTATCCGGAGACGGCACTTTGTTTTGCTGTACCAAGTAAGACCAAAACTGGCGAGAAATCTCGAATGATTCTGCAATACTTATTGCTTTTTTAGGATCTATGCTTCCGTCTGCCTTTTCTGGAGTATAATTTAGTTCACAAAAAGCAGAATGTCCCGTTCCTGCATTATTCCAAGCATCAGAGCTTTCTGCTGCAGCAACATCTAATCTTTCGTAAATTTCAATTTTTATATCTGGTTGTAATTCTTTCAAAATTACTCCAAGAGTGGCACTCATTATTCCAGCGCCAATGAGTACTACATCACTATTTGAACGTATGGTTTCGTCAGGCATAACAGTATTTTTATTTAAAGTGCAAAGGTACTTTTTTAATTGCAAAAAAAAACTAATTTTTAGATGATAAAAGTTAGGATTTTCTAAAAACCATTAAATTATAAATAAAAAATACGACGAACAGCGCTATTTTTTTGCGGAAAGATAATCTTGAAGCATAATTGTGGCAGAAATTTCGTCTATTAAACCTTTGTTCTGACGCTGTTTTTTACTTAAACCGCTGTCGATCATGGTTTGAAATGCCATTTTTGAAGTAAAACGCTCATCAACACGAATCACTTTCATGTCTGGAAAGATGTTTGAAAAATGCTTTGCAAAACCATTAATCACTGAAGCGCTTTCTGATGGCTGTCCGTTCATTTGTTTTGGTTCGCCAATCAAAACCGCTTCGACTTTTTCTTTAGCAAAATAATCTTTTAAAAAGTCAACCAAATTGCGGGTAGGAATCGTAGTTAAACCCGAAGCTATAATCTGCATTTCGTCTGTAACTGCAATTCCGGTGCGTTTTTGTCCGTAATCTATTGAAAGGATTCTTGGCATGTTTTGAAATTTTTATAAAAGTAAGGAAGGTGAAATTATAATCTTTAAAGGGATTCTTTATATTTTATAAAACCGAAAACGAAAACAATGTCTTTATCAGCATCAACCTCATAAACACAGACGTAACCTTTAAAAACATAATCTCTAATATTTTCATCATCAAAATATTTCGACTTAGTAAAATGAAAAGGATGTTTTAAATCTTTTTTAATGTTTTTAAGCAAATCTTTTCTAAACTTTAGCGCTGCTCTAGGTTTATCTTTATAAATATAATGAACTTGGTCTTTTAATAATTCTAAAAATTCATTCGAAATTTTAATTGTCATATTCCGAAAATGTATTGTCTAAAATTGAGTCTACTTCATCTACTGAATACAACTTTTCATTACCACTTTTTAATTTAGCATAAGCTGCATGCACCTTTCTTTTATCGTTCTCAAAGTCAGAGTCTTCTTCTATAATCCTCAATTCACTAGGAGAAAACTTGCTTAGCAACTTAAGTACCTTCTCCCTAATCTCTGGTTGAAATTCTAATCTAATCGCTTCCATAATGCTTTCATTTTACAATACAAATATAAACCTTTTAAATTCATGTTTTTTTTTTAAATTAAGCTTAAAACAAAAAATCCGTCCTGAAAACTCAAGACGGATCTTTATCCAAATATTCAAACCTAAAAAATAACTCAATTTATCTTCCGAACAAACGGCTGAAAAAACCCCTATGTTCTTCTTCCTCTCCTGCATCCTCTTCTTCAGAATAATTAGCAAACTTAGATTGTGACTTTTCATGTTCGTAAATCAGCTCCTTAATATATTCAACGTAAGTTCTCTTTTTCTCTTCTAAGAATCCTATCAAGTACTTCTCGCTAAATTCTACTCCGCTTGCTGCTTCGATCTGCAATAACTTTTTATACAAAGGTTCAATATGCATCGCAATTACTTCTTGCGGTACGGCTTGCCTTCTTCCGAAATAATTTACAATAACGTCGTTTTCGTCGCGGGCAATTTCAAAATCTGTAATTACCCAATAGTATCTTCCAGACTTTGCAAGGTTTTTTACAATAGCGTGAAAGTTTTTACCGTTTTTAAGATTTTCCCAAAGCACTTTAAAAATTACTTTTGGCATATCTGGGTGACGTATGATATTATGAGGCTGTCCCATTAATTCATAATCTTCGTAACCACAAACATCTACAAATACTTCGTTGGCATATTCAATAATACCGTATGCATTTGTTTTACTCATGATAACCTGAGTCTTATCCCAGCTTACTTCTTTGTCAATGATTACTCTGTTTTGAAGGTGATTTTCTTGATTCATATTTTACTGCTTATATGATTATTTATGGAATGGAATGTTGATCAACACTGCGAAATTAAAGTGAAGAAAAAAGAGAAATCCTGACTTTTGTCATATTTTGATATAAAAAAAACTTCTAGTGGTAATAGTATTAATCAAAAACTCATATGTGTTTACTAAGCCTACAAATAAGAAACAAAAAGTTAAATCTGTAACATTTTCAAGCAGTTTTGCTTTTTTGCATTTCTACAAATACGTTATCTTTGCCAAAAAATTAAACGTATGAATTCTTTACAGACTATAATTGAACAAGCTTGGGAAAACAGAGCTTTATTGCAAGAAACTACAACCACAGATGCCATTAGAGAAGTGATCGAATTGGTAGACGCAGGAAAATTACGTGTTGCTGAACCAGTTGGTGACAAATGGCAGGTAAACGAATGGGTTAAGAAAGCAGTTGTTATGTATTTCCCGATTCAGAAAATGGAAACATGGGAATCTGGTATTTTCGAGTACCACGATAAAATGTTGCTGAAAAGAAATTATGCTGAAAAAGGAATTCGTGTGGTGCCAAATGCTGTTGCTCGTTATGGCGCTTACATCTCTAGCGGTGTAATCTTAATGCCAAGTTACGTAAACATTGGTGCTTATGTAGACGAAGGAACAATGGTTGACACTTGGGCAACTGTAGGAAGCTGTGCTCAAATTGGTAAAAACGTACACTTAAGCGGTGGTGTTGGTATTGGTGGTGTTCTTGAGCCATTGCAAGCTGCTCCAGTAATTATAGAAGACGGCGCTTTTATCGGTTCTCGTTGTATTGTTGTTGAAGGTGTTCACGTTGGTAAAGAAGCTGTTCTTGGAGCTAACGTATGTTTGACTGCCTCTACAAAAATTATCGATGTTACAGGTGATGAGCCAGTTGAAATGAAAGGTTATGTACCTGCTCGTTCTGTGGTTATTCCAGGAAGCTATACTAAGAAATTTGCTGCTGGAGAATACCAAGTTCCTTGTGCGTTAATCATTGGAACTCGTAAACCATCTACAGATTTAAAAACTTCTTTAAACAATGCGCTTCGTGAGTACGATGTTGCGGTATAGATTTAAAAAATCCTAAAATTAAAAATCCAAATTCCAATTGATTATTTATATTGGAATTTGGATTTTTTTATTTGTTGCTTTTCTGAAGCTTTATAAGCTTGGCATATTTCATATAAGAGAAAAAAGCCTGAATCATTGCAATTGTCAATCCGTCAAGACCATTGAAGATTCCTTTTTTAAAGAAATAACAGCGAACAAAAGCTACAGTTCCGTTTAGGACAGGTTTAAAAGCATTTATTCTTTTCCCTTGATCAAATAATTGCTGGGCATGCCATCCAGAATATTGGTTCTTTTTTGCAATAATTTGGTCAAAAGAATCCCATCCGTAATGCAAAATGTGAACTGCCACCTTTTTTTCGTTTTGGGCAATAATTTTCTGGTGCACTTTAGATTCTGAAGGATGAGCCGTTTTTTTATTGAAGAAACGAACTTTATGATCTGGATACCAACCTGAAAAATCAATTAATTTATCTGCCAAAAAGTTTTTAACTCTAAAACTCATAGCATCGTAATTTCCTTCCAAATACTTTTTCTGTAGAATAAATTCCTCAGCATCTTTATCAAGAAATTCATCTGCATCAAGATTTAAGATCCAGTCATTTTTGCAAAAAGGCAATCCGTGCGTACGCTGCGGACCATCTCCTAAAAATGCCTGTTGAACAACTTTAGCTCCTTTTTCTTTAGCTATTTCTACTGTACGATCTTTGCTGAAAGAATCTACAATAATGACTTCATCACAGACTTTAAATAAAGCATCAATACATTTTCCAATGTTTTTTTCTTCATTGAAAGTAATAACCAGACCGCTAATTCCCATTGTAAATTTTAATTTGTTGAGCACAAAAATATAACTTTTTAATTTAGTTTAATCTTATTGCCGCCATCACTTGTAGACTTCATAAAATAGTTTGTATTTTAGCCTTCTAATTGAACAAAAACCCAAATGAGAATATTAGTCATTCAGCAAAAAAGAATTGGAGACGTCTTAACGAGCACAATTATTTGCAACAATCTTAAAGCCAAGTTTCCAAACTCTACAATTGACTATATGTGTTATCCTAATTCGATTGATGTTCTTTTAGAAAATCCGAATATTGATAACATCATACCGGTGACTAATAAAATCCGAAAATCGACTTTTGAGTTTATTAAATTCATTTTTGAGATTCGAAGGAAAAAATACGATGCTGTAATAGACGTATACAGTAAATTGGGAACTAGTCTAATAACTTTTTTCTCTGGCGCAAAATATAAAGTTTCTTACCATAAGTGGTATTCCAACATATTTTATAATTACAGT
This sequence comes from Flavobacterium sp. HBTb2-11-1, assembly GCF_009826975.1. Lineage (GTDB taxonomy): Bacteria > Bacteroidota > Bacteroidia > Flavobacteriales > Flavobacteriaceae > Flavobacterium. Next base: position 219,865 of record NZ_WUMO01000005.1, on the reverse strand, counting down.
TACGAGCGTTTTGATGCCATAAAATCTGAATTTGGTTTGGCAATTGAAAACAGATTATTGCTTCTTAAACCTTTTTTCTCTGAAAAGATTACAAATGTAAAACCAAAGATCTTTTTAAAAGAATCTGAAATTGCTGAAGCAAAAAACATTTTAAAAAGCTATAATGTAGATCCAGAAAAACCATTGATTATGTTTGGAATTTTAGGTAGCGAGCATTACAAAACATATCCGCTTGACGGAATGGCAAAAATTATTGATTTTACTGTAGCCAAAACAAATGCCACGATCCTATTTAATTATATTCCAAACCAAAAAGAACAAGCTTTAGAGGTTTATAATTATTGTTCGGAAGAAACCAAAAAACATATTATTTTTGATTTATACGCAACCGATTTGCGTCAGTTTTTAGCCTTACTTTCTCAATGCGAGATGCTTATTGGAAATGAAGGCGGCGCTGTAAATATGGCTAAAGCTCTTGAGGTTCCAACTTTTTCTATTTTTACTCCTTCTGTTAGAAAAGAAACATGGCAATTATTTGAAAATGAAGCAAAAAATGTTTCAGTTCATTTAAAAGATTTAAAACCTGAAATCTACGAGAAACATACAGAGCAATACATAAAAGAACATACTTTCGAATATTACGCTGAATATCCTTTGGAATTAATGCTCCAAAAGCTCGAAACTTATTTTCAAGAATATAAAAATTGAAAAAAGTAAAAGGAATCTATAATGAATAATGAAAAGCAAAAATTATCAGTCCTGATTATTACGCTTAACGAAGAACAGCATATAAAATTACTTCTGGAAGACATTGATTTTGCTGACGAAATAATTGTCATCGATTCCTACAGCACCGATAAAACAGTAAGCATAGTTGAGTCTTTCAAAAATGTAAAATTAATTCAGCACCGTTTTGTTGATTATACTTCTCAACGAAATTTTGCCTTGGATCAAGCAAAAAATTCATGGGTTTTATTTATTGATGCCGACGAAAGATTAACATCAGGATTAAAATCTGAAATTGTTACTGCAATTAATTCTGAAAATGCTATAAGCGCTTATTTTATCTACCGCATTTTTATGTTTAAAGATAGTCGATTGAATTTTAGCGGCTGGCAAACCGATAAGATTTTTAGGCTTTTAGACAAGTCAAAATGCCGATATAACGAAGAAAGAACCGTTCATGAGAAATTAATTGTAAACGGACCAATTGATTCCCTAAAACATAAAATCATACATTTTTCATATTCGTCCTATGAAGACTATAAATCAAAAATGCATCATTACGGAATTCTTAAGGCTAATGAAAAGTTGGTTAAAGGAATAAAGCCTTACTTCTTATTGCATCTTCTCCATCCCCTATATACATTCTTGTATCAGTTTATAATCCGCTTTGGTTTTTTGGATGGAAAAAAAGGTGTTATTATATGTTATCTAAATGCTTATAGCGTTTATATTCGCTATAATGAATTAAGAAGAATTACTTCTTCCAGAATTTAAGTTTCTTTTTCAAGCGTTTTTTTCTATAAAACTTCTCTTGAAAATCTGAAGTATATTTCCATAAAGTTTCAAAAATCTTCTTTTCAGATTCTGATTTATAATATTTAGCATATTCATTACTCATTGTCGCAACCATCTCTTCTAAAGGCGTTAAACGACAAAGGTTTTTCATGCGCATTTCAAAAGACATCGAATCATGAAATTCCATTCTGTTCAAGTCAACCAAAAAGAAATCATAATTCCCGCTGGCATTCTTTTTAATTAAAGTATTTCCCGGGGAATGATCTAAAAATTCAATTCCTTTTTCGTGAAGATCAAAGCTAAATTTAGTAAACTGTCTTAAGATATTGTCGCGATCTGGAAAATCTGGAATTTCTACCAATTCTCTATAGGTAAGATCACATTCCAATTGTTCGCTTACATAAAAGCTTTTTTCTAAACCTACTATCGATGAAAATTCAGCAAATGCGATAGGCTTTGGAGTTCCAACTCCCAATTCTAACAATTTGTTTGCAAACTCAAAAGAGCGTTTTGCTTTTGATTTTCTGAAGTATTTATAAGCAATTTTATTGATAAGGTGCGGAACTTTAAACGATTTTATGTTTATTTTTTTATCGTCTAAATCAAAAAGTTTTATCTGATTGCGCTGGCCAATTACAAAGTTTTCTCCTTTTGTATCAAAAAAACGAATATATTCCAAAAGAATATTTTCAAATTTTTCATATCCGCGATTTAATCTTAAAATCATAAAAATTGTTTCAGCAAATTTAGCTAGTTTTACCAACTAATAAAAACTATTTCGTAGATAATGCATATTACTCTTATAAGTTTAGACAACTGGGGACTTAACAAACATATAGCAGCAGACTTAGAAAAACAAGGACATACTGTCCGCCATATCGATTTTAACACTTTCAAATATAAATACCCTTCTGTATTTCATAAAGCTTATAATGTTATATTAAAAGCATTTTTCAAAACCAATTTAAAACACCAGCATTACGGAAAGGAAATTATTAATGAATTAAAGAAAAACGACCAGATTCAAGATGTAATTTTAACTATAAAAGGTGATTTTATAACCCCTGAAAGCATTTTAGAATTTAAAAATTACACTAAAAAATCAATTGGATTTTTTAATGACAACACTTATCGCTGTCCAAAAATCAAAAGAGTTCTTCATTGCTTTGATGAGGTTTTCTCATTTGAAAAAGAAGATTGCGAAAAATTCAATTTAAAATTTGCTCCAAACTGGATTTACAATTCAGAAAATGCTATCTACAACGATAAATTTGAATACGATGTTTTCAATATCAGTTCAATTGACAAACGCCTTCCGATACTAAAAAGGATTGCAGCTAATCTAGCTTCGCAAAACTCAAAATTCAAATTCATTGTTTATGATAAAAAGCAAAAAGACAATGATAAAAATATCACATACATAAAAAGCCATATGCCTTTAAGCGAAGTAAATGATTATATCAATCGTTCGAAAGTGCTTTTAGACATTAACCGACTTGGTCAAATCGGACTTACTTTTAGGGTTTTTGAAAGTTTAGGTTTAGAGAAGAAACTCATAACCACAAATGCGGATATTAAAAATTACGATTTTTATAATCCAAATAACATTTTAATAATTGACGAAAAAAATCCGGTTATACCTGTCGCTTTTTTTGAAAATGAATACGAGAAAATCCCAGATTCCATTTTGAGTCAATACACTTTAAAAGGCTGGACAGATCGTGTTATTTTTCAAAAGAACTCCTTTTATAGTTACTGATAAAAAAGCCTTAAAAAACAATTACAAGTAAAATGCATAACTTTGCATTCTTATTTCAGTATTATTATTTGTAAAATGAACGAAGAAATCATCAACGCATACGAAGTAATTAAAAACGGAGGTATAATTCTGTACCCAACAGATACGGTTTGGGGAATTGGCTGCGATGCCACAAACGCGGAGGCTGTTGCTAAAATCTATAAATTAAAACAGCGAGCAGAAACCCAAAGCATGATTGTTTTAATGAACAGCGAAAAAATGATGTACAACGTTTTTAAAGATATTCCTGAAGTTGCATGGCAAATTATGGATCTATCTGAAAAACCAACTACTTTAATTTTGGATGATGCCAGAAACGTTGCGCCAAACATCATTGCGGCCGACAAATCTCTTGGAGTTAGATTGGTAAAAGAACCTTTTTGCTATAAATTGATGGAAAGAATGAAAAAGCCTTTGGTTTCCACTTCAGCTAACATTTCTGGACAGCCAACGCCGCACAGTTTCAAAGATATTAGTCCTGAAATTATCAATGGCGTAGATTATGTTGTAAAATTAAACCAAGACAAAATCAACGGAAAGTCCTCAACCATTATCAAATTAACTAAAGATTCTCAGGTAAAAGTAATTCGTAAATAGCTTTTTTGTTTCAAGTTTCAGGTTTCAGGTTTCAGGTTTCAGGTTTTTGAAAAACTTTGAGAATAATTTTACCGAAAGTACACAAAAAAGATCTTATTGAAAATCTAAATAGAGTTAAAAAAAGTTCGCAAAGCTTTTGATAAAGCTTTGCGGACTTTTCATTTTAATGGCTCTGAAAAATCTCTTTGTATAATTCTTAGTGCACTTCGCGGTTAAAAAAACTTAAAATCTCAGAACCTTAATCTTAGAAACTTAGACAGTTTTCAAACTCTCAACCAACCAATCGATATCTTCTTTGGTGTTGTTATGACTAAATGAAATTCGGAGATTTGGTAATTTTAAATCAGTCTCCGAAAGCATCTCGTTTAAAACATGCGAAGGTTTTATGCTTCCAGACTGGCAAGCGCTTCCCCTTGAAACCGCAATTCCTTTCATATCCAAACTAAAAAGCAGCATCGAAGTTTTATCTGATGAAAAAGGCAGAATAATATTGATGATGTTATAGAAATCATCTTTCTTTCCGTTGATTCTAAAACCTGGAAAATGAATTTCCAACTGCTCAATCAGATATTTTTTTATACTTGAAATATAAGCTCTTTCTTCGTCTAATTTTTCATAAGAAATAGACAAAGCTTTTGCCATTCCGGCAATCTGATGTACAGCTTCAGTTCCAGCACGAAGTCCTTTTTCTTGTTCTCCTCCAAAAAGCAATGGCTGCAGACCAGAATTTTTTCGAATAAAAGCAAATCCGATTCCTTTTGGCCCGTGAAATTTATGCGCACTAGCCAAAATAAAGTCAACAGGAGTCTTTTGCAGGTCGATTTCTGTCTTCCCAACAGACTGAACTGTATCTGAATGAAACAAAGCATCGTATTGCTTGCAAATCAGACTTACGCGATCTAAATCTAGAATAGTTCCTGTTTCATTATTAACATGCATTAAACTCACTATTGTCTTTTTTTCATCAGACAACAAATTGGACAAATGCGTTAAGTCTAAACTTCCGTCTGGATTGACATTAACGTAATCTACCTGAATATTGTATTCTTCTTGAAGCGCCCAAACGGTATGCAGAACCGCATGGTGTTCAATTTTTGAAGTAATGATTCTTTGTACTTTTAAATCTTCAACTGCAGAACGCAAAATCCAGTTATCAGCTTCAGTCCCGCCAGAAGTAAAAATGATTTCTTGAGCAGTGCAATTGAGATGCTTCGCAATACTCTTTCTTGAAAGTTCTAATATTGTTTTACCGTTTCGTCCAAAACTATGTGTAGAAGACGGATTTCCGTAATCCTCAAGCATTATTTTTGTCATTTCCTGAATAACTTCAGGACGCATTGCTGTTGTTGAGGCATTATCTAGATATACTTTTTTCATTGCTGCAAAGTTAAGAAATATCAATTGTCAAATCTTAAATATCATTTGGCAATTTTTTCACTATTTTTGACCCAAATAAATTTTACGATGAAAAAATATGCTGCCCTCCTATTATTTGCTCTTTTCTTAAACGGATGCGATGATGGAGATTTGACTGTAGATAAAATAGATTTTGAAGATATTGCGGAATCTCAAGCTTGTGATCCTACAACCAATACTTTAATTTATAAATTAAAGTCTCAAGAAGCTCTTTTACTTCAAATGCCAGAAGGAGCAATTATCAATGACAATGGCACCAAAACATACACAATAGATTCTAAAGGCAATGGATCATATAGAGTAGTTTATAGAGCTTATGATGGAACTGTTGCAAAAGAAAACATTTGCGGTACGATTCCGCCAAGCACTCCAAAAGTAACCGAAGAATGGCTTGGAATTGATGGTCTAATCGAAATCGCGACCACTCAACTAGTAGATTCAAGCGCAACTGATGGAAGCACTAGAATTAAAGGCTATGAGCACAGTATTATTTTTAGAAATATCACATTTGCCAAACCAGCAGGAAACCAAACACAAGCAGAATTTGTATTTGGAACATACAATACTGTTATAACACCAGCCAATCTGACTTTCAAAACCAATCCGAATGGTTCTGCTTATGAGTGCGACGAAGTTGCTAGAGTTTACAATTACAACAATACATTCTATTTATCGATTGATGATATAGATCCTACTTTACTTGTCAATGTTGTTACGCCAAGCAATCAGCCTCGTACAAGTTTAATAAGTGCTACACAAAATAAAGTGTTTTATAAAACTGCGAAAGAAGGAACTGGCTCTATAACGCCAGCTTTTGTGTGTGCCAAAATACAGCCGTCTGCACCAGCAATTGAAGAAACATGGACAGGCCAAGTGGGAGTTGCTAATGTAAGCGGAATTATTGAAGTTACTACTACTTTGACCGGGCAAGTTTATGAGCACACAATTGTGCTTAAAAATGTAATTTTACAAAAAGGAAATAGCAGCTTTAAATTGGGAAGCAGTTTTGTTCTTGGAAAAATTAATAGAACAGTGACAAACTAAAAAAATAGATTTCTGCAAAGAAATCAGCAAAAACAATTCCTACAAAAAACGTCTGTTTTTTGATTTGATTTAGTTGTAGAATCATCTCAAAAAACAGACGTTTTTTTATGCTTTAAAGCAGGCCTTTTTACTGCAGAAAAATTGTTTTTATTTATTGTTTTGTCTAATATAAACTTCTGTAGCTCCAAGACCATATTTTTGATAATTGGCATCTTGAAAATCAATTCCGTCATAACGGCCTAATAAAAAATCGAGTTCCGCTTTCAAAATTCCTTCACCAACACCGTGAATAAAAACGATTTTCGGAATGCGGTTTCTTATCGCAAATTCGATATGCCTTTTTGCCGTTTCAGTCTGCAATGTCAAAATATCATAGTTTGACATTCCGCGTTTATTTGGAACCAATTTTTCAATATGCAAATCAAATTCTGGAACACCAACATCACGCTTATCTTTCTTTTCTTTGACAAAACTTCTCGGTTTGGGCTCAGTTTTTTCTTTTGAAACTTCATTTAAATCAAATCTTTTAATAGAATTAATTAAATCACTGGTTTCTTGAACCTTAATCAATTCATTGACTAAAAATGTCATCATAAAACCTTCCTCTGTTTCAATCAAAACCTCGTTATTTTTAACCGAAACTACCGTTCCGTTTATGGCTTCATCAAGTACTGAAACCTTATCTCCTTTTAACAACATTCTACTCCTCTTTATCGTTATTCTTACTTGGCGTTTTTGCACTCAACTGCATCATTCCGAACATAAAAACTACAATTGCAGCAATCATGATATAGATGTTTTTTTCTTCCGAAACCTGTTCGTATAAGGCGACCGAAATCGCAAGAATCATTATTATAATTTTAAAAGTTTTCATCCTTTCTTTATTTTAAGATTTCAAAAATATAAAACTTTCAAATAGTACTTCTATACTGCTCCAAACGTTTGTCATATTTTTTTAGTAAAATTGCAAAAAAGATCTGCCATGAGTTTAGAGAAATATATGATTCCTTGCCTGTTCAAAACCGTGTTTGGTTATGACTGTTTAGGGTGCGGATTTCAGCGGTCTTTATTCTTACTTTTTCAAGGCGATTTTTTAGCTGCTTTTAAAATGTATCCAGCCATTTATACCTGCCTTTTACTCATTATTTTTTCGGCATTTCATTTCTTAGATAAATCAAGAAATTATAAAAAACTAATCTGGAGAATGGCAATCATAAATCTATTTTTTATGCTGGGCGGCTACTATCTTAAACACTTTTATTTTTAGATTTTAGATTTTAGATTTTAGATTTTAGATTTTAGATTTTAGATTTTAGATTTTAGATTTTAGATTTTAGATTTTAGATTTTAGATTTTAGATTTTAGATTTTAGATTTTCTAAAAATCGCTTCGCTCTTTTTTGGAATTTGGGATTTAAAAAATTTGGAATTTTAACCAGCATTTACTTTTTAATCTGATCCAAAATATCGTTCATCATTTCGATTTGCACTTTCTGAATTTCGATTAATTCCTGTTGCTGATGCATAATCAGATGATCAATTTTATCATGAATTAATCTAATTTCCAACTCTGATTTAAGATTAATCATAAAATCTTTTTTAGCTCGATTGCGGTCTTTTTCTTCCTGACGGTTTTGGCTCATCATAATCACAGGTGCTTGTAAAGCTGCAACGCACGATAGAATTAAATTTAAAAGAATAAATGGATACGGATCAAATCCTTTGTTTAAGAAAATAAAAACATTAGACCCAATCCAAATCGAAATAAAAACTACAAACGAAATAATAAAAGTCCAACTTCCTCCAAAATCAGCCACTTTATCTGCCACTATCTGCCCTAGATTTCTTGTTTCCTCCTCTTCTTCCACAATACTTACAATCGATTTATCTTCTTTTAATGAAGAAATAACATTTTTCTCCATTGCAGAAAGCGCTCCAATTTCAGAAGAAAGATAATTTGAAATATATTTTTGGCGATAAACATTTAACTCATTTATAGAAATGCAGTCTTCAGCATCAAAATCAGGATATTCTTTTTTAATCAATCCTAAAATAGGATCATGAATTGCCCTTCCGTATATTTTCTCACTTTCAGGAAAGGAAGCCCCGGAAATATCGCTTTTAAATGTTTGATTGTTTTTCATTTTAATATATTTTATAAGCTAATTTACGCAATAAACTTCTTAAGAATTGCATAAAAAAGAACCGTTTATAATTCGTTTTTTATCACAAATCAAACTTTGCAAGCAAAATTTCTTTCGTTAAATCGTGATTTTATTTCCAAAAAACGCCTTACTTTTAACGTTCCAAAATTATTCATTCATTTTTACCATTGTGACAAAAGACAATATCATACAAAATATAAGAGCTTTAAAGAGCCATTCACACATAAATTACGGCATTAAAACCAAAACGGAAGACTTTACAGAAAAGCTTTTTTATACGCTATTTGATTCGAATGCAGCGTTGGACGAGAGCATTGATGAACTGGAGTTCCGTTTTAAGGAAATTGCGGTTTTAGCCTGCAAAAAACCTCAAAATTTATGCGAATCTATTTGGGACCGTTTTTTAGAAAAGCTCCCTGGCGTTTTAGAAAAGCTAAATCAGGATGCCGAATATATTCTTGAAAATGATCCCGCTTCAAACAGCATCGATGAAGTATACTTGGGTTATCCTGGATTTTATGCCATCGCAATTTACAGACTAAGCCACGAATTATATCATCTCGACTTACTGCTTTTTTCGCGATTAATGAGCGAATACGCGCATAGAATTACAGGTACAGATATACATGCAGGAGCCGATATCGCATCGCCATTTTTTATTGATCACGCAACAGGTATAGTAATTGGTGAGACAACTGTTATTAAAAAACATGTAAAAATCTATCAGGGTGTTACGCTTGGCGCATTAAGCGTAAGCAAGGAAATGAAAAATGCCAAAAGACACCCAACCGTTGAAGCCAATGTCTGCATTTATGCAAACGCGACAATTTTAGGCGGGGAAACTGTAATTGGAAAAAACAGTATTGTTGGAGGAAATGCCTGGATTACCAAATCTATTCCAGAAGATTCCATTGTTTTAAATACCACTACTACTGAAGTCAAAATAAAAGAAAAGAAATAACATGAATTCACATAAATTATTAAACCTCATTGGCAATACTCCGTTGATGGAAACGGTCAATTTGGTTAAGAATAAAAATGTAAAACTTTTACTGAAACTAGAAGGAAATAATCCGGGAGGAAGCGTAAAAGATAGAGCTGCATACAATATGATTGCCGCAGCACTGGAACGTGGCGACATCAAAAAAGGAGATAAATTAATTGAGGCAACCAGCGGAAATACCGGAATAGCTTTGGCTATGATAGCGCAATTATTTGGCATTGAAATCGAGTTGGTTTTACCTGAAGATTCAACCAAAGAGCGAACTCAGACCATGCGTGCTTATGGCGCTACAGTGATTCTTACGCCTGCCAGCGAAGGAATTATAGGATCCAGAGATTATGCAGATAAAAAAGTGGCACAAGGCGGCTATTTGATGCTGAATCAGTTTGCGAATGATGATAACTGGAAAGCACACTACAAAACAACCGGACCAGAAATATGGAATGATACCGACGGAACGGTAACGCATTTTGTTTCTGCTATGGGAACAACTGGAACTATTATCGGAACTTCGACTTATTTGAAAGAAAAGAATCCAAATATTCAAATTATTGGCGCACAGCCTAGCGATGGTTCTCAGATTCCTGGAATCCGTAAATGGCCACAGGAATATCTTCCAAAAATTTTTGATGCTTCTAAAGTAGATACCGTTGTGGATGTAAGCGAAGAAGAAGCGCGCGCCATGACTAAAAGATTAGCTCTGGAAGAAGGTGTTTTTGCAGGAATGAGCAGCGGAGGTTCTGTTGCCGTTGCCTTAAAAATTGCCGAACAATTAGAATCTGGAGTCGTAGTTGCTGTTATTTGCGATCGTGGCGATCGTTATTTGTCTTCGGATTTATTTGATTAATCCTTAAGGTTCAAAGTGGCAAAGGTGCAGAGGTACAAAGTTTTTAAAAAACTTCTCTAAAGAAACCTTTGCCACTTTGAGCCTCTGAACCTTTGAACCTAAAAAAAATGAACTACAGAAAACTAGGAAAAACAAACTTCAATATCTCTGAAATCTCACTTGGCACTTGGCAAGTTGGCGGAAAATGGGGATCAGGTTTTGATGATAAAACGGCTGATGAACTTTTGAATACGGCTATTGACAATGGCGTAAACTTTATTGATACCGCCGATGTTTATGAAAACGGATTAAGCGAAACTGCTGTTGGAAGAGTCGTTCGCTCACGTTCTGAACGTATTTTTGTTGCCACAAAATGCGGGCGCCAGATAAATCCGCATGTTAATGAAGGATATACTCCAAAAGTGCTTCAAAAATTTGTTGAAGACAGCTTAAAAAGAACTGGTTTAGAAACACTCGATTTGATTCAGCTTCACTGCCCGCCTACAGAAGTGTACTATCGTCCAGAAATATTTGAACTTTTTGACCGATTAAAAGATCAGGGGAAAATTCTTAATCTGGGTGTTAGTGTTGAAAAAGTTGAAGAAGCTTTAAAAGCAATTGAATATTCTAATGTAACTACGGTTCAGATTATTTTTAATCTGTTTCGCCAGCGTCCTTCTGAGTTGTTTTTCTCTGAAGCCAAAAAGAAAGACATTGGGATAATTGCGAGAGTGCCACTAGCAAGCGGACTTTTAACAGGTAAATTTGATTCGAAAACCACTTTTGAACCTCAGGACCATCGCAATTTTAATCGTAACGGAGAAGCTTTTGATAAAGGCGAAACTTTCTCTGGAATTGATTATGAATTAGGATTAAAGGCTGTTGAAGAATTAAAAGCTTTATTTCCTGAATCTAAAAATTTAGCCGCTATCGCCCTTCAGTGGATTTTGAGTTTTAATGAAGTCAGTTGCATCATTCCGGGCGCATCAAAAACCGAACATGTTTTGTCAAATTTATCGGTTTATGATACTCCAAAATTAACTTCAGAACAAATTACCTCAATGAATAAAATCTACACCGATCTGATCAAACCTTCGGTTCATCAGCTTTGGTAGCACCTCAAAAGGAATAAAAAGGGTTATTAAGCATTTCAAAACCTTAATAACCCTTTTGTATTTAGACATCAAATTCAATTCTAAACTCTGCGCCTTTATTCTTCCCTTTACTTGATGCGGTCAATTGCCCTTTATTTCTTTCGATGATTTTTTTGCATAAGTAAAGCCCGATTCCCGTAGAACCTTCACTTGCAGTTCCAAGTCGGCTCATTTTGGTGAATTTTTTAAATAATTCTTCAATCTGATTTTTATCAAAACCTATTCCGTGGTCTTTTACCGTTATAATCAATTTTGAATTTTCTAAAAAGATTCTGGCTTTTATTTCACTTTCAAAATAAGAAAATTTAATCGCATTACTGATTAGATTTACCAAAACCTGAATCAAAAGTCCTTCATCTATTTTCAGTTTAGCTTCTGCACAATCTATTGCCAAATCTAGTCTTATATTTTTGTCTAGTAATCGCTGTTCGACTTGTTCATTAATAAAAGGAAGAATATTAGAAAACGAAATAGTCTTGGCTTCTTGATTTACTTTTCCAACATCATCTTGTTCTTTTAGCAGCTTGATGAAATTTTCGATATATCTAAATTGAAGATCAGTTGACTCGCAAATCAATTCGGCCATATTCTTAACCGATTCTGATGGATTTTCGCTTATAATCAATTGAGCCAGACCTTGCGGATTCCCAGCAAAATTTTTCAAATCATGCGAAAGCATATAGATTAAATCCTGTTTTTCGTTGATAAAATTCTCAGCTTCATTAATAGATTCTTGTATGTTGCACAAAAGCAGTCCAGCTTCATCTGTATATTCCGTTGGAAGATCAGACAATTTTCTTGAAGTTCTATAATCATCCAAAGCCTTTGATGCTGTGGCAATGGGCTTTATCAGCTTGTTTAAAACCAAAAGTGTTATTGCCGTTGCCAGCAATGTCATAATCAAAGAAAAAATAAGAATGGAAGTCGATGACACCTCATGTTCAAAAAACAAGACAAAAAATAAAATGCCAATTAAAGGAATATGAATACCTATAAAAGCGACAAATAGGAATTTAAAAGCATAACTTTTTTTAAGAAAGCTGATTTGTGAGAGTTTATGATACAACTTCATAAAAAGACAAGAATAAGCGTAGGTTAATAGCTATTTTTACGGGGTAATTGCTAAAACAAAATTAACTTTTATAGCCAATTAAACTAATATTTTGAATAATTTCTAAATTTTTTCAAAAATTAAATTTGTAAAAGTTTTCAAAGGCTTATTTTTGCGCTATGGGAAGAAAAAATACAGACAAAGTTGTCTTTCATCAAATTCAAGTTCTTGATGCTGGTGCAAAAGGGGTTTCAGTAGCCAAAGCACCTGACGGAAAAGTAATCTTTATTCCGAATGTGGTACCTGGAGATGTTGTAGACGTACAGACATTAAAAAAAAGAAAGGCTTACTACGAAGGTAAAGCTGTAAAATTTCACGAATTATCTGAATATAGAGTAGATCCGATCTGCGAACATTTTGGAGTATGCGGAGGCTGTAAATGGCAAAATATGAAATACAGCCAGCAGCTTGCATTTAAACAAAATGAAGTTAAAAATCACTTACAAAGAATAGGGAAAATTGAGCTTCCAGAATTTGAAGATATTTTAGGTTCTGAGAAACAATTTTTCTATAGAAATAAAATGGAATTTTCTTTTTCTAACAGCCGTTGGCTTACAGAAAAAGAAATTGGAAGCACGGAAGACTTAGGAAATAGAAATGCTTTAGGATTTCATATTCCGAAAATGTGGGATAAAATTCTTGACATCAACAAATGTCATCTACAAGAAGATCCTTCAAATGCCATTCGCAACGAAATCAGGACTTTTGCAAACGAACATAATTTAGCATTTTTTAATCCGAGAGAACATTCTGGATTATTGAGAACTGTGATGATTCGTACTGTCTCTACAGGAGAAATTATGGTTTTAATTCAGTTTTTTGAAGATGACAAAGAAAATAGAGAATTAATTCTTGACCATTTATACGAAAAATTTCCACAGATTACTTCTTTGCAATATGTGGTAAACGGTAAGCAAAATGACACTATTTACGATCAGGATGTTATTCTTTACAAAGGAAGAGATTATATTCTGGAAGAAATGGAAGGTTTAAAATTCAGCATTAATGCAAAATCTTTCTACCAGACTAATTCTGACCAAGCTTACGAATTATACAAAATAACACGTGATTTTGCCGGTCTTACAGGAAACGAAACGGTTTATGATTTATATACAGGAACGGGGACAATTGCTCAATTCGTTTCTAAAAAAGCAAAAAAAGTAATTGGGGTAGAAAGTGTTCCAGAAGCTATCATTGACGCTAAAGCCAATGCAGAACGCAATAATATTACAAATTGCGAGTTTTTTGTTGGTGACATGAAAGTAGTCTTTAACGAAGCTTTTATTGCGCAACACGGTAAACCAGATGTTATTATTACAGACCCGCCTCGCGACGGAATGCATAAAGATGTAGTGGAGCAAATCTTAAAAATAGCACCAAAAAGAGTAGTTTATGTAAGCTGTAATTCTGCAACTCAAGCACGCGACTTAGCTTTAATGGATGAAAAATACAAAGTGACACGTGTGAGACCTGTAGACATGTTTCCGCAGACGCATCATGTTGAAAATGTTGTACTTTTAGAACTTCGATAAAAAATAGATGAAAAAACTAATTTCTCTTTTACTGCTCTTCACTTTTGGCTTATCTAGCTGCGAGAAAGATGATATTTGCGACGCCAACACGCCAACTACGCCAAGATTGGTGATTACATTTTATGATATTGCCAATCCGACAAAAACTAAAAATGTGAGTAACTTAAAAGTTATTGGCGACGGAATGGAACAGGGAATTGTTTTTAATGAAAGTCTCGCGGTTGATGATCCGTTGAGATATGTAACCAGCGGAAGCAGTGTTATGATTCCTTTAAAAGTAAATGACAACACGACAACCTTCAAGTTTATTTATAACGCTTTAAGTGAAACGCCTACAACGATCAATACTGATGTTATAAAATTCAACTATACCACACAAAATGTGTACGTATCTAGAGCTTGCGGATTTAAAACTGTTTTTCAGTTAACAAACGTTGCCCCTTTTGTGCATACTGATCCAGACGGAGACACTTTCTGGATGACCGAAGTTGATTTAGAAAACCCTAACATTGAATTAGAAAATGAAACACACATTAAAGTTTATTTTTAGTCTTTCATTATTGTTTTCAATGTTTTTAGGTTTTGCTCAGGATGTACCTGAAATTTCTAAAAATAAAGACACAATAGTGGCTAAAAACCCTCAAACAGAAAAGACTGTAAAAACGGCAAAACCAGAAATTCAGGAAGCTCCAAAAGATAGCGTTGTAAAAACTGATCGCTACGGACTTCGTGTTGGTGTTGACTTGTACAAACTAACTCGCGGACTTTACGATAAAGATTACAAAGGAATCGAATTTGTAGGAGACTGGCGCTTGACAAAAAAATATTATATAGCCGCAGAATTAGGTTATGAAGATAAAACTACTGAAGATGACCGATTAACGTCTTCGGCTAACGGAACCTATATTAAAGCAGGTTTTGATTATAACTTTTATCAAAACTGGCTGGATATGGAAAACCTGATTACGATAGGAATGCGTGGAGGTTTCAGTACTTTTAGCCAAGAACTGATTAATTACAAAATTTATAATCCGAATCCATATTGGGGCGAATTGCCTCCGGTAACTGAAGGTCAAAAATACAGCGGTCTTACAGCAACTTGGATTGAAGTTGCAATGGGATTAAAAGCACAGGTATTTAGAAACGTATTTGTTGGTTTTGGTGTTCAGCTCAAACTTCTGGCTACAAACAAAGAACCAAATAATTTTGAAAACCTTTATATTCCAGGATTCAACAGAACTTACGATGGAAGTTTTGGAATCGGTTTCAACTATACGGTTTCTTACTTTATTCCGATTTACAAGAAAAAAACAATGGCTTCTGAAACTGCAAAGAAAGAAGAGCCTAAGAAGAAATAGTTTTTTTAAAGTGCTAAGGTTCGGAGATACTGAGATGCTAAGTAAAAAAAAGAGGCAAATTCAATTTCTTGAATTTGCCTCTTTTTTATTTTTACGATACTTACAGAAACCTCAGAACCTTAGCATCTCAATATCTTAACACCTTTTTTTTATAACAATTGAAAATTAATTGCTGCTTGTGTATGTATTAAAGTAGTGTCAAAAATTGGAACATTTAAGTCCCCTTCTTTTATTACCAAGGGAATTTCGGTGCATCCTAGAATGATTCCTTCTGCCCCGTTTTTAATCAATTCATTTGCTATTTCCAAATAACGCTTTTTTGTTTCGTCTGTTGCAAGTCCTCTTCCCAATTCTTCGAAAATAGTGTAATGGATAAAATCCTTCACTTCTTCGCTCTCCGGAATAATCGTTACAATTCCTTTTTCAGCAAGCTTATCTTTAAAGAAATCTAATTCCATTGTGAATTTGGTTCCTAGCAGACCTACTTTTTTCAACTGTTTTTTCTCGATTTCAATTGCTGTTTCTTCTGCAATATGAATAAGAGGAATATCAATTGCCTGTTGCAATCTATCAGCAATGAGATGCATGGTATTGGCGCATAAAAGAATCGCTTCTGCCCCGCCCGATTTTAAAACTTCTGCTGCTTTCAAAAGCATATTAAAAGTCGAATCCCAATCGTTGGCATCATTATTCTTTTTAATATCGGCATAATTAAAAGAGTAAATCAAGCACTCGGAGAAATTTAGTCCGCCGAGTTTTTCATTAATTCCTTTATTAATCAAGGTATAATAATCAGATGTAGAAACCCAGCTGATCCCGCCAATAAGCCCAATTTTCCTCATATATTTGTTAGATTATTCAATTTCTTTGATTCCTTTGATAAAAAGCCATTTCATAAAAAGCTTTTCGCCATCTTTAGTTCTTACCGCTTGAAATTTAGGCCCAATAATAGTTCCAATTACAAACGCCGTCATTGGAATCCAAATTCCGGTTAATCCTGTGTAAGCGGCAATCAAATATCTAAATGCTAGAAATAGGATTGCAAAAGCTGCTAATTGATATAAAAAAGCTCTTAGTTGTAGTTTTGACATTTTTTTATTTTTAAGGTTCAAAGTTGCAAAGGCTCGGAGGGGCAAAGTTTTTTCACTTTGCGGTTTTTAAAGCTTTGTTATTTTAACGGATAATAAATTATATTTTTAGTACTCTTTTTTCAGATTAAAGTTTCGGTTTTCTAAACGACAAAGGATTTCACTTTGTCCCTTTGAACCTTTGTTACTTTGCACCTATTCAGAAACCTGAAATTTCGTTCTCTTACTTCCTTCGTACATTTCATATTTCACCAAACGTGCTTCAAGACTTCCGTTGAAAAGTTTGATTTTTCTTGACGGTTTTAATCCGACAAATTTCAAAGCTTCAAGGTTTGCTGTGATAAACCAGGCGTTTGTTCCAGGATAATTCTTCTTCAAAGTGTCCCCAATATTAGCGTAGAATCTTTCCATGTGAATATCTAAACGCTCATCATAAGGCGGATTAAAAACAATATGAAGTTTTCCTTCGGTTTCCTTTTCCGTGTCAAAGAAATTTTCTTCGTAAACTTTAATATAATCTTCTAAATTGGCATTTCTGATGTTGTCTTTCGCTTTGCTAACGGCACTTGGCGCTTTATCAAAACCTTTAATTGTATAATGAAACTCTCTTGTTTTTTTCATTAAACTATCCACAATTGTGTCGAACAAATCGTTATCCCAATCCTTCCATTTTTCGAAAGCAAATTCTTTTCTGTTGATGTTTGCTGGAATGTTGCAGGCAATCATTGCCGCTTCTGCCAAGAAAGTTCCAGAACCGCACATTGGATCTAGAAAATGGCTTTGCCCTTCCCATCCAGACAATAAAAGAATTCCAGCTGCTAAAACTTCATTAATTGGAGCAATATTAGTAGCCGTTCTATAACCGCGCTGATGAAGCGAAGCTCCAGAAGTATCTAAAGCTACAGAAACCTGGTCTTTATCGATATGAATATTAATACGTAAATCTGGATATTGCTTGTCTATACTTGGTCTTTGCCCAGTTCTTTCTCTAAACTGATCTACAATTGCGTCTTTGCATTTCTGAGAAACAAATTCAGAATGATTGAAATAAGTAGAATGCACAGTGGTATCGATTACAAAAGTCTGGTTCGCATTTAAATATTTTGACCAATTTAAACCCGAAATACCTTTGTACAAAGCCTGCTCATTGTTTGCTCTAAAAGAATAAATTGGTTTTAAGACTTTAAGAGCCGTGCGCAAAGACAAATTGGCTTTGTACATAAAACCTTTATCTCCTTTAAAGCTTACCATTCTTACTCCTTTTTCAACATCCTGAGCGCCAAGTGTTCGTAATTCTTTTTCTAATATTTCTTCAAAGCCAAAAAAACATTTGGCAATCATTTTAAAATTTTCTTCCATTTTTTTTCAATTAAAAAAAGCCAATCGCCATAACATTTTATTATACTGGTATAAACACGTATCGGAGCGAAATAGTTATTTTTCGGCAAAAATACACTAAATTTGCCGGACTTTGAATTAATTGAAATAGAATAAATGTCTCAAGAACATAACGCATCAATCCCGAATCAAGAAGACGACAATCAAAACTGGTATTCTTCATGGTTTGACACGCCATATTATCATATTCTTTATAAGGATCGTAATTATCGTGAAGCTCAGGTTTTCATGGACAATTTAACGCATTACCTTAACTTGCCCGAGAAAGCAAAAGTATTGGATCTAGCGTGCGGAAAAGGCCGTCATTCTATTTATTTAAATCAACTTGGCTATGATGTCTTAGGAGCCGATTTGTCTGAAAACAGTATTGCCGAAGCCAGCAAAAACAGTAACGAAACACTGCATTTTAAAGTACACGATATGCGCGAACCTTTTGAAGAAAAGTTCGACGCTATTTTTAACCTTTTCACCAGTTTTGGCTATTTTGAAAGCGACGATGATAATCTAACAACCTTAAAGGCAATTAAAGAAAGCCTATCTGAATATGGTTTTGCTGTTATCGATTTCATGAACGTGGCAAATGTTATTGAAAACCTTGTGCCTGAAGAAGTAAAAACGGTTGACGAAATAGATTTTCATATCAAAAGATATGTTGAAGACGGACATATTTTCAAAGAAATTGATTTTGAAGACAAAGGCAGAAAATATCATTTTACAGAAAAAGTAAAAGCACTAACTTTGAAAGACTTTCAGGATTTGATGGACGAAGCTGGAATTTTCCTTCTGGACATTTTTGGTGACTATAAGCTCAAAAAATTCCATAAAACTGAAAGCGAAAGATTAATCATGATTTTTAAATAAATTGGTTAATCATTTAATTGTTTAACCGTTTAATCGGCAAAGAAAACAATTAAACGATTAAACGAATCAACGGTTAAACAAATATAAATGAACTATTTATTACCCTTATTTTCTGTACTTTTAGGATATAGCGCGGCTTTGTTTATAAAACCCGAAAACAAAACCAATTTAAAATTGCTGCTGGCTTTTAGCGGTTCTTTTTTATTGTCATTGACCGTAATGCACCTTCTTCCTGAAGTTTACGAATCGCATAATCATAATATCGGAATCTTTATAATGGTCGGAATTTTATTCCAGATCGTACTCGAATTTTTCTCAAAAGGAGCAGAACACGGACACGTTCACGGACATGCAAAAATGTCTCAAATTCCGTGGCTGTTGTTCATCAGTTTATGTATTCATGCCTTTTTAGAAGGTTTTCCAGTAAGCCATCACCACGGTTTGGCTGTCGGAATTGCCATTCATCATTTGCCAATTGCGGTTATCCTTACAACATTTTTCATTAATGCCGATTTAAATAAAAAAGCCATTTTTGCATTCATGGTGACCTTTGCCATCATGACACCGCTGGGAACTGTAGCATCTGAATATTTACCTTTTTTGAGTAAATATTATACCGAAATAACAGCAATTGTAATTGGTATTTTATTCCACATCTCTTCAACTATTATTTTTGAAAGCAGCGAAGGACACAAATTCAATGTTGCTAAAGTTTCTATGATTGTTCTCGGAATTCTATTGGCATTCTTTTTATAATTAAACATAATAAACAGACTTTAAAATATCCTAACAGGTTTCCAAAACCTGTTAGGTATAATATTTATTTCTAGATTTTAAATTGATAATAGAAAGTTAATCCCTAACAGGTTTTGAAACCTGTTAGGAGAATTATCTAATTTAATTGCCAGTTCTCTTTCTTTCGTCTTGATTTCCAAAATTGTGTTCCTTGACGTTAATTTTTTTATTTCCAAAGTTATATACAACTGAAAGACGAACAAATCGGTTACTTTCATTCTGGCTGTACACCTGTTTCACGCCATTCACAACCGAAGTGAAATCTTTTAAATAAGAAGTATTAAAAATATCATTGGCTAAAAAGGCAATTTGAAGCGTTTTATTCAACAAATTTTGTTTGAAACCAATATCAAAACTTGAAACATAACCAACCTCATACAAACCGCTTTTAAAAGGTGAACTATAATTGAAATCAATTTGAAGTTTCGTGTTTTTCCCTAAAACAAATGTATTATTTGTCGTGAAATCAATCTGTAAACTACTTGATGGCGTTGCATTTAAGCCGTTTATAAACTTCGTTTCAGACCCCAAAAAGTACAATGTATTTTCGCTTTGCCACCAGTCTGCAAAAGTTGCCGAATAAGTTTCGCCAACACCGTAATTCAAACCATTATAATAATTCTCACGCGTTACGATTTGCGTATTTGTTTCTGGGTTTGAGGTAAAAACAATTCCATATCCGTTTGTAATGGCATTTACAAAAACACTTGTTCTTAAAACTTCTTTATAAGAATGCGACAATTCAAAATTATCACTAAATGAAGGCTTTAAAAACGGATTTCCCTCAGAATAACTGTTACTATTAATATAAACCCTAAAAGGATTCAGCAAATCAAAACGAGGTCTATTGATTCTTTTCCCATAATTGAAACTAAAACTATTATTCTCGTTTTTCTTGTACGAAGCATAAAAAGTCGGAAACAGCTTCAAATAATTATTTACATTTTCCTGATTCATCGTTTCGGAAAACCCGTTAGTCTGGGTATTTTCAAGTCGCAAACCCATTTGAAGATTCCACTTCTCGTTTATTTTTTTATCTCCGTTAATGTAAACCGCCTGATTATTTTCAGTGTATTTAAATCGATTTGATTGACTCGGATCTAATTCTGGAGTTCCTGTAGCAGTATTGTAAAAAACAACATCGCTTATGCTATTGGTAAAACTCATTTTTGCTCCATAAGATAAATTAAATGATGGCAAAGGATGCTCCATATCTGCCTTAAAACTCCAATTATCAATGTCTTGGTTAGAAATATTTCTTCCTGCTTGATTAAGGTTGATAAATTCCATATCTGGCGTATAATCATTAGCAATAAAACCACGATCAAATTTTGAATTGTAATTAAAATAATCTGCATCAAAAGACAATTTTCGGTTTAGCGAATCTAGTTTTGTAATGAAATGCGCATTATAAGTCTGATTTTTAGAACCCTTATCTGTAAAACTTTTATTTAATGTCACATGCTGCAATTCGTTTTGCGTGTTATACTTTTCAATTCTTATATCTGAACCAAAATCTGGATTATTTCTATCATTCATAAACTGAAAGCCAACAGAGGTGCGAGGTGATAAATCATAATCTAGAGCCAATTTTCCTGAAAAATTCTCGTTTTTAACTTTTGTATCAGCTCTCATTGTTGAAAGTCCATCAGGAAAATACATGTCCAAATTCTCTGTAGAATTTTTATAACCCGTTTTTCCATTTACACTTGCCGAAACTCTAAAGTTATTTTTACTGTAGAAAAAATTATCTCTCAAAGTATAGATCCCGTATTTATTCTGATCATAAGAAACTGTCGTCGAATTTTTCCACGAATCACGAACGCCTTTTTTCATGATAATATTTATCAATCCTCCAACCCCATCGGCTTCATATTTTGCTGGCGGATTGCTTATAATTTCAATATTCTTAATGTCTGCAGCAGAAATCGATTTCAAGAAATTATTCAATTCCTCCCCAGTCAATTCAATCAAACGCCCGTCTATCATCACGCGCGAAGTTCCTTTTCCTAAAATGGTAATTGCATCATTTTTCACTACAACTCCAGGCGCTGTATTAATGGCTACTAAAGCATCGCCGCCAGTTGTTGTAACATTGTTTTCGAGGTTATAAACTAAGCGATCTGCTTTCTGTTCGATGGTTTTCTTTTTAGACTGAACCACAACTTCAACTAATTTGGTTTCATTTTCTTTGACAATAATAGTTCCTAAATCGGCATTTTTTTCGAGCAAAATTTCTTTTTCATAGTTAGTAAATCCTAAAAGATTGATTTCTATTTTATAAAAGCCGTTTTTAAGATTTATTTCAAAAGAACCGTCTTCTTTAGTTGTAGTTCCATCAATAATTTTTCCCTCTTTATTTACTATTGAAATTTCTGCCCATTCTAAAGCTTTTGTTTCACTGGCTACTTTTCCTTTTAATGTTGATTGTGCCAAACAAAGTAAAGGCAATAGTAAAAAGATTAGGAGATTTAATTTTTTCATGATTTCTAATTTTAACTTGTTCGATTAATTTGAAGCAAAGTTGCCATAGAAAATTTCCCTGTGCGACCGATAAAAAAAAGTCGAACCATTTTCTCAAATAGAAATTGGTTCGACCTTTTTTTGCAATGCGTTCGACTTTTTACAAAGCCTTTATTTTCAACTATTTCTATACGCTGTCGGTGTTAAATTTGTGTATTTTTTGAATGAAGTATTAAAAGATGATTTTGAATTAAATCCCACTTCGTACAAAATTTCTAAAACCGTTAGATCTTTTTTGGAAGGATTTTTAAGAATTTCCATCGCTTTTTGAATGCGATATTCATTCACAAAATCAAAAAAATGCTGATCCATATGCTGATTAATCAAAACAGATAAATCTCGAACCGGAATTTCAATTTGATTAGAAAGTTCCTGAATTGTAAGCGACGGATCAAGAAAGGGTTCTTTTTCTGTCATATAGTGTCTCAATGCCAAAATCTGGTTTGCAATCACTTCGTTTTGGCTGTCTTTTGCATCAGTACTTTCATTATTTTTTTTAGGAAGAATATCTCTTGCCAATAACAATTTAGAATCGATGCCTCTAAAAAGTTCAGGATAATTCAGCGCTTTTAAAACAAACCAACAAGTGATCGTCAAAACCCAAAACTGCAATATGGTGTTAGACCACCATAAGAAATCAATAGCAGCATATCGCAATATATTTTTGGCTATTGATAGGTAATACAAAACAAAAAGTGCCATAGAGATCTGAAACAACCATTTAAAAATAGAAGTTCTCGGATTCGTATAATTTTCCTGAAATATTTCTCTGTACTTTTTCAAAACCAAAAAGACGCCTATACTATAAACAACTATTTGCAAACCTAGAACAAGAAACAAATAAAACATTTCTGGCGATTGGTCACGATGGTCATAAAAAAGTCTTTTGTTAGCTTCATTTAAAAGATAGAGTCTAAACAAGAAAACCACATTTGTTAGAACAAACGGAATTAAATGCAACAAATGT
Source organism: Flavobacterium sp. HBTb2-11-1 (assembly GCF_009826975.1). Classification (GTDB taxonomy): domain Bacteria; phylum Bacteroidota; class Bacteroidia; order Flavobacteriales; family Flavobacteriaceae; genus Flavobacterium. Next base: position 196,709 of record NZ_WUMO01000005.1, on the reverse strand, counting down.
TTTGAACGCAACCTAAAATCAGCAAAACAAACCGATACGACATAAAGATAGAAAGCTGGCAGTACTAACGTACAAATAGTCCATCTAAAAAATTCGAAATTAAAATGGTATCTAATGAAGTTCTCATCGATAAAAATACCGCTATTATCAATGGCAAAAAATATCAAATAGCAAGCAAATAGCCTATTGGCAAGTTTATTTTTTGTTTGCACAGTGAGTAAAAAGAAGGCCAGCAATAAGGAAACAAAAACTGATATTCCGGCCATACCATTTAAAAAAGTGACTATATTCATTACTTTTTTGATTATTTAACAAATATAATATTTTAGTTCTTAAACATAAATTGATTAGAAGCTAGATCAATTTACAATAGCGTTCCGATAAGCTGTAGGCGTAAGATTTGTATGTTTTTTAAAAGAAGTATTAAATGAAGATTTCGAATTAAAACCTACTTCATACAATATTTCTAGAACCGTAAGCTGGTTTTTCGATTGATCTTTGAGAATATGCATTGCTTTTTGAATGCGATATTCATTCACAAAATCAAAAAAATGCTGGTTCATATGATGATTAATCAAAACAGATAAATCTCGAACAGGCATATTAATTTGATTGGCCAGTTCCTGAATCGTAAGCGACGGATCAAGAAACGGCTCTTTTTCTGCCATATATTGTTTTAATGTCGCTATCTGGGTTTTAATCAGATCGTTTTGCTCACTGCTAGTTTCTGTTTTTTCTTCAACCTCAGGGAGAATATCTTTGGTCAGTTTTAATTTAGAATTTACTCCTCTAAAAAGCTCTGGATGTTTTAAAGCTTTCATTATAAACCAACAAGTTATAAATAAAGCAATAGTTCCAACAAGTACGTTTGCCCATAAAAAAACTTCTCTAAAACCGCTATATCGAAGTACATTTTTTAATGCGACAATAGAATGCGCAACTAGAAATACGCAAGTCATTTGAAAAAGCCATTTATAAGTCGAAATACCTGTATTGGCATAATTCTCCAAATAAATTTCTTTATACTTCTTCAAAATCAGAAAAACGCTTACGATATAAAAACCATACTGCAATTCGATTAAAATCTGAATAAAATAGATTTCAGACATGTCATTTAATGGGCCAATGAAACTTCCATTTACAATACTTAAATATATTCTAGGCATAAAAATTAAATTGACTATCACAAAAGGAAGCAGATGAATTAAATGCTTCCATTTCAATCGAAAATCTGAATAACAAACAGCTAATACGTAAAGATAAAACGACGGCATTCCTAACAGACAAAATGTTGCTCTGAAAATTTCTAGATTTCTGTGATCTTCTGTATACAAGTACATAAAAAAACCGCTAAGATCTATAGCCGAAAAAATAAAAAACAAAGCAAAAATGCGGTTTGCTAGCTTATTTTCTGTTTTAACAGTCAGCAGAAAAAAGGCCATTAATAAGGAAACAAAAACAGAAATTCGAGCAATTCCCTGTAGTAAATCTAATTTGTCCATTTATCTTTTATGAATATTAAACAAATATAATATTTTAGTTTATGTAACAAAGCCTTATTAAAACCGTCTTTATGCAGAAAAATAGAAGAAAAAAATTGATTTTAAATCTCTGAGACTTTGCAAGATTGAGATAAAATATATTAATTTTGACGAGTCTAAATAACGATAAAATGACATTTACGAAAACTACTGAACAAGCATCGAAATATGAACATTTAGAGAAAATGTCTGTTCATGAATTGTTATCTAATATTAACCAAGAAGACAAAACTGTGCCTTATGCAGTAGAAAAAGCTTTGCCACAAATTGAAGCTTTGATTCCACAAATTGTGGAGAAATTAAAACTCGGTGGCAGATTGTTTTATATTGGCGCAGGAACTTCTGGCCGTCTAGGTGTTGTCGATGCTTCAGAATGTCCGCCAACCTTTGGCGTTCCATTTGATTTAGTAAATGGCATTATTGCTGGCGGTGATACAGCCATAAGACGTGCTGTAGAAAACGCCGAAGACAGTACAACAAATGCTTGGATCGATCTTCAAAATCATAATATCAATTCAAACGATGTGGTTATTGGAATTGCTGCTTCTGGAACGACTCCTTATGTAATTAGCGGTTTAGAATCTTGTAATAAAAACAATATTGTAACGGGATGTATTACTTGTAATGCAGGAAGTCCACTGGCTTTAACAGCACAATTTCCTATTGAAGTTGTTGTTGGCCCGGAATTCGTTACGGGAAGCTCTAGAATGAAAGCTGGAACTGCACAGAAATTGGTTTTAAATATGATTTCTACCGCATCTATGATTCAGCTTGGAAAAGTGAGAGGAAACAAAATGGTTGACATGCAATTAAGCAATATCAAATTGGTTGATCGAGGCGTTAAGATGATTATGGACGAGATTTCGGTTTCGTATGATGAAGCTTCTGAATTATTGAAAAAATACGGCAGTGTGAGAAATGCTGTTGATAATTATAAAAAGTAAAAAGTTTTCGGTAAAATGTGAAATGTTTTAAACTATAACTTGAAACTTGAAACAAAAGAAAACTTGAAACAAAAAAAAATGGCAACAAATAAAGAATTACTAAAAAAAGGAGTAAAATATTTAACAGGCGCTCTGCCTTTAATGTTTCTTGGGCCAACATTGATTTACAATGCTTTTCAAAATCAACACACCAACTGGCATTATCTTGTTTTAGGAATCGGAATTGTGGCTTGTCTTTCTTCTATGCTTTTGATCTTTTTGGGATTGAAAATTATTATGAAAGGTATATTTAATGACTAATTTGTATCTTTACTAAAATTCTTTGTTATGGATATACAAGCAGAAATAAACTGGATTCATCAAGAAATTGATAAAGTAAAAGACCCCTCTTTTGTAGAAAAATTAAAACACCTCTTACAATCAATAAATAATACCGCAATTGATTCGGATGCAGCTTATAATTTAGATATTGAAAATGCCTTAGACGATATTAAAAAAGGTAATTTTTATACTGAAGATGAAGCTAAAGAAATTGCAAAAAAATGGGGAAGAAAATAATTTGGACAAACAATGCTTTGAGCCAATTAGAGGACATTCATTTTTACATTTTCTTTGAAAGTAAATCACTTACGATTGCTGATAAAGTAGTTAATACTATTTTTGAAAGTACCGAAATACTGAAAACACAACCTGAAATTTATAAACTTGACAAACAAAAAGCCAACAATGATGGTAGTTTTAGAGTTTATTCTGTTTACGATTATGCTATTTCTTATCAAATAACAAAAGAGAACATCTATATACTTCGAGTGCGTCACAATGCGCAAAAACCTAAAAAACATTCATGGAAAGTCTAATTCACATTCAGAAAACATTTGAGAAAGTTGTTTATATCGATAAGAAAATAAACAATCGCGAGTTTGAAGATTGTGTGTTTAAAAACTGTGATTTTTCCAACAGCAATTTCAATTCTAATACTTTTTTGGACTGCGAATTTATTGACTGCAATTTGTCTATGACCAGCTTGACAGGAACGAGTTTAAAAAATGTCACTTTCAAAAACTGCAAACTTCTCGGAATCGCTTTTAACGAATGTGATGATTTTTTATTTCAGGTATATTTTGAAGATTGTGTTTTGGATTATGCGCTTTTTTCTAATAAAAAAATGCCAAAAACCAAATTCACCAATTCTTCTGTACGCGAAGTCACCTTCATCGGAACTAATTTAACGAATTCTGTTTTTGACAATTGCAATCTTGACGGCGCTATTTTTAACGAAACGCAATTGGCGGGAGTCAATTTTAAAACAGCTTACAATTATAAAATTGATCCCGAGTTTAATCCGATGAAAAAAGCGCAATTTTCTACAGAAGGAATTGTTGGATTATTGGATAAATATGACATTAAAATTGTATAGTTTTTTTAGCCACGAATAACACGAATTTCCACAAATTAATATTTCAATTATTTTCTGTTGAAGCATAAAAATTTGTGAAAATTCGTGTTATTCGTAGCAAAGACAAAAAACCTACTTTTCAATTGTTCTCAAAGCTTTTTTAATAATATAAAGCGTTTTTTTTGTGGGACTATCTTTTTTCCATTTTTTACATAAATCTTTTACAAAATCTGGTCTTGTTTTACTGGCATCATTCAGCCAATTTCCAACACTGTCCTGAACATATTTTGAAGGATCACTTTTTAAAGAATCGATAATCTTTAAAGCCAATTCCGGTTCTTGTTTAAGTTTTTGGATATGCTCGCACCAAACTCCTCTTGGTCTAGTCGCTTCGGTCGCAAAACGTCTTATATTCTCATCTTCACTAAAAGTCCATTCCAATAAAATTTCAAGGCTTTCTTCTAAATTGTTTATAATATTGGATCGAATTGCTAACCATGAAATTTCTCTGACACCAAAATGCTTATCGGCAGATAGAAACTCTATTTTATTTAAAATTTCTTTAATTTTAAGCTCTTGATTTTTTCCAATTGTATAAGCAGACCAGCATCGCACCACATCTGATTTGTGTCTCGCCATTATTGAAAGTATATCAGAATCATTATTAAGAATTGATTCTGTAAGCATTCCTGTCCCAATTGCTTCATTTACGGTGTTGACTGTCTGCTTTTTCAAATTTCTGATGTCTGTCAAAATAGGCTCCAAATATTGAATTCGGTCACTTTCTTTCAATAAATTCTCTAAAAGCTTAGTTTGATTTACAGCAAGCCATTCTACCAGATTAGCAGTTTCAATTTCTCCTTTATTGAGCTGTTCTAAAACAGAAGCAGGAATATCTTTTACCGATCTAGCTCCTTTACGTTTTATATCTTCCATAATTTTTTACTTTGATACACTCGATCGTTTATTATGCTTAAAATTTTGATTATTTTTGTAAAGATCGGAAAGCCTAATAACACTGGCAATACCGCATATTTTTATCCCATAGTGATATAAAAGTCAATTTTATGCAAACAAAGGAACGAAACCCCGAAAATAAAATTTGTCCACTAGAAATTGCTGTGAATTCTATTAGCGGAAAATGGAAAATTCCGATTGTCTGGCAGATAAATGATGGTAAAAAAAGACCTAGCGAATTTTTGCGTGGGATTGCAAAGGTGGACCGACGTGTTTTAAATCAGCAACTAAATGAAATGGTTGAAGATGGTATATTGATAAAACATTCGTTTAACGAACTTCCTCCGCGAGTCGAATACACTTTGACCGAAACAGGAAAGCAATTAGTTGAGATTCTTTGGAAACTAAACGACTGGGGAAAAATATTAATTCAGGAAAACAAAATTGAACTTCAATCTTAAAATAATCAGATTATGAATGCAGATCAATCTTACCTAGAAAGTGTCAAAAAGCAATTTTTGTACTATAAAATGCTTGGCGAAAAAGCAATGGATCAGCTTGAACCAGAAAAGCTTTTCGTTTCTTTTAATGAAGACACCAACAGCATTGCAACTATCATAAAACACATTTCAGGCAATATGCTTTCTCGCTGGACCGATTTTCTAACTTCTGATGGCGAAAAGGAATGGCGAAACCGCGATTCCGAATTTGAAAACGATTTACAATCTAAAGAAGAAGTTCTGGAAGTTTGGAAGAAAGGTTGGAACTGTCTAGAGAATGCTTTAGAAAGCTTAAAACCCGAACAGCTTTCAGATATCATTTACATCAGAAATGAAGGCCATACGGTTATTGAAGCCATCAATCGTCAATTGGCACATTATCCTTATCATGTTGGGCAAATTGTTTTTTATGCCAAACAATTGAAAAACAGCGAATGGAATAGCTTGTCAATTCCGAAGAACAAATCAGGAAATTATAATGCTGAAAAGTTTGCCAAAGAAAAAGAAATCAAGAACTTTACCGATGATGAATTAAAGAGATTGAAATAACCTATCTTACTAAATATGAAATCAAAAGATAACGAAACGCATCAATTTTTACCAAGCGGAGAATGGGAAGGATTTTATTGCTATTCTAATTCGTCTGCGCAACATAAAATGTCTATTGAATTGAGTTTTTCAAATTCAATTATTACGGGTTCTGGAATTGATGATGTGGACTCCTTTCGATGGAATGGTTCTTATAATTTGGAACATTTTAAACTTACAATGGTCAAAACTTATCCAACACATATTATTAATTATGCTGGAGATATAGACGAAAACGGTATTTGGGGTGTTTGGGATAATCCTGAAGACTTGAGTTTTTTTTCTGATTTTTCGCCAAACGTTCTTCAAGAAATTAAAGCGATGACAAAAGGAGGTTTTCATATCTGGCCAAAAGCAAACAAAAGCGAATCTAAAGAGGAAGTCAGAGAAGAAGTCAAAGAATCCAAAAAACTGAAAGAGTTTTATATTCAAAAAGTTTAAATTATATACAAGTGTTTCTTGTTATCCTAATGCCCTAGCCCCGATTGCAATGGAAATCCTTTTTATTTTTTCTTTAAAAATAAAAAGATTGAAATGGAAAGCTGGATTAGCTCCTAAAAAAACAACTTAATTAAAATGAAAAAAATACTATTCTTATTTCCGGTACTGGCTTTAGTATCTTGTTATAATACAGAACACAATTGCAAAGATTTTAAAACTGGGAAATTCAAATTTGAAACCGAAGTTAACGGTGAGAAAAAAACAACTTACTTTGAACGCAAAGACGATATCGAAATCGAAACTTTTGAAGGAAAAACAGATACGGCAACCATTCGTTGGGTAAGTGATTGCGAATATGTTTTGCAGAAAAAACATCCAAAAAATATGGCTGAAGAAAAAGCAATCAGCATGAAGATTTTAACGACTTCTAAAGATTCTTATACTTTTGAGTTTGGCTTGGTTGGTTCTGAAGAAAAACAGCGAGGTACTGTTTATAAAGTAGATTAAAATAATTAAGCTTTTTTGCCACAAAGGCACAAAGACTCCAAGGATTTATTTCTTTGCGACTTTGTGTCTTTGTGGCAAATTATTATAATGTGTTTCTTTTACATTTCTATTTTAAATAGTACATTAGAACTTTAATCTAACCAAATGAAAAATACCATTTCGCAAAGAGTTGCAGACTTTTTAAAAGGATATCCACCGTTTAATTTTTTGCATCAGAGAGATTTAGAAAAACTGTCTGAACAGATTTCTATTATTTATAAAGAAAAGGATTCGGTAATTTTCGCTGAAAATGATAAAACGCATGATTCCTTTTATGTAGTTCACAAAGGTGCAGTTGCCCTGAAAAAAAGCACTAAAAATACGGTTTTGGATATGTGTGATGAAGGCGATATTTTTGGACTTCGTCCGCTTTTGGCACAGGAAAATTATATTATGGAAGCTGTGGCGCACGAAGAAAGTATTTTGTACGCTATTCCGATTGCCGTTTTTAAACCTTATGCGCTTGAAAATAGAAATGTTGGTAATTTCCTGATTGAGAGTTATGCTTCGAATACTCGAAATCCGTATTCAGATATCCATAAAGATAAATTATATGGTGATGATCAGCTGAATGAAAATTTGCATTCCAGCAATCATTCTTTCGATTTAGCCCCTATCAAATATTCTAAAAAAATCGTAACCTGCAGTCCGTCAACAACTGTTAAGGAAGTGGCGAAAATCATGAATAAAAAGAAGGTCGGAGCGATTTTGATTGTAGATGAAATGCTTCCGATTGGTATTTTGACCGATAAAGATCTTCGGAATAAAATAGTTACAGGCGATTTTCCGATAACGACAACTGCCGAAACGATAATGACGAAACCGGTTATTACGTATCCGAAAAAAATGACGGTCACTGAAGCGCAAATGGCTATGATGAAAAGCAATATCAGTCATTTATGTTTGACAAAAGACGGGACTGTAAATACAAAAGCAGTTGGAATTTTGTCAAAACACGATGTTATGGTGGCGCTCGGAAATAATCCAGCGGTTTTAATAAAAGCGTTAAAACGCACTAAAAAAATCAAGGAAATAAAGCCAATTCGCAACCGAATTATGCAATTGCTTCAAGGTTATTTAGATCAAAATATTCCAATGACTTTGATTACCAAAATCATTACCGAACTGAATGAAGCCTGCACTACTCGAGTTATCGAAATTTGTTTGGAAAAAATGAGTAGTCCGCCACCTGTAAAATTTGCTTGGTTAGCACTTGGAAGTCAAGGACGTGGTGAACAAATGCTTCACACCGATCAGGACAATGCGATTGTTTACGAAAATGTAAATGAGGTTTTTAGAGATGAAACTAGAGTGTATTTTCACAAATTTGCTAGTCTTGTAAATAAAGGTCTTTTTGAAATTGGTTACGATTACTGTCCGGCAGATATGATGGCTTCGAGTCCGAAATGGTGCATGAGTTTGGATGAATGGAAAGCTCAAGTGCATCATTGGATTACTAATCCTGGAAAGAATGAAGTTTTACTTTCGTTTATTTTCTTTGATTACAGCAAAACTTACGGCGATTCTGAAATTGTTAACGAATTGTCTGATTCTATTTTTGAAAACATAAAGGCGAATCCGATTTTTTATATGCATTTGGTAAGCGGTGCTTTACAAAGTCCTTCTCCTACAGGTTTCTTTAGACAATTTCTGGTTGAACAAGACGGCGCAAACAAAGATAACTTTGACATTAAACGAAGAGCTTTAATGCCTTTAACCGACGCAGCGCGTGTTTTAATTTTATCGCATTCGGTAAAAGGAATCAGTAATACGGCAGAGCGTTTTGAGAAACTGGCAGAATTGGAACCAAATAATAGAGAATTGTATTTGTCTTGCTCATATTCGTTTAAAGCTTTACTGAAATTCAGAACAAAACAAGGATTATTGCATCATGATTCGGGTCAGTTTATCGAATTGGAATCTTTAACTAAAATGGAAAAAATTAAACTGAAACGTACTTTTAAAACGATTAAAGAACTTCAGGAACTTATTTCAGTACGTTTTAACATCTCAAATCTGGTATAATAATGAGTTTATTCAATTTTTGGAAGAAAGAAGAAAACAATTTATTCGACGAAAATATTACCATCGAAGAAACTCGTTTTGTAGTTTTAGATACCGAAACTACAGGATTTGACTATGATAATGATCGTATTTTGTGCATTGGCGCACTGGTTCTTCAAAACGGAATTATTAATGTTCAGGAAAGTTTTGAGGTTTATTTGGAACAAGATCATTATGATAAATCGACCGCTCAGATTCATGGTATTTTAAAAGATCTGCTTGTCAAACGTCCGACCGAATTAGAAGCTTTACAGCTGTTTTTAGATTTCTTAGGAGATTCTATAATTATTGCACATCATACCATTTTTGATGTCACCATGATTAATAGAGCTTTAGAACGAAATGGACTTCCGCAATTACAAAACAAAACTTTAGATACAGCTTATTTATACAAAAAGACTTTGATTCAGTCGCATCTATTTGAACGAAAAGATCATTATACCTTAGATGATTTGGCTGATAAATTTGACATTTCAAAAAAAGACCGCCATACTGCTTTGGGCGATGCTTACATTACTGCGATAGCCTTTCTCAAGATTGTTAAAAAACTGAAAGAGAAGAAAGCAACCAATCTCAATCAGCTCTTTAAATAATTTTATGATTTTTTTAGGAGTCTTAAATTTACATTCGAAACTTTCAATTTACCATTTCATAATACAAGACTTACATTTATTAGCATTAAGAAAAAATTAACATAACGTGTACTTTGTTTTAGAGAGATAGCTTTGCCTTAATCAAAAAAATAAAAAACACTTTATGAAAGCTAACTTTTTAAAATCAATTACCTTGCTTGGACTTGCAGGTCTTTCTGCAATAAGCTGTCAAAATGATGACAAAGATTCAAAAAACGATGTAAACGCAAGTATCGATTTTACTTCACATTCAAAAGTACCTCCTTTTGTGTATGCTCAAACTGGTTTTGAAAACTTAAAAATCAGTACTTTAATTACAAGTGCAGATGTACTTCCAAATTCACCTTCTTTTGTTTACGGAGCACAGCCAGACGGAGCTGGATTAATGAAAGATCCAAATGGTGATGGATACATTATGATTACCAACCACGAAATTATCCAATCGGTGTCAAGAGTATATTTAGATAAAACTTTCAAACCTGTAAAAGGAGATTATATTGTTGATGGTGTTGGAGGTCTTACTCGTTTATGTTCTGCTACTCTAGCAACTCCAGAAATCCATGGGTTCGGACCAATCTTTTTAACTGCCGGAGAAAGCGGTCAAGAGAGTATGGTTCACGGAATTAATCCTCTTGGATTATCTACTGATAAAGCAAGAACAGACAGAGTGTTGCCTGCTTTAGGAAAAGCGAGTATGGAAAACGCGGTTCCGCTTCCAAAAGAAGCTTATCCTGGAAAAACAGTTATTTTAATTGGTGAAGATCAATCATATTCAACTTCTCACGTAAGTGCAGGTCAGCTGATTATGTATGTAAGTACAGTTGGTGATTTGTCTAACGGAAAATTATACGCTTTAAAAAGAACTGACGGAAATCAAGTTGAAACTACTATGACTTTAAACAATTCATATCCAGTTGAATTTGTTGAAATTCCGAATGCTAAAAACTTAACTGGTGCTGTAATCAATACAACGGTTAATGACTTAAAAGCAATTCGTTTTTCAAGAGTTGAAGACGTAGATTACAGAAAAGGAAGCGCAAGCAACAATAGAGAAATCTATTTTACAGCTACAGGTCAGGCAACTAACAATGCTCCTGTTGAAGGATATACAATGTGGGGAAGAGTTTACAAAGTAAAACTAGATGCTACAAACCCATTAAAAGGAACTTTAGAACTGGCTGTTGAAGGTGACAGTACTCCTGGAACTGGAATCATCAATCCAGATAACTTATGCGTAACTGAAAACTATGTATACATTCAGGAAGATGGCGACAGCTATTATGCAGATGCAAAACACGATTCATATATCTGGCAGTACAATATTGCTACAAAACAAAATAAACCGTGGTTAAACATGAACCACAAAAGAACAGATACGGCTTGGAACACACTTTACAACCAAACTGGCGAAATGAGATTTGGAAGCTGGGAATTTGGAGCTATGCAAGACATTTCAGATATCATTGGTGTTCCAGATACTTTCACGGTAAATATTCACCCTCATACTTGGCAGAGTGATGCATTTAAAAATGCTGACGGTTCAGGAACTCAAACTAACAAAGAGGGAGGACAAACTGTAATTATTAGAAACGTACAACGCTAATAATTTCTACCGAAATCTTATTGACAACCCTTATTCTTCGATAAGGGTTGTTTCTATTACAACACCATTATGAAATTAAAACATCTTACTTTTCTATTCCTACTGCTTTCTTTTTTCTTTTCATGCAAAGAAAGCGAAGCATCAAAACCAACGGTTAAACAAGAATTACTTGTCCATTTAAGTAAACTTAGCAATGAAATTACACAATTTCAAAAGCTTTTAAAAAGCAATTCTTCACAGAAAGAAATTGTAGAACAATTTAAAAAATCTCGTCTGGCATACAAAAAAGTCGAATGGGCAATTGAATATTTCATTCCTGAAACAGCTAGATTCATGAACGGTCCTGCTTTGGATGAAATGGAACTAGAAGAAAACCGATCTTTTGAACCGCATGGTTTTCAGGTTATGGAAGAAATGATTTATCCTGAATACAATCCTGAAAGCAAAGAAGATTTAACGAGAGAATTGAATATTTTTCAATCGAATATTAAACAGTTAGAAAGTACTTTTGAAGCTATAACCGTAAGTGATGACTACATTTTAGATGCCATACAGCAGAATGTTTTTAGAGTTATAGCTTTAGGAATAACTGGTTTTGATAGTCCGATTTTGCAATCTTCAATTCCAGAAGCGGGAGAAAGTTTAATCTCAATTCCCGAAACGCTTGAAAAGATTGATTCTAATAATAAATCACTATCTGAATTAAGAGAATTAACCCAAAATGCACAAAAATACTGCACTGCTAATAATAATTTCAATGCTTTCAATAGAGCTGTTTTTATAACCGAATATCTAAATCCAATTTCAAAAAAACTGAAAACTTTTCAGAAAGAAGAAAATATTAAAAATGTAAAGAAAAGCAGTCCGCTAAAACCAACAATTGCAACTTTATTTGATAAAGATGCCTTTGATGTAAATGCTTTTGTGCTTTCTAAAGAATATAATTTTACCAAAGAAAAAGCTGTTTTAGGCGAAAAATTGTTTTATGACAAAAGTCTTTCCAAAAACAATGATCGAAGCTGTGCCACTTGCCATAATCCTGAAAAAGCTTTTACAGATGGCTTAAAAACAAATATTTCGCTTACGGGAATGAATTTGCCAAGAAATACTCCAACTCTAACCTATGCTTCATTACAGAATGCCCAATTTTGGGATATGCGACAGTTGGATTTAGAAAAGCAGAGTGTCGATGTAATTGAGAATAAAGATGAAATGCATGGCTCAATGGAAAATATTCACGCTAAAATTCAATTAGAGCAAGAATATATCAATCTTTTCAAAAAAGCCTATCCAAAAACTTCAAAGCCGGAAGCATGGCAAATTCAAAATGCTATTGCAAGCTATGTGCGTTCTTTAAACTCTTTTGATTCAAGATTTGATGAATACATGAGAGGAAATAAAAACGTTCTGAACAATGAAGAAATCCAAGGAATGAACCTATTTATGGGAAAAGCAAAATGTGCAACGTGCCATTTTACGCCTTTGTTTAACGGAACAGTTCCGCCAAGTTATTCCAAAACCGAACACGAAGTTATCGGAACTCCAAATGAGCCTTCAGGAAAATCTTTAAGTCCAGATAAAGGCCGTTACATATACAATAAAATGCCACAATTGGTTGGTGCTTTTAAAACACCAACGGTTAGGAATTCGGCTGTTACAGCTCCGTACATGCATAACGGAGTTTTTAAAACGCTGGAAGAAGTGGTTTCTTTTTACAATAAAGGCGGTGGAATTGGTTTAGGCTACGAAGTAGAAAATCAGACGCTTCCTTTTGACAAACTGAATTTAACAATCAAAGAAGAAAAAGCGCTTGTTGCTTTTATGAAAACACTTACGGATAAAAAATACCAGTAAAACCAAAATAAAACCTCAATTAAAGAAAACCGCCGAAAAAAAAATTTTTCGGCGGTTTTTATTTTTTTATTCTTCAATGAAAAGTCGATAAGGAAATACGTTTGATGACCTGTTTTTTAAGTTTTTTATAAAACTTTCACATAAATAATCCCACTCTGTAGCTGATAGATAATTTCTTTCTGTTGCATTTATTTTTAAATAAATATCTACCGTTCTACTAAAACCTGCTTTTACAGAAATTTCTTTTCGCGTTCCTTTCTCTATTCTAATATCTGTTAGACAACTTTTAAAATGATTAAATCCAAACGCTTTTATATCTGCAAATGTTACAATTCTTCCACGAGTAAGTAAAGCATTTCTATAAGCCAAAATACGGTCTTTATTATTCTGCTTATTCATTCCGCCCACAGTATTAGTAACCAAAACTGCCTCTTTACTTACAAACAGCAAATCGTCTTTAGATTCTAAAACAGTGCCTGCTTTGATATCGTTTCCTTCTTCTGCACAAGTTGACCAATAATGTATAGCAAAGGACTTTCCTAAAGATTCATCAAACTTTGGCTTAATCATTATGTAAGGATCATTATTTTTAGAAAAACTACTTTCTCTCGCCTGTTGTTCTACAGAAGCTAAAAGCTGATTTATTTCAACTAAAGAACTGTTCATAAAGTCTTTACCCAAACCGGCAAAAGAAGAACTTTCATCCTTCAACAAGTCTAATACATTTTGAAGTAATTCTGATGCAGTTCTTGAATCAAATCTAGATACACCGCCTGTTCTTAATACTGCATTTCCTTCTTCAATTACACCATCTTTAAATTCTTTTATTTCATAATGATTATTGAATCCATCGATAACGGTATCAACATCCAGATAAAAATTATTGTCTGTTTCTAATGCGATATAGGATAAGAAATTACCCAGCGTTTTATTAATAATATGCTTCTTTTTGTTTATTACAGGGAAGCAGTTTGCCGTAAAAGAAACATTGTCTAATATTTGCGGAATTAACGATTCTGGAAAAATCATTTTTACCCAAATAATCGGATTCTCATTTCTTTCTGCTACAGCTTCAAAGCACTTATATTCTGAACCGTATTCATTAAGAGGTTTATACTTTAATGATCCTTTCAGGGTATAAAAATTATCAAAATAAAACTCATTTACTTCCTGCATAATTTCACTCAAATGCGTGTAGTTGCGATTGATAATATTTTCTATATCAATATTGTTTACAGGAACATTGTAACCTTCTTCTACAGTAATTTGCACATCATCCTGAAAGCATTTCATTTGCTTTAAATAGTAATGAAACATTTCTTTCTGATGTATATTTTTAATGTCAATATATAACATTAAATCTTCGATGTCTTCAACTTTCGAATTTGTCAATTCAATTCCTAAGAACACGACACCAGAAGGTAATGAATTCTTATAATCTCGTATGCTATCTTTGTAAAAAAGATTCGAAATCTCAAACAAATTACGCTCATACGCTACATATTTTATCTCTGCAGACGACAGCTTTACTTCTAATGTTGGCGATAGCGCAATCTCTTTAGTAATTGGTGCTAAAGGATTGTAAATATTATGAATTCTTCGATTTGCCGACATCTGATTCTGCAACGAAACTTTCATATTATTTTCTATTGGCAAAGCATGCAAAATTGCTCTTGCAGGTTTTACCCCTGTAGTAACTTCGGGAAACATAATTTCCAGAACCCTTTCTACAACTCTTGTTTTAGAGTCTTCGAGTTCATGTGCTACCTTTTCTAATTCGTAAGACAATGCATTAAGCATCATTGATACTACAGGATCAAAAGATGTTTCCATCTCAACATCTGAAAAACCCCATGACCTAGCAGCTCTTTTTAGCACTCTGTCTTTTATTCTGTCTTGTCTCATTATCTGATTTTGAAAGGAGAAACTCCCATTTAATTAAATATGCACCTAAAATTATTTATACTCATTAATCCACATTATTACATAAATACCAAATAAAAGTAAAATTGTAATGAGAGCAAATAAAATAGGAGCTAACCAAATATTCAACTTAATCTCTGCTTTATAATATAAAAAATAAGCTAAAATCAACACTCCTATATTACAAACAGCCAAAATATTCAATTCAATAAAATCAGCTGGAAATCGCCCACTTCCATGTTTATGAATATAATACAAATGCCCAAAGCTTATCAATTGAATTATTGTTATTATTATTGGAAAAATTATTAATCTATTCATCTTCTAATCAATTTATAGCATAGTAAAAAGTACACTTTTACATTCTTTCTACTCTGTTTTTTTCCATAGTCCCCTACAATCACGAACGTTCCGCTCGTGCAAACTTCTTTTGATGATTCATCAAAATTTATAGCTTATCAAAATCAACTATAATAATATTATTACCTTGATCTTCTATTTTTTTGTTATTGATTGTTGATGTACAATACCGGCAAACTCTAATTTTTCTATGATTTTGGTCAAATCCTTCCTCAATCAGATTAGAGAAACTATGTATTTTGATTATCTCATCTTTAACATTAATAATTAAAGTATCCTTCAACAATATTTTTTCTGATATACCGATATTAAAATTATTTTCATATAAATAAATCTTCTAAATCTTCTTTGATATATTTAACATTTCTGTTTTTAACATAAATCTTAAGATGTTTTAAATCTTTTTCTGAATACTTCTTTGAAAAGTTTTTAAAAGACATCCAAAAGCCTTCTCCACCGGCTAAGTAAGTATTACAGTTATTAGCTTCTTGCGTATTACAACTAAACAAAACAAGAAACAATATGAATAATATTCTATTTAACTTTAATGTATTCATCACAATTAACCATAAAAATGATACCTTTTAAAAATCTTTTCCTAGGAAAACCTCATTATAGCCGTAAAAATTATAAACTTTACCATTTATTGTTGCATTGAGAATACCGCAATGAAAATTACCTTTATCCTGTCCTGCATTTGACATTTGGCCTCCGTTTTTAAAATCATAAATTTTATAGATTTTATCTTTTAATAAAATAGTTAAAGTATCTTCAACTAAAATCTTTGAATCAATATAAAAATTGAGATTACTTATAGAATCTATTTTATATTCATATTCTTTATTATTTGAAATTTTAACCTTAATTTCTTTTATGCTCAAATTTTTAAAATATGGATCTAACCTTATCCATATCCTTTCTCCATTAGCAACATATTCAGAAGAACTACATTTATTTGTATTTCGATAATCATTTGCCTTAAAAATGAAAAACACAATGATTAATATTAGGAAAAACAACAATACAACTTTCTTCATTTTTACTTGATTTTTTATACATCCATTATTTACTATAAAAGTTTTAATGGGAAACTCAATCATTTAAAGTATTTCTTATTGTTTTAATCTCCATAATTACAATTTTATTTTTTCTTTAATATTAATCCTAGATTTGTTGGTATTTCAATACTTAAAGGAGCATTTTTATTATCTAATTTATTACCATTGATTTCAAATGATTTTATGTTATTCATTATGATAAAATCTCCTTGCCTACCACCTGAAAAAACAGTATCAACTTTATTATCAATCATAGTAATTTTATATTCCAAGCTATCATTTATAATTAATCTGATATCATAATTTATTGATCCTAAAAATGCTTTATTTGGGCTTATTATTCTTTGATTCAATTCCTTATTTATCGAATCACAATCGCCAATTTCAAAATCTGAATAACTACCTATGAAATTCTTAAAATTAGAATTTTTAACATACTTTTCGAATACTATTTTCTTTGGACATACTGAGGATTTCCATCCTCTTAAATAAATATCATAAAAAGATTTATCCTCTTTTATGTATTCAACTCTTTTACAATTAAAAAAAACGAAAATTAGCAAGATGCTAAAATATTTCGATGTATCCATAATAATTACTTTTAAATGATTTAATACAAATATTATTATCTCATTTTTCTAGCTAGAGATGTTTCTAGAGATATATATGAAGCTTGTCGTGGTTTTTTTACAGTATCTAAATAATTTATTTTCTTGTTATTAACATTAGCCTTTAAATTATATCTTATAATATATTTATGCCCTAGAATAGTTGGTCTTTTTACTGTGTCTTTAATAAATGAAACTTCGGTAAATCTATATTCAAGATCTTTATTAACCAAAAGGATAAGATCGTCATCAATGGGTTTATTATTAATAAATTTAGGAGTTATTGTTAAATAATGATGTATAGTATCATTAGTCACTTCAAATAAAGAATCTACCGAAATCATTTTTGAGAAATTTGTCTGTTTTTTATAATGATACATTTTTACACTCACATTACCTTTTGATTTCCAATTTTCTATAGTAATTAGTTGATAAATTTGCTTATCTTCATCATATTTATTACAAGAAAAAAAAAGTAAAAAATATGTATAATATTTAAAATACTTCAATGAAACCATAATAGTTGGATTTAAAAGTTTTAATGTCAATGTAATAAGGTTTGTATAAAAATTTATATTTAGGATTAACTTCTTTTTTATTTCCTGATTCTGGAAGATAATCATTTTTAAAATCCAGCCCCCATGTATATATACTAAAAAAAACTTTTTCTGCTTGATCTACTTTAGTTGTAATATTTCCGTGAATGTCATAGAATGTTAATCCTCCTTCATATACAACCCAGTGCGAGTTAGTACTTAGATTTATAGGGTTATATCCAGAAACATCCTCAATCATGTTAGAGTCTATCATCATCAAAATATTATGCCCTGCATTGTATTTTATATCAATTTTTTTAAGTTCCAATAAATCAGAATTAGAAACATAATCATGAGCTTTGGCTTCAATTCCTTTTTTATTCATGATTGAATATAAATTTAACCCAAATGATTCTGCATTTGCATAACCGGCAACTTCTTTACACATTCTGGTGAGCATATCAGGCCAGTTAACTGCTTTTAGCATATCCATGTCACCATTTTCAAAACCGTTATATACAAACTGGCTGTTTAAACTTTCCCCACTACGAGTTGTTGCCAATACTATCCAATCAATTTCATGCATGCCCATAGATTTGTAATTAGAATCTGTTGGTTTAGTTTCATACATACCTAAAGCTTTTTCATGAGGTTTTACAACATAAGCACCTACTTTATATCCTCCTGTTCTAAACAATTCTTTTGCTAAATTTTCATAAGCTTTGGGGTCACGCTTTATCATGGCATAATATAAAGCTGCCATTCCGCAAAGTGAACTATATTCTTGACTAATTTTCCAAGGATCTTTTGCGCGATCCTTTATTTGTTGATGTATTTTCAATCGATTAAACCATCTAAAGCGATTATGTTTCCAAATTTTCAGTTCCGCTTCGGTTGCATGGTCTTTTACATAAGCTCGAACATAAATAAAACGTCCACACATATTTTTCTCATTCATAGTGATTTTAACACTATCACCCTTTACCGATAGAGGAATTTCTTCCCACTTGTTTTCTGATAAGTTATGGTATTTTAACAGCCATTTTATTTCCAATTTATTTTTAGGAACATCCTTTAAATAGCTTTTTACTCTAAAATGATAAGTTTTTCCAAAAATCATTCCTGGATTATTTACACCATCAGCTTTATCGTTTGTAGAACCGAAATCTAATGTTGTTAAACACTCAATTTCTTTTATCGCTTCTTTTTTTTCATCTACCTTCTTTTCAGGAGCTTTATATTCATGATAAGTATTACCTTTTTCTTCTCCAACCCATCTGTTTTCTTTAGCGGCATTAGATTTAAAATGCCCGTCAAGAACTTCTATGGTTGTAGCTCCTTTACTTGTTTTTGTTATAGTTCCTCCAACTATTCGTATCCTTGACATAATTAAGCAGATTTAGTTTTTTCTCCACTATGTTGTTGTACCTCTTTCGATGATTTTACCGAAACATGTTCTTCAGAACTTTGCATAGTATATTCTTTACTCGCAACCTCTTGTCTTTCTTTAGCGGTATGAGACTCCAGATTTCCTTCAATGTTTTCCATAAAATTCCCAGTAACCGACAACATACTATCACCGCCAACTGTAGTATTAAGCATCATACCTACAATACTCATTTTATCGGCTCCTGCACTTTCTGTAATATTCATTCCAGCATTCGCTGTAATATTTTGAGAAGCATTAAAATTGATATTTTGTGCATTAAGATCAATTGTGTTGTTTGCTGTTATACTGATATTACCACCAACAGTATCCATTAGTATTTCGTTACCATTTTTATCAGCAATTATGATGCTTTCGTCTTCTGTAAATTTTATAACATGTCCGCTTCTAGTATGAATCGCTTTAATATTATTCTGTGCATCAGCATAACCGCTTGAGTCTTGCCCGTTATATTGGGCTCCAATCACATACGGATTCTGCACATTGTTACCTTCAAAACCAATTAAAACCTCTTCTCCAATTTCTGGCACAAAATAAAATCCTTTTCCTGAACCAGAATAAGGCTGTACCATTCTTATCCAATCTGTCACTGCCGTACCAGTTGCACCGTAAAATTCGACTCTTACACGTCCTAACCCTTCTGGGTCATTATTTTCTTTTACATATGCTGGCTGCGTTTCGGCTTTACCGTAAACAAATACATCGGTGTAATGCGGTGCAGATACATCTGCAGGAATTGCTTTAAATTCGCAAGAATAATTTCCATGCACTTGAGAATGATGTATAACTTCAACAGCTATTAATTCGTGCTGAACCGTTTGATTTTGAATTGTAAAAACCTGTCCTAAACCAATTGGAAAATAAGAAATACCGCTGTAATATACACTGTTGGCGTCACTGCCTGCAGTTTGCAATTTTATCATTTCATCAAGGTCGTCTTTATTTATGGCATTTGTAGTATATGCGCCATTATTTAAATCAGAATTTGCTACAGTTCCTTGATTGTAGCCTACAATAGAAGCAAAACTGTCTTTACTGCCAGATGAAGTTTTAGCCGCTGCTTCGCGAAGAGTCGATACGTTGTTATAATCATAACCATTCAGCGAAATTTTATGCGAGCTCATATTGGCCTGTATCTTGAAACTATGCAATGAAGCACCATTAATCAATTTGGTCTGACTGTTTTTTGTTTGCCCAAACTGCATACGCATTCCATCAAAATAAAACCATTGGCCGTAACGTTTCGCTAATCTTTTTAGAAACTCAAAACTTGTTTCATTGTATTGCAAAAGGTTGCTAAACACTTTTAGATAGGTTGATTTAATAGACTCTCTTTGGTAAAATTCTCCTGGTCCTTCAGCAAAAATACTCAGTACGATATCATCCATACTGCGGTCTTTAAATGTTCTTGCTTTTTTCATGTCATCAATAACAATACTGTGACTTACGCCTGAGACATGCAATCCTGCTGGGCTTCCATCAACATCAATAGAAGAAAGTTCTGTAATTATACCTTTGCTCATAAGTCTAATTCCTGTAAGACTTTTAAAAGTAAAAATTACCTCATCTCCTAGATAAGTTCTCAGTGCTTTAGCTTGGTCTGCAGGATTAATTACTGCTTTGCCTGTATATTGCCAAATGAAAGAAAAATGATGATGGTCGGCCATTTTTTGAGATAGCTTTAGATCATAATAAACAACGTTTTGGGTAAAACCTCCTATGGTTATATGTACTTGTTCCGAAAAATGTGCCATAATAATGTGTCCTGTTTTTAATTAGCTTTTAAACAATTAATCTAAAGCAATCCAATTATTTGAGAATTTAGCATCTCCAAAAGTCAATTCTTTTGCCACTAATTCCATGGTAATTCTCATTGGGATTTCGGTAGTGCTTGTAAATTGTTCATTATAACCAACACAAAATGCTTTCGTAAACTTAAGTTCTTTCATTTTACTTAATGCATCTCTTCTATAAAAAACAATTTTACCATCTTTGGTTAAATCTCCATTTAGCATCCAAGCCAAAAAATGACTGTTCTGACTTGCTTCAATTATCATTTTTATAACTCCGCCCTTAGCATTTCCCGTAGGTTTACTTGTTGTGTCAATTTCTTGTTTAAAACCAATATTAAATTCAAGAACATTAAATTCTTCTCCGTCTATATGTAATTTAGATAAAAAACTCATTTTGTAGATTTATTTGATGATTAAAATTTAGGCAACGTTTGTATGTTTTTTTTAAAAGTAAAAAACAAAAAAGGAAGTCTAAGTTAATAGACTTCCTTTAATAACTTAATAAAGATTGATAAAGTCCAAAGGATTACACCCAAGCATTATCAAATTCTCCTCCACCCATCGAAATTTTGCGAGCAGAAATCATAAAAGTTTCAGTTAATGGATTGTCACTGTTATGATCAAAGTTTTCTTTGTACTTAACCATGTAAGCTTCTGTAAACTTTAGCTCTTTTAAAGTAGCATTTGAATCACGTTTGATGAATTTTACTGACCCATCTTTTCTTTCGAAATTGTTAGTCATCCACTCAAACAATTCAGTACTTCCAGTTGATTCAACTTCAATCATAATTCTTCCTCCACGTGTTACTGTAGATGGACGCCCAGAAGCATCTGTTTCTTGAGCTAAATCATAACTAACGTTTAATACTTTGTACTCTTTTCCTGCTACTGATAATGATGTTAAAAACGACATAATGAAAAATTTTTAATTATTAATTTATTTATTTATGCTGTAAATATATAAATAAAATCTTATATTAATACTTTTTTTAACAAAACTTTATTTACAATATATAATTCACAAGTTGTCAAGTATTTAAAAAACAAATAAATCTTTTTGCAGACTATTGAAATAAAAATATTACTAAAAAAAAGGCTATTTATATGATAACGGCCCAACAAAAAAGTATCCTCTAAAGTCAAAATCACGATTTGTACTTTTTATTGTAGCTTCTATTATTATATCAACTTTCTTTTTTGATCTGCTGACATCATCAACAAAATACATTGTTTCTGATAATTCGACGATAAGCTCTTTTACTTTTATTCGCTTTTCATGAAAAGCCAAAGACTGTTTCATTGTCTTCGAAATAATTTCTTTTAACGTATTTTCATTCATCAGTAAATCAAAATCGATTTCCCATATTTTTGATCCAAACGTTTCATCAAACTTGCACTCACCAAATGTAGTCGTGGCCAGTAAAATGATCTGTTGGGCAATAGAATGCTCAATAGAAGTTTTTTCTAACTCTTTTTTTTGCATTACGCTATTAAAATCTATCGGAAGTTTGTAAAATGCTCCTTTCATATTTTACTTTTTAAATATAAATCAACTTATTAGCTCGACCTCTTTTATCAGTTTCCATTTCCTTTGAAACTTTCTTGCGTTTTATAATGTGCAGTTTAACTGATGGCGTGAGTTTTAGAAATTTTTCTCTGTACAGTATATCTCCAATAAACCTCTGTCCCTTTTTCTCATCAACAATTACAAAATAGCTTATTCCTTTCTCTACTTTTAATGCATTAATATCACCTGCAAAAAGTTGGATATTTTGTTCGTCTTTTTGAAAAGTATAGGTAAGCTTATCTTCATTTAATTTTCTGTATCGTGAAATATCATACGTTTCCATTTCTTCTTTTAAAGGTTCAAAAGGGATATTTTCAAAAAGAAAGTTATTTGGAGCTAAGAATTTTAAACCCAAAAAACTCCATAATCCTTTTTTCTTTGTTTGCTTTTTATAGAAAAAAGTATCACGAGTAACTTTATACACTTCTTTTTCGTTTGTTTTATCGTCTGTAACTATCATTTGATAAACAGGAACTTCAATTTCAGCTGGAATTTCGACACCTTCTAAATGCGTATTCAAATAAACTGATCCAACCTCCTGTTCTGAAATTGTGATATTGATACTATGCTTTTTTAAAGCAGAATCTGTTTTTACAATTACTTTTCCTTCTCCGCTTCCTGCATAAAAAACAGAACCGTCGTTATCTGTAAGTCCTAATGAAAGGTTCAATTCTGGAAATGGCATATCTTATTTTTTATAGATTATAGTACAGTTATGTAAAAAATTAACTCAATTAAATTTTATTTTTTCTTTCTCACTTTGTAGAGTTTTAGACAGTGCAGATAAAACCTTATATTTTGATTGTCGACTTCTGTAGGGCTAAATTCATAGTCTTTTTTGAGGGTAAAAAACTTTATAGTGTTTATGGAGTTAGACATTAACTTTTTAATATCTTTTCTTCTAAGCTCTAAAGCCGCAGTGCCATCGCAATTAACTTTAAAACTGTTTTTTAGTAAGTAGCGATCGCCATTTTTAAAATATAACTCTAGTGGCTGTTCTTGTTTTACACAGACGTTATCTGTAAAAATTTTAAAATATAGATAGATACTGCTTTTTCTTTTACCTAACTGAAAAACAGCATATTCGTAATCTTCATTGTATACACGAAGTAAAATTGGTGTCGCACTTGCAAATAACTTTCCTGAAAGCAATAAATCATTTTGCGTAATAGGACAGCTTAAAGTATCAATCTGATTTACTTTTTGTGCTTTAATCGAATTTGATATTGAAAACAAACCGACTAAAAGTAAAATTTTAAGTACGTTCATGAATTTGAATTATTTGGTTTGATCATTCAAAAGATCAATGTTTTGTTGAAAAAGGAAGCACAATTTTATGTGCTTCCTTTTTTTATTTACTGTACAATTATTTTTGTTCGTAATCTGTATCCCATTCTGTTCCGTCATCACCTTTGTGACCATCCATCTTAATAAGGAAGTTTTTAGCAGGGAAATACGGTTTCATATGGATATCCATATAGATTCTGTCTTTTTGAATTGAATCTTGTTCAAATCTGCGGATTTCAAAATTCTCAATTAATTTATCTGGACCAGTAATTCCATCAAGGAAAGCAACGATCTGATTCATAATTTCTTTACGCGTTTTTGCAGTAAAGTTTTCGAAAGCACGACGGTTAAGGAAATCCATTAACACTTTAGTTACGTAATCAAAAACACGAACTACAGAATACGTTTGCAATCCTAAGTTATCTCCACTGAATAATGTTTTAGCAGAGAAAGCCATTACTTTACCGTATTCATTTACCATCGGAACTAATCCTAAGTTTTCAAGATTAGCAATTTCGCTTTTCTTAAGATCAAACTTCACTCCGTCAACTTCATTAATTCCTCCAAATTTCTTACCTGCAGTAACCTGAGACATTAATGTTTTGTAAATTTTTCCTGCTAATGCAGCCGAAGGTGCAACGTGTAAATCTTCGTTTTCTCCAATTTGATCAAATCTTCCACGTCCAACAAGCCAGTTGCAAGTCATAATTACGTTAGAACGGTACACATCTCCTCCTGTTAAAGAAGCAGCGTCGAACATTTCCATTACATCATCCGGTTCATCAAGGTGTTCGAAATCTGTAACCAGCATCACTTTGTTTTCATGTGCAATTTTCGCCCATTTTTCGATCACTTTATTAGATCCTAAATATCCTGGAATTACTAAAATACCGTAGTTGTTTTTAAGGTCTAAACGATCGTAATTATCAACTAATTCTGCATGAATCGCATCAATAAAACGAGTATTGTCAAGATCTTTTAACTGATCTAATTCTGCGTTTACAATCGTAACATTTTTTACTTTATCCGATTCTGTGTTTTTAAAGAATAAAGCTAACGTTCTGTAAGCAGCTTCAATTTCTCTTGTATCTTCAACAGCTTTAGCAAGGTTTTTTTGCAATAAAGCTTCAGACTCTTTGCATTTGTCTTCACTTTGCGCCACCATATCAGTCAAAGCTTCATTGTTGCTTAAAACTGAAGACCAAAGTTCTAAAGTTTTTAAAAGTGTTTCTCTTTCTTTTGCTTTGTTTACTTCTCCTAAAAAGATTTTTCTTCTTGCTTTTCTATCTGGATTAAGGTTTTGAACTCCTTCAATTGCCATTTCCAACAAATCAAAACCGCCATATTTAGCCAGTTTTTCAACATTCTTTTCAATTGAAATTCCTTTAACTGCTTTAGGTTCTAATACCGCTGTATCCAGATCTCCTTTATATGCTTCTTTGCTTGACATATCTATACTTTTTTAATTTCTTATTTGTTCTCTTTTAACTCATTGATCAATGCTCCAAGGCTTTCTAACAAAGCTTGTTTTGCTTCTCCGTCTTCTAAAGCCGCTTTTAAAATCTTATTTGATTTTAACTGGCGGATAATTTTTTGATATTGATCTTTTTCTGTTTCAAGATCAGATAAAAAACTGCTTTGTGTTGTGATTCCTTTTATACCAAAATCACCTAAGTTTTTAAAGTTTAAAGGCTCAACTTTAGTAGCACCATCAGCAGTTTCAAAGTTTACTTTTACTTCTGGCTTAAAGTGTTCGAATGCTTTTTCGATGCTTGTAATTCCTTCTACCAATTCTGGTTTTACAGGAGCATCTACTGTTAATTTTTGAGCAACAAGTGTTCTGTTCTGAGGGATTGCAGTGATCGCTTCATCTGCATCAATTTTTACTTCATTACCTCCAATTCCATAGTTTGACAACATAATTTCAAATTTTTAAATGATTAGTTTATTGATTTCTTTATTCTAAATTTCTAATTATTGATTTTGGTAAACCTGACGACATACATCTAAGTCCCTGCTTACTTTTTCTAATTCTTCTTTGTACGTTTTAGCCGACTGGTTCAAACTGTCTATTAAGTGCGAATTGTGCGTAAGACTCCTAATTTGTTTTTTGTAATCAATGATATTCTTGTAAGCTAGAATAACATTGTTATATAATTTTTTATTTTCGGTAGTGTCTTTGGGAACTTTTTGATAGATATTGGCAATCATAACATTTGCCAGACGCTGCTGAAAATCGTTATCTACTTTTGGCGAATTGATTGAATCGATTGTCATTCTGATACTGTCAATTTTAACCGAAAAATTAGTTTGATAATCGTATTCTCTTTTCATCATTTCATTTTCTGCTTTTAGCATTTTGTTTTCTGCTACAGGCATGTAAAAGTTGAACGAAACTGCAATCAGCATAACTGCAAAAGTCAGGACAAAGGCAATTAAAAAAGCAATAAATGCTTTTTGGCGTTCTTGTTTATTTAATACTTCCATAATTATATTACTATTTTATTTTTTAGTCTTTTATAAAGAAACCGTGACGTTTCGGGTTATGAACGATGTCTTTTTTCTCTGTTTCAGCAACAAACAATTCGATGTTTTCTTTCTTCTTACCGATGTAATCCAGTTTGCTTAATGTTTCGAATAATTTCTCTATTCTGCTTAAAGCATTTATAGCCAGTGAAGCTGTTTTATCAATATGCACATGATCGTAGCCAGCATTTATAAGTGTAGTAAACAATATTTCGAAATCTCCTTGCGAAATATCACACCATTCGGCAAAATAGTTTAACAGCTCTTCTTTTCCTGCTCCTGATTTTGAATCGATAAAATTCTTCATCACTCTGGCAAATGCTACCACCGTGCTTAACATTGAAGCGGGATGCTGATGCAGTGAAAACCAACGAAACTGCGTTAAACAACTGCCTAAATAATACCCAGTATTGTCTGCCAGTTGCATTACGGTTTGCGGTAAAAGTCCTGTCTGTTGTCCTCTATTAATTTTTTGAGAAATCTGAACCGAGTAAATCTCAATCTGACCAAATGAACGGGCAATCTGCGCTTGCATATCAACCAGTTTAGGATGACAGGATACTGTTACAGAAGACGGAATATAGTCTTCGTCTAAAACTGTAGTATCGCCAATTAGAATTTTACCAATTGCGAGATAGAAACCACCGTATCCAATTCCTGAACGGAATTCTTCTGCTTTAATTAAATGCAGTTTGTATTCTGGCTGTGTGTACGGATACCTTGGCGGAACCTCATCTGGATCTGGTTCGCCAAAAGGGATTCTCTTTTTAGAATTAACCGATATACAAGCCAATAAAACCAATTGTTCGCCGTCTTTTATTTCGTAAGTATCTTCTGGATACGGAATCTGAAGGTCTAATGTATCTGTATTGCTTTTACTGATTTCAATTCTGGATCCGTTTGGTGTTATGGCGTGGCATTCTTCTACACGAACGCGAAGCAATTTGTGATTATCGATTCCTAAAGTAATTTTTGTAGCCTCTTTGTTTTGATTTCCAGAATCCAGCAGACCATAACTTATAGGTGTGGTATGAATACCTATTGCATCGTTTACCAACTCAGAAACATTGTCCTGAATAGATAAAAAATGACTCTTATTTATCTTCATCCCATCAATCCAGTTTACGGGAAAATGACTTAATTTTTCGATCATAATTCTATAGTTTTTATTTTGAAATGAGAATCTTTCGTTTCTCTTTTGTTGGGTTAGATTTTGATTATTAGCGTTGTTATTCTTATTATAACAAGATTTTACGGGTTAAATAGACACAATTATGCGCACTGAGTCTGATTTTCAGTTTCTCTCTTGGATTTATATTTTAGTTCTAAAAAGCATAAAGCCGCTACACATCTTAATTAAAAGTTACTTATATCATTATCTCCAAACTGTTCAATAACGCTATCAAAATTGAACTCTTTAAGAGATACTTCAATTTGTTTAGTGCTTTTTTCTTCTCCAGTTGGCAAACTTTTAAAATATGTAACTGAGTTAGAAACCCAATCTTCTCCTTTTTTATGAAACTCTACGTCAATTGAATTATGTCCACTTATAATAGTTAGTGGCAAACCTGTGGTTTTTATATGATTAATTTTTACATTACAATTATCAAAACATCTTTCAAAGATTAAATTTTCTTTTTTGTCTAATAATGATATACAATTATCATCCTCTATTAAAAGGACATTTCCATCATTTAGAGTAAAAGAATCATTAACAGAATCACCTGCATCGTCATCAGTGACACAATCTGCTTTTGCACCTTTTATTTTTTTTATTTTATCAGTACTAACCTCATTCACAAAATATTTAACAACAATTGGTAAATCATTATTTTTAATTTCCAATTTGGCAAGACCTTTTTCTTTATCTACAAATGAAAATTTATAATATACTTTTTCCGTTTTATCTATAAACAATGATATTCCTGTTTCATCTTCTTTTATATGATCAATCTTTGCTTTAGTACTTTCCATTACACCATTTTCAAAAATTGAATCATTAATAATTTTTATATCTTCACCTTTATATCCACAATCAATAATCAAAAAATCATTATCTCTTTTTTGTACCTCAATCCATGTTCCTTTAAAATCTTCTTTACTATCTTGAGACTTGCAAGAAAACAATACACTTAACAGTAACAGACCAAAAACTATTTTTCTCATATTATTCTATTTTATTATTTCTCAGCTAACAAAAATGTAAAACTCCTGCTAGCTAGGGCTTTTCTTTTCAATATGTCAATGAGCCTTATCAAACTTTATCGTTTGTTGTCCATTTTAATTTAAAATTCAAAAGATTAACTTTAGCTTAATTGATGATTCTACTTCTATGGACATACCCTTTTTGACCATCATTAGTCTGAATATAAAGCCATTTTTGATCTTTATTATCTAAAATTTCAATAGGTGTTCCCGATTTTATTTCTGCTAAAATATAAGCAGAGTTCATTGCATCGTCCCTTAAATTCGTATAACCATCTTTATCAAATATCTTATAACTATAATTTTTCTTTAAAAACTTATATATTTCTTCTGCCTTTGACTCCTTATCATCATAAAAAATTAAATCACCATTTTCATCATATCCATTATTGTCTTTATTTATTTTTTTATTAATGATAGAGTTTTCTTTAGTTTGTAATGCCAATAAGATTTCATCTTTGCACAGAATATAACCAGTATTCACAATTATCTTAACTGCATTTAAATCTTCTTGGGAAATTGCAGCGTCCATAACATTATTTGATTCTAGACCTAAATCATATTTTTGTACAAAGTATTTTAACCAGCTACTATCTATAAAATGTTCTGAATTTGTAAAAGTTTCATTATTTACCAATACAATTAAGTTTTCTGAATCAAAACCTTTTTTATCTAGATATTTTTTTTCAAACAATTCTAATTTTCTCTTAAACTCTAATTCATTTGGTGAATTAGTTTTTTTTAAATCATTTGGAGTAAATTTTATTATTGATCCTTCGTTAAATAATTCTGAAAATTTAATATTTTCTAAATCATTACCTTCTTTTTCAAGAACAATAGGCTGATTTTTTTCAATTTTAGCAGTTTTATTTTCACAGCTTAATATCAAGATTGATATTAAAACAAAAAGTGTTATCCTTAAATTTCTCATTATAATCTCTTATTAACTTCTTTTAATTCCCTCAGCTAACAAAAGCATAAAGCTTTTGCTAGCTGAGGCTTTTCTTTTCAATATGTCAAGGAACCTTTATTATTCTATATTTTTATTCTTGACTACTTTTGTAAAACTCAAACTAAAATGATTGGTTTTAATAAAATATATATTCTTAATTAGCTCTTCATTTTAAATAATTGCCAATCCTCATTTATAAATCTTTTACTTTTTATATAATATTGATCATTCTCTTTTTTAATTAAAAAAGAACTTTCTTCTTCATCTGATGTACAAGTCCCTTCTCCTGTATATTTTAATTTCAAACCATCCTTATCTTTAACAACTGCATAGCTACCTTCACAATATGCTTCAAGCGAATTTTTAGTCCCTATACTTAGTATGGCATTAGAATTTTGAAATTCAAAATAAAAATTAATTTCAATGGGATCACCTGTCTCTATACTGGAAACTTTGGTTTTAATAAAGTAACTTCCCCTCATTTCTCCAATTTCTTGCTTTTGTGATGATTCAGGAACAATTAAAAAATCTGATTTCCACTTTTTATATTGTGAATCATTTTTATCTTTTATATTAAGAGTAGCAATATTTTTCCACAATCCATCTGTCCACTTATAAATCAATTGTTTGTAAGGGAAATGCGGAAAATATGGAACATCCATTTTATCATTATGGGTTAAATATTTTTTATCAATTACCAAAATATAAACATCATAATTCATCTTTAAGTTATTAATACTCATTTTCGCGATTAAATCTTCTTCTTTTTCAATATCACTTTCAGTAATCAACTTTTTTTTGGGAAGAAGATATATTTCTACATTTCCTAAAATATTTACTGTAGGAGGTTGATATATACATCCATAATCAGGCACTGTAAAATATCCATCCATAAATGAATAATCTCCACATTTTAAAAGATTATCGAAATCTGCATCTGAATAATAATTACTGGTTTTGACACTCTCCTCTTCTTTTTTTAGATTCTTTGTATTACTATTATCAGTATTTTTTGAATTACAAGAATTAAAAAAAATGATAATAAAAACTGGAATAAGATTTATTAATTTCTTCATAATTTCTATTTTTAAATTCCCTCAGCTAACAAAAGCACAAAACTTTTGCTAGCTGGGGCTTTTCTTTTCAATATGTCAAGGAGCATGTATGCTATTATATTATTCTGCTTTTATTTTGGTTTTATAAACATATCCCTTATTTCCAGAACTTGTTTTAATCAGCCACCAATTTTCTGAATCATCTAATATTTCAACTCTTTCGCCCGATTTAATTTTTTCAATTACAACTGATGTACTATTTTTATCTTTTCTCAAATTAGTATAACCATCAGGATCTATAACTTTACCATAAGAAATTTCATTTTCTTCTGACATTAATAAATACTTTTTAGTATAATTTTCAATTAGAGGATACCCATAAAATTTTTGAGATTTAAATCTGTCTAACATCTTAGGATTTTGAATGTAAAAATTATTAAGTAAACTGTAACCTTTATTATCATTCAAATCCTTATCTTCATAATGCTGTAATTCAACATCTATTAAAAAAGCAAGTGTAGCATCAATCAATGCGCCATCTGTTTTCTCTTTAATTTTATTAGAATTATTATTCAGAAAATAAGCTAAATCAAAAATAAAATCAGGCTTTTTATTAGCTATATCTTGCAATATTTTTTTTCTAATTACATCTGGTTTTGTTTTATTATTATACCATAAAAGATGCCATTTAAAACTTTCATTATAATTGTCAACCTTCTTTATATTCTTCACAAATGAATTACTTAAAAGATTGTTTTTTTCATAATTTAAATACACTACAATATCTTCAACTTTATCTTTATCTATGTTGACTTTTGATATTGCAGATAAATCATCATTAAATAAAACCTTATTGTAGTTTATAAAATCAATATTATAGTCATTATTTGATCCGTCTTTGAGAATATCTGCAAAAGCATCTCCAGCTCCATCAATTACACCTCTATCAACTTGATAAGTATCGATAAACCCTTCATTACTTAAAGCCGTGTACCCAAGGCCACTTTCTAAATAAACATCATTAAATTTTGCATTATCAATATCAACTCCAAAATATTCAATAACTTTATTTTTAAATACACTATGTTCTAAGAATTTGTAATTATTATTTTTTAGCAAATCTCTCATTAATGGTGTATATTCAGCATATAACTTATCTTCATTTTTCTTTATTGATTCTGTTCTTTTCTCTTTTGTCTGAGAATTGCAAAAGCTAAAACTTACAATAGAAACAACTAAAATGGAAATCATTAAACTTCTCATAATTATTTTTTATAATTTTTAATTCCCTCAGCTAACAAAAGCATAAAACTTTTGTCAGCTGGGGCTTTTCTTTTCAATATGTCAAGGAGCATGTATACTAACTACTTAAATCATTCAGCTTTTATCTTGGTTTTATAAACATATCCTTTGTTTCCAGAACTTGTTTTGATCAGCCACCAATTACCTGAATCGTCTAATACTTCAACTTCAGTATTATTATTTATTTTTTGTAAAATTTCTGATGAAGAATTTTTCTCTTTTCTAAGATTCGTAAATCCATCTGGGTCCGAGATTTTAAAAATCTTACTTACTTCATCAGAATCTGAATCTCCTCCATAAACAATTTCTACATACTCTTTCAGTCTCATAAGATTAAAGTAATTATTTTCCTTTAAAAAAGTTTTATACTTTTTATTCTCACTCAAATTAGATTCTATATGACCTACTACACCGACTCTTAAATCTTTTTCATATAAGAAAGCAATGTATTTTTCTGCATCCAAGTAGTTGTTTGGATTACTTCTTATTTTTTCAATTATATCAGAGAAACTATTATAGCCATTACCTTCTTTTGCTTCTGTATAGCCTTCAACTGTTCCTTTATAGACAATACTTTCAATATCATTTAGAATACTTTCTCTTAAAATATATTTTTTAGATTTTACATCGTATGTAAAAATCAAATCATGGAATGAAACACTATCATCAAAATCGTAATTTTTAAATACAAATTTCACCAACTCTTTATCAGAATTATAGCCGTATTGTACAACTAAATCTATTAACTGCTGTTTATAACGAGACTTCAACCAATTAAATGCAATTTTATCCTCATAGAATACATAAGAATTATAATAAAATTCAAGGTTTTCATTAATAGCATTTTCACTGCCATCGGTTTCTTGATCTTCAATTAAGATAAATCTACTTTCTTTAATCGCAATTTCAGTAAACATTGCTGGTCTCAAAACAATAATATTGTTTTTATAATCGTACAAATTTATTTTAAAGACTTCTAGAGTTCTTTTTTTAAATATCTGTTCATCTGGAAATTTAAAATTATTCTTTACGAGGCTTGTTTTTACCTTGTTAATATAGTCTACAGACAAAGTATCATAATTAAATTTCTTACCTTCTCCTATATTTGAAATATTATATGGTGCTTCATTAATCTCATTCATATTTTCTATAGTACTTTCTTTTACATTGTTTTTATCTTCTTTATCCTTACAAGAAATCAATCCTATCAATAAGGATAAAACAATTATTGCATTTTTCATTTTATTAAATTTTATATTCCAGTCCATTTTTTTGTTCCTTTTTTGGGGTCATCCCATGTTGATTCTACTACTTTTCTTTCTTCAACAATAAATCTAACTGGTCTATCATCATTCAATTTCAAATCTGGCACTTCTTTCATAAAATTTGTAATTGGAGCAGTATCTGTTCCTGAATTAAATGTAAAACATCCAACCGAAAACCTTGGGCAATATTGATGTAAAGCAACCCCGCCTCTTGCACCATCTACACCATCAATACCATTTTCAGCTGATGCTCCTTTACTTTCTGAATCAATAACATATATTTTATATGTTTGACCTGCAACGCCAGGAACTAAAAAATATTCTCCGGGAGGAATTTCATTATACTGTCCAAATCTTTTATCTGAATGTTTAAACGAAC
The DNA here is from genome assembly GCF_009826975.1 of Flavobacterium sp. HBTb2-11-1. Lineage (GTDB taxonomy): Bacteria > Bacteroidota > Bacteroidia > Flavobacteriales > Flavobacteriaceae > Flavobacterium. The sequence continues at coordinate 163,380 of NZ_WUMO01000005.1, read as the reverse complement.
CCTGTTTCTTACTATATGTTTGGTGTGTATCTCTACTTAAATAAGTTGTATAATCCGGATTTGGTAACTTTTTCGAAGTTTTAAGATTTTTATAATTCTGTAAACTCATGTCTCTATAAACACTCGTTTTATACATTACCCAATAAATATCCTGCGCTGGATCTTTTTCTTTCTTCGTATCAGTACCCGAAACAATTACTACAGTTCCAATTTCAGTACTTGTATCTGAACCTTTTTTACAATCATTTACTTTTAAAAATTTAACTGCATTTTTAAAAAAACTTTTTCTTTCTTCTAAGCCTTTTAAGGCTGAATTAATTTTTTTTGTAACTTTTTCAACAGCTTTAGCACTATTTTCATTAGCTACTGAATTTATATTATTTTTACCCCAATAAGCTAATGCTGAAGTCATAGCATCTTTTGGTTTATTCATTAAATCTGAATAATTCGTTTCCCAGTTTACATCAGCTTCATCGTTAATCTTCATATTTTTATTAAAATATTCTGATAAAGTTTTATAATTACTTTTCCAAGTAATTTGCTTAAAACCTCGTCCTCTATATCTGTAACCATCTCCAGAAGCAAAACCTTTATTAGAGTTATTATCCTTATACGCCCAATTAGCGATATTTATTTGATTCTCCTGACTAACAGCTTTGTAACCTTTTGTTCCTTTATCTTTGATTTCTCTACCCCATAACTTGGCATTCTTTTTACCTTCTACTGAAGTAAACGCTCCAAAGGTTGCAATCAAACTTTCCCAGTAATAATTAAACCCTTCTTCTAAATCAAAAAATTTACTTTCCTGCGCTATTTGCGCTAAAAAATGAGCTTTTCTAACACAAGTATTAATCCCTACTTTTTTTCTGTATGCATTTAAATGAGGAAGAGCTGATGTTATCATTCCATCATCTTCTATCAAACACTTTCCTTTATTATCTACACAAATCTTTTTAATCTGATCTAAAGTAATATCTTTAGTACAATTTTCACATCCTCCTTCTTTTTCTTTCCCTTCATTTTTATCACCCTCACCAATCTTCGCAGTCTTATTAGTATGCTCTACAGGATCTGGTTTAAAAACTTTAGCATCTACATCTACAACCTCACTTTTTTTATGATCTCTAGTTTGAATTACTTCTACATCAGCAAAAACTTCTTGTTCTGCACCTTCACCTGATATTCCCCCTTTGCTTCGAAGTATTGTATCTAATGCTACTGGAATTGGAAAAATATCTCCAGTAATTTTAACTGTTTTATCAAACAGTAAATCATTACTCAAGTAATCTTCATCGTATAATTTAAGACGAATTTCTTTTCCAATAAGTCCTTTAGAATCAACCCAAACAATAATTCCTTTTTCCTTATGGACTCCTTTTATCGGCTGTTTGGCAGAGTTTGTAATGTGTACTCTGGTAATTTCAGCCTTAACTTTTGGAGCGGTAGTAGAACCAGAAACTGGTGCTTTAGTTTTTGGCTGTGCCGGCTGTGGTACAGAAGCTTTAGGTTTAGGTGTTGCTGGCTGTTGTACTGGAACTTTTGCTTTATACGGCGCTACAGGTGTTTCTAGATCATTTACGTTTACGTTGTTACTTGCAATTTTATTTTTATTAAAATCTGTTGTAACATAGTATTCATGAATTTTTCCTTCTTCTGAACCGTTCTGTTTTGCAATTTTAGCAAAACTTGGTTTTAGCAAAAAGTCAACATCTGCTTTACCGTTCTTTACAATTCCAGAGAGTGTCTGTATTATATTTTTTTCATTTGCTTTATTGTGTCCTGCACCAGCTGCATCATCTTCCCAAAGGGTAACATATACTTTGTGTTTTTCCATATGGAGACAGTTAACCCTTGCTTTTAGAGTCTGTCCGTAAGAAAGCGGTTTCGCAGGTTTTTGTCCGTTTTTATCAAGCAGTACTATGCTTTCAATTTTTGGTTTTTCGGCAGGATGTGAAGTTATATTAAGGCGTGCCACGTCTTCTCCTCTTCTTGCCAGAATACGGATGCCTTTTCTTTCTAGACTTTTTTGAAGAAAGGTATAAGAGATTCTTTTTCCTGTTTTATCATTTTCTTTTGTCTTGCGCCATCTTCCGTTTTCGAGAATATATATTTCCCATTTTACAGGCTGTTCAAAACTATTATTAGAAGCTGAATTTTGAAAAGGCAGAATACTCGGTAAAAAAGTATTTACTGAGTAGAATTCTTCCTTACCTACAACAGGATCCGGATTTCCAATTATTTTAAAATCTGACATACTATTTTATTTTATTTACAAATAGAATCACTCTCTTCTAAACTCTCTTGAAATTTTGAGGTATTAACCAAAGGATTTATTTGATTATTTACCTGCGGCTTCGCTTTTTTAGCATTTTGTTTGCTTGCTTCTGCTTTTTGACCGTGTTTATCTACTTCTATACAATCTGGCCCTCCAATAGGACAAGTTCCTTTACTGTCTTCTAGTAAAATCTTCCCTTGATTGCTCAAGGTTACTTTTTCGTAAAAAGCACTCCACTTCGTAATTGTGGCCTGACATGGTAGATAATCTCCGCTTCCGTTTGGCTGCATTTTGCATTTCCCAAATGTGTTTTTCTCTAATGTCTGTCCAATTTCTTTGTCGGTAGCAATGAGTTTTTTCTCTGCATCTTTATCATTAGCATAATGCTTATTCTGCGATTTTACTTTTAATATATCTTTTTTGGGTTCTACGCTAAATTTACATTTTAGTGAAGCTCCCTGAACTACTATATGTTTCTCACTCATTGCCTTACCATTATAAATATTACATTCGCTTAACTACTCTGTTTTAACTCTTTACTTCTGAGTTTCTTCTTTCTTTAAAGATTCAATTTGTACAATCACTTTTATAGGTTCATCATACTCAATATTGCATTCTAAATCTATTTTTTCGATACAATAACTATGTTCATCAAGAAAATACGAAGCCTTGAATTTTCCTTTCCACGGGTCAAATCCAAAACTGGCTTCACTTCCAGAATCTATATAATCTCCTTTCTGTTCTACTTTCACCAAATTTGATTCATCCAAAATCGAATCTATCTTTTGCTGCACTGCAAACTTCGATTCTTCATCTTTCTCTAATGGAAAAAAGACTTCGTTTTGAAATGAATAATTTGAGGTATAACCAACGTAAATGCCGCTAAAAAAAGCTCTCAAAAAATAATCTGAAGCAAGAGAACTAAGTAATGTTTCAGAATTTTCTAAAGCATATTCTGTCTGTTCAATATAATTTTCTGCAACTTCCCCTTCAAAATAATCTAGAACTTCATCTTTTGTATCCTTCCATCGGTTTTCTATTTCATCATAATTGTAAATATCAACCCACTTTCCAGATTGATCCACCACAATTTTTAGCGGATATAAAACAGCAGCAGTTTTAGCGGCCAGTTCATCCATAATGGTATCTGGTATACTATTATTTACATAAATAGATCCTTTATTTATTTCAAACAAATGATAATTATTTCTGTCAGTAGCAAGCCATTTTACACTTACTTTCATTTCTATTGTATCAACAGCATCTCCAAAAACAGTTGTATAGTTAACTTGGTAATCATTATTAATTTTGTCTGCAACAAATGGCAGAGTATAATTACTTGCTAAACTAACTTTTTGAGTTTTCTTTTCTGTTTGTTCTTTTTGTGTTTCAATAGATTTTTCGGGAGCTAAAATCAGATACTCTAAGTAACTTTTAAAATCAGCTTCTATTAAATCAGGAATTTCACAGTACATATTATGATACCTTCTAAGTTCCTGAGCATCCATGCCAAGATCACGAGCAACACTTTCGAGCGTATCTCCTTTCTTGATTTTATAAATATGAAACTTATCGTATGATGCCTTTTCAGGTTTATCTATATAGTACATAACATTTCAAAAAAATTAAACCGCAACCTCTTTTTCCTTCTCCTTATTTTCAATCTTAGGTTCATACATAAAACCTTCTTTATCCTTAGCTTTTATATTGACTTTGATTTCTTCTTTTTTCTGTCTTTTACAAATAATCACTGAATTTTCAGTAATGCCATTCATACCCAAAGTATATTTTGCATCTACATATTTGGCTGTTTGATACCATTTTGGCTGTAAAAAGAATACCCAACTGCAATTTTCTCCATTGTGCTTTAAATCAATTTTACTGTCGGCATTATGGTCATTATATCCTGAAACGGTATGATAAAACAATGCTCCAAAATCAATTCTTACAGGACCTTTAGACCTTATAGAAGTATATTTTGTATCGCTTTCATTTTTCTGGATTAATAATGTAATAAGCAGTAAATCTTTCATCTGGACATTCTCAATCTCTGGAAAAGGATCTTTCCTATCGGGAATTTTCCACGTAACATATTCTTTTGGAGGTATCTGCATCATGTAATTAAAAACTGCATAAACGCCTGTTGGAACAATAAATACCAAAAAATGGGAGCACATTAAAAATGTTAGCGCAATTCCGTTTAAAGCGGTATAAATAATTACAAACAATACACTCGAATAAAGCGTTATTAAAAATGAAAACAACAATTCGATCCCCACAACACCTTTTAGGTTAAACTCATTAAAGTACCATCTATATAAGTAAACATTAAGAATTCCGAATATCAGTGACGCAATTTGATAAAATAGAAATTCGTCTGACAACTCTGTAAATAATTTATTGTATCCCAAAAAACCAACCAGGGCATAAATCAATACAAATGAAAAAACATAGATGTAAAACTTTCTTTTATACTGTACTGCAAATTCTTTTATTTTATCGCTGAATACCATTGTAAGTATAAAGCTTACTGCTATAATTACTACTAAAAATACAATAAGCCTAATATCAATAAGGGCTAATAAATGCTTTTTTACCATTACTAAATTCGTGTTGTATACCCTAACACAGGTTCTTTACTAAAATTAAACTCTTCTGTTTCTTTATTAATCAATAACACTGTTTTTACGTCGACTTCCATTGGAAAAAAATGCTCGCAAAAACAATCTATAAATATTTTTATATCGCCGTTTTTAAGATATTGCTGGTACGGTTTATTGGTAACAGGACCAATTTCTATCCTTAAGTTCATAGAATAATCCATGTAATCTTTTCCAGTAATAAAATCTACTCCCAATCTATTTTCTCCTAACCTGACCTGCTCTCCTTCTTCGCTATATTCTTTAGAACTTGTTGTTGTATAGGTTACTTTTTCTTCTATAATGCTTGACAAACATTGGCAGGCAAGTTCAATGTCTCCCACTATTTTATATGCATAAGGCAGCAGCTGTATAAATTTTGAAACTAAAATTTCAGGGTAAATGTGTGATAATCCCCAAAAATCATAGAAAAAATCCAACGGTTTGCTTCCGTTCAGTTTATATAAAAAATTCCTTTCAACACTTTCTATTTTAGTACGATAATGAAAAATTTCGTTTTCAAAAGGAGTAAAAAAAACACGAGCTTCTGCTTCTTGCTTTTTCTGGTGTTTATGCTCCTTTATCATCTGTTTTACAGACTTATCAGAATTATTTTCGGTCAAACTATGTACAAAACCTTCTGGAAGGGCATCATACATACTATCGCGCGATAATCGTATATTTAAATATTCCTGTTTATCATAATTATCATCCTGAATTACTGCCTCCAAAATGTCGCTTCTATACGCACGCGAGAATTGTCCCTGATTAGAAACCGTAATTTCATCCTGCACAATTGCTTTGGACTCAAGAAGCTCATTAGCAATCACTTCAGCCCTAATGTCATACGAAATATTCTCAATTTCGAATGCAAGATCTTCAAGACTTTTTTTACTTCTTCTTTCCATCCTCGTTGATTCGTCCTGCGCCTATGTATCGTAACTGAAAATATTCATCATTGAAATTATATATTGCAAGACCTTTGTCTGTACAAGCCAGAATTCGGTCATTATGCAGGTACAGACCAACATCAGATATCGGATGGTCTTTATCGTATCGAAAGAAAACAAGATCGCCTTCGGCAAGAAAACTTCGTCCAGTAAAAATTTGTATAGATTTAGACTTCCACATACCTGCTGGATCTTTTGGAAGCGTAACCTTGTAAACGTCACTGTATAAAGACTGTAGAAAATAAGAACAGTCAATTCCTTTTTTAGAAAAGCTTTTCTCTTTATATGGCGTATTAAGCCACGGATCTATGTAGGAGTATAATTTGTAGTTGGTAATTTTATTTGGCATTACAGCCAGAATAATGGAGTATTTTTCTTTTAGAGCAAGCATTTCGTCACTTAAATTCTCTGAATTATCATTGACGATGGTTTTATTTTTTAAACCTGTTTCATTCATTTGGGCCTGCTTTTTTAACAGCTCCAAAGAATAATCATATTTGAAGGGAATCTGCGAAATATATTTTTGAGCATGGCATTCCGTAAATAAATGCATCATAAGAATCATTATAACAAACTGCCTCATAAAAATATTATTTATTACTCTTTTTTTAGATAATTAAACTTTATTTCAAACCCAAAATGGATCATTTTTAAATTTTTAAGCAACATAAAAAACAAACTTTTCAGCTTATTTTAATTTTTCAAACCTGCGAAAATTCTTCTTTTTGAACGTAACCTCTTTATAATGAATTTATTTACAATTTTGAAGGTGATGGCTACAAACCTAATAAAATATTTTGTAAGAATACAAATAAATTTTGTAAAATTTATATTATAAAAAATAAGTTTTTTAAAATAAATAAAACTACATTTGCTTCCAATTTTTGTTAAAATTATCTTACATAGTAAAACATTAAAATGAATCAAAAAAATATTGATGTTAGAGTTGTATTTTTTTTTGCACTTCTCTTATTAGCTGGAATCATTGCGTTTATCATCCAATTTTTTAATCATGTCGATTGTGAAGATGCCAAGTTTTACATTTTTGCAGATTATTCACAATCAGAGGAATCGATAGAATTTTATGACAAAACTCCCAATGCAAAATCATGGATTTGGGACTTTGGAGATGGGTCAGAAAAAGATGTCAGAAAACACACTTTTCACATCTATAAAAATCCAGGAAAATACTATGTGACTTTAACCATAAATGGCAATTGTACTCATACAAAAGAAATCACTATAAAGGATAAATATGCGGCTGATAAAATAGGTACACCAAAAATTATTGCTCCTAGAACTATTACAGTTGGACAGCCTGCTTATTTTAAGTCAATCTCAGATGATGCCAAAACTTGGGAATGGGCTTTTGGTGAAAATAAAGGCATAGATGAAACTTCTTCTGCTCCAGTTTACAGCTTTATTACTCCAGGAGAAAAAACAATCACTTTAGTCATAAATGGGGATTTCAGTCGTGTGGCAAAGAAAATTATTTATGTACATCCTAGAGTCATTAAAAAAACTAATCCTTTGGATGTCAGCTCGTATGAATTCGAGAAAAAAGCTGAAGCCTTCGCACTGCCTCGAGGTTCTGTGAAGAAAGATCCGCTTGAAGAAATGCTACAATATGTTCCAGTAGCTCCAAAAACAAAAACTGTAAAAGACAGTATTGCTGTAGCTAAAAAAGCGCCAAAAATGTCTGAGGATCAGTTTGAAATTTTATTCAAAAAAGTAGCGGAAGGCAGTAAAACAAAAGATGATTTTGCAGAATTTCTATGTGATGACTTAGATGTTCCTGTTGTAAAAAATGATAATGATCTATTGACTTTTTCTCAATTATGTGCTTCTGTAAAAGGAAAAAAGATAAGAATTGAATCAATACGTTTAAACAAAGACAAACAAACTAACTGCATTAAAGGATTAAATATCAGCTATAAAGTAAAAAAATACCTGATATGGTCTAAAGATTAATTTTTGATATGGAAGAAGAAAAAAACGTTTTCAGTGCAGAATTATTAAGTGCATTAGAAATTGCTAAGAAAATTGCTAAAACCAATTCAAATAAATACTATTCAGCATCCCATTTATTAAAAGCTATTTTAAACAGAGATTTATCTCTTTTGAAGAGGCTTGAAACTATGGGTAAAGATGTTTACTATCTTGATGAATGGGCCGAAGTTCGAATCGAAGAAGAGCCAAAAACCACTCATGTTCTTGATGCTGAACCAAGCGATTTGATCGACGATATTATAAAAGAAGCAGAATCGGTGCGAATTGCTTTAAATGAAGATGAAATTAGCCTCTATGCTATTGTAATTGCTCTAAGTTCTCCTGGCGTAGGTTTCAACTTCGATCAAATGAAGTCCTACCCGATCTCTAGAAATGAATTGCTAGAAGATCAGATTGTTATTCCACAAACGGAGAATGGTGTAAAACAAGAAGTAAAAAAAGGTTTTTTGAGTAAATATTGCGTTCATAAAAACCTTGAAAAAAATAAAAAAAGAATATCAGCAATTGGGCGTGAAGCCGAATTGAATGCCATAAAAGAAATACTCTGCCGATTTTCTAAACCTAATGTGCTACTTATTGGCGATCGCGGCATTGGGAAATCAATTTTAATTGATACTCTTATTCAAGATGTAATTGCCAATCAAGTTCCAGATATTTTAAACAAGGTACAGCTTTTTGAACTTGATCTATCCTCACTTATTGCTGGAGCTTCATACAAAGGAGAAATAGAAGATCGCTTAAAAAACTGTATTCAGGAACTTAAACAATATCCGAAAGCTATCTTAATTATTGAAGAAATTCATATTTTACTCGATAAAAATGGAGGAGATTCAGGTGTTTCAAATGTTCTTAAAGGTGAGTTAGCAAAAGGGTTAAATATTATTGCAACCTCTACAATTGATGAATATTCCAAAAGAATTGAAAAAGAGCAAGGGCTTGCTGGAATGTTTGACATCGTTAAACTAGAAGAAGCTGATGATGAAACCTTGTTTCGAATGATTCGTGAGTCTATCAAAACTTATCAAGAGCATCATAAAATACAAATAGATGATGAAACTATTTCAGAATCTATTCGATTATCAAAAAGGTATTTAAAAGAAAAAAGCCTTCCTGAGTCGGCCATTAACTTGATTGACCATACAATGTCTGTATTAAAAACTTCAGGAGAAACCTTTCTTAACGAAAAACAATCTATTATCAATAGATTACATCTTCTAAAAGAAAATAAGGACAATTTATCTGAAAATCAATTAATAAAAGAATACAATTGGTTCCTGATTGATTTAATAAACAAAGCAACATTTTTAATGGATCCTGATGAGCAAAATAAAAAAAGAAATTTTGAAACATCAGAATCGATCCTGAATTATATTGAAAACCTAATTAGTGCAATTGAAGAAAAAGCACTTGATAAACGTTCTCACATTGAGGCCTTTGATTTGTCTTTGATAATTGCTAAAAAAACCGGAATTCCTGCGGGTAAACTTAAAGAAGAAGAGAAACATAAACTAAATAACATTGAAGATGTTTTAGGAAAAAGGGTAATTGGCCAAGATCATTGCATTGCAACTGTTGCAGGATCTATTCTCGAATCACGCTCGGGATTAAGCAAGGCTGGACAGCCAATTGCGTCATTTTTCTTTTTAGGGCCAACCGGAACTGGAAAAACCGAATTAGCTAAATCTTTAGCTGAATTTCTTTTTCAGGATGAAAATGCAATCATTCGTTTTGATATGTCTGAATTTAAAGAAGAACATTCTGCAGCTTTACTCTACGGTGCACCTCCAGGCTATGTTGGGTATGAAGAGGGAGGCTTATTAGTAAACAAGATTAGACAAAAGCCCTACTCTATTGTTTTGTTTGATGAAATTGAAAAAGCACATCCTTCTGTTTTTGATGTTTTCTTGCAGATTATGGATGAAGGAAAACTCCATGATCGTTTAGGAAAAGAAGGCGATTTCTCCAATGCAATTATTCTTTTTACCTCAAATATTGGCGCAGATCATATTGTCAACACATTCAATAGTGGTGAAATCCCAACTTCAAATTCTTTAGTGGAAATTATGGCAAATTATTTCAGACCAGAGTTTTTAGGGCGTTTAACTGAAATCATACCTTTTGCGCCTATCAAAAAAGAAAATGCGTTAAAGATTTTCGATATACACCTCAAAAAAGAATTTACAGACTTATTGAAAAACATTAATGTTAAAGTCGAAATTCCGATAGAAGCAAAACTCTATCTTGCAGAAAACGGCTATAATGCCAAATATGGAGCAAGACCAATTAAAACCATTATCAGAACGCATTTAAGAAGACCTTTAGCTAAAAAAATAATTTCTGGAGAAGTCAAAGATGGTGATACTGTTTCGGTTGTTATTGAAAATAACGAAGTAAAATGGGTTAAAGAAGAAATTATTCCTGTTGAAAATTAGCTTAACCATTTAATAAAATAAAAAACGCTAAGAAAATTAATCTTAGCGTTTTCATTTTTTATTCTAAAACCAGACCTATTTGTCCGTCATCGTCCAATTCTGTTTCAACAGGATCATCTTCTGGAATTTCTGGTCTTTCAGGAACCTCTTCTGCAGGTTCTTCATATGGAAGCGGCTCTAATAAATTTACTTGTCTTAATTTATCCGTTGTCAGCTGATTTCCAAGAGCTTTAAAACCTTTTACGGCTATAAAGTCTTCTACATCAATATGAAGATCGTCTTTTTGAACGCCTTTAACTTTGGCGAAAACCAATTGTGCCACTGGGCGATAATCAGTCGAAACGATTTCTAACTGTGAATTTGGATGGTCTGTAATAAAACTTTCCTCTTTACCTTCATTTTCAACCAAGAAACGTTTCAAGAAATAACGCTCTTTCTCTCCATCATAATAAATCGCAGAAATTGGTTTTTTAGGATTCCATTTTTCCAACACAATCATATCTTCATCGAAATGAGTCGATAATTCTGGAATGATTACTTTCAATTTCCCTGATTGACTAATGACTAATATTTTATCTGTTGGTTTAAATTCTCCTAACAATTCTCCCCTTGCATCAACATTTAAACGTTTTACAGTATCATCAAACCAAACTTTTCTTGGCAATAAAGTAGAAATTCCTTTTTCTTTTAATTCGATTTTTTTAATCGGATATTTGGTCACTAAATTTCCTTTAGATCCACGCCCTTTGATAGCCAGTTTCGCAAAATCAATATCAAATTTCAGTTTCTTAATTGTTCCAACCTGGCGCAATAAAATAGTCACAACCTCAGCTTCTCCATTTGGATTATGTGAAAAATAAACCACCTGAGAGCCGTTTGTTCCGTTTGTTAAATCGTAAGCTTTATCGCGTGTTACACCCGTAACATTAAAACGTTTTATATAAGACGGACCTGACTTACCATCACGATACATCATATTATAAATAGTTCGTTTATCGTTTTTATCAAAAACAGCTGCATGGATAATGTCTTTCCCAATAAAAGTTTTCGCATCCACTTTTGTGATCATCATGGTTCCGTCTCTTAAAAACACGATAACATCATCAATATCAGAACAATCGCCTACATATTCATCTTTCTTCAAACTTGTTCCTACAAAACCTTCTTCGCGGTTTACGTATAGTTTTGTGTTTCTTAAAACTACTTTTGTAGCTTCAACATTATCAAATACACGAAGTTCTGTTTTACGCTCACGTCCTTTTCCGTATTTCTCTTTCAGTTTGGTAAAATAGGCAATGGCAAAATCGGTAAGATGTTCCAAATTGTATTCTACCTCTTTCATTTCCTCTTCTAATCTAGAGATTAATTCATCTGCTTTATCAGAGTCGAAACGAGTAATACGAATCATCGGAATTTGAGTCAGCCTTTGTAAATCGTCATCATTGATTTCTCTAACAAATGACTTTTTGAAAGGCTCAAAACGGTCGTATAAATATTTGTAAAGTGATTCTCTATCTCCATATAATTTGAAGTCAATATACATTTCTTCACGAATGAAGATTTTTTCTAAAGTAGAGAAATGCCACTTGTTTTTTAATTCTTCTAATTGAATTTCAAGTTCTTGTTTAAGCAAATCAACCGTTCTTTCAGTTGAAATCTTCAACATTTGCGAAACACCAATAAATAATGGTTTATTATCTTCAATAACACATCCTAAAGGCGCAATAGAAGTTTCACAGGCTGTAAACGCAAATAAAGCATCAATTGTTTTATCTGGTGAAACACCTGGGAAAAGATGAATTAAAATCTCAACATCAGCAGCGGTGTTGTCTTCAATTTTCTTGATTTTGATTTTACCTTTTTCATTGGCTTTCAAAATACTGTCAATCAAACTCGATGTATTGGTAGAAAACGGAATCTGCGTAATTACCAAGGTATTTTTGTCTAATTGCGAAATTTTAGCACGAACACGCACACGTCCGCCACGCATTCCGTCGTTATAATTCGAAACGTCCGCAATACCAGCTGTCGCAAAATCGGGATAAAGCGTAAATGATTTCCCTTTTAAGATTTTAATCGAAGCGTCAATTAATTCATTGAAGTTATGAGGCAATACTTTCGTTGATAAACCAACTGCAATACCTTCAGCACCCTGTGCTAAAAGCAATGGGAATTTTACCGGAAGATTAATTGGTTCGGCTTTTCTACCGTCATACGATAATCCCCATTCTGTGATTTTTGGAGAATATAGAACCTCTAAAGCAAATTTAGATAAACGTGCCTCAATATAACGGGGTGCTGCTGCCCCATCGCCAGTTAAGATATTTCCCCAGTTTCCTTGGCAGTCAATCAATAAATCTTTTTGACCGATCTGTACCATTGCGTCACCAATACTCGCATCTCCGTGTGGGTGATACTGCATGGTGTGACCAACAACATTGGCAACTTTATTATAACGCCCATCATCCAGCTCTTTTAACGAGTGCATAATACGACGCTGAACAGGCTTGAATCCGTCCTCAATAGCAGGAACTGCACGTTCCAGAATTACATACGAAGCATAATCCAAGAACCAGTCCTTATACATTCCCGTTACCTTCGTAATAACATCTTCTCCTTCTTCTTCCTGATTTTCGTAGAAATGTGCTCCTTCAAAATGTTTTCCTTCACCATCAACCACATCATCATCGCCATCTTGAATGTTATCTAGATTTTCATCTGAATTATTCTCGTCTTCGTTTGGAATTATGTTATCGTCTTCTTCGTCTTTCATTTTTATGCTGAATTTATTTCAGTAACCTATTTATTTTATTCGTAATCTTCGTCTAAATATTTGATTCCTGCTTTTATAAAAAGCTCTTCCATTTGACTAAAACAAAAGCCATTGTAATTTTCTAGGTTTTTTGACTCTTTAAAACCTTTACATGACAAACAAAGCTCTTTGTAACCAATTATTCTATTTTTATGATCTCTAAAAAGTATAATATGTCTCGGCATATAACAATCTCTAGGCAGGTTTTCTAGTTTACAACTATCCTGAGACAGTAATTCCAGTAATTCATTTTTCAATACTGAATTTAGTGCTACTCTCTCTTTAACCTTTGTACTGTCGAAATTCAATTTATAATTAACAACAAGGTCTTTTGTATATCTATTTTTAATATCATCCCATCGCATTCGATCTTCATAAGACAAAACCTCAACTTTGGATAAATCCTTTAAAGGAAAATCTCTTATTTTGACTATTTCACTTTTTGATTTACTCTCTTTTATTTTTTCATTTACAATTGTAGATGCTATATTTTCTTTTTTACAAGAAATCATGCCTAAAATAATTAATAAAAGTACAATTCTCCTCATTGGTTAAATATTATTACTTTCTAATAATTCTTTTAAAACTTCAACACTTGGTAAAACGGTTTTGTATTTACTAGCAAAAATCTGTTCATTATTTTCAGGCAAAGTATATTTAACCACAGCTTCACTTTTGTTTTGGCAAAGTACAATTCCGATAGTTTTGTTTTCATCTTCCAATCGCATTTCTCTATCATAATAATTGACATACATTTGCATCTGGCCTAGATCTTGATGTTTTAATTCGCCTATTTTTAAATCTATTAGGACAAAACACCGCAATATTCTATTGTAAAAAACTAAATCAATTCTAAAATGTTTATCATCAAAAGTAATTCTTTCCTGTCTTGCAACAAAAGTAAAACCATGACCTAACTCTAGTAAGAAATGCTCTAACTTATTAATAATTTCCTCTTCCAATTGCGATTCCGAATATTGATTCAATTCAGGTAATCCTAAAAATTCAAGAATATAAGGATCTTTGATAATATCTTTTGGTTTTTCAATAATTTGGCCTTCTTCGGAAAGTTTTAAAATTCCTTCTTTATCTCTGCTTAATGCTAATCTAGTATAAAGTGCGGTATCGTATTGGCGTTTTAGTTCTCTAACACTCCAATTGTGTTTTTCAGCTTCTATTTTATAGAAACGCCTTTCTTTTTCATCTTCAATTCGCATTAAAAAAATATAATGGCTAAAAGTCAATTTAAAAAATGAAGACAAAGTTTGATAATCCACTTTATCAAATTTCGCAGACACTGACTGCGTTTTTTGAGATTTGAATTCCGCAGACACTGTCTGCGCTTTTTGAATTTGTAAAATCCGAGACAGTGTCTCGGATTTTGAGAAAGTCATATAGAATTGTCTTATTTGTTCCAAATTTCTAATCGAAAACCCTTTTCCGAACTCCTTTGTCAATTGCTGAGAAAGCCCTTTTAAAAGCCGTTTACCATATTCAGCCCTATCTTTTCCATTTTGTTCTTCTTCAACTATAATTCTTCCTATTTCAAAATAAGTAATGGTCATTGTTGAATTTACGGTACGCAAAACCTGTTGTCGGGCATTCTGCAATAACTCGGCAACTTGCTGAAAAATGACTTTATTTTGAAGACCGTCTGGCACTCTCTTTAATTTAATTATTAAGCTTCCTCAAGCTCATCAATCTCCACCTTCAAATTCTTGATAATAAAATCTTGACGGTCTGGAGTGTTTTTCCCCATGTAGAAAGACAACAACTGCTCAATTGAAGTATGTTTATCCATCATTACAGGATCGAGGCGAATTGTGTCTCCAATAAAGTTTTTAAACTCATCTGGCGAAATTTCTCCCAAACCTTTGAATCGGGTGATTTCTGGTTTTGGTTTCAGTTTTTCTATGGCTTCTTTTCTTTCTTCTTCAGAATAACAGTAAATGGTTTCTTTTTTGTTGCGAACTCTGAAAAGTGGCGTCTGTAAAATATACAAATGTCCTTCTTTAATTAACTCAGGAAAAAACTGCAAAAAGAAAGTAATCAAAAGCAAACGAATGTGCATTCCGTCGACATCGGCATCAGTTGCGATTACAATATTGTTGTAACGCAGTTTTTCTAGTCCGTCCTCGATATCAAGTGCAGCTTGAAGCAAGTTGAATTCTTCGTTTTCATACACAATCTTTTTAGACATTCCGTATGAATTCAAAGGCTTACCACGCAAACTGAAAACTGCTTGCGTATTTACGTCACGCGACTTTGTAATCGATCCAGAAGCCGAATCTCCCTCGGTAATAAATAGCGTGCTTTCTAAGTTTCTTGGATTTTTTGTATCTGGAAGATGCGCTCGGCAGTCTCTTAACTTTTTATTATGCAGATTCGCTTTTTTAGCACGATCTGTCGCCAGTTTTCTAATTCCTGATAATTCTTTTCTTTCGCGTTCTGCCTGAAGAATTTTACGCAATAAAGCTTCGGCTGTCGGCGGGTTTTTATGCAAATAATTGTCCAGTTTCGTTTTGATAAAATCATTAACGAAAGTACGAACAGAAACCGCTGGTGTTCCATCATCAGAACCCATATCGGTAGAACCTAATTTTGTTTTAGTCTGAGATTCAAAAACCGGTTCCATCACTTTAATGCTAATCGCACTTACAATCGATTTTCGAACGTCAGAAGCATCAAAATTCTTGTTGTAAAACTCACGAATCGTTTTTACAACAGCTTCTCGGTAAGCCGCTAAGTGCGTTCCCCCCTGCGTTGTATTCTGACCATTTACAAAAGAGTGATATTCTTCGCTGTACTGCGTTTTACTATGGGTTAACGCTACCTCAATATCATTATCTTTCAAGTGAATAATTGGGTATTCTAAATCTTCTTCGCTGATCGTTTCTTCCAACAAATCACGAAGTCCATTTTCTGAATAGTATTTTTCTCCGTTGAAAATAATCGTCAAACCATTGTTTAGGTAACAATAATTCTTAACCATTTTCACGACATATTCCAAACGGAATTTAAAGTTTTTAAAAATAGTTTCATCTGGCGTAAAAGTTACTTTTGTTCCTTTACGTTTTGTTGTTTCTATAATATCTTCTTCTGAAACTAAATTTCCAGCTGAAAACTCTGCCGCTTTTTGTTTGTCTTCACGAACCGATTCAACACGGAAATAAGTCGAAAGTGCGTTTACCGCTTTTGTACCGACTCCATTCAGACCTACTGATTTCTGGAAAGCTTTTGTATCATACTTTCCTCCCGTATTCATTTTCGAAACTACATCGACCACTTTTCCTAACGGAATACCTCGCCCGTAGTCACGAACGGTAACCGTCTTTTCCTTGATACTTACCTCAATAGTTTTTCCTGAGCCCATTACGAACTCATCGATACAGTTGTCTAAAACCTCTTTTAGAAGAATGTAAATACCATCATCCGGCGCAGATCCGTCTCCAAGTTTTCCGATATACATTCCGGGACGCATACGGATATGTTCTTTCCAATCAAGCGAACGAATATTATCTTCGGTATATTGATTTTGCTCTAGCATATATGATTTTGGGATTTTTTGCTAATGTACCATTTCTTAGCAAAAAATGAAAGCGTATTTTCTTTTTGTTATGAATAATAACAGTTTAAAATCTATTTAAATTGATTTTAAAGTAAAACAGGCGCTAAAATGGTCTAAAAACTGCTTTTTCAGCAAAAAATATTATTTGATTCCAAGCACTTCTTTTGCTAAAGCAATCATTTCGGGTGTTCCCGTATTTTTATTTTTTTCGTCAGAAAGTTTCACAACGCCTTGCCAATGCAAATTATCGGGTTTTGTATCGGTTAATTTAATCACCATATTCATTGCAGGAAGCCCAACATCGTTGGTAAAATTTGTTCCTATTCCAAACGACATTTTTATTTTGTCCTGACAGAAATCGACAATCTTTTTTACTTTATCGTAATTGAGTGAATCAGAAAAAACAATGGCTTTTGATTTTGGGTCAATTCCCATTTTTATGTAATGCGAAATCACTTTTTGGGCAAACTCAATTGGATCGCTGCTGTCATGTCGAACGCCATCAAAAAGTTTGGAATATTTTTTATCAAACTGATTGAAAAATATTTCTGTAGTATAAGTATCTGTTAAAGCAATTCCAAGATCGCCGCCATAAACTTGCGTCCAATGCTCCAAACTTATTGAATTTGCCATTTTAAAGCCATATTGTGCGGCATGAAACATAAACCATTCGTGCGCGTGTGTTCCTAGAGGTCTTCGATTATTGACCATTGCAAAATGCACATTGCTGGTTCCAATGAAGCTCTGCCCGCCATAAGTACGCAAAGTCTCATTTACAAGATTCTGTACATCATAAGAGTGTCGTCGTCTTGATCCAAACTCTAGAATAGAAACTCCAAGTTTATTGTAATTCTCTATTTTTTCTTTCGTTAGACTTTTTACAGCTTCATCGTTTAAACGAATTAAGTGGTTGGATTTATAAAAAAGTTCCGAAATCAAAGCCATTAACGGCACTTCCCATAAAATGGTTCTGTACCAAAATCCTTCAACGGTAACTTTTATTTCTGAGCCTTCCTGACTAATCTGAACTTCAGACGGATCAAAGCTATATCCTTGCAGAAAATCCAAATAAGTCGGATCGAGATAAGGACAATAATGAGCGAGATAATTCTTTTCTTCTTTTGTTAAACGAAGATCTGCCATTGTATTGACAGAATTTCGAAGCAACTCTGCAAAGCCATCAGGAAAAATATGTTTTCCGCGGTTTATAAATCCGTAACGAACTTTTGCTTTTGGAAAAAGTTTAATTACAGCATGCTGCATTGTAAATTTGTAGAAATCATTATCTAGAATAGATTTCAGAAAAGTCGCTTCCATAGTGTTCAAATTCGGATCATTCTTGCTAAGATACGGCAATTTCAGAAAAGATGAAAATTGCTGGATTCTTAATCTTCTATTTCGAAACTACTTTAAAAGAAACCACACTATTGCCATCAGCAAAAACAGTAATGTAATCACCAATATTTCTATCTATTGGAATCTGAAACTCGAGACTTCCTCGCTTCTCTTTAGGATTTTGAACCTTAACTGCCTGATTTCTTTTATTTAAATAAAAAACCTGGTTCGACTTTGAAAGATTTTTGATTTCAACTGTAATTCTCTCTCCATTTCTGGCTTCAATTATTCCAGAATCTGGTGATTTAATTTTATAATCTTTTTCGATTGTCGTATTATAAATCAAAGGTCCATTAAGAAAATCTTCTTTGCTTAACCTATTTCCTAAATAAGAACCTGAATCCGGAAAATGCTTCGCAAAAAAATAATCTGGATCTGTATCAAAATAAGCAGGATTAAAGTCATTGACCATTCTTCCCTTACTGCTATCATAATAACCTTGTCCCCATGTAACATCTAAAAGACGCCATTTTTTATCTATCAAAACCATATTCCAAGCATGATTGGACGAAGTTGTTTTTCTTCCAATATCTCTAACCGAAATCTTCGAATCTCCACGAATGATTTCGCATTTAATTCCCATCAAAGATGCCAAATGCTGATACAAAGCCGTAAAACCTTCACAAACTGCTTTTTTAGAATTAAAAGCTTTTTGGATCAAATTATCATTCAGCTGCTTTATTTTTCGCTGTTTTTCTGCTTCCGAAGAATAACTGAAACCCTGCGTTCTAGGCGGATTCAAATATGCATTGTAATCGTATCGTATATTGAAGGCAATCCAACTGTAAATAGCACGAGCACGATCATAATCCGAATCAAAATCTTTTTCGATTCTCTCGGCTAATTTCTCGGTGCTATCAAAGTTTTTTGGGTATTTGGCAACTATTTTATCAACTTCACTAATCTTTTGAGCAAAAGTAAAATTGATGAAAATACTATTTAGCAAAAGGAAAATAAGGGCAATCTTTTTTTGTGGCATTTAAAAATTTGATTTAATAATATCTTTCAGTTCTTGATCTAATTCAGGATTAGAGATTTTATTTTTTTGTAAATCAAAATTCGAGCCAAATGCTGGCAATGAGAAACTTCCTTTAATTTCCGCGCCATAACGAGGGAAAAGATTCTGCGCAATTCCTAAAACAGATGCGCCTCCTCTACCGCCTGGAGAAGTTGCCAGTAGTAACATTGGTTTGTGCTGAAAAACATCTTTTTCGATTCGAGAACTCCAATCGAAAACATTTTTGAAAGCAACAGAATAATTTCCGTTATTTTCTGCCATTGAAACCACTAGAATATCAGCTTCTTTAAGTTTATTCAAGAATGCTTGCGCCACTTCATGCTGACCAATTTCTTTTTCTAAATCTACGCTAAATACAGGCATTGCAAAATCGTTCAAATCTAAAACTTCAACATCTGCATTTTCAAACAAACTAGATGCGTAAGTTGCTAAACGTTTATTGATTGACTGTGTACTGTTACTTCCTCCAAAGGCTACTATTTTCATATTTGTGGTATTTGTTTGTTTTAAACCATATAAGTAATATAAGTTTATTTAAAAAACTTTGTCCTTAAATTAAAAAAAAAACTTAAATTTCCTTCTATTACTTATATGGTTTAATATTAATTTTCGATTTCAAAAATCTCTTTTTGTATTGCTACAGAATAATCATTTGGTGAAATACTTCCGCCGAAAGCTTTTGCATAGACTTTAGTAAATTCTGCTCCAAAATATAAAATAATGGCCGAATAATACACCCAGACCAAAATTATAATTACTGAACCCGCTGCGCCGTAAACACTTGCAACAGTTGAATTTCCTAAGTAAACTCCAATTGCAAATTTACCTATCATAAATAAAATTGCTGTGCACGAAGCTCCTATAAAAGCATCTTTCCATTTGATAATGCCGTCTGGTAAAGTTCGGAATATAATAGCAAAAAGCAATGTTATACTGGCAAAAACAATCACCAAATTAACCACATAAAAAAAGTAGACCGTTGTATCTGGAAAATAGAGTTTTAAACGTTCATTCAAGACGTCGAGTGTAGCATTGACCATTAAACTGACCAGCATTAAAAATCCTACTGAAACTATCATTGAAAAAGACATTAATCGGTTTTGAATGAACTTTTTCAATCCTTTGTTTGGTTTTGCACGAAGCCCCCAAATATAATTGATAGAACTCTGAATTTCTGCAAAGACTCCCGATGCCCCAATAAGCAACATTACCACTCCAAAAACCGTCACAAAGACATTACTGTCTGATAATTGAACATTCTTGATTGCCTCCTGAATCTGTACCGCAGCATTATTTCCAACCAATCGATTTATCTGACCATATAACTGACCCGTGACTGCCTCTTCCCCAAAAAAGAAGCCACAAATGGTAATTATAATAATCAATAAAGGAGGCAAAGCAAAAATGGTATAATAAGATAACGCCGCACTTAACTTTATGGCATTGTCATCATTGAATTCTAAAAATGTCGTTTTTAATAAATACCAAGTTTTTGAAAAGATATTGTGATTTTTCATTTGCTGATTTTTTGATATTCACTCAAATGTAATCAATAATGAAAATTAGGCTCTTCTGTGATTTTATGGGAATTTTATATTTTTTCCATTTTTATTTAGATACCTTTTTATATTCATGATCGTATCCTAAATGCTTAATTTTGAATATCTTTTTAAATTCGCTTCTCACTGGCTTTATTAAATAAGAAATTGAATCAAGCTTTTTTGCTTTTATTTTAGTTACAGAATCGAGCTTTTTCAAGTCTTTTAGATCGTAAAGATTTTTAAATTTAAGTATATTTTTGTCAAGCGAAACAAATCGAATTTTCCAAAATATTGAATCTTTTCTGCTCAAAATTAATTGTCCATCAATACGCTTTGCTTTTTGATAAAGTGAAAACCTAAATAGCGTATCAATATTTTTTTGAATTAACTCTATCGAATCTCCTTTTGGCAGCATATCATAACTATATTTTGTATTCTTCACTACTAATTTGCCATCAACAATATCGCAGTCAGCTTTTAGTGAATCTAATTTAAGCTTGTGAATTTTGAATTTATAAAAGTATTCTTCTAAAATTCTATTCTCTTCAATTCTAATAAAAGTCGAATCATTATTTACATATAGCCCTCTGAATTTACTAGGAAAGCCATTTAATTCCGAATCTTTATCTGGTTGTGGATTTTGAAAATAAAAATTCGCACATCCATCTGCACATTCTAGGGGCGCATCTGCTTTCTTACAGGAAACTATTAATAGTATTGCGGAAATAATTAAAGCTGTCTTTTTCATGAGTCTATTTATAATGGCAAAAAATCCCTTTATCATAAACCGTCCACAAACTTGCTTTTTGATTGGCTGCTTTTAAGGCATTATTTGCCCAAGTATTGCAAGTATAAAAAAGACTATAACTTCCTTTTGCTTCATAGAAAGCATCTTTTTTTCCATAACTATGACCTTCAATCCATTGTGGATGAATTGGATCGCTAAAACTATTTGAAATATAATTGACTAACTTTTGATAATTTTCTTTTGACACCAAAATGCGTTTGCAGTCATCTCCTTCTCTTAAGTTTTTAAAAAATGTTGCATGCACAGCAGACGAACTGATTCCGAAAGCGGCTTTAAAAGCCGTGCTTGCTTTTAAATCTGACCATTCTGGCGTTTCCAAATAAAAGCCTTTATCTCCCCAACCAAAAGCGATATAGTTCATTAAGGAATCTTTTGATTGAGTTTGGTTAAATCGAATTTCGTTTCGCCAATCTTTAATTTCATTTTTGATTGGAACAACTATATCGGTATGAACTCCGTTTGAGAGAATATAAATTGGAATTGCATCTTGCTCTTCCACTTTTGCAATATCTGAATTGACTGTAATTTTCGAAATAATTAAAACAGAAGAAATATACAAAGCAAGAAAACTGAAAATTCCGAAAAGCATCCAGCCCAGAATTTTGAATGATTTTTTTAGCATTTTGATTGGTTGATTTTAGATTAGTAATTGGTTATTTTTCTGTAACCAATTTTTGAGCCAAAATTTTTTGAATGCTAAAATTGTACGCGGATTTTACTGATTCGCTTTCGCGAAAGCACAGATTTAAACGGATTATTTTTTGCTTCATTCTGGAAAAAACCGCAACGCCAAGGTATAGTTTGTCATTTCGACGAAGGAGAAATCTTCGCAAGTAGCTCCGCAACGAAAATCGCCAATCTTTGTAGAGTTTCTAACGGAGATTTCTCCTTCGTCGAAATGACATACTTTGTGAATATTAACTTTTCGGGTATAAAAAAACTGCTGAATCTCTCCAGCAGTTTAGTCTATTATCTTTCTTCTTGTTTCTTTTGTCTAAAAAAAAAATTAAACGTTAAAACGGAAATGCATTACATCACCATCTTTCACGATATATTCTTTTCCTTCCACTCTGAATTTTCCAGCTTCTTTCGCTTTAGCCTCAGAACCGTAATGAACGTAATCATCATATGAAATCACCTCTGCACGGATAAATCCTTTTTCGAAATCAGTGTGGATAACTCCAGCTGCCTGTGGTGCAGTTGCTCCAATCGGAATAGTCCAAGCGCGAACTTCTTTTACACCAGCTGTAAAGTAAGTTTGCTGTTTTAATAATTTATAAGCTGCACGAATTAAAACTGAAGCTCCTGGCTCTTCTAATCCCATATCTTCAAGAAACACCTGACGCTCTTCGTAGCTTTCCAATTCTGTGATATCAGCCTCTGCTCCTACTGAAAGTACAATTACTTCAGCATCTTCATCTTTTACTAATTCACGAACTTGATCCACATATTTATTTCCGCTTACTGCAGAACTTTCGTCAACATTACAAACGTATAAAACTGGTTTTGCAGTTATCAATTGAAAACTTTCCAATAAAACTTCTTCGTCATTATTTTGAGGAACCACTGTTCTAGCAGATTTTGCTTGCAAAAGAGCTTCTCTAATTCTGTTTAGCAAAGCTTCCTCTGCTTGAGCTTCTTTATTCCCTGTTTTTGCAGCACGTTTTACTTTTTCTAAACGCTTTTCGATGGTTTCTAAATCTTTTAACTGCAATTCAATATCGATAGTTTCTTTGTCACGAATTGGGTTTACGTTTCCGTCAACGTGTACAATATTATCATTGTCAAAACAACGCAAAACGTGAATGATAGCATTACACTCTCTAATGTTTCCTAAAAACTGGTTTCCAAGGCCTTCACCTTTACTCGCACCTTTCACTAAACCTGCAATATCAACGATATCAACAGTTGCCATTTGAACGCGCTCTGGTTTAACCAATTCCTCTAATTTGTTGATTCTTGGATCTGGAACGTTTACAACACCAATATTAGGTTCGATTGTACAAAACGGAAAGTTCGCACTCTGCGCTTTTGCATTAGATAAACAATTAAATAATGTTGATTTTCCAACATTTGGCAATCCTACAATTCCTGCTTTCATCTGTTTGTTTGTATTTATTTGATGTGAGCCTTCGATTTAGCTCTTCACATTAAACCCTGTGATTTAATGTCTTATGATTTACATGTTTTTATCATTTTATGCCAAAATGCTATTTTTTGGCTCTAAAATTTTGCAAATATAAGATTTAATAGCTCTTGCGCGAAGTAAAAATGTTCAATAATATAATTTTAGACATAAGCAATGAAATTTTTAAACATTTTATTAATATTTTGTTAAAAAAGACTACTTTTATAAAACTGATTAACAAAAAACAAACCAAAAAACCACTTACCATGAAAAAGATTGCATTATTGTTATTTCTGCTGAATTCAGCATTTCTCTTTGCACAAAAAGAGGTCTCGGGTCTTGTAAAAGATAAATCGGGAAATCCGCTTCCGGGCGTTAATATTGTCGAAAAAGGAACTTCAAATGGAGTTTCTACTGATTTTGAGGGTAGCTTTAGAATAAAAGTAAAAGAAGGTGCAACTTTAGTTTTTAGTTATGTCGGTTTTACAACAGTTGAAAAAACAGCTTCTGGAGATAAAATAAACATTGTCTTAAGCGAAAACGATGGTCAAGTTTTGAATGACGTTGTTGTCGTGGGTTCTCGAAATGCAAAACGAACGGTTGTAAATTCGGCCGTTCCTATTGATGTAATCAATGTCAAAGATGTTACTACTCAAAGCGGAAAAATTGAAATTAACCAGCTTTTACAATATGTAGCTCCTTCATTTAATGCAAATAAACAATCTGGTTCTGATGGTGCCGACCACGTTGATCCTGCTTCTTTAAGAGGTATGGGACCAGATCAGACTTTGGTTTTGATTAATGGAAAAAGAAGACATCAATCGTCTCTAATCAATTTATTTGGAACACGCGGGCGTGGTAATACAGGAACAGATTTGAATGCAATTCCTGCCGCATCTATCAAAAGAATTGAGATTTTGAGAGACGGTGCTTCTGCACAATATGGTTCTGATGCGATTGCAGGGGTTATTAATATTGTGACAAATGACAACGTTGACGAATTAACAGGTTCAGTTACGTACGGCGTTTTTAACACACATGCCAAAGGCGAATTCTTACCAGGAACTCCAAATACGAAAGGATTTAGATTGGATCAAAATGGAAATGGGAATTCGTACGGAAAAGATCAGGACTTTGACGGAGGTTCTGTAAGAGTGGCAGCTAATTATGGAACAGGAATTGGAAGCAAAGGCGGTTATGTAAATGTTACGGGAGAATTTTTAAGTAAAAACAAAACTCTTAGACCTGCTTACGATTTTAGAAAAGGGTTTGGCGATGCTGAAATGACAGGTGTTAACCTGTTCGCCAATTTAGCAATTCCTATTTCTGATAAAACCGAATTTTATGCTTTTGGAGGAAGCAATTTTAGAGATACCGACGCTTATGCTTTTACCAGAAATGACGGAGAAAGAGTTGTCGAATCTGTTTATCCAGGAGGTTATACTCCAAGAATTACTTCTAAAATTAATGATAATTCTATCGCAGCGGGAATTAGAACCGAATCTTCTGGCGGATGGAAATTTGATTTGAGCAATACTTTTGGTAAAAACAAATTCCAATATGATATTAAAGGAACTATAAATGCTTCTCTTGAAGAAAAATCTCCTCATGAATTTGATGCTGGAGGACACAGTTTACTTCAAAACACTACAAATTTTGATATTTCTAAAAACTACGAAAGTGTTTTAAGCGGTTTAAATATTGCTTTTGGAGCAGAATTTAGAGTGGAGCAATTTGAAATTTTTGCTGGCGAAGAAGGTTCATACGCGACTTATGATACAGACGGAAAACCTATTACAGATCCAACAACGCAAAGCGCACCAATTGATCCTGTAACTGGAGAACCAAGACCTGGAGGTTCTCAAGGTTTCCCAGGATACAGCCCTGCAAATGAAGTCAATAAAGACAGAACCAATTTTTCTCTCTATACTGATGCCGAATTGGATGTTACCGAAGCTTGGATGGTAAGCGGAGCTTTACGTTTTGAAAATTACAGTGATTTCGGAAGTACATTAAATGGGAAACTAGCATCAAGACTTAAAATCACAGATCATATCAACGCTAGAGGATCGATAAGTACAGGTTTCCGCGCTCCTTCTTTAGCTCAAATTTATTATAATTTACGCTTTACCAACTTTAACGCAAGCGGGGCAACAGAAGTTTTATTGGCTCCAAACGATAGCCCAGTTACAAGAGCATTTGGAATTGAGAAATTAAATGAAGAAAAAGCGGTAAATGCTTCATTAGGATTTACTGCGTCTTTCGGTGATTTTACAGCTACCATTGACGGATATTACATTCAAGTAAAAGACCGTATTGTTTTGACAGGATATTTTGATGCCAGTTCTTTAAATCTAGGTGTTTCTGAAGCTCAATTTTTTGCGAATGGAGTGGACACAAGCACGCATGGTTTGGATTTGGTTTTCTCTTGGAAAAAGACATTTGATTTTGGTCAGTTTGGTGCAACTTTAGTTGGAAACATCAACGACATGAAAATTGACAAAGTAAAAAACGGAACTCTTGACGAAGCTATTTTCTTCGGAAAACGCGAAAAAGCATTTTTATTAGCTTCGGCTCCAGACAATAAATTTGGTTTAAACCTTACTTACGCAAAAAACAAATTTGATGCTGGTTTAGCTTTTACTCGTTTCAGCAAAGTAGTTCTGGTTGATTATGCAGACGAAGATGATGTTTACAACCCAAGATTGATTACCGATTTAACTGTTGGATATCAGTTCACTAAAAGCTTAAAACTGACTTTAGGAAGCAACAACTTATTTAATGTATATCCAACCAAACAAGACGAACAAGGAAATACAGAGGCAGGAGGTTATTGGGACGCTGTACAAATGGGTTTCAGCGGAGCTTATTACTACGCAAGGCTTGGTTTTAATTTTTAAGAAAGGGCTTCGGCTCTGCCCAGTCTGACCAAACAAAAAATCCTGAGCGTTATGTTCAGGATTTTTCATTTCTATTTATAATTACAATTTAAACTCTAATGATGCGATGATTGCTTTTTCTTCGTCGGTTGCTGTAAATCCTGAAATATCCCAATAATTGGTCAAGATTTTATTTTTTTTATTGAAAAGTGATTTTTCTTTAAAGACATCGCTGTCGTTATAGGTGAAATTTTGTTTATTGAAACCGGTTGTTACAAAACTATTTCTTATCTGGACATTTTTAGTTTTATCCTTTAAAACAATATTATAACCAATTTCTTCATTCGAACTCAATACATAATAATCTGTTCCATCCCATCTGTAATTTACTTTTACAAATGATTTTGTTAAGTTTTTTTCGCCTTCTTTTGTCTTTTCTTCCACTTTATCAAGAGTTGCAGGCGTAGTTGAAATCGTAAATTCTACAATAATTTTTTTCAAAGGATCATAAATGATTTCAAAATTATCAATTGCTTCTTTGGCCTTATCCAACGGAACAACTGACATTACGTAGTAATCTTTGTTTTTCGAATGTCCTTTTATTGTAAAATCGTATGCTTTTTTTGACTTTGAATCTAATAATGGATCAAAATATTTAAAATTCGAATAATTCTCCATTATATTATTAAGGTTATAGCCCTTTAAATCAGCACTTACATCTGCTTCTAATAATCCGTAGGAGCGATTTTGTTCAACCAATAAAGTGGTTGCATTATTATCTTTATCAAATTGAAAATTTACCAATCCATCATTATAGTAGGTATACTGATTGTCAAGCATAAAAAACTCTCTAACATATACTTTCTGTCTATGAGAGATACTTATTTTCTTTATAGAATTGTTAACCAATTTCTGCAGTATTTTTTCAGGAGATTCCTTAGACAAAACTACTTCATCTAATTTATTGTTTTTACTCTTTAAATAAATAACAAATTTTTGCTCTCCATTTAAAGAAGTCCAGCGTACAGTCAAATCTTCATAATTAGTTTCAGAAACCTGAACGTTAGATCCGCCGGTCAGCATAAAAGTAACTTTTCCTTCTTCATTGCTCAATAAAATCTGTTGGGTTTTCATTATTTTAACCGTAGCATTTTGTATTGGCTCCAAAGTTTCTATATCCTTAACAATAATAGAATATTCTTCCTTTTGTGCAAAAACGCTTACATAGCTGAGCAAAACAACAAATAAAAGTAGCAATCTCTTCATAGGCATTGTTATTTTTTCAACTAAAGTATTATTTTTTTAACAATTAACCAATAGCCTAAAAATAAAACATTCACTATCAAGAAACTGACTTTTTAAAATACCTGAAATCAGGGTAAAAAAAAAATCCTGAACCAAAAGGTTCAGGACTATATTTTAAATACAAAGAAAAATTATTCAGCATGCAAAAATGCTTGTCTCTGCAATAAAGTTTCTTCGTCTTCAACGTGATTATCATCAGGAACGCAACAGTCAACAGGACAAACAGCAGCACATTGCGGCTCATCGTGAAAACCTTTACATTCTGTACATTTTCCTGGTACTATATAATAGATTTCGTCAGAAATTGGAGTCTGCGCATCATCAGCGTCAACTTCAGTTCCGTCAGGTAATACAATTTTTCCAGAAAGACTTGTTCCGTCTTTATATCTCCAATCATCTGCTCCTTCATATATTGCTGTATTTGGGCACTCTGGTTCGCAAGCCCCACAATTGATGCATTCGTCAGTTATAATAATTGCCATCTTTTTTAGTCTTAAGGTTTAAAAGTCATAAAGTCTAAAGTCATAAAATCTGTCATAAAGCTTGAAAGTATTTAAAGTAAAAATATTAAAGCCTTTTCAACTTAGGACTTTCGACTTTCGACTTTTGTCTTTCGACTTAATTATGCTTATTTTTGTGCAAAATTACAATCAAAACAATTCATAAACAAACATTATGACATTAGAAACAAAAAAAAGTGTTTTTGTTGAATTAGGAAAATTTTTAAGTCAGTTTTCTGAAGTCGCTTCTGCGCAAAAATCTGACGTTTTATATAACGACATCTTTTTTGAAGATTTCGAAAATCTAATTCGTCTATCACAATCTCATAATGGATGGTATACTCCAGAACAAGTATATTTCTCTGTACAATCTTGGGCAGAAGCTCTAACAAAAGAAAATATAGACAAATGGCTTTCAGCATATAAAATTGATGAGAATAACGAAAATCCAAAAACCGTCGCTTTAATTCTAGCTGGAAATATTCCATTAGTTGGTTTCCACGATTTTTTATCGGTTTTAATAACTGGAAATAAAGCTTTAATCAAAACCTCATCAAACGATCAGCATTTATTGCCTTTTTTGGCTAAATATTTAATAGCTGTTGATGAAAATCTAAAAGACCGCATCATTTTTGTAGAAGGAAAACTGGAAAACTTCGATACTGTAATTGCAACTGGAAGCAATAATACTTCTCGTTATTTCGAATATTATTTCAAAGACAAACCATCAATTATTCGTAAAAACAGAAATTCGGCTGCGATTTTAACTGGAAAAGAAACCAACGAAGAATTAGAAGCGCTTGGCGAAGATATTTTCAGATATTTCGGTTTAGGATGCCGAAATGTTTCTAAACTTTATGTACCGAAGGGCTATTCTTTTGATGCTTTTTTTCAAGCAATCTTCAAATATCAAGACGTTATTCACTATGAAAAATACGCCAATAATTATGATTATAATAAAGCTGTATTTTTAATGAGTAATTTCAAATTATTAGATAATGGATTTCTGACATTAAAAGAAGATTCCAGTTACGCATCACCAATTTCGAGTGTTTTTTATGAGTATTATGAAAACCTTGAAGAATTAGAAAAACGACTTCAGGAAGACACAGATCAAATTCAATGCATTGTCAGCAATAATTTAACGGCAAACAGCATTGCATTTGGCGAGACGCAAAAACCTCAATTGTGGGATTACGCAGACAATGTCGATACTATAACGTTTTTGTTAACAACAAAGTAATAAATTGTTTAATTATTTCGAATATTTTAACGCTTTTTCGGCTCTTATTACCGAAATTTGCGTCTTTAAAATTTTCGACTATTAACAACAACCATGAAAAAACACAACTACAGCGCAGGACCAAGTATTTTACCTCAGGAAGTTTTTGAGAAGGCATCAAAAGCAATTTTAAATTTTAATGATTCAGGGTTATCTATCCTTGAAATCTCGCACCGAAGTAAAGATTTCGTCGCAGTTATGGAGGAAGCTCGTTCCCTTGCTTTAGAATTATTAGGACTTCAGGGAAAAGGTTATCAGGCTTTATTTTTACAAGGTGGTGCCAGCACAGCATTCTTAATGGCTCCATATAACTTAATGAAAGAAAACGGAAAGGCAGCTTATTTAGATTCAGGAACGTGGGCAACCGCGGCAATCAAAGAAGCTAAACTTTTTGGTGAAACTGTTGTCGTAGCTTCGTCAAAAGAAGACAATTATACTTATGTTCCAAAAGGTTACGAAATCCCAGCTGATGCTGATTATTTCCACTGCACAAGTAACAATACCATCTTTGGAACGCAAATGAAAGAATTTCCATCAACAAATGTTCCTGTTGTATGCGATATGAGTTCTGATATTTTTTCACGTGAATTAGATTTCTCTAAATTCGACTTAATCTATGCTGGAGCTCAAAAAAATATGGGACCTGCAGGAACTACTTTAGTTGTAGTAAAAGAAGAAATCTTAGGCAAAAACGGAAGAACCATTCCTAGTATGCTAGATTACGCTAAACACATTAAAGGAGAAAGTATGTACAATACGCCACCTGTATTTGCTGTTTATGTTTCTCTTCTAACTTTACAATGGATTAAAGAAAAAGGCGGAATCGCTGCTGTTGAAAAATTAAATAATGCTAAAGCAGAATTACTTTACGCTGAAATCGACAGAAACCCATTGTTCAAAGGCGCTGCAAAAGTAGAAGACCGTTCAAACATGAACGTAACTTTCTTATTGAACAACCCAGAGCACACAGAAACTTTTGACGCTTTATGGAAAGCCGCAAACATTTCTGGATTGCCAGGACACCGTTCTGTTGGCGGTTACAGAGCTTCTATCTACAATGCTATGCCAATTGAAAGCGTTCAGGTTTTGGTTGATGTAATGAAAGATCTAGAAACTAAAGTTTAGTTTTCAGTCGCAGTCACAGTTTACAAAAAAGAAAAATCAAATAGTTGGTTATCGATTAAACAAATAAACGATTTAACGATTAACCAAATAAAACAAAATAAATACAATGAAAGTATTAGCAAATGACGGAATTTCTAAAAGCGGAATTCTAGCCTTAGAAAAAGGCGGTTTTGAAGTTATCACGACAAAAGTAGCTCAAGAACAAGTAGCTAACTATATAAATGACAACAATATCGACGTAATTTTAGTTCGTAGTGCAACTAAAGTTCGTAAAGATATTATCGATGCTTGTCCTGGAATCAAAATCATCGGTCGTGGTGGTGTTGGTATGGATAATATCGATGTGGATTATGCTAAAAGCAAAGGAATCCATGTAATTAATACTCCAGCTTCATCTTCAGAATCTGTTGCAGAATTAGTATTTGGACACTTATTTTCTGGTGTTCGTTTCTTGCATGATTCTAACAGAAACATGCCTCTTGAAGGTGACTCAAACTTTGATGGTTTGAAAAAAGCTTACGCAAACGGAACTGAATTAAGAGGAAAAACTTTAGGTATTGTTGGTATTGGTCGTATCGGACAAGCTACTGCAAAAATGGCTCTTGGTCTTGGAATGAAAGTTATCGCTGCTGATAGTTTTATTCCTGAAGTTGATGTAAAAGTTGAATTCTTCGACGGACAATCAATCACAACTAAAATCGTTTCTCAATCTTTAGAGTCTTTATTTAAAGAAGCAGATTTCATCACATTACACGTTCCTGCTCAAGATGGATACATCATTGGAGAAAAAGAACTTGAAATCATGAAAGACGGTGTTGGAATCGTAAACTGTGCTCGTGGTGGTGTTATTGATGAAGTAGCTTTAGTAAAAGCTTTAGATTCAGGAAAAGTGGCTTTTGCTGGTTTAGACGTTTTCGAAAGCGAACCAAAACCAGAAATGGCAATCTTAATGCACTCTAAAATCTCTTTAACTCCACATATTGGAGCTGCTACAGGAGAAGCACAAGACAGAATTGGTACAGAATTAGCATCACAAATTATTACTTTGTTAAGCTAATTAACTATAATTAAATTACTTGTAAGGGATTTATTAATACAGTTTAATAAATCCCTTTCTTTTTTTGTTTAAATTTGATTTGTAATCTAAACCCTAAATATCATGTTTGAACAATTAACCCAATTAGTACAGCAATATGGAGGCGATGCTGTTGTAAACAATAACGCTGTCCCAAATGAACATAATGACGCCGTAATAAGCGAAACAAGCAGTTCTATTTTTGAAGGATTAAAAAAGATTGTTTCTGAAGGAAACACAGATCAGATTGCAGGATTATTTAATGGAAATTCTCCAATAGACAGTTCAAATCCAGTTGTTCAGCAAATTCAACAGCAATTAAGTGGCAATCTT
The DNA here is from genome assembly GCF_009826975.1 of Flavobacterium sp. HBTb2-11-1. GTDB lineage: Bacteria > Bacteroidota > Bacteroidia > Flavobacteriales > Flavobacteriaceae > Flavobacterium. The sequence goes on along the minus strand of NZ_WUMO01000005.1, from coordinate 131,305 downwards.
GGCGAAAAATTTGGTTTGAGCAGCGCAGATTCAAATGGAGTTGCTTCCAATTTGATTCCGCAGATTTTAGGCTCTTTAGTTAATAAAGCAAAAGATCCAAACGATAGCAGTTTTCAAATTTCAGATATTATAAACTCCATTTCAGGGAACAGCGGACAAGCTTCTGGAATCATGGATACCATTTCTAAATACGGAATGCAATTTGGACTTGACCAAAACAACGACGGAAAAGTTGATGTTGCAGATGTTCTTGTTGTAACCAAAAGCAAAGGAGGAATTGCAGGTTTTATTGGAAAACTTTTTGGAAGTAAATAGTTAAGATACTAAGACTCTAAGACTCTAAGATACTAAGTTTTTAAAGCTGTTTGCTTCGCAAACAGCTTTTTACTTTTATGCACACAACCAAAAAGAAAGCTTAGAAATTTAGCACCTTAGAACCTTCAAAAGAATGTTAAACCTTTGTTACTTTGAACCTTTGCCACTCTGAACCTAAAAAAATATTCGTAAATTTAGGCTATGAAAAAATGCGTTTCCATATTAATTGTTTTGCTTACTATTATTGCATGCTCCACTGCTTCTCAGAAAGTGGCGAGCACAGATACTACTTCTGCAAAAAAATTAAGCGATACGGTAAGAATTGCAAATGATTCGCTTGAATATGAAGTTATAATTATCGATAATGGTTTCAGCACGTGGCTTGCATCAAGAGCTTATCCAAGAAATTATTATTCATTACAATACCTTGAAAATAAAAACTATTTGTATGTAACCGAATGGAATAATCGTGTCTTGCAGCCACAGCGTTACAATCCCAATCTATACGAAATGTCAATAAACTATAGACCTGACATTCATTATGGTTATGAAGTAAATTACTTAATTTACAATTACATGATTTATTTCCAAAATACTTACAAACAAAAGCTTTGGGGTAACGTTCCTTCAAGATAATATACTATATTTGTAATCATTACAAATAGCAATGAACAGATTAAAAAAACGCTGGGGAATCACCTCAAATTTACAAGCCGTAATTATATTTATCGTTTTTGCCATCACAGGATCGGCATCTGCATGGCTGTCTAAACCATTTTGCGTTTGGCTTGGCATTACTAAAGAAGATTTTGGAGGCTGGTTTACGCTTATTCGCCTTATTATTATCTTCCCAATTTATCAGGTTTTATTAGTTGCTATCGGAACTATTTTCGGGCAGTTTAAATTCTTTTGGAACTTCGAAAAGAAAATGCTTAAAAACATGGGACTTGGCTTTTTGTTTAAAGACTAATCTCTTCTCTTTTAAATTTAAAACCGTTCTGGTTACGATTCTCTATTTAATCCCATTTTTAAATTTCTTTTCATTTTTTTGAATCAATTATATTTATAAATCAGATTCAGATCAATCCCTTTATTTATCAAGCATAGAGCATTCAAAAAATTAACACAAAAACAAAGAATACGATTCTTTTTTATCGAATTTTAAAATAATATATCAAGCAGAACAGCATTGTGCAGGATAGTTTTATTTTAAGTAATAACAAACTTTACAATAGTCGAAAACAATCATTTACAACTGGTAATCAGACGTTTAATTTATTCGACAAAATTATTACTTACTAACCAAACCACAATTTGACATGCTGAAAAATTACTTAAAACTATCCGTAGTAGTGGCAGTAGTCTGCCTTATTACGCCGGTAAACAGGATTTTTGCCCAGAATCCGATTGTAAAAATTGACTTTGATCAGTCAGGAAGACCAAAAACAGAAGTAAACGACCCTGATTATACCGCATGGGTAATAGCTTCTGGAAACACCAGCACTTATACCGAAAATGGAGTTACTTTTACCATTACTCGCGCTGGAAACAACGGAGACAACTTAGGAACCAATTGGTACAAAGCAGGAATTCAAGCTCCTTATTATGCACGATTAGTGTGCGACGGACTTACCGTAAAAGGCACAACTGCAAATCTTGGTGCACAAATCGAACTTAAAATAAGCGGTTTAGCAACAGGCGAACATACAGTATTGGCTTTTTTTAATAATGTAGATAGTCCAACAACCAACACCTTTAGTCCAATTGATATTTCTGTTGACGGAAATCTTGTAGTAGACAATTTGATTCCGTCTGTTAGAGCCACTAAAACTGCCGATGCAAAATCGGCTTATTTAAAATTTCAAGCTACAGCAGGAACTGATGTTGTCATTTTAATGGCTGCCGAAACTTCTGGAACAGAAAATGTAAAAAACTTTATTTTTAATGGCTTTGAACTCAATACGCCTAATATTTTTTATCAGGCAACAAATCCAAACCCGAAACAAAATGACGAACATGTCGAATTAACCTCTGGCGGAAAATTACTGCAATGGACTGCCGCCGCAAATGCTGTTTCGCATAATATCTACTTTGGAACAGACCAAACAGCTGTTGACAATGCTACAACATCTTCTCCAGAATTTAAAGGAAACCAAGCTTTGGCCAACAATTCATATCAAGTAAATGGCTTATACACAGGCGCGACATACTATTGGCGTGTCGATGAAGTTTTAGCAAACGGAATAGAAAAAGGAAATGTTTGGCGTTTTCGTCCTGCACAACTTGCGTTTCCTGAAGCCGAGGGATATGGCCGTTTTGCTCGTGGTGGACGTGGCGGAAAAGTAGTTGCCGTAACCAACTTAAATGACAGCGGTCCGGGAAGTTTCCGCGAAGCCGTTACAAACGATATTGGACCAAGAACCATTGTCTTTAACACCTCTGGAGTAATTCAGTTACAATCTCGTCTCGTTTTAAGCCAACCTTATGTAACTGTCGCTGGACAAACTGCGCCTGGAAAAGGAATCTGCATTCGTTCTGCACCATTTGGCGTTACAGGAAATGATGCGATTGTGCAAAATCTAAGAGTTAGAGTTGGCGCTGGACCTACATATGACGGAATGGGATTAACAGGCGCAGACAACAGCATTATAGATCATTGTTCGATCAGCTGGACCATTGACGAATCTTTCAGCTCAAGATCTGGCAAAAACATCACATTACAAAGAACACTTATTTCTGAAGCCCTAAATGCAGCAAACCACCAAAATTATCCAGCAGGAACAGAACACGGTTATGCCGCTACAATTGGTGGTGATATCGGAAGTTTTCATCATAATTTATTAGCGCATTGTTATGGCCGTAACTGGAGCCTTGGCGGTGGATTGGACGGAAGCGGCGCTTATACAGGTCGAATGGATATTACCAATAATGTGGTTTACAACTGGGGAGGAAGAACAACTGACGGAGGTACAAAAGAGGTAAATTTCGTCAACAACTATTATAAACCCGGTGCAGGATCAAAAATATTTGTTGCTTTTAACCAGCAAAATGAAGGCGTTGGAACAGGAATGCAGCGATGCTATTTTAACGGAAATGTAATGCCAGGCTATTTTGATGAAAATAACCAAACGTTGGGAAGAAAAGCTTCTGGCAATACCGTTCCTTATGACAACTTCGTGAATGCACCCTTCTTTCCTTCGTATGTAACAACTCAGTCCGCAAAAAATGCTTATAAAATTGTTCTTTCTGATGTTGGATGCACACAGCCTGAGTTTGATGATCATGACCAGCGAATCATTTCAGAGACATTAAACGGTACCTACTCTGCAGTTGGAAGCGTAACCGGAAAACCTGGATTTCCAGATAATGAAACCGATGTTGGAGGTTTTGAAAGTTATCCAACTGTAGTGAGACATCAAAATTGGGATACTGACCAAGATGGATTACCAAACTGGTGGGAAAACATCATTGGAACAAATGTAAACTCTGCAATTGGAGACTTCTCAGATGCCAATGCCGATCCAGATTTAGATGGCTACACTAATTTAGATAAATATCTACAATGGATGTCTGAACCTCATTATGATGCAGTTTTAGGAAACAAAACATACGTTAACATTCAAAAATTATCTAGAGGTTTTACAAACGGAGTTTCCTATTCTTTATCGCAAGTTGTAAACGGAAATGCAACTTTATCTGGAGATACTGTAGAATTTAAACCAAATGCAAAAGGTTTATGCTCATTTAAATTTACGGTTACAGATGCTGAGGGAGGAACAATGACTAGAAAGGTAAACATACTAAGCGGTTACACAACTTCTCCAATAAATGAAACAATCAAAGATCTGATTGATAATTTCAAAGTATGGCCTGTACCAAATACAGGAAATTTCTCCATACTATTAGATGTTGATGTAGAAGAAGCCGAACTTTCAATCTATAATATTTTTGGAAGAGAAATCCAAAAACGAACTATTAGCGGACAAACACAGGAAAACATTTCAATAAACCAAAAAGGTGTTTTTATCTTAAAAGTAACAGATCCAGACACAAAAAAAATACTATACCTTAAAAAAGTTATTATTCAATAAAAACACAAAAGGTCTTTTCATTAACAAGAAAAGACCTTTTTCATTTTTTTTTAAGTTTTAAAAACTATTTATTTCTTTCTGCAAAAAAATAAGTGTAAATCCATGTCAAAGTAAAAGAAGGAATAACGTCTGTAAACGGAATAATCTCTTCCAGAAAAGTCAAAACTCCTGCAACCTTCCCTACTCTTCCTTTATACATTTTCGCCATAATGATACCTGCAATTGGCGCCCAAATTACATCCGAAAACTCACCAAGAAGTGGAATCGAAAAAGAAATCATACCAATTCCGTCCAGAACTAATCCTATAATTAATTTTGACATTCTATTATCTTCTGCAACTTCTATATCTTGCATAACACATTCACTTTTAAGTTAATCGAAATTAAAGATAATTCCTGAAACTATCTTATTTCATTATTAAATTAAGTTTCCAAATTACCATTTTTCTATCTACTTTTTTGTAATAGCAAATAACGCTCCAAAATCTCCGTCGGTTTGAATCCAGTTTTGAGATGGAAGATAAGCACGAGATACAAATACAAATCCGTCTAGATAAAGCGCTTGTTTACATCCCAAACTTTTAAAATAATTGGCAAAATCGTAGAAATTAACTTCTTTCTTAGACAGTACGAAAACTACATTTCCATTAGGCAAAATACCTACTCCGTTCCTAATATTTAGATTTTTTGATCCTTCTTTAAAAGCAGAATGAATTTGACCATCAATAACCAGCATTGGACCAGATTGTGTAGCAAACTCAATTTCATTATTGTTTTTAAACTTCTCTGTTACACAAATTTCAGCTGTCTTTTTAGCTGTAATAAAAAAAACTCCATTGGGTTTTAAGTAAAAATTCCCTTCGGCATTTGACGTATCCAGAGGAAATACTACTTTTTGTTTTTCAATATAAAGTCCTTGAGGCGATCGATCTTCTTTATACATTCCTGCATTCATTACAAAATCTACTTTAAGATTTTTCTTAGCAGCCCAAAGCTTAAAATTTTCTATACTTCCAAATCGTTTTCCTCTTTCATCTTTCCAAAACAGTCTTAAATTCTGTTTTTTAATATCGACTTTATAAGTTAAAAATAACTCATCAGAGTATTGCTCAGCACTGACAAAAACCACTGCTAGTCCGATTATAAATAGGAAAAGAAATATTTTTAATTTCATTTTTCAAAATTATGTTACCAAAAATAAACGCAAATTACTTCATAAAATTCTGTTACAACACATTTTTATATCGATAGATTCTTTGTTTCTTTGTAAAAACAGTTTCAGTACATGATACACGCAAAAAACATACATAAATTCTACGACAAACTTGAAGTTTTAAAAGGAGTCGATCTACATATAAAAAAAGGTGAAATTGTTTCTATAGTTGGTGCTTCAGGTGCTGGTAAAACGACATTATTGCAGATTTTAGGAACTTTAGACAAACCAGACCATAATCCAGATTCATCTCTGACCATTAATGGTAAAAACGTTTTAGAGTTGCAAAACATCAAAAACGAAAGTTCAAATCAAGAAAAAGCTTTTAAAATCATTACTTGGTTGGGAGCACTTTATTTTGTTTTATTGGCTGTGTTTTTATTCTTTTTTAGAAGTAAAATAGAAAACGATATTTTCGGTTACGGCACTTGGGCAGTAATCCTCACTCCGACCTTACTATTATTATTTTACTATAATCGCTACTTTAAAAAGAAAAGCAGACAAGATAAAGTTTTATCCGATTTTAGAAACTTAAACTTAGGATTCATTTTTCAGTTTCACCAGCTTTTGCCTGAGTTTACAGCCTTAGAAAATGTTTGTATTCCGGCTCACATTGCAGGAAAAAAAACAGCAGAAACCGAAGAAGAAGCAAAAAAACTTCTTTCTTATCTTGGGCTTTCACATAGAATATATCATAAACCAAGTGAACTTTCGGGCGGAGAACAGCAGCGTGTAGCGGTTGCAAGAGCTTTAATCAATAAACCCGACGTAATTTTTGCAGACGAACCTTCAGGAAATCTGGACACACATTCTGCCGAAAACTTACACCAATTGTTTTTTCAGCTTCGAGACGAATTTGGGCAAACTTTTGTCATTGTAACCCACAACGAAGAATTGGCAAATATGGCCGATAGAAAACTAGTGATGGTGGACGGCCAAATTAGCAATTAAAATAATCAGGAGCTATTTCCTGCTGTCCTTCCAATCTTTTGCCTCCCGATAGCGATCGGGACCGGCATAAAAGGATTTTCCCTCCCATCAGGACTAGGGCACTCGAATACATAAGAAGATTTCATTTCAAATGAACCAAAAAGAACTCAAAGAATTTCTAGACGAAAAAGTCATTCAATATAACAATCAGGATTTCATAGAAAGCGATCCTGTTCAGATTCCGCATCTTTTTACCCAAAAAGAAGATATCGAAATCGCTGGTTTCTTAAGCGCTTCTATTGCTTGGGGAAACCGTAAAATGATTATCAAGAATTCGCATAAAATGATGGAATTAATGGGTAATACGCCTTACGATTTCGTTATGTCACATTCTGATGAAGATTTGGCAAGGCTGGAAACTTTTGTCCACAGAACTTTCAACGGGCACGATTTTGCGGGTTTCATAAAAGGCTTAAATAACATCTACAAAAACCACAACGGACTGGAAGCTGTTTTTGCTAAAAATAAAGAAAAAGACAGTTTGCAGAAAAGCATAAGCGAATTCAAAAAAATATTTTTCGAAACAGATCATTTAGCAAGAACTCAGAAACATATTTCAGATCCGTTAAACAATTCGGCGGCGAAGAGAATCAACATGTACCTGCGCTGGATGGTTCGACAAGATGCAAAAGGAGTCGATTTAGGAATCTGGAAAAGCATTTCGCCATCTGTTTTATCTTGTCCACTAGACGTTCATTCAGGAAATGTAGCTCGCAAACTTGGAATCCTTTCGCGAAAGCAAAATGATGCCAAAGCCTTACTGGAATTGGACACCAAATTAAGAGAAATGGATGCTCAAGATCCTGTAAAATATGATTTTGCTTTGTTTGGACTGGGTGTTTTTGAAGGGTTTTAACATTGAAAATTAAACAGTTAGATTAATAAATTATCAGATGATTTTAAGAATTTGATAAACAAACCATGAATTTAACGTACATTTGCACAAAATTTAAAGCAAATGAGCACTTTCGAAAAATTTAATCTTCCAAAATCATTACAAAAAGCAGTTGACGAATTAGGATTTGTTACGCCTACTCCTATTCAAGAAAAATCTTTTTCTGTAATCATGTCTGGACGTGATATGATGGGAATTGCACAAACCGGAACCGGTAAAACATTTGCTTATTTACTGCCTCTTTTAAAGCTTTATAAATTCACCCACACCAATACGCCAAAAATCGTAATTCTTGTTCCAACACGTGAATTAGTAGTTCAGGTGGTTGAAGAAGTAGAAAAACTGACGAAATATATGTCGGTTAAAACGCTTGGAATTTACGGAGGCGTAAACATTAATACACAAAAAAAGGCTGTTTACGAAGGTGTCGATATTTTAGTCGGAACTCCAGGTCGTACAATGGATTTGGCGCTTGATGCCGTAGTTCGTTTTGACGAAATGCAAAAACTAGTTATTGACGAGTTTGACGAAATGCTGAATTTAGGTTTTAGGCCACAACTGACTTCGCTTTTTGCGATGATGAAACCTAAACGTCAAAACATTCTGTTCTCTGCAACGATGACAGACGAAGTTGACGATTTATTAAATGATTATTTTGATTTTCCAGAAGAAGTCACATTAGCTCCGTCAGGAACTCCTCTAGAAAAAATTACACAGCTGACATATAACGTTCCTAATTTCAATACAAAAGTAAATCTGTTGAAACATTTATTGGAAACTGACGAAAGCATGAGCCGTATTTTGGTTTTCGTAAACAACAAAAAGATTTCAGATATGCTTTTCAATCGCATTGATGAGCTTTTTGACGGACAATTTGGTGTTATTCACTCCAATAAATCTCAAAATTACCGTTTGAGCACAATGGCTGAATTCCAAGAAGGAAATCTTCGCGGTTTAATTACGACCGACGTTATGGCGAGAGGTCTGGATATTTCTAACATTACACACGTAATTAACTTCGAACTTCCGGAAGAACCTGAATTGTACATGCACAGAATTGGTCGTACAGGTCGTGCAGATGCAACTGGAACAGCAATCAGTTTTGTTACTCCTAGAGAAGAAGAATTCAAAATTGCAACTGAACTTTTAATGGATCAAGAGCTTGACATAGCTGATTTCCCTGAAGAAGTTGAAATTTCAGAAAAACTAATCGAAGCTGAAAAAGACAAATTGCCAAGAAAGTTTTTATTGAAAAAACCAAAACTAGAAGGTGAAGGCGCTTTTCACGAAAAGTCTAAAAAGAACCAAAAAGTCAATCTTGGAGGTCCTTCAAAAACCAAAAAGAAAACGCACGGTTCGGTTAACAGAAATATGTTGAAGACGAGAAATGAAAAGAAGAAGAAAAAATAAGTATTTTTTAGATGCTAAGCTACTAAGATGCTAAGGTTCTAAGTTTTTTTTTCTATAAAATATGAAAAGGGTAAAGATTAAATAAATCTTTACCCTTTTTTAATCTTAGAAGCTTAGCGTCTCAGAACCTTAGCAACTTTTCTCTATATTTTCGTAAACAAAAGTCCTACCGGTGAGCACAATTGTATTCTTCTGCCCGTATCAACAATCTTTCCTGTTGCTATATCTCTTTTGAAAATAACTATATCATTAGTATATTGATGACCTACTAAAAGGTAATTTCCTGTTGGATCAATTGCAAAATCACGCGGACCTTTTCCTAATGTGCTTTGCTGTTCTACCAATTCCAAACTTCCTGTTTTAGCGATTTTGTACACAGAAATGGCATTAGCATCTACACGATCAGTAACATATAAAAAGTTTCCGTCAGGCGAAAGTTTGATTGCCGCAGCTCCCGTTCCGCCTTTAAAATCTTTTGGAAGAATGCTTGTTTCAGCAACTACTTTTAAACTTCCTGTTTTATCCCAGCTTAATGTTGTTAAAGTTCCATCTAATTCTTGAACCAAATACACAAATTTTCCATCTTTACTGAAAGTCAAGTGTCTTGGCCCACTTCCAGGTTTTACATCAACACTTCCTTTTAATGTCAGTATTTCGCTTTTTGCACTTGGATTGTATTTATAAACAAACACTTTATCCAAACCTAAATCATTTGACAATACAAACTTTTTATCTGGCGAAAAGACCACCATATGCACGTGTGCTTTTTCTTGACGTGCTGCATTTGGCCCTTTTCCTTCGTGTTGGATTAACTGTTGCACTTCTGTAATGCTCCCATCAGGATTTTTCTTGAAAACCACAATGCTTCCGCCTGAGTAATTAGCAGCGATTACATTTTTATCATCATTTATCAAATGGCAAGGATCTGCTCCTAAAGCATCATTTTTATTCAGAAGATTGATCTTGCCAGATTTCGAATCATATGAAAAGGCACTTACCGTACTTTGTGTCCCATTTTCGTTTACCGCATAAATAAACTTATTATCTGCAGATACAGATAAGTAGCTTGGACTTACAACGCTCTCAGATGAATTCTTTAGTTTATACTCGCCTGTAGAACTGTCGAATTCATACACATATATTCCATTACTTTGGCAAGTATTGGTGTACGTTCCTACCAATAAATTGAATTTATTTTGAGCTTTGGCCGTGCTTATTGACAAAGCCGAAAACAGTATTAAAGATATTTTTTTCATGGTTTATTCTTTTTAGAATTAGCTAAAATAAACAATAATATCATTTGCAAGTAACATCTTAAGAGTAAGTAATTACAAAAGTTACATTTTTTGAACCATGAAATTTATATAAGCTCCAAATTTTAAAATTCCAAATGCGACTTTTGACTTTTGACTCTATAACTTTCGACTTTCCACATTAATTTGTATTTTTGACCAGCATCTTCGCGAAAAACAAAACGTAGTGAAGTAAATCGAAGCCAGAATGCACTTTAAACATCCCGAAATTCTATATTTTCTGTTTTTATTGATCGTTCCAATTTTGGTTCACTTATTTCAATTAAGACGTTTTAAAACCTCTTATTTCACCAATGTTCGCTTCTTAAAAGAACTTGCCATTCAGACTCGTAAGAGTTCTAAAATCAAAAAACGTCTTTTACTAGCGACACGTTTGTTATTGCTTACCTGCGCTATTATTGCTTTTGCACAGCCTTTTTTTGAAGCTGCTGACAGCAAAAACGCATCAAACGAAATGTATATTGTGCTAGACAACTCATTTAGCATGCAGGCAAAAGGAAAAAAAGGCGAATTATTAAAAAGAGCTGTTCAGGAATTACTAGAAAACACTCCAGAGAACACACAATTTTCACTTTTAACCAATACTGAAAATTTCTGGAATACTGATATAAAATCGTCTAAAAGCGCTTTACAAAACTTAAAATACAGCGCTTCTCCTTTTGATCTTTCAGCAATTACTTCCAAAATAAAAGCGCACAAATCGGCTCACAAAAAAGATATTGTCATTATTACAGATGCGGTTGGTTTAAAAGAAAAAGATATTGCAACTATAGATTTTGAAGAAAAACCATACTTTATTGTTCCAGAAGCCGAACAAAAAAACAATGTTTCAATAGACAGCGTTTACATTAATCAGACTTTAGAAAACTTCTACGAAATCGAAATCGATTTATCGGCTTATGGCGAAGATTTCAAACCGGTTTCAACTGCACTTTACAATCAAAACAAACTGATTGCCAAAACAATCGTAAATTTTGATGCGAAGAAAAAGAAAATCAACTTCACAATTCCGAAAGAAGCTTTTCACGGATATGTAGCAATTGAAGACAATGGTTTAGCTTATGATAATAAATTGTTTTTCAGCATTTCAAAAAATAAAAAAACAAACGTTCTCAGCATTGGCGAACCTGAAAAAAGCAATTTCTTATCCAGAATTTATACTCCGGCAGAATTCAATTATAACAATTACTCAATTAGCACTCTAGATTATAATAGTTTAGAAAAACAAAATACTATCATTCTAAACGAATTAATTGACATTCCGCAAGCATTGCAAACCACTTTAAAAGCTTTTGTTTCTAAAGGCGGAAATCTAGTTGTGATTCCATCTGAGAAATCTTCTCTTTCGAGTTTAAATGCTTTATTGGGTAATTTTGGAAAAATCCAATTTGGGAATTTACAAACCAATAGTAAATTAATCACTAAAATTAATTTCGATCATCCTTTATTTTCTGGAGTTTTCGAAAACAAAATAACGAATTTCCAATACCCGAAAGTCAATAGTGGGTTTGCTGTTTCGAGTTCTTATCCAGCTGTTCTTTCGTTTGAAGATCAGACTGCATTTGTAACGGCCGTCCAAAATCAGCTTTCTGGAATAACGGTTTTTACAGCTCCGATTAATAGTGCCAATTCTAATTTTCAGCAATCGCCTTTAATTGTCCCATTGTTTTATAAAATTGCTCAAAACAATCAGAAAACTGGCGTAAATGCTTTAACAATAGGAAACAATCAACCTTATTTTGTTGATGTTCTTTTGACTAAAGATGCTATTTTGGAAGTAAAAGGAACAGAAGATTCGTTTATACCCGTTCAGCAGATTTTAAATAATAAAGTCAAATTAACCTTTAATGATTTTCCTGAAACAGCAGGAAATTACAGTGTTTTTGACAAAAAAGAATGGGTAGAAAACATCAGTTTTAATTACAAAAGAACCGAAAGCGATTTAAACCAAGTAAACACCAATGTAGTTTCTGATTTCAAAACTGCCGATACGATTTCGACCATTTTCAATACGTTACAAACTGAACGAACCGACAGCCAAATTTGGAAATGGTTTGTTATCTTTGCACTGTTATTTTTAGCATTAGAAGTGGCAATCATAAAATTTGTAAAATAGGTTTCTCGTTTTCTAAAACGTCTTACTTTTTACAAAAATCATTTTACGACAAAAAAATATCTACATATGAAACTAATCATCAAAAGCGCCAAAATTATCGACTCAAAAAGTCCGTTTCACAATCAGACCGTTGATCTTTTAATTGCAGATGGTGTAATAGAAAAAATAGGCGTTTCACTTCCAAACGATGACGCAGAAGTGGTACGATTTGATAATCTTCATGTTTCTCAAGGATGGTTTGACAGCAGTGTCTCGCTGGGCGAGCCAGGTTACGAAGACAGAGAAACCATTGCAAACGGATTGAATGTTGCGGCCAAAAGCGGTTTTACGGCAATCGCATTACAGCCAAATTCGTTACCAATTATTGACAATCAATCTCAGGTAAATTTTGTAAAAAGCAAAGCAAATGGTTCTGCTACAGAAATTTTCCCGATTGGAGCTTTAACAAAAGCCAGCGAAGGAAAAGATATGGCGGAGCTTTATGATATGAAAAATTCTGGAGCAATAGCTTTTGGAGATTACAACAAAAGCATTGACAATGCTAACATCCTAAAAATTGCTTTGCAATATGTACAAGATTTTGACGGATTAGTAATCGCTTATTCTCAAGATCCAAACATTAAAGGAAATGGAGTTGCTAATGAAGGTATTGTTTCTACAAGATTAGGCTTGAAAGGAATTCCAAACTTAGCCGAAGAATTGCAAATTTCAAGAAACTTATTTTTACTGGAATACACAGGAGGAAAACTTCACATTCCGACTATTTCTACAGCAAAATCGGTTGAATTAATTAGAGAAGCTAAAGCAAAAGGCTTAAACGTTACTACAAGTGTTTCGGTGCATCATTTGGTTTTAACGGATGAAAAACTGGACGGATTTGACACTCGTTTTAAAGTGACGCCTCCATTAAGAACTGAGGTTGACCGACAAGCTTTACTAAACGGAATAGCTGACGGAACTATCGACATGATTACTTCAGATCACAATCCGATTGATATCGAATTCAAGAAAATGGAGTTTGATACTGCCAAAAATGGAACTATCGGATTAGAAAGTGCTTTTGGTGCTTTACTAACGGTTTTACCTGTGGAAACGGTTGTTTCAAAATTAACTGCTGCGAGAAATGTTTTTGGTCTTGAAGATCTTACAATCAAAGAAGGTGCAAAAGCAAATTTAACTTTGTTTACCACAGAAGGGAAATCAACTTTTACGAAAGAAAATATTCTCTCAAAATCAAAAAATTCTGCTTTTTTAGGAACTGAACTTAAAGGTTCTGTTTACGGGATTTTCAATCAAAATCAATTAGTTACAAAATAATAAAATGAATAATTCAGTCGAAGAAGGAAAATCAATTGCTATAACTAGCTATATTCTAATTATTGGTGTTTTAATCGCCATGAGCATGAATTCTGAGAACAAAAATAGTTTTGCTTCCTTTCATATCCGCCAATCTTTAGGATTATCTTTAACCTTTATTTCTTTGGGTGCAATCATTAGTAATTTCGATAGTTTCTTCATTACTTTCCCAATGTGGATCTGCATTTCAATTTTATGGACTTTCGGTATTTTTAACGCCATTCAAGGACAAATGAGACCTATTCCTTTAGTTGGAAATTTATTTCAAAAATGGTTTAAAAAAATTGGTTAATTTTTAAATTTCCAATTTTTAAGCACCAAATTCTAAACTAAAAACGTCAAAACTTTTGTCAAAGTTAAGAATTGAAAACCGCGACTGAGACTGAGACTAAAAATTTACAATTCACAACTTACAATTCACAACTTACAATTCATAATTAAAAAATGAATCTATCCTTAGAATATAAAATCAGAGAACCAAAAGTAATTTTAGATAAAAATCCTTTATTGCTTTTATTGCACGGATACGGCAGCAACGAAGCCGATTTATTTTCTTTTGCTTCTGAACTTCCAGATAATTATTACATCATTTCCGCAAGAGCGCCTTACGATTTGCAATATGGCGCTTACGCTTGGTACGCGATTAATTTTGACGCCGATCAAAATAAATTTTCGGATAACGAGCAAGCCAAAACTTCAAGAGATTTAATTGCTAAATTTATCGATGAATTAGTGGCAAATTATCCAATTGATGCCAATGATGTTACTTTAATTGGATTCAGCCAAGGTTCTATTTTAAGCTACGCAACAGCACTTTCTTATCCGGAAAAAATTCAGAGAGTTGTAGCAATGAGCGGTTATTTTAACGAAGAAATAATCAAAGAAGGTTTTGAAAACAATGATTTCAAAAACTTAAAGTTTTTCGCTTCACACGGAACTGTAGATCAGGTTATTCCAATCGAATGGGCAAGAAAGACACCAGCAGCTTTAGAAAAACTAAATATTCCGCTTACTTACAAAGAATATCCTGTTGGACATGGAGTTGCTCCACAGAATTTCTTTGATTTCAAGAATTGGTTGATTAACTAGTGTTCAGTCACAGTTTTAAGTCGCAGTTTTTCACTAAATCCTTTGTAATAAAATGAGTATTTCAAAACTCGATAATCCTGCATTAATTTTAATAGACTTTATTAAAGAGATTATTTAGTATTCAGTCGCAGTCTCAGTTTTCAGTTAGAACTTTGTCAAAGTTCGAAACTTTGACAAAGTTTTTCATATTCCAGCTTTGGAATTTGGAATTTCAAAAAATTGGAATTTAAATTTATTCTCCTGTATAAAGAATCTTCTCTCCTTTTTTCAAAACATACCCTTTCCAAGGAATTAACTGCCAATCGCCGTTAATCCAAGAATCACCTTCTGATTTTCTTTCTAAAATGATGGATTCTTTTTGAGTATCTAGGAAAAGCTCTGCTTTATTTCCTTCAAAAATTACATAGGAAACGGTAGAATATGCTTTTCCATCTTCAGCATGATTTAGTCTTGTGCTGTTTTCAAAAACTCTAATGCATTCTTTTTTCAAAACCGACCAAGTATAGCCTGCCGAAGCTTTGCATCCATGAGAGTCGGAATCTCCTCCAACGACAGCTTCCTTTTCAGGTTCTTTTGGAGTTGTGCCTGCATTTTCTTGAGAAACTTTTTTTCCGCAAGAAATTGCACTTGCCATAATCAAAAACAAAAACATCTTTTTCATAATCCTATTTATTTAAAAGTCAAAAAAATAGGATTATAAAATCCTATTTTTGATATAACCAAGTTTGATTTACTTCAAAGGTAATATTATCATCATTATCAACAAAGTATTTTAACAAGACTTCTCCCCATAATTCTCCGTTACTGTAATCTGCAATGATCCATCTATGGTTTAAAATTTTTACTTTATTAATGATAAATTTGTTTGGCCCAATCTGATCTTGTCCCGTGTAAGGATTCCCTTTTGGATTAGAATTAAAGTCCAATAACTTTTCTGTCACAACCGGAATCAGTTTTTCGTATAAAATTACTTTTCCTCCAGAAGCGCTGTTATCGAAGTAGTTTTGCGCATTTTCATTATGTTCTAAAGAAAAATAATCAGCTTCTGCCAATTTATTTTTCATCAAACTAATGCTGTCTCTTAACTTCTTAGTGGTTTTATCATATCGCTCTTGTCCAAATTTTACTTCTCCACTATAAAACGAATACGTAAAAACATTCATCAAGATGGCAAGAATAAAAAGATAAAGCATTAAAGATTTTTTCATTGTGTGGTATAATTAAATTGTAATTTCTAAATTGTCGTAAGCCAGAAAAACGTTTTCCGGAAGCTGTTTCTGCACTTCCTCATGAAAACCTAAAACATGGCTGATATGAGTTAAATAAGCTCTTTGAGGCTTAACCAAATTAATAAAATCAAGTGCTTCTTGAAGATTAAAATGAGTATCGTGAGGTTCAACACGCAACGCATTTACAACGAGAACTTTTATTCCTTTCAGCTTCTCAACTTCAGCTTGTTCAATTGTTTTTACATCGGTTAAATAAGCAAAATCTTCTATTCTGTACCCAAAAACCTGAAGATCGCCATGCATAGCGTTTATCGGAATTGCCATTTTATTTCCAACGGCAAAAGATGCATTATTTTGCACTTCGATCGTTTTTACGCTTGGAGCTCCTGGATATTTATTTACAGTCTCAAAAACATAATCGAAACGACGTCTTAGATTATCTAAAACGCGTTTATGTCCGTAAATCGGAATTTCTCCTTGTCTGAAATTAAACGGACGAATATCATCTAAACCAGCAGTGTGATCAGAATGTTCGTGGGTAAAAAGAATTGCATCGAGCTTTCGGCACCCGCATGAAAGCATCTGCTGTCGGAAATCAGGACCGCAATCTATCACATACGAATGCTCCTCCCATGTTATCCAAATGGACACACGAAGCCTTTTATCCTTAGCATCAGTGCTTTTACAAACTGGATGATCGATTCCGATAATTGGAATGCCTTGAGAAGTGCCTGTACCTAAAAAATAAACCTTCAATTGAACTTAATTTTTTACAAAAATAGATTATTTCTCTTTCATTAGACTGCTAATTTACTAACTTTGTAACAAATCTATTTAAAACAAAATGGGTACAGAAATAAAACTCAAAGGTGACAAGGTCATCGAACAGATTCCTTCTATAAAAGACAAAGCGTTACGCATTAATTTAAACGAAAATATTTACGGAACATTTGCTGAAATTGGCGCTGGACAGGAGACTGTTAGACACTTTTTCAGATCGGGAGGTTCGTCGGGAACTATTGCAAAAGCCATGTCTGCCTATGATAAAGATTTTAGTGACGCTGTTTATGGAGCCGAAAGCGACGGAAGATATGTCACCGAAGAGCGATTAAAAAAAATGCTTACCCATGAAGGCCAAATCATCGAAGAGCGTTTAAGCCGAGAAAAACACCCTACAAAACTTTTTTTCAGTTACGCCAATACCGTTGCCACAATAGATTTTGCCAAACAATTTAAAGGTCACGGCTGGGTTGGAATTCGATATCAAATTGAACCAGACGAAGCTTATAACGAAATTATTCTTCACATTCGTTTTAAAGAGACTGATGCGAGATTACAACAAGAAACACTTGGTATTTTAGGAGTTAACTTAATTTACGGTGCTTTTTACAAATACAACGATCCAAAACGATTGCTTCGTTACTTATACGATCACTTAGACAAAGATCAATTAGAGATCGATACCATTAACTTTTCTGGACCGCGTTTTGCTGATGTAGACAATCGTCTGATGAGTTTGCAATTGGTTAAAAACGGAATGACAGATGCCGTAATGTTTAACCCAGAAGGAAAAAACATTCTGCCGGCAGCTATCTTATACAAAAAGAATCTTTTAGCTTTAAGAGGAAGTTTTCGTCCTGTTACGAAAGTAAACATGGATATGTATGAGAAATCATTAAAAATGTTCCTTGAAGAGAATAAGGTTGAAAAAAACAATACGCTTGTTATTTTTGAAATCACACTTTCGAATTTACGTTCTGATGGCGAAATTGACGAACGCGACTTTATGGACAGAGCTGAATTGCTTTGTTCGCTTGGACAAACGGTTATGATTTCGAATTTCCAAGAATATTATAAAGTGGTAGAATACTTCGCCAATTATACCAAAGCCCGTATGGGATTGGCAATGGGTGTAAACAACCTTGTCGATATTTTTGATGAGAAATACTATCGCCACTTAAGCGGAGGAATCTTAGAAGCTTTTGGTAAATTATTCTACCGTGATATGAAAGTTTTCTTATATCCAATGTTAGATGAAGATGGAACTTTAATGAACTCAAATAACTTGAAAGTTCATCCTAGAATGAAAGAATTGTACAAATTCTTTAAATTCAACGGAAAAGTAGTGGATATTGAAGATTACGATCCAAATATTTTGGATGTTTTCTCTAGAGAAGTTTTAAAAATGATCAATCAAGGCAAAAAAGGATGGGAACCAATGCTTCCGTCTGGTATTGCAGAATTAATCAAAGAACATCATCTTTTTGGATATCATCCGCAGAAAGAATTAGAACAAAATACATAAAAAAAGTCCCGAAAATATTTTCGGGACTTTTTTTATTAGTCACAGTTTTCGGTCACCGTTTTCAGTTCTTACTGCGACTGAAAACTGCGACTGAGAACTATTTCAAAATCTGAGAAGCATGCTCTTTTGTTTTTACATTCTCGATTACTTCTTCGATAATTCCTTTTTCGTCGATTACAAAAGTAGTTCTATGAATTCCGTCGTATTCTCTTCCCATGAATTTCTTTGGTCCCCAAACCCCAAAAGCATTGATAACCGATTTGTCTTCATCAGCAATTAAAGGGAAAGGCAATTCGTATTTTTCTTTGAATTTTACTTGCGCTTTTGCACTGTCAGCACTTACTCCTAAAAGTTCGTAATTATTGGCTTGAAAACGGTGAAAATTATCTCTTAAATCGCAAGCCTCTGCTGTACACCCTGGCGTACTTGCTTTTGGATAAAAGAAAACAACCAATTTTTTACCAGCATAATCTGCCAGTTTATGTGTTTTTCCGTCTTGATCTGTTCCCGAAAAGTTTGGCGCTTTATCTCCCGCTTTTAATGTTGTCATATATTTTTATTTTAGATTGTTGATTTTAGATTTATACACAAAGATAACTCACAACTCTTAACCCATAACTTATAATTTATAACTTTTTTGCCCCAGATTGAAGTGAAAACCCCGGAATTGTGATAGCTTACATTTTTTGCATTTAAAAAGCGACCAACGGAAGCTCTTTTAAATACTTAAAAATGTTGCTAGCATAATGAGGAGTTGAAACGGAAAGCTGGATTAGGCACATCATTAAAATTATACTATTTTTACGGCATTAAAAACACGGAAATGAATAAAGAAGCTCGCGTACAATTTGTTATCGACACCTTAAAAGAACTCTACCCTACTATACCTGTACCACTTGACCATAAAGACCCTTACACACTTTTGATTGCGGTTTTACTTTCTGCTCAATGCACAGATGTTCGTGTGAATCAGATTACGCCGCTTTTGTTTGCTAAAGCTGACAATCCGTACGATATGGTTAAAATGTCTATTGAGGAAATCAAAGAAATTATTCGTCCATGTGGTTTATCTCCAATGAAATCAAAAGGAATTCATGGTTTGTCTGAGATCCTGATTGAAAAACATAATGGCGAAGTTCCGCAGAGTTTTGAAGCGCTTGAAGCTTTACCTGCCGTTGGGCATAAAACGGCAAGTGTTGTCATGTCGCAAGCCTTTGGTGTCCCTGCTTTTCCTGTAGATACACACATTCATAGATTGATGTACCGATGGAATTTATCTAATGGGAAAAATGTTGCGCAAACTGAAAAAGATGCAAAGAGATTATTCCCGAGAGAATTATGGAACGACTTGCATTTGCAGATTATTTGGTACGGCCGAGAATATTCTCCTGCCCGCGGATGGAATTTAGAGAAAGATATCATCACAAGAACTGTCGGAAAGAAATCTCTAATTGAAGAATTACAAAAAACAGCATCAAAAAAATAAGGTGCAAAGATAAAATCTCTGCACCTTTATTACTTTGCAATCTTTTAATGTGCCAATTTGGTAATTAATCAATGGTCTAAAGACTTGCATTATAAATTATCTAATTATCAATTTTTCTAATTATCTCATTACATACCCGCTTTCAAAGCATTATATTCTGTTGTCATATCAAGCGATCTGTAAACGCCTAGCAATGTTTTTGTTGCATCTTGATTTTTCGGTTCAAGCGTAAGCACTTTTTTCAGATAAGGGATCGCACTTCTTGTTATGTCATCTTTTCGCGCATTAAGCTTATCATATTTCTGCATCTCAGCTGGCGAAGTTCCCAATGACGAAATTTCATCCGCTAAATCTTTCTTTATTTGCAATTTCAAATAAGCTAAATTGATATAAGCATCAACATAATTTGGATCCAATTCTAAAACATAATTATAAATGGATTCCGCTTTCGAATAATCCTTTTTCTCAAGATATGCATAGGCCAAATTGTTATTTACCTCTATTTTTTTAGAAGGCACAGATTCTGTTCTTGGCTTTTCATAAAAACCTTGCTGTATAGCCGATTCTCTAGCTTTTGGCGAAATGAAAACATCTTCTTCTTTGGTTTTCTTATTTGTAGCGTAATACAAAACTCCTTTTCCAGAATAGTTAATCTTTTTTAGAAGTTCGTAGTAGGTCACAGCAGAGTTATAATCTTTGGCATTTATAGACGATGCGGCAGCATTAAACAAGTTTAAGGTATCTTTTTTATCAAACAGATATACTTTATAGCTTTTTTCTGCACTTTCTTTGAAGTTTCCAGCTTTAAAATCTGCCATTGCACCATTTACAAGACTTGCTTTCATATCTTTTAAAGCCATATTGGCTTTAACAGTCCATTTAAATTTTCCTGATTCGTTCTCATACAAAAACACATCTTGATAGGATTGCGATGCTAATGTAAAATTATTTGCTGCATCTATATTTTTTACAGCCAAATCTTTTAAGACGTTACCTTTTAAAAAGTAGTAATCAGATTTGTCTTCATCAGATGCGTTAAGAATAAGATATTCTGTTTTAGTTAAAATCGCTAAAGCTTCCTGGCTATTTCCCTTATCAAATAAAGACTGTGCTTCCTTAATTTTGTCTTTTTGGGCAAATGCGCCAATGCTTATCATCAATAAGCATGACAACACTTTAATGTTCTCTTTCATTTTGCGGTTAAGTTTTGGTGATTAAATGATTTTCTTAGTTTGTTTTGAGGTACAGTAAGAAGAGATAATTAAACTGGTTCGAAAATTATCCTTATTACCATTTTATGAGAAACATTTGCTGGTCCAAATTGTCACTCAAAAATCAAATAGGCATCAAACTTAACAAAATAAAGCAGGGTAGTTTTTCTTCATAAACAATCTGTTTTGGGGTTAAATATTTAATTTTTAATGTATTGTTTTCCTAATTCTTAACTCAAACTGAATTTTAAATGCGAATAACTCTTTACAAAAGCATTTTTACCGAATAAAAAACCAGTTTTTTAACTAAAATAGAATTAAAAATCAAACAAACATATAAAATCCAATCAAAATATTAAATTTTAACAAATTAAAGAGAAAAATGCTGTAAAACCTTATACTTTTTTTTAAACAAAAAAACTCACTACTTGCATATAGAATATACAAACAGTGAGCTCTTAAACCAAAACGACCATTTGGTTTGTTTTTTATAAACATCCGACAGGAGCAGTGGGCTGTTTAGTTAGCTATAATCTCAAAATTTTTATCGTCAATCTTAACAACAGTCAAGGCTTTCGAGTAATTCAATAAAAAAGAAACAACTTCTTTTTTAGGTTTAAGATTTTTAGAAGCTAGTGCTTTTTTTGAGTAAATTTTCCCCATACTATCAAAATGTTTTATACTAGTATAACGGGCTAATTATCAAAATAGTATTAGTTGGTTAAAATAATTTGATGTTTATCTATTATTTTTCTCAAATTCATCAGTGCATAACGCATTCTTCCAAGCGCTGTATTGATGCTTACGCCTGTTACTTCTGAGATTTCTTTAAAACTCATATCTTGGTACATACGCATTACAAGCACCTCTTTTTGATCTTCTGGAAGTTCTTCGATTAGTTTCTTTAAATCAAGTTCGACTTGATCTACAATCATTTTACCTTCAATTGTAAGCGCATCATCTGACATAACAGAGAAGATAGAAAACTCTTCTGTTTCTCTATACATTGGCATCTTCTTCGTTTTTCTAAAATGATCCACGATTAAGTTATGAGAAATACGCATTACCCAAGGCAAAAATTTACCTTCTTCGTTATACGAATTGCTTTTTAAAGTTTTGATTACTTTAATAAATGTGTCTTGAAAAATATCATTTGAAATATCTCTATCAGCGATCTTAGAATATATAAAACCATATATCTTAGATTCGTGCCTTTTTATTAATGTTGCCAGTGCAGCTTCGCTACCGTCAACATAACTTTTTACTAATAGAGCGTCTGGAGTATGCAGATCAGCCATAATAACTACTTTTTTAGTTTTATTTTAAAATTTGGAGTATTTTCTAAAAAGTAGTTTTTTTATATAGGCGTTATCTTTTTTTAGTTATGTTAATATTGTGACCAAATTTAACAAATTTTACTTTTAAAAAGCAAATAAAAATTATTAATTATTATTAGTAAAACTTTTATTAATGTATATTAAACATAATATTTACGTAAAAAGAGCTAAAAATCCATAAAAGAAAAGCTCAGCAAAAGCATTAAAAAACAAACGTAAATACCTTACAATTAACAATATATAATTAAATCAGTACACTAAATCGAAATTTAAATTACAATTTTTCCTGAAATAAATCTACAAATTCTCGATAATTTTCTAAAAAAGACTTTAAAGTGCATCTTTTCATATTTTAAAAACAGATTTTCTGGCGGCAAAAAGATTCATTAGAAAGCATTTTATTATGATAAAATAGTTAAGATTTGGAACTAAATCCTTAACTAAATCCAATCTAAAATTGATTACTTTTGTAAAAATTGACTTTTTTATGCAAATTGACCTTTCTAAAATAGATCCAAAATCAAATATTATAATTAAAGGAGCCCAGGTACATAATTTAAAAAATGTAGATGTCGTTATTCCGAGAAATAAACTGGTTGTCATTACAGGTCTTTCAGGATCAGGGAAATCAAGTTTAGCTTTTGATACTTTATATGCCGAAGGACAAAGACGTTACGTAGAAAGTTTATCTTCTTATGCTCGTCAGTTTTTAGGTCGTTTAGATAAACCTAAAGTAGAATACATTAAAGGTATTGCTCCGGCAATTGCTATTGAGCAAAAAGTTAATACGACCAACGCTCGTTCGACTGTCGGGACTTCTACAGAGATTTACGATTATATCAAACTTTTGTTTGCTAGAATTGGGCGAACATACTCTCCTATTTCTGGACAAGAAGTTAAAAAAAATACGGTTACAGATGTTATTTCTGATGTCAAAAGCCTTCCTCTAGAAAGCAGATGGCTGCTACTTGCTCCCATTCACTTAGAGGAAGGAAGACAGCTTGAAGATAAACTGAAAGTACTTTTACAGCAAGGTTTTGCACGTATTTTGGTTGATAACGAAATGGTTCGCTTGGATGAATTTTCTGCTTCAGATTTACATCAATTTGACAATAAAGATATTCTTCTTATTATTGACCGTATTGTCGTTAAGGATGAAGAAGAATTCTACAATCGCTTAGCCGATGCTGTTCAGACTGCTTTTTTTGAAGGAAAAGGAATTTGTTTTCTTCAGGAACTAAATGGCGAAAAGAGATTTTCGTATTCGAATAATTTTGAACTTGACGGAATAACCTTTCTAGAGCCAAACGTCCATTTATTCAGTTTCAACAATCCGTATGGGGCTTGTCCTGTTTGTGAAGGTTACGGAAACATCATTGGAATTGATGCTGATTTAGTTGTTCCAAACACTTCTTTATCAGTTTACGAAAGTGCTATTTATCCGTGGCGCGGTGAAAGCATGAGCTGGTATAAAGATGAATTGGTAAAACATGCTTATAAATTTGATTTCCCAATTCATAAACCTTATTTTCAATTAACGGAAGAACAAAAGGATTTAATTTGGACTGGAAATCAATATTTTCAAGGTCTGAATGATTTCTTCAGAGAATTGGAAGAAAAAAATTATAAGATTCAAAATCGTGTCATGCTATCACGCTATCGTGGTAAAACGAAATGTCATGCGTGTAAAGGCAAACGCTTGCGCGAAGAAGCCTCTTATGTAAAAATCAACGGAAAAACAGTTTCTGATTTGGTGGATTTACCGATTAAACATTTAGTTTCTTTTTTCAAAAACATCGAATTAAATCAGTACGAACAACAGATTGTAAAACGATTAATGATTGAAATTAATAATCGTTTGTCTTTTTTATCGGAAGTTGGTTTAGATTACCTTACTCTAAATAGAAATTCTGCAACTCTTTCTGGAGGGGAATCGCAGCGAATTAATTTGGCAACCTCTCTAGGAAGCAGTTTAGTTGGATCGATGTATATTCTAGACGAACCAAGTATTGGTCTGCACCCTAAAGATTCTGAAAGACTAATCAAAGTATTGCTTTCTCTTCGTGATCTTGGGAACACTGTAATTGTGGTTGAACATGATGAAGACATTATGAAAGCGGCCGATATGATTATTGACATTGGTCCTGAGGCTGGAACTTTTGGAGGAAAATTGGTTGCTCAGGGAACTTATGACGAAATTTTACAGTCAGATTCTTTAACTGCAAAATATTTAAATGGCGATTTAGAGATTTCTGTACCTAAACGAAGAAGAAAATTCAAGAATCATATTGATATCATCGGCGCACGAGAAAACAATTTAAAAAATATTGACGTTACTTTTCCTTTAGATGTTTTAACCGTTGTTACAGGTGTTTCTGGAAGCGGAAAAAGTACTTTGATTAAGAAAATTTTGTTTCCTGCCGTTCAGAAAAAATTAGAAAGCGCTGCCGAAAAAGCAGGACAATTTTCTGAGATTTCAGGATCATTTTCTCAGATTAAGCATATTGAATACGTAGATCAAAATCCGATCGGAAGAAGTTCGAGATCAAATCCGGTAACGTATATCAAAGCTTATGATGATATTCGTGACTTGTATGCCAAAGAAAAATTATCAAAAATAAGAGGTTATCAGGCCAAACATTTTTCTTTTAATGTCGACGGAGGACGCTGCGAAACTTGTAAAGGAGAAGGTTCTATAAATGTTGAAATGGTTTTTATGGCCGACGTTTCACTGCCTTGTGAAACCTGCGGAGGAAAACGATTTAAAAAAGAGATTTTAGAAGTCACTTTTGACAATCAAAATATCAATGACATTCTTACCATGACAATTGATGATGCGATTGCTTTTTTCGAAAAAAACAAGCAGTCCAAAATCACTCAAAAATTACAGCCTCTTCAAGATGTTGGTTTAGGATATGTTCAATTAGGACAATCTTCTTCTACTCTTTCTGGTGGAGAAGCACAGCGTATAAAATTGGCTTCTTTTCTAGTAAAAGGTGCTACAAAAGAAAAAGCATTGTTTGTTTTTGACGAACCTACGACAGGTCTTCACTTTCATGACATCAAAAAACTTTTGGCTTCGTTTGATGCTTTAATAGACAAAGGACATTCGATAATTGTAATCGAACATAATCTGGATCTAATAAAATGCGCGGACTGGATACTTGATTTAGGACCTGAAGGCGGAGAAAACGGAGGACATCTGTTAGCATCTGGAACTCCAGAAGATATTGTAAAAGTAAAAGAATCTGTAACAGGGATTTATTTAAAAGACAAATTGTAATATATAAACGTTTTTCAATAACAAAGCCATAAATACAATTGATTAGTTTGTATTTATGGCTTTACATTTTATTTGTCTTTTTAATGTTCTTAAGCCACTAAACATCTTTCCTCAAAAGGAAGACCATCTTCGTCAATAGCTACTAAAATCTTTTTCTGTTTTGAAGCCTCAAAAGTGAGATAAAGCCAAGCAAATGACCACAAACCTAGAGTTAAACAGAAAATCATAAAATTTAAACTGTGGTTAACCACTTTTCCTCCTTTAGATAAAACTGCAAAAAGCAATTCATCGTTTCTTTCTTCTAAAGTAAATCCATTATGAACTTTGTTTGATATCATATTAGAAAATACTTGCATGCTTTGTTCATGGCTGAGATGATTGTACTTCATAATTACTAATCTACAATTAATTTTGGTTAGACTTTTATTTGTAATTTCCTGCAAAAATATTCAATTCTAAAAAATAAAAAAATACCTACATTTAATCATTTTGTTAGAAAAAAAACTGCGTTTTGAGCAAAGTACTGCTAAACATTCATGATAAAGTTAATTTTTATTCAATTAATTACAAAGTATTCAAGTGTTAAAGTTTTAAATTTAATCTCTCGTTATCAATTATTTAACTTTTGTTCTTAATATTAAAAACCGGAGATTCATAATCTTCTTTTAAATAATTTGGCGGAATAGTTGTGGTGTTTCCATCTCGTAAAGCGCTGTAGTGAGGTGACATGATCTCGATTCCAGCCGCATTAAAAGAATCTTGAATATTCTGATGAAGCGAAGAATAAATACGGGGCTGCTTTGTTGGCTCTTTCGTATAAACGTTAATCTGGTACGAAACATAAAAATCGTCTAAACTGGTTTGCAGCACAAATGGTTTAGGCTCTTTTTCGGTCATTTCTGTTTTTAAAGCCGCATCAATCAAAGCTGCATGAATGTCTTTCCACGGCACATCATATCCAATTGTAACCGTGGTATGAATTAACAATCCGTTAGTGGCCTGATTCGTATTTGCTGAATAATTTGTTGAAGTACTCGACAAAACAGTCGCATTTGGAATTGTAATATCTTCAAATTTTGGTGTTCTGATTCGGGTTACCAATGCTGTTTTTTCTATTACTTCTCCGCTTACATCTCCAATTTTAATATAATCACCAATTTTAAATGGACGCATGTACGTAATAACCAAACCTGCCACCATGTTGGCAATAGCATTGGAAGAACCGAGTGAAAACAAAACTCCTACAAATACCGAAACACCTTTGAAAATTGGAGAATCTGAGCCTGGCAAATACGGAAAAATAATCACCAACATGAAAGCATACATCAAAAGACGGATAACATTGAAAGTCGGCAATGCCCAATCGCTATAAAAACCGTTAATTTTTATGTTTTCTGATTTTATTTCGTAAAAGAAAAACTTAATTATTTTAAGCGAATATTTAAAAATAATGATGATTACAACAATGGTAAACAAGCTCGGAAGAAAACCAACAAATCCCATAAAGGCAGATTTTGCAGGCGTTAAAATCCATCTGAGCAATGTTGTTGTATAATCTTTTGTAGCTGGAAAAATGCTAAATAATACAGGAAGCGAAAGATATACGATTAATATTAGCGTTATTATTTTTATAACGCCGAAGATTCTTAGCAATAAAATCAGTTGCTTCTCTGGAGATAATATTTTAATGGAATTATAATGCACTCCTTTAAAATACTTCGCTCTATTTTTTACAACATAGTTTTTGATGAAGTTAAAAATTTTGGCAGTCAAAAATAAAATCAAACCAATTATCAAAACCAATAACGCTGTATAGCCTATTCGTTTTGGCAATTGCGAGTAATTTTCATTCTGATATATTATCGCACTTTTAATCTTCGCCAGGTTGCGATTGGCAATATTGGCTATCGTGGTATTTTCTGCCTTTGCATCAGCATCCAAAACAGACATGATAACAAAATCGTTTTGGTAAACAATATCCATAGAAACGTCTGACGGCACGATTTTAATAGAATCTTTTTCAAAAAAAGATTCATTGTAAAGTCTTTTGATTTTATTGGAAATGTATTCTGCGCGTTCTTTTGCAGAAAAAGAACCCACATTATGGTAAACAAAAAAAAGTGTGTCCTTAAAAGGTTTTACTGGGTAACCTTTTAGTTTTATTGCTATAGAATCTTTTTCAGAGTTTTTCAGATTATTTTTCTGAGCCATTACTGAAAAAGAAAACAAGACAAAAAAGAAAGCTAATAACCTAAGTACTTTTATTTTCATATTTAATTAGAAATAAATTAGTTATCCTTTCTAACAAATATAGAAACAAAAAAGTTACGATTTTTTAAATCGCTTTCTTTTTTACAGAAAAATCAGATCAAATTTTAAAGCCCAACTTTTTGAAAATTGAATCAATTACATTGTTAATATCTGGAGATATCTTGAATTTATAATTCAAATACAGATATACAATAGTTACTATTATCGATTTTAAAGCAATACTGATTAGTTGAAAAAATGGAAATTCCCAGAAATAAAACAGTAAAAACAATACAAATGTTAAAACCATCGAATGAATCGTCTGTTTGGTAAAAGGGTACAAATCAAGCTTCTTAACCACAAAAAGCAATTTAGCCAAACTGTATAACGTAATAGACAAAAGTGTCGCAAATGCAGAACCCATAATGCCAAAATGAGGAATAAACAGCATGTTTAAAATCACAGTTAAAACCACCAGCATCAATCCCAAATACAATACCATACGGTAATATTTGGTATTAAAAATAATGGCATTGTTATTTCCTAAAATCAGATCAAAATATTTAGAAAGACCAATCATAAATACAACCGAGATACCGCCACTGTACTCTTTTGGAACCAATTCGTACAATTGATTAATATTCACAAAAATGCATAACATTACAAATCCACCGACAATCTGTAAGTTAATAGATGTTTTTTTGTATAGCTGATTCAATTCGTCGTGTTTATTTTCATGCATTAATTTGGCTGTAATTGGATACACGATTTGATGCATAGCGCGGCTCGGTACTGAAATAACCAAAGCGATATAAGTTGCTACAGAATAGTAGGCAATATTTTCAATCTTCATATATTGATTCAGCATCAGTTTATCGCCGTCGAGAAGCAAATTGGCTACACTTCCTGAAAGAATAATATAAAAAGTATATTCCATTACTGCTTTTACATTCTCAGGTATTGTAATCTGGAAATTTGGCTTTTTGATATAAAATGCATAAAACATCGTAATCAGAAATGCAAAAAAATAAATTCCTGCTGTTATGTACACAAATCCAACTAGGGAAATCCAATTGAAATATAAACCAATTAAAGCAAATGTAGAAAGCAGCCTCAATCCAACTTCTTTGATAAAATTTCCAAAGACTGAGTGCATATGCACTCGCGCCCAAGCATAAAAAATTTCAAAATAAGCCATACAGATTCCGATAAACGGAATAAGAAGCATAAACTCACGGACAACCGGATTTTCTTTAGAAACAAAATCCGTAATATCGTCGTAGAAGAAGATTCCAATAAGGCCTAACGGAATACACATTAAAATCGGGAACAGCGCTGTAAAAGACAAAAATTGCTCTCTTTCTTCTTCTGTTTTATACTGCGAATAAAATTTCACAAGCGTATTCTGCATTCCGATTGCAAACAAAGGCATAATTACGTTTGCTGCAGAAGTAATGTAATTGGTTAATGCGTAATAAGTTGCCCCAAGAAAAACGGGATAAAGATATAAGGTATTAATGGCTCCGATACCAAAACCAATGTATGTAATTATAGTGTTTTTAAAAGACTGATTTAAGACAATACCCATTTGTTGAGTTTAGATTGTATTTGATTTTTAAATGATTATCCTTTAATCAGCTGTGCTAATTGTTTAGTAAGGTTTTTTCTTGAATATTGCTGTAAACCAATTCCATGCGATTGCAATTTTCCTTCCAAAAACTGATTAAAAAAGTCCAAAATTACACTTTTTAACTTCGCTTTTTCAGAATAATCAAAAAATACTCCTGTATTAGTCTGTGTAACGATATCGGCAAAGTCAGATCCCTGAGGTCCAATTGCGATTATCGGACGGTTTGAAACCATATATTCGAATAATTTTCCCGGAATAATGCTTTTCGTATCTTCAGAATTAATTTCTATTAAAAGCAATACCTGAGATTTTCTTTGGTGCGCCACAGCTTCTTTATGAGAAACGTAACCCACTAAATTCAAATAATCATTTAATTGATGTTCTTGAATAGCGTCTAGAACCTCCCGACTTACAGCGCCAATTAATTTTATTTCTAAATGGGACTTAAATTCTGGAACTTCTTGCAGCAATTCAACCAAAACTTCCCATAAAAATGGCGGATTTCTATCAGACAAGAAAGAACCAATATGAGCTAAAGTAAATTTAGTATCTAAAGTCTGTTTTTCTACAGTTTCAACATCGTAACCGTTTGTAATTACCGTAATTGGTTTGTTGGTAATAGCCTCAAATTCAGATTTTGTAGTTTTGCTGGTCACAATGATTTCGTCTGCTGAATTGAGCACTTTATGCTCTAAATTTTTATGCTTTTTTTCCGCATAAGAAGATAAACGAAGTGCTTTATGATATCCGATCGTTGTCCAAGGATCGCGAAAATCGGCAAACCATTTTACTTTTAATTTCTGCTGTAATTCTAATCCGATTAAATGCAAACTGTGCGGCGGTCCAGAAGTTACAATCGTATCGATATTATTTTCTTGAATGTATTTTTCTAAATAAGCAACAGATGGTTTTACCCAAAATACACGGGCGTCTGGAATAAAAAGATTTCCTCGAACCCAAAGAAATGTTTTATCCAAAAAGGTCTGCTTTTTCTTTTGCGGAAAAATCCCAGAACTGATTTTCTTGGTTTTATTTTTCGAAAAAACAGAAGCCAATTGATAAGGCTCCCAAATTTTATTCTTTAAAACAATTACTTTCTCTGATATTTCACTTACCAAACCTTCATCTACAATTGGATATGTCGGGTTTTCTGGAACATAAACTATTGGCTGAATATCAAATTCAGGAAGATATTTCACGAATTTCAACCAACGTTGTACTCCTGGCCCTCCAGCGGGTGGAAAATAATAGGTAATTATTAAAAGTTTTTTTTGTTCCATATTTAAATTACACAGAGATTCACAAAGTCAACACTAAGTATCACAAAGATTTTTTTAATTATTTTGAGTATCTCTGTGACTTTTTTGCGAATCTTTGCGGTAGAATTTCTCAAAATAAATTCCTCCAGCTAAAAGAAGCAACATACCTATTGAACTTATTAAAGTGATTGTTCCTCCAGTTTTGATAATTTGAGGTTCAAATTTAAATTCAATCGTGTGTTTTCCAGCAGGAATTTCCATTGCTCTTAAAACATAGTCCACTGGGAAATGATCTGTTAGTTTGCCGTCAATATAAGCGTTCCAACCATTTTTATAATACATTTCAGAGAAAACAGCTAAACCATCTCCTTTATTTTCTGACTTGTATTTTATATAATTTGGCTTATACGTAACAACCTTAATTGTACCTGTTGTATCAAATGCTTTCTTCAATCTTGCATTTTGGAACTTGCTTTCATGTTCGTGAACATTGAAAACTGCTACTTTTTTAGTATCCAAAGTATTCAAAGCTTTCATTACATCGTCTGGTTTGTTTACCAGTTTCACCGTTTCCACAAACCAAGCATTCCCGTTTGCATCTGGATTAACAGCAGGAATTTGATTTCCGTCTTTATCTACTTGAATAACATACTTAACGTTCAACATATTAAGCACTTCAAGGTTGTTTTTGGCAATTTGATAATCGTACAATTGCTGCATTCTTCTAGGTCTTACAGCACTGTAACCTCCAATTGTTTTATGGAAATAAGAAGATCTTCCCTGCAATTGCCCTTGAAGATCAAATACACGGTAAATCGAAGTATCTTTCAAAATCTGAGCATCTGCTTGTGTCTCTTGGAAAGGCGCCGCAATCTGAACTGGGCTTACAAAATCTTTAGCAGAAACGTATTTTTTGTCCACAAAAAACAAATCAAAAATCATCACTAATCCAACTACCACCAAAGTAGTTGTCTGAGAAAATTTATTCTTTACAAACATCCACAGAACCACAAATGTCACGATAATTAAGAATCCAGATCTTAGTAAATCTGCATAATACATCGTCATTCTGTCTTCTTTTAAAGCATCAACGAAACCTGGACCGTAGCTTTCTAAATAAGCATTATCATTTATTCCTGTAAAATGGAAGAAACTTTTTGCTATCAATAAAATAACAAGCACGCCTAAACCAAAAACTCCTGTCTGCACTAATGCTTTCTGCTGTAATTTTGGCTCATCTTTAGCTTTAAAGAATGATTGTAATCCCATAACAGCTAAAACAGGGAAACATAATTCTAGAATAACCTGAATTGAAGATACAGCTCTAAATTTATCATAAAGCGGGACATATTCAATAAAAAAGTCTGTTAATAGGGAGAAGTTTTTTCCCCAAGAAAGCACCAAAGTGAAAAGCGCTCCAGCAAGAAAAACATATTTGATTTTTCTTTCGTCAATAAATAAAGCTAATACTGCCAAAAAGAAAACTACAGCTCCAATATAAGCAGGCGCTGAAACAATTGGCTGATCTCCCCAATACGTAGGCATTCCTGAAACAAAATCCTGAGCTTGAGAAGCAGGAACTCCCTGTTCAAGCATAAACGCGTACATACGGCTGTCTGTACCCACATTTTCATGGCTTGAACCTCCAAAAATTCTAGGAGCAATTAAATTTAAACTTTCTGCAATACCATAACTATATTCAGTAATATAATCTGTAGTCATAGAAGCAGTGGTTTCGTTTTTAGATCCGTCTGGATTAAAAGTCAACTCGCTTTTATCTCTGATACTGTATTTAGCATATTCGTTTGTTGCCATTAAATTACCTGCATTGGCACCCAAGGCAAAAATTCCCGCAACTAATAAAACGCCGCAAGAAATCAGAAGTCCTTTAAAGTCTTTTTGTTTGATAAAATTATACGCATAATATCCTACCAGAATCAATAAGAAAATCAACAAATAATAAGTCATCTGAAAGTGGTTGGCACTAATTTCTAATGCCACAGCAAACATAGTGAGCAGACCTCCCCAAATGTATTTCTTCTGAAAGACGAGTATGAATCCTGCAATTACTAATGGCATATAAGCAATAGCATGCGCTTTTGCATTATGACCAACTCCTAAAATGATGATCATATAAGTTGAAAAACCAAAGGCAATTGAACCAATAAAAGCTTTCAAAGGATCTGTTTTTAAAACCAATAACAAACCGTAAAAGCCGAGGAAATATAAAAATAAGTAATCTGCAGGTCTAGGAAGAAAACGCAATACGTCATCCACTTTACCAATAAAATCGTTCGGATAATTTGCTCCAAGCTGATAGGTTGGCATACCTCCAAAAGCAGAGTTTGTCCAATAAGGTTCAGCATTTTCAGCAGCTCTAAAGTCATTCTGCTCTTTTGCCATACCGGTGTATTGCGCAATATCAGACTGGAAAATTTGTTTTCCCTGAAGAACTGGATAAAAATAAATTAATGAAACAAAAATAAAGCCCATGATAACAAGGGCATGCGGATAGAACTTATTTACTATTTTCAATTTTGGCTAGTTTGGGTTAAAATGAATCCTAAATTTCAGGACACAAATCTAATCTATTTCTTCGTAATCAACATACTCTCCCACTTTTTTGGTTTCGCGCGGGTTTTTAGCATTAGCAGTATTAATGATTATTTCATCATTATTATTGGTATTGCGATGGTTCTGATATGTATTACCTTGATTATACTGCTGTTGTTGTCTTTGAAAATTTTCACTAGCATTTTCTACCGCCTTTTTAACCAATACCGGCAAAAAGATTCTAGCCAAAAATTTAAAAATGTAATAAAAAGCTATAACCCACATGATGGTTTTAAACAAACCTGAAAATGATGCTTCTTGCATAACTATATATTTTTTTTCAAAATTAATAAATCCATTCTTTAAAAATAAAATATGAATCTTAAATAAATAATAAAATATGTACATTTGAAATGCGTTATCATTTTTTAATCCAAAAAAAATTATATGTTCCAAATTAAAAACTTACTTGCCCCGGTACTTTTTTTTATTCCACAACTATTTTTTGCGCAATACACCGACGTCATTAATTCCAACCGCCCTGGAGAAACCATGTCAGCCTATGCTGTCGGAAAATCGGTAATCCAAGCCGAACTTGGTGTTTATGGCATTAAAGAAAAACACGATTTATTAGACTACGATGCCAGCGGTTTCGGCACAGATTTAACTATCCGATTTGGTGCTTTTCTAGAACAATTAGAATTTATTGCTGATCTTCAATATCAGACAGAAAATTTTGATACTCCGTACACTAGCTACAAAAAAAACAATTTTAGGCAGACGGTTTTAGGAGCTAAATATCTTATTTACGATCCATACAAAAATTACAAACGCGAAGTAAATATTTACAGCTACAAAGCTAACCGTAATTTTCAATGGCGAGAGCTGATTCCTGCAGTTTCGGTTTTTGCTGGAGCTAATTTTGTTGGCGCCGATAATCCGTATTATTTTTCTCCAGATGGAGCCATTTCCCCTAAAGTTTCGATCATTACCCAAAACCTTCTTGGAGGCGGATCTTGGGTTTTTGTTACCAACTTTATTGCAGATTATATCGGTACAGACTATCCAAGTTACGGATATGTATTAACTTTGACGCACGGATTTAATGACAAATGGTCTGGTTTTCTTGAAAATCAAGGATATAAAAGCGACTTTTACAGCGATTCAATTCTTCGTACAGGTGCCGCTTATCTCCTTTCTTCCAACTTGCAGGTTGATGCTTCTATAAGCACTAACTTTAAGAATACGCCTTCTATTTTATATGGCGGAGTTGGAGTATCATGGCGTTATGATGGATGGTACAAAGAAAAAGTAATAGAAGATAAAGCCGCAGCAAGGGCAAAAAAGAATCCAGACAATGAGAAACCAATAGATTATCAGGAAAGGGAAAGAAAACGTAAAGCGAAATACGAATAAAACATACATAACTAGATCCTTTTTAAGGACTATCAATACCATCTAATGATTACAATTAAAGAAGCCAAAAGCAAGAAAGAATTAACCGAATACATCAAATTTCCTTTTTCATTATATAAGGACAATCCGTATTGGGTGCCACCTATTATTTCAGACGAATTGGAATCTTTTGATAAAACCAAAAATCCTGCGTTTGACAATGCCGAAGCTTACTTCTATTTGGCTTACAGAGACAATAAAATTGTGGGCCGTATAACCGCTATCATCAATTGGTCTGAAGTTAATAATCAGCACAAGAGAAAAGTTCGTTTTGGATGGTTTGATGTAATTGATGATATTGAAGTTACAAAAGCACTTCTAGAAAAAGTATATGAATTAGGAAGAAAACACAACTTAGAACATGCTGAAGGCCCGATGGGATTTTCAAATTTAGATAAGGTTGGGCTTCTTACTGAAGGGTATGATCAAATTGGAACCATGATAACATGGTACAACCACCCATACTATGTAACCCATTTGGAACAATTAGGCTTTCAGGTTGAAAAACAATATATTGAAAGTATATTCCCATTTTCAAATGTAAAACCAGAATTCTTTCAGAAAGCACAAGAATTAATCAAAAAACGTTACGGACTTAAAGCGCTTAATTTTACAAGAACCAAAGACATTATGCCTCATGTAGACAAAATGTTCGATTTGTTTAATGAAACTTATGAAAAACTAGCTTCGTTCGTAGCAATCTCAGATGTGCAAAAAGAGTATTTCAAAAAGAAATACATCAGTTTTATCAATCCAGAATACATTAAATTTGTGGTTGATAAAGATGATAATTTAGTTGCTTTCAGTATCGTAATGCCAAGCTTTGTTGAAGCTTTACAGAAAATGAAAGGTAAATTATTTCCATTTGGTTTTCTTCATTTATTAAGAGCAAGAAAACATAGTAAAGATGTTGTTTTTTATCTTATCGGAGTTCATCCTGAATACCAAAACAAAGGTGTAACGGCTATTATTTTTGATGAATATTATAAGACGTTTTCAGCTAAAGGAATTCAGACTTGCATTAGAACTCCAGAGTTATTAGAAAATAACGCCATTCATTTACTTTGGAAAAACTTTGATCCAATCATTCATTGCCAGAGAAAAACTTTTTTGAAGAATCTTTAAAAGTGAAATGTAAAATGTAAAATAAAAAAATCCATTCGCCCCCAAACGAATGGATTTTTCACTTTATAAAACACATCATTACTCTACTTTGCAATCTACTTTCACTAAAGTGTTTTGTGGATTAAATTTTAGTTTTTTTCTGTCTTTGAACACAACTTTGTCATTAGCCTGTACTACATCTCCATAACCTTCAATTAAATTTCCATCCCTTTGGAGAAATACCACCTGTCTCATTGTAGAAGCGCCTTCAGACATGAATACATATTCAGCAATTAAAGTGTCGCCAACCATGTTTCCATTTATAATTCCGTCATTTTTATCCTTTCCAGAAATTTCATATTTCAATTTTCCATTAACTTCTTGATGAGAATTAACGTTAAAACTTAATTGAATTCTGCTATTATTTGCCGTTGACTCGTAACATTGATCCCCAGATGGTTCTACAATTTCAGCTTCTTTTGGCGGACTTGGTGTAATTTGAATCGGTTCTGTTGTCGTCGCTTCTTTTTTACAAGAAGTAAAAACTGCAAGCGCCATCACCGTAAGTGTTAGTACTTTTTTCATAATTTTTATTTTTATCTTGTGATTATGATATTAAAGTTACCTTAAATAAAAAAAATCCATTCGTATAACAAATGGATTTTTTTATATAATTTCCACTTAAGGAAATCTATTTTATACAGAATTTATGAAACGTCTACAGTTGTACGTTCTGCAATTTCTTTATAAGTCCCGTTAGTCAGTTTCTCGCGGATTGCTTCGAAAGCAGTTAACGTTTCATTGATATCTTCTAATGTATGAGAAGCCGTTGGAATCATTCTCAATAGGATAATTCCTTTTGGAATGACTGGATAAACTACGATCGAAAGGAAAATACCATAATTTTCTCTTAAATCGTTTACCATTACCATTGCCTCAGGAATGCTTCCTTCTAAGTAAACCGGTGTAATACAAGTATTCGTATCTCCAATATTAAATCCTTTTTCTTTAAGACCGTTTTGCAATGCATTTACGTTTTCCCAAAGTTTGTCTTTAATTGCAGAAGATTTACGCAATAATTCTAAACGTTTCAAAGAACCAATTGTCTGAATCATTGGCAACGCTTTTGCAAACATTTGAGAACGTAAGTTGTATTTCAAATAATCGATAACCGTTTTATCAGCTGCTACAAAAGCTCCGATATTAGCCATAGATTTTGCAAAAGTAGAGAAGTAAACATCAATCTGATCTTGAACTCCCTGCTCCTCACCTGCTCCAGCACCAGTTTTACCTAATGTACCAAAACCGTGAGCATCATCTACTAATAATCTGAAATTGTATTTTTTCTTTAATTCAGCGATTTCTTTTAATTTTCCTTGCTGTCCGCGCATTCCGAAAACACCTTCAGTAATAAATAAAATACCTCCGCCTGTTTCTTCTGCCATTTTAGTAGCACGCTGCAAGTTTTTCTCCATACTTTCCAAATCATTGTGTTTGTATGTGAAACGTTTACCCATGTGCAAACGAACACCATCAATGATACAAGCATGTGAATCTACGTCATAAACGATAATATCATTTTTAGTAACCAAAGCGTCAATGATAGACACCATTCCTTGGTAACCAAAATTCAACAAATAAGCAGATTCCTTCATTACAAATTCTGCTAATTCATTTTCTAATTGTTCGTGGTACGTAGTGTGCCCAGACATCATACGGGCTCCCATCGGATAAGCTGCACCAAACTGAATTGCTGCATCTGTATCTGCTTGACGAACTTCTGGATGATTAGCTAAACCTAAATAATCATTTAAACTCCAGTTTAAAATATTTTTTCCGTGAAATTGCATTCTAGGACCCAACTCTCCTTCTAACTTTGGGAAAACATAATAACCTTCTGCTTGAGAAGCCCATTTTCCTAAAGGTCCCTTATTGTCCTGAATTCTTTCGAATAAATCTTTTACCATAATATATGTAGTAATTTTTTTTTACTTAATCAGCGAGCAAAAATAATCATTATTAATTTAAAATGAAGAACCTCAATTATTTTTATTGAAAAATATTATGCTTACATAAAACAAATAAGGTTTTACGTAATATTGCTGGCCTCCAAAACGCTCCTAGACTCTGTAATCCTATAAAAACACGATTTTTGTCATAAAAAGTAAGTCTAGTTCTGGCGGTTTATTTTACTGGCATTCTTGAAGCGGAAATTAATTATTGAGGACATTATTAGCAACAAACCCAAAACCAAAAGGACACTAAATATCAAAATACTTTGAAAATATCCTGGAATTGTTCCTTCTCCAAAATAGAAAAACCAACCTTGAAGAAATAGCAAAACTTCTGTCGAAATATAGCCTAAAATAAAACACTTCATTCCTGCTTTTAATATTTCAGAATTAGCAGAAAGCATTTTATTCTGCAATAAAATGCCAAACAAAAAACCTGTTATGATTCCTAAAGTGGTTAAATGAATAAAACCAATTACAAAATTTCTAATTTGATGTGAAACTTCTGCCAGATTTGGAAAAATGGTCAGTAATTGTATTCCGACTTTCAAAAAAAGAGAACATAAAGCCAAACTGTAAACCATTTTTGCAATTTTATCTAAAGTGCTTTTGAAATAATTCATTTGAGATTTGAGCATTTTATAAAAATAAATAAAAGCTCCCAACTGAATTAAAACTCCCAAAATATTGATATAACTTAAAATGTCATTTTCTATAAACCATCGCATTGGAAAAGTAACTGTCAGCAATGTAGAAACAATTATCAAGAAATAAAACTTCTTAAATTTTACCTCATCAATTTTATTTTGAAATTGTTTAAAAAACAAAGCTAAAATTGCCAATATAAACCAGCCATTAAACTGAAAATGAAGAAAGAACTGAATTGCAATCTGATAAAAAGCGCTTTGTTTTCCTAACGTGCTCACAGCCGGTCCAAGACACCAAACTCCAAAAGTCGAGAGAATCATAAATAGAATTGAAACCAACAAAAATCTTTGGGATGGCGATTTATCTTTTGTGCAATCTTTCCATACCAAACGGCAAAAAACATAACTAAGCAAAATATGCATGGTTGAAAAAATAATCGAAAACAAAGCATATCCTTGAATTGGAAAAGCAATCATCATTCCGATAACTGAAAATTCTGTTAGCCAAAATAAGCGGTTATAAATTGGTTTCTGACTTTTTTCTTTTGGAATAAAAAAATGGACAACCAAAACATAAACAATCAAATATACCCAACCCAACATCGCAATATGCGAATGTGCATGAAGCAGAAAACTGTAGTTTAGAAAATCTAAAGAAAAAAGATACATAAACCGCATTAATAATCCAAAAACACAGGCAATCAGAAAATTAAAGAAATAGCATAGCATCCAAGCTTTTTGAGAATTCATAAATGAATAAATTTTATTTAAAAACATAGAAAAATAGGTTTTATATTTTCTACACAATCTTGTCATTTCGAGGAACGAGAAATCTTCACGAGAAGCTCTACAAAGATTGACTTTTAGCAAAGGAGTTACTTGCGAAGATTTCTCGTTCCTCGAAATAACAAACGTTGTCGAAAAGCTTCAAAATCAAAAATCTATGTTTCTATGTGTTTAATCTTGAGTTCAATCCATTAAATATAAGTTTTCTTAAAATAAAAACACCGATAACTATCATTGTTTAGATATTTTATCGGTGCTTTTCCATTATTAAAATCAACCTTTATTCTACTTCTACAAAGTCTTTTTCTAAAGTCACCGCTTTTGGAAATAAAATATTATTTTCCAAATGAATGTGTTTGTGCAAATCTGCTTCAAACTCTTTCAGCATCGCAAAAGTTACTCTGTAAGTCGTGCAAGCATCTGCTGGCGGAGTGTAATTATTTGTCAATTCAGCAATTTCTCTAAAGCGCTCGCCTTCATTATCATGTTCATGCATCATCATTGCAATTGGATTCGAAA
Source organism: Flavobacterium sp. HBTb2-11-1 (assembly GCF_009826975.1). Classification (GTDB taxonomy): domain Bacteria; phylum Bacteroidota; class Bacteroidia; order Flavobacteriales; family Flavobacteriaceae; genus Flavobacterium. The sequence continues at coordinate 91,451 of NZ_WUMO01000005.1, read as the reverse complement.
CTGTTCCGAAAGAAGGCTGAGATAAAATCCCGTCAGATTCTTTGGTTTTCACCATTCTTTTTACAAATGGAAATAAAATTAATTCTTCTTTTTTCATGTGCTGAGATAATTCACCTGCACAACCAATAAACAATTCGTTTATTTTAAATAATTCTGGGTGATTTGCTCCGTGAACTTTGCATAATTTATCTAAAAAAGGAAGTAAAACATTCATTTTTTCTTCCACATAGCGGTGATGCGTTTTCTCAATATAATCTGCCAATAAATCTAATGGCCATGAGTTAAAATCAATGCTCTCGCTATTTTCCGATTGTACAACTTGCAGCACATTTTGTAATAAATCATCGGCATCTATATTTTGTTTCTCACAAACTTCAGCAACTGTTCGGTTTCCTTTACAGCAAAAATCTATTCTATATTTTGAAAAAACTGCGGCTGTTCTAAAATCCTCAGCTACAAACGATCCTATTGTTTTGTTTTTTAAATTTTCCATAATAATCAATTTATATTTTTGTGTTTTACTTTTTGTTTTTTAATGTCAGTTCAAATACAAACCAAGCCATTGTTATGAACCCGATTCCGAAAATTGAATCTCCAATTGCACGAAGCCATTTTAAAGTAATCATCGTTGGCTGCTGCATTAATTCTGATGAACGAGCATACCACATACCGTGATTAATGCTTTCAATTGCCTGCCAAACTCCAATTGGTAATAAGCTCAAAATAGCCATTAGAAAAAGACCAATATTTAAAGACCAGAAAGTGATTTTAAGCAGTTTGGTATTCCAGCTCACATTTCGGTATAAACTTCTCAATACAAATAATACCAGACCAATTCCTAACATTCCATACACTCCAAACAATGCTGTGTGTCCGTGTAAAGGTGTTGTGTTTAAACCTTGAACATAATACAATGCAATTGGCGGATTAATAATGAATCCGAAGATTCCAGCACCAAGGAAATTCCAAAATGCTACAGAAATCATAAAATAAATCGGCCATTTGTAATCGGCAATCCATTGTGTTGATTTTGAGATTTTATAGTTTTGATATGCTTCAAAACCGATTAAAGTTAAAGGCACAACTTCTAGCGCACTAAATGTTGCTCCTAAAGCCATAATTGCTGTTGGCGTTCCTGAGAAATACAAGTGATGGAATGTTCCTAAAATTCCTCCAGACATGAAAATAATGGTTGCAAAAAGTACATTTAAAGTTGCCGTTTTCGTTTTTAATAAGCCTAAACGAACAAACAAAAACGCAATTACAACTGTAGCAAATACTTCAAAGAAACCTTCAACCCAAAGGTGAACTACCCACCATCTCCAATATTCTGCAATGGCTAAGTTGGTTTGTCTTCCCCACATTAATCCTGCTCCATAGAACATGGCAATTGCAGTACAAGAAACTAGGAACAAAATGATTAGGTTTTTCTCTTCTGTTTTTTTCTTCAAAACAGGAAGCAAAGGACGAATCATTAGAGCCAGCCACAAAAACAGTCCAACTAAAAGGAAAATCTGCCAGAAACGGCCTAAATCAACATATTCGTAACCTTGGTGTCCAAACCAGAAATTTTGAACTAAATTTAATTTCTGCATTACGCCAAACCATTGTCCAGCCATTGAACCTAAAACAATAATTAAAAGAGCAATAAACAAGAAGTTGATTCCAAAACATTGAAATTTAGGATCTTTACCAGAAACTGCTGGCGCAATATATAATCCTGTTGCTAGCCAAGCTGTTGCAATCCAGAAAATGGCCAATTGTGTGTGCCATGTACGGGTTACGGCATACGGCAAGATTTTATCAATCGGAATTCCGTATAAACCATGCCCTTCTACTCCATAATGCGCAGTAATAATTCCGAAAACCATTTGTAAAACCATCAGCAAGCTTACTATCCAAAAATATTTGGTTACCAATCCCATAGATTTTGTTTTGCCTTGTTTAATAAGCGGATCTTCTTTTGGAAGCGGAAATTCTTGTTCTTCACCAGATTTTGCATGATAGAAAACTAAGATTCCAACACTCAAAATCAATAAAATAATACTTACTCCAGACCAAGCTAAAAGTTCTGTTGTTGCTTTATTCCCAACCAATTCATCTGATGGCCAGTTGTGCGTATACGAAATATCTCCGTCAGGACGATTGGTAACCGTTGCCCAAGTTGCCCAGAAGAAAAAAGCATTCATTTTATGCATTCTTTCTACATCTGTAATAGAGTTTTTCGGAATTGCATATTCTTCTCTCAACTTATCAAATTGAGGATCATTCGTAAAAAGACCTTTATAATATTCGCTTAAATGCTCAATCGCAGCCACACGATTTTCAGAAATGGTAAGCACACCAGTGTCAGCATTGTAACGATTGGTTCTTAAATCTTTCTGAAGTCGGATCTTTAAAGCCGATTGTTTTTCAGCATCCAATTCTTCATATTTTTTATTAAAGTCTTTTTTGGCATAAATATCCAATATAAAAACAGCTTCTCTATGGAGCCAATCTGCGGTCCAGTCTGGAGCCACATAAGCACCGTGCCCCCAGATAGATCCCACTTCCTGGCCACCTATACTTTGCCAGATATTTTGTCCTTCTTTAATTTCGCTTTCGTTAAAAACAACCTTTCCAGAATCGGTTACAATTTCTTTTGGAACGGGCGGTGCCTGCTGATAAATCTCGTAACCATAATAACCCAACACTGCAAATGAAACACTCATTACCAATGCGAAAACCAGCCATAGTTTTTTTTCTCTTTCCATTATTCTATTTATTTAATAAAAGATATTTTTGTCCTTTATTAGTTTTTAAAAAAACTCCAAAGCCAGTTACAGCATTTGGAGCTTTAAATTATTTACTCAACAATTAATACGCCTTTCATCATAGCTACGTGTCCAGGGAAAGAACAAATAAATGGGTATGATCCTTTTTTATCAATTGTAAACTCGATTGTATCTTCTTCTCCGCCACCAATTAATTTAGTGTGTGCAATGATTGAAGCTTTTTCAGATTCCGGAATATAATCAGTTGCTTTGGCATCATTCGCTTTTAAAGCAAAAGCTGCTTGGTCTGTTCCTTCTTGTAAAATCACTAAATTGTGTCCCATTGCTTCTTTCGGAATTTTACCAACGTGTTTCAAAGTCAATTTGATTGGTTTCCCTGCGACAGCTTTCAATTCGTTTGTATTAAACTGCATTTGGTCATTCCCTTCAATAACTAAAACATTTTCTTCTGCTGGAGCAACTGTCGGAGCTTGTTCACCTTCAGCAGAAGCTTCAGTTGTTTCTGTCGACTCCGCTGGAGCTGTTTCTTTTTTTCCGCAAGAAGTAACCGCTAAAAATCCCATTAGGATTAATACTGAAATTTTGGTTTTCGTATTCATTTTTATGATAATTTATTAATGTTATTCGTTTATGTTTAATGTTTTCAAAAAGAAATCTCCCGATTTCACATCTGAAGCAAGCTGTTCTAAGGTTGTTTTAGTCAACATTTCTAAAAGCAAACCTCGTATTTTCTTGAATTCGTGATGAACTGGACAAGGATGTTCTTCTGAGCATTCTTTTAACCCTATTCCACAACCGCTATATATTTTATTTCCATCAATAGCGTCTACAATCTGAATTAATTTTACAGATTTTGATGCTTCTGGCGAAACTTCAAATCCGCCACCTACTCCTTTTGCTGAATGAATAATGCCATTTTTGGTCAAAATCTGCATAATTTTGGCTGTAAATGGTTCTGGCGAATCAATTTCTTTCGCAACATCTTTTATTCCAACTCTTATTCCTTTAGAAGATTTGGTTGCAATAAATATTGAAGCTCTTATTCCATATTCACACGCTTTTGAAAACATACATCCTTAATTAATTCTCAACAAAGATATACAGGTTTTATATAAAAGACAAATTTATCCTTAATTAATTGTAAAAGGACAGAAAATTATTTATAATGAAACTAATTAGTACTAATAACAACACATATTCACCATTCAATTCTTATAAAAACCAATTTTAATTTTAACTTTGAGAGTATTAAAACTTAAATATTTAACAAATGCCTTTAAGCAATTCAAAAGATTTAAAACTGGCAGTTCTTATTGATGCAGACAATGTGCCTTATAGCAATGTAAAAGGTATGATGGAAGAAATTGCAAAACTAGGAACGCCAACCACGAAAAGGATTTATGCCGATTGGACCAAACCTAATGCGAATGGCTGGAAAGGCGTTTTATTGGAACATGCTATCACTCCTATTCAGCAATATAGCTACACAGTTGGAAAAAATTCGTCAGATTCTGCTTTGATTATTGACGCAATGGATTTGCTTTATTCTGGAAAATTAGATGGCTTTTGCATCGTTTCTAGCGACAGCGATTTTACACGACTTGCCGTAAGACTTCGTGAATCGGGCATGAAAGTAATTGGAATTGGAGAAAAGAAAACGCCAAATTCGTTTATTGTAGCCTGCGATCGTTTTATTTATATTGAAGTTTTGGACGGCGCAACTCAAAAGAAAAAACCAAAAGAGGTAGTCGCTGCAGATACTAAGAAAATCGTCGAAAAGCCTGCTGAAAAAGCGCTTCATAAAGTTGACAAACAAACAATCGAATTGATTGAATCTACGATTGAGGATATTGAAGACGATGATGGATGGGCATTCTTAGGAGATGTCGGCAATCTGATCGTGAAGAAAAAACCTGAATTTGACCCTCGTAATTATGGTTATTCTAAACTTACTCCTATGCTTAAATCGCTTACCGATATTTTGGAAATTGACGAAAGAGAGTCGGACAAAAAAGGAATCAAACACGTCTATGTCCGTTTAAGATTCAACTAATTATCGCATTTATTACCTATTAATTTTTTAAAAACATGAGAAAAAAATTCTTTATTTACGGATTCTTATTGTTTATAATTGTTGCCGCAATTTATTATTACACCGGACGAGGCTATTTACTCGTAATTATTCTTCCGATTTTGCTAATTGTGGGAATTTACAACGCATCTCAAGAAAAACATGCTATTTTAAGAAACTTTCCTGTCTTAGGCTATTTCAGGTACTTATTTGAAATGATTGCGCCTGAGATTCAGCAGTATTTCATTGAAAGATCTACAGACGGAAAACCTTTTTCAAGAAACCAACGTTCTTTAGTATACCAAAGAGCCAAAAATATTGATTCGAGCACTCCGTTTGGAACACAGCTAAACCTGAATACAGAAAATTACGAAGGAATCAAACATTCTATTTTCCCAGCAAAAGTAAACGAAGAACTGCCTCGTGTGCTTGTTGGCGGAAAAGATTGCAAACAGCCTTATTCTGCTTCTTTATTTAATGTTTCAGCAATGAGTTTTGGTTCATTGAGCGAACATGCGGTTCGCGCCATTAATATTGGAGCAAAAAAAGGAAACTTCTATCAAAACACAGGAGAAGGCGGATTAACCGAATTTCATCTTGAAGGCGGTGGAGACATTACGTGGCAAATTGGTACAGGGTATTTTGGATGTCGCGATGCCGAAGGAAATTTCAGTCCCGAAAATTTCTCTGCAAAAGCAAACCTGCCAAATGTAAAAATGATTGAAATCAAACTTTCTCAAGGAGCAAAGCCTGGTCATGGAGGTGTTCTTCCTGCGAAAAAAAATACAGAGCAGATTGCTAAAATTAGAGGTGTGGTGCCACATACAATGATTCTTTCTCCTCCCGGACACCATGCTTTTTCTGATTCAAAAGGCTTAATACGATTTATTAAGCAATTGCGAGACCTGTCTAATGGCAAACCTATCGGATTTAAATTATGCATTGGAAATACAGCTGAGTTTGAAGCGATTTGTCAGGAAATGATCAATGAAGATACCTACCCTGATTTCATCACCGTTGACGGAGCCGAAGGTGGAACTGGAGCTGCTCCGCTTGAATTTGCTGATGGTGTCGGAATGCCTTTTGAGCCGGCGCTGATTTTTGTAAACAAAACTTTAGTGCGTTTAGGCATTCGCGATAAAATGCGAATTATTGGAAGCGGAAAAATCATTTCTGGATATTCTATTTTGCATGCCATTGCTCTTGGAGCAGATATGTGCAACAGCGCGAGAGGATTTATGTTTTCTCTTGGCTGCATTCAAGCATTACGCTGCCATAATAACGAATGTCCGACTGGGGTAGCAACACAAAACAAGATGCTTATGAAAGGTTTGGTTGTAACAGATAAATCTGAAAGAGTGTACCACTTTCATAAAAATACTTTGCATGCCGCTAATGAACTTTTGGCTGCCGCTGGAAAAACATCGTTTGCAGATGTTGATATCAACATTTTTATGCGTGGAGATGAGTTCACTAACTTATCAGAACTTTATTTCCCTGATAACTTGAAAAACGTTACTCAATTCTCATAAACAGAGAAGCCTCTTTAGAAACTACTAAAGAGGCTTTTTGTTAAAATCTATTTTAATTACAATTTTGCTGTTTCTTTTGATTTGGCTGTTCCTTCTAAAACTGCCAATTCATCCTGATCTACCAATTCCTGTGCTAAAATAGCATTATTATAAGCCAAGAAGTATACATCGAACTTTACCCCTTCGGCAATAAGAGAAGAAGAAATCTGATCGTTCTTGATCATCTCTTTCAATAAGTCTGGAAAAGATTCTTTGTAAGCTAGTTTATTGGCATCGTTTTCTTCTAAATTGGTTTCAATTCTAATTTCAATTTTATTATCATTTAGAAAAGCTTTTGCTGATGTACTCGTAATTCCGCTTCCTTTTATAGAGACAGAATTATTGTAATTGCTTACATGGTCTTGTATTTTCTGCTTTGTATTTTTACAGCTGACTAAAAATAATGCGAAAGCAAGCATAAATGCGATTTGGGTAATTTTTTTCATAATTTTTTGGTTTAATAGTTATTTTTTAACTCAAACATAATTAATTCATAACATAAAAACAATATTCAATTACAAAAAAAGCACACACAAATATTTGAAAACAAACCAATTATATTCTTAAAAACGAATTATTTGTAAGAATAAAAACGTTTCGTTTACACTTAACTTTTAGCCTTAAATACAAAAAAGTCTCTTTAAATAAATTTTAAAGAGACTTTTAATATGTAAGAATCAAAATGATATGTTTTGTGCAAAAATATTATTTCAGAAAATCTTTAAGTGATTCACCTGTTAAAGTTTCTTTGTCTAAAACTGTGTTGTCGTCTGCCAGAAAATAAACGTCAAACTTTACTCCTTCCTCAATCAATTGTCTCGGAATTTCGTCCTTATCGATCATTACTTTTATCAATTTTGGAAAAGAAATAACAGATGCCGATTTATTAGCTTCATTTTGCTCTAAATCAGTCTCAAATCGCAATTCTATTTTATCATCGTTAATATAACCTCTTGCTGTGGTAAGCGTTACATTATCGGCTCTAAAACTCGGGGCAATAGTTTTATTATAGGTAACAACATACTCTTGAAGTTTCTGCTTGGTATTTTTACAGCTTACAAGCATCAATACCATCATTATTGCAAAGGCAATCTGGCTTATTTTCTTTAGCATAATTTTTTTATTTTAATTTTTGAAGTCTTAATAATGCCTCAAGATAGTAATAATCTGCGTAATTTATAGAACAATCTATTTCACTATTTGCAGGTTTATGACCTGTTGAATGCAATAAAAATGCTGAATTTACATCGTGGCTCTGATAATTATTAGAAAGTGAGACAATCATCTTTTTAGCTTTTGCTAAATATTCCGCTTTTAAATTTTTGTCTTTTGTGTACGAGCTTAATTCTAAAAGTGCAGACGAAACAATAGCTGCCGCAGAAGCATCACGAGGTTCATTAGGAATATTTGGAGCATTAAAATCCCAATACGGAACTAAATCTTCTGTAGTTAATTTATCCAAATAAACACGCGCTAATTTATGAGCAAAATCTAGAAACTTAACGTCTTTTGTTTCTCTATACGTCATTGTGAAACCATAAATAGCCCAAGCCTGACCGCGCGCCCACATACTATCATCGCTATATCCTTGAGCAGTTCTTCCTTTTATCTTTTTTCCTGTTTCATAATCGTAAATAATAACGTGATACGAAGTATTATCCGGTCTAAAATGATTTGCCATTGTGGTTTCGGCATGTTTTACAGCAATATCGTAAAGTTTTTTGTTTCCTCCATTTTTAGATGCCCAAAACAAAAGCTCCAAATTCATCATATTATCAATAATAGTATTGTGACCGCCCATTTTATTATGAGGCCAAGATTGTATCGTTCCCACTTTCGGATTAAAAAGCGTCGCTAATGTATCTGCAGTTCTTAAAATAATCTTTTTGTATTCTGGATTTTTAGTCAACCTGTATCCGTTTCCAAAACTATTAAAAACCTGAAAACCCAAATCATGATCGCCTGCTTTGCTGTTAGAAAGCGGCGTTAAAAAGCGACTGAATTTATCGGCTTCTTTTTCCCATTTTTTATCTTTAGTCGCTTCATACAAAAACCACAATTCTCCAGGCCAGAATCCGCTAGTCCAATCTTTATACCCCACAAACTTCCATTCATTGCTTCCATTTGGAACTGTTCTAGGAGAAGTTCCGTCATTCGGAATCACTTTTAAAGTTTTAGAAGCTTGTTCTGCGCAATAATCCAATTGCTTTTTAATATTAAACGAATTGTCTTTTTGAGAATAGCCTTGATTTCCTAATAGAAATAAAGCTGCAATCAGGGTAAAAAATTTTGCCTTCATGTGGTTATTTTGATAGATAATTAATTAACTGATAAATTTATAAAATAAAGTGACGCTATTCAGGTTTTGTATTTTTTGTTACCTAAAAATGGATTATTGATACACTATTTTAAGACATGAGATTTAGTTTGTCATTCCGAAGAACGAGGAATCACACGAGAAATTCCGCAAAGTAATTCGCCAATCTTTGTCGATCTGCGAGTGCGATTCCTCGTTCTTCGGAATGACAAACGAGGCTTAATTTCTTTTAAAAATTTAGCCTAAATTTGCTTTAACCAAAACCCATTCTCAACTTGAACAAAACAAGAATTAACTATTTCCTAATCTTCCTAAGCATAATTGTTTTCGGAATACTTTCAAGAAAAATTCCTTTTATTCCTTTATGGATTGGTGATTTTCTTTACGCTGTAATGATTTACTTTTTAGTTAGAATTTTCTTCCCGTCAAAAAAGTTTTGGTTTGTAATACTACTTTCTCTTTTTATTTGTTATTGCATTGAGTTTTTACAGCTTTATCAAGCCAAATGGATTATTGATCTTAGAAAAACGCTTTTGGGGAGGTATGTTTTAGGTCAAGGATTTTTATGGTCGGATCTTCTTGCTTATACGTTTGGAATTTCACTTACCTTTATTATTGAAAAATCATTTTTAAAATACTATAACAATGAATCTCGTTTTCGCATCAAACAACAAAAATAAAATTGCAGAAATTCAAAGTATGCTTCCGGAAAGCATTAAAATATTAAGTTTAGAAGATATTAATTGTTTTGAAGACATTCCTGAAACAGCTGACACCATAGAAGGAAATGCCATTTTAAAAGCCGATTATGTAACTCAAAAATATGGTTACGATTGTTTTGCAGATGATACAGGTCTAGAAGTAAACGCTTTAAATGGCGAACCTGGAGTTTATTCTGCACGATATGCGGGAGAGCAAAAAAATGCAGATGATAACATGAACAAGCTTTTGGAGGCTTTAAAAAATAAGGAAAATCGCAGCGCCCAGTTCAAGACCGTTATTACTTTAAACTTAAAAGGAAAACAATATTTGTTTACCGGAATTGCAAAAGGAGAAATTACACAAACAAAAACAGGAACAAATGGTTTTGGCTACGATCCTATTTTTAAACCAGAAAATTTTAATGAAACCTTTGCCGAATTGCCTTTAGCTACCAAAAATACTATAGGTCACCGCGGAAAAGCCGTTAAGCAACTCATTGATTTTCTGAGCACCACAAAATAATTGTTTAAAATACAACATTTTAAAGGCCAAATTTTACATTTCGCGACGTATTTTTTGGCTCTTTTAGCCATTATATGCAAAAAATAATTTTAATAAAACTGTAACTTTTTGATAATCAATTCTTAACAAATACATAATTCTTAAAATTGCATTAGTTTATCTGAATAATTAACAGTAATTTTGCACCCTATTTTAAAACACATATGAATAAATTTGAACAATTAGGATTGAATGAATCGTTACTGAAGGCGATTTTAGATCTAGGATTTGAAAATCCGTCAGAGGTACAGGAAAAGGCGATTCCCCTATTATTGGAAAAAGACACGGATATGGTTGCGTTGGCTCAAACAGGGACAGGGAAAACGGCAGCTTTCGGTTTTCCGCTAATTCAAAAAATTGATGCCGACAACAGAAATACACAAGCATTAGTTTTATCGCCAACACGCGAGTTATGTTTACAGATTACTAACGAACTTAAAAACTACTCAAAATACGAAAAAGGTATTAATGTGGTAGCAGTTTACGGAGGAGCTAGTATAACAGAGCAAGCAAGAGAAATAAAGAGAGGTGCACAAATCATTGTGGCAACTCCAGGAAGAATGCAAGACATGATTAACAGAGGTCTAGTAAACATTAAAAACATAGATTACTGTGTTTTGGATGAGGCTGACGAAATGTTAAACATGGGGTTCTATGATGATATCGTATCTATTTTATCAGATACTCCAGATGAAAAAAGCACATGGTTGTTCTCTGCAACTATGCCGCAAGAGGTGGCTAGAATTGCAAAACAATTCATGAGCGATCCATTAGAAATTACTGTAGGTACAAAAAATTCAGGTTCATCAACAGTATCTCACGAATTTTATTTAGTAAATGCTCGTGACCGTTATGAAGCTTTAAAACGTTTAGCTGATGCTAATCCAGACATTTTCTCTGTAGTTTTCTGTCGTACAAAAAGAGACACGCAAGCTATTGCAGAGAAATTAATTGAAGATGGTTATAGCGCCGCTGCGTTACACGGAGATTTATCTCAAGCGCAACGTGATGGTGTAATGAAATCGTTCCGTGGAAGACAAATTCAGATGCTTGTTGCTACTGACGTTGCTGCACGTGGTATTGACGTTGATAACGTAACTCACGTTGTTAACTACCAATTGCCTGACGAGATTGAAACTTACAACCACCGTTCTGGACGTACGGGTAGAGCTGGAAAATTAGGTACTTCTATTGTAATTGTTACAAAAAGCGAGTTACGTAAAATCTCAACTATTGAGAGAATCATCAAACAAAAGTTTGTTGAAAAAACTATTCCATCTGGAATTGAAATCTGTGAAATTCAGTTATTGCACTTAGCTAACAAAATTAAAGATACTGAGGTTGATCACGAAATTGACAACTATTTACCAGCAATCAACAACGTTCTTGAAGATTTATCTAAAGAAGAGCTGATTAAGAAAATGGTTTCAGTAGAATTTAACCGTTTCATCACTTACTACAAAAAGAATAGAGATATTTCTGTTCAATCTTCTGGTGAGAGACGTGAAAGAGGCGATTCTGAACCAAGAGAATTCAGCAATAATGGAGCAGTTCGTTATTTCGTAAACATCGGTTCTAGAGACAACTTTGACTGGATGTCTTTAAAAGATTACTTGAAAGAAACATTAGATTTAGGTCGTGACGATATCTTTAAAGTAGATGTAAAAGAAGGTTTCTCTTTCTTTAACACTGATCCACAGCATACAGACAAAGTAATGGATGTTTTAAACAACGTTCAATTAGAAGGTCGTCGTATCAATGTTGAGATTTCTAAAAATGATGGTGGCGGAAGACGCGATCATAACAACCGTGGCGGAAGACGTGATTCTGGTAGAAGAGAAGGAAACTTCGCTCCAAGACGTGAAGGCGGTTTTAGAAGTGACAGAAGTTCTTCTAGAGATGGAGGTTCACGTGATGGAGGTTTCAGAAGCGACAGAAACTCATCTTCAAGAAGAGAAGGCGGTTTTAGAAGCTCTGCTCCAAGAAGTGAGGGTGGTTCAGAAAGAGCTCCAAGACGTTCTGAAAACTTTGGAGATAGTTCAAGACCAAGAAGATCAAGAAGAGATTAATAATTCAATTTCTTTAAATACAAAATCCCAAATTCCATATTACTTGGAACTTGGGATTTTTTTTGCCAAAAATTTTATTTTTTGCAAATCACTTCTGCAACCTAACCATAACCTTCACTACCCTTTTTTATTTAGCCTAAAAAAAGCAACACTACTGCCTTTGTTAATTTTCTTATAATTAAATTCCAAGACTGCGAGATATTTAATCCCTATTTACTACTTTTAGAGCTTTAAATCAGGATATGAAATATTTCGCAATTTTCTTTTTTACACTTTTCGCTAGCATTGGTTTTGCGCAAGATACACAGCAACAGCCGACAGTTCCTCAAAGAGTTTCAGGTTATGTTATTAATGATGATAGCAAACAGCCTCTTGCCGGCGTAAACATCATTAACACCAACAAAGTACGTGGTGCAAAATCTGACGAAAAAGGGTATTTTGAAATTGACGTGCAAGTCAATGATACACTACATTTTTCTATTCTAGGATTTCAATCATTAAGAATTAGAGTCACAAATGACTGGATAAAAAATAAAGTAACGAGAATTCAGCTTACTGAAAAAGCAATTGCTCTGGAAGAAGTTGTCATTGCTCCTTTCTCTCTAACAGGATATCTTGAAATTGATTCTAAATTAATTCCAACAAAAGAAAACTATCGTTACAGCATTTCTGGACTTACGCAAGGTTACGAAGCTGGTGAATATGCTCCAAATGCTTTTGGGAAAGTTCTAGGATCGATTTTTAATCCCGCCGATATGCTCTATAATTTCTTCGGAAAAAATGGTAAAGAGCTCAAGAAGCTTAAAGAGATGAAAAAAGACGATACCGTACGAACGCTCTTGGAGTCCAAATATGATCGCGAAACAGTCGCTGTCCTATTAGGAGTAAGCAAGGATGAAATTCCTGAAATTATGCACCGCTGTAACTATTCTGATTCTTTTATACAAACCGCAAATGATCTTCAGATTATGGATGCAATTAGCGCTTGTTACGAACAGTATAAAGTTTTGAAAAGAAATTAATATTTTACTATAAAAAAATCCCCAATTTTTCAATTGGGGATTTTTTTTGTCTAAGTTTTCAGTCTCAGTTTCCAGTTCTTACCAAACTGAATACTGAGACTGCGACCGAAAACTATTATTTAACGGGAATATTAGAAAGGATTTCCAATACAAATTTCCAATATTTCTGTGCAGAAGAAATACTTGCTCTTTCATCTGGAGAGTGCGCTCCATGAATAGTTGGACCAAAAGAAATCATATCCATATCAGGATAATTTGTTCCTAAAATTCCGCATTCCAAACCAGCGTGGCAAGCTACAACTTTTGGCTGTTCGCCATTTTGTTTTTCGTAAATATCTTTTAAAACTTCTAAAATTTCAGAGTTTACATTTGGAGTCCATCCTGGATAAGAACCAGTAAGTTCTACCTCGCATCCAACCAATTCAAAAGCAGAACGTAACGAATTAGCCAAATCAAATTTTGAAGATTCAACAGAAGAACGCGTTAAACAGCCTACTAAGATTTCTCCATCTTTAATAACAACACGAGCAATATTGTTTGAAGTTTCAACTAAGTCAGCCATATCAGCGCTCATTTTGTAAACTCCATTTTGAGCCGCATAAATCGCTCTGATAATTCCTTCTTGAACTCCTAAGTCCATTACCTTTTCAGGCAAATCACCTTTTACTATTTCAATAGTCAAGTTCGGCTCTGTTGTTTTATATTCAGCTTTAATATCAGAAATAATTTCCTGCATATCGTAAACGTAAGCTTCATCAAACATTTGAGAAATAATTACTTTCGCAACACTTTCTCTTGGAATTGCATTTCTAAGACTTCCTCCGTTAATTTCAGCAATCTGCAAACCAAAGTTTTCAAATGCGTCAAATAATAGACGATTCATGATTTTATTTGCATTTCCTAAACCTTTATGAATATCCATTCCTGAATGCCCACCATTCAAACCTTTCACTGTAATGGTATACCCAACAGAACCTTCTGGAACTTCTTCTTCGTGATACATTCTTGTTGCTGTTACATCAATTCCTCCAGCACATCCAATATCAATTTCATCATCTTCTTCGGTATCCAGATTTAGTAAAATCTGACCTTGAAGAATTCCTCCTTTTAAATTTAACGCTCCAGTCATTCCTGTTTCTTCGTCAACAGTAAATAATGCTTCTATTGCTGGATGCGGAATATCTTTGCTTTCCAAAACCGCCATGATAGTTGCTACTCCTAATCCATTGTCAGCCCCAAGTGTGGTGCCACGCGCACGAACCCAGTCACCGTCAACATACATATCGATTCCTTGTGTATCAAAATCAAAAACTGTATCAGCATTTTTTTGGTGTACCATATCTAAATGCCCTTGCATAACGATTGGTTTGCGGTTTTCCATTCCTGGAGTTGCCGGTTTTCTGATGATTACATTTCTTATTTCATCTTCGAAAGTTTCTAGACCTAAACTATTTCCAAAGTTTTTCATAAACTCAATTACACGCTCTTCTTTCTTCGATGGACGCGGGACAGCATTTAAATCTGCAAATTTGTTCCAAAGTGCTTTTGGTTCCAGATTTCTTACTTCTTGACTCATTATATTTTGTTTGATGTTTAACAATTAAGAGCTTCAAAGTTACAAAGTTTAATTGCTTTTTTTGCCACAAATTTCTCGAATTAGCACTAATTATCAGCTTTAAAATCAAAACCCACAAATACTATTCTTTTTTAGTTATAAATAATTGTATTTATATTTACGTATCTAAAAATTATGCTGTGAAATCAAAATACATTTTACCTTTATTTCTTATAGTTCAAATTATTTTTTATAAAATACTTGTTTTCTTTCCAGATTTTGTGGAAGGTTTTTACAGCAAAAATTTATACATCAGGATTTCGCATTTTTCAAGAATGCTTTTAGGCAAAATTCCATTTTCAGTTGGCGATTTTTTTTATGGCCTTTTAATCATTACTATGATCAGTTGGTTTTGGAGAATCAGAAAAACATGGAAAACAGACTGGAAAGATCATCTTTTAAAAATAGCAGGCAAAATTTCTATTTACTACTTTTTATTTCATGTGCTTTGGGCTTTCAATTATTATCGTGAGCCCCTTTCTCAAAAAATGAATATCAAAAGAGAATATAGTGATGCTGATTTACTGGCCTTTACCAAAAAACTAATTATAAAAACCAATGAAATTCAGTTTAAAATCACAAAAGACAAAAACGAAAAAATTCAGTTTCCTTATTCTCAGGAAGAGGTTTTTAAAATGAATATAAACGGATATGATAATCTTGCTCGAGAACATTCGTATTTCAAGTACGAGACTTTAAGCATTAAAAAATCATTGTTTAGCCTTCCCTTAACTTATATGGGATTTGGAGGTTATCTTAATCCGTTTACAAACGAGGCACAAGTAAATAATTTACTTCCAATGTATTCTTTCCCTCTTACATCTTCTCACGAAATGGCGCATCAGATAGGTTTTGCGAGTGAAAACGAATGTAATTTTATTGGCGTTTTGGCATCTGTGAAAAACGATAATCTGTATTTTCAATATTCAGGATACAGTTTTGCTTTGCGTTATTGCCTTGGAATCTGGAAATTTAAAAACGAGAAAATTTTTGAAATATTAAAGAAGCAAGTAAATACTGGAATTTTAAAAAACTATCAGGAAAGCCAAGATTTCTGGAAAAAATACGACACTTTTATAGACAAAGGTTTTCATTTTTTATACGATAATTTCCTGAAATCAAATAACCAGAAAGATGGTATGGAAAGCTACAGCAGGTTTATTGATCTGATGATTAATTATTACAAAACAAGAGAATTATAATTTCTTTGTCACAGATTAAAAATGATTTCTACTCTCTTTAATCATTTCGCCTAAAAATAGAAATCATTGAATCTTTTCAATCTGGACGAAAAAAATAAATTCAACTGTAACAAAAATGATTTCATAACTACTAATACATTATGAGCGAAAATCTAGAACAGTCATTTGTTGCGCAGCTGCAGGCAAATCAGAATATAATCCACAAGATTTGTAGATTATATACTGCTGGCGAAGACGCTCATAAAGACCTGTTTCAAGAGATCACTATTCAGCTTTGGAAAGCTTATCCAAAATTTAGAGGCGACAGTAAATTTTCGACCTGGACGTATCGTGTTGCCTTAAACACAGCAATTACCTTATACCGAAAAACCAAAAGAACTATTTCGACCGTAGATTATGAAAACCATCAGCATTTTGTAAAAGATGTTGACTACAATTATGAAGAAGAAGAACAGATTAAACTGATGTACAAAGCAGTTTATCAATTGAATGACATTGAAAAGGCATTAGTTTTTATGTATTTAGAAGACAAAGATTATCAAGAAATAGCTGAAACCTTAGGAATCAGCGAAGTGAATGCGCGCGTGAAAATGAACAGAATTAAGGGGAAACTTAAAAAAATACTAAATCCTTAAAAATTATTATGAAAGAACTGGATTTATTAAAAAAAGATTGGCAAAAGAACTCTGATTCTTTTCAACAAATTTCTGAAAACGAAATCTATAAGATGATTCACAGAAAGTCATCTTCCATTGTGAAATGGATTTTGATTATCAGTATTTTGGAGATTTCGTTTTGGACATTTTCAAATTTATTCATCAATACAGATGACGTATTGCACAAAATGAATCATCCTGAAATCGTAACTGCTTTAGAGTTTCTAACGTACTTTAATTATGTTGTCGTACTGATTTTTGTTTACATTTTCTATAAAAATTATAAAACAATTTCGACCACAATAGCCACAAAATCATTAATGACCGCTATTTTAAGAACCCGAAAAACGGTTCAATATTATGTTTGGTATAATCTCGGAATGATTGTAATTACCGCAATTTTGAGCTTTTTTATCGCTTTTGTATACAATCCAGACATGGAATTTCTTAGAGAGAAATTAGCCATGAACGGAAAAGCGATGTTTGTTACAATCGGTATATTATTCCTAGTAATATTAGGCTTTTTTGGATTGTTCTGGTGTTTCTACAGAATTATTTACGGAACACTTTTACGCAGATTATATGCAAATTATAAGGAGTTGAAGAAGATTGATTTTTAAATAAAGGTGCTAAGGTTCTGAGGTGCTAAGGTTCTGAGTTTTTCTTTAAGAGACAAAATTTTCCAACTTATAACTTAAACACTGCAAAAGAAGTAAATCATATGCCAACCTGAGCGAAGTCGAAGGGAAAATCTAAAATCTAAACTCAGAAATCTAAAATTCCTAGTAATCCCATTGTCTCATTTTATTCAGTTCTTCTTGCGCTTTAATTTCTTCAGCTGGAATAACTTTTAAAAACGAAGGGTGCTGTTCGATAGCGTATTCTACTTTTTCTACGATTTGTTCAATGGTATCATTTTCATAATCAATATCAAGAGGTTCTTTGATTATGAAAGATTGAAGGATTCCTTTTTTCTTCATTCGAAGTCCTTTCTTATCGAATGATCTTCGGAAACCATCAATTACAATTGGAATAACGATTGGTTTGTGCTGTTTGATAATATGAGCGGTTCCTTTACGAACTGGTTTAAATGATTTTGTCGTTCCTTGCGGGAAAGTAATAACCCAACCATCTTCAAGCGCAATTCTGATGTTTTCAGTATCATTCGGATTCACTTCTCTTTTTTCGGTCACGTCAACTCCTTTAGAACGCCAAGTTCGTTCTACTGTAATCGCACCAACATAAGCTAGAATTCTCGGCAATAATCCAGCTTGCATCGTTTCTTTGGCTGCCACATAATAAATATTCATTTTTGGTTGCCACAAATAACCAATGTTCTTAATCGTGTCTTGACGTCCAGATAAACTGGCATTAAAGACATGAAACATCGCCACAACGTCAGCAAAATAAGTCTGGTGGTTCGAAATAAATAAAACATTAGTATCTGGAAGCGTCTTAATAATTTCAGATCCTTCAATCTGCAATTCATTAAAACCTCTATATCTCTTATGAGTCATGGCACCTAGAACTCGGATCAACCATTTCTTGATGAATAATATATGCCCAAAAGGATTTCGTTTAAACAATCCCATAACTAATCTATCTTATTTTTTTGTTAGGTCGCAAACATACAAAAATTATTCTTTTAGCAACAGTATAAAACAATTTCTCGAATTAAGAAGTATTTAAATGAATATCAAATCGTTAAATAAAGTTTATCAAATTTATTTTACCATGGCTTCTTTTAAAACATCTCGCAATTCACTCAAAATCATTGCTGTGGCACCCCAAACAACATGATTCTGAATATTGAAAGCAGGAACTAAAATATTTGTCCCGTAAGAAGTTGATAATCTGGCTTCTATAATAATATCATCATTTAAAAAAACAGATAAAGGCAGTTCGATAATTCCGGCAACTTCTCTTATATCAGGATAAAAAGAAAGCTCTTCTTTGGCAATCCCTAAAAACGGATGCACCAGAAAGTTACTTGGGGGAATATACATTGGTGAGAAATGTTTAATGATATTTATTTTATCGCCTGTAATCCCAACCTCTTCATGGGTTTCTCTAAGAGCTGTAGTTTCAAAATTTAAATCTTCCTTTTCGTATTTCCCGCCTGGAAACGCAATCTGAGCGGAATGAACTCCGTCATAAGCATTTCTAACAATCAAAACCAGATGCGTTTTTCCCTGTTTGGGATAAAACAGCATCATTACACCCGCCATTCTGGCGTTTAATGCATTAATATCAAGATTTTTTAATCCCTCTACACGTTCTTTGGGAGCCATTTTTAAGTGTGATGTCACTGCTGGTAATTCTGCTGGAATTATATTGGGAACATATTTCAAAAAGTCTTGAAAATTCATAATCAAAGCTTATTTTTGTACTTTCAAATAAAACATAAATATACTCCAGAAAACGCAGTACCACAAGTTTTCTAATCTTAAAGCCTAAAAAAATGTACAGCAGAGAAGAATCGCAAAGAATAAAAAGAGAATTTTGGGTAGCTTTCGCCGAAAAATATCCTCGCAAATGGGTGCTTTATGATACAAAAATTAAAGACTTCTCTTTTAAATTTTATGTTGACAATAAAAAGGCTCAGGTCTTAATCGACATTGAACAGCGAAGCGATGAAAAACGCATTGCCTATTTTGAAAAACTAGAAGCTTTAAAAAATATTCTGGAAGAAGAATTTATCAAAGATTTGGTTTTCGAAAAAAATTATACTCTTGAAAGCGGCAAAACCATCAGCAGAATCTGGGTTGAAAAAACTGGCGTTGGTTTCAGCAATAAAAATACTTGGGATGCTATTTTTGATTTTTTCAACGAAAATATGCACGCTCTAGAAATGTTCTATTTAGAATATGATGAGTTTATTAAAGATGTGGAGTCTTTATAGATTCTAAGATGCTAAGATGCTGAGATGCTAAGATTTATAGCAAACCCGACAGGTTTAAAAACCTGTCGGGTTTATTATTTTATCTAAATCCTAAAAAAACTTAGAAACTTAGCATCTTAGAATCTCAGAAACTTTTACACCGTAATAATATTATAAACAATAATATGATCGTCGTAATTGATGTAAAGCTGTTTTCTATAATCCTGCTTTTTTCGGGTTATGATTGATAATTTACATTCTCTACCATCATTGTCTTTACACATAAAAGAATACACAATGTCGGTATCGTTTTCTTCTCTTTCGATATAATCTAAAATATTATAAAGCTGGATTTCTTGAGAATAGACTACAATTCTATGTTTATTGGTATCTAAAACCACCGAAAGATTTACCAGATCGAGATTGGACCATTCTCCCCACTTTCCTCTTTCATTTTTTTCTAAGACGCTAAATCCGGATGTTTTAAAATGATAGGACTGACTTTGAATCTGTTGCAATCCAAAAATCAAAAACAATAACAATATGTAGGGGCGTATGGAATTCATAAAATATTTCTTGCAGTCAATTAAAACTCAAATGTAGTCTTTTCTTTGGATGCGGTTTCAAATTCGGCTATCATTTGTTGAATAATTTCTTCAACGGGTAAAATTTCGTGAATCAGACCTGCTACTTGACCGATTTCTAATTCTCCCTCTTCCAAATCTCCTTCAAACATTCCTCTTTTGGCTCTTGCTCTTCCTAAAAGCTGAACCAATTCTTCTTTAGATGGGCATTTTTGATACAAATCCTGAACGTCCTGATAAAATTTATTCTTTATCAATCGAACAGGCGCTAATTCTTTCAGAGTCAATTGAGTGCCACCTTCCAAAGTATTAACTATTGTTTCCTTGAAATTATTGTGCGAAGACGATTCTACAGATGCTGCAAAACGGCTTCCAACCTGAACACCATCTGCGCCTAAAATCATGGCAGCAAGCATTCCTCTTCCTGTTGCAATTCCTCCAGCAGCAATCAGCGGAATCTTGATTTTTTCTTTTACCATCGGAATCAAAGTAAAAGTAGTGGTTTCTTCGCGTCCGTTGTGTCCACCTGCCTCAAAACCTTCAGCTACTACTGCATCTACGCCAGCATCTTGGGCTTTCAACGCAAAAACACTGCTGCTAACCACGTGAACAACGGTAACACCTCTTTCTTTCAAAAAAGAAGTCCACGTTTTCGGATTTCCAGCTGAAGTAAAAACAATTTTTACGCCTTCTTCTACCACAATATTCATTATTTCTTCAATGTTTGGATATAACATCGGAATATTGACTCCAAAAGGTTTATCAGTAGCTTTTTTACATTTCTGAATGTGTTCTCTTAAAACTTCTGGATACATCGAACCTGCTCCAATAAGTCCTAAACCTCCTGCATTGCTTACAGCCGAAGCCAATTTGTAACCGCTATTCCAGATCATTCCGCCTTGAATGATTGGGTATTTTATATTGAAAAGCTGAGTGATTTTATTCATTAAAATTATTGCTTGATTATTTTCCCTGTTTTATGCAGATTATCGGCATCAAAACGATAGATGTACAATCCGCTTTGAAGTGATTGTAGGGAAAGAACTGGATTTGAATTATTGATTTTTTCTTCGATTAATTTTTGTCCTAAAATAGAATAAATAGTTACCGATGCCGTATTATTTTCATTTAAAAAAGAAAAAGAAACCTCATTTTTAACTGGATTTGGATATACCGAAAACGAAGTTTCTGCAATAAAACTGTAGACGCTTAATGCAGCACCAAAATTCGGAATTCCATATCCATAATTATTATCCGGATTAGCATATCGATCAGCTGATTGCAAAATCATCTGTCTAATTTCTTTATTAGTTTTAGTTGGAAATGCCTGCCACAAAGAAGCTGCCATTCCTGCCATGATCGGACATGAAAATGAGGTTCCGTTTGCTGTAACAATGTTTCCATTTGCATCAGAAACTACCGCTGCAACTCCTTGCGCCATAACATCGGGTTTTATTCTTCCGTCATAACTTGGTCCAATCGAACTGGAACCAGCTTTTACTTTAGATGCATTAACAGAACCAATTGCCAACACTGAAACCGCATCTGCAGGCGAACCAATGTGCTTTTCTGTCTGAGTTCCTTCATTTCCAGCAGAAGCCAAAACTAATATTCCTTTGCTAAAAGCAATTTCGGCACCACGAGAAATAAAAGTAGTAATTCCGTTCATATCGCTGTAGGTATGGTTGTAATTTGGATTATCACGATCACCAAAATATCCTAATGAAGTCGTAATTAAATCAACGCCCAAAGCATCAGCTTTTTCAGCCGCTTCAACCCAAAGCGATTCTTCTAACGGAATCTCCTGCGCATCAATCTCTGTGATAAAAAGATAGTACGATGCATTTGGAGCTGTTCCCACCAACGAATTTGCTTTATAACCGCCCATTGTAGATAATACTAAAGTACCGTGATCGTCTCCTGCGTAAAAATTGGCATTTCGCGTAGTATAATCGTAACCACCTAAAATTTTATTATTATTTCTGAGATTTTCAAACGGCTGAGCTGTATTTACACCTGGAAATCCTGCATCTAAAACTGCTATAATTTTTCCTTCTCCTGTATAATTCTGCTGATGCAAAACTTGTCCGTTCAGCAATTGAATCTGATTGGCAGAATTTCCGTAAGAATAGTCAACTTCCGTTTTTAACTTATCATGAGACTGATTAATGGAAGCTTCCGAAACTCTTTTTCCTGTGGTATTTAAAGTTTTATTGGCAAACTCAATTCTAGAAACAAAAGATAAAGATTTTAAAGCATTGATATTAGTCTGTGTTCCTTGAATATGAAGTGCATTCAGCCATTTTGACTGTGCCATAACTATTATTCCCGTACTCGCTTTAATCTGATTAACATATGACGTTTCCAAAGGAGCATCTGTTATATCCAAAGCGATATTCTGGCTGGTTCTTCGATCCAAAGCTCTTTGCGAAAGTTCAGTAAGTGGATTGTCATAGAAAGTCTGCGCATTAGGCTTCGCATTAAAATAAACCCACGCATCTTCTTGCGAAAATACTGCAAACGAAAGAAGTAATAAAAGAAAAGTAAAGTTATATCTCATCAATTTATACCATTAAGGGATTTACTCCCAAATAAAGTATAAAGCTAAGAAATTACTCCCGAACCAACTAATTCATTTTCTAAATACCAAGCAACAAATTGTCCTTCTGTAATAGCAGACTGCGGCTCCTCAAACTCTACATACATTCCGTCTTCAAACTGATACAAAACGGCTTTTTGCAAAGGCTGACGGTAACGAATTCTTGCTATCACTTCCATTTTTTCTCCTGCTTTTAACGTCATATCTTCTCTAATCCAGTGCACTTCAGATTTTCCAACAAAAAGTGCTTTTTTGAATAAACCTGGATGCTGGCTAGACATACCTGTATAAATGGCATTGGTTTCTACATCGGTTGCAATTACAAACAAAGGATCTGTTGTTCCTCCAACATTCAGACCTTTTCTTTGTCCAACAGTAAAGTAATGAGCTCCTTGGTGTTTTCCAACCACTTTTCCCATTGTTGGAACATAGTCTAGCTTTTGAGATTCTAACTTTAATCTTTCCTCCAAAGAAAGGTCAGCTGATTTCTCAATATTGTAAATCGGATCATTTTTATCAACCTGAACAATTTTACCTTCTTTAGGCTGTAGTTTTTGCTGTAAAAATTCTGGAAGACGAACTTTTCCAATAAAACATAAACCTTGAGAATCTTTCTTTTCTGCAGTAACCAATTCCATTTCAGCCGCAATTTCTCGCACTTCTGGTTTTGTTAAAGCTCCAATAGGAAATAGGGCTTTGGACAATTGTTCTTGCGACAACTGACATAAGAAATATGATTGATCTTTGTTTACATCATTTCCGGCAATCAGTTGATACACTGTTTTTCCGTCCACTTCGATTTCGCTTTTTTGGCAATAATGTCCCGTAGCCACATAATCTGCGCCAAGACTTAAAGCGATTTTCATAAATACATCAAATTTGATTTCGCGGTTACAAAGCACATCAGGATTTGGAGTTCTCCCTTTTTCGTATTCGTTGAACATATAATCAACGATTTTCTCTTTATATTCTTCGCTTAGATCAACAGTTTGAAACGGTATGCCTAATTTTTCAGCAACAAGCAAAGCATCATTACTGTCTTCAAGCCAAGGACATTCGTTAGAAATAGTAACCGAATCATCGTGCCAGTTCTTCATAAAAAGGCCAATTACTTCGTATCCCTGCTGCTGCAATAAATATGCTGCAACACTAGAATCTACTCCACCTGAAAGTCCAACAACTACTCGTTTCATTTTGAATGTTTAATTTTTTAAGGTTGCAAAGGTACGCCAAATAATAGAAAATTTCACAAAGGTTTGCATTAGTTTAAGCAATCCCGCAGTAGATAAAACTTATTACTTTTTTAAGTACATTTAATCATTCATTTTTTATCTATGAAAAAATACATTTACAGTCTATTTTTCCTTCTCTCCCTAAGTTCTATTAGCGCGCAACGATTTAGCGCGTCTTTGCCAAATTATGAAGCCTACAAGGCGTTTAAAGGAAAACCTTTATCTGATAAATTTTCGAATATCGAATCGGTAAAAGTGATTTACGATCTCCGAAAACAGAAAATGTATTATTTCAACAGCAGCGTTATTTTGCTTCATTTCGATTTTGTTGTCAATTATTTAGGCTACGGCCACGATCTCGAAGTATTCAACAATGAAAACTATAGCGATACCGAAAAAAATCGAGATTTTCTTCTCGGAAATTTGAATCATATTAAAGGAACCGACAAATGGATTTTTGAACTCGCCGCGTCCGATCATATGCCTTTGCCATTGATTGAACGTTTTTTTAATATGGTAAAAAATTCCACTTTTATTGGCGAAAAACTTAAATTTTATTTGAATAATCCAGATATGATGAATTGGTATCAGGAGCAGAAATTCAAAATTCCGTGCGTGAAATCAGATTATATTTTTGGCGAAATTAAATATCAGGAAGTTGTTCGAAGCAGTAATGTTGGCATTCTAAAAAAATACAAAATCAAAGAATTAGAAACCGCAAAACCCAATCCTGATGAAATCATTATTTTGGATGGAACGCCTGATATTCTTCCGAATGTGCGAGGAATTATTGTGAATGAACTCCAAACGCCTTTAAGCCATT
The DNA here is from genome assembly GCF_009826975.1 of Flavobacterium sp. HBTb2-11-1. GTDB lineage: Bacteria > Bacteroidota > Bacteroidia > Flavobacteriales > Flavobacteriaceae > Flavobacterium. The sequence continues at coordinate 66,772 of NZ_WUMO01000005.1, read as the reverse complement.
TGGTTCTTTTAGGAAAAAACAGAAAGATTCCTATTATGGCGTATACCGATGTTGAAAAAGATAACAATATCAAAAGACTGCTTTCTAAAAAGGTAGAATTAAAAATTCAGGTCGATACTTTTTTCATAAAAGAAACCACTAAAAAAATTCCAGTGAAATCTGCTGGGAAAAAGAAAAAACTAACAATTGACAATTCTGTAACAGATTTAGTCAACTTATCTGAAATTCCAAAAAAGGGAGTGAATTATATTGGTTCGAAAGCGCAAAACATGGCTTATTTAATTGCTATTTCAAAAGAAATTCCTTTTAAAGTTCCAGAAAATGCGCATGCTATTCCCTTTTTCTATTATACAAGACATATTCAGAAATCTTCCATTTCACCTTTAATTGCAGAACTTTTAGCTTATCCGCATAAAGACTCAACTGTTTGGATTAACAAACAATTGAAAAAAATTAGAGATGCTATTAAAAAAGAACCTATTGATCCTGAATTAATTTCAAAATTGAATACCGCTTTTAAAGATGCCAAATTCAAAAATTTCAGATTTCGCTCTTCTACCAATGCAGAAGATCTGGACGATTTCAATGGCGCAGGATTATACGATTCTAAAACTGGAATCATCGGCGACAGCGTCAAAACTTTTGAAAAAGCCATAAAACAAGTTTGGGCAAGTGTCTGGAACGAAGCTTCGTATAATGAAAGGGAGCTTTTTGGAATCGACCAGCAAAATATTGCAATGGGCGTTTTAGTACATCGCTCTTTTCCGGATGAATTGGCCAATGGTGTAATTATCACTAAAAATATATTCAGAGAGAACTTTCCTGGAATTACTGTGAATGTTCAAAAAGGAGAAAATTCGGTTGTGAAACCCGAAAAAGGAGAAATCTGCGAACAATTTGTCGCCTATCATTTTAACGACGGAAAAGACGAAACCGACTTTGATATCGACTATACTTCCAATTCCAATTTGAATAATAATGAACCGCTATTGACTCGTAAAGAAATGAGTAATATTTATGATGTCAGCAAAAAAATTGAAAGCAAAATGTATCGCTATTGGCGCAAAAACCAATTTCATCCTGTCGATATCGAGTTTAAAATTGTTGGCGAAAAAAGAGATTTGTACATCAAACAAGTTCGTCCGTTCAACGATTAATAGAAAACCAATAAATCTATTTCGTTGGCCGCCGTATTGATTAACACAATTCTAAAATCAAAATCTTCAATCTTAATTTTTTCTTGAATTGATTTTCTAATTATTTCTGAGTTTAAAGAAAAGTTTTCGTCAAGCGGAATTTTCACATCAACAGAATTGAAATATTTTGAAGCTTGTTTATTAACAATGATTGAAGCAATAACATAAAATCCAATTATAATAATTTGAAAGAACAGCAGTAATTCAATCTTTTCAAACGGATACATGATATCCAAAATGGACAGCGTAATGGTTGCGAAAAGAAAAATAATCGCATTTACGGTGAAAGACTGTGTTCTAAATCGGAGGATTGAAAAAATAGCGAACAAACCGAAACCAATTCCAACTCCAATTTCTATTTTGGTAAAAAGATAACAGAGCGAAAAAGTACAAAGTCCGACAATAACCATCAACGGATTTATGGTCGCATTATCTTTTCTGTTGGAGAAAAAATACAGAACCAAAATCGAAAAAAACAACAGTAAAAATCGTCCTAAAAGCTCTTTTAAATCCATAGGTTAGCATAATTGGTTAATCAAATGTAAACATTTTCCAATAAACCTTTTATTAATTTAAGCAATGAATTCTGAGATTTTAAATTCTTATTTTTTTGCCGTTCCCACTTTTTCAGAAGCTTTATTCGTGTTTTTAGGATCACTCATATTTACTTCTTTCACTAGTTTTCCTTTTTGATAAAACTGCCAGATCCCTGCTTTTTTACCATTTACGAATTTACCTTTAGAAGCAATAGATTTGTTTGAATCATAAAAAACAGTTTCTCCGTTGTATTCGTTATTTTTAAAATACGATTCTTCCAGAAGGGTTCCATCTACACCAATTTTTTTATATGGCCCTTCTTTCAAACCGTTTTTATAAGTCATTTCTTCAGCAACTTGACCATTTGGGTAGTAAATCGTTTTTAATCCTTCCAATTTCCCATTTTTATAATTCTCAACGGTCATCAAAACTTTAGAAGCTTTATGATAATATTTCCATTCGCCTTCACGCGCTTTTCCGATCTCTTTTCCTTCACTTACTTTATTTTTATTCTGATCGTAAAAAATAGTGTACGAACTTCCATCGTTGGCGCTAAAATCTCTTGTAGCTATAACATCTCCTTTTTTTGTGTCATCAAAAAATTTAAAAATTCCAGTTTCTTTTCCGTGGTTAAAAGTGCCTTCGTAGCGAGGGCGTTTAGATTCTGCATAAGTTCCTTTCCAAAGTCCGTCTTTTTTTCCGGCTGCATCAACTTTATTAATATCTGATTGAGCATTTGAAACTAATGCTGTTAGGAAGAATAATCCAAGTATGATTTTTTTTGAGATCATAATAAATTCTATTTTTAAGCTTAACGAAAATCTTAATTATAAAGTATAATGGTATAAAAAAATCCCGATAAATCGAGATTTTTTTATTGAGAATTATTTCTTCTTTTTATTTGCCTGAGCCGCTTTTGCCGCTTCTTGCTGTTCCATTACTTCTTGAAGACGCTGTTGGAACTTACTTGGTTTTTTAGGCTCTCTTTGTTTGTTTTCTTGAATCTGAGCGTGAATTTTATCACTGTCTACAATGTAATTCTTGATCACAAACATAATTCCGATTGTAATTAAGTTCGAAATGAAGTTGTATAAAGATAATCCAGAACCATAATTATTGAAGAAAATCAACATCATTAATGGCGAAACATAAATCATGATTTTCATCATTTTTGCCATATCTGGCATACCTTCTTGCTGAGGAGCTGCCATTTGCTGATCTCCAGAAGTCATTTTCATGTAGAAGAAAATCGCAATTGCCGCCAAAATCGGAAACAAACTGATATGATCTCCATACATCGGAATGTTGAATGGTAATTTTACAATTGAGTCAAAAGATGATAAATCGTCTGCCCAAAGGAAGCTTTTTTGTCTTAATTCAAATGCTGCAGGAAAAAACTGGAACGATGCATACATAAATGGAAGCTGAATCAAAGCTGGAATACATCCGGCCATTGGGTTTACTCCTGCTTTGTTGTACAGTTTCATTGTCTCCTGTTGTTTCTTCATTGGGTCTTTTTTGAATTTCTCTCCCAACTCAGCAATATCAGGTCTTAAAACTTTCATTTTAGCCTGAGACAAGAATGACTTATACGTAATTGGCGACATAGCCAATTTGATGATAATCGTAAAAATAATGATGGCAATTCCTAATGACAATCCAATTGTTGAACTTAAGAATCCGAATAATGGAATGAAAATCCATTTGTTGATCCATCCGAAGATTCCCCACCCTAATGGAATAATCTTTTCGAAGTTTTTATCGTAAGCTTTTAATGTTTTGTAATCTGCAGGACCCATGTACAAATTCATTTTGTAATCGATCTCTCCATTTGTAAACGCTAAAGGCAAATTAGCTCTAAACTGTTTTGTGAAAACTGTATCAATTTTATCGTCTTTAACTAAATCGTCAGATTGTAGTTTTGAAGTTTCAAAAGGTTTTTCTGTAGATAAAATTGTAGTAAAGAAATGCTGTTTAAACGCAACATAACTAACTTTAGTAGGAGTTTCTTCTTTACCCTGTCCGTGTGAACTTACGTTATTATATTTTGATTCTTCGTATTTATAATCAATTTGCGCATAACGATTTTCATAAGCAACACTTTTTTCGTTTCTGTATGTTTTTAAATCCCATTGCAAATCAACTGGTTTAGCAGAATTTAAAACTCTATTTAAGCCTTGAGAACGAATATCAAAACCAACTAAGTAATCGTTTGGCTTTAAAATGTATTTATATTCCAAAAATTCATTAGCTCCAGCTTTCAAACGCATAGAAAGAACTTGGTCTGCACCAATTTTTTCTAATGTTGGCTCAAAATATAAATCTTTAGAATTTAATGTTCTATTGTCTGTAGTAAGAAGCTGTAAATTTAAGTTTGAGTTATTGTTTTTGATTAACTCAACTAATTGACCTGAACCTTTTTTTAATCTTTCGAATTCCTTTAAAGTAGCTTCAACAATGTATCCGCCTTTATTAGCAATCTTTAATCTTAATTTTTCATTTTCGATTGTAGTAAAAGCTTCTTTTGCAGAAGGAAGTGTTGCAGAATAAGCAAATCCTCCTAAAGTTTTTTGCAATTGAGCCAATTGAACTGTATCTCCAGGAGTTACAGCTGCAGCTGGTAATGACGCAGTTTTAGCTTTATCTGCTTTTGCTTGTGCTTCTTGTTTAGCAACTAATTCTTTCTTGGCCTTTTCAGCAGCAATTTCTTTTTCAGAAGGCTGATTTTGGTACATAATCCAAATCAAAATTCCAAAGATCAATACAAAACCAATGATCGAATTGAGGTCTAATTTTTTTTCTTCCATTATTAATTTAAAAAAGTTATTCGTTGAAGGCTATTAGTAATGAGTTTTACCCAAAAGTTACATCTTCACAGAATATAATTATTATTTTTTATGTGCATTTACAGCAGCTGCCACAAAGTTCACAAAAATAGGGTGCGGATTTGCAACTGTACTCTTGTATTCTGGGTGGTATTGTACACCAATGAAAAATGGGTGATTTTCAAGCTCCACAATTTCTACTAATCCAGTATCAGGATTAACTCCAGAAGCTTTTAAACCTGCTTTTTGCAATTCATCAGCATATTTATTATTGTACTCATAACGGTGACGGTGACGCTCCGAAATAGTTTTTTGTCCGTAAATTTTGTACGCCAAAGTGTCTGGTTTAATATCACATTTCCAAGCACCTAAACGCATTGTTCCTCCTTTGTCGGTTACATTTTTTTGTTCTTCCATCAAACTCACAACTGGATGAGCTGTTTTGTCATTCATCTCCGTTGAATTCGCTTCAGCGTAACCTAAAATATTCCTAGAATATTCGATAACAGACATTTGCATTCCTAAACAAATTCCGAAGAAAGGAATATTGTTTTCACGTACAAAACGAACCGCTTCGATTTTTCCTTCAATGCCTCTTTCACCAAAACCAGGAGCAACTAAAACTCCATCTAAAGAACCTAATTTTTCTTCAACATTTTCAGCATTAATATGTTCTGAGTGAATTGAAATTACGTTTACTTTTGTTTCGTTTGCAGCTCCTGCATGAATAAATGCCTCTAAAATAGATTTGTAACAATCTTGCATTTCTACATATTTCCCAACCAAACCAATGTTAACTGTTTGTTTTGGACTTTTTAATCTTTTTAAGAAAGTATTCCAAGTCTTAAGATCTGGAGATGCTTTTTTAGGAAGATCTAATTTCTTTAAAGCCACAACATCTAATCCTTCTTCAAGCATTAAATTTGGAACTTCATATATCGTAGAAGCATCAATAGATTGAATAACGGCTTCTTTCTTCACATTACAGAATAAAGCTAATTTTTGGCGTAGTTCCTGAGATAATTCGTGCTCTGTTCTACAAACCAAAATATCCGCTTTAATACCACTCTCCATTAAAGTTTTAACAGAGTGTTGCGTTGGTTTTGTTTTCAACTCGCCAGCTGCAGCCAAATAAGGAACTAATGTCAAGTGAATAACAATTCCGTTATTTTCACCTAATTCCCAAACCAATTGACGAACAGATTCTATATAAGGTAGAGATTCGATATCACCAACAGTTCCACCAATTTCAGTAATAACAATATCATAATCGCCAGATTTACCTAGCAATTGCATTCTGTCTTTGATTTCGTTTGTGATATGAGGAACAACTTGAACTGTTTTTCCTAAAAATTCTCCTCTTCTTTCTTTTTCAATAACCGAAAGATAAACTCTTCCTGTAGTAACGTTATTAGCCTGAGAAGTAGGAACGTTTAAGAAACGCTCGTAGTGTCCTAAGTCTAAGTCAGTTTCAGCTCCGTCATCTGTCACATAACATTCTCCGTGTTCGTACGGGTTTAGTGTCCCCGGGTCAACGTTAATGTATGGATCAAATTTCTGAATAGTTGTGCGGTATCCTCTTCCTTGTAACAATTTTGCCAAAGATGCCGCGATAATTCCTTTTCCTAATGAAGAGGTCACACCTCCTGTAACAAAAATATATTTTGTTTGATTCATTCTGTTGTTGTTTGTAAGTAGTTGTGTAAAAAACTTGGCAAAAGTACAAATTTAATTAGACATTTTATACAATAGACTTCTTAGATTTTTAGAATTTTAGATTGCTGAATTTTTGGCTTTTTCAAATCAGAAGAAAACCTCTCAATACACTAATCATTATCTATCTTTTATCATTTTTTCAAACAATAAAACCAAAATTTCATGCAATTATATAAAAATCCGATAATCTTAAAACATCTACCATTAAGGCTTAGGATATTGCTTCTTAATATTTCGAATCAATTCTTCTAAACCATTCAATTTCAATTCATAAATCAATTGCAGTTGCTGTCCAAGCTCTCCTTTTGGAAAACCTTTATTTTGATACCACACCACGTAATATTCAGGCAAATCAATTAAATATTTTCCTTCATATTTCCCGAAAGGCATTTTGGTGTGGGCTAATTTTATGAGTTGTTTTTTGTCTTGATCCATTTTTTTAGAGAGGAAAGAGAATAGAAGAAAGAAAATAGATTTCTCCCCTCCTGTTTTTATTTCGTACAAAGCTATTGCTATTTTTTTTCTTTTGCCACAGATTAAAAAATAGTTTTCAGTCTCAGTCACAGTTTACAGTTTTAAAACGAGGACTATTGTAAAGACTGGGAAAACTTAGTACCTCAGTCCCTTAGAACCTTAAACAAAAAAGAAGCAAGAAAAAAGAACCAATTTTCGTTCCCTCTTCCTGCTTCAAAAATATTATTTAAAAAAGTTCAGCACAGATTAGAAACCTCTGTCCCTTTGTCTCTCTGAACCTTAGTCACTTTTTAGTAATGCCATCTCACGAAAGCTTCCATTGCAGCATAAGTCGCCAAACCTAATTGGTGGTACAGTTCAGCTGTTTCGCGGTTTCTGTCTTCCGCTCTTTGCCAGAACTCTCTTGCGTCTGTTCCTTGGAAAACAACTCCGTCTTTTTGAGACTGGTGTTTGAAGATTCCGTGACGTTTTGCTAAAACTTGGTCTGGACTCATTGGAACTGCCATTTCAACTTCGTCAATTCCCCATTCTTGCCAAGCTCCACGGTATAACCATAACCAACAGTCGTTCATGAATTCTTTTGGTTTTAAAACTTTAACCGCTTCAAAAATTGCATCCAGACAAACTTTGTGCGTTCCGTGCGGATCTGCTAAATCTCCAGCTGCGTAAATTTGGTGTGGTTTGATTTTTTCAATTAAATCAACTGTCAACTGAATATCTTCTGGTCCAATCGGTTTTTTCTCGATTGTTCCTGTTTCGTAGAACGGCAATTCCATGAAGTGAATTTGAGAATCTGGAAGACCCACAAAATAACTTGTAGCTCTCGCCTCTCCTTTTCTGATCAAACCTTTAATATAACGAACTTCTGGTATATCAATTTCGCTGTTCTTTTTGTTCTGTAAAAATGCCTCGGCTTTTTTGTAGATGTTATCTGCTTCTTCGCTTTTGATTCCGAATTTCTCATTGTAATCAATTACGAATCTTGCAAAACGCAATGCTTCATCATCAGCAACTGCAATGTTTCCAGATGTCTGGTACGCAACGTGCACTTCATGTCCTTGCTCTTGCAAACGCATAAAAGTTCCTCCCATACTAATGATATCATCATCTGGGTGCGGGCTGAAAATCAATACACGCTTTTTAGCAGGTTCTGCTCTTTCTGGACGATTGGTATCATCTGAATTTGGTTTTCCACCTGGCCAACCTGTAATTGTATTTTGTAATTTATTAAATATCTTAATGTTAGTATCGTAAGCTGGACCTGAATCTGCCAATAAATCGCTCATACCGTTTTCTATATAATCTGCATCAGTAAGCATTAAAATTGGTTTTTTAAGATCCAATGCCAATCCTAAAACTGCTTTACGAGTCAATTTATCTGTCCAAACAATTTTCTCAACCAACCAAGGCTTATTAATTCTTGTTAGTTTTGAAGCTGCTTCTTTATCCAAAACAAAAACTGCATTATTATGTTCTTGCAAGAAAGATGCAGGAACTCGGTTTGTAACTTCATCTTCAACAGATTTTTTTACAATACTTGCTTTTCCTTCACCCCAAGCCAATAAGATTACTCTTTTAGCTTCCATGATTTTTTTCACACCAAGCGTAATTGCTGTTCTTGGCGTATTATTCAAACCAAAGAAATCTTTACTTGCCGCAACTCTTGTAATGTGATCCAAAGCTACCAAACGAGTTTTAGAATTTTGAAGCGAACCAGACTCGTTAAATCCGATGTGTCCGTTTCCTCCAATTCCAAGAATCTGAAGATCGATTCCGCCTAAAGCTTCGATTTTTGCTTCATATTCGTGGCAATAATCTGCAATTTGCTCTTTTGTTAAAAGTCCGTCTGGAACATGAGCGTTTTCAGGTAAAATATCGACATGATCAAACAAAAGTTCCTTCATGAAACGAACATAACTATTGATTGAATTTGGTTCCATTGGATAATATTCATCCAAGTTAAAACTGATTACGTTTTTGAAACTCAATCCTTCTTCTTTATGCAGACGCACTAATTCAGCATATAAACCTTTTGGAGAAGAACCTGTTGCCAAACCAAGAATACATGGTTTTCCTTCATTCTGTTTTTCTTTGATTAAAGCTGCAATTTCCTGCGCCACTTCTTTTGAAGCATCAGTTGAGTTTTCAAAAACAACTGTATTAATGTTTTCGAATCGCTTTTCGAAACCTGTTGCTTTGTCGATTTTACTTTTTAACATGATATATTAATTTTTATTTTTGTTCAACTACCATTTCCTGTATTTATGCCCTTTCACAGCGTAAAACAAAATCATCGCATACGAAGGCAGGAGCATTAAATAAGCCAATTGATTTCCACTTTTTGAAACGTCTTGCATATTTTTTGCAAGATTTGCAGAATTGATGCTTTCAGTAATCATTCCGTAAAAAAGAGGAAAAACTGCACCACCAATAATTCCCATAATCAAAATAGCACTTCCTATTTTTGTATAACCTCCTAAATCCTGCAAAGCCATTGGCCAGATTGCAGGCCAGCATAATGCATTTGCCAATCCTAAAAGTGCTACTAAAAATATTACCACAGGTATATTTGGACTTCCTGGCAATGCAATCATTATTTTTGGCGAAATCAAAACAATTGCCAAAACGAGCACCAAACCTAGCATCCCAGACACTTTCAATGCTGTGACTTGAGAAACATATTTAGGAATCAATACTATTCCAAGAACGTACCCAATAACCATTGCAGACATGGTAAATGATGTTAATTTTAGATAGAAATTTCCTTCTGCACCATAAACACCCAATTGTTTTCCGAAAGCTCCAATAGAATCTCCCGCTAAAACCTCAGCAGATAAATAAAGCATTAAAGTAATTACTCCTAAAACCAGTTGCGGGTGCTGAAAGGCATTTTTAATCTGTTTGAAAACACTTAAATTCGACACATTCCCTTCTTCATCCAAATCAATTTCTGGAAGAGGAGAAAATTTCACCATAAGAGCTAAAACAGTAATAATCAACCCCATATAAAGATACGGTGTTTGCAATTGTAATGCAAGAGAATTTAATGCGCTCGTTTTTGCAGCTTCATCCATCAAGGCAATTTTGTCTGCGGTAAAGTCCTGCATATTAGACAAAACCAAAACTGTAAGCACAATTGGCGCAACAAATCCTGCCAATTTATTTGCAATTCCTAAAACACTGATTCTTGCAGCGGCACTTTCTCTCGGACCAATCACCACTACATAAGGATTTGAAGCCGTCTGCAGAACTGCCAAACCGGTTCCCATTACAAATAAGGCTAATAAAAACAAGAGAAATGTACGACTGGAAGCCGCTGGATAAAACATAAAAGCTCCCGCGGCAATAATCAATAATCCTAAGGAAATTCCGTTTTTATATCCCACTTTTTCAATGATATACGAAGAAGGAACTGCCATTACAAAATAGGCAATATAAAATGCGAAAGTCACAAAATACGCTTGTGAAGAAGTTAATTCGCAAGCTAATTCAAAAAACGGAATTAATGGTCCGTTAAGCCAAGTTACGAATCCTAAAATAAAAAATAACAAGGTTAAAATCACCATCGGAACAATGGTACTTTTTTTCTCTACTTGTAATGTACTTTGAATGTTTGTCATAATTTTTGGTTGATTAGTTTATAGATTTATTTAATTCAAAATCTAAATTAGAATCAACTCTCACATTATTGATTGCGTAATTTATGCAAATATCTGCATTTTTTTTGCAAAACAAAAGTAGTACATAAAATTTCCTTATTCTCTAATTTAGATATGAAAGTTTTGTTAATTTTTATTATTCCAATTTAAATCAGGATAATATTTTGCCAAATATGTTTTTACTTCGGCAATATCTTCTTTAGCAGTTAGGTCTGGAACGTGCTCAGAAAACGGAATTCCGACAGTAGTTTGCGGATTTTCCTTAACAGAGTTTAAAAGCACTGTTGGAAGCTCCTTTTCATCACGCTCTGGATGGACAGGACAATTTTTAAGATGTATATATAAGGTCTTGCCATTAAACTTAAAAGCATTCATACTGACACGTATTTTACCTTCTGAATCTTTATATTGTTCTAAGTCTTCTTCAGTAGGTTTTTCTAAAATATCCAACAGCTGATTGTTTTGATCTAATTTGGCAATCGCAAAACGCGAAATACGCTCTAATGGAAAATCCATTGCGTCACGATCATAACTGATAAAAGCATTCGGACTTTCGGTTTCCCTCAACGCACGTAAAGCTTCTGCAGAATACAGATTATCACTATTACAAACCGAATAAAACTGCGAATTCAATTCCGGATATTGCTCTACAGCTTGAAACAGAGCATCTGCGGTTCCAAAAGGTTTTACCCTTCCTTCTGGAATATATTGAACCGCAAAAGAAATATTGAGTCCGTGAAAATCATTGCCCTTCATCTTACTGCCATAAAACTCCTTAAACAATTCTCCTTGTTCTCCTATAATAATATAGATGTTTTTATAACCTGCCTTTTTAGCATTCCATAAAAGATAATCCAAAAGAGGTCTTCCGCTCGCTCCAACACCAATAAGACCTTTGCTTCTCTCGTTAGCCTGTGCAATTTCTTCTGGAGATAAATTATTTGTAACCGCTTCTTTTTTCATACGAGAAGAAGCTCCGCCGGCTAAAATCACTAAACTGTCGTGCATTTTATTTTAATTTTCAATATTATCAATAATTCGTACTCCGGGATCAACGTTTACCGCATAAGCTTCCTGTGCTCCTGCGTCTAAAATCGCTTCTATAACCGCATTCTCATTCTTAGGATCAGCAATTACCACAATGCTTCCGCCACCTCCAGAACCCACGATTTTTGCTCCGTACGCTCCAGCCTTCAACGCTGCATTAATCATGGCATCAATTCTTGGAACAGTTATTTTCAGCAAATCGCGTAAAACTTCATGATGACCATTCATTAAGGATCCAATTTTTTTAAAATCTAAGATTGGCTTTTCAAATTCTTTTAAAGCCTCTTTAGTATAATGGTAATTCTTGATGGCTGCTTCAAAAAATGGAATCAGACGATCTGGAAGACAATTTCTGTATTTATCGACATCTTCAATTTCCGAAGCATTTAAATCAAACTGCGGATAATTTTGCTTTACAAGATCAATTGCCATCAAAGCATTTCCTTTTAATTCGCCAAGCAAACCTATGGTTTCCTTTGGAACACCCGAAACACCTGTAATCAATCCTTTCAATTCCGTACCTATAACATCAAAAGAAAAAGGCTTTTTAGTATTGATGTAAACAATATTTCCAACGCCAATACTAAAATGATCCATCATTCCGCCAGGCTCTCCATGTTCTAAAACTTCAGATTCATAGCCCAATTTTGAAAGAAATTCAGGCGTAACTTCATGATCTATTCCAAAAGCTTCTATCAGGAAACGAATCCAAGCCATCAACAAGGCGGAAGAGCTCGAAGTTCCAGAATTAATTGGAATATCTCCAGTAATTGTAATCGTATAACCAGAGGTTGGTTTACAGCCATATCTGCGCAAGACGCGCAATGAGGAAGCAAAATAATCTCTGGATTCTAATTTTTCGAAAGCCTCATGTATATCGATAATCCGAATTTCATTAATATCAACCATATTCAAAACAAAAGTTTCGGTCTGATTTTGTTTTGCAATTAATTTAATATTTCGATCTATCGCACAGGCTATAACAGGCAATCCTAAGTAGTCTTGATGATCTCCAAAAAGGCAGGTTCGGCCGGGAGCTAATGACGTGATTTTTTTCACTTAAACACTTTGTATTAAAACGCTTCAATTCAATAAATTACAGCGTAAATTAGTTATAAATTTATTTTCAGTTTTCGGTTTTGATTTTACGAAACTAGAGATTATATTTTTATAAAACAAGAAAAAATATAAAAATGTGCTCGAACACACATTTTTGGTGTTCTCGAGCACATTTATTAATTCTTATAGAAAAATTACGTTTATTAAATCAAAGTTTTTATATTTGCTCATATGGATAAAAAGTACACAATTAAGGATATAGCGCAAATGGCTGGAGTTTCTAAAGGAACTGTAGACCGCGTGCTGCACAACAGAGGAAAAGTCTCTCCTGCTGCACTCGAAAAAATCAATGAAGTTCTGAATGTTATTGATTACGAACCCAACTTAATTGCACGAAATTTAAAAAGCACCAAAGTTTACCGCATTTGTGTCTTGCTTCCAGATCCTGTATTTGACCCTTATTGGCTTCCGTGCGTTAATGGAATCCAAGATGCCATTAAAGAATTCAAAGCTTATAATGTTAATATAGAAATTCATTACTTTAATCCAGAAAGCACCAAATCGTTTCTAAAAACAAACGAAGCCATTGTAGCTCAATCGCCAGATGCTGTTTTACTGACTCCTCTTTTCCATAAAGAAACCTTAGAAATCATAAAACAATATGACGAATTGGGAATTATGGTAAATACTTTCAACAACCAGGTTGAATCTTCTTCCATAAAAAGTTTTGTTGGACAAGATTTATACAAAAGCGGACGTGTTGCCGCAAGTTTAATGAATTTGATTCTGCCTAAAGGACAGATTGCCATTATCCACGTTGACGAAAGCTTAAAAAACGCCGTCCACATGCAGGAAAAAGAACGAGGCTTTAGAAGTTATTTTGATGAAAAAAATCTTTCTGATTTCTCTTTGGCCACATTAAAACTGAAATATTCCAACATAGAAACTAAGCTGCCAGCGTTTATAAATGAAAACCCAGAGTTAAGCGGCATTTTCATTACCACCTCAAAGGCTTATCAAATCGCTTCTACTCTATCTAATATAACAGACGAAAAAATTGTTTTGATTGGCTATGACTTAATCGATAAAAATGTCAGCTTTTTAAATCAAGGATTGATTCATTTTTTAATACATCAAAACCAAAAGAGACAGGCGTATTTAGGAGTCAGCACGTTAGTAGAACACTTTTTATTCAGAAAAGACATTCCAGAAACCATATTGCTTCCAATTGACATAATAAATGTCGAAAATGCTTCTTTTTATATTAGCTAAAGTTTTTTGCCGCTAAGACACGAAGTTTTTTTTTAATCTCCAGCTAAAGCTGGAGACAATTCAGATTTCTTCCCTTAAAAAAACTTTGCAACTTGGCGCCTTTGTGGCAAATCACCCCACTAAAACAAACTTTCCAAAAGAAGATGCTATGTGAAAATTCGGTTCGGGAGTATTTGGATTTACCCACGTAATCCAAGTTGGTTCGTAGTTACCATTTTTGTCTTTGGAGAATTTTGCTCTATAAACCCCTGTTTCGATAACATTATCATGTATTAAATCTAATTTTTCTAAAGAAGCAATACTAATTACCCCTGCAACCGTAAAAGAAACTTCATCTGCAGAAGATTCCAATTTAATTTGATTTTCAAGCCATTTCCATTCGTAATCAAAGATTTTATTTGGCAGGGCATGGAAATCCAGCAATCTTGTCGAAGGATCAATTTCAAGACAGTAATACGGATTAAGCTCATCATTACTTCTAAAAAAAAGCTCCACGCGATCAGAATTACAAATACTGTCTACACTATTATCTTTTTGATCGATATAAACATCAGTATCAAAAACCCTAAAATTAAAATAGAAGTTTTCTTGATCCCATAACGCGCGAAATTCAATTTTTAAGACCGGTTCATTATTCCACGGAGAACCAAAATCAGTTAAACAATGTGCTTTTTCCCAAAAAAAAGGATCTAAAATCTGAGTTTCGTTCTTTTGATTTTTATCTATTATTTGTACGTGGTATTCTTTCAAAATTCTTCTTCTTAAAATCTGTTAATTTTTCATTTTCAAAAAAGGTCAAAATGACCATTAAATCATCTTTCCATTTTTCCATTTTTCTCCATGACCAATATACTTCAAAAATTGAATTGAAAAACAAATCAAATTCATAATTAAATCTAAAATTTCACTCTTTTTCAACATAAGAAAAGACTGCTTAATTTTTACGTTTTTACATTAGTCATTGCGAAATTCATAAGTTTTTACAAAAAGAACATTTATTATTCAAAAAACAGTCAGTTCTAAGAGCTTCAGCATTTCTAAAACATTTTAAAAATATCTCATCTTTTTAAGTCTAAAAAAACGTTTCGTACAATTTTATGTGCTCGAGAACATAAATTTTGTGTGTTCGAGCACATTTTTTGTGTTTTTTCTTGTTTTATAAAAATATAATCTCTAGTTTCGTCAGAGATTAATCTTAAAACTAAGTTAATTATGCAAAATTTCAGGTGATTTTTAAGCTCAAAAAAAGAAGAAAAACAAACTAAACAAGCCGTGTTTAGGAGTAAAAAAAGAAGTCTCTGGTTTGCATAAAAATAATTCAATCGAAAACACAACTAAAAAGACAAAATGAATTTCCAGATCAAAAAAGAAATCTAAAACCTACAAACAAAGAAAAAACAATTAAACATTAACCAAAACCAATTCAAAGTATGAAATTATTAACCCAAAAAAAGCCAAGAGATTTTCGGCTTAACAATTTATCCCGCAAAGAAATCGGAATAACAGTTCTCTCGTTATTAGTTTTTACATTTCAGGCTTCTGCAGCTTCTTCTATAAATATTTCAGACAAAACCAATACGGCAGTGTTTTTTGAAAAAACTGTAAAAGGAAAAGTAACAGACGAAAAAGGTTTGCCACTTCCAGGTGCCAATGTTGTGGTTAAAGGTACTACTAAGGGAGTTCAGACTGATGTAGACGGAAGCTTTGTTATTACAGTTCCTGATAATGCCACAAAATTGATAATTACTTACATTGGTATGGAAGATCAGGAAGTTACTATTGGAACTGCGCTTCTAAAAATTGTCATGAAAGAAGCAGGACAAAAACTAGACGAGGTGGTGATTGGATACGGAAAATCTAAGAAAAAAGACCTTACAGGTTCTGTGAGTTCTCTTAGCAAAGACAATTTAAACTTAGGCGGAACGGTTGCAAACGTTGGACAGGCGCTTCAAGGACGAGCTTCTGGAGTGCAGGTGCAACAAAATAGCTATGCGCCGGGAACAAATCCGTCAGTAATAATTAGAGGAGGAAACTCTATTAATACTTCTAATGCTCCGTTGTATGTTGTTGACGGATTCATTACCAGTACTGGAGCTTCTATAAGCCCGAACGACATTGAAAACATTCAAATTCTTAAAGATGCCGCTTCTACAGCTATTTATGGTGCCCGTGGAGGAAATGGGGTAATTTTGATTACCACTAAAAAAGGAAAATCAGGAAAAATGAATGTTGAGGCTGAGATTTCTGATGGTTTTCAAAACATCATAAAAGAGCCTTCTTTAATGACTGGACAGCAATATGCCGATTATCAGAATGCTCTTAATGCTGAAAACGGAAGACCTCCGCTTTTCCCTTCCAGCTTTCCTGTTGCCAATACTAACTGGTTTGATGCTGCAACTCGTCCTGGTGAAGTGCTTAATAGAACGCTTACTTTTAGCGGAAGTGACCAAAGTTCTAAATTCTTTCTTTCTGGAAATTATTTAAAACAAACTGGAGCTATCGTAAACACTGATTTTGAAAGATATAGTGTGAGAATGGGTGGTGAAAAAAGATTCAACGAAAGACTAAATATGGGCACAAATGTATATGGTGCTGTTGCCGAAGGAAATAATAGCGATTTTGGCGATAATATTTTATCTCCAATGTTCTCTATCCAGACTGCTCCTCCAACTATTCCAATTTATAACGCAGACGGTTCGTATTATAAATTCCAAGGGAAAGACAATGCGTTAGCACTTTTACTTGAACCTACAGATCACACGATCAATAGATTGGTAAACGGAAACATGTTTTTAGATTATCAGATCATTAAAGGTTTAACATACCATTTTGGCGCTGGTGCAGAATGGCAAGAAAATATTCAAGGAAAATATACTCCAAGTACTTTAGTAGCGGGAGCTGCGTTAAAGGGTTCTGGTTCTGAAGAAAATAAAACCTATTTCAGATGGAGTACAGAACAATATTTGACATATAAATTTGATATCAAAGAAGTACATGCAATTACTGCCATGATTGGTACTTCAAATCAAAAAGATACTTATGAAAGAGTAAGAGCTGCCGGTACAGGTTTCTCTAATGACTTATTGACGTATTACAATCTGCAAGGAGCTTCAGTGTATTTAAAACCTGAAACAGAAAAAACAGAAACAAAATTGACTTCTTATTTTGGAAGGTTAAATTATGCTTTCAACGATAAATACTTAGCAACTTTTACAATTAGAAAAGATGGCTCTTCTCGTTTTGGACCAAATAACCGATTTGGTATCTTCCCTTCTGGAGCTGTTGCATGGAAAATATCTAACGAATCTTTTATGCAAAACGTAAAAGCAATTTCTGAACTTAAATTGAGAGCAAGTTATGGTATTACAGGTAGTGACGGTATTGGAGATTATTCGTACATGAGCCGTTTGTCTTCTTGGGGGGTTACTATTGCGCCAGATGAATTTGTTGCAGGGACAGAACCAGCAAACTTAGCTAACCCAAATCTGAAATGGGAAGAAACAGCTCAAACTGATATCGGTTTAGATTTAGGCTTATTTAATGACAAACTTTCAATTACATTCGATTATTACAAAAAAAGAACTACAGATGCTCTTTTAAATGTTCCTGTTGGAGGATGGTGGGGATTTGGTACTCAAAGAGTTAACGCAGGGGTTATTGACAACCAAGGTATTGAGTTAGGAATAAGCACTACAAACTTCAGAACTGATACTTTTTCTTGGACTACTTCATTAAATGTAGCGTACAATAAACAAGAAGTAGTATCTCTAGCTGATAACGTTAAAATCATTAGCACAAACACTTCTAACCCAAGTGGAGTAGTTTCTGGTCAAGAATTTACAAGATTGGAGCCAGGAAAAGAAATGGGAGTTTTATATGGCTATAAATATGCCGGAGTTATCAAAACAGGAGAAACTTACGCACCTCAGCCTTTATCTGCACCTGGAGATCCAAAATATGTAGACATTGATGGCGATGGTACTATTACAGCAAAAGACAGAACTTATTTAGGAAATACTATTCCTCATTACGTTGCAGGTTTCAATAACGATTTTAAGTATAGAAATTTTGATATGAATATCTTTTTCCAAGGTGCTTTTGATTATTCAGTTTACAATATGACTAAAATGGTTGGCGAGTCTTCTACAAGTACAGATGCGTTAAACCGATGGGTTGCTGGTAAAAACGAAAACACTGATATTCCTAGAGACGGTTATTACAAAAGCACTTACGGAAGTTATGTGAATTCTAAATTTGTTGAAGAAGCTTCGTACTTACGTCTTAAAAATGTTTCTATCGGATATACGATTCCAGAAAGCGCATTAAAAACGGTAAAATTTATTGACAGTATTAGATTATATGCCATCGGACAAAATTTATTGACGATTACAAATTATTCTGGAAATGATCCTGAGGTAAACGGACACTCTACGAACAATTTAGGTGGTGGTATCGATTTTAACTCATTCCCAGCTTCACGAACTTTTATACTTGGAATTAAAGTAGCAATTCACTAGTCTAAAATGCTTTACAGTAACATTAAATTGATTAAAATGAAAAAATATACAATCTTATTACTTTTACTTGCCGCTGGGACACAGTTTTCGTGTAACCAAGACTTGGATCCGACGGTATATAGCAGTTTGACTAATACCAATGGGTATCAGACAAAATCAGATGCTATTGCGGCTATCAATTCCATTTATGGAAGATTAAAAGGACCATCTGTGGGCGATAATTATTCATATTGGGCTACAAGACACTTTGCTTTGACTGATATTGCTACAGATTTAGGACACTGCCAATTTGGAGGAGATCCAGGGCAATTATCTTTAGGAACTTGGAATTCTGCAAACGGACTCTTAAGAGAAGACTGGAACGCCATGTATAAATTGATTGCCAATGCAAACAATGCTATTTTCAACATTACACCAATGAGTGGTATTACAGTTGCTGAAAAGGCACAATTTATTGCAGAAGCAAAATTCTTAAGATGTTCCGCTTACATGGATTTGACCGATTCTTGGGGGCCAGTAATTTTGATTACAGAGGCTAACTTAGGAAATCCTGGATATTTGGATCAAACTCCGCCTTCATCTGTTGAAGAAATAGACGCTTTCATGATTAAAGAATTGACGGAAGCTGCTGATGTTCTTCCAGTTAATTATAAAAACAATGAAATTTACGGTACAAATGATGTAGGACGTGCGACAAAAGGAGCTGCACTAACACTATTGGCAAAATTATACTTAAGAAGCCACGATTGGCAAAAAGTAGTTACCTATACACAAAAAGTAATGGATTTGCACGAATACAGCCTATATCCTTCTTACTTAGGTCTGTTTAAAGAAAGTAACAAATGGTGCAGTGAAAACATCTTCTCTTCTTTAAGTGATGCCAACACAAATGGAACTGAATTATTAAACCACTTTGGTCCTGTTGATCACCCTGTGGTTCAAAACAGATGGCAATATTATACTGTAAACTGGGATTTCTACAACACTTTTGGCGATGAAGATGAGAGAAAACAATGCTTTTTTCCAGAGTATATGGGGACAGACGGTCTATTGCATAAACAAGCTCCATACTTAGGAGCTCAACCTCCAGCTGGAGAATTCTACATGCAAGACGTTTCTACAAAAAAATATGCTGATGATGAAACGACCACTTATTATGATGGACATAGTGTTAATATACTTCGTTATGCTGATGTTTTGTTAAGCAGAGCCGAAGCCTTAAACGAAATCAGTGGGCCGACTCAAGAGGCTATTGATCTTATCAACCAAGTAAAAGGAAGATCTCATGCAAAACTTTTGGTTTTATCAGAACATAATCAAGCTAGTTTAAGAGATGCTATTTTACAAGAAAGAGGATGGGAACTTTTCTACGAAGGAAAACGTCGTGCAGATTTAATCAGAATGAACAAATATGATGTTTTAGTAAATGCATACCACCTTAGAGTTGGAGAAGCAGCTTTAATCAAAATGCCACAAAACAAATATTATACTTATCCACAGAGTCAGGTAGACCTTAATCCAAATTTAAGCAACGCCGACAGACAATAAGAATATCCAATCAAGAATAGACAGTTAAATGTCTGTCTATTCTTGATTATTTATAGCGATAAAAGTACTTTTCTGTTTCACAAAAGAAGCTTTTCAGATGATCAAAAAATTAATATTAAAAGGAAGTTTTATTTTAGTGCTGCTTACTTTGGCGAGTTGTTCTAAAAACCAAATTATCTCCAATATCAATATTGGCACTCATGGCAACAACGAATTGAAAATTCAGATCGATGTTACTACGAATGACCAAGCTCAGGTATATGCAGAATATTGGTCAGACAAAGAAGGAAATCAAAATAAAATGACCTCTCCTATTTCAAATTCTGGTTTAAAACATTCGCTGGTACTTTGCAATATAATTCCAGAAACCGGCTATAGTTTCCAATTAGTTACAGTTCAAGGTGGTAATAAACAAACCAGCAAAGTTTATAATTTTAAATCTAGAAAACTTCCAGAATGGCTACAGAAACAATTCAAAGCCAATTGTCCGAAACCAGAACTATTGCCTGAAAATTTCAAAAAAGGATTTTTGCTTTTAGCGAAAAGAGAAACTCCTGGAACTGCTTATATTGTTGATTACAAAGGAAATTTGAGATGGTATCATACGCTTGAAGGAACTGGTTTTAAAGTCGTTCATTTTACAAAAGACCAAACGATTCTTTCGATTTTGGGAACCAATGACGAGCCAACAAGCTATGGAAGCGAAATTCTTGAAATCAATCTGCAAGGAGATACTTTAACACACATCAAAAAAGGGCAAGGTGATTTGAAGCAGGTTCTTCACCATGAAATCATAAAAAAATCGGCTGACGAAATTGTCGCTTTAACTGTCGAACAAAAAATAATCGATTTAACTTCTATTGGAGGAAAAAAACAAGACACCATCAATGGAGACGGAATTATAATTTTAGACAAAAAAGGAAAACAGCTTTGGAAATGGAGTGTTTTTGATGACTTAGATCCATTTAAAGACAAAAATTTATTAAAAAACAAAAAAGACTGGACGCACGCCAACAGTTTAAGCTACGATACAGATGGAAACTTTCTAATTTCTTTCTATAATAACGGCCAGATTTGGAAAATCAATTCGAAAACTGGAAAAATAATCTGGAAATTAGGCAAAGATGGCACAATGAAAATGGCTCCAGATACCAATTTCTCGCAAGCTCACGCCGCACATATGGATCAGGAAGGAAGTTTATTGTTTTTTGACAATGGTGTCGATATAAAACAATCTTCTGTTTTTGCTCTAAAAGTTGACGAAAAAAACAATTCAGTAAAACTGGATTTCCATATCAAATTACCAAAAGATATTTACAACGATAGAATGGGAAGCGCTTACATGATTAATAAAAACCTCTTTTTGGTTTGTTGCTCCAAAAGACATATTACCGTTTTAACGAATAAAAAAGGAGTTCTTTTATGGGCTTTAGAATCTGAAATTCCGCCTTACAGAACCATCTTTATTCCTGAGGAAAAACTCAAACCTTTTCTTTTGAATTAAAAAGAGATTTTCCTGTAAGGTTTTCAAAACCTTGTAGGTATAAGTAAATTAGAATAAATACCTAACAGGTTTTAAAAACCTGTTAGGATAAAAATAATAGACATGAAAAAATTAATTCTTATTGCACTTTTTTCAGCATTGCCAATGCTTGTTTTCAATTCCTGCACCAAATCTAATTCTCAAACTTTGGCTTCAAAAACAACCGAAGAAGGAGAAGAAGACGAAGGTTACATCACAATTGATACTTCTCAAATTCCAGACGATCAATTTGGAGAATCGGTTCGTTATGGAAGAGAATTAATGATGAAAACCGCTTATTATATTGGTCCGAACGGAAAAAACGGACAATATTTGGGCAATAAAATGAACTGCACCAACTGCCATCAAGATGCAGGAACAAAGCCTCATGCGTTCAATTTGATGTCTTCACACGATAATTATCCACAATATCGCGGGCGCGAAAACAAAGTTCTTACATTGGCAGAAAGAGTTAATAACTGCATTATGCGCCCGCATTCTGGAAAACCGCTTCCGCTGGACAGTAAAGAAATGGTGGCCTTTTTATCTTATTTCAAATGGATTAGCAAATTTGTTCCAAAAGATGGTAATTTTAAAGGAGCAAAAAATTTAGAAATCGAATTTCCAGATGTTGCTGCAAGTCCAGAAAGAGGAAAAGTTTTATTTGCCGAAAACTGCGCAAGATGCCACGGAAATAATGGTGAAGGAGTCTATAATGCAGACAAATCAGGTTATACTTATCCTCCACTTTGGGGCGAATATGGTTATCAGCCAGGTTCAAGCATGCACCGCGTCATTAAACAGGCGCAATGGCTAAAAAGCAATATGCCTTACGATAAAGTACTGCTTGGAAAACCATATCTTACAGACAAACAAGCGCTTGACATTGCAGCTTATGTAAATGACGATTCACAGCATAAAAGACCAAACCCAAAAACGTTCGATTATCCAAATAAAATGGGCAAACCTATTGATTATGCACACAGTCCATTTCAAGATAATTTTTCGGAAGAGCAGCACAAATACGGACCTTACAAACCGATTATTGCTTACTGGAAAAAACAAGGATGGAAAGCCGTTTACTAAACTCAAAATATACTATTTAACTGATTTATACAATACAATACAATACAATACAATACAATACAATACAATGAAACTAAACCTAAACAACACAACGCTTTTAAACAGAATACTGATAATGTGTTTGATCACAATCAGCATTCCTCTAACTGCACAAATAAAATATTCAGACGGAAACGACAGCTGGAATCCGAATCAATTAGGAAATCACCGTGCTGTAATTGCCTTTTCTGGGTCGGGAAATGTTGCTAAAACAACAATCGAATGGCGAAGAAGAGACACGAATCCAGAACTTAAAAAAATTATCGTTCAGGATGCGTCTGGAAAAGATATTCAGAACATAAAAACTGAAAATATCAATAGAGAAAACGGAACTATTTTCTTTGAACCAATTTCTGGAAAAGGAACCTATTACGTTTATTATATGCCTTATGTAGACGAAGGAACTGCTAATTATCCTAAAGGAATTTATCAGAAACCAGAAGACAAAGCCGATGCTAAATGGCTTTCTAATATAAAGGCAAACTTAAAAGACAATGCTACTGTAACAGAAATTCAGAGCGTAAATGCTTTCAACAGCTTTTACCCAATGGAAGTGATTGCAACAGCATCTGAAACTTCTGCTTTTGTGGCCAAAAACAGCGGAAATTCTTTCTTGGTTTTCCCAGAAGACAGAGAACATTCTATTAAATTAAAATCTGATTTACCGCAAAGATGGATTCAGAAAGGTGTTCAAAACAGTTTTTCTGATACGGCGATGAAAGGTGAATATTTAGCTTTTCAATTGGGAGTTTATGCTCTTGAAGATTTGAAAAACATAAAAGTAACTTTTACCAATTTAGTAAGTACAACTGGCGCAACAATTGAGGCGAAAGATATCAGCTGTATCAACACTGACGGAACGAAATATGACGGTAATCCTTTCACCAATACGGTTTCTGTTTCAAAAGGAAAAATTCAGGCAATGTGGTGCGGTATCGATGTACCGCAAACTGCAGCTGCTGGAACTTATAACGGAAAAGCAACTGTTACTGCTGACGGGAAATCAAAAGAAATCAATCTTCAAATTATTGTTTCTAATGAAGTAACAAAAAACGGAGGTATTGACAGTCCAGAAAAAATGACGCGTTTAAAATGGTTAAACTCAACTTTAGCGCAAGAAAATACGGTTATTGCTCCTTATACTCCATTAACCGTAAACAACTCTGAAATTGCTTTATTAGGAAGAAAACTGATTGTAGCTCCAAACGGATTCCCTGCGCAAATTCAAACTTATTTTACTCCAGAAATGACTTCGGTAGGAACAAAAGCAAATGATGTTTTAAGTGCTCCAATAGATTTTCATTTTGTTGACGCATCAGGAAAAGAAGTACAATGGAAAAACAGCGGTGTAAAATTCACTAAAAAAGACGCAGGAATAGTGTCTTGGGAAAATACTGCGACTTCAAAATCGGTCCAAATGGATGTAAATGCTTCTGTAGAGTTTGACGGTTTTGTACATTATACGGTAAAAGTTACAGCCCTCGAAGACGTCGCTTTTAATGACATTAATTTCCAAATGCCAATGCAGCCAACTTCTGCAAAATACATGATGGGATTAGGTCAAAAAGGTGGAGATCGTCCTGCAACTTTCGACTGGAAATGGGATGTTGCCCATAAAAATCAAGACGGTGCTTGGATTGGTGCTGTAAATTCTGGATTGCAGTTTTCTTTAAGAGACGAAAAATATAGCCGCCCTTTAAATACTAATTTCTATTTACAAAAACCTTTATTGCTGCCTACTTCATGGGGTAACGAAAATAAGGGCGGCATTACCATTACGCCAAATCCAAAATCGGTTGTAGTAAATGCGTACAGCGGTGCTAGAACGATGAAAAAAGGCGATGTTTTATACTATAATTTTAACTTATTGATTACGCCTTTCCATACCATAAATACCGATTTTCAATGGGATACAAAGTTTTACCATAAATACAGTCCGATCGATTCTATCGCTAAAACTGGCGCAACGGTAATCAATATTCACCACGCCAATGCAATCAATCCTTATATCAATTATCCTTTTATTGAATATAAAAAGATGAAATCGTATATCGATGAAGCACATCAAAAAGGCTTAAAAGTAAAAATCTACAACACGGTTAGAGAGGTTTCTAACAAAGCTTATGAAACTTTCGCTCTTAGAAGTTTAGGTCACGAAATTTATTCTCCAGGAAAAGGTGGCGGATTCTCTTGGCTGCAAGAGCACGTTGGAGATGATTATATCGCTGCTTGGTTTGTTCCTGAAATTAAAGACGCTGCAATCGTAAACAGTGGTATGAACCGTTGGCATAATTACTATGTCGAGGGAATGAATTGGCTGACTCAAAATGTGGGCATTGACGGAATTTATCTAGATGACGTTGCTTTCGACAGAATCACAATGAAACGCATCAAAAGAGTTTTGACTAAAGATGGTCATCCTGGAATTATCGATTTACACAGTGCGAACCAATATAACAAAAGTGACGGATTTAATAATAGTGCCAACTTATACATGGAGCACTTCCCGTACATCAATAGATTATGGTTTGGAGAATATTTTGATTATGAAAAAAATCAGCCTGACTTTTTCTTGACCGAGGTAAGTGGAATCCCGTTTGGTTTAATGGGAGAAATGCTTCAAGATGGTGGAAATCCGTGGAGAGGAATGGTTTACGGAATGACAAACAGATTGCCTTGGAGCGATGGTGCTGACCCAAGAAACATCTGGAAACTTTGGGATTCTTTCGGAATTAAAGGTTCTGAAATGATTGGATATTGGAGCGAAAACTGTCCTGTAAAAACAAACAACGACAAAGTTTTGGCAACTGTTTACAAAAAGAACGGAACAGCTTTAATCTCGATTGCAAGCTGGGCAGATGCAGATACAAAAGTAAAGCTGACAATCGACTGGAAAAAATTAGGAATCAATCCTTCAAAAGCTACAATTACAGCTCCAGAAGTCCTTAATTTCCAGCCTGCACAGACTTTTAACGCAAATGATGAAATTCCAGTTTCGAAAGGAAAAGGCTGGTTGTTGATTGTGAAATAATTATAACTGAAAAATTTAATGCCACAGATTTCACAGATTAACACATATTAATTTGTACAAACAGATTAAAAAATCATTTTAATCCGTGAAATCTGTGGCAAAAAATAACCCACAAAAAACTCGTCTTATGAAATTTAGACCACTATTATCCATTTTGCTCTTTGGAAGTCTTTTCATAAATGCACAAAACAACCCAACCGTAAAAGAATACAAAAAAGTATTTACCACATATCCGTTCTCAGATCCTGATCCGATTCCGAAACCTGATACAAAGTTTTATCCGTATTTCCGTTTTGATGGTTTTACAGACAAACCTGTTCAAAAAGAATGGAAAGTAATCGAAATCGAAAACGACTATATCAAACTGATGATTCTGCCAGAAATTGGCGGAAAAGTCTGGTCGGCAATAGAAAAATCTACAGGAAAAGACATTGTTTACAATAATCATGTTGTAAAATTCAGAGACATTGCCATGCGCGGACCGTGGACAAGTGGCGGTGTTGAAGGCAATTACGGAATTATCGGCCACACGCCAAACTGCGCCACTCCTGTGGATTACAAAATTATAAATCGAGAAGACGGAAGCATTAGTTGTGTGATTGGCGTTTTAGATTTATTGACGAGAACTTCTTGGAAATTAGATATTAATCTGCCGAAAGACAAAGCATACTTTACTACAAATTCGTTTTGGTCAAACACAACCGAATTCGAACAGCCATATTACACTTGGATGAATACCGGAATAAAAGCGGCCGAAAATCTGCAGTTTATTTATCCGGGACAAACATATATTGGTCATAACGGAGAATACAATTCGTGGCCAATTGACAAAGAAAACGGCAAAGATTTGTCATTCTATAAAAACAACAATTTTGGCGGTTACAAATCGTATCACGTATTCGGGAAATATGACGATTTCTTTGGAGGATATTACCATGATGAAGATTTTGGAATGGGAAGATACGGCAATCATGATGATAAGCCGGGCAAAAAAATCTGGATTTGGGGATTGTCTCAGCAAGGCATGATTTGGGAAAAATTATTAACCGATACTGACGGGCAATATGTAGAAGTTCAAAGTGGAAGATTGTTTAATCAAGCGAGCGAAGCTAGTAATCTTACACCATTTAAACAGCGCTCATTTGCACCTTATCAAACCGATACTTGGACCGAATATTGGTTTCCTGTAAAACACACAAAAGGTTTTGTAAAAGCCAATAATTATGGTTCTGTCAATATTAAAAACGAAAACGGCTGGCTGAAAATCTATTTTTCTCCGCTTCAAAAATTAAACGATAAAATCGAAGTTTTTGAAAACGGCAAAAAAGTATATTCTAAAGATATTGCTTTGAATACCATGCAAACTTTCAAAGATTCTATTCAGATAAAAGTCGATTCAAATAAACTGAAATTTGTTTTAGGCGAAAATAAATTGGTTTGGAATGCTGCTCCAGAAGACGGAAACATTAATCGTCCTGTAGAGATTCCGAAAGATTTTGACCATAATTCGGTTTACGGATTGTATCAGCAAGGAAAAAATTACATCAGTTTTAAAGATTATGTTCTGGCTGAAGAAAAACTGAATGCTTGTTTGAAACTAGATCCCAACTACGCTCCTGCCCTTTCTGCATTGGCTTCTTTGCAAATCAGAAAATTAGATTACAAAGGCGCTGTAAATTCGGCAAGCAAAGCTTTAGCAATTGATACTTATGATCCTGCTGCGAATTATTTTTATGCTTTAGCGAACTTTCATTTAGGAAATAACACCGATGCAAAAGATGGTTTTGATATTGCCGCTGCAAGTGTTGAATTTAGAAGTCCGGCTTACACTGCTTTAAGCAAAATTTACTTAGCCGAAAACGATTTGCCGAAAGCAATTGAATATGCGGAAAAAAGCTTAATCTATAATCAATACAATATAGAAGGTTTACAAATTCTAGCCGTTTTATATCGTCTTCAAAATAATTCCGATAAAGCAAATTCAGCTTTAAAAGCGATTGCGAAATTGGATCCGCTGAATCATTTTGCTGATTTCGAAAAATACCTTTTGAACAATTCAAACGATTCCAAAAATGCTTTTGTTTCAGCTATTCAAAACGAAATGCCAGAACAGACTTTTCTTGAGTTAGGAATTTGGTACAATAACATAAGCCGAAAAGAAGAAGCTTTAAAAGTGTTTTCTACTGCAGAACCAAGCGCAGAAATCATTTATTGGAAAGCCTTTTTAGAAAACAAACCGGTTGATGTGAGCAAAATCAAACCTGGAACTAGTTTTCCTTTCAGAAATGAAACCGCAGAAATTCTGAAATCACTAATTAAAACTAATGATCAATACCAATTAAAATATCATTTAGGTTTGATTGAATGGAATCGTAACAGCATTTCAGAAGCTAAAAGATTGTTTTCAGAATACGGTGCAAAACCAAATGATCCTGCTTTTTATGGCGCAAAAGCTTCTTTATTTAAAGATGATTCGGCAATCGTGTTGGCAAGTCTTCAGCAAGCCATCAAATTAGATCCGCAAGGCTGGAGATACCATAAAATGCTGGCAGAATATTACATCGCTCAAAAACAATTTGACAAAGCGCTTACAACAGCTGAATCTTTCTATAAAAAACATCAGGACAATTATCTGATTGGAATGCTTTACGCTAAAACTTTATTGCTAAATAAAAAATACCGTGAAGCTGATTTGTTCTTAACCAAATTGCAGATTCTTCCTTTTGAAGGCGCAACGGCAGGAAGGCAATTGTATCACGAAGCAAAATTGATGCAGGCTTTGGCAGAAATTAAAAACAAGCAGTACAAAAAAGCATTACAATTTATTGCTGACGCCAAATTGTTTCCAGAGAATTTAGGCGTTGGAAAACCGTATGACGAAAATATTGATGAAAGATTAGAAAACTGGTTAGATTATCAATGTTACAGCAGTCTTGGAAACAAAGAAATGGCTTTTAAATCTTTAGAAAAAATTGTCGCTTTCAAACCAGTAGTCGATAATACGGTTATGAATTTCCTCCCAGCAAACAACCTTGTTTCTGCATGGGCTATCGAAAAAACTTCTTCTGCTCAAGAAGCTGAAAAATGGATAAAAACTCATGCAGATTTATATCCGACAAATAAAATAGTGCAATGGACTTTATTGTCTTACACTAAAAAACCATCGAATATTTTGAGTGAAGATGAAAAAGATGGCGAAGTTAGAATTATCGAAAAATTGTAAAGAACTTTCAAAACAATAAAATGAAAAAGCATTTTTTAAAATATACATTTTTGGGTCTTGCCCTTGTTTTGGCACCAAAAATAGAAGCACAAAACAAGACTGAAAAAGCAGATGAATTATCTATTTATCGTGCTACTCCTTTAAAAACACACGATTTAATTCATACCAAATTGGAAGTTTCTTTCGATTACGGAAAACGTTATTTGTACGGAAAAGAATGGATTACTTTAAAACCGCATTTTTACGAAACCGATTCGCTTAAGTTGGATGCAAAAGGAATGGATTTTAAAGAAATTGCTATTATTGATGGCAAAAAAAGCATTCCGTTGCAATACAAATATGATAGTGAAGAACTTTCTATCGCTTTAAACAGAAAATACAAGCGAACTGAAAAGTATACTATTTTCATTAATTACACCGCAAAACCAGCAGAACTGAAAAGCAAAGCTGGCGAATCGATTACCAATTCAAACGGATTGTATTTTATTAATCCTGACGGAAAAGGTGACAAACCAACACAAATATGGACGCAAGGCGAAACAGAAGCTTCTTCTTGCTGGTTCCCGACGATTGACAAACCAAATCAGAAAACAACTTCTGAAATTGCGATGACAGTTGAGGGAAAATATACCACACTTTCAAACGGTAAATTAACCTCACAAAAAGTAAATAAAGACGGAACAAGAACAGATATTTGGAAAATGGAACAGCCAAATGCGCCTTATTTGTTTATGATGGCTGTTGGTGATTTTAAAGTCTATAAAGATTCATATAATGGCAAAGAAGTCAGCTATTATTTAGAGCCAAAATATGCACCGTATGCCAAACATATTTTCTACAAAACGCCAGATATGATGAACTTTTACGGCAAAATGCTTGGCGTAGAATATCCTTGGGCAAAATATGCGCAAATTGTAGTGAAAGACTATTTTGGAGGTGCGATGGAAAATACTTCGGCAACTGTTCATGGCGAATATGTTCAAAAAACAGAAAGAGAATTATTAGATGATAATCAAGAAAGCACCATTGCTCACGAACTTTTTCATCAATGGTTTGGAGATTACGTAACGGCTGAGTCTTGGTCAAACTTAACCATGAACGAATCGTTTGCCACTTTTGGAGAAGTTTTATGGCATGGTCATGATGCTGGACAAGATGCGGAAGACCGATCGCGTTATGAAAAATTGCAGAATTATTTGCGTTCTCAAAAAAATGGTGATAGTCCGATTTTAGCACGTTTTCATTACAAAAATGCAGACGATATGTTTGATAACATCAGCTATTCTAAAGGTTCAATCATTTTATATGCAATGAAAAATCAAATGGGTGATGAAGCCTTTTTTAAAGGACTAAATCATTATTTAACCACAAATGCTTATAAATCTGGTGAACCGCATCAACTGCGTTTATCGATGGAAGAAGTGACAGGAAAAGATTGGCTGCCTTATTTTGATCAATGGTATTATAATGCTGGAAGTCCGATTTTGGATGTAGTTTACAAATATGCTAACGGAAAAGTTATTATTACCATAAATCAATCTCAGGATAGTGCTGTGCAAACCTTTACACTGCCTTTAAAAGTTGATTTTTACGTAAACGGAACTAAAATCCGAAAGGATATTTTAATTGATAAAAAACAACAAACATTCACTTTTGATCTTCCTTCAAAACCTGAATTTATAGATTTAGATCCAGATAAAATCCTAGTTGGAGAAGTGAATGTAGATAAAAAAACAGCTGCTGATTATCTTTTTCAATATAAAAATGCGCCATCGTATTACAACCGAATTGAAGCTATGAAATTTGCTTCGAAAGACAGAAGTCAGGAATCGCAACTTATTTTACTGGAAGGTTTAAAAGATCGACAGGAAGATTTAAGAGTACTGAGCATCAAAGCAATTGATCTAAATGAAAAGCAAACCAAAGATCAGGTTTTAAAAACGCTTCTTGATATTGCTAAAAATGATAAAAAGACAATCGCCAGAGCAAATGCTATTGTAAAACTGGCTTCTACAGGAGATGCTTCTTATAAAAGTTTGACGGAAGAAAGTATTAAAGAACAATCATACAACGTAATTGCAGCAGGATTAACCGGATTAGCAAAATACGCTCCAGCCGAAGCTGATAAAGCATTGGCTTCATTGGATGACGATACTCAAAAGCATGTAACGCCATTAATGAAAAGATTTAGTAGTCAAAAATAATTATTAAGAGTCCTTTAGGTCTGTTTTTGTTTTTGAAAACCTCTCTAATCTGGTTCATTAGAGAGGTTATTTTTAAAGTTTAATTAAACACATAGAAATATAGAATTTTGCTGTTTCTGTTTAAGATTATGGAAAAAGCAAGCTTTAACACATAGTTCTATATGCATTAAAATTAGTGAGACGCCTTTTTTAAGCTTACAATGACTATGTTTCTATGTGTTAAAAAAATATACCCAACGAATTAAAATAGATGCCCGATAGGCATTAAATAAAATTACTACTTATGAAAATCACCTTCTTAAAACCTATAACAATCCTTTTTCTTTTGTTCGGATGGACAATTGCCTCTGCACAAATGATTAAGACCAAAACACCTTCACGTCCAAAAGGACAGCAAGATGTCCTAAGAATGGCTGCAGATCCAATTCCAACCGTTCGTGTTGCCTTCATCGGACTTGGAATGCGCGGTCCTGGCGCTGTTGAACGTATGACACATATTCCGGGTGTAGAAATTGTGGCTTTGTGCGACATGACTCAAGAAAATACTGCGAAATCAAATGAAATTTTAACGAAAGCTGGTTTTCCAAAAGCACAGGAATTCTACGGAGACGAAAATGCTTGGAGAAAAGTTACGGCTTTGCCAAATGTAGATTTAGTTTATGTGGCTACAGATTGGAAACATCACGCTGTAATAGGTGTTCAGGCCATGAAAGACGGAAAACATGTTGCGATTGAAGTTCCAGGCGCTTTAACTATGAAAGAAATCTGGGAATTGATCGATACTTCGGAAAAAACAAGAAAACATTGCATGCAATTAGAAAACTGCGTTTATGATTTCTTCGAATTGACCACTTTAAATATGGCTCAGCAAGGCGTTTTTGGAGAAATTCTACATGCTGAAGGTTCGTACATTCACGGTTTACAGCCTTTCTGGGGAGAATACTGGAACAATTGGAGAATGGATTATAACATTAAACACCGCGGCGATATTTATGCGACACACGGAATGGGACCTGCGTGTCAGGCACTCAATATTCACCGTGGTGATAAAATGAATTTCTTGGTTTCTATGGATACCAAAGCCGTTGGAAATCCTGCTTACATTAAAGAAAAATCGGGACAGGAAATTAAAGATTTTAGAAACGGAGATCATACGATGACCATGATTCGTACGGAAAATGGAAAAACAATCCACATTCAGCACGATGTTACTTCTCCTCGTCCGTACAGCAGAATGTATCAATTGAGCGGTACAAAAGGTTTTGCTAATAAATATCCCCTTGAAGGTTATGCTTTGGACGGAAAAGAATTAAGCGATGACGTAAAACCAAATCATGAAAAATTGAGCGCGCACTCTTTCGTTCCTGAAGAAGTGAAAAAAGCGTTGATGGAAAAATACAAACATCCAATTGCAAAAGGAATCGAAGAACAGGCTAAAAAAGTGGGCGGTCATGGCGGAATGGATTTTATTATGGACTATCGTTTAATTCATTGTCTGCAAAAAGGTCTTCCTCTTGATATGGATGTTTACGATTTGGCCGAATGGTCTTGTCTTGGTCCGTTAACCGAAATTTCATTAGACCATAATTCTGCTCCTGTAGAAATTCCTGATTTTACACGTGGAGGATGGAACAAACTTAAAAAATTAGAGTTTTCAGAATAAATATATTGGTTAGTTAGTTAGAAAGGGACAAGAGAGCAAAGTAGATGTTGCTCTCTTGTCTGTTTTAGACCATTTATAAAACAAAAAACAGGCAGTCCGAAAAGTATTTACAAACCGTTTGATTTTGGAAATTCAGCTTCGGAGAAGCGAAACATTTATAGCAATTTAATCTATTATCAATAACAAAGCTCCAGCGGAGCGACATATCCTAATTAGAAAAAAATGTCGCTCCGCTGGAGCTCTGTTGCATTCACTTTATTTGAATTTCTACAAATATTTCGCTTCTCCGAAGCTTATAAAAAAAGCTGTCCTTTTGAGACAGCTCCTTTTAATATTAAGTTGAAAATTAATTCCAGTTGAATGTAATTTTCTTTTCGATTTCACTGCTTAAACTTAAAAATACAGGGCAAGTCATTGCAGCACGTTCCAAAATAGTTTTGCTTTTTTCGTCAGCATTGCTTTTCATTTGAAATACAATTTCGATTGCTCCAATTCTTCTTGGCTCTGCATTCATAATCTTAGTTACTTCTGCTGTTGAACCAACAAAATCAACTTCTAAATCACGAGCTTTAATTCCCATAATCGTCATCATACAGCTTGCTAATGCATTTGCAACTGTATCTGTTGGAGAAAACGCTTCTCCTTTTCCGTTATTATCTAATGGTGCGTCAGAAATGATTTCGCTTCCTGATTGCACGTGAATTGAACTCGCTCTTAAATCTCCTAAATAGGTTACTTTTGATGTCATTAATTTGCTACTTTTAAAGTTAAGTCACTATCATAATATAAGATGTAAACACCTTTATTAGCGTGTCCTCCATCTTCTTTTCTATAATACTGAAATTTATTGTCTACCTGCTGAGTTGTCATCAAATCAGCTGTTTCTTGGAATGTTTTTCCTTGCATTAAACGCATCATCGTATCAAACGTTACGTCAAATCCTCTAGTTGCATAAGTCGTCGGATTTGCTTTGTTTTTTAGACGATATTGTTTTTCATAAATTAAAACTGGCTGTTCATCACTTTCGCGAGTTACAGAAGGATACATTAATTTTAGTTTTACCAAATTATCAAAATTGATTTCATCTGTATCCAATGTACTATTTGGCTCTAAAATCACCAATTGAACCTGACACGTTTTTTGAGAATCTAGTAGAGCCTTAATTGTAGCTTTTACCATCGCTGTATTTCCTGTTTCCATCACAACATAATTCAAACGATTTGGTATTAATAGACTTTTTAAATTAGCCACATCCAAACCACCAGTTTCAGTTAGAGACGCAAATGCCACTCCTTTCTGATTTTGCTTAATGTAGTTGATAACCGACTCTTTTTTCTTGTCAACTACCGCTACAATGTTTCCATTTTTAGAACGCATATAATCAAAAACTGCATTTTTGATTACGTCATTTGAAGGTATAGTTTGGTACAAATTATCAATCGGATTAGCACTATCTTTTGATAAAGGCGAAATTACAGGAACATTATACGAACGCAGCATATTTGCTGCCGTTTCTGCATTACTTTGGTAAAATGGCCCAATTACAGCATCAGCATCTTGAAGTTTCGGAGTCAAACCTACAACATTCGAAGTGGTTTTAGTTTCCTGAGAATCATAAATTGCAACGTCAATTGGCAGTTTCAAGGTTTTTGCAGAATCAATCGCCATCAAAGCTCCAGAATAAAAATCTAGAGTCATATTTAAAAATTTATCATTTTTAATTCTATTAGCCGTTCCTGAAGTATCGCTTTGCACTTTAGCCAAATTAAAAGGAAGCAGTAAAACTACTTTTTTACGCTCATTGACACCTTTCTTTTTTGTTAATTCAACAATTTCTACATTTTCGTTTTCAGTAGATTTTACTTTATCAACAATCTTAATTCCGCCACCAGAACTTTCCGTTGGTTTATTTACAGAAGAATCAGCTGGCTTATCAGGAACTTGCGCTGCAATAATTGGCGCAGGAGCTACATATCCAGCAGGAACTTTTAGAACCATCCCCTCTTTTACACCTTCCGAAAGTGACGGATTTAATGCCACTAATTCGTCTTGAGATAAATGAAAAACTCTTCCTAAACTATAGAAAGTTTCTTTCGGTTTCACCTGATAATCCATGTACGTTACTGCTTTTTTAGAAGATTCAGCAGGTTTTTTATTTTCAGCAGGTTTTGCTGTTTCTGTTGCAACATGTTCTGTTTTTGGCGCTGTTCCTTTTATGGTAAGTCTGTAACCGACTGGCAAATTGTTAACAATATCTGGATTGCGTTTTTCCAATTCGTCCACAGTCATATTATACTGTTTTGCAATTCCAAATTTTGTTTCTTTTGGCTGAACGTCATGATATACATATTTTTCAGCACCTTTTTCTTTAGGTTTTGCTGTTGCTTTTGGAGCCGATCCTTTTGCTGGAATAACCAGTTTCTGTCCGATCTGAACACCTGTTTTTTCCAAAAACGGATTTGCTGCTTTTAAAGCTTCATCAGAGATTCCGTATTTTTTCTCGATGCTGTAAAACGTTTCTTTTGGCTGTACTTCATGAATAATCTCTTTTCCTGAAGCAGCTTTAGTTTCAGCAACTTCTTTTTTTGCTTCTCCTGTTGCCGTCGGAATCAGCAATACTGTATTTGGGCTTAAACCTGTTCTGGCATCTGGATTTAGCTTATAAATATCATAAGGCGTAACCTTAAATTTTTGAGCAATCTGATTAATAGTTTCACCGCTTGATACTTTATACTTCACCACTTTTTCCTGCGAAAACGCACTTGAACTGATAAAGAACACAAGAGACAATAATGTTAAATAGTATTTCATAATATGGCTTAAAACAATTTAATTTCTAATTTAAAAATATCTCACAGATTTCCCCAAAGCAAAATTCGAGCCGTTTTATTTCATTCAAAAATCATCTCAAATCGATTTCTACTTTGGCAATTATGATTTCTTTATATAACTCATCTTCTTCTTTTTTCTTGCATTTGTAAAGCACTTCTTCCATGTTTTCAAATTTATCGCTGTAAACATAGTACGAAAGGCTGTTAATATTGAAAAAGAAACTAGCGTTAAAATCGCCAGAATCAATGAGTTTCATAATAAGCTTATCTCGGTCAACTGCGTCTGTAAATATACCCAAAACTAAGTAATACCCGTTCGAAACTTCTCTAAGATTATCATAAACTTCTACTTTTACTGTTTTATCAGGTCTTAAAGGATTGTCTTTCAATTCCTGTTTCATTTCTTCCAGCGAAATTGTTTTTGAATTTTCGGCAGTGTTGTCCTTTTTTTGTTTTTTGACTGCTTCATCCTGATATTTTTTCAGTTTAATCAGAGCCAATTTATCATCAAACTTCCGTGCTTCCATGCTATAATATGAAGCTTTGCTGATGTGTCTTTTCACTTCAATTTTTTTCTGATTGTCAAGCGAATCAATTTTAGCAATTAAGAGCTGATTTTTTTCGTCTCCTTTTTGCTGATCTTCTTTATAGCGCTGAATTTCTTCTAAAGACAAACGTTGCTGTAAAGGTTCTGTATTGGCTTTTTTCTCGCTTTCGCGGATTTTCTTCTTATACTCCTGATTTTCCTCAACAGCAATTTTCTCTACTTTATTCATCAAACCAGCATACACTTTTCTGTTTTCTGCCAATTCCTTTTTCAGTTGAGAGGATAATTCATTGGTTTTACTGATTCCCTCAGAAGATTGTTTTTCTAATCTTCTCGATTCTTCAACATTCAAAATATCCATTCGCTTTAGTTCTTTCAAATCATCATTCATTGTCGTAACAAGCGAATCTAATTTGGCCATTAAAACATCCTGAACATTTTTATTGGCTTCCAAAACCAAACGCAATTTTTCAACCGAGTTTTCTTTAGAACCATTCATATCATTCAGATTCACTTTCAAATCATTAATCTTTATGATTTTCTGATTCATTTCTTTCTGAACCACCAAACGATCTTTCAAATCTTCTATTTCAACTGTTTTGGCTTTTGTTTTTTCAACCACAACTTGTTTTTCGGCCAAAGCCAACATCAATTCTTCACTTTCGTTTGCTGGTTTTATTGCTGTAGTATTGATGGCCAATTTGTTTCCAACGATCAATCCGTTTACAATTTCTGGATTTTGAGATTCTAATTGATCTATTGAAATGCCGTATTTCTTGGCAATTGAAAATTTAGTTTCTTTTGGTTCTACAACGTGAAAAACAGTTTCTTGATTGATAACACGAACTCTTCCGTCAAGCGTTTTTCTTTTATTCGGAATAGAAATCGTCTGACCGATCTGCAATCCGTTTATTAAAATATCTTTATTTAAATTTTCTAAATCTTGAACCGAAACATTATATTGTCTAGCAATGCTGAATAAAGATTCTTTAGCCACAACTTGATGAGTAGTTTTGGAAGAAATAACATTTTCTTGTTTTAAGGAATGATCAGAATTTTGAGGAATAATCAATTCTTGACCTATCTGAAGTCCGTTGGCAAGAGTTTCCTGATTGGCATTCTGAATAGCTTCTACAGAAACATGATATTGTTTTGATAAACCAAACAATGTTTCTTTGGGTGTAACAATATGAGTTTGCTGCTTTGAAAGTGTATTTTCTGAATTGTGAACTGGAATCTTTAAAACCTGATTGTCTTTGATTCCGTTTTGCGATTCGGGATTGAGTTTGTAAATCTCATCGATAGAAACCTTATACTTTTGGGCAATAAAATAAGCGGTTTCACCTTTTTGAATCTTGTGCTCGATAATTGAATCTTGCGCAATTATTTTGTTAAAAGACAAAATAAACACAAGAGAAATCGTTAAAAGTTCTCTCATAAATAGTAGGTTATAAAAAATTAAGGCCTTACAAATGTAAGACCTTAATTTTAAATTATGCTACTATTCCCACTCAATTGTTGCAGGTGGTTTTGAACTAATATCGTAAACTACACGATTCACGCCTTTTACTTTATTGATAATGTCATTTGACACTTTCATCAAGAAATCGTAAGGTAAATGAACCCAGTCAGCAGTCATACCATCTGTTGATTCTACTGCTCTAAGCGCCACTACTTTTTCGTACGTACGCTCATCACCCATAACACCAACGCTGTTTACAGGAAGCAAAATTGCTCCAGCCTGCCAAACTTTATCATATAATCCCCAAGATTTCAATCCTTCAATAAATACAGAATCTACATCTTGTAAAATTCTCACTTTCTCTGGAGTAATATCTCCTAAAATTCTGATTGATAATCCTGGCCCTGGGAAAGGGTGTCTTCCTAATAATTCAGGATCTATTCCTAATGTAGCTCCTACTCTTCTCACTTCATCTTTGAAAAGCATTCTAAGGGGTTCTACAATTTTTAATTTCATGTAATCTGGCAATCCACCAACGTTGTGATGTGATTTAATAGTTGCAGATGGCCCTTTTACCGAAACAGATTCGATTACGTCCGGGTAAATAGTTCCTTGCGCCAACCATTTTACGTCTTCTAATAAGTGTGATTCATCATCAAAAACTTCGATAAATACACGACCGATTGTTTTACGTTTTGTTTCTGGATCACTGATTCCTGCTAATTCGCCAAGAAAACGATCTCCTGCATCTACTCCTTTTACGTTTAATCCCATTCCTTTGTATTGGTTCAATACATTTTCGAATTCGTTTTTACGTAAAAGACCGTTATTTACGAAGATGCAATATAAATTTTGTCCGATTGCTTTGTTTAATAAAACTGCTGCTACAGTAGAATCTACTCCTCCAGATAAACCAAGAACTACTTTATCGTTTCCTAATTTTTCTTTCAATTCTGCGACCATTTCGTCAACGAAAGCATTTGGAGTAAAGTTTTGAGGAACTTCGGCAATTTTCACTAAGAAGTTCTCCAACATTTTCTTCCCATCAGTAGAATGGTAAACTTCTGGATGGTATTGAATCGCATAAGTAGTTTCGCCTTCAATTTTGTAAGCTGCGTATTCTACATCGTGCGTGCTAGCTAATTTCACAGCATTTGTTGGAAGCGCTTTGATACTATCGCTATGGCTCATCCAAACTTGGCTGTTTTCTGAAACTCCTTCAAAGAAAGTTTCGCCTTCTTTAATATAAGACAAGTTTGCTCTACCGTATTCTCTAGTATTTGAAGCTGCTACTTCACCTCCGCTGAAATGAGCTAAATATTGTGCTCCGTAACAAACAGCAAGTAAAGGCATTTTACCTCTAATTTGTGATAAATCAGGATGTGGTGCATCTTCTCCTCTTACAGAGAAAGGGCTTCCTCCTAAAATTACGGCTTTATAACTTGATAAATCACTTGGAATGTGATTGTAAGGAAAAATTTCGCAGAATATATTTAATTCGCGAACTCTACGCGCAATAAGTTGAGTATATTGCGATCCGAAATCTAAAATAAGTACGTTGTGT
The DNA here is from genome assembly GCF_009826975.1 of Flavobacterium sp. HBTb2-11-1. Lineage (GTDB taxonomy): Bacteria > Bacteroidota > Bacteroidia > Flavobacteriales > Flavobacteriaceae > Flavobacterium. Next base: position 27,750 of record NZ_WUMO01000005.1, on the reverse strand, counting down.
TGCATGCGCAAAAGTACTTTTTATATTCGAAATTCAAAAATCGGAACGTTGAAAAAATAAATATTTTTTTCAACGTAGGTTCTAAGATACTAAGTTACTCAGGTTCTGAGTTTTTTTTTACACAAAAAATAAAACTTAACATCTTAGAACCTTTGCTACTTATTATCTTCGCAAAAAAATCCAAACAATTCAAAAATCCGTATTTAACGAAAACCCAATTTAAATTTAACTATGAAATCAAAAATTATTGCCCTGACTGCTCTTGTGTCGGTCTTTTTTTCTTCTTGCAATACTGTCGATGATTTATTGACTTTTACAATTTCGAATAGCACTTCGATTAAAATTGAAAGCACTTCACCTATTAATCTTCCATCAGAGATTATTACGCCAGAGGTTACGACCAATTCTTCTGCTGAGTTTGAAAACAATAAAACTAAAGCTAGTTTGGTAAAAGATGTTAAAATCAGATCGTTGAAATTATCCATTACAGATCCTTCGGATAAAACATTCACGTTCTTAAAATCGATTCATCTGTATATTTCAACATCCGATTCAGATGAAATCGAATTGGCTTATTTAGACAATATCAATGCATCGAGCAACACAATCGATTTGATTTGTACCGATCAAAAATTAGATCAGTACATTAAAGCAGACAGCTACAAAATAAGAACTAAAGTGACTATAAAAGAAACTTTAACAAAAGATGTTACAGTAAAAGCAGAAATGAAGTTTAAGGTGACGGCGGATCCATTTTAATCAAAGGGGCAAAGGCTCAAAGTGACAAAGGTTCAAAGAAACGAAGTGTAAAAACTTTGTCACTTTGAACCTTTGCTCCTTTGTAACTAGCGCTGCAAGCGCCTATTCTTTTGTCACAACAATAGAAGCCTTAAATCCTGCAGCTAGATTATCCCAATAATCATTTGTCACTAGATTGCCTTTATCGTCATAGACTTGTATTTCTGCTGTATTTCCTCCTAGTGTACCTATATTTAAGGCTTCAAAATCTAATTTATTGAACCCTTGTGCCAAATTGATTTTTACTTGCTGGAAATTAGAATCCAATAAAATTCTATCGCGGATTACATAATCATTTGAAGATACTTTTACTAAATCTCCGTCAATTGCCCCAAAATCACGGAATTTAACAATAAAATATTCTGATTTGGTTTTAAAATCTCCTAGCGAAATATTTTTCTTGACCAAAACACCTCGGCCTTCTCTTAAGCCGGCGTCTTTTAAAGATTTATCTAAATCTTTTTCCATTTTGGCCACATATCGATCGCCTGGATTGGCAAAATCGGTTTCGGTTGACATCGTAAATTTACTTTTCTCCTCTCCAATCTGAAACTTTGATTTTGGAGTTATAGTCGTATTTTCAAAAACATTTGGAGTTTTAATTGCTGGCATATCATTAAATTCTGCCAGTGGGTCTTTTGCTTCAGGAACTGGAGTCTTTTTAGGCTTTGCAGTAAACTTTCCGCCTGGAATAGTCTTGAATTTTGTATTAGACTCGATTTGGGCTGATACAGACATTGCAGTAAAAAATAATATGAAAAATAAAATGTGCTTCATTGAAAAAAGTATTATCGAATAGGCTTTTATAATTAATATAACCAAAAGTCCAGCTTCACAAAAATAGTATAATTTACTTACTTGCTACAACTTTAGGAGTTTTATAACATATAATTAAGCTAATTTTTGGAAGCAAAAAACCTGCCACTATTTTTATTTTATCAAAAATAAACTTCAAATATAAAATTCCACAAATTCCAAACCCCCACATTATAAAAGCCTTCAGCATTTTGATTATTAACAACTTATTCTTAACTTCAAGACTTTATTTTACCATTTAAAAATTTCAATAAAATGGATTATATCGATTATTACAAAGTATTGGATGTTACAAAATCTGCAACAGAAGCGGAAATCAAAAAAGCATATCGAAAACTGGCTAGAAAATATCATCCCGATTTGAATCCGAATGATAAAGAAGCTGAAAAAAAATTCAAAGAGATAAACGAAGCCAACGAAGTTTTAAGCAATCCAGAGAACCGAAAAAAATATGACAAATACGGAAAAGACTGGAAACATGCTGACGAATTTGAAAAAGCGGGCTACAATCCTAATCAGCAGCAAAGCAGACAGCAAGGCGGTTATCAATATTCTGAAGGCGATTTTTCTGGTTTTGGAGGCGGAGATTTTTCGGGCAGCGATTTCTCAGATTTTTTCAATTCAATGTATGGCGGAGGCAGAAGCAGATCGCAATCCAAATATAGAGGACAGGATTTTAATGCCGAACTGGAATTAGACCTTAAATCGGCTTACACTACACACAAACAAAATTTAACGGTAAACGGAAAAAATATCCGAATTACAATTCCTGCAGGTGTAGAAAACGGACAAATTATTAAAATTCCAAATCATGGCGGACCTGGTGTAAACGGCGGGCCAAACGGCGATTTGTACATCACATTCATAATTTCCAATAATTCAGATTTTAAACGAGAAGGAAATAATTTATATGCCGAAGCTCCAATAGATCTGTACACAGCAGTTTTAGGCGGAGAAACGTATATCAACACTTTTGACGGGAAAGTAAAAATCAAAGTCCCGGCAGAAACACAGCCAGGAACAAAGGTGAAGTTGAAAGGAAAAGGTTTTCCTGTTTATAAAAAAGAGAATCAGTTTGGAGATTTATACATCACGTACACTATAAAAATTCCAACAAAACTGTCGGATAAAGAAAAAGAGTTATTTGAAGAACTAGCAAAACTAAGAAAGTCATGAAAAATAAAAATTTAATCCAGATCAAACAGTTTTGTATATACCACGAAATTGAAAATACCTTTATAACCGAACTTCATAATTACGGACTCATTCATATTATAACGGAAGAAAATGACGAATATCTGGAACCAGAACAGCTTCCGATAGTTGAAAAAATGATTCGTATGCATTATGATCTCAAAATAAATTTGGAGGGAATTGACGCTATTGCAAACCTTTTGAATAAAATTGAAACCTTACAGCAAAATTTGAATACAGTACAAAATAAGCTTCGTCTTTACGAAGAAAAAGAAACCGAATAAAATATCACAAAAAAGCTTGATTTCTGAATTGATTTCAAGCTTTTTTTAATCGCCGAAAGAAGCATAATCCTTAAATTGCGGCATCTTTAATTAACCTGAATTTGCTTTTAAAACCATACTGACAAATTCGCAAAAATCATAAAAATGAAAAGAGAAAACATCTTGACTGGATCTCCGTGGGAAGACAAAATGGGATATTGCCGTGCCGTAAGAATTGGCAATATTATTGAAGTTTCTGGAACTGTAGCTATTGTTGACGGCGATAAAGTAAAAGCTGATGATGCTTATGCTCAGACATATAATATTTTGGAACGAGTAGAAAAAGTTTTAGAAGATTTAAATGTGGGTATGAAAGATGTTATTAGAACAAGAATTTTCACGACAGACGTTTCTACTTTTGAAGAAGTGGCCAGAGCACATTCTGCTTTCTTTAAAGATGTAAAACCAACTACAGGATTTTACGGAATTAGTAAATTGGTTGCTCCAGAATATTTGGTTGAAATCGAATTTACCGCTGTAGTATAATATTTTTTTTCGCCACGAATTTCACTAATTTACACTAATTATTTTTTTTATGCCACAGATTAAATGGATTAAAAATGATTATTTTTTTCCTTTTAATTCGTGAAAATTGGCGAAATTCGTGGCAAACTTTTTAGAATTCATTAATGACTTCCTTAAATCCTAAACAATTCCTGCTTTCACTTCCTAAATGGATTCTTATCTGTGCTTTAGTTGGTATATTTTCAGGTTCTGCATCTGCTTTCTTTTTAGTTTCTTTAGAATGGGTTACACAATTTAGAATTCAGCATGATTGGATTATCTGGCTTTTGCCTTTCGGCGGATTTTTGGTCGGATTGAGTTATTACTATTGGGGAGAATCTGTTGCCAAAGGAAATAATCTATTACTGGAAGAATACGAAAAACCTAAGAAAGTGATTCCTTTTAAAATGGCTCCTTTAGTTCTTTTAGGAACATTGCTTACCCATTTATTTGGAGGATCTGCAGGACGCGAAGGAACAGCAGTACAGATGGGAGGCGCAATTGCCGACCAATTTACCAAGTTTTTCAATCTTGATAATTCAGAACGCAGAATTTTAATCATTCTCGGAATCAGCGCGGGTTTTGCTTCTGTTTTTGGAACGCCTCTTGCGGGAGCCATTTTTGCTTTAGAAGTTTTATATTTCAGTAAAATCAATTTTAAAAGTATTTTACTTTCTTTTCTGGTTGCTTATGCAGCCTATTTCACAGTAGAATTTTGGCAAATAAAACATACACATTATAGTATTCCAATAATTCCAGAACTTAGTTTAAACAATATTATTTTTACTTTAATTGTTGGAGTTTTATCAGGATTTGCGGCTTTATTATTTTCCAGAAGCACACATTTTTGGGGCTCTATTTTTTCAAAAAACATTAAATATCCGCCGCTTCGTCCTGTAATTGGCGGCGTAGTTTTAGCCATAGCCATCGCAGGTTTAGGCTTTACAAAATTCTCTGGATTGGGCGTTCCTATTATTGTCGATTCCTTTTCAAATCCTAGCCAATGGTACGATTTTCTGCTAAAAATCTTATTTACAGGATTTACACTTGGAGCCGGTTTTAAAGGTGGAGAAGTAACTCCTTTATTTTTTGTTGGAGCTACTTTAGGAAGCGCATTATCAACGGTCATACCAATGCCAATTGCTCTTTTGGCTGGAATCGGATTTGTTGCTGTTTTCTCTGGCGCAACCCACACTCCTATTGCCTGTACAGTTATGGGAATGGAATTATTCGGAATCGCTCCTGGAATCTTCATCGCAATCGCCTGCACAATCGCCTATTTTTCTTCTGGTTCTGTTGGAATTTATAAATCTCAGATTGTAAAAGGAGCAAAATATAAATTGTACCAGAGATTAAATTCCAATTTTTAAAATTGCTACGCCTGTTCGCTAACGCTCGAGTCCAAATTCCAATCTAGATAAATCGTTCCTACGGAATTTAAATAAAAAATCCACTCCAATCAGTGTTTTCGCGATAGCGAATCCGCGTCATCCGTGTTCTAATTTCAGGCAAAAAGAATAATTTCAGAACAAAGTCAAAATAAGAAGACTGAAAACTGAGACTAACCAAAGAAATTATTTTCAGCATTACATTAAAAAAATGTAAATTCGCACACTATGAAAATACAAGATATTCAAGCGATTCAATTATTGCTTGCTACGCCAAAGAAAATCGCAATTATTCCGCACAGAGGACCAGATGGTGACGCCATGGGCTCTACTCTAGCCTTATACCATTTTTTACTCAAAAATAACCATCAGCCAACCGTTATTTCTCCAAATGATTTTCCTGATTTTTTAGCTTGGCTTCCAGGCTCAGAAACAGTAAAAATCTATGAAAAGGATACTCAAAACTGTATCAAAATATTAGAAGAAGCCGAAATTATTTTTACGCTTGATTTTAATGCTTTTCATCGCACCGGCGAAATGGAGCATACTCTTGCAAAACTTACGGCTCCATTCATTATGATAGACCATCATGAAAAACCTCATGATTATGCTGCTTATACGTACTCAGACACGTCTTACGGATCTACTTGTGAGATGATTTATAATTTTATCGCCTTTTTAAACAAAAAAGAAGATATCGATAAAACCATAGCAACCTGTATTTATACAGGAATTTTAACCGATTCAGGTTCTTTCCGCTTTCCGGGAACTACTGGAAACACTCACAGAATTATTGCCGAACTGATTGATTTAGGAGTAGAAAATACTCAAATTCCAGTTTTACTATACGATAATAGTTCTTTTAGCCGTTTGCAATTATTAGGTCGTGCGCTTCAAAACATGAAAATTTTTGAAGATCATAAAACCTCTTACATGACGCTTACACAAGAAGAACTCGATTCATTTAACTATGTAAAAGGGGATACTGAAGGAATCGTAAATTACGGATTAAGCATTCGCGGAATCGTTTTTACAGCTATATTTATTGAAAACAAAGAAGAAAAAATTATTAAAATTTCTTTCCGTTCTCAAGGAGGATTTGATGTTAACCAATTTGCAAGAGACCATTTTAATGGAGGCGGACATGTCAATGCAGCAGGCGGAAGATCTGAAACTTCTATGGAAGAAACAGTAAATAAATTTGAAGATTTAGTCAAAAAACTAAAATTATAATCCAAATCATGAATTACCTAAAACTTAGCATTTACACTTTGCTTTTTACTGTTTCCTTAAGCAGCTGCAAGCATCATGAAGAAGCCAGAAGACCTATTTCTAGAGCTTCGGGAACATTCATGAAGAAATCGGCCGACCGAAATAAAAAGTTAGTCGCAAACGAAGAAAGCGTTATTAAAAAAATAATCCAAAACAATCCAAAAGTAAAATATTATGCCACTCCAAAAGGGTACTGGTTTTGCTACGAAGAAAAGAATGCAGCAGAAACTGCAGCGCCAAGAAAAGGTGATATTGCTTACTTCAACATGGAAATAAAAGATATAAAAGGCAATAGTATTTACTCTGAATCTGATCTTGGCCCGCAAACCTATTATGTAGACAAACAAGATATTATGATGGGTTTACGCGACGGAATTAAAAGAATGCATAAAAATGAAACCGTTACGTTTTTATTTCCATCGCATATGGCATACGGATATCACGGAGACAACAAAAAAATTGGTCCAAACGAATCTTTAATCGTTACGGTTACGCTTAGAAATTTTGTTCCAGATCCAGCGGCACAAACGGCAAAACCAGCTACACAATCGCCTCAAACCGCAACACCAAAACCTCCAGTTGCAAAATCTGCAGCGCAAGCCAATAAAGACACATTAACTCAATAAACACAATATCTTAAAATGAAAAAGAGTATTTTATTATTACTAATAGCCGTAAGCTCATTTTATTCTTGTAAGGACGATCACAGTAATCTGCCAGATGGTTTATATGCCGATATCGAGACAAACAAAGGTCACATCATTGTGGAACTTGATTACAAAAAAGCGCCTATCACTGTGGCCAACTTTGTGACTTTAGCTGAAGGCAAAAACGAGTTCGTAACACATGAACAATTAAAAAACAAACCATTTTTTGACGGTTTAAAATTTCATAGAGTTATTGAAAGTTTTATGATCCAAACCGGTGATCCATTAGGAACTGGTTCTGGAGATACAGGTTATAAATTTAAAGACGAATTCTCAGATCTAAAATTTGACAAAGCTGGAGTTTTAGCAATGGCTAATAACGGTCCAGGCACAAACAGCAGCCAATTTTTTATCACTCATGTAGAGACTCCTTGGCTAGATAATCTTCATACTATTTTTGGTCATGTGGTAAGCGCAAAAGACCAAGAGGTAGTAAATAAAGTGGTCCAAGGCGACAATATTGTTTCTGTTACAATCATCAGAAATGGCGAGGCAGCGAAAAAATTTGATGCTGTAAAAGTATTCCATGATTATTTTGCTGACATCGCGAAAGAACAGCAGAAATATGCTGGAGTTCAAAAAGAAAAAGTAGATTCTTATGCTGCTTTAAAAGCAAAAGCAACTAAAACGACGAGCGGTTTAGAATATGTAATTACAGAAAAAGGAAATGGCAAAAAACCTGCTGCAGGAAGCCAAATCTACATTAGCTATGCAGGTTTCCTTGAAAACGGGACTTTGTTTGACACTAGCATTGAAGAAGTGGCCAAACAATTCGGAAAATTTGATCCAGCTAGAGCAGCACAAGGCGGCTACCAGCCAATTCAATTTCAAGCTGGAAAAAAAGACGGTTTAATTCCTGGTTTTATTGAAGGAGTTGAACAATTATCTTTTGGAGACAAAGCGGTTCTTTTCATTCCGTCTCACTTAGCTTATGGAGCAACCGGTGCTGGAGGTGTAATACCTCCAAATGCAAATATTATTTTCGAAATTCAAATTTCAGACAAAAAATAATCGAATTATAGACTTAAAATTAAAAAGCAATGAAATTTAAATTTCTGTTTTTATTTTGCTTAGCAATAGTAAATATTCAGGCTCAAACTAAAAAACCTGCTGCAAAGCCAGCAGCAAAACCTGCAAAAGCAACAACTGCTGCGGCAAATCCAGGCGATGGAATTTTTGCAACAATTTCTACTACAAAAGGAGATATTGTGCTTTCTTTAGAATATGTAAAAGCTCCTGTTACAGTGGCAAACTTTATTACTTTGGCAGAAGGAACAAATCCTAATGTCAAAGCGTCTCTTAAAGGAAAACCATTTTATAACGGATTAAAATTTCACAGAGTTATTAATGATTTCATGATTCAAGGTGGTGATCCTGAAGGAAATGGCACCGGAGGTCCAGGATATTCTTTTAAAGATGAATTTGTAGACGATTTAAAATTCGAAAAAGGCGGTGTTCTAGCGATGGCAAATTCTGGTCCGGCAACAAACGGAAGCCAATTTTTCATCACACATAAAGATACACCTTGGTTAAACGGAAAACACACCATTTTTGGACATGTGGTTTCTGGAATGGACGTTGTAAATAAAATTATTCAGGACGATGTAATGACCAAAATTGTTATTACACGCAAAGGTGCAGCAGCAAAGAAATTTGATGCTTTGAAAGTCCTAAGTGATGATGTTAAAAAAGAAGCCGCTAAAAAAGAGGAAGCAAAAAAAGTAATAACGGCTAAAGCAGCTTATTTTAAAGACTTGAAAGCAAAAGCAACTGCAACTTCTACAGGTTTAAAATATGTGGTAACTCAAAAAGGCACTAGCGTTAAAGGCGCTGAAGGTTCTACAATCTACTTTCACTACGCTGGATATTTTGAAGACGGAAACTTATTTGACAGCAGCATGGCTCAAGTAGCAAAAACATACGGAAAATATGATGCAAACAGAGATGCACAAGGCGGTTACAAAGCTTTTCCTTTTACAGTTGGTAAAAAAGACGGAATGATTCCTGGCTTTCTTGAAGCGCTTGATATGATGACTGATGGAGAAAAAGCAACTTTCTTCTTGCCTTCAAATTTAGCTTATGGAGAGAAAGGCGCTGGCGGTGTAATTCCACCAAATGCAACTTTGATTTTTGAAATTGAAACCTATCAGAATCAGCCTAAATAATTAGAAAAGAGAAGATTCATTTTTTATAAATCTAAAAAGCCATCAGAATTATTTTTGATGGCTTTTCTATTTTATAGCATTTTCACTTTTTGAAGAATTCTTAATTCAAGAGTTTAAAAATCGATTTTGTTGCCATTTAATTACTATTTTCAACATAGTACGATAGAATCCTAAACAAAATAGCTTACCTTTGCCAGCTTAATTTTTTAAAAACAGATAATTTATGACGTCGCAAAATAATGTATTAAAAGGTGTTTTTCTTGTTGCTTTGGGAGCAACCACTTACGGAATGTTGGCCACATTTGTAAAAATGGCTTATTCTGAAGGATACACAACTGCAGAAGTCACAACCTCACAATTTATTTACGGAATTCTAGGTATTCTTATAATCAATCTTTTTCAGCGTATTAAAAACAAAAATACAGCCGTAAAAGCATCTCCAAAAAACATTTTCAACTTAATGCTTGCAGGAACTTCATTAGGAATGACAAGCTTATTCTACTACTTGGCCGTAAAGTACATTCCTGTTTCTATCGGAATCGTTTTATTGATGCAAACTGTCTGGATGGGAGTTTTATTAGAAATGATTTTAGAAAAAAAACTGCCTTCAAAACAAAAAGTCATTGCGGTTTTTATAGTTCTTTTTGGAACCGTTTTAGCAACCAATATTATTAATAATGATATCGAATTAGACTGGAGAGGTCTTGTTTGGGGAATGCTGGCAGCAGCTTCTTTCACTACGACAATGTTTACTGCAAATCGTGTCGCAACCGAAATTTCATCAGCGCAAAGAAGCCTTTACATGCTTTTAGGTGGTGCCATTATTGTTTTTTCGTTTGCATTTGCAACACAGGTAACGGCTTTTAACCTTGACATTTTTTTAAAATGGGGAATTGTATTGTCATTATTCGGAACTATAATTCCGCCACTCTTAATGACTGCGGGGTTTCCTTTAACGGGAATTGGATTAGGAAGTATTGTCTCTGCGCTTGAACTGCCAGTTTCTGTAATGATGGCGTATGTTCTACTAAACGAAAAAGTAATCTTTTCTCAATGGGTTGGAATTATATTGATCATTCTTGCCATTATTATTATGAATGTAAATTTCAAACCAAAAAGATAGCTCTAAATAAGCATTATTAAAAAAAACAGTTCTGTAATGCAATAATTGTTAATTTTTTTATAATTTCGCGATAAACAACTAAATATCATGATTTTACCTTGGCATTTGTATTTAATGGCTTCCTTATATATTCTTGCTGGGCTAAATCATTTTAGAAAACCTGGAATGTACATCAAAATCATTCCGCCTGTATTTAAAGACCCCAAATTAATAAATATTTTAAGTGGTGCCGCCGAAATCATTTTAGGCATCTTTCTGCTCCTGCCTTTTTTATCACATTTTGCCGCCTGGGGAATTATAATGCTATTAATTGCTGTTTTCCCTGCTAATTTGTACATGTTTCAAAATAAAAAAGCAGGTTTTGGTTTACCAAGATGGATTTTATTTGTACGTTTGCCCTTACAAATTGTTTTGATTTATTGGGCTTACCAATATACATTCTAAACATTAACCTTTAAATTATTTTATTATGAAAAAATTATTTGCAGAGTTTTTTGGGACTTATTGGCTTGTTTTTGGCGGATGCGGAAGCGCAATTTTTGCTGCAGGAATTCCAGATTTAGGAATCGGATTTGCAGGTGTTGCTCTTGCTTTTGGTTTAACGGTACTTACAATGGCATACGCTGTTGGTCACATTTCTGGCGGTCATTTTAATCCAGCGGTTTCTTTTGGTTTATGGGCTGGCGGAAGATTTTCTGCCAAAGATCTTATTCCTTACATCATTGCGCAATGTGTGGGAGCTGCCGCAGCTGCTGGAACTTTATACACAATAGCTTCTGGAAAAGCTGGCTTTGCAATAGACAATACAAAAGCAGGAGCCTTTGCATCTAATGGTTTTGGAGCTTTTTCTCCTGATGGTTATTCGTTACAATCTGCTTTTATTGCAGAATTTGTACTCACTTTATTCTTCTTATTAGTGATCTTAGGTGCAACCGATAAATTTGCAAACGGAAGATTTGCTGGAATTGCAATTGGTTTAGCGTTGACTTTAATACACTTAATCAGTATCCCAATTACGAATACTTCTGTAAATCCTGCGAGATCATTATCTCAAGCTATTTTTGTTGGCGGAGAGCCATTATCTCAGGTTTGGCTGTTTTGGGTCGCCCCTATTCTTGGTGCATTAGCGGCTGGTTTCCTTTATAAGACACTGCTTCAAAATCATGCTGAAGCTTAATATTACACAAAGAAATCATTAACAAATAATTCAAGAACAAATCATGGGATTTTTATACTTCTTACTTATTGGCGCAATCTCAGGCTGGCTAGCTGGTCAAATCTGGAAAGGTTCTGGTTTTGGATTACTTGGCAATATTGTAGTCGGAATCATAGGCGGATTTATCGGCGGATGGATTGCCGGAAAACTTGGTATTGGAGGCGGCGGCCTTCTCTGGCAAATTCTGATTGCCGTAGGTGGTGCTTGGGTTTTATTATTTATAATCAGCCTCATCAAAAAATAATAGTCAATTAGTTGGTACATAATTGAAATCGAAAGAGAAAATCTGATATATTTATATTTGATTTTCTCTTTTTTTGGATAAAATCGACAAGAAAATTTTATTTCATCTCAAATATGTATGTATTATGAACGAAATCATTTCTTATTTCAGTACGATTCCATCGTCGCATAGAAGCCTTATTCTAGTGGGCGGCATTACTATTTTCTGGCTTATTGAAAACAGTTTTCCTTTGTTTAAAATGCAATATAAAAAATGGCCTCACGCTGGAATAAACTTCTTTTTTACCTTCACCACCATTGTAGTCAACTTTATTCTTGCTTTTATCTTAATAAAAACTGCCGCTTGGACAATCGAAAATAATTTTGGAATTCTCCAATGGCTTCCACAAATGCCTCTCTGGCTTTATACCATAATTGGATTATTGCTTTTGGATTTAATTGGAGCCTATTTAGCTCATTTGGTAGAACATAAAGTAAAAATTCTTTGGCAATTCCATTTAGTGCACCATACCGACACTTGGATCGACACCACAACAGCAAATAGACATCATCCGGGAGAAAGCGTAGTCCGTTTTGTTTTTACCACTTTAGGCGTTTTAATTGTTGGGACTCCAATGTGGATGGTTTTTCTATATCAGTCATTATCGGTTATCGCTTCACAATTTAATCACGCCAATATTTCGCTTCCAGAAAAATTAGACGTTTTCTTAAGCTATTTTATTGTTTCTCCGAATATGCATAAAGTGCATCATCATTATGTATTGCCATACACAGATAGCAATTATGGAAATATTTTTTCTGTCTGGGACAGACTTTTTGGAACTTTCACCTATTTGCCCAAAGATCAGCTCGTATATGGTGTAGATACTCATATGCTTCCTGAAGAAAATAATGAATTGAAGAATCTGTTAAAAATTCCATTTCAAAAATCAAGATCCTTCAAAAACAGCTAAATTCTCTAAAAAAAGTGCACTTTCCTGAACCAACTTATTATTTTTTTTTTTAATATTGATACAAGAATTGAAAATCAATCTATTAATAATTAACACCCTATTTTGAATTAATTTTCACGAGATGAAAAAGAGTAGCCGCAAAGAATTAACTCCGGAACAAACCGAAAGACTTGTTTCGTTAGCTTTAGAAGAAAGAAATCCATTTGAAATTATAAAAAAAGAATTTGGATTGGCAGAAAAAGAAGTCCTAGACCTCATGAAAAAGAAAATGCCTCTTGAAAAATTTGAAATGTGGAAAAAGAAGGCAATTGCAAATAAACCGAAACCAAAACCAGTAAAAATAGATGATTTTGATGAAGATTTGGACGGAAAATATTATATCAAGAATAAATTAGACTAACATAAAGCTCCTGTTTTTTCAGGAGTTTTTTTTATTTTTAAAATAATGTTATTTTTCAGTAACTTTTCGTCACTTTTTGTGTCAAATATAATTAACTAAACATATACAAATGAAAAAAATACTTTACACCTTAGCTCTAGCGGTCACTTTTTGGAGCTGTAAAACAGGGAGCACTGGAGCCGCAAAAAGCAATATAGTTGAAGTTAATATCAATTTAACCGATGTTAAAGACGATAAAGTTTTAGTAACTGTTACTCCTCCAGCTATTAAAACGGATGAAATTGTTTATAGCATTCCGAAAACCGTTCCTGGAACTTATTCAACAGATAATTACGGAAAGTATTCTGAAGATTTCAGAGCATTTGATGCGAAAGGGAATCCGCTTACAGTAAAAAGATTAGACGATAATTCTTGGTCTATTTCAAACGCAAAAACGTTAAAAAGAATCACTTATTTAGTAAACGATACTTTCGATACTGAAAAAGGAACTGGATTTGGAAACGATGACGTTTTCTCTCCAGCAGGAACAAATATCGATGCCGGAAAAAATTTCATGGTTAATACGCATGGATTTGTAGGCTATTTTCAAGATAAATTAGATGTTCCGTACAAAGTTACTATCACACATCCTGAAACACTTTGGGGCGCAACTTCTATGACCGATCAAGATGCAAGCAATACCTCTGATGTGTTCACGACTTCTCGTTATGCTATTTTGGTAGAAAACCCAATTATGTATTCTAAACCAGATTACACTACTTTCAATGTAAACGGAATGGACATTTTAATTGCGGTGTACTCGCCGACTGGAAAATATACTGCTGAGAGCATTACTCCAGAGATGAAAACGATGATGACAGCACAGAAAAACTTTTTAGGAAAAGTAAATTCTACTAAAAAATATACTGTGTTATTGTACTTGTCAAGCATGGCAAAAGACGATGCGCACGGTTTTGGAGCTTTAGAGCACCCAACTGCTACAACTGTAGTGTTGCCAGAATCTATGCCAAAAGAAAAATTGGTAGAATCTATGAAAGATGTGGTTTCTCACGAGTTCTTCCATATTGTTACGCCATTAACTATTCACTCAAAAGAAATTCAGTATTTTGATTACAATGCGCCAAAAATGTCTGAACATTTATGGATGTATGAAGGTGTAACAGAATATTTTGCTAATCTTTTCCAAATCAACCAAGGTTTGATTGACGAAGCTGAATTCTACACTCGTATTGCCGACAAGATTGCACAATCTAAACAGTTGGATGATACAATGTCATTTACGGTAATGAGTAAAAATGTATTGGAACAGCCTTATAAAGACCAATATTTAAATGTATACCAAAAAGGAGCTTTAATCGGAATGTGCATTGACATTATCATTAGAGAAAAAAGCAATGGCGAAAGAGGTATTTTGGATCTAATGCACAAGCTATCTGATGAATACGGAGTTGAAAAACCGTTCAATGACGATGAATTATTTGCTAAAATCACTTCTTTGACTTATCCTGAAGTTGGAGAATTTTTAAACAAATATGTAGCTGGAACTACTCCAATTCCGTACGACTTTTACCTAGCTAAAGTTGGTGTTACAAAAGCAATGGAGAAAAAATCTGGAAATCCGTTTATTAAAGGGCAAACTCCATACATTACGGTTGATAAAGCAACAAAAGAAATCGCTGTTCGCCCAGATTCAGAATCTGTTGAATTTTACAAAAACTTGAATTTAAAAGGTGGCGATAAAATCTTAGCTGTAAATAATAAAGCATACAATTTGGATAACATTTATGATTTGATTACTGAAAGCGAAAACTGGAAAGATAATGATCCAATTACTTTGAAAGTAAAACGTGGCGGAAAAGAAGAGACCATTAAAGGAACCGTAAAACTGCCATTTGAAGAAGCTGAAACTTTTAAAGCCACTGATGCTTCAAAAGAGAAACTTAAAAATGCATGGTTAAAAGGTTAATTTCCTTTTAAAGCATAAAAAAACCGACAAGTGATTGTCGGTTTTTTTTATGCTTTGTCATCCTGAGGAACGAAGGATCGCACTTGCTAATCGTCAAAGATTATCAAATATACTTTGTGGAGTTTCTTGTGTGATCCTTCCTCCGTCAGGATGACAATATTATACCTATTTCTTCACAGGAAATTTCCAATCAAACTCATCTTTGTTGTTGATGATCGCTCCAATTTCAAACTTCACTACCTCATCAAATTCTGTTTGAAGGATAAACCAATTGTCTTCGTTGAAATAGTTTTCAAAAGTATCAAAAGTCTCTTGATTGTATTTATTGATTCCTTTTGCAGCGAAATCTTTCTTTACATCAGCAATTTTTCTTCCGATTAATTTGAATCCGAAAACTTCTAAGTCATTACTTGAAGCTACAATATATCCCAATTTAAGATCTTCTTCCTGATAAAAAGTTAATCTCATTTTATGAGCATTGTAAACAAAAATTACGTTATCATCTTCGTCTTTATAGTTTTTATCAGGTTTTCCTAAAGCAGCTGTTACGTCATTCTGCTTCATTCCGAAAAGCAGTTTATCTATTCCTGATTTTAAATTGATCTTCATATTGATTGTCTTTATTTGAAGTGCAAATTTCGTGAAGTTTTTTATTGTTTTGCCACGAATTTCACAAATTTTCACGAATTAAAATAATATCGTTTTGTCAGGCTGAGCGGAGTCGAAGCCCTCAAGCTAGAAAGCCCTTCGACTCCGCTCAGGGTGACAGATGTAAAACTAATTTTGATATTGCTTCTTATTTGGCTTGTTGCTCATATAAAAAGTAATTTTTCCGCCATTCATAACATCTTCATGTTTCAAGAAAGGTCTCGAAAGTTCTTTTCCATTCAAAAGTACTTTTGAAACAAATACATTTTTATCTGATTGATTTATGGTTTCTACTTCAAAAGTTTTTCCGTTTTCTAAATTCAAAACAGCATTTTTCATCAGCGGACTTCCTAATGCATATTCATCAGAACCTGGAGCAACTGGATAAAATCCTAAACTACTAAAAATATACCAAGCACTCATTTGTCCGAAATCGTCATTTCCGCCTAAACCATCGGCACCATTTCTGTACATTTTTTTTAAGATCATTCTAATTTTATCTTGCGCTTTCCACGGAGAATCTGTCCAGTTGTACAAGTACACAACATGATGCGAAGGCTCATTTCCATGAACATAATTTCCAATAATCCCGTCTCTTGTGATATCTTCAGTATTTTCAAAATATTTGTCTGGAAGATGCATATTGAATAATGAGTCTAAACGAACTTTAAATTTCTCATTTCCTCCCATCAATTGAATCATATTGGCAGGATCTTGCGGAACATACAGACTGTAATTCCAAGAATTCCCTTCAATAAAACCTTGTCCGTGGGTATCTAATGGATCAAACTCTTTCTTAAATGTTCCGTCATTCAATTTTGGACGCATAAAACCTGTTTTCTCATCGTAAACATTTTTATAATTTTTAGATCTATTGATGAATTCATTATAAATAGCTGTCTTTCCTAATTTCTTTGCTGCCTGAGCGATTGCCCAATCATCATAAGCATATTCTAAAGTTTTAGAAACCGAAGCGCCATTTTTATCTTCTGGAACATAGCCTTTATTCATATAAAATTCTAAACCATCATAATACGGCACTTTTGCAGTATTAACACAAGCTTGAAGCGCTTTTTCGGCATCAAAACTGATATTGCCTTTTACAATTGCATCTGCCACAACCGAAACAGAATGATAGCCAATCATACACCAATTCTCGTTAGCATAATGTGACCAGATTGGAAGCATTTTATGAACGCTTTGATTCGAATGTGCCAGCATCGAACTTACCATATCTCCGTTTCTTTTTGGCTGCACAATATTAAATAATGGATGCAAAGCACGGTACGTATCCCAAAGCGAATAACTGGTATAATTGGTAAAGCTTTCTGCTTTATGAACATTCATATCCAGACCTTTATAATTTCCGTCTAAATCCATGTATTCCGTTGGTCCTAAAAATGCATGATACATTGCGGTATAAAAATTAACCAAATCTTCCTTTTGAGTGGTTTCAACCTGAACTTTATTCAATTCTTTATTCCAAACTTCCTGACTTTGCTTTTTTACTTTTTCGAAATCCCAATCAGGTGTTTCTTTTTTCATGTTTTCTAATGCTCCCGCAGAACTCACAGGCGACAATGCCATTTTGATTTTGATTTTTTCTCCTTCATTCGTATCAAAATCAAAAAACAATTTTAGGTTTTGTCCTGCCATTTCTGGAAAATTTTTCGTTTGATCAAATCTTCCCCAGAAACCTCTGTAAACGCTTTTTTCTTGAACTGCTTGTCCGTAATTTTTAATTGGTTTATTAAATGACATTGTAAAATAAACCGTTCTAGTTCTTGCCCAACCATTTGTCTGACGATATCCTGTTATCAAAGTATCGTTTTCTACACGAACAAATGTCCAAACATTCTTTTTATCATAATTATAAATCCCTGAAGTTAAATCGAGAATGATGTGTGCTTCATCAGATTTTGGAAAAGTGTATTGATGCATTCCGACACGAGTTGTTGCCGTCAATTCTGCCTTTATTTTATGATCTTCCAGAAAAACGCTATAATAAGCAGGTTCAGCTTTTTCCGTAGAATGCGAAAATGCCGATCTATATCCAGATAAAGGTTTTGATGCCACACCTGGATTTAATTGCAGTTTTCCTGTTGTTGGCATAATCAGGAAATCGCCTAAATCTGAATGCCCAGTTCCGCTGAAATGGGTATGGCTGAAACCTACAATCGTTTTATCTTCGTACTGATAACCAGCACAGTATTTATAGACTTCGCCATTATACTTTCCGTTTAAACTGTAAGCAATGGTATCGGTTTCTGGGCTCAATTGTACACTTCCAAAAGGAACTGTTGCGCCTGGATAGGTGTGCCCCATTTTGGCTGTACCAATCATTGGGTCTACGTATTGAATTAGATTTCGGTTGCCTTCCGCTTTTTTTTGTGCATTTAAGGCAGTAGAAAAAAGAATTAAAACCGATATGTTAAAAAGGAATTTGCTAATTTTTGTTTTAGTCATTGTATAGTTTTTCGTTAAATAGCTTCTGTTATTTTTAATGCAGAAAAGTACAACAAAATCTATTTTTAAAAAACATAATTCATTAATTGATGATTCTAAATTCCAAATTTTGCCGAAAACTTAAAACTTAAATCTGAAACAAAACTTATTCGCTCATTTCATCGTAACGTTCTGGAACTTGCGGATCGTAAAGCGGGCATTTGAATTCTTCCATGATATCTACTAATTTATTCATGGTTTTTCCTTCTGTTCCGTAGCAGTCAATTTTTATACTTTGCGGAGTGGTAATTACTTGAAATGCACCTTTCCCTTTTGGATTCTTCCAGCTATTTTCATCCACTCTTTCCCATTCTGAAAAAACAGAATTGATTCTATTCACGATTACTTCAACTTGAAGTTCAGCCAGACCTTCAACTTCTTGTTTTTCAACAAGCGCTTCATAAACTTCCTGATTATTCAGGTAAATTTCGTCTAGATATCTCCAAAAAAGTAATTCGTACATAATATAATATTTAAAAAAAGATAGAGATGCACAATTATGCATCTCTAAATTTAATAATTATTTTTAAAAGTTTCAAAATCTTTGCAACTCTGAACCTTTGAACCTTTGCAACTTTAAAATTAATAATTGAATGTTCCGTATTCGCTAGTAATAGTAAGCTTTTTAGAATCCGAAGCTTCTACTCTACCTACGATTTGTGCGTCTACATTGAATGATTTCGAAATTTCAATAATATCTTGTGCGATATTTTCCGGAACATAAAGCTCCATTCTGTGACCGCAGTTGAAGACTTGATACATTTCCTTCCAATCTGTTTTTGATTGTTCTTGAATTAATTTGAACAATGGCGGCACTGGAAATAAATTATCTTTTATAACGTGCAAATCTTTTACGAAATGTAAAATTTTAGTTTGTGCGCCACCGCTGCAATGTACCATTCCGTGAATATCTTTTGGTGTGTATTTATCTAAAATCTTTTTGATAATTGGTGCGTAAGTTCTAGTTGGCGAAAGCACTAACTGACCTGCATTTATCGGACTGTTTTCTACCTCATCAGTCAGATTTACTTGTCCTGAATAAATTAATTCTTCTGGAACTGCTGCATCGTAACTTTCAGGATATTTTTTAGCCAAATATTTGCCGAAAACGTCGTGACGTGCAGAAGTTAATCCGTTACTTCCCATTCCGCCGTTATAGCTTTTTTCGTAAGTCGCCTGACCAAAAGAAGCCAATCCAACAATTACGTCTCCTGCTTGAATGTTTGCATTATCTACAACATCAGAACGTTTCATTCTTGCTGTTACAGTAGAATCTACAATAATAGTACGAACTACGTCTCCAACATCGGCAGTTTCTCCACCTGTTGAGTGAATGGTAACTCCAAATGATTTTAATTCATTGATTAATTCTTCTGTTCCGTTGATGATGGCAGAAATAACTTCAGCAGGAATTAAGTTTTTATTTCTTCCGATAGTAGAAGAAAGCAGAATATTATCTGTCGCACCAACACATAATAAATCATCAATATTCATGATTAAGGCATCTTGAGCGATTCCTTTCCAAACCGAAAGATCTCCAGTTTCTTTCCAATACATATATGCTAAAGATGATTTTGTTCCAGCTCCGTCAGCGTGCATGATTAGACAGTGCTCTGAATCTTTAGTTAAATAATCAGGAACAATTTTACAGAATGCCTGCGGAAATAAACCTTTGTCAATATTTTTTATAGCGTTATGTACGTCTTCTTTTGATGCCGAAACACCTCTTTGTGCATATCTTTTGCTAGAATCTGAACTCATGAAAATTAGTTTGTGTTGATGTGCTGCAAAGATAATCCCTTTTTTTTAATTCTTTTGAATGATTCGCATGCTTGATTTAAAAAAAGTTTGCCACGAATTGCACAAATTTTCACAAATTTTTATTCTTTCTACAAAATCATCTTCATCAGAAGATTAAAAAAAAATAAATCCGTGCGAATTCGTGCAATTCGTGGCAAAAAAATATTTAGCAAAAACTATTATTTCGTGAATAACAATTCTCTGTATTTAGTTAATGTCCAACTTTCGTCATCTACTAATAACTCTAATTTGTCACAGTGATTACGAATTTCATCAAAATAAGGTTTAACGTTATTGCAATATGCTTCTGCCATTTTTTGAGCATCTGTCAATTGATTGGCTTTCTTTCTTTCGTTAGTCATGGCCAATACTTTTGAATTGATTCCTTCAATATGACCTGAAATTTCTTTGATTAAAACAATTTGCTCTTTAGCTAATGCTTCAAAATCCTTTCCGAAAATTTCTTTTAATCCTTTCACATTATCAATTAAAGTATTTTGGTAACGAATTGCAGTCGGGATAACATGATTTCTAGCAATATCTCCTAAAACACGTCCTTCAATTTGGATTTTTTTAGTGTATTCTTCCAATTCGATTTCATAACGCGCTTCAGCTTCAACATGATTAAAAATTCCTAATTGCTCAAACAAATCCAATGCTTGTTTAGAAACCTTAGCCTTAATCGCTTCTGGAGTAGTTTTGAAATTGCTTAAACCTCTTTTTGCCGCTTCTTTTTCCCAAGCTTCGCTATAACCGTCGCCTTCAAAAAGGATTTTTTTAGATTGTTTGATGTATTCTCTTAAAACATTAAAAATAGCATCGTCCTTTTTCATGTCTTTCGACTCGATCAAGTTCTCCACTTCATTCTTAAAGTCAAATAATTGTTTTGCTACAATCGCATTCAAAGTTGTCATTGCATTTGAACAGTTTGAATTTGAACCCACTGCTCTAAATTCAAATTTATTTCCAGTAAAAGCAAAAGGCGAAGTTCTGTTACGATCTGTATTATCTAATAATACGTCTGGAATTTTACCAACAACATTCAATTTCAAATCTGTTTTTTCTTCTGGCGAAAGTTTTCCTGTTGTTACGCTTTCTAGTTCAGATAAAACTTTTGTCAATTGAGCACCAATAAATACAGACATAATCGCTGGCGGCGCTTCGTTTGCTCCTAATCTGTGATCGTTACTTGCTGTTGCAATAGAAGCTCTAAGCAAAGTTTCGTTATCGTTTACTGCTTTTATTGTATTAATAAAGAAAGTCAGGAACTGTAAATTGCTCATTGGCGTTTTACTCGGACTCAATAAATTAACTCCTGTATCGGTAGCCAATGACCAGTTGTTGTGTTTTCCTGATCCGTTTACGCCTTTAAATGGTTTTTCGTGAAATAATACTTTAAAGTCATGACGTTCAGCCACTCTCTGCATTACATCCATTAGTAAAGAGTTGTGGTCAACAGCTAAATTGGTTTCTTCAAAAATAGGAGCCAACTCAAACTGATTTGGCGCAACCTCATTGTGACGCGTTTTTACTGGAATACCCAATAACATACATTCCTGCTCTAAATCTCTCATATAGGTAAGAGCGCGAGTTGGAATAGATCCGAAATAATGATCGTCTAACTGCTGTCCTTTTGCAGAAGTATGTCCTAATAATGTTCTCCCTGTCATCATTAAGTCTGGGCGAGAATTTGCCAAAGCTTTGTCAATCAAGAAATATTCTTGTTCCCATCCTAAAGTTGCTGTTACCTTTTTTACGTTTTTGTCAAAGTATTTACAAACTTCTGTAGCAGCTTCGTCAATTGCAGATAATGCTCTTAATAAAGGTATTTTATTATCTAAAGCCTCACCAGTGTACGCAATAAATACTGTCGGAATACATAAAGTTGTACCATATATAAAAGCTGGAGAAGTTGGATCCCAAGCTGTATAACCTCTTGCTTCAAACGTATTTCTGATTCCGCCGTTCGGGAAACTAGAGGCATCTGGTTCTTGCTGTACCAATTGCGCGCCTCCAAATTTTTCTACAGATTCGCTTCCGTCATAAGAAGTTTCAAAAAAAGCATCGTGTTTTTCTGCTGTTGTTCCTGTCAATGGCTGAAACCAGTGCGTATAATGAGTCACACCTTTAGACAAAGCCCATTCTTTCATTCCCATGGCAATATAATCAGCCAGCTTTCTATCTATTTTTGTTCCATGCTGGATGGCATCTCTTACTCCTCTAAAAGCATCTGAAGTTAAATATTGCTTCATTGCTTTTTCATTAAACACATTTGAACCGAAAAGATTTGATTTTCGGCCAATTTCTTCAAAATGCACCGGCTTTCTGTTAGATGCTTGTTGTAAAGCTTGAAAACGTAATGTTGACATGGTTATGTATATTTTAAATTCGTAATAATTTTCATTAAAAAAATAAGAGACAAATATAAACAATAAATGAGCCTATTGTAAACATAAACAATAGAAATTTAGTCAACGATTTTTCAACAGAAGACGCTTTTTATGAAGAATAATGAATTCAAATCGCAGAAATATAACAAAACTGTACGGTATTATTGATTAAATAAACATTTTTTCATAATTTCTTAACTCATAAATTCAAAAATGGGCCTTAATTATTACGAATTTATTTTTTTAAGGTTCATAAAATTGCTTTTTTAAAAATATACCCCTATCAAAATTGCGCTTATCCAAAAAATTATACTTCGCAAAACAAAATAGCCCCCTAATTTTTGGGACTAAAAAAATAAATCTATATTTGACCCAACGAAAAAAAACAAAAAAATTAATTTATATTATTATGGCTAAAATTAAGTTAGAGTACATTTGGTTAGACGGATATGAACCAACTCAAAATCTTAGAAGTAAAACTAAAGTTGAAGAGCACGAAAACTTCAAAGGAACATTAGAAGAACTTGGAAATTGGTCATTTGATGGTTCATCAACAAGACAAGCTGAAGGTGGATCTTCTGACTGTTTATTAGTTCCAGTTGCAATCTATCCAGATCCAACTCGTATCAACGGATGGTTAGTAATGTGCGAAGTTATGTATGCTGACGGAACACCACACCCTTCTAACGGTAGAGCTACAATTGATGATGATAATGATGATTTTTGGTTTGGATTCGAACAAGAGTATTTCATTATGGATACTAAAACTCAACTTCCACTTGGTTTCCCAGTTGGAGGGTACCCTGCTCCACAAGGGATGTATTACTGTTCAGTAGGTGGAAAAAACACACATGGTAGAAAATTAGTTGAAGAGCACGCTGATTTATGTATCGCTGCTGGAATCAACTTTGAAGGAATCAACCAAGAGGTTGCTTGCGGACAATGGGAGTTCCAATTATTCGCTAAAGGAGCTAAAAAAGCTGGAGACGAAATCTGGGTTGCTCGTTACCTATTAGACCGTTTAACTGAGAAATATGGTTACTATATCGAATATCACCCAAAACCTCTAGGAGATACAGACTGGAACGGTTCTGGTATGCACGCTAACTTCTCTAACACAGTTCTTAGAACATGCGGTTCTCAAGAAGTTTACGAGAAAATCTGCGAGGCTTTCCGTCCTGTTACAAAAGAGCACATCGCGGTTTACGGAGCTTACAACGAGCAACGTTTAACTGGTAAACACGAAACTGCTTCTATCAACGATTTCTCTTATGGAGTTTCAGACAGAGGATGTTCAATCAGAATTCCTTTAATGACTGTTCAAAGAGGATGGAAAGGTTGGTTAGAAGATAGAAGACCAGCTTCAAACGGAGACCCTTACAAAATCGCTGCTAGAATTATCAAAACTGTTAACTCAGCGCTATAATTCAAAGCTTACATTATATTCTAAAAGTGCCACATTTATTTGCTGGCACTTTTTTTTTGAAACAATCTTAACAAGTTCAACTTTGTCAAAGTTTGAAACTTTGACAAATCTCACTCATAACTCATAACTTATAATTTTAAAAGCAAGTTTCTGATAAATTTAATTTTTAAGTTAAACTTCAAAACTTATCTTTGTAAATCATTTAAAAAAAATCATTATGATAGTCTGGTCACTCTTTTTACTTGCTGTAGTTTTTATTCTTGCTTTAGACTTAGGAGTCTTCAACAAAACACCACATATTATTAGCACAAAAGAAGCCAGCAAATGGACCTTAGTTTGGGTTACTCTATCCTTCCTGTTTTCGGGGGTGATTTATTGGCTGTACACTACAGATTATATCGCAAACCCAGATGATTTAAAACCATCAGTCGCTTCGATGAAGTTTATAACGGGTTACTTAATTGAACTTTCGCTAAGTGTCGATAACATTTTTGTTATTGCTATTATTTTTGCTTCATTCAAAATTCCGCAAAAATACCAGCACCGCGTTTTGTTCTGGGGAATCTTAGGCGCTATAGTTTTCCGCGGATTGATGATTTTCTTTGGAGTAATGCTAATCAATAAATTTGCTTGGACAACTTATGTATTTGGAGTTTTCTTAATATTTACTGCTATAAAAATGCTTTTTTCCGGAGAAGAAGAAGATTTTCACCCAAAAGACTCATTCGTTTACAAGACATTAGGCAAAGTTATGCCTATTACATCTGAAATGGATGGAGAAAGATTTTTCATTTCAACCAAAACAGCAAAAAAAGCGGCTACTCCATTATTCGTAGCCTTAATCGTTATTGAAGTTATGGACGTTTTATTTGCTGTAGATAGCGTTCCTGCAATTCTTGCTATAACCAAAGATCCGTTTTTAGTATTCAGTTCTAATATTTTTGCTATTCTAGGATTACGTTCTATGTATTTCTTCTTAGCAAATATGCTGGCAAAATTCAGTTATTTAGAATATAGCTTAGTTGCAATTTTAGCTTTTGTGGGATTAAAGATGCTTTTACACGATTTCTTCCACGTTCCAGAATGGGCTTCATTAGGATTTATTGCTTTATCTCTTCTAGTAGGAATTTTGGTTTCTCTTAAGTTCGGACCAGAAAAAGTTTTAAATGATTCGTCAAGCGAAGAATAATTAGATACATAACATATATTTATAAAAAAAAGGAAATCGTGATGATTTCCTTTTTTCTTAACAATATCAGTTCTTTCAATTATAAATTAATCGTTTTAACCTTACTATCATCAATATGATATTTCGCAATAACAGCATTGTAATCAGAGTAATCCGCCTTATTAACTGACTTATTACTAATTATAGGATCATTACCAGGAATAACTACAATACGGAATTTTTGGTTATTTCTTAAATCAGCTGGTACAGTATTCAATTCAAATCCATCTAGATAAAGCTCAAAATCTACTCGGCTGAAATTAAATTTATAAGTGAAAAATAAAGTCCCATCATCATAATAATGTGATTCTGGAATTGGACTCCAAACGGTGCTTCCATTTGCTGTCCCTGTTGCTCTATAAGCCAAAGCTACATCGCCCGGATAAAGTGTAAAACCAAAATTTATAACCTCTCCATCTCCATTTGATGCAAAGTTAACATTATTTACATCAATAACCGGGGCAGTTATTGATTCACCCGGAGGTCCTGGAGGCCCTTCTGGTCCTTCACAGCTAGAAAATGCAATTAAACCGATAACTGCAAATAAGGTAAGTATCTTTTTCATAATTATTTTTTTTAAGGATTATACTATAAAGGTATTCCAAAAATTAAACCAAAAAAAAGAAAAACATGATTTTCCACTAACTTTTTTTAAATCTCATCTACATTTGCTGAATCATCTTACTCGTAAAACACTCGTAATTAAAGGATAAAACAAAAAAAATAATTTTCAAAAAAAAAAAAAAGCACCCGCTCTTAACGGATGCTTTAAATAAGATTTATTAATTAAATTAATTACCGGCAGAAATGATTTTTTTAGTACTGCTGCCTTTGTTAGTTGTAATTTGTAAAATGTAAACTTGGAATTTACCTACGTAGAAATCAATATTAAAGTTGTATTCTTTTCCAAAATAAGAATCTGTATCTGTTTTTGAAGATAACAGTTTTCCTGATAGATCAAACAATTCAATTTTTACATTGGTAGCATAATCAAAGTTATAACGAATCGTAATGTAATTTTTGAATGGAACAGGATAAGCATCAAAACCAGGTTTTTTGCTTTCTTTTGCAGTGCTTTCCATTACTGTTGTTTCCTGAGTAGTAGATGTCTGAGTAACTATCGATTCTTGAGTAGCTGTACAAGCAAGTGGTTGAATGTTGTATCCTATTGCGATTCTACATTCATCAAATGCATTGTTTATTAAATCTACCAAGCTTGCAATATCAGAAAGAGAAAGTCCATAAGTGTTTCCGCCTCCTAATGCTTGATTAGCCAAGTTAAACAAATCACCAACTGTTTTATCTCCACCTAGTTTACTCACTACATTATTCGGAATAGTGTAATATTTGTATTCATTACTTACTGTCCCATCTGGATTACAAGAACGTGTTTTTGGAGTTTTAGATCCGCAACCGCCTTCAGGTTGAGCAACTGCCAATATACCTGCCTGCAATTTAAATTTACTCAACTCGCTATCAATACCTAAATTAAGTCCTAAAGTAATGGTTTGAGCCAATAAGGTATTATCGATCACTCCTTTTTTAAGATAGGATGCAGGTAATGCGCTTATATGAGGATCTCCATTTGCCAATTTTTTACTTGCTCCTCCTCCTGGTAAAACTGCTATAACAGCATCAATATCAGCTTGATTATTAGATACCAAAACAGATTTTCCAACTAAACCAATTGTCATCGTTCCTCCTGGATAACTACTTAATGCTTTCGAAATAAGCTGTACGGTATTGTAAGATTGTCCTCCTACACATGCAGTACCTCCTAGATTTCCATAAGCTCCTTGAGTATAGGTACAAATTGGAGTTGTACACGGAGTAATCAAAAATGTAGATACTTTTTTAATTGTTTCACAATTGTTTGACACAACATATTCAATAACTAATGCTGTTCCAATCTGAGGTTTCACAAATTGAGATAAATCGGTAACTTGAACATTTCCTGCACATCCTCCTGTAAATTTAAATCCAGCAAT
Organism: Flavobacterium sp. HBTb2-11-1; assembly: GCF_009826975.1. Lineage (GTDB taxonomy): Bacteria > Bacteroidota > Bacteroidia > Flavobacteriales > Flavobacteriaceae > Flavobacterium. The sequence goes on along the minus strand of NZ_WUMO01000005.1, from coordinate 697 downwards.
CCATGCAGCAAATGCGCCATCTGGGTCTTCACCACAAACAACTGTTTTGTTTGGAGGACTTGAAACATTAAGCGCATTGACTTTAGTAATAGTGAAGTCTCGGCTAATAGTAGTTTCATAACATTTATCGGTTACTTTATAGGTAACTGTTGTTGTTCCTCCTTCGCATAATTTTGGTGCAACCGGACTGCCTTGGATCTCGCCTTTCGCATCGCATCCTCCGCTCACTTTAAAGCCTGCTTTGAAGGTCTCGAAAGCGGCATCAAGTGCGGCCTGATCGGCATACGCGCAGGCTGAGTCGTTGACTGCTGCAGGAGCCTCTGGGGTTACTGCTGACGGAACGGTAATAGTGAAATCTCTACTGATTGTATTAGTGTAACATTTATCAGTTATCATGTAACTTACACTGGTAGTTCCGCCTTGACATAAGATTGGCGCTATCGGATTACCAACAAATACACCTTTTGCATCACAACCACCACTTACGCTAAAGCCTTGTTTGAAGATTTCAAAGGCAGCATTTATTGCGGCCTGATCGGCATAAGCGCAAGCGGAAGCACTAAACGGATCTGGTGAAACAGGAACCACTGCTGCTGGAGCCGTAATGGTAAAGTCTCTGCTGATTGTAGTTTCATAACATTTGTCGGTAACTTTATAGGTAACTGTAACCGTACCGCCGTCGCATAATTTCGGTGCC
>NZ_WUMO01000004.1 GCF_009826975.1 Flavobacterium sp. HBTb2-11-1 | reverse complement strand
ATTTCGACGAAGGAGAAATCTTCGCAAGTAATAAGCCAAACTGTGCGGAGCTTCTTGTGGAGATTTCTCCTTCGTCGAAATGACAAAAAATGCGCAAAATAGAAATAAAAGTTAATCCACCTTCTTAAAAACAGCCAATTTTCCAGAAGGATTTGACAATGTCAATTGATTATTTTCTATTGAATAAGTTGTAGTACTCTGTAAAGCTTTTAAAAATTCACCTTCTTTATTTCCTTGCGGACAAGCCATTAAAGTGGAAACGACTTTCGTAAAACGCAAAAGATCTTTTTCAAAAAAGATTTGTCCCGTTATGGAATTACAGCCGCCATATCCCATAAATTTATTTTCTGCAGAATTAATCTCGATTCTCGGAAATTCTTTCTGAAAATCGGTTGCAAAAACTTTGTAGCCGTTTAATTCTTCCAAAACCCAAATATCATGCAAACGATAATCTGTTAGATATTTTCCGCATCCGCTTAATTTCTTCGTTTCTAATTCCGAGTTATTTTTAATTTCAACTTTTACGCTATAAGGAGAAATCACTCCAGACATCGAATCCTGACAATCCAATTGCTGAATCGAAATTGTTGCTGAAGTATTTTCATTACTTACTTTATACATTTTTACATTTGCATCCATTGCCTTAATGGCATCAACAGCAGGAAAAGTAATTTTTTCTTTTCCAGGAATTAATGACGTAAAAACGATTTCCTCATTCCCTATTTTAATTCCCCAAAACGGTTCATTTCCAGTCCCTTTAAAATAATATTTTAAATCTTCTTCTGTAGAACTTGCTGCAGTTGTTCCGCCAGATTCTTTGCTTGCTGTCGTTTTACAGCCTATCATTACAATTGATAATAACAATATTGAGAGTATATTTTTCATTGGATTTCAGTTTAAAAAAATATTTCTTTTTTCAAAATACCTATAAAATTCTTATGAATTTACGACATTTTTCTGAATTCCTTATTTAGATTCTTTTCAAATTTAAACTTTTTACTGCTCTTTAAATTCTCTCAAAACCCGCGATACGTAAAAGGTTAAGCTAAAATACGTAGTTTAAAAACACATATTACGATTAAAAAATAAATAATTTACGTATTTAAATAAGTATAAATACTTATATTTGCGGAGTAATACTTAATTAAAGAAATCATGATTAAAGTAATAGTAGTTGGAAACGGCATGGTTGGTTATAAATTTTGCGAAAAGTTTGTTGCAAAATCAGGACAAGAAAAGTATCAAATCACAGTATTTGGAGAAGAACCAAGACGCGCCTATGATCGCGTTCACTTAAGCGAATACTTTGGAGGTAAAACGGCTGATGACTTATCATTATCAACAACCGAATGGTACGCAGAAAACAATATTACTCTCAATACATCGGAGCTAATTACAGATATTAACCGTGATTCAAAAACTATACATACACACTTAGGCAAAACACATACGTACGACTACTTAGTTTTAGCAACTGGTTCTTCTGCTTTTGTACCACCAATTGAAGGTGTCGAAAAAGAAGGTGTTTTTGTTTACAGAACAATAGAAGATCTGGATGCAATTATGGCTTACGCTAAAAAAATAAGACAAAAAGGAGCAACCGAAGCTGCAGTTCTGGGAGGCGGTTTATTAGGTTTAGAAGCGGCAAAAGCAGTTCGCGATTTAGGATTGAATCCGCATGTGGTGGAATTTGCACCGCGTTTGATGCCGAGACAATTGGATCAAGGCGCGAGCGATATGCTTCAATCAAAAATAGAAGAATTAAATATCGGAATTCATCTTAACAAAGCAACGCAATATATTGACGGAAAGGAAAGTATAACAGGAATGATGTTTGCAAACGACGAATTGTTAAAAGTAGACATGTTGGTTATTTCTGCCGGAATCAAACCTCGCGACGAACTGGCTAGAGTTTCAGGACTTGAAGTTGGTGTAAGAGGCGGAATTGTGGTAAACAATCAAATGCGAACATCAGATCCTTCTATTTTTGCGATTGGCGAAGCGGCGCTTTACAATCATAACATTTATGGACTTGTTGCACCAGGTTACGAAATGGCGGATGTTGCTGCTGAACAAATCTTAAATGGTGATAAAACCATGAGAGAAACCATCGATATGTCAACACAATTGAAATTGATTGGTGTTGAAGTTGCGAGTTTTGGTGATCCTTTTATTGAAAATAATGACGTTACAGCAATTATTTATGAAAATAAATTAAGCGGCGTTTACAAAAGAATCAACGTTACAAAGGATTCAAAAAAGCTTTTGGGCGGAATTTTAGTTGGAGATTCTAGCGATTACGGTTCGCTTTTCCAAATTTATATTAACGAAATGGCCTTGCCTAAAAACCCTGAAGATCTAATTTTAGGTTCTCGTGATAGTTCTGAAGGTTCATCTTTAGGAAGCGTAATGGATTTGCCAGATACAGCGGTAATCTGTTCTTGCGAAAATGTTACTAAAGGTTCTATCTGTTGTAAAATCTTGGATGAATCTTGCGCAACACTTTCAGATGTTGTGAAAGCAACTAAAGCAACTTCTGGTTGTGGAGGCTGTAAACCAATGGTTTCTGACTTGGTAAAAGCAACTCAAAAATCTTTAGGAAAAGAAGTAAAAGAAGTAATCTGCGAGCATTTCAGCTATACACGTCAAGAATTATTCGATTTGGTAAAAATCAACAAATACGATAATTTCTACGATGTTTTAGATCATCACGGAAAAGGCGACGGATGCGAAGTCTGCAAACCTGTTGTTGCTTCTATTTTCTCTAGTATTTACAATGACACAGCAAATAAACACGTAACGACTCAAGATACAAATGACAGATTTTTGGCCAATATTCAACGAAACGGAACTTATTCTGTTGTTCCAAGAGTTGCCGGTGGTGAAATTACTGCTGAGAAATTAATCGTAATTGGCGAAGTAGCCAAACAATTCGATTTATACACTAAAATCACTGGAGCACAAAGAGTTGATTTATTCGGAGCTCATTTAAGTGATTTGCCAAAAATCTGGAAAATCTTAATCGACAATGGTTTTGAAAGCGGTCATGCTTACGGAAAATCACTCCGTGCTGTAAAAAGCTGTGTTGGAAATGCTTGGTGCCGTTACGGAATGGACGACAGCGCCGGATTTGCTATCGAACTCGAAAACAGATACAAAGGAATTCGTTCTCCTCATAAATTAAAAGGTGGTGTTTCTGCCTGCATTCGCGAATGTGCCGAAGCTCGCGGAAAAGATTTCGGATTAATCGCTGTTGAAGGCGGATGGAATTTATACATCTGCGGAAACGGTGGAGCCAATCCAAAACACGCTGTTTTATTGGCAGAAAAAATAGACAAGGAAACCGTTATCAAATACATGGATCGCTTCTTAATGTATTACATCAGAACTGCTGGACCGCTAATTAGAACTTCAACTTGGTTAGAAAAACTAGACGGTGGTTTAGAGTATTTAAAACAAGTCATTATTGAAGACAGTTTAGGAATCTGCGAAACGCTTGAAGCTGAAATGCAAACTCTGGTAAATACTTTTGAATGCGAATGGAAACAAGTTCTTGAAAAACCAAGATTATTAAAACGTTTCAATCACTTTATAAATTCAGACGAAAAAGACGATAATGCTGTTTTTGTTCCGCTAAGAGATCAAAAAATGCCAAAAGCTTGGTCGTAAAAAATATCTTGCCACAAAGACACAAAGCCACGAAGTCAAATTACAAAAACTTAAGAAAAAAACTTAGTGTCTTTGCGTCTTTGTGGCAAAACAACAATAAGCTCCGAAAAAAAAGAAAAAAAATCACAAACGTTTGCTGTCCTTCTTACCCTCTTTTTTACTGCGCCATCATAACTCTCATGATTGTAAAAAGAGGGCTAAGAAACAGGAAATCAAAACTCAATCAAAATGGAAGAAATCTTAAATCAATACGAAACAGTTCATGCAAGCGACGCAACAATTTGGTTCAAAGCTGGTAAAGTAGAAGATTTTCCAACCAACCGAGGCGGATGCATCAAATACAAAAACAAACAAATCGCGATTTTCAATTTCACGCGTCGTAACGCATGGTACGCTTGCCAAAACGCCTGCCCGCACAAAATGGAAATGGTGCTTTCAAGAGGCATGACAGGATCTGCAGATGATATTCCCAAAATTGCCTGTCCGATGCATAAAAAAACATTTTCATTAATAGACGGAACAAGCCTAAACGGAGACGATTATAAAATAGCAACATATCCAATAAAGATTGTTGAAGACGAAGTATTTGTTGGCTTTGCGGACTAATTTTAAAGTCACAGATTACACAGATTAAAAGGATTTTTTTTCGCCACGAATTTCACGAATTTACACTAATTTAATTCGCGGAGATTCGTGAAATTCGTGGCGAAAACAATTCAAATTATCGCCAAAGATTAAAGTTTGCGTTAGAAAAAATCCCCTTAATCTGTGCAATCTGTGGCAAAAACAAAAACAATAATTTGCGCAAATTCGTGAATTCGTGGCGAAAAAAAACTTAATTCCGTATCTTTGAAATTCTATTATCAAACCAAAAAATGACTACACCTTTTCAAAAAGCAAGCGAATGGATTGATGCCGAAAATGCACAAGATCCGAACATTGAATTAGACCAAAATACTGAATATCCAAAAGAATTATTGTATTCAGACAGGATGTATAAAAAACTGATGGAGTTTGAGCCCAATGCATCCGAAGAAATTCAGATTGCCTCAAAAGCGCAACATATCTGTCGATGGAAAGTCGCTCGCGAATCGTATCCGATGGATCGTGTTGGTTACTTGAAATGGAGAGAAGAACTTAAAAAATTCCACTCAAAAACTACAGCCGAAATTCTGGCGAAAGCAGGTTACGATCAAACTTTTATCGATCGTGTTTCTTTCTTAATTGAGAAAAAACTGCTCAAAAAAGATCATGAAACCCAATTATTGGAAGATGTAATTTGCTTAGTCTTTTTAGAATATTACTTAGAACCTTTTGTTCATAAACATGACGAAGAAAAACTGAAAAACATCATCAAAAAAACTTGGGACAAAATGTCGGACAAAGGACATCAAGAAGCCTTAAAAATCAATTATTCTGAAGAAAACTTAAACCTAATAAAAGCTTCTTTGGGATTGTAAAAAGATATGAAGAAAAGCAATCAGGAAGCTGTAGAAAAAATCACTTTCAAAAATTTACGTCGTCTGTATTTTTTTGCGCTTCTAACTATTGCCTTAACCATAATTATCAGTCAGTTTCTGGTTCAATACAATCTGAATCAGCAGTTAAGCGATTCTAAGATTATTAATTTTTCTGGCAAACAGAGAATGCTGAGTCAGAAGATTGTCAAAGAAGTTTTGATTTTGCATTATGTTTCTGATTCGGCTACAGCCAAAAAAACTTCGCATTTAAAAGAGGTTTTAGAACTTTGGAAGAAAAACCAAAATGCATTAGAAAACGGAAATGACAGTCTAGCTTTTCCAAAAGAAAAATCAGAAACACTAAATAAGCTGTATCTAGAAATCAACCCAATTTTCAATAAAATTGCAAAAACCACGGACGCCTTTTTATTAAATTTACAGCAGAAAAAATCAACATCTGAAAATCAAAAACTGGTTCAGACTATTTTAGAAAACGAAGGGATTTTCCTTTCGAAAATGAATCAGATTGTAACGCAATACGATCTCGAAGCGCACGAAAAAGTAACCGAACAACGCCGAATAGAATATTGGATATTTGGTTTTACACTTTTGATTCTGGTTTTAGAATTCTTCTTTATTTTCAAACCAACCAATAAGAAAATCGAAAGATTAATTACACGCCTTCTATCTTCTGAAAAGAAAGCTCTAAAACTAGCATACGACACCGAAGTATTAAGCGAAATCAAGGAAAATTCAGTTAAAGAATTAAAATCGCTCAACTATGCGATGGAAAATACTTTACTGTATTGCCGAATTTCACCTGATGGCTCGATTATTCATATTGGAGAAAAATTTGCCAAACTTTTAAATTACACCAAGTTTTCATCTAATAAAAAATTCTCTGAAGTCCTTACTGCTGACGAAAAAGAACAGGTTAATTTTGACCGCCTGATTTTCGAAAAACAGCGCAGTGGCTGGCAGGGCGAAATGAAAATTCTGACCAAAGAAGAAAAAGAAATTTGGCTCGATTTATCAATGGTTCCCGTAATGATCAAAAAAGATGAATTAGAACTTTTGATTGTTTGTTTCAACATCACTGAACGTAAAAAAGCGCAACGCGAAGTAGAACGTTTGAACCTTGAAAACACAACTGAGAAAATCAATCAACAAAAGATTATTTCAAGCAAGATCGTTGAAAATCAGGAAAACGAGCAAAACCGAATCGCCAAGGAAATTCACGACGGAATTGGCCAAATGCTTACGGGTTTAAAATTCAGCTTAGAAAGTATTAATCTGGATGATAGAGAAAAATCGGAACAAAAAATTGAGTATTTAAAGAAGCTTTCTTTGGATATCATCAAAGGTGTAAGAACGGCGACTTTCAACCTTATGCCTCCCGAATTAAGCGATCACGGAATAGTTTCGTCGCTTTCAAAACTCACGCATGAACTATCCAAATTAACTGGAAAAGAAATACTATTTTACAACAAAACCGATTTTGACCAACGTCTAGATTCGTTAATTGAAATCAACATTTACCGACTTACACAAGAAGCTATCAACAACGCGATAAAATATGCCGAATCGACTCATATAATTGTGCAGCTTTCACACAGCGATACACTTCTTAGCATCATCGTAGACGACAACGGAAAAGGTTTTGATGTCAATTCAGTCGACAAAAAACGCAACAGCGAATCTGGAATGGGACTTTTATTCATGAAAGAAAGAATCCAGTACATTAATGGTCGTGTGTTTATGAACTCTATTCCTAGCGAAGGAACGAGGATTACGTTCAACATCCCGATACTTAAATAGAAATTCCAATATTTAAATTCCAAATTCCAAATACTTTACGTCACGAAACTTTGTCAAAGTTTAAAACTTTGACAAAGTTGAACACAAAACTCTCTCACAATCTTGTCATTTCGAGGAACGAGAAATCTTCGCGAGTAACTCTACAAAGATTGGCGATTTAGATTGTGGAATTTCTTTGCACGAGCTTCGACTCCTCTCAGCCTGACAATCCTATATTCAATTTGGAATTTGGTATTTTAATATTCGAATTTATCCTAAGGATTTCTAATCATTTTTTAATCTTGGAATTTGGAATTTCAAAAAAATGGAATTTTAAATCAAAAAAGTACGTATATTAGCATCTTCTTTTTAGATGAATATACGTAAAAATTCAGAATCAAAATTAAGTAGATTATGAGCAATATCATTCGTGTAGTATTGGCAGATGACCATGTTTTTGTTAGAGACGGAATCAAATCTTTACTGGAAAACGAAGCAAACATTGAGGTTGTAGGTGAAGCAATTGATGGTGCAGATGCGCTTGAAGTTGTTGCGGCAACACAGCCAGATTTACTTATAGTAGATATTCGTATGCCAAACTTAACGGGCATAGAGGTAGTAGAAAAACTTAGAAACGAAAAAAACAGCGTAAAAATCATCATGCTTTCAATGCACGAATCGGAAGAATATGTATTGAAATCGATAAAAGCCGGAGCCGACGGTTATTTACTAAAAGGTTCAAGCAAAGAAGAATTCCTAAAAGCATTACATAGTGTCGCTGCAGGAGGAAAATATTTTAGCGGAGACATTTCTTCTATCTTAATAAGTCAATTAACAAATCCATCAGCATCATTAGAACCTAAACAAACTTTAGGCGAAGAAATGATGATTACCAAAAGAGAAAAAGAAATCTTAACGCTTCTTTTATCAGGTAAAGGAAACAAAGAAATAGCTGAAGCTCTCGAAATCAGTAAAAGAACTGCTGAAGTTCATCGCTTCAACTTAATGAAAAAGCTGAAAGTGAAAAACCTAATGGAACTTTCTAATAAAGCCGCCGAGTATTCTTTGATTTAAAAAATACGTATTAATACGTAATTATTTTTCAAAAACTGCGTTTTAGCAGGTTTTAACTAAGTTGTAGTACTTATTTTTACATAAAAATATAAGTACTATGAAAAATACAAACTCACTATCGCAATCACACAAAATTTTATTTTTGAACACATTGGCATTTACAGTGTGTTTTGCTTGCTGGACCTTAAATGGGGTTCTGGTAACTTTTTTAGTAGATAACGGAATTTTCCATTGGGATGTTAATCAAGTCGGATGGCTTTTGGGTATTCCCATCTTAACTGGATCTATCATGCGTCTTCCTATCGGAATTTTAACTGATAAATTTGGCGGGAAATATGTTTTTTCACTGTTATTGCTGCTTTGTTCGATTCCGCTGTTTCTCCTTCCCTACGCTGACAGTTTCGCCATGTTTGCCTTACTTAGCTTTTTATTCGGAATGGTCGGAACAAGTTTTGCAGTCGGAATTGGCTATACATCAATCTGGTATCCAAAAGAATGGCAAGGCCGCGCTTTAGGAATCTTCGGAATGGGAAATGCCGGTGCCGCAATTACAACGTTTTTAGCTCCTTCTCTATTAAATCATTTTTCAATTGATGATCCGCAAAACGGATGGAAAATTCTTCCTGTAATATATGCTGTTTCATTGGTCGTAATCGGTGTTGCCTTTTTAATTTTCGCTCAAAACAAAAAAATAGAAAGTAGCGGCAAAAGTGTTTCGCAAATGCTTTTGCCACTAAAATCGCAAAGAGTTTGGCGTTTTGGAGCGTATTACTTCCTAGTTTTTGGATGTTTTGTAGCCTATTCTCAATGGTTATTGCCAAATTTCATGAACGTTTACCAAACGAGCTTAGTAATGGGCGGTTTGTTTGCAACCATGTTCAGTTTGCCATCTGGAGTAATCAGAGCTTTTGGAGGCTATTTATCAGATAAATTCGGAGCTAGAAAAGTGATGTACTGGGTTTTGGGTTCTTCTGTAATCTTAAGTGCTTTATTATCAATTCCGAAAATGGAAATCACCACTTCTGGGCCAGGAATATTAGCCGCTAAAAAAGGTGTTGTAAATGAAATCAGCGATAAAACCGTAAAAATTGGCGATAAAGAATATCCTATTGCACAAAAAACTGCCAATACGAATGAAAATGCCATTTTCCCAACTTCTACAAGCTGGCAAGATGTTGTAGTAGCTCATAACCAAAGTGTTGCAAAAAAAGAACTGATAGCCAAAGGAGTAACGCTTATTAAATTTGACGCAAACATGTGGGTATTTTTGCTTTTAGTTATTCTAATCGGAATTTCTTGGGGAATCGGAAAAGCAGCAGTTTACAAACACATCCCTGAATATTTCCCAACAGAAGTTGGCGTTGTGGGCGGAATGGTCGGAATGATAGGCGGTTTGGGTGGTTTTTTCGGTCCAATAATCTTCGGATATTTACTGACTGCAACCGGAATCTGGTCAAGTTCATGGATTTTTATTTTACTTTTCTCAACAGGTTGTTTGGTTTGGATGCATTACACTATAACACAACTATCTAAGGAAAAACAAGTTAAAATAAGCAAAGCAAAATTGGAACCTGCATATTAGACTTAGATTAAAAAATAATTAGAAATATGGCCTCAATCATAGAAAAAGATGGCTTTTTCTTATAAATTTACGCCTGAAAAAATATCACCCATGAAACAAATCAGAATTATTTTCCTGTTACTTCTAGGAGCTAGCGCTACCTTACAAGCGCAAGAATTAGACGTAAATCTGCAAATTAGGCCACGTTTTGAATATCGCAACGGTTACAAAACTTTGCTGCCAGAAGGACAAAAAGGAACTTCCCAGATCTCGCAACGTTCTCGTCTAAATATTAATTTCAAACAAGATGATTTAATCGTAAAATTAACTTTTCAAAATACCAGAACGTGGGGCGATGTTCCTACTGCAACCGTTGCCGATAAAAATGGAGTAGCAGTTTTTGAAGCTTGGGCGCAATATAATTTTACAGAAAAATGGAGCGCTAAAATAGGGCGTCAGGTTCTTTCTTACGACAATCAGCGCATTTTAGGCGAAATGGACTGGGCGCAGCAAGCTCAAAGCCACGATGCCCTTACCATAACTTATCAGACCGAAAAACAAAGATTAGATTTTGGGGGTGCCTATAATTCAACTGCTGAAAATGTAGTTCAAACTCCTTATACAGTGGCCAATTATAAAGCTATGCAATATGCTTGGTATCACAACCAATTTAGCACTGATTTAGGTTTAAGTTTCTTGCTGCTTAACACGGGTTACGAATATGCAAACGCAGATGCAAAACTTTTGGTTGATTACAAACAGACTTTTGGCCCTTATCTAACTTACAAAACAAGTAAAATAGATAGTAACTTTTGGGTATATGGACAAACAGGAAAAAGTACTGATCTGCAAGTGAGCGCTTGGAATGCAGCCGCAAATTTTAATTACAACATTACTGAATCATTTAAAGCAGGTTTAGGATATGAATTTTTATCTGGAAAAGCTTCAAATGACGGCAGTACCGTAATTAAATCTTTCAACCCCATTTTTGGAACCAACCACGGATTTAACGGTTACATGGATTATTTCTATGTTGGAAATCACTTAAACAATGTTGGTTTGCAAGATGCTTTTATAAAATTGAATTACAATATAAACAAATGGCAGTTTGCTTTGATGCCACATGTATTTTTAGCAGCAGCTGACGTTGTTACACCTGCAAATGAAAAATTAGAGTCGTATTTGGGAACTGAAATTGACGCCAGTTTTGGTTATAATTTCAAAAAAGACATCACTGTAACAGGCGGTTATTCTCAAATGTTTGGTTCTAAAACAATGGAATTTATCAAAAATGGAGAAGCAAATCATACCAACAATTGGGCTTGGCTAATGATTTCTGTTAATCCTAGAATTTTTAGCTGGAAAAAATAATTTTTCTTAAAAATAAACTCATAATTTTTACCCTTTTCCTATTTCTGGAAAAGGGTATTTTTTTATTTCAAAATAATGTGGATTATATGTTTAATTAATTATATTTGAAGTGATTATGAACCCCCAATTCTATCCTAATGAAACCATTTCTAAAATTGTCATTGCTGACTTTTATTGTCACGCAAACAGGTATTGCCCAAAAATACGATGATGCCTTAATTTCGAAAAACTCAGAAATTAATTTTGCTAAAACGCAAAAAAGAGGAATCAAAAAAAACAACATGGTTTATTATGTTGAAAATGATTTACAAACCATTTCTGCCTACAAAAGAAAAAAATTGAAATGGCAAACCAATGTAATTTCTATCTGCGGAAAACCTAAAAAAGGAGAACCTGAAATTAGGTATGTTGGTTACAACTCAAACAAACTGCTTATCGTGATCGGAAAACATAATTTTGCTGAAATTGACATAAATAGTGGTGAAACAAAATTTGTTGGCTAAGATTAAAGAAATCTAAATATATAAACTGCCCTTTTTCTATTTTTAGAAGAAGGGTATTTTTTTTTGATAAATCACAAAAATATTCTTCTCCTTAATCATTATATTTGAGTGAGAAATAATTTAGCTTCAAATGAAAATCATCGCTTGGAATTGCAACATGGCATTCAGAAAAAAAGCAGAATTTATTCTAGCTCACAATCCTGATATTGTTGTAATTTCTGAGTGTGAAAGTCCTGAAAAATTAAAATTCCCAACCGAAATACAAACACCAAACGATATTCTTTGGTACGGCACAAATCCGCATAAAGGAGTTGGTGTTTTTTCTTATAGTGATTATCGTTTTCAACTACTCGATTGCCATAATCCAGATTTTAAAAATATCCTACCAATAGCTGTTACTGGCGGAAAAACTGATTTTATGCTATTCGCCATTTGGGCAAATAATCCTGCAGACAAAGATGGCGCTTATGTTACTCAGATTTGGAAAGCGATTAATTATTACGAAAATCTAATCAAAGAAACCAAAACCATTTTAATTGGCGATTTCAACAGCAATACTATTTGGGACAGACCACGTCGCGAAGGAAATCATACATCCGTAGTAAACAAATTAGCCGAAAAGAAAATTTTTAGCACTTATCATAAATACTTCAATCAAATTCATGGCAAAGAAGAACATCCAACTTGGTATTTGTATCGTCATGAAAACAAACCCTATCATCTTGATTATTGCTTTGCTTCAAATGATTTTGTCGAAGTTTTAGAAAGTGTGGAAGTCGGTGCTTACAATGATTGGACTTTGCACAGTGACCATAAACCTTTAATAATTAAATTCAATATATAAACCATGGACAACTGGACTCAGCGTTGGGACGACCGTTATAAAAGCGAAGAATTCGCATACGGCGAAGAACCCAACAATTACTTAAGAGAGCAACTTGAAAAATTAAGCCCTGCCTCTATTCTTTTTCCTGCTGAAGGCGAAGGGCGAAATGCCATTTTTGCTGCAAAATTAGGCTGGAAAGTTTCTGCCTTTGATATTAGCGAAGAAGGAAGAAACAAAGCTTTGAAACTTGCAGAAGCAAATGATGTTTCAATTGACTATCAAGTTGGCGAATTAGAAACTCTAGATTTCGAAGCAGAACAATTTGATGCAATTGCATTGATTTACGCGCATTTTCCAGCTGAAATTAAATCGGAAATTCACAAACAGCTTGATCAACTTTTACGCAAAAACGGTATTATTATATTTGAAGCTTTCAGCAAAAAGCATTTAGAATATGTAACCAAAAATGAAAAAGTCGGCGGGCCAAAAGACATCGAATCTTTATTTTCGATAGAAGAAATCAAAGCCGATTTTTCAAATTACGAAATCATCGAATTGGAAGAAAAAGAAATCGAACTCAGCGAAGGTTTATTCCATAACGGAACAGGTTCTGTAATTCGATTTGTGGGAAGGAAAAAATAAAATTACGACGTAGAGACGCGTGCGGAAAAGGCGCACTGCAGTGCGTCTCTACGGAAACATCTTTTTTATGGTAAAAAAATCCCTGAAAATATTCTTTTATTTACTCGTCTTTTTAATAGTCATAATTGGTTATTTACTAAGCGACTTCAATCCAATTTATAAGAATAAAGAATTTGTTAATCTTACATATGAAATAAAAGATGCGAAGAAAGAAGATTTCAAATCCATTATTGATATACATAATAAAATATTTAGAAAGCTAAAAGAACATAATTGCCCCTGCCAAGATGCGGTGAACAGTATTGGTCCTGGCCCATACAGACATGGATATTCATTAACAAAATCTCTATACTATCTAAAAATAAAAAAGGATTTCACTCAAAATGAATGCCTTAAATTTATCTTAGTACACTATGATTTTGGATATCGAAAAATTGGAATAAAAAGTGCCTCAAAATTTTTCTTTAATAAAAACATCGAAGAACTTAATGAAAAAGAAAAATTAACCTTAATTGCAATGCTTAAAAATTCTTCTTTGTATAATCCGATTCGAAATAAAGAAGGTGTAAAAAATCGAGTTTATCTACTCGAAAGAATTTTGCACAATCAAAGCAAGTAGTAGTATTATGTATTACTACAAAAAAACCTTTGTAACTTTGTCCCTTTGTAACTTTGCCCCTTTTTTAAAAATACTTATGTTCCATAATTTCAGCTCGCAAAACTGAAACTTCCAAAATCCCAACACGTTTTCCTTCTGTTTTTATCAATGATTCTTTTTTTAGGCTTGATAAAACTCGAATGGCCTGTTCTTCTGTAGTTCCGGCAAAATCAGCGATTTCTTTTCTCGAAAGCTCAATATCAATCAAACCGTTTCTTTGTCCAAATTTGCGATGAATATAAAGCAGTAAATCAATCACACGCTCTCGGACATTCATATGAGCGATTTTACGAATATTGTTTTCACTTTTATTTAATTCTTCGGCATAAAAAAGCATAAGAGTGTAGGTAAACTCCGGAACATGCTGTAAAATTTCGCGCATGGTTTCGTTACTGAAATTACACAAAACCGTATCTTCAAGCGCATAAGCTCCGATTAAGTATTTCTTACTCGTTCCAAATCCGCGAAAACCAACTATATCACCGTTTTTCGTTAATCGAACAATTTGTTCGCGACCATTTATTCCAGTTTTTACTGTTTTAGCTTTTCCTTTACAGATAAAATAAAGTCCTTGCAAAGGCGCTCCTTCCGTAATAAACCGATCCGATTTTTTACAAACAATACTTTGTTTTTTAGCGATATAAGCCGTCATCTGCTCCAAATGCAGGTGTTTCTTTATGAAACAATTCTCATTTGTACAGGAATAACATACAGCTTGTTCTTCTTTCATGAGTTCTAATTTTTAACAAATAAAAACTAATTGGTTGTTCCTCATTTATTTCAATCAAAAGTAAAAAAATAAATCTAAAAAATACGTATTAATACGTAAAAATACTTATTTTTGCGTAAGTACTTTTGCAAAGTCAGACCATTAACTAAAAGTAGATCTCTAAATAGAACAATAAATGCAAACTACGAAGATCAAAACTACCTGTTCCTACTGCGGCGTTGGCTGCGGCATAATCGTAACCAATGATGCTAAAAATGGCATAATGGTCGAGGGCGACAAAGACCACCCAGTAAACAAAGGAATGCTGTGTTCTAAAGGAATGAACCTGCATTACGTAGTGAATGATACTTCTGATAGAATTTTATATCCAGAAATGCGCGGCAGTAAAAATTATCCGTTAGAACGCGTTAATTGGGATACCGCTCTTAATCGAGCGGCGGCGGTTTTTTCCTCCATCATAAAAAAACATGGGCCAGACAGCGTCGGATTTTATATTTCTGGTCAATGTCTAACCGAAGAATATTACTTAGTCAATAAACTTGTTAAAGGATTTCTGAAAACGAATAATATCGATACCAATTCCAGACTCTGCATGAGTTCTGCAGTTGTGGGTTATAAAAAGACTTTTGGTGAAGATTCTGTTCCAATTGCTTATGATGATATCGAATTGGCCGATACATTTTTAATTACAGGGGCAAATCCAGCTTGGTGCCACCCTATTCTATTTAGACGTTTAGAAAAACACAAAGAGAAAAACCCGAAAACTAAAATAATCTGCATAGACCCAAGAAGAACCGATACTGCCGCTTTCGCCGATTTGCATTTACAGATTATTCCGGGTTCTGACATTATTTTGTATCATGCTATTGCCAAACGCATTATCGAAAAAGGGTATGTAGATCATGATTTCGTTAAAAATCACGCTGAAAATTTCAAACCATATAAAGATTTAGTCTTAGGAACTTCACTTGAAAAAGCGTCTAAACTTTGCGGCATTTCTGTGAATGACATCAAACTTGCCGCAGATATTATTGGCAAAGCCAAAGGATTTATTTCACTTTGGGCAATGGGATTAAACCAAAGCGCTGTTGGCGTTGATAAAAATACGGCGTTGCTGAATTTATCTTTATTGACGGGACAAGTTGGAAAGCCGGGTTCTGGACCATTTTCATTAACGGGACAGCCGAACGCAATGGGCGGACGTGAAGTAGGTGGAATGGCAACGCTTTTGGCTGCTCATAAAGAAATCGCAAATCCAGTGCATCGCAAAGAAGTTGCCGATTTTTGGGGTGTTGACGAGATTTCAGATAAACCAGGTTTAACAGCTACCGAAATGTTTGAAGCTTTAGAATCTGGAAAAATGAAAGCCGTTTGGATCATCTGCACGAATCCATTAGTAAGTTTGCCTGAATCGAGAAGAGCGGAAAAAGCGCTTCAAAATGCCAAATTCGTTGTCGTTCAGGATATTTCTCATAATGCCGATACCGCCAAATTTGCCGATTTATTATTGCCTGCCGCGGGCTGGTTAGAAAAAGAAGGAACCATGACCAACTCGGAGCGTCGTATTTCTTATCTGCCTAAAGGAATCAATGCGCCTGGAGAAGCACTTCCTGATATTGAAATCTTGATTCGTTTTGCTAAAAAAATGAATTTCAACGGCTTTAATTTCAACAGCGCCGAAGAAATCTACAAAGAACATTGTGCACTTACCAAAAATACCAATATTGATATTTCATTCTTAAATTATAATCGTTTAAAAACCGAAGGCACTTTTCAGTGGCCTGTTCCAGATTACAATCATCCGGGAACTCCAAGATTATTTACCGATAAAAAATTCTATACGCCTTCTGGAAAAGCGATTTTTAATCTGCCTGTTTCGATTGAAAATACGTCGGTGCAACCAAATGATGAATTTCCTTTTATTTTAACCACAGGAAGAATTCGCGATCAATGGCATACGATGACTAAGACTGGAAAAGTATCTCGATTATTAACGCATATTCCAAGTCCAGTTTTAGAAATAAATCCAATTGATGCATTTAAAAACGATATCAAAAATGGTGACATTGTGGTCGTTGCAAGCAAAAATGGAGAAGTTCGCGTAAAAGCAAAAGTTACCGATTCGATCAAAGAAAAAGTAGTTTTCCTGCCGATGCATTGGGGAAAACAGCTTGAAAATGATTTGAATAGAACTAATAACTTAACCAATACCGTTGTCGATCCAGTTTCAAAAGAACCTGATTTTAAGTTCACAACCGTTTCGATTAAAAAATATGTAAAACCATTTCAGAAAATTGCTATTGTTGGCGCAGGCGCAGCATCTTTCCGATTCATTCAAAACTATCGAGAGTTCAATACAACCGATGAAATCATTGTTTTTTCAAATGAAGTAAATCCGTTTTACAATCGCGTTTTGCTTCCCGAATACATGACTGGAGAATTCAGTTGGGAACAGCTTTTAAAAGTAAAAGACGGAGAAACTTTCAATAAGCTAAAAATTACTATGAAAGCGGGAGTTTCTATTGATAAAATAGATGCGAAACAAAAAACAATTCTAGACAGCCAAGGCGAAATTCATACTTTCGATTCTTTGATTCTTGCAACAGGAAGCCGTCCGTTTATTCCTGAAAATGCACAGCTGCATCTTCCTGGCCGATTTACCGTTCGAAGAAAAGAAGATGCTGATCGTTTGAAAAAACATTTAGACAACACCAATCTTTCTCCAGAAGAACAGCATGTCGTCATTATTGGCGGTGGTTTATTAGGATTAGAATTGGCAGCCGCCTTAAAACATAAAAAAGTAAAAACTACGATTATTCAGCGCGCTTCCCGCTTGATGGAACGTCAGTTAGACCGAATTTCAAGCAAATTATTAGCCGAAGAAGTTCAGCTTCGCGATATTCAGATTTATTTTGATAATGAAGTCAGCACTGTTTTTGAAACTGATAATCCCAACGAAATTGAAATTGCTTTAAAGAGCGGTAAAATCATAACGGCCAATGCCATAGTTTATACAATTGGAACTATTCCGAATATCGAAATTGCACGCGAAAGTGGACTTTCATGTGGACGCGGAGTTAAAGTAAATCAATATTTACAGACTTCAAATCCAGATATTTTTGCGATTGGAGAAATTGCTGAATTTGATAATAAATTATTCGGAATCACTTCTGCCGCTGAAGAACAGGCAGATATTCTGGCTAACTTTTTAGCAGGCGACATCAGCAGTTATTACAAAGGCTCTATCCTAATGAATATTCTGAAATTAGAAGACATTAACCTTTGCAGCATTGGAGATATTACAATTCCAGAAAATGACGATTCGTACGAAGAAATTGTTTTTGCCGATTTGAAAAAACGTTATTACAAAAAATGCATTGTAAAAGATGATCTTTTGGTCGGAGCCATTTTAATGGGCGATAAAAACGAGTTTGCCGAATTTAAAACGATGATCGAAAGCAAAATCGAATTATCAGACAAGCGAAATACGCTTTTAAGAGGAAGCTCAAACGCAAAGCCGGTTTTAGGAAAATTAGTCTGTTCTTGCAGTCAGGTTGGTGCTGGAAACATTGAAGAAACCATTAAAAGCGGTGTAAATGATTTTACCGAATTATGCAAAAACACAGGCGCAGGTTTAGGATGCGGAAGCTGTAAAACAGAGGTTAAAGAGATATTGGCGAAGTGTAAATAAGTTTACAGTCGCAGTCTCAGTTTTCAGTGAATACTAGACCGAGACTGAAAACTGAGACTGAAAACTGAGACTGAAAACTAAAAAAAATGGAACTAACAAGATTAATAGTAAAAGGAGGCGTAATATCGCCAGGTGAACTTAGAGAAATTGTAAACATGGCAATGGATCAAGGTTTAGATTCAATTTCATTTGGATCGAGACAGGATATTATTTTTCCAAAAGGTTTTAAGGATTTTGACAAAGAAGATTTCGGCAAGTTTCATTTTGTTTATCCAGACCAAAAAAGCGGGAATAATATTGTTTCGTCTTATGTTTCGACCGATATTTTCAGAAATACCAACTGGCTTACTGGAAACCGTTTTTTATATATTTTGGAAGAATTTAAAGAACAGCCAAAACTAAAAGTCAATATAACCGATCCCAAACAGCAATTGGTTCCTTTGTTTACAGGACATTTGAATTTTATAGCCTCAGAACACGAAGATTATTGGTATTTGTATATCCGTCTTCCGAAATGGGAAAAAATGGAGGTTTATCCTGTTTTGCTTTACAGCTGGGATTTGGCTAAGATTTATTACGAAATTGAGAAAATTGCAGAAGAAGATTCAGCCGATATTGAAACGCTTTTTGCTTTGGTCAGCGAAGCTTTAGACACCAATAATAGAACGATTGACAAACCGTTAAACTTTCCGTTTTATCCATTTCCATATTACGAGGGAATGAACAGAATGGGAATTGATCAATATTGGTTGGGATTGTATTGGCGAAACAATCTTTACGATTTAGATTTCTTGAAAGAAATGTGCAATTTGTGTTTTGAGTGCAAAATCGGGAAAATCTGTATCACGCCTTGGAAATCTTTCATTATAAAAGGAATTCCAAAGGACCGAAAATTAGAATGGGAAAAATTCTTAGGAAAAAGAGGAATCAACGTTCGTCATTCTTTATTAGAACTCAATTGGCATTTACCCGTTGCAATGGAATGGGCTTTGAATCTTAAAACCTTCTTGGTTCGAACTTTAGACCAATTTGACATCAGCACATATGGACTGAATTTCGGAATTTCAGAATACAATCGCAACGGACATTATTTTACTTCTATTGTCATCGAAAAAAATGAACTTCCCACAGCTTTAGAATCCATTAAAATTAGGGATACCTACAATGTTTTGTTCGCAAAGAACTTCGACCCCAATACGCGTGAATACATTGTGCATTCGCAAGATATTGACAAACTCGAACTGCCAACGATTTTAATAGAATTAAGCCGAAAATATTTTGAGGAACTTGGAAATTCGACTTCAGAAACAAGTGAAAAACCGCAGAAAAAAGAAAAACCGCAACAGGATATTTACCAATGTCAGGAATGCTTAACGCAATACAATTCGGAATACGGAGATGAAACGCAAGGAATTCCAAAAGGCATTTTATTTGAAAATCTGCCGGAAACCTATTGCTGTTCTCTTTGCGAAGCGCCAAAAAGTAATTTCAGGATTTTGGAAACGGTTGTAAATTAATAAGTTCTATTATTTATGTATTCAAAAATTGCGTATATTTAGCTTAACTAAAAATTTATGGTAAAGCTGAACACTTCAAAAGCTTTATAATCATTTGGTTAACATCTATTACTCAATAAAAAATACCGTTATGATAAAAAGAACAACACCACCTTCTGCTGAAAAAGTTACCGATATTCCTGCAGAAACAGCTGTAGAAAGCACTACAGAAATACAGCCAGAAACTAAAACGACCATTAGAAGAACCACAAGAACGGCTGTAAAACCATCAGCTACGAAGACTCCAACTGCGAAAACTGCAGCGACAAAATCAACAGCTACAAAAGCTCCTACAGCTACTGTAAAACCAGCAGCAAAAACTCCTATAAGAGCAGCTTCAAAAGCGACTCCGTCTGCGACTGTGAAAAAAGCAGCAACAGCACCTGCAAAAACAGAACCTATCGTTTCTGAAATCGTAGAAATCAAAACTGATGATAGTCCAGTACCTTTTGAAGAAAACAAGCCAGTTGTAACGGTTGAAAAAATTGGTAAAGAAAAAAACGATATAAAATCAAAGCTGAAAGCTAAACTTAAAGCCAAAAAAGAAAAAGAAAAGAAAAGAGAAAAAGCGATTAAAGCTGTTATTAAAAAATTAGAAAAAGCTAAAAAAGCAAAACTAAAAGCAGCTGAAAAGAAAAAAGAAAAGGCTAAAAAAGAAAAAGCAAAAGCGAAAGCCAAGAAACTTGAAAAGAAAGCTAAGGCTCAGAAAAAAGCTAAAGCTAAAAAGAAAAAATAGTTATAAGAAAGGTTTGACTTTAGGAGTTGAACCTTTTTTTTGACTCTAGTTTGTCAAAGTTTAAAACTTTGACAAAGTTTCTCTCCAAACTCCTACCCTCCAATAGCAATCATACTGCGATTATCTGAATGAAGTGTCGGATCATCAATTTCATTAACGGTAGACATTCCAGCGCGGACTTTCTTCTTATTTTGAATCGATTCTGCAATCAATTCAGTGATGGATTTGCCATTTCGAAAAGCGGTCAGCAAATCGGTTTCTGAATTCGAGAAAAGGCAGTTTTTTATTTTTCCGTCAGCCGTCAAGCGGATGCGGTTGCAGCTGTCGCAAAACGGATTTGTAATAGAACTGATAATTCCGAAATCGCCTTGAAAGCCTTTAATTTTATAATTTCTCGAAGTGAAGTTTTTTTCATCTTCCAGTTTTTGAATTTGATCCGATAAAAATTGAGTTTCTACTAAAGATAAAATCTCGTTCTGTGACACCATTTTACTTCTGTCCCACTCATTTCCTGCAAAAGGCATAAACTCGATAAAACGAACTGAGATTGGCAGAAACTGAGTCAGTTTTACAAAATCGACAATTTCGTTTTCATTAAAACCTTTAATCAAGACTACATTCACTTTTACCTCAAAATCATAATTCAAAAGCAAATGCAAATTATCAATCACTTTCTCAAACTGATTTCGAAGCGTTATAGAGGCAAATTTAGAGGCCACCAAAGTATCTAAACTCAAATTAATTTTTTTGACATTAAATTGCTTTAAGACGTCTATATGACGATCAATTAAAATTCCGTTTGTCGTTATAGAAAGTGAAATGTTTAACGTTGATAATTTAGAAACAATTTCGGGAAAGTCCTTTCTCAATAAAGGTTCTCCGCCTGTTAATCTAATTTTGTCAACACCATTTTTTACGAAAGTCTGAGCAATTGCAAAAATCTCATCTCCAGTCATTAAACTGGCTTTTGGAGAAAGCGCGATCCCATCCGCTGGCATGCAGTACGTACAACGCAGGTTGCATTTTTCCAGCAGCGAAATGCGCAGATAATTGTGCTTGCGCCCAAAACCATCCGTCAAAATAGTGTTAGAGGCTGTCATGATTTTTTCCTTTTAAAATATGAAAAACGTGCATTACGTGCGGAAATACAGCATCCATAGACTCTCTCACTCCGTTTGTTGAGCCTGGTAGCGCTAAAACTAGACTATTCCCCAAAGTTCCTGCAACACTTCTAGAAAGCATCGCATACGGCATTCTTTGCTGACCGTAATTTCGAATTGCTTCTTCAATTCCTGGAATTCTGCTTTCTAAAATCGGCTCTAAAGCTTCAGGTGTTACATCTCTTGGCGATAAACCAGTTCCGCCCGTAAAGATCACCAAGTGATTTTCTTTAGCGTAAGCTTTTGTTTTCATTTGAATAACGTCCAATTCATCTGGAATGATTTCGTAATGCGAAGTTTCAACTCCGTATGATTCTAATTTTTCTACAATTGTTTTTCCTGAACGATCTTCTTTATCGCCAGCAAAAATCGAGTCTGAACAAACAAAAACCGCCGCTTTTATAGCATTCGGAAACTTATTTTTGAAAGAAGATTTTCCGCCTTCTTTATTAATTAATTTAATTGTTGAAATCTCAATTTCTTTATCAATTGGTTTCAGCATGTCATACATGGTCAACGCTACGATAGATGCGCCGTGCATCGCTTCAACCTCAACTCCTGTTTTGTAAACGGTTTTTACTTTGAAAATAATATGAATCTCTAATCCTTCAATTTGATATTCGACTGAAGTAAATTCAATTGGAAGCGGATGACAATCTGGAATGGATAAATGGGTGTTTTTTACAGCAAATAATCCGGCCGTTTTTGCCATTTCAAACACGTTTCCTTTTGGCACCAAATTATTGACAACAGCATCAATTGTTTCTTGTTTGCTGACTTTGACAATTGCGGCTGCGGTTGCGACTCTTAAAGTGCTTATTTTATGTGTAATATCTACCATTAACTATTTTGTTTCCATGTAAATGTATCGTTTTCAAACATTTCTTTGCCAAAAATCGGAACATCGGTTTTGATCCAATTTACGATAGCTTCTGTGGCTTCATAAACTTGTTTGCGACGTGTTGCCGACACAAAAACAAACAAACAGATTTCGCCTGCTTTTACCACGCCCAAACTATGATAAATATGCATACAGGTCAAATCAAATTTGGCGAAAGCTTTTTCACGAATTGCATATAACGCTTCATTCGCCATGTCTTTATACGCCGAATAATCAATGGCAACGACTGTATTGTCGTGAATAACATCTGCACGGACTTGCCCTAAAAAGATATTATGTGCCCCAATAGTATGTTTTGATTGATGTTTGGCAATCGATTCGGCAATAAATTCGGGAGAAATCGGTCCTTCTACAAATACATTTTTACTCATTTTTTATATATTTTTTTTAGCCACGAATGCACGAATTATAACGTGATAATTTGTGCAATTACATTTGACAAATTAATTCAATACTTTACGGATAGATTTTAAAAAATAAAATTCGTGAATTCGTGGCTATCCTTTTTTTCTTCTAATAAATTTCGCATTGCTAAAGCCCCACCAGCAATGCTTTTTATATTTTTAAATCGATGCTTTTGAAGCAACTCGAATGCAATTTTACTTCTAATTCCAGATTGGCAGAAAATGTAAATGGTTTGTTTTTTATCCAGTTTTTCTAACTTACTTTCCAAATGCATTAACGGAATCTGAATTTGATTTTTTAAACTGATTTTTGGCGATTCATCTACATTTCGAACATCGAGAAAAAGAACTTCATCGTTATCCATTTCATTCAAAACCGATTCAAAACTTATTTCCTCCACTTCACATTTATTGTATTTTTCTTCGAATGCTTCTCTGGTGATGGTTTGAAAATCATTTTTTTCGAAATCGTACTTTTGCTGTTCGTTATTCAGCGTATTATAAACCAATATTTTTCCGCTTAAAATTGCTCCGATTCCGAGAATCATTTTTAAAACTTCATTGGCTTGAAGCATTCCGATAATCCCAACTGAAACGCCAAGCACTCCAGCTTCTTCACAATTTGCCGCGTTTAAATTTTCTTCGGGATATAGACATCTGTAAGTTGGTCCATTTTTATAATTGAATACCGAAACTTGTCCTTGAAACCTGAAAATTGATCCGTAAACCATTGGTTTATCAGTTACCAGACAGGCATCGTTTATTAAATATTTGATCGCGATATTATCTGTTGCATCAACTATAATGTCATATTTTTCAAATAATGAAATGGCATTTCTTCCAGATAACTTTTCAGAAATTGCTTTTACTTTAACTAAAGGATTCAATTCAGCAATCATTGCTTTGGCTTCCTTTGCTTTTGATTTTCCGATAGCTTCAGTTTTGTAAATTACTTGTCTTTGAAGATTAGAAATTTCGATAACATCATGATCTACAATTCCAATTTCTCCCACTCCTGCAGAAGCCAAATATGGCAAAATCGCAGCGCCCAAACCTCCTGCGCCAATTACTAAAACTTTTGATCTGGATAATTTTTCCTGACCTTCCTCTCCTATCTCAGGAAGTATAATTTGTCTGTTATATCGGGTTAATGAACTCATGAA
Organism: Flavobacterium sp. HBTb2-11-1; assembly: GCF_009826975.1. Taxonomy (GTDB): domain Bacteria; phylum Bacteroidota; class Bacteroidia; order Flavobacteriales; family Flavobacteriaceae; genus Flavobacterium. The sequence goes on along the minus strand of NZ_WUMO01000004.1, from coordinate 523,722 downwards.
TCATGTTTTTATCCTCCTGCGAATGGCGGCAATAATGCTACAATATCGCTAGTCTGTAAAGTGTAATCTGAAGTTTTGGAAACCATTTTTTGATTGACTGCAACGCTGAAAGTCAGTGATTCAAACTCGTATTTTTCGTTTAAATCCTGTAATAATTTTTGCAACGAACATTGTTCTGAAAAAGATAATGTTTCGAATTCACATTTTGTTTTTTCAGCGACAGCTCCAAAATATTTAACCTCAATCATTTTTATAAATTTAAATTTTGAAAAATAAATTCGTCATCAAAGTGTTCCTGAAAATACGAAATCCAACTTGATGTAGTTCTAACGACTTCACCGATAACGATAATTGCCGGCGATGATATGTTTTTTTCAGATACCAATTTAGTGATTGTATTGATAGTTCCAATTACTTTTTGCTCTGAATTTTTCGTTCCGTTTTGAATAATGGCAACTGGCAAATCATCATTTCTGTTTTCTTGATAAATCGAAATGATTTCGTCCAATTTATGCATTCCCATTAAAATAACAACGGTTGCTGCCGATTTCGAAGCCAATTGAATGTCTTTTGACAATTTATGGTCTGAAGTTGTTCCTGTAATAACCCAGAAACTCTCTGCTACTTTACGCTGCGTCAAACTAATTCCAACCGAAGCGGGAACTCCTAAAGCAGATGAAATTCCAGGGACAATAGCCGTTTCAATTCCGAAATCTTCAGCAAATTCGATTTCTTCACTTCCTCTTCCAAAAACAAACGGATCACCGCCTTTTAAGCGAACCACATGCCCATGAGTTCTTGCCATAGAAACAATCAAATCGTTAATCTGATCTTGCGTATAAGCATGGCATCCCAAACGTTTTCCAACAAAAACAATTTCTGCATTTGGTGCATATTCCAATAAATCTTCATTTACCAGAGCATCGTACAAAACGACATCGGCACTTTTTAAAACTTTAATTGCTTTTAGCGTAATCAATTCAACGTCGCCTGGCCCTGCACCTACAATAGTCAATTTGGGTGTTTTTAAATCTCGCATAGTCTTTATGTTAAATTGATATTCAGATCATTTAATTCGTCTGCCGAATTAATATTCGTCAAATGATAGTTTTCACTTTCTTCTATATTGATAATCTGATGCGGCAATTTGGCCAGCAGATCCATCACTTTAAGCTCATCAGAATCGATCGCTTCTTTTATAACAGAAACAATATTTTTTGAATAAATCCCAATTAATGGATGGGTTTTGCTTTCGGATGCAAAAACTGTAATTCCAGCCTCACTTGTATGTTTTGAAATTAATTCTTGCAATAATTCAGTCGAAATTAACGGAATATCACAACTCAAAATCAGATTGAATTCGGTTTCAGAATATGATAATGCTGTGTAAATTCCACCAAGCGGGCCTTTGTCTAACACTAAATCTGGTATTTTCTCATAGGGCAGATAATCATATTCTTTTGATCCAGTAATTAGTTTAATATGATCTGTTATTGGTAAAACCGCTTGAATAATATGTTCTATAAATGGTTTATCCTGAAACGATACCAATCCTTTTTCTGATTGCATTCTAGTGCTTTTTCCTCCGCAAAGAATAAATACTGTTAGTGTTTCCATGGTCTTTTTGTTTCAAGTTTTCCTTGTTTCAGGTTGCGATGAGTTTTTTACCGCAAAGTGCGCTAAGTTTTTTTGCTCATTGCTACCTTTAATATTAAGTTCGCAAAGCTTTGCGTGCTTTGCGTAAATCTTTGCGTACTTTGCGGTTAAATTCACTTTATTTTCAAGGAAAAATCAATTTCACGCTTGCCATTAAAATCACCGTTCCTAATACCATTTTTAATGTTCTGTTGGAGAAAGAACCGCTTCCGTAAAATCCTCCCAGCATTCCTCCCACAACTGCAATCGGAACGAGATAAAAACTTTCCATCGGAATTGTTTTTCCTCCTAAAAAGAATCCCAACATTCCGGCAAATGAATTCACAAAAATGAATAAACTCGAAATCGCAGCCGATTCTTTTACTGACGCCCATCCTAAAAATAACAGGATCGGACTTAAGATAATTCCACCGCCAATTCCCAACATTCCAGATAATAATCCTATCGCAAAACCAATGGCCAAAGCAAACGGAAGGTTTATTTTTACCTCTTCTTTTTCTTTAAAATTAAATATTCCAAACAACCTCAACGCTGCAAAAACTAATACAATTCCGAGAATTATTTTATAGATCGCATTATCTAAAGTGATAAAACCTCCTATAAAAGCTGCTGGAATCGAAGCAATAGCAAACGGATAAAACAGCTTGGGTTTGAAATAATTATTTTTATAATAAAACAAAAACGAAATACTCGATACAAACAAATTCAGCAACAAAGCTGATGGTTTCATAATCGAAACCGGAAAAGCAAAAATGCTCATCAAAGCCAAATATCCAGAAGCTCCGCCATGCCCAACGCTTGAATATAGAAATGCAATTATAATTAATGCAAAACTGAATAATAGTATATTTTCGGAACTTAGGAGAGCCATTTTGTTTTTTTGTTTTTTTGTTTTTTGTTTCAGGTTTAAAGTTTCAAGTTTAACAATATATGTTTTTATTTATACTGCGCTTTTGCTACTTATCTTAAAAAATCTTTTCTCTTTAATCTTTTCTCTTTAATCTTTTCTCTTTAATCTTTATTCTAAAAACCTAATCAATGGGCAAGATAGTTACTGATGTGCCTTTTGTAATGCTTTCGGTATCGTGTGGCACAATTACCAAACCATTTGCGATAGCGAAAGAATTTAACATGGAAGAAGCTTGTCCTTCTAAAATGGTAACACTTGTTTCATTATATAATGCTTTCAAAAAAAGTGTTTTTCCTGTGTCATTGACTATGTCGTTTTCTAATTTTCGAACAATTTTTGGCAAATGCGTATTCGAGAATCCCATTTTATTTTTGACTGCAGGATACACATAAATATAAAAATTAGTCAATGAAGAAGCTGGATTTCCTGGCAACGCAAAAACTAAAGTATCTTTTTTAGAACCAAAAAACATTGGTTTTCCAGGTTTCTGATTAATCTTGTAAAAAAGCTCTTCTACTCCATTTTTCAGCAAAGCTTCTTTTACAAAATCATAATCCCCCACAGAAATTCCGCCAGATATTAGCACAATATCATTCTTCTTAAGGATGGGTTGCAGTGCTTTTTTTGTTGCTTTTAAACTATCCTTCACCGTATGAACTTTAACTTTGTTAATTCCGATGGTCTGCAAAGCCGCTTGTAGCATTACAGAATTGCTTTCGTAAATTTTCCCTTTAGAAAGTTTCTTGCCTGGCTTTACCAACTCATTTCCCGTCACTAGAATAGCCACTTTCGGTTTTTTATAAACTGTTATTTCTGTAATTCCTAAACAAGCTAAAAAACCAATTGCTGCTGGAGTTATTAATGTATTGGCATCAAAAACAACATCCTCTGCACTAATCTGTTCGCCTTTGTTTCTAACATTAGCAAAAGGTTCTGGCATTTTTGCAATCAAAATTGAATCTCCATTTACCATTACATGTTCCTGCATTACAACAGTATCTGCGTCATTAGGGATATATGCGCCTGTAAATATGCGTACGGCTTGGTTTTCTTTTAGTTTTACATTGGCATGATCGCCAGCCTGCGAAATTCCTACCACATCAAATTGATGTCTTCTTGAATGAATAAAAGCATAACCATCCATTGCCGATTGGCGAAACGGTGGCATTGAAATCGGCGAGTAAATTGTTTCTGCCAAAACATATCCGAGCGCTTTTTGAACAGAAATTTTCTGAGTGGACAAAACTGAACTGTTTGCAGCGACAATTTCTAAAGCTTCTTTTACTTCTATCATTTCGTTTAATTATAAAACTAAGTAAAAATACTTAATACAAATATAAGTATTTATCCGTAGGTTGATTAAAAAATTTTACTTTTCTTTTATAGTCTATAAAATTACTCTAATTTATTCAAAATCAACTTGAAATTTAAATTTAGATTACAGATATCCGTGTCAAAAGAGTTTCTTAAGACTCTTTTTACGCTTTTGTAAACATTTAAGTCTATTAAAAGTGCTGTTTTAGAGTTGAAAAATAAGTATAAAATACTACAATTTTAATCCAAGCACAAAATTTATTTTAACATTTATCTGATTACAGAATTCTTTGCTATCCCTTTTAAAATAAGGGACAAACAAGACAAGTCCTTCTTACAGCGCTTCTACAAACATATATTTTTCAAAAAAAACTCCTCAAACTTTTGGTTTTTATTATATAAAATTTAACTTTGTCTATAGGATTAGTAGAGTTTAAAACAGTATTTCAAACTATAAAAATTATTATTGTGAAAACAACAGAAAGCATATCGCGTTACATTCTTCCTAAAAAATACACTTATAGCACTATTTGTTATATGTGTTTCTGTTGTTAATTATCTACTCTTACTTTGTTTGCCTTTAGAATCCATATCGAAGCAAAACATAAAAAATATCACCAAAAATATTTATTGAATTTTAACCAAGAAATCTCTCCAATGCATTCAATTGTATTGGGCAAGGCTCTTGAAACCATACCTATTTATTTACAAATTAAATAACTAACAATTAAAAAGACTAAAATGAAAACAATGCAAACCTGTTGCTTTAAATAAAAAAAGCCATTTCTGCGGCAACAGAAATGGCAAGGCTTAAAGAACATTTATCACTAAATCAAGAACACTTTTAGAGTGCTGTATAAACAGTGCTCAGGGCGTCTTGTTAATTACTTAAAACCAACACAAAGAAATGAAAAAAAAGTTAAACATACACATACTGCTGTTTCTACTCTTCATAACGGCAGGAATACAAGCCCAAAATACCACCCCACTTATTCAATCAAAACTAGATGGAACTGTCGTTGATGCTATTACAAATCAACCTATAATTGGTGCTTCGGTTACCATTAAAGGTACAACCCACGGCGTTGTGACAGATGCCGAAGGAAAATTTTATTTTCAAACAGGACAGAAATTTCCTTACACCTTGATCGTAAGTTACATCGGATATAAAAAACTAGAAATAATTGTTGAGAAAAATCCCGTAATTATTAATCTTAAAGAAGAACGCCAAGAACTAGACGAATTGGTAGTTGTAGGTTACGGAACTCAAAAAAGAAAAGACATTACAGGCTCGGTAGCTTCGGTTCCAAAAGCCAACTTATCTCAGGTTACTTCTTCGGCAGACAATCTATTAAGAGGTGCAGTTGCTGGAGTTGTAGTTACACAAAGTTCTGGACGTCCAGGCGCTTCTTCAAGCGTTCGCATTCGCGGAGGAAACTCGATTACTGCTGGTAATGAACCTTTGTATGTTGTTGACGGAATCTTAATTTACAACGATAACAATAACAGTAGCGCGGGAGTAACATATGCGGGTGCGAGTGTCAATGTGCTTTCTACTATTAATCCTGCTGACATCGAATCTATTGAAGTTCTTAAGGATGCCTCAGCAACAGCTATTTATGGTTCTAGAGGTGCCAATGGAGTTGTAATTATTACGACAAAAAAGGGAACAAAAGGACAAGATAATATTTCTTACCAAGGCTATTTCGGATTCCAGAATATTTCCAAAAAACTGAAATTGATGAATGCGAGCGAATGGGCAAGTTTAAGAAACGATGTTCAGGCGAGTATTGGTCAGGCTCCTTCTTTTTCTCCTGCACAGATCGAAGCTTTGAAGACTTCTGGAAACTACGATTGGCAGTCCGCAGCATTTGTAACGGCAGCACCTGTTCAAAATCATAATTTATCTTTTTCGGGCGGAGACGAGAAATCTAGATATGCTATTTCTGCAGGATACTTTGATCAGGATGGTATTGTTTTAGGATCTGATTTTAAACGTATTTCGCTACGAGCCAACTATGAACGAAATTATTCTCAGAAATTCAAATTTGGCGTAAATGCCAATTATACCAATTCGATTGCAAATGGTGTTGGTACAAATGGAGGCGCGGCGGCAGGAAGAAACCCAAACCCACTTGTTAGTGTAGTTTTGACAGCTCCTGTGGTTCCTATTAAAAATGCAGACGGAAGTTACAACGTAACCAACAATCCTTACGCAACTTCTGTAAATGGTTATGTTCCGAACCCAATTAATGATTTGGAAAATACAACGAACGAGACCAAGCTAAACAGAATCCTGACTAGCTTATTTGGCGAATATAAATTCAATAAAGAATTAACGGCTAAAGTTGCGGTGAGCGGCGATGTTTTAAATACGAAACAAAATTATTATGCGCCTTCAAACACCACTACTGGAGCAGGTACAAAAGGATTGGCCTCTATCGGAGAAAGATTAGTAAGTTCTGTTTTGAATGAAAATACGCTTACCTACAATACCAATTTTGGCGAAAATCATAAATTCTCTGCTTTAGGAGGTTATACGCTTCAATACACAAAAGGTGAAGTTGTAAATGCAGGAGCTCAGACTTTTGTTAACGATGCCAATACTTACAATGCACTTCAAGATGGTGTGGCGGTAAAACCATACAGCGAAGCTTATGAAAGTGTTTTGAAATCTTGGCTGGCTAGAGTCAATTATTCGTATAAAGGAAAATACAACTTTACACTTTCTGGACGTGCAGACGGTTCTTCAAGATTTGGTTCTGAATCACTTTGGGGCTACTTTCCTTCTGCTGGATTCTCATGGAATATTACAGACGAAGAATTTGCCAACAATATTAAAGGCGTAACCGAAGCAAAACTAAGAATTACAGCTGGAACGACAGGAAACCAAGAAATCGGAAACTACCTGCCTCTTGCTTCGATGGGATCTGTAAATTATTCTTTTGGAGGAACATTATATACCGGTTTAGCTCCTACCCGATTGGCAAACCCAGATTTGAAATGGGAAAAAACAAATCAATATAATGTTGGGTTGGATTTATCATTATTAGACCGAAGAATCAATTTTGTTTTTGATGTGTATTATAAAAAGACGAAAGATTTATTGATCAACGTTCCTGTACCATTGAGTTCGGGTTATGCCACAGTGCTTCAAAATATTGGTGGAGTTGAAAATAAAGGTTTTGAAGTTGGTGTAACAACGGAAAATATAAAAACAGAAAACTTCGCTTGGAACTCCAATATTGTATTTTCTCTTAACCGAAATAAAGTTACTGAGATCGGAAATGGCGTAGATCAGTTTTTCCCAGTAGTGCCAAACGGTTCTTTATTGCAGCAGCAGCCTGTCACAGTAAAAGTAGGTTTACCATTAGGAACTTTCTGGGGTTATAGAACCAACGGAATTTTCCAGACTCAGGAAGAAGTAAATACACAGCCAAAAATCAACAGTTTGGCCAATACAAAAGTGGGAGACAGAAAATATGTTGATACTAACGGAGATGGCGTAATTACAGCTCTTGACAAAGGCAATTTAGGCACATCTCAACCAAAATTTGTTGGAAGTTTCAGTAATACAGTTTCATACAATGATTTTGATTTAAATTTCTCTTTTCAAGGTGCATATGGCGGAAAAATCTTTAATGCCTTAAATCAGCAATTGGAGATCTCTACTCTTGGAACCAATGCGGCGGCGACTCTAAATGATCGATGGACACCAACAAATCCGAGTAATGAAATTCCGAGAGCTTCTAGTTCTCCTTTAGGAATTGTTTCTGAACGTTATGTTGAAGATGCTTCTTTCTTACGATTAAAATTAATCACATTAGGATACACTTTACCTAAAAGTGTTTCTAAAAAACTGGGAACAAAAAGCGTAAAAATCTACGTCTCAGCAGAAAACCTAATTACATGGACCAAATACACTGGCTATGATCCAGAGGTAAGTTCATACGAACAAAACAACTTATATCCGGGAATTGACTTTGGTTCTTATCCAAACTCCAAAACATTCATCTCGGGCTTGAACGTAACTTTCTAAGTAAAAAAAAATATATAATGAAAAAGATAATCATAACATTCCTTTTAAGTGCCAGTCTATTGGTATCGTGCACTGATCTTGAGGTGACACCTAACTCTTTCGTAACCGAAGACAATTACTTTATCACTCAAGATGATGCAGTAGCGAGTGTAACTGCAGTATATGCCTCTTTGAGCCTTGATCCAGGTGAGCAAAGTTTATTTGGTCGAAACCTTTACTTCTTAACCGATATGGGTTCTGATTACGCAGCTGCAGGAGTTTCTGCTACAAACCCGCAAGTTAGAGCCATGAGCAGTTTAACACACGATGCTACCAATGATCGTGTTCAGGTAGCATGGAGACAAATTTACAACGGAATCAACAGAGCAAATGTTTCTATTGATAATATTCCGAAAGTTTCAGGTTCAGAAGTGATCAAAACCAGATTGATCAATGAAGCTAAATTCATCCGAGCATTGCTTTATTTTCAAGCAGTTCGTCTTTGGGGCGGAGTCCCGATTGTTTTGCACGAAGCTAAATCTATCAATTTGGGAGATTTAAAAACGAATCGTTCTACAGTTGAGGAAGTGTACACCCAAATCATCAAAGATTTAACAGATGCCGAAGCGCTTCCAAAAACCTATACGGCAGCAGATGCTGGACGTGCCACATCAGGAGCAGCAAAAGCCATTTTGGCAAAAGTGTATCTGACTAGAAAAGATTGGCCAAACGCGATTGCAAAAGCTAGAGAAGTAATTGACGGAGGTTACGGATATGCTTTGTTTGAAGATTTTCAAGATATTTTCACTAAAACAAAAAAGAACGGAAAAGAGCATATTTTCTCTGTTCAGTTTGAACCAAATCAAGCAGGAAACGGATCAAGCGGAAGTACTTTTCAAGCCACTTCTTTTACTGGATTTACAGCAACAGAACCAGCAGATATCATTTCAGACGTTGCTTTGTTTTATGACATCTATGTACCTGGAGACAAAAGAAGAGATGTAAGTTATGCGAAACAATTGCTTAATCCAGCGACAGGTACGCTATACACTTTTCCAAAACCTATTTTCAAAAAATACTTGGATTTGTCTAATCTGGCGACACCTTCAAACGTAGCGATCAACTTTCCAGTTATTCGTTATGCGGACATCCTTCTGTCTTTAGCGGAAGCAATAAATGAACAAGGAGGTCCAACTGCAGAAGCATACGAATTGATTAATCAAGTGCGAAGAAGAGCTTTTGGAAAGGCCATCACAACTCCAGATGTGACTGTTGATTTAGTGGGATTAAACCAGACGTCTTTTAGAGCTGCAATTCAGGAAGAGCGCAAAAAAGAATTTGTTCAGGAAGGACAGCGCTGGTACGATTTGGTAAGATGGGGAACATTGGTTACTGAAGTAAAAAAGGTTACAGCTAAAAACTCAGTTTCAGAAAGAAATAATCTGTATCCGATTCCGCAAAGCGAAAGAAATATCAATCCTGATGGATTGCCACAAAACCCTGGATATTAAAAAATTTAAACGCATGGAAACATAGATTTTAAATTATTAATAAAAAAAGTAAAAGAGAAACTCGTTTCTCCACACATAGTTACTATGTGAATTGAAATAAGTGAAACGCCTTTTATCAGAAAACAAATCTATGTTTCTATGTGTTTAAAAATAGGAACCATTATTTAAAAACCATATAACTAAAAAAACTATAAAAAATGAAAAATTTAAAAAATAGCATCTCAATCAAAGGCTCTAAGAAGGGGCTTTTGATTACTGCTGTCCTGATTGCACAATTGGGAATAGCACAAGACAAACAAGAATTTAAGGGTACAATCGGAAAAACTCTGGCTGATTCTAAAGAATACTGGCCAGATCCTGTAACGGCACCAAAAGGCGCTCCGAACATTGTTTGGATTCTTTTAGATGACGTTGGATTTGGAGCTTCAAGCGCTTTTGGAGGCTTAATCAATACGCCTACTTTTGATAATCTGGCAAATAATGGTTTACGTTATACAAACTTCCATACAACAGCAATTTGTGCTCCTACCCGTGCCGCTTTATTGACTGGAAGAAATTCAGGAAGAGTTCACGTAAGCGGATTTTCTCATACTATTTTATCGGCTGGTTTCCCAGGTTGGGACGGAAGAATCCCAGCAGATAAAGGAACAATTGCAGAGATTTTACGCGACAATGGCTACAACACGTTTGCAGTTGGAAAATATGGTGTTACACCAGATGAAGACGCAACAGATGCGGGTCCGTTTGACAGATGGCCAACGGGAAAAGGTTTCGATCATTTTTACGGATTCTTAGGCTCTCAAACCGACCAATACAATCCTGATTTGGTTGAAGACCAAGTTCACATTAAACCTGACGGACGCCATTTAAATGAATTAATCACAGACAAAGCAATCAGTTACATTCAGAAACAGCAAAAAGCAGCTCCTGGAAAACCATTTTTCTTGTATTATGCTCCAGGGGCGGTTCATGCACCGCATCAAGTAGCTGAAAAATGGGTTGAGCCATACAAAGGCAAATTTGATGAAGGCTGGGATGTTTATCGCGAAAAAGTATTGGCAAACCAAAAGAAATTGGGTGTAATTCCTCAAAATGCCGTTCTGCCAGAACGTAACGCTTTAATTACAGAATGGAAAAAATTATCACCAGATCAAAAGAAAGTATACGCAAGATTCATGGAAGTTTACGCTGGATTCTTAACGTATACAGATTATGAAATTGGAAGAGTTGTAGATTATTTAAAACAAAGCGGACAGCTTGATAATACTTTAATCTTTGTTGCCATTGGAGATAACGGTGCAAGTAAAGAAGGGACTCTACAAGGAACAATCAACCAAAGTTTATTTGCTCAAGGAAAAACCGACGAAGAAAACTTCCAAAGCAATTTGAACAACATTGGCGAAATCGGAACAGCTAAAGGTTTAAATACCAATTACCCTTTGGGATGGGCTCAGGCAACAAATGCTCCTTTCAAAAACTGGAAACAAGATGCTCAGTCTGAAGGAGGAACTCGCAACCCGCTGATTGTTTTTTATCCAAACGGAATTAAAGACAAAGGCGGTATCAGAAATCAGTACAGCCACGTAACAGATATTTTGCCAACGACTTTGGATATTGTTGGCATTAAAGCGCCAGAATACATTAGAAATATCAAACAAGATATTATTCAAGGTTCAACATTCAAAGCTTCTATAGATAATCCGAAAGCGGAATCATTGCACAAAGTTCAGTATTACTACATCTTCGGAAACAGAGCCATTTATAAAGATGGATGGAAAGCTTCTGCGGCGCATTTGCCAGATTCTTTTGCAGTAAAAAAATCTTTAGGAAGCAACGAAAAACCTGCTCCAAGCAACTTTGATACTGATGTTTGGGAATTATACAATCTAAACGAAGATTTTAACGAACGTAATAATCTGGCGAAAAAGTATCCTGAAAAACTGGCTGAACTTCAAAAATTATTTGACGAACAGGCAAAAGAAAATAATCTATATCCTTTAATCGATTGGCAGGATGTTTATAACAGAAGAATTCACAATACTGGTGCTGATAAAGGAAAAACAATTTCTGATTTAATCAAACAAGCAACTAAACAAGGCGGAACCAATAATTAATTACAGAACCTGCAAGGTTTTGGAAACCTTGTAGGTTTCAAATCTTATACATAAAAAATACCTACAAGGTTTGAAAAACCTTGCAGGACATAAAAAGAATAATCATGAAACGAGTAGATTATGAAATCATAGGAAAAAAGATTGTCGTTGGGATAATCTTGTTTTTAGTTCCACTGGCTATCCTAGCTGGCGGATTAGCAGTAGTAAATCAATTTTTAAAATAAGAAATCATGGCAATAGTTCAAAAAGAAAAACTAACGAGAGACTTCACAATAAGTTTCTTCATTTATTCATTGCCTGTAGTGGCAATTTATCTATATTTTAAATTAACTGGCGGAGCTATAAGTGAATCGCATATAACACTGCCTTCATTTTTAGAATTTGCACAACCTGTTTTTGCTAATATCAGAACTTGGGGATTAACTGTATTTATGATCGTTTTAGGAATTATAGAATTTGCCGCTGGACTTTACGATGACGAATGGACAGGTGAAGAACGCAAAATAGATATTGTTTGTTTCTTAGCCCCAAAATTGCTTTTGCCTCCTGTAATTGCTTTTTTCAGTCTAACTGCTTTACCTTATTTATTGCCAAATCTGGCTAATTCATTATCATGGGTTCCGTTTTGGGGAGGTTTTTTCTTAATAGCAATTGCCGATGATTTAACGCAATATTGGTATCACAGACTTCATCATCAGATTCCGTTCTTGTGGCGCTTTCACAGGACACATCATTCGGCTCCGTACATGGGAATGGCGATGGCTTCAAGACAAAACTTTATTTATACGGTTTTCTTTTCTCAAATTTATTTGACAGCCACTTTAACCTATTTAGGTTTAGGACTTCCTGCTTTATTTGTTTTAGTAATCAAAAGTTTTATCACTTTGGGAGCGCATTCAAGCATTCCATGGGATAAACCATTTTACAAATACAGAGTATTGCATCCAATTGCATGGGTTTTAGAAAGATTGATTTCTACTCCAGCAACACATCACGCACACCATGCAGATACAAGCGGAGACGGTGTTGGACATTTTAAAGGAAACTTCGGAAACATGTTTTTTATCTGGGATGTCATTTTCGGAACAGGATTGATTACTCGCCAATATCCAAAATCATTCGGAACAAAATCATACAAACAAGAAGAATGGTACGCACAATTTCTTTGGCCTATTTTTAAATCTAAAAAAGAAGGAAGTTCTCTTGCCGAGGGAGTATTATCGCTTCCGCTAAAACCAAAGCCAGTTTCCGCTGAAGAAACTCCTGCACCAGTATTAGAACAAGTATAATGCTTCGTGATATGAAAAATCAAATCTTAAAATCCAGTATAACAGCAATTGCCTTTTTATGGGCAGTTGCTGCTTTTTCGCAAAATGAAATTCACAGCTCATTATCGCTCGATTCATTTTATTCGAAAATAAAAAGTCAAAAAAATCCGCAGATTGTTGATGCCAGAACTCCTGAAGAATTTGCATTGAATCATATTGAAGGTGCTGTAAACTTTAATCTTCAATCTGAAAATTATGCGCAATCTGTTGCTAAACTAGATAAATCAAAACCTGTTTTTATTTATTCTATCGGAGCTGGCAGAAGCGTCGCTTTAGAAAAGGAATTACTAAAAAATGGTTTCTCAGAAGCCTATAGTTTAGAAGGCGGAATTGCCAATTGGATTGGAAACGGAAAACCTTTTTATTCTAATCTAAAAAGCAAATTGTCTCTGGCAGAATTCAATAAGATCATTACTGATAACAAAACTGTTCTCGTAGATATCGGTTCCAAATACTGCGCGCCTTGCAAAAAAGTAAAACCAGTTTTAGAGAATATCAGGTCTGAATACGGAAGCAATTTAAAAATCGTAGAAATTGAACTGGAGGACAGTCCGCAAGTAATTGCCGATCTAAAAACCGTAAAAGTTTTTCCGACTTTGATCTTATATCAAAACGGTAAAATTGTTTTTAAGAAAGAAGGAATAAATGACTTGAAAAACGAAGTTGATGTTGCGCTGGCTTCGAAGTAAGCACAATCTTTTACACAGTTTCAACGCACAGTATGTCATCCTGAGGAACGAAGGATCACACTAGTAATTCAGTAATCAGAGTCGACAATCTTTGTAGAGCTACGTGTGTGATCCTTCGTTCCTAAGGATGACAAAATACCGGCAAAAGCAATGCGAACTAACCAAAAACCAAAATATGGCAACGTATAAAAAAATAACCAAAATTGCTCTCCCCTTTTTAATAGTGCTTCTCATTCTAGCAGCATTTTTATTCTGGCCGATTAATACTGATGGCACTTTAGTCAAAGAAGATCAGAAATTGGCAGAAGGCAAAAAGGAATTTTTAGCCTCAAAACCTAAAGATTCCATTGTTGGAAAAAAGACCAATATCATTATTCTGCTTGCCGATGATTTGGGCAAGTATGATATTTCGCTCTACGGCGGAAAATCGTCTCCTACCCCACAAATCGATTCTTTGGCTGCTTCTGGAGTTACTTTTACAGATGGTTATGCATCTGCTGCAATCTGTTCGCCTTCGCGTGCCGGATTGATTACAGGAAGATATCAAGAACGTTTTGGACATGAATATCAACCTGGAGATCGTTATCCAAAAAACAATTTAGAATATTATGGCTTTAAATATTTAATCAACACAGACGGATGGAGATTAAATGATAAAATCAATTATCCGAACGAGGCTTCCATTAAAACGCAGGGGCTGCCAAAATCTGAAATCACTTTTGCAGATTTGGCAAAAAGGCAAGGTTACACCACTGGGATTATCGGAAAATGGCATTTGGGACACAATAAAGGATTTTTTCCTTTGGACCGCGGTTTCGATTATCATTACGGGTTTTATCAGGCATTTTCGCTTTATGCTCCAGAAGATGATAATCCAGATATCATTAATCATCATCACAAAGATTTTACCGACAAAACCATTTGGGGCAACGGCCGTGTCGGAATTGGACAAATTCGCAGAGACAGCACCATTATTGATGAAAAAGCGTATTTAACCGAAAAATTTGCTGAAGAAGCGGAAGCTTTTATTGACAAGAATAAAAACAAACCTTTCTTGCTTTATATTCCGTTTAATGCGCCTCATACGCCATTTCAGGTTCGTAAAAAGTATTACGATCGTTTTCCGAATGTAAAAGACGAAAATAAACGCGTCTATTTTGCCATAATCAGCGCTTTGGATGATGCCATTGGAAGAATTCGCGAAAAAGTCAAAAAAGAAGGTTTGGAAGATAATACCTTAATCATTTTTGCCAGCGACAATGGCGGTGCCGATTATACTTTTGCGACGACAAACGCTCCATTGAAAGGCGGTAAATTTTCTCATTTTGAAGGCGGAATCAATGTTCCTTTTGCACTTTCGTGGAAAGGAAAAATCAAACCCCATACGGTTTACAAAAATCCTGTAAGCACTTTGGATATTTTTACCACCATTGCATCAGCGATTGGTTCTGATTTGCCAAAAGACAGAATTTATGATGGTGTAGATTTAGTTAAAACCGTAAAAGAAAATAAAATAGCGCACAAAGATTTATATTGGCGTTCGGGCGATGCAAAAGCCATTAGAAGCGGCGATTGGAAACTAGTCATTAGTGGAAAAACACACCAAAAATGGCTATATAACCTTGCCTCAGATAAATCGGAAACAACAGACCTCTCACAAAAAAATCCAGGTAAAGTAAAAGAATTGCAAACTGCGTTGCAAACTTGGGAAAAAGGTTTAATTAAACCGCTGTGGCCTAATCTAACTTATTATGAATTCAATTTTGACAAACAAAAATACTTTGTCGATTTGTAGTTTTTTAGGATAAAAAAAATCTAATAGGCTTACGCAAACTCCTGCAAGGTTTTCAAAACCTTGTAGGTTTATTTTATCTATTCCAAAATTAATAACCAATACCTACAAGGTTTTGAAAACCTTGCAGGAAAGAAAAATATCAAATGTCAACTTCAACAAAACAATATAACCTTCACGAAGACTGGACCGTCGTTATTCTCGGCTTTCTCATTATCGGAATTTCGCTTTTCATTTTTCTGCCGCAAGTTCCTGTTTTTAAATGGACAAACGGAACAGACTTAATTACCAATGTTTTCGATATTAAAAATATTAAAATAATAGGTTTTCAGTTTTTTTATTTCATTGCTATTGGAGTAATCGGCATATTTTTAGTTGGAAAATCGGTTAAAAATTTCATTTTCGGATTTCCCGTAGTTTATGTTTTAACGATTCTAGCTTTAATTATTGCAGGAAATACTGAAGTAAAAGCACTCAATCTAGAAGCCGTAATTTTCAGTTTAGCTATCGGATTGATAATCGGTAATTTTTTCAAACTCCCAGAATGGTTTCGTTCTGCTTTGTCAACTGAATTATTTGTCAAAATCGGATTGGTTTTACTGGGAACCAGCGTCATTTTTTCGGATATTCTTAAAGCAGGCTCATTAGGTTTAATTCAAGCTTTGGTTGTCGTTTTATCGGTTTGGTATTTTGCTTTTTGGCTTTGCCGAAAACTAAAAGTCGACAACGAATTGACTATGATGATCTCGAGTGCGGTTTCAATTTGCGGTGTTTCGGCGGCAATTGCCACTTCTGGTGCGATAAAAGGCGATTCTAAAAAATTGTCTTACGTGATTTCTATGGTTTTGGTAACTGCGATTCCTATGATGATTTTTATGCCAATAATTGCCAGTCATTTTAATTTTCCCGAAGAAGTTACAGGAGCTTGGCTTGGCGGAAGCATTGATACTTCTGGCGCTGTAGTGGCATCTGGAACTTTGGTTGGCGAAACGGCTTTAAAAATAAGTACAATTGTAAAATTTTCTCAAAATGTTTTATTGGGATTAGCTGCTTTTGCGATTTCTGTTTATTGGACCTATACTCACAATCAGTCTTCTGAAGTTCGGGAATCTAAACCAACTCTTGGGGTAATCTGGGAACGTTTTCCAAAGTTTGTTATTGGTTTTATTGCGGCTTCCATTGTTTTCTCTTTTTTTGTTGCACCAGAAACTCGTGATGAATTAAAGGAAAGTTTAAAGAATCTGCAAGGACTTTGGTTTGCCTTGACTTTTACCAGTATTGGTTTAGAAACCAATTTTAAAGACCTATTACAGCATAATAGCAGAAAACCTTTGATCGCATTTTTAATTGCACAATTCTTTAATATCTTTATTACGTTGATTATAGCTTTTTTGCTTTTTAAACCTTAAAAACAACGCACACTCCTTCGGAATGTATAAGGACAATTCGATTTCAATTCTAACGACCAAATGTTTCTAACGGATGTTTCTAGAAATGTATCTCCCTTTTGAACTTTTCAAAAAGAAAAAAATACAAACCAAAAATATACTAACGGTAAATTATAATAAAATGAATAAACGAATAAATATTTTGTTTTCTGTCTTATTGACGGGAATAATAGGCTCCAACCAAACCGAAGCACAGACTGCATCTGCCAAACCCAACGTAATTTTAATTCTGGTGGATGATATGGGATATTCCGATTTAGGGAACTATGGGTCTGAAATCAAAACACCAAATTTAGATCGTTTGGCCAAAGAAGGAACACGTCTCCGTGAGTTTTACAACAATTCTATTTGCGCGCCAACGAGAGCTTCTTTGCTAACTGGACAATATCAGCATAAAGCTGGAGTTGGCTATTTTGATGTCAATCTTGGTCTTCCAGCTTATCAAGGTTATTTAAATAAAGAATCTTTAACTTTAGGAGAAGTTTTCCGTTCGGGAGGTTACAGCACTTTAATGTCTGGAAAATGGCATGTGGGTTCTGAAGATCAGTCACAGTGGCCAAACCAAAGAGGTTTTGACAAATTTTACGGAATCTTGAAAGGGGCTTCTAATTATTTTGACACGAAACCTCTTCCTTTCGGGACGACACCTTATCCTGTAAAGATGATTCGAAATAACGAAGAACTACATCCAAAAGACGATTCATACTATTTTACAGATGAAATCGGGAATAATGCGGTTACTTTTTTAGAAGAGCAAAACAAAGAAAACAAACCATTCTTCTTATACTTGGCATTTACGGCGCCTCATTGGCCATTACAGGCAAAACAAGTTGATATTGCCAAATACAGAGGCAAATTTGATGAAGGCTGGGATATTTTGAGAGAAAAAAGAATCCAGAAATTGAAAGAAAGCGGTATCATTCTACCCAATCAAACTATTTCTCCTAGGGATCCAGAAGTTCCAGAATGGGATAAACTGACTTATGATGAAAAACAATTCTGGAAAGCCAAAATGGAAGTTTATGCCGCAATGGTTGACAATATGGACCAAAATGTGGGTAAAGTTTTAGACAAATTAAAAGCGCTTAAAAAAGACAAAAACACTTTAATTATTTTCATTGCAGATAATGGTGCTCAAGGCGGATTTAATACTTACAATCCTTTAAGAAGAGGTTTGGTCCGCAACGACGGGCCAGTAGGTTCTTCTGGTTCTTTTGATTATCAGGAACAAAATTGGGCATATCTTTCTAATACTCCTTTACTGGATTACAAAAATAATATGCATGAAGGCGGATTCAGCTCTCCTTTTATTGCTTGGTATCCATCAAAAATTAAGGCGGGAAGAATAGATAAAGGAACTGGACATATTATTGACCTTGCCCCTACTTTTTATGAATTGGCAGGAATTGAATATCCTAAAACTTTAAATGGCGTAAATTCTAATCCGCTTCCTGGAAAAAGCCTGCTTCCGGTTTTATTTGACAGTGTTTCTGAAGTAAATCGTGGCGCGCCTTTATTCTGGGAAAGAGCTGGAAACAGAGCGGTTAGAGAAGGAAAATGGAAATTGGTCTCAACTTACCCTGCTTACCAATGGGAACTTTACGATCTTGAAGCAGACCGTGGAGAAACGAATAATGTGGCAGCACAAAATCCGGGAATTGTAAATGATCTTTCGGCAAAATATTTTGACTGGGCCGACAAAACAGGAGTTGTAGAATACAGCAAATTCAAGCAAAAAGGAGAATTAATTCCTGGTGCTCCTCAAAAGAAATAATTACTTTTTTTGATATTTTTAGTAATTATAACAAAAAGCGATTGTCTATAGAACAGTCGCTTTTTAAAACGAAAAAATGGTTTTTACAAAAAAAGCAGCAAATACATTTTGCTGCTTTTTATTTTTTAATCTCAAAGGACGATTATTTAAACTCATTCAAAGATTTCTCGATAATGTCAAGACACTCTTTAATTTGCTCTTCGGTCATTACCAAAGGTGGTGCAAGTCTGATTTTATTTCCGTGAGTTGGTTTTGCCAATAATCCGTTGTCTCTAAATTTCAAGCAGATTTCCCAAGCTAAATCAGATTCTTCGTCTGTGTTGATTACGATAGCATTCAATAAACCTTTTCCGCGAACCAGCGTAATTAAGTTATTTTTTGCAGCAATTTTATTTAATCCATCTCTTAAAATAACTCCTAAACGTTCTGCATTTTCAGCCAGTTTTTCGTCTTTAATTACTTCTAAGGCCGCAACTGCAACTGCCGCTGCAACAGGGTTTCCACCAAAAGTAGATCCGTGCTGTCCTGGTTTAATCACATTCATGATTTCATCATTACATAAAACAGCCGAAACTGGATAAACTCCGCCAGAAATTGCTTTTCCTAAAATTAAAACATCAGGCTGTACATTTTCATGATGAACTGCCAATAATTTTCCTGTACGTGCGATTCCCGTCTGTACCTCATCCGCAATAAAAAGTACGTTGTGTTTTTCGCAAAGTGCTTTCGCTTTCGCTAAATAACCTTCAGAAGGAACATAAACTCCTGCTTCACCCTGAATTGGTTCAACCAAGAATCCAGCGATATTTTTTGATGAATTTAAAGCATTTTCAAGCGCTTCAAGATTATCATATTCTATTTTGATGAAACCATCTGTGAAAGGTCCGAAGTTTTTGCGTGCCGTTTCATCATTCGAAAATGAAATGATTGTTGTTGTTCTTCCGTGAAAGTTATTCTCACACACAATAATCTGCGCTTGATTTTCCGGAATTCCTTTTACTTCATAAGCCCATTTTCTAGAGATTTTCAAAGCTGTTTCAACCGCTTCGGCACCTGTATTCATTGGAAGAACTTTATCGAAACCAAAATATTTCGTTACATATTCTTCGTAATTCCCTAATTTATCATTGTAAAAAGCACGAGAAGTCAAAGTCAGTTTTTGAGCTTGTTCTACCATTGCATTTACAATTTTAGGATGGCAGTGGCCTTGATTTACTGCAGAATAAGCAGATAAAAAATCATAATATTTCTTTCCGTCAACATCCCATACATATACGCCTTCGCCACGTTCTAAAACGACAGGAAGCGGATGGTAATTATGAGCTCCATATTTGTTTTCTTTTTCAATCAGAACCTCTGATTTTGATGAAAGTGTTTTTTCTGTACTTATCATAATATGCTTTTTATTTCTACAAAAATAATAAAATTAAACAAATAACAATCCTAAAAACAACATTTTGACTTAAATATAACAAAATAAAAGTCAAAACTTAAATTTAAACACCTCGAAAAAGGCATATTTATTTTTGAGAAATTTGATTCAATGTCTGTTTATTAAAAAAAAGGATTACTTTTATGAATCGCAAAAGACTCAATTTTAAAACGATTTTTACTGAATGGATATATTAGACGAATTTGATATTAGTATTCTTAAAGAATTAGAAAAAGATGGAAGAATGGCTTATTCTGCCATCGCCACTAATCTTAAAATATCAAATACAATGGTGCATCAGCGTATTAACAGAATGATTGAACAAGGCGTGATTGGCGGTATTAAGCCCATTATTCAGGAAAAGAAGATAGGTTACGACTGGGCTTCTTTTACTGGACTCACACTAAACAAAGATTCTGATTCTGAACGGATTATTGAAGCGCTTAAAGAAATTCCTGAGATTACCGAATGTTATTATGTAACCGGTTCCTTTACGCTTTACATAAAAATCATTGCGAAAAACCATGAGCATATGCGCCGCATCCTTTATGAAAAAATCGATGGAATTCCAGGAATCGATAAAACCGATTCTATTGTAGAATTGGGTTGCGCTTTTAAACGAAACATTTCATTATAAAAAAGAAAAAACATTCTTTTACAATATTGGTTACAAACCTCACAAGATTTTACTTGTGAGGTTTTTTTGTAACATAATATTTCTGATATTTGTTAAAAATTGAAGAAATCATGAAAAACTCCATAGTCATTTTATTCAGTGCAATCTTATTTTCTAATCTCATGAATGCGCAATTAAAACCAGTAAAATATACAGAAGGAAGCCAGCAATTGAATGGCTTATTTATAAAATCTGCTAAAAAAAGCACTAACAATCCAGGCATCTTGCTTTTACCAGCTTGGTTAGGAATTGATAATGCTTCTAAAGGAATTGCTGAAGAATTATCTAAATTAGGCTATCACGTTTTTATCGCAGATATATACGGTGAAGGAAATTATCCTAAAAACACGGGAGAAGCAGGAAAACAAGCAGGATTTTATAAAACAAATTACGAAGCGTATCAAAAACGTATTGACGCTGCCTTAAAGGAATTAGTTAAGTCTGGTGCCAATGCTGATAATATTGTCGCTATTGGTTATTGTTTTGGCGGTACGGGAGTTCTTGAAGCAGCCCGCGGACATCTGAATGTAAAAGGAATTGCTTCGTTTCATGGAGGTTTAGGAAAAGATGCCAGCAGAAAAACAGAACCGATTTCTGCAAAAGTTCTTATTTGCCATGGTGCAGACGATCCTTTTGTTTCTAAAGAAGAAATTGCATCATTTCAGCAGGAAATGCGCGATGCTAAAGCAGATTGGCAAATGATTTATTATGCCAATGCTGTTCATTCATTTACAAATCCTGAAGCAGGAAATGACAATTCTAAAGGTGCTGCATACAATGCTGTTGCGGCAAAAAGATCTTTTGACCATTTGCAGCTTTTCTTAAATGAAGTCCTGAAAAAATAATTTCAAAAAAACCTAAAGACTACCAAAACAAATCAATTAACATAAACCAATGTCACATAACAAAATTAGAGAAGACAAAACTTGTCTAAACTGCAGGCATGTTGTAGAACTGAAATTCTGCCCGAACTGCGGACAGGAAAACAGCGATAGCCGAAAAACTTTTCATCATTTGTTTATCCATTTCTTTGAAGATTTGACACATTATGAAAATGCATTCTGGAAAACTATTAAAAATCTACTATTCAAGCCTTCAACGCTTACAAAAGAATACCTTTCAGGAAAACGTTTATCTTATCTTGCTCCGGTTCGACTTTATATTTTTATAAGTTTTATTACATTTTTATTAATTGCAATGTTTCCAAACAATGTAGGCGAAAAAATTGATAAAAGTGAAGAAGCATTGAACAAAGAAATCTCTAAAGCTACGGACAGCCTAAATATAAGCAGAAAGGACGACAAAAGATATTTCCATTTTAAAACTATGAAAGAAATTGATTCGATTCAGAAATATGGAAAAGAAAATGAGAAGTTAAATGCCTCTTCATATTGGTTTTCTGAAAAAGCTATACACGTAACAGAAAAATATACAAAAAAAGAGATTTATGAAAAATTCGTGGAATCGTTCTTTCATAATCTTCCTAAAATCCTCTTTATAATAATGCCATTTTTTGCTTTTTTCTTGTGGCTTTTCCACAACAAAAAGAAATGGTATTATTTTGATCACGGAATTTTCACGCTCCACTATTTTTCTTTTCTCTTACTAATTTTCCTTATCATGTTTATCATCGAAAGACTAATTGGTCTTTTTGGAGAAGATAGTCCGCTATCTTTTATCTCAGGTATTACCACTTTTGCGGGAACTATTTGGATGTGTTATTATTTTTATCCTGCACATCACCGTTTTTATGGCGAGTCAAGAATAGTCTCTTTTATAAAAAGCTTTTTCTTGTTTATAATAAATTCTCTTTTTATCCTATTTTTACTCACCTTTTACGTTCTTTACACATTTATTAATTTACACTAACTATTTAGAATGAAAAAATTACTCATTTTATTTTTAATTGTTACTGCGTACTCTTGTAAAACGACGCAGCCAACAGCATCTAAAGACAATTCAGATCCTTCAAAATATATTAAGGCTATCAGCGAAAAGGATCTTAAAAAAATGCTTTACACTGTTGCTTCTGATGAAATGGAAGGCCGTGAAACTGGTTCGAAAGGACAGAAAAAAGCAGGTCTTTACATGATTGAGCAATACAAAAAAAGTGGAATCTCTTTTCCAAAAGGGGCTTCAGATTACTATCAGCCTGTTCCTGCAACATTTATGAATGCAAGACGCAATCAGAACCTTCCTGATTCAGAAAACATCTGGGCTTATATTGAAGGAACAGAAAAACCAGATGAAGTTTTGGTAATTTCTGCGCACTATGACCACGTTGGCATTAAAGATGGCGAAGTGTATAACGGTGCTGATGACGATGGTTCAGGAACTGTAGCGGTTATGGAAATGGCGAAAGCTTTTGCGAAAGCGAAAAAACAAGGGCACGGACCAAAACGTTCAATTTTGTTTCTTCACGTAACTGGAGAAGAGCACGGTTTGCATGGATCTCGCTACTATTCTGAAAATCCGTTATTCCCAATTGCAAATACAATTGCCGACATCAATATCGACATGATCGGTCGTCGTGATGTTGAACATTCAAATACAAACAACTATGTGTATGTAATTGGTGCTGACAGGCTATCATCTGACTTACACAATGCAGTTGTGGGTCAAAATGAAAAATACATTAAAATGGACTTGGATTTTAAATTTAATGATCCGAAAGATCCAAATCATTTCTACGAGCGTTCTGACCATTATAACTTTGCTAAACACGGCATCCCATCTGTTTTCTTCTTCAACGGAGTTCACGAAGATTATCACGGAAAAGGTGACGAGCCTCAAAAAATTGAATACGATGCTTTAACCAAAAGAACTAAACTGGCTTTCGCGGTAGCATGGGAATTGGCAAATAGAGAGAATAGACCTGTAGTTGATAAGAAATAAGGCACTGAGTTGCTAAGATGCTAAGGTTCTAGGTTTTTCTCTTAGCATGGTTAAAAGAAAAAGGATGAGTTTTACTCATCCTTTTTTATATTTATTAAGGTTCAGAAAACTTAGAATCTTAGCATCTAAGAACCTTAGAATCTTTGTTAGTCATTCATAGAAATCAAAAACTCCTCATTATTTTTCGTTTTCTTGAAACGATCGTTTACGAAATCCATAGATTCTACTGGGTTCATATCTGATAGATATTTACGCATAATCCACATTCTTTGTAATGTTTTTTCATCTAATAACAAGTCGTCGCGACGTGTACTTGACGATGTAAGATCGATTGCAGGGAAAATACGTTTATTGGCTATCTTACGGTCTAATTGAAGTTCCATGTTACCTGTTCCTTTAAACTCTTCGAAGATAACCTCATCCATTTTAGAACCAGTTTCTGTTAATGCAGTTGCGATTATACTTAAAGATCCACCGTTTTCTACATTTCTAGCCGCTCCAAAGAAACGTTTTGGTTTTTGCAATGCATTGGCATCAACACCTCCACTTAATACTTTTCCAGATGCAGGCTGAACGGTGTTGTAAGCTCTTGCTAAACGTGTAATAGAATCTAATAGAATCACAACATCGTGACCGCATTCTACCAAACGTTTTGCTTTTTCTAATACGATATTAGCGATTTTTACGTGTTCTTGCGGTTCTCTATCGAAAGTTGAAGCAATAACTTCACCACGCACACTTCTTTGCATATCGGTAACCTCCTCTGGACGCTCATCAATAAGAAGAACAATTAAATAAACCTCTGGATGGTTGGCCGCAATTGCGTTTGCAATATCTTTAAGAAGCATTGTTTTACCCGTTTTAGGCTGCGCAACGATCATACCACGCTGACCTTTACCTATTGGTGAAAACAAGTCTATAATTCTTGTTGAAATAGAACTGCCTTTTTCGGCAAGTTTGAATTTTTCTGAAGGGAAAACCGGTGTCAAGTGTTCAAAAGAAACTCTATCGCGAACTACTTGCGGATCGTGACCATTGATTTTTAATACACGAACCAAAGGAAAAAATTTCTCACCTTCTTTTGGAGGGCGAACCACTCCTTTTACTGTATCTCCTGTTTTTAAACCAAATAATCTGATTTGTGAAGTTGACAAATAAATATCGTCTGGAGAAGCTAAATAATTATAATCTGATGAACGTAAAAATCCATAACCGTCTGGCATCATTTCTAGAACGCCTTCACTTTCAATAATTCCGTCAAATTCAAAATCAGAATCTCTGAAATTATTGTTATTCTTTTTATTCTTATGATTAGGATTTTGGTTATTGTGGTTTCCGTTTCCATTGCCATTCCCGTTTTGATTTTGGTTCTGATTCGGGTTTTGATTCTGGTTCTGGTTCTGATTTTTATTCTGATTCGGATTAACCTTTTTTGCAGGGGTTTGTGTAGTTTTTTCAGCTGTTTCTGCTGTTGGCTCAGAAATTGGTTCTGATGGAGTTAAATCTGTAACTTCTTCAGATGCTACTTCTTTTACTACCTCTTTCTCTTTTTTAAGTGCTACTTTTTTCTCGTATGCCTGTTTATTGAATTTTACTGCTTTAGGTTCTTTTTTTCCTGCCGCAGGCTTATTTTCCTGTACTGCTTCTATCGTCGTTTCTGCAATTGGCTCTACTTTTTCTGCAGTTTCTGTATTCTGAACAGTTTCCTCTACTTTATCAAATTCTAAAACAGGTGCATTTTTGGTATTTGCTGCTTTTGCTTTGGCTGGTGCAATTCTAGCGCGTTTTGGTTTCTCTTCTTTAGTTTCTGCTGCTTCAGTTTTTGGAGTTTCTGTCGGCGCAAGAGATGCTTCTTGGTGTGCTAAAATCTGACTAATTAAAGTCTCTTTTTTGACACCAGTAATCTTTATTGTTTTAGCTAACTTAGCTATTTCTTGAAGCTCAGAAAGCTTCATTTCTTTTAATGCAGAAATATCAAACATGAATGTTCTATGAATTTAATTATTTTAAGGAATACTGTAAAAAGAATAGGTAGATAATTAATTTGAATTGACCGCAGTATGAAGTGCTTACGGTATTATGATGCAATAATACGAATAAAATTTTATCATACAATAGTATTTTAAAAAAAGAAAATATATTTTTGTAAAACATTTTTAGACCATGATACAAAGAATTCAGACTGTATATTTATTTTTAGCTTTTGCTGCAACTGGCATTTTAATGCTTTTTGTTCCGCTTTGGACAACTAGTGCAGGAAAACCATTCTTTTTTATGCAGGATCAACTTTATACTGTTTTATTAGGTTTGACGACTATGCTTAGTATTATCAGTATCATTTCATTTAAAAAGAGACAAAATCAGTTTGTGCTAAACAGACTTAATATAATATTAAATTTAATTTTATTAGGATTATTTGTATATCGATCACTAAATTTATCTGGAGGGACTGAGGTCTCTGAGAAAGGTATTGGGATGTTCATGCCGATTGTTGCTATCGTGTTATTAGTTTTAGCTAATAAGGCCATCAAAAAGGACGAAGATCTTGTAAAATCTGTTGATCGTTTGAGGTAAACCTATAAACTTAGTTTATTTTGTGCGAAGAAAAACCCGAATTTTTATTCGGGTTTTTTTTACCCTATAATGTTATAAATCAAACCTAAAGGGCACTATAATACTGCTTTTACGTGATAAATTTGCATTTTTCAAATTCAAATTTATCATGACACCAAAAATAAGGATTCATCTTGCAGACGATCATCAGGTCTTAATTGATGGATTGTCCAACTTACTTCAAACCGTTTCAAACTTTGAAGTGGCAGGAACTTCACTAGACGGCACAACTGTCTATGATGATGTTGTGAAAGACCTCGCCGATGTTTTAATTTTAGACATCAGCATGCCGAAAAAAGATGGCATTGAAACCCTTAAAGAATTTAAAGAAAAACAACTGCCTTGTAAAGTCATTATTTTATCTAGCTATGATGATTTAAAAATCATTAAAGAAGTAATGAAACTAGGCGCAAAAGGCTATCTGACAAAAAATTGCGCTGGAGAAAATATTATTGAAGCGGTTGAAGCCGTTTATCAAGGTCAGGAATATTTTAGCGACGCGGTCAGAGAAAAAATCTTCAACTCCTTTATGGACAGTCCAAAACTGAATCATAATGTGATTATAGAAAATCCGATCTTAAGTCCACGTGAAATTGAAATCATTATTCTGATTGCTTTGGAATATAGCGGAAAAGAAATCAGTGAAAAGCTTTTTATTAGTTCGCATACTGTCGAAACGCATCGTAAAAACATCATGAAAAAGCTGAATATTAAAAGTACAATCGGCTTAGTGAAATATGCCCTTAAAAACAATCTGATCAATCCTTAACAATTGCTTTTATGTCTGTTTTTCGTTTTTTAATCTCTTTGCTATTATTTTTTGCTGTTAAAGCAACTAGTCTTGCACAGCCAAAAGATATTGCAAATGCAAAGACTCTTCAAACTCAAGTTGATAATAAAACAACAATTAAGCCTGTTAGCAAATCGGAACAGTTGCGAAATAAGAAAATCGTTAGCTTATCTATTATACTTACCGTTATCATTTTTCTTTTGTTTTATTTCCTATACCAAAACAATAAGCTTAAGCAAAAAATAAAACGAAAAGACACCAAACAGAAAATTCTTCTAGATATCATCAATTCTGGCATTGATTCTCAAGAAGCAGAACACAAGAAAATTGCTTCTTTTCTGCATGACAATATCAATTCGTTATTATCCTCAGCTGGATTGCATTTAAATACATTTACAGCTCAGAACGATATAAAATCTAATGAAATACAAAAGGCAAAAGCTATTTTATCTGAAGCTCATGAACTTTTAAGAGATATGTCTCATGATCTTGTTCCATCACTTTTGGTGCGTTTTGGACTGATATATTCTTTAGAAGATTTATGCGAAAAAAACTCCAATTCTGCTATTGAATTTGAATTTTCGAGTTTTATTCCAACCAGCAGAAGATATGCTGAGAAATTTGAAATGAAAATTTATTTTATTGTCAGCGAATTATTCAGCAACATTACAAAACATAGTAATGCCAAAAAAGCAAAACTTTCTCTTACGGAAAAAGAAAATCAATTGGTCTTACGTATCTATGATGACGGAATTGGCTTTAAAACTCAAAAATTAAAAGACGCTGAAGGTTTTGGTTTAAACAGAATTAGGGCCAGAATTAAAAAATACAAAGGTTCATTATCAATTGTTTCAAAAGAAAATCAGGGAACTAAAATAAAAATTCAGATTCCGCTACCACATTAATTACTTGGCTCCTATCTCAATAATCTCTAAATCTTTTATTTTATCATCGTCAATTACAAATCGAAGCATGGTTCTTACTTTATGAAAACCGCTTTTTCCAGCCGCACCCGGATTCATATGCAATAAATTGTTCTTTTTATCAAACATGACTTTCAGAATATGCGAATGCCCACAGATAAATAATTTTGGAGGATTCAGCGCTAGTTCTTCCCTAACATTCTGATTGTATTTCCCAGGATAACCTCCAATGTGCGTAATCCAAACCGATACATTTTCACATGAAAAACGGTTATTTAATGGAAATTCTAACCTAGCTTTCGCATCGTCAATATTTCCATAAACTGCTCTTAGTGGTTTTAGCTTTTTTATAGTATCCGTAACACTCAGATCTCCAATATCTCCAGCATGCCAGACTTCAT
The DNA here is from genome assembly GCF_009826975.1 of Flavobacterium sp. HBTb2-11-1. Classification (GTDB taxonomy): domain Bacteria; phylum Bacteroidota; class Bacteroidia; order Flavobacteriales; family Flavobacteriaceae; genus Flavobacterium. Next base: position 495,438 of record NZ_WUMO01000004.1, on the reverse strand, counting down.
CGGCTTGAGCAACATATTTTAAAATTGTATCATCGATGTGACTGTGAGTATCGGAAAGTAAGAGAATTTTGGTCATTTTTTTAAGAGGCTAAGATTCTGAGATGCTAAGATACTAAGTTTTTTTCTGGAGAGACGTACTGTGGTGTGTCTAACGTCAGATTACTCAATAACTAAATTTTAAAACAGAACGAAAGACGCACTGCAGTCTTTACAGATAGAAATTACAAAAAAACCTTTGTAACTCTGAACCTTTGCAACTTTTTCACTAAAAAAAAGAAAAAACTTAGCACCTTAGCACCTTAGCATCTTAGAAGCTTTTTTTCATACCTTTGTGCCTTTGAACCTTTGAACCTCAACAGTGAGATATTTTATTCAATTCGCTTACAACGGAACACATTATCATGGCTGGCAGATTCAGCCAAATGCTTCTTCAGTTCAGGAAACTTTAAATAAGGCTTTTTCAGTTTTATTAAATGAAACTATCAGCATTATGGGCGCTGGAAGAACAGATACTGGTGTTCATGCGAGTGAAATGTACGGGCATTTTGACACAGAAAAGGCTTTAGACATTCCGGTTTTGGTTTATAAACTGAATTCGTATTTACCAAAAGACATTGCGATTTTTGATATTTTACCAGTTCACGATGATGCCCATTGCCGATTTGACGCAACTAAACGAACGTATGAATATCATATCAATACGGTTAAGAATCCGTTTTTACAGGAATTGAGCTGGTATGTAACGCAGAAACTTGATGTGGATTTAATGAATGATGCGGCACAATTATTATTGAAGCATACCGATTTTCAGTGTTTTTCAAAAGTTAATACTGATGTCAACACATTTGATTGCACGATTTTTGAGGCGTTCTGGAAACAAGAAAACGGAAAACTGATTTTTACCATTTCGGCAAATCGGTTTTTAAGAAATATGGTTCGCTCCATTGTGGGAACTTTAATTAATATAGGTTTACACAAAATTACGCTGGAGGATTTTGAAAATATTATTGCCAGCAAAAACAGAGAAAAAGCAGGGTTTTCTGTCCCAGCACACGGTTTATATTTAACCAATATTTATTACGATTATTTATAAGCTTTAGGCTTTAGGCAATAAGCTTTAAGCTTATCCCTAGTTGCTTACAGCTAATAGCTTACGGCCTAAAGCCTAAAGCTTAAAGCATAAAAAAAATAAATGAAAGCAAAAGCATTCGACACAGGATTATTCAAACGAATTTTAAAATATACCCGCCCTTATAAATGGCGTTATTACGGCGTAATTATTTTTGCCATTTCGCTGTCTATTTTTGCCGCGCTTCGTCCTTATTTACTTAAAGAAACAGTCGACGGTTACATCAAAACTCATGATAAAATGGGATTGCTGCTGTACATCATTTTGATGGGAGTGGTTTTGCTTATGGAGGTTTTTTCTCAGTTTTACTTTGTGTATTGGGCAAACTGGCTCGGTCAAGACATTGTAAAAGATATTAGAACCAAACTTTTTCAGCATATTCTGAGTTTTAGGATGAAATATTTTGATTTGGTTCCGGTTGGACAATTGGTGACCCGTGCTGTTTCGGATATTGAATCGATTGCTCGTATTTTCAGTCAAGGTTTGTTTATGATTATAAGCGACTTGATGAAAATGGTTGTAGTTTTGATTTTTATGTTTTACATGAACTGGAAACTGACTTGGATTGTCGTAATTGCGATGCCAATTTTGGTTTATGTAACTAGAATTTTTCAACGCAAAATGCAAGTGGCTTTTGAAGAAGTGCGAACTCAGATTGCCAACATGAACTCGTTTGTACAGGAACGCGTAACGGGAATGAAAATCGTGCAGCTTTTTAACCGCGAAAAAATCGAAGCCGAAAATTTTAAAGAAATCAATAACAAACATAGAGTTGCCTGGATTAAGACGATATTGTACAACTCCATCTTCTTCCCTATCGCCGATATTATTTCGTCTATTACTTTAGGTTTGGTTGTGGTTTATGGCGGTTTTAGAATTTTGAACGGAGATCATTTTACAACTTTTGGAGATTTATTCTCTTACACGATGTTTATCGGAATGCTATTTAATCCGTTAAGACAAATTGCGGATAAATTTAATGAGATGCAATTAGGAATGATTGCAGCCAATCGTGTTTTTGATATTATCGATACGCAAGATCATATTCAGGATACAGGAACGATTGAAGCGCCTGTTTTTAACGGAAGCATCGAATTTAAGGATGTTCGTTTTAGCTATATTCCCGAAGAAGAAGTTATAAAAGGAATTGATTTGTCGGTTTCATCTGGACAGACTGTAGCTATTGTAGGTTCAACGGGCGCCGGAAAATCGACTATCATTAATTTATTGAATCGCTTTTACGAAATCAACAGCGGTACAATCTGCATTGACGGAGAAAATATTGAAAATTATACTTTGGCTTCTTTAAGAAAACAAATTGCAGTCGTTTTGCAAGATGTATTTTTGTTTGCCGATACGATTTATAATAATATTACCTTGCATAATCCAGCAATTACTAGAGATAAGGTAATTGATGCGGCAAAGAAAATTGGTGTTCATGATTTTATTATGAATCTTCCAGATAATTATGATTTTGATGTAAAAGAGCGAGGTGTCATGCTTTCTTCTGGTCAGCGCCAGCTTATTGCTTTTTTACGTTCGTATGTGAGTAATCCGAGTATTTTGATTTTGGATGAAGCCACTTCTTCTATCGATACGTATTCAGAAGAAATGATTCAGCGTGCAACGGAGACGATCACAAAAGGAAGAACTTCTATTATTATTGCACATAGACTAGCAACAATTGTAAATGCAGATAAAATTGTGGTGATGGATAAGGGATTGATTGTTGAACAAGGAACGCATCAGGAATTATTACTTAAAACTGATGGTTACTATAAAAATTTATATGACTCGCAGTTTGCTGTGGCGAACTAAGTCATAATGGTATTCTTTGAAATTTAGATTAAAAAATATTACTTCTAGACGTGCTTTTTTAATATACGTTATTGTCTCCATTCTGGTTACTGTTGCATCGGTTTATATTCTGAGTAATCTAATTACAGATCTGACCGAAAAATCGAATGATGATCTGGCAACACGTAATTTCTTTAAAAAGCAGGAATTCTTGTCTGAGGAATTTTCAAAGTTTTGGGAACAGGAAAAAAGAATTGAACACGTTTTAAAAACAAGCAGTTCGGTAAATCTTGACAATAATTTACAGCTTTTGTCTTCGCTTCAAGCAAATAATAAACTGGTTGTAAACAACTGGTTTCAAATTAATGACAATGCTATTCATTATGGAAACAATTTTATTTCAGACGAAATCAAAAATGATGTAAAAGAATTTGTTCTCCAAAATAAAAATGCAAAAGATCTCAGTTTAGTTCTTCCACAAGGAAAAGAATGGATTTGGCGCATTTATTTCGAGTTAGTATCAAAAAACAACACCACCATAAAATACGGTTATGATATTAATCTAAGATTGCTTCATAGTTATATTTCTAAAATAGATAAAACGGCTTCCAACTATGCTTTTATTTTTGATAAAAAAGGAACCTGTGTTTACCATCCAGAAATTGCTTTTCTTGGAAAGAATATTTTTAAAATTTCTTCTTTTAGCCCTTCTGATACCATTTACAGCAAAAAAGAAGATTTTTCAAAAAGGACAACCATGTCTGAGTTTTTAAAAATGGATGTTGTTCGTTTTACAACAAAGATGAATATTAAAAACTCAAATTGGTTTGCCTGCGTAAGCATTCCAAAAATTTATGTAGATGAAAATGTAACTTTGATCAAAAAGTATACAACTTTAATTTATTCGATTACTACTGTAATGCTTCTTTTGATTTTTTATCTTTTCTCCTATGCCAACAGACGAGCTTACAGAGAAAAAGGAATTGTCATAAAAGAGAAAAACAAGCTATTGGTTGAAAATGAAAAGATAATCAAAGAAAAAGCTCTCATTCAGCTACAGCAATTAAAAGAGCAGATTAATCCGCATTTTTTGTTTAATTCGCTCAATTCACTTTATATGTTAATTGGAAGCGATATTAAAGTTGCGCAGAAATTTACTTTAAACCTATCTCGCATTTATCGTTATTTAATTGATCCGCCAGAAAAGAACATTGTTCTTTTGAAGGACGAATTATTATTTATCGAAAAATATATCTTTTTACAGCAGACTCGTTTTAAGGAAGAATTATTCTTTTCTATCGAAATTGAAAACGAAGCCGCTTTAAACAAACACATCCCCTATCTTGCTTTTCAGATTGTGGTCGAAAATGCTATTAAGCATAATACAGCCACTCAGGAAAGTCCACTTACCACTAAAATCCTGATTCAAGAAGACCAGGTAATAATCAGCAACAATCTTCAAAAGAAATTGAATGCTGAACCAAGTACAAAATTCGGGTTAAACTATCTGAATAGCATTTACCATTATTACGCAAAAACCGATTTTAAAACATCAGAAAAAGACGGCTATTTTATTTGTTTTCTTCCATTAATATCCATTCACTCCTAAAAAAAAGCCACTCACTCCTTTTTGTTTTTTTCCTGAACTAAAATAAAATAGTTTCGGCCTCAAAATTAACCTAAACTTAACATCTGATGAAGGAAAAGGCATTCCTGCATAATTTGATAACATTTTGCATATTTCTATTATTATTATCGCCACTTACTGTTCAATCTCAAAAGAAAAAGAAAGACAGAAAAGAAGAAGCAACAGAAATTAAAAAAGATACTACCGATTCTAAAAAAGGTAAAAAATATGACGACCTAGTAAAAAAAGGTTCCGTAAAAAAAGGACTTTTCAATATCATTCAGGTTAAGACTGACGTTTATTTTGAAATTCAAGACAGTTTATTTAAGAGAGAGTTTCTGGTTGTAAACAAATTATCTCAAGTTCCTTTTCAAGTCAACGAAGCTGGATTAAACAAAGGAATGAATTATGAAAATAAGATTATTAGCTTTTATAAAGATACAATCGCAAAGAAAGTCTGGGTAAAATCTTATGTACCGAAGGTTTCTTCACCAAAAGAAGATGCAATTACTCAATCGGTTCAAAATAATTTTGCCGAATCTATTATTGAAGTTTTTGATATCGAAACAAAAAATAACGATTCGTCAGCAGTTATAATTAAAGTAAACAAGATTTTTGACGGAAAACAGAAAAGCTTCAATGATGTTTTGAGCAGTATTGGGTTTGGAGGTTCTGTTAAATCTGACCTTTCGTATATTGAAAGTTTAAAATCTTTCCCAAAAAATATTGTTGTCAAATCTCAACTGACAACCTCTATAAGCGAAGGCGGTCCTGCATTGTCAGTAACCCTTGGCGTAACAAGCAATATTATTTTATTGGATAAAACTCCAATGAAACCTCGTTTTTCTGATAACCGAATTGGCTTTTTTACTGAAAAGCATTGGTATTTTGCCGATGCCCAGCAGGCAATGCTAGAAAAAGAATTGATTACCCGCTGGCGTTTGGAACCAAAGAAAGAAGATGAAGAACGATATTTAAAAGGTGAATTAGTAGAGCCGAAAAAACCAATCGTTTATTACATTGATCCTTCTACTCCAAAACAATGGAGAAAGTACATTATTGATGGAGTACGCGATTGGCAGGCAGCTTTTGAAAAAGCAGGATTTAAAAATGCTGTTATTGCAAAAGAACCTACTGAAAAAGATTTAGATTTTGACATTGATGACGTTCGCTATTCTGTAATTACGTATGCTGCATCTCCAAAATCAAATGCAATGGGACCATCTGTGGTTGACCCAAGAAGCGGTGAAATTATCGAAGCCGATATTATCTGGTGGCATAATGTAATGACTTCGCTTCAAAGCTGGATGCGTATTCAGACGGGGCCAATTGATCCTAAAGCTAGAGGAAATAAATTTAGTGACGAACATATGGGAGAGGCAATTCGTTTTGTTTCGTCTCACGAAGTGGGTCATACTTTTGGTCTAAAACATAACATGGGTTCTTCTTTTGCTTATGATGTAGAATCGTTGCGTTCTAAAGAATTTACAGCAAAAATGGGCGGAACTGCTCCATCAATTATGGATTATGCACGTTACAATTATGTAGCACAGCCAGAAGACAATGTTACAGTTATTACTCCGAAAATTGGAGAATACGATAAATATGCTATTGAATGGGGTTACAGATGGTACTCGCCTAACGACAACGAAACAACAAAACTAAACGCCTTAATTGCAAAACATCAAGATGACCCCATTTATTTTTATGGAGAACAGCAGGAAAATATAATAGATCCGCGTTCGCAATCTGAAGATTTAGGAAATGATGCTGTTAAAGCAAGCGAATACGGTCTAAAAAACTTAAAACGTGTTGTAGATAATATTTTAAGTTGGACTTATGAAAAAGATCAGTCGTATTATGAAACTGGAAAATTATATATCGGAACTATTGGTCAATGGCAAATGTACAACCGACATGTAATGAACAATATTGGAGGTGTTTATTTGAACACAACCGTTCATGGAGATAACAAACAAAGTTACATACCTGTACTTGCAGCAATGCAGAAAAGAGCAACAGATTATTTAGCTAAAAATGTGATTACCATTCCGCAATGGTTATTCTTTAATGACATTCTGGACAAAACAAATCCGTTGAAAGATTCTCCGCTTGGCCCATACGAATATACTCCGTATACACTTTCGAGAGAATTGCAATATAGTATCATGTATGATTTATTTAGCGATGATCGTTTGGTTCGAATGACTGAAAATGAATTATATCAGCGCAACAAAACTAAAGATCCTGTTTTTACCGTAAATGACTTGTTTAAAAAAATGCATCAAAGTGTTTTTGCAGGAACTATTGCTAATAAATCACTGTCGATTCTAGAGCGTATGACGCAAAAGAATTATGTAGATGTTTTGGTGGTTTCGACTAATAAATTATTTGAAAAAACAGATGCAAAAAAAGCATTAGACATTCAGCAGACTTTAAACATGCCTCATTTATGCAATTATTTAGACTATGCTCATATGGCAAGAAATATTAATCAATCTTCTTTAAAAAGAGTTACAGAAGTGACTTCTGATAAAAAAGGAGAACTAAATAAAATCCTTCAATTATTAAAAACTAAAAAAAGTACAGGAGACCAGTCTACCCAAAACCATTACCGCGATTTGATCCAACGAATCGAAAAAGCCCTAAATAATACAACCTTTTAATACACATTCCAAAAACATGACAAAAATTTTACATGCCTTACTGCTGTTCCTGGCCATCGCAGGATATTCGCAGGAATCCCGAACTATTACGGGTATCATTCAAGATGAAGCAGACTTATCACCAATTCCAGGTGCATCAGTCTTCGTTGAGAATAATTCTATTTCGAACAAAACTGCTATGGCAGGTATTATTCACAGTGAAGCAATCGGAACTACTTCAGATTTCGACGGTAAATTCACTTTGAAAATCGGAAAAAATGTTACTTCGCTAAGAGTTACTTTCATGGGGTACAAATCGTATACTTTGGAATTATCTGCTCAAAAAAATTACACTGTTAACTTAACATCTGAAACCGCAAAACTTCAAGAGGTTGTGGTAACAGGTTACCAAAAAATTGAGAAAAGAAAACTTACTGCTGCCGTTTCTAAAATAGATATGTCGGCTATTCAGCAGACTGGGGTTTCTAGTATTGACCAATTATTGGTAGGACAAATTGCAGGGGTTGCTGTTTCTACTCCATCTGGAGCACCTGGCGCGCCAGCTAAAATTAGAATTAGAGGTACAGCTTCTCTATCTGGTTCTCAAGATCCTCTTTGGGTATTAGATGGTTTACCATTAGAAGGAAATGATGTTCCTAAAAACTACGACAAAGACAACATTGACGTTTTAAACAACTACTCTATCGCTGGTTTGAATCCAGATGATATTAAAGACATTACAATCTTAAAAGATGCAGCAGCAACTGCTATTTACGGTGCTCGTGCAGCAAACGGTGTTATCGTTGTAACTACTAAAAAAGGTAAAGCGGGTAAAATGGTGATTAACTTCAACACCAATACTTTTATCACTCAAAGGCCAGATTTTGACAAATTAAACTTGATGAACTCAAACGAGAAAGTTGATTTCGAACTTAACATGGCGAGCCGTCCTGATTTAACTTACAGAGATACTGGTGGAGATATTGCGCGTATTTTAAATGGATCAAATGAGTTAGCAGCTTATAGAGCGGGAGGATTTTCTGCTTTGAGCCCTGAAACACAGCAATCTATTAATAAATTAAGAAATATCAATACAAACTGGGGTAACTTATTATATCAAACTGCAATCAACACGCAACACGGTTTAAGTTTATCTGGTGGTGGTGAGAAATCTGATTACTATTTCTCTTTAGGGTACTATGACGAAAAAGGAGCAACAATTGGAACGGGTTTCAAACGTTACAATTTAACTTTAAAAAACAATTACCAAATTTCAGACAAATTTAAAGTTGGTATTGGAATTTTTGGTTCTGAAAACAAAACTTCTTCTTACATTACAGATACAGATGGTTTCACAAACCCTGCTAACTATTCACGAAACGTAAATCCATATTTGACTCCATACAACGAAGACGGAAGTTATAAATATGACCCAGACATTGCTGGTTATTCTGATCGTTATGTTCCATTCAACATCATCGAAGAAAGAAACAATACTTCTTACGATTTAAAAACTAGAGCAATTAAAGCTTTATTGGATGCTGAGTACAAAATCACAAAAGATCTAAAAGTAACAAGCCAATTAGGTTTACAATTAGATAATACTTTAAGTGAAAAATTCGCTGGTAAAGAAACTTACTATACAAGAAAACAAAGAGAGAAATCTCGTTTCTTCACAAATGGAAATTTCATCTATTATATGCCTGAAGGTGGTATTAATCAAAATACCAATACAGACTTTTTTCAGTACAACTTGAAAACAATGGTGAATTATACTAAAACTCTTGGAGAAAAGCACGAAATTGAAGCAATGGTTGGTAATGAAATCAGAAGAAATTACACAACATCTATTTTCTCAAGAGCTTTTGGTTTTGATGAGAAAAACTTAACTTCTCAGCAAATCATTTTCCCAAATACAGATACTGCTAAAAATAAAGAATGGAGTACTTATAACAAAAGCCAAAATGAAAATGCTTTTGCTTCATTCTATGCAACAGCGGCTTATACTTACGATAAAAAGTATAACATTTTTGGAAGTGTTAGATACGATGGATCTGATTTATTTGGTGTAGATCCTAAGTATAAATATTTGCCACTTTGGTCAACGTCTGCATCTTGGACAGTTTCTGAAGAAGATTTCTTAAAAGAAAATTTAACTCTTTCAAACTTAAGACTTCGTGCTTCTTACGGTCTACAAGGTAACATTGACAAAAATACGTCACCTTATGTAGTAGGTGAAAACAAAACGACTACTATTTTACCAGGACAGACAGAACCTACAATTGTAGTTACAAGTCCTCCAAACGATAAATTACGTTGGGAAAAAACTACAAATACTAACGTGGGTATGGACCTTGGTTTATTCAACAACCGAATCAGTATCATTACAGACTTATACGGAAGAAAAAGTACTGACTTAATTGGTTTACGAGCAGTGCCACTTGAAAATGGTTATGAATATAGCAATATGAACTGGGCACAAGTAACCAACAAAGGTTACGAAATTACTTTGTCTACAAGAAATATTGACCGTCCAAATTTCAAATGGAATACAAGCATTAACTTTTCTCATAACAAAAGTAATGTTGATCGTATAGAAGTTCGTGATTCTGAGTTCTTCCCTAACAGAGAAGGTCTTCCTGTAAATGCTGTTTTTGGATTTAAAACAAACGGAATGGATGCAAACGGGTATCCTTTATTTGTAAACAAAAAAGGAGAAACTGTAAACTCTCAAACATTCTTTGGTTTATATGATCCATATGCAGATTTCTTCCCTGGGGAAATTGTACAGTCAAACTTATCTGCAGCAGAATTTAGAGATTTGTTTACTTATTTAGGAGACAGAGATCCGAAATTTACTGGCGGTATTACAAACACATTTAAAGTAAGTAATTTTGATTTTACTGTAGCAGCTTCGTTTAATATCAAACAAACAGTAACTAAAACTCCTCCTTACAACGGAACGATTGTTGACAGAGGGCAAAACTATAGTAGAGATATTCAAAATGCTTGGTCACCAACCAATACTTCTTCAAATTTACCTGGAATTAATGGTAAAGATACGTGGACTGGGGATTCTTACATGAACTATTTATGGTATTCTGGTCAAAATCAGATTGAAACTAACAATTATTTAGATACTTGGGTTAGCGAAATGAGTTATATGAGATTGAGCAGTATGCGTTTAGGTTATACATTCCCTAAAGCATTTACAGATCACATCAACATTCAAAGCATTAGACTTAATGTTGAGGCAAGAAATTTATTTGTAATCAGTTCTGATTATAAAGGATATTTTGATCCTGAAACTTACGGAAACATTTATGCACAGCCAGTTCCTAAATCATTCACTGTTGGATGTAATGTAACTTTCTAATACAATTAAAGATGAAAAAAATCTCAAAATACATATTCCTTTTTGCTGCGGCAATTGCAGTAAGTAGCTGCGACGATTATCTGGATATTACGCCTGTCGGTAAAGTTATTCCAGAAACACTAGATCAATTTCGTGCAGTTTTAACAACTGGATATGCTACTTATCCAGAACACAAATCTTTAACAGCAGTTCGCACTGATGAATTGATCTTAGATGAATTCAATGACAACTTAATAAATTACAAAGATATTTACATCTGGAAAGATGCCAATCCAGATAAAATTACAACATCTTTTCACTATCAGGATCTATATTCTGTAATTTTCTATACAAATGTAGTAATCAATGAAGCATCGAAAAAAGTAGCTGTTTCTGAAGAAAGAAATCAATTAATTGGAGAAGCTTATGCTTTAAGAGCAATGGCTTATTTTGATTTGGTTAATCTTTTTGGAAAACCTTACAACGCTGCAACAGCTGGTACAGACAAAGCAGTCCCGTTGGCTTTGGAAATTGATTTAGAACAAGCATTTATTCCTCAATCTGTAGAAACGATTTATAATCAAATCATCTCAGATACAAATGAAGCAGAGAAATTACTTAATGTAAATACTCAGACAAAAGGGATAAACTATCGTTTTTCTAAAGTTGCATTGTACAGTTTGGAAAGTCGTGTTTACTTATATCAAAAACAATGGCAGAAATCTTTAGAAGCTGCAAACAAAGCTTTAACAATAAAAAACAATTTGATTGATTTAAATGCTACTCCAGTTTTAGCAACTAAATATGATGGCGCAGAATCTATTTTGGCTCTTGAAGACGGATTAATTAACTTATTAAAAGGTCTTTCTTATGCTTCTACAGACTTAACTTCTGCTTATAACCAACAAACAGATTTACGTTTTTCAACTTATTTTTCAGCAAGCGGAACTCGTTTCAGATTTAAAAAAGGTGGAGAAGATGCTCAAAAATCTTCATTTAGAACTTCTGAATTGTATTTAACAAAAGCAGAAACACAAGTTCAGTTAAATAATATTGCTGATGCAAAATCTACTGTTTTAGCTTTCGTTAAAAACAGATATACTCCAACAGGGTATGTAGATCTTGAAATTGCAATTAACGCTATGAATGCAGCAGATCTTACAAACTTCATTTTAGAAGAAAGACACCGCGAATTTGCTGTTGAAGGACACCGTTGGTTCGATTTAAGAAGAACATCTCAAAAACAAATCGTACACACTATTGGTGGTGACGATTATACTTTGATACAAAACGATCCTCGTTATACAATCATTTACCCTGCAAATGCGAGATTGAACAATCCCAATCTATAATTTTACCTAAATTGTTTTTTTTTTTAAAGGTCCAGTTTTTTTTAAGCTGGGCCTTTTTAGTTTATAAATCTCGTCCTAAAGGTAACATTAAATTAAATTATTAGAAAACGGTAAAAGACATTCTATATCAGCGTTCCAAGTGTGATTACAACATGACTTTAAACTAACAGTAATATAACTAAAGATTAGATAACTCACAAAAAAACAATAGCAACCAAACTTGTTATTTGTTTAGTCTAAAGAAACACTACACAAAAAATCAAAAAACTTGAAACACATAAAAAAAAACCAGCCAAGAAAACCTGACTGGTTAATTTAATTTAAAAGTAATCCTTATTTTATTAAATTTCTTTTGAGAAACTAATATTAATATTAATCGTATTTATTTAGAGCCTAAAATCAACAAATGTTGATGAGGTATATAACTAAAATTTGAATTTGGATTAAAATTACAAACTATTTTAGCAGGACGCGTAATACTTGCATTTTGTCCATCTATAGATATAGGATAACGTAAATTACCGTTTATAGTCATTACATAATTTAATAAATTTCTGTAAAAGTCATAATTATCTATATAGTAATCTACCCCATTTCCTCCTATTGTAAATGCACTAACCCCATTAATTGCATTCCTTGAGTCATAATCTAAAGCCCAGCGATAGAAAAAAAACTCGTAATAAATTGACATCGATTGTCCAGGTACTGTTATGGTAGATGCAAAATGTGTATATTGAGCTACATTATCATTAGCAACTTTTGACGATGATTTATTTGTAAATTCTTCCAGTTCAATATTTTCCTGATTAATACTTTTAGGAAAAATCTTTTCCAAATCTTCGATCGATTTTACAATAATCTTCTCACCAACAATATTATCAGTAAATGTCACATCTTTTGGATCAATACCTAGGTCTTCCAATTTATTTAAAATCTGTTTTTGTTTGTTTAGCTTTTCTACATTTTTTGCATCAACTAAATCATCGTTTGAAGAATCACAAGAAATAATTGATAAAAATAGCATTAAAACTAAAAAAGGCATAAATTTTTTCATAGTGGTATATAAAATTAAAAGTTACAAAGGATTACAATTTTGCCGTTTTCGAATGTTAAAAATCCAACAAATAGAATTCAAAAATAGTTAAAATATCACAAAAACAAAGTCCAATATCAATTTTAAATAAGTTTATTTTTACATTTATAAACAATAAATTGAAAATCAAAAAATTAATTCTTACAGAAAAATCAGTTATCTACAAAAAGCAATGAGTTTTAAATTAAAATGAGTTTTTCTAGTTTTGCGAAAATTTAATAAATTAATGAGAATTGCCATTGTCGAAGACGAATACCTAGCTTCTAGCTATCTAAAATCTATTTTAGAACAGCAAGATATTTTACGGATTGCAGAAATCTGCGTTTTAAAATCGGTAAAAGAAGCTGTTACTTTCTTTAGCGAAAACAAAGTAGACCTTGCCTTTATGGATATTCATTTGGGCGACGGAAAAAGTCTTGATATTTTTGAAAGAACCATTATCGCCTGTCCAGTCATTTTTATCACGGCCTACGATTCTTATGCGATTTCGGTCTTCAAGCACTTTACAATCGATTATCTTTTAAAACCATTTGAAGAAGAAGAATTATTGGAAGCACTTCAAAAATTCAAAAAAATAAAAGATAGCTTTAATAGTGATTCTACGCTTCAATCTTTAGTGGCAATAGAAAATCCTGAAACCAATAAAATCCAGCGCCATTTTCTAGTAAATCACGGTTATAAGTTGATTTCTATTAACGAAAGTGAAATCACTTATTTTACTGCGACAGGAAAGCATCTTTTTATTCATGTAAAATCAGGAAACAGCTATTTGTACAATAGTACCTTAACCGAAATTATAAACAGTTTAGATCCCTTCAATTTCTTTAAAATAAACCGAAAATATATCGTTAGTAGAAACAGCATTAAAGAAGTTATAAAACACTCGCATCAAAAAGTAGAATTGATTCTCAACGTTTCAGCAGCCGAATCTGATGCAATTTTCATCAGTAAAAAGGAAATTAATAACTTCAAAAACTGGCTGGATCAATAATTTAATAATTATTTCGCTATGAATTTACGATAGTTATCAAAATTAAAAAACTGCATTTTTGATAATTTGTGATTTAAAATCCGACTAAAAACTATCAAAAAGACGTCAAAACGTTAAATTACCGTTATAGAAATCATAAAATTGCCCTTTCACAATCAGCAAGATAGCTGAAATTTTTGGTTTATTATTTATCTTTGAGAATATAGAAATCAAATGTAAAAGACAATGCCACAAAATAGATTTTATCCCGATGAAAAATTCAAAGAAATAGAAATAAATGCCTCATTACAATTAAGATACGCCATTTCTAACAGAGGAAGATTAATAAGTTTTACTGACAAGATTGAGAACGGACGCATTCTAAAAGGTGGCTTAAGTGACGGATACCCAACTTTCCGTTTTAAGGTTAAAAAAGACGACAAAATCGTAAACAAATATCTTTTCTTGTACAAATTAGTCGCTCAATATTTTATCCCAAAAGATTCTGAAGATCAAACGTATGTTCTACACTTAGACTACAACAGAGCTAATGATGATGTAAGCAATCTTCGTTGGGCAACCAAACAAGAAATGATGGCGCATAGCCGTAAAAGTCCGCGCGTTATTCAGGCAAAAAAGAACTTAATTGAACACAATCTCAAAGCTGACGGACGAAAATTAACCACAACAAAAGTGATGTTAATCAAAAAAATCCTTGCAAGACCTGAACAGAAAACACGTCTTAAAATGATTGCGAAACAATTTGGCGTAAGCGAAATGCAAATTAGAAGAATTGCCAGCGGAGAAAACTGGGGACATGTGAAAATATAGTTATGAATTAGGAGTTATGAATTATGAATTCACAACTCGTAAATATAAGCCACAGATTATATCGATTACACAGATTTTAAAAAATCATTTTAATCCTTATAATCTGTGGCTTATTTTTTTACAGTAGATTCAACAACTGTTAGGCTGAGCGGAGTCGAAGCCTACATACAATGCTCTTCGAATATGCTGAGAGTGACACTCAATAATCATGTGAATTTTTCAGATTTATCGTCAAAATCGCAAAAATCACCTCAGAATTCATAATTTACAATTCACAATTCATTCGGTTTCTGTGAAAAGACCAAAATCTCTGCCTTTAAAAACAAAATTTCAGGTGTTCATATAAAATAAATCCTTAAATTCGCAATCACAAATAACAAAAGAAGAAATCGAAAGATGAGTTTCGGAAATATAAACTTCATTTTCGATAGTTAATACTAAAAGCAAAAAAAATGAAATACGACGTTATTGTTTTAGGAAGTGGTCCTGGAGGATATGTAACAGCGATTAGAGCTTCACAATTAGGCTTTAAAACAGCTGTAGTAGAAAAAGAAAATCTTGGAGGAGTTTGCCTTAACTGGGGATGTATCCCAACAAAAGCGCTTTTAAAATCTGCTCAAGTTTTTGATTACCTTAAGCACGCTTCTGACTACGGATTGAAAGTTTCTGAATTTGATAAAGATTTCCCTGCAGTTATTCAACGCAGCCGTGGTGTTGCGGAAGGAATGAGCAAAGGAGTTCAATTCTTAATGAAAAAAAACAAAATTGACGTTATCGAAGGTTTTGGAAAACTAAAACCAGGAAAAAAACTTGACGTTACTGATAAAGACAATAAAGTTACAGAATACAGCGCTGATCACATTATCATCGCAACTGGTGCTCGTTCTCGCGAGTTGCCAAACTTACCTCAAGATGGTATAAAAGTAATTGGATACCGTCAGGCAATGACATTGCCAACTCAACCAAAATCTATGATTATTGTTGGTTCTGGAGCAATCGGAGTTGAGTTCGCTCACTTCTACAACTCAATGGGAACTGATGTAACTATCGTAGAATTTATGCCAAACGTAGTTCCTGTAGAAGACGAAGATATCTCAAAACAATTTGAGCGTTCTTTGAAGAAATCAGGAATTAAAGTAATGACTAACTCTTCTGTTGAGCGTATCGATACAACAGGAGCTGGAGTTAAAGCTTTCGTTAAAACTGCAAAAGGAGAAGAAGTTTTAGAAGCTGACATCGTACTTTCTGCTGTTGGAATTAAAACAAACATTGAAAACATCGGATTAGAAGAAGTTGGAATCGCTGTTGACAGAGATAAAATCTTAGTAAACGCTTACAATGAAACTAACATTCCAGGATATTATGCGATTGGAGACGTTACTCCAGGTCAAGCTTTAGCTCACGTAGCTTCTGCTGAAGGAATCAACTGCGTGGAGAAAATCAAAGGTTTACATGTAGAACCTATCGATTACGGAAACGTTCCTGGTTGTACTTATGCAACTCCAGAAATTGCTTCTGTAGGTTTAACAGAAAAGCAAGCAAAAGAAAAAGGTTACGAATTAAAAATTGGTAAATTCCCATTCTCAGCTTCTGGAAAAGCAAAAGCTGCTGGAAATGCTGACGGATTCGTAAAAGTAATTTTCGATGCTAAATACGGAGAATGGTTAGGATGCCACATGATTGGTGCTGGTGTTACAGATATGATTGCTGAAGCAGTTGTAGCTCGTAAACTAGAAACTACAGGTCACGAAATCCTTAAATCTATCCACCCTCACCCAACTATGAGCGAGGCTGTTATGGAAGCTGTGGCTGATGCTTACGGCGAAGTAATTCACTTGTAAAATATACCGTTTTACGGTTATATATAATTCTCAATTTATAAAATCCGATTTACTAAAAGTAAATCGGATTTTTTTATTCCTAGTAATTACATCTCTCCTATTTTCATTATTTCAACGTTAGGAAAAATAAACCAAACAAAAATTTGTTTAAAACTTTACGTAAGAAAATTTTGTCACACTATCTAAATCATTATTTTTATTCTTTTTAAATAAGACAAGTGATGAAATTACCTTTTATAGAAATTATCGAAGCCACGACAAGCGATCCTAACTTATTAATGTGGAAGTTTCCCGATGAAGATAAAGAAATCAAAAATGGCGCAAAGCTAACCGTTCGCGAAAGCCAGCATGCAATGCTTTTAAATGAAGGACAACTTGCTGACGTTTTTTCTCCGGGACTTCATACTTTATCTACAGAAAACATTCCAATTCTAAGTAAATTAAAAGGCTGGAAATACGGATTCGAAAGTCCTTTTAAAGCCGATATCTATTTTTTCAATACACATCAATTCATTAATAATAAATGGGGAACTCCTGCTCCTATCCTATTAAATGATCCTCAATTTGGTCAAATTAGGGTTCGTGCTTTCGGGAGTTTCGATCTTAAAATTTCTGATGCTGCTAAATTCTTTCGCCAATATGCAGGAACTTATGAGCAACTTACCATTTTTGAACTTCAAAACCAACTGAGAGATTTTGTTGCTCCAAAATTCGGAGAAGTTTTAGCCAATGAAAATATAACGGTTACAGATGTGGCGGGAAACATTACACAATTAGGCAAAAAAATAGAACCTTATCTTAAACCTTATTTTGAGCAGTTAGGAATCGAACTCACTCAGTTTGTCATTACAAGCGTAACCTTACCAGAAGAAGTAACAGCACATTACGATAAAATCACCAATATGAATATGGTAACCGATATGGATAAATTTACCAAATTCAATACCGCTGCAGCTATTGGCGATAAAGGAACTGCTTTGCACGATGCAACTCAAAATGCTTTGAGCATGGGAATTCTTTTAAATCAGCTACAGCAGAATAGAGAAACTCCAAAACAGGAAACTACAGACGATTTAACCTCCAAACTTCAAAAATTAAAATCATTGTTTGATGCTGGTTTAATTGATGAAGATGAATTTAAAACTAAAAAATCAGAATTATTAAGCCAATTGTAATGGAAGAGAAAAAAGTCAATTCGTTTTTGAACAGACTTAAAGAAAATGCTCAAAAACAAACCAATTATGGAGACGAAATGGAGATTACAGAAGCCAAAATAAATGCCAAAGACTGTCCTAATTGTGGTGCTGGAAGAGCCAAACAAGATGGACTGACGCATTGTGCCTATTGCGGATTTGAGTTTTTAAACATAAAACTTACCGATGGAGTTTATATCAAAAAAGAAGATAATTCAATTTAAAAATCAGATAGCGTGTTCGGATTATTCAAAAAATCAAAAGACAGTCAAAATGGAGAATCTACTCCAGAATGGTATTCAGAACTTCAAGAAAATCAACAAAGATGGTTTGCCTTTTTAGAAAAACTAGAAGCTAAAATGGAAGAATTTGCCACAGCAGCAATTCCAGAGCTTAAAGAAATTATGCAAAGCGATGATGATATTTATAAAAGAACTTTTCACAGAGTATATTCGGGTGTAAATGGCCAGTTAAATAACATTAGAGAAAAAGCGAGAGATGTTTATGAAGAAAAAGTACACGACGTTTATTATAATCTCAATTCGCAAATTTCAGTTTTGAGCAAACATCACGATTTGCTTTCCGATTTTAGAAGCGCTTGTTCTGATCGTTACAACGAATTTGAAAATAAATATGACTATTGGAGAAAACAGATCGACAAAACTCAAGAACGCGATCTCGAAACCGAATATCAAAAAATATTAGACGAATACGAAGCCATTAAAAACAAATTCAACTGCACGCAATGTGGTGGAAATATCGTGATTGAGAAAATATTTTTAATCGAAACCTATATTACATGTCCGTATTGCCAGACCCAAAACACCTTTGCACCAAGCACACTTGGCAGAAACCTTCAGAATATTGCAAGAAATCTCGCTGAGCAGCGAACAGCGCATCTGTATGAAGCTTATGAAGCCGAAAAAGACAAAGAACGTGATTTGTATCATCAGCGACATGAATTAAGTTTGAGCATTATTCATGAAAAAGATAAAAAAGTGCTTCACGAAGTTCAGTTAAAAATGGACGATTTGGAAGAACAAAGACAATTTGCCATTAAAAATGCTCCAAAACTTCATCAGGAATATTTAAGAGCAATGTATGACGAGTTGAATAAAATCACACCAGATTTAAAGGAGCACAACGAAAAAATGTATCAAAATCAATTGCAATACCTATAATTTATTAATCCTTAAAAAATTTAAAAATGTTTAAAAAACTTTTTGGAGCTCTAACAGGAGACAAACAAGAAAACCAGAATTACGAGACTCAGACGTCAAATGACAATTATGAAAATAATTATGAAGACAATTATCAAGAAGTAGAATACGATCCAGAAACTTTGCACGGAACACATTATACTGTTGAAGATTTTGATAATGAAGTAGCTGAAAGAGCTGAAGCATGGATTGCAGATGAGCGCGCAAGCGGAGAAAACCTTGACGAAAAAGATATTCAGAACATTTATTTTAATTACAGAAGAACGGTTTATACAGAATGGAACAATTGTGATTCTGACCAAATGATTCGTTTTGAGCATGCAAATTCATTAAAATATACAGGAGTTCAAACTTCTGGATTTGTAAAAGCAGATGATAATAATCCGTTTTTAGAGCCAGTACACGGTGTTGATTTAAGAACTTATACGGCAATGTGCCTTAAAATCAGTGCAGGAATCGATTATTTAGAAGTTTGCAAAGCCATGGGATTTGAACCAGCGGTTTGGGAAGAATTAAATACAATCTGGCCACAGCGTATGGGCGAAGATACTTCGTTTACCGTTACTACTTTATTCGGACAATATTATGCTGAAAATGTAACTGTACCTCAACTGGAAAACCTAAAAGCTGAAATTTCTGAAGAAGGCGCTGCCAATTTAGAAAGAATAAAAAGCGATCGTTATTTCTACGAAGAATTGGCTGGAGCAAGACAAGCTGCATACGAATACGGAATCGATGGTGCGCAATGGATTTTGGAAAATTTTGGAATTAATCTTGCCGATTTCCAATCTGTAGCAATGCAATGGATGACTGAACAAAACCAAAACTGGAATTCAGCTGATATTACAGAATTTCATGATTATCAGCAGCAAAAACAAAAAGAATATGCCGCAAAATTTGCTGCAGAGCAGGGCGGAAATATTGCTGACGATGTGAATTTTTAAAATTTATTTCTTATGATAAAAACCGATTTGCAGAAACAAATCGGTTTTTTTATCGTTAAAACTATTCAATTCTATAGGAATCATTTAAAATTATATATAATGGAAGAAACAAAAATATTCTACGCCGACGGGGAAAACCCAAAAATGATTGAAGCTTACAAAAAAGCTCAGGAAACTTTTAAATATTTCTGGAGAGAACTTTCTTGGGAATACAGAAGAATAGTACCTGGATTAGACGTTGCGTGCGTGAAATTGGCTTTTACACAAGAAATAGACAACGAAACTGTCGTTGAGCACATGTGGATTAACGATGTAAACTTTGACGGTGAAACTATATACGGAGTATTAGTAAACGATCCGAACGAATTGACGAATGTAAATAACGGAGATGAAATTGCAATTCCGGTCAATCAAATCAGTGACTGGCTGTTTGCTATTAATGGCCAAACTTATGGGGCATTTACAATTCAAGCAATGCGTTCTGAGATGGGCGACGATGAAAGAGAATCTCATGATGAAGCTTGGGGACTTGATTTTGGTGATTTTAATGATATTCTGATTGTAAATGAGCAAAAAGAAAAACCCGAAAATCTGATCGAACACCCAATGAGCAAGAACATGAAAGAAAGTCTTATTGAATTCGTTACCAATAATCCTGAAGAAGTATCAAGCCAAGACGAATTAGGATATACTTTTCTGCATCGTGAAACTATTGCTGGAAATCAGACTTCTGTTGAAGTTTTATTGGAATCTGGTGCAGATAAAAATGCTAAAACCGCAACAGGCAAAACTGCTTTAGATTTTGCTAAAGAATTAAAATGGGATCATTTGCTGCCTTTATTGCGATAAAAAACTTTAAAATCCGATTTGCGAAAAACAGATCGGATTTTATTTATAAGACACAATATTTTTTAAACTTAAAACCAAAACTATTCTATTTTTCATCTGTTTAAAATAAAGAATGTGCTACTTTTGCTGCACCAAATCTAATCTGCCACAGAATGAAAAAATTATTCTATACGCTCGTACTGTTATCTTCAGTTCTTTTATCTGCCCAAACAAAAAATGACACTGATTTTGCTTCTCAGTTAAAAAACTCTTTTTCAGGATCTACAGACTGTGTCAACGACTTCGAAAAAATACTGGCACCAGCCGAACTTCAGTCTTTGAATTCTACGCTAAACGGTTTCGAAAAAAAATATCTTTATAAAATTGTCGTTATTACAACTCCATCTTACGCGCCATTCCAATCCTTGGAAGAATATACTTTGGAACTGGATAAATTTCTATCAAAAGACCCGCGATTAGACCCTACTCTTTTAATAATCTTAAGTAAAAAATTAAGACAAATTCAGGTTATAAGTGTCGATTTTATAAAATACAAATTAAGTACAGAAGACACGCAAAACATAATAAGCACTTATTCTGTTCCCGAACTTAAAAAAGGAAATTATTATAAAGCTTTGGAACTGGCTTCGAATGAATTCATGAAAAAGCTTCAGCCATAAAACACATCAAAATCCGATTTGCATAAACAAGTCGGATTTTTTTATTTACCTTGCCTACACTTACGAACACTAAATGTAAATTCGAAAATGGTAGTTGTAGAAGAAGCAAAAAATGTCAATTTACCGCTTTTAAGAACCATTTTCTTAAAAGAGCGACAACGAACATTTACAGAGCAAGACACATCAGAATTTAAACTTGAAGATTTTGACAAACAAACTCAGGGAGAATATATTCTGAGTGCACTTATAGATGATATTCCCGTCGGGTTTATTTCGATTTGGATGCCTAACAATTTTATCCACCATCTTTACGTTGATAATGCATACCAAGGAAAAAACATTGGCACCCAATTATTAAAAGCCACAATACAGAAAACAGCATTTCCAATTACGCTTAAATGCCTTGTAAGCAATACCAAAGCAATTAATTTTTACCTCAGAAAAGGATTTGTAGAAAAATCGAGAGGACAATCAAGCAATGGAACTTATATTTTATTTGAACTAACAAAAGAGATACAATAACTTAAAGGCTGAAGATATGACGGTTCAAGAATACAATGATTCTCAGACAGCAGAAAATAAAGAAATCTGCGATTTTCTTTATGCAATTATTCATAAAAACTTAGCCGAAGCCGAAAACAAAATCTGGCATGCACATCCTGTCTGGTTTCTAGACGGAAATCCTATTGTAGGTTATAGCAAATTAAAAGATTCGGTTCGGTTGCTTTTCTGGAGTGGACAATCTTTTGATGAAGAAAAACTTCAAAATGAAGGTTCATTTAAAGCCGCCGAAATGCGATATACAAACGCAAGCCAGATAAATGAAGAAGATCTGGAGCGCTGGCTCGAGAAAAGCAAAGAAATTCAATGGGATTACAAAAACATTGTAAAACGTAAAGGAGTTCTAATTCGAATAATGACTAAACCATATTAACCCAAAAAACCTAATGAAACTTTTACCCCTACTCGCCTTTACATTTTTAACTATAACAACTTTTTCACAAACAAAAATGCGACCTATAAACGAACTTATCGATCAAAATGATTCTGGATGGAAATTAATAAAAGAATGGACCGCTTCTGCTAAAAACAAAGTTGAAATTCTTCCCGCAGATCCTCAAAAAGCAAAAGACGCTTTGTATCATACGCAAGTAACAACCAGCTCGCCCATGGGTGCAATTGTGTATAAAACTGGCGGAATTTTAATCGATAACGGCTGGATCAGAATATTAGGTTCTGGAAGCACAAAACTAAACCGCAGTCTTCCCGATTGGAACAAAGGAAAATCTTTTAAAGAATTTGGAGAAACGCCTTCACATCTTTTAATTGCCGACGATGCCTTAGGTGGCTTTTATTTGCTAAATGGAGGTGCATTTGGAGCAGATCTTGGAAAAATATATTATTTTGCTCCAGATAATTTAGAATTCGAGCCTCTTGATATTACTTATTCGCAATTTTTAGAATTCTGTTTTAATAATGACCTAGACAAATATTACGAAGGTAGCCGATGGGAAGATTGGAAAAAAGAAGTGATTGCTTTACAAGGCGATCAGGTTTTCAATTTTTATCCATTTTTATGGTCAGAAGAAGGAAGTGATATAAATAAAGTACAAAGAAAAATTATCCCTATTGAAGAGCAATACAATCTCAACTTAGATTTAAGAAAACAGATTCAGCAGTAAACTGAAACACATAACGTATTATTTTTCAAAACTTTATTTTTAATTTTATTACTGACATGCAGTTGTCACAAGGTCATTTTACCTTTACGAAGTAAAACTAAAAAGGATGGAAACTAAAGACGGAAAATTGGCTGTTTATGCTCCAACTAGACAAGATTGGCGAAATTGGCTTGAAGAAAATAGCCAAATAGAAAAATCGGTTTGGTTAATCTTGTATCACAAAAAAAGTAAAACACAAAGTGTAAATTTAATCGAAGCTACTGAAGAAGCGCTTTGTTTTGGATGGATTGACAGCCTCTGCAAAAAACGAGACGGAGAAAGCTATTACCTCACTTTCTCTCCCCGAAATCCAAAAACCAGTAAATGGAGCAAACCGAACATCGAAAGAGCCGAACGTATGATTCAGCAGAATTTAATGACCGAACATGGCCAGAAAGTAATCGATATTGCAAAAGAAAAAGGAAAATGGATAATTGACAATCCATAATAATAAGCTACAGAATTTCAACATACAAATATAAAGCTTCAGCAGACTTCATTGCTGAAGCTTTTTTTTTGATAAAAACTATTTATTTATTGTTTATCAATAAATTTTTATTATTTTAGCAGCATAACTTTTAATCTTGAATAGCATGGAACTTAAAATTGGAACACCACAGATTCTAAAAATCCTGAACATCTTATCATGGATTATTTTTATTGGCTTATGTGTTGAAGCCGGTATGTATCTTTTTAATGGAATTTACACTATGACTATAAATTCTTATAATGCCCGTTTTCTTGATTTACTAGACCTGTACAATTTCAGTCCAAGTTTTTACATTCAAGAAATATGTTTTATTAGCATTGTTGCGATCTTAAAAGCGATTATGTTTTATCTGATTGTAAAAATGCTTCACGACAAAAAATTAAATATCGAACAGCCTTTTACTGCTGAGATGGGGCGGTTTATATCTTACCTTTCATACTTGGCTTTCGGAATTGGGTTGTTTTCTTTTTGGGCTTTCAAATTCAACAATTGGCTAATTATTAAAGGTGTAAAACTTCCTTCGCTAGAATCTCTCAATCTTGAAGGCCATAGTATTTGGATCTTTATGGCCATTATAATATTTGTTGTAGGACAGATTTTTAAAAGAGGAATCGAAATCCAATCTGAAATTGATTTAACCATATAAACAAAAAATTATGCCCATTATAGTAAATTTAGACGTCATGATGGCAAAAAGAAAAATGTCATTAAATGAACTTTCAGAAAAAGTAGATTTGACATTATCCAATCTTTCTATCTTAAAAACGGGTAAAGCGAAAGCAATTCGTTTCAGTACGCTCGAAGCCATCTGTAAAGTTTTAGACTGTCAGCCTGGAGATATTTTAGAATTTTCTGAAGATTAATTTTGTTTTGATTTAATTTGTATTTTCGTACAAATCGGTTGTGGTTTTTAAATAATTTGAAATCTAAAAAATCAAAAATGAATATTCTAATCGTTTACGCGCATCCAAGCAAAAAATCGTACACTTTTCAGGTTTTGGAAAGATTAAAATTAGCATTGGGGAATGAAAACTGGAATGTAGAAATCTCAGATTTATATGCATTAAATTTTGTCAGCGATATGTCTGAAACAGAATACGAGCGTGAAGGGTTTGCCAAAACACAGCTTCCGATTCCAGCAGATGTTTTAGCAGAACAGGAAAAAATAGAAAATGCAGATTGTATTATTTTCCTGTATCCAGTTTGGTGGAGCGATTGTCCTGCAAAATTAAAAGGCTGGTTTGATCGTGTTTATTCTGTTGGATATGCGTACGGACAAAATGAAACTTCAAGAAAAATGAAAACCATTCCGTACGGACTTGTAATTTGCACCGCTGGTCATCCTAATGATTTTTTGAATGAAATTGAAATAGCACAAAGCATGGAAAAAATTATGCTTGAGGATAGACTTGGAAAACGTTTTACGCACAAAGAAATGATCATTCTCGGCGGAACATTAGAACTTGAAAATGTAATGGCACAGCATTTTGAACTGATTAATAGAATTCCAGAAAAAATTAAAGCAATAATTTAAAAATCTAAATTTTAAATTCCAAAATCCAAATTCTAAATTCCAATCTAAATTCCAATCTAAATTCCAATCTAAATTCCAATCTAAAATCTAAATTCTAAAATCTAAATTCTAAAATCTAAATTCTAAAATCTAAATTCTAAAATCTAAATTCTAAAATCTAAATTCTAAAATCTAAATTCTAAAATCTATACCTGTCCGAAAAGCACCTCAAAATTGTCTTCTAAACACCTCAAGCAATTGATTTTTAGATTGTAATTTTACGTTACTATTTTAAAATCAATCAATTATGAGCTCTCAAGATTTTACCACAACAATAATTGTCAATCAATCACCCGAAGAAGTTTTTAAAGCCATACAAAACGTTAAAGGCTGGTGGTCGGAAGAAATTGAAGGAAAAACAGCAAACGAAGGTGACGAATTCAAATACCATTATGAAGACGTTCACCGTTGTAAAATAAAATTGGTAGAAGTCATTCCAAATCAGAAAATGGTTTGGCTGATTGAGGAAAATTATTTCAGTTTCACCAAAGACGATACCGAATGGACTAATACTACAGCCGTTTTTGATATTTCGAAAGAAAACAATACAACAAAACTCACTTTTACCCATGTTGGTCTGGTTCCAGAATACGAATGTTTTGATGTCTGTAAAGCAGGCTGGACCAATTACATTGAAAATAGTTTAAAAAAACTAATTGAAACCGGTAAAGGACAGCCAAATGCTACTGGAAAACCTCAGCTAGAAACAGAAAGAAAATTATCTGAAAGATAAAATCACATTTTCATAATACTATTACCCGTTACCCTGTTGGGTGAAATGGAACAAAAATTAATTTAAACAGATAGAAACATAGCTCTTTATTGCTTCTGCTTAAGATTAAAGAAAAAGCAAGCTAACACATAGTGCTATGCGTAATATTTGAAGTGAAACGCCTTAATTAATCACCTAAAGGCTATGTTTCTATATGTTAAAAGTAGTTTTACCAAACGGATACTACTATTATTTTAGGCTACATCTATCATAGATTTGGCTAAATCTATTTCGTTAAGGATGCCCAACTTTGTATCATTAAAATAATAGTATTATGAAAATTATAATTACAGGTTCTTTAGGGAACATCAGCAAGCCACTAACAGAGGCATTAGTACAAAAGGGAAATACTGTTACGGTAATCACAAGCAGTAATGACAGACAAGAAGAAATTGAAAAACTAGGCGCATCAGCTGCAATTGGTTCTGTAGAAGATTTAAGTTTTTTAACTCAAACCTTTACTGGAGCAGATGCCGTTTATTGCATGATTCCACGTGCAAATTATTTTGATCCGAATCTTGATTTGGACGCCTATACCAGAAAAATCGGAAATAATTATGCAGAAGCCATTAGGCTTTCTGGCGTAAAACGCGTTGTTTTCTTAAGCAGTATTGGCGCACATTTAAAAGAAAAATCCGGAATCATTCAGCGCTATAATGAAATCGAAGCTTTCTTAAATCAGCTTTCAGATGTTGCGATTACTTTTATGCGTCCGACCTCATTTTACTACAATTTGCTGGCATACATTCCAGCCATAAAAAATCAGGGATTTATTTCAGCAAATTATGGAGCCGATTCGTTGATTCCATGGGTTTCTCCAAATGACATTGCAGAAGCTATAGCAGAAGAGATCACCACTCCGCTTGACGGGAAAAAAATCCGTTATGTGGCGAGTGAAGAACTTTCTGGTCATGAGACGGCAAGAATTTTGGGTGAAGCAATAGGCAAACCGAATTTAGAATGGAAGCTAATTAGCGATGAGGAAACCTTAAAGGAGTTAATTTCTGTTGGAATGCAGCCAAAAATTGCGCAAGGTTTGGTAGAAATGTACGCAGCGCTTTACAACGATACATTGGGCGCAGATTATTATCAAAATCGTCCTTCAGTTTTAGGAAAAACCAAACTGTCAGGTTATGCCATAGAATTTGCTTCGATTTATAACCAAAATTAAGTACTTTAGACTATGGCAAATCTACAACCGGTCCGAATAAAAAGTATCAGCGAATTTCATGAATTTAGAAATTTGCCAAAACCTGAGCATCCTTTGGTGAGCGTCTATAATTTTGAAGATTTAAAATATTTGAATGAAGATGAGCCAAAAAGCCTGATGCTCGATTTTTATTCGATTGCACTGAAACGAAATGCAAATGCCAAAATGCGTTACGGGCAGCAGGAATATGATTTCAAAGAAGGTGTTTTACTTTTTATTTCGCCAGGACAGGTTTTTTCTATAGAAGGAAATGCCGAAATGCAGCATACAGGATGGTCATTATTGATCCATCCTGATTTTTTATGGAATACGCCGCTTGCGCAGAAAATCAAACAATATGAATATTTTGGATACGCAGTTCACGAAGCGCTTCATCTTTCTGATAAAGAAGAAAAACTGATAATTGAAATCATTCAAAATATTCAGCAGGAATACCAATCCAATATAGATAAATTTAGTCAAGATGTTATTATCGCTCAAATTGAATTGCTACTGACCTATTCTGAGCGTTTTTATAACCGCCAGTTTATTACTCGAAAAATAAGCGATCATCAGATTCTGGCACGACTGGAAAAATTACTCGAAGACTATTTCAACAACGATTCTTTAACTAAAAAAGGACTTCCAACAGTGCATTATATTGCCGAAAACTTGAACGTTTCGCCAAATTATTTAAGTGCCTTACTCAAACATCATACCGGGCAAAGCACCCAGCAGCATATTCATAATAAGCTGATTGAAAAAGCTAAAGAAAAACTCTCTACTACTGATTTATCTGTTAGCGAAATTGCTTTTGAATTAGGTTTTGAACATCAGCAATCTTTTAGCAAATTGTTTAAAACAAAGACTAATATCTCTCCAATTGAGTTTAGGCAATCTTTCAATTAATAATTTAACAAAAGGATAAATTTCATACATTCGTTACAATAAAAAACGAAAATTATGAACCCTATTTTAAGAAATACTTTGGCCGTAATAGCAGGTCTCGTTATCGGAAGCATTGTCAATATGAGTATCATTTTAATAAGCGGTTCTATTATTCCGCCCCCAAATGGTGCCGATGTTACCACTACAGAAGGTCTGCAGGCTACCATGCACTTATTTGGGCCAAAGCATTTTCTATTTCCTTTTTTAGCTCACGCCATCGGAACTTTTGCCGGCGCGCTCACAACTGCCATATCTGCAGCTTCGCACAAAACAAAACTGGCTTTTATTATCGGAGCTTTCTTTTTATTTGGCGGCATCACAATGGTTTTCACACTTCCATCTCCAATTTGGTTCAGCGTTGTAGATTTGGTTTTAGCTTATCTTCCAATGGCTTATCTGGCTTCTAAAATTACTTCACAAAAGAAAATCTAAAGAAAAATGAAAACTCAAAACACTATAAAACCGGCTAAAAAATGCTACAGCCATATTGGAGGCAAACTTGGCGAACTGCTTTTTGAAACATTTGCAGACAAAAAATGGATTGCCAAAAATGAGGCTTCAGACAAACACTTTTACATTACTGAATTAGGAGAAAAAGAGTTTGATAAATTGGGCATAGATCTTAGTAAAATCAAATCGGAAGAAGTTTAATTTTATAATTATTCCATTCTTTTCTGCAAAATTTGTAGCGCTTAATTTCATATCTTAGTTTACTTTTAAATTCTGAATCATGACTAAGAAAGAAATCGCTAAAAACTTCCTGAAACTGGCAGCCAAAGGACATTCTCATGAAGGTTTTCGGTTATATGTCGGAAAAAATTTCAAACATCATAATCCCCACTTCAAAGGCGATGCAGAGACATTAATGCTTGCTATGGAAGAGTCTGCCAGAACAAATCCAAACAAAGTTTTCAAAATCCACCATATTTTAGAAGACGATAAATTCGTTGCTGTACATTCTCACCTAAAGCAGAATTCTGAAGATATTGGTTTTGCAGTAGTTCATATTTTAAAGTTTAAGGATGATAAAATCGTCGAACTCTGGGATCTCGGGCAACCTGTACCAAAAGATTCTATTAATGAAAATGGAATGTTTTAGTTAATTGTGAATTATAAATGGTAAATTATTAATTCAAAAACTAAATCTATAAATAACAACTAAACGCATTCACTACATTTCACCATTTATAATTAACAATTCACCATTAAAAACAAATGAACTTCATCACCAAAATCTCCTTATTATTTGTTTTAATCTTCACTTCTTCTTTCAATTCATCAGCTCAAAAAAAAGAGGATTATAAAAAAAGTATTGATAGTATACTTCAAAACTCTAATCCTAAATTTAATGGTGCGATTTTAATTTCACAAAACGGAAAAACATTGTATTCCAAAGTTGTAGGTCTTTCAAACTTCGAGACAAAAAAGCCTTTACTAATGGACACTCAGTTTGAAATTATGTCAAACAGCAAATTAATTGCTGCGACCTTGCTTTTATTGGAAGTTGAAAAAGGAAAAATCGATTTAAATGCTCCAATTAAAAAGTATTTGCCAGAACTCACGCAAACTTGGGCAGATTCTGTTACGGTCCATCAGCTTTTAAACCATTCACACGGAATTGTCGATTTACAAAAACCATTGGCTTTTAAACCTGGAACGCAATTTAAATATGGAAATCTAAGTTTCAATTTGGTTGCCAAAATTGTAGCATTAAGCTCTAAAAAAAGTTATAGAGAGGTTGCCGAATCGCTTTTTAAGAAATTAAAAATGAATCAGACTTTTTGCTATTCTCCAGATAAAACTCAAAATCTTGCTACTGGTTATTTTAATGCAAAAAATCAGCTGGAGCCTATTACAACCAGACAAATTACTGACGAAAGTCTTGGAGCAGATGGCATTATTTCAACCGTTTCAGATCTTGCGATTTGGAACAATAATCTTCATAAAGGAAAAATTCTGAAACCAGAATCTTATCAGCTATTGACTAAAAATACCATTCTATCCCAGCACAATTTCTTCGGCAAAGAAAAAGACGGTTATGGCTACGGGATTAGAGTTGTAGAAAAAGAACAAGTTAAATATCTTGGCCACACAGGTTTAGGAGATGGTTTTTCTTCTGTAAATTTGTATTTCCCAGAAAGTGATGTGAGTTTGATTGTAATGGAAAATCAGATGCCTGAAGATTCTAATTTGTTTTATGCTTCTGAATTTAAAATCAAAAACATGCTTTTAAAAAGCGATTTATTAAAGAAAAAGCAAGTTAATGGCAAAAAATAAAACCACAGAAACTCAAAATAGCGTTACTGATTTTATTAACGCTGTTGAAAATGATGTCAAAAGAAACTATGCTTTTGAACTTCTAAAAATAATGCAGGAAATAACAGGATTTGAACCTAAAATGTGGGGACCTACCATTATTGGTTTCGGAAGTTATCATTACAAGTATGAAAGCGGACATGAAGGAGATGCGCCACTTGCGGGTTTTTCGCCAAGAAAAGCTGCAATGACCATTTATTTTTATCTGCCAGAAGAAAAAAGAGAAGCGCTTTTATCTCAACTTGGAAAACATACTTCTTCTAAAGCTTGTATTTACATTAAAAAATTGGCCGATATCAACATCGAAATCTTAAAAGAAATAGTTTTACTTTCTATAGCACATACCCAAAAATTATATCCTTCAAAATAAATGATTACATTTTTAATTCTATTAGTACTAATAGCTCTTGTTCTTTACCGATTTTTAAACCATCCAAAATTCGGAAAAGCGCCTTCTGGCGAAAGACTCATTCAAATTCAAAATTCTCCGCAATATAAAAACGGTAAATTCGAAAATCAGAGTTTTACACCAGATTTAGCCGAAGGAGCAAGCATGGCAGGAGTTTTGTTTGAATTTTTCTTTAAAAAAGTAGAAGGAAAAACTCCGAAAGATTTGATTCCGTCTATAAAAACCAATTTATTGGAACTTTCTTTAGATCAGGATATTTTAGTTTGGTTTGGGCATTCTTCCTATTTTATTCAGCTGGAAGGAAAACGTTTTTTAATTGATCCCGTTTTCAGCGGAAACGCCTCTCCTATTCCTGGTACAACAAAATCGTTTAAAGGATCTGATATTTATACGGTCGATGATCTTCCAGAAATTGATTATTTATTGATTACGCACGATCATTACGATCATTTGGATTACGATACAATTTTAAAATTAAAACCTAAAACAAAAAAAATCATTACTGCTCTTGGAGTTGGTTCACATTTCGAATTTTGGGGTTTTCCAACAGAAAATATCATAGAAAAAGATTGGTACAGCACCATTCAATTAGATAAAAACATTACGATTCATACCGCACCATCAAGACATTTTTCTGGCAGAGGTTTTAAAAGATGTAACACACTGTGGACTTCTTTTGTTTTAGAAACTAAAGATTTTAAAATGTATTTGGGTGGCGACAGCGGTTACGATTCTCATTTTGCAGAAATCGGAGAAAAACACGGCCCTTTTGATATTGTATTACTTGATAATGGCCAATACAATGAAAAATGGAAATACATTCACAATATGCCAGAAGATGTCATAAAAGCCATGAAAGACTTGAAAGCAAAGCGAGTATTTCCAGTACATTCTTCAAAATTTGCTCTATCGCTACATTCTTGGGATGAACCTTTAAATAAAGTAACTGAATTAAATGGCTTATCAGAAAATCCGATTTCATTAATTACACCAATGATTGGCGAAACAGTTGAATTAAAAAATGACAAACAGGAATTTAAACAATGGTGGAAAGGGGTTAAATAATTATGAGTTATGAATTGTGAGTTCTAAATCTATCCAATAGTCACCCTGAGCGAAGTCGAAGGGCGTTCCAATTAATACTAGGGCTTCGACTTCGCTCAGCCTGACAATGTAGGCAAAACTTGAAACCTGAAACTCGAAACAAACTTAAAAACCGTGAAAAGCAAAATATTTTTTTTAGCACTTTTATTTCTCGTAACAACCAACATTTTTTCTCAAAATACCTATGTCTTTTTAGGCTCTTATAATCGTGATAAATCGGCAGAAGCAATTCAGGTTTACCAATTGGACACATTGAGTGGAAAACTAACCAAATTTACTTCGGTTAAAAATATTGTGAATCCGTCTTATTTGACGATTTCTCCAAACGGAAAATATATTTATGCCTGTACAGATACCAAAACTCCAAATGCAGGAAGCGTGAGCAGTTTTGAATTTAATACTACAGCGAAAACTTTAACTTTTTTAAACAGCCAAAGAAGCGGCGGCGAAAATCCCGTATATGTCAGCGTTCATAAAAACGGAAAATGGCTAGCTAACGCCAATTATACAGAAGGCAGCGTTTCGGTATATCCACTTCTGGAAAACGGTAAAATCGATTCGATTGCACAGAATTTTCAATATATGGATGGAAGCGTAAATAAAGATAGACAAACTAGATCTCACGTACACTCAGCAGTATTTTCTCCAAAGTGCGATTATTTGTTTTTGCCCGATTTAGGTGCCGATAAAATTCGATGTTATGCTTTTGATGAAAATCAGAAAAAGCCTTTAGTGGAAACTAAAAATCCATTTACAAAAACCGATTTAGAAGCTGGACCAAGACATTTTACCTTTCATCCCAATCAAAAATGGGGATATTGCATTGAAGAAATGGCCGGACAGATAAGCGTTTACAATTATGAAAATGGCATTTTAAACAAAATTCAGCGCATTGCCACACATCCAGAAAAAATAAAAGAAGGTTTTGAAAGTTCTGACATCCACATTTCTCCTGACGGTAAATTTCTTTATGCAACAAATCGCGGCAAAGAAAACAATATTGCCATTTTCTCTATTGATGAAAAAGGGTTCTTGAAAAACATTGGTTATCAGTCAACTTTAGGGAAGCATCCGCGTATTTTTGCCATTGACGAAAGCGGAAAATTTTTAATTGCTTCGAATGTTCTAACTGGGAATATTATTGTTTTTAAAAGAAATCAAGAAACCGGATTACTTAAAAAAGTAGGCAAACAAATTAAAATGCAAAATGTTTCCTGTGTGCAGATTAAACAGATTTAAGTTTTTCTTTCACGCAGATTTTGCAGATTAGAGCAGATTTTATTCTGTCTTGCTGAGGGCGCTAGTGAATCGACCAAGATTGAAAACGAGAAACTAAATGGAATCAAAATTAACCAATCCAAAAAATATTAAAAAATGGAAATATCAAACTTCAATTTTCAACCCGATTTCCTTGAAAACGAAATCTCAAAATTAATTCCGTTAGAAGAAAAACATTTTGATGCCTTATTTGAAGCGGCTTCCGATCCTTTGATTTGGGAACAGAATCCTGCAAAAGATAGATATACCAGAGAAGGTTTTAAAACTTTTTTTGATATTATAATTACAAAAAATCCGTTCTTGATTCTTGATAAACAAACTAATGAAATAATGGGGACAAGTAGTTTTTACGACTATAATCCCGAAAGATCGAGCGTTGGAATTGGTTACACTTTTATTACGAGAAAATATTGGGGCGGTCCATATAATAAATCAAACAAAAAATTAATGATGGATTACGCTTTCCAGCATGTTGATTCAGTACTTTTTCATGTTGGAGCTGAAAACTTCCGTTCTCAAAAAGCCGTTCTGAAACTTGGAGCAGAAAAAATCAATGAACTTACATTTATTGTTAATGGTGCAGAAGTGCCTTATTTTGAATATGAGTTGAAGAAAAAAGAATAAATAAAAGAAGAAAGAGGCAAGAGAAAAGATATTGAATTTAATATATCGTCTTGCTTCTTTCATCTTTCCCTTCTTAAAAAATGAAAAAATGAAAAGAATAACCGTTTTCTGTGCCTCTAGTTTTGGTACAGAAAAAATTTACGAAGAACAAGCTGCTTTAGTTGGAAAAACTTTAGCTGAACAAAATATAGAGTTAGTTTACGGCGGTGCAAATGTAGGTTTGATGGGCGCGGTTGCTGACGGCGCTTTACATGCAGGCGGAAAAGTGATTGGCGTGCTGCCAAACTTTTTGCGATCTAAAGAAATTGCTCATTTAGGCTTGACCGAATTAATTTTGGTAGAAAGCATGCACGAAAGAAAAACCAAAATGAATGATCTGTGTGATGGTGTAATTGCGCTTCCTGGTGGTTTTGGAACACTGGAAGAACTTTTCGAAATGCTGACTTGGGCGCAATTAGGCTTGCATAAAAAACCAATTGCCATTTTGAACGTAAACGGTTTTTATGATGCTTTGATAACTTTACTGCAAACCATGACAGAAAAAGGATTGCTGAAAGAAGTAAATCGAGAAATGCTTTTGGTTAGTGATAATATTGATGATTTGCTCAACCAAATGAAAAATTATGTTGCACCAACTGTTGGAAAATGGATTGATAAAAAGAACGTTTAATAGAATTATTACCTATACACTTTTAAACTGCTTTTTATAATCACTTGGATTTAAACCCGTATGTTTTTTAAACAATCGATTCAGGTGACTGGCATCGCTAAAACCAAACTCATATACAATCTCATTAATCTGCATGTTTGTATATTTTAATCTAGTTTCTATTAGCTTGATTTTGTAAGTAATAGTGTATTCCTGAATACTTTGTCCCGTTTTGGTTTTAAAATATTCGCTGATATAGGTTGGCGAAATATTAAAGGCAGCAGCCATGTTGGATGCTTTCAACTGTTCTGGCTGATAAATATTCTGATGAACATAATTTAATAAATCCAAACTTGGGACAATGTTAGACTGATTTAGATTTAAAGGTGCAATAAGCGAAATATTTCTAGCAGCGACGGTAATAATCGTATTTAAAATCTGTTTAATAACTTCTTGCTGCTGTGGAAACTGATTTTCTTTTTCCATAATTAGCGCTTCAATCATTGCTCTAATCAAAGGTTTATCAGTTACTGTTTTCAGAATGCATCCCGGCAGGTGATTGTGGTTATGAAAAATAAATTCAAGTTTTTGAATTCCTTCACTACTTTGTGTCTTTAAATAACTATCATGAAATCGTATAAAGAAAAATTTCGTTTTCTCCATAACCTCAAAACTGTGCGTATCCTGAGGAAAAATTAAAAAAAGTTTGTCTGAGCTGTAAGGTAATCTGTGATCGTTGATGATCTGAGTTCCTTTTCCTTCCAAAACAAAAACCATCTCAAAGAAAGTATTCTTGCGTTCTTTTGCTTCATATTCTAAAACTTCTAAAAACTTAAGTTCAAAAGGTTGG
Organism: Flavobacterium sp. HBTb2-11-1; assembly: GCF_009826975.1. Classification (GTDB taxonomy): domain Bacteria; phylum Bacteroidota; class Bacteroidia; order Flavobacteriales; family Flavobacteriaceae; genus Flavobacterium. The sequence goes on along the minus strand of NZ_WUMO01000004.1, from coordinate 460,010 downwards.
TATAAATTTCTAATTTCCATCTTTCAAAAATACAAATTATTCCAATGATTGTACAAATTTCAACAATCTGTTATATGCAACTTTGTCGTATAAAAATTACATCATTATGGAAACAACCTCATTCTTATTCTTACGACTTGCTGTTGCGATCAGCATGTTTGGTCATGGTTTAGTCAGATTGCCAAAACTTACCGCTTTCAGCAATTGGATGGTCGGCAGTTTTGAAAATTCTATGCTGCCAAAAACAATTGTAACACCATTCAGCTACCTGCTTCCTATAGCCGAATTTGCGATTGGTTTTTTACTATTGCTCGGTTTATTTACAAAACCATCTTTAATTGCTGGATCCTTAGTAATGCTGGCTCTGCTATTTGGAACGTCAATGATTGAAAACTGGGAGGCTATTCCCTCACAATTGATTCACATTTCATTATTTGCTTTGTTATTACATTTTGCAGATTACAACAGCTGGGCAATTGATACTTTAATTAAAAAATAAACATCATGAGTTCAAGAAGAAATTTCATAAAACAAACCAGTGTAATAGGAATCGCTGGCCTGATAAATCCAATCGAAGCTATTTCTAGTGTTCCAAAAAATGCTCCGCTGTTCTCTACTCAAAAAGCGAAATGGGCAGATGGTTCAAGATTAGTCGTTTCAATTTCCATGCAGTTTGAAGCCGGAGGACAGCCACAAAATGCAGAAAGTCCTTTTCCTCAAAATATACAAAAAGGCTATATTGATCTTCCTGCTGCAACTTGGTACGATTACGGGTATAAAGAAGGTATCCACGCATGCTGGACAATTGGGATAAATTAGGGGTAAAAGTAACTTCGCACATGGTTGGAACTGCCGTTTTAAAAAATCCTGAACTGGCAAAAGAAATTGTTCAGAGAGGTCATGAAGCCGCAGCGCACGGAATGAACTGGAGCACACAATATACCATGCCATATGAAGAAGAAAAAAAATTCATAAAAGATGGCGTTGACGCAATCAAAAAAGTTACTGGTTTTACTCCTATCGGTTACAATGCAAATTGGCTTCGAAGAGGACAAAATACTCTCGATATTTTACAGGAACTTGGTTTCAAATACCATATTGACGATCTCAGTCGAGACGAACCCTTCATTATTCAGGTAAAAAACAAGGATTTTGCCGTTGTTCCCTATACTCTTCGATGCAATGATATTGTTTTAATAGAAGGAAAAACTTTTCAGCAGATCAGTTCTTACAACAGGTTAAAATGGAGTTTGACCAATTATATGCTGAAAGCGAAACTCAACGCCGCCAAATGTCTATTAGTTTTCATGACCGTATTGGCGGTACGCCACAAATGGTAAAAGCTGCATAGGAACTTATTAGGTACATGCAACAGCACAGTGGTGTAAGCTTTAAACGAAAAGACGAAATTGCAGCAATAGCTTTATACGATAAAACGACAATACGAGAATAATACTTTAAACTCAAAACCATAAAATTCATACAAGGAAAAAACTTGTATGGATTTTTTTTATTCCCTTTTTCGGAATTTCTTTCTTAATTTAGAAGTCCCAAAAAACTCATTTTTAACTTACACATCTTACTCATCAACCATGAAAACAGAAAACAACAAATATGCAAAGGCTGAAATGCTGATTAGAAAACCTGTTTCAGATGTTTTTCAGGCTTTTATTGATCCGCAGATCACAAGTAAATTTTGGTTTACAAAAGGATCAGGAAAATTAGAAGAAAACCAAAAAACCGAATGGACTTGGGAAATGTATGGTTTCTCTCTTTCTGTTACGACACTTGTCATTCAAGAAAATAAAAAAATTGTGATCGAATGGGGAAATCCTGACGAAATTACATTGGTCGAATGGGTTTTTAATCCGTTGAACGAAAGCGAAACTTTTGTGAGTATTACCAATTCGGGTTTTCAAGGAGATTCAGACAAAATAATCGATCAAGTTCGCAATTCAACTGAGGGTTTTACTTTGGTTTTGGCTGGAGCCAAAGCTTATTTGGAACATAATTTACGTTTGAATTTAGTCTTAGATCGTTTTCCGAAAGGACTTGCTTGATGAAAATTTAACCGCAAAGTCTTTTTTTACCGCAAAGCACGCAAAGATTTACGCAAAGAACACTAAGTTTTTTTGAGAGTCATTTAAAATGAAAAATTTCACAAAGCTTTGTCTAGACAAAGTTTTTTATAGATTATGCTTTGCGAACTTAAAATATAGATTTTGTTTAGTCTTCGTATTAAAAAAACTTAGCGCACTTTGCGGTAAAGATACAACTGCAAAGAAAGGCAACTTGAAACCTGAAACTTGAAACTTCAAAACAAAAAGAAAATGGAAGTTAAAAAACCTGAAAATATAGACGAATACATTGGCGGATTTCCGAATGATGTTCAAGAGATTTTGGAAAAAGTTCGAATGATAATCCAGAAAGCAGCTCCAGATGCCAAAGAGAAAATCAGCTATTCGATGCCGGCTTTTGAGCAGAACGGAATTGTCGTTTATTTTGCGGCTTTTAAAAACCATATCGGACTTTATGCGTTGCCTTCTGGACATGAAGCTTTTGCTGAAAAACTTTCAAAATATAAATCAGGAAAAGGTTCTGTACAGTTTCCTCTGAAAGATCCAATACCTTATGATTTGATTGCTGAAATCGTTAAGTTTAGGGTAAAAGAAAATCTTGAAAAAGCAAAAAAGAAATAATTATTAGATTCCATTTTCTTATCCTTTACAAAGCCTTATTTAATGAAAAAAATAAACCTTCTTTTTTTACTATTTACCTTTTTTATAAGCTGTTTGGGTTTTGCTCAAGATGAAGCTGCAATTGAAAAAGAAATCTTAGAACTTCACAAGCCCACAAAAAAAGTTCGCGATTCGATCGTAACACTACAAAAAGGTCTTTATTCAAAAATTGAAATTGAAAAGGACTCCACAATCAAAAATAAATTAGAGCTTCGCTTAGATGAATTGGAAAATGCAAAAGATCAAAATGATATTGAAGAATTAAAACTTGATTTTGTTTTTGCTAAAAATCATCCTAATTCATACCATGCTTTACAACTTATACGAATTCATGTTAGTCGCTTTATTGGAATGAATTTTTACGACACTTTCGTAAAAGTTTTTGAAAATTTTACGCCAGAAATAAGGAATTCTGAAAAAGGGCAAGAAATGTCCGAGAAACTAAAATATTTTAAACAAAGTAAAGTTGGAAGTCCTGCTCCCTACTTTAATTTGAAAGATATTGATAATAAAGCCATTTCACTTGCCGATTTTAAAAACAAGCAATATGTTTTAATTGACTTCTGGGCGAGCTGGTGCGCTCCTTGCCGCGAAGAATTACCGTATATTAGAGAGTTGTACAAAAAATATAATTCAGTAGGTCTTGAAATTATTAGCATTACAAAAGATGAAAAATCAGATGCTTGGAAAAAGGCCATTGCAAAAGATAAAATCGAATCTTGGAAACACATTTCAATTTTAGAAAATAACAGTTCTATAGATACCGATTATTTCGTTAGCGGAATTCCTCACAAAGTTCTTATTGATAAAAATGGTATTATTATTGGGAAATGGAAAGGTGCCGGAGAAAACAATAAACATGATTTACAAAAACTTTTAAAATCTATTTTTGAAGCAGAATAACCTACAGAAATGAATTTAACCGAACATTACAATCAGCTTTATAAAACATCTTCTGAAATCATTTCGGCAGGAAAATACTCTATTGATTCTGAACTTAAAAACGAATCGGATTCCCGTTTTGGAATTACGCTTCTTATTCGTCCAAATGATGAAATTAAAGCCAACATTCAGACTTTTATCAACGAATTAAAAAAAGCTGAACCAGAACAGTATTTTTATCCAGATTCAGATATCCATATTACGGTTATGTCTATTATTTCTTGTTCAGAAAACTTTAGTTTGAATCAGATTTCTCCCAACGAATATATTGAAATCATCTGCAGAAGTCTTGTTGAAGTGGATAAAATCAGAATCCATTACAAAGGCATAACCGCTTCTCCATCGGCAATTATGATTCAGGGGTTTCCTAGTGACGAAACTTTAAATAATTTACGAAACAGGCTTCGAGAGAATTTCAAAAATTCAGGATTACAGCAATCGATAGATAGCCGATATGAGATTTCTACCGCACATTCGACAGTAATGCGTTTTCAAGAAAAACTTCAAAATCCGAAAAAGCTGATTGAAATTGCAGAAAAATTCCGTGATTATGATTTCGGAGAGTTTGAGGTCAAAAATTTAGAATTGGTTTATAATGACTGGTATCAAAGAAAAAGCTCAACGCGTGTTTTGGGTGATTTTGGATTGAGATGATTTTTTTTTTGCTTGCCACTAATTTCACAAATTTACGCGAATTTATCTACTCTATAATTTTGAATACTAATTGGTGGAAATTCGTGCAATTCGTGGCAAAAAATATTGCCTATTTAAACTTCCCAAAATGCCATAAAACTCCAGCTGGATCGTGCAGAAAACATTCGCTTCCCCAATCTAAATATTTTATCGGAGTTAATTTTGCTCCTTCGTATTTTTCAGGAAGATTTAGAACCAAAAGTTCTTGATAATAACGCTCAACATCATCAACTTCTACAAAAATCATAGTGTTTTCAATCCAGCTTTTATCGTAATAATCTTGAAGATAAAAAGCGATTTCTCCAGATTTAAAAACTGAAAAATTAGATTCTAAAACTGTTTCTTCAAATCCTAAATCGCGGTAAAAGCTTCTTGAGATTTCGAAATTCTTAGCTCCAATAAAAGGTCTGATAGATTTTATTTTGTGATTCATAGCATTTATTTTTAATCTTGAAACCATTCAATTCCCTTATCTAGTCGAACAAGAAAATCTGTAAATGATTTTCCAATTTCGACGTGATATTTAGCATTCAAATCAATAAAAGGAGAAAGAATGATTTTTACAGAATTATCATCATCAAATTCAATTCCTATAAACTCGCCGCTTCCATTTGTGCCAATGGCGAGTGTTTGGGGCAGTTTTTCAAAAATATGATACTCTAAATTTGCATCGATAATTTCTTCTAGACTCCAAAGTTTTATAAACTCAACTCCAATAAACTGATCTATTCCCAAGTAATTCTCAACATAATAAACATAGTCTTCTGGAAGATCAAATTTTAAATGCTCCTGAATATCTTCAATTGCTACTAAAGAATTTTCATCCCGTTTTGGAAAAACATACTTCCTAAAAATCTCTGCTAATTCTTCTGTCATAAAACTATAAATGAGTTATCCTTTCTTCAAAATACTTCCAATACCTCGCCCGATCTGTTCTATGGCTTCGATTCCTTTTGCTAAAGGCGATGATGTAAAATCTTCATAAGCATCCATTGAACTTTCTTTTCTATCGTCTTGCGGATAAACTAAAATCACATTGTTATCGTTGAAATATTTTTCAAATTTCTGTGGCAGTTTATCAAAAATAGACTGATATGAAACAGAACCTTTTCTAGAAAGATTAAAAACTACTAAATCGGTTAGTTTTATTTCGTCTGAAATACTTTCAAAATCTTCCCAATCAGAAACATTTTTAAATCCTAATTTGGCATTTAATTTCAAATTATTAGCAATCTGCTGAATGGTTTCGTGAGTTTTATATTCAGCATAAAGCACAATCGGAATACTCAATTCCTGTGATAAACGGCATATTTTCTGAAGCAGTAAGTGAAACCCGACACCTCTTTCAGAAAATGGCGGACAAATAAAAACCAATCTTTTTTCTTCGATAAAATTCTTCTGAAATCTACAGATAAACAGACTCTTATCAACATTATTGATGATTGAATCTACATTTTCTCCAAAAATTTTATCGATAAATCCTGTTTTTCTCGGCCATCCGACAATTACAATATCGGACATAATTTCTTTTGAAGTTCTGGCAATTCCACTCGCTGGATTGTGGTCAATTCTGGCAATGGTATTGATTTTAACTTCTGAAGCTGAACCTTGAATAACAAATTTATCGGCCGCTTTTCTGTACTTTAAAATATTTTTTTCTGCCTGATTATTATTCGGTACAATCGTCAATAAAGTAATGGGGTTAGATGATTTTTTATCTTTTATCAAAAGAGCAAAATCCAATAAACTTGCCGCGGCAGAAGTTTTCGCCAGCGGAATCAGAATATGTTCGTCTAAAATTTGATCCCTACCAGCATCTTCATGAGAAAACTCTTCTTCGCAGATTGCAATTTTCTTAGCGGCTTTTTCAGTTGCAAACGAAGCCACAATACAAGTAATCAGGATTAGAATAATGGTTCCGTTTAAGATATTTTCATCTAAAATTTTAGCTTTATAACCCACCAAAATCACGGCTAAAGTTGCTGCCGCGTGCGCACTGCTCAACCCAAAAATAAGCTGTCTTTCGGTTCTGGTATATTTAAAAACAATTTGAGTAAAAAATGCTGCAATCCATTTTCCAAATATTGCCACAACACTCAAAGTTCCGGCTACGATTAAAGCTGTTGGTCCGCTTAAAATAACGCTGACATCAACTAACATTCCTACTGAAATCAGAAAAAACGGAATGAATAATGAATTTCCAATAAACTCAATTCTATTCATTAATGCCGAAGAATGCGGAATTAAAGGATTTAATGCCAAACCAGCAACGAACGCGCCAATGATAGGCTCTACTCCCGCTACTTCGGCCAAAAAGGCTGCAAAGAAAACCACAGAAAGCACAAAGATGTAATGCGCATGTTTTTCACTCTCTAATTTTTTGAAAAACCATTTAGCAATTCTTGGAATAAGCAAAAACATTATGGCAGAAAAAATAGCTAACGATATAGTCAATTTGATCCAGAAAGCCTGATTTAAGCTTCCTTGAGCACTTCCCATAATTACGGCCAAAATAATCAAAACAGCTGTATCGGTCAAAATTGTTCCTCCAACAGTAATGGCAACTGCTTGATTTTTGGCAATTCCCAGTTTACTCACAATCGGATACGCAACCAAAGTATGTGTCGCAAACATGCTCGCAGTTAAAAAACTGGCATTGAAATCGTATTGAAGCAAATAAAAACAAACTGGAAAACCAATTGAAAGCGGCAGAATGAAGGTAAAAAAACCAAAAAGCAAACTCTTGTTTCGATTGGCTTTAAACTCATTCATATCCAATTCTAATCCTGCGATAAACATAATGTACAGAAGTCCAATTGTTGAAAAAAGATCAACTGCAGAGTTTTTCGCCAAGATATTTAAACCGTGCGGACCGATAATAACTCCAGAAATAATTAGTCCAATAATTCCCGGAATATTAATCTTTTTAAGCAAAATCGGCGAAAGCAGAATAATAAAAAGTATTAACGAAAAAATCAATACGGGGTTGCTTAAAGGTAATTCGAATTCTTGTAATAGATGTCTGAAAAATTCTATCATATGGTAACTTTATCTTCTTGTGGCATTATAATTTGTAAAAAGACATTTTCAGAATTCAAACAAAATCCATGAAGTATTAATATTGAAGAATCGAGTATTTCTTAGCACTCGTTCTTTTACAAAAATACCTAAAAATAGTGAACTTTTTACTTAAAGCGCATATTAAGGTTTTAAATTTATTTCGTTGCCGAATTATTAAATTTTAATATTTTTTTTAACAAATACGCAAGATTAACAATCAAAAATTAATCATCATTGCATTATTCGATTATCTTTGTCTTAACAAAAATTGAACAATGGAAGAATGTATCTCTGTTTTTGATATGCTTAAAATTGGCGTTGGCCCTTCAAGCTCACATACTTTAGGTCCTTGGCGCGCTGCCGAACGTTTTCTTGAAGAGCTCAAAGACGAAGCAATTTTAGACGACATTACAAGAGTAAAAGTCGACTTATATGGCTCTCTTTCTTTAACTGGAAAAGGCCACGCAACAGATCTTGCTGTAATGCTCGGATTGAGCGGACAAGATCCTGAATATATTCCTGTTGAAGATATTGCGGGAATTATTAAAAAAATCGAAACTACAAACGAAATCAATTTGGGCAACCAAAAAGTGATTCCGTTCTTTTTTCTTCAAGACATTGTTTTCAACAAAGATTTTCTTCCGTTTCATGCCAATGGTTTGAAATTTACGGCTTACAAATCTGACGATTCTGAATATGAATCTACTTTTTATTCTATCGGAGGTGGATTTGTTGTAAAAGAAGAACGTACCAATGCTAAAGAAAAAAAAGCTATAAAATGTGCATTTCCTTACCCGATTCAAAACGCAGCTGAATTGTTGAATTATACGATTACTGAAAATAAATCAATTTCTGAAATTGTATATCAAAATGAAATTTCGATGCGTCCAGAAGCAGAAGTGCATTCTGAATTAATGCGTATCTGGAATACAATGCTGGAATGCATGTACATTGGCTGCCACTCTGAAGGTATTCTTCCTGGCGGACTTCACGTACGAAGAAGAGCTTTTGACATGCACCAAAACCTAATAGGATTGTCTAATTATACCGACCCGCAAAGCTGGCTGGAAGAAATTAGAAAAACTGAGGTTAAATTTCGCCAGATTCTAAAATGGGTAAGCTGTTTTGCACTTGCCGTGAATGAAGTAAACGCTTCTCTTGGACGTGTTGTTACGGCGCCTACAAATGGAAGTTCTGGAGTAATTCCTGCCGTTTTAATGTATTATATGGTGATCGAAAACCATAGTGCTGGAGAAAAAGAAATCAAACAATTTTTGATGGTTGCGGGCGAAATCGGAAGTATCTTTAAGAAAGGATCTACTATTTCTGCTGCAATGGGCGGATGCCAAGCTGAAATTGGCGTTTCTTCTGCAATGGCAGCGGGAGCTTTGTGCGAATTGATGGGTGGAACTCCTGCTCAAGTTCTTATGGCTGCTGAAATTGCAATGGAACATCATTTGGGCTTAACTTGCGATCCTATAGGCGGTTTGGTTCAGATTCCTTGCATCGAAAGAAATACAATGGGCGCTGTTAAAGCGATAAATGCTGCTGAGCTAGCTTTAGAAACCGATTCTAAAAATGCTAAAGTTCCATTAGACAAAGTGATCAACACGATGTGGGAAACAGCAAAAGATATGAACTCAAAATACAAAGAAACTTCTGAAGGAGGTCTTGCAGTAGCCGTAAACATGGCTGATTGTTAACTTTTTAAGGTTTGCCACAAATTACACAAATTAGCACGAATTAAATTTTACTCAATTACTCAAAAAAAATTGGTGTAAATTCGTGTAATTCGTGGCAGAAAAAACCAACCATTTACATGAAAAAACTTTACCTTTTACTCTTTTTCTGTTCTATTTTACTTCATTCGCAAGAACGTTATTTTTTAAATTCTGATACAAGATTATTTATTTCTCCGAATGCATCTGTCGATTTTTTAGGGTATTTTAAATACGGAGCTGAAGTTCGCTTATTATCTGAAAATCAGAATGGCTGGTACAGAATACAAGCTGATAATTTAAACGAAGGTTATGTGCAAGAAAAATATATAGCCAAAAGTCTGAATGCGAAAGATGTAAAAATTAAAGATCCTAAAAACCCTATTCTCGAAGGTGGTGATGCTTACTACGGAGGCAATCATCTTTTTGTTCTTGCTGCTGGACTAAAAGCAAGAGCCTTGCCCGATAAAACTTCAAAAATCAGAGAAATTTTATTTACAGGAGATCCTGTTGCAGTAAACTATCTTCCTGTAAATCCTGATGAATGGGTAAATATCAGCGGAAGTTTTAACGAAGAATATTCTAAATATACGCTGAGAAAATTTCTTGGCCCTAGACCAAACTTTGATGCTTTAGTAAAAGATTTCGATAAGTTGGATGTGAGCGCTCTTAATGACCGAAAAACTGCTAGCGAAAGAATTGTAGAGCTCGCTTGGAACAGCGATTATGATAAATTAATTCCTGCATATCAGCGATATTATGAAGTTGTAAAACAGCTAAACGACCCTAAATTACTTACCGAAACTGAATTAAATATGGCTTTAGCCAAAGGACTGGCGAATCATAAATTATCTGAGCAGATTATTGCCTTTTCTCAAAAATCCCATTATTCTTTAAAAGGCTTTAAAACAAAGTCGGTTAACATTTCGCTGGCAGATTTGATTAAAACGATGGGAAATCCACCCAAAAAAGCTCGAATTTCAGATGAATGCGGCATTTATTTGAGTGATTTATTTTATTACTATCCAGATCTGGAAGTTTCTGTTGATGAAAAACAAAATCAAGGAGAAATCATTAAAGTTTTTATCAACGAAAACAACAAATTTATTATAAATCAAAACGCTATTTTAGATCATACGCTGTCTGAAAAAGCTTTCATTGAAAAATATGGGACTTATATTGAGGCTTCTCTAAAATCGCCACATATTTACAGTATCATAATGGAAGACAGTCAATTCCGATTAGAATTTAAAGACTGGAAACTATTTTCTGTCGAAATATTCTATTATTGCTGATTCCCATTTTACAATTATTCAATACTTTTACATTATCAAAAAACAATAAAATGTCAGTAGCAAAAAAAGATTATAAAAGAATCACAACAAAGTCATTAATTGAAATGAAAAGCAATGGAGAAAAAATCTCTATGCTGACTGCGTATGATTATACAATGGCGAAAATTGTTGATACCGCTGGTGTCGACGTAATTTTAGTTGGTGATTCGGCATCAAACGTAATGGCTGGTCACGAAACTACTCTGCCTATTACTTTAGATCAGATGATTTACCATGCTTCTTCTGTAGTTCGCGCTGTAGAAAGAGGTTTGGTTGTAGTTGACTTGCCTTTCGGAAGTTATCAGTCAGATTCAAAAGAAGCTTTACGTTCTTCTATCAGAATCATGAAAGAAAGTGGTGCGCATGCTGTGAAATTGGAAGGCGGAAAAGAAATTAAAGAGTCTATCAAAAAAATATTAAATGCCGGAATTCCAGTTATGGGACATTTGGGATTAACTCCTCAATCTATCTATAAATTCGGGACTTATACGGTTCGCGCTAAAGAAGAAGAAGAAGCTGAGAAATTAATTGAAGATGCTCAAATGCTTGAAAAAGTAGGATGTTTTGCTGTCGTTTTGGAAAAAATCCCAGCAGCTCTTGCTAAAAAAGTAGCAGACAGTATTTCTATTCCTGTTATCGGGATTGGTGCTGGAGGCGGTGTTGACGGTCAAGTTTTGGTAATTCACGATATGTTAGGAATGAATAATGAATTCAGTCCACGTTTCTTGCGTCGTTACTTAAATCTTTACGAAGAAATGACAAAAGCAATCAGCCAATATGCTGCAGATGTTAAGTCTAGTGATTTTCCGAATGCTAGTGAACAATACTAAAATCAGACTGAGTTAGATTTTTAGACATACTTAGACTTCTTAGATCTTGCGCTGAAATTTATTTAATTGCGTAAACTTTAAGAAGTCTATTCTTTTGAAATCTTAAGCCCTTATTAAAAACTATCAACTAATTATAAGCCATGCATCAATTTAAAGAGCTTTTGATTTGGAAAAAAAGCAGATTATTTTGTTCTAAAATTTATTCTGTGACAGCCACATTTCCGAGTGAAGAAAAATTTGGAATAATTAATCAATTAAGAAGAGCTTCTGTATCAATCCCTTCAAATATTGCAGAGGGTTCTTCAAGAAATTCAAATAAAGATTTTGCTCGTTTTTTAGAAATTGCTATCGGATCAGCCTATGAAGTTGAAACACAACTTTTAATTTCATCTGATTTAGGATTTATAAATGAAGAAAGAACAACTGAATTAATTAATTTATTGGAAGAGATCACTAAAATGACATCTCGATTTAGAGCGACATTATTGTAAAATCAAAAGAATCAGTCAAAATCTAAGAAGTCTAAGTATGTCTAAAAATCTAAGCAAGTCTAATATGAAAGTTGTTTCTAACAAAAACAATCTCCAAATTTTACATGAAGACAATCACATCATTGTGGTTAATAAGCGTGTAGGCGATATTGTGCAAGGCGATAAAACGGGCGACAAACCTTTGTCTGATGTTGTGAGGGAATATATTAAAGAAAAATACAACAAACCTGGAGATGTTTTCTTGGGTGTAATTCATCGTTTGGACCGTCCTACAACCGGAATTGTGGTTTTTGCTAGAACTAGCAAAGCTTTGTCTCGAATGAATGAATTGTTTAGCAATCGTGAGACTAAAAAAACATATTGGGCGGTTGTAAAGAATAAACCTCGCGAAGCCTCAGCAAAATTGGTTCATTATTTAAAAAGAAATGAAAAAAACAACACTTCAAAAGCGCATTTAAAAGAAGTTCCTGACAGCAAATTAGCTAGTTTAGATTATACTATAATTAAAGAACTTCAAAATTATACGGCGCTGGAAATCAATTTGCATACAGGTCGTCATCATCAGATTCGTGCACAACTTAGCGCCATTGGATCTCCAATTAAAGGCGACTTAAAATATGGCGCAGACCGAAGCAATCCTGATGGTGGAATTCATCTTCATGCCAGAAAACTAACTTTTGTACATCCTGTTTCTAAAGAAAATATTACCATTATCGCCCCTACTCCAGACGATCCTATTTGGAACGCTGTATGATTTTTATGATTTATTTGTTAAAATTTTAAATTTTATAAATTAACTTGCAGAGAGAAAATTCAAGTTAATCGGAAAATGGATTATAAAAATAACATCGGATATCGAAAGGAAACTCTAAAAAAGTTATTGTATAATATTCAGAAAAGCGAAGATTTAATCGTAAAAGCTTTATACGACGACTTTAAAAAACCAGAGTTCGAGGCTGTTTTGACCGAAACCAATTATGTCATTTCAGAACTGAAAGATGTTATCAAAAACATTAATAAATGGGCAAAACCTGAACGCGTTTTTCCATCACTTCTAAACTTCCCTTCTAGCGATTACATTTATAAAGAACCATATGGAGAGGTATTGATCATTGCTCCTTGGAATTATCCTTTTCAGCTTGCTTTATGCCCTCTTATTGCTGCAGTTGCTGCAGGAAACAGGGTGGTTTTAAAACCATCGGAACTTACACCACACACCTCAGCAATAATTGCTAAAATTATAGAAAAAACATTTCATGTGAATCATGTTGAAGTTTACGAAGGCGGTGTTGAAGTTTCTAATAAACTGCTGGCACAACGCTGGGATTATATCTTTTTTACAGGAAGTGTTGCTGTCGGAAAAATTGTTGCGAAAGCTGCCGCAGAAAATTTAACTCCCGTGACTCTCGAATTGGGAGGAAAAAATCCTTGCATTGTTGATGAAACTGCCAATTTAAAACTAGCTGCAAAACGAATAGTCTGGGGAAAATTCATTAATGCTGGGCAGACTTGCATTGCGCCCGATTACATTCTGATTCAGAAAAACATGAAGGTCAATTTTATTTCTTATTTAATTGAAGAAATCATTAAAGCTTACGGAAAGAAAATTGATAAATCTCCTGACTTTGCTCGAATTATAAACACAAAAAACTGGTACAGATTAACCAGTATGATTCAGGATGAGCATGTTTTGTTTGGAGGAGAAAGTGACGCCAACAAACTCTATATTTCACCAACACTTCTTGAAGAACCAGATTTGGACAGCCCAGTTATGAAAGAAGAAATTTTTGGTCCTATTTTGCCTATTTTGGTTTACGAAAATGAAAGCGACATTGATAAGATCGTTAGCCGTTATGAGAAACCTCTTTCATTTTATATTTTTAGCGAAAATAATTCGTTTACAAAGAAATTAATTTCGAAATACTCCTTTGGAGGCGGATGCATCAACGATACTGTTGTTCATTTTTCTAATAACAGACTGCCTTTTGGCGGTGTTGGTCATAGCGGGATCGGCGCTTATCATGGTAAACGAAGCTTCGATACATTCTCTCATCATAAAGCAATTGTCAAAAAAGGAAATTGGCTCGATCTTCCTATGCGCTACGCGCCTTACAAAGATAAATTGGCTTCCATAAAACGTATTTTAGATTGGCTATAAATCAGTTAAAAACATTTCGGAATGTTTTGTAGATTTTTATACGGAATTGATTAAAAATATTATATTTACGTCAAGATACCTTTCAAATATTACAAGTCTATAAAACAATTTTACATAAAAATGAAATCTACACTTGACCAAATTGAGGACATTAAAAAAAATGGCTTTTCCCTTGATTTTTCTACAGTTTTCAACCATGCTTTCGAAAACTATAAAAAAATAGCTCTTTATTCGGGACTTATCATTTTGGTCTTAACCATCATCATTGTGATGGCATATGTGGGGATATTGATCGCCTATTTTGGAATCGAAAGCCTAAAACAAGATTATCTAAAGGAATTTACAAATCAAAATTTTACAGCTGTCGAACTTTTAGTTCAAACTGTTGGATTTTCTTTACTAGCAGCATTAATGGCTCCTTTTGGTGCAGGATTTTTAAAAATGGCAGATTCTGCAGATAAAGACATTGAATTTAATGTCTCTACGATGTTCTGCTACTACAAAGGAAAATATTTTGCACAGATTTTCACCGCAGCTATTATCGTCGCTATTACAGGAAACTTACTTTCTAATTTAATTAGAAGTTTAAATATTCCATTTGGAGAATTAATTGCATTTGCAATTCCCTACATTATATCCTATTTCGTTTATTTATCAACCCCTCTAATTATCTTTGGAAATCTAACAGGAATAGAATCCTTAAAAGCAAGCATTATTATAGTTACCAAAAATCCATTAAACATATTTGCCTTTTTTATCATAGGTTTTTTAGGTGCTTTAGTAGGGCTTGTAGCATGTTGTGTAGGAGTAATATTTACTGCAGTTTTTAACAGTTCAATGCAATATGCAACCTATTTTGCGATTTTTGGAACACAATCTGAAGAAGAAGATTCAATTGATTCAATCGGAAAATACAATGTAGATTAAAATAGAAAATTCTTAATTATAGAGAACCTAACCACTTCTTTTTAAGAATTCTCAAAACGCTATTTACTTAACCAACATACCCCAAATTCTATGGTCGCAAACTGTAGTTTTTTCAATTCGGTTATCTCAGGAATTTCTGCCAGCGGAAGTGCCTTTGAGTCAATTATGACCGGATGGTATGTGTTTAATTCTGATATCATTTATTACAACAATCACAAACTTGTTGTTTTAGGATTATCGCTTATTGCCTTTCTTGCGCTCTTAGTTTACCAGTTTTTTAAAATTAAAGCTAAAATTGGGTATTTCATTGAAAAAAAGAAAGAGCAGGAAACAGTAAGCAAAGAATACCAGCTTTATATTCTATTTTTTGGTATCGCGGTAATTGTTATCGAAATCATCAATGAAATTTTCAAAATCAGACCCAAAAGCCTTTTAGTGGTAAATGTTCTGATTGGTATTTTTGTTCTGATTATTTACATGATAACAAATAAAATCAAATGGATGAGAGACAAAATCCAGCAGATTTTTATTTCCTGTTTTTTCATTTATATCAGTTATGTAGCCTATAACATTGTTACTTTACGAAATGACGTTGTACCTATAATTGTTTTCCTGATTTCATTTTTCTTTTCGTACAACATTCTTAAACCTATAAAAATTTATTGGTCTTTTGTCGGTTTAACATTTGCCTTTTTGCTTGCCACGCTATTATTTCATCTTATTCCAATAAAGTCTTCCATTTTATTGCTTAATTTCTGCATTCTGATTTTCATTATAAATCAAGTAAAATATGCTGTTTTATTAAACAATCGAGACAATTTTAGGTTTGCAAATGAAATAGTTCACAAGGGCAATTCGCTTACTATAGCTTCAAATCAAAAAAGCGAAATTCTTTTTTGCAGTGAAACCATTACTCCCATTTTAGGATATCTGCCTGATGAAGTGATGGGATTAAAATTCTGGGAGCTAACCGAAGATTCAGAAGAAAAATTAGACCCCATTAAAAACCACGAAAACAAGCTGTACATCAGAAAATTAAAAACAAAAATTGGCGAATACAAATACATCCAATGGAAAGATAAAAAGTTCTCAGAAGATTTAATCATCAGCATTGGGCAAGATGTTACAGAGCAGGTTATCGTACAGGATCAATACAAAAATCTAATTCAGACGGCAACCGATATTATTTTTGAAATTGATGCTGAAGGATATTTTACTTTTATGAATGAATTTGGTTTTTCGATTCTTGGTTACACTGAAAATGAAATCATTAAAAAACATTATTCCAATTTTATTCACGAACATTATATTACTAGTGCTGTAGATTTTTATGAAAATTTAGTGCTGAATGAAAATAATTATCCGATTATCGAAATTCCAGTCCTGAAGAAAAATGGCGAAGAAATATGGATTTCGCAAAAGATCATCGTACGTAAAAATGATTTAGGATTAACGACTGGTTTTTCTGGTATTGCAAGAGATATTACTGAAAAAAAGAATATTGAAAACGAGAAAAAAAGGCGTCTTAAAAAAATTGAAGCGTACAATAATTCGACCAAAAAATTATCGACTACGGACTTTAGCAAATACAATGAGCTAAACACAATTATTGATTTAATACTAAAAGAAGCAGCCACAATAAGCGATGTCAATCGTGTAAGTTTTTGGAAATATGATAATGATCTCATTACCTGTAAAAATCTTTTTAGCCTTGACAATCAAAGCTTAAGCGATAAAAACATTTTAAACAAAGAGTCCTATCCTATTTATTTTGAAACACTCAACAGCAAAGCCATAATAAACGCTCCAGATGTATTCAATAAATTGGAAACATCTGAATTTCAAAAACTTTACTTTACAAAAAACAACATAAAATCGATGTTGGATGTGCCTATTTTCCTGACAGGGCAATTGGCAGGAGTAGTCTGCTTTGAAAGCACCGAACAAAAACGCGAATGGGATAATGAAGACATTAATTATGCAAGAACTATCTCAGATGTAATTTCGCTTGCCATTTCTTCACAAATGCGATTGGAAGCAGAAAGAAAATTACAGCTTAAAAGCCAGCTTTTGTCTGCACTTTCTTTATGTACCGAAAAATTCCTGCTAAGCAAAACCACACATCAGATGTTTGAGGAAACCTACAACATTATTGGAAAAGCAGCCAAAGTAGATCATATGTATTACTACGAAAAAGATGCCATTTACAATACTGTAAGCCAAAAATACAAATGGTCTCGCGAAGGGGTTATACATCAGATTACGCCATTGCGCTCCATGACCGAAGAAAATCTGCGAGAGATTTATGATGCGGCATCACAGAGAAAAATCCTAAATACGCTAACTCGAAATCTTAATGACGGTTTTTTCAAAAAGCTTCTGATCGATAACGAAATTCAGTCAATTTTAATTTTACCAATTTACATAAATGATATTTTTACTGGTTTCATTGGTTTTGATGATTGTACGACGGAAAGAAAATGGTCTGAAGACGAAATTAATATCTTTCAGGTTTTGGCCAATAATATTTCGTCTGCATTAGAAAGAAACCGAAATGAAACTAAAATTATCGAAAGTGAAGAAAAATTCAAATTGATTGCCAACAACATTCCTGGAACGGTGTATTTATCGAAATTTGATGCTTTCTCAACCAAAATATTCTTAAACGACGAGGTTTCAAACCTTACTGGATATTCAAAATCCGAATTTATTGAAAATAATTTGTCTTTTCTATCGTTAATTCATCCTGAAGACAAAGAAGAAGTAATTAACAATCAAATCGATAATCTCCAAAACGGAATGCCTTTGCATAATGTATACCGCATTAAGCGCAAGAGCGGCGAGTATATTTGGATAGAAGAATTTGGAGACGTAATTAAGCGAGATGATGAAATTGAATTTGTTGGCGGAATCTATTTTGATATTACAAGCAAAAAAGAAATCGAAGACGCTATAAAAGCCAAACAATTGGCCGAAGCAGCAAACAAATCAAAATCTGACTTTTTAGCCAATATGTCGCATGAAATTAGAACTCCTCTAAACGGAATTATTGGTTTTACACATCTATTAATGAAAACAGATTTAGAGGAAATTCAAGAAAAATATATGACGACAATTAACCAATCGGCTCATTCTCTTCTTGAAATTATTAATGATATTTTAGATTTCTCAAAAATTGAAGCTGGAAAATTAGAGCTCTTTATTGATTTATATGATCTCAAAAAAATCTTAGGGCAAGTCTTTGATTTAATTGTCTACGAATCCAATAAGAAGAATCTCGAACTTGAATTGAATATTGATCCTGAAGTTCCAAAATATATCTGGACGGATATTGTCCGCCTGAAACAGATTTTGATTAATCTGCTTTCTAATGCGGTTAAATTTACAATTGAAGGTTCCATCAAATTAAATGTTTCCGTTTTAGAAAAAAAACACAACAACAACTGCGTGATTCGCTTTGCTGTAATTGATACAGGCATTGGCATTTTGGAAAAAAATCAACAGAAGATTTTCAAAGCCTTTTCTCAGGAAGACAGCTCTACGACTAGAAAATTTGGAGGAACTGGACTTGGTTTAACCATATCCAATCAATTGTTAGCTTTAATGGAAAGCCGTTTACAGCTAGAAAGTAAAATTGATGAAGGAAGCACTTTTTTCTTTGATCTTAATTTAAAAACGAGCAACCAAAGCATTAATGACAAATACAATGCAGAACTTAAAAGTTTAAATATCAATCTTGATTCTGATGAAATTGAAACAAACGGCAGCAATATTACTTTTCTAATTGTTGAAGACAACAAAGTAAACATGCTTCTTCTTAAGACCATTATAAAAAATCTTTACAACAACGCTTTTATTTTCGAATGTGAAAACGGTTATGAAGCCATTCAGCAATTTGAACAAATTAATCCAACCATAATTTTTATGGATATTCAGATGCCGATTATGAATGGATATGAAACTGCCAAGGCAATCAGAAATACTAAAAAAGGACGAGATGTTCCAATAATTGCTGTTACCGCAGGTGCAGAAAAAGAAGAACGCAACAAATGTATTTCTGCCGGAATGGACGATTACATTTCTAAACCAATTATGAAAGGAAGTGTTGAAGAGGCTTTAATTAAATGGCTAGGTAATTTTTAGTTTTTAGTCTCAGTTGCAGTTTTCAGTCACACACTATTTGCTGAGAGTGAAGACTGCGTCCGAAAACTAAACATAAATATCTTTACTCTAAAATTTATCATAAAAAATCTATAAATTCGTACAACGTTTCAAACAAAAACAAAAAACAATTCAATATGAAATGGAAAGGCAGCAGACAAAGTGATAATGTAGAAGATCGAAGATCTATCTCTGGTGGCGGTAAAGCCATAATTGGTGGTGGCGTAATTGGTATTATTGTTTTACTTCTGAACCTTTTTGGAGGTGAAACAGGTCAGCAGATAGCGCCTATTTTAGAACAAATGCAAGGCGGACAAGGCCAGCAGACTGAAGCCGCTGCCCCATTAAGCAAAGAAGACGAAGAAATGGGGAATTTTGTTAGGGCAATGCTAGCTTATAATGAAGATACATGGACAAAAATTTTTACGCAACATGGCATGACTTATGAAAAACCAAAATTAGTACTTTTTAAAGGAGCCGTACAAACAGCCTGCGGTGGAGCATCTTCGGCCTCTGGGCCGTTTTATTGTCCTGGTGATCGTAAAGTGTATATGGATTTGGACTTTTTTGAAGAATTGAAAACCAAATTTGGTGCAAAAGGAGGTGATTTTGCCATAGCTTATGTAATAGCCCATGAAATTGGCCACCATATACAAACTTTGATGGGAACGTCTTCAAAAATGCGCCAGGAACAGCAGGGAAAAAGTGAAGCCGAAGCTAATAAATTATCCGTAGCTTTAGAGTTGCAAGCAGATTTTTATGCAGGAGTCTGGGCTCACGACAATCAGGAAAAACTTGAGGCAGGAGATATTGAAGAAGCATTAAGTGCAGCTAGTGCCGTTGGAGACGATGCCATTCAAAGCAAAATGCAAGGACACATTGTTCCCGATTCTTTTACACACGGAACTTCAGAACAAAGAATGTATTGGTTTAATAAAGGTTTTAAAACTGGAGATATCACTCAAGGCACTACATTTGAAGAAATTCGATAATACATAAACCAAATATAATAACCACAAGAAAAGCACAACTTAACAGTTGTGCTTTTTTAATTTCCAATATTCTAAAACCCAAACTCCAAACTCTTTGAAATTAGATACAAAATAAAAAATTCCAAATTTCAAACTGTAGTGAGTTGGAATTTGGAATTTCAAAAATTGGAATTTTACTTTTTTAGTTTTCGTCATAAAACAAAAAAAACCTTGAATTTCTTCAAGGCTTTAAATCTGGGTGGCTGACCGGGTTCGAACCGGCGACCCGCGGCACCACAAACCGCTACTCTAACCAGCTGAGCTACAACCACCATTTTTCTGCTTAGCGAGTGCAAATATAGAACAAAGGTTGAGTTCTACAAAGAAAAAAATGAAAAATTTTTATAAAAATTAAATCAAATTTTCTAAGCTATTGACAGCCAAACATCTTTCAACTGTAAAACCTTCTGCAAAATCTTTCCCAACTAGTCTTCCTAGGTCTTTCGCACGATAATTTAGGCTTTCAAAAAAGTTTTTACTGGTAATTGGCGTTGCAGGTTCATTCGAATTAGGATCATAAAATTGAGTTTTGTAAGCCATAATCGCTTCCACTTTCTTTTCTTCAAAACCTGTAATATCCACAACGAAGTCTGGGGTAATGTTTTTCCATTGAATATAATGATACACTACTTTTGGTCTCCAAGCTTCTTGTGCCTCGCCATCAACCGAAGTTTCGATTTTCATCAAACCAGACAAAAAGCAAGCATCAGAAACGAGTTTGCTTCCTCTTCCGTGATCAATGTGGCGATCGTCAATTGCATTGCATAAAACAATCTCAGGTTTATATTTACGAATCATTTTGATGACCTCTAATTGATGCTTTTCGTCATTTACAAAAAATCCATCACGCATGCGTAAATTTTCGCGCGCTAGAACTCCCAAAATCTTCGCTGCATCTTTTGCTTCTTGATCTCTGGTTTCCGCAGTTCCACGAGTTCCCAACTCACCACGAGTTAAATCTACAATACCTACTTTTTTACCAAGTGATACTTCTTTTAAAATGGTTCCGGCACAACCCAATTCTACATCGTCTGGATGCGCGCCAAAGGCTAATATGTCTAGTTTCATTATCTATATTTAAGTCACAGTTTACAGTCGCAGTATTCAGTCTCAGCAAAACTGAAAACTGTGACTGCGACTGTAAACATATTTTTAAGTTATTTTCAATACTCTTTTCATCGTCATTGATTTGTTGACGCTTTCTTCCCATTCTTTTTCCGGAACGCTTTCTTTTGTGATGCCGCAACCCATATACAGAATTGCTTTTTCTTCCTGAATCTGCATGCATCGTAAATTTACAAATAAATCAGAACTTGCATTATTTCCTGCAAATGTGCTGTTTAATTCGCCTAAGAAACCCGTATAGAAAGTTCTATCGTAATTTTCGTTTTCCAAAATAAATGCTTTAGATTTCTTTTTAGGAAGTCCGCAAACAGCTGGCGTAGGATGCAAAGTATCGATAACTTCTGCTAAAGTTGAATTATCTTTTAAAACACCCGAAATATCCGTTTTAATATGCCAAATCGATCCTGCTTTCAAACTGTAAGGTTCAGAAACCACTACAGAAGCAGTAAATTCTCGAAGGCGTTTTACAATAAAATCAGTCACAAACTGTTGCTCGTCTTTTTCTTTCTGTTGCCAAACAATTTCCGTTTCCTGATTATCTTTTTGCGTTCCTGCCAAAGCCATGGTTTCGAAAACATTACCGTTTGCTTTTAGCAGTTTTTCTGGTGTTGCTCCCATCCAAAGCCCTATTTTTGGGTGAAAGAAGCAATAACAAAAAGTGGCTGGATATAACTGAACCAAGTGCTGAAAAGTTTCAATACAATCAAATTCAGCCAAAGGCACTTCTTCACTTCTTGATAAAACTACTTTTTTGAATTCTTCATTTTTGATGGCCTGAATTCCCTTAACTACTAAATATTCATATTGAAATTTAGCTTCAGAATCAAAACTCAAATCATCAATTTCTATTGGAGCAAATGAGGTTTCTTCTTTATTAGCAGTAATAATTTCCGATTCATTTTCTGGAATTAGGATCAATTGTTTTTCATCAAAAGAAGCAAAAACAAATCCTTTTTCGCTGTAATCAGAAACCGTATTTAAGTTATTATTTTGCTGTAAAATCCCAATATAGTTTTCTGAATTGGGCTTTGAATAAAGCACAAAGGGTAAATTTTGTTCTTTATGATTTTTAATTTTTAAGAAAAATGCATTCATAATTTATTCACTTTTCTTTCTTTCCAAAACCATATTCGTCAATTTGCAAAGCGAAACCAAGTTTCCTGCTTCATCAGTAATTTTAATTTCCCAAAGATGAAGACTTCTTCCTTTGTGGATAATTCTGGCTGTTCCGAAAACATAACCTTCACGAATACTTTTTAGATGATTTGCCGAGATTTCAATGCCTCTTACCTCCTGCTCTTTCGGATTGATAAAAAAGAAAGAAGCTGCACTTCCAACACTTTCTGCCAAAGCTACAGAAGCGCCGCCGTGCAATAATCCCATTGGTTGATGAACACTTGGATTGACAGGCATTTTTGCAGTTAAAAAATCTTCTCCAGCGTCGATATATTCAATTTTCAGCGTTTCCATTAATGTGTTTTTAGAAAACTCATTACAGCGCGCTAAAATCTGTTCTTTTGTATAATTCATTAAAATAAACTTTAAAAACGTAAAATTAAAGAAAGATAAGACACAAATCGAAAAATCGGATTCTAAAATTAAAAATCAATTATGAACTTGTCAGTTTTTTGCTATTTTTACAAAAACAATCCAAATCAATCTTTGGCTTTTTGCCACTCCCGATAGCTATCGGGATACACAGATTGAAAAGTTTTTTTATCTACAATTTATTCGCCACGAATTCACGAATTATTTCAAATAAAAATTCGTGAATTCGTGGCTAAAAAAGAAATTAAATGCGTCAATACTTTGCACTCTTCATTTTCGGAATAATTATAACTTTCAGCTCTTGCAGAACTGACTTTGATACCGTTGCCAGCACAGGAGATTTAAAGTTCTCAAAAGACACGGTTTATTTGGATACTGTTTTTAAAAATATTGGCTCAAGCACGTATCAATTAAAAGTTTACAACCAAAGTAAAAATGACATATCAATTCCGATTGTGCAATTTAAAAAAGGTTTGAATTCCAAATACAGAATGACTGTTGATGGAATGACGGGCAACAACGGGAAAATTTTTCAAAATGTTACACTTTTAGCAAAAGACAGTTTGTACATTTTTATAGAGACAACGGCAGATATCGCAGACGCAAATCCTGATGATTTTTTATATACAGACGAAATTCAATTTGACAGCGGAGCCAATCTGCAAGAAGTGGCGCTGGTTACTTTAATTCAAGACGCTGTTTTTTTATATCCAAATCAAAATCCTGACGGAACCAAAGAAAAGATCAAAATTGACGGAAAAGATGTTGACGGATTTTATTTAAATGAAAATGATCCTACAAACGGAAATGAGCTTCTTTTTACAAATGACAAACCGTACGTTATTTACGGTTATGCTGGAATTCCAGAAGATAAAACCGTAATTTTTGAAGCCGGCACAAGAGTTCATTTTCACGCTAATTCTGGTTTGTATGTTAGCAAAAATGCTTCTCTCGAAATAAACGGAACAGCTTCAACAAGTGATAAATTAGAAAACGAAGTTATTTTTGAAAGCGATCGTTTAGAATCGCTTTATTCTGATATTCCTGGACAATGGAAATCGGTTATTTTTGAAAAAGGGAGCGCCAATCATTCGATTAATCATTTGACTTTAAAAAATGCTGTTGTTGGTTTAGATTTCAGAAACCCATCTAATACTATTTCAATTAAAAACTCGCAGATTTACAATTGTGCTGAATACGGAATTTTGGCTCAAAACGCGCAAATTATTGGAGAAAATATAGTGATTAATTATGCTGGATTATCGAGTTTGGCTTGCGTTTATGGCGGAAATTATAAATTCACGCATTGCACTTTCAACAACAGCTGGCCAACACCTTCACAATTTGCGGTCAGCTTAAGCAACGCTTTGGCTGGAGCAACGCCAGAAACCAATCCGTTGACACAGGCTACTTTCAACAATTGCATTATTTACGGCTCAAATACCAACGAATTTAATTTGAGTAAAAATGCTAATGCGCCATTTGTTTATCAGTTAAACAATTGTCTTTTAAAATTCAGCAGTTCGACAACAAACCCAGATTATCAGTTCAAAACTGATACAGAACATTATAACAATATTATTCTGAATGAGAATCCGAAGTTTTATAATGTTTCTCAGAATAAGTTTAATATTGATAAAACATCTTCCGCTTTCGCGAAAGGGAATCAGGCCTATATAATTCCAACAGATATTTTAGGAATTACAAGAACTTCTCCACCAGACTTGGGAGCTTATCAGAGTCAAGATTTCCCTAAATAGTTGTTTTTTGCCACGAAGACGCTAAGGCACTAAATTTTTTTCCATAAGGCATATTTTAGCTCGCAAAGTCGCGAAAACGCAAAGATTTTTAATTAACTTAAAAAATAAACCCTGCGCCTTCGCGACTTTGCGAGATTAAAAACTTTGTGCCTTAGCGTCTTCGTGGCAATAAAACACCACGTAAGAAAATATATCCAAATTTAAACATCGCTTAACGCATTGCTTTCATAAAAATAGTAGATTTGTTATAACACATTTTTAAAAACCTAACAATCAAGTTTTTAAAAATAATCTTCAACCAAATCTTAAAAACTATTACTTATGAAAAAAAACTACTTTTTATTGTTATTATTTCTTACTACACTTGGTTTTGCTCAAATCCCTTCTGGATATTACAGCACTGCAACCGGAACGGGCTACACTTTAAAAACACAATTGTATAACATTATTAAAGGCCATACCGACAATGGTTATGCGGGATTGTACACTACCTACCAAACTTCTGACGTTGACAATTTTTACGAAAACGACGGAACGGTTTTAGACATGTATTCTGAAAATCCCTCAGGAACAGATCCTTACAATTATTCGACCGGAACCACTCAGAGATGTGGCACTTATTCCGTCGAAGGCGATTGTTACAATAGAGAACATATCATTCCACAATCGGTTTTTAGTGAGCAATCGCCAATGGTCTCCGACGCACATTTTATTACGCCAACTGACGGAAAAGTAAACGGAATACGCTCTAATTATCCACATGGAAATGCAAATTCTGCGACATACACTTCTCAAAATGGGAGCAAATTAGGATCAAGCGCAGTTTCTGGATATTCAGGAACGGTATTCGAACCAATCAATGACTTTAAAGGCGATATTGCTCGAATGTATTTCTATTTTGCCACACGATACGAAAACACAGTAGCGGGTTATTCTTTTCCAATGTTTAACGGATCAAGCAACCAAGTTTTTACCACTGCATTCTTAAATATGCTTTTGGCTTGGCACGCGCAAGATCCTGTGAGCGCGAGAGAAATTGCTAGAAACAATGCCGTTTATGCAAGGCAAAACAATCGAAATCCGTTTATTGATCATCCAGAATATGTCAATCAAATTTGGGGCGGAACACCTTCTGGAGATACACAAGCACCGACTGCACCAACAAGCTTGGCTTCGACATCTACAACAGCAACTTCAATTTCACTTTCGTGGACAGCTTCTACAGATAATGTAGCCGTTACAGGTTATGATGTTTATGCCAATAGTGTTTTAAAAACAACGGTTTCTAGTACAACTGCAACAATTACAGGTTTGACTGCTTCAACGGCTTATTCCATTTATGTAAAAGCAAAAGATACAGCTGGAAATACTTCTGCGTCGAGCAATACGATTTCAGTTACAACCAACAGCAGCGGAACAGGAACTGCAACCGACCTTCTTTTCTCTGAATATATTGAAGGTTCTGGAAACAACAAAGCTTTAGAAATTGCAAACAATACTGGAGCTTCTGTTAATTTGTCTGCTTATACCATTAAAAAACAAACAAACGGCGCAGGTTCTTGGAGTACAGGCTTAGCTTTAAGCGGCACTTTAGCGACTGGAAGTAAATTTGTAATTGTAAACAGTTCAATGTCATCAAGCTGCTTTTCTACAAGTGCAGCCAATATTTCAACAACCGCAACCGAACTGACTTTTAATGGAAATGATGCTGTAGGTTTATTCAAAAATGGCGTTTTAATTGATATTATCGGAACTTTCAACGGTGGAACAGCCAATTTTGCGATAGATGTTACTTTAAGAAGAAAATCGACTGTGACTTCTCCAAGCACAACATTCAATTTAAGTGCACAATGGGACTCGTATTCACAAGACACTTGCAACAACTTAGCCAGCAAAATGGTTCAGACTGCTGAAATGGAAGAAGAAGTTACTACAGATGAAATTGTAATTTACCCAAACCCTTCTAATGGGAATTTCGATATTAATCCAGGCAATGTAGATAATCCTTATTCAGTTGAAATTTTCTCATTCTCTGGTCAGAAAGTATTTGAAAAACTAAATACGACTTCTCCAGAAGTTTCTATCAAAAATCTATCGCCAGGAGTTTACATTATTAAAATTATAAAAGGAGAAAAAACAGCTTTTAAAAAGGTCATTATTAATTAAAAATTAGATTTTCATCAACCAAAAAAGCGGCAAATTGCCGCTTTTTTCATAACCTATGAAAGATTTTTCTTTAGAAACGTATTTTTCATCACTTTCTGCATTTCGTAAATTTTGCAAATCTGCGCAATTGCAAACTTCAAAATTGTGCCGATTTATTTTTGATTTTTTCCTTTCTAAAAGTTTAATATTACAGAACATATCAAAAAAGAAATTTTACTAAAACATTAAATTTCTCGAAAGACCGAAACCTCTTGATATTGCGTCTTTTTGGTAGAAAAAATGCAAGAAAAAAGCAATTTCATTTTTTTTGAAAAGAGATGGTTTTCAAATTTGCGCTTACTATTTATTTACATTAAATTTGCAGCTCAATACAACAAACTACACAAATGATCCATTTCTTTGAAAACCAAAGCAAAACTGTTTTTGCCGTACAAACGCAAAACGAAATTTCAGCTCAAGACATTTCAAAATTAAACTGGCTTTTTGCCGATGCGAGTAAGATCGAAAAATCTGCATTGACAGGTTTCTTTGTTGGGCCTCGCGCAACCATGATTACACCTTGGAGTACAAATGCTGTAGAAATTACTCAAAACATGGGTATTTCTGGCATTATCAGAATCGAGGAATTTCATCCTGCAACGGAAGATTTTACTGATTTTGATCCAATGCTTTCTCAAAAATTCAACGAATTAGATCAAGAAATCTTCACTATCAACATTCAGCCAGAACCAATTCTAGAAATTGATGATATTGCTGCTTACAACAAAGTTGAAGGTTTAGCTTTAAGCGAAGAAGAAGTAGAATACTTAAACAATCTTTCGACTAAACTAGGAAGAAAATTAACTGATTCTGAGATTTTTGCTTTCTCTCAAGCCAACTCAGAGCACTGCCGTCACAAAATTTTCAACGGAACATTTGTGATCGATGGTGAAGAAAAAGAAACTTCTCTTTTCAAATTAATCAAAAAAACATCTCAGGAAAACCCTAACGATATTGTTTCTGCTTACAAAGACAACGTTGCTTTTGTAAAAGGGCCAAAAGTGCAACAATTTGCACCAAAATCGGCTGATAAACCTGATTTTTACGAAATAAAA
Source organism: Flavobacterium sp. HBTb2-11-1 (assembly GCF_009826975.1). Classification (GTDB taxonomy): domain Bacteria; phylum Bacteroidota; class Bacteroidia; order Flavobacteriales; family Flavobacteriaceae; genus Flavobacterium. Next base: position 432,234 of record NZ_WUMO01000004.1, on the reverse strand, counting down.
GAATTTGATTCTGTAATCTCACTAAAAGCAGAAACACACAATTTCCCAACCACAGTTGAGCCTTTCAACGGAGCTGCAACAGGTTCTGGAGGTGAAATTCGTGACCGTTTAGCTGGAGGTCAAGGATCATTGCCATTAGCTGGAACTGCAGTTTACATGACTTCATATTCTCGTTTGAACGATGATAGAAAATGGGAAAATGCAGTTGAAGAAAGAAAATGGTTGTACCAAACACCAATGGATATCTTGATCAAAGCTTCAAACGGAGCTTCTGATTTTGGAAATAAATTCGGTCAGCCGCTTATTACAGGTTCTGTCTTAACTTTTGAACACGAAGAAGAAAACAGAAAAATTGGTTACGATAAAGTAATCATGCAAGCAGGTGGAATTGGTTACGGAAAATTAGATCAATCTATCAAACACAAACCAAAAGAAGGCGATAAAATCGTAATTCTTGGAGGTGAAAACTATAGAATCGGAATGGGTGGTGCTGCAGTTTCTTCTGCAGATACTGGAGCTTTCGGTTCAGGAATTGAGTTAAATGCCATTCAGCGTTCTAACCCTGAAATGCAAAAACGTGCTGCAAACGCGATTCGTGGTTTGGTAGAAAGCGATAATAACCCAATTGTTTCTATTCACGATCATGGAGCTGGAGGACACTTAAACTGTCTTTCTGAATTAGTGGAAGAAACTGGAGGTTTGATCGATTTAGATAAATTACCTGTTGGAGACCCTACTCTTTCTGCAAAAGAAATTATCGGTAACGAATCTCAAGAAAGAATGGGATTGGTTATTGGTCAAAAAGATATCGATACGTTGCAAAGAATTGCCGACAGAGAGCGTTCGCCAATGTACGAAGTTGGAGATGTAACGGGAGATCACCGTTTTACTTTCCAATCAAAAACTAACGGTTCAAAACCGATGGATTATGCTTTAGAAGATTTCTTTGGAAGTTCTCCAAAAACGGTTATGACTGATACTACAGTTGACAGAAAATATGCTGACGTTGCTTACAATGCAGCAGATTTCGAAACCTATTTAAAAGACGTTTTACGTTTAGAAGCTGTTGCTTCAAAAGACTGGTTAACAAATAAAGTTGACCGTTGTGTTGGAGGAAAAGTGGCGAAACAGCAGAATGCAGGTCCGTTACAATTGCCATTGAATAATGTTGGAGTTATGGCTCTGGATTATTTAGGAAAAGAAGGAATTGCAACTTCTATCGGGCACGCTCCTATTGCGGCTTTAATTGATCCAGTTGCTGGATCTAGAAATGCTATCGCAGAATCGTTGTCAAACATTATATGGGCTCCGATCAAAGATCAGCTAAAAGGAGTTTCTTTATCGGCAAACTGGATGTGGGCTTGTAAAAACGAAGGCGAAGATGCTCGTTTATACGAAGCTGTACAAGGATGTTCAGATTTTGCAATTGAATTGGGAATCAATATTCCGACAGGAAAAGATTCGCTTTCAATGAAACAAAAATATCCAAATGATGAAGTAATTGCTCCAGGAACGGTTATTATTTCAGCTGCTGGAAACTGTACCAATATCAGAAAAGTGGTTGAGCCAGTTTTACAGAAAAACGGAGATTCAATCTATTACATCAATTTGTCTCAGGACGATTTCAAATTGGGAGGTTCTTCTTTTGCACAAATAAGAAATGCAATCGGAAACGAAACTTGTACCATTAAAGATGCTTCTTTCTTCAAAAATGCATTTAATACAGTTCAGGAATTAATCGGCGAAAGCCAAATTTTAGCAGGTCACGATATCGGAAGCGGTGGTTTAATCACAACTTTATTAGAATTGTGTTTTGCTGATGTGAATTTGGGAGCTAAAATTGATTTCAGCGCTTTCGCAGAAAAAGACTTATTGAAAATCCTTTTCGCAGAAAACATCGGAATCGTTTTCCAAGCTAAATCTGATGCAACTGTTGAAGCTAAATTGAAAGCTAACAATATCGAATTCTTCAAAATCGGTTCTGTAACTTCTACAGCTACTTTAGAAGTTGGAAATTGGAAATTGGATATCCCAACTTATAGAGATGTTTGGTTTGAAACTTCTTATTTATTAGATCAAAAACAATCTAAAAACGGAAGAGCTCAAGCACGTTTTGAAAACTATAAAAATCAGGTTTTAAATTATACTTTCCCTGCACATTTCACAGGAAAGAAACCAGAAATCGACAATTCTAAACCAAGACCAAAAGCAGCAATTATTCGTGAAAAAGGAAGTAATTCTGAGCGTGAAATGGCAAATGCTATGTACTTGGCAGGTTTTGACGTAAAAGACGTTCACATGACGGATTTAATTTCTGGGCGTGAAACGCTTGAAGATATTCAATTTATTGGAGCAGTTGGAGGATTCTCTAATTCTGACGTTTTAGGTTCTGCTAAAGGTTGGGCTGGAGCTTTCTTATACAACGAAAAAGCAAAAACAGCTTTAGATAATTTCTTCAAAAGAGAAGACACTTTATCTGTCGGAATCTGTAACGGATGTCAGTTGTTCATGGAATTAGAAGTAATTAATCCAGAGCACGAAGTTCACGGAAAAATGCTTCATAACGAGAGCCAGAAACACGAAAGTATCTTTACTTCTGTAACAGTTCAAGAAAACAATTCGGTTATGTTGTCGACTCTTGCTGGAAGTACTTTAGGTGTTTGGGTTTCTCACGGAGAAGGTAAATTCAAATTGCCTTTAGCAGAAGAAAACTATAACATTGTTTCTAAATATGCTTACGAAGGTTATCCTGCAAACCCTAATGGTTCTGATTACAACACAGCTATGATGTGTGATAAAACAGGAAGACACTTAGTAATGATGCCTCACATTGAGCGCTCTACTTTCCAATGGAACTGGGCGCATTATCCAAAAGATAGAAATGACGAGGTTACACCTTGGCACGAAGCTTTTGTTAATGCCAGAAAATGGATTGAGAAAAACTAAAAATATATTTTTACCAGAAACGCCCGAACTTTATCGGGCGTTTTTTTTTGTCACAGATTAAAAAGATTATCACAGACTACAGATTTTAAAGAAAAGTTACTCGAAAATCAGTTTTCTACGGAGTAAAAACTTACCTAAAACAAATAGTTTCATTCTTGTATTTTTAAGCCTCCATTCTATAAAAAAAATGGATTATATTCGCCCAGAAAAAAATCAGCCACCCGATTTTTTCAGCCCAAAAACACTTAAACCTACATAGAATGAAATTTTTAAAATTACTTTTTGTTTTCAGCTTATTCTTTGCTGTTACCACTTCACATTCACAAGTTCACGTAGATCAAATTACCCACAATTCTAAGGAACGTTATATTACTACGACTATCGGATATCCAGTTCCGGGAACTTATGCTCCTCTAAATCAAAAACAGCCTATTACAGTTTTAAATCCAGATGGCACAGGTTTTATTCAAGCCGAAGATTTAAGCAAACAAAAAATCAATTGGGGAATAGAATGCACAGAAGAAGGCGTTCCTGTTTTCAAAGAAGGATTCAATAGCGCCTCTTATACTTTCTGGTACAGACCAAATGATAGCGAAGAATGGTATTATTCTCAATTTTCTATTCATTTTGCCAAGAAAAAAATGTTTTTAATGGGAGAAAGAGTAAAAGAATATGAAGATTACAACGTTCAGTAAATAAAAAAAAGACACCTTCCCATTAAATATTTCTTCATTTTTGACAAAATTTCCTATCAAAAAGAAAACGTTTTCGTTGATTTTTAATAGTCTCTATAAATTTTCCCATAAAATTTCATTAAATAAAAAATCATACCTAAATTTTATTTAATTTGCAATCAAATTCAATATATTAAACATGGTTTCAATCACACGCCTTTTTGATTTTCCCTATTATCAACAAGAAACTTACAATCTTCCAGTTGCTCTTGCAACCAAAAAAAATGGAGTCTGGGAAAAAACATCTAGCGAGGAATATATTGCAAAAGCAAATGCTATTTCGAGAGCATTATTGCGTATGGGCGTTCAGAAAGATGATAAAATTGCTTTAATTAGTTCAAATAACCGTACCGAGTGGAATATAATGGATATTGGTATTTTGCAGACTGGTGCGCAGAATGTTCCTATTTATCCAACAATTGCAGAAGAAGATTACGAATATATTTTAAACCACAGCGGCAGTATCTATTGCTTTGTTTCTGATGAAGAAGTTTTACAGAAAGTAAATGCAATAAAAGCCAACGTACCTTCTTTAAAAGAGGTTTATTCTTTTAATGAAATTGCGGGATGCAAACATTGGTCAGATTTATTGATTTTAGGTGAAGACAATAGCAATCAAAGCGAAGTTGAAACCAGAAAAGACAGTATTAAGACTGACGATTTAGCCACAATTATTTATACTTCTGGAACCACAGGAAGACCAAAAGGAGTTATGCTTTCGCACAAAAATATTGTGTCGAATGTTTTAGACAGCTCGCCAAGAATTCCGTTTGATCCAGGAAAAAGCACTGCATTAAGCTTCTTGCCTATTTGCCATATTTTTGAAAGAATGATTTTGTACATCTATCAATATTATGGTGTATCGGTTTATTTTGGAGAATCTATTGACAAAATCAGTGATAACTTAAAAGAAGTTCGTCCAACTGTAATTACAGCTGTACCGAGACTTTTAGAGAAAGTTTACGATAAAATTTATGCCAAGGGAGCTGAATTGACAGGAATCAAGAAAAAACTATTCTTCTGGGCTATCGATTTAGGTTTAAAATACGAACCATACGGAGCAAATGGTGCTTGGTATGAATTTCAGTTAAAAATTGCCCGTAAATTGATCTTCAGCAAGTGGAAAGAAGGTTTAGGCGGAAATTTAGACTTGATGGTTTCTGGAAGTGCTGCTCTACAGCCACGTTTGACAAGAGTTTTTGCTGCGGCAGAAATTCCGGTTATGGAAGGTTACGGTTTAACTGAAACGTCTCCTGTAATTGCCGTAAACGATCAAAGAAACAGAGGATTTAAAATTGGAACTGTCGGAAAACCAATTCGTAATCTTGAAGTTAAAATTGCAGAAGACGGAGAAATTCTATTAAAAGGTCCGAACGTAATGTTGGGCTATTATAAAGATCCTGAGAAAACTGCAGAAGCTGTTATAGACGGTTATTTCCATACAGGAGATATTGGAGAAATTGACAGCGAAGGTTTCTTAAAAATTACAGATCGTAAAAAAGAAATGTTTAAAACTTCAGGAGGTAAATATATTGCGCCGCAAATGATCGAAAACGCTATGAAACAATCTCGTTTTATTGAGCAGATTATGGTTATTGGCGAAGGTGAAAAAATGCCAGGAGCTTTTATTCAGCCAAACTTTGAGTTTGTAAAAGAATGGGCAAAAATCCACAAAATTACTTTAGGAAATACAGATGCAGAAATTAGTGCAAATCCAGAAGTAATTAAACGCATTGATGAAGAAGTGGAAAGCATCAATAAAAAATTCGGACACTGGGAGCAAGTAAAACGTTTTGAACTTACTCCAGATGTTTGGTCTATTGATGGCGGACAGCTTACTCCAACTCTAAAACTAAAACGTAAAATCATTAAAGAGATCTATAAAGATCTTTACGCTAAAATCTACGGAAACAATTAATAAATCAGAATAATATAACCAAACGAAAAGGCTGTCTCAATTGAGACAGCCTTTTTTAGTGTCAGAAAACAGGTGTTTTTACTTTAAATACCCAGCCATAAATCCTGTATTTTAGCTTATTGTCTTTTATAACAAAAAAGCTATGCCTTGGAATACCCTTGAACAATTATGGAAACGCACTGTTGATCCTCAAAATGCTGATCTCGGTCAAACCAACTGGAACAACGAAATCAAAACCTTGTATCAGCTAGGTATTGGTATGGAAGATGCTTTGCAATTTTTATATTTCGAAAAGCCAGATTATGAATCTTTTAAAATCTGGATCAACAACCGAAAACGTGATATAGTAATTGAACCCGAAGATTTAACCGACAATGTTTTATCCGAAGAAGATCTAGAATTCTGGAACCAAAATGGCTATGTAATCGTTAAAAATGCTATCTCAAAAGAAGACTGCGAAGACACTCAAAAAGCTATTTGGGAATATCTAAAAATGGATCCTAATAAAAAGGAAAGCTGGTACGAAAGCCATGAAGATCTAAAAGGCCTTATGCTTAATTTTTCTGATCATGAAACTTTAAATCGGAACCGTTTTTCTCCAAGGGTAAAAAAAGCGTATGAACAGCTTTATAAAACCACTAAAATTTACAAAACGATTGACAAGGTAAGTTTTAATCCGCCTGAAACAGAGAATTTTAATTTTCTGGGAAGTCCGCTTCATTGGGATATGAGTTTGAAAAAGCCGTTGAGTTTTGGCCTTCAGGGCTTGCTTTATTTAACCGATTGCGGACCAAATGATGGCGCTTTTCATTGTGTTCCGGGTTTTCATAACCAAATTAATCAGTGGCTTGACGAACTTAAACCTCACGAGAATCCGAGAGAAAAAGCCTTGCAGACACTGCAGTCGAAACCAATTATCGGGCAAGCAGGAGATTTTATCATTTGGAATCAAGCGCTTCCGCATTGTGCGACACCAAATAATGGTGAAAAACCGCGAATGGTTCAATATCTCACTTATCTTCCAGATGATTATAATGCAGCTGGAGAGTGGATTTAAACCATTCTAGTTTTTCAGACACCAATGCAAGATTTTAGCGATGTTTTTAGCATCATCAATTCCGCGGTGGTGTGTTCCTTCCAATGGAATATTCAGCAACTGTAGAGCGCCATTCATTCCTGTCGGCCTCTTCAAGCCAAACTTCTCGGCAAAATGTTCTTTTACATTGATGTGCTCCTCTCCCATCGGATACGGAATACCAAACGATTTACACTGTTTTGTCAGCATATTCAAATCGTACTGCCCATAACTTGCCCAAGTGTACAAATCTGGATTGTATTCGTCGATTAGCAAATCAACAGCTTCTTCAAAAGAAACTCCATTTTTATCCAGTAAATCTTGAGTAATAGTGGTGAGTTCAGTACAAAACGGACTAACATGAGAACGTTGTGGCTTTATCAGAATCCCCTTGTTCTTAGAGATTTCTCCCGTCTCAGTATCTAAGACTGCTAATCCGATTTCAATAATTTCATTCTGCTGTCCCCTCGGGACTGCGCCTTGCCAACATGTGGCTTCTAAATCGATAATAATAATTTTATCTGTTGTTTTCATTTTTTTAATTTTTAATAATTGTTTTATTTAACCGCAAAGAGCGCAAAGGTTTACGCAAAGGAACGCGAAGATTTTTTCTCTCGCAGATTCAGCAGATTTAAATAATCTATTTAATCCTTTATCCCAATAGCTATCGGGAGTGCGGCAAACCTCTAGAAGAACATGCTTTTGAAATCTAGAAAGAAGTTTCTTTTCTTAGACTTCTTTTCATGCTTTTCCTTTTTAGCAGATTTCTTTTTTTCAAGAACTGCTTTAGCTTTCTCAATCCGTTTAACTGGTTTTATTTCTTCAGTTTTAGACATTTCGTAGAACTTTTTAAAAGGACGTGGTTCAAAATCAACCAAAATAGCTGCCATGTTTATAGCGTCAATGTTTGACGGATCTGTTTCTCCTTTGAAGAAAGTTTCGATAGGTCTGAACTTATCCTTTTTCTCCTTAAACTTATTCTTTTTACTATGATCGAAATCTAAGCCCAATAGGTTGCTGAAGACGTTCAAGTCATCCTTTGTTGGGTTGTTTTCGAAAATTAGCCAGCACAAATCACGAAGTTTTCCACGAGAAGGCTTGTACAAGTAATCAAAGTATTTACCTTCTTTTTCTATTTCGTATTTTTTTCTAATCGCTTTTTTGTATTTTTCTAGTGTATTGTTTTGCATGGTATTTTTTTTTTTTTGTAATTCTTGGGAATCTCAGGAAATCGAAGGTTTTTCTGGGAAACCCAATCCCGATCTATCGGGACAAAAGTTTAAAAGCACCCTTGCTCTACTAGAGAAAAATCTCTAAGTCATATATATAATTTCCCTAAAATGTACCTTCTCATTCCATAGGTTAGTGAACTCCAAATCCATTTTTTTAATAGAGGCAAATGGCGACTCACTAAACTCCATTGTATTTGTTTGACCACTATGGCCCGACGAAAATCCTATTTCTTGATTCATCCTTAAATTTTTATTGTTAAACATAAACTGCCAGTGTTTACCACTAACGGTTCCTACTTTTTACTTCATTTTTATTCTTTCATGAACAAATATTACAATCGTTCTGCGCAGTTATTTTGCGTATTTCTTTCTCTTGCCGCTATCCCGATAGCTATCGGGACTAAGGCACAAAGTCTTCTTTTTATCTTTTGTTAAATCTTAGCGCCTTTGTGCCTTCGTGGCTAACAATAGCCACAAAAAAAGCACCCGATTAAAGGTGCTTCATAACAAATACGATATAACTATCCTATTGCCTATATTGATGCACCAACATGTAAAAGCGTTCACGGTCCGAAGCCGCTGCTACTAGTCCTGGGTTATGTATGTATAATTTAAAACTCATTTTATTTATTTTTTAATTGTTGTTGTTATTTATTGTAATTGCTATTGTTATTGTTATTGCAATTTGTTTCAATTTTGTTCGGCAAAGATATGATGGAAAAATTCATATTTCCAAATATTTTTTAAGAATAATTTTCTAATTATCAGTTAGTTAAGTCAAAAATAAAGACAAAGAAATTCCTGTCCGCAAACTGGTGCAGATCTCACTTTTGTATCAAATGACTGTTACTCATCAGATTACTTTCCAAGACTATATCTCTCTATTTTATTAATCATTAAACATTTTGGTTAAATATTTTTTTAGTTTTTTTAGTTCTGTTTTGCTTTCTTTATCATTTTGTTGTTCTCTTTTGTCACACTGAGGGAAGTCGAAGTGCTTTAAAACAAAAAAAGCGTCCTAAAATGAGGACGCTTTTCTATTCTATGATGAGTTTGACTCTAAATTCTAGATCATAATTTCATAAAAATACATACGCATCCTGAGCAATTAGCTGGAAAATCTCCGGCCAAACGTTCAAAAAATGGGCTTGATGAATATTTCATATGTATTTTTTTCTATTATTAATTACAGATACAAATGTAGTATATTTTAGATTAATTTAACAAAACATACTGAAAATATATTTTTTATAACAAAGCCATTAGGATTAATACTTGAGGGGTTCGTTTTTTTTATAAAATCCGTTTACAATAATTATCTGTCATTCTGAGTAAAATCATTGTGTTCGTTTTTACTTTTTAGAAATATGTTGAATTTAGAATTCAATTCACCTACTAAGGCTATTTCTTCTTTATCTAATACAATCTCATGAATTCCGAAATCAATGTCATTAATAGTAAAACCTATCTCATCATGTTTGAATGTATTAACTTTTTCAAATATTTTTTTCTTAATGTCCAAAATATTATTCGTTAGATCTCGTGTTGTTTGTCTTTTTATTTCATTAATGATTAAAGGTTTGAAAAGCGTAGATATTGTTGGATAAAATTTATTATCGACCGTCATTGTAAAATCTATGTCTTGAAGTTCAAATTTTTTATTGCTCGTCATAACTGGTTTACCCAATAAATAAACCCATCCTGAAACTGGGAACAAATTTCCTGGCAATTTAGCTTTTAGTTTTACTCCTACCACAACTTCATCTCCATTTGGATAAAAACTCATTTCAAGCAGTTTGACCTCAGCTTTTTGTTTAAGAACAATATCAGGTTTTAGAACTACTTTATTGTCTTTTAAATATTGATTAGCAGTGTATTCAATATCATTATATTTAATAAGCAATGGCAGAAAAGCTTTTATTTCACTTTCCGTTTGAGTTTTCTCTTCTAATAAAGGAAGTGAAGTCGTTGTATTGATAATCTTGTCATTAAGACTAATATTTGCTTTTATACCAGCATATAAAGCCAAAGTATCCTTGGATACCTTTACCCCAGACAATGCCGCTTTTGATGGATTAATATTCAATTGATATTCTTTTCCATTTGCCAGAGCTGGCAAACCAAAGCCATAATATTTCCATTTGTCCTTAACAATATCTGTGATCATTTCACATTTGATTTGTTGATCTATTAACTTACTTACATTGCTTTCAATATCTTTTAGCTTTTTATCTGTCATTCCAGTCAGAGAAATATAAATATTATCCAAGATTTCAATTTGCGGATTTGATATCCAAGAATGCGTTACAGCGAGTCCAATTTTAGGGCACCATTCTGGCGTAACCGAAAAACTTGCATTAATAAAAAACTGTATTTCTCCATCAAAATTCTTCTTATCAAATTTAATGGCAGCAGGTAAATTCCCTTTTAACCCAACAACTCCATTAAATGAAATAGGAACAGTTACTCTTAATGTATTATCATCAACATAAGATAATTTTATATCTTCCTTCAGCTTAAAGTCAACATCATATTTATACCCTATCGCTACTGCTGGACCTTTAGTTTCAATCCATTCGTTTGGATGATATAAGGGATTATTGGTCTCTATCCACTCATTTGGATGATACAATGGATCTTTTGTTTCTATCCATTTGTTTGGATGATACAAAGGATTTTTTGTTTTTATTCCGAAAGGTCCTTTCAACCATTTTTTTGGATTATATAAAGGATCTTTCGTTTTTAACCATTTGTTCGGACTATATAATGGATCTTTTGTCTTTATTGTTTTATTCGGGTCATAAAGAGGGTCTTTTGTTTTTATCCAAGACTTATATTCAAACGTTCCGTCATCAGAAATGCTGTACCCTTTTTTTAATACATCATTTAATTTATTTTCTAGGGTAGTTAAGTCCACTTTTAAGGCAAGGTTCAAATTACTTTCATAAGAAGGCAATTGGACATCTTCATATAAATGTTCTGGTTTTTTTGTTATCTCTTGATAACTTTTGCAGCTTACAAATAAAATTGCCGCTGCAAATACTGATAAGTATTTGGTGCAGTTCATAGTAATTGGTTTTAATGATTTAAACATGGTTTGTGCAACTTTGAAAGCTTACACACATAACATAATTAAAGCTGTTTTTAAGAAATTGAGAATGGTTCGCAGTTATTAGTTTTCTTCAATTCCTTTATCGAGACTGATTTTCTTTACTTTAGATAAATTGTAAGTTATTCCAAAAAAGTGCCCAAATTTAAATTGGCTTTGTGTAGGTATAGTGCCTGTACTCCCTAAGTTATAAGAACCTCCAACTGAATAAGAATCAGCAATTCTATCTACTTTTCCCATAGAAACGCCTGTTGAAAATATAATACGTTCTTGTTTTCCTAATATGGCACCAACTCCAAAAAGCACTTGTAACTTTTCACTTTTGGTTAACACGGCTCCAAAATTAAGCGTTGGCACTACCCATGAATTCATTCGGATATAGGTATTTATTGTAGAACCAAATGCAATATCATAATCACCACTATTTTTTAGAGTGATTATTTTGTTACCTGGAATTGCAGGGTCGTCTTGTTTATCATATTCTTCGTCATACAGCGAAGTAAAAAATAGTCCAGCACTAACATCAATTTTTAAACCTCCTTTAATCCAGATGTTATAGGGCTTGGGAGCAAAATTGATATCTTCTTCTTTGGTTATTTTATCAAAACGGTGCAATTTAAATTCTACAACATCAATATTTTTCCCTTGTACATCGACTGGTAAAGTATGGACATCTAAATCTATAGTATAGAATTTTTGCACAATTTCATCTACACTTTTTTCTGCTTTCTCTTTTGTTAGAAGCAATTTCTCTTTAATCTGTTCACTTTGAGAATCAGCATCCAATTGTTCAAAACTATTTACTGAACTATAGCTTACCTTCAAATTTTCTTTTGCTGTTTTAAGAAATTCTTCTCTTTTACCATAATCACTTTCAAGAAGAGTGTTTTTTTGAGTCAAAATTTTATACAAGCTTTCTACTTCGATATTTAAATTATCAATATCTTTTATTAATTCTTCATTCTGTTTTAAAATATCTTCCAAAGACATTCTATTTTTAGCAGTGAGAGATTCCTGCAATGAATCAACTTCTTTTTTTGCATCTTTTTTTGTTTCCTCAGCAGTTATATTTTTATCATTAAAAAAAGAAATGCTTTTAGTATCTATTTTATAATTGTACTTTAATGGATTCCCGTTTATTAATTTAATCGAAACCAATTCTCTTGACTTTATAGAAAGCCACTTGCTACTGTCTAAATCTTTTGATGATGAATCTTTATAAATTGCAACACTATTTTTGTGTGGTTTGCTTAAATCAATTTCTATAATTTTAGTCGCAACCTGGCTATAGCCCATAATTCCGAAGAATAAAAAATAAATAAATAAGGTTCTTTTCATGATTTCTAATGTTTTTGGTTAAACATTTCAAATGTATCCTGAGAACACTATATCAATCAATTACCCTTTTGGGTGATATTTTTTTCTTACGTTCTTCTTTATTTTTTTGTAAGTTTATCCACGTTAAGCTTAATTTCAAAAATCACCCGAAAGGGTAATTGTGATCAGTAGGGATATTGTACAACTTTGTAATGAAAATGTTAGCTCATGAAAATAAAAGTTGCCATAGTAGAAGACGATAAGAATTATAGTCAAGCACTGAAAAACATAATCGATTTTCAGAAAGACATGGAATGTACAGCCCAATTTTTTAATGGCAAAACCGCTTTGCAAAAACTAGAAATTGTTGAACCAGATGTGGTTTTAATGGACATAAACCTGCAGGATTTATCTGGAATTGATATCGTCTTTGAATTAAGAGAACTCATGCCTGGAACTCATTTTATAATGTGCACCAGTTTTGAAAATGACGAAAAAATCTTTTCGGCTTTGCGCGCCGGTGCAAGCGGTTATCTCGTAAAAGGCGATCCGCTTGACAAAATTATTCAAGCCATTCTCGAAGCGCATAACGGAGGCGCACCTATGAGTTTTGCAATTGCAAAACGTGTTCTACAGCATTTTCAGGAATCGAAAGTACAGGTGCAAAGTTTGGCCTTGCTTACCGTAACCGAAAAAGAAGTTCTCGAACTGCTGGCACAAGGACTACTCTACAAAGAAATTGCCGATAAAAAGAATGTCACCATCGACACTATAAAAAAGCATATTGGCAACATCTACAGAAAATTACAAGTAAATAATAAAATTGAAGCTATTAATAAGTTTAACACCAAAAACTAAAAATCATGGAACTAGAAAAACTCAAACAAAAAGGAATTGATGCAATTGATTTTATAAAAAAGATCGATAAAGACACGGAAGATACCTTTATAAAAAATTATAAAGAATTAGGCATTGATGGATTGACCGAAAGTTTTCTTTTAGATGTAGCAGCATTTAAAAAAGCACTTTCTGGCAATAATAATAAAACATTTTGCAAATTTTATTATATTCAAAAAGGTGATTATCTCAATTTAGGTTTATCTTTTTCTGATAATGAAGAATGTGATATTAAACAAAATAAACTTGCTGACGATGATGTTTTATACATCTTGGAAAATGATCAATTAATACCTAAAGATTTCAGGCAAATGAAAAAGGATTTTACGAATAAAATAGGAGCTAAACTACCTATTCATCCTGGAAATAAAAAAGACACTTTAATCTCATATTCTTTACAAGAAATTAATGGCTTCTTAGATATAATGGAAAAAGAATATTCAGATATATATAACTTAAAATTCAACATGTTTAAGTATTCCCCTGTTGGTATAGATCATGAACTTTCGGCTCATTTTACAGAAAGAAAAAATAGAATTGCTTTTTGTGTTCATGCCCTATTTAATAAAAAAGAGCTATACGGCGAAAGCGATGGTTACGACCTAGGAAACCTTAGACCTTAATGATATATCTTTATGAGATAATATTACTTATAACACTATTAAAATCAATAGTTTTGGTTAGAAAATTTAGTCTTTCTAGCCAGAACTATTTGTTTGTATATCTTCTTATTACCTTTCTTATAGAATTATCTTCCTGGATAATTATTTTACTTAAAAAAGATTGGGGTTTTCAATACACCGTTTATTGTGTTTTTTGTATTGCATTTTTCTGGTTCTATTATGCTAAGTCATTTCAAAAAAAGTTAAGAAAGAAAGTTCACTTTGTATCTGGTATAATATCTTTAAGCGTTTTATTATTCTCATTTTTTTCAAAGGAAGAAATAGGCACTTTGTTAATAATAGTATTACCTATTTTTTACATTGTATTTAGCATATTTTGGTTTTATCAAAAAATTGCTTTGCCTTCAGAATCTAAAATTACAAACGATCCTAATTTTTGGATTTCGACAGGTTTACTTCTTTGGAGTTGTTTTTTTATCTTTAGAGTTGTTCCAAGAGATTTTTTTAATATCGAAGATCAGGCTTTTTTAGAATTACTCAGAGAATTTTTATATGCGATAAACTGCGTTATGTATCTTTTATTCTTTAAAGCTCTAATTGAATACGAGACAATCGCAAAAAACATAAAAAAATGAGAGAACTGCCCCCAGAAATAAAACTAACCTACATTATCGCCATTATCATAATGCTGTTGTTTGTATGCTTCATTATTATGATGGTTTTTATTTACAACAAAAAACAGCTGATTCAGCAACAGGAAAACCAAATAAAAGAAAGCGAATTCCAGAACCAATTACTGCAAAAGGAATTAGAACGCCAAAAAGCCATTCAGCTCGAAAGAGAGCGTATTTCGCAAGATATGCACGACGATCTGGGTGCGGGAATTTCGGCCATAAAACTTCAGGCTGAGTTCTTAAAATATAAAATGCCACAGGAAAGTTATTCTGAAGATTTAGAAGCTATTATAAACACTTCTGAAGACATGAATTTAGCCATGCGCGAAATTCTTTGGAGTTTGAACTCGCAAAACGATACTGTTGACAATTTTATAGAATATACCACTTTGTACATCAAACGTTTCTTGAGTAAAACCAATATCGAATCAAACTTTAATTCGAACATTCTCGAACAAAAAACCAATTTAACGGTAAAAGCCAGACGAAATCTTTTTCTAGCGGTTAAAGAAGCCGTTCACAACATATACAAACACAGCCAGACAAATGAGATTTTTATTGATTTTGACCAAAATGAAAATTCTTTCAGCATTACGATTACCGATAACGGAATTGGATTATCTGAAACCACACAAAAAGGAAATGGCATGAGCAATATGTCTTTAAGAATGGAAGGCATAAACGGAACTTTTAAAATTATTCCTGTTCAAAAAGGGCTTCGGTTATTGTTTGAGTATCCATTACAGGATTAAATATTTTTATTTAAAAATCCTGCTTAAAACAAATCCCGGCAATACCAATTGCCGGGATTTGAGTTTTTATTGAGATAATTTACGATTCCTACTACAAGCCTTATAAATCTGTTTCTCTGAAAATGGCGATAAGGCTTCTGCCAGATTTCGGCTGGTTCTTAAACAGCTCAGGATTTTGTGCCTTAAATTGATATCGTCGCCAAACTCTGTATGCATTAATAGCTCGAAGATTTCCTGCAAATACAGGGGCTGTTCTTTGTAATCTCCATCAAACATTTCGTCTGAAAGGAAATTAAGTACGGATGGCACTACATCACGATGTGTTGTTTTTTGATTTTCTTTTTGCATAATAGAAAATTTTAGATGCGCGAATACCTCGCTTTAGGTGTGCAAAACATTCAAAGGAATGATTTAGGACAGTTTCCTGTTCCTTCACCATGACGAGGTATTCGTTTATGTTAACTTAAAAAAGTTTTAAGGATTTCTCCTTTGATTGTTTTGCATCGCAAAGATATAGTTTTATTTTAAAAAGAAAGAAATAACTTACTTTTTAACATTTTTAGATTTTAATTCTGAGCTTAGGTTGAAAACAAAGATAGAAATTAATATTTCATACATAATTGTTCTTCAAAGTTCTCCATTTCTAATTCATCATAGCATTGTAATGCGGTTCAGCTATTTCTCTAAAAATCATTTCAAAAGCAGTAAATAAATTTTGAGGAACTTCATTTAAAACGCGTTGATAAAATATATTATCTAAAGCTGAAATTTTATGACTCCCATCATTTATTTCTGACATTAAAGCACTAAAAATATAATACTTTGGATCAGTCACAGGAATCGTTGAAAAAAAGTCCCAAGAGTCTTTTCCCAATCCTGTAAAATTAACATAGCTCTCTAAAATTCTTCTCATTATGTTACAAACAGAAATATTTAATTCACTATCATTTTTTATCCTAAGACTTTTTAGTGAATTCCAAAGCAATGTATAATCATCCAAAATCTCATTTTTACTACCTGTGCAACTTACGCCACTAATATTTTTTATTTTTGTTATGTGAAAGAAAGTTTTATCATGACAAATAGGTCTATAATACAAGGAAACTTCTTTAAAGAAATAGATATTATGAGATAAAATAAAAACTTGTTGAATATTAGGATTTTTTAACATCAAATGATCTGGGCTATTACCTTTCTTTGCAATTAACTGATGAACTAAAGTAGTAACTATAAATAAAACTTGGCTATCAAGACTTGATACAGGGTCATCAATTACAATAATCTTCTTTTTTGAACTTCTATCAATGCTATCTGTTCCTAAACATAACTGATAAAAATATAAAAATGATATAAAGTTTTTTTCACCTTCACTCAACGTTTTAAATACATTATTTGAGTTTTCATCATCAATTCTTTTCAAATAGTACTGAGAAATGTTATTAACCTTCTCTTTTTCATCAATTAAAAAACCATCAAAACCGCTATTGACTAAAATTGTATTTATGTTAGATATTGCTTCTTGAGTAGTTACTGTTTCAGTTTTCCATTGTTCAATTTTTTCTTTTGATTCTGAAATTAAAGAATTAATATAATTTTCGGCATCAAGCTCAAAAAAATAATCAATTGCACAATTATACTTTTCTATATGGTATTCATTTATTTTTTCTTTGCTTTCTCGTGCAAGATAACACCACAAATCTATTTCAAATTGCTTTCTATTTGAATCTATGTTATTAAAATCGTCGTTATGCTTTTTAATTATTTTTTTTATATTAGAAATCTCATTTTTAAAATTAACTAATGATTTTATTTCTTTTCTAACATTAGAATCCTTAATCTTTAAATCTATTTGTTCTACATTTTCATCAAAAAAGGTTTTTATTGAATCATACAAATTAGACACAATATTTTTTTCATTAAATTCACCTAAAATACTTTTTAATTCCTGCAAAAAAAGTGATGTATTTGAAATATAATCTGTCTTTAACTTTTCTAATTCGGATATTTTATTTTTATAATTCTCATCAAAATAATTTTCAAACTTATCAATTAATTCTGCATCGACAGTTTCCTTCTGACAAAAGGGACAGATTTGTAAATCTTCATCTTGCTTCAAAAATGAAATTCCTGTCGAAACCCAATTTCGAATTCCCAAATCATTAATCATTTTTGCAATATCTACATCATTATTACCAATAATCACTTCATTTAAGAGTTTATTCAACTCTACTTCTTGCTTTCGGATTTTAGAATATAATTCTCTAGATATATTTGAATTTATTTTTACAAATTCATTGTCAAAATATCTTTTATAAGCATTTATTAAATCTTCGAAAGTAATATTATCATTGCTCAAAGGATTCGATAAAACATTTAAGATTTTATCAAAATTATTCTGTATTTGCTTATAAGGAAATGAATCCTTTATTTTTAAAAAAAATTGAAGTGCATTCTTTCTATCTTCGAAACATTCTTTTTTTAATTTATCAAAATTGACTTTATCATCTTGAATAATTTTATCTTTTTTTGGTTGTAAAATATCTTTAAGATAATCTATATTTTGTTGCAAAAAGATATTTTCATTTTCAATTAATGTATCAATTGTCTCATTACCTTGATTAAGAGAAAAAATTCCATTTTGAATATCTTTTTTAATGAAATTTTTCTCTGTAAACTTTTCATCAAAAACTAATATCTCATAATTGTCATCTAAATATCCCGTTTGACTACAATTATTAAAATCAGTAGATCTTAAAATCTCTTCTAAAGATAAATTATACAAAAACTTAGCAATTGTCGATTTTCCCGAGCCATTTTTACCAAAAAAGAAATTAACCTTTTTCAAATCATCAATGATGACTTCATTTTTATAACTTGATATTCCTTTAAGTTTAATATTTGTAATCATAGCAAATCAATTTATTTCATTTTCTCTGTAAAAATATTTTATTATTTAATCTTATCGGCTTTCCATTATGTTCTTAATTTAAATACTATTTCAAAGATTAATAATATTTTTTTAGACTTCTTACGTTTTTCCGTAATCACTATAGTTTTATAGAGTATTAACATCTCCAAATATATATAAACAAAAAGCCCTTAAAACAAGTACAAACCCCTGATTTAAAAGGCAACAAATAATCTTTATAATATTAATTAAATCCCAAAAAAGCTTTTAGAATTCCTAGTCGTTTCTTCCGCTACTTTAGCTAAAGTAATTCCTTTAAACTGTGCAATTGTTCCGGCAACATATGGCAGAAAAGCAGGTTCGCAACGGCGTTCGTGGTATTTCTTCAAAAGGCTGTTCGGGACGTTTTTAGGGAGCATAAACGGCGCATCGGTTTCAATCATCATTCGGTCGAGCGGTACGTACTGAATGACTTCTTTTAAATTGCTGAAACGTTTGGCATCTGAAATCGATCCCGTAAAACCCAGATAAAATCCGTTATCGAGATAGGTTTTGGCTTCTTGCATACTTCCTGTAAAACAATGCACAACAGCTTTTGGTAATTGTGGTATATAATCTTTGGTAATATTTATAAAAGAACTAAAAGCGCTTCTTTCGTGCAAAAACAAAGGTTTCTGAACTTCAATCGCCAATTCGAGCTGGGCTTTGTAACATTCTTCCTGTTTGTTTCGAGGCGAAAAGTCACGATCAAAATCGAGTCCACATTCACCAACCGAAACTACGTGTTTCAGTTCTAATAATTTCCTGAGTTTCGAAATACTCTGCGCATCAAAACTCTTCGCATCATGCGGATGTATGCCCGCCGTAGCGTACAACACGCCCGGATACTGCCTCGCCATCTTCGCCGATTCTTCGCTATTTCGTATGCTGGTGCCTGTGAGTATCATCTGCGATACGTCTGCGTCGAGCGCGTCTTGTACGACATCGTCTATGTCGTTTTGGAATTGTTTGTTGGTTAGGTTGATTCCTATGTCTATATAATTCATGTTTTTTGTTTTTTTGCCACGAAGGCACTAAGACACAAAGTTTTTTATTCTTTGGTCTATAATTATTATTTTAATCTCGCAAAGTCGCTGAGTCGCAAAGTTTTTTTTTCACGCAGATTTAAAATGATTTAAGCAGATATGCGCAGACTATTTATAAAAAAATCATTTTAAATCCGCTGGAATCTGCAAAATCTGCGTGAAAAAATCTTTGCGAATCTTGCGTAAGTCTTAGCGAACTTTGCGGTTAAAATCACCACAAAGCTAAGACGCACTGCAGTGCGTCTCTACACTGAACACTAAAAAACTGACCACTGACCACTAGTCCTCCTTGCTTCCATCATCTGCCATTCTCACTAATTTCGGTGTAAACTTCGCTACCACATCTACCAAATCTTTTTGCGCTTCCATCACCTGATTGATATCTTTATACGCCATTGGGGCTTCGTCAAGACCTGCTCCGATAAGCGTAACGCCATGATCTCTCAAAATCGATTTCATTTCGGATTGTGTGATATTTTTTATGGCTTGGGTTCTGCTCATTTGTCTTCCTGCTCCATGCGATGCCGAATTAATGGCGTTCTCCTCGCCTTTTCCTCTCACCAAAAATCCCGGTGCGGTCATACTTCCCGGAATGATTCCCATAACGCCTTTTCCAGCTGGAGTTGCTCCTTTTCTATGCACGATCACTTCTTCGCCGTTCCAGGTTTCTTTCCAGGCAAAATTATGATGGTTTTCGACTTTGGCTAAAATCGTAGCACCCAGAGCGCGTTCCATTTTGTTATGGATAATCTCGTGACAAGCCGAAGCGTAATCTCCCGCCAAATTCATCGCCAACCAATATTCTTGACCTAATTGCGAATTCATATCTAAATACGCTAAGTTTTTGGCAACTTCTGGAAGTCGACATTCTTCTTTGGCAATTTTAGTGTAATGTCCAGCAATTGTGGCTCCCATTCCGCGTGAACCAGAATGCGTTAACAAAGCGACATATTTTCCTTTTGGAATATTTAAAACCGCATCATCTTTGGCAAATTCCATGATTCCGAATTCCACAAAGTGATTTCCACCACCTGAAGATCCTAATTGCGACCAAGCTTTATCTTTCAAGTTCTTCACAAACGGATTCATATTGAAAGTCTCGTTTTCCAAAACCGCATGATCTGATTTGTATTGGCCGTGAAATCCGTGACCTGCTCCAAAAATGGAATTCGCAATCAATTCTCTTTTGAATTTCGCTTCATTTTCAAAGTAAAAATCTTCTGGAATATCATAAACCGACAACGCCATTCTACACCCAATATCAACGCCAACACCATACGGAATAATGGCATTTTTTGTGGCTAAAACGCCGCCAATCGGTAATCCGTAACCTTGGTGCGCGTCTGGCATTAAAGCTCCCGCAACCGTCACAGGAAGTTTCATAGCGACCTCCATTTGTTTTCTGGCTCCGTCTTCGATATGATCCAATCCGTAAACCGAATACGCATTCGGATTTTGATTTAAAGCAATAAAATCTTCTGGTTTTTCATTCGATTTTTCGATCAAAGCAACAGCCAGTTTGCTGAAGATTTTATCGTCCATATAATTCTCCGGAGTTTCTAAGACGTTTTTGTAATGAGCAATCATTTCGTCTCTTGTGAATCCGTTTCTTTTGCTGTTTATTTTTAAGGCAATCCCAATTATTTTTCCTTCTGGGAATCCTAATTCTAATATATCTGTACCGTTTATTTGTGTTTTCATTGTTTGTTTTATTTTGATAGTACAAAGGTTAACTACTACTGCGCAGTTATTTTGCGTAGATTTTTTATTTCTCGCAAAGTCGCTGAGTCGCGAAGTTTTTTTAAAGGTATTAAACACAAAGTTTGTCATTTCGACGGAGGAGAAATCTTCGCGAGAAGCTTTACAAAGATTGGCTTTTTGTTACGGAGTTACTTGTGGAGATTTCTTCTCCGTCGAAATGACAAAATAATGTAACAATATTAATCACGAACATTTGCGGTAGCGTTATTTCACAAAAATTTCTTTCAATTGACTGATTACGTTTCCACCGCCCGAAATCGTAATTTCACCAATTTTATCAGCAATTTTTTCTACATATTCCATCTCTTTCAATTTCCACAACATTTCATTTTCTTCCATAAGCTTTGCTGTATTTAACAAACTTCTTGTTGCGGCAGTTTCCTCTCTCCTCATAATGCTATTTGCTTGCGCTTTCTTCTCAGCAACCAAAACCTGATTCATGATTTCTTTCATATCTCCTGGCAAGATTACATCTCTAATTCCTGCATCTGAAATTACTAAACCTAAATCTTTAATTTTAGTTTTTGCCTCTTCTAAAATAGCATCTGCAATGACGTCTTTTCTAGTCAATAATTCGTCCAAGGTCAAACTTCCAATAAAGGCCCTTAAAGCCAATTGCATCGTAACATACAATTGTTTTTCGAAATCTTTGTTATCAACCAAAGCTTTCAAAATATCTACAAGTTGGTATCTTACAAAAAAGTTGATTCGCAATCCTGCCTTATCTTTGGTTAACAATTCTTGACCTGAAATTTCAACTTGTTGTTGTCTTGTATCAACTGTTTTAACTTCGATCGTGATTGCATTATTCCAAAAATAATGAGTTCCAGATTTTAATTCTTTTATAAAAGTGCCATTTACAAACAACAAAGCTTTATCATTGCTTGATACAACGTATTTTCTTGTAAAGAATCTCAATTTAGCATTTTCTAATAAATTAACTCCGATATCTTCTGTAATTTCAATTTTAGATAAATCTGCTTTTATGAACTCATTTTTTACAATTCCTTTCCAAAAAGCGTATTTTCCTGGCACTAAAACTTCTTTGAAATTTCCTTTAACGAATTGCAAAACAATTTCGTTATCGGCAACCTCAACAATTTCTAAAAGTGAATTTAATATTTCATTTTGCAATAAAATATCCAATTCAAAAGGCGCTTGAAAAGATCCGTTTAAATCGTAAATCATTACATTTTTGCTTCCGATAATCCAGTGCAATCCTTCTTCAATCACTTTTATTAATTTTCTATTTTCGAACACCAAGCCCACTTGGAATGCTTCGATTTTAATTCTTTTAATCATGGCTATATTTTTATTTTTTTGTTTTGTTTGATTCGTTGGTTTTGTTTCAAGTTTCAAGTTGTGAAATCTGTAAACTTCTATTTATTACTTCTTTCTTCTATTCTCTTATAATTCTAAATAAAAAAACTTCATTGCCTTTCTCCCCTGAGAAAAACGGACGGATAGTTTGTCCTTTGGTTGTCTAGATTGTTTACGATTTTATTTTATTGAGAGAATCTTTAAATTCTCTTAACAATCAAACCGAAAAGAAAACAAGCATTTCAAAATACATTGCTACTCGTACAGGCTTTATCAGAGTGTGAAATTTCAGATTCGAAAATCTTGATTGCACAGACAAAGACAAATCAGTTTTTTTCCTAATGGTCATCTTTTTAAGAGTGATGGTCTCTGGAAATGCAGATTTTTAATCTGCTGACTTACCAATTCGTCCAATCAACCTAAGTTGATGCAGGATTCGAACCTGCAAATTTCTATTACTCTACCGGGCTGAGCTACTGCACTACTGTAGATGGGATTCGAACCCATGACACATAGATTGTGAGATAGTTTTTTGGAAAACTACCAAAACCTCCAAACCAAGCTGCATAGAAAAACATAATACGCTTTCG
Organism: Flavobacterium sp. HBTb2-11-1; assembly: GCF_009826975.1. Taxonomy (GTDB): domain Bacteria; phylum Bacteroidota; class Bacteroidia; order Flavobacteriales; family Flavobacteriaceae; genus Flavobacterium. The sequence continues at coordinate 409,293 of NZ_WUMO01000004.1, read as the reverse complement.
CGAAAAGTCTGCTACAATGGTGCTATACAGAAACACCCAACAAGGCTTGTTTGATATTTTATTCAAAGTTTCCTTTGATCATTTCAATTTGTAAAAGAACTTATTTTTAGTTCTGAGCAAAGATTTCAAGACTAGTACGCAGTTATTTTGCGTACTGAAATTTTTGTTTCATTTTTTAGAAATACGATTTGCTTTATTTCCTGAACAAAGATTTCAAATCCACTACGCAATTATTTTGCGCAGTAAAAAAAGAATTTTAAATTTGAGTAAAAAACAAGATGAATTTAAAAGAAATTTATTCTGATCTACTCTCTAACATTGGCTTTTCAGCAAATGAAATTCAGCAAAACTGGCTGGATTTAGAAAAGGCATATTCCAAAAAATCAAGGCATTATCATAATCTCACGCATTTAAAAGAAATGATTGAAAGTTTTGAAGTTTATCGAAATAAACTCGAAAACCCAAACGAAATATTATTTTCTATTTTTTATCATGATTTTGTGTATTCGGCTTCTAAAAAAGATAATGAACTCAAAAGTGCTGAATATGCTTTGTCTGTTTTACCTGAAAATGTCAATCTAAATAAACAATTAGTTTTTGATGCGATATGCGCAACACAACAGCATCAGCAAAATACAATTGAAGATATTAATTGGTTAATCGATTTTGATTTAAAAATTCTCTCCAAAGATTGGGAAGATTACAAAATCTATTTTGAACAAATTCGGAAAGAATATCGCATTTATCCTGATTTTCTGTACAAACCCGGACGTGCAAAAGCGTTGAAACATTTTTTGGAGAACGAGTTTATTTTTCAAACGGATGAGTTTAAGAGTTTGTATGAGAAAAAAGCAAGAATTAATATAGAAAAAGAGATTTCATTATTAACGTAGAGACGCAATTCATTGCGTCTACACAACCAATATATCCACAATGTGTTAGAACGCACAGCAATGATGATCCACAATGATTATCCAAAACGAATATCCGCAACGAATATCCGCAACGAATATCCATAACGAATATCCACAATGTTTAGACGCAATGAATTGCGTCTCTACGTTTAAATAACGCAAAAATGTCACAAAACAAAAACGCCTTAATTCGGTACAAGACAATCGATAAATGCCTTCAGAATAAATACCGACAATGGACACTCGAAGATTTAATCGAAGAATGTTCTGAGGCTTTATTTGAATATGAAGGACGCCAAAACCCAATCAGCAAACGAACGATCCAAATGGATATTCAATTAATGCGAAGTGAAAAACTCGGTTACAATGCACCAATCGTGGTTTATGATAAAAAGTATTATAAATATGAAGACGAAGATTTTTCGATAACCGATATTCCGCTGACAGAAACCGATATGAATGTTTTGACAGAAACCGTTTCCATGTTGAAGCAATTTAAAGATTTCTCCTTATTTAATGATGTCTCGGATATTTTGCAGCGATTAGAAGATAAAATCTATGCCGAAAAATCGCATACAAAGCCGGTTATTTATTTGGATAAAAATGAAAAACTAAAAGGACTGCATTATCTGGACGAAATCTATCAGGCGATTATTAAGAAAATGGTTCTGATTATTACGTATAAATCTTTTAAATCTGCTGAAGAGACGAAATTCCATTTTCATCCTTTTATCTTGAAAGAATTTAATAATCGCTGGTTTTTAATCGGAAAGAAAAAAGCATCACAGCCTATTACCAATTTGGCTTTGGACAGAATCATTTCTATTGACTACGATTTTAATCATCCATACTTAGAAGAAGATTTTGATGCCGACATTTATTATAAAGATGTAATTGGCGTTACCGTAAATTCAGGTTTAAATGCAAGACGTATCGAATTATGGGTCGATGCTTCGAATGCGCCTTATGTACTTACCAAACCTTTGCATACTTCTCAGCGATTAATCAAAGAAAATGAAGACGGCAGTATTATTATACATATATATGTAGTACCAAATTATGAAATGGAACGTCTTCTGTTAGGTTTTGGAAGCTGTTTGGAGATTTTAAGACCAGAAGGTCTTAGAAATCGTATGAAAAAGATACTTCAAGACGCTATTTCACGCTATGATCCAAAAGAAACGACTGAAATAAATGCATAATTTTTTACAGAATACAGAATTAAATGCGTTTTAAAAACTAAAAAAGGATTTTTACAGCATTAAAAATGTTAAAATCTAAAAAAAGAATAGTATATTACACTTAAAATAAACAACCAAAACCCTCTAAATCAGGGATATTTTATAACTAACCAAAAAATTATTAAAAAATTATATGCATGCATAGTATTTTTTAATTATATTTGAAATCGATATAGTTACCTATGAAAGACAAAACGATAGATTATATTTTGAGAGCAACATGGCAAGCTGTTTCAAGAATGTATAATGAAGAAGCTGCTAAATACGATGCAACAATGGCAACCGGATTCGCTCTTTTAAGTATGGACAAGGAAGAAGGAACTCCGTCAACGGCTCTTGGCCCAAGAATGGGAATGGAAGCCACCAGCTTAACAAGAACATTAAAATCTATGGAAGAAAAAGGTTTGATTGTTCGCAAAAAGAACCCTAGTGACGGAAGAGGCGTTTTAATCTATCTGACGGAATTTGGAAAAGAAAAAAGAGATTTATCTAAAAATACAGTTCTGAAATTTAATGAAACGGTAAGAAAACATGTTTCGGATGAAAAGCTGAATCATTTTATCGAAGTTGCTGAAATCATCAACGAATTAATTCAGGACAAAAACATATTTAATCAAACAGAAAACGCAGAAAACGAATAGTATTTCATCAGACAAGAAATAATTCGAAAACTGCAAAAAAACAAACAAGTAACAAATTATGAAACGCACAATCAAAAAAGTTGCTGTAATTGGATCCGGAATTATGGGTTCGGGTATAGCTTGTCATTTTGCCAATATTGGTGTTGAAGTTTTACTGCTTGACATCGTTCCTCGCGAGTTGACAGAAGCTGAAGCTAAAAAAGGATTAACGCTTGAAAGCAAAGCCGTTCGCAACCGTGTGGTAAATGACCATTTGGCGAACTCATTAAAATCGAAACCCTCTCCTATCTACAGTCAGAAATTTGCAAGCAGAATCACGACTGGAAATACGACAGACGATATGGCAAAAATTGCCAATGTTGACTGGATCATCGAGGTTGTTGTAGAACGTTTGGATATTAAGAAACTAGTATTCGAACAAATCGACAAATTCCGCAAACCGGGAACTTTGGTTACTTCAAACACTTCAGGTATTCCAATTCACTTTATGAGTGAAGGAAGAAGTGAAGATTTCCAACAGCACTTCTGCGGAACGCACTTTTTTAACCCTGCGCGTTACTTAAAATTATTTGAAATTATTCCTGGTCCAAAAACTTCAAAAGAAGTATTGGATTTCTTAAACGAATACGGTTCTAAATTCTTAGGAAAAACTTCGGTTGTTGCTAAAGATACTCCGGCTTTTATTGGAAATAGAATTGGTATTTACGGAATTCAGAGTTTGTTCCATTTGGTTAAAGAAATGGGATTAACGATTGAAGAAGTGGATAAATTGACTGGACCAGTTATCGGTCGTCCAAAATCAGCTACTTTCCGTACAGTTGACGTTGTTGGTTTAGATACTTTAGTACATGTTGCTAATGGTATTTACGAAAACTGCCCGAATGACGAACAACACGAATTGTTCAAACTTCCTGATTTCATCAACAAAATGATGGAAAATAACTGGTTAGGAAGCAAAACTGGACAAGGTTTCTACAAAAAAGTGGATAAAGATATTCTTTCTTTAGACTTAGATACATTAGAATATAGAGCTGCAAAAAAAGCAAATTTTGCAACTTTAGAATTAACTAAAACTATCGATAAACCAATTAATCGTTTTAAAGTTTTAGTAAAAGGAACTGATAAAGCAGGTGAATTCTACCGTAAGAGTTTCGCTGGAATGTTTGCTTACGTTTCTAACAGAGTTCCTGAAATCACAGACGAATTCTACAAAATTGACGACGCTATGAAAGCTGGTTTTGGATGGGAAAATGGTCCATTCGAAATCTGGGATGCTATTGGTGTTGAAAAAGGAATTGAAATCATGAAAGCTGAAGGTTTAGAGCCTGCTGCATGGGTAAACGAAATGTTGGCTTCTGGAAGCAAAAGTTTCTATACTGTAAAAGAAGGAGCAACTTATTTCTATAACATTCCAACAAAATCACAAGTAAAAGTTCCTGGACAAGATTCATTCATTATTCTGAACAACATTCGCGAAAGCAAAAAAGTTTGGAGCAACAGCGGTGCCATTATTCAAGATTTAGGAGACGGAATCTTAAACTTAGAATTCCAATCTAAAATGAATACCATTGGCGGTGACGTTCTTTCTGCGATTAATAAAGCAATTGAATTAGCTGAAAAAGAGCATCAAGGTTTGGTTATTGGAAACCAAGCGGCGAATTTTTCTGTTGGAGCTAACATCGGAATGATTTTCATGATGGCAGTTGAGCAAGAATATGACGAATTGAACATGGCAATCAAATTGTTCCAAGATACGATGATGCGCGTTCGTTATTCTTCAATTCCAGTTGTAGTTGCGCCTCACGGAATGACTTTTGGTGGTGGATGCGAAATGAGCTTACATGCTGATAAAGTTGTGGCAGCTGCAGAAACGTATATGGGATTAGTTGAATTTGGTGTTGGAGTTATACCTGGTGGTGGTGGTTCTAAAGAAATGACTTTAAGAGCATCTGATTTATTCCGTAAAAATGATGTGGAATTAAACGTTCTTCAAGAGTATTTCTTAACAATCGCTATGGCTAAAGTTTCGACTTCTGGTTACGAAGCTTTTGACACTGGTCTTTTACAACACGGAAAAGACATTATCGTAGTAAACAAAGATCGTCAGATTGCTGAAGCTAAGAAACATGCTTTATTAATGGCTGAAGCTGGTTACACGCAACCAATCAGAAGAAACGATATTAAAGTTCTAGGAAAACAAGCTTTAGGGATGTTCTTAGTTGGAACGGATCAAATGGAAGCTGGAAAATACATCTCTGAACACGACAAGAAAATCGCTAACAAATTGGCTTACGTAATGGCTGGTGGTGATTTATCTGAAGCAACTTTAGTATCTGAACAATATTTATTAGATATCGAACGTGAAGCTTTCTTGAGTTTATGTACAGAGCGTAAGACTTTGGAGAGAATTCAATACATGTTGACTAAAGGAAAACCGCTTCGTAACTAGAAAAATAGATAAAGAAGAAAGAAGCAAGAGAAAAGACAAAACTCTGTTTTGAAATCTTGCTTCTTGCATCTTTCTTCTACCAATCTTAAAAAACAAAAAACAAATGAAAACAGCATATATAGTAAAAGCATATAGAACAGCAGTTGGAAAAGCTCCAAAAGGTGTTTTTAGATTTAAAAGACCTGATGAATTAGCTGCGGAAACCATTCAGTTTATGATGGACGAACTGCCTAATTTTGACAAAAAACGTATTGATGACGTTATGGTAGGAAATGCCATGCCGGAAGCAGAACAAGGTCTTAACGTTGGTCGTTTGATCTCTCTTATGGGATTAAAAGTAGAAGACGTTCCTGGAGTGACAGTAAACCGTTACTGCGCATCTGGTTTGGAAACTATCGGAATGGCAACTGCTAAAATACAGTCTGGAATGGCAGATTGCATCATTGCTGGTGGTGCAGAAAGTATGAGTTATATTCCGATGGGAGGTTACAAACCAACTCCAGATTATAAAGTTGCCGCTGCAGGTCACGAAGATTACTACTGGGGAATGGGTTTAACTGCCGAAGCGGTGGCTAAACAATACAATGTTTCTAGAGAAGATCAGGATGAGTTTGCTTACAATTCTCACATGAAAGCTTTAAAAGCGCAAGCAGAAGGAAAATTCGACAAACAAATCGTTCCCATTACTGTTGAGCAGACTTTCATTAACGAAAATGGTAAAAAAGAGACGAAGTCATATGTCGTAAACAAAGACGAAGGTCCAAGAGCAGGAACTTCTAAAGAAGCTTTAGCAGGTTTAAAACCCGTTTTTGCTGCTGACGGAAGTGTAACCGCTGGTAACTCTTCTCAAATGAGTGACGGTGCTGCTTTCGTTTTAATCATGAGCGAAGACATGGTAAAAGAATTAAATCTTGAGCCAATTGCACGTTTGGTAAACTTCGCTTCTTCTGGTGTTGAGCCAAGAATCATGGGTATCGGACCTGTAAAAGCAATTCCGAAAGCCTTAAAACAAGCAGGATTAACTTTGAACGATATTGAATTAATCGAATTAAACGAGGCTTTTGCTTCTCAAGCTTTAGCAGTAACTCGTGAATTAGGTTTAAATCCAGATATCGTAAACGTAAACGGTGGAGCAATTTCACTAGGACATCCTCTAGGTTGTACTGGTGCTAAACTTTCTGTTCAGTTATTTGATGAGATGAAACGCAGAGGAAATAAATATGGAATTGTTTCTATGTGTGTGGGTACTGGGCAAGGTTCTGCGGGGATTTACGAGGTTTTATAAGACTTTTTAGAGGAAAGAAGCAAGAGGAAAGACTTTCTGTTTGGGATGAAAAGTTAGTCTGAAATGGATTTTTAAAAAGTAGTAAAAAACCTACATTTAATTTTTCTTCTTATCTTGCCTCAAAAAACATGAAACACAATTTCAAGAATTTGAAAATTTGGATTTTAGCTATGGAAATTACAAATGATATCTATAAACTAACATCTACTTTTCCAAAATCAGAAACCTATAGTTTGGCAAATCAAATGAATCGATGTTCTGTTTCAATGCCTTCTAATATTGCTGAAGGCTCTAACAGAGGGAATAAACACTTTCAACATTATTTGAATATTAGTTTAGGCTCGTCATTTGAATTACAAACACAATTGTTGATAGCTTGTCAAAACGACTATTTAACAAAAGAAAAAACAGAAAAATTAGAAAACAAAATAATTGAATTTCAAAAGATGACTACAGGCTTCATCAATAAGTTAGGTTAAAATCTTTCTTCTTGCTTCTTTCATCTTTCAAATCTAAAAAACAAAAAAGTCATGAGCGACAAAACAAGAGGAGGTCAATTCCTAGTAAAAGAAACAAAATGCGAAGATATCTTCACACCAGAAGATTTCTCAGAAGAGCAGTTAATGATGCGTGACTCTGTAAAAGAGTTCGTTGACAAAGAATTATGGGCGCATAAAGATCGTTTTGAGAAAAAAGATTATGCGTATACAGAAGCTTCTATGCGTAAGGCTGGAGAACTTGGACTTCTTGGAGTTGCAGTTCCAGAAGAATACGGCGGATTAGGAATGGGATTTGTATCTACAATGTTGGTTTGCGACTACATTTCTGGAGCAACGGGTTCTTTCTCAACTGCTTTTGGTGCTCACACTGGAATTGGAACTATGCCAATTACACTTTATGGTACTGAAGAACAAAAGAAAAAATACGTTCCGAAATTAGCTTCTGGAGAATGGTTTGGAGCTTATTGCTTAACGGAACCAGGTGCAGGATCTGACGCTAACTCAGGAAAAACTAAAGCGGTTTTATCTGAAGACGGAACTCATTATCTAATTACAGGACAAAAAATGTGGATTTCAAACGCAGGTTTCTGCAGCTTATTCATCGTTTTTGCTCGTATCGGAGATGATAAAAACATTACAGGTTTCATCGTAGAAAACGATCCTTCAAATGGAATTTCTATGAATGAAGAAGAGCATAAATTAGGAATCCGCGCTTCTTCTACTCGTCAGGTTTTTTTCAACGAAACAAAAGTTCCTGTTGAAAACATGTTATCTGAAAGAGGAAACGGTTTCAAAATCGCGATGAATGCTTTAAACGTTGGTCGTATTAAATTGGCTGCGGCTTGTTTAGATGCACAAAGAAGAGTTACTTCTGGAGCTGTAAAATATGCTAACGAAAGAATTCAGTTTAATACTTCTATTTCATCTTTTGGAGCTATCCGTTCTAAATTAGCTGAAATGGCAACTAATGCTTACGCAGGAGAAAGTGCTTCTTACCGTGCGGCAAAAGACATCGAAGACAGAATCGCTGCTCGTGAAGCAGAAGGAACTTCTCATCAAGAAGCAGAGTTGAAAGGTGTTGAAGAATATGCAATCGAGTGTTCTATTTTGAAAGTTGCGGTTTCTGAGGATGTTCAAAACTGTTCTGACGAAGGTATTCAGGTTTTTGGTGGAATGGGATTCTCTGAAGATACTCCAATGGAAAGTGCTTGGAGAGATGCTCGTATCGCTCGTATTTACGAAGGTACAAACGAAATCAACAGAATGCTTTCTGTAGGTATGCTGATCAAAAAAGCTATGAAAGGACACGTTGATTTACTAGGACCAGCAATGAAAGTTCAGGAAGAATTAATGGGAATTCCATCTTTCGATACTCCAGATTACTCTGAATTATTCTCTGAAGAAAAAGTAATCGTAGCAAACTTGAAAAAAGTTTTCTTAATGGTTGCTGGAAGCGCTGTTCAAAAATACGGACCAGAATTAGATTCTCACCAACAGTTATTAATGGCTGCTGCTGATATCTTAATCGAAATCTACATGGCTGAAAGTACAATTTTGAGAACTGAGAAATTAGCTAAAAAAGAAGGTGAAGATAAAGTTCAAGAGCAAATTGCTATGGCAAAATTATACTTGTACAAAGCGGTTGATATCGTAAACTTAAGAGGAAAAGAAGGAATTGCTTCTTTCTCTGAAGGTGACGAACAACGTATGATGTTAATGGGACTTAAACGTTTCACTAAATATACTAACCTGCCAAACGTGGTAGCGTTAAGAGAAAAAATTGCAGAAAAATTAGTTGCAGAAAATTCATACTGCTTCTAATTTCAAAATAGTTTTTAGCTTTTAATTTGTTATAAACCCGTGCAAGTCCGAAACTGCACGGGTTTATTTTTTTTAATATGCTTATCGAAAGATATTTCTTATATGGCGCAATATTTTTGCAGATATTTGCAAAATATTTGTTAAAATTAGCTTATAGACTCATACGGTATAGCTAAACATAAAATGCATTACAGTATATTTAACATTCTAAAAACTATAAAAACAAAATAAATGAAACAAATTAACCTAATTGCATCATTTTTATTGTGCTTTTGCTTCACAGCTGTCTTCGCACAAAAAAATAAAAAAATGGACATTATTGCTTATTACACTGGCGATTCTCAACTTATTGATAAATATGAAGTTGGAAAATTAAACCAGATTATTTTTAGCTTCTGCCATTTAAAAGATGGAAAACTAAGTGTTGATTCTGCCAAAGATTCTATCACTATCAAACATTTAGTTTCTCTTAAAGCAAAAAATCCACAGTTGAAAATCATTGTATCTCTTGGAGGATGGGGAGGCTGCGAACCTTGTTCACAAGCATTTTCAACTGCTGAAGGACGCTTAAAATTTGCAAAGTCTGTAAAGGAAGTAAGCGATTATTTTAAAATTGACGGTTTAGATTTGGATTGGGAATATCCATCGATTGAAGGACTTCCAGGACATTTATATCAACCTGCTGACAAACCTAATTTTACAGAACTAATCAAAATATTACGTTCTACTTTAGGTAAAAAATATGAATTGAGCTTTGCTGCAGGAGGCTTCCAAAAATGTTTAGATGAATCTATTGACTGGAAAGCAGTTGCTCCATTTGTTAATCGCATTAATATCATGAGTTACGATTTAGTAAACGGATATTCAAAAGTTACTGGTCACCACACGCCTTTATACAGCACAAATCCGAAAGAAGAATCTACAGATAGAGCCGTTGAATTTTTATTGAAACTAGGTGTTCCTGCTGAAAAATTGGTAATTGGAGGTGCATTTTATACTAGACAATGGAAAAATGTAGAAAACATCAATAACGGATTATACCAAGCAGGAGAGCACTTTCAAGGTGTTGACTTTAAAAACTACGCTACAACATACACAGAAGCAAACGGCTGGAAATATTTTTATGATGAAAAAGCTCAAGCACCATATTGGTACAATGCATCAACTAAAACTTTTGCTACATCAGATGATTTAAAATCTATCAGAGCTAAAGCGGAATATGTAAAAGCGAAAAAACTGGGCGGCATCATGTTCTGGGAACTTACTCTAGACAGTTTCCGCGACGGAATGGTAAATGAGATTTACAAAGTTAAAACTGAAAAATAAAAAAAGGGAATCAAATTGATTCCCTTTTTTTTTAAAACGAATATTTTACATCGTTTTAGTTTTATTTTTGTCCATTTCACCAATAAACGGAATTGCTTCTAAAATTTCGCTTCTTATTATAGTTTGAAGATAAACCTCAAGCTGAATAAACTTTGCCGCGTTTATTGAACCAATTGCTTTTTTTGCCTGATTATAAGTCTTAGAATAAAGCTTCTCGTAATCAACGTGGTTTTTTAAAGTAGCCTTTGCCAACTCATCAGCTTTTGCATCTGTTAAAGTTTCATAATTAGCTGCATAATCATTTAATAGTTGAAACTTTGTCTGCCCTAAGGCTTTTCGCGACGTTTCATAATCATCATAAACTTTAGTGAAAGCAGCGGCTTGTGCATCAGATAAGTTCATGTACTGTTTTACCAGATCTGCTTTAGATTTTCCATAAACACTTTGTACTACTTCTAAATCTTCTTTATAAGAAGACTGTGCATAAGATGAAAACGAGGCTGCCGCCATGATAAGAATAAGTCCTAATTTTTTCATAGTTTTAATTTTAAATTTGTTTTTAAAAATATATGCATACTCAAATATACTGATTTTAAACACTTTAAATAAAATAACATTTTAAAAGAAAGAGTATTGGTAAACTGCTGAAAGCGCATAATAATTTAGTCCGTTGTTGGTATACGCCCCAATATGATATTGAAATCTAATGGATTGCCCTTTTGCAATTGGAGTAGAAAAAGTTCCTCCTACGCGCCAGTTATCAATCTGGCTATCATCCGAAACGCCATCAGTAATAGTTCGACCTCCAAAAAACCAAGTCGTATTGAAGCCAACCCACATTTGATTTTTAAAATAATAGCTTGCATGCGCCTGAAGGCTGTAGGTTGGTTTTTGCTCTAATTTTTTTCCTAGATAATCATTATTATCCGTATAAAACCAAACCCCGCCATAGGCCTCAGCATACACATGAGCAAACCGTTTCGATACTCCTATTTCTGGCTTGAAAGCCCATCGGTTTGTTCCAATATTTACTTGTTTATCTCCATAATATCTTCCTGTTGGGATTGAAGTAACCAAACTGACTCCAAGAATTGTTTTTTGCTCAAAACTTCTGAATTCAGATTTATCAAGTGCAGGAGAACCTAGCAAATTAATGCCAAAACGTACTTTCATATCTGCAAAACCAGTTCTTGAGCCAGTAACCAGCTGATCACTAACTACAGCAGATCCATCCATAAAAGTAAAAGGCAGTCCAACCTGTATACGAGCCAATTTATTTGCCAATCCAAACGTTCTAATATAATTCACAGCCATATTATGGCTTTGAAGTGTAAAATCTTTTATAGGTAGAGAAGGATCTGTAAGCACATTTCCATTTATAAAAACATAACCTGCAGCAATTACATTTAAATCTTTAGGAACATTAGCATACGCTCGAGGTTCCAAATCCTGAGCAGATAGGGACAACACACCAAAAAAGAAAACCAAAAGCGAAAACTGCCACTTTACTAACCAAAAAAAGATTCTTACCATATATTCAGACGAATTTGTGACAAGTTTACCCCATGAATTATATCATTGTTTCTCCGCTGTTTTGGGAGCATATATTATTCCATCATAGCTAATTGGGCCTCTATTATTACTACTGACAGAAAGTGTTGTGCTTCCGTTATAAAAGATAGAAAACAGTAAATCATAAACATCGCTTTTCCCTCTTACTGTCGCTTTTAGAATAGTATTATTCTTTTTACTTTCAACTCTAATATTTTCGGGTTTGCCTTCAAATTTTATTCCGCCATCACTATTGTATCCCACATTATAACCACGTCCAAAAAAAGGAAGATCACAAGTTGTACTATCAGCTTTAAACTTTAAAAAATATGTATTATAGTCCAGCTGAATTAATCTCCCTCCTTGTGGCGTTGCTTTTTGAGCTTCGAAAACAAAGTTTTGAGAATCTATAAGTTTCTTAATTTCATTTTGTTTCTGTAACTCTCTTTCTTGTTTGAGTTCTTTTTTTGATTTTTCTTGTGCTGAAACTGAAAAGTTTAGAACACTAACTAAAAAAAGTAAAGCAGATAATTTCGTTTTCATAGCATTATTTTTTAGTGAAACGCATCATGGCAATATCTCCAGAAATAAAATTCAATGTTTTGCCATCATCTGTTATATCATATGATGTAATTTTTTGCAGTGTACTCATGTAAGCCTGCTCCCCTTTACCGCCATCCAAACACATCATCTTGGTTACGGCCATGGGTTGCGTAAAATCAATTTTGCTGCCAGTCACATTCAGTTTTCCAGTGTATGAATTACAGCTGTTGTTTCCGGATACCCTATTCTCTTTAATGCTAAAATTTATGGTTGGCTTTTTATTTGGATATAATGCATCAAAAGTTTGTGCATCCGAGATATAATTCAATTCCCAAGTTCCATCAAGCTTAGAAACTGCATCCGTTTTTGCGCATTTACAAGAAATTAAAAACGAACTAAAAAAAACGAGGGTAAAAATCTTTTTCATCATAACATTAAGAATTAAATGTGAGCGAATTAGATAAGTGGTTTTCAGAAATTATTCGTTAAAAACCTATACGAATTTAAACAATATTTTCGGTTTTTAACTCAATCAATATCAAATTATAACGTATAGTTTGACTTTTTTTTAACTTTTAGAGTTAATCAGTTCCGTTATTTTATGTTAAATTTACTTAATCTTTAATTAAAATGCCCATAGATATGAAAAAACTAATTGTTTCTTTCGCTATAATTACAGCCTTAATCATTGGCTGTAAAACAAATAATAAATCAAATGATGCCAAAACTCTAACTGTTGCGCTAGAACCAAAAAGCAACAGTAAAGTAGCCGGAACTGCTACTTTTGTTGAGAAAAATGGCAAAGTAACTTTTACAGCAAAAATCACAGGATTAGAGCCTGGAGTCCACGCTATCCATATTCATGAAAAAGCAGATTGCAGCGCCGCAGACGGAAGTTCTGCTGGAGGACACTGGAATCCAACTTTCAAAAAACATGGAAAATGGGGAGTTGGAGAATATCATAAAGGTGATATCGGAAACTTTACAGCTGACGCAAAAGGTAACGGATCTATCACCCTAACTACAGACGAATGGTGTGTTGGATGTGGAGATTCTAATAAAGATGTTCTTGGAAAAGGTTTGATCGTACATGCAGGAACAGATGATTTTACCACTCAGCCAACAGGAAATGCCGGAGGAAGAGTGGCTTGCGCAGGAATCATTAAATAAGAAATATTTGAATAACCGCTATTTTTAACAAAATATAGCGGTTATTTCATTTTAAAATGAATCCTAAAACAAGAAAAAGACATAGCTTTGCATCAGCAAAATTAAGTCCATGATTAATCCATCAGCACCAGGCTGGATCGATAAGTTTTTTAGTGAACAGAAGTTTTCAGAAGCTATTCCTTTTGAGACTGTAGACTTGTTTTACTATAAAGTGAGAGAAACGGGATTTATTTACGGCCATATTATTGCTATAGATTCACAAGTTCCAATTCCGATAAAAGGCTGGTTTAAAACCGAAATTTCAAAAGTAGCTTTACTTAATACGCTCTACCATGTGTTTTGCTTAGAGAAAAGAAATTCGGAACCTAAAAATTTTATTTCAGAAGTTTTAAAGTTTTACAAGCAAATGAATCCAGAAGGATTTAATTTGTTTAAAATTTTATTGCCTAAAGACACTCCTTCTCTATCTCTGGAAAATATTATTGACCAGAGAGTTCAAACCAATGACAGCATTATCAGCAAAAACTTTTCGCATTTGGTGACCAATGCGCTTTTGTTTATTGATGTTTTAGCTTTCAGACAATATTTGGAACACGGAGAAATTCCTGAAAAATATTTAAAACGAATTGAAGAAACAGTTCTTGGAATTGTTGGTTTGGCTTTGAAAACCAAAACTGTAAAATCGCAGCACGACGATCTTCTGATAAAACTTTTTGAAGCTTCTATTCGCTATTCAAAATTTTCAAAAGTAACAGTTGAGACTTTAGAAACTTTGAATCTTGATTACTTTAAAAACAAATTGGAGCAATATTACCTGATTGACATGGCCGGAATGGCGTTGTGGAGTGATGGCGTTGTAGAAAATGAAGAATCGTATTTTCTATATGCCTTAGGTTCAACAATGGGAGTTCCTGATGATTTTGTGACCAAAAGTATGGACACAACCAATACTTTTATCACCACTCACAAAAAGAAAATACCGTACTTTAATTATTCAAATCCTGTCAAACATTTTTATGACCAAATGACGCACAGCGTAGTCAAATTAATTATAAGAAATAAAAACAGATTAATTAAAGAGATTGTTCAAAGTAAAGAATTAATGGTGCTTCTTGCCTATTCTACAACAAGAGATTTGGATGCGAAGGAAAAGAAAAAAGTAAAAAAACAGCTTTTAGATATCTGTAAAACCATTCCGTCACTTACAATTTTCTTACTTCCGGGAGGAAGCTTATTATTGCCGATATTGATTAAGTTTATTCCAACAATGCTTCCATCAGCATTTAATGAGAATTTAGACGAAAACGAATAAAAAAAATCGCCCTTTATAAGGGCGATTTCTATTTATCTATTAAAGGTCTAACTGATAAACTGAATCCAATTCATCGTTTGAACTGATGGTTACATTCAAATCGGTTACAAAACCAGAATTCAATCCGTAAACCCAACCGTGAAGCATAAGGTCTTGTCCATTTTTCCAAGCTCCTTGAACAATTGATGTTTTAGCTAAATTATAAACTTGTTCTTTTGCATTGATTTCAACAAAAGCATTAAAACGTTCTGTTTCATCTTCAATTGAGTTCAAATATTTGTCATGTAAACGATACTCATCTTTAATGTGACGAATCCAGTTATCAATAATTCCAACCGACTGGTTACCCATTGCAGCTTTCACACCACCGCATCCGTAGTGTCCGCACACAATGATATGCTTAATTTTTAAAACATTTACGGCATAATCCAGAACACTAAGCATATTCATATCAGAATGCACTACCATATTGGCAATGTTACGGTGAACAAAAACTTCTCCTGGTTTTGCGCCAACAATTTCGTTTGCAGGAACACGGCTGTCAGAACACCCAATCCACAATAATGGTGGCTGTTGTCCTTTTGCCAAATCAGCAAAATAATTCGGGTCTTTTGCCAATGAAGTTTCAACCCACTTTTTATTGTTTTCTAATAACTGCTCATAAAATTTTCTCATTTCTTTATTTTTTTGTGTGGTAATTTTTAAGTTATAATAGCCTCAAAAAATGAACTTGATGTAAAGTTACCTAAATTTTGACATTTCTTAGGCCTTAAAAACTCCTAAATTTAATTATTCTTCTCTAACAACTTCTCTTTTAACCAGTTCTCTTTTTGCCACATCATAATAATGTTCAATCGTAACATGATTATTATTTTCTGGCGTATTTTCTAGTTCGTATGCTTCTTTAAATCCTTTAAGCTTCACTTTTATATTTTCATCAACTGCTCTAGTTTCTTTAAATTCGCGAATCAAATCTAAAACATCATGCGCAATATACTCCGTATCATGAGCATTGATGATTACTTTTGAATTTTCTGGAATTTCATTTAAAGTCTGTTTGATAGCCGCTTTATTTAAAAACGAAACTTCCTGCGCTAAATCGATATGAATGATATCACCGTCTTCATATTCTTCTTTTTTAAAGACATAAGCTCTTTTTAAATTTCCTCTCAAAACAAAAATAATACTGATGATAATTCCCAACGCAACACCTTTTAGCAAATCTGTCGCAACAACAAAGACCAAAGTTGCGATGAAAGGTACAAACTGGTATTTCCCCTTTTCCCAGAAATGCATAAAGGTTGCTGGTTTTGCTAATTTATATCCGACCAAAATCAAAACCGTCGCCAATGTTGCCAACGGAATTTTGTTCAGAATTGCCGGAATAGATAATACACTTATTAATAAAAGTATACCGTGAATAATAGTTGACATTTTAGATTTTGCGCCTGCATTGTTATTCGCTGACGAACGCACCACAACAGATGTCATAGGAAGTCCTCCTAAAAGCGAACTGACTACGTTTCCTATTCCCTGAGCTTTAAGCTCAACATTGGTGTCAGTATAACGTTTTTGCACATCCATTCTATCAGAAGCCTCAATACATAAAAGAGTCTCAATAGAAGCGACAATGGCAATTGTAATAGCAACCACCCAAACTTGCGGATTTGTAACAGCAGTGAAGTCTGGCATTATTATAATTGATTTAAAGTCTTCAAAAGATTTTGGAACTGGCAAAGAAACCAAATGTTCTTTCGCAATTGCCAAAGTGCTTCCTGTAGATACAAATATTTCGTTTAAAACTACTCCAGCAATAACAGCGACTAAAGCTCCTGGAACCAGTTTTATTCTTTTTAAGAAAGGAACTTTATCCCAAGCTAATAAAATTACTAATGAAACTGCCGAAACCACAACAGCTCCTAAATGAATATGATTTAAAACATCAAACAAAAATGAAAACGAATTACTTCCATCATTTTGAATAAAAGCTTGATCTCCTTCGAAATCTGCATCATAACCAAAAGCGTGCGGTATTTGTTTTAAGATAATAATAATTCCGATACCGGCTAACATACCCTCTATTACGTTTGTTGGAAAATAATTCGATATACTTCCCGCTTTTAAAAATCCTAATGCTAATTGAATTAGTCCAGCAATAAAAACAGACATTAAAAATACATCGAACGCACCTAAATCGGTAATAGCGGTTAAAATGATAGCGGTTAACCCAGCAGCTGGACCTGATACACTAATATGTGATTGGCTTAAATATCCTACAACGATACCCCCCACAACACCAGCGATAATTCCAGAAAATAACGGTGCTCCAGAAGCCATTGCAATACCTAAACACAATGGAAGAGCCACCAAGAAAACCACTAAACCTGAAGCAAAATCAGATTTAAGGTTAGCAAAAAGATTGATTTTTTTTGTCATAATATAATACTAAAAAAATTATTCATTAAAGATTTGCCACATCTCAATAGAAATGCGGATAAAGATCAAAATAATCGGAAGTATTATGCTACGTTTGGCGGTGGAGCAAATATGCTCGGAGATATGTTGTCTAGTTTGACAATATTTTCAGAAATAATTGTTTTTTTCTCGATATAAACCGGAATCAAAACTTCATGCTCAAGAATTGTAGGGTGAACTACATTTTTAAGTTCCTTGTGCACTTCTTCTTCAGCAATGCTAAAAGATATAGCCGTATTATTCCCTTTCTTTAACGCCTGAACAATTGTTGGGGTCGATAAGAAGGCAATAAAAATGAATAATAATATGCGGGCTATAAATTTCATCAAAGCAAAAATAGCGTTAAACAAATAAAATCAAAGAGATTTTTATAGAAATTTAACACAAACAAAAAAGCAGAATGCAATTTTCATCCCATTCTGCTTCTATTTTATTAAAAACCAATATATTATAACGATTCTTCTAACCAAGCATTCATCATCCAAATTGTTTTTTCCTGCTCAGCAATAAAGTCGCTCATCATAGAATTGGTTCCTTCATCATTAATTTCGTCAGATTTGTTCAATATTTCTCTTTCGATTTTTAATAAATCAGATAAGGAGTGAACAATCAATTGAACTGCTTTTTCATCGTTAGAAATATTCTTTCCAACCGTCAATTTATTATTTTGAATATAATCTTCAAAAGTATGCAGAGGCGTTCCTCCTATTGTTAGCACTCTTTCTGCGATCATATCTATTTTAAGTTGTGCATCTGTATATAATTCTTCAAACTTAACATGTAAATCAAAGAAGCGCTTTCCGCGAATATTCCAGTGAATCCCTCTTAAGTTTTGATAATATACTTGAAAATTTGATAATAATACATTCAATTCTTGTACTAACAATTCTGATTCTTTTACTGGTAATCCTAAAATATTTGTCTTCATAATCTTATTTTTTACACTAATTTACTACAAATTTAGAGTAACTTTACTAAAATATATATAAATAAAAATTATATTTTCTTATTTTCGCATCACAAATTACTATCAACATGACTATAACTCAATTGCAATATGTGTTAGCGGTTGCTGAGCATAAAAACTTCACTCTTGCTGCTGAAAAATGCTTCGTAACACAGCCAACTTTAAGTATGCAGATACAAAAGATTGAAGAGGAGCTTAATATCTTAATCTTCGATAGAAGCAAAAAACCAATTCAGCTTACTGACATAGGACAAAAAATTGTCAGCCAGGCGAAAAACATCGTAAACGAAGCCGATCGCATAAAAGATATCGTAGAACAGCAGAAAGGTTTTATTGGCGGAGAATTTCGTCTAGGAATTATTCCAACGATTATGCCTACACTTCTGCCCATGTTTTTGAATAATTTCATTAAGAAATATCCAAAAGTAAAACTCTTAATTGAGGAGCTGAATACAGAGGAAATCATTACAAAACTAAAAAACGGGCATCTAGATGCTGCAATTGCCGCAACGCCGCTTGAAGACGAAAAAATCAAGGAAATTGTATTGTACTTTGAACCATTCGTAGCCTACATTCCTGAGCATCATGCTAGTTTTCAGAAAGAAGAAATTGAAGTAGCCGACTTAAACCTCAATGAAATTCTGCTTTTACAAGACGGTCACTGTTTTAGAGACGGCATTTTGAATTTATGTAAAAGCGTCTCTGACGTCGATCAAAATAATTTTCAGATTCAAAGCGGAAGTTTTGAAACTTTAATTAAATTGGCAGACGAAGGCCTTGGTACAACGTTACTTCCGTACTTGCACACCTTAGACTTAAAAGAATCCGATAAACTGAAACTTCGTAATTTTAAGGAACCAAAACCAGCCCGAGAGGTAAGTTTGATTTACCCAAAGAGCGAATTAAAGATGCAAATCATTGATGCATTAAGATCTACAATTGCTGGAGTTGTAAAAGGCGCAATTGTTTTTCAGAATGTTCAAATCATCAGTCCATTACAAAAGAAAGCGCAATAAAAAAGGAGCCAATTTGGCTCCTTTCTTTTTATACTTTAATTAGTTGTAGACTTTGTTTTAATTCTGGTTTTCCGACAACGAAATTCAGTAACCACTCTTGCAATTGTTCCATTTCGTAAGGCAACAGTGTTTTGATAGCTTTTTCTAACTCTTTGCAGAAAAGTACCGGATCGAAACTAACTCTTTCAAGTATTGATTTCGTGTAATCAAACATCATTTTTGACATAATAAAATAAGATTTTCGGGGGTTATCTATTTTTTTAAACTCGCACCAAATTTAAACAAATAACCAACATAAACATTACTTTTAACTTATTTTTTAAAAAACTTTAGCAACGAATACGTTTTCTTAAAACAAATAAATCAATATAGAATTATTCTAAATTATTCATTTGAACCGTTTTAAAAGCTCGAAACATTTCCCTTTTTCCTGGAGGTCCTGTTAATTTTTCTACCGTAAATCCAACTTCCATCATGCTTCTCTTCACAACTCCTCGAGCAGCATAGGTAACCAAAACGCCGTTTGGTTTTAAGCTATTGTACATTTTCTGAAAAATTTCAGTACTCCAAAGCTCCGGTTGTACTCTATATCCGAAGGCATCAAAGTAAATCAAATCAAAAATTTCAAAATCGTTTATTTCGTGAAAAAATTGTTTTCTTTTGGTTAACGAGAACAGGTCGCAAATTTCTATTTTTTCATTCCATTCACTTTTATGCATTTTCTCAAAAATGTTCTCAAATTCCAATGCCTCAAGTTCATTGGCATAATTCATCTCCAAGATTTCATCTGCATCAACAGGATATGCCTCTACTCCAACATAATCTATTCTCTGATTTTTTCTAATAGCTTCCAAATACGTGATAAAAGCATTTAAACCAGTCCCAAAACCTATTTCTAATATACTTATCGGATTTTCAAATAATGAAAGACCATTTTTAATAAAAACATGTTTTGCTTCCTGAATTGCTCCGTGTTTTGAATGATAACACTCGTCCCATTCAGGCAAACGAATTGTAGTTGAGCCATCTAGCGTTTTAATTATTTCCCTTTTCACCTTTTAAGAATTTAATAATAGCTTATTGTTGATTTTCAAGCCATTTCAATAATCAAATTTAGTCAAAACAAATGCGTAAAGCCTTAAAAAACGACACTTTTTTCATAAAATCTTTATAAAAATCAATTAAATATTTGAGTTTATTATAGGATAAACAAATCTCAATCAAAACCTATAAATAATGAATTTTCACTAAGCATTTTACAGATTTTTACGTAATTTTGCATTCGATAAATTCCATTTTACACGATATCATCACTTTAGATTTCTGAGAGTGAAGAATATCTCACAAAAAACATACATAACTATGAGTACAACTCAAACGAGCAAAATTGAAATCATTAAAGCTACTTCTACAAAAATAAACGAAGTAGATTTTGACAACTTAAGTTTTGGTGCTGTATTTACAGACCATTTATTCGAATGCGATTTTAAAAACGGGCAATGGCAAAATCCTGTCATTAAGCCTTATGCTCCAATTTTAATGGATCCTTCATCAAAAGTCTTCCATTATGGGCAAGCGATTTTTGAAGGAATGAAAGCTTATAAGGATGACAATAATGATGTTTGGTTGTTTAGACCAGATGAAAACTTCAAGCGTTTTAATAAATCTGCTGTAAGGATGGCAATGCCAGAAGTTCCAGAAGCTATTTTTATGGATGGTTTAAATGAATTATTGAAATTAGACAAAGATTGGATTCAGAGAGGAAACGGAGCTAGTATGTACATTCGTCCTTTCATGATTGCTACAGGTCCTGGAGTAATTGCAAATCCTTCTGATGAATATAAATTTATGATTTTACTTTCTCCAGCAAAAGCATATTACGGAGGTGAAGTAAAAGTTATCATTGCAGAACATTTCAGTAGAGCTGCAAACGGTGGTATCGGGGCTGCAAAAGCTGCAGGAAACTACGCTGCTCAATTTTACCCAACTAACTTGGCAAACAAAGATGGTTTCCAACAAGTTATCTGGACTGATGATGCAACGCACACAAAACTAGAAGAAGCTGGAACAATGAACGTGTTCTTCAGAATTAACGATACTTTATTAACAGCTCCAACAAGCGAAAGAATTTTAGATGGTGTTACCAGAAAAAGCTTGATCGCAATGGCTGAAAAAGAAGGATTAAAAGTTGAAGTTCGTCCTGTAATTGTTTCTGAATTGGTAGAAGCTGCTAAAAACGGATCTTTGAAAGAAATCTTCGGAGCAGGAACTGCTGCTGTAATCAGCGTTATCAAAGGATTCTCTTATAAAGATGAGTACTTTGAAATGGCTCCAATTGAGAATTCTTATGCTTCTTTCTTAAAAGAAAAATTAACAAATCTTCAAAACAAACTTTCTGAGGATACTTTTGGATGGACAGTGAAAGTTCAATAATCCAAAACCATATTAAAAAAGAAACCCGATAAATTAAAGTTTATCGGGTTTTTCATTTTTCCTTTATTATTAAATTTTAGCTTCTCGTTGCCGAGTTACTTGCGAAGATTTGCTTCGCCAGTTCGCTATCGCTCGGGTCTCCTTCGTCGAAATGACAAAAATAACGTAAAGCTTTGCGAGCTTGGCCTTTTTCTAAGAACTGCAGAAAAAAAACTTAGCGTTCTTTGCGTTAAAAAACTTCTTTACAATAATTTCGAAAAATCAGGTTTAAAATAATTTGGACCTTTCATAACTTTTCCGTCTTCGCGATAAATTGGTTTTCCGTCTTCACCCAATTTGCTCATATTGCTGCGTTGTATTTCATCAAAAACAGCCTCTATCTTATCTTGAAGTCCGTGCTCGATAATTGTGCCGCACAAGATGTACATCATATCCCCAAGCGCATCTGCAATTTCAACCAAATCATTATTTTGAACCGCCTCGTAATATTCCTCATTTTCTTCCTTCATCAAATTATAACGAAGCAATTTTTTCTCTGCTCCTACATCGGCAATTGGAGTTGCACTGTGGCCAATTTTAAAAGCAGTGTGAAATTCGGTTACGGCGTCAAGTTGTTTTTTCATATAGTAGTTTTCTTTTTTTTTGCTAATTTAAGTCACTTTCTGATAAATCTGAAAATTTATTCAATGAAATGAAAAGGCAATTTAGCAGCAAATCGTTTACAAATCTCTAAATTTGCTAAAAATTTTTACAATTATGTTTAGTCAAGGACAAGTACTATTTGGAGTATGTTTTTTTATCGCTTTTGTAATCATTATGATATTTGCTTATCGAAAAGATTTGAAATTGCACAAAGTCTTTTATAAAGGGAATTATAAAGTACTCCTTGCTTTTCTGCTTTTCATTGTCCTTTTGTTCGTAATTAAAATCTTTCTAAAAAGATAAATTATTCTGGTCGAAATAAAATAAAACCTAATAATTAGGGGTTATTAGTAAGACTCATTATAAAATTTATAACTTTACCGAAACCAAACAATCTACCATGAAAATTCTAAAGTATTTATTTCTTTTTGCACTTTTAAGCTTTGTTGCTCTTACTGTTTTTGTTGCTACTCAGAAAGGAGATTTTTCTGTAGAAAGAAGTAAAGTTATCAATTCGCCTCGTGCAACGGTTTATAACTACCTGAATGACTTTAGAAATTACGAAGATTTTGAATCATGGTCTGTTGAAGATCCTACGATTAAAATGACCTATGCTAATAAAACCAGTGGTAATGGCGCTACATTTTATTGGGATGGTGCAGACGGAAAAGGAAATTCTATTATTCTTAAAACGAAAGATGGAGAAAGCATCGATCAAAAAATGCAGTTTGATGGCACCGAAGCCGATGTAAACTGGACCTTAAAAGATACTTTAAACGGCAAAACAAAAGTTACTTGGAAAGGAAAAGGAACTATGAGTTTTCTATTTAAAATATACACCGCTCTTCATGGCGGTTCTGACCGAGTTATTGGAACTATCTATGAAAAAAGTTTAGCCAATATTGACAAAAACTTAGATTACGAAACTAAAACTTATGCTGTTAAAGTAGATGGAGTGGTTAAGAAAACTGAAACTCCTTATATCAAGCAGACTTTTACTAGCGAAATTGCCAAAGTAAGCAAGAATGCTAGAATTGTAATTCCGAAGCTTATTCAGTTTAGCGAAACAAATGGTTTGTCTGCGGCAGGAAAACCTTTTATCATTTATCATACTTACGACACTAAAAATGGTTTAGCAAAGATTTCGATCTGTTTGCCTATCAATAAAGAGATTTCAACAAGTTCAGGAAGCGATATTTTAGCAGGAAAACTAAATGGTTTCGATGCTGTAAAAACAACGCTTAATGGAGATTATTCTCATAGAAACGAAGCCATTGCAAAAACAACAGCTTATATCAACAATCAAAAGATTATTCCAGATTTAAGCTGGTCCCATCTTGAAATTTTAACATTAAGCAAATTGGATGTAAAAGCTTCATCTAAATTAGTGACTGAAATTTATTTTCCAATAAAACCAAAAGTAGTTCCTGTTGCCACAGAACCTGTTTATGCCACAGAAAGCGCTGGCGAAACAGCAAGCGAGCCACGTGTAGAACAACCTACAGAAAAGCCTCGCATAGAACCTGTAAAACGTAAACCTGCTGCACCAACTCCAGCTCCTGCGCAAACACCTGCACAAGAAGAAGATTCAGAATTTTAAATAATTTCAAAAGCGCATTAAACCTTTTGTTTTAAATTCTGTCTAACTTCTATTAAAAAAGTTTACAAAACAAAAAGTTTGATAGACGAGAAAGAATTTATAAAACAACTATTAACCCCTGAAACGCAAAATACTGCGTTTCAAAAACTCTTGTCTGATTATCAGAAACCTTTGTATTCTCATATTCGAAACATTGTTTTGAATCATGATGATGCTGATGATGTATTACAGAACACTTTTGTAAAAGTCTTTCAAAATCTTAAAAACTTTAAAGGAGAAAGTAAACTTTTTTCCTGGATGTATCGTATTGCCACGAATGAAGCTTTGACTTTTTTATCGCAAAAAGCAAAATTAAGTGGAATTTCTTCTGAAGATCTGCAAAACAAAACCATTGACAGTTTAAAAGCCGATCTCTATTTTGATGGAGATGAAATTCAAATCAAACTTCAAAAAGCGATTGTAACGCTTCCGGAGAAACAGCAATTGGTTTTCAAAATGAAATATTTTGAAGAATTAAAATATGAAGAAATTGCAGATATTTTAGGAACATCTGTTGGAGCCCTTAAAGCATCTTATCATCACGCAGTAAAAAAAATCGAATTATATGTTAC
Organism: Flavobacterium sp. HBTb2-11-1; assembly: GCF_009826975.1. Classification (GTDB taxonomy): domain Bacteria; phylum Bacteroidota; class Bacteroidia; order Flavobacteriales; family Flavobacteriaceae; genus Flavobacterium. Next base: position 384,796 of record NZ_WUMO01000004.1, on the reverse strand, counting down.
ATCAAATTAAACCTTTTGTAACTAAAACTATCTTATAAGTATTATGAAAACATTTAAATTAGAAAACGAACCCAAAATAAAATCTGGATTTAAAGCTCCAGAAAACTATTTTGATGATTTTTCGGAAAAGGTTTTACAGCAGTTAAAAGAAAAAGAAGTTAAGGTAATTCCTTTTTACAAACGCAACAAAACAATTTCTATAGCGGCCGCTGCAGCAATTATTTTTGCATTATTAATACCGATCATAAATAACTATAAAGCCAATTCAAACGAACTTGACGAAGCCACTTTAGAAAATTATTTATCATATCACTCCAATATCAGCCAATACGATTTAATTCAAACCTTAGATGACAGTGATATCGAAAAATTAGGAAATGATGTTACACTAGAAGATGAAACGCTAGAAGATATTTTAGCTGCAAGTCCGAACATAGAACACTTAATTTCAGAACAAAATTAAATCAAACTTAACTCAACAACTTAGCTTAACAATGAAAATAAAAAACATTTTACCGCTATTACTATTTCTGACAAGCTTTTCAATTTTTGCCCAAAATGGAAAAATTGATGAAAAGCGAGAAAAGATTAAAGCTTTTAAAGTATCATTTTTAACGACAGAATTAGAACTAACTTCAACTGAAGCCGAAAAATTCTGGCCAATTTATAATGCTTATGATGATAAACAATATGAATTGAAGTATCTGAAAATGAAGACTTATATAAAACAGTTAAAAGATGAAAACCTTAAAAACCTTTCTGATAAAGAAGCTGTTACGTTATTATCTCAAATAGAAAGCACAGATAAAGAAATCTATCAGCTTCGTGAAAAATACATGAACAGTCTGAAAAAAGTACTTCCAGCAAAGAAAATACTATTACTTAAAAAATCTGAAGACGACTTTAACCGAAAATTATTGCAACAATACCGCGACAAAGCCAATAAGGATTAAATCTTAACGATACAACAGCGATAAGAACCCTATATAATAATACTTACTTTATTATTTAGGGTTCTTATTTTTTTATTTAAAATTCAATCGAACTACTTTATTGTGTCCCGCTGCGATTGCAGTATTTCTGTTCACAAAACGGATGGTAAAAAATCTGTTATCTGTAGAAAGCTGCATCCAGTTTTCTCCTCCATTTTGAGAATATTGTATCCCCTCAGAACCTACACAAACAATTTCTCTTCCATTACCCCCAGGAACATATTGCACACATGACGCATAACCAAATCCCATATTCTGACCAATTAGCTGCCAAGTCTTGCCGCCATCTTTTGTGAAAGCTTTATTATTAGCTTTATTATTAGGAAGATCATAATCTCCTCCTGCAATAAAACCTTGTTTAGAATCGTAAAAATCGGCTGTAAAAATTCCTGTCATCTGTTTCCCTTGCACAATTGGAGTCTCTACAACTTTCCATGTTTTTGCCTTATCTGGAGAATAAAAAACACGCGCCTTTTTTCCGCCCGAAACTAACCAAGTATCATTTCCTTTTATAACGATATTCGTATTGCTGGCTGCAAAAGCAGCTTCTCCTGTGCTATTTGTCGGTAATTTATCGGAAAGCAGTTTGGTCCAAGTTTCGCCACCATCTCGAGTAACGATAATTGAAAAAGTATCCTCTGTCGGGTCACCAATTGCAATTCCTTCCTTATCGTTCCAAAACTGCATGCTATCGTAAAAAACTTTTGGATTAATTTCCTTGTAAACCAATTTCACTTTTAGATCCTTTTTTGAAACCGAATATAAAAGTGCTGGATTTGCCACACTTAATAAAAAAATATCTTTTGAAGTTTGCGCTATACTTCTAAATTCCAATTTTAAGGTATCGCGATAAATATGTTCTTCGAATTTTTCTTTTTTATCCAAATCATAATACCCAAAACGAGAATTATCAGCTCCGTACCAAACTTTATTTTTATCAATAAGAATTGCTCTAATACTAATTCTATCTTTAAATAATGTATCTACCGTCATAGATGTAAAGCCATTATTGTACGCAACGTCAGTTTTATAATTAAATGTTCTAAAAGACATCAATAAAATAAAAATAACACAAAATAAGGCGAGTTTTTTCATAGGAAACTTAAAATTTGGTTAACGCTAAAATACAATTAATTCCCACATAGAGAATTAATTTTCCTATTTTTTTGGCAAGATTATTTATTGTTTCATTTACAGAACTTTATCTAAAAAATTTAAAAACCCTTTCTTTTAAATATTTAAAACACTAAAAATCAATATTATACAAATTCAATCAGAACAAATAAATTTTGTGGCACAGTAATTGGATATCTCATAACACAAAATAATTTAATACAAATTAGCCATGAAAGCGAATTTACTTTTAATAGCAATATCAGCCTTAGTTTTTGGTTCTTGCGCTGCGCAAAGTCAAACTACTGTTTATGCAAAAAACTCAGATATAAGCGATAACTTAGATTTAAGAGCTGTTGCTTCGATGTTTGGAGAATCAGCTAATCTTCAAGATTTTGAAAGACGTTTAAATGATCCGAAATACCAAATATCAAATCTTGACCTTAACGGAGATGACGAAGTGGATTATCTTCGTGTAATCGAAAGTGTTGAAAACAGAACTCACGTTGTAATTATCCAAGCGGTTTTGGATCGTGATGTTTACCAAGACGTTGCTACAATAGATGTAGAAAGAGACAATTACAATAAAGTGAGTGTTCAAATTGTTGGAAACGCTTACTTGTACGGAGCAAATTACATCTATGAGCCTGTTTATAGTGTTGCGCCTGTTATTTACACTTCATTTTGGGTAACAAATTACAGACCGTATTATTCTACTTGGTACTGGGGTTACTATCCAACGTATTATACTGCTTGGAGACCTTACCCAGTTTATAGATATAGAAGTAATATCAATGTTTGCATCAACGTACACAATACATACAACTATGTAAATGTGAGAAGAAGCTACAGAGCCCCTGCTATTTACGAAACAAGACGTACTTACGGTTACGAAAGAATGCGTCCTAACTACAGTTTTGCTGAAAGACACGCAAATACATCTAATAGATATGAATTAGAACAAAGACGTGTAGCAAACAGAGAGACTAGCCGAAATACGTATAACACCAACAGAAATTATACTGGAAGAACTACATCTGATAATGGTGTTTCCAACAGAACCTATGCTGAAAACAGAAATGCTACAAACAGAACATCTGTAGACAGAAGCAGCAATGGAAACGGAAACAATAGAGGTTATAACTCTACAGGCAGAAGTACTGAAAGCGTAAGCACAGAAAGAAGCACAAATCGTGGCGGTTATTCAAATAATGGTTATAATAATACTCAAAGAAATGAAAATGCAACTCGTGTACAAAATACTCCAAGAGTAGATTACGGAAGCAGTAATAATTCTAATACATCAAGAGGATATTCTAACCGCGACATGTCTGCTCCAAGAGCTGAAAGAAGTTCAAGAAGTTATTCTGAAAACCAATCTAGCAATTCAAATAGAGACTATTCTGCTAGACCACAGCAAAGCCAACGTTCAGAATCTCCACGTATGAGCCAAGAACCTTCTAGAGGAAATCAAGAATCTAGAGGCGGACAGAGCCAAAGAGATAACGGGTCAGGCTCTAGAGGAAATGGCAGAAGAGGTTAATTTTCGAAATAAATAATATTCAAAAAGGAAAGCACAATTTTACGATTGTGCTTTTTTTTATCTTTTTAATTTTAATTGCTGCTAATTTGTTTTAAAACAGTAAATTTGCAACCGTCTTTTTATAAAATTATACATGAGCGCATCGCATAAAAACTTACATAGTAAGTTGTCTATAGGGGGTTTATTGATTACTTTAGGGATTATTTATGGAGATATTGGTACTTCTCCACTATACGTAATGAAGGCTATTTTGGGCGATCATACGATAAATGCTGATATTGTTTTAGGAGGCATTTCTTGTGTGTTTTGGACCCTTACATTACAAACTACAATAAAATATGTACTTATTACTTTAAGTGCAGACAACCACGGCGAAGGAGGAATTTTTGCCTTATATGCATTGGTCAAGAAAACAAAAATCCAATGGCTCATAGTGCCAGCCATTATTGGTGGTAGCGCCTTGCTCGCCGACGGAATTATAACCCCGCCTATTTCGATTTCTTCAGCTGTAGAAGGAATTAGGGCATTTTATCCAACGATGAAGACACAGACTATTGTCTATATCGTAATTACCATTTTATTTATTTTATTTACCATTCAGCAGTTTGGAACTAAATTGGTTGGAAAATTCTTTGCTCCAATGATGTTAATCTGGTTCGCTATGTTAGGTACCGTCGGAGCAATTCAGGTATTGAATTATCCTGAAGTAATAAAAGCGATCAATCCTTATTACGCTTATCATTTATTATCGATTCATCCTGATGGTTTCTTCGTTCTTGGTTTCGTATTCTTATGTACAACTGGAGCTGAGGCATTGTATTCTGACATGGGACACTGCGGAAGAAAAAATATTAGAATCAGCTGGATTTTTGTAAAAACTACTTTAGTGTTAAACTATTTCGGACAAGCCGCTTATTTAATTCACCACGAAGGAAGCACTTTACAGCAATTAGGAGGTGAAAACGGAAATCCGTTTTACTTGATTATGCCACATTGGTTTTTGCCTTTTGGAATTGTAGTAGCGACTCTTGCTGCCGTAATTGCTTCTCAGGCACTTATTTCTGGTTCGTTTACATTAATTAACGAGGCGATGCGTCTGAACTTCTGGCCAAAAGTAAAAATTAAATATCCAACAGAAGTAAAAGGCCAATTATACATTCCGTCAATCAACTGGCTATTGTTTTTTGGCTGTGTTGGAATAGTTTTACATTTTGAAGAATCAGGAAACATGGAGCATGCGTATGGTCTTGCGATTATTTTATGTATGATCATGACCACGATTCTATTAAACTATTACTTAATCATGAAACGTGTAAAACTGTACTTTATGGTACCGTTAATTACAATTTACTTATTGATTGAATTCAGTTTTCTTTTTGCTAATATTACCAAATTTGCTGAAGGTGGTTACGTAACATTAATCATTGCGAGTTTGCTGATTTCTGTAATGACTATCTGGTATTTAGCTAAGAAAATCAATAAAAACTACACCAAAGTGGTTAAAATTGATGACTACAAACGTGTTTTAGTTGAGTTAAGCCAAGATTTATCTATTCCGAAATATGCCACACATTTGGTTTATATGACCAATGCAAATCGCGTTGATGAATTGGAAGAAAAAGTAATTTATTCGATCCTTCAAAAACGCCCAAAAAGAGCTGATATTTATTGGTTCGTTCACGTTAATATTTTAACTGAACCTTACAAAACGCAATATAAAGTAACAGAAATTGCCAAAGACGATATTTATAGAATTGATTTCAACTTAGGTTTTAGAGAACCAACTAAAATCAACTTGATGTTTAGAGAAGTTATCAAAGACATGGTAAAACGAGGCGAAGTAGATATTACCAGCCGTTACGAATCTTTAAACAAAAACAATATTATTGGAGACTTTAAATTTGTATTGTCTGAGAAATTCTTATCAAACGACAACGATTTAAGATGGCATGAAAACATTATCATGAACTCTTATTTCTTCATAAAAAAACTGAGTTTGTCTGAAGAAAGAGCTTTTGGTCTAGACAGCAGTTCTGTTAAAATAGAAAAATTCCCGATGGTGCTTCACGCTCCAGAAAATATTGGATTAACACGTATTACAAAATAATACTCTTTTAAATAATTCAAAAAAAACACTCTAATTTGGAGTGTTTTTTTCTTTTAATACGAGTTAGATTAAGATTCAGTATTAAAAATTTAACTTTCAATCAATTAATAGTACCTTTGCAACTCAAATTATAGAAATGAGATTACACAGAAATTTAGTTTATACTACCATTGACTCTTTGAATGCTATTTTCAATGAAGGAGAATATGCTGATAAAGTGGTAGCCAGAGCATTAAAAAAAGACAAACGTTGGGGAAGTTCTGACAGGAAGTTTGTTGCTGAAACGATATACGAAATTGTTCGCTGGAAACGATTATACGCTGAAATTGCCGAAGTAAAAGAACCTTATGACAGAGACAATCTATGGAGAATGTTTGCGGTTTGGGCTGTTTTACGCGGTTATCCGATTCCAGATTGGAGACAGTTGGAAGGAACTCCAGAAAGAAAAATTAAGGGACGTTTTGATGAACTTTCAAAAGTAAGAGCGGTAAAAGAATCTATTCCAGATTGGATGGATAAATTGGGCGTAAAAGAACTTGGAGAAAAAGTTTGGGCAAAAGAAATTGCAGCTCAAAATCAGCCTGCAAAAGTTATCTTGAGAACTAATACTTTAAAAGGCACCAAAGAAAGTCTTAGAAATACTTTAATGGATTTAAATATTGAAACTGAATATTTAAAAGACCAGCCAGATGCTCTTGTTTTAAAAGAAAGAGCAAACGTATTTTTGACAGACGCTTTTAAACAAGGACTTTTTGAAGTTCAAGATGCGAACTCTCAGTTAGTTGCAGACTTTTTAGATGTAAAACCAGGAATGCGCGTAGTAGATACTTGCGCTGGTGCTGGCGGAAAAACATTGCACATGGCTTCTCTAATGCAAAATAAAGGACAATTGATCGCAATGGACTTGTACGAAAGTAAATTGAAACAATTGAAATTAAGAGCTAAAAGAAATGGCGCTTTTAATATCGAATATCGCATTATCGACAGCACAAAAGTGATCAAGAAATTACACGAAAAAGCTGATCGTGTTTTAATTGATGCACCATGTAGCGGATTAGGAGTTTTGAAAAGAAACCCAGATTCTAAATGGAAATTACAGCCTGAGTTTATCGATAACATTCGTAAAGTTCAGAGCGAAGTTTTAGAAAGCTATTCTAAAATTGTAAAACCAGGCGGAAAATTAGTTTATGCAACTTGTTCAGTTCTTCCATCAGAAAACCAAGAACAGGTAGAGAAATTCTTAAAAACAGAAATTGGACAACAATTTACTTTTATTGAAGATCGTAAAATGTTAGCTTCAGAATCTGGTTTTGACGGATTCTATATGGCACTTATGGAACGTAAGAAATAAGAAATTCCAATATTTAAATTTCAAATTCCAATTTGTTTTGGAATGTCTAAATACTAAAAATTCCAAATCCCAATTGAAAAAGTTGGAATTTGGAATTTTTTATTTTGGAATTTCCATTAAAGCTTTGGAATTTGGAATTTAAATATTGGAATTTTACTCCTGAAGGGTGGGTTTTCGCAACAACTTTCCATTTTCATTTTCTTTGAATTTTGAGACGAAGACGATTTCTTTTGGCTTCTCATATTTCCCTAAAACATCGAAGAAATCAGGCTCAAATTCTTGTTTTTCTCCTTCGATAACTAAAACTAATTTTTCTCCAAGAGTTGTATCTGGAAGTCCTGTTACAAAAAACCTATTAGCAATTTTCCCTATCAGTTTAGCTTCAATCTGCTCTGGAATCAGCTTTACTCCTCCACTATTGATTACATTATCAATTCTTCCCAAAAACTTAAACTGCTGTTCATTTACCAATTCTACCAAATCATTTGTGACAATTGGCTCATCAGAAATCGAGGCAACATTAATCACCAAGCATTGGCGATCGTCCTGAGAGATTTTGACATTTGGCAGAATTGAAAAAACAGAATCTCCCAAACGTTTCGCTGCAATATGCGTAATCGTTTCGGTCATTCCGTATGTCTCGTAGATTTCTGTTTTAAGCGGCAACAATTTCTCTTCAAGAGCCGAATCCAATTTTGCTCCTCCAATAATTAATTTACGAACTTTTGAAAGTCCTTCTATAGAATTTTGAACTTGAAGCGGCACCATTGCAACAAAATCATATGTGGTTGTATTTAGTTCCAGCGGATGCAGACTTGGAGAAACCACATCTAACTCCAAACCTAAAATTAAACTTCTCACCAGCATCATCTTTCCTGCTATAAATTGCGTAGGCAGACATAATAAAGCTTTATTTCCTGGCTCTAAACCAAAAAAATCACCTGTTGCCAATGCTGACTGAATCATAGCCTGTTTCTTCAATCTGACAAGTTTTGGAAGTCCTGTTGTTCCAGAGGTTGTCATTTCGATATAATCCTTTTTATCAAACCAATCCAAGAAAAACTCTCCAATTGATTGCTCATAAGCATCGCCTTCTTTGATAAAACTATAAGCGACGCGGCACAAATCTTTTGCATTTAGATGGTACCCATTTAATTTGAAATAATTGTGAACCTTATTTTGAGTTAAGTTTTGCATATTCTTAAGCATTTAATTCGACATTATTAATATTTCCTGTTAGCCTTTCTTTCCAATTTGTCCAGCCGTATTTTTTACTGAAAATAAAAAGCAGAATAGGATAAATAATAACCACTGGCATAATGACATCAATTCCTGCTGAAGGCTCTGAAAGATCTTTAAATATAGAATGGGTTTGAAAAACAGTCCAATCTGAAGTAACCAATAATGCTCCTACAAGATTGTTTGCAGCATGAAATCCGAGTGCCAATTCCATGCCTTCATCCATTAGCGTTATCACACCCAAAAACAATCCCGTTCCTATATAATAAATCATGATGACACTTCCCATTTTTTCAACTTCAGGATTGGTCCAATGCATGGAGCCAAATATTACAGAAGTCATCAAGAGCGGAAACCATCTGTTCTGAGCTAAATTAGCAAATCCTTGCATTAAATATCCTCTAAAAACATATTCTTCGGTAGAAGTCTGAATCGGAATTAAAACGCATCCTAAAACTGCTAATATCAAAAAAGGAACTAATTTAAACTGCAATACAAATTGTTCAGGAGATCTTAAATATACAAACAAAAAACTGAGCAAGGAGAAAAATGACCATAAAAAGAAAGAAAACCAGATTCTTTTCCAATCAACTCCAGGTCTTGAAGTTGTGACCGACAATAGAGTTTGGCGGTGAATATATTTTACCACAAAATAAATTCCCGCAAAAGCAAAAATGAAAGAAATCATTATCAGAAAAAGAGTTGTATTAGATTCAAACATTTTCATTATTCCCTCATTTGTAGTTGGAAAAGCAATGTGTTCTGTAAATGTTTTATAAAATACAGCGGCTGTAATTGGAATTTGCCCTATAAAAGATGCTGAAATAATAAAAACTGATCCTACAAGATATTTCCAAAATTTATTTTCGGGTTTAATTCCTTGTTCTAAAAACATAAATTTAAAATTTTAAAAAATGAGAATTCAAATTCGATAAGTTAATCATACTTTTGATAGTGCTAAAATACCTCCTTTTTATTTTACGAATATTAAACATTTAAATATAACAAAATGATACAAATTTACCACAATCCAAGATGCGGAAAATCGAGAAATTGCTTGGCTTTTATTGAAAAATCAAATCAGGATTTTAAAATCATACCTTACTTAACTGAAACTCCATCTTTTGACCAATTAAAAACCTTATCAGGACAGTTAAATCTTGAACCAATCCAGCTGATTAGAACGAAAGAAAAAATCTGGATCGAAAATTTTAAAGGAAAAGCCTTGAGCGATGACGAGATTATAAATGCCATGGTAGAAAACCCAATTTTAATAGAGCGTCCGATTGTTGTAAAAGACGGAAAAGCTATAATTGGCCGGGATCCAGAACTTGTCGCTTCTTTTTTAGATTGATTCTAAAATACCCTATTAACATTTTTTTGTGATTTTTCTCTTTAAACCAAAAACTACATTTGGCGTCTAAAGAGAAAAAGAAAACCAGAAATGAAAAAAATCAAATTTGCCGTATTACTTGTATTCTTGTTTACAAGTTTTTACAATTACTCTCAACAAGGTCCCGGAGGCAGACCCAAAGTAAAAGTCACCGGAAAAGTTTTCGAGAAAGTAAGCAAACAACCCCTAGAGTATGCTACAATTTCACTTACTGCTCCAAATGATACAAAAGTTGTTGCTGGCGGAATCACAAATCCAAAAGGAGAATTTGAAGTTGCGGTTGCACCCGGAACTTACGATATAAAAGTGGAGTTTATTTCATTCAAATCGACTGAAATCAAACAAAAAAGCATTCAAGACGATACCAATTTAGGTGTTGTAAATTTATCTGAAGATGCTGCACAATTGAATGAAGTTGTAGTTCGTGCAGAAAAATCGACGGTAGAAATCAAACTAGACAAAAAAGTTTACAATGTTGGACAGGATATGATTGTAAAAGGCGGAAGCGTGAGCGATGTTTTAGACAACGTTCCTTCTGTTTCTGTGGATACTGAAGGAAACGTTAGTTTAAGAGGAAGCGACAACATTCGCATTTTAATCGACGGAAGACCTTCGCAAGCCATAAATATTGCAGAAGCTTTAAGACAGCTTCCAGCGGATGCAATTGACAAAGTAGAGGTAATTACAAACCCATCAGCGCGTTATGATGCTGAAGGCGGTTCTGGAATTATCAATATTGTTCTTAAAAAAGGAAAAAATCAAGGTTTCAACGGAACTTTTATAGCTTCAACAGGTTTACCAGAAACGTATGGATTAAGTGCTAACTTAAATTACAAAACTGAAAAGTTAAACTATTTTACAACTGCCGGTTACAACTACAGAACTACAGAAGGAGCTGGTAAAACAAATTCCGAATATTTTGACGAAAACGAAATAACAAGAAGCTATTTAGATGAAGACCGTGACACAAAACGTCTTAGAAAAGGCTTTAACGGAAGAGCTGGTGTTGAATGGACCATAACCCCTTCTACATTTTGGACAAATGCTATCAACTACCAAAAAAATACTGGTGACGATAGAGATTTGATCAATTATTACAATTACGATGCCGATCGAAATTTTACTGGAACAACGTATCGTTTAAACAACGCAGATACTGGAAGCGAAAACTTCGAGTATACTTCTAATTTGATTAAGAATTTCAACGATAAAGGGCACAAACTTACCGCAGACCTTTCTATTTCAAGAAATACAGACGATAGCTACAGTACTATTACAGCCTCACCGAATTTCAATAATACATTAAACGATCAGATCCAAAAACAAGTATTATTTCAGGCAGATTATGTTCTTCCGCTAGGAAAAGGAAGCCAGTTTGAAGCAGGATATAAAGGAAGTTTTGGAGATCTAAACAACGAATATTATGTAACTGAAAATGGAGGAGCAAAAGATCCTAATTTATCAAATACTTTAGAATACAAAGAAAACATCAATGCGCTTTACACACAGTATGGTTTCAAAGTAAATAAATTCTCTTATTTATTTGGTTTAAGATGGGAAGACACAGACATCCATGTTAATTTGCTAGACAATAGCGATTTCAATACCAAGAAATACAACAACTTATTTCCAAGTGCTTTTATTAGTTACGAAATCTCAGATCAAAGTAATTTCTCTGCAAGCTATAGCAAACGTTTGTCAAGACCAAGAGGACGTTTCATGAACCCAGCAGTTAACTACGCTAGTAACGTTAACATCTTTCAAGGAAATCCAGACTTAGACCCTTCTTTGACAGACAAATATGATATTGGCTACATCAAAAAATGGGATAAAGTAACCTTCAATACATCGGCATATTTTGAAGACACAAAAGATGTTTTCAGCTTTGTACGATCTCCTACTGGAGACGAAGTTAATGGAGTGCCTGTAATCAAAAGCCAACCTATTAACTTAGGAAAAGAGCAAAAATTTGGTTTCGAATTTACGTTCAATTACACTCCATTCAAATGGTGGAAATTAAACAGTAACTTTAACTTCTTCAATGTAAAAACTACAGGGGAACATAGTTATACAGATACGCAAGGAAAAGAGATTGTTCAAGATTTAGACAATCAGGCTAATTCTTGGTTTGCAAGAGTAAACTCTAAAGTGACACTTCCGTACAAAATTGACTGGCAGTTGACAGCAATGTATAACGGAGAACAAAAAACAGCTCAAGGTAAAAACTTAGGCCAATTCGGAATGAATACTGCTTTCAGCAAAGATGTTATGAAAGACAAAGGAACTATTGCTTTCAACATTAGCGACGTATTCAATTCAAGAAAAATGAGATCGTACACGTATTTAGATGATGTAAGTTCATATAGCGAATTCCAATTCCGTAAACGTCAGTTCAATTTATCATTCACATACCGTTTCAACAAACCAAAAGGTGAAAGAGATAAAAATGCACAGCCAAGAAATGATGGCGGTGGAGACGGCGGTGGAGATTTTCCTGGATAAAATCTTTTAAATTCCAATCTGGATAAAAAATTCCAAATTCCAATTTTATCATTGGGATTTGGAATTTTCTATTTATAAGGAACCCGACAGTTTTTAAAAACCTATCGGCTTTAAATAAGCTTGTCAAATTGGAATTTGGAATTTGTCCCGAGGCTTCCGGATTGGAATTTCCTTTTTTTTGGCACAAAAAAAAAGAACCTTTTGGGTTCTTTTTTTATGACATCAATCTAAAATTAAATAGATTGTTCTTCTTGTCTTTTTCTGGCTCTTTTTTCTTTAATCATTTCCCAGCTAGCTCCTGTTACCCAATAAGATAAGAAACCTACCAAGAAAAACATTAACCAAAACCCTATAGTTAGTATGGTTAAGAAAAGTAAAAAACCTAAGTACTGTGAAAATTCAAACATGTTTTCCGGAATTTTTGAATGTTACCACAAATGTAGGGTATATATTTTTTCTCAGCAATAAAATCTAAATCAATTTTCGTTAAATAACATTTATCCGTATATTTATACTCATTTTAAATAAGCTTTTTTAGGTCATACAATCCCTTTCTCTAAAAGAGTTCAGAGGAATTTCATCAAAACATTTCACATTTTACAAATAACATTTTTACATACAACATAATGAAATACAGAATAGAAAAAGACACCATGGGCGAAGTTCAAGTCCCAGCCGACAAATATTGGGGTGCACAAACAGAACGATCTAGAAATAATTTCAAAATTGGGCCGGCGGCATCCATGCCAAAAGAAATCATAGAAGGTTTTGCTTACTTAAAAAAAGCCGCTGCTTATGCCAATTACGATTTAGGCGTTTTGCCAATCGAAAAAAGAGATGCAATCGCAGCAGTTTGCGACGAAATTCTTGAGGGAAAACTAGATGACCAATTCCCTCTTGTAATCTGGCAGACGGGTTCTGGAACGCAAAGCAATATGAACGTAAACGAAGTAATTGCCAACCGCGCTCAAGTCCTTAAAGGTTTTGAAATTGGCGAAGGCGAACAATTTATAAAAGCCAACGACGATGTAAACAAATCCCAATCGTCAAATGATACTTTCCCAACTGGAATGCATATTGCCGCTTACAAAATGGTCGTAGAAACTACGATTCCTGGTATCGAAAAACTTCATGCTACTTTAGCCAAAAAAGCTGCAGAATTTAAAGATGTTGTCAAAATCGGCCGTACGCACTTAATGGATGCGACACCATTAACTCTTGGTCAGGAAATTTCAGGTTACGCAGCACAACTAGCCTTCGGATTAAAAGCCTTAAAAAATACTTTATCCCATTTATCTGAAATCGCTCTTGGAGGAACAGCTGTTGGAACAGGATTAAACACTCCAAAAGGATATGATGTAAAAGTTGCAGAATATATCGCAAAATTTACCAACCATCCTTTTGTAACGGCAGAAAATAAGTTTGAAGCGCTTGCAGCACACGATGCAATTGTAGAAACACACGGAGCTTTAAAACAATTGGCTGTCTCTTTAAATAAAATTGCCAACGATGTTAGAATGCTGGCTTCAGGTCCTCGTTCTGGAATTGGCGAAATTCATATTCCTGAAAATGAACCAGGTTCTTCTATTATGCCTGGAAAAGTAAATCCAACGCAATGTGAAGCTTTAACCATGGTTTGCGCTCAAGTTATTGGAAATGATATGGCAATTGCTGTTGGCGGTATGCAAGGGCACTATGAACTGAATGTTTTCAAACCTGTAATGGCGGCCAATTTTTTACAATCGGCACAATTATTAGGTGATGCCTGTGTTTCTTTTGACGAACATTGCACACAGGGAATCGAACCAAATCATAAACGCATCAAAGAATTAGTTGATAATTCGCTTATGCTAGTAACTGCTTTAAACACCAAAATCGGATACTATAAAGCGGCAGAAATTGCTCAAACCGCTCATAAAAACGGAACAACTTTAAAAGAAGAAGCTGTCCGACTTGGTTATGTAACTCCAGAAGATTTTGATGCTTGGGTAAAACCTGAAGATATGGTTTGAGTTATGAATTATGAGTTATTACTCTAACGTAAATAATAAAAGGAGAAACATAAATGTTTCTCCTTTTTTATAGACAAAATCGGCTAACTCTAATTCATAATTCATAACTTATTTACCGTCTACATAATCCTGTAAATAACTGAATCTTTCTGTTAGTTTTCCGTTTTCAGTGATTTTGGCGCGTTTTAAGATTCCGTCTTTATCACCGTTGAAGAAAGCTGGAATTACGTGTTCCATAAATTGTTCTCCAAAACCTTCGCTGGCATCTTTTGGAATTTCACACGGCAGATTATCTACTGCCATTACTGCAACTGCAGCTGGATGAAAAAGATCAACTTCACGATCTTCTAACGGAAAATACCCATATAAGGGATCTTCAATGGTTGACGAACGTATTGTACAAGCAATCGGACCGTTAACATCACAAGAAATATCAGCTACCACTTTCAATTTGCAGTCGCTTGCGTTCAGCATTTCTTTGGTTAAAATCATCGGTGCATTATTGGCATAAAAATGTCCAGCAAAATAAATGTCAGATACTTTCGTGAATCGTTCAAAATCAGATTCATACTCTTCTGGATGCTTAACAAAATCTACAAAATCCAAAACCTGCCCGTCTTTCCTTTTGTTGTATTCCAAAACATCCAATTGCACATAAACCGCTTGAGCATATTTTTTAGTCAAATAATTATCAATTGTAATTTCCTTCACTTTTATAGCATCCAAAATTTCTTTGGCTCCGCTCCCAACCTTTCCAGTTCCAGTAACTACAAATTTCAGAGCTGGCATTGTAATGCGCTTTAAGTGTTTTATCAAATCTTCTTTTCCTGAAAGAGTTTCTGCTTTTGGAAGTTTGAACAATTCGAATTTAATTCCGAATGCACGGATTCCGTTATAAACCCCAACCATTCCAGCATATTTTCCAAAACCAATTAAACGATGATCGTGTTCGTTTACAATCGTTTCATGATCGTATAAATCAATATTTTTTTCTAAAATCGCCTGAAGTAATTTTCTATTATGAGGCTGTTTTTTAATTGTATGAGAAAAAAAGAAATACGCTTTATTTGGAATCAAGCTTTCTACAGGAACTTCTTTCACACCAAATAAAACATCGCAGTCAGAAACATCATCAGTAACGGTAATTCCCATATTTTTATAGTCATCATCAGAAAAAATTCTGATATCTGAACTTTCGACTTTTACAGAGGCATCATGATAAAGTTGCTTTAATCTTGTCAATTCATTTGGAGAAAAAACAACTCTTCTGTCAGGCGGGTTTTTTCTCTCTTTTATGATTCCAAATTTCATTAGATTGGTTTTTTAGTATTTAATAATATAACTTTTTAAAACATATTTGTTTCAAATATAACAAATTTAGTTAAAATTTTGTTTCAAAAATTCTATTTAAAATGTTCCAAAACCGTTAAAAGCTGAAAAACAACCGAGTAAAATTTAGTTTTCTTAAAAAAATGTTAAAAAACACAAAATAGAGCCCAAGAACCAAGAATACAACAAAATTGAATTCGATATATTTGTTTTTAAAGAACGATGCAAATGATTTTCCTTAAAAAAACAAAGATACCACAAATACTTTTTTCAATACTGGTTTTAAGTTCATGTGGCCAAAACAAAACAGCAGCCACAGATACAACTCAGACAGTCGAAGATACCTTACCTAAAATGAAGCCGTTAGGAGCTGAACCGAAAGTTTCACAGGCTTATAAAAACTCAGTTGTCGGCAGAATAAATCACTTTTACAACAAAAATTGGCCAAATAATACCATGAATGGAAGCTTCTTAGTGGCCAAAAATGGACAAATTTTATTTGAAAGATATAATGGTTATGCCAATAAAAATGAAGGAACGGAGATAACTCCTGAAACACCTGTACAAATTGCTTCTGTGAGCAAAGTGCTAACTGCCACAGCGGTTTTAAAATTGGTTAACGCAGGTAAAATCGATTTGGACCAAAAAGTAAATACTATTTTAAAAACTTTCCCATACGAAGAATGTACCATAAGAATGTTATTGGATCACCGCACAGGAATGCGTAATTACGCTTATTTCACAGACCGCGACAAATCGATTTGGGACAGACATAATCAATTAACCAATAAAGACATTTTAGATATTCTGGCTACAAAAGATATTGGTTTGGAAGCTAAAACTGGAACACGTTTTAGTTATTGCAATACGAATTATGCCATGCTGGCTCTTATTATAGAAAAAATTACGGGCTTAAGTTATAAAGAAGCCATGTCTGAAATGATTTTTAAGCCTTTGGGAATGACTCATACTTATGTTTTTGATGATGATAAAGACAGAAAAAAAATTGTTCCTTCTTATAAAGGCAACGGTGTAGAAATTGGCTTTGATTATTTAGATAATGTTTACGGAGATAAAAATATCTTCTCGACTGCACGAGATCTTTTAAAATTTGATCGCGCAAGACAATCGCCAGATTTCTTAAAACCTGAATTATTAAAACAAGTTTACACTGGCTATAGCAATGAACGTAAAGGAACTAAGAATTACGGTCTTGGGATTAGAATGATTAATTGGGAAACGGGACAGAACTTTTATTTTCATAATGGATGGTGGCATGGAAACACCTCATCTTATATTACTTTGATGAAAGAAGGCGTAACGATTATTGCCCTGTCTAATAAGATGACTAGAAACACTTATGCCGTTCGCAAACTAGCTCCGATTTTTGGAGATTACCCATTTAATTTTAAAGACGAAGAATAACAAAATTTTTCTGAAAATTTTAGCAGAAAGTAATTTCAAATAGTCTAAATTTGCAGACTTATTTTTTGGGGTCGACTGGTTTTGACAGCAAGTCGAATTGAACAGTAAGCACGTCGAGCATTGAGACCTTGCTCGTAAATATAAGATCTCGAACTTTTACACGGCGAAAATAATTACGCTTTAGCTGCATAATCCGAATCATAGTACGATTGCGCCACGTCTCTACAAGGTAGAGAAGCTGGATTCTCCTGGAAAGCCTTGGTTTGTGGCGTTCCGTTCAGGGGAACCGTAAAAATAAACCTAGATTTCCATGAGCTTCGGGTGGATTTCGAAATTTAAGAAGATAAGTGTTGGGTGGTTGTTTCTGGCCTAGCTCAACATCGAAAATCCAATCAGGAAATAAGCGTGTAGAAAGCTCTTTAGTTGCTTGTTTGGACCCGGGTTCGATTCCCGGCGACTCCACAAAAAAGCCTGTAAACAATTTGTTTACAGGCTTTTTTTTTGGTTGACAATCTGGTTGATATTTTTCTCCTTTGGTTTATCTTAATTTTTTGATGCTAAATGATAGCAATTCCAAAATAATTTTAAAACATCGCGGAGCTATCCATACATATTTTTTATCTCCGACATAACAAAGGTACTTTGGGTACTTCCTATGCTTTCAACTGACCCCAATTTATTAAACACAAAATCCTGATAATGCTTCATATCTTTGGCAGAAACTTTCATTAAAAAATCGTAATCGCCTGAGATATTATAACATTCTACAACTTCTTCTATTTTCATAATATCACTGACAAACTGATTCCCAATATTACGATCGTGCTGTTTTAGTTTGATATTACAAAAAACAATGAATCCCCTGTTTAATTTTTCTGCATCAAGAAGCGCTATGTATTTCTTAATATAACCATTGTTCTCTAATCTTTTAATACGCTCAAAAACGGGCGATGGGGAAAGATTTACCATCTTCGCCAGTTCTTTTACTGTATATTTAGAATTATCGTGAAGTATATTTAATAACTGAAGATCAATATCATCTATCTGCTCCATAGAATTTTACTTTAAATTAGGTTTAATTTATTTCTAAATTAGAATAAAATTCTTTAAATACAACTAGAAACAACACAAAAATCTTATTTTACACCAATTAAAAAAATAATAACCTGCACTTATTTGATATAACAAAAATTACACTTCTTTTCGCCGAGCCATACCCTGAGCGATAATACTGGCGGCAATCAATTGCAATGCATGGTAAAGCATGAGCGGCAGCAATACGATCCCGGTGATAGTACTGTGCTGAAAAAGTACTTTTGACATAACGGTGCCATGTACCAATGACTTTTTTGACCCGCAGAATAAGACCGTAATACGATCTTCATCTGAAAAACCAAGCAGACGGCTGAGTAGTCCTACACAAAAGAATACCACAAAAAACAACGCCATCATCCCTACAGCAAGTCCGGCAAGTTCCAGAGCGGTGAAACCTTCAAAAAGATGTTCGGAGAATGACTTGCAAAACGACGTGTAAATAATGGTTAGAATAACTGCCTGGTCGAAATATTTGAGCTGCTTCTTGTATTTTTCAGCAATGGCGCCGAAACGGGAATTAAGGCTTATTCCAATTATGACAGGTAACAAGACTTGAAGAATCAACTTTATGACGATTTGAGTAACATCAAAATCGCCTGTCGCAGAAGCTATAAACAGCCCAACCCAGAGCGGCGTAACCAATACTCCGATCAAACTAGAAATGCTTGCATTGAAAATCGCTGCGGGAATGTTTCCCTTGGCAATAGAAACCATAACCACTGAAGAGGATACTGTTGACGGTAAAGCCGCCAAAAAAAATACACCCAACCACAGCAGCTCGAACCCGTTATTGACAAACAACGGGCGAAATGCCAAAACAATGAGCGGAAAAAATAAAAAGGTGGTCAACTGGACGACAATGTGCATTTTCCAGTTGGAAAGTCCGGCTTTTAGTTTCTCAACACTCAGTCGCATGCCATAAAACAAGAAAATCAAGGAAACCCCAGCATTAGCAATCTCCTCCAGCGAAACAGGTTCTTTAACCATGCCTGGCTTTGGTAAAAAATAAGCCATCAGAATCATGGTGGCTATCATTAACAGGAAACCATCGAAACCTGTTTTTTTTAATACTTGTAATAATTTTTTCAATGTGTATTAAATATTATTCCTCCATAGAAGTATGGACTCCATTATTAATATCGAGACTAATCCCAAGTTCTTTGCGTATAATTTCTGCTCCTGCGCTTAAAGCACTTAATTTGCCTCTAGCTACGTTTCGAGATAACGGAGCCATACCGCAGTTTGTAGAAGGGTAAAGATTTTCGACATCTACAAACTCAAGAGCTTTACGCAGGGTATCAGCTACTTCTTCTGGCGTTTCGATAGTGTTGGTTGCCACATCAATGGCACCGACCATTACTTTTTTACCGCGAACCAATTCCATTAAATCTAAAGGCACATTGGAATTGTGACATTCTAAAGACACCACATCAATTTTAGATTTTTGAATTTTCGGGAAAATTTCTTCGTATTGTCGCCACTCAGAACCTAATGTCTTTTTCCAATCGGTATTTGCCTGTATTCCATAACCATAACAAATATGAACAGCAGTTTGACAATGTAAACCTTCAATGGCTCTTTCTAATGCCGCCATTCCCCAATCGTTCACTTCATCAAAGAACACATTAAATGCAGGTTCATCAAACTGGATAATATCTACCCCTGCGTCTTGAAGTTCTCTTGCTTCTTGATTGAGTGCTTTCGCAAATTCCCATGCCAATTTTTCTCGGCTTTTATAATGGTCGTCGTACAAGGTATCTACCATTGTCAGCGGGCCTGGCAATGCCCATTTTATAGGTTTATTAGTCTGTTTGCGTAAAAATTTAGCATCTTCAACAAAAACTGCTTTTTGGCGTGCAACCTCACCTACAACCACTGGAACACTCGCATCATAACGGTTACGGATTTTTACGGTTTTACGGTTTTCAAAATCTACACCGCTTAAATGCTCGATAAAAGTCGTTACAAAATGCTGGCGTGTTTGTTCGCCGTCACAAATGATATCTAGATCTGCCAATTGCTGTTCCTGCAGAGAAATGCGGAGAGCATCCTGTTTCCCTTCAAGTAACTGATCTCCTTCTAATTTCCATGGTGACCAAAGTTTTTCGGGTGGTGCAAGCCAGGCTGGTTTGGGTAAACTTCCAACAATAGAGGTGGGTAGTAATAATTTTTTCATAATAATATAATTTTAATGCGTTGTAATCAATTAAAGGGTAAAATTAGCAGACCATTGTTCCAAGAGACTTTTGTAAGGCTTAATGAAATGCTCTTCTGCATATTTACCCTGCTCAACAGCCAGTCGGCTGCGCTCTTCGCGGTCATAAATCACGCGAGTCAATGAATAATCTTCGTGTTTAAGACTAGGCTTATAGATTTTTCCAGCCACTGAATTTGCATTGTAAATTTCAGGGCGATAAATCTTCTGGAAAGTCTCCATTGTGCTGATTGAGCTGATTAATCCAAGATCAGTATAATCAGCAAGCAGATCTCCAGAATGATAAAAAGCCATCGGTGCCACACTATTCGGAGGCATGAAAAAACGAACTTTTAATCCCATTTTAGAGAAATATTCATCAGTGAGAGAATATTCATTCTGCAGATACTCAAAACCCAGAACAGGATGCTGGTAGTCAGTGCGGGTATACGTTTTGTTGCTCGATACACTTAAACAAATGATCGGTGACATCTTAAAATGCTCTTTATAAGTGACCGAATTCACAAAACATTTATAAAGTTTGCCGTGCAAATCGCCAAAATTTTCAGGAATAGAAAAAGTAGATTTATTTTTATTGTACTCGGTCAATAAAATACTGAAATCATAATCACGAACATAAGAAGAATAATTGTTTCCGGCAACCCCTTCGATTTGCTGGCCAGTTTTACGGTCAATAATATTCGTTTTTAAAACTTCAATCATCGGTAAATCGTTACTGCCATTTTTATCATCAATACTCATCGTTACTGTGAGGATTTCAAGTTCTATAAGGTAACGATCAGCTTTTGGATTATCCAGATGAGCCAATGCATTGAATCGATTGTTAATCATATTTAAGGCATTGCGTAAGTTTTGCTGGCGCTTATCTCCTCTAGCCAGATTCGCAAAATTGGTTGTCAAACGCGTTTGGCTTGAGGGGTGATAGTTTTCATCTAAACAGGTGCTCTTTAGTTTGAATGCGAAATCATTCTTGATTGCATTCTGAGTGGTTTTAATATCTTGCTTTTCGTTTATTTCCCTTTCTTCTTGTATGTTCGCTTTCATTTGATGATAATATTTAGTTTTTTATCCTGCAAATTTTAAAATAAAAGATTAAATATTTTCATTCATACTAAAAATCAGATAATTATTCTTTTTATGTATGCTTATAAAGATTATTATCCTTTAAACAAATATAATAATGAAAGAAAACAGATAATTATTCTTTAGTGCACTTAAGAAGATTGATTCGGAGTTTCCTTTATTACTTCAAAAACTCGAAAAAGAAAATATAAAGGAAAAATTACACCTGATAAAAGCTCAAATAATACTACTTTCAAATACTGGACATAATGTAAAATGATTGCAATCTTCTTTGTCTCGAACTTAAATCACATATACTATTTTAATGGATATTATTTAAGTTTATCAATAAACATTACGATGGGAATTAGCTGTTCGAATGAAATCCCGCGACTCCACAAAAAAGCCTGTAAACTTGATGTTTACAGGCTTTTTTTCAATTGTTTCTACAATAGTTTTAACTATAACGGTTGCATTAAGTATTCTAAACGACAAATACGGCTTCCCTACAAAGAAGACCGCATCTATCAAACTAATTCAAATTAAAAAAACTATAAAGTTGCTTTTACTTCACCACAGGTAAGCATATTTTTTGGATAGTACGGATTTTTGATTTCTTTACTATCGCTTGTCCAAACTGCACCAGTCATTGGGCAGACTTGTAAATATAATGTTTCATCTGCTGCTTTAAATTTTGCTGCCTGATCCCAATATTTTACTGAAAGAGTCTCAAAAATCTTGCGCTGTTTATTAATGTTTTTTGTCGTGGCAATCTGATTAGCCAATTCTATAATTTCTTTTCTTGAAATTGTAGCAATGTTCATTTGTTCCAACGTTAACTTTTTAAACTTGAAGTTTTTCAAAGAATTTGTCAAAGCTACAGCACTTTTAACGGCAACAAGACTATCCGAAAGTATTAAGCTATTTTTTAAAGCCAAATAACTCTTTGTAATTTCTTTCTTTTGCTCTTCTCTTTTTTGCACCAATTCTGGAGTCACTTCTTCTTTTGATGTTAATTGTGCTTGAGCCAAAGTACTTAAGCAAATAAATGCTATAACTAATATTTTTTTCATATTGCGGTTTTATCTAATTTATTAACGATTTTATCGATTTCGATTAAAATGTTTTCGAAATGATCTTTATTAAATCCTGTTGAAGCATCCATAAGCTTTGTAACATCGGTTCTTAATTTAATAAGATGCTGTTTCCCGTATAGTCTCACATCACTTCTTTGCGCTGCATTTAGAGCTTTACCTGGTTCTGTTTCTTTCGGCAAAAGCAACATGCCTAGTTTTTCAATATAACCACGCTGTAAACTTCTTCTGTAAAAATCTTGTTTTTCATCGCCTGTAAATTTCACCCAAACTGTTTGCTGTAAATCATTTAGAAATTCAGGAACTGTATAAGCATTTTCAAACTGGATCGATTTAAGACTAATATTGTACAGCATGCCTGGGCTTAAAAGCATATTTAGAACCTGATTCTGCTGATCTGAAATTTGATCAGCTGTTTTTAAAGAAATAAGCTGATCAATTTCCTGCGGGTACATCCATAGGGGAGCTACAAACAATTGTCTTCCTACATAATCAATTGCGGCTTTTACTTTTGCTTTTGGTATCTGCTGATAGACAACACCTTTTTCATCTACAGTTCTTTTGGTTACGTAATTATTGCCGATATATTTCAGTACGTGGTACAAATAGATACTATATTGTGACACCACCGCTTTATGCATATCCGATAAATTGTCATAAGCATCATTAGGCTGATAGGTCCATTCGATAAGATTTGGCACAACGCGCTTTAAATTTTTTATTCCGTAATCACTTGCCTTTACTGCGTCATCACCGATATCTTCTCTTTGGCTGCGCGGATCTTCATCTTTACCTTCTCCGCCAAACCATAATTTAGGATTAGCAGCTAAACTATCAGTAGTTAATTTCGCCAATATTTTTTCTTCTTCAAACTCGTCCTTCGCATTTGGATAATATCCATAACCCCATTGAACCGCCCATTTGTCGTAGCTTCCAATACGCGGATAAATTCCTTTTGGACTAATATTGTCTTCTGGCTGCGCCACATAATTAAAGCGGGCATAATCCATAATAGAAACGGTATGGCCATTGGCTTCTACCCATTTTTTGTCACGAAGTTTTTCTACTGGAGTAGCATTACTTGCTCCCATATTATGGCGTAAACCAATAGTGTGACCTATTTCATGCGAAGAAACAAAACGGATTAATTGTCCCATTAATTCATCATCCAGATGCATTTTTCTTGCTCTCGCGTCAAGAGGTCCAGCCTGAATCATATACCAGCGCTGCACTAATTTCATCACATTATGATACCAACCAACATGGCTTTCTATAATTTCACCGCTTCTTGGATCGCTCACACGAGGCCCATAGGCATTTGGCGTTTCAGAAGCGTAATATCTTACTACAGAATACCTTGCATCTTCTAGACTCATCGTTTTATCGTCTTCTGGCCATTCTTTCCCTACAATCGCATTTTTAAAACCAGCGGCCTCGAAAGCTTTCTGCCAGTCGTTGATTCCCGCAATTAAATATGGCCTCCATTTTTTTGGCGTTGCTGGATCTATGTAATAAACGATTTGCTTTTTTGGTTCAACCAATTCGCCTTTTAGATATTTTTTAATATCCTTCTCTTTTGGCTCTAAACGATATCTCTGAATGATAAATTTCTTCTGTGCGCGTTGTTCGTCATCATCAAAAAGGACATATTTGTTGGCAAAGTATCCCACTCTTTCATCAAAAAAGCGTTTGCGCATTGGTGTTTTAGGCAATAATACAATAGATGTATTTAATCTAATGGTTATGCTTCCGCTGCTTGCAGTACTGCTTGTGTACGTTTTTGTGGTTTTCACTTCGATATTGATTGCATAGGTATCAATAGCCTCAATAAAAGATTTATCATCGGCAAGAGAAGTCAGTTTTTTTTCTGTTTTCTCTTTGCTTTCTAAAGAAAACATCGGATTATCTTTTTTGAATGCATCTGTTACATCAATAACAATATTTCCGTTATCTGGATTAGTTGTCTTT
The DNA here is from genome assembly GCF_009826975.1 of Flavobacterium sp. HBTb2-11-1. Classification (GTDB taxonomy): domain Bacteria; phylum Bacteroidota; class Bacteroidia; order Flavobacteriales; family Flavobacteriaceae; genus Flavobacterium. The sequence goes on along the minus strand of NZ_WUMO01000004.1, from coordinate 360,356 downwards.
ATTGGAAAAGCCCCTACAATTGGGTTTTCATTACTTCCAGCCAATGCTTTTGCCAACATTGAATCAGCCGAACGCACATCTTGCTTATATTGCAGCGATCTCAAATAAACCGTGTTATTAGCTCCTTTTTCAAAATAAATGGTTTGTTCGTTGGCTTTTTCTCCTCCAAAAGCTCCCATTCCTTCCGGAGTAGATAAATATCGTGTTACCACTAGCATGTATCTATTAAACAAGCTATCTGGAATCTGAAAATAATATTTAGTATCAACCTGGCTTACAGTAAAAAGCCCTGATTTATTTTTTGCTTTTTCTGTTATTACCTTATTATAAGCCTGCATGCCTTTGGGCTGTGTACTGGTACTATCGGCTTTTTTTTCTGGGGTTTGAGCAAAACCATGCTGCCAAGCAGACAGCATGGTTAGTATTATAATTAACTTTTTCATTGAAATTAAAACGGAACTTTTTCGTCTGTATTTAAAGTAAGCTTTGGATTTTTTGTCAGTGCCGATAAAGGAAACGGAATAATGTACAATCTTGAGTTAGGCTGCAATGTATAAGTCTTTTGAGGAACTGTTTTGTTTACGATTGGAAATACTCTTGTTATTGTTTTTGCATATTCTGCTTCTGTATTTAATCGCTTTAGGTCAAAAAATCTATTAAATCCTAACAGTAGTTCTTTTCTGCGTTCGTTCACCACCAATTCCATAGTTTCTTTTCTAGTAGCAGGAACCGTTAAATTTACTGTGCCAGATAGAATACGTTTTGCTCTTAAAGTATTTAAAACTCCTACTGCTTCGTTTAATTTATTGTCTCTGGCATAACATTCTGCCAGCATTAAATATACTTCAGTAGTCTTCATGCCAACTGTTGGATAAAAAAACCTTGTATATTGAACTCCCCAATAAGCAGTATTCGAACCCTGATCTAAATTGGTTGTACTGGTAGAATTGAAAAACAAATTAAAACGAGCATCATTTGTTCCAAATAAAGTTCTCAATTCAGGGCTAATAATATAGCTCTGCGCAAAATTCATTTCGTTATAACCTGTCATGTACATATAACTAAGAACTTCAATATTGTCTGCAGCTGGAACAGCCACTGATGTTGGCCCTCCTTTTGCGCTGTAAGCAACCATATCAAATATCTGATTGTTATAACTCAATGACTTTTCTGCCGCAGCCTGTGCCGCCGCAATTTCGCGTTTAAACAAATGTACTTTAGCTTTAAATGCGTAGGCAAATGCGAGTGATGGGTGATAAACATCCATTGGTTTTTCCTTCAGATATGGCAACGCATCTTCTATATCTTTTTGTATGAAATCGTAAACCTGGGCAACAGTAGATTTTGAAGGCTGCGCTTCCAGATCAAATTTATCCATGATACAAATTCCTCCATCAGTCGCAGCGGTTTGCGGATCATATGCCTTAGCATACGTATTTACTAATAAGAAATGATCGTATGCTCTGTAAATTTTAGCTTCGGCTTTGGCCAATTGCTTTATGCTCTCATCTCCTTTACTATCATCAACCAACGAAATAACAGTATTCCATCTATTAATATAAGTATAAGCTTGATTATAAAAACTTGAAGCTGTGAATAAAGAAACCCTGTCTATAGTTTCATCAAAAGTAAAATTAATGATGTCAATGTTTGGCGTTCTTCCTATTACGTTGGCTTCTCTCATCCATTGGTCATCTGACAAATATTGAAAGTTATTGATTGGATACCCTCTATTTGGCAGCGAAACTAATTCAAGAAATTGTTGAGGAGTTTCGATCACCAAAGCGCCTTTGGGTGTTATTTCAGTGTATTCTTCGCATGATGAAATCGTTAACATCATCAAAGACAATAATAGTATATAAACCTGTTTCATTTTTAAAGAGTAAGATTAAGACCTAGTAAATACGTTTTTGGCAATGGTAAATTACGTGTACCAGAATTTAGACTATAAACCTCTGGATCAATACGATTACCAGCTGCACTCCAATACCAAATATTATTCATTTGAAAAGTAAATTTTGCAGACGCCATCTTTATTTTAGTTGCAAAAGCTTTAGGAAGATTATAAGCCAAAGAAATATTTCTCAATTTAATATAATCGCCATCTACAACATTTGCTGTTGAGTTTCTCCATTGGCTGCTTATTGTTCCTGCATAATTTCTAATATTTTCGGCAAAATCAACATACAAACGAGTATTGTCATTTCTATTTGTGTCAGTATAACGATCTGTGATACCAGAAAGATTTACGGCATCAGAACTCATATCTAAGGTTTCTTTACGCATTACGTTTCCTCCCGAGAAAACAAACAAGAAATTTAAATCGAATTGTTTATACGAAAAACGCTGAGATAATGAACCTGTGTAAGTTGGCATTAAAGTCCCCACATTTACTAGGGCATCTGCATTGGTAATTGTTTTTATACTTGTAGAAACTGGATTTCCGTTTTCATCAAAAGTTATAGAAGGATTTCCATTTTCATCCAAAACGTAAGGATAACCATTTACTGTTCCTCCGTATTGGTAAGCATACATGCTATTAAATAATTCATTTTCTAGAAAAAAATTGGTTGGCGAAGAAACATATACCGATGCTGTCGATTCTGCTCTTGTTACTTTTTTAACGGTTGTCTTGTTGTGGGCAAAAACTAAATTAGAATTAATGCGGAAATTACCGTTATTATACCATTCAGAACCAATACTAAATTCTATACCTTTATTTAATAGAGCTCCTGCATTGATTTTTCTCGACAAAGCACCAACAGTAGGATCAAGATCTGTAGTCGCCAATAAATCGCTGCTGTATTTGTGATAAACATCAATCGTACCGTTTAATTTAGCTCTAAATAAGCTATAATCTACACCAATATTGGTACTTTGTGTTTTTTCCCATCTTAACATCGGATTTGGCTGAGCCGTAATATTTGTATATTGTAAAGATTGATACAGGTTATCGTTTCTTCTTGTAGCGGTAATATAAGGTGTGGTATTTTGATCAACATTTCCGTTTATACCATAAGTTGATCTCAATTTTAACATACTTACCCATTTAACTTCTTTCATAAAATCTTCATTGCTGATATTCCAGCCTAAACCTACAGACCATAATGGGCGGTTTTTATATTTTGGATCAACTCCAAACAAATCTGCTCTATCTACTCGGTAACTCCCCGTAAGGTTGTATTTTGATAAATAAGTATAACTGGCAGTACTAAAAATAGAAAAGTAACGGTGAAGGATTTCTTGCTGTGTTCTGCCTAACGCTGAAAGTGTTCTGTTACTCCCAAAAATATAACTAGAAACTCCCGTTTGGCTAAGTGCAAGATTGTTTAATACTGCAGAAGTAAGCGTAACAGGATCATACCCATATCGAAGTTGCTCTATGCTTCTTGGAACAAAAGTTTCGCGCATTTCTGTACCAACTAATGCATTAACTGAGTGCTTGCCTTCTGCAAACTCTTGATTAAAATCTAATTGATTTCTAAAAGAATAATTACTTGCCTGACTGCTTGCCTGTTTGTATCTTCCTCCTGTAGAAAAGCCATCAACGTAAGTGTATGCATTTGTAGTCGGATTATAGCCTGTTAATGCATTGATAGCATAACGCATTCTATAAGAATTGACATCATGATATTGTTCTCTATCATTTTTTCTTACTTCATATTGAAATTGTGTATTAAAGCTTAGACCTTTCCATAATTTAGCTTTTACGTTAGCGAAAGTTCTTAGGCTTAATGAATTTTGCTCCTCAATACCTTCTTTAAGCGCATCTAAAACATTAAAATTAAAAGATTTAAAACCGCTTAAGCCTGCCAATTTTTCAACCATTGCTGGATTAAGAGCACCGCTAGAAGTAAATCCATCTTTAACTGATGCAAAGGAAGATTGCACTAAATTTCCGTTATCATCTGTAATACGTTCGTATCGTTTTTGAATGTCGTAATTGCCTAGATCATATTCTGTAACATCATCATTACTGTATGTTCCATTTATTCCAAATGTTGCATTTAGCCAATCGTTTATCTGAAAACTACTTTTTGCATAAAGATTGAATGCGCGTCCTGTATTGTATTTTATACGATTTTTAGATTCATCGTAATTAAGAGAAACATAAGTATTCTGTTTGCTTGTACTTCCTGAAAATGCAATATTATAACGTTGTCTGAATTCATTTTGCCAAACATTATCACGGTAATCTTTATTGTAATCGTTCTTTCTCCATTGCGCAAGAGTACTGTTGTAATTGGCATTATCAATTTTACCTTCTTCCAAATTTCTGTTTAATTGATAAAGTGGACTGTAATATTTAGTACTGCTGTTTCCAACATCTCCGTAACTGCTAAACATGGTAGCCGTATCGGCAAATCTTGCTCTTTCTCTATTATAAACCGCCTGTTCAAAATCAATTAGATCACTTGTCGAGGCATAGTTCATATCTCTCAAATTTGGTTTATCTGAAATAAAGAAATCTGAGTTTACCGTAACTTTTAACTTACCATTTCCTTTTTTGGTAGTTAATACAATAATACCATTTGCCGCTCTTGATCCGTAGATAGAAGCCGCAGCGGCGTCTTTAAGCACATCTACGCTTTCAATATCATAAGGATTGATTTCATCCAATGTTAATTCCGTTGGCAGACCATCTATTACTACAAGAGGGCTGTACCCCACATCTGCAGAAAAAGTACCGATACCTCTTAATATAGGCTGATCAGATCCAAGTCCGCTTGGATTTTTTTGAAACATCAAACCAGCTACACGGCCTTCAAGCGCACTAGATAAATTACCATTAATATTTTCATTTAACACCTTTTGATCAACTTTACCAATAGCACCAGTAAAATTACTTCTGGCAATGGTTTGAAAACCCGTTACCACAACTTCTTTCATTGCAGCCACCTTGTCTTCCACAATGAGTGTTAATTCTGTGCGTCCTGCAATCCCAAAAGATTTATTCTCAATAGTTAATCCAGAACATTCAAGAACAGCACTCGATGGAACTTTATCAAAAGAAAAACTACCATCAAAATCGGTTACACTTACTCTATTGGTTCCAGAAACCGTAACCGTTACCCCAGGAAAAGGTTCATTTTTATTGTTTAATACTTTTCCTCTTATATCGATTAATTCGTTTCCCAAGCTCTCGGATTTATCCTTTGAACCAGTAACTACTATAGTTTGGTTTGCAAGATTGAACTTTAAATTCTGACCGCTGAAAATCCGATTTAAAGTTTCCTTCAATGAAGAATTCTTTACATTAATAGTAACAGGTTTAGCATCTTTAAGCAGTTTTTGAGTGTAAAAAACTTCATAATTAGCTTGTTTGGCCACTTCTTTTAATACCGTCTCAAGCGATGCGTCTTTAAAATTGACAGTAATAGTCTGAGCTTGGCTCTTATAACTGCAAAACAAAGTAAACAGAAGACTTAATAAAGCCAGAAAACTAACTTTTGGAATCTTTTTTTTAAGTTTTTTGTAAGGTTTTTTTGGTTGTAAATTTAATTTCATACATTTACATTGGTTATAGTTAAACAATAGTGGACAACTTATATTGGCTATAAACTTTTTAAACAACCAGAAGCATCGCAACTGCCTCTGGTTTTTTAGTTTATAAACTCAATATAATCGGTTAAACTTAAAGGTTAGGGATAAACAATAATCGTCTTTCCTTCAACCTTAAATTGTATATTGCTAAGCTCAAGTACTTTTAATACTTCAGACAAATTTTTATTTCTAAAAGTACCTCCGTTAAATCTCACATCTGAAACATCGCGACGGTATTCTACTTTAATTCCGTACCAGCGTTCAAGCTGTTTCATTACCGATTTTAAATCAGCATTATCAAATTTAAATCGGCCATTTTTCCAAGCTATTGCTGCTTCTGTATCAACTTCTCTAATTGTAATTTTAGCAGCATTATCACTTATATTAGACTGCTGGCCTGGTTTTAAAATTGCTCTCTGATTTTTAGAAGAAACCGCAACACTTCCTTCCAATAATGTAGTTTTTACAGTCGCTTCATTATTATAGGCATGAACATTAAAATGTGTCCCTAAAACCTCAATGCTTTGTTTATCTGATTTTACTATAAAGGGTTTATTTTTATTTTTAGCAACTTCAAAATAGGCTTCTCCTTCCAATTCTACCACCCTTTGATCTCCGTTAAACTGAGTTGGATATTTGATGGACGAAACGGCATTCAGAAATACTTTTGTCCCGTCTGCTAAGACAATATTATATTGCCCTCCAGTTGGCGTAGAAAGTGTATTAAATGAATTGCCATTTTCTTTTGAAATATCTGCATCTGGATTTATAACATAAGTAATCACTCCATTGGCATCCATTTTTATAGTTACCTCATCTTGATCTTCTTTAGCAATGATATCTTTCGAAGAAATATCCGAAAGTACAATCTGCTTTCCGTTAGAAAGTGTCAAAATCCCCCTGTTTCCGCCTGGAGCAATATCTTTTGCCTTTTCGACAATCTGAATATTTTCTTGTTTTGCCCCTGTTTCCGGTTTCGCAAAAAAGAATATTCCTGCGCCCAACAGCACCGCGATCGATGCCGCGACTGCCACGCGTGGCCAAAGACTAATCACTTTCGTTTTCTGAGCCAACGGAAGCCTCGATTTCAAATGTTCGTAACTATCTGCCAGTTCGTACTCACTAAGCTGTCTCTTGCTATTCGACGCTTTATGTAAATACCACACATCAAGTTTATCCTTATCTTCATGAGATAAAGTGCCATTTTGATATTTTTTAAGCAGTTCTAGAAATTCAGTTTCATTCATAATTACAACACGAAATTTTGTCTTGTTTTATAGTAAGACAGTTAGAAATGGGTTTTGTCATAGATGAAAATCAAAAAAATATTAATTTATCATTAATAAATTCATCGAAACGTTAGTTTCTCTTTATTAATGAGGTTATTAGAAGTAAATTTTGTTTTAAATTTTAACAAAAAGAACAAGAAAAAATTACCAAATGAAAACATTTAGGGCCGATTTTAGTTTTCCACGAAGAATTTTCAGCGAATTATAAACTTGCTGTTTAGCTGTTTTGTCGGTTATATTTAATTGTAAGGCAATTTCATCATACGAAAGTTCTTCTACTTTTCTTAAAAGAAAAACTTCACGCATTTTTTCAGGAAGTAAGGCTATTTCGTTTTCAATCATTGCCTCCAATTCTTTTTCTCTAAGTTTAGAATCAGCAAAAACATAATCGCTTTCAATAAAATTCGAAATCGAATCGGCATAACGCGAAACTACTTTTTCGTGAGCAATATGATTAAGGATTTTGTTTTTTGTTGCTTTGTACAAATAAGAAGATAGAGAACCCGTAATTTCCAGCTCATGGCGTTTGTTCCAAATAAATAAAAATACTTCTTGAACAACGTCATTTGATTCATCCTGATTCCCAATCATTTTGTAAGCATGATTTACTAAAAGTCTGGAATATCTCTCAAAAATTTCTGTATACGCTAATTGATCATCTTCCTTAAGAAGATTCAATAAAATATGATCAGCATATTTGCGGTAAACAGACATTAACAATAAAAAGTGAGGATCAAAAACACAATATTAAACATTTTTAGTGTTAAAAACCAAAAGATGATGCAGTTAAAACAAGCGCAAAGGATTTCGTAAAGCATTTTTTTAAATATCAATATGATTAATCTTAATAATATTGAATAGCCAGAATTATAGTTGGAAAAAGAACCAATTTGTACTTTTTCAATCTTCTTGCCCTTGCCTTTTTTTGGTTAAATGAAAATTTGATAAGACTGTTAGAAAATTATATAAAACAATTAGCCGTGTTAGAATGTAATTTTAGAATAATCTAATACAGAATTAGATACAATTATTCTTTAAAACTTATTTAATATGAGATCAGAAAATTACATGTCAGACGAATTTGGATTAGAAATGAATTCTTACGAGGAACAGCTATTATTAAATTATGATGATTATCTAGAAGGCGATTATAACAATAGGCTGACAGCTTCTAATCACTACAATCTAGAACTAGGAGAATTGGAAGATAATCTTGAATATGATTTCGACTCGGAATATGACGAAAATGACTGGGAAGAAGAAGAAGATTTAAATGATAATCTTGCAGGAGAATATGATGAGAACGAAGAAAAACCAGGAAGCTTTGAAATGATGAACTAAAAATAGCACTATGAAAAATTGGTTTATACTTCTAATTTCAATTTTCTTTTTTTCATGTCAGCAGAAGGAAAACAAAAAAGCTTCTGCTGAATCTGCTGAATCACCAATGCCTGTTGTTCAAAAAGAAAAAAAGCAGGAAAATAAACAAATAGGCGATACTATTGCTATGAATTTCAAAAATGAAGAAAATGTGTTTTCAGCTGAAGGCCATTTAGATTCTCTAAATTCAAAAGTATATGTTCAATTTAAAAATGAAGATTTGGGCGAATTAAACGCTCAAATTTTACCAGATGCGGGAAAAGGAAACATCCGATTTAATCAGATTATTTTTCCTGACAAAACCTCAGACGGTCCTTTTGGAATGGATTTGAAAATTCCGCTGAAACAAAAAGGAACTCATGTTTTAATAATTGGACATTCGCTAATGGCCGATAATCCTTATTATGGCAATTTTAAAGTGCAACTAAATATTCGGAAAGAATAATGCTTTATAAAATTATGCTTTAATTCCCTTTTTATTTCTTGCCCAATATGTAAGATATGCAATTCCTAAAATTAGCACCAATATATCAAATCTAATGATTTGCGGTATGCGATTGATTTGATCATTATAATAAGTTCCACCCAAAAGCGCTCCTAATCCAATTCCGAGTTCCATCGAAATATACATAGTGGCAACCGCTTTCCCTCTATGTTCAGGATTGCTCATATCTATGGTCCATGCGCTAATTGCTGGAGACAAAATACCAGTCCCAACTCCATAAATTCCAGCTCCAATCAATAACATCTCAATATCTCTTCCCGAACTAATTATAAAAAGAGCAATCGAAGTTATGATTAATCCAGCCATGATCACTTTTGGTCGGCCATGTCTATCTGAAACTTTTCCTGCCCCAAAACGCACCATAACCGAAGCTACCGTAAAAGCTGTAAAAAATATACCTTTATTTGTCGCTCCCAAATGCTCACTCCAATCTGGAATTAAGGTTAAAATAAGTCCGAAAGCAGTGTACGAAAGAAAAGTAATAATTCCCGCAGGAAACACATTTTTATCTACAATATCGTTTCTTCCTATAATGAACATTGATCTGTTCAATTTTTCTTTCGACTTAAGAGTTTCTTTCATGTTCATTACGATTATAATTGAAAAGAAAGCCAAAAATGACGAAGTGTAAAACATCACATTGATTCCATAATTATTTACAATCATACTTCCCAGCGCAGGCCCTAGTGCACCTCCAATACTAAAACATAATCCATGCATTCCGAGAGCTTCTCCCCATCTGTGCTGCGGAATAATATCTGCCACATAAGCCGATGTCGAGGTTGGTTTAAATCCTGTTGAAAAACCATGAACCAAACGAAGTAATAAAAACCCTGAAACAGAACTCAAAATCGGATACAAAAATCCGCATACCACACATACCGAAGAACCTATTGCCATAACAGGAACACGTCCCCATTTGTCGGTAAGCTTACCACTGAAAGGTCTCGAAATCGCAGCTGTTAATGTAAACAATGAGATAATAAGCCCTTTGTACTCTGCTCCTCCCAAACTGCTTAAATAATTAGGAAGTTCAGGAATCATCATATTAAAACTTGATGAAAATAATAAAGAACTCAAACAAAGTAAAATGAATTGTAAGGTATAAATTGATTTTTCGTTTTGTGACATTATTGGATTTTTATATAACTAAAGGCTGATAGAAAATTATAATTTTTAGAATAATTCCAGCTGATTGTTTGGGTTTATAGGTTTCTTTTTAGGAGGTTTTGCATCGCCAAAAACGGTTCTTCCGCCATACTTGTACGATTCTTCTCTTTCTCTTTGAACAAGCGCATCAAAATTGGAGTTTGGCGTAAAACTTTCTTCTGCTTTCCGCGAAATCTCAGATAGTTTTTGAATGGCACTCAATTTATCGCTATTTCCGATTTTGGCGCGATTAATCGCTCTTTGCAACGTATCAATAGTTTCATCGTAGATCTTAACGGGAACAGGAAAGGGATGTCCGTCTTTTCCTCCATGAGCAAATGAAAAACGTGCTGGATCTTCAAATCGTGTTGGAGTTCCATAAATGATTTCGCTTACCAAAGCTAAAGATTGCAAAGCCCTCGGCCCCATTCCTTTTAAGAGTAACAGTTCTTCAAAATCTTCGGGCTTATTTTCATGCGTAGCCCAAAGCATGGCGCCCAATCTTTTCATATTCACATCTTCCATTCTCACATCATGGTGCGCGGGCATAGAAAGATGCTGCATTTCTTTTATGATTTTAGCTGGCGATTCTTTTACCAATTCTAAAATACCTTCGCGAGATTTTGTTGCGGCATTGGCTGTAAGATTTAAAATCGAACCCTGGTTTTCGCCATAAATAAACGTGTGCGGTTCGTTGATAAAAGATTTTAAATCTTGCGAGTGCCAATGGTATCTTCTGGCTGTTCGAGAATTCGGATTCATTCCCTGCTGGATAACAGCCCATTGTCCTTTATTATCTACAATAAAATTATGCTGATACAATTGAAATCCGTCTTGAATGGCGGTATTGTCCACTTTTGCCGTAAGTCGGCTGCAGCTGGCAAGATTGATTCCATCGAGGCCTGTTTTTTCTCCCACAAATAAAAGTTCTTGTGGCGTAGCCATAGAATGTTTTCCTTTTCCTCCGCAGATATAAATTCCCAACTCTTTTGAGTGCGGATTAACCGATTTTTTCAAAGCTCCAAGCACCGAAGTTGTAATTCCAGACGAATGCCAATCCATTCCCATTACAGCTCCAAAACTCTGAAACCAAAACGGATTGCTTAATTTGCTAATAACTTCAGCAGTAGAAAATTCCATAGCAATGGTTTCCACAATGGCAAAACCAAGTTTAGACATTCGCTCAGCAAGCCATAATGGAACATGTCCATAATGTAAAGGAAGATCTGCCGTGCCGGAACGTTTCATTTGCTGGAATTATAATCCTGCAAAAATACTTCTTTTAATTGTGAATTATAAATTGTGAATTGTTAATTCAAATGTAAAATGTTTAAGTTGTGAGATGTTTAGATTGTAAGATGTGAAAAGTAAAATGATACTCATATCTTGCAGTTCACATTCACATTCACATCTCACATCTCACATCTCACATCTCACATTTCACATTTCACATTTCACAATTTACAATTTAAACAATTTCAATATCGTCCGCAGGTTCTGCAGCTGGCTCAGGATTATCATCCAGCCATGCTACAAATAATTTATATCCAATTGAAAACACAATTGGTCCGACAAATAATCCGATAAAACCAGACATGATAAAACCGCCAATTACACCCAGAAAAATTACAAGCATTGGCACAAGCGCTCCTTTACCTAATAGAAGCGGCTTTAAAACATTATCTGAAAGTCCGCTGATGATAAAAAACACAGTCCAAAAAACAGCATGGCCAGAATCTCCTGTTGAAAAAAGATAGATAATAACTCCAATATTAATTATAATGGGTCCAATTTGTAAAATAGAAAATATCAAACAAATCAAGGTCAATATTCCCGCATAAGGGATATCAGCCATAAATAATCCGATGGCCTGGATCAGAGTCTGAATAACGGCAACACCCAAAATGCCTTTAACCACTTGATAAATTGTTGAAACAGAAATTGTCATAATTTCTTCAGCTTCACTTCCTGCAATTTTTTTAAGGAATTTCATAAAGAAAGCTTTACCTCCTGGCGATACTAATAAAACTCCAGCAATAATAACCGAAAGTATAAATTGAAGAAATGCAGCACCAGAACTCAAAATACTTGCCATAATTTTAGATGACAATTCTCTAATCTGATCTTGATATTTAACAACGCCTTGTTCCAAATCTGTTGACATCGTTAGCAAAAACTCGTAAAGAGGCTTCCCAATTATCGGCCATTCCTTTATAGAAGGCCCCGGTGGACTAATTTTAAGCGTTCCTGCTTCAAAGCTGTCCTTCAGTTCCAAAAAATTGCCAGTCGCCGCTTTCAGGAAATAAATAAGAGGCACCACCATAATGGCAATAATCAAAATAGTAATGACAACCGATGCCAATGCTTTACGTCCTTTTAATATTCGCTGCAATGAATTAAACAACGGATAAAATACAACAGACAGTATTATAGCCCAAAGGATAGGCATAAAAAAAGGCAACAGCAATTTAAGACAAAACCCAACAAGGAGAAATATGAAAAATAACTGCAAAATAGTATCAAAGAGTTCTTTCTTTTTATTCGAATAAGTTGTTTTCATGATTATTGTTTTTAATGGTGAATGGTTATAATTGTGAATTGTTAATGGTGAATGAATTCTCTCTATAAATCCGTACTCTGACTTCTTTATTCTTTATTCTTTATTACTTCTCAGTCTTATTAATAGAGAAATTGGCATCTGAAACCAACCTTCCAATTAAGATTACTGGATACAAAACGCCCGTAAGCACTTCAATCTGAACTAGGGAACGAGCCAAAGGATGAAGAGGCACTATTTCCCCAAAACCTGTTGAAGTGATACAGATATAACTGAAATACATAAAACTAGCCAAATCGCTATTGCTTGTAAATTTCGTTTCGGTTATCTGAAAAGCACCTTCAATATGTTCAAAAAGAAATAAATAAAGGGTTGACCAAAAATGAACCAACAGCATGTAAACTACAATCGAACCCACAATGCGGTAAGTGGTGACTGGACCAGGTTCTAGAACTTTTATTAAAACCAAAGTAATTAGCAGAAGCATGATGGCAATAGAAAGAATAAGGTCGGCAAAGAGAATAAAAATATTATGTTCAAAATAATTAATCCATTGCGTTACAATAAATAAAAATGGAATTATTGAAATAATTAGAGCCTGTTTTTTATGTTTGGATAATGCCAAAATTCCAGCAAAGAGAAACAGCATCCAAAATATATTAACAGCAACCACAAAGCGTGTATAACTGCCGAAAAAAGGAATGATAATGAAATGCATGATAAACAGCAATATCAACATACCGCTGAGCCCTTTTTCTTGAGTCCAAAAGCGGTATAAAAAACGATCTTTTTTTACTATCATAATGTTAATTTCAAATATTAAATTCCAATCCCGAAACCTCGGAAAAAATCTATGTTCTTACTTCTTTACTCTTGCTTCTTTCATTTTTCATCTTTCATTTTTCATCTTTCATCTTTCATCTTCAAATCGGAATCGGCTCTACTTCAACTCTTCCAATTGGTCTACGCCAAAGTTTGAAAATCAGTATAATGAAAATAGGCAGAAAACAAATTGCAGACATAACGAGATAAATATCTTTATAAGCCAATAATATTGAGGCTTGCGAGGTTTGATTAGAAAGGCTTTTTTCTGCTTTTTTCTGTGCTTCGGCATCTGATAAACCCATATATAAAAATTGTCTTTTTGAATTTTCCAACTGATTTTCGGCTTGTTTATTTATCGGACTCAGTTGCTGGCTCAGACCAGTTTTATGCTGCACATTCATGTTCGAAATAAAAGTTCCTAAAACAGCACTTCCCAACAAAGAAGCAAAAACTGCCTGAGCAATAATTCCAGTCATCATGCGCGATGTGCTCAAAAACGGAGGAATTCCCTCTGAAATGTAAAGCAGCGAAACAGGAAAAAGAAATCCCATTCCTAACCCTTTAAAAATTAATGGCAGATAAAAATCAGATGCATCAATTCCTGGATAGAATCTGAAAAACAGTATAATATGGTACATTCCGTAACAGGCAAAACCAATGACCCAAATGGTTGCCAGATAAATGCGTTTGTATAAAAGATAAGTCGAAAGCGGAATTGAAATACATAATCCAATTAAAAGTGAGAGATGCGTTACCGCTCCCAAAACAGGATCAAAACCTAAAACATTGGTCATATAGCCCGTTACAACGCTTCCTGTCCCATTCATTATTCCGATATAAAACATTAAAAATGCACCGGGAATCACATTTTTAAATTTGTAAACATCCGGATTAATTAATGGTTCTTCCGTAAAACGAACATGAAGCAAATAGATTCCTGCCACGATAAACAAAACTGCTGAAGCTAATGTTATTTTAGGATCATTAAACCAATTTCTGGTCTGACCTTCGGCACATAAAAAAAGGATAATCGTAAAAAATAGAATCAGTATAATCCAGCCTCTCCAATCAAATTGAAATTTGGTTTTGAGAGGCGCCACATCGGCTCTGTAAAAATACCAAGCCAGAATAATACAGATCAAAAAGTTGACATTCAGAAAATAAATTCCAAACGTCCAATTATGAAAACTCACAAAATGTGCTCCTAAATACTGATACAAATGCTGGCTCCCTTTTTGAATAAACTGAAAAATTCCATACATCAAAGCCATATTTAAAGCTGGATTGTATTTTAACAAAATGGGCACCATCGAAGCAAATATTCCGATAATGGAAACAATTGCCAAAAGCGAACGGCATAAAACAAACCAAACAATAGTGGGCGCAAACAAGGATGCCGTATTGAAAAGCAGAGACAAAAACGAAACCGATAAAATCATGGTTCGAACTTTAATTTGTTTTCCTAATTTCAAGCCTAAAGGCAAAAAAGCCAACATTGCAAAAATGGGAATGTAAACCGCATAACTAAAAGCCGTGGTAGAAGGTCCGAAATGTCCTAATATCTGCGAATTATCATAAGTTGTGACATTGAGTCCGTTAAAAAAAGGAATCGTCAGGATATACAATCCTGCCAATGTAAAAACGCTCCTTTTTTTCCCTGCAAACATCTCTTATTTTTTTACTTCAACTGTTACATTCATTCCTGGTCTTACTTCCTGAAGCTCTTTTGTTAGAGTTTCAAATTCAATTTTCACTGGAATACGCTGTGTGATTTTCACAAAATTTCCAGTCGAATTATCGGGTTCAACCATAGAGAATTTGGCTCCTGTGGCTGGAGAAAAACCAGCAACTTTTCCTTTAAATTCTTTTCCGTCTAAGGCATCAATTGTAATGGTCACTTCTTGTCCTTGCTTTATTTTTTCGATTTGAGTTTCTTTAAAATTCGCTGAAATCCATAATTTTTCAGTCAGTACGATTGTCGCAATGGTTTGATTGGCATTGATTAATTCGCCAATAGACAAATTTCGTTCGCCAACAAAACCATCAGCGGGAGCCAATATAACCGTATAAGACAGCTGCAATTTTGCTGCATCAAGATCTGCTTTCTTTCTCGCAACGGTTGCTGTGGCAGCTTCAAGATTAATCGAACTTTGTTTGGTAATCGAACTGCTGGCATCTAGACCTTTTCTGCCAGCCTTTACATAAGCTTCTTCCGATTTTAATTTGGAAATAACCTGATCATATTGATTTCTCGTCACAGCCGAATCGGCATACATATTCTTGAAACGCTGATAATCTTTTTGTGCTTTTTCTAAACTCGCCAAATCTCCCGCCAGCTTTTCTTTTCCAGAAGCCTGATTAGAAATCGAAGTGGTTATATTTTGCTGTAGCGAATGCAGATTTCCTTCGGCTATAGCCAAATCAGCTTCTGCTTGTTTGACTTTGATGATATATTCTGAATCGTCTAAAACAACCAATGTATCGCCTTTATACACCTGCTGATTGGCTTCAAAACGGATTTCTTTTATATGGCCAGTTGCTCTTGCCGCAACATTATTGATGTAAGCTTCTACCTGAGCATTATTTGTAGTTTCATAAGAGCTGAAATCAAAGAATAAACTTAAAATCCACACTCCTCCTGCAATTAAAAAAACAAAAGAAAGGACAGTGAGAATGCTGTTTCTCTTTTTTTCACTTTTCTGAACTGCCTCTTTTTGTGTATCTGCTTCGCTCATAACAAGAAATTTTAAAGTTTGCCCATTGCATATTGAAGTGAGTAATATTGAATGATTAAATCTAAATTGGCGTTTACAAGTGAAATTCTGGAGTTATTTAGCTGTAATTCTGCATCTACAATCTCGCTGATTAATGCAAAATCGTTATCATATCGGCTTTTTACAATTTTATAATTGCTCATCGACAGCTCAACATCTTTTTTGTAGGTTTTGATATTCTCTTTGCTTTCAGCATATCTTACGAATGCATTTTTTACTTCTGTCGTAATCTGATCTTTGGTGACTTCCAGAGCGATATTACTTTTATCAATTTCCAGTTTGTCACCACTTATACGATGTTTCAAATTATAAAAACTCGAAATATCCCAGTTTAAAGAAAGTCCTGCCGCCCAGTAATTGAGAATGTTTACATAATTGGGCCATTGCGCCGGATATTCTGTATTCAGAATAAGATTTGCATTTAAATTGGGTTTAAATCCGCTTTTGGTTAAACTCAGTGAAGATTCAGATAACTTGATTCGTATTCCTGCCCGTTTTATTTCTTCTCTGTTTTGAAAAGCTTCATCTAAACTTTCCTGCAGGTTCATGTTTTCTGTCGGAATCATACTTTCTGTCACTTCGGGTTTCAGAATCGTATTGGTTGGAAAACCGATTAAGATATCCAAATAATTGCTGATGAGCTGAATGGTATTGGTGCTTCTAAAAACCGAAACCTTAAAATTAGACTGCTGCAACTCGGTTCTCAAAAGATCACTTGTCAGATTCTGACCGTTTTTTACACGCGATTTCAACTGATTTATTCGAATATCGGTATTGATAATATTCTGTTTCGTAACCTCAATTTGGCGGTACAGTTTCTCGAGCGTGAAATATTGTTCTGTAATGGCATTTTTAACGTCGGCTTCGGTCATTTTTACAGCAGATTCCTGCATTTCACTGATTAATTCCTGCTGATTAATTCTGGTATTAATGGCATTTCCAGCGTAAATTGGAAGTGAAGAAATAATATTGGCAAAAGCCTGATGATCGTAATAATCTACGGTGACATTTCTGGCATAAAACCCTTCATAGAGTTTAGGATCTCCGATATAATTGTATCCGCCGTTTAAGCTTATTCTTGGCGCTTTTGCAATTTTTGCCTGACCGACATTTTCGTTAGCAATAGCCAAATCAGCATTTGCCAGTTTTAATTGCCGGTTATTTTTAATGCCTAATAAAATTGCTTCGTCGAGTCTTATTTTTTTTGCAGATGCAAGACTGCTGGTATCCTGCTGCGCAAAATTGAAGTTACAGCAGCACAATAAGACAAGAGTCAAATGTTTTAAATTTAAAACTCTAAATTGCCAATAACACATCCGATTATATTGATTTAATTTTTAATTTTTGGGAATTTGTAATCAATATTCTTCAAGAAACCTTTCGGTAAAACTTGAAATCTTTCTATAAAAAAGTCACGGCGTAAAATCTGAAATTGTTCTTTTGCAATAATTATTCTGATATAAATTTAAACAATTATTATTCAACACTTTAAAGAACAAACACTCAAAATTGTTCCATTTTATAAATTGGAACAATTTTTAAGGCTTTAAGGCTTATTTTAAAGCAAAAAAAATTGCAACAATCAGATAGATCATTGCAATTTTAGAAAGAAATCAAAATATAGTTATCGGCGTATAAATATTATTTTCTGTTTTACGGCATCTATTAAAATAGACTATTGAATGATGGCGAAAGTGTACTCTTCACGTAGAATAAGATAAATTTTGCCAGAAATAATAATGATATCATAAAAAAGTTTGAGTTTAGTGCATTGGCCCATGTTGCTCTCTTTTTAGGACTATCATTTCCAAATTTTATCGAACGGATCTGGACTTATATACTAAAAACCTAACAGGTTTTGAAAACCTGTTAGGTTTACTACTAACTACTCTAACTTAAACCATTCGTTTACTTCTCTTGCGATGGTATCTTTAATTTCGGGATTTTCAAATTCATTTGAAACCGAATTATATACATAATCTTTTTTCCACTTTTTATAATTCAGAGCCACTTTTTCAATCGCATCACAGATATAAAAAAGCTCTTCATTACTCGTAGTCGGATGCAATGATAAACGAACCCAACCCGGTTTATTGGTCTGATTTCGCTGTAATAACTCATTTGTAATCTCTGCTGATTTCTTTTCGTTGATATTAAACAAATAATGCGCATAAGTACTGGCACACGACCAGCCACCGCGAACCTGAATTCCGAAACGGTCGTTTAAAAGTCTTACAATCAGATTGTAGTGAATATCTTCAATTACAAACGATACACAACCAATTCGCTCAGTGCTTAAATCTCCTAAAATAGACAAGCGTCGTATTTTTTGAAGTCTCGAAAAACAAAGGTCAAGCAATTCTTTTTCTCTTTTTTTGATGTTCTCCACTCCCATTTGCTCTTTCAATTCTAAAGCCAATGCTGTTCTAATAACCTGCAGAAATCCAGGAGTTCCGCCATCTTCTCTTACTTCTATCACATCGCTGTAACAATATTTTCCTAACGGATTGGTCCATTTCACGTTTCCTCCACCTGGATTATCAGGAAAATCAGATTGGTATAATTTTTCATTAAAAACTAGAATACCGCAAGTTCCAGGACCGCCTAAAAATTTATGCGGAGAAAAGAAAATAGCATCCAACTGTTCTTCTGGATCTTCTGGATGCATGTCAATTTTGACATACGGTGCCGAAGCGGCAAAATCTACAAAACAAAGTCCGCCGTTTTGATGCATGATTTTGGCCAATTCATGATAAGGCGTAATAATTCCTGTAACATTCGAACAAGTCGTAAACGAACCGATTTTTAAGCTTCTATCTTCATATTTTGCAAGGGCTTCTACAAGAGCGTTAGGATCAACTAAGTTATTCTCATCAGGTGGCAAAATAACCACTTCTGCATTCGTTTCATACCAAGAAACCTGATTGGAATGGTGCTCCATGTGTGTAATGAAAACGACAGGCTTATCTTCTTCTGACTTTGTTCGAAGCGCCATGATACGCTGCAGTTTCGATAAAGCTGCCGTCATACCGCTTCCTGTTGTTACCAAGACATCAGATTCATTGGCATTAACCGATTTTTTAATGATATCTCTCGCATGCTGATAAGCGTAAGTAGACGTTTTTCCTGTCTGACTTGAAAGTGAATGCGTATTGGCAATCATGGGACCAATTTTATTGAGCATGATCTCTTCGATCGGCGCGTATAATCTTCCGCTGGCAACCCAGTCTGCATAAACTAGATTTTGTTCTCCGTAAACCGATTCGAAAGTATGGTCAATTCCTACCGTATTTTCTCTAAATTTAGAAAAGTAACATTCAGGTTCTGTTGGTTTTGTTGTTGGCTCAATAGCATTCATATCCTTGTCATTTTAAATTAACTAATATTGTATTTGAATTTGTTTTATTCTTCCTTTTGTCATTTCTATGAACGAGAAATGACAAGATTGTGCTTTTTTTTCTTAGATTTTATTTTCTAAAAGTCTTTTCAATGTAGATTGCAGCTCTTGTCCGTATAGATTTTTTGCCACTATTATTCCTTTTGGATCCACCAAATAATTTCCTGGAATGGCTCTAACACCATATAATTTCGCAACTGCACTATTCCAGAAAAGCAAATCAGATACATGTGTCCATGTTAGATTATCGTCCTTAATTCCTTTGATCCAATTTTCCTTCTTTTTATCCAGAGAGATTGCCACAATATTGAATCCTTTATCATGAAATTCTTTATACGCCGCTACAATATTCGGATTCTCTCTTCGGCAAGGTCCGCACCATGAGGCCCAAAAATCAATCAAAGTGTAACCTTTTAAGTTATCATAAAGACGGACTGGTTTTCCTTCTGGATCGTTGGCTGTAAAGTCTGGGGCTTTTTTACCTACCGCTAATCCGTCTAAAACAATAGCAAGCTCTTTTAATTCTTTCACGTAAGTGGTGCCCTGAAGACTTTTATCCAGCAAAGCAATATTCTGTGTAATCTGTTCAGGGGTTAATCTATAAGACCAGTTTCTGTACAATACATAAGCAGAAACAATTGATTTTGGATTTTCTGTTATGAATTTAGTGATTTCCACATCTTTGCTCTTTTTATACGCTTCAAACAAATCCTGAGAAGCCGAACCTTCTACCACAGAAGCAGTATAATATTTCTTCGGACTCAATTTTACTGTAATCGGATTTTTTTCAAGAAAAATATACAAGGGCGAACTTTCTGTATTCACGCTTAACCCGTATAAATCTGGCGTTTTTACTTTTGTTTTAAAACTAAAATTTCCGTCTTTTACTTTTGCCGAATCAATAGTGGTAAACATCTTATTGTGAAACTTCTGTAAGTACACGTATTGCGCAACAGTATCGGCGACCGTTCCTTTCAATTGTAAATTATTTTCTTGAGCCTGAGTTTGAAGAGCCCCAAGAAATAAAGCGAAACCTAATAGTATTTTTTTCATTTTATATTTAGTTTTAAGATTAGACAAAAGAATTTCAGGCCAATGTCAGAAGTCATTGGCAGTATTTTTATTTTACAAAGAGAATCTGGAATAAACTATTGTTTTAGCATTTAGAAAAAAGCAAAGACGTTTTCTTCAAAAATGGAATTCAAGAATTCATAACCTGCGTATAAAATAGATTCTGCTTTCATATTAATAAAGATTTGGTTAGATGATCTTAAACAGATTTACGGAGAAATCTTTCTTATCTGCCCGCTTGTAGCGGAAGGATTTAGCACCTTATTCGGCAACAGGTTGCTAAGACTTCATTGGGCCTATTCCCTCAGTCTTTCTGGATAAGCATCATGTTATAAATTTTCTTCGATACAAATATATATTAATTCTACCGAATTAGTCAAGTTTAAATTGAATTTTTTTTAAATTAATTGAAAAAGCATTTTTAAGAAGAAAACAAAGTTCTCATAATCAAATAATTAAAAAACACAAATACATCGTTTTGAAATTCTTATTTATAAAAGAAATTCATACGTTTTTAAAATCTCAATTGAAAAGTATTTTTAAATTCTAAAGAAAAAGATGCAGGTATTGGTTCTTTTCCAGATTGGTAAGAGGTTCTTTTAATCCGTTTTCAAGATTTGAGGTAATCAGTCCCAGCACTTGTTTTAGATCGTTGAAATTATTTGGCTTCACAAAATAACAGAATGCACCAAGGTTGCCGGCAGCTTCCATATCATTTTTGTGTGAAGAAGTAGAAATCATAATTACCGGAATATCTTTATAACGCTCTTCCGATTTTAATCGTTTCAGACATTCCCATCCATTCATAATAGGCATATTTAAATCCAAAAAGACAACTTCAGGTGTTTTATCATGACTATTTAGCATTTTCAATGCTTGATCCCCATTTTCTGCACAATGACAAATAATACTTTCATCTATATCAGCCAACGCTTCGCAAAACATTTCTGCGTCGTCCCTGTCATCATCGGCTAATAAAATTATTTTCTTACTCATGCTTAAATGTCTTTTTCTTTTTGTTCAAATGGCAACATAATTGTAAAAACAGCTCCTTTATCGACAATTCCATTTGCTGTAATGCTGCCTCCGTGACGTTCCGCTATTTTTTTACAAAGCGACAACCCTAAGCCAGTTCCTTCATAACGATCTTTAGAATTTAATCGGGTAAAAGTTTCAAAAATACGTCCCGTCTGATCGGGGTCAAATCCGATTCCGTTGTCTCGTACCGTAATTACAGCTATTCTTTTACCGTCTTCAAATTTTTCTTCTGCATTAATGGCAATCTGCGGCGGAACATTTTCTTTAGCAAATTTAATCGAATTGTTTATCAGATTATAAAACAATTGATAAAGTAGCACAGAAGCTCCTTCAATAACAGGAAGTCCTTGATAATAAATATTTCCGCCTGTTCTTTGAAGTGAAATTTCCAGATCGGTTTCTATATTTTTGATGACTTCGTTAAGATCAACTATTGTTGCTTTCTGCGAGTCGGCATTGATTTTAGAATAGGCAAGTACACCGTCAATCATAGTAAACATGCGGTCGGCCGCTACATGGATTCTTTCAATATATCTCGTTGCCGATTCGTCCAGCTGATTTTCAAGATGGTCTTCTAAACGGCTTACAAATGTTTTTATTTTTCTGACAGGCTCTTTTAAATCATGTGAAGCCACATGGGCAAACTGCTGTAAATCATCGTTAGAACGCTGGAGTTCCTTAGTACGGTCTGCCACCAAAATTTCAAGTTTTTCGGTAATCGATTTTTGTTCATGAATATCGGTGCAGGTGCCAAACCAATTGGTAATAATGCCTTCTTTATCTCTAATAGGAAGTGCTTTGCTTAAAAACCAGTGGTATTCTCCCGTACTTCCATTTTTTAAACGAAATTCCATTTGATAAGAAGAACCCGCTTGAACGCTTTGGTACCAAGTTCTTAAAACATCATAAACATCATCAGGATGGAGTGCTGGAACCCAACTGGAATCACCAAATTCATATTCTCTAAAACCGATGTACTCATACCATCTGCTGTTATAATAATCTATAAATCCGTCAGGGCGCGCAGTCCAGATAATTTGAGGCACCAGATCAGCAAGCTGCCTAAATTTCTCTTCGCTTTCTGCAATAACATTTTGAAGCTCTTTTTGTGAAGTAATATCGCTAGCGGCACCAAACCATTCTACGATTTTTTCTTTTTCATCTAATATCGGAACCACTCTAGACAAAACCCATCTTACAGAATCATCTTCTTTTATAATTCTGTGTTCCATTTCAAAAATGCTTTTCTCCACTATTGATTTAGAAATAAGATGAAGCGCCTGCTCCAAATCGCCAGGATGCACAAATTTATCCAGCCAATTGACACTGTGGCCTCCAGTTCCAGAAAGCCTTCCTCCTCCTTCAAGGCTATGCATAACCATCCAATCGGAATCCATTCGGTAAACCAGATCAGATGAAGCGTTGACCAAAGCTCGAAAACGGTTTTCGCTTTTTTCCATTTTCTGGCGAGCTTCAACTTGTTCGGTAACATCAACCGCTACTTGAATCATTCCTGTTATCTGATCTTCTTCAATTAATGGGCGATAGGTTAAGTTATAATAGTAGTTTTTTAATTCTCCCGTTCGATTGTGCGGTACAAGAACCTCACTTTGGTCAAAAGGAATTCCTTCATTATAAACCTTTAAAACCTGTTCCCACACATATTGCCCTTCAAGTTCCGGCAGCACATCAATCAATCGCATACCAATAATTTCTTCACCACGGCCTATCATTTGAAGCATATGTTTATTTATCTGCTCAATAACCAAATCGTCTCCTCTTAGCACTAAAGTTGGTGCTGGTGTCTGATGGATCATTTTGCGAAAACGGTTTTCACTCTGCTGCAATTTTTCTTCAGCTTGTTTGCTTTCCGTAATATCTCGTGTCGTTCCTGCTACAAGTTCCACTTTTCCATCTTCATTAAAAACGGGAACAAAAATATAGTCGTAAATCCTTCTTCCTAATTCTGCATGCGGAAAAGAAACAGTTCCTCTAATGGATTTTTTTTCAGCAACTACAATGTCTATTTCTCTTTCGTGCATTTCGGCATGCCAATCTTCATATCCATTTTCTCGAAGGCCGCGCCCAATTGCATCCTCTGCCGATTTCCCCCACATTGTCAGTAAGGCTTTATTGGCATAAGTAAACTTATAATCGAGATCAAACACATAGACCAAATCGGGAGTCCCATTTATTATAGAGTTGTAAAGCCTTTTTTGTTTTTCCGCATCAATTAAAGCAGTATTCAGTTCGGTTTCGGCATGTTTCTTTTCGGTAATATCCTCCATTGTCATTACCAATAAATCATCTTGCATAACAACAGTAAATTTCAAGCACTGTTTTCCTCTTTCATCATTATGCCATTGCTCAAAATAGGCTGTAATTCCGGTTTCTGCGGTTTCAATACACTTTTCGAGAATCGTGTTTCCTTCTATTTTAGAAAAAACTTTACTGAATTTCTTTCCCTTGTAGTCTTCGGTATTGATCCAATTTATAAGGTAGTTATTTAGCAACAGCACTGAAAAATCTTCGATTGTATTTTTAGTGCTATGCAAAGGTTTTAAAACTGCAATACCATTTGGCGCAGCATTAAAAACAGTTTTAAAAAGGTCTAAATTATTTATTAACTCCATTATCTTACTGAGTGGAAATAATTTCTAATGCTGCTTAATTTACAAAATACGCTCAATTTTGTTAAATTCCTTCTCAAATATAAATAAAAACGCATTCACTTTAAGCAATCTTTAAAATGATTTTTAACTAAAAACATAGTAAAAGTCTTTTCTGATGCAACATCAAAAAAAGCTGAATCCTTTAGATCCAGCTTTTTGTTTTTTGTGCATAATAAAACAATTATCGCTTGATAGAATCGGTCTTAACGGTTGAAGTCGTATCCATATCTATGGTATCAACTTCTGGTCCAACAGTATCCATAGTGTTTTGAATGCTATCATTTTCATGCGAATCTATTGTAGTGCTTTCATTCTTTTTACAAGAAAATGCTAATCCTGCTAGGAGAATCAAAAAAGCCATTTTAGTTATTATTTGCGTTTTCATAATTATATTTTTTAATGAACATTATCAAATTTTAATTTTTATAAAAATAGCTCTTTATATAAATGTACTCTTTACACAATTTTCAAAACTTCTTATATAATGCTGTTATTTCTTTTTCTTCTTTATACTGTCTTTTTTCAATCTTACGCTATCTTTTTGTACACCCGATTCGCTGGTGTAGGTTGCCCCATCTTCTGCACTCGCACTGGGACCTGTACCTGTTCCAGCGTTGCTATGCTCTGCAGATCCGCTATTGCCAGATCCCATGCTCTGCGGATCTTCGACATTTACGGAATTATCATTAATGCTTCTTGCAGTGTCTTTTGCCGTTGCACCAGTATCTAGCGGATTTTGATTAGTTTCTATTTCGTCGCTGTACCCATCATTATTGTTTTTACAAGAACCTATCATTCCTGTTAGAATAATGAGCATCAAAATTTTTAATGTTTTCATAATAATTCGTTTTTACAATTTGCACTAAGAAACTACCATTCAACTATTTATGTTTACAAAATTTCTATTGGTTGTTATATAAAAGCACAATGGAAATCCTATAAATTTTTAGAATTAAAACTGTAAGCCATTGGTATTTTTTACTTAGTAGCTTTGATATGAATGCATTAGACCTCAACAAAAAGTTTAAAAAAATGGAAAATTCAAATCAAAATATAAATGAAGGCAGTATTACTTCAGGCGATAATGTTTCCTTCTGGATCGATTCTATTGATATAATCGCTTTCGAAAAACCAACTCAGGATATTAATACTGAGGTGCTGATTATTGGAGGCGGTATTGCCGGACTTACAACTGCTTATAAACTTTTAAAAGCAGGAAAAAAAGTAGTTTTGGTAGAAGACGGTTTTATTGGCAGCGGAGAAACAGGAAGAACCACGGCACATTTAACTTGTGCCTTAGACGATAGATATTATTATCTTCAAAACACATTTGGAAAGGAAAACGCCCGACTTGCCGCCGAAAGCCATACGGCCGCAATAGATGAAATAGAAAAAATTGTAAATGAATTACAGATTGATTGCGATTTTGAAAGAGTAAACGGTTATTTATTTCTTCATCCGAATGACAAGGAAAAAAATTTGGATAAAGAATTTGAAGCTACTCAAAACGCAGGGTTAGAAACTGTTCTTTTAAACCATACTCCTTCGCTGGCCGAATCTCAGAATCAAAGATGCCTCGCATTTAAAAATCAGGCGCAATTTCATATTTTATATTATGTAAAAGGACTTTCAAAAGCTATAATCGATTTAGGTGGCACTATTTATACTGAAGCACACGCCGAAAATATAACCGAAAAAGGCGCCACCGTAAATGGTTTTAATTTTTGCGCCAAATATATAGTTGTGGCAACTAATGCACCTATTAACGATGTGCTAACCATGCATACCAAACAGCACGCTTACCGAACCTACGTTATTGGAGGAAAAATTCCGAAAGGCAGTTTGCCACATGCTTTATGGTGGGATACTGGAGATCCAGAATCCAAATGGGTCGCACAGCCTTATCATTATGTGCGATTGCAAAATTTTGATGATGAACATGATCTGCTAATTGTGGGAGGTGAAGATCATAAAACAGGACAAGCTGATGAAGAAGGAATATCTGCATTTTCGCGTTACGAGCTATTGGAGATTTGGGCTAGAAAATATTTTCCATTGTTAAATGAAATCAGCTATAAATGGTCTGGACAGGTTATGGAACCTTTTGATTCGTTAGGGTTTCTAGGCAGAAATCCAGGCGATCAAAATGTATTTATCATTACTGGTGACTCTGGAAACGGAATGACTCACGCTACTATTGGAGCCATGATTATTTCTGATATGATTCAAGGGATCGATAATAAATGGCAGGATTTATACAGTCCGTCGCGAATTACATTTAAAGCAATTGGAGATTATATGAAGGAAGCTGGAAATATGGCTTCGCAATATCTAGATTGGATTACAGGATCTGATCTTGACAACACAGCCGATTTAGAACCTGGGGACGGCGGTATTCTTTCTTTCGGACTACGAAAAGTGGCAGTTTATCGAGATTACGACAAGACGCTTCACGCCTTCTCTGCTGTTTGTCCGCATTTGGGCTGCATTGTGCAATGGAATTCAGATGAAAAATCTTTTGATTGCCCGTGCCACGGTTCCAGATTCGCAGCCGACGGAACAGTATTGAATGGTCCTGCTGAAAGCAATTTAAGCAATCTTCACATTAAATAATATAAAAATATTACAGCATGGAAATCTTATCAAACTACTTTACTGAAAATATATCTCAGAAACGAATTGTAATAACAGGTGGTACAACTGGAATTGGCAAAGCTATTGCCGATTTACTAGTTTCTCTTGGCGGAAAGGTCTTCATTTTTGGAAGAGACGAAACGGATTTTTATCATGCTATGGATGATATTAAAGCCAAATCGTCTAAAGGAGAAATCTTTGGAGAAACAGCAGATATCACCCAAAAAGAAGATATTGCCCGAATTTGGGAAAGAGTTGACAAAGTCCTTGGCGGAATAGATATTTTAATTAACAACGCTGCTCTGCCAGCTCGCGGCATTATTGAAGGCGAGTATGAGGATTGGAAGTATATTTTAGAAACCAATATCTTAGGATATATAGCTTTTGCGAAAGAAGCAGTCAATAGAATGAAAGAACAAAAATCTGGGCATATTGTAAATATTGGTTCTATGAGCGCCGAAGTCAAAGAAAAAACAGGAGTTATTTATGTAGCCACCAAAACTGCCATAAGAGGTTTTAGCACAGCTTTACGCAAAGAAATTAATCCGCTTGGGATTAAAGTATCGCATGTAGAGCCAGGTGCGGTAACAAGTGATATGCAGCCTGATCCAAAAGAAGTCCAAAAAGAGAAAATAAAAGAAATGAAGATGCTTGAAGCAGAAGATATTGCCATGAGTGTATTATTTTGTCTCTGCCAGCCTAAACGTTGCGATGTTGTTAGCATGCAAATAAGGCCTCATCTCCAGATCATTTAAAAATAAAATACTCACTTTTTTCATTTTTTTAATTTGAAAACACCTTTGCAATTTTTGTACAGGTGTTTTTTTTGGTCTGAAAATTATATAATTTAATCTGAAAATTATGTAAATGACCGCTCAGATTTCATTTTACTTTAGCCTTACCATACACAAAATCTTTTTTAATCTTCACTTAATAAAGTCTATTTTTTAATGGACTCATATTTTTAAACAAACTGAAAATTTAAAAATAGCTGTCTTTGATCGTTTATTTGGTGAAGCAATCTCATTATTTCTATTTTCTATTTTGTTTGCTATCATGCATTTACCGATCACATCTGTTTTTGCATGAATAAGTTTTTTGTATCCAGCTTTCAATTTAATGAGAGTAACTTAACCCCAAGCGACCATGAATATTGTGCATTTAAATAGAACTCAAAAAGCCGAATCTTTTTTTCCGATTGTTGCCATTAGTTCAGCTTCATCAGAGATTGAAATTCTAAAAAAAGTAATTTCAGAATTTCCAGCAGATTCTAAAATGGCTTATCTTATTATGGAAGATTTGTATTTTCCGCAAACCGAAAATCTAGCATTGGAACTCGAATCGTATTCAGAAATGCCAGTTATAGAAATTGTCAGTTCAGTCGATCTTCATTCAAATCATATCTATGTTATTCCAGCTAATAATTTTCTTGAAATTGAGAATGATTCGCTGGTGCTTAAATCACGAACGAGAAGCAGTAATTCTGCCAACTGCCTCGATTTCTTTTTTGATTCTCTTGCTAGCATTTATAAAAGTTACACCATTGGCCTTGTTATTTCTGGAAGCGCTGTTGATGGTTTTGCCGGACTTAAAAAAGTCAAAGAAATGGGCGGTACTTCTATTGCAATCCTGCACAAAAAGGGAATCCCGAAAAACGATGACACTGGAAATTTTATAGATTACTTTAGTCCGCAAGATCAAGTTTCAGACAAATTAAAAGAAATACAAAACAGTTATTTAGTCAATCACGCTTACCAAGACAATCCAAATAATAGCAACGAAGATGAAGAAAATCTACTTAAAGAAATTACTGCTTTATTACAACTAAGAACAGGAACCAATTTTCAACATTATAAACATCAGACAATTCGAAGACGTATTGCAAAAAGAATGGTGGTTACACATCAGGAAAGCACTCAAAAATACTTGAATATTCTAAAAAACAGCACAGCAGAACAAGACGCTTTGTTTAATGATATTCTTATTCCTGTGACTTATTTTTTTAGAGATACTTCATTTTTCTATCATTTGTGCACAGCCATTTTTCCCACTTTAATAGAAAATGCAAACAATGAAATTTTACGTATTTGGTCTGCGGGCTGCTCGACGGGAGAAGAAGCGTATTCACTGGCAATCTGTTTGCACGAATATTTAGAACAGAACAATAGGCAAAATATAAAAATTCAAATTTTTGCCTCCGATTTATCTGATCATTGCATTGTCAAAGCGCGCTCGGGAGTATACACATTGCAAGATGTAAAAAATATTAGCAGCGAAAGACTCGAAAAATATTTTACAAAAAGAAATAATACATTTCATGTCAATAAAATTATTCAGGACATGTGTGTATTTGCTGTTCATGATTTAACAAAAGATACTTCATTTTCCAAAATAGATCTAATCTGCTGCCGCAATGTTTTAATCTACTTTGATACAGAATTACAAAATCAAGTATTGACTTCCTTTCATTATTCTTTAAGAGATAACGGCTATTTATTTTTAGGAAAAGCAGAAACAGCCCATAATGTGCCGGATTTATTTGCCATAGTGGATAAGCAAGAGAAAATCTATATTCGAAAAAATGAAACGAAACATCCCAAAACTATCCGTTTAGGCTCAAACAGCGATCGAACAAAAAATGTTAGCCCAGAAACGGAAATAGATTATAAAAAAATTGCTTCTGACATTCTTCTTGAAAATTTTTCTCCTGCGGCCGTAATGATAAACGAACAGCTTGAAATTGTTTATTTTCACGGAGACACAAGCCCGTTTTTGCAGCCAGCATCTGGAAAACCAAGTTTTAACATCTTAAATATGGTTCGAGAAGAGATTAGTCTGGAACTTAGAAATGCCATTTTAAAAGCAAGAAACGAGAAAAAAAACTTCTCAGGCGGCCATATTGCTGTAAAAAAGCAATCTTTTTTAACTTCTTTCGAAGTTATTTTTCTTCCTTCAAATCTTGATTTGCTATTGATTGTCTTTTGCAAAAAAACACTCTCGCATTCAGAACTCATTACCAATGCTGAAAGTCCTTCGAACGAATTTCAAAAAGAATTGCATCAGCTTCGAGGCGATTTTAAAAGGGTTACCGAAGAACAGCAGATTTATTTTGAAGAACTGCAGAATACCAACGTAGAATTATTGACTAATACTGAAGAACTACAGCTTATAAACGAAAAACTAACGGCTTCTGCTGAAGAATTGCAGTCAAATAACAAGGAGCTTTCTTTTTTAAATGAAGAATTACAGAACCGTAGGGATGAACTTGCTCTTATGCGAAATTTTTACGAATCTATTGTAAAAACAATCCGAGAGCCCGTAATTATAATTGACCAAAATGCGGCTATAAAAAGCGCCAATCCATCATTTTACAATTACTTTAATACTATTCAAGAAGAAACAGAAGGAATTTCAATTTTTGAAATTGGCTCTTGTCATTGGAACATTCCTGAATTCAAAGAATCTGTGTTGAAGAAAGTAAATCAGGGAGAAACAATAGAAAATTTTAAAATCAATTTTATTCTTGAAAACGGAATAAAAAAAACAATGCTTTTAAATGCCGCTCCAATTATTAATTCTGTACCAGAAGGAATGATTTTAATTGCGCTTGAAGATATTACAGAATTAGAGTCTAGCAACGAATCAATTAAAAATAAAAACCTTGAATTAAAAAGCTACGGCGTACATTTGGAATTATTTACAAATGCCGCGAGCCATAATTTGCTTGAGCCTGGACGAAAAATCTATATGTTTGGAAAAAAGGTTTTAGACTCCGAAAAATTATTGTCGGAATCAGGAAAACATAATTTGCATCGTCTACTGAATACAGCTGTAAATCTGAATCAGCTTATTGAAGATTTACTTAATTATTCTAAAGTAAATTTCAGCGACAAATCTTTTAAGAAAACTGATCTTAATATTGTAGTAAAAAAAGCCATTACCGAACTAAAAAGCATGATTCAAGAGTATAAGGCAGAAATTACTTTCGATGTGCTCCCTATTCTTTTCAGCATTCCCTCCCAGCTGAAACAGCTTTTTTCTCAATTAATAATCAATTCTATTAAATATGCCAAGAAAGATGTAAATCCTCAAATTAAGATAAGTGCAGTACAGCCATCTCCAGAGGAAATTAAACATGTAAATGCCAATTCGAATCGAAATTACACTAAAATCATGATCAAAGACAATGGAATGGGATTTACGAAGGATTTTGAAAATCTAATTTTTGATCCTTTTTATAAACTTCATAGTAACGAAAACCACTATGGAAGCGGATTGGGTTTGACACTCGTACATAAAATCGTTTCCAATCATAATGGTTATATTCAAGTTTCAAGCAAACCGGAAAAAGGAACTATTATTTGTATTTATCTTCCTGTATAAAAAAAGAGCGGAAAAACCACTCTTTTTATTCTTTAATCCGTTTTTGTTTCTTCATTTCCAAAAGTTCGAATATTCATGACAGAATTATCTTTATGTCTGAGCTCTTCGTAATCCGCATCATCTCCCCAATCTCCTGTATTTGGTTTTTGAATTGGGCTATTTGCTTCATTTAATTCTTCACCCTTATTCTCGTCATTCGGAAAATACATATGATATCCCAAAATAGGATCCCAATTTGCTTCTTGAGTACGATCAATGCCATCTTGGAATAAATCGCTGTTTTCATTTCTTGCATTCATTTTCTACTGTTTTTTTATACCATCAGAAATTGAAAGTATGATTATTACCTCGTTTCATAAAACATTAAAATTCAATAAATTAAGCGAAGTATTTGTTATATCATTTTGGAGAAAATTTATAAGATTCTGTTTTATAGTGTTTTTATTTTGTTTCGCCATTTTGATTTGTATTGTTCGGCAGAATGTTTCAGTGACCAGTATTCTATTATGGTCTGTATAGTTTCTTTAAATTTTTCATCGCTGTAAGGCGTAATAAAATAACTCTTTGCAGGTATTGCATAAGTATCTATGACAAAAGAACTGGTAAACAAAATAGAATAAAAAAGGCAAGGACATTTCATCTTCCTTAATATTGTTTTTTTATAACTGGATTGTCTGTCATCTTCATTGAATTGCAATACATTGGAAAATAACAAAAAAGGTATATTTTTTTGAGCAGCCATATACAACATAGCCTCAGCAAAGGTGTTGAAACAAAGCAGAGTATTCCTGAGTTCCAAATCTGAAATAATTTCCTGAAACAAAAGACGATTTTCTTTGTTTTCTTCTATTACAATTATACTTCCTTTTATATTCATGATTATAATCTTTTGGGTTAGACATTCAGAATATTCTCATTTTCAAAGTTCATATTTTAAAAATCTTTCATTTATATAATTGTTAGTATGTTTTTACATAATTCCCACACTAAACCCTTCAAACAATTGATTTTTAAACCATTATATGCTAAATAAAAAAGTGGGAATAATGAAAGATTTGCCTAAAATTATATAAGTAGAGAACGGGAAGCCATTATATTTTGCGCAAAAATTTAATCCTTAACCCCAACAACATGAACAACTTATATTTTAAAATTATCGCAATCGTCATTTTAATAAGTTTCAATTACAGCTGCGACGCACTTTGCAATGACGAAGATTCTCCTAGCGCTAAAAAAGAAGCGGCAGTACTTAAAAAAGCAGATAGCTTAAATGTTTCTATAACTGACTAATAGTAAAAATAAAACGGCCTGTAAATCAATATTTACAGGCCGTTTTTTAACAATCTAAAATCTGAAAAAAAAGTCTTTTTAAAAAGTCACCAGTTTTACTCCCAAAGTAAACCAGCGTGATGGCAATGGCACCGCCCCTACTTCATAATAAGTGGCATTAAAAATATTCTGGCCATCTAAGAAAATAGTGAATTTGTTAATCGCTTGACTTACTCTAAAATCATTTACCCAGTAAGAAGGTCCTGTAATTCTTTCGTTGAAACGAGTTGCAAACATTACAGACAGGTTTTTAAACTGATAATCTATTGTATTGGTAATTTGATGTTTTAATGAAGAAATTGCATATTTTGAATACGTTTCTGTACGTGTCGTCTTAAATTCAGAATCTAAATAAGTATAGGCTAACAAAATGCTTAATCTAGAATCTTTAGAGAAATCAAATCTGTAATTTCCGCGTAAATTAATTCCGTTTGTGTTCAAATCTCCTTTGTTCTGGCTCTGCCAAGGCACATTTGTAGCATTACGCATCCAGTCGATATAATTGTCTATTTTTCTGTAGAAATAATTAGCGTTCAAGCTCAAAGCTCTTTTATTGTATTTAAATCCAATTTCGCTTTGAAAAGCATTTTCTGAATCTAAATCTGGATTCCCGATATTTCCGGTCTGCTTCAGATACAAATCGGTAAACGACGGAATTCTTTGGCTTGTTCCTACATTTCCAATGATTTTAAATGCGTCGGTAATAGCATAACTAGCATCGATTCCTGGATAGATTTGCCATTTATAATCTGAATTATAGTTTAAATACGTTCCGATATTGACATCCAATTTTTCAGTAAAGCTTCTTCTGTATTCTGCATAAAGTCCAACATTTTCACGATCGTGGTCTCCAATGTTCGAAGAATGAATATTTTCGTTTCTGAATTCAGCACCAAAACCAATTTCTCCTTTAGATAATTTAACCGTAGAATTCAATTCTCCCGCAATAGAATTGGTATAATGCTGACTTCTTCCAACAGCTAGATTTGAATTTCCTAAATAACGGTAATCATCATAATTGTATCGGTACGTAACTCTCGGCATGATTTTCCAGCTATCTGTAATTTGATGATTCGACTGAATGTTGGCATACGTAGTCTGAACAATTTCAGTAGAATTTTTATCTCCCGGCGCAGCGTAAAATCCGTTTGCTCCAAATCCATTTTTGATATAACCTGCAGAACCTAAGATTTCGTTCTTATCATTTATCTGAACATTTCCTTGGTAGAAAATTTTATTGTTTTCAAAAGCTGTATTATAACGGTAACCATTGCTTTTATCGTGCGAAGCAAAAAGCAAGTGCTGTTGTTTTTCTTTGCCTAAAACAGCTCCCGCCTGAACGCCAGTTCCGTAAAATGTATCGCCAGTGTCCTGAGTATCTTTTTCGAAGTTAGAGCCTGCATAAGTGCTTACTAAAAATCCAGAATCGGTTGGTTTTTTGGTAATGATATTAATCGCTCCAGTTAAACTGTTGATTCCGTAAATTCTAGCCGCTGGTCCGCGGACTACTTCAATTCTTTCAATTGCTTCAACCGGAAGAGGCAGATTGAGCATGTTATGAGCCGTTTGCGAGTCGATTACTTTTGCTCCGTTTAATAGAACAACAGTCTGCTCAAAACTTCCTCCGTCAACACTAATGTCAGCTTGAGTTCCAAAAGGTCCTCTTTGTCTGATATCTACTCCATTAGCATATTGCAATACTTCTTGCAAGGTTCTTCCAGGCAATTTCTTTATGGTTTCGCTCGAAATAACGTAAACATTTCTGTTTTGCTTAGAAATAGGCGTATTAAAACGGCCTTCATTAATAATAACTTCATCCATTTGGTTGATGGAATCCTGCTTTGTCTGTGCGTAAAAATTGGTACAAATTACTGTAAAGACAGCAAAATAGATTTTTTTCATTTTGGCTTATTATTTTTTTGGCAAAAGTAATTCCTTACCGTACCAATAAAGCATACCAGTTTTATAATTATAGCTAGTCCGGATGATATTATGATCTATTTTGCTAAAAACTAAGCAAAAGTGAGAGATATTACTTATAAATCAAATGTTTAGCACACATATTTGAATGCAGCCTAACCTTTCTTTCAGCTATTCTGATTTCTTCTTGGGTTTATTATTTAGCCACAAATTCACATATTATTTCAAATAATTGGAATAATTCATTGTGCTTACCAAACACACAGATTATACAAAATAATTCGTGAATTCGTGGCTAAAAAAATCATCTATTAATCTGTCTCCAAATTTTAGCACTAAAATCGTCTTTGTACATTAATCTGTTGGTTCTCGTTGGATTTACACGATTCGTCAGAATAATTAAAAATCGGTTGGTGTTTCTATTCATAAAGAAAAAAGTTCCCGTAAAACCTGTATGCCCAAAATCATCTTTTGTAAAAAACTCATCCGGTTTTCTTTTATCAAAACCTAAACCTCTATAAATTCCTTCTTTTGCAAGCGGAGAATCTGTAAACTCTTTTACAACATTTGCTTTTAGAATCTGTTTTCCTTTATAAGTTCCGTTGTTCATTAACATTTTACAGATTACAGCAATCGATTCTGCATTGGCAAACAAACCTGCATTTCCAGAAACGCCTCCAAAAATTGCCGCGGCTTCATCGTGCACATAACCTTTAACTGTATCTTTTCTAAAAAAATGATCTACTTCAGTTGGCATTACGTTATCGATCGAAGTCCATTTTAACGGATTATATCCAATCTTTGAAATGCCTAATTCTGTATAAATTTCATTTGTAAACTGATCGAGTTTTTTTCCTGTTTGAGTTTCAATCATTTGTTTCACCAAAAGCAAGTTTAAATCGCTGTACAAATATTTCCCTCTCGGATTGGTATTTGCTTTCGCAATCCTTTCGTAAACTGATGGATAAAATTCTGGATTCAGCCACATATTTTTATAAATCTGAACCCAATTTTGTTTCGGTTCAAAAACCAAATACTTTGAGTCGTAAACAATGTTTTTGTTCACATACATATTATCAAACTGCTCAACATATTGCTCCGATTTTTGATTGCTCAACAAAGGCGAATTATCTGGCGTAGAAAGCAATGCCTGATAAAAAGTGATACTTGGCGTTAGTCCAGAAGTATGCGTTAAAAGTTCAAAAAGCGTTAAATCTGCAATGGCTGTATTTTTATACATTGGAACAATTTGGCCAACTTGATCTGTAAGTTTTAGTTTATGGTCTCCAACCAAACGCATCGAAACAATCGTCGCTCCAAGAACTTTAGACATCGAAGCCAAATCGAAAACATCGTCAGATTTCACCAATTGCTTTTTCGTATAATCATGATATCCATAATTTTTTGAAATCAGAACTTCATCTTTAGTTCCAACAATAATTTGCGCACCAGGAAAAAAGCCTTTTTCGAGCGCATTTGTCATCATTGAGTCGATATAAACTTCATTTCGCTTTAAATCGAAAGACTGCTTTGCATTTTTCTGGGAATGACTTTTTGTTCCCACAAAAATCAAGGAAATGATTATAATTTTAACACCAATATTTTTCATAGTACTACGGATTAATTTTTAAGTCCTGCGCTGCCATCAAAGGCTCGTTATTGGTTCCCTTAATTTGTATTCTAACTGCTTTTACAGGTTGTTTTGGATAAATTGACGCATTTCCGTAATCAAAATTATCGCCTTTTATGAAATCCGTTCCGTTGTATGAAAACTCAACGTAACCGTCATTTATTATAAATCTCGGATGATGTGGAATTCCAGTTAAAACATCTATTTTAGAAGATGTTACAGGAGTTGTAAAGGTATACAAAATCCAATCGCCATCTTTGCACGCAACATCGGTGCGCAAGTAAGATTCTTCATTGTAATCTTGTAGATTCGAAATTGGAAACTTCGGATTTTCTGCCATCGAAGAAGTCACTTTAACTTCTGGTTCCTGATATGGCGAACAATTGAATTTTACGTTTGCCGCTGACTTTTTCTCTTCTTTATTTTCAACAGTAAAATCTAATCGATACGTATTTTTTTCGTTATAATTTCCAATTACAAATCTCAAACGAGGTTTTGCTTTTAACGCTTTTTCGTCTGCATAAGTCTGAATCAATTTATCATTTTCAAAAAGCGAAACACTTTTGATTGTTCCGTTTGCTCCATCATCTGCTGGATTAAAATTCAGATACCAAATTCCTTTTTTATCAACATGCTCTGAGATATTTTCTGAAATCGTTAAAACTTCTGCTTTCGATGTATTCCAATTGGCAACAGGCAATTTTTCAGCTTTTACAGCTGGACTTGCCGAAGTCTCATTAAAGAAAACTCTAAACCTATATTGCTCATAATTTTCTGTCTGAATTGGTTCGGTATACAAAGGCGACTGTCTTGTAGGCTCGTTTCCATCTTTGTCAAAGCGAACAACCGCACCTTCATAAGGCGGCGTTACTGTGATTGTTCCATTTTTATAAATCGCTGTTGGAGGAAAATCTCTAAAAGCAATTCCCATATCGGCTAATCTTTTCAAATGGCTGTTGGTTAATCTTCCATAAAAATCATCCCAGTTTTTATCTTCTTTTTTAGACCAGCCAATTTCAGCCAAAGCGCTTATTCTTGGATAACTCTGGTATTCCATGATTCTTGCAGGGCGATCCAAATATTCACTCCATAAAGCACCTTGAACTCCAACTATATTTTTTTGTTCTTCAGGAGTTAAATCGGTATCTGGAATTGGTTCAAACGAATACGCTCTTTTTGTATCCGTAATTGCCGCCCAACGGTGACCACGTTCTGTTTCAGATTGTGCCATGTCAAAATACAAAAATTGTCCCGGTATCATGATGGTCTTATATCCTTTTTTTGCCGATTCAATTCCGTAACTAATGCCTTGCCAAGCAGAAATCAGTGTGTTTGGATCAATTTCTCCTCCTTTTAGGATTTCATTCCAGCCATCTGTTTTTTTATGGTATTTATCAACGATTTTTTGAACCCTTCTAAAGAAATAATTCTGAAGCTGAAAACTATCTGTAAAACCTTCTTTTGCCATCAAAGCTTTACATTTTGGGCATTGTTCCCAATTGGCACGATTGACTTCGTCTCCTGCAACATGAATATATTCAAAGGGAAACAATCCAGATACTTCTCTAATTATTGAATCTAAAAGGTCATAGTTTTCCTCTCGACCAACACACCAAACATTTTTTACTTCTCCTTGAACACTTTTAAGTTCCTGACTTATTTCACATCCAATTTCTGGATATGACGCTGTAACTGCTCTCGAATGTCCTGGAATTTCGATTTCTGGCATTACCGAAATACCGCGATTTGCCGCATAAGCTACGACTTCTTTAATGTCTTCTTGCGTATAAAAACCTCCATAACGTTTGTCTCCAGAACCGTAAGATGGCAATAAGACTTCGCCAGGACCTCTCCAAGCACCTTTTAAAGTCAAATCTGGCATCGATTTGATTTCGATTCTCCAGCCATTATCATCTGTTAAATGCCAATGAAAAACATTCATTTTATGTGCCGCGAGCCAATCGATATAATTTTTTACGGTTTGTTTGTCAAAAAATTGTCTTGAACAATCGAGCATCATACCTCGCCAGTCAAAACGTGGATAATCTTTTATTTTTACAAACGGAAGAGTTCCTTTTTTAACTTCTTTTGCAGAGCAAATTTGCAGGAAAGTCTGGAATCCGTTTAAAACTCCTTTATCCGTTTTTCCTTTTATGAAAATGCCACTTTGGTTTATTTCCAATTGATACCCTTCATTTGGAAGATCCAATTTCTTATCTACTAGAAATGAAATGTTATTTTTTCCGTGTTTTTTTCCAATGGAAACAATCGGATTAATTCCAGTACTTTTTGAAACACCTGCTGCAATATAATCGGCGCTATTTTTTACTTTCTTATCTACAACAATTTTTAAAGACGAAGGCAAAACAAATTGTCCTGTGCTTTGTTGAACGGATACAGGTTTTGGTATTATATCCAGTTTTTGGGCTTGTACAATACTAAGCGAACTTAGAAATATGGCTAATAGAAGAATACTTTTTTTCATCTTTTTTATATTTTATTTTGTTGAAAATTCTATCGGACTGCTTTCTGTCTGGGTCTGGCTCAAGGCAGTGAGCGCATAAACATAGTTTTCCAAATTGGCATTTGCCACTTCTAGTTTTAAAGCTGTTGTCACATAATAAATATTCTCAGGATTTGAGAAATCTGTGATTTTCCCTTTCAGAAATCTGTAAATGACATATTTCTTGTCATTAAATGCAGCTTTCCAAGTTAAAATTGCATTATTGCCTTTTTTGGCAATTACAGCATTTGTTGGCGGTTCTGGTTTTAATCTTGCAATTCTGTTTGCTTCTGGAGTTAAAGCGATATACTTGTATTCTTTTTCAACGAGAGGTTTTCTAAGCGTATCTCCTTTTTTCAGAAAATTAGAAGCTGTAAAGTGCATCGAGCCTTCAATTTGAGGGAATTTACGAATCATTTCAATCTGCTTCACAATTTGATCCGAACTTCTCCATTCTGGTTCTTTCGCAGTATTCGAAATTTTATAATCGCCATGCCCGACATAAACATTTGCCCCATATTTATGTTCTGCCCACCATTTTGCCAGAACTTCAAAGTTTGCTCTGTCAAAACCAATGTGCCAATAGATTTGAGGCGTTACATAATCAATCCAGTTTTCTTTTTGCCATTTTAAGATATTAGCATACAAATCATCATAATTGGTAGCTCCTGCTCTCGTATTAGAACCTTGAGAATCTTTGGCAATATTTCGCCATACTCCAAAAGGCGAAATTCCGAATTCAACTTCTGGTTTATTGGCTATTATAGTATCTCTTATTTGTTTGATAATCAAATCAACATTGTCTCTTCTCCAATCCTCTTTATCTTTAAACTGACGTGGTTCTTTAGCGAAAGCTTTTTCATCAGGAAACTCTTGACCTTCAATTTTATACGGATAAAAA
Organism: Flavobacterium sp. HBTb2-11-1; assembly: GCF_009826975.1. Taxonomy (GTDB): domain Bacteria; phylum Bacteroidota; class Bacteroidia; order Flavobacteriales; family Flavobacteriaceae; genus Flavobacterium. Next base: position 320,855 of record NZ_WUMO01000004.1, on the reverse strand, counting down.
TAATCGTCCATGTGAACGGCCTGAATATCATATTTGCGAACAATTTCGCCAACTACAGAAGCAACAAAATTTCTTGTTTCCTGCAATCCCGGATTAAAATATCTGGCTTTCCCGTACGTCAGGAAAAGGTCTGGTCTTTTAAAATATAAATGATTTTTTGAAAGTACGTCTCTAACGGTATCTTTCTGAACACGATACGGATTCAGCCAAACGTGCACATTCATGCCGCGTTTTCCTGCTTCATCAATCATCATCTGTAGCGGGTCAAAACCCGGAGCAACGCCTTGAGTTCCTGTTATCCAATGCGATGCTGGTTCTTTTGTCGATTTGTAATACGCATCGGCAGTTGGACGGATTTGAAAAATGACTGTATTCAAATTATAAGAACGTAGATTATCCAAAATGGCAATCATTTCGCTCTTCATTTCTTTGTCTGACAAACCTGGTTTAGAGGGCCAGTCTATATTTTCTACAGTAGAAATCCAAGCTGCACGCATTTCTCTTTTTGGAGATTGCTGACTGAAAATTTGGGTATGAATCAGCAAAATTAGAATTACAATTTTTAGGCTTTTCATGATCATGTATTTTGTGTCGTGAATATTTAACTGCAAAGAGCGCAGGGATTTACGCAATGTCCGCTAAGTTTTTGTTTTTTCAATCTCGCAAAGTCGCAGAGACGCAAAGATTTAATCTTTCTATTCTATTTTTCTCTCGCAGATTTGTCAGATCTAACAGATTTAATTCGTGGGAATTCTGTTATTCTTAAAAAATATTTTTTAATCCTTTTATGACGATAGCTATCGGAGTGGTTAAAATACCTAACAGGTTTTGAAACCTGTTAGGATGACATTTCTTAGTTAAGCAGATAAATCCCGCCTTCAATCAGCGATGCCCAGACTTGTCCTTTATCATCAATTGTAAAGCCATTTACGCTTGAACTTCCTAGGTTAATTTGCTTTATAATCTCAAATTTAGAAGCATCTACAATCAAAACTTCTCCTTTTCTGCTTCCTACGTATATTTTGTTTTTGTTTTCTAATATTGCTGCCGGATTGTGTTCGTATCCAAGTTTTAAATCTAACACTTTACTTTGGTTCACCAGATTTTCTTCTGTAAGTTCAAGATCATCGCTAAGAGGCAATCTTAGTAATAAACCGTCCATTGTTTTACCGTAAAACCATTTTCCATCTTGGCTTTTTCCCATCGATTCTCTAATTTTCCATTTCTGCGTTCTTAAAAGCGTTTTTCCTGTTTCAATATCCAAAATGGTCAAAAAACGTTGTGGAGTAACAAAATAAAGTCGGTTTTTTGTCGAAACCATATTCACATTTCCAGCCGAATACAAAATTTGTTTATCATTGCCATTGTTCCATTTCCAGATCAATTTTCCTGTGTTTTTATCCAGACAATACACATACGAATCCCAAACTCCAAAAATTATTTTATCGCCTTGAATTAACGGCGTTCCTTGCGAATATGACGCTGGCAAATTATTCTGCCAGATTGTTTTACCACTCACAGCATCTGCGCAAATAAATGCTGTAGAACTCGCCGTATAAATTTTATTATTTTCTGCAATTGGCGAGCCTACCAAAACGCCGCCAACAGGAATTGTCCATTTTTGTTTGCCAGACTGTGTGTCAAATCCTACTAGGTTTCCTTCTATTGTACCGATAACCAAATTATTTTTTACGATGATTGGCGAAAAATAAATTGAATTTCCTGTCTCAGTTTTCCAATTTAAAGCTTTATTCTTAAGGTTTATAGATTTTATTTCGCCGATAGAATTCGTAAAATAAACACTCTTTTTGTCAAATGCCGGAAGGCTGTAAATTGAGGCAATATCTTTTATATAAGGAGATTGCATTGCCAAACTATCTTTAGGAATTACAATTTTCGAAGGCTTGGACGGAACCGAAAATCTAAAAACTGCAGATTTATCTATTTCTTTTTGATAGATACTGATGCTGTCTTTGCTGATAATTACTTGATTATAACTTTTTGTTTTTCCGTCTAGAGAAGTTATTGATGTTCCCATTATACCGCTCAAACCAGAGAAATCATATTTGCGTAAGGTGTGTCCGTGACCGCAAAAAGTAGCGACGGTTGGGTATTTTTCTAAAACAGAAAGCACTTCTTTGTAATTGCTCACGCTGTTATCTAACGGATAATGAGCAAAATTCAATACTTTTTTATTATTGTTTTTAAGATTGTCTTTTAGGGTTTTATCAAGCCAAAGCACATCTTCGTGTTTTACAAAACCATCACCCATTTTCATATAAGGTCCACATGGAAAACCGATGAAAAGATAATCACCTTTTGAAAACACAAAACGGTCTTCACCAAATATTTTTTTATAAGTCAAGCCGGCGCTTTCGCTCCAGTTGGTTTCGTGATTTCCTGAAATTACATAATACGGAATTTTCAATTTAGAGAGAATCGAATGCACTTGTTTTAATTCGTCATCGGCACCTCTATTGGTCAAATCACCAGTTACAACCGCAAATTCGAAATCTGAATTATTGATTTCTTTTACAATATCCTGCAATAAAAAATCATTTTCATTTCCTACCGAAACGTGTAAATCTGTGAGCTGCACAAATTTGATCTGTTCTGATTTTTCTATATTTTGAGCAAAACTTGTTGTGATTACAAAAATTAGCAGTATTCTGGAAAATAGATTTTTCATTGGTAATTTTATTTAATTAAACTATAATTTATTTAGAATCTAATGCCGTTTAAGGTATGTTAGTTGTAATTCTTTGGCAAAAAAATACCTAACAGGTTTATAAAACCTGTTAGGATAACCAACCAAAATTTATGTATTCCGACATGTGTGGAACCGAAATACACTTTAGGATTACTTTGTTTTTAGATTTTCATTAAAGAAATCATGAAAAAACAAAAGCTGATATTTTAAAGAATTCTCCCAGTATTTCAGATTATGTTCTCCTGGACGTTCTATATAATCGTGATTTATTTTTTGAGCCAGCATTTTTGCATGAAGCTCTCTGTTAACGGTCATGAAAAAATCATCAACTCCACAGTCAATAATTAGTTTTAGTTTGTTGTCTTTCACCAAATCGAGCATATTGGTAACCGTATTTTTATCCCAGTTTTCAGGATGTTCCGTAATGGTTCCCAACCTTTTTTTGATGTCCCAATTTTCAGGAAACGGACGAAAATCTACTCCACCACTCATACTTCCTGCCGCTCCAAATACATCCTGATGCTTAAATGACAAGTATAAAGCGCCGTGACCACCCATGCTCAAACCCGAAATCGCTCTAGCTTTACGATCTGCAATTGTTCTGTACTGTTTATCAATAAACGGAACCAATTCTTTTACAACATAAGTTTCATATTTAAAACTCGGATCAATCGGACTATCAAAATACCAGCTTGAATAATTCCCGTCTACTCCAACCACTATAAAACCATATTGATCCACTTGTTTTCCTAATTCCTTAAAATCTTTTGCCCATGAAGCATAATTTCCGCTATAACCATGAAGCAAATAAACTACTGGAAATGCTTTCTTACTCTTTTTATAATGGTCCGGAACTACTACGCAAGTTTTAATATTCTTCTGCATCGAAGCACTAAAAACCTGCAATGTATCAACCTTTGCTGCTCTGGCTGTAAAAATTAAAAGCAGTAATACGATTGAGTAAATTATTTTTTTCATAATTGATGTTTTTATAAAATAATATTTTTGAAAAGTACTGGTAAAATACGAAAACTTATTTCAAACAACCTTTCAAAATGGTTACAGGATGCATCGCTTTTCTACTCGTCCCATCAAAAATCTGATGACGACAGCTGGTTCCCGCAGCTGCAATTTCGGTTGATGGTTCTGTTGCCCTAATTTTTGGAAACAAGGTATCTTCTCCCATCTTCATACTGATTTCATAATGCTCTTTTTCGTAACCAAATGAACCCGCCATTCCGCAACAGCCCGAATTGTAAATGGTTACGGTATTATTTTTTGGAACATTCAGCATCGCAAAAGAAGCTTCAACAGAGCTTAATGATTTTTGATGGCAATGCCCATGAATCTTTATATTTTTCTCTCTTTCAGAAAATTGTCCCGCATGAATTTTTCCCTTGGCAATTTCTTTTTTGAAAAATTCTTCAACCGTTAAAGTGTTTTGGGCTAATTTCTCAGCGCTTTCCTTATCCGAAGCCAATCGGATGTATTCGTCTCTGAAAGTCAATATTGCCGAAGGTTCGATTCCGATTAAAGGCGTATTTTCAGAAATTATATTTTTGAATGTATTGACATTTTTATTGGCTATTTCTTGCGCTTCTTCCAGAAAACCTTTGGAAATAAAAGCTCTGCCGCTTTCTTCGTGATCAATTACAATTACATTGTAACCTAATTTAGTCAGCAATTCGAAAGCATCGATTCCGACCGAGACATCATAATAATTGGTAAATTCATCACAGAAAAGATAAACGCTGCCGTTTTCAAACGAGTTTGTTGCGTACAGCTTTTTGTTTTTTTCATACCATTTCCTGAATGTTTTTGGAGCCAATAATGGCACTTGTCTTTCAGGTGCAATTCCCATACGCTTTTTAACGAATGAAAGATTAGAAGCCCAATTGGTCACAGATGGGGCGATACTTCCCAATTCATTCAATTTAGAATTGAAAGCAAATATTTTATTACGGAAAGAAAATCCGTTTGCTTTCTGATATTGGTATAAAAATTCTGCTTTTAAAGTCGCCACATCCACATTGCTTGGACATTCGCTTGCGCAAGCTTTACAGCTCACACACAGCTCAAAAACCTTATATAATTCTTCGTGATCGAATTTGTTTTCTTTTTCCGAATTCGTCAGATATTCTCTTAAAGCGTTGGCACGAGCACGAGTAGTATCTTTTTCATTTCTTGTGGCGCGATAACTTGGACATAGAGTTCCACCCGCCGAAGGCATTTTTCTGCAATCGCCCGAACCATTGCATTTTTCTGCAGCACGCAAAACGCCTAAACTATCAGAGAAATCTTGAATGGTTTTTATCTCAGGTTCTACCCTTCCCGCCTCAAAACGAAGGTTTTCATCCATTTTAGAAGCATTTACGATTTTCCCAACATTCAAAATAGTATCAGGATCAAATGCTTTTTTGATTCGTTTCAGCAGTTCGTAGTTTTTATCGCCAATCATAAACGGCAGGAACTCACCTCGTAAAATTCCATCGCCATGTTCGCCGCTTAACGAACCTCTATATTTTTTTACCAAATGCGCCACTTCAGTAGATAAATTTCTAAATTGGTGTAATCCTTCTTTTGTCTTCAAATTTATCTTGGGACGCAAATGCAGCTCACCCGCTCCAGCATGTGCATAGTAAATGGCACTTTGTCCGTGTCTTTCCATCATTGCGGCAAAATCGGCAATATAATTTGGAAGATCACTTAATTCTACGGCTGTATCTTCAATAGAATCGGCTGCTTTATCGTCTCCTACAATGCTTCCTAAAAGCCCAAGACCTGCTTTTCGCACCTCGTTTACTTTGTCAATATCTGCTCCATAGATTTTTGGCAAAGCGTATCCGAAACCATTAATTTGAAGATCATTAATCAAAGCATCAGCTTGCAATTCGGCATCTTCCATACTAATGTGAGATCCAACTTCGAGCATAATAACTGCTTTTGGCTCACCCACAATAAAAAATCGGTTTTTAGCTTGTTCCCTATTGGTTTTCGTGCAGTCCAAAATCGTGTCATCCATCATTTCGCAAGTGTATAAATGATGTTTCATTGCTGTCACAACAGCTTCTAAACTTTCTTGAATGGTATGAAAATGCGCCACAACCATTATGTTGTTGGTTGGAGGCAGATCATCCACTTTTAAAGTAATTTCTGTTGTAAAAGCCAGCGTTCCCTCACTTCCGCAAAGCAGTTTTCCTAAATTGATGGTATCTTCTGTTCCTGAAAAAAGTTTCGATTTCAGCAAAACATCAATTGCGTAACCTGTATTTCGTCTGTGAATTTCTGGTTTTGGAAATTCTTTTAAGATTTCTTCTTGATTTTCTTTATTCGAAAGCTCTTCGTAAATCGTTCTGTAAATTTTACTTTCTAAAGAATCTCCTTTTGTTTTCTCAATAAATTCTTCAGAAGTTAAATCCTTAAATACTGCTGTAGAGCCATCACTTAAAACGGCTTTTATTTCTACTATTTTATCCCTTGTAACACCGTAACGAATTGAAGTTGTTCCCGATGAATTATTTCCGACCATTCCTCCAATCATACATCTGTTGGTTGTTGATGTTGTCGGAGCAAAAAATAATCCGTGCGGTTTTAAATATAAATTCAGCTCATCTCGAATTACTCCTGGCTGAACGGTTATGGTTTTCTTTTCACGATCAAAAGAAACAATCTTATTAAAATGTTTCGACACATCTACAATGATCCCGTTGCCAACTGTCTGTCCCGCCAAAGATGTCCCTGCCGTTCTTGGCGTTATCGAAATCTTATTTTTTGAGGCAAAACGAATAATATTGATAATATCATTTTCTGATTTCGGAATGGCCACGGCAAGCGGCATAATTCTGTAAGCAGAGGCGTCTGTGGCGTATATTTTTTTATGAAGGTCATCATAAAAAAGGTTTCCTTCTAAGGAAGTTTCTAATTCTTGTAATTGGAGAGAATCGGACATTTAATTTGGTTCTGTTGCTTTTTGGTTCTTTAATACCTGTTTTATTTATGCATTGGCTAAAAGCTGTTGGCAAAAACAATACATTCTAAATTTTATCAGAATTCAATATTTATTAAAGTTCCTATTTTGAAGCGTCGAACTTCATCAATGCATTTAGAAAAATGGCAAGTAAACGAAGAATGATTTCTATAAATATGTCTGACTAATAAAATTAGTTTTAACAAATATAGATACAAAAAGCATACAAATACATTATTTTGCGTTTTTTAACATAATGAAAATAAAATAACGCAACAAAACGCAAATATTACACTGGATAAGTTTAAAATTATAAGATAAAGACTCCAGATTTTCTATATTCATCCAGCCTTTCATCTTCTGGATCTAATTCTGTCACGATAGTATCCAACTGCGTAAGATCACATACGCCATGGGGCATTTTGGTATTTAATTTATTTGAAGCAAACATCGACACCACCCTATCAGAAGCTTCTATCATGGCTTTTTTAACAATTGATATTTCATAACCTACTTCTGTAAGTCCTTGCTTGATATTAATGCTGCTGGCGCCAATGAAACAAATATCAGCCTTAATTTTAGATACAACCTGAATCACATCCATCCCTATTGTCACCATTGCGTTTTTCTGCATTTTTCCGCCAATAAAAATCAAATCTATATTAGGATGCTGAGACAGTTGCATAGCGATCGGTAAACTATACGTATATATTGTAGCCTTTAAATCGGCTGGAATTAACTTAGCAAAAACCAGGTTGGTACTTCCTCCACTCATTATAATAACCTGATCGTCATGAAGAAGAGATAATGCTTTTGTCACGATTTTCTTTTTCTGCTCTTCTGCAACAATAGCAATATCAAATACATTATCAGACTTTTCTTTTACCTGAACAGCGCCTCCGTATACTTTCTCTAACAGCTTTTTACTGTCCAATTCGTTCAAATCTCTTCTAATTGTATCTTCTGACAAATCGAGAGCCAAAGCTAAATCTGTTGTAACAACTTTTTGGTCTTCAATAAGTTTAGTCATTATATATTTATGTCTTTCGGCTTTCAGCATGTTTTTATAAAAGTTAAAAATTCATCACAAATATATCAAATATTTCATTCTATAATAAAAAAAGCCTTAAAAACTGCAAAATCATGCATTAGTAAGATTTTAAAAACAAATTCAATTCTTATTTTTTATCAAAAAATGCGTTATTTTGCGTTTTTCAAATTATTTTTAGAAAAAAAACACATAAAAATGCATTTGTATGCAATAATTAGATATATTTGCTGAACAACAACCATAAAAAACCAGATTAATCATGAAAAAATTACTCTTTATTACAGTGTTGGTTTTGTGCATTCAAACAGCATTTGGACAAGCAAAAACAGTTACTGGAACAGTAAAAAACAAAGCAGATGGATTTCCGATACCTGGAGTCAGTGTTATGATTCAAGGGACTTCCAACGGAACTACAACTGATTTTGATGGAAATTTCAGCATAAGCGTCGCGTCAGGCCGAAGCCTTAGCTTTAGCTACATGGGCTTTGAAACTCAAGTCGTAAAAGTTGAAGGGCAACAAAAACTTAGTATTTCACTTGCGGCGACTGCTGCAAAATTGGATGAAGTAGTTGTCGTGGGATTCTCATCGCAAAAGAAAGCAAATCTTACTGGTGCAGTTGCTAAAGTTGATGTTAAAAAAGCTTTAGGAAGCATCCCTGTTACAGATATTACAAAAGGTTTACAGGGAACTACTCCAGGACTTAATATTACTTATAATTCAGGTAGTATCGGCAAACAATCAAAAATTAATATTCGTGGAGCTGGAACTATTGTAAACGGAGAGGTTTCAGGATCGCCACTTATTTTAGTTGATGGTGTTCCAGGTGATCTTTCTTTATTAAATGCAGAAGATGTAGAATCGATGTCTGTCCTTAAAGATGCAGCCTCTGCTTCTATTTATGGTGCACGTGCTGCATTTGGAGTTATATTAGTTACCACTAAAAGCGGTAAAAATGCAAAAGGCAAAGTACGATTTGCTTATAGTGTAAATACTGGTATTAGCAACCCAATTTCTTTGATTAAATTTAATGATCCTACAGTAGAGCTTCCTGCAATGATCGAGGCACAAGCTAGAGCGGGTAATGCCAATCCAGAGTCTTTTGGTATGAACTACAAAACGTTATTGCCTGGTATCATTAACTGGAAGGAAAAATATGCTGCCACAAGAAATCCTAATGATAAAAACATGGTTTTAGGAGAGGATTTCGACGTGATTGGCGGCAGAGAATATTTTTATAGAATCTGGAATCCGCATGATGAAATGCTAAAAAAGAATTCTATACAAACGCTTCATAATTTATCAGCTCAAGGTTCTTTAGGAGAAAAAAGTTCTTTTATTGTTTCGTTAGGTTTAGCGAATCAAGAAGGGGTAATGAAAATCAATACCGAAACTAACAAAAGATTCAATCTTAACCTTGGTTTGACTACACAGTTAGCAAGCTGGCTTACTGGAGATTTTAAAGTACTAGGAACTTTCCAAGAATATGATTCTCCTTTTAACTACTATAACAATGGTGTGGATACTGCTGGTAATGGTTATTTTGGATACTACATGCGTTGGGGCTCTTACTTCCCTTATGGTACTTACAATGGCACCTATTTCAGACATGCGCCAGGTTATATGGCAAACGCATCTCAAAATGAGAATAAGTCAAATGATATGAGGATAAGCGGAAAACTTACTGCTCAAATTACAAAAGACTTTAATATTATTGGAGAATACAGTATCAATACTAATTTTTCAAGCCTTAAAATGAATGGTGGTCAAGTGCCACTTTGGGACTGGTGGACAAGTGCTGCTGACTTGGTTGCAGGAAAACCTACATCTATGGAAACTGGAAATGATTTTGTGGCACAAGCCAAAACATCTTACACTAGAAATGTAGCCAATGTTTATGCAAATTATACTAAAACATTGGGTGAAAACCATAACTTTAAAGCACTAGGAGGTTTAAACACTGAGTGGTACGATCAAGAAAGAACCTATGCTCGTAGAAATACGCTTTTGGATAAAAATAAACCAGAGTTTAATCTAGCTATTGGTGATCAATTTACTGCACCTCTTGTTGCTAATGACATCTTAAATCCAGGTTTATCAAGATATGCCATTGCTGGATTCTTTGCACGTGTGAATTATGATTACAAAGGAAAATATCTTTTGGAAGTAAACGGACGTTATGACGGTTCGTCAAAATTCCCTACAGATGAGCAATGGGGATTCTTCCCTTCTGCTTCTGTTGGATACAGAATTTCAGAAGAAGCTTTCATGGAAGGTACAAAAAGCTGGTTAAATGATTTGAAAATTAGAGGATCTGTTGGTTCAATTGGAAATCAGAATATTGCTAACAATGCCTTTTTACCTGTTATGACGAATGTTACTACTAATCCTAACCCTTATTGGATAGGAAGCGGTACAACGATTCCTCCTACTGTAAATCAGCCATCAAATGTTGATCCGAATTTAACTTGGGAAAAAGTAACTACTCAGGATATTGGTATCGATATTCGTATCTTTAATATGCTTGGATTAACTTTTGACTATTATCAAAGAGATACCAAAGGAATGTTGGCTCCAGGTAAAACACTTCCAGGCTCATTTGGTCAGGCGGCTGCCAATACGAACTCAGGAAATTTAAGAACCAAAGGTTGGGAGCTTGCTCTTAACTTCAACAAACAAATAAACCAAAACATTAGTGTTTATGCAGATCTTACCCTTTCAGACAATACTACTGAAGTAACAGAATGGAACAACTCTGCTAAACTGATTTCAACTTCATCTTTTTACGCAGGTCAAAAACTTGGCGAAATCTGGGGATTAGAAACAGACCGTTTGATTCAAACTACAGATCAAATTGATGCAACTGGATTAATTGTAAATGGTGTTGATTATAAAAATATTAGAACCGGTGCTTTTAAATTTGGAGCTGGAGATGTAATGTATAAAGATTTAGATGGCGATGGTGTAATCTCAAGAGGAGATGGAACAGCTCTTAAACCTGGAGATTTAAAAGTTATTGGTAATACAACTCCTCGTTACCAATATGGAATTCGTTTAGGAAGTGCTTTATACGGATTTGACATTGATGCCTTCTTTCAAGGAGTTGGTAAACGTGAATATTGGGCGACTTCTGATTTAGTATTGCCATTCTACAATAGAACAGATGCCATGTATGTAAACCAGAATGATTACTGGACGCCAGAAAACACAGATGCTTATTTCCCTAATCCGTACCCTAATCATGCTGGAAACGCTTTTGGAACTTATGCGCCTGGATCTAACAACTTTGTGGCACAGTCACGTTATTTATTAGACATGTCTTATTTACGCTTAAAGTCTGTAACGATTGGATACACTTTTCCTAAAAGCATTACCGAAAAAATCGGAATCGACAAAATTAGACCGTACGTTTCTGGCTTAAACTTAGCGACTTGGAAAAGCAGTAAATTGCCAGTAGATCCTGAGATTAATGAAACAGAAGCTGCATGGGGAAGAACTTTCCCTTATTCTAAAACGATATCATTTGGTATTCAACTTGCTTTCTAAAAAAAGTATTTAAAAATTAAAAAATTAATCAAAATGAGAAAATATATAACAAACTCTAGGATAAAACTAACAGTTGCCTTGTTTGCTATTGCAAGTGTAACGGTTAGCTGTTCAGATTTCTTGGACACACCACCTGAAGATGTTTTTACAGATGACAATTTTTGGACTTCAGAAAATAACGTAAAAACATTCTCTTGGTTGAACTACAATACCTTCAACGGTTATGGAAATAATGCAGGTACTACAGCTGACTTCTACTTCCATTCAGGAACAGGATTAATAGATGACAACCTAGCCAATAACGTTTTTACAAACTTTCCAACGGCCCCAAATGCAACTAATGCAAACTGGAACGAATACTACACTTTGGTTCGTCGTTGCAATCTTATGCTTGCAAGAGTACCTAATGTGCCAATGGATCAGACAAAGAAAAACCACTATATAGGTGTTGCCAAGTTTTTTAGAGCTCATACTTATTTTCGTTTAGCACAGCAGTTTGGCGATGTGCCTTATACAGACCAATATTTGGCTCAAAGTGATGTTAACGTATACAAACCAGCTTTATCAAGAGCAGAAGTTATTGACAATGTAATTAAAGATTTGGAAGAAGCAATTCCAATGCTACTAAATGTTGACGATAATAATGTTACAGTAAATAAATATACTGCTTATGCATTATTAAGCCGTGTATGCTTAACAGAAGGTACGTACAGAAAATACAATTTAGGACAGAATGGAAGCACTTATCTTCAAAAAGCAAAAGATGCTGCATTGGCTGTAATGAATAACAATTCTTACAAATTAAATGCCGATTGGAAATCACTTTACAATTCTGTTGAATTATTAGGAAATACTGAAGTAATTTTAGCAAAAAGGTATATTAAAGGTGTTTTAGGAAATGGAATACAAGCCTATACCAATACCTCAACTGTTCAAAACGGATTGACAAAATTTGCTGCAGAAAGTTATGTAACCACTAACGGATTGCCTATTAAACAAGCTGGAAATGCTCAATATTTAGGAGATAACAATATTGCCAATACTTTTGCTAACAGAGATCCAAGATTTGCTAAAGCTTTCAGTACAGCAGATTACGCATACTCAGACAAGCCATACAATGGTTTAACCTCTATAACAGGTTATGTATTCCAGTTGTATAATAATCCTGCTACCACAGGAACAGAGGTTACCACAATTGGACAAAATCAGATCGATGCTCCTATTTTCACACTAAGCGAAGTTTATTTGAATTATGCCGAAGCATGCGCAGAATTAGGTACAGTTACTAATAACGATCTTAATCTATCAATTAACAAAGTTCGTACACGTGCAGGAATTGCAATTTTGACTACAGATGGCACCAATGCGGCAGCTAACGGAGTACAGATAGATGACCCGCAAAGAACAACTGCATTAGAACAAATTTCAGGAATTGTCAACCCAATTATATGGGAAATCCGTCGTGAGCGCAGAATTGAATTTATGAGCTGGACTACCATGAGAAAAGAAGATCTTATACGTTGGAAAAAAGGAGATTATCTTGATACAAATTCGAATCCTGATGTTATTTTAGGAGCTAGAATAACTTCTTTGATTGGAACTAATTCTAAAACAAAAGTAAATTCACAAGGATATGTGATTCCTTATGCTGCAGGTGTGACAAGATTATTTGTATCACCTAAAAATTACTTAAGTGCAATTCCAACAAATGATATCAGTTTATACGCTGCAGAAGGTGTAGAATTAAAACAAAATCCTGGCTGGTAAAATAAGCAAAACTGAAAAATTGCCCCCATATAATACACTGCCTCTGAAATGAGAAATTTTAGAGGCAGTATTTTAAAATACTCTTTTTAAACACGTTGTGACCAATAAAAAAGCCAAATAAAAATTTACACCTGATTCATACAGGTTATATCTTGTTAGTTTTTAGATTCCCCAAATCTTCCTAAAACATTCATATACTCCAATAAAATCTTAATTTTATTAGTCCAATTCGTCTTTAACTAATAACTGTATTTAAAATGATAAAATATATAGCAAAAAGTGCTTTTGTTGCAGCGCTTCTGTTTTGTGCGCCTTCATATTCGGCAGTGATTCTGCCAATTGAGCACCATAATTCAGAGGAACTCAATTATGCTGTTATAAAAACGGGAGCTGACAATTACGAAAAATACGTCCCGCTTTTAAAAGATAAAAAAGTCGGAATTGTAACGAACCAGACAGGAATTTTATCCAACAAAATACATGTGGTCGATTTCCTTCTGGAGAAAAAAATTGCTATTCAGACCATTTTTGCTCCAGAACACGGATTTAGAGGAACTGCCGATGCAGGCGAACATATTGTTGATGGTAAAGATCCTAAAACGGGCTTGCCAATTATTTCACTTTATGGCGACAATAAAAAACCAAAACCAGCGCAGTTATCTGGAATTGATGTCATGATTTTTGACCTGCAAGATGTTGGTGCACGATTCTATACCTACATTTCTTCTTTACATTATGTAATGGAAGCTTGTGCAGAAAACAACGTTCCGCTTATTGTTTTGGATCGTCCAAATCCAAATGGTTCTATCGTAGACGGACCACTTTTAGAAAAAGAATTTACAAGTTTTGTCGGTATGCACCCTATTCCGCTCCTTCACGGAATGACAATTGGTGAATATGCGCAAATGGTAAATGGAGAAAAATGGCTTAAAGATGGCGCTCAATGTAAACTAACAATCATTCCTTGTGTAGATTACAACAGAACTATGCCATACAGTTTATTGGTAAAACCGTCTCCGAATTTGCCAAATGATCAATCTATAAATCTATATGCCAGTTTATGCCTTTTTGAAGGAACAAATGTGAGCATGGGACGCGGAACTGAAAAACAATTTCAAATCTACGGCTCTCCCTATTTAACTAAAACGAATTTCAGTTTTACTCCAAAACCCAATTTTGGCGCAAAAGATCCTTTATACAACGGAAAAGAATGTTATGGAGAAGATTTAACAGCATATCCAAAATTGAAACAATTAGAATTGAAATGGCTTATTAAAGCATATCAGAATACCAGCGACAAGACAAAATTCTTCAACGCATTTTTTACCAAACTCGCAGGAACAAAAAAACTGCAGCAGCAAATCGAAAGTGGTGTTCCTGAAGCTCAGATAAGAAAAACTTGGCAGAAAGATCTTGAAGCTTTCAAAAAAATGCGAACAAAATATCTGATTTATAAATAATATTTCTAATTCAGTTCCCTTAGACTTAATTTTTTAAACAATAGAAACATAGACTTTGATAGACTTACAAAAAAGCGTTTGATAGCATAAACACACACATATATATTGCTATGCAGAAATGTAGTTCTCTTTGCTTTGTTTTTTAAAGATTGGTTACCTTTTTAAACAAAATCAAAACCTGTGTTTCTATGTTTTAAAATTAAATTCCATTCTAGATAAAAACAGCAAACTATTAATGTAAAATAGAGAAGCCTGATATTAGAAAAATCTCGGTTTCAAAAATCAAAAAAAAGAAAAATGAAAAATAAAAATCCTGAAACTGAACAAGAATCTTTGTACAAAGACTTGGATCAAATGAGCGTGAAAGAACTTCTTACCAACATTAATACAGAAGACAAAAAAGTTCCGCATATTATTGAAGAGCAAATTCCTAAAATAGAAAAACTGGTTAAAGCCATTGTAAAAAAAATGCAATTGGGCGGAAGATTATTTTATATTGGAGCTGGAACTTCTGGGAGAATCGGAATTTTAGATGCATCAGAATGTCCTCCAACTTTTGGTGTTTCGCATGATATGATTATCGGAATTATTGCTGGTGGCGACACCGCAATCAGAAAAGCAGTAGAAAATGCCGAAGATGATACGGAACAAGCATGGAAAGATTTAGCAAAATTCGAAATTTCAAGCTTAGATATGATTATCGGAATTGCTGCTTCTGGAAACACGCCATATGTTTTAGGAGCACTTAAAAAAGCTAAAGAACACAATATTAAAACAGGAAGTATTTCTTGTATCAGTAACGGACTTATCGCTCAAGAAGCTGATTACCCGATTGAATTGATCGTGGGTCCTGAATTCTTAACTGGAAGTACTAGAATGAAAGCAGGTACAGCTCAAAAACTAACCTTGAACATGATTTCTACCTCGGTAATGATCAAATTAGGAAAAGTAAAAGGCAACAAAATGGTTGACATGCAATTGTCTAACGAAAAATTGGTAAAACGAGGCATCAAGATGATTATGGAAGAACTTGCTATTGAATATGAAGTTGCCGAAGAATTATTGCATAAACATAAAAGTGTAAGAGCTGTTCTATTGGCTCACAGCAAAAATCAGGAAAACTAAAAACCACACTATCAAAATCTTTTTATAGATTTATACAAATTCAAAAGCTGAATAAATTCATTTTTTGGAGTTTTTAACGAAGACCTAACTGGTTTTAAAAAACTGTTAGGTCTAATTAAAAAACCTCATTATCAGAATTATTCATAAAAAACCAAAAAAACACCAAAACTATAAAATGACACCAAGTACCATCCTTCTCCTTATTATCATTTATTTCGGAACATTATTCTATATATCCCACAGAGTCAGTAAGAAAGACAGCGGAAATGAAGCGTTTTTTACAGCCAATAAAAATTCAAAATGGTATTTAGTGGCATTCGGAATGATTGGAACGGCTCTTTCTGGAGTAACCTTTATTTCTGTTCCTGGAGAAGTTGGAGCGCCAAGCGGTGAACAATTTAAATATTTTCAGTTTGTATTGGGAAATGCTCTTGGATTTATTGTCATTACAAAGCTTTTACTACCTCTATATTATCGAATGAATTTGACTTCGATTTATGGATATATTGAGCAAAGAATGGGCTTTTTCAGCTATAAAACAGCGGCTTCAATTTTCTTAATCAGCCGAACTATCAGTTCAGCGTTCAGATTGTATTTGGTTGTAATTGTTTTACAGCGTTTTGTTTTCGATTTTTATCATATTCCTTTTGCGTTTACTGTTTTAATTTCGCTGTTGCTAATCTTCTCGTACACCTATAGAGGCGGATTGAAAACGATTATTATTACCGATACTTTACAGACTTTCTTTCTAGTAACTTCTGTTTTCCTTACCATTTATTTCATCTGCGACAGAATGGATTTGAGCGCTATCGGTGCTTTTGAAGAAGTAAAAAACAGCAATTATTCTAAGATTTTTTTCTTTGATGATTTCATGGGAAGTAAATTCCATTTTGTAAAACAAATCCTTGGCGGAATGTTCGTAACCATTGCCATGACAGGTTTAGATCAAGATTTAATGCAAAAGAACCTAAGCTGTAAAAACATTGGCGAAGCGCAAAAAAACATGTTCACTTTTACAGGAATATTTGTCATCATCAATATTTTCTTCTTGAGCGTTGGAGCCTTATTATATATTTATGCAAACAAAAACGGAATTGCTGTTCCAACCGATTTAATTACCGGAAAACCAAGAACCGATTTACTTTTTCCTGAAATTGCTTTAAACCATTTAGCGCTTGTTCCTGCAATTGTATTTTTACTGGGAATTATTGCTGCCACTTTTGCAACCACAGATTCTGCCCTAACAGCCTTAACAACTTCTTTTTGTGTTGACTTTTTAGGAATGGACAAAGCAGAAAACAGCCATAAGAAAAACACCGTAAAAATTAGACATTTAGTGCATATCAGTTTTTCAGTTTTGGTCTTTTTTATCATTCTAATTTTCAACTCCATCAATGACAGTTCGGTAGTAGGAATGATCTTTAAGGTAGCTTCCTACACTTACGGACCATTATTAGGATTATACGCTTTTGGTTTGTTTCAAAAATCAAGACATGTAAATGACAAACTGGTTCCCTTTATCTGTTTGCTTTCACCGTTGTTTACCTATTTCATCAATGAGTATTCTAAAGTTTTATTTGCAGGATATGTTTTTGATAATGAATTAATTATACTAAACGGATTAATTACTTATTTAGGATTATTTATTACCAGTTCACGAAGTGAAAAAGAAATAAGTTTCTAATTCAGTATTACTATTGATGAATCAATTTGAGTGTAAGAGCAATAAATTCAAATTGATCCTTAAAAAAAATGATATGAAAAATCCATTCATAAAAATTAGTTTATACGCCGCTTTTATATTTTTAATTACCAATTGCGCATCCAAAAAAAATAATGACGCAACAGATGATAAAAAGGATATTCCTTTAAAAGACACTGTTGTTTACGTACCAAAAAATACTTCAGAGAAAAAAACTTTTTTCAAAGATTCTGATCAGGAAACGGCTTGGGTTGACAGCATTTATAACAAAATGACCGTACAGGAAAAAATCGGGCAACTGTTTATGGTTTCTGCATATTCTAACAAAGATTCTGTACACGTTAATCAGATTAGTAAACTAATTGAAGATTATAAAATAGGAAACGTTATTTTCTTCCAAGGCGGACCAGTTCGCCAGGCGAAATTAACCAACTTATATCAGTCAAAAGCAAAAGTTCCTTTGATGATCGGAATCGATGCTGAATGGGGATTGGCCATGCGTTTAGACTCAACATACCGTTATCCGTGGAATATGACTTTGGGCGCGATTCAGGATCTAAAATTAATTGAAAATGTGGGAAGAAATATGGCAGCCGAAAACAAGCGAATCGGCGTTCATTTCAATTTTGCTCCTGTTTTGGATATTAACACTAATCCGAAAAATCCAATTATCGGAAACCGTTCTTTTGGTGAAGATAAGGTTAATGTGAGCGAAAAAGCAATTGCTTTAATGAAAGGAATTCAAGGAAATGGCGTTTTCTGTACAGGAAAACATTTTCCGGGGCACGGAGACACCTCAACCGATTCACACCACGCCTTACCTACCGTTAATTTTTCTAAAGATCGTTTAGATTTGGTCGAATTATATCCTTACAAAAAATTATTCGACGAAGGTTTGGCTTCTGTAATGGTGGCGCATCTTAATATCCCTAGTTTAGAATCACAGCCAAACTGTCCATCTTCGGCTTCTTATAATGTGGTGACCAATCTGCTGCAAAAAGAATTGGGTTTCAACGGATTGATTTTTACTGATGGTTTGGCGATGAAAGGCGCAGCCAATTTTAAAGGTCCTGGAGATTTGGAAATTGCAGTTATTTTGGCTGGAAATGATATTTTACTTTGCCCAGAAAATGTACCCGTTGCGTTTCAGAAATTGGAAGCAGCTTACAACGAAAAAGTGATTACTGAAGAACGATTGGCACATTCTGTTAAAAAAATTCTTCATTTTAAATACAAAGCGGGACTAAACAAATACAAGCCGATTGATTTAAACAATTTATACAATGATTTAAATCCGACGCAAAATGATGCTTTGCATTATAAATTGTATGAAAATGCCATTACAGTTCTAAAAAACGAAAAAGAAATTCTTCCAATAAAAGATTTAAGTGAAAAAATTGCCTACATAAAACTGGGTGAAGACACGAATAGCACATTTATTTCTACGCTGAAAAAATATACCGAAATCACGGAAGTTAAAGACACCAATCTTGACAGTCTGAATAAGGAATTGAAAAAATTCGACAAGGTTATTATCAGTTATCACAAAGTAAATAAAGCTTGGGAAAAACAAGAATTTACGTTGCAAGAAATGCTTTGGCTGAAAGAAATTGCCAAACACAACAAAGTAATTTTAGACATTTTTGCAAAACCTTATTCGCTTCTATCCATTTCAAATTTTGATGATATCGAAGGATTAGTGGTTTCTTACCAGAACTCAGATATTAGTCAAGTTGTTTCGGCAGAATTGCTTTTTGGAGCGATTGAAGCTAAAGGAAAACTGCCTGTTTCCATCAATGATGCTTTCCATGTCAATGATGGTTTAACTACTGAAAAACAAAATCGTCTGGCCTTTACAGCTCCAGAAAATGCTGGAATGAATCCTGCCGTTTTATCTAAAATTGACGCCGTAGCACAAAAAGCAATTGACGGAAAAATGACTCCAGGAATGCAGGTTTTGGTTGCTAGAAAAGGAAATGTAATTTTTCAGAAATCCTACGGAGCGCAGACTTATGATAATGGAAAAAAAGTCACTGATACCGATTTATATGATGTTGCTTCGATTTCAAAAATGATTTCGACATTACCCAATGTGATGCAATTGTACGATAAAAACAAAGTAGAGCTGGACACCAAACTGAAAGATATGTTGCCTTTTTTTGCCAAAACAAATAAAGAAAATATCACGTTCAAAGATCTGCTAAACCATTACGCAGGGCTTCAAGCTTGGATTCCGTTTTACAAAGCAACTTTAGACAGCAACAATCAGCCTTCTGAAAAATATTATCGAAAAGCAGCCGAAAACGGTTTTACAACAAAAGTAGCTGACAATCTCTATATTCGAAATGATTATCATGATACGATTATGAAAATCATTGCCGAAAGTCCTGTAGCTTTAAAAAAAGAATACAAATACAGCGATTTTACCTTCATCATTTTAAAAGAATATTTAGAGAGAAAAACACATAAAAAGCTGGAAGATCTGAGCAAAGAAAATTTCTTCAGCACATTAGGAATGACCAATACGCTTTACAATCCGCTGGATAAATTTGATAAAAGCAATATTGCGCCAACTGAAATCGATAATTATTTCAGACATCAGGCAATTCAAGGTTACGTGCACGACATGGCCGCAGCAATGGAAGGCGGAGTGGCAGGTCACGCGGGAATTTTTTCTAATGCGATGGATGTTGCTAAAATGATGCAACTGTTTTTGCAAAAAGGAAACTACGGTGGCATTCAATATTTTTCTCCACAGACTTTTGATGCTTTTAATACTTGCTACTACAAAAATCAAGGCGTTCTAAGAGGTTTAGGATTTGACAAAAGAGTACACAAAGGCGGATCAACTTGCGATTGTGTTTCTGAATCAAGTTTCGGCCATACAGGATTTACAGGAAATATGGCGTGGGCAGATCCAGAAACCGGAATTGTGTACGTATTCTTATCCAACAGAACCTATCCAGAAGTAGTAAATGACGAAAATAAATTAGCAAAAGGAAAAATCCGAGAAGAAATTCAACAAATCATTCAAGATGCAATTATGAAATAAAAATTCAAAAATTTAAATTCCAAATTCCAAATTCCAAAAAAACAAAAATCTATAATCTTGCTTCTTGCTTCTTGCATCTTAAAAAAAAATCTAAACTATCAAACCCAATGACAAAAGAACGTTTAACTTCACTCGATGTCTTTAGAGGATTTACCATTCTCTTAATGACGATTGTCAATAATCCGGGAAGCTGGTCATCTATTTATCCGCCCCTAGAACACGCCGAATGGCATGGTTGTACGCCTACTGACTTAGTTTTCCCGTTTTTTGTATTTATAATGGGAACTGCAATTCCGTTTGCGATGCCTGTAAAACATTTTGACGGAAGTGTTTTCAATAAAATTTTAGTTCGTTCGCTTCGAATTTTCTGTCTAGGATTATTTTTAAGCGTTTTCAGCAGAATCCATTTATTTGGCTTGGAAGGAATTCCGTTATTAGGACTAAGATTAGCGATTGCCTTTGCGGTTGCTTATGCCCTTTTAGGAAATTTTTCTATGAAAGTTAAAACCATTTTGGCCATTGGTGTATTTTTAATTCTTATCTCATTATCATTTAGCGGACTTGAACATTTTGAAGACACGAGAATTCCAGGCGTTTTACAGCGAATTGCAATTGTGTATTTCTTTACTTCAATTTTATATTTAAAGACTAATTTAAAAACACAGCTTTTAGTTTTAGCTGGACTTTTAGTTGGATATTGGCTTGTAATGGCTTTTGTTCCTGTTCCAGGTTTTGGTCCTGCCAATTTTGACAAAGGAACTAATCTTGCGGCTTGGATAGACGATACACTTTTAAACGGTCATTTATGGGCATCGTCTAAAACTTGGGATCCGGAAGGAATCTTGAGTACTTTGCCAGCAATTGGAACAGGAATTTTAGGAATGTACATTGGTCAACTGTTAAACTTATCTGTTGATAAAATGGAAATCGTAAAAAAGACCGCCATTGCAGGAACTGCTTTGGTAATTGGAGGTTTAATTTGGAACATCTTCTTTCCTATCAATAAATCACTTTGGACAAGTTCTTATGTTTTATACACAGCTGGAATTGCAACATTATGTTTAACGCTTTTGTATTATATAATCGATATGAAAGGACATAAAAAATGGACCAAATTATTCCTAATCTGGGGCGTAAACCCGATGATTGTATTTTTCTTTTCTGGAATAATTCCGAGAGTTTTAAGTGGCATCAAAGTAGCAGATCCTGAAAAAGCTGGCGAAGAAATTGGTCTTCAAGCCTATATTTATAATCATGGAATTGTTCCTTGTTTTGAAAACCCGCTAAATGCATCACTTGCTTACGCCTTGTCTTATGCCGTTTTCTGGTCGTTTATCTTATGGATTTTCTATAAAAAGAAACTGATTTTTAAAGTGTAATTAAAATTATAATGAATTACCACAACGAGTTACAATTTAATATTCCGTAGGAATATCTGGTCGGTAGAAAAAGAATATACCATTTTGCATCGTGTTCCAGAGGAACACCTGATTTTATATAACAGCGCTCTATTTTATGAATCAAACGTTCCTACGGAACGTATAACCGCAATTCAAATTTAATTCTACCGATGAGACATTCCTACGGAATGAATTAAATAATTTCAGCCGGACTTAATAGTTTGATTTGGTCATCGTTCTAACACTTATGTAAAGATCACTTTTCTTTTTTTCTAAAAAATTTTAAGAAAAGCAGTATCTTGCCGTACCAACAAAAGTGTCAGTTTATAAATTATGGATAGTCCGGTTGAAATTCCTTTTAAAAGCTTCATTCAGCTAAAACCAGAAGAAAGCACTGCTATTTATCTGCAGCTTGTTTTTGAGTTCATCAAAGCCATTCAAACTGGTTTTCTTCCTGAAGGCACCAAACTTCCCGGCACAAGAATTTTATGCAAAGTGCTTTCTGTTAACCGAAACACTTTAATCAAAGCCTTTCAAGATTTAGAATCGCAAGGTTGGATTGAAACACTTCCGAACAAAGGAACTTTTATTTTATCGCAGCAAAAGCAAAAAAATAAAGCCGAATTTACCATTTCCAAAGAACAAAATTCGTCCGATAATGTCGGTTTCAGTTTTCAGCGTTCTACTATTCTTGAAAGTCCCATAGAAAACAGTAATCTGCCGTATCAGTTTAATGACGGAACGCCCGATTTACGATTGGTGCAAACTGATGTTTTAGCCAGGTTATATGTCTCAAAGCTAAAAAGAAGAAAAACATCCAAAACTTACGAACAGATAGAATTGCGTTCGCATCTGAACTTTAAAACTCATTTTTCTAATTATCTGAATTTGACCCGCGGAATACGGATTTCGACTTCCAATCTACTTACCGCAAGCAGTCATGAAATTGCTTTGTATTTGGTTACAAAAGTGCTCATTGCACCCGAAGATAAAGTTGCCGTCGCTTCTCCTGGATATTATATGTCGAATATGACGCTAACCAATACGGAAGCGCAGATTATTTCCATTCCCGTAAATGAGGATGGAATTGACACCAAAAGACTAAAAGAAATCTGCGAAACATCAAAAATTAGGATTTTATATTTGACTTCCAATTATCATTATCCAACGACCATTTCGCTTAGCGCTAAAAAAAGAATCGAAGTTTTGGAATTGGCCAATCAATACGGATTTGTGATTTTGGAAGACGATTATGATTTTGATTTTCATTATGACAATAATCCTGTTTTGCCTCTCGCCGCTTTCGATTCCAATCAAAAAGTGGTTTATATCGGTTCCTTCGGGAGATCCCTTCCTTCAGGTTTTAGTTATGGTTTTGTGGCTGCACCTGCGGAATTTATAAAAGAACTCGAAAAACATCAAAACATTCTCGAACCAAGAATAGATGTTATAAAAGAACAAGTTTTAACCGAATGGATTACCGAAGGCGAAGTGCATCGGCTTTCCAAAAAAAATAAAAAGACTTACAAAGAACGCCGCGATTATTTTGTTTCACTTTTAAACGAAAAACTAAAAGGTAAAATTAAATTTAAGATTCCTCCTCGAGGATTGGCCATTTGGGTTGAATGGCTAGATCATTTTAATCTAATACAATTTCAAAAGGAATGTGCCAACAATGGTTTGTTTCTGCCGAAAACCATTTTATACCAAACCAAAAATCTTACCGCCACACGTTTAGGATTTGGACATCTGGAAAAAGAAGAAATGGATAAAGCAGTTTCTATTTTGAGTCAATCATTGGAAATAATTCTAGACAAATGATTTTTCATATAACCCGCATAAAGCGTTGTTTATTCTTAAAAAAATTGGCTGTCTTTTCGACAGCCAATTGTGCAATTATTATAAAGTTTTTTCTCTTTCCCAAAAACGATGTTTTCCTAAAGCTTTTATAAAAGAAACGCTTAAGTTATTATCAGAACGAGTATCGCTCAACAAAACTCCAGGATCGTTATCTTTTATATCGCTGTTGCTTTTTATAATCTGAGTTCCTTCGCCTTCAGCCGCAATAAATTTGCAGTGATGGTACGAATCATTTAAAAACTCTTTTACTTCTTTAATTTTTGAAAGATCGGCGATTCCTTTTCCAGCCGGAATAAAAACACCATCAAAAAGCACAGAAGCAGCAATTTTATAGGTTTGATCAACTGAAATTTCTGTACCTTCTTCAGAAACAATTGTTCCTAAATGCGGTGCTATGATAATCGCCTTAGCACCTGCGTTTTGCAAAGCGGTTTTCATTGCTTTAACCGAATTGGCACTTACGCCTTCTGTACATAAAAAAGCAATTTGTCGCGTTGCAATGGTATTCGAAAGCGTCGGATTTTTAAGCATGCTCAAAGCATCAGAATGAATTATATTCTGATTCGCCTTACTTAGTTCTTGAGTACCTTTATCGTCTGCCCCAACTCCATGGTTGATCGGTTTTTCAATATCTTTTGGAACTGGAATTCCTAAATTTTTTCCGACGGTTGCTGCTAAATTGGCATCGACTTGATTTAAAAGCCCAAGCATTCTTTCTCGTACCGAAATCGCTTCAACTTTTCCTAATTCAAAAGATAAAGCACTTGCAATATGATCTTGCTCTACAGGAGTCTGGCTAGAATAAAAAAGTTTTGCTTGGCTAAAATGGTCTGAAAAACTTTTACTTCTTGCTCGTACTTTATGAGCATCAACACGTTCATTAAAGCTCACAAATCCACCCTGATCCATTTTGGCTTGAAACGGGCATCCTCCACCTAAAGAATTTGGATGGTAACTTACTTTTCCTACCGCAATTTCCTGACGCATATGTCCGTCGCGCTGATTGTTGTGCATTGGAGCGATGGTTCTGTTAATTGGAATTTCATGAAAGTTCGGGCTTCCTAATCTTGACAATTGAGTATCAGTATATGAAAATAATCTTCCTTGCAACAGTGGATCATTTGTAAAATCGATACCAGGAACAATATGTCCTGGGTGAAACGCAATCTGTTCGGTTTCTGCAAAAAAGTTATCCGGATTTTTATTCAAAACCATTTTTCCGATAATGGTTACCGGAACCAATTCTTCTGGAACTAATTTTGTTGGATCAAGCAGATCAAAATCAAATTTATGCTCGTCACTTTCCGGAATAATCTGAACGCCCAATTCCCATTCTGGAAAATTTCCAGCCTCTATGGTCTCCCACAAATCCTGCTTATGGAAATCCGGATTTTTTCCTGATATTTTTTGCGCCTCATCCCAAGCAACTCCATGTGTGCCTAATTTTGGTTTCCAATGAAATTTTACAAAATGAGATTCATTTTTCTCATTTACAAATCTAAAAGTATGCACACCAAAACCTTCCATCATTCTTAAACTTCTCGGAATCGCTCTGTCACTCATAACCCACATAATCATGTGCATTGATTCGGGCATTAGCGAAATGAAATCCCAGAAAGTATCATGTGCCGAAGCCGCCTGAGGAATTTCGTTATGAGGTTCTGGTTTAACGGCGTGAATTAAGTCCGGAAACTTCATTGCATCTTGAATAAAAAATACCGGTATATTATTTCCAACCAAATCAAAAACGCCTTCCTGAGTATAAAATTTGACTGCAAAACCGCGAACATCTCGAGCTAAATCTGTAGAACCTCTAGAACCTGCTACGGTAGAAAAACGAACAAAAACAGGCGTTTTAATACTGGTATCGTTTAAGAAGCCCGCTTTGGTATATTTTTCCATTGTTTTGTACAATTCAAAATAACCATGAGCCCCCGAACCTCGCGCATGAACGATGCGCTCTGGAATTCTCTCGTGGTCAAAATGGGTAATTTTTTCTCGCAGTATAAAATCTTCCAAAAGAGACGGACCTCTTTCTCCTGACTTTAAAGAATTGTTATCGTCATTAATTTTAACGCCTTGGTTAGTGGTTAAAAACTCATTCTGAGCACTAGATTTATTAAATTCTAAATCATTCTGTTTGCCATCCGAGTTGTCTTGGTTTGTTGTTTTTGAATTTTTCATTTTCTGTTGATTTTACATTTATCATTCAATGAACTATAAATTTCTACTTTGGTTTATGAGACATTTCTCTAAAATAGGTCAACAAATTTAGGAGGCTTTTTAAGTTTAACTTTATACAATTAAGCTTAAGGATTATAACATTCTAATCACAATCAAAATGAAAATCAGCACTTTACTTATAATTATATAATTACAACTTGTTAATCCTATAACAGGAAAAGCCATTCCGAAAGTACCTTTGAAATAGAGTTTAATTCAAAAAAAGGCTTATGATTTTTTTCATCATTATACAATTAATTTTAGTTGCTATTGGGGCGACATCGGCCATGACTTGGTTTAGTTATGCCATGTCGGAAAATTTTAGGGAATTGTATAAAGAACCTGTTTTATTGAGTTTTGCTCTAAAGAAAACAAACATCAGCCTTTCCGAAAAATCTCAGAAAACATGGGGATGGCTGATACATTATATTATTGGTTTTCTATTTGTTATGGGATATCATATGATATGGGTAAAGAATATTTTGCCAATTTCGCCACTCAGTGCACTTATATTAGGCGTTATCAGTGGTGTAATTGGAATACTCAGCTGGATAGTTATATTTAAAATGACCGACCATCAACCCCCAATTGATTTTAAAGGTTATTACATTCAGCTGTTCTTTGCCCATATTATTTTTGCCGTCACAGCAACCGCGCTCTACTCTATTATACTAACTATTTTAATCCTTCTAAAAGCTTATGTCACTGTCTAAATACAATCAGAAAAGAGATTTTAAACAAACGCGTGAACCGAAAGGAAAAATCGAAAAATCAGCAAGCGAGCTAATTTTTGTCGTGCAGAAACATGCCGCGTCACATCTTCATTACGATTTTAGGTTAGAGATGGATGGTGTGTTAAAAAGCTGGGCAGTTCCAAAAGGCCCGTCAATGGATCCTGAAGTGAAACGTTTGGCTATGATGGTCGAAGATCATCCGTACAGCTATAAAGATTTTGAAGGCACCATTCCAGAAGGAAATTACGGCGCAGGAAATGTGATTGTATGGGATAATGGAACTTATACTTCTGATGAGAAAACAGATTCTGATGAAAAGCAATTATTGAGCGATCTCGCAAAAGGACGTTTAAGCTTTGTTCTAAAAGGCAAAAAACTAAAAGGAGAATTTTCGCTGGTTAAACTTCACGGAAAACAAGAAAACGCTTGGCTTCTTATCAAAAAAGAGGATAAATATGCTTCTTCTGAAGACATATTAGAAAAAAACAAATCAGTTATTTCTAAAAGAAGTTTGGAGCAATTGGTAGAAAAATCTGAAAAGCTCGTTTCAAAAACTGAAGAGAAAACCGCTGAGAAAAAAGCAGTAAAAAAAAAGTCCACCCCAAAAGCTGACATCGCCGAATTTTTAAAACCCATGCTTGCCAGCGTACGCGAAAAACCTTTTGATGATGACGAATGGATTTTTGAAAATAAATACGATGGCTATAGAACGATTGCCGTTATTAATGCCCAAAAGGTCGATTTATTCAGCAGAAATGAACTTTCTTTTAATGCTAATTTCAAACCCATTGCCGAAGACTTAAAAAAAATTGACCACACTGTCGTTTTGGATGGCGAAATTGTAGTAGAAAATGATGCTGGAAGAGCCGATTTTCAGCTGCTTCAAAATTATATGAAAACAGGAATCGGGAATCTAAAATATTATGTTTTTGATTTATTGAATTTGGATGGAAATCTCATTACGGAACTCTCTTTATTGGAAAGAAAAGAACTGCTCAAAATTCTCTTTAATAAATATCCTTTTTCTAATGTTTTTTATTCTGAACATACCGTTGGCGACGGAATTAAACAATTTGAAAAAGCCGTTAAAAATAAAACTGAAGGCATTATTGCCAAAAGAGCAGACAGTACTTACACTATAAATCGAAGAAGCACAAACTGGCTCAAAATAAAAACCGCAAATGAAGAAGAAGCCATCATAATCGGGATTACCGAGCCGAGAAATTCCAGAAAATATTTTGGCGCTCTTTTACTCGGACAATACGATGGCAAAAAACTGCAGTATATTGGCAAATGTGGCACCGGTTTTACAGAAACCACGCTGAAAGATTTATACAACAAACTAGAGCCGCTATTTACAGCCAAATCTCCGCTTGACGAAAAAATTCCGATACGTGATAAAATTCAATGGGTAAAGCCAAAAGTGGTGTGTCAAGTTAAATTTTCAGAATGGACTCAAGACCAGCATTTAAGACATCCCGTTTACCTCGGAAATCGAATTGATAAAAAAGCAGAGGAAGTTTTGTTATCATTCCCAAAAGACGATTCAACTCAACTAAATTCAGATGAAATGACAATTACACCAGAAAATAAAAAGGAAAAAACAGAAAACGATTACGATTTAAAAGTCGGAAAAACAGTTTTGCATCTTACTAATCAAAACAAAGTCTATTTCCCAAAAGACGGTATCACTAAGGGCGATATTATTCATTATTATAATGAAGTTTCAGAATTGATTCTGCCTTATTTAAAAGACCGTCCAGAATCGATGAATCGTTTTCCTAACGGAATTGATTCGCCAAGCTTCTATCAGAAAGATGTTGATGTAGATAAAATTCCGAAATGGCTCAAAACCAAAAAAGTCTTCTCAGAATCTAATAATGCCGACATCGATTATCTGATATGTAATAATAAAGAAACATTGCTTTATATGGCAAATTTGGGCTGTATAGAAATGAATCCGTGGAACTCGACAACCAAACACATTCAGAATCCAGATTGGCTGGTAATTGATTTGGATCCTGCAGGAAATGATTTTTCTCCTGTGATAACAACCGCTTTGGTGGTGAAAGAAGTTTTAGACGAATTGGAAACCGAATGTTTATGTAAAACTTCGGGTGCTTCTGGACTGCATATTTATATTCCGCTTGGCGCGAAATATGATTATGATTCGATAAAAATTCTTGGCGAATTAATAGCAAAAGAAGTGCAATCCAGACTTCCAGATATTACTTCGATTGAAAGAAGCATCAAAAAGAGAAAAAATAAACTGTACATCGATTTCTTGCAAAACCGACGTGGGCAAACTTTAGCGGCGCCGTATTCTGTTCGACCAAAACCTGGCGCGACAGTTTCTACGCCTCTTGAATGGAGCGAAGTGGGTGAAAAACTGCATCCGTCGCAATTTACCATCAAAAATGTCTTGAAACGTTTTGAGAAAAAAGGAGATTTGTGGACTCCCGTTTTATCAAAAGGAGCCGATATTAAAAAGATTATTCACAAACTAGAAGAAAATCAAAACGTTTAAGAAGATTTTTTCTTTTTGGTTTCCAAACTGGCTTTCAGCATTTCCATTAAGTCGTCGCTTTGTTTGTGTACGACTTTTAGTTTTGGAGCAGTTTTTTTGAGTTTTCCTTTGGCTTTCTTTTTAATGATATCCAAAAGTTTGGCGGTATATTCGTCTTTAAAACCAGAAATATCAAATTTCTCGGTAAGCTGATCGATTAGTTTTTCGGCCATGTCCATTTCTTTTGTAGACTTTTTGGACATTGGCGGAAGCTTTAATTCATCCGTACTTCTAATTTCCTGTTCAAAACGAATTCGGTTTAAAACAATGACATTTTTGTATGGTTTTAAAATAGCCAGACTTTCTTTGTTTCGCAACACAAATCTTGTTACACCAACTTTTCCTGAAGCTTCAAGCGCGTCACGAAGCAATCCATACGCATTCATTGCGCCTTTATCGGGTTCTAGATAATACGGCTGTTCATAATAAATACTTTCAATTTCTTTTTCGAAAGCAAAACTTTCAATATCGATTGTTTTGGTTTTAATGGCATCTGCAGCTTCAAAATCGGAATCTTCCAGAATAACATATTTGCCTTCAAGATTATACCCTTTTACGATATTGGCAAAATCTACTTCTTTTCCTGTGTCTTCATTGACACGCTTAAACTTGATATTGGCGTGATCTTTTGCATCAAGCATGTCCATATCCAAACTGCTTTCCTGCACCGCCGAAAACATTTTTATCGGAATATTAATTAATCCAAAACTTACCGAACCTGTCCAAATTGATCTCATGGCTTTTGCTTTAAAATTGAACTCTAATTTAGTTCAACCAAAAAACGTAAGCCTTACAAAATCAACAGTTTGTTTTATATAATTGTGAATTATGAGTTATGAGTTATGAAATAACATTGTGTTTACCGTGGTGAAACCACGGGCTATGTTTGAATATATGCTATACGACAAAAAAAATGAGCTATGAATTACAAGTGTCATCACACTCATAATTCATAACTCATAATTCATAACTTAAAAAAAATTACCAGCCTCTTACAGCACCGCCTTTAAACTCGCGTTCAGCTGCTTTTTCCACTTCTGGAGATTGAAAAGCTTGTAAAAACTGTTTTACTTTTTCTTCGTTTTTATTGTCTTCACGGCTTACGACCAAATTTACATAAGGTGAATCTTTATCTTCAACAAACAAAGCGTCACGCGAAGGAACCAATCCAGCTGCAGACGCAAAAGTATTGTTGATGATCGCGATAGAAACATTCTGGTCGTCTAAAGCTCGAGGCAATTGAGGCGCTTCTAACTCTAAAATTTTTAAATTTTTAGGATTGCTTACGATATCTGTTACTTTTGGCAATAAACCAACACCTTCTTTTAGTTTCAATAATCCGTTTTTCTGTAAAAGTAGTAAAGAACGTCCGCCGTTTGTTGGATCATTTGGAATAATAATCGTGCTTTCGTTTTTCAATTCAGAAAGACTTTTTATTTTTTTAGAATAAGCTGCAATCGGGTATACAAATGTATTTCCGATAATGGCCAATTTGTAGCCTCTTTGTTTAGACTGCTCGTCTAAATATGGTTTGTGCTGAAAAGCATTTGCATCGATATCACCTTGGCTTAAAGCTTCATTTGGAATTACGTAGTCGTTAAACGAAACCAATTCTACTTCCAATCCGAATTTTTCTTTTGCCACTTTTTTAGCCGCTTCAGCCACTTTTAATTCTGGTCCCGATGCCACACCCACTTTTATAAAATGTGGATCGTTGTTTTTTTTATTTCCGCAATTAACCAAAACAAAAGACAAAGCAAATATCCCGGCAGTTTTTAAAATATTTAATTTCATGATTGTTCTATTTTTTAATTTTTAATTCTAAATTTTTAATTGATTATCTATGATCGAATCGCTTTGATAATCGGTCTCCAGCAAACTGAATCGCGAATACCAAAATGACCAATAATGCCAAAACCGAATTCATGGTCACGGCATCATATCCAATATATCCGTACTGATAACCGACTTGCCCTAAACCACCTGCTCCAACAGCTCCGCCCATTGCAGAATATCCGACAAGGGTAATTAAAGTAATAGAAGCTGCATTGATTAAAGAAGGAAGAGCTTCTGGCAATAATACTTTGTACACAATTTGCAAAGGAGTTGCACCCAATGCTCTTGCTGCTTCGATTAATCCAGACGGAAGGCTCAACAAACTGTTTTCTACCAAACGGGCAATAAATGGCGCTGCACCAATGCTCAACGGAACCAAAGCTGCACTAACGCCAATTGAAGTGCCAACAATAGCACGTGTAAACGGAATCATCCAAACGATCAAAATAATGAATGGAATGGAACGAAAAACATTTACTATAACTGATAATGTTCTGTTTAAAACGGGTTGGTCCAGAATCTGATTTTTACGAGTCAAGAACAATAAAATTCCTGTTGGAAGTCCTAATAAAAAACCGAAAAAGCCCGATACAAAAGTCATAACAATGGTTTCCCATGTTCCTTTTAACAATAAATCTATAAGAGAATCAGACATAACCTAAAATTTCTGTTTTAATGTGTTTTGAATTAAAATATTGAATCGCCGCATCGTAATTTTCGCGTTTTCCTGAAAGTTCGATCAGCATCACGCCAAAATTAACCTCGCCAGCCTGATCCATTTGCGCGCTGACAATTTTGAAATCGGTATCAAAAAGTCTTGAGACTTCTGAAATAACAGGCTCGTTAACTGATTTTCCTGTCATTTCCAGTTTTAATAATGGATTCAAATTACCGTTGTCATCTTTTTGCAATTTTTCCTGATAAACAGACGGAATCTCGATATGAAGCGAAGAAGAAATAAATTCTTTTGTCAGTTCATGTTTCGGATCTGCAAAGATTTCGCCCACACTTCCCTGCTCTATCAATTTTCCGTGACTGATAACCGCAACTTCATCACAAATCGATTTTACCACTTCCATTTGGTGCGTAATCAGCAAAACGGTAATGTTCAGACGTTTGTTGATGTCTTTCAATAAGTTCAAAATCGATCTTGTTGTGGCAGGATCAAGCGCACTTGTAGCTTCATCAGACAAAAGCACTTTCGGATTATTGGCTAAAGTTCTTGCAATCGCGACTCTTTGTTTTTGTCCACCAGAAAGACTTGCCGGATAATCGTTTGCCTTTTCTGCCAAACCAACCAATTGCAGTAATTCTAAAACACGCTTTTTAATTTCGCTTTTTGAAGTTCCAGTTAATTCCAATGGAAAAGCCACATTATCAAAAACTGTTCTTGAAGAAAGCAAGTTAAAATGCTGAAAAATCATTCCGATTTGTCTTCTTTCAATCGCCAATTCAGCGTTTGATAATTGCATTAAAGATTTGCCATCAACGATAATTTCGCCAGAAGTTGGCCTTTCCAACAAGTTCACGCAGCGAATCAAAGTACTTTTTCCCGCTCCGGAAGTTCCAATTACACCAAAAATTTTTCCCTCAGGAACCTTTAAAGAGACATCAGATAAAGCAGCAACAATTCTGTCTTTCTGATGAAACGTTTTGGTTACATTTTTTAATTCAATCATTTTTTACAGTTTAAAAACAAAAAAGCCTTTCATAAATAAGTTTGAAAGGCTTTTTCGAAATAAATTTTATCATTTTATATATTAAGCCAGATCAATAAACACCATTACAGCATTACAGCACATCATACTGCAATGATAATAATTATTCATTTTCTGGTTCTCTTTCTTCATAGCGAGTGCAAATTTAATTAGTTATTTCTAATTTTAACCTATAATTCGTTAAAACTTTTATTTCCCTATCAATGTAATAGGTTATTTTAAAATTCAAACCTTTAAAATCTAAATTCCAATTTTGAAAATTCCAATTCCCAGATCTTATTTCAATTCAAAAAAAAATCCAAATCCCAATTAGTTTGGAATTTGGATTTTTAAATATTGGTGTTTAAAACTAATTGTTTTGTTCTGCGATTGTAGATTTGTTAAGTTTAATCACTCTGATTTTCTTATTCGTATTATCAGATAAAAAGATACGGTCGTCAAGCTGGGCTGTACCGACAATAGTACCAAAAGCATTTTGTCCTAAAATATCAGAAACGCTTAGAACAGCTTTGTAGTTCATCTTTATAAAATCTGCTTTTGGATACAATTTTAAATAAGACACGCTTCCAACATTTTCTGAAGTAACGGCAAAATCTTTACTGAAAGATACTGCAATTGGTTTTATGTCTACAAATTGCACTTTTTCTGGCTCAATAGGAGTTGTAAGCGAATTTGCGGCATTGGCTTTAATTTTAGCAATATTATACTGCAGATAACTTTTTGCATCTCTCCCACCTACAACCAAGTTTCCGTCTAAAACATCCATTGAATATATTTCAGTATATCCGTTAAGAGTATTTAGTTTGGCAATAGGCTTTAAATTCCAGTCGCTTGTTTCTGTTATTTGGGAAGTTTCAAAAACTTTTATGCTTTTTTCTTTTTCTTTCACAAATACCAATCCGTCTTTAGCCACAACACCAAAAACGTGCACGAAAGTCTGCCACCATTGGCCGTTTCCAACTGTACTAATTCCTGCATTTGTAGTTTCATCAAAAACAAATAATCTAGATTCTGTAGTGCCTAAATAAATACGGCCGTTGTCAACAGAAACCGAAGTAAGGCTTGTAAGCGGAATAGTCGTTGTGCCTTTTGTATATTCTTTTATTGTTTTGATGTGTGCTAATGTCACAGCATTAAAAATCTCTAAAACATTTCCGTTTACAACGTATAGTTTTTCATTAGACAATGCAATTCCTTTTGGGTCAAATGCTTCTGTGCTTCCTGGGATATTTTCGTTGGTAATAGATGCTTCATCTGTTGGATAATAATACGTATAATCTTTAGACGTCGCATCGTCTTTACTGCAATTGGTAAAAAGACAAAGCGCA
This sequence comes from Flavobacterium sp. HBTb2-11-1, assembly GCF_009826975.1. Lineage (GTDB taxonomy): Bacteria > Bacteroidota > Bacteroidia > Flavobacteriales > Flavobacteriaceae > Flavobacterium. The sequence continues at coordinate 286,812 of NZ_WUMO01000004.1, read as the reverse complement.
AGGATCAGGGGCAGAATATGTTTCATGTATAGTTTATATTTTAATTCCATTTTCCTTCGCCTTTATATTTTACTAAAAATGGATTGTTAGGTTTAATTTCAAATACTGGTTTTTTATAAGTTCCAGTCACATATTTTGTTTTTGTATACGTTTTTAAAACATCTGGATCTGTAAAGGGAAGATCATTTAGATAAATCAAATATTTATAAAAATCAGTAAGCATTCCCTGCTGCCCACCGCCTTCTCCGCTGTTTGCCAAGTTGCTGCTGTGGCTGAAACCAATATGATGCGAATATTCATGCGACCAAACCGACATATCTCCAACCCAATGTCCGGTTACATAACCCGATTCCCATTGCGATGCCAGATTTCCTCCGCCCCAAGCAGAATCTCCTCCAACCATTGCCATATAAACGGTTCTTTTGTCTAAGTAATTCCAATATATTTTTTCGATTTCTTCTTTAGAATAATAATCATAAACACCATCTACATCATCTGCATTTCCGTGCCAGTTTAAGGCTCCGTTTATTCCTGTTCCAGCTGCCGCAGCCTGTTCTTGTTTGTATTTGTCAAAATTGGTGAATGTGCTGTAATACAATGGATGGCTCAAAGCATACGAATAATTGATAATCATAGTAATGGCCTCTTTTGCCAAAACAGGATTCATAGGAAGAAATTTGCCCAATTCATTAATGTGGTATCCATCATGAAACTGAACTAAATGATTGGATTTTATTTTTTTGAACTTTTGAAATAAAGGGTCATCTGATTCTATTGAGAATTGAATGGCACCAGAGGAAAATCCTTCAATTTTGTCAATTGTTACTGCATTTCCTGTTTCTAACAAATAATCGTTTTTCTGATCAGTTAATGGAATTTTATGAAATGAACGATGAAAAGCTGGTATTTTAGAAAAACTGTAGATTACAAATCGCTTATCATAATTTGGCAGTTTCGCGTAGATTTTCACATTTGTAAGTCCGACTGGGGAGTATAAAGAAATCTGTACAGAATCTTTTCCTTTTTGGATAACCTGAAGTGGTTCGTTTACTCGAAACCATCGATCGGTTTTGTCATACATTTTTGAAGGACTTTCGTCATCTTCAAACATCGTCATTGGTTTATTTTCTGCTGGTAAAGTTGTGGCATCTATAGTTGGCAGATAGTTTGGCTTGTACGAATCTCCATCGTCACTACAGCCAAAAATAGTACTTGCCAATAGGGCAAATACAAAAAAGCGAGTGTTTTTTCTCATCAGTAAGTAAAGTAGGTTTGGGGTTAAATCTTCGTGCAAAACTATAAATATACTTTATATATACAAGCTGTTTGCAAGAAAAATATGAATATAAAATATACTAAAAGTAAGTTTTTATAAACACCTACTATACTTAAAAGTTAGATTTTAAAGTGGCTATTCAACCAGATTTAATGTCTTTATTACAGCCAAATCAGAATCGAATTGAACAAAACGCGCTGGAAAACCCGACTTAATTTTTCCGACTTTTTCTTTCATACCGATTGCCGCTGCCACTCTTGTAGTTGCCATTTTTATGGCTTCGTCCGGAGAAACATGCAAATGGTTATAAGCATTTTGCACGGCTTCTGTCATTGAAATTGATGCTCCGGCAAGATTTCCGTCTTCGTTTCTATAAAAACCATCAACTAGATGCGCGTCAAAGTTATCCCATTTAAAATTGGCAACTTTTCTGCCTAAAAATGTAGCATCGCTGATTAAGAAAAATTTATCCTGTTTTAATTTGTACGCTATTTTTGCGGCTGCATAATCGCAGTGAACACCATCTAGAATTATTGGAGCGAAGACTTCTTCATTTTCAAAAACGGCTCCCACTAAACCTGGTTCACGATGCCCGAACTGTGTCATGGCATTAAACAAATGTGTTACAAGATTAATTCCTTTTGCGAAATAAGGCTGTGCTTCTTTATGCGTAATTGTTGAATGTCCGATTGAAATAGTAATACCACTTTCAATCAGCATATTTAACTGTTTTTCTGTAAAACATTCTGGAGCTATGGTAATGACTTTTATAACGTCTTTTCCTTTACTGATAATTTCTTCAAGTTCTTCATCAGTTGGTTTTCGAACCTGAGCGATGCTATGTGCTCCACGTCTCTGCGGATTCAAGAAAGGCCCTTCTAGATGCATTCCAATTACACCATTATTATGTTTTTTCATGTAATTGCGAACGGCCTCAATTCCCTCTAAAATGGTTTCTCTTGACGAAGAAATTAGACAAGGTAAAACATGCGTCGTGCCATATTTCATACTAGCATCGTAAATATCCTGAATGCTTTCTTCGTTGGGTGTCTGGCTGAAATAATATTTTTCTCCACCATTAATTTGAATATCTATAAATCCTGCTGAAAGATGATTTCCGCCCAAATCTATAGTCTCGATATTGTTTGGAATTTCTTTTTGCACCGAAATAATAGTTCCGTTTTCTACAACTACAACTCCATTTTCTATTATTTCTTCTCCTGTGTGTACAACAGCATTTATAATCGCCTGTTTCATTTTGTTTATTTCTTATAACTTTCCAAAGTTAAATATTATAAGTTTTTAGCAAAATAAACTCTTTTAAAATCGCCAGAAATAATTTGGTTAATCCGCCCCGCCATCTACGCTATCAAAAGTTTCGCGTTCTTTAGGTTTTACACTATATTTTACTGAAACCATTGGGCCGTAGTAAACATCAAACTGACTGCCATTTGTACGCAACTGCATTTGACCTATCATCCCCGCCAAGAAATGAATATTAGGCGTGATTCCGGCAGTATAATAAATCGATAATCTGAAAATATCAAAATGTTCTTCAGCGTAATCTTTAGACGCAAACTTCAGCATCAATTCGGTATAATAGCCAATATTAGGTGCTAGAAAAATTGGCTTTTCTTTGCTTTGCCTCAAATAATGATTTACCCCAAAACGGGCTCTTATTCTCGGTATCGTTTGATGATTGCCGTTTCTATCATCAAAAAATTTGGTTTCAAAACGCACTTGTTCAAAAAGAGATCCTTTCGGCATTTCTTGGGTATAAGTTCCCATAACGATAAGCCTATTTTCTAATGTTTTATAATTCCCAGCTTCTTCTATTGCATATTTCTGATTGTGTGCATATCCTAACCAAAGTTTCATGTTTTTAAAACCAGAATATATAATCCAAGGTCTTATTACTTTACGCTGTGTGTATTCAAACGGATTTCCGTTTGTGTATGCGCCTTGAGTAACAAGCTGCAAATCTGCCTGTCCGCTCAAATGCCATTTTTCTATTAACGGAAATGCAACATCTACTTCGCTTATAGATGCTGGAATAAATCCCATTGTGTAAGGTGCATCTTGGGCTCTTAAAACCTGCGTTAGGATGATGCAACAGAATAAGAGAAAACTTCTTTTAAATAAATTCATATTCGGTCAATATTAAATTAAGGGCCGCGAAATATAAAAACTCTATCAAATTTAAAGAAAGAAGCATTTAGCGATTCAAAAAAGCGGTTTCATATTATAACATGAAACCGCTTTTTAATATTTTCCAAAAACAAAAAAGCTTTAGAAAAATATCTAAAGCTCTTTAAAATTTAAATTCTGAAAACTAATATAATGCAGACAGGTACAAAGCTGACTGTTTTTTAAAATCAATCTGGGTTTGCCAATATTTTATATAATTCGGCATTCGAAAGATAAAACTGATTCTCTAAACTAATTTGTGACAATTTTGCACTAACCAAATTGTTCTCTCTTGAATTGATTAAGAAAATCGAACTTTCTCCAAATGAGAAGAGTTTTTCTTCTGAGTCCAGCATTGTCATATAATCTTTTACGAGATTGTCAATTACGGCTTTTTGTTTTCTTAACGAAGCTATTTCGGTCTGCTGTGCTTTTATTTTATTTTTTAATTCTAATCGCTGCTGACCTATGTCATATTGCATGTCTTGAATTTTCAGTTTTGCCATTTTCAAACTTCCGCGTTCTTTTCTTAAGAAAATAGGGAAGCTGAAATCGATATTAAACTTATAATCATCGGCATTGAAATTATTCCAATAATTAGGCTCTGAAATATAGTTATACCCTACGTTTATTTTCGGAAGCAATGCATTAGCTTTCAACTGGCGATTGACTTCCAAAATATCCATTTTAGTTTCAAGCGACTGAATTTTTGGATGTGAGTCTAACGACTCAACATCGACCATCATGGCGTCTGTCTTTAAAGTTTCTTCTATGGTCTGAATTAAATTCTGCTCTGGTTTTACCAAATCTCCCAATTCAACAGGAACATTTTCTATCCATAAAAAATTAGCTAGTTTCAATTTTGCTTTCGCTAATTTCAGATTTCCGTTTTCAACATTCAGTTCTCTGTTTCTTACTGTAATTTTAGCTTCAACACTATCAATTGCAGGAGCATCACCAGCTGCAATTAGTTTTTTAACTCCTTGAAAACGAGTGCTCGCAAAACCTAAATAATTTTTATATAATTCGGCTTCGTTATAGCTTTTTCGCCATTCAAAATAAGCTTCACTTGCTTGATACAAAATTTCAATCGCTCTCAGTTTTCGCTGTGCATCACTTAGTTTTACCTGAAGTTTTCCTTCACGAACATCTGCCATTCTTTGGTTAATGAACATTCCTTGGCCTAAAGCAACGTTAATTCCGAGCGACGTTAAACCTGCTTCTGGAGTTTTATTCTGCGGATTGTAATATTCCCCGCTTGTATCATCAAAACCAGCTTTTACTTCAATTCCGTACCAGGTCGGAATTTTGAAACTGCTGTTTAATAACGAATAATATTCTGTGCCTTTAAATTCTTTCTTATTGTAATCTACTTCAATTTTTGGGTCAAATCCGCCACGTGCCAGCATCAATTTTGCCTGAGCGTTGGTCACTTCAAGATTGGCTTGTTTTACGAGCGGGTGGTATTTTTTAACATATCCCAAATACTCGATAAAAGTAAGCTCCTCTTGATTAAAATTCTGGCTATGCAGCGTAGAAAAACAAAATAGTATTAAGAAAGAAAACAATTTTACAAGATTTCTCATTTTACTTTTTCTCCTTTCCTTTTGCTTCTTTTTCTCCTGAGTTATAATAATTTGGAGGGAAACCATTCAGGTTTCGCCAAATCTCGTACCATACCGAAACGGTTTCTAACAAGGCAATACTTTGTGCTCCTGCTCCAATACTTAATTCTTTTGGCCAATGACGGTCTTCTCCATCTGGCGAAATCAGTATTCGGTATTTTCCGTTTGGGCTGATAAAGTTTTCTATCGCTACCACTTTTCCTCCGTAAGTTCCGTAAGATAATCCAGGCCATCCTGAAAATACAATTCTAGGCCATCCATCAAACCAAACACGAACTTTTGCGCCTCGGTGAACCAGCGGCAAATCGATTGGGTCTACATAGGTTTCTACGGCAATATCGTATTTAGATGGCATGATACTTACAACAGGAGTTCCCTCTTTGATTGTTTCTCCAAGACCTGCCAATAAAGCACGGTTTACATAACCGCTTTGTGGCGCCGTAATATAATATAAACCATTTCTAAGTCTATAATTGGTATATTGGTTTTCTAGCTTATTTACCTGTGCTTCTGTATCGTATTGCGTGCTTAAAGCGGTAAATTTATCACTTCTCGATTTTGATATTTTTTCAGCATATTCAGCAGTAATTCTATTGATTTCTACTTTTGCATTTATCAATTCGTTTTTGCTGCTCAACAGTTTATTTTCCTGCGTAATCACATACGCTTCAGCTTCTTGCAGTTTTAATCTTTTCTGCTCGACATCGGTAAGCGGTTTTAGGCCTTCTTTGTTTAATGCAGTCGAACGGTCAAATTGTGTTTTTGCAATTCTAAGTTGTGTTTTTACCGCAACCAAATCCATACTGTCACTTTTTATTTTCAGTTGTGACTGACGGATTTTGTTTTGTGCCTGTTGCAGTTTCAATTGTCTTTCTGTGCTAAGCGACTGAGCCTGCACATCAAGAGAATTTACTTTGTCGCTATACGATTCTACGGCCATTTTTTTGGCATCAACCTGTTGTTTGGTATTGCCAACGAGATTAGGATCTAGATAATCTTCTTTAATCTCCGAAATGTAAAGTATTGTGTCTCCTTTTTTTACATAATCCCCTTCCTTTACAAACCATTTTTCAATACGGCCCGCAATAGCATTGTGAACCGTTTGCGGCCTTTGATCTGGTTTTAAAGTAGTAACAGAACCTGTACCAGAAATATTCTGTGTCCAAGGCAGAAAAAGGCATAATACTGAAAATATCAGAAATCCGATGATGACTCTGTTTAAAATTTTATAATGTGGCCTGCGGGCAACGCTTGTAATCGATTTGTATTTGCCCGGCGTTATAAGTACGTTATTATCTTTAGATATGTTGAGCATGATTAAAGCTTTATGTCGTTAATAATTTTTCCGTCATCAATCGTAATCATACGACTGCATTTGCTTTTCCAAATATCACTTTTAGAAGTCACAATAACAGTCCAGTCATTTTCTTCAGAAAGTAAAAAATCAACGATTTTACTCGAAGTAATTTCGTCCATTTTATCAACTGGATCTTCTAAGAATAAGATATTTGGTTTACCCACAATACTTCTTGCCAAAAGAATTTTTTGAACATCAGAAGCAGAAAGTTCACGACCTCCTGGATGAATTTGATTCTCCAGTCCGTTCTCAAAAGTTTTAATGTACGGCGTTAATCCAACATTATCTAAAGCCCATTTTAAATCATCGCTATTTAATTTTTCATTTCCAAAAACAATATTCTCGCGAATAGTTCCTGCAAAAAGCGTATCACCCTGCAAATACGTTCCCGCCTGTGCTCTGTATGTATCTTCGTTAAGGCGGTTCATATAGTTATCAGTCACATACATGGCTCCGCTTTCTGGCTCTAAAACACCTGAAAGCAATCGCAGCAAAGTACTTTTTCCTGCACCATTTGTTCCCGTAAGAATAATTTTTTCTCCTTGAGAGATTTTCAAATTGATATTCTTAAGCGATTTTTTGCTGTGTCCTGGATAATTGTAACTAATGCTCTCTGTCTCGATATTGATTCCTTTTTCTGTTTTGTCAGAAGTCTCAGGAATGCAAGAAGTCTCCATATCAGTCACTTGACCAATTTTTTCAACAGAAGTCAAAACGTCGTAAAATGACTCTAATCCGAAGATGATTTTTTCTACTGAGTTAATTAATAATACAATTACGATTTCAGCTGCTACGAACTGCCCTATGTTCATTTGGTGGTGAATTACCAGAAAACCACCTATTGATAATAAGGCAGCAGTAACAATTACCTTAAAAATAGTAAGCTGAATGTATTGTTTTTTCATTACCTGAAAGTGTTTTTCACGGTAATTTACATAGTTGTTTACATAGCCGTCATTTCTGTCCAGAGCATATTCGAAAGCTCCTTTTCTGCGAAAACTTTCTCTGTTTCTCGCAATTTCCTGAAGCCAAGCTGCTACTTTGTATTTAAATTTTGATTCGTTCAAACTGGTTTCTAGACCGTCTTTGTACGAAAACTTAAAAATGACATATAAAATGACAATAAATAAAAGTCCAATTACCGTAAAGAAAGAATGGTAAAGCACTAATAATATAATTCCCAGTCCGACCTGAAGAAATGCTGTACAGAAATCAAGCAAAAGTTTTGCCGTGCCTTTCTGTACCATCAAAGTATCAAAAAAGCGATTTGCCTTTTCTGGAGCATACTCTGAGTACATTTCTTTAAATTTAATCAAAGGCAGTCTGTACGCAAACTCAAATGAAGAACGCACAAAAATTCGCTGCTGCAGGTTCTCTACAATACGCAGCTGTAAAATCGTTAGTACGCCTCCAAAACCAACTCCAACCGTAACTAGAATCACAAGAATGATCCATGATACGCTTAGCTGTCCGCTTTGAATAAAATTAATAATGGCTTGGATTCCCAAAGGCAGAGAAAGATTTACTAACCCTGCAAACGCAGCATAGAAGATAATTTGATACACATCGCGCTTATCTAGCTGCAATAAGTTGTAAAATCGTTTGAATGGTGTCATGAATTTAAAGTATAAATACAAGATTATTACATAGAATAAATATACGGCAAAAACCGCATTAACAGATTAAGATTTTGAACCTAATCCTTAAAAAACAAGTATTTATGAAATCATCCGAGGAGGCGGTATGTCTATTTTACCATGAAAACTAAACGAGAAGATTGTATTATCGATGTATTTTTTTCCTTCTGATTCTACTAGAAAGTAAAAATTAGGCATTAAGGATTCTGATGAAACTAAATATTCCATTAACGGAATTCCTTTTGCTAATTTGGCTGTTTTGGTATCTTTTGTTTTGTAGTCATCCAGCTCTTCTGGAATTCCGTCACACTTAAAGATTTTTTTTAAGAAGTTGCATGTAATGCCTTTTACCGTATAGGTTTCTGCATTATCGGTAATAATTCGGCTTACACCATTTGCAATGTTTAAACTGCTGATTAAAAAATAGCCGACAAGTAACGCCTGAAGGCATTTACATAAAAAGCTATTTTTAATCTTATTCAACATACTCTAAAATGGCGTAAAGCTTAAGAAATCAAATCAATTTGAACTGAAATCCCACTGATTTAAGGCGTTTGCTATAATTATTTTAAGGGCGCAAGTTAGAGCCATTTTTTTTGCAGAACATTAAAATAACATTAGAATTTAGAATCATTCAAAAGTTTATAATTACATTAACAAGGCATTCTTACAGGCCTATCGGAATTATGTAAAGACAAACTACAATTCTATAACTCAGATGGCTATGGTCATTCTACTTTTGGTATTCGAAAATTTGATACAATTCTTTAAAAAATATATTACAAGTGTTACCGATTAAACAAATTAGATTTACAAACCATTTAATACAGAATCAAGAGATGACTTACGCAAAAAATGATTTGACCCGATTTTTAGATGCGCAAAATAAACTTTATCTGACCGCATTATCTGAAATAAAAAAAGGTAAAAAAGAAACTCATTGGATGTGGTTTATTTTTCCGCAGATCAAAGGACTTGGTAAAAGTGCTCTTTCTGATTATTATGCCGTTGCCGACCTTAAAGAAGCAACTGAATTTTTAAATCATCCGATTTTATCGAAACATTTAATTGAGATTTCTAAACTTCTTCTGACTTTAAAAAAGAAATCTGCTGAAGGAATTTTAGGAGAACTTGGTGCCAGAAAACTGCATTCTTCTATGAGCTTATTTGTACAGGTAGAAAATGCGCATCCTGTTTTTCAGGAAGTTTTAGATACTTTTTTCTACGGCCATTTGGATCAATTAACTTTGAATTTTACACAAAAAACTAGTGTTCTGCCAGACACAGTACTTTCTTAATATTCTTAGAACAAAAAAGGGAATAGCTCGTAAACTATTCCCTTTTTGATTAACAACATAATTATAAATAAAGCACAAACCCTGAACTTTAACTTTTCTCAAAATTTGAAACGCCTTTTTTAAGCCAATTCAAATATTCTTCGATATCTGGATTATAAGCTGAAGTTTCGTTGAGCGTCTCTCCGTTATGATCTACCAGAACATAAAATGGCTGTGCGTTGGTTTTGTAGGTCAGCGTTTGGAATTCACTCCATTTTTGACCAATATATTTTAATTTTTTTCCTGTTATCTGAGAAGTGACCTGCTCGCTAGGATTCAGTTCTCTTTTATCATCTACATAAAGCGAAATTAAAACCAAATCACCTTTTAAGATTTTCTGCACCTTTTCGTCAGACCAAACATTATCTTCCATCTTGCGGCAGTTCACACAAGCATGACCAGTAAAGTCTATCATAACCGGTTTCCCTATTTTTTTGGCATATTGCATACCCAAATCATAATCGGTAAAAGCCATAATATTATGCGGACCAAGCTCTGCTCCTTCTGGAAGATTTTGGGTTACTTCTTTTGAAGCGGCATTATTCAATCCGTTCGGAATTTCACTGTAATGCATTGGCGGCGGAAAGCCACTGATCATTTTAAGCGGAGCACCCCAAATGCCAGGAATTAGATAAATGGTAAAAGCCAAAACTAAAACGCCCAATCCTAATCTTCCAACGCTTATATTCGAAACTGGACTATCATGCGGCAATTGAATTTTTCCAAATAAATAAAAAGCCAACGTTCCGAAAATGGCAATCCAAATGGCTAGAAAAGCCTCTCTTTCGAGCCAATGCAATTGCAGAACCAAATCGGCATTGGAAAGAAATTTAAAAGCCAAAGCCATTTCCAAAAATCCTAAAAACACTTTAACGGAATTGAGCCAGCCTCCCGATTTTGGAAGGGAATTTAGCCAGCTTGGAAAAGCGGCAAATAAAGTAAAGGGCAAAGCCAAAGCCAAAGAAAAACCAAACATTCCGACAAAAGGCGCAATTCCGCCTCGTGAAGCCGCTTCTACCAATAAAGTGCCTACAATGGGTCCTGTACAAGAAAAAGAAACAATTGCCAAAGCCAAAGCCATAAATAATATTCCGACAATTCCGCCTCTATCTGCTTGCAAATCTACTTTGTTTGCCCATGCATTTGGCAACATAATTTCGAATGCGCCTAAAAATGAAAACGCAAAAATCATTAAAAGCACAAAAAAGATCAGATTAAACCAAACATTTGTAGAAAGCGCATTGAGCGAATCTGCTCCAAAAGCCCAAGTTACAACCGCTCCCAAAAAAATATAAATGGCAATAATGGCGATTCCGTAAAAAACGGCTTTTCTAATTCCTTGCGATTTGGTTTTACTTTGTTTGGTAAAAAAACTCACCGTCATCGGAATCATCGGGAAAACACAAGGCGTTAACAATGCTGCAAATCCAGAGAAAAACGACAATAAAAAAATCGTCCACAAACTTCTTGATTGCATCTTTGGTTCACTTTTTCTGATTTCTTTTTTAGGCGTTTTTACAATTTCTGCAGGAACGATTTCTTTTGTTTTTTCTTTTATTTCAATAACTGAAGAATCTATTGTTTCTGTTTTTATTTCTTCCTTTACAGCAGCTTCAATTAAAGTTTTCGCTTTCGCGGAAGGGCTAACGGCAAACTCCAATTCGTCTGAACTTGGCGGAAGGCAGTTTTCATCATTGCAAACCATAAATTCAACCTCAGCTTTGATTTTGAAAGGTTTTGCCGAAAGTATTTTAACGCGTTGTCTAAAAGTAGTTTCTTTTTCAAAAAACTTAATCTGCATCTTGAAAACAGGATCGTTAACCGTTTTTCCTTTTTCTTCTTTTACAGCATCAGTTAATTGAAAATCTGCGCTTTTTATAAAATTAAAATGAGTTGGAATCGGTCCTCCATCTGAAACCTCCTGACTGTATAAATGCCAGCTCGATTCTATAATGGCTTTTGCCTGCAATTCGTATTCAGTATCAGAAATTTTCTCGACACTGGTTTTCCATTTTATGGGATTATATATCTGAGCCTTTACGAATATGGAAAACAGCAGGAAAAAGCCCAGTAAAAAAATATTCTTTTTCATGGGTAAAAATCTTTAAAAAGAGGGTTGAATAGCAAAAAACAACCCTCTAAGTAATCCGCTATACAAACTAAATTGCTTACTAATTCAAAATAACTATTTGATAGGGAAATACAAATTAAACTCTAGTAAATAAAGGGGTCAGATTATTTTAATGGTTTGAAAACGATTTCATAAGAATCGGCTTTGTTCAAAAATGAATTGGCAAATTCTTGAATGTCTTTTGCAGTAATTGATTTTACAATATTTTCGTAGTTATCAGGATCATTCATATTTATTCCATCAACAAAATAACTGTAAAGCAAATAACTGCTGTACCTATTAAAGTTTTTACCGTCTTCTTTTTCTTTTAAATAATTTGTTTTTGTTTTTTCTAAATCCTCAGAAGCAATTTCTCCTTTTTTAATTTTATCAATTTCCTGATACACAATTGGAAGTAAATGTTCTACTTTATCAGCATCACAATCAAAATTAATTTCCAATTTAGCTTTTGAAATTGGCAATTTATCGATATTTGAATCAACACCTGCACCATAAGTTCCGCCTTCTTTTTCACGAAGACTTTCGGTATAACGCAAAGTCAAAATATCTCCTAAAAAAGAAGCTAATATTTTGTTTCTCTGAGTATAAGCATAGTCCTTCAAGAATGCAATTCGAACCGAGCTTTTTTCAGTTTCCATTTTTATAAAAACATCTTTATCAATTTTATTTGATGTCCATTTCGGAACTTGTGTTTTGAATTTTTCATTACGTTTAATTCCATTTATACTAGCGATATATTTTTCTAATAATGGTTTTAAAACTTCTGGCGAAACATCTCCAACAATATAAAATTCAAAATTTGAAACATCTGCAAAACGATCCAGATAGAAAGCTTTCATTTTATCAAAAGATAAATCGTCGATATATTTTTGATTGAATGGCTGTACTCGTGGGTTGTTTTTTCCATAAACCACAGCTGTTAAACTGTCGTCCATTTTTGCATTGATATCATTTGCTCTATTTTTAAGCGAATTTTGTAATCTTTGCTTTAACAGTGCATACATCTGATTATCAAATCTTGGCTGTACAAAACGCAAATGAACCAATTGCATCATCGTTTCAATATCTTTTACGTTTGCAGAACCTGAAACGGTTTCTTTAAGCGAACTGATGCTTACAGAAGAATTAACAATTTTTCCCTTTAAAACTTTATCTAAATCAACATTTGAAAGTTCGCCAACTCCAGACATCATCGCCAAAGTTGTCGTACGCCCAATTGACGGAAGATCTTGCGGCTCGTATAATGAAGTTCCTCCAAAACTTTCAGCTTTAAGCTCTACTTCTTTTTTGTTTTTATCGGCAAATTTGTAATGCACTTTAACGCCATTGCTCAATACAAAAGTGGTTGCATCGATTGCAGTTTCTTTTTTCTCCGAAACAATTTTTCCAGAATTAATTTTTAGGTTTCCTAAAAGTGTTTTTCCTTCAAAAGTATCCACATAAGGCTGTAACGAAGCATCATTTTCAGCTTTCTGAATAATATCAAAAGCTTTTTCCTGCGTTAGATTGTTTTCGTTTTCTACACCTGTAATCGCTACAACACGATTTTGTGCAGTATATAATTTACTGATTTGCCCTTGAAGAATTTTGGTGTCAACATTTTTCAAAATGTTTTTTAACATTTCAAATTCTGCTTTCGGGTCGGCAATTACTTCGTGGTTCAGATAATCATCTTTTACCATTCCGATAACTTGTTTATGCGGAATCTCATTTAGCTTTTCTAAATAATTTTCGTAGCCCGAAATAGTTTCTGTAATGGCTCTTTCAATTTCTCCTTTAGAAAAACCAAATTTGTAGGCGCGAACCCATTCATTCATTACCATCGCAAAAGCTTCAGCTTGTTTTTCTGGTTTCGGAGAAACGTTCAAAATCCACATATCATTCAAACGCGTGTAGTTTTGATATCCGATTGATGCACTTTTAAAAGGGCATTCTTGTTTCTGCGCCATTTCTGCCAAACGATTATTTAAGATAGAAAAAGCAAGGCTTCTTTGTGTCGATTTCTCTAATTCTGCATAATCATTCGTCGATTTTTCGGCTGTATGGCGAATCATAAAACTTATGTTTGAAGCCGAAATTTCTTTGTCTAAAGCCAGTTTAAAAGTTGGTTCTACTCTTTCTGGAATGGCAATTTCAAAACGTTTTTTAGGATTTATAGTTGTCGGAATGTCTGCAAAAAGCTTCTTGATTTTTGCTTCGATTTCGTCTGCATTGATATCTCCCACAATTGCGATTGCTTGCAAATCTGGACGATACCAATCTTTATAAAAATCTTTTAAAACCTGATATTTAAAGTTCTTTACAATGTCCATATCGCCAATCGGCATACGATCTGCATAAAGCGAATTGTTGTAATAATACGGCGCCAACTGATTATAAATTCTCGCTCTTGCATTTTGTCTCGTACGCCATTCTTCGGTAATTACACCGCGTTCAGCATCGATTTCTTCATTCGTAAGAGATAAAAAATTTGACCAATCATGCAAAACCAATAAACAAGTATCGACAACTCCGCCATCTTTTGACGGAATATTATCTAGATTGTAAACCGTCTCGTCTGTGCTTGTGTAAGCGTTGATATTTTTCCCGAAAACGGCACCTTGTTTTTGAAGCGTATTCAAGATTCCTTTTCCTTCAAAATGTTTCGTTCCGTTAAACGCCATGTGTTCTAGGAAATGCGCCAGACCTTTCTGCTGATCGTTTTCTAAAATCGAACCTACATTCTGAATGATATAGTAACTTGCCGTATTTTTATTGACATCTGTCGGATAAATATAATACGTCATTCCGTTTGGCAGCACTCCCTTTTTTATTTTCTGGTTGACCGCAATTGGTTCTGTTGCTTTAAAGTTTTGCGCTTGCGCGAAAGTTAAACTTCCGATAAAAAGAAGTAAAACTGATATTTTTTTGCTGTATTTCATAAAGCTATTAATTAACCTTTCAATAATTTATCCAGTTGCACTCTCAACTCTGGATTTGACGGACGAAGCGCATCGGCATTGATAATATTTCCTTTTGTGTCAAACAATAAAAATCTTGGAATCGCATTTACGTCATAATTTTTTGCCACATCAGAACCAAAATCTTTATCGGCCATTAATTGAATCCCTTTTAATTGTTCTTTAGTAACAAAATCTTTCCATTTTTGTGCGTCTTTTGGTTTATCCAATGAAAGACTTACAAAAACGATATTTTTTCCGTGATAATCTTCCTCGATTTTTTTCATGTGTGGAATCTCTGCTTTACAAGGTCCGCACCAAGTTGCCCACAAATCTATGTACACAAATTTACCTTTAAAATCTGAAAACGAAACTGGTTTATCGTTGATGTCTTTATAAGTAAAATCCAACCCTTTTTGACCCACATTTTTATGCAATACTTTTTCATATTCTAATAAAAATGCTTTACTCGCGTCAGAAATCATAAAAGGTTTAATGGTTGGAGCAATTTTTTCGTATTCTTCAATTTTCATTCTTGAAGTGGCAACTTCTTCACGAAGGTATGCATCCTTTAAAGCTGGATCTGTAATATGAGTAATTGATTCTGTTAAGTCCAAACGTTTTGGCTTCTCACCACCATTAATGCTTACATAGAAAAAATAATTGGTCATTAAAGAAACTCCATTCGCTAATTTTAACAAATCAGGATCTGTAAATTTCTTGTCTGTCATCCAAGTTTTAATCACTGCCGGACGATCGTCTTTGTCTGGAAACACAGATCTTGGCATTCTGAAAAAAGTATAGGTCAGTTCTTCAACATCTGTTGCAACAGCCAATTTTAATAGTTTATTGAAATTGGCATCTTTCGTTTTAATTGATTTAGAAAATTCATCTGCTTTAGCAAGACCTTTATCAATGAACGGATAAAATTCTACATACGATACATTTTCACCCAAACGTGCAAATGGCGCAAATTCGTTATAGATTTCATTTGCTTTTTGCACCAAAGCATTTTGTCCGATATTCTTTCCGCTTAAAACATAATTTGTTTTATTGATTACCAAATTTAAGTCTAGTTTAGGTTCTAAATACAAACGAATTAACTGGTTTCTGCTTTTAAATTGCCCGTAATCTACATAATAAAAGCCAGCAGCTGAAACTGGTGTCATAAAGCCGAATTCCCCCAGCGAATTGACTTTTGCGGTAGCAGCAACGACTGGTTTTCCATCTTCAACATTGTAAAGCGTAATTTCTTTTGTTTTTAAATCTGGAATTGAAATTGTTCCTCTAATTACTGCATATTCTGAAAGATTGGCAGCAAAACTCATTTGAACCGTGATGAAGGTCAAAATGAAATAAAAAATGTGTTTTTTCATTGTTTCTTTGTTTTTTGTTGATAGTTTTAAATTGAAATTCTCATAGATTGATCGCCTTGTTCTATAATAAAATCTTTGCTTTCTTTAGTTTCTTTCAGCTTTTTAAGATTTTCAGGATTCAATAAATCCTTGGCTTCAAAATCATTGATTTGCGTGACTTTAGCATCAACTTTCACTTTCTTCAAATCTTCATTTTCCTGATCTATAATTCTCTTTATCAAAAGATTTTGGTTTTCGTCAAAGTCTAAAATAAGTCCGCTTAAATAGAAAGAAGATGTCTTTTTGAAATTTTTATTGGGTTCTAGATAAACCGTTTTATCCAACAAATTGATTGTAAAATTGAATCGTCGGATTAAATCGATTCCAAGAGAACCATCGGCGAAAGCCCAGTTTTTATTGGCTTCGTCATATTCCTGCAAAGCAATCGTTACGTTTGGAAAATTGTTTCCATTTATAGCAACATTTGGAATAGTTCCTCCTACAATTCCAGTTTGTTTTCCTAAACTGAAATTGACTGATTTATACTCGGTTTTTAGACTTGCTTCGAGATTGTTTTTATGATTGAAAGGTCCGTAAGCTATAAAATCATAACCTGCTCCAGTATCAAAAGTGAAACTGCCTTCGACTGTTTTTTTATCTTCAAAAGTCAGATTCATTTTTACTACCGGAAGCCCCGATTTATAATCAAAAACTAATGGTTTTGCTTTTCCCCAATACTTAAAATTTCCGAAATTGTACAAGTCAATTGTCATCGTATCAAAGTTGACCGATGTGATATAATTTCTAAGCAGGTTTGCACCGAATAATCCGTCGTAAACACCGTGTTTCGGAAAAATAACCAAACCTTGATTTTTAAGAACTTGATCGCCAATGTAAATGGTGTTATCCGCAGAATACTGCACTTGCTGACTTCCGCCAACTACAGACGCCGATTTACTTTTGGTAACGACAACTCCAGCTTTGTACGCGCTGTCTGGATTGAGCGCCATTCCGTCTGCGCCAGTATCAAAAAGCATTAAAAATTCGCGGTCGCCTTTGTTTAGTTTTATTTTAATGGCAATTCCATTTTCTATAATTTCAAACGGAATGCTTGCTACTTGTTTTACTTGCGCATGTCTGTCAACTTTGTATAAAGAATCGAAAAAAGTCACGTACAGCATTTTATTTTCTGAATTGAAAACAATTTGAGACGGCTTTTTTTCTTTTCCATTAAAACAAAAATCTACCAAGACAAAAGTTTCATTTTTAATCGCCACAGATTTTCCAATCTGAATGGAATCTAAAGCTGGAAATGCTTTGAAAATTCCGTTCAAATAAAATTCGTTTGAAGAAGAATCTCCTACACCAACAGTAAATTGTGGTGCCAGAAGATCTTTAATTTCATTATAACTTTTGTTCTGAAAAGCTTTTTCGAAAGTTTTAATAGATTTCTGAATGCTGTTTTGAGCCTGAATTGTACAGCCAAAAATGAGTATTAAAAAGAATAGTATCTTTTTCATTTCGAGTTACTTTTGTGCTGCATTTGGTTTCACTACAACTTTTTCTACACCAAAATCTTTTAACAAAATGCCAGAATATTTTGTAAACTCTTCTGGCATATAAAGTTCTTTAGAATCATTTACTAATTCTGTAAATCCTTTTAAATCGTTCTTTTTTTCGAACTCTTTTTTCTTGCGCTGTAAAATGGTAAACACATGGTTTGTAACGCTCCATCTTCCGTAATCTGTCGCGAATTTTTTACTGTTAAAAAGAAATGCATCATCATATTGTTTTCCTACTCGTAATCCTGTAATAATTACAAAAGAAACTTCGTCAGAAGCTGCTCCAGATTTTAAATATGTATCGATAACATCAAAAGGAACATTTCTCTTTCCATTTAAATAAGCTTCTTTGTAAAAATCAGGATAATCTTTTTCCTGAATTTCTGGGCTATACTTTTTGAAAGTTCCTTTTTTAGCCGCTTCTTTAGCGTTTTGAAGCAAGGATGTAAATTGCTCTACGTTATGGAAACCGCCTGCAATGTCAATTATTTTTCCATCGGCATTCATCAATAAAAAAGTTGGAAATCCAGTTACGCCATATTTCATGCATAGCTTTTTACCGATTTCTTCTTTCAAAATATCTGATTTGAAAGTGACAAAATCAGCGTTTAAAAGTGCTGTTACTTTTGGATCAGGAAACACTTCTTTATCCATTTGCGCGCATGGCATACAGCCTGTAAAATACAAATCGACAAAAATTAATTTTTTCTCTGTTTGCGCTTGTTTTTTAGCTTGTTCCCAACTTTCTTGAGTGGATTGTGCTTGTGCTTTTAAGGCAATAGATGGACAGGCAAGCAGCAAAACTGCGCTTGCGATTTTAAAAAAACGTTTCATAAAATGTGGGTTATTCAGCCGAATGAATTTTAAAAATTCATTCGGCTTTGAGTTATCAATCTTTAATTATCTAGCACGGTATGCAACATCAACAATTTTACACAATCCTGAATAACTATAATCAAGTACCAAATCTCCATTTACAGGAGGAACAGTAAATAATTCTAGTTTTCCTACTGAACCATTGTAACTTCCAACAATTAATTTTTTATTGTATAATTTATTGGCTCTTGCATTACAATCCAGATAAGTGATTTCTTCACTTCCTTTGTCCAGCATTAATTTTGCAGACTGAGTTCCATTATCATACTCATATAGTTTTCCTCCAACTGCATAAAACAAATAACCAGAATCTGGACTTACAGCAAATTTGGTCGCTTTATCAAAATCTGGAGCATTCAAGATTTCTTTATAATACGTTTGCGCAAAAGCTTTATTAAATCTCAACAAATGAAATTTACCTGTTGTAATATTTCTTAAGACCGCAAAATTTTCATAAGAATTGTAAGCTGACGTAGTCATAAACACTAGATCGCAATTGGTATTGTTCCAATCCAAAACAGTTGGAGAACCAACAACTGGAGGCATTATAGAACAATTTCCTTTTACTACATTCATACGAACAAAACGACGCAAATCTTTATCAAATAAAACTGGAGGACCACCGTATCCCTGATTCTCCGCTATAAAAGGCGCTGCATAAAAAGGTTTTGTTTCTGTATCCAAGATATTGTTTGGCAAACCATATCTAACTTGCTGCACTTTTATGTAACTATACACATTTCCTTTGCTGTAAATAATGTTTTCTGCAGGGCCAGCAGATTTCATAAAATCAACACCAAAATTGGTATCAAAAGCACCACCAACACTTTCGTAAGCAATATTTTGAGATTGCGTCCATGCGAAAGAATCTGGCTCTAATCTTGCTGTACCTGTTTCTGTAGAAGTAACATAAATTCCATAAGCAGTAGAAGTGGCAAGGGCTGAGCCAAAACATTCTACATCGACAGCTTTACCACTTAATTTTAGAGCTGAACCTGCAGCATCTAAAACATCTGTAATAACACGTGTTGTTCCGTTTGGTATTATAGAAACCATATCTAATCTTGCTTTTCCATCAACATCACCTACCACAAGCCAGCCTTCATAAATAGCCGAAACTACATTCAATGTAAAATAGTCCTGCTTCTTTGTAACCCCAGTAACTTTGTCAGTAATTAAAAACTCCGTTTGCCAAGTAACTCCAGTAACTTTATCTGTAATTAGGTAATAAATCTTGTACTGTCCAGGAGACAATTTTATTGGGGCATCAAAATCTTTCGTCGTGCCTATAACAGTTCTAGTTCCTTTTAACGCAACCCATTCAAATGTATAGCGATTAGGATCAGTCCCATCATCTTTGGTAGGATTTAAATTTGGAGATATTTTAAAACTTTCTCCTGTATAAACAGTATACTCATTATCGATACCTGTTACATTTAAAGTATTAATATCAGTATAATTGTAATTACCTTCATCGCTTACGCAACTGCTCGCTAAGATCAATAGGAGCATTACAGCGATTTTAATTTGTATCTTTTTAATCATTTTAATATGTTTTATATGAAATGAATTTGATAATTTATGGAAGGAACATTTCTGTGCCATCTTCTTCGTAGATTGTATTTCCAGATTTCTTCTGATCGGCTAAGTAACGTTTCATGAAATTTTGATAATACGTAACATCTGGAACTGTTAATCCAGGAGAACCCAATTTCTGGGCAAACATTTCTGGCTCTAAGTCCATGAGCTCACACATTAAAAAGAATTTTTTGGCAGTAAAAACACCCAAATAAGCGGCAAACCATCCAGGTGGCTGTGTTAATTTATCATCGAAAGTTATTTTACAACGAACAAAACTCATGGTTTTTCCCGTAATAGAATTCACCACTTTTGTCTGCATTTTTGTGGTAAACCATTCATTTTCTTCAAGGTTTAAAACCAGTGTATATTGATTAGTTTTCATATCTGGAGTTCTAAAAAAAGTAACTTCAACCGTATCAACATGTTTTCCTGCATGAAGGTAAATTTCTTTAGGAAGAGAGAAATGAGTTTCTTCAATCGCAGTGCTTGATGGATCTACAGTAAGTTTTACTTTTCTATCTACATCACTTAGGTTTCCTTGAACCCTAATTGGAATTTTAAAAATTCTTCCTGTAATAGTCGGTCTGTCTAAACTGAAACTAAAACCCGTACTGTCACGAACAGGTTCACTAATTCCGTTAGGCGCGTATAAGGCATTAGAAAAATAAATGTTATCAGTATCTTGGTATGTTTCGATTTCTTCTTTCTCGCAAGATGTAAATCCTAAAAAAGAAACGAAGATTATACTTAAAATCAATATCTTATTCATATTTAATCTTTTAAATTATTGAAAGTTAATTTCAGAATCTGGCAATGGCACTACATATTGAGTGGCATTCATAGTCAAATTTCCTGATGCAGCAGCACCGTTTGGAATATTTGCAGAATTGATTCTTTTGTAATAGAAAAACAACTGTCCCTCTCCAATAAATTCTTTTCGGTATTCTTTTGTGACTTCGGTTGCTAAAACTGCTGTTGCAGCTAAATTTCCAAGTCCTCTGTTAAAGCGAAGCGTATTTAAGTAAGAAATTCCAGTGGCAGGAACTGTTGAAGTTTCGGCTGCGATTAAATACATTTCTGAAAGTTTGAACATTGGAATTTGCAAACGAAACACTTTAGTCTTATCACTAACATCTTCATATTTAAAGAATGTTTTCTGAGTTTTTCCTCCAACAATTGGAATTTTCCAGCTTGGAAGACTTCTATAATCGTTATCATTCGACTCGAAAACTGCATTGATTCTAGACAATAACGGAGAATATATTTTACGATCTTCCAGACTAGAATCAAACAAATCTTTTTGTTTGGTATATAAGGTATAATCGCTTAGAGCAAAGAAATTTTCTGAAGAAAAAATACGATCAGGATCTGCTGCATTAGTTGCATCTAAAAAGGCTGTCCAAGGAAAAAGTGTATTTGATTTTGTAAAATTGATTACTTCATTTGCTATAGTTGAAGCACCTGTTTTATCTCCAGAATATAATAGGACACGTGCCTTTAAGCATTTTACTGCCAAATAATTCATTCTATTTCCTCTGTTTACAGAATAATACGGATTGCCCCCAAAAGCGCCCGATCCTGTATACTTTCCAGTTGTCAAAACAGGGTCATTTGCTAAAAGAGTTAAAGCCTGATCAAGATCTGCAAGCACCTTTGCAATTACATCATTTGCTGGAAGAATCGGGTTAATTGTTGTTACATATTTATCATAATAAGGAATTCCAGGATCAGCAGGAGCTACTTTGTAAATAGGCCCATAAAGACGAAGCATATCAAAATGAAGCATAGCGCGAATCGCAATCGCTTCGCCTTTTAACATATTAGCTTTTTCTGCAGAAATTACACCAGCATGTTCTTCTATGCTTTCCAGAAATTTATTGGCTGATAAAATGGTTGTAAATGCTGTTTCCCAAATACTCGTGAAAGTTGCCTTAGGTGTTTTTTCAGCATAGTTATAACTCGCCATAGTATATTTTTCATGATTTGACTGTATATTATACTGCTGTGCCAAAATCTCAACGGCATCCATAGTCAGCTGTTTGCCATAAAGATTATTGGAGGCCAATTGCAAATAAAGTCCATTGTGCACATTCTGAACTCCTGTTTCTGAACTGTACAGCTGTGATTCTAAGATTTTATCCTGAGGTACCACATCTAGAAAATCACTACAGCCAACAACTGTAAGAGATACTAGAAAAAGGAATGAAATTTTATGTAAATACTTTTTCATACTAATTAAAATGATACGTTTAAATTAAGTGAATAGATTCTTGAAAAAGGGTAATCGATACCTCGCTCGGCTTTGATAGAAGACACTAGGAAAAATTCGTTTGCAATAGCATTAAATGCTAATCCAGTTAATCCTGCTCTTTTTAGCCAAGCTCTATCAGTTACTCGATATCCTAGACGCATAGATTCTCCTGCTATATAATCGTCTTTTTGAATAAAGCGAGAAGATATTGGAGTAGCATTCGTCAAACCAATAGCTTTAAATTGCGCTACCTGTCCAGGTGTTGTCCAACGATCTGTAAAAGCTCTCGCATCTTGATTATCAAAAATATTATCCTTCGAGATATTTTCTACTTTGTTGTACAAGGCGGTATTAAATCTTTCCGCTCCAAAACTGTATCGCACTAATAGTCCGAAACTGAAGCCTTTATAGGTCAAGTTTGTAGAAACAACTCCTGTAGCCGTTTCTCTAGAATTCCCCATTACCACCTCATCTTTTTTATCTAATGTAAAAGTCGATTGACCATTTTTCTTTAAGAAAACTTCTCTTCCTGTTGCAGGATCAATCCCTAAAGAAGGAACAGCCCAAAGGTCATTACTGCTCGCTCCATCGTAATAACGCGTAAGACTTGTTGTTTTTTGAGCAGCCTCATTTAGAGAAGAAAGAGCATTATTAAAACCTCCTAATTTATTATCCCCAGAAGCACCCATAATACCAATTCCCCAAATAAAGTTCTTTTGAAGATCATAAATAAAGTTGTAGTTCACTTTCCATTCTATTCCTTGTGTAGCTAGATAGCCTATATTTAATGGATACGAATTTACCCCTGTTGAAGCAGCCATATCAATCGCCACAATTTGTGGAGAAGTCTTCCTTTTGTAGGCACCTAATGTTGCAGTCAGTCTATTTCTGAACATAGCCAAATCTAATCCAACTGATAAATCTTTTGTTCTTTGCGCTTCTAGATCAGGATTCGCTAGTTGAGAAACCGATAGTCCAGGTCCAAAAACGTTAGTGTTAATACTATATGAATAAACGTCATAAGAAGCAAAACCTACTAAATTTTGATTTCCTGTCTGTCCAATATTTCCGCGAAGTTTTAAAATATTAACAATGCTTTCGTTCATTTTGAACTCATTATTGATATTCCATCCCACACCAACACCCCAATATGGAGAATATTTTTTATTGGTTCCGAAGTTGGTTGCTCCTGACATTGTTTGTGTAAAATCAAACAAATATTTTCTATCATAAGCATAGTTGATTTGATTGGTTAAATCAACACTTCGAATTAACTCGGTGAACACTTTAGGTTTTCCGTTTGGCTGGTATCCAAAAGCAAATGCTGGATTTCCTTCAACACCTAATGGAAACCCTCTCAGCGTAGTTCCAAAAGCATTGTTTCTAGTTTCTAAAGCCGAAGCTCTAATGGTATAATTGAAAGAATGTACATTTTTAAAAACATTAGAATAAGTGGCACCAAGATTGGCGTTCCATTTATCAGTAATTGCCTCGTTTTTAAAGTACGATCCTTTTTCTGTGGCAATATCATTAATATATCTCGTATCATCTGGCGATACAAAAACAGTTGAAAGCGTGCTGTTTCTTGTTACCGATAATGCTCCAGTTGCTTTTATATGTGGATTTATATCGTAATTAACAGCAAAGTTATTCGTAAAATTGAAAGAATTTGATTTATCGTAACTACCTAAGAAAACATTGTAAAGCGGATTAGGAGCCTGATTTACCACAATATCTTTTGCTTCTAAAGGTAATGAAGAACCATCCAAATAACGTGTTATAATTCCATCTTCATTATATTTTGGATAATACGGACTTGTTTTTGCCCAAGTTTCAAAAGAACCATACGGTGATTCTTGGTTATCTCCTCCAGAAACAAAAAACTGATTGTTAATACTCAATTTATTCTTTCGGTAAGTTAAAGTAGCATTGTATCCCCAAGTATTATGCTCAGTGCCTTTCATAGTTCCCGTAACCTTTTTATAATTTCCTGCGATATTGAATCGGAACTCGTCACTTCCACCTCCGAAATTCAAACTATGCCCTGAGGTAATTCCCATTTGAATTGGCTCATTTAACCAATACGTATTGATTCCGCTTCGCACACCTGCTAAACGTCTTTGATATTCTTTTTGTACTTTAAAGTCAAATTCAGAAGCATTATTAGAAGTGGTATATACTCCAGAAAGTCTTTCAAACTCCAGTTTTTGCTCGGCATTCATTAAATGATAAACACTTAAATCTGCTAATTCGTAAGATGAATTATACACATAATTAAACTGCAATTTTCCAGGTATTGGTTTGTTTGTTTCAATAACCACAACACCATTTGCAGAACGAGAACCGTACAATGCAGTCGAAGCCGCATCTTTTAATAAAGTGATGCTCGCAATTCTATTAATGTCTAAATCGACAACCTGCTGTAATGTGGTTGGAAATCCGTCCAAAATAAATAGAGGCTGATTCGGATCGTCTCTAAACTGGCTGTCAACTTGATTGGCTGTTAAACTTGTCTGCCCTCTCACCTCTATCGTTGGCAGAATATTTGGGTTAGAACCTGCAATATTATTATTAATAACAATGAAAGACGGATCTAATGATTTTAAAGCTTGCACCGCATTTTGCGTAGAAATTTGTCTTAATTCTTCTCCTTTAAAAATAGTTACTGCACCCGTTATCAATTCTTTTTTACGAACTGTAACTCCAGTATTTACAACAACTCCTTCAAGCTCTCTTCTTTCTTCCTGAAGTTTTACATTAATTATTTTTCTGTTATTAATGTCAATAATTTGAGGGCGATGTCCAATATAGGTGAAAAGAATTTGTCCATCTTCTGGAGCCATAATGGAATATTTACCATCAAAGTCGGTTTGAGCAGCGGCTCCTGTACCTTTTACCCTGATGTTAACTCCTGGAATTGGCTCTCCTTTTTCATTGGTGACAGTTCCTTTAATTTCGATTAATTTAGACAGAACTACAACTTTCTCTGCTTTTCGTTCTTTTACAATAATCGTATTTCCAGCAGAAAAACTAAAATCAAAATTTTTATCAGAAAAGCTGGCTTCCAATAAATCATTCACTTTAATTTTTCCCTTTTTTAAATGTACTTTAGGTAATTTTTTAAATAAATCTTCCTGATAAATAAAAGTATAGTTAGTTTGTTTTATAATGATGTCAAAAACTTCGTCAACAGATACTGTTTTATCAGCTGTAATTACAACTTTCGTGTTTTGTGAAAATAGATTTACGGGAGAAAAACCAAAAATTGTAGTACAAAACAAGAAGATAAAAGTTCTCATAATGTTAATAATTAGCCGCTTTCTAAAATAGAAATAGGCACTGGTTAATTTAAATTTCATAAATTTACATGTTAATTGGTGGTTGGTTAATAAAACTGACTTACTGGTTGATACACAGAAAGGGATAAAGCGCAGTACGGTGAGAGGTCTAAACTTTAATCCCTTTTCTTTTTTATTTGATTATAATTTTATTGTCTTTCTTTTCATAGGCATTAATAAAATTGATATTCTTGATCGTGGTTAATATGTCTTCTAATTTCTGATTCTTATTTAAAACCCCATTAAACTTAACATTGCCAAGCGCTGGATCTGCAAATACAATATCAACATCGTACCATCTTGACAGTACTCTCGCAATATCTTTTAGAGGCATTCCTTTGAATACAAACAATCCTTTTCTCCAGGAAATTTCATTGTAAACATCTACTTCAGAAACATTAATATTTCCGTTGTACTCTGTTATTTTAGATTGTTGGCTTGGAGTCAGAATTTGCTTTTTAGCAGCATTGCTTACAGCAACAACTCCTTCTACCAAAGTGGTATAAATGGCCGGTTCATCTCTGTAGGCCTTAATATTAAATTCGGTTCCGATAACCTCAACATTCTGTTCTTGGGTTTTCACTTTAAATCTTGAACCTTTATGTTTGGTGCTTGGCGACACTTCAAAATAAGCTTCTCCATAAACCAATTCTACTTGTCTGGTTTGACCGTCAACAAAAGCAACTGGATATTTTAATTGCGATTCAGAATTCAGCCAGACTTTGGTACTGTCTGCAAGTTGCACAAAAAACTGCCCGCCTCTCGGAATCGTTAAAAGGTTATTGGCAATAGCCGCAGATTTTCTGTTTGAATTGTAAATTAATTTTTCTCCGTTGCTAGAAACATTTCCTTTTGTATACGATTTTCCTTTTTCTAATTCGATAACAGAGCCGTCTTCTAGAGTTAGAGTGGCTTTATCGCTTCCAATTAAAATTTCTTTGTGCGCCACTTGCGGTGTTTCAATCTTAAGCGGATTTGTTTTATTTATTATTAATGAAATTGAAATCAGCAATAATAATGATGCCGCCATGGCAATCAATTTGAAAGATGTTTTGGTATAGAATGGCTGAATTGATAGTACTTGAGATTCTTCAGATTGGATGGCGTTTTGAAGACGGGTTCTCATTTTATGTTCTAATTCTTCTTTAGAACCTAAAGCTTCGTCCCAATCCTTATCGGTTTGGAAACTTTCATAATAATTCAATAATTTATTATTCTCCTCGAGATTGGTATCACCGGAAAGATATCTATTTAGTAACAGTAAGAAATCCTCTTTTTTCATTTTTTATTGTATTATTCGGGAGTATATGAGATAAGTAACCAAAAAGGAATGTACCCCCTAGTCCAAATTGTACTTTTTTTGATTTTTTTTGAAAAAGATTTAAAAAAGAAGAAAAACCAAGCACCATCAACCAACTAC
Organism: Flavobacterium sp. HBTb2-11-1; assembly: GCF_009826975.1. Taxonomy (GTDB): domain Bacteria; phylum Bacteroidota; class Bacteroidia; order Flavobacteriales; family Flavobacteriaceae; genus Flavobacterium. The sequence goes on along the minus strand of NZ_WUMO01000004.1, from coordinate 259,940 downwards.
CACATTTTTATTTTCGCTAAAAGATATTTTTTGAGAGCCACAAAATCATCGCCATACTCATGCTTTCACCCATCGAAGAGCGAATGGTATGCAATGCTTTGGTAATATGGTTTTCGACTGTTTTTGTAGAAATATTAAGTCGTTCGGCAATTTCTTTATGACTCAGCTGCTCTTCACGGCTTAGTTTATATACAGCTTGACATTTTTCAGGAAGTCCTGCAATGATTAAATTCAGCTGTTGCACCAGTTCGTCGTGCATTAACTGTGTTTCTGGAGTTGTAGATAAGAAACGTTTTTCTAAATCATCAAAAAGTTCTACATGAACTTTGTCTTTATTTTTTCTCAGATGATTAAAAACCTGATATCTCGCGCAGGCGTACATATATCCTTTTAGGGAAATATGAATTTCGATTTTTTCACGATTGTGCCAGATATTCATAAAAATATCCTGAATAATATCTTCACACAATTCTTTGTCTTTAATGACATTATAAGCCGACATAAAAAGTGCCTGCCAAAATGTATTGTACAATTCTGTCAATGCCGATTCATCGCCGTCGCGAAGACGATCGATTAAAATCTGATCCTGATTTAAGATAGAATTTGGCAATGATGGAAGTTTATGGAGATTGAATAATTCGCAACAAACTTAATAAATTCCGTTAATAATCCTAATTTGTTCTTAGTCTCAGAGAATTGCGTTTCTGATAAATCTTAATTTTAATAGCAGATTTAGTTTAAAGAAATTCTAATTTCACCAACAAAATCAGCTTGTTTTTTAAACATAAATAAAATTCATAATTAAAATAAAATGAATTTTCTAAAATCTCCAAAACAACTTCTTTTTACGTTAAAATTGTATTTTTATTAAATTTCAAAAAAAGACGTAGCCAATTTCTTTAAATCTAAAATTGAGTTTTTCAGGCTTCCCTTTTTTAACTCAAAATTTCTTAAATAAAAAATTGCTCTCCTTATTTTCTTATCTTAAGTCAAGGTCTTAACTTTTTCATAGCCATTACTTTTGAGAATTATTAACCTAAAACTCAAAATACATTTTATGAAATCATCAATCTATCTTAAAATTTTACTTTTTATTGTCGGACTTATTGGTTTTTCGATTGGGATCGCGCTTTTATTTTTTCCGATAACTTTTGAAGCTTCAGCAGGTATTTATCTTAACGAAAATGATTTTAGTCTGTTGAGCGAAATCCGTTCTTCGGGCGGAACGCTGATTGCATTTGGAATTGTAATTGTTACGGGAGCATTCAAATCTTCATTTACAAAAATTTCTCTGCAAACAGCAATTTTACTGTATTTCGCTTACGGATTTTCTCGCTTATATGCTACAATTGTTGATGGAGTTCCAAGTCCAACAATTCTAAATGCGGCGATATCCGAAATTGCAATCGGAATTATTTGCACTGGATTTTATTTTAAATATAAAAACGAACTCGGGTAAACAGATTCGCGATAGCTACTTGTAATAAGTTTTAGCTATAAAAACAAACTCATTTCTGAACTATCCTTTTTCTAATTCTGCTCAATGATTCGGGCGTAATACTTAAGTAACTGGCAATATGAACGAGTGGTATTCGATTTAAAAAATTAGGATTCGATTTCATGAATTTCAGATAACGTTCTTCTGGATTGTAATTGTTTAGCAAAGCAATATAACGTTCTGCTTTTCGATAATCTGAAACCATGATCAACGAAGTTATATGCTCCAATATTGGGCTTTTTAACTGCATTTCTAATTCTTTTTCTCGAGTGCCACTCACTAAAATGGTGTCTTCAAGACATTGGATGTTAAATTCAGAAGGTTTTCCGTCTAAGTAGCTGGAATAAATCACTAAAGGCATTTCTTCTATAAAAAAACCCGAGGTTTTTTCGACTCCATCAATCATTTTGAATTGTCTTAAACAGCCTTTTAAAACCAAATAACATTTATCGCTAATCTGTCCTTCTGTAACTACAAAATCGCCTTTTTTAAAAAATTCGATTGTTGTGTTTTCAATAATTAGATCAATATCTGAAGGCTTAAATCTAGTGAATTGTTCTAAAAATTTCCGAAGCAGATCGTTCATTGTTACAGTTTTAAATTTTCATTTTTAAAAATAACAAAAGCTATTTAATGTACTGAATTTGAGGCTCATTTTTTTCGCCACTTTACTATTAAAAAAACTCTAATGATAATTATTGTATTTTTGGACTAGCAAAATATATTTATTTACCAAACAAAAACAGTCCAGATGCTTCGACCGTGGCCATTAGAAATTCAGCTTGATAAAAAATCAGACAAAGCCATTTACCTGCAAATTGCCGATGCTGTAATAGATGCCATAAAAACTGGAAAATTGGTAAGTGATAATGCATTACCAGGAAGCAGACAACTCGCCGAATTATTGAAAGTAAACCGAAACACAGTTGTGGAAGCTTTGGATGTTTTAATTGCCGAAGGCTGGCTCGTGACAATCGACCGAAAGGGAACTTTTGTAACACAATCACTTCCACAGATCAATCATGCAGAAAACAAAAAAGATCTGAAAATTAAAACAGAGGAATCTAAAAGTTTTTTAGTTTTTGATGACGGACTTCCCGATAGCCGCCTTGCACCAATGAATGATCTGGCAAGAGCATATCGCGAATTGTTTAGTCGAAAATCGCGTTGGCAGATTATGGGTTATAGCACCGAATTGGGAAATTTGGAGTTTAGAAAATCGATTGCTCAAATGTTGAATTTTAAACGTGGCATGAGTATTTCTAAAGATCAAATCTGTATTACTCGCGGAAGCCAGATGGCGATGTATTTGGCTTCGCATTGCATTTTAAAATCAGGCGATTTTGTTTTGGTCGAAAATCCGGGTTACAAACCTGCTTGGGAAGCTTTTGAAAATGCAGGCGCAACATTACTTCCCGTAAATGTAAACTCGGACGGATTGGATATCGATCAAGTCGAAAAATATCTTGAGAAACATTCAAACATAAAAGCAATTTACGTTACACCACATCATCAATTTCCGACCACGGTAACGCTTTCTTTAAAAAAGAGGTTAAAACTAATTGAACTTTCTAATCAATATAATTTTACAATCATTGAAGACGATTACGATAATGAATTTCATTTTGGACAGCGCCCAATACTTCCAATTTCCAGTCATTCGGCTTTGAAAAACTATATTTACATTGGCACTTTCAGCAAAATTGTTGCTCCTGCTCTACGTATTGGTTATCTGGCAAGTTCTCATGAAAATATACAGAAAATAGGAAATCATAGAAAAATAATAGATGTTCAAGGCGATAATATTATGGAAGAAGCGATTTTGAACCTCATCAACGAAGGCAAAATAAAGCGTCATCTTAAAAAAGCCAATTTGGTCTACAAAACCAAAAGAGATTATTTTGAAAACTTGTTAAATCAATATCTTCAAGATAAAATCACTTTTACAAAACCCGAAGGCGGACTTGCATTTTGGATTGTTCCAAAAGAAGAAATTGATGTTCTTGAGATTTTTGAAAAGCTAAAATTACAAGGCATTCAGATTATGAGTCCAAACCGATTTAGTTTTGAAAAACCCATTAAAGGTTTTCGTCTGGGTTATGCTTCTCTTTCAGAAAAACAAATGAAGGAAGGAATAAGAATACTTTCAAAATTGTTATAAAAAGTCCTTCGACTTCGCTCAGGGTGACATGAAGATTGTCTGGCTGAGCGGAGTCGAAGCCTTTCTAGTTATCAGTCTTGCAAATTAATTTAATTGCAAAAATTAGCTATACAAAAACAAGCCAAAATTACACGCGGATTTTACGGATTTGCGATCGCAAAGACACGGAAAAAAACTGATTTTTAAAATCTGTGTTAATCAGTGTTTTCGCGATAGCGAATCCGTTTTATCAGCGTTCAATTAATTTAATTGCAATTCTCCATTTCAATAATAGAAAATCCATTTTTCCGAATCTGATTTTCAACTTCAATCGGCGCTTTATCAATGTGGCAGAAACGGCATTCTTTAGACGATAAAGTCTGTCCCTCTTGTGCTACACTTTTCAGGTATTTTTTGCCGTATTCATATACCTGTTCTGCATCATTAACATTTTCATCAACCAAAATATCAAAGTGCATAATTTTTCCGTCTTTGCGGGTTACGTAAGTATCCCAAACTGCTATTTTCATTTCTTTTTAAGGTACTAAGGTTCTAAGTTACTAAGGTTCTGAGTTTTTTTCTATGCAAATTTATATTGGTTTTCGTAGTGTCAAATCATCCAGTTTTTTCATTTTTTGAAATATACTGGTCCAGCAGAATTTTGCCGTTTAGGTATAGTTTTGCAGTATGAAAAACGAAATTATTTTTAATTTAATTAAAGTGCATCAGCGTATCGAAAATGCTTGCAAAGCTTCTGGCAGAAATCCCGCTGATGTTCAGCTTTTATTGGCAACCAAAACGGTTCCAGCAGAAAAAATTCGAATCGCAATTGAGGCTGGCGAAACTTTAATGGGCGAAAACAAAATGCAGGAATTGCGGGATAAAAATGATATTTTGAAAAATCTTCCTGTTGAACGCCATTTTATTGGACATCTTCAAACCAACAAAGTAAAAGATGTTTTGAAATATGCTACTTGCATTCAATCTCTAGATCGAATAAGTCTAGCTGACGAATTGCAGAAACAACTCCAAAATCAAAACCGAAAATTAGATGTTTTTGTACAGGTGAATACTTCTTATGAAGAAAGCAAATTCGGTTTAGCTCCAGAAGACGTTTTATCTTTCATTAAAAAAATAAAAACTTACGAGACCCTAAATATTAAAGGTTTAATGACCATTGGACTTTTAGATGTTGAAAAAGAAAAAATGATTCCGTCACTCGGGCTTTTAAGAACTATTCGGGATGAAATTTATTCGGAAGGAATTGACGATTTGCAAAATCTAAAACTTTCGATGGGAATGTCTCAGGATTTGGAACTTGCTATCGCGGAAGGTTCGAATATGGTTCGAATTGGCACTTCGATATTCGGAAACCGCTTTTTAGGAAAAGAAATCTGGAACGAAAACATTGCAGAATAAAACTTAATTTTGAAGCAAATAAATGAGCAGATGAACCTGAATGATCTTACTGTAATTGATACTGAAAAAATTGCTTTAGACGATTTGTTTTTTAGCGATGAAAATAAAGCGGCTTTGCTTCAGATTATCAAAGAACATCAATATATTGAGGAATTAAAAAAGTACAATCTTAAAGTTGATAATAAAATTCTGCTACACGGAAGCTCTGGCTGCGGTAAAACGACAACGGCAAAAGCGATTGCGAATACCTTAGACAAAAAAATTATCATTGTCAACCTCAGCACTGTTGTCGATTCTAGAATTGGTGAAACTTCTAAGAATTTAAAAGCCATTTTTGATAAAGCCATTAGAGAAAGAGCGGTTTTATTTTTAGACGAATTTGACCAAATTGGAAAAAGCCGCGACAGCGATGATAAAGATGTAGGCGAAATGAGACGTTTGGTAAATACAATAATCCAGCTTTTTGATTATTTTCCCGCTGATAGTTTGCTGATATGCGCAACCAATCATTATGAGATAATTGACAGCGCTTTATTGAGAAGATTTCAACTTCGTTTGAAATATGATATGCCTTCTGAAAAACAGCTGAATATTTATTATGATAAAATTTTAGGCAGTTTTCCAATACATTTTCAAAACATCGAAAGACGTTATGGCATTTCGTATGCTGAGGCTTTAGATTTTATCAATACCACTATGAAAAAGCAGATTATTGCTGCTTTAGATTCAAAATAAAAACATATAAAATTAGAAGTAATCTCACGTTGCAATTTTATATGTTCCGTAGGAACATTTGATTGTCATTCATTTTTAACCGACGAGACGTTCCTAACGGAACGTGGTTCACTGGTTACCTTTTTTTACCTATCAAACGTTCCTACGGAACGTGTAACCACAATCCACATTTTAATTCTACCGACGAAACGTTCCTAGCGGAACGTGGGTTGTACCGGTTATCTTTTTAAATCAAAAAACCCGCTGCAAATGCTCGCAACGGGTAATTCTCTTGGGCGGAGTTTTATAATAGAATGAAAGTGTACTTGTTTATAAGCCTCTTGTCAACCAGCCTTTTTTGTTGGCTGTCGCAATAGCATAAGGCCCGATCCAGAATAAACTGAAAGTGTAAAAAACACTATATGAATATGCCCAGAATGATTCTGAAAGTGTATATCTTTTGGCATAGAATACCATAGAAAATGTCGAAAACATTAAAATGGCTACCAATGTTGAACTTAAAAATAGTACTGGGTGAACCGCAATAAAGTAAAACATAAACAATATAAACGGATACGTCATTGCAATTTTAAAAAACTGGTTTAAGAATAACATTCTCGCTCCAAATTTTGACCCTTTTCTAAAATCTGTAAAAACATATTTCGCCATCATAAGATTTTCACGAACGTTACTTCTCGCCCATCTGATGAACATTTTGTACAGACCTTTGTATTCTTCAGGAACGTTTGTCAATACTACCGCATTTCTTTGAAATTTAACTTCAAAACCTTGTTTCAAAATCATGTTAGTCAAAGCACGGTCTTCTCCAATATCTGAAGGTTCGCCCATAAAAGTCTGGTTGATCCACTCTGGAAGACAATTGAAAACAGCATCTCTTCTATACGCCGCCAAAGCGCCTGGCGTACATAATACAGAACCTAATTCGCTTTCTGCAGAACGCTGAAATTCAAAACTCATTACGAAACTTACATTCAGCATTTTTGGCAAAATGGCTTTTTTGTTGTTCAAAACTTGAACATTTCCTGCAACTGCACCACATTTTTTGTTCACTACAAACGGACTAACCAAGTTTCTCAAAGTATCTTTTTTCACAATAGAATCGCTATCTACCGTTACAAAGATTTCTCCAGTTCCTAATTTAAAACCTCTGTATAATGCCTGACGTTTTCCTTGATTTTTTGGCTGCTGAAAAATCGTAACACGATCTCCCAATTTTGCTTTTGCTTCCTGCATCCAGTACCAAGTATCGTCTTTACTTCCATCATCAATTGCAAGTAGCTGTAATTTTTCTGCTGGATAATCGCTGTCTGCAAGACTCAATAAAGTATCCCAAACTAATTTTCCTTCATTATATGCTGGAACGATGATCGTACATGTTGGCAATAAATCATCTGATACAGAAGGAATTGCTTTATATCTTAAATACAAATAAGAGCTGTACAAGAAAACTCCTGTTTGATAGAAAAACAAAATGGTAGTGATCACTAAAAATGGCAATCCCCAAGTCGAAGCAATTCTTTCAAAATGAAATTGTTCAAAATCATCTTGCAATAGAATTACTGAGATTACACCTGTGATTAGTAATAAAAATGTTGCAACAAGAACCGCTAATCCGAAAGGACTCTTTGGTCTTTCTACGTGTACTTTTGATTTTTCGTTGGTTCTGAAAAAAGAACCGTTTAATGTTTTTTCGCTGATTGCTGAACTGCTGTTCGCATAAAATTGTTCTGAGATAATTGTTTCGCTTTTCATGCTTATACTCCTTTTTTAATTTCCTTAATTTGGCTTTTAGCAAAATCTTTCTTTTCTCATTTATTTGTAACTCTTATTCGAGAAACGATAAAAAACAAACGCATCAAAGATTTTGATATTAACACTTTTTACAAGTGGCGTGCCAACACGATTTTAAACTGATAAAGAGCTATTTAGAAAAAGAACTTCAAAAAAAAGTGTATAATTATTTCACACTTTTTGGATACGGTACACACTAAAATTGCCAAATTTGGAATTAAGAAAGTGAGATTTTAAAGGGTTTTTCAGCGATTTTGCGATTCGTATTTTTAGAAAGAAACGAAATTTCAAAACTATTTTTTCGCGCAAAAAAATGATAAGAATTATTCAAACGCCGTTTTAAAAATAAAATTGTTTGAAAGAAAGAAAATAGATTCTAAAACAGCCTTTTTTAGTCTTTTGAAAAACATTCTTTATAAAAATCAGGAAATCTTATCGAAAAAAGTTAAATTTATCCAAACAAACTTAACCCTAAATTAAGGAGACTACGAAATGAGTAAGGAGCATTACCATCTTTTACTGGCTGACGATGACGAAGACGACTGCCTTTTCTTTAAAGAAGCTCTCGATGAAATAGCTATCAGCAATGTTCTTTTAATGGTTCACGATGGCGTACAATTAATGGATTATTTAAAAAATAATATTGTAAATCTTCCTGACGTTGTTTTTTTGGATCTGAATATGCCCCGAAAAAATGGCTTGGAATGTTTGGATGAAATAAAAAATGACGAAAAACTAAAAAATCTGCCTATCATTATTTTCTCTACTTCACTGGATAACGAAATAGTAAATAGACTTTATCAACAAGGCGCTTCTTATTATATCAGGAAACCTGGAGAATTTTCTAAACTGAAATCTGTTATAAATAAAGCCCTTACCATTGCATCTGAAAACAATTTCACACAGCCTGAAAGAGCTAATTTCGTACTGCAACCCTAATTTTCTTTTGAAATGAGCCATAAAAAAAAGGAACATTATTTTCTATCCGAAGGAGGAGAAATGGGAGAATTAATTCGTTCTGCCAATTGGAACCAAACTCCTTTGGGGGATCCCGAAAAATGGCCTCAGAGTCTTAAAACAATGACTGCAATGATGTTAGGCAATCCGTTTGGAATGTACATTGCTTGGGGAGAAAATTATACTCAATTATACAATGATGCTTTCCGTCCTATTCTTGGCGCTTCAAAACATCCCGATGCATTGGGCGGAAGCTCTAAAGATACGTTTGCAGAAATCTGGGATACCATTGGTCCTATGTTTGCCAATGTGATGCAGGGACAAGCGGTAAGTTTTCCTGATTTTAAAGTTTCGCTTCATCGAAATGGCTATACAGAAGACTGTTATTTTGATTTTTCATATAGTCCCATAAAAATAGAAGACGGTTCTATTGGAGGAATTTTGGTTACCGTTATCGAAACTACCGAAAAGAAAATTGTTGCAGATGCTTTACAGGAAAGTAATGCACGATTTATCAATAATATCATGCAGGCTCCTGCCGCAATGTGCATTTTTAGGGGCGAAAATCATATTGTTGAAATCGCCAACGAACAAATGCTGCTGCTTTGGGATACAAGAGCAGAAAGTGTAATTAACAAACCTATTTTTGAAGTCCTTCCTGGATTAAAAAAACAAGGCTTTGATGAGATTCTTCACAACGTTTTTACAAACGGTAAAAAAATTACAACTGATGAACTTTTTGTCCAATTAAATCGAAACGGACAAACCGAAAATACGTATATCAATTTTGTCTACGAAGCCTTAAGAGAAACCGACGGAACTATTTCTGGCGTTGCCGCAATTGCAACAGAAGTTACCGCTCAGGTTTTGGCTCGTACCAAAGTACAAGAAAGCGAACAAAAAATAAGACAGCTGGTTGAAAATGCTCCTTTTCCAATTGCGCTTTATGTCGGCAAAGAAATGCGCATTGAACTGGCAAATGAATCTATAATAAAAGTTTGGGGAAAAGGACCAGATGTAATTGGAAAAACATACACTGAGATACTTCCAGAATTAAAAGACGGACCAATTTTTAAACAAGTCAAAACCGTTTATGAAACAGGACAATCTTTCCATTCTAATAATACCCGAATCGATCTTGTTGTAAACAACGAATTAAAAACATCCTATTTTGATTATAGCTTTACGCCACTTTATGACAACCATGGAAATGTTTATGGCGTAATGAATACTGGCGTTGAAATTACAGACTTATATTTAGCCAAACAAAAAATTGAAGAAAGTGATAAACGGTTCCGTGATACTGTAAGACAAGCTCCTGTTGGCATCACCATCCTTCGGGGATCAGAATATATAGTAGAAATGGCCAACGAAGCTTACCTCAAGCTTGTCGCTCGAGAAGAAGAAACTTTTGTTGGAAGACCATTATACGATTCTCTTCCAGAGGTAAAAGAAACCGTCAGTGCTTTACTTGATAGCGTTTTAAAAACTGGTATTCCGTATCATGGTTTTGAAGTTCCTGTTCCTTTAAACCGATTTGGAAAAATACAAACTTCGTATTTTGATTTTCTTTATCATCCATTAAAAGAAGAAAATGGGACCATTTCCGGAATTTTAGTAACGGCTACTGAAGTTACTGAAAAAGTAGAAGCTAGAAAAAAAATTGAATTAAATGAGGAACGCCTCAAAATTGTAGTTGAAGCCAGCGAATTGGGGACATGGGAATTGAATGCTAAGACCAGAGTACCCACTTATTCTCAAAGGTATCTTGAAATTCTTGGCGGCTATACGGAAGAAGTGGCGTTAACCCACGAAGAATTATTAGCCCATCTTCATCCCGATGATTTACACATTAGAAATAAAGGCTTTAAGGAAGCTTTAAATACAGGTTTCTTAAATTATGAAGTCCGTGTAATTTGGAAAGACCAATCAATACATTGGATTGAAGGAAAGGGAAAAGTTTTTTTTGATGAAAATCATGAGCCTGAGAAACTCATTGGAACAATTCGAGATATTACAGAAGAAAAAAAATACCAGCAGAAAATTGAAGAAAGCGAAAAGAAACTTCGCAATCTTATTATGCAGTCGCCTGTTCCGAAAGCCATTTTGCGAGGAGATGATTTTGTAATCGAAATGGCCAATTTTGTGCTTTTGAATAATATCTGGAAAAAAGAAGAAGCTGAAGTTCAAGGGAAAAAAATATTGGAAATATTTCCAGAACTGAAAAAACAAAAATATGCTGATTTATTAAAGAAAGTTTACGAATCTGGAAATGTATACTCAGAATCAGAATCTTTACTTTTTATTGAAAATGAAAAAAGCAGCAACTCATTTTATGTAGATTTTGAATTTGCACCGCTCCGCGAAAGTGACAATTCGATTTCTGGAATTAGAATGACACTTATTGATGTTACCGAGAAAGTTGAAGCTAGAAAGAAAATCGAAGAAAGCGAGAAGAGATTCCGATCGCTTACCGAAAGTATTCCGCAATTAATATGGGAAACTGATGCCGATGGAAATGCTCTTTTTACTTCGGGAAGATGGCTAGAATATACCGGTATTGAACCAGGAGTTGAGGGATCATGGCAGAAAATGATTCATCCAGACGATTTTGATGAAAATATAAAAATATGGCAGCACTCGCTTGCAACGGGAGAAATGTATCGCTGCGATGTAAGAATGCGAAGAAAAGACGGCTCGTACAGATGGCATACTGTTATTGGCGAACCTGTTTTTGGGCCCGACAATAAAATTGTAAAATGGGTTGGCGCCTTTACCGATATTCATACTGAAAAAGCTTTTACGCACGAACTCGAACAACAGGTTACAGCCAGAACTAGAGAATTAATCCAGATTAACGAATCGCTTAGAAAAAGTGAAGAGCGCTATCATTTAATGGTTGAAGAGGTTCAAGAATATTCGATTCTATATTTAAATCCAGATGGTATTGTAGAAAACTGGAATGTTGGAGCCGAAAAGATTAAAGGTTACAAAGCAGAGGAAATTATCGGGAAATATTTTGCGGTCTTTTATACTAACGAAGATCAGAAGAATAAACTGCCAGAAAGACTTTTGAACTTAGCGCGCGAAAAAGGAAAAGCAGTACATGAAGGCTGGCGCAAGCGTAAAGACGGAAGTTTATTCTGGGCAAGCGTAGTTATTACAGCTGTGCACAATAAAAAAGGTGATGTAATCGGTTTTTCAAAAGTTACGCATGACTTAACCGAAAAGAAAAAAGCCGATGATAAATTAAAAATGAATGCACTAGAGCTAGAGCAGAAAAATAATGAGCTGGAAGAAATGAACAAAGAACTCCAGTCGTTTGCTTATATCTCAAGTCATGATTTACAGGAACCGCTCAGAAAAATACAGACTTTTGCTTCGCAGATTATTGAAAAAGAAGCCGAACATTTATCGGAAAATGGAAAAGATAAATTTAAAAGAATGCAGAACGCAGCACAGCGAATGCAGACTTTAATTAATGATTTATTGGCTTACTCAAGAACAAATGCCCACGAACGTATTTTTATAAAAACAGATCTTGCTCAAATTATAAATGAAGTAAAAGAAGATTTAACAGAAGAACTAGATCAAAAAAGCGCTATAATTGAAATTGAACAAAATGCAGAAGTTGATATTATTCCGTTTCAGTTCAAGCAACTGCTTTATAACCTCATCAGCAATTCGTTAAAATTTTCAAATCCTGATATTCCAATTGTAATTAAAATTAGAAGCGAAATTGCATTAGGAAAAGATTTAGAAAATGAAAAACTAATTCCGGCTAAAAAATATTGCCATATTAAAGTTTCAGATAACGGAATTGGTTTTGAAGCGCAGTACAACAAAAAAATATTCGAAGTTTTTCAGCGTCTTCATGGCAGAGACCGCTACAATGGAACTGGAATAGGATTAGCTATTGTAAAAAAAATTATTGAAAACCACAACGGAATCATTACCGCTTCGGGTATTCAAAATCAAGGAGCTTCTTTTGACATATATATTCCTGTAAAATAAGAAATTTCAAATTCCAAATTTCAAATTCCAAATTTCAAATTCCATAAAAAAACGGAAACTGCCAATAAGCGGTTCCCGTTTTTTCATTTCAAAGGAAATTGAAATTATCTCAAAACAAATTTTATCTAGTATAAACAGTAATTATACCTGTTGTTTTGTCTTTAATTTTTAACTCTTTGTTGGTAAGATTCATGATATCGCTAGTAGAACTTACGTTTCCAACAGTAATAGTCAAATCGTTATGAGATCTTACATAAGTACCAGTAGTTTCTGTTAAAGCACAATTACTTCCATCATAATCTCCAATAACTGCTGCATTACTTAATCTTAAATCTAAATAATCTCTATTGCATCCTGGCGCATTTTGTGGCGCATCAACTAATACTTCTTGTCCATTAACAATTGTTCCTGTTTGGCTTAGATTATACTTCCCTTGAATAGGAACTATTGTTTCTCCTTCATTATCGTCGTTACTACAAGAGGTTACGAACATTCCCGCGCTTAAGGCTAATACGAATAAAAAGTTTCTGTTTTTCATGATTTCTTTGTTTTTTTATTAATTTAATTCAATAATGCTAAATTAAATGTATTTATTTACAAAAAATTTCATGATTCTGCGAATATTTTACATAAATCGCATTTTCTATAGATTTTACTTTTTTACATATTTATTTAAAATATATCTTGTTACAGGTTTTAAAGGGCTATTATTCTCAGGATGCCTTCCATGTCCGTTAAAGAAATCTATTCCATTTGCAGTTTTACCATACCACACAACTGCTTCTCCATTTGTATTAAAAAATGCTGTTGTATCGCATACTTTTATTTTTTTTAAATCAAAAACAGTTTTGTCAAAAGGTTCTACAACATTAAAACTTCCTAAACCATTTACTTCCAAATCACAGCTTACTTTTTCATAGTGATCACTTGACCATTGCATGCATTGTTTTTGAAAGAAAGCAAAATAAATCATTATTGCCAATCCAGCAGAAACAGCTGCAACCACTGAATATTTTATTATTCTAAATTTTCCTATACCTTCCGTTCCTATCTTAACAGGAGTTACTATTCCCAATGGAATTGTTTCCGAATCCAGATTTTCATCTTTCTCTATTAACGCAGCTTCACCTTGCTTTACTTCTTCATTTTTAGCTTTTTCTGTTTCTTCATTTTTTAAATCAGAAAAATTTTCGTTTTCTAACTCATCAATAGAACTAGCAGAAGAAATTTCCGGTTTATAATGTTTGGTGTTTCTTAGCTCTTCTATCAATTTCAAATTCTCAGGATCAATTTCTTTTCTAAACTTATTAAAAGGTCTAGGATTAAAATCTACCAAAATTGCTGCCATATCAACAACATCAATTTTATCTGGATCTGTCTCTCCTTTGAAAAATTTTTCTACTGGTCTAAATAAATCTGTCTCTTGCTTAAACTTTTTTTTTGAACTAATATCAAAAGAAAGTCCTAGTAAAGAATTGAACACATTCAAATCATTTGAATGCATATCGTTATTCGCAAATTTTTCCCAACATAACTTATTTAGTTTTCCTCTTGTTGGAGCATTCAAGAAATAAAAATCATCACCATTTTTTACTTCTTCATATTTTTCTTTAATGGCTTTTTTATATAAATCTTCCAAAGTATTGTTATTCATAGGCTTCATTTTTTTGGTTTTTAAGGATTTATAAGGAACAATAGGGATTTTACAAAATTTAATCGGAAATCCCGGAAATCCGTATCAATGCAGGTTCAAAACCGTTGTTACTTTGCCTCAACAAAATTAGTTATCGCTTTGATCTGCAGGTCAAAAGCAAATGTACAAAACTAGTTTATTTACAAAGTGTGGAAAACCGTAAGACGGATTTTATCCGGGAAGTATAGATGAAAATCTTACGGTTCTACACACTTCACTTCCCAAACAAAATTTGGCATTGCTGTCATTAAAAACAGTCAGAAAAAACTCCAGACAGCAATCCTCATGTCTAATTTTTAATCTATAAAAAAATGAAAACTCTATATTTATTGGGAGCGTGCGCGCTGTTGTCAACTACATTATTTTCTTGTACTGCTGACGAATTTGAAACAGAAAGTAAAAAAACTGAGGTAAAAAAAGAAGTAACTCTGCCAGAAGGACAAGCAAGTGAACCAGATGGTCCTGGTGATGATCCAATTGTGGTTCCTCCACCAAAAAAATAATCCATAAAATAGTACATATCTATTTTATTATTAATTTCGGGGAAAGTATTATTTATGATACGATCCCCGTTTTTATTTCTTCTAATCGCATTGTTTGTTTTTTCGTGTGCAGAAAAGACCTCTACTTCTATTGATGATAAAGATATAAGAGAAAAAGCCTTTCAGTTTAGAGAAAAGGGAATTGCACAGCTTCAAGAAAAAAACTTTAATAGCGCTTTTTATTCTTTTAATAAATCTAAAATCTCTTACGAAAAGATCAAAGACAGTGCTAACATCGTCTTCAATCTTATTCAGATGGCTTCGATCCAACAGATAAACGGAGATTATTATGGAAGCAAAGAAACACTGACGGAAGCTTTGCCTTATATCAAGAGAAAAGATATTTACAGCGCATCTATCAATAATTTTTTTGGCATTGCCGACAAGGAACTTTCTTTATATGACGATGCTATATCTTATTATAAAGAAGCTATAAAAGATTGTACAGATTCTATTTCAAAACAACCTCCTTTGAATAATATAGCCGTAGTATATATTCAACAGAAAAACTACAACAAAGCAATTTCCATTTTAGAATCAATTTTAAATAAAAAAGATTTAGACAGCATCTTGTCTTCTAAAACTAAATCGAGAGTTCTTGATAATCTTGGGTTTGCTTACTTCAAAATAGGAAAACCAGACAAAGGTTTGCTTTTAATGAATGAGAGCTTAGATTTAAGGACTAGAACTGAAGATTTTTATGGAAGCATCGAAAGTTATCTTCATTTAGCCGAATATTATTCTAAAACTGATATTCAAAAATCAAATGAGTATGCTAAAAAAGCTTATGAAATTGCAACTAAATTCAATAGTATTGATGAGCGACTGAGAGCTTTAGCGTTTCTTGTTTCTAACGGATCTGAAACAAAGTATGGCAAGAAATATATTTCTTTAAATGACAGCATTATTAAAATCAGAAACAATTTTAAAAACAAGTTTGCCAAAATTAAATACGATTCTAAGAAAGAAAAAGACGAAAATCAGAAACTTCGATTAGAGAAAGCCGAGAACTTGCTTGCGCTTCAGACAGCTCGTTATCAAAAGATATTTTTTATAATTGGCATTACATCTCTTTTTCTTCTTTTGCTCTATTTGAGAAAATTTTATCAGAACCGAAATCGAATTGAGAAAATAAAAACAGCGTACAGTACCGAAACCCGAATTGCCAAAGATATTCATGACGGATTAGCAAATGATGTTTTTCATGCTATAACCTACACACAAACCCAAGTTTTAACAGACGAAAGCAATAAAGAGAACTTACTTCAGAAACTTGATGATATTTACTCACGCGTACGCGGAATTTCTAGAGAAAATAATGATATTGATACGGGGCCAAATTTCCCAAACAATTTAAAAGCAATGCTTTCTACTTATAATAGCAGTCAAACTAACGTTATTATAAATGGTGTTGAAAAGGTAAATTGGGATTCGGTTGATGATTTAAAGAAGATTGCCATTCAGCGAGTTTTACACGAATTAATGGTCAATATGAAAAAACATAGTGATGCTCCTGTTGTATCTATAAAGTTCAATATGGACTCAAATTCTCTTCTTATTGATTATAGCGACAACGGAAAAGGCTGCGAAAAATCAAAAATTATAAAAAATGGTCTTCAAAATATGGAAAACCGTATTTTGTCTAATAAAGGAACTATTACTTTTGACACTGAACCTGATAAAGGTTTTAAAGTAAAAATAACAATGCCTAAATAAGAGCCTATGTTTAAAAAAGTAATAATAGCCGAGGATTTTGAAGAATTCAATTTAGCCATCAAACAAACTTTGAATGATTTCAACATTGTCAATTTTCAACACGCAAAATATTGTGACGATGCCTTTCTTAAAATTAGAAAAGCGATTCAGGATAACGAACCATACGATTTATTGATTAGCGATCTTTCGTTTAAAAAAGACCATCGCGAAGTAAAAATCGACAGCGGAGATGAATTGATTCAAAAAGTTCGTGAACTCCAGCCTGATATTAAAATCATCGCCTACTCTATTGAAGATAAAAATGTTCGCATAAAATCGCTTTTTGAAGATTCTGAAATTAATGCCTTTGTGTTAAAAGGCAGAAATAGTATTGAAGAACTCAAAAAAGCGTTGACCATAATTTCGTCTTCTGATCAAAGATTTATTTCGCCAGAAGTTGCTTCAGCGCTTCAGGAAAAAGGCAATTACGAAATAGACGATGTCGACATAAAGATCTTAAAATATTTGTCTGCTGGAACTTCTCAGGATGAAATTATAGAAATCTTTAAAAGCAGTGATATAAAACCAAATAGCAAAAGCGCTATGGAAAAAAGATTGGCAAAACTAAAAGACTTTTTCAAAGCCAACAATACCATTCATCTGGTTTCGATTACAAAAGATATGGGGATAATTTAAATCTCTATTTATTACCCATTTAAGCTCCTTCGGGAGCTTTTTTTATTTTCAAGAATTATAATATCGGATTATGGATTTCCGTAAAATACTGGTTTTGATTGGTTTTACTTTTGGGTTGTAAATCAATTTAAAAATTAATTAAAATCAAAAATTATGGAATACAAAGTAGTGCCATTCGTGGCTTCAATCGATCCAAAAAAAGGAACTTCTAATCATGTTGCTGAACAACTTGAAAGTTTAATCAAAAATTACACAAGCCGAGGTTGGGAATATGTGCGCTTAGAAAGTGTATCCACATTTGTTCATCCTGATAGTGGTTGTTTTGGATTCGGTGCAAAACCAGGCTACACAACAAATAGTCAAATGGTTGTTTTTCAGAAAAAATGAAATATTTAACCTTATTAATTATTCGATTGTATTGGATTTTAATTCCGCAGTCTAACAGAAGGAAATGCATTTTTAAAAAATCCTGCTCAAATTATGTTTTTGAAATAACTCAAAAAGAAGGATTTATAAAAGGTTTAAAAGCATTTCAATTTCGATATAAAAACTGCAGAGGAAATTTTTCCATTTTTAAGAATCCAATTAATGACCAAATCCAAATGATTCTTCCTTCTCAAATCATAATTGATAGAGAAGAAATAGCTGAAAGATTAATTAAACAAATCTAAATTACCTAAACCATGAATAAAAAAATTACTCAAGTTATACTTTCATTACTCGCAATTTTCGCTTTTGCAGTTTCATGTTCAGAATCTGGTGATTCAATTGAATCAGCTGAAACCAATACAAGCTCGTCTTCTAGTTCCTCTTCAAATTCAAATTCAAACTGCCCAACAAAAACTTGTGCAGATTTTTCAACTCAGGCTCAGGCACAAGCCACTTATGATAGTAACAGAAGCTGTTACAAAAACCTCGACAGAGATGGTAATGGAAAAGCCTGCGAATCTTTAAAATAAACAAACCCAAAAACTATGATAACACTAGAACTAAAAAGTCATTTTTTAAGATTATATCAAATGGCGTTATCTGATGATCAATTTGATGTATTAGAACTTCAAATGCTGTATCATTTTGCAGACGAAAGAGGAATTCCAAAAGAAGAACTCGATAAACTTTTTCTGAATCCAATTAATGCTGATTTTATTGTTCCGGAAGCTTTACATACCAAAATCGAATATCTGTATGATCTTACCCGAATTATTTGGGCTGATGGAAAAATTACTGACGACGAATTAAACATGCTGAGAAAGTATTGCAGAAAATTTGATTTTGTTGAAGAAAACATCAATGATTTATCTGATTATCTGATTGATTGCGTTCAGAAAAACATTGGTAAAGAAGAAATTATTAGTCAACTAAACGCTTAAGTTATGAAACCACTTGCACAATTATTCAGTTTAAAAAAATCTGAAGATTCTCCTTTTAAAATTCTGGAAGAAAATGAAGAAGACAGAGAACAAATCAGAATTACGTATTATCAAAGCGGTTTTGCTGCATCGGTTAAGGCAACCGGAAAACCAATTGTTCTCAAAGCATGTCTTCAAAATTTATATATGAGTTTTGAAGATCAGTGCCGAAAACAAAAAATGGAGCAAGACAAACTGAAACAGCCCTATCGTGAAGAACAGGAAAAAAACAGAACTGAGCTCAAAAAATCTGAAGCCGCAATTGGTATTTATGAGAAAAAAGAACAGGATATCAATGATAATATCGACCAGATAAAAAACGAAATTATTGAAGTAAAACGAAATCCTGACAAATACGGAATCGAAGAAGGAAAAGGTCTTAAAGCCCAATTTTATATTGGTTTGATTCTATTACTGCCAATTACGCTTTATGTTTTGGTGTTTTATATTTCAGCTTCTTATTCTGCTTTTTTCAAAGAATTTTCAAATGACAGTTTAACTGCGGCCATTTTTGATGCCGATGCTTTTACAAATGCTTTTAAGGCAAGTTGGCTTGAAGGCGTTTTGGTTACCACTATTCCGTTTGTTTTTATGGGATTGGGTTATGTTATTCATATGGTTCAAAAAGGAAAAGGAATCAAAAACATTTTTAGACTTGCTGCACTTTTTACTATTACATTTCTATTTGACGGTCTTTTGGCTTACATCATTGAGAAAAAAATATACGAGTTTAATAAAACAACCGAATCTTCTCCTTACAATTTAAATATTGCTTTGGGCGAGCCAGAATTCTGGATGATCATATTTGCTGGTTTCGTGGTGTATATTATCTGGGGATTGGTATTTGATTTTGTAATGAAAGAATTTGAAAACATTGATAAAATCAGAGCTTTTATAAGAGGGAGGAAAGAAAATCTAGTAAATCTGGAAAAACTGAAATCTGATTATATTAATAAAATCAACGGTTTTAAAGAACAGATTGTAACCATAAATGGCAAGATATCAGAACTCCAATTGAAAATAGACGGCTTTGTTTTTCCTGTAAAAGAATATCTGCATTATCATCATCAATACAAAGAAGGCTGGTTTCAAGCTATCAATACAGAAATTGCTTTGCCACATAAGGAAAAAGTAGAATTACTGGAAAACTGCGAAAATTTATCTGAAGAGCATCTTGGAAGATTAAATTTAATAGACCCTGATTTTCAGCATTTAGTGTATTTTAAAAATTAAGATTATGAAAAACACTTTACTTAAAATTTCAATGTCATTGTTATTGGTTTTATTCTTTTCATGCAAAGAAGAAGCAAAAACAGAAAGCAAAGAAACCTCAACTAAAAGTTCTGTTTCAGAAAATTACAACATTAGTATTTTGCTGGATTTATCAGACCGAATTAGCCTCAAAAAAAATCCTAATCCAACAATGGAGATTTACCAAAGAGATTTAGGATATATCAAATCGGTTTCTGAAGCTTTTACAGATCATTTAAAATCAAAAAGAATGAGGCAGATTAATGATAAAATGCAATTATTTTTTAATCCTGAACCCGAAAACCCTGAAATTAATTCGGTTTCTAAAGAGTTGAGAATTTCGGTAAATAAAGATAATGCCTCCAAAAAATTCTTAAATTCTATTAACAATACTTATTCTTCAAAAACAGCTATGATTTACGAATCAGCGATTAAAGATGATAAATACATTGGTTCAGATATTTGGAACTTTTTTGACAGCAATGTGCAAGATCAATGCATTGAAAAAGACTTTAGAAACATCTTAATTATCTTAACTGACGGATATATGTTTTATGAAGGAACAAAAATTAAAGACAGGAATTTATCTAGTTATTTAACACCTCAGCTAATTAAACAAAATGGCTTGAATACAAATAACTGGAAGAAAAAATTCGATGAAGAAAATTTTGGTTTCATTAAGATAGATACAGATTTATCTAATCTTGAAGTTTTAGTTTTAGGAATAAATCCAAGCAAAAACAATCCGTTTGAAGAAAAAGTTATACAAGCGTATTGGGCTAAATGGCTTTCTGAAATGAAAATAAAACATTTCGAAATTAAAAATGCCGACCTGCCTTCAAACATGGATAAGATCATAAAAGATTTTATTTTAGAAAAAGAATAAAAAACTAATCTTATGCTTTTAAAAGAGGAATTTCATTGTCCTCTTTTTTCCGTTTAAATCCTTTCCAAAAAAACTTTCTCTAATTTTTCGTTTTGATTACGGTTTTCCATAATACACTGATTTTTATTGGCTTTACATTTGAAATATTAATTTAAAACTACAATCCAATGGAAATGAATATTCAACTAAAATCATTAGCCGATAAAATAAATCAGCTGAAAAGTAAAATCGAAACCGAAGAATCTACAAAACATGCTTTTGTATTGCCTTTTATACATGTTCTGGGATATGATGCATTTAATCCGCTAGAAGTAGTTCCTGAATTTACGGCTGATCTTGGCTTAAAAAAAGGAGAAAAAGTAGATTATGCTATTTTTCAGAATGGAGAACCCATTATCATTGTAGAATGCAAAAGCTGGAAAGAAAAACTTACTGTTCATAATTCACAATTATTCCGCTATTTCCATGTCACTAAAACGCGATTTGCACTTTTAACAAACGGAATTCATTATCAATTCTTTACCGATTTGGACGACCAAAACAAAATGGATGAAAAACCATTTCTAGAATTTGATATCTGCAATCTAAAAGAAAACACAATAAACGAAATTGCCAAATTTCATAAAGCCAATTTTGATGTCGATAATATTGTAAGCAATGCAAGTTCATTAAAGTACATTAAGGAAATAAAAAAGCAGATAAGTACAGAATTAGAAAATCCATCAAATGAATTTACAAAACTTTTTGCCAACAAAGTTTACACAGGTAGGCTTACAGAAAAAGTTGTGGAAGAATTCAAAGATTTAGTTCAAAAATCAGTAAATCAATTTATTAATGACAAAATTAACGATCGTTTAAATGCGGCTTTAAGTAAAGAAACAATCAAACAACAAGACGAAGAAATTGTCTCAGTTGAAGATGATAGCAAGGTGGTTACAACCGAAGAAGAACTTGACGGTTATCGTATAGTCGTTGCCATTTTACGACGAAAACTCCCAGTAGCCAGAATAGTATATCGCGATACACAATCGTACTTTGGGATATTGCTGGACGATAATAATCGTAAACCTCTTTGCAGACTTCATTTAAACAGCGGAAAAAAATACATAAGCCTTTTCAATAATAATAAAACCGAAGCTAAAATTGCTATTTCCTCAATTGATGACATTTACCAATACGAAAAGGAATTATTAGAGACTGTGGCGCTTTATGAAACTGAATTAAATCCCGTATAAGTACTCATTTTAAAGAATTAAATTCTAAGTAGATTTATTGCAGCTAACCAAATACCACATCGCCTATGCAAAAAAACTACCTCATCTTATTTTTAGTATTTACATTTTATTCTTGCAAAAAGACCGCTTCTCCGCCTCCATTGCCACAAGTAAATTCATTTTACAAATCGGTAATTACAGCAGATGATCGAAAAACAATTACACCAGAAGAAGCTAGAACATATCATGTAAATAAAACGTATCAATACGAATACAGAACAGGAAATTCTGGGAATTACGAGTATAATTATGATGTAAAAGGAATAAGCAGCAGAGGCGATTCAGTTTGTGGAAATATTAACGTTCAGGGTAAATATGGCGCTGGAATTTTAACGAGCGATACAGTTGCTGAAGTTGAAATTAATACTGAATGGATCTCGTACGGAAAATTAAAAGCTACCGATAAACAAGGAAATGAATACCATTTAATTGTTAAATAAAAAATATAGCATGAAATATACTCTAGTGTTACTTTTTGTTTTTGCAAGTTCTTTTCGGCCACCAGAAACAAAAGTGTTTATTTGCGGTTCTACCGGCGCAAAAAAATATCATTATCATGAAAATTGCCGCGGTTTAAGATCCTGCAGTCATGAAATAGTCAAAACATCACTTAAACAAGCTCAAGGTCTAGGTTTGACACTATGCGGATGGGAAGATTAAATACCTTCCCATTTTCACATTTAATTATTTGATAATAATCACTTTACACTAATTTCACATTAGTTTTTTTAATTTGATATAAAACTAATCGTTATGAAATTCTTTAATCTAAAATTCCTGGTATCATTCAAAGAATGGCTTTTTTTAAGAGCAATGCAATCTTCTTTCCTGCATTAATAAACCATTATAAATAAAGGAAAGCACTATTGAATGAATAAAATTGAAAGCTCATTTTTGAACAGAAACCAATTTGGTGAAGATTTCTTGTGGGGTGTTTCTACCGCCGCTTTCCAAATTGAAGGGGCACATGATGCCGACGGAAAAGGTACTTCTATCTGGGATGTTTTTACTTCTCAAAAAGGAAAAATCAAAAACGGACATCATGCCTTAACAGCTTGTGATTTTTACAACTGCTATGAAGACGATATTAGTTTAATCAAGGAACTAAACATTCCGAATTTTAGATTCTCTATCAGCTGGCCCAGAATTATGCCGACAGGCATTCATCCTATCAATCAAGCAGGCATCGATTATTACAATAAAATTATAGATTCTCTGCTGTCATCTGGAATAAAACCTTGGATAACGCTTTATCATTGGGATTTACCGCACGATTTGGAGGTAAAAGGAGGCTGGACAAATAGAGATTCTGTATCTTGGTTTAAAGAATATGTTGAAGTCTGCGTGCAATATTTTGGCGATCGTGTCAAAAACTGGATGGTTATCAACGAACCTTCTGTGTTTACTGGAGCGGGTTACTTTTTAGGCATTCACGCGCCTGGCAAAAAAGGAATCACCAATTATCTAAAAGCCATGCATCATGTTACTCTGGCCACTTCAGCTGGAGCTAAAATAGTTCGCGAACGAATTCCGAATGCCAATATCGGAACTACATTTTCATGCACGCATATTGAACCTGCAACTGAAAGCTCAAAAGATGTTGAAGCCGCAAAACGTGTTGACACTTTATTAAACAGAACTTTTATAGAACCCATTTTAGGATTAGGTTATCCGCAGAAAGATCTTCCGGTTCTTAAAAAATTGAATAATTATATCCTTGAAGACGATTTAAACAATCTCAATTTCGATTTTGATTTCATCGGATTACAGTGTTACACACGAGAGGTTGTAAAATCTTCTATCTTAACTCCGTACATTGGCGCTGAACTAGTAAGTGCCGAAAAAAGGAATGTAATTTCGACAGAAATGGGCTGGGAAGTTTATCCGCCTGCCATGTATCATATCCTTAAAAAATTTAATGAATATAAGGGAATCAAAAAAATAATTATCACCGAAAACGGAGCCGCTTTTCCAGACACCGTTCAAAACGGAAAAGTACACGATATAAAGCGAACTCATTTTATTCAGGACAATTTAGAACAAATTTTAAAAGCCAAAAGTGAGGGGCTAAATGTCGACGGCTATTTTGTTTGGACTTTAACCGACAATTTTGAGTGGGCTGAAGGTTATAATGCCCGATTTGGTTTGATTCACGTTGATTTTGAAACCCAAAAAAGAACTATAAAAAACTCTGGATTGTGGTTTAAGGATTTTCTATCCTAACTTTTTTGGTTTTTTCGCAAAGTACGCTAAGTATTTTTAAGCAACTTTCAGTTAAAACAAAGTTCGCAAAGCGATATAAATTGCTTTGCGAACTTTGCGTATCCCGATAGCTCGGGATTGTACTCTTTGCAGTTAAAAACTAGCCCCAAAATCATTAAGACTTATATTTATAATTCTGCTTTAAGATTCCAACATGGATTTTTCCATTAGTTTTTAAGTTAGTTATAATCCTAATAAATTTCTCTTCGGGATATTTGACATCAAAACTAAAGGTTGTATCTTTTGTTTTAACCTGAAGCAGGTGTTTTCCGTCACCAGATACCGACAATCCTACTGTTTCATAAGTAGGGAGTTCTTCTGTCGCTTTCAAATTAATCTCTTTCACTTTTTCTTTATCCAGAAATACTTCTAGTTTTAAGTTGTCCAATTTCATATTGGTTGGCTGTTCAAACGAGACAACATATTTTTTACAGCTGACAGCGCATAAAACAATAAATAGTATGAGGAGCTTTTTCATAAAGGAATTTTAAACTGATTGTTATTAAAAATCAAAATCGTTTTTTAGTGTTTTATAAATATAAATAATTTTATTTCAATCCGGCTGCAAAAACAAATTTTACATTTTTCTGAGATATAGAATTACTAAAAAAAGTACAAAAAAATTATCCCAAAAAAAGGAAAAAAAGAGCTGAAAAATCTGTTATTTCATTGAATTCCATTAGGTTTATCAATATTTTTTTCTTATATTTATAGTATAAAAAACAGTAAATATATGCCGAAAAACAAACTTTTTAAACGCCAAAATTACACTTCAAAAATTATTCTTTTCTATCTCTTCAAGCATTTTACTTTTCAAAATGCATTTAAATTTCTTTCCGAAATTGTATCTCTCAATTTTTTTTCTGCACCAAATATAAGCATGCAGAAGATATCAGAGCAACTGCTCCAACTGCAATCGTAATTATTTTGCGCGGATATATTTTCTGAGCCACTTTTTTAGAAAATAGATCTTTAAAATTCAGCATAAGATTTCTCTTTTTGGGAACTTCTTTAGACTCTTGATTTTCATTTTTCAACAAAACAGTTTTTTCTATGCCACTACCATCAATTTCAGCAGTTACATTCTCAATGACATTCTTAATTTGTTTGGCTTCTTCAATTCTACATTTTTCGTTGAATTTTTTAAAAGGGCGTGGTTGAAAATCGACTATTACTGCTGCAAGATTTATGGCATCAATATTTGATGGATCTGTTTCGCCCTTAAAGAAAGTTTCAATAGGCCTAAACTTATCTTTTTGATTTTTAAACTTATTCTTTTGAGTATAGTCAAAATCTACGCACAGTAAATTCCTAAAAACTTTTAAATCATCTTGAGTCGGGTTGTCTTCAAAGATAAGCCAGCATAAATCGCGGAGTTTTCCGCGTGAAGGGTGGTATAGGAAGTCAAAATACTCTCCCTCTTTTTCGATCTCGTATTTAATTTTAATCGCCTTTTTATATTCTTCTAATGTATTGTTCATCTTGCCTTTTTTAAGAACTTCTTTTGACTCCTTTTATTTCCATTTTTAACCAAAACTTTTTTATATGCCTTTATTTCCGACTTCTGCAATTAAACCTTTACCAGCAATTCAATTTTTGTTCCAAATCTATATTATTTCTATAATTTTTTTTAGCTATTCCCAACCAACTTTTTACCGACAAATTGCATCTATTACAATAGAGATTTGTATTAAAATTAAATAATTCAAACTAGACTTTTAAGCTTTTTTCTGGGAATTTCTGGGAATCTCAGGAAAACGCAGGAATTCCGGGAATCCCTTTCCAGATAAGGCCTGGAAGCTCCTTTACTTTGCATCAAGAAATTAGTTCAGGTTTTGTCTGCAGACTAAAACAATAATGAAAACCAGTTCTAATTAAGAGTGTAAAAAACTGTAAGACCAAGTTTATTCGGGAAGTATAAATAACGTCTTACTGTTCTACACACTTCACTTCCCAAAACCAATGTTGGTATTGCCCTAAAGCCTCTGGATTATTCCGGACCGCAATACCTATGTCTAATTTCTTAAAAATAAACAAAATGAAAAAACTAATACTATTTATCGCTTTTGCGTTATTGTTCACGATATTTTCTTGTACTCCTGATGAGTATGAGACTACACCAAAAAAGAAAATCGAAAAAACAGATGGTCACGCTGGTGATGATATACCTGATGGTCCTGGAGATAAACCAGGAGGGGGAGGAACAATTCCACCTCCTGCTCCATGATAAAAAAATATTTTTGGTGTCAAATTAATTACTATTTTCGGGGAAAGTAAATTTAAATGTTACGATCCCCGTTTTTTTATTTCATTACATTACTTTTTCTTTTTTCCTGCGAAGAAAAAAAGACCATTAATCCTAAAACTAAATCTATACGAAAAGAGGCTTATGCTTTGCGTGATAAAGCAATTGAAAACTACGGAAAACAAAATTTCAATACTGCTTTTTATGATTTCAATAAGTCAAAGAAACTATATGAAACTTTAAAAGATAGTGCCAATATTGGATATATCCTTATCCAAACCTCAATGATTCAACAAATTAATGGAGATTATTACGGTAGTAAAGAGACCCTAACCGAAGCATTGCATTATGTTAAGAAAAACAGTATTTATGCTGCTAACATTAAGACTAATCTTGGTATCGCCGATAAAGAGCTTTCTCTTTACGATGATGCCATTTATTACTATAAACTAGCGGCAAATGAATATTCAGACCCTCTCTTAAAACAAGCTCCCATACAAAATATTGCTGCTGTTTATATTCAACAAAAAAAATATGACGAAGCAATCCCCATCTTAGATTCTCTTTTACAATCTCTTTCAAGTAAAGATTTAAAAGATAAAGCCACACCCAATGACAAATCTATACTACTCGATAATTTGGGTTACGCTTACTTTAAAAATGGATTAGAAAATAAAGGGCTTCATTTAATGAATGAAGGTTTAAAAATTAGAATTGATACTAAGGACACCTATGGGAGCATTGAAAGCTACCTCCACCTCGCTGATTATTATTCTAAAAAAGACAAAAAAATATCAGATGAAAACGCTCTGTTAGCTTATAAAGTTGCTACAAAGCTTAACAGTATTGATGAAAGATTAGAAGCCCTGCAAATATTAATCTCAAACGATAATACTCATAACACCCCTAGATACACTCAACAGTACTTTACACTAAACGACAGTATCATTAAGGTCCGAAACAATTTTAAAAATAAGTCAGCCAAAATTAAATATGATGCTAAAAAGGAAAAAGACGAAAACGAAAAACTTCGTTTAGAAAAGGCTAAAAATCAATTATCACTTCAAAGAGCCAAATACCTTCGAATTGTGTTTGCAATTGTGTTTGTATTTTTAGTTATTCTGATATTAATTTTAATACGTTATTACAAGAATAAAAATAAGGCCATAGAATTTAAAACTTCGTACAATACCGAAACGCGAATTGCTAAAAAAATCCACGATGAGTTGGCTAACGATGTTTTTCAAGTTATCGCTTTTGCTGAATCTCAGCCGTTATATGCAGAAAACACCAAAGAGAATCTGCTTCAAAAATTAGATGATATTTACAGCCGTGTAAGGGGAATTTCTAGAGAAAATAATAGTATCGATACTGGCGCAAATTTTACCCGCAGCATCAGAGAAATGCTATCTGCTTATAATACACGAGAAAGAAACATTATGGTAACCAATTTAGAAGACATAAATTGGGAAAACATTGACGATATAAAAAAGATCACCATCAGTCGAATTTTACAGGAACTAATGGTAAATATGAAAAAACATAGCAATGCAAGTCTTGTGGTTATACGATTTGAAAGCGACCAAAAATCAATTTTTGTAAACTATATGGACAACGGGATAGGCTGCGAAAAAAGCATAATTGTGAAAAATGGCCTTCAAAACATGGCAAATCGTATTCTTGCTGTTAACGGTACGTTTGATATTGAGACAGAACCAGACAAAGGATTTAAAGTAAAAATATCTATGCCAGAACAAACGCAGATTAAAGTAAAAGAAAAGTTCGCATATTAATAAAAAAGCCTTTCAGAATTAATCCGAGAGACTTCTTTCTTCAAAAACAACAAATATTATAACCTCATCTTAGCTTATAATGTTCCATTTAAAACAGCCACCGCCTCTTTCCAGTTATTTACTCGCAAATGGTGTGTCTTGTTTATATTATGAAATGCAGTAAACATGATTGGCTTACCCATACAGTAATCTAAATTTTTGCAGTGGTCATCTATAAGATAATCGGTATTGATGATTCTTTTGCTCCCACATAAAACTATATTCTCCCATTTTATAAAAGGGAAATGCTCGCCAAGCCAAGCTACTTTTTCGGCAAGGGAGATTGGAAATTCTGTAGCTGCCGAAACAATAAAAATTTCAAAATTCTTTTGGAGTTCTTGCAAACTTTCGACTGCATCTGGCATTACTGGCAGGTTTCTAAAAAAGTTTCCCTTATTTAAAATTCCGTGCAAAAGCGGTCTTTCTTTAAAAGCTTCTTCTTCACTTAATCCTTGAATTCCCTCTTTCGTAAGGTTCATTCCGTATTCTTTATTGTACTCTTCAATCAATTGGGATTCTATATCGGCTAGCACCCCATCCATATCAACTGCAATGGTTTTCTTTCTCATGATAATTTTATTTTGCGGTAAAATTATGCAAAAATTGCAAAATATTGCAATTTTTAACTTATTTTTGCAATATAAAACCGCAATTAAAATGAAAAAGGAAGAACGACAAAAGACAATTTTAGAATATCTATCTAAAGAACACCGTGTTAGCTCTGTAGAATTAAGCGAATATCTGAGTGTTTCAGAAGATACGATCCGACGCGATTTAAAAGAACTTTCAGATCAAGGACTTTTAAAAGCGGTTCGCGGTGGTGCAGTTGCTCCTTCTCCAATTCCGCTTCATTATAGAAAAAGAGAAAAACACGATATCGAAAACAAAAAAATTATTGCCCAGAAAGCCATTTCGTATTTAAAAGACGGACAAGTTGTTTTTATTGATGGAGGAACTACTTCTTTGGCTTTGGTTGCCAGCTTTCCTTACGACTTAAAATTGACGGTTATTACCAATAGTTTTCCTGTTGCTTCGTTAGTCGAAGACTTACCTAATATCGATTTAATTTTTGCTGGCGGAAAAATGTGCAAGACTTCTTTTGCAACTTCGAGTATTGAAACAATTGATTTCTTTAGGAATTTTAGAGCAGACATCTTTATTTTAGGAATCTGCAGTATTCATCATGAGCGCGGTATTACGGGAATTTTATACGACGATTCTGTGCTTAAAAAAAATATGATAAAGAATTCGAACTTTGTTATCGCTTTAAGTTCTATCGAAAAAGTTGAAACTGCCGAATCTTATTTTGTCTGCCCAATACAAGACATCGATGTTTTGGTAACCAATGTTTCTCCAGATGAGGAAATTTTAAAGCCGTATAAAAATACTGGTTTGACTATTCTTTAATTTCATAACTTTGATCTAGACAATGAATTAACATTAATCTAGCGCAATGGAATTCCAGTATTTTTTGCCATCAGAAATTCTGAAACCTTACATAAAACATTATTATATTTTCGAATCAGATTCTGATATCGAATTTCAAGATACTGTATTTCCGAGTGGTGAAATGGAAATGATTTTTAACCTCGGCGATGGCATTTGGGAATCATTGATTGATGAAAAATTTCATAAAACACCCAAAATTGAATTGTGGGGACAAATAACTAAACCGCTTGCCATAAAATCAAAAGGCAGACACACTATGTTGGGCATTCGGTTTTATACGCATTCTGCGGCTTACTTTTTTAATGATGAAGTCGGAATTTTTAACGATCAGATTTTAGATTTAGAAGATGTTATTGGTAAGCCTATAACAACACTTCATTTACAGCTTTTGGAAACTCCACAAATTCAAAAGCGAATTGAACTTATCGAATCATTTTTAATCAAGAAATTGATAATGAATGATAACAAGTCGCAAAAAATTCAAAAAGTGGCTCATATACTTTCGAGTTTAGTCCAAAATCCATTAGGAAGCGACATCAATACTATTGCGGCCAAATACGGAATGACACCTCGTTATCTTCATAAACTGGTTTTTCAGCACACAGGTCTTGCCCCAAAATCATTTAATAAAATCATACGTTTTCAGCGCAGTTTAAAACTGATTTCCAACAAGGATTCCGCATTAACTTCAGTTGCTTACGATTCTGGTTACTTTGACCAATCACATTTTATAAGAGATTTTAAAGCTTTTACGGGAACTACGCCTACTTCTTACCTAGAAAATCTATCTCCAATAAATAATTTGATTATTTAAGGAAATGTATAGTATTTACAAACACTACTTCTCAGAATCTTAGCAACTCAGAATCTCAGTAACTTAAAAAGAAACTGTTCCGATTTGTACAATTTTAAAGTTTTCAGACGTAATACCTTTGATTAAAATAATATCAATTTATTCTTTTAATTAAAAACAAACGTTATGAAAAATTATGTTCTTGGTACAATCTTAAAACTAATTGTATTTGCCATAGTATTAAACAGCTGTAATTTGACATCAAAAAAAGAAACAGCCAATTTAGACGAAGCAAAAAAAGCAATTCAAGAAAGCAATGCGATTTATTTTGATTCATTTAAAAATAATAATCCGTCTATTTTCATAGATTGCTATGCCGACGATGCTTCAATATTACTTCCCAA
Organism: Flavobacterium sp. HBTb2-11-1; assembly: GCF_009826975.1. Classification (GTDB taxonomy): domain Bacteria; phylum Bacteroidota; class Bacteroidia; order Flavobacteriales; family Flavobacteriaceae; genus Flavobacterium. The sequence goes on along the minus strand of NZ_WUMO01000004.1, from coordinate 228,955 downwards.
TGCACCTCAAATTTATGGAAAAGAAGACGTCGCCAAATTTTTCAGAAAAGCTTATGATGAATACGGCTTAAGAGGCGGTAAATTTATTACGACAGCAGTTTATGGCGATGGCGTAGAATATGTGACCGAAGAAGGCTTGTGGCAGTCCTTAAACTCAAAAGGCGAACTTATGGATGATGGTAAGTTTCTTGTCCTTTGGAAAAAAACTCCTAAAGGCTGGAAAATGTTTAGAGATTCTTTTAGCAGTAATCGTGAAGCCAAATAAAACGCGCATTTAAAGACAAAGCCTTTCAGAATTTTACTTTCTGAAAGGCTTTTATTTATAAAAGTGTTTATAATTATTCTGAAACACCGCTTTCTAGTATGCTAAATGTTTTGTTTTGACAATCTATTTCTGCTAATACTCCAAACGGAAGGGTAAATGTAGGACACGTATGGCCAAAATCCATTTCGGTAATAATGGCGAGATCAGTCAAATTTTCTTCTTTCATGATTTTTAAAATCTCATCATTGTATTCTTTAGCATATTTAGAATCGTAAGGTCGTCCTAAAATAATTCCCTTTAAGCGACTTAAAATTCCTTGCGCGGCATAATTTCTTAGCCAATATCTTAACGTGCTTGATTCAGCCATATTTTCAGAAGTTTCCAAAAACAAAATGCAGTCATTCCATTCCTCTGCAGATGGCCAAAATTCGGTTCCTTTCAAAAATTCCAAAACGTCCAAACAGCCTCCAATTAATTTCCCGTGAACTTTCCCTTTTCCCTGCAAAAAATTCCATCCATCAGATGCTGTTAGTTTTCTTTTTGTATTGGATAATGATGCATCAAACCAATCCAGATATTCTGATGTCCAGCCTTCGTTATTTGGCATAATTTCTCCAACTGGTTGTGAAGTAAATAATGTTCTTTTAATATCCTGAATCTGATAATCATGCATGCCGCAATTCTCAGCAAATCCAACCAAAAGCGAAGTACCGTAAAAAGAAGTCAATCCTGCCTTTAAGCAAGCAAAATGTGTAATTGTTGAGTCAGAAAAACCTAAAAATATTTTCGGATTCTTTGCCATAATATCCAAATCTAAAAAAGGCAGGATTCGCACACTCTCTTCTCCTCCAATATTACTAATTATAGCCTTAACAGATGGGTCTAAAAATGCTTCCATTAAATCTTCTGCACGAGCTTTTGGATTATTATAAATCCAATCAGCAGGCTTTAACGCATTTTTAGTTTCCACAACTTCCAATCCGAATACTTCCTGAAGCTGTTTCTTTCCATATTCATATCGGTGAGGCAATTCTCCTGCACCTCCCCAAGAAAGTGATATAGTGGCAACTTTATCTCCTTTTTTTAGTGCTTTTGGTTTAATAAGATTTTTCATAAAACAACTTTTGAAATGCAAATATACAGAAGTAAAACCTTTCTGTTTTGAACAAAAAAGCCTTTCAGAATTTTACTTCCGAAAGGCATTTCTTCTACAAATTAATTGGCAAAATTATTTCCATCCGCCGCCCAAGTCTCTGTAAACATGGACTGCAGCATTTAATTGTTCTTTTTTAGTATCAATTAATTCTAGTTTAGCTTCTAATGCATCTCTTTGTGTCATTAAAACTTCGAAATAATCTACTCTAGCCGATTTAAACAAATCGTTTGAAACATCAATAGAAGTATTTAAAGCGTCAACTTGTTTCGATTTAAGATCGTAACCTTTTTGAAGATTCTCAATCTTAGACATCTGATTTGACACTTCTAAATAGGCATTCAAAACTGTACGATCGTAGTTGTACAAAGCCTGAAGCTGTCTTGCATTTGCACTTGCAAACTCCGCTTTAATTGCATTTCTATTAATCAAAGGAGCTACAAGATCTCCTGCTAATGAATATAAAAGCGATTCGGGCATGGTGAACAAATAAGAAGGTTTAAAAGCATTTACTCCAATTGCAGCCGTGATATCCAAAGAAGGATAAAACTCTGCACGCGCCACTTTTACATCTAGTTTTGCAGCAACCAATTCCAATTCTGCCTGCTTAATATCAGGACGATTCTGTAACAGTTGAGAAGGAATTCCAGAACTCACGGCAGCTGGCAACAAACTTAAGAAGTTAGTGCTGGTCGTTCTTTTTATTTCCTGAGGATATCTACCTAACAAAAAGTTGATTTTGTTTTCAGTCTCTTTTATTTGTTGTAAAATATCAAACTCCATACTTTGGGAAGTTAGAACCTCTGCTTCAAATTTCTTAACTCCCAATTCTGTTGCTCTTGCCGCTTGTTTTTGAACTTTTACAATTTCTAAAGCATTCGTCTGCAATTTGATAGTCTGTTTAACAATATCCAATTGATTGTCTAGAGCCAATAATTCATAATAAGAATCAGCCACTTCTGCGATGAGGTTGGTAATTACAAAATTTTTACCTTCCACTGTAGCTAAGTATCTGTTTAAAGCTGCTTTTTTAGAATTACGCAATTTTTTCCAGATATCTACTTCCCAATTTGCATAAGCTACAATGGTAAAATCTCCCAGCGGGTCTGGCGTTTCTACTCCTGGTTTGATTTCTGTTGTAGCATCACCTGCACCTTGGCTAGTATATCTACCCACTTTTTCTACTCCTGCTCCCGCACGTAAACCTGCTGTTGGCAATAAAAGCCCTTTTTTTACACGGATATCATTCTTTGCAATTTCGATTTCCTGTAAAGTGATATTCAGTTCCTGATTATTTTTGAGTGCAACATCAATTAAATCTATAAGATTTTGATCTTTAAAATAATCTCTCCAGTTTAATGCTGCTGTGTTGTTGTTTGCATCCTGCGTTTGAGCTGTTGCGCCAAACGATTCAGGAACTGGCGTACTTGTCGTAACTGCTGCCTCAGGTGCAGGGGTTTTACACCCTGCAACTGCCAGACATACAGCTAATGCAATACTATATTGATATGATTTAACTTTATACATGATTGTTATCAATTTCTTCTGTTAATGGATTTTCTTCTTCATGTTTTACCAATTTGTATTTTTCTGCAATTTTGGCAAAAATGAAATACAAGCCCGGAATTACAAATACACCGCAAATAGTTCCGATAAGCATACCTCCAGCGGCTGCGGTACCAATTGTTCGGTTACCTATTTTTCCCGGACCAGTTGCAAAAGCAAGTGGCAATAAACCTGCAATAAAGGCAAAAGATGTCATTAAGATTGGACGGAACCTTGCTTTTGCTCCTTCCATTGCTGATTGTAAAACTGATAATCCTGCAGCATGTCTCTGTATCGCAAATTCGACGATCAATACCGCATTTTTACCCAATAAACCAATCAGCATTACCATCGCAACCTGAGCGTAAATATTATTTTCCAATCCTGTTAATTTCAATAAAAGGAAAGCTCCAAAAATACCTGCTGGCAATGAAAGAATTACTGACAATGGCAGAATGAAACTTTCATATTGCGCCGCCAATACCAAGTAAACGAATCCTAAACAGATTAAGAATACCCAAATAGCTTGATTACCTTGCGCTACCTCATCGGCAGAAATACCTGCCCAGTCAATGTCATATCCTCTTGGCAATTTTTCGGCAGCTACTCTTTGAATTACTTTAATCGCTGTACCAGAACTATAACCTTGGGCAGGCGAACCGCTGATTTGTGTTGACGTGTACATATTGTGACGTGTAATTTCTGAAAGTCCATATACTTTTTCTAATTTCATAAAAGCAGAATAAGGCACCATTTCATCACGATCGTTTTTCACATACAATTTCAAGATATCATCTGGCTGTGCACGATATTCTGGTGAAGCTTGAACAATTACTTTATAGTTGATACCAAACTTAATAAAACTGATTTCGTAGTTACTCCCCACAAGAGTTGACAACGTATTCATGGCATTTTCGATAGAAACCCCTTTTTGCTGGGCTAAGTCATTATCGACTTTCATCATGTACTGAGGGAAACTAGAGCTATAAAAACTAAATACGTTTGATAATTCTGGCTGTTTGTTTAATTCAGCAACGAACTCATTATTAACCTGCTCCATTCTCTTATAATCAACAGAACCGGTTTTATCTAATAAACGAAGCTCAAATCCTCCGGCAGCACCATATCCTGGTACAGCAGGCGGTTGGAAGAACTCGATATTAGCACCTGTAATATCTTTACATTTTTCCTCCATTTCGTGCATAATCTCCAAAACAGATTCTTTTCTATCGCTCCAGTCTTTCAAGTTAACCAAGCACGTTCCTGAGTTGGCACCTGTACCTTCAGAAAGAATCTCGTAACCTGCTAATGAAGAAACCGATTTTACTCCGTCAATATCTTCTGCAATTTTCTGAACTCTCTCTGCAATATTATTCGTTCTTTCTAAAGATGAACCTGGAGGAGTCTGAATTACGGCATAAAACATTCCCTGATCCTCATTCGGAATAAATCCCGAAGGGACTGAACTGCTTATTAAAAATGTCCCAATACAGAACCCTAAAAGCGCAACAATAGTAACTACTCTTCTATCAACAATTTTCCCTAATAAATTTTGATATTTTCCTTGTGCTAAATTGAATTTTTCGTTGAAAGCATCAATAAATCTATTGGCAGGCGTTGGTTTTTTAGGTTGTCCATGATTATTTTTCAGCATCATTGCACAAAGCGCAGGTGTCAATGTCAAAGCTACGATACCAGAAAGAATAATCGCAGTTGCCATAGTTACAGAAAACTGTCTGTAAAAAACTCCAACGGGACCAGACATAAACGCAACTGGAATAAATACCGCAGCCATTAAGAATGTGATGGCAACAATTGCCCCTGCGATTTCATGCATAGCTTGTTTTGTTGCTTTAAATGGTGAGAGATGCTCCTCTTCCATCTTGGCGTGAACAGCCTCAATAACCACAATCGCATCATCGACGACGACTCCAATTGCTAACACTAATGCAAATAATGTAATTAAGTTCAATGAAATATCGAAGAAAGTCATGAACACAAAAGTCCCTACTAACGATACTGGTACTGCAATTGCCGGAATTACCGTAGAACGCCAGTCTCCTAGGAAAAGGAAAACGACCAAACCTACCAGAATAAATGCTTCAACAAGCGTATGGATTACTTTTTCAATAGAAGCATCAAGGAATTTAGAAACGTCATATGAAATTTCATAATCCATTCCTTTTGGAAATCTTTGTTTGATTTTTTCCAATTTTGCTTTAACCTCTTCAATAACCTGATTCGCGTTACTTCCAAAAGATTGTTTCAATACAATCGCTGCCGATGGTCTTCCATTCAAATTAGAATAGATGTCATACATTGAGCTTCCAAATTCAACTTTGGCAATATCTTTAAGACGTAAAAGTTCTCCATTTGGATTTGCTTTTACTACAATATTCTCATATTGCTCTTTTGTTGTAAAACGCCCAGAATATTTCAATACATATTCAAACGCTTGAGAACGTTTACCTGAACTTTCTCCCGTTTTACCTGGAGAAGCCTCCAAACTCTGACTTGATAATGCTTCCATTACTTCATCAGCAGAAATTTTATAGGCCAACATACGGTCTGGTTTTAGCCAGATACGCATTGCATATTCACGTGTTCCTAAGATATCTCCAGAACCAATACCGTTTACCCTTTTCAGCTCAGAAAGTACGTTGATATCGGCATAGTTGTATAAGAACTTCATGTCAGTATTTTTGTCTGTACTGTAAAGGTTCACGTACATCAACATACTTGGCACTTCTCGAGTAATCTTGATACCCTCACGAATTACCAAAGGAGGAAGTTTATTGGTAACAGAAGCCACACGGTTCTGTACGTTGATTGCTGCTTGGTTAGGATCTGTTCCTAAGTTAAAAACCACTTTAATTGTAGCTTCACCGTCGTTTCCTGCATCAGAAGCCATATATTTCATTCCAGGAACCCCATTTAAGGCTCTTTCCAGAGGAATAACAACCGCCTTAACCATCAATTCACCATTAGATCCCGGATAATCTGCTGTAACGTTCACCATTGGAGGTGAAATTGTAGGGAATTGTGTAATTGGTAAATTTAAAACCGACAACACCCCTAAAAAGACAATAATCAACGATATTACTATCGACAGAACAGGTCTTTGTATAAATTTATTAAACATTTTAATATTTTTTAAATGATTAAACTTATTGAAGTTTAAAATTGTTTCACTTTCAAGTTTCACGTTTTAGGTTAAGCGCGTAACTTGAAACCTTAAACTTGAAACTATAGAAACAAAAAACTATTCTGCTTTTAAGCGTAAATGATTGATTACTTCTTTAGGAGATTCGTAATCGAATTTAATTTTATCGTTTTCTTTTACTTTCTGAACACCTTCAAGTAAGATTTTATCATTTTCTGTAATACCACTTTTGATTACGTATAAATCAGGAATTTCTCCTGTAATTGTAATCTCTCTAGAGCTTACTTTGTTATCCTTACCAACTACAAAAACATATTTTTTGTCCTGAATTTCGTAAGTCGCTTTTTGCGGAATAACAATGGCATTTTTAAGAGGCACATTCATCTGAACTTGTCCAGTCTCCCCATTTCTAAGTAATTTTCCAGAATTAGGGAATCTTGCTCGGAAAGCGATATTTCCAGTTTCATTATTGAATTCACTTTCAATAACCTCAACATTTCCTTTTTCTTTAAAAAGCTCTCCGTTAGCCAAAACTAAATTCACTTTGTTATCGGCACGGTCTTTAATGTGCGTTTCGTAACTAATGTATTCTGGTTCAGAAACATTGAAATAAGCAAACATCTGGCTGTTGTCTGAAAGGCTTGTCAATAGTTCTCCTTCGTCAATTAAACTTCCTAGTTTTAAAGGAATACGGTCGATTGTCCCATCAAATGGAGCTCTGATTTCTGTGAATGACAAATGAAGTTTTGCTAATGATACTTCAGCTTTTGCAGATTGCAGTTTTGCCTGCGCTACACTTAATTCGTTTTTAGAAACGATATTCTTGTCTGCCAATAATTTAGCATTTTGCAATTCGATTTCTGCCGATTTTTGTTCAGACTGCGCTTTTAATAATTCAGCCTGATACATGTTCGGCATAATTTTAAACAACAGTTGTCCTTTTTTTACAAACTGTCCTTCGTCAACATATATATTTTGTAAAAACCCTTTTTCTTGGGCACGAAGCTCGATATTTCGAACCGATTTTATTTGTGAAACGTATTCTTTGGTAAACGAAGTATCAATTCTAACCGGATTAGTAACGGTAAATTTTTCAACTTCTTCTTTTTCTTCTTTTTTAGATGTACAGCTCGTTAAGCACACCAAGGCCATTAAGCCTGTGAACACAATGATTTTTTTCATGATTTAGTTTGGAAATTAAGCGATTGAATGCTTTTGGAATAAAAATTCCTTTTGGATGTTAAATGCATCAGCCGACCTTAGTCCAGACCTTAACCTTTATATAAGCAGAAGTAGAAAATATACAACAGCAAGATACGCAGAGATCAAAACTCAGGTAACCGATGTATACTGTAAAATCAAATTCTTAATACTCGTTGAGTAATATAGATAGGATTTGAATGCCCGAAGACAGGCGTAGAAAATTTTAAACGATTAGAATCATTCGCTGCAGACTGATCTGAAAGTGCCAGATACAAAGCGTCTACCAAACTATACGAAGCAGTAAAATACTTGTTCGTTAGTAAATTAGTGTCATCACCGCCAAGAAAATCCTCTTCAATATCAACATCAGCAACGTCTTCAATTATAGAACTGCCTCGATCTTGATTGGTAAATTTAACCCTGTGTTTTTGCAGATGATGGTGATTATGAGGACCAAAAGTATTGGCATTCAAATATTGGCCTCCGCCAAACAGAAGCATATTCATGAATACTAAAAATACGATTAAATTTCTCATTTCGGTGCGAAAGTAATAAAAGAATTAAAACAAAAAAAGATTTTTTAACAAGCTTTAACAGTTAGATAAAATGAAAACGTTTTCGGTAACTTTTTACATGAAGATTAGATGAAGAAAAATATTATTTTATTCAAAAAAAATACATATAAACAACTACAATACAATCATTTATAAAAACGAAATGAAATTTTATTTTTAAATTTTAATTTGCATTATTGTAAATTCTTGACCAGCTTTTACAAACATTTTATGAGTATCTATAAATCCTATTTTTTCATAAAATGTTTTTTTATTACTTCTGGCGTTACACCAGACTTTTTCTATTTTTTTACTTTTTGCAAATTCCAATATATATTCTAAAAGATATGAAGCAATGCCTTTTCCTTGATATTCTTCTAAAGTCGCCAGTTTTCTAAACTGCATTTCTTTTCCTTCAATAAAACATGAAACTATAGAAACTAATTTGTCTTCTTCAAAAACACCAAAATGAAATCCTGAATCGTCTTCTTCCAGCTGTACAAATTCAAAAGGCTGGTCGGGCCACATTACTTCATGCCTAATTTGCCAGGTATCGGATGCTTTTATTGTTCTAATTTCCATAACTTTTATAAAATCTTTTCAAAAATAACTCATTTTAATCTGATTAGGAAAGCAAACTCAAAAAACGAACAGATCTAGCTATCAAAACTTTACAAGAAAATAAATCAGACAAATCGTTCAATTCTAATCAATTATGTTTATTTTTATGCTACCAAAATCAAATAAGATCCTTATGAAAAAATTCTTTTTAGCAGCATTTTTATGTTTTTGTGTAAATGGATTTGCGCAATTAATACAAGTTGGACCGCAGTTTTCGACCAATATTACTTCTGTTGATGCAAAAAACTTTAGCTCCGACCATACCAATACAGGAATTGGTTTTGCCGCTTTTGCTCGAGTAAACCTTACTGTTTTTTATGCACAGGGCGAATTTGGCTATGCTCAAACTAATTTCAGCGTTTTTCAAGATGGAGTTGGAGAAACCGAATTTAAATTGTCTGGTACTGATGCTACTTTAATCGCCGGTTTTAAAATTATTCCGCTTGGAAAAATAGGAAATGTGAGAGTTTTTGCGGGGTACAATTGGAAGAATTATTCGGACATAAACCCAAGCAATAATCTAAATCATATAGCATTTGAAAGAAACAATCACAGTGTGCTTGGAGGTGTTGGAGTTGATGTCTGGAGACTTACGTTTGATGTAAGATATCTTGCTGGATTAACTGATATCGATGCTTCTGGTGGAGAAATTAAAACTGGAATAACTAGCCTTTCACTTGGATTTAAATTTTTATAAAACATAAAACAAAAAAAAGGGAATCAAATGATTCCCTTTTTTTAGATCTTAACGTAATAACTTTCTTCGTTATCATTATTTATCTTTCGTATTCCTTCTTCTGTTTTTACTGCCACATTTACTACATGCAATATGTTTCCTTTATCATTTAGACTACAGTTCCAAATTGTTCCGTCTGAAAGGATGATTTCTGAGAATACTGATGCAGTGCAGTTTGCATCATTATAAACTAAATTCTCTGTTTTTAGAAGTTTCTTTACTTTTGTTTTTTTGTCTACTTCATAAAACGCTATTTCATTTTCTTTGATCTCAATTAATTCGTCAAAACTAGATTGATTGGCATTATCTGCCGTAGCTGCAGACCAAACTGGCTGATTCCCTGTTCGCTTCCAAGTTCCAATGGCTTGGCTTAAAATTTCTTTTCTCAAAAGGCTACGTAAAGTATCCACTTTATTTACAGCATCTTTTCCAATTTCATTGTCTGGTTTAATCTTTGCTGCTAAAGAAAATAAGTCGATCGCTTTTACAAACTCGGCTTTTTTGTAGTAAGAAACAGCTAATTCATATTTGCTTTTTTGAAATGCTGTTTTTTGGTCATTCTGTCCAAAGAACTTGAATGTACTTAGTAATACAATCAGTGCAAATGTTTTTTTCATTAAATTTTGTAGGTTTTTTATTATTTCACAAACCTAATCTTTTTTAAAGAAATTCATTTACGGTTTTCCGTATTTTTGATTATTATTAATGATTCAAAACAAACAATGTTATTTTATTAAATACAACACAACATTGTTAACAAATTTATTAATAATAACCCAATCTATTTAACAAGTAAAACATTGTTTTCTGGCGTTGCATCCATAAAAATCCCCCCATCCAGCTGAATTTGCAGTATTTTTTTTGTGCTTTTCAAAATGATTTTAGCCGTTTTCTGATTTTTTTCCCAAATTGCTGGTGTTTGATGTAAGATTACTTTCGATTTATCAGCGTAAGTAATTACAACGTCAAACGGAATGGCAAAACCTCCAATGTTTTCTACTGTTATCATTTTCTTGTCAGCAGAAATACCTTTTACTGCGATATCTAAATAATTGTTGGTAAAGAACCAATTATTAAAAAACCAATTTAAATTTTTACCTGTTGAGGTATTAAATGAATTAAAATAATCCCACGGAATTGGATGTTTTCCATTCCAGGTATCCATATAATAATGCAAAGCTTTTTTGAATAAGTCGTCGCCCAATAAATCTTTCAGAGCCAGATAAGAAAGAGAAGCTTTTCCATAAGAATTATTTCCGTATCCTGCTCCAGAAACCTGTGTAGACATTGTGATAATAGGCTGATCTTCTTCTGAAGATCGGTCGTTTATATATTGCTTTACTCTGAATTCTTTATAAAAGTTATCTGCGGCCTCTTTTCCATGCTCAGCAATCCCGATTAAATATTCGAAAGTTGTTGCCCATCCTTCGTCCATAAAAGCATAACGCGTTTCATTAATTCCCATATAAAAAGGGAAATAAGTATGTGCTACTTCGTGATCTTGGACTAATTGCGCAAAAACAGGATCTCCCATTTGTGAGTCGTTGCACATCATAGGGTATTCCATATCAGCAAAACCTTGAAAAGCCGTCATCTTAGAAAACGGGTAAGGAACTCCTGGCCAATTATTAGAAAACCAATCTAAAGCATATTGATTGTTTTTTACAGAATTTACAAAGTCTGTTCCTTTAATATCGTAAGCCGCCTGAATACTCGCGCGTCGATTTGTTTTCTTGTCTACAATTACACTGCTGGCATCCCATAAATAATGGTCACTTAGACCAAAACATACATCTGTGATATTTTTAGCTTCAAATTTCCAAACATTCCAATCGTACTGTTTGGTTACGATACCGCTTTTCATTTCTTGCTCGTTAGCGATATGCAAAATTTCATCTGTTGTATAAGATTTCTTCAAACGCGATGCAAATTCTGGCTGTAAAACCTCATCTGGATTTAATAAATCACCAGTTGCGTAAACCACATAATTTTTTGGTGCTTTTACAAAAAAAACATAATCGTTAAAGTCATTATAGAATTCCTGACGGTCGGTGTGCGGCAATCTGTCCCAACCATTGTAATCGTCAAAAACCGAAACTCTCGGATAGCTATAAGCTACAAAGAAAGTAGTTTCGTCAATCTGACCTTCTCTTCCGCTCTCTTTAGACAAAGGATAATTCCACTCAATATTTATAGTGGTTTTTGAACGTGGTAGAATCGGTTTTTGCAATTTTACATTCCCAACTGTTCCCCAATTTTTAGCATCTTCTTTATAGACTTCATTTTCTATCTTTAATGAAGTAATCGTCAATCCGTCGCTTAAAAAATCGCTGCTTACATCGCTTCCTCGAGACGAAGTGGGTTTATGAAGATTATTTACAAAACGGATAACTAAATTTCTTAGCGTATCCTTGCTATTGTTCTCGTAAATAATAGTTTCTGTGCCTGAAACCAATCTGGTTTTAGGATCAACAGAAATTTCCATATTATATTTTCCGCGGTTCTGCCAATAGTTTACGCCAGGTTTCCCGTCTTTAGAACGTGTTCCGTTTTCGTAGGCTTTTTTTATATTTCTCGGCATATAAAGCTCTTGAGCAATAGTATCTTGGGCAAAAAGAACAAATGCTATTAATGCAAATTGCAAAAATCTCTTTTTCATAATGATTCTTAGGTCTTTAAATTGTTTGGTATATAACTAAGACTGCTTTTTTAAAATAATGTTACAAATTTAGTTATTAATTGTAAATTGTTAATTGTGAAATGTAAAATGTGAAATGTAAGTTGTGAGATGTAAAAATCTTATTATACTTCAAACCTCTTACTTTTCACTTTTCACTTTTCACTTTTCACTTTTTCACAAGAAAAGAAAAACCGTTTGTCACCAAAAGCAACAAACGGCATCTACAATTAATATATAACCTTGATGACTACAAAATATAATCTGTATTAATAAAATTCGATTCTTTGCTATTAAGCAATTCCTGCAGAATCTCATTATTATAATCGATATCTTTTGAAGCTACAAACGTACGGATTGAGAATGAACGCAAAGCATCTGGAATACTCAAAGTTCCTACTGCAGAATCTTTTCTTCCTGTAAAAGGGAAAGCATCTGGACCTCTCTGGCAAGAACTGTTGAGGTTTACTCTACAAACTAAATTTACCAAAGCATCAATTAGCGGAGCAAGAGTTTTGATGTCTTTACCAAACAAACTTACTTGCTGACCGTAATTTGATTCTGCCATATCTTTCAATGGTTCTTTAATATCTTTGAAAGAAAGCACAGGAACAACTGGCCCAAACTGCTCTTCATGATACACACGCATTTCTTTGTTTACTGGATAAAGAACTGCAGGGAAAATATAATTATCAGTATGTTTTCCTCCTTTTTCATTGATCACTTTTGCTCCTTTATGAACAGCATCATCAATTAATCCTTGAATATATTTTGGCTTATCTGTTTCTGGAAGCGGTGTTAAAGAAACTCCTTTTTCCCACGGATTTCCGAAAACCAAACTGTCTACTTTCTCTGCAAAACGTTTATTGAATTCTTCTCTAATAGATTCGTGAACATATAAAACTTTCAATGCTGTACAACGCTGACCGTTAAAAGACAAACTTCCTGTAATACATTCTTGAATAGCCAAATCTAAATCGGCATCTGGAAGAATAATCGCTGGATTTTTTGCTTCTAAACCTAAAATTAGACGTAATCTGTTTTTGTTTGGGTGCTGATCTTGTAAAGCAATCGCCGATTTACTGTTTCCGATTAATGCTAAAACATCAATTTTTCCAGATTTCATAATCGGAGAAGCTACTTCACGTCCTCTACCGTAAACAATATTAATTACCCCTTTTGGAAAACTGCTTCTGAAAGCTTCCAACAATGGCGAAATACATAAAACACCGTGTTTAGCAGGTTTGAAGATTACAGTATTTCCCATAATCAAAGCTGGAATCAGCAATGAGAAAGTTTCATTTAAAGGATAATTATATGGCCCAAGACAAAGTACAACTCCAAGAGGTCCACGACGAATCATAGCGTTTACTCCCTGAACTTTTTCAAAGTGCGAACTGCGTCCGTTTAATTCTTTGTAGCTTGCAATAGTATCGTAAATATACTCTACTGTTCTGTCGAATTCTTTTTGCGAATCTCCCAATGATTTTCCGATTTCCCACATTAAGTATTTTACCACTTCTTCGCGGGTTTCTTTCATTTGCTTCACAAATTTTTCCATACATTTAATACGATCCACTACTTTCATAGTCGGCCATAAACCTTGCCCCATATCGTATGCATTGGTAGCAGCTTCGACAACTTCTGCTGCTTCTTTTTCTCCCATAAAAGGAATAGATCCTAATAAGGTTGGCGTATATTTTTCTGTTGAAGAAATAGTAGAAAACACAGGTGTGGTTTGCCCTGTCCATTGTTTCAATTCTCCATTTACAAGATAAGTATCTTGATTTATCAGCGCATTAATCTGATATTCTTCTGGTATAAAACTCATAATTTGGTTTGTTTAATGGTCTGGTAATTCTATTTTCAAAAGAAAAAAGAGGCTTTTTTATTGCCTCTTCTTCTTTTATGGTTGTACTGTTTCACCTTCCCAATCTAGGATTCCTCCAAGCAGATTGTAGGCATTTTCGATACCTAATTCGTTCATTATCTGACATGCTTTTGCACTTCTCGCCCCAGAACGACAGTATACGTAATAATTTTTATTTTTGTCTAATTCTTCTATTTCATAGATAAATGCCTGCCCTTTATTGATATCAATGTTTAGAGCATTCTCAATGTATCCGTCATTAAATTCGTCTTCAGTTCTTACATCAAGTATAACTGCATTTTCGTCAGCCTGTAACTGAGCAAGCCAATCTTCTTGTGATAAATTCATAGTAAAATGTGTTTTTGTAAAATTACGACGTTTCTATATATAAAAAACGTACCAAATGCGATTTCGATTATTATTCTCAGAAAACGTTTTAGAGAAAGTATTATAATCAGTGAATTACAAATTTAGTTACTATTTTTAAAAATTCAGCCTACAAAATCGATAGAAAATGGGATTTCTTCATTTACACAGAATTACTCATAAATCTAGTTTTCTGACAATTATTCCCATTTCAAACCATTATCTTTGTAATCAAATACATTTTTTAATTCGATTTTGACAAATATATTAGCCACAAATTGCACCAATTCTCACGAATTCATTAGTGGCAATTCGTGCAATTCGTGGCAAAAAAAAACACACAATGCAACAATCATTAAAAACCATATTTCCTAATTTCTCTAACGAACTTATCGCTACGATTGAAGAAAACGGAAGCCTTCAGGATTTTGAAGCCGGAACCATTTTAATGCGTACCGGACAGTACATTAAAAATACAGTTCTGATTATTAAAGGAAAAATTAAAATCTATCGCGAAGGCGAAGATGGCGGAGAGTTTTTAATGTATTACCTGCAGCCTGGACAAGCCTGTGCCATATCGATGATCTGCACGGCAAAAAGCGAAAAAAGCCAGATTATGGCAAAAGTGGTCGAAGATGTTACCGTGATGATGATTCCGCTGCAATTGATGGACAAATGGATGATGGAACACCGTTCTTGGTACGAATTTGTTATCGAAACCTATCGAAGTCGTTTTGAAGAGGTTCTCGAAGTAGTTGATAATATTGCCTTCCGTTCGATGGATGAAAGATTAGAATTTTATTTAAAAAGACATTCTGATGCCTGCGGCTGTTCTGAAGTAAATTTATCGCATCAGGAAATCGCAACTGAATTGAACACTTCACGCGAAGTAGTTTCCAGATTACTCAAAAAAATGGAACAGCGTGGTCTAGTCAAACTCAACCGAAACCAGATTGAATTATTAAAATAAAGTTTTTAGTCACGAATTCACGAATTAGCGCTAATTTTATTTTAAATTCCACGGATTAGCTAATTTGCTTTCGTTTAGATTGTAAAAAATAAAATTCGTGAATTCGTGGCTAAAAAAAATCTTCTGTGATAAATGTTACTGTAGAATTCTAATTTCCGAAGCAACTTTGCATTAAAATAAATGCAATGGAATATTTAGGATTTTTCGCCTCAATCATAATCGGAATCACACTTGGCTTAATTGGCGGCGGTGGTTCTATTCTGACAATTCCAATTTTAGTTTATTTATTTAAAGTCAATCCCGATCAAGCGACTTCTTATTCCTTATTTATTGTCGGATTAACAGCGTTATTTGGAAGTTACAGCCATTATAAAATGGGAAATCTAAAACTGAAATCAGCTTTGTATTTTGCGGTTCCTTCGGTTGTTTCTATTTTGATAATCCGCGAAGTAATCTTTCCGCAAATTGCATCGACTTTGTTTTCTGTCGCTTCTTATACGGTTTCAAAAGATTTTCTGATCATGATTATCTTTTCAATTTTAATGATTACAGCGGCCATTTCAATGATTAAAAAAAATGAGCCCAAAATAAAATCAGCAGAAACCAATTATTCGCAGCTAAGCTTAATAGGATTCTTAGTCGGAATTGTAACTGGATTTCTTGGCGCTGGCGGCGGATTTCTGATTATTCCTGCCCTTCTTTTTTTCGCTAATCTTCCAATGAAACAAGCCGTTGGAACTTCATTATTAATCATTACCATAAACTCGTCAATAGGTTTTGCAGGCGATTTATATATCGGAACACCTATAGATTATACTTTTCTAATGAGCGTTTCAGCCATGGCTTTAATCGGCATGTTTATTGGGAGCCAACTTTCTAAAAAAATAGACGGCACAAAATTAAAACCTCTTTTCGGATGGTTCGTTCTCATAATGGGATTTTATATTATTGCTAAAGAAGTCCTATTCTAACAGCAATTCAAAAAATTTATTTAGTTTCACTTGTAGAGTAATCTTTGTCAAAGCATTATGCTCTGACAAAGATGAAACTAAAACTTTTAGAGTTCTCCGAATTTATCTTTATAACGTTCCAATTCTATTTCGGTTCTAGAAAGCAGTTTTTCTAATAATTGGATTTTATCTTCATAAAGTTCTTTTATAATCGAAGTGTTATCGGCATTAATTAAAATACTGCCGTTATTATTTCCATTTATTTTATTGAAACTATTAAAATATTTGTCGTAATCAAAACTAATTATATCCTCTACGCTTACATCTAAAATCTTCCCTATCTCAACCAGTTTTTCATAACTCAAAGAAGTTTTTCCTTTTTCAATTTTACTGTAGCCCGCTTGGGTTACACCTAATCTTTCCGCCATATATTCCTGAGTGTAATTTTTTAACTCTCTAATGTTTTTAATCTTGCTTTTAATTGTTGTGGCCATAATTTTATTCTGATTTGGGATCATGTATAGTTAAAACAGCCAGCCGTTAATTTGTAACGACTTAACTATACTTATTTTTGGGTATTTGTTAAGCTACTTCATAATGAACACTATGACTTAGCGTTTTGTTAATTTTCTTTTTTTGATAATAAAATAACCATATATCAATGCTGCCATTATGAAAAAAGTATCATAACGGAAAATATCAAATACAAACATCTCTGATTTTTTCTTAAGCAGTTTTTTGTATACTGCGTTCAAATTGAAGATCTAAATAACTATCGATCTGCTTGCCAATTAACACGCGGTCTTCTGGCTCAATTTTAGTTCTTATTTCATTCTGGTAAATATCTTTAACAAAAACAAAATATACAAACTCGTCTTTATTACCAAACCTGGCGATTATAATAAATGCATAGCATAAAAGCGCAGGAATAATGTAATACAAGTCCATTAAATTGGAAAACAGCATGCAATAATACGCAACAGTTGTTACAGCTATAAAAGCGCCATTTTCTAGAAAATATTTTCTCTTTTTTTTGAGCAGTCCGAGCTCTTTGATTTCATCAAATTGATACTGCCAGTTTTTAGATTTATAACAAAACCTAACCTCGTCGGAAAAAATTGTTAAAGGCATAAATTCAGTAGGTAAAATAGATTTAAGTTTTAGTAAAAATCGTATCCAAAAATTCTTTTAGGGGGAAAAAATTCTTAGATACGCAATATTAAGCATTAACTGCTTTTTTTTTCGGCAATACAGCTTATAGAATATAACTGTTGGTTGTAATTAAATCTTTTGTAAAAATTGCCTTATGGTTTTTTACTGCTAAATATGCTAATTAATAGAAAATATTATTATGGCGTTTTCGCCGCGGCGAACGGGCTATCCGCTAAATTCCCGATTAACAAAAACTACGGCTAAAAAAGCCTTGTTTTTCTAAATCGGGAGATACCGCTTCTATCCCTAACGCAGACTCAGGTAAAATGACGTTTTGTTTTTAATATTTTCAATCAATTGCCTTCAGCTTTAGCTGGAGGAAAAAAATGTATACAAAAAAAGCTTTAGCCAAAAACCGCAAAGTTTGGCTAAAGCCCAATTTCAAATTCAACAAAAAACCTCCAGTTAAAACTGGAGGCAATTGATTTGATATTAAAGGAATTAAAATTCGTGTATTTCATAGTTACAAAATTCAGAATTCCATTCAAATCAAAATAAAAATTCGTGATCCCGATAGTTATCGGGAGTGGCTATAAAAAAATCAATGCTCCCCATACCCTACATCATCCATTTTACCACTAAAAACTCGATATTGAATTATAAAATAAACAATCACCAGAAATAAAGCGATAAAAAACCAACTTAAACCAGCGTTTAATCCGTATTCGTGAGCAGCAGTATTATAAATCGTTAATGACGGATTTACTTTATTGGTTGAAGGCAACACATTTGGAAAAATCGAAACCGCTGTAGAAGCAAATCCTCCAACTAAAAACAAAGTCGAAAACAAAAATCCGTGACCATCTTTTTTGAAAGAACGAACTTTGAATAATCCCGCAATTCCAACAAAAGTCATTAAAGGAAAAAACCAAAGAATCGGGTTTTCAACAAAATTATGAAATGGTTTCGGCTCAATAAAGTGCCAAATGCCCAAAGAAATAAATACTAAAACAAGTAACACAAAGTTCAGTCTAAAAACAACATTTTTCAATTTCGGATTTAGCGCCGAATTTGTTTTATAAATAATCCAGTTTGCGCCATGAATCGTCAATGCGACAACACTCACAATTCCTAAGAAAAGCGTAAACCAATCAATAATTCCCAATTCATTCGCTTGCGGACTAAAAGTTGGATTCCATAAAGGCAGAAAGAAATAATGCGCTTCTTGCGTTGAAACGCCATTTTGCACCATTCCGAGGTTGACACCGCGAACGATATTTCCAAGAGCAATTCCGAAGAAAAGAGCCAAAAGCAGACTCGCAATTCCGAAAGCTTTATCCCAAATTGCTTCCCACATATGATTATGAATCTGCCCACGCATTTCAAGTCCGATAGCGCGAAAAATCAAGAGCCATAAAATCATAATCAAAGGCAAGTAAAATCCACTGAAAGACGAAGCGTATAAAGTTGGAAAAGCAAAAAACAAAACGCCTCCAGCTGCAATCAGCCAAACTTCATTGGCATCCCAAAATGGACCAATCGAATTGACAATTACTTTTTTATCTCTTTCTGTATCGGCAAAAAATAAATGAATAATTCCTGCACCAAAATCATAGCCGTCTAAAACGAGATAAACAGCCAAAATTCCCATTAAAACTACGTACCAAAAAAATTCCATACTTATATTTTTTCTGTTGAAAGTTCCACATGACGCGGACCTTTATTGATAATTTTTCCAATCAAAAGCAAAAACAGCATTCCCAGTAAAAGGTATAAACCAATAAATCCAAGCAATGTAAACAATGTATTTCCTGACGAAACTGTTGGTGAAGCTCCAGATGCTGTTCGCATTAAATTATAAACCAGCCAAGGCTGTCTTCCTAATTCTGCCGTGTACCAGCCTGTAGTATTGGCGATGTACGGAAATGGCATCATAAACATAAGCGACCATAAAAGCCATTTGGTTTCAAAAAGTTTTCCTCTTATTAATTGGAAAAGAGAAATTACCATCAAACCGATAAACACAGTTCCGAGTCCGACCATAATATGATAAGCATAATACAATCCAGAAATATTGGTCGGATGCAAGTCTTCTTCAAACTGATCTAAACCTTGAATTTCCTGATCCCAATTTCCGTAAGTCAGGAAACTTAAAATATTTGGAACAGCGATTTTATTATCCAGTTTTTTATCTTTTACGTCTGGCTGCCCGATTAAGACAATCTCTGAACCTTTCTTTTCGGTATGAAAAATCCCTTCCATTGCAGCAAAAGTCACAGGTTGATATTTCACCACATTTTTAGCAGCTAAATCTCCCGTTGGAACCGCCACAATAATGCTCGAAATCAATCCGAAGATTACTCCTGTTTTCAAAAACAATTTCCCGAAAGAAACATTCTTTTTGCTTAAAATATAGAAAGCTCCAATTCCAGCCACAACAAAAGAACTTGTAACTAAAGAAGCTGCTTGATTGTGCAGATATGAAGGCCAAAGCCACGGATTTAAGAATAAAGCTTGAAAATTATTCAATACAAATTTCCCGTTTTCCAGAATTTCGTAACCCACAGGATTCTGCATCCATGAATGTGTGGCAATGATTAAAAATCCGCTGGCCCAAGAACCAATCATAATTAATAATCCGGTTACAAAATGCCATTTATGTCCCAGAAGTTTTTCTCCAAACAAAAATAAACCTAGGAAAGACGATTCTAGAAAGAAAGAAAACATTCCTTCCATTGCCAATGTCTGACCGATGATTCCACCCGTTAATTCGGAGAATTTCGCCCAATTGGTTCCAAACTGAAACTCCATCGGAATTCCGGTTACAACGCCCATTGCAAAATTGAGAGCGAAGATTTTCATCCAGAAATGAGTGGCGTGATTGTATTGTTCGTCTTGAGTTTTTAGATATTTCCACTTGAAGTACACAATAATGAGCGAAAGACCCATTGTAAGTTGCGGAAAGAGATAATGAAAAGTAATCGTGAAGGCAAATTGCATTCGATCATAAAAGAGCATTTCTTCCATAATGGTAATTTGTTTATGAAGTTCCACAAATTTAACCATTAGAACCCGAATTAACGCCCTTTAAAAAAAGTTTATCGCTTGATATTTGTTAAACTTTTCAACAATTTAAAGGGTAGAAATGACACTTGTTGTTTTTTGAGTTACGTACAGTTTGTCATTTCGACCGAAGGGAGAAATCACACTAGTGGCTCGACAAAGATTAGCGATATTCTTTGCGGAATCCCGCGTGTGATTTCTCCCTTCGGTCGAAATGACAAGATTGCGTATAGATTTACATGATCAAAAACATAATCCATGGTTTCAACCACGGGAAACGTATTGTGATATGCATTGTGTTCCTGCGGTTGAAACCGCAGGCTATGTTTGATTTTGATTGCGTGGTATTATTGGTTATTTTTCTAAAATCCCCTTTTCAACACTTTCGTTAATTAACCCTTCGGCATAATTCCAGATCGATTTTGAACCTTCTTTAATAACGCTTTTCTTTTCGTACACTTTATCGTATTTCACTCCAAACTCTTTCCAAGTTCCGCCATTGTTAGATGTGTTCTGCAATAACGGTTCAAGTCTGTCCATAGATTTTGCAAATTTGGCTTCGTTGGTTTCTCCAGCTTCAAATTCTTCCCAAATGGCAATTAATTCTTCAGCTTGTTTTTTAGGCAATAAACCAAAGATTCTATTTGCGGCCAAACGTTCTTCATCTGTATTCGAATGATTTTTCACTGTATCATAAATAAATACATCGCCAGCATCTATTTCTACAATATCATGAATCAAAACCATTTTTACGACTTTCAAAACATCAATCGGTTCATTTGAATGTTCTGCCAAAACAATTGCCATCAAAGCCAGATGCCAGCTGTGTTCTGCGTCATTTTCGCATCGGTCGCTGTTGAATAATTTGGTCTTGCGCTGAATGTATTTTACTTTATCAATTTCTTTTATAAAAGCAATCTGATCCAATAAGTTTTGTGTGTTCATTTTCTTTTTTGTTTTGAAATGACATTCGTCATATGCAAAATTAAAGCTTAAAGCGTAATTGCTCCACTTTAAATTTAATTTATCTCAACTGAATATGACAAACACCACATTTTTTTACACAAAAACCTAATTTCTGTAACATTAGTCACCTATTTTTTTAAAAAACAAGACTACCTTTGTCTTCCATTATTTTTATTACTGAATCATGAAAATAGAACAAATTTACACCGGATGCCTTGCTCAAGGTGCATATTATATTACTTCAAATGGCGAAGCGGCCATTATTGATCCGCTTAGAGAAATTCAGCCTTATCTGGATCGTTTAGAGCGCGACGGAGTGAAACTGAAATACATTTTTGAAACGCATTTTCACGCCGATTTCGTTTCTGGACACGTTGATTTAAGCAAAGAAACAGGAGCGCCAATCGTTTACGGACCAAATGCTGCTTGCGAATTTGACTGCATTTCTGCAAAAGACGGACAAGAGTTCAAAATTGGAAAAGTAACCATTAAAGTATTGCACACTCCAGGCCACACTATGGAAAGCTCTACTTTTTTACTGATTGATGAAAACGGAAAAGATCACGCCATTTTCTCGGGAGACACTTTATTCATTGGAGATGTTGGACGTCCAGATTTAGCTCAAAAAGCAGCTGGAATGACACAAGACCAGTTGGCTGGAATTTTATTTCATTCGTTAAGAGACAAAATCATGACGCTTGCCGATGATGTAATCGTTTATCCTGCCCACGGTGCTGGAAGCGCTTGCGGAAAAAACATGAGCAAAGAAACCGTTTCGACAATAGGAAATCAAAAAGCTACCAATTATGCTTTGCGTGCTAACATGACCGAAAAAGAATTTATCAAAGAAGTTACCGATGGTTTATTGCCTCCTCCAGCCTATTTCAGCATGAACGTGGCAATGAACAAAGGCGGTTACGAAAGCTTTGAAACTGTTTTACACAACGGAATGAGAGCTATAAATGTAAAAGATTTTGAAGCTGTTGCTGAAGAAACTGGTGCTTTAATTCTAGATACAAGAAGTGCTGCCGATTTTAGTAAAGGATTTATTCCGCAGTCTATCAATATTGGAATCAACGGTGATTTCGCTCCATGGGTTGGAACTTTAATTGCAGATGTAAAACAGCCAATTATATTGGTTACTGCAGCTGGTATGGAAGAAGAAACTGTTACTCGTTTAAGCCGTGTTGGTTTTGATACTATTGTCGGACATTTGGAAGGCGGATTTGAGGCTTGGCAAAATGCAGGTTTCGAAATTGACACTATAAACAGAATCTCTGCAGAGCAATTTGCAAATGAATTTAAATTTGGAGAAGATAAAGTGGTTGATGTCCGTAAAGAAACAGAATACGCCGCAGAACATATAGATGACGCTTACAGCAAACCTTTGGCTTATATCAATGACTGGGTAAAAGACATTAATCCAAATGAACATTTTTACTTGCATTGTGCAGGCGGTTATAGAAGCATGATTGCAGCTTCTATCCTTCAGGCAAGAGGTTTCAGAAATTTTTCTGAAGTTGAAGGCGGTTTTGGAGCAATTTCGAAAACCAATGTTCCAAAATCAGATTTCGTTTGTCAGAGTAAAACATTAAAATAAATTTTTAAGGTACAGAGATGCAAAGGTGCAAAGCGACAAAGCTTTTTCCTTTGAACCTCTGCCCCTTTGAACCTTTGAACCTAAAAAAAATGAGTTTATTAGAAATCATTAAAGAACCTTGGCCTTGGTACGTTGCAGGCCCTTTGATTGGATTAACAGTTCCAATTTTATTAATTATCGGAAATAAATCTTTCGGGATTAGTTCTTCGCTTCGTCATATTTGTGCGGCTTGTATTCCTGCAAATATTTCATTTTTTAAATACGACTGGAAAAAAGAAAGCTGGAATCTATTCTTTGTTCTTGGAATATTTTTCGGAGGTTTTATTGCTGCTCATTTTTTATCGAATCCAAATCCGGTGGAAATTGCTCCTGAATTATCAGAGAAATTAGCCACCTACGGAATCACAGATCATACAGGTTTAGTTCCTGCACAATTATTTTCTTGGGAAAGCTTATTAACGCTTCGCGGATTCATTATGATTGTAGTGGGCGGATTCTTAGTAGGTTTTGGAACTCGTTACGCTGGCGGGTGTACAAGCGGACACGCGATTATGGGATTATCAAACTTACAATGGCCATCATTGGTAGCAACTATCTGCTTTATGATTGGCGGTTTTGTAATGGCACTTTTGATTTTACCTTATATTCTTTCACTTTAAAATTTCAAAAATGAGTTTAGAAAATAAAAATATAGACGGCGAAGGAATTAACGCAAGCCAGAAAAAAGAAACGGTATTCGCAAACTTAAAATACTTAATCGTTGGAATCTTTTTCGGAATTGTATTCGTAAAAGCAGAAATCATCAGCTGGTTCCGTATTCAGGAAATGTTCAATCTCGAATCATTTCATATGTATGGCGTAATCGGATGCGCTGTCGCAGTTGGATTAATATCGGTACAATTGATTAAAAAATTCAATATCAAAACTCTTGATGGCGAAAAAATCGAAATTCAACCAAAAACTTTCAATAAAGGTCAAATCTACGGCGGATTATTATTCGGTTTCGGTTGGGCCATTACTGGAGCTTGTCCAGGTCCGCTTTTTGCTCAAATCGGTACGGGAGCAACTGTAATTGTAGTTACTTTGGTTAGCGCCATTGCTGGAACTTGGCTATATGGTTTGATTAAAGATAAATTGCCTCATTAAAAAATGAATACAACAGAAAAGCTATCTCTTAGAAAAGCAAATCTTTCAGAAATACCTCAAATCTGGGAAATCCTGCAAGATGCTATCGAACAAAGACGACTAGATGGAAGCACACAATGGCAAGATGGTTATCCGAACGAACTTTCTATTAAAAGCGATATCGAAAAGGATTACGGATATGTTTTTACAGAAAACGAATCGATTCTGGCTTATGCGGCTATTATTTTTGACAAAGAACCTGCTTACGAAAATATCGAAGGCAAATGGCTTACTGATGGCGATTACACTGTTGTGCATCGTGTAGCCGTTTCAAAATTGGCAAAAGGAAAAGGCATTGCA
Source organism: Flavobacterium sp. HBTb2-11-1 (assembly GCF_009826975.1). Classification (GTDB taxonomy): domain Bacteria; phylum Bacteroidota; class Bacteroidia; order Flavobacteriales; family Flavobacteriaceae; genus Flavobacterium. Next base: position 204,616 of record NZ_WUMO01000004.1, on the reverse strand, counting down.
ACAAAATTATTCCAAAGCATTGAAGGTTTGTCTGTCGAAAATAATATTTACAGCATAAAAGTAGACACCAACTTCGATAATACTCCGATGCTGAAAATTTTAGACCGATTAAAATATACGTATTGCGGAGAAGTCTATTTTAGAGGCTCTGCAAGAAAAGCATTTGAAAAACGATTGATGTAAAAACACAATCCATAAATTGATAACCCGACATTTTAAAAATCTGTCGGGTTATTTTTTTAGATATGGCAAATCAAACCTGAAACTTGAAACCTGAACAAATAAAAACCATAATTTTTTTCTTCATCAATTTTTAATTTCATTTCGTTAAGTTTGCTTTAAATAAAAAGTCCCATACATATATGAACCGCTCCGAGCAATTAACCAAACTACGAAATACCGAAAAATGGGACGTAATAATAATTGGCGGAGGTGCAAGCGGTCTCGGAACGGCAGTTGACGCAGCAAGCCGCGGTTACAAAACCATTTTGTTTGAAGCTGTTGATTTTGCAAAAGGAACTTCTAGCCGAAGCACCAAATTGGTTCATGGCGGAGTGCGATATTTAGCGCAAGGAGATGTGCATTTGGTTCGAGAAGCATTAAAAGAACGAGGTTTATTAGCACAAAACGCCGCTCATTTAGTGAAAAACCAATCGTTTGTAATTCCGAATTATCATTTGCTTAGCGGTTATTTCTACACTATCGGATTAAAAATTTATGATCTTTTATCAGGCTTTTTAAGTTTAGGAAGTTCTAAATATCTTTCAAAAAAGAAAACTATCGAAATGCTTCCAAACGTTGAAGAAAAAGGTTTGGTCAATGGCGTTATTTATCATGATGGTCAATTTGATGATTCTCGTCTGGCAATTAATCTTGCTCAAACAGCTATAGAAAACGGAGCTTGTCTTTTAAATTATATAAAGGTTGTAAATTTATTGAAAGACGATAAAAACCAAATTATTGGCGTTCAGGTTCAAGATCAGGAAAGTGGAATTAGCTATGATGTAAAAGGTTCTGCCGTAATAAATGCGACAGGAGTTTTTACAAACGCTATCATGAAATTAAATGATACGGTTTATAAAAAATACATTGTTCCAAGTCAGGGAATTCATTTGGTTCTTGATAAATCTTTTTTGCCTGGCGAAAATGCTTTAATGATTCCGAAAACAAAAGACGGGAGAGTTTTGTTTGCAGTTCCGTGGCATAACCGAATTGTTGTTGGTACAACTGATACTTTAATAAAAAAACAAAGTTTAGAACCTATTGCATTAGAGAGCGAAATTCAATTTGTATTGGAAACAGCCCAACGTTTTCTCGCCAAGAAACCAACCAGAGCTGATGTATTATCCGTTTTTGCAGGTTTGCGCCCGTTGGCTGCACCGAAAGAAGAAGGCAAAAGCACCAAAGAAGTTTCTAGGAGCCATAAAATTATAGTTTCTGAAACAGGTCTTATTACTATTACGGGAGGAAAATGGACAACTTACCGAAAAATTGCTGAGGACATTATAGATAAAGCTATCAAAACAGGGAAATTGCAGAAGAAAGAATGTGCTACCGAACATCTTTCTATTCACGGAAACCGTCCTACTAATTCTTTCGATAGAGAAAATCACCTTTATATATATGGTACAGATATTCCAAAAATAATCGAGTTGCAGGAAAGTGAACCTGAGCTGAAAGAAAAATTGCATCCTGATCATGAATTTACAATGGCAGAAGTCGTTTGGGCTATTCGTTTTGAAATGGCAAGAACAGTTGATGATATTTTGGCAAGGCGCGTTCGTTTATTATTCTTAGATGCCAGGGCTGCAATTGAAGTATCGGAGAAAACGGCAAGAGTAATTGCAAAAGAATTAGGTCATGATGAAGCTTGGATATACGTCGAAATGGCAAATTTTAAGCAAATTTCGAAAGGTTTTCTTCTTTCAGAATTCAGATAAATGGCAAATTCAACTGATTTTGAGGATTTTCTGCTTTACCATTATCTTACAAAAACTAAGTTATAAAGTGTTTTGAACCCAATCGAACTGTAGTCTTTAAAAAATCATTAATTCGCAATGTATCAATAGATTATATTTAAAAAATACTTTAATTTTAGCATCAGAAAACCAACCTTTTACGTTCCTTTCAAATTCACTTAAACGTATTAACAAAAAATTAACACAACATTTGTATATACAACTATTAAAAGTTATACATTTGTATATACAAATTATACACTTACGACTATGACAATTGAAGAGGTTATTAAGAGTACGGTTAAGATGGATAATGCGAAAAAAGTTATTCTGAATATCATGTACACGCAAAATGTGATTCAGGATCATTTCAGCGAGTTGATTAAACCGTATGATCTATCTGGAGAACAGTATAATGTGTTGCGTATATTAAGAGGACAAAAAGGGAAACCTGCCAATATGTGCGTGATACAAGAGAGAATGCTTGCGAAAACGAGCAACACAACACGTTTGGTAGACAAATTATTATTGAAAGATTTTGTGACGCGAAATGTTTGTCCGGATAATCGAAGAAAAATTGAAGTTTCGATTACGCAAAAAGGATTGGATGTTTTAAAAGAATTAGATCCAAAAGTTGATGAACACGAACAAATGTTTGCAAATAATTTAAAACCAGAAGAATTAGTTTTCTTAAATCAATTATTAGAAAAATATAGAACCAACAAATAAAATAATAAAAAACTATGAGCAATTTCTTAGAAAATCAAAATTGGAGATACGCAACTAAACAGTTTGACGCTTCAAAAAAGATATCTGATGCAGACTTAAATACGTTAAAAGAAGCGGTTAGATTAAGTGCATCTTCATACGGATTACAACCTTATAAAGTTGTTATTGTTGAAAACCCAGAATTAAGAGAAAAACTAAAAGGCGCAGCTTGGGGACAAACTCAAATTACAGACGCTTCTCACCTATTCATTTTTGCAAACGACTTAAACCTTGATGCAGGTTCTGTTGACAAATATATCAGCAATATCAGCGAAGTAAGAGGCGTTCCTACAGAAGCTTTAGGCGGATTCAGCGATATGATGAAAAATGTAATCGCTAATTTATCTGAAGACGCAAAACACATTTGGACAGCAAAGCAAACCTATTTAGCTTTAGGAAACTTATTAAACGCGGCCGCTGAATTAAAAATTGATGCAACGCCAATGGAAGGTTTCAATGCTGCTCAATTTAATGAAATCTTAGGCTTCGATAAATTAGGTTTAAACGCTTCAGTTATTGCAACTGTAGGTTACAGACATGATGATGACAAATCTCAGCACCAGAAAAAAGTTAGAAAATCACACGAGGAATTATTTATCACTATATAATTATTTATTAATCAAATTCAAATTTAATTTTAAAAACATGAAAAATTTAAAAACTATTGCAATAGCATTATTCGTAGCTGCAGCTGGAATTTCAGTAAACGCTCAAACTAAAAAAATCGACGTAAAAGCATCTACAATTAAATGGGTAGGTAAAAAAGTAACTGGAGAGCACTCAGGAACTGTAAACTTCAAAGAAGGAGCTCTTGTTTTCAAAGGAAAAAAATTAGCTGGCGGTAACTTTACAGTTGACATGACTTCATTAACGTCTACAGATTTAACTGGAGAATACCAAGGAAAATTAAACGGTCACTTAAAAGCTGACGATTTCTTCGGAACTGACAAATTCCCAACTTCAAAATTAGTTTTCAAAACTATCGGTGCAAAATCTGCTGACGTTTACACTGTAACTGCAGACTTAACTATCAAAGGAATTACTAAACCTGTAACTTTTGATATCACTGTAAAAGGAAACACTGCTACAACTGCTTTCAAAGTTGACAGAACTAAATATGATATTAAATACGGTTCAGGTAGCTTCTTCGACGGTTTAGGAGACAAAACTATCAATGACGAATTCGAATTGGCTGTAGCTTTAAAATTCTAATATTTCAGTCTTACTAATTCAGAAATACAATAAACCCCAGCAGTATAAAACTGTTGGGGTTTATTTTTTATAAGCTTTTCAGAAACTTAACATTCTTAATAATATAGTAACTCTTTCGTAATAAGTATCAGGACTTTGATTAACATACGGCTTCTAATTTTGGGACAATTAAAAAAGTCAAAAACTAGAAATTAAAATCATAGTTATGAAAACAAAACTACGTATTGCATGCATAACCTTCATTATCAGCTTTTTCATACACGCACAACAACAGCCAAAAGGAATCATTGGTTCTTCAAACTGGATGACTAACTGGACAAGCTTTAAACCTGCTGGTAACGACTATGGAGAAGCAACCAATATAATTGCTGGAACAATTGATAAAGACACTCGATTAGTAAAGCGTAATATTTATCATTTAGTTGGTGTTGTGTACGTTACAAACAATGCAACTCTAACGATCGAGCCTGGAACGGTTATAAGAGGTGATGATAAAACTTGCGGAACTCTTGTCATCACAAATGGTTCTAAAATAGTGGCTGAAGGACTAGAAACTGACCCCATTGTTTTTACCTCTGAAAATGAAATAAACAACAGAAAACCAGGCGACTGGGGCGGAATTATTATTTTAGGAAAAGCTCCGATAAACTCTTTAGGAGGAATTCACACTTTGCCTTTCGATTTAGATCCAACTTTAAATCATTACGGAGGACAAGATTCAGAAGACAATTCAGGAGTTATGAAATATGTGAGAATTGAATATGCCGGCAGAAAATTAAGTGCTTCAAAAGAATTAAACGGTCTTTCTCTTGCTGGTGTTGGGAGAAAAACAGCCATCAGCCATGTTCAAATCAGTTATTCAAATGACGATTCTTTTGAATGTTATGGTGGCGATTTGAATCTGAGCAATTTAATTTCGTACCGAACAACTGATGATGATTTTGATTTTACGCAAGGGGCTCAAATTAATATATCAAATAGTATTGCGATTCGCCATCCGTTTTCTTCAGATATTTCAGGATCAAGATGTTTTGAAGTAGATTCGTATGAGAAAATTGCCAATACAGACATGACTAAAAAAATGACGAAAATTAATGCAACCAATATTACATTGGTTAATTTGGAAGAAAACAATCAAGGTTTGGTTAGAGAATCTGCTTACATTAAAGAAAATACTTTCTTCAACTTAACGAACAGTGTAGTTTCTGGATTTTCTCCTTTTATTTTATTGGAAGGAAATATCGGAAACGGCGAAGCCAATTTATCTAAAATTAGTTTCAAAAACGTTGTGGCAAACAATTGTACAGGCGAAATTGAAAGTGAATCTGGAAGCAATATTCCAGGTATAAAAAGCTATTATGGAAACCCAATATTCGGAATAGAATATACAAAAATGAAACTTAACGAGCTGTTTACACTTCCAAACATCAAAGGAAATCCAGATTTTAGATTAAACATAAACAACATGATAGCAATTGGCAATTAAGGAGTTATAAAAGTGCTTCGAATCAAAATTTAACAAATTTCACCGATTCGAAAAGATTTTTTTCAAATTTTATGTACTCTAATTAAAATTACATTTATATCTTTGTCACATCAAAATAAAGAAATGAGAACAATTTTAAACAATACTTGGTGGTGGAGCAATTTACGTCAGACGTCGTGAACGAAGCTTCCTATGGTATTGTAAGAAATATAAAAATATAAAGGGCTTGTCATCACGACAAGCCCTTTTTTTTGATCAAAACTGAAAAATAAAGTAACAACACATAAAAAACTATATATTTTGAAACCTTTTATTCTTAATACACATTACAAACAAATTCTGGCAGATACGGTTACGCCAGTAAGCATTTATTTCAAAATCAGAGATAAATTTCCAAATAGCTTACTGCTTGAAAGTAGTGATTACCATGGAAATGATAATAGTTTCTCTTACATCTGCTGCAACCCGATTGCTACTATAAAAATCGAAAATGAAGTTATCTCTAAAACTTTTCCTGACGGAACTTCAGAAAAAATTGCCATCGATGCTTCGACAAATATTCCACAGGTAATCCAAGAATTTTCAAGTCAGTTTCAATCAGAAAAAAACGATTTTAAATTCATCAACAACGGTTTATTCGGATACATTTCTTATGATGCGGTTCGTTACTTCGAAAAAGTTTCAATTGCAAAGAAAGACAACGCCACTTCTATTCCAGATGTTTTTTATGCTGTTTACCAAAATATTATTGCTATTAACCATTTTAAAAACGAAGCTTATATTTTCTGCCATAGCGTTGACAATAAAAACAATATTGCAGAAATCGAGCAATTATTACAATCAAGAAATATAGCTTCTTATAAATTTTCTAAAGAAGGCGAAGGTTTCTCAAACTTAACCGACGAAGAGTTTAAAGCCAATGTAGCTTTAGCCAAAAAGCACTGCTACCGTGGCGATGTTTTCCAATTGGTTCTTTCTCGCCGATTTACACAAGGTTTCAAAGGAGATGAATTTAATGTTTATAGAGCTTTAAGAAGCATCAACCCTTCTCCATATTTATTCTTTTTTGATTATGGCGATTTCAAAATATTCGGTTCTTCACCAGAAGCTCAAATTATCGTAAAAAATAGAAAAGCTGAAATTCACCCAATTGCTGGAACTTTCAAAAGAACAGGAAATGATGAACGTGATGCTCTTTTAGCAAAAGAACTTTCTGAAGATAAAAAAGAAAACAGTGAACATGTTATGCTAGTAGATTTGGCAAGAAATGATTTAAGCCGAAATGGACATGATGTAAATGTAGAAAAATACAGAGAAGTGCAATTTTTCTCGCACGTAATTCACTTAGTTTCTAAAGTGACAGGACATTTACACGACAAAGCAACCACAATGCAAGTGGTTGCAGATACTTTCCCAGCAGGAACTTTGAGCGGTGCCCCAAAACATCGAGCAATGCAATTAATAGAAGAATGCGAGAAAACAAACCGTAACTTCTACGGAGGTGCAATCGGTGTTATGGACTTTGACGGGAATTTTAACCACGCGATTATGATTCGAACTTTCCTTTCTAAAAACCATCAATTGCACTGTCAAGCAGGAGCCGGAATTGTAGCTAGTTCTGATGAAGAAAGCGAAATGCAGGAAGTTTACAATAAATTAAGAGCCTTGAATACAGCACTAGAAATGGCAGAAAATATTTAGTTTCATGTTTTTTGGTTTCATGTTTCAAGTTATTGGAATGTGAAACCAAAAAACATGAAACTTTAAACCTGAAACAAATTAACAAACAAACCATAAAACCACAAACTATGAAAAAAGCGGTATCAATTTTAGTTTTAATCATTACTCTGACTTCTTGCAATTCAGAAAAAAAACAAAATCCGATTGAAGGAACCTGGCGTCTTATATCAGCCGAAACAACTGAGAAAGATTCCACTTTTTCAACTTTCAATCCAAAAACAAAAATGATTAAAATTATTAACGATACACATTTTGCATTTTTTAATCATGATTTAAAACACGGAAAAGATTCAACAGCAGCATTGTTCTTTGGCGGAGGCGGAAAATATACTTTAAAAGATAGTATTTACACAGAAAATTTAGAGTTTTTCAACAACCGCGATTGGGAAGACAATAAATTTGAATTTGTGGTGAAAGTTCAAAACGACACCTTAATTCAAAAAGGTATAGAAAAAGTAGAAAAATTAGGCGTAGATCATATCATTATTGAAAAATACGTTCGAGAAAAATAATAAAAAAAAATAGTTGCCAGTCTCAGTCTCAGTTTCCAGTGAAAACTGAGAATCTTAGAATCTTAGCAACTTAGCAACTTAAAAAAAATGAAAAAGATTTTAGTTATAGACAATTACGATAGTTTCACTTACAACTTAGTGCACTATTTAGAAGATTTAAACTGCGAAGTTACCGTTTACAGAAACGACGAATTTGATATTGATGAAATTGCTTCTTTCGATAAAATTTTGCTTTCTCCAGGGCCTGGAATTCCAGATGAAGCAGGTTTGTTAAAAGCCGTAATCGAAAAATACAGCCCAACGAAAAGTATTCTTGGCGTTTGTTTAGGACAACAGGCAATCGGAGAAGTTTTCGGAGGAACACTTTCTAACCTTGACAAAGTGTATCATGGAGTGGCTACTAACGTAAAAACAGTAGTTTCAGACGAAATTTTATTTGAAGGTTTAGGAAACGAATTTGAAGTGGGAAGATACCATTCTTGGGTTGTTGACAGTAATTTACCTGAGGGTTTAGAAGCAACTTCTGTTGATGAAAATGGTCAGATTATGTCCTTGCGTCACAAAAATTATGATGTCAGAGGCGTTCAGTTTCACCCAGAAAGTGTTCTTACACCAAACGGAAAAAGGATTTTAGAGAATTGGATTAATAGTTAGTAATCAGTGTTTAGAATTTTAGTGTTCAATCGCAGTTTACAGTCACAGTTAAAAACTTAGAACCTTAGAAAGTTTAAAAATGGAAATAACAATTTTAGAAACCCGAGAAATCAACATTGACGATATCTTAGTTTTGTATAAAGCTAATGAATGGAGTTCTGCCAGCAAACCTAATGAACTTTATAATGGTCTTTTAAATTCTGAAACATTAGTAACAGCTTGGGAAGGAAAAAAACTCGTCGGACTAGGAAATGCAATTTCTGATGGATTCTTGACTGTTTATTATCCGCATTTATTAGTGCTTCCTGAATATCAAGGAAAAGGAATTGGGAAATTGATTTTGGACAGAATGCAAGAAAAATACAAGCACTTTCATATGCAAATGCTTACTGCGGATGGAAAATCAGTTGACTTTTATAAAAAAAATGGTTTTGAAAGAGCAGGAAAAACAGAACCTATGTGGATTTATCAAGGGAATGAACATTGAAAAGGCTTCAAGCTTCAAGTTATAAGTTTCAAGTTCGCACCAAACTTGAAACCTGAAACTTGAAACAAATAAAACAAAAACTTAGCATCTCAGAACCTTAGCAACTTAGAATCTTAAAAAAAAATGAAAACTATACTAAACAAATTAATCAACCACGAAGTGCTTTCTAAAGAAGAGGCAAAACAAGTATTGATTAATATTTCAAGCGGTCAATATAATCCAAGTCAGATTTCGGCATTTCTGACTGTTTTTATGATGCGAAGCATTACAATTGACGAACTTTCGGGATTTCGCGAAGCTTTGTTAGATTTATGCATTCGTGTCGATTTATCAGCCTATAACACAATCGATTTATGCGGAACGGGCGGTGACGGAAAAGATACTTTCAATATTTCAACTTTAGCTTCTTTTGTATCGGCCGGAGCTGGAATAAAGATTGCAAAACATGGAAATTACGGAGTTTCCTCAATTTCTGGATCGAGCAACGTGATGGAAAAAATGGGAATAAAATTCAGCAACGATCCTGACTTTTTAGAAAAATGCATTGACAAAGCTGGAGTTTGCGTTTTACATGCTCCCCTATTTCACCCAGCTATGAAAAACGTTGGGCCAATTAGAAAAGAATTGGCTGTAAAAACCTTCTTCAATATGTTGGGACCGATGGTAAATCCATCATTTCCACAAAATCAGTTAGTTGGCGTTTTCAATTTAGAATTAGCTAGAATGTACGCTTATCTATATCAAAATACCGATGTGAATTTTACCATCCTGCATTCGCTTGACGGATATGATGAGATTTCCTTAACGGGGCCGACAAAAACAATTTCTAACCACATGGAAGGAATGTTAAATCCAGAAGATTTTGGCGTTCATCTTTTATCGCAAACCGAAATTGAAGGTGGAAAAACTATCGAAGAATCAGCAGAAATTTTTACCAACATTATTTCAGGAAAAGGGGCTGAGGCACAGAATAATGTGGTTTGCGCCAATGCAGCAATGGCAATTGCAACAGTTACAAAATGTTCTCCAAAAGAAGGTTTTGAACTAGCGAAAGAAAGTTTATTATCAGGAAAAGGACATCAGGCATTAAAAAAATTGCAAGAATTAAGTAAATAAAAAACACAAATTTCACGGATTAGCACTAATAAAATTTGCGCCTTTGTTACTTCGTGGCAAAAACAACAACAATGAACATCTTAGATAAAATAATAATAGACAAAAAAAGAGAAGTTGTTTTAAAAAAATCAATTATTCCAGTTTCTCAATTAGAAGCCTCTGTATTTTTTGGAAAACAGACCATTTCACTTAGCCAAAATTTAAAAGAAAGCAATTCTGGAATTATTGCAGAACACAAACGCCGTTCGCCTTCAAAATCAATTATCAACAATAATTTTACTGTTGAAGAAGTAGTAAAAGGTTATGAAAATGCAGGCGCTTGCGGAATTTCAGTTTTGACCGATGGAAAATATTTCGGCGGATCTCTAGACGATTTACTTTTAGCAAGAGCTTCAGTAAATATTCCGCTTTTGCGAAAAGAATTTATTGTAGACGAATATCAGATTTTGGAAGCAAAGGCACACGGAGCCGATTTGATTTTGTTAATCGCAGCCGTTTTAACCCGCGAAGAAATCAAATCATTATCAGAATTTGCTAAAAAATTAGGTTTAGAAGTTCTTTTAGAAGTTCACAATCAGGAAGAACTGAAAAAATCAATTATGCCGACTTTAGATATGATTGGGGTGAATAACAGAAACTTAAAAACGTTTGAAGTTAGCTTAGATTTCAGTAAAGAATTGGCATCTCAAATTCCAAATGATTTTGTAAAAGTTTCTGAAAGCGGCATTTCATCAATTGAAGCCATCCAAGAACTTAAACCTTACGGCTACAAAGGTTTCCTGATTGGAGAAAACTTCATGAAAACTGACAACGCAGGTAAGGCTGCAACAGAATTTATTAGCAAGTTAAGTCAATAAAGGTTTGCCACAAAGTCAAAAAGGCGCAAATTTAATTTGTGGGAGTTTATATAATAATAAACTTAGTGTCTTAGCGCCTTTGCAACAAAAACAAAGAAAAAAAACTTAGTGTTTTAGCGCCTTCGTGGCAAAACAAATAAAAAAATGAAACTCAAAATATGCGGCATGAAATATCCCGAAAACATTCTCGAAGTAGGATCACTCCTACCCGATTATATGGGATTTATTTTCTGGGAAAAGTCCGCTAGATATTGTAACGGAAATGTTCCCGAATTGATAAAAACGATCAAAAAAGTGGGCGTTTTTGTCAATCAAAGTCAGGAAGAAATTCTAGAAAAAGTACAAAAATACAACTTGCAAGCCATTCAATTGCACGGAGAAGAATCGGTTGAATTTTGTGCGACTTTAAAAGAAAAACTTCCAAAGAAAATTGAAATCATCAAAGTCTTTTCTGCAGATGAAAATTTTGATTTCGAAACCATTAAGCCTTTTGAAAATGTCTGCGATTATTTTCTGTTTGACACAAAAGGAAAATTGCCTGGCGGAAACGGAACAACTTTCGACTGGAGCATCTTAAAAAAATACAATTCGAAAAAGCCTTTCTTTTTAAGCGGAGGCATCGGAATGAACGAATTAAAAGCCATTGAAGAAATTTCAAAAACCAAATTGCCAATTTATGCGGTAGACGTAAACAGCAAATTTGAAATCGAACCAGGGCTAAAAAATAAAAATCTATTAAGTAATTTCAAACGCAAATTTGAGATTGTAAACATTTAAACTTTAAAAAAAATGAGTTTTAACGTAAACGAAAAAGGATATTACGGAGAATTTGGAGGAGCCTACATTCCTGAAATGCTTTATCCGAATGTAGAAGAATTACGCCAGAAGTATTTAAGTATAATGGATGAACCTGATTTTAAAGCTGAGTTCAATCAATTATTGAAAGATTACGTTGGGCGCCCTAGTCCGTTGTATTTTGCAAAACGTCTGTCTGAGAAATACAATACCAAAGTTTATCTAAAAAGAGAAGACTTAAACCATACCGGCGCACACAAAGTAAATAACACGATTGGTCAGATTTTATTGGCAAAACGTCTAGGCAAAAAAAGAATTATTGCCGAAACTGGAGCTGGACAGCACGGTGTGGCAACTGCAACAGTCTGTGCGTTAATGGGAATTGAATGCATCGTGTATATGGGCGAAATCGACATTGCGCGTCAGGCGCCAAATGTGGCTCGTATGAAAATGTTAGGTGCAGAAGTTCGTCCAGCACTTTCAGGTTCAAGAACTTTAAAAGATGCAACAAACGAGGCAATCCGCGATTGGATCAATAATCCTGTTGATACACATTATATTATCGGATCTGCCATTGGTCCGCATCCTTATCCAGATATGGTAACACGTTTTCAGAGCATTATTTCAGAAGAAATCAAATGGCAATTAAAAGAAAAAGAAGGACGCGAAAATCCTGATTATGTTGTGGCTTGCATCGGCGGAGGAAGTAATGCTGCGGGAACTTATTACCACTTTTTACATGAGCCAGAAGTTGGAATTATTGCGGTTGAAGCAGCTGGAAAAGGAGTTGACAGCGGTCATAGTGCTGCAACGAGCAAATTAGGAAAAGTTGGTGTTATCCATGGCTGTAAAACACTTTTAATGCAAACACCAGACGGACAAATTACAGAACCATATTCTATTTCAGCAGGTTTAGATTATCCAGGAGTTGGACCTTTGCACGCACATCTGGCACAAACAGGACGCGGCGAATTTTTCTCTGTAACCGATGATGATGCTATGAATGCTGGTTTGCAATTGACAAAATTAGAAGGGATTATTCCTGCAATAGAAAGCGCTCACGCTTTTGCAGTTTTGGATCAAAAGAAATTCAAGCCTACAGATGTTGTGGTGATTAGTCTTTCTGGTCGTGGCGATAAAGATTTAGATAATTATATTGAGTACTTTAAATTGTAATAAAAGTATTAATTTGCACATCTCTAATCGCAACTATTAACGAGAAAAATATAATTATGGAAAAGTTATTCTCATACGGAACATTACGATCTAAACAAATTCAAATGCAGATTTTTAAAAAAGTATTAGTTGGAACTCCAGATCAGCTCTTGGGTTATAAACTAAAAAGTTTACAGATTGAAGAAGAATTTGGAATGGCAGATTATGTGGTTGCAATACCAAGTGAAAACACCGAAGAAAATATTCATGGTGTAGTTTTTAATGTTTCTAATGCGGATTTAGCAAAAGTCGATTTATTTGAATCTAATTCATATAGAAGAGTTCAGGTCAAACTGAAATCTGGAACAATTGCTTGGGTTTATACGGAAAATAAATAATTAAAAAATGATTTTAGCAGCGGCACAGACAAAACCAAAGCGCGGAAACATTGCTTCAAATTTATTAAATCATTATCAGCTTATTGAATTGGCAACTCAAAATGGAGCTCAGCTAATTGCTTTTCCTGAAATGTCAATTACAGGATATGAAAGGGAAAATGCGATGGAATTGGCTTTTGCCGAAGATGATTACAGAATAGATCATCTGAAAGATTTGGCAACCGACAATAATATTGTCATTATTGCTGGCGCTCCGATTTTAATTGAAAATGGATTGTTTATTGGTCAATTTATTATTGCTCCCAACGATTCGGTTTCTATTTATACAAAGCAGTTTTTGCATGAAGGCGAAGATGAATTTTTCCAATCTTCATTTGACAACAATCCGATGGTTACGATTGAAGATCAAAATATTGCATTTGCGATTTGTGCTGATATTGATCATCCGAAACATTCTGAAAATGCTGCAAAAAATAATGCCGATATTTATATCGCGAGCATTTTCTTTTCGCCAAACGGAATTCCGAATGCGTACAAAGATTTACAAAATTACGCTGAAAAACATCATATGAATGTTTTGATGTCTAATTTCAGCGGAGAATCTTGGGGTTCGCCTTCCGCAGGTCAAAGTGCTTTTTGGAATACTAAAGGAGAATTAGTTGCCCAAATGAATGACACTGACTCTGGATTATTGTTGGTTGAAAAACAAGGTGACGATTGGGAAAGTCGAATTGTAAAATTTTAAAATATAATGCCATAGATTAACCGATTAGTATAAGTTTTTTTTTGTTTCACGCAGATTCTGCAGATTAAAGCAGATATAAATTATAAATCTGTTGAATCAGCTTAAATCTGCGTGAAATAAACTTCTAATCTTTGGCTAAAGCAAAACATAAACATACCTAACAGGTTTTGAAAACCTGTTAGGATAAAAAATATTAAAAATGAACAGAATAACTCAAAAATTACAAGAAGATAAAAAGATCCTTTCTATTTATTTTTCTGCGGGATATCCGAAGTTAAATGATACTGTGCAGATTATTCAGGATTTAGAAAAAAACGGAGTCGATTTAATCGAAATCGGACTTCCTTTTAGTGACCCTTTGGCAGATGGACCGACAATTCAGGCGAGTTCAACACAGGCGCTTCATAACGGAATGACAACTCAAATTCTTTTTGATCAGCTGAAGAATATCCGCGAAAGCGTAAAAATTCCGTTGATTATTATGGGATATTTTAATCCGATGCTGCAATACGGAGTTGAAGCTTTTTGCCAAAAATGTGCTGAAATCGGGATTGATGGTTTAATTATTCCAGATCTTCCAGTTGATGTTTACGCAGATGAATACAAAGCTATTTTTAAAAAATACGGATTAATCAATGTTTTCTTGATTACGCCTCAAACTTCAGACGAAAGAATTCGTTTTATTGACAGCGTTTCAAACGGATTTATTTATATGGTAAGTTCTGCAAGTGTTACAGGATCTCAATCTGGATTTGGTGATGTACAAGAAAGTTATTTTGAAAGAATCGCTAATCTGAATTTAAAAAATCCTCAAATTGTTGGTTTCGGAATTTCGAATAAAGAAACTTTCAATCAGGTGACTAAATATGCAAAAGGCGCTATTATTGGAAGTGCTTTCATTAAACACTTAGCAGAAAACGGAAACGGAAAAATTGCTGAGTTTGTTGGAGGGATTCGATAATTTGGCAAAATAAACACACCGTTTGTCATTCTAAAGGAGGAACGAAGACACGAGCGAGAGCGAACTGGCGAAGCAATCACACACGTAACTCGACAAAGATTGGCGATTTAGATTGCGGAGTTTCTAGTGTGATCTTTCCTTCGTCAAGATGACAAAAAACCGTACTAAAGCTGAAACACTAAGGTGTTTCAGCTTTTTTATTTTAACTTATTCCAGAACAAATTAACATAAATTATCGAAACCGTTTTATGTTAATATTATGTTAAAACAAAATTAAACAAGTGTTTAAATTAAACAAGTGTTTAATTTTGCATCCGATTAGAAACAACACCATGTCACACATCGAATTGAACGATAAAAAAATTCAGATTCTCAATGTTGCAGAAAGGCTTTTTTCTGAGAAAGGATTTGAGGGTACATCGATACGGGATATCTCCAAAGAGGCCAAAATTAACATTGCCATGGTCTCTTATTATTTTGGGTCAAAAGAAAGACTTCTGGAAGCTCTTATTTTTCACAAAACCGTTGATTTAAAGTTACAGCTCGAAAATTTATTGCAAGAAGACATAGAACCTCTTGAAAAAGTCAATAAATTAATCGAAATTTACATCAACAGAATTTGCCTTAACAAAGGGATTTACAGGGTTTTACATTTTGAACTTTACAATAAAAAGAGAGAAAAAAGCCTTCAAGCTTTTACTGAACTTAAAAAAGGGAATTTAAAATCAGTTGAAAGCATTATTAAACAAGGTCAAGCCCAAGGAGTTTTTAGAAAAGATGTCAATATCCAGCTCATCACTCCAACCATTATTGGAACCTTTTTTCACTTTCACATGAATCGCTCTTTCTTCGAAGAATTATTTGATTTAAAAACCGAAGAAATGTTTAACAATTACATTAAAAACGATCTTACAAAGCACATTCAACAAACTATAAAAGCGCTACTTGTTTATGAAAATTAGTCAATTAATGCTCTTTGGAGTTTTCTTTATCGGAATATCTTCAGTAGAAGCACAAGAAAAAACAAGTTTAACCTTAGGCGAAGCCGTGAAAATGGCTTGGGAAAAGAGTGACGAAGTTACGCTTGCCAACACCAAGGTAAACACGAAAAAATACGAATTACAGACGGTTAAAAATAACCAATATCCTGATTTAAAAATTTCTGGCCAATACCAGCGTCTTACAAAAGCTTCTATTGATTTGCCAAATCAGGGTCAAAGTGCTTCTCTCGCTTCTCCAGATCGCGCTATGATTGGAATGGCTAACTTAAGTTTACCAATATTTGCTGGATTTAAAATTCAAAGCAGTATTGATGCTTACGACAATATGTATGAAGCTGAAACTGCAAATGCTGCCAAAACTAAAGAAGATGTAGCATTAAAAGTAATCACTTACTACACAGCTTTATACAAAGCACAAAAAACTTTAGATGCTCTAAACGAAAATCAAAAAAGCGCCAAGCAACGTGTTACTGATTTTATCGAATTAGAGAAAAACGGAATTATCCCGAGAAACGATTTATTGAAAGCGCAGTTATTGGTTTCAAAAACGCAATTATCTATTGATGAAGCTAATAATAATATCAATAACATCAATTTCTATCTGACAACATTGCTTAAATTAGACCCAACTGTTAAAATACAAGTAAATGAGGATGATTTTTTCAATTTAAAAACAACAGGCGCACCATCAACCGATGCATTGGCTCTTGAAAACAGAAAAGATCTTGAAGCTATTCGTTTACAGCAAAAAGCTTCTGAAGCAAATGTTAAGATTGCAAAAGCAGGATATTACCCAACGCTTTCATTACTTGGAGGTTATACTGCTTTGGATCTTAAAGATATCATTACAGTAAAATATGCCATGAATTTTGGTTTAGGTTTATCTTATGATTTATCTGGAATCTTAAAAAACAATGCACACGTAAAAGAAGCGGAAAGCAAAGCTCTTGAGGTAAAAAATACTGAAGCAATCATGACAGACCGCATTAAAGTTGAAGTTCAGAAATCTATTGAAGATTATGACTTAGCAATCAACCAAAGTGTGGTTTATGACGAAGCGCTTCAGCAAGCAGCCGAAAACTACAGATTGGTAAAAGATAAATTTGACAACGGTCTAGCTGACACCAATGATTTGGTTGAAGCCGATGTTGAACAATTAAGCGCCAAAATCAACACTGCTGTAGCAAAAGCAACCATTATTCAAAAATATTACGAATTACTTTCAGTATCAGGACAATTATCACAATCATTCAATCTTTCTAAAATATAATCGATAGCTCTCATGGAAAAGAAAAAAACAAATAAAAAATTCATCATCATACTTGCAGTTCTGATTTTAGGAGGCGGAACTTACGGAATATCTAAATACCTACACTCTCAGGCTCACGAAGAAACAGATGATGCTCAGATCGAGAAAAGAATGAACCCGATTATCCCAAGAGTTTCAGGATATATCAGCAAAGTGTATGTGAAAGATAATGATTATGTAAAAAAAGGAGATACTTTATTTACAATTGACAAGAGAGATTATCAATTAAAGATTGATGAAGCTAATGCTGCATTATTAGGCGCAGAAGGACAATACGAAGCTGCTAAAGCAGATATTGGAAGTGCAAATGCAAGCATCTCAGTTTCTGATGCTCAAATGAGATCTGCAACAGGTTCTATTGAAAGTGCCAAAATTAGATTGAGACAGCTTACAAACGATTATAACCGTTACAATAACTTGTACAAAACACATACAATTACAAAACAGCAATATGAACAAGCGTTAACTGCAAAAGAAGAAGCTGAAAACCAAGTGCGTGTTTTAGAACAACAACAAAGAGCTAGTTCTTACCAAAAATCGGTTATTCAGTCAAAATCTAAAGTTTCTGACAAACAAACAGAAGTTGCTGCTGCAAACATCAAAAAAGCAAAAACAATGCTTGATGTGGCTCACTTAAACCTTTCTTATACTGTAGTAACAGCTGCAATTGATGGTCAAGTTTCTAAAGTTGACATTCAGCCAGGACAATTGGTTCAACCAGGACAATCTTTGTTCTACATCATTAACAATAATGAAGCTTGGGTTGTAGCTAACTTCAAAGAAACACAATTGAACAAAATGGTTGTAGGACAAAAAGTAAGCTTAAAAGTAGATGCTTACCCTAACTATGAGTTTAAAGGAACTGTATCTTCTTTCTCTCCTGCAACAGGATCTCGTTTTTCATTATTGCCTCCTGATAATGCAACAGGAAACTTCGTAAAAACAATTCAGAGATTACCAGTAAAAATTACCATAGACGAATCTAACGATCCTGAAAAAGTAAAACTTTTAAGACCAGGGATGAACGTTGACGTAGATGTACATTTGAAATAAAATAAATGGCAACAGCAGTACAAGACGACGATTTAGTAGAATACGGTTTCAGACGTGTTATCATTACGATTACAGCAGTACTTTGTGCACTGCTGGAAATTGTAGATACAACGATTGTAAACGTAGCGCTTACAGACATGCGCGGAAGTCTTGGTGCTACCTTGACCGATGTGGCATGGGTAATTACAGCATACGCAATTGCGAATGTTATTGTAATTCCGATGACGAGCTGGCTATCGCAGCAATTTGGAAGACGTAATTATTTTGTGGCTTCCATTATAATATTTACAGTCTGTTCTTTTTTATGTGGTAATGCCACCAATATTTGGGAACTAGTCGCTTTCCGTTTCGTACAAGGTATGGGCGGTGGAGCATTACTTGTAACAGCCCAAACGATTATTACAGAAAGTTATCCCGTAGCAAAACGTGGAATGGCGCAGGCTATTTACGGAATGGGAGTAATTGTTGGTCCAACTCTTGGCCCGCCATTGGGAGGATATTTAGTAGATAATTATTCTTGGCCTTATATTTTCTATATCAATATTCCGTTGGGAATTATTGCTACGATTTTAGCTTTAACTTTTGTTAGAAGTCCGAAATATGGAGAAAAATTAAAAGCCAATCAGGTTGACTGGTGGGGAATCATTTTACTGAGTGCTTTTATTGGTTCTTTACAATTCGTATTAGAACACGGACAGCAAGACGACTGGTTTAATGACTCTACAATTGTAGCCTTAAGTGTTGTTACTGTTTTAGGGTTGGTTCTTTTTATTTGGAGAGAACTTACATACGAGTATCCGATTGTAAATCTTAGTGTTCTAAAAGATGGGAATCTTAGAATTGGAACTGTAATGTGTTTCATTCTTGGTTTCGGATTATATGGTTCTACTTTAATTATCCCAATTTACACGCAATCAATTTTAGGATGGACCGCTACAGATGCGGGGTTGTTGTTGATTCCAGGATCTATCACCACAGCACTTATGATGCCATTTGTAGGTAACATGATTCAGAAAGGTGTTCCGCAGGGATACATGGTTGGAGTTGGATTTTTAATTTTCTTCTTCTTCACTTTCATGATGTATAGCCGCATGACACCAGATACTGGAGTTGAGCATATGTACTGGCCTTTAATTTTGAGAGGAATTGGTTTAGGATTGCTTTTCGTTCCTATAACAACGCTTTCGCTTTCAACATTAAAAGGGAAACAAATTGGTGAAGGAGCTGCTTTTACTGGAATGATGCGTCAATTAGGCGGATCTTTTGGTATTGCGATTATTACTACTTTCATTACCCGTTTCAGCCAGTCGCATAGAGTAGATTTAATTAATAATCTAGACCCTGCCAAATTTGACGTGCAGCAGCGAATTGCAGGAATGCAGCACGCCTTTATGGCAAAAGGATATAGTGCGGATGTTGCTTTGAAAAAAGCATATCAGGCAATAGAACTTTCAGTTATGAAGCAAAGCACCGTAATGGCTTATATGGATATTTTCCTTTACCTAGGAATTATGTTTTTATGTTGCATACCGATTATTCTCTTTATCAAAAAAGGGAAGAACAAAATTAGTGCAGCCGACGCAATGCATTAATAATAATAATTTTATAATACGCAGAAACGCCGAATTCATCATTTAGAATTCGGCGTTTATTTTTTTAGTTTAACCGCAAAGTGCGCAAAGAATTTTAATTCTGAGAATCTTTAAAAACGCAAAGTTCGCAAAGCTTTGTGATAAAAACTTTGCGAACTTTGCGAAAACCTTGCGTCCTTGCGGTTAAAAAAACTCAGAATCTTAGTATCTCAGAATCTTAGCAACTTTAAAAAATCATCTTGTAAAAACCAAGTGATTTCCTTTAGAAAGATTCGCATCAAACTGATATCCTTCGTAATTAAAACCTTTTAAGTCCTCTATAGTTTCTGCATTGGTGTCAATAATATAACGCACCATCATGCCTCTCGCCTTTTTGGCAAAGAAACTGATCATTTTTAGTTTTCCGTCTTTGTAATCTTTGAAATCTGGAGTAATCACAGGCACTTTTAAAGCTTTTACATCAACAGCAGAAAAATATTCGTTACTAGCTAAATTCACAAACAATTCATCTTTTTTCAATTCTTTGTTTAAGGCTTTAGTTACTGTTGGTTTCCAGAATTCGTGTAGATTTTTAAATTCACCAACTGGCATTTTAGTTCCCATTTCTAAACGATATGCTTGCATTAAATCTAATGGTTTTAAAAGTCCGTAAAGGCCAGATAAAATTCTAAGTTTATCCTGAAGAACATCTAATTTTTCTAACGGAATGGTATAAGCATCCAAACCTGTGTACACATCGCCATCGAAGGCATAAACTGCCGGACGGGCATTTTCGGGTGTGAAAGGTGTTTTCCAATCCTGATTGCGTTTCCAGTTTAAATCGGCTAGTTTGTCTGAAATTGACATTAGCTCTGATAATTCAGCTGGCTTTTTTGTTTTTACTACTTTATGAACCACTCTTGCTTCTTTTAAAAATGAAGGTTCTGTATATTGAGATGTTGGCAATTCTTTTTCGAAATTCAATGATTTCGCAGGAGATATAACAATTTTCATGTGTGCTTTTTTCTATGTTTCAAAAATACAAATTGCATTTCTAAAAATAGATTATCATAATTGATTTGTTTTATTGTGGTATATTTTTTCGCCACGAATTACACGAATTTCCACGAATTATTTTTTGCCACAGATTACAGATTAAAAAGATTAAAAAAATCTGTGTGAATCTTTTTAATCTATGGCAGAAAAAAATTACGACCTGCATGAAAGAAAAATTAGTGGAAATTCGTGAAATTCGTGGCAACCCTTTCTCAATTCATAAAAATCGACGCTACAAAATGTGAAATTGTTCAAAAAAGTGAGCTCTAGATTATAATAGGCATTTTCTATGTTGTAAATTTGCATGCATTTTATTTCGATCGAAATTTGAAATGTATTTTTATTCAAAAATGGAATTCGTGGCGATACAAACAAACTATAAAACTGCTTTACAAAACAAAATCTTCGATATCATTTCGAAAGCTTCTCAGGAATTAAATGTTGACTCTTATGTGATAGGAGGATTTGTTCGTGATTTGCTTTTAAAACGAGGTTCTAAAAAAGACATTGATGTAGTTGCTGTTGGAAGCGGCATCGAATTGGCTCTTAAAGTTTCCGATTTACTTCCGAACAAACCAAAAGTTCAGGTTTTTAAA
Source organism: Flavobacterium sp. HBTb2-11-1 (assembly GCF_009826975.1). GTDB lineage: Bacteria > Bacteroidota > Bacteroidia > Flavobacteriales > Flavobacteriaceae > Flavobacterium. The sequence goes on along the minus strand of NZ_WUMO01000004.1, from coordinate 183,186 downwards.
ACTTACGGAACTGCTATGCTTCGTTTTGAAGATACAGATATTGAATTTGTTGGCGCCCGAAAAGAATCGTACACTCGCGATAGCCGAAATCCGATTGTGGAAAACGGAACTTTGCAAGACGATCAAAATCGTCGTGATTTTACAATCAACGCATTGGCTTTATCATTGAATTCAACTAATTTCGGAGATCTTTTAGATCCATTCAATGGATTAACAGATTTAGAAAATAAAACAATCAAAACGCCTTTGGATCCAGATATTACCTATTCTGATGATCCTTTGCGTATGCTGCGTGCCATTCGTTTTGCTACTCAATTGAATTTCGAAATTGAAGAAAATTCATTGAACGCCATCACAAAAAATGCAGAACGCATTAAAATTATTTCTGGCGAAAGAATTGTAGATGAATTAAACAAAATTCTTCTAACAGATAAACCTTCGACAGGATTTTTACTTTTATACAAAACTGGACTTTTAGATTTAATCTTACCTGAATTAACCGCTTTAAATCAGGTAGAAGAAATTGAAGGTCATACACATAAAAACAATTTTTACCATACGCTTGAAGTTGTAGATAACATTTGTCCAAACACAGATGATGTTTGGTTGCGTTGGGCGGCTTTATTGCACGATATCGGAAAAGCGCCAACTAAACGTTTTACAAAAAAACAAGGATGGACTTTTCACGGACATGAATTCTTGGGTGGCAAAATGGCAAAGAAAATATTCGAACGTTTGCACATGCCTTTAAACCATAAAATGAAATTTGTTCAAAAAATGGTTATTATGAGTTCGCGCCCGATTGTGTTGGCGCAGGATATTGTGACTGACAGTGCCGTTCGTCGTTTGGTTTTTGATGCTGGAGAAGATGTAGAAAATTTAATGACATTATGCGAGGCTGATATCACAACCAAAAATCCATCAAAATTCAAGAAATATCATAAAAACTTCGAAATCGTTCGCAAGAAAATTGTTGAAGTAGAAGAACGAGATCATGTTCGCAATTTTCAGCCTCCAATTACTGGTGAAGAAATTATGGAAATATTCGATTTAAAGCCTTCACGAGAAATCGGAATCTTAAAAGAAGCGGTGAAAGAAGCCATTCTCGAAGGAGATATTCCAAATGAATATCAGGCTGCTTATGATTTTGTAATTAAACGAGCTGAAAAATTAGGCTTAAAAAAAGTTGAGAAATAAGTATTATTTAATAAAATGAAAAAAGAGAATAAATCAGTAATCATTTGGTTACTATCAGGCTGTGTTTTATTGTTTTTAATGGTCGTTGTGGGCGGCATCACGCGTTTGACCAATTCAGGTTTATCTATGACCGACTGGCATTTGGTAACCGATACATTTCCGCCTTTAACAGAAGCCAAATGGCAGGCTGCTTTTGACGAGTATAAAAAGTTTCCAGAGTACCAAAAAATCAACATTCACAACGATTTTCAATTAGCCGATTATAAATTCATCTATTTCTGGGAATGGTTTCACCGTTTCATCGGGCGTATTATTGGTTTGGTTTTCTTTGTGCCGTTCGTTTACTTTTTAGCTAAAAAGAAATTAGATACTCCAACTATCAAAAAATGCATCGTTCTTTTGGCAATGGGAGCTTTCCAAGGATTTTTAGGATGGTTTATGGTGAGAAGCGGATTAATTGACAATCCAGATGTAAGCCACTTTAGACTTTCATTACACCTAACCTTTGCTTTTATCACTTTTGCTTACACACTTTGGGTAGCATTGGATTTAATTTATCCTGAAAGAAATATCAACAAGATTTTACCTTTAAGAAATATTGCTCGTTATGCTCTAGCAGCTTTATTAATCCAAATTATTTACGGTGGATTCGTTGCAGGATTAAATGCTGGATTAATTCACAATCACTGGCCTTTAATGAGCGACGGAGAATTTATTCACGAATCGGTTTTTATTGAGCAATCTTCTTTAATAAAAAATTTAATTGAAGGAAAAAGTGGGGTTCAGTTTGTACACAGAACTTTTGCTTATGTTGTAGTTGCAATTATTCTTTTCCTTTTCTTCAAAAGCAAAAAATATACGCTTACGCACACTCAATCAAACGGAATCAAAACTTTAGTTGTTTTTGTTTTCATTCAGTTTTTATTGGGAGTTTTCACTTTACTATATAGTGTGCCTTTGGCTTTAGGATTAATCCACCAGATTATGGCGTTTTTCCTTTTGAGCGCCATGACATTTACTTTGCATAGATTGAGTAAATAACCAAGAAATATTTATACAAAAATGGGGCGAAAATTTTCGTCCCATTTTTATTTATATGTCGTACAAGAAGCTCTTTCCTTTCACATCTTTCTTCTCACATCTTTTTTCTCAGATCTTTCTTCTTTCTTCTAACAAAAAACCTATCCCAACCAAGCTTTAAAATCCTGCACTTTTTCTCGGCTTACAATTACCTCATCATCTTTGTAACTTGGCAAAATCACTTTTAATCGTGAATTGGTATACACTTGAATTTCTTTGATTGCTTTTAGCGGAACAATAAATTTTCTGCTTACGCGAAAGAAATCCTTTTTGTCTAGTTCTTGTTCTAAAATCTCCAAAGTCGAATCGATCAGATAGTCACGATTGTCATAGGTATGAATGTACGTTCCTTTATTTTCACTGAAAAAACATTCAATTTCTTCAGTTGTAATTACTTTTAAATGCTGTCCTATTTTAACTGTAAATCTCTTTTTATATGTTTTCTCAAAAGGATTAGATAACATTTGGCGAATCTGCTCAAAATCAAGCTGAAGATTTGAAGATTCAGTAGCTGCTTTCGGAAGACGCGATTTGAATTTTGAAACAGCAGTTTCCAAATCATCTTCGTCAATTGGTTTTAGAAGATAATCGATACTATTTAATTTGAACGCTTTTAAAGCATATTCATCATATGCCGTAGTAAAAATGATAGCGCTTTTAATGTCTATTTTTTCAAAGATTTCAAACGATAAACCATCTGACAATTGGATATCCAAAAAAATCAAATCGGGATGCGGATTGTTTTCAAACCAATGAACCGATTCTTCAACGGAATGAAGCATGGTTTCTACAGTTACATCTAGCTTTTCAAGTTTTCTCTGCAACAGTCTTGCTGCTGGTTTTTCGTCTTCTATAATTAATGTGATCATTTACTATACTATGAAATTTGAAAAAATTATAAATTCAAAGTTACTCCCATTTATTTTTATTTGCTGTATCTCTTTCCATGTATTTTTGGATTTTTCTTTTCTCCCAATCTGGTCCAAAAATCCAATCAGCGCCAAAAACAGATAATGCATGCGCCAATAGACCGATTCCCCAAAAAAACGCAGTAGAGTAAGTGTGTAATTCCGTTAAACCACTTAAATCCATTACCAATAGACCAGCAGATTTATCTCGAGTCAAACTTGATACAATGATGATGATATTTACAATAATGAAAATTTTCAAATGCGAGTAAAATCTCTTAAGCCTTTTTACTCTTCTATAAGCTGCATTATAATTTGGATCGTCTGTATACTCTCCAAAATGCTGTCTTGCGTAATCTTCGTACATTTCTCTTCTAAAACGTCCCATAACTATACTTTCATTATTTCCACTTGTTTTTATTCTGTTTTTCCTTCTCCATAAACTCTTTGATTTTTCTTTCTTCCCATTCCTTCCCCATTCCTGGAAAAACCTCAAAGACTTTTAATCCGTGAAAAACGACTCCTACTCCCCACCATAACAATGGCCAGAAAAACCATAAATAGTTTGGCGATGTATATAAATTGATAAAGATTAAAATGGCATTTACTAAAATGTATGATATAAGATTTCCGTAAAATCCTTTAATGTTTTCAACCTTTTTTTTGGCTTGGATATATTTTTCTTCGTCGCTTAAATTCCTTTCCATAACTATTCCCATTTTTGTTTTTTATATTTTTTTTCTAAAATGCTTCTTAGTTTTCGTTCTTCCCATTCTTGTCCAAAAATCTTATAAGAAGCAAACAAATCAATTGCAGAGCCTACAATTACAGCTGTCCAAATAATTACAATCACCCAATTGATATATTTAATTGGAAAAAATTGCAATGGCAAATTCGTGTATTCTTTTAAAAGAAAAACTATCAATGCAATAGTGTAAAAGAACAAATGCTTGTAAAAAGATTTCAGCTGAATTACTTTTTTACTGGCTAATTCTTCCAGCATTACTTGTTCCTGATCATTATTCAAATTTGTTTCCATGATTATTTACTAAACGTTGCTGATTTTCTTTTTCTAGAATTTCTCTTATTTTTTTCTCTTCCCATTTCTTATTGAAAAAAGGCGGCAGACTAAAAACTTTCAATCCATGTAAAATAATGGCAACACTCCAACCCATTACAGACCATATAAACCATAAATATTCTGGACAAGTTATTAAGTTAACCACAATCGCAATTACATTACACAAGACATAAACAGTCAAATGCTCGTAAAATCCTCTTATTTTTTTTACTTTTTTCTGAGCATCATAATAACGATTTGCTTCTGTGAAATCTTTTCCCATTATTTCCACGTTTTTTGTCTGTTATCTTTCTCCAAAATCTCGCGAATTTTTCTTTCTTCCCAATCAGAGCTATATCCAAAAACTTTAAAAGCATGCATGGCAACTCCAAATCCCCAGCCTAAAGCGGAAAACCAAAACCATTGAAATCCTGGTGAAAATTTTAGATTAATAAAAATCAAGAACGGAATCACACAACAATATGAAATTATATTTCCGTAAAATCCTTTTAGTTCTTCTACTCGTTTTTTGGCTCTATAATAAGCTTTTGCTTCGTCTGTATAATCTGCACTCATTTCCATAACCGCAATTTGTTTGGTTAAAATTGGAATTCTAACGGTGAAATTCTTTCCATCTTCTTCAATCTTCACTTTTCTATCCGTTATAATTCCGTATCTGTTTACAATATTCTGCAGTCCGACACCTTGCCTATCCTGCAAAACTTCTTTTTTCTGAAGATCATTCTGAATGGCCAGATAATCTCTATCAATGAAAATTCTAATATGAAGTGGTTTCTGCTCGCTTACTACATTGTGCTTTACGGTATTCTCCAATAAAAGCTGTAAAGAAAGCGGCACCACTTTGGCTTCTGGATTGATATTCTCTGTTGGCAATTCGTAAAATAAACTATTTTCGAAACGCATTTTCAGCAGATTCATATAAGTTTTTGCAAATGACAATTCGTCTTCAACCAAAACCAATTCTTTGTCTTTCTGTTCTAAAACATACCTGTAAATTTTAGAAAGAGAAGTTGTAAAACGCTGCGCATTATCTGGATTTTCTTCTATTAAAGAACTAAGAACATTCAAGCTGTTAAAAAGAAAATGCGGGTCGATCTGATTTTTTAAGCTTTCAAATTTGGCATTTGCCGTTCCAGCAATAATTTTCTGTTGTGTTACTTTGTTTTCCTGATAGAGTTTGTAAAAATTAAGTCCATGAAAAAACAATAAAACAATAAAGGTCATTACAGCAGATTCGATATAATTTTCTGCTTTTTCATTGGCAAGAAATCCTATAATCGTTTTATTCTCGATTATCACACTTGTAAACAAACGCAATACCCCTATTACGATCATCGAGACTAAAAATGAACTTGCAAAACCAATTAAAATTCTCTTTACCGAATATGGATTTTCTCTGAAGACTCTATCTAAAAAATCAAAAAGAACGACGTTTACGATATATAAAACCACACTGTAAAGCATGCAGTACAAGAAATAAATGTAAAGATTCTTGTTAAAGACTGCTGTTCCTAAAGAAGCAAACCGAATTAGAAAAGAGAACAAAAATACTATTCCTCCAACTAAGCATGCTTTTAACAAATTAGGTTTTAATATCATCATATTTAATAAACTAGTGAATTATTTACAAGTTTTCTGAATTTCTAATGCTCTATCCAATCCCCATTTTGGCGAATAAGGCGTTGCTGGTTTAAAAGTATTAAAAAGTTCAATAGATTTATCAACTTGTGCGCACAAAGGTTTAGTGTCAACTCCTGTCCATTTTGCTCCTCCTAATTGATAATCTGCTTCTCCAAAAACTGCTCTTGGGTTATTTGGGTCTAATGCTTTAGCTTTCGCGTAAGCTTCCATCACTTTACTAGAATATTTCATTCCGTTTGTCATTGGGTCGGCCACCACATAACCGGTATAAATTAAAGCTTGCATTACATACAATTCTGAATTGGCTTGGTCTTTTATCAATTCAATATCTAAGGCATCTTGTGCTTTTGTCAATAACAAATCAATTTTTGTTTTGTCTTTTTCTGTAAAAACAGCCGTTGCATTAATTAAAGCTACGTAATAATTTGGCAAATAACTGTTTTTTTCAGCCGCCGCAATTCTTTCAAACAATGCAGAAGCTTCAGCATTTTTTCCTTCTTTCCAAAGTCCGAATGCTTTATTCATTCCTTGTTCAAATTGTGTTTGAGCTGAACTTATTACTACTACAAAAAGTGCTGCTAAAGTGATGATTTTTTTCATTTTATAAGTTATTTAATGGTTTGTTTATATGGATTAGTTATTTTTTTAGAATACAATTTCAACTTTTGAATCTTTGCTGACACTAAATTTAGCATCTTGATATGATGGAGGCCCCATAAAACCTTTTGCATTGTTTGAAGCTGCATATTCTTCTGAAGGAATTCCCATTGCGTTTCTGTCAAGCTTTCCGTTGCTGTTTTCATCATGATAAGTTGAAATTGCATATTCTCCCGCAGGAAGATTATCAAAAGTTACAACCGCTTTGTTGTTTTTAATTTCCGAAGCCAGACTTTTGTAAGTGGTTTTAAGAAAAGTTCCGTCTGAATTGTATAATCCTACTTTAACCACTCCTGTGTCGTTTTTTAAACCTGAAACAGTCACAGTTAATTTTGCATTTTGAGCAGACATTAAGCTGCAGATAAATAAGATAGTAATTGTAATAATTTTGGTCATGATTTCTTTTTTTTTTTAAGTTTCTGAGTTACTAAGGTTCTGAGATTCTAAGTTTTTTTGTTGATGATTAAAACTCTTTTTTTTTAGCCTCTAAGTTTTTAAGTTACTAAGCTTTTTTACTTAGTATCTTAGCCACTTAGCGACTTTTTAATTTACACTTCAAAAGTATATTGGTTTTTAGTCTTTTAAAATTAAATGATACTGAGTTGTTGATTTTGGTTACTGAATTGTTTCTTTTAAGATACTAAGGTTCTGAGGGGCTAAGAGGCTAAGTTTTTTTTCCTTAGAACCTCAGTATCTTAGAACCTTAGTACCTTTTTTAAAGGTTTTTCAACTGATTCTCATTCTTATTCTGGCTAATCGTCCAGAAGAAACCTATGAAGAAGAATCTATCTGCTGTTGGCAATACGGCTTGTCTTTGATACACTCCGCTTGCATCTGGTGTTTTAGCGTAATCGTATCCGAATATATTTTGAGTTCCTAAAACATTTGAAACTGAGAAATAAAGGATTTTTTGTGTTGTTAATAAATATGCCCAGCTAAAACTTAAACTGTTATACGATTTTGTTTTTCCGTTCATAAATTGCGTCTGGTTCGGATCATTGTACGGACGTCCTGAGCTGAAACTGTTTGTTAAACTCGCCTGAGATTTCCAGTCTGTAATAAAATATTTTGCAACTACAGATAAATTATGGTTGGCAATAAAACTTGGAGTTGCCATGTTTGGAAAGTTTTTATATTGTCTTTCCGAATCGATATAAGAATATGAAATCCAATATTCTAAGTTTTTATACAAATTGCTGTCTCTCCAAAATAAATCCAATCCTTTTGCATAACCTGATCCGTTATTATTGAAAACCGAATTGTATTGAATATCTCTCGTATCATACTGCACCAAATTGCTGTAATCTTTGTAGTAAGCTTCTGCTCTCAATGTTTGTCCTGGTCTTGTAAACGTATAATTTAAAATATAATGTCTCGCTTTCTCGCTTTCAAACTGATGGTATTTAGAAAATTTAATATAATCTACAACTGGCGTTTGAGAATAATCTCCGTAAGCAAAAGAGAACTGACTGCTTTTTGAAGCTTTATAACCTAATGAAGCTCTTGGCGCAATATTGTTTTCGTTTAAAAGACTGTTGTTTGAATATCTCAAACCGACTTTTAAAGCTAATTTTTTAGAAAACATGATATCGCCTTCAGTGTAAGCTGCAAAAATGTTCGAATCATATCCATTTGTAACATCAAGAGCAATATTGTCTGCCACGTTTTCATCGTATTTGGTAATGAAATAATCAGATCCGAAAGACAATTTAAAATAGTTTGAAAATTTCTTACTGAACTTCAATTTCAGTTGTGCTGCATTTTCCTGACTGTCAATTCCTGTAATATCGTATTTCAGTTTGTTTTTGCTGTAACCGTAGCTCACTCCCGAAGTAATCTGCCATCCTGTTCCAAAACTTCCTTTGTAAGATGAATTCAAATAGAAGTTATTGTTGTTCATGTCAGTTCGAATCGGATTCTCGAAATTGACGTTTTTCTGATTCAAATCAAATTTTTCAGAATCAAATGAAGCATACAGCTTAAATATTCCGTTTGTGAAATTGTATCTGTAAACTGTTTCACCCCCAATCGATTGATAGGGATTGTTCCAATCTACATTTTGCGAAATAACAGCCTGATAAGGCGCTAAATTCACATACATCATATTGACACTTAAAGAGCTTTTTTTGAATTTTTGAGTATTTCCTAAACTCAAACCAACGGTCATTAATCCAATATCTGTTTTTTCATGATCTTCTTCATCTTGCGTATTTAAAAGTAAAACACTTGATAAAGCTTCGCCATATTCTGCGGAATACCCTCCAGTAGAAAATGCAATTCCGCTGAACAAGAATGGAGAAAAACGGCTTCTAGTCGGTAAATTATTGGTTGTTGCACCGTAAGGCTGCGCTACACGAATTCCATCTACAAAAGTTTGAGTTTCGCTCGCTTCACCTCCACGCACAAACAAACGTCCGTCTTCGCCAACCGTCTGCGTTCCTGGCAAAGTCTGCAATGCCGCCACAATATTTCCAGCAGAACCTGCTGTGGTCACAATATCTAAAGGTTTTAAAACTGAAACTCTCGCCTTATCTCCAGATTCTAAAGTTCCCGCTGTAATGACAACAGCATCTAGAGCATTAACATTTTCTCTTAATTTTACCGTTTGATCTTTATAATTGGTAACATCAATTTCTTGCTTGTAAGTCTCAAAAAGTAAAAAACTAACCACTAGAAACTTGTTTCCTGTTTCTGCAGTTTCAAAAGAAAAATCTCCAGTCTCAGAACTTGTTGCTCCATCGTAAGTTCCGTCAATATAAATATTTGCGCCTGCAACTGGTTTTCCTTTTTGGTCTACTACTTTTCCTGAAATTGTATTTTGAGCAAAAATTAATGCGGTAAAAAATAAAAAGCTAACTGTAAAAAATAATTTGGTTTTCATATCATCTTTGGTTTTGATGAGGCAAATGTATTTTAACATTAAACGTTAAAAAATATATAATAACCCAATTGTAGATTTTCGAGGATGAGTTGTAAAATACTAATTTGTATCTTAGCTAGGAAAACCAAAATCATTATTTTATGTCAGAAAGTAAACGAATTTCGAATCTATATCAGTCTATTTATAACGGAAATCCTTGGCTTGAAGTCAATTTAGACAATACATTAAAAAATGTAACTGCTGAACAGGCATATAAAAAAGTAAACCCAAACCTTAATACAATTTGGGAAATTGTAAATCATTTGATTCAATGGAGAAGAAATATTTTACAACGTATGCAAGGAGAAACAATCATAACTCCAGACCATAATTATTTTGTTCCTGTAATAGATCCTTCTGAGGCTGCTTGGGAGCAATCGCTTCAGACACTGGCAAAATCTCAAGATTCCTGGAATGCTTTTTTTGAAAGTTTTGATGACGAAGATTTAGCTAAAATTTATGTGAATAATGGTCATACCTACTACGAACACATTCACGGAATTATTCAACATGATGTGTATCATTTAGGACAGATTGTTATTTTGAAGAAACTGCTTTAATTATAAAAAAAATTTTCGCGCAGTATTGTCATTTCGACGAAGGAGAAATCTTCGTTGGTAGCTCGACAAAGATTGACTACTTTCTTTACGGAGTTTCTTGTGAAGATTTCTCCTTCGTCGAAATGACAAAATTGAGACTAATTCTAAAATTAATTGATCAAATGAAGACCTCAATTTTTATTCTAGCATTTTTATTTTTTAATGCAATCGGTTTTTCACAAGAAAGTGAAGCAAAATATGATGAAGCCTTAGCCACATCACTTCATGCTGACGAATACGGAATGAAGAAATATGTTTTTTGTCTTCTAAAATCTGGAAGCAATACAACAGCGTCAAAAGAAGAAACGAAAAAATTGTTTGAAGGTCACATGGCCAACATTGGAAAATTAGCAAAAGAAGGAAAACTGGCTGTGGCTGGGCCTTTCATGAAAAACGACAGAAATTATCGTGGCATTTATATCTTTAATGTAGAAACTATAGAAGAAGCTAAAGCTCTTGTTGCCACCGATCCGGCTATAAAAGCCAATTTACTCGAAGCCGAATTAACGCCTTGGTATTGTACCGCATCATTACAGGAAATTCCGAAAATGCATGAAAAAATCGCCAAGACGAAAATGTAAAATATGAAAACCGAAAAAGAAAAAATGATCTCTGGCGAATACTATAACGCTTTTGATCCTGAATTAGTAAAAGGACGCCGTGCGGCAAAAAACCTTTTACACAGCTTAAATGTAAAAGAATACCGAGTTACCAAAAAAGCAAAAGAAATTTTAAAGGAACTTATTCCAAACGCTGGAGCTGGTTTTTATATCGAACCTCCTTTTCACTGTGATTACGGATACAATATTTTTGCTGGCGAAAATGTTTATTTTAATGTGAATTGTGTGGTTTTAGACTGCGCGCCTGTAACAATCGGGGCGAATGTATTTATTGCGCCAAATGTTCAGATTTATACTGCTTCTCATCCGCTTGACGCTGAATTGAGAAAAACATTAGAAAATGCATATCCAGTAACCATTGGAGACGATTGCTGGATTGGGGGAAACTCTGTTATCTGCCCTGGCGTAACAATCGGAAAAGGTTGTGTTATTGGTGCTGGATCTGTTGTCACAAAAGATATTCCTGACAATTCGCTCGCAGTTGGAAATCCAGCAAAAGTTATTCGAAAATTAAATCAAGAACCTGAATCCACAAAATAATGCTTACCCTTAATAAAGTTCACCACATTGCCATTTTATGCTCCGATTACGAAAAATCGAAATATTTCTACACTCAAATTTTAGGTTTAACTATAATTAGAGAAATCTATCGCGAAGAACGCCAATCGTATAAATTAGATTTGGCTCTAAATGGTTCTTACGTTATTGAATTATTTTCATTTCCAAATCCGCCGCAAAGACCTTCAAGACCAGAAGCGGTTGGTTTGCGCCATTTAGCTTTTGAAGTAATTAATCTAGAAGAAACGATTGCTTTTTTAACTTCAAAAAACATAGAATCAGAACCGATAAGAATTGATGAAACAACTGAAAAACGTTTCACTTTTATTGCAGATCCTGATTTATTGCCGATTGAGTTTTATGAAAGATAGTTTTTTGCCACAAAGGCGCTAAGACGCAAAGATATTTCGCATTTTTTACAATTTCGACGAAGGAGAAATCTCCGCGAGAAGCTCTACAAAGATTGGCGATTTTGATTGCGGAGTTACTTGTGAAGATTTCTTCTTCGTCGAAATGACAAACTACCTGTTTAGTCTTTGCCTTAAATAAAAAACTTTGCGTCTTAACGCCTTTGTGGCAAAACCCTAACACGAAAGCTTTTCTTACTAATACCCATTTTAACACACTAAATTCAAGATTTCCTATAAAAAACCGAATTTGATGCTTAATTTTGTAACCCGCACAAAAAAAGTGCGATTTCAAATTTACTTCTGATGAACAAAACGGCGCAAATCAAAAAAAATCATCAATTAATTAAACTCCGAAAATTAGTTATTGTTTCTATTTTAATTGGCTTTCTTTCGGCTTTTCTCGGAATATCTTTAAAACGAATAACAGAGTATTACGAAGAGATTTTCTTTCACGAAGTTTCAGTTCATCCCATATTTTATATCGTATTTCCAGTTTTCGGTCTGTCGGTAATTTATTTCTTAAGGCAATACCTTTTCAAGAAAAAAGAAAACAAAGGAATCAAGGAAGTTTTTGAAAGCACGGCATCAAAATCTAAAAATCTCCCATCTTATAAAATTCCATCACATTTCATAAACGGATTATTAACCGTTATTTTTGGAGGTTCAACAGGAATTGAAGTTTCTACAGTTGTAGCAACGGCAACTATTGGTTCTGTTGCTCACGAAAAAGAAAATGTTTTCCGTCAATACAAAACCGAATTAATCTGTGCGGGTGTTGCGGCGGGCGTTACGGCACTTTTCAGCAGTCCGATCGCTGGCGTTTTATTTGCTTTCGAAGTAATTTCCAGAAAAGTAACACGAGCATTTGTAATTTCGAATTTAATCGCTGTTTCAATTGCTTTTGGTTTGCTAACGATTTTAAAAGAAGAACCATTATTTGCCGTTTCAATTACAACATGGCATTTAAAAGCGATTCCGTACTTCATTCTTTTAGGAATTTTAGCGGGAATGAATTCAGTTTACTTAACAAAATGTGTTTTATTCTTCAAATCGCAATTTGCTAAAATCAATACGCATTATTACAAAATCATTTTAGGTTCTATTGTTTTAAGCGCATCGTTATTCTTTTTCCCTCAATTATATGGAGAAGGTTACCATGCTATAAAAGGAATTTTCAGTAACGCACCTCAAATGCAATTGACGATAACTTTAGCTTTAACATTTATTGGAATTTTAATTCTAAAACCAATTGTTACTTCAATCACATTGGCTTCTGGCGGTGACGGCGGTGTTTTTGCGCCAAGTTTATTTATTGGAGCATTTTTAGGATTATTACTGGCTTCCATCTTAAACAGCTTTTTCCATGTAAATGTAATTCCTATTAACTTTATGATTATCGGAATGGCTGCAGTTTTAAGTGCCAGTATTCATGCACCTTTCACAGCAATTTTCTTAGTTTGTGGTTTAACAAACGATTATACTTTGTTTTTCCCAATTCTTGCCGTTTGCCTGATTTCAAAATACACTGCAAAAACAATTTATCCGTACACCGTTTACAGTTATTCTCCAAGTTTAGTTAAATAATTTCAGAATATTATAATCTGAAGATTAAGAACATACAGCAAAGTATATTTAAAAACATAACGAGCAAAATATAATACCACAATAATGCCAACAGAAAAAATAAAAAGAAGCTATCGCAAAACACGTTACATTCTTTACAAGGAAACTTTAATTGATTATAAAGAGCACTTTTGGTCGTTTTTAGGTTCGTTTGTCGGAATCGGAATTTTAGCCTATCTTGAATCTTCACAATTTACAGGCAGTGATGTAGTTTATTTAATCGGCTCTTTTGGCGCATCTAGTGTTTTGATTTACGGAATTATACAAAGTCCGTTTTCACAACCACGAAATTTAATTGGAGGACATCTTATTTCAGCTTTTATTGGTGTCACTGTAAACAAACTAGTGCCAGATATTGTCTGGATAACTGCTCCTCTCGCGGTATCGCTTTCCATTATTTTCATGCAGATTACAAAAACATTGCATCCGCCTGGAGGTGCAACAGCTCTAATTGCAGTTACAGGTTCAGCACAAATAAAAAGTTTAGGCTATATGTATGTGATTTCGCCAGTTCTAGTTGGTGTTTTAATTTTATTTGTAATCGCTTTGATTTTTAATAATATTACTCCAAGCAGAAGTTATCCGAGTCATAGTACTTATCACAAACATTATCATAAAATTAGAAAAAGATTGGCGAGAAAGTAAAAGTTTTCGAGTCTCGTTTGTCTCCCTGAGCGGAGTCGAAGGGCACTCCTATTGGAAAAAGGCTTCGATTCCCCTCAGCCAGACAAACTAATTGAAAATCAACTTTCTAAAATCTTTTCAACAAATCGCAATTCGAGATTCGAATTTCGTTTTTTATATTTTACCTTTGACCTCTCAATAAAAACAAAGATTATGGTTTATAAATTTAGAGTTATTCTAGACGCCGAAGAAGATATTTTTAGAGACATTGCAATTCTTGAAGATGATACTCTTGAGGATTTACACAATGCAATCTTCAATGCTTTTGGCTTTGACGGATCAGAAGTGGCTTCATTTTATACTTGTGATGATACATGGAATCAAGAAGATGAAATTCCGCTTTTTGATACAGGAGATGTTCCTGGCGAAATAAGAACCATGAACGATTATCCGTTATCTAGTATTTTAGACAAAGAAAATACAAAGATTATCTACGTTTATGATTTTATCAGCATGTGGACTTTCTTAGTTGAATTGGCTGCTATTGAAGATGAAGCTGTTGGAGCAACTTACCCAGAAACTTTATTCTCTCACGGTGAAATGCCAGACGAAGCTCTTGAAAAAAACTTCGAAGCCGATGACATGCACAATGATATCTACGGAGAATTTGAAGACGATCTAGACGAAGACGATCTTGACATGTTCGAAGGCGATGACAGCTTCGAAGATTATGGATTTGAGGAGAATTGGAACTAACGTAAGTTGCTAAGATGCTGAGACTCTAAGATTCTGAGTTTTTTAAATTTTGACGGTTTTTTCTTATTTTTATATTTAATTTAAAAGATAAGTTAATGAGTCATTTTAGAAAGATCTTGGTCTGGCAGAAATCAATTTCCTTAGTTACAAAAGTTTATAAAGCAACAAGAACTTTCCCAAAAGAAGAAACTTTTGGATTAACTTCACAAATACGTCGAAGTTCAATATCAATTCCAAGTAACATTGCAGAAGGATCTGGAAGAGAAAGTAATAAAGATTTTTTACGATTTTTATATATTTCTCTAGGTTCTTTATTTGAAATGCAGACCCAACTTGAAATTGCAAAAAATATAATTTACATAA
The DNA here is from genome assembly GCF_009826975.1 of Flavobacterium sp. HBTb2-11-1. Lineage (GTDB taxonomy): Bacteria > Bacteroidota > Bacteroidia > Flavobacteriales > Flavobacteriaceae > Flavobacterium. Next base: position 168,149 of record NZ_WUMO01000004.1, on the reverse strand, counting down.
GCGAAGAAGAATTTAACCTTTTATATGAGGATAGTCGAGAGATCGAGAGAATGTTAGCGTCGTTAATTAAAAAAGTAAAGGACACTATCTAAAAAAACTTAGTATCTTAGAAACTTAGAATCTCAGCAACTCAAAAAAAATGATCAACTTATTCAACACCCACATCGACACGCTGTCAATACACCGCGTAGGAAACAAAAGCCGTAACGAAGCTATTTTTTTATCGGAACAGCCGTTTAATTTAAATGACGAAATTGTGCCGCTAATAAAAGAATTCTTTTTTAAGCCTTTTAGAGAAAAAGAAGAAAACTATTATCAGTTTGCGCACGAAGTGGACTTGGACTACAACGACATGTTTAAATATGCAACTGAGATTTTTGCTAACCCTTCAAATGTGCATGAGGTTTCTAAAAACATCACAAAGCATTTATTTGAGCAATCCAATCACCCGCATATTAAAAACGGAGAGGTTTATGTGACTTATTTGACCAACTTAAGCATTGATAATAATGTTGTGGATGCAATTGGTATTTTTAAAAGCGAACTGCAAGCCGACTTTTTACAGTTTGAAGAAAACGGAAGCAATCTTGAAATGATTTTACAGCAAGGAATTAACTTGAGTAAATTAGATAAAGGATGTTTGATTTTCAACTACAAAAAAGAAGAAGGATATAAAATCCTAACAGTTGACAGCAACCGTTATGACGCGCGTTACTGGTTGGAGCACTTTTTATCTGTTGATGCTTTTGAAGATGAAAATTTCATCACTAAAAAATATTTAAAGTTCTGTCAAAACTTCGCAAAAGACGTCGTTTTGCCGGCAGAAGACAAGAAAGAGGAAGTAATGTTTATGAATCGATCTGTGAATTATTTCGCTAAAAATGATCAGTTTGAAGAGCAGAATTTCTTGAATGAAGTACTAGACAATCCTGATTTGATTCCTGAATTTAAAAACTATAAAGTTGATAAAGGAGAAAAATACAGCATCGAAGATGTTACCTCATTCCCTATTGCCAACGCAGCAGTTTCTGACGCTAGAAAATCGATTAAAAATGTAATTAATCTGGACACTCATATTCAGATTAAAATGGATTTTATCAATCCTGAAAGTGCAGAAAAATTTGTTGAAAAAGGCTGGGATGAAGAAAAACAAATGTATTACTACTTAGTTTACTTCAACAAAGAAGAAAAAAGCTAAGAAGTTTTCATTTTCTATTACTTACTTAATACAAAAAAAGGCAGTTACATTTGTAATTGCCTTTTTTTATTGAAACTGATTTTCTAAAACAAAACGAAAATCGATTTTAAAATATCATCATAAACTTGCTTATCTCTTTCTCCTGCACGAGCCAAAACTCTAATTCCAGAATAATTATTGAAAATAAATCTTGCAAGTGATCTTGCATCTTGTTTCTCTGAAATCTGGCCTAACTCCTGTCCTTTTCTTACAGCATTGCAAAAAATGTCTTCTACCACTTTCTGATTATCGTGAACGATTTTTGCAATCTCAGGATCATGCATCGCCAATTCGACTGCAGAATTTACCATAAAACAGCCCTTTGTAATTCGATCTTGAAGACTTTCTATAACCGCTTGTTTGAAAATTTCAATCAAAGCGGTTTTTATGTTCTCAGCATTTTCAAAAAGCTCATTAAGACTATCCAAATTTTGCTTTTGATATCTTTTTAATGACTTTACAAAAAGTTTTTGCTTGTCTCCAAAAGTATCATACAAGCTAGAACGGCTTAACCCTAAGTGATTCACCAAATCCTGCGCAGAAGTTCCGTTGTAACCTTTGTGCCAAAAAATCTCAATTGCTTTATCTAAAGCCTGATCTTCATTAAATTCTTTCGTTCTAGCCATGACATCAAATTAAAATTCTACACAAAGATAATAATTATACGGAACAATCGTTCCTGAATTAGTCAAAAAATTATAGCACTGTGTTTACGATAAGTCCACCGTCAACTACAATTTCAGATCCTGTAATGAACGAAGCGTCGTCTGAGGCTAAGAAACTAACTGTTTTTGCAACTTCAGCAGACTGCCCAAAACGTTTCAATAAAATCTTTTCGCCTAGAGCAGATCCTAAACCTTCTACTTCTTCTTTTTCTAAACCAACTTTTCCGTACAAAGGCGTTTCAATTGGACCAGGAGAAACAGCATTTACTCTAATTTTTCTTGAAGCCAATTCTACAGCAAAAACTTTATTTAAGGATAATACTGCTGCTTTACTCGCTGCATAAACGCTAGAATTTGGCATTCCGACATGAGCATTTACAGAAGTATTAAAAATGATAGAACCCCCGTCATTTAAAATTGGCAATACTTTTTGAACTGTAAAATAAACTCCTTTTACGTTCACATTCATAATACTGTCGTAATGATCTTCTGAAGCTGAATCTACTGGCGCAAAAGCCGCTATTCCAGCATTTAAAAATAAAATATCTACTTTTCCGAAGTTTGCTTTTACTTCTTCAACTAAACCATCAATTGATTTCAAATCAGATTGGTCAGCTACAATCCCTGTAACGTTTAGTTCTTCCTCTGCTTTCGCTAAAGCTTCTTTGTTTCTTCCCGTTACAATTACTTTTGCACCTTTTGCCACTAAATCAGCAGCCGCTGCATATCCAATTCCACTGTTTCCGCCAGTTACTATCGCAACTTTATTTTCTAAATTTTTCATTGCTATTTGTTTTTAAGTTATTGATTATTCAATTATTATGGTACAAAGATATAATAACGGAACGATCGTTCCGTTATTTAATATGTTAAATTTTAGTTAAAATAAAATTCGGTTAGCGCTAAACCTTTAATTATAAGAAAAACAACTATTTAACTATAGAGGAAAGAAATTGAAAAATAGCGTTCATTCTTAATTTATCATTAAATTTGCATTAAAAATAAACTAAGATGGATATTCAATTTTTTAAAGAAAGTCCTTTTACCACTATAATTTCATTCCAAAAGCTAATTGAATCTTTTGAAGAAATTGCGCTGTCAGACATTGATTATAGATCTAACTATGCTAAAGCGATTTTACAACAAATTGATTTAATTCCAGAACTAAAAACTGGGGTGCGAGATTATTCTATTATCAAAGAAAATGAAGCTTTGATCAAAAATATTCTAGCCGATTTGTTTCCGACTGCATTGACCCACAACGAAATAAAAGCGGTTACAATTCCATTTCAAAACATCTCCTTTAATTATACCGAGCGTTTTAAGAAAATCTTGAAAAATGCGGGAGACGAATTTTACATGGAAATTCGTGATTTTAGCGACCATCAATTCTATATTAACAACTGCTGTCTGATTCTCAGCTATTATTACAATCAGCGCATTGATTTTAATCAGCCATTTTTCTACGATATTCCAGACGAAAATGGCGTAGAAAAACATTATAGGATTTTATATAATGCCGATTTCATGGAAGTTATTCCAACGGAAAATTCTGTTCCATTAACTCAAGAAGATATCGATCAATTAATTGATAATTACAACGATATTAATTTATGGAAATCTAAATTTCCTCCAGGAAGCTGGATTTTAAGAGGTTTTGGAATCGTTTCATTATTTGATGCTACAACAGAAAGTGCCATTTCTATATTGAAGAGCAATCTCTTGAAACCTGGTCCAAAAACAGTTACGACTGATGAGGAAGTTTCTAATATTTTTCAATCCATTTTTAATCTTCCGAATTTGAAAGTCGGATTTATTATCTATAATCCGGAGGAAGAGAAATTTATTAGACCCGCGAAATACGAAAATAATATGAAAAGCTTTCTTCTTTCTGACAATCAGGAAGTGGATTGCAAAAATGCTTTTTTTGGATGTTCTTTCGAAAATTTACTAGATAATAAAGAGCCTTTTGTAATTTCCAACGTCAGCAAGTTTACTCAAGAATCTACAAACAAGAGACTTGGCGAACATTTGCTATCGCAGAATATTCAAAGCTGTATTTTTGCTCCTGTTATTAAAAGCGGGCATTTATTGGGCGTTGTCGAACTGGTTTCTCAAAACCCAAGAGATTTGAACAGTGTAAATGCTACCAAACTGGATTTGGTTCTTCCGTATTTAACTGATACAATTGATCGCTATAATACTGATATGCAGCATCAGATCGAAGCTATTATTCAAAGAGAATATACCACCATTCACCCGAGCGTGTATTGGAAATTCAAAAGAGAATCACAGAACTATTTTCAAAATATGAATCATACAAAAGATTATATTTTTAAAGAAATCGTTTTTAAAAATGTATATCCGCTGTACGGCCAGATCGACATTAAAAGTTCGTCTGAACACCGAAACGAAACGGTTAAAATTGATTTAAAAAGTCAACTTACAGCTCTGTTAGAGATCTTTGATAATCAAGACTCTAATTCAAATCTTGTTCTGTTGGAACAAAGAAAATTTGAATTGGAATCGCTTAGAAGCGAATTGGATTTTCCTTTAAAAGCAGATACAGAACAGCATGTACAGCGTTATATTGAAGAAGAAATTCATCCGATATTAAAAAACACTAAAAGCAATCCAAAAAGTAAAAAGCTTGAAGAATTGTATTTTGAAAAACTGGATGAAAAAACCGGCATGTTTTATCAGGAAAGAAAGAAGTTTGACAATGCCATGTCGATTATCAATAAAAGATTGGCAACGGTTTTAGACAGAAAACAAGTTGAAGCCCAGCAGATTTATCCGCATTACTATGAACGTTTTAAAACGGATGGTGTTGAGCACAATTTATATATTGGAGCTTCTATTTCGCCAACAAAACCATTCGATATTATGTATCTGCATAATCTTCGTTTATGGCAATTGCAGACTTTATGCGAAATGGAACTAGAACACCATGATCTTAAAGAATCTTTACCATATGAATTGGATGTCACGTCACTGATTCTGGTTTTTAGTTCTGCGCTTTCTATACGTTTCAGAATGGATGAAAAACGTTTTGATGTAGATGGAACTTACAATGCAAGATATGAAGTGGTTAAAAAACGAATTGACAAATCTCATATCAAAGGCACAAACGAAAGAATTACTGAAAAAGAGAAAATTACAATTGTTTACTCTCAAAATAGTGAAGAAGCAGAATATTTAAAATATATTAAATACCTGCAACATAAAAAAATTCTGGAGCCTTCTATTGAACAATTTGAAGTTGAAGATCTTCAGGGAGTTTCTGGTTTGAGAGCGATTCGCGTGAAAGTAATCAACAATAATTCGAATCCAGGAATTAAAAAAATAACCTATCAGGATTTATTAGATGAGCTCAACTAAATAGTTGAGCTTTTTTTGTTTTTAAAAACATAGATTTTGAAAACCGATAAAAGGCATTTCATTTTTTTGAAAAAAACATAGTCGCACCTAATATTGAAAAAAGCTTTGTCAAAGTCTAAACTTTGACAAAGCTTTCTGAATTTTGAGCTATGTGTGAGAAACAAGTTTCTTTCTCTATTCTTTTTTACACAAAAAGATCTATGTTTCTATGTGTTTAAAATTTTAATTTAAATAGACTTAAAAGCAATCACAAATGCAATTACCGTTATGATAATTCCGAACATGAAAAAATTGTAGGCAATTCGGAGTAAATTATATTTTCGCTGTAAAACCAATCCCAAATAATACAAATCTTTAATCATGGTTGAGTATAAATAATCACGGTCTTTCATCATTTCGTTCATTGCCCAATCATAATCTTCGAGCGGCATTTTGTAGAAATTTCCAAAAAACATCAAATTCACTTTTTTAGCTTCTACATCATCTCGAGTAAAAAATCCAGATGTTACTTTCGGGCGTGTAGAAAGAATCGCAAAAATAATTGTAATTACACTCGACATCAGCATAATAAACGTTGGCACGACCAAATGCGCATTTTTCGGACTATCCAATTTTGGAATAATAGAAGACAAAGCTATCGAAATAATAATGGCATTTACAGACAATAAAATATTGGCTTTGCTATCTGCAATACCGCTTAAACGCGTATGATTTCCAAGAGTGACACGAAATAAAGTATCAATTCCACGATCTGGTTTATCGGCTTTTTCAGCTTTCTCTCTTTTTTTATTTTCTTCTTCGAGTGCTGCGGCGGCTTTCAATTCCTGTTTATTGATTTTTTTCTGAATTAATAAAAGATTTTTTTCTTTCAGAGGCTGCCATTTTCTCAAGGCGTAATCTGTGTAGAATCTGTGTTTATTCAATAAAAAATTCAGGTTTTCTCTAGTCCATTCCTCATTAGAAAAACTCACTATACCTGCATTTTTTAATTCCAAACGCAATAATTCGCAAGTTGTCGCATATTCAGCTCCCATTAAATGAGCATAATCTGCATCTCTAATAATCTTTTCTAAGTGTGTTCTAGGCTCATATTCTTTAACAGTAGCTAGAATCAAACTCGAAACAAGCGCGATAAATTCTTCCGATTTTCCTTTTTCTCGTAAAAACTCAGCAGCAATTTTTGTACTTGTTTTTTCATGATTTTCATACCCTTCAATATATCCCGTATCATGAAACCATGCAGCAACCAAAAGTGCTTCCTTATCCTCACCGCTTACATCTTCTTTTTTGCAAAGTTCTTTGACTGCAGTAACAACTGTAAAAGTATGATTAAAATTATGGTAAGAATATAAATTAGAAAGTTTATCTTTGAGTAAATTACTCACGAAATCTTCGGATTGTTCTATTAGATTCATAAAGAATATTTTTATACCACTAAATTATGAAATTGTTTTTGGATAATCATTTTATTGCTAAGATTAAAAACTATTCATTAGCAATTATTGCCCTATTCATTGTTTACGCCTGCGCCACTCGCAAACCGCAATACGGAAAAAATGTTAGTGCCAACGAAACAGAAAACGCAACAGACACCATAAAAATTGCACATACTTTTTTCCTTGTTGGAGATGCTGGAAATGCCGACGAAGAACAGGCACAGCAAACGCTTGAACTTCTGCATAAAAAACTTAAGAAAGCAAGTAAGAAGTCAACGCTTCTTTTCTTAGGCGACAACATTTATCCGAAGGGATTTCCGGGTGATAAGCATCCTGAGGATAAGGCTTTAGCAGAAACTAAATTAACCAATCAATTAAAATTAACTGAAGGTTTTAAAGGAAAAACAATCGTAATTCCTGGAAATCATGATTGGTACAGCGGTATCAAAGGGCTAGAACGTCAAGCTGATTTTGTTACGAAATATTTAAATGATAAAAAAGGTTTTCTTCCAAGGAAATCCTGCCCTATTGAAAACGTAAAAATAGATAGCACGACTACTTTGATAGCTGTTGATAGTGAATGGTTTCTTGAAGACTGGAACGATCATCCAACAATCAATGATAATTGCGAAATCAAAACCAGAGAAGCTTTTTTTGAAGAACTCGAAGGTCTTTTAAACAAAAATCAAGAAAAAACCGTTGTTTTGGCTATTCATCATCCCTTACTAAGCAACGGAACACACGGCGGGCAATTTTCATTAGAAAAACAATTATTTCCTTTAGAGCAAAAAATTCCGTTTCCGATAATTGGTTCATTCATTAATTTGTTGCGAAAAACTTCTGGTGTAAATCCGCAAGATATCCAGAACAAACAATATACGATTTATACTAAAAGGATTAAAACCCTTTTGCAAAAGCAGAAAAATGTGATTGTAGTTTCTGGTCACGATCATAATCTGCAATATATCAGCAAAGAAAATATCCAGCAGATTATCAGCGGAGCAGGCTCAAAATCGGAAGCCGCACGAGCGATCAATCCTTATGATTTTTCATATGGCGGAAATGGTTATGCAACATTAACTATGTTTAAAAGCGGAGATGCAAAAGTTTCTTTTTATGGAAATGAAAATGGCAAAGAAAAGTTGCTTTTTGAGCGAGAGATTATAAAAGCCAAAGAAATTAACTGGGCTTCTGATATTCCCAACAAGTTTCCTGAAACTGTGACCACTTCGATTTATTCTCCAAAAATGACTCAAAAAAGTGCATTTCACAGATTTTTATTCGGCCAGCATTATAGAAAATATTACAGTCTACCGATTGAAGCGAGAATTGCTACAATTGACACTTTAAAAGGAGGCTTAAAACCCATTCGCGAAGGCGGGGGACATCAATCCGTTTCATTAAGAATGTCTGATCCTCAAGGGCGTGAATATATCATGCGTGCTATGAAAAAAAGTGCGACTGTATTCTTGCAATCAGTGGCTTTTAAAGATCAATATGTGGTGAATGAATTTGAAAAAACCTACGCCGAAGATTTCTTGTTTGATTTTTACACAACATCTCACCCTTATTCTTCTTTCGCTATTGGAGGCATGTCAGATCAAATCGGATTGAGGCATACGAATCCAATCTTATATTATATTCCGAAACAAAATGGTTTGGGTGAATTTAATGCGAGTTTTGGAGACCAGTTATATATGGTTGAAGAAAGACCTGCTGACAACCATCTTGATGGTAAAAATTTTGGAAAACCAAGCAACATCATCGGAACTGATGATATGATGCTGAACCTTCATAAAGATGAAAAATATACTGTTGATGAAAAAGAATATATCAAAGCGCGTTTGTTTGATATTCTTTTAGGTGATTGGGATCGACATAGCGATCAATGGCGTTGGGCTGAATACAAAGAAGATGGAAAGGTGGTTTACAGACCAATTCCGCGTGACCGTGATCAGGCTTTTGTAAAATACGATGGCGCTTTGCTTTCGCTTATAATGAATATGCCTCCGCTTCGTCATATGCGAACTTTTAAAGGCGACAGAATCAATGTTAAATGGCTGAGCAGAGAACCTTACCCAATGGATCTGGCATTTCTAAAAACTGCTGGACAAAAAGAATGGGTTGAACAAGCCAAGTACATTCAGGAAAATTTGACAGATGCAGATATCGACGTGGCTTTCAAAAACATGCCAAAAGAAGTGCAGGACGAAACAGTTGATGAAATCAAAGCAAAACTAAAAAGCAGGAAAAAGGATCTTCAGAAATATGCTCGTGAGTATTCTGATGTTTTAGACAAGACCATTATGATTGCGGGAACAGACAAAAAAGACAAGTTTGTTTTAAATCATAACGTAAAGAAAGGTATTGAAATTCAGGTTTTCAGAATCAAAAAAGAAGGCGATGAATTGCTTTACACCAAAAATGTAACCGATGATAAAACCAAAAATCTTTGGATTTACGGACTTGACAATAATGATGTTTTTGAAGTAAAAGGAAAAGAAAAATCCAGCATTAAAATTCGTCTGATTGGAGGCCAGAACAACGATACTTATAATATTGAAAACGGAAGAAAGGTTATTGTCTACGATTTCAAATCTAAAGAAAACACATACAATCTTGATTCTAAAACCCAAACACAGCTTACTGACGATTACGAAGTTAATGCTTACAATTACGAAAGACCAAAATATAATGTAGTTTCTGGTCTTCCAAACATTGGCTATAATCCGGATGATGGTGTAAAAGTAGGAGTTAACGTCAATTATACGGTTAATAATTTTAAACAAAATCCGTACACGCAAAGACATATTTTTAATGCTTTCTACTATTTTGCAACTGGCGGTTTAGAGTTTAATTATGCCGCACATTTCCCTGGTTTATTAGGCAAATGGGTTATTGATGTGGAATCATTGTACACCACTCCAAATTTTGCCATGAACTATTTTGGTTACGGAAATGAATCGCAATACGATGACGATTTAGGAATGGATTACAATCGTGTGCGCATTAGAAAATTTAATGCTTCAGGCGCTATTCGTCATGTTGGAAGATATGGAAGCGAATTTAGCATTCAACCCATTTTCCAAAGAATGACAGTTGAAGACACAGAAAATAGATACATCAATATTCCAGGCATTGTAAATCCAAATGTATTTGACAGCCAGAATTACGGAAGTTTAAAAGTAAAATATCTATTTAAAAATTCAGATTTTGCCGCTAAACCTACATTAGGAATGTATTTTATGATCGCAGGAACATGGACGACAAATCTTGACGAAACCAAAAAGAATTTCCCTACGCTTGAAAGTGTTTTAGGATTTACGCATAAAATTGATCACAACGGAAAATTGATATTAGCCACTTATCTTAAAGGAAAGGCCATTTTCAACAATAATTACGAATTCTATCAAGGTGCTTCTCTGGGAGGCGATACTGATTTACGAGGTTTTAGAAATGAGCGTTTCTTAGGAAATTCTTACTTCTCCCAAAGCTCTGATTTACGTTTGAGCATAGGAAAAATCCGCAAAACGATTGTGCCTTTTACGTACGGAATTTTAGGAGGTTTCGACTATGGAAGAGTTTGGCTTGATGGCGAAAATTCTAAAAAGTGGCACCAAGATTACGGCGGCGGACTTTGGCTGAATGCGATAAATGTTATTACAGCAAGAATCTCTTATTTCAAATCTCCAGACGAAATTGGAAGATTGATTTTTGGGGCAGCATATAGTTTTTAAAAAAAGATGCTGAGATTCTGAGATGCTAAGGTTCTAAGTTTTTTTAGCTCTGAGCTTAAAAAAATAGCAAGAATTCACGAATTATTTAAAATAAAAAATCGTGAACTCGTGGCTAATGTTTTCTTGGCACCTTAGAAACTTAGAATCTTAGTAACCTAGAGTTTAAACTCATACACTTTTCCTCCTATTTTGTTTGTTTTTTCATCGGCTATAAGTACGGTGTTGTTGTCTTTAAAAACTATAGCTTCTTTTTGTGAGAAGTGATTTAAGCTTAATTCCGTTTGAGTTCCTTTATGATATAAATCTCCCTTGAAGTTTTTAAACAAAAGCACCTTATCGTGACTTAGCAAAGCTACTTTTTTACCATCAGGACTTATTGTAGCGCTGGTCAGCACACAATGATTGTAATTATTGCAAGTTTTAAATTCTCCAATTCGAACTGCTTTCTGAGTTCCTGCAGCATTTTTGATTTTGTAGATAAAAGCTGTTCCGTCAAAACCTTTGCTTCTATTTTTGGTAAAAAGATAAAAAAAGCCTCCTTGTTCGAAGAAACCTTCAACGTCGTAAAACATTTCTTTTTTCTTTGGCGGAAATTCCTTTTGCTCTGGGTATGAAAATGAAATTTTATATTCAGCTTTAGCTACATTATGATTCAATTCATTTTTGGGCAGCTTATAAATACACAAATCTCTTCTCTCATTATCATTATTTCCAAAATCGCCAATGTAGATATTTCCCGTTTTATCTCTTGTAATATCTTCCCAATCTACATTTGTAGCGTTTGAAATCGTAATGGTTTTGGCTAATTCCCCTTTAGAATCGATAGCATAAATAGCATTCTTATTTCCGCTGTCTTCCAACGTATAAAGGGTTTTAGTTTCAGGAAAATAAGCGATTCCCGAAACTTCTTTCAATTTTTTCGGAAGCGAATAAAGTTCTTTTAAATCAGAACCAGATTGTTTCTGGCAAGCTAATAAAACTATAGAAACAACTACTAAAAAAGATTTTTTCATAATATTTTTTTTTATTCTGCCGCAGATTAAAAGGGTTAGAATGATTCCTAAAACTTTTGATCTGTGGCTAAAACTTTAAACTAAGTTAGTGTTTTTAAAATTACGGGTAATAAATTCAAATGCGGCGTGCATGATGTGCCCCATTGATTTTGCATTTTTAAATTTCATATCGTTCGTGTAACGGTATAATTCCATTTTTAATTGCAGTAAATGTTCCTGCGTCGAAATGGTATCGTGGCACATAATATTCAGTAATTTTTTAATTCTAGTTTCGGCTGAATGAATACGTTTTGCCAAAATCGCTCTTTCTTCATCTTTATATTGAATGATCGAACGTTCCTCTAATTTCTCTTTGATTAATTGAATCATTGGAAAATTTTCCTTGAAAAACTGGGGACGATACACTTTAAAATTTCCTTCGTAACATTGCTGGTCAAAATCGATCGGACGAATTTTATAGACTACCTGATCAAAATCGTGAATTGGAACAATTACATAATTATACGCTCTCATGTCACCCAAAAGACGAATCATACAGCGTTCGTTAAATTTCACAAACTCTTTGGCAATCTGTGCTTTTTCCATTTCACTGCATTTATCAAGCAACGTATCCATAAAAACATCACCAGGAATTCCGATAATATGCTCTTCGATCAAAGTATCCTTATAAACCAAAAAGTTAATTTTATCTGGCGAAAGAATATCTTCCAATTCCAGTCCGTAAATACGAGACGCATCTGCTTTTTTGATGTAAAAATGAACATAGTTATCATTGAGAATATTTCGGACTTTAATTCTAAAAGGCTTCGAATTTCCGAAAGTACAATAGTCAATTGCATCGACATTGAGGTATTGAATAATTTCGTTATTTCCATCAGAATGCAAAAGCGAGTATATCTTCTTTAGATTTAAATCAATTTCATTGCGTTCAAATTCGCTATAATATACCCTAATCCAAAGCGTGTCGGTATCATTTTTATCATAAACATTTATCGAACCCGAAAAACGTAGCAAGTCATCATAAAACACAGAAACTTTAGAAATACGCTCGTATCGTTCTAAGTAACTTAAAAGTGGCTGCGTTAAAGGGTAAGACGGTTTTTTTAAAACCATTAAAGGCTCGCTCATTTTGAATATCTTTATTACAAATTTACGTCAATACGATTTAAAGTTAGAATTTAAAGTAACAAAAATCAACTTGGCTCGTCATACTAAAAACTAAAACCAGAAAAATTTGGAAACCATATTAACCATTGAGAATTTAAGCAAAAGCTACGGCCGAATCCAGGCTTTGAAAAATGTATCTTTTCAAATACAAAAAGGTCGTGTTTATGGCATTCTAGGGCCAAACGGCAGCGGAAAATCGACTACATTGGGAATTGTATTGAATGTTGTGAATAAATCGTCTGGCAGTTATCGCTGGTTTGATGGCAATGTTGAAACTCACGATGCCTTGAAAAAAGTCGGCGCCATTATTGAAAGACCCAATTTCTATCCGTACATGACTGCAGAGCAAAACTTAAAATTAGTTTGCAAAATCAAAAACATCAACTATTCTAAAGTCAATGAAAAACTGGAATTAGTTGGTTTGAGCGAGAGAAAAGACAGCAAATTCAGCACTTTTTCTTTAGGGATGAAACAGCGTCTGGCGATTGCATCGGCTCTTTTAAATGACCCTGAAATTTTAATTCTAGATGAACCCACAAATGGATTAGATCCGCAGGGAATTCATCAAATTCGAGATATCATTAAAAAAATTGCCTCGCAAGGGACTACTATTTTGTTGGCTTCCCATTTATTGGATGAAGTAGAAAAAGTATGTTCGCAGGTAATTGTTTTAAGAAAAGGTGAAGTTTTGTATTCTGGTTCTGTTGACGGAATGTCCTCAAACGAAGGTTTCTTTGAAGTTCAGTCAAATGATAATTTGGTTTTAAAATCTGCTTTAATTGAACATCCTGCAATTGATAGAATTTCTGAAGAAGACGGAAAAGTTCTGGTTTACTTAAAATCAGATTTATCGGCTTCAGAATTGAATCAGTTTTTGTTTTTTAAAAACATTATTTTAAGTCATTTAGTAAAACGTAAAAACAGTTTGGAGGCACAATTTTTAGAATTAACCAAAAACGCTATCGCTCAAAAAAACTAAACCATGAAAAGACTTCTTTCTATAGAATTGCAAAAAATCTGGATGAACAAAGCCAGTAAAATATTAACATTAACTTATTTCATTTTACTTTCTTTTATAGCCTTAATTGCAGCTATAAAATTCGACATAGGACCTTTCAAATTTCATTTGGCAGAAATGGGAATTTTTAATTTTCCTTTTATCTGGCATTTTAATACTTATGTTGCCGCTTGGATGAAATTCTTTTTAGCTATTGTTATTGTTTCGATGATGGCAAATGAATATAGCTATGGAACTTTAAAACAAAACTTAATTGACGGTCTTAGTAAAAAAGAATTTATTCTATCGAAATTCTTAACTGTCGTTTTATTTGCCTTTGTGTCTACTGTTTTTGTTTTTGTAATGAGCTTAATTCTAGGATTATGCTTTTCTTCTTACACAGAGTTCGGGATTATCTTTAGTGACTTAGATTACCTTTTGGCCTTTTTTGTAAAACTGACAGGCTTCTTTTCTTTCTGTTTATTTTTAGGAATATTAGTAAAACGTTCTGCTTTTGCATTGGGTTTCCTTTTGGTTTGGAACATTCTTGAAGGTATTATTAAAGCTATTTTGGCATTCAAAGTTTTTCCGGACAGCAACACTAATCAAAAAATAATGCAATTTTTTCCGTTGGAAGCCATGTCTAATTTAATTGTCAATCCAGGCCCAAGATTATCTGTTGTCAAAAATATTGGCACACAAATGGGAATTGAAACCGATGCTGATTTTAGCGTTGATTATTTTGCTGTTTTTATTGTTTTAATTTGGACTTTCGTATTTACACATTTTTCTTACAAATTATTAAAAAATAGAGATTTGTAGTATATTTGTTACTATGAGTCCTTCAAGAATTTTATTTCTAACATTCTTTTTGTGCTGTTTTTATAACAAAATCAGTGCACAGGCTATCTCTGTAAATTCTACTGCCACACCAGTCGATTTAATTCAGAATGTTTTAATAAATAGTTCTTGTATAGATACTGAAAGTGTAAGTGCTTCAGGGAATCCGACTCCAAACCAGCAGAGTTACGGTTCTTTTACGGGAGGTGCAAATTTTCCATTCTCTAGTGGAATCGTTTTAAGCACTTCCCCAAGCAAAAAAGCAGAAGGCCCTTATAAGCAACAAGAATCTAAAGGAGTCGAAGTTCCTGGATGGAACGGCGATGCAGATCTTAACCAAGCGTTGGGAATTAACAATAGTACACAAGCAACAGTTTTGGAATTTGATTTTATAGCATTGACCAACTCTATTAGCTTCAATTATATTTTTGCTTCGAATGAATATCAACTTAATTTCCCTTGTATTTATTCAGACGGATTTGCTTTTTTGATTAAAGAAGCTGGAAGCAGTGAAAACTATAAAAATCTTGCCGTTTTACCCAATACTACTACAGCGGTTTCTGCGACAACAGTCCATCCAAAAATTGACAACATGAATGGCGCGGGTGGAGAACCACTTATTGGCTGTCAGGCCGTTAACGAAAATTACTTTAATGGCTATAATACAGCTTCTAGTCCTATTAATTATGCCGGACAGACAGTGGTGATGAATGCTTATACAGATGTTATTCCAAACAAAAAATACCATTTAAAATTGGTTGTCGCCGATGATGCTACAAGACAGTACAACTCGGCAGTTTTTATTGAGGCAGGCAGTTTTGTAACGAAAATAAATTTTGGAGAAGATAGAACCGTAGCAAATAATAATCCGATCTGTTTTGGCGAAAATTATGTTTTAGACACCAATATAAGCTCAACAGCTTATACTTTTAAATGGTTCAAAAAAGATGCTTCCAACAATTATGCTGAGATTCCTGGAGCAACGTCTTCCTCTTATACTGTACAAACATCGGGAATGTATAAAGTTGAAGCAAATTTGAGTGGCACAACATGTATTTCTACTGGAGAAATCACAATTGAGTTTACTCCTCAAATTCAATCAACCAACACTTCTTTATTGCAATGTGATGATGATGCAGACGGCTTCACCATTTTTGATTTGAGCAAAGTTGCTAATATCGTAAAAAACAATAATCCGCAGATTATCAATCAAGGATATTACGAAACTTTGGCAGATGCACAAGCTAAAACAAATCCAATTTCAAATCCACAACGTTACACCAACAAAACTCCGAATCAAATTGTTTTTGCTAGGATTGAAAATACTTTTGGTTGCAGTGCAATACCTCAAATTACATTAAATATTTCTAGTACTGTAATTCCAAATCAGGCTCCAATTGCCAAGTGTGATGAAGATGAAACGCAAGATGGTTTATATCAATTTGATTTAGCGACAGAAGTAACTCCTCAAATTTTAACGGGTTTGCCTCCTGGATTGGTAGTCAATTATTTTTTGACAGCTTCAGATGCAGTTACAGAGACTAATCAGCTACCCAATATTTTTAAAAATACTACGCCAAATAGCCAAACTATCTACGCTCGGGCCGCTAATGGCTCAAACTGTTATGACATAACTCCTATCGAATTGATTGTTCATACTTTTGACCCGCCTAATTTTGAAGATGTAACACAATATCTTTGTAAAGGTGATGAGATAACATTAGACGTTGCTACTGGCTTTAGCAGTTATATTTGGTCTAACGGAAGTACAACAAATTCAACCCAAGTTAATACCGCTGGTGATTACTCTGTGACGGTAACAGATGTAAATGGATGTAAAAAAACCAAAGCCTTCAAAGTAATTTTATCTGAACCAGCTACAATTACGGGAGCAGATGTAAAAGATTTTTCTGGAACAGACAATTCTGTAAAAATCCTATATACTGGAGTCGGAAATTATGAATTTTCTCTTGATGGAACCATTTTTCAAGATGATCCTACTTTCACACAAATAAGTCCGGGAGTTTATAATGCGATTGCTAGAGACAAAAATGGCTGTGGCCTGTCTAATGTATTTCAAATATATGTCTTAGATTATCCGCGCTTCTTTACTCCAAACGGAGACGGATACAATGATTTGTGGGCAATTAAAAACATTGACCAAATGCCAGACTATACCATCTCGATTTTTGATCGCTACGGAAAATTATTAAAACAAATGAATCAGAATGGATCTGGTTGGAACGGAATTTTTAACGGAAGAGAAATGCCTTCAGATGATTATTGGTTCACACTTCTTTTTGTTAATGGAAAAAATGTAAAAGGACATTTTAGTTTGAAAAGATAACCTACTTAAAATTCAAATACTTAAATTCCAAATTCCAAACTATACATAAAAAACAATCCCAAACTCCTTAATTGGAATTTGGGATTTTTTATATTGAATTTTAAATCTAATTAGATTTTAAATCTTTTTCTATCATTTTCGTTCAAGTAAATCTTTCTTAAACGTAAAGATTTTGGAGTAACTTCAACATACTCATCTTTTTGGATGTACTCTAAAGCCTCTTCTAATGAGAATTTGATAGCTGGAATAATTCTAGCTTTATCATCAGCTCCAGAAGAACGAACGTTAGAAAGCTTTTTCGTTTTAGTAACGTTAACCGTCATATCGTCGCTACGAGTATTTTCTCCAATTACCTGACCTTCATAGATATCCTCGTTTGGATCAACGAAGAATTTACCACGATCTTGTAATTTATCAATAGAATAAGGAATTGCTTTTCCGTTTTCCATAGAGATTAATGAACCGTTGTTACGTCCAGGAATTTCTCCTTTGTATGGTTCGTACCCGATGAAACGGTGTGCCATAATAGCCTCACCAGCAGTAGCAGTAAGCAATTGGTTTCTTAAACCGATAATTCCACGAGATGGAATGTTGAATTTAATGATCATACGCTCACCTTTACCTTCCATAGAAAGCATTTCTCCTTTACGGATAGTTACGAACTCAACCGCTCTACCTGAAAGGTTTTCTGGCAAATCGATAGTTAATTCTTCAATTGGCTCACATTTAACACCATCAATTTCTTTGATGATAACTTGTGGCTGACCAATTTGAAGCTCGTACCCTTCTCTTCTCATTGTTTCGATAAGAACAGACAAGTGAAGTACACCACGACCAAAAACCATGAATTTATCAGCTGAATCAGTTTCTCCAACTTTCATCGCTAAGTTTTTCTCAAGCTCTTTTGTCAATCTTTCACGGATATGTCTAGAAGTAACAAATTTACCTTCTTTACCAAAGAAAGGAGAATCGTTAATTGTAAACAACATACTCATTGTTGGCTCATCGATAGCGATAGTTTGTAAAGCCTCTGGATTTTCAAAATCAGCGATAGTATCACCAATTTCAAAACCTTCAACACCTACAACAGCACAAATATCACCAGCAACAACTTCTTCAACTTTTCTACGGCCTAAACCTTCAAAAGTGTGTAATTCTTTAATTCTAGATTTGATGATTTTACCATCTCTCTTTACCAAAGAAATTGGCATTCCTTCTTTTAAAGTCCCTCTTTCAAGACGACCAATAGCGATACGACCTGTAAAAGAAGAGAAATCTAAAGAAGTAATCAACATTTGAGGAGTACCTTCAGTTACTTTTGGCGCAGGCACATTTTTAATAACCATATCTAACAATGGCTCAATGTTTTGCGTTTGAACTTTCCAATCATCAGACATCCAGTTGTTTTTTGCAGAACCGTAAACTGCTGGGAAATCTAACTGCTCTTCAGTAGCTCCTAATTCGAACATTAGGTCAAAAACTTTTTCATGAACTTCCTCAGGAGTACAGTTTTCTTTATCTACTTTATTGATAACCACGCAAGGTTTCAATCCTAAATCAATCGCTTTTTGCAAAACGAAACGAGTTTGAGGCATTGGTCCTTCAAAAGCATCAACTAGCAAACATACACCATCGGCCATGTTCAATACACGTTCTACTTCACCTCCAAAATCGGCGTGGCCAGGAGTGTCAATAATATTGATTTTTGTTCCTTTATATTGAACCGATACGTTTTTAGAAGTAATTGTAATACCTCTCTCACGCTCTAAATCGTTATTATCTAAGATTAAATCACCTGTGTTTTCGTTCTCACGAAATAACTGACAGTGATACATAATTTTATCAACCAAAGTTGTTTTACCGTGATCGACGTGGGCAATAATTGCAATGTTTCTAATAGATTCCATCTGTGATTTTTAATGGGCGCAAAGGTACACTTTATTTTCTAAAAAAAAATGTTTCTGACATAGTTTGCGTATATACAATCAATTAGTTAATACAAAAACACGAAAATATCGTTTTCAAAATGACATTAAGATACGTTCTGTTATAGTTAAATTAACTATATTTGAGGTGATGAAAAGTAAAACTCTCCAAATTACTCTTATTTATACCATCATCTCGATAATTATGGCGGTCTTATGTCATAAATTACTCATAACTTACTTTTCTTCTTCAGAATATCTATACTTATCTTTAATAAAAGATGTTGTTTTTATTCTAATTACAGGGTTGGTTTTCAGATTTATACTTTCAAAAAACGAAAAAAGAAACATAACCATCTTTGAAAAGTTAAACAAAACCAATGAAGAAATAGAAGAATCGAATGAGAAATATGACATTGTAGCAAAGGCGACTAGCGATACAATCTGGGATTGGAAAATTCAAGAGGACAGTATTAATTGGAACAAAGGAATCGAAAGTGTCTTTGGTTATGACCCAAAAGAAGTGGGTAAAACTTCTAAATGGTGGTTTGACAAAATTCACCCGGAAGACAGCATCCGAATGTCAATAAAATTATATTCCTTCATAGAACAGAAAACTGAAAAATGGCAGGATCAATACCGCTTTAGATGTGCAGACGGATCGTATAAATATGTTTTAGACCGAGGTTTTTTATTGAAAGATGAAAATGGAAGAGCCATCAGAATGATTGGAGCTATTCAGGATATTACAAAACAAAAAGAAGAAGAACAGCGACTAAAACTTTTAGAAACCGTAATTACACAATCTAAAGACTCTATTTTAATTACTGAAGCTAATACTTCTGAAAGAAAAATACCTAAAATAGTCTATGTGAATCCCGCTTTTTCTCAAATGTCAGGCTATCAGTCGAATGAAATTATTGGAAAATCGCCAAACATTTTTAAAGGACCGAAATCAGATTCTGAAGAACTGAAAAAACTCTTAACGGCTATAAAAAATGAAGAAGAATGCCTAATTGAAACCATTACTTATACCAAAAGTAAAAAAGAATACTGGGTACGCTTTTCCATGATTCCTATTTTTAATAATGAAGGAGTGATTTCGCATTGGATTTCAATACAAAGAGATATTACTGACGAGAAAAAATTGGAGACAGAAAAAGAACATCTTATTCGAGAATTAACCCAAAACAATAAGGATTTAAAGCAATTCTCATACATAACATCCCACAACCTTAGAGCACCACTTTCTAATTTAATTGGTCTTTTAAATTTAATAGAAGACATTCCTATAGAAAATGAGGAGCTAGAAGAAATATTAGCTGGATTTACAAAATCAACGCATTTACTAAATGAAACCATCAATGATTTGGTAAAAGTCATCATTATTAAAGACAATCCTTCGATGCAAAAAGAAGAAGTATCTTTAAAAGAGGTTTTTGAAAATGTTTTCAGTCAACTTTCGTTTCAAATTGAGCTACACAAACCCATAATTAAGCTTAAATTTGATAAAGTTCCAGAACTTATTACAAACAAGGCTTATATTGAAAGTATTTTATTAAATCTGCTCACCAATTCTATAAAGTACAAATCGGAGAACAGAAAACTGAAAATATCCATAATAGCCGAACAAATAGAACAAAGAACCATCTTAACCTTTAAAGATAACGGAATCGGAATTGACCTTGAACGAAATCGCGACAAAGTATTTGGCCTTTATCAAAGATTCCATAATTATCCTGACAGCAAAGGCTTAGGGCTATATCTTGTAAAATCGCAGGTAGAAACAATGGGCGGTACAATCTCCATTGATAGTGAAGTTAATAAAGGAACTACATTTACGATAACATTTAAAAATTAATTATTATGCTTGAGCAGATTTTATGCATTGACGATGACCCTATCACGTTAATGCTATGCAAAAAAGTCGTTTCAAAATCTTCATTTTCACATGAAGTTGTTACAGCTCAAAACGGCGAAGAAGCCCTTCATCATTTCAATGTATTAAAATACACAAATGACAAAGCAAGAAAAAGGCCTGAATTAATTTTTTTAGATTTGAATATGCCAATTATGGGCGGATGGGAGTTTTTAGATCATTTCACTTCCCCAGATTATAGAGAATTCAACATGGTTCCCGTAATTGTATTATCTTCTACTATAGACCCTGAAGATCTTGCGAAGGCAAAAAAATACCCTATTATAGTAGATTTTCTTTCAAAACCCATTACACAGCCAATGTTGGAATATCTTAAAAGGAAAATTGATTTATAAAATTCCAAAATTCTTCAACACAAAAATTAAAACTCAATAATTCAATTTTTTAAAACAACAAAATCCAAATTCCCAACATTACAAATATTGGAATTTGGATTTTTTTTTAAATTGAAATTTCCTTTTCGAGTTAAAACAAAAAAGTCCTCTAAAAGAGGACTTTTTATATCTTTAGTAAATTGTGTTAATTACAATTTAGCAACATGTTTAGTTAATTTAGACTTCAAGTTAGAAGCTTTATTATCATGAATGATGTTCTTTTTAGCTAATTTATCAATCATAGAGATTACAGTAGATAATTTAGCAGCAGCATCAGATTTATCAGTAGCTAATCTTAATGCTTTAATAGCATTACGAGTAGTTTTATGTTGATATCTGTTAAGAACTCTTCTCTTTTCGTTACTTCTGATTCTTTTTAATGCTGACTTATGATTTGCCATTTTCTTTTAATTTTAGATGTAATAATTATTATAAATACTAGTTAAAAAAGAAAAACCTCCCACAATTGCTATGCAATCACTTTGGTTTTAACTAATAAAACAAAAACCGAGACACCAATTTTTGTTTTACAAAACTTATTTACAACTAATTTTGTAGTCCGTAGGGGAATCGAACCCCTGTTACCAGGATGAAAACCTGGCGTCCTAACCCCTAGACGAACGGACCTTAATTCTCCTAAGTTGGAAACTTTTCAATATGTAATATAACTTGTAGTCCGTGGGGGAATCGAACCCCCCTTACCAGGATGAAAACCTGGCGTCCTAACCGATAGACGAACGGACCGTGCTTCTGTATTGCGGATGCAAAGATACATCTATTTTTTATTTGCGCAACACCTAATGCAAAAAAATATATCTTTTTTTAATATGCCTTAGCAAAAAGCACTCTTTTAGAAGAAGG
Organism: Flavobacterium sp. HBTb2-11-1; assembly: GCF_009826975.1. Lineage (GTDB taxonomy): Bacteria > Bacteroidota > Bacteroidia > Flavobacteriales > Flavobacteriaceae > Flavobacterium. The sequence goes on along the minus strand of NZ_WUMO01000004.1, from coordinate 146,230 downwards.
TTTCCCAGTAAACACACAGGTTCCCGCCTCTTCAACAGCGTCCAAAGGAATGCAGCGAATCGTCGCTTTTGTCAATTCTTTTATCTTTTCTTCTGTTTCAGCGGTTCCATCCCAATGAGCAGATAAAAAGCCTCCTTTTCCTTCTAAAACTTCTTTAAATTCCTCAAAACTATTCACTTCCGTAATATGAGTGTTACGATAATCTAATGCTTTTGTAAATAAGTCCCTCTGAATCTGTTCTAGAAGATCATTAACATGTTCAACGATTTTTTCGCTAGCAACAACTTCTTTTGTCAAATTATCGCGTCTTGCCACTTCAAAAGTTCCGTTTTCTAAATCTTTTGGACCAACTGCAATTCGAACAGGAACTCCTTTCAATTCCCACTCTGCAAATTTAAATCCTGGTTTTTGAGTTGTTCTGTCATCGAATTTAACCGTGATTCTTAATTTTCTCAATTTAGCCGTCAAGTCCTTAACTGCTTCCGTAATTTGAGCCAGTTGTTCATCTGTCTTATATATAGGTACAATAACCACTTGAATCGGAGCCAAATTCGGAGGCAATACCAATCCTTGGTCATCAGAATGCGTCATAATTAGCGCCCCCATCAAACGAGTAGATACTCCCCAAGAAGTCCCCCAAACATGCTCTTGCTTTCCTTCAGCATTAGCAAACTTAACATCAAATGCTTTTGCAAAATTTTGCCCTAAGAAATGAGACGTACCAGCCTGCAATGCTTTTCCGTCTTGCATTAATGCTTCGATACAATATGTTTCATCCGCTCCAGCAAAACGCTCTGTTTCAGTTTTAAAACCTTTTACAACTGGAATTGCCATAAAGTTTTCAGCAAATTCAGCATAAACATTCATCATTTTTTCAGACTCTTCCAATGCTTCTTCTTTTGTAGCATGAGCGGTATGCCCTTCTTGCCACAAAAACTCAGCAGTTCTCAAGAACAAACGCGTACGCATTTCCCAACGAACCACATTTGCCCATTGATTAATTAACAAAGGCAAATCTCTATACGACTGTACCCATCCTTTATATGTAGACCAAATAATAGCTTCACTTGTTGGACGAACGATAAGCTCCTCCTCTAATCTTGCATTGGGATCAACCATTAATTTACCTGGTCTTTCCTCATCATTTTTTAATCTATAGTGCGTTACAACAGCACATTCTTTTGCAAATCCCTCAGCATTTTTCTCCTCCGCTTCAAACATGCTTTTCGGCACAAACAAAGGGAAATACGCATTTTGATGTCCAGTTTCTTTGAACATGCGATCTAACTCGGCTTGCATTTTTTCCCAAATAGCATATCCGTATGGCTTGATTACCATACATCCTCTAACTCCTGAATTTTCAGCCAGATCTGCCTTTACAACCAGTTCGTTATACCATTTCGAATAATCTTCTGATCTTGTAGTAAGGTTCTTACTCATATTATATTTTTTGGCACAAATTTTGTTTTAAATAATTTTAACTAAATAGTTTGACAAAACTAACTAATTTTGTAATGTGCAACAATAAAAAACACCACAGATATGAAAACTTACCTTTCACTCCGCCAAAACTCTAATCATTTTTACTTAATTGGATTACTGAGTTTACTGCTAGCATCATGTGGTTCTTACCAAAACTCCTCTTATTACGATAACGATGGCGTTTACGGTGGTACATCTGTTAAATATGTAGCAAATGGAACAAACAACCAATACAAGGAATATTTCAGATCATTACAAGACGACAATCAGCCAACTGAAATATTCACTGATGTTGACAATTATACTAATTATTCTGACAGCACTCAAACTGCTTCTGTAGCTTATCCTGCATGGGGAAGCAGCAGTTCTGACGTTTCTGTAAACTTCTACACTACCCCTACATGGTCATTTGGATTTGGATGGGGATATCCTTATTACGGATGGGGATATGGTGGTTATTGGGGATGGGGTTACCCTTATTATGGATGGGGATATCCAGGATGGGGCTACTACCCTGGCTGGGGTTATCCAGGATGGGGATATCCTTATTACGGCTACAACTATTCATACAGCTACGGAAGAAGAGGATCTGCTGGATATTATGGAGACAGAAACTATGCTTACAATAGAAATTACAGCACCAACAGAAGCTATACAACCAATAGAAACTACACCACTAATAGAGGATACTCTACTAATAGAGGAGATTATACAACAAACAGAAATTACACCACAAATAGATCAAACAGCTATACTGACTTCAGAAGAACCTCTACTTTAAACAGAGGAACCACAAGTCCTACATTTACTAATAGAGGAACATATAACAACAGTTCTAATTATAACTACACCAACAGAAGATCTTACAACAATAGCGGAAATACCACAACAAACAGAAGCTATACGCCTAACTACAACAACAGCTCTTCTAGAAGTTATACACCAAGCAACAGTGGCTCATCAAGAAGTTACTCTCCTAGCATGGGAGGCGGTGGCGGTTCTAGATCATACAGCGGCGGTGGCGGCGGTGGCGGAATGAGATCTGGCGGTGGCGGTGGAGGAAGAAGATAATTTTTCTCTCACTTCACTTAAATTCGAACTAAAACTTATCAAAATGAAAAAAATATTTTTCCTATTTATAACGGGACTAACTGCCTGCGCGTCATATTCTCAAGAAGTTTCAGATGCTCTACGTTATTCACAAGAAAATCTTACCGGAACTGCACGCTACAGAGCCATGAGCGGTGCTTTTGGAGCTGTTGGAGGAGACATTTCTTCCTTAAGTGTCAACCCTGCCGGATCAGCGATCTTTAATAGCAATCAAGTTGGAGTATCATTTAGCAATCAGAATATTAAAAACAACTCTAACTACTTTGGCACTCAGACTTCAGACAAGGAAAACTCTTTTATCCTGAATCAAGCTGGCGGTGTTTTTGTTTTTAAAAACCACGATCCAAGAGTTGGCTGGAGTAAAATTGCAATTGGGGCAACTTACGAAAATACAAATAATTTCAACAATGAAGTTTTTTCTGCAGGAACGAATCCTACGAATTCTGTTGGCGCTTATTTCTTAGATTTCGCAAATGGCATTCCTTTAAAATATATAGATGGCTTAGACTATAGAGATTTAAACTATACAGAACAGCAAGCATATATGGGATATTGGGGACATGTCATTGACCCAGCTGCTATTGACCCCGAAAATACCCAATACTTCAGCAATATTCCTCCTGGCGGGAATTATTATCAAGAAAATGAAGTTTATACCAGAGGCTACAATAGCAAACTAGGCTTCAATATAGCAACTTCTTACAAAGACCGCCTTTATTTTGGAGCGAATTTAAATGTTCACATAACCGATTATAGAAGATCTACAAGTTTCTATGAAGACAATGACAATCCATTGCAACCATACGAAACAATTTCAAATTTACGTTTCAACAACGAGCTATATACATACGGAAATGGATTCTCTTTTCAACTTGGAGCAATAGGAAAAGTTACCGAAGCTTTTAGGCTTGGTATAGCTTATGAATCAAACACTTGGTACGAACTATACGATGAAACCTCTCAAAGCATCTACACAACTAGACAAGCAGACGGCGGACCTGCATTAAATGCTAATGTAAATCCAAATGTTGTAAACGTATATGATTCCTACACCTTACAAACACCAGACAAATGGACTTTTAGCGCCGCTTACGTTTTTGGAAAATCTGGTTTATTAAGTGTTGATTACGGCATTAGAAATTATGGTAACAGCAAATTTAAGCCTACAAGCGACCCAGGCTTCAGAGGGATAAATAACGATATCAGCAATACTTTAACCAGCACAGGCGAGCTTCGCATTGGTGCTGAATACAAAATCAAACAATTAAGCTTAAGAGGTGGATACCGTTATGAAGGAAGTCCTTATAAAAACGGAATTACAGTTGGCGAATTAAACAGTTATTCTGCTGGTTTGGGCTATAATTTCGGATCTACAAAACTAGACTTGGCTTATTCTTATTTAGAAAGAGATTCAAATCAAGGTTTCTTTACAAGAGGATTCACTGATGGAGCTAACATCACTTCGAAATTAAACAATGTCACTATGACCTTATTATTTGAATTGTAATTAAAAATCAAAATAGATGATTGAAATTTCCGTCAGGTTTTCCTTGGCGGATTTTTTTTATCCGTTAAAAGAAGCCTTTAATTTTAATTCAAATCAAAAAACACAAGCAACCAAACTAGTTAACTTCATAAAAAACAGCTAAAACAAACTGCAAACTAGCGTAGTTTGAATAAAAAAAGTGTAATTTTGCACTCCAATTTATAAAAGTATGAGAACCAAGTCTTTAAAAAAGAACAAAATTAACGTAATCACTCTTGGGTGTTCAAAAAATGTTTATGATAGTGAAGTCCTAATGGGACAGCTTCGCGCGAATGGAAAAGAAGTTGAACATGAAGCTCCTGCAGAAAAAGAAGGAAACATTATTGTAATCAATACTTGCGGATTTATTGATAATGCTAAAGCAGAATCGGTAAATATGATTTTGGAATATGCAGATAAAAAAGATAAAGGACTTGTTGACAAAGTTTTTGTAACAGGATGTTTGTCTGAACGTTACAGACCAGATTTAGAAAAAGAAATTCCGAACGTTGACCAATATTTTGGAACTACAGAATTACCTCAACTATTAAAAGCGCTTGGAGCCGACTATAAACACGAATTACTTGGAGAGCGTTTAACTACAACTCCGAAAAATTACGCTTATTTGAAAATCGCTGAAGGTTGTGATAGACCATGCAGTTTTTGCGCAATACCATTGATGAGAGGTTCTCATGTTTCTCAGCCAATTGAAAAATTGGTTAAAGAAGCTGAAGGTTTAGCCAAAAATGGAGTTAAAGAATTAATCTTAATTGCTCAAGACTTGACTTATTACGGACTTGATCTTTATAAAAAAAGAAATCTTGCTGAATTACTTGAGGCATTGGTAAAAGTAGAAGGAATTGAATGGATTCGTTTACACTATGCTTTCCCTACTGGTTTCCCTATGGATGTTTTAGAAGTAATGAAACGCGAACCAAAAATCTGTAATTATATTGATATTCCGTTGCAACACATTTCTGATTCTATTTTGAAATCAATGCGCCGTGGTACAACTCAAGCCAAAACAACTCAGTTATTAAAAGATTTTCGCGCTGCGGTTCCAGGAATGGCAATTAGAACTACTCTAATTGTTGGTTACCCAGGTGAAACTCAAGAGGATTTTGAAATTCTGAAAGATTTTGTTCAAGAGATGAAATTTGATAGAATGGGATGTTTTGCTTATTCTCATGAAGAAAATACTCATGCTTACTCATTAGAAGATGATGTTCCAGATGATGTAAAACAAGCTAGAGCAAATGAAATTATGGAATTGCAATCTCAAATTTCTTGGGATTTGAATCAAGAGAAAGTTGGCAAAGTATTTAGATGCATCATTGACAGAAAAGAAGGCGCTCATTTTGTTGGGCGTACAGAATTTGACAGTCCTGATGTTGACAACGAAGTTCTTATCGATGCTTCTAAGCACTATGTTAAAACTGGGGAATTTGTTAATATAAAAATAATTGAAGCAACAGAATTTGATTTATACGGAGAACCTGCTTAAATTTACACTGCGCTATTGCAAATTTTTAGACAAAATACTTTATGAAACCTACTCTCAACCTAATCGTTTTCGTTTTTACTTTATTCTGTGTTAACACAATTTCTGCTCAATATGGTGGATACAATAACGGCTATGGTAATGGTTATGGTGGCGGTTACGGAAGAGGTGGCGGAATGGGTATGGATAGAAGCATGATGGCTGGACAACAGCAGGGTTCCCAAAGCAAACCCAAAGAAACTCCGCCTGAAGAAACTGCAGGAATGATTGTAGAACAAATGAAACCGCAAGTAAATCTAGATGAATTACAAGCAATTGCAATAGCAAATGTTTTAGCAGATAGTGTAAGAGAACAAGGAATTTTATTAAAAAACGAAAGCAGCAGTCAAGATCAAAAAATTGAACAAATAAAAGCTTTACGCGAAAGTACTGATAAAAAAATTACTGCTTTTTTAAATCCTGATCAAGTTGAAAAGTACAAAACTTTTATGGATACTTTAAAAGAAGTAAAAAAGCCCAAATCAAAAAAGAAAAAAGATAAAGATTCTAAAGACTCAAAAGAAGTAAAGGAAACTCCAGATACGAAAATATCAGAATAATCGTTATTAACCAATAAAACAACGTATTATGACAAAAAAACATTTTTGTTATCTGATTTTAGCTGTTATTGTCAGTGCTTGTTCTACAAATCCGTACAAGAATACTGAAAAAGCTTACGATCAGCAGCTAAAAAATTTGGAAAACCAGATTACCAGCAAAGAAGCCAAACCTATTCCAGCAGTTTCACCTGTTGTGATTGACACTTCATATGCACAGCAGCTGAGAATTATAAAAGATACATTATCAAAAACAAATTCAACTTATTTGCAAAATGGAATTAATACCGAATGGATTGGTACGGTAAATTTCAATTTGAGAAAGCCAAGTTTCATTATTATTCATCACACAGCTCAAGATTCTCTTCAGCAAACCATTAATACGTTTACAAAAACCAAGACTCAAGTAAGCGCGCACTATATCATTTCTGAAAACGGAAAAGTAGTGCAAATGCTGAACGATTATTTAAGAGCTTGGCATGCTGGGAATTCTACTTGGGGAAAAACAACAGATTTAAACTCTTGCTCTATCGGTATCGAGTTGGATAATAACGGCTTTAAACCGTTTACCGAAGCTCAAATCAGTAGTTTGGTGGCTTTATTAACCAAGTTAAAAAAGGACTACAATATTCCGACACAAAACTTTTTAGGCCATGCTGATATTGCGCCAGGAAGAAAACAAGATCCAAGTGCTTTATTTCCTTGGAAGACCTTAGCTGAAAAAGGATTTGGAATCTGGCCAGACGAAGTCTTAGAACCTGCCCCTTTTGATTTTAAAATTGAACCAGCATTAAGAATTATCGGTTACAACACTAAAAATCTAACCGCAGCGATTCAGGCATTTAAACTGCATTATATTCAAACTGATGCAACTTCAGTTTTAGACAGAAAAACAATCGATACGATTTATTCGATTTATAAAAAACAGGTTCAATAAAACCTCAACAATTAAATAAAAAAACGTTTCTGTAAAAAAAATACAGAAACGTTTTTTTTATGGTTTATTATGAAAGATTTCCTGTTTTCGAACCTACAAATCAAACGTTCCTACGGAACGTATAACCGCGCCGCAATCAATTCAATTCTACCAACAAAACATCCCTACGGAATGATTATCGCCTATTTAACTTCGACCCTGAAACTTCAAACTTCAAACTTGAAACTTGAAACCTGAAACAAATAAAAAAGCTGCCAAAACATTAATATGTTTCGACAGCTCCAAAAAAAAAAAAAAATATCAATCTTTATCTCTAGAAAGAGTATGTTGTTGCAATTAGAGCAAAGAAGCTTCCGCCAGTTGGCAATGCATCTTTATCTAAGAATATATCTTCAGATGCTGCATCGTATCTTAGCTCAGGAATTATAGTTAGTTTTCCAACTTTGTAGTTTAAAGAAACTGTGTTAGCAAATACATTTGATCCTGCCAAAGTTCCTAAACTTGGAGCTGCATCTTTAGCATCAAAATATTCCATTCTGTACGCTAAGAGCAAAGCTGGATTGAATGAATAAGTAGCATATCCAACTAATGAAAACCAATCTCCATCTAAATTACTGTCAAAATCATTTGTCGTTTTAGCATAAGTTGCGTTTAAGCCAAGTGCAAAACTATCTGAAATTGTTTTAGAAGCTGTTAAATCAAACTGCGTTTTATTTTCGTCAGAAACCGGAATTGTACTTCCTGGTATTGGGTTAGTGCTTCCTGTTGTAAAATTCAAATACGCACTTCCTGTATCTCCTATATATCCTACTTGTCCAATGAACGTTTTTTGGTAAGAGCCTGCATCCATAGCCGATTTAAAGTCTGTTGGGTTGGTTAATCCTAACATGGCTGTAAATTTGCCAGAAGTATATTGTGCTTTTACCCCCGTATTGAAAAACGGTCCATAAGAAAACGCATAAGACATACTGTAGTTTTTATTATCTACCGCATCTAATACTTCATAACCGATATGGGTTCCGAAACTACCCGCTACTACTTTAAATTCATCGGTCAAATTGTACGTAAAGTATAATTGTTTAATTAAAAATTTTGCACTTGCATCTTTATCTGGTGTTTCGTTATATGAAAATTCTGCTGCTCTTTTTCCGAAACCTAAGTCTACAAACACAGAAGCTTTTCCAAAAGTATGGCCCGCTTCGATCGATGCCATTCCTAATTCAAATGAATTCTGTGAGTTGGTAAAGCTCGTTAATCCATTCATTTGTTTTGAAAAATCATATTTATAGTACGCATCTGCAGAACCTCCCCATGTGGTTGCTGGCGGAGCTGCTGCTTCCTCTTCTTGGGCAAAGGCAAAAGAACTAGTTAACATCGCGGCTAAAATGTGAAATGCTTTTTTCATGTTTTAAATTGGTTTTTAGTTATTAATTGATTCTGGTTAGTTAATCTTTTATATATCTATTTAATAGTATAAGTCATTTCTAAAACCTTTCATGCGCCTTCAAATCATCATCATTTTCATTAGCGAATTTATTAACTTTTGCATGAGTAGAATAATTCAAAAGTGCTTTTTTGGCGTTTTAGACGAAGAATTATGGATTACAAAAATTAAGTCGCCAATAATCGTGATTTGATATTTATAGATAATTGTTTTTGAAAATTCAATAACACATTTTAGACCAATTTCACTATTTTCACATGGGTAAAAGTAAAAATTACTACAAAAATTAGACTAAAACATCATTTAAAACATTTAAAAACAAAAACACCCCATAAAAAACATGGGGTAAATTTAAAATCATAAAAAACAAAGAAATACAGAACCTATAGAAAAATCAAAACAAAGATATTTTTTATCAAGAATAAATTCCTACAAATTTAATCCTTCCAAAATGCTTCTCTACATAAGATTAGGGGGCGATTTTACTCTATAGAAAAACCAAAAAAAAGCCCGTTCGTTTAAATGAACAGGCTTTTATATAAATGGCTTAAATGATCTATTCTTCTTTATTATATTTTCTTAAATATTCACGGACTTTAATTCCTGAATCTTTCAAATCTTCATCTCTCCATTTTCCATCAGATTTAGCGGATTTTTTTAGAATAGAACAAGTTTCATCCTTATCTGATACTGACCAAGTAATCCAGCTTAGTTTTTTAGACTCCATCCAATCTATATATTCTTGCCAAGCTTTATAATTGAGAGGCCCATCTCCAGACGCTTCCATCCCAGCAGATTCAGAAATAAACACTGGTAAACCTCTCTTAATAGCCAAATCTGTTCTATCTCTCAATTCTTTGCCATGCGTTGCCGCATAAAAATGCATAGTATACATTATATTAGTATAACCTCTTATTGGATCTTCGGCTGGAAGATCGATATCCTGATCCCAATGTGGACAGCCGACAAGAATAATATTATTAGGATCGTTTTCACGAATTACTTGAATTATTTCTTCTGCATAATTTTTTACTTCCCACCAAGTTTCATAATCTGGCTCGTTAAATATCTCATATATAATATTAGGATACTTGGCATACTTTTTTGACATTTCTTCAAAAAACTGTTTAGCTTCTCTCAGATTTATATTATGGCTGTGCCAATCTATAATGACATAGATGTCAGATTTTATAGCTCCATTTACAACCGCTTCTATTTTCTCTTTAGAAAACTGTGGATCCTTTATATATGAGTAATCACCCAGTTCGATTCCCATGGCGGCACGAACTACATTACAATTAAAATCTTTTTTTAACCAGCTTACTGCTTTTTCATTATAAAATCTTGGCCACATGCTATGCCACCCAAAACTTAGTCCGCGAAGGACAATCGGATTGTTATCTTTATCTACAAGCTGAGTTCCTAAGACGCTTAACTGGCCGTGCTTTTCTACAAATTGCGCTTTTGAAACATTTACAAACAGCAAAAGCAAAAAGGTGGCATACCAAAACTTTGATTTCATAATGTATTGATTTAAGGAATTAGTTTTAAGGTAACTACATCATGCGAAGCAATTTCAGCAGTAAAAACTTTTTTGGTATTTCCGACTTCTCTGTTTTTCCAAAGATCTTTTATTTTGAAGATTGCTTTATTAAAATCAGCCTCATAACCAAAATCAGCATCTTTGATGCTATTTTTCTTCCAATCGAAACTGATTTTTTTCGATGTTTCCGTTCTGTTTACAAAACTCACTGCCCAAGCTCCATCAGAAAGAGGTTTTACCCATACTTCTACTCCATCTAAAATAACATATTTAAATCCTTGTATTCCAAGTTTATCCTGATTTACAGCAAGAAGTTCTTTATTAGTCAAAATTGCCAAAGTCTCTTTTGACATTTTTCTATAATCGTTACCTGTAAATAAAGGCGACGAAAGCATGCACCACATAGCAAAATGCGTTTTATCTTCGGTATCATTCATTTCGTTTCCAACTTCCATCATATCAAAATCGTTCCAATGATCTGGACCAGAATATCTACGAATATCTTTTCTCATATCGGCAATTTTCATAAATCCCCAAGAAGACCAATTTTCTGGATGTTTGAATTCGCAATCAAAACACGGATAAATATCTCCTGAGATTCTCCAAAGATTTCCAACAGGTTTTCCCCATTCCCACGGCTGATTGTCTCCCCATTCGCAAAGACTAAAAACAATTGGTCTTCCAGCTGTTTTTAATGCATTGCTCATTGTGGTATAAGCTTCTTTTGCTGTAATGCCTTCAGTATTGCACCAATCGTATTTTAAAAAATCGATTCCGAGTTTTGCATAAAATCTAGCATCCTGATATTCATAGCCTCTTGTTCCTGGATAACCTGCACAGGTCTTTGTTCCTGCACAATTATACAAACCGAATTTCAGACCTTTATTATGAACATAATCTATAAGCGCTTTCATTCCGCTTGGAAATTTTTCTGGATCTGGCACTAAATCACCATTTGCATCACGCTCGTGTGTCATCCAGCCATCATCTAATACGATATAATTGTATCCTGCAGCGGCTAAACCAGAAGAAACCATAATATCGGCTGTTTCTTTTACTAATTTCTCGTCAATATTGGTTGCAAAGGTATTCCATGAATTCCATCCCATTGGAGGCGTAATCGCCAATCCTTCGTATTTTCCTCCCGATTGTGTATGCGTATTTCCCTGACCGAAGCTTAAAACTGAAAAGCACAGAGAAAACAATAAAATTATTCTTTTCATAAAATTAAATTTAAATGTATTACAAAAAAAGCATTCCCTAATTGAGTAGATTAGGGAATACTTGAAACAAAACTAAAACCAATCCTAAGATTTTATTTTAAAACAAATCCCATGTCATCCATAAGAATGGTATTCCCTCCAAAACTTCCAGACTCCTGAAGTGTCAGCTGATCAAAAGTTGTTGGATTTCCAATGTCAGAAAACGGAATTTCAATTGTAGTCCATTTGTTCGTTAATGGCTTTTTAATTTGATAAGCCCATCCGCCAAAAACAAATATCACACTGGCATTTGCATTTGTAGAGACGCTTTTTACTTTTACTCTAAAGGCTTTGTATTTAGAAACATCTCGCGAGTTAAATTTCATATCAGCGCCATTCCATCCGCCAAAAACAAATTTAATTGCTGCTTGTCCCTGTACTACATCATCTTTAAAATTAGTATCAAAAGTATCGCTTCCGCTCCACATCCAATGTCCAGCATCACCTTGAATAACATCATCATACAATGCTGATCCAACTGCTTCTTCAGATGAAGTAGTTCCTGAGATATTGGTAACACTTACATATTTATCTGCAGAATTTGCTGGCATTTTAAATTTAATCTCTGTTAATGATGAAGAAACTATCTCTGCCTCTGTGGCTCCAACCTTAACTATAGGATCAAGGAAATAATCTCCATAAATGGTAACCACATCACCATCTGCCGCATTTATCGGGTTATAACTTCCAAACTTAGGCGTTGGAGGCGCTATAACAAAATCGTATAAAACTGTTCCTTGTTTTGTAACCAATTTCAATTTATTGCTTGCATCTGCATAAGGTGTTTTTTCATCAATTAAAACAAAAATTGCAGTATCGGTAACTAGTGTAGGGTTAAAATAGGTATCAAAATCATTAAAGAAGATTTTTGTTACACCTGAAAGTCCTTTTCCTTGAATAATATAATAATTTTTAGGATCTCCAACTGTAACAGGAACCAAATCACCTTCAACAGATTTTGCAACACTTGTAATGACTGGCACTCCGGAACTTCCAGAAGAGTCATCATTGTCGCAAGATGAAAACACGCCCAGCACTATAAATGCCATTGTAATGAAAGGCAAAACGTATTTTATTTTTATATTTTTCATATCAGTCTAATTTTTAGGGATTATTTAAAAGTATACGGAACTGGAGCCTGTAACAATTTAGGATTTTTAGCCACTTCGTTATCTGGATAGTCCATATAGAAATCATTTGTTGCGTGATCTTCACTATAAACTGGCGTATAGTGGCGCTCTCCATATCTGTCTCCTCTATTTTGCGCCGACATAATAGCGATTGCTTTCGCTTTGTCTATACGTCCTAGATCAAACCAATAATCTCCTTCAAAACATAATTCTTTTCTTCTTTCTAAAAATATATCATCAAAAGTAATGGAAGTTAAAGCGGCTAAACCGGCTCTCTTTCTTACCGCATTGATTGAACTTAAAGCTGACGCATCTGAAGTGCTTGCCCCACCCGCTAAAACTGCTTCAGCATGAATTAACAGCAATTCCGCATAACGCATTACATATGTATTATTATCCATCATCGCCCATGCATCTGCCTGACCTGTCACATTTCCGTTAACCACGCCAATGCAATATTTTTTAATTGCTCCTCCAGACGCTTGAGCAAGATCTTTACCTGATGGAACTGTAAATCCTATTCCTTGTGTAGTTTTAATATTCGGATAAGTGTCACCGCCAACCATTACGGTTTCATGCTTTCTTAAATCTCCAGCATCATATAAAGAAAGCATAACTTCTTGGCTTGGACCAAAAACTCCCGCATAAGATGCATTTGAAGTTGACAATGTGCCATCTTGGAATCCGAATTGTGTGTTACAGTTGTTTGCAGATCCGTAAGCCCCGTCTCCTTTCCATTGAAGAGCAAAAATCGATTCTTCGTTATTATTGTTTGCATATGTAAACAAATCTCCAAAACTTTTTCCTGGAAGCTGGTCTCCTCCTAAAAGCTTGAACTCCCCGCTATTGATAACATCTTCTGCCATTGCCCTTGCTTTTGCATAGTCTTTTTGATATAAATACACTTTTGCCAGCATTGCTTTTGCAGAACCTTTAGAAACATGTCCGTTATTTGCATAGTTTGCACCTCTGTTTTTCGCCACCAATAAGTCAATTGCCTTTAAATAATCAGATGTAATTAATTTATAGATATCTTCAACTGGATTTGTATTTACATAAGGATTACTGGTATAGTCTAATGGATTTTCAATAATGGGCACTGGCCCCCAAAGTCTCACTAAATCAAAATAAGCAGTAGCTCTCATAAAATACGCTTCTCCAATAGTATTATTCAAAACATCTTGAGAAACACCTGGTCCTACTCTTGCCGCAAGAAAGTTAATAATCATATTGGACTGCTGTACGTTTGCCCATAAAGATGACCAACCATTTACTAATTCTGGATCGCTTCCGTTTAAAGAGAAAGTTCTTAATCCGCTCACGTCAGGAGAACCAGAATACATGTTTCCAGATCCTACTTCCAGCGCCCACCAGAATTTATTATACATTTGAAACCAAGTTCTGCTATACATCCCATTTGTTGCCGATGACACTTGCTCGTCTGTGCTGTAATACGAATCCAAACTTATTCCATCTTCAGAAGGTCTATCAGTAAAATCGTCCTGACAAGATCCAAAAGTCAAAAATGCCACTGCCATAAAAAGCAGGCTATATCTATTTAAAAAAGATTTCTTTTTCATTTTCTTTAATTTTAAAATTCTAGGTTAAGTCCAACTAAAAATGTTCTCGCTACGGGATATCTTCCGTTGTCAATTCCTGATAAAAGCACATTCTGATTAAATGAACCAATCTCCGGATCATAACCTGAATAATTTGTAAACGTATACAAGTTCTGTGCAGACCCGTACAATCTTAATCTTGAAATTTTATATTTTGAAATTACATCTTGCGGCAAAGAATACCCTAGGGTTATATTCTGAATTCTTAAGTACGATCCATCTTCAACATAACGATCTGAAATAAGAAGGTTATTATTTGAAGAATCTGCAATTGGCCTTGGGTTATTACTTGCTGTATTTGTTGGAGAATAATAATCCATTGCCTCCACTAATTGGTTATCATATAAAGAAGCATTCGTTGTGCCAGCTCTTCTTGTCAAATTCATAACATCATTTCCGTACGAACCTTGAAGAAAAATAGAAAGATCTACGTTTTTATATTTGAAATTGTTTGTAAATCCGTAAGTGAATTTTGGATGCGGATTCCCAATGAATGTTTTATCATTTGCATCAATTTTTCCGTCTCCATTTACATCCACATATTTAACATCTCCCAAAGCTGTTTCTCCTGCTCCCGTTCCTACCGCTTGACCAAATTGAAGCGGTGCATTATCCAAAACTGTTTGATCCTTGAAAATTCCGTCTGTTTTATACCCGTAGAACAATCCAATTGGATTTCCAATTGTAGTATTGGTAACTACTACTGGCTGATATCCGTTGGTATTAACTTCTTGAGTTAACACAATTCCGTTAGCAATTTCGTCTAGATTATTTTTGTAATGAGAAACAACCAAAGATGCATCCCAATTAAAGTTTCCTGAAGATCTTAAATCGTATCCAACTGTAATATCATACCCCTTATTACTCATAGTCCCTAAGTTAGAGTATGGAGCAGAAACTCCTCCGTACTGACCTCCGCCACCTGTTAGATATAAAGGCAACGGCACTTGAAATAAGAAACCTTTAGATTTTTTGTCATAAACATCAAAACTTGCTGAAAGCTTATTATTCAGCAATGTAAAATCAATACCTAAGTTAGTCTGATTCAAAGATTCCCAAACTAAATCTGGATTCGGATAATTTGATGGCAAGAATCCGCTTCCTAAACCTGAATTTTGAGTTCCTAACATTGCAGAGTAACTGTTATTTGGAATCTGCTGGTTTCCGGTTTCTCCATACCCAACTCTAAATTTAATATTGTCTACATATTTGCGAGTTCCTTCCATAAAAGACTCGTTAGACAATTTCCATGAACCGGAAATTGCGTTAAAAACACCCTTTTGGTTATCTGTAGTCGGATCAAATTTAGACGAAACGTCCTGTCTGATAGATGCTGTAATGCTATATTTATCATTAAAGTCATAAATAACACGCGCAAATAAAGATGAAAGTGAAGCGCTTCCTTTATATTGTGTAATAGTGTTATTATCAACATCAGCTAAATTAATGGTGTGAATTGAATTTGTTTTAAACCCTTGCGCAGATGCAATCAAACCTTCCCAATGAGAATCGTTTGCCTCCTGACCTGCCAAAAGAGTAATTTTGTGCTTGCCAAAAGTTCTATCGTAAGTCAGTAAATTTTTAATATTTGTAGAATACCAGTTTTGTCTCCTTACGTCTAAATCAGCTAATAAATTTACCTGGCTTCCCCATGCGTACGATGGTCTGAAGTCATCATTTTCAGAAAACTCCGTATTTGCGGCAATTTCAATGCGATATTTCAATCCTTTAACAATATCTGCCTCAGCATAAACATTTCCTAAGAAATTTTTTCTAACCAATTTATTTTCTCTGGTTAATGCTTCTGCTACTGGATTATAATAGGTAACACTCTGTTCAGAAGATGGCGGACCTGCAAATGAGCCGTCAACATTTCTAACTGGAATATCAGGAGATTGCAATAATGTATTTGAAATTAATCCTGAATAACTTTGGTTTACTGTAATTCTTTCATTTGTAATACCTCCTGTTAGATTTCCACCAATTCTTAACCAAGATTTAATTTTTGAATCCAAATTCAATCTAACAGTATATCTCTTTAATCCCGAATTGATAATCGTTCCTTCATTATCTAAATAACTTCCAGACAGATAATAGCTTGTTCCATCTTTAGCGCCAGAAAATGAAAGCTGATGGCTGTTGGAAATAGCCGTTCTATATACTTCATCCTGCCAGTTTGTTCCAGGCCCTAACAGCTCTGGATGAGAAAACTCCTGACGAGTCTGAAAACCCCATAGTTTAGCCAGATTGGTTTTTAAAGTTGCATATTCGGACAAATTTAAAACATCCAATTTATTACTTATTGTTGCAAAAGAAGTGTAGTTCTCATACGATACTTTTCCTCCGCCTTTTTTACCTGATTTAGTCGTAATAATAATAACTCCATTTGCACCGCGAGATCCGTAAATTGCTGTTGCCGAAGCATCTTTCAAAATATCCATCGATTCAATATCGTTTGGATTAATCATTGACAATGGACTCATGGCTGTATTACCGCTTCCTCCAGAGGCAGAAAACCCATCCTTTCCTGCCAAGGTCTGCCCGCTGGTAGATTTACCCGTTGCATCTCCAGAAATTGGCACCCCATCAATTACATACAAAGGCTCATTTGTTCCAGTAATAGAAGTCGTACCACGCACTCTAACAGAAGCTGCACCACCTGGCTGGCCTGAGTTATTTGTTACCGAAACCCCAGCAGCCTTACCTTGAAGCATCTGATCGATAGATACCTGTTTCAAATTTTCGATATCCTTAGATCGTACAGAAGATATCGCACCATTTACATCTTTCTTTTTCTGAGTTCCGTATCCAATTACAACAACTTCTTTTAAGTCTTCTGAAGACGGTTTTAAAGAAATATTGATTTTAGTTTTGCCAGCAATAGCAATTTTTTGAGAATCAAAACCGATAAATGACACTACCAAAGTCCCATTTGAAGGGGCATCAATACTATATTTACCATCAAAGTCTGAAGATGCAGTATTTTTTGATCCAACAACTGAAATGTTGGCTCCAGGAATTGTCATTCCTTTATCATCAGACACTACTCCTGTTATTTTAACCTGAGCAGCAATAAAATTACTAGTCAGCAGCAAGAATACAATCAAAGGAATTGCTCTGTGGTTAGCACTCCAATGAAGAAAGTGAGTCATTAGTTTTTTCATAATAATGTTTGGTTAGTTAAATTTGTTTATTGCATAATCTTAAAAGCAAATGCCAGGGTAATTTTTACTTTTAAATTATTTCAACAAATCTATAACAGCGAGAATTATCAAATCGATAATATTATATCATTTAATGATAATATTTTTACTATAGGCGATTAAAAAAACACATATAGAAATAAAATCATATAAAAATTAAATTATTCGCAATAACAATCCTCAAAAGGAACCTAAACAATGAATAAAAACCAATGAAATGTCGAAAAGCAAACGTTTTCGTTAAAAATAATACTTACTTGTGACAAAAAAGTATCATTATAAAATACGCTTCAGACCCGAAAATTCTTCGCGATACTGACTTGGCGTACAATTTTTTATCGCTTTGAAACTGCGATTAAAGTTCGCAATATTATTAAAGCCAGATTTAAAAGCAACTTCAGAAACACTCATATCTTTTTCTACGAGCCAACGTGCCGCATAACCAATACGAATGTCATTTATATAATTGACAAAAGTTTTTCCAGTACGTTTTTTAATAAATCGGTTAAAAGAAATAATAGACATGCTCGCCACATTTGCCGCATCTTCTAAAGTAATTTTTTCTGCGAAATTTTTCTGCACGTACTCATAAACCAATTTCATTTTATCATAATCATCAAACGTATCATAATCTACTGTGTAGGTAGAAAGCAGGCGCTGATTTCTTGAATTGGCCAGATCATATAATAAGGAAGTAATCTCTAAGAAATAATCCATACCGTCCAGTTTAGAAAGCTTCACGAGCCTTGGCGTTAATTCTTCGGCTGTTTTTTTTGAAAACAAAATTCCATGAATAGATCGGTTAAACATGTCTCGAATCGGATTCATAATACGTCTTGCAAGCAAAGATTCATGAAATAAATCATTATGAAATTGTATCGTTATCTCGTGTATTTTTTTATTGGTGCATTTATTCA
Organism: Flavobacterium sp. HBTb2-11-1; assembly: GCF_009826975.1. GTDB lineage: Bacteria > Bacteroidota > Bacteroidia > Flavobacteriales > Flavobacteriaceae > Flavobacterium. The sequence goes on along the minus strand of NZ_WUMO01000004.1, from coordinate 127,961 downwards.
ATTCCCAACCGTGATATAAATTAGGGCCAATCAAAACCAATTCCACATTATCAATTTCCTCAATATTATCTCCCACAACTCTCTTTACTCCTTTTCCATTTAGAATAAAATTGATCTCAAATTCCGGATGATAATGCACCGGAAAATCAAAACTATCTTTTACGCGATCAAAAACCAAAAAGCTGTCGCTAGCAGCAAGCGGAGCAATTTCTCTATAAAAATTTTTCATAGTACTCATATTAAAAAGTATTTTCAGGAAAAGTTATATTCTTTTTTAATGCAATAATATGATATATAATTGATAAAATAATATTAATCACAGTTTAATCATCCGTTTATCTTTGAAAAAATTAATTATCATTTCTTTAAAAAGAATATTAATACTAAACATTAATCGTTTTTAATCGAATATCTTTTTATAGTTTTAATAATTTTAAAGACAAATTGCTAAAGAATTTCAGAGTTAAAAAACTAATAGATTTCAAGATCATAAATCACTATATCTTTAGTATTTAGCGCCAATAAACATCAATAAATCGACAATGAAAAAACATTTTATCATGCTTCTAACTGCTGCTTTTATAAGCACTTCGTGCGAATCGCAAAAAAGTAATAGTAATACAATTTTGTCACTTGCAGATCAAAAAGCAACAGCTGAAACTAAATCACTTTATAAAAATTTAAATGCACTATCTCAAAAAGGCTTTTTATTTGGACATCAGGACGATCTAGCTTATGGTGTAAAATGGAAGTATGAAAACGGACGAAGTGATGTAAAAGATGTTGCAGGCGATTATCCAGCAGTTTATGGCTGGGACATTGCAGGTTTAGAAAATGATAAACCCAATAATATTGACGGTGTTCCTTTCAATAAAATGAAACAATATATCATAGAGGCAAATGCACGTGGCGGAATTTCAACCATCAGCTGGCATTTTGATAATCCAGCAACTGGAAAAGACGCTTGGAATAATGTGCCTAATTCTTTAAAAACAATTTTGCCCGGAGCAGAAAACCATAAAAAATATACTTCTTGGTTAGATAAAGCAGCGGTTTTCTTTTTGTCTTTAAAAGATAAAAATGGCAAAAATATTCCGATTCTTTTTAGACCTTTTCACGAATTGACGGGCGGATGGTTCTGGTGGGGAAAAGGAAATTGTACTCCAGAAGAATTCAAAACGGCTTGGAAATTCACTTTTGACTACCTTCAAAAAAAAGGGGTTCACAATTTAATTTATGTATACAATACCAGTAGTTTCGATAGTGAAAATGATTTCCTAGCCAATTATCCAGGCGATAATTATGCTGATATTTTAAGTTTTGACACTTATCAAAATAATGATGATCTGAATGGTGAGAAGTTTATCAGCGAAGTTCAAAAGCAATTTAAAATCTTAAACGAAATATGTCGTCAAAAAGGCAAACCAATGGCATTGGCTGAAGCTGGTTATGAAGCAATTCCTGATCCAAAATGGTGGACAGGAACCTTATTAAAAGCCATCGGAGATTATAAAATTTCTTATGTCTTGTTATGGAGAAACCATGGCTGGCAGGAAAAAGAACAAAAAATGCATTATTACGCACCGTTTTCCGGACAAGTAAGCGAGAAAGATTTTATCGATTTTTATAAGCTCGATCAGACTATATTTGAGAAAGACATTCCAAAAAAATTAAAATAACTGCCCAAACCAAATTACAACCTTAAAAAATAACCAATGCACGACAAAATTAGTTTAAAAGAAAAAATCGGTTACGGACTAGGAGATGCTGCTTCCTCGATGTTCTGGAAAATTTTCAGCATGTATTTACTGTTTTTCTACACCGACGTTTTCGGATTAGCGCCTGCCGTAGTGGGGACCATGTTTTTAATTACCCGAATCTGGGATTCTTGCTTTGACCCGATTGTTGGAATTTTAGCAGACAGAACCAAAAGCAAATGGGGAAAATTCAGACCTTATCTTCTTTGGGTCGCCATACCTTTTGCCGTGATTGGTGTTTTAACTTTCTACACTCCAGACTTTGACGAGAAAGGAAAAATCATCTATGCTTATGTGACGTATTCGCTAATGATGATGATTTATTCTTTAATAAATGTTCCTTACGCTTCGCTTTTGGGCGTAATGTCATCTGACAGGAAAGAAAGAAATACGCTTTCATCTTATAGAATGGTTTTTGCATTCGGAGGAAGTCTTTTGGCGCTTTGGCTCATTGAACCTTTGGTAAACTATTTTGGAGGAAATTTAAATTCTAAAAGTGGCTGGCTGGCAACAATCGCAGTTTTCGGATTAATCACAACCATATTTTTCTGGGCTTGTTTTTTATTCACCAAAGAACGAATCAAACCAATCGCAGACGAACAAAATAATCTAAAAGAAGATTTAAAAGATCTCCTGAAAAATAAACCGTGGTGGATTCTGCTTGGAGCTGGGATTGGAGCTTTAGTTTTCAATTCAATTCGCGATGGCGCAGCGGTTTATTATTTCAAATATTATGTAAGCAGTTCTGTGAATTTCGATTTCTCACTTTTCGGAACCGATTTTCATATGACGCCAACCTCTATCTACTTGGTTTTAGGGCAAGCCGCAAACATCATCGGAGTTATTATTGCTACGCCAATTGCGAATAAAATCGGAAAAAAGAAAACCTTTTTTGGAGCCATGGCTTTAGCCGCAGCTTTAAGTCTTATTTTCTATTTATTCGGAAAAGAAGATATTTTCTTAATCATGAGTTTCCAAGTTTTAATCAGTATTTGTGCGGGCTGTATTTTCCCATTAATCTGGTCAATGTATGCTGATAGCGCCGATTATTCAGAATGGAAACAAGGACGCAGAGCCACAGGATTGGTGTTTTCTGCTTCATCCATGTCACAAAAATTTGGCTGGACCATTGGCGGCGCTGGAGCGGGCTGGCTTTTAGGCTACTTTGGTTTTCAGGCCAATGTAGAGCAGACTTCGACAGCTCAAAACGGAATTCAATTAATGTTAAGCATACTTCCAGCAATTGCGGCCGCAATCTCTGTAGCTTTTATAGCATTTTACCCTTTATCAGAAGAAAAATTACAGATTATAGAACAGGATTTAAACGAAAAGAGAGATCAAAATCAATAAAAAAACCAAAGACAAAGAAATCAATTTATGACAACAATAACATCTTCAGTCCATTTTCAAGAAAGAAAATCGGCATTAGAAAAAGAACATAAAACACTTATTGAACAAAAAAACGAGCCGCAGGCAATTGTTGGAAATGGCATTTATGACCGTTACAAAAATCCTGTCGTTACCGCTGCTCACATTCCGTTAAACTGGCGTTTTGATTTTAACGAAAAAACAAATCCGTTTTTGCAGGAAAGAATCGGCATCAATGCAGCTTTCAACGCTGGAGCAATGAAATGGAATGGAAAATATCTTTTGGCCGTTCGTGTTGAAGGAATCGACAGAAAATCATTTTTTGCCATTGCCGAAAGTCCAAACGGGATCGACAATTTCAAATTTTGGGACAAACCTTGTGTGATTCCACAGACAGAAGATCCAGATACAAATGTATACGATATGCGTCTAATCAATCACGAAGATGGTTACGTATATGGAATTTTCTGCACTGAAAGAAAAGACCCAAATGCTCCAAAAGGAGATACAAGTTCGGCTGTTGCCAATGCAGGAATTGTTCGATCTAAAGATTTAATAAACTGGGAAAGATTGCCTGATTTGATTTCAAATACTGGACAGCAGCGTAATGTTGTCTTGCACCCAGAATTTGTAAACGGAAAATATGCTTTATATACACGTCCGCAAGATGGTTTTATTGATGTGGGTTCAGGCGGCGGAATCGGTTTAGGGTATGTTGAAGACATGAAAAATCCAGTTGTTAAAGACGAAAAAATCATTTTCGGAAAACAATATCATACCATTTACGAGCTGAAAAATGGTTTGGGACCAGCGCCAATCAAAACTTCAAAAGGATGGCTGCATTTAGCGCACGGAGTTCGTAATACTGCTGCAGGATTGCGTTATACTTTGTATATGTTTATGACTGATTTGAATGATATTTCGAAAGTAATACACGTTCCGGCTGGACATTTTATGGGACCTGAAGGAATTGAAAGAGTGGGCGACGTTTCGAATGTTTTATTCTCTAACGGATGGATTGAAGATGAAGATGGAACGGTTTACGTTTATTACGCTTCATCGGATACGAGAATGCACGTGGCGGTTTCAACAGTAGACAAATTAGTAGATTATGCTGTAAATACACCTGCTGATACTTTTGTTTCTGCTGGTTCAGTACAAACTATCATTAATCAAATCGAAAAAAATAACGCAATCTAAGATACCGTGTCATTACAACTCAAGCTTTTAAAATCAGAACTAACGGCAGAACTGGATTCCATCCTAAACTATTGGTCTCAACGAACTGTAGATGAAGAAAATGGAGGTTTTGTTGGTCAAATTGATTTTAATGATCAACTCCTTGCCCATTCAGAAAAAGGTTCGGTTTTAAATGCCAGAATCCTTTGGACGTTTTCTGCCAGTTACAAAACCACAAAAAAACAAAACCACAAAAAACTGGCTGCCAGAGCATTTGAGTTTCTTTCGGCTTATTTTTATGACACACAATTTGGAGGTCTTTTTTGGAGTATAAATGAGGATAAAACTCCAAAAGACACCAAAAACCAGATTTATGCTTTAGCTTTTGCGATTTACGGATTATCTGAATATTACAGCATTTCGAAAGAAGAAGAAGCCTTAGAAATAGCTAAAAATTTATATCTAAAAATCGAGAAACATAGTTACGATCCTGTAAACAAAGGTTATTTTGAAGCTTTTACTAGAGATTGGCAACCCATCGAAGATTTGCGTTTAAGCGCAAAAGATGCCAACGAAAAGAAAACCATGAATACGCATCTTCATATTATTGAAGCGTATGCGAATTTATACAAAGTTTGGAAAGACGAGAAATTGCTGGCGACGATTATCGAACTATTAGAAACCATCGAAAAGCATTTCATCAATACCGAAACAGGACATTTGCATTTGTTTTTTGATGAAAACTGGAAAGAAAAACCAGATGTCATTTCGTATGGACATGATATTGAAGCAGCTTGGCTTTTGCAACAATGCGCCGAAATTTCAGGAAACGAAACTTTGATTGAAAACTATAAAAAAAATGCCATTCAAATTGCAGAAGTAACCAAAGAAGGTTTAGATGCTGATGGCGGTTTATGGTACGAATTTGATCCTGAAAAAGGCGAATTAATTGCTGAAAAGCATTGGTGGCCGCAAGCCGAAGCTTTAATAGGTTTTTACAATGCGTATCAATTGACCCGAAAAGAGGACTATTTGGACATTGTTTACAGAAATTGGAAATTCATAAAAAAACACATCATAGACCCACAAAACGGAGAATGGTTTTGGGGAGTTTACAAAGATTATACTGTAATGCAAAAAGACAAAGCTGGATTCTGGAAATGTCCATATCATAATAGTCGAGCTTGTCTAGAGCTTATTCATCGAATTGAAAATTAAAATTTCAGATACAAATCGAAACGTCTTATAGCGGGATTAGCTCCTTAAAATATAAATCATGAAAAATAGATTTTTTAAAACACTTTCATTAGCCTTAATTTTTACTGTAATGGCTTGTCAGGCACAGGAAAAAATTACTGTGAAAGGAAATCAGTTCTATAAAGGCGATAAACCGTACGCTTACATTGGAACCAATTATTGGTATGGAAGCATGTTAGCATCAAAGAAAATAGGAGACCGTAAAAGACTGTTGCGCGAATTGGATGTAATGAAGAAAAACGGAATCGATAATTTGCGCATTTTGGTTGGAGCAGATGGTGGAAAATACGATTTCACGGTTCGCCCAGCGTTGCAATACGAACAGGGAAAATACGACGAAGATTTATTGGACGGACTGGATTTCCTGATTAGCGAAATGAGCAAACGTGGCATGTACGCCGTTTTATATTTGACCAACAACTGGGAATGGTCGGGCGGAATGTCACAATATTTAGAATGGAATGGCAAAGGTCCGGTTCCAGTTCCTAATATTCCGCCGAATACTTGGCCACAATTTATGTCTTATACGGAACAATTTCACAGCTGCGAACCTTGCATCGAAGCCTTAAATAATCATGTGAAATTTATTATTGGCAGAACAAATGCGTATTCTAAAAAGAAATACAACGAAGACAACACCATTATGTCATGGCAAGTTGGAAACGAACCAAGACTTTTTACGGTAGAAAATGAGGCAAAATTCACGAAATGGCTTAATTCTATTGTGGATTTGATTGATAGTTTAGACAAAAACCATTTGGTTTCTACAGGTTCTGAAGGAAAAAACAGTTCAAACGACAGCATGGAAATCTTCGAAAGAACACATCAAAATCCGAATATTGATTATTTGACGATGCATATTTGGCCTAAAAACTGGAATTGGTTTAAAGCTGATAATGCTGAAGCAACATTCCCGAAAACAGTTGAAAATGCTGGAAAATATATTGACGATCACATCAAAGTGGCCAACAACTTAAACCGTCCAATAATAATTGAAGAATTTGGTCTTCCGAGAGAAAATGAAAATCTGAATGCTGGAGCTCCTTCTGTTTACAGAGATAAATTCTACGGTTATATTTTCGGAAGAGTTGCCGAAAGCGTTAAAAATAACGGTCCGTTAAGAGCTGCCAATTTCTGGGGTTACGGTGGTGAAGGAAAAGCAATTCATCCAGATGGAAAATGGAATCCGGGAGAACCTTTCACCACAGATCCTCCACAAGAACCTCAAGGTTTAAATTCGGTTTTTAATGGAGATAAATCAACATTAGAAATTGTGAAAGATTATAATTTGAAATTAAAAAAATAAATGATGATTTAGGAAACCTAACAGGTTTTAAAACCTGTTAGGTTTGACTATTACGCTAAAATCTTCTCAATCGCATTCAATTCATCATGCGAAAATTCAGTATTCTGCAAACAATCAATATTATTGCACAATTGTTTTACAGAACTAGCACCAATTAAAACCGATGTAATTCTTTTGTCTTTCTGAAGCCAAGCCAAAGCCATTTGCGCCAAAGACTGATTTCTGTTCTGAGCAATTTCGTTCAACTGAATTAATTTCTGAATTCTTTCCTGCGTCACCTCATCTTCTCTTAAATGCCCGTTTGGATTATGCGCTCTTGAATTTTCTGGAATTCCTTTTAAATATTTATCCGTTAAAAGTCCTTGTGCCAAAGGCGAAAACGCAATACAGCCTACTCCTTTTTCTTCCAAAACATCCAATAAACCATTTTCTACCCAGCGTTCCAACATGGAATATTTAGCTTGGTGAATCAAACAAGGCGTTCCCAATTGTTTTAAAACATCAACCGCAACACGAGTCTGTTCGGCAGAATAATTGCTGATTCCAACATACAACGCTTTTCCGCTTCTAACTGCGTGGTCTAAAGCCATCATGGTTTCTTCAATTGGCGTTTCAGGATCTGGGCGGTGTGAATAAAAAATATCGACATAATCAATACTCATTCGTTTCAAACTTTGGTCTAAACTGGACAACAAATATTTTCTCGAGCCCCAATCTCCATAAGGCCCTTTCCACATGGTATAACCCGCTTTTGTCGAAATCACGATTTCATCACGCAAATTTCCTTGAAAATTATGCCATAATATTTTTCCGAAATTCTCTTCAGCCGATCCAGGAACTGGTCCATAATTATTCGCTAAATCAAAGTGGGTAATTCCTTTATCAAAAGCTTCAATGGCAATACTTTCAGCATTTTCAAAATTATCCACCGAACCGAAATTGTGCCATAATCCTAAAGAAATTTCAGGCAATAATAAACCGCTTCTACCGCATCTGTTATATTTCATTGTTTTAATTTAAAAGTTGGAGTTTTAATAGATTTTAAAAATACAAAAAACTCCCGCAGATTTGGCTGATTTAGGAGATAAAAAATCCGCTAAATCTGCGAGAGAAAATTATTCCGGTTGTCAATTAATCTCGCAAAGTCGCAGAGTCGCAAAGTTTATTTTTAAAATATAAGTTTGAATTGCGTCGAGCTTTAGCTGGATGTCAAAAATAATAATTAAGAAAAGGCTTTAGCCAAACCAGCAACAGTTTGGCTAAAGCCCTTTTCTTATGCAAATCTTTCCCCTAGCTAAAGCTAGGGGCTATTCAAAAATCTTTGCGTCTTTGCGAGATTAAAAAACTTTGTCCCTTTGTTACTTTGTCCCTTTGAACCTTAAAAGAAACTATTCTTTTATTTCAAAACCACTTTGCAATCCTTTATCAGAACTTTCTCCAACCATGATTTTGAAAGTTCCTGGTTCTACTAAATAAATTCCTTCATTATTGTAAAAACCGAGTTCTTTTTCTGTTAATGTAAAAGTTACCGTTTTAGTTTCTCCTTTTTTCAGATTAACCAATTCAAAACCTTTTAGTTCTTTAATTGGGCGAACGATACTGGCGTATTCATCATGAATGTACAATTGCACCACTTCTTTTCCATCATAATTTCCAGAGTTCGTAACCTCAACGCTCACTTGAATATTTTCTCCTTTGGCAAAAGAAGCTTTATTCACTTTTAGATTTTTATAATCAAATTTTGTGTAACTCAATCCGAAACCAAACGGAAATTGAGGCGTTTTCTCCACGTCCATATAATGCGACCAGAAAACGTTTTTATCACTGTCAATTGGTCTTCCTGTACTGTATTTGTTGTAATAAATTGGCGCCTGACCTACATTTCTAGGAAACGACATCGGCAGTTTTCCACTCGGATTATAATCTCCGTATAATACCTGAGCAATTGCATTTCCAGCCTGAGTTCCCAAATGCCAAGCCTCAACAATTGCTGGAACATTTTCTGCTGCCCACGGAATACTCAACGGACGACCATTATTTAAAACCAAAACTACATTCGGGTTTACTTTGTATATTTCTTCTAATAATTCTTGTTGCAAACCAGGCAAGTCCAAATCTGTTCTACTTCTTCCTTCACCGCTTTGGAAACCATATTCACCTAAAACCATTACTACAACATCTGCATTTTTTGCTGCTTTTTTCGCCGCTTCAAATCCGCTTTTGTCTGTTGTGTTGAAAACTGTTTCAGTTAAGAAAGTTGCTTTTTGTTTTAATAAATCAGCTCCTTTTTCAAAAGTCAGCTGATTGTCTTTATATTGTTGCATCCCTTCTAAAACCGAAACTGCCGTATCATCAGAAGCCGCAATTCTCCAGCTTCCCAAAGGACTGTTTTTATCATTTGCCAAAGCGCCAATTAAAGCGATTTTCTGCCCTGATTTCTTTAGCGGAAGCAAATTCTTTTCATTTTTCAAAAGAACAATAGATTTCTTCGCCATGTCCAGAACGCCTTCATTGTTGGCTTTACTTCCAACAACTTCTTTTTCGCGTTTTTCATCACAATACCTGTACGGATCGTCAAATAATCCTAATTCAAATTTTACGCGAAGAATTCTGCGAACAGCATCATCAACCAAAGACTCTTTTACTTTTCCCGATTTTACCAAATCAACCAATTTGGCAACATATAAATACGATTCCATATCCATATCAGAACCCGCAATTACTGCTTTTGCAGTCGCATCAGCTTCGTCTTTTGCATATCCGTGCGCAATCATTTCGCGGATTGAAGCATAATCAGAAATCACAAATCCGTCAAACTTCCATTTTCCTTTCAAAATATCTCTTTGCAAAAAGGCATTTCCAGTTGCTGGAACGCCGTTCAAAGTATTAAAGGAATTCATAAACGTACGAACTCCGGCATCAACAGTCGCTTTAAAAGGAGGCAAAACCGAGTTGTACAGTTTTGAATTGCTAATATCTACAATATTATATTCCAATCCTGCTTCAACATACCCATAAGCTGCAAAATGTTTCGCACAAGCCACAATCGTATTTACTTTTGCCAAATCGGCAACAGTTTCGCCCTGAAAACCTTTTACACGCGCATAAGCGACTTTACTTCCCAAATACGGATCTTCACCCGCACCTTCCATCACACGTCCCCAACGCGCATCATTTGCAACGTCAACATTGGGGCCAAAAGTCCAGTTGATTCCAGATGCCGAAGCTTCATCTGCCGCAATTGCCGCCGACTTTTTAATCGCTTCCAAATCCCAACTCGCTGCTTCTGCCAACGGAATCGGGCTTAACGTTTTATAGCCATGTATTACATCAAAACCAATAATTAACGGAATGCCTAATCGCGTTTCTTCAACCGCAATTTTCTGAACCGCACGAACTTCTTTCACTCCACGAACGGTAAGCATCGATCCTACCAATCCTTTTCTTAAGTGTTCATATTTTAGTTCTGCCGTTCCACCTTTCGGAGCAGGCCCCGTAACATCCCAAAAACCATTATATTGATTCATTTGCCCTACTTTTTCCTCAAGCGTCATTAACGGCAAAAGCAGATCTATTCGCTGCTCAACAGTTTTATTTTTATCCAGATACGGCTTTTTCTGTGCATTCATATTTCCAACAGTAAACAGGGAAAATACCCCAATAAATATTATTTTTTTGTTTTTCATAGTGTGGTTTAGTTAGTTTTTTCTTTAAGATTCTGAGGTTCTGAGATGCTAAGATTCTAAGTTTCTTTTTTTGGCGTGTCCCTCCGGGTCGGGCTATCAGTTTCAAGTCCTCGCACTTCCTTCGTCAGGCTCCGGGCTTTCCACTTCTATCCCTCACGCAAATCGTTTTCAAAAGAGCTTTTTTGATTATCTTGTCATCCTGAGGAACGAAGGATCACACTAGAAGCTCCATACAGAACTTCGCTAATCTTTGTCGACTCCCGAGTGTGATCCTTCGTTCCTCAGGATGACAAAACGTTGCGTCTCACTTTGCGAGGCTTCGACTTCGCTCAGCCTGACAAAAAATTTAAAATCTTGCTTCTATATTCTTTCTTCTTTCCTCTTAATACACTCACTCAGAAGCAAAACAAGACGCCGGCAAATTCGCTTTATTAAACAAATCTGACTGAATTGTATTTCCCCATGCAAATCTCACTTTTGCTGGAGAAGCTACTTTTTTACTTGTCAAAATCACTTCATTGTTTTTAATCGAAGCTTCTGCAGGATAGAAAACCCCATCTGCTGCCGCAACTTCAAACTGATTCGATTTTTTGTCTTTGAAGTACAATCCGTCTCCGTAGTCAAAAGAAACAAGCACTTTGTTTTTATCGATTTTAATGGATTTAAAGAGTGGTCCATTAACTAAATTATTGTTGGTTTTATAAGTTTCAGCTAAAGCCAAATTCGCTAGACGAATGCCAACCGATTTTTTGTTTTTGGGATGAATATCAATTGTATCCGAAATATCGCTGATAACGACCATTCCGGTTTTGGAGACTTCTTTCAGTAATTTTCTTTGCGAATCTCTAACTGTTACATTTGAAAAATTGTTCTTTCCAGTTTTAAACGGTGCGATCTGAACATAATAAAACGGAAAATCGTCTTTCCATTCTTTTCTCCAAGATGCAATTAGCGCTCCGAGAGTTTTGTCATAAACCAACGAACCCACGTTAGATTCTCCCTGATACCAAAGCGCTCCTGCAATTTTAAATCCAACAATTGGATAAATCATAGCATTGTAGGCGCGTCCAGGCTGTCTTGGACCGTATTCTTGTTCGTTGAGTTTTTTAGCATTTTCTAATAATAACAGATCGTTGTTTACCACTCCCTCTGGCATCCAAATTTCAGCAGGAGTTCCTCCCCAATTTGAAGAAATCAATCCGATTGGAACATTTTTCAAATCTTCGCGAAGGCGTTTGGCAAAAAAATAACCCACCGCACTAAAATATTTCATCGTTTCTGGAGTCGATTCTGTCCAATTCCCAAGCAAATTATTCTGCGGATTTTCAGCGGTCAATTTTGGAACGGTAAAAAAGCGAATATTCGGATTGGTAGCGTTTTTCATTTCTTCTTCTCCGTCGTCAATTCCCCAACTTACAGACATTTCCATATTGGATTGTCCAGAGCAAAGCCAAACTTCTCCAATCAAAACGTTTTTTAGAATCACTTCATTATATCCTTTTATTGAAATAGTAAAAGGTCCGCCCGCCTCTGATGTTTTAATAGTCAATTCCCATTTTGCCTGATTATTGGCAACGGTTTTATATTCTTGATTATTCCAGCTTGAAATTAATTTAATTTCTTCTTTTGGATTGGCCCAACCCCAAATTTTCACCTCGGAGTTACGCTGTAAAACCATATTATCCCCGAAAATATTCGGAAGCGAAACATTTGCCATCATAGTACTGGAAATCAATAGAGAGAAAACAAACTTAACTATATTATTTTTCATTTAGTAATTTCTTTAAAAATGAACCATATTCTTCTGCCAACACCTTATGATCTGCCACATTAGGATGTCCGCTACAGCCATTTGGAGTCATGGGTTTAAATTTGAAAATCTGAATTGGTTTGTGTGATTTATCATTCGCGAAGGCGTTTTTAACTTTATTCAGACAATCTTCAAAAACTACTGCTCTCTCTGCGCCAACCATCGGACTGTTTGTAATGACAATCTGAACGTTGGGATTATGTTGGTACAACATCTTTATAAAATTGATGTAATTCGAAACATAATTTTCAGGATTAAAAGGCAAACGTTCTTTTTTGCCATCCCCACCAGAAAAATCGTTAGTTCCTAAAGCAATACTGATAATATCTGGCTGAAAAGCAAAGTCGTACTTTGGCTTTGACGCATCTTTTGTGAGATATAAATTTGGATAAACCTCTGGCATAATGGCTTCGTCTTTATGTTCATCATTCCAATTTCTGTACATTCCGATTCCCGAAACACAGCTCATTAAATAATCTGCTCCAATTGCTCTCGAAAGCGTTGGCCCATAAGCATAATAACCATTATGATGATCCATATATTCTCCTTTATCACAAGGAACTTCTGTCGGATCGCTAGCCGCACCACAAGTAATGGAATCTCCTATGAATTCGATTTTCTTTTTCTTTTTAAATGAAATTGAAGTCAGTTTTGCTGTTGTTCCTGCAAACAAAATATTCCCGCTTTGTGCTTCTGTATTTTTGTAGATTTCTAGTCGATGCTCTTTTTGATTGGAAGTCACTTTGATCGGAAATGACTGAATTGATCCTTTTTCAATTCTGATCTTTCCAATATATTTTCCATCCAAAATCAACTGAACATAATTATGATGTTCATAAGAATCAACACTTTGAAGAGAAATTGAACATTCATTTCCTGTAAAATTAAAAGAAACCGAAGAAGCCGTTCCGATTAAAATTACCTGATCATTTTGAAGTTGATCAACTCGGCCTTGATACAAGAAAGTTTTATTTGAATTTAGAATTTGCGAGTTCGAAAAAGACGAAATCAGCAAAAACGAAATTAAAACAGCTATTTTTTTGGGAAACATAATTTATTTGTTAAAATATAAATACGATTCACAAATATATTGGAAAGAGATTATCTAAAAAGATACTAAAATGTCAAAAAGTAATAAAAAAACACCACATAAACCCATCATCTGAGCGGTTTTAGATGTCAATTCTTACATTTACCATAAAAAGCAAACAATTTTAGATCTATCTTTGTCGTTTTATATTTTTACAATCTGCAAAAAATGAAAGCCCTAACCTTAATTACTTTATTATTTTTTATCACTTTTTCGTCTTTCAACTTAAAAAAGGAAAAAAAGCAAATTCAAAACAATCCATCCCAAACCGAAATTAATCGCGATTCTATAATTCATTATGCCAAACAATACTTAGGAACTCCTTATGTATACGCCAGCAGTAATCCCAAAAAAGGATTTGATTGCTCAGGTTTTGTCAGTTATGTTTTTAAAAATTTCGGTTTGACATTGCCAAGAAGTTCAAGCGGTTATAAAAATATAGGCAAAGCTCTAAAACCAGAAGAATTTAAAGTCGGAGATGTTCTAGTTTTTTATGGATACAAAAACAGAAATGTTGTAGGCCACCTCGGGATAATTTGTGAAGCCAACGGAATGCAATCAAAATTTATTCATGCTTCTTCAGGAAAAGCTCAGCAAGTAACTATAACAGCGCTTGATACGGAACACTATACCAAACGCTTTTATAAATGTGTTGATGTTTTGTCCAAATAGTTTTTTTTTCGCCAAGAAATACACGAATTTCCGCGAATTATTTTTTGCCACAGATTAAAGGATTAAAAAGATTATAAAATCTGTGCGAATCTTTTTAATCTGTGGCCTAAACTTTTCTTATACTAATTAAATCGAATTTAATATTAATACCAATTTTGGAATTTGGAATTTTAAATTAGAATTTAAAGTTTTATTCTTCTGTTAAGAGTTTAATCATGCTTTCATCTCTTCCATAAATATCTTTATAGAAATTTAAATTGCCTTGTCGATCTACCCAAGCGGTAAAATACCCGATATAAACTGGAACTTTTTTCTTAAGCGTATACCAGCTTTCTTTTCCGGCATGCATTGCTTTATCAATTCTTTCGGGAGTCCATGCAGGGTCTACTTTTAACAACTCTATGGCCAATTCTCTTGGTTTTGCCACACGCACGCAACCGTGGCTAAAAGCTCGGCTTTCTCTTTCAAACAAACTTTTTGAAGGCGTATCATGCAGGTAAATATTGCTTGAATTCGGGAATAAAAATTTCACCAAACCAAGCGAATTGTTTTTACCTGGAAGCTGACGAACAGCTCCATTATTCCATTCTAGATTTTTCTTTTGCAGATAATTTTTATCCCTAGCCATTCCTGGTTTAATCTCCGATTTGATGATACTTGGCGGCACATTCCAATACGGACTGAAAACAATATTGCTCATCATTCCGCTGAAAATAACCGTTTTGGTCATGGCTCTTCCCACAACAACTGGTGACACAAAAGAAATCTTACCATCTTCGACTATATACAATCTAAATTCAGGAATATTGACTTCTATATATTTCTGTCCTTTTTCTAATTCTGGATCAATCCAACGGCAGCGCTCCATATTGACAATAATCGTTTTGATACGATCTGAGACAGGAATATTCAAATCGTTTATATGCTCGAGAAGAATAGTATTTTTCGGAGTATAACCATGTCGCAATTCGTAATTTTTCATCGCCTTGATTAAAGTCGTATCACAAATAGCACTTTTATTGTCCTCTTTAATATCTTTGGTAACAAAAAGCCTTTCTCTGATTTGTGCCACAACAGCAGACGAATCCCCAACTTTCAGACTTTTATAATCTTCACCTGTTTCAATAGTTTTCCATCCACCGTTTTTCTCAATTTCCCTATATTCTTTCAGAGCATCACGCAGTTTGTAGTATTGGCTGAACATCTTTTTTTTCTTATCATCCAAAATGGTTGATTTTTTGAAAATCGAATCTGAAAGCACTTGGTAGTTCAGTTTTTTTCGAGGTAAAAGCCATTCTAAAGAAACTACTGTTTTTTCGTCAAAACCGCCTACTTTTTCACCATAATAGTAATATAAATTAGAAATCAGTAAATCGGTATCTTCTTTTGAAAGTTTTTTGCTTGCATTATTATCAAAAACAGAACTTAATTGCTCATTATAAGGATAATTCGCTTTTAATCCTTCTTGATCTAAATTTTTGTATTGGTTGAATAACGTATTGGCAAATTCGACAATTCCTTTATTGTCCTGCCACAATTGAGTCGACTTATTTTTTTGATATAAAGCAGTTACATCCTTCTTAAATTTATCCAGTTTTGGATAATTTTCATAAAACTTTGCAATGCGAACACTGTCAATTGTAAGTTTTAATTCAGGGATTTTTTCAACTGTTTTTATCGAGTTTTCCTCTTTTTTATCAGCTTTCGAATTACACGAAAAAACAGCAAAAAAAACAATAGCAATAATAGGCGTATACCAGATTTTCATAACTCAAAATTTTGGAATAAAAGTAGAAAAAATTCTATTAAAACAAAGAACTCGGCAATAAATCTTAAACCTTATTTTTTTGAAGTTTAAACGGTTAATAAAAATAAAAAGCTCCAAACAATTTACATGTCTGGAGCTTTCGCCATATAACCAACCTATTAAAATTCTAATTAAATAACTGTACCTTTTAGAGTAAGTACTTTTGGTGTTGTTTCTGCGCTAGTGGTAACCGTTACTGTTTTTGTAAAAGCACCTTTGTTTGCAGCATTATAAGTTGCAGTAACTTTTCCAGATTTTCCAGCCTGAATTGGCTCTTTTGTATAATCTGTTGCTGTACATCCGCAAGATCCTTGTACGTTTGTAATCACTACAGCCGTTTTCCCTGTATTTTTAAATTCGTAAACAATTGCTTTTGGAGTTCCCTGCGGAATTTGTCCAACATCAATTGTTTCTGCTTTCCAAACAATTGTAGAAGCTGCAGTTGCTGAAATTTCAGTTTCTGAAACTAAAGATTGTACTGGAGCAATTGCTGAAAAAGACATTAGGCCTAAAGCCAAAGCTAACATCGAAATTTTGATCATTTTCATAACTGATATATTTAAAATGGTTTATAGTTCATTTTGATATTACAAAGGTAATTCAGACAAATTCAAGTCGCTGTTAACTGGTTTCAAACGTTTGTTAATGACTTGTTAACCGCCTGTTTTTAGGCCAAAATTGATTAATATTACACTCTCAAAATTCTTTATTCTTGAAAATTAATAAACTCAACAGCATCATTCTCTTAGGATTAGTCGCTATCATTAGTATTTTGGTAGCACAATTGCTATGGACAAAAGAGGCTTTTACAATCGAACAAAAAAAACTGAGCCAGAAAGCACATATTGCCTTACTTGAAGTGGCTAAAAAATTATATGAAGGAACCAATCACGAACTGCCTGTTCAGAATCCCGTTCAGAAAATTGCAAATGACTATTACATTGTAAATGTCGATAACGAATTTGAGCCTGATATTTTAGAATTTTATCTGAAAACGGAATTCAAAAAAATGAATATTACGACTGATTTTGAATATGCAATGTATAACTGCCAAAGCGACGAAATGATTTACGGCGATTATATTTCGCTTTATAAGAAAAAAGCAGAATGTAAAAAAACCGTTTATTTCCCTAAGCACAAAAATCTGGTTTATTATTTTGCCGTGCGTTTTCCAAACGAAACTACTTATCTTTTTAGTTCGATGCGTTTTTGGTTTATCCTTTCAACTGCATTAATTCTCATTCTGCTGATTTATGTGTATTCGATTTTTACCCTTTTGCAGCATAAAAAATATTCAGAATTGCAGCGTGATTTTATCAATAATATGACGCACGAATTTAAAACGCCACTGGCTTCTATTCTAATTGCTTCCAAATATTTGATTGAACAAAAACCAATTAAAGAAGATAAAAAACTCTATACGTATACTGACATTATCATCAATCAAGGAAATAAGCTAAACGGACATATCGAAAAGATTCTAAATGTCGC
This sequence comes from Flavobacterium sp. HBTb2-11-1, assembly GCF_009826975.1. GTDB lineage: Bacteria > Bacteroidota > Bacteroidia > Flavobacteriales > Flavobacteriaceae > Flavobacterium. Next base: position 110,538 of record NZ_WUMO01000004.1, on the reverse strand, counting down.
AAAAGCAGATTATGCGCCTTTAGAACTTAAAAAAGAAAATATATTGATTGTTCCTATTATTGAAGAAGCGATAGAAAACATCAAATTAAAATATCCTGAAGCTTCTATTGCGATTGAAACAGTTTCAAGAGAATATTTAATCGAAACAGATACTTTTCATTTTGCCAATTTAGTGTACAATCTGCTGGATAATGCAATGAAATACTGCAATGATAAGCCAGAAGTCACGATAAAAATTATCGAAAATAATAACTGTTTAAAATTAGAGTTTATTGATAATGGAATTGGGATTAATCCTAAAAAAATATCTTTTATCTTTGATAAGTTTTACCGCGTTCAGAACGAAAAAAGCAATGAAGTGAACGGATTTGGACTTGGTTTGTATTATGTAAAAGAAATCTGCAGTCTTCAAAACTGGAAAATAAAAGCCGAAAATAATCAAGAAAAGGGTATTACCATAACTTTATCAATTCCTTATAAAAAATGAGAAATTTCAAAATACTATATGCCGAAGATGATGAAACTTTAGCGTTTTTAACCAAAGACAATTTGGAGCAAAACCATTATGAGGTAATTCATTGTTCTGATGGAAAATCAGCGCTGAAAATTTTTGAGGAAGAAGAATTTGATATTTGCATTTTTGATATTATGATGCCAAAAATGGATGGTTTTGAACTTGCTGAAGCGGTTCGAAAAATTGATCTTGACGTTCCGATTATTTTTCTTTCTGCCAAAACTTTAAAAGAAGATCGCATTAAAGGTCTTCGTTTAGGTGCCGACGATTATTTGGTAAAACCTTTTAGTATTGAAGAATTACTTCTCAAAATTGAAATTTTCCTAAAGCGTTCACAGAAAAATATTCCAACTGCAAAAACTATTTACGAAGTTGGCAAATATCAGTTCGATACCAAAAACTTCATTCTTTTTAATGATGACGAAAAAGTGGGTTTAACACAGCGTGAAGCCGAATTATTGAAACTTTTCTTGGACCATAAAAATTCAGTTTTAAAAAGAGAACAAATTCTAACTTCTTTATGGGGAACTGATGACTACTTTATGGGAAGAAGTTTGGATGTTTTTATTTCGCGTTTACGTAAAATCTTAGCAAACGAACAAGGCATTTCTATTGAAAACCTGCACGGAATTGGATTTAGGTTTTCTATTGGGTAAATCACAATTCTATTAAAAATAAAGAAAAATGTGTAATCACTTTTTCAGAAAACTTTGTATTTTTAATATCTAATTTTCTTGGATATGAAATTACATCATTTGCGAAATGCCTCTTTGGTAATTGAAACAGAAAAGCATGTCATTTTAGTTGACCCAATGTTAGGTAAAAGAAAAACGATTCCGCCTTTTACTATTTTCAGATATAAGCCAAAACGAAATCCGCTGGTAGCGTTACCCAAAAATAGCCGTGACATTTTGAGCCGTGTAACACATTGTTTGATTACGCATTTGCATCCAGATCATATAGACAAAGCTGGCGAAGTTTTTTTGAGAAGAAAAAGCATTCCGGTAATCTGCAGTTCTAAAGACGAAAAAGCGCTTTTACAAAGAGGATTAAGCGTAATTCAAACTTTGGAATATTGGGAACCCCAAAAATTTTTAGACGGAAAAATAACAGGAATTCCAGCTATTCATGGCTACGGATTTGTTGCCAAATTAATGGGGAACGTAATGGGTTTTCTTATCGAATTGGCAGATCAAAAATCTATTTATATCAGTTCAGACACCATTTTTACAGAACATGTAGAAAAAGTTTTAACACAATTGAACCCTGACATTTCCATTGTGGCCTGCGGTACAGCGAGATTAGATTTCGGTCAGCCTTTGCTAATGCGAATGGATGATATTTTGAAATTTGTCACACTTGCTCCAGGAAAAGTTCTCGCGAATCATTTAGAAGCTTTAAATCATTGCCCGACAACAAGACTGCAATTAAGAACGGCTCTTTCAGATCATGGTCTTTTAACGAAAACTTCTATTCCGAATGACGGAGAATGCATTGAGTATTAAAGCACCAATAGCCCAAATTCGCGCAAAGTGTTTATAGGTTTTGAATACCAGAACAATTCGAAATCTTCCAATTCGGTTTCAAAATCATTTTTGACTTCTTGAAAAGTATAATTTTTAGAACCAGAAACAGCTATTTTCGATAAAATGGAAACTAGCCACTCGCCTTCTTCTTTACTGGTTTGAATATTGAAACTTTCTTTTTTATCGTGAAAAGTTAGCGACATCATTTCCCAGCTTCTTCCTTTTTTTGATTTTGTAAAAACTTCTGCCGAAGGTTTTCCCCCAAGCCAAACTACTTTTGCATTTGGTTTTGTATTGAAATCTTTCTGTTCTTGTAAGGCATTAAAAATAAAATCAGGGTGGATTTTAGTTTTCGGGATTTTAAAATCAAACCAATCTTGCAATTCGTAATCAAAACAGATTCCGTGCATGAAATTAAAAAGCGATTTCTTTAATCCGAAACTGAATTTATCATGATTGATCCCAGTAGCATCGGTGTATTCAATATCATTATTGGCAAAAGTTCCAATCGCTTCCGTTTTTTTAGTGACGCCAAATTGCTCTGGATATAATCCTACTGGACTATGAGCCGTCAAAGCAAACTGATGCCAAAATCCTGACTGTAAAACTCCCGCTTCAAACAATTGGCGAACCATTTCAAGGCTATCAACTGTTTCCTGAATCGTCTGAGTTGGATATCCGTACATCAAATACGCATGAACCATAATTCCGGCTTCGGTAAAATTTCGTGTTACTTTGGCAACTTGTTCAACCGTTACGCCTTTGTCAATTAATTTCAATAATCGATCCGAAGCAACTTCTAAACCGCCTGAAACGGCTATACATCCAGAAGCTTTTAGCAGCAAACATAAATCTTTTGAAAAGCTTTTTTCGAAACGAATATTCGTCCACCAAGTTACAGCTAGTTTCCTTTTCAGAATTTCAAGCGCCAAAGCACGCATTAAAGCTGGCGGTGCAGCTTCATCGACAAAATGAAATCCGTTTTGACCTGTCTGTTCGATTAATTCTTCCATTCGATCACAAAGCAGACTTGCCGCTACAGGTTCGTAAACTTTTATATAATCTAAAGAAATATCGCAGAAAGTACATTTTCCCCAATAACAGCCGTGCGCCATTGTCAGTTTATTCCAACGGCCGTCGCTCCACATCCTGTGCATCGGATTTACAATTTCAATAACCGAAATGTATTTATCCAATGGCAAATCGGAGTAATCTGGAGTTCCAACTTGAGATTGTTTATAATCGTGTTTTAAAGAATTGTTTTTGTAAACCACTTCTCCATTTTCTAATAAAAATGTTCTTTTATAAGAATCGGAATTTGGATTTTCTAAATTAAAAATCAACTCCTCAATTGGAACTTCTCCATCATCCAAAGTGACAAAATCGAAAAACTCAAAAACGCGTTTATCTGATAGCGAACGTAATTCTGTATTTGGAAAACCGCCACCCATTGAAATTTTAATTTCGGGATGGTTTTGTTTGACCCATTGTGCAGAACGAAATGCACTATACAAATTTCCAGGAAATGGCACAGAAATTAAAAACAAAGTAGGTTTTACTTCTTCAATTTTAGCTTTCAAAAGCGAAATCAAAATCGAATCAATATAAGTCGGCTCTTGCTGAAGGGCTTCATACAATTCATCAAAAAAATTGGCACTTCTACCTAAGCGCTCTGCATATCGGCTGAAACCAAAATTTTCATCGACACATTCAACAATAAAATCTGAAATATCTTCAAGATATAAAGTCGCCAAATGCTTAGCTTTATCTTGAGTTCCCATTGTTCCGAAAGCCCAATCGAGTTCTTCCAATTGTGCAAAACGAGAAGCTTCTGGCAAAAAATCTTCCTGACAAATCTGCAATGCCAAAGTTGGATTTTTTCCTTGAAGAAACTGAATTACAGAATCGATTGTTTTGATGTATTCGTCTTGTAAAGCAAAAATACGTTTCGAATTGTCTGAGATTTCAGAACCTGAAACTTGAAACTTGAAACCTGAAACATCAAACAAATCAATAAGTCCTTTTTTCGAAAACAATTCCAAAATCACATCAATCCCCAAATCAGCTTGAACCGATTCAATATTTTTGGTATTCAGAAAACCTTTTATATACGCCGTTGCCGGATACGGTGTATTCAGTTGGGTAAAAGGCGGCGTAATTACAAAAAGTTTCGTTTTCAAAAGGGAATTATTTTTTTGCAAAAATACGGGTTATTTTGAGACTTTTCAGCGTTTCATTTTTTGATTTGAAATTGTAAACATTTAATTACATTTGTCACTGGTCAAACTATACAAATGAAACATAAATTACTATTGCTTTTTATATTATTTACAGTTCAGTTATTCTCTCAAAACAAGAATCAATCTATTGGTTTTATAGAAAATAAAGGACAAATTATAGACCAAAATGGAAAACCAAATATTGCTGTAAAGTACTTATTGAATTCTAATGGCTTGAATGTTCAACTGAAGAAAAATGGATTTTCTTATGATGTTTATGAAATAAAAAAGACTCCAATTGTTCGTTCTATAACAGCAAAAACAATTCCCGATTTAACTCCTGAAAAGGAAGATTTTAATTTAGAATATGCTTTTCATCGAATAGATATTGACTTTGTAAACTCCAATTCTAAAGTTGAATTGATTACAGAACAAAAATCAAGAGATTTTGATAACTACTATAATATACCAAATAAGCCTGACGGAGTTACTGAAGTTTACAAATACAAACAAATTACATATAAAAATATTTATCCAAATATTGATGTTGTTTTTACAATTCCCGAAGATCCACAAAAAACAGTAGAATATAATTTTGTCATTCATCCAAAAGGAAAAATCTCTGATATTCAATTAAAGTTTAATGGAGCAGAAACCAATTTGGTTGATAATAAAATTCAAATGAATGTTCGTTTTGGAAAAATGGAAGAAACACTTCCTGCAAGCTGGGTCGAGGAAAGAGGACATAAAAAGGCAATTGTTGTTGGATATCAAAAATTAAAGAAAAACGTTTATGGATTTCGTTCAGCAAACTTTTTAACTGGAAAAACCATTGTAATTGACCCTGTACCGACTAGGCTTTGGGGGACTTTTTATGGAGATGAAACTGGATTGGATGCAGCAAATTGGTATCCTTCCGACTTAACGACTGATTCTTTAGGAAATGCTTATGTTTCAGGAACTACAACATCTCAAAGTCCTTCTTATGCTACTTCTGGAGCACATCAAACAAGCACAAACCATCCGTATGTCAATTCAATTACAAATGGTATTCTTTTTAAGTTTGATAAAAATGGCAATAGACTATGGGGAACCTACTATGCTGGTACACAATACGTTTATATTTACGGTGTGAAAACTGATTCACAAAATAATGTTTTAATTACTGGCTATACAGGATCAGAGACAAATATTAGTACCGTAGGATCTTTTCAACCTAATTTAAACGGATCTTCAGATGCTTTCTTAGTAAAATTTAATAGTAATGGTGTAAGGCAATGGGGAACCTATTTTGGTGGTGAAGATTATGACTATGCAAATAAATTGGATATTGACATTAATGATAATGTTTATATTGTTGGTACAACTTCCAGTAAAACAAATATCGCTATAAACAGTAAATTTCAAACTAAATTAAGTTATTCAGCAAGTCCATATGGGATAAATACAGACGCATTTATTACCAAATTTAATAAAAATGGAAATTTAATATGGAGTACTTATGTTGGAGGGGATGGAAATGATAATTTAAATGCTATCACAATAAAGGATTCTTACTTAGTTGCCGGTGGGTCTACTAAAAGCACAAACAATATGGCGACTACTGGTGTTTTTCAGGAAGAACCAAACTCTAATTTTCTAGGAGATGGATACGTTTGTAAGTTTTCCTTAAACGGAGAAAGAATTTGGGGCAGTTATTATGGTGGTAGCTCCCCGATGGAAAATATTGAATCTGTAGAAATTGATAATGAAGAAAATATTTATATCGGTGGATACACTTATAGTAGTGACAATATTACGACATCTGGAACATTTGAAGACTCAAATGCAAATCTTTACAAAGGTTTATTAGCAAAACTAAATGTTCAAGGACAAAGAATATGGGGTACTTACGTTGGAGATATTAACATTTCTTCTATAGTCTTTCAAAATAATTCACTTTACATTGGAGGCGGAAATATGGATTTTAAAACTGATTATAAACTAACCACTCCATGTTCTTACAAACCAGATCGAATTAGGACTCACTATGGATATACTGGTAAATTTTCTAAAGAGGGTCTTTTTATTTGGGGAACATATATTGGCAATGATAATACTATAAAAATAGCTTTACATACTGACAGTGCAATTTTTGTTGCTGGATTATCAAGTTTCAATGACGACATTGCTGATGCAAGTTCTTATCAATCTAATATTTTGGGCAATAAAAATTTTTTTTTAATGAAATTTTCTGAAGATCCTCTAATTAAAACTCCTGAAATTTCTTCAAATTCACCAGTCTGTACTAACAAAACATTAGAACTAAAAGCATCGGGCGGGACTGATTATTATTGGACTGGTCCAAACGGATTTACATCAACAGACCAAAATCCAACAATTACAAACGCATCGTTAATTAATTCAGGAGAATACAGCTGTTTAATTACCGGAACTGGTGGTTGTGATGGTATCAAAAAAATTAATATTACAATTGGAGACACAGAAGCTCCTATTCCTAATATTGTCACTTTACCAATTATAACTGGAGATTGTAATACCGTAGTAACCTTGATTCCAAGTGCGACAGACGCCTGCGCTGGAATAATTAACGGAACAACTACAAATCCTCTATCTTACAATTTACCTGGGACTTATACAATTGTTTGGAATTATCATGACGGAAACGGAAATACTTCTACACAAAATCAAACTGTTACAATTACAAGTCAGCCTTTGCCAACTGCAAATTCTTCTCAAACTTTTTGCTTTCAGCAAAATGCAACGTTAAGTAACATTCAGGTTACGGGAAATAATATAAAATGGTACAATGCACTAACAAACGGTTCTATTTTACCAAACACTACATTACTTGAAAACGGTAAAAATTATTACGCCTCTCAAACCATAAATGGTTGCGAAAGTGAAAGAACTCCTGTAACGATTAACATTCAGAATACATTAGCTCCAACAGGAAATACAAATCAGCAATTTTGCACAGGGCAAAATCCAACGATTGCTAGTATCGAAATTACAGGAACTTCCATAAAATGGTATGATGCATTGACAAATGGTAATTTATTGTCTGAAACAACAAATCTGCAAAACGGAAAAACATATTACGCATCACAAACAGAAAACAGTTGTGAAAGCCCAAGATTTGGAGTTACAGTTTCAATCGTAAATACCCCTTCAGCTCCATTGGGAAATCCGGAGCAATCTTTTTGCAAAAAGGAAAACAAAACGCTTAATGACATTCAAATAACGGGGCAAAATATAAAATGGTTTGGCACTAGTTTTTCTGCTTCTGTTTTACCAAATACAACTCTTTTAGAAGATAATCTAACGTATTATGCTTCGCAAACAATTGGCTGTGATAGTGACAGAACACCAATTCTTGTTCGCGTATATAACACGCCTTTACCAACAGGAAATAATAATCAACAGTTTTGTATTGATGAACTTTCAACAATTGAAGAGCTTAAAATTGTAGGATCTTCTCTAAAGTGGTACGATGCTGCAACAAATGGAAATACATTACAAGAAACCGATTTATTACATACTGGAACGTATTATGTAACTCAAACCTTAAACAACTGCGAAAGCGGAAGACTACCAATTACTGTAAAAATACAAGACATTCCAATTCCATCTGCTGATTCTCCACAACAATTCTGCAGTCAAAAAAATGCAAAAATTAGTGATATTGAAATTGATGGACGAAATATCAAATGGTATGAAAGTTCTTCTTCTACCAATAATTTATCAGAATCTACTTTGCTCGAGAATGGAATCACTTATTATGCTTCTCAGACCGAAAACACTTGCGAAAGTGATAGAATTCCAGTCACCATAAATATTTTAGAAGCAACTTCTAAGAATTGCATTAATTTGATAAATGAACTTCCGTATCCAAAATTCTTTACACCAAATGGTGATGGTTTTAATGACACTTGGACAATAGATCCAGATTATTTAGCTCCTAATTCGTCTATTAGAATATTTGATCGTTACGGGAAATTAATTAAAGAATTAGCATTAAACACCTCATGGAACGGCACCTATCTTGGCAATCAGGAACCAGCATCTGACTATTGGTTTAGTGCTATTAGAATAAACGGAACAGAATATAGGGGACATTTTACTCTGAAAAGATAGATTAATAGAAAAAGAAAACCCACAAGAATCAAATTAATCTTGTGGGTTTTGCTTTATTCTTAGGTTTGGCAATTACGATTTCTTAGTTTAAATATTTTTAAAATTTATGTTCGTCTTTACTAATCACTAAAAACGAAATTAAAGATATAAGAGCAGCAGCAATTAAATAGAACCCTACATAACTCACATCATAAGTCTTAGCTAGCCAAATTGCAATCATTGGCGCAAAAGCAGCTCCTAGAATTCCTGCCATATTAAATGTCAAAGATGCTCCCGAATAACGAACATTTGTTGGGAACAATTCAGAAAGAAAAGTTCCTAAAGGTCCGTAAGTGAATCCCATCAGAGACATTCCGATACAGGCAAAAACAGCTACCAAAGCAATATTTCCTGAACTTAAGAAAAACGAAAAGAAAAATCCAAAAACAGCAATTGCTGCTGTCGCCGCAATAAGCATTTTACGACGGCCAATTTTATCTGCCACAACAGCCGAAACTGGAATAAATAGCGCGAAAAACAATACTGAGAATAATTGAATTAATAACCCATCTCTTTTTGCAATTCCTAAATCTGACGTTGCCCAACTTAGAGTGAAAACCGTCATCAAATAGAAAACCAAAAATGTTGTAATGGCTGCAAAAGTTCCAAATATTAACTGGTTTTTATATGATTTCACCAATTCTAAAAAAGGAACTTTAACTTCTTCTTCGTGTTTTTTAGCTTCTTCAAAAGAAGGTGTTTCTGTAATTTTTGTTCTAATATAAAAACCAACAATTACCAAAAGTGCGCTGGCAATAAAAGGAATTCTCCAACCATAATTCATAAAATCTTCGTTACTCATCGAATCGGTAAGCAATAGAAAAGTTCCGCCTGAAAGCAACAATCCGATTGGAGCTCCTAATTGCGGAAACATTCCATACCAAGCGCGTTTGTGTGGTGGAGCATTCTCAATGGCAAGCAAAACGGCTCCTCCCCATTCTCCGCCTAAACCAACTCCTTGTCCGAATCGGCATAACATCAATAATAATGGTGCCGCAACACCTATACTGGCATAACTTGGCAAAAACCCAATGGTAACGGTCGAAATTCCCATGGTCAGTAAAGCAGCAACAAGGGTAAATTTACGTCCAATTTTGTCGCCATAATGCCCAAAAAAAGCAGAACCTAACGGACGGGATAAAAAGGCAATGGAAAAAGTGGCTAAGGATTCCAGAGTGGCCATCGTCGAATCTGAACTTGGGAAAAATAATTGAGGAAAAACCAATACAGCCGCATTGGCATAAATATAAAAATCAAAAAATTCGATTGTAGTGCCTATAAGGCTTCCAAAAAGAACATGTTTTAGGGAGTTCTTTTTACTCGGGCTATTTTTCATGAAAATTGATATCTTTTTTATTTGCAAAAATAGAGTTTCATTATTAAAAATTCATATTTATACAAATTACTTTCACCACTACTTTATAATTTTAACAAATTATCTAAATTTTCAATTTTCTACAATCGCAGGTAATCAAAATTTAAAATCCTGATTACAACGTTTTTAAAAGCATCAGAAAAAAATCAAATCTTAAGCAATTGTTAATAGCGTTTTTAACTGTATATTTTCATTAAATTTACAGCTGTCAAAAATAAATTTAAAATTATGCCTACCGACTGTATCAGCTTTCAATCTTCTGGATATTTCTCTAAACTAATGCAGGATTATTTAGATCAAAAGCCAGAATTAAAACCGCTGTACAATAATTTTCCAACATTAGAAAATTTCGAAAAACAAATTGCTGAAAAATCAGCCAATTTTGACCATAACAACCGAGCAGTATTGGTTTGCACTTTGCAGAAGCAATATCAAAACATTGAGGTTTCTGATTTAACCAGACAAAATATTTCGCTATTAGCACTCGAAAATACTTTTACCATTACAACAGGACATCAGCTAAATCTTTTTAGCGGGCCATTGTATTTTTTATATAAAATTATTTCTACCATTAATCTAACTAAAGAATTAAAATCAAAATATCCTTCTTATAATTTCGTTCCAGTTTATTGGATGGCGACAGAAGATCATGATTTTGAAGAGATTAATTATTTTAATTTTAAAGGAAAAAAAATCCGCTGGAATGCCGAAAGCACTGGGCCAGTCGGAAGGCTTGCAACTGATGGCTTAGAAGATTTATTTGAAGTTTATTCTAAAGAATTAGGCTCAAGCACAAATGCAAATGCGCTTAAAAAACTTTTTGAAGACGCTTATTTAAAACATGAAAATCTAGCAGATGCAACGCGTTATTTGGCCAATTCTCTTTTCGCCAATTATGGTTTGGTTATTATAGATGCAGACAGCGCCGATTTAAAACGTGCTTTTATTCCGTTTGCAAAAGAAGAATTACAGAATCAGACTTCATATAAAGCAGTTCAAAAATCAATTGAAGAACTTGCTGATTATACCGTTCAGGTAAATCCGCGCGAGATTAATTTGTTTTACATTGAAGATAAACTGCGTGAAAGAATCATTTTTGAGAATGATAAATATTTCGTGAACAATACCAAAATCTCATTTTCAAAAGATGAAATTTTCAAATTATTAGACAGTAATCCTGAAAAGTTCAGTCCAAATGTAATTATGCGTCCACTATATCAGGAAATTATTTTACCAAATCTCTGCTACATTGGCGGAGGCGGAGAAATTGCTTATTGGCTTGAACTTAAAGCTTTTTTTGAAGCTGTAAATATTACTTTCCCAATATTATTAGTGCGAAATTCTGTTCTTTTAGCAACAGAAAAACAAGTTAAAAAAGCGGATAATTTAGGTTTGACTTGGAAAGATTTATTCAGCAAACCTGAGAATTTAGTTAATGAAATTACTCATAAACTTTCTCCATTTCCTATTGATTTAACAGAACAAAAAGAGGCACTCGAAAAACAGTTCGCTTATCTTTTTGAATTGGCCGAAAAGACAGACAAATCTTTCTCAGGAGCCGTAAAAGCACAAGAAGTCAAACAAAAGAAAGGTTTAGAAAATCTAGAAAAACGTTTATTAAAAGCGCAAAAAAGAAAACTGGCCGATCAATTGGAACGTGTTAGCGATTTACAATGCGACTTGTTTCCGAATTACAGCCTTCAAGAACGTCAAGCCAATTTTTCTGAATTTTATTTAGAAAAAGGAGAACAATTGATTCCACTTTTAATTCAGAAATTAAAACCTTTAGAGCATAATTTTGAAATCATAATAATCTAAAATAATTATCTTTAGAAATTCAAAAGCGATAATTTAGGAACAAATAACCAGCTCATTTCCTAGATTATTGCTCTCTCAAACCAAATAGAATTATATTTTATAACCTATTAACGAACTAACCTAATGGTAAGAGAACGCCTAATTTCGCTTGATGTCTTTCGCGGACTGACTATTCTATTGATGACTATTGTAAACAATCCCGGCGATTGGGGAAATGTTTATCCGCCGCTTTTGCACGCACAATGGAATGGCTGCACACCAACCGATCTTGTATTTCCGTTTTTCATTTTTATAATGGGAGTTGCCGTACCGCTTGCAATGCCAGAGAAAAAATATGACGACACAACATTCAACAAAATTCTGATTCGTTCTTTAAGAATGCTGTGCTTGGGGATTTTCTTTAATTTCTTTGGCAAAATCCAATTGTTTGGCCTTGATGGAATCCCACTTCTGATAGGCAGATTAATCATTACTTTTGCCGTTGGCTATGCGCTAATGGGAAATTTTAGCAACAAGCTAAAAAACATTTTTGCCTTTAGCATTCTAGCTATATATATCATTTTAGCTTATGGAGGTTTTGAAAACTATGCAGATGTCAGACTTCCTGGGGTTTTACAGCGTATTGCAATAGTCTATTTTGTAGTTTCGCTTTTGTATTTAAAAACATCACGAAAAACACAACTTTTTACTGGAATTGTTTTACTTTTTGGCTATTGGGCAATTATGACTTTAGTTCCTGTGCCTGGAATTGGAGAAGCCAATTTAGAAAGAGGAACGAATTTGGCCGCGTGGGTTGACAGTATATTACTAAAAGACCACATGTATCATGAAACCAATACTTGGGATCCAGAAGGAATCTTAAGCACAATTCCATCTATTGTAAACGGAATCATCGGTTTATTTATTGGTCAGATTCTGCTCCTTAGTGTAACTAAAATCCAGAAAGCGCAAAGAATGGGAATGATTGGTACATCGCTAATCTTTTTTGGTTTAATCTGGGATTTGGTTTTTCCCATAAACAAATCCATCTGGACAAGCAGTTATGTTTTGTACACTACAGGATTAGCGACAGTATGTTTAACTGTATTGTATTACATAATTGACATTGCCGAATATAAAAAAGGATTCAAATTATTTGTTATTTGGGGAGTCAACCCAATGATTGTTTTCTTTGCTTCGCAGATTATTCCGCAAGCTTTAGTAATGATTCGTTTTCAAAATCCATCAATTCCAAGTGAGCAGACTAATCTTTTAGATTATTTGTACCGTTTTGGCATTGCACCATTTTTCAGCAATCCGATGGCTGCTTCTTTGGCTGGAGCGTTAACTTATGTAGCCATTTGGACCTTTATTTTATGGATTTTCTATAGAAACAAATTGATTTTTAAAGTCTAATTTTTAACCATATAAGTGGATATAAGATCATTTTTAGTAGTGCTGCATAATTTGCAAACAAATATTTTTCAATAAGCTTTTAAATGAACTTACATCACTTATATGATTTCAAAAAAAACTTTTTCTAAGCAAAACATCATTCTAGTATGTTTAAATTATGAATTTATTAAAATCAATTCATAAAAAAAGTATACTTTTGCACAAAATTTAATAAAATACAAAATGGCAACAAATAGAACTTTTACAATGATTAAACCAGATGCTGTTGCAAACGGACACATCGGGAATATCTTAGCAATGATTACTAATGGTGGTTTCAAAATCGTTTCATTAAAATTAACTCAATTAACTGTAGCTGATGCTAAAGCATTTTACGCAGTACACGCAGAAAGACCTTTCTACGGAGAATTAGTTGAATTTATGTCTCGTGGACCAATTGTTGCTGCTATTTTAGAAAAAGAAAACGCAGTAGAAGATTTCAGAACTTTAATTGGTGCTACAAACCCTGCTGAAGCTGCTGAAGGAACTATTCGTAAAGCATACGCTACTTCAATCGGAGAAAATGCAGTTCACGGATCTGACAGCAACGAAAACGCTGCTATCGAAAGTGCATTCCACTTCGCAGTTAGAGAGCAGTTTTAATTTGACTTCTTAGATGGTTAGAATTTTAGACTAACTTAGATTTCTTAGAATTAAATAAAAAAAGAAACCCACTTCATTGAAGTGGGTTTCTTTTTATCATCTATATTTTTTTTTAATAATCTGAAATCTAAGCCAGTCTAAAATCTAAGAAGTCTAATTTAGTCTATCGTAAAACCACATCTTTCACCACTTCACGCCCCAATTCTTCATTGATCATTTTTACGATTTTATATTTTCCGTGAGTTAACTCTTCACGCAAAACAGAAGAACCTAACTCAACATACAGTGTACTGCCTTTAAGAACAACATTTCGGGTATACGTATTCACGCCATTTCCCATAAGCTGTCTCCAAGCCTCACGAACATCAATTTGATCCATTCCAGGCTGCAATTTATTAACCTGAATAATTTGCTGTAAAACAGCGCCAATAGTTGTTTCGTTATTTAGTCTTTTCGCCATCGTTCAAAAGATTTACTGGTCCAGCTTTTTTATAATGATATTCTATTTTTTGAGGGTTTTTAACCACGAATTTGTCATCCGAAAGCGAAATAATTTCTTCGCTCCATTTGGTGTATTTCGTTTTATAATCCAAGAAAACTTGATCTCCTGCAAAACGAACTGAAACATTTTCAAAAGTATCTGTTGTTAAAAACGTACCATCAAATTGCGGCATCACTTTCGTTCGAAGACCTTTATTATTCTTGATTTGAAAAAAATCAAAAGTTTCATTCATTTTATACTCCTTCTCTTCACCTTTCTCGAAAACCACTTTTTCAATTTCCCAATAGCCATTTAGTTTAGCAATATCAGCAGGTTGTATTTCCTGTTTACAGCTCACAAACAAAAGCGAACAAAACAAAACTATGAAAGCATTTTTCATAAATAAAAATATTAAAATTTATTCTTTTTTCTTTAAATGAAGTCGAAGATTTAGGAGCTAATCCTGCTGTCCGCTGTATCTTTTGTTTTTTAAAGAAAAAAACAAAAGGATGCCGCTCCCATCAGGGCTAGCCCCCCCGTTTTCAAAAGAAATTTTTCTTGGACTACAAAGATAGTCTTATAATCATCAAAAGAAATAAAAAATCAAAAAACACATTAAACTATTTTGCATATTTTTGGTCAAACCCCAAACCAAAAACAAAAAAACATGAACAGAATAATTTACACCATCCTGGCATTCTTGTCGTTAACTGCATGCAGTAAAGATTCAGCCGAACCAGATCCCGTTCCAACTTCTGAAGAAAAAATGTATTTTCCTCCCTTAACAGGAACAACTTGGGAAACAAAATCTATTGCTGATCTAAAATGGAATCAAAATGCTGTACAACCACTTTTAGATTACCTAGAACTCAAACATTCTAAATCTTTCATCATACTTGTAAATGGCCGAATTGTTTTAGAAAACTATTTCAATAACCATACAGCCACATCAAATTGGTATTGGGCAAGTGCAGGAAAGACATTAACCTCAACCGTTACAGGAATTGCTCAGCAAGAAGGGCTGGTAAACATCAACAATAAAGTGTCGGATTATATTGGAACTGGCTGGACAAGCGAAACTCTGGCAAAAGAAAACTTGATAACTTGTAAACATCTTTTAACCATGACTTCTGGTCTTGACGATACCTCAGACGAAGTCAATCCAGAAGATTTAATTTATAAAGCCGATGCTGGAACCAGATGGGCATATCATAATGTATATGTAAAACTTCAGGACGTTGTAGCAAAAGCAAGTGGACAAACTTGGGAGAATTATTTCAACACCAAATTAAGAGACAAAATCGGCATGAACGGCACTTGGGTTCAACTTGGCGTAAATAGCGTTTATACAAGCACAACAAGAAGCATGGCACGTTTTGGATTATTAATGCTGAATAAAGGAAAATGGGAAAACAATGTAATTCTGAATGAAGCTTTCTTTAATGAAGCAACCACAACTTCTCAAAACATAAATTTAGGTTATGGGTATTTATGGTGGCTAAACGGAAAATCAAGTTATCATTTACCGCAATCGCAGTTAACTTTTCAAGGAAGTGTAATCCCAACTGGACCAAGCGATATGTTTATGGCTTTAGGCAAAAACGACCAAAAGATTTATGTAATTCCAAGCAGGAAAATGGTTGTAATCAGAATGGGAGATGCCGCCGATAATGTAAATCTTGCGCTTTCTGATTTTGACAAAACGTTGTGGGAGAAAATTAATGCACTATATCAATAAAAAAATAGCTTTTAAATAAAAGTCCTTAGAACACTTTTATTTAAAAGCTCAAATATTTTTAGATAAAAAACTATCGGTTAGTTTTTATTCTTTTAAGCACTCCCAAAAAGAATAAAACAATTCCTAAAACCAGTAGAATATAGTATACTGAAAGATTTTTATCCTTTAAAACGTTTGCCAGAACAAAAGATATTACACTAGCAAAATAGAACGTTAAAGCCGATATATTTTTCATTATAAATTATTTAAAAAAACTGTCAACGAATTCATATTTATTAAAAACTTGTAAATCTTCAATTCCTTCGCCGACACCAATGTATTTCACCGGAATTTGAAATTGATCAGAAATACCAATAACAACTCCTCCTTTTGCAGTTCCGTCCAATTTAGTTACAGCAAGTGAAGTAACTTCTGTTGCTGCTGTAAATTGTTTTGCTTGTTCAAAAGCATTTTGACCAGTAGAACCATCTAAAACTAAAAGTACATCGTGAGGAGCATCGGCTACAACTTTCTGCATTACACGTTTTACTTTTGTAAGCTCATTCATCAAGTTGATTTTATTATGAAGACGGCCAGCGGTATCAATAATTACAACATCAGCATTTTGAGCAACTGCCGACTGCAAAGTATCAAATGCTACAGAAGCAGGATCGCTCCCCATCTGCTGTCTTACAATAGGCACATTTACACGATCAGCCCAAACTTGCAACTGATCGATCGCCGCTGCACGGAATGTATCGGCAGCTCCTAAAACCACTTTATGGCCCGCTTTTTTAAATTGATAAGCCAATTTACCAATCGTAGTTGTTTTTCCGACTCCATTTACTCCCACAACCATTAAAACGTAGGGCTTTTTATCTTTCGGAACTTCAAATTCTGTTGCTTCACCTGTATTAGTCTCAGATAACAAAGCGCCAATTTCATCACGAAGAATCTGATTTAATTCGTCTGTTCCTAGATATTTATCTTCTGCAACACGTTTTTCAATTCTTTGAATGATTTTCAATGTCGTGTTTACTCCAACATCAGAACCTACAAGAACTTCTTCAAGATCATCTAAAACATCATCGTCAACTTTAGATTTTCCTGCAACGGCTTTGCTTAACTTTGAGAAAAAAGTAGTTTTTGTTTTTTCAAGACCTTTGTCTAAAGTTTCTTTTTTTTCGCTAGAGAATAATTTTTTAAAAAAACTCATTTTTTGTAGTTTATTAGATTATTAGATTTCTCGATTTCTAGACAAGAAATCCAAATCTTTAAAGAAAGCGCAATTGTTTCTCAAAAAAAGGCCAATTGTTACGATTCTTTAAATTTTTAGACAAATATAGGTAATAAAAAAGCTACTTCCGAATGAAAGTAGCTTTTCTATATAATGTAATTGTAATTATTTCTTTTTCAAGAATTCATCAACTTCTTCAGGAGCCATAATAGATTCTACGAATGTATATGCACCAGTTTTAGGAGATTTTACCATTTTGATGGCTTTTGATAATCTCTTAGAAGATGTTTGTAACGATGCTACGGTTTTCTTTGCCATGATTCAAATGTTTTGGAATTCAATAAATCTTCAAATGAAAAACCATTTGAGATTTTATCAAAATCTCTAATTATTACTTAATTTCTTTGTGAACAGTTACTCTTTTTAAGATTGGATTAAATTTTTTAATCTCTAATCTATCTGGAGTATTTTTTTTGTTCTTAGTTGTAATATATCTAGAAGTTCCTGGAACACCAGAAGTTTTGTGCTCAGTACATTCTAAAATTACTTGGATTCTATTACCTTTCTTTGCCATCTTGCTATATATTTATTTAGGAAAAGATTATTTGATAAATCCTTCTGACTGCGCTTTTTTCAAAACTGCAGTGATTCCATTTTTATTAATTGTTTTTATCGTAGATGCTGCTACTCTAAGAGTAATCCATCTATCTTCTTCTGGAAGATAAAAACGCTTTTTAACTAAGTTTACAGA
Source organism: Flavobacterium sp. HBTb2-11-1 (assembly GCF_009826975.1). Classification (GTDB taxonomy): domain Bacteria; phylum Bacteroidota; class Bacteroidia; order Flavobacteriales; family Flavobacteriaceae; genus Flavobacterium. The sequence goes on along the minus strand of NZ_WUMO01000004.1, from coordinate 92,687 downwards.
AAACTTTCTCTTAGTTTTGTTCATAGCGTGAGAAACGTTATTTCCTACCATCGCTCTTTTACCTGTAAGGTCACAAACTCTTGACATTATACTTATCTTTTATCGTTATTCAAAATCAGGGTGCAAAGAAAAGAAAAATAAACCATTGTAGCAAAAAATTATTGCACAATTTTTAAAATTTCTTTCTGCAGTATTTCCAAACTCTTAACAGATGCCTTATCTATCACTTTTTCACGAGGTTGTCCAAAGTTAAATTCCTCTACAATTACTCCGTCTGGCGTTGCTAAAGCGATAAAAACAGTGCCAATTTCGGCATCAGAATCACCTTTTGAAGGCCCTGCATTGCCCGTCGTTGCCAGCGCATAGTCGGTTTTCAGCAATGCTTTAACACTCAAAGCCATAGCAGATGCAACCTCAGCACTAACCACTGAAAATTGGTTTATTAAATCTTGCGAAATTCCTAAAACATTTACTTTAGCTTCTGTTGCATAAGACACAACGCTTCCTTTAAAATAGCTTGACGAACCTGGAACAGATGACAACAGCGAAGCAATTCTTCCTCCTGTACAACTTTCTGCTGTTGAGATGGTTTTATTTTGTTTAGAAAGCAATTTGCCTATTACGGTTTCAATTGTTTCGTTCTCTTCATAACCTACAATTATATCGTGAATTATAGCATCTAAAGACTGAACATTAGATTCTATTGCTTCTTCTAATTCTTCTTTATTGGTTCCTCTTGCCGTTAAACGCAGACGAACTCTTCCTGGATTTGGCAAATAAGCCAGTTTTATAAACTCTGGAAGATTGTTTTCCCATTGCTCAATACGTTCTGCCACTAAACTCTCACCTTGACCATACGTTAAAATGGTTTTATGAATAATATAAGGACGTTTGTATTCACGAACGATTTTTGGAATTATTTCCTCTTCAACCAAATATTTCATTTCATAAGGAACTCCTGGAAGCGAAATAAAAACCGTATTTTCTTTTTTCATCCACATTCCTGGCGCCGTACCGACTTTATTATGCAATACCGTACAAGTTGACGGAACCAGAGCCTGATCTTTGTTCATTTGAGAAATCGGCCTTTTGTAGAAACCTTCTATCAGCTCCGTAACGTGAGCCAAAACTTTTTGATCCACAACCAACTCGTCATTAAAATACTCACAGAATGTTTCCTTGGTAACGTCGTCTTTTGTCGGACCTAATCCGCCTGTAATAATCAAAACATCTACACTGTTTTGCAATTGCGCAAAAGTGTCTAAAATATGTTTTTTATTATCGCTTATCGACAGCATTTCTGCCACCTCAACTCCAATTCTATCAAGTGATTTAGCAATAAAAGCCGAATTTGTATCTACGATTTGGCCAATTAAGATTTCATCTCCAATAGTAATAATTGCTGCTTTCATATCAGTGAAATATTTTTGATTCTTACATTAAGCAAGACTATAATTTATAAGTAGAAAATTTAAACTTTGTCTTGGAGGAAGGTATTAACAGCTTTTACAGATTATAAGCCGCTTACAAAATTTAAAAAAATGATTTTGACTTATTCCTTAATTTAAAGAAATCAGGAATAAGTCAAATTTTATATTAAAGATCAAAATCTTTTTTAATTTCTTTAATCGCTTCTTTTACCTGTACTTTAATACTTTTAAAAGTTTCGATAATATCTTTTTTCTTGCCTTCGGCTTTTGTCCATGCTTCTACCTGCAAGATTTCTTCAAAAGCCACATTTAAACCCATTAAATCTAATGTTGGCTTTATTTTGTGCGCATACGAATAGGCATATTTGTGATCCTTCTTTTTAATTCCTTCTTTAATTTGTTTTAAATCTTCCGGAACTTCTGTAACAAATAAAGTTAAAATCTGATTTACAAATTCAGGATCGTTATCTGAAAGCGCATATACTTTCGAAAGGTTGTACTTTAAAGCCATTATTTTACTTGTATTCTGAATAATTTTTTATCTTCTAAAAAGCCTTCTAAAACATCATTTGGTTTTACAGCTGCAACACCTGCAGGCGTTCCCGTAAAAATAATATCACCAATTTTTAACGTAAAAAACTGAGATATATGAGAGATTAATTCATCAATCTTCCAAAGCATCATACTTGAGTTTCCTTTTTGAACTGTTTCTGAATTGCTTCTTAATTCAAAATTAAGATTTTCCATAGAAACAAAGTCAGTTTTTGGCAAAAAATCTCCAATAACCGCTGAGCCATCAAATGCCTTGGCTTTTTCCCACGGAAGTCCTTTTTCTTTTAATTTGCTTTGTAAATCTCGAGCCGTAAAATCGATCCCGACACTTATTTCATCATAATATTTATGAGCAAACTTTGGCTCAATATATTTTCCGACTTTATTAATCTTCACTATTATTTCCACTTCATGATGAACATCTTCTGAAAATTCGGGAATAACAAAGGGATGCTGTTTCAATAAAACCGCAGAATCTGGCTTCATAAAAACAACAGGCTCACTCGGGCGTTCGTTTTTTAATTCTTCTATATGATTGGCATAATTCCTGCCGACACAGATAATTTTCATCTTTTTAGTTTTCAGTCACAGTTTTCAGTCGCAGTTACCTAAATACAGAAATAATCTCAGTCAAAAACTGAAAACTGAGACTGCGACTGATAACTTATTTTGTATTTAATTTTCTTAATTTAATTCCTGTCAAAACTTTTTTGGTGTACAGCGGAAAATCAGCATTTTGAATCCAGCTGAAATATCCTGGCTCTGCTTCTAAAACTTTCTCCACCTTTGCCCCTTTGTGTTTTCCAAAAGTAAAAATTTCTTCGTCATCTTTATCAAAAGCAATCATTCCTGCAAAATCGGCAATTTTCTTGCGCGTTGTAAATTCAGACAAAGACTTAATGTCGTTTTCTAATTCTGGATAACGGTCTAACTGCGCTTTCAAGATTTCGTATGTCGCCATTGTATCGGCTTCTGCCGAATGGGCATTGTCTAGACTTTTTCCGCAATAAAACTTAAATGCAGCACTTAATGTACGCTCTTCCATTTTGTGAAAAATAGTCTGAACATCTACAGAAACTTTATTTTTCATATCAAAATCGACTCCTGCTCTAAGCAATTCTTCTGCTAGAAGCGGAATATCAAAACGATCTGAATTAAATCCACCCAAATCACTGTCTTTAATCATATTGTGAATGTGTGGTGCAAGCTCTGCAAAAGTAGGCTCGTTAGCTACTTTTTCGTCTGTGATGCCGTGAACTGCAGTTGTTTGTGGAGGAATTGGAATTGTTGGATTAACCAGCCAGGTTTTACTTTCTTTGTTTCCGTTAGGAAAAACTTTGAATATTGAAATTTCTACGATTCTATCTTTACCGATATCAATTCCCGTTGTTTCGAGATCAAAAAAGCAAATTGGTTTGTTTAGTTTTAATTCCATTTCTAATTTTTATAAGTCTACAAATGTAATTTTTAAAGCTGAATATCTTCCTTATATTCTCTTTTTTTTGTCTAAAAAAGCTGTCAAAACCCGATTTTAACTTTTCTAAAATAAGCCTTAGACAGGATTACGCATTTCCACTTAATTCTTTTCTTACAAAAGAAAAAATCCGACAAGCTTTAAACCTATCGGATTTGATTTATTTTTTGAAATGATTTTAGAAATCTCTATCTACATCAAAAGCTTCTAAATATTCTGCTACTCTTTTCACAAAACTTCCTCCTAAAGCTCCATCAACAACTCTATGGTCGTAAGAGTGCGACAAGAACATTTTCTGACGGATTCCAATGAAATCTCCTTCTGGAGTTTCGATAACCGCAGGAACTTTACGAATTGCTCCAAGCGCTAGAATACCCACTTGTGGCTGATTGATAATTGGCGTTCCAAAAACACTTCCAAAAGTACCTACGTTTGTCACTGTATAAGTTCCGCCTTGAGTATCGTCTGGCTTTAGTTTTCCAGCTTTTGCACGGTTTCCTAAATCGTTCACCGCTTTTGCCATTCCAACCAAATTTAACTGATCTGCATTTTTAATTACAGGAACAATTAAATTTCCGTTTGGCAATGCTGCCGCCATTCCTAAATTGATATTTTTCTTTTTAATTATATAATCTCCGTCAACTGAAATATTCATTCCAGGGAAATCTTTTAAAGCTTTTGCAACCGCTTCCATCATAATTGGAGTAAAAGTCAATTTCTCACCTTCTCTTTTTTCGAAAGCAGCTTTTACTTTATCTCTCCATTTCACAATATTCGTTACGTCAACTTCAATAAAAGATTGTACGTGAGCCGAAGTCTGAACCGAAGCCACCATATAACCTGAAATCAACTTACGCATTCTGTCCATTTCAACAATTTCGTCAGCACCGTTTACAGAAACTGGAACCGCTTGCTGGCTTTTTTGAACAATTGGTTCAACTGCTTTTGGAGCTTCAGTTTTTGGAATTTCAGCAACTACTTTTGGAGCTGCTTCAACTGTTTGAGGCGCTTGAACAGAACCCGATTTACGAACTTCTACATATTTCAGAATATCTTCTTTTGTTACTCGTCCGTCTTTTCCAGAACCAGCAATATTTTCAAGTTCACTCAAAGAAAGACCTTCTTCTTTTGCAATATTTTTTACCAAAGGAGAAAAGAATTTATCTGATCCTGAGAAATCATGAGACGTTACCGTTTCTTTAACCGATTCGATTGTTTTTTCGATTTCGGTAGCTTCTGCAGGAGCAGCAGTTTCTTGAACTGCGTTTACAACTTCTGGAGTTGCTGTTTCTCCGCCTTCAGTTTCAATTATAGCAATAGTCTGCCCTACTTGCACTAAATCATCTTTACCAAACAATTGCTCAACTAAAATTCCTGATACTTCGCTAGGCACTTCGCTGTCAACTTTATCTGTTGCAATTTCGAGTACAGCTTCATCAGCCTCAATTTTGTCTCCAACTTCTTTCAACCAGTTTGTAATGGTTGCTTCAGCGACACTTTCTCCCATTTTAGGAAGCTTTAATTCAAATCTTGCCATATTGTTAATCTAAAAGATGTTTTTGATTTTCAGATTGCGAAATTAATGAAATTTTTAAACATAAATTACACTTAATATAATTTTTTACTCAATTTTCACGATTTGCCCTCTGTCATTCCTAGAGTTACTTCCAATAATAAAACCCGTATTTTTGGGAAAAATTTTAAAAGTAACCTGCTTATCTTTAAGAGTTTCTATGATTTCGATACATTTTTTGAATGAAATATAGTGATTATCCAAAATGATCTCTGCCTTTTTACCCTTTAAAATTAGGCACGAATTTACCATTTTTTCTCCTTTGAAATCTAAAAAAGCAACTTTATTTTCCAAAATCGAAGCTAGTTTTTTAGCGAAATTCTCATTTTCGGAGTATAAAAAATAACTTTCTGGCAATGGGTTTTCTTTTGGTTTTCCTTGAAACATTTTAGCAATTGAAAACAAAAAAGCACCAACTTGAATAAAAACACTAAAAAGCCAAGACTTCTTAAAATGCTTCTGATAAAAGAAATTCATGGCTTCCTGAAAGCGCTTCATGTATTTTTCATCCTTTACGGTGCTTTCTCCTTTAAAATGCAAAACGGTGGTTTCATTGAAATAATAATTTGTTTTTTGCTTTTGCAAAGCGCGATACGACAAGTCAATATCATCGGCATACATAAAACAATCTTCATCAAAACCATTCAAGTCTCCATACAATTTTCTTTCTAAAAACATAAAAGCGCCAACAAGAATATCGACTTTTCCTGTTTCATTTTCATTGAGATGTTGAGCGTAATATTGATTAAAAAGTTTGGTTTTAGAAAAGATTTTATACAATCCTAATATTTTTGTAAAGGCAACCCATGGCGTTGGAATTCCGCGTTTGCTTTCTGGCAGAAATGCTCCAGTTCCATCAATTAATTTACAGCCAATGATTCCGAGATTGTTTTGCCTTTCGGCGAAAGCCAGAATTTTTGTAAAGGTATCTTCTGCAACAACAGTATCAGGATTTAGAATGCAAACATATTTTCCATTCGCTTGACGAACACCAATATTGTTGCCTTTTGGAAACCCAAAATTTTCTTTATTTTCAATAAGCTTTACGTCTGGGAATTTTTGTTTCATCATCAAAACACTTCCGTCTGATGAATTATTATCTACCACGATAATTTCTGCATCGATTGTTGCAATTGCTTCCTGCACGCTTAAAAGGCATAGTTCGAGAAAGTAACGTACATTGTAATTGAGAATAACAACCGATAATTGCATGAATAATTGAGTCTGTAGATTTTGGCCGAAGTTAAAAATTTTCTGATAACCCTAAGCGCAGCGACCAATCGTTTTTACTGATTCCGTAATCGAGAGCCAAATTACTGCCGTTGCGTTTGTTCCATTTAATGCGAATTCCGGTTCCAACCGCAGGATTCCATTTTTTAAATTCATAAGTATCAAGTTTAGAAACAGATGAAACATTGGTAAAAAAAACAGCGCCAAAAAATCCGTTTCGGCTTATATCGGTTCTATATTCGGTTTCAAAATAAATTAAAGCGTTGCTCCTGTATCTATTTTTAGTAAAACCGCGGCCCGTTTTTCCTTCACGGTCCCAACCAATGCTGGGCAAATCCAGATAATGTGGTTTTCCTCCAAAAGTTGACCAAAAGAATGCTCTAGAAGCCCAGACCCGGTGCTTGGTTTTACTGAAAGAATGATATTTTCGGGCATCAAAATAGATAGACTGCCACTTGTCTCCTTCCACTCCGCTGGTATTGATTCGCAAATCGGCTTCGACATACAAACCTTGCTCTGGATTAATAATATTTTCTCTTGAGTCATACAAACCTTGAATTGCAAATCCGAAAGAAGTTTCATCAGAATAATCGCCATTCATATATTTATAATAATCCGTTTCTCCGTCTATATAAGATTCTTCAGAAATATTTTTATAATTATCGAAAAGAAAACCAACTCCTAAACGATAATTTCCAACAATCTTCCGCGTTATAAACTGATAAAAACGCCACTGCTGATAATCTAGCGTTGACATTTCTTCTTTAGAATTATCCTCTCCTAATCCATAAGTGTCTTGAGGATAAATCATATAGCGATAATCTCCAATAAGATTCCATTTATTATCACTTGTATAAATATAGGATTGGATGGGAAATACAAATTGATTGCTGAAACTGAAATAAGGCGAAAAGGTAATCTGAGACATTTTAGTTTTTTCTGCATCTCCCAGATAAAAAGTCGTCAGAAAAGAAACAACCAAACCATTACTGGAATTGGCGCCGACAGGGACAGGCAACAAAGAAAAAGTCAATTTTCTTTTTCGATCTGGACGAATCGTATCCTGGTTATCAAAAATTTTATGAATGACATCTAGAATATCTCTGCTTCCCACAGTTGTACTATCATTTTGAGCCTGACAAAACGATCCTATTAAAAGTAAAATTAAGATGTATTTAATTTTTAAAGTATTCACAAACAATATTTTAAAAACCGCCTCTTACAAATTTAAAATTTTATTAAGAATAACAATCTTTTTTTTGTACGAATTTTTTTTAGTCTTCAGTCGCAGTTTTCAGTTTGCCTACTGAGACTGAAGACTGAGACTGAAGACTGAGACTGAAGACTGAGACTGAAGACTAAAGATGAAGCTGAATTTTATACCTGTTCAAGATTTTCATTACAAAAAGCATAATAATCGAAAATACAAGAGACCACAAAATTCCTGGAACTCCTACTCTAAAATATCCGGGTATAATATGAAAGTTGAAAGCTTTACAGAAATAATAAATAACACCTGGCAAAATATAAATCAACAAGGGGTTTGCTGCTGCAGGCATAAAGAACTCGCTCCATCCGGTTTGTTTTTTAACTTCCATCAGCCAGTACAGAAAGTAGAAAAGAGCCGTACAAATTGCCGCAGAGAACATTGTCCAAGATGGCGTTCCTTTTATTTTTGATATTCCGAAATACGGACGAAGCAGAATTGCCGTTACCGTAAACAAAACAATAAAACCAATTACTGGCCAGTTAATTTTGGAACTGATTTTTCGATCAAAAAACAAGAGCGAAATGATGATTCCAGCCGATGTCAGAGAAACATGCGTAAGATGTCCCGCTATAAAACTCAACCAAGAAGTGTTTTGGACAAAAGAGTTTTCGATTAAATTCAGAGAATTCATTACAACAGCAAAAACTAAAAGTGCAATCATAGCCCATAAATTACCTGAAACCAGCCAATAATAAATGACTGTAAAAAGATACGCCCAACCTATCAAACCGAGAATTCCCCACCATTTTGGCGTCATTCCGCGATCTCCAGTATCTTGCACATATATAAAGTAAAGTGCTATGAGAACCAAAATTCCTCCGTATTGCAATACGTTTTTTAGCCAAAGTGGAAAATCTTTTGGATATTTATTCCAAATCGGGATTGGCATACTGTAAGCCAAAAGTCCCCAAAATGCTGGTGCAATAATCATTTTAGCGGCATCATATCCATATTCGGCATTGACCATAAAAACACCAATTACAATAAGTGCAATCGCTCTTTTTAAAGTATGTGTCCAGATTGTTTTTGGACTGTCTCCTTTTATAAGTCGGGCATTAAAAGCAAACGGAATAGACATTCCGACGATGAATAAAAAAGCGGGGAAAACTAAATCAACAAAAGTCATTGCATCAGCATCTGCGGGCATGTGCTTCATCCATTGAGGCACATTTTGAATACTCGCAAGTTCGTTTACAAAAATCATTACAAAAATGGTGATTCCACGCAAAGCATCAATAGAAATGATACGCTGATCAAACAAATTCTCTTTTATTTTCATAATTTTTTACTTTTTTACTAAAAATCAAATATAACATAATTCTAAAATGTCTTGTTACAAATTCTCGACTAATTTTGCGCGTTATAAAACTGATTTATACATTTTTGCTGCATGCTATCATTCCTCAAATCAAAACCCACATTAAAAGAACTGCTTGATGGCAGTTTTGTAGATATTCATTCCCATATCTTACCAGGAATTGATGACGGGGCAAGAAACATGACAAAATCAGTTGAATTAGTTTCGGCTTTGCAAAAACTTGGAGTTTCGCAAATTATTACGTCTCCCCATATTAATCATAATGTTTGGGATAATTCTCCTGAAATTATCTCGTCTAAACTTCAGGAAACCCAAAAGGCTTTAGAAGAAAATAAAATTAAAATACCTATAAGAGCTGCTGCAGAATATTTTATGGACAGCTGGTTTGAAAATCATTTCAAGGAAGAAAAACTGCTGACTTTAAAAGACAATTATGTTTTGGTGGAAATGTCATATTTAAATGCTCCGCTAAATATTTACAAAACCATTTTTGAGATACAAGTTGCGGGTTACATTCCCGTTTTGGCACATCCTGAACGATATGTTTTTTACCACAACAGGTTTTCGGAATATGAAAAATTGAAAAATGCGGGCTGTGTTTTTCAGCTGAATATTCTTTCTACAGTAGAATATTATGGATCGCAGATTGCTAAAACTGCCGATGAACTTTTAGCGAAAGGAATGTATAATTTTTGCGGAACCGATGTTCATCATAAAAAGCATATTGCGGCTTTTGACGATAAAATAAAAATTAAAAATATTGATCCATTAAAAGAAGTTATCAAGAATAATCAGTTTTTTAAGTTCTAAAAAAGTCTAATAGGCGTTTTCTTCACCTTTAAAAATATTGATAATAGTCTTTACAATAATTTTGATATCAAGCAAAAAACTCCAGTTTTCGATATACCAAATATCATATTCCACTCTGTTTTCCATATCGCTCAAGACTTTTGTTTCTCCTCGAAAACCATTGACCTGCGCCCAGCCAGTAATTCCAGGTTTAGCATATTGACGTACCAAATAATTATTGATAAGATCGCTATATTCTTTTGCCAGATTAACCATGTGAGGTCTTGGACCTACGACAGACATATCGCCAAGAAAGACATTAAAAAATTGCGGCAGTTCGTCTATACTCGTTTTGCGGATAAAAGCACCAAATTTGGTAATTCGGCTATCACCTTTTTCAGCTTGCTTTTTATGAGCCATACCATTTACATACATACTTCGAAACTTTATGCACATAAACGATCTGTTGTCTCTTCCTGATCTTTCCTGCTTAAAAAAAACAGGCCCGGGCGATTCCAATTTTATAATGAGCATAATAATCGGGAACAGCCACGGAAATACAAGCAAAATGACCAGACTCGAAAAACAAACATCAAATGCTTTCTTTAAAAGTCTGTTTGAAGCAAATTCTAAAGGTTCTGGGCGAAACATTAAAACTGGCGTATTTTCATAAAAAGCAACTTCTACTTTGCTTGCTTTTGTATAAAGCTGAAAATCGGGAATGAATTTGATACGAATCATATTTTGTTCGCAAATTCTGGTCAACTCATTAATGATTTCGATATTGTCAATATGCAGTGCTACATACATCTCGTCGATTTTTTTGTCGATAACAAACTTTTCAACGTCATTGAATTTTCCAACAATTAAATCTGAATCAACATCTTGATTATTTTCTGTTTCATCAAAAAAACCTAAAAAACGATATCCGAACGTTAGATCTTTTGCAAGCACTTTTCGAATTTTTTCACCCGATTTATTGGCTCCTACAATTATAAAAGTTTTAAAATTGTACCCTTTTGCGCGAACATATTTTAAAAGCTTCATTGAAAAATAGCGCGAAATCATTAGCAATCCAAAAAATATCAGATAAAAATAAACCAAGCGAAGTCTTGAAATATCAACGTATTTTAAGTAAACGACAAATATCGACACTAAAGCCGCGTGAATAGAAATCTTTTTGATTGTTCTCCATAAGATCGATTCGATTGGTTCTACCCTCACGCTTCGATTGGAATCTTTTTGGAGCAGTAAAGCGACCCATATTAAAACAGCCAAAAGCGAAATGGTTCTTTCGTCTTTAGATAAAAGTTTGTCTAAATTGCCAAATCTAGCCAATGCAGAAAGAATAGTCGCAAGATTTAATAATACAATATCAACTACTACAAACAAAAGTTTATAATAACGTGAAATTCGGTAATGTGATAATTTTTGTAAAATTTTCATTGCGGGGCTTCGTTTTATCCAAAAGAATAAAAAAGATTTTTGCACTTAAAGTGAATGCAAAATAACACTTAAATTATATTTTTTGAATACTTATTTCATTCTATTATTTAAAACTTTACTTTTATCTTATGCAGACTTAACATTGCACTCATGCTAAAAATTCTATTTTTCTTCCTGACCATCACCGCTTCGGTTTATTCTCAAATTCCTGGCTGTACAGATCCACAGGCAGAAAACTACAATATTGCATTTGGACAAAATGATGGAAGCTGCAATTACAAAAACCTAAAAATAAAGCGTCAATATTCTTTTAAACTGAGTGACTCTTTAAAAGAAACTTCTGGATTAATTAATTTTGAAAATCTGTTTTGGACACACAATGATGATCATGACAAAACAATTTACGGCATCGATTCTTTAGGAAAAATCAAAAAGAAAATCGTTTTGGAACAGGCAGTAAATCACGACTGGGAAGAAATATCACAAGATGATACTCATATTTATATTGGAGATTTTGGAAATAATTATTCTGGAAACCGATCGGATTTGAAAATTCTTAAAATCGAAAAAAAATCTTTTATGGAAGGCAATCCTAATATCGAAACCATTTCGTTTGCCTATTCCAACCAAACCGATTTTTCTCCTTCAAAACCTAACAAAACCGATTTTGACTGTGAAGCTTTTATTGTTTCTAAAGACAGCATTTATCTGTTTACCAAACAATGGAAATCGTCTAAAACTAATATTTATGTTTTATCGAAGCAAGGAGAAACACAAACTGCAAAACTCAAAGCAACTCTCGATACCAAAGGACTGGTTACTGGCGCCACTTATTTGGAAGATAAAAAACTCATTACTTTGTGCGGCTATACCAAAGTTGGAAAACCGTTTTTATATCTGCTTTACGATTTTAAAAATCAGGATTTTTTGTCTGGAAACAAAAGACGCATCGATTTAAAACTTCCTTTTCATCAAGTAGAAGGAATTGCAACAAAAGACGGTCTTCATTATTTTATTACAAATGAATCTCTGGTTCGCAAACCTGTTTTAAACAATCCGCAGCAAATTCATTATTTTGATTTGACCGTTTTTCTGCACCTAACTTATAAAAAAACAGATTAGCTTTTGGTTCATATTTGTTTTATTTTGTAAATTTATTCCTTCAAATAATTACTGCCTTCTTATTCCGATACTAAAATTTCAAATCATTGAATGTTCATAGAAAAATTCTAATTAGGGAAAATTATTTTCTTCAAACCAGAATAGCCCAAAAAGATGAAAAAAATCGCAATTATAATTTTATTATTAACCTCTATTAAGAGTTTTAGCCAGAGTTTATTAGCATCAAATGAAGAAACTATTTTTTCATTTAAAACTAAAAATGGAAAAACGGTTTTATTAGCAAAAGATAGAAAAAACGCTTACCTCATTTATCGATATGGAAAGGATAATAAAATTGAATTAGAATTTCCTAAAGACAAGAAGGAAAGCTGGAATAAATTTACTTATTTCTACTATATTCGAGGAGGAGGAAAAGCAAACGCCGGACTTGATTTAGATCGTATTGCATTTGTAAATGCGAATATTGAATATGTGATTTATTCTGATTATAGCGCAGGCGATTTTGAAAATGAGGAGTCATATTATATCGGAATTCGTGTTATCGATTTAAAAACAAAAAAAGAAACTAATATAAAAGGTCAAAAAGAATCGACAGTTGGATCAATGCAAGATTTCAGAACTAATGGATTGTTAAAAATCGATCAGAATAGAATTGATTAATGCTGCCTGTGAATAATCAGATTAAACTTTGCTCGCCCAGGTAGCCTAAGATCTTTTATCTCAGAAACTTTATGTCCCCAATTAACAGCACCTCCAAAAATCTTTTAGCGATCTAAAAAGACAAAAAGAGTTAGTTAATTATTTAAAAAATATTTTAGAAAGATAGCTTATTGCTATCTTTTTTTTGTTACGTTCAAAAGGGTATCTTTGCCTGTAAAATAAAAAGAATAACAGTCTTTTAATACTAAAGACTCAATTAGAACTCTACAAGTAAAAACACAATGTAAAATTCTAATTTCAAACAACTTAAAAAAATGAATTACTTATCTGTAGAAAATATATCGAAGTCATTTGGCGAAAGAGTCCTTTTTGATAACATTTCTTTTGGAATCAACAAAGACCAAAAAATCGCTTTTATTGCAAAAAATGGCTCTGGAAAAACCACGATGATGAGCATCATTAACGGATTGGAAGAACCAGATACAGGACAAGTTGTTTTAAGAAAAGGAATCAGAATGGCATTTCTTTCTCAAGACAATAATCTTCAGGATGAACTTACGATTGAAGAAAGTATTTTCGCTTCAGACAATGAAACGCTTAAAGTTATTGAAGCTTATGAAAAGGCTTTAGAAAATCCTTCAGACGAAGAAGCTTACCAAAAAGCTTTCGACGCGATGGATCAGCACAATGCATGGGATTTTGAAACACAATACAAACAGATTTTATTTAAATTAAAACTGGAAGATTTTAAACTTAAAGTAAAAAATCTTTCTGGAGGACAGAAAAAACGTCTTTCATTGGCTATAATTCTAATCAATCGCCCAGATTTATTGATTCTAGATGAGCCAACCAACCACTTAGATCTTGAAATGATCGAATGGCTCGAAAGTTATTTTGCCAAAGAAAATATTACGCTATTTATGGTAACGCACGACCGTTTCTTTTTGGAACGTGTTTGTAATGAAATTATCGAATTAGACAACGGAAAGTTGTATCAATATAGAGGAAATTACTCTTACTATCTTCAGAAAAAAGAAGAAAGAATCACTTCTGAAAACGCCAGTATTGACAAAGCGAAAAACCTTTTTGTAAAAGAATTAGAATGGATGCGCCGCCAGCCGAAAGCGAGAACTACCAAATCTAAATCGCGTCAGGATGACTTTTACATTATTAAAGAAAAAGCACAAAGCCGACGAAAAGAAAACAAAGTTGAGCTTGAAATTAATATGGAAAGAATGGGAAGCAAAATTATCGAGCTTCATAAACTTTCTAAAAAATTCAAAGACCGTGTTATTCTGGACAATTTCAGTTTTGATTTCCAACGTGGAGAAAGAATCGGAATTATCGGTAAAAACGGAACTGGAAAATCTACTTTCTTAAACCTGCTTACAGGAACAATTCCGCCAGACAGCGGGCGCGTTGTAAAAGGTGACACGATAAAAGTGGGTTATTATACGCAATCTGGAATTAATCCAAAACCAGGTCAGCGCGTTATCGATGTTATTAAAGAATACGGAGAATATATTCCGCTGGCAAAAGGAAAGATCATCTCGGCTTCACAATTGTTAGAGCGTTTTCTTTTTGACGCGAAAAAGCAATATGATTATGTGGAGAAATTAAGTGGTGGCGAGTTAAAACGTTTGTATTTATGTACGGTTTTAATTCAGAATCCAAACTTCTTGATTCTTGATGAGCCAACAAACGATTTGGATATTGTAACACTTAACGTTCTAGAAAGTTTCCTTTTAGATTATCCAGGATGTTTATTGGTGGTTTCCCACGACCGTTATTTCATGGATAAAATTGTCGATTATCTATTTGTTTTTAGAGGACAGGGCGAAATCGAGAATTTCCCAGGAAACTATTCTGATTTTAGAGCTTATGAAGACAGTGCCGATGTTGCTCAAAAAGAAGAAAACAAAGCTGAAAAGAAAGATTGGAAACAAAATAATCCGACTGGAAATTTAAGCTTTAACGAACAAAAAGAATATCAGAAAATCGAACGAGAAATTAAAGATTTAGAAATCGAAAAAGCTAAAATTGAACAATTATTCTCTGACGGAAAAGTTGCTGATGCTGATATCGAGAAAAAAGCGAATGAACTTCAAAATATCATAAACAAAATAGACGCAAAAGAAGAACGCTGGTTTGAACTTTCTGCTAAACTTGAAGGATAATTATTTTTGTTTCAGGTTTAAAGTTTCACGTTCCGACAATAACTTGAAACCTGAAAACATCCTTCAATTTCCTATATTTACCCGTCATTAAAAAATACACAATGAAAAAATTATTAGCCGCAGTATTTACTTTAACATTATTCATTTCTTGTGCAAACTCTGAGAAAGATACACCTGCAACTCCTCCAAAAGATTACACGCAAGAAAACGACAAAGAAATCACAGATTATTTAACCAAAAATAATTTAACTGCAACCAAAAGCGAGTCTGGTTTATATTATATCATTAACGAACCTGGAACTGGGGCGCAGCCAACTGCTTCTTCAAAAGTAACTGTGGCATACAAAGGCTATTTCACCAATGGAAATATTTTTGACCAAAGTAATTCGAGCGGCATTACATTTCCACTTTCTGAAGTAATTAAAGGCTGGACAGAAGGAATTCCGTATTTTAAAGAAGGCGGAAGCGGAGTTTTGCTTATTCCTTCACATTTAGCTTATGGGAGTTATTCACGCCCTGGAATACCAGCTGGATCAGTTCTTATTTTTGACGTGAAATTGATTAAAGTAAATTAATATTTCATTCCCGATTTCTAAATGCTTTTTCAAATACAATCTTATCTAAAATTTCTTTGGCATTCTAAAAACGAACATGCGGTTCATTCGCCATTTGTTTTTAGTTTGCTGACAAAATGCTTTTATGATAAGAAGTCCAAACCAGAATATCTAATTCTAAAAAAGTACCGAAAATCGCTTTTAGAAAATAAAAATTTCATCGAAGTAACCGATTTTGGAGCAGGGTCGAAAGTTTTTAAATCAAACAGAAGACAGGTTTCTAAGATTGCGCAAACAGCGGGAATTTCACCAAAACGTGCCGAATTATTATTTCGAGTTACCAATTACTTTAAACCAGAAAACATCCTAGAAATAGGAACATCTTTAGGTTTAGCAACTTCTGCATTGGCTTTAGGAAATCCAAAAGCAAAAGTCATTACAATTGAAGGCTGTCCAAACACCGCAAATGTCGCTAAAAATCAATTAACTGAATTTGATTGCAATAATGTTGAAAATGTAATTTCTGAATTTGAATCTTTTTTAATTTCCGAAAACATTCAAGCAGCAAATTACGATCTGATATACTTTGACGGAAATCATTCTAAAAAAGCAACTTTAGAATATTTTGAACTTCTATTACCAACAATCAACAATGATTCTGTTTGGATTTTCGATGATATCCATTGGTCAGAAGACATGGAAGAAGCTTGGGAAATGATTAAAACCCATCCTCAGGTAAAAGTCACAATTGACACTTTTCAATGGGGTTTTGTGTTCTTTCGAAGGGAACAGCCGAAAGAGCATTTTATAATACGAACATAAAAAAAGACGATCATTTCTGATCGTCTTTTTCATTTTCTAATTCAAAATTTACAAATCTATTTTT
Source organism: Flavobacterium sp. HBTb2-11-1 (assembly GCF_009826975.1). Taxonomy (GTDB): domain Bacteria; phylum Bacteroidota; class Bacteroidia; order Flavobacteriales; family Flavobacteriaceae; genus Flavobacterium. The sequence continues at coordinate 76,206 of NZ_WUMO01000004.1, read as the reverse complement.
TTGCTTCTTTGTTTTCTTCAGATTTAGCTCCCATTCTGTTTACAGTATACATTGGTGCAAACTTAATTTTCAAACCAGCAATTTTTCTGTTATCCTCGGCTGACAAACCTTCTTTCTCAACTGTATTTTTACGGCTATCAAGCGCTTCATACATTAATTTGATTTCATCCCAGTCTTCTCTAGAATATTTATCTTTATTATTTTCTACAGTATGAACAAACTGCTGATAAACACTATGAATATTTTGGGCATTAACCCAACTAAAATTCATATCGTCACCAATTTTTCCTGCGCCAAACAAAGCATCTCTTAACTGCTGTTTCGGACTAGGAGCTGGAGGGGCAAATTGGGCGGTCAATTCTTTTTTAAATTCTTCGTATTTAATTTTACTTGCATTTACTTTTTCAGTCGCAGCAGCATTGTCTTTAATATCTGCTAAAGCGGCTTGAGCTTCTTGAGATCTTCTGTCGTATTCAGCTTCTACGCTTTTCCAATTGTCTTTCAAATCAGCGGCAGCAACATTTTTAACAGAGTCAACATACACTACATAACTTTCTACTGTTTTCTGAGCTCTTTCTTGTTTTTCATCTTTACATGATGTTAATGCCAATACTAATACTGCAATTCCTGTAGTTATTTTTATGTTTTTCATAATCTTAGTTATTAATTAATTGATATATTCAAATTTACTTAATACCAATTCTAATAAATTACATTATTATCACATTTTTAAAATAAAAAACATTTTAAAACTATAAAACATCACAAATAATGAGAATTACGCAAAATTAATTCTGAATTATATAACCGCTTTTGTTTAAAAAAATCTATTTATTAATTATCTCGGTTTTATTGTACGCCAAAACGATTTGTAACAAAAACTAATTATCAACTACTTATTCAAAAGTGTTTTGTACTTTTAAATCCAAAATTGTAAACTAAAATGGCTGAACCATTAATTAAAATAACCGACATCAAACGAAATTTTACTTTAGGAAATGAGATAGTTTATGTTTTAAAGGGAATAGATCTAGAAATACAAAAAGGCGAATATGTTGCTTTAATGGGACCTTCTGGATCAGGAAAATCTACATTAATGAATTTATTGGGCTGTTTAGATACGCCAACTTCGGGTCGTTATATTTTAAATGGAAAAGATGTCAGCAAAATGAAAGATGATGAATTGGCCGAAATTAGAAACAAAGAAATTGGTTTCGTTTTTCAGACCTTCAATCTTTTACCAAGAACAACTGCCTTAGATAATGTTGCCTTGCCAATGATTTATGCCGGTTACGGAAAATCTGAAAGAATGGCCCGCGCAACCGAGGTTTTAAAACAGGTTAATCTGGCAGACAGAATGGATCACCAGCCCAATCAGCTTTCTGGAGGACAGCGCCAGCGTGTTGCTGTTGCCCGCGCTTTGGTCAACAAGCCTTCTATAATTCTGGCCGATGAGCCAACCGGAAACTTAGACAGTAAAACTTCTGTTGAAATTATGAAGCTTTTCGGAGACATTCATGCACAAGGAAATACTGTAATCCTAGTAACTCACGAAGAAGATATTGCTGCGTATGCTCACAGAATTATCCGTTTACGAGATGGTTTAATTGAAAGCGACACGAAAAAATCTGTTTAACCGTTTAATTGGTTAATTGCCTAATCGCAACAGAAGAAAAACTTAGCATCTCAGCACCTCAGAACCTTAGCATCTTTAAAAAAATGAAAGTATATACCAAAACAGGCGATAAAGGCACAACAGCTCTTTTTGGAGGAACTCGCGTACCAAAAGATCACATCAGAATTGACAGTTATGGAACTGTTGATGAGCTGAATTCTTATATTGGATTAATTCGCGATCAGGAAATGGATTCGCATTACAAAACCATTTTAATCGAAATCCAAGATCGCCTTTTTACGGTTGGTGCCATTTTGGCAACTCCACAAGAGAAAGAAGTTTTAAAAAACGGAAAACTTCGCTTACAAAATCTTGGTATAATTGACTCCGATATTGAATTACTCGAAAACGAAATAGATAAAATGGACGAGAGCCTTCCACCAATGACTCATTTCGTTTTACCTGGCGGACACCCAACCGTGTCACATTGTCATATAGCGCGCTGTATTTGCCGGCGTGCAGAGCGTTTAGCAGTACATTTAAGTCATAATGAACACGTTCCAGAAATAGCAATACAGTACTTAAACCGACTTTCTGACTATCTTTTTGTCTTGGCACGGAAGTTGTCTTCTGACTTAAAAGCGGAGGAAGTGAAATGGATACCCAGAAAATAAATCTTCTGGAAATTCCAAATTTTTGAAATCCCAAATTCCAAGGAAAAAGTAAAAATCCAGGAATTTAAATTACATAATAAAATTCCGAAACTAGGCGCTATAACTGCCTTTTTTGGGGTTTGGAATTTAAAAATTGGAATTTAGCAATTGACGTTCTTAAATTTTATTAAAATAAATCAAAATTTACTTGTCTTTTTCAGTAAAAAATTTATTTTTGCACAAACTAAACAGATAACAGATGTATTGGACATTAGAATTAGCATCTTATTTAAGTGATGCGCCATGGCCTGCTAACAAAGATGAACTTATTGACTACGCCATTAGAGCTGGTGCTCCATTAGAGGTAGTAGAAAACCTTCAGTCAATCGAAGATGAAGGTGAGATATATGAATCAATGGAAGAAATTTGGCCTGATTATCCAACAGACGAAGATTATCTTTGGAATGAGGATGAATATTAAAAAATAAACCAAAGGAAAAAGTCTCATCATAGAGACTTTTTTTTTGGTTCAAATACATATTATATAATAAAAGAAATACAATAAATCATGAGTTTCATAAACAGTATTATTAAAGTCTTTGTCGGCGATAAGTCGCAGAAAGATGTCAAAGCTTTACAACCTTACTTAAATAAAATTAAAACATTCGAAGCTCCTTTAATGAGTCTTACAAACGACGAATTAAGAGGAAGAACCGTTTATTTTAAAGATAGAATCAAAGAAGCTAGAGCTGAAAAAGATGCTAAAATTGCTTCGCTGAAAGCCGAAGTAGAAAACATCGAAGACATCGATAAAAGAGAAGACTTTTATGATGCAATAGATGCTCTTGAAAAAGAAGCTTATGAAATCTCAGAAAAAACTTTAATGGAAATTCTTCCAGAAGCTTTTTCTGTTGTAAAAGAAACGGCTCGCCGTTTTAAAGAAAACTCATACATTGAAGTTACAGCAACTCCAAAAGATCGCGAGTTTTCAGCAACAAAATCATATATCACTATTGATGGTGATAAAGCTATTTGGGCTAACAAATGGAATGCTGCCGGAAAAGACATCACTTGGGACATGATTCACTACGATGTTCAGTTAATTGGTGGTATGGTATTGCATGAAGGTAAAGTTGCCGAAATGCAAACGGGAGAAGGTAAAACTTTGGTAGCTACTCTTCCACTTTACTTAAATGCTTTGACAGGAAACGGAGTTCACTTAGTAACGGTGAACGACTACTTAGCGAAACGTGATAGCACATGGAAAGCTCCTTTATTCGAGTTCCACGGTTTATCTGTTGACTGTATCGACAATCACCAACCAAGTACAGAAGCTAGAAAAAAAGCTTACGATGCGGATATCACTTACGGAACCAACAACGAATTTGGTTTTGACTACCTAAGAGATAACATGGCGCACTCGCCTAGCGATTTAGTGCAGAGAAAACATAATTTTGCCATTGTCGACGAGGTTGACTCTGTATTAATTGATGATGCTAGAACACCTCTTATCATTTCTGGACCGGTTCCTCAAGGAGATCGTCATGAATTCAACGAATTGAAACCAAAAATCGAAAACTTAGTTGCACAACAACGTCAGTTAGCAAATGGTTTCTTAGCTGAAGCTAAAAAATTAATCAAAGAAGGTAATACAAAAGATGGAGGTTTTCAATTATTGAGAGCTTACAGAAGTTTACCTAAAAACAAAGCATTAATTAAATTTTTAAGTGAAGAAGGAATTAAACAATTGCTTCAAAAAACTGAAAATCAATATATGCAAGATAACAATCGTGAAATGCACAAAGTTGACGAAGCTTTGTATTTTGTGATTGAAGAAAAAAACAATCAAGTTGAATTGACAGACAACGGTATCAAATACCTTTCTGGAGATACTGATGCAGATTTCTTCGTTTTACCAGATATCGGAACAGAAATAGCTGCTATTGAAAAACAAAAATTAGATAAAGACGCGGAAGCTGAAGCCAAAGAAAGATTATTCCAAGATTTTGGCGTAAAAAGTGAACGTATCCATACTCTTACTCAGCTTTTAAAAGCATATGCTTTATTCGAAAAAGATGTAGAGTACGTTATCATGGACAACAAAATTATGATTGTCGATGAGCAGACAGGTCGTATCATGGACGGACGTCGTTATTCAGACGGTCTTCACCAAGCGATCGAAGCAAAAGAAAACGTAAAAATTGAAGCTGCAACTCAAACTTTTGCAACAGTTACATTACAGAACTATTTCAGAATGTACAGCAAATTAGCAGGTATGACTGGTACTGCTGTTACAGAAGCTGGCGAGTTATGGCAAATCTATAAATTGGATGTTGTTGAAATTCCTACAAACCGTCCGATTGCAAGACAAGATAAAGAAGATTACATTTACAAAACTACACGCGAAAAATTCAACGCTGTAATTGAGGATGTTACTGAATTATCAAAAGCAGGAAGACCAGTATTGATTGGAACAACTTCTGTAGAGATTTCAGAGTTATTAAGCCGTATGCTTAAAATGAGAGGAATCCAACACAACGTATTGAACGCTAAAATGCACAAACAAGAGGCACAAATCGTTGAAGAAGCTGGTAAAGCTGGAGTTGTAACAATTGCAACAAACATGGCTGGTCGTGGTACCGATATTAAATTATCTCCAGAAGTAAAAGCTGCGGGAGGTTTAGCAATCGTTGGTACAGAGCGTCACGATTCTCGTCGTGTAGACAGACAGTTGCGCGGTCGTTCTGGCCGTCAAGGAGATCCAGGAAGTTCTCAATTCTACGTTTCCCTTGAAGATAACTTAATGCGTTTATTCGGTTCTGAAAGAGTTGCGAAAGTAATGGACAGAATGGGATTAAAAGAAGGTGAAGTTATTCAGCATTCTATGATGACTAAATCTATCGAACGTGCTCAGAAAAAAGTAGAAGAAAACAACTTTGGGGTTCGTAAACGTTTATTAGAATATGATGACGTAATGAACTCTCAACGTGAAGTAGTTTACAAACGTCGTCGTCACGCATTGTTTGGTGAGCGTTTGAAACTGGATATCGCGAATATGCTTTATGACACTTGCGAATTAATCGTAAGCAACAATAAAGTGGCGAATGACTTCAAAGGATTTGAATTTGATTTGATTCGTTATTTCGGAATTACATCTCCGATTTCAGAAGCCGAATTTGCAAAATTAAATGATATTGAAGTTACTGGAAAAGTTTACAAAGAAGCCTTAGCATTCTATACAGAAAAAACTGAAAGAAGCGCAAGAGAAGCTTTCCCAATCATTAAAGGAGTTTATGAAGAGCCAAACAATCATTTCGAAAGAATTGTAGTTCCATTTACAGACGGAATCAAAACTTTGAATGTGGTAACAGACTTGAAAAAAGCTTATGACAGCGAAGGAGCTCAATTGATTGCTGATTTTGAGAAAAACATCACACTTTCTATTGTTGATGAGGCTTGGAAAAAACACCTACGCAAAATGGACGAATTGAAACAATCTGTTCAATTGGCGGTTCACGAGCAAAAAGATCCATTGCTTATCTACAAATTAGAAGCTTTCAACTTGTTTAGAGGAATGTTGGATAACGTTAATAAAGAAGTAATTTCATTCTTATTTAAAGGTGACTTACCTGCTCAAAACGCTCCTGAAATTCACGAAGCAAGAGAGGTAGCTCGTCCAAAAGAAAACTTACAGCTAAGCAAAGACGAAATTCCAAATAGCGAAAGCTTAAACCGTGAAGCTGGAGAAACACAACAGCGTCAGGTTACTGAAACTATCGTTAGAGATATGCCAAAAATCAACCGAAATGATACTGTAACAGTTCAGGAAGTTGCAACTGGTAAAACAGAAACAATGAAGTACAAAAAAGCTGAGGCATTAATCGCTGCTGGAACTTGGGTTTTGATTAACTAAATATTTTTTTAGTATTCAGTCGCAGTCTTAGTTTACAGACTGATACTTTAAATACCATAAAAAAGACCGATAGTTTAAACTATCGGTCTTTTCTTTTATTTATTTATTTATCTAAATTTCTAGTTTATACTTCGAACTGTGACTGAGACTGAAAACTGCGACTTATCTAGGATTATCCTGATAATAACGCTCTTCAATTCGTTTTATATCGCGTATCGAATTTTTGGCCCAATCCAAACGTTTTGCTAAAATTTCTTCATCAGTTAATTTCCAATTAATATCAGACCTTCTAAGTCTATTGGTCAAGCTTTGAATAATAATCGCAGCCGATACAGAAATATTCAAACTTTCTGTAAAACCTACCATTGGTATTTTTAAGAAACCATCGGCGTTATCCATAATTTCTTTGGACAATCCTTCTTTTTCTGTTCCAAAGAATAAAGCGCTTGGTTTTGAGATATCAAAATCTTCAAGCATACAGTCTTTTTCATGTGGAGTTGTGGCAATAATCTGGTATCCTTTGCTTCTTAAATCTGAAAGGCATCCTGAAACCGAATCAAATCGGTTAATGTCAACCCATTTTTGCGCACCTAAAGCAATTTCTTTATCGATTCTTTTTCCAAAGCGCTGTTCAATTACATTTAATTCCTGAATTCCAAAAACTTCACAGCTTCGCATTACTGCGCTTGTATTATGCATCTGATAAACATCTTCTACTGCAACTGTAAAATGTTTTGTTCTATTCTCTAGTACTTTTAAAAAATTAGCTTTTCTATTTTCAGTTAATATGTTTTCTAAGAATGCGAGATAATCTAAATCAATCATTTTATTTAAGTTTGGCGCAAAAATACATAAATAAAAGAAAAAGAAGCTTCGTCCAAATTTTCAACGTGCCAAATCTTCAATGAAATTGGCATTCAGCTTTTCGTGAAGCAGATTAACTTCATTCAAATTAATAGACAAAATATCGTCTTTATAAGAATCTCCAATAAAAACAGTATTTTCATTTTTAGAATGTTTTTTAAGTCGTTCCAACATGCCATTTAATTCAATTTCGGAAAATTTGACATTTATGAAAGCTATAAATCTTTCTACGACATTTTTCATTCCATCATTATAATTCAGCAGTATCACATTGCTGTCTTTTTCATAAAAATGGAGAAAACCTTGAAAATATTTTTCTAAAACCAAAGCTTGATACTGCTGAAAACTCACCTCTTGAACTTCTTTAGAAGTAATTCCAAAAACACTCGACGGAATTAAATTTGGAATCACATGCATACCCGCCATCTTTTGGTGCGACCTTAAAACTTCTCCTGGATTTCGATACAGTAATGCAAAAGGAATTTTAGGGAAAACCGATCGCAAATAAGAAGCCTCAAAAATGCTCCATGCGTCTAGTTTTATAATAAGATTTTTTTGTTCAGGAGATCGTTTCTGTCCAAGCAATCTGATAACCGATTTAAGCAAAACCGATTTGGTATCTGCGTCAAAAGCGTCGCTTCTTAAAATCTGATCGACAATTGGAGCTTCAGACACCACAATGTTTTCAGACGAAGTCGCTAAGCACTGACTTAACATAGTAGAGCCACATCTTGATATATGAAAAACAAATCCTTTTAATGGTACAAATTCGAGTTCGTTAGACCATTCAATTAGATTTTCTGCTGTACTTATTAATTTAAACAGTTTTGAATTATAGTTATGGCTTCTACATTTCGCAATTGTTTCTTCAAAAAAAGGATCTGCAAAAGGAATGTCGGAAAAATAAATCCATTCAAAATAGACTTCATTTTCTTTTTCAATCAATTTAATCGGAATCCAATTTGAGATAAGATGCTGTATACTTTCCATTTTTATGAGTTCATTTGTGATTGAAGTTCGGCAATAATCTTAACATTGGTTTCGGATGGATTTCTAGAAAGCTCTGCAATAATCTGCTGCTTTACCTCATCTGAATATTGTTTCTTATATACGCAATTCACATCAAAACCCATTTTAGAAAACAATTCATCAGACCAATCATTTCTTATGCAATCCAAAGTCAAATGAATTCTAGGTTCTGAACTCTTATTCTGAACACTGTGTGGCAATTGAAAATTGGCATACCAGCACTCCCCCATTTTCATTGGAACTAGTTTTTTATCTACATAAAAATAAACTTCAGAATTGGTTACAATAGGAACATGAATCCTGAAAAAACCATCTTCATACGACGTATCATTATCAACATGCTCTTTTATCTCACTATTAGGACCCAGTCTTAGTAATCTCACCGCTTCTTTTTCGCATTCAAACCAATCCATTATTTCTTTAAAATACGGACAGCTATCCAACAAAGGCGTATTTTTATATTCTTTATCTGCAAAAGAAAGTATGTCGGTTTCCAAACCAGATTGCGACCGCAAAGAAACGCTTGTCCATTTTCCTTCGTAACGATTCGTATTAAAATGCGGTGTCCATAAATTGGTCTCGCAAGTCTGTAAATCGTTTTGCAGTTTTTCTATTGAAAAAGAAATGGGAAGCTGGCAGGAAGAAGGATTCATAACCTTAAGATTTTAAATTGCTAATTATAAAATTGTAGAGTTTATTGGCAGAAACCAAAACAGCTTCTGAATCTGTTTTTAGTACTAGATCTGCTTTTTCTGGAATTTCAAAAACATCGCTTATACCCGTAAAACTTCTAATTTTATTTTGATCATTATCTGGCAGTAATGCTCTTTTGTATAATCCCTTCGGATCTCTTGCAATCAAATTAGCAATAGAGCAATCAAGAAATACTGTTTTTACAAATTCAAAAGCTCTTAATTCACTTCTAACATTTTCATACGGATTTATAACCGACATCAAAACGATTTTATTTTCCTCGATTAAACTTCTGCCAATCTTAAAAAGACGCCGTACATTTTCGCATCGGTCTTCTTTAGAAAACCCTAAATCTTTACAGATTGTCTGCCGATAAACATCGCCATCTAGTATTTCAGCTTCGTAATTATTTTGAAGCAGCAGATGCCTGACATTTTCCGCCAAAGTCGTTTTTCCTGAACCAGAAAGCCCTGTAAATTGAATTAAAATCATCTTGAATCACTTTTACCAAACAGAACATTAAAATTAAATAATTCAGAAAGAGAGACAAAGCGTATAAACCCCCATTCTTTTATCCCAAAAAGTATAGTTTCTCCTCGCTATTTACTAAACATTGAATAAAGAAATCACTATTTTTATCTTTTAATATAACTACGAATGAAAAAGAAACTGGTTGTTTTAACAGGAGCAGGAATTAGCGCTGAAAGCGGCATTAAAACTTTTCGCGACAGTGATGGTTTATGGGAAGGACATGATGTGATGGAAGTTGCCACTCCAGAAGGTTGGTATAAAAATCAAGAGTTGGTTCTAGATTTCTACAATAAAAGACGCCAACAGTTAAAAGAAGTAAATCCGAATTTGGGTCATATTATTTTGGCAGAATTAGAAAAAGACTTCGATGTGCAAATTATCACTCAAAATGTTGACGATCTTCATGAACGCGCAGGAAGCACAAACGTTTTGCATTTGCATGGCGAATTACTAAAAGTACGAAGCACTCAAAATAAAAATCTGATTTTGGATTGGACAGAAGATTTGCTTACTGGAGATTTCGATGCAAACGGATATCAATTGCGTCCGCATATTGTTTGGTTTGGCGAAGAAGTTCCTGCACTCGAAGAAGCCATTGACATTACAGAAACAGCAGATTATTTTGCTGTTATTGGCACATCACTGCAAGTTTATCCTGCTGCAGGATTAATTTCTTATACACCTAGCACAACACCTGTTTTTTATATTGATCCGAAACCTATTTCGATTCCGAATCTTAGAAATAAAGTTGAAACGATTGCCAAATTTGCTTCTGAAGGAGTTGCCGATTTAAGAGAAAAATTATTGAACTTAGAAAAAACAACATGATTTTTGAAAGCTGGTTACAGCAACTAACTCAATTTAATCTATTCTGGCTCTTTGTTTTCTTTTTAATAGAAAACTCTGCGCTGGTCGGTTTATCTGTTTTAATTGGAAAAATGCTGGAACCAGAAAACACCTTTTTACAGCATAAAGATCGAAAATGGGTTCTTTCTACGCTTCTTTGCAACACATTCATCACTTTAATCGGTTTTGAACTGTATCGCTACGGAATTATGAAAATAGACTTTTCAGCATCTATTAAACTTATCATTTTTGATACGCTTCTGTTAATTCTTCTGATGGATCTTTTCATGTTTGTTTTTCATTTTCTGGTTCATCATTTAAAATGGCTTTACCCAATTCATAAACTTCATCATACACATATCGAAACCAACGTTTACAGTTTATATGTCCTTCACCCGATAGAAACTTTAGGTTTTGGTTTTATATGGCTGTTTTTAATTACGATTTTGAAGTTTAATTATTTAAGTATCATTATTTATCTGGTTCTAAATCTGTCTTATGGAATATTCGGGCATTTAAAAAAAGACATATTTCCTTCTTTTTGGTACAGCAATTCCTTTACAAAATGGATTTCTACCACGAAATTTCATAATGATCATCATAAAAATGAATCTCACAATTACGGTTTTTACTTTACCATTTGGGATAAAATTTTCAAAACCATGATTTAAGCTCAAATATAGCTTTCAGAAGTTTTAACAATACCTTATATTTGCACCTTTCGAAAAAACAACATCACAATGACTACTCTAAACGAATTGAATGCTATATCGCCAATTGATGGAAGATATAGAAATAAAACTCAAAATTTAGCACCTTTCTTCTCTGAAGAAGCTTTAATAAAATACCGCGTTTTGGTTGAAGTGGAATACTTCATTGCTTTATGCCAAATTCCATTACCACAGTTACAAGGTATTGATTCTAGTTTATTTGAAAACTTGAGAAACATCTACAAAAATTTCTCGACTGAAGATGCACTTTGGATTAAAGAAACAGAGAAAGTAACCAACCACGACGTAAAAGCGGTTGAGTACTTTATTAAAGATGCTTTTGAAAAATTAGGTTTATCTCAATACAAAGAGTTCATTCACTTCGGATTAACATCTCAAGACATTAATAATACTGCTATTCCACTTTCTACAAAAGAAGCGTTTGAGCAAGTTTATATGCCAACCTTAATTGCTGTAATTGCAAAATTAAAAGAATTAAGCGTTGAGTGGAAAGACATTCCAATGCTGGCACGTACACACGGACAGCCTGCTTCTCCTACTCGTTTAGGAAAAGAGATTTTGGTTTTCGTAGAGCGTTTAGAAGAGCAAATGCGTTTGTTATTCAACATTCCGTTTGCTGCTAAATTTGGAGGAGCAACAGGAAATTTCAATGCACATCACGTAGCCTATCCGCAAATTGACTGGAAACAATTCGGAAATAAATTTGTTGAAACTGATCTTGGTTTAAAACATTCTTTCCCAACTACTCAAATTGAGCACTACGATCATTTTGCTGCTTTCTTCGATGCTTTAAAAAGAATCAATACGATTATCATTGATTTAGATCGCGATATTTGGACGTACGTTTCAATGGATTATTTCAAACAAAAAATCAAAGCTGGAGAAATCGGATCTTCTGCAATGCCACACAAAGTAAATCCAATTGATTTTGAAAACTCAGAAGGAAACTTAGGAATTGCAAATGCTATTTTTGAACATTTAGCTGCAAAATTACCAATCTCAAGATTACAGCGTGATTTAACTGACAGTACCGTTTTACGTAATGTTGGTGTTCCTTTTGGACATACTATTATTGCTTTTGAAGCAACTTTGAAAGGCTTGAATAAATTGCTTTTGAATGAAAGTAAATTTGCTGAAGATTTAGAGAAAAACTGGGCTGTAGTTGCTGAAGCTATTCAGACGATTTTACGTCGAGAAGCATATCCAAATCCGTACGAAGCTCTAAAAGGCCTAACAAGAACGAATGAAGCAATCGACAAAAATGCAATTCATAACTTTATTGCGACTCTGGAAGTTTCAGATGCCGTTAGAGCAGAATTATTGGCTATAACTCCTAGTAATTACACAGGAATTTAAGAAAAACACCAAATATTTTACCAAAAAAAGCTATCTTTATCGAGATAGCTTTTTTTTTATTAAATCCAGAGGCAAATCCAGATTACACTCCATTATCTAATTGGAGTTCATGAATTTCATTTGAAATAAAAAGCTGGATCAGCCGCTAAAAAAATACCACGTTTTTATATGATTGCATTAAATGCCGCTGCGGAAACTTCACACCACTTACAACCTTTAATTAGTGATTTAGGATTAATCCTGATGACCGCCGGAATCGCTGTTCTATTATTTAGAAAAATGAAACAGCCTTTGGTTCTAGGTTACCTGATTGCAGGATTTTTAGCCGGAAACCATTTTGATTTCTTCCCCTCTATAACCGATATGAAAAGTGTCGAAGTCTGGGCAGAAATTGGGGTTATATTTTTACTTTTTAGTTTAGGACTCGAATTCAGCTTTAAAAAACTAATGAAGGTTGGAGGGACTTCGTCTGTCACCGCCATAACCCAGATCTTGTTTATGACCGTAATTGGTTATGCAGTCGGACAATGGATGGGCTGGGGAAAAATGGACAGTATTTTCTTGGGAGCTACACTTTCTATTTCCTCTACAACCATTATCATTAGAGCTTTTGATGAATTAGGCGTGAAAGGAAAAAAGTTCGTTGGAATTGTTTTCGGAGCTTTAATCGTTGAAGATATTGTGGCCATTCTGATGCTGGTTTTGCTATCAACTATTGCCGTGAGCGATCAGGTTTCTGGAACAGCATTACTGCAATCTGTTTTAAAACTTATTTTCTTTTTAATCATTTGGTTTTTGGGAGGAATTTTTATTATTCCAACTATTTTCAAAAAAGCCAAACACCTTTTAACAGACGAAATGCTGTTGATTATCTCATTAGCATTATGTTTAATGATGGTAATTTTTGCTTCAAATGTTGGTTTTTCTCCAGCTTTAGGCGCTTTTATTATGGGATCTATTATTGCTGAAACTACGATGGCAGAAAAAATTGAACATTTAATTCAACCCGTAAAAGATTTTTTTGGTGCTGTTTTCTTTGTATCTGTCGGGATGTTAATTAACCCTGTGACATTGATAAATTATGCTCTTCCTGTTGCCATAATTACTTTATTGACCATATTCGGAAAAGCATTTAGTTCTTCTATTGGGGCATTAATTTCTGGCCAGCCGTTAAAACAATCAGTTCAAACCGGAATGAGTTTGGCGCAAATTGGGGAGTTTTCCTTTATTATTGCTACTCTCGGAATGTCCTTAAAAGTTACAAGCGATTTCTTATACCCAATCATTGTGGCAGTATCTGCCATTACCACATTTACAACTCCATTTTTAATTAAATATTCAGAAGGATTTGCTTTATTTTTAGAAGCAAAAATGCCAAAAAGATGGGTTAAAAACATTAACCGTTATAGTGTGAATGCGCAAGCCATTAAGTCTGTCAGCACTTGGCAGATTGTACTTCGCTCTTCGATTACGCAAATTATTCTTCATACCATTATTATTACGGCCATTATATTATTGTCTTCCAAATTTGTAGCGCCTTTGGTTGCTGATACCAGATTCGGAAATACTTTGGCCGCTTTATTGACTCTAGTCATAATTGCACCATTTTTATGGGCGCTTTCTCTTCGCCGTGTAAAAGTAGATGAAGTCGAAGCGCTATGGGAAGAACGCAAATATCGTGGCGCACTTTTAATGCTTATCTTGATAAGAATGAGTCTTGGATTATTCTTTGTTGGTTTTTTATTGAATATCTTCTTCTCTCCTTTAGTAGCTTTTGTAGCGTTGATTATTGCAATCGGAGCGTATCAAATTTTCCCTAAAAAGCTAAATGAGCAATACCATAGAATTGAAAGTCACTTTTTAAAGAATCTTAACGATCGCGAAAACAAAAAAATTGACAGAAGATACGCCAATTTAATGCCGTGGGACGGACACATGTCTTTCTTCGAAATTAAAAAAGAATCAAATTTAGTGGGTCAGACTTTGCAGGAACTCAAAATTCGTGAACAGTTAGGAATCAACATTGCCTACATTAAAAGAGGAGAAGTCACCATTCCGATTCCGACGAAAACGGAGCGCCTATTCCCAGGCGATGAAATATGTGTAATTGGAACTGATGCCCAAATTGCCGAGTTCACAAAATTCCTAACCCAAAACGAAACAGAACCGCCTACAAAAATAGAAGAAACCGATATTGTTTTACGTCAGCTTGAAGTTTCTCAAGACGAATTTATTCAAAAAAGCATCGGCCAATTCAGAGCCAAAACAGACGGAATGGTCGTAGGAATTGAGCGAAACGGAAACCGCATCCTAAATCCAGAATCTAGTTTGATCTTAGAAAAAAACGATATCCTCTGGGTTGTAGGAGATAAAAAAAGAATGAATGCGTTGTTGGCTTTTGAAGGTGCAAAGGTTCAAAGGGACAAAGGTTCAAAGATCTCGTAGAAAATAAAAAGGCTGGGATTTTTCCAAATAGAAAAATACCAGCCTTCAAGCTTTGGCTCTCTGCTCCTTTGAACCTTTGGACCTCAAAATTACTTATTCGGTTGCGGAGTCAAACGCAAATAAGGTTTTATCGGTGTATGTCCTTTTGGGAATTTAGCAGGAATGTCGCTGTCTGGAATTGCAGGCGCGATTACCACATCTTCTCCATCTTTCCAGTTGGCTGGCGTTGCAACGCTGTAGTTTGCTGTCAATTGTAAACTGTCAATTACACGAAGCAATTCGTCAAAATTTCTTCCTGTTGAAGCTGGATAAGTCAGCGTTAATTTGATTTTTTTATCTGGTCCGATAACAAAAACCGAACGAACTGTAAATTTATCACTTGCATTTGGATGAAGCATATCATATAGATTTGCTACTTTCTTATCCTCATCTGCAATGATTGGGAAATTTACTTCTGTATTTTGAGTTTCGTTGATATCTTTAATCCACTCTTTGTGCGAATCTAAACCGTCTACACTCAGAGCTATAACTTTAGTATTTCTTTTTTTGAATTCTGGCACATAGTTCGCCACTGTTCCCAATTCAGTTGTGCAAACTGGCGTAAAATCTGCTGGATGCGAAAATAAAACACCCCACGAATCTCCTAGCCATTCGTGAAAATTAATTGGTCCTTGCGTGGTTTCTGCGTGAAAGTCTGGAGCTATATCGCCTAATCTTAATGTTGACATAATTTCATTTTTTTAGTTCATCTAAAATTAACCAAAAAAAGCATATAGAAAACATTGATTTTCTTAAAAAAAGTTAAAATTCTACTTTGTCGATATAATTAGTATTTTACTCCTAAATAAAGCTCAAAACAAAATACCAAAAAGCAAGTGTAATAAAGGAAATTGGAATTCCGAAACCGATCATCATACTGCTTAATTTTGGCTTTAATCCGTATGTTGAAGCTAAGATTGCTCCCGTTATCATTGGCGCCATGGCGGTTTCCATGATCGTAATTTTTATAACTTCAGAATGCTGTTTAAAAATGAAAACATAGAGCACAAAAATTACAAAAGGAATCAAAAGCAGTTTAAAGAAAAGCCCCAAACGTAAAAACTTCCAATGCTGGCTTTTTCGGTCAAAAGTCAATTGCAAACCAACAGAAAGCAAAGCCAAAGGTGTTACCAAACTTCCTATTTTTAATAATACAGATTGAAAGTTTTCATTTAAATTATAATCGAAAACATTCATCAGACACGCCAAAACAAACATCAGAAATGGAGGAAACGTGATGATTTTTTTGAAAATCCCTAATGCATTCGGACTTCCTTTAGAATAAAAAGCTGCGGTAAAAACCCCAAGTGTCGAAACCACAACAAAAGTTCCCGGCTGATCAACCAATACAGCTGTTTCTAAACCTTTCTTTCCAAACAAAGCTTCAATAATCGGATAACCCAAAAAAGAACTATTGCTCAAACCTGCCGTTAAAATCAAACATCCAATCAATTTATTGGACCAGCCATTTCTTCTCCCTAAAAAATGGAAAAAAATAAAAGCCAGAATATACGTAATCCACCCCGCTCCTATCGGAAACAGCAATTCGCTGCTCCACTTTATTTTCGGAATATGGTATAAAGTAATCGCAGGAAGGCAGAAATAAATAACAATTTTATTTAACGTCTTATAAATATGAGTAGGAAACTGTTTTACGTGCTGTAAAACTAAACCCAGCGAAAGAAAGAGAAATATTAGTATAAAGTTGTTCATATCATGGCTTCAAGACAAAAATAGGAAATTATAAATTGATGGGTTGAACAAATTATCGTCTCTCTTTAAGTTTTTTGTTACTTTTAATATGTAATTCTAAAAATCTATGCAGCAAATAAGGGATAATTTCGAACTAATGGCTAAACTTTCTGATGAAGACTGGAACGCCTTTTCGTCAAGACTCATTCGTCAGGAATTTTCAAAGAAAACAGCAATACTTCAGATTGGTTCCGTAGAAAATTATCTTTCGTTTATAGAAAAGGGAATCCTTAGGTATTATGTTCCTTCTGAGAATAAAGACCTAACCTTTACTTTTGTATTTGATGGCGAATTTACAAGTGGCTATGATTCTTTTATTACCAGATTACCAGTAAACTACACGATCGAAGCTCTTTCTGACACCATACTTTGGCGCATTTCATATAATGATCTTCAAGACATTTATGCCAAAACTAAAATTGGCAATACCATCGGCAGACTAGCAAGCGAAGGATTATTTATTAAAAAATCAAAGAGAGAACTGTCTTTGCTAAACGATTCTGCTGAGCAGCGATATCTTAATTTATTCACAGAGCAACCGCATTTAATACAAAAAATTCCGCAAAAATATCTTGCCTCTTACATTGGCATTACTCCACAAGCTTTAAGCCGAATCAGAAAACGAATTTATTAACCCAGGTTCATTGTTTTAGCTTTCTTTACTGCGCAACTTTGTACAATAAAAAAAAGATATGGAAACCTTAATCGTGCTTTTTGGAGTTTTTATCGCAACGTTACTTATTATTTGGCTGACCACTAAACGATTTGAATTAGTATTTGCTAGTAGAGTAGCTATGGCGGTTATGCTAGTATTTACTGCTATTGGTCATTTTGTTTTTGCTAAAGGAATGGCAATGATGATCTCTTTTTTACCTTGGGCAAATGCTATTGTGTTTGTTACAGGGATCATAGAATTAATTGCAGCAATTGGATTGCTACTCCCGAAAACCAAAGTCCTTACAGGAAAACTGCTGATTTTATTTTTTATTTTACTGCTTCCAGCTAACATCTATGCCGCAATCCACAATATCAATTTACAGACAGCCGACTATACTGGTAAAGGTTTATCGTATTTATGGATCAGAATACCAATGCAACTTCTTTTTATAGCATGGGTATATTTTTCTTCACTAGGAATCAATCAAAAATCAAAATAGTCAATGCGAAAAAAGCACATCATTCATATTAAAGATGTGCTTTTTCCATTAGTATATTTTGTAATTTTAATTGCTATAATTAATTTTTAGTTAAAATTGTTTTTTTAGTTGCAAAAAGATGTAAATTTGTAACATATTTTATTACAGTATGATTTCAGGTAAATTTGCCATAACAATTCACATTCTTACTTTACTCCATAAATTCCCAAATGATTATTTGTCATCGGAGTTTATTGCGGGTAGTATTAATCTAAATCCTGTTTTGGTTCGAAAAGAAATTGCCAATTTAAAAGCTCATCATATTGTAGAAAGTAAAGAAGGAAAAAATGGCGGTACAAAATTAGCGGTCAATGCTGCTGATCTAACTTTAAAACAAATATTCGAAATGACCTTTGAAACGATTGGGTTAGGCTTTGCAAAAAATCAGCCGAATCCTGATTGTCCTGTTGGAAAAAACATCAATCAGTATTTGGAAGCTTTATATAGCGAAATGAATCAAAATGTCAGCAAGCAGCTGGAGGGAATTTCATTGGAAGATTTTTCAAATCAATTTTAAAACTATTTTTTTGACTAAAACTGTAACATTTTTTACTACTAAATAAATTTATATATTATGAAAATCGCACTTATCGGAGCTACAGGATTTGTTGGCTCAGCAATTTTAAACGAATTGGCAGACAGAAAACATGAAATTACTGCTATTGCAAGAACTCCAAAAGATACAGCAAATGCTAAATGGGTAGCTGCAGATATTTTTAATGTTGACGCTTTGGCAGAAATCTTGAAAGGTCATGATGCTGTTGTGAATGCTTACAATCCAGGTTGGACTAATCCTAATATTTACGATGACTTTTTAGCAGGTTCTAAATCTATTCAAGAAGCGGTTAAAAAATCGGGTGTTAAGCGTTTCATTACAATTGGTGGAGCTGGAAGTTTATATGTTGCTCCAGATTTACAAGCAGTTGATACTCCAGATTTTCCGAAAGAGATTTTCCCTGGAGCCAACGCCGCGAGACATTATTTAAATATCATCAAAGAAGAAAAAGATTTGGATTGGGCATTCTTCAGCCCTGCATTCGAAATGCACGCGGGGACTAAAACCGGAAGAACTGGAAAATACCGTTTAGGTCTCGAAAATCCTGTTTTCAATGATGAACAAAGAAGTATTCTTTCTGTAGAAGATTTAGCTGTTGTAATTGCTGATGAAGTAGAAACTCCAAAACATCATCAAGTACGCTTTACAGCTGGATATTAATTTTTAAAGATGCTAAGTTGCTAAGGCACTAAGATTCTAAGTTTTTTTTTTGCCACGACTCGAGCGATAGTGAACAGGCGAAGCAATTCACGAATTTTCATTTGAAAAACTATATCTGATATTATTATTCGAATTAATTCGAATAAATAAATACAAAGATTTTAAAACAAAAATTCGTGAATTCGTGGCAAACTTATTTTTGCTCCTTTTTGACAATAACAAATTAGTGGAAATTCGTGTAATTGCTTCGCCTATTCGCTATCGCTCGGGTCGTGGCGAACTAACTTTTTGAAACTGTCTTTGTTTTCTGTATTTTTACATTTCTAAAAAGTGCGTTTTGTCAAATTCTAATAAACAAACTGGCAGTATATCTGAAAAAGCTGGAATTTCACCTCCCGAAATCACCAATATTTCGGCTATCAATCAAATTAAAAACAAACGCAGACAGCAACCCACTTCTCAGGAATTAATTGATGGTATTTTAGAAGGCAATAGAACTTCTTTAAGCCGTGCCATTACTTTAATTGAAAGCACCAATCCTGATCATTTTGAAAAAGCGGGCGAAGTGATTCAAGGCTGCCTATCTCATGCCAATAAATCAATTCGCATTGGAATTACAGGTGTTCCGGGTGTCGGCAAAAGCACTTTTATTGAAGCTTTTGGAAAACATCTTACCCAGTTAGGAAAAAAAGTAGCGGTTTTGGCAGTTGATCCGAGCAGCTCGCTTTCGCATGGAAGTATTCTAGGCGATAAAACTCGAATGGAAGAATTGGTTAAAGATGAAAATGCTTTCATCCGTCCAAGTGCTTCTGGAGAAACGTTAGGCGGTGTGGCACGAAAAACTCGAGAAACTATTATTCTTTGTGAAGCCGCAGGTTTTGATACCATCATTATCGAAACTGTTGGAGTTGGGCAAAGCGAAACCGCTGTTCACGGCATGGTCGATTTCTTCTTGCTTTTGAAAATTTCTGGTGCAGGCGATGAACTTCAAGGCATTAAACGTGGTATTATGGAAATGGCAGATGCAATTGTCATTAACAAAGCCGACGGAGATAATATAAAAAAAGCCAATCAGGCGAAATTGGAATTTAATCGTGCTTTGCATTTATTTCCTTCACAAAAATCAAACTGGCAGCCTAAAGTCACTACTTGCAGTTCGCTGACAAAAGATGGCATTCCTGAGGTCTGGAACACGATTTCTGAATATTTTGAAATGACGAAAGAAACAGGATTTTTCCAAGAGAAAAGAAATGAACAAAATCATTTCTGGATGATGGAAACCATCAACGAACAACTGAAACAGAATTTCTATAATCAGCCTGATATAATTTCGCTTTTAGAAACAAGTAAAAAAGCAGTGCAAAACAATGAAATTTCATCGTTTGCAGCTGCTTCTAGTTTATTAAAATTGTATTTTAATAAAGGTGTAAAGGCTCAAAGTGACAAAGGTTCAGAGTAGAAAAAAGTCGCTTTGCTCCTTTAATTCATCAACAATCTTGTCATTTCGACGAAGGAGAAATCTTCGTTGCTATATCTACAAAGATTGATAAACTTTGTAGAGCTACTCGCGGAGATTTCTCCTTCGTCGAAATGACAAATCTTTGACATATCTCCATTAAAAAAAAGAAAAGGTTCAAAGTAAAACCTTTGAACCTTTGTAACTCTGAGCCTTTGAACCTATTTTTTAGGCCTAAGCTTATACTTACTTTCTTTATACAAATTCCCTGCTATAATAACGTGTGCTAAAGCATCTTTTGCTAAATCTTCGTTTAGTTTTACAGGAACTAAAGTTGTATCATTTTTGATTTCGAATTGAAGTGGTTTCAAATTTGGCTGCATGATCACCACTTGGTTTTCTACTCTAAAAGCATTGATATCATTAAACTGCATAATAGATCTTCCTTGTACTTTCGGATCCAGTTTCGTTAGATTTCGTCCTACCATTGGTGTTTCAAACGGCATACCTAAATATCCTAATAATGTTGGCGGAATATCAATCTGGCTTGCTAACCTGTCATAAACTGCTCCTTTTGCAACTCCAGGCCCCATGATAAATGCTGGAATATGGAATTTATTAATTGGAACTAAATTCTTTCCATACGTTCTAGTATTGTGGTCTGCAATTACGATGAAAATCGTATTTTTAAAATATGCCTCTTTTTTTGCCATTTCAAAGAATTTTCCAATGGAGAAATCGGCATATTTCATTGCATTGTTTACCGTATTAGGCTTTTTATCATAAGGTTTAATTCTTCCTGCCGGATACTCGAAAGGTTCATGATTTGAAGTCGAGAACATCAAAGAGAAAAACGGTTTGTCTCCTTTTGACTTGAAATACTGATTGGCTTTGGTTACCAAATCTTCATCCGAATATCCCCAAGTTCCTTTGAAAGCATATTTATTTCCGTCAGAATCAAAATCTGTTTGATCTACGATGTCTGTAAAACCATTTCCGTTGAAAAAAGAAGCCATGTTGTCAAAATTGGCCATTCCGCCATAAATGAAGCTTGTGTCGTAACCTTTTTGTTTTAATGCTTCCGCTAAAGTAAAAAAGCCTTGTTGTGAGTTTCCAAGCTTTACAACACTTTCTGATGGGGAAGGCAAAAATCCAGTAACAACCGCTTCAATTCCGCGTACGCTTCTGGTTCCTGTGCAATATAGATTAGTAAATAAAGTTCCTTCTTTTGACAATTTATCAAATTCTGGAGTTAATGGTTTCCCTCCTAAAATTCCAACATATTCTGCACCTAGACTTTCTTGTAAAAAGATAACTAGATTGTATGGCTTTTGTACAACAGAATCTGGCTGCTGTACGTGTAAAAACGGAATATCTTTATCGGTAAAATCATTTGGACCAGCAATCATGTATTTTTTTACACGAGAAATGGCTTCTGCTTCGTCCATTTTACCATACATTTTAGTATTTCCTTCATTTTTAATCGAATAAGCGGCAAAAGCTACTGTATAAAATGAATTTAATCCTAAAGTATTTGTCAATTGATCTGTCGAGAAAACAGCATTACTGGTGTTAATAGGTCGTTTTGAAGTTAGACTCGAACGTGCTCCAAAAAACAATAAAAATGCCACTAATGGAAAAACCATTAATTTGAATTTGTAATCTGCGCTGGTTGTATGAAAATATTTTTTTCCCTTTTTGAAAGCAAAATAAATCACAACTCCCAAAATCAAGAATGTCACGATGATAGAAGTCAGATAACTTTTTAAAAGCATTCCAACCACTTCTTTAGGATAAATAAGGTAATCTAAGAAAATCTTATTTGGACGCGTGTCATATTGTTTTACAAAATCTGGCGAAGCTAATTCTACAAAAAGAATTAAAAACAGGAATAGAAAACTATAAATCACCAGAAATTTGTTGGTAAATTTTATCCAATCATTTGGCAAAAAAGTAATTAGCAATGCCGGTAGAAACGATAAATAGCAAAGCAATATCAAATCCATTCGAAGACCGATCGGAAAAATATACCAGAAATCTGGCGTTTGCACTACTCTTTCTTTAAAAAGAAAAAATAAAAAGATTCGGCTTAAAGTGGTAATCAATAATCCGATTAAAATAAAGCTGAAAATAGGCTTTAAGAAACGTAAATTTTTCATTAAAATAGTATAAGAACGTAAAAATTAGAAAAACAAATTACTCTTCGTAACGGTTAATTTCTCTGTCATAAAACTCATTTGCTTTTTCAATCAAACCTTCCATTTCGGCATTTAATTCTGCTTCGTCTAGATCTTCAGCTTCTTCTAAAAATTCAACCTCATCATCTTTCAAATTGATAATGAATCTTGGATAATCTAAGTGAATGATAAAAATATCGTCTGGAAAATCAGTGTTGTCTCCAAGTAAAAATTTAGGTAATTCCATGTGTTTATTTTTTATGGTTATTTGTTTCTATACACAGATTATTCAGATTCAAAGGATTTCTTTTTAACTTTAAAATCTTTATAATTGTGTTTTACATTTTTATTCAAATTTAATTATTCTGTACCTGATTCTTAACTAATCTCTTCGTTAAGTAATGAAAACGAACATACAAGCAGATCGCTGCCGCTGTTAAACCTGCCAAAAGTCCGACCCAAACACCTTGAGCTTTTAATTCGGTGTGTTCTCCTAAATAATACGAAATAGGAAAACCGATAACCCAATAGGCTACAAAAGTAATGTACATAGGCACTTTTACATCTTGCAATCCGCGCAAAGCGCCTAAAACCACAACTTGGATCCCGTCAGAAATCTGGAAAATTGCTGCAATCAAAAGCAGTTTTGAGGCAATGGCAATTACTTCCTCATTATCCAAAACCTGTCCTGTATTTTCCATATTCAAGAAAATGTAAGGCAGATAATCGTGGAAAACGATAAAGAAAATAGCAAAAACGGTTTCTAGAATAATGGCAAGCAAAAAGATGGAACGTGCTACAACAATCAGTTTTTTATAATCCATCAACCCTCTTTGATTACTTACACGCACCATAGAAGTCACGCTCAATCCCATTGCAAACATAAAAGTCATCGAAGCCAAACTCAAAGCAATCTGGTTTGCCGCCTGACTTGTTTTTCCGATATTGCCGCAAAGCCAGATTGAAGCCGTAAACAAAACCACCTCAAAAAGCATCTGCATGGCAGAAGGAAATCCGATACTGATGATCTTTTTTATAGTTGCTTTTTTTATTTCATTAAAACTGAAACCTTTAAAGAAGCGTTTTAAATCGTCTCTTCGCGAAAGCATAATATGCATGAACATTACTAAAAATATTCTTGAAATCACAGTTCCCAAAGCTGCTCCGATAATTCCCATTTTTGGAAAAAACCAAATACCGTAAATTAAAACATAATTAATTCCAACGTGAAGAACGTTTGCCATTACCATGGCATACATAGAATATTTGGTTAGCGACATTCCGTCTGCAAATTGCTTGTATCCTTGATACATTACCAGCGGAATAAGAGAAAAAGCAACCCAACCTAAATAGGGTTTTGCCAAAACAATAACGTCTGCTGGCTGTTTTAGCAATTCCATAATGGGCTTGGCAAACATAATTACTGTAAAAAGCACTAGTCCTAAAATCGTGCATAGAAACAATCCGTGATGAAAAGCAGAACGAATTTTGGTATCGTTTTTCTCTGCATCACCTTCTGCAACGATAGGTGTGATGGCTGTAGAAAAGCCAATTCCTAAAGACATCGCAATAAAAATCATACTGTTTCCAAGTGAAACTGCCGCCAATTCCGTGCTTCCAATTTTACCAACCATTATATTATCGACAATACCAATTAAAGTATGTCCAACCATACCTAAAATAACAGGATATGCCAGTCTTAAATTATACGAAAACTCTTTGGTGTACTGCTTTAAATTCACTTCTATTCTATTTTGTGCGCAAAGATAGTCAGAAGCTTCGAATTCTATCCTATCAATAAAAATATATCCCAATTTTAAGACAAAAATAAGACGAACTCAATATTATGTAACGATTTTTAAAAATTGTATAACAAACTCCAAATGGCTTCCCTATAATTTTACATCATAGAAATTTCAAAAATATAAGCCATGAAAAAATTACAGATGTTATGCCTAGCTGCGTTCACGTTTTTATTTGCCAACACAACTTTTGCTCAAGACAGCGAAGTCGAAAATTACGATCAGGGTTTTAGAATCGGAATTGGGTTAAATGGAGGTCTTCCAACCGATAACGATTATGACTGGTCTCTGGGTGGAGATGTACGTTTACAGTACGATCTTTCAAAAAAAACATCATTAACCTTAACAACGGGATTTACAAATTTATTTATGGGAAAAGATGAACTTGGAAATAACGTAAAAGATCTTGGATTCATTCCGGCCAAAGCAGGTTTCAAAGCTTTTGTGCTAAAAGATCAATTTTATGTTTTAGGAGAACTGGGTGCTGGTTTTGCGGTAACAAACGGTTACGATAAAACTACCTTTTTATGGGCTCCAGGAATTGGTTATGCCAACAAGTACATCGATTTAAGTGTTCGTTACGAAGATTATCATGACTTTAGAACCAATCAAGTAGCGCTACGTGTTGCTTATGGTTTTAAACTTTAAGAAATAGGTTTAATTTATTATTTTGTTTTTGGTAAAAATCCGACAGCTTGCAATAGTTGTCGGATTTTTTATTTTATGCCATTGGTCAAAACAAAAGTGCCGGTAGTCAAATGATTTTTTGGGATTGGTTTAGAACGTAGTAATTCGCAGAAAAATTAATCAAATCATGAACAAAACAATCTTTTATCTATCGCAACTTTTTCTTTTTTTATTGGCAACCCTTGCTGCACGTTCACAATCGGGAATTTCAGGCGAATTCAAAGTCGATTATGTGCCTTTTTCTAAATATGTACGGCCAATAGACAGCACTAAGACAAATGCCGAAAGTAATTTTAAAAGAGCACAGCTGGCTTTTGAACTGCCGCTATCTTTAAAAATGGATAAATACGATCATCCAAAACTCTGGTCGGTATTTTTTAGTAGCAGTTATGCCAAAATGGAAAACAGAAACTACAACATACAAGATCTTCCAGTAGAATTTCAAGGCGGATTTCCTAATGAATTGCTCAATACGCAAATTGGAATCAAACATTTGCGCTCTATTTCTTCTTCTTGGTCATTATTAGTAATGGCTTCGGTAGGTGTTTATACCGACATGGTTGAAATTAATAAAGACGACCTGCTGCTGCAAGGTGGGGTCCTTTTTATCAAACAATTTAATCCAAAACTGGCTTTGGGTGCAGGACCCGTTTTAACCAATAGTTTTGGCGTGCCAATGGTTCTTCCTGGAATTTATTTTAATTGGGAAACTACTGGATCTTTACATTTTAAAGTTACTTTTCCAGAAGGTGCAGAAATAGGTTATCGAATGTCCGATACTTTCGATTTAAAAGCAGTAGTAGAATTAAGCGGAATGACAGCTGAAACCAAAATTGGGAATAAATCTACCTTACTTGGATATCAGCAAATAATTGCGGGTTTAAGACCTCAGATAAAATTTGGAGAACATTGGACTTTAGAACCAACGGGAGGAACTACTCTTGTTCGAAGTTTTTCGACAACAAACCGAAAAATTAAAGAAATCTTTAAGGAAAAAGATATTGCTGATCCAAGATTCACGACTACTTTTTATGGAGCAATAGCTCTAAAATGGAAATTCTAGAGCTATCTGCTTAGTAAGTTTTTATACACTACCTCTTTCAATAATTCCTCACGACGTGTTCTTGAAATAGGTAGTTCTTGTCCTTTTATAAATAGTCTTCCGCCAGAAATAGAATCGATATGCGTAACATTTACGAGAAATGATTTATGGATTCGAAAGAAAATTTCTGCTGGAAGTGTTTCTTCTAATGAAATCATTGTCTGATGAATAATCAGCACCTTATCCTTAAAATGAAGTTTAGCGTAATTTTGCATTCCTTCGATATATAAAATATCTATCCAAGAAATTTTCTGAAATCCTTCTTCCTGACGCACATATAAAAACGGATCCAATTGATTTTGTTTTGGCGAATTCAGCATTTGATGCCATTGTTTTGCTTTTAATGAAGCCTGATAAAAACGCTGAAAAGTAATGGGCTTTAATAAATAATCTACAACCTGAAGGCGATATCCGTCTAGAGCATGTTCTGAATAAGCAGTTGTAAAAATCACCAATGGCGGATTCTCTAAGGATTCTAAAAACTCTAATCCAGACAAATAAGGCATGTTTATATCCAGAAATAATAAATCTATCTGTTTTTCTTGAAGATATGAAGTGGCTTCTAGTGCCGAAGCGCAAGTACCGATGGTTTCGAGAAAATCAATTTTAGAAACAAAATCTGCTATTCCGTTTCTTGCTATAGGTTCATCATCGATAATGAGACATTTCATTTTCATAGTTTTTTGTTTCTGGTTTTGTGTTGTTTTTTACGCAGATTTAGCAGATTTTTTTGAAATCCTTTTAATCTGTATAATCTGTGGCTAAAAATTTTACCGCAAAGAGCGCAAAGGTTTACGCAAAGTTCGCAAAGTTTTTATTTTTAAAAGGAGGCAAAGATCCCTAAGCGTTGCTAATTAAAAAATTCGTGCTAATTAGTGCAATTCGTGGCTAAAATAAAATCTTTTCTCATCTTTTATCCCGATAGCTATCGGGAGTGGCAAAAAAATTACTTTAAATCTAAAACCACTTCAACTGTAAAGTCCGAATCGGTTTTATGGATATCTAATTTGTATTTTTCAGGATATTGTATTTCCAGTCTTTTCTTTACATTCTCTAAACCTAATCCTTGATTTTTTGAAGGTATTTTGTATTGCTCGGTATAAGAGTTTTCAATTGTAAAATTCAGCTGATGATTTATTTGCTCGCAAGACAAATGCACATATCCTTTTTGATTTGGAAGTCGGGAAACATGTTTAAAAGCATTTTCGATTAACGGAACCAAAAGCAACGGCACAATCTGAAGCTGTCCATTTTCAATGCTCCATTTGCTTTTGACTTCTAGCTCATTTCCCCAACGAGTTTCTTCAACAGCAATTAAATCCTTTAAATATTTGATTTCAAGATGCAAAGGCACATATTCCTTATTGCATTCATACAATTGATACCTCAAAATATCCGAAAACTGAACCAATAAATCTGAAGCTAACTTTACATCGCTTTGCATCAGAATATGAATATGGTTCAAAATATTAAACATCAAATGCGGATTGATCTGATCTTGCAAAATCTTGATTTGTGCTTCTAAATGCACTTGTTTCAATTCTGCATGACTTCTTTCTATAGCATTATGTTCCTGATAAAACCGAAGTCCACAGGCTGTGCTACTTATTAAAATTGCGGCTGGAATGCTGCCATAAAATTGTGTCCATAAAAACTGAAGTGTACTCAAATCAGCTTGATCGGGATATAACCTGCTTCTTGATTCTGGATTTGAAAAAACGGCATAAATGGTTGCGAGGCAAAATGACAGAATAAGAACCACCACAATACCTTGCAGGGCAAACAAAGCCATTTTATTTTTTCGCAAAGCGCGAGGCAATAATACATCACTTAAAAAATGCGCTAAAGCGGTTGAACAAAATAAAATTAAAACGGACTGGGAAAAAGCAGACCAAAAACTGTAATCTTCTATTAGCTGTCCCCAAATTGTAAAACCTAACAGACACCAGAAAAAGACCAAAAACATCCAGTGCCTATTTTTATTGATTGCAATCATTTATAAATAACTTATTGAGAAAATTTAACTTCAAAAGTAGCCCTATATTTTTTAAACAAACAACAAAGTAGCATAAACCACAAACACTATTCAAATTAGTTTGACGAAATGCGTTTTTGTGTTGACTAATGGTATATAAAATAACCCCGACAGTTTAAAAAAATTATCGGGGTTCAAAAAAATTATCTAATTGACTAATTATCTCAATTACGCAATTACTTCTCTCCTAATTCTTTTTTATACAATTCGATATTTATAGCCGTTTTCTCGTCCAATTCAGGCTCTTTAATATCGGTGTGTCTTTTCATTTCTTCCCAGATAATTTTGGCTACAATATATCGTGACATTTCTTTATCATCAGCAGGAACAATGTACCATGGCGCATGCGGCGTCGATGTTTTATTGATGGCTTCTTCATAATACTTCATATATTCATCCCAATAGCCGCGCTCTTTCAAATCGCCTGGAGAAAATTTCCAATTGTGTTTTTCCTCTTCCAAACGTCGCAACAAGCGCTGGCGCTGTTCTTCTTTGCTCAAATGGAGATAAAACTTCATTACAATTGTACCGTTCTGGCAAATGTGTTTTTCAAAATTATTAATCTGTTCGATTCTATTTTTCCAAAAATCAGGTGTAATATCATCAACAGAATCAATTCCTGGCAGGTTTTCAGCCAGCACATATTCGGGATGCACACGCGTTACGAGAATATTTTCATAATGTGTTCTATTAAAAATGGCAAATTTTCCTTTTTCTGGAAGCGCAATATAATGACGCCATAAATAATCATGTTCTAGTTCTGTCGAAGTCGGTGTCTTAAAACTATGCACCACAACCCCACGCGGATTAAATTCCTTAAAAACTTCTCGAATCAAACTGTCTTTTCCCGAAGTATCCATTCCCTGAAGACAAATCAAAACGCTGTATTTGTTATGCGCATACATTACATCTTGCAAATCGCTCAATTTGGCTTGAACTTTATCTAGTTTTTCTTCTTTTTCGTCATCATCGGCTTTGACATCTAATAAAGTTGGAATTTCTTTGAGCTTTATTTTATCTACAACTTTAAAATCTTTCGGGTCTATTGATTTCATATCTTTTTAATTTTTTGTCTTATAAATATAGTAATTTTACGAATTCCGATAGCTATCAGAACTGCTATTCATTGCAATAAAAAAACAACATTTCATGGAAAAATTCACATTAGAAATATTATTTCAAATCATCGGAATCGGCTCGGCATCGGGATTATTTTACAATAATGACGCGCTTTATGTAATTGGCGACAACAGCGGATTTCTTTACGAATACAATATGCAAAATCAGCAACTGAATCAGCATGCTTTAATTGACAATCCAACGCAGAATATTCCGAAAAACTTAAAACCCGATTTTGAGTCACTTACACATCATAACGATACACTTTATGTTTTTGGTTCTGGTTCAACCGAAAACCGAAACAAAATGATTGAATTTGATTTGAAATCGAAAACCGTTTTACAAAAAAACAATTTAGTCGATATATATGCTGTAATGCAGAATTTCGGAGAAATTAAACCAGAAGATTTTAATCTAGAAGGCGCTATTTTTGATGGCGAAAACTGGTATTTATTCAATCGCGGAAATGGCGTTTCCAACAAAAACACCATTTTTACCATTCACGCCAAAAATCTAGGAGAAGAATTTGCTCTAATTTCTGTTAATTACAAACTGCCAAAAATAAAAGGCGTTCGTTCCAGTTTTACAGATGCCATTTTGGTCGATGATAAAATTTATTTCCTTTCAACTGCCGAAGATACCAAATCTACTTACGATGACGGCGAAATCTTAGGAAGTTTCATTGGAAGAATTGATGTGAAAACCATGAAAATCGATTTTACTCAAAAAATTACCGCAACCAATAAATTTGAAGGTCTGACTTTCTATAAAAAAGAAAACAACAAAATCGAATTTTTGCTTTGTGAAGATAATGATACAGAAGTTTTAGAAACGAAGATTTATAAATTGACTTTGCCGATTAAATAAAAGTAAAAGCTATTCGTCCGCAATATTAACGTAGAGACGCACCGCAGTGCGTCTAACATTAGAGAATCCATATTTGATATTCTTTGCGTAGACGCACTGCAGTGCGTCTCTACAATAAAAACTATGACCCTTTGTAACTTTGCAACTCTGAACCTAAAAAAAATATTTTAATATTTTTTTCACCCCCGTCCCAACCTTTTTATCTTTTTTACTCTCTATACAAGAAAGACAACAATTGTGATAAACGAGACTCAAATAGCAGACTGTAAAAAAATGCACCGAGATGCCCAGCGTCAGGTGTACGAATACATGGCGCCAAAGTTGTACCGCCTTTGCAAAAGATATTTAAAAAAGGAAGAGGAAATCGAAGAAGCTTTGGCCGATTCTTTCTTTACTATTTTCACCAAACTAGAACAGTTAAAAGAAGCTTATGCTTTTGAAGCTTGGGCAAGACGCATAACTGTAAATCATTGTTTGGCGACGATTAGAAAAGAAACCAACTTTAATATGTATTTAGATGATGTGAAACTGCTTTCGCAGCCTTCTGTCGACGAACTGAATACATTGGAAGAAGAAGATTTACTTAATTTATTAAACCATATTCCTGACGGCTGTAAAACTGTGTTTAACCTTTTTGTCATTGAAGGTTTCTCACACAAAGAAATAGCCGAAATGCTGAAGATTTCTGAAGGTACCTCAAAATCACAATTGAATGCCGCTAAGACCAAACTGAAAGAACTGGTTAATAAACTGTATTATCAAAAAGCAAAATAGTCATGGACAATCAAGATAAATTATTCGATAAAATAAAAGAAGCTTCGCAAAAAGCCGAGTTTCAAGACTTTCCAGGAATGGAAAAAGTCTGGGCGCGCGTAGAAGAAAAACTGGACAAAAAAGAAGATAAAAAAACAATTGCATTATGGAAAAAAATTGCGGTTGCCGCTTCTCTTCTATTATTGCTTTCTCTAGGCTTTCAGTTTTTACATTCTAATAAAGAAACTGTAACAGAAACTCCAAAAGTAGTTTTGGAAGAAAAAGAAGCAAAACAGCCTCAAACTGAAGAACCAATTGTAAAACAAAATGATGCAACCTCTTTAGGAATAGTTTCAAGTGAAGAAGCGGTTAAAATATTAGACAATCAAACTAAAAATAAAGAACGAGTTGCGGTTCAAGAAATAACGATTTCAAAATCAGAACCTGTTTTATCTGCACCAGCTCCGAGTATTGCGGCAGAAACTGTCGTTTCTGCAAATGCGCCTCTTAAAAATGAATCTTATGAAGAAGAAAATAACTTCGTTTCAAAAAAAGAAGTAACTCCAGAAATGGGTTATTCAAGTTATCCTCAAAGAGAATCTGCAAAAGTTGCCTATTCGGCTGCGCAAATGCAAAAAGCAAAAAAGAGTGCACCTTTAGTAATTCTTAACGGAAATGCTATGGCTCACAGCGACGACGCAAAAAAAGATAAAATGATGCGAGATGAGCTTCCAAATCTAAATCCAGAAAATGTAGATTCTCTTGTTGTCCTTGATGAACCTTTGTACATTATTGACGGTATTTATTATTCAGAAAATGATTTGTTTGGCAAAAACCCTACTAGTCCGTATGCGCCTTTAGACAAACAAGACATTAAAACCATTACTATTTTACAAGACCTTGAAGCGACCGAAAAATATGGCGAAAGAGGCAAAAAAGGAGTTGTTATAATCACTACAAAAAACGGAAAACCGGCTCCGAAAAAATAATCGGTCCACAATAAAACTTTGTCAAAGTTTGAAACTTTGACAAAGTTAAATCTCAACATTAATTCTAAAACTTATTATCATGAAAAGTCTAAAACTTATTTCATCAGCCATTGCTATGCTTATATGTTTCGTAACCATGGCACAAGAAAGAACCATTTCTGGAATCGTTTCAGATGAAACAAAACAGCCACTTCCAGGTGTAACCGTTTTAAATCAGACCACAAAAACTAGTGTTTATACAAGTTTTGATGGCCAATACAATATTCAAGCAAAAACAGGCGACATGTTGGTTTTCAGTTTCATTGGATACAAAAGCCAAAGTCAAAAGGTTCAAAATTCAAATACAATTAATATCAAACTTCTTCTAGATAATCAGACATTAAACGAAGTTGTGGTTGTTGGTTATGGCGTAAGCAGTTCAGAATACGAAGACCGAAACTATGCTCGTGCTGAAAGACGAAGAGAGAAAAAAGATGCACAGGCTCTTAAAGGAAAAGTTGCAGGAATTCAAGTTCAAAATTCTATGGGATATTCTGCTATGCCGAGCCCAACTGTCGCTATTCGTGGTACTGCATCAGTTTCTCCAAAAAATGAACCTATGTATATTATTGATGGAGTTCCAGCAAAAGCCAATCAAATGGCAAAAATTAATCCGAATGATATTGATAATGTTTCTGTTTTAAAAGATAAAGATGCAACTTCAATTTATGGCAGTAAAGCTTCGAATGGTGTTGTGGTAATTTCAACCAAAAATGAAATTTATAAAAATCTTTCTGAAAAAGAATTGGATAAAAAATTAAATATTATGCCCCTTCCGACAGAACCAACTCAGGAAGATTATGATGCTTTTGTAGAAAATGCTTTTGAAAGTCCAAAAACAGCTCCGCTTTCTACTTTTTCTATAGATGTTGACAATGCTTCTTATACGAATATCAGACGTTTTTTAAACAACGGCCAGCAAGTTCCAAAAGATGCCGTTCGTGTTGAGGAAATGGTTAATTTCTTTAAATATACTTATCCGCAGCCAAAAAATGAGCATCCGTTTTCTATCAATACAGAAGTGAGCGATTCGCCTTGGAATACCAATAATAAAATCTTGAAAATTGGTTTACAGGGAAAAAATATTCCAACAAACGATTTACCTGCTTCTAATCTTGTTTTCTTGATTGATGTATCTGGATCGATGAGCGACATGAATAAACTGCCTTTATTAAAACAATCAATGAAAATTTTGGTAAATGAATTACGTGCAAAAGATAAAGTAGCGATTGTGGTTTATGCGGGCGCCGCAGGAATGGTTTTGCCTCCAACTTCTGGAGATGAGAAAAAAACGATTATCGACGCTTTGGACAAATTACAATCTGGCGGAAGTACAGCCGGAGGCGCAGGAATTGAATTGGCTTATAAAACTGCAACAGAAAATTTTATTAAAGGTGGAAACAATCGTGTGATTCTAGCAACTGACGGAGATTTTAACGTTGGAAGTTCTTCTAATTCAGATATGGAAAAATTGATTGAAGAAAAAAGAAAAACAGGTGTTTTCTTGACTTGTCTAGGTTACGGAATGGGAAATTACAAAGACAGTAAAATGGAAATCTTGGCCGATAAAGGAAACGGAAATTATGCTTACATCGACAACATTCAGGAAGCGAATCGCTTTTTAGGAAAAGAATTCAAGGGTTCGATGTTTGCTATCGCGAAAGATGTAAAAATCCAGATCGAGTTCAATCCGAAGCAAGTTCAAGCGTATCGTTTGATTGGTTATGAAAACAGAAAATTACGTCCAGAAGATTTCAAAAATGATGCGATTGATGCGGGCGAATTAGGAAGCAATCATACTGTGACGGCTTTGTATGAAATTATTCCAACTGGTGTAAAAAGTGATTATTTAGCTGAACAGCCTGATCCTTTAAAATATACTAAAACCGAAACCAATTCAAACAATTACAGCAACGAATTGGCAACGATAAAATTCCGTTACAAAAAACCTGATGGCGATAAAAGCATCGAAATGGTTCAGGTAATCGAGAATAAATCGGTTGCTCTGGATAAAGCGAGCGATGATATGAAATTTAGTTCTGCCGTAGCTTGGTTTGGTTTGAAATTGAGAGATTCAAAATTAATTGCCGACAAGTCTTCTGAAGAAATTGTAAAACTAGCGAAACAAGGAAATTCAAACGATGGCGAAGGTTACAAAGCAGAATTTATTCGTTTGGTTGAAACTTCTAAGCAGTATAATTAATAAATATTGTATTACATTTGCGGCTTTATTTCTAAAACTTATTTTACACACGTATGAATTCTATTTTAAGCCAAAATCTATTTTTAGTAAAAGAACATGTTGGAATGTTCAAAGCCGCAAACAACTACGATATCTATCATCCAGAAACCAATCAAATCATTATGAACTGCCGAGAGAACAATCTTGGATTCTTCACAAAAGTATTTCGTTTTACAGATTATAAAAGAGCAACTCCATTTAATGTTGAAATTACAACTGCTTCTGGAGAAAAATTAATTACAGTAAGAAGAGGTGTTGCCATTTTTAGATCGACCGTTGAAGTATTTGACGAGAAAGATCGCTTAGTTGGAACTTTCAAACAAAAATTTTTCTCAATCGGCGGAAGATTTGAAATTTTAGATAAAAACGAAAAACCTGTTGCAACGCTTCAAGGAAAATGGACTGGTTGGGATTTCAAATTCTCTCATGAAAACAAACAATTGGCACAAGTAAGTAAAAAATGGGCAGGATTAGGAAAAGAGTTTTTTACAAGTGCCGATAATTATGTTCTTCAAATTGACGATACAGTTGCTGCCGACAGTCCGTTGAGACAGTTAATTTTAGGAGCCGTAATGTGCATAGACATGGTTCTGAAAGAATAACAAAAGTTGTTAAACTTAGATTAAGAATACCTTTAAAGCATCATTTTAGTTTTCAAAAGCTTATTTTTGTAAGACTTAAAATGATGCTTTCTGCATTTCTAAAAACACAATCATGACCGACTTAAAAAATAAAAACGCCTTTATTACGGGCGCAGGAAAAGGAATTGGCAAAGCCGTTGCCATTGCTTTGGCAAAAGAAGGCGTAAACCTGATTTTGGTTTCAAGAACTCAAAATGATATTGATCAGCTTGCTGCTGAAACCGCAAAACTTGGAGTAAAAACAGTGGCTCTGTCTGCTGACGTTTCGGATATTAATTCTATCAATAAAGCGGTAGAAAAAGCTTTGGCTGAATTTAAACACATCGATATTTTAATCAACAGTGCTGGAATCGCTTCTTTTGGAAAATTCTTAGAATTGGAGCCAGAAGCTTGGCAAAGAATCATTCAGGTGAATTTAATGGGAACGTATTTCACTACTCGCGCCATTATTCCAAATATGATCGAAAGACAGACTGGAGATATTATCAATATTTCGTCAACTGCAGGACTAAACGGAAACGCATTGACAAGTGCTTACAGCTCGTCTAAGTTCGCTGTTTTAGGTTTAACCGATTCTTTAATGCAGGAAATGAGAAAACACAATATCCGTGTTACAGCTCTAACGCCAAGTACTGTGGCAACTGACATGGCAAAAGATTTAAACTTAACTGACGGAAACCCTGAAAAAGTAATGCAGTCTGAAGATATGGCAGATTTAATTATTGCACAGTTAAAATTAAACCGAAGAGTGTTTATCAAAAACAGCAGTATTTGGTCTACTAATCCTTAAAAAATTAAATCCCATCCCGATAGCTATCGGGATAAAATTCCAAATTCCAATCTCATATCATTTGGAGTTTGGGATTTGATTTTTGGAGTTTAGTGTTTGGAATTTAATTATTGGAATTTAATTATTGGAATTTTAAAAAAACATGATGGAACAATATTTAAGACAATTGGTCGAAATAGAATTTCAGGATAAAAAAGAAATCTTCAGCGGGTTTCTAATTGATTATTCTGATGATTGGATTTTGCTTCGAAATAATCCTGTAGATTTTGTTTTGGATGGTTTTGTTATCCTGAGAAATAAAAATATTGAAGCCGTAAACCGAGATCATGATCTGGCTTTTACAGAAAAAGTAATTCGTTTGAAAGGATTAAAAATTAATTCTGACGATATTATCCCAATCAAAGATTTAGCCTCAATTATTAAGTACGTTTCAGAGAAATACGGTATTTTTCAAATTGCCAAAAAATCATCTAAATCTGCCTATTTAGGAAAATTAATAGAATTGAATGACGAAGAATTGACTATTAATTTCTTAGACACAAGAGGTCAATTTGGCGGAGAATTAGGATTTAATCCCGAAAAAATTCGAGTGATTGAATTTGACACTGATTATATTAATTCTTTGAAATTAGTTGTTGGAGAAGATCATTGATTTTTATACCACAGAGACACGCAAAGATTTCACAGAGATTCACGAAGAATTTTAATAAAAAAAAAGCTCTTTTAATTTATAAAAGAGCTTTCTTGTTTTTATGTTTGTACAAGACGCACTGCAGTGCGCTTCTATGACATTGCAATTCTAAATCAGCTTTGCGCACCCCTGCGAAATAATCTAAGCTTCAGCTAGTTTATTCAAAAACTCAATACGAACACTTCCATCTTCGTCGATTTTCGTTAAATTGATTTCCTGTAAAGTATTTACCAATTCTGGATTCCATGGCGTTTTTACTTTTACATAGTTTTCCGTAAATCCGTGGATATATCCTTCTTTATTTTCACTTTCAAAAAGAACAGTTCTATTGGTTCCTAATTGGCTTTCATAAAAAGCTCGGCGTTTTTTAACTGATAAACCGCGAAGCATTTTACTGCGTTTAGCGCGAACATTTGAAGGAACTACGTCTTCCATTTCTGCTGCTTCCGTATTATCTCTTTCAGAGTACGTAAAAACGTGTAAATATGAAATATCTAAATCATTTAAGAAATGATACGTTTCTAAGAAATGCTCGTCTGTTTCTCCAGGAAAACCAACAATTACATCTACACCAATGCAAGCGTGAGGCATTACTTCACGAATTTTAGCAACACGATCTGTATAAACTTCACGTAAATAACGGCGTTTCATTAATTTCAAAATATCATTGCTTCCTGATTGCAGCGGAATATGAAAATGCGGTACAAAAGTTCGGCTTTTAGAAACAAATTCAATTGTTTCGTTTTTCAATAAATTTGGTTCGATAGATGAAATTCTTAAACGTTCGATTCCTTCTACTTTGTCTAAAGCCTGAACTAAATCTAGAAAAGTATGTTCGTGTTTTTTGTTTCCAAACTCCCCTTTTCCGTAATCACCGATATTTACTCCTGTTAAAACAATTTCACGAATATTCTGTGCAGAAATTTCTTTCGCATTTTTCAATACATTTTCTAAAGCATCACTTCTCGAAATTCCTCTTGCCAACGGAATTGTACAATATGTACATTTATAATCGCAG
This sequence comes from Flavobacterium sp. HBTb2-11-1, assembly GCF_009826975.1. Lineage (GTDB taxonomy): Bacteria > Bacteroidota > Bacteroidia > Flavobacteriales > Flavobacteriaceae > Flavobacterium. Next base: position 38,919 of record NZ_WUMO01000004.1, on the reverse strand, counting down.
CCATCTTGAACTTTCAAAAATGCTCTAGTACGATCTCCAATAGAATAACTTCCTACGTAGAAATCAGCTTCGGCAATTTCGCACGAGTGCACTTCACCCATATCATTTTTGCTCAAATCATGGATATAGTCTGTGATTTTGAATTTTTCTGTAGCGCCCAAAACCAAATCAACTCCGTCAACTGCAGCCAATTCTTCTGGCTTCAATTGCGCATAACAGCCCACAGCAGCAACAAAAGCTTTATCGTTCAGCTTCATGGCTTTCTTGACAACCTGTTTAAATTGTTTATCGGCATTTTCTGTTACAGAGCAGGTATTAATCACATAGATATCTGCAACATCTTCAAAATCGACGCGGTCAAAACCCTCGTCATTAAAACTTCTGGCGATTGTAGAGGTTTCTGAAAAATTCAGTTTACAACCCAGAGTGTAAAAGGCAACTTTTTTTCTATTTTCCATAATTTGTCTTAAATTAATGAAATCGTTGTCAAAAAATTTAAGGCTGCAAATTTACAAACAATATTCATCAAAAGAAAGCGATTAATGCACTTCCAATCAATAATTTGCGCTAATATTAATTTAGAAACATTCAAAAGTTAATCTTTTTTACCTTTATTTTACAAAATACAAGACCTTCGTTTTTTAGATTTTAGTATTCAGATAAGAATAAAATGACAAAATAATCGACTAAATGCAAGTTTTACCGATTAAATACATTTTTTTCTATTTTAAATTCAAAATTTCTTACATTTACCATTGTTATGCCACAAGTTGCCAATAAATTCATATTAAAGAATTTTAGTACCCTTTAATTAATTTAATAATAATTCGGGCATAACAATTTTGAATTTTACTCGTTATGTTGTTGTTTTGTGTTACAAAATGAAATGGGAAAGCCGAAAACCAAAGAGAGTAGGCAAAATTATAATAACAAATACCACGCTTTATGAAAGCATTTTTACCCACAATCTGCTTGATGTTCTTAACCTTATTTAGTTCGCAAGCGCAAACTAATGCTCCAGCCGCAAATGCAAATCCATTTCCTACTATTAGCACATTGACGACTTGGGCAAGCTTTAACTCACAACAGCAATTTGATGTTGCTATTCGTGCAGTTGGGTTTAAGTTTGAAGTTAAAGAACCAGGTGAAGGATCTACAGCTTATACCTACATTCGTAAAGTAACTGTTAACGATGTAAACTATACGGATAGAATTGTATACAGAATTACCAATAATAATTCTGCAAGTATTATTTCTTTAGTAACCGCTTCTACTGACTTGGTTAGTTTATACACTCCACAATTAGCAAGTTTTAAAAACAACAACTGTAAAACTGAAATGTCTAAAGACAAAAACACAACTTGCAGCTGTTATGAAAGTGCAAATTTTGCAATCGATCTTTGCGACGAGCGTGTAAAATTAACTATGGGTGACGGAAATAAATATTTTGTTTCTGTAGCTAAAAAATAATATTTAACTCTGATTTGTTTCCAAATCTTTACTGACTTTTAAGTATGTAAAGATTTGGAACACATTTCTTAGTTTGAGTTTGGATTTTTAAGTTCGTACCAAACTTCTAATTCTTCTTGATATTCGAAAGAATTCACAAAATGGAAACCTAGTTTTTCTAAAATCTTTCTAGAATTTTCGTTTCCAGCATCTGCATAAGCATAAAGCACTTCTACTTTCATTTCGTTAAAAGCACGATCAATAAAAGCCTTTCCTGCTTCTGTTGCATAACCTTTTCCCCAATGTTTTTCTATAAAACGATATCCTAACTCATAAAAGTTTTTGTGGTTATTGATTTCATCTGTAATAAACTTAATTCCAGACCAGCCAATAAATTCATTCGTTTCTTTCAAAACAACTGCCCATCGGCCTGTTGCATGATCTTTATATTGTTTTTGAACAAACTTGATATATTCAATGCTTTCTTCAATATGCTTTACAGGTCTATTTCCAACAAATAAATGCACATTCGGATTAGAGTCCAATTCGTACATTCCTTCTGCATCAGAAAGTTCAAGTTCCCTTAAAATCAGACGTTCCGTTTCAATTGGCTTTTTCATCTTAGTTTAGTTTAAAATATAACGTGTTACTACCTCAGCAACACCATCGTCATTATTTGAAGCGACGATTAAATCTGCTTTGTCACGCAATTCTGGCGTTACATTATCAACCCAAACTCCTAAACCGGCATATTCGATCATCGTTAAGTCATTTCCGGCATTACCGACGGCGATAATTTCGCTTTGGTGAATTCCTAATTTATCAGCCAAAAACTTCAGACTTGCCGCTTTATCAATTCCTTGTTGCGCCGCTTCTAAGAAAAATGGTTTGGACATCGAAACACTTAAATGAGGCATAGCTTCTTTTAAATCATTTTCTAACGTTTTTAAATACGCCGGATCTTGAAGCAAGATACATTTGACCGCTGGTCTGTCTACATAATCTTTAAAACTTGACACTTTATGATGCGCCATTCCAGTAATTTCTTTTTCTACTTCTATAAACTCAGAATCTGTTTCGCTAATAATTTCGTCGTCCAAATACGTGATAATATGTGCATTTTTCTTTACGCTATAATCGTAAAGCGCGTGAATTTGTTCTACAGTCAATTTCTGTTCAAACAAAACCAAATCGTCTTTAACACGGCTGATTATTGCTCCATTAAACGAAATCATATACGAATCGTTTACATCGAGTTCCAGCTCTTTAGCATAAGCTGTCATTGCCGTAGTTGGCCTTCCTGAAGCCAAAACCACATAAACACCTTTTGCCTGAGCTTCTAATATTACTTTTTTATTTAAATCTGAAATTCTATGATCGTCTGTCAACAAGGTATCATCCATGTCGAGCACTAACATTTTGTATTGCATATTTTTTTTCTGTTTTCAGTCGCAGTCACAGTTTACAGTTAGAATACTGAAAACTGCAACTGCCAACTGCGACTTTTTTAAAGACTCATTCTGAAACTTTCAATAACGGGATTTGCTTTTGCAAAATCGGTTTCTTGAATAAAAACCTCAACTGCCAAATCTGTCTGTCCAAAACCTCCCAAACGCGCCGATTGAATATTATCTTTTTTAACGGTTTCTACTCCCGCTTCTTCTAATCTTTCTTGCAAAGCAATTGCTAAAACTTCACTTCCTGAAAACACTTTCATTAATCCCATTCTACTTTATTTTTTATTAATAATTTTTAAATCAAAAAGTCCCACTTTCTAGTTACTGAGACTACAAACTGGGACTGCAAACTTTATAATAATTATTCCTCTTCAATATCGTCTTCTTCTTCATCAACTTCCTCTTCCCCCTCTTCATCCATATCAAACAAATAAGGTTCGATCATGATTTTGTCTGCCAAAATTTCAATTCGTTCTGTCAGAGTTTCTGTAAAAATAATTCGCTGTACTTTGGCAATACTGTTTGAAATACGAGTGATTTTAGCATCGTGACGCAATTTCAAAATCGGATCGGCATCGTCTATAATAAACATTTTAAGACGATTTACGTTGTAACCCGCCGTACTGAACATATCGTTCAATTTCGTTGGCGTACCAATTAAAACATCAATTCCGGTAGAAACGTAATTTTTATCATAATCCATATCTCCTTTGTCGTGCACGCCGTAAACCTCTAGATTAGCATATTTTCCTAATTTCTCAAAAAGGTCAACCATAACGGTCATTTTCTCTTTATCCTCAACAATGATCAAAGCACGAGGCGATTCTTCTGTTTTTCCCGCCAATTGCTGAATTACATTCAATACAATTGTAGTCGTTTTTCCGCTTCCTTTTGGCGAAACAATTACACAGTCTGCGCCACTTTTTATGGTCGAAAAAGTTTCCATCTGCAAAGCATTGGCTTCTGTCAAACCATTTTCAATTAAACCGTCCTGTAATTTCTCGTTTATCTTTTTTAATTTCATTTTTTTATGCTTTAGGCTTTAAGCTTTATGCTATAAGCTAAAATATTATATTTTTAAAAGCCTAAAGCCTATAGCTTAAAGCTTATTCCGCGAAGCATTTATTTGCTAGCGAACATTTTTACATCTGTTTCAGAAATTTCGTTTCCTCCCAAAATGATTAATCTTTCTACCACATTTCGAAGTTCGCGAATGTTTCCTGTCCAGTCATATTCCTGTAATAATTTTATGGCTTGCGCCGAAAATGACTTAACCGCGTTTCCTTGTTCTGAAGCTATTTTCTCTGTGAAATGAGAAATTAAAGCTGGAATATCATCACGTCTTTCATTCAATGGCGGAACTTTTATTAAAATTACAGCCAAACGATGATATAAATCTTCACGGAAACGGCCTTCGGCAATTTCTGTTTTTAAATCTTTATTGGTTGCGGCAACGACACGAACATCCACTTTTATGTCTTTATCGGCACCTACTCTAGTAATCATATTTTCCTGAAGCGCACGCAAAACTTTGGCTTGCGCCGAAAGGCTCATATCTCCAATTTCATCCAAAAAAATAGTTCCTTTGTCAGCAGCTTCAAACTTTCCAGCACGATCTTTCACAGCAGATGTAAAAGCACCTTTTACGTGTCCGAACAATTCGCTTTCGATCAATTCGCTCGGAATTGCAGCACAGTTTACTTCAATCAAAGGAAAACTAGAACGCTCGCTTTTTTCGTGCAATTGATGCGCCACTAATTCTTTTCCAGTTCCGTTTGGACCTGTAATTAAAACTCTGGCTTCGGTTGGAGCCACTTTATCAATCATCAATTTTATATGATTAATCGATTCGCTGTCACCAATCATTTCGTAGTTTTTACTGACTTTTTTCTTTAGAATTTTATTTTCAACTACTAATTGTTTTTTATCTAAAGCATTACGAACTGTATTCAGCAAACGATTCAAATCTGGCGGTTTCGAAATATAATCAAAAGCTCCTAGACGCATGGTTTGAATAGCCGTTTCCATGTCGCCGTGCCCCGAAATCATAACCATTGGGATTTCTGGTTTTATCTTTTTTACTTCTTCTAAAACCTCAACACCGTCCATTTTTGGCATTTTGATATCGCACAAAACCAAATCGTAATCGTTGTTTTTTATTTTTTCAAGTCCCGCAACACCGTCTTCTGCTTCATCAACCTGATACGAATCATTTTCTTCTGATAAAATTTTTACCAAAACTCTTCTGATTGCTGCTTCGTCTTCTACAATTAGTATTTTACTCATTCTTTTTCTAAGGTTCAAAGTTGCAAAGTTACAGAGTGACAAAGTTTAAAATCTTTGTCGCTATGCTACCTATTAATCTGTTATTAGTAATATCTCTTTTATGCTTCAATACACAATCTTAAAGTCGCTTTTGTAAGTTATACAAAATTCAAAAAAACTTTGAACCTTTGCCACTCTGTAACTTTGCAACTCTAAAGAACTAGTACTTCAGCCACTTATACAATTCCTTCCAGGTTGGTTTTTTACCGTACATTAAAATACCAATTCGGTAGATTTTGGCGGCGAACCAAACCACAAGGAAAAATGTTGCAAACAATAATGATACCGAAATTGCTATTTGCCACCAAGGCACGCCAAATGGAATACGCATTAACATAACAATTGGCGAAGTAAGCGGAATCATTGAAAACACAACGGCCACAGTTCCGTGCGGATCATTAACAACGGTAAAAAATCCGATGTATACACTTAAAATTAAAGGCATTAATATTGGAAGCAAAAACTGCTGAGAATCGGTTTGATTATCAACGGCTGCTCCAATTGCCGCATAAAATGAGCTATACAAAAAATATCCTCCAATAAAATAAATCACAAATCCGATTATAATGCTTGCAATTGGCAGATTCCATAATTCGGCAATATACATTTGTGCTGAACCCGAAAATTCATGCTGAGCCGTTTGCATCATTTCTGGAGAAATTCTAGCTGTTGGACCAACATTTACGCCGAAGAATGCCGAAGCGGCAAACATTAATCCTAAACCGATAATTGCCCAAATTATAAATTGCAGAATTCCTGCTAAAGAAGTCCCTACAATTTTACCAATCATTAACTGGAATGGCTTTACAGATGAAATAATGATTTCGATAATACGGTTTGTTTTTTCTTCGATTACACTTCGCATTACCATGTTTCCATAAATGATAATAAACATCATAATCAGATAGCCAAATGCACCGCCAATTCCTATTTTAATTTCATTTAATCCTTTTAAACTCTCTTCTCCAGAGGCTTTCACTAAATGAATATTTACATCTGACTGTGCTTTCTGAATAGCCAGAGTATCTAGTTTTGCTTCTTCTAGATTTAGTTTTGTGATTTTATTTCCAATGATTTCCTGAGTGTTTTCAATAAAAGAAATACTAGGGCTGTTATTAGAAATAAATTCAATTTTACTTTCTAAATCTTTTTTATTTTCGGTTTTCGGAATAACAATTAATCCGCTGAAATTTTCTTTTGTAATACTATCTTTTAAAGCTTTTACATCAATTTCAGATAGATTGAGATATTTAAATTCTGCACCTTTTCTGTTTTCCTTTAAAAAATCTGAAGCAAAAAGTCCAGTTTCATCATGAATCGCAATTCTTTTCGTTTCTGCTTTCATGGTACTTAAATAACCAATAAAAACAGCAATAGCCACAAATAAAAGCGGACTCAAGAAAGTCATGACAACAAAAGATTTATTGCGGACTTTAGCAATAAATTCTCTTTTTATAATCAACGAGATAATACTCATAAATAATTAATTTTCAAATTTTAAATTCCAAATCCCAATTTATAAGCTTGGAATTTGGAATTTCTATATTGGAATTTTTAAATTTTGTTTTCAGTAACCGTTTGGATAAAAATATCGTTTATGCTTGGAATTTTTTCAACGAAGTGCGTTACTTGTCCGCGTTGCGTTAAAACATTCAACAATTCGTTTGGAGAAGCATTTCCGATCTGAATATTTAATTTTAAATCATCATTCAAAGATTTAAAACTAGCTGGAGAAACAGTAAATTTTTGTGTAATGTCATACATTAATCCTTCAACATTATTGGTCAAAATTCCAACCTCGAAACTGTTTGTTCTAAACTGACGTTTTACATCAACCACTTTTCCTTCTATCAGTTTATTAGATTTATGAATTAAAGCAATATTTTCACAAAGTTCTTCTACGCTTTCCATTCTATGAGTCGAAAAAATAATGGTTGAACCTTGTTCTTTTAAAGCCAAAATTTCGTCTTTAATAATATTGGCATTTACGGGATCAAATCCAGAAAATGGCTCATCTAAAATCAGCAATTTTGGTTTATGCAAAACGCAAACCACAAACTGAATTTTTTGCGCCATTCCTTTAGAAAGCTCCTGAATTTTTTTATTCCACCAACCTTGAATTCCCAAACGGTCAAACCAATAATCCAGTTGTTTTTTGGCTTCAGCTTTAGAAAGTCCTTTCATTTGCGCCAGATACAGACACTGCTCGCCTACTTTCATTGAACTGTACAAACCTCGTTCTTCTGGAAGATAGCCAATGGTCTGCACATGTTTTGGCTGTAACTTTTCTCCATCCAAAATTACTTCACCGCTGTCAGGCATTGTAATCTGGTTTATGATTCTGATAAGGGAAGTTTTTCCTGCTCCATTCGGACCTAATAGCCCATATATACTGCCTTTTGGCACATTTAATGAAACTTCGTTAAGTGCTACATAGTCGCCATATTTTTTTATGACTTTATGTACTTCTAGTAAGTTACTCATGTTATTTTTAAGGATTTACTGCGTTGCTTCTCCCATTACGGTTCAGCGACTGTAAAAGTAAATAATTACTAGCGAATCTGTGTCATATTACGCAAAAAACCCATTCTATTTTATGCTAGAATGGGTTTTTGATTATTTATAGTATTTTAAAAAAGTTAAGATTATGAGAACATATCTTTTACTTTCTCAAAAAATGATTTCTCTGATTTTTCTGGACTTGGAGCAAAGTGCTCGTCTGTTAAAGCATTTTCAAAGAATTGTTTTTGTTCTTTATTTAATGTTTTTGGAGTCCAAACATTTACGTGAACCAATAAATCTCCGCTTCCGTAACCGTTTAAACTTGGAATTCCTTTTCCTTTCAATCTTAAGATTTTACCAGACTGGATTCCTTCTTCCAGTTTAATACGAACTTTTCCGTTGATTGCTTCAATATCTTTAGAAGCTCCCAAAACTGCTTCTGGGAAACTGATATATAAATCGTAGTGAACGTTTTCACCTTCACGCTTCAAAAATTCATGCTCAATTTCTTCAATAGCTACAATTAAATCACCTGGAATGCTGTTTCCTGGAGCATCGTTACCTTTGTTGGCAACTTTCAACTGCATTCCGTCAACAACTCCTGCAGGAATTTTGATTGATACTGTTTCGTCTTCTTGAACCATTCCTTGAGCATCTGCCTCAGAAGGTTTTTTATCTAAAATCTGACCAGAACCACCACAAGTAGGGCAAGTTGATGCAGATTGCATTCTTCCTAAAATGGTATTGGTTACACGCATTACTTGTCCTTGACCATTACAAGTTGTACAAGTTTTATACGTTACGCCTTTAGCCTGAACTTTACGTTTTACTTTTACTTTTTTCTCCACTCCATTTGCAATTTCCTCTAAAGTCAATTTTACTTTAATTCGAAGATTGCTTCCTTTCGCACGGCGAGGACCTCCGCCTCCGCCTCCGAAACCGCCAAATCCGCCACCAAAAATATCACCAAACTGGCTGAAAATATCATCCATGTTCATACCTCCGTGACCACCAAATCCGCCAGAACCATCAAATGCTTGATGACCATACTGATCGTATTTTGCTTTTTTCTGCGGATCACTTAAAACTTCATAAGCTTCTGCCGCCAATTTGAAGTTTTCTTCTGCCTCTTTGTCGCCTGGGTTTTTATCAGGGTGGTATTTTAAAGCACTTTTTCTATACGCTTTTTTAATTTCGGCAGCATCAGCATTTTTTGAAATGCCTAGTATTTCGTAAAAATCTTTTTTCATAATCAGATTAAATTCCAAATCTTAAAATTCCAAAATCCAAAAAATACAATTGAAATTTTTATTTGCATTTTTTAGTTTCCTACAACAACTTTAGGGTAACGAATAATTTTGTCGCCTAATTTGTATCCTTTTTCAATAACATCTACAACTTTCCCTTTTAATTTATCAGATGGTGCTGGAATTTGGGTAATTGCTTCAGCAATATCAGCATTGAAAGCATCTCCTGCCTGAATCTCAACTTGTTCTAAACCTTTAGAAACTAAAGTGCTTTTCAGTTTTTCATGGATCAACTCAACTCCTTTTTTCAAATTTTCATCCTCAGATTTGTTGATCTCTACAGTTGCTCTGTCAAAATCATCTAAAACTGGAAGCATTGCCAATAAAACTTCTTGGTTTGCAGTTTTAAATAATTCAAGACGTTCTTTTGAAGTTCTTTTTTTATAATTTTCAAATTCGGCGAATAATCTCAAAAACTTATCTTTTTCTTTGGCTAAGTCTTGAGCTAGTTGCTCCTCAACACTTAATTCTTCAACAATTAATTGCTCTCCATTGGCGTTAGTCTCTATCGTTGCGTCATCTAATTCCTGATCGAATTCTGTATTTTCCGTAGTCATATTGCTTTTATTTTTAAAAATATTTTTAAACTTCATTTTTTATTTCTTTGTTGGATTGCAAAAGTACTGCCAAATCTTATAAAATGTCAAATTGTCACTTTATTAATTATGAGACATTTAAAAAACGCAATCACATAGAAAAAATTTATTATAATTTTAAGACTATTACGTTTTAGTTTATATTATCTTTGAAACCAATAAAAAACAATTATTACCACCAAAAATTGAATTTAAGGGTTGGCTTCGGCCTCTAAATAATTATTAATTCAAGTTTACCTTATATTAAAAAAAGCTTCGCCTATAGAGACGAAGCTTTTTTTTATACTTTTAATGACGGGTTGTCATTTTATTTCTTTTGCACGGGCGGAGGGATTCGAACCCCCATCAACGGTTTTGGAGACCGCTATTCTACCCTTGAACTACGCCCGTAACTTAAGGTCGGCAAATTAAGAGTTTTTTTTCTTCTCCAGCAACTATTTCAGGCATAGATTTTAAAAGAAAATCCTTTGAACCTGCGGAATCTGAAGCAAAAACTTTTGTTCCAGACAGTTAGCCTTTCAAAGTATTTTTTAATATTTCACGCAGGTTTAAAAAGATTTAGGCAAATTAAAATAGATTTCGTTTTTAAATCAAATTAAATCTGCTCCAATCTGCAGAATCTGCGTAAAACATAACTTAATTTAGGACTGTAAAGCTTTTTTCAATCCGTCGAAATCTACAGATACCTGTTCTCCTGTCACTAAATTTTTAAGCGTGTACGAATTTGAATTAATTTCCTGATCTCCAACCAATACAGCAAACGGAATCAAACGTTTATCTGCATATTGAAATTGTTTACCCACTTTTACATTGTCTGGATATAATTCTACTTTTATATTTTCCTGTCTCAATTTCTGAATCGCTTTTGAAGCATACAAAGCTTCTTTGTTGCCAAAATTCAAGAATAATGCTTTAGAAGTAGCCGCAACCGTTTCTGGAAACAATTGCAATTCTTCCAGAACTAGATAGATTCTATCCAATCCAAAAGAGATTCCGACACCACTCATATTTTTCAATCCGAAAATACCCGTCAAATCGTCGTATCTTCCACCACCACCGATAGATCCCATTGCTACTGTTTTTGGAGCCGCAACTTCAAAAATAGCTCCTGTATAATAATTTAAACCACGTGCCAATGTCACGTCCAAATCTAAAATTGCTGTCGACAAACCTAAATCGGCCACATTGTCGCAAATAAATTTCAATTCTTCCACACCTTTCATTCCTTCTTCAGAAGATGACAACAAGTCCGAAAGTTGTGCAATTTTGTCTGCAAAAGTTCCTGAGAAACTAAAAAGCGGTTGCACTTTTACCAACGCTTCTTCAGAAATTCCTTTTTCTATCATTTCTTTTTTAACGCCGTCTTCTCCAATTTTATCCAATTTATCAAGCGCAACTGTAAAATCAATTAATTTATCTGAAGCACCGATAACCTCAGCAATTCCAGATAGAATTTTTCTATTATTGATTTTAATTGTAACACCCTCTAAACCTAACGATGTAAAAACAGTATCATATAATTGAACCAATTCTACTTCCTGCCAAAGTGATTTTGAACCGACAACATCAGCATCACATTGAAAAAATTCCCTAAAACGCCCTTTCTGCGGATTATCTGCTCTCCAAACTGGCTGAATCTGATATCTTTTGAATGGAAATTCAATTTCACTTTGGTGCTGTACCACGTATCTTGCAAACGGAACAGTCAAATCGTAACGCAAGGCTTTCTCAGAAATTCTTCCTGTGAATTTATTTAATTCGATTCTTTGCTCTAAAGTTATTTTTTCAGCAGAATTCAGTTGCAATTCTTCGATTGATTCTGGTAATTCAATTTTACTTTTATTGTAGAAAAAATTACCTGAATTTAAAATTTTAAAAATCAGACGGTCTCCTTCTTCTCCATATTTCCCCATTAAGGTATCTGAATTTTCAAACGAGGGCGTTTCGATTGGCTGAAAACCGAATTTCTCGAAATTAGCTTTTATAGTCTGAATAATATATTGACGTTTTGACACCTCAGCTGGTGAAAAATCTCTTGTTCCTTTTGGTATACTTGGTTTTGAAGCCATCTTTTTTATTTTAGATTGTTGATTTTAGATTTTAGATTTCTTTTGAAACTTAAATTCAAAAACCTTTTAAAATTAATTTATTTATATTTTTTTATTGCTGGCGCTTTAGACTTTCGGCTTTATTGACTTTCCAACTTTCGACTTAATTTAAGTCTGCAAATATCTTACTTTTTAAAATAAATAATAACACTTCGAAAACAAACTTGTAACAAAAACCGTATTTTCGTGACAAATTGGTCATGATGCTAAAATTATTTAAAGAAAATATCCGAATTGCTTTTGGTTCTATCAAAACCCAAATTCTGCGTACCGTTCTTACCGTTTTAATTATTGCTATCGGCATCACGGCTTTGGTTGGTATACTTACGGTAGTTTCTGCGTTAGAAAATACAATTTCTACCAATTTTGCATCAATGGGAGCTAATACGTTCAACATCAATCAATACGAAAATACGGTTCGAAATCGTGGCGGAAACGAGCGTGAAGTTATCAATCCAATTATTTCTTATCCTGAAGCTGTTGCTTTTAAAAATAAATACAAATATCCTTTTACAGAGACATCCCTTTCTTTTACTGCAACCTCAAAAGCTGAAGTAAAATATTTAGATACCAAAACAGACCCTGAAATTACAGTTGTTGGTGTCGACGAGCATTTCATTGCCAATTCTGGCTTAGAAACTACTTTAGGTCGTTCTTTTAATCAATTTGATATTGACAACAACACCTATTCATGTATTGTCGGCTCTGATTTTGAAAAAGGACTTTTAAAAGATGTAAATCCGATAGATAAAATCATTTCGATTCGCGGTGCACGATTTAAGGTTATTGGCGTTCTAAAAGAAAAAGGCTCTACTTTTGGGAACAGCCAAGATTTACGCGTTTTGATTCCGATTCAGGTTGCGAGATCCTTATTTTCTGCACCAAACATCAACTATACAATCAGTGTGATGGTTTCTAAAAAAGAACTTTTAGACGAAGCTGTCGACAATGCTACAAGTACAATGAGAAGGGTTCGTAAACTTAGTCCTGTAAGAGATAATAATTTCGGCATTGGGCGCAGTGATGACTTAATTAACCGAATTTTAGGCATTACCAAATATTTAGGCTGGGCCGCTTGGATTATATCCGTTATTACCATTTTAGGATCTTCTATTGCTTTAATGAATATTATGATCGTTTCGGTTACAGAACGTACCCGCGAAATTGGCGTTCGCAAAGCTTTGGGAGCCAAAAGATCAACAGTTGCTTTTCAGTTTTTTATCGAGACTTTATTAATTGGACAAATTGGAGGTTTGGTCGGAATCGTTCTAGGAATCCTGCTTGGTTTTGCTATTGCAACCGCTATGAGTTTTGTTTTTGTAATTCCGTGGATGGCGATCTTTGCCGCTTTTGCAACAAGTTTTTGCGTTGCACTGGTTTCTGGTTTATATCCAGCTATTAAAGCATCAAAACTAGATCCTATTGAGGCTTTGCGATATGAATAATTTTTAGTCGCAGTTTTCGGTCTCAATTTTCGGTCAATACTGTCTGAAAACTGAGACCGAGACTGAATACTTAAATATTCCCTTTTATCATACGATCGTTGTCGTAAATATCTTTTCTAAGCTCAACGTTTTGAAAACTCATACTTTCCAACAAATCAATCATTTCTTTTCCAAGATATTGGTTGATTTCAAAATACAGTTTTCCGTTTTTCAGAAGTCCGTTTTGAGCTAGGGAAGCAATCTTTCTATAAAAAATAAGCGGATCACTATCTTCTACAAAAAGCGCCAAATGCGGTTCGTAATCCAGTACATTCTTTTTTATTTCTGCTTTTTCTAGATTTCGCACATAAGGGGGATTAGAAACAATGATATCAAACTGATGGGTAAATCCATCTGTTTCTAAAATATTCAACAGCATAAAAGTCACCTCGACATCATTTCTAATGGCGTTTCTTTTTGCTGTTTCAATCGCTTTTTTAGAAACATCAATCGCAAAAACTTCTGCATTTGGAAGATTTTTTGCCAACGAAATGGCAATGCAACCCGTTCCTGTTCCGATATCAAGAATTTTTATTTTTTTATTTTTATCTGGGCTCGCATTTTCATTAATAATCCACTCTACCAATTCTTCTGTTTCTGGTCTCGGAATTAAAACATTTTCATTTACTTCAAAATCCAAACCATAAAAGTTGGTTTTTCCAAGTAAGTACTGAATAGGAACTTCTTTCTTCAGCTGATTTAACAGCTCGTCCCAGATTGCGAAATCATTCTCATCAAATACTAATTCATGATTTAAGGCTAAATCAATCTGGCGAAGTTGATATTTATCTTCGAGTATCAAATAAAAAAAGCTTTCTGCTTCGTACGCGTCGTAAAAAGGAGATAATTCTTTAATAAACTGAGTACGATATTGTTTAATTTTCATTTTATTTTTTGAGCATTTTCGATCAGTCAAAAACTGACATTTTAACTTTCAATAAGTCTCGCTGGTTTAAATTTGTTACATTAAATTTACAAAACTTTAAGCATCCATACAGGACAAGAATTGTGCCCCGTGCATCCCATTGGCCCATCTAAATATTCAAAACCAGATTTTTTATACAACTTTTGTGCGGCATGCATAAATGGCATGGTTTCGATGTAACATTTTTTAAAACCGAAAGACCTAGCTTGCTCTAAACATTTTTCCATCATTTGCGACCCAATTCCTAAACCTCTTGTTTTGGGAAGGAAATACATTTTCTGTAATTCACAGATTTCGGAATCACTATTTGCCAAAGGCGCAATTCCTGCGCAGCCAACAATTTCTCCATCATTTTCGACAACAAAATAGATTGATTTGGGTTTGCTATATTGTTCAAACATCAAATCTAGATAAGGGTCTTCGTATGCTGTTCCTACTTTTGGGATTCCCATCTCATCAAAAACAGAACGTATCAAACTTGCAACTGCCTGATTGTCTTTCTTTTCAATTGTACGTATTAACCAGTTTACCATTTTTTTATTTTAAATCATTATATAAGCAAAAGCAAATATACTTTTTCTATAGCTTCTTAACTTAATCATAAACTCAAAAATAACTACTTTTGCACTGTGAATATACATGAAAAATATATAAAACGCAGCATCGAACTGGCACAAAATGGACTTGGAACAACGTATCCGAATCCAATGGTTGGCAGTGTGATTGTATATGAAGGTCAGATTATTGGTGAAGGCTGGCATAAGAAGGCTGGTGAGCCACACGCAGAGGTAAATGCCGTAAATTCGGTAAAAGACAAATCACTGTTAAAAAAAGCTACAATTTATGTAAGCTTAGAACCTTGCAGCCATTTTGGAAAAACCCCTCCTTGCTGTGATTTGATAATTGCCAATGAAATTCCGAATGTTGTTGTGGGCACAGTCGATCCCAACGAAAAAGTAGCTGGAAAAGGCATTTTGAAATTAATTGAGGCTGGAGCAAATGTAACGGTTGGCGTTTTAGAAGATGAATGCAACGAATTGAACAAACGCTTTTTTACATTTCATCAAAAGAAGAGACCTTATGTAATTTTAAAATGGGCAGAAAGTCAGGACGGTTTTCTGGCTTCTGAAAAAGTGAGCGCACAAGATCGAAAACCGGTTTGGATCACCAATCAATATTCCAGACAATTGGTTCACAAATGGCGAACAGAAGAACAAGCAATTTTAGTTGGAACGCAAACCGTAGTTGATGACAATCCGAAATTAAACGCAAGAGATTGGGATGGAAATAATCCGACAAGAATTGTCATAGATCGAAATAATAGAATTGATCCTAACAGTTTTATTTTTGATGACACTGTGAAAACTATTATTTTTTCTAGCGAAAAAGAAAAATCATCAACAGAAAAAACACAATTTGAAGTAATTGATTTCAGCAAAAATATTGTGCCTCAGATTTTAGATGTTTTATACCAAAATCAAATTCAATCTGTAATTATTGAAGGCGGAAGACAAACGCTTCAATCTTTTATTGATGAAAATCTTTGGGACGAGGCACGAATTTTTATTGGAAAGACAAGTTTTTCAAACGGCACAAAAGCTCCAAGTATTTCAAGAAAAAATAATATCAAAACCAATATTTTAAGCGACGAACTAATACAGATTAAAAACCATGATTAATGCGATAATTTTTGACTTCGGAGACATTTTTATCAATTTAGACAAGCCTGCCACAATTTCTGGTTTACAAAAATTAGGAATGACGGAGTGGAATAATGAATTTGAACAATTAAACCTTTCTTTTGAAGTAGGCGCTATTTCTCCAGAAGATTTCGTTGGCGGTTTTCAAAAACAATTGCCCAATGCTTCGCAAGAAGAAATCTTAAAAGCTTGGAATGCTGTTCTGGCAGATTTTCCTTTTTATCGTCTGGAATTCCTTCAAGAATTATCAAAAAAATATCGTTTGTTTCTGTTAAGCAATACAGATTCTATTCACATCAATACGTTTGAAGAAAAAAGTGGCGTTTCTTTCTACAAGGATTTTTATGAGTGTTTTGAAAAAGTATATTTTTCTTTTGATATCGGAATGAGAAAGCCAGATCCGAAGATTTATCAATTTGTCCTGGAACAAAACAATCTAGTTGCCGAAAATACTTTGTTTATTGACGACAAGACAGAAAACACCGATAGCGCTGCGGCCTTAGGAATTAAAGTTTGGAATCTTCAAGTTGGAAAAGAAGACGTTGTAGATTTATTTACCAAAGGATTATTATAAAGCATATATTTCTCTTAAAAAATACATAGCCACAGATTAAAAAGATTTCCATAGATTTTCTTTTAAAAAACAAAAAAGAAATCTTTTTTAATCTTTTTAATCTGTGGCTAAAAAAAAATTAAATCTTAAAATTGGAAATTAACGATACTTATCAAACTATTGCAGATGCATCTGAAGAAATACTGTTTAAGGAAAAAGGCAGTAAATTCTTTGGCTATGCCTTTCCGATAGATCATGAAGATGAAGTAAAACCCATTATTGAAGAACTTAAAAAACAGCATCCGCACGCCGTTCATTATTGTTATGCTTACCAAATTGGCGTAGGAAATAAAATTTCGTATCGTGCCAACGATGACGGCGAACCAAGCAACACGGCTGGCGCGCCAATTTACGGACAGATACAATCTTTTGGTTTAACCAACGTTCTTGTTGTTGTGGTTCGTATATTTGGCGGAATAAAATTAGGCGTTGGGGGCTTAATTGCCGCTTATCGAACCACTGCTCAACTGACTTTGGAAGTTTGTGAGATTGTAGAAAAAACAATTGATGTCGAATTTCTAATTTCGTTTGATTACAAAAACATGAATAAAGTAATGCGAGTTATCAAAGAAAAGAAATTAGAAATTGTGTCTCAGGAAATGGAAATGGATGAAGTTTCCGGACTGCCAATTGGTAAAATTGTGACAAAAACGAGAAAAAAAAATGCCGAAACAGTATTCAGCATTTTTGATTTAATGTTCGAAATTGATATTAAATTTATATAATTTAACATCAAATTGAAGGCAGTTTTAACACTTTTCTTCTAGTGATTTGAATATGTCTAAAATGTATTCTGGAGGAGCTGTTGGACGACCTGTTTTTAACGCAACAAATACTAAAATAAAAGTCGCAGTTGTTAATAACTCATTTGCCTCATTATAGATTGCGCAGTCAAATTCGATCTTCACAGAAGAGTGACTTTTGAATGTCGTATGAATCGTTAAAAGTTCGTCATATCGCGCCGATTTTTTGTAGTTGATATTCATGTTGACAATAGGAAGGCCAATTCCGCTTTCTTCCATGCTTTTATACGAAACCCCTTTATTTCTAAGCCATTCCACGCGTCCTATCTCAAAATAAGGCACATAATTTCCGTGATAAACGACTCCCATTTGGTCAGTTTCTGAGTAACGAACTCGCACTTGAGTCTGATGATTTTTCATTTATAAAATATTAAAAAAATTCGAATTTAAAAAGCCTCATTACAACTTTTTTTTATAAAATTAGATACCAAAATATTTTTTTTTACAGAAATTTGTTCACATATTTGTTATCCCGAAATACGGAATAAAATTGCTCCATTTTTATTAGGAGAATCTTTATAACAATAATAAAAATTTACTCTGAATCTATGACTAAAACTGCTCAATCGGTATGGGAAAACTGTTTGTCCTTTATAAAGGATAATATTCAAGACCAAGCATATAAAACTTGGTTCGAACCAATCAAATCAGTTGAGCTAACCGATAACGCATTATACATTCAGGTTCCAAGTAAATTTTTCTACGAATGGCTCGAAGAGCATTACGTAAAATTATTGAAAGTTGCGCTTACCAAAGAACTGGGAAAAAACGCAAAGTTACTCTATAAAATTAAAATGGAGAACACTTATGGCAACAAACAGCCGTTTACCGAGCAGCTGCCAAGTGCCAATAGAGTGCCAATGAAACCGCAAGAGGTTGATGCTCCATTTAAAAACTTAAATCCTGAACTAAAAAATCCGTTTGTAATTCCTGGAATCAGAAATTTAAAAATTGAGTCTCAGTTAAATCCGAACTACAGTTTTGACAATTTCTTAGAAGGAGATTCAAATAGATTGGCTCGTTCTGCTGGTATGGCAGTTGCCAACAAACCAGGAGGAACTTCATTCAATCCGTTATTGATTTTTGGAGGAGTTGGTTTAGGAAAAACACACTTAGCGCATGCTATAGGTGTAGAAGTAAAAGATAAATATCCAGAAAAGACCGTTTTATATATTTCTGCTGAGATTTTTACGCAGCAATACATTGATTCTGTAAAAAAGAATAATCGTAATGATTTCATTCACTTTTACCAATTAATTGATGTTTTGATTATTGACGATGTTCAATTCTTATCTGGAAAATCAGGAACACAAGATGTATTCTTCCACATTTTCAACTATTTGCACCAAAACGGAAAACAAGTAATCTTAACTTCAGATAAAGCTCCTGTTGATATGCAGGATATCGAACAACGATTATTGTCTCGTTTTAAATGGGGATTGTCGGCAGAATTGCATCAGCCGGATTACGAAACACGCATTTCAATCTTAAAAAACATTTTATACCGTGATGGTGTAGAAATGCCAGAAGATATTTTAGAATATGTTGCCCGTAACATCAAAACAAACGTTAGAGAACTTGAAGGAGCTATTATTTCGTTAATCGCCCAGTCTTCTTTCAACAAAAAAGAAGTTACGATTGAACTGGCAAAAAGTGTTGTAGAGAAATTTGTTAAAAACGTAAAGAGAGAAATCTCTATCGATTATATCCAAAAAATTGTTTCAGACTATTTCCAATTAGACATTGAAACACTTCAATCTAAAACCAGAAAGAGGCATGTTGTGCAAGCAAGACAATTAGCCATGTTTTTTGCTAAAAAATTCACTAAAGCTTCTTTGGCTAATATTGGTTCGCAAATTGGAGATCGCGATCACGCAACTGTTCTTCACGCTTGTAAAACAGTCGACAACTTAGTTTCTACAGACAAACAATTCAAAAAGTTTGTTGAAGACATCAATAAAAAACTAACGCTTTAATACGCGCCATGCCTGTAAAAATCTTAATGGTTTGTTTAGGGAATATCTGCAGATCACCTTTAGCAGAAGGAATTTTAGCCTCTAAATTACCTCAAGATAAATTTTTAGTTGATTCTGCCGGAACAGGTTCTTGGCATGTTGGACATTGCCCTGACAAACGCTCTATTGAAGTTGCCAAAAAATACGGAATCAATATCAGCGCACAAAAAGGAAGACAAATAAAAGTCTCTGATTTTGATGAGTTTGATTATATCTATGTAATGGACAATTCGAATTTTCGCGATGTTATTCATTTAGCCAAAACTCCAGAACAAAAAAACAAAGTCCGTTTGATTTTAAACGATTTATTCCCAGACGAAAATGTAGACGTTCCTGATCCGTACTATGGTTCTGCCAATGGTTTTGAAAACGTTTATAAAATGCTAGACGAAGTGACTGATTTAATTGCAGACCAACTTCTAAAAAAACACTCCTAATCCAATTCAATTGTTTCTAAAAAAGAGATAATTGAATTTTTTAATTTTTAAACATAACACATTATGAAATCTTTCGGAAAACTATATTTAATTCCAACCACGATGGGCGAAAGCGATCCGATGGATGTTTTACCTCAGACTGTTAGAAGAACGATAGAAGTTATCGACCATTATATTGTTGAAAATGATAAGACTGCCAGAAAATCGATTAAAGCAGTTTATCCAGAAAAAAAACAGTCCGAATTGGTGCTTTTTACTTTAAACAAAAGAACTGAAACTAGCGAACACAATGATTTCATCAAACCTTTGCTGGAAGGAACGAATATGGGATTAATGAGTGAAGCTGGATGTCCAGGAGTTGCAGATCCAGGCGCAGCAATAGTAAAACTGGCTCACGAAAAAGGAATTCAAGTTGTGCCTTTAGTTGGCCCTTCTTCTATTCTATTGGCCATGATGGCTTCTGGAATGAACGGACAAAGCTTTACCTTCAACGGATATTTACCAATTGACAAAGACGAAAAAAAATCGGCAATTCGTCATTTTGAGAAATTATCTTATGATAAAAATCAATCGCAACTATTTATTGAAACTCCCTACAGAAATAATAAATTAATTGAAGATCTTTTACAGATTTTAAGTCCTGCGACACATCTTTGTATTGCAGCGGATATTACTTTGCCAACAGAATTCATAAAAACCATGAAAGTTTCTGATTGGAAAAAATTAAAAATTGACATTGATAAACGTCCTGCGATTTTTATTATTCATAAAATGTAAGCTAACCTTAAAACTATCATAATGAAAAAGCTTTTATTTCTGATTTTACTTTTTGTAGGACAAAATACATTCTCTCAAGCAAATAAAACCGTTAGCGTTCTTTCTGACGATGAAAATCACCTTTACAACACTGCAGGAATAGATATTAAACCCGAATTTCCAGGAGGGCTAAATGAGTTTTACAAATACATTTCTCAAAATTACATTATTCCGAAGGAGAAACCTATCAATGTAAAAGGTAAAGTGGTTGCTACTTTTGTAGTAGAAAAAGATGGTTCATTGAATGATATAAAAATCATAAAGGACGTTGGGTTTAATACCGGTACAGAAGCAATCAGAGTTTTAAAGTCATCACCAAAATGGATTTCTGGTAAACTCGAAGGACAAGATGTTAGGGTTTTATATGTTATTCCTATAACAATTAATTAGAGTTTTAATTGTTTCATTTCATATAAGACATTTTCTCCAAATCAAACTTCATTATGAGCAAACTCCCAAACGTAACCACAAGCATTTTCACGGTAATGTCAAAAATGGCAGCTGAATACAATGCGATAAATCTTTCGCAGGGATTTCCAAATTTTCCTGTTGATGAAAGATTGACCGATATAGTTGCAAGATTAGCAAAGGAAAATGTGCATCAATATACTCCAATGGCGGGCTATCCGCCGTTGATGAATAAAATTGCGAAGCTGACTCAGGATTCATACAATAGAACGATTAATCCTGATTTAGAACTTTTGGTTACCGCTGGAGCAACTCAAGGAATTTTTACTACTATATTAGCTTTGGTCAAAGAAAATGACGAAGTTGTAATTCTCGATCCGAGTTATGATTCTTACGAATCTCCTGTTTTACTTTGTAAAGCAAAACCTGTTCGAGTAGCACTTAACGACGATTACACTCCAAATTGGGAAAGAATTGAAAAAGCATGTTCTGCCAAAACCAGAATGATGATTATCAATAATCCGCATAATCCTACTGGAAAAATTTTAACCGAAAATGATTTTGTTCAGTTAAAAAATCTTCTTGAAAAATACCCAGACATTATCATTCTATCTGATGAAGTTTATGAATACATAACTTTCGAAGAAAAACATATTTCGGCACATACTAAAGATTTTCTATTAGAGCGCTGTGTCATGGTTTCTTCTTTCGGAAAATCATTTCATATAACAGGTTGGAAAATTGGTTACACCATTGCTCCAGAACATTTAATGAAAGAAATCAAAAAAGTGCATCAGTTTTTGGTTTTCAGCGTGAATAGTATTTCTCAGTTTGCCATTAGCGAATATTTAGATGTTGTTGATGTCAATCTTCTTGGAAAATTCTATCAGGAAAAACGAGATTATTTTCAGAAGCTGCTTCAAAATAGCCGTTTTGAACTAAAACCTTGCGAAGGAACTTATTTCCAGGTTGCTTCCTATGCTAATATTTCAAATGATGACGATGTAACTTTTTGTAAAAACCTAATTATCGATCATGGCGTGGCTGCAATTCCTATTTCGACCTTTTATTCAGATCATAAGGATCAAAAATTAATTCGTTTTTGCTTTGCCAAAGACGACTTCACACTTGAATCTGCAGCAAAAAAATTATGCGATATATAAAATTTTTCAAAATTTTATAACATTGTTATGCGTGCATCCTATTTTATTTAACTAATATTGTAAAAAAAAGAAAAAATATGAGCTACACAGATAAAATGTTGCGTGATGATGCTTTAAAAGGCAAAGTCATTGTCGTTACAGGCGGCGGAAGCGGTTTAGGCAAAGCTATGACCAAATATTTTCTCGAATTAGGAGCTCAAGTAGCCATAACTTCTAGAGATTTAGAGAAGTTAAAAACTACAGCTGCCGAACTGGAAAGCCAAACTGGAGGCAAATGTCTTCCTCTTCAATGTGATGTTCGCCATTATGAAGAAGTAGAAAACATGCTTCAGGAAACTTTAAAAGTTTTCGGAAAAGTAGATGTTCTTTTAAATAATGCAGCAGGAAATTTTATTTCGCCAACCGAAAGATTATCTGCAAATGCATTTGATACTGTGATAGATATCGTACTAAAAGGTTCTAAAAACTGTACCTTAGCTTTTGGAAAACACTGGATTGACACTAAACAAACTTCGGCAACGATTTTAAATATAGTAACTACTTACGCTTGGACAGGATCTGCTTATGTGGTTCCTAGTGCTACTGCAAAAGCGGGAGTTTTAGCAATGACAAGAAGTCTTGCTGTAGAGTGGGCAAAATACGGAATTCGTTCTAACGCAATTGCTCCTGGACCATTCCCTACAAAAGGTGCTTGGGACAGATTATTGCCAGGAGATCTTTCAGAGAAATTCGATATGGCTAAAAAAGTGCCGTTAAAAAGAGTTGGAGATCACCAGGAGTTGGCCAATTTAGCTGCTTATTTAGTTTCTGATTTTTCATCTTACATCAACGGAGATGTAATCACAATTGATGGAGGCGAATGGTTAAAAGGCGCTGGACAATTCAATTTATTAGAAGCAATTCCAGAAGAACTTTGGGATCAGCTTGAAATGATGATTAAAGCAAAAAAGAATAAATAATTACAAGTGCTTACTAAATTCAGAATATTTTTTTTAAACTATACTGATTGCACAAAATCCCGAAGGTTCGCTTTCGGGATTTTTTTTTATTTTTTAATCATATAAGTTCATTTAAGAGATTATAAGTTTAGCAAGCAATTTCTTTCTGCGAAAAAATGCAAGTTCATTAAGCGCAAAGAATTTAACTATTTATATTCACTCATATCACTTATATGGTTTAAAACAAATAATTCTGTCTTTTATCAATATAACAGCAGTAATATTAGTTAAGTAACATTTTGTTTAAATATTTTCTAGCTTAAATTTACTTACATTACTTATATGGTTAAATTATTTTAAATGTTTAGCGATTCAGTTAAATTATTATTTTTGCGAAACAAATTATAACATCAAATTTATGCTCATTATAGGAATTGCAGGAGGAACTGGCAGTGGAAAAACAACAGTAGTACATCAAATCATGAACGAATTGCCACATACAGAAGTTGGGGTAATTTCTCAAGATTCGTATTATAAACAAACTGATAACTTGTCATTTGACGAAAGAGCATTAATCAATTTTGATCACCCTCGCGCGATTGATTTCGAATTGTTGGTAAAGCATTTAAAGGCGCTAAAAGCAGGCGAGACAATCGATCAACCTGTTTATTCTTTTATTCAGCATAACAGAACCGATGACACTATTTCGACACATCCTAGAAAAGTAATGATTGTAGAAGGAATTTTAATCTTGACCAATC
This sequence comes from Flavobacterium sp. HBTb2-11-1, assembly GCF_009826975.1. Classification (GTDB taxonomy): domain Bacteria; phylum Bacteroidota; class Bacteroidia; order Flavobacteriales; family Flavobacteriaceae; genus Flavobacterium. Next base: position 15,112 of record NZ_WUMO01000004.1, on the reverse strand, counting down.
CTGAATTGAGAGACATGTTTGATATAAAAGTTTTCGTTCACGCCGATTCTGACGAAAGATTAATTCGCCGTTTAAAAAGAGATATTTCAGAACGCGGACGTGATATTGATGAAGTTTTAAACCGCTACCAAACCACTTTAAAGCCTATGCATGAGCAATTTATAGAACCATCTAAAGCTTTTGCAGACATCATCATCCCGAATGACAAATACAATACAGTAGCAATTGATGTAGTTCGGGCTGTAATTAATCAGAGAATTTCATAATTTTTATCGTAAATTTAAACCATAATAATTAGGAGCTGATTACCCGCTTTCGCCTTTATCTTTTTTGATCTCGTTAAAGGAACGAGACCAAAAAAGAATACCGGTTTCTATCGGGGTTAGAGACAACACTCAAATTCAAAAGAAATATTCGTTTAAAATGAAATTTAAAAATCCATACAAAGACAAAAAATGGTTCAAATACCTAGGTAACAAATACGTTTGGGTTTTGCTGTTTTTTATAGTTTGGATGTTATTTTTAGACAATTACTCCTATTTTGATCATCGTTTTCTCGATCAGCAGATACACGAACTCGAGGATAATAAAAAGTATTATCAGGAAGAAATCAAAAAAGATCAAGAGCAGATCAAACAGCTCAAAAATCCAGAACAAATTGAGAAATACGCTCGCGAAAAGTATTTTATGAAAAAAGACAGCGAAGATATTTACATCATACAATTTGAAGGAGATACCATTCAAGAAAAAGAATAATCAAACAAAATACAATGGCCACTAACCTATTCGACGATTTTAATCCGATTTCATCCAAACAATGGAAACAAAAAATTCAGTTTGAATTGGATGGAGCCGATTACAATCAAACCGTTATTTGGAATTCTCCAGAAGATATTCAGGTAAAGCCTTTTTATCACCGTGACGAATTTACAAAGGCAGCAAATGTAAACACCCAAGCTTCAGATTTTAAAATCTGCCAAAATATCTTTGTTTTTGATGTAGAAAAATCTATCGAACGCGCTTTAAACACTTTAGAAAGAGGTGCAGAAAGCCTTCGTTTTACAATCGAAAATGATAAAATTGATGTTCAAAAATTATTAGAGAATCTTCCTTTAGAAAACAAAAACGTCTACTTTAATTTCAGTTTTATCTCAATCGATTTCGTTAAAAAATTAGATACGATTTCAATCCAGAAAAAAGCTAATTTTTATTGCAATTTTGACCCCATTGGGCAATTGGCAAGAGAAGGAAATTGGTTTAGTACTTCGGAAAAAAATAATTTTGAAACATTAGATTTACTTTTTAAAAATACGACCAATTTAAATCTGCTAAGTGTAGATTTAGGATTGTATCAAAATTCTGGAGCTAATATTACGCAGCAAATTGCCTATAGTTTAGCGCATGCAAACGAATATTTAAATCGTTTTTCTAATATAGCAAAATCTGTGGTTTTTCAAGTTTCTGTTGGAACAAATTATTTCTTCGAAATTGCAAAGCTTCGTGCGCTTCGAATGCTTTTTGATTTAATTGCTGCAGAATACGATTCAAAAATTCAATGCCATGTATTGGCAACACCTACAAAACGCAATAAAACCATTTACGATTATAATGTGAATATGCTGCGTACTACAACGGAATGCATGTCAGCCATTTTGGGTGGCGCAGATGCAATTGCAAATTTGCCTTACGATGCATTATATCATAAAGACAATGAATTTGGAGATCGAATTTCTAGAAATCAGCTTTTAATTTTAAAACACGAAAGTTATTTTGACAAAGTAGACAATCCAGCTGACGGAAGTTATTACATCGAAAGTTTAACAATGCAATTGGCAGAAAAAAGTTTGGCATTATTTAAAGATATTGAAGCCAATGGAGGTTTCTTGAAACTTCTGAATGATGGCACAATCAAAAAGAAAATTCAGGAAAGTGCCAATAAAGAACAGGAATTATTCGATTCTAAAAAAGAAATTCTTTTAGGCACAAATAAATATCCAAATAAAGAAGACAGAATGAAACACGATTTAGAATTGTTTCCTTTTGTAAAAATCAAACCAAGAAAAACATTAATTACGCCAATTATAGAAAAAAGATTGGCAGAGCAACTTGAACAGGAACTATTAGAACTGGAATAATCTTTAACGTAATTAATTAAAATTCAAAAAAAGTGTCTCAATGATAAGAAAAGACCTTAAACATATAACTCTTCAAAGTCAAAAGCCGAAAGCTGAAAGTCAAGAAAACTTGGCAGATAACTTTACGACGGCCGAAGGAATTGAAATCAAAAAAAGCTATTCTGAGAAAGATATCGAAGAATTAGAATTTCTTGATTTCGGAGCCGGTTTTGCACCAAATTTACGCGGACCATATGCCACGATGTATGTGAGACGTCCGTGGACTATTCGTCAATATGCTGGATTTTCGACAGCAGAAGAAAGCAATGCTTTTTACCGAAAAAATTTAGCAGCAGGACAGAAAGGACTTTCTATTGCTTTTGACTTACCAACACATCGCGGATACGATTCAGATCACGAAAGAGTAGTTGGCGATGTGGGAAAAGCTGGTGTCGCAATAGATTCTGTTGAAGACATGAAAGTGCTTTTCGATCAGATTCCGCTAGATGAAATGTCAGTTTCCATGACTATGAATGGAGCTGTTTTACCTATTATGGCTTTTTATATAGTTGCTGCTGAAGAACAAGGTGTTAGTCCAGAAAAATTATCGGGAACAATCCAAAATGATATTTTAAAGGAGTTTATGGTTAGAAATACTTATATCTACCCCCCAACTCCTTCGATGAAAATCATTGCTGATATTTTTGAATTTACGAGCAAAAAAATGCCAAAATTCAATTCTATTTCCATTTCTGGTTATCATATGCAGGAAGCTGGAGCAACAGCTGATATTGAACTAGCATATACTTTGGCAGATGGTTTAGAATACATCAGAACCGGATTATCAACAGGAATGACGATTGATGAATTTGCTCCAAGATTATCTTTCTTTTGGGCAATCGGAATGAATCATTTTATGGAAATTGCCAAGATGAGAGCTGGGCGTATGATTTGGGCAAAATTATTACAGCAATTCAATCCAAAAAGTGATAAATCTTTGGCATTAAGAACGCATTGCCAAACCAGCGGATGGAGCTTGACAGAGCAAGATCCGTTTAACAATGTTGCTAGAACTTGTATAGAAGCGGCAGCAGCGGCTTTTGGCGGAACACAATCGCTTCATACCAATGCTTTAGACGAAGCAATCGCGCTTCCAACAGATTTCTCTGCCAGAATTGCTAGAAATACTCAAATATTTCTTCAAGAAGAAACTAAAATCACTAAAACAGTCGATCCTTGGGCTGGAAGTTACTATGTTGAAAGTTTAACCAATGACATCGTAGAAAAGACTTGGAAATTAATTGAAGAAGTAGAAGAACTCGGCGGAATGACAAAAGCAATTGAAGCCGGAATTCCGAAACTTAGAATTGAAGAAGCTGCGGCAAGAAAACAAGCAAGAATTGACAGCGGGCAAGATATTATTGTCGGTGTGAATAAATATCGTTTAGAGAAGGAAGATCCGTTGGATATTTTGGATGTAGACAATCAATTGGTTCGCAAACAACAGGTTGAACGTCTTGAAGAAATAAAACGAACGCGAGATTCTGAAAAAGTAAATAAGTCACTAGAAAAATTAATCCATTGTGCGCAGACAGGACAAGGGAACTTATTAGAAAATGCAATTGAAGCCGCTAGGAACAGAGCAACATTAGGCGAAATCAGTAATGCATTGGAAACTGTTTTTGGCCGTTTTAAAGCGCAAATTAAATCTTTTAGCGGAGTGTATAGTGCAGCAATAAAAAATGACGAGAATTTTGAAAAAGCAAAACAACTAGCAGATGTTTTTGCCAAACAAGAAGGAAGACGTCCTAGAATTATGATTGCTAAAATGGGACAAGACGGTCACGACCGTGGTGCAAAAGTAGTCGCAACAGGTTATGCCGATGTTGGTTTTGATGTTGATATAGGCCCATTATTTCAAACTCCGGCAGAAGCAGCAAAACAAGCTGTGGAGAATGATGTTCATATTTTAGGTGTTTCATCACTTGCTGCTGGTCACAAAACATTGGTGCCTCAAGTGATAGAAGAATTAAAAAAACATGGACGAGAAGACATTATGGTAATTGTGGGTGGTGTAATTCCGTCTCAAGACTATCAATTCTTGTTTGATGCGGGTGCATCGGCAGTTTTTGGGCCTGGAACTAAAATTAGTGAAGCGGCAATAAAAATCTTAGAAGCTTTGATAGATTGAGTTTTGCAGTCTCAGTCTCAGTACTCAGTATTACCGATATGGAAAATAAATAGAAAAAGAGGTTGTTTCACCTATTGCGAAACAACCTCTTTTAATTTAGTCGTTTACTGTTGCGTTACTATCAGCTTCTATAAAAGAAAGATCGTAACCTGCAAAATCTCTCATGTAGCTTTTCAAAGAAGTTCCAAAAGCATCTCTAAAATGCCTGCTTCCTTTGTTTTTGAAAAAGTTCTTTACAGAACCTGCCCCGCCTAAATGCGCTGCAGCTAAAATTCCAGATTCGGTAATTTCAATACCGCTGACGATTTTGCCTTCGTACTTTTCGATTTCGTTACGTAAAATCCATTTGTTTTTGGCTAGTAAAGCCATAAAAGCTTTTTCTTGTAGAGCAGGATCTTTTAAAAAGGCTTTAGTATCATTAATTCCGATTGCTCTCAAAGCTTTAGAACCAAATTGATATTTGCCCATATAACCAAGAGTGTTTACTAATCTGTACTGCCCTTGTGATTCTTTAAAAGCAACTGCTTCTTTAAATCCTATTAGACGATTTCCTGTGAATGGGACATTTGCGATTTTCGGATAATCATCTTTTTCTTTAGATGGAAAAATATATTCTGATCCATCTGTTTTTTCAATTAAAAACCAAGGTTTGGTTTCGTGGTTAGAGGGAATAAATCCCAAACTTAAAAATGTAATAATAACGACTAAACTCGCATAAAAATACCATTTCTTTATCATAAATTGTTTTTCTTCAAGACGCTGTCACCCTCTTGAAATTTCTACGGTGCAAAGATAAGTTATTTTTAAAATATACTCAAAATCAACAATTTAGCATTTTACACGTAAAATCGTAAAGTGCTTTCATCCCAGTTATAGTAATGGATTCCGAGAGATTTTAGTTCTCTTTTTTTAACTTTAAAAACCAAAAATTAAGATCAAAAAAAATCGCATTTTATATAAATTTTAAGCAAATTTCATCAAAAAGAATGAATTTTCTTATAATAAAAATTTGATTTTCTATCCAAATCTTGAAAACCTCTTTTTGAATTTTATAAAATTCTACATTAAAAAATGTTTATTTTTTTATTACTCCATTATAAAAAACACTCAAAATAATAAATTCATAAATTTTCGATTTCAATCCAATTTTTGCATTCGAAAAAACAAAAAAAACCGAAGTAAATGTTACTTCGGTTTCTAATCTTATAAAGAATCAAATTTATCTTGTCACACCTTGACTTGCTATCCAGTCAGAATATTTTTTTGCATTTACATTGTGTTCTGCCAATGTCGCCGCAAATTCATGGTATCCGAAACGATCAACACTAGCGCAGAAATAAATATAATCGTTCTTCTCTGGATTTAAAACAGCTTCTAATGCTGTAATATCAGGCATTGCGATTGGTCCAGGAGGAAGTCCCTTGTTCACATAAGTATTATATGGGGATCTCATTACCAAATCATTATAAAACACTCTTTTAATAACTTGATCAAAATTGTTGTCTCTTAATTTTAAAGCATAAATAACGGTTGGATCAGCCTGCAAAGGCATTTCTAAACGTAAACGATTCAAATAAACTCCTGCAATACGTGGCCTTTCGTCTTTTTTAACCGATTCTTTATGCACAATTGACGCTAAAATTGTAGCTTGAACTGGAGTTAATCCCTGTTTCTTTGCCTTCTCGATTCTTTCAGGTGTCCAGAAATTATGATATTCTTTTATCATTTTATCACGGAACTTTTCAGCTGAAGTATTCCAATAAACTTCATAAGTATTTGGAATAAACATTGCAAAAACATTTTCTTCATTAAATCCGTTTGCTGCTAAAAATGTAGAATCTTTTATCGCTTTTAGAAGTGACAAACTATCTGCTTCAATTTCTGCTCCGATTCTTCCGGCAAAATTCTCTAATCTTTCTTGATTATTGAAAACCAACTTAACAGGAATATTAGAACGCATTGCTCTTACTAAGTCGATATTATTCATATCTTTTTTCAGTAAAAAACGTCCAGATTTTACATTTTGCGGATAATCTCTTTTTTCGGCAACCAATTCAAAGTTGTCAAAATTCTTTATGTAAGGTGCTAATATCTTTTTTACATCAGCATAATTGGCATCTGTCGGCACATAGACATACACTTCCTTTTCTTCAAATTTAGTATTAGAACTAAATATTTTACTGATTAATATAAAACCATAAATCAATAAAACTGAAATGATGGCTACGGCACTTATCGTGATTATTTTTTTTAGACTCAAAGCTTAAAATTTAGATTTGTTTATTAATTAACTGATAAATTGCTTCATCGTGATAGCGGTTATGATACAAGATCCAGTCTTTTTTGATTCCGATTTTCTTAAAACCAAATTTAGTAAAAAGTGCAAGACTTGCTACATTTTGTACGCCAATATTTGCATACAATTGATGAAGATTTAAATTATAAAAAGAATATTTTATTAAAAGCCCTAAAGCCTCAGAACCAACATTTTTCCTTTGATTTTCTTCTTTCTGAATAACAATACCAATCCCTGCCCTATTATTTCTAGGATCAAAATCAAATAAATCAATCAATCCGATAGCAGGAAAATCTTCATCTTGGCAGATAGCCAAACGAAGCTGTTTTGCTTCATAAATATCCTGATGTGCATTTTCTAAATATTGTTTAATCAAAAAACGGCTATAAGGAGTTTGCGTATTACTAACTTCCCAAATATTTTCGTCATTTTCTATAGAGTAAATGAACTCTAAATCTTGAGGCTCAAGTGGACGCAAATAAATCGAATCGCCTTTTAATGTAATCATCTTGATATTTTAGATTGTAGATTTTAGATTGATTGGAATTTGGAATTTAAAACTTGAGATTTATAAAATTAAATCTCAATTGTTCCTTTGAATACGAATTTTGCAGGTCCTGTTAAGAATACGTTTGTGTAACCGCCATTATTCTTATCGAAAGAAACTACCAATTTTCCTCCTTCAACATTTAAATTTATTGAAGTTTTATCGGTTTCTCCAATCGCATTCATGGCAATGGCAACAGCAGTGGCGCCAGTTCCGCAAGCAAGGGTCTCGTCTTCTACACCACGTTCGTAAGTTCTTAAAGAAAAAGTATCGTTATCTACTTTTTTAACAAAATTGACATTGCTTCCTTTTTCTCCGTACAATTCACCATAACGAATTGCGGCTCCGTTTTCTTTTACATTATAATGTTCTAGATCATCTACAATCTGAACATGGTGCGGAGAGCCTGTATTTAGGAAAGTATAAGAATCTTTTTTCTGAATTTCGTTTACATCAATCATTTGTAAAGAAACAATAGAGTCTGCATTTACAGAAGCATGATGTAATCCGTCGGTTGCGATAAAAGTGGTTTTGTCATCGATAACGCCCAATTGATTGGCAAAAGCAACAAGGCAACGTCCGCCGTTTCCACACATCGAACTTTGATTTCCATCTGAGTTATAATACACCATTCTGAAGTCAGTTTCAGAATCATTTTCGAGTAAAATTAATCCGTCTGCTCCAATTCCGAAACGTCTGTCGCACAGTCTTTCAATAAGTTTTACATCATCTTTTGGAAAGAAATTTGTACGGTTATCAATCATTACAAAATCGTTCCCAGTTCCTTGGTATTTATAAAATTCTATTTGCATTTTTTTGTCATTAGAAATACAAAAGTACGAACTATTAATTAATGAAATGTTAATCATTGTTAAAGAGCGTTAAACCGTTTTTACAAATAATTTTTTGAAGTAATTTTACGTTAAATAAAACATGAAACTTAAATTCTAATAACTTAATTACAAATTCTAATATGAAAAGATTTTCAGCCTTATTTTTAGTGTCATTGTTAAGTGGTGCTATTACTCTTGGTGCTTACAAGTTATTATTTGAAAGCAACAATTCTTTTTTTGGAAAAGGAAATTCTGTTGTAACTCTTGCCCCTAATTCTTATGGAAAAAATGTTGGTTTAGGTGCTGAAATACTAGATTTTACCGAAGCCGCAGACAAAACAATTCATACTGTTGTTCACGTAAAAAATGTTTCTAGAAGAACTATTAGCAACCCAATGCTTGAATTTTTCTACGGATATGGCGGACAGCAACAGCAAGAACAAGTAGGAACTGGTTCTGGTGTTATTATTTCTGAAGACGGATACATTGTTACGAATAATCACGTAATTAAAGATGCCACAGAAATTGAAATTACTTTAAATAATAAAAAATCATACAAAGCGAAGTTAATCGGTACGGATTCAAAAATGGATATTGCCCTTTTGAAAATCAATGCTGATGAAAAACTTCCTTATACTGCTTTTGCAAATTCTGATAACGTAAAAGTCGGAGAATGGGTATTGGCAGTTGGAAATCCTTATAACTTGACTTCTACTGTAACTGCTGGAATTGTTTCGGCTAAAGCTAGAAATTTAGACCAAAGCGGAATCCAATCTTTCATTCAGACTGATGCTGCAGTAAACCCAGGTAATAGCGGTGGAGCGTTAGTAAATGCAAGAGGTGAATTAATTGGAATTAATACCATGATTTCTTCAATGACAGGTTCTTATGTTGGATATTCTTTTGCTGTTCCTTCTAATATAGCTCGTAAAATTATTGAGGATATTATGGAATATGGAAATGTTCAAAGAGGTATTCTTGGTGTTGAAGGTGGCGAATTGAATGCAACAGCTTCTAAAGAATTGGGAGTAACAGAAACGCAAGGATTCTACATTAATAGAGTTTCTAAAAATTCTGGCGCAGAAAAAGCTGGTCTAACTAAAGGTGATATCATTGTAAAATTGGATGATCAAAATATTGCAACTTATGCAGATTTATCTGGCTACATCAATACAAAACGTCCAAATGATGTTGTAAAAGTAACTTACATTAAAGACGGAAAAACTAAAACTGTCCCTGTTACTTTAAGCAAAAATGAGTTTTACAGCGCTGAATTTAAAGGAATTGAATTAGAAAATATTGATGCTGCTGACAAGAAAAAATTCAGAATCGATTATGGCGTTAAAATTAAAAACATCAGCAATGAGAATTTAATGCAATATCAAAATGAATTAGTAGGAAATATTATTCTAAGCATTGATAATGTAAAAGCAACAAACGTTGAAACGGTTTCAAAACTTTTAAGTAAAAAAGACGAAGGACAAAGCGTTCGAATTGAAATGATCAACAGAAACGGAGAGATTTTCAGAATTATTATATAAGTCGCAGTTTTCAGTCCCAGTTATCAGTTATTAAAAACTGGGACAGTGATTGAAAACTAAAAAATAGCCATCTTAATAAAATAAGGTGGCTTTTTTATTTTCAAAAATAAATGCTAAAATAGTTTACGAAATCGATTGAAATAGATACTTTTGCGCAAAATTTTAAAATAGTGAGCATTTTATTTTTTCAATTATGAGTAACAAATCATTGTACCAAAAAGAGGTATCCTTACAAGTCGACCGAAGAAAAGCGGGTGTCGAATTAATCAAAGTCATAAGCGATTTATGGTATGACAAATCAATCGAGATGGTTTTATTCAAAAATCAGTTATTGGATAAAAACGTTAGCGATATTATCAATCTTCATCAATATGCTGGTGAATTCGTAGGTAAGCCAATCAGTATTTTTGATTCGGTTGAAATCGCAAAAGTGGTATTATCTCTAGATCTTCCGCCAGCAAAAATAGATTTGGGAAAACTAACTTACGAATATCGCTTAGAAGATGAGAAATATCCTGATGCAAGATATTTTGTTATTGAAAAATTGAAAAAAGCAAAATCTTCAAAAGAAATTAAGCCTAAGGATATTGTTTTGTATGGCTTTGGAAGAATTGGACGTCTATTGGCGAGAGAGCTAATGTCTAAAACTGGAAAAGGAGATCAATTGCGATTAAGAGCAATTGTAACACGTGATAAAAATGACGCTACAAGCCTAGAGAAACGAGCTTCTCTATTGCGATATGACTCAATTCACGGAGATTTTCAAGGATCTGTAATAGCCGATTCTAAAAATAATGCCTTAATTATAAACGGAACAACTGTTCATATCATTACAGCAAATTCCCCAGAAGAAATCGATTATACTGTCTATGGAATCAATGATGCTTTAGTAATTGATAACACTGGAGCGTTTACTACCGAAGAAGCATTAAAAAGACATTTAACATCAAACGGAGCTAGTAAAGTTTTACTGACTGCTCCTGGAAAGGGTGTACCGAATATTGTACATGGTGTAAATCATAATGAATTTAACCCTGATGAAGTAAATATTTTTTCAGCTGCATCATGTACAACAAATGCCATCACTCCAATTTTAAAAGTGATTGAAGAAACTCTTGGCGTTGTAAAAGGACATTTAGAAACCATTCATGCTTACACCAACGATCAAAATTTGGTAGATAATATGCATAGAAAATACCGTCGCGGTAGAGCAGCTGCTTTGAATATGGTGATTACCGAAACTGGCGCAGGAAGTGCTGTTGCAAAAGCTTTACCATCATTGGAAGGCAAATTAACCTCAAATGCGATTCGTGTTCCTGTCCCTAATGGATCTCTTGTTGTTTTAAATCTAGAAGTTAAAAAAGCAACATCAATTGCAGGAATTAATAAAATCATGAAAAAATATGCTCTTGAAGGAGAATTAGTAGAGCAGATAAAATATTCTTTAAACAACGAATTAGTTTCGTCCGACATTGTAGGAACTTCAGCTCCATCAATTTACGACAGCAATGCTACAATTGTTTCGAAAGATGGAAAAAATATAGTGCTATATATTTGGTACGATAATGAATATGGTTACAGCCATCAAGTTATTCGTTTAGCAAAATATATTGCCAAAGTAAGACGTTATACTTATTATTAATTCAACCAAACTAACTTTTTTGCTAAAAACCATCGGGATTTTCTGATGGTTTTTTTTATTAAATCGGAAGAACAGTCGTACTTTTCACTTCTGAAATAACAAAAACAGTATTGATCAAAGAGACTTCGGGCAAAACCGATAATTTTTTCTGGTGAAAATGATGATAACTTTCCATGTCTGGAATTATAATTTTCAGCATATAATCGAAGTTTCCTGAAACATAATTACACTCTACTACTTCAGGCAAATTCAAAATCGATTGGTTAAATCCTTCCGATGTATCGTAAGTCTGTTTTGTAAGCGTAACTTGGCAGTAAACGGTCAAATTATTTCCGAGTTTTTTCTTGTCTAGAAGCGTCACATATTTTTCTATAATGCCATCTTTTTCAAGACGTTTCACCCGATCATGAACTGGTGTTAAAGACAAGTTTATTTTGTTTGCGATGTCTTTTAAAGTATAGTGCGCGTCTTCCTGCAAAAGACGTAGGATTTTTTTGTCAATTTCATCTAAAGCCATAACGAAAACGTTTTATTAAAATTAGATAGATTTAGTCTTTTTTTCTTTTTGAAGAATAAATTCAGACCAAAAACAGAATATTTTTCTGTAAAAGTAAAAAATAAAATAATGTTTTCTTATTTATTAAGCATTAAACCATAATTTATTCTCTATCTGTAGATTTGTAAAACAATTTCAATAAAAACAAAAAAATATAACAAAATGATAATAGGTGTTCCTAAAGAAATAAAAAATAACGAAAACAGAGTTGCTTTAACTCCTGCAGGCGTTTCTGAAATGAAAAAACACGGACATACAGTTTATGTTCAATCTACTGCTGGTTTAGGAAGTGGTTTCACCGATGAAGAATATGCACAAGCTGGTGCAGTTATTTTACCAACAATTGAAGAAGTTTATGCTATTGCAGAAATGATCATCAAAGTAAAAGAACCAATTGCTTCTGAATACCCATTGATTAAAAAAGATCAATTATTATTCACTTACTTCCACTTCGCTTCGTCAGAAGAATTAACACATGCAATGTTAGAAAAAGGAGCTGTTTGTTTAGCTTACGAAACTGTAGAAAAGACAGACAGAAGTTTACCATTATTAGTTCCAATGTCTGAAGTTGCTGGTCGTATGGCTATCCAACAAGGAGCGAAATACCTTGAAAAACCATTAAAAGGAAGAGGAATCCTTTTAGGAGGAGTTCCAGGTGTACCACCTGCAAAAGTATTAGTTTTAGGTGGAGGAATTGTAGGAACTCAAGCTGCAAAAATGGCTGCTGGTTTAGGTGCTCAAGTTACTATTATGGACTTAAGCCTACCTCGTTTACGCCAATTGGATGATATCATGCCTGCAAACGTAAACACAGAGATGTCTAACCACTACAATATTACAAGAGCAATTAAAGATGCTGACTTAATCGTTGGTGCTGTTTTAATTCCAGGAGCAAAAGCACCTCACTTAATTACTCGTGATATGCTTAAATTAATGCGTCCGGGAACTGTTGTTGTTGACGTAGCGGTAGATCAAGGAGGATGTATAGAAACTTGTACTCCTACAACTCATGAAAACCCAACTTTCATTATTGATGATATCGTTCACTACTGTGTAGCTAATATGCCAGGAGCTGTTCCTTACACTTCTACTTTAGCTTTAACAAATGCAACTTTACCATATGCTGTACAATTAGCAAACAAAGGATGGGAAAAAGCTTGCGCAGAAAATGAAGAATTGAAAAAAGGATTAAACGTAGCTAATGGAAAAATCCTTTACAAAGGAGTTGCAGAAGCTTGGAATCTTCCTTTTAACGAAGAAATAGTATTAGCAAACGCATAGTGTTAATACTTAAATAAGTGCTTACTAAGTCACTATTACAAAAGGCTTTTCTTAATTGAAAAGCCTTTTTTATGGCATAAAAAAACCTGCCCTGAAGACAGTTTTTCTAAATAATAATCTATTTATTTTTTATTGTCAAGAACTTCAGTCATAACTTTTGCCTCGGTTCCATTAGGAAAAGTAACTTTAATTTTTTGAGCAATTGTTGGAGCAATTTCCGTAATCGCTTTTTTATCATACGATTCACCCTTTTTGATGTGCCAACCATAGAAAATAGCTGGAACATGCGTATCGTAGCTATAAATAGTTCCATGTGATGTTCCTGTTGGTGTATATTCTATCATTCCAGGTTTATCTACAATAACTAAATCACCATTTTGTGTAACATCATAACCTTTTGCAACAAAATTAAGAGCATAGTCATTTCCAGCATTAGCTAAAATTTCTTCCTCTGTATAAACTTTTTTAACTTGAGGTTGAGTGATTAAAAACTTTTTAAAAGCATCTTTAACTTTATCAAGGTCTAATTTCTTGTCCTTAATAACTTGCTTATTAAAGAAAACATTAAAGTTTGAGTAATTTTGAACTAAATCTACACCAAATGTCTTAGTAGAGAAATCCTGTAAGCTTTTCTTAACCTCTTTTGAAGGATAATTATCTACATTATATTTACGATCTTTAAGATAGATTACATTTTCTGCACCAGCATGGTCTGCTGTTAAGAAAAGTAAATAATTACCCTTACCAACTGTTTTATCAAGATAAGCTAAAAAATCGGCAATCGTTTGATCCAATCTCAAGTAAGTATCTTGAAGTTCCATAGATCTTGGGCCAAGTAAGTGTCCCACATAGTCTGTAGAAGAAAAACTAACTGTTAAGAAGTCAGTAACATTATCCTTCCCTAATTCTTCTTTCTCAATAGCTCTTTTTGCAAACTCAGCTAAAAGATCATTCCCAAAAGGAGTAGCTCTTATAACTCCAGCATCATTTTTCTCATACATTGATTTTAAATCATATGGAAAAACAGGAGCAGCATTTCCATATAATTTACCTTCGTATGGATTATTATCTGGAAGGCTCTCATTGTAAACCGAAGCAGGTTTATACAGATCCCATCCTTTATTAATATATTTTAAGTAGTTTTTTTCATTATTGAATTCGGTAACCCATTCTGGCAGTTTTTCACCGTAAAAAGTACTAGAAATAAAAGAACCTGTTTTACTATACCAAAATGCCCAATTAGCAAAATGTCCTGCTGGTAATATAGCACCTCTATCTTTTAAGCTTAGTCCAATAACTTTTCCAGTAAAATTAGTTGCCATTCTAACTTCGTCTGTAATCGTAGTACTTTGAAGATTTTTAGGAGACATAGCACCCTCTTCTACTGTACCGTCACCTACTGTTTTTACTCCAGCATCATCTGTACAATACATTTCTTTTCCAAGAGTTCTGCTAAACCATTCGTTACCCACAATTCCGTGTGTAGCTGGAGTTGTACCAGTGTAGATTGAAGCATGTCCAGGAGCAGTATAAGTTGGCATATAATTGTAATGCATATTCTGGAAAGTAAATCCATCATTCATTAATCTTTTAAAGCCATTAGGAGAAAAATCATCTGAAAAGCGATATAAATATTCCATTTTCATTTGATCGACAACTATACCCACAACTAACTTTGGACGTTGTTGCGCACTTAAGCCTGTAACAGCAAGAAGTGCTAACAATAAAATATTTTTCTTCATATTTAAAAAGTAATTTAAACACAAAAATACTCATTCAAATCCAAAAAGTCTAAAGTATCAATATCTAACCGTAGACAATTGACTATAATTTAACACTTATAGGTTCAAGACTGCAGATACTTACGGCGTTTCCCTTGGGGCCGTGCTGTCCGCTGTATCTTTTGCGGGAGAAGGGTACGGTAAAAAAGAAGTTTTGAGTGTCCCGCAAAAGGATGCCGCTTCCATCACTAACGCGGCTTTCTACCGGACTGAAGCTGTTATCCAATAATGGGACAGCTTTTTTAAAAATCATATAAAAACAGAAAACCCCGTTTCGTTTAGAAACAGGGTTTTTCAAAAGAAAGGCGACGACATACTCTCCCACAATAT
>NZ_WUMO01000003.1 GCF_009826975.1 Flavobacterium sp. HBTb2-11-1 | reverse complement strand
AGGTTCGGATCCGTACAGTCGGACAATTGAGGGTTTCTCCTTATATATTATGAGTCAAAAAAATAAACCCGACAGGTTTAGAAAAAACTGTCGGGTTGCTATACTATATATTATGTACAAAATTATTTCTTATTTAGTTCTTTTGCTCTTTGCTGCCACTTCTCTGATAAATCATCATAATTTACAGGATTGGCTGGTTTCTGATTTACCAATCGACCAGATTCAAAAGCTCTCACTAAGATTGTTTCTATTAAATAATCTTCGTTTACGTCGTAAGGTTTGTATTCTTCTTTTAAACTTATATCAAATAAATTCGCGGTTGTATTTGAAACAAACGCCTTAAATCCGCTTTTTAGGGTTTTAATCAATTCATAAGTTGTAATTCCAGTTTGACGATGAATCAATTTCACTAAAATCTGTCCTTGTTTTCTGGATAGTTTTTTTAGCCTTTCTTCAAATTCATTGTTTAAGTAGTCTTCGACTATTTTAAAATACTTCTTTTTTTCACGACTTGTTTTTAAACGAGCCATTCCGTTATTTAAAGCAGTTAGTCTCTCTGAAGCTAATTTTGCATAAGGATAAACTTTATATACTCTGTTTTGAAGAATTTGAAATTGTTTCATTTCCTCTGCACTCATCTTTTTTCCTTTCGAAATAATTATTTCTGGCAGCTGAATAGTATCACCTAAAATAGAATCTTTCTCAGTAAGTATGTATCCCATTTGTTCGTTCTCTTTTGGAGTAACTTGGGCTTTAGACGAAAAACAAATTAATAGTATAAATAAAAAGGTGGTTAGTCTCATTGAATCATAATTAAAGTGTAAAATTATATATTTATACACAACTCTAATACCAAATTTATATTTTAGCGGAAAAATATTTTTATGAGTGCAAAATCGATCTTAAATGATACTTCTATTGCTTTCTTAGAAAGCTATCTAAATAACGCTTCTCCAACTGGTTATGAAAGTGAAGGACAAAAACTTTGGATGAATTATTTAAAACCTTATGTAGATACTTTTATTACAGATACTTATGGAACAGCTGTTGGCGTAATTAATCCAGATGCTCCTTACAAAGTTGTTATTGAAGGTCACGCAGATGAAATTTCTTGGTATGTAAATTATATTACAGAGGATGGTTTAATATATGTAATACGAAATGGTGGTTCTGATCACCAAATTGCTCCATCTAAAAGGGTTAATATTCATACTAAAAACGGAATTGTAAAGGGTGTTTTCGGATGGCCTGCTATTCATACTCGTTTGCGTGATAAAGAAGAGATTCCTAAATTGAGTAATATTTTTATTGATTTAGGATGCGAGAACAAAGAGCAGGTTGAGGCATTAGGTGTTCATGTGGGATGCGTAATTACCTATCCAGACGAATTTATGATTTTGAATGAGAATAAATTTGTCTGCCGTGCTATCGATAATCGAATGGGCGGTTTTATGATTGCTGAAGTTGCTCGACTATTACACGAAAATAAAAAGAAACTTCCGTTTGGTTTGTATATAGTAAATTCTGTTCAAGAAGAAATTGGTCTTCGCGGAGCCGAAATGATTGCTCACCGCATAAAACCTAATGTAGCAATTGTGACCGATGTATGCCACGACACCACTACACCAATGATTGATAAAAAGGTAGAGGGTGATCTTAAAATGGGCAAAGGTCCTGTTATTGGCTACTCTCCTGCTATTCAGAATAAATTGCGCGATTTGATTGTTGATACTGCAGAAGAGAATAAAATTCCTTTTCAGAGACATGCTACTTCGCGTGCAACGGGTACAGATACTGATGCTTTTGCGTATAGCAATGGTGGTGTTCCATCTGCTTTAATCTCGCTTCCGTTAAGATATATGCATACTACTGTAGAAATGGTTCGCAAGGATGATGTTGAGAATGTGATTCAACTTATTTATGAAGCTTTATTGAAAATTGAGAACAACGAGACTTTTTCTTATTTTAAATAATATACTTTTAATGTAGATCTGATTTGAGTTTACCAAATCAGATCTACAAATAATATAATCAGGCATGAAAATATTACTACTCGAAGATGATTTTACTTTATCAAAAGAAATCACCGCATTCTTTACTTCAAAAGAATTCGAGTGTGTTCCTTATTATGATGGCTCTTTGCTTCTTAAAAAGTACTTTCCGTACGAATATGATTTGATTATTCTTGATATCAATGTTCCTGGAATAAATGGAATTGACGTTTGTAAAGGTATTCGTGAAATCGACAAAAAAACACCAATTATTATGCTTACCGCTTTTAGTGAAATTGAAGATAAGCTATCTTCTTTTGATAATGGCGCAGATGATTATCTGGTTAAACCTTTTCATTTTGAAGAATTGCATGCACGTGTACAATCGCTTTTGAGAAGAAAAGATGTTCCGCAGCAAATAGACAATAAAATTACTATTAAGGATCTGGAGATCTTTGAGGAAGAAATGAAAGTTTTTAGGGCGGGTGAAGAAATTAAACTTACGCCAAAAGAGTTTAAATTAATTCTGATTTTAGCGCATGCTAAAGGAAAAGTGATTTCTAAACAGTTTATTGCCGAAAAACTTTGGGATTACCATATTGAAACCAATCAGAATACTATTGAGGTCTATATCAATTTTTTAAGGAAGAAGATTGATAAAGATCACGATATAAAACTTCTCCGAACCAAAGTCGGTTATGGGTACTATTTAAGCGATCAGGAATGACATTAAAAAATCGAATATCACTTTTAGTAAGTTTACTGTTTACCATCCTTTTTGGGCTGGCTTCTACAGTGATATTCATTTTATATTCCAATTACAGAAAAGAAGAATTTCGAGATCGATTAGAAATTAAAGCTCTATCTAATATTAAGTTATTAGTTAACGTAAAACAAGTCGACAATCAGCTTTTAAAAATAATAGACCAGAATTCAATCAACAAATTGTATGATGAAAAAACTTTGGTTTTTGATTCTAATTACAAACTGATTTACAGCAGCATTGATGACGCCAAAATCAATTGGTCTGTTGATGATTTAAAATATCTTAAAAAGAATAAAACCTTTTTTAAACAGCAAGGCAATTATGAGGTTTATGGTGTTTTTTATGATACCAACGACAAAGATTTTTATGCTTTAATTTCTGCAACGGATGATTATGGAAATCGAAAACTACTTTTCTTACGTTATACATTAGTTATTTCGTATATCTTTTTTACAACAATCTGCTGGCTGTTAACTTCATTTATGGTAAGAAAAGCTATGAATCCTCTTCATGCTTTTCATCAGAAAATAAAAAACATAAACGAAAATAATCTCGATACCAGAATTGAGTCTAAAAGCAGTAAAAATGAAATTGATTTAATTGCTGATGAATTTAATTTCATGATGGATCGCATTGAACTTTCGTATCAAAAGCAAAAGGAATTTACCGCTCACGCATCTCATGAATTAAGAACACCGCTTTCCAGAATGACTTCTCAAATAGAAAATGCTATGGCCGAACCAGAGCTTCAGCAGAAAGACAAGTCATTTTTGCATTCCATTTTAGATGATGTCAATCACTTGACCGAATTAATCAATTCTCTACTTATCCTTTCTAAAATTGATAACAGAAAAGCAGATCATCATGAAGTGCAAAGAATAGATGAAATTTTATTTTCTTCTATCGAAAAAATAAACAAAGCTTTCCCTGATTTCGTTATTCTTTTTGAAATGGAAGAAAGTGACGATCTTGATACCGCTTTAGAAGTAAAAGGAAATAGAAATCTTTTAGAGATAGCCTTAACCAATATTTTAAAAAATGCCTGTGTTTATTCAGACAATAAGCAGGCAAAAGTAAAAATAAGCACCGATCATCATCATCTTATCATTTCTGTATCCAATACAGGAGAAACCTTAAATGAAGAAGAACAAAAAAATCTTTTTCAGCCTTTTATGCGTGGCCGAAATTCAAAAGGAACTTCTGGTTTTGGACTTGGCTTAAGAATTGTGCAACGCATCCTAATTCTGCACAAAGCAAACATAACTTACTCTGCATCAAATATTAACACGAATTTATTTCAGTTATTTTTTAGTTTGTAAACAATTTTAAGCTATTTTTAAGGTAGATTTTAAGCTCTCTTAAAGCCTGTTGATAGCATATTTGTACAACTTAAAGATGATACAATGAAAAAGTTATTCGCATTGCTGTTATTTGCACTTTTAAATCAAGTTGCAATAGCGCAAAAATCACTTACTCTCCAAGACTGTGAAAGTCAATTTTTGAAAAAAAACCTTTTTTTACTGGCATCCCAATACAACATCGATGCTGCAAAAGCGCTAACTATTCAGGCTCGTATTTGGGACAATCCCACAATAACTGCGGAATTGAATGCTTATAATCCTGAAAGGGATAAGTTTTTTGATATTGGCAAAGAAGGTCAAAAAGCATTTAGTATCGAGCAGCTTATTTATCTCGGCGGAAAAAAACGCAATGAAGTTAAATTGGCTCAAACCAATACCCAATTGGCAGAATTGCAATTTAATGATGTGCTTCGCAACCTAAAACTACAATTGCGCAAGAGTTTTTATACGGTGTATTATAACACAAAAAACCTTGAAAATACTGACAAGCAACTGGCTCACATTGAAAATTTAATCAACTCTTATTCTGTTCAGGCTCAGAAAGGGAATATTCCTTTGAAGGATGTCGTGCGTTTACAATCATTGTATCTGAATTTTAAAAATGAGCGTCTGGAAGTTGTAAACAATAATATAGAAGAGCAAGCTAATTTGAAATTGCTTTTGAACGAAACTGAAAATGTAATTCCTGTTGTAAGCAAAGACGATTCGGATAAATACTTAAAAACAATCAACTTTGATCTTAAAAGCTTTGAAGAACAAGCTATTGCTAACCGCCCAGATTATTTAGCCAAACAAAAAGAAATTGATGCAAATGAATTGAATGTAAAATGGCAAAAATCGCTTTCAGTTCCAGACATTACACTCGGAGCAAATTATGATCAGCGAAGCGGTGCTTTTAACAATGAAGCCAATTTAACTGTTGGAATTCCTTTACCACTTTGGAATCAAAATAAAGGAAACATTAAGTATGCAAAAACAATTTTGGAACAATCTAAAATTGAAAAACAAAACTTCGAACTACAGCTCAAAACAGAAATCACGTCAGCATGGACCAAATGGGATGAATCCAGACAAAATTATGCTGTCATAAAACCAACTGTAAATTCAGATTTTGAAGCAGTTTATAACGGAATGCTTACCAACTTTCAAAAACGAAACGTGAGCCTTTTAGAATTTACCGATTTTATGGAAAGCTACAATCAAGCTATAATTCAATTAAATGAATTAAAGAAAAAAGTAGTGATTGCAGGCGAAGAGTTAAATAGCACCATCAACAAAGATTTATTTTAAAAAAAGTACAGAAATGAAACATATATTATTCATCGGAATCGCATTAGCAGGCTTATCTCTTACGAGCTGCAAAAAAGAAGTTGAAAATCCTGAAACAAATACCTCTTTTGTTTTAAGCGATACTATGCTTAAAAGCACTACAACTGCAGAAGCTAAATCTCAGCCATTAAAAAATGAACTTAGTTTTTATGGAAAAATTACGGCTGACAATAATAAAATGATTGATGTTTACCCATTGGTTGGCGGAAATGTAATGAAAGTAAATGTTGAACTTGGTGATTATGTTAAGAAAGGACAAGTTCTTGCCACGATAAAAAGTACTGATGTTGCCGATTTTGAAAAACAATCTATTGATGCAAAAAGCGATTTGCTTGTTGCCAAAAACAATTTGAAAGTTGCTCAAGAATTATTTGACGGAAAACTGAATTCTGAAAGCGATGTTCTTCAGGCAAAATCTGAGGTAAATAAAGCGCAGTCGCAATTAAGCAAAATACAGGAAACCTATAAAATCTATAATATTAAGGCGGGTTCAATTTACGAAGTAACAGCTCCGATAAGCGGTTTTATCATTCAGAAAAGCATCAACCAAGATATGCTTTTACGTAACGACCGTTCTGAAAACATATTTGATATTGCAGAAATCAGCGAAGTTTGGGCAATGGCTAATATTAATGAAATAGATATCAATAAAGTAAAACTGGGAACGAGCGCCGCTGTAACTACCTTGAGTTATCCTGATAAAACATTTTACGGAAAAGTAGATAAAATCTATAATGTAATTGATCCTGAGACTAAAGCTATGCAAGCCAGAATTAAACTGAATAATCCAGATTACATGCTTAAGCCCGATATGAATGCTAACATAAAATTGTCTTTTAATGAAAACCAATCTATGATAGCCGTACCAAGTAAAGCTATTGTTTTTGATAAAAGCAAAAATTTTGTCGTGGTATTTAATGACCGTAATAATATTGAAACTAGACAAGTCGAAGTTTATAGAGTGGTTGGAGACACTACTTACCTTTCAAGCGGTTTAAAAGAAAATGAAAAAGTAATCACCAACAATCAGCTATTTATTTATGGTGCTTTAAATAATTAAGACATGAACAAATTCATAAAAAATATTATTGCTTTTTCGCTAAAGAATAAAGCATTTACCTTCTTTTGGGTTGGATTATTGGCTGTTGCGGGATTTATTTCTTTCAAAAATATGCCTATTGATGCTTTTCCAGACGTTACCAATACGCAGATCATTATTATTACGCAATGGAACGGAAAAAGTGCTGAAGAAGTAGAGCGTTTTGTTACTTCTCCTATTGAGATTGCCATGAACTCAGTACAGAAAAAAACAAGTGTGCGAAGCATTACTATGTTTGGTTTATCGGTTATTAAAATCATTTTTGATGATGGTGTAGACGATACTTTTGCCCGTTTTCAGGTAAATAACTTATTAAAGAATGTTTCCCTGCCTGATGATGTAGAACCAGATGTACAGCCTCCTTACGGGCCTACAGGAGAAATTTTCAGATATCTTGTAAAAAGCGATAGCAGAGACAGTAGAGAATTATTGACTTACCAAAATTGGGTTATCGATAAACAACTTCGTTCTCTGCCTGGCGTTGCAGATTTAAATGTTTTTGGAGGTCAAACTAAAACTTATGAAGTTGGGGTTGATCCTATCAAATTGGCTAAATACAACATTACACCTTTGCAGGTTTACAACGCTGTAAATGCCGGAAACTTGAACGTAGGTGGTGATGTTATTGAAAAGAACGGACAAGCATTTGTTGTTCGCGGTGTCGGCTTATTAAAATCGAAAGAAGATATTGGAAATATTATCGTAGATGATGCAGCAGGAAATCCAATATTAGTTAAAAACTTAGCTAATGTTTACGAAAGTTCAATGCCAAGAGTTGGACAAACAGGTATTGGAAACAATGACGATGCCGTTGAGGGAATCGTAGTAATGCGAAAAGGTGAAAACCCGCAGGAAACACTCGCCTTAATCAAAGCAAAAATTAAAGATCTTAACGATAATGTTTTACCAAAAGACATTAAAATTGAAACATTTTACGATCGTGACAATTTGATGAATTTTACGACCGAAACAGTAATGCATAACTTGTTTGAAGGTATTATTCTCGTTACTGTTGTCGTGTTTCTATTTATGGCCGATTGGAGAACTACCTTTACGGTTTCGATTGTCATTCCGCTTTCTTTATTATTTGCATTCTTATGCCTTAAGATGATGGGAATGAGTGCCAATCTATTAAGCTTAGGTGCGGTCGATTTCGGGATTATTATTGATGGAGCCGTTGTAATGGTTGAAGGCTTGTTTGTAGTCTTAGATCATAAGGCACATCAGTTAGGGATGGAAAAATTCAATAAAATTGCAAAAGGAAGCTTAATCAAAAAGACAGGAACTGAAATGGGTAAAGCCATTTTCTTTTCAAAACTGATTATTATTACAGCTTTGCTTCCTATTTTCTCTTTCCAGAAAGTAGAAGGAAAGATGTTCTCTCCCCTAGCCTTTACATTAGGTTTTGCCTTATTAGGAGCGCTTATTTTTACCTTGACTTTGGTTCCCGTTCTTTCTCATATTTTATTAAATAAAAATGTAAAAGAAAAACATAATCCGTTTGTGAATTTTTGGGATAGAATTGTCAGCAAAGGTTTTCAATGGACATTCAAACATAAGGTGCAGACCTTAATTGCATCATTAGGATTGTTAGCAGCCGTTTTCTTCTCAGCAGGTTTCTTAGGAACCGAGTTTTTACCACAATTAAACGAAGGAGCATTATGGGTTACGGCAGAATTGCCAATGAGTACCTCTCTCCCTGAAAGTGTGAAAACAGCAGCAATGATTAGAAAAGATCTGGAAAGTTTTCCTGAGGTTAAACAAGTTTTATCTCAAACTGGACGAAGCAACGATGGAACTGACCCGAATGGTTTTGGATTTATCCAACTTCAAGTTGATTTACTTCCAAAAGCAGAATGGAAACGTAAAATTTCTATGGACGATCTGATTAATGAAATGGATAATAAACTAAAAGTCCATCAGGGAATCACATATAATTATTCTCAACCCGTAATTGATAACGTTGCAGAATCGGTGGCTGGGTTTAAAGCTTCGAATGCCGTTAAAATTTATGGGGACGATTTGAATAAATTAGATGAGCTTGCGAATGAAGTCTTGGCTCAAATTAAAAATATTCCAGGTATAAAAGATGTTGGAATTTTGCGAAATGTTGGACAGCCTGAAATTAGCGTAATCTTGGATCGCGAAAAAATGGCGGCCTATGGAGTAACTCTGAGTGATGCACAAGCAGTTTTAGAATTAGCTTTCGGAGGAAAAACTGCAACAGAAAAATATGAAGATGAAAAGAAGTTTGATGTTCGCGTTCGTTTTTCTAAAGAATACCGTAAAGATGAAAAAGATTTGGAAGAAATTAAAGTTCCGACCATCAGCGGAATCAAAATCCCTTTAAAGGAAATTTGTGATATTAAAACTATTACAGGTCCCGCATTTATTTATAGAGATAACACCAAACGCTTTATTGGTGTAAAATTTTCTGTTCGTGATCGTGATTTAGGAAGTACAATTGCAGAAGCCCAACAAAAAGTAAACAAACTTAAATTACCAGCTGGTTACACGACAGGATGGACAGGAGAATTTGAAAATCAAGTTCGTGCGAGTGCCCGTTTAGCGCAAGTAGTGCCCATTAGTTTAATTGGAATTTTTGTACTATTGTTTATTTTGTTTGGAAACTTTAAAGATTCTCTTCTTGTTTTGGCTAACGTCCCATTTGCTATTATCGGCGGAATTATTGCGCTTCATATTACAGGAATGAATTTCGGAATTTCAGCAGGAGTTGGATTTATAGCGCTTCTCGGAATCTGTATTCAAAACGGAGTTATTTTAATTTCTGAATTTCATCATAACTTGAAAGCCAAATTCTCTCTCGAAGAATCTATTTTTATGGGAGTAAAAGCCAGAACCAGAGCGGTAGTTATGACAGCATTAATGGCATCTATAGGATTAATGCCTGCAGCAATTTCTACAGGAATTGGATCTGAATCGCAGAAACCGCTTGCCATTGTAATTATCGGTGGACTGATGACAGCTACTGTTTTAACACTATTAGTATTTCCAATTTTATTCTGGATATTCAACAGAAAAAAACATGTACCGATAGAATAAATAATTAAAATATTTAGTTTTAAATCAATTTGTTGGGATTTAAAAAAGAAGAAGCATCATTCTCGTAATGATGCTTTTTTGTTTATAATCAAGTCTGCACAAAGCAAAAAAAAGACCTTTTGCTCAGAAAGGTCTTTTTACTAACTCAAAACTTTTAAAATCTTATTTCAAATCTTTCAAAAGCGCAATTGCTTCCGAAGCATTTGATGCTTGTGCATATTTTAATGCAGTATAACCTTTTTCGTTTTTAGCTTTAGGATTTGCCCCATTCGCTAATAAAATTTTAATGATCTCATGTTTATTGTAAAGTGCAGCTATCATTAAAGGAGTAAGATCCTCTGATATTTGGTTCACATCTGCACCATATTCAATAAATTTTTTAACTGTTTCTAAATCTCCTTTACTAATAGCAACATTTAAAGGAGTTCCCACGTAATTTTTAAATTCAACTTGATTTTTAACAGTTGAGATTTCATTTGAAGCCATTGCTACATTTCCAAATGTTACTAAGGCTAATCCTAAATAAATAACTGATTTTTTCATAATGATTGATGTTTATTAAATGATTGATGATGATTTTTAATTTGATGATGTAAAAGTAAATCATTTTATCGTATTATGCATTACAAAGTACCATGTTTTAACAAATTCTTAACACTTACTTAATAAAACGATAATCAAAGAGCTTTAACGTTATCAAATTATTGATTTTACTATAATAGACTACTAAAAAGAAAAAATGTTACAACAAATCTTATTTTTTTTTAATTCTTTTTAAAATCAATCTGCTTTTCAACGCATAAATTATTTTTTTAAATTTACTATAGCATTAGAAATCAAAGGCTAACATATCAATACCCAAGCCTTCTAATTCTTAGCTTTAAAAATAAAAACAAACAATAATGTAATAACCTTAAAGCAGAGCGTCATGATTTTTATTAAAAGAATTCTCGTCATTTTAATTTTATTTATTTCAATTGTTTTAATTACCGCTTATTTTATGCCGAAAGAATATTCGGTAGAAAGAGAAATTACAATCAATAAACCCGCTGATAGCATTTTTAAATATGTTCGTTCTCTAAAAAATCAAAATGAGTTTAGCGTATGGGCAAATATGGATCCGAAAATGAAAGTTCATTATAGAGGAATTGACGGCATGATTGGTTCAGTTTCTTCTTGGGAAAGTAATGTAAAAGAAGTTGGCGTTGGCGAACAGGAAATTACAAAAATAACAGAAAACAGACGTTTGGATTTTGCACTCCGTTTTAAAAAGCCAATGGATGACACTGCTGTCGGATATATGTCTACAGAACCTATTTCTGAAAATCGAACAAAAGTGAAATGGGGAATCAGCGGTGTAATTCCATATCCGACAAATATTATGCTTCCATTGTTGAAAATGGATCAAATGATTGGAAACGATTTACAGAAAGGTCTAGAAAATTTAAAAATTAAACTAGAGCAAAATTAATCTGCTTAAAAATAAAAAGCATCATTCTTAAAATGATGCTTTTTGCTCTTAAAAATCTTTATCTAAGCCCTTTTAAAACTGCTTCAGCCTCTGCTGATTTTGCATATCGAGCATAATCCAATGCTCTAAGCCCATGCGCGTTTTCTATTGACGGCTTTGCTCCATTTGCCAATAAAATTTTTATGATTTCGACATTGTTAAAACGGGCAGCAAGCATTAAAGGCGTCATGTTTCGCACAATTTTGTTGACATCTGCACCATATTCAATGCTTTTCTTTACGGTTTCAACATCTCCATTACATACTGCCAAATGCAAGGGCGACGATAAATCGAAAGGTATTTCAATTTCAATTTCAATTTCATTTTTACTTACTAACTTCAAGTTAGAAGCTGTTGCAAAATTTGCAAATAAGGCCAAAGCCGTTCCGAAAACGATTACTGTTTTTTTCATGATTGATTGCTTGTTTAATGATTATGATGATTGCTTATTAGACGCACATTTGGTATAAAACGTTGCATCGAAAATGAAAAAAAATGCAAATTTTATTTTAATAATAAAAAAGCGCGGTCAAATACTTGAATCGCGCTTTTTTATAAATTTAATTTTGGATTTTCTATCAAAAAAAATGCCCTACTGTACAGTAGGGCATTTATATTCTTTAAAGCTTAAAAGTTCGTTTAAGCACGAAATTGTTATTTTGAAGAAAGGTATTCTAATACGTTTTTCTCGATACGCTTATCAATATTATCAATATCAGCTTTTACAAATTTTTCTCCTAAGATATTCTCGTATAATTCGATATATCTTTCAGAAACTGATTCGATATATTCATCTGTCATATCTGGAATCTGTTGACCTTCTTTACCTTGAAAACCATTTTCGATTAACCAACGACGCACAAATTCTTTAGATAATTGTTTTTGCTCCTCCCCTTTTTCTTGTCTTTGCGCATATCCATCCGCGTAGAAATAACGAGAAGAATCTGGTGTGTGAATTTCGTCAATCAAAACAATAACACCGTCTTTTGTTTTTCCAAACTCATATTTTGTGTCTACTAAAATCAATCCGCGTTTAGCAGCGATTTCAGTTCCTCTCTGAAATAAAGCTCTAGTATATTTTTCTAAAACTAAATAGTCTTCTTCAGAGACAATTCCTTTAGCTAAAATATCCTCGCGAGAAATATCTTCATCATGAGAACCGTTATCAGCTTTTGTTGTTGGCGTAATAATTGGCTCAGGAAATTTGTCGTTTTCTTTTAAACCTTCAGCCATAGCAACGCCGCAGATTTGTTTTCTTCCAGCTGCATATTCGCGAGCTGCATGCCCTGACAAATAACCACGGATAACCATTTCTACTTTAAAAGGCTCACATAAATGCCCAACAGCAACGTTTGGATCTGGAGTAGCAATCAGCCAGTTTGGAACTATATCTTGTGTCAATTCCATGAATTTTGTTGCAATCTGATTCAAGATTTGTCCTTTGTACGGAATTCCTTTTGGCAAAACTACATCAAAAGCCGAAAGTCTATCGGTAGCTACCATTACTAAAAGTTCGTCGTTAATATTGTAAACTTCTCTAACTTTTCCGCGGTAAACTGATTTCTGATTCGGGAAATTAAAATTTGTAGTTGTGATTGTATTACTCATTATGCTTTGGTTGTGTTGTTTTTAATGAATGCAAATTTAAAACTATTTGACAGAGCAAACAAAGAAAATATTACTTCAATTTTAGTGAATTATTTAAAGCTTAAAATCCCTTTGCCAAATGATTTTATCGAGTTGTCTAAACTGGCAATACTAGTTTCTGCTAATTTTTTAAAATCTTCTGACTTTACAATTAAAATTTGCCCCTCATTGTGAGCTGGCGCATTGGGTACAAATATTACAGCCATTCCGTTTTCATTTTCTTCAATTAAGTGTGCAGGTTGCCAAAAGTTTCCATTTTTGAGTAAAATTGGTAAATCCGTAATTGGTTTTGGCTCATGATTTCTTTTCAACAATTTTTCTTCAGCCTCTTTCTTATTCTTTTCATAACCAGGCAAAAATATCATGAGTTTTTCGTCTACCCAATTTGTAAATCGTTTTAAGATAGCTAAACGCATTAAAAAACCGCTAAAATAAATTAAAACCAGCAAAATAATTCCTCCTGCAATATCTGTTGCATATTTTCCTAATACCAAATCTAAGCGAAGAAAGTGTGCAAATTTTTCTCCATAATTCTGAAAAAACTTCCAGACTTTTCCCAATAGAATAAAAAAAACTAAAAGTGGCAATAAAACTAATGCTCCCGAAATCAAATTCCGTTCGGCTTGAAGTAAAAATTTTTTCATGGTTACACAATTAAGGTTAAAAAATAAGAGCTAACTCCTTGTGAATTAGCTCTTATAAAAATAACCATTATTTGCTATTCAGCAATAAACTGAATGTAAAAATACTTTAATTAACTTGTTGCAAACTCTTTATCTAAAATTTTAGACGCAATATATCTTGCAACGCCATCCTCGGCATTTGTTTTAATTACTTCTAAATCTGGCAGAGTTTCTTTCAAAATAGATGGAGCATTTCCCATAATTAATCCTTTTCCTGATGAAGACAGCATTTGCACATCATTAAATCCGTCTCCAAAAGAAACTGCTTCAGACAATGTAAATCCTTCTCTTTCCAACACCTGCTCAATTGCAACTGCTTTATCTATAGATTTGTCCATAAATTCCAAACAAGTCGGCAAACTAAAGGCATGATGCAAATGTTCTGAAGAATTGGCTAAAATGGCATCTTTCAATTTGACTAATTTTTCGTGATCGCTACAAGAAAAGAAAATTTTAATAGCTCCAAAATCCTCTAAATTCTTATAATCTACCAATTCTGGGCGATATTTTAGTTCGGTTTGAAAAGAATTCAGCTTTTCGTTCCATTTATTGGTTTGCCAAACATTTTCTTTGAATAAAACTACAGTGATTTCTGGGTCAATTTCAACGTTCAAAGCGGCTTTAACCACATCGTTATCTAAGTTGAAAGCGAAAAGCTGCTCTTTGTTTGGCGAATGGATTCGGGCTCCGTTAGAACTTACCAAATAAACGGGAACTTCCAATTTATCGATAATCGCCATTGCATCTAAATGATGACGACCTGTGGCTACGACAATTAAATATCCCTGATTGTGAAGTTCTTGAAAAATTGATTTAGTATAATCTGAAATTGTGTGTTGCGGGTTAAGTAAAGTTCCGTCAAGGTCGCTTACTATAACTTTTATATTTTTAAGTTTTCTCATAATTATCAAATATCGATGAATGCAAATTTAAAGTTTTAAGACCGTTTAGCCATAGATTACAATCTCTGAAGTTTAAAATTGAGGTAAGTTTATTATTTATTTAACTATTCCATTGAATATTGCTATATAAATAATTTAAATCTTAACAATTCCTGTTTTATGTAATTTTACTTTCCATTTTTTTCCATCGGCTAATTCTTTCTTCAATGATACTAAAATAATATTCGTTTTGCACCTTTATATAAAACGTACAAAAGGAATATTATTTGTTATTAGCCACAGATTAAAAAATTAAAATGTCTTTTTTAAAATCTGTCAAATCCTTTAATCTGTGGCCAAACTCATTTCAAGATTTACATATAACATTTCACTTAAGAAACTTAATCGTGGTTTTCTATTTGCTTATAAGCATCGATTACCTTTTTAACCAATCTATGACGAACAATATCTTTATCATCCAGATAAATAATTCCGATGCCTTCAATGTCTTTTAGAACCAAGAGCGCTTCTTTAAGACCAGAAATGGTTCTTCGTGGCAAATCGACTTGGCCTGGATCGCCGGTAATCATAAATTTGGCATTTTTCCCCATACGGGTCAAAAACATTTTCATTTGTGAGTGTGTGGTATTCTGAGCCTCGTCAAGAATTACAAAAGCATTGTCAAGAGTTCGTCCGCGCATGAAAGCCAAAGGAGCAATCTGAATAATTCCTTTTAAAATATAATCTTCGAGTTTTTCATTCGGAATCATATCTCGCAAGGCGTCGTAAAGTGGCTGCATGTAAGGATCAAGTTTTTCTTTCATATCTCCAGGCAAGAAACCTAGATTCTCACCCGCTTCTACCGCTGGACGCGTCAGAATAATTCTTTTTACTTCTTTGTCCTTCAGCATTTTTACCGCCATAGCGACTCCTGTATATGTTTTACCAGTTCCAGCGGGGCCTACTGCAAAAACCATATCGTTCTTTTTAACGGTATCAACCAGCAATTGCTGATTTGGGGTCATTGCTTTTACAATTTTACCGCCAACACCGTGAACTAAGATTTTATCATGATCGTAAGCTCTCTTTTCATCCTGACCATCACTCATTATCACACGCTCAATTACGTTATCGTCAATATTGTTGTAACGTGTAAAGTGAAGCATTAATCTTTGAAATCTTTTTTCGAATTCGTCTAAAACTTCTTTTTCGCCAAATGCTTTTAAAGTTGTCCCTCGTGCTACGATTTTAAGCTTTGGGTAATACTTTTTAATAATTTCTAAATGGCTATCCTGTGCGCCCCAAAATTCTTTTGGTGCAATATCTACTAGCTCGATTATTCTTTCGTTCAAATGAAGTTGTTTTAAATTAAAATAATTCCTTTTAATATTTAGTGGCTGTCGGGTCTTTCTTTAGTCACAGTATCCGATCGCAGTTTTCAGCTTTTCTTTTCTTGAACTTAAATCTGTGTTTCTGAATATTGTAACAGGCAAAAACTTTTAAAAAATACAAATTGTCTTTACTTTCTTTCAATTTGTGTTTACTATTATTAGCTTTGCATTTCTCAAATTTAATGAAAATTAGATTTAAATACTATCAATAGTTATAAACAAAAATATGTCAATAATTACCCTTACTACAGACTACGGCTTGAAAGATCACTTTGTGGGGTCGCTGAAGGGTAAAATACTTTCTGAAAATCCAGAGGTTCAAATCATTGACATTTCTCATGACATTGATCCCTTTAATACGGCCGAAGCAAGTTATATTATTGGAGCATCTTATTTGAGTTTCCCAAAAGGAACTGTGCACTTAATTGGTGTCGATATCGAGCGTAATAAAGAAAACCAGCATATCGCTATGCAATGGAACGATCATTACTTTATTTGTGCCGATAACGGAATCTTAAGCATGCTTACCCAGAAAATTGTTCCGCAAAAGATTGTGGCAATTAATATTCACGATCGTTTCCCAATTGAAGCTACAGATTTGGATATCTTTATTCAGGTTGCTTCTCACTTATCTAGAGGCGGTTTATTGAATGTTATCGGAAAAGAAATTTCGTCTATTAAAGAAGCTACCGAATTGCAGGCTCTTGTTGCAGATGACGGAAATTCTATAAAAGGAAACATCATATATATTGATCATTTTGGAAACGTTGTAACCAATATTTCTAAAAAACAATTCTTAGAAGTTTCGCGCGGACGTCCTTACGAAATTGTGATGAAACCAAAGAGCATCAAAACAATTCTGCCAAATTATTCGGCTATTGCCACTTCTGACAAATATCCGATTAAAACCTATGAAGGAGAAAAACTAGCTATTTTTAATGAAGCTGGATTTCTAGAAATTGCTATTTTCAGAAGCAATCCTTCTAAAGTGGGTTCTGCAAATAGTTTGTTGGGATTGAATTATCGTGATGTGATTACGATTAAGTTTTCTTAGAAAAATTTTAGATTTTAGATTTTTTAGCTCGCAGATTTCGCTGATTGAGCAGATTTTTTATTGTTTTTGATCA
Source organism: Flavobacterium sp. HBTb2-11-1 (assembly GCF_009826975.1). Lineage (GTDB taxonomy): Bacteria > Bacteroidota > Bacteroidia > Flavobacteriales > Flavobacteriaceae > Flavobacterium. Next base: position 573,335 of record NZ_WUMO01000003.1, on the reverse strand, counting down.
TGAATATAGCCCGTGGTTTCAACCACGGGAACACAACGCATATCACTCAACGTTTCCCGTGGTTGAAACCACGGGCTATGTTTAAAAATACTGTGAAAATAGAATTTAAAAATCGACATTTATAATATTTCATTTTTTGTTTAAAACAATAATCTATTTTGGTATTTTTGCGCACCTGTAAGATTTTAGACAATTCAAAAATCTAAAATCAACAGTCTAAAATCTAAAATAATAAGATGTTTGTTCGAATAGTAAAAATGAGTTTTCACGAAGAAAAAATTCCTGATTTTCTGGAGAATTTTGAATCGGTGAAAGAAAAAATACGAAATGCAGAAGGAAATCGTTTTTTAGAATTGTATCAGGATAAAAATGACAAATGCATCTTTTTCACCTACAGTTATTGGGAAACTGAAGAAGATCTAGAAAATTACAGAAAATCTGAACTTTTTAATACGGTTTGGGATTTTACAAAAAAACTATTCAATGCAAAACCAGAAGCGTGGAGCGTTGATAAATTGATGAGCTTAAATTAAAATGATATTTAACCGCAAAGAACGCAAGTTTTCTTCTAAAAAGCTTTATATAAAACGCTAAGTTCGCAAAGCTTTAAGTAAAAAACTTTGCGAACATTGCGTAAAACTTTGCGTTCTTTGCGGTTAAAAAAAACTTGAAACAAAATATATGAAGTCTATAATATTACGAGAAATAAAATCCTTTTTTGGCTCTCCAATCGGCTATTTGGTCATAGCTGTTTTTTTAATCAGCAACGGACTATTTTTATGGGTGTTCGAAGGAGATTATAACATTCTAAATACAGGTTACGCCGATTTAACTCCGTTTTTCACATTGGCGCCATGGATTCTGATTTTCTTAATTCCAGCTGTAACGATGAGAAGTTTCTCTGATGAAAAAAAACAAGGAACTTTAGAATTGCTTCTAACAAAACCTTTATCAATCTGGGAAATCGTAAATGGTAAATTCTTTGGCTCATTTTTGCTGATTATTCTAGCGATTATTCCAACGTTAATTTACGTAAAAGTAATTTCAGATTTAGGTTCGCCAGAAGGCAATATTGACATGGGCAGCACAATTGGTTCTTATTTCGGATTATTATTTTTAATTGCTTCATATTCAGCAATTGGAATCTTCACTTCTACCCTTTCAGAAAATCAGATTGTGGCTTTTATTGTGGCCGTTTTTCTGTGTTTTTTCTTTTATTTTGGTTTTGAAGGTTTGAGTTCGCTAATTCCAGGTTCAAACAATTTTATTTCAATCTTAGGGATGCAAAATCATTTTAAAAGTATGAGTCGTGGTGTAATTGATACTCGCGACATTATTTACTTTTTAAGCATTGCCATTGCTTTTTTGTCTTTTACTGTTTACCAATTAAAATCTTATAAAGCCTAATGAAACCATCTATAAAGCAAAATTTAAAAACATTAGGTATTACTATTTTCATTTTAGTAGTTTTAAATGTACTTGGAACTCTATTTTCCCATCGTTTTGATTTAACGAAAGACAAACGTTATACGTTATCTCCAACTTCGTTGGGCATTATAAAACAAGTTCAAAACCCACTTTCTATAAAGATTTATATGGCTGGAGATCTCCCAGCCGATTTTAGACGTTTACAGCAGGAAACCAAACAATTACTGGAAGAATTTCAAGCTTACAACAGTAATATTGTTTTCGAATTTGTTGATCCGCTAGAAAATGAAGATGAAAGCGAAGAACTTACAAAATCACTTTTCCAAAAAGGATTAACTCCTGTAAACATTACAGTTGACGATAAAGGAAAACAATCTCAAGCTATGGTTTTCCCATGGGCTGTTGCAGTTTACAATAACAAAGAAGTTAATATTCCATTATTAAAAAACATAATGGGAGCTTCTACTACGCAAAAAGTAATTGGATCTATTCAGCATTTAGAATATTCAATTGCTGATGCCGTAAATAAAGTGACTAAAAATAAACAGAAAAAAGTTGCCATCATAAAAGGAAATGGCGAATTAAACGAAATTCATATCGCCAAAATGCTGATGCAGATTCGTGAAAGTTATTTTATCGGACCTTTTACTTTAGATTCTGTTGCAAAAGATCCAAACGGAACTTTAAATGCGTTGAAAAAATATGATTTAGCCATTATTTCTAAACCAACAGAAAAATTCTCCGATGAAGAAAAAGAAGTTCTGGATCAGTTTATTATGAATGGCGGAAAAACCATTTGGCTGATTGATCAAGTTGCGGCCGATATGGATAGTTTATACAACGATGCAGGAGCAACTTTAGCTTACCCAAGAGATTTGAATCTAAACGACATGTTCTTCAAATATGGATTCAGAATTAATCCCGATTTGATAAAAGATGAATATGGAAGTCCAATAAAATTGGCAACCGGCGAACAAGGAAGCGCAACGCAATATCAAGATTTTATTTGGAAATTTGCTCCTCAGGTTTATCCAAAGAGCCAGCATCCTATTGTTAAAAATCTTGGCGGAATTAAGTTTGATTTTGCCAACCCAATTGATACGTTGAAAAACGGAATCAAAAAAACAGTTTTATTGCAGTCTTCTCAATATTCCAAAACTATCGGAACACCAGCAGAAATCAATCTGAATATGGTTACTGAAAAATCAACTCCGCAAGATTATTTGAATAAAGGAAACCAAAATCTTGCCGTTTTGTTAGAAGGCTCTTTCCATTCTGCTTTTGAAAACCGAGTTTTGCCCTTCAAAGACAATTCGTTTACAGCAAAAGGAAAACCGAACAAGATGATTGTTATTGCTGACGGAGACATTGCAAAAAACCAATTGGACAAAAACATGATGCCAGTCGAACTAGGTTACGACCAAAGAACTGGAAATTTATACGACAATAAAGACTTTATCATGAATTGCATCAATTATCTTCTTGATGATACAGGACTTATTAACATTAGAAGCAAAGATGTAGAACTACCATTATTAGACAAAGAAAAAGTTTACGAGAGCTATACTCAGACTCAATTCATAACTATCGGAGTACCAATTCTAATTTTAACCGTTTTTGGACTTGTATTTACTTTTGTAAGAAAAAGAAAATACAGCAAATAGATGTTAATAAAAAAATGTAATACTTTGGATAGTTTAAGATATATTTGTAATCCGTATATTTAGCCCTTTATTTGCTAAAGCATCCATCAAAAAATAAAATAAAACAGATGAAATTTATAGTATCGAGTTCGTACTTATTAAAACAATTACAAGTTTTAGGTAGTGTAATCAATAGTAATAATACGTTGCCTATTTTAGACAACTTCTTATTTGAACTAAACAATAATGAGTTGACCGTTTCGGCTTCAGATCTTGAAACGACAATGTCGGCTACATTATCGATCGATTCTACAAGTAAAGGAAGTGTGGCGGTTCCAGCTAAGCTTTTACTTGAAATTTTAAAAACTTTCCCAGAGCAGCCGTTAACTTTTACTGTTGAAGACAACAATACAGTAGAAATTAGCTCAAATTCAGGTAAATATGCACTGGCTTACGCAGCTGGAGAAGAATTTCCTAAAGCAGTAAGTCTTGAAGATCCATCTGTAACGCTTGTTCCTGCAGAAGTTTTGGCAACTGCGGTAAGCAAAACTATTTTTGCTGCTGGAAACGATGATTTACGTCCGGTAATGTCTGGAGTTTTCTTCCAGTTCTCGCCAGAGGGATTAATTTTCGTAGCTACAGATGCTCATAAATTGGTAAAATATGCACGTACAGATGTAAAAGCATCTCAAGTTGCAGATTTTATTATGCCTAAAAAACCTTTAAATATTTTGAAAAGTATTTTAGGAACTTCTGATGCTGAAGTGAAAATTGAATACAACGATTCAAATGCGACTTTCTCATTTGACAACTATATCTTAATGTGTCGTTTAATTGATGGAAAATACCCGAACTACGAAGCGGTAATTCCTAAAGAAAATCCGAACAAATTAATGATTGACCGTTCTTTATTCTTAAGTTCAGTTAAACGTGTTGCGATTTTCTCTAACAAAACTACACACCAAATTCGTTTAAAAATTGCAGGAGCAGAATTAAACGTATCTGCAGAAGACATCGATTACTCAAACAAAGCAGAAGAAAGATTGACTTGTGATTATCAAGGAGATGATTTACAAATTGGCTTCAACTCTCGTTTCTTAACAGAGATGCTGACTAATCTTCAATCTGATATGATTATGCTTGAAATGTCATTACCAAACAGAGCTGGTATTTTAACTCCAGTTGATGGTTTAGAAGAAGGAGAAACAGTTACTATGCTTGTAATGCCTGTAATGTTAAATAGTTAACATTAAAGTTTCTTTCTGTTACAGGGATATTTTTTAATTCTAAATAAAAGATATATCATTGTAAAAAAAAAGATATCGCTATTAACCAACCATTTTTTATACCTAGAAACCGCAATTCCCATAAAGAGTTGCGGTTTTTTATTTGAGGTTGTTTTTTTGTTTCAAGTTTCAAGTTGATATACTTTGTGTTGATTTTAACGCAAAGACCGCAAGGTATTATAATATGCTGAATCTACAGTAAACGCAAAGTTCGCAAAGCTTTATGTAAAACTTTGCGACTCCGCGACTTTGCGAGATTATCTCATCTTGCTTAAAAAAAAACTTTGCGAACTTTGCGTAAACCTTTGCGTGCTTTGCGGTAAGAAAAACACAAAGCATATCAAACTTGAAACTTGAAACATGAAACAAACAATTTTCCCTATCTTTGCAATATGAAAATAGAAATTTGGTCGGACATCATGTGTCCGTTTTGTTATATCGGAAAAAGACAATTGGAAACGGCGCTTGCTATATTTCCTAATAACGAATTTGAAATTGAATGGAAAAGCTTTCAGCTAGATCCAACAATCACATCCCAGCCTGATATGGATGTTTATACGTTCTTAGCAGAAAGAAAAGGCATGTCGATTGAACAATCTAAAGAAATGCACAAAGGAGTTGCAGAACGCGCTAAAAGTGTTGGTTTAGATTATAATTTTGATAAAGCTGTTATTTCAAATTCTTTAAATGCCCACAGAATTATTCAATTGGCTAAAACTAAAAATATAGGCGACAGAATGGAAGAGATTTTCTTTAAAGCCTATTTTACTGATGGACGAGATTTAAACGACGGTCCAACTTTAATAGAACTTGGAATTCAAGCTGGTTTGGAAGAAAAAGAAATTAGGGAGATTCTTGAAAGTGATTCTTTATTTCTAAAAGAAGTTGAGTCAGATATTAAAGAAGCAGCTGAAATCGGCGTACAAGGAGTTCCATTCTTTGTATTCGATAGAAAATATGCTGTTTCCGGAGCACAACCTGTAGAAACATTTGTAAAAACGATTCAGGAAGTTTTGAAATAAACTATAAACATTATATAACCTAAAAGCGTGCTGTTTATATTTAAACAGCACGCTTTTATTATTTAGTTTTTTCCGTAAACTAAAAATTAATGCCCACCTCTACCTTTAGAATCGTTAGACTTTGTAGTGCTTTTTCCTCTAGAACCAGAAGTTGATTTTTGAGTTTTTCCAGAATCTTTCATTCCAGATTTCGAATCTTTTCTTGAAGTTTCCATGATAAATAATTTTTTAAATAATTAATATACACAAATTTGCAAAATGTGTAAGTCGTTATTTTACAGAATTATATTTGATTTTTACAAAATGAGAAGCACAGAAAAAATCCTCTTTAAAATAAATCATATAAAAATAAAATCGAATCATATAAATTTTTCAAGCTTCTAATTTTCAAATTTGTATATATCATTTTATGATAGCCATTTACTAATTTAAAATTAGCAGCCATGAAAAAAGATAAAGACAGCAGAAAAACTGCAAGATTAAATGATTATAAATGCAGTAAACCAGATCATGTTGATACAGCGCATGAAAATGAAGCAATGGATGATGAATTTACTTCGGGAGAAAATCCTGATACGAATTACAGAAAATTTTGCAGTCATTTTGAAGGCTCCTATGAAATCATAGAAAGCGGACTTAATCTGGCTGAAGACAATACTCCTTATCCTACATACGATGATGCTAATCCTTATAACAGTTATAATTTAGACAACGAAGACGGTAAATATAACTGTCCTCCTTACAGAAATTTTGAACATTAAAAAATTCCCTAAAAACTATGTCGCCAAAAAATGATCAAGAAGTTATGAATGAATACCTGTCTAATGAGAGAACCTTATTAGCATGGATTCGTACAGGAATTGGGATTATGGTTTTCGGGTTTGTCGCGGTAAAATTTTCATTGTTTTTAAAACAGCTTCCAGCAAAATATATTGCCGAAACTGTTCCGCCAAATAGCAATTTCACTATTTATTTAGGCATTGGTTTGTTGATTGCCGGCGCAATGACTATTCTGCTCTCCTATTTGCGTTATGTTCGGACTATCAAATTATTAAAAAAAGGAAAGTATCAATATTCAACCGCAATGCTTACCTTTATAACAATGATGCTTTTTGTACTGAGCATATCACTTATAGCTTATCTAATTATTGCAGCAAGCACATAAAAAAAATTATCTAATTGCTAAATTTTCTAATTATCCAATTAAATAAATGAATCCGCCACTATTGCAATTTAACGACAAAGGAATCTACTGCCAGCAGGCCGACGTATATCTTGATCCGTGGCGACCAGTAAAAAATGCCATTATTACCCATGGACATTCTGATCATGCCAGATGGGGGCATCAAAACTATATTACCCATTACTCAAATATTCCAATTATTAAGCATCGATTGGGAGAAATAAACGTTTCAGGAAAGAATTGGAATGAAACTTTTACGATAAATGGAGTGAAATTTTCTTTTCATCCTGCAGGCCATATTATTGGTTCTGCCCAAATAAGGGTTGAATACAAAGGTGAAATTTGGGTTTTTACTGGTGATTACAAAACTGAAGATGACGGAATTTCTGTCCCGTACGAAGTAGTAAAATGCCATTCTTTTATTACTGAATGCACGTTCGGACTTCCTGCTTTTAAATGGAGTCCGCAAGCTGATGTCATGACAGAAATTAATAATTGGTGGGCCGAGAATCGTGCAGAAGGAAAAACTTCTGTTCTATTTGGATATTCTTTAGGAAAGGCACAGCGATTATTAAAAAATCTAGATACAAGCATTGGACCAATATACACACATGGCGCTATCGAAAATATGACCAATATTGTACGTCCGCAAATCGATTTGCCTCCTACGATTAGAGTCACTGCTGAAACCAAGAAAGAAAATTTACTCGGCAGCATTGTAATTGCTCCGCCAAGCGCACATGGAAGCACTTGGATTAGAAAAATGACTCCTTTTGTAACTGGAACAGCGAGCGGCTGGATGACTTTTCGCGGAGCCAGACGCAGACGTGCCGTGGATCGCGGTTTTGTCCTAAGCGACCATTGCGATTGGACAGGTCTATTGGAAAGCATAAAAGCCACAGGCGCAGAAAAAGTAATCTGCACTCACGGATATTCAGATATATTCTCAAAATATCTAAGAGAATTAGGCTATGATGCCAGAACGGCTCACACGCAATACGAAGGAGAAACGAATGATACCGATGAAAGTTAAATTCCAAAATAAACAAATTCCAAATTCCAAAAACCATCAACAAACAACTTTCAACCCTCAACTAAATTTAAAATGAAAAACTTTGCCGAGCTTATAAAAACCTTAGATACTTCTAATAAAACATCGGTAAAAGTTGATGCGTTGACTAATTATTTTTTAAAGGCAAGTGACGAAGACAAAGTCTGGACAATTGCTATTCTTTCGCATCGTCGTCCGCCACGGCCTGTCAATACTACTTTATTGCGTTTATGGGCAAATGAATTGGCAAATATTCCGCTTTGGCTATTTGAAGAAAGTTATCATATTGTGGGCGATTTGGCAGAAACTATTGCGTTGGTTATTCCGACTACAAAAGAACATTCCGATAAAAGCTTGACCGAATTTTTACAGGAAATCATCGCTTTAAAAAAGAAAACTGATTCAGAGAAAAAAGAATACTTACAAACCAATTGGCTGAATTTAAATTATTACGAAAGATTCGTTTTCACTAAATTAATTACAGGCAGTTTTAGAATTGGTTTAAGTCAGAAGTTGATGACACGAGCGCTTTCTAAAGCTGAAAACATTGACGAAGATACACTCGCTTACAAATTAATGGGCGATTGGAATCCGAATACAATTACATTTCAAGAATTGATTTTGGATGAAAAAAGCAGCGATTATTTATCGAAACCTTATCCCTTTTATTTGGCTTATCCAATTGAAGGAGAATTAGAAAATCTAGGAAATCCAGAAGATTGGAGCGCCGAACATAAATGGGACGGAATACGATCACAGACTATTATCCGCGACAACGAGATTTACGTTTGGAGCCGTGGAGAAGAATTGGTAACCGATAAATATCCAGAATTTCAATCTTTCATCGGAAACATTCCTGACGGAACTGTTATTGATGGTGAGATTCTTCCTTTTATAGACAATCAAATTGGAACATTTAATGATTTGCAAACCCGAATTGGGCGTAAAAATGTATCGGCTTCGGTTTTAAAAAATACGCCTGTTATCATTAAAGCTTATGATTTATTGGAATGGCAGGGAAATGATATTCGAAATCTGCCTTACGAAGAACGTCGTACATTGTTAGAAGAACTATTTACGACTTTAATCGGAAAAGAAATTCCGTTACAACTTTCAGAAAGAATTCATTTTTCTACTTGGGAAGATGTTACAGCAGAAAGATTAAAATCACGCGAAATGAGAAGCGAAGGATTGATGCTGAAACGGAAAGATTCTGCGTATTTGGTGGGCAGAAAAAAAGGCGATTGGTGGAAATGGAAAATCGAACCTTTAACCATAGACGCGGTCCTCACCTATGCCATGCGTGGACACGGAAGAAGATCCAATTTATTTACCGATTATACTTTTGCCCTTTGGCAGGAAAATGAAAATAAAGAACGCGAACTCGTCACTTTCGCGAAAGCGTATTCTGGTTTAACTGATGCCGAATTTAGAATGGTAGACGACTTCATTAAAAAAAATACTTTAGAACGATTTGGTCCAGTAAGAAGCGTTACGCCACAATTGGTTTTTGAAATTGGTTTTGAAGGAATAGCACTTTCTAAAAGGCATAAAAGCGGAGTTGCAACCCGTTTTCCACGAATTTTAAGATGGAGGCACGACAAAAAAATTGAAGACGCGAATTCTATTGAAGATTTAAAAAATATGATTTCATAATGAACAGAGAGCAGTTATTTACCATAGCCAATAATTGGTTTGAAAGTCAGGGATGGAAACCTTTTCCGTTTCAGACACAGACTTGGACTGCTTTTTTGCAGGGAAAAAATGGTTTGTTAAATGCTCCAACCGGAAGTGGAAAAACGTATGCGCTCTGGCTTCCTATCATTTTAAATTACATCAAAGAAAATCCGAATTATAAAACCAAACATAACTCAGGATTAAAAGCGATTTGGATCACACCTTTACGCTCTTTATCTGTCGAAATAAAACAAGCAGCAGAAAGAGTACTTACAGATTTAGATATTCCAATGACTGTCGGAATTCGTTCAGGAGATACTTCTTCTGCCGAACGTGCCAAACAAAAAAACAAAATGCCTGATTTGCTGATTACAACTCCCGAAAGTCTACAATTACTTTTAGCAACGAAAGGTTATGCTAATATTTTTAAAAACTGCAGTTCAATTGTAATTGACGAATGGCACGAATTATTAGGAACAAAAAGGGGCGTCCAAGTGGAATTGGCATTATCGAGGCTAAAAGCAATTTCTAAAAACATTCGCATTTGGGGAATCTCAGCCACAATTGGAAATTTACAGCAAGCTCAAGAGGTTTTACTTGGGGTTGATTCTGAGGCCTACCATAATTCTGTCTTAATCAAAGCCGTCATTAATAAAAAAATAAAAGTTGTTTCCATTATTCCTGAAAAAATGGATACTTATCCGTGGCGCGGACACATGGGATTACATCTGATTGATGAAGCGGCAAAAATTATAAAAGCCAGCAAAACGACACTTATTTTTACCAATGTTCGTTCAGCTTGCGAAATTTGGTATCAAAGATTATTAGAAAAATATCCCGAATTTGCAGGCGAAATGGCGATGCATCACGGAAGCATTGACCGAGAAACCAGACTTTGGGTAGAAAACGCCATTCGAAATGAAGAATTAAAAGTGGTGGTCTGCACTTCGAGTTTAGATTTGGGAGTTGACTTTGCGCCTGTCGAATCAATTATTCAGGTCGGCGGTCCAAAAGGTGTTGCCCGTTTTATGCAGCGTGCCGGACGAAGCGGACATCAGCCTGGAAAAGAAAGCGTTATTTATTTTCTTGCTACTCACGCTATTGAATTAATAGAAGCTTCTGCCTTGAAAAAAGCGGTTGAAAAAAGCGTGATCGAAGATCGTGTTCCGTATTTGAACAGTTGGGATGTTTTGGTTCAATATCTAAACACGCTCGCTGTTTCTGACGGGTTTTATCCAAACGAAATTTTCAAAGAAATTCAAGGGACTTTTAGCTATCAAACAATAAGCAACGAAAATTGGAACTGGATTTTAAATTTTATTACCCAAGGAAGCCAAAGCCTTCACGCGTATGACGAATTCAAAAAAGTTGAAATTGATGAAAACGGCTGTTACAAAATAAACAGCAGAATGATTGCCATGCATCACAGAATGCAGATCGGAACAATTGTAGGAGATGCCGTTATGAATGTAAAATACGTTAGCGGCGGTTATATTGGCACTATTGAAGAATGGTTTATTTCAAAACTAAAACCTGGAGATACTTTTATTTTTGCAGGAAAAAAACTGGAATTGTTCAAAATCAGAAACATGCAAGTTTTAGTTAAGAAAGCAAGTCCGAAAAAAGAATCCAAAATTGCCAGTTGGATGGGTGGGCGTTTGGCATTATCTTCACAGATGAGCGAATTGCTTCGAAAAGAATTGTATCGAGCCAACACCGATAATCTTTCGCCAGAACTAAAAGCTTTACAGCCTTTATTCAAAAGACAGCGAAAAGAGTCTATTGTGCCAAGTTCTGATGAATTCTTAATTGAAACTTTTAAAACCCGAGAAGGATTCCATGCTATTTTTTATCCGTTTGAAGGACGATTTGTACATGAAGCTTTAGCCAGTTTATTGGCATTTAGAATTAGTTTATTGCAGTCCATCACTTTTTCTTTGGCGTATAATGATTACGGATTTGAATTGCTTTCGGATCAGGAAATTGATATTGAAGCGGTTTTAGACAATAATTTATTTTCAACTGAATATGTACATCATGATTTGCAGAAAAGCTTAAATTCAACCGAAATGGCTAGAAGAAAATTTAGAGATATCGCAGTAATTTCGGGATTAGTTTTTACAGGTTTTCCTGGAAAAATGGTTAGGACCAAACATTTACAAAGCGGTTCGCAATTGCTCTTTGAAGTCTTCAGAGATTTTGAACCCGATAATTTATTATTGCATCAAGCCTATCGAGAAACCTTTGAACATCAATTAGAAGAAGGCCGTTTGATTTTAGCATTAGAACGAATTGCCAATCAGAAAATCATTTGGAAACAATGTTTAAAGCCAACGCCTTTTAGTTTTCCAATCATTACAGATCGATTAAGAGAAAAACTTTCGAGTGAAACTCTCGCAGAAAGAATTCAAAAAATGACCGCTTCCTATATGAAATAACAGCTTATGAAAGTTCAGATCAAAAACGAAAATTTTATACTTCATCCAAGCGGAGCTGTTTATTGGGAATCGAAAAAAATGATTATTATTTCTGATGTGCATTTAGGGAAAGTAACGCATTTTAGAAAACACGGAATCGCAGTTCCACAAAGTGCCGTTTCAGAAAATTTTAGAAAAATCACAGAAGTATTGGATTATTTTGAACCCGAAAAAATTATCTTTTTAGGAGACTTATTTCATAGTTCGAAAAACGCAGAATGGGATTTATTTGAAGAATGGATTTCCAATCATAACCAAGAAACATATTTAATAGCAGGAAATCACGATATAATTGACCAGAAGCATTATTATGAAATCGGAATTCTAGTTGTTGATTCTTTGGAATTGGATCATTTCCTTTTTACCCATCATCCGACAGAAAAACAAGATTTCTTTAACTTCTCTGGGCATATTCATCCTGGAATAATTTTACGCGGATTAGGACTTCAAAGTTTAAAGCTGAGATGTTTTTTTCAAAAAAACAATCAAATGATACTGCCGGCTTTTGGAGAATTTACAGGAAAATTTATTATGAAACCTGAATCAGACCATACTATTTTTGCTATTGCTGGAGATGAAATTATTTTGATAAATAAAAACAATTAAAAATTATACAATCTTTTTATTTACAAATATTAAAAAAAATCCGTTTAAAGTTTTTATTTAAAATATAATCTAAAACCCGACAGGTTTTAAAAAACCTATCGATTTTAGCAACAAAATTAAATTTGAATTGTCTCCAGCTTTAGCTGGAGGTTAAATGATTTGGAATACAGAAGGGCTTTAGCCAAATCGCAATTTTGGCTAAAGACTTTTTAAGAATTTAATTTAAAATCCCCCAGCTAAAGCTCGAGGCAATTCAAGAATGAAAAATATTTAAAATTAAAAAACCCAGCAAAACTAAATCTACTGGGTTTTCATGTTTAATCTAAATTGTAATCAGGAATTAAACATTATTGTTCATCATTATTCATGGCAGACATCAATAAAGTGTAAGCATTTTTTATAACCACTTTTGAAGAACTCGAAATGGCATTAGAAACAATCTGATTGTAACCTTCGTTTTTAACTCCAGACTTCACTTCTACCATTTGAAACTGGTTATTGCCAAGTTCTGTAAACACGTAAAATTTACCTTCCCAACGCACAACAGCATCTTCTGGAACTGTCAGCGCTTTTTGATTTTCAACTTCAACTTCCGCATTTATAAATAAACCTGGCAGAAGAGCCGGATTGTATGCATTTACTTTACAGATAATTTCAGCCGCACGATCTCCGTTCAAACTTTGATTGATAAACGCAATTTTAGCTCCGTATTTCTTAGTTTCAGAAGCATTTGCATAAACCGTAACGTTCTGCCCAATCGAAAGAGAAGTAACATCTTTTTCGAATGCGTTTAAAGTTAAAACAATGTCTTTTTTATCGATTAGTTCAAAAAGCATATCAGTCGGATTTACATATTTTCCGATATTGACATTTACTTTGGAAACCAAACCATTAATAGGTGAAACTACTTTTATGGTTTTGCTAATATTGTTGACATTTAATGTTTTAGCATTAATTCCTAATAAATTTAATTTCTGATCCAAAGAAGACATGGTAATGCGTTGTGTTCTCATTTCGGTAGTAATCTGCTCCAAAACCTTATCGCTGCTCGCTTTGTTTGCATTAAGTTCTTTCTGCCTTTTATATTCATTCTGAGCCAGTTCAAACTTTTCTTTTGCCATAAGATAATCCTGCTGCAATTCGATAAACTGCATATCTTCTAAAATCGCCAAAACCTGACCTTTCTGCACATTCATTCCCGCAATAAGATTTGTGCTTTTTACATAACCTCCCAGCGGAATACTAATACTGATAACACTTTTTGGAGGAACCGTTACAGTTCCTTGAAGCTGTAAAACCTCTTTGACATTTTTCATAGTCGGATTACCGCTTTCTAGTCCAGCGTTTTTTACTTGTTCAGGACTTAATTTGATAATATCAATGCTTTTATTTTCAGCACTTTTAGTTTCCTCATTTTTCTTATTTCCGCAAGAAATTAGAAATATAGCGCCTATAAACGCTGCAATATATTTTTTCATTTTAGATGTTACTGAGATTTTGAAGTGTCACTACTGCTTTATTATAAGCATTCAACGCGTCTAGATATTCACTTTTGATTGTTATGGCCTGATTTACTACTAAAACCCATTGCAAATAATCGATATCTCCATTCTGCAATTGGCTACTTGAAGCTTCGATAATGGTTTGAGCATTTTTCAATCCGTCCGTTTCATAATACGCCAAGCTTTCTTCGTATTTTTTCAGCTCGCGATCTGCATTTTCAATATTAGTTTTCACCTCTATTTTTAAAGCTTCAGACAACTCTGCATAACTTTCATATTCTGCCTTTGCGGCTCTTTTTCGTTCAGACTGACTGGTAAAAAAAATAGGGATTGAAAGTCCAGCATTTATGTAATTAAATCTTTGTGAACTATCATAATAAACTTCATCATCTAAAGCATTAGTTTGACTTCCAATAATACTTAAATTATTATAACCTAAAGTAATTTCAGGAAGCATTTTGGCACTTTCTGTCTTCCATCTCCATTTGGCAGATTCCGATTCAAATTGAGAACGCTGAACGGCAGGAAGATTTTCCGTCTTTAAATTTTCGATTGACGCTCGATTTAAAACTGCTTTTAGTTTTTGCTTTTTAGGAGTATGTTCAACCTTATCTTGAAGAATGGCATTGAATGAATTTAAAGCAATTTCTATATCTCTGTTTACCATTACCAATTGATTGCTGTAGAATTGTCTCGCAGATTGCGAAGCGCTTTTTTCTAAAACATTCGCTTCTCCCGCTTTAAATCTCAAATCCGATTTCTTTTCCATAATTCTATAAATCGAATCAGCGTAAACCAAAAGTTCTTTTTTGCTTTGAAGCCATAAATAATCATAATAAACATTTCTGACTCTGGTTTTAATTTCCTGAGAAGTCAGCTGAACTTCAGCCTTTGCTTTATTAAAATCAGCTTGTAATGCTTTTTTCTGATTGCTGTAAACAGTTGGAAAAGCAAAAGTCTGACTGATTCCAAATCTCGTGTCCTTTTGTGCGCTGTTAAACTGTCCGTAATCTGCATCGATTTGCGTCTGCGGAAGATTGTAACCCGTTTTCTGCAAATGGCTTTTAGACTTTTCATTTAATTTAGCCGATTTTATCGTTCTGTTATTCTCAATCGCAATTGATATCGATTCGTCAAGCGAAATTGGCAATTCTTGTGCATTTGCCATGTTACCAATAAAAAAGATGCTCAATAAAATGGTTAGATTATTCATATATTTTTTTCTTTTTTTAGAAAATCCTTTAGCGTGAAAAGTCATTAAATAAATCGCAGGAAGCACAAAAAGCGTTAAAAGAGTAGCTGTCACCAATCCGCCGATTACTACTGTCGCGAGCGGGCGTTGCACCTCTGCTCCTGCTCCGTTGCTTAGCGCCATAGGAAGAAACCCTAATGAAGCTACAGCTGCTGTCATTAAAACTGGACGCAATCTGTTTTTAGTTCCTAATAAAATAATGTCAAAAGGATTTGTGATTTCACCATGCTTCTGAATTCGGTTAAATTCAGATATCAATACGATTCCGTTCAGTACAGCAACTCCAAAAAGAGCAATAAACCCAACTCCAGCAGAAATACTAAAAGGCATATCTCGCAAGACTAAAGCAAACACACCACCAATTGCCGATAATGGAATGGCTGTAAAAATGATAATTCCTTCTTTAAATGACCTAAAAGCAAAATACAGCAAGGCAAAAATCATCAATAAAGCAGCTGGAACAGCAATTCCGAGTCTGGCTTTTGCCTGCTGAAGATTCTCAAAAGCGCCGCCATAAGTGACATAATAGCCCGGATCAAATTTGATTTGCTGATCTACCTTTAGCTGCAATTCTTCAACAATAGACTCCACGTCTCTTCCTCGAACGTTGAATCCGACAATAATTCTACGTTTTGCATTTTCTCTCTGAATCTGGTTTGGCCCTTCTACTTCATCAACATTAGCTACTTGATACAACGGAATTTGCATTCCTGATGGTGTCGCAATTAGTAGATTTTTGACGTCTTCGATGCCTTTTCTTTCATTATCTTCTACACGAACAACCATATCAAATCGTCTTTCGCCTTCATAAATGCTTCCTGCAACGGCTCCCGCAAAAGCAGCATTAATAGTGCTGTTTACATCAGCTACACGTAAACCATATTTGGCCATTTCAGCCCAATTGTAATCAATTACGATTTGGGGCATTCCGGTAACTTTTTCTACATAAAGATCCGCAGCGCCTTCAACGGTTTTGCTAATGTTTCCGAGTTTTTCAGCATATTCGGAAAGCTTCTGAAGATCTTCTCCATAAATTTTACAAACCAAATCTTGTTTGGCCCCCGTCATTAATTCGTTAAAACGCATTTGAACAGGAAATTGGAACCCTGTTGTAACTCCTGGCGCAATTCTTTTAACCGTTTTGGTCATTTTATCGGCTAATTCAGAAAACGAAGAAGCGCTTGTCCATTCCGATTTGTCTTTTAGAACAATAATCATATCCCCTCCTTCAATTGGCATGGGATCGGTTGGAATTTCAGCACTACCAATTCTGGAAACTATTTGCTCTACTTCTGGATATTCTTTCTTTAACTCCTTAGATATTTTTGTAATTGTTTCTGTTGTCAAAGAAAGATTTGTTCCCAATAATAATCGGGTTTCGACAGCAAAATCCCCTTCTTCCAATTGCGGAATAAACTCTCCTCCCATTCTTCCAAACAATAAAACTGCAATTCCAAAAAGAACAAATGCTCCTATAACAATTGCTTTTCTAATACGCAGTGCTTTAGTTAACCATCTTTCATAAGCATTTTCCAATCTTTCCATAATACGATCTGAAAGATTCTTTTTATGGCTTATTTTTTTACTTAAGAATAAAGCGCTCACCATTGGCACATAAGTCAATGACAAAATGAAAGCTCCTAAAATGGCAAAAGCAACAGTCTGCGCCATTGGTTTAAACATTTTGCCTTCTATTCCTTGTAAAGAAAGAATCGGCAGATAAACAATTAAAATAATAATCTGTCCAAAAACAGCTGCATTCATCATACGTGCGGCAGAACCTGTTACTTCTTTATCCATTTCTTCTTGCGAAATAGAATCTATTGCTTTGTATTTTTTTGAACTATGAAGATGGTGCAGAATGGCTTCCACAATAATAACGGCTCCGTCGACAATTAATCCGAAATCTAAGGCACCGAGGCTCATTAGGTTTCCGCTTACGCCAAAAGTATTCATCATAATGATAGCAAAAAGCATCGCCAGCGGAATAACTGAAGCCACGATAAAACCTGCTCTAAGATTTCCGAGAAATAAAACTAAAATTAAAACAACAATTAGTGCCCCTTCAATTAAGTTTTTTTCTACAGTTCCAATAGCATTGTCTACCATTTTTGTTCGGTCTAAAAATGGTTCAATTTTTAAACCCTCTGGAAGAATTTTTTCAATTTCGGCAATTTTGTCCTTTACGTTGACAATAACATTATTAGCATTTTCTCCTTTCAGCATCATAACAATTCCGCCGACAGATTCACCATATTCGTCTGTCGTCAATGCACCGTAACGAATTGCTGAAGAAATCTTAACATCAGCAACATCTTTAACTAAAATAGGAAGTCCGCCTTGTGTGCTTTTAACCACAATGTTTTCAATATCTTCAATACTTTTAGCTAAACCAGTACTTCTAATATAAGATACTGTTGGTCCTTTCTCAATATAAGCTCCTCCAGTGTTTTCGTTACTGCTATTTAGAGCTGTAAAAACTTCGCTAATAGTTAGATTTTGAGCTTTCAATCTGGCAGGATTTACAGCAATCTCATACTGTTTCAATTTTCCGCCAAAAGTAGAAACATCAGCAATTCCTGCTGTTCCTAAAAGCTGTCTCCTTATTGTCCAATCCTGAATGGTTCTTAAATCTTCCAAAGAATATTTTTCTTCAAAACCTGGTTTTGGCTTTAAAACATATTGGTAAATTTCTCCCAAACCAGTGGTTACTGGCGCCATTTCTGGCCTGTTGGTATTTCGATCTATTTCTACTTGCTGCAGTCTTTCAGTAATTTGCTGTCTAGCCCAATACACATCGGCATCATCTTCAAAAACAACACTTACTAATGAAAGTCCGAATCTCGAAATACTTCTGCTCTCTTTAAGATGCGGAATATTGCTAATAGCTTGTTCAATCGGGAAAGTGATTAATCTTTCTACATCTTCAGCTCCAAGAGATGGCGCTGTAGTAATAATCTGAACCTGATTATTTGTGATGTCTGGTACGGCATCAATCGGCAATTGGGTAACCTCGTACACGCCGTAGACAATCCACAGCAATGTAAAGATTCCAATTGCCAGTTTGTTCTTAACTGAGAACTGAATTACTTTATTAAGCATAGTGTATTAATTAAAAAATAATAAATGAACGGCTGGAAAACGAAATGTTTCAGCTGCTTCAATAAAAATTTAAAAAAATAACTATGCGATTGGAGGTCTAAATAGAGATAGCAGATTTGGATCTGAAAAAAGATCTGATCTGTAAGTAGGAATTTTTGATTGAGGCAATTCCAGATTAAAAGGAACTGGAAGCAAATCTTTGTCGTCTAAAATAAAAACAAAGTGAAAAGCACTGCTGCTGATTGTTTTAAAAGGAAGCTGCATATCGCGATCAGCATCATTGTCTTTCAAATCTTCTCCCCAATAGTGCATAGACAAGAAATCGATAAAACTAAGATCCATTAATTGTCTATGCTCCTGATAGTGTTCAATTAGTATCGGCAGTTTATAAAACTGCTGTACAAAACTGCTGTTGGAAGCTATTAAAAAGATGAATATGTAGACAATCAATTTTCGCACAAGGCAAATTTAACCCAAATAATATAATTTTTCACTATGAAAAATAGTTTGAATATATCTTTTAACAATTTAGAATTATTGGGACAATCCTTCCAAATGCTGAAAAACAGGAATTAAAGCTTTTCCTTTTTCAGTCAAATTATATTCAATATGCAGTGGTTTTAGTTTAATTGTAATTTTTTCCAAAAGTCCTTCTTCTTCCAATTCCTTTAAAGCTGTAGCCAAAGATTGTTTGTTTGAACCATGAATCTGGCGCAGTAAAGCATTAAAACGTAAAGGCGATTCTACAGCCAGGCGAAAAATTTCTGCCTTCCATTTTCCAGATAACATTTTTAAAAGTCTTTGTGCTGGACAAGTTTCTGTTTCTTCCATAATAATTGGTGGTAGTCAAAAAAAACTGACTTATTGTTTTGAAAAGTTTTTTAAATAAAATTTGTTGTAATTCTAAAGTAAAAATATAAAATGAAAGGAAAGAAACCAAGCGACATGAGTATTGAAGAGCTGTTAAAAGCTCAAAAAACAATTCAGACCACAATTACAATTTTGATTCTAGTTGCCATCCTATTATTCATTCTTATTGTGTTGCTACTTCTAAAAAAGGGATTTCTAATTTTAATACTATTTCCTTTTATTTTGGCATTCATTATGATTAACCATTCGAATTCTCTTAAAGAAATTGAGCAAGAAATTACTTCAAGAGATCTGGAATAAAAATCTCTTTCCAAATATGAAGTTATAGTTTTAAATTTAATTTTTCTTAACTGAAAATCTTTCAAAAAAAATTAAATTTGAGCTCCCAAATAAGCCTTTAATACTATGACTATTCAAAAAAGAACACTTTATTTTTTCTCTTTATTTTTATTCCTTTTCTTCTCACATTTCAATTACAGTCAAGAACAAAAAACTGCAAAAAAAGAAAGCCGCGGAAGACTATTTAACGATACTACAGCAACAGATAGCGATTACTTAATGGCAATTGAGAAAGCCGGAGAAGTTTTAGAATCTGCTTATAACGACATTGATTTTGCAGGAGATACGCGTCATCTTTTTGGCGATATGAAACGTACCGAAAGCAAACTGGATTTAATCTTAGCCAGTTTAAAAGGAGCCAATCCTAATGTGAGAAACCAACAGATGTACCGAGTTGTTCTTCAGGAAATTCAACAAGAATTGGAAGAACAGAACAAAGCTATCAATGATCAAAATCAAAATCTTGAAAACATCAAGAAACGCGTAATTGATCTTCGTAAAGACAAAACTTTAATTACTTTATTAAAAGATACCATACGCCGTAAGCAATTTAAAAAAGAATTCGGGAACCTTAGAAAAAGATATGTTGCCACTGATAGTCTAATGACTAAAAACCAGACGACGCTAAACAACAAAAAGAGACTAACTGTACAACGAAAAATTGCTGTTTCTAATGCCTTGGCAACCGTCGAAAGCAAATTGGAGAAATCTGGAATCAGCATTTTCAAAAAAGAATATCCTTCTCTATGGCAAATTAGTGATTCTGCCGTAAAGAAAAGGGTGACCCACAACATTAAAGCCAAAATTATAATTGAAGAAAATGTCGCCGCTTACTATCTAAGTTATAAAGCTGGCGGACTTATCACTTTGTGCTTTTTTATGGGGCTTTTGTTTTGGTACATTTCCAAAAACATCAAATACCTTAAAACAAATGGTTATGCCGAAAACTTGAAGCTTTTAAATTTTAAATATTTAAATCGAGGTGTTTTATTGCCAGTTTTAGTGATTGCATTAAACATTGCAGTGGTTACCAATTTATATGCTCCTGCTCTATTTTTAGAGTTAATTCAGCTTTCCTTACTTGGCGTTTTAATCTTTCTTTTCAAAAATCAGTGGTCTGGCGTTGCTATGAGAAACTGGCTTTTCTTATTAGGATTATTCTTTGCACTTTGCTTTTTGGACTTGTTTATCACAATCGGATTATTGCAGCGTTTTGCTTTTGTTGCGATCAATATTTTAGGAATCCGCTACGGTTTAGTTCAGATTAAAACACTTAAAGAAGAACTTTATATAAAAGGCTTTTTTAAGTGGGCAAGTATCATTTTTATTGGGCTAAATGTTTTGTCTATTCTTTATAATTTATTCGGAAGAGTTTCTCTTTCTAATATGTTAAGTCTTACAGCTTTTATATCGCTTACTCAAATTGTTGCTTTAAGTGTGCTTTTGAAGATTATTTTGGAAATTATTTTACTTCAAATTTATACCACTAGAGTAAAAAGAGGAATTGAAAAAATGTTTGATTACGAAAGTTTATCAGATACTTTAAAAAGACCTTTTATCATTGTGATTAGCTATATGTGGCTAATTGTAATTGCTTCTAATTTGAATATTTGGGAGTCGCTTCGTGCTGCTTTGACAAAACTATTAAGCCATCCAAATACAATTGGAAGTATTACGTTTACTCTAGGTAATATCGTTTTATTCTTTATTATTATCTGGGCTGCGCACTTATTGCAGAAATATGTTGCTTATTTCTTTGGAGAAATTGATGATGAAAACGAAGAAAACATCAATAAAAGACAGCATTCAAAATTGCTTATCACTAGATTGGTGGTTCTTATAAGCGGTTATTTGCTTGCAGTTGCGGCTTCTGGAATGCCTTTAGACAAATTGAGCATTCTTCTAGGCGCTCTTGGTGTCGGTGTCGGACTTGGGCTTCAAAACATTGTCAACAATTTTGTATCGGGAATTATCTTGATTTTTGACAAACCGATTCAAGTTGGCGATGTGGTTGAAATTAGTTCAGAATCTGGCCGCATCAAATCAATGGGATTGCGAACAACCAAGATCAATGCTCCAAACGGTGCCGAAATCATTATTCCGAATGGTAACTTATTGTCTCAAAATATCACGAACTGGACGTATACCGATAATTTTAAGTTAGTAGAAATTACATTTGAAATTAACGGAAAAACCATTCCAGAGGAAATTAATACGATTGTAAATGACACACTTTCCAACCTTCCGTTGGTAAACAATTCAAAACCATCACAAATATATTACAGCTCAATTTCTGATGGAAAATATAAACTTCTAATCAAGTTCTGGTGCAGTATTTACAGAACCGAAGAAACGATAAGTTCCGCAAGGCAAGAGCTTTATGTAAGCTTCAAAAATAAAGGCTTGACATTCTCAAGTTAAAACACAGAAAAAGGCAGTATCGAATACTGCCTTTTTTATTGCCCAAAACATTTCTCTTTGAATAAAAATATTGAAATTATTTTCTTACTTTTAAGGTAAGATATTAAATAATAGCATTTTAGCAAAAACACGTATAAACCCTTGTACCCATAATTTAGTTATAGAGTAATTTAGCACTTAAGTAAAACACGATCAAAAAACTAATACTAACTTATTAAATCTTAAAAATTATGGAAGGAACAGTTGGAGAAATTCGGCATTTTGCCGCAAATTTTGTACCCAGATCTTGGGCATCATGCAACGGGCAAATTTTACCCATACAAAGATATACTGCACTATTTTCTTTAATTGGCACTGTATATGGTGGAAATGGCTCTACAACATTTGGTTTACCTGACTTTGGAGGACGAGTAGCTATAGGCTTTGGAAACGGAAATGGTCTAAGTCCATATGCACTTGGAGAAATGGCAGGAACAAATGGGGTTACCTTAACACTCTCAAATCTGCCAATACATAATCACACCGCCGCTGCAACTATTAAGATTCCCGCTTACTCTGACACGGGTGATTCTGGTACTCCAGATGGTAATGTTTTAGCGGCTAAAGCCTCCATGTACTCTACACTTCCAGGTGATACGACTTTGAAAACAGCTAGTTTTACTGTAACCACAGGCCTTACAGGTCAAAATCTACCACTGTCTATTATGCAACCTTCTATTGGGATGAATTACATTATATGTTTAGACGGTACATTTCCGGCTCGTAATTAATCTTCAAAAGACAAACAATTTATAACCTAAAAAAAGTATATAATGGAAGGATATTTAGGAGAGATCCGTTTATTTGGAGGGAATTTTGCTCCAAGAGGTTGGGCTTTTTGCAATGGAGCAACAATAGACATTGCTAACAACGACGCACTTTATGCTTTACTTGGCACTACATATGGCGGTGATGGTCAAAATACATTTAAACTACCTGATCTTCAAGGCAGAGTTCCAGTAGGTACAGGTCAAGGTACAGGATTACCCAATATAATACTTGGTCAAATTGGCGGTACAGAAAATGTTACGATGACTATTAATCAAATGCCATCACATACACATATTGCTGCAGGTTCATTGGCTATTCCTGCTGATAATGCAAATGGAGAGTTAGCTTCCCCTACTGGCAACATATTAGCGGGACTACCACAGGCTTACTCAACACAAGGTTTTGACACAGATCTAAAAGTTGAAAATGCAACAGTGGCAGTTCAAAACGCGGGAAGTTCTATTCCTTTCAGCATAATTCAACCATACCTTGCTACCAATTATATTATTTGTGTACAAGGTATTTTTCCAAGTAGAAACTAACTAAAAAAAGGAACCATGGAAGGAACAATATCCGAAATTCGTTTATTTGCACCAAACTTTGCGCCAAAAACTTGGGCATTTTGTTATGGTCAAATCCTTAACATAAGTACAAACCAGGCTTTATTCAGCCTATTAGGAACAACATTTGGAGGCAATGGCATTAACACTTTTTGCTTGCCTGATTTTAGAGGAAGAATTCCTGCTGGAACTGGTAATCCCGCAGGTCTTGCGCAATTTCAATTAGGTACTGTAATGGGAAGTAATTCTGTAACAGCTCTCTTATCTAATCTACCTGCTCATAATCATAGTGCAAGCGGATCTTTTGAAATGCCATCCTACTCAGATACAGGAGACAGTTCATCAGCAACAAATAATACTCTCGCGATCCTACAAGGTTTGTATTCAAATAAAGCAGCCAATGCGGCTTTAAAACCTGTTGCTCCTACAGTAACAGTAAATTTGACGGGCAACAATCAGCCTATTTCAGTTCAACAACCTTATTTGGGAATGAATTATATAATATGCCTTCAGGGAGTGTTTCCCTCAAGAAACTAACAGTTTATTATACCCATTAGATTTTCTAATGGGTAATTTTTATTTTAAAAATAATCTTTATGAAAATAGCTTTACTCTTGCCTAGATCTGTTATTTATCCTTCTATGTCATTTGATATAATGGATGGTTTTAAATATTCATTAAAAAAAATGGGACAAGATGATAAACATGAAATCGTAACAGCTAGTATAGGTGTTGGCGCAAATAATAAAGACATTTATTCTTGCAGTGAACAACTGCTGTTAAATGGTGTAGACATTATTATTGCTTATATCAATCCTGAGGCAGCTTCATACATACATCCACTCTTTGAAAGTTCTAGTAAATTGCTAATTGTATTAGACAGTGGTTATCATTTTCAAAATTCTGAAAAAAAACTATCCAATGTTTATTTTATCTCATTGCAGGGTAGTTTATGTTCACGCGCAATAGTAAATAAGGCTATTGAAGATGGACAAAATAATTTTGCTATAACCTGTTCTTTCTACGATGCAGGTTATCGTCCTTCCTATTCTTTTGCTACTGCAATTGAAGACAAGGGAGCGAAAATTACGTACAATCATGTGACTGCTCTTCAAAGATCTGACTTTAATCTGGGACCATTAGAAGAGTTTCTTGAAAATAATAATAACACAACTATTTTAGCATCATTTTGTGGCGATATGGCGGAAGATTTTTTTAGAGAATCTGCTAAATTAAAAAATCTTGCATCAAGCAAAACTTATGGAAGCGGTTTTACTGCTGAAGAAATCTGGCTGTCTAAAATTCCTTATCCTCAATATGAATGGAGTTGTGCTGTACCGTGGTCAACGAACATAATCTCCAAAGAGAATGACGTTTTTAATACTACCTTAAATGGCATTAAAATGCACAAGGCCAATGTATTTTCTCTTTTAGGCTGGGAAGCTGCCTTATTTATAGTTAACTCAAATGGCCTATCGTTAGATAATATTACTATTGATTCTCCTAGAGGAAGAGTTTATATGAATCCTGATACCGGATTCTCTGAAGCCCCAATATATTACGCAACAGTAGCTAAAAATGAAGAAACAGAAAATTGCATATTGACGGATATAAAAGAAGTTCCTAATCTGGAAGAAGAACGCAATCGTCTCTATCATCATATTCTGGCGCTTCAAAACACGACTACCAATTCATGGTTTAACTCTTATGCTTGTTTAGATTCATGAGTCCAATACGAGACATAGTAGTATTATGTAACAACCGAATGGCATTTCCAGCTATACAAACATTATATAGTCTTGGAAGGTTACACACAATTGGCGTGCCAATTGAAAATGAAGAAGTAAAAGCTTTCTGTTCTGTTTTTGCAGCAAACGTTGATGTCAATATAATTTGGTTTGAAAAAGCAAAACTAATACCTCAAATAAAAGAAATTTTAAAAATAAATCACTTAAAATATATTTTTACAATGACTTTTCCTTGGAAAGTTCCAGATGAAATTATTGATCAGAACCCAAATTTATTTTATAATTTCCATTACGGACTCTTACCAGAAATGCGTGGCGTCGACCCGGTTTTTGAATCAATTAGAAGCCAGAAAAATGAAACTGGAATTTCTATACATGCGATTGAAAAAGAAATAGATAAAGGAAAAATTATTTTAAAGAAAACGCTTCCGCTTCATGCTGATTTAACCCATGGTATGCTTTGCACTCATTTGTCGTATTTGGCCTCTTATATATTGCCTGAACTTTTTGTACAATTACAACTAAATGACAAAGGTTTATCTCAAGATGAAACACTTGCCAAATATTATAAAAAACCAATCATAACTGACGTATCCATACAATGGGAAAAACAAGATTCTAAATCTATACAAGCTTTGGTAAATGCTTGCAATCCTTGGAATAAAGGAGCTTATACACAATGGAACGGTTTAAATATTCGCTTTTTGGAAGTTTCGCAAACACAAGAAGCTGTAAATACTACAAAAGCACCAGGAACAGTATTAGAAATTAATGAAAATAATGGTCTAATTATACAATGTTACAATAATACACAATTACGTATAAATACTATTTATACCGATGAAGGTTTTATGAGTGGGCATAAATTGCTCGCTTTTGGTCTTAAAAACGGTGAGCAATTTGCCTCTATAATTTAACTAACTTATTATGAAACATTTTTACTCTAAAATTAAAAAAATCTTAAATATTGCCTTATTTTTAGGGATATTTACGCAGAGTTACTTAGGTAATTCTCAGACTACTTTGAGTGCGGGAGATATTGCCTTTTCAGGTTATGATGCTAATCCAACTCCACCTACTTCTAGTGACTCATTTTCCTTTGTTTTACTTAAGGATATTTCCGCAACTACAACAATTAGTTTTACAGATAGAGGATATACTGGATCGGGCTGGTTAGCCATTCCCAATACCAGTACAACAGAAGGTACTATCACATGGACATGCTCAAGTGCACTCGCTGCTGGAACAGAAGTCACTATCACTGGATTAAGCGCTTCTGCGTACGATACATCCACTTCTACTTCAAATGCTAATGGAACCGTAGCATACAATAGTGCGGAAAGCAATATTACTTTTGGATTATCATTATCAGCTGGTGGCGATCAAATTATTGCCTTTCAAGGAGGCGGAGGTTCAATCACTGGTGGAGGAGTAACTTTAATTTCTGGAATTTCCTATTCCTTTTGTAATGGAAACACAACCGAAGCTGGGTGGGAAGCTCCTCCCCCTACTTGCCCATCGGGGCCAAATTCTTCCACTATTCCTCCTGGACTCGTGAATGGAACTAGTGCCTTTTATGTTGGAACTGTATCTAGTACTACTATAGCAACTTCAGCTAAATTTAATGGTACTGGAGCTCCATTTCTTAATGCAGCATCAGCCAGAACCGCTTTAATGAATCAGGCGAACTGGATAAAAGCAACAACTGCACAAACACTACCGACAGCATATACTTATATTGGTACTATACCAACAATTACTTCTCACCCTACTAGCAAAACCATTTGTCCTTCAGACAATACTAGCTTTTCTATTACAGCATCA
The DNA here is from genome assembly GCF_009826975.1 of Flavobacterium sp. HBTb2-11-1. Lineage (GTDB taxonomy): Bacteria > Bacteroidota > Bacteroidia > Flavobacteriales > Flavobacteriaceae > Flavobacterium. The sequence goes on along the minus strand of NZ_WUMO01000003.1, from coordinate 546,534 downwards.
AATGCAACAAGCTATCAATGGCAAGTTAACACAGGGAGCGGGTTTACAAATATTTCAAATACTGCTCCTTATTCTGGAGTTACGATTAATACACTATCAATTACAGGAGCTACGTCTAGCATGAATGGTTACCAATATCGCTGTGTTGCAACAAATTTATCAGGATCTGTAAATTCTAATGCCGCAACATTAACAGTACCAACAGCAATTTCGACTTCTGTTTCTGCTCAAACTAATGTTAGTGCCTATGGTTTAGCTAATGGTTCTGCAACAATTTCTGTAAGTGGCGGGAATTCACCATACACTTATTCTTGGGCTCCTTCTGGGGGTACAAGTGCTACTGCAACAGGTCTTGTGGCGGGAACTTATGTTGTAACTGTCAGAGATAATACGCCAGATGGCTTTGGTGGCTGCGATACAACTCAACAAGTAACCATAACAGAACCACCTGGAGCAAGTGTAAGTGTAAGCTCTTTAAGCGGATTCTCGGCTTGTTCTGGTTCAGCATCTAGTCCACAATCTTTTAGTGTAAATGCAGGAGGGCTAATAGCAAATTTATCAATAGCTCTTCCAACAGGCTTTGAAATTGCTACTTCTGCGGGGGGAAGCTATACTCCATTTTTAGATATAGTTCCTAGTTCTGGAAGTGTGAGTCGGACTTTATATGTTCGCATGGCAGCAAATGCTACAGGATCTCCTTCAGGAAATCTAACAGTATCTTCCACAGGAATAACTACAAAAAATATCGCATTAACAGGAACAGTAAATTCTGCTCCTACCATAACAGCACATCCTTCATCAATAGCTGTCTGTTCAGGTTCAAATACTACTTTTTCTGTAACTGCATCAAATGCAACAGGATATCAATGGCAAGTAGATAATGGTGGAGGATTTGTTAATGTGCCAAATGGTGCGCCTTATTCTGGCCAAACAACAGCTACGCTTTCTATAACTGGCGTAACTTCTGCATTTAACGGATATAAATATCAAGTTATAGTAAGCGGGGGATGTGCTCCAAATGCTACTTCAAATAGTGCTACTCTTACTATTAACCCTGCTCCTTCTATAACAACGCAACCATCTGTTGCACCAGTTTGTGTTGGAGACAACACTACGATATCTGTTACAGCATCAAATGCAACAGGCTACCAATGGTATATAGATCAAGGCGCAGGTTTTAATCCTGTGCCAATTAATTCTACTTATTCTGGAGTTAATACTGCGACCCTAACTATAACTGGAGTAACTGCTGCTTTAAGTGGATATTTATATAGAGTTATGGCAATCGGAAATTGTACGCCAACTGCTACTTCAAATAATGTTGCCTTAATTGTAAATTCTTCGCCTTCTATAACTGCACAGCCTTCTGCAAGCTCTGTATGTCAAGGAGCTAATACTACTTTTACAGCTAATGCTTCTAATGCTACAGGATATCAATGGCAGGTAGACAAAGGTGATGGTGCAGGATTTGTCGATATAACAAACGGTGCCCCTTATTCTGGAGCAACTAACACAACTCTTACAATAACTGGAGCAACAGTGGCAATGAACGGGTATTCATACAGAGTTGTTGCATCTGGAACTTGTACTCCACCAGCTACATCAAATAGTGCTACTCTTACTGTAAATTCAGCTACTGCTATTACATCAAATCCTTCATCAATAGCTATCTGTTCTGGTGGTAATACTACTTTTTCAATAACCGCATCCAATGCAACTGCATTCAAATGGCAGGTAGATAATGGTCAAGGTGGAGGATTTGTTGATGTGCCAAATGGTGCTCCTTATTCTGGCATTACCACTTCTACTTTGACTATAACTGGTGCTCCTGCTGCATTTAACGGATACAAATATAGAGCTGTCGCAAGCGGAACATGTACTCCGTCTGCTACTTCAAGCAGTGCAACACTAACCGTTAATCATATTAACATACTCACTTCTAAAGTTGATGTAGCCTGTTTTGGTGATTCAACAGGTCAAGCAACTGCAACTCCAAATGGAGGAACTGGAAACTATACATACTTATGGTCTAATGGAGCAAATACTGCTACTATCACAGGATTGACAGCAGGAACTTATACCGTAACTGTAACGGATGAAAATTTATGTTCTAATACTGCAAATGTAACAATAGGACAACCTTTAGCTCCTCTTACGCTTACGAAAGGCACTGTATCAAATACTTCTTGTTATGGAGGAGGTAATGGAACTGCACAGGTAATTGCTTCTGGTGGTACACCAAATTATACTTACTCTTGGAATACTAATCCTATCCAAACAACTGCCTCTGCAAATGGGCTTTCTACTGGAACTTATACTGTAACTGTAAAAGATGCAAACCAATGTGTAAAAACACTAGATTTCTCTATAACTGAGCCACCTGCACTTACAATAACTCCGAGTCAAACCAATGTTTCTTGCAATGGAGGATCGAATGGCTCAGCTTCTGTAACTGTTACAGGTGGTACTGGTGCTTACACTTATAATTGGAGTACTGGAGCCCATAGCACATCAATAAGTGGTCTTATGGCTGGTATTTACACTATAACCGTAATTGATGAGAATAATTGCCAAGATTCGCATACTTTTGAAATTACACAACCGCCAGTTTTAACCGCCATACAATCTCAAACAGATGTTTTATGTAATGGCGGAGCAACAGGAACTGCTACAGTTACAGCATCAGGTGGGACTGGAAATTATACCTACTTATGGTCTCCATCCGGAGGTACAGCTGCTACTGCTACTGGCTTAACCGTAGGAAATTATAGCTGTCTAATTACAGATGCTAATGGATGTTCTATTACTAAAAATTTTACGATCAATCAGCCTTCAGTTTTAGGCGCTACTACTTCGCAGACAAATGCAACTTGTTCTGTGGGTGGAGAAGCTTCTGTAACACCATTTGGCGGTGTTGGTAATTATAGCTATTTATGGACACCAGGAGGTGCTACCACGCAAAATATTACCAACTTGGCAGCAGGCAATTACAGCTGCCTCATTACAGATGGAAATGGATGTACGGTCACTAAAAACTTTATCATCAATACAACTAATACACTAGTAGCTGCTACTTATCAAGTTAATGTGCTATGCAATGGATACAACACTGGTTCTGCTTCAGTAATTCCTTCAGGAGCCGCTGGACCGTTTACTTATAGTTGGTCTCCTTCTGGAGGATCTTCTGACACTGCAAACAACCTTAGTGCCGGAAACTATTCTGTAACAATCACTGCCAGCAATGGATGTTCAATTGTCAAAAACTTTACAATCACTGAGCCATCAGCTATTGTAATAACACCAGGCGCTAAAACAAATGTTAGCTGCAATGCCGGAAACAATGGTTCGGCAAGTATTTCAGTAACTGGAGGAACTGGTGGCTATACCTATTCATGGGATACAACACCTGCTCAAACAACAGCTACCGCAACTGGTCTTAAAGCAGGAACTTACACTGTAACTGTAACAGATGCCAACTCATGTTCTAAAACACAAAGTGTTACCATAACAGAACCTGATGCACTTATAGCAACGACATCTAAAACTGATGTTTCATGTAACGGAGGTTCTAACGGAACTGCAACTGTAAATGTTACAGGAGGAACTGGAGCTTATACATACTCTTGGTCTCCTTCTGGAGGAACTGCCGCAACTGCTTCTGGTTTAGCAGCAGGAACATATACAGTTACTGTCAAAGATGCCAACCTATGCCAGACTACGGCAAGCGTAACTATTACTGAACCTCCTGTTCTTACAGCAACGGTAGCTAAAACAGACGTTTTATGCTATCAGGCAAATAACGGAACAGCTACTGTAACTCCTATAGGAGGAACCGGATCTTATACCTATTCTTGGTCACCATCTGGAGGAACTGCTGCAACAGCTACAGGATTAAGTCCAAATACTTATACTGTAACTGTAACTGATGAAAACGGATGTTTTGTAACAGAGTCTGTACAAATTACCGAGCCGACAGTACTTTCAGCAACTGACACACATACTAATGTGTCTTGCAACGGAGGCAATAACGGTACAGCATCTGTAGTTGCAACTGGAGGAACTGGAGCTTATACTTATTCTTGGGCTCCGTCTGGCGGAAGTGCAGCGACTGCAACCGGCCTTACAGCAGGAATATATACCGTAACGGTTACAGATGAAAATTCATGTTCTACAACAAATACCATTACCATTACAGAACCAGATGCTTTAACCTTAACTGCAACTCCTTTAGCAGTATCTTGCCATAACGGAAATAACGGGTCGGCTACAGTTAGCGTAACAGGTGGTACAGGTGCTTGCTCCTACTCTTGGTCTCCATCTGGAGGAAATGCAGCAACAGCAACTGGTCTTGCAGCCGGAACTTACACTGTAACAGTTACAGATGCTAATTCTTGTACAGCTACTGCAACCGTTGAAGTAGTTCAGCCTGTTAATCCTGTTAATTTAAATACGGCGGTCGTATCTGGAATAACTACAACAACTGCTTCATTATCTGGTACAGCATCTTCTGACGGAATAAATACTGACAGTGGATCGTGTTTAACAGAAGTTGGTTTTGTATATGCTCAGCATGCTAACCCTACTACAGCTGATACTAAAATTAATGTCACTGCTGCATTAGGAACATTTACAAACTCTTTATCTGGACTTAGAGGAAATAGAACGTATTATGTTAGAACTTATGCTATAAACAGTAACGGTTTTGTTAATTATGGAAACGAAGTAAGTTTTACTACTCAAAAATATACTCTTACTATAACTGCCGCAACAGGACATACCAAAGTATATGGTACAGCCGATCCAGTATTCAATTATACAGCTTTAGGTTTTGCTAACGGAGATACAAACTCAATACTTAGTGGTCTGCTTACAAGAGATGCTGGCGAAAATGTTGGAAAATACAACATTAACTTGGGAACAGTCAATGCTGGGGCAGATTACGTAATTGCCTTTACTGGTGCAGAATTTGAAATTACTAAAGCAAATCAAACAATTACTTGGAATCAGACTTTAGAATTTGGCTGTTCAGATTCTAAAAATGTTACCTTAACTGCAACAACTGATAGCGGTTTGCCAGTTTCTTATGCAATAGCAAATCCAGCATTGGGAACAATTTCAGGATCTACTTTAAACATTACAGGTTCAGGAAGCTCAACCATTACTGCAACTCAAATTGGAGATCAGAATCATAATGCTGCAACAGCCGTTGTTAAACCAATTGAAATAAGCCAATCTGGACTTGTTATACAGCAATGGGCTAATGTTCTATTCTTTGATAATAGTTCAAATAATTATGTCGCTTGGCAGTGGTACAAAAACGGAGCGGCTATTTCTGGAGCAACTAAGCAATATTATAGTGAAATTCTGCCACTAAACGGTACTTATCATGTAATTGCAAAAGATAAAAATGGAAATTCTATCAAATCTTGTCCAATTGAGGCTACTGGAACAGTTTTCACCAAGAAAATCAAAATTTATCCAAACCCAGTTAAGCCAGGAGGAGAATTTACTTTAGAGTGTGATTTTAGCGAATCTCAATTAAATGGATCTGAGGTGGTTATTTATGACATTGCAGGGAAATTAGTGCAGACTATTTCAAATGTAAAAGCCAAAAATCAAATTATCGCTCCATCACAGACAGCCTTATACATTGTTGTTCTTAAACTGGCTGACGGTCAGTTAAAAACAATCAACTTATTGGTTAAATAAAAATGAGATTTAATTTAAAATTACAAGCAATGAAAATTAAAGCCACCATAGCTATACTTACACTGTTTAGCGTCACGATAAAAGCACAGGAAATTAATTTTAAAATTAACGGCGGTCCGTCTGGAATTCTATACGATAGCAATATCGGAGACGGTAAACTAAAATTTGGCGGAGGAATAGGTGTTGGATACACCTATTTCTTCAGCGATCACTGGGGAATTTCGACAGGTGTTGATGTTACTTATAATCAAAATAGTTTTGAATTAAATAACGGAACGACAATTTCAACCTATGAAGTCGATGACCAAACTTCTGCATTTGAGTATCGGGTCACTCCTACCAACTATAAAGAAGATCAACATTTTATTGGTTTCGCGATTCCGCTTCTTCTTCAATACAGAACATCAATTGCTTCTCAGACACAACTGTACTTTGGATTCGGAGGAAAAATTATGTTTCCAGAAAAGCAAACTGTAAAAGCTTCAGCTTCTGAGTTACAGCTGAGCGGCTATTATCCAGATGTAAATCTTTTGGTTGACGATTTACCATCTCACGGATTCGGAAAAGTAACCAACTGGCAGGATAAAACAACTGTAAGCTTAGATCCTGCTTTTATGTTAAGTTTTGAAACTGGTCTAACATTCAAACTAGCAGAAAAAACAAAGCTTTATACAGGCTTATACGTTGATTACGGTTTAACAGATTTGGCAAAAGAAACTCCAAATACCAATATTGTGGCTTACAATCCAAACGGACTTGACAATATTCAGGCAAACGGTACAATTGGAAATAGCAGAATCGTTAAGGAAAGCCGTTATCTATCTGCTGGTATTCAATTAAAATTAGGTTTTTCATTAGCTAAAGAGAAATCAGAACCCGTAAAGGCGAAAGAAGAAACTTTTACTCAGACAGAAAGAGCTCCTGTTCAGGAAGAAGCTCCTGTACAGCAAAAAGCTGTAGAAACTCCGCCTGCTAAAAAAGAACTGACTATAGAGGAAAGAAACTATATTGAGAAACAACCTCTTGCATTCCAAGAAATTGGAAATACTAGCGTAACTCCAGAATTGGCAACAAGATTGGATGAAATTGCTAAAATTCTAAAATCAAACAAAGACACAGATCTAAATATTACTGGATATACTTGTGATATAGGAACTGAAAAACGCAATCTTGAAATTGGAATGAAAAGAGCTCAGGCAGTTTCAGATTATTTACAGAACAAAGGAATAGAGTCTAACCGTATGCATTTATTCTCAAAAGGAGAAAGCGAACCTTTAGTTCCAAATACTCCAGCAGAAAATAAACCGCAAAACAGAAGAGTTTCACTTACTCTGATAGACGCAAAATAATTTTTTTAATTCTACAATTCTAAAGCATGATAAAGAGTTTAGCTCTCTTTTTCATGCTTTTTTCTTTTTTGATTTAAAAACATTTCAAAAGCTAACAAATATCATGTTTTCTTTTTTGCTTAATGTCTTTCTTTGTTTTAATTAAAACTAATCCAGACACTTTACCAATTCTTCGCAACGTATTAATTGTTTTGCCATGCATATTGATACTGACTTACTTTACACTTGGGGAGCCGTAGCAAAAAAAGTTGCCAAAAACTCCATTATTTTCTTCGAAAATGACGCAGCTATTTCTTATTATCAAATTTTAGAAGGAACTGTAAAAATGTGTTACACCAACGAAGATGGCAAAGATTTGACGGTTGGTATTTTTAATGAAGGAAACAGTTTTGGCGAACCGCCGCTTTTTATAGGACAGCCTTACCCTGCTACTGCTATTGCTCAAACGGATTGTGTTATTCTAAAATTGTCCAAAAACAACTTTTTTTCTTTTCTTGAAGAAAATCCAGAAATGCAATTTAAAATACTCAAATTATTTGCATGGAAAATCTATAACAAGATTGTTTTTTCTAAAAATATAGTTAATCATAAACCTGAATATCGTATTCAGTATTTTTTAGATAATTTAAAAAAACAAAACAATATAGCCAATTCAATAAAAATGAAAATTCCGTATACAAGACAAGAAATTGCAGATTTTACAGGCCTTCGGGTAGAAACCGTAATACGTACATTATCGCTTATGAGCAAGAACAGAAAAATTGAAATTATAGATCATAAATTATTTTATTAATTTCATGTCTTATGATTTGAATCATACCAAAACAGGACGATTTTTTCTTCTTTTGCATAAGGTTAAAAGAAATTATTAATTCAGTTCTAATATCTTTAAAAACTAAAAACGGGAACTTTTTTGAGTTCCCGTTTTTATATTAAGAAATAACTTTATTCATCATCCATTTTGAAATATTTTCTGCCCTAACTTTTATCTCATCTGCTTTTTCTCCTTCAAACAAATCATCTACTGTTTTTTTCCAAAGTTGGGTCCAATGTTTAAAATGAACTTCTGTAAGCGAACTTTTCTGGTCTAGCATACGATGTTTCAACATAGGATTTCCGTCAAAATTTCCGGTATGAAAAATAATATTATCCCAAAAATCATACATAATAGGAAGATGTTTCTCCCAATTTGTCATCGCAATTTCTGTAAACAAATATCCTATAGTCGCGTCTGTTTTTACTTTTAAATAAAAGGCGTCGACCAATATCGTTATATCATCTTTATTTCTAATATCTGTTTTCATATTTTTTTGATTCTGAGTGAAAATAAAACATTAAAGATCTTTGCGGTCAAATTTCCTAATCGAAATTAGAAACGGAACAGCAATCCATAAAACGAGTAATAAAAAAGAAACAAACAAACCAATAGCGGTTCCAAAAAAATCTTTAAATATAGCTCCTGTATATCCCATCATGGCAGATTGATCTAAATGCAGCAATATTTGAATTCTAGCTAAATCAATCGGGCTCGAAGCGGTCAAGGTTACCATCATTTCTTCAATCGGATATTCTGCAAATTGAAACAAAAGAAACAACACTAATGCATCAAACAAAATGGCAAAATACATCCAGAATAAAATGGCCAAACCTATTCCTTTTGCTTTATCACGAGTTAAAATACAGCTCAAAAAAGCCAGTGATACAAAAACTATAGAAATTAAGCTTCCCGCAAAAAGCATCATCACTCCTGCCATACCTGGAGCATTTAGTAAAAGCGGAATTCCTGCGCCAAGAAAAAAAGCTAGAAACATTGCAATTGCAAGACCAGCAAACAGACTAATCCAGATTTTCTTTCTTTTAATAGGCTGGCTTAGCAAAAGCTCTATAAATTCTGAACTATTGTAAATATAAATAGTCGAAAAAAGAATAGATACCAACGGAACTGTAAATAAAATGACATTCAAAATCGTCAGTAAACCTTTTGCCGTATTGTCTTCAAGCATAAAAGATCCCCAAGAAAGCAATGCCAGAATTAAGGCATAACTCACAATAATCTTATTTTTAAGAATATCCAATAAGACAATTTTAATTATTCTGTTCATGCTGTTTTTCTATTAATATGGTAGCGATAGATCTTGAAATTTTGGTTTCACCTGTTGATTCCAAAAGATCTTTAATAGTTTTATGGAAATGAACTTTTCCGTCCTGCATAAAAATAATCTGAGTAATCATATCGTCTAGTTCACTTAACAAATGTGAGGTAATCAAGATTAATTTTCCTTTGTTTCTCTCTTTAATGATTTTCTCCTTCAAAATTTCTGCAGCCAACGGATCCAGTCCTGCAGTAGGTTCATCTAGAATTAAAACGTCGGGATTAAAAAGAAAAGCCAATGTAGCACTTACCTTCTGTGTTGTTCCGCCAGAAAGCGTTCGCATTTGTTTGTCACTCATTTTATCCAATTTAAAAGCTTTGATTAAATCTTCATCCAACTCATTTTTCGAGTTTCTAATTTGCTTGATCATGGCTATAATCTGAGCGATTGTCATATTATCGGGATAACGCCCAATTTGAGGCATATACCCTATTCGGTTTCGATATTCAAACTGCTTTAAAATAGATTCATCATCCAGCATAATATCTCCACTATCGGGCAGAACCATCCCTAAAACCGATTTGATCAAAGTTGTTTTTCCACATCCATTCGGGCCAATAAGTGCAATGCATTCTCCTGCTTTAAACTCAAGGTTTACATCTTGCAAAACTTGTAGTCTTCCAAATTTTTTATTTATATTTTTTAAAGTAATCATAATACAAGAGATTTCATTTCGGGAGATTCATCAACAAAATTATCAGGAGTTATGCTCGGAAGGATTTTTTCTGATTTATCCAAAAGCGTAATCATAAAACTTCTGAACAAAAGCATAGCCGACGGATTATTCTCAGTAATAACAGCAAAAAGACTAAGCGGATGAAACGGCACATCGCCAATTCCGTCCCGATTCAAATCATAACCTTCATATTTATCCCAATAATTATTATTGAAATGATTCAAAACTAAACTTCCGTTAGTACTGATGTCGAAAGTATTAGAAAGAAAATTATTAAACGAAATCACATTATCCATACAGCTCGCCTGCACTTTCATTCCCCAACCATTATCTTTAAAAATATTCTTCTCCAATTTTACACGGCTAGTTCCTTCCATATAAATTCCTGAAGTATTGCGGATAAATTTATTTCCAATAATGTAACTGTCTGAAATTTCTTTGAGCAGTAAACCATAAGCCGCATCGCCCCAATTCTCTTCAAAATAATTGTTGAACATTTTTACATTTTTAGTAAACATAACCGCTACTCCCGCCCCATTATTTTTAAAAACATTACCTATATAAGCATCATCATTAGAAAACATAAAGTGCAGTCCGTAACGGATATTAGCTTTAGAAACATTTCGCCAGATTACAGAATTAGAAACAAACTCAAAATAGATTCCATCGCGATGGCCAGAAATCCTATTTCCTATAATCTGCATGTTCTCACTTTTCCAGCAATGAATTCCATTTCCAATGCGCTGTTCTTTTTTTTGATAGGCTTTTATGACATTATTTTTTACAATGCAGCTTATTCCTTTTTGGACATAGATTCCGAAAAAATTATTCTCCAAAAAATTATCTTTTACAACAACCCCTGTTTTATTGTATATTTTAATTCCACAAGGATCATTCAGAGACGCATAACCTGAATTGATCACTTTAAATCCAGAAAAAACTACACTATCGGCTTTTATCGAAACTACTTCATATTTTAGCTGTCCGTCCAGAATTGGCAAGTTTTTTCCTTTAACAACTAATTTTTTATCTATACTAATATTGCCTTCTCGATAAATACCATTATCAACTATAATAGTATCGCCAGACTTGGCAAGTTCTATTGCTTTTTTGATTGTTTTTACTGCTTTGTTTTGACCAACTTCAATTTTCTGTGACCAAAGACAATTAAACAATAATAGAAGTGAAAGGCAAAAATGCAGTTTCATGATTTAAGATTTTAATTAAGATAGCATTTTATTTATTCAAAATTGCAGTCCATTCTTTTACTTCTCCTTTTGTTTGTGCTTCAAATGCTTTTGCCTCACTCTTATTGGTAAAGGCTGCAATGTTTCCATTCATCGGACTTTTGATTGCTCCTCCTGAAACGAAAAAAGCACTTTCTGCTGGAATCAGTTCATTATTTTTAGTGTAGTCGTGTACATAATATTTCTTGATTTTAGTATCTCTGTGATCTTTACAATAATGTGCCATGCAGGCAATATCATCAAACTTGTATATCCTTCCTTTTTCAGTAATGATTTCAGCTCCATGTCTGCCATCGCTAATTCCCATCATACAGAAATCACAATTGTCTGCATTTAGTTTTATTGGAACAGGTTTATCATTGGAACATGAATAAAGAAAAGCAGGAACCAACAGTATGCCCAAGAGCCGACTAGATGGTTTGGCAAATTTTTCTTTTGCAATAGCAACAAAAAGCAAAACTCCAACTGCAATCAGCATCCATCCACCAATATCAGGGATTGAATAGGCACCAAAATTTAATAATTGTTTGTATCCAAGCATTGGCGGCTGATAAGCCATTCCAGGAACTCTAATAGCAGCATTCGGATCTAGATTATGTCCATATTCATAATTCCATCTGTAGAAATCGCAAGCAGATAATATTCCAAAAAGCACAAAAGAAAAGAAGAAAATAAAGAGCCCTTTTCTATTTGATTTCCATGCGCAAACAATCGAAACAATACCTAAACCTACTAGGATAAAAGGCAAAACTTTAAATTCAATAAAATCTTCTGTATGCAATGTTTTCATTCCAATGTAATGATTCAATCCATTTATAATATCAACATCGCCTGCAATCTTGGAAGCATGAAGTTTTAACACCAAACCTTCAGGATATTGGGGTGCCCTAAGTTCAATTTTCCAGATAGGAAAAAATACAGCTCCGATTAATAAAAGCCCTGATAAAAACAGCATGACTTTAGAAAAAGAGGATAGTTTTTTATTTCTCATAATAATTCAAAATAAAAGGGAACAAAGAATACTTTGTTCCCTTATGGTTACTGACTATTCTTTTGGTAAATTGGTACCTACACTGTAAGTAATCGGAACGTTGCTTCCTGCAGGCGAAACGCGCACATATCCTTGCATTTCCTGATGCAATGCACTACAAAAATCTGTACAATAGAATGGGTAGATTCCCTTTTTCTCAGGCACCCATTTTAATGTTAAGGTTTCTCCTGGCATAATTAGCAATTCTGCATTATTGGCTCCTTTAATGGCAAATCCGTGCGGAACATCCCAATCTTGTTCAAGATTTGTAACATGGAAATACACTTCATCTCCCACACGAATTCCTTCAATATTATCTGGTGCAAAGTGAGAACGGATAGAAGTCATGTAAATATGAACTTTATTGCCTTCGCGAACTACTTTAGATTCTTTTTCACCTTTAGTTGCAAAAGGATGTTTGTTGGTCGCAATATCATAATATTTCAACTGTCCGTTATTTCTAACTTTATCTGCTGGAATACCTTGTGCATAGTGAGGTTCTCCAATAGTTGGAAAATCCAGAAGCAATTTCATTTTATCGCCGCTAATATCAAATAATTGAGCGCTTTGTGCTAATTCTGGACCAGTTGGCAGATAACGATCTTTGGTAATTTTGTTGTAAACCACCATGTATTTACCAAATGGCTTTTCTGTATTTCCACCAGGAACCATCAAGTGTCCAGGAGAATAATAAGTTGCTTTTCTGTCTAAAACTTTTAAGTCTTTGATATTCCATTTTACCACTTCAGACGAAACGAACATTGTGGTATAAGCATTTCCTTTTCCATCAAATTCTGTATGAAGAGGTCCTAAACCAGGTTTTTGAACTTCACCGTAAAGTGCTGCTTCATATTTTACAACTGGAATTCCAGCGTAAGCACCATCAAATTGTTTTTTAGCAATTGCATCTTTTAATTTTGTGAAACTAAACACAGGAATCAAAGCTGCCAATTTTCCACTTCCAATAATATATTCTCCTGTTGGATCAATATCACAGCCATGAGGCGATTTCGGACATGGAATCATATAACAGATATCTTTCAACTCAGAAGCATCTAGAGTTAAAACCTCATTAATGATTACAGATTTAGCACTTTGAGTTTTTTCATCCCAAGTATTGTGGGCATATTTTGCAGGAACTCGTTTTCCTTTTCCAGCTTTAATATATTCCTCTGCTTTTTTCCAGTTTACAGCCATGATAAAATCTTTATCATTTTTGGAAGCATTAACTTCCAATAAGGTATTGGCTTGTTCCGTATTATAACATGAGAAGAAAAACCATCCGTGCGATTCTTTTTTACCTGGGTGGCTAAGGTCAAAATTCACACCCGGAGCAACGATTTGGAAAGAAAGATCCAGTTGACCTTCTTTACCAATTTTCACGAAACTAAGATATCCTTTAAAATTTTTCTTGTACGTATTAATAGGCACATCGCCATTATCATTATCTGGCGGCACACTAAAACGGCTTGCTCCTACTACATATTCTGTATTCTCAGTAATAAATGGTGAAGAGTGGTTACCTGCACAGTTTGGAAGCTCAATAATTTCGGCAGTTCTAAACGTTTTCAGGTCAATACGTGCAATACGTGGCGTATTATTCGCATTAGCAAAAATCCATCGTCCGTCTACTTCTCCATTTGTTTGTGACAAATCCAAGTGATGCTGGTCATCCCAAGGCACATAACCGTGTGAAGTATTCAGCATTGGTTTTGTTTCTTCGCTGTAACCGTAACCGCTCTGCGGATCTTCAGAAAATACAGGCATTACTTTTAGCAATCTTCCGCTAGGAAGTCCGTAAACACTGACCTGACCGCTAAAACCGCCAGATACAAAGTTGTAGAATTCATCATACTTTCCAGGTGCCACATACACTTTTTGGGCTGCATCGCCTTCAACAGCATCTGTAGAATCTTTTGGTTTGCACGAAACAAACAAAGCACACCCTAACGTAACAACGAAAATCGATTTTAAAAATTTATTTTTCATAAGGCTATTATTTAGATTTTGATTCCTTTCAATTATTTAACCCCATCATTCTGGCGCATATATTCCAAAATAGATCTTGCTTCATCTTCTGTTAATCCTTGGTTAGGCATACGAATCATGCAAAGCTCAAGTTGTGCCTGCAATTCTGGATCTTTGTCAATCATTGGGTCAGGATTGGTAATAAAATTCATGATCCATTGCGGCGTTCTTCTTTCTGTTACCCCTTTCCATCCCGGGCCAACTAATTTTTCATCTGTTGGTTTATGACAGGAAGTACATTTTACTTCAGCAGTTTTAAGTCCTTTTTCAGCCATTGCTTTATCTAAAGAAGCTCCTAATTCAACGGTTTCATACTTCCCAAGACCTCTTTTTGGATCGTAAGATTCTGCATCAGCTGTTTTCTCAGCTGGAGCTGGAGTAGAAAAATCCTGATCGCTATTTGACTTTTCTTTCCCGCATGATGTGAGCAGGATAAAACCAAACATTGTTAATAAGAATAGTTTGTTCATTACTTTGTTTTTTACTTGTTAAACTTTTGATCAAAATTCTAAAACATGTTTTTCAAAAAGTATGATTACAATCATATCGTCAAAAAAAAGTTCATAATACCTTCGTATTCTCAAAAATCACAAGCAATGAAGCTTTGTATTTACATATTTTTATTTGCGGTAATATTCAGACCTGCATTTCCATTTTTGGATTATGTGGTCAACTACCATTACATTACAACTGAATTATGCGAAAACAAAAATGCTCCAGAATTGCATTGTAATGGAAAATGTCATTTGAAAAAAGAATTAGCAAAAAGCTATAAAAATGATACGCCAGCTTCTAACGAAAAGAAAAGTGAAACAGCAGAAACCGTGGTTTTGTTTATTGTCAAAATCCCAGTATTCTCTTTTGAAAAAAATAGAGCTTCTACTTTTATAGTAAATGCATTTTACAACAACTTATATTCTCATTTAGAGGCCGTCAATATCTTCCGTCCTCCAATTTTCATTTGATTTTTATTTCATTCTTCCTTCTTTCGAATTCATTCGACAGACCTTTTATTATCATTATTTAAATTAAAATCTCATGAAAATTTTAAAATATACAGTGCTCTTACTTCTAGCAATTATCTCATTCTCTTGCTCTTCTGATGACGATTCTTCTTCAATTCCAATTGATGAAACAAGCGGACTTCATAAAATACAGGAAATGACCAATGATACTCATGTAATCGAATTATTCTCATCAACAGGTTCTTTGGTGCAGGGTTACAATCGTATTTCACTTCGAATAAAAGACAAGAAAACCAACAATTATATTACAGATGCCAAAATAGAATGGATACCGTTAATGCACATGGCCATGATGCAGCATTCTTGTCCAAGATCTCAGGTAGAAAAAAAAGATAAAAAAACAGTATACGAAGGAGATATCATCTTTCAGATGGCACAAAACGAAACAGAATACTGGGAATTAACAATAGCTTACAAAATCAATAATGTAAGTTATACCGCGACCGATAAAATAAGCGTACCAGCATCGACAAAACGCACGGTTAGCTCATTTATGGGAAGTGATGGAAACAATTATGTAATTGCCTATATCGCACCATTTTCTCCAAAAGTGGCGCTAAACGACATGGCAGTAGGAATTTACAAAATGAAAGATATGATGACTTTTGAAGCTGTAAATAATTTCAAAATCAAAATCGATCCAAGAATGCCGAGCATGGGTAATCATGGTTCACCAAACAATACAGATTTGCTTCAATCTGAAACTAATGGTTTTTATAAAGGAAAACTTTCTCTTACAATGACAGGATATTGGAGAATAAACCTTCAAGTTTTAAATACTGATAACGAAGTTTTGAAAGGAGAGCCTGTTACGGCAGACAATTCATCAAGCAGTCTTTATTTTGAGATTGAATTTTAAATCTAAAAAACAACAAGAAAGAGGCATAACACAATTTGTCTCTTTCTATTAAAGTATAAAATGATGAAAAATCTAGCAGCAACCTTCTTGGCTGTATTTTCAACAATATGCTGGGCGCAGGAAAAACCAAATGATAGTCTTGAAACCGTAAAACTTAATGAAATAATTGTCATTGGAAGTAAACCTTCTTTACACTTAAAACAATCAAAATCGCTGACATCTATAGAAGAATATCTCTCAAAATCATCAAAAGTAAATATGATTAAAAGAGGTGCTTATGCATGGGAACCCATTATAAACAACATGGCTACAGAGCGCACCGTGATTACTATTGACGGAATGCGCATATTTGGTGCGTGTACCGATAAAATGGATCCGATTACGTCTTATGTTGAGGTTTCAAATTTAGCTGAAGCCAGCGTAGCATCTGGACAACAAGCTAGTTGTCATGGAGCAGGAATTGGCGGATCTGTCGATTTAAAACGAAATCAGTTTAGTGATAAAAACACTGGATGGAACGGCAGTTTAAATTCAGGTATTGAAAGTAATAATCTGCAAAAAATTATTGGTGCTTCTTTAGGATATAATGATACTCGATTTCATACCCATATCGATTTTATGCATCGTGATGCCGATAATTATAAAGCAGGTGGAAACAAAGAAGTGAGTTTTTCTCAATTTAACAAATACAATATTTCCGCTACTGCAGGTTATTTTATAAACAAACAAAACCTTTTGGAAACTTCTGTAATTTATGACAAAGCATCAAATGTCGGCTACCCTGCTCTTCCTATGGATGTTTCTTTAGCCGAAGCTAAAATTGTATCGCTAAGTTATAAATACTTGCCTAAATCAAGCTTCGTAAAAAATTGGGAAACAAAAGGATATTTTAATTCCATCACCCACAAAATGGACGATACCAAAAGACCAAGCGTACCGATACACATGGATATGCCGGGATGGTCTGATACTTATGGTTATTATTCGAGAATTAAAGGAAAAATTAAAAAACATAATTTTCTAGCTGACTTAAACGGTTTTTACAATAAGTCAATTGCTGAAATGACGATGTATCCATCAGATCCCAACGAAAATCTGATGTTTATGTACACATGGCCAGATGTCAGAACTTTGTACAACGGATTGTCCTTAGAAGATAACATACAAATTTCTGAAAAAAATCATTTGAGAATTAGTACTAATCTCGGATTCCAGAATAATACTGTAGCAAATGATTTCGGATTAGCAAGTCTTCGCATTTTTTATCCTGATATGGATGCTTCAAAAAACCGTTTTCTAAAAAGCTTTGCTGCAAATTATACCAAAAATATCGATCAATTTGAATTTGGATTTGGTTTGGCTTACGCCGAAAGAGCGCCATCTGTATCTGAAGGCTACGGATTCTACTTGTATAACAGCAGTGACTTTTATGATTATATAGGAAATCCAAATCTAAAAAATGAAAATGCCCTCGAAGGAAACTTTTCGGTTGGATATAAAACATCTCAAATCACAGCAAAAATTACAGGTTCTTATTTCTGCTTCTCAAATTATATAATAGGTAAAATTGATCCTAATACGCTCCCTATGACTATTGGCGCTTCTGGAGTAAAAAGATATGAGGCTATAGACAATGCCAAAATTTTCAATACCGATTTTAATCTGACTTATGATTTTCTGGAAAATTGGCAATTCAAATCTCAGCTTACTTATAGTTCGGGAAAAGATAATGAAGGAAATAATCTCCCATTTATAAGTCCGATTAAATACAGCGCAGGAATCGATTTTAAAAAAGAAAAATTTAATGCAGGAATTAACGCTTTAGGAAATCTGGCACAAAATGAATTTGCAAAAACTTATGGGCAAACTAAAACTTCAGATTATCTCATTTTTGGACTTAATGCAGGTTATGCTTTTCATTGGAATCAAAACATCTTAAAACTGCAAACAGGAATTGAGAATATTTTTGATAAGTATTACACGACTTATGCCGATTGGAACAAGATTCCAAGAATGGGCCGAAATATATTTGTTAATCTCACTCTCAATTTAAATTAAGATTCGATTATCAAGGTTAACATATACAAACAAATATAAAACAGTATGATTAGAATCATGTTTTGAAAAAAATGATGATAATATATTTACCCTATTAAAATTATGTATTTAAATATATTTTAAAAACAGGTTTAAAAGATAAATAGCATCAGCTTTCATATAGCTATATAGTAGAAAATTCAAAAATTAACATGAACAAGAACTTTTTAGTACAGGAAATAATCCAATTGAAAAAAGAAAAAAATGCTATTATTCTGGCTCATTATTATCAAGATGAGGAGATTCAGGAAATTGCAGATTTTATTGGTGATAGTCTTGAATTGGCTAAAAAAGCTCAAAATACCAATGCTAATATTATTGTTTTTGCGGGAGTTCATTTTATGGCAGAAACAGCAAAAATTTTAAACCCAAACAAAAAAGTAGTATTACCTGATTGGAACGCTGGCTGCTCTCTTGCTGATGGTTGTCCGCCTGAAGATTTTAAATTGTTTAAAGATCAGCATCCAGACCATATTGTGGTTACTTACATCAACTGCTCTGCCCAAATAAAAGCCATGAGCGATTTGGTCTGCACGTCGGCAAATGCCAAAAAAATAATTGAGTCGATACCGGTAGAACAAAAAATCATATTTGCTCCAGATGAAAACTTGGGCAGATATCTACAAAAAGAAACCAAACGCGAACTGGTCTTATGGAAAGGCTCTTGTGTTGTGCATGAAGCCTTTTCATTAGACAAACTAATTGAAATATATAACAGAAATCCAACTGCAAAAATTGCAGCACACCCTGAATCTGAAGAGCATATTTTAAAAGCAGCACATTACATCGGCTCAACTTCGGGAATTATTAATTTCATTAAAACGGATCCTACTACCGTTTTCATTGTGGCCACAGAAGCCGGTATCCTGCATGAGCTTACGAAAGCTGTACCTTATAAAACGCTGATTCCGGCTCCTACCACAGATGACAATAGCTGTGCCTGCAGTGAATGTGCTTTCATGAAAATGAATACACTCGAAAAATTGTATTTGTGCCTTAAAAATGAAAGGCCAGAAATGCTAATTAAAGATGAACTGAGAATACAAGCGCTAAAGCCTATTGAAAGGATGCTTGAACTATCATAAAAAAATGCAACAACTCTAAATCAAAATAACATGCTTAAAACAGATATACTTATCGTAGGTTCTGGTATTTCGGGATTATTTTTTGCAACGAAAATCGCAAAAAAACGGCCAGATTTATCAATTGTTATAATGACGAAAGAAACAGCTAAAAACACCAATACAAGACTGGCACAAGGCGGTATTGCAGTGGTGACTGATCTCATAAAAGATAGTTTTAACAAACATATACATGATACGCTTCGGTCAGGTGGAGGGCTGTGCGATAAAGAAGTGGTTAATATGGTTATTAAACAAGCTCCAGAAAGACTTCAGGAACTAATTGAAATTGGGGCATGTTTTGATAAAAATGAAAAAGGCCAATGGGATTTAGGTTTAGAAGGTGGGCATTCACAACATAGAATATTACACCATAAAGATAGCTCCGGACAAGAAATCGAGCAGAAACTGCTCAAAATGATCAAGAAAATGCCCAATATTGAACTCTTAGAAAATCATATGGTCATTGACTTAAATACCGAAACAAAAAAAGCTAAAACTACTTGTACCGGAGCCTTTTTCTTTGAAAAAAAACACAACCGAATTAAATATATTAGAGCCAGAACAATCGTTTTAAGTACTGGCGGATGCGGACAGCTTTTTGAAAATACAACAAATCCGAAAATAGCAACAGGAGACGGATTGGCAATCGCAGCACGTGCAGGAGCAGAAATTGTCGACATGCAATATATTCAGTTTCATCCAACAGCTTTGTTTACAGAAAAAGAGAATCCGTTATTCTTAATTTCTGAGGCCGTTAGAGGCTTTGGTGCTCATATAGTAAACGACGAAGGAAAAAGATTCTTGTTTAAATATGATATTAAAGGCGAATTGTCTACACGCGATATGGTCTCAAATGCCATAAGTAAAGAACTTCAATTGAGTGGCAAAAATCATGTTTACTTAGACTGCAGGCATTTAGATCCGAAAGCTTTTGCAAATCAATTTCCTGTCATCACAGCACATTGCAATGAACTAGGAATCTATCCTGAAAAAGATTTAATCCCAGTTGTTCCTGCTGCACATTATCAATGTGGCGGCATTAAAGTCGATCAAAACGGAGTTACATCAATTAAAAATCTTTACGCTATTGGGGAATGTGCGAGAACAGGACTTCATGGTAAAAATCGTCTGGCATCCAACTCACTCCTAGAAGCTATAGTATATGCACACCAAGCTTCGGAAAATGTTGATAAAACTATAGCTGAGTTTATTTATTCATCCAAAATATTGATTCCCAAGTTTCCAAAAGCACATAATGTAGATGATTATCTTGCTTTTGAAATACTTAAAAAAGAATTGCAAAAATGGGTCACTTCGTTTTATACGAGTGAAGAACGCGATGCCGATTTTGCTTTTGCAAAAATAAAAGAGCTTCATAATTATGCTGTTTCGCTTACAAAATCATACGAAATCACGATTCCGTTTATCGAATTTTCAAATATGATAGCTGCTTCACTATTGATTATTAAACAATGTAAAGCAACTACAGACAAACAAATGTGCTGAAACCAGAATTAATCCATATACCCCAACCATTATGAAACTAACAAGTAAAACCACAGTTGGCGAAATCGTAGCAGATGATTTCAAAACAGCAGCCATTTTTACAAAATTCCATATTGATTTTTGCTGCAAAGGGCATCGAACTATCGAAGAAGTCTGCAGAAAAAGAGATATTGAAGAAAGTGTTCTTATTGACCATATTGAAAAAGCAAGAAACAGTTCTGCCAATCAGTCTTTTGATTATAAAAATTGGCCTGCAGACATGATTGCAGATTATATTACCAAAACTCACCATAGATATGTTGCAGAAAAAGCTCCTGTTATTCTAGAATATTTAGATAAATTATGCGGTGTTCACGGTGCGATTCATCCTGAGCTTCATGAAATCCATACTATTTTTTCAAAATCGTTTTTGGACTTGACGGCTCATATGAAAAGAGAAGAGTTGGTTGTTTTTCCTTTTATTAAAAAAATGAAAGCCGCACACAGTAAAGGTACAGAACTGGAAACACCGCCTTTTTTATCTATTGAAGCTCCAATTGTAACCTTAAAAGATGATCATATTACAGAAGGACAACGCTTTATAAGAATTGCAGCTTTAACCAATAATTATACACCGCCTATTGACTCATGCAGCACCTATAAAGTGGCTTTTCTCATGCTAGAAGAATTTGACAAAGATTTAAAGAAGCATATTCATCTGGAAAACAATATTCTGTTTCCAAAAGCCATTGAGCTTGAAAAAACATTTGAAAAAGTGTCTTAAATAAAATCAGAACCATGGAAAAATATGTAATCAAACGCAACGGAGATTATAAGCCATTTGAAGCTTATAAAATTCAGGATGCCATTCAAAAAGCCTTTCAGAGCGTTATCCAGCCTGTAGACAAAAGAATTTTCAAAATCGTTCTTTCTGGTCTTGAGGCAAAATACTCGTGGCCTGTAGAGGAAATTCAGGACATGATAGAAAGAGTGCTTTTTGAGAATGGATATTTCCAAACCATGCGTTCGTTTATAATTTATCGCCATACAAGAAAATTACAAAGAGAACATATTAATGGTTTAAACGACGACACTACTTATATAGACAGTACACAAACTGTTGAAGAATACATCAACCAGTCAGATTGGCGAATTAATGCAAATGCGAATATTTCGTATTCAAACGCGGGACTAGTCAGTAATACCGCGGGAAAAGTAATCGCCAATTACTGGTTAGATAAAATATATAATAAAGAAGAAGGTTCTGCTCATAGGAATGGCGACATACACATCCATGATTTGGATTGTCTTACCGGATACTGCGCTGGTTGGAGCTTGCGTGTGCTGTTAAATGAAGGTTTTAACGGCGTGCGTGGCCGTGTCGAGAGCAGACCTCCTTCTCATTTTAGAGAAGCATTAGGTCAAATGGCCAATTTCTTGGGAATTCTGCAAAGCGAATGGGCAGGCGCTCAGGCTTTCAGTTCTTTTGACACCTATTTGGCTCCTTATGTTTTTAAAGATCAGCTTTCTTATGAAGAAGTGCTAAAAGGAATTAGAAGTTTTGTTTACAATCTAAATGTGCCTGCACGTTGGGGACAATCGCCTTTTACAAACATCACTTTAGATTGGAATGTACCAGAAGATTTAAAAGAACAGATTCCGACTCTAAATGATGAGCACTTATTTCTAAAAGTTACTGATGAAAATCTGATTGAAGAAGCTAAAAAAAGAGGCGTTTCAAAATTGATAGATTTAAAATATGCTGATTTTCAAAAAGAAATGAATCTCATCAATAAGGCATATTATACCATTATGACTGAAGGCGATGCAAACGGACAGCCGTTTACATTCCCGATTCCGACAGTAAATATTACCGAAGATTTTGATTGGAACGGAGAAAATGTCGATTTGCTTTTTGAAAATACTGCCAAAATTGGCTCGTCTTATTTCCAGAATTTTATTGGAAGCCAATATCTTTTGGATGAAAATGGTAAGCGCATAGAAAATCCAGACGCTTATAAACCCAATGCTGTTCGCAGTATGTGCTGCCGATTACAGCTCGATTTAAGAGAATTATTAAAACGAGGAAACGGTCTTTTTGGAAGTGCCGAAATGACGGGAAGCATTGGCGTAGTAACCATCAATATGGCGCGCCTTGGATATCTTCATAAAGGAAACATCATTACTTTATTTGAGCATTTAGATGAATTACTCCAAATAGCAAAATCGACTTTAGAGAAAAAAAGAATGTTTATTCAGCAGATGTACGACCGCGGACTTTATCCGTACACACAGCGCTATTTGAAACATTTTAGAAATCACTTTTCTACAATTGGCGTAAACGGAATGAATGAAATGGTACTAAATTTTTCTGAAGGAAAACAAAATATAACCGCCACTTCGGGAATACATTTTGCAACCGAAATTCTCGATCACATTCGACTGCGAATGAAAGAATTTCAGGAAGAAACAGGAAATCTTTACAATCTAGAAGCGACTCCGGCAGAAGGAACAACGTATCGTTTTGCAAAAGAAGACAAAAAGCGTTTTCCAGAGATTTTGCAAGCAGGACAAAATGAAAACATATACTATACGAATAGTTCACAAATACCTGTTGATCATACAGACGATCCTTTTGAAGCCTTATTGCTTCAAGATGAATTACAATGCAAATATACTGGCGGTACAGTTTTGCATCTTTATATGAGAGAAAAAATAAGCAGTCCAGAAGCCTGTAAAAACTTCGTAAAAAAAGTTCTAACCTGCTTTAAATTGCCCTATATAACCGTAACACCAATTTTCAGCATCTGCCCTATTCATGGCTACTTAGACGGTGAACATGAATATTGTCCAAAATGCGACGAAATTTTACTCAATAAAAACAATCAAAAACACTTGGCTTATGAAAACGAAAACGCATAAAATTCTAGAAGAAAACAAATCGCAAAGAAGCAAATGTTTGGTTTACACCCGTGTAATGGGGTATCACAGACCTGTAGAAAGTTTTAATATTGGAAAAAAAGGTGAACACCAACAGCGTACACATTTCGAAGAAACCATTATCTAATAAAGGAATATTTAGCCTCACACCTTTTACTTTATTAGACTATCCGCATAGAACAGCCTGCATTGTGTGGTTTGCGGGCTGTAACATGCGGTGTTTATACTGCTACAATCCTGATATTGTTCTGGGAAAAGGAAAAATAAATTTTAATGAAGTTCTAACTTTCCTCAAAACGCGAAAAGGATTGCTAGATGGAGTGGTTTTAAGCGGTGGCGAATGTACTTTACACAAAAAAATAATTGATTTTATAAAAGAAATCAAAGCAATGGGATTTGCGGTTAAAATTGATACCAACGGTTCCAACCCAAAAATATTGAATAGCCTGATTCGTGATCAATTAATTGATTATGTCGCGTTAGATTATAAAAGTCTTCCTCATACCTTTAAAAAACTAACGCAATCAGGCTTATTTTCTGAATTTCAAGAAACTCTTTCTCTTTTGATTCAATCTAATATTCCGTTTGAAGTTCGTACTACTTTTCATTCTTCTTTAATTACAGAAAGTGATTTTATTCAAATGATCAAATATCTTGAAAGTCAAAATTTTGAAGGCAATTATTATGTGCAACACTTTATGAATAATGTGCCAACACTTTCAAATCTAGATAATTCTACTAAAGAGATACAACTCAAAAACTTCTCCACTCCCAAAATAAAAGTTATTTTTAGAGAGTAATATATACAAGTCTTAATCTGTAGAATAGCAAAAAAATGGCAATCATTATTTCATCTATTACTTTAATAAAGCTTAAATGTTAACTATTGGACTTCATTTGAAGGATTTGAAGTTTCAAGCCATAAAATACCAATTGAAATTTAGTACATTTGATTTGATCGGATTAAGACATCATGCCGACAAGTATTGGTCCAAAAGCAGTCAATAATATATTGGCTAATGCATACGGAATCGTATAGCCTAAAACTGGAAACTTGCTTCCTGATGCATCTTGAACCGCTTTTAATCCTATTGTTGAGGTGCCTGCGCCGGTTTGTGCGCCAAGTAAAATTATTGGATTTATTTTTAATATATACCTTCCAAAATAAAGTCCGATGATATGAGGAATTAAAGCAACAGCAACACCTGCAAGCAAAATACCAAAACCAGTTTCTTTAAGACCTGAAATAAAACTTGGACCAGCAGCGAGGCCAACAAGTCCGATAAACGTTGCGAGACCAACGTTGTCAAAAATCCACAAGGCGGGCTCTGGAATTCTGCCAAAAACAGGAGTTCTTGAATGCAACCAGCCAAAAATCAGTCCCATTACCAATGCACCACCGCTTGTCGTTAAAGTTACTGAAACTCCAAATAATGTTACCGAAAGCAAACCTAAAAGTCCACCAAGGACAATACCCAGACCAACAAAAATAATATCAGTCTCAGGGCTTAAACGATCTAGATAACCAATTTCTTTCGCTGCTTCTTCTAGTTTTGCAGGTCTGCCTGAAAGATTCAAAATATCGCCTCTATTTAAAACCGTCTTTGATTCAAGTGGTATTTCATGATTTTCTCTCGTTATTTTGTTTAGCATTAGCCCATGGTAAAAACTGCTTTTTCGAAGAGACTTTACTGTCATTCCTTCAATTGCTTTATTGGTGATGGTAACATCTAAATGTGCAAGCGGGAAATTCAACAACTCTTCATCCAAGACTTCTGGCCCAATAGAAAAGAGACTTTCTAAAATGATTCCGTGTTGTGCCATTATAACCATCACATCATCTTTATGAATTATGGTGTCGGGTTTGGGATCTAGCAATTGATTTCTATGACGTACCCTCTGAATAACGATATTCTTGTTGGATATTAATCTTTCAAACTCGCTTATACTGATTCCAATCCATTTCTCATTGGTTATTCTATAGGCACGGATAATCCATCTCTGATAGGCGCTTTTCATTCCTGGACCATATTCCTGCTCACTTTCTCCAGAGATACTTTCAGCCAGTTTATCGCTTTCTTTAACTAAATCAATACCAAGCAATTTTGGGGCAATTGCAGTCAGGAAAAAAACAAAAGAAGCTGCACCTACCAAATAAGTTACAGAATAGGCTACCGGAATATTATTGATTAATCTGCTTTTTTCTGCATCATCAAGATTTAAATGGCTTATAGCATCTGAAGCAGTACCAATTACAGTTGATTCAGAAAACGCTCCTGCTAATAATCCTGCTGCTGTTCCTACATCATAACCTAAAAAAACAGAAACAGAATATGCAACTAATAAGCAAGCTAAACATATTACCAAAGTGAGCAACAATTGCGGAAATGCATTCTTTTTAAAACCTTGAAAAAATTGTGGACCAACTTTGTATCCTGTTGAAAACAAGAAAAAATCAAAGAAAATAGTTTTTACAATATCAGGAATTTCAATAACCAATTGGCCAATTAGCACTCCAGCAAATAAAGTGCCTAATACTACACCAATTTTAAATGTCCCTATTTTAATGCGTCCAATTAAAAATCCAAGAGCCAAGCATAAAAAAAGTGCCAGTTCAGGATGTTCTCTAAGTATAGCTGTAACCATATTACTTTTTTTCAGATAAATTTAATCAAAAAAAGAATAAATATGACATTAAACAACTTATAAACAGTTAATTACAATCCAATCATATTAAATATAACTCCACAAACCATTAAATTTTAAATAAAAAATCAACTAAAATTTGCACATATGACCAATCGGTCATATATTTGCATCGTTAAATACAATCTATCATGACAAAAGGTGAAGAAACCAGACAATTTATTATAGAAAAAGCCGCCCCTATTTTCAATACAAAAGGAATTGCAGCTACTTCTATGAGCGATATTATGGAAGCGACTAAATTGTCTAAAGGAAGTATGTATGTGCATTTTGAAAACAAAGATGTTTTGGCCTGCGCTGCTGTAGATTATAACATGAAAATATTAAGCTTTAAACTGGAAGCAGCACTTAGGGACGGAAAAAGTGCTAAAGAGCAACTTTTTGCTTACATTGATTTTTTTAGTAATCCGATAAATCCACCAGTAATTGGCGGATGTCCTTTACTAAACTTTGGAACAGAAGCTGACGATACCAATCCAATTGTAAAAGAGAAAGTTAACAATGCTATCAAGCGAGGTCAGTCTCTTTTAACTTCGATTATAGAAAAAGGAATTGCCGATAAAGAATTTATTCCTGATTGGAATGCATCAGAATTTGCCACTGCCCTTTTTGCGATGCTTGAAGGAGGACATTTAATGTCAAGAATGTCTGGCAACAATAACAATATGAATACGATAGAAAAAACGCTTAAAAAAATTATATCTGAAAAATTGATATAATTTTTTTTACCATAAAAATGACCGATTGGTCATTTTTAAATTTAATTAATAATTATAAAAACAAATACCATGTCAAAAACAATTTTAATTACAGGAGCTTCAAAAGGATTTGGAAGAGCTTGGACAGAAGCATTTTTAGCTAAAGGACACAACGTAGCTGCTACAGCTAGAAATCTTGAAACTTTAAACGATTTAAAAGAAAAGTACGGAAACTCAATTTTACCTTTAAAATTAGACGTCAACAATCGTCAAGAATCTCTAGAAGTGATTCAGAAAGTAAAACAGCATTTTGGAAGAATTGACGTTTTAATCAACAATGCGGGTTATGCGCTTACAGGTGCCGTGGAAGAAGCAAGCGAACAAGAAGCGAGAGAACAGTTTGAAACGAATTTCTTTGGAACTTTATGGTTGACACAGGCTGTTGTTCCAATCATGAGAGAGCAAAAAAGCGGTCATATTATTCAGGTTTCTTCTATTTTGGGGCTAGCAACTTTACCAACAGGAATGGGACTTTACAGCGCTTCTAAATTTGCTATAGAAGGTTTAAGCGAAACATTAGCCTCAGAAGTAAAACAATTTGGAATCAACGTTACTTTATTAGAACCAAACGGATATGAGTCTAACATCTGGCATACTGGAATTGCCAGCAAAAGTTTACCATATTATGACGAAATCAAAAAAGCTTTGGCTGAAAGAGAAAACATATTTGGAAAAGTACAAGCAACAGCTCCAGCAGTGGTGAACTTGGTAGAAAATGAAAATCCTCCTTTACGTTTATTACTTGGAAAAGTGGCGTTCCCATTTGTAAAACAAAGCTACGAACAAAGATTGGAAAGCTGGGAAAAATGGAATGATGTTTCTGTTGAAGCGCATGGTTAATTTTCATTCCGCTAGGAATGTTCCATTGGTAGAAAAAAAAGATAAACGCGTGCATTATCATTCCGTAGGAATGTTTGATTGGTAAAAACGTTCCTTACGGAACGTAAAACGTTAACAACAACATAATTTCTACCAATGAAATGTTCCTACGGAACAAACTATTTACAAAAAACGGGATTGTTTGCTCAAACAATCCCGTTTTTTCTTTTAATAAAATCTTTAATTTTTAATTTTCTTACTCTTCTTCCCTTTCTTCCACCAAATAATAAATCCAGTTATAGGTAAAGAAGCGCCAATCAAACTTACCAGACTCCAGATTATTTTTCCTGTAAGTCCAAAGAAAATTCCTGTATGAAGATCGTAATTACTTGCTTCATAAACATCAGCAGCATTATTGTCTTTGTATAATTTGGTTCTGAGCATCTTCCCTGTTTTTCCATCAAAGAAAATAGTGTTCTGTTTTCTTGCCCAATCATTCGGATATGTCATTCTTAATCGAAGTTCTCCCGTTTTTCTGACTGAAAATGAAACTGAAGTTGCGCCTGGATATTTCGCATTTGCATTTTCGTAAATATTGTTATAACGAACAGGAATTGTAGTCGAATCAATTTTGGCGTTGGAAACCACTTCATCTCCTTTTCTAAGTTTGCTTCCTGTTACCAGACTAACTCCTTTTTTGACAGCATCGTACTTAAAATATATTCCAGAAAACGCAATTAAAAGCAAAAAAATAGAAGCATAAAATCCTAAAACCTGATGCAAATCAAAATTGATTCTTTTAGACGAACCGCTCCATTTTATTTTTAAAGATTGTTTAAGCTGACGTCTCTTTTTTGGAAACCATAAAATTAATCCCGTTATGAGCATAATGATAAAAATCACAACCGACCAGCCTTGAATAATCTCGCCAACTTCTCCTAATAATAAAGTGCGATGTATTTCTAGTACCGTATTCAGCCAATCTGCTCCCTGCTGATTGATTAAAGTTCCATTGTACGGGTTGAAATAATAGGTCTTTTTCTTTTTGGTAGAAATTTGAACTGCCGCATTAGGTTCTGCTTTATTTATTTTTAAAGCCGTTATTTTCTGTTTAGGTTCTAGATGTTCATAGTTTTCTATTATAGTTTTTAAACCTATAAAAGGCTTCTCCTGAACGGGAACATGCAGATATTCCTTATTTGTAAAATCACGAATTTCTTCTTCAAAAACATACAGAAAGCCTGTAATGCTCACTATAAAAACAATGAGGCCCGATGCTAAACCGAGCCACAAATGTATTTGTCTGATAGTCTTTTTAAAACCTTTGGTCATACTGTGCAATAAAATCCAAATGTAGAAATATCATTTTAAATGACGAATTGTATTTTTAGAATTTAAATGTAATATTTCCCGTAATTCTCGTTGGGTTTTGAGCTGCCAAACGATATGACCAATATTTTTCGTTGGTAAGATTGTCTACTTTTAACCCTAATCTAAATTTTGGTCTGTCATAAAATACAGAAGCATCTAAAACGGTGTAAGAAGGAATCGTAAATTTAAATGTTGAAGTGTTAGTTTGATAATACTCACTTCCGTAAATTCCTCCAACACCAAATCCAAGTCCAGAAGCTGCTCCTTCTGTCAATCTATAACTTGCCCAAAGATTGGCAGTTGTTGGAGAACCAGCTGTTGTTGGTCGTAAACCATTTATACTCGGATTGGCTTTTGTGTATTTACTGTCATTATACGTATAACCTGCCACGACGTTTAAACCTTTAATCGGATTGGCAATCAACTCAGCTTCAAAACCTTTACTCAATTGAGTTCCGTCCTGAATCTGAAAGTTTACATGGTCTGGATCATCGCGAGTAATATTCGTCACTTTTATGTCATAATAACTAAACGTCGCACTGATTTTATTAAAGTCAAGTTTAACGCCTCCTTCTAACTGATTCGCCTGATTTGGCTTGAAAGTATTTCCGTAAAAATCAGATCCGCCAACATTATTGAAACCGTTCATGTAATTTCCAAAAACAGAAACCTTATCTTTTATCACTTGGTAAACTGCTCCAAATCTAGGGGAAAATGCCGTCTGATTATAATTTCCTGCAATAGAATCGCGACTAGGATAATACACGCCTTTATTGATATAACGATCGGCTCTAACCCCTCCCATTACTAATAATCTATCAGTAACATTCAACACATCAGAAACATAAGCACTATAAGTTCTTTCGTTATTCGATACCATATTAGTATAAGTAGCATTTGCAAATAAAGGCTCTATTTTATTTATCGTAAAATTGTTGTATGCATCGCCAGGTTTTCTAAAATTAAGTGCCGGCATATTTACTATTGCATCATTACGTGTTGCGCGAAGACTGTAAAAATCTAATCCAGCCACTACTCTATTACGCAGTTTTCCGATTTTAAAATCTCCGTTAAAATTCTGCTGAATATCTGTTCCGTAATACGGATAATCCTGATTGGTAACTTGCTGTCTCAAAGTTTCATTGCTCAACATCGTCAGTGCTACAACATAACCTTCAGATGAAGATCTTGTACGGGAAACGATAGTTTGTGAAGTCCATTCGTCTGAAATTTTATATTTCAATTGCGCAAAAATATTGTATTGCTGACCTGTGTAATTTACTGTATTATTAGCAAATGAAAGTTTGTACGGAATTCCCAATTCTTCTACACTATGAGCCGTGGCATCTGCTTTTGTATAAGGCGTCAATCGAGTTGGCGATGTTGCTTTTGAAGCACTAAATTCGGCATCAATTAATAAAGTCAATCTATCGTTTACCTCATAAGAAAAACTTGGCGCAATAAAAAAGCTTTTATTAAAACCTGCATCCTGAAAACTTCTTTCACTATGCAAAGCTGTATTGATTCTGAAAAGAGCAGTTTTCTCTTCATTTAAAGGTGTGTTGATATCTGCTGTTAAACGATTCAAATCCCAATCGCCTGCTGAGAAAGAAACTTCTCCTTTAAAGAAATTAAAAGGCTTTTTGGTTACTCTATTAAACAATCCGCCAAAAGAAGAAATGGTACTTCCAAACAAAGTCGCCGAAGGACCTTTTATCACTTCAATACGCTCTAGATTTGATGGATCAATCGAGTTAAAGGTAAAACTTCCAACACCATTTCTTACCAATTGAGGCGTAGCAAAACCTCGAGAAATATTAGTCGTTCTCCCCTGATTTCTCACTTCGGCAATCCCAGCACCTGGAACATTTTTAAAAGCGCTATTATAATCTGTTATAACCTGCTCTTTCATTAATTCTTTACTCACAATAGTATAAACCTGTGGATTTTCCATGTTTTTCAGTTTCATTTTAGAAACCTCTTCACTTTCTTTTCTCGCAAATCGGTTTCCTCCAGAACTTACAATCACTTCTTCTAATTTTTGAGAAGTATACGTCAGTTCAAAATCTAGTGCAACTTCTGTATTATTCTGGTCAACAATAACCGAAGCCGGAGAAGATTCATAACCGTTTAGTTTTATTTCAACCAGATACGTCCCAAAAGGGATATTTTTTAATTGATAAGTCCCATCAGAATCGGTTGTAGTGGTTTTATTTAATTCTGAAATTTTAACAGTTGCTCCTTGTAAATAATTTCCGTCTTTAACGACAGCCGTACCCGAAATTGTACCAACAGCTGATTGAGAAAAGGTCTTTTCTGAACACATAAAAATGATCAAAAAAGCAACAAACACTTGACATAAAACATTGTCTTTAAGTGTTTTTAAAATTGTTTTCATATAAAATTTATATTTTATGCTTATTTAGACTGGATACAAATATATAAACGAGAACTGACTTCTTAGTTAAAGATTAAAACTTTCTTAAAAAAAAATTAAAAACATCTGAATAAACGCTGAAAAGAATCCTATTTCTATCGAAGCGACATAATTCAACGTGAATTTTGTTACTTCTTTTTGCTTTAATTTTCAGTTGTTTAAAAGTTAACCAATACTTTTTATGCAAAAAAGGGGTTGCATAAGCCGTTATTCTTTTTTATTTTTATGAAAATCTGATGAAACCCTAATCATTTGATGTAAAGTTTTTAAAAACAAGAAAAAATTAAAATGAGCAACGACAAAAAACTAAAAGCTGTCGCTTTCGGAGAAGTACTTTGGGATATTTTTGGCAATGAAAAAAAAATTGGAGGAGCACCTTTGAACGTGGCGCTTCGCATGAAAGCTCTTGGCGTTGAATCAAATATGATTAGCTGTGTAGGAAATGATGTAGACGGAGAAGCAATTATAAACGAAGTCAACAAACTAGGCTTGGATACCAGCACTATTCTCAAATCTGACGATTTCCCAACAGGATTGGTGAACGTAACATTAGACGAAAGTAAATCTGCTACTTATGAAATTATTTATCCTTCTGCTTGGGACAAAATTGTTCTAAATGAAGAAGCGAGAGAATTAGTAGTAAACTCAGATGTTTTAATTTACGGAAGTTTGGTCTGCAGAGATCAAGTTTCTCGAGAAGCTTTAGACGAGTTGCTTCACACCCACACTTACAAAGTTTTTGATGTTAATCTTCGAAAACCACATTATGATTACGAAACTTTGCAACATCTAATGCAGTCTGCCAATTTCATCAAATTTAATGATGAAGAAATTATGGAAATTAGTGACGCTTTTAATTCTCCTTATAAAACTTTAGAGGAGAACATGAACTTCATTTGTTCTTTGAGTAATGCTACTGCGATTTGCGTGACAAGAGGGAAAGATGGCGCTTTATTATTGTGGGATAAACATCTTTACGAAAATGAAGGTTATACCGTAAAAGTTGAGGATACTGTCGGTGCAGGAGATTCTTTCTTAGGCGCTTTAGTCACTTCACTTTTAAACGGAAAAGAACCGCAAGCCGCTCTCAATTTTGCCTGTGCAACTGGTGCCTTAGTCGCTGGGTCGGCGGGCGGAAATCCTAAAATTTCAATATTTGATATTGAAAATTTAATTAATAAAAATTAAAAGAAAATTGCAAAGCCTGGTATATTATAAGCATCAGGCTCTTTTTTTATAGTTAAAACATTACCTTCATTCTTCAAACATGGGAACTATGTAAATTTAAAATGGAATTATTTCTTCCTAATCAATATGGGCGCAGTAAATTGTGTTTTCAAATAATTTAAGGAAGAATGATGAAAAAATTACGAATTTCACTTATCAATATTCACGGACTCTTGAAAGGTTCTGGTCTAGAGATTGGACGAGATGCAGACAACGGAGGCCAGACCAAATACATATACGAATTAGCCGAATTTTTATCGCAGCATGAAGATGTAGAACACGTTCATCTTTTTACCAGATTAATAGATGATCCTGCCCTTTCGCCTGAATACGCAGTGCCTGTCGAAATTATCAATGATAAATTAGACATTAGAAGAATTCCGTTTCTGGGAAAAAAGTACAAACCCAAAGAACAGCTTTGGGAGGGTCTTGATCTTTTTGTAAATGGCGCGATGCAGCATATCAAACAGCACAATATTTTCCCCGATTGGATTCACTCGCATTATGCAGATGCCGGTTATGCGGCAGCCGAATTATCAGCCGTTTTAAATATTCCTTTTGCCCATACGGGACATTCTTTAGGATTCTACAAAAAGAAAAAACTAGTTGAAAGTGGTGAAACAGAAGAAGAGCTAGAGAAAAAATTTAAGTTTAAAGCCCGAATTGCGGCTGAAGAGAGAACCTTAGAACTTGCAGAATTCATCGTTACTTCTACCGAACAGGAAATTGAAACCTACAAAGCCTACAAAAATTTTGAACTAGGAAAATACCATGCTATTTCTCCAGGAATCGATACCCGAAAATTTGTTCCTTATTATTATCAAGAAAACGATTCTGATAAACATATGGAAGAAGCACAGCGAAAATACTGGGTTGCCGAATCCATTTCTAAATTTCTTACCAATCCGCACAAGCCTATTATTCTGGCACTTTCACGGCCTGACCGTCACAAAAACTTGAATACTTTAATTGAAGTTTACGGAAAAGACAAAGAGCTACAAAGCATTGCCAATCTGGTCATTTTTGCTGGCATTCGAAAAGACATTGCCAAAATGCCTGAATCTGAAAAAAATGTTCTGACCGATTTGCTTCTTTTAATGGATAAATACGATTTGTACGGAAAAATGGCTATTCCGAAAAAACATGACGTTGAAAATGAAGTTTCGATTATCTATCGCTATGCTGCCGAAAAAAGAGGTGTTTTTGTCAATTTAGCTTTGCATGAAAATTTTGGCTTGACCGTTATAGAATCCGCTAGTTCTGGACTTCCTGTTGTGGTGACCAAAAACGGCGGCCCTTCAGAAATCATTCCAGTTTGCCAAAATGGAGAATTAGTCAATCCTCAGGAAGAAAGCCAGATTAAAAAAGCCCTTTTAAATATTTTAACCGATGAAAATCAGTGGAAATATTATTCGAATAATGGAGCCATCAATATTCAGAAATATTACAGTTGGATTAGCCATGTTAATCATTATGTCGAATTGGTTAAAGAAAACCTTTCTCTTTCATCCGGAGCTGGAATCAAAAAACAGCATTATC
The DNA here is from genome assembly GCF_009826975.1 of Flavobacterium sp. HBTb2-11-1. Taxonomy (GTDB): domain Bacteria; phylum Bacteroidota; class Bacteroidia; order Flavobacteriales; family Flavobacteriaceae; genus Flavobacterium. Next base: position 511,955 of record NZ_WUMO01000003.1, on the reverse strand, counting down.
CGAATATCAATATTAGCCGATTAAAAAGAAAAATCGATCATTTGTTGGTTTCAGATATTGACGGAACATTGATTGAACCTAAACTGTCCAATCCTGGTTTAAAAGAACTCAAAACACACTTAATCAATCGTACCGATAAAATGGCTTTTGCAATGGCTTCTGGACGAAACTTAGCTTTAGTAAAAAAAGTAATTGACGAAGAGGAGTTTCCTCTCCCCGACTTCATAATCTGTTCGGTCGGAACCGAAATCTATTACACCAACGGAAAAGATTATATTTTGGATAAAGGTTGGGCAAAATTCCTAGCTGGAAGGTGGAAAAGAGAAGAAATTTTAAATAAACTCAAAGCCATCAAATGGATCAAACTGCAGGAAGAAGAAGCCCAGAATCCTTATAAAATCTCATATTATTATGATAAGGAGCAATACAATCATGACGAGTTAATCACTGTTTTAGGAACAGGCTGGTACAAAGTGAATATTATTCCGAGCCATGGTCAGTTTTTGGATTTTATCCCAAAAAGAGCTTCCAAAGGAAATGCAATTAAATTCTTATGCCGAAAGTGGTCTATTCCGCTAGGAAATGTAATTGCCGCGGGAGATTCTGGAAACGATGTTGATATGTTTAGAGGTCCAGTAAAAGGAATCATTGTTGGAAACCGAAGCGCAGAACTCATGGCTTACGAAACCACAAAAAGCATCTATGTAGCAAAAACTTCTGCTTCGGAAGGAATTTTAGAAGGTTTAAAATATTATAAAATCATTAAATAAAAAGAATAAGCCACGAATTACATGAATTAGCGTGAATTTAAAAATAGTTCAGCGACAACTTTGTCAAAGTTTAAAACTTTGACAAAGTTCATGAGATTTAAAATTCGAGAAAATTGGTGCAATTAGTGGAAAAAAAAAATATACAATCATTAAATAAATAATAAAATGTATTCAGGTTCAGGATTTAGCAATTGGGAAATTGGAGATGTTGACGTATTTATAGATGAAAAAGGAGTTCATCATTTATTTCATTTGATTATTCCCAATCACGATTATATTGCGCATGCCGTTTCAAAAGACGGTCTTTCGTGGAAACGAGTAAAAAACGCCCTTTTTGTAGGCGATCCAGGAGAATGGGACGATGATATGTTATGGACTATGCATGTCAGCAAAAAATCAGATGGCGAAGGTTATGAAATGTATTACACTGGTCTAAAACGCCAAGATAAAGGGATTGAACAAAAGGTAGGACGAGCAGTATCTTCTGATTTAATTACTTGGAAGAAAGAAAATCTATATGGACTTCCGTTTAAAAGTGAAGCTCCGCATTATGAAGGTCCAAACAATAATCCGCGGCAATGGATTAGTTTTCGTGACCCATTTAAATACCAATACAAAGGCGATGATTATTTGCTAATTTGCGCCCGAAGCGCCTCTGGACCAACATACCGTAGAGGCTGTATTGGTGTTGCCAAAAGAGAGAAAGAAGGTTTTGTTTTGCAGAGACCTCTTCATATTCCATATGTGTATGATGATGTCGAATGCCCTTGTGTTTTTGAAATTAAAGGCACAAATTATCTTTTAGGATCCATCAGAGAAGATGTTAAAGTCCGTTATTGGTCGGCACCTGAATTTAGAGGCGAGTATTGCGCTTTTCATAATAACGTTTTAATGCCTCAGGGAAATTATGCCGCAAGAGTGGTCAAAGAAGGAAAACACTTTCTGGTTTATAATTTCTATTTCGCAGACGGAAATGTTAATACGCATCGAGTAATTCCGCCTCCAAAAGAACTCGATATAGATAAAAGCGGAAGGCTTTTACTGAAAAGTTATTATTACTGGCAGAAACTGTATCAGAAAACCATTCTTCAAAAAGACTTGCCTCAACCCATGCCCATTTTAGGAAATCCAACTGCCGATTTTGTTTTGGAAAATGAAAGCAAATGGCGTTTTAGCTGTCGAAGCGGTTACGAAATATACGGTTTCGAAAAACCATCCAGCGATTTTGTCTGGGATGGTACTCTTGCTGTTGAGGGAATGGGAAAAACGGGTTTTGTAATTGAATGTGACAAGGAAGGAACGGGATATTATATTTCGATTGACTTCATGAACGGTTTTGTGCAATTTAGGGCTTGGGGATTTAATGAAAAAGACGTTAAGAATAATTTTATCTTCGAAAACATTCAAACCAATCAGTTTGAAATAAGCGAAGAAAAACAAATTTCTTTTAAGATTATCCGTTACGGAAACTATTACGAACTCTCGATTAATGACATTGTAAAACTCACTTTACTAGATTTCAAATACAGCGAGGGAAAAGTGGGAATCTACGTTTGTTCGGCAGTAATTTCGATAAGCGATTCTAAAATTCATGTCATTCCAGAACCAGAAAATGAATATGCAGCATCTGATCCTGAAAAATACACCATTGATTATAATAGAATTATGCAGATAGATGCCAAAACAAATCCCAACTAATATTTAAGATTCGATTAGATTGAACCTGACCTGCAAGATTATTTTTTCCCGCAGATTAAGCAGATTGAGCAGAAAAATCTATAAAATCTGCTTAATCTGCGAGAGTAAATTTTTCTAAGAGAGCATTTTTAATCTATCGCAATCCTTAATCTGTGGTAAAAAATAAACTTTGTCAAAGTTTAGAACTTTGACAAAGTTGGCTTCTAGTTTACTATGTGTTAGAAACTAGTTTCTTTTTGTATACTTTATTTTAGAAAGCAACACTATGTTTCTATGTGTTAAATTAAATATTCTTAATTTTAATTTAATCGTTCTGTAGTCTCCATTCTTAAGCAATGCTCACTTCCCAAATAGAGCGGATTTCCATGTTTCTCTGACCAAAATCCATCTAAAACATCTTTTGTGATACATTTATACACCACAACGCCTTTGTACGTTTTGTTGTCGTGACCTTTATAATTGAAATTAATTACTAAAATATTGTCTTTAAAGAAACCTGTACCTTTTTGCTGATGCGAATTGATGAGCCAATTTGCTTTAATTCGGTTATTTTTGTCTAAAGTCAACGTCAAAACACCTTTGTATGTTATCTCATTGCTTTCGTCCTGATTGCTTCCCGAAACCGAAAAAATGCCTACTAGATCTTGTATTGTCATTTATGAAATGCTGTTATTTTTTGGCAAAAGTAAAAATTATCTATTAAATGAATTTTTTATCGTGTTTTTACAAGACAAAAACTGTTTCAACTTTTTAAGATAAAGGTTGAAATTTTGTTAATTTCTTATCGAATTAAGTAAAGTCCGTTTAAGATTTTATGACTAAATTGGTTGTATGAGAACAAATCCTGATGTACTTATTATTGGTGGCGGTCTTGCTGGTCTTGCAGGCGCTTTACACTTGTCCAAAAAAGGATTGAAGATTGTTCTTATCGAAAAAAACACCTATCCAAAACATAAAGTTTGCGGAGAATATATTTCAAATGAAATTCTCCCCTATTTATTATGGCTTGATATTGATGTTTCAAAATTGCATCCCACCAGTATTTCAAAATTCGAATTTACGGCACAAAATGGTAAAACTGCAAAAACCAGACTCCCTTTGGGCGGTTTTGGAGTTAGCCGTTATGAGTTGGATCATTTTCTATTTCAAAAAGCTGTAGAAAATGGCTGTACCATTATAACAGAAACAGTTACAAACATTTATTTTGAAAACGACATTTTTACCATTACCACTTCAGAAGAAATTATTTCTGCTAAAATCGTTTTGGGCGCTTATGGCAAAAGATCCAATATCGATCAGGTTTTGTCAAGAGATTTTATTTCTAAAAAATCACCGTGGCTGGCTGTAAAAGGGCATTATTCTGGAAATTTTGACGAAAATCTTGTCGCTTTATACAATTTTCAAGGCGGTTATTGCGGTGTTTCAAAAGTTGAAAATAACGTTATAAACATTTGCTATCTAGCCGATTTTGAAACCTTTAAAAAATATAAAGACATTGAAGAGTATCAGAAATCTGTACTTTATAAAAATAAGAAACTGAAAGCAGTTTTTGAAAACAGCACTTCCCTATTTGAGAAACCCATCACGATAAGCCAGATTTCATTTGACAAAAAAGAACCTGTAGAAAATCATATTATAATGATTGGCGACACTGCAGGATTAATTCACCCTATGTGCGGCAACGGTATGGCAATGGCAATTCACAGCGCAAAAATAGCCTCTGAATTGGTATTGGATTTCTATTATGGAAAAATAGAATCAAGAAGCGAATTGGAAAAAAAGTACATTCAAGAATGGAAAAAGCATTTCAGTAAGAGATTATTTTTTGGCCGATTGTTAGCCAAAGCATTGACGCACAAAAATTTCACGCATGTAATGACAACCATTGCGGCGTCGATTCCGTCGTTACTTTCAGTCATTATAAAACAAACACACGGCCGCCCGATAACAGTTGAATAATGAGTGTAAATACTAAATATAGAACCGAAGAAATTGAAATAATGGACGATTTTTCGCTTGAAGGCGAAGAATTGATTGGCGCTTTAGATCAGATTGCTTCTATCAATCAATTGCTTGGGGGCAATAGATTAACGCTTCATGGAATAAAAGCGCTTTTAAAAAAGACTGATAGTTCTAAGACCATTACCATTGCCGATATTGGTTGCGGAAATGGAGATATGCTGAGAATGCTTGCAAACTACGGAAAAAAGCGTAATCTCAACTTTAAATTAATTGGTATCGATGCCAATGCTTTTACCATTAGTTACGCCGAAACATTGTCAAAAGATTTTCCAAACATTGAATATCTCTGTATGGATATTTTTAGTGAAGAATTTGGCCTTTTAAAATATGACATTGTTTTGTGTACGCTTACTCTGCACCATTTTTCAACAATCCAGATCGCAAAAGTAATGGATGTTTTAAACCAAAATGCATCAATAGGTATTGTAGTAAACGATCTGCATAGAAGCAAATTGGCTTATCGATTATTTGAACTGATTGGTTTTGTCTTCAATCTCAATAATATGTCTCGCAATGACGGATTAATCTCTATTCTTAAAGGATTCAAAAAGAAAGAATTAGAACATTTATCCAAAAAATTAAATTTAAAAAACTATTCCATAAACTGGAAATGGGCTTTTCGCTACCAGTGGATAATTACAAAAATATGAGTGTCAAAATAATCACAGCTGTAAAACAGCTTCCACAATATTCGAGAACAACAGAAGAAATTCTTCTGCTTGTCGATGTATGGCTTGAAGGTCAGGAAGAACGTTTCATCAAAAAAGTAAAAAAGATATTTGAAGGTGCTTCTGTAGATAAACGTTATTCTATCATGGAGCCTTCGGAGGTTTTTACTGCCACTTCATTTGAAGAAAAAAATGATATTTATAGCCGTGAAATGATCATTTTAGGACATCAGGTTCTACAAAAAGCATTAGAAAAAACAGGCTGGGATCCACAAAGTTTAGATTACATTATTACGGTAAGCTGTACCGGAATTATGATTCCTTCGCTTGACGCTTATCTGATTAATAAAATGAAATTACGACAAGATATTGTTCGTCTTCCTGTAACCGAAATGGGCTGTGCAGCTGGAATATCTGGAATTATTTATGCCAAGAATTTCCTCAAATCAAATCCAGGCAAACGTGCTGCTGTAATTGCTGTAGAATCACCAACAGCCACTTTTCAGCTCGATGATTTCTCGATGCCAAATATTGTAAGCGCTGCTATTTTTGGAGATGGTGCTGCTTGTTGTTTATTATCATCAAAAGAAGAAGATTCTGGCCCCGAAATTCTTGACGAACAGATGTATCATTTTTACGATGCCGAGCATATGATGGGTTTCAAACTAACCAACAGCGGATTGCAGATGGTTTTAGATATTGAAGTTCCAGATACAATTGCTTCTCATTTTGAAGATATTATTCATCCTTTTCTAAAGCAGAATAATCTAGACATAAAAGATATTGACCATATGATATTTCATCCTGGAGGAAAAAAAATCGTAACAACGGTTGAAGCACTTTTCGCCGGATTGGAGAAAAATATTGATGATACAAAAGAAATTCTCAGAGATTATGGCAATATGTCGAGCGCTACCGTTTTGTACGTTCTGGAAAATATTATGAATCGAAATCCAAAAAAAGGAGAAAAAGGCTTAATGCTAAGTTTTGGCCCAGGATTTTCGGCACAAAGAGTTTTATTGCAATGGTAATTTGAAAGTTTATGAAATTAAATGATATTATCGCGCAGCTTCCGTACAGCGAACCTTTTTTGTTTGTGGATGAATTGCTTTATGCTGACGAAAACGGCGTGACAGGAACGTACACCTTTAGCGAAAATCTCGACTTTTATAAAGGGCATTTTAGAGATAATCCTGTGACTCCTGGCGTTATTCTGACTGAAACGATGGCACAGATCGGAATGGTTTGCTTAGGAATATTTCTTTTAGGAAATGATTTGGGAGAAAATACCGTAATCGCTTTTACTTCTGCCGACATGGAATTTTTGAAACCTGTTTATCCAAATGAAAAAGTAACAGTAACTTCTGAGAAATTGTTCTTTCGTTTTGGAAAATTAAAATGCAATGCAGTAATGAAAAACGAAGCTGGACAAGAAGTTTGCAGAGGTGTTCTGGCTGGAATGATAACAAAAAGATTATGAAAAAGCGAGTTGTAATAACAGGTCTTGGAGTTGCTGCGCCAAATGGTGTTGGAATTCCTGCATTTACTCATGCGCTGCAAAACGGCATTTCTGGTATTCGACATGATGCTCAGCTTGAAGAACTGCAATTTTCTTGTCAGATTGCAGGTCAGCCCCAAATAACTGAGGAACTGAAAGCGCAATATTTTACAGAACTAGAACTCCGCGGATTTAACAGTACAGGAATATTATATGGCGTTATTGCAGGCTTAGAAGCTTGGCATAACGCAGGATTGCCATTAAATGAAAATCCGGATTGGGACAGCGGTGCTATTTTTGGCTCAGGAACATCAGGAATAGATAAATTTCGCGAAAGCATTTATAAAATTGATGAACTGCAAGTACGGAGATTAGGGAGCACTGTTGTTGCACAAACTATGAACAGCGGTGTGAGCGCCTATCTTGGCGGCAAAATCGGATTAGGGAATCAAGTTACAACCAATTCTTCGGCTTGTACGACTGGGGCTGAAGCTATTTTGATGGCTTATGATCGAATACAATCTGGGCAGGCAAAACGAATTTTGGCTGGAAGCACATCTGATAGTGGTCCTTATATCTGGGGCGGTTTTGATGCGCTTCGTGTCTGTTCTTCCAAATTTAATGATAAACCCGAAGAAGGTTCAAGACCCATGAGTGCTTCGGCAGCAGGATTTGTTCCTGGAAGCGGTGCTGGCGCTTTTGTTATTGAAGATTTGGAAACAGCCTTAGACCGAGGAGCGGTAATTTATGCCGAGATATTGGGCGGAAATGTTAATTCTGGCGGACAAAGAGAGGGCGGAACTATGACCGCTCCCAACAGCACAGCGGTACAAAGATGCATTAAAACGGCTATCGAAAATGCTGGAATCCATCCAAATGAAATTGATGCTATCAACGGACATTTGACAGCCACAACAAAAGACAGTCTTGAAATTGAGAATTGGACAAAAGCATTGAACCGTAACGGTAATGATTTCCCATACATTAATTCTCTAAAAAGCTTAACTGGGCATTGTTTGAGTGCTTCTGGAAGTATCGAAAGTGTTGCTGCGGTTTTAGAATTACATGAAGGATTTTTATTTGGAAATGCAAACTGTTCTGATCTTCATCCTGAAATTGCGGCGCTTATTGACCCGTCAAAAGTGCTTTTAGAAACTATAAAAATCAACCCAAAAATAATTGCAAAAGCCAGCTTTGGTTTTGGCGATGTAAATGCATGTATATTATTTAAAAAATTTGAAAACTAATATGGACAGAACCGAACTTATCAAGGAATTAAAAGTAATTATCAAACCTTTTGCAACTAACAAAGAAGCTTTTGAAAATCTTACTGAAGAAACGGATTTTATTAAAGATCTGAATATCAATTCGGCCAATTTGGTTGATATTGTGCTGGACATTGAAGAAAATTTTGATGTCGTGATCGATAATGCAGATATGGAACGCATGCTCGATGTAAAAACTGCTGTTGAAATCATTGAAACCAAACTTGCCGAAAAATGATTGGCAATGACATTATAGATCTTGCCCAGTCGCGTATAGAAAGCAATTGGCAAAGAAAAGGTTTTATAGAAAAGCTTTTTATAGCCGAAGAACAGCAGTATATAAAAGATTATGATAAGCCTGAAATTATGGTTTGGCTTTTATGGAGCATGAAAGAGGCCGCTTATAAAATTTATAATCGGCAGACCAAAATAAGGGAATATAGCCCGAAAAAGTTGTCCTGCACTTTGGATTTTATAAACGCCAATCAAGCTTTTGGAAAGGTCTGCTGTAACGAAAATGTATATTATACCGAAAGTATATTTTCTTTTGAAAGCATTCATACCATTGCAGTAAACAATCTAAAAAACATAAAGAATATAATTGAAGTTGAGGGAGGAAAAATAATAAAGGATGAAAATGGTATTCCGTATTTAAAAATATCGCAATCACTTCAAGATGTTTCAATCAGTCATCACGGAAGGTTTGAAAAATGGGTAACTACGAGAATCTAAAAAATCTTCTTTTTATTTTGAATGATAATATTTATTATAAGAAAAATCCTTAATTTTGAGTAAAATTATATTCTAAATCTCATTCGCTAGCATCAAAAATCTATGAGAAGACTTTTTACTAAAACTGTATTATTTTTATTGTTCTTATCTTTATTTTCTTGTGAAAATAAAAAACAGAATCCAGCGCCAAAACCAGCATATAAAGCCGGTGTAATTTTATCTTTTGATGATGCTTATGTTGATGAATGGTCTGAAGCAGACCAAGCTTTACGAAAGTATTCCTGGAAGGCTACTTTTAACGTCTGCCGAATAGATTCTATTGGAGCACCTGAAATTAAAACGCTTTTAGAAATGCAAAAATATGGCCATGAAATAGCCGGTCATGGTTATCATCATTACAATGCTGTTAAGTTTACCAAGCAATTTAGCGTTAAAGAATACCTGAAACAAGAAATCGATCCTATGATTGTTTCCATGAAAAAGAAAGGTTTCAACGTTACTTCTTTTGCATATCCGTACGGAGAAAGATCAGATTCGTTAGATCAGGCTTTATCTCCTCTGTTCAAAATTATTAGAGGAAGAGCGTTTGGCGGTGAAATTCCAGAGAAACAGGACAGTTACTTCAATAATTCAAAAATTGTATTTGCTTTTGATATTGACAACAGCCATATTCATTTCAGCATTCCGTATGTACTTGAATTATTAGATTACGCCAAAAAGAACAATAAAATTCTGCTTTTATGCGGACATAAACCTGTAAAAGAAATTACTGAAAACTATCAAGTCAAAATAGAAACTTTAGAATTCATTTGCAAATACATGAAATTGAATGATCTTAAATTCTATCGTCTATCAGATTTAGACAATTTGGTTCCGCCTAAGCTTTAAATGCTAATAGCTATGCTTGCATAATTAAAAGACCAATCTTTAACCGTAATCTTTTTTTCGTATTTTTAATCATTGATAAGCTTTTCTATTACTGATTTAAAATGCCAAAAGAAAAAACAATTAAGATTTTATTCTTAGTAATCTTTATCATCTTTTCTTTTCCGACTTGCTACGGACAGTACAAGATTTCGGGATATATTGATGCTGAGCAGAAAAACAAAACAGTTTATTTAAGTCTGCTGAAATATGATGAAGAAACTATGATTACCGAAAATCAGATTCTTTTTTCAACAGAAACAGATGAAAATGGTTATTTTGAATTTAAAGGACAGCTTTTATCCGAAAAAGACAAACTGTACCGCATCCATTCCAATATCAATACGATCAAAGGACTGCAATTGGTTAGCGATAATGAGAAAAGCAATTATCATAACTTTATTTTTTCTAATCAAGATACGATCTATTTTCCAAAATCTGGCAACAATTGGTTTAGCGGATCCCAAAACAGTAATTTGGCCGATAAAGAATGGGGAAAATTAAAATCTTTTGAAGCACAGTTAGAGAAAAATAATGCTCAAATCAAAAACAAGGAAGCGCAGCAACAGGCCGTAAATGATTTTGCAGAAAAAGTAAAATCATATACCGAGAAAAGCATAAAACATCCTCTGCTCAAACTTTTGGCTTTTTCGGACATTAAACGAAATGATTATAACATTAAAAACGATTTTGAAAAAGATGAAGCGTTTTACGATGCTGTTTCAAACTCACTGAAAAACTATTATGGTGAGGCATCATACTATCTTCAATATCAAGACGAACTTTCAAAAATTTCTAATGTCATTTTACAGCAAAAATATGCCTTTCAGCGAACGCTGAATTACTTTTTAGTTTTTCTACTATTGGTTTTGGCTGTTATTTCAGCTTTACAGTTTAAACGATTAAAATTGCTTAAGCCAAAACAAAATCAATTTGGGGTTTCAAATTTAACTCTGACCAATCAGGAAGAAAAAATTGCCAAGCTCATTTTAGAAGATAAAGCAAACAAAGAAATCGCTGATGAACTTTTTATTTCGCTGAGTACGGTAAAAACACATATTCGAAATCTTTATGCTAAATTGGATGTTGCAAACCGTCATGAACTGGCTGCTAAACTGAAAAATCATCCTTGGGATTAGTCCCAAATTCAACCTCTGCATAACTGATTTTCAAAATTGTCCAATCTAATTTTGTTTCCGAAATCTTAAATCAATCGGAAATGAAAAAAAATTTTTTATTGCTGATCTTCATCACCATTCTGCAATTTACTACTGCCCAAGAATCAGAAAAAGCTCTTAAAAACAGGCAAAATATTCAATCTTGCCTTTTGGAAGCAAAAGAACTTTTAGAAAAAGATAATGGGAAGCTTTGGGGAAAACGAATCTGGAACGACAGCATCATTGTAATCGACTTTGACAATTCAATTTATAGTTTGGTAAAGCTACCTAATAGCAAAACCGACAATAGTATTTTATTTTCTAAAACTATGGAACCTAATTCGCTTGTTTTTGTTAATACCACTCAGAAATATGAAGGGAAAGAATATGCAACTGTTCTCAATAATTATCTAGACGATAAAGGTGCTACGATTATTCATGAATTATTCCATTTACTGCAAATGAAATCCCGAAAGTTTAACGGAAATCCGATTGAGTATCTCGACGAAACCAATGCACGTATTTTATTGCGTTTGGAATATCAGGCATTAAAAAATGCTTTGAAAGCGGTAATCGAAAAAAGAAAAATGAATGAGGTTCAAAATTATTTGAAAGATGCTGTAATTTTTAGAAAAGAAAGACAACAGCAGTATCCAAAATATTTGAATGATGAATTGGAAATTGAAACTTTGGAAGGCTTGGCAAATTATACTGGTTTTGTTCTCTCTTCTTATGACAATAAATATGAAAAGGCAATAGAAGAAATTAATCAGCGGGAACAAGCTAAAACCTACACTAGACCTTTTCCTTATGCCACGGGTCCAGCTTATGGATTGCTTTTTGATTACTTACATATAGCTTGGAGAAAAGGTTTAGATAATGTTTATAATTTTACTGATATTTATGAAGTTATGATTTTAAAATCAAAATTAACTATCAATAAAAGGCAATTAGAATTAGTAAAATCCAGAAATAATTTTGATGAAATAAACAAAGAAGAAATTGCTCGAGCCGAAGAACAAAAAAAGCTAATTGTTTATTACAGTGATCTGCTTTTGACTAAACCAACTTTAAAGGTCGCACTCACCGATATTGAACATTATGGACGCACTTTCAATATGAATGGAACGCTAACTTTAAATGAAAAAGGAATTGTGTATTCTAGTATTAAAGGACGAGATAAATCAGGAAACAACTTTGGCAATTTTACCACAATTGAAGGTAAAAATCAATTGGGGAAAGCTGGCATTTTGAGTTATGATAAAGAAGGGAAAACGTATTTTGTTTTTCCGCTTCCCTCCAAAATTGAAGGGAGAAAAGTTATAAACGAATTTTATGAAATAGAACTAAATCCAGACTGGAAAATTGTAAAACAAGATGATGGAAATATGGAAATTGTGAGAGAATCTAAAGGTTAATTTATATTTCTCATAAAATAAAACGAGCTTCAAAAAATTTGAAGCTCATTTCTTTTATAATAAAGTTTCCCGGTCTTCAGGATTAAAACTACCGTCGTCAGGGTATTTTATACTTCCTTTCAATTCTTCCACACGTTTTGGGTCAAATTTCGGAAGCTGTAACTCATTACTTTCTTTCCATTTTTTAACTGTTTCTGCAACCTCATTTCTTTTTTCATCAGAAACAGGAGTATCTCTTGTCATATAAAGCGTCTGTGATGGATAAGCCAAAGCTGTACCGCTTTTTTCTATAATATCCATCATTCGCAATAAAAGATCTTCTTGGACTTCTTGCGATGTTTCAAAATTTACAGCTTCAATATAAGCGGTAATCTCGACCTTTAAAGCGTCAGCTGTGATACCAGTAAAACGAACAATTGGAGGAGAATTTAAAACAGCGGGATGTGCATACAGCAAAGATTTTATTTCTACAAGCAGATAACGCATCTGATCTGGACTTGTTTCCATTCTAAAACCTAAAATCGGATTGAAAATAAAACGGTCGCGATGTGCATAATTCTCTATTTTACTAGCCGATAATTGTCCATTTGGAATTGTGACAATAGTTCGCGCTGCAGTACGCAATGTTGTAGAGCGCATACCTATAGCCTCTACGGTTCCTTTTATATCATCAACTCGGCAGTAATCGCCAACACGCAATGGCTGGTCTGCAATAAGGCTTACGCTTCCCACAAAGTTTTCTATCGTTTTTTGTGCTCCCAGCGCCAATGCAATCCCCCCAATTCCTAGCGCAGCAAGACCGGCCGTAACATCAACTCCAATAATTCCTAATAAGGCAATGATTCCGATTACTACAATCGCCGCTTTCATAGTACGACTCAAAAATAAAACTGCAGATACTGCAGAAGCACGTCCTCGATTGTTCATTCTGCTTCGGGTATACATGCTGACAAAATCGGTCATTCGCCAAAGCAAGATTAAAAAAGCTACAATTCCAATCGTAATTATTATAATGCTAAATCGCTGACGGACAATTATTGAAATTCCCATTCGCTGGGTCGAAGCTACAAACAAAATTACCGTCAAATACATCTGAACTGGCAGTGTAAATGCATCTATAATCGCAGTTCCTTTTTCAGTATCTGCTTTCTTCCATATTTTTTGAATCAGAAAAATGAGCACAAAAATGAGCAGCCTAGAAAGCAGGTACGTGACAACTGACATGATTACCACGACTCCCCAATGCCCAATAGGAACATTTCCTAATTTTCTTTCTATCAAAAATTTAGGCAAAACTCTATCTAAGAATGTTTTTTCTCCGCTAACATCTGCGGCACGAATTGCTTCTACCGTTTCTGCAGAAAAAAGCCATAGTGCAGGTTCGTTGTCATCGGACTGATTTTCCAAATAAAGCTGGATGTCTATTTTATCTGTAGATATATTTCCAACCAAATCTATGCCTGTTGTAAGATTATCATCTAAACGTCCTAATTCTTTATTGCTTAGAATAGATGATGGCGAGAAATTACCTCCTTGATCCAGTAACTGCTGAAAAGTTTTTGCTATCTGTATTCTTTCTGCTGTTTTACGGTAAGAACGCTTGCTTAGAACAAGATACTGGCTTGCACGCAGATAATTCTGATCGCCAAGTGCTTTGATGAATCCGTTGACGGTTCCTTGAGGCGTCCTTCTTCCTAGTGAATCATCTGGAATCTTAACTGGCTCTTCTGTTGTAGTCTTTGCGCCTCCTAAAAGCTGTGCTTCTGCTGTGAAGGGTTTTATCAAAACCAAAATCAACAAGAAAAAAAACAATAACCGCTTTGTACCTGAAATCATACGCTATCTGCTTTAGTAATGACTATTAAAAGTAAGAAATATTGAAGAAAAACAAAGCTTTTACATTAGAAAAAACAGAAACAGACAACAATAGGTCTTCCGTTATTCTTTAATTTATACACAAAAACCTTTATCCGATTTTGAAAGAGCAATTCTTGAGCTTTTCACAAATTCAATTAATCCTAACGGCTTTAATTTTTCAGTCAAGTATACTATTTCTTCATCTGTTCCTGTGGCTTGTAATACAGTATACTCTTTTTGAATTTCTGAAATTTTAAGGTCATTTTCTTTAAATAATACTTCCGTTTCTGGGTCTTGCATAACTAATGCGGTAGGAATTTTAAATAATGCGGTTTGTTTAAAAACAATCTCTTCATTCAACGAATAATAGCATTTATAAACTTCAATGACTTTCTCTATTTGCGCAGTTAAATTGATGACTTGATCCAACGTTCCATTTATTACGATGGTATGTCTATACATATTTTCTATTTCGCAAATAGACATATTAAGGCTCAAAATCTGAATTTGTTTTCTTAAAAACATACTCGATAATTTGCTTATTAATCTGATTTGATCTTCTGAATAAATGGTTAGAGTAAATTCGTTTTTCATTGTTGATTTTTATTTGTGTTTGAATGAGTTGCTGAGAAATAAAAAAGCCTTTCACATTTTGACTGAGAAAGGCTTTTATGAATAGACAATAGAATCCTGACTCGTCATGTGATGCGAATAATGATAATTGAAATAATAATGCTATTCTGAATTGAATTTTTCATACTTGCTGTAAACAAAAAAACCTCCGCTGAGGGGAGGTTTTTCTAAATTTATTTTCACTTATTTATATAACATCCCTTCACCACTATCGAATGATAATAATGATAATAATAACCGCGATGTTAATGATGTTTTTCATTTGTTTGATCTGATGCGCAAATATATTGATATTTTTTAATCTGCAAACTATTATTCTAACAAACAAAAATCCGTCTCTGAGAACGGGATTTATTTGCTTTATAAATTTTAAGGCACTAAGACGGCTCTGCCTTTTATTTTACCTTGTCTCATTCGATCGTAAACTTCATTGGCATCATCAAGTTTATGTTTTTCAATTTCGATATGGATTTTCTTTTGTCTTGCCAGACCCACAACTTCCATCAGTTCTGTTCTTGATCCCCAGTACGGATTCGTCATGCTTACCCCAAAAGGCAAACCATTCATGCTGTATTGATAATGCCCTCCGCCAAGGCCAACAATGGTAAGATCTCCGTCAAGACTCACTACTTTTGTTCCCAAATCTATGGTAGAAGTTGCTCCTACGAAGTCTAGAACCACTTTAGCTTTTTTGATTCCCGTGATCTTCTGGATTTGTTCTGCCGCATCAGCATCTTTAGAATTAATTACATAAGCTGCGCCCAATTGTTTAGCAAAAGCCAATTTATCTTCTGTTACATCGCAAGCAATAATTTCGGCTCCGCTTATTTCTCGCAATATCTGTAAAGCAACATGACCTAATCCCCCAACACCAATTACTACCACATATTCGTCAGCCATTAATTTAGGAAGAGAACGTTTTATCGCAGAATAAGGTGTAAGCGCAGCGTCTGTTAACGGCGCTGCAATAACAGGATCTAAGTCAAATATAGGCACCAAAAGTCTAGAAGATGGCACGAGCATATAGTCGGCCATACCGCCGTCCAGTCCTAGTCCGCCACCATATGCCTGTTCAGATTGATGATCACAATAATTTTCTTTGGACTGTTGGCAAGGTTTGCAATGTCCACAACCCCACGGACCATAAACTAAAACTGCATCTCCTTTTTTATACCCTTCGACATTCTCTCCAATTTCTTCTATCCATCCAGCATTTTCATGTCCCAACGTAAAAACGGTTCCCACTACTGTCCCTTCATCTATAATATGCAAGTCTGAGTGGCAGACACCAGCTCCGCCAATCTTTAACAAAACTTCATCACCTTTAGGAACAGGTCTTTCAATATCATTAACAACGCGGACATCTTTGTGCCCAAAAAAACGTACTGCTTTCATAAAATAAACTTTTAATTACTATTCTACTAATTTACAACTTGTATCTTTTATAAGTTTTATCAGACAAGTTAAGTTTATCCTAATTTATAGCCAATAACAGGCTTTTATATAGAAAGCGGTAATAATTGGGGTAAGCAAAAAATGTAAAATCTAATGTGTTGATATAAAAAAGAGAGCCTAGGCTCTCTTTTTATTTATATTTTGCTGATTCTATTTAATAATAAACAGACAATAAGATTTTAGAATTTGAACTTTCTATATATTTTGAAAGTCTAGTTAAAAATTCTTGATTAACCATTGGACAACCGTGACTGTTAATGATATAATACTCTTTTTCATCAGATGGGACTTCTTTATAAGAATGCAATACAATGGCACGTTTCATGGCATTATTATTCGTTTCGTCTAATCCCGCCAATCTAAAAGCTTTTCCGAACACACCTTTGTATGGTTTTTCTACAGAGTATCTTCCAAGTGAAGTGCAGTTAGATTCCGGAGCATTACTAAATTGTAAGATGTCTCCTTTTATTCCAGTTTCAGAACCTTTTCCGTGTGCCACTAAACCTTGATCGAGAATTTGATTATTTTGAAGATCGTAAACAAAAAAGCGATTTCTCCCAGATTTAATTTTCATGTCCACAAGAAAAGCAATTTTATTGTTATACTTGTGATTTGATGCTGTAAAAGCCTTTATTTCATTTACGTGCTCATTGAGTCTCGCAAATTCAACTTCATCTAAAATTTCATCTTCGTCCCACATACTTAATGAGGTAAACGAACTTAAGGAAAAAAGCAGTGCCAATAAAAATACTCTCATACCAGGCAAAATGTTAAGTTAATAGTTATGACTTGGGGTCATTGATAATTTTTTCTGTTGCAAAATTATACACAAATCTTATACAATTCCCATATCATAAGTTAAAGATATTATAAATATCTGAAAACTACAATATTATATGTTAAAATTCGATTAACAGACCACATTTCATGCTAAAACGTGTTAATATTATCTCAATGTAACTTTCTTTCTTCAAATTTATTGCGAATAAGCCTTAAAAAAAATCTGTTATGGGAAAGCCACTTGACAGAAATTATTAGAAACAAAAACGCAATTAGTAATTTTTTTGAGCCTTCTAATCGAGCCATTTTTTTAATGTATCCATAATCAGTTTTTGATCATTTTCAGGAAAATTTTTGACTCTGGTTGAATGACTTCCTTCTGGAAGCACCATTTTTAAAGCGTTAACATTAGGCTTCGGAGTTGGAGAACACGAAAACCAAGTATCATAGCCTCCATAAATGTAAAGTATTTTATCGCCTTTGTTTTCAACATATTTGCGCACTTTCTTAATATACTTTGGATTATATTTTATTGTAACGTCTTTTGGTGCAAATCGTGCATTAGAACTGCTTTTGACAATAGTTAACAAATCGGCAACAGGTTCAAGATCAAAACCATAATAACCTAATTCGCATAAATGCTGATAATAAGACGGCAGATAGACAAATGACATTTTATCATTGTAAGTTCCTACTCCAACAATTTTATTCAAATAATCAAAAAGCTCTTTTGCTGAAGCGTTTACTGGCGGAATCTCATCGCATTTGCCACCCCATTGCCAAAACGAAAAAGGAAATTCTAGAACAGCATATTCCAACGCTTCCGCGAAAGGAACTTCCGTAAATTGCATCTTTTTCTCAGCTGAAAAACCTTTAAAAACGTCTAAGACAGCTTCTCTATTTTGCAAGAGAGCTCTTTGAAACGCTGTTATTTTTGCTCTGCATTCAGGCGTTCCAACGGTTCTTGTATGCACTATAGTTCTCGGATCTTCGCAGGTATTAATTAGCGGTGCAACATACGGCATTGCCACATCAACATCGTTTGGATAGATTGATTTATAAATTAAAGCCGTTTCCCCTCCTTTACTGATTCCGGTAGAAATCCATTTTCCTGTGTATATTTTTTTCAGTTTCGTAACAATGTTATGATAATCTTCAATAGCTTGATCATTCGTCAAATATTCCCATTGAATCGGATTTGATCTTGATTTTCCGTAAAAACGATATTCAACAGCAACCTGATTGGCCTGCAATAAACTGCTCACTTCGCTTTTAATATTTTCTGTATTATAACCATGAGTCTCAATTACAGTCGGTCTATCGTAACCTAAATGTGACAAATAAATATAATGCTGAAAAGTGCCTTTTTCTGGGTGTTTATGATCAAGAGGTTCGTCTAAAATAAGTTGGTACGATTCGGTATAATTTTCTAAGTTATCGATTCGCGTTATAATGGCTTTTGGAAATAATTCGGTTAGTTTTTGCTGTAGATTTACTGAAGATTCCTGAGCAGAAACTTCAAAATAGTTCAAGCAAAGAAGGAACAGCGTAATAAAAAAGGATTTTCGATTCATTTTTAATCTTGTTATTTGAGTTTTTAAAAGTAAGTGCAATACAAAGCAGTAACTGATACTATATTACCCTTAAAATGTAATATTTTATCTAGTTTACATTAACATAGAACAAAATCCAAATAATGCTTTACTTTTATTGAAAAATTGAATTTTATATCAGTTTAACGAATTACGGTGCATTAAATAATAACTTTAAAAAAAATAAAAAATGGCAATTGGAGTTGGCGGATCAACTGTAGACATCGAATTAGAAAAAATACAAAACATGACGCTTGGTGTTGTGCCAATCGCACTTCCAGAGTATAAACAGCGCATTAAAAAAGCGGTTTCTTTAATGAAAGAACTCAATTGTAAAGCGCTTTATGCAAATGCTGGAACTAATCTGTATTATTTTACAGGAACAAAATGGAATCCGTCCGAGCGTATGGTTGGCGCTATAATTTTTGAAGACGAAACTGTTGAATATATTGTTCCGAAATTTGAAGAGGGAACTTTTAAAACTTTCATGAAAATCGAAGGAAACTTAAATTTCTGGGAAGAACATGAAAGCCCTTCTGAATTGTTTGGAAATATCCTAAAAAACAAAAATAGTATTGAAGGCAATATCGCTTTAGATGAATCGGCTGCTTTTTTTCTAATTGATGCCATCTCAAAAGCAAATACAAATTTTAATTTTGTAAACGCTCAGCCTATAACTGCGGGTTGCAGAATGCATAAATCGGCAAATGAAATTGCTATCATTCAGAGAGCAAAAGATATAACTATGACCGTGCAAAAAGCAGCGGCTCGTATTTTGCATCCCGGAATTGCCGTAAGCACTGTTGTTGATTTTATACATAAGGCACACATTAAAGCTGGTATTCCGTCAGGTTCATATTTCTGCATTGTTCTTTTTGGAGAAGATTCGCAATATCCGCATGGAGTTACTTCTCCCCAAAATCTAGTCGATAATGATGTCGTCTTAATTGATACTGGATGCCGCTTGGAAGGTTATTTGTCTGATATCACCAGAACTTATGTATATGGAACTCCAAATGAGGAGCACAGAAAAATCTGGAATCTTGAAAAAGCAACTCAAAAAGCAGCTTTTGATGCTGCGCAAATTGGCGCAACATGCGGATCTGTAGATGATGCCGCACGTAAAGTCCTAGCAGAAGCGGGTTTAAGCGGTGATTATGAAATTCCAGGTTTGCCACATCGTGTAGGTCATGGTACAGGTTTAGATATTCATGAATATCCTTATTTAGTAAGAGGCAATCAAACCATTTTAAAAGAAGGAATGGTGGTTAGTAATGAACCTATGATCTGTATGCCGGGTCAATTTGGTATTCGTCATGAAGATCATTTTTACATGACAGCTGAAGGTCCAAAATGGTTTACTGAACCGATGCAGAGCATTGATAATCCTTTTGGATTAGAGGTTTAAAATAATTTTGATTTAATATTTTAGAAAGAGCTGTTTGTTTAGACAGCTTTTTTTCTTTATAAATTATATGTCGCTCCTCCGGAGCTTTTTCATCTCTGAGAATTGCAATTTCTATAAATATTTTGCTTCTCCGAAGCTTTCTAATTTTTGGTAAATTGAATTTTCTTTTCTTGTGCAATTATTTTTAAACATAACTCTATTTTTCGTTCTTAGAAAACAAATGATTGATGATTCTCTTTGCGTTCCAATGGCTGAAACCCATTGACTTTGTTTAAATTTAAACTTGATTTTTATAAAATATCTACTCCTCAAAAGTTTTTTCTAATAGTTTAAATACTTTGGAGAAGCAGAACATTTATAGAAAAAATACAATTTCCAAATATAAAAAAGCCCCAGCGGGGCGAAATATTAAATCATTAATAAAGGGTAAAAAAAGTAGGGCTGTCCATTTTCGTAAACAGCCCTTCTCATTTTAACTAAATTAACTTATTACTCAACCAATAATTTTTTCTTTTCTACAAACTTTCCATCAGTAGCCACAACAATATAAACTCCTTTATTTAAATATTTAAGAGAATAAACAGTTGTATTATGAATTGTATCTACCAAATGACCTGTACTATTGTAAATTGACACTTTCACTTTATTGACATCAATGTTACCAAAAGTAAAGTTCACAACGTCTGACGCTGGATTTGGATACATTGTAAATGCTTTCGCCGTATTTGTATTTATGCCTGGCAAACCAGTGCTTCCAGATTGTAAATCGATTGTATGAGAAGCGCTCCATTCGCTAAAAGCCGTTCCATTTATTGCTCTTACTCTAAATTCATATACAGTTTGAGTTCCTTGTTTCGGAATCCATAAATAATATGTTGTAGAAGTTCCTGCCGCTGTCCAACCTGACGAAGTATTTAATTGCACTTCATAAGACGCAGCATCTGTTGACGTTGCCCAAGAAGCATAAAATCCTGACGAATATACTCCTGCGTTTCCAAGATTAGCAGGAATTGTCAAAGTTGCTGGATTTGGTGGAACAGATGTTCCTGCTTGAACCGTATAATCTTCAATTTCTCCATCCCCAAGATTTCCGCATGTTGAAGACGGATTAGCATTATATTTCATCACCACTCTCATTCTGGTAGTTCCTGTAAGTGATTGAGGCGTAAAACTTGCTGTAACCGCACCATTAGATGAAATATTATTAATCACTTTTTCAGATGCTTCAAACTGATTGTTTTTATTGTAATCGATCCAAACTCCCCAATATTCGGTGTAAGCAGAACCTGTAAAACCTGGAGTTAAAGTAACGCTTGTATTTGCATTCGGATTCAGCGTAATCACTTTAGAAGTATAATCGGCATAACCGTTTGTTTCTTTTCCAGATGCATTTACAAAACTTCCTACTGCAACAGAACTTATGTATTCGTAACCGTTTGTTCCTTGCGCAGTGCACGGTGGAGCAACCGGAATCGTTACAGAAACCACATTAGAATACGCAGAATAATCAGTTCCAGATTTTGCTCTCGCTCTATATTTATAAGTGTTTCCTGCTGTTAAACCAGTATTGGTATAAGTTGATGCAGTATTAGCTAGCGTAGCAATTTCGGCATAAACATCATCTGCTCCTGCTCTCTCAATAATTACATTTGAAGCATTCGTAGCATTGTTAGTCCAATTAAGAACGGTTTCTAAATTTGCTGCATTGGCTGTTGCTGTTAAATTTGTTGGCGCCAATACTGTATTGGTAGTTTGTACTCCTGCTAGAATTGGTTCGTTTGGTTTGGTGTTATAAGCAAAATCCAAAACGGTATATCCTACTCCACCAGCTTCCACTTTTACGTGCATCCATCCGTAGCAAGTACGTCCTCTACTTGTGTATTCAAAACCAACATATCCTGTTTTATTATCCCAAGCTGTATAGGTAACTGTTCTCAAATCCAATTGATTTGGATATGCTCCTGGCGCTGCAAAATTACTTGAAGCTCCAATTGAAGTACCTTGTGATAAGAATGATATATTTCTCGTTCCAGCTTCAGAAACTAATCTTTTTCCGTAGGTCTCCATTTTTAAAGCCGCTGCGGCATATTGCCAAGCTCCATACTCAGTATTATCTCCAATACCCAAATCAAAATATTGCCAAGTAGATGCTGCATTGGCCGTGTAATCTGGATTGTTCACATAAAACACTCCATAAGGCGCGTCAAATTTCAAATTGATTGTTTTACTCGCGGTATCCAAAGTAGCTATTCCGCCAGTAATTGCTGCATCTTTAAACGTAACTGTAACAACAGCATCGTTTGTTGTATTGTGTGCAGTAGCTTTTCCTGTAAAAGAAAGTACTGTTTTAGTATTGCTTTCAAGAGTTAAAACTGCAGTTAAACCAGCTGGAACGCCAGTAATAGTATAATCAGTTCCTGCTGTAAAAGTACCGCTGCTTTTTGTAAATGTACCATTATTAGTACTCAAAGCGATTGTCGCAGTTGATGTTATGCTTCCATCATTTACTTCAGCTTCATACAATGTATCCGGAGATAAAGTTGTAGCTGTTTTATCAGTCATTCCCGTATAAATTGGAGTATTTGGCTTTGTATTATAAGCATATTCCAAAATTGTATAACCATCTCCATCCGCATTTACTTTTACCTTAAACCATCCGTAACAAGTAAGACCATCCATTAAGTAATCAAATCCTACGTAACCTGTTTTTCCGTCCCAAGCGGTATAACTCGCTGTTCTTAAATCTAACTGATTTGGATATGCGCCTGGAGCGGTCATATTGCTTGCTGGGCCAACGGCTGTGTTTGAGTTCAATAGAGAAATATTTCTAGTGCCTGTTTCGCAAACTAATCTCTTTGCATAAGTTTCAATTTTTAAAGCATTCACAGCATAACGCCAGCCGCCAAACGCACGATCATCACCTTTTGCAATTTCAAAATATTTCCATGTCAATGCCGACGAAACCGTCACATCTGGCATGTCTACAAAAAAGATTCCGTATGGATCTGAAAATTTGAAATTAAAGAATAGAGAAGTACAAGATAAATCAGCTGTTCCTCCTGTAAATGCGGCTGGTAAAAAACTAATGCCTCCTGAAGCATTATTGCTCAAAGCATGGTTAGTTGCTTTTCCTGTTAACGTAACCGTAATTTGATTATTAGAGTTTACCGTAAGCACAGGTGTAATTCCTGCTGGAAAAGTGTGAGTAAAATGAGTTCCTGCTGTCATTGCTCCAGAAGAAACAGCAAAAGTTTTGGCTCCGTTTAATTTGATTATGGATGAAGTGTCAAAAGAACCGTCATTTATAATTGCTTCTTTAAAAGCTGTAGCCAAAGCAGTAAGCGTGCTTCCTGTAGCATTTACGCCAGTATCAATTAAGTTTTGCGCCTGCCAAAGTGATTTTCTCGCAGGGTGTTCTAAAGCAGCCAACATTCTATCAATCTGACCTTGAGTATACATTTTGTAGCAGCCTTGCGCTCCATTGTACCCCATGTAGTTTTCGAAATTTACTTTATCGCCACTGCAATTTGTTCCTGGAGTACAGCCTAAAGTATGTTTTCCGTCTTCTGCTGGAGTATCGGCAACTTCATCTGTTCCAGAACATCCTCCTTCAAAAGTATGAATCAGATTAAGGAAATGACCGAATTCGTGGGTAAGTGTTGCAGAGAATTCTTTACTATAAGAGTTGTCATATAAATAAGCTCCGTTAAAAACAACACGAGCTGTATTGTTTGCCGTCATGTCTGAACTTGGATACCAAGCAACGCCAGAGTTATTTGTAGCACCATCATTGTACAAATCATTTTGTATATAGACATTCATGTATTTGGTATTATCCCAAGCATCCGCAGCGATTTGGTCATCATATCCGCCTCCATTTCCGTAACCATTTTTT
The DNA here is from genome assembly GCF_009826975.1 of Flavobacterium sp. HBTb2-11-1. Classification (GTDB taxonomy): domain Bacteria; phylum Bacteroidota; class Bacteroidia; order Flavobacteriales; family Flavobacteriaceae; genus Flavobacterium. The sequence goes on along the minus strand of NZ_WUMO01000003.1, from coordinate 488,183 downwards.
GTCGGATGAAAAACTACTCCTGTCGTACAGCCACCATTCGGATCTTTTTTAGCGAGTTTAAATTCGATATTCAATGTTCCGCGTCGTGCCTGAAAAAACGATTCAACGGTCTGAAAATCGGCATTACGTCCATTAAAATCATCATTAAGCTGAGCTAGGTGATTTACGATTTTTTCGTACGTAACTGTTTTTCCGCTTTGTACATCACCATAAATATGAAATACTACTGGAATTGTGTAAGTAGTTGCAGCTGTTTTTGCTGTTGAAGATTTGCGCTGGGCCGCAAAATTTTTACTGAAAACATCAAAGTTCTTTTTCTCTTGAAGTGCATGTGGATTATTCCGATACACTTTTTCATTTTCTTCGCTTGTTCTACAAGGCAAACCCTGTGCACTAACTTTCAATGAGCTGAAAATCAGAAAGCAGATTAGTAATTTTAATTTCATTTGTTTAGGTTTTTTAATTAGTAATAATCAAAATTACCGCACAAGCTTTTATCTTTCTGATAGTATTTTAATCAGAATTAATACATAATTATCATATTTTTAACCTTAAAAAAACACATAATTAAAAAACATTCATAATAAAACACTAAAAACAAACCTTACAAAATATATTAAAAAACATTAGTGTACCCTTGCAAATACTGTTAAAACAAAAAAACCAGCGCTTAGAAAGTGCTGGTCTCAAAAAACAAATTAAACTAACTCAAAATTAAAATTTGTCCCAAAAAATCTTCGTTGTCATTAAATCTCCTCCTATTGCTGCTGAAGCTGCTTCATAATTTGCCGCATTCAGCGTTTTGTCAGATGTGGAATAAATATTTCTAACAGGAACTTTACCTTCTGCTTCTTGCACAGCTGTTGGAGGCGCTACCAATATTGGATAATCTAACCTTCTGTATTCTGTCCACGCTTCAAAACCACGATTATAGTAAGCGATCCAAAGCTGGTAAGCAATTTTTTGCTTGTCTGTTCCTGAAGCAGTAGCAAAAGCAACATCAGGACGTGCAAGATAAATTTGAACATTAGCATCAGAAACTCCCCAAAATTTCATGCTTGCTTCTATCCCTTTAGTATAATATGTTGCAGCATCAGCTCCAACGTTAAAGCCTCGGCTTGCCGCATCTGCCAGTAAAAAACAAGTTTCGGTATAATCGAATATAACTCCTGGATTTGTTTTCTGTCTTAGTCTTGCTCCAGTATTTGAATAATCTGCATAATTAACCTGTTTTGCATATGGAGCGCCTTTATATTCACCGTTTATTTTTGAATTTGGATTGAAGAAAAAATCGCGTCTCGGATCTTCTTTTCCATTTAATTCATTTACAAAAAATTCAGCAATATTAATCTGGCTTTCGTTTACCAAACTGTCATACAACGGATTCATATCCGTTATTGAAGAAAAGTACTGAAACAATGCCGTATCAGCCTCTGTCGTCATAACTCCTGAATTAAAAGCACTTTCAACCATTGCTTTTGCCTTTACAGCATCAACATCCGCAAGATGCAATCCCATTTTTAGTTTTACGCTATTAGCTAATGTTTTCCATTTTGCCACATTTCCGTGAAAAATTAAATCGGCATTTCCAAAACTTCCATTTTCATCATTTAAAGCCGCAATGGCAGCATCCAAGCGAGAAGCCAAATCAAAATAGATGTTTTTTGCATCGTCATATTTTGGAAGCGGAAATTTTTTAATATCTAATGCTTCAGAATATGCAACATTTCCAAACAAATCTACTAGGGTTTGATAAGCCATTACAATTTGCACTTCTAAGATAGCAAGCTGATTTTTCTTAATGCCTTCTTCAATTGGCCCTAATACTTTTGTATTTTGAATTTGTTTTTGTGCATTTACTAGATCTTGAAGCACATCACGGTATAACAGTACAGCATGCGAACTTCCTAAATTTCTTTTCGCCTGATTATAATTGGCTTCATCCGTATACGTTGATGTAGACCAATGCTGTGCATAGGCTCTAAAATTGTTTGAATTTACCGAAGCATTGGTTAGAAAGTAAGCATAATTAACCTGTGCATTAGTCATCAACGCACTTGGCAAAGCGGTTTCATAAGCCTTTTCATTTTTGTTCATGTCATCTAAGTTATCACATGAAGCTACTGCACATAAAACGGCTCCTGCAAAAAATATTGTTTTTATAATTCTCATGTTTTATTATTTTTAGAATTGAACTTTCATGGTAAAACTGTACTCCTTTGTAGTTGGCAGTACTCCAGTCTGGAAACCTTGTAAATTACCCGAAGATGCTCCTGCCTCAGGATCTGCGTATGGCAGGTTTTTATGGATGATCCAAAGATTGCTTCCGTTTAAAGCAAAAACCATATTGCTGATGAATGTGTTTTCTAAAAATCTTTTTGGTAATTTATAACTCAAACCTATTTCGCGAAGCTTAACATAAGATGCATCATATACATATTGCTGCTGTGGCATAGAATTGTAAAAATAGTATCCGTCTGTTCCAGTTACACTAGCAGTTACATTATTTGGCGTTCCGTCTTGTTTTACACCGTCCAACAATATACCACCGCCTTGAGCAACTGGTTCACGCTGAGGAACTCCATTATGGTTATTGCTTACTGTACTTTCGTAAATCCCCGTTGTATGTCCGTATTGCTGATCTAAAGAGTATACATCTCCACCTTTTTTCACATCAATTAAAAAGTTGAAAGCAATGTTTTTGTACGTCAAAACGTTATTGAAACCGCCAATCCAATCTGGAGCTACATTTCCGATGACAACTCCTGCACTTTGAAGATATCTTCCATTAGAACGAATTACTTTTTCTCCATTTAAATAAGTAAAACCAGAACCAACCAACTGCCCTACTGGCTTACCAACTTCAGCCACATAGTTTACTCCTTGGAATGATCCTAATGAAATCTGACTTGCTCCACCTAAAGAGATTACTTCATTTTTATTGGTTGACCAGTTTACTGTAGCTTGCCATGAGAAATCTTTAGTTTTTATAGGAGTAGCATTTACTGTAACCTCAAATCCTTTATTTTGAACATCTCCACCATTAATCCAAGCTCTTGTATATCCTGTTTGTGTTGGAGTTTCGATAGAAAGAATCTGGTTTGTTGTATTGGTCTTATAATATGAAAAATCAACGCCTAACCTGTTTTTGAAGAACTTAAGTTCAAGACCTGCTTCAACTCCTTTGGTCAACTCACTTTTTAAGTCAGAATTGCTTCTGCTGTTATCTGTAGAAAAACGGATTCCCCCTGGCCCAAAATTGGTATTTTTAGGATAAAGCGTAGAAGTTACCGCAAACGGAGCATCGTTTCCTGTTTCAGCATAATTCAAACGCAGTTTACCAAATGAAAGCCAATCTGCTTTAATATGATTGCTAAAAATATAAGTCGCTGTAATCGATGGGTAAGAATAGGTATCATTATCTTTTGGCAAAGTAGATGATTGATCTATTCTATAAGTTCCTTCAAGAAAATAAGTATCTAAGAAATTAAAACTTGCCATACCATAAACACTATTGGTTCCCAATGTCTGCTGCATCTCGTCTGGACTGTTAATTGGGTCAATTGAGTTAGTCAAGGCATAAATTCCCGGCACAACCAATCCGCCATTTGTTACAGCGTATATAGAATTATTAACAGAGCGTCTCGTGTTTCCTCCTAACATACCATTAAAATTGATTCCGTCTGTGATGGCTGTTTTGAAATTCAATACTAAATCTAAATTGATTTCGCGGAAATTTTTATCATATCTAGAATATTGGCCAAGAGCATTTGGTGTTCTTTTAGAACCTACAGCAATACGCTCTTCCTGCAATTGATGGTAAAAATCTACTGCACCGCGTCCCATGATATCAAACCAATTGGTAACTTCTGTTTTTACCACAACATTACCGAAGAAGCGATCTCTTTTTAATGAATTGTAGTTATTATAACGTTGAAAATAAGGATTGTCGTGAAACTGAACTGCTAAATTGTCTGGCGAACCAACGTTCCATGTTGTGTTTTTACCTGTTATTTCGTAAGCCTCTTTTAGATCTCCAAAATCAGCATTAGTCGTATACCATTGTCTGACACTGCTCAAATAGTTATTTCCTCCATCTCCGTATCCTGTTTCATTCATTCCAATAGCATTAGATGTCAAATAATTGGCCGAAGTTGAAATTCTCGTTTTAGGTGTAACTTTATAACTTCCAGAAAAATTAAAATTGTCTTTTCTGTTATTGCTATTAGGAAGAATTCCTTGCTGCTGATTGTAATTTGTATAACCAAATCTAAAGTCTCCCTGATCATTTGCTGCCGAAAAAGAGATATTATTGATATACGTTAAACTGTTTTGATAAAAACTATTTGGATTGTTTTTTACAGCGGTGTAAGGCGTCGCTTTTCCATAAGTTGGCAATTCTGGATAAAACGAATTCCAGTTGTAAACCAACAATGACGGATCAAATTTTGGTCCCCAAGCCGCATCATCAGTAGCTGTGTAAGGATGAACTCCACTGCCTAAATCAACTGTACCATAAAAATCGCCATAACCTCCCCCATATTGGTTTTGATATTCTGGTAAAGTTTTCTTGTCTACGACTCCAACATTTACTCCAGAACTAAAATCAAATCCTAATCCGCCCTTTGTTTTGCTTCCTTTTTTAAGGGTTACAATGATAACACCGTTTGATGCTCGAGAACCATATAATGCGGTTGCTGCGGCCCCTTTCAAAACATTCATCGTTTCTATATCATCAGGGTTAATATCTGAAGCGGCATTTCCGTAATCGTAACCTCCTACGTTCCCTCCCGATTTTTGATCTGCAGAATTGGTATTATCATTATTTAATACAATTCCGTCAACAACCCATAAAGCCTGATTGTTACCTGTTAAGGAAGTTGTACCACGAATGACAACATTGGTAGAACCGCCAATATTATTATTTCTTCTAATTTCAACACCGGCAATTTTTCCAGAAATATTATTCGAAACGTTACCTGTATTTATTTTTGTTAGCTGATCTCCATTTATTTCTTGTGTAGCATAACCCAAAGATTTTTTCTCTCTTTTAAGTCCCAAAGCTGTAACTACAATTTCTTGTAATTGCGTAGAGCCTGCAGACATTTTTACGTTTACGTTTTTATCGCGTGCTTGAACTTCTTTAGTCTGCATTCCAATAAAACTAAACACAAGCACAGCATTTGCTTCAGCTTTTATTGAATATTTTCCATCAAAATCAGTCTGAGAGCCATTCTGAGTTCCCTTAACCAGTATGCTTACGCCTGGCAAAGGCACTCCATTCTCATCTGAAACAATTCCTGACACAACCCGATCTTGGGCAAAGGTCAGTTTAGTCAACAGCACAAAAAAAAGTACTGCAATTTTTCTAAAATTAATCTTCAATTTCATAAAATGGTTTTATAATTAATGTGGCAAATATTTTGCTTTTTAGATAATTATTATGATAATATATTACCGAAAAACCTGATTATATTACCCTGTAAATAACAATTTCGCAATTACACATTTACTATATTACCTTTTTTGAAAGATTTCAAAATCAAAGACTTGGTTTGCTTTTAAATAATATAAATCCAAAAAAAAAAGAGAATTTCAACTTGATGAAATTCTCCTCTTTTTATAATATATTACTTTTTTTATTTTGCTCCTGGCGGGCAATTTTTTTCTGTATATCTCACAAAAGTATCCATTAAATGTTGTGAGGTTCCTTCGCCTTCATCAATGCTATGCGAACGGTTTGGATAAATCATTAAATCGAACATTTTATCGTACTTCACCAATTCGTTGATTAGGACTTCCGCATTTTTATAGTGTACGTTATCATCACCTGTACCATGAATATAAAGCAGATTTCCTTTTAAGTTCTTAGCATGCGTTACAGGAGAAGCCTGAATATAAGTTGCTTCATTTTCCTCAGGCAATCCCATATAACGTTCTGTATAAATATTATCATAAAAATGCTGGTCTGTTACTGCTGCAATCGCAATTCCCGTTTTATAAATATCTGGGTATTGAAACATTAAATTTAAAGTTACAGCTCCACCGCCACTCCAACCGTGAATTGCTACACGATCGGCATCAATAAAATCCCATTTTAGAACTTCTTTAGCCGCCATTGCCTGATCGTGCGTATTGATAATTCCGATATTTTTATAAATTGATTTTCTCCACTGTTTTCCTTTCATTGCAGGAGTTCCTCTGTTATCCATAGCAATTCCGATGTATCCTTTCGGAATTAACGCAGCGATAAATTCATTAAAATAAGGGATGTCATTGGCAACCGTAGCCATTGGTTCTCCATACACATAAAAGAAAACTGGATATTTTTTTGAAGCATCAAAATCTAATGGCTTTGCCATGATTCCGTCAATATCAATGCCATCAACTGTTTTCACTTTAAATTTTTCTAACGAATAATCTCTATGAGGAGCTGCAAAAACATCTGCTTCTTTTGGATAAATCTTTTGATGTCCAGACAAAGCAACCAATCTCTGATTATAATCTCTCGAAATGCTTGCATTGGTATGCTGAGCGTAAGCTGCGTCAGTAGAAAAGATATATCGGTTTGAACCTTCAAAAATAGCTGGTGTTACTCTTTTTGTCTTTTTAGAGTTCAAATTGGTTTCATACAAATAACGCTGTGTGGCATCATCTGGGCTGGCAATAAAATATATTGTTTTTGTTTTTTCGTTGTAGGCTTTATAATAAGCATCAAAATTAGTTTTGGTAACCAATTCTTTTGATTTTCCATCCAAACTTATTTTATAAATATGCATCCATCCGTCGGCATCAGAACTCCATAAAAAGGATTTTTCATTATCCACAAATTGACAAGGAAAAGTATCATATAGTCCCGAAGAAATATCAAAAACATCTATCCAAGAATTTGATTCTTCTTTGTAAATAACTCTAGCCGATCCTGATTTTGCATTGCAATCATACATCGTAACTTGATTCTGGTTTCGGTTTAATTGAATCACCATAACAGACTCATTATTAATCCATTTCATTCGAACCAAATAATTATTATCTGGCTCTCCCGGAATGTTTAGCCAATTGGTTTGCAAAGAATCAATATTCACAATTCCGATTTTTACAGAAGACGGTTTTTCTCCTGCTTTTGGATATTCTACAGGAATAATTGTCGGATACAACGAATCGGTATTATTAATCATATAATGAAATTTGGTAGACGTTGCATCTACTCTCCAAAAAGCAATGCTTTTTCCATCTGGACTCCATCTAAAACCATCTCTTGCTGCCAGTTCTTCTTCATAAACCCAATCAAAAGTTCCATTGATAATTTTATCTGTTCCGTCTGTTGTTACTGGTGTAATTTTTCCAGAATTCAGGTTTTCAACATAAATATTGTGTTTTGAAACATACGCTACATTTTCATTATCGCTTGAAAATTTAGCAAACATCAATGACGACGCATCCAAGTTTTTACCTAATTGCTTTCCTTTTCCCGTGGCCAAATCAAAATACCAATAATCGCCTCTGGTATTGTCTCTCCATACTTTTTTAGAATTAGTATAAACCAAAACCTTTGTTTTTAAGTCGTTCCATACTAAATCTTCGATTTCTCCTTTAAATCCAGCTTCTGCTAATTGTTCTTTAGACAAAATCGTGTTTTGCTTATCGAGTTTATCAACATCGTAAACCGACACATTGTTATCTTTGCTTACCCAAAACGAATGAGAATTTGGCAACCAATTTAGATTGTTGATATCAATCTTCTGGGCAAAAACAGAAGTGCATATAAACAAAAGAAACAACAAATACTTTTTCATCTTACTTTTTATTTTTAATTAAATTTTCAATTTCAGCAATTTCTATTGGCAGTGCTTCACTCAGGTTGATGTTTCCGCCTTCTGTTATCAAATAATCATTTTCCAAACGGCAACCTATTCCTTCTTCTCTAATGTAAATTCCAGGTTCGCAAGTAAGCACCATTCCCTTTTCAAAAGGTCGTGAATACAAGCCAACATCGTGAACATCCAATCCTAAATGATGCGCTGTTCCGTGCATGAAATATTTATTGTAAGCGGGTTTTTCTGGATCTTGAGATTTAATTTCTTCTTCTGTAATTAACCCTAACTTCACCAATTCAGCTTCAATTAACTTAGCCATTTGAAGTTCGTAATCTTTTGATAAAACTCCAGGTTTCAACAATTTTGAACCTTCTTTCAAACAATGTAAAACCGATTCGTAAACCTCTTTTTGTCTAGCACTGAAAGTTCCATTAACCGGAATACATCTTGTAGTATCTGAATTATAGTTGGCATAACAGCTTCCAAAATCCAACAGCACCATTTCATTTTCTCGGCAAATATCATCGTTAGTGTTATAATGCAATGAACAGGCATTTAACCCAGACGCTACAATAGATCTAAATGCTTGTCTCGTTCCTCCGTTTTTTACGGTTGCATATAAAAGTTCGGCTTCTAACTCGTATTCTTTTATATTAGGGCGAATTGCGCCTAAAACTCTTTGAAAACCTTCAACGCTAATCGCAGTTGCTTTTTTGATTAAATCAACTTCCAAATCTGATTTAATTGGACGCAATTCGCGGGTTATTTTTGCCACACGCTCATATTGATGCAATGGATATTTTTCTTTACACCATTTTATCATTCGGTCTTGTCTGGTTTCAATTTCAGCGGTTACCCTTTTGATATGCTCATTGTGTCCTAAATAAAATATATCAGATTCAAAGGCAAAAAGCTGTAAAGTCTTTTCAAATTCGTGAAGCCATTTGATATTCTGGATTCCAGAAATAGCGGTAGCCTGTTCTTTGGTTAAAAAATTACCATCCCAAATGAGCGTATGTTCGTTTGCTTCTTTGACAAAAAGTATAGCTTTGTTTTCTTCTTTAAATGCATCTGGATAAAGCACCAAAATGGTTTCGTCCTGATCTATTCCTGACAGATAAAACAAATCGTTGTTTTGCGAAAAGCCCATAACATCATCAGCATTATTTGGCATTACATCATTTGAAGTCAAAATAGCCAAACTGTTTGGCTTCATTTTTTCGGTAAATCTTTTTCGGTTTTCAATAAACAAAGAAACCGGAATCTGGTTGTATCTCATATTTTATATTTGGAATCTGTCAATTGCTACAGAAGTCGATTTACCAGAAATAATTTCTGTGATAATTTTTCCTGTTGCTGGCGCTAGGCTTAATCCCATCATGGCATGACCTGTTGCTAAGGTCAAATTTACGACTTTTTTGTCTCTAGCAATAATTGGCATTCCAGATGGTGTACATGGGCGGAATCCAAACCAAGTGTCTTCTGCTTTTGGCATTTCCACTTTCATATCAGGATAAAAATCATTAACGCTGTTTATAATTCCTTGAAGTCGGTTTGCGTTTATTTTATGGTCTTTGGTGTGTGTAATTTCCATTGTTCCACCAAATCTTATATCATTTGCCATTGGAGTCACCGCTACTTTTCCTTCACATAAAATAGACGGAATACTAGGCTTTTGAGTCTTATCTTTTAAAGTAAAACTATATCCTTTTCCAGGTAAAATAGAAATGGAAATATTTAGTTTTTTAGCCAAAAACGGACTCCAAGATCCTGATGCCAATACCACTTCATCAGCTCTAAAAAGCCCTTTATCGGTTACAATTTTTTCTATTTTATTTCCTTCTAAAACAAAATCTTTGACACTAGTTTTAGAATGAATTTCCACTTTTAAACGAGATAATTCTTCTTTGATAAAAGCCATAAATTTTTGAGGATACAAATGGGCGTCGCTTTTATAATGAACACCTCCAATTACATTGGTATTCGTTCCTTTTTCTAAAAGTGCTACTTGAGATTTGGATAGATAATCTACTTCTAAACCAAGACGTTCTGCTTCTTTACCTTCGTTGTGCATTTCTTCTTCTACTTTATCGCTTTTATAAAGCATCAAAAGTCCTTTTTCTTCATAAAAGAAAGAATTATTTTCTTTGGCAAAATCCTGATATAATTCTTTGCTCAATAAAGAGAGATCGCGTAAAGCAGGCATTGCTTTTTCTACGTGACGTAAATTGGCATGTTTATAAAACTGCATGCCCCATCTTAATAAATCCTTGCTTAAACGCGGTTTTACATAAAACGGGCTACGGCTATCAAACATCCATTTTATTCCTTGTGCAATCATGCCAGGCTGTGCTAGCGGAATAATATGTGAAGGCACAATCATACCTGCGTTTCCGTACGAACAGCCATTGTCCATATCTGACTCATCATATATGCTTACTTCGTAACCTTCTTTTGCGAGATAATAAGCTGAACATAAGCCAATAATTCCACCGCCAATAACAGCAACTTTTTTCATAAATTTTAATTCGTTAAGAGTTCTTTGAACTACTAATTATATTTTAAATCTGTTGGATGAAATTATATGTTCCATTAAGAATTAAAATTGTAAAAGATGGTTTTAGCTTCAACAACAACCACGTTAATTTGGCTAAAGCCATCCTATTTACAATTTCTAAAATCCCCTAGTTAAAACTAGGGCTATTCAAAAAAACAATAATTTAATTTGACCAACAGCTTAATTATATTATAAACTGATTTTTAAATAACCTGAAATCCAAATGCATATGGATCGTCGCTTTCATCAATTATAATAGTATTATATCCGTACACTTTTGCCCAGCCTTGAATGCTTGGAACAATAGCTGGAATATCTCCAATAGAAGTTTCTTCTACGACTTTTCCAATAAACTTACTTCCAATATAACTTTCGTGAATAAACTCTTCTTCTTTTTTTAATTTTCCTTTAGCGTGCAATTGCGCCATTCTTGCCGATGTTCCTGTTCCGCATGGCGAACGGTCAATCGCTTTGTCGCCATAAAAAACGGCATTTCTGCCAGATGATGTTGAATCAATAGGTGATCCCGTCCATAACATATGCGATACATCTCGAATTGTATCATTTTCTGGATGAATGAAATAATCTGGATATTTTTCATTAATCTTTTTGCGCACTTCTTGGCTATACTGAACAATTTTGCTTGCTGTAAAATCTTGAACACCAGAAAAATTCTTTTGCGGATCTACAATGGCATAGTAATTTCCTCCATAAGCCACATCAAAAACAATTTCGCCCAATTCTGGGCAATCAATGGTCAGTCCTTCCGCAGCCAGATAAGATTTAACGTTGGTCAGACGTACCCAATCTACCTTTTTACCTGTTTGCTGATATTCGATATGTACTAAACCTGCTGGTGCTTCCATTTTGATAATTCCAGGAACTTTTGGAGTAACCAAACCTTCTTCGACAGCAATTGTAATAGTTCCAATTGTTCCGTGTCCACACATTGGCAGACAGCCTGAAGTTTCTATAAAAAGAATTCCAAAATCATTATCCGGATTAATTGGCGGATACAAAATGCTGCCGCTCATCATGTCATGTCCTCTAGGCTCAAACATTAATCCTTTACGAATCCAGTCATATTCTTTTAAGAAATGCTGCCGTTTTTCGCTCATCGAATTGCCTTGCAGATTTGGCCCACCGCCAGCAACAACTCGAACTGGATTTCCGCATGTATGAGCATCTACGCAAAAAAAAGTTTTCTTTACCATTTTATATTTGAGATAGTGTTAGTTTATTATTTACGGTACGAACAATCTGCAGCGGATTCTCGTTTTGCAATTCGGATGGCAGCAAATGATCTGGCCAATTCTGAAAACTAATCGGACGCACCCATCTGTAAACCGCATCTATTCCTACTGCAGTATAACGCGAATCTGAAGATGCAGGGTAAGGTCCGCCGTGAAGCATTGAAGCGCAAACTTCTACTCCTGTTGGCACACCGTTATAAATTAAGCGTCCTACGCGATTCTGTAAAGCAGCAATTACTCCTTTATGAATTTCAATTTCATTTTCCTCACTGATAATTGTTCCTGTAAGCTGTCCTTCCAGCTTAGAAATTACTTCTATTAATTCGGCTTCATTTTCGCATTCAATTAAAATTGAAAAAGGACCAAAAACCTCATTGTGCAATACTTTATTTTTCAAGAACTCTTTCCCATCAACTTTTAAAACAGTTGAAGCTCCATGATTTGGAGTAGTTTCTCCTTTAAATTGAGCGATTCTTGAAACTCCATTCTGCTCTTCTATTTTTGCAATTCCGTTATTAAAATCGGCATAAATGGAAGGATGCAACATACAGCCTGGCTGAATTTTTTCGATTGCCTGATCTAGATTTTCTGCAAACTCATTTAATTCTTCTCCTTTTAAAGCTAACAATAATCCTGGGTTCGTGCAAAATTGTCCTGCTCCCAAAGTAATAGAACTTGCATAAGTTGTTGCCCATTTTTGGCTATTTTTTTTCAAAGCATTAGGTAATAATACCACTGGATTGATGCTTCCCATTTCGGCAAATACCGGAATTGGTTCTGGACGCTGTGCTGCTAAATCGCACAAAGCACGTCCGCCTTTAATGCTTCCTGTAAAACCTACTCCTTTTATTAATGGATGTTTCACCAAACTCGTTCCCAGAGTTCTTCCATCACCAATAAGGTTAGAAAAAACACCTTCTGGCATATTGGTTTTCTGAGCCGCTTTTATAATTGCTGAGGCCACCATTTCGCCAGTTCCGATATGCATAGAATGGCTTTTTACAATAACTGGACAACCCGCAGCCAAAGCTGAAGCTGTATCTCCTCCGCCTGTAGAGAATGCAAAAGGAAAATTACTTGATCCAAAAACCACAATTGGCCCTAAAGGCACTAACATTTTGCGCAAGTCTTCTTTGGGTGCAGGCTGTCTGTCGGTTATTGCAGTATCTATTGTAGCTTGCACCCAACTTCCTTCTGTAAGCATATCGGCAAAAGCTTTCAACTGGCCGATTGTTCTTCCGCGTTCTCCTTCTGCTCTTCCTCTCGGGTAACCCGATTCGGTGCAGTATTGAACCAAAAGATCGTCTCCTAATGCTAAAATTTCGTCAGCAATGGCATTCAAAAATTTAGCTTTTTCTATACCCGAATAGTTTTTATAACTCGCAAATGCATGATTGGCCAAGGTAACTGCCTCATCTATTTCATCTTGAGTTGCCTCTGTAAAAACCCACGGATTTTCTATGTTCAATATTGGATTAAACGTCTTTAGTGTTTTTGTTCCGCCTGCTTTTAGCTGGCTTCCGATATAATTTTTTCCTGTAATCATGTTTTTTGTTTATGAATGAGTGATGTGCAGTTTTCAGTCGCAGTCGCAGTAAACACAGTAACCGAAAACCCTGACCGTAAATGGAAACTGGAAACTGAGACTGAGACTGAAAACTAAAAGCCACAGCCAATCATGCGAGTATGCTGTTATAAATTTTTATAATCTGGTAAAGTTGGTCTAGTGCGTAATCCTTCAGCGATAATGGCTAGAACTCTTTCTCTTTCTGCTCCTTGCAATGGCAATCTTGGCGCACGAACATATTCTGAACCAATTCCTATTGCAACCTCTGCCAATTTGATATTCTGAACCAAAAATGCATTAATATCCAATTCTAATAAAGGCAAGAACCATCTGTAGATTTTTAAAGCTTCGTCAAATCTTCCTGCTTTTGCTAATTTGTAAATTGCCACTGTTTCTTCAGGGAAAGCACAAACTAATCCAGAAACCCAACCATCAGAACCCATGAATAAACTTTCTAATGCTAATGTGTCAACTCCTGATAATATTTTTAAGCGATCTCCAAAACGGTTGATCATTCTTGTAACATTAGAAATATCTCTAGTTGATTCTTTTACTGCTTGAATATTATCGTATTTCAATAATTCCTCAAACATATCTAAAGTAACTTCAATTTTATAGTCAACTGGATTGTTGTAAACCATAATAGGAAGTGACGTATTTTTTGCGACTTCGCTGTAAAATGTTACTGTTTCAAAATCAGACGCTTTATAACGCATTGGAGGAAGCATCATTAATCCTTTTGCTCCATCTTGTTCAGCTTTATTAGCAGCTAAAATGGCATTTTTTGTAGACTGCTCTGCAATGTTCATAATTACAGGCACTTTATTTTCTGTTAGCGAAACGGTATGTTTTACTAATTCTCTTTTCTCTTCTTCTAAAAGTGTGCTGGCTTCTCCTAAAGTTCCTCCCAAAATAATTCCAGAAACTCCAGCATCTAATTGTGCTTTCATATTGACTTCTAACATGTTGAAGTCTAATTTATCATCTGCAGTAAATTTTGTGGTTACCGCCGGCATCACGCCATTCCATTGAATACTCATAATTTTAATTTTTTATTTCAAAGCCAAAATTATCTAGAAACCGCAGAGCGCACCCTTTAAAAATTACCACAAAATGATACTATATTACCCTGTATGGAAATAAAACTTAAAAAACAGAACATTATAGCATCATTTTTTTGATTAAATGCAATATATTTGATTTGTAACTAACTAACCACTATATGAAAGTTTTTCCATTTAAAATTCCAAAATCTGGAGAAGATCCCCTTATATATCAAGAAGATATCGAAGTGTCATTTTATGATAAACTACACCAACACGAAGAAATCCAAATTAGTTTTATAGAAAAAGGAGAAGGTGCCGTTTTTGCCGGCGATACTATTTCGCAATATCGTGAGGGCGATATACTGGTAATTGGAAGCAATCTGCCTCATGTTTTTAGAAGCGACGTTCAGGAAAATGTAATTTCTGTAATGCGCACTTTGTTTTTTACCTTCAATTCGTTCGGAAGAGATTTTTTTGAACTCTCTACTTTTAGAAATATTCAACCAATCTTAGAAAGCAGCAAAAACGGATTCATTATTCATAACGCACCGAAGAAAGTTGTCAAGTATTTTAAAAAGCTGAAAAAAGCTGACAGTTATACTCGTTTTATATTATTTCTAGATATTCTGAAATGGCTGTCAACATCTGAATATACTCCGCTTTCTAATTATTTATATCAAAAGAAAATCACGGATAATGAAGGCAAAAGGATGCAGATTGTGTTTGAATATGTCATGACCAATTTTCATAAAAATATCACGCTTGATGAAATTGCTTCGATCGCCAGTATGACAAAAAATGCCTTTTGCCGGTATTTTAAAGTCCGGACCAACAAGTCTTTTTTTCAATTTCTAATTGAAGTCCGCATTGAGAGAGCTGCAAAATTATTATCTAATAATGAAGAACTCTCCGTTTTGGAAATTGCCGAATTGTGCGGCTTTAATAATATTTCCAATTTTAATAGAAAATTTAAGGAATTAAAACAGCTTTCGCCTTTACAATATAGAAAACTGAATTTGTAGGTTGTATAATTTCACGCAGATCTGACAGATCTGAGCAGATTAAATTAGATTTTAATAAATGAAATTCCGTTCCAAATTTCTGTAGAGACGCACTGCAGTGCGTCTAACTCGCAAAGTCACAAAGTCGCTAAGTTTTTTTTTGCCACAGATTATAAAGATTTAAAGGATTTTATAATCTGCGAGAGAAAATGCTCGCAAAGACGCAAAGTCGCGAAGTTTTTTTGCCACAGATTATTAAGATTTAAAGGATTTTATAATCTATACGCATAAATATTTCACGTAGATTATAAATGATTATAGCAGATCAAAAAAAAATCTCCAAAATCTGCTAAATCTGCGAGAGAAAAATGCTCGCAAAGTCGCTAAACCGCAAAGTTTTTTTAGCCACAGATTATTAATATTAAAAGGATTATAAATCTGTTAAGAAAAATCTAGACGCAAAAATATTTCACGCAGATCTAGCAGATTGAGCAGATTAAATTAGATTTTCATGAAATGAAACCAAAATAAATCAGCTGTTTAATCTCATTGTTTTAAACGAGATCAGACGGCTGATTTATTTCATGTAAAATCTATTTATTTCGAAACTGCTGTTATTTCAAGCACAACGCTTGATTCAACTTTCGAAGAAGAAACTCTCAAACCGACATTCATTAAATAATCTCCTGTAAAAGATTCTCCAGATTCTTCAAGCGTTTTCTTGGTTTCAGGCATTAAATTAATTTCTTGTACTTTATACGTTTTATTGGCATCTAAACCTTGAAAACGAACCAAGTTATATTGCGGATCGTAAAGTGGATGAAGCGTATACGAGAATAAAACGGCTTTGTCTTTTGATTCATCAACATACATTAATACCGCACGGCTGTCTTCATAAGGAGAAACCATTCGGTACATATCGCCGTGCCAAATTACAGAACTTAATCTTTTATAATTGGCGACTGCATCCTGAGTATATTTTAATTCTTTTTCTTTCAGTTCTTTTACATTAATATCAAAACCTAATTTTCCCATCATGGCAACGTCTGTTTTGAATTTAATAGACTGATTTCCCCAAGAAGTTACGTGATTGCAAATCGAAAAGGCTGGAAAAAACTGCGAATATCCCCACTGAATAAATACTCTATTATAAGGATCTGTATTATCGCTTGCCCAAAACTCGGTGAAATATTTTAGGAAAGCATAATCTGTTCTTCCTCCGCCTCCCGCGCAAAGCATCATTGGCAAATGCGGATATTTAGTTTTTATTCGTTCTAAGACTTTGTACAAACCTCTGGTGTATTCAATAAACAAATGTGACTGCTGATTTTTTAAATAGGTAGAATATGCGTTGGTCATCATTCGGTTACAGTCCCATTTAAAGAATGCCACTCCTCCATTGGTCTGCATAATATCGTCTACTGTTTTAAACACAAAATCCTGCACTTTAGGATTCGATAAATCCAAAACCAATTGAGTTCTGTAATAACTTTCTTCTCTATTTGGCATTTTTAAAATCCAATCTGGATGTTTTTCATACAACTCACTTTTCGGATTCACCATTTCGGGTTCAATCCAAATTCCGAATTTAACTCCTGTTTTTTCTGCCTGCTGCATCAGAAAACCTAAACCGTTTGGCAATTTTGTTTTGGTTGCCTGCCAATCTCCTAATCCAGATTTATCTCCGCTTCTCGGATATTTATTTCCAAACCAACCGTCGTCTAATAAAAACATATCGACACCTAATGTTTTAGCATCTTCAAACATTTCGGTTAATTTCTTTTCGTCGAAATTAAAAAAAGTAGTTTCCCAATTGTTCAATAAAGTCAAGCGAGATTTGTCTCCATCTTTTACGCCATAATTTTTTGCCCACGAATGTAAATTTCTGCTGGCCTGTCCTTTTCCTTTATTTGAAAAAGTATAAATAAAAGAAGGAGTTGTAAATACTTCTCCAGGCTGAAGGTTATATTCTGAAGCAAACGGATTAATTCCAGAACTAATTCTAAGAGAGTTTTTGTTGTCCAATTCAAAAGTAAACTTAAAATTTCCAGACCATGCAATTGTTCCAGCAACAAGCTCCCCTATATTTTCTTTAGCTTTTTCATTTAAACCTAAAAAGAAAACTGGCGTTTGATACATATTGGTTCTTACACCCAACTTCGAATCGATTACTTTAGCACCGCTCGTTAATTCGCTTTCCTGCATTCTTACCTCTTTTGCCCAATCTCCATGAAACTGAGTCAGCCAATATTTATCGGCATCAAAGTGTAGCATAGACGAAGCGTAGTTGTACAGCGTTACAGGTTTCTTTTCGCGGTGCACAATTTCTGTCCACTGTTCAATAACATTTTCCTTATAAAAAGCTTTATAATATAATGTCACTTCGACAGGATAAACAGGATCTTTCATTTTTATACTGGTTTCAGTCGTATTGCTATCTAACTTTTTTGTTTGATGATTTACATAAACCAGTTCTAAAGCAGGATTTCCATCATTATGCGTTATTCGAATAGCCGATTCAAACAAATTATTGGTTCCGTAAGTTGGATACACCTGATGTCTTAGATTTAGCAACGGATTTCCATCGTTGATAACAAAGGTTCTTTCGGTTTCTTTTGAAAGCGCATTATATGCCGAAGCATCTAGTTTTGTGCCTAAATACGATTGGTAAAGCAAACCGTTTTTTGCCACCTTTAGAATTAATGCTGTATTCTGGGTTTCAATGGCAATGGGATCATTTTGTGCATTAGTCTTCCAAAACAAAATGGTTAAGACTAATATGAGAAGTGCTTTTTTCATAAAAGTTTGATTAATAATAAATAATGTTTTTTGGGGAGATTTTAAAAGATTACAATACAATCAATTGTAATTCATCTTAAAACTCCGAACATCACATTTATCAATTAAACCACGAGAGAAATTTCATTTAATTATACCCATAAATAAAAGGTTCTATTTGGTATAATTCATAAGAAAAAGGTTTTTTGAGCTCTAATTCAACCATTTTATGTTATGAAGAAATGAAATTCAAAAATAGGAAAATATAATTGAAAATATATTTATTCCTACTGCTTTTATTTTTTTTAGAATTGAATAAATATGTTTCGAAAAATAGAAACTTGATGATTTTTCTACCAATTTTTACCGATTATGATATTTTATTACCTAAAAAAGGTTCTTAATCATAAAACTGGCTAAAATATCTGCAAGCTTAGTCTTACATATTAGCTCAAATTTGCCACTGGTATGGTCGAAAAAATAAAATCGACCAAAAATTTCAAAATTATTCTGCAAAAAAAATTCTGATACTATATTATCCACTTTTAAAAATAAAAACAATCACTTTTTGACTTCTCAAAATCTCCACTGTTTTTTCCAAAAATTAATTTTAAGAATCGAACAGAACAAATAAGCTTTTAATAACAACAGAATTCACATCTATTAGTCTAATTGACTTTAACTTAAACTTTATGCATATATTACCCACTTTAATTTTTAAATTATCTTAAACAAGACATGTTTTTTACGCATATCATAAAAAACTGGTAGGTACTGGTATGTGTTGGTTTCGAAACATTTATACTTTTGGATTTCACATTTATCTCTTTTTTCATAAACAATCTGCACGAGCTCAAGGCATTTTGTTTCTCCAAAATGAAAAAGATGAAAACGGACCACGAGAATAAATTACTAACTAACAAAAACCACTAAAACATGACCAAACAAAAACCGACAAAAGAGTGGCTTTCTTCTGAGACATGGAAGATTACCAAACTAACATCTGGAGCCTTACTGGCACTCGCTCTACAGAGTTCTTTTGCTGCTGAGTTGAAAGAGACAAAATTCTCCAACAAATTGTCTTCTGATTTAACTCTAACAAAGAACAAAAACACATTTTTAGCCGTAGAAAAACTAGTAAAAGGAAAAGTAACAGGCCCGCAAGGAGAACCGCTTCCAGGTGTAAACATTCTTGTAAAAGGAACAAAAATAACGGCAACAACAGATTTTGATGGCAATTTTACCATTGAGGTTCCTGACTCCAACAGTATTCTTGTTTTTTCTTACACCGGATTTTTAACAAAAGAAGTTCGTGCTGATGACGCTGCAAGCATTCAGCTTGAAGAGCAGAATCAGACTTTAAATGAAGTAGTTGTCGTTGGGTACGGAACTCAGAAAAAAGCTTCTACAACGGGAGCAATTGCTTCTATCAAAGGAGGTGTTTTGACTCAAAATGCATCTGCAAACGTATCAAACGGAATTGCTGGACGTATGTCTGGGGTAATTGCCAATAACCGTTCTGGAAGACCTGGTGATGACAGCTCAAGCCTTTTGATTAGAGGATTTAATTCATTTGGCGGAGGTACGAGTCCGCTTGTAGTTGTAGACGGTATTCCTGACCGTGATTTGAACAGAATTAACCCTGACGATATTGAATCTGTAACGGTTTTGAAAGATGCATCGGCAGCTATTTATGGAGTTCGTTCTGCAAATGGAGTAATTTTAGTAACGACTAAAAGAGGAAAAGTAGGCGCTCCAACGATTAAAGTTGACGGATCGTATGGTATTCAGCAGTTAACCAGAATGAGCGAAAGAGTTAATTCTTGGGAATACATGACGTACTATAACGAACTGAATGCTCATAAAGGAACTACGCTTCCTTACACTCAGGCAGAAATTGACAAATATAAAGCTGGAAACGACCCAAATTATACCAGTACAGATTGGTTAAAACAAGTTTATAGAAAAGATGCTCCACAGGCTAATCTTTCTCTTTCTGTTAACGGAGGTAACGAGCAGGTTAAATATTTCTTTTCTGGACAATATTTAAATCAGGAAAGTAACCTTAGATATAGCGACGAGAGATACAGACAATTCAATTTAAGATCAAATATTGATGTTAATATTACTTCAAACTTTAAAGTAAACTTAGACATTGCTACTCGTAAAGAAGACAGAAACTATCCTGCGGTAAGCATTGGAAGCATTATGCACGAGACAGTTAGTATGTATCCTTTTATTCCTGCATATTGGAAAAATGGACTTCCGTCGTCTGGTATTACAAATGGTAGAAACCCAATTTTAATGTCTTCGTCAGCAGCAGGTTATGATCACGTGGTAAACTTAATTGTAAACCCAAAAATTGGATTTGAACTGAAATTGCCAAAAATAACAGAAGGATTAACATTAAGCGGATATGCTGCATTTGATTACAATGTTCGCAATGAAAAGAGATTTACAAAACCTTGGGATGCTTATTCTTATGACAAAACGAACGATAGTTATAACAACGTAAAAAACAGCACCAGTATAACTAGTGTTATGCAGGATGAGCGAATTGCAAATCAAAATACATATTTCGCAAAATTAGCTTACGATCGTAAATTCAACAAACACTCGGTAAATGCATTTGTAGGTTACGAGCAGACTACAATGGACAAAACCCAAACATATGCTTACAGAAGAGATTTACTAAGCGATCAATTGGATCAGATTTTTACAGGAAGCACCAAAGGACAAAACGCTACTGGCGGCGCTTATCAGGACGGACGCGAAAGTTTCCTTGGAAGAGTGGCTTACAATTTTGATGATAAATATTTTGCCGAAGTTTCTGCACGTTATAACGGATCATTCAATTTCCCTTCTTCAACACGTTGGGGTATGTTTCCTGCTATAAGCGCAGGTTGGAAAATCTCTGAAGAGCCTTTCTTTAAAAACAATATTAAAGGATTTGATTTACTAAAAATAAGAGCTTCTTGGGGAAGAATGGGTAATGACGATTTGAGAGAAACTATTAATGGCGTAGAATATCTTAATCAGTACCTTTTCTTAACAAGATATCAGTTAACGACAGATCAGCAACTTTACAGCTACTTTGGATCAGATTATACGTTAAATAATAGCATTTATCTTTCTTCTACTCCAAACCCAAATATTACTTGGGAAGTGCAAGACTCTAAAAACATCGGTTTTGATTTTGGATTCTTTAAAAATAAATTAACAGCAACTTTTGACTATTTCAGCAATAAAAGATCTGACATTCTTGCAGCGAGAAATGCTTCTGTGCCATTATACACAGGATTATCACTTCCAAAAGAAAATATTGGAAAAACGGTAAACAGAGGAACCGACTGGTCTGTTAATTATGCTGATAATATTAATAGTTTTAAATATAGTGTTGGTTTTAATTTTACTTATGCACAAAGTGAAGTATTATTCCGCGATGAAGCGGCAAACATTCCGGCTTGGCAAAAATCAACTGGAAGAGCTATTGATTCTTGGATGGTATATCAAACAAACGGAATTTACCGTACTCAAGCAGAAGTTGACAATTCTCCTCATTTTGAAGGAGCAAAACCAGGTGATCTTTGGGTAAAAGATATTGATGGTGATGGAAGCATCACTTCTAATGATAAAGTGAGAATTCCTGAATCGGCAACGCCAAAAATTGCTTATGGTATTCCAATCAGAGCTGAATACAAAGGTTTTTCTGTAGATATGCTTTGGACAGGTCAGGCAAAAGCGAGACAAATGATTCTTCCGCAAGCTCAGGGAGCTATTGTGGCACCACCAAGATGGTTATACGAAGACCGATATACTGCTGATAATCCAAATTCTAAATACCCTGTTGCCTTCAATGATTCTGATCCAAGAAACAATATTCCAGCTGACTTCTGGTTAAGAGACGCTTCATTCTTTAGATTAAAATCTTTGGAGATTTCATATACATTACCAGAAAAAGTCTTGTCTAGATTCGGAATATTAAATACGAGATTTTATGCGGGAGGAACCAATTTGTTTTCTATCGACCACATGAAACAGTACAATTTAGATCCTGAGACCAATAATACGACAGGAGTAAATTATCCGCAAACCCGTATTTACAGAATCGGTGTAAGCATTGAATTATAACAAGGTAAAAAGATCAAGACATGAAAAATTATAAAATCAATAAACTAATAAATATAAAAAAGAAGGCTCTTATTGCAGCTGCTCTTTTTATCGCAGTTACCACTGTAACATCTTGTAGTGAAGACCCGTTAGATAAAGCGCCTTTGGATTCTTATACAGATGAAAATGTGTGGAATGACTTAAAACTTACCGAAGCTTTTGCTAATAATCTCTATACCGTTTTACCAAGTACGCAGCACAACTGGAACGACAGAACCAACCGCAGCTGGATTTTATCTACTGCTTGTGATGAAGCATTCAATAATTTTAACGATTATGATGTGTGGAATTTAAATTCTGGAGCTCTTACACCAGACAACGCAGGAGATTTCAATACTTGGAAACCTACTTATGCAACCATTCAAAACTGCAATATCTTTTTGTCCCGAATTGATAACGTGCCAGGAGACGAAGCTTGGAGAAATAGATTAAAAGGTGAAGTGCTTTTCTTAAGAGCTTATGCATATTTCAAATTAATTAGTGATTACGGAGGAGTTCCTCTTGTTACTACGCCTTTCGACTTAAACAGTAATTTTAAAGTAGACCGCAGCACTTATGACCAATGTGTCGATTTTATTGTTACAGAATTAGACAAAGCTGCTGAATTGCTTCCTTTAACAGCTAAAGATTTAGGAAGAGTAACAAAGGGCGCAGCTTTAGCTATCAAATCAAGAACATTACTTTATGCAGCAAGTCCGCAATGGAATCCGTCTAATGATTTAACAAAATGGAAAAAAGCATCAGATGCTGCAAAAGCCGTTATGGATTTAAATATGTATTCTCTTTACGACAAAAAGTACGAAGATCTTTTTACTACAAACAATTCAGAAATTATCTTCTGCCGTTTATCTAGTAAAGATCCGCAATGGAGTGCTTTTAATGGCGTAGAAATGTTTAATTCGCCAAGCGGTTTTCACGGATGGGCCAATTTTGCTCCAAGTCAAAGCCATATTGACGCTTATGGAACAGCTGACGGAAAAGACATTACAGATCCAACATCTGGTTATGATCCTCAAAAACCTTATGTAAACAGAGATCCTCGTTTTTACAAAAACATCGTTTATGACGGACGTGCTTACGGAAAACCTGAATTCTTTCAAGATCGTTACGATGCAGGAAGTTCAAATAAAGCCGAATTTTACGAAGGCGGTTTAGATTCTCCACAAGGTTGGGATACTTGGAATGCCAGTAAAACACGTTACACTTTCCGTAAATATTGCGATACAACGTACAATTACAATAATGAAACACAAACTAATAAAGCTTGGATTATATCTCGTTTAGGAGAAATTTATCTAAACTATGCCGAAGCGCAATTTAAATTAGGAAATGAAGGGACTGCCATTCAATATCTTAACTTAATCAGACAGCGTGCAGGAATTACAAATCCGTTAGTAGGTTTGACCGGAACAGCTTTAGAGAATAAAATCCGTAACGAAAGACAAGTGGAACTATGTCTTGAAGGATTCCGTTACTATGACGTTCGCCGTTGGAAAATAGCCGAAGAAACTGAAAATAAACCTTTAATGGGAGTAATTATTACCAAAAATAGTGACGGATCTAAAACCTATACCTACGCTAAAGTTCAAGAAAGGATTTTCAAACCGCAGCATTATTTGCTCCCAATTCCGAGAGATGAAATTAACAGAACAGGTTTACCCCAAAACCCTGGTTATAATTAAAAACTATAAGCAATTAAGCAAACCCATCTAAGGGCGATGGGTTTGCTTTAAAATTGTATTTAGATCAATCCAAATCGAAAATAGCTTTATGAAAAATCATTTTTTAGTTTTACTGGCTCATTGCTGTTTCTTTTTGAACGCATATAGTCAAGAAATTGTTACTTTTAAATCTTCAGATCCAGCACTTCAGCTGGCTTTTGAGCGTGCCAAAAGTATGGCGCTGAGCTATAAAGGATATTCGAATGATCCTGTTGGACCATGGTACGAAGCGGCTCTACCGTCTCGATCTGCATTTTGCATGCGAGACGTATCTCATCAGAGCATTGGCGCAGAAATCCTTGGATTGAGTAAGGAAAACAAAAACATGCTTTCGCTTTTTGCGAAAAATATTTCAGAAAGCAAAGATTGGTGTTCGTATTGGGAAATCAATAAATACGGGAAACCAGCTCCTGAAGATTATAGAAATGATAAAGAATTTTGGTACAACCTGAATAGCAATTTTGATGTCATATTTGCTTGTTGGAGATTGTACTTATGGACAGGCGATGAAGATTATATCAAAAATCCTGAGTTTGAAAATTTCTTCGAAAAATCATCAACAGCTTATATTGAGCGCTGGATTTTAGAAGCCGATTCGCTATTAACCAGACCAGAATTTGTAAACATTCCTGTTCCTTTCAATATTAAAGACGATTTTCATAAATGTCGAGGATTAGCTTCTTATTCTGAAGGCATTCCGGGTTTAAAAATGGGAGTCGATTTGGTTGCAGCCATTTACAGGGGATTGCTTACCTACTCTTCTATTTTAAAAGAAAAAGGGCAATTTGAAAAAGCCGCTTTTTTCGAAAAAAAGGCAATTAGATATCAAGAACAGATCGAACAAATCTGGTGGGATCAAAATGCATCAGCTTACAATGTAATTTATACCGCCGATGGTAAATTCAGCAAAGATCTTGGCGAACTATTTTTATTATGGTTTGATGCTTTGATAGATGCAGACAGAACTGAAAAGACAATTAAACACATTCTTTCAGAAAAAAGCAATGTCGAAAATGCCTCTTATCTTCCTTTTCTTTTGTATAAATATGGACATGAAGACAAAGCCTACGAATACATTTTGCACTTAACCGCTCCTGAAACCAAAAGAAGAAAATATCCAGAAGTTTCATACGGCGTAATTGAAGGCATCGTACACGGCTGCATGGGAATAGAACCAGATGCATCAAAAAGAATAATAACAACAATACATCGAGGAAAAAAAGACAGCATTTCTGAGGTCGACAATTTACCTGTGTTACAGACAACATTAGCTGTAAAACACGAAAAACAAACCATTACAACACTACACAACAAAGGCGAAAAATTTATAGAGTGGAAAGCTATGTTCTCTGGGAATTATACTTCTATCTTTATAAATAATAAAAAAGCTGCCGTAATTCATGAAAAGGACAACAAGGGAAATCCCTACACTGCTATTACAATTCGTGTTAATCCTGGACAGAAAATAACGGCGGCCTGTCGCTAAAACAACTCGTTCAATGTACTACTAATACAATGGACACAATTTAAAATTAAAACGCTATGAAGATATCTTCTAGAAAAAAACTTAAATCCATTTTATTTGTCCTTATTGCTTTATGCTTTATAGCAAATACAGCATTTTCGCAAAACGACCAGCGTTGGCAAATTAATACCGACGGTTCTATTTCTTGGCAAATAAACAATAGCATTCCGCATGATGATCATATCGAAATGAGCGGTAAAAGAATCTCATGTGTTCTAAGATATGGCGTTGCAGCAGATGGTTCATTTCATGCAACACGCAGCTTGGTTTGGCCAATGCTGAGAACCATTCCTAATAATACACATGCTAGTTTAACACGTCAGTTTGCGCAAGATGCATTTGATTTGGTAACCGTAAATTACAAACCAATTCCTGCTGAAAAAACAGTTTCACTAACACTTAACGGTACATTATTCGTTAAAAGCAAAACAGACAATCTAGAGCTTACAAGGCAATTTTTCCCTTCTACAGCTTTGGCGGTTTATAATGAAATTTACACCATTAAAAACAGCTCAGAAAAAAACTGCATTGTAGAAATTCCAAAATCGAATACTGTTTATGCTACAGATCCTGCAAAAGGAACTGAAGGCAGTTATGCCGTACATGCAGATCTTACTAATAATGGAAGCTTTAATCTGAAACCTAATGAAACAGTAAGCTTTTCTGTTATCTATTCGGGCGTTAAAGCAAACGAAACTGTTCCTACTGTAAATGCTGAGCAGGAAAAAAACAAACGTTTAGAATTGATTAGCGAAATATGGAGCAAATTGATTCTAGAAACACCTGATCAAGTTCTAAATACTGAATTTGCTTTCGCGAAAATCAGAGCGGCTGAAAGTATTTTTGAAACCAAAGGAGGTCCAATGCACGGTCCGGGAGGAGAATCGTATTACGCAGCCATTTGGGCAAACGATCAAGCAGAATATATTGGCCCATTTTTTCCTTATTTAGGATATGAATATGGAAATAAAGCTTCTTTAAATGCCTATCTACAATTTGCAAAATTCATGAACAAAGAATACAAACCTATTCCGAGTTCGATTGTTGCTGAAGGAACAGATATTTGGGCTGGCGCAGGTGATCGTGGTGATGGCGCTATGATTGCTTATGGAGCTGCTCGATATGCACTTTCGAGAGGAAATGCAGATGAAGCAAAACAATTATGGCCATTGATCGAATGGTGTTTAGAATACTGCCACAGAAAAATAAACTCCGATGGCGTTGTTGCTTCAGATTCTGATGAATTGGAAGGTCGTCTTCCAGCAGGAAAAGCCAATCTTAATACTTCATCTTTGTATTATGATGCCTTAAACTCTGCTATTTATCTAGGCAAAGTTTTAGGAAAAAATGCAACGCAACTTAAAGAATATAAAACCGAAGCTGAAAAATTGAGAATAGCCATAGAAAAATATTTTGGCGCAAAAGTCGAAGGTTTTGAAACGTACAAATATTACAAAGAAAATGATGTTTTAAGAGCTTGGATCTGTACTCCGCTTACAATGGGCATTTATGATAGAAAAGACGGAACTATAGATGCCTTATTTTCTCCTAGATTATGGACTAAAGACGGTCTTGCTAGCGTTGCTGGAGATAAAATATTCTGGGATCGATCTACTTTGTACGCTTTAAGAGGAGTTCTTGCAGCAGGCGAAACAGACAAAGCACTAGACTTTTTACATTATTATTCTAATCGACGTTTATTGGGAGATCATGTTCCATATCCTGTTGAAGCCTATCCAGAAGGTGATCAGCGCCATCTTTCGGCCGAAAGCGGTTTATACTGCCGAATTTTTACAGAAGGATTATTTGGTATTCGCCCAACAGGTTTACACAGTTTCGATTTTACGCCAAGACTTCCTAAATCTTGGTCTAATATGAAACTGAAGCGTATTCATGCTTTTGAACGCGATTTTGATATTACTGTTGAAAGAGCGGGCAAAAATCTAAGGTTAAAAATAACGGATGGAAAGAAACTAGCCATCAATAAAGTCATTAAAGATGGCAGCACAATAAATATTGAGTTATAATTTTTTTTGAATTATTGTTTTTGAAACAAACCTCCGAAATATATCTTGGAGGTTTGTTTGTTTTTTTTCGAGTAGTTTTTTCACGCAGATTTAAACCAATAGGATCTGCTAAATCTGCGAGAGAAAAAAATATAAATAAAAATGTCTCCCGCAGATCTTGCAGATTTAGCAGATTTTTTTATACATACAGTATATCTGTAGAGACGCACCGCAGTGCGTCTACGCACAATCTATCAAGGAAATTTGTTTTTTATTATCAATAGATTTATATACAGATTTAAACAAAAAAAATCTGCTAAATCTGCTAAATCTGCTAAATCTGCGAGAGAAAAATATAAATAAAAATGCCTCCCGCAGATTTTGCAGATTATTATATACATACAGTATGTCTGTAGAGACGTACCGCAGTGCGTCTACGCCCAATATATCAAGGAAATTTGTTTTTTATTATCAATAGATTTATATACAGATTTAAACAAAAAAATCTGCTAAATCTGCAGATTATTTTATACATAAAGTATATCTGTAGAGACGCACCGCAGTGCGTCTACGCCCAGTATATCTGCAACAGGAAAATCTTTGAGGACAAACGTGTGTGAGACGCACTGCAGTGCGCCTCTACAGGATATTAGGACGGTAATACAACCCATTTTATTTCAAAGCCTTAAATAATATCTCAACAGGATGCAATGCTTTTCGCCCAGTTCCATCAGCAATTTGATGTCTACAGCTCGTTCCGGATGCAGAAATTAAAGTAGCTGTTTCTTCTTTTCTAATTGTCGGAAACAAAACCAATTCTCCAATTTTCATCGAAATATCATAATGCTCTTTTTCATAACCAAACGAACCTGCCATTCCGCAACAGCCACTTGGAATATTTAAAACGGTATAATTCTTTGGCAGCGAAAGAATTTTTTTAAGTGGCACTAAAGACGATAAACTTTTCTGAAAGCAATGTCCATGCATACGTACTCTTTCTGTCTGTTCTGTAAAATGATCCGATGTTATGCGTCCAGTTTCTAATTCTTTCGCTAAAAATTCTTCTATCAAGAAAGTTCTTTTTGATGCGTTTTTTGCTTTTTCTTTTAAAGCTCCACGACATAAATCAGGATATTCATCACGAAATGAAAGTATTGCCGAAGGTTCAATTCCAATTAAAATACCATCATTTGGAATCGTTTTTTCAAAATCTTTGATATTTTGTTTCGCAATTTCTCGTGCTTCTTTTAGCATTCCTTTTGAGAGATATGTTCTTCCACTGATTCCAATTTCAGGAACCAAAACTTTGTACCCTAATTGATTCAAAAGTTTGACAGCAGTCTGCCCTATTTCTACATCATAATAGTTGAGAAACTCGTCATTATACAAATAGACATTTCCGTTTCTAAAATCACCAATCTGACTGTAGTTTTTTATCCATTTGGCAAATGTAATATGATGCATTAAGGGCAATTGTCTTTCTACAGCAAAACCGGTGCTTTTTTTCATCCAATTTCCTAAAAATCCTTTAGTAGAAAAATTATAAAGCCACGGAACTGAGGCAAACAATTGATTTATTTTTGGTGTATTTCCAATCAGTTTTGATCGAAATTTTACACCGTTTTTATCATGATACTGCTGCAAAGTTTCGGCTTTCAATTTTGCCATATCCACATTCGATGGACATTCAGACTTGCATCCTTTACAGCTAAGACATAAATCTAAAACATCAAGCAAGTTTTTATCGTCAAATCTATTTGCTTTTGCTGAGTTGGTTATCGTTTCTCTCAGCATATTGGCACGTGCTCTCGTCGTATGTTTTTCGTCTCGAGTAGCCATATAACTTGGGCACATAGTTCCGCCGCTTTTCTCTGTTTTTCTGCAATCACCAGATCCGTTGCACATTTCAGCGGCGCGAAGAATTCCGTTATGTTCTGAAAAATCAAAATAGGTTTCGGGCATTGGAGTTTCTTGTCCTGCAGTATATCGCAGACTTGTATCCATTGGTGGCGTATTCACAATTTTCCCAGGATTGAAAACTCCCCACGGGTCCCAAACCTTTTTTATCTGAACAAATAGCTGATAAATTTCATCTCCAAGCATCAAAGGAATAAATTCTCCTCGAAGTCTTCCATCGCCATGTTCACCGCTCAACGAACCTTTGTATTTCTTTACCAAATGTGCAATATCGGTTGCAATAGTTCTAAAAAGCGCTGTTCCTTCCTCGGTTTTTAAATCTATAATTGGTCGCAGATGCAATTCGCCTGTAGCGGCATGCGCGTAATGCACACAGTTTAGATTTCTCTCTTTTAAAATAGCATTAAAATCTTCAATAAAATCAGGAAGATCATTAACATCGACTGCCGTGTCTTCAATCACTGCAACCGCCTTAGCATCTCCCGGAATATTAGACAACAGACCTAAGCCTGCCTTTCTTAATGCCCAAACTTTATTAGTGTCTTCGCCATAAACAATCGGGAAATGATAGCCCAGATTTTTAGAACGCATCAAAGCTTCCATTTCTCTTGCAATGTTGTCTATTTCTTCTTGTGAATCTCTCAAAAATTCTACTGCCAAAATAGCCTGAGGATCGCCTTTTACAAAAAAACGATTCTTGCTTTGTTCAATATTTTCTTTGGTGCATTCCAGAATATAATGATCGATTAATTCTACACTATCCGGATTAAACTTCAATGCTTCAATATTGGCTTTCAAAGATTCATGAATGCTTTCAAAATGAACACAAACCAAAGCCGAATAAGGTTTTAAAGCATCAACCAGATTCAGTTTTATGGCTGTAGAAAAAAATAATGTTCCTTCAGATCCTGCAATCAGTTTACAGAAATTAAACTTTTCAGCAGAACCATTAAACGGACTGCTATCTGCCAATAAATCTAAAGCATAGCCTGTATTTCTTCTCGGAATTGATTTCTTAGGAAAATTAGCTTCAAATAAATTTCGATTATTTTCAGATGATAATATTTCTTTGGCCTGAACATAAATTTCCTGCTCTAAGGGACTCACTACATTTATTCCATTGCATTTATCTTCAAATTCTTTATTGGTCAAAGAGCCAAAAACAACTTCATTTCCATCTGCTAAAAAACCTTGTATTTCAAGCACATGTTCGCGAGTAGATCCATACACAACAGATCTTGCTCCACAAGCATTATTTCCTACCATTCCGCCAATCATACAGCGATTGCTGGTGGAAGTTTCTGGTCCAAAAAAAAGTTTATACGGTTTTAAATGCAGATTCAGTTCATCGCGAATCACTCCAGGTTCTACCCAAACCGATTTTTCATCCTGATTTACCGAAATAATTTTAGTAAATTCTTGCGAAATATCCACAACAATTCCGTTTCCAACCACTTGTCCAGCCAATGAAGTTCCAGCCGCACGAGGAATGATACTACTCTTGTTTTCTTTTGCGAAAGCAATAATTTTCTGAATATCTTCTTTAGTTTTCGGAATGGCGACAGCCAAAGGCATTTCTTTGTATGCGCTTGCATCTGTTGCGTACAGCAGACGCATGGTATGATCGTAAAATAATTTGCCCTCTAATTGCTTTTCTAAACCTTCAAGTTTAGCAGAAATCTTTGGAAGGATATTATTATTCATTTTTATTATTGTTAACTAGTGCTTTAACACATAGAAACATAGATTTTATCTTAAAAAAGGGAATAAAAAAAGAAACTTGTTTCTTAACACATAGCTATGTGCATTCATGTTAAGTGAAACGTCTTTCCCGCAAAATAAAAAACTATGTCTCTATGTGTTAAAAAAAAACTATAATTCGCTTAATGCAATATCTAATAACTCCACCATTTCATCGGCATTTTGTTGATTAAATGGCATTGGAGGTTTTATCTTTAAGACATTGTGCAGAGGTCCATCCGTGCTCAACAAATAACCTTTTGCTTTAAGTTTTTCGACTACAATATCTATTTCAGGAATAGCAGGTTCCATAGTTGTTCTATCTTTTACCATTTCTGCTCCAATAAATAATCCGTGTCCTCGGACATCACTGATAATAGGATATTTAGCCATCAAACCTTTTAGTCCGTTCATCAAATAATTTCCAGTTTCCAAAGCATGCTTTTGCATTTCTTCCTGTTCAATTACCTCTAAAACAGCCAATCCTGTAGCCATAGAAACAGGATTTCCGCCAAAAGTATTAAAGTACTCCAAGCCATTATTGAAAGCTTCTGCAATCTCTTCGGTTACAATTACAGCTGCAAGCGGATGCCCGTTTCCTATTGGTTTTCCTAAAACAACAATATCTGGAACAACATTCTGCAATTCAAACCCCCAGAAATGATCTCCAATTCTTCCAAAACCAACCTGAACTTCATCGGCTATGCAAACTCCACCTGCCGCACGAACATATTCATATACAGTTTTTAAATAGTTTTCTGGCAACGGAATCTGACCTCCAACTCCCAATAAGGTTTCACAAATAAATACGGCTGGCGCTTTATCTTCTTTCTTTAAGTCTTCAATAATTCGCTGTACATCTGCAGCATATTTTTCTCCAGCTTCTGCATCGCCATATTTATAAGGACCTCTATACAAATCTGGATTAATTGCTTTATGAATCCAAGGCATTTGTCCAGAACCGCCTGTACTGTCAAATTTATACGGACTCATTTCCATTGCAACTGTCGAGGTTCCGTGGTAAGCATGGTCTAATACAATAATATCTTTTTGTTTGGTAAAATGACGGCTCATACGAATCGCCAAATCATTGGCCTCACTACCCGAATTGACAAAATAACAAACGCTTAGTTTCTCCGGTAAAGTTGCCGTCAACCTTTGTGCATAATCCGTTATGGCGTCATTCAAATATCTGGTATTTGTATTTAAAGTCGCTATTTGATGCTGCATTTTTCTCACTACAACCGGATGGCAATGCCCAACATGCGATGGATTATTTACACAATCAACAAAAGTTCTTCCTTTGTCATCGTACAAATATTGCAAAGCTCCTTTTACAATTTTTAATTTGTCTTTATAGCCAATGCTTAAATTTCGTCCTATTTTCTGTTTTCTAATTTCAAGAAGTTCAGAATAATTGTCATCATTGATTAATCCTTCAAAACCGCATGCTTTTCTAAAAGTATCTTGCGCTTTAATTGGGTTTATTTTTATCCATTTATATAACAAATCCCAAGCTGGTTTTTCGGTAACAAAATGATGTTCATTGTTACTATCCAATGATGCATTGTAAGCAGATTGTGTTACACTAATACAAAGTCTTCCAGCAATTAAATAATACAAAAGATCCAATTCTTGTTCGGTAAGCGCATACGAATTATGATATCCTTTGACAATGGTTGCCGCTACGCTCAATGGATTTTCTTCATCAAGCATCGCATACACACAGGCAATCGCAAGGTTATTGATTAAAGCGGTGTAAACCATATCGCCAAAGTCAATCAGTCCGCTAATGCGATTGTCTTTCACCAAAACATTATAATCATTTGCGTCATTGTGAATATAGGCGTGTCTTAGACGATGCAACTGTGGCAGCACTTCCGTGTCAAACTGCAATAAAAAATAACCTGCAATACGTCTTCTTTCATGATTTAGAATATACTTTAAATTATCTCCTGCTTCACTTGCACGGCTGATATCCCAAGTATAATGACGATGCATTGCTGGATGTGAAAAATTCGCCAACACAGCATCCATATTGCCTAAAAATGAACCCAGATTATAATGCAGTTCGCTATTTTTGTTCTTCTCCTCTACCCAAAAAGTACCATCCAAAAAGTTTAGAATTCGAATATGATAGGTTTGAGAATCTATTCTTAACTCAGTGAGACCTTCTCCTTTTAAGTTAGGACAGAAATGCTGAAAACAATCAGAAATAGCACTTTTGGCAAGATGCCTCATAATGGAAGCTTGTGCCTTTAAAAATGGAAATGAATGGCTCTCATTTGATACTTTAAGAATGTACTTTCCGTTTTTGTCATGGGACAAAAGAAAATTCAATTCATCATATCCATTCAATGCTTTTACGGTGACATTTAATCCGTAATATTCTTTTACTAAGTCCTGAATAACTGCTTCTGAAAAAATCATTGCTATTCTATTAAATTGTTTTTGTTTCTTTTTTTTTTAGCCACGAATTACACGAATTTGCACTAATTTTTTTCTTTTTTCGTTTTCCTACAAGGTCTTTTTCAGACCTTGTAGGTCTTAAATATACTCCACAAGATTCTTGGAATTTTCATTGTCGTAAGTATACCTACAAGGTTTTGAAAACCTTGCAGGAATACGGTATGACTATTTCCAAATAACAGCCTGTGCTGGTTCTAATGGATTTTTTCCCACCAATATTTTGCTTCCTGCAGGAATTGGCATATTTATAGTTTCATTGGTATAATTCACACCCACATAAAAACCATCACGCCATTCTACATATACGCCTTTTGGAAAATCTTCAATAGCAACTTTTGCACGTTCATATACAGTTCGTACCACTTGCCTTTCCAAATTTCCTTCTTTACTTTCTGCTCCAATATAAGTAACGGTTCCTTTACCAAGTTTTCTGGTAATCGCCGCCGCTTTGCCTTTATAAAACTGATCTGCATAAGAAGCCAAAACTTCAGTTCCCTGTTTCGGATTTAAAACATCTGCCCAAACATTCCATTTATAAGTATTGTTTCCAACATTTATAGTTCCGTTTACATCTTCAACAAGCATATCAAAAAATTCGACATCTGCTCCAATCAAAGGCACAATTGGACCGCTCCAATTAGCTTCAAAAAAATGACCGTTTTTATCCTTTTGGCCAGTTCGGCACGAAAGGATTAAATTTCCGCCATTTTCAACATATTTCGTCCATTTACCCACTAGTTTTTGATCAATCAATTGATATGCTGGCGCTACTATAAACGCATAATCCGAAAAATCGCTTTCTTCTGTAATAAAATCCATTGGCGCACCAGTCGATTTTACAGCTGAAGTATAGATGTTTCTATGTCTCCAAGTACTCCAAAATTGGGTTTGTTTCTGATTTTCCAGATCCCACAGATTATCGTGGCTCCATAAAAATCCCGTTTTTCTTTTCACTATTTCCTGCGGAATTACTGCTTTTGGATTGTATTCTTTGCGAAGCAGTTTCATATCTTCAATTGATTGTACAAACTCTTTTCCGCCTGTTGTTAACGTCACGCCATCTGTACCCACAATTCCGTCATGATACATTTCGCTGCTTCCTAGAGGATGTCTGTATCGGTAAGTACAAGTAAAAGAACAACCTCCGCCAAAAGCCTGAGAAATCCACATGTGTACTGTTCCTGGCAATAATTGTGGATTAATGCTTGCCCAGTTTACCTGTCCCGGCTGCATTTCCATTACTCCTGTAACGCCATTTATGGATCTGTAATAATCATTTGCTTCTGAAATTTTATTAGGATGTCCCATTCTAAAATTTTGTCCGCCTAAATTGTTTCTTCCACTTACAGGATACATCGTATAAGTTGCAAAATCCATTTTATCTGTTCTTCTTGGGTCTGCTCCGTAAACTACATTGGTGTAATTGGTGGTAATCCATTGTTCTGGATCGATATATTTTCGAAGTATTTCTGCTTGCAAATTCAAATATTCTGCCTGAGAATCTGCTGTAAAACGCTTAAAATCTAAAACAGCATGCGGACTTAGTTTGTCTTCAAAATAAATCTCTGCATTTGGAATCGCAATCTGCTCAAAATTATTATATCTAATGCTCCAGAAACTGGCCACCCATTCGGCATTTAATTTTTCAATTGTTCCGTATTTCGCTTTCAGCCATTTCTGAAATCCTTTTTGTGCTGATGGGCTAAAATCGTCTGGCGCTCCTGGTTCATTATCAACTTGCCACCCAATTACGTTTTTATTATTGCCGTATCTTTTACCAAGTTCAGTAACAATTTTGGTCACAAATTCTCTGTACTTTTCATTAGATACAGATTGATTGGCTCTGTTACCGTGTTCTCTTCGTCTTCCGCTTGCATCAACCAGATAAATTTCGGGATATTTTTCTGCCATCCATGCTGGCGGAGTTGGCGTTGGTGTACACATAATTACTTTCAAACCTTGCTTTTCGGCAATAGCCAATGCATCATCCAGCCATTTAAAATCGTATTTTCCTTCTTCAGGTTCCATAAAAGTCCATGCAAACTCAGCGAAGTGCGTAAACTCAAAACCCAGTTTTTTGATGTTTTTTAAATCACGTTCCCATTGTTCTCTAGGCCATTGCTCTGGATAATAATAAACTCCAATCTGCATTAAATCTGGTTTGGAGAAAAAACGTTGCGGATCCTGTTTTTCTGAAACCGCCCCCTTTTTGTTCTGAGCAAAAACAGGTGTTAAATTACAGCTTGCCATAAGCAATCCTGCTAATATAATTTTGGTTAAAGTTTTGTGGTTAGACATGTTAGTTTTTGTTGTTGTTGTTGTTGTTGTTGTTGTTGTTGTTGTTGTTGTTGATTTATTAAATTAAACACATAGAAACATAGTTATATTTCTAAAAAAGATAAAGTGAAAGAAACTAGTTTCTAACACATAGCTATGTTTGCTTAAGAAAAGTACAACGTCTTTCACCGCTACAATTATGAGTCTAGCAAACTATGTTTCTATGTGTTAAAAACCAACGCTTTATATTATTTATCCTCTAAAAGCAGCATTAAATAATGCGAAGCAGACCAGCTAAAGTTGTAAGCTTCCAATCCTTTTCCGTTTACGGGCTGATAATTTTCTCTGATAGAAGTTCCTTTGTCCATAACGCCTTCCGCATTGTGCATCAGTTTATAGGCCAGTTCGTTTGCTTCTTTAGTGTATCCATACTTTTCTAATCCGTTGATGCCAAAATAACTTTGGTCAAGCCAAATAGGTCCTCTCCAATATCCGTTATCTGGTTTAAACTTTGGGTGATTCGCAGCCAATGTTGGTAGAGGCACAAAAGTGTTCAGACTCGCTGGATCAACCATATTGTTTTTTGCTGCTTTGGCTTGTTCCTTGGTAGCAACTTCTACCCAAATCGGACAATATCCTTCGCATCCCATTGCTTTTATCAATGTTTTGCCATCAATTGTTGTGTCGTAAAACCAACCCGTTTTTTGATCCCAAAATTGCTTTTGAATTTTGAGTTTTAATGCATCGCTTTCATTCTTCCATTTTTTAGCTTCATCATTTAATTTTAAAACTGATGCCATTTTACTGAGATAATTTTTCTCCGCAAATAAAAACGAATTTAAATCGACACTTTCTTGATTTAACGAATAGGCTTTTTCTTCGTTTTTCAGGATTTTGCTTTCGTCAAAACGAACGGCATTATCCATTCCACTCTCCCATTTTGCGGCAATCACAGTTCCGTCTGTCGAACCAAATTCGCATAAACCATCTTGATCGTGATCGCGTTCTTTGTACCACCAATTGTGATATAAAGTCAACTTTGGATAAAACTCTTTTATAAAATTATCATCTTTTGTTTTTTCATAAATCTTCCAAACAGCCCAAGCTGCAAGCGGTGCTTTTGTATTTCTATAATTATTTTCTTCAAGAAGATTGTTTCTGTAAACGCAATCTGGAATAAAACCATTAGGATCCTGATAATCAAATAAAGCACGCATTTGATTTTTGGCTAATTCGGCATCATAATTGGCTACTGCAACGGCATGTTTCCAGCTATCCCAAACCCAAAAACCATGAAACCATTCGTAATTGTAACTAGGGAAAAGACCTCCATGTTTTAATCCTTCCGCAGCAATTCTGGTATTATTTTGTAAAGTCAGTACCAATTTTGCAACCAAATCTGAATAACTCTGATCTTTGTAAATACTCTTCTTTTTGGCAATAAGCTGTGCCAATTGTTTTTCTTTTTCTTGTTGTGTCTTGTTCAACAGTGTAGTGAATACCGTTTTCTGTATCGTTTCGTTTTCCGTTTTCCAAGAATATTGCGGAAAAATAAAACTTTGTGAAACTATAATTTCTTTAGTTTCATTTGGTTTTAAAAACAATTTTTCGGTTTGTGCTTTGTATCCTTGTTTGGTAATTTCAATTTCTGGATTTGATTTTAGAAACTGAATATAACCAACCGCTATGCTTTTTGAAGAAACAATTTTTAAAGTATTTTTCTCATTCGATAATTGCAAATCATCTAAAAAAAGCGTTGCATTATAAGACGGAAAAAGCGTAATTGGCTTTGCACTTTTATTTGTAATGCTTGTCCTTTGCAGAGCAGTGTGACCTGATAAAAACACCAATTGTTGTTTTACATCTATTTTTTCATTCTTAAATTGCTGTTCTAAATGACTATTGTAACTGTTTTGTGCTACCAATGAACTTTTCCAGTCGATAATATCTTGGCCTTTTTCGTCTTTTAATTGCAATGAAACAAAAGAAGAACTTAACCAAACGCCGTTTTGTTCGGTCATTAAAAAAGGCCCCGAAAATCCTGCTTGAACATTTGAAGCATCTAAAAATCCGAAGGCGAACCAAGCGCCTTTATCAGAAAACGCAAGAGATTTTCTGTCTGTTGCATTTGCTGGATTTCCCTTAAAATTAATACTGTTTTTAGCTGATTCTAAAATGGGAAAGCCTTTTTGAGACCAGCCCGCTGAGATGATGAAAAAGAATACAAGAATCAAAAGAAATTTCTTTTTGTACATGTTATTTCATTTTTGTGAAGTGTTTTTTATCTAAATATAGGACTTGTTAATTTACTGGCAAAATTCATTTTACAAATGAAATTTTATCCCTTGAGATAATGCTACGCCCACACCATAATTGATTGTATTGGTTTGTCTTCTCATGTAAATTTTCCAAGCATCAGATCCAGATTCTCTTCCTCCCCCAGTTTCTTTTTCACCCCCAAAAGCCCCTCCAATTTCAGCGCCAGATGTTCCGATATTCACATTTGCAATTCCGCAGTCAGAACCTGCAACTGATAAAAACAATTCGGCTTCTCTTAAGTTATTTGTCATAATTGCAGATGATAATCCTTGAACCACATCATTTTGGATTGCAATAGCGTTTTCAACCGTTCCTGAATATTTCAACAGATACAAGACAGGCGCAAAAGTTTCGTGCTGTACAATTTCAAAAGAATTATCGGCCTCAGCAATGGCAGGTTTTACATAACAGCCGCTTTCGTATCCTTCGCCAAAAAGCACTCCGCCTTCAACCAGAATTTTTCCTCCTTGAGCAACTACTTTTTTCAGCGCTTCATTATAGAATTCAACTGCTTGTTTGTCAATAAGAGGTCCGACATGATTTTTCTCGTCCAACGGATTTCCGATACGCAATTGTTTGTATGCGGAAACAAGAGCTTCTTTTACTTTATCATAAATGCTTTCGTGAATAATCAAACGACGTGTAGTAGTGCATCTTTGCCCTGCTGTTCCTACGGCTCCAAAAACGGCACCAATAATAGTCATTTCCAAATCTGCATCGGGTGTTACAATGATGGCATTGTTTCCTCCTAATTCTAGCAATGATTTACCGAAACGTCCTGCAACTACCTGCGCAACAATTTTCCCCATTCTAGTAGAACCTGTAGCAGAAATTAATGGAATGCGTTTATCATTAGTCAGCAACTCACCTATTTTATAATCTCCCGTAACCAAACACGAAATTCCTTCTGGCAAGTTATTTTCTTTTATAACCTCTGCCATAATATTTTGACAGGCAACGGCACAAAGCGGTGTTTTTTCAGATGGCTTCCAAACGCAAACATCTCCGCAAACCCACGCCAAAGCTGTATTCCAAGCCCAAACGGCTACCGGAAAGTTAAATGCCGAAATAATCCCGACAACTCCCAAAGAATGGTATTGCTCATACATTCTGTGTCCAGGTCTTTCTGAATGCATCGTTAATCCATGCAGCTGACGCGAAAGCCCCACCGCAAAATCGCAGATATCGATCATTTCCTGAACTTCTCCGTAACCTTCCTGCAAAGATTTACCCATTTCGTATGAAACCAGTTTTCCTAACGCTTCTTTGTTCTTGCGTAATTTTTCACCAAACTGACGTACCATTTCGCCTCGCTTTGGTGCAGGAATTAATCGGAACTGATTAAAAGCTTCGTTAGCCGATTCCATCACTTTTTCATAATCAGCTGCAGTGGATGTTTTAACTTTTCCAATCAATTTTCCGTCAACAGGAGAATAACTTTCTAGAATTTCTCCATTAGAAAAGTTATTCAATCCTGTTGAAGTTCCCTCATTACTATCTTTTATGTTTAATTCTTTTAAAGCTTCTTTTATTGTAGTTTCTAATTCTTCGATTGCCATTATAAACTTTTTAGTTGTGCATTTTCTATTGACTGAATATTATATTGTTTTTTGAAGCTTCACATCGGTGCTTTCAAATATTTTATCTGCCGATGAAGCCACAAAACCTTGATATAATTCTCCGTTTGACATAGGGTAACGCAACGCAAATTCATAATAGCAAGATGGCACTTTTAAAGTTCCTTCCTCAAAATCAATATCGTACAAATCTGCCAATGTGCTTGATTGTTCTAAAAGCTGCTCTGGGGTTCCTTTAATTTTTCCGCCAGAAGCATTCAGTTCCCATCCGCTAGTTTCTAAGAAATTGTTTAATTCCTCTAAAGTTTTAAATCCTTTTAAAGCATTAGTATTGATTGTAAAGTGATTGGCTCTAAAACCATAAACATACATCCAAGCCGCATATTCAGATTCTTCTAATAATGATTTGTAAACCGCTTGCGAATTTCCTTTCCAAACCGCTCCGCTTAATACCAAATCTGGATTATTAAATACATTTTGATCACAACTGTCTAAAAGCTGCTGCACTCTTTCCTGTAATTCTGCAGAACATTTTTCTAATTCTAATTCTGAAATGAAAATTCTTGGTGCATTTTTATCTAAAGCATTTTCATAATGTTTAGCATATAGTTTTTTGGTTTCAAAATAATATTCGCCTTTTGTTTCATAACCAACATTAAGGAAAGCTTTTTCTAAAACTTCAATATTGACACGTTTATCGTTGAAAGTACGAATTGCAATATGGTCGTTTAAAATTTCTTCGCCTTTTTCTTCCAGTAATTCATGTATTTTTAAAGCCGATGGAGTAATTTCAATATATTGCTCCCAAAGTTTCGTAAGTAGTTGATTTTTATCCATTTTTAAGTTTGTTAAATAGTGTTATAATGACACAAATCTATAGATAATACTGTTATTATAACATTATAGTCATACGATTATTTACAATTCGACACTTTGAACTCTTTTTTTTGTAATTTTGACACTTTGAAAACGAGTTTGACCGAAAGAATTGTCAAAATAATAGAATCCATAAACCAGCACAGCATATGGCAGCGATTAAAAAGAATGAAAATATTGATGCTTTAGATAGAGAAATTATACAGAAACTGAGCGAAAACGGTAGAATTGCTTTTTCTGATTTAGCACGCGAATTAAACATTTCCAATTCGTTGGTACATTTAAGAGTTCGCAAACTGCAAGAATC
This sequence comes from Flavobacterium sp. HBTb2-11-1, assembly GCF_009826975.1. Lineage (GTDB taxonomy): Bacteria > Bacteroidota > Bacteroidia > Flavobacteriales > Flavobacteriaceae > Flavobacterium. The sequence goes on along the minus strand of NZ_WUMO01000003.1, from coordinate 447,260 downwards.
TGGCGTAATAACTGGATTCTCTGTAAAACTAGCTCCAAAAGAAGTTGGTTTTGAAACCATTACCTACACAGGAATTGTTACAAAAGAGGCTCATTTTTCCTATTCTATTGCAGAAAAACTAAAACAGATTCCCGAAGTGGTAGAATGCCATTGGGTTTCGGGCAATTATGCTTTATTCATCAAAATTGTAGCGGCAAACAATGAAGAACTTCGTAAAATATTGTACGAACAAATTCACCAAATTGAAGGCGTTGGAAGCACCGATTCTTTTTTCTCTTTTGGTTCTGCATTTGAGAAAAATCTTCCTGTATAAACCTAACTGTTTTATTATCGTTTGATTACATATTCATGCCAAGTTTGTTTTCCCAAATTATTATCTGGACACAGATTTATTCCCGTAGTAAATAACTTGTGGCGTATATCTTCTGGCTCTTTTAATTTTAAATTTTTAGTATTCTGAGTGACTTGTAAATAAGTTTTGGCCATTTCTTCAAAATGAAGCACTTCTGGGCCTCCGAAATCTTCCATTAAACCTTTTGGAGATTCTAATGCAAGAGAAGCCAATAACTCGGCAACTTCCTGTACAGCTACAGATTGAAACCTCATTTTCGAAGGAATTGTTATGGAATTGCTTTCAGAATTTTGATCTAATCCCTTAATGATATTAAAAACAAAATCATGAAATTGAGTGGTTCTAAGAATGGTAAAAGGGATACCGCTTTTTGCAATGGCATTTTCTACTTCTAATTTTGCTTGATAATAAGGATAATCGCTTTTGTGAATTCCAACTATAGAAATATAAATAAAGTGTTTTATTGTATTTTTATCTACTGCATCAAGCAAATTCTTAGTGCCATTTATATCTGTCTGCTGAGAATTCTTCGGATTGCTTGCACAATGAATAATGACCTCTACTCCTTTTGCAGCTTCTTTTAATCCAAGATTTTGAGCCAAATCTCCAGTAAAAAACTGCACATCATGTCGAACTTCACAATTTGCTTGAGTTGTTAATACTGCTGTTTGGAAACCTTTTTCTATTAATGCACTAACAACATATTTTCCTAAATGTCCGTTTCCACCCGTAACTAATATCTTATTCATCTGCTTAGTATTTGAAGATACTATATTAGAAAATAAACTTTTATTTCTCAAAAATGTTTCGGTACCATTATTTTGGTTTTGAAGAAGAACAAATCTCCCATTAGTAACCGGTCTACCTAAAATATAAAAAGTGGTACATTTTGATGATACAGCAAAACGATACTTTTGAATAAAAATCATTAAAGCATATCAAAATAAAATGAACACGAAAATAAGACACGACTGGAAGAAAGAAGAAATTCAAGCTATCTACGATCAGCCTTTGTTAGAATTGGTTTATCAGGCTGCTACTGTACATCGAGAATTTCATAAACCTTCCGAAATACAGGTTAGCACATTACTTTCTATAAAAACAGGCGGTTGTCCGGAAGACTGTTATTACTGCGGACAAGCAGCGCGTTATCATACCGATATTAAAGTGCAGGCGCTTCTTCCGACAGAAAAAGTATTAGAACATGCGCAAAAAGCAAAAGATGGCGGTTCTTCTCGTTTTTGTATGGCTGCGGCTTGGCGTGAAGTTCGAGATAATAAAGATTTTGATCGCGTTATCGAAATGGTAAAAGGTGTAAACGATCTTGGACTGGAAGTTTGCTGCACGCTCGGAATGCTTACCGAAGAACAAGCTGTACGTCTTCAAGAAGCAGGCCTTTATGCTTACAACCATAATTTGGATACATCTGAAAGTTATTATGATGAAATAATCAGCACGCGTAAATTTGACCAACGCCTTGATACTATAAATAATGTCCGAAAAGCGGGAATCACAGTTTGCTCTGGTGGAATCATTGGTCTTGGAGAATCTAATGGTGATCGAGTTTCTATGCTATTAACTTTAGCAACTATGCCTGTTCATCCAGAATCTGTTCCTGTAAATGCTTTGGCGAGAGTAAAAGGAACTCCCCTAGAAAATAATCCTAAAGTGCCTCTTTGGGATATGGTTCGAATGATTGCCACAGCACGTATTGTTATGCCTGCGTCTATTGTACGTTTAAGCGCTGGACGTATCGAAATGACTGAAGAAGAACAAGCTTGGTGTTTTATGGCAGGCGCCAATTCTATTTTTACGGGAGAGCGCGAAACTTTATTAGTAACGCCAAATCCAGGGCTTTCTGAAGATATGCAGATGTTTCAAAATCTTGGACTTAAGCCTTTGGTTAAAGAAAATAAAAGTGCTTGTTCGGTGGTTTAAAAACACTGAGAAATATAAAAATGGCGCAGTTCTGAAAGCTTTCTGGACTGCGTCGCTTTTTTAGATCGTATTTCAAAAAATATTTAAATATATTTGGAATGCATTATTGCGAGCAGAAATTTACTCAATGGAAATATTAAATATACAAACCAAACGACTCAATATACGACATCTCACAGTATCAGATCTATCTGATTTTCATATATATCGCTCAAATCCTGAGGTTACCAAATATCAAGGTTTTGATGTTATGACAAATGAAGAAGCCAAAAACTTTATTGAAGAAAACGCAACGAAGCATTTTGGAAAAGCTGGAGAATGGGTGCAATACGGAATTGAAAATAGTGAAACTAAACAGCTTATTGGCGATTGTGCCATTAAACTCGACCAATACGACACAAGAATTGCCGAAATCGGAATAACGATTTCTCATCTTGAACAAAAGAAAGGTTTTGCAAAAGAAGTTTTACTTTGCATTTTAGCTTTTCTATTTGACACAAAGCAAATTCACCGTGTTGTCGAAATTGTAGATGCCGAAAATATTGCTTCTATTAATCTATTAAAAAGCACTGGCTTTAAACAAGAAGGACACTTTATTGAAAATATTTTCTTTAAAGGAAAATGGGGAAGCGAATTTCAGTATGCCATGCTGAAACGTGAATGGGATAAGAGAAAATAATACTATTTGATAAAAAAATGCTAAAACAAGCCCTCCAACCATTAATAGACAATTCCACAATTATCCTAATTATGGGTACTATGGCGGGTGAGCAATCCATTGCTAAACAGCAATACTATGCCAACAGAGGCAATCTTTTCTGGAAGATTTTGTTTGCTATTTTTGAAGAAGAATTCAGCACTTCTTATGAAGATCGTAAAGCGCTGGTCAAAAAATACAATATCGGTCTTTGGAATGTCCTTAAAAGCTGCAAAAGAGAAGGAAGCAGCGATGCCAAAATTACAGAAGAAACTATTAATGATTTTGAGAGTCTGCATAAACAATTTCCGAATATCAAGTATGTTTTTTTTGAAAGTAAAGCCGCCGCAAAATACTTCCATAAACACACTATTCCGCAGGAAGGAATTACTTATATCACCCTCCCTTCCACTAGCGGGTTAAATGCAGGTCTAACCAAAACTGAAAAAATGGAACAGTGGAAAGCTGTAGCGCAAGCAGTATTTTCAAAACTTGAAGGTTGATTTCCCCTCGAACAATAAAAAGAATTACCTATTTCGCATGATATAGAAAAGTATTTCTTCTTCTAACTCCCTTGACAGATTCTCAAATTTCATTCTGCGTCGAAAGTTTTTTTCGCTTTTATCCTTATAAAGCTCAGTTTTAGCCGTACTTGCGCAGTAAGCATCGCATATTACCTTAAATTTTTGGTCGAGTACATACAATTCTTTCATTGAATCAAAATACGCTGCAAATTTAACATTGTACAATTCGTCAGGAATAGCGGCCATAGGTCTGGTTGTATTTAAATTAATACTTTATTTCACCTTATAAGTTCATTACATACTCAATTGTTCCAGCTCTTCTTTTATCTAAGAAAACTGCTGTTGAAATAATACTTAAAATTAAAGTGAAAAACTTTAATCTTTGTATTTGAACCTCTGGAAATGGTTTCAGATTATAATCTGAAACCAGAAATAGTAAAATGAACCTTGAACCGCTAAAATGAAACAACTAAAAATCAGGTGTTTTTCACATCATATACGTAAATCTGCACCTCATCATCACTGGCTAAAATCCTGCGGTCAGCAGCGCATTGCTGTCCGATATCTGACTTAAAAGATTCCATCATCGTTTCTAAAGAATCGAAATATAAATTGGCTACAAGATATACATCTGAATGCCCCGTTGTTGACCGAACTGAACCATTGCTTACTTCATATTTTATTAATCCTGGAAGTTTTTTGGCTAATGGAATATGCACTTCATAATAATGTTTTTCGAAAGAACTGATGTCTTTTGGCGTTTTGTAAATTACAGTCATTTTTGCCATGATGTTGATTTTCTATAATGTTAGACAATTGTTTAACGTAAATTTAAAAGTAAATTCTGAACTGTTTAATATGATGAATAGACATTCTTAATAGTGTATTTGGACAGCAACTTTTAGTATTTTAATATAAAACATCTAATACACCTGTTCTTTATTTTTGAACCTTCTATAAATGAGCTAATTATTCCACAGTTAAAATGTTGTTTTTCTGAAAGCTGGAAAGATCATGAAGATTTTATAAAGCGAATGGTCTATCAAATCTATTGTGCTGATATAAACACAAATCATGAATGATATAAATATAAATAAGTAATATTTACATCTTAACAAAAAATTGATTTATCTACAGACAGTTTGTACTTTTGCCCGTATGAATGATAATTTTACAAATGAATACTTCGGCATAGGAATACAAAATGGTAAAACGCCAGAAAACTTAGGTGTTTTGTGGCGCTCTGCTCAAAACTTAGGTGCTACTTTTATATTTACCATTGGAAATCGATATGCCAAACAAGCCTGCGATACACACGACGCAGTAAAAGCAATTCCTTATTTTCATTACGATACGTTTGAAGCTTTTTTTGAAAACTTACCTAAAGGAGCAAGATTAGTTGGCGTTGAATTGTCTGAAAAAGCTGCTGATCTGGAAACATTCGAACATCCTAGACGCTGTGTTTATATATTGGGCGCAGAAGATCATGGTTTATCTAAAAAAGTAATGGAAAAATGCCATCATTTAGTAAAATTTAAATCGGAAAAAAGTTTGAATGTTGCCGTGGCAGGAACCATAGTCATGTATGATAGAAATTTGTCTAAACCTCGTTCTTGATGCCAATTTAGACAAGTTTCTTAATTAATTTTCTTAAGCGGATACTCATCATTCCCTGGATTAATGTTTGCTATTGACTCTCCTGAGATTATATACTGCTTATCATTTTTTTGAATGTATATAATTCCAAGTTCATTATACTTTTTATTGAATACTATTTTAATTTTATCCTCAGCTATATTTTCTGCCTTAAGATTTTTATACAATTCTGGTTTTTCTCCATCACCAATATAAACAATGGCAATATCGTCTAGACTTTTTATGTCTATTGAAAAACTGGTTACCAGTTCATCTTTATTTGTTCTCTTAAAAGTGTATTTCCCTGACCAAGAATTAGCTTCTCTCCTATTTTCAGATCTGGTTTTAGAACTTATGATTTTCCCTTCAGGGGTAATTTTATAACCCTCATTCAGCTTTTTATAAATTTTTGAAAACCGCATTTCAAAAATACCGATTGTTAAATCTTTATTGATTACAAACGATTTGGCAGTATAATTGGCATCTTCTGGAACTTCACCGTCTGCTTCAATCGCAATAAGCTGTTTCGAAATCAGTTCTTGATCTTTTACATTTAGAATCAAATGATCTAAGAAATAATCCTCTTTTTCATCTCGAATATTTACAAGATAAGTCTGAAATGGCAATCCTCCATTATCTATTTTATAAACAACATTAGGATTGTTTTTATTGATTTTTGAATGAATGATATTCGTTATTGATTTTAATTCGTTTCCTTTTACTCGCGGATACTTTTCATTGCATTTTGCATTTTCTTCCAAATAACATTCTTCTATATATTTATAATAATCAAATGGCAACGCTAATAAAGATTCTTTCTCCAAAAGATTTTTATTGCTGATTAATTCACAGGCAATAGTTCCATTTTTACTTGAAATAGTCACGGTATTATTTTCGTATTTAGACGTAATTATCGATTCTTCATTATTTTCTTTTTTGCTATACTCAGTTCGTTTTATAATTTTAATTACCCTGTTTTGATTATCGTACTCATTAACAATGCTTTCAGTACGATTGTAGTTTTCTCCCACAAAATATTTTTTCTCAAATAGTAAGACAAAACTTTTCGGATTGTAAACCATTTTTATTTCTTTTCGAACATTGTAACTTCCAAATTCCAAATAAGTTTCAATCATCGTATTATTTTTATACGCATATTTTGCATTTTCTTTTTTAGCATAAGAAGCCGTATCTTCTTTCTGAATTTTTTCCCAATCTTTCTTATACTGGAAAAATGTATTCAAATTGGTTTTCTTATAAACAGAACCTTCAATATTTTCGATTAGACTGTCTTTATCTTTAAAATTCAAAAACTTATTGGTTCTAAAAACTTCATACGCTTCTGTTGAAAGCTTTTCTTTTTTTGATGGGGAATAAAACTGTGATTCCTGCGAAATACATCTAACCGCAGACGATAAAAACATAAAAAAGATTAATATAACACGCATATTTTTTTTGAAATATTTACTTGAATATAATTTACTATTCAAATTAAAGGATTAGTTCTCATATGAATATTGGTATACTTCGCTTAAATTATTATCAGAATTGTAATTGTATATCATTTTAGCACAGCCATTAGAATCATTTAACGAAACTGTTTTCGATAAAATCTTATCTTTTTCCTTCGATATAAAAATATCCTTGTTACCCACTGAATATCGCATGTTCTCAGAAAGTAATGTATTGTCTATTATATTGTAAATTTTCATTTTAGAATACAAAACTTCCTGTTCGTTTTTATATTCATAAACCAGTCTCTGCGTTGCATTGACTTCTTTTGCAATTCTTCCCAAATCATCATATTCACAAAAACTGATCGCAACCACATCTCCGCTCCCATTTACTGTTTCACTCTTTGCACACTGAAATTTGTCATTCAGATGAAACACTTTGGCAATCATCACATTTTTTTCATCAACAGAAATGATGCTGAACTGTTTTTTGCCATATTTAAAAACATCCTTAGATTTTTCTCCCTTTTCATTTCTTCGCACTATACTGTCAATCAAATGATATGAATTTCTATAATACAAATCGTCAGAATACAGCACGCCATTAATAATAGTAGAATATTGTTTAATCAATCCGTTTTTGTCATACAGCGTTTCTATCTGCATAAAACTCTTTGCAGTTTTGGTACTGTCTCTAAATGCTTTTGCTGTTACCTTTCCCTTAGAACATTTAAAAAAAGCATTTGGTTTGGGATAATAAGAAACATTTGAATTTTGTATCAAATTATGAGCATAGTTTTGATCCACTTTAAATTTTGATTTTAATTCTTTTTCTGATTCTTTCTGCCTTTCCGCGATTTCTGCTTTTCGCAATTTGCTATAATACACTTTGTCATTAAAGGGAACTTTAAAATACGATTCGTAGGTTTCAATATACTTATCCGGATTGGCTACAAGAATCGGCTTATCGACACCATTGGACAATATCATTCCCGATTTTAGCTTGTAATCTTGGTTATTGAAATAATAGTAGCCATAATTCCTAAACTCGATTACGCAATCTTCCTTGACATGAAACACATGCACATCCTGAATGGTGTCAAAAGCTTCAGCAAATCTTTGGTAGATATTTAAATGCTTTTCTAAACCACCTTCCTGATTGTGGTCGAAGAATACCAAACTCACATCGTCTTTATGGTTAATTTCATAAAGCATTGCCTCGGGTTCGGGATTATCAGTTAGTATTTTTTTAGAACATGCGGTCAATAAAAGTAAACAGAGCACCGCGCCGATTAAATTGCTTTTAGCTTTCAAATTCTTATTGTTTTATCTTTTTTAAGACAAATTTGAAAAATATAAGCATACGGATTTGAACTGATATAAATCCGTCTGCTGTAATTGAATATTCGTAAAGATTTTTAATAAATCCGTACGGGCGTCTTTAGTTTTTAAGAGGAAGTGTCAGTAAAACTATAGTTCCGTTCTCATTGGAAGTAATTTCTATATTGGTTTTGATTTTGTTTTCTCTAGCCAAAATCTCCAAACGTTCTCGGGCTATAGTCCCCGATAAAGACTGATGATCGGAATCAACATTCGATTTATCCTGATAACCTTTTCCGTTATCTGTAATTTTCACCACGATCTGATTTTCTTCCACGGCGATTTCCAGTGTTATCAATCCTTTATCAGAAAGATTTCCTATTCCATGAATAATAGCATTTTCGACAAAAGGCTGAATCAGCATTGGAGGTATCAATAAAGCAGAAGTATCCGTATCGGGTACGATTATGTTGTAGGCAAACGTATATTCAAAGCGCATCTGCTGCAAACTCAGATAGTTTTCTATTGCTTCGATTTCTTGGTCGAGAGGCACATAATTTTTACGGCTTAATTCTAAACTGCTTCTCAACAATCGGCTAAACTGACTTAAATATTTTATAGATTTTTCTTTTTCGTCAAATCTGATAAAACTTTGCAGTGCAGACAAAGTATTAAAAATAAAATGCGGTTCCATTTGCGTTCTCAGCAATTGCTGCTGCAATAAAATTTTCTCTTTTTCCTGCTTTTGCCTTTTCTGCCTTTGGAAAAAATAAAGCAAAAATATCCACGAAATGGCCAATAATGATAATAACCCCACAATAAGCAACAGTAATTGATTTCGTTCAAGACGATTCTCTGTATTATCAATAGCCTTATTTAATCCATGAATAGACCTGTCTTTGGCCTGAAGTTCATAAATCGTAGCCATTTCTTCTGTAGCCTGAATACCCGAATTCCTGAGAATGTTATCTTTAAGTGCCAATATCTCATCTGCTTCTTCTAGAGCTTTTTCTTTATTTCCTTTCGCAAAATAATAATGCATTTTGGCTTTTTTGTTCAGACATTTTTCATAATAAGACAACAGCTGCAAATGCTGGCTTTCAATCTTATCAGCTTGTTTAATTAAGTTTTCTGCCTCAGGAAAACGTTTGGTATGAACATACAGATCGATTAGGTTGGCAATAGTCGTATACAGATTTTTAATCATGACAGGACTCTCAGGACTTGCCAATAGACCTTCTTCATCATATACTTTAACCAAATTGTAATGATGTATCGCCTTATCGTACTGATTGTTTAACAAATAATAATGTGCCATATGCTCATTAGTAAATCTAACCTGCATCGGCTCATTTGTTTTTGATGAAATCTGTTTGAGTTTTTTAATGTAAAAAAGAAGCGAATCTGGCTTATAAATATTGCTTTCTTCACAGGCGGTAAACAATTGCGAATAAGCCCTAAAATTATATTTGTAATTATCCTCAGGCAATCCCTTTAAAATTTTTAAGGCCAGCTGATTCTGTTCGATTGATTTTTGATATTGGCTGATTTTATTATTATCCTGAGCTGCATTTAGCAAACAGATAACTTTTGCCATTGGTTTGCACTTTAGCGAATCGTCATTCATAATAATTGCCGCAGATTTATTGAAATAATAAACCGACTGATAAAACTTTCCTTCAAGTTCTGAAATTAAACCCGCTCCATTATAAATGGTAAATTTTAGGGCATTGAATTCTTTTTCTTTTTCTACCAACCCTAAAGCAAAATTGATATGCTGTTTAGCACTGTCAATGTCTTTTTTTACTAGGTTTTTTGCCAGATTGTAATGTATGAATGCTAAAGCCGAACCTGTTTTTGAGAAATCTTTTTCTTTGAGTTTGCCTGACCAGAAAGCCAGTTTATCTACTTCTGGATTTTGATCTAAACTATCGCTGATTACCTGCAATGATTCCAGCATTTTTTCTGGATGAATCGACACTTTTTCAGATTTATGCTGACAAGAAATAACAGTCAGCAGCAAAAAAAGTAATGTTTTTTTCATTATCTCAAAGGATTTAAATGATTTATCACAAACTCTTTTCTGCGAGTCGCTACAGGAATTTCGGAGTTATTTTTCATGACAAGGATGCCTGTTTTCATATACTTATCTATAAAATCTTTGTTGACAATATAAGACTGATGGGTTTTTATGAAAAAGTCCTCAGGAAGAATATCTTCGTAATATTTTAAGGGTTTGGAAGCCGTTACTACTTTCTTGTTTTCCAAATGAATTTGAGTATAAGATCCTTCGCCAGACAAATGTACAATGTCATTGAGACGAACAATTTGCATATAGTCTAAAGATGTGATGCAAATTCTGGAACTCATATCGATCGTTCTTGAACTATATTCCTTCACAAGATTAATCTGATTCAAATAATCGGTCTGTTTTACCTTTTTGATTTTTTGTATCGCTGCTACAAATTCATCATTATCTATAGGCTTTAAAAGATAGTCCAACGCACCATACTTAATGGCTTTTATTGCAAAATGATTGTAAGCAGTAATAAAAATAATATGAAAAGAAGTCACTTCTATTTGATTTAAAATATCGAAAGCCGTACCATCTGTAAGCTGAATATCCATCAAAATCAAATCGATTTCTGTATTTTTTAAGATTTGTACTGATTCGTTTACCGAACCTGCCATCGCTTCAAATTTTAGAGAATCTTCTTGCGTGACTAACCATTGCAACTCTTTTCTAATTGCTGGTTCGTCTTCTATTATTAAGGTTCGTATTTTGTTCATATTAGGAAATAACAGTTTTACAAATTGAAATTTTAAACCAGATAAAAAAAGCGGTAGGAAACTGTCTCTTTACAAAGATCAAAATTTGCAGTACGAATATATAATTTTTTATTTCAATGTTTTAAATGCTATACTTTCGATATATTTTTTTTATTTCTCTGTAAGTGATTTTTCCTTTAGTCCAAGCACACACAAAAAGTAATTTGAGTGCACATTTAAAAAAGAACATTGCAAATCTCCTCAGAATTTCAACGAATTTATATTAGCTTAAATCAGTAAATCTTTTATTTTCATTTTTGTACTATCCGTTTACTATTTTATTTAAGAATCATGATTTATAAAAAATTTATTCTTCTCTCGAGCTTTTTTCTTTTTGTACATGTTTTACAAAAACAGCAATCTTTGGTTTCATATTCCGATGCCAATCAGGAAATTGCTGGAATTTATGTTTTGACATCTTGCGAAAATTCTAGGTTTAAAATTAAAATAGAAAAGAAAGCTGGAGAATATTCATTTTTAATTTTCGATAGGAATAAAATCATTTCAAAAGGTAAGGTTGGAAAACATACTGAAGATGATACTCTTTATTTGAACTTTGGAAAAATTGACGGCATATATGATACCGACACAATACAAATTCAGAATTACGGAAATGCAATGAACGAATATGTGCATTTTACGCAATGCGGTGAAAAGTACCTTACATTTATAAAATCCAAATAATAATCTCCAATGATAAAGTTTTTTACATATATTCTTTTAATATTCATCTTTTTATGTGGCAGTTCGTCAATTGAAAAGAATAAAAACTTAGAAATTAAAATCAATTGGCAGAAAAACCTATCAGGCGATTTTTCATTTGCAAAAAATTGGGAATATCCAGAAGGAGTTTATCGAAATGATTTTGGGCAATTAAGCTGTGAAGGACTTTGTCCGACGGAAACAGAAAGGATGAAAGATGAGAATGGAAAAATTTATAAAGATTCTTTGGCAAAATTCTATCAGCTTGTAGATACCACTCACCTATTTCATTCGATTAAATCTAAAACCAACAGTTATGAATGGGCAGGTGCAAATTTTATAAGCGTTAAAAGAATCAGTAGAGATACGATTTATTGTTTTACTAATAAAAATATCGCGACTCATAGCAGTTTGATTCTGAAAATAACAAAGGATAAATGTATTCCTGAAATCGAGTTCAATAGCATTTCGGGTTCAATAGGAAGGCAGATATATGCTTGCAAAAAAGGTGCTATTACAATTGACAGGAATTTATGGCATAATGGAATTCTAAAAGCAAAATTTGACTTTATTTTTGAAGATCCCGAAAACCCAGATAAACCGCTGTTTTGGAAAGGCAAAATCTATTCGCAAATTAATCAGAATGAAAAATAACATTTATTATATTTAGAAATCCAAATCATTAATACATGAGAAACAATCCATTCCTAACCGTTATTTTATTGTTCTGCATAGAAATCGTGCTGTATTATTATATGGATTATATAAATTTAATATCAAACTCTTCTGCCTATAGAGGCGCACTTATGCCATTATTCTGCTTTACAGTTCCTGCAATTTCAGTTTTAATTTCGATATTTTTCACCAATATTCCGTATAAAAAAGAATTCAAATACTTTTCTATATTTCTAGTAATTGTTTCAATTATGGTATTTGCAGTATTATCATATTTAGGAGCTTTAGCAAAAGCATATCAACATTAATAGAACGACCATGAATAATACAAAACTCGATTATATCAACATTTTCTTGGCTGTAATTCTGGTTGCCGTAATCGCCCTTTATTTTGCTACAAGATTTAAAAATAAAGAGCAAGACAAAATGTTTTGGAATGCTGAAATTCATAGCAGTTTACAAAATCCAACAGCAGAAAAATCAAATATCATTCAAATTATAGATGCCACTTTTTATAATACTTTCAACGATTCTAAAAGTGAAATCGATTCTGAATCAAAACGAGTAACCAGCGCTAAAAGTGAGAATTCTATTTTTTTCAAAATCTGGCAGGAGGAGCTTTTACCCGATTCTCTTAAACTAAAATATTTCTCTGTAGACGAACGCAAATTTTATCAGCTTCAAACTCTGGTTCCTTATAAAAAAATGAAAAATTTGGTTACCGAAAAAGATGTGGTTCCTATTTTAATTTTAGAAGTGCAGCCTAAAGGCAAAATCCTTTTGAAAATAATTCCTAAAGAAAATACAGAACCTCAGCTTTTGGAAACATTTATGGCTAAAGAAATCGCAGGAAAGTTGGATATGCTAGTTTATGAAGAATCTTTAGGCGAAAAATACAATCGTTTTGAAAGCATTGAAAATATAACCGATTATGCTGATTTACTTCAAAATCAATACAAATGGTCTTCAAAAGTTGAAATGGAAGAACAAGATGTGTTGGCAAGTTTTTATGCATATTCATTTAAAGACGACAGAATAGAACTCTCAGAAGATGCTTATGCTGCTGCAATTCGCAGCATTCCAAAAATATTTTATATCTATTGGGAGGATAAAAAGAAAAAGAAATATAATATTCAATATGAATTGTCTCCTATTGAAGTTTTAAGTGCTTTCAGAAAATTAAATGAAGGTGTTTCTTCAAGCGATATAAAATTCACTTTTAAGGTATATAAAAACGCTTATGCCGAATGTGAAATGTCTAAAAATGGCATCATCATTCCATTAAAAGATTTATATCCTTATAAACCCTAACTTTTTATTCAAAAGCTTCTTTTTAAACTAATTGGGTTTCCTAAACGTATTTTAAGAAAATCAAACACCAACTGCACTTTTTAAACTTCTGTTTGTGCAGTAAACATCTTATTCTCATTTTTTTAATATTTTTTTTACAGAAAATATTTTTTATGGCTAAAAAAACCATGAAAATATATTTTCAGGACTTTATTGCACCCAAAAATGTATTTTATTTCTCCTTCTAAAAATCATTATTAGTCAATTTTGCACACGAAGTTACTGAAGACCTCCACTTGACAGAGGTGTCATAAGCAATTTCCAAAACTAACTATTCAATTAACCAAATTACCAACCAAAATGACAAATTTTATCAGGATTAAAATGGGTCCTAATGGGGTATCTGGATTTAGTTTGAAAACAAAATTGATGCTATTCTGCATTTTGTTTTCTCTATCGCAAGTCCACGGATATACCCTTAGTTCTAAAGGTGCGGCGAAATCGCAAAATGTTCAACAACAAAAAAACATCACTGGACAGGTCAATGATGAAAATGGTATGCCACTTCCAGGTGTTACCATTTTGGAAAAAGGAAGTAAAAATGCTGCCCTAACAGATTTTGACGGAAAATTTTCTTTAAAAGTAGAAAATGAAAATGCTGTATTAGTATTCTCTTTTTTGGGGTATACCAATACTGAAGTTTCTGTAAAAGGAAAAACTATCGTAAATGTAAAAATGCAAAGGACAACGGCTTCGTTGGAGGAAGTTGTAGTTGTAGGATACGGTAAAATGAAGAAAAAAGATTTAACAGGAGCAGTTGTTCAAGTTTCTCCTGATAGATTAGTTAACCAAAATCCGCAGACCGTTCAGGATATCTTAAGAGGAACTCCTGGTGTGCGAGTAGGTTATGATCCTTCTGCAAAAGGAGGCGGGAATATACAAATTCGAGGGCAGACTTCTGTATATACAGCGGGTGGTCATAATTCACCTCTTATTATCTTAGACGGAATGCAGTTTTATGGTGAGCTATCAGAAATCAACCCTGACGATATTGCCCAACTTGATATTCTAAAAGATGCTTCGGCAGCATCTGTTTACGGATCGAGAGCAGCTGCAGGGGTTATTCTTATTTCAACCAAAAAAGGCAAAACAGGTAAGCCTATGGTAAGTTTTTCTACCAACACAACGATTAGCAATAAAAGTGCTTATCGCAAAGTGTATTCTCCAGAAGGCTACTTAAAATACCGTGAAGATTGGGAAACTGCTCAAACCTATGGTGTCAACACAGCAACAGGACAATACGAAGCATTTATTGCTGGAACAGTGGCTAATGGAAAACCAGGGTATTTTTCAAATCCAAATGATTTGAGTAAATGGGGCATTACTGAAGCGCAATGGTTAGCTTATCAGCCAGCCTCTCAAACAAATGGAAAAAGCAGTAAAGAAGTTTGGGGAGCACGTTTAGGATTGAATTTTGATCCATCACTAATGGCAAATTTCTTAGCTAATAAAACACATGACTGGAGCAATAGTTCTTTTAGAACAGGGATTAATCATGATAACAATTTAAGTATTTCAGGTGCAGCTGACAGAGTAAATTATTATGTTTCTTTTGGTTATTTAAAATCAGAAGGAGCTATTGTTGGGAACGATTATAAAGCCGCTCGCTCCAACATGAAAGTTGACGCTAAAGTTACAGATTGGCTTGACCTTGGAGTAAACGTTAATTTTCAAGATCGATCAGATGGAGATGTTACGCCTTCTTTAGGTACAAATGCTGGAGATAATAATATGATGAGAACCAGTCCGTTTGGAACATTCATCGATGCAAATGGCAATTATGAGAGACAGCCGATGGGGAAAAATGTTTCTGGACAAAATTATAACTATTACTACGAGCGTCAATTTATTGATAAAGAGACAGGATATACAACATTGAATACTATTTTCAATGCTAAAGTAACTTTGCCTTTAGGTATCACCTACGCATTCAATATTGCTCCTCGTTACCAGTTTTTTCACGATCGTTATTTTAGATCAACGCAGAATCCAAACTGGCCTGCAGCTACCACAGGGGTAAATAGAAATAACTCAACAAGATTTGATTACAACTTGAATAATACCATTACATGGGATTATACGATTGCACAAAAACATCACATTATTGCCACTTTTGTTCAGGAAGCAGAAGAACGCCGTTTTTGGTCAGACGGAATGGATGCCTATAATATTCAGCCGTCAGATGCATTAGGTTTTCACCTTGTTAATACAGCAACAATGGCGAATAGTGCACTTAGATCAAACGATACACATGAAACCGCAGATGCATTAATGGCGAGACTTTTCTATTCGTTTGATAATCGTTATATGCTGACAGCAACGGTACGTCGTGATGGATATTCGGCATTTGGAGCTTCAAATCCTTACGCAGTTTTCCCTTCTTTTGGTGTTGCTTGGAACTTTAAAAATGAGAAATGGTTTAACTGGGAACCTATGAGCACTGGTAAACTTCGTTTGTCTTGGGGTAAAAACGGAAATAGATCGCTTGCAGATCCGTATGTTTCTTTGGCAAACTTAGTCAATACTGGAACTATGGGCTATTTAGATGCTTCTGGAAAAGCACTTGAAATAAAGTATTTAGCACTTGACCGTATGGCAAATCCAAACTTGGAATGGGAAAAAACTACCTCAACAAATATTGGGCTTGATTTAGGATTCTTACGTGATCGAATCACTGCGACATTAGATTTTTACAAAGCATCTACTCATGATATGATTATGAGTCAATCTTTGCCAGGTTTTACTGGATTTTCAACAATTGCTACCAACCTTGGAGAAGTTCAAAATCAAGGTTTTGAATTGAGTCTTAACACGCTAAACATGAAAAAACCAAATTTTGAATGGCGTACTTCATTTGGAATATCCTACAACGAAAACAAAATTGTCTCATTATATGGAAACATGGTAGATATTAAAGATGATAATGGAAATGTAATCGGGAAAAAAGAAGGAAATGATTCTGCTAATGGATGGTTTATTGGAAGACCAATCTCCCAAATCTGGGATTATAGAGTAACTGGAATCTGGCAGAAAGATGAATGGAAAGAAGCTCAAAAATACGGACAGCGCCCTGGAGATCCAAAAGTAGCTAACAGTTATACAGCAGATGATATCGATGCGGTAGACTCAGATGGTAAACCATACAAAAAAGCAGTTTATAATGAAAAAGACAAACAGTTTTTAGGAAACTCAAATCCACCAGTACAATGGATGTTGCGTAATGATTTTAAGATTTATAAAAATTGGGATTTAGGCATTAGTATGTATGCTAATATGGGGGGCAAATCGCTGAATTCAAATTATATGAATACTTTCAACGATGCGAGTTTATATAAATTCAATTTTAACCCATACGTGAATCCATATTGGACATTAGATAACCCAACTAATGACTGGGCACGTCTTGATGCTAAAGGGCCTGCCGGAACTCCAGTTGCACCGGGAAGATTGTATGACCGTAGTTTTATTCGTCTAGATAATATTTCGCTTGCCTACACGCTTCCTAAAGATCTTATGGATAAAGTGCATATTAAGAGTATAAAAATATATGCCTCAGTTCAAAACGTAGCGACATGGGCTGCTTCTAAAGAATGGAAATATTTTGGAGATCCAGAAACAGGAGGATTGGCTACGAGACAGTTTAACTTAGGTTTTAATTTCCAACTTTAAAATTATACAACAATGAAAAAATATATAAAAAATAGCATTTCAAGGCTAGTGCCTTTTTTAGCATTGGCAGTGCTTTCTAGCTCTTGTTCAAAAGATTTTCTCGAAGCTGATCCGCTTTCGTTCTATGAACCTGAAACTACATTCTCTACAGAAGCTGGGTTACAGGCAACTTTAGCACTTTGCGATAAGCAGTTGCGTAATAATTATATTCACTTTGGTTATTCTGGTGTTAGCGTGCCAATTGGTACCGAGTATCTTTTCTCTGATATGGCCCAATATGGAAAAACAGACACGGGTAGCAATATTGCCGATTATGCCAATACTATTGTCCCTACTGGAGATTTTAGAAGAGATGCTGGTGGAGAACATATTTATCTTGGATTCATGTGGACAGAAGCGTATACAGGAATTAAAAATGCGAATACTGTCTTAACCTATATTGATAAAGTGACCAGTTTATCAGAAGAAGTTAAACGAAAATATATTGGTCAGGCATATTTCCACAGATCTTATCGTTATCTTAATTTAGTATATCAATTTGGAGATATACCGTTGATCACCAAAATTTTGGAAGTTCCAAAACAGAGCTATTATTCTACTAAAAAAGAAGCCATCATAGAAATGATTACGGCAGATATGGAAAAAGCTGTAGAATGGGTTCCGGAACAGGCTAAAATTGGATATGTTGGAATGGTAAGCAAAGGTGCTTGCCGTCAGCTGTTGATTAAATGTTATTTAGCGTCAGGCAGATTTGCTGAAGCTGAAGCACAAGCCAATATTTTGATTAATCAGTCAGGCTACGCATTGGTGCAAGGCAATTTAGGAATTTTTGATCCAGGAGGAAATCCTACCGCATGGCCCATTACAAGAAATGTAATCTGGGATTTACACAGACCAGAAAACAAAGTGATTGGGGCTAATACTGAGGCTATATTGGTGGCACCAAATGGAGGTGCGCAATCGTTTTTAGCCTTTTCATCCATGAGAATTTTTGGCCCAAACTGGAATGATGCCAACTTAATCACGCCTGACGGTAAAACTGCAGCGCCTCGTTTTCCTTTGACTGATAAAACAAATTATAATGCAAAATATGATTATCAAAGAGCAATTGGACGTGGAATTGGCACAATCAGTGGTTCCTATTATTCGCAGCATCCAATGTGGGTTGTGAATGGTGTTGAGGACAAAGTAGATCTTAGACATAACAGTACAGTTGGTAACTGGGTGAACATGGAAAATCTTAAATATGCATCCGGAGCTGGCGGAAGCGCGACATGGGCAGGTCAAAATTTCAGAATGAGAGATGCGTCTGGAAAATTGTTAGCACAAGATTCTATTCGTGACTGGTTTGATTTTCCACATTATAAAATCTTTTATCATGATGTCGTGGCCGAAGCAAATCCAGCGGCAAATGATTTTCAAGGAGCTACTGCAGGAGCAAGTGCACATATGTACATCTATCGTTTGGCCGAAACGTATTTATTACGCGCCGAAGCTCGTTTTTATCAAGGCAATGTTTCTGGAGCGGCTCAGGACGTAAATGTAGTAAGAGCTAGAGCAAAAGCTTCGCAAATGTATACTACCGTAACGATTGGTGATATCTGCGCAGAAAGAGGAAGAGAACTGTATATGGAAGAATGGCGAAATGTAGAATTAAAACGTATTTCGCACTGTTTGGCTCTAAGCGGAAAAGCAGATGAATGGGGAAATACGTATAGCAAAGATACTTGGGATAAACAATCCGGAAAAGATGCAACTGGCGGAAGCTACTGGTGGCAACGCATTGTTCATTACACGCTTTACAACAAATATCCAGCTGGAATTTCTCTTAAACCAGGCGTAAAGTTTTATTCTATGGACAAGCGTAATAATTACTGGCCAATTCCATATAGACTGGCTATAGAGCCTAATATTAAAGGTCAGTTAAGCCAAAATTTTGGTTATGATGGTTATGATGCAGGAGTAAAAGTTTGGGATAAATGGCAAGATGCTGTTGCTGACGAAAGCAAAATTTAATTTAAAAGATGTAAAGATATAGAAACGAGTTAAAGTTCATTTAACTCGTTTTTATTTGAAATGGATGTCATTTTTATCTGCGCGTTTACATTAAAATAGTATAGAAAAACCTTTGGTATATTTTATAAACAAATCAATTGCAAGCAGGATAATGATAAATAGTACAAAAGCGAGAAAATATATCATTCTTTGAGCTCTTTTATCAAATTCAAAAGTTTCGGGATTAATAAAACTATCAGCATAAACTGCAGGCGAAATTTTTATATGTGGGCAAAATAAAACAGCGCCTTGCAGAAAATGAGCAATTAGCTGATATTTATTTTTAGGAACATAGGACAATCCATTTTCAGGTGTTGAAAAATGAATAGGAACTTTCACTCCGTTCTTAAAGCCAAAAATATAACCTGGAGAATATTTTGTTCCAACTTTCCGATCAATATCATTGATGTAATTCTCTTTGCTCCTCTCCAGTTCTTTATATAAAATACTTTGAACCGAACCATCAGTCTGGTGATGATGAAGACCATCCTGATCTACGGAAATCAAAATGACTTTTTTTTGCCTTTGCCGACGGTAATTTTTATAAAGTGACCAACTGCCCCAAAGCAGCAAAGGGAAATAGATAAGATTAAAAATCATTTCTCCGTTAGATAAAGGACTATTATGCTCCAATTGCAGAGCTAATGGAATTCCAACAAATAAAGCAATCATTGCGATGCATAAAAGTGCAAACAGCATATACATTACTACGGTAACGACAGTATTGCGCTCAGAGCACATTTTTGGAAAGTTTTCTTTGCTGTAAACCATTAAGTTTGAAATACTAAAAAAATTGAATTATGCCTAGCTTCTGCTCATGGAGATAAATTTTACTAAAAATGATAATAATTCCATTTCTGATGAAATAGAATATATTTAATCTACTTATTTTTTAGTTTTATAAACTTTATAAAATACAAAAAGAATACCCAGCCAAATTGGAATTAATTCTACAGATAACTTCATATCCGTCATCCACATGATAAATAAAATACCCAACAAAAAAATAAAACAGATGTAATTGCTTATCGGATAAAATATCGATGCAAACTTAGTTTTTGTATTTTCCTTGTCTTTTGCACGTCTAAATTGTAGATGGGTATACGATATCATAACCCAGTTAATCACTAAACAAGAAACGACCAAAGACATTAAAATGCCAAAAGCTTCTTCTGGCATTAATTTGTTTATTAAAATACAGATAGCCGCAAAACACGAAGAAATTAAAATGGCATTAATTGGCACTGAGTGTTTGTTTAACTTCTTCAAAAATTTAGGAGCACTGCCCTGATCTGCTAAGCCAAATAACATACGTGAGTTGCTGTATACACTACTATTATACACAGACAAAGCGGCAGTTAATACAATCAGATTAAGGACATTAGCAATAAGGCTTGTAAAATATATTTTGCTGCCAAATAACTCAAATTCCATTCCATTCAAATTTTGAAAAACCATAACAAACGGACTGCTATCTGTCGTGATTTGTTTCCAAGGCGACAAAGCAAATAAAATTACCAATGCTCCAACATAAAATATAAGAATTCTATAGATCACCTGATTGGTCGCTTTTGGAATGTTTTTTTCTGGATTTTCTGCCTCAGCTGCTGTAATTCCAATTAATTCTAAACCTCCAAAGGAGAACATAATTAACGCCATTGCAGCTAATAAACCTTGAAAACTGCCATTTGAAGTTTTTTCAAAAATACCTTTTGGAAAAAAGCCACCATCATTATACAAATTATGAATTGTTGCTTGCTCTCCACCTGTTCCGCTTACCAGCAAATAAGTTCCAAAGAGAATCATGGCAATAATTGCAACAACTTTTATAATTGAAAACCAAAATTCGGTTTCTCCATACACTTTTACCGAGGCAAAATTTAAAGCATTAATAACCAGAAAGAAAAATAAACTGGATGCCCACAGCGGAATTTCGGGCCACCAGAACTGCACATAAACCCCAATGGCTGTAAGTTCTGCCATACTAACTAAGATGTATAAAATCCAATAATTCCAACCTGAAGCAAAACCTGCAAAAGAACCGCAATATTTATAGGCAAAATAGCTGAAGCTTCCTGACACAGGTTCTTCAACAACCATTTCACCAAGCTGTCTCATAATAAAAAAGGCAATAATTCCAGCAATAGCATATCCTAAGATAACAGATGGACCTGCTAATACAGCCGCTGGACCAATGCCCAAAAAAAGACCTGTTCCTATTGATCCGCCTAAAGCAATTAACTGAATGTGACGGTTAGTCAGCCCACGTTTAAGCTGATTCTCTTCTGCGGTTTCATGATTTTTTTCCACAAATTAGGTTTTAAAGGAGTTAAATGTTTTCAGAAATCTATAAAAGCGAAGATAGGTTAAAAAAGGAATCGTACAAAGCCATACTCAAAATTGTCCGTATTTATAAATTTCAAGAAACTTCGAAGCTTCTTCTTTTTTATTTTAAGCAAACTGCAATACATGATTTGAAATAAGCATTTAAAAAAATATGCGAATTTTCATTATATTTATCTGTGTTTACGTTTTCAATAAGCATTTAGCACCTTGGTTTAATCTCTTCAAAAATTGCTTAACACTTATCAACATCAAACCTCTATGTCTTACAATATACCTGCACATCTCAAAGGTCTTAACGATACAGAAGTATCCGTATCAAGAAAAAAATACGATAACAATCAGATAGATAATGGCGATAAAAATACTTGGCAAGAGCTTCTCCTAAGTATAGTAAAAGAGCCAATGCTTGTACTTTTACTTGCTATTTCAATTATTTATCTCCTCATAGGAGATTATGGCGAGGCTCTTTTTATGTTTGTGGCCATTGCTGCAGTTGCCGCCATTTCATTGTATCAAGATAATCGGAGCAGAAAAGCTTTGGAAGCATTGGAAAAACTCAACGAACCGTTGAGCAAGGTTATCCGCAACGCAAAAGTTATTGAGATTCCTACCCATGAAATTACCGTTGGAGATCTTTGTATTGTCGAAGAAGGAAAGATGATCAATGCTGATGGCGAGATTATGCACAGCAATGATTTTTCGGTTAACGAGTCTTCCCTTACCGGAGAAAGTCTATCTGTTTTTAAAAGCAGCGAAAGTGATGACAATAAGGTTTACAGCGGAACTTTGGCAGTTTCAGGACTCGCCGTAATCAAAGTCGAAAAAATAGGAAAAGAGACACGGTTGGGCAAAATAGGCGTTTCTATTTCGGAAATAAAAGAAGAAACATCACCTTTACAGCTTCAGATAGGACGATTTGTTAAAGGGATGGCTATTTTGGGTATCGCCGTCTTCGCACTGGTATGCATTATTAGCTACTATCAAACGAATAGCTTCTTGAGCAGTCTGCTTAACGGACTGACACTGGCAATGTCTGTTCTGCCAGAAGAAATTCCTGTAGCTTTTTCAACTTTCATGGCACTCGGCGCTTGGAAGCTAATGCGTGAGGGTATTATTGTCAAGCGTAGCAGCATAGTCGAAACACTAGGCAGCACAACAGTTATATGCACCGACAAAACAGGTACTATAACAGAAAACAGCATGCAGCTCAAACATATCTACAATTATGCCTCAGACAAGATTTTCGATGTAAACGATTTTAATGATCCAGATCTCTCCATCCTTATTGACTATGCCATGTGGAGTAGTGAACCTGTGCCATTTGATCCTATGGAAAAAACCTTGCACCGTTTGTATGAACAGTGTAAAAAAGCTGACCAACGCAAAGATTTTCAAATGATACACGAATATCCCCTCGAAGGGAAGCCACCAATGATGACGCATCTTTTTGAAAATACCGAAAAGAAACGCATTATAGCGGCAAAAGGCGCTCCTGAAGCTATTATTACTGTTTCGGCGCTTAGTGAAAATGAAAAAAATAAAGTTCGAAATATTATTAAAACTCTTGGCAGTCAGGGATTCCGAATTTTAGGTGTAGCTAGAGCAAATTTTGAGGGCAGTGATTTTCCAGAAAAACAGCAGGATTTCAAGTTTGATTTTCTCGGGTTAGTAGTTTTCTATGATCCTCCAAAAAAGGGCATTCAGGAGGTTTTTAGCCAGATTTACAATGCGGGAATCAAAGTAAAAGTAATTACAGGAGACAATGTCGATACGACCAGAAGCATCGCACTTCAGGCAGGAATAAAACATACCTCTCAAGTTATTGAAGGTAAGGACATCATGGAATACTCAGATTCTGAGCTCTTGAAGGCTGCGGAAGAAAAAGTGCTATTTACACGAATGTTTCCTGATGCTAAACTTGCTGTTGTAAATGCTCTTAAAAAGCAAGGTGAAATTGTGGCCATGCTTGGCGATGGTGTTAATGATTCGCCAGCTCTCAAAGCAGCTCATATAGGTGTAGCAATGGGCAGTAAAGGAACTGAAATTGCCAAAGCCGCCGCCGCTTTGGTAATTACAAATGATGATTTAGACCGTTTAATTGCTGGCATTGCTTCAGGCAGAAGAATTTACGCCAACATAAAAAAAGCTGTTCAGTACATCATCTCCATTCATATCCCGATTATTCTTACTGTCTCACTTCCGCTATTTCTAGGATGGATATTTCCGCAGATATTCACCCCAGTCCACGTTATCTTTTTAGAATTGATAATGGGTCCCACCTGCTCTATTGTGTATGAAAATGAACCTATGGAGCGCGATACAATGCTGACAAAACCAAGAAAAATGACCGACACTTTTCTCAATTGGAAGGAACTCGCCATCAGCATTATCCAAGGATTAGTGATAACTGCAGGTGTTCTTTTTGTTTATCAGTACACGGTTCAAAGTGGCGGTAGCGAAGAAAAAACGAGAGCAATGGTTTTTAGCACATTAATTTTTGCCAATATTTTATTGAGCCTTACCAACCGCTCCTTTCATTATAGCCTTTTTGAAAGTTTCAAAAATAAAAACATTCTTTTTCCCATCGTAAGCTTTTCCACACTCATCATGCTTTCTGCTATTTTATATATAAATCCCTTATCTGATTTTTTCCGTCTAACTGGACTCAATATAAGAGAATTGGGGTTATCTGCTGGTATTGCTTCTATATCTGTATTATGGTTTGAAGGATATAAAATCATAAAGAGATTAGGAGCAGAAAAAAACAACTCCTAAATAAATCAAAAAAGACAGATATTAAAAACACCTGTCTTCATAATTAACAATCAATATTTAGCTCAAAAACAAAAGCCTTGAGAAACTTCTAAGGCTTTTGTTAAAATGTTTATGCTGAAAATTATTTACTGAAATCGTAGCTCAGAGAAGCGCCAAGCCCAAATTGAAATGTTGATGCATAATCAGTGACTGCTACTGGACCCCAGTAGTAATCCCAATAGTAATCATATCCAACAGCTGCTGACATAGACTGCAAATAGGCATGAAGATTAATCGATACAGGCGAATCGGTTTTTATTTTCACACCACCCTTAATCTCCCACGCAAAATAAGTTCCGTTGCCGCTTTTTGGCGTTTCAAGAATCGATACCCCTAAACCTGCACCAAGAAATGGAAGTGCCTTTTGGGAGCTTGAGCCAAAATAATACGTGTAATCTGCCAATATGTAATTGATAGCGCCTTTATCATCGCCCGCATTAACTTGGGTTCCGGCAGGAATATTGTTGGGACCATTAGTTATAGGCACTTTTGTATACAGAGGCATGTGTGTGTCCAGCCTGTTGTACTTCAATTCTATTGAAGCATTATCCATTATAAAATATTCCAGACCTGCTCCCCATTCAAAACCATCTTCTACCTTTCCGTAAGATGAATCGAAATCTACTCTATCGGAAAAGGTATACCCTCCATATAGGTTAAGCAGAAATGATTGGCTGCTTTGCGCTGACAGCGCCAATGAAAAGAAAAACGAGGCAACTAATAAATGATACTTTTTCATAATTTCTAATTTTTTAATTGTTCATGGCTAATTTCCTATCAAAGTTATTTTACAGAATTGATTTTCAGCTAAAATACAAGACTAAACATGTTTCAAATTATAAAATGAAACCAACTTATTAGTCATTTCTAAAAAAAATGTACAAAAAAGACCAGACATCCTAGACATCTGGTCTTGCCATTACCTCTTCATAAATCAATCCCGCTTTAAGGCATTAAAACTATAGTTGGCCATCTATCGATCCCCAAATTCCTTACGGCTATAAAAAGTATCATCATCGCTATCATATCCTAAACTCGGATCATTATCAGGATAGTACGACCTTAGCACTTCCCTTTCATAATTTCGGTCAAATCGCTGCTGAGTATTGAAACGGCCTGTTCTTCTGAATGTGTCATATCCGATTCCACTTGCCATAACAGTCTTCGTATCTTTATTAATATTCACCGAACCAATTGGTATGATCAAATGGCTGTCTCCGTCACGGTACATAAATTCTTTTTCATTTCCATCTGCAATATTTTCATGCACCTCTCGCTGGCTGTCCTCAATTAAGGTTTTATCGGCTTTTACATCTAGATACACCACACGCTGCATATCTTTGTTCACCCATAGATTGTCAATAGTTCCTATTGTACGATTGTCCGCATCCACTATCTTCCATCCCCTGACATCAGAATAGTCAGAAGCTACTTTATAGTCGGAAAGCTCATCAAGCCTGTATAAATTTCTGTCTTTGTTTTCCATGTTTTTGTTGCTTTTATAATTAATTTCCAATGGTATCAGCTGGAGTAACATTTTCGATTTCTGTTCTATTCGGATCCTGCATCTGATCGTCCCTTAAAAAGACATAATATAGTATCGCACCAATCAAAAGCAGGGCTATAATCCATGGCCAGATAGGCTTCTTCTTTTCAATTTTAATTTCTGCCATAACTTTAATTTTTATTATTGATATTCATTTTTTTTAATTTCATCATAAAGTTACAAACCGCAAAAAATCATAAAGTATTTAATTTCAAGCAGATGTTATAGAATTCCCAGTAGATTGACAAACTTTAAATTTTCTCTTTGCATTAGATGTTGATTTATAATCAAAAAAAATCATTTTATAGGGTTTCTCTTAAAAAACACGTATTACTACCTGATGGCAATTTCAAACGTCATCTTACATTTGTTATGATTTAATAATCGAATATTTACAGATAATATTCCTGCTCCAAATGTTTCTAAACAAAAGCTATTGTTATATTCTTCTGAAATAAACTATTATTAAAATCTCCATTTCTATACTCCTATCCTATTGAAATGCTGCTATAAAAGGCATGAAGATTCAATAGCATTAAAAAACTCTGCGCCAAAACATCTGTATGCAAGATTTCCAGTTCAGCTACTGGTGAATTCCATGTGGATTTATTTCATTTTTTAAGTTAGAAAAATCAAAAAACAAATCAATTCCTCAGCTACTATGAAAAACACGGTAAATTTCTTTTTAAATGGGAAACCTACGATTATAGAAAATCCTTCTCCCGATTTACTTTTAATTGATTATTTAAGATCTCCCGAAGTAGCGCTCTGCGGACCAAAGAAACCATGTGGACAAGGGGGCTGTGGCGGATGTACAGTTATCTTGTCAGAATGGGATAATCAGGAAAAGAAACCCAAGCATCTGGCAATAAACTCCTGCCTTAGACCAGTATGTTCTATAGGAGGGCTTTCTATTACCACTATCGAAGGAACAGGTGCAGCCCGTAAACCCGATCCAGAGCATTTTGTCCAAAAAACCAGCTCAACACGCATGCCTGCTCCGTTAGGCGAAGATTATTCTCCTGTATTAAAAGAGGCTGAAAAACAAGCTGAAGAAAAACATCTTGCTGTTCTAAAAAAAGTTGCCCGCGCCACTAAAGATGGAGCCAGTGCTGCTGATATAAAACTTATAAAGAATATTTCTGATTTTCCATCTGAAGAGACGCATACAGGAATAAACCCAGTCGCATATCAATTGGCGCTTAATAACGGCAGCCAATGTGGTTACTGCAGCGTAGGATTTGTGATGAATATGTCAGAATTCATAATTAATAATAAAAAAGCAACCAAAAAAGAAATCGAACAAGCCTTTGACGGTAATTTATGCCGATGCACAGGATATCGATCAATCCTTACGGGAATGAAAACTTTTGCTTCTGATTGGAGTAAGGATGATGAGGAAAAGAGGATGCCCTGCATGCTTGATCCTGTGGGTAAAGCTCAATTACCAGGCAAATTAGAAATACCTTTCCCAAAAGAAGCCCAAAATTCGGCTATAGGTGTTTCAACCAATCGATGGGCTGCTCCGACTACACTACAGGAACTCGCAGAAATTTTAAAGGAAAACCACGACGTTAGATTGGTACATGCAAACACCTCTTACGGAATTTATAAAAACGAGTATCTGCCAAGTACTTTTTACGCTGATATTCGCTTCATTCCCGAATTAAACGAGAGAAATAAAATAACTGAAGATCACATTCTGCTATCAGCCAGCACCACTTATAGCAGCTTTCTTGAAATACTTTCTAAGTACATTGAAACAGGGCAAGACATTAAAAAGAAATCCCAATCGGATGTTACAGCACTTAAAGCACTAGATTATATGGCTCGCAGAACCGCCGGGCGAATAGTACGTAATGCCGCCACAATTGGCGGAAACACGATGCTAGTTCTGAAACATATTCCAAAAGGCACAGGCGAACCATTTCCGTCAGACCTTTTCACTGTCTTGTTTGCTTTAAATGTAAAAATCAGCTATTTCCAATTAGAGAAAAATGGCCAATTTAAAGCGTATGCAAAAACGGCAGAAGAACTTTTAGAAGCAATAAAAACAGATTCAAAACTTGCTGATACTATTGTTCTTAGCTCATATGAAATTCCGTTAAAAGACTCTAATGCTATTGTATTTGCTCAAAAAGTAGCACTTCGTGAAGTAAACGCTCACAGTATAGTCAATGCTACCACCAACTTCAAAATTAGCGATCAATATATTACGGAGTCTGCAGTAATTGCGCTGGGCGGTATTGCTCCTTTTCCGTGGAGAGCAACAGAGACAGAAAAAGCGATGCTAAATAAAAAACTGGAACTTAAAAACGCTGCTACGCTTTCAGCAATTCTAGCTAAAGAAGTTCGAAAAGAACTCGATCTTCAGGATGAACGCATGAAAGAAGTTCCTAATGAAGATTTCACTAAAGAGTACCGAACACAATTAGCCGTATCCTTTTTTTACAAATCAATTATTAACGCTTTAGTGGCTAAAGGCGCGAAAATCCCAGAGAATCTGGTTTCTTCGGCAGAAAACAAATGGAGCCACTGGCCTGCAAGTGATGGCGTTCAACATTACAAAACGCAAGATTACAAAGCGCCAGTGGCACAGCCTTATATCAAAGTTACGGCCATGTACCAAACTTCAGGACAGATTCATTATACACATGAGCTTCCAGTGCCTCCGCAAACATTAAACGGAGCATTCGTACAAAGCCGAAAAGCCCTGATGAATTATTCTTTCGCAGTACATGACAAAAAAGTCAAGATTGAAGAATTACGAATACATCTTAAAAAGGAGTTTCCTGCTTTTAGCGATATTATTACTTATGAAAACGTTAAAAACGGAGGCCGTAATTATCAGGGAATGGGAAATGACCAGCCGCTTTTTGCAGAAGAATTAGTGAGTTATGTTGGTCAATCTATTGCTATGGTACTTGCCTCAAACGAACAGGAAGCAATCAGAATTGCCACAGAGGTTTCTGAAAAATATGTTCAATATACAAAACCTGGAACTCCTTGGACAGGAAAATGGAGTGAACCTATATTCGATTTTCTTGAAGCGATAAAAAAAGAAAGCATCTTTCCCGATGCGCCTACTTCAACCCCGTTTATATCTCATATCTGGAAGATAACGCGACCAGGAAGCCAGTTTGATTGGGTGAAAGAACATCCCACTAAAATTGAAACTCTAATACGTGAACAATCCATAACCAAAAGAAAAGAGAATGTAGACAATATCCCGTGTACAGTGGTTACTTCTTCACAGCTTTGTGGTGGACAAGCTCATTTTTATATGGAACCGCAAGCCTGTATTGCAACTCCTATAGACGAAGGCCGAATAAAAGTGCAGCCATCAGTACAAAGTCCAGGAGGAATGCATGATACAGTCGCTTCGGCATTAGCCATGTATCATCACCAAGTAGAAATAAATGTTCCGCCCGTTGGAGGAGGATTTGGAGGAAAAACCGAACAAACGCGCTTTGTGGCTGGACCTGCTGCGGTTGCTGCGAAAGCGGTGAAAAAGCCTGTCAGAATAGCCATGCCACGTGACGAAGATACTGCCATGATAGGAAAACGTCATGCCTATTATGGTGAATACGAAATTGCCGTAGATACTGGTGAATATAAACCTGAAAACAAAGGAATTCTTCATGGTTTTCAGCTTAAAATGTGGGGAGACGGCGGTGCTTTCTATGACTGTTCCTTCATCGTATCCAATTGCATCCAACTGCGCACAGATAATGCTTATAAAATTAAAAATTTCGAAAGCCAGATTGATGTATGCAGAACCAATACCGCTCCTAGCACAGCGATGCGTGCATTTGGAGATGTACAAGGAAAAAATATTGTAGAAAATGCTATTGATGATGCCGCTGTTTCTATTGGCATGAGACCTGAAGATCTGCGTGAAAAAAATCTTTACGACCGTGGTGATGTGACTCCATTTGGTCAGGCGCTAACTTACTGCTATATGAAACAGGTATGGGCATACGCTAAAGAAGTTTCAAATTTTGAAGCTAAATATGCAGATGTCCAAAAATTCAATAAAGAAAACAAATGGTTTAAAAGAGGTATTTCTATGATTCCTGTAAAATATGGGTCAGGATATAATCTGCTTATGCTGGAACAATCAGCTGCTGTTGTGGCCATTAATCCAGCCGACGGAACCGTAGTAATCCATCAGGGAGGTGTTGAAATTGGGCAAGGCTTAGTTACTCAAGCACAACAGGTAGCTTCCTATGTCTTAGGAATTCCGATGGAGATGATTTTTATTGACAATGTAAATACAAGCATCACTCCGAATCCAACAAGTACGGGAGGTTCTACAGGAACTCCTTATTCATGCGAAGCCGTAAAACAAACCTGCGAGGAAATGCGATCTAGGCTTATGGAATTTGGCTATCAGATGCTAAATGAAAATGGCGAAGAATGGTGCAAAAATAAAAATATAGATTTTTGGAATTACGGCGCAGGTGAAAATAAAGGCTGGGCCAAAAAAATTGACCCAAAACAGGGAAATAAATCTATGATATGGCAAAACCTAATAAGTTTGGCCGCCTCTCAAAGGGTAAATCTTATTGCTACTTTTAATGCTAAAATAAAAGGTGGCGAAATACAGATCCCTGCCATGACATTTAAAACTGAAAAAGACCAGCCGAATATTCCAGGCATAGAACGTATAAAAGATGCTTCGCTTGGCGGAGGTGTTGATTCCTTTGTAGGCTTCACCTATTCTGTTGCCTGTTCTGTTACCGAAGTAGATATCCTCACAGGAGAAGTAAAAATCATAAGCTCTGATATTATTTATGATATGGGATGGAGTATGAATCCTGCTATTGACATAGGACAGATTGAAGGCGCTTTTGTTCAGGGAATCGGATATTTATTAACTGAAAAATTAGTATCAGAAACAGACGGTCCAGACATCGGAAGATTAAATTCAACCAATACATGGCGTTACAAAATTCCTGCTATAACTACAATTCCGTTAGAAATGAACACCTATCTTTTTCCAAGGGATGAAAAATCTGTTCAAAGCATACCTGAAGATCCTAACCAGATATTTTCTGCCAAAGAGGTCGGTGAACCTCCTTTAGTGCTAGCCAACAGTGTCTTCTTTGCCATAAAAGATGCCATAAGAGCCTCAAGAGTAGAGCGTGGATTATCTCCACTATTTCGACTAGATGCTCCTGCTACTGTACAGGAAGTGCGTAGGGCTTGTGAGATTACTGAAAACAATTTAGCCAATACATAAACTATTAACCCAATCTTCAATTTATGAAACAATTAAGACCGCTTATTATAGCAATTTCGATTTTGTTTGCTTCCTGCGACAAAAAACGTGAAGAACCTGTTGCAGAAAAAAAGAATCTAGCCCTCGCTGCACTGGAACAGAAAAATTATGAAGAAGATGGTTTTCCCGACTTCGGTTACATGGTAAGCCCTCAAGAATATCGAGAAAAATATTCTGATCAGCCTATTTTTCGTCTAAAAACAGATTTCCCAACTGAATTGCCAGAGGAAATGCCTAAATTTCTTGATATTGATTTTAAGAAAGAACCTTTAAAATATATAGAAGCTGTACGTGACTATGGTTTTGAGGGAAATACAGAGGAATGGGATCCATACAAAAACAAAGTACGCAACTGGTACCATATTCCATGGCTTCATCCAAGTGTTGAAGGACCAAATGCTTACCCGCCAAACGGAGGTACAGAAGGTTTTCATGGTTTAATTAAAGAAGCGCCTCTGGGACCTTTACAGTTAGGACCAGGACTCAAAGGAATTGAGGGAGACTACTCTGTTTACGCCATTACCTTGATCAATGATAAAGCAGGTTATGCTATGGGTAAAATGTGGAAATCTCCTCAAAATCCTAATATAAAAGTATTGGATAAACGTTATGACAATGGCGGTTTCCCAACAGGGACTGTTTTTATCAAACTGCTTTTTACCGATGCTCCAAAAGGTACAGATTTCGTAGATTATCTTGTAAATCCGCTTACTTGGAAAGCTTATATAACAGAAAATTTCTGGAAATCAGACAAAAGAGTAGTTTCTGATGTGCACCTTCTGCAAATGGATATTTCTGTGCGTGATCCTAGAGCAGACAGAAGCCCTAGCAATCCTCAAGGAACTGGATGGGTATTTGGAACTTTCTGCTACAATGGTAAGCTAAACAAGAAAAACAAATTGATGAATCTTGTGCCTGTTGGGCTTACATGGGGGAATGATCCCGAAAACAAGATTAACAAAACATCTCCTTATCCGCCAATTAAGACTGAAGTAAACAAGGATTTGAAAGAAACGGTAATTTTCGAAAGTCCAAATCTGCCTCCTCAGCATCTCGGATGGAACGGCAGATTAGACGGTCCTGCTGATCTTAATACAGTTTCATGCATGTCATGCCATAATGCAGCTCAATATCCTGCAGTGACATCTCTTGTTCCGCCTAATGCTGCTCCAGACGGAGGCGTAAACCCACCTGTTGGAGGAGGAGGTAAAGTATGGATGGAGTGGTTTCAGAATATAGAATGCGGAACTTCTATGGACCCGAATGTATATTCAACCGATTTCTCTTTCCAAGTCGCTATTGCCTTAGAAAATTTCTTTACTGCTAAGGCTGCTTCAGAAAACGGTAAATTTGCATCACAATACAAAGCTGTTCACGTGCCTATACGCCGTGGAGATATTGCACCTAACAAATAATTTCACACTCAAAATTAAATCTTACCTGTCCTATTTTATGGCAGGTAAGATTTAATAACAGCGTACATTCACTTAAAATATTTTCCCGCTATTTGGCTGTGCTAATTTAGTGTCTCAAATGAAATCCTATAAATTTTAAAAGTTCATCTTTACAACAATAACATTTATTCTATAGATCAAAAAAAACACATTTGACAGGCTCATAAACATAATCAAACTATTTAATTATACCGACTGGGTTAAAAATTAATCTTTATATTTGATAATTAAATTAATAGAATGAGCGAAGAAACAAAAGCATATGCCTTAATAACTGGTGCAAGCAAAGGAATTGGAAAATCTATTGCTTACGAGTTGGCCAAACAGGGCTATCCGTTACTGCTTGTTGCAAGAAGTGGTGAGGAATTAAAGACGCTATCTGATGATCTTCATGCAAAATACGGCACTATTGCTCCTATCTTTCCTATTGATCTTTCGATAAAAGAGGCATCCCTGAAAGTAGTTGATTGGATAAAAATGAATAATTATCCCGTTGGCATTTTAGTTAACAACGCTGGTTATGGTGTATGGGGCGATTTTAGCCATTCTCCTCTCAGCGATCAGCTTGGCATGATGCAGCTTAACATGAATGCAGTGGTAGAACTGTCGCATTTATTGATGCCTATCCTTTCAAAAGAAAAACAAGCCTACATTTTAAACATATGCAGTACGGCTGCGTATCAAGCTGTACCAACACTTGCAATTTATTCTGCCACAAAAGCATTTATCTTGTCCTTTACTCGTGCTCTTCGTTTCGAACTTGCTAAAACTTCAATATCAGTAACCTGTTTCAGTCCAGGTCCTGTCGATACAGGCTTTGCTGCAAGAGCGGGTTTAAGCGCTTTAAACAAAATGGCTGAAAAGTTTAATATGCAGCCTGATAAAGTGGCAAAAATGGCAGTAAAAGCCATGTTCGGAAAAAAATCAGAAGTTATTCCTGGTTTTACAAATATCATTTCTGTTTATGCTAACCGTATACTACCGAAAGCATTTATCGAAAAAACAGCAGCTGGGATTTATAAAATTTAATTTTTTCAAAAAAAAATAAAAAAAAATTCATTGTAAAAGAAAAATTATATTATCTTCGCATTAAATCTCTACTAATTCGATAGAATATGTCTAGTAAAAGAAATATGTTTAATTTTCCTAAAAACCAAATGCACGCAAACATGCGAATGTGTTGCTGTTGCTGTTGTAGCTGTTGCTAAACTTTTAGATAAAATTTCAAACACTATTTTTCATTTATTAAATATATTTATCATGGTCTCTTCATATAAAACATTTACCCTAGCTAATCAATTAACTGCTGAACAAATCAACTTTTTTAACCAATATGGTTTTATCCATTTCAAAAATTTTATAACCCCAGAAACCGTTTCATCAATCATTGATGCTTCAAAAGAAGTAGAACAAAAATGGATTGACAATGATCTTCAAAAAGTAAACGGCGTTCCAATTAAATATGGTAAAGATTTAGACGGCTCTCCTATTGTGCAGCGCTTTGCCTTTATCAATCAGCACCATCAAACATTAAGCGGCCTTCTTCTTGATCCAAGATTTAATAGCTTGTTGCAATTGGCAGGCGATGGCGCAAGATTAGGCACTGAAGAAAAAGATGGAATGGTTTTCAATCATTATATCAATGGACCTGAAAGCAAGTTTACTAAGATGGGCTGGCATACAGATGGCTTGAGGGATATTTTTTATGGTACAAAATTAAATCCCATGTTAAATGTGGGCATTCATTTAAGCTCTTTAAAACCTGAAAACGGCGGTCTTAAAATCATTCCAGGTACGCACAAACAGAGTATTTACCAAATGCTTTTTCGCAAGAAATACTTTTTAGACCATAAAGAAGATCCAGACGAAGTTTCAATAATTCCAGAAGCTGGAGATTTAACCATCCATGACGGGCGCTTGTGGCACAGAGTCGCGGAATCATCTATCCGCGGCGAAGAAAGCAGAAGAAGAGTTATTTATATTCCCATTATAGCAGGAAAATATGCTCCTAAAAATGAGAACAGCCCAACGGTTTTCTATCAACGTTTTGCGGGAATTGTAAAGTAATATGCTGTTTGTTATTGCATTTAGTTATCTGGTCAGATCAGGTAAACTAAAAAGAACCTCCGATTTTTTAAAAAATGTCCAAAGAAAGATAAAAGTAAAAATTATAAAACTGGAATTGGGTATACTGTCAGGTTTACTAATATTGGGTTATTAATGGGAAGGGAAACGCAGCATGAAGCGAATAATGCTATTTTGCAAAGAACATTTTCAGACCGCAAGCGAACTAATATCTTAAAAAGAGCGGAGCAGCTGACCATTGCATTTTTGCTTCCGAAGGTGCCAAGATTCATTTCGCCTAACCTGCTCACTTTAATTGGTGCGCTTGGTTCTGGATTAGTTTTTTTAGCTTTTGTTTTGGGTGCTTATTCAACAGATCAATATCTACTTTTGGGCATTATCGGACTGGCTATAAATTGGTTAGGAGATTCTTTAGATGGAAGATTGGCATATTACAGAAATATTCCGCGCCGCTGGTATGGTTTTGCGCTCGATATCATCGTCGATTGGATTGGTATCGTGCTTATAGGCTTTGGCTACTACATCTATGCTGAAAACGGCACGCAAATCATAGCTTTTGCTTTTGTTGCATTATATGGCTGGTCTATGATCATCAGCCAGCTACGCTACAAAATCACAAACCAATACAGCATAGATTCCGGTCTTGTCGGTCCAACAGAACTCAGGTTTATTATTGCTCTAATTTTAATTGCAGAAGTCTTTGCTCATGGATCAATTGCTTACTTGGCTGGCTTTATTACCATTATTTTATTTGTAATCAATACCATAGACAGCTTTAAACTTTTAAAGCTGGGCGATTTAAAAGACAGAAGCCAAGACTGAGATGTTTAAGAAAAAATCAATTTTCACTTTTCTGCGGGCGCAAGTTGCGGCATTTTTAGGTGGCCTTACGGATTATGGCTTAATGATTTTATTGACCGAAATATTTAAGCTGCATTTCACCTTCTCTATTTTAATTTCAGGAAGCGTTGGCGCAATTATCAATTTCAGCATCAATAGATTTTGGGTATTTAAAAATCACTCTGGCTATAGCAGCTGTATCAATAACCAGCTTTTCAAATTTGCGCTGGTTGTATTGGGTAGCATTTCCTTAAAATCATTTGGCACGCTCATTCTGCAGAAAACATTTCAAATCGATTATCGAATCGGAAGAGTAATCACCGATAGTTTTGTATCGTATGGTTTTAATTACCCACTAATTAAATATTGGGTTTTTCGGGTAAACGAAAAACAGAGTGCAACCGAATAAAATTAACGTATAAATGTTTTGTTATGGACAAATTGACGTTTAAATATTTTTCAAAATCAGTAATCGCTATAGCGATCTTAATAAACATGGCCTCTGAAAAACTATGGGCGCAGTCTGAAAATCCATCGCCATTACATTTTCCAACACCTAAAAATATAGATGATATGCTGTTTTACATTCAGCGGGATCCCAATACAAACACTGCTGTTTATGCCATAAACTATCTAGAAAACGGAAAAATAAACAAAAGCAATCCCGTAAAAGGGTATTGGATTCGATATGCTGAAAAGGGAGAACGAAAAGACTTCAATTATATCCAGCGCAGATTTGCCTATGGAATAGAAAGTAAGATTTTAAATAATGAGGAGTTTGAGCTTCAGCTTGAAGCCTATAAAAAGCTTCCCTTCACCTTGAAAAAAATAGATTCAGATCAAAGATATCGTGCTTTTGTAAATGTGAACCGTAAAAAAATACAGGTAGAAAAAATATTTGTCCGAATTGAAGGAGGCTCGTTCTGGCTACCAAATGTTAAGTATGCAGAAGTTACGGGAATTGATGCCTCTTCAAATAAAATAATTACTGAAAGAATAGTATTAAAATAAATGCTAAACCAAACTTTAGAAGTAATACAAATAGAAGCAACTTCTTATCGTTTTCGTCACGCTAGCACACAAGATCTTATTGTTTGAAACTATAAAATCCAACAAAATTGCTAAAACCCATCTGAGTATCCCCAAAAAAAATCAGAAAAAAAGTAATCCATATACAAAACGTAAAAAGCATTCTATTAAGAGAACTTCAATGATGATAATTTTGTTTTCATAACTTATAAAAACCAAAACCAATGTCTTTCAGATTTCAGCTTCTATTAATTTTATCAGTATTCAGCCACACCTCTTTTTCTCAAACTGTTTATCCTAAGATTACAGGATATTTTGGCATTTTGCATCCAATAGTAACCGTAAGTGAAGATCAGACTGCTGTAAACTTCAGAGATTATTATGCTGTGGGTTTTCCAACGGGAATCAATATTTGGAAAAACGAGAAAATCGGATTCTCTTTTGAGGTAGTTCCGAATATTAAAGATGATCAGGGAACTGATAAAGTAACCAATTTATTGTTCCATCCTGGAATTCTGGTTGCTTTAGGAAACGGATTTACATTTGCAGGAAGAGCCGCTTTTGAGTCCTCGGGGAGATATGGCTTCACACCTGTTATAAATAAAACAATAATAAAAAGCGCCAATTGCAGCTACTTTGCCGCTATACCTCTCCCTGTACGCTTTGGCAACGATCATCCAGCTTCTTTTACAGCAGGTTTTCAATTTGGAATTGCATTTTAAAATTTAGGTTTATGAACGAAAATCCCAAATACACATTAAAAGAGCTGTTTCTATATTTCTTAAAGCTCGGCACAATCGGATTCGGAGGTCCTGTTGCTTTGGTTGGCTATATGCACAAAGATTTGGTGGAAAGTCGAAAATGGATAACTGAAGAAGAATACCGAGAAGGACTTGCATTGGCACAGCTAGCCCCTGGCCCTCTTGCAGCGCAGCTTGGCATTTATCTGGGATTTGTGCATTATCGCTTTTTGGGTGCAACATTAATTGGATTTGCCTTTGTACTGCCCTCTTTCTTAATGGTACTGCTATTAGGGATTATTTATCAGATATATGGTGGCCTTTCTTGGATTCAGGCTGTATTTTGTGGTGTAGGCGCAGCTGTCATCGGAATAATAGCTTTGAGTTCGTATAAACTTACTTTAAAATCTATAGGAAAGCCAAATCTTGAAGCAATAAAATCCAAATGGTTATTATGGCTCTTTTTTATTCTTGCCGTTCTTATCACTTATGTCACAGAAAAAGAACAAGTGTTTCTTTTTATAGCAGCAGGACTTCTATACATGATTGTTTATGCGCGTCCTAAATGGTGGAATATAAAGACTGCAAACTCTTTTTCTTTAATTACTTTTCTCGCTATATTTTGGAGCTATGAAAGTTCAACTCTCACTAAAATAGCGGTCTTTTTTGCTGAAGCCGGCACCTTTGTCTTCGGAAGCGGCCTTGCTATAGTTCCCTTTCTTCATTCAGGAGTTGTGACCGAAAATCAATGGCTTACAGAACAGCAGTTTCTGGACTCTGTTGCTGTTGCCATGATCACGCCAGGTCCTGTAGTAATAACTGTAGGATTTATAGGTTATCTCGTCAATGGTTTTTTGGGGGCACTGGTAGCTGCACTAGCGACCTTTCTTCCTTGCTATCTCTTTACTATCGCGATGGCTCCATCGTTTAAGAAGATTGCTCAGAACAAGCCTGTTAAAGCATTTGTAGAAGGCATTACGGCCGCTGTGATAGGCGCACTTGTCGGATCTGTAATTGTAATAGCCAAAAGGAGCATAATAGACATTCCAACGGCTATCATCGCTATTATCACCATTTTTGCACTGCTTTATAAAAAAAAAATTCAGGAACCTTATATTATTGTGGTGGCGGCTTTCTTGGGTCTAATCATTAAATTAGTCATCGTATAGGGCTAACAGCTTCGTTACTTCCCTCTCCCAAGAGATTCAAGCTAACTATTGCTCACAAATCTGAAAAAGAAAAATACGACGCTCCTTGTCTCTATTAGCAACGAAATACCTCATTCATCCAGATTTAAAATACCAGATAGAGGGCTTTTAAGAGATCAAAAGTTTTATGCCAT
Organism: Flavobacterium sp. HBTb2-11-1; assembly: GCF_009826975.1. Classification (GTDB taxonomy): domain Bacteria; phylum Bacteroidota; class Bacteroidia; order Flavobacteriales; family Flavobacteriaceae; genus Flavobacterium. Next base: position 408,580 of record NZ_WUMO01000003.1, on the reverse strand, counting down.
TGAACCTTTAAAAAAATAGATCTTAATCTGAATATATTTTTTAGATTTATGAGCTGAAACATTACTAGTCCAAAAAATCCTTAAGCCCATATAAGCATGAAATTTCATAATATAATTAAGACGGACGACTCAAAAACTACGTTACTTATCCGTCTCATGGTCGGTACGGTATTTCTTTCAGAAGGTATTCAAAAATTTCTGTTTCCCGCTCTTCGCGGCGTAGGCCGTTTCCAAAAAATGGGACTGCCTTCTGCTGAATTCTTAGGAAACCTTGTTGCTGGCTTAGAAATAATCTGTGGAATACTAATTTTGATTGGATTTATCACAAGATTGGCAGGCATTCCTCTTTTAGTAATAATGGTTGCAGCTATAGTCACTACCAAATTCAAAATTCTTGCCCAAGATGGCTTTTGGGAAATGATGCACGAGAGCCGCACAGATTGGGCAATGCTACTGGGAAGCATTTTTCTTATTATTAAAGGTGCTGGCAATTGGTCAGCTGACAAAACTTTAATGAAAAATGGAGCATAATGCAACCCTTAAAGAAATTGCACGGGTATTCCTAAAGCTGGGAACAATTGGCTTTGGCGGACCTGCTGCGCACATAGCCATGATGCACAAAGAAGTGGTCTCGAAATACAAATGGCTAAATGAACAGCATTTTCTGGATCTGCTTGGAGCTACCAACCTTATTCCTGGACCGAACAGCACCGAAATGGCTATTCATATAGGTTATGTCAAAGGAGGCTGGAAGGGTTTGCTAACTGCCGGGTGCTGTTTTATCATGCCAGCCGTATTGATAACTGGGATTCTGGCACACCTATACAGTCTTTATGGACAGCTCCCTGAAGTACAGCCGTTCATTTATGGCATCAAACCAGCTATTATAGCCATTATTATTGGAGCAGTCTCACCATTAGCTGTAAAGTCGGTAAAATCTATATTTTTAGGTTTGATCGCAATAGCTGTCCTTACAGCCTCTATGTTCGGAGCTAATGAAATTTACCTGCTCTTCGGATCGGGACTTCTGGCGATGGCTTTTTTTTATATTCAAAAAATGAGAATTGACGGACTTGGCAGCTTTGCTCCACTTGCTTTAATGTCTTTGCCTCAAACCGGATTTTGGACAGCAGTAAATTCTAAACTCTTTTTAACGTTTCTAAAAATAGGTGCTATTCTCTACGGAAGCGGATATGTGCTGTTTGCATTTTTGGATGCTGAATTAACAGCCAAGGGTCTACTTACAAAGCAGGAATTAATGGATGCCATTGCTGTAGGCCAATTTACACCTGGTCCTGTATTTTCTTCTGTAACTTTTATCGGCTATCAAATAAATGGTCTTTCAGGAGCAGTGATATCGACTGTCGCAATTTTTCTGCCATCTTTTATTTTTGTTGTACTGCTAAATCTGATAATGAAGCGATTACGCGACGTGAAAGAATTATCTGTTTTTATTGATGCAGTAAATGCTGCTTCTATAGCAATAATAGCCGCTTTGTGCATGTCTATGGCTGAAGAAACAATTACTGACTGGCGAACAGCTCTAATTGCAGCCGTTAGCGGTATTTCTGTTTTTGCCTTAAAAAAATTAAATACTGCCTTAGTAGTTTTGGGAGGCGCATTGCTGGGCTATCTTCTGACTTATGTTTAGTATATAGAGCAAAAACTTTTGATTGCTATCAAATCTCAAAAAAACGCACATAATCTGCTTCTAACCAGCTTAACAATATCACTAGCCTATATAATATCAAAATGCCAACTAATTCTCCATAGGAAAATCATTGCAGATCATTTCGAGTTTATCTCTACTTATTGGCTTGTTTATAAAACGGATGACGAGAGGATTACTTTGGGCGCGCTCAATGTCATTGGGATGCAAAGAAGTGGTGAGCATTAAGATTATGCTTTTGGCCTTAACCGCATCTGGAAACGTGGCATACTGCTCCAAAAACTCGTATCCATCCATGCCTGGCATGCTGATGTCTAGAAAGATAAAATCTGGCAAAGCATCAGGCTCATCTTCCAATGCTCTCAGATATTCCAATGCCTGCTGAGCAGATTCACACAGAATAGTTTCTTGGGCAAAACTGCATTTTTCAATCATTTTTTTTGCAATAAATCGGTCTGTCGGATTGTCATCGACAACAAGAACCTTTTTGTAAAATGTTTTTTGAGAAGCTGCTTCCATCACTTTATATTTTTATAATCTGTCTGTTTGGGATTTGAATATAAAAAGCGGTTCCCTCTCCCACTTTGGAAGTTACCTTTATCTGGCCTCCAAGTTTGTTGAGAGCCTCCTTTGCAATATAGAGCCCAAGCCCTGATCCTACCGCCTTGTTGGATGCACGATAAAACATATCATATATTTTAGGCAGGGACTCTTCTGGAATGCCTATTCCGTTATCACTAATTACAATATGCGTTTCATCTTCCAAAATGTCAATTTCAATTTTAACAAAAGGATTTTTCTTTTCGGTATCTTGATAACGAATCGCATTTGAAATGAGATTATTTAAAATATTGTTAAGCCTGCTTTTGTCAGAAAAAACAGGGCTGTCCCCTCTAATAGCAGTGATAAAATCGACGCTGCGGCTATTATCGCCCATGAATTTTAGATTCTGCTCTATGTCGTTCAAAAGCTCTTTGTAACTAATCAAGTCATTGCTTACATCAGTGCGGAGATTACGCGAATAGTCTAAAATATCACAGATAAAGGTGTCCAGCCTTTCTGCATTGCCTTTCAAAGCTTCTAAATATTCCAAAGTATGCTCTTCTTCTGTCTCATCTTTTGCAATTTCAATCAGCCCCAGCATGGAATTTAGTGGTGCTCTTAGGTCGTGGGAAGCACTATACACAAAGTGGTCCAATTCATAATTAGCTCTTTTAAGTTCCATATTTTCAATTTCTTTTTTCTTGAAAATAAGATCGATATGCATTTCGCTGTATTTCTTAAACTGGTAGGCCCACAGTCCGCAAACTGAGAAAATAGCCGCCACAAGAACAATGTGGAATATAAAGGTTTGCAGCGACATATGATCCAACTGCGTAAAATAAATGCCGCCTACCCCTGAGTACTGCATATAGGCAAACAGGGCGTGATGCACTATCACGATGATTAGAAGAGGAATCTGTAATTTCCATTTCTGATATGTAATCAATATGGCGCTGGAAAGAAATGCTGTAAAGTGCATTTCAAACAGGCCATGCATCTGATAGATAAATTGGGCCATAAAGATTCCTAAAACAGCACTTAAAACATACTGGTAGAAGTCTGAATCAGCAAGAGTCATTTTTGCCGAAAAATAGGCCACCAATAATAGGCCACCCACTCCAACTGCTATCTGCCAGGTATCATAAAAAGTAGCCAGAAACAAGCCAAAAGCAAAAAAGGTGAAAATAAAATAATTGGCTAAACGATCCGATTTGGTTTTAATAGCTGATAAAAATTCAGCAATATGCGCTGATTGGTCTAGGTTTTCGTCTTTTTGCTTCATTTGCATCTCTTAAGCTATTTAAGGTTAAAACGATCTATACTGTAAAATAAATTCCAATTTTAGCATTCTAAAAGCATCAGGCCATCAAACGTTCTGTGGCTATCTAAAAACTGTTACTACAATTCTGAGATACTTTTCTTCGAGATGATTTTCAAGCTGCCGAACATTTGCATAAGTTCAGCATGTCTTCAAGATTTGGAACTGGGCTTGAACTAAAATACAAAATTTTCCGACACTTTAATAAGAGCATAGCAAAAATTAGAAAACACTAAATATTATAATGCTTTTCAATGCAAATCCTACATCAACAAAGCCAAAACATAACCTATTACGACAGTTTAATTCCTTTTTTTATTTGTTCTAGATGCGAAAATCTTAAAATACATGTTAAAAAAATAACGCAATCGGTTGTTTTTTAATTTCTTTTATTATTAAATTAGCAATGAAAAACCTACAATAAATGTGGGTTAATTTACTAACTAATTAAACCAATTAAAGTTATGAAAAAAGTAAAAAAAATGATTTTTCTATTTCTGGCGATTATTCCCCTCATGCAATTATATGCTTGGCCCGGAATGCCGTTGCCTCCTCTGCATGTTGATGGCAAAAATTTAAAAGATCCCTGCGGAAAAAATGTACTGCTCCATGGCGTTGCCATAACTCCCAGCCCCTGGTTCAATGGCTGTTCTTATAACCAATGTCGTTGGGATAATTATAATGTTCAAGGATGTCTGAATTATAATAATGCCGTTATGGATGCGCTCACAGACACAGGCAACGGATGGAAGTTAAATTATATAAGACTCCATATTGACCCTTACTGGACTAACACACCAGGATGCTCAGCTGGAGAAAATAACATCTCGTGCTTTGACTATAATAGACTGGTGACTTATGTAAACCAAGTCATAATCCCCCTAATCAACCACGCCAGAAGTAGAGGCCTTTATGTTGTGCTTCGCCCTCCTGGGGTATGTCCCAATCGAATCGCTTATGGAGACAGCTACCATAATTATTTAAGAACGGTTTGGCAATATTTATCGAACCATCCCAACTTAAAAAATGTAGACAATGTTATGTTTGAAATTGCCAATGAACCTATAGAAATACTAGGAACAAATGGAAACTGGGGCGCAACAGGTGATGAGCACTTTGCCGCATTGAAGAACTTCTTTCAAGATATTGTGAATAGAATTAGGTCTAATGGTGCAAATAATGTCTGCTGGATACCGGGAACAGGATACCAATCCCATTATCAGGGATATCCAAACCATTTGATAACAGGTGGCAATATTGGCTATGCTGTACATGTCTATCCAGGGTATTGGGGAGCAAATGCTGAAAATACAACCAGCTTCAATAATGCTTGGAATGCCAATGTGCAACCGATTGCTAATATAGCACCAATTATGATAACAGAAACCGATTGGTCACCTACTGGAGCAGAGACATGGGGAACTGGAACAACAAGCGGTTTCGGACTTAATCTTAAGGGCAGAATCGATGCCACAGGAAATTGTAGCTGGAATCTACTGGCACCCGAGGGACTTATAACTAATGCAGATCCCTACAATGTTACAACTGCCTTCAACAATAACTGGGAGGCGTGCGCTGCGCCAGTCAAACAGTGGTTCTCTGAATATGCAAACAGCAACATTCCGTCGCAAACCTGCACTACTCTAGTAAACAATGGCGTCTATGAAATTGAATTTAAAACAAATTCAAATAAAGTGGTAGACCTTATGTATGGAACGAATGCAAATGGCACTGCTATCCGACCTTGGGATCGATTGGGCACAACAGCACAGCAGTGGATTGCCATTGATGCTGGAAACGGGTATTGGCGTTTTAAATCCAATGCAAGCTCAACTGGACGTGTAATAGATCTTGAAAGTGCAGATCCAACAAATGGGAAATCAATAAGGCTTTGGGACAATTATACTAATGATGCCCAAAAATGGCTGGTAACCGATGTTGGCAACGGCTATTACAGCATAAAATCAGCAGTTGACACCACAAAAGGCTGGGACACATCCAACTGCAATATGGATGGAACAGCAAATCTCCAACTTTGGGAATATTATGGGACTTCATGCCAACTATTTAAATTCAATAAAATAGGAACGACTTCAAAAAGTGCTGTTGCACAGAATATTTCAGCAGACAATATAGAAATAGATGCTGGCGTACAGATATATCCAAATCCGTCAAAAGGTGGAGAGTTTAATATCCATTTCACTTCAGAGTCAGATAAAGAGTATTCTCTAGCCATATACTCAATTGGCGGCGAACTGGTTTATGAAGCAAAAAATCTGAAAGCCAATGCTAGTCAAACTATTAGAACAAAACTTAGCAAAGGCATATATGTAGCAAGGGTCCTTCAAGATTCATCTGCTGCATCCAAAAAAATAGTCGTTGAATAAAGGCAGAACTTTTATAGTTCTACCAATCATATAAATACCAAGCCACTGTTTTATATCTTCATTTAAAACAGTGGCTTTTTCTTTTCTTCTGCTGGCATCATGAAAATAAAAACACTGATTTAATTAACGTATACAAGCAAATCTCTGCGACTTATATCCACAGGCACTTTCTCTCATATTTTCCATATTTATTTATCTCATTCCATTCAAAGTAACGCTAAGCAATGCTGTGAATTCTTGGCAGGAAAACTTCAGCCATCATACATCTAGCACTTCCGCCTCCGCAAGCTTCAATCGTATCTAAACTTGAACTTAAAATTTCTGCATGATTTTCTAATTGGGCAATTTGTTTCGGAGTCAAGCTTTGATGTGCAGAAGCACTCATTACAATATATCTCTTATCATCTTTCCCTCTCACTTCCAGCATATTTCCTGCAAAATTATTTACCTGATCTTCTGTGATTAAAATGATTTCTTTTTTATCTTCTTTTAAATGATCCAAAACCATTTTGCGTTCTTTTTCATCATCAATAGAATCTGCGCAAATAACTGCAAAAGTTTCGCCTAAGCACATCATCACATTAGTATGATAAATCAGTTTCCGCTTTCCATTTACAGTTTGAAAAGCTTTAAAAATTACTGGTGTATAATCAAAGTTTTGGCAGAATTTAATAACCAATTCTTCATCTGCGCGAGGTGACAAAGCACAATATGCTTTTGCGTTGGCACGATCTAAAAGTAAACTTCCGGTTCCTTCTAAGAAAATGCCTTCTTCTTCTGCCGCGTTATAATAAATAATATTAGAAATCTCGAAGCCTTTTTTTTCCAAAATATCCAAGATATCATCACGACGTTCCAGACGACGGTTTTCTGCAAACATAGGATACAATACTACATCACCATGCTCATGAAATGAAACCCAATTGTTTGGAAAAATACTATCTGGAGTATCGGTTTCTATAATGTCATCAACAACAGTTACATCGACACCAACAGTCCTTAGCTTTTCTACAAAAGCATCAAACTCCTGCTGCGCTTTAGCATTAACTGTGCTAGGCAAAAGCCCATCCAATACTTTTTGATAATAGTTATTGACCGTCGTCTGTTCATTCATTCTGAACGCAACTGGGCGAATCATCACGATAGCATTAGTAGTTTGTTTCATTTTTTATATTTTTTTGTTTTAAATTTCAATGTCAAATTCTGGAAAAACTTGAAACCTGAAACTTGAAACAATTATTTAATCCCTAATTAATGGCAAAGTTGAACATCTTAACAAACCTTCTTGTTTTGAAATTTCGGCATACGGAATTTCTTCAACAGTAAAGCCATTTTCACGAAGCCAGTTGTTCAATCTCGTAAAATTCTTCTCAGAAACCACCACATCTTCATCTATTGAAAATACATTCGAAAACATATTGTACATTTCTTCTCTTTCGATATGAAATAAGTTTTCTTTTCCGAAAAGTTCAACCAAATACAAATAATCTGCCTCTTCACGAAAACCTCTTTTATAGATAATCCCTTTATCTTTTCCTACTGGCTGAAAACAGCAGTCTAAATGCAAAGCGTTGTCTCTTGCTTCTAACTTAGATTTTACTAAATCAAACTCTTTTACAATTTTATGAGGAAACAGAGATTTGATATAATTTACACCATGCATATTGGTTCTTGCAGTTATGTAATCTTTATAATCGCTCCCTTTATAAGTTCCTATAAAAATATGGTCTTTCCAAAGCATAACATCGCCGCCTTCTATATGAACTTCTGCTGGCGGACGAACAATTTTTAATGGATCAATCTGATCAATTACATATTGAATCGCGTCCAGTTCGCGTTCTCTGTCAGGCAAAATGTTAGATTTTACAAAAACATCATCAATGACAAATCCAATATCACGGGCAAAAATCTGATTGTAATTTTCAATCGTTTCTGGGCGATACACTTTTACGCCATATTTTTTAAAAACAGCATTGAAAGCCTTCATTTCAGCAACCATATCCTTTTCCACAGGATAAGTTCCTGCCTTAATATGTTCCAAGGATTTAGGGTCATAGGCCTCTTCTATAGATGGAGTCGGACCATTGCTGACAGCTGAACCCAAAACTACAGCACGAAGTCGAGACGTTTCGTTCTTTACATTTAACCGCAGCAAGAATCTATTATATTTTTGAAGATAATGGTACATCTTGTATTATATTGGTATTTTATTTTTGAGAGTTAATTATTCTATTGCGTTTCCCTTATTCATTGAGTTTGCCATTTTCTACGAACCATTTTTTCCATGTGCCTCCAGTTCCATCAATCCAATTATTTAAATTAAATGTATTAGTTCCAGCACTAGTTCCTTTAACCTCGTAAACGCTAATGGCAACCTTATTCAGATTCCATTCCAATGGATTGTTTGGTTTGCAAATTTCTGGCTTGTTGTTTGGAATTTCTGTATTTGGCATTATAAAATAGGCAACATCATCTTTAGAAGGATAATTTCCAAAGACTCTTGCAATTCCTTTTTCGTCTATACAAACGGAAGTGTATTCATCGCAAGCTATTCCTTTTCCTTGAGCTTTATAATCATTTATAATTCGGGCTAAAAAAGCAATATGTCTTCCTTTTCTATCGGGATTATCATAATGGGTATCGGTAATGACATCTTTTAAAATTGCATTATCTAAAAAAGACTCGTTGGATATTGTGACTTTAGTATCAAAAGGATTTAACAATGCTTCTTGAGAAGTGATCGTGCCATTTTGAGCCGAAAAATAAAATCCTCCCTGAATCGCCATACCAGCACTGGTTCCGCCCACGACAACTTTTCTATTGATTATTGCTTTATTGATAGCTTCAGAAATTGGCGTGTTTCTCCAATACGAAATATATTCCCACTGATCTCCTCCTGCAAACCAAATTGCTTCTGCATTATTTATTTTTTCTATTATATATGCATCAGAACTCGCTTTGGTATTTTTAAAAACAATAGTTTCAACAGAATTAATAGCAATTCCTAAAGAGGTATACAAATACGAATTATAGCCATCAGTTCCAGAGGTGCGTAATATTAAAACATCTCCGCCATCTGCCCTATTTAAAAACCATTTCATTGCCTGATCGTTTTCGGTTGCTCCTCCCATCAAGCAAATTCCTCCCTTTGGGGCTGTAATTTTATCTACTTTATTTCCTGTAAAGTAAGACACATAGTTTTTTGCTTCTGGTGTTTTTGGAACCGAATTTTCCGTATTGTTTTCAGAAGAGCAAGCGCTCAAAATAAACAGAAAAGTTATTGCTAGTGTTTTCATTTTAGTCTGATTTTACCAATTGAATAAATATAAAGGGGGAAGAATCAGCAGCATTGATGCTATTAAAAATACCACCATTCGAGGCAGCATCCATTTAAACCACTTGCTATAAGGTATTTTAGCCAAAGAAAGCGCTCCCATTGTAACTCCGCTTGTTGGGATAATAAGATTAGTAAAGCCGTCTCCTAATTGAAAAGTCAGCACTGCCATTTGTCGGCTTATTTCTGAGGCATCACAAATCGGAATAATAATGGGCATGGTCAAAGAAGCTTGTCCCGATCCTGACGGAATGAAAAAGTTTAAAAATGATTGGAAAAAAAAGATGCATTCAGCAGATACAGCCTTTGGCGTGTTTTGGGTTATTGATACAATAGAATTAAGTATCGTGTCAATAATTTTGCCTTCTTGTGTAATAATTAGAAGTCCTTTGGCCAGTCCTATTACCAATGCCGCAGTCATCATGTCTTTAGCTCCCAATACAAAAGCATCTATCGCTTTTGATATTGACATTCTGTAAACAATGGAAACAAAAATAGCTAAGGCCAAAAACAAAGCAGCGATTTCGTTTATGTACCAATTATAATTGCTCACCCCGTAAATTAAAATGAGAATGGTTGCAAAAAGTGCATATAAAATTATTTTCCTAGCGGTGTCTAATTTAAAGTCAGATGTCTCGAAATTGCTATTCTCTTTTTCATCGGCAATACCAAACAATAGGCTTTTCTTCGGATCTTTTCCAATTTTTATTGCATAATGCGTAATTACGAAGCAAGCACATGTTGTTAAAATAAACCAGACAAAAATCCTATATTCCATTCCGCTAAAAATTGGAATTTGTGCTATACCTTGTGCAATGCCAATAGTAAATGGATTGCTAAAGGCACCTCCAAAACCAACGCCAGTTCCTACAATTGGAATTGCCGCTCCAACAATTGCATCATAACCCATTGCTTTTGCCATGGGTACGGTAATCAGAATAAAGATTAAAATCTCTTCGCTCATTCCAAAAGTAGCTCCTGCAAAAGAAAATAATACAATTAAAAATGGAACAATAAAAATTTTATGTTTTGGCCTTTTATGACTAAACTCAATTACATTAAAAAGTCCTGCGTTTATTGCGCCCGTCATGTTTATAATAGAAAACGCTCCTCCCACCAGAAAGACAAAAGCAATAATTTGAGATGCCGAAATAAATCCTTTAATCGGAGCTTCCAAAAAAGCTTTGATTCCTTGAGGAGATGCTTGTACAGACTTGTAAGAACCTGCAATAATTTTCTCCGTTCCGTTTGCAATCGTACGATCGAATTCTCCTGACGGAATTATCCATGTCAGACCTATAAAGAGAAGTGTAATTACTAGAATTATAGTAATTGTATCTGGGAATTTTTCTAATATTTTCATTTTTTTTATAATTTAAATTTCTCTCCCGGCAGAAGGATTTCTAATCTAATATCTTTACTTCCTAATTGTCCGTTTTTGACTTGGATATTTGTTTTGTTTGTTTTTCTTATAATGACCACTTGCGAATCTCCAGTAACTCTTGCATCGTCACCTTGTACCACGATAGCGGTCGATTCATCAATGCCGATTCCTAAATAATCTGGATTTTCCATAGCAACCGACAATAAACGGTTCATTCGCATTCGGTAAATGAAATGTTGATCGATAATGGCATTTGGCAGCAAACCCAATCCCGTTGCTAATTCAAAATTTTTTGCTTCGATGCTATGGAATTCTCCAGTATAAGTTGGGTGCTTCAATTCATTTCCTGAAATCATTTTTGTGCTCATCACTGCTGCGCCAGCACTTGTTCCTGCTATGGTTGCCCCATTTTGATAGGCAATATGAATAGCTTTATAAACAGGGGTATTCAAAACTGATTTCATAAACAAATTTTGATCTCCGCCAGTAATATAAATTAGGCTAGCTTTTTTGAGAGAATCAATCTGTACTTTTGGCTGGCTGATTCGATTAAAATTAAAAGCCTTTATCTTGTTTGAATTTATACCTAATCCAATAAATTGTTTTGCCGTATAATAAACTGCCGAATCGGGTTCTTCGCTAGCCATTGGAAGTATCACCATAAAGTTTTCTTTATTTAGATTACTAACTGCAATCAATTCAGAAACCAATTTATCAGATTTTTTTCCGCCACCAATTATGAATAGCTTTCCTTTAGCTTTAAGCTCTTCAACATTGTTAAGCTTTGATTGGCAAGAACACAACAGTAGTAAACACAAGATTACAAAAAACGGAATAGATTTCATGATATGATTTTAGTGTTATACTTCTTCGTTATCCCAGATATATACTTTTTTTTCTTTCTTTTTTTCACACACAAATCCACGGTACATTCCTTGAGAATTATATGAAAAATTAATATTTCCGTCTTTGTCAATTGCAATAAGCCCTCCTTCTCCGCCCAGCTTTGTCAAATGGCCTTTTATCGTTACTTCGGTTGCCTGCTCTAGAGACATTTTTCCAAATTCCATTAAATTTGAAACCATGGAAGATACTGTGGCTCTAATAAAATATTCTCCAACACCAGTGCAAGAGACGCCACAAGTCTTATTATTGGCATAAGTCCCAGCTCCAATAATTGCAGAGTCGCCAATTCGTCCATCCAATTTATTAGTCATTCCTCCTGTCGAAGTCGCTGCGGCTATATTGCCATTTCTATCAATAGCAACTGCACCAACAGTTCCCATCTTTAAGTTGGTATGATCGAGAAAAGTTGCTGTTTCAGAGATTTTTTTTGCCTCCAAAAATTGTTCTTTTCTAAAATCAGTATCAAAATAATGGTTTTCTACTAATTCGTGATTAGTTTGTTCTGCCAAATTATCGGCAGCTTCACCAGAAATCATGATAAGGTCTTTATATCCTAATAAACTTTTGGCGAATAAAACGGGATTTTTAATTTTCATACTGTTTGCTACCGATCCAGCCTCTAACGTAGCGCCATCCATTATTGAAGCTTCTAATAGATGTTTGCCTTCTCGAGAATAAACGGCTCCCTTTCCCGCATTAAAATGAATGCTATTCTCTAAAGCTACTACGGCAGCAGCGACCGCATCAACGGCATTACCGCCTTTTGCTAAGATCTCTTCTCCTGCATTAAGAGCAAGAATAAGATCCTCTTTTATCATTTTTTTATCTGTTGGTGATAGATTCTCGGGAGTTATCACACCCGCACCTCCGTGTATACAAAGTGCAAACGGCGTTTTATTTGTCATTTCTTTTTCTTTTTTTGAATTTAAAGAAGACTGCTAAGCGACATACATTTTTTGTAAATGAATCCCGCATTAGCAGCTTCCTGGGGGATTTTTTTAGTATCCTGGATTTTGTTCTAACTTGCCTTGGGCAATTGTAATTTCGTTTTGCGGTATTGGATAAGTTGTTCTGAAAGCAGGAATATTCAAAATTGAAGTTGCTCTGCCTAATCGAACGATAGTAAACCATTGGTGTCCTTCAAAACCTAATTCCCTTTTGTTTTCTTCAATCAAAATAGTAACAAAAGCATCTAGATTTGGAATTTGGGCTAAAGTGTAAGGCTTACTCGGTAAAGCTCTTTGGCGTACCACATTTAAATCAGCCAAAGCCGAAGTTAAATCTTGAGGGTTTTTCTTTGCCAAAGCTTCTGCACGAATCAGATAGATTTCTGAAAGTTTAATGATAATGGCATTTCCGTCTATTTCGCTGTCACGAGTTCCATATTTATCACAAAAAACTTCTTTTCCTGAATCGTAATATTTATAACTTCTTGGATCGTTGTCATCGTCCATTGGTTTGAAAAAACTATTGTAATCAGCAGAAACTTCCGGAGGTGAAACTGATAAAAATTCGGTTAAACTATTACCGTCAATACCTAAAAACTGTAACTCTAGGATAGCTTCAGACGAACCTTCAACATCATAAATATCATTAAATTTTATATTTAATTTATACGTACTATTGCTAATTACTTTACTGGCATACAATATGGCATTATCATAATCGCCTTGATAGAGATAAATCCTCGCAAGTAAAGCTTCAGCAGCAGCTTTTGTAATAAAAAATCTATTGCTGTCATATTTCAAAATTGCAATGGCATCTTTTAAGTCTGAAATAATTTGCTGATAAGACTGAGCAACAGTAGATCTGGAAATTTCTTTAGCAGATTTTGCATCCAAATATTTAGTTGAAACAGGAATACCATATTTTGAGTTTGGATCTGTAAACTGCCCGAATTGGCGCAACGCATCAAAATGTCCTAGTGCTCTGCAAAAAAGCGCAGTTCCTTTAGAATTGTCATCTTTCAGCTGAAGCTCTTCCATTTTCTTCAAAATCAAGTTGCTGGCATTTACAAGCGTATAAACATTTACCCAATTACTTTGAATATAAGCATTTGATGGTGGTACAATAGCGTTGTCCAACTGGGTAAAACGCTCTTGGAAACCGGTCGCATCTGCATTGCCTCCTGTTAATTCCTGAGCCAATATAAATTCACCTCCGTAGTACGTTCCGCTTTGCATCACATCATACAGTCCTACAGCGGCGGCTTTTAATGAAATATTATCTGTTATGGCAGTTGGCGCTGGAATTTCATCATCTAATTTTGTGTCCAGTACATCATCACATCCTAAAACTGTAAAAGCAAGTAACATAGACAAGAATACATATATCTTTTTATTTTTCATGATTTCAAATTTTAAAATGTTGTACTTAATCCTAATGTAAAAGTGCGTGCCTGACCTAAAGTTCCAAAATCCTCCCCTTGCAGAATATTCAAATCTTCCTGACTTGAAGTATTTGTAGAAACTTCAGGATCGAAACCTAAATAATCGGTTATAGTAAATACGTTTTGAGCTTGGATATAAAGAGAAAGACTATCCAAACCAATTTTGCGAATCACATTAGAAGGCAGCTTATAAGCAAGACTTAAAGTTTTCAATCTGATATAATCTCCATCTTCCAAAAATTGCGTGCTAAAGCGCTGCATCTGTCCATCTTTTGTAGAAGGCCTTGGCACATCAGTAATTTGCCCTGGCGTTCTCCAATAATTATCATATACTCTTTCGCTAATATTAGAATATGGGATGCCGCTTTTTGTATACCCATAATTATCGTAAACATGACGGCTTTGATTGAATATTTTGTTTCCTCCAGAGAACACAAAGTTTGCCGTCAAAGTAAATCCTTTGTAGCTGAAATTGTTGCTCCATCCGCCAAAATACGTTGGCAATGCACCTCCAACCATTTGTCTGTCAGAGAAATCGATTATTCCATCTTTATTTATGTCATCAAATTTTGCGTCTCCGGTTTGTGGATCCACACCCAAAAATTTAATTAAATATAGAGTGCTTACTTCTTGTCCTTCTTTCAAAATATGATTTCTGCCCACTTCTTCACCGTCATTAATCAATTTTTTAATCTTGTTGTCAAGCAGTGTTAGATTTACTCCAGTATTCCATTTAAAATCATCTCCATCAAAAACAGCAGCATTAACTCCAAATTCAAATCCTTTATTTTCTATTGCTCCAACATTCTGATAAACAGAGTTAAAACCTGTAAGCCCCGAAACTTTGGCTTGCAATAACAGATCATCTGTTTGTTTGTTAAAATAATCAGCCGTAATACTAATTCGGTTTTTAAACAATCCTAAATCCAAACCTATATCCAGCTGTTTAGTTTTTTCCCAGCCCAAGTCTGGATTTTCTAATCGATTTGGCGCTATTCCTGGAACTCCGTTGTAATTAGCATTTAGAGTATAAGTCCCTCTCCAATTTGAACCAATTTCTTGGTTTCCTGTAAGACCATAACTGGCTCTAATTTTAAAATCAGAAATGCTTTCGCTTTTAAAGAATTTTTCTTTATTGATTCTCCAAGCCACTGATCCTGATGGAAAATAGCCATATTGATTATTCTCTCCAAAACGTGAAGAACCATCAGCTCTAACTGTAAATGATGCTATATATTTATCATCGTAAACATAATTTGCTCTTCCAAAAAAAGATTGCAAACCATATTGGTTTTTACCCGAAGTACTAGCAATAATAGCACTTGCAGCAGAAATACTAGATGTAGTGTTAGTAGCGTATCCGACACCAGATTGGTCAGAAAAACGAGTTTCATTTTCTTGTATTGTCCATCCTAAAATAGCTCCGAAATTATGCTTTTCGCCAAATTGTTTATTGTAGTTTAAAGTGTTTTCTACCAGCCAATTGGTTTCTTCATAAGTTGCAAAAATACCTTCACCTGTCTTCGATTTATTTGTGCCAGAAGGAACATAAGAATCCTCGACTAGGTTGGAATACTCTAATGAAAAAGCCGATTTAAACTTTAAATCTGGAATAATTTTCCATTCAACATATGCTGTACCCTGCACGCGAGTAGATTGAGAAGTGTTTTTATACTCTTTGGCAATCTGAACAGGATTTTCAAGCGGCCACCAAGTGTTGTATTTAAAAGGGTTGGTATACTTCCCATTTTCATCATAAATAGGTTCTGTAGGATCCCAACCTTGTGCATTGATTACAACTCCATATTCATCATTTTCGCCAATTGTTCGCTGATGATTGCTACGAGTTATAAAAAAAGTATTTCCTACTTTGAATTTTTCATTAATATTATGATCCAGATTCATACGGGCACTTAATCTCTTAAAGCCTTGACCTATTTGAATTCCTTCCTGATTATAATAATTTCCGCTCAGATAATAGCTCGTTTTTTCGCTTCCGCCCTTAACACTAAGATCTAAATTTTGCGTTACGCCAACTCTAAAGATTTCATCGTAGATATTGGTATTGATTCCTTTTGAAGTATCGATCCAATCAAAATAATCAGAACCTAGTCCGTCAAATTCTGCAGCGGTGTTAAAAAACTTTTTAAACTTCTCGCTGTCAACCATTTTTGGATATTTCGAAATTTCAGCAAAAGAAGTGTAATAATTAACATCTACAATACTTTTACCTGTTTTACCTCTTTTTGTGGTAATTAAGATTACTCCGTTAGCACCTCTTGATCCATAAATGGCGGCTGCGGCAGCATCTTTTAAAACTGTAAAAGATTCAATATCATTTGGGCTCAAATCTGCTAATGGATTAACTGGCTGTATATTTGCATTTAGTGCCGAATTATTTCTAGACACGATTGGAATTCCGTCTATGATATACAAAGGCTGGCTGCTCGCTGATATAGATGAAACACCACGAATATTAACGCTCACAGCACTTCCTGGTGTAGCCGATGACGAACTTATATTCACCCCAGGAGTCTGTCCTTGCAAACTGTTTTCAAAACTTGAAGAAGTTCCCTGAGGCAAATCTCTGGTTTTTATAGATTGTATACTAGAACTCACATCTTTTTTAGATTGCGTTCCATAACCAATAATTACTACTTCATCTAAGCTTTGGCCTTGACCGGAAGTCATAGAAACAGTATAATTGGATTTTTCGTCTATCGTAACTTTTTGGGTTTGATATCCAATATAGGAAAATTCTATCGAAGTGCTGTTTTCAGGTATTTGAAGTTGAAATTTTCCATCAAAATCTGTAATTGTACTTGCTTTTGAATTAGGAACAATAACATTGACGCCTACCATGGGTATATTGGATTGTTTGTCTGTAACAGTTCCTTTTATAGTTTTTTGTGCATATGTTGTAATACATGACAACAACACAATAATCAGTTTTATTTTATTGGTTAGTTTCATTTTCTTAGTTTAAAATTTAATAAAATTGACAATAGAAACACCTCGACTATTCATGAAAATGAAGAGTTTTGGCATAAAAATCTGTAAACTGAGAAGTGAAACTTTTTAACAATTAAATATTGGTTGCAAACCTTTTAGATAAAGTGATTTGCAATCAATACAACGATATAATAAATTGGTAAAATTCATTTGGTTAGGTTTGGTTGAGAAAATAAAAAATACAATAATGATACTAAACACTTAAGAATAGTGTTTGTATATCAATTCTTCAACAGTTAAAGATAGGCTGAAGACCTCTTAGAGTAAGAGATTTTGATTTTGTGATTGTATTTGCTTTTCCTGCAATCAAAATAGAGTGGTATTATTTCACGATAAAATTAGAAAAAAAAATGAATTAAAAAATAAAAATCATATTTTTAATTAAACTTTTTCCATACTTTTAGTTTTTAATCTGACTTTTCCGCATAATTTTAAGAGTTTAATCAAATAAAACAAAAAGAATTTATAAATAATACAGAACTAAGAAGTTCTTTTCCAATAGCCATTAACGATAACAAATATCAAAGTTATTAAGTCAATTTATCAATTTATTGATCATGCCATTAAAAATAAAACCATGAAAAGGCAGCACAGCATACCAGTACAACCTTCCGAGAATTCCTGATGGCTTAAAAGTTGCTGCCTGATATAATGTATTATTAAAAATTTTGAATTCAAGCCATGCTTCTCCCGGAAGTTTCATCTCTGCATAGAGAATCAATTTTCCTTCTTCCTTATTAGCATACACCACACGCCAAAAATCAAGAGCATCTCCTGCATGTATATCATGTTTATTCGTTCTTCCTCGTCGAACTCCAACACCTCCAAAAAGCTTATCAATAAATCCCCTCAAACCCCAAAGCCAATCACCATAATACCATCCGGTTTCTCCTCCTATAGACCAAATTTTAGCAATAGTATAGTCTCTGTTTATAATTTTTCTTTTTCTTCTATCTATAAAACAATCCTTTTTAGGAACCTTTAAATAATATGAGATACTTCCTTTAAACTGTCCGCTTATTTGCGCGTCTTTCCAGCTCGAAGCTACTTCATCTTGGTCAATTTTTACAATTGCTTTTTGTAATGCATGACGGTAACTCATAGGTTTTATATCCAACAACTCATTGATTCTATTGTCCCTGCAAACCACTTCTACTCTCATGCTGCTCACTAATGCCGAAGCCAGTTTAAAAGAAGTGGAAGTAATGAAATATAACCAATAGGAAGACAACTTTGGCGTCATTACTGGCAGTGTATAAATAAATCTTTTGAGTTTTTTAATCTTTGCAAATTCTAGCAGCATTTCCTTGTATGTAAGAATATCTGGCCCGCCAATATCAAAACTCGCGTTGTATGTTTTAGGGTTTAGCAGTGATTTCATTAAAAATTCTAAAACATCGGCAATGGCAATAGGCTGGCATTTTGTATTAAGCCATTTTGGTGTAATCATTACAGGCAGTTTATGGACCAAATCCCGTATAATTTCAAAAGATGCACTGCCTGAACCTACTATAATTCCTGCTCTCAAGGTTGTTGTTGGAGTTTTACCACTTTTTAGGATTTCTTCTACCGCCTTTCTAGAAGCCAAATGTTTAGATAAGGATTTATCATTGACAATTCCGCTTAAATAAATAATTTGCCTAGCGCTTGTATCATTTATCTTTTTTTTGAAATTATTTGCAGAAATTCTTTCAAGCTCATCATAATTGTCAGCGCTAGACATGGAATGAATAAGATAATACGCGGCATCAATATCATTAGGAATAGTTTCTACACTTTTATATTGCAAAAAATCAACCTCAAGAAGTCTAACGTTTGCTGAATACTTTTCAGGATAAAAAAATCTGTTCTTGTCCCGTACACAGCAGATTACCTCATGCCCCTCTTCAAGTAGTAAGGGCAGAATTCTTTTGCCAATATATCCTGTTGAGCCGGTTAATAGAATTTTCATGATGACATATTAGATTTTAAAGCTGACCAAGCCACAATCCATTTGAAAAATTTGTCCCGAAATAGATCCTGCCGCATTTGAAATAAGATAATCTGCCATTTTAGCCACTTCTTTAGGCTGTAAATATCTTTTTAAAGGATGACGCTCAGACATGTTTTCTTTCATACGATCATTTCTGAGGATTGAAGCTGACAATGGAGTTTCTGTAATAGTAGGTGCAATAGCATTAATGCGGATTGCAGGAGCGAGCTCCGCACCTAGTGATTTAACAAGACCTTCTACTCCACCCTTTGCTGCAGCAACACTAGCATGATAAGGCATTCCAAGTTTTACTGCAACTGTGCTGAAAAGGACCACAGACGGATTTGTGCCTTTTTTTAAGGCTGGCAGATAATGCTGTATTACTTTCACAGCACCAATAACATTGATTTCGAAATCATTTCTGAAATCATCAATGCTTAAACTCAGAATAGGTTTCAGATTTATAGAACCTGGACAGTAAACAATAGCATCAATTTTCTCAATTTCTGGAAGCGCGTCCTTTAAAATGTCTGCCGTAAAATGAATTAAGTTAGGATGTGAAATATTAGGAGCAGTTCTGCTAATGTTATAAACTTGCTTCGTTCCCAATTGCTCCAATACTATTGCTTCTCCAATTCCTCCGCTTCCTCCTATTACAAGTATTTTTTCCATAAACACCATTTTTATATTAGGATCACTATTAAAAACTTCATGTTTTATACCTCAGTTTAAATAAAGGCTTGATTTATAGATTAAAGGTAAGAATTGTTTAATTTTTATCAAAAAATATTAAACAAAATAAAATCAATAATATGAAAAGAAACAATAATTACATTTTTAAGATTGGTAACAAGTAAAAAAACTGCCCAAACCTCTTTTACGGGTTTGGGCAGCTAAAAAATATCGAGTTAAAACTATTTATTTAAAATAATCTTTCTGGTTATCGTCTTGCCATCTGCAATAACCTGAAGGAGATAGATCCCTCTTCCAAAGCCATTCAGATCAAGCTGCTGTTCAGCCCCTTCAAAAGTGGTGTTCAGCAATTGCTGGCCTGAAGCATTATATAATCGGACATCAGATTTTGTGTTGTTTTCCAAACTCAAATTCAAGATTCCGTCTGTCGGATTCGGATATGCTACCAAGCCTTTTGTAATTTTTACTTCTTCAACATCAGCTATATCCAGCATTTTTCTGGTTCCGGAACATCCAGAAATATAATTGTGCTGGATATCATCGATCCAAACTGTCATTGTGTTGGCCGTATTGCTTTGCTTGATCACAATCGCATCTAAAGTTACAGAAGCGCCATTAACGGTTCCGTTTCCTGTCGTGATTGTTGTTCCTGCCGCAGTTGGCAAAAACCATTCGTAATAATTCCAAGCTCCGTTGTTTATAATCGTCTGCGGAGGCAGTTCTTCCAAGCCATCTGTATCATCAATCCAAGCCGTAACAGTCGCTCCTGCATTTGCTGTGCTTGTCTTCAGCCAAAAGCCGAAAGAGCCCTGATTGCCGACAAACGCCTGATTGTTTGCAGGGGTTCCTCCGCCCGAAAGCAGACGCACCAGCCAATCCGTGGCAACTGATGTATTGTCGTATAAAACTGCTTTTAGGCTCGCTGTTCCGGTTTTAAAGCCATCTGTCGCTCTTGCCAAGGTAGAGGCCGCTGCAATACCCACCGTAGAACCTGAAGTAGTTGGAGCTTGCGTGAATCTTCCGGCAGAAGCTTCAAAAGTTTCCAAAGCTGTTGTAGTATTTGAGCCCACGCAAAATGTCATGGTGTAGGTATTGCTTCCGCAGGCGTTTGAAGCCACTAAGGTAACAGTCTTCAAACCTGCAGATGTAAAGCTTACCGATGGATTTGCAGCTGTACTTGCCGAAGGAGATCCGTTAGGGAAAGTCCAAGCGTATGCAGTTGCCCCTGTAGAAGTATTTGTCAGCGTTATGCTCTCTCCAATTGCCAATTCTGTCAAAGGGGCTGTGAATCCAGCTACGACAGTTGCTGTTGCTGCAGGATTTACAGTCACCAATCCTGTTATTGTTTTAGTGTCAGAGCCTATTGCATTTGTAGCAGTCAAGCTTGCATCGTAAGTTCCTGCCGTGCTGTAAGTGACTACTGGATTTGCGGCAGTGCTTGTGCTTGGCGTTCCTCCCGGGAATGACCAGCTGTATGAAGTTGCATTTGCAGAAGTGCTGGTATAGGCTACCGTTTGCCCTTCGCAAACTGCGGCAGCTGTTGGCGTAAAACTGGCTGCTGGAGCCGTATTTTCAGGCAGGCAGTCAATAAAGGTGAATTTAAAGGCATCTGCAATGACAACCCCTGTTGTGCCAGCTGTGCGGATCACAGCTTTTCCCGCAGAGCCGGCGCTGAAATTGTATCTTCCCAATGAAACCCAAGTTCCATTATTGATCTGCTGGTTTACCGTAACTGTGCTTGTTCCGTTTTCATGAATGATATCAACCGGAACGTTTGCCGGGCGGTTTGTGCCAGCCGTAAAGTTGATGAATACCTCATACTTCCCTCTTTGAGGAATTGAAGGGGTGAAAGTCGCCGATTTTGTCCCTTTTCCAGTATCGCCATCATGAATATAATCCGTACCTATATAACCCGCAGTTGCTGAAGTGGAGGTCCAGGCCCCTGCTAAAGTCGCCGCTAGATTGTCAACCGTAATCGAAGTTGAGCCCGGCAATGTGCAGCCGGCGCTTTTTGGAGTAAAGCTCACGGGAGCCGAATATTTTGAAGTGCCCGTTGCTGCGCTATAGCTTCTGATTGTGTAATAGTAAACCGTTCCTCCTACCGGAGATTCTGATACTGCTGAGTTTGTAGCATTCCAGGAATACGTTTTTACCGTATTGACAACATCATTCACCACTACTGTGCTGTTTGGCGCTGCTGCAGATGTAAATCCGTCCGCATCGTTCCACCCTGCATTCGATTTGGAAACCTGAATGCGGTAATCGGCATTTGAAACTGCAGAATCCCATGTAAAGTTTACCGGTGTGCTCACATATACCTGGCCTGCAGTTGGAGCTGTAGGGACTGGAACATTTGTTGTGCTTCCAGCAGCAATTTTTGCCAATAAAACATTCCAGCGAGCTGTTGTAAGATTAGGACAGTCTGTACCCGTATTTACATCGTTATGGCCATAAATTCCGCGATTACCATTGGTAACACGTCTTGTTTTCGGAACACCATTTCTATCGCAGACATCAATTGCCAAAGCTGCCGCTGCATTAAGCATAGGCTGGCTGTCCCACATAGATAAATTGGTTGCTAAAACTTCGTGTTCTGTACTTACTCCGGCTCCATTCCATTGCGGATATCCTGAAACTCCTTGCGAATAAGCACGATCAGCCTCGCGCACAACTTGCGAAATCTGGCCATCTGAGTTGCGTATACAATAGTGTGCAGAAGTTGGTGTTGTTCTGCTGCAATCATTAAAATAAGAAATAGCACCTTCATACGTGCCTGTTGCCATATAATGGACAAAGTAGTAATCTATACCGTAGCCATTTCGCCCAACTCCATAATTGCAAGAGGTAATTCTTGACAAAGCATCAGGGTAATCGACCGCTGCTGTTGCTTGAACGGCGCTTATTTTTGCCGTAGAACTTTTGGAGTTTTTGTTTGATGGAATTGTTACTGCATTTCCTTTTATATCTATGATTTCTTTCCAAAGTGTAACTGTTTTGGACCCTACTTTTATTACTTTAAAAAAACGTTCTGCCAATGAAGTTTTCATTTCTTCATCTTTCAAACCTGTTAATTCTCGTGTCGCATCAAACCAATCTTCCAATCCTTTTGGATTCGTTTTTTTTTGATAACTTTTTAATAAGGCTGCTGCTGCCCTGATATTAGTTTTAGCATCCGTTTTAATAGCCTCTGGAGTAGATTTGATTAATTTAGCCGCTATAGCAATTTGATTATTATAATCGCTTTCAATCAATCCCATTACTCCCCAAGATCCGTAGAAAGAAGAAGACACTTGCGCCCAATTGCTTTGCACTTGTCCAGCTGCCATTAAAATTTCTACAGGAACATCAAATTCTTTACTAGCTTCAGTAAAATATTTTACCATTGTTTTAACCGAAGGATGTGGCCTATTTAGATACTCTTTCAAAAGTTCCCCATTGTGCTCGCATTCTAATTCATCGTGTTTTTCTACTAAATCTGGCTTGCTGGTTACTGCATTTTTTTTATTCGCTAATGCCAGATAGTCGCCCATTTCTCTTTGTAGAAATACCTCTCCATCAGGTTTGACTTCTTTTTGAATAGAAGATCTCAAGTATTTGTCTGCCAAAGAATAGAGCTGCTCATCACTTGGTTTTTTGGAGTCTGGCGTCGTTTGCGCCAAACCGGTTGCAATACTAAACAAAACCATAATTGAAGCAATTTGGTTTCGCAAATCGATAAGTTTGTTTTTCCTCATGTTTTTTGCTTTTTGTTAATAAATAGTTTACGTGGTTATGATTATTAATAAGAAAACACTTTTAAAATTATTTTTTTAGCACAAAAAGAACCGCCAATTGAATTGGCGGTCTTAACCTAAAAACAAAAATTACTTATTTAAAATGATCTTTTTAGTAGTTATCTTCCCATCAGTTGAAACCTGAAGAAGGTAAATTCCTTTTGTAAAATTGTTCAAATCAAGCTGTTGTTCTGTACCTTCAAAAGTGGTGCTCAACAATTGCTGTCCTGTAATATTAAATAATCTGACATCGGACTTTATGTTGCTATCCAATTTCAAATTCAATATTCCATTGGTTGGATTAGGATATACAATTAATTCATTAGAAACTTTAAGATCTTCAGCCTCTTCTACATCCAACATTTTTCTAGTTCCAGAGCAAGCAGAAATATAATTGTGCTGAATATCATCAATCCAAACTGTCATGGTAGACGCGGTATTATTTTGTTTGATTACAATAGCATCCAAAGTTACAGATGCTCCGCCAACGATTCCATTTCCAGTAGTAATAGTGGTTCCAACGGCAGTTGGCAAAAACCATTCGTAATAGTTCCAAGCTCCATTGTTGATGATTGTTTGTGGAGGCAATTCTTCTAAACCATCCGTATCATCAATCCAAGCCGTTACCGTTGCTCCTGCATTTGCCGTGCTCGTTTTCATCCAAAATCCAAAAGATCCCTGATTCCCAACAAAAGCCTGATTATTCGCAGGTGTACCTCCGCCCGAAAGCAAACGCACTAACCAATTTGTTGTTACCGTTGTATTATCATACAAAACTGCTTTTAAGCTTGCTGTCCCGTTTTTAAAACTATCTGTAGCTCTTGCCAATGTTGATGTGGTTGCAATTCCAACAGTTGAACCTGACGCAGTAGGAACACTTGTAAATCTTCCTGCCGAACTTTCGAAAGTTTCCAGTGTAGTTTTGGTATTTGTTCCAACGCAGATTGTCATTGTGTAAGTATTACTACCACAAGCATTTGAAGCTACCAAAGTAATAGTCTTACTGCCTGTTGTCGTAAAATTTACTGTAGGGTTTGCAGCTGTACTCGTTGCTGGAGAACCATTAGGAAAGGTCCATGCATAAGTTGTAGCGCCTGTAGAAGTATTGGTAAAAGTCATATTTTCGCCTGTTGCCAATTCTGAATAAGGAGCTGTAAATCCTGCTGTAACTGCTCCTGAAGGATTTACAGTAATTACACTCGTCAATGTTTTCGTATTTGAACCTGCTCCATTTGTAGCGGTTAAAACAACATTATAAGTTCCTGCAGTATTATAAGTTACAACTGGATTCGTAGCAGTGCTCGTACTCGGAGTTCCTCCTGGAAACGACCAACTGTAGGAAGTTGCATTAGTAGATGCATTCGTATATGAAACCGTTTGTCCTGCACAAATTGTAGCCGACACCGGTGTAAAATCGGCTACTGGCGGTGTAGCATCAGGCAAACAATCTATGAAATAAAATCGAACAGCATCTGCAATAACAACGCCTGAAGTGCCAGTTGTGCGAATTACCACTTTATTGTTTGTTCCTACACTGAAATTATAAGTTCCTAAGGAAACCCACGTCCCATTATTAATTTGCTGATTTACAGGAACGGTTGTTGTGCCAATTTCGTGAATGATATCCACAGGAACATTATTCGCGCGATTGGTTCCAGCCGTATGGTTGATAAAAACTTCATACTTGCCTCTTTGCGTAATTGTTGGAGTAAAAGTTGCTGTTTTTGTTCCTTTTCCCGTATCGCCATCATGAATATAATTTGCCCCAACATAGCCTGCAGTGGCAGATGTTGCTGTCCATGATCCTACTAAAGTTGCATCAACATTATCTAAAGTAATAACAGTTGTTCCCGGCACAGTGCAATTGGCACTTTTTGGAGTAAAACTTACAGGAGCAGAATACTTTGAAGTTCCCGTTGCAGCACTATAACTTCTTATGGTGTAATAATATGTAGTTCCTCCCGCTGGAGCTTCATAAACTGCAGCATTGGCTTGATCCCAAATATAACTCATGGTTGTATTTACGACAGCATTTACAACAACCGTAGCATTTGGCGCTGTTGCAGTCGTAAATCCGTTTGTTTCTGTCCACCCAGTATTAGATTTCGAAACCTGAATGCGATAATCTCCATTAGTAACACTAGAATTCCAAGAGAAATTTACTGGAGAACTCACATACAATTCTCCTTCGGTCGGACTTAAAGCTACTGGAGCTGCCGGCAAACTACTATATGGAACACCTGTAATATTAGTACTTTCGTTATTATTTTTATCCAAAGCCGTTACCAGAAAATAATTATTTGGAGCAGTCAATTGAGCTGTAGTCAATACAATTTGAGTTGCATTTACAATGTCCAAAACTTTTGTGCCATCTTGCTTAAAATTTGGAATATCGGCCTGTGTGCCAAATGCATACACTACATATTTTATTGCCAAATCGCCATCAGTAGCTGCAACTGGAGCATCCCATTTTAGAGTATTTCCTTCAAATCTAATATTTGTTGGTTCTAACGGACAAACATTATCTTTCCATGGCATTGAAGGCGGAAAAGATTTATACTTATACTGATTATTTTGTAAAGCTGTTGCAATTCCTTTTTCGTCGCTCATAATATAACGCGTTGAATAAGAAGTCTGTCCAAAAGTATTGGTCATTCCCGCAATTCGGTTTTGATCGATCTGATTCTGAATCTCTGAAGCAGGCCAATTCTGAGAAGAAGTACTCGGCAAGCGATCATACCCTTGACTAACATATAAATGTCTGCCATAAGTAGCGGCCTGATCATTCCACCATTGAGAAAGTTTGATGTAATCTTGAGAGCCGCCAATTTTCCAGTACAATTGAGGCGAAATAAAATCGACTTTACCATTTTGAAGCCAATTTATTGGATCACAATATAATGCGCTATAAGAAGAATTTCCAACAATTCCAGTTGGAACTCCATTTTTCCAAATTCCAAAGGGAGCAACTCCAAAAACAATATTTTTATTATAATTGGCATTAATAACCTGCAAAGCATCATAAACACCTGCAATCATGCGATTAACGTTATCACGGCGCCAATCATCAATATTACTTATTCCGGTCGGATTGTTATTGACATAAGTCGTGGCATCCTGATTATTTGCCATACCCTGATCCGGATAAAAATAATCGTCAAAAACAATTCCGTCAATATCATATCGTGAAGCAATATCTTCTACAATACTGATAATATAATTTTTTACAGCTGGCAAACCCGGATTCAAAATTTTAAGATTGGCATTATTTGAAGCTGTAAAAACCCAAGAAGGATTTAGTTTAGAAACGTGATTATTCGCCAATGTATAACTGCCAACACTTGCACGATAAGGATTCAGCCATGCATGCAAATCCAATCCTCGTTTTCTGCATTCTGTTATGGCAAAACTTAAAGGATCCCACATAGGATTTGGTGGCAGCCCTTGCGTTCCTGTCAGCCAGTACGACCAAGGTTCTATTGATGAATTATAAAGAGCATCACATTCCGGTCTAACTTGAAAATAAACCGTATTGATGCCCGTAAGCACCAATTTATCTAAGATTGCAATTAGCTCAGCTTGCTGAACCGCAGGAGTTGCAGTCCTATTGCTTGGCCAGTCCAAATTATAGACTGATGTTAAATAAGTCCCTCTTAAATCTGCTTTCGGGCTTGCATTTATTTCAGGTCCACTATTAGAACAGCCTGGAGTTATATTAGTTCCCTGACCTAAAATAAAGCCATTTACAACTATTAAAAAGAACAAATTGAGTAGTTTTTGATTCATAAATTTGGCAATTTTTTGGTTAATAACCGTAAATGTACCATAAATAAAAACGCAAAAACATGCATTTATACTTAATATTTTAACTTAAAAATGCAAAATAATTCATTTTTACTCACAAAATAATGCGTAAACTCTAGCAAACACAATGCTTTTTCTTTTTCAAAAATACTTTCAAAATTGTTAATAAAATATTTACATTTTAAATTAAAAAAAGTAAAAATTAAAGAAAATTACTACTTTTTAGATTTACACAGAATATAAATAAGGAAAATTATGGTAAAAATTGTAGAACATTATTCGTAAAATGAAACAAAATAAAATGGATTTTAATTTGAAATTCCCAAATGCCGAAACGAACAAAACATGCAAAATAACGCAAAAACAAAAGAGCTAGAGTTTTTTTAAATTTAGCTCATAAAAAGCACGTCCTAATTCTGCCAGAAAAGGCAACCCGATTTCATCATATTCATAAGTGTCATCATTAAAAATCTGATCTTCATTTACCAGCAAGACCGCACTAATCATAAACTCAATATCATTCTCTTTATCAACAATATAGGCACAATCTATCATAGTTCCGTATGCATCTCCAACTTTATTGTATATCCTTATATTATCGGGAATTGTTTCTTTCGTATCGCCAAACATAAAAAACTTGCAGTATCCGTCGTAGTATTCTTTGGGATCATATCCAGCATTTCTGGGTAAATTCTGCATATTATACAGAAGAAGCTCTCTGTTTTCTGCGGATAGATCGAAACGCTTTTTTCTTGGAAAATTATCAGGAAAAACAACCCTTTTCAACGTGCCGTGCAATGTTTCCAAAGACAGATAATTCTTTTTGCTGAAATCCATTGGCTGACCAATGAGCCTGCCATTATCGTAGTACCCCTTGCCTTTCAATATTTTATTCAGTTTCAAAGGTACGACTGCACTATCTCTTACTCTGGGAATGATTACCGTCTCACCCTTATTATTGTAGAAAGTTATTTTTTTGGTCTGCGATGCTCCTGAATTTTCAGCCGACAGACGATGGGAAATTCGAACCTGTTTCAACCCCTTTTCCTTCATTTTTCTGTTAATATAGTCACGCCCCATGAACTCATAAAAGTCATTGCTTGCTTCATTTGAGCTTACGGCAAAGACTTTGCGAAGATCATCTGCAAAGGAAAATTTCGTCCCGCCATCAGCAACAGCAAAAACTGTATTCACATCAGCATTTTTCATGCTATTGACCTTCTCTAAAGCTAAAACTGCAATCGGAAGTTTAACCGTGCTTGCTGGATAATAATAATTTGAAGCATCGACATTATATTTATAATCCTTTAAAAGGACTTTTCCGTTATTTTTTCTTTTTACAGCAGTGTATATAATTTGGAGTTCAAAGTGCTCCGGTTGATCTGCAACCTTTTTTATAGCACTATTATTACTGCTAAGAACCTTTTTTATCGGATCATTTTTTACAGATTTGCAGCCTGAAAAAATACATAAAATACATGCTAATAAGAAGAATCTGTACATAACTTTATTTTTAAGGAAAGTTATGATATATTTTGATAAGATGAAACCGTTCTTCTTTTAAACCGATCTGCATCTCGCAGACCTGCGTCTCTCAAAAGACAAAAAAATGCTTTGGCATAGCCTGCTCAAGCTCTAGAAGATTCTTTTGAATGGCTCCATCCAATCCAGCGCAAATTAACTGAACCATAAATACCAATTCTTTAAAATCCCAAGGTTTGATCATATAGGCTGACGCCCCCAGATCACGGGCTTTTTCTATACCTGAAGGCAGTGCAGCGGTTGAGGCCATGATGATAGGACAGGATGCAAAACGGCTATCCGCTTTGAGAAGCTTCAGACATTCCCATCCATTAATCATGGGCATGCCTGCATCAAGGAATATCAACGCAGGGGTGCTATCCATTTCGTAAAGCATCTGGATGGCCTTTGCACCGCCATCTGCACAGATAAGCCTAAAACGATCGCCCATCTCCGCGAATGCCTCTTTAAAAAATGCAATATCATCGCAGTCATCGTCAATGAGTAAAATTATTCTAGTTTTCATTTTAAAACGTATTGATGTTTATTGTCTGGCAAAATAAATCAAGTCAGAAATAATCTTGTAGTTCCTAACCAATCAAGATTTATTTTAAAAAAAAGCGGTTAAAAAAGCTTTTAACCGCCATTAAAAACAATTGCCCACAAAAAATTATAAACCAGAAATTACAATTTAGGCAGTAGAACCTTATCTATAGCATGAATAATACCATTGGAGCACTGTACATCGGTAATAATGATGTTGCTTATTCTTCCGTTTGCATCGGTTATCTTTGCTCCTCCAGCCGTATTAATTGTAAAACTTTGGCTTGCGGCAGTATTTACCGTCTGCCCATTAGTCAATGCTGAAGACTGGACATTTGCACCAGCCACAACATGATATTTTAAGGTTGTTTCCAGAACATTCGCTGGAATGGCTGAGAGTCCAGAAAATCCAGTCTCCGTTAAAAAACTTGCAAAAGCAGTGTTTGTGGGAGCGAAAACGGTAAATGGAGAACCTGTGGTTCCCGAAAGCATGGCTGCAAATCCCGAAGCAGGATTATAGGTTAGTGCCGACACAAGAGTAGTAAAGTTTTTGTTTGCTATAGCATGAGTCACTATAGTAGGCAGACCGATAACGCCATCGACTATATGTACCACACCGTTTGTTGCCTCTATATCGGCAGTGGTTACAGTTGCTCCTCCATTGGCTTTTCCTCCGTTAATATCCACAGCAGTATTTTTTTCTATGTACATGCTAAGGGTGTTACTTGTAGAGGCGCTTCCCTTTGCGAGGGTTTTAACATATCCCGTTACTATAGCATTAGACTTAACTTTTGTGCTTAGAACATGATTAAGTAAAATTTCTTTTAAGGCAGCTACGGGAACTGCATTAAGATCTGCATATCCATTTTTAGACAAAAATGCGTTAAAAGCTTCGTTAGTTGGAGCAAATACGGTTAAAGATCCTGAAGAACTCAATGTGCTAGCAAGACCTGCTTTTTCCAAAGCTGATGCCAAAACACTTAATTGGGCATTCGCTTTCGCGGTTGCATAAATACTCATATTATCCTGTGAAGGACCATTATCATCACTGCTGCATGAACTCAGTGTCAAAACAAATAAAGCCAATGCGGCTGCGAATTTCATTTTAATAGTTTTCATAGTGTGTCTTTTTTATGATTAGCTAAATTAAATTTACAACAATTTTGTTTAACAAAAATCAAAAAATATTAAACAAAATAAAATTTAATACAATTTTAACATTCCTAAAAAAAACATAAAAATCTAAATATTAAGATTTTCCAACAGGCGGCAACGTATAGATCAACCTTCGGATTATAGTAAGCCAGATACTAGATAGTAGCATGGTAGAAGTTATGACTGCAAGAGTGATCTGATAGATGTAATCCTCGACAAGGCCAAGTGAGGCGGCAAGGGTAAGCAAAACAAAACTGAATTCACCTATCTGCGACAGCAGTCCACCAGCATATATACTATCTCTCCAGCTGCTACCCGTTAACCTAAAAAGCAGGCTGTTAATAAGGCTGCTGATTAACAGAACACTTACAGCAACAATTATAATTGTGCCTGCATTTGCAGCAAAAAAATGTAAATCAAGCTGTAATCCAATGGCGAGAAAAAAGAATGCCATAAAGAAAACCCTCAAGGGAATCAAAGATTTTTCAAGCCAACGTGTAGCTTTATCTTGGCCAATTACTATTCCAGCAGCAAATGCTCCAAAAGCAGGAGACAGTCCAAACCAAGAACTCACCCAAGCCATTCCAAAGCAAATGCAGAAACCGATAAACACCTGCAGGTCATGATCGGCAATGATTTCTCTTCTCATGGGAATCTTCAAAATCTTTTTTTTGATTGCAGCTCTTAAAAACAGTAGTATTAGTATGCCTCCCGCACATACTTTAATAAGTTCAAAAAAAGATGCATTACTACCTGAAATGAAATTGAGTGAGAGGATCATTGGAACAACAAGAATATCCTGCATCAGCAACACACCACAGGTTATAATACCCAATGAACTTCTAATTTCCCCAGATTTTTCTAAATACTGAAACACTATAGCCGAACTGCTAAGGCTTATAATAAAAGACATCAGCATAATCCTGCTGGCTGACCAGTCTAAATACGCCCCCAAAGCGTACATGCATAAAAAACTCATCAGAATTTGCACAAGGACTATTGCAAAGG
Source organism: Flavobacterium sp. HBTb2-11-1 (assembly GCF_009826975.1). Classification (GTDB taxonomy): domain Bacteria; phylum Bacteroidota; class Bacteroidia; order Flavobacteriales; family Flavobacteriaceae; genus Flavobacterium. The sequence goes on along the minus strand of NZ_WUMO01000003.1, from coordinate 377,169 downwards.
GCTTATAGAAGTTCCTGCTCAAATGGTTCAAGTCTATCTCTGCCCCGATAGAAAACATAAGCAACACAATACCTATCTCACCTAATTCCGCAGCTACTGCCGGATCATGAATCACATTTAAAAGTTTTGGCCCTAAAAGAATGCCTGCTATAATGTATGCAGTAAAATAGGGCTGTCTAAAACGACGCAGCAATAAAATTAAAAATAAGACAACACAGGACAGCACAGCTATCCCTGAGAATAATTGTGAAGACATAATTCTGGTTTTAAAAACGATAAAAAGCTGTCCAAATGGACAGCTTTAATTAAAAATAAGGTAAAATAACAGATTGAAAATTACGCGATTTCAATCCTTCTTGGAGGTTTCTGTTTGGCTTCCTCCTTTTTAGGGATGGACAGATAAAGAAGACCGTTTTCATAGCGGGCGCTGATTTTTTCTTCGTCCACCACATTTTTAGGTAGCTCAAAACTTCTTTGGAAAGATTGATAGCTGAATTCCCTGCGGGTAAAATTCTCTTGCTCGATAGTCTGATTGTTTTCTTTCTCTGAAGAAATTGTGAGCAGGTTTCCGTCAAGGGTTACTTTGAAGTCGTTCTTATCTAGCCCAGGAGCGGCAACTTCGACTTCATAATGGTCTGCTGTCTCTTTGATGTTTACCGATGGCAGCGTGGTGCTTGTTGCAGAAAAATTGCTGTTTTCCCAATTGAAAAGCTCGCGGCCAAAAACATCATCAAAAAACATACGAGGCAAACCAGTGCGTTGGTCTGCATTTCTTTTGATAAGATTCATAACATTTTACTTTTAATTGTTAGACAATATTTGTGAACATGCACTGGCTAGCAGTGCCGACGAGAAAAAAACCAAAATTGTGCCAGTACAAAAAAATGACATTTTTTCAGTTTTTCAAGCGAAAAAATGTCAGTTTTATCTTGGTTTTAAACTAAAAAAACTTCTCCATGTGCCTTACTAATTTCTGACACTTGAAACAAAAGAGTTTAATTTGTCAGGATTTAAATTTAAGCAAGATTTCTATTTTTATAATCTATATAGCAATAGTTTTCTTCTGAGGCAAAGCTGTGATCCGAGCCACCACAATTCAGCAAATCAGAAGTGAACAACACATAAGTGCTACTCTGAATTGCATTTTTGAGCAAACAATGCGACTGCACTACTGCATTGCCATAAAGCTTACTGAAACCGCCCACAGCATATTCGGCAAAAAGCCCGTAATGCGCGACCAACTTCAGGGATAAATTAAGCTTTCTGTCGATAAGGGATTCTATGGCGTCCAGCTTTTCCCTAAAATTCTTCAGCATGATTTCGTACTGCTCAATAATAAGATCAATTTGAGGAGGCAGACCAAATTTATAGAAAAGGACAGCATCTCCTTCTACTTCAGAAACCTTCATTCCTAGACGGTTACTATCCATAATAGCCATAAGAAGCTCACGCAAAATATAGCTTCCTGCTTCGATACATATACTTGGGACAAAATCGGTGAAGCCACTCACATCTGGAATAAGAATAAGTCCCTGCTCTGCTTTTATTGCTCCAGCCTCATTGCGGTATCTGTGCAGAATATCCTGCGCTGAATGCGAGATATTCATAATGCGACAGCCGTGTTTTTGTACAAGGCCAATATTTCTGTAATCCATGATTCCACAGTTTCGGCATCCACACGGTCTGCCTTTTCAAAAAAGAAATGTTGGCTGATCTCAAATCCACAGTAGTTGTAGATTCCTTTGTCGGAAGTAAGCCTTAATGCCCTATCCATTCCAATTTCACGGTATTCATCATGCGATTTGCCATGCGTATTAATGATCACAGCCTGCTTCCCCTTAAGAAGCTCCTTCTGAACGCCCTGATCATAGCGGTAAGCAAATCCATAGCTAAATACTCGGTCAATATAGCCTTTCATAACAGCGGGCATTCCTGTCCACCATATCGGATGAATAAACGTTATGTGCTCTGCCCAGCTTATGAATTCCTGCTCTAATCTTACATCATCTTCCACCTTGCCTTTTCTTTGGCCTTCCATATCTTGAAGTGAAAGTACAGGGTCAAATTGCAATTCATATAAATCTCTAACTATAACCTCATTGCCTTTTTGCAACAAATAACCTTGCAAGGCATCTTTAAATTTTCCGTTCAAGCTTTCCCAATTAGGATGGGCATAAATAATTAAATGTCTCATTGTTCTATAATTTTAAATTGATAGGACAAATTTAGACTTGGCACATACCATAAAATTGTAAGAAAACGAAAATTACTCGAAAGGACTGCATATGCTGCACTGGAGCTTAAGATATCTGGATGGGCTTAGATTTATATAATGTTTAAAATCGTTAATAAGCTGGCTCTGATCATAATACCCGCACTGCTCAATGATTTCAAACCAATCCTCTTTTGAAGCTCTCCCTGCAATAGTCTGCATGATCTGGACAGCTTTAAGAAAACGCTGAAAGCGCATAATCTCTTTGGCTGAATAGCCCAAATGTTTTTTATGGGTAAGCTGTATGGCGCGCTCAGTTTGGTTTTTATCTCCTGCCACTTCCTTTATGGGACTGTAAGCTGTAGTATTTAGTTCTATTAGTTGCTGGACCACCGGATTTCGATTTCTCAGATAAGGCCTGCAAAATTCAAGGATACACTCTACCTGCCGTTCTTGATCTTCAATCCCTGCAAGTCTGTTCCAAAGAGCAGTAAAGCAGTTTTCATCTAGCAACGAATCAGAATCAACGGGTAGATTCTCTGAAATGGCCGCCGGTCCAAAAAAACGATAAAAGGCATCGTCTTTAAAATTTGCTGCTAAAATTTTGCTTCCCGCGGGTAGAGAATAGTCAAATGCTTTTTTTACGGGCCCCAGAACAATAGACTTCTCCACTTCCAAGCTGGCATCGTTCTGCGTGTGGATTAAAGCCTTTTCTCCAAAAATGAAGATCATAATAGTCTGATAGGAAGGCAGAAGTGTTTGTGTGATCGTCCCTTCCGAATTGTTCTCTGCAAAATAAAAATGCGAAAATACCTCCTGAAATTCTTCAGGAACAGCAATTCTTCCGCTTAAAATTTTCTCCTTTCCCATTATAAGAAGCTAAATTATAAAAAAATCCATCATGGCATTGCTGAATGTAGATCTTCTTTTCAGAGCTTCGTAGTCCAACATTTCTATGAATTAAAGAAAACATATTTTAGCCAAAAAATAAAAAGAGACAGCATGCTGTCTCTTTGATTGTTAAAGTTCTATATCCAATCTATTTTGGATCCACGCTTAATGGTGGCAGAGTGGTTTTCTTTTCGTTCATCATTTTTTTCACTTGCTCAATAGTTCTAAAACGCTCTATCTGCATCTCACCTGTAAAAGTTTCGCTCTGAGGTGCTCTTGGAGGTATCTGGGCATAGGTTTTCATCAGATCTGCAATGGCCTGGTTAAAAATTATAGCTGTCCATGTTTTCTCTGTCCAGCTGTTCATGAACAAATCATAACGCTCTTGAGGATCTTGCCACAAATTGTAAATAGCGGGAACTGTTGCTACATAGGTTTCATCTCCTCTCCAGCCTAGTTGCTGCCCAGGAGCGTCACTTCCTGCAATAGCACCATTATCTCCTCGCGTATTAAATACCGCTTTGAATTTTCCTATTCGTACAGCTCCTGGGGACAATTCGGCCTCTGTAAAATAGAACCATCTATCACGAAGCGGCGTTCCTTTTTTAAACAATACATTTGACATATCATAGCTATCAAAAACCATGTCAGCACCTGCTCTGTCTTTTTTAGGAAGCTCCACTCCAGCAAGGCTTGCAAAAGTAGCCATAAGATCAAGTCCGCCTACAATATCATGACTTTGGCTTCCTGCCTCAATCTGTCCTGGCCACCAAGCAATTGCAGGCACGCGGCTGCCACCTTCTCTATCTGTTCCTTTGGTACCTCTAAAAGGAGTATATCCAGAATCAGGATGCACATCTTGCCAAGCGCCATTATCTACTGTATAAATGACAATTGTATTTTCTGCTATGCCCAAAGAACGAATTTTATCCATAATACGGCCTACATTGTAATCCATCTCTACTACAGCATCTGAATATTTGCTCTTACCTGGAGATTTGCCTGCAAACTGTTTAGAAGGAAGGTTTGGCTGATGGTTTTTAGCAAAATTGATACACATAAAAAAAGGATCTTTGCTTTTTCCATATTCATCAAGCTGCTTTAAGTTATTTTCTACCATCATCATATCCAGTTCAGCTATATTTTCTTCAGTAACCTTACTAACCTCTCTAGCTTTTCCGCCTGCTTCACCTTCAAGTATGCCTGTTGTTACTTTTTTGAAAAGCTCCAGCATCTCTGGAGACATCTCTGGATTCCAAGACTGGAAAGCATAAGTATAAGCATTCAAATGGTAAAGTACCACATTCTGCATTTTGTCAAAACCATGCGCTATAGGCATTGCATAGTCTGCTTCTCCAAGGTGCCATTTTCCAGAAAAATACGTTTTGTAGTTGGCTTTTTTAAGCACTGAAGCCAGCGTCCATTCTTCTTTAGGCAGTCCGCCTCCCTGTCCTTGAAAAGCAACTGTGGTCATACCGCTTCTATTCGGAATGCGTCCTGTAAGCATCGCGGCTCTTCCTGGGGTACAACTTGGCTGTCCGTAAAATGACCAAAATTGCATGCCTTCTTTTGCCATTCTGTCGAGATTAGGTGTCGGCATGCCTCGACCTACTCCTCCTCCGTAGACTCCTAGGTCTCCCCAGCCTGTATCGTCTGAGATAACCATTATGATATTAGGCTTTTTTTTAGTTTGAGCTTCTGAGCTTAAATATGCCAAAGCACATAAACTGATCAATGCCATTAATAGTGTTTTCTTTTTCATAGAGCTATAATTTATTGGAATTAATATCTTACTAAAATTAAAGCCTTAAAATTTAAATGGATATCTATTCGTATATCAATCTGGTTTCATTTTATAAAATGAAACCAAATATTAAAAAATGAAACCTATTCTGGTAATTCAAAAACAGATAAAAAGCCTCTGAAAAACTTTTCTCAGCTAAGTTTGCTTCAACAAATGTTAAATATAAGCAAAGCCCCGCAGAGTCTAATCTTTTTAGTATATTTGTAGTAGGTCATCCGAAAAGTAGGGATTTTTGTTTTTTAATACTGGCGATCATTTTTACATCTGCTATAAAATAAAAACAAGTAAACTATTTGAGTACCAAAAACATGTAATAATAACAATAGCCCCAAGACTATGAAAAAAATTACTTTAACGATTTGTCTACTACTAGCAGTGGCAGCAAATGCACAGCAAGAAAAAGGAATAATTGGATATGCAAACTGGTTGGACAACTGGACAGAATTCAAACCACAGAAAACCGAATCCAAAGATGCAAACCAAATACTGGCTGGAAACATTACCGAGAATACTAAATTGATGAAAAAAAACGTATACATTCTTCATGGCAATGTATATGTAACCAATAATTCGGTTTTAACTATTGACCCGGGTACAGTAATTATTGGCGATGCCGCAACCAAAGGCACTCTTATTATTACAAAAGGATCTAAAATTATGGCTGAAGGTCAGGAAACAGACCCTATCATATTTACCTCAAATGCCAGCATGAAAAAAGCAGGTGACTGGGGCGGCCTAGTTATTTTGGGTGATGCGCCTATCAATAAATTTGGAAGCGTGGGCTCCTATAACATGGATCTTGATCCTGCCCTTACCGTGTATGGTGGCAACAATGTTGCTAGCTCCTCAGGAATCTTAAAATATGTTCGTATTGAATTTGCTGGAAGAAAAGTAAAGGGAGCAGATGCCTTTAACGGCCTTACAGTTGCAGGAGCTGGAAATAAAACAGTCTTAGAAAACATTATGGTGAGCTTCTCAGGAGGCGATTCTTTTGCCTTTTATGGCGGAGATGTAAATGCATCACAGTTGGTTTCTTATAAATCCATCAATGATGACTTTAAAATTACTCAAGGAGCGCAATGTCGCCTTTTCAATTCTCTTGCAGTGAGATCTTCTTACCTTTCAAGCAATAAAGATGGTTCGAGATGCCTTGAGGTTAAAGCTTACGAAAAGAAAAACGAAACTGACTTCACTAAAAAATCGACTTTCGTTTCTGCTTCCAACCTTACCCTGCTTAATGACAGCGAGAATATTAAAGCTGATGTTCAGTCTGGTTTAGTAAAAGAAGCGGTTTATGTAGGCGAAAACACTACGTTGGAACTAAAAAGAAGCGTTGTATCAGGATTTAATCCAGCAGTGCTACTGGATAGCAAAACTGAAGTGAATGCCGATAATTTGAAAAAAATCAAATTTGAAGAGATGTTTTTCAACCAGTGCACTGGCAACATCTTTACAGAAAACAATACTGATAATTCCGATTTGGAAAACTGGTACGGCAACAGCATTTTCGCTAATGTTTATTCTCAAACCGATAACAAAGAAACCTTTGTGGATATCTATAACGGCAAAAGACCGGATTACAGGCTGCAGCTGGGAAAAATCACTGCGTCTAGCGGCAGATAGTTGTGATTATCTTAAAACACTATAAAAAAGGAAACAGAACTACTGTTTCCTTTTTTATTTAGCATAAAATCATCTTTTAAACGTTGCGCTTAAGCTACCTTGAAGCCAGAAGTGCAGTTCGCAACGCTTGGACTCCATCTTGAAGGGTAACGGCAAGCTCATGCTCTTTGTTTTCAATCTTTGCAATGACATCTAGCAGAAGCTCCTGCACGCATCTACCGTACACCTCTGCCTTAGTCCTCTCAATTTCAAAACTGCCCGAAACTATATGGTCTGCCTTATAGGATATTCCGCCAGCCTTTACATAATCTTTCACATCTGATAATGCCTCTGCGGCCCCCCAGCCTTCTGGTCTAGAGTCATCAGAACCGCAGCCAATTGCTTCTGCTGAAATTTCTTTCCAGTCTGACAGAGAAGTAAAAGCTTTTCGGGTTGAAGAATTGGTAAGAGCTTTTAGAGTGCCTTTCATTGGCATCCAGCCTTCGATTTCAATTCTTGCAAGATCATATGCTAAATGAAGAGTAGTCTGTTCAAAAAAACCTGGCCCGGAAAAAGCGTGATGATATTCTCCTAAGAGTCCATCATCATACTTTACAATTGCCGACATGCGGTCTCTCTGCCTTTGATTGCGCTGACTAGAGGTGCCATAAACCTCTACGGGCTTCTGTTGGCTAAGTGCGCTTACTATGTCAAAAAAGTGTACGCCGTGCTCTACCATAATACCGCCAGAGACTTTTTCATCCCAAAACCAGTGCTCTATAGGTAGAGCTTGGTCCTGCGCATAATTGTGCACAGCGACATGTCGCAGCTTTCCAAGCGCTCCCATTTCCGAAAGTAGTATTAAAGAGCGGATAATGGGGTTATATCGGATCATATGGTCAACAGTAATAATCTTTCCCGTCTCTGTCTCGACCTGCAGAATGCGCTCAGCTTGCTGCAGTAAGGGCAGCGGGCTTTTCAAGCAATACGTGCTTTCCGGCCTGCATCGCAGCGCAGGCCATTTCGGCATGTAGCGCAGGAGGCGTTACGATACTTACAATATCTATTTGGGGATCTGTAAGCAGCTCTTTCCAGCTCTCATACAACTTACAATTACCTTCAGGCTGAAGACCTGTCACGGTATCAGCGATAGCCACTATCTGGATCTGCTCCAACCTGTTCCACCAGTGGTGTAGAAATTGTCCAAATCCACCATAGCCTATGATACCAACTTTATATGTTTTCATATCTTTTAAATTTAAACCCAAGCGGGCATTTGTTCTAAAAATGTTCTATTCTTTTGCATGAGCAAATTACCAGCTGATTCGTACTGTCGCATCACCAGGAAATTCAAATTCATCCCCATTCACGGCTTTAATTTCGGTATATTTGGAATTCTCTTTAACCTCTACCTTAATTTTTGATACGGCAGTTTTGGAAAGCCCGCTGACTTTCATTAGAGCCTTAAACTTTGGACTTCCAGCTACTATAAAGGTGGTCTTTTTTTTTGCGAAGCGGAACTTTACTGCAGGATAATTGATAAAGCCTATTGCATTAAGTCCCTTTAGCCTAAAATACTGTCGGGGTACCACTCCGAAAGCGAGCCCTGCCCCATAAACCTCCTGTCCGACTTCACCAGATTTCTCCCACCCATCGTGAATGTCTTCCAGAGGCACCCAGAGCTCTTTCTGCACTTCTCCTGTTTTAATCTCTTGAGCAATCATGTCTTGAGGCAACAGTGGCGGATAATAGTAGGCAAGTCTTGCTGAAGCATATTTAATGAACTCAGGAATTAAGATTTTTAATGCGGGGAGTATGTCAATACCTTGTGTCACTTCCATATAATGATGAAGAGCGGCATAGACTTCAAACTCTTCGTAAGCTGCCGTATAGGGCGCATCGTCTAATGGAAATACCGAAAAGAAGCTAGGAAAATGCTTTCCATAGCCGTAGCCGCAACTCCAGAGCTGCATGTTTTTAAATAGGCCAGCTATACAGCTATAGCTCAGCTTGAGGAACTTCTCATCATTGGTTTCGAGGTAGAGCTCTGCCAATGCACCGGCGGTAAAAGCTGTATTATTGGCCTGATAGAAAATGTCAAATCCTAGCCCTTCTAAACTTTTAAGTGCACGCAGGGCTTCATTTAAAAAACGCTTTTCATCTGTGAGCTTGTACGCCATCAGCATCACATGAGCATATGAGCCTGGCACATCCTTCTCCCCTCCCTCTCCTGGCTGGGTTTCTGCCTTAATTACCTCATAGGTTGTCATCTTATAAAAAACTGGCCAATTATAGTCAAAATGCCGTGCGGTCTTTACGGCATAATCTACGGAATCCAGAAAGAGCTTCTCTGCAATTTTATCCCCTCTAAGGGCTAGACGCGCCAAATTTAAAAGCGGATGATGGAGGTACCAAGAATCCATCACCATCTCACGTTTCTGCTCTTCAGATTTGTCTAGCTGGTCTACAAGAGCGGGATGCCAGCGGACGATGCTTTTGACACGCTCATCATAGAAGTCCTCAAGTCCCATATCCAGATCATCATACATGGGATGGGAACTTTCAGACCAGGCTAAATATTCGTGAAGAGGCAGCTTCACAGCCAGCTGTACCATAATTTCAGCAGGGGTTTTATAATCGCACACATAAGCATTCAAAAAAGGCGAACTGTTGGCCATCGTCCAGCATCCTTTATTGAGGTGAAGTTGCCCTAGCACTTTCTCCGCTACACTAAGCCAGTCCTGATAAACAGGTTCAGGCTTTTCGATATGCTGGTAGATAGTGCTAAGATGATTTAAAAATGTAGAGGTCGTCTCACTTTCTTCCTTCATGATCTTTTCATCAAGCAAAACAAAAGCATCCGAGATAATAAATTCCATCCCTGCAGGAATGGGCTTTTCAAGGTTTACCGGAAACTCAAATCCGATTTCTGGCCACTTTCCTCCGACTGTTTCCGAAAGCGAAGTCTGCGATGTCTCGCAGTAGGCAGACATGGCGCTTAGATTTTGGAAATAGAAGACCGATCCTGTTTCAGGTCGAGTCATGCTGAAAAAGATATGCCCTGAGCGCGCGCCCTGCTGATGTGAATGAATGATCCCTGAGGTATTCTCTACCCTGCCGTCATAGGTTAGTGGCACAATATCTCGAGGCCAGAATGGAATCAGTAGAGAAAAAGCCGCTGTGAATGAGGTAGTATAACGAAACAGCGCTGAATCTGCCTCTGGAAAGCAGAGCCTTACAGTATAATGTCCCAGTCTAGTCCAAGCTTCTATTAGCAAATCATTTTCCCGCTTCTTAACCTGAACTTTATAAAAATTGCTGTTCATGCCAAAGGCCAGTCTAAATGCCATTCTTCCAGATTTAGGCCACTGCACGGCAAGCCATAGGGAATCTCCAGCATTATATATCTGAAGTTGGTATTCGAAAAGCGCGGTTTCATGCAGCAACTCGGCATTTACAATATCTGCGTGAACAGTAGCTGTCCAAGGCGTAACAGGATGAAGCATATCGATAATGTTTAAATTAATAAATCAAATTTGTCTCATAAATGACGCTGTTGCTTATATAATACCTCTGAAACCTTACATAAATTTAATCTCCCTTTTTCGTTCGCTCTAAAAATATAAACAGAGTTTAAGACTCCTTTATCTTCATTTTTCATAAGCGTAGCGGACGTTTTAAAAAAAAGAGTTTCATTTTAAAACCGTTCTTGCTAAAATTTCGTTAATACCTAAATACCAGCGAACTAAACCAGTGTTGTTTAACCTAATAAAAACTAGATTATGAAAAACGAAGTTAAAATCCAGGCAGTAAACCCGTCCCTGGACAGCAGAAGAAGTTTTTTGAAGCTCAGCGGCTTGGCTCTTGCCTCCGCCAGTCTTATTATCGCAGGATGCAACGACAGTGATGATGACCAATCCATGCAGGAGGATACCCTTCCGGGCGTCCGCAATGGCGTATTCGATTTAGGCTCGGGAGATTTCGGAGTGCTCACCTATGCCTATGCCTTAGAACAGCTAGAAGCCGACTTTTACACCAAAGTCGTTAACTCCTCTAGCTTCAACAGCGCGTTCAGTTCTCTAGAACGCGAAGTACTGACTGATCTTTATCATCATGAGGTGGTGCATAGAGATTTCTTTAAAGCTGCCTTAACCGGAGCGCTTCCTAATCCGTCCACACAACTACTGCCAACGCTTTCTTTTAACTATGGTTCTCTAAACTTTAACAGCCGCACTGAAGTCCTTGCCACCGCCAAAGCGCTTGAAGATACAGGAGTAGCTGCTTATAACGGAGCGGGAAGATTAATTAAGACAGCCGATTATCTGCTGCTGGCAGGAAAAATTGTTTCGGTGGAAGCTCGCCACGCATCGGCTATCCGAAGCCTTATCAATCCTAACTCTAAAGATTTTGCAGGAGATGATATCGTGAATATGTCAACAGGACTAGATGACGCGAAGGATCCTTCAAAGATACTTCCGATTGCTGGAGGATTTATCTCCACTAAATTTACCGCTAAATACCTGCCTTAATGCTAACCTTAAAAACTGAAAATTATGAACATCCTAAAATTTATAGAATCCTTCGCCGATGAGCGCATAATGCAAAGCATGGGCACTAGAAGAGACAGTTTTGCTCAGTTTGGAAATATCGGAAAAAATCTGGCTATGGCCTCAATACCTTTCGGGCTTTCTGCCTTGAGCAGCAAAGCTTTTGCCAAGGATATAACAGCTACTCCTGCAACGCCAATAGGCGCACTGCAGTTCGCTCTCACCCTTGAATACCTAGAAGATGAATTTTATGCTATGGCACTGGATTCAGGTGTCATCCCAGCATCTGAGAACGGCGGTAGGGATTTGAAGGTATTCCAGCAGATCTCAGCCCACGAGTCCGATCATGTTAAATTTCTTATTGCAGGACTTGGAGGAACAGCAAGTGCCAATTTTGTTGCTAAGCCGACCTTTGACTTTACAGTTGGAGGCGCTTTTGATCCTTTTAATGACTACCCCACTTTTCTGGCTTTGGCCCAAGCTTTTGAAGATACGGGCGTAAGAGCTTACAAAGGACAGGCCGCGAATCTTATTACTACGCCAGATCTGCTTACCGCCGCTCTGCAGATTCACTCAGTAGAAGCACGCCACGCGTCTGAGGTCAGAAGACTAAGAGGTCTCAAAGGCTGGATTTCTAATACCGAGAGAGGTGCTGGAATGCCTGCTGCCACTCAGGCCGTTTATGACGGAGAAGGCGTAACTGTACAAGCTGGATTTAATACCGCTGCCGCGTTTGGAGCTGCCGCAGGATCAGAAGCTTACGATGAGCCTTTAACTACCCAGCAAGTAGTGGATATCGCCAATATCTTTATCGTCTAATATTCTAAACAATACTAATATCTGCCGCCTGCGTTCTAAAGATGCAGGCGTTTTTTTTGTAGCAAAGGCAGACAGTTATAGAAAATATCCTACTGCTCAATCTAGTCGAGTGTAACTTGACTAAAATATAAGGATTCACCCAACCCGCTCAAACAAAAAAGCCCCTCAAAAATTAAGGAGCTTCTTGGCAGCCGACGGGTGCCTGAAAAGGTATGGGGCAAATTAACTAAATCATTGTACAGAACCTTCAGACGAACCCCGTCGGTCCCCTGTTTCTTTTCTGACAGATTGTACAGTATTTCGCCACACCAATGTATATCAAAATTAGCAAAAGCATTTCTAGTTTTTCTTACAGAATATCAAGTAGAAATTACAGCTTTTTAATGTGCTAATATTCTAAATGCCCCCTTCTTTTCTTTATGGGCAGAAAGATTTATTTGCTTTTCAATATATTCTTTTTTGTTGTTTTTATTAAATTAAACTTATTTTAAGCGTGTTATGCTATAAGAAGTTCCTTTTTTAGTCTCAAAAACTGCTGTGTAACCAATAGACGATTTTTCACTTTTGATATTCAGTTTTTCAATTACAAATGGCTGCGCTGATCTTATAGAACAAGTCCCGCCAATATTAGACAAAATTGTTGTCTGGCTCATTTTACCTTCATTCCATTTGATATCTACAGTAAAATTACCTTTTGCTGTAATTCCCTTAATTTCTCCGTCTTTCCATGAATCTGGCAAAGCAGGAAGCAGATGTATCTCTTTATTTTGGCTCTGCATCAGCATTTCTATTACACCGGCAGTTCCAGCAAAATTTCCATCAATCTGAAATGGCGGGTGCGCATCAAAAAGATTCGGGTAGCAGCCTCCTTGACGTTTGTATTTTGGATCATTATCTTTTGTCAGTCTTAATTGATTTTTAAATAATTGATAGGCATGATTTCCATCCAAAAGTCTTGCCCACATATTTACTTTCCATGCCAAACTCCAGCCTGTTCCATCATCTCCGCGAAGTTCTAGCGTTTTCTTTGCCGCAGCAGCCAATTCTGGAGTTTGAAGAGGAGAAATTAAACTGGCTGGATGCAAAGCATACAGATGAGAAGTATGCCTGTGATGCGGATCTTCTTCTTCAAAATCTTTATACCATTCCTGCAATTGTCCTTTACTTCCAATTTGAAAAGGAAGCAATTCCTCTCTCGCATGGTTTACTTTTTGTCTAAACTCTAAATCGGTATTTAAAACCTTAGAAGCTTCGATCGTATTTTCAAATAAATCTTTTATGATTCCGATATCCATTGTAGAAGCTGTTGTTACAGTTCCCTGTTTCTTTCCGTCATAATAAAATATATTTTCTGGAGAGGTTGACGGCATGGTTACCAGATGGCCATTTTTATCTTTTTGAAGCCAGTCTAAACTAAATTCTGCCGCACCTTTTATAATGGGATATACTTTTTTCAAGTATTCTTTATCGCCAGTATATTGATAATGTTCCCATAAATGCCTGCTTAGCCAGCTGGCTCCCATGTACCAGTTGGCCCACATAGGATCGCCTTTTCCAAAATCGCCTACCGGATTGGTCATAGCCCAAATATCAGAGTTATGATGCAAAACCCACCCCTTGGCATGATAATAACTTTGAGCTGTTTCTGCTCCTGTAACAGAAGCATTTTTAATGAAGTCGTCGAGCGGAAAAAACAATTCTGACAAACTTCCTGATTCTACAGGCCAGTAATTCATCTGCAAATTAATATTGGTCGTATAATTACAGCTCCAAGGTGCACGAAGCTTATTGTTCCAAATTCCTTGCAGGTTTGCTGGCGCATTATGCGTACGCGAAGAAGAAATCAGTAAATATCGTCCAAACTGAAAAAACAAAGCTTCGAGACCAGCATCTTTTTCACCTTTTGCATATTGCTCTAATCTTATGTCAGTTGGGAGACCTGATTTGTCGGTTTCTTTTTCATTCAGCTTTAATGAAACCCTATTGAAGAATTTTTGAAAATCAGCAATATGTTCTTTCAATAGAACATCATATTTTTTACCAGAGGCTTTTTTTATGGGAATTTCAGCAAGTTTATGTTCATCTTTTCCTTGACCATCCGGACATTTATCAAATCCGTTGAAACTTGTCGCCGCCGAAACGAAAAGTAAAATCTCGCTGGCATTTTTAATAACTAATTTATCTCCTTCTGTACTTAATTGACCATCTTTTACAACTGGTTTAATGATCAGTTCAAAACGCATTCCTCTACATCCCGTTGCATCTTCATACATAACAGGTTCTTTATTGTAATCGATATAATTAGGATCGGCATGTGAAGGCGCTTTTCCTTTTACAACCAATGTTTGATTTTGTACTGCTTTCTGATTCTTTAAAAGACTTGCCGCATCAATAGTCACAGAAATTTTTTTCAGCTGGTTTGCCGAAAGTTTAATTACAATACATTGTGCCGGCGCCGACGCAAATATTTCTCGTTTGTAATGTACTCCGCCAGCATTAAAACTCGTTACGGCTAATCCGGTTTGTATATCTAAGCTTCTATCGTATGATGCCGCTTTTTGCCCGCCAAAATCCTGCTTTAAAATAAGATCTCCTAAAGGCATAAAACTTTCGCTATATGGTCCTTGCATGTTTTTGGTCAAAACATTAGCTTTTTCAAAATCTTCATTTTGAAGCGCTTCTCTAATTAAAGCTAAGTTTTTGAAAGCATCTGGATTTACATTTTTATGAACTGGTCCTCCACTCCATAAAGTAGCTTCATTTAACTGAATTAACTCTTCTTCAACCCTTCCAAAGACCATTGCGCCCAGCGTACCATTTCCTATAGGCAGTGCCTCTGTCCATTCAACAGCGGGCTGTTTGTATTGCAGTTTTAAATCTTTTTGCGCAGAAACAGAAACTCCTGCTAATGCAAAGAGCAGAAAAAAACTTTTTTTTAAACAATGATGCGGCATGAATTTTACTTTTTGATGAAATTAATTAAATCGTTTTCAATTTTAACACTGTTACTGAATACGGAGGAAGATTCAATAGCTGGCTTCCTTTCGTAATCTTATATTCGCTCTGTTTTGGCGTGATTTTTTTTGGATCTGCAAAAGTGTTTTCATCTTGCAGATTTGCACTTACTAGTCTAATCATGCTTCCTTTTGATCCTAATTTTGCTCCTTTCAAATCAATGTTAACCTCTTGGCTTGAGGCTGCAGTATTGACCAATTTCACAATAATTTCTTTACTGTTCGCGTCTTTTACTGCCGATGCGTATAAATCATGCTGGCCGATTAATGCTTTTCCATCCTGTGTAATGCTCAATAAATCGGTTCCTTTATTAGTTGAAAACAATTGCTGCACATAATAGTTTGCCGAACCATAAGATTGAAGATTATTAAACCAAATCATATCCGGTGTCCACTGCCAAGCGTCTTCATGCGCCATCAATGGTGCGTAAGAAGTCAATTGCACAACTTCAGCATTTCTTTCCAAACCTGTCATAAAAGCCGCTTCAGAAAAAGCACATTCCCAATTGTTTCTATTATTCGGATTCGCTCCTGAAATACTTTGCGCTGCATACTCGCCCGCAAATATTTTCGGCCCTTTTCTATCGTATTTGTCATAACGCCCAGCATTTTCTCTAAACCATTGCGGACTTCTATAGTAATGCTCGTCTACCAGTTCTGCATTTAGCTTTTTAAGTTCTGCCATCGCATAATCAAAATGTTCTCCGTCTGGCGAAGGTCCGCTTCCAGATACGATAACGATATTCGGATATTTTGCTTTGATTGCTTTTTCAAAAACTTTGTAACGGTCTATGTAATCAGGTCCCCATTGCTCATTTCCAACTCCGATATATTTTAAATTAAATGGTTGTGGATGTCCCATATCTGAACGGACTTTTCCCCAAGTTGTAGTAACAGCGCCATTCGCAAATTCGATCAAGTCTAAAGCGTCTTGCACATACGGATCCAATTCGTTTAATGGAGCGAGTTCTCCTGTATTGTATTGGCAAGCCATTCCGCAGCTTAAAATGGGCAGCGGTTCTGCACCAATATCTTCTGAAAGCTGGAAATATTCGTAAAACCCTAATCCGAAGCTTTGAAAATAATCTGGAGTCAGTTTGTGGTTGAATTCAACATTCCAACGGTTCATCATCGTCTTTCTGTCTTCTACATTTCCAACTGATTTTTTCCACTGATAACGATCAGAAAGTGTTCTTCCTTCTACGATACAGCCTCCTGGAAAACGCAAAAAACCAGGTTTCACATCATACAACAGCTGCACAAGATCTTTTCTTAGTCCGTTTTTTCTATTCTTCCAAGTATCTTCTGGGAATAGCGAAATCATATCCAGATCGATAGTTCCTTTTCCTTCAAACGTTATTTTTAATTTGGCTTTTGCTTCTGTTTGAGTCCCTACAATTTGCGCGGTATAATTTGTCCATTGCGCCGAATTTGGAATAATGCTCGTTTCTCCAATTACTTTTTTATCCTTATCTATTAACTGAAAAATAATCTTTTTGATTTCTCCATTAGGGTTGGACGCTTTCAAAGAAAGATTGTATTTTGCATCTTTCTTCACTCCCATCCCACGGAAACCTTCATTTATTAAAGCATATCCTTTGTCGTTATTGATTTCAACTCTGCAAAAATTGGTATTGTCCTTCGATAATTTAATAGGTAAAGCAATTCCAGATTCTTTATTCATAGAAGATCTGTCGCTATTGGGTTGCTCCCATCCCATTAAAGGTTTTTCAAATTCAAAAGATCGGTTTTTAATCATTTCAGCGTATAGTCCTCCATCTGCAGCAAAATTGATGTCTTCAAAAAACAAACCGAACATGGTCGGCTGAATTTTAGTTATAGTTTTGGAAGCATCAACTTCTAAAGTCGCTTTTTGAGCATTTCCATACATACTGCTAAATAGCAAACCTCCTACGAATAATGTTGAAATTACGTTTCTTTTCATTGTATTGTTTTTATATTGAGAATATATCTGCAATGTATTAAATAATCTTTTTTAAAGCGTCTCTATATTGTGATTTTTACACTTATTTTTTTCAAGCATAAATTACTTCTTAACCGACTCATACTTGCTTGGGAAAGCGGCTTCTCCGTCCAAATTAACAACCTTTAATACATCAACATTTTTACTTTCAACTGCATGTTTAAAATAATCGGGTCTATTTTTTCCCCATTCCACGGTACAATTCTGAACCTTAACACTTTCAGCCGAATCAAAATAGAAACCGGAAGTGCTCCCCTGCACAAAACCTTCCACATTTGCAGGGCGTCTGTCGTAGAATCCTCCAGGAAAAGAAGTTGTTTTATCTATAAAAACACTCACATTATCAAATACAATATTCTTGATTTTATCTTTCGATTCACCGCTAACAAAGACACCGTTTTCTCCCGTACATTGAATATTGGAGAAGTAAATATTTTTGATTTCGCCTACTTTTCCTTCTGTCGCGCCTTTTGGAAAACGCCAGTTGGCATCTTTATGATTTATTTTGGCTCTTCTAAAGGCGGTTACATAAATTGGTTCTGCTTTTCCCCACCACGTGTCGGTATTTAATTTGCTTTCGATAATGATATTAGAAAAAATAACATCGCTTACTGTGCCTTCGTCTCTGTTTTGGATTCCTAAAGCACGATTGCTGTTTTTAATGATGCAATTGTTGAAAACGACTTGTCTGATGGCATCCATGTTCTCTGAACCGATTTTAATGGCGCAGCTGCTGCTGGTCATAGTACAGTTGGTTACCGTAATATTTTCACAAGCTCCAAATTCTTCAAATTCTCTTCTGTTTTTTAAGCAGATGCAATCGTCTCCGCTTTCAATATAACAATCGCTGATTCGCACGTTTTTAGAATGATCCAAATCGATTCCATCGCTATTGCGGACTTTCAAGCTGTTTAACAAAGTAATGCCGCTGATTACAACATCGTTACACCCTACTAAATGAACTGTCCAATAAGCCGAGTTTCCGATATGCACATCATGTATTCTGATATTTTTTCCTCCAATAATCGTCAAAACGTGAGGTCTTGGATCTAGAACGTTGAATGGTTTTAGAACATACGCATCTTCTTGTTCTTCTCCCATAAAAGAAATTCCGTTTCCGTCTATTTTTCCGCTTCCACTAATGGTAAAATCTTCCACGTTTTCTCCTCCAATCCAAATCGTCCCTTCACCTGGATTGGTTCTGAAAGCACTTTTTGTATAGAGTTTTTCATCTGGACTTGCCAGTAATTTCGCCCCAGCTTCGATATGCAAATCTACTTTTGATTTGACGTCAATTGGTCCTGCTAAAAAGGTAAATGGTGCTGGAATTAAAACTCTTCCACCCGTTTTGCTGCAAGCGTCGATTGCTTTTTGAATAGCTGCAGCATCATTTGTCTTTCCGTCTCCTTTTGCTCCGTATTTTTTAACGTCATAAATCTTTTGTGCCGAAACGGTTAACGAAAGGCAGAAAATTAGCAGTGTGATAATCGATTTCTTTTTCATATTTTTTATTTTTTTTGCCACAAAGGCACAAAGGCGCTAAGTTTTTTTCACGCAGATTTTTCAGATTTAGGCAGATTTAATTAGATTTTTTTTTATAAGATATCTGTTAAATCTGCTTAGGTTTTTTTCAATCTGCGTGAAACAAAAACACTTTGCTTCTTAGCGTCTTTGCAGCCAACTCTTAATGGGCAGACAATTCAAATTTATTCTGTTCTGGTTCTATTTTTCTTTTTGCAGCTTCGCTATCCAAATTGCTTCCTATGACATCTTTAAAAATAATTTGACTGACTTTATCTGAAGGAATATCAATTGCCTTCATCGCTAGATTTTTTACATCATCAAAAACAAAAGCAGGACGAAAATCTTCTTTATCCAAAATCAGTTTGATATTTTTCATTTCAATTCCGTTTACGTGACGGACATAAAATCCCCAAGAAGGCAGTTCTCCAAACATGTTAAATTCAGGATAACCGTTTATGTTTTCTTTCACATCTTTTAATCGGCTTAGTGGATGATATGCCATTCCTTTTGATGCCCTTCCTGGATAAATGATTTCAATATTTTCTAATGTCACATTTTCAATTAAATGCCCCGGAATTCCAACAATAGAAGATGGAAACGGATTATGGAAATAATCAACCTCAGGCCCGCGCATATCGTAGTCAATATCAGGACGACCAAACGGTACTTGCACTTTTACGTTTTTTACCGATACATTTTTAATAGATCCTGGTTTATCTCCGTTTCTATGCCCCAAACGAATCAATATTGCATTTCCTGTATTAACAGCTGTAATATCTGAAACTTTGATATTCTCAATTTCGGCTCCGTCAACAGATTCAATCGCTACTGCGGATCTAAACGTGTCAAAAACTTTGATATTTTCGATGGTTACATTTTTGAAACTACCGTAAGAACCTGTTCCAAATTTCACAGCATTGGCACTTGATCTAATGGTACAATTTCCAATGTAAATATTGTTATTGTGAAGTCCCGGAACTTCCGATTTCAAGCAGATTCCGTCATCGGCAGTGTTCACATTGCAATTGGTTATTCGGACATTTTCGCAACCATCAACGTCAATTCCGTCATTGTTCCAATACGCTCTGCTTTCTACTTTCATAAAATCAATGACAATATTCTTGCATTCTCTAAAACATTGTGTCCAGCCTGGACTATTTTTCAAAGTAATATCAGTCATTGTAATCGAATCGCATTTTACAAACGAAATCAGTTTTCCTCTTCCATCTTCAGGACGCATTCTTCTGTAATTATATTTCGGATCTATTCGAACTCCCGTGTGATGCAGCGAATCAATTGCTAAAGCCAGTTCTCTTCCCTGTCCATTTATAATGCCTTTTCCTTTTACCGCCATATTTTTAGATTCAGCTGCAATAATCAAAGCTCTTATTCCTTCATATTTCGGATAATCATCTGGTTTGGTGCTTCCTAACAAAACGGCATCTTCTTCAAAAAATAATTCTACATTACTTTTTAAAACAATACTTCCCGATAAAAACGTCCCTTTAGAAAAAAGAATTCTACCCCCTTTACTTTTATTAGCTGCATCAATGGCTTTTTGGATTGCTTTTGTATTTAAAGTTTTACCATCTCCCACAGCGCCGTATTTTTTAATATCAAATACTTTTTGCGCTGAAACAGTTAAGCAAACACAAAAAACAACCAGTATGATTACAAAATTTCTTTTCATTTCTATTTTTTTTATGCCACAAAGACACTAAGTTTTTTTTAACCTTCTCTCCTTAATAAACTTTACGCTTTTGCGAGCAATTTTCAATTTAATCCTTTTAAATAAACTTTGAGTCTTTGTGCCTTCGTGGCAAAACATAAATTACCAGAAAACAGTGTACAAAGCCACTAAAATTCCACAGATAATAAAAGACCCAACTATAAACTCTGATGATACTTTAAACATCGATTTATCAACTTCAATTTTATGAATTTCAGCTTCCTCTTCTGATACTGGTTTGGCTAAACTGATTCCCACCATTATCAATACAATGATAAAGAAAACAATAGTCATTCTGTCTAAGAAAGGATAATCAGGAAAAGCTCCTTCTGTCCACATCGGCAAGAATTTTAAGACCGCTGCAATAGGCACCGTTAACAATGCCCCTGCCAATCCTGCAGCTGGAGTTGTTTTTTTCCAGAACATTCCCAACAAGAAAATCGCTAAAACTCCTGGCGAAAAGAATCCCACATATTCTTGTATAAATTGATACGCCTGATCTAATGATTTTAATGCAGGAGCTACAAAAGCTGCAATGATCATACAAACCACCACACACCACTTTCCTATACGAACCAATTTTTTTTCTGATGCTTGTGAGTTGAAATATTTTTTATAAATATCTAGCGAAAAAATAGTTGAAATACTATTGGCTTTTCCAGCCAAAGAAGCCACAATTGCCGCTGTTAAAGCCGCCAATGCCACTCCTTTTAATCCTGCGGGAAGCAGATTCATTAAAGTCGGGTACGCATGATCTGGTTTTAAAACTCCAGCCGCGTCAACCATTTCCTGCTGAAACGTTCCGTTTTCATGCATGACAAACATGGCAATACCCGGTAAAACGGCAATAATTGGAACCAATAATTTTAGAAAAGCGGCAAATAAAATTCCTTTGCGCGCTGTTTTTAAATCGGCTCCTAAAGCTCGTTGAACGATATATTGATTGCACCCCCAATAGGCCAGATTGTTAATTAACATTCCCCCAACTAAAACCGACATTCCTGGCAATTCATTATAATGCGGATTGGACTTATCTAAGATCATATGCAAATGTCCTGGGGCTTGATCGGCAATTACAGACAATCCTTTTAAGATATCCTTTCCAAAACCGAATTGGTCTGACAATAGTGTCAAGGCCAAATAAGTTGTTACCAGTCCACCCAGAATTAAAACAATAACCTGAAACATATCTGTGTATCCGATTACTTTCATACCACCCAAAGTCACAATTACAGCAAACAGACTCAATCCGATTACACAAAACTGAAAACTTATCGGTGCAATGGACGAAATGGCCAAAGCGCCTAAATAGATAATCGAAGTAAGATTTACAAATACATAAATTAAAAGCCAAATTATGGCCATGATCGTGCTTACGGTTCCACTATATCTTTTGGCTAGGAACTGCGGCATGGTAAATATTTTATTCTTCAAATAAACGGGAAGAATAAACATGGCCACGATAATCAGAGTAGCCGCAGACATCCATTCATAAGAAGCAATGGCTAGTCCAATGGCAAAACCCGAACCGCTCATCCCGATAAAATGTTCTGCTGAAATATTAGACGCAATCAAAGAAGCTCCAATTGCCCACCAAGTAAGCGAACCCTCTGCTAAAAAATATTCTTTGGAACTGGTTGTTGCAGTTTTTTTGCTTCTATAAATGTACATTCCATAGGCCGTGACTATGATAAAGTAAATAAAGAAAACAATGTAATCTGCGGTTTGTAATACATTCATAATGTGTGGTTATTGTGTGGTTAGATAGTAAAATGTATTGTAAGATCTGATCGCATCAAATCTTGAGAAACCATTTTCTTTTATACAGAAAATAAAGTAAAAGAAGCTGTACACCAGTTACTGAGAGAGCAACAAATACTGGCTGCCATATCATTGGCAAATACTGTATCATACCTCCAAAAAAGTAATCAGCAGTATGTTTAAAATCTACAGAGCCTTCGGCTGCGATATATATTAAAATCGAATTTGAACCAATTAAAATCAACGGAAATGCCCATTTATGAAAGCCAGACAAATCAATTATCAAATAGAAAAAGATAAAAAATAAAATACTAAATCCGCCGACAAAACAGACAAAAGAGCTTGTCCATAAATGCTTGTTAATTGGAAAATCAATGTCCCAAATTAAACCTGCAATAATTAACAAAACAGCTGTCAAGGCCATCAAAATTAACTTTGCATTTATTGAAAACTGATTTTTTGTTTTTAAAAATGTTCCTGTAAAAACTCCTAATAATGCCGTAGAAATAGCGGGAAGAGTCGAAAAAATGCCTTCTGGATCATAAACGGTACTGTGAAGTCTGCCCGGTAAAAATAGGCGGTCAATATATCCTTCTAATGATCCCTCTTTGGTTAAAACTCCCGCTCCAAACTCAGGAACTGGTATCCATTTCATGGCCGCATAATAGCCCATCAAAATGCCTAAAAACCATATGAACTGTTTTTTGAAATCAAAATTCAAATAAATCATTCCGGCAAAAAACCAAGCTATTCCAATTCTTCCTAAAACACTCGCAAAACGGGTATGGTCAAAGCCATCAAAACGCAATAATCCATTTACTACAAAACCTAAAACCACTAAAATAATGGTTCTCCTCAGCATAGAAAGGTATATTTTTCGTTTTTCTTTTGAGGGCAATTCCTGCGGAGTTGATACTCCCGCTAAATTCATTTTCTTCTCAAAAGAATATGGCATAGAAACGCCTGCTACAAACAAAAACACAGGGAAAATCATGTCATAGAATGTAATGCCATTCCATTCCGCATGATGCAATTGCGATGACATCCAGAGAAAAATAGGAATTGGGGCCGCCTTGGCTAGAGCATGAATTATATGTTCGCCACTCATAATCCAAAACATTACAAATCCGCGCAGCGCATCTAAAGAAATTAATCTTCCGTTTGTAGGGTTACTCATTTTTTAGTTCTAGTTTTAATTTTCTATCGCAGTATTCAGTAGCAGTCACAGTATTCAGTGTTTATGTTACTGAAAACTGTGACTGGAACTAAACAACAGGTTATTTAAAGTGGTTTAATAATAAATCCGTAGCTGTATTCGCTTTGGCTTAATACATATTGTTCGTGTGGCGGTTGTCCCCAGCTGTTGTCGCCTCCTAAACCTCGCTGGGTTAAGTCTACACAAACAACTACTTCATCTCTTGGAGTGATGTCACTGGAATGAAGGTTCTTTTTAGAAATCCCACCATCAAAATCGCTCGGATAATTATTCAAAGTACTCATACATAAAGGCTGCAGACCTTTTATTTCCAAGCCATTTCCTGTATTGCTTGATAATTTAAACCAGCGTATATCGGTCTTATATCCATTTTCCTGAGGGCGCGTATAAGGCACATATTGGTCTGCAACTTTACTGTTATAAATTCCTTTGAATGAAGAAGTTTTCCTATCTGGATAATTTTCTAAAGGACCTCTTCCGTAATAATCCAGATTCTCCAAAGTATTTTTCAAGGTGAAAATCATTCCGAAACGCGGCAGCTCTGGCACTGGATTATTTCCTTTTTTATAAGAAGCCTGAATTTCCAAAGCACCGTCATTTCCTAATGCATATTTAATAGTGTAGTCTGAAGCAACATCATTCAACTTCAATTTAGCAACAATATATTGCTTACCGTTTTCTTCAATTTGCTGAATATTTTCTAGCGATGTATTTTTTCCTGCCGTTCTCCAGACATTGGTTCTAATCTGCATTTTGTTTCCAAAATCATTATCGGTTGGCGCTCTCCAGAAGTTAGGTTCAGGATATTGCTTAAAATATTCTTCGCCTTTTATACTGTAATAAGAAATCAGTCCAGTCGATTTGCTGATTTTAACTGTAACATTATCAGAAGTTAAAACAAACTGATCTTTTTCATCTTGAACTTTCGAATTGTTTGTTTTTTCAGATTTTTGGAAATATTTACCGTCTTCGATTACAAATTGTTCTTTCGCAACCTCAAAATTCTGAGGCAGTAAATCTGATCCCGTTTTGGTGTAAGCAAAAACATTTAGCAAATATTCTATTCCTTCTTTTGATTCTAATTTTGGTAAATCAAGTTTGAATTGTTTTTTAGTTTTTGGATCTAAATCAACATTCAAATTTCCTTCTTTGATTACTTTACCGTTTTCTAAAACTTCATATCTAAAGTTGTACTTGTTCAGGTTTGTGAATCCAAAATCATTATTAATTTCGATTATACCATTTTTGATATCGACTGCTTTGAATAAAATATTCTGATATACTTTCTTCACTTCAAATGCTCCAGGATGCGGCGTTCTATCAGCATAAACTAATCCGTTATGGCAGAAATTTTCGTCGTTTAGATAGTTTTGGCTTCCCATATCGCCTCCGTAAGTCCAATATTTACGACCCGCTTCATCAATTCCATAAAATCCCTGATCTACCCAATCCCAAATAAATCCGCCCTGCATATTTTTGCTGCCGCGAATGATGTCCCAATATTCCTGAAAGTTTCCGCTACTGTTCCCCATGGCATGCGAATACTCACACATAATGAACGGACGGCTCACTTCTTTTCTCGCAGCATATTCTTTCATGTATTCAATTGTTGGATACATTGGGCAGACGATATCTGTATTCTCATTTTCTTTTGCCTGTTCAAATTGAACCAAACGCGAATTATCTCTTTTTTTGATCCATTTATATGCCTCATGAAATACTGGTCCATTAGCACTTTCGTTTCCTAATGACCAAATGATTACCGATGGCATATTTTTATCTCTTTCTACCAAGCTATAAATTCGGTCTAAATGTGCTTCTCTCCATTCTGGAAGATGGCCCGGATTCGTTTTTGGATTCATCCACTTTAGAGGCTGTCCTTCTACTCCCATTCCATGGCTTTCAATATTGGCTTCATCCACCAAAAACAAACCGTATTTGTTGCATAATTTTACCCACAGAATATTGTTCGGATAATGACTGCAGCGTACAGAATTGATATTGAGCTGTTTCATCATCTGAATGTCTTTCAACATCGTGGCTTCATCCTGATAATGTCCAGTTTCTGGATTATGTTCGTGAATGTTTACGCCATGAACCATTAATCGGACACCGTTTACCAATAATTGTCCGCCTTTTAGTTCCACTTTTCTGAATCCGATTTGGGTTCCAACGGTTTCTACAATTTCTCCTTTTGTAGTTTTTAAAGTCAAAAGCAAAGTGTACAAATTCGGCGTTTCACTACTCCACAATTTCGGACTTGAAATACTTTGAGAAAAATTAAGATTCTGAATTTTTGAAGCTTCAAAATTGATATTGAATTCTTTGCTAAAAACATTTTTGCCCGAGGCGTCAACCAATTTTGCAACCAACTTTTGGTTGTTTACTGCTTTTGAAGTCAGATTTTTTAAACTCACATCAACATTTAAACTTCCGTTTTTATACTTTGCATCTAAATCTGGTTTTGCAAAGAAATCCGAAATGCGAACATTGTCAGTACTATACAAATACACATTTCTGTCAATTCCAGAAAGTCGCCACATATCTTGATCTTCTAAATAAGAACCATCGCTCCATCTGTAAACTTCAATAGCCAAATTATTTTTACCCGGTTTCAAATATTTCGAAATATCAAATTCTGCGGGGCTTTTAGTATTTTCTGTGTAACCCACTTTTTCTCCATTTACCCATATGTACATTGCTGAAGTTCCTGCTTCGAAATGAAGAAAAACATGTCGGCCTTTCCAATTTTCAGGTAGCACAAAATCTTTTTTATAAGACCCAACAGGATTGTCCCAATGATTAATAAAAGGCGGATTTTTTTCGAAGGGATACGTTATGTTGGTGTAAATCGGAACTCCATATCCGTTTAATTCCCAATTCGAAGGCACTTGAAGTTCTTTCCAGTGTAAAGTGCTGAAATCTGTTTTATAAAAATCCTTTGGGCGCTCATCTGGTGTTGGAGCCCATGAAAATTTCCATTTGCCATTCAAAGAAAAATACCAAGGTGAGTTTTCATACTTATCAATGATTGCCGAAGTTTCGTCTGCATATGGAAGAAAAGCTGCTCTTGCGGGTTCTCTGTTTATTTGAAACACAAGAGGATTTTCCCAATCGTTGCGGTCTTTTTCCTGTGCCAAAACAGCTGCGCCACAAAGTATAAACAGGCTGAATAAAAGTATTTTGGTTTTGGTTTTCTGCATTTGTTTTGGTTTTAGATAGCTGACATTATTTTTTTTTAAAAAACACATAGAGACATAGTTTTTTCCTTTATTTCAAAGGCGCTTGACTTATTATAAAATATCAAGCTATGTGTGGAAAACTAGTTCTTATAATACATCTTTAGCTCAAAAAACTATGTTTCTATGTATCTATCTGGCCTTTTTAAAACTTCAATTTCTCAGGCAGATATTTAGCCACTAATTCTTTATAATAAGGAAGTAATGCTTGTAAATCGGGTTTAACTGGAGCTTTTGTGTACAAATCGTACGGATTGAACTTTCTAACCCAGTCAAACATTTCAATGTCTTTTTCATTCATTAAATGTGCGTAAGCATTTTCTTTGTGCTGAGAATAGAATGAATGATAACGAATCATGTATAAAGCTGGTTCTGGCAGATAATCTTTCATAATCTGATATAAATATTCGTCATGCCCCCAACTCATCTTTACCTTATCCAATCCACAATTTTCTGTGTAGATTCCAAATTTGGTATTGAATCTTGGATCTGTATAATCTGGGTTTTCTTTAAAGAATTCTGGGTAGACAATCTTATCCGAATACGCACATCCAACTGGAAATGTATCCCCAACAACTGCCCATTGCGGTTCTCCAAAAAGGCATAAAACTTTACCTAAATCATGGATAAAACCTGTCAGAACAAACCAGTCTGGGTGACCGTCAGCTCTAATTGCTTCTGAAGTCTGCAAAAGGTGCTGTGTCTGATCTAGATCAATATCTGGATCACTGTCATCTACAAGCGTGTTCAAAAAATCAACCGCTTCCCAGATCGACATTTCTTTTCTATTGAACTGTAAAAATTCTTGTTCTTTACTGCATACAAAATCGTAAGTCTGATACGTATGGTTTATTCTATAAAATTCCTTAACTGTTTCTACTCTTTCTGAATCGACATAATTCCTGAATTCTTCCTTCTGCTTTTCTTTTACATTTTCTTCAGAAGGATCAGGATATCGCATTAGCAAATCATCTTCCCACTCATCTAAATTTTTCAACGGATTATCTGTGTCTATATGCTTTTTCATAATGCTAAATAGTTATAATGTTATAAGACAAAAGTAGAATTACATACTCCGTTCAAAATGGATTAATACATCAAAAACATGGATAATTTTGGTTTTTATAGGATTTCTACCTTAAAAACATGCAAAAAGGCTTGTTCTGTAAGGTTGCTATTTAGATTTTTTAATGTTGGGCTTTGTCTTTTTTAGCCACAACTCGAGCGATAGCGAACTGGCGAAGTAATTCACGAATTTTCATTTACTCGTAGAGAATATTTACTTCGAATTGCACCAATTTCACAAATTATACATTAATGAAAATGGATCGTGTACCCAAGGTTGAAACCTTGGGCTATGTTTTTCTCATCTTAATCGAATTTTACTTTAGATTTTTCTTTCGCTCAAATGCCAAAACGGTGTGTAAGACCTTTGTCAAAGTTTTAAACTTTGACAAAGGCTACAATTATAAATTAGTGGAAATTTGTGCAATTCGTGGCAGAAGAAAACCTAATTATATCAGTTTGCTCGGCGGGAAACCAAACTGCTTTTTAAAGCATCTGCTGAAATATAACGGATCATTGAAACCAACAAGATTGGTCACTTCAGAAACATTATATTTTTTAGTCTTAAGCAGTTCTGCCGATTTTTTCAAACGGATTGTTCTAATGAATTCATTTGGTGCCAAGTCGGTAAGCTCTTTAATTTTTCTGTAGAGTTTAGACGAACTTACTCCCAATTTATCGCATAAGAAATCGGTAGACAAATCGACTTCACTCAAATTATCATTGATTAGATTGGTCACTTTTTCCATAAATTCTTCATCTATTGGCGAGTGCGTCAGCATGCTTACTTTGCTTTCTACCTCACCAGAGAATTTCTGTTTGAGCTCTAATCTCGATTTGATCATATTCTCAATAACTGTTTTAAGCAATAATGGTTCAAAAGGCTTTACTAGATAACCATCTGCACCAGTATCATAACCTTTCACTTTATCCATATTTTCAGAAAGAGCCGTCAGCATTATAACTGGAATATGACTGATGAATTCATCATTTTTAAGTTCGCGGCAAAATTCCAATCCGTCCATAACAGGCATCATCACGTCTGTAACACATAAGATTGGCTTAATCTGACGGCAGATTTTCAAACCTTCCTGTCCATTTTCTGCTTCGTAAACTTTGTAATAATCAGACAAATAGTCTACCAGATATTTTCTGAGTTCGCTATTGTCTTCAATCACTAAGATTTTTTCTTTTAAATCTGTATTTTGAATGATCTTCTTAGCTGCTTTTTCTGGAATAAGCATGCTCAAATTGTCATTTTTAATAGCATATTCAAAGACTTCTTTACTTTCATAAGAATCGCGGTCTATCGGAATTTCGGCTCTAAATGTACTTCCTTTTCCTGGCGTGCTTTCAACAGAAATAACACCTTTGTGAAGAGACACCAGAGATTTTACCAGCGACAAACCAATCCCTGATCCTGTATTGTTTGCTTGACTGTTTGCAACCTGATAAAAACGTTTAAAGATTTTATTCTGACTTTTTAACGGAATCCCGATTCCGTCGTCGGTTACTTCAATCACTAAAACTTCTTCAATCGTGTCTTTAAGTCCGATATACAAATCTACATTGCCATTTTTATTGGTAAACTTCAAGGCATTTGATAAAAGATTGTACAGTATTTTATCGTATTTATCATTGTCCAGCCATCCGTTTATCTCTTGCTCTTTTGTGATAAAATTGAGCCTAATTTTTTTGTCAAAAGCCATTTCCTTAAACGAATCGAAAATATTTCTCGAATAAGAAAGGATATCCGTTTGCGTTACTTTGAGCTTTAATTCGCCCGATTGCGCTTTTCTGAAATCTAAAACCTGATTTACCAGATTCAATAGTCGGCTTGCATTCTGATAAATGAGATTGTATCGGCTTTTCTCATAATCGGTTGCGTTGCTGTTTTCCTCCAAAAGCTGTTTTGCTGGGCCTAAAATCAAGGTCAAAGGCGTTCTTAATTCATGCGAAATATTGGTAAAGAAACGCAGCTTTTCATTATTGAGTTTTATATCGTGTTCTCTGTTTACTTTTTCGGTAAGCAGTTCTTGTTTCAAGCGGATTCGGTTTTTAATTTCTCTTCTGATAAAATAGAAAACCCCAAACAGAATCGCAAAAAACATCAAAAATGAAGTCGGCGTAAGCCAAAACGGAGGCAGGATTTTTATTTTATAAGAAACGGTTTTACTCCAATATCCGTCACTATTGCTTGATCGTATTTTAAAAATATAATTGCCAGGATACAAATTCGTATACTGCACAATTCTAGAAGTGCTGTTAGCTGTAATCCAATTTTTATCAAAACCTTCGAGCATGTATTGAAACCTGTTCAGTTTTTCATTTGCAAATGAAGGAGCAGAAAACTGAATCGAAAAATTGCGGTTTTTATGCGTAAGCTCTATTTCTTTGCCATAATTCAGATCTTTTGAAAGCGGTATTTCTCCATTAATTTCCATTTCTGGAAAAACTTCTTCATTCTGAATCTTAAATTCAGAAATAACAGGCATGGGCGACCATTTGTTTCGTTTCATTGCTGGAGGCGAAAAAGAAATGACGCCGTTTTTGCCTCCCAGAAAAATATTTGAATTATTGAAATAAAAGAAACCGCTTGAGCTAAAAACGTCCAATCTGTTACCGCTGTTTACGTGATAAATGCTGATGTCTTTTAAATCACCTTTAACAAAAGCAATGTTATTGTTATTGATGTTCAGCCATAAGTTTCCTTTTGCATCGGAGAGAATATCGGTAATCCATTTTCCTGAAAGTTCCTTCAGTTTTTTTACGGGCTCAAATTCGTTCTTTTTCGGATTGTACAAACAAAGTCCCGAGCGTGTTGAAGCCCAAATTTTACCTTTTACATCCACTAAAACATCACTTACATTCTCATCATGAGGAACGCCTTTTTCTTTCACAAATAGTGATGAATAGGTTTCTATTTTCCCAGAATTGATATTGTATTTTACCACTCCCGTTTCTGTAGCAAACCATATATTGTTTTTGGCATCTCTATCAATCGCATTGATTTGAAAGTTTGGCAGAAGCTTGCTTGAGGTCTGCACTTGTAGGGTTTTAGTATTTAAAATTAAAGCACCTTCTCCAAATGAACCCGCAATGAGAGACTCTCCATCAATTTTAGAAAAAGCAAAAACAGGCGAATTATCAAATCCTGTATGTATTTCTCTCGAAGAATTTGTGAGGTAATTGTACACCAAAATATTTCCATCCCAAAGACCGCAGTAAAAGATTTTTCCGTCATCTGAATAAATGCTGGCAATATCTTTTCCATTGTTGTGCAAAGGAACTGAACCTTTTGTATTCGATATAAAAAGTCCGTTATGATAAGTCGCTACAATTACTTTTTCATCGTATGTTTTAGCAAAACCCCGAATTCTAGGCGCTTGATTGCCAATAGAACGCGATATGTCTTTGTTTAATGTAAACTGATTTTCATAAGGATCATATTTGTCCAAACCGTCTTCGGTTCCAATCCATAAGACACCAGATTTATCAAAATAAAGAGATGCTATTAAATTATCAACCAGCGAACTATCATCAGACAAAATGGAATAATACCATTTGTAATTTCCTTTCTGAATATCTTCCAGCTCATTGCAAACCAATAATCCGCCCAGAGTTCCTACCCAATATTTACCGTCTGGAGCTCTTGCAACAGATAGAAAATAAGGCCCTAAAGCACCTCTAACCTGTTTATTATCAATGTACAGATTGACAAACTGATTTTTGGCTTTTTCCAATTTATATAGTCCTTCTCTGGTTCCGATGAAAATATCCGATTTGGCATCTTCATAAATAAAATTAAGATAAGGGTTTTTGATATTTGAATTGGGTACAGAAAGCGTATAGGTCATAATTCTAACAATTGCCCCTTTTGCATCCATTGTAATTTTGGCCACACCCGATTTTTCGTAACTACCAACCCAAACATTGCCATTTTTATCTTCAAAAATGTCTTTGACATAATCAAAACCTTTAAGCTGGATTTTCTCAAATCGGTTCTCTTTAAGAGAAAAAAGGTAGGCTCCTTTGGTTTTGGTACCCACCCAAACTCTATTGAATTTATCTGCATAAACCGATCTTACTTCATCATCAGGCAAACTGTTTGGATCATTCTTTTTATGAAAAAAAGTGGTAAAGACATGAGTGTCCATTTTAAAAAGCGTCAATCCTTTTCTAGTGCCTATCCATAAATTATTGGAAGCTTCATCTAATTCTAAAGCGGTAATATCATCATTGTACAATTTATTTTTTCCAGGAGTGGAACTCATGTAATTCTTGAACTGATAACCGTCGAAACGATTTAATCCAGAGAATGTTCCAAACCACATAAAACCCTTTTGATCCTGTACAATATGGCGCACGGAATTATGAGACAGTCCATTATTGTCGTTATAATGCGCAAATTTTATATTCTGTGAATAGGAATAATAAAAACTGGCAGATAATAAGAATACTATAAGGAATTTTAATCTCATGAAAATAAATTATAAATGCAATTTAGTCTTTTTGATCTAATAAATATTAAAATTATTTAACAGATAAGTTATGGATTTTACTATTTTTCAAATCGATCTTAAAATGATTGGAAGGTTCGCCATTCATAGTTTTAGAGAATATCTCCGACCATAAAACTAGTTCTGGATTATCTGATTTTTTTAATTCTTTGCAAATCAGCTCATATTGCTTTAATCTCTTGGTTCCAATGTCTGTAACAGCCAGTTCTCCAGCATTTTTTAAACGGTAAAAATCGAAAATCATGTCGAATCCGTTCCATGATTCAAAATCAGAACGAGTTAATAAACTTTCTTTCAGATTATTATCAAGGCTTTGGCTATTACTTTTTTCTAACAAATCCCTTCCAGAAAGATTTACAATTGATTTTAGAAATTCGACTGGAAAATCTTCTGGCAAAAAACGCAACCTCACTAATTCTTTCAAATGCCAAGTGGTAAAATCTTTATAATCATTTGCTTTTAAAATTTCTTTGTTCCAGATTGCATTGCTTTTGATTTCTTTTAAATGGGCATATTCTTCTTCATAAAAAGGAAACAAACTATTGTATTTATTGACTTTCCCTACCACAACGGTTTCCACTTCGAGTTCTGAATTAGAATGAATTGTCAATATTTTATAAGCAGGCATATAAGCCGCAAGCGATGGGGTTTGAATATTAAAAAGCGTATTTCCTTTTGCTGTTTTTCGAACGCCAGTATCATTGATGTGCATGTGTCCGCCAAAATGAACCTGAATTCCAGCATCTGCAAACTGTTGCGCCACTTCTTCATTTGGAACGCGTTGCAATTGCATTTTATCGGCGCCAAAAAGCTGCTTTAATTCAGGCGAAGCATTATCATTAAATTCCACCATTGGGTAATGGCTGAAAGCGATCAGAATTTTTCCTTTCGTTTTGGCTTCTGCAGCGACTTTTTTTACCCAGTTTAGCAAATGGCTTTTATAAATCAGAACGTTATTGTAGCCTATATTGGCTCCCGAAAAATCATGCGGATCATTTGTTTTTCCTGATAATCTTTCATTCGGAACATAGGCATTGGCATCAATTGCTAAAAGCCAGATTCCTTTAACCGGTTCCACCAAATAACTTGCATCTGGCAGAAACAAATTGGTATTTTTAACTGCGTAAGTTCTTTTTTCTAAAGGAGATTCTTTTTGAGCTTCTTCAAAATTATATTCTGAATAAGTGTATTTTGAAAATGGCGTTTCCCAGTACAAATCAGTCTTTTTGGAAAAAAAACCAAAATCTTGCATTTCATGAATCGTTTCTTTGTATCCCCAGTTTTTGATATCGGCGGTTATGATGGGAACGAGTTCGCTTTTACTTTTATTAAAAATATTTTCAGAACTACTGATAATCTGTTCTTTTCCGTCTTTTCCTAAAAAATCAGTTTTAACAGCATCTTGTGCAAAAGGCCTCACAACATCGTGATTTCCTGTGGTTACATAAAATGAAATACCGTATTTCTGGGAATATTGACCGAGAATTTTTCGTAATCCGCGAACATGTACAGGCTGTCCGTCATCGCTAAAGTCGCCAGGAAGCACCACCTGTTTTATGCCTCTTTTTACAATATCATTTAAAGCTTCTAAAAAAGCGAAGTAATTTTCATTAAAAATTCGGGTAGAATGCAGTTGCGCATTCATGGTTCTGATATTGGCATATTGGCCCGTCTCAGGGTTTTGAATGCCTTGATAACTGTTATCTTCAAATTTGGCAAAAATATCCTGCAAATGCGCATCGGCTATAAAAGCAATCTTTGTTTTTTGGTCATGCGAATGCTGTTCTGTCTTACAGGAAATCAGAACAGCAAAAATCAATACCCAAAAGAAATTTTTAAATGCCATGGTTTATTCATTATAACTCAGAAACTTTAACCGTTTGGGTGAAATTAATTTTATTAATTCACGACCTTTACCAAGGTTGGGTTGATTCCTAACGGATTATTGGTGATTTTACAAATTAGCGGAAAATCTGGATTTTTTACAATCCACATTTCAGTTTCATCAATCTGCGCTTTTACATGCAGAGCATCAATTGGTTTGCCTTCAATTTGAACACTTTCTGCATTTTTTTCATCTAGAACATAGGTTGTATTATTATAAACAAAGGAACCTTTTTTGACTAAATCTTGATAAGCCGACTGCGAAATCATAAAAAACGTTTCTGTTGGTTTTAAGTTTAAAACAGGTGCATATTCTCCCTGATTGAAACTTAATTCGGTTCCGTTTTGTACGGCTTCTGAAAGCATCACAATTTTACTTTTAACGCCTCTGGTTTCCAATTTAAAAGCCAGTTTATCTGCTGCTGTTTCGGCAGTGAGCTGAAGACTTCTGGTCTGTCCGTGAAGCTTGCAGACATAATGCAGCTGTGTGTTATTTTTTATTGTCGGAATGTACTGCTGTGCAATTCCTTTCTGATAAACGATGCAGAAAAGAAGCATTAAAAATATATTTTTCATCCTGTTTATCCTTTTTATTTCGTTGGAGGTAAAATTGTTGTTCCCCAAGCTGAAGGTTTTGAATCCATTTCTAAAACCAATTCGCCACCGTTATTAATATCATCATGCGTAATCCAAGCTTTACTGTATGGTTTTCCATTTAATAGCGCGCTTTTTATGTATCTGTTTTTATCTGTCATTTTTTTAGCCGAAATGGTAAACTTTTTTCCATT
This sequence comes from Flavobacterium sp. HBTb2-11-1, assembly GCF_009826975.1. Classification (GTDB taxonomy): domain Bacteria; phylum Bacteroidota; class Bacteroidia; order Flavobacteriales; family Flavobacteriaceae; genus Flavobacterium. The sequence goes on along the minus strand of NZ_WUMO01000003.1, from coordinate 342,570 downwards.
TTCCAGCTGAATTGCTGTTTCTTTAATCAAAGGCGTATTGATCAGATAATAAGGTTGTCCTGCATTTGGATACAATCCCATCATATGAAAAGCCAGCCACGAGGACATTGCTCCAGAATCATCATTTCCCGGCAAACCTTCTCTTGAAGTATTAAAATTATTCTTTATAATGGTTCTAATCCTGTCGCTGCTCAAATAAGGTTTCCCGATCCAATGGTACAAACAAGGCGTTAAAAATGAAGGCTCATTGGCCACATTATATAAATTCTGATCAAAGAAAATATCCAGACGGTTTTCAAACGCTTTTTCTCCTCCTGATTTCTTGATTAATTCTGGAACGTCATGCGGAATACTGAATGAATATTCCCAAGAAGTCCCTTCGTAAAAAAACACGCACCAGTGGCAAACATACCAAGGCGATTCGATAATGACGGGCGTATATTTAAAAGTCGGTTTCTGGATTTTAGATTCTCCAAAAACTACATCGTCCAGCCAGTTTCCATCTTTGTCTTTTGGCATGATAAATCCTTTGGCACCATTATTTTCATAATCAGAACGCCATAAATTCTGCCAGCTTTCCGCCTGTTTCATGTATTGATTATAGAGTTCGGTTTTGCCTAAACCTTTGGCTACCGTGGCAATATTATAATCATTGTACGAATAGTCAATTGTTCGGTTTCCTGCGCGGTCTGTGCCATACGGAACATATCCTAGTTTTAGGTAATCTATAAGTCCGCCTCTTCCTTCTTTTTCTTCATTTCCTCCAGGCGGCACTGTGGCGTCTTTTAGCATTGCCTGCAGCGCCAGCTCGTAATCAATTCCTTTTAAGTTTTTCACAAAAGCGTCGGCAATAACCACCTCAGCATTTGATCCTCCTTGAGTTCTTCCGTTATCGTTTCCGCTTCTGCCTTCGGGCAAATAGCCTTCGCGTTTATAAATATTCAGCATGGCATTGATGATATCCACTTTTCGTTTACTGTCAATTAAAGTGATTAGTGGACTTGATGTTCGAAAGGTGTCCCAAATGGTATAAAAATCATCGTAATACGGTTCGTTATTGGTCCATAATGGATTCTCTCCCGTTCTGTCTACAGGCATAATCATGGTGTGATACAAACCGGTATAAAACATTTTTTTATATTCTTCTGAAGTGTCTTTTGAAAGCTGGATGCGGCTTAGTAAATTCTCCCATTTGTTCTGTAATGTGCTTAAAACGTTATTAAAATTCCAATGCGGAATTTCTGCTTCTATATTGTTTTTGGCTTTTAATTCGCTTAAAAACGAAATTCCGATTTTTACGTTCAGCTCTTCTTTTCCAGCATTTCCAAAAGAAAGAAGCGCTGCTGTTTTCTTTCCTGAATCAAACTGAGCTTTCTGGTTATTGTAGAATTTTCCGTCTTTAAAAGTTACATATTTTGATATCGGCTGATCGAAAACGGCACAGAAATAAACCGTATACGCTCTTCCGTTATTCCATCCGCCTCTAATTCTGCTGTAACCTCTTATTTCTGTATCTGAAACTATCTCGATCTGAGAACCCACAAACTGCTGAGCTTCTCTGGCATCTGGAATTTTTTCTTCTCCTAGAAAAAATCCTGGATCTATTTTTAACTCTTTAGAGCTGTTTTTGGGATAGGTAATTCTATAAAATGAAACTTTCTCTCCAGTAGTAATTTCAGTTTTTATATTATTTTCTTTGAAAACAGTTTCGTAATACCCCAGTTTTACATTTTCTTCAGCTCTATAAGAAATCTGATCCATTTTGTCTAAAGTACCCGAAAAAGGCATAATCAGAATGTTGCCGTATTTTGGCCCGCCACCCGTTCCGCTCACATGCACCTGACTGAATCCTGTTACTTCTTTTGGTTCTGGAAGCCAACCACTGTTTGGACTAGAAGTACAATCTGGACTTGGTTTTACCATTCCATACGGACAAGAAGGCCCGATAAAAACTCTTCCTACGCCTTCTGAACCTATCATTGGATCAACATATTGATGTACATTCTGCTGAGCACTGCTATTTATGGCAAGAAGAAAACTTGCTGCTAAAAAAATGAGCGACTTTGTATTTTTCATTCCCTAATTATTTCTTTAGTATTAAGATTTTGGCTGATCTGACATTTCTAAGATTAACTCACCTCCATTTGTAATCTGTTGATGCGAAAGCGTAAAGTCTTCTACTGCTTTATTATTGTATCTGATGTTTTTTATATATACATTTTCTGAGCTATTATTCTGGGCTCTAATTACAAATGTCTTTCCTGTATAATATCTCGAATTTAAATCTATTGTAATTTTATTGAAAATTGGGCTTCCTATTTGGTAAACTGCATCCTTGTCTGTTCCCCCATTCATTTGAAACATGCCTATTTTAAGCAAAACGTTTAAACTTCCCATCAAACCCTGATCTTCGTCGCCATTGTAACCTGTTTTGGGAGATAATCCGCTGAAAGTGGTTTTGACTACATTTCTGGTCCAAAACTGCGTTAAATCAGGTTTTCCCAAAAGAGTAAAAATATTTGAAGTCTGCATGGAAGGCTGATTTCCGAAATTTACAGGTATTCTGCTGAATTCTGGATGCAGTTCGGCGTCATGTGAGATACCAGAAGTGAAATTTAACTTTTGAGCGGTTTCAAACTGGAGATTCAATTTTTCTGCTGCTTTTGCTTTTCCTCCCATTAAATTGGCTAAACCTTCCATATCATGTGGCACAAACCAAGTTGACTGTGCTCCGTTGGATTCAATAAATCCGTTTTCATACTGATACGGATCGTAATTTTCGCGCCATTTTCCTTCTGCATTTTTCGGACGTATCCAGCCAATTGAAGTGTCAAATATATTTTTATAGTTCTGAGACCTTTTCATAAAATAGTGATAATCGTCTTCATGGTTCAGTTTTTTAGCCAACTGCGCCAAAGTCCAATCTTGATAGGCATATTCTAAAGTCTGGCTTGCTCCGTCTTCATGGCTTCCGAAATTGCCATCGGGAAGCGGATACGGCACATATCCATTCTGCATATAATATTTTAGTCCGCCACCAATGTTGGTCTTGTGTTCATATCCCGCTTTTTCCATAATACCGCCTGGCATATGATTTTTTTTAAGCGCTGTGTATATCTCTTCTAGGTTTTCTTTTACAATTCCTTTTTGAATGGCACTGACAATAAACGGAGTTGTCGAAGCTCCTGTCATTACATACGTGTCGTTTCCGCCAGCTGGACCACGCGGAATAATACCGCCATCTTTGTAATACTGCATTAGCGAATACACAAATTCTTCCATAATTTCAGGATAAACCAATCCCCAAAGCGTATTGATTGTCCATTGTGCTCCCCAAAAAGCATCCGAATTGTAATGGTTGAATTTGGGTTTTCCGTCAGTATTCAAAGGTAAATGCCCCACCCTGAATTGATTTCCTGTATTATCAGGATAGGCTCCATTTGCGTCGCTGATCATTTTTCTTCCTTGTAGTGCATGCCATAGATCGGTGTAAAATCGTCTCTGGTCGGTTTCTGTACCTCCTTCAATTTTTATTCTTCCTAATAAGGCACTCCATTCTTTTCTTGAATCGGAAACTGTTTGGCTAAAATTCCAATGCGGCAATTCTGTTTCGATATTGATCGTAGCGTTTTCCATTGACGTATAAGAAATGCCAACTTTCATCACTATCTGTTCTTTTGCTCCACTAAAAAGGACTAAATAATTCCCTGTTGCAGGATCTCTTTCTACAGAAGCAATTGGCTGATTGGTTTTAACTTTAAAAAATACGGTTAAAGGTTTTGGGCGTCTGAAATTAGTGCTCAAAACTAATGAACCGGAAAGTTCGTAATCACTGTTTTTTTCTAATTTTCCATTAGTGTTTTCACAAGGCCCTAAAATGGTATTGAGATTAAAAAGAATGGCTTTCTGCGCTTTTTTTGGAAAAGTGTATTGATGAAATCCAACTCTTGGTGTACTGGTCAATTCTGCGGTTATCTGATATCTATCCAATTTCAACGAATGATATCCCGGTGTTATAATTTCGTTCTGATGACTAAATTTTGAATAAAAGTCTTTAAAAACAGCTGATTTATTGTCACCAGACATGGTTACTGGCATTACGGAGACGCCAGACATTTGCCACTCGTGAATGTGGCTAAAACCCTTAACTGTATCTGTGGTATATTTATATCCGCCTCCCCAATCGCCTTTTATTTCTGTATCAGGACTTAAATTAACCATACCAAAAGGACGGCTTGCTGATGAAAAGTAAAACCATCTTGAATTTTCGGTGTCCAACAACGGATAAACTAAATCTGATACTTGTTTGTTTTGTAAAGAAATGTTTTTCTGAGCGTTGCATGACAATAAAAAAACTAGAGTCAAACTTATAGCAATATGTCCTATTTTATAGATTTTATTTAGTTCCATTTATGCTGCATGTATTGATGGGACAAAATTGGGCTGATTGTGATTTTTGCAATTAAGGCAGAGCCTTCTCAAAATTTAAAGGAATGTTATACAAAGCCTAATCCTTCATTACTTTTCAGAAACTGCATTGATTAGACTTTATACACATTCAAAAATGAAACTGAACTGAACTGTTTATCATGAGCAACAAAATAAAACAGTTTTCTTTTAGTAAAAAGGAGAAGAATTTTTACGCTCTTCTCCTTTCAAAATTAAATCGGGTTACACAATGCGTACCTATTTGAAACCCTTATTTTTAATATCCGTCGTTTTGAATTAAAGCTGGATTTAAGACCATTGCATTAGTTGGGATTGGGAATACACGACGATAAACATCTGTATTAGTTTTATAGCCCCATGATCCTTCATATTTCCCAAAACGGATCATATCGTTTCTATGCCATGCTTCCCAAGCAAACTCGCGGCTTCTTTCTTTATAAAGATCCTCTAAAGTCACTCCGCTTAAAGGTGCAGATGTTGTACGGTTAGAACGAACCATGTTTACCAAGGCATCTGCACTTTGTCCTAGAGTAGAAGCACCTCCGCGAAGGATTGATTCTGCTTTCATCAACAGCACATCTGAATAGCGTAAGAAAGGAACATCGTTCTTTTGGTTACGATTTGTTGAAGTGGCATCTGGATAGAATTTAATATTTCTATATCCCATGTTCCAAGCGATTTCATCATTTCCAAGATCAAATAAAGCTACACTTTGACGAGGTATAATATCTGGCGTTAAATTTACCTGATACGTATATGTTGCCCCTCCATCAGATCCTGTGTAAAACTGGTCGTATCCTTTTTTAGTTGTCGTAACCATAACTGGCGTAACGCCGTCATTCATATATTGAAGACCTGTAAGCCATTGTTTGTTACGAATATCGTTCGGATCATTGAAATACGCATAAAATTCAGGCAGCGTACTTCTAGGCGCACTTGGCGTAAAAGGAAGACCGAACTTCGCTCTCTCAGAACGCGGCACATCATAACGTGCGTGATACATTTGTCCGTTGTAACCCACTGTCACTGCTGCCGGATCGTAAGGAACAGCAAAAATAAATTCTTTCATCTGCGGTCCGTTGCTAGGATAAAACATCTGCAAGTAAGTTGCTCTTGGCTCAACAGCATACAATCCAGAATTTATTACCTCATCACAAGCTGCAATACAATCTGTGTAACGCGGTGTTCCAGAATATACTTCGGCATTCAGATACAATTTAGCCAACATGGCATTGGCAGTCTGTTTGTTTGGTCTGCCGTAAGTGCTAACACCCGATGCTGGATTTAAATAAGGAACAGCACTTTTTAATTCTTTTTCAATAAAATTAAAAACTTCTTTTCTTGGCGTTTTAGCATGAGCAGTAAAATCTCCGTATAAAGTATCTAGCGGCACATCTCCGTAACTGTCCATTAACATAAAATAAGAAATAGCACGCATGGTTTTAATCTCTGAAATCAAAGTTTTTTTCTCTGCACCTTCAGGCATGGTCTGTCTTAAAATAGATATCGTCTGATTGCTTGTTCCAATTACTTTAGATGTCCAATCCCAAAGACTTCCAATAATACCATTGTCAGCATTCCAGTCATGGTAATGCATGGCAATATAATTTCGGTTATCAAACCAGTTTCCTCCCCTTGCAGGCAAAATAGATTCATCTGTACTTAAAGATTGAGCCCACCACCAAGCAAAAGAAAATTCTCCTCTGAATGCTACATAAACCGGACCTGTAGCCTGAACATATTGCGTTGAATTCTGAGGAAATACATCAGGTGTCAATTGTGTTGTAATAGGCACATCAAGGTCACTGCAAGACCATACTAAACCAGCCATAAGTACTGGGAGTCCTAAATATTTTAATATCTTTTTCATAATTTTTAGCATTTAATTTTTAGAAGGTCACATTTAAACCGAACAAATACGTTCTTGTTTTTGGATAGAAGTTATTTGAATCTACACCAGGAGCTGTTCCTCCTTGTTCTACCTCTGGATCAATTCCGGTGTATTTAGTAATCACAAATACGTTGTTTACGGTATGATAAAGGCGAAGACTGCTTATGAACCTGCCTACTTTACCAAAATTATATCCTAATGTCATGTTGTCCAATCTTATGTAGCTTCCGTCTTCTATAAAACGATCTGAATATTTAAAAGAGTTTAAGTCATTTGGAGATTCATTTCCTGCATCAACCAGAATATTATTAGTCATTGCTGTGCTTGGTCTAAATAAATCGGCGCGAGTTGCGTTGAAAATTTTGTTACCAAAAACTCCTCTAAAGAAAATACTTAAATCGAATTTTTTGTATTGAAAATTATTTGCCCATCCCATTAATAATTTTGGCTGTGCACTTCCTGCATAATGGTAATCTACTCCGATTTGAGGAGTAGTTGTCAAATCGCCATTTTTGTCATAATACTGAGAAACTCCAGCTGCATTTTTTCCTGCATATTTTAAAGTAAAGAATTGTCCAAGAGGTTTTCCTTCTTTAAAAATCTGCAAAGTGCTTCCTGTTTGTCCGCCTCCGTCTGGCTGTACACGACGGATAGAATCTCCGCCAACAAAAAACGGACTAGTTAATTTAACAATCTCATTTTTGTTGTGAGCCAAGTTCAGGTTCGAATTCCAGCTGAAATTTGCTGTTTTAATTGGCGTTGTGCTCAAGCTAAGCTCAATACCTTTGTTTGACATTGTACCTCCGTTTGCTACAATTGTTCCTACTGGCACCAACACCGGATTAACATTATAGTTGAAAATCATATCTGTGGTCTTTTTGTCGTAAACATCAACAGAACCAGTTACTTTTCCTTTTGCGATAGAGAAATCAAGTCCAATGTTTGTTGTGGCTGTTTTTTCCCATTTCAAATCAGGATTTGCTGCTTGGTTAGGTCCGTAAGCCCCAATCTGCTGTCCGTTGTAATAAAAAGTTCCTAAACTTCCAGATATAAATTGAGCCGTGTAAGCATTAAATCCAGAAGAATTTCCTGTTACCCCCCAGCTTGCACGCAGTTTCAAATCACTAAAAACATTTTGATTCTGCATAAAACTTTCCTTATCCAATCTCCATGCACCTCCTATAGATGGAAAATATCCCCATTGGTTATTTGCACCAAACATAGAACCACCGTCTCTTCTTAGAGATCCTTGCAAAAGATATTTGTCTTTATAATTATAGTTTAAACGTCCGAAATATGAGATTAAACGTGTTTTTTGATAGGCTTTGCTATCACCAAAATTTACTACATAACCATTAACTGAAGTATAATTACTTAATGCTAAATTGTTATATCCAACATTATCTACAGGAAAGTTTGTCGTAGTAGCCTGAAAACCGTCTCCTAAAGTATTTTCTTGCCATGAATACCCCAAAACAGCTTTTATTTTATGGTCTCCAAATGTTTTATCCCATGTAAAGAAACTCTCTATAATATTATTTCTAGTTTCATAAGAATTTCTCAATGCAGAACCATTTACACCAAAGTTAACCAATGTTTTTGTCAAAGGCGGATCTGGGTTGTTATAAAAGTTCGCACTGTTGTATTGAGAATAGTAACTGTCATAAAACTCTCCGTGAGATGCAGTTAATCTCTGATGTGCTAAATTCAAATTATAAGTGATTCCAAAAGGAAGCTTTACTTCAGCAGTAAGATTTCCTACAAGGTTATCTGTTCTAGTTTCGTCAGTACCATGTTCGATTAAAGCTACAGGGTTAAAATATCCTGGGCTCACAAAATTTTCAAATAAACTTCCATCAGGATTTCTTACTGGAGATACAGGAAGATAACTTGCCGCCTGCAAAAGTACCGTATTACGTTGTGGTACATTTTGATATTTTGTATTTGAATTAGTAACATTCAAGCCAAATTTAACCTTATCATCAAAAGCAAATTGTTCGACAGACAAACGGGCAATAATACGAGAGAAGTCACTTTTTAACATCACCCCTTCTTTATTAATGGATGTGATACTTGCTGTATAACTTCCGTGATCTCCCCCACCACTCATAGACAAGTTGTGGCTGCTCGATTTGGCGCGTCCAGGTCTTAAAATTTCTTTTTGCCAGTTCGTGTTGGCACCTTTGTCATTTTCTGGAGTAAAGTTTAGATTGTTTCTTTTTGTAAAATCTCTCAATTGGTTTGCATCCATCATATCGAGATCATTTGAAACTTCTTCCCAACCAACATATCCGTTGTACGCCACTTGCGTTCTGCCTTTGCTTCCTTTTTTTGTTGTTACCATTATAACTCCATTTGCAGCACGGTTACCATAAATTGCCGTTGCAGCAGCATCCTTCAAAACGTCAATAGTAGCAATATCATCTGGCGAAATCACAGAAATGTCAACACCAGGAATACCGTCAATAACATAAAATGGCCCTTGAGAACTATTTAATGTTGAAGCTCCACGCAAAACCACAGAAGCCGTTTTCGTTGGATCGCCGCTTGATGAAATGTTCAAACCAGAAACTTTCCCTTGCAAGAGCTGTCCAACGTCGCTGATTGCTCCTCTGTTCAAATCTTCAGCCTTTACAGATGAAACTGCAGTGGTTAAGTTTTTACGAGATCCTTTGCCATAACCTACAACAACAACTTGCTCTAGGTTAGTTGTGGTAGACAGCATTTTAATCGAAAAATTAGTTTTCGTTCCGTCTAATTTTACGGCTTGATCTTCAAATCCCATGAATGAAAATACAAGGGTTGCATTTTTGTTTGAAGCTGTAAATTTAAATTTTCCGTCAAAATCTGTTGTAACAGTGTTTGTTGTACCTTTTTCAAGTACATTAACTGCTGGCATAGGAATACCTTTGTCATCCAATACAACACCAGACACTTCTGTTTTTTGTGCCCAAGTATTAATTGAAAAGCCAAAGAAAAAGGCTAATAATAATAGTTTAAGTTTTTCCATTGTAATGTTGGTTATTTTAGTTAAAGTATTGACGAAATTAGTGCTAAAGAAATGTTAACAAATGGACAAGTTATTCATAAACATGGATAATTTCTATAAAGTCAATTATAACAAGGCTTAGCGACGTTTTTTTTATAAAATTATATAATGAAAAACTGACTAATAAATCGATTTCGGAAATTTTTCTTCTGCATACTGATGGTGTGGTTTTAGGTTATGTTAGAAATATGGTGTTAAATTATGTTTATATACGAAGTAATTATTATCTAATGTTCTTTTTATTTATGCTCTGTCCAATTTATTTCCCAATTTTTAATTGATTCTCTTTCTTTATTTTCATCAAAAGAACTATTATCAGCAGATGCCTTTTTAAGAGCCTCCAAAAACATTTTCCATCTTGGCCAGTAAAATCCTTTGTACATTCCTTTCCATGCTCTTGAAGCATAGTCGTTCAAATGGCCTTCTCCGCCCCATAACGTAATTAAGGTTTTGGCGTTTTTAACATATAAAGAAGAAACCTCAGACGAACTTCCATAATCAGAAGCTGACTTTACCCATTGATCTAAGCTATTTAATGGCTGTCCAGACATTATAGCATCTATATGCAAAACTTGTTTTTCTATCTTTTTAAATAACTGGTCTCCTTTTGCGATATCTTTCTGCTGATACGCTTTTACGCATGCCATCAGATCTTCGTCAATAGAAAGGGAATAATAATGTCTTGAAACATCTATCAGATCGTATTGGATAAGATTCTTTTTATTGTATTTTTTAGCTTCTTGGCTTAAAATGTCCAAAGCTTCTTTAAGCTTTTCTTTATCTCCAGGGTTTTCTTTAAACTCTGTAATTTTAACTGTTGGACGTTTGAAAAGCAAATACGCACCAGCCCAATCATTCCACCAGCGTGTTTCCCAATATTTGACATTGTAAACCGATTTCAGCAATAATTCCCAAGCCTGAAAAACTGCTGGTGAAGTCTGTCCGTATCTTGCATTTAAATACTTAGCCAACCAATCCTCTAGAGACTGTTCTGCCTTGGTCCACGGAAGATCATATATATATTCGTAAACAATAGAATTATTGTTTAATCCTTCAGGCATTGCGCCGTAACCTACAATATTTCCTTTCTTCGGATTTTTCAGCAAACTCGCCAATTCTTCTTTATAAAAATTCAAATCTCCATACACAGGATTAGAACCTCCATAATTATGCACATAACCATACGTCCATTGTTTGCCATAAAAAGCTTCCTGATTCTCCCATACCTTATATCTATCGTTGGCATAATCCTGAACCATCACTTTTTCGTTGGGAACTTTGCTTAAAAAGGCACTTGTCGCTTCTTTTGTCCAAAATTCTTTGTTATCGCCAAAAAGCCATCCTTGCATCACCCATACTGCACCGGGAGCGGCTTCGTTTATAGTTTCATAAACAGCGCTTCCATAATTAGAAAGTTCTTCATATTTATTATGTTCAGAAACTGGAGGTTCGATTTCATTGAAAGAATCAGCTAAATAAAAATTAGATTTCCCGTACTTTTTGGTGTAAATTTCAATAAAACGCTTTCCAATTTGTTTGAATAAAGGATCTTTGGAATCTAACAGAAAAGTGCTTGCAAAACCGCCTCCAGACCATGATTTTAATTCGGTTATTTTGGCTTCGGGATGTTTTTCGGCGAAAGCCTTTGGCACATAACCGCTAAAAGCAGGAACAACAGGATGCATATCCAGCGCTTTCATTCTTTCTAAGATTTTCTTTTGGAGCTCTTCTTTCTTAACGAACCATTCTTGAGGCAATGGCCCTTCGAGACTATTGATATTTCCCATACGCTGCCAAGGCAGATAAGCTGGTCCTGCAAAATGAGATTCTAACTGCGAGCTTGTTAAGCCATATTCTTTCCACAATTCCTGCCATACCGCTTCTTGACCTTCCATTGCAGTCGGTAGATTGATTCCGTGTAATGCCATCCAGTCAATTTCCTGTTCCCAACGTCTCCAGTCCCACCACGGAGTTGTATAGCCAAAAGTACAGGCATTCAGATATTCTCTGTACTGAAAAGGCGTTTCTCCTTTTTTTGAATATTTAGGCCAAGCTTTAGGAAGATCCATTCTGTTTCCTTCCCAGCTTACCAAAACTGCTCCTATGTCTCTTAAGAAATTGTAAGCTGCATAACAGATTGCGGTATTGGTTGACGCTTTTATCTTTACCAGATTATTCTCTGTTTGAATTTCAAACCATTCCGTATTACTTTTTTTGTCTTCCGCAAGACTTAACTGAAATTCGCTCGCGCGACTCCCAACAAGCCTTTCAATAACTCCAAAAGCACTTTTTGTTTTTTCTTCGTTTTGGCAAAATCCTTTTATAGATCCAGAAAATAACAGCACAAAGGCCATTACAGCCAACTTTAAGGAACTGCGGTTTTTAATTTTAAAATTCTCACTTTTCATATAAATCATATATTTATTAAATTGTCTTTATTCACTTCGGTCTGATAAAACAAAGGAGATTAAATCTTTACATTAATCTCCCTGCTCAAACAAAACCTAACAAAAAATTACTACTAATACTTAGCAGTACTAACGAATAAACCAGAAAGCCAATAAATAGGTTCTGGAACCGAAAATAAAATTATATATAATGCCATCCCATAAGATGGATTTATCAGTCAAAAGCATAGACATATTTAACAGTCTATTTTATTCGGTCAAGTTGAAGGTTAACTATTTTTGCAAATCAATAAAGATGTGTATGGAATACCTAAAAATAAAACCCTGCAAGGAATTAGAACCTTATATACATTTCTTTTGGGAACTGAAAGGAAATCCAAATGGAGCGCAGTGGGAACGGGTTTATCCAGACGGCTGCAGTGGAATTATAATAAATTTAGGCAATAGCTGTTTGACAGATAACGGTTCTCTGTATCTGGAATTTGGAAAAACTTACGCTGTTGGTGCGATGAATTCGTATAAAGACAGCTTAATTGATACCGATACCCATTTAGCGGGTGCATGCCTAAAACCTGCTGCTTTTGCCAATTTCTACAGCTATGATCCACAAAATACTTTGATTAATGATACTGTTGAATTTGAAAAATCTAATTCATTTAGCATCGATAAAATATTTAAAAAGTCCTTTAGTTATTTCGATTGCTTTTTTTTGGAAAGAATAAAAAGCAGAAACATTCCGTTACAATCTGTTATTAGGGATATAGATTTAACAAACGGACAAATTAGCATTTATGAATTAGCTCAAAAGAATTGTACAACGGTGAGACAGCTGGAGCGAAATTTTAAAAAGTATATCGGGTTGTCGCCAAAAAAATACACAAATATCATCCGTTTTCAAAATGCATTAAATGCTATTGAAAAAACAAACCAAGATCGAAGCTTGTCGGATATTGCATTTGAATGCGGTTATTATGATCTTTCGCATCTTAGCAATGAAATTAAGCGAAATACCGGACTTTCTCTATCTTCGCTATAATTTGTCGCATTTTTACAAAATACAATTGATGGACTGAAAGTATATTTGGCTAAACATTCAAAATTAAAACCAATGCGAAAAATATCACTTTTTATTGCTATGAGCCTAGATGGATACATTGCAAAGCCCAATGATGATTTGAGTTTTTTAAAACTCGTAGAAAAAGAGGGAGAAGATTATGGTTATGCCGAATTTACGGCAAACATAGATACAATAATTATTGGCAGAAAAACGTATGACTATGTCCTTAAAGAAATTGGTCCATCTCATTACGACAATGGCCAAAGAGAGGTTTATGTAATAACCCGAACTGAAAGGCCGCCAATTGGCAAAACTACTTTTTATACCGGAAGCTTAATGGAACTTATCGGTCGATTAAAGTCTGAAAAAGGAAAAAACATTTATTGTGATGGTGGTGCCGAAGTAATAAACGAACTGCTGCAAAATAGTTTAATCGATGAATTCATAATTTCAATTATCCCTGTTTTATTGGGCAACGGAACCAAACTTTTTAAAGACGGAAGACCTGAGCAAATACTTGAATTTATTTCGGCAAAAACATTTGAAACTGGATTGGCACAACTTTATTATAAAAAGAAACAACACTAAAAATTTAAGTATAATCTAATGCACCATAACATCTATAATATAAAACTTAAACCATTTGCATAATTCCATTAACTTGGAATTATGCAAACTGTTCAAGCCTAAAAATTTGAAAACTATGGCAAGGTGTAGATCTGCTCCATCTTCAGCCATTTTTCGCCCTCTTTTGCTCCAGGAGGCGCTTGCTGAAATTTCCACATCAGACGCTCCCACTCCTGAACCTCTGTGTTTGCAGCATCCATGAGCTGTTTTCTTTCGGGAGTAAAAGTTTCATCCACTTCTATAATCATAAATAATCTGTTGGCTAGGAGGTAAATTTCCATAGAGACTATTCCTGCATCTTTAATACTTTTTGTGATTTCGGGACGCGCATTTTCTGCAAGATGATACTTTTTATATTCTTCTATAAGCTCTGGATTATCAATTAGATCGCAGACATAACATATTCTTTTTAAAGGCATACTTTCCGGCTTACAGTTTATATTCTATTTTTTTTCCTTTATATGCCAACACTTTTTTTGTTCCGTCTGGCAGCACAATGGTAAAAGTCCTTTCAGATAACATGCCCTTATATTGTCCTCTACGGTTAGAAATAGTTAATTTTTTTTGCTTGTCGTTATAGCTGAAATCAATTTCTGTGTAGGCACCTTTTTCATAATTATAATTATCAAATTCATCTTCATAAAGAGTAAAGAAACCATCCTTTCCAGGATAGACTTTTATTTGAAGATTGTCCCATTTTTTTTCCTCCGCAAATTGCACTTGAGGTCCGATTGGAAGTATAGCGCCTTCCTTTACAAATAGCGGTATCATATCCAGTTTTGTTTTTCTGGTAATTTCCTGACCGCCTTGCAGTTTTTCGTTTGTCCAGAAATCGTACCAGCCGCTTCCAGCAGGAAGATAAACGGTTCTTGATTTTTCTGCTGTAAAATCTATACTTTGATTTTGATTCTGGCCTTCTTTTATTTTTTCGGGTGTATATTGAGCCTCAACCACTGGTGCAACCAAAATAGATTTTCCGAACATAAATTCATCTTTAATATCCCAGCTTTTAGAATCAGCAGCAAAATCCATAAATAATGCCCTCATAAAACTAGAATCTCTATGAGTTACTTCCCATGATGTCGAATAAATATAAGGCAATAAGGAATAGCGCAGATGTATAAACTTCTCAATCGCATCGTATACCGATTCTCCTTTCTGACCAAAGTTATAGATCTCGCGAGGTATATCTGTTCCATGAGAACGCATCATCGGGTTAAAAGCGCCAAATTGCAGCCAACGAACATAAAGCTCACGAAACAAAGGATTATCTGCTCCAGAAACTTCTCCTTTTTGGTTATAAGCACCAGCAAAAAAACCTCCAATATCTGAATTCCAATGTGGCATACCAGTAAGGGTAAAATTAAGTCCTGCTGGAATCTGGGCGCGCAGGTTTTCCCAACTAGATCCTACGTCTCCTGTCCATGTATTTGCACCATAACGCTGTTGGCCAGCAAAAGCAGATCTTGTCAATATGAAAACTCGTTTATCTGAAGTCTCTTTTCGCTGATGATCGTAAACTCCTCCAACAGTCATCAGAGGATAAGCATTTCGCACCTTTCTAAAAGTTCCCAAATAGGTTTTGGTATCATAATCTTCTGGCTTTACCCAAAGATGATCAGGCTCTGTCGAATCCATCCACCAGCCGTCAATTCCTTTTGCGAAAAGGCCTTCGCTTGCATATTTCCAATAAATGTCTCTTGCCTTTGGGTTATAGGCGTCATAAACACGCACTCCAGAAGGATAATCTTTTTTGGGCGGAAAAATTTCGCTGCCAGATTCAGGCCACGTCAAAAAATCAAATAGCATTCCGTTACTATTCAACTCATTATAAGGTTTGGTTTTTGGTCCAAATGAAGACCAGATCGAAATAATCATATGAGCATTCAGGCCATGAATTTCATCCACCATTTTTTGAGGCTCAGAAAATTCAGGATTAAGAAACTCCATCGCATTCCATAAATAATTATTCCCCCAATACTGCCAGTCTTGAATTATTCCGTCTAGAGGCACTCCCAGTTCGCGGTATTTTTTTACTACGCCGACTATTTCGTTTTGGCTTTTATAACGTTCTTTACTTTGCCAGAAACCATATGTCCAAAGCGGAAACATTGGAGCGCTTCCTGTAAGCTTTCTCATTTGCGAAACCACTCCATCTGCATTTTTGCCATACATAAAATAGTAATCTACCCCATCTCCCACATTAGATTCAAATGAAGTCCCATTGGCATCATCTTTAAATTCTGTTGGAGCATAATTATCCCAAAAAAGTCCATACCCTTTTACCGACTGGAAAAAAGTTACAGCATCTTCTGTATTTCCCTGTTCCAAACGGTAATTTTGATTTCTTTGGTTTAAATCTCCTCTCTGGTGCTGTCCTAATCCATATATAGGTTCATTTTTGTCCAAATCAAATCCCTGATATACGGCATAAGAATCGGTATCGGTATCTTTTACTCGTTTAAATTTTGTTCCATGTTTTTTCTCGCGAAGTAAAGTCTGATCTGAACTTGCAAATGAGATTTCTCCTGTTGGAAACTGTACCGCAACATTTAAACTTTCGGATTTTAAAACCACTTGGCTTTCCTGACTTTTTACTGTAAAAGCAGTCGCCGACGGTTTCATGATTACCGAAAGGCTTTCTTTGGAATAAACTCCTGCTGCAGGATATTTTATAACCCTTACAATCGAAGGACTGTAAAACTGAATTTCTATTGTATTTCCGTCTGCTTCGGTTTTAATCCCAAGACTTGTTTTCTCATACTTCTGTCCATAGCTCATCACACAGAAAAGCAAAGGGCAAATTAATTGGTAAATAAATTTCATTTTGATGGTTTGATAGTTAATAGTATTATAGTTTTAGTTTTTTAGTTTGCATATTATATAAAAGCAGAAGCTTAAGATTTTTTTATGCTGTCGCAATTCAAAAGAAGGAGCATATGATCTTCAAAAAAGCCTTTTAATTCTTGCCTCGAAATTTTGCAGATGCTAATGTACTCTTTAGTTGGCTGGTGCAAAAAAAATGATACATTTTGACCTGTCATAAAATACATTCCATCCCCCTCACGGTCTTCAATAAGCATAATGATACATAAGAGCCTGTCAAATGACACATTTATACCCCATATGCTCTTTCATTAAAGGATATTTTTACACCCTGACACAATCGATTTAGCAATAGGATTCTAATAAGCTTTTGCAATCTAAAATACGGATTGCTAATAACTTTACAGAAATTCAAATTTCAGCTCCATCAGTTTCCTATGCTTTTAAATCGAGAAATCACAAAACTGCTAATTATCATAAACTATTCGTAACCAAAAAACATGAAAAAAAACACAATAGCATTAGGTCTTTCGGCTGGATTACTCTTGGCATCATGTGCTGTTAAAAATTACACCAAAACAGATGACGGTGTTTTAATAGGCCTAAACCCAAGCACAGAAAACCAATTGCGCACACTGCGCCTTCAGGTTTTAGGCAATGATCTCATACATGTTGCTGCAACAGCACAAGAATTTCAAAAAGATTCCAGTCTGATTATTGTTCCCAACCAGCAAACTGTTCCATTTCACATTAATCAATCGAAAGATTCCATTAAACTCTCAACCAAAACGCTGAATGTTATGGTTTCGGCAAAAGACGGCGGAATCAAATTTAAAGATAAAAACGGAAAAATACTGTTGGCCGAAAAAGCAGGCGGAGGCAGAACCTTTCTTCCAATACAAGCCGATCAGACAAAAGGCTATACCGTGCGCCAAATATTTGAGTCGCCTCAAGATGAAGCTTTTTACGGACTAGGACAACATCAGTCGGACGAATTTAATTATAAGGATAAAAGCGAAGAACTTTTTCAATACAATACCAAAGTATCTGTACCATTTGTCGTATCAAATAAAAATTACGGGCTTTTGTGGGACAGCTATTCTTTAAGCCGATTTGGAGACAGCCGTCCTTATGAACAATTAAATCAGGTTTTCAAATTATTTGGAAAAAATGGCGAACCTGGTTTCTTAACGGGAACTTACAGCACACCTGAGAAGAAAAATGCACCGCTGATTCGCGAAGAAAAATCCATTTTTTTTGAGGATGTAAAAAGCATTAAAAACCTGCCAACGGATCTTCCTTTAAAAAATGCTAATGTCACGTATGAAGGCGAAATTGAAGCTCCGCAGGACGGAGAATATAAATTTATATTGTACTATTCTGGATATGTAAAAGTCTATTTAGACAATCAATTAGTGGTTGCCGAGCGATGGAGAACCGCTTGGAATCCGAATAGCTACAAATTCTCTATGAATCTAAAAGCAGACAAACGAACTGCTTTAAGGATAGAATGGCGACCAGACGGTTCAACCTCTTACTGCGGATTAAGGGTAAGAACGCCTCAATTGGCTGAGGAAAAAAACAGCCAGGTCTGGTGGAGCGAAATGAACAAAAAAATCGATTACTACTTTATTCATGGCAATTCCATGGACAGCATAATTAAGGGATATAGAACCTTGACGGGAAAATCCCAAATTATGCCTAAATGGGCAATGGGATATTGGCAGAGCCGCGAGCGATACAAAACCCAAGATGAAATCTTAAGCAATTTAAAAGAATTCAGAACGCGCCAGATTCCAATTGACAATATCGTATTGGACTGGAATTATTGGGAAGATGATGCATGGGGAAGCCACAAGTTTGATCCTAAGCGTTTTCCTGATCCACAAGCCATGACAGACTCCATCCATTCGATGAATGCCAAAATGATGATCTCCGTCTGGCCTAAATTTTATAAAACCACAGACCACTTTAAAGAATTCGACCAAAAAGGATGGATGTATCAGCAGGCCATTAAAGACAATGTACGCGACTGGGTTGGCCCAGGTTACGTAGGCTCATTTTATGACGCTTATGCAAGCGGTGCGCGCAAACTGTTTTGGAAGCAGATTTATGAGAATTTATATCCTATAGGAGTTGATGCATGGTGGATGGATGCTAGTGAACCTAACGTATTGGACTGCACCGATATGGAGTACCGCAAAAAATTGCAGGGACCAACCGCTTTAGGGCCTGCAACCGAATATTTCAATACTTATGCTTTAATGAATGCAGAAGCAATCTACGATGGGCAAAGAGCTGTAGATTCTAATAAACGTGTGTTTCTTTTAACGAGATCAGGTTTCGCTGGACTGCAGCGTTACTCAACAGCAACCTGGAGCGGCGATATTGCAACGAGATGGGAAGATTTGAAAGCACAGATTTCGGCAGGTCTTAACTTTGCTGCAAGCGGTATTCCGTACTGGACGATGGATATTGGAGGATTTTGTGTGGAAGACCGTTATGTGAGCGCACAGCAGCAGTACGACAAAAATGGAAATGAAAACTCTGATAGCAAAGAATGGCGTGAATTAAATGCACGCTGGCATCAGTTTGGAGCTTTTGCTCCGCTATACCGATCACACGGACAATTTCCTTATCGCGAACCTTGGAACATTGCTCCCGAAGGTCACCCAGCATACGAGTCTATTGTATATTATGACCGCCTTCGCTATAGATTAATGCCTTATATCTATACAATGGCGGGTATGACGCATTTTAACGATTATACCATTATGCGTCCTTTGGTGATGGATTTTCAAAACGATAAAAATGTCGTTAACATCAGCAACCAATTCATGTTCGGATCTTCTTTTATGGTCTGCCCTGTTTACCAATATGGAGCACGAAAAAGAGAAGTGTATCTTCCTGCTGGCACAAACTGGTATGATTTTTATACGGGCAAGCAGCTCTTAGGCGGACAAACTTTACAGGCAGATGCTCCTTATGGACGTCTTCCGCTATTTATTCCTGAAGGCGCTATAGTTCCTGTTGGCCCTGAAATCCAATACACCGATCAGAAACCTGCTGATCATGTTATATTGTATGTTTATAAAGGCCGCGATGGCAGTTTTACCTTGTATGAAGATGAAGGAGTTAACTACAATTATGAAAAAGGCCATTATAGTGCGATAAGCTTCCATTTCAATCAAGAAAAGGGAACTTTAACCATTGGCGAGCGCAAAGGAGATTTTAAAGGCATGCTAAAAGACCGAAAATTTAAAATCGTCGTTGTTGATCCATCCAACCCGAAGGCATTCCTTTCTGATGCTTCTGGAAAAGAAATCGATTATAACGGAGCGCTTCAAGTCATAAAAATTTAATCATCTTAGAACAATCACATTCAGCATCTGCATTTAGGACAACCTTAATGCAGGTCTCTATGCAAGTGAGAAAAATATAGATCCATGAAATTAAAAAACTATATCGTTTGTTTATTGCTGCTGTCTTCAGCAGGCGCAATGGCACAGAAATCTCCTGTTTTCTTTCCTAAAGAAAATCTGATGGCAATGGGGATTTATTACTATCCGGAACACTGGAATAAAAAAGACTGGGAAAGAGACATTAGTAACATTTCTAAGACTGGTTTTGAGTTTATTCACATTGCAGAATTTGCATGGATAGACATGGAGCCAGAAGAAGGACTTTACAAATTTGAATGGCTTGACGAAGTAATCGATTTGGCTGGAAAATACAAATTAAAAGTTATTTTAGGCACACCTACAGCAATTTCACCCGTTTGGATGGGCATTAAATATCCTGAAATCTATCTGATGGACAGCCATTATCAAAGGGCTGAACATGGAACAAGAGCACAGCAGTCTTTGAGCAATCCAGTATGGAGAAATTTTTCTAAAAACATCATTAGTAAATTGGCAGCGCGCTATGGCCATAATCCAAATGTAATGGGATGGCAGCTCGACAACGAGCCAGAAGCGAAAGAAGATTACAGTCCTTCTTCTCAAGACACTTTCCGCAAATGGTTAGAGAATAAATACCGCACCATAAACGCTTTAAATACGGCATGGGGAGCCTCTTTCTGGAGTCAGACGTACAGCAGTTTTGACCAAGTTAAAATCCCAAATGCTGATCATGTTGGATGGTGGGGAATCAATCCGCATGCTTTGCTGGACTTTAAACGATATACAGCCGATACACAGGCCGATTTTTTAGATTTTCAAGCAGACCTTATCAGACCTTTAATTGCTAAAAATCAGTTTGTAACAACAAATTATACCGCTACTACTCCATCAGCAGATCCTAGAAGAACAAAAAAACTCGATTTTAACTCTTTTACCAGCTATCCTAACAAAGGAGTTTTTAATATTGGAGACAAAGGCTTTCGTCTTGGCGATCCTCAAGAACTTTCTTTTGCCTTGAGCTTCTTTAAAACCAGAGATAATATTTCAGGAATTATGGAGCTTCAGCCTGGTTTTGTCAATTGGGGAAATGTTAATCCTCTGCTGCAGCCCGGCGTAGTACGCATGTGGCTTTATCATTGTATGGCCGAAGGCATGTCTTTTGCGTGCTCTTATCGTTACCGCCAGATCAATTACGGTGCAGAGCAATACCACAGCGGCATTACAAAACTTGATGGAACTACCCTATCACAAGGAGGAAAAGATTACCAGCAGACGATGCAGGAAATGAAATTATTAAGAAAAGCTTATAATCCGAAGGCAGAAATGCCTAGAGAAATTAAGGCTCGAAGAACTGCTTTATTATGGAATTATGACAATTCTTGGAGCATGGGCCGTCAAGCGCAAACAAGCCAATGGAATACGCTATCTTTTTTTCAAAAATATCTTGAAATCGTAAAATCATACGGAGCACCAGCAGAAATAATTTATGAAAACGAACCATTAGATTCTTATGCGGTTGTGGTTGCTCCTGCATACGAACTGGCCGATGAGAAACTTATTGCCAAATGGACAGAGTACGTAAAACAAGGCGGGCATTTAATCTTAACCGTGCGTACGGCTGTTAAGGACAGAAACGGCCATTTATTCCAAGCAGGATGGGGCGCTCCGATTTATCCTTTAATCGATGCCAAAATTGAAGACTTTGATCATCTTCTGCCTTATGCAAAAGGAACTATCCAAGGTTTCGGAAAAGAATATTACTGGAACAACTGGGCAGATTTAGTAAAAACCAATAAGCCCGAAAATGTACTTGCCAAATACACGAACCAATTTTACGCAGGCACGGCAGCTGTGGTGACCAACAAAATAGGGAAAGGAACCGTTACTTATATTGGCACAGATACAGACGATGGACAACTTGAAAAAGAAGTCCTGCAGCAGGTGTATAATCAGGTTGGGATCGCTGTGGAGCATTATCCTAAAGGAGTTTACGTTAGCTGGCGAGATGGATTCTGGATTGCAGTCAATTATTCTTCAGAAGATTACCAGATCGAAAAAATATCCAACACTGCAAATATTTTAATTGGCGGTAAAACGGTACCGCCAGGAGGCGTAACCGTTTGGCAGCAATAAAAATGACTTTTTTCTAAACAGCCATAATTCTTAAAGATTCCTGCAGCTTCTGTTGCAGGTTTCAACACTGACTAACTATAAATTTAAACCAATCAAATGAAAAAGAATTTAATCACTTTGCTTTTTGCCCTGAGTTTGTGTGCAAATGCAAATGTAAAAATGCCACTGCTTTTTAGCGATGGAATGGTTTTACAGCGCAATAAACCTATTTCTGTTTGGGGATGGGCCAATTCTGGAGAAAAAATTGAAGTCACTTTTAACAAACAGACTCAGAAAACTAAAGCGGACAAAAACGGAAAATGGCTTTTGTACTTGAAACCTGAAAAAGCAGGCGGTCCTTTTAAAATGACCATTAAAGGAAACAACAGTATTATTATTGAGAACGTCCTAGTCGGCGAAGTCTGGGTATGCAGCGGACAGTCTAATATGGAATGGCCAGTTGCTCAGGCACAGAATGCCGATTATGAAATCAGTCAGGCAGATAATCCTTGGATAAGACAATTTTTAGTAGACAAAGATTTAAACTCGACACCTAAAGAGGAACTCAAAGCTGGAAGTTGGAAAGAAAGCAGTAAAAAAAATACAGGAGCTTTTACAGCGGTGGGTTATTTTTTCGCCAAAAAAATATACAATGAATTAAAAATCCCTATTGGGATAATAAACTCCTCTTGGGGAGGCACTTGCGTGGAAACATGGACCAGCAGGGAAGCTTTTGAAAAAAGTCCCGAATTCAGCAGCATGATTGTCGACCTACCAAAAATCCCTATGGATTCATTGCTGAAAAATAAACTGGCTACACTGAAAGTACAGATTGAAAATCTTCAAGGATCTAAAATCACTTCAAACTCAGAAAGCCAATACAAAACGGTAAACTTTGACGATAGTTCGTGGCCAGAAATGCACGTACCGCAATTGTGGAACCAGCAATTGGGCAGTTTAGACGGCACATTGTGGATGCGCAAATCTTTTATGATTTCAAAAGAAGATGCTGGTAAAGAGGCTTTATTGGAGCTTGGCAAAATAGACGATGAAGACCTTTCTTATGTAAATGGAATTGAAGTGGGAAAGAATACCCAATGGGACAAAAAAAGAATATACAAAGTACCTGCCGGAACGCTTAAAGACGGGCTTAACACTATTGCAGTAAGAGTGACAGATTACAGCGGAGGAGGCGGCATTTTTGGCGATGAGGCTGACTTAAAATTAACTGTAGACAGTACCATTGTACCACTTGCAGGAAAATGGAAATTTCAGGTTACAGAAATCAGAACAGACTTGTCTCCAAACAGCTACCCTGCCCTTCTTTATAATGCCATGATCAATCCTTTGATTCCGTATGCTATTGAAGGAGTTTTATGGTATCAAGGCGAGGCAAATGCTACACGTGCCGAACAATATAAAAAAGCTTTTCCGTTACTAATCAATGACTGGAGAACAAAATGGAATCAAGGTGATTTTCCTTTCTTTTTTGTCCAGCTGTCTTCTTTTAATGAGTTTGGAGGAAACAGCAGCGTTGGCAGTTATTGGGCAGAATTAAGAGAAGCGCAAACTTTCACCCTTAACAATGTTGTCAATACTGGCATGTGCGTTACTGCAGATATTGGAGATCCAAAAGATATTCATCCAAAAAATAAACAAGATGTAGGATACAGACTGGCTGCCATCGCTTTAAATAAAGTGTATGGCAAAGGAAAAGTTTTCAGCGGACCAGCCTACAAATCTATGGAAACGAAAGGCAATCAGATGCTCTTAACATTTGACAATGCCGAAAACGGTTTAATGGTTCATGACAAATACCAATATATAAAAGGATTTGAAATTGCAGGATCCGATCATGTTTTTCATTATGCCAAAGCTCAAATAAAAGGCAGCCAGCTTTTGGTATGGAGCGATCAGGTTCAGAATCCAGAAGCAATTCGCTACGGTTGGGCTGACGATGCTAGTGATTGTAATCTGTACAATGCTGAAAATTTCCCTGCTGTTCCTTTTCGAACAGACGACTGGAATAGCATCACAAAAGGCATTCAATACAGCTTTGAAAAATAAGCCATTTTATAAAGTAAAGGCTTATTGCACATTTCAATTTCTCATATCGATTCTAAAGAAAATAGAATTGATATGAATTGGAATGTTGACTGTGATTTTAGATAAAAATAGCCCTTCTTACACTGCAAATTCAGATAAATGATTAATTTAGACCGAATGAAAAAGCATAAAGTCCTCTTATTGTTTCTTGCTCTTTTTGGAATAATTTCTTTCCAAAGTATTCTTGCGCAGTCCAATTATATTTTTCACCAGTTGAAAACCAGCGAAGGATTTTCGAGCACCAATGTCAAGACATTTCTAAGGGACAGCTACGGTTTTTTATGGATTGGCACTGAAACTGGACTTAATCGATATGATGGTTACGAATTCAAAGTTTACACCACCAACTCCAAAAAGCCCAATAGCTTAATTTCCAACGATATTTTAGGTCTTCAAGAAGACGGCTTGGGAAATATATGGGTCAATTTCGGGCATGATAATGCGATATATAACAGAGATAAGGACTGCTTTATTACGGACATCACTTCTCTTTTAAATAAGTTGCACATTCGCGCAGATGCCAACTGTAAAATTTATGTGGATAAAAAAAAGAATTTATGGGTTTTCAATAAAAAAAACATATTTTTCTACGATATAAAAAAAAGGCATACTTCTGTCTTTACTGGCGTAAACATTGAAAATCCTTTTTTTGCTAGCGTAACAGATAATGGCGAGTCTGTATATTGCATTGAAAATTCTCAAAAATGCTGGCAGTTAAACAGTACTACAGGCCATATTAAAACCATTAAACTCCCAGCTTCCAGCAGAAAAAATGGAACTGATGAATGGCATATCGTTTTTCTGGACAGCAACAACGGATTATGGGTCTATTTCAGCAATAACCCCAATGAAGTTTCTTATCAAGATCATCAAACTAAGAAATGGAGCTCTATAACATTAAAATCCAGTGTAGACAGCGACATTAATTTCGTTAGCAGCATTATCGAAAATAAGCCAGGCGAAATATGGATTGGAACAGACCATAAAGGGCTTTTTATTTTTGACAAATCAAAAAACAGCATAACAAACTGTGTTCAAAACTCAAACAAAGACAATTCTCTGCCATCCAACAATATCACTTGCCTATATCGCGACAACGATAGGACTATCTGGATTGGTCACAGCAAAAAAGGGCTCTCTTTTTTTAATGAAAGCTTTAAAAATTTCATCAATTTCAAACACCCGGAATGCTCTGATATTAGCACCATAATGGAGGATCACAACGAAGATCTCTGGATTGCAACAGATGGGAAAGGACTTTTTAAAAAAGATAAAAAATCAGGAAATACTTCTCGAATTCCATTTCCCAAAGCAGCCATCACCTGTTTGTTGGAAGATCGCAAAAACCGCATTTGGATCGGCACTTATCAAAACGGGCTGTTTTGCTGGCAAAATGGCGCCATAACCCAATATACCACGAAAAACAGCAAACTAAGCAACAACAATGTCTGGAACTTAAAACAGGATCGTTACGGAAATATCTGGATAGGGTCTATGGGAGGAAAAATACAGCAGCTTCCGTCCGATGCCACTAGTTTTGATTCTGTCGTTTCTGTATTTGAAGATCAAGTCTTTGCGCTCGATATGTTTTACGATTCAGGCGATGAGCTTCTGCTGGGTACGGGTTACGGGCTTTTCAATATTGATATTACCAATAATAAGAAAGTCGTATCGTATGGCAATAAAAAAGGAACGCAAAAATTCAAACACTTTCAGATTTCTACGATCTACAAAGACAAACACAATATTTTATGGATTGCCCATAATGATGGACTGAATATCTGGGATCCGAAAAAAGATACCATTTATTACTTCAACAAATCAAATGGCCTTTGCGACAATTCTGTAAGCGGCATATTGGAAGATAACCGCAATAACATTTGGGTTACAACTCCCAATGGGCTTTCTATTTTAACGGTCAGTTATGATGCAAATGATAATTTATCCATAAGCAGTAAAAACTATTCGGTAAAAGACGGATTAATAGATAATTATTTTAACAAACACACTATTCTGCAATTAAGAAACGGTGATATTTTGCTTGGCAATCTGGACGGATATACCATAATCAACCCAAACAAGCTGTTAAAAGAAAACAAACCTGTTTCAAAAATTATTTTCACAGGACTAACTCTTGGAAATCAGAATATTGAGGTGGATTCTATCTATAATGGGCATAAATTATTGCAGCATTCGACAGAACTGCTTTCCAAGCTTACTTTAAGGCACGATGACAGGCTTATTACTCTTAAGTTTACGAGCACAGATTTATTAAATGCCGATAAAGTCAAGTATTTTTACAGGATTGAAGGGTTTAATTCGGAATGGATTCCTATTCAGGACAATAAAATTGCAATTTCTGCCTTGCCAGCCGGCAATTACAAGCTTTTGGTAAAAGCGTACGATAATGCTTCGGGTTGGAACGATAATATCAAAGTATTGGCATTGAGTGTACTGCCTCCTTTTTATTTAACTATCTGGGCGTATCTTTTTTATGGGCTAACGATCGCGGCCCTAATATGGTATACCGTGCGCAGATCAAAAATCCGCCATCATTTAAAATTAGAAGAACAGCGCGAAAGAATGAATCGTGAGAAGGAATGGCAGATTAACGAAATGAAGCTGAACTTTTTCACCAACATAAGCCATGATCTGAGAACTCCTCTAACCCTTATCATAACGCCTCTGCAAGTGCTCTTGAATGATTCTATGGATGAGGTTATGCGAAAGAAAATAAATGTCATCCATAAAAATGCGCAGCAGCTTCTTTCCTTAATCAATTCTCTGCTGGATTTTCGCAAATTAGATGCAGGAATCGTCAGCTTAAACTTAAAGGCATCAGAGTTTGTAAGTTTCGCCGAGGATATCTGCAGTTCGTTTAATGTTTATGCTACGGAACGCCATATCCAATTATCTTTTGAAAGCGAGATAGAGAGTCTGCTTATGGAATTTGATAAGGATAAGATCCAAAAAACACTTACCAATCTGCTTTCGAATGCTTTTAAATATACTCCCGATGGAGGAAAAATTCAGGTAGAAATTAGCAGTGACGGTACTCAAGTCTGTGCCAAAGTTCGCGACACGGGTCCAGGAATCAGCGACAACGATAAACCGCTTGTATTTGAGAGATTTTATCAAGGCGAACAAAGCCAAAATGAAACCGGCAGCGGTCTTGGATTGCATATTGCGTATGAATACATACATCTTCATGGTGGCACTATAACTATTGAAGATAATGTTCCGCATGGTTGTGCATTTACTTTTAAAATCCCAATTAGAGAAAGTTCTGAAAAGAATTTAATGGTTAGTCCTGCTCAGTCTGATATTATAACCATTGAGGAGGAGAAAATAGACAGTCCTACTGAACAGCTGGTTCTTTTTGTAGATGACAATAAAGATTTGTGCGAATTTATAGAAGACAACCTAAAAGACGACTTTACGGTGCTTACTGCCCATAATGGTCAAGAGGCTATCGAACTGCTTCAAAAACACAATATAACGGTTATTGTAAGTGATGTAATGATGCCTGTTATGGATGGCATTGAGCTTTGCAAATTGGTCAAAACCAATATCTACTGGTCGCATATCCCAGTAATTCTGCTTACCGCACGTACTGCTGAAGAATATCATATTGACGGATTAAAATACGGAGCCGACGATTATATTACTAAACCATTTAATATTCATATTCTCAAACTTCGAATTAATAAATTTATCGAATGGACCAAAAAAAGCCATGCCGCATTTAAGCAAAAAATAGATGTTAATCCGCAGGAGATTACCATTACCTCTCTAGATGAAATTTTTATTGAAAAAGCCATAAAAGCCGTAGAGCAGCATATCAGCAACACGGAATTCTCTGTAGAAAATCTAGGAGATATTTTGGGTTTGAGCCGAGGACATCTGTACAAAAAACTGATGTTCATAACTGGAAAAGGACCAGCCGAATTCATTAGAACCATACGTTTGAAAAGAGGACGCCAGCTTCTGGATAAAAGCCAACTGCAGGTTTCGCAGATAGCCTATGAAGTCGGATTTAATTCGCCGAAAAGATTTTCAAAATATTTCCGTGAAGAATTTGGCTTATCTCCTTCTGAGTATTTAAAACTTCATAAAAAGCTATAACAGCGTAACAAAAAAAAGCAACTTTTAATGATACATTAAGGCTGCTTTTTTTAATTTTCTCACACTATATTCGTTTTATTTAAAAGTATTTCAAAAACGGCTATAAACTGCTTAAAAGATTTTTATTTGAAAATATGCTTCGAGAAAAGATACAGATTGTTGGCCCATTCTACATCATCGTGCGCATTGCCATCTACATGCCACACATGAGGCACTTGATTGGTCTTTAAGCAGCCATGAATGCGCTGGCTCACATTAAAAAGCCAGTCTTTACTTCCACAAGAAACCCACAATACTTTAAGATTTTTTCTTGCTGCTTTTACGTCAGGCATAAGTTTTAGCGTAGAAAGCCCTCCTACTTCATTTGTATTGGGAGCTGAAGAAAAGCCTCCAATAAAAGCAAAAGTATCGATATGAGAAAGGCCAATATTCAAAGATTGTCCGCCTCCCATAGATAAACCTGCTAAAGCTCGCTGCTGTCTGTTGCGATATACAGCATAATTTGATTCAATATACGGAATGATATCCTTCAGCAGATCTTTCTCAAAAGATACTCCATAACTTTTATATCCCATTTCTTTCTCCTTCTCTTGGTCAGGAGCCGGATTTTCAACGGTGACACTTGAGTTGCAGTTGGGAAAAACCACCAGCATTGGCTTGATTTTTCCGTCACGGATTAAATTATCTATAACATCCTGGGCACGAATCCAATCCGTCCATTGCCCTTTATCTGAATTAAGGCCATGGAGCAGATAAAGCACAGGGTATTTTTTATCAGCTGCATAACCTGCAGGGGTGTAGACTGCCATTTCGCGTCGCGTGCCCAGTGTTTTAGAATTGTACTGAACCACTGTCAGTTTTCCAGAAGCCAATTCCGCGTGCTTGTCCCTAAATCCTTTTGGAGGATCTGGAAACGCTGGTTTGTCGTCGGCATTCAATACTATGGGCTGCAGGTTTAATTTTTTATCTGTAGCATTTTCTGTTTGGGAATGTCCTATAGAGCAGCAGGCCAAAGCCAAAATTGCAATTAATATCATTTTAGTTTTCATTCTTCTTTTTTTTATAATAGTCATTCATAATAAACCAAGTTTTTTTCTTTTCTCCATTTTCAGAGATTAATCCTTTCCTATTATACCCTTTTTGATATACAGGATGCATTCTTCCCAATGACCTGTAATCAAACAATAACCATGGACAGACGCCTCTTAAATTTGGAATAGTGTTAAACATTTCGATCTGATTTTTGTAAACCTGCTCTTGATATTCTTCAGACCAGTAGGCAGCTTGATCTGTAGGCACATTTCTATTTCCATATAATGCCTCGGCTCCAAATTCTGAAATGAATACAGGTTTATTAGAGAAATCTATTTTCCACTTTACTTCTGAAGATTTTCCTTGCCAAGGAATATACCAGCCAATATACTCATTAAGAGCAACTAAATCAGAATAATTATAAAGCGGATCCCAAACATGAAATGCATTATTGGCATAACCTTGCGTATTGATAACATGGGTAACCAATCTTGTAGAATCGATCGCTTTACATTCTTTTGTTAAATCAATAAGCGCTTTATCTCTATTTGGAGTGCCGGGATATGTTTCGTTCGAAAGGCTCCAGACCACAACTGCACATCGGTTTTTGTCTCTAGCAATCATTTCTTGCAGCATATGCCGCATTTTTTTGGGAACCAAACTATCGGAAAACTTAATATTCTGATAGATCGGAAGTTCGCTCCACACCATCAGACCCATTTTTTCAGCTTCTTTAATCATGTCTTCATTATGCGGATAATGTGCCAATCTCACTAAATTACATCCTAACTCTTTGGCAGAATTAAGCAATAGCCTGTCATCATCCAATGAAAATGCTCTTGCTTTTTTCATCGGATTTTCTTCATGAATGTTTATGGCCTTAATGAAAATTGGTTTTTTATTAAGCAGAATTTCACTCCCTTTAGTTTCAATGCTCCTAAAGCCAATTTCATCAGCAATGGAATCGGTGTCGCATTCCACAATTACATGGTATCGTTTAGGATTTTGAGGTGACCATAGCTTAAACTTGGACGAAAATTCAAGCTTTGCATAACCGTTGCTATTGGTCTTTGTCTGATAAACAATATTTAATTCTGGTATTTTAACTATAATTTTCTGGCTCAAATTCTCACCGCTTAATCGAATCCATCCCTGCACATTGGTCAGACTGCCTTTTTCTAGCTGGATGGAATAATCCTCAATGTATGTTTTTGAGGTTTCAATAATTTTCACCTCGCGAGTAATTCCTCCATAATTCAGCCAGTCATATCCTAAACCGGGAATTCCGTTCTCTAAACGCCTATTGTCTGCTTTTACAATAATGATATTATCTCCATCCTTTATTTTGCCTGTAATTTCAAATTGAAACGGAGTGAAGCCTCCTTCATGGCTTCCCAGTTTTTCTTCATTAAAATACACGTCAGCGCTATAATTTATAGCTCCAAAGTACAGAAACTGCCTTGAATTTTTCTTTTTAAGAGTAACCGCTTTTTTGTACCAGACAGCACCTTCATAAAAAGCAAGCTCGCACAATTGCGAATTGAAATCGCCCGGAACATTCAATTCTGGCGCACCGTCAAATGAATATTCAAAAAAATCTGTTTTCTTCTGCGGTTTTGGCTCTATCCAAACTTTCTTCCAGTCGCCAGCAGCTCCCGGATCAGACAGCACTTTCCATTTCCCATTCAAACTTGTTGAGTTTCTAGATGCAGCATTGGCCATTGCTGTTTGGGCATTTGTCGTGCTGGCTAAAAAAACTGCCAATAAAACGTTTATTATCTGTGCTTTGCAGATTTTTTGCAGTCGATCCATTTTCTATTCCATTTTACCGGGTTTATATGTGATACTGTCAAAATCCGCAAAGGCTTTGGTATTCTTATTTTGAGATGAGGCATACAGTCCAACATACACGCCAGTAAAACCTCCATTTGTCTCAGAGCTTAGATACCAAACATTGATTTTATCCAAAAACTTAAATTCTTTTCCATCCAAAGAATAATAGAAGCTATAAAAATCCTTATTGCCTTCCACTTTCAAATAAATTTTATCTGCAGGAATTTCCGCTTCAGATGCGGTATGATTCAGTATGCCCATTTTATAACGCAATACTAGTTTGTTTTTGCCTTTTTCTGTTTTTTTCAAAGAAAGGTCGTAATGCGCCTGACTCGAATAGAAAATGGTCATTCCAGCTTCATCTCCGCTTTTTGCATTATTCAATGACATCACGGTGGAAGCTGAAAAATCAATGTGTTCCTGTCTGCGTCCTGCAAAGGTTGGCGAATCATTATCGTCTAAAGATACCGAAGTGGCTTTTAATCGCAATGAACCTTTTTTTTCGGTAAGTGAATACTGTTGCATAAAAGGATTTCTAAGATAATTCCAATCGACACCGAGCTTCATTTCATCAAAACTCGTAGAAAAATCATGAGGTTTTACAGCCTGTAATGGCAAAGTAGGCACATTCATATCTATATTTACTGTGCCATTGCCATTTATTACGGGCCAAGCATCTGCATCCCATCTTACAGGAGCCAAAAAGGTTTCTCGGCCTAAAACATGGTGCAGCAGACTTTGCGGGCGGAAAGCCAGAAAGACAATCCACCAAGAACCATCATGCGCCTGAATAAAATCGCCATGCCCTGTACCTTGAATCGGATTGCTTTGAGCAATTTCATTGATATGCGTCAGAATCGGGTTGGCAGGATTGGACTCATAGGGTCCATAAATGTTCCTGCTTCGCGCTATGGTTATTTTATGGCCGTATTCTGTGCCTCCTTCAGAAATAAGCAAATAGTACCAGCTGTCTTTTTTATAAATGTGCGGCGCTTCAGGATAACGTCCTCCAGTCCCATTCCATACCGTTTGTCCTTTGGTGAGTTTTTTTCCTGTTTTAATATCAATTTCGCAGATCGTAATGCCATTCTGATTCGATACAAAATAAGATTTGCCATCCTCAAAATATAAAGAAGGATCTATACCGCCTTGATCGACAAAAACGGGTTCTGACCATTCTCCTGCAGGATTATCAGTATGCACATAAAAATTTCCTCCGCCCGATACATTGGTCGTGACCATATAAAAACGCCCTTCATGATAACGGATTGTTGGAGCATAAATCCCAGCTGAAGGAGCGCATTTGTCTAATTTGAGCTGAGAAGCACGCGTAAGGCAATGCCCAATTTTGGTCCAATTGATTAAATCTTTACTGTGAAAAACAGGAACTCCCGGAAAGTACTCAAAGCTGGAAGTCACCAGATAATAGTCATCTCCTACTCTGCAAACGCTCGGATCGGGATGAAATCCAGAAATAACTGGATTCTTGTATCCTTGCGCATTCAAAAAATGGCAGCATCCGACTATAGTAATTAAAAGGAAAATTATTCTTTTCATAATTGTAAATTATTGCAATGCTTTATTTTAAATTAAAATCTGCCACACCTCTAATATCAGTAGCCGAAGCTCCAATCATTATTCTGAATTTGCCTGGTTCTGCAATCCATTCTTTTTTAGTGTCGTCGTAATAAGAAAGATCTTTTTTTGTTAAAGTAAAACGCACTGTTTTTTCTTCTCCCAGTTCAAGCGAAATTTTTTCAAATCCTTTTAACTCCTTAATTGGACGAGGCAGGCTTGACGTTTCGTCATTAACATAAAGCTGCACAACTTCTTTTCCTGCCACTTTTCCTATGTTTTTTATGGAAACTGTTACCTCTAAAGAGTCAGCAGCTGTAATCGTTTTTGATGAAACAGCTGGCTTTCCGTACTGGAATGTGGTGTAGCTCAATCCATATCCGAAAGGGAAAAGCACAGGGATTTTTTTAGTATCGTACCAGCGGTATCCTACTAAGATGTCTTCTTTATAATAGACATTTTTTTCGTCACCTGGATAACAAAGTTGGTCAAAAGCATGTGCCCCGCCGTCTTCCAATTTTTTAGGAAATGAAATCGGAAGTTTTCCTGACGGATTTGCTTCACCCGAAATAATATCAGCCAAAGCATTTCCTGCTTCCGAGCCAAGATACCATCCTTGCACAACGGCTTTTGTTTTGTTAAGCCAAGGCATCAAAACTGCATTTCCGCTTAGTAAAATAACCGCAACGTTATGATTCACTTTCTGAATTTCTTCAATAAGCTTATCTTGACCAAACGGAAGGC
Source organism: Flavobacterium sp. HBTb2-11-1 (assembly GCF_009826975.1). Lineage (GTDB taxonomy): Bacteria > Bacteroidota > Bacteroidia > Flavobacteriales > Flavobacteriaceae > Flavobacterium. The sequence goes on along the minus strand of NZ_WUMO01000003.1, from coordinate 309,335 downwards.
TCAATGATTTACGGTCTCCGCTTTCGCAATCCTGAAAATAATTTTTATTCAGCCCTCCAACAAAAAGCACTATATCTGCATGGCGGGCAGTTTCAATTGCTGCGTTTTGCAAAGAATCAAGATTTAATTTAGATGGTTCTTCGGCGCCATAAAGCGGTCGTCCCGAAGCATATCCCATACTGTAAACAATATTATTTTCGCCGTATTTATTTTTTAATCCCTGCAAAGGAGAAATTTCGTAAGCCGCTTTCAATGACGTAGAACCTCCACCAACAATCAGGCTTTTCACGGCATTTTCACCGATCACAGCAATTTTTTTATATCTGCCTTGTGGAATAGGCAAAAACTGTTTCTCATTTTTAAGCAGTACGATTCCTTCCTGTGCTATTTTTCGGGCTGCATCGCTATGCTCAGGAGAAACAAAACGGCCATAAGGACGATTGGCGCTCATAGTGGTGCGGAAAATCATTAGGAGAATTCGGCTTGCTTTATCGTCAAGTTTTGACATCTCGTATTTGCCCGATTTAATTCCCTTTAAAAAAGGATCGGCTAAATAATAGCTTGAGAAAGGAAAATGGCCTTGCGTGGTCAATCCGTTTGTATAAGTGCCCATTTCAATATCAAGTCCGCCATTGACCGCTTCATCCGTATTGTGGACACCTCCCCAATCGCTAACCACTACACCATCAAATTTCCAGTCGGTTTTTAAGATTTGGTTGAGCAAGATGTCGTTATGGCAGCAGTGCACTCCCCATATTTTGTTATAGGCTCCCATGATCGACCATACGTTTCCTTCCTGAACTGCTGCTTTGAAGGCTGGAAGATAAATCTCATGCAACGCACGATCGCTTACGTTGACATTAATTTCACCACGAGCAATTTCTTGGTTGTTCAGGGCGAAATGTTTTACGCAGGCTGCGACTCCATTAGACTGCACGCCTTGCACGTATGGAACCACCAATCGCGAAGCCAAAAAAGGATCTTCGCCCATGTATTCGAAATTTCGCCCATTAAGTGGCGTACGGTAAATATTGACGCCTGGCCCTAACAGCATGGTTTTGTTTCGGTATCGGGCTTCTTCTCCAATAGATGTGCCGTAAAGCTGTGCTATCTTTGGATTGAATGTTGCCGCAAGACACGTTAAGGCAGGAAAAGCAGTGCATGAGTCATTCGTCCATTGTGCTGAGTTCCATTCATCCCACAATTTTTCATCGCTCACTCCGTGCGATCCATCTGATGACCATAGATCTGGTATGCCCAAACGAGGAACTCCTTTGGAGCTAAACTTTGACTGGGCATGGCAGAGCGCCACTTTTTCTTCTACCGTCATTCGCGATAAGGCATCCTTTACACGAACTTCTATTGGCTGGCTTTCATCTAAATAAAGAGCAGATTGCGCCCATCCAAAAAATGGTGAGAGGAAAAAATATAGTAATAGTAAAACAGTGATATATCTTTTTTTCATTATGGTATACTTTCTAATTATTTATGAAATCACGAACAATCCTTCCCTTAATTGAAATAAGCAGAGCACCATTCCATGATATTTCAATTACTTTTCTGGGTTAATTATAATCGCAAAACCGCCTCCAGGTGCCATTTGCACTTTCAGCTTAGCGGCATTTGTAACTTTAATTATTTCGCGCTTATAATCTGTAGGATCTTTTTCGGCATTCAAACCGTCTTTAAAAACTTCTGCTGTAAAGCTTCCTTTTTCAAGGAAAGATAAATCGATCTCTATTTCTCTAGCCGACCAATTGGTTAATCCGCCTACAAACCATGTATTGCCTTTTTTTCTGGCAATGACAGCATATTCGCTCACTTTTCCATCCAGCGCAACAGTTTCATCAAAAGTGGTTGGAATTTGAGATATAAATGTAGTGCTTTCCTGCTCTTTCATATAAGCTGTTGGACTATCTGCCATCATTTGCAGCGGCGCTTCATAAAGAACATACATTCCCAACTGATGGCATCTTGTGCCTTGGCTCATAGGCAGCGAATTGCTTGGACGAAAATCTGCTTTTGTCGCATTGCGCATAGCTCCCGGCGTATAGTCCATAGGGCCGGCCAGCATTCTTATAAAAGGGATGCTCGCTTCATAATGCGGCATGTCATCATTTGGTGTCCATTTGGCATTTTCCAATCCTTTAACACCTTCAAAATTCACAATATTAGGATAGGTTCTTTGAATGCCCGTTGGCTTATACATTCCGTGATAGTCAATAAGAAGTTTGTAAGAAGCTGCTTTATTGGCAATATTATAAAGAGAGTTAACCATTTTTTGATCGTCGCGGTCTATGAAATCTATTTTAAAGCCTTTCACTCCCATATTCGAATACTTCGCAAACGCATCATCTAAAACCTGATTTATGGCATACCATGAAGCCCAAAGAATGATTCCTACATTTTTTTGTTTCCCGTATTCGATAAGTTCTTTAATGTCCATAGCTGGCGAGATCTTCAAGATATCGGTTTCTTCACTCCATCCCTCGTCTATCACCACATATTCAATATTGTTTTTAGAAGCAAAATCAATATAATATTTATAAGTCTGCGTATTGATTCCGGCCTTAAAATCTACTTTCGATATATTCCAGTCATTCCACCAGTCCCAAGCCACTTTACCGGGTTTGATCCAGCTCATATCGGAAATTTGTGAGGGCGAAGAAAGTTTTTGAACCAAATCATTATTCAAAAGTTCGCTGTCTTTCTCACTTATAATGATTGCCCTCCAAGGAAAACTTCTACTGCCGTTTGTTTCTGCAATGTAGTTTTCTCTCTCAGAGACCATATAATTCATTTTATTATAGCCTCCTAAACGTTCTTTTTTTGGGTAATGGGCAAATATTCCCTTCAGTCCATATTGTGCCTCATTGTTGCGTGTTAAGAACATCCCAGGATAATCTTGGAGTTCAGCCTCAATAATAGCTACCTTTTTTCCATTTCCTAAATCAACAAGAAGCGGAGAAATAGCCAGTGAATCTTTGACGAATTTAGAAAGCGGAATTTCGTCATAAAGCGCTTCAAAAGCAGAAGTGTACATGTCTTTTTCTCTTAAATCGCGAACATAGGGCACAAAAGCTTTATGGTCTTGGCTGAAGTTAAAACTGGCTTCTTCAGATGCAATGGTATTTTTTTTATTCTTATTTGTAAAAAAACGATACGCTACACCATCATTATAGGCTCTTAGTATCAGGCCAAAATTTCCTTTAAAATTCACAACCAGCTGATTGTATTGGTCTACAACCGTTTTCTTCTTATAAACAGGCGTTTCAAAAGTAGTATTAGAAGCTGATTTTTTAGTGCTAGTAATTTTCGCATTGTTTCCCAAAATCTCTCCGCTGCCCAAGGTTAGTGAAATAGCAGAAGGGGCAACGACTTCTGTATTGTTATGTTTCACAGACCATCGGATTTTGGTGCCGTTTTCTAAGTCCATCTCAATCTTTCCGTTGGGAGATTTGAGATGAAGCACTTGCGCCGATCCGCTTGCTGATAAAAATATAAAAATAATTGCCTGTAATAATGTCCTGTTCATTTGCTGTGTGGTTATTCTAGTTAGTAAATACATGTTCTTTAATGCGCTTTGAAAAAACTTAAAAACGTTCGCGTAAGTGTTATCTCTTTTGGAAAACTATTTTTGACATCTCACTGCACTAATTCATATTGGAGCTTTCGAATTATAGCTTCGAAGTTTTTTCAACGGGCAAATTTGACAAGAAAAAATAGCTGAATACGGTACGTTTTGTATTAAAAAAGGGCAATAATTGTTGTAATCATCAATATTTTAGACAATATAAAGATGAATTGATATGGTTTTCCAAAAAGATCTGCTTCCAAAAAACAGGTAGTCGCTGAGAAACTAAATATTTCTTTTTTTAATTCATCAAGCCTTTTGCTTTAAGCCATCTGCCGCATGCCAGACTCCAATCAGACTCTGTGCCGCCAGATTTGCCAAGTCCAAAGCCATGTCCTCCTTTTTCGTAGATATGGAGTTCGCAAGGAATTTTATTTTTCTTTAGCGCTAAAGCATATTCAATACTGTTTTCTACTGGTACAGCATCATCATTCATGGAATGAACCAAAAATGCTGTCGGAGTTTCACTATTGACTTGCAGTTCATTTGAAAAATTATTAACCTGCTCCGCTGATGGTTTTTCGCCCAAAAGATTAATTCTAGATCCCATATGTGTTATATCATCACGCATTGATATTACAGGATATATCAGCAATGAAAAATCTGGACGCGCACTAGTTGCATCTGCAGTCTCATATACTTTTGCATTAAAATGTGTAGAAAGAGTAGATGCCAAATGCCCACCGGCAGAAAACCCCATAATGCCAATCTTTTTAGGATCTATTCCCCACTCTTTGGCTCTGCTTCTAACCAAACGGATGGCACGCTGTCCGTCTTGCATAGGACCAACCGATTTATCAGTCATTATAGCAGCATCTGGCAATCTGTATTTTAGTACAAAAGCCGTAATGCCAAGACTATTGAGCCATTCTGCAACCTGTTTTCCCTCATGCCCGATAGCCATTCCTGAGTAACCTCCGCCAGGACAGATAATGACAGCTGTACCTGTTGATTTTTCTGCAGGAGAAGGATACACGTCCAATCTCGGATTTGTGACACGCTGCATCCAGCTATCATCTGAATTGGTCTCTTTATAATCGGCATTAGCTATAGCGCTTGGCGCTTTCTTATCCCACAGATTAATGGTTTTACTTTGTCCAAATGTCTTTCCAGCAACCATCAGAAAAATAAGCAATGTGGTTCTAATTCTTTTTGTTTTCAAAATGCTTTTCATTTTAATTGTCAATATTCTAACTATTTTATTACCCCTGTAAATCCTCCTCTTGGCAGGCACTCAATTTTTAATACACTGCCTTTTTTTACCTTTATTATTTCAGAAGAAAAAGATTTATCGTCTTTTCCGTCTTTTATAAGTTCAAAACTATAAGTTCCTTTGCCAACGAAATCAAATGTTACCGTTAAAGTCTGAGCCTGATCTTTACCATTTAAGCCTCCAATGTACCATTTATCTGCCTTTTTACGGGCGATAATAACTTTTTCTCCGGGATAGCCGTCAATTAATTGCGTATCGTCCCAACCTACCGGCACTTTTTTCAGAAACTCTTTGGCTGGTTCAGGCAAAGATCTGTAAGCTGATGGCCTATCGGCAAAATGCTGCAGGCCTGATTCAAAAACGACCGCCAAAGCCAATTCGTGACCGTAAGAAGTAATATGCGGATGCTGAGAATTTGAAAAAGTAACGGGAGTATAATCCATCGAGCCTACTACATTTCGAGTAAAAGGGAGCGTGGTATTGTGTACAGCCGCTTTATCTGTAAGTTCAGCCGTATTGTTGTACCATTCTGCTCCATAAACTGCCTCGGTGGACATCAGATTCGAATAGGTTCTTGCCCAGCCTCGAGGAACAGTGGCACCATGAAAATTTACCATCAGATGATATTTAGCTGCATCCTCTAAAATAGCGATATAATACTGCATCATTTCTTGCTGATCGCCTGCAAAAAAGTCGACTTTAATGCCATACACGCCAATCTTATTGAGCCACGAAAATTCTTTAGCTCTTTTTTCAGCCGTTTGCAAACGATCGTTTGGAGTAGGTTCCATCCAGCTTGTGCCAGAATTGTACCATATCATAGGTTTTATTGATTTGCTTTTGGCATAGTTTACCGCATCAATGATGTTACCACCATTTGCCATTACATCCCATTCCCAGTCAATAAGCACGTACGGCCAGTTCATTTCGACAGCCAAATCAATATAATCCTTCACAATCTGATAATCCTTAGACCCTCGGTTGTTGGCCCAGTAAATCCACGAAACGGCGCCGGGCTTAATCCATTGGGTATCTTTCACGCGGCTAGGCGCGCTTACATCAGTAATAAGAGTAGACTCCACAATATCTGAAAGTTTCCCAATTATTACGGTATGCCATTGGGAGTGCCATGGCTGTTTTGATTGCGCCGCAGACGGATATGCAATTTGATATTCATCAGCATTAGAAGTGCTCGTTAATCTGGCGGCGCAGTTATCCTCGCTAATATCAGCTTCAGAAATCAATGCCCACACTGGTTGGTCTTGAAGTTTATACAATGCTGGAAAGCCATATTGCTGTGCCTTATCTGTTGCTGATTCGCCTGTGCTATACGGGAAAAATCTTTCGTAAGAAGGATCGTATGGCTGCATCCATCGGTCTGCTTTTTTCGGCAGGACATATGTAGTAGCCTCTCCAGTAATGCTAAGTTTAGAATCGGAAGCATCAGGAAATGCATAACGAAAGGCTACTCCGTTGTTATAAACCCTGAAAATGATATCTAAAGTCTGATTGTTTGTGTTTTTAAAATGAAATGTTTTTTCGACTGCTGTATTTTCGCAATGCTTGCGCTTGCCACAGATCATCTCGTAAGTGTCCTTCACCGAAACAGATTCAGATTGTCCAACAAACAATAGATTCCCCACAAACTGCTGATCCTCTCGTGTGATGCCTAATTTTGATTCGCGCACCACTTCAGAAAGGGTCGTTTCGCTTTGGTATAAAACTTTATAAGAAACACCATCAGGCTTGTTTTTATCAGGCAGGTTTAAAATAACTTGTATACGTCCATCAGGAGAACTGATCTTTTGGGCGTCTATACAGAATGAACATAAAAAAAGGATTAAAAAAAGGCTTTGCCTTGCTGCTGATATCATATTCTTTTAATTATTTGATGTAATAGTAATGGTCTGAGGTTGTAATCCATCTCCAGAAACCGTTACTTTGATTTGTCCTTTCTGATGACTGCTTCTCACAATTGCCAGAGCTCTTCCGTGCCAAGCCCTTCTAGTTGTGGATTGATACGGTTCAAAATCTTTTAAATTTGCATTATCAACTGCTTGGATAGTTCCAGGTCCTTCAATTTTAAAAGTAAGGCGTCCGTCTGCATTAGGATTCAAAACTCCTTCACGATCCATTAGTTCGACTGCAATATAAGTCAAATCTTGTCCGTCGGCTTTCATCTCTTTTCGGTCGGCTGCCAATTTAATCTGCACCGCCTCACCTGCAGTCTTCAGCGTAACGTATTCCTGTTCCTCTTCATTTGATAAACCAACCGCTTTCAAGATTCCTGATGCGTAAGGTACGACAAAAACAGTTTTAAATTGTTGCTGCTCTCCTGTTTCCTTCTCTCCTAAAAGCTGGCCATTAAGATACAGCCGAACTTTTGGATATTTGGAATATACTTCGACCTCAACATTTTTCCCTGTATATTCGGGCCATGTCCAGCTTTCCCACGTAGGATATACCGACCACCAGGTCTGTTTGATTTCAAGAGGTTCAGGTGCCGGCTCTCGAATTGCTATATAGAGTTTTTCCTTTTCGTTATAGAGCATACTTCTGTAGTGTGCTATAGGTTTTCTCCATCCAATCAAATCTATATCCCCGCAATAAGCGCCGTGCCACGGAAAAAAATCATTCTCCCAATGTTCACCAGGTACTTCTCCTGAATAATAGTTGCGTCCTATTCCCGATTCTCCTAGATAATCCATGGCCGTCCATACAAAATCTCCAATGATATAATTGTTTTTCTGTACTAATTCCCAGTTTTTAAAAGCATCTTTAGGATACGATTCTGTTTGGACTATAATTCGAGAAGGTACTCTTAAATGGTCTTGCGGTGCTTTATCTAAACTGTAGTTATATCCCGCAACATCATGCTGAGCCATCAAAGGATCAAATATATCCCAATTTTTACCGCCATTAACAATGGCCGATGTTATCGGACGGCTTGTGTCGATTTTTTTTATTTCTTCAGAAAGCATTTTGGCCGTATTTACTGCATCAGGATTTTCTCTTTCCGGTATTTCATTTCCAATGCTCCACATAAAAATGCTGGGATGATTGCGATCGCGCAGCACCATGGCTTGCAAATCGCGTTTCCACCAAGTATTGAAATAATTTGAATAATCATATTTATTTTTTCCAACTTTCCAACAGTCAAAAGATTCGTCCATAACCAGCAAACCTAATCGGTCGCAGGCATCTAAAAAGGCTTCTGAAGGTGGATTATGAGAAGTTCTTACAGCATTGAATCCGCTGGCTTTTAAAAGCTCCACTTTGCGTTGTTCTGCACGGTCAAAAGCAGCGGCACCCAGGGCACCGTTGTCGTGATGCACGCATCCTCCGTTGAGCTTAATTGTTTTTCCGTTGAGCTGAAATCCATTCTCAACTGTAAATTTAAGAGAGCGGATTCCAAAATCGACAATACTCTCATCAAGGATTTTCTTCTGTTTTGAAACCTGCATCAAGACTTTATACAAAAAAGGCTGCTGCGGACTCCAAAGTGCCGGATTGCTAACTTTTATAAGCTGAGTCACGACTTTTTCGCTCTTTGGAGAAAGCGCCACTTTTGTTTCCTGACGCCCTGCAGTCTTAGATGTTGGATTTTGGATTAATGCTGTAACGGTAATTTCCGGTAACGATTCGGTTTCATTGATCACTTTGGTTTCCACACGGACTGTGGCTTTTTTGGGAGAAATCTCGAAAGTGCTGATTCCTGTTCCCCATTGTGCTATATGAACTGGATTGGTCTGAATTAGCCAGACATGTCTGTAGATTCCCGATCCGCTATACCAGCGGCTGTTCATCTGCTGCGAATTATCTACTCGCACCGCAATCACATTCTGTTCTCCATATTTGAGATGCGGAGAAAGATCATAGCTGAAAGAGGAATATCCGTACGGATAAACCCCAAGCGACTTGCCATTAATAAAAACTTCGGAATTCATATAAACCCCTTCAAAATAAATCGCTGTTTTTTTGGTCTTCCAATTATCTGGCACTGTAAAAGTCTTTCGGTACCAAGCCACTCCTGCGGGAAAATATCCTCCTCCTGCTCCAGTAGGATTCTTTGGATGGACTTTGCCTTCAATACTCCAATCATGAGGCAGATCAAGCTTTCGCCAGTCCTTATCATTGAAATTATCGGATGAGGCTTTTGTCTCCTCTCCCAGAAAAAATCTCCAATCATCGTCAAAAAGCTGTTTTCTCTTTACGTTTTCCTGTGCATGCAGAGATGAAAAATTTAGAAGCAGCAGGCATAAAAATAGCATGCTTTTCTTTAAATAGTGTATGTGATCTGAAATTGAATTATTCATTTTCGTTATTTGATTTTGTACTGTTCTGAAATAATGCGGCAAGACGTTACTGTTTTTGGAAATATTCTAAAGTAAATCCAAACTCATACGGCTTACTGCCAGAATTGGTATATTTTTCCATTGTTTTTGCTCCCCAAGAATCATCGCCTCCAACACCATGAATATTTAGATCAATATTAAGGTTGATAAAATCACGTCTGGCCAGCTGGTAATCGTGTCTGGCATTTTCCAAATCTTCTTCTGTATAAGGCCATGCACGGAAATTCAACGGCTGCAATCCCGTTACTTTAATACTGTTTCCGTTTGGCGATTCAAGAGAAAACCAACGCACATCACTGCGGTTTGCATTATCTTGCGGAGCTGGATACGGAACGATAAAATGTTCCAGATCTTTGTGATATGCTCCTAAAAAAGAAGCTGTTTTTCGGTCTGGGTAATTCTCATAAGGGCCTCGGCCATACCAATTTACAGCATTATAATTTTTGGGAATGCGAAGTCTCATTCCAAATTTAGGAATTTGTCCGATAGTATCGCTTAATGGCCTATAAAAAGCTCTTGTGCCTAATTTTCCATCTCCGTTTAGCTGATATTCTAGCGTATAATTGGCTCCAATACGAGGAAAACTGATATCAAATTTTACCGTAGCTAAGGTATCTTGTTTGGTTACAGCAACCTTTTTAACCACTCTATCGGCTGTTGCGTTTTTCCATTTTGAGAATTCTTTTGAATAACCGCTCTGCTTCTGGTTGTCATTTGGAGTTTTCCAGAAATAAGGCTCCAAAGATCCTATTAAAAGCTCCTGATCTTTGATTTTCCAACTTGTTAGCTCACCATTGTTTTTATTGAAAACAAAATTCATATCATCCGTCTTAAGCTCAATAACAGTAGACGTTTCCTTTACTTTTACAGCTTTTGCTCCAGAAATGCCTTTTTTCCACTCATAAGGTTTTATTATAAACTGTTCACGAGCGATGCAATAGCCTGTTTCTGCCCAAAGTGCACCATCTTTAAGCCTTACATAAATGTTAAGGCAGATTTCAGGACAGGCTTTTTGTTCGTTCTGAAGATATGGGAGATCAATAACAGCAGAAGCCCCTGGCAAAACAGAACCGAAGTTCAGCAGACCTCTCTGCAAAGATTTTCCTTCGCAAACATATTCATATTCAATATCGAAATTTTGAAGCGGCAGAAAATCAAAACGATTGGTGGCTTTAATACTTGTTTTCTTTTCATCCTGCATTTGGAAAATAACAGGCTGATAGACTTTCTGCACCTCATAATAATGCGGATATGGTTTTCGATCAGAAGAAACCAATCCTCTCATGACAAAATTGCCATCGTTGGGCTTGTCGCCAAAGTTTCCGCCATATGCCCAAAATTCGCTATCTCTTAAAGAATAATCGTCAGGGTGCTGGGTAAGTTGAAACGGAGAACCATCTTTGGCTTTTGGCAGTCCGTGTTCGTCCCATTCCCAAATTGCAGCACCGCATAGGCTTGGATCTGCATAAATTACATCCCAATATTCCTGCAGATTTCCGCCTGAATTTCCCATAACATGAGCATACTCGCGCATAATTACAGGTTTGTCTTTTATCCTTTCGCCCAATTTCTTAAAATCTTCAGGATGCAAATAACTATCATCATAGAGATCTGATATTTCTCTGTGGGTATCCGAAAAAACGAGGCGTGTCTTATCGAGTTTGCGAATGGTATCTGCCATTGCTTTCATATTTTCTCCTTTACCGCCTTCATTGCCAAGAGACCAGATAACCACGGACGCGTGATTTTTGTCTCTTCCAACAAGCGAAGTGGCACGTTCTATATGAGAAGTTTTCCAGAGAGGATCTTCGCCCAGCTCTTTATTCCCGAGACCGAAAGCATGGGACTCCTGATTTGCCTCGTCCATTACATAAAAACCGTATTTGTCGCAAAGTTCATAAAACAGCGGATCATCAGGATAATGGCTTGTGCGTATCATATTAATATTAGCCTGTTTCATTAGCTCCATATCACGTATCATGAATTGACGGCTGATGTATTTTCCTGTACGCGGATGCATTTCATGGCGGTTAATGCCTTTCAATTTCACCGCTTTGCCATTGATGTAAAATACGTCTGCACGCACTTCAATGCTTCGAACACCAAAATAGCATTCGGCTCTGTCTACAATCTCATTTTTCTTATTTTTAAGTTGCAGAACAAGCTTATACAAGTCGGGAGTTTCTGCTGACCAAAGTTTCGGATTATCTAGTATGGCATTCATCGTAAAGAGTCCTTTGGATGATGAAACCGGCACTTTTGCCTGAAACTGCTTCTCTATATAATCTCCTGATTTTGAATATCCGCTTATAGTAGCCTCAACTTTCAATCCTGAAGTATTCTCTGTGCCTCTGTTATCCAAACGGATATCGATGGCAACTTCTGCTTTTGAATATGATTTGTCTGGAATTGCCTTTACAAAATAGTCTCCGATAAAGGTTTTAGGTCTTGCAATCAGATCGACATCTCTGAATATCCCGCCCAAACGCCAGATATCCTGATCTTCCATATAACTGCCATCGCAGTATTTGTAAACTTCTACAGCCAGTTTATTGTCTCCTTTTTCGATATAAGGCGTAATGTCAAACTCGGCAGGCGACATAGAATTTTCGCTATAGCCTACTTTATGTCCGTTTACCCAAAGATACATTGCCGATTGTACTCCTCCGAAATTAATAAATATCTGTTTACTACTCCAGTTCTCGGGAATCTTGAAGCTAGTTGTATAGCTGCCAACGGGATTTCTTTCTTTAAAAGTCGTAAAACTCTCATCGGGTTCGCCGCTTACTCTTGGAATATCTCTTTTAAAAGGATAGGCCACATTGGTGTAAATAGGGGTTCCAAATCCTTGCAATTCCCAACTGCCAGGTACTAAAATAGCAGTCCAAGCATCAGTAGAAAAATCTTTGCTGTAAAAATCAGCTGGTCGAGACTGTGGATTGGCCGACCAGTTAAATTTCCACATCCCATTCAGAGACAAAAGCATTGGATTATTTTTTTTCTCTTCGGCAAGAAAACCGTATGCATGTGGTTTTTCCTTATTGATGCCATTAACAGCTGGATTCTCCCAGTCATTTACCTGCTGGGCATTTATAAGGTTAACCGCAAAAAATACGGCAATGAGAAAGATTTTTTTTATCATGTCAATGGGTTTGAACGATTGCTTTTTAGCATTTATCTGTTCCTTAATGCTTTACAATTTAATACTAATTACTTTTGACAGCATCTGCATACTGTACCTTAAAGACTACTGCTATATTATTTGGAATAAATTTTGGTTTTTGAATCACAAGTGAATCCGGATATTGCTTCCAGGAAATTTTTTCTTTACTGCCAAGTACACTGATATTTTTTATCGTGGTATTATTTTTCTTTTTACCAAGGAGTTTCAGGATTACATTCTCAGCAGGAACACCTAATGCAGTAGCATACAAGATTTTCCCTTTCTGATTATAGCGAATGTCCTGGGCTGTCAGCGTTACTTTCCCTTCATTAAATCCTTGAGCATTAATAGGATTGACTGTTTCTGCTGCGGGTCCTTCACCATATACACTCCAAGGACGAGTATCAAAAATACTTTCTTTATTTACATCCATCCATTTCGCTATATCTTCAAGAATTGCGATTTCTTTGTCATCGATAGAACCATCTCCGCGTACAGGTATGTTTAGCAATAGGTTTCCGTTTTTACTGACAATATCAATAAGCATCTGAATAACCGTCTTAGCTGATTTATATCCATTTCCATCATAAATTGCCCTGCTGTAGTGCCAGTCGCCAATACAGGTGCAAGTCTGCCAAGCTTCGTTTTGAATCTGGTCAGGCACTCCTCTTTCAACATCCCAGACCATACATTTTTTCTGTTCTGGAGTCAGTACTTTTCCAAATAAAACTGCTTCGAGTTTATTATCATGGGTTGCCATGTTGGTATTGTAATAATGAGCCGCTATTTTTAAGCCTGCATCACTTACCGGATAAAGCGGAAGTCCCGTATCATCAAAATAAAGAAGGTCTGGTTTGTAGGTATTAATTAAATCCATAGTGCGGTTATAGAAATTCTCGCAATATTCTACTGAAGGAATAGAGGCTCCGTTATCCCAATTCCACTGCCCCCACAAAGAGGTAATGCTTTCTGCACTTCCAGCACTTAGAGAATGGTTTTGTGCATATAACTCCTGCGGATCTAGCCCTTCCCACCAAGTGCCAACACCGTCTTTTTTAGTAAGTTTTCCATCGTAAGGAATTCCAGCATAAGGTCCTTTTTTGTCTGAACGTTGCGAAGTTTCAAACCAAGTCCAAGCATGAGCCGCATGAACACTTAATCCAAATGGTAATCCTTGTTTTTTAGCCGCCGCAGCCCAGCCTGAAATAATATCTTTTTTAGGGCCAACTTTTGTAGAATTCCACGCTTGGTATTTGCTGTTCCATAAATCCAAATTGTCATGATGGTTGGCCATGGCAAAAAAATACTGTGCTCCAACTCGTTTATATAGTGCTACAATTTTTTCAGGATCCCAGTTTTCAGCTTTCCAATCCTTAATAACCTCTTTAAACCCTACTTTAGATGGGTGTCCGTAATGTTCTACATGCCATTTGTACTGCGCTCCGCCTTCATCATACATAAATCGGCCATACCAATCTCCTTGCTCCGGCTGACATTGCGGTCCCCAATGCGCCCAGATTCCAAACTTAGCATTGCGAAACCATTCAGGAGTTTTATACTGCTGAAGAGACTCCCAAGTTGGTTTAAATTTTCCAGAAGCTACCTTTTCAGTGTTTTCTGTAACCGGTGACTGGTATTTTTGCTGTGCCTGTAAAAAACTGGCGCAGAGGATACATAAAGCTGTAAATAATTGGTTTCTCTTATTCTTTTTATACATTTTGATTTTTATTTTTTGTTAGCCCTGAGCTAACGTGTTTTTAAATTTTTCTTTTTGGCTTTTATTGCAAAAAATTATTGGTCTTCTAAATTACAGTAGAATGTGCTGATACAGGTACATAATCTCTATATGAAAGTCCTAACAGAGTTATTCTACTGTTAGGACTTCTGTCAATTTAATTTATCTCGTTTTTTTAATCATTTTAAATGATTGGAGAAGATTACCTCCAGTTCCTTCCACTTTTACGATATAGAATCCTGATTGAAGTGTGTTTCCCATTGATAGCTGGCTCTGGTCTTTGACTTGCGCAGACTCAACATTTTTTCCGTTAATATCAAAAATTCGCACGCTTATCGGTTCCTTATAATCGTTTATTTCAATTTTAAAGCTGCTTGTAAACGGATTTGGAGAACAGATGACAGTAAATTTCTGCTCTTGTAAGCTTTCTGTATTAGCACCTAATCTCAAAGTTGCACTCGATACCGCAGTAAGAGACCATTGCTGGTTATTACTTGAACTGAAACTCCACTGGCTTAAATCGGCTCCGTTAGTTGCATTTCCTAAACCATCCAAGTACAATCCAGTCGCCTTATTTTTAAACTTGATATAGCCCGAACCAGCATCTTCCTGTATCCATTTCTGCGCTTCACTTCCACTATAGGCCCATTGTCCAGCGATTGACGGATTAACTGTTCTGCTCATTCCGTCTATATACAATCCAGTAGCTCTGTTTTTAATCATAACCTCGCTGCCGTTATACTCTAGAGCCCATTGCTGGGCACTGCTTCCGCTGTAGTTCCATTGTCCTGCGTTACTTCCATTTGTGGTTCTGCTCATTCCGTCTATCAGCAGTCCAGTGCTTCTATTTGAAATGGTATAATAAGATGCGGTTTCAGCAAGATCGTCACCATAAACAAGTCCTCTTCCAACAGTACTCATATATACACGTCCGTAAATATTCATGTCTCCCATTACGAAGTTTCCATTTCCAGTACCTCCATATTCATGCGCATCATCGTTAACGCGAGTCCAATTGCTGCCTTGGTCTACAGAACGGAAAACTCCCGTAACGCCGTTTACAGTACCCCAGATATAAATAATTGGATAAGAAGTGCCTGTCTTCGCTTTACCAATTCCGACTGCTGCAGCATTGCTTACCGCTGTTGAAGGTGTGCTAAAACTAACTCCGCCATCAACTGACCTTATTAATCCGCCAGAATTCTTAGCAATCCACAAATGCCCAGCATACCCAGGAACTGTTCTAATCAGGCTAGATCCCCCTGCTCCAACATTAGAAACCGTATTAAAAGAAGCACCTCCGTCTGTACTTACTTTTAAATCTCCGTTACTTCTGTTGTAGGCATAAAATTTATTGTTTGTAACTGCATCAGATACGGCAACCGTATTGAAATTAATTCCTGTTGCAGTCGTCCAGCTAGCTCCATTATTGGTAGAGCGGTACATAGCGCTGGAAGACTCTGGAACATGTAGAATAGTTGCGCCGTCATACGAAAGTGCCACCGTTCCGCGTGGTCCTGCTAAGGTTGCAGTTGTCTTTATCCAATCAGTTCCTTGATTGTTGGAATAGTACATATATTCTCCAAGTCTTACAATTTTATTGGTATTTCCTGATGCATAAGCCAATCCAGATGTGGTTCCCATTGCAGGCTTATATTGTGGTGCATATACCGAAACATCAGTATGTTTAAATCCGTCATAATCTCCAATAACACTCATTAAAGGTCCGCCTGGAATGCTGATTAAACCTAGAGGAACGCTCTCTTCAAGGCCAATAGCATCAAACTTCCACGAGGTTTTTGATGCATTAAGATCATCACAGGTAAAAATACCGTTTCCAGATATTACGCTTGCCTTATTGGTATTAAAAGGATTAAATTTGATATCGCCAGTCCAGTGAATGGATGCTGAAGATCCTGAAATCCAAGTACAGCCATTGTCTAAAACATTGATTCCTGAATTTCCAACCAGATCTCTCCATGATGCACCTCCATCTGTACTTAAAAAGAAACGATCTGCATAAATTATATTGCCTTGTGCATTGGTATACTGCGCCATATAAGTATTCATCGAAGAGGCAATCAGACGCTGCGAATTGGAAGGGTCAACATCGATTCCGCCAAAAGGCCCCGAAAAGGACGACGGTGTAATATTCGTTAAAGCCCCTGCGCTAGAAAGCTTCCAAATCTGTCCTGAAGAAGGATTCCAAGGCCCTTCCTTATCAGCATAAGTGATTAATAAAGCTCTGTTAGAATCTAACACTGCTCGCTGAGGCATATAATTTACTGTGGCTCCCGAAACGGCATTCCAAGTATTTCCAGCATCTGTACTTTTATAAAGATTGGAAGCTCCAGTTCTGGAAACGCCAGCATAAATAGTCTGGGTGCTGCCTCCAGAAACCGATGCAGAATCAAAAATTACAAAACAGATTCCGTTATCATTTGCTGTTGTCGTAACAGGAAATGACGATACCTTAGACCAAGTCGAACCGCCATTAGTGCTTTTAAACAATCCATCGCGTCTGCTTCCGCAGAAAAGCACATTAGAATTGTTGGGATCTACAGCCAATCGCTCGCCATTAGATCTTCCCATACCGTTTCCATGCGCCTTAAATTGTGAGGTAACTATAGTTTCAGTAAAATTAGCGCCTCTGTCGGTTGATTTTAAAATCGCTGTTTTCTGACCATTAAAATAATCGGTTCCAACCAGCATATATACCACATTATTATTCTGGGGGTCAATCGCTAGCGATTCCACTCCCTGATACCCCAGCTGGTCTACACTGGTCCAATCCAATAAGGGTATCCATCTGTTGCCAGATGCGTCCCATCGATAAGCTCCTCCCACATCTGTGCGGGCATATTTTAAATTGGCATCTGTTTTACTTGGAATAATACCAGTAACAAAACCAGCACCTCCAATCTGAACATTTTTCCAAACGCTCTGGGCTTGGGAAACAAAAACTGTTAAAATCAATACACATAATAAGTAAGCTTTTTTCATCTTGATTTGTTTTTTAAAAGTTTAAATTATTATCATCCTTACAATCTATTCTCACCCGAACCCATGCTTCAAAATTCTTAGCATTTTAGTACTGATAAGAGCTGCCGCACCAGAAATGCGGCAGTATACTTCATAATGTAAAAGCAAAAAATTGCTTTTTTTCAGGAATAGCCAATAAATGCCTAATCCTGAAAAAACTTTGAAAGGCGGATATCTTAAAATTTTAGTTAGCCCCTGCTTTAAGAGCATCTATCGTACGTTGATCTTTTACAGTAAAATTACTCCTGTCTATAGCTACTCCTATATCCCACCAAAAAGGTTTAATACCGCGTGCTAATGCTTCTTTGGTTGTAAAGTTTATCCAATAGTCTACCGAGGCGTTATGCATAGCCAAATCTTTAGGAAGATAAGCAGGGTCACTACGTCTGTAAGCGCCATACTCTCCCATTATAACCGGTATTCCTTTATCTATAAATTTGGTTTTCATTTTGTTGTAATCGGCAATTATCTCGTCCTCTTCTCCGTATGTAGCATTACGGTCAGGTTCAATGGTCGAATGATGGCCTTTACCCCAGTAGTAAATCAATTTACCCCAGCTCTCATCTTTATTTCCGATACAAAATTGTGATGGTGTATAGTTATGCACCTCAACCATAAGGCGATTTGGCACCTGATCTGTAGGAAGCGTGTTCATCAGGTCAAATGTCAATCCAGGATTTGTTTGAGGACCTTGAACGATAAGAACGCGGTGACTGTTTCTTCCACCTGTAGAGCGAACAGCTGTAACAAAGGTTTGGTGGTATGATGCTAATACTGCCATCTCCTCCGCATTCCTGGCATCCGGTTCGTTAGCGCTAGCAAACATCAGGTGCTCATCAAAATCACGCATTGCGGTAGCGATTTGTTCCCATAATGCTTTTTGTTTGGCATTGACAACCTCCTGCTTTGCTTTAGTGATGTTTTTTTCCAGCCATCCACCGTCCCAGTGAATATTAAGCATAACATATATGTCGTTCTTCACACAATAACCTACGACCTCTTTTACCCTTTTTATCCAATTCTGATCAAGATGTGCGGTAGCTTCGTTGTCAAGATGAAAATTCCAAGCGCAAGGTATGCGAATGGCAGAGAAACCTAATTGCTTTACAGCTTTTACATATTCCTCTGTGATCACTGGACTACCCCAACCGGTTTCACCACCCGGTGCTTCAAATGTATTCCCAATGTTCCATCCCAGTTTAAATTTGGCAGCCAATTCAACCGCTGTGCTCATCCCTACAGCATCAGCTGGCTTTGGAGATAAATTATAACCTGGATATAAATTGCCTGTTTGTGTAACTGTAATTCGTCTGGCTTGTCCATTATCTGCTGTAACAGTCAGAACAGCCGAACGGCTAACCCCGCTGTTGTTAGCAGAGGCTGTAAATGCGGTCTTCTCTGTACCTTGGGCCCCGCTTAATTTGCTTAACTGCAGCCAGGATGAGGCTGAATTTGTTATAGTCCATTTGCTGTTTGCCTCTATAGTAATTGGTTCAGATGTGCCTCCCTCAGGCATAAAAGAAACCGATTCTGTCGAAACTGTCAAATACGGCTCTTCATCTGTACTTTTAGAACAGCTAAAAGAAGATCCGCTGATCATAAAAAGCAACAGCATCTGATATAAGAATTTATGTTTCATTTAATTTGTTTTAAAGTTTATGATCTGAACTGCAGAAATTATCTCTGTAGCTGAATTTCCGCAGTTCAGAATCTTTCGTTTTTCTAATTTGTGTTAGCTTTATTAAGGATCTTTACTACCCTGATATTATCAACTGCTGCTCGGAAATCTCCAGGCGCAGGAGTGGAGGCATCGTTAATAATAAAAAAGTTGATGCCGCCTGTACCAGAACTGCCAACCAATTCGGTTAAGCTTGCTGCTGAATCGCCTGTTCCGTCTTTATTGTCCTTTTTAGTGCGGAACTCCGTTAAAGGAATCGTTACAGTAGTCCATTTACCTTCTGTAGTAACACCTTTGCTTCCAGCAGTTTTCCAAGGTTCGTATCTCGCCAAATAGGTCCAGTTATAATCTTTTACAATAAAAATTGAACTGCCTTTCCAAGTTCCTGCAATATTAATTTCGAATTTTAACGCAAACTGGTTAAGGTCTAATGCTAAATCGTTAGGCTGAATCCAATGCTGGGGCTGCTCAATGTTAATGCATCTTCCGTTTTCCCACCAAGAACCATTTCCTGCACTCAACGCACCAGGGTTTAAAATAGGATATACGCCTCTATTGTTTGGAAAATCCGGATCATTGTCGCTGGTAGAAGTTCCCCAAGACATGCTGCCTATGGTATCGAAATTGCAAATCATGCCTGTAGTGAGATCATTCACATTAAATAATGTCGCAATTTCACCTGATGCAGTAGTAATTTTTAAAGGTCCGCTACTTCCAGCATCTGGCATTATAAAACTGACTGAAGTCCCGTCATCTGAACCTGTAAATTCCTGTACGGACACGCCTGCAAAAATGAGTTCGCTGATCTGAAACAAATTTGTTCCGTACACAACCACCTCTTCTCCCGGCAGTGCATTTTCATTTGAAATACGGTCTAGCGCCGGTGGTCCCGCCACTATATCAATATCAAAAATCACTTTTCCTTTTGGCGTAACAAGCTCAATGGTGTTTAAATCATTTTCAGCTACAGAAGGAAATGGAATCACTGCTGGCACTTGTACCACTGCGTAGTTATCGGCAAACAAACCTCCATTAAAATCAACTGCCATACCGTTGAAGGCAATCTTTACCGCATCTTTTAAATGAGATCCTTTTAATACAACCCACTGCCCAGGAACCAATTTATTCACCAATGTGTCATTGGGAGCTGCAGCATAATTGCGCACCTCCGTGATAA
This sequence comes from Flavobacterium sp. HBTb2-11-1, assembly GCF_009826975.1. GTDB lineage: Bacteria > Bacteroidota > Bacteroidia > Flavobacteriales > Flavobacteriaceae > Flavobacterium. The sequence goes on along the minus strand of NZ_WUMO01000003.1, from coordinate 289,338 downwards.
CCGGTCCAGACCCCGAATCTTCATCATTATTGCAGGACATCAACAAGGCTGCAACAAACATCAAGCTTGCAAAAAGCAGGCGATTAAAACTATTATCTAATATTTTTCTCATAACTGTCATTATTTATAGTATGGAACTGACGGTTCATTTAACTTAGGGTTCACTACCACTTCTGTTGTCGGAAGCTGCAGGGTAAAAGTGGCAGAGGTTGCAGGCGATATCGTTCCAATAGGATCGTTTGGCGTTGCAGTTTTCGAATCCTTGTCGTAATCAAACAATACTCTCTGCTGGTTGCTCAAAAGTGCCACTGCTTTTTGAGGATTATAATACGAGAGTCTTACCAAATCATACCAATATTGTCCCTCGCAGGCAAATTCTACTCTTCTCTCATTAAGAATAATATCTTCATTAATCGAGGTAAGAGGATCCACACCTGCGCGTGTTCTCACTTTATTAAAATATAGCAGTGCATCAGCATCACTTGTCGAAACATCATTTCCAAGCACCGCTTCTGCATATACCAGATACACATCTGCAAGTCTCAAAAGGGCATTATGCTCAATAGATCCCAAATAAGACATCGCAGGTGAATTATTGTCGGCTTCATTCCCAATAATATGTTTTTTCATTCCTGGAGAGGCTGCCGTATAACCGCCACCCGCGGCATTAAGCTCAGGATAATGATCTCCTGGCAACATAAAACTTGCTTTTCTGCGAATAGAATCCTGCTCTGTATAAGCTAAATACAAATCGTAGCTCACACCTGGAGATCCCCATGCTCCTCCTTTTTGAGGATTAATGTCATTGCTTGGAGAGTAAGTCAGTAAATGATTGCCATGCATCCATTCTGTAGTGGCAGACCATTGCAACGCAAAAAGCGATTCCTGATTGTCGTTGAACTTGGTTTTAAAAAGATCTGCATAACTAGGAAGCAGAGTTAATCCGCTGTTTGCGATAACATCTTTAGCATACTTTTTAGCCTGATTTAAATATTCTTGATTGCGGCTTCCTCCAGTCTGGCCAACACCTGCTATAGTTAAGTAGACCTTGCTCAACATTCCTTTAGCGGACCATGATGTAACTCGGCCTGCCTGATCGGTTTTAGGCAGGTTTTCTGCTGCAAAAGTTAAATCTTCGATTACAAATCTGTACACATCCTCAATTTTGTTTTTATTTATTAGAGGCGATTTTATGAGTTTGGTATTATCTTCTATAATTGGCACTTCACCCCAAAGCATCGCCAAATGGTAATAAGCCATTGCACGTATAAATCTTGCTTCGGCTATAGCCGCATTTTTATCTGTGGCCGATACTGATGAAGGTGTTTTTTCATTAATAGCGTTAATAGTCGTATTGCAATGTGCCACTATAATGTAAAGTGCTGCCCAGCCCGTTGTTAAACGTCCGTTGGATCCTGAAAGAGTAAAAGTATTAAGCTGTACCAGATCTGAACCCTGATATTGAAGAATAAGATTCCCACTCAATATATCTCCTAAAGGCAGGTACGCCGTATTATTCCATTGTGCCCAGATTTTGCCGCCGTATAATGCCGCTGTGGCTAAACGAAGCTCTTCTTTGGTCTGGTAAAAATTTTCTGTGCTTATCTCTGATTGCGATGGACGATCAAGAAAATCGTCTTGGCACCCAACAAGCACTGCTGAAGCCAGGAGGCTTAGAATGATATTTTTATAAATAGCCTTCATAATGTTCTGTTTCGTTTTTTAGTTAGTTAATCCCAGATTAAGTCCAAATGTAAAAGTCCGGGATTGCGGATAGAAACCATTATCAATTCCCGCCTGCAAAGGATTCCATGAACCTACCTCAGGATCCATTCCCGTATAGCTGGTAATTAAAAAAGGATTGCTGACATTCACATAAAGTCTTAGCGAACTAATATGTATTTTTTTCATCATTTCACTTGGAAAAGAATAGCCTAAAGTCATGTTTCGACATCTTATAAAAGAGCCATTCTCTACATATCGATCAGAAAAACGGTTGTTTCTGTTGCTGTCATTGTTTTTTAGTCCTACAATTGAGGTCTCAGGATTCGTCACATATACGTTATTCACATCTGAAGCCGAACCGTTAGGATCAATTAAAGCCAATACAGCGTGATCTTTCAAAGACTTCAAATAGCCGTTATTGGTAAGAGGATTGTCTCCATTGATTCTCATTCCGTTCACCACCTCACTGCCTTGATTGGCAGTAAAGAAAATATTCAAATCAAAACCTTTGTAAGTAAAGGTATTCCCAAGTCCAAACTGAAAGTCAGGAACAGGCGATCCTAAAAATGTCTGATCTTTTTCAGTTATTACGCCATCTCCATTAAGATCCTTAAATTTAAGGTCTCCGTACCATACTCCACCCGAATTAGGTGTAATTGGCAACACTGTTCCGTCGGTATTGGTTGGCAATGCATGATTTTTAAAATCGTCTGCTGTAGCAAATACGCCATCTACTTTATAACCGTAGAATGCTCCTATTGAACCGCCTACTACAGTTCTAGACACCACATCTCCTCCATAGTATCCTGGAAGGAAAGCTCCATCGGTATTTAATTTCATTACTTTATTTTTATTATGCGATAAAGTAAAATCGGTAGTCCATGTAAAATCTCCATGCTCCATGTTTTTTGAACTTAAATGAAGATCTATACCCCTGTTGCGAACCTGCCCAATATTGACATAAGGAGCATTGATGGCTCCAGGCGAATATCCCACGATTGTTCCTGAATACAACGGAAGAGGAATCTGCATAAGCAATCCATCAGTCATACGGTTGTAAACATCGACAGATAAATTAAGTTTCCATCCAAACAGTGAAGCATCAAGACCTATATTGCCATATTTTGTTTTTTCCCATTCAACCGCAGGATTTGCAATATTGGTAGTCATTTGTGCATTACCGGAAAGACCTGTAGATGCCGATTCTAAAGTTGACAGATAGGCATTGTTTCTAACATTTTGATTGTTGGTAAGTCCATATCCTGTTCTTAACTTCAATTCATTAACGATTTTAGAACCTTTTAAGAATTTCTCATTGTTTAGTTTCCATGCAAATGCTCCAGAATAGGTAGTTACCCAACGGTTATCAGGCGCAAACTTTGAAGAACCGTCAGCACGGATGTTTGCCGTAAAGAGATATCGGTCATCATAGATAAAATTCAAACGTCCGAAGTACGATTCTAGTGCGCTGTCTCCTTTTGTACCGCCATTGGTGGCAGTAGTAATATCTCCGCTTCCGATATTGGTTACATTATTTGAAATGAAATTTCTTCTTCCTGCAGAAACATTTTCAAACTGTGTCAGCTGCGCTTCATGTCCTAAAAGAGCATTAAAATTGTATTTTTTATTAAAGACTTTTGAATAGGTGAAGAAACTTCTAAATGTGGTAAAATAATCCTGATTATAAGAATAAAAAGCTTCATTGGTCAATTTTTCAGCCAGTCCGAATTTATAAGTTGGGCTAAACCTGTCTTCTGTCTTATACAGAAAATTGCCTGAGATCTCATTACGGAAAGAAAAGTCTTTTGTGAAAGCGATATCTAAATAAAGATTACCAAAAAACTGATTTCTCTTCGGATTATTTTTATTGATAAGTGCCAATGCATAAGGATTCACACGTTTTGCAATCCATCCTTCGCTGCTTTCTTCCCCTGCAAAACTTCCGTCGGCATTTCTTACGGGGATATCTGGTGTCTGGCTAAGAGCTTCCTGAATAACGTTTGATCCAGTAGAATTCACATTTTCATCAATGTGGGTCAGCTGCAGGCTCGTTCCTATCTTAAGCCAATTTGTTGTTTTATTATCCAAGTTCAATCGCACTGATGCTCTAGTAAATTCAGATCCCAAGGCTATCCCTTCTTGATTAAAATACGAACCTGATAGCAAATACTGTGTTTTTTCTGAACCGCCGCTTAAAGTAAGGACATGATTTGTGACAGGAGCTTTGCGAAACAATTCTTCTTGCCAATTGGTACCCTCCCCTAAATAATTCGGATTAGCAAACTCTGGTCTTTCGTCAAAACCCCATACCGCTGCCCTTTGATTAATAAATGTGGCATATTCCCTTAAATCCATAGTCGGATACTGCTTGATAAGCTCTTGAAATCCCGTTGAAACCTCATAAGTAATCTTAGCAGCACCTTCCTTACCTCTTTTTGTAGTAATCACAATTACGCCATTCGTAGCTTGCGAACCATAAATTGCTGTTGCCGAAGCATCTTTCAAGACATCTACCGATTCAATATCTGAAGGGTTTATAGTTGCTAATGGATTGGTACCATTACCACTGTCAAAACTTTGGCCAATGATAACCCCGTCAATTACATACAAAGGTGAACTGCTGCCAAAGGAAGACATACCTCGTATCTGGATGTTTACACCTCCTCCAGGCTGTCCTGAAGTCTGCTGTACCACCACTCCGGCAACTTTTCCTTGCAGTGCCTGATCAAAAGTAACGGGCTGTGTTTTGCGGAGCTCATCTCCGCTAATAGAGGATATAGCTCCTGTAAGATCTTTTCTTTTAGCTTTTCCGTACCCGATTACCACTACTTCATTTAAGGCTTTTAAATCCTCTTTCAGTTTGATTGTAAGCTGGGCATCGGTAATTTTTACTTCCTCCTTGACAAAACCCAGATAGCTAAACACAATAGTTTCACCGATTTTTGCTGTGATGGTAAAACCTCCATCGGCATCTGTTGCGGTTTTCTGATTGGTTCCTTTAAGCTGGACATTCACCCCAAAGAGAGGTTGCCCATCTGTTTCTGATGTTACAGTACCCTTAATTTTTTTCGGGTCAGCATTTTGGGCTGACATCAGTGCGGCATAAAATAGCATTGCTATAATAATGCCTGTATTAAAAAGACAGTAACTGCGCTTTTTAATGCATCGCATTCCTTTTTTTTCATTCATAATTTGGTTGGTTAGGTATTAGTTAATAAGCTGGTTTGTCTTTTCGAAAAAATCTTATAGACAGGGAACAAATTAACAATAAAGACTTGCCAAACTACGGTTCTATTTGTATCAGAAAAAGGGTCTAATTGTAACTATTACAGAACTTATGATAAAAAAAAGCAACTATTTATTTCATTAAAATATTTTATATCATAATTTTTTATGATTTTACTAATACCCATATTAATCAACGTGCTTCAAAAAGCAACTTATTAAAGAGCAATTGGAAAGATATCTTTATGAAACTTAAAAAAGCAAAGTAGTGTTCACAATTTTAAAAAATAGAAATTTTACTTGACAAACATTTATTTGAATAATTTATTTATCTTTGTAACTAAGATACTTAGTTTATGAGCAAAAATAATACTGCAGATTTACTGTCACGATTTCAGACTGCCAGCAGAAAATATTCTGATGCCTCTACATTTATGCACGCTGCGATTGCAAGAAAAGCAGGGCTTTCGGGAGCAGACCATAAATATTTAGGACTTATTCTTTCCTACCAATCTATAACTGCTGGAGAAATCTCTAAGCTTACAGGTTTAAGCACAGGTGCTGTAACAGGGTTAATAGATCGATTGGAAAAAATGAAACTTTTGGAAAGGCATTTCATCAAGGAAGACCGAAGAAAAGTCATCATTGTTCCAAATGTCGAAAATAGCATGAAACTGCTTAAACCCTTTTTTGATGAACTGCAGGAGAAAACTATGGCTTTGCTTGCCACTTTTTCAGAAGAGCAGATAGAAACTATAGAAAGCTATTTTACTAAAGCTGCAGCCATAATGGAGGAAACAAAAGATAATTTAAATAAAAAATAATATGGAAGGTCTTACTGCAAATTACCTGACCAGAGCTGAAATATGGCTCTGCATCACCACACTTTTCTATTTTTTAATGAATGGCGCACAGATTTTCGAAACTCTGGTTTTTGTGCCTAAATGGACCGAATCAGCACCTGAAAATTTTAAGCTTTTATTGGATGGAAAAGGCATGAGCCTAAAAGTTTTTTGGATTGTTTTTCATTCGATCCACGAAATCACCTTTATTCTTGCCATTATTTTCTGCTGGAGAATTGACCCCGTACGAAACTGGGTTTTAGTTTTATTTGCTGCACATTTTGCAGTTAGAGCATGGACGCTCTCCTATTTTGCACCAAACATCATTGATTTTCAAAAAATAGCAGAAAATCCTTCACTTGCAAAGGATCTTGCAAAACGAACTTCCCTTTGGCAGACGCTCAATTATATCAGGGTCATTATATTTCTTGTCATTTCCTGCGCATTAATTCCCTTATGCATTAAATTATTCAGTCTAAGAGCATAACAAAAGGCAGTGTAGATTTACACTGCCTTTTGTTTTATGCCTATTTCGATTCCTTTTTTATCATTAAACTGATATTTTATAAAAAGCGCAGTTTAGAAAAACACTCATGCCTTCTAATGTCGCTTATTTTTTGTTTTTGCTTATCGCGAAGGCTGAAAATACATCATTTGTCGCACATAATGCTTCAAATTTATTATTTAGACTTCTTTCCTAAAAGTACATTTACATCTTTTATTTTTTGTGCATTTTCTTCGCAGGAATTTACATATTACAAAAGCAATAAATCTTATTATAAAAACCTCAACAATAAAATTAAAACCACAATGATGAAAAAACAAATTAAACAATACGCTTTTTTTCTGCTTATTGTTTATGGAACCAGTTACGGACAAGCAAAAAAGTATCTTGACTCTAACAAACCAATAGAGGAAAGAATTTCTCTTTTAATGAAAGAAATGACATTGGAAGAAAAAATCGGACAAATGAATCAGTACAATGGTTCATGGGATGTAACGGGACCAAAACCGGAATCAGGTTCTAATGAAGAAAAATACAATAATATAAAGAAAGGATTGGTGGGTTCTGTTCTTACCGTTCGAGGGGTTAACCAAGTCAGAACTTTGCAAAAAATGGCTGTTGAAGAAACCCGTTTGGGAATTCCGCTTCTTTTTGGTTTTGATGTCATACACGGCTATAAAACCTTAAGCCCAATTCCGCTGGCAGAAGCGGCAAGCTGGGATTTGGAAGCCATTAAAAATTCAGCCAGTGTAGCTGCTTTGGAAGCTTCTGCATCTGGATTAAATTGGACTTTTGCACCTAATGTAGATATCTCAAATGATGCAAGATGGGGAAGAGTTATGGAAGGCGCTGGCGAAGATCCTTATTTAGGAAGTAAAATTGCCACAGCAAGAGTTAAAGGTTTTCAAGGCGAGCGTTTTGACCATACTAAAATCATCGCCTGTGCAAAACATTTTGCCGGTTATGGTTTTGTAGAAGCAGGCCGAGATTACAACAGCGTAGATATGAGTAATTCTAAACTATATAATACGGTGCTGCCTCCTTTTAAAGCGGCAAGTGACGCGGGAATCCGCACTTTTATGAATTCATTCAACACCTTAAATGGAATTCCCGCTACAGGAAATATCTTTTTACAGAGAGATATTCTAAAAGGCGCTTGGGGATTTAAAGGATTTGTGGTTTCTGACTGGGCTTCAATAGCAGAAATGATTACTCACGGCTACGCAGCAGATGGTGCCGATGCCGCTAAAAAAGCAGCTCTTGCAGGTTCTGATATGGATATGGAATCGAATATATATGTTACAGAACTCGCTAAACTGGTAAAAAAGGGATCGGTAAAAGAGAGCGTAATTGATGATGCCGTGCGCAGAATCCTTCGCGTGAAATTTGAACTGGGCCTTTTTGACGACCCTTATAAATATTGTGACGAAGCTCGCGAAAAATCAAATATAGGCAGCAAAGCAAACAACGACGATGTTCTGGATATGGCCAAAAAATCGATTGTGTTATTAAAAAACGATAAAAATATTCTGCCTTTAAAAAAGTCAGGCGCTAAAATTGCTTTAATCGGCGCTTTGGCCAATGATAAAAACAGTCCTTTGGGCAGCTGGAGAATTGCCGCAGATGATAATACTGCGGTATCGGTTCTGGAAGGAATGCAGCAATATAAAAACAGCGCATTAGTTTATGAAAAAGGGACTGATGTTGCTACAAACAAGCAATCCTTTTTAGACGAAGTAAAAGTCAATTCAACTGACTTTTCTGGATTTGAAGCGGCAAAAAAAGCGGCCAAAGAGGCTGAAATTGTAGTAATGGTGCTGGGCGAGATAGGTTTTCAAAGCGGCGAAGCGCGCAGCAGAACTGAATTAGCCCTTCCAGGCAATCAGCAGCAATTGCTGGAGGAAATTTATAAAGTAAACCCAAATATTGTTTTAGTCTTAAACAACGGACGTCCTTTGTCTATACCTTGGGCGGCAGAACATATACCTGCTGTTGTTGAAGCTTGGCAATTAGGAACGCAATCTGGCAATGCCATAGCGCAGGTTTTATACGGAGACTATAATCCGAGTGGCAAGCTGCCAATGTCTTTTCCAAGAAACGTAGGCCAATGCCCTATCTATTACAATCTGTACAATACGGGAAGACCTACAGACAAAGACAATAATGTTTTCTGGTCGCACTATTCTGATGTCGAGAAAACACCATTATATCCATTCGGTTACGGATTAAGCTATACTTCTTTTGAGTATAAAAACCTGAAGATTTCAAAAGCTTCTTTCCAAAAAGGAGAAAAAATAGAAGTTTCTGTTGATGTGACCAATACGGGTAATTTTGATGGGAAAGAAATCGTCCAGCTCTATATAAATGATCCTGTTGCAAGCATTGCAAGACCTGTAAAAGAATTAAAAGGTTTTGAGCTTGTCGAATTAAAAAAGGGAGAAACCAAAACAGTTCAATTCACATTGACAAATAATGAACTTGGATTCTACGACAACAACGGTAAATTTTTAGTAGAACCTGGCCAATTTAATATTATGGTGGGCTGGAATTCTAATAATGGACTTAACGGTAAATTTGAGCTAAAATAAAAGCCCAAAAATAAAGCCCAAAAGGATTTCTGTCTTAACAAGAATCGAATATCTTTTATTTTTTTTATATCCTGAGTACGATAATTCCTTAATAAGGCTCATAATCGTACTCAGGATTTTGGCAATAAGACAGATTTGAATAAAAAAAAATAAGTGTTCAAATTAGTTTTATTAATATTGTTTCCCATATCCTGAAAAATCCACTTATACAAACCAAATAATGCATATCGTTACATCTACATGAAAAAAACAATTTATATCCTTTTATGCTTTTTAACCATTTCAAACTCGCTGTTTTCTCAAGGCCAATTTGACAGCTACCAGTTTAGGAGCATACAAGAAACTGCTTCAAAACGAGCTGTTTCTTCTATCATTCAGGATAAAAATGATTTTATATGGATCGGTACAAGCGGTGCTGGTCTGTATAGATACGATGGCGTAAATTATTTCGGATATAAATACGATAACAAACCCGGCTCGGTAAACAGCAACTTTATTTATTCGACGTTTATCGATTCCAAAAATAATCTTTGGGTGGGCACCGATCAGGGTTTATGCTTATATAACAGAGATTTGGACAACTTTACCCGAATCAATATTGAAGATGCCATAACACAGGGATACACGCAGCCCATTACGATAAAAACAATTATTGAAGACAATAATGGCAATCTATACTTAGGCGCTTACGGTTTTGGATTATTCAAACTTAACATAAAAACTCTAAAAGCTTCTCTGGTCCATTCAAAAGTACTGGACAAGCCCAATTTTCTGATAAAATCCTCGGTTAAAAACAAACAGGGAATTATTTATTTAGGAACCAGTTACGGACTTTTAGAAATTGACGCCAATGGAAAAGCCAAACAGATTTATAAAGACAAATTTAAACGAGAACCTCTAACTAACGACATTGAAAGTCTTGTTATAGATAAATTTGGATACCTATGGATGGGCACAACCGAAAACGGACTCATAAAAATCAAGCCTGAAACAGATAATTATCAGTTTGAAAACTATGCCATTACCAAAAATAAGATCCTATCAATCGTACAAAGCAGTTTGGGTTACATTGTCTGCGGCACTGAAAATGACGGATTACTGGTTGTGAACTATAAGGGAGAAGTGCTGAAAAAATACCTGCACAGCAAGTACAATAGTGCCAGCTTAAAATCCAATTCGGTTTGGTCCTTGTACGAGGACAGAGAAAAAAGATTGTGGCTAGGATATTTCAATAAGGGACTTGGCGTTTTTGACAAGCCAAATAATAAATTCAATTCTCTTGAATCGCTTGCTAACAATGAAAATTCCCTACAGACAAGTTATGTCACTTCGGTTGCAAAAGACAAAAAAGGAAACCTGCTTATCAGTAACGAAGGAGGCGGACTTGACATATATAACCTTGCCAATAAAAGCTTCATTCATGTAAATAAAACAAATCAAAGTTACTACTCTGGTTTAGATGCTGTCGATATTCAAGTCATTTTTATAGACAGCAGGCAAAACATCTGGCTTGGAAGCTGGGACCGCGGCATCTACTTTTTAAAAAACGGAACTTCCAGATTTGTCAACTATAATACAGCAAATACACCTGGATTAAAATCAAATCGAATTTTTAGTTTTTCAGAAGATTCAAAAGGCAGAATCTGGATCGGAACTTTTATAAAAGGACTGCATTATTTTGATAATAAAAACAACACATTTGTACATTGCGATTCTGAGCCATTTGTCAAAAACGGTCTCGATAATGCTTTTATCCGTAAAGTTTTTGTGGATTCTGATAATGTTTTGTGGGTCGGCACTATCTTAGGATTATATCAGATCAATATAAAGGACGAGTCTGGCTTTAAGGTCACAAAAATGCGCGATGCCATGTTTGGCGGCATTAATAAAAACAATAGCATTCAGATTATTTTATCTATTTATGAATCTAATGATAAAACCATTTGGATAGGAACAGATACTCAAGGTTTATTTAGCTACAATAAAAAAAACAAGACATTCTCCAATTATGATAATTTTCCTGGATTTGACGAAAAATCAATTCGTGCTATAATTTCAGACAATAATGGCGCTTTATGGCTAAGCGGTGGCTCTGGGCTTACAAAACTTGATCTTAAAAACCGAAAAAGCAACAACTTTAATAAAGATGATGGTCTTATTGATAACGATTTTAACAACAATGCTGTTTATAAAGACGGGAACGGAGAACTTTATTTTGGAGGTTATGAAGGCGTAAATTATTTTAATCCGAACGAAATTAAAAAAGCTGAAAAAGCCCCACGCCTTTATTTCAGTGATTTTAAATTATTCAATAAATCAGTAAAGCCAAATGAAGAAGGCTCGTCATTAAGCAAAGTAATTTCACAGAGTAAAGAAATTACGCTTAATTACACGCAGTCTGTTTTTACAATCGAATATGTGGGAATCAATTATAATTATTCTAAGAAAAACCAATACGCCTATTATCTGGAAGGTTTTGAAAAAGACTGGAACTATGTAGGAAATAACAGAACAGCAACTTACACCAATTTAGCTCCGGGAAATTATATCTTTAAAGTAAAATCAGCCAACGCAGACGGCACTTGGAGCGGCAATCAATTAGAACTGAAAATAAAAGTGCTTCCTCCGTGGTGGAAAACCATTTGGGCTTATTTGATCTATTCTTCTATTTTGATTTTCCTGATCCTGTATCTTAACAAGATCTATCAAAACCGTTTCAAAGCGAAGCAGGCCATAATTCTGGAAAAAGAAAAGAATATCCAATTGGAGAAATTAAACAATAAAAAACTGCAGTTTTTCACCAATATCTCGCATGAATTCAGAACTCCTTTGACACTGATCATTAATCCGCTGGAAGACATTTTAAAAAGCAAAAAAATCTCTCCAGAGATACACAATAAACTAAAAATAGTGCATAAAAGCTCTGACAGGCTCTCCAGACTTATTAATGAGCTTATGGATTTTAATAAATTGGAGTTTAATAAAATTTCGCTTCAAGCCAAAAAAGTTGAAATCGTATCGTTTACAGAAGCCGTTATAGGCTACTTTTATGAAGAAGCCGCTGCCCGAAACATTGCTGTTAATTTTGAGTCGGCTGTAGACGAGCTCGAAGATTGGCTAGATCCTAAAATGCTGGAAAAAATACTGTTTAATATTATTTCAAACGCATTTAAATTTACTCCAGACAATGGTTCGATCCATATTTCCATAAACGCATCAGAAACCGAAAATGCATTGATAATTGACGGAAATAAAGTTCCTTCTTTCTCAATAACCATTGCAGATACAGGCTCGGGAATACGCAAAAAAGATTTGAATAAAATTTTTGACCGTTTCTATCAGGTCAATAATCTCAATAAGGAATATTACGGAAGCACGGGAATCGGCTTGGAGGTTGTAAAGGAATTTGTCGAACTCCATAAAGGAAAAATTGAAGTTGAAAGCCAAGTTGGACAAGGCACAAGCTTTAAAATAACTTTTCCGCTAGGCAGCTCGCTATATAAAGGAAGTGAGATCATTGATGAGAAATATAAAATAGAGAGCAAAAACGAACTTATATCTGAACCTGTTCTAGATGAGATAGAATCCAATTCTGAAGCAGAAACTCAAAAAGCCTATACCGTTCTAATTGTAGAAGACAATGCAGAACTGAGAAATTATTTAAAACAGGAACTTGGCAAATCATACAAAGTAATTACAGCAGAAAATGGCCAAAAAGGTCACGACCTTGCTGTACAGAAATTGCCTGATTTAATCATAACCGATGTCATTATGCCAGTCATGGACGGACTTGAACTGTGCAAAAAGATAAAAGGCGATTTAAAAACAAGCCATATTCCTTTATTGATGCTTTCTGCCAAAGCAATGGTAAAAGACCGATTGGAAGGTATCGATTCTGGTGCCGATATGTATTTAAGCAAACCTTTTGAACTGGATATTCTAAAATCGAGTCTCGCGCAGCTTATTACCAGCAGACAGATCATGTTTAAGAAATTTTACAGCGGCATCACCAAGCAAGGCAAAGAAAAAACAACCTCGCTTGATAATGATTTCATTCAAAAGATTCTGCATTATATCAACGAAAACATTAGCGAACCTGAGCTAACGGTCGAACTCCTTTCTTCTAAGATCTTTTTAAGCAGAAGCCAGCTCTATCGAAAAATAAAAACGCTTACAGGTGTTTCGGTTAATGAATTTATCCGAAATGTGCGATTAGAAAAAGCAAAACAGCTGATCGAACAGGGCAATAATAATATCAACGAAATAAGCTTCAAAGTTGGTTTTACTTCTCCCTCCTATTTTGCAAAATGCTATAAAATCAAATACGGCCATTTGCCTACTCAGGAAAAAAGAACGAAAGAATAGAAAACAAACTACAATTTGGATATTAAACAGCAAGAGCTTCGGTTTAAACCGAAGCTTTTTTTCTGTCAGTGATTTTTTTCAAAATGCAAGCTTTTAAATTTCAGGTAAAAATCAGCATATAAAAAATAAAACCTTAATATTTTGAACAAACAATATTTTTTAGATTAAAAAATTACCAATACTTCAGCAACTGTTTTAATGCTTACAGAGATTCATTTTAGCATTTACAGGGTTTTATAGGTGCTTTTTGCATCATCTGTTGCACAATATGCATCATCTATGCTACAATGCAACACCTCTAGAATCTACTTTCGTTAAGAAATATTTAAGAAAAAAGTTTAGCCATTCTAACTCAAAACAATCTCTTGGCAAAACACCCAAATTTTTAAATATTTTTTTAAAACTTAACGAATTACTAATTATTTCAATTTAAACTAAACAACCAAACTTTATGCAGAAAAAAACATTGAAAAGACTATTGTGCTTAATAGTATGCTTGTGGGGAAATTTTTTCTTCGCTCAAACTGTTAAAGGTAAAGTAACATCGGGAGGAAACAGTCTTCCGGGTGTTAGTGTAATAGTACAGGGAACCAAAAACGGAACGGTCACCGATTTTGACGGTACTTTCGTATTGAACAATGTTGAACCAAAAGCAATGCTGCTTTTTAGTTACATAGGATATAAAAATTTAATTCTTGAAGCTAAACCGAATATGCAAGTGGTCATGGTGAGCGACCTGGAAAAATTAAACGAAGTGGTCGTTATCGGATACGGAACATCAAAAAGAAAAGACATAAATGGTGCAGTATCTTCTATTAAAGCTTCTGAAATTCAAGATAAGCCATTTATCTCTATCGATCAAGCTCTTGTTGGTAAAGCCGCAGGTGTGAATGTTACGCAGAATTCTGGTACTCCAGGAGGTGGAATCTCTGTTCAGATTCGAGGAATTACCTCTATTAATGGAAATGAGCCTTTATATGTAATTGACGGAACTCCTGTTTTTGCAGACAAAAACAATGATTCCTTTTCGTTTAGCGCGCTAGGAGGAGGAAACGGACAGACTAAAAACTCTGCTTTGGCTGGATTGAATATTTCAGATATAGAAACGATCGATATCTTAAAAGATGCCTCTGCAACTGCGATATATGGTTCAAGCGGTGCAAATGGAGTGGTTTTGATTACCACTAAAAAAGGAAAAAAGGGAAAATCTAAATTTACATACGAGACCTATTTAGGGACACAGCAGATAAACAATACGGTTGATGTTTTAAACCTGCCTCAATATGCTGCTTATCAGGCAAAAATCTACAAGTTAAATGGTGAGCCTGTTCCGTATCAATATCAAAAGCCTAATCTTCTTGGAAATGGCACAAACTGGCAGGATGAACTTTTCAGAACGGCAACCATGTACAATCACCAGCTTTCTTTCTCTGGAGAAAAAGATGGAACACGCTTTTACACTTCTTTAAATTATTTTGATCAGGAAGGTATTGTTTTAAACTCAGATTTCAACAGATTAGCAATGCGTTTAAATGTAGATTCTAATGTAAAATCTTGGCTTAAAATTGGTAACAATCTCTCAATAAGCAAATCATCCCAGCAAGTGGTAAGAAATGATGACAGAGGTGGATTGGTTATGAACGCCTTAAGACAGTCTCCAGAATTGCCGGTTAGAGCTGCAGACGGTTCTTATGCGGGACCAACATCTGGTTTGGGATCATCGGCAAATGAAGCCACTAACCCAATTGCGTTATCTGAATACAATAATACCACTACAGAAAGATTCAAAATCAATGGAAATCTATTTGCTGATTTTACTATTTTAAAAGGATTGGTTTTCCGATCAGAATTAGGATACGATTTGAATTTCTCAAAAAACAGCACTTTTGTGCCTAAATATACTTTAGGAAACGTAACTGAACTTTTAAATAAATCGTTCAAACAGCAAGATCAGAGCTATTACTGGAATATCAAAAACTATTTGACATATAACAAAACGCTAAACGAGAAACATAATTTTACTTTTTTACTAGGCCAGGAAGCACAGGAAAGCTATTATGAATATTTAAGCGGTTACAGAACAGGCGATTTCTTAAATAAAGATTTCACCAATCTTAATATCGGTGATATTGCCACTGCCCTAAACGGAAACGGTTCTGGACGCTGGTCTATGACCTCTTATATTTCAAGATTAAATTACAGTTTTTCTGACCGATACTCTTTTTCTGCTTCTTTAAGAGCAGATGCTTCATCTAACTTTGGACCAAATCACAAATGGGGATATTTCCCTTCATTTTCAGGAGGATGGACAGTGAGCAACGAAAAATTCTTTGAGCCTTTGTCAAAAAGCATCAATTATCTGAAATTAAAAGCTGGATACGGTCTTGTAGGAAATCAAAACATTCCGGCAAACAGATACCAAACTATTTTATCGCTACTAGCATCGCCTTTTGGTGGGGTTTCGCCAACGATCGATAATTTAGGAAATCCAGACATAAAATGGGAATCTCTTAAATCTTTCAATACTGGTTTTGAACTGGCAATGCTTAACAACAGAGTAAAATTAGATTTTGATTATTACATTAAAAATTCTTCAGATTTCTTGACCAAACAAATCAACGATGAATCCAATCAAAGTGCGCTTAATTATTATTTGAATACCGGTGAAATTGTAACCAAAGGGATTGAGCTTACTTTAAATACAAGAAATATCGTTACAGAAAATTTTAACTGGGATACAACGATCATTTTTTCAAAATACAATAATGAATTGACTCGTTTTCAAGGTCAGGGCAAATCATTGTTGGGAAAAGTGCAGTTTGATTTATACAATGTTACCAGAACTACCGAAGGACAACCAGTAGGACAATTTTATGGCTATGTAACAGATGGCTTGTTTAAAAATGCCGCAGAACTGGCAGCTGGACCAATTCAAGAAGCAGGAACAGGCGTGGGAGACATTCGATTTAAAGATCTTAATGGTGACGGAAAAATAGACAGTAAAGACCAGACAGCCATAGGAGATGCTATTCCAGATTTTACCTATGCCATTACGAATAACCTTAGATACAAAAACTTCAATTTTTCGGTTTCTTTAACAGGAAGCCAAGGCAACAAGATCTACAACTTTACGCGCCATTATATTGACGGCATTTATCCTGGTTTTGGAGACCGATTTGGAAACGTAAGCACACAGGCAATACAGGCTTTTGAACCTGGAGTGAATGAAAATACAGATGTTCCAAGAATTACGCTTAATGATCCAAATGGCAACGGAAGAATTTCGAACAGATTTGTTGAAGACGGTTCTTATTTAAGAATCCAGAATGTTTCTTTAAGCTATGATCTGCCAAATAAGATTTTCGACAATTCTATTATATCTAAAGTAAGATTGTATGCAAACGTTCAAAACTTGTACACGTTTGCAAAATATACCGGATTTGATCCAGCTCTTGGAAACCTAGACCAGAATATAACGCTGAGCGGTATCGACTTAGGGCGTTATCCTGTGCCACGAATAACTTCTATAGGGGTAAATTTAGAATTCTAAGCTTTATAAAAACACATTTAACTTAATGATTCATAATCACTAATATAAAAAAATAGTTATGAAAAAACTTTTTAAACTTTTTTTGATGGGAATGCTTATACCATTGCTGTCTTTATTTTCCTGTTCAGATGAGTTTTTGAATGCTCCATCTGAAAATCAATTAACGCCAAGCGATCTGCCTGAAGGCGTTACCGCTTTTGACGGAATTGCCGAGAGCTTGTACTTTAAGCCTTGGTTTGCTTTTAACGATAAATTCCTGATTGCTGTAGGAGACATGTATGCCGGAAACGCCTTTACATTTGACGGTGCTTATGCACAGTTTAAAGATGCTCAGGTAACATCACAAAACCCGATTCTTACAGAAGGATATGTAGCCTTGTTTTCCGTTATCGATCAGTCTAATAATTTAATGAGTCTTGTCGAAGCTAGAAAAAGCGAACTTCCTGAAGCGTCGTATAAAAATGCTATTGCCATATCAAGATTCATGCGAGCAAATGCTTATTTCTATTTAGTTAGGACTTTTGGAGCTGTGCCTATCATCAATAAAGCGGGTTCTGCAGCACAGCCAAAAAGAAATCTTGTTGAAGATGTTTACAAATTCATCAAGCAGGATTTAGAATACGCGGCAGAAAATTTACCGGAAAAAGGATTAAAGAAAGGTTACGTGACTAAATATGCCGCAATGGGAATTTTAGCCAAAGTGCATTTAACTTTAAATGAATATACCCAATGCGCAGCTTTAACCCAGAAAATTATCGGAAATCAGTATACTTTAATTCAAGAATACGAAAATCTGTTCAGCAGTCCGGAAAATAATAATAGTGCAGAAAGTATGTTTGCTCTTCAATGGAAAGCTATTGCTACAGAATGGGGAACGCAAAACACTAATCAGGCGTATATTGTTCCGGGAGGTACAGGAATTACAGGCGGTGGTGACGGATGGGGAGTTTACCTTCCTTCTATTTCTTTACAAAATGGATTTGAGCCAAAAGATATCAGAAAAAAAAGCACAATCATGACGGATGGCGATTTTTACCCTGAATTATTAAAAAGTCAAGGCGGTTTTACCTATAAAAAAATATACTCTTCTACGGCGGCTAATTTTAGAAAATATATAGTAGGATCTGCTGCAGAAAGAAACGATGTATTCTTTATGAGAACTTCTCAAAACACGATTATTTTAAGATATTCTGATATTTTATTGATGAATTCTGAGGCAATTATGGCTGGAGCACCTTCCACTACTTCAGCTGCAGCTTTAAGCTCTTTTAATGAAGTAAGAAAAAGAGCAGGATTACCAATTAAAACAGTATTGACAAGAGATGAGCTGTTTAATGAGAGAAGAATTGAATTTGCTCTTGAAGGCCAATATTTCTTCGATTTAAAACGCCGCGGTCTGGCTGAAGCAACTGCGATTATCTCGCAGCAGGAAGTAGGTTTTTATTCTGATGATGCCAGAACAGAATTGGTTTCAAGAAAAATAACGCCTGGCAGCAATTATTTTGAACTTCCATTGCCTCAGTCTGCCATAGATACCAATCCATCATTATTAGAAGCTCCGGTTCCTTTTAACTTTAATAACTAAACTATGATCAATACAATAAAATATAGCATTCTACTACTTTTTGTGCTGGCTTCTTTTACAGCCTGCCAGAATGATGATGCAACTAGCGCAAACATAGATGCAATGGTTGCCGAACCAGGGGATTTACTAAATCAGGCCTTTCCAAACAATAAAGTAAGAGTTGAAGGAGAAGGTTTAACGGGATTAAAAAAGATTACACTCGATAATACTATTAATATTGCTTTTAATCCTAATTACAATTCAGACAAATCGTTTATTTTCACTATTCCTTTTGATGAAAAACTAGGAAGCAGATTTGGTGTGCAGCCTATTACTTTTACAACTGCAAATGGTTCTGTTACTAAAAACATTGAGATTCTACAGCCTGTACCTACAATTACCAAAACAACTCCTGCTGTTGCAACTCCAGGATTTCCGTTAGAAATCGAAGGAACTTGGTTTTATAATATTTCCTCTATTACCTTGGCAGGAAAAGAGGTAAGCTATACGGTAAAATCGTCATCTTCTATCATCATCGGTTTACCTGCAAATGCAGCTTCTGGATCAGAACTTGCCATTACTACACCAGGAGGAACAGCAAAAAAGACAATTGATTTTGCAACAATTATTCTAGTATCTGATTTTGACGGAAATGGTGCTAGAAAAGATTGGACATCTTATGGAGACGTAGAAAGCTTCAACACCAGTACAGCTGGAGGCCCGACTGGAAATTACACCACATTGGTTTGGGCAGGTTCAACTGCCAATGGCTACAACGGAAGCAGTGGCGGCGGAGGAGCCAGTTTCCTAAGCGCTTCCAATACAGATGCTGCAAAAGCTTATATTGATATTGACGTAAGCGCAAATGTTGCGGGCGCCCAATTTGCAATCCAGCTAAATACTATTGACGGAGTAAATTATGGCTATAATTTTAAAATTACGGATGTAAACTGGACTACAAAAACTATATCAATTGCTGATTTTAAAGACAACTATGGTTTTGGATCTAATACAGCTGCAAATTTAAATCCATCTAAAATCAACGAAATTAAAGTTGGAATTGCTCAGGGAGATACCCCTAACCCTAGTGCCATTAAATTTGATAATATTAAAATCCGCTATCAATAATTAATCTGGCATTTTAACTTTAAAAAGAGGCCGGTAAAACGGCCTCTTTATTAAATCGAATAAATAACTATAAATAAGGACATTCTATGAAAAAAGAATGTCCATAATACAAACAGTATGAAAAGTAAATTTTTATTAATGCTGGCCAGCCTCGTCTTTTTTTTAAATGCATGCTCGAAAGACGAGAACGAAACTGTTGAAACTCTAGAAACGCCAGTTGCCAATGCTCCAAAAGATGTAAATGATCATGGTTTTAAAGCAAAGTGGAATTATGTTTCCTATTCTAAAAGTTATCTTTTAGATGTTTCTACCGACGAAAATTTCACCTCTATTCTGCCAAACTATAATGCAAAAACTGTAACTGACTTAAACGAAGTCGTAGTAGGTTTAACTGGAGGAACGCAATATTATTACAGAGTGAGAGCTAAAAACGAAACTCAGATTTCAGATTATTCAAATGTAATTAGTGTTGTTACGACAGGCTCAAGCGGTATTCCTGAAGATCCCACTTTTTTAAAGGTAAAAGTAAATAAACTAGCCAATCCGTTTTTTGTTGGTATGGCGATAAAAGCTTCACAATTGACAAGCGGAAGTCCGTACGATGTGATCCTAAAAAATGAATTCAGCAGCATTTCTGCCGAATATGAAATGAAAATGGATCAGATCTCAACTGCAAGCGGTGTGTACAACTGGACAGTAGCCGACAAAATTGTTGCCTATGGAAATGCCAATAACATTAACGTACACGGCCATGCCCTAGTTTGGCATAATGCAGTACCACAATGGCTTAAAGATTTTTCTGGTACAGATGCCGAATTTGCTGCAGAAGTAAAAAAATACATTACAGATGTAGTGACACATTATGCAGGCAAAGTTAAATCTTGGGATGTGGTTAATGAAGCTGTAGATGACAGTGGTGCCATGAGAAATACTATTTTCTTGCAGCGAATGGGACCAAATTATGTTAAAGACTGTTTTCAATGGGCAAGAAATGCCGCTGTTGCTGCTGGTGATGCTTCTTTATTATTATTCTATAATGATTACGCTACCTCAACTAATACAGCAAAACAAGACAAAGTTTTTGGTTTACTGGATGATTTAAAAACAGCTAAAGTAATTGACGGTGTTGGTTTTCAGATGCACAATACCTATTTAAGTCCAACTAAAGCACAAATAGAAGCAGATCTTAACAAAGCAGTAGCAAAAGGCTTAAAAATTCATGTTTCAGAATTGGATATACAGGTAAACCAGTTTAATGATATTTCGACTTTTACAAATGAAAGAAGATTGGCTCAAAAAGCAAAATATAAAGAGATGGTGCAACTCTATAATGCTCTTCCAGCAGCAAACAAATACGCTTTGACAATTTGGGGAATGAGAGATAATGAATCATGGATTCCGTTCAGCACTGAACTGAATCACCCAGGCAATGACTGGCCTTTATTGTACGATTCTAATTTTGCGGTTAAAAGCTCACACACCGGATTTTTAGAAGGTTTACATTAAATCAAAAAAAAACAAATTTGAATTAGATCGGCAGCCATCTGCCCCAAAAAAAAACACCACTCATAACGGAGTGGTGTTTTTTGTTAGCAGCAATATGAAAAACGGCAGGGTTATTATAGCGCTCTTTTATAGACCGAAACTTGATCTACCCACATGATTGCAGTTGTAAACAAATTTATTTTATCAGGATTTATAAAACTGGAGTCATTTGACCCGACATTCATATTTAAAACAATATTATGCTTTTTGAAATTATTCAAATTCAATTTTGATACGCCGCTGTTTGCGTAAGCTGCAACAATAGTGTCATCAATTTTTATTGTTATGGTTATCGCATTATCTTTCATTCTTATAAAACATTCATATAAATGCCATCCATTGTTTCCATCAATATTAAAACTTCCTGGATATTGCCTTTCTGCCAGATTTCCCAATTGATTTTTTCCTACAACTGTTCCGTAAAAAAGATTAGAGGCAAATCGGGAAGCATTTGGAGCAAAAGAATAGCCTTCCATAATATCAATTTCGCCATATGTAGGCCATCCATCTTCCTGAACTGTCCAGAAGGCCGGCCATGCGCCATATGTTTGCGTAAATGACTTATAATTGGCTCCATCCATTGCCAGCAGTTTTATCGTGGCAGACAATCTGTATTCGGTATTATTTTCAGGCGTGTACTCATAAAGCGACTTCACAAGTCCTGACTGGTATTTGGTTGCGCTGAGCTTAGTTGTTTTAATTTCTAGACATCCTTTTCCGTCTCTAGATTGCACTGAAGGCACCGAACTTTTGTAATCGCAATATTTAGAATTATAGTCCGTACGTTGCACTTTTGTCCACTTTGAAAGCGAAATATCTGTCCCAAAAGTGTCTTCAAATTGTTTTATCCAATCAGATCCTGCGGCTTTATTAATCTTGGTGTTTGCATTTATCTCATCCTGTTTTTTCTCTGTGCCTGAATTTTCAAAACAAGAAGAAAATCCAACAGCACATGTTAGCATTAAGGCAACCTGACTTAATTTTTTCATGAAATGTTTTTTAGTTATTATTTAGTTTCTATTAAGGACTAAAAGTAACTTTATATAAAAAAACAGAATGCCACATTTGAGGCAGTTAATGCCATATATGTTGTATTTTCACTGTTGTGTGAGATACAGCTTGCAATAAAAATAATTTTACTCCAAATGATATCCGATTACAGTCTTATTTAAAGTTGGCACTATCAATAGCTTTTTTTCTTTGATATATTCAATATCTGCGGCAGCAATCTTTTCTTTTCCCAAATCAATAATGAGTTTTTTATTTTCTTTTGAATCAATGCAAAACACTTGTCCCTGCCATGCTCCAGAGACTATTAACCCGTTACCCATCACTGGAGATACCTAAATTATCAATTCCATTAAAAAACTTCATAAGCCTTACCTGTCGATTTATTAACCCCAAAAGCAGTTCGGCTTTTCATATTCAACACTAAAACTTCATCTTTTCTGCATAATAATCCATTGGCATAGAAAGAAAATCAGATTCAAGCCATACCTTTATTTCTCCATCAGATATTTTATAGATTTTATTATCAAAACAATCCGATATGTAAATGTCTCCGTTGGCATCTGATGTAACATCGTTGAAAAATTTTGCAGAATCCACTTTATATACTTTTTCTATTTTAGACGTATTGGTATTTATTTGCAAAACTTTATTAATATCAGCCACAAACAGTTTATTTTTAAATAAAGCCATTCCTTGCGGATTGTCCAGTCCATCAATCCATTTTAGAACTTCTATTTGTCCATTTGTTTTATTTTTTAAAACAATATATTACAAAATGGTTGTAAAAATCCTAACTTTAAGTTTAACAAATTCAATACCATACAAGTATAAAGCAACATTCAATTACTCTAAAGAAATGATTGAAAAAAGGGCTAAAATGTCCATAACATCATAGCCCTTGACTTATTTTTATTTTGCGTTTCTTTGTTCCTTCTACTTGCCGATGCAGAAATTGGCGAAGATATTCCCCAACAACTCATCATTAGAAACTTGACCTGTAATCAATCCGAATTGATACAGAGCTTCGCGAATATCTAGTGCCATAAGATCGCTTGAAAGACCTGACTCTAAACCAAATTTCACTTTCTGAATCTCATCTAAAGCTTTTAATAACGAATCATAATGTCTAGTATTAGTTACAATCGTTTCATTATTACGGAGTGCCCCTGTATTTACAAAAGTCAATAATTCATTTTTTAAATCCTCTACCCCTATTCTCTCTTTCGCAGAAATCAATAATAGTTTCGCATTTAGGTTTTGTAACTGATTCGTAATATTTGCTACTTCATCTGCAGATAAAATATCTTTTTTATTCACCACAATAATTAGCGGTTTTAGCGGATATTTGTTCTTAATCTGCTCAATTTCGTTTACGAATTCTGAACTTGAAGTTTGGAATTTCAATCCATCAAACAAATAAATTACAACCTGTGCCTGATCAATTTTTTCAAAAGTTTTCTTGATTCCTATGCTTTCTACAACATCTTTAGTGTCACGAATTCCCGCAGTGTCAATAAATCTAAATCCGATACCGCCAATTACCAATTCATCTTCAATCGTATCGCGCGTAGTTCCCGCAATGTCAGAAACGATTGCACGCTCTTCGTTTAATAAAGCATTTAACAAAGTTGATTTTCCAACATTTGGTTCGCCAACAATTGCGACTGGAATTCCGTTTTTAATTACATTTCCAACTGCAAACGAATCTATCAAACGTTTTAAAACAAATTCAATTCTATTTAATAATTCATGAAATTGCGTTCGGTCTGCAAATTCTACATCTTCTTCAGCAAAATCTAATTCCAATTCAATTAAAGAAGCAAAATTCAAAAGTTCTTCTCTCAGTTTTGCAATTTCATTACTGAATCCACCACGCATTTGCTGCATCGCAATTTGGTGAGAAGCTTCGTTATCTGACGAAATCAAATCAGCTACGGCTTCTGCCTGAGACAAATCCAATTTTCCATTTAAGAAAGCTCTCAATGTAAACTCACCTGCATCTGCCATTCTACAGCCATTTCGAAGCAATAACTGAATGATCTGCTGTTGGATATAAGTCGATCCATGACAAGAAATTTCAATTGTGTCTTCACCCGTGTAAGAGTTTGGACCTTTAAAAACAGAAACCAGCACTTCGTCTAGTGTTTTACTACCGTCTACAATATGTCCCAAGTGAAGCGTATGCGTTTTCTGTTTGGTTAAATCTTTGTTCTTAATAGATTTAAAAACCGAATTGCCAATGGTAATGGCATCGGCACCAGAAATACGAATTATGGCGATAGCTCCAGCTCCCGAAGGCGTAGCCAAAGCAACTATAGAATCTTGATTTATCATGCTGCAAAGGTATAAAAAAACGCTCAATTTCTTTTCTGTGTTAATGCGGCTGCATGCAAACAAGAAAATCTTCAAATTAATTAAGATTAATAAATTATTAATTGTTAAAATACTGATAAATATCAGGTTGTTTTCTTTGCAGAATGAGTAAATTTGAGAGACAAACTTTAATCTTACATACGATGAAAAAGATATTATTCCCAACCGATTTCTCTGATGCGGCTACCAATGCATTTGTCCATGCTTTAGAATTTGCTAAAGTGGTAAACGCCGAATTAATCTTACTTCATACATTCGAGATTCCTGTTTACGACAGCCAGTTTTTTCCAGAGAATTATGCTTCTATATACAGTTCAATCGAACTAGCAAAATTTGAAATGTTTAAGGATGAAATTCCGAAACTGCGAACTATTGCCGCTGAACGCAATTTAGAAGATATTGTGATCAAACACCGCCTAATGGATGGTGACCTAATTTATAATCTTAAAAATGCAGTCGAAGAAGACAGCATCGATTTTGTTATTATGGGAACGAACAGCGTTTCTGATTGGACGAAATTCTTTACGGGATCAAATACGGAATCTGTAATTTCAGGGGTTGAAGTTCCGGTTTTATGCATTCCTATCGATGCTAAATTCAAAAAGGTAAAAACAATTGGCTTTACCACACGCTACAGAGATAAAGACAAAAAAGAACTGAAAAAAGTCTTGAAGATTGCCAAAAAGACTGATGCTAAGGTTAAAAGCTTATATGTAAAAACATCTAATTCTGATGTTACAGAAGAAACCAGAAAAGAATTTGAAAAAGAATTCGCTGGAGAAAATGTTGAATTTTTAGTTCTGCCAAGTGATGATGTAAAAGAAACCATCCTTGATTTTGTGCTGTATAAAGACATTGACATTCTGACTACTATAACACACAAACGCTCTTTCTTTGAGAGCCTATTTGATTCTAGCTTTTCAAAAAAAATAGCCAAGGAAGTTCCTATTCCGATTTTGGTTATGCACGAAGATTAATAACAATGTTGATGATTTTATGACTTAAAAGCTATATTTGTATTCAAGCAAAATAATAGAATGAAAGCATATCCAGACAACGTTGCAAAATACACAGAACTCTATAATAAGACCAACAAAAAATACAACAGCATAAGCCTTTTGAGGCTCCTAAGTATTGCACTATTCTTGTTTTTTATGTTTTACTACATCAAAACAGATCAAATACTTTATGTTATTCTAGCTGTTTTATCTTTTGCTGGTTTTATTTTTTTAATGAAATTACATTCGAAAGTTTCATATCAAAAATTGCTGGTTCAAACACTGCTAAAAATCAATCAGAATGAAATTGCTTTTTTAAAACGAGAAAAAACGCCTTTTGAGAACGGAGCAGAATTTATCGATTTTCATCATCCCTATGCTTACGATTTGGATATTTTTGGAGAACATTCTTTATTTCAAAATATCAACCGGACAGCTTCTTTTATCGGTAAAAAAACGCTTGCCGAGCTCTTGCTCCATGCACTTCCTGAAGCTGAGATTTTAGAAAATCAAGAGGCTGTCAACGAATTGAAAAGTAAAATGGATTGGAGGCAAGAATTTCAAGCTTTGGCAATCATTAGTGAAGATTCTAGAGCATCTTATGAAGCCATAAAGCATTGGATTTCTTTTAAAAACAATTCATTACCTAAAGTTTTAATTGCATTATCATTTATTCTTCCGGTAACTTTTTTGGGGTTTTTGGTTGCGTATTTTATTACAACAAAAACTATTATACTTTCTTATTTAACGTACATTTTTATTGCTAACTTAATTGTCTTAGGAAGAGCTGTAAAAAGAATTCAATCGGAAATTGCAAAAGCTGATAATGTTGACAAAATCATAAAGCAATACAGTTTATTGATTGAAAAAATTGAACGTGAATCTTTCCATTCCAAAAAACTCATTCATTTACAAGAACAATTGAATTTTAAGAATGCAAAAGCTAGCCAGCATTTAAAACAGCTTTCTGAGTTGTTCTCAAGAATGGATACGATAAACAACTTTGTGACAGCCACTTTATTCAACGGAACATTCCTATTCAATCTTCATGTTTTAAGAGCGCTTTTAAAATGGAAAGAAGATTATGCATCAGAAATAAACCATTGGATTACAATTATAGGCGAAATCGAAGCTTTAAATAGTTTAGCTAATTTAGCCTACAATAATGAAGATTTTGTTTTCCCTGAAATTAATTCTGACTATAAAATTGAGTTTAAAAATTTAAGTCACCCTTTACTCAATCCAGCAACAAGAATTGGAAATGATACTCAATTTTTCCCACAATCTTTTGTGATTTTGACAGGATCTAATATGTCTGGGAAAAGTACGTTTTTGAGAAGTTTAGGAATCAATATGGTGCTTAGCGGAATAGGTTCAGTTGTTTGTGCATCAGAAGCTAAAGTCCATCCGCTTCCAGTTTTAGTTTCAATGCGATTATCAGATTCCTTGTCGGATTCTGAATCTTACTTTTTTGCTGAAATTAAACGTTTAAAGCAGATCATGGATGCGCTTGAAAATCAGCCTGCTTTTGTTTTATTGGATGAGATTTTAAGGGGCACAAACTCCGACGATAAAAGAAATGGAACAATTGAAGTAGTGAAAAAGATAATTTCTAAAAAAGCAATCGGAGCAATTGCCACTCACGACATAGAAGTTTGTCTGACCACAAATGAATATCCCGAAATTTTAACCAATCAATGTTTTGAAGTTGAAATTCAAAATAACGAACTGCATTTCGATTACAAACTAAGAAATGGAATCTGTAAAAATAAAAGCGCTACATTCTTGATGCAGAAAATGAACGTCATCTAATTGTGAATTGTAAATGGTAAAAGGTGAATTGTGAGATGTAAAATGTGTGATGTTGTGACGTAAGATGTGAGATGTAGAAAAAGCTTTGTCAAAGTTTTAAACTTTGTGACAAAGCTCTAATAGTTCTTATTCTTTGGAATTTGGAATTTAAAAAATTGGAGTTTTAAAAAATTAATTCTCTTCGTACATTTCCATCCACAAACGAGTTTCTTCTAGATCTAATTCTTTTTCTATTTTACGGAAGATTTCTTCGTTTACAGAACCTGATTTATGCATTGATTCTAGTTTTGCCCGTTCTACATTCAGCAAATCGATTTGAATTTTAGTGAAATCATTAAAAATTTCACCGCCAAGAAGTTTTCCGTTTCCAAAGAAGTTAGCAGGAAGTTCAGTTTTTTGAAGACGGTTGAATTTTACTTCATATTTGCTTTTAATGTTATGCAACAGTTCGTCATTCAGCAATGAGAAATTATCTTCTATATGCGCAATAGTTTCAGAAACAATCACATTTCGAACATTATATTCTTCCGCAAGTATCGAATAACGCTCGATTTTCAGTTTTTTAATCAACCACGGAAGTGTAAGACCTTGTATAACTAAAGTCGACAGAATAACACAGAAAACTAAATATATAATTAAATTTCGAAGTGGAAATGCTTCTGTTTTATTCAACATCAGTGGAAGCGCCAACGCAGCAGCCATAGAAACGACTCCGCGCATTCCAGACCAGCCAAAAATAATCATGTTTCGATAGTCAAAAGCTTCTTTTTCACGAATCCTTTTACTAATCATTCTCGGAATCATCGTTGCAGGAACAACCCATAAAAAACGAACCAAAATCACTACGATACTTATCACGGCTCCCCAGATAAATAATGAATTGCCAGAATAATTGCTAATTCCTGCGATAATCTGCCTCAATTGAAGTCCGATTAAGATAAAAATTAAACCATTAAGAATATTATTTAAAACATCCCAAATCGTATTCGACATAATTCGGCTTTCGTGAGAAAAGATTGTTCCTGATCTCGCCGCCAGAAAAAGGCCTGTAGTCACCACAGCCAAAACTCCTGAGCCTTCAAAATGCTCTGCCAGCAGATAAGAGGCAAATGGTGTTAAGAGTGTCAATGTCACCTCGATAATATCATCGCAAACAAATCTTTTATGAATGTAGAACATGATGTAACCAACAGTCAGACCTATTGCTATACCAAGAGCCGACATGAGTACAAAATTTAATCCCGCTTGCCATAGAACAAAATTTCCCGCTGTAATTGCCGTAAGGGCATATTTGTACGCTACAAGACCACTAGCATCGTTTACCAAACTTTCCCCTTCCAGAATTGCAATTAATCTCGGATTAAGCCCCAAGCCTTTTGTAATGGCTGTTGCCGAAACTGCATCAGGAGGCGAAACAATAGCGCCAAGCAAAAAAGCTAACGGCCAAGACATATCATCAATAAGCCAGTGCGCAAATACAGCAACTAAACCTGTCGTAAAAAAGACCAAACCTACAGCAGCAAAAGTTATAGGCCGAATCGATTGCTTAAAGTCGGACCAACTGGTGTGCCACGCGGCGTGATACAAAAGCGGCGGTAAGAATATAATAAATACAATTTCTGGACTCAAAGCAATTACAGGAAGTCCAGGAAAAATACTAATTACAACGCCACATAAAACCAAAACAATCGGAATTGGAAAATTATATCTTTTACTAACAAGACTAAGAAAAGCTACACCGAAAAGCAGCATGATGATTACGGTAATATTCTCCATTTATTCGCGGTATTTATTGATTTTTGGTTTATGGAATTTGGGCACTAAATTAAGATTTTATAACAACTAAATTAGATTAAGATTAAAAAAATAGAACTTCAATTTATTGACTTATATCAAACTTTTTACTTTTAAACCGCTTTAGATTTGCTTTCTATTATTTCAACAAAAAAAAATATGATAAGTACAGAATTAAGTCCGTTAGTGCAATTTGGATCTACTTAAAAATCCGCTTAAATCTGTAAAATCTGCGTGAAACTTTTCGACGCATTCTAAATAAAAAAAAAACCGAATCTTAAATTAAGATTCGGCTTTTGATTTTTATGATTCACAACTGCTGCAAGAAACCAGACTTGTAACCAATTCTTTAGAAACACTTTGGCTTCTTTGGTAATACAAACTTTTGATTCCTAATTGCCAAGCTTCAATCATTAAGCGATTTACCTCTTTAATTGGAAGTTCGGCTGGAATATTAAGATTTAAACTCTGCCCTTGATCAACAAATTTCTGGCGAATTGCCGCTTGCTGTACAATCTCCAACTGGCTTATTTCTTTGAATGTTTTAAATACATCTTTTTCGGTCTGAGAAAGCTGTGAAATATGCTGCACACTTCCACCATTTAGCATAATTCCTCTCCATATTTCCTCATTATCCAAACCTTTTTCTTCAAGCAATTTTTTCAGGTATTTATTTTTACGCATGAAATTCCCTTTGCTCAATCCCGCTTTGTAATAGTTGCTGCTGAAAGGCTCAATACCTGGTGAAGTCTGTCCTAAAATTGCTGAAGAAGAGGTTGTCGGCGCAATTGCCATTGTAGTGGTATTACGTCTGCCGTAGCCTTTTAACAATTCTGGTTCACCATAAATTCTAGCCAATTCCTGCGTTGCTTTATCGGCTTTATCACTTATGTGTTTGAAAATTTCAGTGGTTTTCATTTTAGCTTCCAAACCTTCAAACGGAATCATGTTTTTCTGCAAATAAGAATGCCACCCTAAAACGCCTAAACCAAGCGCACGGTGTCTTTTAGCAAATTTATTAGCTGCAGCAAGATAATAGTTGCCCTCTGTTTTTTCGATAAATTCCTGCAAAACGGCATCCAAGAAAAAGATTGCTAATTTAACTGCTTCCGTATCTTTCCATTCTTCATACAATTCCAAATTCATAGAAGACAAACAGCAGATAAATGATTCGTCTTGAGTTGACGGAAGCATAATCTCGCTGCACAAATTACTTGCATTAATGCGAAGATTTTGATCTTTATATACTTGTGGTTTACTTTTATTTACGTTATCACTAAAAAAGATATAAGGCAATCCTTTCTGCTGACGGCTTTCTAATACTTTTGCCCAAATTTGTCTTTTGTCAACATCTCCATCAATCATTTCCTGCATCCAATAATCTGGTACGCAAATTCCGGTAAATAAATTCTGAATTGGATTTCCAATACTTTTGATCTTTAAAAATTCTTCTATATCTGGGTGGTCTACATCTAAATACGCAGCAAATGCACCGCGACGAACTCCACCTTGCGAAATGGTGTCCATTGCCGTATCAAAAAGTTTCATAAAACTAACCGCCCCACTACTTTTTCCGTTATCCGTTACAGCGCTTCCACGTTCGCGCAATTCGCCAAAATAACCAGAAGTTCCACCTCCAATTTTGGTCTGCATAATCACCTCTCCTAATTTATGAGTGATGCCTTCAATTTTATCTGGAACATGCACATTAAAACAAGAAATCGGCAAACCTCTTTCTGTTCCCATATTGGCCCAAACTGGCGAACTAATACTCATCCAGCCTCTTTCGATCATTTCCACGAAAGATTCTTTCAACTCTGGTTTGTACAGCCTTCTAGCAGCTGCTGTACAAATTCTATCAATTGCTCCTTCTACAGTTTCTCCTTTTAAAAGATAACCGCGGTTTAAAATCTGTTCGCTTTCAGAATTTTTCCACCACATTTTACTATCGTTTTGTGGTTCAAAATTATTTGCTGGGTTTGTGTCTGTCGTATTCATATGTATTATCGGCTTGTATTAGAAAAGATCGTTTGCAGTGATACTTTTATCGTGTTTTGTATATTCTACAGGACGTTTTGCAAAGAAATCATCTAGACTGTTTGCAAAAACCTCTTCTTCAAACCAAGTCATTTTTGAGTATTCTTCTGGAGAAACATTAAAAATAGTTTCGATATTGATTTGTTTTAAACTTTCGTCAATTCTAAATTTCATGAAGTTTACCAAATCTTCTTTATTTATAGTTTCAACAGCACCATTTTCGAAAATCCAATCTAAAATATCAGCTTCAACACCAATAGATTCTTTAACTGTTTCTCTTACCAATTCTAGAGTTTCTGCATCAAAATATTCTGGGAATTCTTCACGGATTTTATTGATAATATAAATTCCGCCATTGGCATGAATCTGCTCATCGATTGAAGTCCACGCAATAATATTGCTCACGTTTTTCATATATCCTTTAAATCTGGTAAATGACAACAAAATGGCAAACTGACTAAATAATGAAACGTTTTCTATTAAAATACTGAACAGAATCAACGAAACCATATATTTTCTGTTGTCCTGAGATTTAGTGTCTTTCAGCACATTCGAAAGATAGTCTACGCGTCTTCGTATTACAGGAACATCCAATAATTTTTCAAATTCGTCATTATAGCCTAAAACTTCCAACAAACGGGAATAAGCTTCTGAATGTCTAAATTCACATTCTGCAAAAGTGGTTCCTAACCCATTAAATTCTGGTTTTGGAAAATGCTCATATATATTGCCCCAAAAACTTTTTACAGCTACCTCAATCTGTGCAATTGCCAACAAACTATTTTTGATTGCTGTTTTTTCAGCCAGATTCAAATGCGCATGAAAGTCTTGCGTATCGGCAGTAAAATCTACTTCAGTGTGTACCCAGTAAGCTTTATTGATCGCTTCAGTAAATTGCAGAACCTCAGGATATTCAAAAGGTTTATAATTGATTCTTTTATCGAAAATTGACATAATATATAGAGTTTTAAGTGACTACTTTGAAATAGGAATGCGAGCGCTCAAGTTGGGGAGTGGTATTAGCGTGATTTCTATAATTACAAATTTAGCCCACAGTTATTCGTTTGTCCAATTTTAGATGTTAAAAATCTGTACAATTATCAACAGTTTTAAAACTCCAAATATTCATGATTTTATAAATCTTATCAACATGAAAATCCTTTTATGTAATTCACAATGAACTAGCATTTTCCCTAAAATTAAGGTGAGGTTATCAACATGAAAAATTGAGTTTTTCGCGGGTGGAAATCACAACAGTTATCAACATTCTCATTTTGGAAATAGAAATTTGAAAGGCAATTCCAATTGAAAAAAACGCTAATTATTAATAATTATTCTAAATAATTTATATTCGGCAAAAAACACAAGTAACTTTATTCCAAACATTTACATTTAAATCTGACTTTAAAAAAAGTAATTGTGCACGAAATGCTGCCTAAAAACAGCAAAACAGCAACAAAACATTAGTCTGTTGCGCTTAACGTCTTAAAGAAGAAAAAAATTCAAAACTGACTTTTACTTTGGCGATCCTTGTCTAGTAGAAGAACTCAATTGTAAATTCTTTTTTACTGTAAATTATTCTTGCATTAAGAATATAAATTTTTACATTTGCTTTTATTTTTATTTATTCTAAATAGAGTGAAGATATTCTCAAAAATAAATTGATCTTGTACAATTCAATAACTATAAATTATCCAAATATGAAAAAGAGCCTTTTTGTTTCTTTTGCATTTGCTGCTTCTTTGTTTGTAAGTGCACAGCAAAAAAACTCGCTTTTAGACGCAGCTTTCTGGAAAACTTCACCAACTGTTGAAACGGTTCAGGCAGAAATCGCTAAAGGAAATAATCCAGCTGAAGCTAATGCTAATGCATTTGATGTGACGACCTTAGCGATTAATAACGATGCTCCTTTTGCAACTATCAAATTTTTAGTTGAACAGCCTGGAAATTCAGTTACAAAATTAACTCATGACAATCGTATTTATCTGCATTGGGCCGCTTATAGAGGAAATACGGAATTGGTGCAATATTTAATTGCAAACGGTTCTGATGTAAATTTTGAAGACAGCCACGGAACTGCCCCTGCTGATTTTGCTGCTTCAAGCGGACAGTCAAATCCGGCCCTTTATGATTCTTTTTTTAAAGCTGGACTTAATCCGACGAAAAAATATGCTAATGGTGCAAACCTTCTGCTTTTAACTATAGCCTCTGACAAAGATTTAAAAGCGGCAGACTATTTTTCTACTAAAGGAATGTCTTTAAAAGATGTTGATAATGATGGAAACACAGCTTTCTCTTATGCCGCGAGATCTGGAAATATTGCTCTTTTGAAAAAACTTTTAGAAAAAGGAATTAAACCAACAGATGGTGCTCTTTTATTTGCTGCACAAGGAAGCCGAAGAGAAACTAATACTCTTGAAACTTATAAATATTTGGTTGAAGAAGTAAAAATTAAGGTTATAGCTCAAAACAAAGCAGGACAAAACGTATTGCATATTTTGGCAGGAAAACCAAATCAGACAGAGATTTTTCAATATTTCTTAACAAAAGGAGCTGATCTAAACAAAGCCGACAAAGAAGGAAATACTCCACTAATGGCTGCTGCATCTACAAGAGCAACGGGAGTTTTAGAACTTTTCCTTCCAAAAGTTAAAAATATAAATGCTCAAAATCTAAAAGGAGAATCGGCTTTGACTTTTGCTGTAAAAAACGGATCTCCAGAAGCTGTAAATTTACTTTTGGCTAAAGGTGCCGATGTAAATGTAAAAGACAAAGACGGAAACAACTTAGGCGTTTATTTAGTACAATCTTATCGCCCGGCAGGAAGAGAAAAAGCTGCAACAGATCCTTTTGATGCAAAAGCAAAACTGCTTCAGGAAAATGGTTTGGACTTAGCAGCTCCCCAAAAAGATGGAAACACTTTATATCATTTAGCCATTACTAAAAATGATGTTTCGCTTCTTAAAAAAATTACCGATTTAAAAGTAGATATCAATGCTAAAAATAAAGACGGTTTAACGGCTTTGCACAGAGCGGCGATGACTTCTAAAGATGATGCTATTTTAAAATATTTAGTTTCTGCTGGAGCTAAAAAAGACATCAGCACAGAATTTGACGAAACAGCTTATGCTTTGGCTAAAGAAAATGAAGTGCTTACCAAAAATAATATCTCAGTTGAGTTTTTAAAATAACTTTTACATAGTTATGAGTTTTGAGTTATGAATTATGAGTTAAAAATCTAAGTCATAATCCAAAACGCAAAACTCATAACTCATAATTTATAATTTATAACTAAATTTCATGAAATCACTATTAAAAATTGCTCTTACCAGCGCTTTTATCTTTTTAGTTTCTTTCCAATCTCAAGCACAATCGAGCAAATATAAAATCATGCTTCAAATGAACAACTATATGGGAGAAGGTGCTTATATCGTTGTTTCGTTAGTTAATTCGGCTGGTGAATACGAAAAAACGCTTTATGTAATGGGCGATGATAAAAAATGGTACAAATCATTAAAAGAATGGAATAAATTCCATTCTAAGAAAAACGAAGACATCAGTGCTAAAACTGGCGCTTCTGTAACTGGTGGAGACCGTAGTGTAACGACAATCGAAATCGAGAATTCTAAAATCAATAAAGGATATAAATTGCGTTTTGAGTCGGCTGTCGAAGATCAGAAATATTATGTAAGCGATCTTGAAGTTCCGCTTACAACTGAAGGTTTGGCAGATAAAACAGATGGTAAAGGCTACATCAAATATGTAAGATTAAACAAAATATAATCTTAAGCACATTATTTTTTAACCTTACAATGAGTACAAATTTTATTTTTGTGCTTAGAATTAAAATCTGAGCTTTGTCATCGTTTTTAACCTTGACAAAGCTTTAAACGTTTTTATAATAGAATACACTCAATGACTCTTTCTTTCTGGCGTTATGCACACTTGGCTCTAGCCTTATTTTCTTCTCTTTTTTTGCTTTTGGCTTCGGTGACCGGAATTATTCTGGCGGTCGATGCAGTTCAGGAAAAAACACTTCCTTACAAAGCTGAAAATTTTAATGAAATAACTTTAGGCGAAACACTGTCAGTTTTAAAAAAAGAGTACTCTGAAATTACAGAATTGAGCGTAGATTACAATCAGTTTGTAACCCTTCAAGCTATTGACGCTGATGGAAATGATGTTAAGGCATACATTGATCCAAAAACAGGAAAAGCATTAGGAACTCCAGCAAAGAAATCCGAATTCATAAATTGGATTACGAGTTTGCACCGTTCGCTGTTTCTTCATGAAGCAGGACGTTTTTTTGTAGGGATAATTTCTTTTTGCTTACTATTAATAGCCATTTCTGGTTTTGTTCTGGTTCTAAAAAGACAGCGTGGCATTCGAAATTTCTTTTCTAAAATAATCAAAGAATACTTTGCTCAATATTACCATGTGCTTCTAGGAAGATTGGCTCTTATACCTATTTTGATTATTGCACTTACAGGAACCTATTTATCACTCGAAAGATTCAACTTTTTTATGGGTGAAGAAAAAGCAAAACCTGTAAAAACAGAACTTTCAGAAAAAGCAAAAACAGTTTCAATCTTTAAAACGACTTTATTATCTGATGTAAAGAAAATCGAATTTCCTTTTACAGATGATCCTGAAGAGTATTATATTATTGAATTGAAAGATCGAGAAGTAGAAGTCAATCAGGTTACAGGAGCTGTAATTTCTGAAAAACGTTCTCCAATGACGGCGCAATTTGCGGCATTAAGCCTTGATCTTCATACGGGAAGAATTAACGGAATTTGGGCTGTAATCTTAGCAGTTGCTTGTATCAATATTCTATTCTTTATTTATTCTGGTTTTGCAATTACTTTGAAAAGAAGGTCAAGCCGAATTAAGAATAAATTTAAAGCAAGCGAGAGTACTTTTATACTTTTAGTAGGTTCTGAAAACGGAAGCACTTTCCGATTTGCCAATTCAATTCAAAAACAATTAATTGACCGTGGACAAAAGGTTTTTGTAAGCGAATTGAATAAATTTACAGCTTATCCAAAGGCAGAACATATTCTTGTATTTACGTCAACGCATGGTTTGGGAGATGCGCCTTCTAACGGAACACAACTTAAATCTTTAATAGAAAAACAAAACCAAGAACAGCGTATTAATTTCTCTGTGGTTGGTTTTGGTTCTAAATCTTATCCTGACTTTTGCCAATTTGCAATTGAAATTGACCAGCTTTTAGGAAAACAAAAATGGGCAGACCGTTATTTAGATCTGAAAACGGTCAATGATAAATCGGCTGTTGAATTTGTAGAATGGGTAAAATTATGGAGCGAAAAAACGGGAATTCCGTTGGCGACAACTCCGTCATTATATAACCACGTTCCAAAAGGTTTACAAAAATTTATGGTTTTGGATAAAACACCAATTTCTGAAACCGAACATACTTTTATTCTGACTTTAAAATCTAATGCCAGAACTAAATTTAGCTCAGGCGATTTACTGGCAATTTATCCTGCCAACGATTCTAGAGAGCGCCTCTAC
Source organism: Flavobacterium sp. HBTb2-11-1 (assembly GCF_009826975.1). Taxonomy (GTDB): domain Bacteria; phylum Bacteroidota; class Bacteroidia; order Flavobacteriales; family Flavobacteriaceae; genus Flavobacterium. Next base: position 252,738 of record NZ_WUMO01000003.1, on the reverse strand, counting down.
TCTATAGGAAATCATTCTGGCAATATTCAGCTTGTTGTAAAATTACATCCAAACGGATTGGGTTCTGGATTTTTGAATGCTTTAGAACCTGGAAATATAATTAAAGCACAAATTGTAAAAAATCCTGCTTTTCATCTTCCGAAAAAAGCTTCAAAAGTGGCTTTTATTTCTAACGGAACTGGAATTGCTCCTTTCTTAGGTATGATTGAACAGAATAAAACAAAACAAGAGCTTCATCTCTACAGCGGATTCAGAATGGAAACGCCAACACTAATGGCTTATAAAAAGTTTTCTGCGATCATGATACAGAAAGAACATCTGGAAAATTTTCATGTTGCATTATCTCGCGAAGCAGAGCATATTTATGTAATGGATTTGATTAAAAGAGATGCTAATTTCTTCGTGAATGTATTGAAAAAAGATGGTGTCATTATGATTTGCGGTTCTCTTGCAATGCAAAAAGATGTAGAAAATGTTCTAAGTGAATTATGTTTATCAAAAGGATTAAAAACACTCTCTGAATACAAAGCCAATAAACAATTTGTGACGGACTGTTATTGATTGTTGATTTTAGATTGTTGATTTTAGATTTTAGATTCTTGATTTCTAATTTCTAATTTTTAATTTTTAAGTCTAAAACAAATCCCAGAGGGATGACATATTTATAGATTTAATTTTATCTGAATACAGCTAAAGCCCCAGAGGGCGACATACATAATCTACAGATATCGCTCCTCAGGAGCTTTATTCATAGGTGTCAAATCTATTTCTATAAATATTATGCTCCTCCGGAGCCTTTTTAAAACCCTATAAAAAGATTTTCATGCATAAATTATTATCATATAAAATTTCATTATTTTTTTTAATCGCTTACTGTGTATCTACACATTCTCAAGTATTACGAAAAAGGACAACGCTTTTGATGGGCGGACGTTTTGATATTTCTATTGTAGATAAAGATTCGCTTTCTGCGGAAAAAAATATAGATGAAGTTATTGCAGAAATCACTAGAATTGAATATTTAATCTCCGATTGGAAACCCACTACTCAGATTTCTGAAGTCAATCAGAATGCTGGAATTAAACCTGTGAAAGTAGATCGAGAAGTTTTTGAGTTGACTAAAAGAGCTATCAAACTTTCTGAAATTACAAATGGCGGTTTTGATATTAGTTTTGCGGCAATGGACAGAATCTGGAAATTTGACGGTTCGATGACCGAAATGCCTTCGGCGGACGCCATAAAAAAATCGGTTGAAAAAGTGGGCTATAAAAACATTATCTTAGACAGTACAGAATCGACCATTTTCTTGAAATTGAAAGGAATGAAAATTGGTTTTGGCGCTTTGGGAGAAGGTTACGCAACCGATAAATGCCGTGCGATGATGATTGCAAAAGGCGTTCAAGCCGGAATTATAAATGGTTCTGGAGATATGAGCACTTGGGGAAAACAACCCAATGGAAAAGACTGGAAAATCGGAATTACAAATCCGTTTAAACCTGAAAAGATTTTGGCTGCAATTCCGCTTAAAGAAGGTGCTGTCACAACCTCGGGCAGTTATGAGAAGTTTGTTGTTTTTAACGGAAAACGTTATTCGCATATTATAAATCCAGCAACGGGTTATCCTGCCACTGGATTATGCAGTGTAACTGTCTTTGGCCCAAATGCAGAAACCGCTAACGGATTAAGCACTTCGATGATGGTTTTAGGTCAGAAAGAAGGTTTGCTTCTGCTTCAGAAATTTCCCGATTACAGCTGTGTTCTGATTACGGATAAAGGGAAAATTGTTAAGTCTAAAAACTTTCCTTATAAGTTATGAATTGTGAGTTATGAATTACTTCCAGCTAAAGCTGGAGGCAATTCATAAATAAGTTTTTACTCTTAGCTCCCGATAGCTATTGGCATTACGAGATTATTTTGACTACATTAGCAATAGAACGCTTTGCGTAAACAGTGTGCGAAAAATTCCTCTCTTGATTTTTTTGCAATTAGAATTTTGAAGCAAATTCTTTTGCAAAATCTTCTAATTTAATTTTACCTGTTGCATTTCCGTCATTATTTAGAAAATCGGCTGCTATGGTTTCGTTTCTCAATCCAGTTCCCATTTCGGTATATAAACCTGCCATTTCTTCTGGAACTCCTGCTTGAGTCATTCCGCCAAAATATTGTTCGTCTGTAAATTCAATCCACGGAAGTTCTGGTTTTCCAATAGCCGTTCCAAATGCTTTTACAATTTCTGAAGGTGTTTTTACATCACTGATGATGTAACGGATGCTCTTACCGTCTGCAGTTTTTTGCAATTCTTCCGCAGCTGCGTTTGCAATATCTTCTGGATGAACTAACGGAATAAGGTTTGACGCTGGGAAATTGGCTCCCATAATTCCTGCTCCTTTTATCATCGGAATATCATTAAAGAAATTGATGTAGAAATATCCAGCTCTTAAAAAGGTAATTGAAGCGTCTAATTTTTCATAAATCTTCTCAATGTTATGCAATCCTGCAATGGGTCCGTTTCCTGTTGGCAAATCGGCACCAATACTGCTTAACATAACCACTCTTTTAATATTGGCTGTTTGAATTGCTTTCGCGAAAGCGGCACCAGCATCTGTAGTATTTTTTACAATATTTACTCCGCCCATATTTGGAGGTGTCATGGCAAAAAGAGCATCTGCACCTGCAAAAGTTTTAGAAAGAAAATCGGCATCATTAACTGATCCGATTGCGGCTTTTGCGCCTAAATCTTCAATAGCAGATTTTCTGTCTGCATTACTACTGATAACGGTTACATCGTGTCCCGATTGTACTAATTGTGCCACTAATGGCTTTCCTATGTTTCCTAATGAACCTGAGACTATAATTTTCATCTTTAAATGTTTTTTTATTTAACAAGACAAAGGTATCTTTGTACTTACTTTTATACAAGTACTTACCCTAAAGTATGTATTATGACCGCAATTAAAGAATCGTCTACTATTCAGGAAAACAAGCAGTATGCATTGGAAAAATGTCCCGTGACTTTTGTTATGGAAAAAATTGGAGGCTACTGGAAACCTATTATTTTATATCATTTATCGACTGGAGATAAACGTTATAGCGAACTGAAAAGAGCTATTCCTGCCATAACAGAAAAAATGCTAATTCAGCATTTAAAACAGCTGGAAGCTGACGGATTGGTTATTCGCGAGGCAAAACCTGTTGTACCGCCATTTGTAACGTACAGATTAAGCATTGCAGGAACTGGTTTAATGCCTGTTATTGATGCTATGGCTTCATGGGCTTTTAAAATGAAAGACGGCGTCTATAATATGTAATAGACACCGTCTTTGCTAAAAAACAAAAACTAATTAACTTAACTTGTTTTGTGAAATTGAACAGGCATTAATTTCACTAGTCGACTTAATTTATTTGTATTAAATATCGCTTCGTTTTAATTCTGTTTGATAAAAACCAAAGCTTCTTCGTAATTGGCAATTTGTACAAGGGCATTATAAATATATTGAGCAACCAATGCGCCTCCTTCTGAATTAATCAATTCGATGTCGTCTTCGGGCGTGTGATATTGCAGGTGTCCGCCTGTATGAAAACCAACTGCCGAAATGGATTCTTTGTAGAAAGAAACATGATCTGAACCACCAACGTCGCCTGCATGTACTACAGGATTTAATCCGCTATTTTCTTGCAGTTTTTTCATTAATTCTACTCCGTTCGGAAAAGTTCCTGCTCCTCCCATGTAAAGCTCTTTTTTATCATTCAATCTTCCAACCATATCCATATTGAGCATCACTTTTACAGCTTCTTTTGGAAGTGGAAGATGATTTACAAAATACTTTGAACCAAGCAATCCTTCTTCTTCTCCGCTGAACGAAATAAAAATGATGCTTCGTTTAGGTTTTACTTTTTGTTTTGAAATTTCTTCTAAGATGCAAAGCAAAGCCGAAACACCAGATGCATTATCATCGGCACCATTATGAATGGCAAAGGCTTCTTTCTTTTTACTTCCAGAACCTTGTCCGCCCCAACCCCAGTGATCGTAATGTGCACCGATTACAATGTATTCGTTTTTCAAATTAGGATCGGAGCCTTCAATGTAACCCACAACATTTTGCGTTGCCACACTATCCGATTTCATTTTATTGATTCCTTCTTTGACAAATACTTTGAAAGGCTGATAATAACTATCATTGAATTGCTGTAAACCATATTTCTTAAAATATTTTTTGATATATGCAGCCGCATCGTTATTTCCTTTAGTTCCTACAAAACGACCTTCTAATTTATCTGATGAAAGATATTTGTCATGTTTATAAAAGGTCTTAGCCATTTGTGCATTCACGAAAGTACAGCAAAAAAATACGGTCGTAAAAAGAAGTTTTAATTTCATAATTGTTTTTCTATAGATTGGACGCGGACGAAACGGATTTGCTTTGCAAAGACGCGGATAAATACAGATATTATATAAAAAATAGAATAAAAAAATCCGTAAAAATCAGCGTTTTCACGAAATGAATCCGTTTTATCAGCGTACTATTATCTTATAAATCAAAAGAGGTATGTTTAATATATTTTCGATCATAAGTATACAAAACATGTATTTTCTTGTCTGTGGTTTGGATTATGGCTGGATAACTAAATTCTCCTTTTTCCTGTTTTTCGAGATCGAATAGTTTCGTCCATTTTAAACCATCTTTAGAATATTCTACGTCTAAAATATTACGTCCGTTAAACCAGTCTTTTCCAATTGGAAGCGGATTATTTACCAATAAGAATAGGTTTTTATTAACTGTCAAAGCATCGATACCAGAATTAGAATTAATTACATTTATGGTATTGGTTCTTATCCAGCTTTTTCCATTATCTCCCGACCAGCTAGAAACTACTTTATTGTGTTTGCTTCTAGACAGCATCTGAATATCACTTTTACTATGAATTAAAAATGTGGGCTGAATAACATCAAAATTCTGGTTGTTTTCTACCGCTATTTTCTTCCAAGAATCTGTTGCTTCAGTGTATTCTTCAACATGTACTCGCCATTGATCTGTGTTGATGCTTTCTGTGCTGCTTCCGCATAAAATCACACCTGGAGTGGTTTCGATTGGTTTATTTCGGATTGGTCCTAAAATTCCTTCTGGGAGATATTTTGGTTCTCCCCAAGTTGTTCCGTTATCTTTTGAAACCATCATAGCGCCAAACCATTCTCTCGGATTTTTTCCGATTTTATAAAACAAATACAAATTCTGGCTTTTGCTTTTAAACAGAACGGGATTCCAACAAGGAAGCGTATCTCCGTTTTTAATTAAGGGTTGAATCAGTGCTTTTGGAACAGACCATTTTTTGTCTTTGTAAGCCGAAATATAAATTCCGACATCTTTTGCACCTTCATATTTTCCGCCAAACCAAGCTGCTAAAATTTCGTTTGGCTTGTATTCAACCAAAGTTGAGGCATGGCTATTGGTTGTAACAGGCGGGTCTGCAATATAACTGCTTTCGATATTTACAGCCTTTAATTGTGCCTTTGTTTCATTAGAAAAAAGAAATAAAGCAAACAATGCTGCAACAGTATATTTTGTCTTTAAAATCATTTTATTTTGATGAAAATTAATATTGTATGTTATGAATTAAAGTTGGGGCAAAAATTCACAGGTCTTCATAAAAAACAAAAGGAGAGTTACCTCTCCTTCTGCTCAAGTAACAAATCGTTTGATCTTTTACTTTACCAAATTAATTATTTTGTGTCCCACCAAAGTCTTGTTCCACCTGAATCTGGACCTCCTAATTTAGCAACTCCGCCATCTACAGCTTCTTTGTTTGATGAGTACTCATTTGTAGTGTAAATAATTCTTTTCATTAAAGATTTACCAACTCCTGCATCTGGATTATCCGTATTTAAAACTGGATAAATTACTTTAGCATCACTTCTTCTTAAATCTGCCCAAGCTTCCCAAGATTCTGGGAAAATGGCTAAGTATTTTTGAACTGCAATCTGCGTTCTTTGATCAGCAGTAGATGCAGACCATGCCACTGGCAATTTAACTGGAATATCTTGTAAATCTAAAGTTGGGTATAAAGTCAAAATGTTTGGTAATGTTGGCAATGTTGTTCCAGCAATGTAAGCATTAACATCAGCTACTTCTGTAATTCCCCATTGCGCAAGAGATAATCTAATACCTGTTTCATACAAAGTTTTAGCATCTGCTCCCATATTCCATCCATTTAAAGCTCCTTCTGCTCTACTTAAATAGTTTTCAGAAGCCATAAAGATTTCAATATTTTTAGTTTCGCTAAGTGTGTTATTTGGACCATTTCCTAAAACATCATTGTTAAAAGCAGAGAATTTAGTAGTTCCAAATTGATCTTCTAAACCTCCAACTGGATTTCCTCTATACACTTTTACAGTAGCATTTGCATCAAGTGGAGCAAACCATTTTGCTAAACGCGGATCCTTGTAACCTACAAGAATACTTTCCATAGAAGCAGTCATTACATAACCCCAGCTGTTTACAATCATGTTTAAGTTGTTTGGCGTAATGTTACTTGCTTTAAAGAATGCACTTTGATCGTTTGTCTGCATAACTCCAGCAGCAACAGCAGCTTCAGCTTGAGTTTTTGCATTTGCAGGATCTTTATCAGAAATTCTTAAAGCTAAACGTAATCTCATACTGTTTCCAAAGATTCTCCATTTGTCAACACTTCCTGCATAAACTCTATCATTTGGAGCAAGAGAAGCAACTGAAGTTGCAGAAGTAGAAGTTAATGTTGCGTTTGCTTCGTCTAATAGTTTAAAGAAATCTGCATAGATAAATTCTACGCTATCGTAAGGAACTTTATCTTTTCCGTTACCGGCTTCAGTGTAAGGAATTGGTCCGTAAGCATCAACCATTTGGTTGTACATGAAAACTTTCCAGATTTTTAAGATCGCCAATGCTTCATTGTTTCCTTCAGATGCTTTTATAGCATTTGATAAAGCTGGAGCTGCAACGGTGTAAAATCTTGTCCATCCTCTACCTTCGTATCCATTTACGAAAGCATTTCTTTCCGTTCCATATCCACAGTTTAAATAGTGGATAAAAGTTGAAGACAAAATACCAGTAGCAATACCCCACGTACCTTGATCATCTATCCCACTTGGTGACGAATAAGAACCATTGTGGATACCTGCATACAATGCTGAAGCAAATGCAGGACCTGCCAATGTAGCATCTAACTGATCTTCAGTCAAAGAATTAGGATCTTTGTTTATTTCGTCAAAGTCGCCAGTACAGCTTGACAAAATCGAAACCGCCATTAATGCAACTCCTAATGTTTTTATTTTAAAACTATATTTCATGATGTCTCTTTTTTAATTAAAATCCGAATTTAACATTCACTCCATAATCTCTCGTTGATGGAATGTTGAAAGATTCTATACCTTGTAAGTTACCTGTACCTGCTCCAGCTTCTGGATCAAAGTGCTCAGCTTTATTCAAGAAGAAGAACAAGTTTCTACCTACTAGTGAGAAATCGATACTTGAAAATCCTGAATTACCTAATAAACGTTTTGGCATTGAGTAACCAAAAACAAGCTCTCTTAATCTGATGTTTGTAGCATCATAAACAAATGGCTCTGCAATTGGAGTTCTTTGTCCGATAGCTGTCCAGTATTGCTCAGCATTAATGCTTGTTGTGTTTGGAGAATAAGTTCCGTTTCCGTTATCTACAACACCATCCACAATAATTCCGCCATTTCTTCCTGCCAAAGTAATATCACTTACCCCTAAACCAGCTTGTCTCGCTTGAGTGTATGAAATAACTTCACCACCAATTCTGAAATCAACCAAGAAGCTTAAAGAGAAATCTTTGTATTTAAAGTTGTTTTTGAAACCTGCAGTCCAATCTGGGTTAAAGTTACCAGCACGAACATCAAAACCATTTGTAGCTAATGGAATACCCGCACTATTTACAATGATATTTCCGTTTGGATCTCTTTGGAAACCTTTGATGTATAAATCACCATATTCGCCTCCAACAACCACTTTACTTCTTACTAAACGTCCTTCTCCAAGAACTAATTCATCTCTTCCTTCAAAGATAGATTTTACTTTTGACTTGTAAGAAGCATAGTTTGCTGTAATATCCCAAGTAAAGTTTTCTGTCTGGATTGGAGTTGCAGTAAGTGTAAGCTCGATACCTTTATTTTCAATATCTCCACCGTTTACGATAGCTCTAGAATATCCAGAAGGCTCAGGCGTATTGATGTAGAAAATTTGATTGTTAGTTAATGTATTGAAATATGTAAAATCTAAACCTAAACGGTTGTTGAAAAATCTAACATCGGCACCAAACTCTGTAGAAGAAGAAATCTCTGGTTTTAAGTTTGGATTTGCTTTTGTGCTTTGTCCGTATAACATACCACCGTTTCCTCCAATGTAAGAGAATCTTTGTTGTGTCTGATACGGATCTGTATCGTTACCCACTTGTGCGTAAGAAGCTCTAACTTTTGCAAAACTAATTACTTCTGGCAATGTAACCATATCAGAAATAACAGCTGAAAGTCCGAAAGATGGGTAGAAATAATCTTCTGGTAAAGTTGAAGACCAGTCATTTCTAGCTGTTAAATCTAAGAATAAGTAGTTTCTGAAACCAATTTGACCAAATCCGTAAACAGAATTGATTCTTTTTTCTGAAGCTGTAGAAGTAGATTGAACTGTCTGAACGTTTGATAATGCAAAGAAGTTTCTTTTACTTAAAACACCGCCAGAATTTAAAGCTGAACTATTTTGCTGCAATGAACTCGCACCCGCATTAAGACCAACAGAGAAATCTCCGAATTTTTCATTGTAAGAAAGTAAAGCATCTACGTTCAATTCGCTTACTGTTTCATAAGATTCGCTATAAGATCCCATGTTACTGTTGAAAGCTGCAGTTGCATATCTGTTTCTTACGTTTTTGTTTGTCATTTGGTCTAAACCAGCTCTACCTTGTAAGCTTAACGTTTTTGTAAACTCATATTTAAGAGAAGCTAAACCAATAAATCTGTTTCTTTTATCTGTACGAGCATCATCTCTTAAAGCAGACCAGAATGGGTTTCCTCCAGGAGCTCCAGTTTCATCGATAAAATAGTTAACTTGTCTTTGTCCTGCAGCATCAAAATATTCGAAATCTTTGTAATCGTTGTAAGCAATACTACGTGGCAATAAATAAGCAGATGTTCCGATAGACTCTTCACCCGTTCTCAATAAGTTATCGATATCCTGAACGATGTAGTTTGTTTTAGCATCTAAAGTTAATTTATCTGTAATCTTGCTAGTCAATCTTAAGTTAAGATTGTGTCTGTCCATTTGGTTTCCACCCACAATACCTTCAGCACGTGTGTTAGTGTAAGAGAAATAACCTTGCGCTTTTTCGTTACCAGCAGTAACTGTCAAAGTGTTTGCTAAGTTATAACCTGTTTTGTAGAAATCAATAACGTTGTTTGGCTGTGGAGAATAACTTTGTGTCGCAGGTCCAGCATAATTTGGATTACGAACCAACTGCCATGCAGATACCTGACGCCCGTCTAAAGGCGCACCCCAGCTTGAGCTTGAGTTAGAAACATAATTTCCGTTTGTTCCTTGTCCGTACTCATTTTGTAAATTCATCAAGTTATAAGCTGAAGAAGCCATAAAGTTAGATGATAACGAAACAGAAGTTTTTCCTGCTTTACCAGATTTAGTAGTAATTACGATTACACCATTTGATGCTCTAGAACCATAAAGTGCTGCTGCAGATGGTCCTTTAAGAACAGTCATCGAAGCAATGTCTTCTGGGTTAATATTAGAGATACCATCAGGCTGAGTAGTTCCTCCTGTATCAATATCAGGATTTGTGTTTGTTGTTCCGTTAGAAATTGGCACACCATCTACAACATAAAGAGGTTGGTTGTTACCATTAAGAGATCTGTTACCTCTTAAAGTAATTCTAGAAGAAGAACCAACACCATTTGAAGTTGTAGAGAAGTTAAGACCCGCAACTTTACCAGAAAGTGAGTTGGCAACGTTTAATGATCTTGCTTCTGATAACTCATCAACAGAAACGTTTTGTGCAGAATACGTAATGGCTTTTTTCTCTCTTTTAATACCAAGAGCGGTAACTACTACTTCTCCTAACTGCTGCGTATCTGGCCCTAGAGTTACATTAATTGTCGTTTGTGCTCCCACAGCAACTTCTTTTGTAGCAGATCCTACATAAGTAAAAACCAAAACTGCTGATTGATTAGGAACACTAATGCTGTACTTACCGTCAAAATCTGTTGAAGCACTTGTTTTAGTTCCTTTAACAATAATATTTGCTCCAGGAATCGGAATCCCGCTTTGAGCATCTGTTATCGTTCCTTTTACTGTTGTCTGCGCTTCTAGGCTTTGAAAACCGAAAAGGCATATGACAAACAGTAATTTTAGTACGTTTTTAATCATATTAGTTGTTTTTTTAGAGTTAATAACATGTTAAACTTAAGAATACATTCTGTTAACAAAATATAATTTCGACAAATGACAATTTTGAAAAGGTGTTGGTAAATCTTTAGTGTTTTATTGAAAGAAAACGTTTTCATTTGTAATCCTACTCTGCCTTAAATTAAAAGACCAAATTCTATTATTGAATAGAATTTGGTCTTTTATAATTGTATTCATTTTTTTAAAGTAAAAACGCCGAAAAATCTTCGGCGTTTTTGGTTTTTTAGTTCAAAACCTTAAATTTCGTTTTAAGTAAATCGGTCGAATTTCCGCCAACCATAACTTCGAAATCTCCAGGCTCTACAACGCGCTTCATTTCTCTGTTCCAAAGAGATAGCTCATCTGGTGTAAGTGTAAATTCAACATTTTTTGTTTCGCCTTTTTTGATATTTAATCTTTTGAATCCTTTTAATGTTTTTTCAGGAGTTGTTACTGAGCTGTAAACATCATTAATGTATAACTGAACCACTTCGTCTCCATCTCTGTCTCCAATGTTTTTAACGTCAACAGAAACTTTAACTTCTCCGTTTGGCTTAATTTCCGTAGTATTCAGTTTTAAATTAGAATATTCAAATTTCGTATAACTCAATCCGTAACCAAATGAATATAAAGGATGCTCGCTTTCTGCAACGTATTTATGGATTGCAGATGGTTTTTGGTTATAATATATAGGTAACTGCCCAACCGATTTCGGAACTGTAATTGGCAATCTTCCACCTGGATTATAATCTCCAAACAAAACATCTGCCACTGCTCTTCCTCCTAATTCCCCTGGGAACCATCCTTCTAGAACTGCAGGAATGTTTTCAGCAATCCAGTTTGTAGAAAGCGGACGACCGTTTAACAACACACAAACTACAGGAGTTCCGGTTTTTTGAATTTCTTCAATCAATTGTTGTTGAATTCCGAATAAGTCTAAAGAAGCAACATCTCTGTTTTCTTCTACCAATTCGTTAGATTCTCCTAAAACTACAATCGCAACATCTGCTTTTTTAGCGGCATCGATTGCTGGCTGTAAGTTTACTTTTTCTAAATTCCAACGGAAATGAGCTCTCGCTCCCCAGCCTCCTTCCCACATTTCAATGCGGACTTTGTATTTTTTACCTTTTTCGATATTTTTAGGAACCGTAACCATACTTGTTGCCCCTTTTGTCCAGTTGTCGATTACCAATTGGTCATCAATATACATTCTGATTCCATCATCAGAACTTAAACCTAACCAACCGTCAAGAGCTTGATCTGATTTTAAGAATCCCGTCCATCTGATAGAAAAGTCATCCACATTCACACCATCACCAGGCGCCCAAGGCCAGTCAAACTCTAACTGACTATCGATACGAGTCAAAGCTGGAGTTCCTTCTAAGTTTCTGTTATTGAAATATTCTCCTTTTAATCCATTTTGAGATTCGTCTGGAGTAAATAAATATTTAGATGGAATAATTTGTCCTTTTACAATCAACGGAACACCTTCTTCATAAACTACATTAGCCGTTTTTCCAACCAATTCCTTCACACCTTCATAAACCGTCATTCCGACACTGTTTTTAGGAGCATAACCTCCCAATCTTGAAGCATTTGCATTTGGTCCGATAACCGCAATGTTTTTCAAGTTTTTACTTAAAGGCAAAGTATTGTTATCATTTTTCAATAAAACCATAGATTTCTGCGCTGCTTCTAAAGCAACAGCTTGGTTCTCTGGAGTATGAAAACGCTCTTTAATCAGATTTTTATCTGTGTACGGATTTTCAAATAATCCCAATAAGAATTTCAAACGCAAAACTGCTCCTGCTGCACGGTCAATGTTTTCCATTGTCAATTTCTTTTCATTTACTAATTCGATAACAGTATTCTGCCAGAATTCATTTGAAAAATCATAAAACTGCATATCTACACCAGCTGAAACCGCTTCTCTAATAGCATCTTTTGGAGAATCAGCCACTTTGTGAGTGGTCTGAATGTATTTAATAGCTCCTAAATCTGAAACTACAAGTCCTTTAAAACCCCATTCGTTTCTCAAAACATCCGTCAATAACCAGTGATTGGCTGCACACGGAATTCCGTCTAGCTCCGAATAAGCGCACATGGTTCCTAAAGCACCACCCTTTCTAAATGCTTTTTCGAAAGATGGCAAATGATCTTCTCTTGCAGAACGTTCTCCAACCAAAATTGGAGAAGAATTTCCTCCAGCCTGCGGAATACCGTGAACAGCAAAGTGTTTTGGTTCTGCAATAATAGAACGATCTGATTTTAAATCGTCTCCCTGCATTCCTTTAATAAAAGCCAAACCAATTTCGCTATTCAGGAAAGCATCCTCACCAAAAGTTTCAGCAACACGTCCCCATCTTGGCTCGCGTCCTAAATCTAAGTTCGGTCCAAAACCAAAATGCACTCCATGCGCTCTTGCTTCCATACCAATAACTTTACCCACTTTGTCCATTGTTGCAATATCCCAAGTAGCTCCAAGACCAATATTCATTGGAAAAGCGGTACTTCCTTCATCTAAATAGCCGTGAAGCATCTCGCACATAATCAGCGCTGGAATTCCCCAACGGTTTCCTTTGATTACATTGGTTTGCAAATCATTAATCATTTTCGCTGAACGCGGATACAAATCATGAATCGCTCCTATTCCTAATTTTCCAATTTTTTCTGCCGATTTAGATTTAGCAAAATCTTCTTTATCTTTAAAAAAATCTCCTCTGTACATATCCATCTGACGCACTTTTTCTTCAAGTGTCATACGGCTTAATAAGTCTTTTACTCTGTCTTCAACAGGCGCTTTTGCATCTTGATACAGATACTTTTTCTGGGCATGGGTCTGGTTTAAAAAACCAACAGCCATTACAAAAATAATGGCCGTTTTCTTCATTCTTAATTGTAACATAGTTGTGTTGTGTTTAGTTTTGAATCACTTTAAGTTTTGTTCCGTTCACAAAAGCATCGTGCGAAATAAAAAAGGTATTAAGTGATTTTCCGTTTAGTTCAATCGAATTGATTTTTCCACCGTTATTTTCTTGTCTTTCAATTACGATGTTTTCTTTTTTATAATATTTAGGATCTAATTTGATTGTTACTCTATGAAACATCGGCGTTGTAATTGTATAAATTGGATCTCCTGGAGAAATCGGATAAATCCCCATCATCGAATACACTAACCAAGCCGACATTGTTCCGGTATCATCATTTCCTGGCAATCCTTTTGGTTCGTTTTTGAAATATTCGCGAACCAATTTCTTTACCATATCCTGAGCTTTATATTCTTCTCCTTTCACATAATTAAACAAATACGGATTGGCAATGTCTGGTTCGTTTGCCATATCAAATTGTTTGCTGTCGAATATTTTCTGCAATTGAGCCGAAAATGGTATATCACCGCCCATTAATTTCTTTAATCCGACAATATCATGAGGAACCATAAAATTATATTGCCACGCATTTCCTTCAATAAAACCAACATTTTCTTCAAAATTAGCTCCTGAATTTGGGTCAAAAGGTTCGTACCATTTTCCATCGGGCGTTCTTGGACGAAGCAGATTTAAGTTTTTATCAAATAATTTTCTATAAGATAATGAACGTTCTTTAAAACGTTTTACATTGTCTTTGTCACCAAATTCGTTGGCCATAAGCGAAATAGAATAATCTGAAATGTTATATTCCTGAGTCGTCGAAACTGGCCCTTTGTTGTCGGTTGTCAAATATCCTTTTTTAATATAATCTCTCAATCCCGGACGAAGCGGATTATTTTCAATATTATCTGCGCCTTTCAACATCGCATAATAGGCTTTATTAATATCATAATCACGAATTCCTCTCATATAACTATCTGTAATTACAATACTTGCAGGGTCTCCAACCATGGTAAAAGTTTCAGTCGAATTCAGTTCCCATTTGGGTAACCAGCCGTTTTCATCAAACATAGTCAACATGCTTTTTATCATATCCGATTGCTGTTTTGGATAAACCAAAGACATCAACGGATGTACATTTCGGTACGTATCCCATAAAGAAAATACGGTATAACGGGTGTCATCGGTTTTAGCAATTTTAGTTCTTTTGATTACGGGATATTGCCCGTTAATATCATTTAAAGTATTGGGATGAATTAAAGTGTGATACAAAGCTGTGTAGAAAATCGTATTATCCTCTTTTGTACCGCCTTCAACCAAAATTTTAGACAATTCTTCGTTCCATTCGTTATAGGTTTCTTTGTAAATTGCATCAAAAGATCTGTTACCCACTTCTTTTGCTAAGTTTTCACGGGCATTTTCGATACTTACATACGAAATTCCAATCTTCACTTCAACCGTTTCTTGTTTGTCGAATTTATACGTAAAATAACTTCCAATACTGTCACCTACTACAGTTTTAATGGTATTTTCCATTATTCTCGCTTTTCCGTTGTAACCCATCCATTGCGCTTCAACACCGTTGTATTTTGCAGGTTTTTTCCAAACTCCAAATTTATGGGCAGGTTTAGAAAATTGAGCCACAAAATAAACCGGATAAGCATCTTCTGGACTGTTGTAACAAAATGAGCCAACCGAACGCATTCCTTCAATTTCTGTAGAAGAAACCACTTTTATCATGGCGCCTTCTTCATTTGTTAATCCCAATCCAAGATTTAATAAAATATTAGATTGCCCTTTCGGGAAAGTGAATCTGCTAATCCCAACTCGTTTTGAAGCTGTAAATTCACCTTTTACTTTGTACTTGTCTATGTTTACGCTATAATAAGCAGCTTTGGCAACTTCATTAGAATAAGTTGACCCATATTTTAAATGATCGATTTCTACATTTCCAGTTGTCGGCATCAATAAAATAACACCCAAATCTGGACAGCCAACTCCACTTAAATTTACTTGAGAAAATCCAGTCAAAAAAGTATTCTCATTCACATACGGATTCGAAAGCCACTGACTGTCTTTTTCCATCGGTGTATTTTTTACTCCAGCCACATTAAACGGACTGATACTTGCCATTCCACGCGGAGCAATTGGTCCGGGAAAAGCCGCACCGTAATTAGAAGTTCCAATAAACGGATTAACAAAATCGGCAGGTTCCTGCGCAAAAATGGTAATGCTAAAAAACAGCATGTAAAAAATACATGCTGTTTGAAATTTATTTGTATTTAAAACCATAGGTTTCATTTTTATCTGCTGATCGCTTCGATTTTTAGAGTCCAAGCTTCTTTCGCAGGAAGATTATTTCTTAAGCTTTCTGGAATAATTACTTTAAATCCGTTTCCTTCTTTTGTCCATTTTAAAGAAGTTTTAGAACCTAACATCGTAATCTTAGTTCCTTTTTTAGGGCTGATTGATTTTACGGTAACTTCAGCAGGAATTTTGTCTTCTCCTTCTTTAGCTAAATAAAAAGCAAATACATTTCCTACTTTATTTTGTGTAAAACAGATGTTTTCTTCTTTGTAAGGTTCGATTGGTTTTGTGTTGTAAATTGCTGTGCTGTTTACTTTCATCCAGTCTCCGTAAGCTTGCAATAAATCGTAAGCGCCTTTATCCCATTCTCCTTCTGGACTTGGAGCAACGTTCAATAATAAGTTTCCACCTTTCGCAACAATATCAATCAATAAGTGAATTCCTTGTCTTCCAGTCATGTAAGTTGCGCCTGGAGAATAAGACCATCCACCGCCTGCAGGGATACAAGATTCCCAAGGATAAGGCAATGTTTTAGCAGGAACACGCCCTTCTGGAGTTAAATAGTTTTGGTTTTTACCGTGAACTGCTCTATCAACCACAATTAATCCTGGCTGTTTCTGACGCGCTTTTACAACCAATTCATCCATTTTCGGATCTTGATCTACTACTCTATGTTTAATGAAACCGTTTTTAGATTCGTTTTCAGTAAATTTCTCATCGTAGTTTTCTTTGATGTTTACTTGGTCTCTTTTTCTAACCCATCCACCATCTAACCATAAGATATCTACTTTACCGTAATTAGAAAGAATTTCTAAGATTTGGTTGTGCGTGAAATCAACATATTTCTGCCATTTTTCTGGATATAAAGCAGGATCGTAGTTTACGTTTCTGTCGAATGGTGGAAAATATGGATCCCAATAGTTTTCGTTATGCCAGTCTGGTTTAGAGAAATAAGCTCCAGTTGAAATGCCTTCTCCTCTAAACGAGTTGAAAATTTCTTTTAAAACATCTGCTTTCGGATTAGTATGAAAAGGAACATCTTTACTCGTAATCTTGTAATCAGAATATTTTGTGTCATACATATTGAATCCGTCATGGTGTTTGGTGGTAAAAACCATGTATTTCATTCCCGCATATTTAGCCGCCTTTGCCCATTTTGCAGGATCAAATTTTACTGGATTAAACGTTTTTCTTAAACCTTCGTAATCTTTAATATAATCATTATAATTAGATGGGTTGCTTCCTTTTTTACGTTCACACCATCCATAATCTTCTGGACAAATAGACCAAGATTCTACAATACCCCACTGGCTGTAAGTTCCCCAGTGCATTAGCAGACCAAATTTTTTGCCTTGCCATTCGTCTAAGTTCTTTAAAACTAACGGATCTGTTTCTGGTACGTATCTTTCATCTTCATATATCGCCTGCGCGAATATCTGAGCTGAAAATAAAAGGGCGATAATGAATATTCCTCTTTTCATCTTTAATCTATTTATTAGGTTTTATTATTCTTTTGTTTTTTGTTTAATAATGCGAATTCAAAGTTTAAACCTTGGACTGGTTCTCAAAACTATGCGTTAGAAACTAGTTTATCTTTTTATGTTTTTGTGCGTTTAAAAATATCAACTTTGTCAAAGTTTAAAACTTTGATAAAGCGTTATAAGTGATTTAATTCACTACAATCTCATCCACAAACAGCCAAGAGCTTTCGCCTTTTGGACTTTTCTTTAGGTTACCGCCAATTACTTTTACAAAACGTGCATTTTGTTTTTGGAAATTGATTTTGAAATCTTTCAATTCGGGAACTGGGTTTACCGCATATGGACGAACTATTTTTCCAACCTGAGTGTAATTTATTCCATCAGTAGAAATCAATACTTTCAGCTGAATTGGAAAATTAACTCCTGCTCCCTGACTTTCTAAAGCTCCTACTGATATTTGCTCGATGCTTTCTACTTTTTCAAGATCGATTACCAATTCCATATCGTTTACCAACCAAGCTTGCCATTGTCCGTCATGGAAATTTTTGCTTCCGCGAATGGTATTTACCATGGTATTGGCATCTCCCTTATAATTATCGTTGTAAGGTGTTAAGTATTTCACTTTTTTCGCAAATCCTTTATGAAAAACAATGGTATCCGTAAATGTTTTTCCAACTGGTTTTTCATCCTGAAATAAAGAAGCTTTTAAAAATGTTGTTTCTCTAATTTCAATTGGACTTGTATATTTTATCGCATGATGTTCAATGCTTTGGTTTCCTAAAACATAACGTATATCTGGATTTGGGAATTCATTTTTCAGCTCTACTTTTACTTGTTTGTTTGCTATATCTGCTGTAGAAGAAGCTGTTACCAAATAAGCGCTTTTTGCATAATTTAATCCCTGATAATCGTAACGTTTAAACATTGAAAACAATCTTGATGTAAAATCATTCCAATTGCGTTTTTCTTTTGGACTCCACAATGTTTCTGATAAAGCGGCTAATCTTGGAAAAATCATATATTCAGAATCTTTTGGTCCCGTAATATATTCTGCCCATAAATTGGCTTGCCCACCTAAAACATGTGCTGCTTCCTGCGGCGTCATTGTTGAAACTACAGGATCAAATTTGTAAACCTCACTTAACGGATTATAAGCATCAAAAGCTAAAGGTTCTTCGTTTTGCGGACCTTGATAAAAATTGAAATAACAAGGTGTTTCAGGTGTCATAATCACATCATGACCTTGATCTGCCGCTTCAATTCCGCCTTTCATTCCTCTCCAACTCATTACAGTCGCATCTGGAGCTAAACCGCCTTCTAGAATTTCGTCCCAACCAATAACTTTTTTACCTTTTGAGTTGATATATTTTTCCATACGTTTCACAAAATAGCTTTGCAATTCGTTAACGTCCTTCAAACGCTCGTCTTTAATTCTTTTCTGGCAGTGAGGGCATTTTGTCCAATTGGTTTTAGTCGCTTCATCGCCACCAATATGAATGTATTTTGAAGGAAAAATGGCAATTACTTCATCAATTACATTTTGCAAAAACTCAAATGTAGTTTCTTTTCCTGCACAATAAATATCGGTAATGGGCCAAACTCCGCCCGACGGAACACCAATTCTCTGATTAAAACATGCCAATTCAGGATAAGAAGCAATAGCACTGCTTACGTGTGCCGGCATTTCGATTTCTGGAATTACTTCAATTCCTTTTGTTGCGGCATATTTTACAATTTCTTTTAATTCTTCCTGCGTAAAAAATCCGCCGTACGTTCCTTTTTCATCAGGATTTGTCGTTAATCTTGCATTCCAAGCAACATTTTCCTGATCTACTCTCCAAGCTCCAACTTCTGTAAGTTTTGGATATTTTTTGATTTCAATTCTCCAGCCCTGATCGTCCACTAAATGCATATGCAAAACATTCATTTTATGCGCTGCCAAGCGATCGATTGTAGCTAAAACATAATTTTTATCAAAGAAATGGCGTGAAAAATCCAGCATTAGACCTCTCCATTTAAAACGAGGTTCATCATTAATGGTCAAACTTGGAATCTGCCATTTTGCAGAAGTAATCACAAATTTACTTTCGATAGCTTCTGGAAGCAATTGTCTGATACTTTCTAAAGCGTACAGAAAACCATTATTTCCTTTTGCAGCAATAACAATATTCGTTGGATTTACGTCTAAAACGTAAGCTTCGTTTTTTAAGTTTGGGTCTGTTTTTAATAAAATATAATTACTCGCAGGAGCTTTTGTGGTAATTTCAGGTTTAAATCCTGCCGCTGTTTCAAATTTGGAAGCTAGTGCATTGGCGGCATCTTTCTGAAAATCACCGTTCACCACAAATTTTGTCTCTTTAGTAAATTCAAAAACACCAGTTTTTATCAGCGTTTGAGTCGGTTTCGGAATGATACGAATATCACTTTCTGTGTAAACTTTCTGCGCATGCGAAGATGTTACCAGAGCAAGAAAACCGATAATCAAAAATGACTTTATAATTCTCATAAACTATTATTTTAAAGAAGGTGTGATTTTAAATTGATACTGATATGTTTTGTTTCTCAAAAGGTATTTTTCCATTGGCCAAGCTTGCCAGCTGTCGATTCCGCCGACTCCCATTTGCTTGTAATCGATTTTTAAACTTGTTAAATCTCTTTCTTTCAATTCTTCAGAATGTCTTTGGTCTTTTTGCAATCCGTCGTCTAAATCTTCATTTAAGAAATGTAGGGCTGCAAAAGCAAGCAATCCATCCGATTTAATATTTAATTTTATTGTATCATTTGATAATTCTACCCAGCGAACATCAGTCTTATTTCCGTTTTCCTGTGGACGGATATACGGATAAAACTGTTCTGAAACGGTTTGATTGTAAAGCCCGACTTTTGAACTGTAATTTCTGTCGATATAATTTTCGTGTGGTCCTCTTCCGTAATATGATACATTACTGAAATCTTTAGGTAAAATGATTTCCATGCCAAATCTTGGCAGCATTACGATTTCTTTGGTTTTATCAATAGTCAATTGTTGTTTTACACTCAACTCCCCATTGCTGTTGATATCGTAATCCAATTCTACTTTTGAAGAAACTTGAGGTAAATTGTAGGTTGCTTTTACCAGAATTTTATTGTCTTTCATATTAGTACTTGTCCAGCTTAGCAATGTTGGATTTTCTGTCGCTTGTTTCCATGCCATCAAATAATTTTGAAAATTAGCTCCAAAATCATTGTCATTTGGCGCTCGCCAGAAATTCGGACGTAATTGGTAACCTTCTTTTATGATTGGCTTATTTTCGAAAGTATAGGCACTTATAAATCCTGTTTTCTTGTCGAAAGCAATTTCCATTTTATCACTTTTAAAAACAGTTGCAATTGCCGTTTTAGAAACTGCAATTTTTGAAGCTCCTTCTACTTTTATATCATTTTTCCATTCGCCTTTGTATGCCAATTGCTCTGTGGCAATTTCAAAACCTTTTGGTAAAAATGGTTCATCCGATTTTAAAGTATACGAGATATTGATAAAAGCTTCTTTAAATTCTTTATCCCCTAATTTTATTGGCAAGGTATAAACTTTAGATTGTTCTGGATCGATTGCTAAATAATCGATAGAACCTGAACCTTGAACAACTCCATCTAAAACTAATTTCCAATTTAAAACAACATTGCTTAAATCTTTAAATGAAAACTCATTATAAACCTTAATACTCGCTGTTACTTGATTTTCCCAAGAAGTTAAAATGTTTTGGTACACATTTCGCATTTCAAAAGCATGCGGATTTGGTTTTCTTTCCGGATTAAATACTCCATTATCCAAGAAATTATTATCGCTCGGAACATCTTTTGGCCCCCAATCACCTCCATAACCAAAAACGCGGATTCCGTTTGGTTGTGTTTTATAAACCGACTGGTCGATCATGTCCCAAATAAAACCACCCTGAAAATTTGGATATTTTCTGATAATGTCCCAATAATCTTTGAAGTTACCCATCGAGTTCCCCATTGCATGCGCATATTCACACTGAATGTAAGGCCTCGTCGGATTTGGATTTGCCAAAATATATTCTTCCATTTTGTTAGGAGAACTGTACATTGGGTCAATAATATCCGAATTCCATTCGTATTTTAAATCTTTCCCGTCCCAAGCGCCGGCAGTTGCTCTTTCATACTGAATTGGTCTTGATGCATCACGGTTTTTAATCCATAAATAACCTCTGTAAAAGTTATATCCGTTACCCGCTTCATTACCCATACTCCAGATAATTATCGACGTATGATTTTTGTCACGTTCTACCATGCGTTGCATGCGCTGCAAGTGCGCCAATTCCCAATCTGGCTTATTCCCCAAGGTTTTGGTAATATCGTAACCTATTCCGTGCGATTCTATATTAGCTTCATCTACAACGTAAATTCCGTATTTATCACATAATTCGTAGAAATATTCATCGTTTGGATAATGAGACATTCTCACGGCATTGATATTAAATTCCTTCATCAATTTAATATCTTCTTCCATGCGCTCTCTAGAAATCGTCTGTCCTGTAACAGGATCTGTTTCGTGGCGGTTTACTCCTTTTATGTAAATTGCTTTTCCGTTTACTAAAAGCTGTCCTCCTTTAATTTCTACTTTTCTAAATCCAACATTGTGATTGATCACTTCAGCCACATTGCCTTTTTTGTCCTTTAGAATAAAACTTATTTGATATAAATTCGGAATTTCCGCACTCCACTTCTTTGGATTATTCACAGCAAATTCAAACGTTTGTTTTTCACTTAAAGCGGCAATGACTTTTGAAGCAATAATTTTATCTCCGTCTTTTAACTGTACATCTAAAATGTAATTGTCTTTTGGATTTACATTTGAAAACTGAGTTGAAACTTTTAAACTTCCATTTACATAATTTGCGTCTAAATCTGGGATAATCTCGAAATCGTTCAAATGTGTTTTATTTCTGGCAAGTAGATAAGAATCTCTAGTAATTCCGCTCATTCTCCAGAAATCCTGACATTCTAAATAAGAACCGTCGTTCCATTTCATTACTTTCAGAACGATATCATTCTTACCAATTTTAACAAATTTGCTTATGTTAAATTCAGATGGCAATTTTCCATCTTCACCATAACCTACGTAAACGCCGTTTACCCAAACGGTCAAATTTGATTTTGCAGCACCAATATGCAGTAAAATATCTTTTCCTTCCCAAGATTTATCGATAGTAATTTGTCTTCTATAAACTCCAGTCGGATTATAATCTGTAGGTACAAATGGCGGATTTATTTTAATATATTTCGCAAAATCGTATGTGGTATTAGTATAAATTGGATAACCGTAGCCATTAACATCCCAAGTTGCCGGAATTTTGAAGTTATCCCAGTTTTTATCATCAAATTTAATTGCCTCAAATCCGTTTGGCAAATCTTTCGGACTGTCAACATATTTAAATTTCCATGTTCCGTTTAAGTCCAGATAATTTTTAGATTTCCTGTAATCATTTTGCGTTGCAGCGTTTTCATTTTCAAAAACATAATACGCAGCATGCATCGGTTCTCTATTCTCTTCGTTTATTTTTTCGTTCTGCCAATACGGGAGTTTCTCCTGCGCCTGAACCGAAAATATGGCTATTATTAAGGTTAATATGGATAGTATTTTTTTCATTGGTTGTTTTTTGGTTTCTCTATCTGCTTAATTCATTTAAACACGTAGAGACATAGTTTTTTTTTAAAGCTTAAATAAGGCGTTTCACTTTAAATAAATACACATAGCTATTTGTGAAGAAACTAGTTTCTTTTTAAGTTCTTTTAGTTTTTAAAACACATGAAATTTATGTTTCTATGTGATTAATTTTTTAGTTTGTCAACTTTGTCAAAGTTTAGAACTTTGTCAAAGTTTGAAACTTTGACAAAGTTCTAAACGTGATTATTATTTATCCCAAGACATTTTAAATTTCGCGTCTTCCATTCTATGGCCTTTCACGTCATCGGAAACAGCGTAATTAAATCCTGACCTTAAACTGTAACCTGCATATTCACCGTTTTTGTTCAAAGCAATAAAACCCACTTGCAGATATTCCATGTCTTTGTGGTTTTTATGTTTGTTGTAAATACGTTCTGTGATTTCTTTGCAAGCATCAAAAGGCGATTTTCCCTGACGCATTAATTCGACCACCATTGCGCTTCCAGCAGTTCTGATAACAGCTTCTCCCAAGCCCGTTGCAGCCGCAGCACCCACTTCGTTGTCCAAGAAAAGACCCGCGCCGATTATTGGGGAGTCACCGACGCGTCCGTGCATTTTCCAAGCTGCTCCACTTGTGGTACAGCCGCCAGAAAGATTGCCCTCTTGGTCTAACATTAGCATACTTATGGTGTCGTGGTTTTCGATGTTAATGACTGGCTTATATTTGGAATCTTCCAGCCATTTTTTCCAGTCTCTTTCCGATTCTGGCGTTAGTAAGTTTTCTTCTTTAAAACCTTCAGACAAAGCAAACTGCAATGCACCTTGCCCTGCTAACATTACGTGGGGTGTATTTTGCAACACTCTTTTTGCAACAGAAATTGGATGTTTGATTCCTTGAAGAAAACAAACAGATCCACAATTGCTGTTGTGATCCATGATACAGGCATCAAGAGTCACTTTCCCTTCGCGATCCGGATATCCTCCATAACCAACACTGCGGACATTCGGATCGGCTTCAGGTATTTTCATTCCTGCTTCGATAGCATCCAAAGCTGATTTTCCTTCTTTTAAGTTTTTCCAAGATTCTTTATTCGCAGGCAGACCATGGTTCCATGTCGAAATAATAATTGGTTTGGTCTGCTTTTTTTCTTTTTCTTCTGCTTGTGGTTCATTTTCATGATTGGCCGCAAATCCGCTTACGCCCAAAACAGAACTAATGGCCAAGGTGCCTAAAGTGGTTTTCTTGATAAAATCTCTTCTATTTGACATGTCTTTTGGTTTAAATTCAACTTTCCAAAAACAAAATGTTCTTGATGTTGCTAAATTAATCAGTAATAATTTTTAATCCCACTAAAATCGACTATAACGCCGATTTTACTGCTGCAATCGTTTTTAAATTACTATCTGATAAGGCGTTTCCGTCAAAAAACGAAACTCCCGTTGCGCCATTTTTCTTAGCCAGCAAAATCGCTTCTTTTAATTCTGCATCCGATTTTAATCCCGGAATATAAATTCCTGTATTTACTTTCGTTGGTTTTCCTTCTAAATCGGCTACACCTTGTTTTGTTGCATAACCCACCCAGTCAATTTCTTCATCATAAAAACTATGATAAATC
Organism: Flavobacterium sp. HBTb2-11-1; assembly: GCF_009826975.1. Taxonomy (GTDB): domain Bacteria; phylum Bacteroidota; class Bacteroidia; order Flavobacteriales; family Flavobacteriaceae; genus Flavobacterium. The sequence continues at coordinate 228,357 of NZ_WUMO01000003.1, read as the reverse complement.
ATTGGATATACTTCGTCAATATTCCATTTGTCCCAACGCTGGCGTACCATGTGGTCTGCCATTTCTGGATAAGGAAATACTGCAGCTGTCAATTTTTTATTGTATTTATGAGCAATTTTGTAAGCGTCGTCAACTACTGCTTTTACCGCATTTAATCTGAAATTTTTCCATTCCATATCAATTGCAGTATTGTGGCTTTCTTTTGGATTTTTGTGATGTTCTTTTTCGAATTTGCTTACGCAGGCATCACAATAGCAGAAATCAAATTGTGGCAATTCTACATCTTGAACCAAGTTGTATTTTGGCAGCAAACTGATTGGCAGGAAAATATCTGGGAAACGAATGTAATCTAAATGCACACTTTCAATTCCTTCTACTTTTGCTAAACCTTCAACCAAACCTAAAACGTGGTTTCTAGATGCTTCTTTAGTTGGGCAAAGCCATTGGTAATAATCTACATACGGACGGTTATCAAAACAAGATTTTCCTTCTTTGCTCACCTGATACCAATCTGGATGCTGTAACGCAACGGAATCATTTGGGCGGTTCATAGCCATAATCCAAGCGTGCACTTTTAGTCCTTCTTTTGTTGCAAGCGGAACGAGTCTTGCTAATAGTTTCGGGTCGGTTTGCGTGTTAATTAAAACTTCGTCAATACCGCCATCTTTGTATTTTTTGAATTCTTTCGAATAATCTGCATCCGATTTTTTAGCGTCAGCAGTAGTCCAAACTCCAAAAGTGAATTTTCCGTTTTCTTCTGCTTTAGCATCTTTTTGCCCGCAAGAGAATAAACTTAGCGAAAGCGCAAGAACTACAACTTTTGATAGTTTTTGCAACTTATTCGTTCGTAATAATTTTACCATCTTCTTTAATTATTAAGGTTTTGTTTGAAAAAGGACTCTTTACCAAGATATTAAATCCTGATGAATGATTTTCTAAAACTGGCTTTAAAGTCTTTCCATCCACCACTATATTTTTTTTACTGATGTTTTGCAGTGATTTTGCCCAAGTTTTATTCTTTTCAAAATATCTTTTTTGAGCGCGATACAATGTATACAGTTCCCATTTTACTTTTTCTTCCTGAGGAATTGAAAACTTATCATCGCTTTCTTTTGAAGAAAAATATACATAAGCCCACTTTTCGGGCTCATGCATATTTATCACTCCCATAGGCGACCAAACCCAATTGTATTCTGGGAGAAACTTTCCTTCTTTATCTTTTTTTCGTTCGTATTTTCCGTCAACAATATCATGCTGCCAATTCACTCTAGAAAAATTGACTCTCCAAAATTTATCTTTCGGAACAATATTATCAAAATACGATGTCTTATAAACCGACCACGGAATGGCAATTTCTAATGTCCAGCCTTTATCAGTATCTGAAGCATTATTTAAAGTTCCGTCGATCTTAACAGCCGATTTTAAACCTGTGATATTCCAGTCGTTTAAAACGGTATTTTTTTCTCGGTATGGTTTATTAATGAATAAATCCCAAGCGGTATTCAGCGCATTAATTTCCAATTCATAATAATTGTGCGTATCATTATCTGGATCGATAAAAACCTCAAAATCATTATTGTAGAAAATAATAGTGTCACGCTGTTTTAGATTTGCCCAAACATGAGGCTCTTCCATTTTTGCCAGGATATAGTAGTATTTATCGTCCCAAAGCATTTTGACTTGAGTCTTGTATTTTGGAGTTTCAACACCTTCTATGTCGACAAAAGGCGTTGTCCAAGATGCTTTTTCCCAAGCTTTGTCTGCTCCGTCTCCGTCAATAACAATTTCGCTTGACGTTTTATAGGCAATATAACTTTTCGGTGTAACCGGTTTTTCAGATTGCGCATAACTCATCAATCCAACAAAAAAAACGGCTAGGGACAATAAATTACTTCTACTATGCATCTTTATATTATAAACTATTATTTTTAGTAAACTCAATTACTTCGCTCAGTTTTCCGAAAGCGATTGCAACGTGAGTATCTGCAGCACCATAATAAACTGCCAATTTATCTTCTTCAATATCGTGTAAAGCCGCACATGGGAAAACTACATTTGGTACATCTCCAACCATTTCATACGTTTCTGCCGGTCCTAAAAGATAAGGTTGCGTTCTGTATTTTACCTGATCTGGTGAATCAACATCTAAAAGCGCTGAACCCATTGCATAACGGAAACCGTTGCAAGTATTGATAACTCCGTGGTAAATCATTAACCATCCTTCGTCAGTTAAAATCGGAATTGGTCCTGCTCCAACTTTTGTACATTGCCAAGCGCTTTGCTCAAAAGGGCTAGGTTTCATAACCAATCTGTGTTCTCCCCAATATTTCATATCCGGGCTGTAGCTAATCCAAATATCTCCAAATGGTGTGTGCCCGTTATCACTTGGACGGCTTAACATTGCATATTTTCCGTTGATTTTTTGTGGAAACAAAACTCCATTTCTGTTAAATGGCAAAAAGGCATTTTCGCATTGGAAAAATTCTTTAAAGTCAAAAGTATAACCAATACCAATTGTTGGTCCGTTGTAACCATTACACCAAGTAATCCAGTAGCGATCTTCGATCCAAACCACACGCGGATCGTATTTATAAGCAGATTCGATCATTTCTGTATTTCCAGACTGCATTACAATTGGTTCATGGTTGATGTCCCAATTGATACCATCTTTACTGAAACCAGCAAAAATATTCATCTGAACTGCTTTATTATCACATCTAAAAACCCCAGCATATCCGTCTCCAAAAGGTACAACTGCACTATTGAATATACTGTTTGATGAAGGAATCGAATATCTGTCGATAATTGGATTCTCCGAATATCTCCACATTACATCTTTACTGTTTTCGGGTCTGTCTTGCCAAGGAATAGTACTCATTTTATTGTTTTTTTTATAAATTATCTGTTTGTTGTTTTTTGTTTATTGTTTTTGTTTTTTACCTTGTTTGTCATTTCGACGAAGGAGAAATCTCCGCAAGAAGCTCCGTCTCGTTTATTCGCCAATCTTTGTAGACTTCCGATGCGTTCACATAGTTGAAACTATGGACTATGTCACAATCTTTGTCACCAATCTTTATCGGGTTTCGTGTGTGATCCTTCGTTCCTCAGGATGACAAACGTTATCGTATATCTATGTGTTATAAACTAGTTTCTTTCCATTCCCTTTTCAAGCAAAAGAAAATCTATGTCTCTATGTGTTTAAATTCTTGTCTCAATCCAAGAAATCTTGCTTCTTGCTTCTAAAATCTTTCTCCTCTAAAAATCTACTCTTCAATCTTACGAACTCTATCCAGCCAAGTAAACTTCAATACCGTAGTCGTCACTAAGAATACCGCTAAAGCCACTAATGCTTTTGGATAATCTCTAATGATAAAGTAAATCGGAAGCAGAATCATACTTGACTGCCAGATAATACCAATTACACAATTCATCATATCTAAATAGAAATCATTATTTTTTTGGAAAGATTGATCTTCCGCTTTTAATTGTTTGTAAACCGGATTCCAGAATCCCCATGGTCTAACGTTGCTGTAGAACGATTTTAAAACCTCCATATCGGTTGGCTTGCTTAGATAAGTTCCTAAAAGACAGCCTAAAATTGACATTCCGAAAATTAATGGGAATAAGTAAATCGATGGCACTTGTGAAAGATCATGCAAGAATGTTCCAGCTGTTAAATTTGCTTTATTCTGATCTAAAATAAATTGAAGAGAAGCTGCAATTAATCCGCCGACCATTCCCCAGAAATAACCCCATCCGTTAAAACGCCACCAAATCCATTTTAAGAAGTTTGCGGCAACGTAACCTCCGTACAAAGCACTTGTTATCCAAAGTGTTAAGGAGTTGATAGAATCTGCAAAGAATCCCATGAAAACTCCAAGACCAACAACAAGGAAAGAAGAAATCTGACTTACTTTGATATAGTGTTTGTTTGACGCAACTGGTTTGAAGTATTTTTTATAAATATCATTTACGATATAAGCTGGCCCTGCATTTACGAAAGCAGAGAATCCAGACATGAACGCCGCTAATAAACCTGCTAAAAGAATTCCTTTAATACCAACTGGAATATAAAGATTGACCACTTTTGGCATCAACAATTCTAAATCTGCTCCTGTAAGATTTACGTTTGCATTTAATTCTGGCGCTAAATTTACTAAAGCAATCACTACAATTCCCGTAATTAATAAATATCTAGGAATGAATAAAATCAAGTTAGTGAAACCACTCATATAAGCTGCTTCTTTTACAGATTTTGTAGAAAGCACACGCTGTAAATCGTAACTTGGAGTTGGTCCAGCCACACTCGCAAAGAATCCTTTAAACAAAGTCATTCCGATGAAAGCGCCAAACATTTTGTAACCTTCAGTATCAATTAATCTATTGAAAGTTTCGAATTTATCGCTCCATTGGGTTTCAAATTCCCATCCGAAGAAAACATTCTTCCATTCTGGCGTAATAACTGAATTGATCTGAATATCAGTATAATTAATGAATGCATAACCAGCGATTAAAACTCCGGCAACAATCATAATTAAATATTGCACAACTTCTGTTGCCACAACAGAAAACATTCCGCCTTTAACGGTATAAATTGTCGTTAAGAAAATGATTAACAACGCATAAGCTTGTTCTGAAGTCAAGAAAACGCCATCGTTCATATGAACCGTTAAATCCCAAGGAAGAATGATCGTTACAAATTTTCCGATTCCGACGAAGAAATAAGCGATGAAACCAATGGTAGAAATAATCGCAAAAATCGCTACAATAATATGCGAAGCTTTTCCAGCCTGATCGCTTCCAAAACGAGTTAAAATCCATTCAGAACCTGTCATTACTTTTGATCTTCTAATCCAAATAGCGAGGAACATCATGACAAAAATCTGATTCCATATTGGCCAAAGCCACATAAACATGAAACTTTTTACACCATATAAAAACAAAACTCCAATCATCCAGGATGTTCCGGAAACATCAAACATTCCTGAGCCATTGCTCAATCCTAAAAAATACCATTTGATTGATTTCCCGCCAAGGAAATAATCGTCAAGACCTTTTGATGCTTTTCTTGAAATCCAGATTCCAATACCGACCGAGAGTACGATATAGATTAAAATGATTGATACGTCTATTATGTTCATTAAATTATTTATTTTGAATTAGTTAGTTTAGACCCCAGTTTTGGTTTGGCTGTGCTCCCATTACAAAATGAAGCACACCGCCTTTTAGCATTTCCTGATGAGAAATGGCTGTTTTATTAAATGCTTTTCCGTTTAAAGTAGCAGATTGGATATAGAAATTTTTGTCTGAAACATTCTCTGCTTCAATTACAAAAGTTTTTCCGTTTGGAAGATTTAAAGTTGATTTTTCGAAAATCGGACTTCCAATTTCGTATTCACCAGAAGCTGGATTCATTGGATATAATCCCATTGAACTAAATACATACCAAGCTGACATTTGACCGCAGTCCTCATTTCCGCTCAAACCGTTTGCTGTTGTATTGTATTGTGTATCCAAAATATGACGCACCCAATATTGGGTTCTCCAAGGCTGACCCGCATGATTAAACATATAAGCAATATGGTGGCTTGGCTCGTTTCCGTGCGCGTATTGTCCGATGAGACCAGAAATATCTGCCGAAACGTTGTTTCCTGTAATCTCTGAACTTTCTGTAAATAACTGCTCTAATCGTTTTGTGAAAGCGGCATTCCCGCCATGCAGTTTAATAAACTCATCAACATTATGAGGCACAAACCAGCTATGCTGCCAAGCGTTTCCTTCTGTATAATCGGTGTGTTCTCTGTGATTGGAGTGTTTTGGATCGAAAGGTTCGTTCCAAGATTTTCCATCTTCCGATTTTCCTCTCATGAAACCAGATTTCGAATCGAATAAATATACGTAAGCTTTTGAACGTTTTGAGAAAAACTCATAATCAGCTTGTTTTCCTAAAGCTTTCGCCATTTGTGCCACGCACCAATCATCATAAGCATATTCTAAAGTGATGGTAACCGACTCGTCTAGTAAATTATAGGGAATATATCCATATTTTTTATAAAAATTCAATCCGCGTTCGTCTTGCATCATCGTTGCTTTCATCGCCTCAAAAGCTTTTTCAGCATCAAAACCTTTAATGCCTTTTAAATAAGCATCTGCAATAACTGGAATCGAATGATATCCTGTCATTGTGTTGGTTTCATTGGCGTATAAAGTCCAAACTGGAAGTATTTTTTTAGTTTCATAATAGGCTAACATTGAATTAACGATATCTGAAACTTTTGTTGGCTCTAATATGGTCAGCAATGGGTTTTCTGCTCTAAAGGTATCCCAAAGCGATAATGTGGAATATGCTGTATAATCTTTCGCAGTAATAATTTTATCGTCTTCTCTTCTAAACTGGCCGTTTTTATCGCTGTACGTTACAGGAGCAACTTGAGCGTGATATAAAGCAGTGTAGAAAATTGTTTTTAGAGAATCAATTGGAGTTTCAACTGTAATTTTACTTAAAGCTTTATTCCATTCTAAAGTGGCATCCGATTTTGCTTTTTCAAAATTCTGACTTTCAGCATCTAAATTACCTTTTGCATTTTCAACACTCACAGAAGAAAGTGCCACTTTTACGCCTAATTCATTTGAGTTTTTAGAATCGAAAAACAATTGTAAGGCGGTATTTTCTCCTTCAGCATTTTGACCAGAAACCACTTTTTTATCAGCAGTAATGATAGATTCTGTAATTGGCTTAGAAAACTTCGCCACAAAAAATACTTTCTGATTTTTTGCCCAACCTGTACTATAACGGTATCCGCTGATAGTATTGGCATCTTCAATTTTAATAGAAGTTTTTACCGCTTTATCCCAGTTAATGGCAAAACCTAAATCGACAACAACAGATTGTGTGTCGTTATTATTATAGGTATATTTATGGTATGCGGTTCTTTGCGTAGAAGTTAGTTCTACATTGATTTTAGGATCTTCAAGAAAAACTTGGTAATAACCCGGTATTGCTTTTTCGTGTACATGATTGTATTTTGATTTATACGGAAAGAAATCGCGTGAAGCGGCTTTGGCGGTTAAGTCTAACTTTTTGTTTGTCGGCATAAATAAAATATCTGCCAAATCACCGATTCCTGTTCCGCTTAAGTGTAAATGACTAAATCCAGAAACTATCGAGTCAGAATAATGATAGCCTGAGCACCAGTCCCAGGTAGAAATTCCATTATCTGGACTCACTTGCAGCATCCCAAACGGAACTGTCGCACCTGGATATGTGTGTCCGTGGCCTCCAGTACCTATAAAAGGATCTACATAATTTGCTGCAAAACTTTTGTGATGCGTATTTTTATCTACATTTATTTTGCAACTTGCAGTAAAAATTACCGTTAAAGAAAGCAGAGTAATTTTCCTCATATCAAAACAATATTAATTTAACTTTAAATTTAGATAAATTCAATTTTTACCAAAATATTTTTAGACGGACGACATTTAAACAGCCCTAAACATCAAAAAATAGTAACAAACGACATTTTTTTCTACGATTATGATTTTCAACTCCAACAAACCTTATAGTTTACCTATACGCTATCATGTTTACTTTTGGCTGACGTATTTTGTGTTTAACACATTCCGATGGGGAAGTTATTTTAACGATTATGTTTATTCCTTAAAAACCACTTTGCTTGGATTTCCTATTCACATGGCATTGTGTTATTTGAATATTTTGGTTTTAATGCCTCATTTGGTTTACAAAAAAAAATACTTCCTATATATAGTAACTGTATTGTCGGCAATTTTTGTGATGGTCGTCCTAAAATTTAATCTAACATATTTACTGATCACACACGATGTTTGGCCCGAAGGTCCGCAAACCATTAACACGCTAACGCTCAATTATACTATCGATATGATGATGGGCGAATTGTACGTAATGACGTTTGTGACGGCGATTAAAATCACTTTGGATTTCTTGAAAGAGCAAAGACGCGTAACCGATCTCGAGAAATCTCAACTGGAAACCGAATTATTGTTTTTGAAGTCACAGATTTCGCCGCATTTTTTCTTCAATACCTTAAATAATATTTATTCTCTTTCTGTAGAAAAATCAAATAAAACGCCTAAAATAGTTTTAAAACTTTCTGAACTAATGCGCTATATGCTTTATGAAACAAAAGGCAAAAAGCAGACTTTGGAAAATGAAATTATGTGCATCCAGAATTATCTGGATTTGGAAAGAATTAGAAACGGAGAACGTTTAGAAGTTGATATGTCCATTTCTGGAGATATTCACGATAAAGAAATTTCTCCCGTATTACTTTTGACTTTCGTCGAAAATGCCTTCAAACACGGTGTCAATAAAAACACGGGTAATGTTCTCATTGATATCAGGTTTAAGGTAAAAGGCGATTATTTATATTTCACCATTTCAAACCCAATGCCCGAATTTACCGTACATAAAGATAATTTTAACAAGGCAAGTGGCATAGGTATTGAAAACGTAAAAAAAAGACTTGAATTAGGATATAATAAAAATGACTATAAGCTTTCATTTAAAAATAAAAAGAATATTTTTGTCGTTAAACTAGTTATAAAAGTCACTTAAGCCCCAACTTTTATCGGTTTAGAAAACTATACCTACAAAAAACCAAATATCGGCCTAAAATACCATTTAGAAATGAAAATAAAGTGTTTAATTATCGATGATGAGCCATTGGCAATAAACGTTATTAAAAATTATATTGAACAGATTGAGGATTTAGAATTAGTAAACACTTTCAGTAATTCTATTGAAGGATTAAATTTCTTAAAAAACAATACTATAGATGTAATTTTTCTGGACATAAATATGCCTGTTTTAGACGGTATTAATTTCATTAAAAGTCTAGAAAACCCTCCTTTGCTTATTATCACAAGTGCCTACGACCAATTTGCAATTGAAACTTACGAGCTTGATGTTTTGGACTATTTGGTTAAACCAATTGAATTTCCACGTTTGATGAAAGCGGTAAATAAAATCAACAAACGCCTTAACAATACCAGTAAAATTCCTCAAGAAAACAGCAAAGAGAATCCTTTTATTTTTGTGAAAATCGACAAGAAAAAAATGAAGAAGATTTTCTTGAACGAAATATTAGTTATCGAAAGCCTAAAAGATTACTTAAAAATAAGCACTACTTCAGGAAAGTTTATAATACACAGCACTTTATCTGATTTCACAAGTTTACTTCCCGAAAGAGATTTCATTAGAATACACAGATCATACACCATTGCCATTGATAAAATTGACGCTGTAGAAGGAAACAGCATCGAAATTGAAGGGTTAAGATATGTTATAGGAAGATCTTACATAGACGAAGTAAAGCAAAAAATCCTAAACTCTTCTATCTAAAGGTTAACCGCAAAGCACACAAAGATTTTACGCAAAGTTCGCAAAGTTTTTTTTTCTTAATTTAAAAGAGAAAATAAAAAAGTTCGCAAAGCTTAATGATTAAGCTTTGCGAACTTTTTTATTCTCAAAATATATACGCTTGAATAAATATTCTTAGCGAACTTTGCGTATTCTTTGCGCTCTTTGCGGTAAAAAAAACTTCGCGGTAAAAAAACGAAAATGCGGCCAACCACGACCGCATTTTCTCTCAATTATAGGTAACTAACCAAAATAAACCATGAAATAGTCTATTATCTTCATTGCTGCAAAAAGCACTTAGAAATGATAACGTTTAAACGCCTCAATAGCCGAATAATCTGCTAGTCCTAAGCTGTGGTATTTTTCTGCAGTCAATCTGTTTCTGTCTTCAACTCGCACCCAAAACTCTCTGCTGTCATCACCTTGAAACATAACGCCGTCTTTTTGAGACTGGTGATAAAAAATAGCATGTCGTTTCTTTAAAACCTGATCAGGACTCATTGGTACTGCCATGTCAATTTGGTACGATTCCCATTCATGCCAAGCGCCTCTATAAAGCCAAACCCAGCAATCGTTCATAAAGTCTTTGTGTTTTAATCTTTTCAAAGCTTCAAACAAACTGTCTAAACACACTTTATGAGTTCCATGCGGATCTGCTAAATCTCCTGCGGCATAAATTTGATGCGGTTTTAATCTTTCTATAATATCAGACATAATATCGATATCTGCATCTGAAAGATTATTCTTTTTAACCGTTCCCGTTTCGTAAAACGGAAGATCTAAAAAGTGTACATTCGAATCTGGCAAACCTAAATAGCGAGTTGCTCCGAAAGATTCACTTCTTCTAATTAATCCTTTTAATTTTCTTACTTCTAATGAATCGATCTCATTTCCAGTTCTATTCTGAAGAAATTCGATTATTTTATCAGACATTCTAGAATCTGGATGCAATGCTTTCGAAATTTCAGCAAACTTCAACGCTTCTTCATTAGAAACGGCAATATTTCCAGAGGTTTGATATGCGACATGAACTTCATGTCCCTGCTCTATCAAACGGTCAAAAGTTCCTCCCATCGAAATCACATCGTCATCAGGATGCGGACTGAAAATGATTACTCTTTTCTTTTCCGGCACAGAACGTTCTGGTCTATACGTATCATCAGCATTTGGTTTTCCGCCTGGCCAACCTGTGATGGTTTGCTGCATTTTATTAAACATCTTAATGTTCAAATCGTATGCAGTTCCTTCTTCCGTTAAAAGACTTGACATCCCATTGTCGTTATAATCTTTATCGGTCAGTTTCAAAAACGGCTTTTTAGTCAACTCACTTAACCAAGCCACCGCTTTTAATTTTAATTCATCTGTCCAAACACAAGACTTTACTAGCCAAGGCGTTTTAACTCTTGTCAATTCAGATGAAGCTTCCGTATCCAAAACAAATGTTGTGTTGTGATGCTCTTGTAAATACGTAGCCGGTACTTGCGAAGAAATTTCTCCTTCGATTGTTTTTTTTATAATTCCTGCTTTACTAATTCCCCATCCTAGTAAAACAATTCTTTTTGCATTTCTTACAGTTCCAATTCCCATTGTAATGGCTTTTCTAGGAACATTATCTATTCCTAAAAATGAAGAAGCTGCATCAACCCTTGTTATATGATCTAGAGTAATGCTTCTTGTCCCTGAATTTACGTGAGAACCAGGTTCATTAAACCCAATATGTCCCGTTCTTCCTATTCCTAAAAGCTGAAAATCTAATCCTCCGTAAGAGATGATTTTCATCTCATAATCTATACAATATTGCTGCAAATCTTCAGCGCTTACCTGCCCGTCTGGAATATTGATATTTTCTGGATGAATATTGACATGATTAAATAGATGTTCATGCATAAAATGATAATAACTCTGAATATCATTTTTATCCATAGGATAATATTCGTCCAAATTGAAGGTCACGACACCAGCAAAACTAAGTCCTTCCTCTTTGTGCATTCTAACCAGTTCTTCGTAAACTTTGACAGGAGAAGATCCAGTAGCCAAACCTAAAACGCAAGGTTCGTTCAGCTCACTTTTTCTCTGAATTAAATTAGCAATTTCACGAGCAACCAATAAAGAAGCCTCCTGAGACGATTCGAAAATAACGTTATGAATTTTCTCAAAACGAGTCTCCTCAAATTTTCCTGCTTCTCTAAAACCTATATCTTCTTTAATCATGCCGTTATTGCTATTTTAATTAACGCAAGATAAAAGTAGAATTCTCTTATCTGTTATTACCAAAAATTCGACTAATAACGATTGCCGTTCGGCAGAAAACAAAATAGGAATGAAATAGTATGCGGATAAAACAGATTCGCTTTGCGAAAACACGGATAATCGCAGATTTATTTTATTCACTTCTGCAAACGAATTATGTTTTAATATTCCGTAGGAATATCTCGTCGGTAGAAAAAAAATACTGTTTAGCATTGTGTTCCCTAGGAACACCTGATTTCATAGAAATGGACCCCGTTTTATTAATCAAACGTTCCTACGGAACGTATAATCGCAACACAAATCTGGTTCTACCGACGAAACATTCCTATGGAATGAAATGTTTCTGTGAATCTATATTTATTCAACAACTCCAATTTCGGCAATCGAAACAGTTTGCCCTTTTCCGACAGCAGCTGTAGCAACAAATTTCAAAAATCTTGCTTTAACTGCACGAAAATTTATAATTTGTTCAATTGGGTTATGCTTAATATTCGAAAATTCTCCTTCAGATTGTTTGTCCCAATAAAAACTGTCTACACTTGTGTACAATTCATAATTTGAAATCAAATTTAAATTGTTACCAACCTGTTGCGGTGTATAGATAAAACCTTTAATACTAATCAATTCTCCCATATCTATAACAACAGTTTGCGGCAGCTTGTTTTCATCATTTCCAAATCCCCAATCTGTGTCTGGGTTTCCATCAATTATTCGTTCTACAGATTTGCTGTCACCACTCGAAACCGAAGTTACTTTCCATTTTTCTTTAGAAACTCCATATTTTGCCGACTTTATGGCACTATTGATTTTCTCTTTAATATTTCTTGAAATAGCTTTAATTTCTACTTCTTTATTATGTACGAATGGCGCTTTATACAAAGTGCTTTTTTCAGTAGGTGTTTTTCCATCCAAAGTATAATAAACAGCATTTCCTTCTTCCGATTTAATCGTAACCAAACCGTTTTTATCTCTAGAAATCTGCGGTTCTTTTACAAAAGTCGGCGCATTGTACGCTTCGATTGTACTAATTACAAATCCTGCTTTTGCATCCAAAACATTAACCCTAAGTGCAGAAGCAGTAACGCGATCTAAACGCAAAATTCTTTTATAGCCAATAGTAGTTTCATTCGCAATAGTTTTCCACTGTCCATCAACTTTTACTTCAATAGAAAATGCTTTTATGCGCTGACCCAATTTAATATATTCTTGAAGCAAAACTCTATTAATTGGCGTTGGCTTTTCAAACGTAAACTCAACCGTAGCCTCTTTTACTTTATCATCTGTTGCCCAATAGGTATTCTTATTTCCGTCGATAACATTTTGCGGACCAAAATTAGAATCGTTTCCTCGAATGTTTGAAGCTTGAACCTGAGTTCCTGCTAATAATTCTGTTTTGAAATCGGCTTTAATTGTGGCAACCAATTCTTTTAATCTTGCTTCATCATTTTCATGAACCAAACCGCGTCTATCAACTGGAAGGTTTAATAATAAAGTAGCATTTCGTCCAATCGATTCATAATAGATATCCACCATTTCATCAAGCGAACGCACTTTATCATCCTCTACTGAATGATAAAACCATCCTGGTCTTATTGAAACGTCAGCTTCTCCCGGAACCCACTTTTCGCCATCTTCGTGACCAGACATAAACTCTGTATAATGTACTTTTCCTGCCAATTCATCTTTCTGACGCAGTAACGACCAATTGGTTTTTCCTGCTCGCCCTTCTTCATTTCCAATCCATCTTGCTTCAGATGGTCCAACTCCCCACACTAAAGTTTTTGGTGCGATATCGTAAATTAATTTGTACGTTTCATCCCAATTATAATACGTAAGTGTATTGATTTTTCTAGTTTCATTGGCACCGCCATAATAACCATCTCCGCCGTTTGCACCATCAAACCACATTTCGAAAACATCACCATAATTGGTCAATAATTCTTTCAACTGATTTCTGAAATAGGTTATATATTCAGGTTTTCCATATTGCGGATGATTTCGATCCCAAGGCGAAAGGTATAACCCAAATTTTAAATCGTATTCTTTGCAGGCTGCCGCCAATTCTTTTAGCAAATCACCTTTTCCGTTTTCCCAAGGCGAATTCTTTACAGAACGTTCTGTGTAAGCTGAAGGCCATAAACAGAAGCCGTCATGATGTTTGGCAACTAGAATAATTCCTTTCATTCCAGCTTCTTTTACCACACGCGCCCACTGGCGAACATCTAATTGTGACGGATTAAAAAGTTCAGGCGATTCGTCTCCGTAACCCCATTCTTTATTGGTAAATGTATTTAACGAGAAATGTACAAAAGCATAAAATTCCATTTCCTGCCAATCAATTTGCTTTTGCGTCGGAACTGGTCCAAAAGGTTTTGGCGCGTTGGCAAATTCCTGACTTAATGCACTAGAAATTACACCAAAAAGACATAAGGAGAGGAATATTTTTTTCATTGCTGATCTGCTTTAAAATAGTGTATAAAGCATAAATGTAGTATAAATTAAAATCTGTCTCCCAGAATTTCGACCAACAGCAGGTTTTAAACCGTTTTGGTTCTCATTTTAGAAATCGAAATCAAAATAACAGACAAAACCGCAAAAGCAATTAGAACAAAAACTCCATTTATAAGTGCTGTTTCCAATCCTAATTTTGTAACATCAATAAAAGGATAAGGATAAAAATTGGAAATAAAACCATGAAATACGGTATAAATCATGTAAATAATCGGGTATAAAAGCCAAAACCAAATCGTTTTAAAAGAAATTTTTTCTGGACTGACGAAAAAAAGCCAATAAAAGAAAAATAAAATGGGAACAACAACATGAAAGATTTCACTAACTATACTATGATGCCCTTGCAAATCAACAATGGAGCGCAAAAGCAGATTAAACACAATTCCAACAATCAAAATATACACTGTGATTGCAGTAATGGTTGTACACTTTCGAAAAAAAGCATTCATTGCGTTTTTTCCGCCAAACAACAGCATGGCAGTGCAAATGAAAACTATAGAATTTGTTGTGATGGTGAAGAAACTAAAAAAGCGGACTGCCGCGCTAAAAAAATTAAATCCATCACCTTGTAATAATAAATAAAATTGCATGGGCAAGGCATACAATTCGAGGGCAAAAATAATACCCAGCAAAATTTCCCCTTTAATTGTTGTGGTATTTTCTTTTTCCATATTATTCAAAGTCAGCTTACTAAGTTAAGCAATTTTATTCTAAAGATTTACATGACCCTTTTCTGTTTTTCGCTTTCCAAGATAGTTTTTTCAAGCCTTGACAGTTGTGTTTTTTCTTGTTTGGCACTCATAATCCAATGAATCATCACTTTCTTGTATGAAGGAGCTTGTTTCTCAAAAAACTCCCATGCAATTTTGTTGCTTTTAAATTCTTCCTCATAAGATTCCAAAAGCGGAACTGGCTCTTTTTCGTGCGAATAAATCTTAGACTTATTTTCGGTTCTAAAACTAAAAGCTTTCAAGCCCGCATCGGTCATTAATCCAGCTTTAGTCAAATCTTCCATTTTCTGAATATTAATGGCACTCCAAATACTGGAGGATTTTCTCGGGGTAAAACGAATTGTATAACTATCCTTGTCAATAGATTTGCGAACACCATCAATCCAACCAAAACAAAGCGCCTGATCTACAGATTCTGGCCAAGTAATAGATGGTTTTCCACTTGTAACTTTATAAAAACCAACCAAAAGCTCTTTTTCGTTTTGATAGTTTTTCTCAAGCCATTTTCTAAATTCTTGTTGATCTGCGAAGAAAGTTGGAGTCATTTGTTTTTTTTTATAAATGTATAAAGAATCTCGCAAAGTCGCTAAGACGCAAAGTTTATTAAAAAAACTAAACCATATAAGTTATATAAGTTATATAAGTTATATAAGTCTAATTAAGCCCAAACTTAAAATCACTTAAATAACTTATATGGTTTTAAAAAAAACTTTGCGTCTCCGCGACTTTGCGAGATTAATTTACTTCAACTTTGATTGTTGAAGCTTGTAAACTAGCAGTTGTTGCTTTCAACTGAATATTTTGATTCTTCCCATTAGATTGAATAATAACAATACATTTTCCATTAAACAATTTACAAGAATTCGCTTTAAACGAATCCAAATTAGCTTGATAACCATTATCAACACCAACTAATTTTCCTCCACCAGTAACTTCAAAATTAATTAAATCCATAGCATTTGGTAATACGTTTCCATCTTTATCTAACATTGAAACAGTTACATAAACCAAACCGTAAGTATCATTTTTAATTTCAGTTTTATCAGCTTTTAAATCAATTTTAGAAGCTTGTCCTGCAGTTTTGATTTCCTTTTCTAAAACCACTTTCCCATTCTTTCTTGAAACTGCTTTTAAAGTTCCTAGTTCGAATTTCACTTTCCATGAAATGTGCAAATCATCATTTTGTTTTGATTTCTTGCCAAGCGATTTACCGTTTAAGAATA
Source organism: Flavobacterium sp. HBTb2-11-1 (assembly GCF_009826975.1). GTDB lineage: Bacteria > Bacteroidota > Bacteroidia > Flavobacteriales > Flavobacteriaceae > Flavobacterium. The sequence goes on along the minus strand of NZ_WUMO01000003.1, from coordinate 212,245 downwards.
ATTCCACTTCATCGGCATTATTGTAATACGCCCAAACGTTGATTTCCTGATCTTTTGTCCAGTTCCAATGTGGTAAAATGTGCAAAACGGTTTTGTTCGACCATTCGCTTTGGTACATATAATACACATCTTTCGGAAGTCCTGCCAAATCAACGATTCCAAAGTACGAACTTCTCGCAGGATATGGATACGGATCTGGTTCTCCAATATAATCAAATCCCGTCCAGATAAAAGTTCCCGCCATGAAATCCTGACTCTTAATCGTTTTCCAGTTTTCTTCGTGCGTTGCGCCCCAGTACGATTTCACCTGATCGTAAGCCGAAACTGTCCAATCTGAATTGCCATCAAACGGAGCTCCGTGTTTTGTCGGCCAAGCTTTGATAACATCCGATTGATCGTAGTGTCCGCGCGTCTCTAAAGCTGAAACACTTTCTGAAGCTAATATTTTTTGTCCTTTAAATTTAGTTGGGAAATCTTTATAATCTTCGTGTTTGTAATTGAATCCCAAAAGATCCAAAGCGCCTGATTGATAAATGAAGTTTTTCTCGATAACATTCTCTGTCAAAGCCGAAGTTACAGAACGAGTGGTATCTAACGATTTTACAATTTTAGCCAATTCTCTTGTAATCGCAATTCCAGTCGAATCAAACTGCTCTCTAATTTCGTTACCAATACTCCACATCATAACCGATGGATGATTGCGGTCTCTTTTGATAAAATCTTCTAAATCCTTTTTATGCCAAGCATCCCAGTCTTTATGGTAATCGTTCGTCACTTTTTTCTTTTTCCAAACGTCAAAAGCTTCGTCCTGAACTATGAATCCCATTTCATCGCACAATTGCATCATTTCTAAAGAATGTGGATTATGAGACATTCTAATAGCGTTTGCGCCCATTTCTTTCATCAAAGCCAGTTTTCTTCTAACCGCATGAATATTTTCTACAGCTCCCAAAGCGCCATTATCGTGATGCAGACAAACTCCTAATATTTTAGTTGGAACACCGTTTAATGAAAAGCCTTTTTCTGAATCGAAATTGAAAAATCTAAACCCAAGCGGAGTTTCATAATTATCAACCAACTTCAATTTCTCATACACTTTTGTAATGACTTTATACAAATACGGACTCTCCGGACTCCATAATTTTGGCTGTTTTACTTCTAAATCATGAACCTTTTTTCCAGATGTTTTAGCACCTATTTTTTCTGTAGAAGTAAAATTTGCAACTTCTTTATTATCTGCGTTTACAATTGAAGTAACCAACTTAAATTCTTTCGCGGAAGCATTATCATTATCAATCGTAACTTCAAAATGTACTTTGGATTTATCTGCAGTAACTTCAGTCGTTGTAACAAAAGTTCCCCATTTACCTACGTGCAGTTTGTCTGAAGCAACCAATCTCACATTTCTGTAAATTCCAGAACCGGTGTACCATCTTGAATTGGGCTGAGAATCATTGTCAACTTTTACTGCAATAACATTCGATTTTCCGAAATTTAAATGCTGCGTTAAATCATAACCGAAAGAAATATATCCATTTGGGCGAATACCGAATGATTTACCATTTATGAATACTTCACTATTTTTAAAAACACCATCAAATTCAATAGAAACGGTTTTGTTTTTCCAATTGGCAGGAATAGTAAAAACTTTACGATACCAACCTTTCCCTGCAGGTAAAAATCCTTGTGCTTGTTTGGTTTTAGCATCTTTATCAAAAGCGCTTTCGATACTCCAATCATGCGGTAATTGAAGCGTTCTCCAATCTGAAGCGTTGAAATTAGCATTTACCGCTTCTGGAAAATCTCCTAATTTGAAATTCCAGTTTTTGTTGAAGTCTTCTACAATTCTGGCTTGTTTTTGCGCAAAAACTGAAACTGAAACTGAAAACAATATTGCAAATGCAAGTGTAATTTTCTTAACCATATTTTTATTTTTTCTCTCGCAAAGACGCAAAAGCGCAAAGTTTTTATTCTGAACCATATAAGTAATATAAGTTCATTTAACGCAAAACTTAAATTATCTTATATTACTTATATGGTTTAATTTCCTTTGCGACTCTGCGACTTTGCGAGATTATTATTTTTATCTACTGAAACTCGAAGTTATCTAACATCAACCCTTTCAAATCATCACCTTCGAGTGTAATTTTATACGTTCCCGCATTGATATAACCTCCTGATGTTGTATTCAAAATCTTCCATTTTTCAGGTGAAGGGAAAAATTCAATAGTATCATTTCGCATTAAAATTCCGTAGGCATCTTCCATTTTGAATTTCACTTTCATCGGCACTTCATTCCGATTCATAAAACGGAAACGCATTAAATAGATTCCTGCAACGCCAGGTTTTACTTCAAACTCGATGCTATTATTGGTTTTCTTTGTGAACTCAACAAAATCAGCTTTTTTGAAATTTCCTTTTTCGATTCCTGCTCCCGTTGTTTTTGTTTTTTCTGCTTCGATGATTACTACTGGTCTCGAATCGTCTTTTTCGCCCATATCGTAAGTTGGAACTACGACAATTGTAGAAATTGCTTCCGAATTATCAAAAAGAACCTTCTCATCTTTCTTTACTTTTTTAGTGAAAATATCAAATGAAGTTCCGTTGCTGTTTTTCGCTTTTTCTTCTATCTTTTTATAATCTAAAAGCCCTTTTAATGACTTTATTTTATCATCAACTAAAACATAAACTGTGGATCCTTCTTTTGCTGTAAACGAACCTGAAACTTTAGAATCAGTAGAAAACTGTAAATAATCTGCACCAAAAACTTCAGAAGGTAATTCGGTAAAAACAACCTCAGAATTTGAATACTGTTTCGAATTAAAATCCAACCACGAAGCAACTCTATTTATTGATTTATCATAATGGCTCAAAAACAGATTTTCAATATTTTTCGGAGATTCACTAGCTGGTCTTGCGTGATAATCTTTTGTACCGATTGCAATTGCTGAAATTATCGCTTGCCCTGCTTTTACATTGGGAAATGAAATTTTAATTTTTCCGCCAGTGCTTTTTACTTTAAAAGTCTTTTTTAAAGCTTTATCATGTCCAACTTCTGCCCAAATATCAAAATCTTTTAAAACTACATTATTGTTGATTGCTACATCAAACAAACGCCAGCCTTTGCAGTCCATTCCGCCACCAGTTCCGTACCACGGCTCTGTAAAGTATAATTCTACTAAATATTCTCCGTCAGGCGCAGGAAATTCGTAACGCAGTTTATCAACGCCGTATCTAAAACTTTGAAATAATTCCTGATCTTTTGTTCCGTTTATTGGGTCAAAAGTTTTTCTTTGACTGGCAAAAAAATCTGGCAATTTTTCAAAATTATCGGTCCATGATAGCGAACCCCAAGTATTTTGTCCGCTTTTGTGTCTATCTGCTGACCAACCATTTCCAGAACTATCTGTCAATTCAGAACCGCCGCAGTTTACCCTGTAGAGGTAATTGTAACTTTTATTAGGTTTTAAAATATCATTTTTATCAGCAATCAGAGATTCTAAATTTGGCGCTTTTGGAAGAGTATTCAAAACAATATAATCTTTGGCAACCGCTTTTCCATTTACATATCCAACAGCGTATAAAACATTGTACTGAATATTGACATTGTTAAACTGAAAATGCTGTCCAATCCCTGGATTTTTAAGTTTTCCAAGTGAAACTTTATTCACATCGTTGAACAACTCTACTTCATCGCAATTCGAGTAAATATCGATTCCGTTTTTGATTCCCGGTTTTTCCCAACGGCTTGGCCACGTATGCGAAACGATATACACCATCGGATTCGTTTTGTTCGAAACGTAATTTGCTCGATACATATAAAACGCATCCAAAGGTTCGCCCCAAATCGTAAAAAGTCCTTTGTAATTTACTGGTCCGACTTTATCAATATCTCTAAAACCTTCTCCGTTTTGTACACGTCCCGGATTTTCGTGCGAAGCAAAAAGCCAATTAAATTGTCCCGCAATCTTATCTTTTACGGATTCAGCTTCTCTCACTTTAATTTCCATTAACTGAGAAAAACGGTTTTCGCTTAAAATTCCTTTCTGGTCGAATTCGCCTTCTGTATGCAAATCTGCCGAACGCCAAGCGCCGTATTCTCCATTTAATAACTGAGTCGTCATTTCTAAATGGTATTTTAACGGATCTCCGCCATAAGTTCCTGACCAGTTTTGAACTACATTCCAATCGGTTCCTTCGCCGCCGTTACAAGTCGTAACGATTCTTTGTGAAGCTGATAACGGATCCATTTCACGAATTATCTGTGTGCATTCTTCCGCAAATTCCTTTGGAATCGTACTTTCGTTCTGTAATCCCCACATTACGACAGATGGACTGTTTCTGCGTTCTTTAATCCATTCTCGCAACAGAGTTTTAAAATTTTCTTTGAATTCGGGCGTATCGTACCAAATATGTGCTGAAAACTGACTCCAGAATAAGATTCCGTTCTCGTCAAGTTCTTTTTGATATAATAAATTATGGGGTTGGTGCGCTTCTCTAAAAGCATTAAATCCGCCTGCTTTGATTTGTTCTATTCTGGAATGAATCATTTCGTCTGAAAACGAATGGCTTTTTCCAATCAAATGTTCATATTCGCAGACTCCATTGATAAAAACAGGCTCGTCATTGATGAAAAAACGATTGTCTTTTCCGTCACGACTAACCGGCCAGCTTACCCAGCGGACTCCGTATGGTGTTGCTAATTGATCGATTATTTTTCCGTTTTCGTAAACTGAAGTAACCAATTTATACAAATATGGATTAGATGGTGACCATAATTTGGGGTTTGTAATCTCAGGAAGTGTCTGTGCTATTTCTTTTGTTTCTCCCGAATTGATCTTGTTATCGGTTTTTATGATCACAACTTTCTTTCCTGAAGCATCCAAAAGAATATTTTCGATAGTTAAATTTCGTTGTGAAGTACCATAATTCTTGATTTCTGTAGTCGTATGAAGAATTGCTTTTTGTTTAGAAACCGATTTATCATTCCAAACATGAACACCAAACGGTTGAATTCTTACATCGTTTGTAATAACCAAGGTAATAGGTCTGAAAATTCCCATTGGCTGAGAACCTTCTGAAAATCCCCATTCACCCGAACAGCCTCCGCAAACCCAAGGCAAATCGGCAATAAAGGATGGATGTGATGCTTTTACTAAAATGATATTTTCCTTATCGAAAGAAACCGCTTTGGAAATGTCTAAAGTAAAAGTGGTTCTTCCGCCTTTGTGTTCACCTACTTTTTTACCATTTACCCAAACCGTTGCATAAGAACTAACGCCCTCAAAATAAAGAAAATGCTGTTTTGAATTGTCTTTTTTATCAAGCTTTAATGATCTTTTGTACCAAGCAGTACCGTGCAAATTTCCATGTTTTGTTCTTCTGAAACCATAATACTGATCCCAATTGTGAGGCACACTAACCTTCTGCCAATTAGAATCAGTTTTTGGATTTTCTACAAAATCTTCTTCTTTCAGCGGAAGATTATCCAAGATTACGGTTTCCCAAGACGAATTCAGCGAAATCTCTTTACGAAACTTCCCTGAATCTTTGCTCTGACTCCAAACAAAGCAAAGACTTGAAAAAAAACAAAAAATAAAAAAAACTATTCTATTCATATTTTCTATTTCCTGCAAGGTTTTCAAAACCTTGTAGGTTTAACTTTTTAACGTTCATTTTAGATACCTACAAGGTTTTGAAAACCTTGCAGGAACGCAGATTAATAAAACAACCAATCGATAGCTGCTTTTTCTCCTGCATCTATATATCCTACATCACGAGGTGTTATGGTTTGATCTGCGTCGATAAAACCTAAAATCAATACCTTTCCTTTTCCTAAATCCAATTTATTCTCACCTGGCTGGAAAGTATACGTATGAATATTTACTCTTGGAAGCTCTTTTAAATTCATGGCACTTGCCAGAATAACTTCGGCTTGGCCATGAGCATTTCCTGCAGCATCAGTTTCCAAACTCGGCGGCAATAAAAATCTCTTTTGATCTGAATTGAAATATCCAACTACTAATTTAACGGCTTTTGCATTTCTAAACTTCAAATGTGTTCCTTTTTCGTTTTGGTCGTTTTCTACAAACGAATATCCTCTTAGGTTCTTAAGTTCTGGAGCAATTTTCGTTAATTCAGAAATATCTGTTCCATATACTTTTGTTCCTGGTTTCACTAAATAACTTCCTGGTTTTTCATCAATAAAAGTCACGTCTGCCGTTTTCCAAGGTTTTCCTTCTTTGGTTTCGATTTTTCCGTCTTTTGATGCTTTTAGCTTCTCTAAATTTCTTTTGAAGTTAGCCAATTCACGTTCGTAATGCGGCAACAATTCAGCCCACGTTTTGTTGTTTCCGTCGTCTCCTCCAATTGGGATTCGTCGTTGAGCAGTTTGCATACTATTGGCATAGTAATACGTGTCTTTTGTCAGTTTTACCAATAACTCATAGTGTTCGATGCTTTTCTCTAAATGAGGCATTGCTTTGTTTAAATCCGCAATGTCATTAGAATAACTATATCTTAAAACCAACAAAGCTGCTTTTACTTTTTCTGAGAAGAAATCGGCAAATGCCTTATACGCATAAATATCATTTTTAAGTCGTGCAAATTCTTCTTTATCTTTCGTTACGCTGGCTTCTGCTTTGTCGATGGCTTCAACAGCCAATCTTCCGTGTTCTGTAATTTCAGCAATAATCTGCGTTGGAAGTTCGCCAGAATGAGGCTCTTTGTTCCATTCTTTTTTGGCATATTCTAAAAGCAATTCGCCTGGAGGTCCGCAAGATTCGTGGAAACCTGGATACACTCTCCATTTTGACGGATTTACCAACTGGCTTTCGAACATTCCTAACAATAAAGTCTGTCTGTTTCCTTCTGTGATTCCGAAACGTCTCAACGTTTTTGGAGCGATTTCTCCTGTTTCTTCGTACGCTTTTAAAATATTATTTGCTGCTTCTTGAGTCGTTCCAAATTTTGCCGCTAAATCTTTATCCCAAAATTGAACTTCTTCGTTTCGGTCTCTTTTACTGTCCCAAGCATATCTTGCCCAAGCTTTGTACCAAATCCAGTCGCGATCCATTTCTAACAAACGTTCGCCCGATTTTGTTTTATCAGCAGAATACGGCCAATCCCAATAAGATGCTTGCGGATATAAGTGTAATGCATTGGCTCCGTGCACACTGTGCATTGCTTTTACGGTTTTCTGAATAAAATCTGGAGAACCGTATCTGAAAGGTTCTAAGTTGGCCAAAATGTGAACGTTCTCAATATGAATTGATTTCAAAGCACTCAACTGTTTGTGCGTTTCTCCCCAAGGCCCGCCTGGCGTATAAGTCGTTAAAGACTCTCCTGTATATTTACTTTCCGTATATAAGTTTTTGTATAACGGAAGTGATTTTTCCATTACCAAAGGCCCGTCTGTATCGTGAGAACGAAGAATAATTGGCGGCTCTTCTGTTTTTCCTAATGCCTGCAAGCCGTCACGGACACCCGGAATAATAGTTTTGGTAAACCATTCTACATCATCATCAACGGTATTGATTGCTTCTCCCAAACAAACCATTAAGCCAACATTGGGATATTTTTCGATAAAAGCGGCAATAGATTTTCTAGTATAATCTGACAATAAAGGTGTAATTGGTCTAGAACGATCCTGCGTTTTAATGTTATAATGTTCTGCAAAAGGCTTAGAAACAAGAATATTATAGAACATCTGAATTACCCAGATTCCGCGTTTGTTTGCCTCAACTGTTAGGAATTTATAGATTTCTTCGTTCTTTTTGAAATCCTCATCGCTTACTTCAACTGCAAACGGATATTCTTTCAATTTTACTAAAGACGCAAATGGGTGTCCGTTCCATAAATACAAAGAGTTCATGCGGTTATCCACCAGCATATCTAAGTATTTAATCCAAAGTGCTTTATCATAAAACCAAGGGAAAGTTTCTGGTGTATACGGATATTCGTAAACATCGCGCCCTTGAAGATAAACCGGTTTCTGCATTCCGATGCAAGCGCCGCGTAAAACCATTTCTGGACTGTCTTCGATATTGATTTCTGATGGAAGCTGGCCAGAAGTTTTAATACGATCCGCTAATTCTAAAGCTCCGTACAGACTACCGCTGGCATCTGTTCCTTCAATGAAAATGATGTTTTTTTGAGTGCGAATTAAAAAACCTTCTTTCTTAGTTAATTTACTGTCATCAATTTTAGCGCTTTTTGCATTCTTTTTCCAAAAGTCAGTTCCTTTTTCTCCAATAACAATTACTTTATCTTTTGAACTTTTCAATTTATCTGCAGAAGCGACAGTAAAACCTTTTGCTGAAAGCGTTTCTGATAATTTTTCTGCTCCAAATTTTGCTCTTGGCGAATTGGCATCACTAACAATAGTAATGTTTTGCGCTGTCGCGAAAGAAACATAAAGACATAAAAAAAGTAATTGCAAATATTTCATGGTATGCTGTTTTTGGGTATTCATTCTAAAATAATCTGCTAGATCTGCGTGAAAAAATTATCTCTCGCAGATTCAGCAGATTTGGCAGATTTTATATTGATTCTTTTGCCACTCCCGATAGCTATCGGGATAAAAGATTTCCACAGATTAAAAAATCATTTTAATCATTTTAATCTGTGGCTAAAAAAAATTAATTCTGAAAAATCTTCTTCAAATAAGCCACATTTGCTCCGTAATTGGCTTTTACATTGTGTACTTGTGTTACGTCACGAGAACGCTCCACTATCAGCCATCCGCTCCATTTCATTTCGCCCAAAGTCTGTTTGATTTTTGGCATATCGATCGCAGGATCATTTTCTAACCAAAACTGATCGGTGTTGGAAGCGTGAATCTGCGCCACATATTTCTTACCTAAAATCTTTAACTCTGACGCAATATCTCTTTTATTATCTAAAGCATTAGCAAAGTTGAAAGAACTTTTAATGTATTTTGAACCTACTTCATCTAAAAGTTTTTTCTCTTCGGTTGCGCTTAAAGAAGTTTCAATTGCAATAACACCGCCTATTTTACCCACTTCTTTTCCTGCCCATTGCAGTCTTTTAATTACTTCTGGACGCAGTTCTGGATTTTTAACCAAATCCGTTTGAGTTCCTAATGGAAGATACGCCATCTTCACTTTCATATTCTTCATTGCCTGAATACAATCTGTAATCATAGGTGTAATTTCTCTTGTAGCGAAAGATTGCGCGTAAAATCCCGACATCGCAATCGAACTGATCCCAACTCCTGTTTCTTTCGATTTATCTAAAAATTTTTGTCTTTCTACAGGATCGCCTAGTTTGCTGTCAAAAGTCGGTCGATTTCCTAAACCTCCCATGTCTAGTTCGATTCCGTCTGCTTTTAATTCAGCAGCCAGACCAAAAGCTCCAAGTTTTTGTCTTTTCAAAATCATCCAATCGCAAACAGCCACTTTATATTTTTGCTTTTTGTTGGAAGACTGAGCCGTTGCACAGCTGTTGAATGTTGTTGACATTACAACAAGCATTGCAATTAATAAATGTTTTCTTGATTTCATGCTTATATATTTTTTTTGCCACAGATTAAAAGATTAGATGGATTAAAAAAATCTGCTGAATCTGCCGAATCTGCGGGAAAAAATTTTACTCTCGCAGATTGAGCAGATTTTGGAGATTAATTAGAATAAAAAATCATTTTAATCCTTTAATCTGTGGCTTATATCTATTTTACTCTTCTTCCGCTTTTACAGCTGTTACCACTTTTCCTTCTTCGCCTGGCCAGATTCCGTTTTTGATTGGAAGCGCAACCAGTTTACTTGGGTCGATTTTTACATATTTCAGCTTTTCTCTTCTCCAAGTGTACACAATATGCACCATTCCGTCTGAACTTTGAATCATGGAAGGATAAGAATATTGGCTGATTTTTGAATCTTCTAAAACCAAAGCTGCGTTCCAGTGAATTCCGTCTTTTGAAACCGAAACGTTTAAAGGAGTTCTCGGCCCTTTTGCCTCTTTTCCTGGAGGAAGAACGTGATTGTAAACCAATAAATGTCTTCCATCTTTAAGAGTTACGGCATCCGTGCCAGAGTTGTTATTTGGAAGTCCGATTAACTCAATATCCGACCAAGTTTTTCCGTTATCTTTTGAGAAAGTGCTGAAAATCGCTCTGTTTCTGGTTCTTCCAATTGCTTGAATGCTTCCGTCCTTATGAAACAAAATACTGGGCTGAATCGCATTGATTTTTTGTTTTCCTCTTGGAAGCGTATCGCCCATCACCCAAGTTTTTCCGAAATCTGGAGTAAATTCCATACGAAGTCTCCATCCGTCACCTTCGATGCTTGACGGGCATAATAAAGTTCCGTTACTTAATAAAACAGGTTTATTTTTAATGGGTCCTAAGAAACCATCTGGCATTTTTTTAGCCTCTGACCACGTTTTTCCGCCATCAGATGAAGTTCTGATTACGCCCCACCATTCCGATGGTTTTGGTCCGATTTTGTAGAAAAGCATTAAATCGCCACCTGGAATTTGATATAAAACAGGATTCCAAGTTGGCATTCTTGGCCCTTCTTTCATAACACCGTCAGCCACTTTTACGCCTTCGTTCCATTTATCGCTTCCTTTTGGTTTGATTGCCACATAAATGCAAACGTCAGGATTTCTTTCGTGAGTTCCTCCAAACCAAGAAGCAACTAAATCACCATTTTCAGCTTCGACAATTGTAATCGCGTGGCAAGACGGATAAGGCGCTTTATCGTAAACAAACTGGTCCACTAAAATTCCTTCTTTCCAAGTCTTTTTCTCTAAAGCCGATTTACAACTTCCCAAAAGGAAAAGTCCAAACAAGACAAATGCTAATTTTGTTACCTTCATTATCAATTTAAATTATGAATTATTTTTTTTGAGTATAAATATATACCTAACATTTTTTTAGGTAAAAATATTTAATAAGTGTAAAAATAACACCAAAAAATTAACAATGTATCCTGTACTGTCCCGAAATACCAAAAATGAGGGTTATTTAACGCTTATCGCAAAATTTCCTGACGAAAGTGTCACCACAATTTGATTTTTCTCTGTAGTATAAGCATAAGAAGTCTTATCCAGCTTCTGTTTGTTGATTGAAACAGCCGAAACTTCGCTCGCAGGAAGATAAACAATTGCAGAAGTATTGGCAGGAATTGTAATACTCCAAATTAAAGATTTTTTATCCTTTTTCCAGTCGCTTTTAATTAAGCCGTAAATCGATTCGTATGAAGCATTTACATAAGTCAATCCAGCATCGAAATCTGGTTTCATGATAATTTGTTTGAAACCAGGAGTTTCGGGGTTGCTTTTGATTCCTGCCATGTTTTCGTAATACCAAATCAATAAATCGCCTAAAAGCATAACGTGATTTTGCGAATTCATAGCCGGATCTGCTGTATTTCCGTTCCAAAGTTCCCAAATGGTTGTTGCACCATTTTCGACCATATAACCCCAGCTTGGATAGGTTTTATTTGAAGCCAATTTGAAAGCCAAATCGCCGCGACCGAAATTGGTTAACGTTCGCATTAAAAATTGTGTTCCAATAACGCCTGTACTTACATGGCCGTTTTTCGTCACTTCAACTTCATGTACCAAGTTTTCAAATATTATGGTTTGAAGTCCGTCTGGAACCATTCCGAAAGTTAAGGGCAATAAATTTGCTGTAACCGTATTATTGGCGTAACTGTTTTTGTCTGTATTTAAATATTTGGCATTAAACGCTTTTTTGATTCTTAACGCTAAATCTTCATAATGTTGGATATCATTTTTTGAATCTGCAATCACAGCAAATTTCTTCATGATATTCAAAAGGTTATAATAAAATGCACTCGAAATCAATTCGCCATCAGTTAAACGAGAAGGATCTTTTGAACGTATTAATTCCAATGATTCTGGGGGGACGCACCAATCGCCGTATTTATCTTTGGTCATTAAATTGTCAACCAGATAATTTTCCTCCATATAATCCATCCATTTTTTCATGTACGGATATTGTTTTTCAACCGCTTTCGCATCTCCAAACTGCTGATACAGCATATCGGCAACGGTAATATAAGTTCCTGGCCACGTCACATTATCGCCATAATAACGCCAGAAAGCAGGCGCAACATCAGGAATTCCTCCATCGATAGTTTGTGAGTTTTTTATATCATCCAGCCATTTTGCATACAAAGTCTGATTATCAAATAAGAAACTTTCGCCATAAGCTCCCGTTGTTCTGTCTCCCAACCACGGCTGGCGCTCATTTCTTTGCGGACAGTCAATCGGCATTCCTTTATAATTTCCGCTGATTCCCCACCACGCATTCTTAAAAATCTGATTCATTATTGGATTTGATGAATCAAAAGTTCCTGTTGTCGCAATATCATCGTAAACTACTTTTCCAATGAAATTTTCTAAACTTGGTTTTGTTTTAAATCCTGAAATCTCCACAAATCTGAATCCGTGAAAAACAAAGCGAGGTTCCCAAACTTCTTCTCCTTCGCCTTTTAAAGTATAAATATCAGTCGTTTTGGCATCACGCAAATTGGCAATATACAACGAACCATCTGGCTGAAGCGATTCCGCAAATTTCATCGTGATTTTATCGCCTTTATTTCCTTTGACTTTCAATTGTAACCAACCCACCATATTTTGTCCCATATCCAAGATATAAGTCCCTTTTGGAGTCTGCTTTATCGAAATCGGTTTTACTTCACATTTCACCTTCATATTAGCCGACATCTGTCCTTCGTAGAATCCACCCGGTTCTTGAACATATTCTGCAGAAAGCCATTTTTTATCATCAAAATCAACGGTATTCCAGCCTTTCATTTCTTTGCGGGCATCATATTCTTCTCCGTCGTATTCATTGTTGGATAAAATCGGTCCGTCTGTTGTGATTTTCCAAGTATCATCGGTTCTGATTACATCTTTGCTTCCATCTGTATATTCAACAAATAACTGCAAAGCCATTTTCGGGTAACCGAAAGTTTTGATTTTATACGGTTTGTAATCCTGACGCATCGTAAAAAAACGTCCATTTCCTAAAATCGTTCCCAACATGTTTTTGCCTTCCTGCAACTGCGAAGTCACATCAAAAACATTGTATTTTACATTCTTCGTATAATCTGTCGGAACGGGCGCTAAAACCTGATCGCCGATTTTATTTCCGTTAATATAAAGCTCATACAAGCCCATTCCCATGATATAAACCTTAGCATTTTTGACTTTCTTTTTCAGGTTGATTTCTTTGCGAAGATAACGCGCTGACAGCCTAGAATACTGCGAAATACTATCGCCCGGAGACGTTTTTTCATAACCAATCCATCTAGTTGATTTCCAATCAGCATAAGTCAAAATCCCAATGCTGAAATGTGCATTTTCTTTAGATTGAATTTCTCCTTTATTGGTAAAAACAGTTACTTTCCAAAAAACATCTTGACGGTCTTTGAGCTTCTTTCCATTATAAATAACATTTGCAGAAGCATCACTTTCCACTTTCCCGCTGTCCCATAAATCACCGTTTCCAGCATTTAGTTTTTCTAAACTTGAAGAAGCAATAATTTGATATGCCGTCTGTTTTACATCGTTTATAGCTGCCTTTATTTTCCAGCTTAGTCTTGGCTGTAAAACATCAATTCCTTCTGGATTGGTCAGCATTTCGCATTTTAAATCACTCACACTGATTTTGTTTTGGGCTTTCGCCGAAATGGTGAAAAGTGAAATGATTAATGTAAGATGTAAAAAAAACTTTTTCATGGTATTATTTTATTGTGCCTGCGATGATTTTTATTTCACGCAGATTTGGTAGATTTAAGCAGATATCCGCAGATTTTATCTTTTTGATATGAAACAAGATTAAGAATAAAAAATCCATTTTAATCTGCTAAAATCTGTTTAAAATCTGCGTGAAACAATTTAGTACAACAATTCGATTTACTCAGAAGTCACTCGTTCCAATTTCTCAGAAAACGCAATTTCTTTTCCGTTTTTGAAAATTCTGAAACCTTTTCCCTTTTTATATTTTTCCCCTGTTTTATCCCAAAGAATAGTAATGATATTGCCGTGATACAAAACATTATCCAAACAAAACCATTCCCATTTTTCTTGCGGAATCAACGGATTCACTTCAATCTTTTCATCCGCTCTCGGGCGTAAACCAACCAATCCGGTAATTATTAAATCATTGAAAGTCGAGTGGTTGTAATAACGGCTTCTTTCTCTGTCGCCCATTAACCAATAACCCGTAGTTTCGTCTAAATATTCGCCAATATAAGGTTTTCCTCTGTAATACTGCGACTGTACGTACAACTCCATTTGTTTGAAATAATCTGGTTTTGCAACAAAATCTTGGCTGTAATTATTTAGAACATTTGCCATAGCGGTCAAAGTCTGCGAACTCGCAAAAGGCCAAATCGCACCGTCCCATTCACAAGTTCCCGTTCCATGAGTTCTAAAACGCGGACTTCTTCTTTCAGCCGTTGTTAAACCAAACGGTGCAGAAAATCCTTTTTCATCTTTCACCTGCTCCCAAGCTTTTTCAAATCCTTTTCCTTTTTCAGGAAGATTAAAATACCACGGAATAAATCCGATCGCCTCTCGAACTTGTGCCAGAGTATCTTTTTGTGTTAAGGTTTCAAAAAACTCATTTTTCGGATTCCATAATTTCGTTTCGATTAATCGTTTCAGTTCATCAGCTTTGGCTTTGAATTTTGCTTCAACATCTTTATCGCCTTTTAAGGAAGCCATTTTAGAAATCGCTGCAGCATTTCCATACATATAACTGTTAATCGTAGGTCTTGCATTTTGAACTTTACGCCCGCCGCTTAAGGATTCTTCCATTCCATCTTTCACATCATGCTGCCAAAACAAACCATCTTTACGCTGACGATCTTTTTCCCAAACTGCATAATCCGTAACCATATCTGGGTACAAATCCAACAAGAATTTCTCATCTTTATTCACCAAATAACGATTGTATAAAGCATCGGCTGTCCAACTGCTGAATTTATACAATTTGTTCATTGGCTTTCCATCGTTTCCTCTGTACCAAAGCTTC
This sequence comes from Flavobacterium sp. HBTb2-11-1, assembly GCF_009826975.1. GTDB lineage: Bacteria > Bacteroidota > Bacteroidia > Flavobacteriales > Flavobacteriaceae > Flavobacterium. The sequence goes on along the minus strand of NZ_WUMO01000003.1, from coordinate 197,211 downwards.
ACATCCTGCTCGATATATTTCGGATCATGAACCCATCTGAATTCGTTGATATGATGTCCCAAAGCACAACTGATCATATTGTATTTATCGGCATACGAACGGTCTACTAAAAACTCTGTAATCGCAAATCCCTGAGGTGTATTTTTAATGTGTTTTCGAGCCGTCCACCATCGATAATAATAAATTTCCTCAAAATTCTGCTGCGGACATTCAAACAACGGAATATTCTTTTCCATCCAGACCCAAGCGCTGTCATTGGGAATGGCAAATTTTAAATTTTCATCTTCCATCGTATTGAAATAATCAACATAATGTTTGAAGTTTTGTTCTTTTAAAACAACCGATTTTCCTTTCTGAGAATGGTCTACAGATTTGCAACTGCTGTTTATACATGCAATTACAATTGAAAGTGTTATTATTTTATATTTGAAATGTTGTAACATTATTCTTCTTTTTAATTCTTTTTACTCAATTTTGTCATTTCGACGAAGGAGAAATCTTCGTTAGTAGCTCGACAAAGTTTGTCGATTTTGATTGTAGAGTTTCTTGCGAAGATTTCTCGTCCCTCGAAATGACAAACTGTACGTAAACTCGACAGGTTTTACAAACCTGTCGAGTTTAATTCATTATTTTAATTCCCAGTAAAAGTATACGTCTGCCCCGCTTTCATGTTCACATCGTAAATATTGTAATTTGGCAATTGCACTTTTGGCAATTTTGCTTCATTAGAAATAATCGGTTTCTTAACTTCTACATCATAAAACAACGGATTTGTATTTTTCCCTTTTACTTTTCTAAGCGAAGAACCTTTTAAAGTATTTTCCACTTTCAATCGGCAATTTCCTCCAATTTTCGAATAGATTTTTAAAGTCGAAACTTTATTATTTTTCCAAGTCATATCGATTACGAAACCGCCTCTTGCCACTAAACCTTTTACGCTTCCGTCTTTCCAAACCGTTGGCAGAGCAGGCAATAACTGAATCGCGTCTTCTTGACTCTGCATCAGCATTTCGGCAAAACCGGCTGTGCATCCAAAGTTTCCGTCAATTTGAAAAGGCTGATGCGCATCTAACATATTCGGATACGTTCCTCCTCCTTTTCTTTGGTCAGCCGTTACCAAATGCAATTGATCCTGAATTAATTTATAAGCATGATTTCCATCTAATAATCTTGCCCACAAATTTACCTTCCAGCCCATTGACCAACCTGTAGATTCGTCTGTTCTGTAAATCAGTGATTGTTTGGCTGCTTGAAATAATTCTGGTGTTTTAATTGGCGAAATCTGATTACTTGGATACAATCCGTACAAATGCGAAACATGTCTGTGATTGTCTTTTGGATTATCCCAATCGTCCTGCCATTCTTGCAACTGACTGTGTTTTCCAATTTTCATTGGAGGCATTTTAGCCAAAGCGTCGCTTACTTTTTTCACATAAGCTGCATCTGGCGAAACCAATGCAGAAGCTTCCATAACATGCGTAAACAAATCAAAAATCAGCTGATTGTCCATTGTCGTTCCAGATGCAATTGTTGCTTTTCCTGTTCCTCCAGCATGTGTATTTTCTGGAGAACTTGATGGCACGACAACCAAATATCCTGTGTTTGGATCTACAATCATAAAATCCAAAAAGAAATCGGCAGCGCCTTTCATGATTGGATAAATTTCTGCCAAATATTTTTTATCTCCTGTATACAAATATCTTTCCCATAAGTCCTGACAAATCCAAGCGCCACCTGTCGGCCACATTCCCGAAGCTGCTGAATCTACTGGAGCTGTAACACGCCAAATATCAGTATTATGATGCAAAACCCATCCGCTGGCATTGTACATTGTTTTTGCCGTTTCTGCTCCTGTTACACTTAATTCCTTTGCCATTTGAACAAACGGTTCGTGCATTTCCTGAAGATTCGTTACCTGTGCCGGCCAGTAATTCATTTCGGCATTTATGTTTGTGGTGTATTTGCTGTCCCAAGGCGGTGTAACCATATCATTCCAAATTCCCTGCAAATTCGCTGGCTGTCCGCCCGGCTGAGAACTTGAAATTAAAAGATAACGTCCAAATTGGAAATATAAAGCCGCCAACTGCGGATCAAATTGTTTAGAAAAATCTCTAATTCTTTCGTTTGTCGGTTTCTTAACTAAATCATTCGAACCTAAATCCAAAGAAACTCTGTTGAAGAATTTTTGGTAAAAATCAACATGCGCTGTTTTGATTTCGTCGAAACTTTTTGGCAATGCTTGCTCTAAAAACGATTTGCTTTTTGCTATTTCGTCTCCAGAAATATCTTTATAATTTTTAAAATTGGTGGCAATCGAAATGTACAAAACAACTTCATCCGCTTTGTTGATACTTAAAACGCCATTGCTGGCATCGATTTCTCCTTCTTTATTTTTAGCGGTAAGTCTTCCTTGAAATTTTACTTTTCCTTTTACATTTTCAAAGTTAGTTCCTGTTCCCGAAAGTATAATCTGATTTCCTTCTGTCGAAGCGACAGTTTTATCAATCGGACTGTTCATGAAAACGTTACAGGTAATCTGACCTGGCTGACTCGCAGAAAGCTTCACCACAATAACCTGATCTGAAAATGCTGTTAGAATTTCTCTAGTAAATTCAACACCATTTACTTTGTATTTGACTTTTGCTGTAGCATTGCTGATATCTAAATCTCTGTAATAATCCGTATATTTTTGATGTCCTGCGAATGAAATATAAACGCTTCCGAAAGTCTGATATGGCATTCCGTCATTAGTTTGCGACATAATATCTTTCGTCGCTAAATCTTGCGCTTCATCAAATTTCCCGTCAAAAATAAGCTGTCTTACTTTTGGCAAAGCCTCGATAGATTTTGTATGTGCATTGCTGTTTGGAGAACCCGCCCAAATAGTTTCTTCATTCAATTGCAAACGTTCCACTGCTGGATCACCAAAAACCATGGCACCTAGACGTCCGTTGCCTAATGGCAAAGCTTCGTTCCAGATTGTTGCTGGTTTATCGTACCATAATTTTAAGTCGTTTTGTGCCGTTGCAGCAAACGAAAAAATTCCAAAACAGATTGCTGTGATTTTAAATTTTAACTTCATAAATATGTTTTTCTTTTTGCCACGAATTACACGAATTAGCACTAGTTTCTTTTTTTTTATTTTTAGCCACTGATTAAAGGATTTTCACTGAATAAAATCTGCCTGATTTGCTAAATCTGCCGAAAAAAAATTTATTCTCGCAGATTTTGCAGATTCAGCATAAAAAAAAATCATTTTAATCTTTTTAATCAGTGGCAAACAAATAATTCGTGCGAATTAGTGAAATTGCTTCGCCTGTTCGCTATCGCTCGGGTCGTGGCAACTAACTTTATTTCTTAACCTCGTAAACCTTCAGATTCTTTTCTCCGAACATTTCATATAATTTGTTGATGTCTTTTAGAGCATTTTTGGGCAATTTTTCTCCTTTATCTCCAAAAACAAACAGCTTTTCTTTTGGTTCAATTACACAAGTTGATTCCTCGATTTCGCCTTTATCATTCTTTACTTTATTCAAATCTAAATTTAAATATTTCGCCATAAACGGATACAAAGCCATACGTTTCGAGATTCCGAAATCATGTCCTTCTTTCGCAAAATGGACATTTTCTACTAAATCTTTTTTTCCGTATAATTCATACGTTCTTTGAATGAACGGAAACTCCAATTCTGGAACTGCTAATGTCCAATCTTTTCCATCCGAGACAATCAATTGCGGTTTTGGAGCCATCATGGCTGAGATTTCAGCATTATTTGTTCCGTTTCCGCATAAGTGGATTCCGCGTCCGCTTTCGCATGGACATCCGCCTGAAAAATGAGACGAAACCATTACAACTGGAGCCGAAACTTTTACTCTGTCATCGATCGCAGCTAAAAACATCGTATGCGATCCTCCTCCAGAACCACCTGTCACGCCGACTCTTGTCATATCGGCATTTTTTACGGTTGCTAGATAATCCAAGAAACGGATTCCAGTTAAAACCTGAACTGTCGATGCAATGCTGTTTCTGTGCGTTTCTTCAGGAAATTGCAATAACGATTCTCCCCAAGCAAATAAATCATAAGCCACAACTATTGCTCCCATTTTTGCCATAATCGCACATCTGTACTGCTCGTCTTTTCTATATCTTCCGTCGCCAAAATGCCCGTCGGGAGTTATAATAACAGCTGCTTTTTTATTCAACGGATACGGTTTATAAATTGATCCTGTAGCATAAACCCCAGGCAGGATTTCCAAAGCAATATTTTCGACACTATAGTCTTTGTAAATTCTTTTTGGAGTTAAAAGTGGTTTAGATTTTGGCATTGGGGGAGCCTTTTCTAATCCAAATGAGGTTATCATACAAGCTTTTAACTCCGTTTTACGTTTTTCCCATTCTTCTTTAGTCGAATAAAGGCTTTCTAGATAAAATAAGCGTTCTTTTCCTTTATCGACAGAAACTTTATGGTTTTCATATTTACGAATGATGTAGGTTCCATCGGGCTGTTTAAAATACATCAATTCGAATGGAGCTAAAATATTGGTCAGCGAAAGCGCTAAATTTCCCGGTTCAATTCTCCAATCGGCATAATCCAGTTCTTTTCCTTTTAATAAACCTCTGTCATCGTTGATTGTTACTTTAAAAAGCGTTTCAATTTTCTTTAAAGTTTCTGATACCGGTTTTCTAAAATTGGTATCAGAAGTGCTTTGCGCATTGGCAAATGTCAAAGCAAAAATGGAAACTAAGATGATGTATTTTAAATTTTTCATTGTCAAATATTTTTTGAATTGCCTCCTGTTTTAACTGGAGGAAAACAAATTGATTTTCAAAAATTGGCTTTAGCCAAACTTATTCATTCGGCTAAGTCTTCTGACTTACTTTATTTTGTAACCTCCAGTTAAAACTATAGGCAATTAATTTTTATTTTTTTGAGCCTACGTACAATTCATAATTCATAATTCATAACTCCAATTACAACTTACATTCTATTGTATAAATCCCAGATCCTAATTCTAAAATCTGCTTTTTATCTTTTTCATTAAAACTTGCCTTCGCTTTTTCATCATTAATTTTTATCTCAGACGTTTTAAGAATAGGCAATTTTATTGTTGCAGTTGTATTCACTGGAATCTGAACATTCAGAATAAATTTGCCTTCTTTTTTCTCCCATGAAGAAGCAATTTTTCCGTAAACCGATTGATAATCCGCTTTCGCGAAAGTCATATTGCCAACAACCTCAGGCTGAATGAAGAAATGTTTGAAACCCGGTTTTTCAGGATCAGACATAATTCCCGCTAAACTTTGATAGAACCACTCTTCAATTTGCCCCAACATAAAGTGATTCCACGAATTTCCTTTTCTCGGATCCCATTGTTCGGTTAAAGTGGTCAAGCCAAATTTAATCTGAAAGCCATAACCCGGCGCATCATAATGATTGTGCATTCTGAACATCGTTTCGTTCTCGCCGTTTCTCGCTAATGTTTGAAATAAATAGCGATTGCCCACATCTCCCGTTGTCAAACGATCGCCTTTTGCTGCGATATCAGCCAGCAAATTCTGCATTACCGCTTCTTTATACTGAGGCTCAACGATATTCATAAAAACTGGAACTGAGTTGCTAAACTGACTATTAGTTCCGTATTGTTTGGTTTCTAGATTGAAAAACGTTGCATTAAAAGCGATTTTAATTTCAGAAGCCAATTTCTCATATTTCTCAAAATCCTCTTTCTTACCTAATAATTTAGCGGCTTTAGCAGTCAAATAAGCTCCGTAATAATAATGTGAAGTCGCCGAAAGCGCAATCGGACTGTTTTTTGAATATCCAGCGGCATGAGTTCCGTAATCGTACCAATCGCCTAATCCGTGAGAAACGATGTGGTTTGTAGATTTGGTTTCTAAATAATCCACGTACTTTTTCATTACAGGAAAATACTTTTCTAATAATGAAGCATCTCCGTAATATTCGTAATACATCCAAGGCAAAATCACGCCTGTTACGCCCCATTCTGGAGAATCGGTAAAATCGCCACCAAAAACCACATATTCTGGAACAATGGTTGGAATTAAACCGTTATCTCTTTGTGAATCTGAAATATTCTGCATGGTTGCAGGAAAGAAAGTCTGCAAATTGTAATTGAACATTAAACCTGGACCATTCAACTGAATTTCTTCTAACCAACCTAATTTTTCACGCTGCGGACAATCGGTAAAAACACTTTGGAAGTTACTTTTTATCGAGTTGTTAATCAGTTCGTGTGTTTTATTGAAAATCTCGTTTGAACACGTAAAACTTCCCGCTTCTCCAGCCGAATTGTAAATGAAATTCGATTTTAAATCTACTAAAGTTGGAAGGTCTTTATTTTTACCTTCTTTATAATTAATATTTTCAATTTGAACATACTGATAACCATAATAACTGAATTTTGGCGTCCATTCTTCTAAACCATAGCCTTTTAAGGTGTAATCGTAATAATACGGTTTCCCTGATCTTCCTTGCGCAATTGTACCTTCTTCATTTAATCCTTCCGCAACCCAAACCCGAATCGATTGTCCTCTTTTTCCTTTTACTTTTATGGTTGGAAATCCAGAAAGATTTTGCCCCATATCAAAAACATAGAAATTAGGTTTCAGTTCTTTTACAGTTTTAACTTCGTATTGTTTTTGGATGGTAACTGGCGGTGCTGTCTGAGGCCTTAAAACTCCTTTTGGAGCTTCTTGAATGACTACTTTTTTCCACTCTCTATCTTTAAAACCTTTTTTATTCCAGTCCTTTTGTTCTAGATTAGCATTGTAATCTTCGCCACCAAAAATACTATTATAAGTAATCGGACTTTTGCTGTATTTCCAAGTTCCGTCTGACTTTACAATTTCTTCTGAACCATCATTGTATTTGATTTTCATTTTAAAAAATAAAGTCGGCGGACCAAAACTAACGAAGAATTTGGTATATCTTTCAGCCAGCGTATTGTACATTCCGTTTCCTAACAAAACGCCAATTACGTTATCTCCTTTTTGAAAATCTTTGGCAGTTAATTCGTAAACATTGTAATTAACCGTTTTATCATAATCTGTCCACAAAGAAGCGAATTGACTGTTGCCTACTTTTTTCCCATTGATAGTTAATTCATAATGACCTAAACCTGAAATGTAAACAACCGCTTCTTTAACTGCTTTTTCTACTTCGAAAGGTTTACGAAGCATGATGCTTCTTCTTGAAAGAGAATCGGAAGCATTGATAATCGAGTCTTTCTTTTCTCTTTTGTAACTGGCACTATGAAAATTTCTTCCTTCTGGCAAATGACTGTCAGCCTTTGTAATCGCTCCAATCCAAATGGGATTTAAATCTGTTTCTAACGGAGCGGTTCTGAAGGTGGCAATTTTACTCCATTTTGAAACTTTACCTTCCTGATTCCAAACTTTCACTTTCCAGAAATATTTGGTTTCGCTTTTCAATGGCTTTCCGTTATAAACTATATGTAGGTTTTTATCGGTATTAACTCTTCCTGTGTTCCAAATATCTCCATCGTCATTATTTAGTTTTTCTTCAGAAGAGGCAACTAAAATCAAATAGGCAATTTGCGATGCATTGGATTCTTTTGAAACCAACTGCCAACCCAATCTCGGCTTATTCTCCACAACTGCTAATGGATTCTCTGCCATTTCTGTTATTAGGCGTACAGGTAGAATTTGTCCTTTAGAAACTATAGTTACTAAAAGACAAACAGATAATAATATGCTTTTAAAAAACTTCACTTTGTATATTTTTTTTCGCCACGAATTCACGAATTTTCTCTAATTATTCTTTGCGTTTTATTTCTCTAATTTAAACCGAAAGTTTAATTCGATTAATTCATCACAAAAACTACGTATAGATTATAAAAATAATTCGTGAATTCGTGGCGATTTCAACTTTTTACAACTTTTTAGTAATCAACGATTCGATATTGAATACTGCTTCTGGAATTAATTTTCCGGTTTGAGGCAGGTCATCGTAATCGTCTGTATCTGGCGCTGTGTCAGGATTTGGCGAATGTCTTTGCTCTCCTGTGCGGAACATAATCCGCTCAAAACCATCTGTTGGCGCGTAAAATATCTTGGTTGATTCTTTTTCGTCATTTACTTTTACAGTGTACTGACGGTTTTTAGCATCTAATTTTACAACTACTTTATACGTTTTATTGGCTTCGTATTTAGCAATTGTATTAAAACGTGCTCCCGTTTTTACTTTCAATTGACCGTCGCTGTCAAAAACCAATCTTACTGAAGGCAGACCTTGTTTGTTTTGGAATTCAATCTGCAATAAACCGTGATTGTTTTGTTCTGGTTTTACTGTAAAAATGGCTTCCACTTTTGATGTAAAAGGAATTACTCTTTCAGCACGAGAATAATCAAAATAATCCTGGTCTCTCAAAGTCAGCCATTTTTTGCCATCGGCTTTCTTTTCGATTTTTGTTGATGCCCATGAAAGATCGTACGTATTCCACATTTTCAATTCTTCTCCGTCTGGAAGCGTATTGAAAACATCATTTGCTTGTTCTGTGACCACCGAAGTTACAGGAACGGGAATCGACGCCACCCAAATATCTTCTTTGTTCATACTGTAACCCACCCAGATTTTTCCGTCAGGCGGAGTTCCATTTTTCTCTGTGATTCCACGAACGTATTGAGGGCCTGCCGATTTGTAGTTTCCGCCGTAACGCATTGGACTTACTTCTCCGTGAACTAACAATAAATCTTTATAATTCAATCCATTATCACTAGTTGAAATCGCCAAAGGCCAACGATATTCTGATGGATTGTAAAGGGTTGCATAACGATTATCAGACGTTTTTTGTCCCCAGATTTTAGCATTGCTGTTTACAAATCCTGGCGCACGCAATGGCATATAATCCCACGATTTTCCGCCGTCTCTACTGATTGAAGTTAAAGCATGTTTCCATAAACCCACCACATTTCCGTTTGGCAAATGGTAATAACTAAATGCTTTGTAAGGTTTCTGTAACGGAATCAGTTCATCGTCGCGATCGGCTTCTTCCACCCACTGCTGTAAAACTAGTGGTTCAGATAAAATTTCTTCGCAGGCTTTTTTGAATCCTTTGTCTTTTGATGCGGTATAAAAAGGGAATTTTGATTTCGATTTATCCCAAGTTTTGTTGTATCTGATAAAATAAATTTCTCCGAAACTTCCGTCTTTCTTGATTTCACGAATTACACGACCAATTCCTTTTCCGTCGTTTGGATCATCTTTTTCATCCATTGCAATTCCGTAATAAGCCAAAGCAAAAAGTCGTTTGTCTTTTGAAATGTAAAAGCCCATTCTCTGGTGCATGATCGCATCGAGATTTTTAGCAACTCCTTCTACTCCTTCTTTTTTCCATCCGTCAGGAATTCGGTAAATTGGGAAAATCACTTCTGGTTTTGTCCAAGTTACTCCATCTTTAGATGTCATCAATAAAGTTTGGCTTGGCGGAATATGTTCCCCAGAAGGATCACTTAAATAATGCAGATAAAAAGAATTATTCCAATACGCCATCATTGGCTGGTGGTTGTATGTCCATCCGAAACCATCTGCTTTTTCTGGATGTTCACGACTTGCACGCATGATTTGCGTCGCGTGAACTCCAACTGCTGGACTTAACATTCCGTGATGGTAATCGATGTTTGAAAGTGTTTTGCCAACATAACGCACCATGTCGTTTTGGGCATTTACAACCGTACACGCCCAAAGAATTGTGGCTGTGATGATGTTGGTTTTTATGTTTTGGAAAGCAATCATTTTATATTTTTTTTGTTTCACGCAGATTTTGCAGATTTTCGCTGATTTACGCAGATTTAATTTTAATCTTTCTGATTTTATAGAGATTAAAAATCTGCTTGATCTGCTTAAATCATTTTAAATCTGCGTGAAATTTTTCTAACTATTTCTTTTCAATTAATTCTTTTAAAACGTCTGCAGAGATTGTTGTAATCGTTCCGTGTTTGTGTCCTTCTGGAAGACTTACTTTGGACGATACATCTTCAAAATGAACAAAATCTGTTGTGCTTAACGCTTTATAATTTTTTGAACCGTAATTGTCATAATACAACAACCAATTTTTACCGACTTTTACCACCGTTGGCCCTTCTGATAAATATTCTGTCAAAGGTTCAGAACTTTTTTGAAAAGGCCCTAAAGGCGATTTTCCGAAAGCTACTTTTATGTTTCGCATGGGTCTTGTGTTGTCTTTTAAAACCAAAACATAATCTTTTTTTCCTTTTTTAACAATCACGCAGTCTATTACGCTGAAACCTGGATCGTAGTATAATTTTGCATCCGAAAACGTTTTGAAATCTTTTGTCGTTACATAATACATTCTGTGATTGTTTTTCTCGTCTTCCACTCCTTTTTCAAAACGGAACGGAATTGTAGATGCCCAAATGATTATGTATTCTTTTTTTACATCATCATAAAAAATCTCTGGTGCCCAAACATTTACCACTTCTGGTTCGTTTTTCATTACGGGTATATACTGTTGTTCTGACCAATGAATTAAATCTTTCGAACTTGCATAACCAAAACCATTTCCGCCTTTCCAATCGGTTGTCCAAACCATGTGATAGATTCCGTATGCTCCTTTTGTGATTGATGGATCACGCATAATTTTACTGGCTCCGATTTCTGGTTTTAAAAATGATCCTTCTAATCCTTTCCAGTTATATCCGTCTTCGCTGTATGCCAAATATAAACCTTCTGTCGCTGGTTCTCTAAACGACGTAAAAAGATATAAATCTTTCTTTTTCTGCGAATAACTCACAGCAAAAAGCGAAAGAGTTAGTATAATGAATATTTTTTTCATTTTATGTTGCGTTTAAACTTTGTCAAAGCTTGAAACTTTGACAAAGTTGACTCATCGATTTTTATTCTGTAATAGCTTTTTTATCTAAATCTTTTCCTTTTTTGATCGCTGTGGTTACATTGTTAAGCACATTATTTTTTAGGAAAATATTTTTAGTGTCTTTTCCATTGGCTTCGATAAAAATATCGGTTGGATTGAATGGAAAATTATTGTTGATCAACGCATTCGAAACATTATCTAATTTGATAACTGGAACTCCTTTTATGGCTGTTGAAGATCCAACATTGTCTAAAATCACATTTTTTGAATCGGATATTTTGAAAGACGAGCCTACAGTTGCGTTCACTTTTACATCGTGAAATTCAACATCTGTTGCTGTATTTACCGTAAAACCTTCTTTTCCGTCCATATTGATGTTCGAGAAAGTGATGTTTTGAATTGGCATTTCAGTAATTCCAAGAATCTGTCCAGCTTTGTTTACGTTTGAAGCCGTGATGTTGCTCATGTGAATGTTTCTGAAAATCGGTGTTTTCTCCGTAACAGGTTCAACTGTAGTTCCTTTATCGTAGAAAAGACTCAAAACGATGGCTTCTTCTTTGATGTTTTTCATGACGATATTATCTACACGAATATCTTCTACAACGCCACCTCTTCCACGAGCCGATTTAATACGAATTCCGCGATCTGTTCCGTCAAAAACACAGTTTGAAATCGTGATTTTTTTGATTCCTCCCGACATTTCACTTCCAATAACCACTCCGCCGTGACCGCTTAACATCGTACAGTTTGTGATGGTTACATTTTCTGTAGCTTTTCCGTATTTACGACCGTCTCCGTCTCTTCCTGATTTGATGGTAATACAGTCATCTCCAACGCTGATGTGGCAGTTTGAAATGTGAACATTAGTGCACGAAGATGGATTGATTCCGTCTGTGTTTGGCGAATGCGGATTGAAGATCGAAATTCCTGTAATGGTTACATTATCGCAGAATTCTGGGTTAATGGTCCAAAATGGTGAATTTTGGAAAGTCACGCCTTCAATCATAATATTTTTACAGTTGTAAGCCTGAAAGAAAGAAGGTCTGAAGAATTTCTTGTCAACCGTTCTTTTGTAATACGGTTCTGTGTAAAGACCTTTGTTTTGCTCTTCCCACATCGTTTGGTATTTTGTTGGAGGTAAAGGTTCTTTGGCGCTTTCAATTCGGTACACTTCATTCCACCACGCTTTTCCTTGTCCGTCGATTATACCTCTTCCTGTGATGGTGATGTTTTCAACGTCTTTTGCATAAAATAAGGGCTGGAAACTTTTCATCACAATTCCTTCGTAACGCATTTCTACATAAGGCAGAAAATCATCGAAGTTTTCCGAGAACTTTAAAAGCGCTCCAGAATCTAAGCGAATCGTGATGTTGCTTTTTAATGTTAAAGCTCCGGTTAAATATTCTCCCGCTGGGAAAAAGATAGTTCCTCCGCCGTTTTTAGATGCTTTTTCAATGGCATTCTGAATGGCTTGGGTACATTTTATTCCTTTGTTGTTTCCGCCTTCCTTTAGGATGTTTATCCAACCGTCTTGTGCAAAAGCGGTGCTTAATCCGGTTATGAAGCAGAGTATTATTAGTATATTTTTCATAGTTTATTTTTTGGTTTCACGCAGATCTTGCAGATTAACACTGATTTATATTTAAAGTATCTGCAGAATCTGCTTAAATCATTTTAAATCTGCGTGAAATATTTTATTCTTATTTTTTGTCATTTCGACGAAGGAGAAATCTCACTAGAAATTCCGTAAAGTAATTCTCCAATCTTTGTCGATTCTCGAGTGTGATTGCTTCGCCAGTTCGCTATCGCTCGTGCCCTCGTTCCTCGGAATGACAAACTGTGTGGTTACTTTGATTTCAAAATCAAAACCCAGTCATTACCATCTTCTTTTTTGCCAGCGGGTTGAAAATTTTGAGTTCCTTTGTTATCAAATGTTCCGATTTTAGTTTTCTTACCATTTCTTGGATTGTACCAAGTTGCTTCGAATTTATCTCCAGCAATTTTTCCAAGTTTTACTTCTATTATTCTTCCGTTATAGGTGTAAAGTAAAGCGTATTTTTCTCCTCTTATCGCTGGAATATAATCGTATTTCTCACCTTGATTTACCACTAAAGAAACATCTGGAGTTCCTTCTAAAAACGGAAACTCTTCCATTAATTTCTTAATGTAAACCATTTGTTTTGCTCCTGGTGCATTGATAGCTGATGTCCATAATTCTTTGTTTCCGTACGCTGGTTTATCGCCTTTTCTGAACATTTGCATTACAGCGTTGTGTCCGTATGTGTAGCCTGCTCCACCTGATAAAACTGACCAATATCCGTAACGACGAACATCGCTTGCTGTCCATTTTGGCTGAAGCGTATCGTGTAAACCGTGTGGAATTCCTTCGTAAGATGGTTCTCCGTCAAGTGAAGGTTTTATTGGTTTCAATTCGAAATCTCTAAGAACGAACTTGTAATTGTCTTCTTTGAAATTCGTTTTTATAGAATCCTGATCGTATCTTCTGTGTCCAGATTGAAACATATTGAAATCTAACCATTTTTCGTTATGGAAGTTTTCTGAAGAATCGGTTCTTCCAAACGGGTGAAAAGTCACTAATTGGTTTGGATTGTTGGTTTTTAAAGTATTTCCGATGGCATTCCAGATATCCTGAAATTCGTTTCCGTGTGTATCACCACCGTTTAGCCAGATTACGTTGGTTCTGTTTTTATATCTTTTGGCCAAGAAATCAGCATAAACTATTGCCTGTTCTTTGCTTACTTTATTTCCTTTTGAAACGTTTGTTCCCCAAACTGGAACCATGGCAACGTAGATTCCGTTTTTCTGAGCTACGTCTAAAGTATAATCTACGTGATCCCAATAGTCGTATTGTTTTGCATCTTTGAAATCATTTCCAGCCGTAATCAACGGTTTTGAAACGTCTTCGTTTATTAAAGCTTTAGCGCCATAAACGTTAACCGCATTGATGTTATGCAAAACCATAACCTGAACTACATTAAATCCTTTCTCTTTTCTGTCTTTGAAATATTTCTCAATTCCTGCTCTGTCCAGTTTTCCGAATGCCAGCCAGCCTGTGTCGCCTAGCCAGAAAAATGGTTTTTCGTTTTCGGTTACAAAATAATGCTGATTTTTAGATACTTTGATTTCAGGCAGAGATGCTTTTGTTTTGGCAGATTGCGAAAATCCGCTTTGTGCTGTCAACATAAAGCTTATACTAAGAGCGTATAAAGATTTAATTTTCAGATTCATTTTGGGTTGTTTTTGAATTTATGTTTTTTGAGTTTGTTAGCCACGAATTCACGAATTTTTCTTTTATAATCTTTATGTTTTTATTTCACGCAAATTCTGCTGATTTTGGCAGATTTGCGCAGATCTAAATTTTAAAAAATCTGCTTAATCTGCTTTTATCTTTTTAAATCTGCGTGAAATTTTTTCTCGCAGATTTGGGAAATTTAGCAGATTTTATTCTTAATTTAATCTGATTAATTCGTGAATTCGTGGCTATTAAAACTTTTATTTTTTCACTACAAAAAGCACTTTTTCTCTTATCTCAGCTTGTGGGATTGTGACTTGTTTTCCTCCGCTGATGTTGGCTTTTTTGGTAATATTTCCTGTTGAAGCATTGATTGCAAATACTTCAAATGTTCCTTTATCATTTGCTAAATCGATTGTGATATCTTGGTCGTTTTTCAAATAAAAAAGATAGCTTTTTCCTTTGTTTTCCAATTTCCAAAGATTATCTGAAAACGTATTTCCGTCAACTAATTTCATTTCGCTTAAAGCGGAATAAAACTGAGGCAACTCGATTTTCGGAATATTTGGCAATGAGGCTCCTGCCATCAAAGCCGGCCATCCAAATCTTGATGAACCGTCTGTTGAATATAAAATGACTTTTTCAGGGTATTTTTCTCTGTATTCACGAACGGCACGATAAACTTGATTGTCGGTTTCTTTTCCCGTTTTCAGTTTTCTGGCGTGTTGTCTTGGTGCTAAATTAACGCCTCCTTGCGGTGCATAAGCTGAACCGTCTTCTTTGTAATACCAATAGCGAATGTCAATTACATCAACTGTTTTTACTCTTTTAGCATCATTTAAAATCGCGTCCTGAACATCTTTCGTAGCACTTAAACCAATTAATCCTTTTTTAACAGTTTCATCTTTCCATTTTTGGGCTTGGTCTAACCAAAATTCCATAAAATGTAACGGACCTGTATATTCGGCACTTGTTAACTGAATTACGTTGCTGTTTTCCTGAAAATTCTCAAATGATTTTCTGATAAAACCTTCATGTAGTTTTCTTCTTTGAGCATTCGTAATATCGTAAAACTGTTCCGCCATGAAAATGCGTTTGTCTCCTGCATAAGGCGGTGGCTCAGGAAAACCTGTGCTGTTGATATTGTTTGCAGAACGCCAAGGCGAACTTGCCCAGTGCGCTCCGGCTTCCAAAATATTGTGCTGAAAATATTGCTGATTGATTAACAATTCTCCGTTTGGTTCTGCAAGCGTTGCGAATTGCGCTAAACGGCTCCAATACCAATCGTTGAATTTTGTTAAATCGTATTTACTCAAATGATCCCAGGCGAAATCTTTTCCGCTTCTTGCGAAAGGCTGTTCGTAAAACGGAGGCCAAACATCGTCATCAACTCTGCGAACGCGTTCGTGATCGTCCATTCTTCTGTCGTACCATAAACCGTAATTATGTTCTAAGGCAACGATATTATTTTTAGTCAAATAATCTACTGTTTCCTGAACTTTATCTGTCAATCCGTTTCCTGTTCTTCCAGGTACAAAACGAGTAATATGTGGTGTTGATTTGTTTACGAAATCATCAGTTAAATCGCCTCTCCACCATGCTACGTTGCTTTGTTTTCCTGCAATTACTTTTCCTTCAAAAGTTAACCAGCCATTTTCTGTTGTTACTTTAGAAGTTGATTTTTCTGTTTTATTTGGAACAACTTTTAAATCGTTTGCATTTTTTAAACCTTTATTATCTGTATTTATCGGATTTGCTCTTGAAGCTTCTGAAATCAATTCTTGCAAACTTTTTGCTGTCGTAGCTGAGTTTTTAGTCAATTCCTCAGCTACTTCTACACTCGGACTTGAAGAAGCTTCTGAACCTAAATCGTAAATAAATGGCTGAACCGGAAGTTTTCCTAATCTGGCTTCTAACTGTGTGTAGAATAAACTTCTTGGACTGATATGTTCGTTTACGTTTTTCCAATGTCCGTTTCCTCCAAATTGTCCCCAAACTCCAAAAGCCCAGTTTTGTGCTGTTGGGGGACTGTAACATTCTACTTTTGATGCCGAAGACTCCCAAATTACAGAATTTGCTGCTGTCCATCCTGCTCCTCTTCCGCCTTGTTCTCTGTTGTTGTAGCTTAAGGCTGCACCGTCGATATTAGCGATGTCAAATAAAACGCCAGTTGTCCAGCTTCCGATTGCTCCGCTATTGTTGAATGGAAGATGTGATTCGCACTGCACAAAAGCATTTGGACCTGTTGTTCCAAATCCTCCCACAGCGAAATCATGATATCCAAATTCAGAATAACAACGTTGGAAAAGCGTCTGCTGACCTTCTGTATAAAAAGTATGTCTTCTGAATGAAGCAATTTCTGAAACTGGTTCTGTAGCAATACAATCTTCTACTGTAATCTGCTGGCTTGTTTTTAAAATCGTAACTGCTCCACCGGCAAAATGTTTGAAATTAACTTGTTTTACCCAAGCATTCCTAGTGTTTTCAATGCTGATTGCCTGCCATCTGTGTTCTTCGTCTTTTGCATTTGAAACATTGAAAGTTGATTTCATTAAGATATTTTCAACTCCTGAATGTTCAATTCTTCCTGGCCATGAATAAACGGTTACTTTTGAAGTTCCGAAAACATCATCTAATGCCATTGTAATTGGAGCATTCAATGTAATTTCATTTCCATTGATTTTGGTCACAACTCGATTCCAAGTCATATCCCAAGCACCTTTTTTCCATCCAATCCAAGAAGTTTCTCCGCCAAAATCCTGCATGTTTACTTCTTTAATGAAATTATCTGTCAAAGGTTTGCTGATTTCTATTTCATCCGAAACTTTTAATTTCGAAGCATTTTTTAATTGGATTTTTTGAGTCCCAAGCGGTGTGTAAGCATTAGCAAATTCAAATGCATCTTTATAAATTTTATCGTTTACACCCAAAATTCTAATTAAAGCTTCTCTTTCTAATCCAGTTCCTAAAAGTACAGTTCCGTTTTCGCCATTACCGCTTCCTCTTAAAACAACTCCTGATTTTCTGATGTATAAGGTTCCGCTAACTTTGAAAGTTCCTTTGTCTAACAAAACGGCTCCGCGAAAACCTGATTTATCTGGTTTTAATGCGCTTACATAATCAATTGCATTTTGGATTTTCTGTGTGGCATCTTCTTCTTGTTTAGAAACAAAAATCTTGTTCTCCAGATTCGGAAGCGCAACTTCAGAATTTCTATATCCTGCAAAAGAAAAATCAGGGATTTGATTTCCTTGACTATCTGTCGTAAAAGAAAATTTGCCTTCTTTGGTTTTTACGATGTCTGGAAAATTGTTTTGAGCTGTGATGTTTCCACTAATAAACAAAGTAATACACATTAATGAAAATGTGTTTTTATAAGAAGAAACTATATTTTGTAATTGATTGAAATTCACTTTTTCTTAATTTAAATTTCAGTGTTTAGATTTTATATTCTTAAAATTAACCTTTTAAAGAACAATAAATTTATAAAATCCTATTTTCTCCAATCTTGTCATTTCGACGAAGGAGAAATCTTCGTTGCTATATTGCCAAAGATTGATATACTTTGTGGAGTTTCTTGCGAAGATTTCTCCTTCGTCGAAATGACAAACTAAGCGGATATTGCATTTAAGAGACCTAACAGGTTTTAAAAACCTGTTAGGTCTTCCTAATTTTTCTATTGTAATAAAGACTTTAATTTCGCCAAAGTATCCATATTATTTTCGATTTTCGTCCAATCAACTTTACTGGTTGGGTCGATTCCGTTAAAATATTTTTCGATGTTGGTGTAACCGTCTCCGTTTAAATCTTTATTGGCATCTGAAGCATCATTTGGATTTAAACCGTATTTTTTCTCCCATGCATCAGGAATTCCGTCGTTATCTGAATCTTTATAGGCTTTTCCTTTGTAAGTTGGATATCCGCCAACTTGGTCAGGATGTGTTATGATTCCCTTTTTATAAGAATCTGCTGGCAATCTTCTTTTGATATATTCTTTTCCGATGTTATTTTCTAAACCGTCTTTAACTTCGATTTTTCCTGTTTTAACTTGTTTGATAATTCTTTCGTCAACTGCATCTCTTTTTGGTATTGTGGCTCCAACATTCGCTAAAACATATTCGTAAGCTTCTTCTGCTCCCATAATTTTGAATGCTGGCATTGAGAAAGGTTTTGACTGTTTGATTGCTGCTAAAAATTCCTTTGTTTCAGCTTCAGGAAGATTTTCCAATTGTACTCCGCCATTCCAGTTATCCGCTGTAACTTCAGGTGAACCTACAATAAAATTTCCTGAAACGTAAGCTCTTCCGTATTGTTTTGGCTCAATATATCCTGATTCCGGTTTTACAATTCTGTGAGCAATTGGTTCATTTTGCGGTGTAATTGGTCCAGGTTTAAAATAATTGTTGATGATGTTCAACATCGAACGATAATCACCTCCATCAAGGGTACGATTCCACCAATTGAATACTACGTTATTCACAAAATTAAAGTCGCCATACATTCCGATAGAAGCATTTCTAGAAATGTTGTCGGCCCATAAGTTACGTATAAAAGTACTATTTAATCCGCCAATTGTACTTCCGAAAGCATGATTATAAGTATCTAAACCTTCTGATGAAATCGTGTTTTGAATCGTGATATTACAAGCTGGCAATTTTTCCAGTTTTGATTTTGCATTTGCTGCAAATTGATGTCTGTATAAAGAAATATTTTCGTCTAATCCCCAGCTTACAGAACAGTGGTCAACGATAATGTTTCCCATTGGATTTCCTCCAAGAGCATCGTCTCTTCTCGTAACTTCAGTTGCACCACGTCTAAAACGCATGTGCCTGATGATTACGTCGTGTGTGTCGATTTCTAAAGTTTCTCCCGCAATACAAATTCCGTCTCCAGGAGCGGTTTGTCCAGCAATGGTCACGTAAGGTGCACGCATGCTGATTCTCTTTTTCAACTGAATTATTCCCGAAACATTGAAAACAATTGTTCTTGTTCCAACGGCTTCACAGGCTTCACGAAAAGTTCCTTTTCCGCTGTCTTCTAAACTCGTTACCACAAATATTTTTCCGCCACGTCCGCCTTGTGTGTATGCGCCACCGCCTTCTGCACCTGGGAAAGCAGGAATATCTGCCTGAACAAAATCTTTTGGATATGAAGCCCAAGGTAAATAAGGTTTTCCTTGCTTTGCTTCTTCTTTGATTACATGCAGATTAGCGTTCCATATTTCGCTTAGTCTTTTTTCTTCGTCAGCCAAAATAGTATCTGCTTTTGCTTGAACCTCTTTTTGAATTACAGGATATTGGGCATAGGCCGACGAAACAAGCGAACAAAATGACAGCGCCATAAATGTTCTCTTTAAAGTACGGTTGGGAAAAATATTTTGCATTGAATTTTGTGGTGTCGTTAATAGTTTTTGGTGTAAAGTTTTAAGAGATTATTCTTTTGAAGTAGAATCTTTTGCTTTATTCTTTTCTCTTTCTTCAATACGTTTGTGCCAATCAGCACTTTCTTTATTTAAATCGTAACCTTGTTTTGATAAATAGTTATTGATTCTCCCTTTGTATTTGCCAAACCAGCCGTGTTTTTCTTTAGATGAACCAGCATCCATGGCATGTTCTCTGGCTTCAACTAAAGCTTTGTAGATGTAATCTTTTTGTTCTGCAGTTAAGTTTGGAAGCATATCATTATAACCTGCCACCGTGATTGGAAGAACGCCATAAGTCATTCCGTCTTTTACTTCAGTGATTTTGTCTTCTGATAATTCTTTACCTAATTTTTTGATATAAGATTTGTGCAGTTTGGCAATTGATTCGTCTGCTTTTGTTTTCAGTTTATCAATCTTTTCGTTTTGTTTTTCTTTAGCTAAAGAAGTGTCTTCTTTTACTTTTTTGATTTCAGCATCTCTTCCGTCCTGAATTTCACTTAAATCTCTGAATTGTTGTGCAATAATGTTTGAAACCGCTTTTTCTTTAGCTTCGTTTTTCAAATCTAATTTGGTAACAATTTTTGCAGCTCTTTCGTTGGTAACCTTTACATATTCAGGATCTAAATGCTGTTGCGCATTTAAAGTTGAAAATGCAAAAACCAGCGATAACAAACCTGCGTTTATTTTATTTAGTGCCATTGTCTTTGTTTTTTTAAACACATAGAAGCTTAGATTTTCTTTTATTTCCTTTTTTATATTAAAATTCTATGTTTCTATGTGTTTAACAATTATTTCAGTTTTTCTTATTTTAAATCTAATAAAGGTCTAACTAATGTTTCTTTGTTATTAGCCAAATCTTTCCAGTCTACTTTTATCGCAGGATTTACACCGTTGATATAATCTTCGATATTAGTGTATCCATCTCCGTTTAAATCTCCTTGTGCATCAGACGGATCATTCGGATTTAAACCGTATTTTTTCTCCCATGCATCAGGCATTCCGTCTTTGTCTGTATCTGCATACGGTTTTCCTTTGTATTCTGGATAGCCGCCCACTTGCGAAATATCAGTAATAATTCCTTTTTTATAAGAATCCATCGGTAGACGTCTGTGTTCAAATTGGTAGAAAGTCTTTTTTTCTAATCCTTTTGCATATTCAGGAACTCCAGTTTTTACAGTTCTTACGATTCTTTCATCTACTTTATCTCTTATTGGAAGAGTCGCTCCAACATTTTTAAGAACAAATTCATAAGCATCTTCAGCAGTCATAAATTTGTTGAACCATGGCATTGGGAAAGGTTTGTTCACTTTCATTTTAGCGAAGTATTCTTTTGCCTCGTCATACGTCATCAATTCACCTTTTTTATTTTCTAGCTGAATTCCGCCGTCCCAGTTATCTTTAGTAACTTTTTCGTTTCCATTAATAACGTTTCCGTTTACATAAGCTCTACCAAAAACCATATAAGGCAATTTGCTTCTTCCTGATTCTGGTTTTAAAATTCTATAACTGATTGGCTGTGTCAAATCGGTTACAGGACCTGGTTTGTAGAAGTTGTTAATGATGTTGTAATTTGCAGTATAATCTCCACCGTCTGTTGATCTGTTATACCAGTTGAAAACGACATTATTTACAAAATTGAAAATTCCGTTCCATCCAATAGAAGGGTTTCTTCCTGCATTGTTGGCCCACATATTTCTCATGAAAGAACAGTTTTCTCCTCCTAAAGTACTTCCGAAAGCATGATTGTAAGTATCCAAAGCTTCTCCGAATAAACTGTTTTGGATAGTAATATTTACCGTTCCCACTTTAATATCTGGATAACCTGGTCCTGGATTGTACATATGTCTGTAGATTGACATGTTTTCATCTAATCCCCAAGTTGCGGAAACGTGATCGATCATGATATTTCCAACAGGATTTCCACCAATTGCATCATCACGGCGTCCTACGAAAGTTTCTCCACGACGGAATCGTACGTGTCTGATAATTACGTCATGCGTATCAATCCAAGTTGACTCTCCAGCTATACAAATACCATCACCAGGAGCTGTCTGTCCTGCAATTGTAATGTATGGCGCACGAATAATCAACGGACTTTTTAATCTAATAATTCCAGCAACATTAAATACCACTATTCTCGCTCCTCCTTGTTCGCAGGCTTCACGCAAAGTTCCAGGCCCACGATCTTCCAAACTTGTTACGGTGTATACTTTTCCGCCACGGCCTCCAAATGTGTACATTCCGCCACCTTCGGCACCTGGGAAAGCTGGAATTTCAGCTTGAGGTAAATCAGTTGGTCTTGCTGCCCACGGAATATAAGGTTTTCCATGTTTTGCTTCTTCTTCAATAACTACTAAAGCTTTTGCCCAAGCTTCATCAGAAAGTCTTTGAGCTTCTTCTTTAATTGCTTTTTCCTGAGCCTGAACTTCTGGACTTATCTTCGGATATTGTGCAAAACATTTTGCGCTTCCCAAAAAAAGCAGAGATGATGCGATAAATAATGCAGAATTTTTCATGTTAATTTCTAGTTGTGGTAATTCTTTTTAAACAAATCACCTGTATCTTTTGAGAAGTACAGGTGAAAAGCTTTATATAATTTTCTGTTTCTTAATAGTTAAATTTATTCTTGGTAGATAAAAGTACCTGCGGCACCGTTACCATCTTTCCATCCTACCGTCTGCGTCAACCAAGGATTATTCACTAAAGCACTTTGATTTAATCCCATAATGTAGTAATTAGATCTCCATGAAATTGGAGTCGCAACATTACCAACATTATCCATAGGTGTTGGCGGAGAACGTAATTCGAAATTAGCTGTATAAAATGTTGCTAAAGCAGTAATTTGAGCTTGAAAGTTTGATGCATCTGGATCTACAGAAATAGAAGCACGAGCATTTGCTAAAGGATCTGTACCTGCTGCGCTTGTTCCATTTTTATAATGTAAATAATTTCCAATACGTTGTGTACCGTTTATTACTGGAATACCAAGTTTAGCATTTGTCTGGTCATTAATTGAAGCATCATCACTATAAAGCATCCATCTTTGAGTATCCCAAAAACGTTTTCCTTCATAAGCTAACTCTACTCTACGCTCATATAAACAAGCTTCTAAAGCTGCATATTTATCTCCCAATGTACCTATTCCATAGTTATCTGTAGCAGCAATTCCAACACGTTTACGAATTCTTCCCAAATAAGCAATCGTATTTCCAATATCCCCTTTAGCAGCATAACATTCTGCAATGTTCAATACCAACTCAGCAAAACGATATTCCATAATATCTGTTCCAGAGATTTGGAAGTTTGACGCATTACTTACCGTCGGACTTGACATTTTACGAATAAAGGCAGGGCTTGCCACATCATTCCCCATACTAAAGCCAAAAGTATTAGCATTGGAAGGAGTCGTCCAACGATATGCCCAAACAGTAGGTGCCGCAACTGTTGGCAAACTATTATTGTAAGGCCAATAACTTCCTGAAAATCCAAATGTTCTATAAAAACGTGGGTCACGATCTTTAAAAAATAAGAAAGGGTCATAATTATTTGCGGTTGTAGGTCTTTTTCCACTAGCCATAGGGAATAAGTCAATCATACTTTTAGGAGCATCAACTCCACCACTTCCTTGTCCGCCTTGGCTTGTTAATCGAATCGATCTTTCCCAAGAGTTATTAGACTGTAAAGAAGGAGTAACCGTCGTACTGCTTGCTAAAAGCTTAACAACAATAGCTTCCGAAATGAATGCATTATCATTAAGATAAAACATTCTCTCCCAATCTCTTGCAGTAGTTCCATATAATCCATGCCCTTGTGAAGTCAATTCTGTTTCTGCCGCTAATCCAGCCGCTAAAGCTGCATCCCAACGTTCTGTCGATGAATCCCAATTTTTATTGAATAATGGACTTGCATATGTTAGCAATACACGAGCTTTTTGAGCCATTGCTGCTCCTTTTGTAAAACGGCCATAATCGCTGGCAGGCCATTTTGGAGGCAGTAAGCCAGCTGCTAAATCAAGATCTGCAACAATTTGCTTAACCACTTCCGTAACTGTAGCTCTTGGTATTTTTATTGACGGATCGTCTTTAGAAGGAGTTTGAACTGTTGTTACAATTGGAACACCACCATAAGTACGCATTAAATCAAAGTATTGGATGGCGCGTAAATAATACATCTGACCTTTAATTTGATCACGAAATGTCTGAGATAAATTAGCTCCATCAACATCAATTCTCTCCAACATTACATTACAATCTCTAATTCTATTATATGGATCATTTGAAGGGTTTTCAACTAATGTCTTTCCGAAATAGCCCGATCCATCCGCCGCATTTTCCAAAGTTATATTTGGATTAATCATAGCCGAAATACCACCGACCTCTTCCGTATAAGAAGTTTGAGTCGTTGTCCAGGATCCAACAACTACTGCTGTTGGTGTTTTGTATCCGTCATAAAAATCATAGTATAAATTGTTTACATACCAATTAACACGCTCTTCACTTTTAAAGAACTCAGCGTCATAATACTTATACTGTTTTTTATCTTCTAAAAAGTCGTCACTGCATGAAACTCCCAATACCATTAAAAGTATCATTGCTATATATGTACAAATTTTTGCTTTCATAATTGTTTTTTAAATAAAATTAGAATGATACATTCAAATTAATTGACCAAGTTCTAAGAGTTGGATATCTTGAAACTGAATCATCATACATATTTCTGTAATGATTTGGATAAGGATTATATAAATCCCAAAGATTGTTACCTGTTACACCTAAAGTAGCTTTTTGGATATTTAATTGCTTCATAGCTTCTTTTGGAAGTTCAAATCCGAAAGACATATTTCTAATTACACATCTAAAAGTATCTAACTGCCAGAAATCTGATGGAACTAAAGCAGATTCTTGCGCCATGTTAGGATACTTACCATTAGGATTATCAGTAGCATCGTACATATCTGTCCAGAAAGATTCGTGAGACCAATCGTTATGGGCAGAACCAACCCCTTGTTTTACTAAGTCGATAGATCTGTAGCCACCCCATGAAGTTTGAATCTGTGTTTTAAAATAGAACGTTTTATATTTGAATCCAAGATTACTTGTAAAACCATATACTCTATTGTTTTTTGCCAATTTAACGTAATCTTCATTTGCCATAATTCTACCATCAGCTCCAGCTTGAGTGCCTGTTGACGCATTATAAACACCTCCCGTATCTTCATAAGCCAACATTCCTTTTCTCATCATACTTACATTGTTGATAGTTAAATAGTTAGGAACCCCTCCTACTGCCGTAGCTCTCTCTGTTAAATAATTCCAATAATTAGCTATATCCTCATCTGTTCTTAAGATACCGTCACCTGTTGAAGTTCCTTTCCAAGTTTTGAATCCCCATTGAGGAAAAAACGTAGAATGACCAACTTCTGTTACATTCATATTTGCATTTGGTCTTGCAAGTGTAGGATATTGTTTGATTTCATTATTGTTAAACGCAAAGTTAATTCCAACATTATAGCTAAAGTTTTCCTTAATTTTATCATTCCAGTTTAAACTAAACTCACTTCCCCAGCTATCAACCGCAGCATAATTCACTTCTGCAAAACCACCTCCAACAGTAATTGGAGTACCTGCTTCACCTGCCAATCCAATCAAAGCGTCTGTTGTTTTATCATAGTAGTAATCTGCAGAAATTTGTAGTCTGTTTTTAAGGAAGGCCACATCTATACCAATATTATTTTTAATTGTAGTATCCCAATGCACGTCTTCATTTGGATTTGGACGTGGTGTAATTCCACCTCCTAAAAGACCTCCATTCCCTCCAAATTGTGCTCCCTTGTCTGCCAATGGCTCATAAAACTGAAGCCATCTCCAATAATCAATATTGTCCTTACCTGTTTTTCCGATTGAGTAACGTAATTTTAAATTATTAATCCAAGAAACATTCTCAGTAAACCAATCTTCTCTAGAGACCACCCATCCTAATTGAGCACCTGGGAAAAAGCCCCAATAGTTTTGCGGTGCAAACTTAGTAGAAGCATCACTCCTAAATATAAACTCAACAAGGTATTTGTCTTTAAAGTTATAGTTTAAACGTCCAAGGTAAGACTGAGTACCTGACTCCACTTTCACAGCTTCTGAGTTTGTGCTTATAGGTCCAGCAGTAGTACTATTTCCTAAAAAGTCTTTTGAAGTTCCTTCATAAGCTAAACGAACTCTTTTGTTCCAAGCTTCTGATTGCTCATAACCAAACATTGCTGATACATTATGATTTCCAAATGTTCTCGCGTATGTTGCAAAAAAGTTAGCTTGGATTAATTTATCCAAATCTGTAGTATAATATGCTCTTGAGCCGCGTGTATTTGTGTCTGGTTTTCCACCATTTGCAAACTCTGAACTTGCAGTTAAAAGGTGGTTATCTTGCTTTTCATGATTGGCAATTCTTAGTAAATCATAAGGTAGCTGAAACTGCTCTGTATAACTACTTGACTGGCTTCTTGCAAAACTCCCTTTTACACTTAGACCTTTTATAAATGGCAACTTATACTCCAAAGATAAATTCACATTATATGAAAATTGCTCTTCAATTTGTTTTCCAGCATCTAAAGCTGCAAAATAGTTCCATCCTGCAATAGTGGTATTAGCGTTTGCACTTCCTAAATTACGATCTGAACGTGGAAAAGGAGACACCCAATACGTTTGGCCATTTATTGTAGTATCCCAAGGAACGTACTTTGGCATATGTAATAAATAAGCATAATCTGCTTGTTCACCTCCAGCGGCTGAACCAAAACTGCTATCATTTAAATTTGCTGAAGATTTAGTGTATGATTTAGTAACATCTGTTGTAATAGCAGAAACCGACGCAGAAAATTCTAAATCTTGAGAGATTTTAATATTTGTTCCTGTTCTGAAATTCCATTTTTTATAATCCTGCTCTCCTAAGTTCGGTCCTTGATCAAAGTAGGTAATACCAGCAAAATACGTAGCTTTTTCAGTTCCGCCACTTGCAGAAAGTGACTGTCTTTGTTGTGTAGCTGGTTTCCAAGCTTTTTTAAGCCAATCATAATCTAGACTTTTCATTTGTTCTAGTTCTGCAGCAGAAAAATATTTAGATGCTACAGGATCTAGATTTGAATTCAAAAATCTATTTTTCCAAATTCCATGCTCATAAGCACTCATTGTTTTACCATGGCTTACTGCATCATTGAAAGAATATTGGCTGTAATAAGTAAATTTTGGTTTCCCTGATTTTCCTCTTTTAGTCTTCACAATAATAGCTCCTTGTGAAGCTCTCGATCCATAAATTGCCGCTGAACCGTCTTTTAAAACTGTCATGCTTTCAATTTCTGAAGGATCCAATTGATTAAAAGTCTCTAACGTAGGCTTCCCGTTTTGAGGATCAATCTGCACCATGTCGTCAATAACTACCAATGGAATAGATGAATTACCATCTTTTGAGAAACCAAAAGTTTGACGAATCTGAAGAGTTGCAGCATCTCCAGGACGTCCAGCTCCACCATCAACATTTAAACCTGGTGTCAAACCTCTTAATGCCTCAGATAAATTTGAAACAGGTAAATCCTGAAAATCATCTGGTTTTAAGGTAACAATTGCTCCTGTAACATTATTCTTTTTCTGGGTCCCGTATGCTACAACTACAATATCATCCAGTACATTAGAATCTTCAGATAATTTTGCATCTACTATTGCGCGTCCGTTAACTGGAATTTCTAATTTTTTCATTCCAATAAATGAAAATACCAAAGTAGCACCTGGTTTTACTTTAATCTGATACTTACCATTAAAATCTGTTGTAACTGTATTCTTTGTAGATTTCTCTGTCACGTTTACTCCTGGAAGAAGCCCTGATACATTATCTGTAACAGCTCCAGTTACTGTAACTTGATTACTTTGAGCATAACTCAATACACTCATCAGTGTAAACAAAAGAAAACTACATCTTTTTATAAGTGCTTGTTTCATAAATGTTTTTTTGGTTAGGTTATTAATGTTAGTTAGTCATGTTTAATGCGCCCCAGCTATTAACAAAATTTTTCTTAACGGAATATTAAATTAATTTTATTAAATGTCTAAAACACATTTATTTTAGTATTCCAAAAATATGATGATGACACATTATTACCGTCCTGCTCTATCCTGTTTTAATCATGTTATTTCAAAAAAAATAACTCAAAAAAAACAATATTAATAAAAAACGAATGGAAAAAATAGACGAACCAAAATAATTAAGACAATTGTTTGCTTAAAATAAAATATACAAACACATTTTGAATAAAAAACAATAAGATTGTTATCAAAAATAAACATATAGTATACATTCTTCAAAACACAACACTGTAGCATCTGATAAATAACAGCTTATAAAATACGATTTTTTACGAAAACGATAGAGAAAAATACTCAGAGTATATTTTTTTTACTTTAAAAAACTTACAAAAAAATCAACAGGACACTTTTACACAACTCCAAAAAAAACATTAATATTTTTTAATAAAAGAACATTTTTTTAAACGTAAATTCTGACCAACAAAATGTAAACGGCTAATTTCTGATTTTTCACTTTTAAAAGAAAAACAAAAAAGCCCGCCAAATCTTATATTTAGCGAGCTAGCTTCAATTTATTAAATATTATTTTTACTTATTCGGATTCCATCCGTTTAAAACTGAATCTCTATCATATTTTTGAATATCCTGTTTTTTTAGCTGATGCGACCATGATACACGTTGCGAAATACTTTTTGCACTCGCTCCTTTACTTCCATATTCAGCGTAATAAGCTGTTTTGTCTTTATCAGGAAATCGCGAATCAATCCAAGCATTCCAGCCTTCGGGAATAATGTGCGAACCTACATCTGTATTAATGAAAACGGTTTGCGCATAAGGTCTCCAAGGTCTTCCTAAAAACACATTATCTACTGATTTGTCTTTTGCAGTTAATTTACAATCTACGAAAACAAAACCATAAGCTTGCCCTTGGGGCGTTGAAGCTGCGGTGATATAAGAGTTTATTAAGCTTTCAATCGTACATTTGTAAAAATATGCCGTTGCAGCTCCAAAAATAAAATCGGTCGTTCCGTTGATAAAGCAATTTTCAAAATAAGTTCTGGTGTTTCCTTCTGATAAATAAAGCGTATCCTGATTCCCTAAAAGATCGCAATTCTTGACAACAACTCTATCACTTTTAATATGTAAAGCAACCGCCTGTCCTACTCTTCCTGCTGAATTTTCAACAGTAAGATTTTCCAGCATGCAATCGTTTCCTTTGATTAAGAAGGAATAAGATGTTGATGTTCCAAATTCCTTTTTCCCTGATGGATCTGGTTCACGAAGCGGTTTTCCAGAATAATCGTCAAATGAAATAATGGTTTTATTTCTGTCTGTTCCTTTTAAGGTTATGAATGTTTTAGAAATTGGAATTTCCAATTTCTCCACATATTTTCCTGGCTTTATAGTTATTATAACGCGTCTTTCTGAATTGTCTTTTACATTATTTATCGCTTCTTGGATGGTTTTAAAATCTCCAGAACCATCCTGAGCAACAGTTAACGCTAGTTTATTATCGAGCGTTTGGGCTGATAGAGAAAGTGTTGTTATTAAAAATAAAGCCAGAATAAATTTCATATTATTTAATGTTAGGATTTATAGACAGAGTTTATCTGTAGAGGCGCACCGCAGTGCATCTTACGCAACGTAACAACAATGTTTGATACACATGACGTAGACGCACTGCAGTGCGTCTCTACGAAAAAACAGGAATCTATATATAATTTTAATGCGACATCCAAACCGTCATTTCTCCCTGTCCTTTGTTTCCCCACGCAAAATACGGTATCAATTTTACAGTTACCGATTTTCCGTCTTTTGTTGAAATAGGTTTATAAAGCGTTTTATTCCAAGAATTACCAGAGGAAATTTTCGAAGTCGCTTCAATGGTAACTAATTTTCTGTTTTTCAATTCCGTAAAATCAGTTTTAAAATCAGAATTCAAATTTAAAATCACATCGTTTACACTTGAATTTGCTGGCAATTGATCTGATTCTAAACAATACACTAAAGGTCCTCTTTTTACTGCAACTTGATTTTTAACTTCTTCTACTAACGGATTGGCTTCCATCAACTCAACCGGCATTGGAAGATTCAATTCGATAACATCACCTTTTTTCCATTTTTGATTTAATTTCAAATAAGTTCCTGAAACAATTTTGTCTGAAACTTTTGAATTATTAACCAAAACTTCCGCATTTTGACTCCAACCCGGAATTCTTAAAAAGAAAGCCTGCAGATCTTTTGGAGCTTTAATGATTTTCAAAGTTATTTTTCCGTCCCACGGATAATTGGTTTGCTGTTCAATTTCAATTTCTTCTCCGTTTAAAGATTTTGTTTTCAACTGATTACTTCCGTATAAATTTACATACAAACCATCTTTCGAAATATTGTAAGCATAATTTCCAACTTCAGCAATTGTTCTCGTTACGTTTGGCGCACAGCAGTTGGATAAAGCGATATAACCTTCACGCACATTTCCCCATCTTTGATGAAACGGCAGATGGTTAGAAACATTCAACGGATTGTTGTACAAGAATTTATCTCCTTCTAAATTCATTCCAGAAAGTACACTGTTGTAAAGTGCCAATTCTACAATATCAGCATATTTAGCATCTCCTGTAATTTGAAGCATTCTCCAGTTCCATAAAACGTTTCCAATATTCGCACAAGTTTCTGTGTGAGCCGTTGCATTTGGCAATTGAAAAGGTCTTCCGTAAGCCTGATGAATTTTCTGAACGACAGATGGATCATAAGAAGTTCCGTCTGGAGAAACACCATCGTATAAAGAACCACAGCCTCCTGTGATGTACATTTTACGATAAGTTACATCATCCCAAATCGATTCTAAATTGTCTAGTAATTTCTTTTCGCCTGTTTCGGCATATAAATCGGCAACTCCTGCATACAGATAATTCGCTCTCACCGCGTGACCCATTGCCGTAGTCTGCTGTCTAAACGGAA
This sequence comes from Flavobacterium sp. HBTb2-11-1, assembly GCF_009826975.1. Lineage (GTDB taxonomy): Bacteria > Bacteroidota > Bacteroidia > Flavobacteriales > Flavobacteriaceae > Flavobacterium. The sequence goes on along the minus strand of NZ_WUMO01000003.1, from coordinate 166,638 downwards.
CTCTATCTTGATTATCATCGGTTCCATCATTCGTAGTTCCGCGAATGTCAATCAGATTATTAGCCAATTCCAGATATTTCGGATCTTTTACTGTTCTGTACATTTCGACAATTCCCATATAATGAGACGGACAAATCGCATTTCTAGCCAATTCTGGCGAAGCTTTTTTATAGAAATCATACAAGAAATCAGCAACTCCTTTGGCGATATTCAAGAAATTTGCTTTTCCTGTAGCACGATAATGAATGCAGGCCGCAGTCATTAAATGTCCCATATTGTATTTCTCAAAACCCAATTGCTTTTTCAATTCCTCCGGACCTAAAGTTCCCCAGCGCTCGTCAATTAAAACGGGAGTATGAATATAACCGTCTTTACGCTGTACTTTCGCGAAAAGCGCAATAGCTTTATCCATTTCGGCATCGAGTTTTTTGTCTTTTGTAACAGCATAAGTCGCCGCCATTCCTTCAAAAATCTTGTAGAAATCACCATCATGAAAGGAAGGTCCTTTGAAAGTTCCTTTGTCTAATCCTGCAGCAATTTCGAAGTTTTTGTACGAATGAGAAGTCTCGCTATGGTACAAATCCCACATATACGGCAAGGTATTTTTAGTTTCTACATCAAATTGCTCTTTCCAAAATCCGTTTGTCCATTTTACGTCTTGTAAGCCTACGCTTTGCAATTTTGAATAGGGACTTTGTGAATTCGCCACTAAACCTTTGTTCTGAGCAAAGATTACAGTCGAAAAAAATAAAGAGGATAGGATGATGTTCTTTTTCATTTTGAATATTTTTTGGTACGCGGATAAAACGGATTTACTTCGTAAAGACGTAGATTAAACGCGGATTTTTATTTTCTAAATTTTGTTTCACGCAGATTTAAAAAAGATTTAAGCTGATTCAAATAGATTTTTATTTAAATAAATCTGTGTAATCTGCTAAATCTGCGAGAGATTATTTTTTCCCGCAATTCCGCAGATCTAGCAGATATTTTTTATTTCTTTCCTCTTAGAATAAAATTTGCGCAGATCGACTTTAATCCGCTAAATCTGCGTGAAATCTTTTTATTTTACAAAGAAATTTATCGTTCTGCTCATTGAATCTCCTTCGGCATCTTTTACTGTTAGTACAAAAGATGCAAAACCTTTTTCTGAAGCCATGAACTGAATTTCTTTGCCCTTTAAATTTACTTTTCCGTTTTTAACTTCAGAGAAAGTGTAAACTGGTTTGTTTTCATATCCTTTGAAAAAATCGGAAGCAGCTAAAACCTTTTTATCTTTCAAATCGATAAAATAATGAGGCTGAGCTAACCAATCTAAATAATTATCCAATTGTGTGAATCCGTCTTTATCCACATCTGAATTGGCATCTGAAAAATCTCCTGCTGGCGAATTTTCATTTAAACCCAAAGCTTTCTCCCACCAATTTGGCAATCCATCATGATCTGTATCCCAATCTGCGGGACGAGTTTCTGACGGAAAGTTTGGCCATCCTCCAGCATCTGCTTCATTATCAATCATTCCGCCTAAACCGCTTTTGCTTCCTTTATAAGTGAATGTGCCTTTTAACGTTTCATTTATGATTCGGTTATCGTGCTTATCAAAATAGGGTTGATTTGCCCCAACATCCGAAAGTACATTTTTATAAGCCCCTTTAGCGGATTGTGTTTGTACATAAGATTCAAAAAATGGTTTGTTAACGAAAGTTTCATAATTAACCATTTCTTTGTTGGTAACAGTCATTTTTCTTCCCTTATCCTGCGTTCTTTCGTCGAAGTAACCTGGCATGACATTTCCATCAAAATAGTAACGTTGCATTCCTTTTCCAACTCCTTCATGCTGTGCATTTAACGCCACAAAAATTCCAGTTGAAGCACCTGGTTTGTAATAATTGTTTACAAAATTCACCTCATTTGCACCACCATCTGTTGTTCTTTTCCCCCAGTTGTAAACGACATTATTACGAATATCCAATCTTCCTGTATAAAATCCGTCACCACTTAAACCACCGCCAATACTCCAGTTTCTTCCATAGTTATGAGCCAGCAAATTGTGATGAAAACTTCCGATATCACCGCCAATTGTAGCCGCATATCCATGCATTTTTCCTGCTTCGTATTTGTCGTGACCCGCTACATTTAAAGCTTCAGAAATTAAAGTTCGCTGCAACGTAATATGGTGCGCACCACGCGAACTAAACGATTCATCAATAGTCCAGCTGATCGAACAGTGGTCTATAATACTATAATCTGCTCCCGTTAATCCCATTCCATCAAAAGTAGTTCCGCCTCCGATTCTTACTTTCAAAAATCGAATTACACCATCATTTCCAGTTAATCCGATTGGTGCTCTACTGATCGTGATTCCTTCGCCTGGAGCTGTTTGTCCAGCAATGGTAATATACGGCTGATTTACCACTAATCTCGAAGCCAGTTTAATATTTCCCGACACATTAAAAACAATCGTTCTAGGCCCAATTTCCTGATTAATAGCGTCGCGCAAACTTCCCGGGCCATCATCGTTTAGGTTGGTAACTTCAACCACTTTTCCGCCACGACCACCAACAGCATAACGCCCATAACCTTCAGCTCCCGGAAAAGCCAATTGAGCAGGTTTAAACGACCACACATTTCCCAAAGTCACTTCTCCATTGTTATCTACTTCATCTACTCTCCAATAATACGTTGAACCGCTGTATAAATCTGAAACAGAGAAACTTTTGTCTGTTAATTTTCCTTTGAATTCTTTTGAAGATTCTGTTGCGTTTGCCACGGCATTTTGGTCTAAACCAAAATACAATTTATGAGCCACTACATTTTTTGGAGCATCCCATTTCAAAATCACATTTTTAGCTACTTCAACATGCTCGTCTCTATTTTTTGGTTCTGGTGTACGTGCCTGATTCATTAAATTTGGTGTATCAATTTCAAAACCGTTGATTACAATTTGTTTTACAATATCCAGATTCGTTGTTGGATCAATTTCAAAACGAATGATTACATCCTTGCCTTTTTCAGCATTAAAAGTAATATAAGCCATTGATGCATCTACTTTTGCATTGGCTCTCTGACTAGCGTTTACCGTTTCTAGAAGTTTTCCGTTTACGAAAATTCTGATTGGAGAAAAAGTTTTGCCTGTAATCACATCAAAAGCGTTATGAAATGTCAAAAGTGTATGTTTTCCTTCTTTCAAACCGCTGATTTTTAACTCTAAATTTTCAGCTGTTATCAGTCCGTCGCTTCCCAATTTATTGTAAAACGGAGCGTTCATACCCACTTTGTACCATTTTGAAGTAAAGTTTCCTTTTAGCTTAAATGACACATTATTAAATGATTTTTCAGCTTCTTTTCCTTCATTAATCACCCAAGAATCATAACTCGGATCGTGAACCTCTTCTAGTCTTCTTTGAAAAAAGTCAAAATCGACTTTTACTATTTGTTTATCAGCATTTTGAACTGATTGTGCTTGCCCGTTTGTGGTTAAAAGTATGGACAAAAAAGCACCGCTTATTAATTTCTTAATCATTTCTGTTAGTAATAGTTAGTTTAATTTCGTTTTCTCTCCTTCAGATTTTCCAAGCAGATTTATAATGTCTTTTTTTCTTTCTTCTGGAATAACTTTTAAAACCTTCAATTCTCCATTTAGGAGTTCGGCTTCAATCGTAGTATTTTGTTTGGCATGTAATTTACAATGAACATTCCAGTCTTTTGGCCAGGCCGGAAAAAGATAAATCTTGCCTTCTGTTTCCTGCAAAAGCATTTCCTGCATACCAATCATTCCAGATCCGCCCCAGTTATGATCAGGAACCCAGTCAAAGCCCGGACCCCAAAATGCTGGAAAACGTCTTTCTGAGTTTCCCATTTTCATGGTATTGTATTTTGCCGCTTCGGCTGTTAATCCTAAACGAGCTGAGAAAATATTGTCTTGTTTCCAACCTACATGATTTCTGAATTTTATAGCATCTGCATCATACTTCCAAGTATTCAAGGCCGTTTCTAAATCAGGTTTCCCAACACCGTAAATTCCCCACGGATAAACAGGATACAATTGCGGCACTTCCGAATTATTAACGCGTTCCCAAGTTTTCGCAGGAAGCAATACTTTATGATTTTCAATCTGTCCAAAATTCAAAGGCGGAATTCTTGTTTGAAATGCTTTTAAATATTCAACGTCTTCTTTTGACAATTCATTCGCAGAAAGGTTTAAAAGGCTTTCTGTAATAACTTGTAAAGCCGAAATTGTACTGTTGGCATTATTCGCCATTTTATACGTTTCAGCTCCCGATCCTGGAAAAAGAATTAATTTTCCGTTTCCATCCAAGGCTTTTCTTCCTCTTTGTTTGGCTAAATATTGATAATGTTCATCAAAAAAACGAAGACAACTGATCATGAACTGATTGTATTTTTGAATGTCTTCTCCAGCATATTCCTTTTGTTGCAACATCATTTTGCAGAATTCTAAAACCGTATCCCATTCATATTCTAACCACGCATTATATTCCATTCCTGGATCGTAATCTGCGGGACGTTTCCATTCGTATTCGGCGGGATTTGGCAAGCCGAAATTTTCTAATTGTTCTGTGAATGATGCCCCGTTGTGTTTCCAATACACTTTAGATCGTAATTCGGCATTTTTTTGAAGGCTTATGTAATAATCCAACTGTGATTTCATCATATCAAAATCACCACTTTTTACCATCGGAAAATAAACCAATCGCTGGTTTTGAGCTGTCATTGTTCCTCCACCCCAATTTCTGAAATCGGGTGTAAAATCCAGATCTTTATTCGTGTAAACAGGATCAACCGTAAAAAGTCCACCGTTGAATTTCGTTGGATATTTTCCATACGCATTGCAACCTAGCATATATCGGAACAACTGATAATTCTGTCCAATTTGATATACCGAATCTTTAACATTCGATTGATTTTTTTGAGTAAAAATAAAACTGCGGTTCCAGAAAGTATTCCACCATTTTTGAGTGTTTTTTTCTGCTTGTTTGAAATTGTTTTTATTGGCCGAAATCAAACTTTTTAATCCATTATTCCAAGTCGAAAAATCAGATTGATTCGTATTCAAATAAATTTCTAGTGAATGCTTTTTTGAAGGTTTTACACTTGATAAATTAAAGCCTTTAAAATCTGTTGATTGATATTTTCCTAAATATGTTCCGTTTGGTTGTAGATTATTTCCCGTCATAAATCCGCCAAAAGTCAGATTCGCAATCGGATTCAGCATTTCGTCTTTAACCGATTCCATTTTTTGTTGTTTTACCGCTACATCAAAAACCGTATTTTCTCTGTTTCTGTGGTAAAATTTGATTCCGTCATTTTCAAATGAAATAGAATCTTTATACGTAACGAGTTCTCCTTGAGGTGCCCATTTATAAGAATTCGCATTATTTTCTTTTCCTTTCGGATAACGGTTTTGATAACGCCAGCTTTCATACGAAGCCGTCATTTGCAAGGCATTTTTACTTTCTAAATCAACATGAATAATCGGTTTAAAAACATCTACCCAAAGTTTAATTTTAGTATCATTCTGCCCAACCAAAACATAACCATCTTTGAGTTTTAATTCCTGATGAAAACCGTCTTTCCCTTCAAACGGATTCGGGCTTAACGTTACTTTTACTCTTCCTAATTTCAATAAAGTATTATGTTCGTCAAAAGTTCCGCTTCGTGAAAAATAGAAATACAAATCGCCTTTCTCAACCCAGACATTCATACCAATATCCCCGCCTCCCAAAGGCATTGATTCTGATGAATTCTGACTCTGCTTTGTCCAAACCTGATTGTAAGTATCAAGCGTAGGGATTTGCGCTTTGAGGCAAAGCGTGGTGAAAAGAAGTATGTATTTAATGTATTTCATTTTTTCGTTTTCCTGCAAGGTTTTCAAAACCTTGTAGGTATTTATTTTTTTTAATTTTCTCTCGCAGATTTAGCTGATTGAGCAGATTTATTTTTATCTCCAAAATCTGCCAAATCTGCGAGAGTTATAAATTAAGCATCTAAAAAAATCATCATGCTAAGTTCAAATCTTTGTCGAGTTACTTGCGAAGATTTCTCCTTCGTCGAAATGACAAACTGGGCGTTAAACTCATAATTCAAATGACACCTACAAGGTTTTGAAAACCTTGCAGGAGCGCGTGTGTATTACCATTCGTCTGTTCTAAACGAAGAAACCGGCAATCCTCCTGCACTAAACAATTCCGCTTTAGCGAAATCTTTCCATAAATAGCGCACTGCAACAGGTTTCTTTACTTTATCTGAAGTCAGAACTACCGATTTTCTTCTAACCACAGTTTTAGCTGGATAAAAAACTTTGTCTTCTCCAGCTATTTCAAAACCTAAAACTTCTTTATCGTAAGATGTTATTCCGTTTGCAACATCATCAAAAGAAACGGTTACAGCACCATCTTTTATTTCCATCGATTTGTATTTCGGACTTTCGAATTCGAAACCTTCAATTCCGTATGTTCTCGCCAAAGCTTGAAAAGCCAATCGATTTCCGCCTTTTTCTTTATCCATAGGATGAATGTTGTTTTCTTCACCAACATCCATTAAAACCGCCATTGCCGAATTCGGAATTTCCTTCGAAGCTTTAAACTGCGCTTCTCTCAAATAAGCCGAATTATACTTTTCCAAATAATCTTTTGGATGAAATGAAGTATAATTGAATGGCGCAATCTGAGCGAAATAAAAAGGAAAATCTCCCTGATTCCACAACGTTCTCCAACTGCTAACCATTTTTTTCATTAAAGCGGTATACTCACTTGCTCTTTCATAATTTGATTCTCCCTGATACCAAATACAGCCCTTAATTCCGTAACCAATTACAGGCGAAAGCATTCCGTTAAACAAAGTCGTCGGGACACGATTGGGATCTTTTGCCAATTCTTCTTTTGTGGTTGGAATTTTAGCGCTGGCAAAATCTTTCAGCATTTCCTGATTCATCCACGCTTCCATGCTTGAACCTCCGTACGAAACATGAATCAATCCAACCGGAACATCTAAAACTTCCTGCAAAAGCGATCCAAAATACCAAGCCGTCGCACTAAAATTAGAAGTTGATTTTGGAGAAGCTTCTTCCCATTTTCCTTCAAAATCTTGCAATGGTTCTAAAACCGTCGCTCTCGGAATTGTGATTAAACGAATATTTTTATTGGTCGATCTTACAATAATTTCATTTCCGTTTTTAACGGGTTGACCTTGAAATCCTTTTAATGGCATTTCCATATTCGACTGTCCAGAACAAAGCCAAACTTCTCCCAACAAAACATTTTTGATCGTTACTTTTTCATTTCCTTCTGAAATTTCAATCGTATACGGTCCGCCAAAAGTGGAAGTCTGTAATTCTGTTTTCCATTTTCCTGAAGCATCTGCTTTTGTTTTGTAGGTTTTAGAATTCCATGAAGTTTTGATCGTGACATTTGCATTCTTTTCTGCCCAGCCCCAAATTGGTGCGTTTGATTTTTGCTGCAACAGCATATTGTCTGAAAACAATGCTGGCATTTTGATTTTTGCATTGATTTGAAGGCTTGCTAGAAGTACTAAAAAAGCAATAATTGATTTTTTCATTTTGATTTATTTTTTAATGCCACAGATTAAAGGATTAGAAAGGATTAGAAAGGATTTTTAATCTGTGAAAACCTTTTAATCTGTTGCTAAACTTATTTCCTTTTTCAATTGCCTCCAGCTTCAGCTGGAGGTTACAATTGTTTTCTCGTCATTGGGCTTTAGCCAAATCGTTAATTTGGCTAAAGCCCTCTTGTTATATTCTTTTCTAAACCTCCAGCTAAAGATGGAGGCAAATGAATTTATTTCTTTTTGCTACAGATTAAAAATCCTTTCTAATCCTTTAAATCTGTGGCAAAAACTTTATTTTTCTTTTACAATACTTACTGGGCCTAATAATCCCGCTTTTAGCAATGGATTTCCTTCCAACCTAAATGGCGCTGTTGTCCAGGTTAACCTTTCTTCTTTTCGCAATTTTTGATCGCCAATTAAGCGGTTCGCCCATGTATTGGTCACTTTTATTACGATTGTATTTTTTCCTCTTTGTAAGGCATTCGAAATATCTGTTTTGAAAGGGAAAGTCCAAAGCGTTTCGCAATCTTTTCCGTTAATGGAAACTTCGGCAATATTGGCGATTTCGCCTAAATCAAGCCAGATTTTGTTGGCATCTTTTCCTTTCCAAACAAACTCTTTTTTATAAATAACAGTTCCAGAATAATGCTTAATCTGATCACTTTCTGAAGTACTCCAATCAAAAAGTTTATTAGTTTTTACAACTTCTTTAGGACCTTTGAATTCTGGATCAAACTGCAATTCCCAATTTTCATCTAAAACCTGAACTTTTTCAAATTCCGCTATTTTTCCTTTTGCTAAAACTTCTTTTGTTCCTTCCTTAAAAATCACAAAACCAGATTCGTTGGCTTCTAAAGTTATTGAAACAATTGTTCTTCCGTTTTCTATTTTCCAATTGGCTAAAGCCGAAGTTTCATCTGTAACTGGATTGTACCATTGCGGAACTTTTCCAGCTATTCTAAAAGAAGCTTCAAATGTTCTCTTTTCCGCTTTTTGATTTGAAAGGAAATATACTTCTTCGTTTTCTGCTTTTCTATGCGTCCACGCAATTGTCTCTGAATCGGCTCTGTTTAAATTTGGAAAATAAATATCCTGAGTAATTCCGATTGATGCAAAATCATTTCCTAAATATGGTAATTTGACAACGGTTCCTCTTCCGATTTTCCATGTTGATGAATTACTGTTATTCCAGATTTCATCAATTATATTCTGCCACTTCTTTTGATCGATTTCTGATTGAATTCCAGGCTGAATATTTGGTTTTTCATCTACAAAAATCGTTGCTCCGTCTTTTAGCAATTGCAAGATTTTTTCGGCGGAAGCCAAAGAAAGCATCTTATTTGGTGCCATTTTATGACTTCCCGGAAACAATAAAGCTCCGTATTCTATTCCGCCTTCAAATGAAATTTTTCCGTTAACGACTTTCGCACGATTGATTAAAACATCTGTATTGAAAGAATCGTATTGATACCCATTTAGCGGGTTAATCCATTGCGATAAATCGGTGATATTTTTAGAATAAGTCACTTCTTTTGGCATTTTTGCTGTTGGCTGACCTTCATTTTCTAAACGGATTTTCTCGCTTTCCAATCTTTCTTTTCCAAATACATTCGGAATAAACTGCACCAAACGATCTGGAACAAAAGAACGTGAAGGAAAATCTTCGCCAATAAAAACCGCCAAATCAATTACTGGTTTTCCTTTCTGCAATTGAAACTGCACTCTTTGGCAATAATCAAACCATGCTTTTCCGGGTTTCCACCAAGTTTGGTCTCTTTGGAAAAAAGTTCCGATATCATCTAAAGTCATTCCCGGTTTTCTATCCGTCCACGGATTATGAACAAAAACGTGATAGAATAAACGGTTGATTCCTAAAGCATAATTTCGATCTGCCGTTGTTTTTAGATTTCCTGGATGTTCGTCCCAATCCATTCGCAAAGCCGTAAAAGATTCTGCCTGAATAATGTCTTTCCCATAAATATGTCCGCCCGAAATGGCATCGACCATATCAAAAGGTTTGTCGTGTGTTGGGCTTTTCAGCCAAAATTCACCGCCCGGATAATCGACATATTTATAATGCAATAAAGCATCGCTCATCATGGTTGGCGCAACATTTTCAGAACTTAATTTAACCTTATATTCTTTTGCAATTTGAGCTACCGTTCCGTAGAAATTATCGGCTACTAAATCACCAATTGTTTTTCTAACATCATATAAAACTTTCTCGGAGAAATCAGCACTTTCTACTGGAATTCCAGCCATTACAGGCAAATATTCTACGATATCGTAACCTCGTCTGTTTTTAAATTCAGCCTGAAAAACCGAAGACCAGTTTTGGCTTCCACATTCCCAGCTGTCAAAATGAAGAATTGCCAAAACTCTTGAAGCCAGTTCTGGACCAGCAGAACGTACTGCTTCTCCAAACCAATGATCCAATTGAAAACGAATTAATTCTGGATTGAATTTGTCTACTTCCAATCCTTTTCCTGCTCCGCCCGTTGCATTTTCATGGCCTGTTGAAGTATGTCCCATTCGGATAATTTTCCATTTTCCTTTTGGCGCTTTCCAATTCAAGTTTCCATCAGCATCAACAAAATTGGAAATATTGATAATTTCAGATTTTTTGAATGCATCTGTATTCGGAATTTCTTTCTCCGTTGTTTCTGGAGTCAAACGCCATATTGCGCCTGATTTTCCTTCGTAATTATTGATTAAAGACTGATTTGAAAGTGTTATTTTACTCACTTTCAGATTCTGTTTCCATTTCGCAAAATCCAAATCTTCTGCTCCGGGTTCTGTTCCAACTGGGTCATACACAAATCTGAAATATTTTGCTACAACAGGCGTAATAGTATGCGTGTTCGGAAAATCCATATCCTGCCAGCCATGACGCGGTGCAATCAGTCTTTCGTGGAATCTAAAATTAACTCCATCATCACTTACTTCCACAATCAGACGCTGTGCCTGAAAATCTCTTCCTTTGGTTTCAATTACAATAGATTTACAAGTAAAAGGCTGCGCAAATTCGTACTGAATCCATCCTGAATCGGCAAACTTGAAATTTTCATCTTTCTTAGGATCAGCCAAAAACGATGCATCGGTATTGTTTGATGTTGTAACTTTTGGTAATTGAATCTGAGAAGTTGTCTGATATTCTTTTATCGGAATTGCAAAAACCGCAATGTCTTTATAATAATCTTTGTAATGCTCTGGAACTGGTAGTTTTGAAGCGACTTTCCTTCCTCCTAAAATTTCAGTCGTTGACCAAACTACTCTTTGCATTGACATTTCTGGTTTGATCCACGGACCACCCGCAACGGCAAATCCGTCTGCTCCATGAAAAGCGAGTTTCAAACCTAAACGATCGGCTTCTTTAAAAGCCCAATGAATCATATCCCAAAATTCAGGCGTCAGCTGTAAAACCGGCGGATCAATCAATGGCGGATTTGCTGGACCTTTTATGGTCATTAGATATGCGCCTGCAATTCCGTTTTCTTTCATGGCTTCTAAATCGGCTGTGATTCCTGCTTTAGAATAGGCCGATTTCATCCAATACCAATACACCCAAGTTTTGGAGGATTCTAATGTGGGCTGAAAAGATTCTTTTTTATGAACTTCCTGCGCAGAGACGAAGCTTGCGAGAAGGACGATAAAAAAGAGGTGTTTTTTTTCAAACATTTTTAATCGTTTTATTTTATTTGTAAACCCGAGAGGTTTTAACATATTGCTTTATTCGTCAGTTTTGTCATTTCGACGAAGGAGACTCGAGCGATAGCGAACAGGCGAAGCAAATCTTCGCAAGAAACTCCACAAAGATTGGATTCTCGTTACGGAGCTACTCGTGAAGATTTCTCCTCACGTTGAAATGACAAATTGTACTTTATACACTGTATTTATACTATACTTAAAATATACTTTATCTATGAAATACAAAATATCTAACAGGTTTTAAAAACCTGTTAGGATATTCATAACTTTTTAATATTTAAACTTCTTCAAACTACTTTCCAATTGATTCTTCGAACCGCTGAAAGGCGTTAAATAAAAACTATACTGATAATTTCCAGACTTAATCTGATATTGTTCAATAGGCTGTGCTACAATCGTCCAGCTGTCGTTTCCTCCCACTCCCATTTGCATTAAATCGATGTTTAGCGTCAAAAATCCTGGATCTTTTAAATCATACGTATGGCCAGATGCACTTAAGTTTTCTTGTGTGTAAGGCCAAGCGCTCATACTTAAAACTTTGTCATCATTAACGACCACAAAACCTTCATTTTTCTGCGGAGTTGTTAATGCTATCCATCTAACATCACATCGGTTTCCGTTTTCCTGCGGTTTTGGATAATGTTCTATGAAATAATTAATTGGAAGCGAATATTTACCAACAAACGAACCAAAACTTCTGTCGCTGTAATTTTCCAATTCGCCTTTTCCGTACCATGAAATCTGGTCGAAACTTCTTTTAACCCCCATCCGCATTCCAATTTTTGGAATGTTTGGCAGTTTGTCTGATGCTTTTAAGCTGTAATCTACTTTTATAACTCCGTCTGGATTGATATTGTAAACCACATTTACGCTCGCACTGTCTTTTATAATTTCATAATCGCTTATCACTTTAATTTCAGAAGCCGATTTGTCGATTTTTACATTCACCAATTTTGGTTTCGCTTTATACCATTGTTTCAACAGCTTTTGCGATTTCCATCCGCGCTTGTCGTTGTCTGTCAGTGGTCTTACGAAATTAGGCAGCAATGGCGCAAAAACTTGCTCTTCTCCGTTGAAAACATACGAACTCAAAGCACCGTTTGTTTTTCCAATTGTAATATCAAAAGTTTTTCCTTTGATTATAAATTCAGAATCCGATTCAGAAACATTCAACGCTTCTTTTTTTGCATTTAAAACTAACGCTTCTTTCTTTTTCAGCTGAAATTGATCTTCGGCAACCACATATCCTTTTGAAGCCCAAAGTTCATCTGCTGAAAGCTGAAATTCAATATTTAAAAGATATTCAGCATCGCTTTTCATTTTTGGAAGATATGAGCTGATATCTAAACTTGTCAATTGTCCCGCTTCTACCTTTAATGGTTTTAAAATCTGATTTTTAATCACATTTCCGTTTTCTAAAACTTTTAAAACCGGAACATAACTTTCTAAAGATTTAACGGCACTGCGATTTTTGATTTCTAAAATATTTCCGTTTAAAGTCGAAATCGCTGGCTGATACACCCATTTATTCTCAAAAATCGAGCCTTTTGGCTTTCCGTAAGAATCAACAATTCCTTTTGTATTGAAGTTTCCGTCGTGGTATTTTTCGCCAAAATCTCCTCCATGTGCAAAATAATTCTGACCCGATCTTGAATCGAATTTCACGATTCCCTGATCTTTAAATTCCCAAATACAGCCACCGATAACTCTTGGAAGCGAACGGAATTCATCCCACAATTCTTTTAAATTTCCAACTGAATTCCCCATGGCATGAGAATATTCAACGAAAATAATCGGACGCGTATCTTTCTTTTGATCTACTAAAAATTTCGGTGTAAAAACGCCTGGATAAAAACGGCTAACCATATCAACATACGAATCATCTTGCGGGTTTTCGAATCTATACGCGTGATCAATTGTTTTTGGATATCTAGGATCAAGCGGATCAATATATCCGTCTAATTTCGCATTTCCTTGCGCTGGTTCGTAATGCACGGGACGCGTGATATCGAAATCGTGAACCCAACCCGACATTGCAGCGTGATTTGGTCCTTTTCCGCCTTCGTTACCCAAACTCCACATCACAATAGACGGATGGTTTTTATCGCGTTCTACCATTCTAATCATGCGCTCCATATAAGCATTTGTCCACTGTGGATCGTTGCTTAATTTACCGCCAATTCCGTGTGTTTCCTGATTCGCTTCATCCATTACCATGATTCCGTATTGATCGCATAATTCGTAGAAATAAGGATCGTTCGGATAATGGCTTGTACGTATAAAATTGAAATTGAATTTCTTAATCGTCGTAATATCTTGTTTGATGTCTTCTCTCGTAACAGCTTTTCCTCTTGTCGGATGATGATCGTGACGGTTCACGCCATACACATAGGTTTCTCTTCCGTTGATGAGCATTTTTCCGTTTTCTTTCGAAAATTCAATCGAACGGAACCCCACTTTACAGCTTTTGGCTTCGGTAACATTTCCGTTTTTATCTTTTATCGAAATAACCATCGTGTATAAATTCGGTTCTTCTGAACTCCATTTTTTAGGATTTTTAATGGTTTCCTGAAAGAATCCAAAACGAACATTATCCAGACGAGGATAACTTTCGTTAATTAAATCAATTACAGGTCTTTGAAGCGGTTCTTTGAACATTGCCGTATTATTGGCATCGTACAACTGAACATTCATCGTATAATCTTTGATTTTTTCTCCAGTAAGGTTTTCTACTTTTGGTCTCAGTTTGAAAATAGCGTCTTTGTATTCTTTGTCTAATTTCGTTTGTACAAAGAAATCCTGAATACGCAGTTTTGGCTCGGCCATAATGAAAACTTCACGCTGGATGCCGCTCATACGCCAATGATCCTGATCTTCTAAATAAGAACCATCTGTCCAGCGAATTACACGAACTGAAACTACATTTTCTCCTGCTTTTAAATAAGGCGTAATATCAAATTCTGACGGTAAAAAACTGTCTTCTCCGTATCCTAAAAACTCTCCGTTTAACCAAACTTCAAAACCTGAACTTACGGCACCGAAATGAAGCGTAACAGTCATATCTTTCCAATTTTCAGGAACGGTAAAACTTCTTTGATAAGAACCTACTCCGTTATAATCTTTAGGAATATAAGGCGGATTGATTGGTCGAAACGGATAAACGGCACTTTTGTAAATTGGATTATCATATCCTTTCATTTCCCAGTTGGAAGGCACTTCGATTTTATCCCAGCCTGAAACTTTGTTTTGGTAAAAGTCTTTTGAAGCTTCTTTTAAATTTACCGCGTATTTAAAATCCCAATCGCCAGTAAGCATTTGCATTCTGCTTTTGGTTCTGTCACCTTTTAATGCGTCTTCAACACTTGAATAAGAATATGAAGTCGCTCTTGACGGCTGTCTATTGATACTTGTAATTGTTGGATCTTCCCACGGAGCAAATTCGTATTTTTTATGCAATTCCGGAACTCCAGCTGGTTCTCCTGTTACGGATTGTCCCTGCGTGTAAGTTGTGAATAGTAAAATGTAAAATGTATACGTCAAAAATCGTAATCTGAAAAATGGATTATTATAATTTGATTTTGATGTAAACATTGCTTCTATATTGTATTTCATTATTATTTAATTCAATTGTCCCTACGGGACAAACAATAAATGCGTTAATATTTTTTTTCTACCGACGAGTGCCTCCTAACGGAGTCATTTCAGTTGGGAGTATAAAGTATTTCATAACTCATAACTCATAACTCATAACTCATAACTCATAACTCATAACTCATAACTCATAACTCATAACTATTTCTTAGCCTTTTTCTCAGGCGGTGCCACAAAATTCAATTTGCTTTTCCCTAAATCTTTAGACGTTGCAATGGCGATTCCTCTTTGTTCTGCTTTATTAACGGCACAGTAAAAATGATACACAACGCCATCATGTTTTACCACAAATGATTTATGCGCAAACAAATCATCGTAAGGTTCAGATGATTTAACTAAATCATCACCTTTCCAGTCCGTCCAGTTTACTAAGTCGTTTGAAACGGCAAAACGATTAAATGCGCCTTGATTCCAACCCGTCCAAAAAGCACCGAAATAAAACATCACCCAAGTATCATTAATACGCTGGATATAAGCATCTCCCGAAATTCCTTTATGATGGTTGATTAATGGTTTATCACCATAACGTTTCCAGGTTTTCATGTCGTTTGATACTGCCATAGCAATACGTTCTGCCCCTTTTGCAGGATGTATACTGTCTCCGCGGGCATTGTAGTACATAATAAAATTGTGTCCTGTAACTTTGTCTTTATCACGAATTACACTGTTTTTGTACATTGTACTATTATCCCACCACTTGGCGTCTTTGTCTTTTGGTGTCAAAACGGGATTTTCTAATCTTTGAAATTCATGCGGTTTTGTCGGCGCTTCTTTCGTATAAGCCATTCCGATTGACAAAACACCTGCTTCGTAACCTTTGCTGTCTCCACCAAAATAACTCATCCAGTATTTATCATCGTATTTTTCCCATTCGTAACTTCCACCCCAAGTCATATCTTGCAACGAAATATATCCAGCTTTTTGGTTGACATCCCAATGTTTTTCATTTTCTGAGAAGGACATTACTTTTCCTAGATGTTTCCAGTCTAATAAATTGTCACTTTCTGCTAACCAAGTTTCATAGCCTCTTCCATCATAAATTAAATAAGTCATATACCATTTTCCGTTTTTTCTAAAAACGCTTGGGCAATCCATTTTATATGAGTTGTCAGTAGGAACCATTACCAAACCGTATTTATAAGGCGTTTTTACTTCTTCGTAAATTTCCTGCATTACGCTGTCGGTAATTTCTCTTTTTTTGTATTTGGTTGCACAGCTGGTAATGGCAAGTGCTGAAATGGTTAGGATTAGATATTTAATTTTCATTTTTATATGTTTTTGCCACGAAGACACTAAGGCTCTAAGTTTTTTTTTGTTTGGGAACGATTTAATCTCGCAAAGTCGCAGAGTCGCAAAGTTTTTATTCTCTATATTCTATTTTCTATACTCTATTTTCTATATTCTAAAATCTTGCCTCTTGCATCTTTCTTCTTCCCCACTCTCTTCTACTTCTTCAACGCTTTTAATTTAGAATCCATCACATCTCTGTTCAACTTCACTTTTACCATTCCTGTTGGATGAAATCTTCTTTTTAAATCGATCGCATTGTATACTATTGTGTAAACGTCATTTCCTTCTGGGATTAGGCACAATGGAGTTCTCATAATATCCCACCATTTATCGACTTTAGTTTCTATTGGTAAATAATGTGCTTCTGCCCAATTAATGCCATCTGCAGATAACGAATACGCAATCATATTTGGTAAATGATGACCCCAGCCGTCTGGACCGCCGTCGAAAATCGCGATGTACATTCCGTTTGGCAATTGACTCACGATTGGATTTTCAACAAAAAGCGGATGCATGGTTTTAATGGGTTCCAAACCTTTATTCATTCTAAGCCACGGACCTTCCAAACTTTTGGATTCGGCTAAAGCTACAAACCAGCCTTTTCCTGATTTTTTCGGATAATCTGCCCATGAATTGAATGGATATGCACCGCTGTAAAATCCGAAATATTTATCTCCAACCTGATATGGAAAAAATGAAGCAACTCCTTGGCGACCTTCCCAAGGCTGAGAATCTAATCCAGGTTCCATAATAATTCCCATATCTTTATAAGGACCGCCAATTCCGTTGATTCCATCTACAGTCGATTCACAACGCCAAATTCTTCCAAATGAGTGATTGGGTTCTATTTCTTTACTAACCGTATATGCCAAATAATAACCGTACCATTTGTTTGCTTTTTCATTAAAAACTGGCATATACGACCAAATGGCAGCACGACGATCATTCATTGGGTTATCGTCTTCTGTTACAGCATACGTTCCGCTTGCTTGATAAATTGTCGATTCTCTTTTCCAGTGAATAGCATCTTTACTGGTCCAATGTCCGATTTTCGTTTTTACACGATCGTAATAATAATCAACGCCTTTTTCTCCTGCTCTTTCTGTTGGAAACATATGATACGTATCGCCCACCTTTACCACGCGTCCGCCTTCAAAACCTCCTTGGATTCCTTCTGTTCCTGGCATTCCTTCGTCAATAACGGGTTTGTTTTCTCCTCCGATAATTTCGAAAAGCGGTTTTTCATCTGAAAATCCTTCTACGATAAAAGTTGGATTCCATAGTTTTCCGTCTGGTAATTTTGCGTCTCTGGCATTCAATTTTTGGTCGATTTTCAAAACTCCCAAAAAAGCAAATAAACCCCTTTGATTGGGTAAAATGGTATGGGTTCCTTTTGTATAAGGAATCGCATAAACACTTAGTGGTGGTAAACCTGTAATAGTAACTCCGTTTTCAAGAATTTCATTATTATTGCCAATTTGATTCGCTTGAAGATATTCTGCGTTTTTATCTTGAAAAACGCCAATCAAAACCGTTACTGGCTCTTTGAATTTTAATTGTAATGGAGCATTAGTTCCGTTTTTACAGGCTTCTAAAGGAAGTTCAATCCCTGTTAACCCTTGTAATTCTGGGGCTAAACGAACTATATTGTGTTTGCTTCCCGAAAATACATGAGCGTATTGCGTGGTTTTGAACGTTTTGTATTTTGATTTTACAATTTCAAATGAGGCTGGTTTCCATGCGGTGGTTTGTGCTGTGGCTTGGATGCAGACAGCAATTAGCATTAGGAAAGCAGTTTTTAATTTGATGTTGTATTTTTTATTTTTTGAAAACATTGGTTTTTTATTTTTTATTGACTCTGAATTTCTTCAATCTTGTCATTTCGAGGAACGAGAAATCTTCGCGAGAAACTCTACAAAGATTGGCGACATTCTGTGAGGAGCTACTTGCGAAGATTTCTCCTTACGTCGAAATGACAAACTCAGCGTTATAAACTATCGGCTAATCACTCATAACTCATAATTCGTAACTCATAATTCATAACTTATAAAGCCTTATAACTCACTTTATACTCCACATTCGGTTTTACAATCAATTGATATTTATTTTTTGCTAATTCTGTAATCGTTCCAGAATTTGTTTTTGGTTTTGCTGAACTTTCAAAAATCAATTTTCCTTCTCCTTCGCCTGCTTTTACTTTGATTTCTTTGGTACTGCAATACACAGCAACTTCTCCGTTTGGGGTTGGCACTTTTCCTTCCATCCATTTTAAACCACCTAAGCTAGGTTTGATTTCGTATTCTGAATAACCTGGAGCAGTTGGTTTTACACCCAAATAATATTTTCCTAATAAGTAAATCGGACTTGCCCCCCAAGCGTGGCAAAGGCTTTTTCCATACGGACGGCCATACATCGTTAAATGCTCCGTTCCTTTTTTGTTCGGATTGTATTCTTCCCAGAAAGATGTTGCGCCTTCATTTAGCATTCCGCCCCAATACTCTTTCATTTCTTTTAAAACATAATTTTGTTCGCCCATTGCGCACAGGGCTTCCAACTCGTAAAAACGCATGTAAGGCGTTGTAATTTGAAGGACATCCTTATTAAGAAGTACTTTGTTTTTTACGCTCTGTTTTTGTTCTTCATTAAAATAATTGAAAAAAATACCGAACATATTGGCGTATCGGGTTACAATATTCTGCATTTTACCATCGATACGCTGGTGTTTCATCACATTTTCTTTTTTATCCCAAAAGACATCAAATAATTTCGTTTTTAAGTCATTTCCTAATTTCTGATATTGTTTTTGATCTTCGGTTTTACCAGCAATTTCAGCACTTACTGCCATTGCTTCAAGACTTCTTGCTAAAAGCATTTGCTCAAAACTCACTTCTCCTGTTTTTGGCAATCCGTCTGCCCAATCGATAAAAACCCAGTCACCTTCTAACGGTTCAAGAAATCCGTTTTTGTTTCTTCTTTCTAAACAGAAATCCATCAAAGATTTCATTCTTGGATAAAAAGTTTTGATGAATTTCGTATCGCCTGTGTGTAAGTAGTAATCGTAAACTCCAACAAACCAATACAGCGAATAATCCATGATGATATTTACGTGAGCCGTTACAGGATCTTTTCCGCGAAGTGCTAAAAGGGTTCTTTCTACAGAAGCCGAATCGAAGAACAAATAATAGTTCATTAAATAACTTTGATAAGCATCGCCAGACCAAACCCAACGGTCACGTTTGATTCCGTCAATAAAAAATTCGCGAGAGGTTAAATGCATCGTGTAAGCCGACACATCCCAAATTTTATTCAATTGCTCATCTGAAGATTTGAATGCACCACGATAGTCCAATGGCAAATATTCATATAGCATCGAAATTGAATCGTATTTTACACCTGCATCTGCCTGAACCTGAACATAACGAAAAGCTTTTGAACCGTCATGTGTGTAAGTTTCTGGCTGTTTACCGTCAAAAGATAAATGGTCTAAAGTTTCACATTTCGCAGAATCCAACGCTTCTTCGCGAGATTCACCATAATAAAGTGCAACTTTACCCTTTCCTTTTAAACCGTGAATTTTAATATAACCGAAAGTTTCTTTTCCAAAATCTATCAGCTGGCCCGCTCCTATTTTATCTGTTTTTTTTGCACTCAAAGATTTGGTTGCTAATTTAAATCCTGAAGGTTTATTTTCTGGTGAATTAAAATTCCAAGAGCCAACCGGAACCCACGGTGTACCAGATTGCTGTGCTTTTCCAGTTTCATCAATCCAAAGTTTATCTTCGTTCGTTACTTTCCATGATGCATCAGATTTAACGTATTGACCAGAAATATAAATAGCCGGCAATACTTCCTGATTGTAAACTTTAAACGAAATTTTATGTTTTCCATCAGGAATTGCAATTGATTTTGGCTGTCCATAAATTTGAACGCCATCTAAAAGCAATTGAAAAGGTCCTTCAGAGAAGATTTTTACTTGGTCTGGTTTTGGAATGTCAACTTCGGTTTGAAAAGTCACCAAAGCATACGGACTGTAATACTGCCAAAGCGGAGGAAATACTGCTTCGCGTTCTGTGCGTCTTACCTGCATTTTATTGCTTAGCCAAACTTCAAAATCGCCTGGATACCAAATCCATGTCGCTTCTTTTGACTTTTCCTGTGCAGATGATAATGAACATGAAAAAAGGGCAGCAAAAAGAAGTAAAGTCTTAAAAATGGAAAAGCGGTTTAGCATAGTAAGTTAATTTTGGGACTAAAGTTAAGTGTTCTTGTCACATTTCACACCCTGCACTATCCTGCTATTTCATAAAAAACAGTACTTTTTGATAATTTTTTAAGGGAAAAATTATGAGTTATCACTTTTTTATTATTAAAAAAAATGATGTTACAATTTTATGGGACACGGATGAGAAGGATTCGCTATCACGAAGACGCGGATGAAAACGGATTTTTTCTTTTTTACTATCAATAGCTTTGTTAAAGTTTTGAAATTAAGAATATAAAAAACTTTTATAAGAGCTTAAATTTAAAGTCAGCTTTCGCATTTTTGTCATTTCAACGAAGGAGACCCTAGCGATAGCGAACAGGCGCAGCAAATCTTCGCAAGTAACTCCGCAACGAAAGCCCAATCTTTGTCGAGCTTCTCGTGGAGATTTCTCCTTCGTCGAAATGACAATGATTCTGGTAATTTTAGAAAAAACTAAAAGAAAAAATCTGTGCAAATCCGCGTCTTTACGAAGTAAATCCGTTTTATCTGCGTTCTAAAGTTTACAATTTAAGCAGATAATTTATCGTTTTCATTTTCATCTTCTAAAATATAATTAGAAGGCGTTTTGCCTAAATGCTTTTTGAACATATAAATAAAAGCGCTTGTGTTTTCGTAACCTAAATTGAAAGCGATTTCTTTAATGGATTGTTTTTCACTAAGTCGTTTTATGGCCTCCAATAATTTTAAACGAGTACGCCATTCGCTGAAGTTCATTCCGAGTTCTTTAATGAATAAGCGCGATAAAGTTCTACTGCTCATAAACGATAGTTCGGCGTAATAATCAATGGTGTTTTTGCTGGCGATATCTTCCATTATAAGTTCGACTACTTTTTGCAATCTTTCGTGATTAGTTGTTGGCAGAAAAGTAGCGCTTGGTTCAATTAAAGCTAGTTCATCCAGAAAAACCGATATGATTCTGTGTTGCGGAGGAGTTAAATTTCCGCCAACTCCAAAAGAAATAATCTTGAAAACCAATTGTTTTAAAAACATCGGAATATCAAAAGAAAAACTTTTTTCTGGCAATCCTGCCATTGCAGAAGGATCGATAAAAACGCTATAATAGTTCACGTCTTTCTGAAAAGTAACCTGATGCTCTACTCCGCCCGGAAGCCACAAACCCTGCAACGGATTCACCACCCAAATATGATTGCCCACCACAACGTTCATTACGCCACGAGTTGCATAAATCAGCTGACCTCTTGGGTGCGAGTGCGAAACACACATTTCGTTGGTTACCATTTCGGTATAACCAATAACAGGAATCGATGGATCTACTCTGTATCCATGTTCCTGCGCCATTCGATATGTCCGAATCTGATTATTCATTGTCCAAATATAGCAATTTTGACATTCTAATTTGTTTCAATTTTGTAAAAAATTAATACAGCTGTAATTTTTAAAAATACCATTAACCTAAAAAACACTCATGGAAACCGTTAAAGTACAACCAGAAGTAATTAAAAAAACAACGTATTCGATACTTTTTATAATCAGCTTTTCGCATTTAATTAATGACCTTTTGCAAGCTGTAGTTCCGTCTATTTACCCGCTTATTAAAGACAATTTTGGACTGAGCTTTAGTCAGATCGGAATCATCACTTTTACATACCAAATCGTAGCTTCAATCCTGCAGCCATTTGTGGGAATGTATACCGATAAAAATTCTAAACCCTATTCATTAATTGTTGGAATGTGTTTTACAATGACTGGATTATTTCTGGTTTCTATTGCAACCAGTTTTATTTTCTTATTGTTATCAGTAAGTTTAATCGGAATCGGATCTTCGATTTTTCATCCTGAATCTTCACGTGTGGCGCATTTGGCTTCGGGCGGTAAAAAGGGATTGGCGCAGTCTATTTTTCAGTTAGGAGGAAATGCAGGAAGTGCCATAGGACCTTTGTTAGCTGCTTTTATTATCATTCCTAATGGACAATCTTATGTGGCTTGGTTTTGTATTATTGCTTTAATTGGGGTTTTTACTCTGTACAGAATAGCGATTTGGTACACGGCACATTTATCTGAAAGAAATGCCAATAAAGCGGCTCATAAAATTGAAACGCATCATTTATCTAAAAACCGTGTAATTGCTTCACTGATTATCTTATTGGTTTTGATTTTTTCTAAATACTTCTACATGAGCAGTATTACGAGTTATTACACTTTCTTTTTGATTGATAAATTCCACATTTCTATTCAGCAGTCGCAAGTGTATTTATTCTTATTTTCTGGAGCTGTTGCTGCTGGAACTTTAATTGGAGGGCCAATTGGCGACCGTTTTGGAAGAAAATATGTGATCTGGGTTTCTATTCTTGGAGTTGCTCCGTTTACGTTAATGTTGCCTTACGTTTCTCTATTCTGGGTTGGAACTTTATCTGTAATTATCGGATTGATTCTTTCTTCGGCTTTCTCTGCCATTCTGGTTTATGCAACGGAATTAATGCCTGGAAAGGTCGGACTTGTAGCAGGTCTTTTCTTCGGATTTGCTTTCGGAATGGGAGGATTAGGTTCTGCTGTTTTAGGAAAAATCGCCGATGCAACGAGTATAGAATATGTATTTAAAATTTGTGCATTCCTGCCTTTAATTGGTGTTATTACTGGATTTTTACCAAATATTGAAGGTAGAAAAAAGGATTAATTTTTAGAGATTTGCCACGAAGTCACTAAGACACAAAGTCTTTTAAATATTCAATTGCGTCCAGCTTTAGCTGGATGATAGATTAATACAAAAGCTGAAAAGGCTTTTCTATTCTTGCTAAATACCTCCAGTTGAAACTGGAGGCAATTCATAAAAAAACAGATAGCTTTCAATCTAGAAAACTATCTGTTTTTTATTTATAATCCTTTTCAAAACATAGCCCAAGGTTTCAACCTCGGCTATGTTGAATTTCTTTGCTAAAAGAACTTAATTAAATCTCGCAAAGTCGCTAAGCCCTAATTCTAAGAGAAATAAACCTTGCGATTTCGCGACTTTGGAAGCAATTTCAAATTTCTTTGAATAATTAATGAAAATTGAAAATTAAATATAAAACAAAGATTGTCAGTCCTAATAAACCAAATAATACTTTTACCTTTTTACTAGTCTTAGGAATATCAGTTTCATCTGAAACATTAACCTCAGGATTTTTATCTATTAAAGAAATAATCACTGCAGCAATTAAAAGCACAGCAAAAATGTAAAACGAAATCAATAAGAAGTGAGGCCAAACAGGGTACTTATCCGCAGGGAAAATCCATAGATATAAAACCCCAACAAACAAACTAAAAGCAGAACCCCAAGAAAGCGTTGCATTTACAGCTTTTTTAGTAGTGCGTTTCCAGAAGACACTCAAAAGGAAAACAACAGATAACGAAGGCGCCAGGAAACCTAAAACTGCCTGAAAAATGTTGAATAAATTCTGTCCTTTGATATTGTCAATCGCAACGGCAATTAGAATCGCAAATATGCATCCGGCAGCAATTGTTAAACGACCAATTTTAATCTGATCCTGAATCGTCGCTGTCGGATTGATTTTCTTTACATAAATATCATTCGTAAAAACGGTGCTCAAGGCATTTAACGAAGAACCAATTGTTCCCACCAAAACAGCTATCATCACACAAATTACCAAACCGTTCATTCCGCTTGGAAAAAGGTTCGTAACCATGGTCATATAAGCTAAGTCTGAATTACTTCCTAATTCTGGATATAAGGCATAACACAAAATTCCTGGTAAAATAAATAACGGAAGCGCCATAACTTTTAACCATCCAATAAAGTTGACGCCCAATTGTCCCTGTTCTAAGTTTTTAGCTCCTAAAACACTTTGCACCATCGATTGATCCGTACAGAAAAAAGCAACTGCCGCTACAGGATATCCTAACAAAATTGCTGGCCATGGATAATGTGCATCATCAGAAGGACGAACTAAATTCCAAAAATTAGAGGGCGTTTTGGCAATTAAAACATCAATTCCGCCAAGTTTTTGCAAACCTAAAAAGGAAAGCGTTAATGAAACTACGATCAGCAAAATCATCTGAAAAACATTGACTTTAGCAATCGCTTTTAATCCTCCCACAAAAGTAAAAATTCCAGAAAAAATTACTAAAACCGTAACGCTCTGCCACATCGGAATTCCCAGAATCTGACGCACTAAAACGCCTCCGCTGAATAATCCTAAAGAAAGCCAGCTCACCAGAATTTTAACCAAAGCATACCAAGCCAAAATATTCTGTGTGCTATCTCCATAGCGTTTTCCCATATATTCGGGCATTGTGCTTACTTTACTCGCAATATAACGCGGTGCAAAAACCATTGCCAAAAGCAATAAAAACACAAAAGCATACCATTCGAAGTTTCCTGCTACAATTCCTGTAGCGTAACCAATACTCGCAAAAGCTAATAATGACGACGGTCCAACATTGGTTCCCCACATATTAAAACCGATGCTGTACCAGTTTAATGAATTTCCAGCCAAAAAAAGCGTTTCGTCTTTCTTTCGCTGCTTGACACTTACCACATAACCAATGATTAATAATGCGACCAAATAACCAGCCACAATTACAAAATCAAGTGTTGTTAATTTATCGTAGATACTGTTCATAGCCCGTATTCGTTAAGAATATCGGCAATTTTAACCGGTATTCCAGTTTGCAGCGATTTGTCCATTGCCTGAAGCAAAGCCACAGTTCCAATTCCTTCTTCCATGTTTGGATAGGCTTCGAAATTCTGTTCGATACTGTCTACAAAATATTCTAAATAGTTCTGATATTCTCCGCCGTGATGACTTTGTCCTTCAAAACGGAAATAATATTTTAAAGTGCTGTCGCCCCAAGTAATTACTTTTTCTTCGCCAGTTTTATCCGTAACTGCATAACGCAATTCATGATAATCGGCTTGACTTGCTCCTTCTGTTGCTCTTAAAATAGTACTCATGCCGCTATCGCGTTGCGCTGGCTGGGTTGGTGAAGTATAAACACCGCTTACACGCGCAATTCTTCCATCAGTCGCTTTGAAGATGAAGTGCATCGTATCCTCATTTTTCAATCCTGCTGATTGTCCGTTAGCGCTAATCATTCCGTAACCCATTACTTCCTGAATGTTTGGAAGATACCATCTGATGAAATCTACAGGATGACTCAAACCTCCGTACAACCATTTAAATGACTGTAAAAGCGACCATTCTTTCTTTAAAAACCATCTGTGATCGGCGTGGTACTGTGCTTCAATCGTGATTAAATCTCCTATTAAACCTGCTTCGTAATCAGCTCTTTGTCTTTTTGCTGGTTCGAAGAAACGTGAGCTTTGTCCAATGAAAACTTTTTTTCCTGTCGATTTGCTTAGTTCTAACAATTCTTTGGCATCAGAAAGGTCATCAATAAACGGTTTTGTACAAACGACATGTTTTCCACTTAATAAAGCTTGTTTTACGTGTTGTGCGTGAAGATGATCAGGCGTATAAATCGCGATAATATCAATTGATGCGTCGTTTAGTAAATCGTCGTAATTGGTTGTGTAAGAATGAAAATTGAATTCTTTTGCTCTCTGCTTGCAGATTTCTTCATTTCTGTCGCACACTTTTACAAGTTCTAATTTTGAACTTTCCAAAGCCGCCGACATGGTGCTTCGTCCTTCTCCAAGTCCCAGAATGGCTATTTTTAACATGGGTTGTGGTTATTTTAGATTGTTGATTTTAGATTTTAGATTTTAGATTTTTTTTGAAATCTTCTTTGGGGTAGTTTTATTCACGCAGATTAAGCAGATCGAGCAGATTTTCTTTTTTCTTGATTCTCCACTACGATCTTTCTTCTTGCTTCTTTTCTCTTTTATTTCTTCTCTTCGACATTCACTTTATTCAAGAAAATCCAGGTTTCATCTGGTTTTGTGCCGTCGATGCCACTTTGGTATTTTTTCATTAAAGCATTCCAATCGTCTACGCGAGGGTTGTTTTGTGTTGTTTTCGGATTTAGCTTATCCAGATTTTCTCCTTTCGGAATACTGATGACCAAGATTAATTGTCTGTCTTTTTTGAAAACCTGCAATTGCTGAAAATCGGCGTTACAGAAACCTTTTGCTACTTCTGGCCATTTTTCGAATTGCGTTTTGTGATATTCTACATATTCTTTCTGCAGTTTTTCGTCAGCAGGAAGATTTGCTGTTAAAACCACATTTTCCCAATCTGATGCTGGTTTTGAATCTTTACATCTTTCAAAATTCTGGAAATCATAAACCAAATCGTCGTAGATTTTTATTTCTAAAGAAGGAAAAGCACCCGCCAGTTTTCGTTTTGTTCTTTCTGGCTGATTCATTTTTCCGTAAATCACCAGATGATTTTTCCATTGGTACAGCTCCTGACCTACAATTCTGAATCCAACTAAAGTCGATTTGATTTTTTCGATATCAAAATCAGAACCAATCAATTCTATTGCATAAGGTTTTGGCATTTCCTGCAATCCCCATTTTTCGTCGATTACAACTTCTTTTTCGAGATCTTTGTAAGGCGCTCTAATTCCCGCAGCCTCTTTAATTTTAGTGCTTACATACGGATCGTTATGTTCCCAAATATTTCCTTTTGGACCGTTATGGTTTTTAAGGATTTTCTTTTCTGCAATCCAGTTATTTTTAATTGTAAAACCTTCACTTCCTTCATCGGTATACAAATACAGCCATAAAAACGGATCGTGCGCATACGGACTGTTGTAAACCTTGTCAATATAATTTTCTTCAATTCGGCTGTTTGGCTGAGCCGAAAGCGTGTAAATTCCTGAAACATCATGCAAGTGTTTAGCATAATGATGAATTTTATTCGCCAGAATTTTATTGTTCTGCATCACATTTGGCGTGTGTGTCCAACCCCAACCCATTGCGATTCCTGAATAGGATACATCTGAAATTTCGTTATGTTCAATCGTAATATTTCTAACGAAACCCGCACTGATTCCCAAAGTTCCCCAATCTTCATTGGTTACATTCGTTATTAAATTATCTGAAATCACTTCATCAGAGCACATTTCTCTTTCGTCTTTTATGATTAAAGGCAAATGCGCTTCAAAAGCTTCCTCAGAGAAAATGCCAACGTTAATGGCACTTCCGCCAATATCTTTAAATAAATTTCCTTTTACCGTATTGTGATTGGTTCCTTTATTTAAATCCAAACCAGTCGAAGCCAAGTGCTCAAAACGGCACGATTCAAACTGAATATTATTCGAATAATTGACTTCAACGGCTGCACGAGGTCTTCCTATCCAAGCCTGATTTTCTAAATTCGCCTGATTTGGAGTTCCTGGCTGTTTCAATTTGTAAGCATCCAGCAAATACAAACCTGACTGTAATGGCACGTGACCTTGTTGCGATGGACGAAGCCAGTTGCTGTATTGAAACGAAATTCCTTTAAATTGAAAATGATGCACAGGAGAATCAATTGTTCCTTTTACTTCTACAAGATTTTCTAAAACGGGAGCTGTAACGGTAACCGAATTCATTTCTTCGCCAGCTCTTGGAATATAATAGATTTTAGCATTTCTCTTATCCAAATACCATTCTCCAGGCTCATTTAAAAGCGAAAAAGCATTGTTTAAGAAATAGGCTGAATTTCCGTTGTTTTTAGAAATCCACGGTGCTGGCCACGGATGTTCACTTTGAATACGGCTTTCTGGTTCTTCAAACGAAAGTTTAGCACTGTCTTTTTTAACTTCTATATTTTTGATACGCAAATTAGCATTCGACCACCATTGCACAATAAACATTTCCATTCCCGGTTCAAACTTAACCGATTTATCTTTAAACGGAATCCAACAAGTTTGCTCTTCATGATTCCAAGACAGAATCCGCTCCATTGTAGTTCCAGCAGTATTTTTAGCTCTTACGGCTTTTTTACCATTTACCCATAATTGTCTGTAATCGATAATGCTTCCTGCTTTTTTAGGAGCATCCGCAACCCATACAGCACCTTTTTTTAGTCCGTTTATGACAGTTGTCGATTTTGTCCAGTTTTTAATTTCGATTCCACCGCTGATAATGGGTCTTGCGTTTGAATCGGCTTCAATTGTTGTCGGACTTTCTGCTGTTCCAGAATCTTCAGGTCTTACGAATAAAGGCTCGTTTAAATAATACATTCCGTTCATTACAATGATACGAATTCCACCTTTTATCGATGGATCTTTTAGTCGGCGGAGTTCTCTCGCTTTTCGCATCGCCATGTGAACCGTTGCCAGCGGACTTTCTTTTGTTCCCGAGTTTTTATCATTTCCTTTCGGGGAAACCCAAATTTCAGCCGCACTCATAGAAAACGAACCGCAGAGGATTAAAAAGAAGCTCAGGATTTTAGTAAATGAATTTAAACGCATTATTTAATATTTTGATTTTTTTTCTGGGTAAAAATTATAAGGCAGTCAATTTTAAGCATACATAATTTATAAATAAATGTGTTTTTAAAATTTTTACCAAATAATTCGTCCAATTTACTTGAACATAAAGTTATATCTATCCTGTACCCTCCTGTTTAGTTGGTTTTATTAGCTACGAATTCACGAATTTTATTTTTAAAATCTTTGCTATTATTTATTCTAATTAATTCGAATAATATTTTTAGATAAAGTATTAAAAAGAAAATTCGTGAATTCGTGGATATTTTTTAAACTTTTTTAATAGATTTGTGTAATCGATTACATTTAACTATTATTATTTATGTGAGCAGTTATTTTTCACATCGATAAAATAACACCAAAAAATTACTAACGATGAAAACCAACCGATTAAATCTTCTTTTTCTTGCAATGGCAATTATGCTTTGTCTGAGTTTGCAAAATGCAAATGCTCAAAGCACCTCTTACGATACTTATGCCAATGTCGAATTCAAAATGCCTAAAGTTAACGAACCTATAATTCCTGCTAATACAGTAAATCTAAAAGACTTTGGAGCAGTAAATGGCGGTTACGTTTTAAACACAAAAGCTTTTGCAGATGCTATTGATGCGCTTTCTAAGAAAGGCGGTGGAAAATTGATTATTCCACTTGGAATTTGGCTTACAGGACCGATAATTTTGAAAAGCAATATCGAACTTCACGCTCAAACTGGAGCTTTAATCAAATTTTCTACAGATAAATCTTTATATCCGATTATCGAAACTAGTTTTGAAGGTTTAAATACTTGGCGTTGCATCTCTCCTATTTACGGTAAAAACTTAGAAAACATTGCTTTTACAGGAAACGGGGTTTGGGATGGTTCTGGTGAAGCTTGGAGACAGGTTAAAAAAAGCAAACTGACAGACGAACAATGGAAGAAATTTGTAGCTTCAGGAGGAGTTTTAAACGAAAAGAAAGACAGCTGGTATCCTTCAGAACAATATTTAAAAGGAGCAAAAGGCGCAGATCAAAACGTGCGTCATGATTTAAAAACAAAAGAAGATTTTGAAGCCATTCACGATTTTCTTCGTCCAGTTTTGGTGAGCATTCAAAACAGCAAAAGAGTACTATTTGACGGTCCTGTTTTCCAAAACTCTCCTGCGTGGAATATCCATCCTTTATTAATTGAAGATTTGATTGTTAGAAATATAACCGTTCGTAATCCGTGGTTCTCTCAAAATGGTGACGGTCTTGATGTAGAATCATGCAAAAACGTTGTGATTGAAAATTCAAGTTTTGATGTGGGTGACGATGCGATTTGCATAAAATCTGGAAAAGACAAAGACGGACGCGACAGAGGTGTTCCCTGCGAAAATATCATTGTGAAAAATAATATTGTGTATCACGGCCACGGCGGTGTTACGGTTGGAAGTGAAATGTCTGGCGGTGTAAAAAATCTGCACGTTTCGAACTGTACTTTTATGGGAACAGATGTCGGTCTTCGTTTTAAAAGTACTCGCGGACGTGGCGGTGTAGTAGAAAACATTTATATCTCAGACGTATTTATGACTGATATTCCGTCTCAGGCGATTTCATTTGATTTGTATTATGGTGGAAAATCAATAGCTGAAACTTTAGCTGAAGGTGGAAATACGGTAAGCACAAAAGCAATTCCCGTAAACGAAGAAACGCCTCAGTTTAAAAATATCGTGATCAAAAACATTACCATTAAAGGCGCTCAGCAAGCAGTATTTTTACAAGGTCTTCCTGAAATGAATTTAGAAAATATTGAAATCACAAACCTAATTGCTAAAACACAAAAGGGTTTTTCTATAATTGATGCAAACGGAATTAAAATCAGCAACGCACAATTGGATATTGAAGCCAAAAACGCTTTCGAAATTTACAATACTAAAAACCTTTCGCTAAAAAATATCGAGTTTAATGCTTCTTCTTCAAATGCGATTACCATTAATGGTGAAGCGAGCAAGAATATCGATTTAAGTGGTTCTTCGGTAAATTTTTCGAAGACGACGACTATTGATAAAAATGTATCTAAGAAAACGGTTAAATTCTAGAATCAATTTTCAAATATAGCACGTAGTTGAAACCACGGGCTATGTTTTTTGTGTCATTTTTGATAATAGGCCAAAGGCCTCAAAGCATCACCATAGGGCAACGCCCTATGAATTGATATAGACCAGAGCACAGCAAAAGCCCTGAAAGGGCGTAAGCAATAATCGCCATGTAATTGCTTACGCCCTTTCAGGGCTTTGTTACGTATGTCTATTTGCTGTCACTGGGCATTGCCCAGTGTTCATGATGTGAGCCTTTCAGGCTCTTACAATCTATGAGCGAACTCACAAGTCACAAGTCACAATTCACAACTCACAACTCATAACTCATAACTCATAAAACCCATTCGCATTCTCAAACCAAATCTTATTCTGGTCATCAATCGAAAATTCAGCAATATAATCTTCCAAAGTTTTCACCACTTCATGATAATCAGAAGCTACATTAAGAACCGGCCAGTCTGATCCGTACATCAATTTATCTGCTGAAAAATTTTCAAAAATCACATCTAAATACGGTTTTAAATCTTCTGATTTCCAGTTTTTCCAGTCGGCTTCTGTGACCATTCCGGAGATTTTGCACCAAACATTTTCATATTTTGCGATTTCTTCGATTCCTTTTTTCCAAGAATCAATACTTCCTGATTTAATATCTGGTTTCGCAATATGATCAATTACAAAACGCTGTTCTGTAAAATCTTTAACCAAACGTATTGCAGCCGGAAGCTGTCTGTGGAAAATTAATATATCGTAAGTATAATTAAATGGTTTTAAAGCTTTGATTCCTCTCCTGAATTCTGCTCCATCCATAAAATCATCCGCTTCGCCTTGAACTACATGTCTAAACCCTTTTAGTTTTTTTTGATCTGAAAAGAATTGCAAACGTCCCTCGATATTTTCATTTCTCAAATCGATCCATCCTACGACTCCTTTTATAAAATCATTTTTAGAAGCTAAATCCAATAAAAAATGGGTTTCTTCTTCCGATTGGCTTGCTTGAACCGCAACACAACCTTCAAACTGATTTTCTTTTAATATTGGTTCTAAATCTTCAGGAAGAAAATCTCTTTGGATTACCGCCATGGTTTCATCAATCCAGCTGTCTCGAACGGGGTCAAACTTCCAAAAATGCTGATGGGAATCTATTCTTTTACTCATAACTTTTTAATTAACATCGCTGATTAATGCACGATCTAAATGTACGTAACCTCCATCCACAAAAACAAATTGTCCTGTAGTATGCGACGATTTTTCTGAAATGATGAAAAGTGCCGTATCTGCAATTTCTTCTGTTTTGGTCATTCTTCCTTCAAACGGAATGCTTTTGTTGATTTTCTTTAAAACCGTTTCACCATCAGGCAATGTTTTAATCCAATCTTCGTAGGCCGGTGTGTAACTTTCTGCAATAATAATTGCATTCGAGCGAATTCCATACTGAATCAAATCGACAGCCCATTCTCTGGTTAATCCCAAAACTCCACCTTTCGCAGCAGCGTAACCAGAAGTTCCACCCTGCCCTGTTAAAGCGACTTTTGAACCAATATTTAGAATATTTCCTTTGGATTCCTTTAAATATGGAAGCGAATATTTAGCCAATAAAAAGTAACTAACAACATTCAGTTTCAAAGAATTCATAAAATCCTCGTAGCTTGAATCTATTCCTGCTCCGTCATTTACGCCCACATTATTGATTATAGCGTCAATTCTCCCATATTTAGCTCCAATTACTTTTACAGCATTTTCCATTGCCACAGGATCGGTTACATCAGTCTGCACAAATAATGAATTAACGCCTCTTTTTTGAAGTTTTTCCACGTATTCGAAACCTCTTGCGTTTCTATCAACTAAAACTGGGATTGCACCTTCATCAGCCAATCTATTAACAATAGTTTCTCCTATACTGCCTTCTTTTCCAGCCGAACCAGAAACAACAACTATTTTATTTTTTAAGTTTAAATCCATTTCTTTTTTATGTTAGATGTTATTTGTGAGATGTGAAATGTTTATTCTTTTGTAAAACGTAAAAGTGAGATGTAAAAAGTACATCACCTAATTTAATTATAGCTCCTTATAATAAATTTTATTTTTCACATCTCACATTTCACATTTCACATATTACTTTTCACTTTTCACAAATTAATCAATTTCAATTAAAGCTTTGATCACATTATTTTTAGGATCAATCAAGTTTCCAAAATCAGTTATCATTTCATCAAAACTAGTTCTGTGTGTGATGTATTTTTTAGGATCTATTTTTCCTTCTTTCAAACATTTCATCACATATTCGAAATCTTCAATTGTCGCATTTCTACTGCTCATTAAAGTCGATTCTCTTTTGTGGAAATCAGGATGACTGAAACTTAATTCGCCTTTTTGAAGTCCAACCAAAACGAATCTTCCGCCATGCGAAATATAATTGAAAGCGCTGTTCATTACTTTCTGGTTTCCAGTCGCATCAATTACCACATTTGCCATATCGCCATTGGTCAATTCAGCCAATTTTGCAGCAACATCATCATTTAACGGATTAATCGTTTCATCTGCGTGCAATTGTTCTTTACAGAAATTCAATCTGTAATCGTTGATATCCATTACAATAACCTTAGCTCCAGCAATTTTAGCAAACTGGATCAAACCAATTCCGATTGGGCCTGCTCCCATTACCAAAACGGTATCTGTTGGTTTTACAGCAGCCCTTCTAACACCATGCGCTGCAATTGCTAAAGGCTCCACCAAAGCCAATTCATCATAATCTAAACCTTGTCCGTGCAGTAAATATTGTTCTGGAATCGAAACGTATTCTGCCATTCCGCCATCAATATGCACTCCAAAAACTTTAATATTTACACAGCAGTTTGTTAATCCGTTTCTGCAGGCAACACATTTTCCACAGTTAAAATATGGAATAAAAGTCACTTTATCACCTGGTTTAAAGCCTGGAGCATTTCCTTTTACATATTCTGCGGCCAATTCGTGGCCCAAAATTCTTGGATATTCAAAATAAGGCTGAGTGCCACCAAAAGCGTGGATATCTGTTCCACAGATACCAATTCTTTTAATTTTCAATAAAACTTGACCTTCTTTTTGTTCTGGAATACTGGTTTCTTTTAATAGAAATTCCTGCGGTTTTTCGCAAACAATATATTTCATTTTATACTTTCTTTAATTTTATTTTGATAAGCAATTGCTTCTGTTTACTTGTTTCCAAAATGGCAATTCTTCATTTAGAAATTTAAAATTCTTCAAAAAGAACACAGCAAAACCAATAAATGTGAAAATTACAATTACAAAAATACCTTTTAAAAATTAATATCCGAGATATATTTTATTTTCACTCTATTAAAATAACTAAACTTTAAATTTTTATAACATTTTTTAAATGGTTTGTAAAAATTACATCAATAACTATCAATTTGTGTAAAAAAATTTCTTTAAAAAGAAGGGATTTCTTGCCCATTAAAATCTTATTCCTACTTTTGTAATTGTATTTTCTACATTTATTAATTCAATCGATTACATTACCCAAAACTTTTAGATAAAAATGATAAAATTAAAAGGCATAACTTGGAACCATACAAGAGGTTTGCTTCCGATGGTTGCGACATCGCAGCGTTTTACTGAATTACATCCTGAAGTTGAAATTTCTTGGGAGAAAAGGAGCTTACAAGAATTTGCCGATGCTTCAATTGAAGACCTAGCCAAAAGGTTTGATTTATTGGTAATCGATCATCCTTGGACAGGTTTTGGAGCGCAAACCAAAACGATCCTTCCGTTATCTGATCATTTACCTCCAGCATATATTAAAGACCTAGAAATTAATACCGTTGGAAAATCATACGGAAGTTATGTTTTTCACGATAAATTATGGGCGTTGCCAATTGATGCAGCAACTCCTGTTGCCTCTGCCCGATTAGACCTTTTGGAAAAGAATAATTTAGAAGTTCCAAAAACTTACGACGATTTATTGGCTTTAGCTAAAAAAGGTTTAGTGGCTTTTGCTGGAATACCAGTTGACGTATTGATGAGTTTTTATATGTTTTGCTGTAGTTTGGGTGAAGCTCCTTTTCTTTCTGAAGAAAAAGTGATTTCTGAAGCTACTGGAATCAAAGCGCTTCAAATGTTTAGAGAGTTGGCTCAATTGATTGATCCTGCTAACTTTAATTGTAACCCAATTCAAGTTTACGAAGCTATGGTCAATTCAGACGAAATTGCGTATTGCCCATTTGCTTATGGCTATTCTAACTATTCCCGCATTGGCTACAGTAAAAACCTTTTACATTTTTATGATTTAGTTCGTTTGAATGACAATCCAATGATTTCTTCTCTAGGAGGAACTGGTTTGGCTGTTTCTTCCTTCAGCGAACATAGTGAAACCGCCATAAAATATGCTGAATTTACTTGTTCTTCACAAGTGCAGCAGAATATTTATACGGATAACGGCGGTCAACCGGGACATTTGCAAGCTTGGAAAAGCGAGAGAATTAATGGTGTAACGCATGATTATTTCAAAAATACACTTCCTGCGTTAGAGCGTGCTTTCCTTCGTCCAAGATATTACGGACACATGTATTTCCAAGATCATGCAGGAGATGTGGTTCGCAATTATTTGATGAATGGCGGAGACGAATTAAAAGCATTGGAGGAAATGAATTCGCTTTACGCAGAATCTCAAAAAATACAAACCGTATGAGGCCTTTAGAAGGATTAATTGTTCTGGAATTCTGCCAGTTTTTGGCAGGACCTTCGGCTGGATTAAAACTGGCTGATTTGGGCGCACGCGTTATCAAAATTGAGCGGCCAATAAAAGGCGAAGCATGCAGGCAATTGAGCATTAAAGATTTATTTGTTGACGACAGCAGTTTGCTTTTTCATACAATTAATAGAAATAAAGAATCTTTTGCAGCCGATTTAAAAAATCCTGACGATTTGGTTTTGATTAAAAAACTAATCCAAAAGGCTGATATTATGACTCATAATTTCAGACCCGGAGTTATGGAGAAAATCGGTTTAGATTTTGAAAATACTTTAGCTATAAATCCGCAGATTATTTACGGAACCATTACAGGTTACGGAAATGAAGGTCCGTGGGCCAAAAAACCAGGACAAGATTTACTATTGCAATCCCTTTCTGGATTAAGCTGGCTGAGCGGCTGCAAAAGTCAAGGACCAGTGCCTTTCGGATTGGCTGTAGCCGATTTAATGTGCGGCAATCATTTTGTACAAGGTATTCTGGCAGCACTTTTAAAAAGAGACAAAACTAAAAAAGGAGTTTTGGTAGAAGTCAGTTTATTAGAATCTATTCTCGATGTGCAATTTGAAGCGATAACTTCTTTCCTAAACGATGGCGGTCAATTGCCTGAACGTGGCGATATAAAAGGAAGCGCACATGCTTTTCTGAGCGCCCCTTACGGAGTTTATCAAACGCAAGACGGCTATTTATCTCTTGCGATGGGCGATTTAATTTTCATTGGAAAAACGTTAGGATTGGATTTAAACGCTTTCGCGAACAAACATTTGTGGTTTGAAAAAAGAGATGAAATCAGAACCATTTTGAGCGATAGAATTCAAACCCAAACTTCTGATTATTGGATTGAAATCTTGCAAAAAGAAAGCATTTGGTGCGGCAAAGTTCTCAATTACGAAGAATTGGATAATCAGCCTTTTGTGAATGAATTACAGCTGAAGCAAACTGTAAAAAATACCGAAGGAGAAAGTTTGGTTACAACCAGAAGTCCGATTCAAATAGACGGCGAAATTTTGCTTAGCGAAAAAGCAGCGCCAAAAGTGGGGCAGGATAATTTAAAAATACACGAAGAGTTTATTCGCTAGATTGTTGAATCGTTTATTTGTTTAATCGTTTAATCGAATTAAACAAATAAACGAATTGACAGTTAAATAAATAACCAATTAAACGGTTAAACATAATATGAAACCATTAGAAGATTATTTAATTATAGATTTCAGTCAGTTTCTTTCTGGTCCTTCAGCAAGTTTGCGCTTGGCAGATTTGGGCGCACGCGTAATAAAAATTGAAAAACCGGGAACGGGAGACATCTGCCGTACTTTATATACTTCTGATTTGATTATGAACGGCGAATCGTCAGTTTTTCATACCATCAACAGAAACAAAGAATCGTTTGCGATTGATTTTAAACAGCCCGAGGAACTTGAAAAACTAAAAAAATTATTAGCCAAAGCCGATGTGATAATGCATAATTTCAGACCTGGCGTTATGGAACGCATTGGTTTGAGTTATGAGGATGTAAAAAGCATTAATCCAACTGTAATTTACGGCTCAATCTCGGGTTTTGGAGAACATCCCGATTTAAAAGATTTACCAGGACAAGATTTGCTTTTACAATCTCTAGCCGCTTTAACTTGGTTAAGCGGCAATCAAGAAGATGGTCCAGTACCAATGGGATTGTCGATTGTGGATATGCTTGCAGGAGCGCATTTAGCTCAAGGAATTTTGGCTGCATTATACAGAAAAGCAACTCAGAATATTGGAGCGCAAGTTCAAGTAAGTATGCTGGAATCAGCATTTGACTTTCAGTTTGAAACGATTACTACTTTCTTCAATGACGGAGGTGAATTGCCTGTTCGAACCAAAACCAATAATGCACATGCTTATTTGGGCGCTCCATACGGAATTTACAAAACCCAAAACGGTTATTTAGCATTAGCCATGGGCTCGATTCCAGTTTTGGCTTCATTACTAAAATGTGATGCTTTATTGGCTTTTCCTGAAAATAAATTCACACTTAGAGACGAAATCAAAAATATACTTGCCGATCATCTGCAAACTCAGGAAACACAGTTCTGGCTAGACATTTTAGAACCCGCAGACATTTGGTGTGCAGGAGTTTTAAACTATCCGCAGTTATTTGATGAAGATGGGTTTAAGGTTTTGAATTTCACTCAGCAAGTCGAAATGCTCGACGGCTACACGTATAAAACAACACGCTGTCCTATAAAAATTGACGGTGAATATCTAACTTCTGGAAAAGGTTCGCCAAAACTAGGTCAGGACAATGAGAAAATTACTAAAGAATTTATAGCCTGCTGATGGAAAAAATTAGAATCGCCATTCGAAAATTCGATCCCTTCGAAAGTACTCTTCAAAAATTATGGGACGCTTTCTGCCTTCAAAACAATATCAAAATGGAAGCAGAAATGATTCCGCTGGAACTTCATGATTTATATGAAACTACCATTTCAGAAAAAGGTCTAAAAGAAGGAAAATGGGATATTGCCCATATTAATACCGATTGGATTTTTGATGCTGTAAACGAAAATGCGGTTCTAAATTTATTTTCACTAATTGGAGAAAATCCGCCAGAAAATTATCCTTTTGGCTGGCATAAATCGCTATTGCATTTGCAAAAATTAAGTAACGGCATTTACGGACTTCCATTTCACGACGGACCGGAATGTCTGATTTACAGAAAAGATTTATTCGAAAACGAAACGGAAAAAGCCAATTTTAAAAAACAATTTGGTTACGAACTTTCTACGCCAAAAACCTGGCAGGAATTTGCAGAAATTGCAGAATTCTTTAATCGTCCCGAAGAAAATTTATATGGCTGTGTTTTTGCCAATTATCCTGACGGTCACAATATGGTTTTTGACTTCTGTCTGCAGTTATGGACACGCGGCGGGTCTTTATTAAACAAAAAAAATCAGATTGACATTCATAATGAAGCAGCGATAAAAGCATTGGAGTTTTATCGAAAAATGGTCAACGACAAGAGTGCTGTTCATCCAAAATCGAGAGAATTTGGTTCGGTTGAAGCAGGCTTGACTTTCGCCCAAGGGCAAGCGGCAATGGCCATCAATTGGTTTGGATTTGCCTCTATGGCGGAAGTAATCGAAGAATCCAAAGTAAAAGGAAAAATCGATATAACTTCCCTCCCATCTGATCCTGGTTACAAAACAGCCTCTTTGAATGTATATTGGCTGTACACCATTGGTTCTGGAAGCAAACACCAAAAACTGGCGTACGATTTCCTAAGATTTGCCGTCACTCCCGAGAGCGACAAATTATTGACAACAGAAGGCGGAATTGGATGCCGAAAATCGACTTGGAAAGATGAAGAAATTAATACTTTAATTCCTTTTTATCACAAACTGGAAATGCTTCATGAAAATGCACTGACACTTCCACAAACGCCAATTTGGCCCAAAGTAGCTGAACTTATTGACGGTGCGGTTTTAAAAGCGATTGAAACCGATATTTCTTCTGAAATACTTTTAAAAGAAACTCAGGAAAAAATTAGCAAATTAAGTCAAGGAACAACATTACACAGCTCTGTCAGAAATTAAACTTGACAGATTCAATTTCAAAATATAGAACAAATGAATATTCCCTATAAACCTTTACTTCCTCAAACAGAACAGCCCATTGTAATTATTGGAGCTAGTGGTATTGTAAAAGACGCGCATCTTCCTGCTTATGAAATGGCTGGTTTTAAAGTTTTTGGCATTACCAATAGAACCATTTCAAAAGCTTATGATTTGCAAAAAGAATTCAAAATCGATCATGTTTTTGAAACTGTTGCAGACGCTGTAAAAAATGCGCCATCAAACGCTGTTTATGATATTACGGTATTACCAGATCAATATATTGAAATTTTGGAACAATTGCCTGACGGAGCAGCAGTTTTGATTCAGAAACCCATGGGAAATGATTTAGCTCAGGCACGTGAAATCGTGGAAGTCTGCGAAAGAAAAAATCTCGTAGCAGCGATTAACTTTCAATTGCGTTTTGCTTCTTTTGTAAGTGCAGCCAGATACTTGATTGATCAGGGCATTATTGGCGAATTATACGATTTAGAATTCAAAGTAACTGTAAATACGCCTTGGGAGTTATTTCCTTTAATTAAAGAACATCCAAGATTGGAGATTCTTTTCCACAGTGTACATTATATTGACTGCATTCGTTCTTTCTTAGGAAATCCGAAAAGCGTTATGGCAAAAACAGCCAAACATCCGCTTAAAAAATTATCATCAAGCCGATCTACGATTATTTTGGATTATGGCGAAGATAAACATGTTGTCATCAATACGAATCATGACCATCATTTTGGTCCAAAACATGAAGAAAGCTACATCAAGTGGGAAGGAACAAAAGGTGCCATCAAAGCAAAAATGGGATTATTAATGAATTATCCTGATGGTCTTGCTGACGTTTTTGAGTATGCCTTGCCTAAAAAAGATAACGAAAATGTATACGAATGGACAGAAGTAAAACTGGAAGGCTCATGGTTTCCTGAAGCCTTTATAGGTGCGATGTCTAACCTAATGCGTTACAAAGAAGGCTCTGACAAGATATTATCTGCAAGTGTTCAAGATGTTTTAGGGACGATGAAAGTTGTAGAAGCTTGTTATGAAAGTAATAAAAACGGCGGAATTTCTTTTGATGAAGTGTAATTAAAACACTATATTTCAAAACCAAAAAACAAAATTTAAGTCCTCTTCAAAACAAACCTGATTTTGAAATCTATTTGAAAGAGCTGACAAACAAAAAGAATAAATTATGTATTTCAAATCGACTTTTTTCGAAGATTATCAGATCGACGACAAACGAGTAACTTTAGGCAGAACCATCACAGAAACTGACTTTGTAGTTCACGCAGGACACACTGGAGATTTCTTTCCGCACCACATGGACGAAGAATGGTGTAAAACACAGCCTTTCGGACAAAGAATCGCCCACGGAACCATGGTTTTTGCCATCGGAATTGGATTAACGGCTTCTGAAATCAATCCTGAAGCTTTTTCAAGAGGATATGATAAAATGCGTTTTGTAAAACCTGTTCATATAGGAGATACCATTCACTCAGAAGTTACCATTTCTGAAAAAGGTGAAGCCAAAAATCCAGAAATGGGAGCTGTCACAGAACACGTAGAAATCATTAACCAAAGAGGAGAAGTGGTTTTGGTTTGTGATCACCTTTTATTTGTGAAAAGAAAATCTTAAACATTAGCTTTAAAAACAATCTCGCAAAGTCGCAAAGACGCAGAGTTAAAAGTAAAACTATTTAAAACTTTGCGATTCTGCGACTTTGCGAGAACCACTAAAAAACAACTTAAACTATCACACTAATGCAAATTACAAACCAAGCCGGCGATCAACATGAAGTGCCAACAGAAGGCGGAAATCAAAAACAATATCTGCTTCCTTTTATTCTCGTTACATGCCTATTTTTTCTTTGGGGAATGGCCCATAATCTTGATTCTGTATTAATTCCACACTTAAAGAAAGCGTGCGAATTAAATAACCGTCAATCTACTTTAATTGATACTTCTGTATTCTTTGCCTATTTTATTATGGCTATTCCGGCGGGAATGCTGATTAAGAGATTTGGATACAAAAACAGTATTATAACTGGATTATTAGTATTTGCCATTGGAGCATTTTTATTTGTTCCCGCTGCTAATACCAGAACTTATGAATTATTTTTATTTGCTCTATTTGTAATTGGCTGTGGTTTAACTATTTTAGAAACAAGTGCAAATCCATACGCTGCTATTTTAGGGCCAGCAGAGTCATCTTCTAAAAGATTGAATTTAGCAGCTTCTTTCAACGGACTGGCTGCCATGGTTGCTCCTATTGTTGGCTCCTTATTTATTCTTTCAGGAACCAATCATACAAAAGAACAAATGGATGCAATGCCAGAGGCAGAAAAAGCAGCTTACTTATTGGGTGAAGCGGCTTCTGTAAAAATGCCCTATATCGTATTAGGAAGTATTTTAGTTTTAGTTGCGGTTATATTCTATTTTGTGCAATTGCCTTCAATGAAAGCTACTCATGCCGAAGCTGAAATCAAACCTGGATTTTTCTCTGTTTTAAAATTCAGACATTTAAGCTGGGGAGTTATTGCTCAATTCTTTTATGTTGGTGCGCAAGTTTGCATTACTAGTTTCTTTATACGTATTGCACAGCAAGGAGCAGGATTGGACGAAAAAACAGCAGGATATTATTTAGGTGTTTATGGTTTTCTTTTTATGGCAGGACGTTTTATTGGGACTTTCTTTTTGCGTTTTGTAAAAGATTATGTTTTATTGTCAATTTACTGCGTAATAAGTGTTTTACTTTGCTTAGTAGCGATTTACGGTTCTGGAATTGTAGTAATTTATGCTCTTGGAGGAATCGGGTTCTTTATGTCTATTATGTTCCCTACTATTTTTTCTTTAGGCATTAAAGGCCTAAAATCAAATACAGAAACAGGTTCTTCGTGGCTGGTAATGTCAATTGTTGGAGGTGCTATTATTCCATACGGAATGGGAACTTTAATCGATGTGAATCATGATGATATTCAGTCAGGATATATTATCCCATTAGTTTGTTTCTTGATTATTCTTTCTTTTGGGGCGTTTGGCCACAAAGTGAAGACGGTTTCAGAATAGTTTGTTAAACTGTAAATTATACAACAGATTTAACCAGTAATAATCCTTAATCTGTGACAGAAAAAAATAAAATTCATGAATACTTTGTCTGGCTCACCATCGCTTAAGTATTAGCTATTAAAGAAAAAACGCCTCCAATCGGAAGCGTTTTCTTTTTTAGTGTTATGTTTAAGAATTAATGTTTTTTTCCATTACCGTGACCATTTCCTCCTTTATTATTTCCTTTCTCATTTCCGTAATGGTTTCCGTTGTTGCCTTTAGGTTTTTCTCCTCTATTTTTTTGAGGCTTTCCGTGATACCCTTTCGGATAGTTGGCTCTATGTTTAGCATGATACTTATAAGGTGCATCTCCTTTATAATCGGTCAAGACTACTTTGTAACCAGAATATAAATCATAGTTTCTATATCGTGATGGCAAACTTCTTTCACGAATCCATCTTCCGCTGTTGTCGTAAATGAATACGCTTTGGTTTATATCATAATACACATCAATGTCTGGCAAATAATAATATCTGCTGCTGTCATATCCTTGCGGTCCCCAATTTGGAGGAGTACCAATATTTACATTAACTGATACCTGTGCCTGAGCGAAAAAAACACTCATAAAAAGCACAGAGGCAAATACTAACTTTTTCATGTTCTTAAAATTTAAATGTTAATTTAGTAGATATTAATCGAAATTAATGCCAAAATTTAAGATTCGAGCATTCAATTATATAAATGTACTAAACAAATCGACGAATAGTGTTTTTTAGACGATGTATTTTATCTCTTTCTTATTCTGCTGGTCGATATAAAAAGATTAATAGTTGAAAAAAAGGTAGAAATATTGATAAAAAGAAAAAACGCCTCATTTCTGAGGCGTTTTATTGTCATGTTTTGTAGTGATTATACTGAACTAGTATGATCTATGTGGAACGGCTACTAACTCTCAATATCTTCATTTGAATGATTCAAAAGTAAAATAATAGCTTCTATTTGAAATATATTTTAGACCAAAGGCTTAATTATAACGATAAACGTACAATTTTAACAAATAAATCTATCTCCAGCCACCACCTAAAGCTCTATACAAATTAATAACAGCTTGTAATTTTTGCAAATTATCGGCTACTCCGCTTAATTGTGCCGCTAAAAGATTTTGCTGTGACGTCAATACATCTGTATAATTTGTTGCCGAACTATACTCTAAAAGCTCTTGTGTAAAATCTACTGCTTTTTCTAAAGCTGCAATTTGTTTTGCTCTCGAATCTTCTTTTTCAACAGCCATTTCATACGAATACAATGCATTTGAAACTTCCTGACCTGCCACTAAAAGACTTTGCTGGAAATTATTATAGGCTTGCAATTGTTGCGACTGAGCTGTTGTCAATCTCATTTTATTAAGTCCGTTATTGAATAAAGGCTGTGTTAATCCTCCAATAATTGAATAAAAAATGGAATGGCTAAAAAAATCGTTCAGTTCTAAATTTGAAAAACCTGTACTTGCTGTAAGTGTCAAACTCGGATAGAAATACGTTT
Source organism: Flavobacterium sp. HBTb2-11-1 (assembly GCF_009826975.1). GTDB lineage: Bacteria > Bacteroidota > Bacteroidia > Flavobacteriales > Flavobacteriaceae > Flavobacterium. The sequence continues at coordinate 122,819 of NZ_WUMO01000003.1, read as the reverse complement.
TAGCTAAATTAGTCGACTCAAAAGCAACTCTGAAATTAAATTCTGCTTGACGAACGTCCGGGCGGTTATTTAATAATTGTGCAGGCATTCCGATTGCGATTTTTTCAGGAATAATTTGTGTCCCCAAAACACCTCTATCAATTGGTCCAGGAGCTTGTCCTAGCAAAATATTGATTGCATTTTCGGTTTCGCGAATATTTTGCTTCAAATCTGGAATCAAAACTTCTGCCGCATGCTGATTCGCCTCACTCTGAACAACAGCCGCACCAGTTACAATTGCGCCTTCTTTTAAAGCTTTAATCGTTTCTACATTTTCAATTCGGCTTTTTAGCGTCTCCTCTGTAATTTCCAATTGTTTATCGTAGGCCAAAAGCAGGAAATAATTATTCGCGATATCTGCAATCAATTGTGTCTGAACGGCTTGTTTTGCAGCATCAGAAGCTAAATAGGTCGCCAGTGCGGCTCTTTTAGAACTGCTCAATTTACCCCAAACATCAATTTCCCAAGAAGTGCTTACGCCTAATTTATAAGTTGTTGTCAGCGTATTAATGTTAATTCCCGCTGGAAAATTCAATCCTGCCTGAGACTGTTTGTTATGCGTTACATTGGCGTCTAACTGCAAACTTGGATAATATGCCAATTTGCTCTGACGCAGAGATGCTCTGGCTTGAACAATATTCTCAATGGCATTTTTTAGATTCAAATTCTGATCTAATCCTTTTTGAATTAGAGCATTCAGCTTCTCATCTTTAAAAACAGTATTCCAAGGCATATCTGCAATTGTCGTAGAATCGGTTGAAGACTGATCTCGGTACAATTGGTCTGTTTTTAATGTCGTGGGACGTTCGTATTTCTTGGTAACAGAGCACGCACTGATAAGCGCAGCTGTTATTACCAGTAAAATATATTTATTTGAACTATTCGTCATTTTTCTTGTAATTAAATTTTACTCTTTGTGAGCTTCTATTAAATGAATTTCGTCTTCATCATCATCGTCATCATCATAGCCATCTTTTGCCGGACCGCTTATTTTTTCCTGTAAAGTTTGGAAAATGATAAACAATACTGGAATTACGAAAACTCCTAAGATTGTTCCAATTAACATACCTCCAATGGCTCCTGTACCAATCGATCTATTTCCTACAGCTCCCGCTCCAGAAGCAAACATTAAGGGAACCAATCCTAAAATGAAGGCAAACGAAGTCATCAAAATAGGTCGTAAACGTGCTACAGCTCCTTCGATTGCAGCTTGCACTATTGGAAGCCCTTTTCTTCTTCTATCCAAAGCAAATTCGACAATCAAAATACCATTCTTAGCCAGAAGACCGATCAACATGATTAAAGAAATCTGCAGGTAAATATTACTGTTCAATTTGAAAATAATGGAGAACAAATATGCTCCTGCCAATCCAAACGGAATGGAGAATAATACGGCAAATGGCAAAATGTAACTTTCATATTGTGCACTTAGAAGGAAGTAAACGAATACCAAACATAAAATGAAAATAAAAATCGTTTCTCCTCCAGATGCTAATTCCTCACGCGTTAATCCAGAAAATTCATAACCATAACCCGCAGGAAGATTTTCTGCCGCCACTTCCTGAATCGCTTTAATAGCATCTCCAGAACTATAACCTGGTTTTGGTGCTCCAGTAATCGAAATTGAGGTAAATAAATTAAATCTCGAAATAGATTCTGGTCCAAAAACTCTCGTCATTTTTACAAACTCAGTAATTGGCGCCATATTTCCTGCACTATTACGGACAAATATCTTATTCAACCCTTCGGTATTGGCTCTAAATTCTGGTGCTGCCTGAACCATGACACGGTATTGTTTTCCGAATTTGTTGAAATTGGAAGCATACAATCCACCATAGTATCCTTGCATCGTTGATAAAATGGTATTTACCGAAACTCCTGCATCTTTCGCTTTCGCTAAATTAATATCCATCATATACTGAGGGAAACCAGGGTTGAATGGTGTTGTCGCGTATTGAATTTCTGGACGTTCAGATAATTTGGCTAAGAATTCATTATTTACTTTATAGAATTCTGCTGTTGTATGTCCACCTTTATCTTGCAATTGGAATTCGAATCCTCCACTTTGTCCAAAACCTTGAATAGTTGGAGGTGAAATGAAAAATATACTAGCTTCACGAATACCGCTTGTTTTGGCAAAAAGCTGTCCGATTACATCATCGACACTCAAATCACGTTCGTCCCAAGGTTTCAATTTCACGATAACCATACTGTAAGCACTACCCGCTCCAGCGGTAAAGTTCTGACCTACAATGCGAAGTGTATTTTTAACTCCTGGAATGGTTTTCGCAATGCTATCTACTCGCTTTGCAATGACATCCGAACGTTCCATAGAAGCAGATGGCGGTAAGCTGATGTTAGCAAAAACAGTCCCCTGATCTTCTGAAGGAACGAAAGCCGAAGGCGTAGTTTTCATCATATAAACCAATGCCAAACCAGCAATTACAATCGATGCTAATGCAATCCATTTTTTAGCAGAAAGAAAACTTACCGAGCGTTTGTATCTTGCCGTAACATTATCGAATGCAACGTTAAATGAAGTGTAAAAACGCTGCAGATAACTTTTATGTTTATGGTCATCAGCGTGCGGCTTCAATAAAAGCGCACATAAAGCCGGACTTAATGTCAAGGCGTTTACTGCAGAAAGAATAATCGCAACTGCCAGTGTAATACCAAACTGTTTGTAAAAAACTCCTGTAGATCCTGTAATAAATGTTACTGGAATAAATACCGCGGCCATTACCAATGTAATCGAAATAATCGCTCCCGAAATTTCGTCCATTGCATGAATTGTGGCTTTTTTAGCCGATTTATATCCGTGATCCAGTTTAGCGTGTACGGCCTCGACGACGACAATCGCATCATCGACCACAATACCAATGGCGAGCACCATCGCAAAAAGCGTCAATAAGTTAATCGTGAATCCAAATAAATTCAGGAAGAAAAATGTTCCCACAATCGCAACCGGAACTGCAATCGCTGGAATTAAAGTCGATCTAAAATCTTGAAGGAAAATGAATACTACGATGAAAACCAATATAAAGGCTTCAACCAAAGTATGAATTACTTTTTCTATAGACGCATCCAAGTTTTCGTTAACGTCCACCATAATAGTGTACTTCATTCCTTTTGGGAAACTTTTTGCTGCTTCTTCAATCAGTTTTTTAGAATTGATGATTACATCACGCGCATTTGATCCGGGAGTCTGGCTAATTGCCATTGCTGCCGATTCTACACCGTTTGTTTTAATAGTTGACGAATAACTTAAAGATCCAAGCTCTACTTTGGCTACATCTTTAAGTCTTAGCATTTGCCCATTTCCAACCGATTTGATAACAATATTCTCAAATTCCTGAGCACTTGTTAAACGTCCTTTGTATTTAATTACATATTGAAATGCCTGATTTCCGTTCTCACCAAATTTACCTGGTGCTGCTTCAATATTTTGTTCTGCCAAAGCTGCAGAAATATCACTCGGAATCAGTTTGTATTGCTGCATTATATCTGGTTTCAGCCAGATTCTCATGGAGTAATCTTTTGCACCAAAAACGGTTACGTCACCCACTCCAACTACACGCTGGATTTGAGGTACAAGGTTGATCTTTGCATAATTTTGAAGAAACGTCTGATCATATGCTTTATCATCACTATATAAAGAGAAAATCAATAAGTTACTGCTCTGACTTTTGGTTACAGTAACCCCAGCCTGAGTTACCTCTACTGGCAATAAACTTGTTGCTCTAGAAACCCTGTTCTGAACGTTTACCGCTGCTAAGTCAGGATTTGTACCTACTTTAAAGAAAACCTTAATTGAAGCGTTACCATCATTTGTTGCTGTAGAAGTCATGTAAGTCATGTTTTCTACACCATTAATCTGCTCTTCCAGCGGAATCACGATACTTTTCAGTACCACATCAGCATTGGCTCCAGTATAACTTGCAGCAACGTTTACAGTTGGCGGTGCAATATCGGGATATTGAGAAATCGGTAACTCAATTAGGCCTAAAACACCTAAAATAACGATAATAACAGATATTACCGTCGAGAGTACGGGTCTTTGTATAAATTTTTTAAACATTTTTTTTATTTTAAATCGGCGTAAACTGTTTCTGGGCTTTGATTTTGAGCTTTAATTTCAGTTCCTTCTTTTAATGAAGCAACTCCTTCCAATACAATTTCGTCACCAGGTTTCAAACCGCTTGTTACCACATAATAGTTTCCTGCTGAATTGTCAAGCACCGTGATATTCGCATTTCTTGTCTTTTTGTCTTTACCAACAACTACTGCGAACATTTTATCCTGAAGTTCAAAAGTGGCGCTTTGCGGTATTATAATGGCATCTTTTACGAAATTCGGAATCTGCACTGTTGTACTGCTTCCGCTTCTTATAACTCCTTTTGGGTTTGGAAAACGTGCTCTAAAATTTACTGTACCTGTTTCTGTATTGATTAATCCGTTTACAGTTTCAATTTTTCCTTTCTGATCATAAGTCGACCCGTCAGAAAGCACTAAAGAAACTTCGGGCATACTTTTTATTTTTTGGTTTAATGAACCTCCTGCGTCTTTAGTAAAATTTAGCAGTACTTTTTCATTCATTGCAAAATAAGCATAGACATTACCAATACTTGAAACTGTTGTTAAAGGCTCCGCTGTATTTGAACTTACCAAGCTTCCTAAACGAAACGGAATTGAACCTACAACTCCATTTACAGGGCTCGTTACGGTGGTATATCCTAAATTAACTTTAGCATTTACTAAAGCGGCATTGGCCTGAGCTAAAGATGCCATAGCCGACTCATAAGTGTATTGAGCAGATTCTAGATCGTATTTGCTTATAATCCCTTTTTCAACCAATGGCTTCACTTTATTTACAGCCAATTTTGCCGAGCTCACTTCTGCCTGAGCACTTTTAATGCTTGCTGTTGCAGTACGAACTTGCTGTTCATATTCTGGAGCGCTGATTTTAAATAACGGTTGCCCTGCTTTTACGACTGCTCCTTCATCAACAAAAATTTTATCAATATAACCTTCCACTCTTGGACGGATTTCTATGTTTTGCTGGCCTTGAATACTAGCAGGAAAATCGCTGTTCAAAGTCGCTGATTCCGGCTGTAATGTCACAGTCTTATATTCTTTAATCTGCGGTGCACCTCCGGCCTGAGCCGATTTATCATTTTTACCGCAAGAAGCGATAATAAGTGATGCTGCGAGAATGCTTAAAAATGATGGCTTATTCATTGTGAAAAATGTGTAATTATCGATTAAATGCCAACAAAAGAAATAAAATATTACGCACGAAATTTTTCAAATAGACGAACAGCAAGAGATAATCGATAAAGATAAGATGAGAGCCGATGGAATTTTTTAAAATATTAAACAGCTGTTTAATTTTTATCTTATCGGCTCTAAAATGCTTTTTAGAGGCTCTAATTCGGGTTTTGGCGATTGCTGAAAATTTGTATCCAAATAAAATGTAATATTGTCCAAACAAATCATAAATTAATGACACCGAATATTTTCAGACCTTATTTATTTACCGGATTACACATTCTTGGCTGGTCTTTATTAGGGTATCTTATGCTGTTTTATATTCCGCTTACCTGGAATGTTGTACTTCCGCAAGTATTCTGGCTTTGGCAGAGCATATTACTAATTTTACTAATGGTTCTATTTTATTCTACTGCAAAAATCATAGTTCCAAAAACCATCATAAAAGACAATACCTCCCCTTTCTTGCTTTGGGCATTTGCGGCTGTTATTGCCATGCAGCTAATCGCTTATTTCTATACCTCGCAAACCGATCTTCACAATCAGATTATGAAAGCTATTGGTTTTAAAAAATATAAAAATCCTTATTTTGACAATTATGTTTTTACTTTGACCTTATTGGTTTTAGGAATAAGCACCAGTTGGGCCATGTTACAGCATTGGCAAAAAGCAGCACAGCATAAACAGAAACTCGAACAAGACAAAACTGTAGCTGAGTTAGCAATGCTAAAAGCGCAAATCAATCCGCATTTTTTCTTTAATTCGCTTAATAGCATCTATTCGTTAACGTATACCAATATTGAAGATTCTAGAAATGCACTTCATACTTTAAGCCGCATGATGCGCTATCTGCTTTATAGCACTGAAGAGAAAACAACTTTGCTGAAAGAAGCTGAATTTATGAAAGATTTTATTGCTTTAATGAAACTTCGTGCCAATAGCAAACTGACCATTACAACAGATATTCCCGAAAAAATACACGATTACCCAATTGTTCCGATGTTATTACTACCTTTAGTAGAAAATGCTTTTAAACACGGTGTTCATGCCACAGATAAAAGTGAGATTTACATAAAGCTTACACAAAATGAAAGCGAACTGGAATTTGAAGTAGAAAATACTTATTTCGAAAAAACAGCTGTTTCTGATGTGGGTGGAATTGGTTTAGCCAATACCAAGCGAAGATTACAATTGATTTATCCAAATCAGCATTTTATTTCTTTTGGAGTTACCGATCACGGAACGTATAAAATTAAGTTGAAGATAAATTTAGAGCAATGACAGTATTAAAATGTATAGCAGTAGATGACGAACCATTGGCTTTAAGATTGGTGCAAACTTTTATAGAGCAAACTCCGTTTTTAGAATTAATTTCTACTTGCGATAATGCCGTTGATGCCATGGGACTTATCAGGGAAACAAAACCCGATTTAGTTTTCTTGGATATCAATATGCCCAATTTAAGCGGAATGGAGCTGGCAAGGTTAATACAAGATCAAGCTGGACCATTGCCAAAAATTATTTTTACAACTGCTTACAATCATTATGCAATTGAAGGGTATAAAGTAAATGCTGTGGATTATCTTTTAAAACCTTTCAGCTACGAAGAATTTCTGCGCGCCTCTAGCAAAGTTTTACAATTGTCTGAAGAAGCAAATAATCATTTCAATTCCATTGCTGCAGATGATGAATTTATCTTTCTAAAAGTTGAATACCAATGGGTCAGAATTTCACTGAAAGATATCACCTACATTGAAAGTCTGAAAGATTATGTAAAAGTACATCTTGAGGATTCTCAGAAAGCCTTAATGTCTCTTATTTCGCTTAAAGCATTAGAAGAAAAACTGCCTTCTTCAAAGTTCATGCGAGTGCATCGCTCTTTCATTGTTTCACTAGATAAAATAAGCGCCATCAGCAAAAACTCCATTTTTATTGATAAAATAGAAATAACAGTTGGCGAACAATATAAAGAAGCCTTTAAAACATTGGTAGATAAATGGCTGAAATAAAATTAGAATTACAAAATCATGGAAAAAAGATCAAACAAATATTTCCTTACTTTAAGCCTTAAGGAATATGCAAACGGCGAAATCAAACCAGCAAAAGAACTTGGAATAGAATTTGACAATCACGACGAAATTTTTGGAATTATAGAAAAAATCAAACAAAAAAATATTTTTGCAAGCGATTCAGAAGCAGTTCAATTTGCTTTGGGATTAAAATTGTTTAGCGAAATCAAATTGAAAAATCGCAAAAATCCTCTTTTTGACGAATTGAACGAAGTTTTTCCCATTTTCATGAAAAAATTAAAAAGCCTTTAAAATCTTCTTTAAAAGTAAGGCCTCAGCCCAATTTCTTTTAAAATATTGAATGTTAAATTTCTGCTAAGATGAAGACAATCCAATTCGTATTGGCAATATTTTATCACAATTTTCCGTTCCAATTAAGCATGTCCCACTAAATGCTTTTTCCAAAAGAAGTTTAATTTCTATTTTGAAATTCTACTGCTTCACATAAATGGCACAAGCGTTTAGGCATTCTTAATTGAAAAAACAGAGCATTCATTTGAAACTGACCATTTCAACGTTATTGAATCTCTATTCATAATCTTCACTTTCGAAATGTTCGATAATGCAAAAATTTATTGTTAACCAAAAAATAAAAGCATTATGATAATTCAAAAAAGTATTTTTCTTCTTGCAGGCATTCTTGTTTTAGGCAGTTGCTCTAATAACGACAATACTGACGGAGGCACAGATCCAGGACCAACAGGGCCTCCTGTAGAAACGGGAACGGCAAATACGACTTATCAGCCCGCTTTTGCAGGGCAGACACGAGCAGGAAGTATCCAAACTACCACCGAAATTGAATCTAAAGTTATTACCAGCGGCTTAAGCGCTCCTTGGGGAGTTGCTTATCTTCCTGACGGACGTCTGCTTGTAACTGAAAAAGGAGGCAAAATTAAAATCGTAACTCAAGCAGGTGTTATCAGCAATGCACTAACTGGAGTTCCTGCTGTTAATCCAGATAGCCAAGGCGGATTACTTGGAATTTGTCTTGATCCTGCATTTGCTACCAATAGAATGATTTATTGGACTTTCTCTGAAGTTGTAGCAGGCGGAAATATTACCGCTGTCGCGAAAGGAAGAATTTCTGACGACGAAAAAGCAATTGAGAACGCAACGGTTATTTATCGTTCGAACACGCCCAACGCAAGCACACTGCATTACGGAAGCCGTATTTTATTTGACAAAACTGGAAATTTATTTGTAAGCATTGGAGAAAGATCAGTTCTAGAAACGCGTCCGTTGGCTCAATCTGTAACAAGCAGTTTGGGTAAAATTATCCGTATTACAACAAGCGGACAGGCAGCTCCAGGAAATCCAGCGTTTACTCAGGCTGGGGCTTTACCAGAAATTTATACCATCGGACATAGAAATCCACAGGGATTGGCTATGCATCCGACAACAGGCGAATTATGGCAAAGCGAACACGGGCCTAGAGGCGGTGACGAAATTAACCGAATTAAAGCTGGAGCAAATTACGGCTGGCCAACAATTACTTACGGAATTGAATATAGTGGTACGAAAATTGGAGAGGGTATTACGCAGCAAACCGGAATGGAACAGCCTGTTTATTATTGGGATCCTGTGGTTTCGCCAAGCGGTATGACGTTTTACGCTGGAAAACGAATTCCAGAATGGGAAAATAATTTATTCATAGGCGCTTTAAGCGGTATGCATATTGTACGTTTAGCTTTTAAAGACAATAAAGTGGCTGGTGAAGAAAGATTATTGGCTGGCGAAGGACAAAGATTTAGAGATATTACACAAGGAAAAGATGAAGCATTATACGCCGTTACCGATCAAGGAAGACTTTATAAAATAGATAAAAAGTAAACTTGTTCATCTATACATGCCAAAAAAACGCCCCAAATATGGGGCGTTTCGTGTTTTATGATTCTTTTGTTTCAAGTTTCAAGTTTCATGTTTCATGTTTCAAGTTAAACGCAAACGGAATAAAACATGGAACTTGAAACCTGAAACAAAAAACTTAAGCTTTTGCTTTTCTTTTTACAGTACAGCCAATTTCTTTAGTCTGCGTGATTGCTGGTTTTTGTCCGCTTTTTAAGGATGCAATTACATCTTCTGCGTATTTAATTTTCTGAGGATTATTTCCTTCTGGATCATTATCGATTGCTCCTACATATTCAACAACATTTCCTTTTGCAGTTTTAGAAACGATAAAAATATGAGGCGTACGCTTTGCTCCATACTCATCCGTAATTTTCTGTCCTGGATCAAACAAATATGGGAAAGGATATTTTTTGTCTTTTGCCAAATCTTGCATTTTAGCAAAAGTGTCAGCCGTAGAAGCTTCAGGATCATTCGGATTAATAGCGATTACTGGATATCCTTGCGGTTTAAATTTTTTATCCAAATCGATAATTCTCTGTTCATATCCAATTGCGTATGGACAAGTGTTACAGGTAAAAACTACAATATATCCTTTTGCATCTTTAAAAGTTCCAAAAGAAACTTCTTTGTTGTCCACATTTTTCAGTTTGAAATCAGGAGCAGCATCGCCCGCTTTAAGTGTTACAGCATTTTGTGCGTGAGATAGAAAAGCAGAAAATGCTAATGCTAGTAATAAGATTATTTTTTTCATAATGGTTTACAGTTTTTTATATTCAGTTAATAATTGTTCGTAGGTAAATTCGCTTTCGACAAATTTTCGTTTATCTCCTTTGATGAAAAGCGTTGCTGGAATACTTCCCGACCAGCTTGAATCAATTCTATCAATAAATTCTTGTGGACTGCTTTCATTTAATAAAAAGACTTCATTCTTTAAATTCTTCCTTTTCACAAACGGAATTACATTTGATTCTAGTTTCGATTTAAAATCTAAACTTACTAATAAAACAGCCAGTTTTTCTGATTTGTGTTCTCCTCCTAATTTCTCAAAATGTGGTAATTCTTTTATGCATGGCGCACACCACGTTGCCCAAAAATTCACGACATAAGTGCTATCTTTCCCGTTTTTGATTCTCTCATTAAGCTGATTGATATTAATCAGTTTCACATTCTGGCTATATGCCGAAATCGAAATAATACCGAATAAAAATATATAGAAAAAAGGCTTTATTTTCATGAGAAGAATGCTTTAGGATTAATTTGTGTCTTACAAATATAAAATAATGAAATCTTACTTTTTGTTAATGAAAGTTTAATGAGTTTTTTAGGTGCCAAGTTGCAAAGAGGCAAAGTTTATTATTCCGATACAAAACCAGATTTATTCAGAAATGAAATCCCTAGATTCTAGTCATGTTTTCTTGACTAATTGACTGGCTATGAAATTCTGCTCAACTTTGCAGCATATTCATAAATCCGAGAGTACCTTTTAAAAATTACTATGAAAATACTGTCGATACTATTAATCCTGATTTTCAGTGTAAACTGTCAGTCACAAACAAATTCTAAAATGAGTAAAGACAAAACAAATCCGCTATTATGCGATCCTGTGAGCGGAATGTGCGAAATACCTGCTGGCGAAAAAACGAATGCAAAAACAGCCATTCCTGTAGAAAATAAACCTGTTAAGATAATTTACTATACCGATCCCATTTGTTCTTCTTGTTGGGGAATTGAACCTCAGCTTAGAAAATTAAAACTGGAATACGGCGATTATTTCGAAATTGATTACCGAATGGGCGGTTTATTGCCTGATTGGACCTATAACAGCGGCGGAATAAGCAAACCTTCTGACGTTGCGCATCATTGGGACGAGGCGAGTTTGTATTACGAAATGCCAATTGATGGAAATGTTTGGCTTGAAGATCCGTTAGATTCTTCTTATCCTTCCTGCATTGCCATGAAAGGAGCCCAAATGCAGAGTAAAGAAAAGGCTGTGAAATTTATGCGCATTCTTCGCGAAAAGCTATATCTAGATAAAAAGAATATTGCAAAATGGGAGAACTTGGCAGAAGCTGCTAAAACTGCCGGATTGAATGTGGAAAAATTAAAAACAGACTATGATGGAGATGCCAAAAAACTTTTTCAAGAAGATTTAAATCTAGGAAAAACTCTTGGCATAAGAGGTTTTCCAACTTTATTTTTAGCTGATGCCAATAATAATCAGCTTACTGTCTATGGCTGTAAACCTTACACCGCTTATGAAAATGCTTTGTTGGCTTTATTTCCTGAGGCTAAAAAGAAAAAATTTGAGAACAAAAATTCTTTATCAATTTTTGAAATATATCCAACACTTGCTCCAAAAGAATATGCTGTTATTCACAATATTTCAGTTAACGAGGCAAAAATTATTCTAGAGGAATTATTCAGCAAAGGAAAACTGGATAAAAAGACGATTAAAAATGGCGTGTTATACTGCAAAGAATAATTGGAAAAACTACAGAATATCATTTTGAAACATCTGATGGCTAAGATGACTAAAATTACATAAGAGGTTCCTTAAAAATATATTCTTTGTCATACTCAATTTCGAAAGCCTTCAGCTGTTTCTGGTATTCTTCTAAAAATGTTTCTCTTTTATGATGCTCTTCTTGATTTTGAATATAACGAATGACGTTTGGCACATGGCTTCTTGAATATGAAAATGCTCCGTAACCTTCTTGCCAAGAAAAATCTGGTGACAAGTTTTGTTCTTTAATCCATTTGCTGGTTTCTGTTTTTACATTTTGGATTAGTGCTGAAATGGATTGTGTAGGACGCATCCCTATAAAAATATGTATATGATCCGGCATACTATTAATACATAACAATTTATGATTATTAGATTGAATTATACCTGTGATATATTGATGCAATTTGTCTTTCCATTCCTTTGCAATTAATGCTTTTCTGTATTTCACCGCAAATACAAATTGTATGTGCAATTGCGTATATGTATTTGCCATTACCGACCAAACGTTCCTACGGAACGAAAAAACATGATTAATTAAAGTTCTACCGATGAGATGTTCCTAGCGGAACATTCTTTTCTCAACAATGCAAATTTTAAAAATAATCACTTTTAATATGCCTTCTAAAAGTTTTTAGAATATTACTTTAAGACAAAAAAGTTCCACAGGAGCATTTCTTTCTATAATAGAAAAAATTAAAAAAAATGTTCCACTAGGAACATCTCATCGGTAGAAAAAAAATGTTTTTTTATTTCGTCCCGTAAGGAAGTTTGATTGGATTATATTTCCCTCAAAATCAAATCGCCCACAACATCTAGAAAATATCTATCCAAAACATGTTCCGCTAGGAACATCTCATCGGTAGAAAAAAAAATGTTTTTTTTTGTGTTTCGTCCCGTAGGGACGTTTGGTTGGTTTATTAGATTTCCTTCAAAATCAAATCGGCTACAACATCTATTGCCTGGTCAATAATGCCTTCAGGAGTTCCTTTAAATTCAAAACGTTTGGCAATTTGTTTTTCTCCAAGGATAATATGGATAAAAATAGTCCCTACAGGTTTTGACTCACTTTCACTTCCCCCTGGCGTTGTCAGTCCTGTTAAACCAACACAAATATCTGAATTAATGTAGCGATAAAAATTTTGCGCCATTAACTTGGTAACTTCTGCAGATTCTGCACTATACTGTTCAATAGTTCCCCACGGAATATGTAACAAATCTTCCTTCATTGAAGTGTGATAACATACAATTCCTCCTATGAGAATTCTTCCGGAATTAATAACTCTCGAAAACTCATAACACATTTTTCCGGCAGAGGCGCTTTCTGCAAATGCTATTGTTAAGTTCTTTTCGATTAAAGTCTGACAGCACGCGGTTACCTTTTCTGATGGCATATTGATTTCGATTTAATTACACATTATTTTACTTCAAATGTAAATTGTTACCAGAGATTAAACTTACATAATTTCTTACAATATTTACATTATAAGTAACTGTTAATTATGCAACTATCATTTATTTTTCTATAAAGACTTCCTTCTTATTACGTGGTAAATTTGTAAATACAGCTTTTTAAAGTCACTAGTATAAGCCGAAAAATAATTTAAAACCAGAAAAATGATGTGACTTTTAAAAGCTACGATAAGACAATTACAGTAAACTGTAAGGAATTAAAGGTCTTCTTTTATGAAGATTCAATCTTGAAAAAGTAATAATCTAAAAAATAGTATTATGGAAAAGCAACACAACCATGATTATGGTCAATTTGATCCTGATTATATCGAACAAAATACTCTTGTTGACGGTACTTACTCTAATGAAGACGAGTTCAAACAAGTTTTGAAAAAACATGACAATCGAGAATTTGGCGAAAGCGATCCTGATTATTATGAACAAAATACGCTGGTTGACAATGACAATTATGCACGTGATGAAGATCCATATCAATATCAGGAAGAGTTTATTGAAGATCCATCGCATCCTAAAGGAGATTTTGAACCTAATACTAATATCCGTTCAGAGAATATTCCTAATCAGGAAAGAATCATCAATGAAGATGATGCCATTACAAACGATGGCAAACAAGATGATTTAAATGATGAATATGATCCTGATTTGGATTATGAAAATGATCTGGAAAAAGACGTCGATCTGGATAAGGATGAAGAATTGGACGATTTTGATGCAGAACATTATCCTGAAAATCACCCGAGAGAATAACAAAATTTCGTAAATTGTAAAGCATTAAGTGATATGACTTTAGCCACTCAAATTGTCTGGCTTTTTGTACTAGCGATTCCAATTGCTTGCATCAGCTGGACTGTCACACACGAAGAGATTTTTAGAGAACCGCATGAATGGTGTGTCAGACATTCTAAAAATGACAAATACATACTGTCAAGGAAGTTTTTTTATCTCCTTACGTGTGAATATTGCTTTAGTCATTACGTTACAATTGCGTTTCTGATTATCTGCGATTATAAACTTTTGTTAAATGACTGGAGAGGATATATTTTGGCAGGGTTTTCTCTAGTTTTTATGGCAAATGTTTATATGAGTCTTTTTGCTCTTTTGCGCCAAGCCATAAAAAAGGAAAAGGTCGAAATTGAGAAAATTGAGAGTGAAACTGACACTGAAAACAGTAAAAATTAAAAATAACAAATAAGTAAAATTAAAATTAATTGGCATTATGGAGAATTTAAATTTTATAGACCCATTATTACACGGAATTAAACCTGAAAGCAAACCGTTAAATCTGTCAGTAAAACAAATGGTATGTGTTGGCGTTGGTGCTCTTTTAGCATCGGCAGTTTTGAAGAAAATGGGACATCCAAAAGCAAGTGCTGTTGTAGGAAGTCTTGCATTACCAATTTTGGCATCGGCATGTTATAAAAAATATAGTCAAGTATCTAAAGACAAAATTGATGCTCAATCAAGCAGCGGTATCGAATACAATCACTAAAATTTTATAAACCATAATAAAAAAAGAGCGCTTATATGTGAAATAAGCGCTCTTTTTTATTCGCTACTGGATTAATTTATATTTCCTTCTACCCAGTTTAATGCTTTATTAAAATCAACTTTTTTATAACCACGAAACTCACCGGGAACAATATAGCTAAATCCATTTGTGAAAGAAATGATTTCGTCTGTATCCGTAACGATTGCTGCCCTATTCCATTTTCCAAGATTTTTCAAGCCAAGAAGAGCATCTTGAAGCCAAGCACCTGCCGTAAAATTCTCAATGTCAGTATCTAAAACCAACAAAAAATTAATTTCATTTGTCTGTTTTACCAAATGCTCAACGGCTGGAGTTACTGTTGTCACAAAATCTTCTTTTGTTACTTCCGCCAATGCTCTAAAGGCAACAATATTATCTGTAGTATCGATCTGATGTATCATGATTTTTATATTTTGAGTTATTAATGAGTTTTATTTTAACATTTTAATGATGTTTCAAAGCTATCTCAAATATACTCATTATCAACCTGATAACACTTACATTTAACTATTCGTTTATTATATTTTTTTAAGTTCTTTTTAAAGATACTAAGGTTCTGAGATGCTAAGATTCTAAGTTTCCTTTTACAGACTTAAATTTTTATTAGTGGGAAAGGAAAAACTTTGGTTTAGATGAACTGCAGTGCATCTCTACAGTGCAGAAAAAAACTTAGAATCTTAACATCTCAGAACCTTAGCATCTAAAAAAAAAGCCTGCTTTTTTGAAAACAGGCTTTTTGGAAAAAAATAAAAAAAACTAACACACAAACTTTAAAGATTTTAAGTGACAAAGTTTTTTAATTGCTAAAAAATTCATTGTAAATATTTAATGTTAGATTTAGCGCTTTAATTTGTGCCTTTGCACCTTTGTCACTTTGTTACTTTGTTACTCTAAAAAACAAACTTAATTGTATCCTTGGTTTTGTTTAAACTCCTTGGTCACGTCGATTGTCGATTGTGGAATTGGGAATACTCTTCTGTAAGGTTGTGAAGCAGCTTTTGCAGTTCCAGGAAGATCAAATTTTCCAAAACGGATCATTTGAGGTCTTCTATATAATTCCCAGTATAATTCAAAACCAATCTCGTTGTATAAAACGGTCTGGTCAATTGCTGTCAAAGCTTTACCTGGCGTACTTCCATATAATGATTCTCTTTTTCTGCTTGTGCGCAATTTGTTCAAATCTTCCATGGCCTGAGCTGTATTTCCTTTTCTGAAATACGCTTCGGCTCTCATCGTGTAAATTCCGCCTAGACGATATAACGGAATATCAACATTACTGTTTCCGTTTCCTCCTTCTGGGTCAAATTCATATTTAAAAATACGTGCTCCTTGATTGATTTCATTTTGAGCAAAAACAGCCTGAGCTGGATTCTTAAAAGTCAAAGAAGGCGTAAAATCCATTCTTGTTGTTGTGCTTTTTTCCATGTATAATGGAGAGACTTTTATACGTCCGTTAAGCATTTCCAATGAACCAGAAGACAATAGGATTGAACCGTATTGTGGTCCGTACTGGATTCCTCTATTGAAGTGGAACCAAGGCAAATTGGCACTTTTAGGTACAATATCTGTTGCTGGAACACTTACATCTGTACCGTCATTTTTAAACCAAGTTCCGTCAGAATATTGGTATTTTTGCTGAAATCTCGGATCATCATGATTTCCATCCCATGTTGCAAAAAACTCAGGAGTTGTACAAGCCGCATTGGTTCCTCTATTTGCAGCAGAAGTTCTCTGGTTACGCTCCATACACACATAAGCAAAACTGTTTGAACCATTTCTGATGTAATCGATCTTTTGAGAAATAGCAAAAATCAATTCTTTTCCTTTATCATTGTCTCTTGCAAAGTTTTTGAAATAATCACTTTCTAAAGAATATTTTCCAGAATCAATCAGCAATGAAGTATAATAAATTACCCGATCCATATCTGTTCCTGTACCCGTTGCTGCCGCTTCAGTAAAATTAAAGCTTGAAGATGCATTATAACGATCTTTAAAAACAGCACGATTCAAATACATCTGCGCTAAAAATCCATACGCCGCTTCTTTTGTAAATCTTCCATGATGCGTCTGCTGTGTTCCCATTTCTGCCAAATCTGGCAATAAAGCTTCTACATCTTTTATCAATTGATCAATTTGCGTATCGGCTTTTAAAATCTGTAAAGGCGCATTCGGATTCATCGGGTCTCTATAAGGCGCTTGACCGTACAAATCTAAAGTCGTGTATAAATAATATGCTAAAAGTCCTTTCGCTTCCGCTAAAAACAATTTCTTCTCTGGAATTGAACTTTCTTCAACTGATTGAATAGCCGTTAGGGAACGCGTAATTCCGTTTGTCAATTTATTCCAGTTATCTACCACAATTGCATTATCCGATTTCCAAGTAAACTCATGCATGTCTCTCCATTTTCCTCCGTCTCCCCAGTCACTTCCGCGAGTTGGCAAAATGGCTTCGTCTGTCGTATATTCTTGTAAAGAGAAAACACCGCCATGATCTACAAAAGTTCCGTCTCCCAAACGATCATAAGCTGCCGCCAAAGCTCCAGCAGGATTTGAAGCGTCTTCTCCTAAAACCTCATCCAGCACCACTTCGTCAAGATTCGTACAGCTTGCAAAAAGCCATATAAAAGAAAATATCGCTAATGTTTTTATATTAAAAATAGTATTTGTCTTCATAATAATTATAGTTTTAAAGTTGCTCCAAAACTGAATGTTCTAGAAGTTGGATAACTCGCATAATCAATACCGATAGATTGATTTCCTCCATTAGATTTCGGACTGTTGATTAACGGATCGTAACCTGTGTAATTGGTAATCGTAATTAAGTTTTGACCTGTAATATAAAGTGTTAATCCGTTGATCCAGTTCAATCCTTTTAAATCAAAATTGTAACCAATACGAGCTGTATTCAATCGGATAAAGTCTGATTTTTCTAAGAATAAAGTGGACAAAATTGGTGAATTTGCAGGATTTGCCCCAGACTCATAATAATTTGTCGCTACGTTGCGGTCAGATGCCAAGTTGTTGATATTTAATGCATTTAAACCTGTATTATTCAATAAATAGCCTCCCGTTTGTCCGATAATAGAAAATGAGAATGTAAAGTTTTTGTATCTCATATCACTATTAAATCCGTAGTAGAAAGTTGGTAAAGCTCCTTCGATAATGATTCTATCGCTATTGTCAATTTTACCATCTCCGTTTTGATCTTTAAAGATATTTGCTCCATTGGCATCAAAACCAATGTGTTCCAACAAATAGAATGATCCTGCTGCGTATCCGCTTTTGTAGATATTCGCATTTACACCCGATTGCCCAGGACCAGAAATTGTTCCTGTCAAAATTTCTGAAACCGGAAGATCTTCAATTTTATTATGAAGCGTTGCTCCATTCATATCAATATTCCAAGAGAAGTTTTTAGTGTCCACTATTTTTGAACCTAACATAAACTCGATTCCTTTATTGATGATTTTACCGTCAATATTTGTCCAGATTGTAGTCGTTGGACTCAAAGCTTGAGATGGAACATTTAAAATCGCATCGGTAGTCGTTTTATTGAAATAATCTAATGTTCCATATAACTTGTCATTCCATAAATTGAAATCTAGACCAACGTTATATTGCGTTACAACCTCCCATTTCAAATCAGGATTTGGTGTTCTGTTTACAGAAACTCCATTCACTAGATTTAAATCGTCGTATAAATAATATCCATCAGCTCCAGACAAAGAATAACTAGCTTGCGTAATTTTATTTTCAACCTCTTGGTTTCCTGTTTGTCCCCAGCTTGCTCTTAGTTTTAAATTGTTCAAAGTAGAAGAATCTCTCAAGAAACTTTCGTTAGCAATATTCCATCCTAAGGCAAATGATGGGAAATAACCATATTTGTTGTTTTTACCAAAACGAGTAGAACCATCACCTCTCATTGAAGCTGTTAAAAGATATCTGTTATCAAAACTGTAATTCAATCTTCCGAAATAAGACTGCAATTCATTTTCCTGCGCGTAACCTGTTGTTCCAGATTGCGTGCCTTTAAAACCAGGATTGATTGAAGGCGGAACTCCCTCACCTTGATTTGCGATTCCGTCAATGCTGAAACTTGTACCCGATCTTTCAAATTTTTGGTATGAAAAACCTCCTAAAGCTTCAATTTTATGTTTATCTAAATTCAAATTGTACGTTAGATAATGCTCAACTAAAGAGTTTTTAGAGTCTAAATTATTCTGAACATATTTCCCTTTCGGATTCAAATCGGTTAAGTTTGGAAAAATGGTTGTGTTTCTCTCCGCCATCGAACGATCGACACCAATGTTCAATTTATATTCTAATCCGTCAATAATTCTAAGAGACGCTTCTAAGTTTCCTAAAACTCTTAAAGTTCTAGTCTGATCTTGGTAAATGCTCAACAAATACGCTGGGTTGTAATGCGCATTCATATTGAAATTGGTATAATTTCCATTCGCATCAAAAACAGAACGGGTCGGGTTTGCCATTAAAGTATGCACAATCAATTGTCCGTTAGAACCACCGTCATCACTTGTTGGAACTCCATTATCTTTAGTTTCACTCGCCGTAAGATTCATTTTTACTTTCAAACGTTTGTTATCCAAAAACGATTCAGTAGCATTGATTCTTCCAGAAAGACGTTTGAAATTACTGTTGCGAACCACACCTTCCTGATCCATTTGAGCAATCGAAGCATAATAATTTCCAGATTCTGTCTGTTTAGAAAAAGACAGCGAATTGTTTGTCGTAATAGCTGTTCTGTAAATTACATCTTGCCAATCTGTATTTCCGCCGTGATCAAACGCTTTGTCTTTAATTGCATTTCTGTATTCGCCAGCGCTTAAAACATCAAGTTTGTTAGCCACAGTTGCAACTCCTGTATAAGTATCAAAAGTTAATGTTCCTTCTCCTTTAGAACCTTTTTTAGTGGTTACCAAAACCACTCCGTTAGATCCTCTTGCTCCATAAATGGCAGAAGCCGACGCATCTTTCAAAACCGTAATCGATTCGATATCGCTTGTATTCAAAAAGTTCAATGGATTTTTTGCTGAAGAAGTTCCAAATCCAACATTACTTCCCGACGGACTCACATCGTCATTAGACAAAGGCACACCATCTACAACAAACAACGGCGTACTTCCGCTTCTAATAGATCCAACTCCACGAATTGTTACGTTTACCCCCGCTCCTGGCTCACCGCTAGTATTTACAACACGCACACCAGCCACTTTTCCTTGTATTAAATTGTCTACAGAAACGTTTACACCTTGTTTGAAGTTTGCTGCTTCCAATTGTGTAACCGCACCAGTAACGTCTTTTTTAGATTGTTTTCCGTAACCTACAACCAAAACCTCGTTTAATTCCGCTGTATTTGGATCTAATTGAATGGTCATAAAACCAGTTTGTACGGCAACTGTTTTAGTTTTATAACCCATATAAGAAATGTCAATCGTTTTTCCTTCTCCAACTGTAATTTCAAATTCTCCATCGAAATTAGTTACCGTTGAATTTGACGAACTTGTTTCTGTAATTGTTGCTCCAGGAATCGGCAGTTTATTTTCATCGACCACTTTTCCTTTTACTTTAATTCTGTCAACCGCTTTAGTATTAACTGCTTTTGGCGCAGCTGTTTTTTGAATTAAAACTAGTTTTCCGTTAATGTTATAATTAAAATTGGCTTTTTTAGAAAGATCATTCAAAATCGCCGTAATAGACTCACTGTTATAATTTACTGCATAAACTGTATTATCAGCAATTACAGCTTGTCCATAACTGAATTTGTAGTCAGTCTGCTGCGTTAATTTTGAAAAAATAGAGACAAGGGTAGCTTTTTCTATTTTATTTGTTACTTTTGGCTCTTTTAGCAAATTAGTTTTACTATAACCGCTCTGAAAGGCAAGTAAAGCTAGAACTAAAAAGACAAAACTCTTTAGATTTAAATAAGAAGGTTTAAAATACATGATTTAAGTAATTGTTTTTACGATGCTTAATTATTAATAGCAGTTGTTCCCGCAACTGCTTTTTTGTTTTTAATCCACTTTTACTATTTCGCCATAAACTTTGAATTTTAGGTTTGTGATATAATTTATTTGCTCCAAAACATTTTCTAATGTCGCGTCCTTCTTGATGAATACCGTTAACGGCGTTGCTAATACGTATTTGTCATCATACTCAAATGAAACTCCGTATTTGTATTGTAAAATGGTGATTACTTGTTTTAAAGTAGTTTGCTCCAACGTCACATCTTCATTATACCAATTCACCAAAAAAGCTTTATCAGCCATTTGTTTGGTTAACTTTTGAGACTCAAATAAAGCTTCCTGATTCGGTACTAAATCAACACTTTGTCCTTTTCCTGAAACATTTACTTTTCCGGTTACTACGATTACCTTACAGTTTAATTTTGATAATTGAATGTGAAATGAAGTTCCTACAACTCTGGTTTGTATTTCACCAGAATGAATAATAAAAGGATGCTGTTTGTCTTTGGCAACTTCAAAAAACGCGTTTCCTTTTAGTAAAGAAACCGTTCTTTGATCGCCTTCAAATTTTTCAGGATACTGAAATGATGAGTTTGCTGCCAGATAAATTTTCGAACCGTCACTTAATTGGATAGATTTGGGAATCGATGACGTTTTAAATGTGATTTGTTTTTGGTTTAAAACATTTGGTCTCAAGAAAAATCCTAAACCAAGTAGAAAAAGAATGCTGGCAGCAGCTATATATTTTAAATAAGGACGGAAAGATCTCTTTCTTCCAATTCTTAATTGAATTTCTTCATAGATATTTTGAGATTCGATTTCTGGGTTTCCCATAAAATCATTATCCCATTTTGAATTCTGATATTCGCTAAAAGCAAAATCATGTAATAAATTTTCTTCTGCCGACGAAGTTTTTCCTCGCGAACTTTTATCCAGCAGATATTCTAAACTATGTTTGATTCTTTTTATCATAATACTTATTACTGCCTATCAGTGTAATTTTTCAACACATAGAATCATAGTTTTTCGCTGTTTGTTAAAGGCGTTTCACTAGTTTAAATAATCATAGTTGTATAGCTATGTGTAAAAACTAGTTTTTTTAAATACCTTTTATTAAAAAGAAAAATCTATGTTTCTATGTGTTAAAACAAAAATTGCTAATTACACTTAACAGACTATTGTTTTATATAAGTACCAGAATCACGAAATCGTACTATCACCAAATATTATGAAAACATCAAGCGAAAGTTATTTTAAAATTTTTGATTGAAAATAATGAAAGGAGCTAGCCAAGCTAAGTCTTTTAAGCCTTCTCGAAGTTGTTTCACCGCCGATGAAATCTGATTTTTTACGGTTTGTTTAGAAATTCCAAGTTCTTCTGCAATCTGATCGATTGTCATATCCTGAAATTTATACATCAGCAAAACTTCTTTTCTCTTTTCTGGAAGTTTGTCCAATAGAGAATAAAGTAGATCCATAATTTCTGGATCAATTGTTGAAAAATTATCTATAATGTAGTCTTCAAATTTTTCTTCTAAAATAGTCTTATCAAAACGATTGTTCTGGTAATGTTTGAAAACCTGATTCTTAACCGCACGAAACAAAAACGGTTCAATTGCATTAATATTCAGTTCTTCTTTTCTCTCCCATAAATCCACAAAAACATCCTGAACAATGTTCTGTGCCAAGTCTTTATCCTGAGTCATCGTATAAGAAAAAGCGTTGAGCTTTTTCCAATATTGGTTATACGTCTGTTCAAAAATTTCAGGATTATTCATACGGCAATTAGAGGCTTTATACTATCGTAAAATAAGGAAATGAAACTCCAATCTTTTTTGTGTCAATGTTATCTTTAAATTAAAAAACAAACACATTTGATGTAGAAATACTACTTTTTTCAAGCAGAAATAGGAATGTCTTTGCGATTTCTTTTTATTAAACTAACATCAAAATCGAGCATGACATTTAATTTAGTCACTTTCAAAAAATGGAATTTTCTTTTGATGCGTCCCAGTCAAACAGTTTTAATTACATTTTAGAATTATGAAATCATTCTTGTTCACTTTATTATTTGCCAGTGCTTTAAATTTAAGTGCTCAAATGCAAAACGACAATCTGAAAATTAACCAAATTCAGGTTATCGGATCACATAACAGTTATCGTCACGCGATTGAAACTGACTTATACAATCTTATTCAAGCTAGAGATACTTCTCGTTCGCTTAAAGGTTTGCAATACACTCACATTAGCATTACCGATCAATTAAACAAAGGTTTGCGAAATCTGGAAATTGATATTTTTGCTGACGCGAAAGGCGGAAAATATGCGCACCCGAAAGGTTTGGAAATTGCGAAATCTGAAGAAGCTTACGACCCAAACGGACTAATGAAAAAACCAGGTTTCAAGGTTTTCCATATGCCAGATATCGATTTTAGAACTTCTTGCTATACTTTCGAAATCTGCCTTCAGGAATTGAAAAAATGGTCAGATGCCAATCCAAATCATATTCCTGTTTTCATTACTCTAGAACCAAAAGACGGCGATGCTAATTTCTTCGGAACAAAACCAGAAGATTTCACCACAGCAGTTTTTGACGAAATGGACAAAGTAATCCGAAAAGAATTAGGAAAAGACAAACTGATTACGCCAGACATGGTTCGCGGAAAATATAAAACACTCGAAGAAGCGGTTTTGCATAACAATTGGCCAACATTAAAAGAGGCAAAAGGAAGATTTTTATTCTTATTAGATAATAACGGCGTAAAAAGAGATTTGTACGCATTGAATCATCCGTCCCTTAAGGGACGCGCCGTTTTTATTAACGCCAAACCAGGAAAACCAGAGGCCGCAGCTTTGTTCAGAAACAATTCTGAAGATCCACAAATTGAAGATTTAGTTAAAAAAGGCTATTTAATAAGAACTAGAGCCGATTCTGATACCAAAGAAGCGCGCGCCAATGATTATTCGCATTTTGAAGCTGCTAAAAAATCAGGTGCACAAATCATCACAACCGATTATTATCTGCCAAGCACTTTCTTTAATTCTCCTTATCAGATTAAATATGATGATGGAAGTTATGTTAGAAATAATCCTGTAAACGTGCCTTAATTTTTAACCGTTTTTTTAACGCAAAGGACACAAAGAGTTACGCAAAGTTCGCAAAGATTTTTTTCTTAAGATTTTGCACAGCAAAAACAAAGTCCGCAAAGCTTTATCCATATAGTTTTTCAGATATAGCCTGCGGTTTCAACCGCAAGAACGCACAGAGAGGAATATACGTCATGTTCCCGCGGTTGAAACCGCGGGCTATGTTAAAAATTGAATTTGATATTTTAAAAAAAATATAAAATCTACAAAGCTTTGTGGACTTATTTATTTTATAAATCATACTCAAAATCTTTGCGTTCTCTGCGAAAAAACTTTGCGCTCTTTGCGTTAAAAAACAATACGAAACCTATGAATTCAAGATATACAATATTATACATGTTAGTGCTCCTAGTTTTTTTCAATAATGTCGCATCAGCACAAAAAGTAAAAAACCTCAACGGAACACAAATCGCATTTCTTTCAGATGTACATCTACAGGATTTATTCGGCAGTTTTTCTGACTCCGATTACAAAGGCGTTCTAAATCCTAAGACGGGAGAACATGTTTTAATTCGAACCATGTCATCTCAGTTGCATTCCACTAGAATCTTCAATGAAAATTATTTTGCATTTATAGCTGCTTTAGAAGATATCGCAAAACGAAAAATAAAATATGTGGCACTCCCCGGAGATTATACCGATGACGGACAACCAATTCACGTTCGCGGACTAGCTACAATATTAGAACAATACACCAAAAAATACGGAATAGAATTCTTCATCACCACAGGAAATCATGATCCAGTTGGGCCTTTTGCTCAAGAATCAGGCAAAGAAGATTTCTTAGGAAATGATGGTAAAAGCCAGCCCATTTTTAGCAAAGACGGCCTTTATAAGCCCAATTTAAACATCGAACAGCCAGTAGTTGTTACAGCCGATATTGCTAAAATGGGTTATTTAGGAATTACAGATCAGCTTCATGATTTTGGTTTTCATCCCAATAAAAAATACAAATTCTGGGCAACTCCGTTTTCTTCTTATACAAGCAAAAATTATACATTCGAAAAAGCTTTAGAAAGTTCAAAATTGGCAAATCGCGTATACGAAGTAGCTCCAGATTACGAAGTTCCAGATGTTAGTTATGTCGTAGAACCTATCGACGGACTTTGGTTAATGGCGATTGATGGAAATGTTTATATTCCGAAGAAAAATGCTTCTGCAGAAAAAGATTCTAAAAATTACAGCGAAGCCAGTACAGGTTATAACAATGTGCTTTCTAACAAAAAACATCTCATAAAATGGGTTGAGACGATTTCGGCGGAAGCCAAAAAACAAGGAAAAACCTTGATCGCTTTCAGCCATTTTCCAATGATTGATTTTAACGATGACGCTTCCGCAGAAATAAAAGAATTGCTTGGCCCTAACAAATGGCAGTTAAACCGTGTTCCTGTTGAAGAAGTAGCACAAGTTTTTGCAGATGCAGGACTAAAAATTCATTTTGGCGGACATATGCATATTAATGATACAGGAGTTCGAACTTCTGCAAAAGGAAATACTTTGGTTAATATTCAGACGCCATCGCTTGCGGCCTATATTCCCGCTTACAAATTATTGACTTTCAAAAAAGATAATCTTGTAGATATTCAAACCATTACTACAGATGATGTTCCGAGATACAACGAACTTTTTGATTTGTATAAAATGGAATATCAATTTCTAGAAAGTCAAAATGCACAAGACATTTGGAATATTGATATTTTAAAAACAAAAAACTATCACGATTTTACCGATTTTCATTTAAAAGAATTAGTACGTCTTCGATTCTTAAAAGACGATTGGCCTTCTGCTTTCAAAGATTTTATAATGAATGTTTCTGCAAAAGATTTGCTTGTTTTGGCCAGTATGCAATCGGATAAAGATTTTGATTTTATTCTTAAAAATAAAGATCAATTTCAAAAACAATGGAATGAGGCTGAAGCAAAATCAGAAAAAGTTCTATCTCAAAACAATCTCAAAAAAGAAAATTTTAATTGGACGGGTTATGATCTTCTAGTAGATTTTTATCGTTTTAGAAGTGCTGATGAATTGGCTTTAGCCGATGTTGGAATTCAAAGAGCAAAAGAATACAAAGTCTTATCTCATTTATTTTTAGAAGGTTCTAAAGCAGATCTTTCAAAAGACACTGCGCTGCAAAAACAGATGAAATTATTTCTTATTATCTTCAATAAATTTATGCATGAAATCCCAGCAGATCATTTTACAGTTGACTTGAAAAATGGGGGCGTTAAAAGCCTCAAATGATTCTTTTTTTTTACCGCAAAGCACGCAAAGATTTTTTATCTCTGTAAACTTATAAAAACGCAAAGTTCGCAAAGCTAAACTCAAAACTTTGCGAACTTTTTATTTTATAAAATTTAACTTAAAAAAACTTTGCGCTCTTTGCGTAAACCTTTGCGTGCTTTGCGGTTTAAAAAAAGACTATTATGGTTAAACAAAAGGCTATCATTTCTGACAGCCTTTATCACATTAAAACCTAAAATTTAATGTATCTAAAACCATTATGGCAAATGGGTTAGTATTATTTTTTAATAAAACGTCTTACCGTTTTGATTCCGTTTTTCTCAACTGAAATTAGATAAATTCCTGTTTTTAAAGTAGAAACATCAATACTGTTATTGTTTACAGTTTGAGAGAAAACAGTTGCTCCGCCTTCTGTGTTGATGACATTTACATTTCCGCCAGAAACCTCTGTACTAAAGAAAAGCTGGCTTTCAGTTGGATTTGGATAAACTTCCAAACTTGCAATTGATTGTTCTGTAGTTGGCGCAGCTGTTCTTGCCGTTGAACCCGATTTTGTTATTCTAAACCAGTTGATATTAAAACCAGTATTTTGAACATAGATTCCAAAATTATACGTTCCTGCATTTACGTTTACGGTTTGCGTAATCGTCTGCCAATTTTGCCATCCTCCTGTATTTGGAACATTTATGGCACCAAGCTGAATCGTTCCTGCATTTAAATCAGATGATAATCTACCGCCTGTAACCGCACTTGAAACGCGATATTCTATTTGATATGAACCAGAAGTTGGAAAATTAATATTGTAATACGCCATCCAGTCTCCTGTATCGCAATATCCAACGTTTAAACCTCCACCTGTATCAGTTGTTGCTTCGGTTTGAACCCCACTCATCGTATTGTAATTTTCGGCTTGAATTAAAGTTCCTGTTCCTGGAGAAGTACCTCCAGTAATTACCTGATTAATGGCATTCAACAAAGATTTTGTTCCTGTTGCATCTTGAGACAATTCCCAAATCATAACTCCTCCCGCATTCTGAATAGCAAAAGTTGTTTTTTGTTTGATGGTTGGAATTCCGTTATAATAAATCGTATTTCCTACCTGATCTAGATTTTCAGCTCCTGGATATTGCGCTACGATATTCGCATAAGAAATTCCCTGATTGGCAGAAGCGCCAAAACCGTAGCCATAAAACGGAAGTCCAATAATAGCTTTACTTGCTGGTAATCCTCTTCCTGTCCAGTAATTAAATTGGTTTACTGCCATGCTGTAAGGAGAATGCTGACCCGGATTGTTTGGCGCCCAAGGCCCAGTTGCATCATAAGCCATAATGTTGATCCAGTCGTAAGCCGCAAAAGTAGATGAAGGTACATTGGCACCACCATATCCTTCTGAAAGCGCTGCTGAAATCAATTTGCCATTGGCATGCAATTTATTAGCCAAAGCGATTACAAATCCGCCGTAATCTCCGTTAATTGCTGGACCTTCCAAATCAACGTCTACTCCATCAAAATTGTGAGCCACTACATAATCGTAGATTTTCTGGATAAAAGCCGTTCTATTGGCTGGCGTTATTAAATTAAAATAATTATCGCGAATTGGTCCGCCTTCTGAAACAGAACCTCCTCCTAGCGATACAAAAACTTTAACGTTTTGGGCATGCGCCGCATTGATAATGGCATTACTTCCTGAATTAAAGCTTAAATAACCATTTGCATCAGGATTTTCGAATGCAATATTAATATGCGTCAATTTACTGTACTGAATCGTACTTGAAAAGGCATTCAAATCAATCCAGTTCGGAACATAAGCTATTACTTTCTTTTGGGCCGAAACTAAATTAAAAGCCCCCAACACTAAAATAATCATGCATTTCTGCAGCATTCTTCGGTAATTGTTTTTCATAATAATTGTTTTAATAGATTAATAAACTCGTAAACATGGGACGGTTATTTGAGTTATATATTTTGATTTAAGATTTCAGACTTTAGATTTTTTGATTTGATTTATAATCTAATACCGTAGAACTAACACTACGTAAATTATGATCTAAATCTAAAGCCTGAGATCACTTTTTAAAACTATTTCTTTATGAATCGCTTGATGGTTTGCTTACCATCTTTCTCAAAAACTATAAAATAGATTCCTTTTCTAAGATGCGAAACATCAAAACTATTGTTGGTTATTTTTTGTGAAGACAAAGTAGTTCCAGTTTGAGAATCCACAATTTTTGCAGTTTCTCCAGAAAGATCTGTGGTAACAAAAAGAGTATTTTCTACTGGACTTGGATAAACATTTAAAACCGTTTCTTCTGGTTCTTCTATTGTTTCAGCTGCCGCCATTCTAGCTGTTCCTGCCACTTTTGTAATTTTAATCCAGTTAATATTCATTCCCGTATTCTGAATGTAGATTCCGAAATTATACGTTCCTGCGTTTACATTTACGGTTTGCGAAACAGTCTGCCAATTTTGCCAACCCCCTGTATTCGGAATATCAACATTTCCTAAAACAATTGCTCCTGCATTCAAATCAGAAGATAATCTTCCACCTGTAACTGCGCTTGCTACTCGGTATTCAATTAAATAAGATCCTGTTGTTGGGAAATTAATATTGTTATACGCTAACCAGTCTCCAGTTTCTGTATAACCAACATTTGAACCGCCGCCTGTATCTGTAGTTGCTTCGACTTGAATACCGCTCATCGCTGAATAATCTTCTGCTTGAATCAATACTGAAGTTTGTGAACTTGTTGCGGGAACTAATTTCCATTGTCCGCAAGTTTGGTTGTTATTATCCCACTGCTGAACAATTGCGCCAGAAGCTGTACTTGCTCCTGCAACCTCAACAATTCTTCCGCTATGACGGGCAACAATTTTATAATAGCCATCTCCAGTAGAAACTAAAATAAACTGCTGATTTGTTGTGGCGTTATACGGATACTGCTCTACTCTTGCACCATTGGCCTTATTAAAATTATTGATATCCATTGACATACCGCTATGGTTCGCAATGATTTTATACATTCCGTCTCCTAAATGCGTAAAAGTAAATTTCTGATTGTTTCCAGAATTCAAAGCGCCTTGATTGATTCCTGCTCCGTTTGACATGCTAGAATTCCAAACATCCATGTATAAACCACTGTTTCTGTTTTGAAGAAAGAAAGTCTGATTTCCTAAAGTTGCCGTTCCGTTTGCTATAACTCTAATAGAACTCACTTTATCATTCCAAGTCGTATTCAAACAAGAATTATCAGAATTGATTACGGTTGAAGCCCCTCCAAAATTATCGTCTTGATATAAAATCGCCTGATAACCTTGAGTGATTTTAAGTGAAGAAATATCATCATTTAAAACTCCTAACGAATTCAAACGAGCCAGATTATAATCTCCAATTGTTAATCCGCCTGAGAATCCTGTATAATTGCAATCTTTATAAACTGTGATTACATCTGTCGATGCTGGAACCGAAGGCGTTGTAAGTCCATAATAACCTCCAAACGTAGCGATAACTTTTGTCGGCTGTGGCGAATGAAGCGATGGCGATTGATCGGCAACATCATCATAAGCAAAACCGTAAGCTAAATTATCGATATTAATTCCTGGCAAATGCCAAAATTTAGAATAATGATTGGTTGGGTTTGTTTGATAATATTTTGATGCATCGTACCAATTCTGCTGTCCCGGATTTGCCGTTGTAGTGTTTACCACATGACGGTTGATCGCAGCCGTTAATTGAGCTTGAATTACTAAATCCAGATCTCCGTCAACCAATCTCCTGTCCAAAACACCTTTTCCTTCAAGAGCTTCCTGAGTCGTTGGTCGATTTTGAACGCGTCCAGTTCTTCCAACAAAAGCTCCAGATTGCCCAACCATTTCCAGTTGTTCTCCAATAACTCTTCCTTTAAAAACTCCGGCATCTCCTGCATAAAATATTAAATCTTCATTTTTGTATTTGTTCCAAATCGCGTCGATATACGATTTTAAATAATTGGCGTATGGGCCCGATCCTTCAGCATAAGCTGAAGTTTTTGACGGAGCAGTAATTTCTCCTGTTGCATCGTTTACACAACCTTGAAATTCTGCTGGAACATTCGCTTTAAAAGCGGCAACAATATCGGCGTGTTTTTTCAAATCGCCTACTTTCTTTTGATATCCGTTAGCGCCAAACAACTCCAATCCCATTGGATATTTGTATGAATCTACCCTTGTTGGATTTCCGAAGAAACCGTATTGATTATTGGTCAATTCGATCATTTCATACAAAATTCCCTGATTTGGATCTGTAGCATTCTGCGGATTTGGCGAAGCATACCCCGAAGGCGCTCCGCTGGCACCGAAAAAGTAAAAATACAATTGAGAGCCTTTAGAAATAAAAACTCGACATCCCGCAATTAAAGGTAATGTGAAAGTTTTGTTTGGAATTTCACTTAGCTTGGTAAAACAGGCTGCATATTTTGAGTTTTGTCCTGGACCTGTATTTCCACCATAAGTTGGTCCTGTAACGGTATTGTAAGAAGCATTCATTGGTAGAACCTGACTTGTTTTGGCATTTACCCAAACATGGTTTCCTGTGGTATAGTCGATTCCGACAATGGCCACATAAAGATCGCTGTCTGCGAAAGTGGAATTATTACTGATTGTAAATGGCACAGGCCCTTGAGCATGCGTCAGGCTTGAAAACACTAAAAAGAGTGCTGTCAATAAAGAAAATCTTTGAAGTCTAATTTTTTTCATATTTAAATAATTTGAGATTAATAAATAGATTTTAAACCAAAGCCATTTTCAAATTAATGACTAAATAATCCGTTAGGTGCAATTGGTATTTCTTTAAATTGCACCCAACGGATTTAAAAAATTACTTCTTAATCAGCTTTTTAGTCCAGCTTTTTTGATCTGATTTGAAGTTTAGAATATAAATTCCTCTGCGAAGTTTACTTACGTCAATTACGCTTTCATTTCCTTGAGGTTTGTTCTGTAAAATCAAAGTTCCTGTGTTGTCATAAATGGTAATGACTTTATTGTCTAAGTTATCAGGAGATGAAACTTGAACATAATTATTCGTCGGATTTGGATATACTGCAAAAACAGCTTCTTCCGTTTGAGGTTCTTCTTCAACATTCAAAGCCATTCTAGCTGTTGATGAAGATCCGTAAGCTTCAATTTCATACAATGAATATCCGTAAGGAGCCAAAGCTTTTGCTGTACATAAAATACGCAGATATCTTCCTGTTCCGCTTACTGCTAAATCATCAGTTCCGCCATCGCTTGCTGTTTGCGTATTGATAGTTTCGCTTTCTGTGAAAACATTATCTGCAGACAACTGCACTTTGTATTGCGTTGCATAAGCCGCTTCCCATTTTAATACGACACGGTTAAGCGTATAATTGCTTCCTAAATCAACATAAATCCATTCTGTAGCATTGGCAAAAGAGCTTGCCCATCTTGATGCTGCGCCATCTCCGTCAGTTGCTTTACTAGCCGAAAGCGTTACATTTTCTTCTGTAGAAGCTGTTGCTGTTTTTCCTAAAGCTAAATTCACATTAGGGTTTGCTGTAATATTTCTAACCGTTACATCGCTGAAAACTCCTGTTGCTAATGTTCCGTTAGCGTGAGAGGTAACTGCCATTCCCACATAAATTGTGTTCGCCATTGCAATTGTTTTTGGCGTTCCAACTTGTGTCCATGTAGTTCCGTTATCAGAAGCATAAGAAGTAAATACATTTCCTGATCTTACCAAACGAACCCATTTTGGAGCAGCTCCTGTTGTAACCGTAGCAGTTGTTACTCCCGAAGTAGTATCGCGAGTTAAAAACTCAATTCCTGCCGCAGCACTTGCATCTGTTATAGCATGTTTTGAAGTTGCTGTAAGCGTTTCACGAAACATTACACCTGCTTTTGCATACGTATTAGTGTTGGTTAATGAATTAACTTTAGCAATAATTTCGGCATCTCCAGTTATAGACTGATTTACAAACTGAAATTGATCGCTTGTGTCCCAAATATCATTTCCTGCTCCTTTGATCGTGTAAGTACCATTAGAATGTGTCGCTTCTCCTGCTGGCGTAACAGCACCTAAATCTGTACTAATCCAAGGCGAAGGCAATCCTGCTGGAGTTTCTGTAGACACTAAATTTAGAGCTCTTAAATTGTCAAAATAATAAGTGTTTCCAGAATTAGTTCCTGGTTCAAACAAGAAAACAAAACGGTTAACATCATTATCTGGCGTCGAAGCATCTGGCGTACTTACATACGTAAAAGTAATGGTATGCCAAGCGTTGCTTTGTTTTACAACTCCTTGATAAATACTGTGTCTTCCAACAGGATAATTGGACGGAACCGAAGCGCTGCTTTCTGCCTGCCATGAAATAATAGAGCCTACTGGCGCAGAAGTGTAAACATCCATCGCGAATTTTTTTGTTCCCGCTTTAAAATCTCCAATATTGTTTAAAGTCGTATTGAATGAGAAATTATCATACAATTCTGTTGACTTACGAACGTATTTTCCAACATTCGAGGAAGTATTAATGCCGCTTGCATTTGGATTTGCCGTATTTGGCGTATAAGTCCCAATCGCATCTCTAAAAGTAATATTGTGAATCGTTTGATAATCTTCA
The DNA here is from genome assembly GCF_009826975.1 of Flavobacterium sp. HBTb2-11-1. GTDB lineage: Bacteria > Bacteroidota > Bacteroidia > Flavobacteriales > Flavobacteriaceae > Flavobacterium. Next base: position 90,108 of record NZ_WUMO01000003.1, on the reverse strand, counting down.
TATACCACACCTGGCGTAAAAGTATCTGGAAGTTTAGTCGAACCAATTCTGATATTATCAAAATAATAGGTATCGCTTGTGTACGAACCTGAATTAAACAATAAAACCATTTGATTTACAGCTAAGTTTGAAGTTCCAGCATCCGGACTGGAATTATAATAGAAAGTTAATGTTTCCCATTGATTTTGTTTGGTTGTAATGGCTACATAATTACTATTTCTTCCTGTCGGATAATTGGCTGGAAGCGAAGTCGCGCTGTTTTCAAAATTCATGCTTACAACCGTACCAATTGGTGCTGTTGTATACACATCAATCATAATTTTATTGGTTTGATTTTTAAATAAACCAGCATCTTCGATTGAAGTTTGTGTATTAAAGAAAAGTACATCGTATTGCTCTGATGCATTTCGAACATACCTTGCCACATTTGCAGAAGAGTTAACCGAATTTGAACCCGGATTTGCCACAACAGAATATGTTCCAGTTGTAGTTCCCTTTATGATTTTATTGGCTCCATCATAGTTTTGCAGAACATCTGTGGCTACAATTGGTTTTTCTGGCGCCGCTTTTGTCAGCAAATTATCAAAATAATACGTTGCTCCAGAATTAGAATTTGATTCAAAAAGAATCACTACATTATTAATCGCCAAAGCACTTGTATTTGGATCGATTACTTTTTCGAACTCAAATTCAATGGTTTCCCATTTGTTCTGAACTGTTGTTGTTGCTTTAAAACCGCTATGTCTCCCTAACGGATAATTGGTTGCAGTGGTTACATTGCTATTTTCCAGCTGCATGGATATTTTTGTTCCAACTGGAGCCGAAGTATAAATATCAAACGAAAGCCTTTTTCTTCCGTAAACATAATCGTTCGCATTCGTAATCGTTACATTTCTGATATTCAAAACATCATACAATTCGCTTGAATTTCTAACGTATTTTCCAACCAAAGCCGATGTATTAATTCCAGTTGCAGAAGGATTCGCAACAGCTTCTGTCAAAACTCCAGTTTTTACAGGATACAATACATTTCGATTGCTTTGAAAATCTTCATGTATTTTTTCAACTGGCAAGGCAGGTTCGGTTGTAACCGCCAGTTTGTAGGTATTGACATTACAGCCTGAAACTGTTGCCGCTACAGAAACATCTCCTCCAGAAGTTCCCCAATTTACAGTAATCGAATTTGTTCCCTGTCCTGATGCAATTGTTGCTCCTGCTGGAACAGTCCAGTTGTAGGTCGCCCCCGCAATTGCATTTACAGAATAGGTTTTACTAGTTTCATTTTGGTACACTTTGTTATCGCCTGTTACCGCATATTTAAAACTCCCATCGTAAACACGAACATAATCGACTTGTAATTTTGCTGGGAAATCGGCAGGAATAGGCTCAACTCCTGCACCGTTTACTCTCGTGTAAGGCGTTCCATAGCTTCCAACTGCTAAATTCAGAATAATATAAAAATTGTTGTCATTAAAAGGCCATCCTCCATTTACCGTCGTATTTGGGGTTGCAGTGTGAAATAACACATCATCAACAAACCATTTAATGATATTTGGACCCCATTCTACAGCATACACATGAAAATCAGCCGATAAATCAATTGGAGAACTATAACTTCTTCCTGTAAACTGATAGCCACCGCCATCGTAATGAATAGTTCCATCTATAGATTTCGGGTTTCTATGTTTGGCTTCCATAATATCAATTTCTCCTGTAAAAGGCCAGTTTCCTCCTACTGGCAACATCCAAAAAGCTGGCCAAGCGCCCATTCCGTTAGAAAGTTTCATACGCGCTTCTACTCTTCCATATTTAAGCGAATATTTTCCTTCGGTAGTTAGTTTTGAAGAAGCATACGGCTGATCAGGAAATTGCGAACTCGGCGCATATTTTGCTTCAATATTTAAGTAGCTGTTTGTTCCTTCTTTTACAATTGTTGCCTGATTGGGATCGTAGCGCTGTGCCTCAGCATTTCCAAATCCGCAAAGCGACGGACATCCATTTCCTGAGATACTTTGCCATTTGGTCAAATCTACCGTAGTGCCATTAAATTCATCAGACCAGACAAGCGTATTACATTGGGCCTGAGTCTTAAGAAATGGCAGCAATAAGAATAAAACTGCCAGACAAAATTGTTTAAATAAATAAGAATTGCTTTTCGGTGGTCGGCCGAAAAAAAAGTCATTTTGCTTCATTTTTGATAGGTTTTTAGTTAGTAAATGTTATTTCATCAATACATTCAATTTGAAAAAGCAGATCGTATTTTCTGACAATAACAGCGCAATATTAACTAAAAAATCAGGCAAGACTTACATTTTGGAGTACGGTTTGACTACGGTACTATCGAAGAAATGTAACAAATCATCGATGAAATGCACAAAATCACTTTAAATTCCATTTTTCTGAGAAAAATTAAAAATTAAGAATGAATTCGGTGATATTCGTATCTGACGGAAGCTGTAATTTTTTGCGAATGCGATAACGGGTATCTTCAACTCCTCTAACCGAAATTCCTAAAAGCGGTGCAATTTCTTTTGTATTAAAGTTCATTCGCAAGTAAGCACACAAACGCATATCACGAGGAGTCAATTCTGGATAAGTCGATTTCAACCGCTGCATAAAATTGTCATGCAGCTGATTGAAGATTTCTTCAAACTCATTCCAATGTTTGTCTCCCTGCAATTCGTGATCAATCAATTTATTGATTTTGGTCAGCAGGCTAAAGTTTACATTTGGATCATTTTTCTTATCAATCTGTCCAATCAAATCTTTAATAGAAAGCAAAATTTCATTTAAATGAATCAAATTGACCGTATTTGAAGCTACCTTAGCATTTTTAAGATTTATGGTCGTTTCAAGATTTTCTCGAATAATAGCCATATTCTGCTGCTCCAATGTGAGTTTCTGTTCGTTAAGTTCGGCACGGCTTCGCAGCAATTCCTTTTCCTGATTCTCTATCAATTGACGACGTTGACGCTCCGCAACAGATTTCTGATATCTAACAATTAAGTAAATTACAATGCTATAAAGCGCAAAATAAAATAAGTAAGCCCAAAAAGTTCTATACCAAGGGGGTAAAATTTCAAAGTGAAAAACGGCTTCTTCACTCACCACATCATACATATTTTTTGCTCTTAGATGAAAGACATATTCGTTTTCAGGCAAATTCGTATATTCTTTCTCGGTCTGAAGACTATAATCTGACCACGTTGGTTCAAAACCTTCTAGCCAATATTCATATTTCGTCGCATCGGCATCTTCAAAACATAATGATGCAAAAGAAAAATGAAGCGCATTACTAGAATATGGCAATACCGTTGAAAGTTTATCATTTTCTGATCCTGTTTTATTAGGCAAAACATCATAACGGCTGGAAAACAATAGGCTATCTTTAGGAAAAATGCATTTTACTTCAGAAATAAGAGCTTTATATTTTGTTTGATATTTCTTGTTTTTAATGGCACTGTAATGAATCAAACCTTCTTGCGTTCCAAAAAAAACATCACCTCCTTTTGTAGTCTGAATATTTTCAAAACCAGGAACATATATATAACGAAGTTTTCGAAAAGGAAGTTCTTCAATCTTAAAGCTTCCATTTTTCTGCCTGCTCATTTTTCCAGTATTTTCGCCAGAAATGTACAAAATATTATCCTGATGGTCTGGTTTTAATAATCGAATATGATTTTCTAACCCCAGATATTTTTTGAAAACTGGATCTGGAATCATTTTTTTTGAAGACAAATCCTGTCTGTAAACGCCTTTTGTTGTTCCAAACAAAATCTGATTATCCACTTTAAATGTATTCAAAAACAAACTCGACGGAAATCCGTTTTTATCATTATAAAATTGGATATCCTTAACGGAATCAAATGTCGCGTTGAATTTAATTTTATAAATTCCTTTATAACCGTGCGCAATCCAAATGTTGCCTTGTTGGTCGGTTTCCATAATTCTGCTGCTTTCATCAAAACCTTTTATACGATGCTGAAAAACCCAAGAACCATTTATTTTTTTCAAAAGATACAATCCTGTATAACCTCCAACAAGCAGTAAATCCGAATGATTTGGAATTAGAATTCCTTGCCAAGCGCCATCAATTTTTGCCAAAGCTTTTGCAGAATTTCCACTGATTTCAAATATTCCGTTTTTCTCAAAGGCTAGTAATGAATCACCAAAAACTCCCACATTCCAGACATTTTCAGACATTCCAGAAATGTGCTGAAAGGTTACATTTTCTCTTTTTCCGCTTTTGTAAGCTTCCCAATCAAGCCAATACAAACCGTTGTCGGTACCGATATATAATTTATTTTGGTAAATCTGACTGCAATAGATTTTGGTTTCGGAATTAGTGCTGTCTATAATTTTAGACAAAGGAGATGAAATCTGAATCAATGAAATTCCGCCTTTGAGCGTCACCCACAGATTTCCTTCCTTATCAATTTTAAAATTGGTCACATATTCATTCTGAAGTCCCATTTGTTTGTCAATATGCTGAATCAAATGTCCTTCACCGTCTATAACTATCAACCCAGATTGACGGGTTCCGATTCCGAAATAGCCATCAGAAAGCTGAATTCCTGCCGAAATCTGATTCTGCTTCAGCAAATGATCCACTTCTGTTGCAAATGGTTTAATTTGATTTTCATCGAAAATGAAAAGGCCATTTTTTTGAGTGAATAGCAAAAGTCCGTTTTTGGTTTGAAAAATCTTTCGAACCTGTAATCCAAGAAACTTCTGGCCATTTTCTACTGGAACTAAAGCATCGTTTTTTAGTTTTAATAATCCTTTTTCGTTATCCGAAACATAAATTTCTTTCCCAACTTCGAAGAAATCATCAAAAGCTTTTTTAGCATTTATGACCTTGATTGTATTATTCTTATAAATAAAAAGCCTTTCATAGGAGAAAAAAATCACTTCGCCATTTCGAATGACCGTATGAAGCACATCACCAAAATTTCTAGCAGTTTTAGGAAGCAGTTTTACTAAAGAAGTGTATTGATATTGTCCGTTTGGGAGCTGGATCACAAATCCGAAATCGCCTTGAGCGCCAACATATATTTTATCCTTTCTGTCAATTGCCATAGAACGAACCATGCTTCGATTTTCTGGCTGCGTCACAATCGCCCAGCGAACACCATCAAACTGCATGATTCCAAAATGGTTGGCAAAAAACATCATGCCTTTAGAATCTTGCAAAACATCCCAATTTTCTGATGCAGCTTTATAAGCTTTCGGACTATAATTGGCTATAAAGGGAACTCCAATCTTTTTGATTTGGGAGTTGGTAATCGAAGAAAATAATAGAAATAGAAGTAAAATTCTGGTTTTAAATTTCATCATTCTGTCGCGGGTCTGTAGGTTAGTTTTGTGATTTTTTGCAATCACAATCCGGAAATGCTTCTTTGGGAAAAGTCATTTTCTAGACAAAAACATTCTTTCTTTTTAAATGTGTAAATAACAATTATTCATTATTATTAAAGCAAAAAAGAGAATGTGGAAATTCAAATATATAAAATTTTATTTTATTGCAACAAATTACATTTTAATGAGTGAATTTGATAATTAGGAAATGTGGCAATGAGAAAATTAAACTTTGTAAAAGTGCAAAAAGATGTTCTTCATTCCGTAGGAATGTCTGGTTGGTAGATTTTCGAATTAGATTCAGAGTTACACGTTCCGTAGGAACGTTTGAACATACGTATAACATTCATTACGCAAAAACAGGTGGCCCTACAGGACACTATGCAAATGCGTTTTTTTTTTCTACCGACCAAATATTCCTAACGGAATAATTTAATCGTAAAAACAATCCCGACAGGTTTTTAAAAGCTATCGAGGTTTAACTTGAAACTTGAAACCTTAAACTTGAAACAAAACTAAAAACCTAGTATCTCGCTTAATTCCTCATACGAAGTAAAAAGCTCTGCTCCTTCTTCTTTTAAATCATCATTATTAAAACCATTTGCGAAACCGTACACTTTGAATCCGCCATTTACTCCTGCCTTAACGCCAGCTTTACTATCTTCAACCACGACACAGTCTTTTACCTCAAAACCCATTGTTGCAGCCGCATGAAGAAATATTCCTGGTTCTGGTTTCCAACTGCCAATTTGATACGAACTAAATATTTTATCTTCAAATCTATCCAGCAATCCTGCCACTTCAAGATTCAGACGAATTTTATCTACTGGTCCACTTGATGCAACGCAATACGGAATTTCTAATTTTTCTATTCTTTCTATAAAATCGATAATACCTTCCATTGGTTTTACGTGAGTTTTAAAAGCTTCAAAACTCTTTTCTCGATATTCTGTTTCAAAGTTTTCTGGAAGTTTCTGATCAATTGCTTCTTCAATATGTCTGAAACAATCTTTTAGGTTTCGACCGTTAAAATGACGATAGGCATCTTCCAATTCCATTTCAAATCCGTGTTCTTGAGCCATTTCTAACAATATTCCGTTGCCGATTTTTTCTGTATCGACCAATACGCCGTCACAATCGAAAATAATACATTTAACCATTTTGTTGATTTTCATTTAATTATATAATCTCCCGAAATCAAAATCAGGAAATGTAAATTACGAAAAATAATCTATTTCATTTTCAAAGCTTTTCTGCTCATTTTTAAACTTCTGTACAGAATTACTCCTATTCTGTATTTTCAATTCCGTTTTGATTTGTACTTTTATAATCCTATCAAACCTAATTTTTGAAATATTAAAAACCGAAGAATTTTGAAAAAACATCTTTTTATCATAACCATTCTGACAGCTAATTTTACTGCTTTTTCTCAGAATAAAATCATTACCGTTACCAACAATTTAAAAGTAGACAGAGAATTTGAAACCATCGAATTGACTAAAAAATCTCTTGGATTACATGCAGATTCGAAACTTGAAAATTATGCCGTAAAAGAAATTGGCAGCAATACTTTCTTAGAAACTCAAACAGTAGATAATGATGGCGATGGAAAAGCAGATGTATTACTTTTTCAGCCTAAAATCAAAGCTTCTTCAAAACAGGATTTTGAAGTTATAGTTGGAACAAATCCTTCAGCTTCAAAAGTAATCAGCTGTTATTCTCGCTTTGTTCCAGAACGTACAGACGATTATGCTTGGGAAAACAATAAAGTCGCCTTTAGAACCTACGGCCCTGTAGCTCAAAAAATGGTTGAAGACAAAATTCCTGGCGGAACTTTAACCAGCGGAATTGATGCGTGGCTAAAAAGAGTGGATTATCCAATCATTAACAAATGGTACGAAAAAGCAACTAACGGAACCGGAACGTATCATAAAGATACTGGTGAAGGTTTGGATAATTTTCACGTAGGCGACAGTCGCGGTGTGGGCGGAATTGCCGTAAATGTGGATGGAAAATATTATTTTTCTAAAAATTTCATCAGTTGGAAAACCATTACGACGGGGCCAATCAGAACCAGTTTTATTCTGACTTATGCAGATTGGGATGCAAAAGGCAATAAAATAACCGAATCAAAATTAATCAGTTTAGATTACGGAAGCCAACTTTCGCGTTTTGAAATCAATATTACTGGAACCAAACAAATTGCTGCTGGATTAACGCTTCATGACAAAAAAGGAACAATCGGCACAAATCTAAAAGAAGGTTGGTTGAGCTATTGGGAACCCATTGACGATTCTGAAATTGGAATTGGTTTGGTTGCTCCAAAAAACACTTTGTTAAGTTTTGACAATCATATTACTGATGAAAAAGATTTAAGCAATCTGTACGGAAATATTTCAGTAAAAAACAATAAAGCCATTTATTATGTTGGTTTTGGATGGAAAAAAGGAAGTCCGTTTCAGACTAAGCAGGAATGGGAAAAGTATTTGAGTTCTTTTGCTGAGAAGATTAATAATCCTTTGGTTGCGAAGGTTAAGAAGTGATTTTTTTTTGCCGTTAAGGCGCTAAGGCTCGAAGTTTTTCAAAGCGACAGATTATAGGATTAAAATGATTTTATTTCACGCAGATATTGCTGATTGCAGCAGATTATTCAGATTTTTAATTTAAACAAATCTCCTTAAATCCTTTTAAATCTGCGTGAAACAAAAAGAGCTTTTTGCCTCAGCTCCCGATAGCTATCGCGATTGTGAGATTAAAAAACACAAAGCCTAAAAAAAATCTTCGCGCCTTAGCTTCTTCGTGGCAAAACAACTATCGCTTTACAGGAAAATAATTCTCCTTCAAAATAATCTCCAGCGGAATATAATGTGTTCTTTCTATTTCTTCCTGAAGAACCAGTTTTTTATACAAATAATTGATTCCCAAATACCCCTGCTCTTCTGGCCTTTGATTGATTAAAAAATCAATTACGCCTTTATTTAAATATTCGATATTCTCTTTTAGCAAATCAAAACCGATTATTCGAACACCTTTTATATTGTTTTTGTTTAAAAACTCAGCCACAATATAAGCTCTGGAATTAGGTATAAAAACACTATTTGTTCCAGAAAACATTTCCAAACTCAATTGATCAATTCCAGAATCTTTTAAAGTAAATTCTGAGAACTTGAAGTTGGTCAATTCGTTATGATCTTCAAAATAAGAGTAAAATCCTTTGATGCGCTGCTGATAAACCGAAGTGCTTTCAATCTCGCGGGTAATCTTAAAAATCAGAACTTGTCTTTCATTTTTCACGGCAAAACTGATTAATCTTCCTGCCAAATATCCGCTCTGAAAAGCATCCTGCCCCACATAAGCATGTTCGTTTTCTTCAGATATATTCGAATCGATCATTACAACTGGAATATTTTTCTTTTCATATTCTTTTAAAAATCGAACCGAATCTTCATAAAAAATTGGAGCAAATAGCAAACCGTCACAATCAAATTTCATTATTTTTTCTGCCGTTTCTTTAAAAGATAACAGATTGTAGTCATAGAAAAAGTAATCCAATACGATTCCGAATTTGCTGAACTCTAAAGCTGCTTTTTCAATACCATCTGCCTGACTTTTCCAATATTCTAAAGTTTCAGATTTTGGAAGAAAAACTGCAAAATGAAATTTCTTATTCAGAGCCAAATTGCTTGCCAGAATATTTCGCGTATAACCAAACTCCTCAATAATCGCATTGACTTTATCAACGGTTTCCTGAGCTACTTGTCCGCGTTTGTGTATAATCCTGTCTACTGTTCCGGCAGAGACATTTGCTAATTCGGCAATTTTTTTAATTGTTATGATATTGATTCTTTTTAAGTTAAAAATATAAAAGCAGTTGGGTAAAATTAATTTATTTTATCAAAAATAAGTTGTTTTACATTACATTTTGCATACATTTGTAAAATACCGTGTACGCACACGCAAATATACACATAACATTAAAAAACCAAAATAAAAACCGTACAAAATGATAATAGACTCATTACATAATGCAACAAAATACTACGGTCTGCATCCCAATTTCAAAAAAGCATTTGATTATGTAAACCAAAATGATATTGCCAATCTTGAAGAAGGTTCTTATGAAATTGGTGAAGGCTTAAAACTAATCGTAATTGTTGGAGAAGGAAGCACAAGAGAAGAAAGTGTTAAAGGTTTTGAATGCCATGACAAAAACATTGACATCCAGATTTCTATTATTGGTCCAGAAACCTTTGCATGGAAACCTAGAGAAAAATGCATCAGTCCAAATGGCGATTACAGTGACGAAAGAGATGTTCGTTTCTTTCATGATAAACCTGATATGTTTTTTGAAATAAAAGAAAATCAATTTACAATTCTGTTTCCAGAAGACGTTCATTCTGCCATGATCGGAAGCGGGCCATTGAAAAAGATTGTCATTAAAGTAAAAATAGAATCATGAGCACCATTCAGAACTCTATAGATGTCATTTTAAAACAAGGAATACTTCCGCTCTATTTTAATGCTGACGAAAGCAAAAGTATCGCTATTCTAAAAACACTTTATAATGCAGGAATCAGAGCTGTAGAATATACAAATCGTGGCCCTGAAGCACTTTCAAACTTCAAAAAAATGATTGAAGTAAGAAATGCTGAAATGCCTGAAATGCTTTTAGGAATTGGTACCATCAAAAATTTAGCGCAAGCAGAAACGTATTATTTAACTGGTGCCGATTTTTTTATAAGTCCCGGGTTTGTTCCTGAAATTGCTTCATTTTTAATTTCTAAAGAAGTCTTATACGCTCCTGGCTGTATGACTCCGACAGAAATTATTGCTGCTGAAAATGCTGGAGTAAAGTTCATTAAACTTTTTCCAGGAAATATTTTAGGGCCTGACTTTATGAGCGGAATCAAAGATGTATTTCCAGATTTAATCTTTATGCCAACAGGCGGTGTTGACACTACTCGCCAAAGTATTGAAACTTGGTTTAATGCCGGTGTTTCTGCTGTTGGAATGGGAAGCAAATTAATTAGTAAAGAAGTAATGGAATACGGTGCTTATGAAACCATCGAAAAAGAAACTAAAAGGGTTTTGGATTTGATTGGAGCGATCAGAAATTAAATACCAAATTTAAAATCCCAAATTCCAACTAAAACGAAACCTTAACTTTTAAATTGGAATTCAAATACAAAATATTAAAACTAAATAAATCATAACTGTACTTTATCATCCAAATTTGGAATTTGGAATTTCAAATTTTGGAATTTGACACATAAAGTATTGAAAATTAAAAATTAAAATGGAGTCAATATTTAATTTAAAAGGAAAAATTGCATTAATAACTGGTGGCGCTGGTGTTCTGGGAAGCCGATTTGCAGATGTTTTGGCACAGCAAGGTGTTGTGGTCGGAATCGTTTCACAATCTTTAGAAAAAGCTGAAAACACAGTAAAAGCAATCGAAGCAAACGGCGGACAAGGTTTTGCTGTTCAGGCAAATGTTTTAAACAAAGAAGAATTAGAAAAAGCCAAAGATTTTATTGTTGAAAAATACGGGCATCTTGATATTCTAATCAATGCGGCGGGCGGAAATATGCCTGGCGCAACAATTCAGCCTGATCAAGCAATTTATGATATGAAAAGCGATGATTTGCAAAAAGTTGTCGATTTGAACATTATTGGAACGATGCTTCCTACTCAGGTTTTTGCTGAGCTTTTCGCTAAACAGAAATCAGGAAATATTATTAACATTTCATCCGCTTCAGCACAAAGACCTTTAACAAGAGTTGTGGGTTATTCTGCTTCAAAAGCGGCAATCGACAATTTCACACAATGGATGGCGGTCGAATTGGCTCAAAAATATGGCGAAGGACTTCGTGTAAATGCTATTTCTCCTGGATTTTTCATTGGCGAACAAAACCGCGCTTTATTATTGACTCCAGAAGGTAATCTAACCCCAAGAGGCGAAAAAATAATCGATCATACGCCAATGGGAAGATTCGGAGCTCCAGAAGATATTGACGGTGCGCTTTTATTTTTGTGCAGCGATATGTCAAAATTCGTAACGGGAACTATCTTAAAAGTTGATGGCGGATTTGCCGCGACAAGTATTTAAGAGTTAGTCCAACCTCTCCTGCAAGGTTTCCAAAACCTTGTAGGTATCTAATTTATAAAAACAACTAATTTAAACCTATAAGGTTTTGGAAACCTTGCAAGAAATAAAAAATATAAAAAATGGAACAAACATTAAGATGGTTCGGACCAAATGATCCTGTTTCTTTACAAGACATTAAACAAACTGGCGCAACTGGAATTGTGACGGCTTTACACCATATTCCAAACGGAGAAGTTTGGAGCATTGATGAAATTATCAAGCGCAAAGTTGAAATCGAGCATGAAGACGGAAATCCTAAAAAAGGTGCTTCTGGCCTAACTTGGTCGGTTGTAGAGAGTATTCCGGTTCATGAAGACATCAAAAAACAGACTGGAAATTATTTGCAATACATTGAAAATTATAAAGAAAGCATTCGCAATCTAGCTTTATGCGGCATCAAATGCGTTTGCTACAACTTTATGCCTGTTTTAGATTGGTCAAGAACAGATTTGTCTTATACGGTTGAAGACGGTTCAAAAGCATTACGTTTTGATATCAATGCTTTCGCAGCTTTTGAATTGTTTATTTTAAAAAGACCAGGTGCTGAAAACGAATATTCTGATGCACAAAAGCAAAAAGCAAAAAACTATTTTGAAGCGATGACGGCAGAAGATAAAGTAAAATTGCAACAAAATATTTTAGCGGGACTTCCAGGAGCTGAAGAAGCTTATACAGTTGAAGATTTCTTGGTAACCTTAAGTGCATACAATCATATTGACAGACAAGCTTTAAAAAATAATCTTTTTCACTTTTTAAAAGAAATTATTCCCGTTGCTGAAAGTAAAGGCGTATTGATGGCGATTCACCCAGATGACCCTCCTTACCCAATCCTAGGTTTGCCAAGAGTCGTAAGTACAGAAGAAGATTTGATTGAGTTAATGAACGCTGCTCCATCTAAATCAAACGGGTTTACAATGTGTACAGGCTCTTACGGTGTTCGTGCCGATAATGATTTGCCTGGAATGGTAAGACGCCATGGCGATAAAATGAATTTCATTCACTTAAGAAGCACACAGCGCGACGAAGAAGGGAGTTTCTACGAAGCAAATCACCTTGAAGGCGACGTTGATATGTATGAAGTTGTAAAAGCAATTTTAGAAGTGGAAAAAAGAAACAACAGCATTTTGCCAATGCGTCCAGATCACGGACATCAAATGCTGGACGATTTAAAGAAAAAAACGAATCCGGGTTATTCTGCAATTGGCCGTTTAAGAGGCTTAGCAGAACTACGCGGACTTGAAATAGGGATTAAACGATCTTTATAATTTTGTTTGCCACGAAGGCGCTAAGGCACGAAGTTTTTTTTATTAAGACTCAACTTTGTCAAAGTTTTAAACTTTGACAAAGTTCTTATCAAGACTTACAATTCGTAAAACAAAAAAACTTTGCATCTTCGCGACTTTGCGTGACTAAAAACACAAAGCTTAAAAAAACTTCGTGCCTTAGCGCCTTAGCGGCAAAAACAAAAAAACTAACTAACCACAAAAACCACAAAACCATGATTCGCCAAGCCATTCTTTTATCCTGTGGCTTTTTTATAAACACTTTACTGGCGCAGGAAATACCCAAAATTCTTACTTCAAAAACCAATTATCTGCCTGATTTTAGTTACGCAGGATATCGTTTTGGCGAAAGTCCCATTCCTGAAACTAATGGAAAAATCATTAACGCAACAGATTTTGGCGTAAAAGCCAATGACAATTTAGACGATTCAAAAGCACTTTTAAAAGCTTTTAAAGCAGCCAATTCTATTGAAGGAAATGTAATCGTGCAATTGCCTGCAGGACGTATTATTTTGAGTGAAATTCTCTACATCGAACGAAGTAATTTTGTACTTCGAGGCGCTGGTTCTGCTGAAAACGGAACTGAAATCTATTGTCCAAGACCGATGATGTATCTTAAAGATTCTGATGTTTTGGCTGAACTTCGCGAATACTTGACCACATTTGACAAAAGACAGCGAGAGCCAGAAAACAATATTGATCTTCCTTTTTCGCAATATGCGTGGTCTGGAGGTTTTATATGGACTCAGGTTCCGGGTGAGCGTGTAAAATCATATTTAGATAAATACGAACCAGAATCTAATCCGTTGGCTAAAGTCAGTTCGGGAAAAATGGGCGAACATATTGTTACTGTTTCTGATGTAAAAGGATTGAAAGTTGGCGATGTTGTCGAATTGCAATTGTTCAATAAGGATGGCGAAAACGGCGAGATCATCAAAGATTTGTATCAAGGTGCTAAAGTAAAGCCAGGTTCGCATCACTGGAAATTCCCAAAGCTTCCTATTGTAAGGCAGCAGGTTGAAATCGCTAAAATCTCTGGTTCTAAAATCACTTTAAAAACACCTTTAACTATTTCGATAAAACCGAGTTATCAAGCACAATTGGTTGAATGGAAACATTTAAATGAAGTCGGAATTGAACAGCTTCGTTTTACGTTCCCTGACATTCCGAGGGTGGCGCATCATGTAGAACCCGGAAATAATGGGATTTTCTTAACCCGATTATTCAATTCATGGGTGAAAGATGTTAAAATTACCAATGCTGACAGCGGAATTTTAGCCGAAGAAGTTTCTAACGTAACCATTCAAGATGTTACAACAGATGGATCGCATTTGGCGCATTATACAGTAACTTTAGGCGGCGTACATAATGTTTTGGTTAAAAATATAAAGATCTACAATTCAGCGGTTCATCCTTTAAGTTTCAACACTTTTGCGACTAAAAATGTGTATCAAAACTGCGAAATATTTACAGATCCTGTTTTAGATCAGCATTCAGGAGCCAATCATCAAAATTTGTTTGACAATATCACGGTTCATCTAAAAGCCGATAAAAATAATAGTTATGCTTTATTTGGAGGCGGCGGCGCTGATTATTGGAAACCTTCTCACGGGCCTTTCAGCACTTTTTGGAATTTAAATGTACAAGTTGAAAATCCTGATGCATCAAAACCAGTTTTATTGCACGGAATGAAAGACGGCGCTTTAGCCAGAATCATTGGCGTTCACGGAAATACGAAATTTGAAATCAAATACGACGTCGATCCTTATATTGAATTTTTGAATACGCCAATTGAGAAGATTCCTTCTCTGTATGATTATCAATTAAAAAAACGCTTGAAATAATCTCGCAATCCCGATAGTTATTGGGAGCTAAAACAAAAAGCTTATTGTTTTATTAAATGATCAATAAGTATTGTTTGTCATTTCGACGAAGGAGAAATCTTCGCAAGTAACTCCGCAACAATAAGCCAATCTTTGTCGAGCTTCTCGTGGAGATTTCTCCTTCGTCGAAATGACAAAAATGAGAAAATACTTTGCGTCTTTAGCTCCCGATAACTATCTGGATTGCGAGACTAAAATAATTAAGCAAAACTCTGCAACTTTGAACCTAAAAAAACACACTATGAAATACACGAGCGTCTTTCTAGTTTTACTTTTTGTTTTCGGAAATGTATTTTCCCAAAATAAATATCGTCTTAAAAATTTTTCAACGACAGACGGGCTTTCGCAGAGTTCTGTTATTGCCATTCATCAGGATAAGTTTGGACAAATGTGGTTTGGTACACGTGATGGTCTGAATAAATATGATGGAAGCGGTTTTACGATTTTTAGGAATGATGCTACAGATAAATATTCGATTAGCAACAATGATATTTTAGCTATTGAAGAAGACAACGCAGGAAAAATCTGGGTGGGAACTTATAATGGTTTAAACTGTTATGATCCTGTTTCGAACCGTTTTACGAGATATCTTCATACGAAAGCAAATCATACGATAAGCAATAACGCTGTTTGGAGCATCAGAGAAATTGGTGGCGAAATGTGGTTTGGAACTTCAAAAGGATTAACCATTTACAATAAAAAAACAGGATTATTTACTTCTGTTTTTCATTCAGATGATGATGCTTCTACTCTTCCTAGCAATAATATTCTCAGCATTTTAAAAACCAAAGAAGACCAAATCTGGATTGGAACGACAAAAGGGTTATGTAAGCTGACAAATCGAATGAACGGAAAATTATTCTTTAAAAATTATCCGTTAAACACAACTGATTTATTAAACGTTCAATCGGTTATTGAAGACCAAGACGGCAGTTTGTGGGTGGGAACAAAAAACAAAGGCCTTTTAAAATTCAATCCAAAAGAAAAAGCTTTTGTTTCTTTTTTGCCAGCTGAAAAATACCGCGAAATAAATACCGATATTCGATCTTTAGTAATTGACAATCAAGGCTCTTTATGGGTTGGCGCCTATGACGGAATTTATATTCTTGGAAAAGATAAAAGCCTTCAGAAAATAAATAATAGCAATAACAATAACGGAATCGACAAAGTGAAGTCCGTTTTTATGGATAAAAAAGGTTCAATCTGGATTGGCTGCTATTACAAAGGTGTGAATCTTTGGGATGTTTCAAACGTCAATTTCTCTAATTATAATCAGAATTCGAAAAAGATTCCGATGAGTTTTGATGTCGTAAGTTCGATAATTGCCGACAAAAACCAGAATATTTATTTTGGGACTGAAGGAGGCGGAATTACGATTTACAATAGAAATACTGAGTCTGTAAGTTACATCAACAGCAAAACTGGACAAACGAATAAAAATGATATCAAAGCGATGTGCCTTTCTGATGATCATATTTTATGGATTGGAACTTTTTCAAAAGGCTTATCAGCTTACAATACCGTTTCTAAAAGAATTGAAAATAACAGAATTTCTTCAGATTTAAGCGAATTACTAAAAGACAGCGGTGTTTATGCTCTTAAAACTGAAGGTTCAATTTTATGGATTGGAACTTTCGGCAAAGGCTTAATTCGGTACAACACCATAACCAAAACCTTTGATGCTATTGGAAATGATAACACCAAACCAGTTTTCCTTACCAATAATATCCTGCGCACGATTTTAGTCGATAAGCAAAATTTTCTTTGGGTTGGAACTCAAAATGGTTTGAACCGCATTCCGCTCAAAAATTTCAATCCGCAGAAATATACGATTCAGCATTTCTTTTACGATCATTCGACTGTGTCTGGCGATGATATTCTGACTTTGTTTCAAGATTCTCAAAACAAAATTTGGGTTGGGACAAAAGCAAAAGGATTGCATTATTTTGATGGAAAAAAATTCAACCGAATCAATTTGAGATTTGGAAATACGGTTATCACTTCTATACATTCAATTTTAGAAGATGATGATAAAAACCTATGGATCAGTACCAATCAAGGAATTATAAAATATAATACAATTAAGAAAACGGTTGTTATTTACGACCAGAAAGACGGTTTGGCGAGTAATGAATTTAATGATAATTCGGCTTTAAAATTAAGTTCCAATCAGTTTTATTTTGGAAGTCCGTCTGGAGCAACATTCTTTGATGCTACAAAGATTTCCTTGAATAAATATGCTCCACAAGTTTTAATTACTGATTTGAAGATTAAAAACGAAATTGTTCATGCGCACGATAAAGACGGAATTTTAGAACAAAGCATTGGTTTTACCAAAACGATTACTTTGGATTATGACAAGGCCAATTTCTCGATCAGTTTTGCGATTCCGAATTATATTCGATCTAAAAACAATCAATACAGTTATCGTTTAACCGGTTTGGAAAACAACTGGACAACAACTAAAAACAGTGAAGCCAATTTTGCGATCCAGAATCCTGGAACCTATACGTTTGAAGTTCGTGGTGCTAATAACGATGGCGTTTGGAATCAGACACCAACCACTTTAACCGTAATCGTAAATCCAGCTCCGTGGCGCAGCATTTGGGCATTTATGTTGTACGGAATCGTAATTGGTTTAGGTTTATACGGTTTGATTTGGATTATGAAATCAAAAGCCAGACTGAAACAAAAACTCGAACTGGAATATTTAGAAACACAGCGAATCGAAGAAAACAACAAGCTCAAATTAGATTTCTTCACCAATATTTCGCATGAATTCAGAACGCCATTGACTTTGATTTTAGGACCATTACAGCAAATTCTTTCTGACTATAACGGAACTAACGAAATGTACAAAAAGCTTCTGGTGATTGAAAGCAGCGCCAATCATCTTTTGAGTCTGATTAATCGTCTAATGGATTTCAGAAAACTAGAAAATCATCAGGTTACGCTTGAATCGGCAAACGGAAACATTGTCAAATTTACTAGAGAAATCTTTTTATCCTTTATTGAATATGCCAAAGACGGCGGTTACGACTATACATTTGAAACTGAAAACGAAGAGATTCTGGTTTATTTTGATCGATATAAACTCGAACGTGTATTTTACAATCTGATTTCGAATGCCTTTAGATATACTCCAAAAGGCGGTTCAATAAATATTAAAATCAATCACGATCAGCAAAATCTGTTTATTGCTGTTGAAGATTCAGGTGTTGGAATTGCAGAAGAACATATCGATAAAATTTTTGATTTGTTTTTTGAAGTTCCAACTCACAATCAGGTTCAGAAAAATTACAATAAAGGAACAGGAATCGGACTTTCAATCGTAAAAAACATTGTAGAACTGCATAAAGGAAAAATCGATGTTACCAATAAACCAAGTGGCGGCGTAATTTTTAAAGTGACTTTACCGCTGGGACGCGAACATCTTCTGGACAGTGAAATCATTCCTGATTTTAAAATTAGTGACGATATTGAGCAATACCAAGCGCAATTGGAACCTTCGGAAGTCATCGAACATGAAGACATCGAAGATTTAATTGTCAATGAAGAAAAACAGACGATTTTATTGGTTGAAGATCACAAGGTTCTGAGAAAATTCATGAAAAACCTTCTGAAAAAAGATTACAATATTATTGAGGCTGAAAATGGTAAAATTGCTCTGGAAAAAGCATTAAAATTTGTTCCAAATCTGATTATCAGCGATGTCATTATGCCAGAAATGGTAGGGACTGAATTGTGTTCTAAAATAAAGGAAAACATCAAAACCAGCCATATTCCTGTTATTCTGCTGACTTCGAGATCATCTTTGGTTTACAAATTTGAAGGATTAGAAAGCGGTGCAGATGATTACATCAGTAAACCATTCAATCTAATGGAGTTTAAGCTTCGTGTTAAAAATCTGTTGAACACCACAGAACGTTTAAGAATCAAATTCTCAAGCGAGGACAGTTTTATTCCGTCAGAAATAACGGTTTCATCATTGGACGAAGAACTATTGAAAAAAGCTTTCAAAATCGTGGAAGAAAACATTTCAAATGAACAATTTGATATTCCGTTTTTCTGTTCAGAATTAGGCGTAAGCCGAACCATGCTATTTTTAAAAATCAAGGCGTGGACGAATTGCACGCCAAACGAATTTATTCATGAAATTAGATTAAAGCGTGCGGCTCAATTATTAGAACAAAACAAATTGACCGTTTCTGAAATAAGCTATAAAGTCGGTTTCAATAATCCGAAATACTTTAGCAAATGCTTCCAGAAAAAGTACGGCGAAACGCCATCACAATACGCTGACAAATTTTATAAATCTTCAACGATTGAATTGTGAAAAATGTGAGATGTGAAATGTTAGATGTTACTATCTTTTACTTTTTACTTTTTACTTTTTACTTTTAACATCTCACATTTCACTTTTCACTTTTCACAATTTTACATCTCACAATTTTCGCATCTTATTTAAACACTCCACTGTTTTAAAGGGTTAAAAAAAGGGTATCTGTATTTTTAGATACCCTTTTTTGTATTTCTATATCGTTTTCGGCTTTTACATTTGCGATATGAAAATCAAAAAAACGAGTTACTTAGTGCTTCAAATTTTATTTGTCATTCTCGTCATCGGAATGAGTTTATTGTTTTTCTACTTAATCTAACTTATTAACTCTAAAACCAAAAAATGAATGTTTACAAACCAAACAAACAAATCGTTTAAATGGTGTTTACTGGTATCTTTTTTACTGATAAATATCGTGATGCACGCACAAGAACGAAAAGTGACCGGAAAAATAACTTCTAGTGAAGATTTACTTGGACTTCCTGGTGCCAATGTTTACATCAAAAATTCTTCTGTAGGCGCTTCTGCCGATATGGACGGAAATTATACTGTGATTGTAGGAGAGAAAAATGCTGTCTTAGTTTTCAATTTCGTCGGATTTCAAACGGTTGAAGTTCCAGTTGGAACCAAAAGCGTAATCAATGTAAGCTTAAAACCAGATACAAAAGCACTAGACGAAGTTATCGTAGTAGGTTACGGAACACGTAAAAAGAGCGACATAACAGGTTCTGTATCTTCTGTTACAGCAAAAGAACTGACTGCTTTTCCTCTTTTAAATGCTGAGCAGGCTTTACAAGGTCGTGCTGCGGGTGTTTCGGTAATGACCAATAACGGTGGTGAACCTGGAGCTCCTGTAAAAATCAGAGTTCGTGGAGGAACTTCAATTAATGCAAGTGGAGATGCTCTGATTGTTGTGGACGGTTTTGCAGGCGTTTCTATGCCAGCACCGCAGGACATTGCTTCTATTGAGGTTTTAAAAGATGCATCTGCAACTGCTATTTACGGATCAAGAGGTTCTAACGGGGTTATTATGGTAACGACAAAAAAAGGAAAACCAGGAAAACCAGTAATTGAGTTTAGCAATTCGACTTCTGTCCAATCGGTAAATAACAAATTGCATTTATTGAATGCAGACCAGTTTGCAGCTTACAGAAAAAGTTTTACAACGCATACTCAAGGTCCAGCAAATACAGATTGGCAAGATGTAATTTATCGTGATGGAATGATTTCGAATTCACAATTGTCTTTTTCTGGCGGATCTGAAAATATAAGATATTATGTTTCTGGAACGTATTTCAATCAAAATGGTGTTGTAATCAATTCAGGAATTGACAAATACACAATCGTAGGAAATCTTGAAGCTGATTTATCTCCAAAATTCAAAATGGGCTTAAACACTTTTACAAGCAAACAGAACAAAGAAGGAATCGTAAGCCAGACTAGCGCTGGAGGAACTGGAGCTGCGGGTGTTATCGCATCGGCGTATCGTTTTATGCCTGATAAAGGAATTTATAATGCTGACGGAACTTACACGACAACAGCTCCAATTGGTGATGATATTGACAATCCTTACGCAACAGCAATGGAGAATATCTTGGAAACCGTTTCTGTTACAAACCGAAACAATTTCTTCGCTCAATATCAAATCACAAAAGATCTAGATTTTAAAACCACTTTAGGTTTAACCGATAGTAATTCGCAAACTGGGAGATTTATTCCTTCAACATTAATTGCCGGAAAAAATATCAAAGGAGAAGCTTCTGTAAACAATACACGATTTTCTTCTTTCCTAACAGAGAATTATTTGACTTTCAAACGTGAAATTATTGACAAAGGAATGCTGACGGTTTTGGGAGGATATTCATATCAAAAAAACAAAAACGAAAATTCGTATGCTGCTTCAAGAGGATTTTTAACGAATACCAATTCGTATAGAAATTTGGGAGCAGGAACAGTTTTCTTAAAACCGGATTCTGGCTTATCTGAAACGGAATTAATCTCTGCTTTCGGAAGGTTGAATTTTGATTATGCTGATAAATATTTACTGACCTTCACAGCAAGACGAGACGGTTCTTCTAGCTTTAGTAAAAACTATAAATACGGAACTTTCCCTTCTGGAGCAATTGGATGGAACATTAGCAAAGAAAACTTCTTAAAAGACAATAAAACGGTTTCAAACTTAAAATTAAGAGCAAGTTACGGAGCAACAGGAAATCCTTCAATTGGTGCCTACTCTACTCTTTCTAGATTCTCTGAAATCTATTATGTAAGCGGTGACGTGATTACCAATGCGGTTCAGCTGACTTCATTAGATAATCCGAATTTAAAATGGGAAACGTCTTATCAGCAAGATTACGGAATTGATTTAGGTTTGTTTGACAATAGAATCAGCATAACGGCGGATTATTATAAAACAATTACCAAAGATTTGTTGTTCAACAGACCACTTCCTGGAATTTCTGGAATTGCTTCTCAGCTTCAAAACGTAGGTGAATTAGAAAATAAAGGATGGGAATTGGGTATTAACACTAGAAATTTCATTGGTGCAGATTTTACTTGGTCAACCAACTTTAATATTTCTTCAAACAAAAATAAAGTATTAAAATTAGCCGATAATAAAGATCTTTTAATCAACTCTGCGCCTGGGCATTTCTTAGCGACTGAGTCACAGATTTTAAGAGTTGGACAACCGGTTGGCTCTTTCTTCGGATTTATTTATGATGGTGTAATTCAACAAGGAGAAACGGTATTACCAGGAAACTTTGAAACGGCTCCTGGAGGAGAAAAATTCAGAGATTACAATGGCGACGGAAAATTAGATTCTCAGGATAAGACCATCATTGGAAACCCAAATCCAGATTTCATCTTCGGATTTAACAATGATTTCACCTATAAAAATCTTGATCTGAATATTTTCTTTCAAGGTTCGCAAGGAAATCAAATCCTAAACTATACTTTGATGGAATTGGCTTCTGGAAACAACAATGCTACAACCGAAGTTTTAGATGCTTGGACACCGACTAATACGGATACAAATGTTCCTGCAAATGCTGCTAGAACCAAAAGAATTACTTCAAGATTTGTTTATGATGGAAGTTATATCCGTCTAAAAAACATCTCTATCGGATATAGCTTAGATGAAAAAATTGTGTCAAAAATAGGCCTAAGCAAAGTTCGTTTTTACATCAGCGCGCAAAACCTTTGGACGATTACAGATTATCCAGGTACAGACCCTGAAACGAATTATTTAAACGACACCAACTCAAGAAGTAATACCAATTTAGGATTGGATTATGGAGGATATCCAAACGTAAGAACATTTACGGCAGGATTCAATTTAAAATTTTAATCTAATAACCTCTTTGGGTCTATTAATTAAACACATAGAAACATAGATTTTATGCGTTACGTAAAGAATGCAGAAAGAAACATGGTTTCTAACACATAGCTTTCTATGTGTGTTTTAGATAAGTGAAACGCCTTTTTAAGAGTTTTAAACCTATGTCTCTATGTGTTAAAATTAATTACATCCAATTAGCTCTAATAAAAATACTATGAAAAAATATATAGCTTTTCTTTGCTTCGGAACAATGGCGTTTTTCAGCTGTTCTGATCTGGAAGAAAAACCAGTAGGAATTATTCGTCCAGAGAACTTTTTCAACAATACAGACGATTTGCAAGCTGCTGTAAATGGAGCTTTCGCTAATATTGCCCACAACAATTATTGGGGAAGAGAATTTACAATTGCCCTTATGCTTCGTGATGATATGGCTGACATCGGCGATAGAACCACTCAGGCTGCACGTATTGACGTAAACGACATGTCGATGAATGACACCAATGCACTTGTAGCTAACTTTTGGCCACAATCGTATGTAATTATTACCGCGGCAAATCAAGCCATTGAAGGTGCTAAAAAAACACCTGGAGATCCAGCAAAAGTAAATGCCATTGTGGCTCAGGCGTATTTTGCAAGAGCTTTTGCTTACTATCATTTAGTGCGCCTATTTGGAGATATTCCTTATGTTGATTTTGTTGTAAATGATGTGAATCAAGTAAATTCCCTTAGCAAAACAAAAGAAGCAGACGTTTACCCAAAAATCATTGCCGATTTGGAATTTGCCAAACAATGGCTAGATGACAAACCAAAAGTAAAAGCTGTTCCTGGAAAAGGTACTGCTGCAGGGTATTTGGCTTCTGTTTACCTGACTTTAGGAAATTTTCAAAAAGCGTACGACGAAGCCAAATTTGTTATTACAAACGAAGCCAAATTTGGTTTAGGTCTTGATGCTGATTTTCAGGATTTATTCAATGCTACCAAAACAGCTTCTTTAAAAGAACCTTTATTTACAATTGACTTTAACAACTTGACTTCTGGAAATTACGGTCAAGATTATACCGCGTTTTTTACAGGATCGTTAAAAGATGACAGTTATAGTTACGGACAAGGGTTTTCTGTTGCTGTTCCGTCATTAAAAGTATTCAATACTTGGGATCAGAGAGATTATAGAAGAGCCGTAAGTTTTGATACCATTATCAGAAAGAAAACAGGTCCAGGCGGATCGCTTCAGGTTTATCCTTCAAGCGACAATGAAAAAGCGCCACGTCCACATATTGCTAAATATTTCCGTTTTCCGGGGAAAGCTGGAGCGAATGGAAGAACTTCTCAGCACAATTACATTACAATGCGTTTCGCAGAAGTTTTACTAACTGCTGCTGAAGCTTTAAACGAAATTAATCCAGGAACAACTGAAGCTGATGGTTACGTAAACCGTGTTCGTGCAAGAGCGAGAAATAAAGCTGGAAAACTGGTTTCGTTCCCGGCAAATGTAACGCCAGGACTTTCTCAAACCGATTTCAGAAAAATGGTTATTGATGAAAGAAGATTAGAATTGGCGTTTGAATATGTGAGATGGTACGACATCAAAAGGTTAAAAATCGGACCAGAAGTATTTGGACCAAACGGTTTAGAACCGCATGCCAATTTTGATCCAAACCGAGATTATTTATGGCCATTGCCAGGAACAGAATTGGCTATTAATCCGAATCTAAAACCTAATAATCCGGGTTATTAATTTAGCATAATTAGTATTGAACACGGATGAAACGGATTCGCTATCGCGATCCCGATAGCTATTTAGGACTAATTTGAATCGATGGTTTCCAGCAGATTTAACAGATTAAATTTAAAAAATATTTTTAATCTGCCTGAAGTAAAAAAAAAATTAGCTCAATCTGCTCAATCTGTGAGAAAATAAAAAAACAGATTATGCGTCTTTGGTTTCACACAGATTTTAAAAGGATTTTTGCAGATAACGCTGATTTATTTTTCCCGCAGATTTGGAAGATTGCTTCGCCTATTCGTAAACGCTTGGGTGAGCAGATCTAATTACAATCAATATGTATTAGATGAATAAAAAAATCTCCAAAATCTGCAATCCGATAGCTATCGGGAGCGAGAGAATATTTTTTTAGCGCATTTCAAAATTAATCTGTTTGAATCTGCTAAAATCTTTTTAAATCTGTGTGAAATAAAAAAAACGTCCAAATCAGCTCTCGATAGCTATCGGGATTGCGATAGCGAATCCGTACAATCCGCGTCTAACATTTTAGTATAGAAACTAAAAATAAAGATTAATTAGTAATATGAATAAAATTAGTTTCATTTTAATCCTTGGGTTTGCATCGCTGGCAACAGCGTGCAAATCTGGGGTTAATTCTCAAACAAAAAGCACAACAGCGAAAAATAATTTACTCGAAACGCGTTACAAAATGCTACTAGATTATCCAGTAGATTCGATGTCGATGCCAAGAAGCATGAATACCAAAACTCTCGAAATCCGCAAAGTGCCATCTAGAGACTGGACAAGCGGTTTTTTTGCTGGAAATCTTTGGCAACTGTACCGATTGACAGGCGATTCAAAATATAAAGAACAAGCACAAAAATGGACTCCTTTCAGCAAAAAGGAAAGTGTCAACAGCAATTCGCATGACGTAGGTTTTAAAGTGTTTTGCAGTTTTGGAGAAGCGCTGAAAGTGGAAAACAAGAAAGAATACGAAGCGGTAATTGTAAAAGGCGCCGAAACTTTATGCAAAAGATTCAACCCAAAAGTGGGCGCGATTCGTTCTTGGGATTTCAACAAGGAAATTTGGGATTATCCAGTTATCATTGATAATATGATGAATCTGGAATTGCTTTTTGAAGCATCTAAAATATCAGGAAATCCAAAATATCGTGACGTTGCGATTCAGCACGCCAACACAACTTTAAAAAATCAGTTTAGAGCAGACAACTCTTGTTATCACGTTATCGATTATAATCCAACAACTGGTGAAGTTAGAAAGAAAACGACTCTTCAAGGATACAATGATGATTCGGTTTGGGCTCGCGGTCAGGCTTGGGCAGTTTACGGATTCACGATGTCATATCGATATACAAAAGATCCAGCATACTTAAAGCAAGCCGAAGGAACAGCGAAGTTTTTTATGACGAATAAAAACCTGCCAGAAGACGGAATTCCGTATTGGGATTTTAAAGATCCTAGCATTCCAAATTCGGCAAGAGATGTTTCTGCAGCAATGGTAATTGCGTCTGCCCTATACGAATTGTATGGTTACACAAAAAATGACAGTTATTTGGCTTTTGCAGATAAACTGATGACTTCAGTACAAACGGGTAAATATATTTTAGATGCTAAGATCAAAGCACCTTTCTTATTTGATCACAGTACTGGAAACTGGCCAAAACATGACGAAATTGACGAACCAATAATTTACGCCGATTATTATTTTTTGGAAGCTTTAATAAAGGCGCAAAGGCTCAAAGGTTCAAAGTAACAAAGGTTTTTGAACCTTTGAACTTTAAGCCAGAAAACCTTTGAACCTTTGTAACTATGAACCTTTTTAACTATGAAAAAAACTTTTTCAACTTTTGCACTTTTTGTTTTGTTTCAGATTTGTCTGAGCAGTTTTGCTCAGACAAAGATGAACATTAACGACAATTGGCTTTATTTAGAAAATGATACTCAAAAATTAAACGAAGCGCAAAAAGCTTCCAACTGGACTTCTTTAAATTTACCGCATACTTGGAATGCCGAAGATGCAACCGACTTAAATCCAGGTTACCGACGCGATGCAAGCTGGTATCAAAAAAAATTAAATATTCCGCAAATCGATAAAAACAGAGTTTACTCTTTATACTTTGAAGGCTCGAATGTAACCACAAAAGTATATGTCAACGGAAAAGAAGCGGGATCGCATATTGGCGGTTATATTGGTTTTTCTATTGATATTACGAATTTCATAAAAGAAGGAAACAACGATATTTTTGCTCGTGTGGATAATAGTTATGATATCGAAATTATTCCGTCTCAAAAAAGCGATTTCTTCATTTATGGAGGAATCACGCGCGACGTCTGGCTAGTTTCGAAATACAAAAATCATATCGAAAATATAAAAATTACAACTCCTGAAGTTTCTTCAAAAAAAGCTTCCCTACAAGTTGTTTCTTCTTTTGTAAATCCTGACAATTCAAAGGACTTATCTTTAACTGTAACGCTTAAAAATCCGAAAGGGAAAAAAGTAGCGAGCAAAACCGTTTTGGTTACAGATAGAACTTCAACAATCACTTTTGAAAACATCAAAAACCCCGAACTTTGGGATACTGAAAAACCAAATCTATACAGACTTTCTGCTGTTTTATCAGAAAAAAATCAGATTAAAGACAGTATTTCAGAAAAAGTTGGCTTCAGATGGTTTGAATTTAAAGATCATGGCCCTTTTTATTTGAATGGAAAAAGATTATTAATTCGAGGAACGCATCGCCATGAAGAACAAGCTGGTGTTGGCGCTGCGATGAGCAACGAACAGCATTGGGCTGATATGAAATCGATTAAAGAAATGGGCGCTAATTTTGTCCGTTTAGCACATTATCCGCAAGATCCAGAAGTTTATAAAGCCTGCGATGAACTTGGACTTTTGGTTTGGGATGAATTGCCTTGGTGCCGCGGCGGAATTGGAAATGACGTTTGGAAAACGAATACCAAAAATATGCTGGCTGAAATCATCAATCAAAATTATAATCATCCGAGTATTATTATCTGGTCTTTAGGAAACGAAATAAACTGGCTTCCTGATTTTCCTGATGGTGATAACGCAGAAAAAACCAATACGTTTTTAAATGAATTAAATGATATTGCTCACAAACTTGATCCGACAAGAAAAACGGCTATCAGAAAATATTACGAAGGTTCGCATATTGTAGATGTATTCTCCCCTTCTATCTGGTCTGGATGGTATTCTGGAAGCTATAAAAGCTACCAAAAAGCGATTGATGTTTACAAGAAAGAATACAAACATTTTATTCATGCCGAATATGGCGGAGATAGTCATGTTGGACGTCATAGCGAAAACCCAATTACAGGTGAAAATGTAATAAAAGCCGAAGGATGGGAAGAAGCCATTGTACAGACTAAAGTCGCTAACATTGCACAAATTGGGGATTGGAGCGAAAATTATATCGTTGATTTATTTGACTGGCATTTGCATATATCCGAGAATGACCCAACGTTCGTGGGTAACATACAATGGGCATTTAAGGATTTTGCAACGCCTTTGCGTCCTGAAGACGATATTCCGTACATGAACCAAAAAGGATTGACAGACCGAAACGGAATTCCGAAAGATGCTTATTATGTTTTTAAAAGCTATTGGGCAACAGCACCTTTCGCTTACATCGAATCGCATACTTGGACAGAACGCCAAGGTCCTGAAGGCACACTGAGAACGATAAGCGTTTTCAGTAATTGTGAGAAAGTGACTTTTTTCCATAACGGAAAATCACTAGGAGAAAAACAGCGAAATCTTGCTCTTTATCCTGCAAATGGTTTAACTTGGGATGTCAATTTTACGAAAGGGGAAAATATTTTAGTTGCCGTCGGAAAAACAAAAGAAGGCAAAACAGTTTCGGATACGTTGAAAGTGAATTATCGTTTCAATAAAAATGACACGGCGGTTTCGTTGCAATTATCATCAGAAAAACTAAAAAATGGTAATTATCTGGTAACTGCAATTGCAATTGACAACAATAATTTGCGCTGCCTGGATTATGAAGCTAGTGTTTATTTTCAATGTTTAAAAGGTGGAAAAACGCTAAAAAATCAAGGAACACCAACTGGAAGCGAATCCATCAGAATGGCAAACGGAAAAGCTTCGATTGAAGTAATGCCTGATAGTTCTGGCAAACCGATTGAAATGACGGCATTGAACCAGAGCTTTAAAGGAGAATATTTGAAGATTCCTATCGAATAAGATTTTCTAGCCACAAAGACGCTAAGACGCAAAGTTTTTTAGTCTAGCTTGTCATCCTGACGATCACACTCGGAATTCTACAAAGATTGGCGATAAAGATTGCGGAGTTTCTATTGCGATCCTTCCTTCGTCAGGATGACAAAAAAACGAGAGAAAAAAAACTTCGTGACTTAGTGCCTTCGTGGCAAAACATAAATAGAATACAAACAAAGATTAAAAAATGAAAAAAATTCTAACACTATTATTCCTGACATCGTTCGCAATTGGACAATCACAAGGTTTAATTTCTAACGTATCAAACCGAAACACCACTTCTTTAAACGGAGTTTGGAATTATATTATCGATCCTTATCAAACTGGTTTTTATAGCTTTCACTTGGATCAATACGACAAAAGTGAAAAACCGGCAAAAGGAGCTTTTTTTTCTAATTATCATGCTCAAAACAAACAGGAATTGGTAGAATATGACTTTGATAAATCCCCTACAATCAATATTCCAGGCGATTGGAATTCGCAGGTTGCGGAACTGAAATATTATGAAGGAAATGTTTGGTTCAAAAAGTCTTTTGATTACAATTTAACAGCTAATAAACGTCTGTTCTTATATTTGGGAGCAATCAATTACAAAGCCGATGTTTATTTAAACGGAAAAAAACTTGGCACACATGAAGGCGGTTTCACTCCGTTTAATTACGAAGTAACTTCGATTGTAAAACCTACTGGAAATTATTTAGTAATTAAAGTTGATAATACACGTCATAAAGAAGATGTTCCAACCGTAAACACCGATTGGTGGAATTATGGCGGAATCACGCGCGATGTGACTTTAATTGAAGAAGAATCATCATTTGTGGAAGATTATACTATTCAGCTGAAAAAAGGCAATGCAAATATTATTTCAGGTTTTATTAAAATCAATAATTTAGATGCTTCGAAAAATAATATTTCGATTTCTATTCCTGAATTAAAAATCAATTTCAAAGGAAAAGCGGCTAGCAACGGAATTTTAAACTTCGAAATTCCAACTAAAAAAATCTCGTATTGGTCGCCAGAAAATCCGAAATTGTATAATGTTACTTTTGATTTCAACGGAAAAAAATTAAACGATAAGATTGGTTTTAGAACTATTGAAACCAAAGAAGATAAAATTCTGCTAAACGGAAAAGAGATCTTTTTACGCGGAATTTCGATTCATGAAGAAAATGGAAAAGGCGGACGTGCTAATTCTGTACAAGATGCTTTACGTTTATTAAACTGGGCGAAAGAATTAGGCTGTAATTATGTTCGTCTGGCACATTATCCACACAACGAAAACATGGTTAGAGAAGCTGATAAATTGGGTTTAATGGTTTGGGAAGAAATCCCAGTTTACTGGACAGTAGAATTTAAAAATGAAAACACCTATAAAAATGCCGAAGATCAATTAACTGCCGCTATCACAAGAGATAAAAACAGAGCTAGTATTGTTATTTGGTCAATGGCAAATGAAACACCAATTTCAGACGCTAGAAATACGTTCATTAAAAATTTAGCATCACACACTAGATCATTAGACAATACAAGATTAATCAGCGCTGCTTTATTAACAAAAAAAGAAACTATTGATGACCCTATTGGCGAAGTTTTAGATGTTGTGGCTTTCAATCAATATTTGGGCTGGTACGGCGGAAATCTGGAAGATGCTGAGAAAATAACATGGAAATCTAAATACAATAAACCGATTGTTGTGTCTGAATTTGGTGGCGATGCCAAAGCTGGTTTCCACGGAGAGAAAAACGAACGCTGGACAGAAGAATATCAAGAATATTTATACATTCAGAATTTAAAAATGATCGAAAAGATTCCACATCTAAGCGGAACAAGCCCTTGGATTTTAGTCGATTTTAGATCTCCAAAAAGATTGCTTCCTGGAATTCAGGACGGTTACAATCGTAAAGGTCTAATTTCAAATGACGGTGAAAAGAAAAAAGCGTTTTACATTATGCAGGATTGGTATGCTAAAAAGAAAAAAGAATATCAGAATTAATTCGTCATTACCAATTCATTAACAAAAAACAGGCTTCAAATTATATGATTTTTCTTCATTATTAATTTACTTTGTTGTAGTTAATCTAAAAATTGTAAACCATGAAAAAATTCTATTTACTAGCAGTTACTTTGTTTGCTGCTTTTACAGTTCAGGCTCAGGACATAGTAAAATTTGCTCCGCTTGATGCAAGTCCGGTTGATATTTCGTATTTCCCAAACAAAGCGGTTAAATTCAAAAAAACAGATAATCCAAACCCAGTTATCAAAGTTCTTTATGCAAGACCTTCTGTAAAAGGAAGAACTATTTTTGGTGATGTGGTTAAGTTTGGAGAAGTTTGGAGAGTTGGCGCTAATGAAAACACAGAAATCAAATTCTACAAAGATGTAACAATCGGTGGTAAAAAAGTTCCTGCAGGATACTACAGCTTATTTGCTATTCCAGAAAAGGACAAATGGACTATCATTATCAATAAAGAACTAGATTTATGGGGCGGTTATGCTTACGACGAAAGCAAAGATGTTGTAAGAGTTTCAGTTCCTGTTAAACCAGTTTCTGATGTTATCGAAGCTTTATCGATTGCTTTTACAACTCAAGGTAACGTAGCAAATCTTGTTATCGGTTGGGATAAAACAACAGTTGAGTTGCCAATTACAATTAAATAAGTTTTAATCCTATATGCCACGAAGGCACAAAGTCGCAAAGTTTTTTTTAAGCTTTGCGATTTTTTTTATCTCGCAGAGTCGCAGAGACACAAAGTTTAATGCAAAAAAAACAACCATATAAGTCATATAAGGAATTTTAAGTTTTCTCTTAATTGAACTTATATCACTTATATGGTTTAAAAAATTTTGCGTCTCTGCGACTTTGCGAGATTTTCTTCAAAACAAAAAATAATCCCTTTAACATTGTACTCTCAAAGGGACTCTAGTAATTGTTTTTGTTTAAACCTTAGCAGTTTCTAAAATCTTATCCAATGTAATAGGTAAATCTCGAACACGTTTTCCCGTTGCATTAAAAACGGCATTGGCAATTGCGGGCGCCATTCCAACCAACGCTGTTTCTCCGAGACCTTTTGTTCCCATTGGATTACTAATCGGGTCTTTTTTATTTACGAAGAAAACTTCCTGCTTTTCTATATCAGCATTTACAGGAACATGATAATCTGCGAAATTATTATTAATCGGACGACCGAAACGATGATCGATTTCTAATGCTTCCATCAATCCCATTCCGATTCCTCCTACTGCACCGCCAAACATTTGTCCCGCAGATGTTTTCTGATTGATCACTGTTCCAATATCTGCACAGGAAACCACATGAGCCAATCGTATTTTACCCAAATTCGGATTCACTAATACTTTTACAAAATGAACAGAAAATGAGTAAATTGAATATTTCTTCGCTTCTTCAGCAGCTTTAGAAAGATTTTCTACTTCAAAATCTTCTAATTTATTACTGCTTAAAAGTGCTGCTAAAGTAACCGACTTCGATTTGTCT
The DNA here is from genome assembly GCF_009826975.1 of Flavobacterium sp. HBTb2-11-1. Lineage (GTDB taxonomy): Bacteria > Bacteroidota > Bacteroidia > Flavobacteriales > Flavobacteriaceae > Flavobacterium. The sequence goes on along the minus strand of NZ_WUMO01000003.1, from coordinate 58,262 downwards.
TTTTTAGAAGAAACTGCCCCATTTTCAAAAGTTAAATCAGTGAGAGCGATTCCTTTCAAAGCAGGATTTTTACTTCCCAATTCAATTATTTTATTCAACAATAAATTACAAGCATCATGAACTGCAGAACCAACAGATGAAGTCGTTGCCGAACCACCTTGCGTTGGGCCTTTTGGCAGTCCGCTTTTGCCCATTTCGATGATTACATTTTCAGCTGGCAAACCTATTACTTCAGCTCCAATTGCTGTCATCATGGTTGCTGTTCCAGGTCCCATATCGTTTACGCTGCATTGCAAAACCAAATCGCCATTGGCTAAGAATTTTGCTTTTACCGAAGTTGGGCTTCGATAACAGCCAAACGTTCCCGTTCCCATTCCATAACCTACCAGCCAATTTCCTTCTTTAACAGAACTCGGTTCATTTTTACGGTTGTTCCAGCCAATACGTTCCATTCCCGCTTCGTAGCATTCCAAAAGGTATTTACTGCTCCACGGTTTATTTTGCTCCTGATCTTTTTCGGCATAATTCAGTTTACGGAATTCAATCGGATCTAAGTTTAATTTATAAGCCAATTCGTCCATGGCACATTCTAAGGCAAAAGAACCTGTTGCTTCACCTGGCCCACGCATCCAGATCGGCGTACAAGTGTCCAAAGGCACAATTCTATAGCGTGTTGAAACGTTCGGACAATCATAAATAAATCGCGACATGTTTACGGTTCCTTCCATGAAATCCTCATAACTCGAAGTCATAGCTACAGCTTCGTGCGTTAAGCCTGTCAGTTTCCCTTCTTTTGTAGCACCAAGACCCATTTTCTGAATGGTGTAAGGTCTGAAACCAACATTGGTAAACATCTGTTCACGATGCAAAACTAATTTTACAGGACGATTTAATTTTTTCGCGCCAATTAAAGCTGCGATTTCGTACGGCCAAGTGTGCAATCCCATTCCGAATGCGCCTCCAAGATATTCAGCATGAACCTCGACATTTTCGGCGGGAACATCAAAAACACCTGCTACACTTCTGCGAGTTCCCTCTACACCTTGACTTTTTGTATATAAAATTGGTTTGTTTCCGTCCCATTTGGCAATGATATTGGCCAATTCCATCGGGTTATGCACCTCGGTTGGAATTGTATATTCAGCTTCTAGAATTACCTCAGCATTTTTATAGCCATCATGTTCACCGCGATGGTAATCATTTCCTTTATCGGTTTCAACTTTCTTTTCTTTTTCTGCTGCTTTTTTAAGTTCTGTCGAATGCTCTTCTTTAAAATACTCAGCTTTAATTAGACTTGCCGCATATTGCATACGTTCAAAAGTATCTGCAATCACCAAAGCAATCGGCTGATCGTAATACAAAATCGAATCATCTTTAAAAATCTGCAGCGGCTGACCAAAATTATGCTTGTCTTTGGCTTTCTGATAACCTGCAGGTTTATCTACATTCAAATGTGTAATAACCGCCAAAACTCCCGGCGCCCATTCTGCTTTTTTAGTATCAATGGTTTTGATTCTTCCTTTTGCAATGGTACTTCCCACAAGGCAGGCATAAACCACACCAGATGTTTTATATTCAGACGAATAAGTTGCAGAACCCGTTACTTTAGCAAATCCGTCAACTCTATTAATATTACTTGTCTTACTCATAATTTAATTATTTTGATGCTGCTATTGTAAGTGCTTCTGCTACTGCATTCTCTCCAAGCGTTAGTTTAAAATTATTGTCGCCGTATCCTTTTGCTCCTTTCATAGACAAATGGCCAGCTTGTTTAAATAGATCTTCAGATATTGTTTTTCCTTTCAGGAATTTTTCTGTTTCAGTTAATCTCCAAGGTTTATGTGCCACACCGCCCATAGCTAGTCTAACATCATTTATGGTATTATTTTTTATGTCTAAAGCTACTGCAACAGAAACCAATGCAAAAGCATAACTTGTTCTGTCTCGAACTTTTAGATAATGTACATTTTTAGTAAAATTATTATCTGGAATTTCAATAGAAGTAATTAATTCTCTGCTGTCCAGTGTATTGTCTTTTTCTGGTGTATTTCCTGGAAGTCTGTGAAAATCGGTAAAATTAATATCTCGTTTTCCTTTTGGACCTTCCACCAAAACTGTTGCATCAAGTGCAGCCAAAGCTACACACATATCGCTTGGATGCACAGCAATACAACTATCTGAGGCACCAAAAACAGCATGCATTCGGTTAAAACCCCCAATGGCACCGCATCCGCTTTTTGGTGTTCTTTTGTTACATGGCATATCAGTATTGTAATAGTATGAACAACGCGTTTTTTGCAGTATATTCCCTCCAACTGTTGCCATATGACGAATTTGCTGAGAAGCTCCAGCTGCTAAAGCCAATGAGAGTAAAGGATATTTTTCTTTTATGGATGAATCTTCAGCAACTTGACTGTTTTTTGCCAATGCTCCAATCGAAACTTTTCCTTTTAAAAATTCGATTTTCTTTAAATCCAATCCGTTGATGTCAACTAGTTTATCTGGAGCTACAATATTCTTCTTCATTAAATCGACAAGATTGGTTCCTCCAGCAATAAACATCGAGGAATTATCTTTTGCTTTTCCTGAAACTGCCGATGAAGACGACAATGCTTTTATTATCTGAAAATTTTTCATATCTCCTTTCCTCCTTCCTTCACTTCCGTTATAGCATCGACAATATTGTGGTAAGCGCCACATCTGCAAATGTTCCCGCTCATATATTCGCTGATTTCTTCTCTGCTGCTGGCATGGCCTTCTTTGATACAGGCAATTCCCGACATGATTTGTCCTGGAGTGCAATACCCGCACTGAAAACCATCGTGTTTGATAAAAGCTTCCTGCATCGGATGTAGTTTTTTGCCTTTTGCAAGACCTTCGATAGTAGTCACTTGCGCGTTTTGCTGCATCGTAGCCAGAGAAAGACACGACAAAATTCGGGTTCCGTTTACATGAACAGTACATGCGCCACATTGCCCATGATCGCAACCTTTTTTAGTTCCCGTAAGTTGTAATTGTTCGCGAAGTAAATCAAGTAGCGTAGTCCTCGGCTCTATGTTCAAGTTGTGTTTTGTGCCATTTACTTCAATAGAAAGCGGTACTGTTTCTAGATATTCTGCTATTTTTTCATCCCATTTCTTTTCTGAAGCCATTACCAATGAAGGAGGCGTCAGAGCAAGAGCGGTAAAAAGTCCTGATTTCTTTATAAAGTCACGACGCGAATTAGCATCTTCCGACGTTACTTTACTTTGATTTGATTTTTTAGAAGCCATGCAATCTATTTGTTAAATTAGCAAATTCACTTTTGTCATTCTAACAAATTTAATCAACTTAAATCACAAAAAGTTATGAAATTCAAACATTACCCTTATTTAGAATAATTACAATTTCTTTATTTTTTTACCGCAAAGGCGCAATGTTTTCGCAAAGTTCGCAAACTTATTTTTCTCTAGAAGATTTGGCAGATAATGCAGATTTTGAATACGATGGAAAGATTTGCGAAGATTCTTTATATAGAAATAAATAAAAATCTGTTTAGATCTGCAAAATCTGCGAGAAACAAAAAATTATACCCATTAAAACTTTGGGAGCTTTACAGTTAATTTTCCATATAGATTAATTCTGAAATTGTATTTTTACTGAATCAACCTCAAATTATGTCACAGCAAAAAATCATTTACTTGGATAATAATGCCACAACGCGTGTTGATGAACGCGTTTTGGATGCGATGCTTCCCTATTTTACTGATTTTTATGCCAATTCGACCAGCACACATTTGGCTGGTTTAACAGTAAAAGAAGCTGTTGAAAATGCTGCTTGGCAAACGGCAGATTTGATAAATGCCGATGCTGATGAAATCGTTTTTACCTCTGGTGCTACAGAAAGCATCAATCTAGCTATAAAAGGACTCGCTGATCAAGGCAAAAAGCATATTATAACCATTCAGACCGAACATAAAGCCGTTCTTGAAACTTGCCACTTTATGGAAAGCATTGGTTTTGAAGTTACTTATCTTCCAATCGCTGCTGATGGCCTTTTAGACATTCAACTTTTAGAAGAAATAATTACAGATAAAACATTGGTTTTCATTGGAATGTTTTCTAATAATGAAACTGGCGTCATACAAAACATTAGTGCGATTTCTAAAACACTGAAAGCCAGAAATGTACTTTTTATGTGTGATGCAACTCAAGCTGTCGGCAAAGTTCCGATTGATGTAAAAACTTTGGGAATCGATCTTTTAGCATTGTCAGCTCATAAATTTTATGGCCCAAAAGGAGTCGGCGCTTTGTATATTTCGGCGAAAGCCAAAGTAAAATTGAAACCTCAGACTCTTGGAGGCGGACAACAGAGAAAATTACGAAGCGGAACACTAAATGTTTCTGGCATTATTGGTTTAGGGAAAGCTGCAGAAATTGCTTTGAAAGAACAGCAAGAAGATCAGAAACGAATTGAAGCATTAAGAAATAAACTTGAAAAAGGTTTATTACAATTTGAAGGTTCTTTTGTTAACGGAAATACAGAAAACCGAATTTATAATACTTCAAATATTTGTTTTCCTGGCGTAAATTCAGAACAGCTGATTTTGGCTTTAGGAAATATTTCCGTTTCAAATGGAGCATCTTGTTCTGCTGTTACTTCTAAGCCTTCGCATGTTTTAATAGCAATGGGATTATCTGATGAAGAAGCTTTGAGTTCGATTCGTTTTAGTTTGGGGAGATTTACTACAGAAGAAGAAATTGATATTGCTGTTGAGCGTGTTTTGAGTTTAGCTATGGAGTTTGCCGCTAAGGCGCTAAGACACTAAGTTTTTTTTTATCTCTCGCCAAGTCGCTGAGGCGGGAAGTTTTTTTTGTCATCCTGACGAAGGAAGGATCACACTAGAAGCTCCATTATAGAATGTCTCAATCTTTGTCGATTCTCTCGTGTGATCCTTCCTTCGTCAGGATGACAAACTTTATCTACATAATCTGCATAAAAAACTTTGCTCCTCTGTCACTTTAAACCTTTGTCACTTGTCAAAAGAAATCAACTGAGAATAATCCTCTTCAGTATCAATATCAATATTCCCTTTTTCAAAAGGAACTGAAACTACATCATCAGCATATTTTTCAATGAGTTTTTTGGCTCCTTCCTTTCCTTTCAATTTTAGAAGTTCCTCAAAGTATTTTTGGTGAAATAAAGCTGGTGTTCCTAAAGTTTCCGCATAAGCTGATGCTGCAATTCCCTTTCCAGTTCTCTTAGATTGGTTGATTAAATTTTCGAAGACAGAACTTGTTACAAAAGGCTGGTCGCAGACTGATAGAATGCACTGTTCGCAATCGGGGTTTAAAAGCATTAATTCTGTAATTCCTTTGACAATTGAAGAAGACATTCCGCTCTCCCATTCAGAATTGAATGAAAGTTTTACTTCAGGCAAATTCAGCTCTTTTTTTATTACATCGTGATTTGCACCTGTCACCACTATTAAAAAAGAATTTTGAATCTTTAAAGCTTCTGAAATCGTATTTTTGAGAAGAGTTGATTCTTTATGTTTTAACAACTGTTTGGGTCTGCCTAATCTAGACGAATTTCCAGCTGCAAGAATGATAATGCCAATTTTCTGATGATGTTTATTTTCCATAATGAATTTCATTATGAATTTTGCCCGATTTATATTTCAACGATGTTCCCGCACATTCAGAGGCAACAGCTTTAATTTCAGCAATAATCGAAAGGGCAATTTCTTCTGAGGTTTCAGCTCCGATATCCAAACCTACGGGACTGTGAATTCGGCTTAAATGTTCTTCGTTTACGGTAATTCCTTCAATCAAAAGATCATCTAGCATTCGATTGAATTTTGATTTTGGACCTAAGATGCCAACATAATGATAATTGGTTTGCAATAATGATTTTAAAACCGTCAAATCGTATTTGTAATTGTGTGTCATTAGAAGAAAATAAGTCTGATCGTCGATAATAACTTGATCAAGAAAATGTTCGGGTTTTACAACCGAAATTTGGCTGGCTTCTGGAAAACGTTTTGAAGTGGCGTGTGTTGCGCGACCTTCTGCAATAGTAATTTTCCATCCCAAAACAGAAGCCATTTTCACCAGTGGCTGAATATCATTTCCTGCACCAGCAATTATGAGTGAAATAGATGGTTTTACATATTCAATTAAGGCTTCGTTGTCGTTTTCTTCCTGAAGTTTTTTTACTACCGATGTTTTGCTTTCAAGCACTTCTTTTACATCAGAAATTAGGTTTAAATCATTGTTATAATTTATAAGCGGATTGTCTTTTCTAAAAAACAAAGTGGTTCCAGTTTGAAAAGCATTTCTTTTTAAAGAAAAAACGGTTACAATCACAGCTTCTTTCCTTTCTAATTCTAATTGTTTTAAAAGCTGAATCGGGTTGTTTCCAGCGTCTTCATTTATATATTCAAAAAGAATATGAACGATTCCGTTGCAACCAAGCTGTAAACCAACTTCGGCATCTTCTTCGTTACTCGTATTATAAGTTACAAGTTTATTTTGCTTTTGATTTATAGAGAGAAGCGCTTTTCGCAACGCATCTCCTTCCAAACATCCGCCACTTATTGCACCTGTAAGCTGACCATCTTCTGTTACAAGCATTCTAGCGCCTGGTTGTCTGTATGATGAGCCTTCAACTTTAACTACGGTCGCTAAAGCCGTTTTCTTTCCTTCAGATTTTGCTTGCGTGTAAGCTTTTAGAATTTCGCTGATTTCCTTCATAGTGAATCTTCATCAATAGAAATTAATATTGATGGTACTTTTTATCAGCCTAAAAATAAAAAAATATTACAAACTTAAGTACAATCGCAGTAGTTAAGTTTATAATATTTTCCGTAAAAAGCTTAATTTAAAAGGTTTTAAATTATTTCATTCATTTAATTCTAAAAAATAATCCAACTTAGATTTGATTACTTTTTTGTTTCTATCTAATAAATAAAGTTTTTCAGGATTTTTGCTGTAGTAACCATAATACGTTTGATCTTTTTCTGGTTTGTCCCAGTTTAGAATAAAAATCGTTCCATCAGGATCTTTTTCTAAACCTCTTTCTGTGTTGATATTACCTTTTTCTGTAAAGCTTTTTTCAGGCTGTTTTCCTTCGTATATACTGGATAACTGGAATTTATTAGCTACAGCATCAATTTTTAAAATTGTTTTTATTCCTTCGCAATCTGCACATGGCAATGTTCCTTCATATACAGAAATGCTCTCAACGGTATCCTCTTTTTCATTATTTGCGATGGTGTCTGTCAAAACAGCATTATTTTCATCTTTACTTTTTTTAGAATTGCAAGATGTTACAATAACAGCTGCAAACGCAAGAATAAATATTTTCTTCATATTATTTTTTCTTCAAATATAAAGATTATTCTTACGTAACATGAAATTTAACTATTAAAGTTTACAGCTAAATAATTCCCATGACTATCGCTGTTTGTATAGCCTCTGCAGTATTGGTAACTTTCAATTTTTCGATAATGTTTTGCCTGTGACGCCTTACCGTATAGACTGAAATATGCATTTCTGCAGCAATTTGCTCGCTTTTATATCCTTTTGCAACATTGGCTAGGACTTCCACTTCTCTTTTAGAAAGAATGGCTTCTGCCTTATTTTTATATTTCTCAGACTCAATTATCTCACCTGTTTGAATATTAAAAATCTTTCCGTCGATTCCCTTTCTAGGCTGTAAATCGGTTGATGGAATATAAAGGCATAATGCAAGGGAAATACTACCGTTGCTAAAAGTTTTGAGATAAATCGTTCGATGATTTATATAAGCACATTTTTCTACCGATTCTTTCATTCTTAAACGGCTAAACGTGCTGTAATTACTATATTCTTCTTTTGGTATTCCTTTTAAAAACTGATAGAAATTAAGTTCTAAAATATGTCTATCTATCAAATCTTCCGAATTGATTTTGGTAAAAATACATTCTTCAAAAGCAGAGTCAATTACAGCTTTTTCATTTGGCAGTCCAAAAACAGAACCGAAACTCCCAGCGTAGATATAACTTCTATCGGATTGATAATCGGATAATACAGCTACACATTGTTCAATTTTGACATAATTGCTAACGAACTGTTTGTACATTTCAATATCATTAGATTCTCCAATTTCAAATTTTTGTTCTAAAAATGTGGTCATTAATTGGTTTTCGATCGAAGAAGTCTGTGGCATTTAGAAGTGTAATTGGTTAATTTTACGTATTGCCTCTTTTGTAAAGCAATTCTATTTTTGGAGCATTAAAAATATCACTTTCTATCCCAAAAAAATAATCTATGAAAACATTTTTTCCTAACATCCTTATTATTCTTAGTCTTTCTATTTTATTAAGCTGCAATAATAAAAACAAATCTGCAAAAGCCACATTGAAAGAGGAAACAAAAACAGATTCTGCATTTGTAAATGGTTCGCCTTGCGATATTAAACTGTCTTCTATACATTTTACAAAAGCGGTTAACGGTGCCGACTCGCTAATAAAATTAGAAACAAATGAAAAAATCATTTTTAAAGCTGGTGAAAAATCAGATTACTTTTCTGATCCAAACGAAAAATTGTCCAATACAAGCGCCCCAATGCTTTTGTCTAAAGTAGACAACACAAAACCTTTTACGCTTACCGCGAAAGTTACGCCTGAGTTTACAGAAAAAGGATTATATAATGCTGGTGTCCTATATCTTTATGTTAACGATAGTTTTTATCAGAAATTTTGTTTTGAGCAGGATGAAAGAGGCAATCACAGAGTTGTAACTGTTCGTACCATGAGAACTTCTGACGATAATAATCATGATGTAGTGAAAGTGCCTTCTGTTTACATGAAAATCAGTTCTGATACTAAAACGGTTGCGAGTTATTATTCGGTAGATAAAAAAAATTGGCAGATGGTTCGTTTGTACAAAAACAATTATCCAAAAGAAATTTGGGTGGGAATTAGCACGCAATGCCCTGTAGATAAAGGAACGAAAAGTATTTTTGAAGAAATCAATCTAGAAGAAAAAAGTGTTTCTGATTTTCGTTTAGGCATATAATCCTAGTTTAAATTTTTTATCAATAAGATAATCATTTTTTTAAACAGGTGTATGATTTGTATTACTAAGTTTTGTATTTTTATAAATAGCAAAATTTTATTATTACCTAATTTTAAAAAATAAACTACATGGGAAAATTTGTAATCACTACTAGAGCCAATGGAGAATTCCAGTTCAATTTAAAAGCTGGTAATGGCCAGACTATTCTAACAAGTGAAGGATACACAACAAAAGCAGCTTGCAATAATGGAATTGAGTCTGTTAAAAAAAATGCGGCAGACGATGATCGTTATGATAGATTAGAATCTAAAAGCGGAAAGCCATATTTTAATTTAAAAGCTGGAAATGGCCAAATCATTGGCTCAAGCGAAATGTACGAAAGTGTATCTGCTAGAGAAAACGGAATTGAATCGGTAAAGAAAAATGCTCCTGACGCTACTATAGACGATCAAACGGCTTAATACCTATTTATATTATAAAAACAAAAAGCTGTTTCTATTTATTCAGAAACAGCTTTTTTATTGAAAATTAAATCCTGAAATTACTTCTTCAAAGCATCAATTCCACCATGAGTTGGAACAACTTGTTTGATCGTTCCATCTGCATTAAACTCTAATTTATCAACGCAGACTTCACGATGAAAGCCTCCAGCATCTCCCATTTTTATTCCTGTTGGATATGAGAATCTATGGTACGTGATATACCATTCATCTTTGTTAGGAATTTGTAAAACCGAATTGTGCCCCGTAGCATAAATTCCTTCTTCTGGTTTTCCTTGAATGACGATATTATCTTTTGGAACTTCAATTGGTCCTGTTGGAGAATTTGAAATTCCGTATCTCACTTTGTAATTCGGACTTCTGGTGTCATCTTCGCTCCAAAAGAAATAGTATTTTCCGTTTCTGTAGATTACGTAAGTTCCTTCACGGAAAGTGTCATCAACTGCAATTACTTGAGTTGTTCCTGCTTTGATCGAAACCATATTTGGATTTAGCTCTGCAACGCCCATATACATATTACCCCAATATAAATAGCTCTTTCCTGTTTTGGGATCTGTAAAAACATCTGGGTCAATCTCCTGACCGTCTTTTATTCCTTCTGGTCTTGTCGCTACAATTGCTTTTCCGCTGTCTTTAAAAGGTCCTGTGGGATTATCAGAAACTGCAACTCCAATTTTTTGTGCAGCCGTAAAATAGTAGAAATATTTGTATTTTCCTTTTATCTTTTTCTCAACAATACAAGGCGCCCAAGCATTTCTGTTTGCCCAAGCCACATCTTTTTTGAGATCGATAATGATACCTTCATCTTTCCAATCGACTAAATTATCTGACGAAAAAGTTTTGAAATAATAACCTGACCAGCCGTCAAATCCATCGCTTGTTGGATAGATGTAATATTTTTTTGTTTTGTTGGAATACAAAATTTCAGGATCGGCATAATACCCTTCCAAAACTGGATTATGGCTTACTTTTGGAAGTTTTGCTGGCGTTCCCCATTTGTCTGTAATCCGCTTTAATTCAGAACGGGTTATCGGAAGAACCGTTCCATGGCGCGGATTAAAGTCCATTGAAATGTCATTGTCAATTACGCTGAAATTTTCTAAATCTTTCGTTTTTGTAAATTGATACCTCCCTTTGGTGTACACATCGTACATCAAAATATACTCGTCTGAATTGTTTAATTTGAAAACACTCGAACCTTCTACTCCATCTTTTGTCTGCTGCAGATAGTTATCATTTTCAATCCAATTTCCTGAAGTCAAATCTTTTGTAACTGCCACTTTGATTCCAGGTGTATTGGTTTCTGTTTTGTAAAAAAGATGATATTCTCCATCTTTTTCAATTATGTCCCCGTCAATACAAGCATTTCCTGACTTTGGAACGAATAACAGTTTAGGAGCGCTTTCTAAAGCCGTGAAATCTTTATTCGCATAAGCGTAATAAATTTTATCCGGTCCTCCTGCATGTTGCATACTAAAGTAAATCATGTATTTGCCCGCTTTTGTATCATAAATAGTTTGTGGCGCCCAAACACGTTTTAGATTTTCGTTTCCTGGAAATGTATTTTGGATATTGACAATACTGCTTTTCCAGTTTACTAAATCGGTACTTTTTAATAAAACCATTGCACGATTGCTGTCCCAACCTTTTGAAGAAGTCATATCAGTCAAAACCATATAAAAAGTCTTGCCATCTTCGCCACGCAATATATGCGGATCACGAACTCCTCCTGTCGAGCTTATTTTCTTACTGTCTATAACAGGTTTGTTGTTATTAAGGGCATAATAATGATAACCGTCTGTGCTTATGGCGTAATTGACCGCTTCTTCTTCGACTCTATTTCCAATGAAATAAACGAACAAATACGCTGTTAAGTCTTTGTCGGCAATAACGGGCGGAATTCCTTTTGCTGTATTTTGGGCTTGTAAGGGATCAAAAAGGCTTAATAATGATATAAGGCAAAAAAATATTCTCTTCATTTATTTTTTACTTTTTAATTGATATAACACTGAAGCGTGAGGTCTTAAATTCGCTCCAATTTCTTTTGAAGTTGTTTTAGATTTTTCTCCTGTCCACATATTTAAAACTTCCGCAGTACCTGAAATTCCGAGATCTGAAAGATTTACGGATACTTTCTGCGAATCTTTATCTGAAATATTAAATAAAGCTAAATAAACACTCCCATCCTTTGCATTTTTTGAAGTGACTGCAATCCTTCCATCTTTTTGGAAAAGCTGTTTTACTTCAGTACTTTCATTATGCATTTTTACTACTTCTTTATTCGTTAATAACGATAAGGTGAAAGCATCATTGCTTGGTAAATCGCCGCCAAAAAACAATGGTGATTTGAAGATATTGAAAAATGTAATTAAAGTATATTGTTCGTCTTTTGTTAAACGAGTCATTCTATCGTTGCCACGTTCTCCTCTAATCGAAATACGCCCTAACGGAATCATATCGCAATCTGGCCATGTCCCCGGGGCGATATACGGATACCATTTTTGTGCCACATCCATTAAATGCGTGATATGCGGCCATGTATCCCAAACATCATCTACCATACGCCACATATTGGCATGTGTAGATACGTGTGGCGCTGCTGAGATTGGTGTTTCTCCTGGAGATGTGCTTAAAACAATTTTACGCCTACATTTATCAATGGCGTTTCTAATTAAATTAATTTCGCCTTCGTGATACGGTCTAGACAAATCATCAATTTTAATAAAATCTACTCCCCATTGTGCATATAATTCGAAAATAGAATTGTAGTATTCCTGTGCTCCTGGTTTATCCGCTACAACTGTATAATTGTCTCTCAGCCATTCGCATTGTAATGCTGTTGAATAAATCTGATCTGCTGTAATTCCGTTTGCTCCTTTAATTGGCATTTTTTCTTCAACAGCTTTTTTCGGAATACCGCGCATAATATGGATTCCGAATTTTAATCCTTTTTTATGGATATAATCGGCTAGTGGTTTAAAACCTTGTCCGTCTTTTGCTGAAGGAAATCGATTAACAGCTGGAAGATATCTCCCGTATTGATCGATTACATAACGAGGATCTGTTTGGTTGTAGCCTCCTGCTTTATCATTTTCGACAAACCAACGAATGTCTACAACGACATATTCCCATCCAAATTTCTTGAGCTCTTTTGCCATATAGTCGGCATTGGCTTTTACTTCGTGTTCTTCAACTGTTGGTCCGTAACAATCCCAGCTATTCCAACCCATGGGCGGAGTCTGAGCCCATTGTTTAAATTCTTCTTTTTGAAATGTGTTTTGAGCGTTAGTTGTAGCTGATAGAAAAAAGGCTCCTATAGCCATTGTAAGTAAGTTTGTAATTTTCATCTGTGTTTTTATGTGTGGTTTTTACACTTTAAATGTAATGAAATTTTATTGTTACAGACAAAAACTAGACCTGACAGGTTTTAAAAACCTGCCAGGTCTTTTCTTGCTTTGTTATTTCACATTTACAGTAACCTCAACAGGTTTTAGCCACTGGCTTGTAAATTTTACTTTTATTGGCGCTGTCGAATCTCCATTTGCCTGAATATATGCTGCTATATGTCCGTGGAAAACACGCTGTACATTATCTGTGTAATCGGTCATATCGCTGTTGTTTCCTGCTTCCAAACCTAATAAAGTCGCTGCTCCATTGATGGTGCAAGTCACTTCGTTGTCTGAAAGCATTACTGGAAGTCCGTTTTGGTCTTTTACCTGAACCATAATTTTAGCAACGCCTTTATCTTTACTAATGGTGATATCTTTATCGGCAATAGTTAACTCAAATGGCTGTTGAGTAGAAGTAATGGCATAACGGCTTACCTCCTTATCGCTTTTATCTAACCCAACTGCTTCTAATTTTCCTGAAGCAAACGGAATATCCCAATAGATTATTCCCGTTTTTTCATCGTAGGGTTTCGTTTCTCCCACTACTTTCCCGTTCAATTCTAGACGTGCTTTTGCTGCATTGGTATAACAAACCACACGGATTTTTTGACCGTTTTCGTAATTCCAGATTGCACATGCGTCTTTAGAAACATCTTTTTCATTTACTAATGGATAGGTTCCCAAATACGCCATCGGCTTATCTGACCATAATGACTGGCGGAAATAGCCTCTTGGTTTGATAATTCCAGCAAAATCAACTAAACCTGAGTAAAATCCTCGTGAAGGCCATCTTCCTGATTCTCCCAAATAATCGATTCCTGTCCAAAGGAACTGGCCGAAAATATGTTTGTTGTTTTTTACTGCGAGCCAAGGTTCCATATCATGTACATTTTCACTTCCAAAAATCACTCGCTTTGGATATTTTTCGTGATCTGACTGATATTTGCTTTCTGTATAATTATAGCCTGTAATGTCTAAAGCGCCTGGATATTCTGTTTCGTTAGACATGGCAACTCCAGCTAAACCTGCTGTTGTTGGGCGAGATTTGTCGTATTTCTTTACCGCAGCCACCAAACGTTTTGCAATTGCTCCAAGTCGCATGGCATCTGGAGCGTCTTTTTTATAGCCTCCATAAGCAGCCTGTCCGAATCCGTTTTTTCCCTGATCTAAAACTGGGTGAGAATACGGATCGTTTGGATAATCCACTTCATTGCCAATGCTCCATCCAAAAACGGAAAGATGATTTCTGTCGCGGCGTACGAAATCTTCTAAATCTTTTTCTGCCCAATCAGCAAAAATATCAAACGAGCCTTCAAATCCAGGTGTTCCATAATTCCATCCTTCTAGCCATTTGCGTTTTGGAAACTCCCATTCGTCGTAAGCTTCGTTTAAAACCAATAATCCCAATTCATCGCAAAGTTCATAGAAATCTGGCGCCTGCGGGTTATGGCTAGTACGGATTGCGTTTACTCCAATTTCTTTCAGGGTTTTTAATCTAGTTACCCAAACTTCTCTTGGAACTGCAGATCCTAAAACTCCCGCATCGTGATGCAAGCAAACGCCTTTCATTTTCATCCATTTTCCGTTAAGGGCAAAACCATTATTTGGATCGAATGTAAAACTTCTAAAACCTGTTTGAGTTACCGTTTTGTCTATTTCTTTACCGTCTTGTAAAACGGTTGTTTTTAGCTGATATAAATTTGGATTGTCTAAATCCCATAATTGTGGATTCTTAACGTTGATTTTGGCTGAAATTTTTCCGTTTTGATTTGCTGCCACTTCAACTTTAGAAACTGTTTTTCCAACCGATTTTCCATCTTTTGAAAACAGTTCGTTTACAACAGTCAATGTAGATTTAGAAGCAGAACCATTTTCTACATCAACCTCAACGTTCAATGTTCCAGCACCTTTTTTCACTTCTGGATAAGCATATACACCCCATTGTGCAATGTGAACTGGGTTTGCACAAACCAACCAAACATTTCTGTAAATTCCCGAACCGGTGTACCATCTTGAATCGGCACTTTGGCTGTGGTCAACACGTACTGAAATCGTATTTTCTCCTCCAAATTTCACGAAAGGTGTAGCATCATAAGCAAATGAAATATAGCCGTTTGGACGTTTTCCTAATGATTTTCCATTGATAAAAACTTCGCTTCTGTTGTAAACTCCCTCAAAATACAAATACACTTTTTCTCCCGCTTTGCTTTGCGGAATATTGATTGATTTTCTGTACCAAGCAATGCCACCCGGCAGATACCCTTGACAGCTTGCCAGCGTTGGACTCAACTGTCCTTTTACGCTCCAGTCGTGCGGTACATTTACGTTCTGCCATTTAGTATCATCAAAAGCAGCATTTTTTGCATCGGAAACATCCTGAAGATTGAATTTCCAATTCTCATTAATTTTTTTTGAATCTCCAAACGAAATCTGGCTACTCGCAGACAGACAAGAAAAGAGTAAAACAGGAAGTAAAATTTTCTTAGTAAACATGTTTTTAGTTATTTTTTGTTTCGGGTTTCAGATTTCAAGTTAGGTTTGAACGTGAAACCTGAAACTTGAAACCTTTTTTTAATATTGTAATTCTCCAACGAACGTCACTACTGACCTTGCAGGAATTTCTAAATTTCCATTTTTTTGGACTTCAGCTCTTTTTAAATTTGATGTGTCAGAAGTTACATAAGGTGTGAACTCATTGTTTTTTAAAGTTCCTTTTGATAAATCGAATTTGTATTTCTGAGCTTCTTTGCCACAGTTTACAGCAACAACAATCAGTTTTTTGTTTAAAATGTCTTTGTATGCGGTAAGCATTACATCATTTGCTGCATCTAATTCTTTTTGGTTTGGAACATCAACTCGCTGCATTCCCGGACGTACAAAAAGCGAATAATTTCCTAAAGCCCAAAGCAATTTGGAATCGTGAAATTCTCCATCATTCCTCACATAATCTGGTGTTGTGCTTCCATTGCTTTTTCCGTCATCCAGATAAATTAAGCCGTCTTTGTAATCTACTCTTGTAATAGAAGTCCACCATTGCCATGATGCGGCATTGGCAACGGCAATATCATTATGGATTAATCTTGCTACGAATAAAGCAGTCTGCATTCCTAAATCTCTTCCGCCGCCAGAACCTCCCGGAATTTCAGCTTCTCCCGGATTTTCTAAAATGCAATATTCCGACTGCCAGTACTTTAATCCCGGTTTTTGCTTAACTTCTGCGGCAATCAATTTTCGGCTTAAAACTTGTCTTTCAATAGGCCAAGTAGTAAAATAACTGTGTCCGAGAATTACATTTTTTACATTCGAAAATTTTGCCACATTGGTTTTTGTTTTTCCAAAGAAAAAATCGATCTGATTGTCACGATTTTCGGCATTTACATTTTCATATAAATAATCGATTTGCGCGGCTTCTGCAATTACGATTTCGGTGCTCAGTTTTTTAACTTTCAGTTTCTCTGAAAGTGATTTGGTTAAATCATATATTTCCTGATTGGTTGCTGGTGTTCCTTCTTGACTGTTAGTGTCTCCATTTTTTGGCATCCATTCCCATTGCGGTTCGTTTATCGGACTGACATAATCGAATTTGATCCCTTCTTTTTTCTCCAATCCTTGAATACTTTGAACTAAGAAATCGGCAAATTTTGGAATCGCACCATCTTTTAGATTCAGTTTATTCTTTTGAGAAGCAAAAGACAATCCGTTGTTCGTCATATGCACTGGCGGACTATTGGTAAAAATCAGGAATTTTTCTACTCCGCGTTTTTTGGCTGCCTGCAGAAACCATCTTTGGCCTTCCTGTTTTGAAAAATCGTAAGTTCCATCGGCATTCAAAAAGCATTCGCTTCTTCTCCATTCGTCCGAAACTTTACTGTTTTCTCCTTGCTCTACGCTTCCTGCACCCAAATTGAATCTCCAAATCGAAAGTCCAATTCCTTTTGGATTTCCCTGTGCATCGATTTCTTTGCTAAACAATAAATCTGCAATGGCATTTTTTTTCTGTTCTGGCCAGTTTTTACCCACAAATTGCGTTCTCCAAGCATCAGAACCTCCAAAACCGTCCATGGTTTGTACTACATTATCTGTGCTGATGGTAACGGTTCGCTGTGCAAAAGACAGCGAACTAATTACCAATAAAAGCGAGAGATATACTTTTCTCATTTATATTTTGTTTTTTAACCGCAAAGACGCCAAGTTATAGCAAGGTTCGCTAAGCTTATTTTTAGATTTGCTCCCTATAGCTATCGGGATTACGTTTTTTGTCTTTGCGACTTTGCGGTTAATTTTTTATTTTTATTTATACGTTCCTACGTAAGTTACTATAGATCTCGCTGGAATTTCAAAACCAGAAACATCAACCGCTGTTCCTTTTTTCAAACTCAATGTTTCAGAAGTTGTATAAGGCGTTAATTTATTATCTGTTACAGCTCCGCCTGAAAGATTTAATTTG
This sequence comes from Flavobacterium sp. HBTb2-11-1, assembly GCF_009826975.1. GTDB lineage: Bacteria > Bacteroidota > Bacteroidia > Flavobacteriales > Flavobacteriaceae > Flavobacterium. Next base: position 40,884 of record NZ_WUMO01000003.1, on the reverse strand, counting down.
TAGGCTTTCGCCGATTTGCTTATGTTAACGGCAACAATTACCAGTTTTTTATTTGTCGCATCTTTATAAGCCGTAACCATAACATCATTCAAAGCAGTTGAATTGTCAACACTAGGAATTTGAACTCTTACCATTCCTGGTTTAACGAAGAACGAAAAGTTTCCTAAAGCCCAAAGTGTTTTAGAATCTCTGATGTATCCGTCATTTTTACAGTAATCGGCATTTCCAGCTCCGTTGCTTGCTCCATCATCTACGTGAATTAATCCATCTTTATAATCACCACGACTTACCGCGGTCCACCACTGCCAAGATGTGACACCTCCAACAGCAATGTCTGTGCTGATGATGCGTGCTGTCCAAAGCGCCAATGACATTCCTAAATCTCTTCCTGCGCCTGATCCGCCCGGAAGTTCAGCAGTTCCAGGACTTTCTAACACACAATATTCAGATGACCAAAGACTAACCCCTCCAACTGATTGGATTCTCGCAGCTGCTGACTGTCTGGAAGAAATCATTTCTTGCAACGGCCAAGCCTGCCAATAGCTATGTCCAGAAATTGTCTTTTTTACATTGCTTAAACCGCCAATATTTTTAGAAGAATTAGCGGCAAAAAAATAATCGATCTGATTGGATCTGCTTTCTTTTCCTGAAACAGTTTTGTATAAAGATTCATAAGACCCAGCTTCTCCCACTACAATTTTTGCATCTAAGCCTTTTGATTGTAATTTTGGCGAAAGGACATTTACAAAACTATAAATATTAGCATTGGTTGCTGGAGAACCTTCTTGTCCAGAACCATCCCATTCATATTGCGGTTCGTTAAACGGACTCACATAATCAATAGTCAAACCATGTTCTGTTTTTAACTTTTCTAAGGATGTTGCCCAGAAATCGGCCAAATCTAGCATTTTACCTTCTTTTAAATTGTAAAATTCTTTGATTGTCGCATGAGCTTTTCCATTTTGAGTCAAATAAACAGGTGCGCTGTTGGCAAAAGCTAAAAGTTTGTCTACACCACGTTCTTTCGCGGCTTTCATAAACCAAACCTGACCTGATTGTTTTGACATATTGTACGAAACTCCATCAGCAGTAAAGCATTCCGTTCTTCTCCATTCGTCTGTAATATCACTTGCGTCACCTTGTTCTGCGCTTCCTGTCCCAAGATTGAAACGCCACAAAGACAATCCAATTCCTTTTGGATTTCCGTCAGCATCCATACCTTGGCTGAATAATAAATCGGCTATTTTATTTCTTTTGTCAGTAGGCCAATTTTTTCCAATAAAATTACATTGCCAAGCATCCGAAGCTCCAAAACTTTCCATGGTTTGAAGATTCATGTCTAAACTCACATTCAATTCCGCCAAAGCATTTTCTGAACCTGAATTTTCAGATTTTTCAGCATCACAGCTTACAAAAAGAGAACTTGCGAAAAGTAAGCCTGCACACAGCAGACTCACTTTATTTTGATTATTAAACTTCATTTTAGTACCCAGGATTTTGTTTAATGACATTACCACTTAAATCGATTTCTACTTGCGGAATTGGCCACAATAAGTGTTTAGAAGGATCAAAATTGATTCCTTTGTCTTGCGGTTCTCTCAAGTTAGTTGTTTCATATGGATCTGTAGAACTTAAATTATATTTCACAAAAGTTCCGTTTGGTCCCATTAAAGATTCTATAACCGGTCTTCCTGTTGTTGGGTCTTTTTCGCGGCGGATATCAAATAAACGCAATCCTTCAAAAGCCAATTCTAAACGGCGTTCTTTGTAGATTTGTCTCAATAAAGTTGGTCCCGAAATTCCTGTTTTTGGATCCAATTTCACACGTGCTCTAATGATGTTGATATCTGCTAAAGCATCACCACCTAAATGATAATTTGCTTCTGCTCTTGTCAAATACATTTCCGCCAAACGAATTAATGGAATGTTTAGCGGTAAGTGTCCGTCTTTTTTATCTAAAGAACGACGAGTTGCAATCGGAATATAATATTTACGGCAAATACGTCCTGATTTATTATCGTTTAAGCTAAACTTATGTGTTGGGTTTAAAACTTCATCTCCATAAGCTGCTTCTCCCCATTTTGTGATAGTACTTCTACGACGAATCACATCATTTTCAGAAAGATAAGCATTTTCTAAGTCACTTGTTGGCATACACCATCCCCATCCGTCTAAAACATCAGCAGCATCATTACTTGGAAAATTCTTCTTGTCTTCTCCTCTTGCTCCAGATAAAGTTGGCAATGCCGCGCCTAAATCTCTGTTTTGAATAGAAGAAGACTGCGCTTCTAAAATAGATTCTACTCCGTTATGATTGTTTACATTCCAAATATTTAAGAAATCTGCCTCTAACTGAAAAGGTCCTTCTGTAATAACTTTGTTTGAATAGGTTTTTGCCTCAGCCCATTTTTCTTGAAATAAAGAAACACGTGCCAATAAAGCATAAGCCGCCCATTTGTTTATTCTGCCGTCTCTATTTACAGGAGCGCCTTCTAATTTAGCCGCCGCATCTTTAAGATCGGTTTCAATTTGCGCATATACTTCTGAAGCAGAACTTCTCTGTAAAGTTAAATCTCCTGTTCCTAATGATTTTGTATATAAAGGAACACCTCCAAAGAGATTTACCAATTCGTAGTAGCAATATGCACGCACAAATAAAGATTCTCCCATATATTGGTTTTTCTGGGCATCTGTAATTGGCGATTTAGCCATTCTTTCTAAACCAATGTTTGCAGATTGAATGGTATAATAATGGGCTGTATAAATACTATTCATATCTCCCATATTATCTGGAGTAATAATGTATTGCGAACATGGTCTATGGGCTCCGCTGTCTTGTCCTGTATTTCCCATCCAAGCGTCATCTGTAGACATTTCGTTGGTCACTCTTGGAGCTGTTAGTGTCCACCAATCTTTGGCCAGCAGCAATCGCTGTGTTAACTCATTAGCATAATTTTCGCATTCTTGCGCGGTTTGAAAATAATTTTCTAAAGTCTGTGTTCCTCTTTGTTCTTTTTCAATAAAATCGCTGCAAGAAACTGCTAATAGAGAAAAAGCTATTATTGATACTATTATTTTTTTCATGATCGTTTTGATTAAAATGCAACATTAAGTCCCATCAAGATTGTTGGCTGTACTGGATAATTCCATCCTCCAAAACCTGATCCTTTTACCCTATCTCCCTGATTAGGATCTCCTCCAGCAACCTCAGGATCAACTCCTGTATACTTTGTCCATGTCCATAAATTCTGGCCCGATAATGAAACTCTTAATTTATCCAATCCGAATTTGTTATAGAAAGAATATCCTACTTGTAAATTTTTCATACGCACATAAGAGCCATCTTCTACATAAAGAGAAGAGAATTTGGTAAAGTTTTCGTTGTTATCGTCTTTAGACAAACGAGGGATATAGTTTGAAGTCCCTTCGCCATGCCAAGCCATCTGCTCCAATCCGCTTACTTTGTTAGTTAAACTTGCACCATTGTATAAATCCGATATATTCTGGTTAACGATTTCATTTCCGATACTTGAATAGAAATTGGCCACTAAATCAAATCCTTTGTAAGCAAAATTTAAATTCAAACCAATGTTGTAATCAGCCCACGGAGAACCAATTTTTGTTCTGTCTTTTTCATCTATTTTTCCATCGCCGTTTAAATCTTTAAAGCGAACATCTCCTACTTGTGCATACGGCTGTAATTTCGTTCCGTGCTCATCTGTATGCGAGTTTAATTCCGTTTGGTTTTGGAACAATCCATCTGCCACATATCCGTAGAAATACCCAGGAACGTCACCTTTAACAGTTAAGGTTCTGTTTCCTGATCCGTATAATCTTTCTCCATCAGAAGAAAGCGATACCATATCTACATTCACCGTTGTAAAAGTTACGTCTACCCCATAAGAGAAATCCCCTTTTTTATCTTTATAAGAAACAAGCAAATCGATACCGCTTGACTGCATAGAACCAACATTGGTCCACATTCTTGAATAATCTGGAAATCCGCTATACGTTGGAAACTGTTTTAAGAACAGCATGTCATTGGTTTTCTTTTTATAATATTCCAAAGAGCCTGAAAGTTTGTTTTTCCAGAAACCGAAATCCAAACCAAAACTCATATCTTCTACCGTTTCCCATTTAATGTCTTTATTTGCCATTGAAGAAGGAAAAGAAGTATCAACAACTCCTCCGCCAATTACATAATATCCTTGCCCAATATTTGATTGATAAACCGCATCTGGCAAACCTTGATTACCAACTTTACCCCATCCTGCTCTTAATCTTAAATCGCTAACAACATCTTTGGCAGATTCCATAAAGCCTTCATTTAAAATTCTCCAAGAAACTGATGCCGAAGGGAAATTTGCCCATTTGTTATTGGTCATGAATTTTGAAGAACCATCACGTCTGAATGTTCCTGTAAAATAGTATTTACCGTCGTAGTTATAAGAAAAACGAGAAATATAAGACATTAATGAACTAGACCAGCTGTTTCCTTTACTGTCTTTATTTTTAGTAGCAGCATTTAACTCTCTCATAGAATCTGAGTTATTTGGCACCCCTTCACCATATCCCCAAAGATCATTGCCGTTATATTCTTCCATGGTATTACCCACCATTAAAGAAGCATGGTGTTTTTCTGCAAATTTTCTAGAGTACGTAATCGTATTCTGCCAAGTCCAATCTACATTTGTAGTATTCCATTTTTCAACGGTATTAATTTCTTGTTTTTCGTGAGCTGCGTCAATTACAAAATCTGGAACGAATTTATTTCTCACTTTGTCTCCAACCTCAACAGATGCTTGTGTACGAATCACTAAACCTTTTATTGGCTCGTACTGTAAATATCCGTTTGTGTTTAAATTGTACTGATCGGTATAGTCATCATATCTTTTTACAGCTGCAACCGGATTCCATACATAAGATGGAGATCTTGCATAAATGCTGTATTCATTTTCTGTTCCGTTCAACTGATCTGCTGGTTTGTAAATTGGCGTAATGGGATCAATTTTATCGAAGTCAGCCCAGTTTCCAGGTGCTCCCCAAGTTTCATAACGCGGATTTAATGTAATTCCTGCTGACAGCTTTTTTGAGAATTTAAAATCGTTGGCAATTCTCATTGTTATTCTTTCCCATCCGCCTATACCGTAAATAGATTCCGAATTATAATAATTCAGACTTATTCCGTAAGTATGTTTGTCAGAGCCTCCTGAAATTCCTAAAGAAGCATTGGTAACGGGTGTTCCTTTTCTAATTCCTTCCTTCCACCAATCTGTCGTTTTTCCTCTGTATTGTGACGGATTTGGCAGATAATCAGCATAACCTGAATTATTGTTGGCCGTATTCATTATTCGGGCGTAAGTTTCTGCATCAGCCATATCGTATGGATTATTCATAATCTGCATACCAGAGCTTAAATCGAAAGTAAATCTGGTTTTGCCTTCTTTACCTTTTTTAGTGGTGATCAAAATAACTCCATTTGACGCACGAGAACCGTAAATAGCACTTGCAGAAGCATCTTTTAAGACTTCCATAGATTCAATTTCGTTGTTGCTTAAGAAATTGATGCTTGTTCCCATCGGAATTCCGTCTACTACATACAATGGATCTGTGTTTAAGTTTAAAGTCGAAATACCACGAATTAAAACCCTTGGCTGCGCTCCTGGACCTCCTTGTCCCGTAACCTGCACTCCAGAAACTTTTCCTTGAAGCGATTCTGCTACGTTACCAACAGTCATAGTTTGCAATTCTTTTCCTTTTACAGAAGAAATTGAACTCGTAACGTCGCTCTTTTTTACAGCCGCATAACCTACTACCACTATCTCATCTAATGCCTGACTTGATTCCTGCATTACTACACTAATTTCTGTTTTATCTCCAACCGATACAATTTGGGAAGTAAAACCTACAAACGAGAATTCGATTTGTGCATTTTTGTTTGGAACACTTATCGCATAATTTCCATCAAAATCAGTTGCTGCCGATGTCGAAGTTCCTTTTACTATTACATTTACTCCTGGAATCGGCACATTGGCTTTATCCTTAACAGTACCTTTTATTTTTATTTGTCCAAAAGATACAGCAGTACACAAAAGGGCAATAAAAAATCCTATATATTTAAATTTCATATCAAGCTGTTTTATTTGTTTAATGTTACAACTACGTTATAACCAACTATTTTTTTGTTATAAATACTCTTTCCAATTCGGTATCTAAGACTACTTTGTAAACACCTGGAGCGGCAGGATATTTCGCATTTCCATTTTCTCCTGGCGACATGGTTGCAATTCCATTTTTGATTAGTCTCCAAGAAGGATCCCACCATTGGCCTGTGAAAGTTGCTTCTATAGTTCCCGTTAAAGTGTATTCTCCAACCAATTGATATGGATTGGCAGGATTATTAGTTAAGTGTAAACTTTTTTGAGTCCAGGCATCCCAAGTATCCCAAGTTGCTCCTTGAATTCCGCCGCCGCAAACACTTACAAATGGTTTTCTTAACGCAGCATCATCATGCCATAAACCATTTGCAATATCTGCCCAAACTTTACTTGTTGGAGTATATTTCTCAGCAGTATATTTTAAAGTATTTGGATTTACTTTGATTTTATAATATCCTTTTGTTGGCAAAATAATTGGCGTTGAAGCCACATCATCTACTAATTCTCCAGAAGCATTTAAACCAAAGCAGTGAGGGGCAAAATCAGATTCCTGACCTAAGAAATATACTTCTTTGTTGTCTTTATCGGCGTAATACTTGAATTCGAAATCCTGTCCGCTTTTTTCATGGAAATACATCGGAACTCCAACTGCATCTGTAGTCAGATTGGTCCCTTTTGGCTGATCGCATAAATAGATAGCTGGATATTCATTAGTAGCCACAATATTTACGTTTAGTACTCCTGAATTTGGAATCGCAAATTTATCTTTAGCTGTAATTGTTAAAACATAATTAGCAGCAGTTACTGGCAATTTATATGTTTTGTTGAATGTATATGACTGCGGAGATCCTGACAACTGAATGATTTCATCGATTCCTAAAGCTTCGCATTTTACTTGTACATAGTCGATTCCTGAATCATCGTTTACTACAAAATTTACTGGCATTTCATTACTTGTAGACAACAAAATCACCGCCCCTTCTTTTGGCGTAACCATTGTTATGCTAGGAGCCGCAAACTCACCATCTAAACGCAGATTAATCTCTTCGTTGACAACATTGCCTGAAACGTCTGTAATAGCTAGTTTAATTTTGAAAGCTTCCGACGTTCCTCTGTCAGCAGGAATTTCAAAAAAATAACTTAAATCATACGATTTTAAAAGCGGATCTGTTCCAAAAGAAATCACTTTATCCAGAGATAATTCTGGAATCTGAATTTGTACGCTTTTTAATCCTAAATCGTCTGCAAGCGCAGCTTTAATTTCAAATTTTCTACTCGGAGCTCCATAAATCTCTTTTGTAGAAACTACCACCGTAGGATTATCAGAACTTGGAAATCCTGATTCATTGTTTTGGCATCCTGTTACGAGAAGGCCAAAAAGAGCAAGAAAAAATAAAAATACATTTTTTTTCATTTCTTTAATTTTTGAGGTTAGGTTAGTTAGTTTTTTTTCTAAAAGTCAAAGTTTGTTTTTTAAATCTCGTAGGTTACTCGAGGCAATGCTTTTTTTATGTGAGGCGGTAAAAAAAGTAAAACGATTATTATGTGGTCATTTTCATATTATTTGAGTTTGGTTACATGGTTAGATATTTCTTTTTATTTCTTTCCGTTTATAATAAATGTCTTTTTTAAGTAACCCGCAGCCTAAATAAACTGCGGGATGATAAGTAATGAAAACCAACCACTACTGATCTTAAAGTTTAAAGAGTGCTCAGTTCTTTAAACAGATAACTAACTATCTTAATTAACACTTATGACTAACAGCAAAACCTATTTGTTGATTGCTATTACTGCAAAGAAATGTTTAAATAACACTTCTGATGAGGGGTAAATTGGAAAAAAAAGGAGGTCAAAATTGTAATTAACCATTATTTTGAATTAAATTTTAAAGAGTATTTAAAATCATGTGGGATTTTTTACAAAATATATAATTATTGAATAAAATGCAGTTTTTAAGCTAAAACGTTTGAGCTGGATAAAAAAAATTCAAGCTTTCACTAAAAAAAGCAGCTGATTCTGCAACAGTAAAAATGAATCTAGAGCCTATTTAATGATATTCAAGTCAGAATTGAATGACGTTTTATACTTTTTGATATATTCTGAAGGAGTCATTCCAAAAAGTTTTACAAACTGTTGTCTAAAATATTTCGGATCTTCAAATCCAACCTCGGTACTCGCCTGAGTAATATTCATATCTTCAGTCAGCATCAGCATCGCTGCCCTTCTGATTCGCAAAGAACGAATAAAAGCATTTAAGGTTTGACCAGAAATAATTTTGATCTTAGTATAAAGCGTTCTGTGGCTCATTCCCATTTCAAGGGCAAAAGTTCGAATCGTGAAATCTTTTTTATGAATATTAGCTTCAACAATTTCGATACATTTTTTTAATATCTCTTGATATTCAACAGGAACTTTCTGTGTATTTTCTTTTAATGTTATACTATCTAAGAAATAGGTTCGCAAGTTATGGCGATTTCGCAATAGAGAATCGACTCTTGCTGTGAGAATATCATCATCAAATGGTTTTGTGATATAGTCATCTGCGCCCTCATTAATTCCTTGCAAATGAGTTTCCGGATTTTTAGATGCTGTCAATAAAATAACCGGAATATGTGATAAAGCGTTATCTTCTTTAATTCTTCGGCACAGCTCTAAACCATCCATAGCTTCCATTGTAATATCGCTAATGACAAGATCTGGCATATGTTTTTTGGTCATTTTTAAACCTTCTTCGCCATTTTCAGCACTGTAGACTATATAATTATCAGCAAAAAGCTTAATAAGGTACGCTCTAATTTCTGCATTGTCATCAATAATCAAAACAGTTCGCTTGTCGCTTAACATAGTCTTCTTAAAATCACTGTCGGCAATAGAAGTTACTGCTGCAGGAATCGGCTCTTCGATTTCATCTGGAATCAATTCATCAAATAATTGGCTTCGCTGTGGTTTTTCATTGGTAATTTCTATATCCTCAAAATGACTGTTTCCTTTTAAAAATGCCAATTTAAATGTACTTCCCTTTCCTTTCTCACTGCTGCAGAGTACAGATCCTTTATGTTTGTCAACGAAATATTTAACAATATAAAGTCCAATGCCAAAACCAGTTCCAACTGAAACTTTCGAATTGATTTGTCTGAATTTTTCAAAAATAACATCAATATCTTTTTTATCAATTCCATCTCCGCTATCACTTATTTCAAGAAAAACTTCATCATCATTTTCAGTTACTGTCAAATTGATTTCGCCTCCAATTGGCGTGTATTTAAAAGCATTTGACATTAAATTAAATAATGAAATCTCTATCTTTTCATAATCACCAATAATGGTAATTTCGTGTTCTGGAATAATGAAATTATAACTAATCTGTTTTTGCTTTGCCTGATTGACGAAGCATTGATACACTTCATTCGAAAGATTATTTACATCTATTGGAGACAAACGCAAGGAATCGACATCGTTTTCTGCTTTTCTTAGTAAAAGTAATTGATCTACCAAACTTAAAAGTCTTCTGGCATTTCGATGAGCAATGGCCAAATCACTTCCAGAAGATCCGTTTTCTACAATTTCCTTCTGAACTGCTTTTTTCAGCGGATTAATAATCAGCGAAAGCGGTGTTCTAAATTCATGCGAAATATAAGTAAACATAGACGACTGCTTTTCGGCAATCTCTTTTTCTTTCTTGCTTTCAAGCTCTGCGATTTTAACCTTATACTTTAATTTTTCTTTGTTTTTGTTATAATCCAAGTATAAAAATAGTATTCCCCCAATTGCTAAAAGATATGAGGCATAAGCCCACCAAGTTCTATACCAAGGCGGTAAAACTGTTATAGAAACCAGACTTACTTCTTTATTCCATCCGCCTTGAAAATTGGTTGTCTTTACTTTAAAGGTGTATTTCCCCTCTGGAAGTCGCGAATAATTTGCTTTTCGGGTTTGACCCACATAGTTCCACTGCTGATCCCAACCTTCCAAAAAATAGGCATAATTTATCTTATCTGCGTTATTGTAGTCTAGCGCCACAAATTCTAATGACAAAGTGGTTTGATCGTATTCCAAGCTAACTTCTTTGATTTTATTAGAACTCACATCAACCTCAGCTTTACTTTCTTCAATAAGCTGATTATTGACGTAAAAATCTGTTAGCAAGACATTATTCTTTTGAATAAAGCCTTTTATTGTATGGGGATAAAAAATATTAAAACCGTTTATGCCTCCAAAAAGAAATTCTCCCGATGATAGTTTTATTCCTGCATTAAAACTAAACTGATTGCTTTGAAGTCCGTCATTTACAGAAAAATTACGGAATGTTTTAGTCTTTTTATCGTATCGGCAGATTCCATTATAAGTACTCATCCACAAGTTTCCTTCTTGATCTTCCAAAAGCCTTAGAATGGAGTTTGAAGGCAGACCATCATCTATTGTTAATCTTTTAAATGTATTTGTCTTTCTGTCAAATAAAAGCAATCCCCCTTCCTGAGTTCCCACCCAAAGATTTTTGTCCTTGTCTTCGTAAATACATCTGATAGGATTGCCAATTACTTTTTTAGTTATTTTTCGAGTATTCTTTTCAATAGATAAGAGTGAGGTATAATTTCCTGCCCATAGTTTTCCATCGGAAGTTTCAATCATACACTGCAGGTTGTCGATTCTTTTATCGAAAGTTTCAAAGACATCTTTTTTTCGATTTAAAAGATACAGCGTACCTTCATTTGTCGAACTTGCCCAAATATTTGCTTTTGAATCTTTAAAGACAAACCAGATATTTTTCTCAATTTGTTTGGTATAAGGATTATAGCAAGAATATTTTTTAACGTTATTCGTACTCTTGTTTATTTTATTGATTCCTCCAGCCCAAGTTGAAATCCAGATATCGTTAGTATTATCACGAACTATTCCTGTTATAAAAGGACTGGAAAGCGAATTTCCATAATTTGTATAATTGTTGTTTTTTCTATCCCAATATTTTAAGCCTGCACCGTCTGTACCGACCCAAACATTCTTATTTTCATCTTCGCAAAAAGATAAAATAAAATTGTCTGCTGGATCTGTGGCATTATAACGAACACTTTTAAAATACTTTGGCGTATCACTCAGCATGCTGATTCCGCCACGAAGCGAACCAAACCATTTATTGCCTGATTGGTCTTCGTATAAACTCCAAACCGAATTGCTTTTGGCTAATTGTTCGTTATAAGAAAGAAGCTTTTTAGTGTTCGGATTAATGTAGAAAATGCCGCAACCATCTGTTGTAACCCAAATTTTTCCTTTTTTATCTACTAGAACATCTGTAACGCTGCATTTATTGGTGAAATAATTTTCTGAAACAGAACCTGTTTTGGTATTCATTAAAAACAAACCTTCGTCTGTTCCTAACAAAAGATTTCCATCAGAAGAAAGTTTAATGGCTTTTACTCCTATTGAAAGTGGAAAAACAATTTTTAAGTCCTTAGCCTTATAATTATAAGAGCAAATTCCAACATTACGAACATACACCCAACATCCTGATTTTTCTTTATTTTCCTGAATTGCAATAGCATCATAATTAGAAATCGTAATCTTATTTCCTAATGCGTTGAGCGGGATATGTTTGCCAATAAAAGAACCATTTTCAAAAGCCAATAATCCTAATTTCTGCGAAGCAACCAAAACCAAATTATCTGACACGGAGCGCATCTGATGTATAATATCTTGTAGCACTTTGGGCTTATCGTTCCACAGCGTATATTGAACCGTATGAAATGATGCTTTTGTTTTATCGTAAATACAAATTCCGCTAGTTCCTCCTACCCAGATATTATTTCTAGAGTCACCCTCTATATTATAAATGGTATTGAATAAAAGAGATTTTTTATCGTTGATTCGGTTTCTAAAAACTTTAAAATTATATCCGTCATATCGGTTTAAGCCATCATAGGTTCCAAACCACATATAGCCTTCCTTATCCTGATAAATTGTGGTAATGGAATTGTTAGACAAACCGTCTGATATGTCAAGAAATTTGATGGGATAATCCTGCGAATATCCTACCAAAGAAAATCCAATTAACAGTAGAAGATGTAGAACTAAACGCTTCAAAATGTACATTATTATATTCGTGTAAAGAGTACAATTATAAGCTAATTTTAGGAAAATTTTAAAAAAAGAATGCAGAAATGGCAAACATTCCTGCATTCTATGTTTAGTCTTTTCTTTTTAATAAACTATTCCCTACTGAGCTTTATTTCTATGCGAATATTTTCACCTTGCAATAAGATGAAAAACTTAACCCAATAAAAACACGATCAATCCCCTTGCTCCGTGAGCGCCAAGAACGAGAGATTGCTCAATATCTGCTGTTTTTGACGGACCTGCAATAAAAGTTCCAAAACCATATTCCATGTTTCCAATTCTTTGATACGCTTGCTGCATTGTTGGCACAAGATCTTTTTTATGAACAATAATAGCTAAATATTGCGCAATGAAAGGAGCAACACGCTGTCCTAAAATATCATCAGTTACCCAAAGTCCGCTGTTTTCTGCTACTCCAAAATGCGCTTTTACAACCGTTAATTCAACATCCTGAAGTGAATGTGGATCTACTGTTTTCCAGTCTAAAGAAGCAATCTCTGAAAGTTCTGGAAGGGTTGTAATCAGCCTTTTCTCAAGATTGTAATTGGATTTTATATAGTTGATGATTTCATTATAATCAGCAACTTCTACAGAATCGCCACCTATGCCTTTTAAAACCGTTTTATAGGTTTCTAATATATCAAATTGTTCTGAACCTAAAACTTTCAAATTTGGCAGTTCTGAAACCAAATCGGGTTGATTTGCTTTTATTCTTTTTAAAATTTCGCCTTTACTACTCATCCCCTTTTGCTTTAGATTCTCTCGAATTTTTCTTGTACCATTCTCTAAAAGATTCTTCTGGAACATCTGGCATTTCGCGCTGATCATACCATTTGTTCATTTTATTATTGACTATTCCTGGAATATTCTTCATTACAAATCGCCCTGATTTACCGGCAATATTAAAAACAGTCGGATTGGCCAAAACGGTCGCCATTGTTTTCATCGCAATGGTTTTGGCTTTTGGCATATGCCCTTCTTTTACCAAAACCTGACGCCATTTGTACAATTGATCATGAATATCAATTTTTACTGGACAAACATTGGTGCACGAACCGCAAAGCGTACTAGCAAAAGGCAGATCGGCATTTTTGCTCATATCTAAGTTTGGTGCCAAGATAGAACCAATTGGTCCCGCAACCGCATTGTGATAACTATGTCCGCCGCTTCGTCTGTAAACCGGACAAGTGTTCATGCACGCGCCACAACGAATGCATTTCAGCGAATTTCTAAAATCTTCTCTTCCTAATTGCGTGCTTCTTCCGTTGTCCACAATTACAATGTGCATTTCTTTTCCGTCTCTTGGCTTCTTGAAATGGCTTGAAAAAGTCGTAATTGGCTGTCCAGTTGCGCTTCTTGCTAATAATCTCAAGAAAACACCTAAATGTTCTCTTTTCGGAATCAGTTTTTCAAATCCCATGCAGGCGATATGAACATCTGCTAAATGCGCGCCCATATCGGCATTTCCTTCATTGGTGCAAACCACAAATTCTCCTGTTTCCGCAACAGCAAAATTGACTCCTGTTAAAGCTACTTTTCTAGTCAAAAAAGTGTTTCTCAAACTCTGGCGAGCTGATTCTGTCAAATATTGCGGATTGAAATTTCCTTTTTCTGTACCTAAATGTTCGTAAAAAGTCTCACTTACATCTTCTTTCTTTAAGTGAATCGCAGGAAGTACAATATGACTTGGCGGTTCTTTACGAAGCTGTACAATATATTCTCCTAAATCCGAATCAATTACTTCTATTCCCTTTTCGGCTAAGTAATCATTCAAATGGCATTCTTCTGTAAGCATCGATTTGGATTTTACCATCTGCTTTACATCATGTTTCGCCAAGATCGAATGTACAATTTCGTTGTGTTCTTTTGCATCGGCAGCCCAATGCACAATTATTTCGTTTTGTTGGGCATTCGCTTCAAATTCGACTAAATAATCGTGAATATTAGAAAGCACATTAAATTTAATTTGAGAAGCCGTTTCACGAAGTAGTTCCCAATCTGCTATTTGGTGCGCTGATTTATCTCTTTTAGCACGCACAAACCAAAGCGTTTCATCGTGCCAATTGACACGCTCTACGTCTTTATTGAACTTTGCTGCGGCTTCGTTGTGCGGTATTGTTTTTTCTGATGACATCTTATAAAAGTTGTTTTTACCATTAAGATATTAAATAAATTAAGCTAAACTTTATGAACTTAATTTCTTTATGATTAAAAGAAAATTAAGTTTTTTAAAATCTCTTAAATCTCTTATTTTTTTACTAAGAAATATTTAACCAAGCTTTATGAACTTAATTTCTTAATGGTAGAAAAAATTAATTTTCGAGTGAATTTAATATTTCAGCAATGTGAATGGTTTTAATTCTGCTTTTCTGCCTTTTTAGAATTCCGTCCAAGTGCATTAGGCAAGACATATCTCCACCTGTAATATAATCCACATCATGACTTTCGTGATCTTTAATACGATCTTGCCCCATTTTTACCGAAACGGCTTCTTCAGTCACACAGAAAGTTCCTCCAAAACCACAGCATTCATCTTTTCTGGTTAGAGCAACCAAATCAAGGTCTTTTATACTGTGTAATAATTGTTCTGGTTTAGAGAAAAATGGTGCGTTTAATTCAGACATTTGCGAAAGCTTTAATCCGCGTTGACCGTGACAGCTTACGTGCATTCCTACTTTATAAGGAAATCTTCCGTCAATATGATCGATTTTTAAAACGTCGGTAATAAATTCGGTAAGTTCGTAAACTGTATTTCGAATTGCTGTCGCTTTCTCTTCTTGTTTTTCATCATGCAAATGGTCTTTCACATGCAAAACACAACTTCCAGAAGGACAGACTATGTAATCAAATCCAGAAAAATTGGCAATAAAATTGGCATCGCATCCTTTTGTCAAATGTGCGTAACCGCTATTGGCCATTGGCTGTCCGCAGCAGGTTTGTCCCATCGGAAATTCGACATCACAACCTAATTTTTGGAGTAATTCGTAGGTTGCAATTCCTACTTTTGGGTAAAATTGGTCGACATAACAAGGTATAAAAAGTCCAATTTTCATATTGTAGTATTTAGTGTGTTGTTCATTAGGCGTGTACTGTAAATGTAAAAAATACGTTTCTCAGCAAATTTACAACATACAGACCGTTTTAACCTAATGTTTATAGAATTTCAAGTCAATTAAATCGTTCTGAATTGGTTTTGGATTCCAGTTTTGATGAATGGCCAATGCTGCTCCCAATGCACTTGCCTGTGCCATCGAAGCCGCATAAACCTCAACATCTGGAAAAGCTTCTGCCAATAAATTCATGTAAATCGAATTTTTACTGAAACCGCCATCCACAAAAATCTTTTTTACCGGACTGTTATGAATTACCAAATTGGTAGAAAAAACTTGTTGTTCTACCAAATCCAGCATCAATTGATGATAGGCTGTTTCGTAATCTTTGTAATATGAAAGCTCTCTTTTTTGAAAAGGACATTCTTTTAGAATATCAAAATCGTATTTTTTAGGATAGATAATCTGATAATTAAGAGCTCTTAAATTGGCTACAATTTTCTTATCAAAATAAACTTCTTTGTATGTATCAACTGGAACATTAAAATGCTTTGCCAAACGTTTGGTTTGCACTTCATGTTCGTTTCCTGCAAACAAACGCGCCGCTTTTACTGGCTTGTTTGTGTATTGCATATAGCAAAGGCAATCGTTTTGTAATTCGTCAAAAGTTAACGGTTTAGTATTGAAAGGATTTAGAGAAATACTCCAAGTTCCTGTTGACAATAAAACGAAAGGTTCTGTAAAATTGATTGTGTACGGAATAATCGCTGATGAACTATCGTGAAGCCCAACTCCAATGGCAAGATTATCAGCATTCTTGATAACGTCTTTACCATAATGTATCGGCGGAATTTTATCTAAAATGCCTTCTTCTTTCAGCCATTTATGATATTTCATTTTTTTGAAATTCCATAAATTAGTATGACAGCCAATACTTGTAATATCGGCGTATGCTTCATTCGTTAAAAGAAAACTTAAAAACTGCGGCAGATGCAGGCAGTATTTCACTTTTTCGAAGATTTCTGGCTTTTCTTCTTTTAATCGGTAAATCTGCATTCCCGAATTTAAACTGCCTAAAACTGGCGAAGCTGTTTTTACAGCAAACTTTTTTTCTTCTTTGTATTTTTTATAAAAATCAGATTTTAAATCCTCTGGATAATCTTTCAGATAATTATACAGAGGAGTTAAAACTTTTCCGTTTTTGTCTATATAAACAAAACTGGCTCCGTAAGTGCTGAAATTGATGGCTTTTAAAACATAATCTGTCAGCTCTTTTATTTCAGATAATCGATCTAAAATCCAGTTTTTCAGTAATTCGATATCTTCGCAAGGAAAACCATCTTCATCTGTGGTCTCATCAAGATTAACCGATTTCTCCCAGACAATTTTATAATTTTCGTTAAATAAAAAAACCTTTTTGTTTGTTTTGCCAATATCAAAAATCGCAACTACATTCATTTTTTTTAGTTATGAGTTTTGAGTTATGGGTTATGAGTTATGGGTTATGCTTTTTGTTGAAAAACTTAATATTATATTGCTTAGTGAATTTATTTTACATCAAAAACAACACAAACAAAAATAGTTTATCAACTTAAAACTTTTAACTCATAACTCATAACTTATAACTCATAATTACAATCCTGTTGCCACTGTTTTTAAACCTCTTTCGTCAATTAGATTTTCTCTAACTTGAAGCGAACGATATAATGCTACTGGATTTAATGCCGCGCCAGAACGAAGACGAGCTTCAGCAACTAATGCGCGAACATCTGTACGGAAAGCATTCTGAAGAATTTCCTGCGCTTTTACCACGTCATTTTCTTCTTGAGCTTGTTCTAATGCTTTTCTATCAACAGAAAGTGCTTGTGCGTAAGCAATCATAATGGCTTCAACAGATTGCAATAAATCTTCTAATGGATCTTTGATATTGTGAGAAGCATCAATCATCCAGCCTAAATCTTTAGCATGATTCATTCCTCTTGCGTCCATTCCTTCTACCAATTCATTAAAAATCAAGAATAATTGATATGGTTTTAATGCGCCTGCTGTTAAATCGTCGTCTCCATATTTTGAATCATTAAAATGGAAACCTCCTAATTTGTTTTCCATCAATAATAAAGAAACAATCTGCTCGATATTGGCATTTGGTAAATGATGTCCTAAGTCTACCAAAGTCTGCGCTTTGTCTCCTAATTTTTTCACATACGAATAAGATTGTCCCCAATCTGCAACAGTTGTTGAATAAAAGTTAGGTTCAGCACATTTGTATTCTAAGAATAATTTCCAATTTGAAGGTAATGCATCGTAGATTTCCTCTAAACTTTCTAATGTATTTTGATACGCTTTTCTAAAATTTAATTGTCCTGGAAAATTAGAACCGTCTGCCAGCCAAACTGTTAAAGATTCAGATCCTAATTCGATTCCGTGTTTAATTACTTCTATATTGTGAGCAATTGCCTGTTTGCGAACTGCTTTATTTACGTTTTGCAAAGAACCGTATTTATAAGTATGCTCAGCGTTTGCTTGATCTTGAAATGTGTTCGAATTCATCGCATCAAATTTCAATCCGTGCTGTGCCGCTAATGTTTTTATTTCATTATAATTTGTTGGAATATCCCACGGAATGTGAAGTGAAATTGCGCCAGAGGCACTGTTAAGTTTATGAAGCAAACCAACATCTTCAATTTTCTCTTCTAATGAACGAGGCTCTCCACCACCAGCGAAACGTCCAAAACGTGTTCCTCCAGTTCCTAAGGCCCAAGATGGAATTGCAATTTGAAAATCGATTAATTTTTGAATAATCGCTTCTGTATCATTTATTTCTGATGCCGTAAAAATTAGCTTATTTTCGTGTTTTTTAATAAAATCCCCGTTATGAGAATCGATGTGGTTTGATGAGATTAACATAGTTATTTATCTTTTTATAGAGTTTACAATATATAAATTTTATACGTTTAGTATATTTTTTTAACACGTAGTGCCGAAATTTCGGACACGGATTTTATGGATTCGCTATCGCGAAGACGCTGATTGACACAGATTTTTTGTTTCACGCAGATTTAAAAAGATTCTAGCAGAGAACGCAGATCTTTTCTTTAATCATCTCAAATTAAAAATCTCTTAGATCTGCTTAAATCAGTCTAAATCTGCGTGAAATAAAAAATCCGCATTTTTCCGCGTTTTCGCGATAGCGAATCTGCGCCATCTGCGTTTAATATGCCATAATTGCTGAACTCTTGTTTAACTTCACTTTTTTGTTAAGTTTTGTTTGTTAAAGCGAATTGTTATATGCTAAAAAAATCTAACGTTCGAAAGAATTCGAACGCTAGACCACAAAAAACCACTTTTGCTTAAACAAACTTATATAAAAACCTAAACAATCTTTATCTATAAAAGCCCATTGCAACGCCGCCGTCTACGTTTAAGGCGTTTCCTGTAGATTTATTTAGGAAACCTCCAACAAAAGCGAAACAAGCATTTGCAATATCATCAGGCAATATGATTTCATTTAATAACGTACGTTTTGCATAGTAAGCCGGAAGTTCTTCAACTGTAATTCCGTATGCTTTTGCACGACCTTCTGCCCATCCTCCAGACCAAATGTTTGAATCTGAAATTACAGCATCAGGATTTACTGTATTCACACGAATTTTGTCAGCTCCAAGTTCTGCAGCCATTAAACGTGTTAAGTGCGCTTGAGCCGCTTTTGCTGAACCATAACCAGGATTGTTCGGACCAGCCACAACAGCATTTTTAGAAACGATATTTACGATATCACCTCCAAAACCTTGTTTGCGCATTACTTCGATTCCGGCTTTTGAAACAATAAATTGTCCTTTAACCAAAATATCGTATAATCTATCCCACTCTTCAAGAGTATGTTCTGCGATAGATTTAGAAATACTGATTCCAGCATTATTCACCACAATATCAACACCTCCAAAAGCTAAACAAGCTTCGTCCAATGCTTTTTCTGTGCTTACTTCGTCCGTAACATTCAATAAAGTGCTAGAAACTGCATCTTTTCCGAATGCTTTTACAAACTCTGCAGAAGCACCTTCCAAACGCTCTTCATTGATATCGTTAATTACCACGCAAGCTCCTTCTTGAGCGAATTTTTTAGCGATAGCTTTACCAATTCCGCCCGCAGAACCAGTGATAAGAGCTACTCTTCCAGATAATGCTTTTGGTTTTGGCATACGCTGTAATTTTGCTTCTTCCAATAACCAATATTCAATATCAAAAGCTTCTTGATGCGGTAAAGAAGTATATTCTGAAACTGCTTCTGCGCCTTTCATTACATTTACGGCATTGATATAATATTCAGATGCTAAACGCGCCATTGTTTTATCTTTAGCAAAAGTGAACATTCCCACTCCAGGATATAAAATCACAACAGGGTTTGGGTCACGCATTGCTGGCGAGTTTGATTTTTTACATGCATTGTAATAGTCTTTGTACATTGCACGATATGCTTCAAAAGCTGGAGTTAATTTTGCTTTAATGGCATCAACATCAGATAAATCTTCGTTTGGATCTAATTCTAAAACCAAAGGACTTATTTTAGTTCTCAAGAAGTGATCTGGACAAGAAGTTCCTAATGGAGCTAATTTTGAAAGATCATTAGAATTAATGAATTCTAAAACTCTTGCATCGTCTGTATAATGACCAATCATTTGGCGCTCTGATGAACAGAAACCTCTTAAAATCGGAGCTACTTTTGCTGCTTTCAATTTACGATCTGCCTCTGGAAGACTGTCAATTTTCTTTCCTCCAAAAACTGGACGCGTTTTTCCATAATTATCTTCTAAGTAAGAAGCGCATTTCTCGATTACTTCCAGCGTATTGATATAACTATCAAACGCGGTGTCTCCCCAAGTAAATAAACCATGAGAACCTAACATGATGCCGCGTAGTTTTTTACCTTTTTTTTCTGCTTCTTCTAAACAAGCTCTCAACTGAAGTCCAAGATCAAATCCTGGACGCTGCCATCCAACCCAGCCAATTTCTCCGTTGAATAATTCTTCTGTGATTTTCTTTCCATCTTTTGCAGCAGCGATTGCAATTGCCGCGTCTGGATGTAAGTGATCGATATGTTTGAATGGAAGAAAACCATGTAAAGGCGTATCGATTGAAGGCGCTTTTGAGGCTAAATCGAAAATACAGTGGTTAAATAATTCTACCATTTCATCTTCAAACTCAATACCTCTGTAAACATTTTCAAGATTACGAAGTCTGTCCAAATACAAAGCCGCACAACCTGATTTTGTCAACGTTCCAATATCACCGCCAGAACCTTTAATCCACATTACTTCAGAAGATTCTCCTGTAAGAGGATCTTTGTCTGTAATTTTTACAGAAGTGTTTCCACCACCATAGTTGGTCAATCTTAAATCAGCCCCTAGCAAGTTAGAACGATAAATAAAAAGCGCTACTTCATCACCTGCTAATGCTGCTGCCTTAGCCTCATCCCAAAGGTAGCTTACATGCTTAAAATTCATATTATTAATTGTGTTTGTATTCGACATATAGTATTTTAAATTATTTCTTGTATTTATAATGAGTTACCAATTCCTACCAAAACGATTGCAAGCATAATAAGCCCAATTCCCCAGAAAAAAGTTCTTAATGTTTTTTTAGAAACTCCTTTCCATTCTTTCAAATAAAATCCCCAAAAATTTGCCGTTAAAATGATGGTTGCCATATGAAGAATCCATGAACTGGCACCATTTCCAAGTTTGCTTTCTCCCATTCCGTAAAAGAAAAACTGTAAAAACCACATGGTTCCAGCAAGAGCAGAAAACAAAACGTTTTTTGTTATTGGAGTAGATTTGTCGGTATAATTTTTAATTGATTTGTTTTTAAAATTCAAATAAAGACACCAGATAAAGTTGGTTGTAAGTCCTCCCCAAAGCAGCACAACATAAGTCACGTTATTTTGAAATAACGGATTAGCGCCATTTATTACAGCATGTTCTGCCATTGATTTTCCAGCCTCAATTCCATAATTGAAGAATGAGCTTAAAATTCCTGAAATCACGGCTACAATAAGACCTTTTACTAAATTGAAGTCTTTGTCCTTATCTTCATGGCCAGTGGCAAAATCCTTCTCTTTCAGCATTCCTGCTTTTCCTGAGATTGCAATTCCAATCAGATACACTACAACTCCTATTAAAACCAGCTGTCCGCCAGAATTAGAAAGCATATGAGAGAATGATATTTTGCCTTCAGTCGGAACGATATCATAATAAATTGACGGAACTAAAGCTCCAAATGCAGAACAAAATCCTAAAGTAATGGAGTTTCCTAAAGACATTCCTAAGTAGCGAACGCCCAAACCATAAGTTAAACCGCCTATTCCCCAGATTAAACCCATTGTAAAAGTGAAAGTTTTTATTGATGGAGAAGCTGCTGCAATAATTTCAGTAAAATTTGGAATCGTTAAGTAAGCTGCAATTGGCGGAACAATCAGCCAAGAGAAAAATCCGCCCACAAGCCAATAGCTTTCCCAAGCCCAATCTTTCACTTTTTTAAAAGGCATATAAAAACTACCCGAAGAAAATCCTCCGATAGAATGAAAAATGATTCCTAATAATGATTCCATATTATTGTTTTTGGTTTAGGTTAGGTTTGTTAGTATTTGGTTTTGTAAAATAAGAGAATGTCAAAAAGAAAACTGTCCTGTACTATCCTTTACGGATTTCATATTTTTTGTTAAAACTAAAGATTATTAGAAATAAGGGCTTGCAATTATTGGGTAAATAAATTTAAAATGGCTATTTTAGCAATCGATTTCGTAATTATTAATTCTTCATTTGGGTTAAAATTCAGAAATCATAAAAAAAAGATTACAAGCCTTGTCAATTTCTCTTTTTCATTATAAAAATGATTCTGCTTAACAGATTCTTTTTATAGAAGAGATTTTTTTAAATTATTTAGAATTAAAAAGAGTCACGTTGAAATACGAGACAGATTTCCTCAAAATGAACATGATTAAACTTATTAAAATAGATGAAGATTCTCGAGTTCCTAAATACAAGCAGATTGTAGACTCTATTCTTCAGAACATCGCTAACGGAAATTTAAAAATCAATCAAAAAATTCCTTCTATAAATAGTTTCAGCGAAGAGTTTTATATGTCTCGTGATACTGTTGAGAAAGCTTATAACATTTTAAAAGAAAGAAAAATCATTTCTTCGATTAGAGGAAAAGGCTATTATATTACCCGAACAAAATTAGAATCTAAAGTCAATATTT
This sequence comes from Flavobacterium sp. HBTb2-11-1, assembly GCF_009826975.1. Classification (GTDB taxonomy): domain Bacteria; phylum Bacteroidota; class Bacteroidia; order Flavobacteriales; family Flavobacteriaceae; genus Flavobacterium. Next base: position 18,311 of record NZ_WUMO01000003.1, on the reverse strand, counting down.
TGTTTTTGACCAACAAATTGAGTTCTTATAAAATGAAAACCTATAGTTCATTCATTGATACTCTAGGAGCCAACGCTCATGTTGATCTTCAAATTTACCACTGCGACGAAACTTTATTTTTGAATATCTTAGATAAGTTTGAAGGAGCTTACGATTATTATGTCATTACAACGCACTTTAAGACAGACGAATTAAGGCATTTAAGTTTTACTGATGATGTGGTAAGCGCCATCAAAAAAATTCCGCAAGAAAAACTGGTTATTTTAGATAACATTAAATTAGGAACGGGTGACGATGTCATTAAGATTTATCAGGATTTTGAAAATGATATTTATAATGCCTTAAAAGAAGGTCTTTCTAAAATTGCAAAATATAAACGATTAATTCTAGTATACCCGGATAAAGCTGTTTACCCTTATCCTAGACGAATTTTACACGGATTTAGAAAATTCTGTGTGGAACATGAAATTAATTTTGAAATTCTAAGTGAGGTTTATGATGATATGATTCTTAAAAAAGGAGATTTATTTATCACCATTGAAGAGTCTGATCTAGTGAATTTAATGAAGCAGATTCGTGATGAAGAATTTGTTTTGGGAAAAGAGATTGGCGTCATTTCTTATAACGACACTCCGCTAAAAGAATTATTGGGTATTACCGTTATGTCTACCGATTTCAATATTATGGGAGAAACAGCGGCGAGAATGATTCTGAACAAAGAAAAAGCACAGGTAAAAGTTCCTTTTAATTTTATTGATAGAAATTCTATTTAAGGTACTAAGGTTCTAAAATGCTTATATACTAAGTTTTTTTAATCTAGAGTCTTAGCATCTTAGAACCTTAGCATCTTATTTTTTATCATACGGAATGTACTGATCCCATTCCCATGGCGTATAAGTGTCTTTTATTCCTGTTTCCAGTAAATATTTCATTATTTCGCCTGTTTTATAGCTGTTCGACATAATCAGCATACCGATGCCTTTGTCTGAAAATACAATGCTATAATTTTGAAAACCTGATCCCTGACCTTCTTTAAAGGCACCATATCCATAAGGTGTTTTTACTATTCCCCAACCTAGGCCATACGAAAGCTCTGTTTTATCATTCCAATTTCCGTCTTCTAACGCTCCAGGTCCAAACTGATTTTTGGAACGAATACGAATCTGCGGACTGAACATTTCTTTATATGACTTAGCGCTAAGTATTTTTTTGTTTAAAACAGCCGTTATAAACTTACTATAATCCTCAATCGTAGTTTCTAGCGTTCCCGCTCCTCTTGGCGCGTTGTCTTTGTCTTTTTCCTGGATCTTTCCATCATTATCATATCCATAGGCAAAATCTTTTTCGAATTTTTCCTGCCAGCGATAACTTGAATTAGTCATTCCCAACGGCTTGAATACTTTTTCTTGAGCCAAATCTTCTAAAGTTCTTCCTGTAATTTTTTCTAATACCACCTGAAGATAAGTAAGTCCTTCTCCCGAATAACTATATCGGGTTCCGGGCTCAAACTTAATTTTCAGTTTTTCATCCGGCTCAAACCATCGCCAATTCGGCAATCCCGATGTATGGTCTAGACACATTCTGGCTGTAATCTTTTTATATTCGGGATACGATTTCAATTCCTTAAAATCTTCATGCCATACTTTAAAATCATAATCGTATATAGGTTTAGGAAGATAATCCTGAAGCGGTTTATCTAAACTTATTAGCCCTTCGTCAACCAATTTCAAAACCAAAACAGCAAATACTGCTTTGCTCAAAGAAGCTCCGTAAAGATTGGTCTGCAGTTCTAATTTCTTTTTAGCCTCGACGTTACCAAAACCAAAAGTTTTGGTGTATATAGGTTTTTTAGAATTAAAAACTGATATGGCTAATCCTTTTACGTCGGCTTTAGCCATAAGACTTTCAATTGTGGCTGTCAAACTATCCGACGAAATTGTGCTCCCATCGAGTCTTTTTATTGTGGAATTCTGTCCTTGAACAGAAATGATAGTTATAAAAGAAATAGTTAAAAAAAGATTTTTCATGATTTGGTTCAGTATTAAGAATTACTTCTGCTTTACATCAAACTCTATTGAACGGCATTTGCAAAAGAGCTTGATAATAAGTCGAATAAAATGATTAGGAATTTTATGATTAGTTTAAATACCATTTTTTATTATATTTCAGTCCTATAATCCCACAAATATATTCGCCATAAAAGCATAAGACAATACTGATAAATAACCATTTTTATGAAAAACATAAAAGATGATTTAAGCAAACAGCTTTTAGAGCAAAAAAACTCGGGCACTTTGCCTATGCAGGATTTAAAAGCATTTCAGGAAATTGCACAGAAATTTGCTGATTTAGAAAACGGGATTGCTGTCCTAAGCGATTTGTATAATAACAAAAGTTATATTTATTCTGGAAAAATTTCCGAAGAACTTGGTATTTTTAAAAAAGATCAGGTACAGGAAATTGAGAGTATTTGGGAAGAAGAACTTTTTGGCAAACTAAATGCTGATGACGTATTGCAAAAATATCTTTTAGAACTTCATTTTTTTCAGTTTATAAAAACCATTCCTGTAGAGGAGCGAAAAGATTTTTGCGTAATCAGCAGATTAAGAATGAATGATAAAACGTCTGGAAAATCTTTGCAGCACAAAATGTTTTATTTTTCAAATGACTATGAAGATGTAGAATTAGCGCTTTGCCTTTATAATTTTGATTTTTCTTTAGCATTACAATACGAAGGTGCGATTCTAAATACGGCGAATGGAAATATCGTAAAACAAAACGAAAAAGAGAATGAATTTTTTCTTTCTGCAAGAGAAAAAGAAATCCTTAAAATGCTTCAGGCAGGAAAGCAAAGCAAAGAAATAGCTGCTCTACTTTTTATTAGCATTAATACTGTGAGTCGCCATAGGCAAAATATTCTGGAAAAAATGAAAGTTAACAATACGGCAGAGGCATGCTCAATTGCTACGAAACTAAAGTGGATATGATTTTTTTAAGTCACTAAGTTGCTAAGGTTTTAAGATGCTAAGTTTTTTTTCCTTCTTTCATTAATAGTTATATAAAAAACCCCGCTTTATAGCGGGGTTAGTTGTATTATTTTTTTGATTCTTCGATAGAAACTTTTCTAAACTCTTTTAAAAGTTTTTCAATTTCCAAAGTCGATTTACGTGCTCTTGGTCCAGCAGCTTTAATTCCTTTTTCAGTCAAAGATTCAGCTTCAGCTTTGAATGTTTCAATTTCGGCGTTGATTTTTACTAATAAATCTTTCATGCTTATATATTGTTAAATTAAGTCACAAAAATAAAAGTTTGTGTGATAGTTACAACAATTTTGCTGTTAAATTTAATGCAGTTTTTCATTCATTTTCTTTACAATAAATTGACTTCGCTTTTTTCTAAAATGCCAGCAAACACAACGCATTAACAATCAAACACTTACTTTAAAAGTATTTTTATAACAACTGTTTTAGTACTCCGTAGAAAGTATAAAATTAAAAGTAACTTTATTCAAAAAGATGGCCTATACCTCTTCTATTTGTTAATTTTTGGAGCGTAAAAAATCCTCAAAAAAGGAAAATTTACTCAATAAGAGTTTTATTGAGGTACATATTCTTTAAAACAAATACGTCAATAATGCTTTTATTAATCTTAGTTTTTATAGATTCAGATTTTCAAAATCTAAAATTGCTTAATCACACTTTTACATCTTATCTGCAAGATCTAAAAATGTGTCTTTAAAATTAATACTTTTAGTAAACCAGTTATTATTTGAAAATACTTTATTTCAACATTTAGTTTTGCAGAAAGCTGTTTTTTCTAAGAATTAATCAAACAATGAAAAAGCAGGATAAAAACAACATTTATCCTGCTTTGAAAGTACCATTTCTATTAAGTGTACGAGTGAAAAAATATAAAAAATAAAATAAATTACATCAAAAAGTACATTGCCTTGTAATATTCCTGAAACTTTCGGTAAGAAACATTTGGCGGTAATAAACTTTTTTTAATTGTATTAGAATCCAATTTATTATCAAAAAAGGCCTTTAATTCCTTTAAAATTTCAGTTCTAGTTTTTGATTCATCAAACAAAATAAAATTATTTGTTCCTTCCAAAAACGATAAACTTCTATAGAACTGTAAATTAAATAAGCAAACTAAAACGTTGGATCCTCTTTTCTCCTGCGACAGAAAATTAAGCAATTCGTTATGATTATGTATTACAAAAACAATCCGATCAGATTCTGTGGTTACCGTTTTGTCAAAAAAAGAATTTTCCACAAAATCGAACTCTTCTTTAAACCTTCTTTTGAACATCCTTAAGAAAATCCCTTTGCTGTCAAATACTAAAACTTTTTCCTTCTGCATCTCTCCTATTTTTAAAAACATTACAAACTTAAATCGGAAAATAATTAATAATAACCCTAATATGCCATAAAACTGACACTATAAGGTTAATTTTAAACTTTTATGACGTGTATGACATTCTGTTCAACAAAAGCCAACAGCTCTTCCATTTTTCTACAATCTTTTCTGGAAATAGAAATAATATAATTGTTTTGCTCTTTTATGTATAAAAACAAAAAGTTTTTAGTCAGAATTGCTTTTTCAATTGTCGTCCATTTATGCGTTAATCTTCCTAAAGGAAATCTAATGCAGAGCTTAGAATTAGTAAATACAAACTTATATCTGCTATTTAGATTCTTAAATCTCAATAATCGCTTTGCTATCTGAAAAGTAATTCCTGAAACGGCATCTACAAAGGAATTTTCGAAAACGACAAAAAAAACAATTATGCCCAGACTTCTTATCAACCAGAGAAAAAAGTCATCTTCGAAATTAATATTGATGAAATCAGAAAAAATGAGAAGTAGTAAAATCAATATTGAAGTAAAAATAACACGTTGCTTAAACAAATGCTCGAAATACATCTTGTTCAATTTCCTTATTTCAGAAAAATTTAGAGGAAACTCTAAAAAAAAGTTTGTGGTATTCATGATTTTGTCTCAGATTAGTCTGAACACAAAATTATCTTTAAGATTTTCTCTTGAGTAGACCTAAAAGTTTTTAAAATATCATAATAAGACTTTTTAATTTTTACTTTGTAAAACCACTTTTTGAAAGCAAACAAAAAGTACGATTTTTCTATATATAATTTTATTATCAATCAATGCTCCAATAAGACATAAAAACAACAAAATAAGACATAAAAAAGACACCTATTTATTTTGTTTTCAAATAGTTAATATTAAGCAAGCTTTTATTTATTGGTTAAGATTATTTAATTATTTTTGAAATTAATCTAAAATTATTATAAATAATTTCTTACAATGTATTTACAGTCAACTGAGGAGAATTTAAGAGAAAAAATAAAAGAGCTTACTTGTCTATATGATATTTCTAAAACCATCTCTAAATCGAATTCAATAAATATTCAAACATTTTACGACATAATTGTAAGTACAAAAAATGCATGGCGTTATAGTACAGAATGTGTGGTCGAACTTCATATTAAAGATTATCATTTGTCGACATCTGAGATTATGGAACTATCCGTGTTTCAGTCCAGCACTATCATTGTAAATAAAACAAACTATGGCCATATTAAAGTGCATTATCCATCAAAAAAATACAATTTAAGTGATTTTAGTGATGATGAACAAAAGCTTCTTGATACTATTGCAATAGAAATAGGAAATTATGTTGATAAGTATCAAACCTTAGAAAGAAAAGCTGCATTGCGGCAAACTATAGAACGCATGGAGCGCCTTTCTTTATTAGGCGAAATGACTGCAGGAATAGCTCATGAACTGAATACGCCGTTGGGCAATATTCTAGGTTTTGCAGAACTGATAAAGGAACAAAATTCAGATCCTGAAATTGGTGCTGATATTTCTATAATTATCAATTCCGTTATTTACTCGCGCGAAATTGTCAAAAAACTAATGTTCTTTTCTTGTGAAATGCCACAAAAATTAGAATTGCAGGAGCTAAAACCAATCATCGTTTTTGCTCTTTCCTTCCTAAAATCCAATTTTCAGAAAAAATCAATCAGGCATGAATTAGTTTTCAAGAACGACAATATTATGGCGAAAGTAGATTCTGTTCAAATCACCCAAGTTCTCTTTAATCTTCTTATAAATGCCATTTATGCATCACCTGAAAAGAGCATTATTAAAATAATAGTTAATGATGATGATGCTAATTTGTATTTAAAAATTGAAGACAACGGAACAGGGATTCCTGACTCCATAAAAGAAAAAATATTCGAACCTTTTTTTTCAACCAAACCTGTCAATTATGGATGCGGTCTTGGTTTGAGTGTAGTTCATGGCATCATTAAAAATCATAACGGAGAGATTACGCTCCAAAACAATTTTCCAAGCGGATCGATTTTTACCATTCGAATCCCTTTATCTTAAATATCATGACTTTTAGAAAAGAAAACATATTGGTTGTCGATGATAACAATGATATGCTGGATTTAATTCAAAGACAATTAAAATCTTTTAACTACCGTACATACAAAGCTTCTTCTGTAAATGAAGCTATTGAAGTCTTAAAAAACTCAGAAATAGATTTATTAATAAGTGACCTAAATATGCCAAACATTAATGGCATAGAATTGCTAAAATATACGCAAGAACATTATCCAGCAATACCAAAATTGGTTATATCAGGAATACCTTCTGTGTATAATATTGTTAATGCTATGAAATCTGGCGCTTTAGATTATCTGACAAAACCATTTACAAGCGAAGAACTTCATAAGGCGATATTAGATTCACTGAAGAAAAGAATACCCGCTTCTAAATCTCCGGACCTTTCTTTAGAATTAAATAATGCAAATGCATATGGCAATCTTATTGGAAACTCGAAGCAAATTAAAGATTTAATCGAGACGATAAATCGTGTGAAAGATACCCGAGCAACTGTTCTTATAGAGGGAGAAAGCGGTACTGGAAAAGAGTTGATTGCCAGAGCCATACATTTTACAAGCAAAATAGCTGACAAACCTTTTATTGCTGTAAACTGCGCGGGAATACCTGAAAACTTAATAGAATCAGAACTGTTTGGCCATGTAAAAGGTTCCTTTACAGGTGCGACAGAAAGTCGTATAGGTTTATTTCAGGCCGCTTCTGGAGGCACTATTTTCTTAGATGAAATTGGAGATGCTCCCATGTCTGTACAAGTTAAACTATTGCGTGTAATCCAAGAAAAAGAAATTTTAAGGGTCGGCGCTACAAAACCAGAAAAAATTGATGTCAGAATTTTGTCTGCGACAAACAGTAATCTGGAAGAATTGGTTTTAAAAGGTTTATTTAGAGAAGATTTGTATTACAGAATAAATGTGATTAATATTAAAACGACACCTCTGCGAGACCGCAAAGAAGACTTGCAATCCTTAATAAATCTTTTTATTGAGAAATATTCACTAGAATATAAAAAAGCAAATATTCAAATAAATGACAAAGCAATTGAAGTCTTACAGCGATACAGCTGGCCCGGAAATGTGCGTGAACTCGAAAATGTTATTCACAGATTGGTTATTATGAACGATGACAACATCACTTTGAATCATATTCCAGAACATTTAAAATATCACATTCCTTCGTCTGATACTATTTTCAAATCCTTAAAAGAATACGAGAAAGAACAAATTATAAAAGTCTTAACAGCTGTCAACAACAACAAAACAAAAGCAGCTCAAATACTTCAAATTGACAGAAAGACTTTAAATCAAAAAATCCTTTAAAAATGGGGATATATTCCTCAGCTATTCAAAATTTACCTATACTATTTGTATATTTTAGAAAAGGCTTGAATACAATATACTGATTTACAAAATACTATAAAAAGAGGCACATCTTTTGCCTTTAAAAGGCAAAAAAGTATTAAAATAAATCAAAATCATTATCAAAATGATCAAACTAGAACACAAAAAGTATTCAAGCACATTTTTTTTTAAAATACAATCAAATTTTTCTCAGTTCCTAATTCTAATTTACTTCTTAATCACTCTTAAAAACTATATTTATAGTATTTTTACCACAAAAAAGTTAAGACGATTTCATAACACTACCCCAAACTTTTAAGTTTTATCGTATTGCTATGGCAATTTAAGTTATCAACAATTAGCATACTTCTAATTATCAATAACTTATACAACAAAAAATACATTTCTTTTATTAAAAAACTTAACTTTATAATACAAATCCACATTTCCATGAAAATAATTAAACATTATTATGATGCTGATCTTTCTTGGGTAGAACATTATGCTGCACAAATTGGAGGAAAAATTGAAGGAAACTTTATCAAATTGCCTGAGGACTCCCAAACAGGAATTCGATATTTTTTAGACTGTGGCGAAGGTATTTTTGCCTACTACATAAATGTAGAATATAAAAGAAACTTCAAATTGATACAGCAGAATTTGAACCAGGATTTTGTTGGATTTTACTACAATCTCACAGAAGGTGAAGCTACTGTAAGCACCGATTTTCTTGTTTATAATGTTGGCAGATGGAATTATAATTTAGCTGTAATCGACGGATCGCTGGAATCTGAGTATAATGTAACAAAAGGAAGCAAAACTTTTGCTTTATGTCTTTTCATAAAAAAGAGTATGATAAAAACCTTTACTCAAAAGAACAACATTGTAATTCAAAACATTGACGCCATACTTGATCCTAAAGAAAACACAATGGTTCGCTTTGACAGAATGAGCAGCGATAGCTTTCATATATTAAACGATCTTAGAAAATTGGAAGTGGGAGGAGCTATTTTCGATCTGCATCTTAAAGGCACTGTGCATTTATTGATTTCAAATTATCTAAAAAAAATAGCCACCAAAAAAATCATTATCCAGACTGTCAACAAAACAGATTTAAGCCACATTATCAAGATGCAAATGTATTTGATTGATCATTTGAAAGATCACTTTCCTAGCATTACACATATGGCCAAAATGTGTAATATGTCAGAGTCAAAATTTAAGACTTTGTTTAAGAAAATAACTGGAAATACCGCTAATGTTTTTTTCATGGAAAATAAACTTTTGCTAGCCAAAGAGCTTCTTGAAAATAAAGAGCTGACTATTTCACAAATTTCAGATGAGCTAAATTTTACTAATAACTCTTATTTCGCATCAAAATTTAAAGAACATTTCGGGATATCTCCTAAGTCCTTTTGTAAACAGCTGTAAAGCTCTATCAATAATGAGAAATAAATTAAGTCTATGAGAAAAGTTACGCATTATTACAGTTTAACGCCCGAATGGCAATACGATTTAGCAAAACAACTAAATACAGAGCTAATACAGGATAAGCTTATTATTCTCCCCGATGATATAGGAAAAGGCTTTTTTTACTTTTCTCCAGTAATGGAAGGCATTTCAGTTGTTTATGCTGATGTAACGCCATTAGCACCTTTTAAACTGACAAGAAAAAAATCTGAAAACGAATTATATATTTTCCATTTTGATTTGAGCGAACATATCAATCTGATTAAAATCGACGAGGTTGATTATGAAATTGGCGCTTTCAATCAATTGGATTTAGCTATTCTTGACAATCAGATAGAAAGCACATTCATACCAACGGTAAACGAAAGGATTATTGCTCTAAGACTGCTTATTGATAAAAAGCTGCTTCATGATTTTATTGAGAAATTTAAAAAAAAGGAAAATGCCTTTAATCATAATCAAACAACAAAAAAAGTCTTTTACCATTACGGCAATATCGACAGCAACAGCATACTACTAATCAACTCTTTAAAGACTAAGGATGTTACTGATCTCTCATATGATTCATATATAAAAGGAATTTCATTAAAAGTGCTGGGCAATTTCTTTAATAAATTTTATGAATCAAAACATGAGGATACAAAACTTACCAAGATTGAAAATGAATTTATGGAGAAGACAAAAAACTATCTGCTAAATAATATGCATGGTCCTTTTCCTTCTTTAACATTTCTGGCAAGCATGGCGGGAATGTCAGCGTCTAAGTATAAAAGCCTGTTCAAAAAACGTTTTCAAAACAGCCCAAAAAATTATTTTATAGAAGAGAAAATGAAATTCGCCCAAAAACTTTTGAAAAGCGGACAGTATTCAACCTTATCTGAAGTCATGTATGAATTGAACTATACAAAACTCAACTATTTTAACACTAAATATTATGAGCAACTAAATAGAAAACCCATAGACGATTTTGTAAAAAAAGCCCGCTAAAACAGAAAATGTAGTAATAAAAAACCGCTGTACCAATAAAACGATAAACAGCGGTTAGTCAAAAAATAACCGGTTTCTATTTATTTGAAACTAATTATAAACTCTGAACGTCTATTAACTTCATGTTCTTTTTCAGAACATATAACCCCATTCAAACAATGGTTTAGTAAGTGCGTTTCTCCAAAACCTTCTCCACTAATCCTATCTTTTGAAATACCCGCATTTACAATATAATCCACTGTAGATTTAGCTCTATTTTGGGAAAGTCTCATATTAAATTCATCCCTTCCTCTACTGTCAGTATATGAATTTACTTTTATCGAAATATTTGGACGGTCTTTCATTAAGGCTATAACTTTACCCAGTTCTTTCTGAGATGATTGTCTAATATTATATCCATTAAAATCAAAGTAAATTGGACTTAGTTTTAACTTTTCTGTCAAATCGTCACCATCCTTGATTTTTACTTTTTCACCTTCTACCACAACTTCCATTTCTCTAATTATTTCAAAACTCATTTCCTTTTTCTCTAAAGGTTTTAGCAATCCTGTGTTTAAAGTTTTATCCGCATAATGTTGTTTTGTATAGACCACTTTATAGTTTTGATACGGGTCTAATAAAATTTCATATTTTCCTTGGCTATCTGTTTTAAGCGTAGCGATACTTTCATCTTTTGCATTAAACAATTGCGCATTAAAGTCCGCTATTGGACGTCCATTTTCGGTAATAGTACCAAAAACTGTTGATCTGTAATCAAAATCAAAAGTTACAGGTTTGTTTTCCGTAAAACCGTATATGTCATCATTTCCATTTCTATCTGATGAAAAATAACCTTTTTTATTCTCGAAATTGAAAGTATAGGCAAAATCATCTGAAGCGCTATTAACACCATCTCCTAAATTTACAACATGGTATTTTCCATTACTGTCTTTAATTGCTGCAAATATATCTAATCCACCAAGTCCAGGATGCCCATCAGAAGCAAAATATAATATTCCTGAGCTATCCATAAAAGGAAATGTTTCTCTACCAAGAGTATTAATTTCGTCACCCAATTTGGTAACATCATTACTAGTCAGCACTCCATTTTTCAAACTTACTACATATAAATCTGAATTTCCGAAACTGTTATTGCGATCAGAAGCAAAAAACAATTGTGTTTCGTCTGGACTTAAAGCAGGGTGTGCAGAAGAAAAACCATCACTATTTATAGGATAAGGCAGCTCTTTAACATTTTTCCACTTGCCATCGATATTCTGTGCAGTATAAATCTTCAAATAGGTTGTTCCTTTTTTATCTTCTCCAAGTTTTCCGTTAATATAATTGTTTCTTGTAAAAAACATGGTTTTCCCGTCTTTGGTAACAGCAGGAGAGCTTTGATGATAGGCTGTGTTGATATCTCCCTTCAAAAGAATTGGATTTTGTAGTCCGCCATCAGCTGTAATTTCAGCTTCATACAATTTTAAGAATGCTTTTTCGTTCCAGCTGTGTTTTCTTTTAAAAATTACTCCTGTATCTTTTGCAGAAGTATACAATACTTTATTTTCACCATAAAAAGAACCTCCAAAATCTGAAGCGGGAGTATTAATTCCAACTGAATTAAAATTATAACGACCAGATTGTCTTTTAATTCCATCCATTAATTTTGTCTCATTCCAGTCTTTGCTTAAATCTGTTTTGCCAGAACTAGCATAATAAGATTTCATTACTGTTTCTGCTTCATTGTATTTCTTAGCATTATTTAAAGTTTGAGCATATCTGAAATAATACTCTGGATTAAATTTAGTCGAAAAATTTACAACCTTAGCATAACATTTTTCAGCCTCTGGATAGTTTCCATTATAATAATAAGAATCTCCTAACCTTTTATACAGCTCAATTGAATTATTTCCATTGCTTAGCTGGCCCTCATATAATTTAATCGCTTTAATAAAAGCAAATCTATTATATGCTTCATTTGCTTTCTGCATTTGTTTATTTTGAGCATTTATATTTCCTATACTAAATAGGCAAGCAATCAAAAAAACAAAAACAAAATTTATATTTTTACTACACATGATTATTTTTTTGGTATTAAATGTTATTAGAAAAATCTTGGCGTAACTAATCTCGATTTTGATCTGTTTATCAAATCAAATCTTAAGAAAATTTCATGTGAGCCAGAATTATAATTACCAATATTAGAAGTATCGTAATCATATCCATAGCCTATTTGAATACCATCTGTGACCTGAAAACCTGCGAGTGCACTTACTGCAGCATCCCAACGATATGCAGCACCAATAGTAAATTTATCATTGAAAAGGAAATTTGCAGAAACATCTACAGCGATCGGTGCTCCTGGAACTGCTTTTATTAATGCCGCTGGTTTAAACTTCAAATATGGGTTTAAATCGAACACATAGCCTCCTATCAAATAAACATGCGATTTTGATGAATAGGTTGTTTCCTTACCTTTAACATCATTATAATAAGAGGTTCTTAACAGCTGTGGAGACGATAACCCCACATACCAGTTATAAGAATGTATATAAAATCCAACACCAACATTTGGTGAAAACTTCGAAACCTGTCCTGACATATAAGGGTCATTAGGATTCTGCATTTTTAATTTAGTATAATCCACATCAAAATTGTTGAATCCTCCAGAAATACCAAATGAATACTTTACATCTGTGCTTCCGTAAATAGTATAAGAATAGTTAAGTGTTGCTCCTGTAGAGGTTGTTGGTCCTATTTTATCGCTTACAACGTTTAAGCCTAAACCGCTATGCATTCCAACAGGCGACTGAATAGAAAAATTCATTGTTTTTGGAGCTCCATCTAGACCAATCCATTGAGTTCTGTATAACCCCATTGCCGTAGGTATTTCTCTTGATCCTGTATAACCTGGGTTGAAGGTCATCGTATTATACATATACTGTGTATATTGGGATTCCTGCTGTGCAGAAGCACTCCAAATTCCAAAAAACAATAGTATTGCTGCTTTTAAAACTTTTTTCATTACTTACCAATTATTTTTTTTAAATTATTAATGATTACTACTTCTGGTTATTTAATAATTATAGCAAAATATTATGGCGCAAAATTCCTTCTATTCTCACATTTATATTACCAGTAAAAGTTTTTAATACAACAGATTAAGACAATGTTTTTCTAAAACACAAAAAATTAAGCTCTTATCTATCAATCATTTAAAAACAAAACATCCTTCAAAAATGAATTAGTAATTTACAATGGTAGAGTTAATTGCATCAAATCAAAAAAATCTATGCTTCTCTCCATCAAAAAAAACATCTCATAGCATTTTACTAAAAATCAAAAAAAATGAGAGGATAAATCCTCTCATTTCATTGCTATCAAATTATTAAAAACCAAGAATAGGAATCAATTCCAAAAACGATATCTACTATGGTAATTTATAATTCAAATATCCTATATACATATTACTTACACTATCAATAAAAGTTTTTAAAATTGTATAATAAGACATCTTTTTATTTAAAATTTTCTGCTTCTGATTCACTACTTCGGCTTCATTCGGCTTTAGAAATGAATAATATAAAAAAAGGACTGCAAAAGCAGTCCTTTTTTTATATTATTATTGATTATTTATATAAAGATATGCTGATTTTTGAACCATTTTTCCGTTATCTTCATATTCTAAAGTATAAAAATAGGTTCCTGTTGGAAGTTTGTCTCCTTTCAGTACTGTGGCTCTTCCATCTGAGAACCCTTCAAAAGGATTCGTTACATTGTCGTAGCCTTTTTTCTCGTATACTTTAACACCATATCGATTGTAAATTGTAACCGTATTATTTGGAAAACAGTCGATGCCTTTAATTACAAAAGTATCGTTGATGCCATCTCCGTTTGGTGATATTGCATTGAATACTTCCAGACATGATACATAAATGGTCTGCGTGAACTTATTCTGATTGCCGCATTCATCTTCCGCAGTCCATGTTCTGATCAAAGAGTATCTTCCCGTGCAGTCTCCCTCTGCTTTCACTTCACTATAACTTACAGCCGCACTGCTGCAGTTGTCTGTCGCTGTAAGCGTGACAGCATCTGGGATGGTATCGCAATTTGCATAAACTTCTTTTGCAGGAAGTGTCTCCACAAAAACAGGTGCTGTCGTGTCTGCAACGTTTACAGTCTGCGTGTGCACGGTCTGGTTGCCGCAGGCATCAGATGCCGTCCAGGTTCTGATCAGCTGGTAGTTTCCTGAACAGCTTCCATTTACTTTCACCTCATTGTAGCTTACTGTCGCCGCCGAACAGTTATCTGTCGCTGTAAGCGTTGCCGCCGCAGGAACAGCCGCTGAACATTCTACCGTAACATTTGCGGGCAATGCCCCAACAAAGGCTGGTTTAGTTGTATCTATCGCTGTGATGGTCTGAACCAGTTCCGTTTTCAATCCTCCGCAGTCTGTCAGTGTATAGGTTCTGGTTACAATATAAGGGCTGGAACTGCATCCCGAGCCTCCATTATTGGTGTCTGCTACTGTTACCGTTACTGAATTGTTACAATTGCTGCTCAGGTTAGTTACCGCATTTATGCTCGCCACGGGAATGTCTCCAATGCACTGGACTGTAAGATTGGCCGGTGCCGTGCCCTGCGGCGCAACCGTATTATCGATCGTATAGGTGTATACCCAATCATGCTTATTTCCTGCACAATCTGTAAAGGTGTATGTGTAAGTTTCAACACCGTTACAAGATGGCACTGCCGAAATAGCTGGTGCAGATGGCGTTAATACATTACCGCAGTTATCTCGCACTTCTGGAACCACTGGTGCTGTTACTGCCGAAGCACAAGCTACAGTCCTTCCTTGATCTGCTGGCATTACAAAATCTGCTCTCTCAAGCGTGAAGGTCTGTGTTACAGATGTCGTGTTCAATACGGTATCTTCTCCCGCATCTCTCACTTTATTATTGTTCGGATCGGCATATTCTGTTACTGTGTAAGTTCTAGTTACATCTCCGTTACATGACGGTTCAGAGCTGTTTGAAGCCGTAATCTCAATCACTCCGCATGGGATAGCTCCAATTTTTCCATCTCCGTTTCCTAAGGCTTCGTATTCTGCTTTTGTCAGACTTGTCGCAGTAGGCATTTGATCATAACATGTTATAGCCGTAACTGGGAATGTTGGCACTGAAACTTCATACACACAGCAGATTGGCGCTATATTAGCTACAGCAACTGTGTTACAAGCATTAGCATCTGCAACGCTTACATTATAATCTACTCCTGCCAAAATTTTATCAGAAGTCCAATCATTTCCATTCCATGTTCCAGGAGCTCCTGTACCAGTTACCGTATAAGGCGCCTGCCCTGTAACGCTGAAGCTCAAGACATAGCCCGTTCCGTCTGCCGCGCATAGCGTAGACTCTGTGCCGTTTAATGCTAATAAGGCATTCTCAGTTACCGTTACCGGCTCAATTGCAGATTTGCATCCCGCTGATGACGTTCCCTGAATATAATAGGTCCCCGCTGTTACTGCAGCTGGATCTGCTAAAACTGATGTTCCTGCAAGATCTGTATAGTAAGCATACGATGATACTCCCGTGCTTCCTGCTGTTACCGCAGCTGCTGTCAGGTCAACTGCTGTGCCTGAACATACTGCTGCAGGATTTGTTATTGCCACAGTTGGTGTTGGGTTTACTGTCACCACTACAGGCTCAATTGCTGATTTGCATCCCTCAGATGACGTTCCCTGAATATAATACGTGCCATCGGCTGTTACCGCATTAGGATTGGCTAAGGCTGATGTTCCCGCCGCATCTGTAAAGTAGGCATACGATGCCACTTCAACACTTCCTGCTGTCACAGCTGCTGCCGTTAAATCTACAGATGTGCCTGAACATACGACTGCAGGGTTCGTAATTGCTACAGTTGGCGTTGGGTTTACTGTAACCGTTACCGATTGTATGGCAGATTTGCATCCCTCTGCCGATGTTCCCTGAATATAGTACGTGCCATCCGCTGTCACTGCATTTGGATTGGCTAAAGCTGATGTTCCCGCCGCATCTGTAAAATAGGCATACGATGCCACTCCAACACTTCCTGCCGTTACCGCTGGCGCTGTAAGGTCAACCGATATGCCTGAACATACGGCTGCAGGGTTAGTAATTGCTATCGTTGGCGTTGGGTTTACTGTAACCGTTACCGATTGTATTGCAGATTTGCATCCCTCTGCCGATGTTCCCTGAATATAATACGTGCCATCCGCTGTTACCGCATTAGGATTGGCTAAAGCTGATGTTCCCGCCGCATCTGTAAAATAGGCATACGATGCCACTCCAACACTTCCTGCTGTCACAGCTGCTGCCGTTAAATCTACAGATGTGCCTGAACATACGGCCGCAGGATTGGTAACTGCTACTGTCGGCGTCAGGTTAACCGTTACTGTTACTGGTTCAATAGCAGACTTGCATCCTGATGCCGTTGTACCCTGTATGTAATAGGTTCCGTCTGCCGTTACTGCACTTGGATTCGCCAAAACAGCTGTGCCTAAAGCATCAGTAAAATAAGCATATGTTAAATTTGCTGTGCTTCCTGCCGTTATCCCTGCCGCTGTCAAATCTACAGAAGTTCCTGAACATACTGCTGCTGGATTAGTAATCGCTACTGTTGGCGTAGGGTTAACTGTTACCGTTGCAAAGCCCGTCTGCAGCTGTTCGCATGCATTTGTGCTGCCCTCGGTAACGCTCACAAGAGAATAGATAAAGGTTCCCGCCGTTCCCGTTGGAACTGAAACTGTCGCTGTGCTTCCTCCTGATGTGGAAGCGGTCTGGTCGGCTCCTCCGTTAATTTTATATCTGAACGTATACGGAGCAGAGCCTCCCGATGCTCTGAATGTTATTTCAGGGCTTGCATCATTCTGGCAGACTTCTGAATCCGTGCTTGAAATCGTTGCCGTAGGCAGCTCATTCACTTTAATGGCTGCAGAACCGGTCTGCGGCTGCCCGCATGAAGAATTGTCACTTACGCTTGCAAGTTCGTATATAAGGTCTCCTGATGCATTTGTAGGTGCTGCAACAGTTACAGAGCTGCCGCTTACTGTAGTTATGCTCTGTTCCGCTCCTCCATTAACCGTATATTTGAATGTGTATGGCTCCGTACCGTTTGCTCCAGTAAAGGTTACAAGCGGCGATGTGCCGTTTTTGCAGACTTCTGCAGCGCCTGAAATAGCAGCTGTCGGCAATGTTTTTACCGTAATTGTCGCTGTTCCGGTTTGGGTCTGCGTGCAGGCTGTACTGCTGTTATCTTTTACGCTTGCCAAACTATAGACGAAATCTCCTGTGCTATCTGTCGGAGCTTCAACAGTTGCCGAATTGCCAGAAGTTGTCGTTATGGTTTGATCGTCTCCGCCATTTATTTTGTACGTAAAAGTATAAGGCGCCGTGCCGCCAGTTCCCGTAAAGGTAACTGCTGGCGCTGTACCGTTTTGGCAGATCGTAGCTGTTCCTGAAATTGCTGCAGTTGGCAGCGGATTTATCGTTACCGTTGTAAAACCGTTTTGAGTCTGGGCGCAGGCTGTTGAACTGCTGTCCTGCACGCTAACCAAAGTATAGACAAAACTTCCTGAAACAGCCGTAGGAGCTGCAACATTTACTGAATTTCCAGATACAGTTGATACAGTTAAATTACTACCTCCATTAATATTATAAGTAAAAGTATAAGGCGCCGTTCCGTTTGCTCCTGTAAAGGTAACCACTGGAGAAATTCCTCCCAGACAGACCGCTCCTGTTGCCACAACATTTGCTGTAGGCAATGGATTAACCGTAACCACAACCGGCACTACAGAATAGCATCCGTTTGCATTGGTTCCTTTTATGTAATACGTGCCAGATTCTGCCACTGCACTATAATTTACCAGTGCAACCGTTGCATCGGCATCTGCAAAATAGCTGTACGTTAAACCAGCCGCGCTTCCTGCTGTTACGGCTGGGGCAGATAAATCTACCGTTGTACCGTCGCAGACCACATTTGGGTTTGTTATATTAATTACAGGATCTGGGTTTACCGTTACTGTAGTCGTGTATGTATTATCGCATCCGCCTGCATGCGACACT
>NZ_WUMO01000029.1 GCF_009826975.1 Flavobacterium sp. HBTb2-11-1 | reverse complement strand
GTCCAGTAACACCAATTACAGTTATTGGAAACAAAACAAGTGATGCTCTATGTAAAGGAGGCGCTACAGGATCTGGTACTTATACAGTTTCTGGAAATGCTGCAGTGGGAGCTTATACATTCACTTTAACATCAGGGACATTAGGTTCAGGTACACTTACAAAATCAGGAAATACATTAACATTATCAAATGTAGCTGCTGGAACATATACTGTTCAAGTTACAGACACTGCAACAGGTTGTACAAACACGGCAAGTATTGTTATTGGAGAGCCTGCAAATGCTGTAACATTTACAGCTGCTGCAAGCAATGTTAATTGTAACAATGATAATTCACAAATTACAGTTACAGCTGCAGGCGGTACGCCAAATTACACTTATGCAGCGGTAAAATCTGGAGCAGCAGCTCCAACGGTTTACGATGCAAGCAATATTGTTACTGTAGACACTAATTCTGGTGCAGATTTAGTTTGGGATGTTTATGTAAAAGACACCAACGGTTGTATTGCGAAAAATACGGTTACGGTTGCTCAAGATAATCTTCCGACTGTAACGGCTACAAACGGAAATCAATGTACGGCTTCCGGAAATTCATTTACGATTACAGCAACAGGAACAGGTTTAGCTCCATTGATGTATAGCATTGATGGAACTTCT
>NZ_WUMO01000028.1 GCF_009826975.1 Flavobacterium sp. HBTb2-11-1 | reverse complement strand
GCAGCCTTAAGCTGCGGCACGATTGCCGATGCCATAAAGCTGGAGTCGATCTACTCGGTGCCCAATGTGACGTGCGGAGCAACGCAGTGTCCTGTAATTTTTGTTACCGGAAACAACACTTCCAATGCGACCATCACCAAAACAGCTTTGTCAATAGTTCCAGGCGCATCAACAGCAAAATTTGTTTCGACAGTAAACAATGATGTGGTGGTAAAATACACCATTGCCAACACGGGAACAATTGCCAGCTACGCGCCAATTGTGGTGGATTTCTTTAATGACATAAATAAAGACGGCCTGTATACGACTGGCGAGCCTATTCTGTATACGCAGACCATCAATAATGGCGATGCGACAATCCCTGCGAACGGCACAAGCCCAGAGCAGACTACAGCTGTTTTTACCATGCCAGAAAGCGGCATCTGCAATGTAACGGCTGCTATCCGTCTTGTAAATAACAATCAGATCTGCGCAGACTCTGCAACGCTAATTCCGATAAACTTTGAAGCGGCGCAGACCACTTTCACGGTGTGCGGAAAGACTAATGTTACGCTTGGAAATCTGTCAAACGGCGCAACGGTAAGCTGGTCACCGGCAACGTATTTAAGCGCAACTGATATCTCTAATCCTGTATTTAACTATTCAGGGCCTGCTTTAACTGCAGCAACCGATTTTGTCTATACGGCAAC
>NZ_WUMO01000027.1 GCF_009826975.1 Flavobacterium sp. HBTb2-11-1 | reverse complement strand
CAACTGTATCATTGCGGTGCCAGTTAGTGTAACTATCCCTGCATTGAATCCTCCAACAGATATGGATATTACAGGCACACCAGTTTATTGTTCACCTGCTGCTAGAACAACTAGTACAGTGACTATTAATAGTGTAACAAATGGAGTCGGAATACTTCAATATGAGATTCTTTCTCCAGTTGCAGTGGCAAAACAAAATTCTAATGTTTTTGCTGGTTTAGTGCCAGATACTTACTTGTTCCAAGTAACAGATGCAAATGGTTGTACTTATAAAGAATCTTATACTGTACTTCCAGTAACCAACATTACAATTGCAGGACAATTGGTAAGCAATGTTGTTTGTAACGGACAAGCCAATGGCGCAGTGAAATTCACGGTTGCCAATTACGGAACAAGCTATACAGCTGCATTAACGGCAGGCACAGGCACGCTTGTTCAGACAGGAAATACGGTTGATGTTACAGGTCTTGTTCCTGGAACTTATACAGTAACGGTTACAGATGATACTACAGGATGTACGGCATCCGCTTCTGTAAATGTTGTACAGCCAGCGGCATTAGCTCTTAATTTAGTGAGCAACGTAAATGCAAACTGTAATTTTGGCGCAAAAGTTTCAGTTGCTGCTGCAGGCGGAACGCCAGTTTACAAATACCAATTTGTTCAGGATGGAGCTACACCGAATCCATTGGATTAC
>NZ_WUMO01000026.1 GCF_009826975.1 Flavobacterium sp. HBTb2-11-1 | reverse complement strand
TATTTAGAGAAGTATCGTTTTCTGATAAAAGAATATGAGCAGGTAAAAAATAAGACCCATCCAATGCATAAAAAAGCAATGGATTTTTACACAGCAAACGACACGTGCAGAAAAAGCTTCTTAAAGTACTATAATCGCTATAAGCAGAGCGGAAAACCTTTGGATCTGCTGCCGCAGAAGCGGGGGCCAAAATATAAAACCAGACGCCCTTTGCCGTTCATAGAGCAAAAAGTGATTGAATTAAGAGAAAAAGGAAACAACAGATATGAAATTGTTAGTATCTTAAATCCCAAATTAGGAAAACATACACCATCATATTCTGGAGTTTACAATATTTTAAAGCGGCATAAAATAAACAGATTAACTCCGAAGATTAAAAAGAATCATCAAAAAATAATCAAGGAAAGAATGGGACAGCTGGGTCATATTGATTGTCATTATTTAAGCAAAAGTATAATTCGTGGAGAAAACAAAAAACTCTATTTAGTCTGTGTAATTGATGATTACAGCCGTATTGCCTGGGCAGAATTGGTTCCCGACATTACCAGCTTAACCGTAATGTTTGCTTCATTAAAATGCTTAAACATCTTAAGCAGCCATTATGAAATAAAATTTGAAGAGATTTTATCTGATAATGGAGCTGAGTTTGGAATTAGAACCAGCAAGGTAAAAAACCAGCATCCTTTCGAAAGAATGCTGATGGAGCTCGGGATCGTACACAGATACACCAGACCTTACCGACCACAGACAAACGGCAAGGTGGAGAGGTTTTGGAGAACTCTGGAAGAGGATTTATTGCGAGATGCTGATTTTGATTCTCAAGAAGAACTAAAAGAGGAATTGCTGCAATATTTATATTATTACAATCATGAAAGACCACATCAGGGAATTGATGGAAAAAAGCCAATCGAAATGATAAATCCGTTACCGAAATAAGTAACTTTTACA
>NZ_WUMO01000025.1 GCF_009826975.1 Flavobacterium sp. HBTb2-11-1 | reverse complement strand
GATACAATGGCAAATGCGGTATTAGATCCAACAGTAAATACTCAGTGGGATGCTTATGTAATCGATGCGAACGGATGTGAAACTAAATTGGATATTACAATTGGTACAGACGCACTTCCAACAATCAATTCATCAGCTGGATTGTATTGCTATACTGGAGGACCTGTTCCAATTACAATTACAGGAACTTATGTAGGTACGCCACAATATAGTATTGGTAACGGATACCAATCTAGCCCTAACTTTGTATTGAATGCACCAGGCAACTACACATTCTACATTAAAGACGGAAACGGATGTATTGTCTCAAGTCCATACATTTTACGTCAAGAATTGTTGCTGCAAGCTACTTTGACACAAGATTTGACTTGTGCAGGATCGGCTACCATTACATTCTTAGCGACTCAAGGGACTTTAACTTATGCTAGTTATGAGGTTGATTATAACGGAGGAGGATATTTCCCTGCAACATCGCCTTATACTGCAACTGCAGCTGGAACTTACACATTCAGAGTAAAAGACAGTCAGGGATGTCAGGCAGTATCTATTCCGGTAGTAGTTACGCCAACAACAACTCCATCAGCGACATTCACACAGACAAATGTAAGCTGTGTTGGAGGAAGTGACGGAAGCATCATCGTTACTGCTGCTAATGGTATCTTGCCATATGAGTACCGCATAAACGGAGGCGCTTACCAAAGCTCAAACATTTTTACAGGTTTAGCGGCAGGAACTTATGATATTGAGATCCGCGATGCGAAGCAATGTACGTCAGTAATTGTAAC
Source organism: Flavobacterium sp. HBTb2-11-1 (assembly GCF_009826975.1). Taxonomy (GTDB): domain Bacteria; phylum Bacteroidota; class Bacteroidia; order Flavobacteriales; family Flavobacteriaceae; genus Flavobacterium. Next base: position 231 of record NZ_WUMO01000025.1, on the reverse strand, counting down.
AGCTACAATTACCCAGCCAATAGCTCTTGCGGCGACAGCGGTATTGACGCAAAGCTTGACATGCGGAACAGGAAATGCTACCCAACCGGCTATTGTTACTGTAAATGTAACTGCAGGAACAGGAACAGCTCCTTACCAATACAGCTTCAACGGAGGAACAAATTACAGTGCAACAAATACGTTCACTACCTACAACTCAGGAACGGTTACGGCTTACGTAAAAGATGCCAA
>NZ_WUMO01000024.1 GCF_009826975.1 Flavobacterium sp. HBTb2-11-1 | reverse complement strand
TTCCAATCTTCAAATACATTTAATGTTCCAGCCGGAACTTACACTGTAACAGTAAGAGACAAAAACAACTGTACAGCAACTACTGCTACAGCGCTTACTATTTACCCACAGTTAACTGCTGTAGGTGCAGTTACAAAAGAATTGGATTGTACGACTACTCCAAACGCTACTATTACAGTAACAATTGGCGGAGGAAAATCTCAATTCACTTATACAGTGCAGAAAGGATCTGGTGCTCCAAGTACAGCAAGCGCGCCAATTTCAGGTCCTACATTTACTTATTCAGTTACTCCTGCAAATGCAGATACTTATACTTTCGTAGTTACAGATGCTAATGGATGTCAGAAGACTGCTGTAGTTACAGTTGATCCAATTTCAAACCCAACAGTTACAGCTATTCAAACAGACGCTAGCTGTAATGGAGCTTCAGACGGATCAGTTACCTTAACTGGTGCTGGAGGATCTGGCGGATTTACTTATAGCAACAATGCTGCAACAGGTTTCACAGCTAATCCAACATTTACAGGATTAGGAGCTGGAAACTATACTTTCTATGTTAGAGATAGCAAAGGATGCCAAGGTTCAGTAGCCGTGACAATTACCCAGCCAACTACTTTAGCAGCTACAATTGCTACTGTACCATTCTCTTGTAACGCTGCAAACGGTAAGGTTGCAGGAACAGTTACAATTAATGTAACTGCAGGAACAGGCACTGCACCATACGAATACAGCTTCAACGGAAGCGGATACAGCTCAAATAATGTTTTAACATTAAATGATAATGGAGCTGATCAGCCATATACATACGCAGTTAGAGATGCGAAAGGATGTCCTGTAACTGGTTCAGGAACTTTATTGAGACTGAACCCTCCAACAGATTTAACTTTTGCTTCTCCAGCAGTAACTTGTACTGCGACTACTACAACTGTTACTTTAACAGCTGTAAACGGAGTTGGAACATTACAGTATGAAACAATTGCTCCATCTGCGGTAATTATTCCAAAACAAACATCTAATTCATTTGCAAATCTTGCTCCTGGAACTTATATGTTTAAAGTTACAGATGCAAACGGATGTTATTATACTGAATCATATACGGTTA
>NZ_WUMO01000023.1 GCF_009826975.1 Flavobacterium sp. HBTb2-11-1 | reverse complement strand
TTAGATTTGTTTTTTGAAATTTAAGTAGATTTATGAGTGAGAAAGGAAGCCAAAGTAAACTGTTCGTTCCTCTGAGCTAGAGACTCATATTCTGATTAAGACTTTAGCTTCCCTTTCATCAAAGACTCAGATAGAAATTTGGGCTAGTGACCCGTTATTAAGGAGTTGAGCTTATGATGAATTTCTCAAATCATTGTTGAATCGTAAAAGCAAAGTTATGAAAAACATTATTATTGGCATTGATATCAGCAGCAAGACTTTGGATATATGCGTTAAAGAAGAATCTGTAAATCACTTTTCAATTGAAAATACCGTTCCAGCTATAAGACGTTTTTTAAAAAGATATTCAAATGAAAATGTAATGATAGCCATGGAAAACACAGGCAGATACAATTGGAATCTTTTCGAGGCATTGGAAAAATTCAGCTTTAAAGTTTATGTGATATCGGCACTGCATATCAAAAAAAGCATAGGTCTTGTCAGAGGGAAAAATGATAAAATCGATGCGCTGCGAATTTGTAATTTCATTGAAAAAAATCATCAGGAAAATAGAGAATGGAAGCCTAGTTCCTGTTCTATTAAAAAAATAAAAATACTACTGGCTGAAAGAGCTTTAAGAATAAAAATCAAAAAACAGCTTACGGTTCAGCAGCATGATTACAAATTAATGAAAGGTATTGGACTGGATAAAGAACTCAAAAACCTAAATATCAGGCTCATTAAAAACATTGATGCCCAGATTAAGATTATTGAAAAGGATATTGAAAATATAATTCATAATGACCAAAACCTAAGCCAACAGCACAAACTGATAAAATCTGTTCCAGGCGTAGGCAAGGTTTTATCATGGACGTTATTATCAAAAACAGAAGGATTTACAGCCATAACAGATCCAAGAAAAATGGCATGCTACAGCGGAGTCGTGCCTTTTGACTTTCAATCTGGGACATCATTAAAAAAAAGACCAGCAGTATCAATACTTGCTGATAAAAACTTAAAAACTATCCTGCATATGGCTGCAATGAGTGCAATTAGACTGGATAATGATTTAAGAAGATATTACATTAGAAAAATCGAAGAAGGAAAAAACAAAATGAGCGTTTTAAACGCAGTGAGAAATAAAATAATTCATCGGGTTTTTGCAGTAATAAAAAACCAAACCTTTTATGAAAAAGATTTGGTTTTATCATAGAAATC
>NZ_WUMO01000022.1 GCF_009826975.1 Flavobacterium sp. HBTb2-11-1 | reverse complement strand
TCTGATTGGTAATTAACAATTTATAATTGATAATTAATAATCGGAAGCTGCTTGCAGCGAATAATCTTAAGGTGGTTATTGCGGCGGGGCTCACCTCTTCCCATCCCGAACAGAGAAGTTAAGCCCGCCAGCGCAGATGGTACTGCAGTCATGTGGGAGAGTATGTCGTCGCCTTTCTTTTGAAAAACCCTGTTTCTAAACGAAACGGGGTTTTCTGTTTTATGCCGGTTTTGAAGGGTTTTGTCTCCTATTAGTGAAGTTTTTTTTTTATAATGTACTGCAAAAGCCCTAATTCTAAATAAAAGTTGTTATTATGCTTATAATGTTTGTAGGTGTTTAGTTTTGGTTGTATAGTTAGTGCTGCCTTGTGTGAGGTTAGATGTGTTTTGTGGTTTAGACTATTGTAATCTACGAAATAAAATCAGGTAGTCTGGTTTTTATGAATACGAAATCCAAACGGAGTGTCTTTATGGTGTAAATTGGTAGGAGAAGGAATGGTATGAATAATAAATTAGTTGAATCGGAGCAGAATTACTTTTGTTTCGATTTGTTTTTCCGTCTTTAGATTTGATTTTGCGAATTAGATTGATTTGGAGTTAGTATATTTATTGATAAATGCGCTCTGATTTGGTTATAAAATAGAGCAGATTCAAGAGCTTACTTTTTTAAGTTCTTAAAAGATTTCAGATAATCCGCATAATCACTTCTTTTAAAATAGCATTTTACCCTTCTGCAACTGCATTTTCGTATGGATCATAGCTTTGTGTCATACTTGTAATCTTTTTTTGAGACAAATATTCAGTGTATTCTTTGTGGTAATACTGAAGACTTACTATCTGAAAGATGTATGAGGTTCTGTAGGAATTATTAAATTATCTGATAAATTATAACCTGCAATTTTCTTTGAATATACATCTGTTGTCAAATGCAGCTAATATGTTTCTAATTTGATAGCGACTGCGAAGATCATATTTATAAAAATAATCCCTTTTCAATTCTTTTTCAATTTGTCTTTTTGAATATCTCACTGTAAGTCAACTCTGATATACTCTTTTAAATTCTTCTCTTGCTAGTGGTATAATTAAGTTAATTATAATCAACTTTTTTCAGAACGATATATATAAGGAGAAAATCTCGTTTGCCATGCTGGAGCCGAAGCCGTTTAAAGTTTGGCAATTTGGCATGCCAGCATTGTAGTTTTATATAGATAGAGAGCCTATTCCTGCTATCCGGTGCAATATTTTCGTGCTTCCGATAGCTATCGTGACCGCCAAAAAGGATTTTCCCTCCCATCGGGGCCAGTGGAGCTGTTTTCATAAAGGGGGTTTTGCGGGGAATCCAGTTTCAAAACCATAACGAAAAGCCAAAAAAGAGTAGGGAATGCTGAAAATCCTTCAGAAAACGAATCCCGCAAGCTGTTAAAACTTTCCGAAAAACCGGAGGCGTAAGGAAAAAACTTACAGAGGGCAAAAAAAAGGTGATCTGTAAATATGCTGTTGCCAGCGAGTTAGGAAAAAAATC
>NZ_WUMO01000021.1 GCF_009826975.1 Flavobacterium sp. HBTb2-11-1 | reverse complement strand
TGCTGTAAGTCCGGTAGCGGCCAGTACGCCGGCTCCGGCTTATGTGTTTTCGGGTGTGCCAAGTCCGCAGGCACTTTCTACGCCTTTGAGCACCAATGCTACACGTACAGTGAAGTTTAAAAATAGTGGGAATGTATCTGTATCTACGGTATACTTTGATACCAATGTAGTAACAGGTACACAATACCCATATTACAAACTTCTGAATTCTAATTTTGGTACAGTAACGCCTATAACCAACGGATACCGTATTACCTTAGCAGGTGCGGCTCTGCAAAGTGCTATTACAACAACTTCGGGTACGGCAAATACTAGTTTTGATAATGGTGAAGAAATTACACTGGTACTTACAGAACAGATGACCAGCTGTGCTTTGGGTTCTTCGATACAATTGACCATGAAAGCAGGTTCTGGAGATTCAAAAAATAATTTCTGTTTTTTTGATAGCTCCACAGCTTCTATTACAACTCCTGTAGGAAATCCTGCTATTTCATTAACTCGCATGTCACCTACTTCATGGCCAACTTTTTGCGAGAATGGAAAAGTATCGTATACGGTTAAGAATGAAGGTACGGGAACAGCATCGAGTATTTTTGATATAAAATTTCCTTGGAGTACAGTTTATACAAATGCAGCCCAAGTTCCAAATGTTGAGCCAGCTAGTAATTACACTATAAATAAGGTGTCTATTAATGGAACAGATGTAACCAGTTTAGTTTTAAAACGAAACGGAAACGGTGTTCTTATCCCTGGTTTACAAAATTGTTTTGTAATTGATTTGGCAGGCCTTACCAGTGCTTATGGCACTGCATTGCAGAGCTTAAACGCTGATGGCAAATTTGATGATTTAGCTGCGGGACAAAGTTTTCAGATAGATTTTGAATATGGTTTCAATACTTTATCTTATAAAACATGTAGTTTAAATAGTTATGTTGTACCAAGTACTGGAACGGATTATTTCTCTTTAGGGACTTCATATGTAGACCAGTGCGGTAAGCTAGTAAATAGAGTTAATTATACTGCTGGTGCACTTTCTACTTACACAGCATCTACTTTTCAGGTTGGGGCACAGCAATATGGTGCTTTTACCGCTAGTTTAAATGCTACCGCTCTAAAATCTGGAGATAAAATAAAACTAACTACTGGTTTTGGTGGTACACTATCAGCAGCTTTTACTCAAGGTTCTGCTAAAATGACAAAGACTTTTACTTTTATATTGCCAGATGGTTTGGATTATGACCCTACTGGAAATGTAAGATGGTTATATCTTGCGGGCTATGTTATTCCTAGTAATGCTATAAGTTATAATGCATCTACTAAAACGCTGGTTTTAACTCCAGCATCTACATTAACGGGGATTAATACTGCTAATGATAACCTAGAAATCCCTTTAATAGTAAATGGATCAGGAAGTATCACAAATAAAACAATTCAATATAGTGCGACAATAGGTTTTACAGGTTGTGATATAACAATGCCTTACGGTTGCAGTAGTAGCACACTCAATTATGCAATTGTAGATACCAGTTGCGGTATGGTGGCAACGACGAGTTTTGATATGACTCGCGCAACTTTTGGTTATGCGCCTGCCCCTACTAATACTAACATATGGTATACACCTACTGCTTTTGTAAATGAAAATACGCCAGGAATTAATCTGCACGGGGCTGTTGCAAAAGATAGGGTAAAAACCACTTTTACAGGAACAGTAAATTCTACTTCTTTTACAGAGCTATGGGCAAGGGTAAAATATACTTCAAATTCATCAAATATTACACAATCCAATTTTGACAAGGTAAGTTCTAATACATCTGATATTGCTGGGACAATAACTATTACAAAAGCTTCAGATGGCAGTGTTGTAAATGGCAATATTACAGTTGGGGAGATAGTCTTTAGTTATGATTCATCGACAAGTCTTCAGTTGCAGCAAGTAAATTTAGGAGCTAAAATCGGAGCAGGAAAAGACATCAACTACACTTTACAGGTTGGTGATAAAATTGAAATAAACTGGTTTACCAAAGTAACTCGTGATAATTTGAGTTATGTGTATAGTGCACTGCAAAATTTAGAAGGAGATTTGTACACTAAAGATAGTGGAGGAACGGCTTCTACCTGCCAGCCAATTCCAGTTGGTTTCTTTATTCAAAGACTTTATTTGTTGGCTAATAGTTTTACTGGGGTGCAAGCCGTAGTAGGTCTTAACAGCATGCGTGTAATGGCAAGCCTTTTAAATGGAAATCATCCTACAGATATAGGGGGTGATCATTTTCCTAATGAGGTAAGAAATTATGGAGTTTTTAGGAATGTTCAGATGACCATTCCGGGAATTTGGAAAATGGATACAAATGTAGGCAAAGAACCGTATATTTCTGCTAGTGGGCAGGTTGCTCTTTATAAAGTCAACCCTAATATTTTTACAGTTACCTATAGCGGAGGGAATACCATTGTGACAGCCAATAATATAGCATTAGGCAGTAACGGTTTGCCTTTATCAACCGCTAATATCCCTGTTGTGTCAGATTGGATAGGAGCCAATGGAAATCAAAATTTGAGTGTTTTTATGCTGCCAGTCTGTGCTACAGCGGGTATTATTAATGTGCCTACTGTACAAAATTATGATATTTATACAACGGCTGAGGAAAATAGCAATACGGAGAGTTATATTCAAAATACTTTTACTCAAGGAGGATCTGTTACTCTATATAATTATACAGCTAATGCTTCGCCGACATTACAAAATGTAGATGGCGTAGGCAGTACGGTAAACTGGCAGGTTAGGGTAACCAATACATCAGATACAGCTGCAATAGTGGCGGCAGGGGGTGAGGCAAACCTGCCAAATAACTGGATGAGCTTTGTGTCTCCAAACAATAATATTACAATAACTAAATTGGTGTCTACAACAGCTCCTTTCACAGAATATCCCGCGGTAAGTTACGGAGCTGGCAAGTACTGGGTAAAACTGGGAGACATTGCCACTACGGCTACCTATAACGTAGAGGCCCATTATACTGCCTGCACAAATGATAAAGTGAATTTTACGTATGGCTTTGGAGCTACAGGCTATCCTATGGATCCTGACGTAGGCTATGGAGCAGAACTGGGAGCCTGCACAGCCAACCAGACCACGTTTGATCTTAACCTGCTTCCAAAAGATATCGGCATCACAATGGTGGTAACATCGCCACAAAATCCTGTGCAGTTCTGCACCAACCCCATAAAGGGATCGGAGCACATGATCGACTACAGCATGGAAGTGACCAATACGGGAACCGGAAATGCAGAGAACCTGATACTCGAAGCGGCTTTCCCTGCCAATTATACGGCAAGGGCGGGAACGAGCAAATTGATATACGACGGGGCAACAAGAACCATCGGCGATCCTGTTTTTAACACGGCAAAAGGGGTATGGCAGTGGTACATCTCGGCAGACGCTAATGGTATACCATTTTTGCCGCCGTCATCAAACGGAAATAACGTGATGGCGGTAAGTTATCAGGGGGAAACGACCTGCGGCTATGTTTCGGGCTCATCGGTAGCTTATAATATGAACGCCACGAGCGGCTGCGGGCAGCTCACTCAAGAGGCCGCTTCAGGAGATGAGATGAATTTGAGCGTTGTGCCTCCGGCATTAAACAGCTATGTGCTGACACCGAGCGTGGTAAACCTGAAAAATGACGGCAGCGGAGCTGTATACAGCATCGAGATTAAAAACCAGGGCTCAAACCCAATAAGCACAAACGAAAACATTTATGTAACCTTGCCTTCTTCGATAGATTATGTGGCTGGTTCAGTAGAGAGAACCATTGGAGCAGGAAATATAACAGAACCAACAGGCAATACTGTTGTGGGCAAAACGCGTATCATCACTTTCCCGCTTCCAACCGGAGCAAGCGGCAATACGCTGGTGCAGAATGAAACGGCAAGCTTCAGCATCAAGTTTAAAATTATAGATCCA
>NZ_WUMO01000020.1 GCF_009826975.1 Flavobacterium sp. HBTb2-11-1 | reverse complement strand
AGGATCGACAATTTTAAACTTAATATTAAAGCTCGCCGTTTCATTCTGAACCAGCGTATTGCCGCTTGCTCCTGTCGGAAGCGGGAAAGTGATGATGCGCGTTTTGCCTACAACAGCATTCCCTGTCGGTTCTGTTATATTTGCCGCTCCAATGGTTCTTTCTACTGAACCTGCCACATAATCTATCGAAGAAGGCACTGTGATATAAATGTTTTCGTTGGTGCTGATAGGGTTCGAGCCCTGATTTTTAATCTCAATGCTGTACACCGCTCCGCCGCCGTCATTCTTTAAGTCCACTACACTAGGCGTTAAAACATAGCTGTTTAATGCCGGAGGCACAACGCTGAGATCCATTCCTCCTCCCGAAGCGGCCACTTGGGTCAATTGCCCGCAGCCGCTGGTGGCGTTCATGTTATAGGATACCGATGAGCCCGAAACAAAGCCGCAGGTCGTTTCCCCCTGATAACTTACCGCCATCACGTTATTTCCGTTTGATGACGGCGGCAGGAATGGCAGTCCATTGGCATCTGCCGAGATGTACCACTGCCATACTCCTTTTGCCGTGTTAAAAACTGGATCGCCGATGGTTCTGGTTGCCCCGTCGTATATCAATTTGCTCGTTCCCGCCCTTGCCGTATAGTTGGCAGGGAAAGCGGCCTCCAATATCAGATTCTCAGCATTGCCGGTTCCCGTATTGGTCACCTCCATGCTGTAGTCGATCATATGTTCTGACCCCGTTATGGGGTTAGTGCAGAACTGCACCGGATTTTGAGGCGATGTTACCGCCATTGTGATGCCGATGTCTTTTGGAAGCAGGTTAAGATCAAACGTGGTCTGGTTGGCTGTGCACGTAGCCAGTTCCGCTCCATAGCCTACGTCAGGATCCATAGGATAGCCTGTTGCCCCGAAACTATAAGTAAACTGGAGTTTGTCGTTTGTGCAGGCGCTGTAATTTGCCACCACATTATACGTATTAGTTGTGGCAATGTCTCCCAGTTTTACCCAGTATTTTCCTGCTCCATAATTTACCACAGGATAAGTCGCTATTACATTATTACTGGTATCTACCTGTTCTACTTGTGTAACCGTAATATTATTGTTGGCTGATACAAAGCTCATCCAGTTATTAGGTAGCGTAGTGCTCGCTCCTGTAGGTAAAAATGCAGCGGCATCTGTAGTATTGGCTACTCTTACCTGCCATTTTACTGTACTGCCTACACCATCTACGTTTTGCAAAGTAGCTGTTGTACTGGCTTTATAATTGACATAACTAGCAGCTGTTTGACTATTACTATAGCTATTAGATTGAGCTACTGTTACATCCTGAGTACCTGTATAATCATCTCCAATCATTTGTGTACTTACGATAATAGAACCAGTCGGAACACAAACAGGTTCTATAGGAATATACAAACGCTGAACACCATTTGCCCCCACAAAATCATTTGCCAATATATTACTTGTAGGAGACAGTAATCCATCAGATCCCAAAGCATCATTCACAAACGTGATGACAGTATTGCCATTCGAATAAGAGACTGTAAATAAAGAAGGATCCAGAGGAAGAGTTGCCGTAACACCGCTAGCTACATAATATGGCGGGCTGATTTCTTTCAATTTCCAAATCCCTTGAACTGTAGTGGTTGCCTTGCGGATATTAAAAAGCATACGCGTTTCGTTCGGGAATTTATCTACAGAGGTATTGCTACTATGATTGTTGTTTACCAAACCATTCTGAGCTGAAAAAGTCTGATTCCCTGCCAAATTTGTCGTACCATAAAAATTGCTTGTTCCACGGTTATTTGATTGCAGATATAAAAGCTCTGGAAGAGGTTCGCATCCAGATTCTGTACCTCCTGTGTCTTTAGTATAGAGCTCTCCTTTTAAATCTGTTATGGCAGAATAAAGAAAAGGTACATTATTTGCAGAAACTCTTACCTGCCAATTGACAGAAATAACATCGCCTATCACAGGAGTATAGTTAATATCCAAGCCCGTACCAATTTTAGCTCCTACATTTACCTGAATCCATTGCTTTTGTGTTGGTGAATCGTAAGTAAAAACAACATCACCAACTGTAATGTTAGCGGTTAATATTGATCCGTCAATTCCTTTTTTTACATTAATGGTTCCTATAACTTCAGAAGCAGTTGCTGAGACCGGATCAAAATTAGAAGTTGTTGGAACAGGCACTGTCGCTGTACTAACTGGAAGTGACGAATAAGTAACTCTTGACCATAATTGGCTGTAATTAGTGCCATTTACTGCACCTTCAAAATTAAACCTAACTTTATCTCTACTAAGTGCTCCCTGCAGATTAATTCCAGGCGTATTTTCATTAACAAAGCCTGTCGGTCTGTAAAATTTATTTATACCGCTTACATCTGGGATATATCCAAACGTAGTACGTGTTGCCTTAAAATTAGTTGTATTGATAATACCGCAATTACCCACAAAACCATAATTCAATAGCGTACTGCCACAGCCAAAATCTTTAGCGATTCCTGGGCAACTGTTTTGAGAATAGGTCTCTTTAAAAACAACTGTTTTATTAACTGCAGTAGCTGTTGTTGCTATAACGGGGACGCTAAGAAGATCATTACCATTAAGACCATTATAAACAGCTGAATTTAAAATAGCCGTTAAAACTTTAGTCGTTGCATTATAATTTATGTAAGTAGGTGATACAGTAAAGGAATTATTATATTTTATAGCAGCTGATGAATCATAATCCAATCCATCGGGTAAAGTTACAGTAAATACTTTAGTAAATGGTGTCGAATAAAATCCAGCACCTGATAAACCTGCAACTACCTGCACAGAAATTATTCCTTTATCTCCCAAAGCAAACAAAGCTTTATCTATAGTAGCAAAATTAGTATTTCGGGTTTGTGCTCCTATAGCAAAACCAGGCAAACCAGCTACAAATTCTCCATAATCATAATTAAATTTACTGATAATTGTACCACACTGAGTGGTATATGAAGTACCTAAGGTAAAGTAGCCATTTCCGTCACTTAAGTTAGTAGCACTTTGCAACATACAAGCTTGAAACTTACTTGCATCCCATCCATATTCAAAATCTATACGTATGCTTTGTCCCGGCAATAAATCATCAAAATGACCGTCTCCATTCAAATCAACTAGAGAAACTCCTGCAATTGCTGCAGTTAATCTAGATAAATCTACAATTGGAACGTTTTGTGCAACTCCTGAGATGATTGCTCCACTTGATGGATTTAAAACCAATACCTGCGATGTAATATCTACTCCGCCAATACTTACTTTTTTTAGTGTTATGCCGTCTGATGGTCCGCCTGCAGCAAAACCAGCAGCGCTATTTCTATTAGTAGTCCACGGCAGTTTAATGTTAAATAAGGCAGATTCATTGCTACCACTTCCTTCATTCTTTATGGTATAAGAAACCGTACCATTGGTGCAAAAAGTAGCATAAGTAGCGGTTCCCGCAATTCGGGTTAACGAAATACTCGGGTTTCCTACAGGAGTTGTAATAGATGCTGTAGAACTATCAAAGAAGCAAAAACTATTCTTGCTATCTCCAGATCCTGCTTTCATAGCCAGCTGGATTGAAGACCCCAAAGCACAGCTAGTCATCTGTTCTGTAAGCACCAGCGTGATTTCTTCATCTTTGTCAAAATTAGCATCTGCCGTTCCAGAAGTTGTTGTAATAGCACTTTGCAACGCTGCACCTGTTAAGGTAATACGGTATCCGTTGGTTATAGGCGTTACTGTGCCAAAATTGGAGTTGAGCAGTTTGTAGTATGGGTATTGTGTACTTGTTACCACATTAGCATCAAAGTATACCGTAGATACAGATACATTCCCACTATTTTTAAACTTAACTGTACGCGTCGCATTAGTGTTTAAAGGCGTAGAAAGTGCCTGAGGGCTTGGCACGCCCGAAAACACAAAAGCCGGTGCTGGCGTACTTGCCGCTACCGGGCTTACAGCT
>NZ_WUMO01000002.1 GCF_009826975.1 Flavobacterium sp. HBTb2-11-1 | reverse complement strand
GGTTGTGGTTATTAGTAATTGAAAAAATGGAGTAAACAATATGTTTTAAAAACAAAAAAAACTTTGTCAAAGTTCGAAAACTTTGACAAAGTTGAGTGTAACAATTTTAAAAGTTTCAGGTTTTCAAGTTAAGTAACGTGAAACGTGAAACTTGAAACCTGAAACAAAAAAATATATTTTTAGTGAGAAACTGCTTTTAAACCAACAATAGAACCAACTAAAGTAGCTAGGAAAAACAATCTCCAGAAAGCGGCAGGTTCTTTAAAAATAAAGATTCCGACTAGCACAGTTCCAACAGCTCCAATTCCTGTCCACACAGCATAAGCGGTTCCCAGCGGAAGCGTTTCTGTAGCTTTCATTAATAAAAGCATACTTACAGTTAATGAGATAAAGAAACCAATATACCAATAGTACATTTCGGTTCCTGCGGTTGTTTTTGCTTTTCCGAGACATGAGGCGAAGGCTACTTCAAATAGTCCTGCGATGATTAAAATAATCCAGTTCATAGAGTTAAAAATTTTGTGGTGCAAAGTTCTTTTATGGAATTCAGAAAAAAATTAACAAATGATAAAAAATCAATTTATTTTAGCCCATCAGAGAAATAGAATAAAATAGTTTTATTTAATAAATAAAATCTAATTTGATCTGCTGAAATCTTTTATAATCTGCGTGAAATATTTTTTACGTATAGATTTTTTCACGCAGATTTATACAGATTAAAGCAGATTTGCTCAGATTTAATATAAGCTGGTGAATGAAAAAACTTAACGCATTATTTTAATTCAGCACGAATTCTGCTTAAGCTGACTTGGGTAATTCCTAAATAAGACGCAATATGTCCTAGTTGAACCCTTTGCAGCAGTTCAGGATGATCTTTCATTAATTCCAAATAGCGTTCAGAAGCATTTTTGAACTGTTTCGAGATTAGTCTTTCTTCTGTTTTGATCAATTCTTTTTCAGCAAATTTTCGTCCCCAATTGGCAATATGGACGTCTTCGCTGAAGAGTTTTCTTAAGTTTTCTGTTTTGAGTTCGTACAATTCGCAGTCTTCCAAAAGTTCTATAGTCTCATATCCAGGCTGGTCTTCGACATAACTTTTCATCGAAATTACCGTTTCGCCTTCTTTTCCAAACCAAAAAGTAACCTCATTATCTCTTTCAACATAAGCTCTGACCAATCCTTTCTTTATAAAATAAATATTAGATTCTATTTTGTCGGCTTTTAGCAAAATATGTCCTTTAGAAAGAGCTATTTCTGTGACATTGTTTTGTAAAGCCAATTTAGACTGCTCAGGAAGTTCGTGTATGCGATCAAGAATGTTGGAAATATCCATCAACGGAATTTTAGTATTTTAGAATAAAGGTAAAAAGTAAAATGGCAAAATTGAGTTACTTTAATAAAAAAATCCCATTTCAAAATAGAAATGGGACTTAAAAACAGCCTCTGCGATGAGCTATTATAAACAGAAGCAATTTTTGACCAACATATAAACTAATTTATTCCTCCGCCTAAAGCTTTGTAAAGCAATACTTGTGAGTTTGCATTACGAAGTTGGATATCTACAAAATCCAATTCGGCCTGCAATTTATTTTTTTGTGCATTGATGATTTCCAGATAATTGGCATAACCGCTCAAATACAAATCATTTGAGACATTTACGGCAATTTCGAGATGATCAATTTCGTTCAATTTATATTTTAAAACATCTTCATAAGCTTCGTTTCGGTGCAGTAAAGCGCTTAACTCGTTGAAAGCTGTTGTGACTGCATTCTGATATTGAAGGAATGAGATTTCCTGTCTTCTGTTGGAAACATAAAATTCCTGTTTGATCTGACCTTTATTGAATACAGGAGCTGTTAATCCGCCCAGCAACTGCCACGCGAAAGAACCTGCATCAAAAAAAGTGTTGAATGAAAAGGAATTCAAACCTGCATATCCGCCTAGATTTACCGTTGGAAAAAAAGCAGCACGAGCCGATTTAGCGTCAGCGTTACTAGCCAATAATTCGAAATACGCTTCAGATACGTCGGGTCTTTTATGGATGATAGAATCTACGCTTATTTTTTGGTTTAAAACTTCTAAATGTCCCGCTAGGAAATCGCTGCTTCGGTCAATTTTTCCGCCATATTCGCCTAAAAGTGTCAATAAAGCTTTCTCAGTTTGATCGATGCTTAATTTTAATTCGGAAGCTTCGGCATGAATGTTATTGTTTTGCGCATTAAACTGCTGTACAGCCAATTCTGTAGCTTTTCCAACTGATCTTTGTGCCGAAACAATATCAAGTGCTTTTTCCTGAGTTTTTAAGTTGTTGTCATAAATAGCGGCTTGTTTGTCTAAAGCAATCAATTTGAAATACAGATCTGCAATATCGCCCAACAGACGCGTTTGCAAAAGACGCATTCCTTGCTGGGAAGCAAAAAATCGCTGTTGTGCCGCTTTTTTACGATTGCTCAGTTTTCCCCAAATGTCGGCTTCCCAAGACACTTTCGCTCCTAAAAAATAGTTAGGCGAAAGCTTTTCATTGATTTTTTGTTTTTCGGTAATATTCTGAGAAAAGTTAGTGTCAAAGTTTCCAACACCTTCCATAGTATATTTTCCGTAATGTGTTCCAGAAACATCTGCCACAAGATCTAAAGAGGGAAGAAGTGCCAGTTTTGCCACTTTTAAATGCGAATTGGCAATCAAGATTCTTTCCTGCATAATCAAATAATCAGGATTTTTGGCAATGGCTTTTTTTAGTAAAGCTTCTAACTTTGGGTCTTTAAAAAAGGTTTCTGTTTTTAACGGAATAAATGTCTCGTTTGAAGCTTCTGTTCTTTGTGCATCAAAATTTTCTGGAAGCTTCGCAGCGTCTAGTTTCGTACTGACTTTTGGTGCGGAACAAGCTGTCAAAAGTAAAATTCCGGTTATTACAACGGCACTTTTGGTTGTCCTTATTACATCAGTATTTTTATATTGATTTAATATCTCTTTCATTGTTTAATTTTATTTGTTCAATCTGCCCAAGCATTTTTCAATCGTATTCACTAGCTTAGATTTAATCTGTGTAAATCTGCTTTAATCTGTATTAATCTGCGTGAAAAAATCTATGCGCAAAAAAATATTTCACGCGGATTTAAAAAGATTGTAGCAGATCAAATTAGATTTATTTGTTCTATTTTACTCAACTAACTAATTGTTCGACTTACTCATTCGTTTTTCCAATTTTGCAAACAGTATGTAAAGCCCAGGAATAATTAAAAGGCCAAATACAGTTCCGATTAACATTCCGCCCGCTGCAGCTGTTCCGATTGAACGGTTACCAATTGCACCCGCGCCAGAAGCGATACACAACGGAATCAATCCTGAAATAAAGGCAAAAGAGGTCATCAAAATAGGACGAAAACGAAGTCTAGCTCCTTCAATAGCGGCTTCGACAATATCACGTCCGAGTTTGTTTTGCGCCATGGCGAATTCGACTATCAGAATGGCGTTTTTGGCGAGCAGACCAATCAGCATGACGAGCGCTACTTGGGCATAAATATTATTGTCCAGTCCGACCATTACAAGTGCAATGTAAGAACCGAAAACTCCAACAGGAAGACTTAATAATACTGGGAACGGAAGCAATAAACTTTCGTATTGAGCAGCAAGCAGTAAGTATACAAATAGTATACAAAGGGCAAAAATGTATATGGTTTGGTTACCAGACAAAATCTCTTCACGCGTCATACCTGACCATTCCACTTCAAAGCGGCTTGGCAGTTTTTCTGCAGCAATTCTTTCAACAGCAGCAATGGCATCTCCAGAACTATAACCTTCAGCAGGTTCACCGTTAATCATAGCCGACATGTACATGTTGTAACGCGTTAAAACCTCTGGACCGTAAACCCTTTCTAATTTGATGAAAGTAGAAAACGGAACCATTTCGCCTGCATCATTCTTCAAATACATATCCAAAATGCTTTCTGGATTTTGACGAAACTGCGGACTTGCCTGAACCATAACTTTATACATTTGAGAGAAACGGATAAAATTGGTCGCATAAAAAGAACCTAACATAGTTTGTAAAGTGCTCATGGCATTATCTACTGAAATTCCTTTTTTAGCAGCCAAATCATAATCAATATGAATTAAATATTGCGGGAAAGTGGCATCAAAACTCGAAAAAGAGTTCTGAATTTCTGGCGAAGCATTTAATTCTTTTATGAATTCTTTGGTTACTTTATCGGTGTTTGTAATGCTTCCACCAGATTTATCCAGCAAACGAAGCTCAAAACCACTGGTATTACCAAAACCGGGAACCGTTGGCGGTGCAAAGATTTCGATTTGGGCATCGGCAATGTTTTTTGTTTTTTCAGTAAGTTCCGCCATGAATTCGGTTACCGAAATATCACGTTCGCTCCAGTCTTTCAAGTTAATCATTCCCATTCCATAAGAAGCTCCTGCGATTTCGGTTACAATACTATAACCCGCAAGAGTCGTTACGTTGTCGACACCTTTAATTCCTTGTGCAATTTTGGTTACTTCGTCCAACGCTTTTTCAGTACGTTCTACAGTTGCTCCTTGTGGCGTTGTAACACTGACATAAACCATTCCCTGATCTTCAGTCGGGATAAATCCTGATGCTAAAAATCTAGTTGTTCCCCAAGTTAATACACAGAAAAGCACTAATAAACCAACGGTTACAGTGTTGCGATCAGCGAATTTCACTAATACTTTGATGTATTTTGAAGTAATATTATCAAACCAATGATTGAATCTATGGAAGAAACGATCTAAAAGCGATTTTTTCTCTTTGTTAGGATCGTGCGGTTTCAGCATGATCGCACAAAGGGCAGGAGTAAGGGTAAGCGCGTTAATACCCGAAATCACTATACTAATGGCCATGGTCAATGAGAATTGCCTGTAGAAAACCCCAACAGGACCGCTCAAGAAAGCAACAGGAATAAATACCGCGGCCATTACAATGGTAATTGCAATAACGGCACCTGTAATTTCTTTCATCGCGCTAATGGTCGCATCCATTGGCGACATATGTTCTTCGGAGATTTTTACGTGAACGGCTTCGACGACGACAATCGCGTTATCGACCACAATTCCGATGGAAAGTACTAAAGCGAAAAGTGTCAATAAGTTAATCGAGAACCCCATCATCGACATAAAGGTAAACGAACCAATAAGTGCTACAGGAACGGCTAAAACGGGAATTAAAGTCGATCTCCAATCTTGAAGGAAAAGGAAAACCACAAATGCCACTAAAATAAAGGCTTCAACCAAAGTTCTCAATACTTCGTGAATCGAAGCGTCAAGGAAACGCGAAACGTCATACGCAATATTAAATTCCATTCCCGGAGGAAAAGAAGAGACTTTCAATTCTGCCATTTTTTCTTTTATGCTGGCAATAACTTCAGAAGCGTTTGAACCCGGACGCTGTTTTAGCATGATCGATGCAGAAGGTTTTCCGTCGGTTTTAGAAACCATTCCGTAACTCATGGCGCCAAATTCGATTTTCGAAATGTCTTTTAATCTTAAAATTGTTCCGTCTGGATTGGCTCTTAACGGAATTTCTTCATATTGTTTTGGCTCGAAGAATTTTCCGCCGTACTTAATTACATATTGTAATTGATTGTTCATTTGTCCTGAACCTTCACCCACTTTACCAGGCGCAGCAGAAATGTTTTGTTTTTGAAGTGAATTGATAACTTCATTTGCCGAAATATTGTACGAAAGCATCTTTTCTGGATCCAGCCAGACACGCATTGAATATTCTTTCTGACCCATGATTTCGGCACGTCCGACACCATCAATACGTTTCAATTCCTGAAGAATATTAATATCGGTAAAGTTGAAGATAAACTGCTCATCCTGAGTTTTGTCGGTACTTGTGATGTTCAAGTACATCAACATACTGTTTACCTCTTTTTCGGTTGTAACTCCGGCACGAATAACCTCTTCTGGAAGTTCGTCCAGAATAGTCGTAACTCTGTTCTGTACGTTTACGGCAGCCAGATCGGGATCGGTTCCTACTTCAAAGAAAACTTGAATTAAGGTCAAACCATCATTAGAAGTTACGGTCGACATATAGGTCATTCCGGGAACTCCATTTATGGCTCTTTCGAGCGGAAGAGCGACAGCATTGGCCGAAACCTCTGCGTTTGCTCCTGTATATTTTGCTGTAACGGTTACAGACGGTGGTACAATATCTGGGAATTGGGTAATAGGGAGCTGAAACAACGCCAGCAATCCCAGAAGGACTATCATAACCGAGATGATTAATGACAATATTTTCCTCCTGATAAATAACTCTATCATTTTAAATGTTTTAGATAAATAATTAAATAACTGTTTTACAGGTCGATAACCTACATTTGTTTCATGTTGATTTTATCGCCGTCTTTCAATGATTGTGTGCCTTCTTGCACGATTAGGTCGTCGCTTTTTAGACCTTCGTTCAAGATATACACATCATCTAGAGTCGTTTCGATTGTAACATTCGTCATTTTAACTACTCCATCTTTGTTCACGCGGAAAACGTATTGTTTGTCCTGAATAGAAAAAACAGCTTTCTGCGGAATTAAAATTGCATTGGTTTTGGGTTCTGAAATAATGAGTTTTCCAGAAGTTCCATGTTTGATAAATCCTTGCGGATTGCGAAATTTTGCTTTGTATTGAATAGAACCTGTCTGTCTGTCGATTTCTCCGTCAGCGGTTCTTAATTCTCCTTTTTGATCGTAAACCTGTCCGTTTGGCAATACTAATTTGATATCACCTTGGGTGTTTAAGGTTTTGTCTTCCATCATTTGGAAATAGGTATTCTCAGGAATTGAGAAATAAGCGTACACATCGTCCAATTGAGAAACTGTGGTCAATAGCGAACCGTTTTCTACTAAACTTCCTTCTTTGAACGGAATACGGTCGATTGTTCCGTCAAATGGCGCTCGAATTGTGGTAAAACTTATCTGCTGGTTGATTGCTTTCTTTTCTGCAAGAGCGTGAGCCACTTTTGCGGAAGCCGCTTCATATTTTGCTTTAGATAATTCTAATTCTTTGTCTGCAATTACTTTTTTATTGAAAAGGGTTTGAGCCTGTTCCAATTCTACCGTTGCAATTCTTAAATCGGCTTTTGCGCTTTTGTAAATGGCTTCGGCTTTTAGAAGCTGAATCTGAAGTTCAACATCGCTTATTTTGAAAAGGATTTGTCCTTTTTTTACTTTTTGTCCTTCGCTAACGTAAACTTTGTCTAACAGACCTGGAATACGAACGTGGATTTCCACATTGTTTTTAGCATGTACATCGGCAACAAATTTGCTCGAAACTATGGTGTCTTTTAGAGTTACCTTATAAACAGGAACCGTTTTTATGTTGTTTGAATCTTTTTTTGCTTTATCTCCGCACGAGACTAAAACGAATAAAGCCAAGGTGCATAAAAGAAATTGATTTTTATAAATGCTCATCATTAGGTTTAAATTTTTGAATAAATAGATGTGCTCCTTTGATACTAAATATCGGGAGTCTGAATTTGGATTTTGAAAATAATAAGGTGTACGGATGCTTTTATTTGAAAAAGTACCGTTTTAGAGAAATGTTTTTATAGCAATAACAGCTCAATCACAGATGTAAATGAGGTATTGTTCCAGAATACTAGAATATAAAAACGACGAAATTTTGCAGCCTAGAAAAGTTGGTACAAATGAAGATGAGGGTGCCTTTCGATATGGTATATTGAAGCTATACCATAGATTAAGCTTTCTTTATAAAGCTTGAAATTAACCAAATTGCTGAGATACGGAGCTTTGATCGTACTTTGTTCTAAAGTAGTCGCTCTGCATTTCATTTTCTTTTTGAGCTTATAATGAACTTCTAAATTCTTAGAAGAAGAAAAGTCCGAAGAAAAAATCTGCGTGTCGTCTGCCGCAACACTATCTAAGGTAATACAATTGCTGAAATGATGAATCGGCTGATACGTCTCGGTGCCTCTGAAAAAGCAAAGCAGCGATAGTAGGACGATATATATGAACTTCATGGGTTTCATTCAGTGCAGCGGTAATTATAATCTTGTTCCTTAAAAAGAGGATTTATTTTGTTTAACGTGCGCCAAATATAGTAATTTGAAAAATAAGGTTTCTTAAAATTATTTTAAAAACCATGAGATTTAAAAATTTGATAATAATTGGAGTTGGTTTTTAGGGGATTGATTTTTTGTTTGGTTATAAGTTATGATTTAAATGTTTTAGACTTATGAGAAATTGAATAAAAGTTGATATTTCCGTAGTAAATTTTTGGATTTAAAAACAATATATCTCTATACTTGTATTCGTTTTAAAGTCGGAGATTTTTGAGGTTCAGTGCTTTTAAGAAGCGCTAGAGGTAACGCAAAGTAGGTCCAGAAAGCTTTTGGGATCACGGATTGCAAATCCGCGCTATCAGGTTTGTCTCCAATTCCAAAACCCTAAAAAAAATGAGCAGAATATTTTTAATAGCAATGTTATTGTTTTGTGCTTTACAATCATGCAACAGTAATCAAAAAAGTATCGATAAAATTATTTCGAAATATGATTCTTCGGATTTTTCATGTTTAAAAAACACTTATATCGAAACTCGTAGCGTAAATAAGGATGATGTTGTTTTACTAGTTAGTAAGTATAACCTTCATTGTAATCCATACATTGTTTGGGTAAATTCAAAAACAAAAAAAATAACAAGGATAGATGACAATTTACCAATTAGAGATTGTGCTGGTTATTTTACTAATACTGAAATTAAATTTTATATAGATTTTTTTTTAAAACTAAATTTTATGGTTTTAGGTGTTGATAATGAAGATAATGTTTATATTAATCCAAATTATTATGATGTGCCATTTTTAGTAAGAAAATCAAAAAAAACAAATGCAAAAGACCTAAAAGATTATAAGTTATATAAAGGAGATTGGTATATTAAAAAAGGATATGAAATGTAGAAATAGCAT
Source organism: Flavobacterium sp. HBTb2-11-1 (assembly GCF_009826975.1). Lineage (GTDB taxonomy): Bacteria > Bacteroidota > Bacteroidia > Flavobacteriales > Flavobacteriaceae > Flavobacterium. Next base: position 588,974 of record NZ_WUMO01000002.1, on the reverse strand, counting down.
ATAGGCTTAATATTTCTTACTTAGCCAAAAGAGGTATTGTTACAGATTAAGTGTTTTTATATTTTGGTAGTGTTTCAAAGTTAGTGATATAAGATTTTGAAATTCTAACCTTTTGAAATCGAACAAATTTTAGAGATAAATAATTTAAAGATGAGCAGTAATTGCTCATCTTTTTTGTTTTAATATTGCCTTAAATGAGCTAAAATGAGTAAAAATGCAACATAGTGTTCCAAAGTTAGTGATGGTCATGAATTGTCCAAAATGTAAAGAGCAAAAGGTTATTAAAAATGGGAGAACAAAAAATAATAAACAGCAATATTATTGTAAAATATGCTCTCACCGCTTTATAGAATATTATACAAATCAAGCTTACAAATTAGATATTAATGAAAAGATTGTTCAATTAACCAAAGAGGGATTAGGAATAAGAAGCGCTGCAAGAATACTGGAAATATCAGCCACACCATTATTGAAAAGAATCATTTTAATTGCCAGAAACATTGTTAAGCCGATTATCAGCAGAGGCAAGACGTATGAAGTCGATGAGCTGTGCACTTATACAAGACACAAGAAAAATTATATCCTCGCTCTGCAAAGAGTGCTATACTTGAATTGAAAAGGTACACAAATGTCCCCCGCTCTGCAAAGAGTTCCAGATTTGAATAGAAAAGCTGCCCACGCCCCGCAGAGAGTTCTAAGTTTTAATTGAAAAGTTGCGCAAATGTCTCTGAACTGCCCCTAAAAAGTTAGAAACTATTTGGGGTAGTTTATTTAGACTTTGCGTATTTTTTTCCTTGGAAATGAAAAATCATAAAAACTATGATCACTCCAAAATACTAGAAGAAGCCATAATCTTCACATCGGCATATCGCCAAGCAGTATCAAAAGCGCTTTTAATTTTCAAAGCCTCTTTTTCTTTTTTCTGTTGATTTAAAGCATTATAAAGTCCGATTAAGGCGAAGCCATTTTTTGGGAGCGTTTGTAAATCTTGTTTGTATACTTTTTCAGCTTCAGCGTATTTTCCAGCTTTAAGTAAAACTGAACCTAAATAATGTCTAACGGAGAAAAACCAATCTGGCGGTTCGTTGTAATTTAATTGATCTTCAATTTCTATTGCTTTATTTAAAAGCGCGATTGCTTTATCCTTATTATTCTTTTTCGCTTCAACTCCCGCTGAAAGAACATTATTAGCAATCTGAACCAAATCGTAAGTAGTGTTGATATTCCAAATGGTAACTTCTTTTAAGGTTTTATCTTTGGCTAATTGGTTCAGAGAAGCAAGTTGTTTTTCGGCATTGGCAATATCATTTTTTCCAAGATACGCCATTCCTCTGGCATAATGCCAAATCGCATTTGGATATACCAGATCTTTTTCAGGTTGCGGAATCTCCATTATTTTATCCCACATCGAGAATTTTACGGCGATATAATACGGAATGCTATAATAATGCTGTAAAGTTCCCCAACCTGCTTCGCGCATGATTTTCGGAGACATATGCTGCTGTAATAGCAATGCAGATTTCCAAGCCAATTTCGAGTTTCCTTCTAAAGCTGCAGTTGCGGTTAAAAAATGATAATTGTGCGGATAATAGGCTAGAGGATAAGCGCCTTGTGCATTGCAGGCAGTTGAATACAAACTATCAATTCGAACCGCTTCAATATTGGAAAGTGTTCCTTGATGATAATCTCCTGTACGAATGTAAATATGAGAAGGCATATGCACCAAATGTCCCGAACCCGGAACTAAAGTCTCCAGTAATTTGGCACTTTTGAGTCCTTTTTCTGGATGTGCAGAAGCTTCTACGGCATGAATCAAAAAATGATTCGCACCAGGATGTTTGGGATTTTTTTTGATTAATTCGTTTAAAACAGCCAATATTTGCGGTGTCCATTTTTTGAGCACTTCGGTATCTTTTTCATACAAATCCCAAGGATGAAGATTCATTAAGGATTCGGCATAGAGCGTGCCAACATCAGGATCTGAAGAAAATTTAAGATAGACTTTTTTCATGGCTGCGGCGTAAGCGGTATCCAATGGTTTTCTATCCGCAGGAGGATTTTTAGCATAACGCACTAATAAGGCATCAATCATGGAAATTTCTTTCGGAGAACATTTAGTAGAAAGCTTTTTTGCTTTTTGAGCAGCATCATAAGCACGCTGAAAATTATCTTCTTCCATTCCCGCATTATAATTTGGACCTAAGACATAAGCAAAACCCCAATACGCCATAGCGCAATTCGGATCTAAACGCGAAGCTTCATAAAATGATCTTGCTGCTTCGGCGTGATTAAATCCGTAAGCCAGCATTAACCCTTGATTGAAATATTCCTGAACTTCTGGGTTATTGGTTGTAATTTTAAATGTTACACCTTCAAGACCTTTAAACTTTGGTGCTTTTTTGTTTTGCGTGTACCAATCTTTGTCATTCGTTTTCGGAATGTAACAGCCTTGTGTGGCATTAACTTTAACAGATTTGGGCTCTGTGTTTTTATCTTTACAACAAGTCAAAAGAAGAAAAACAGCAATTAGAGAGTAATTATATTTCATTACAAAATGTTTTTTGAAATTATATAATCAGTATAAAAGCCTGGAAAAAAAATGGGAGAGTATAAACTAATTGATTGAACAGGAGTGTAGTAAAAACAAAATTAAATAAAAAAGAATTATGTTTTTGTAAAACTTTGCTTGTCAGTGGTTTATTGAATTCAGTATCTTTTTTTTATGACAGAAACTGAATTGTTAAAATTAATGCTTTGTAGGAAAAAATAAATATATTTGGAAATCGATTACAGGTAATCTTTTTTATACAAAACCACTAAAAACCAAAAAAAACAAATGAAGAAAATCCTACTATTATTCATTACAATTACAATTGTCGCTTGCTCAAGTGAGGATTCAAAACCGGAAGAAATTGTTGAAAAGGCTTTTACCGGAAGTGTAGAACTCAAAACTCAAATTGAAGTGAATGCCTTTGCCGCAGAAAAATATACGGAAATCAAAGGAACTTTAGTAATCGGAGTAGTAGATTCTGATATTACGGATATTTCTGGTCTAAAGACAATTTCATCTGTTGGAGGTTTAGTGATACAGAATAATAAATCATTAACAAATCTTTCCGGTCTTTTAAATCTGAAACAAATTACAAGTAGTAATTTGGTAATTACCAATAATGATAAATTGATTAATTTAAAGGGATTGGATAATCTTACAGAGATCTTTTGGGCAATCCAAATTAAAGATAATGATGTACTCGAAGATTTATCAGGATTAGAAAAATTAGCCAAGTATAATGAATCTTTAGAAATAGTTGATAATAAAAAACTAAAATCGATTAAAGGATTAGGTAATGTTAAAGATATTACTTTAGGGTCGTTACAAATTATAGGTAATACTGAACTAACAACATTAGAAGGTTTAGAAGGTTTAAAAATTGTTTCGAATTGGTTCGATATTAGAGAAAATGGAATAGTCGAAGTAAAAGGATTGAATAATTTAGAAAGAGTAGATGGAGATTTATTTTTACAAGACAATATTAAATTGAAAAATCTGGATGGAATGGAAAAACTTTCCTCTGTTGGTAAAAATCTTTATATAAATAGGAATTATGCTTTAAGTAATATAAATGCGCTAAAGGGATTGAAATCAGTTGGAGAAATTCTTTCCATTAGTATTAATACATCATTGGTAAATCTTGACGGATTAATTAATTTGACATCAATTGGGAAGGGTTTAAAAATAGCAAATAATAGTGATGGAGTTCTTACAAGTATTGAAGGTTTAAAAAATCTTAAATCGAATGGTTTAGAAATACAAATTAACGGAACAGAACTTACCAGTTTAAGCGGTCTGAACTCCATAACTAATGCTTATTCTCTAAATATTCACAGCAATAGTAAACTTAAAAACTTAAATGCATTGGAGAATATAACTTCTGTTTCATCAAATGTTTCTATTTTTAATTCTGATGAACTTGAAACATTGCAAGGACTACATAATGTGAAAAATATCGGAGGGAAATTGTCTATCAGGCTTAATGCTAAACTAAAGAATTTGGATGTATTTCAAAATATTTTATCAGTAAATGGAGATATTACAATCAGTGAAAATAAATTACTTACCAATTTTTGCGGTTTAAAACCTTTATTTGGAAAAGGGTTTAGTTTTAATTTTATAACCGTTGATAATGCATTTAATCCAACTCTTCAGGATATATTGAATAGTAAATGCAGTCAGTAGTATTGCAGTAAGAAAACAAAAAAGGTTTATACTTTCGTTTAAAAGTATAAACCTTTTTTGTTTTTATATAAGTTTGAATTAATTCGTTCCTGCTGCCACTTTATCAACCAAAAACAATAATTCACCAGAAACTGGTTTAATCAATTGCATTGGATATAAAGTCGGATTGTATGCTCCGGTTGTAACTTCTTTCAAAGCGTGGATTTTCTTTTCTCCAAAAGCTACCACTACAATTTTTTTTGCTTTATTGATTAGTGGAGCTGTAAGCGTGATACGATACATTTTCTGAGGAGCTAAATAATAAGCGTCAACCCATTTGGTTTGCTCCTCTAGAACTGCTTCACCTGGAAAAAGAGAAGCTGTGTGTCCGTCGTCTCCCATACCTAATAAAATCAGGTCAAATTTTCCTTCTTCGCCTAAAACGGTTCTGATAGACTTTTCGTAATCAGCAGCATAATCCTCAGGAGTTACGCCATCTTTGTACATTTCAAAAATATTTTCTTGCGGAATAGGCACGTGGCTTAACAAAGTTGAATAAGACATTTTAGCATTACTCAAATCATCATTTAGCGACACCCATCTTTCGTCTCCCCAAAAAATATAAACCTTAGTCCAGTCTATTTTATTTTTGTAAGCATCAGAAGCCAATAATTTGTAGATTCCTGCTGGAGAAGAACCCCCTGTAAGAACAGCTGTAAATTTGCCTTTTGCAGCAATCGCTTTTTGAGCTGATTCTACAAAAAGATCCGCTGCTTTAGTATTAATTTCGTCGGTGTTATTGTATATCTGTACCATTTAGAATTTCTTCTTCTTTTTTAATGTTTTGTGTATTCGGAATCCATTTGTGTCCTTGACGTGCCAATAGTTCATCAGCTTCTTCTGGTCCCCAACTTCCTGCTTTGTAATTTGGGAAATTGGTTGGAGCAGTAGTCTTCCAAACCTGCTGAATCGTTTCAATCGCGTCCCAAGCTTCTTCTACCTGATCCCAACGCATAAATAGAGTAGGATCTCCTGCCAAAGCATCTGCCAATAAAGTTTCATACGCTTCTGGCGACATAGTCGAACAAGCAAAATAATCAAATACCATTTCGGCTGGTCGCAACGACATTGACAAACCAGGTTTTTTGGTCATAAACTGCAATTTGATGTCCATATCCGGCTGAATATTAATAATCAGACGGTTTGGAGTCATGCCTTCTTTTCCATAAGAAAACGAAGAGTGTGGCACTGGTTTGAACTGAATAATGATGGATGACTGTTTTTCTTCCATTCTTTTTCCAGAACGCAGATAGAACGGAATTCCTTGCCATCTCCAGTTGTCCAGATAAATTTTCATTGCCACATAAGTTTCTGTATTAGAGTCTGGAGCAATGCCTTTATCCTGGCGGTAACCCGGAACAGGTTTTCCATTGATAGTTCCAGCGTCGTATTGACCTCTTACAATGTAATGATCAACTTCTTCCGGTTTAATTCTTCGGATTGATTTCAGCACATCTGCTTTACGATTTCTAATATCGTCTGCTGCCAAAGAAGCAGGCGCTTCCATAGCGGTCATGCATAAAATCTGAAACAAATGGTTCTGAATCATGTCTTTCAATGCGCCGACACCTTCGTAGAATCCGCCTCGTTCTTCAACGCCGACTTCTTCCGCAACGGTAATTTGCACGAAATCAATAAAATTACGGCTCCATAATGGTTCAAACATTGAATTTCCAAAACGGAAAGCCAAAATATTCTGAACTGTTTCTTTTCCTAAATAATGGTCGATTCTATAAATCTGCTCTTCTTTGAAAGTTTGCGAAAGCATTTCATTCAACTCTATTGCAGAAGCTTTATCGTAACCAAAAGGCTTTTCAATAATAATACGATCCTGTTTGGCATTCGCCGCAAGGCCAATTTTCTTGATATTGCTCGAGATGGTCGAGATAAAAGAAGGCGTTATAGAAAGATAGAAAAGACGGTTTGAACGCTCGCCAAATTCTAAGTCAAAACTGTTTATCTTTTCGCTCAATCCCAAATACGATTCTTCTTTGTCGATATCAAGACTGTGATAGCTTATATGCGAAAGAAATTTTTGAGTTTCTGCATCAGAAAGTCCTTTTTTTCTAGAGAAAGTATTTAGATTTTCTAAAACATAACTGCGGAATTCCTCATCACTTTTTTGAGCTCTACCAAGAGCAATAATCTGAAACTTCTCTGCCATACGGCCATCAAGATACAGATTCTGAAAAGCCGGAAAGAGCTTTCTCTTTGCCAAGTCTCCGGTTCCGCCAAAAATTACAATAATTGTCGGATTTATATTTTTGTTTTTAGTCATTGTGTGTGGTTGTGTTGTTTTTTTTAGTTGTCTTATTCAGCCCATTGGGTATGGAAAACGCCTTCTTTGTCGATACGCTCGTAAGTGTGTGCCCCAAAGAAATCACGTTGTGCTTGAATTAGATTTGTCGGAAGGTTTTCAGATCGGTAAGCATCAAAATACGCTAACGAATTCATTAATCCCGAAATTGGCAAGCCTTTTTGAACAGCAAATTGAATCACCGCACGCATTCCTGCTTGATTTTCGGTTAATTTTGAAGCGATGCTGCCATCTAAAAGTAAGTTTGGCAAATCTGCTTTTGCCACGTATGCTTTTCTGAAATCTTCTAAAATTGTCGCACGAATAATGCATCCGCCACGCCAGATTTTAGCAACCGTTTCCAGATTTAATCCGTAGTTGTATTCTTTAGAAGCGATGTGAAGCTGCGCTAAACCTTGAGCATACGTAACAACGATAGAAAAGAACAAAGCCGATTTTAAAGCAGCAATAGCTTCGCTTGCGTTGACATCGCTTGGATTAGAATTCCAAACTAATTTTTTAGCCGCTTCAATTCTTTCAGGTTTTGTTTTAGACATATCGCGCATATTAACCGCAGCGTCGATTGTCGGAACTGGAACTTGTAAATCCATGGCGTTTTGCGAAGTCCATTTTCCTGTCCCTTTGGATCTTGCCCAATCTGAAATTTTATTGATTAAAAGACCTCCGTCTGTATCTTCTTGCTTCAGTATTTTTCCAGTGATTTCAATCAAATATGATCTCAAATCATCGGTTTGATTCCATTCTTCAAAAGTTTTCTGAATCGTTGCGTCATCCAAGTTATAACCTCTTTTCATTAAGTCATAAATCTCAGAGATCAATTGCATGATTCCGTATTCAATTCCGTTGTGAACCATTTTTACGTAGTTTCCAGCAGAACCGTTTCCTAAATATTCAACGCAAGGCTCGCCGTCTACTTTTGCTGCAATGGCTTCAAAAATCGGACGAAGTCTTTCATACGCTTTCTGATCTCCACCTGGCATCATAGCAGGACCGAAACGGGCTCCTTTTTCACCGCCCGAAATTCCCATTCCGAAGAAGTGGATTCCTTTTTCAGACAATTCAATGAATCTTCTGTCGGTATCTGTAAAATAAGTGTTTCCGCCGTCGATGATGATGTCTCCTTTATCTAAGTGAGGCAATAAACTAGCGATAGCGCTGTCAACTGGTTTTCCCGCAGGAACCAATAGCATAATCGCTCTTGGTTGTTGGATAAGCTCTACAAAATGTTTTACATCTGTGGTAGCTTCAATAGTGTGATTGGCGTCGGCTTCTTGTTGAAGAGAATTGACTTTTTCGGTGTCTAAGTCTAAACCTGTAGCCGCAAAGTTATGGCTGGCGATATTTAAAAGTAAGTTACGGCCCATTACACCGAGTCCTACAATTCCAAAATCAAATTTGTTCATAGTTTTCAATTAACTAAATTATTAGAAGAAATGTTTTGACAGCAAAAAAGTAAGAGAAAGTATGGTAATTCTTTTTCATTCAATGTTTTGCCGCAAAACAATGGTTATTTTAATCTTACATTTCAAAATGTAGAGCGCTAAGTTAGAGAAAAATGCTGAAAAATAAGGGGTAAAATCGTTCACTTTTGGTCTTTATTGTGATACTTTTTATGTGTAAAAAATACGCTTATTACCGCTGTTTTTCAACTAAATCGTTGTAATACTGGAAATCTATTTTAAGAGTTGCTAATGATTTCTTTTCAATGTGATTTTCCTAAATACTTTAAAATTTGATAAGTTGCCGTAGCTCTTTTTTTAACACATGGTAACATAGCTTTTTGGAACGCTTAAAAAAGTCATTTTATTTTTAATAAAAAACATAAAGCTAAGTCTTGAACATAATTTTGTCAATTCTGGTAGAGGAATTCTGGTGAGAGTTTTCACAAAGCTATGTGTTAGAAACCAGTTTGTTTTTTAATTCTTCCCAAATAGAAAAATCTATGTTTCTAAGTGTTAAAATAATTTTAGCGTCTCTTTATTTTTCTCTCGCAGATTCAGCTGATAAAGCAGATTTTTTTGATTTGTATAATCTGCGCAATCTACGGGAGGCTATTTTAAGAGTTTCGAATGATTTCTTCTCGATGTGATTTTCCCCATTTGATCATTTCTTCAATCACTGGACCAAATGATTTGCAATAGGGTGTCGATTCATATTTGACCTGAATCTCAGCATCGCGATCTTCGGTTCTTTTAATCAGCATATTCAATTCCATTTCTTTGAGTTCTCGCGAAAGCATACGTGTCGTAATTCCCGGAATACTGCGTTCAATTTCTCTGAAACGATGATTTCCGTTACAGATCGAATTGATGATTGGCAAACGCCATTTTCCGCCCAAAACATGCAACGTGTCCTGAAGCGCCTGTACTTCTTCTTTCTGGTTTCTTTCCATATTGTTTATTTTTTTCCGCCACGACTAGACCGAACGGACAGACGAAGTAATTCACGAACTTTTTTTCCAAAGTTTTCCCGCCACGAATTGCTTCGCCTATTCGCTGTCACTCGAGTCACGATTTTTTTTTCAAAGTTTTCCTTTACGAATTATATTGATATTCAATCAATATGATTCGTGTAATTAATCACATTTTTCGACATAGATTATAAAAATAATTCGTGCATTCGTGGCTATAAATTTATCAATCATAGCAAATCGAATTTATTAGTTTGGTATACTCCATGATACTGGTTACAAAGTTATACCATTTTGAATTTAAATTTGTCAAATAAATTTTAAATAATTCAAAAGATGGAAAATCTTAAAAATAAAACAGCCGTTATAACAGGCGGAAACAGTGGAATAGGTTATGCAACAGCCAAACAATTAAAAGAACAAGGCGCAAACGTAATTATTACAGGAAGAAGAAAAGAAGCCATAGAAAAAGCCGCTTTAGAATTGGACGTAACTGCCATCATTGCAGATCAATCGAATATTTCGGATATCGAAAAACTGGCCGCTCAAGTAAAAGCCGATTTTGGTTCAGTTGATATTTTGTTTGTTAATGCAGGAATCGCGGGTTTAGGAACGATCGAACAAACCACAGTAGAGCTGTACGACAATATTATGAATGTGAATCTAAAAGGCGCGTTTTTCACTTTAAGCAAATTTATTCCGATTCTGAAAGATGGCGCTTCGGTAGTATTTCTTTCTTCAAACACTGCCAGTATGCCAGGTCCGGGATCTTCGGTTTATTCGGCGAGTAAAACGGCTTTGAATTCGTTTATGAGATCGGCGGCTTTAGAATTAGCGCCAAGAAAAATTCGTGTCAATTCGGTTAGCCCAGGACCAACTCAAACCGAAGTCATGAACAAAGTAGGTCTAGACGAAACGACAGTAAAAGGCATTATGAATGTCGTAGTAGAAAAAGTCCCGCTAAAACAAATGGGAAGGGCAGAAGATGTGGCTCAAATGGTTTCGTATCTAAGTAGTGATGCTGCGGTGTTTATGACTGGAGCTGATGTTATTATGGATGGTGGGATGAGTTTGGGGTGATTGGTTTATAGTTTGCTTTGAAATGAAAAGACGTTTGCAGAAATGCAAACGTCTTTTCATTTTATAAAATATTAGTACTGATGATTGTTAAATGTTAATATTATTTTGATAAGTCGCAGTTTAATTAAGATTTTTCACATAAGATTTATCTTAAAATTGTATTGTTAATTTAAAAAGAGAGGAATGAGTAATAAATATAAATTCTCGATTTTAAGAGAAGAAGTTGAAGTAGAGGATTTTTATGAAGACAAAACTCATGAAAAGATAAAAAACTCATTATTGAATTTAATAAAAAATGAAAAAGAAGGAATTAATATTGGGTTATCTGGGCCATGGGGATCAGGGAAATCAACAATAATTAATTTATTGAAAAAAGAAAAAGATTTTGTTTTTTTTTATTTTGACGCTTGGGCACATGAAGGAGATCCGCTCAGAAGAATTTTTCTTGAAAGTTTTATTAATTGCATTAAAGATATAGAATCTGACACAGAAGTTGTCAAAAAATTAGAAGATAAAAGAGTAATTATTTCTGGTGAGAAGAGGACAAAAACGACTAATGTTTTTAGAACAGTAACTAAACTTGGTCTTTTTCTAACAGTTTCAACTCTCATATTGAGTATAGGCTTGGCTTTGCTATCTTCAGTTGATTACAATAACATAACTATTGAAAATACAGGTTCAATAAATAAAGCACTTTGTTTTGGAATAGTTTTTTCTCTGTCTCCTTTTTTGGTTTTGTTTGGGAATCTAATTGTTTTGCTTTGTACAAATAAAAAAGGCGGGAAACTAGAGGATTGGTCATTTATACAAAATAATTCAAGTGAAACAATTGTCGAAGATGTTAGTCTTGATTATGAAAGAAGCTCTATCGAGTTTGAAAAATACTTCAAGGAAATTCTTGAAATATTTAATTCGGTTGCAAAAAGAAAAGTAGTAATTGTTCTTGATAATTTAGACAGAGTAGAGGCTGATTTGTCTTTAAAAATTTGGTCAACCTTACAGACTTTTATTCAGCATAAAAATCCTAACTCAAAAGATTATACGCTTTTTAAACATATTTTTACTCTAATACCTTATGATGAAGAGAGTTTAATGAAAATTTGGGAAAGCAATGTAGAAGATGGAAAAGGTGGAAAAGAAATTGATAATGCTTTTGCAAAATCTTTTTTCGATAAAAGTTTTCAAGTAAGAATAGATGTTCCGAGACCAATTGTTTCAAATTGGTTAGGTTTTATTGATAAAATGATCGAAAAAGCTTTTATAAATTGGTCAGAAGAAGATAAGAAGGTAATTAAAGAAGTAATTGAGAAAACGCGTAAAAACATTTTAGATAATCCTAAACCGCGAGAGATAAAGATTTATTTAAATCAAGTAGGTTTTTTGAAAAATCATTACGGAGAGGATATTTCTACTAAGAGTATAGCTCTCTATAGCTTTAAAAGATACTTACAGGGAAAGTCAAACGATGAAATCGCTAATTATTTAATTAAAAGAGAGGAAATACCTAAAGAGGAAATAAATTTGATTGAAGATGAAACAATTCAAGAAATTTCAGCAATTGTTTATGGAGTGAAAAAAGATAAAGGAGCACAAATATTACTGACACCAAGAATTATTTCGGCTCTTACTAAAAACAAGCCCGAAGAGTTAAAAGAATTGGTATTTAATTATGAAAATGTTTTTTGGACAATTTTTAAAAAAATTATATTAGATACAAATCAATTTAGTGAATATCTGAAATATAGTACTCCTATTAATGATTGTTTTGAAGAAGTTAATGGAGAAATATACACCAACTATATAAGTTTGTTAGAAAAATATTTAGTTAAAAATGAAGAGTATAATTTTTCATTAGATTTCGATTTTTGTAATAATATGAAAAGTGCTTCTACATTATTGGCTAAATATGATCGAAGAGAAAGAATAGTTACTTTATGGAACTTTTTTATAGAAATATACTTAAATCAAGAAAATAAAAAGGAAAGTCAAAATATAAATAATTTAGGGTTAAATGAAATATTTATCGATACATTAAATCATATTTTTGAAAGTAGTGATCGTATGCTTGTAAATAGGAAATTAAACGTGAGTTTTGAAAGTTGGAGAAATATGAATGTTCAAAGTCAATTCTCAAACATCTCGCTTTTAATTCATCCATCAGATGAATTATTAAAACAAATTATTGAGCTTATTGGAGAAGGGATACAAATAGAAGAAGAAGAATTTTTAATAATAAATAATTGTATAAATTCAGAAGTGGATATTAGGTTAATTATTGAACCATTGAATAAGCATTTGATGTGGAATAATGGCATGCAAAGTGGAACGGTATTTACCTTTGAATCAATAAAATTATTTGAAAATCTTTATTATAAATTTATTGGTGATTATGATTTTGACGTTTTTTTTAAAAGTTATTATTTGTACAATGTTGCTTATCATGTAAGCTCTAGTAATAGTTTGGTAGTTCAAATTATGTCTACACTTTGTAGTATTTTTTATAAAGAAAATTTATTTAATATTGAAAACTTTGTTCCGCAAAACCACTCTAGTGCAAATAGCTTCATCTTAGACATAAAAAATTATTGGTCAGTGTCAAGTAAGAACAATGCAGAATTTACTTATAATAAATACAGAGAAAATCATTTGCTTAATAATATATGGTTATTGTCACATGACAAAAGGAATATTTTGTGTTATGACATAATTGATTTATTATTAAAAAATGATGATAATAAAGAATTTGAGATTGAAAATCCATTTTTTATTCTCTGTGATATTGCATGTAATTCTCCGTCAGGTTATAATAGTATTAGTGGAATTATTATAAAATTTTTAGAAAACTCAAATCTAAAAGAAGAATTAATTACAGCAGAGGATTTGAGTTTGACAGTAAATAATTATGTTCTATATGAAATCTTAAAAACTGATAATTCAGAAGAATTGTACGATAAATTAGAAATTGAAATAAGAAAGCTTAATAGGGAAGATTTTGTCAAATCACTTCAAGACGGTAATAATTATTTATTTGATATACTTTTTAAATTGAAAGAAAAAAACAATCATCTGTCTTTAGGAATTGTTTTAAATGATGCTCTTTACGAATTTGTGCAAAGCATATCAATTGGTAGTAGTTTTACAATTAGTGAGTTTATAAAAGAAGATTGGGATGATATTGTTAAATTGCTAGATGATGTAAATATTGATAATTTTTCGCAACGAATTACAAAATTATTAAAAGAAAGAAGAGAAAACTTGAATGATATTTTCTTTGAAATAAATAATTCTTTTATTGACAAATCTTTTTTTACATCGCTAATTAATGATGATATTATCAATGTTAGGTTAGAAATCCAAACAGCTCTTAGTAGTGCAGTTGATATTAAAAATCTAAAATACATTGAAAATTTGTTAAAATTTGAAAACAATAAGGCAATAAAATTTGGTAACGGTTTCAAAGAATTAATAAAAGATTCTACACTTATTTTACTAGATAGTGAGGATGAAAATGTTAAGAAAATTGCAGATGTTATTGCTAAAAGGTTTTCAATTAAAAAGAAGTAGATTTAATTCTTTTACAATATTAATAAACAGTAGTAATTTTTATTGTGTAAAACAAAACCCTCAATCTTTTAAAGAACTGAGGGTTTTAATTTTTTTCAAAAAAAGACTTACTCCAAATCCAGATAAGGATCTAAAATTTCGGCTAGTTCATTAAGCCAATAGAAGCTGTCTCCAAGTTTGGCAGCGTTTAGCTGAATGTTTTCTTGATCGTTTAGAACGCCCAATGCGAGGGTTAGATTTACCTGTCTTATGGCTCTCGCCATATCGAGTGGGTCAATTCTGTCGTTGAAGAAATTCATTAGACCGATTTCGGCTTCTTTTGAAAGGGTTTTGGTACTCATAACTCTGTAATTTAGGAAATATAAAACCCATGTAGCTTAGGTGTCCTACGCTTACAGAAGCGTTACGGTTGTTTCCAATGCCGCCACCATACCACATGGGCAAGAAGTTTTTTAAGTATCATAATTCTGTAATTTAGGAAGCGCAAATATATTAAAAAAGAAGTTGGTTTAATAGTATAAAAAGTAGTATAATTCTTAAATTTTATTTGTAAATCACAAACACAAAGTCTTCTTAAAAAACTAACAATAAAAAAGAGCAACTCAGTACCTTAGCATCTCAGTACCTTAGAAACTAGAAAACATGACCATTCAGCAGTTAAAATATATAGTCGCTTTAGACGAAGAACGGCATTTTGCAAGAGCTGCCGAAGTTTGTATGGTAACGCAGCCCGGACTTACCATTCAGTTAAAAAATCTGGAAGAAGAAATCGGAATTAAGATTTTTGATCGAAATAAAGTGCCGTTGACACCAACCGTTTTAGGAATTGAAATTATCAATAAAGCCAAAAAGATACTTCGTGAAGTTGATGAAATTCGTGATTTTGTGATCAACGAAAAAAATCTGCTGGAAGGAGAGTTGAAACTTGGCATTATTTCAACTTTATCGCCTTATCTGATTCCGCTGTTTATTCAGGCAATGAAAGAAGCGGCGCCAAAAGTGCATTTTATTATTAAAGAAGGCTATACGGGACATTTAATGCGCGATTTGGAAACGGGTGCAATAGACGTTGCGATTATGGCTACGCCAACAGGAAATCCGAATTTAATAGAACATGTTGTTTTTAAAGAACCGTTTGTTGCTTATTTAAATCAGACGCATCCTATGGCGAATGAAGAATTTTACGAAATGCAGCCCGGCGACAAAACCGAGTTGTTATTATTGCATCATGAATATTGCTACAACGCACAATTGCTCGATATCTGCGGATTAAAAACATCCGATAAAATAAAGGAACAATTTACGTACGATATTAATTCGATAGAAACCTTAAAAAATCTAGTTCGAGCCCATTTAGGATTTGCGATTATCCCTAAACTTTCTACCTTAAACGAATCGGGCGGACTTTTTAAACCTTTCAAAGAACCTGTTCCCGTAAGAGAAATAAGTTTGGTAGTTTCCGATTCCTTCTCCAAGAAATTATTGCTGGAGAAAATGAATGAAGCCATTTGGAACTGCCTTCCCGAATCGCTCAAAAAAGATTTCAGTTACAGAAAAATCCGCTGGAACGATTCGCCATATTTTATTAAAGCGGTTAGCAAAAGTTAAAAATTCCAATACAAAAAATTCCAAATTCCATTACTGTATAGCTTGGAATTTGGAATTTCTCCCCAATTCATTGGAATTTAGGATTTTAAAGTATTGGAATTTACTTTAGTAAAGATGCATCAACAATCACATTCGCCACTTTCTCTGGCTGAGAAATAAACACCACGTGACTTCCTTTAATCTCAGTGATTTTTGTGTTAGAGCGTTTGTACATCGCGTGCTGAATACTCGGAACAATACTTTTATCCTCAGTCGCTAAGATTCCGTAAGAAGGTTTAGCTCTCCAAGCGGCTTTAGTTATCGGTGTTAAAAAACCTTGCGCATGAAAAGCACCTTGCGAAGCATACATAAAATCGGCTTGTTCTTTGCTCAAATCTCCTGCAAAACCAGCGTGAAATTTAGCTTTGTCATAATACGCAATTCCTTTTTCGTCTGGAGGCAATACACCATTTTCTGGAGCTGGAGGAGCAGTTTGCAACCATTGAACAGAATTTTCGCCATTATCTGGCTGTAAAGCCGCTACGTAAACCAAAGCCGCTACTTTTGGGTGATTTCCAGCTTCAGTAATTACGGTTCCTCCCCAAGAATGTCCAACCAAAATTGTTGGTCCGTCTTGTTTGTCCAAAGCTAAGTTTGTAGCTTGAACATCATCTTCCAAAGAACTCAACGGATTCTGAACGATGGTTACATTATAGCCTTTTTTTGTCAAAACCTTGTATAATCCTTGCCATCCAGAACCATCTGCAAAGGCACCGTGAACTAATACGACATTTTTAATTTTTGGAGCTGTTTTTTGTGCGTTTACCTGAACTGATGTAAGTAATAAACTAAAGATTATTGCTGCGAATGCTAAATAGCTTTTATATAATGTTTTCATTTTATTTTAGATTTTAGATTGTTGAATAGAAATTCCAATTTTGAAATTCCAAATTCCAATTTTCCACCGAGAGTTGGAATTTGGAATTTTTGTATTGGAATTTAATTAAGTGTAACTGATAAAGTAATCTCCGTATTTAGCAATTTAGAAATAGGACAAATCTCTTTTGCTTTTTGAGCGGTTTGCTGAAAATCTTCTTCAGAAATTCCAGGAACTTTTCCTGTAAGTTCTAAAGCAATTAAAGTGATAGTTCCGTCTTCAAAAGTTACTTTAGCCGTTGTGTCTAAATCTTCTGGAACAAAACCAGCTTCAGACAGTAAAAAGCTCAACTGCATGGTAAAACAGCCAGAATGTGCCGCTGCGATTAACTCCTCAGGGTTGGTTCCAACACCTTGCTCAAAACGAGTTTTAAAAGACAATTGTGCATTGTCTAAAGTGGTGCTTTGTGTACTAATGGTTCCTTTTCCTTCCATTCCTGTACCTTTCCAGTTTGCGTTTGCTCTTCTTGTAAATTTCATGATTTCTATTTTTTTAAGTTATTTTTTAAGATGTTCAAATCATTTCTTTGATTTTGATGAGACAAAGGTATAGGGAAGGTATTTATTAATCAAATTAATAATTTTTAGTAGTTATAAAAATAATTTATAATTTCTTTGATTGGAGTAGATAAACTAGTTTAAATTTCTAGAAGTATTTGATTTTTTTTTACAAAGTATGGTTTTCCGTAAAAATGAAGAATTTGAAAATTTTAGATTTGAAACAACACTAAAATAGAACAGGTATAATTACTTAATGATTGATTAATAATTATTTGATATTTTTGATTAAGATAATTTATAAAAAATGAAAATATTATATATAGATAATTTTAGAGGTTTTGAATCAACATTTTTATCATTTGAAGATGTAAACTTTTTTGTAGGTGAAAATAGCACTGGAAAGACATCTATTTTAAAACTTCTTGGGATAATTTCCTCTCAAGGATTCTGGAATTATCAATATTTCAATACAGATGAAATTAATTTCGATTCTTTTAGTGAGATTATTACGCTTAATAGTTCAAAAGAGTTTTTTGATATAGGTATTTTGGAATCTACAAATGATAATAGTTTTTCAGCAATGAAATTAAGATTTATTGAAAAAGATAATATGCCGTCTTTGAAAGAATTATCTCTTTTAAATAATGAAATTAATATGCAAATTACAATTGATGGAGATTTTTTGAAATATAGATTTGAATTGTTGACAATCAAATATATAACTGAAGATTTTTTTAACACGTGGATAAGTAATAACGGCTTAAATAATTATCCTTTTTTACGAAACGAATTTGATTTTTTAGGAATTCGATCAATCTTGTTTCATGTACAATCATTTATAAATAGTCAATTAAAAAGTGAAGGGAAAGATATTTTATTAAAAGTTTCAATACCATCATTTTTAACAAATTTTGCATGGACAGCACCCATCCGTGCAACACCTTTAAAAACTTATGACAGTTATGCTTTGTCATTTAAACCAGATGGTACGCATACTCCTTATGTTTTAAAAGAGATTTTAGATAATGAAAAAGATGAATTTGGAGTTAGAAGGATTTTAACAAAATTTGGACTTGACAGTGGGATATTTGACAATATAATTATTAATAAGTTAGGAAGTGGAAAAAATAAAAATGATGCTTTTGAAATTATAATTATGTTAAATGGGAAATCATTGAATATAACAAATGTAGGATACGGAGTTTCTCAAATATTGCCATTACTTGTTGAAGTAATTGCGAGACCAGATGATACTTGGTTTGCAATACAACAACCTGAAATCCATTTGCATCCAAGAGCACAAGCAGCTCTCGGAGATTTTATATTTAAATCAAAATTTATAGATAAACAAAAGTTTATAATTGAAACTCATAGTGATTATATTATTGATAGGTATAGAATAAGAATAAACAAAGAACATCGAAGTAAAGATTCAAAATTGGAAAGCTCAAAAAGTCAAGTTGTTTTTTTTATGAGAAATGAAAAGGGAAATAGGTTACAAACTATTAAAATAAACTCCGATGGGTCTTATTCTGATGATCAACCTGCAGAATTTAGAGATTTTTTTATAAATGAACAATTTGAATTAATTACTATTTGATATGTGTATAATTATTGATACTAATGTATTGGTTAGTGTATTTGAGAATAAATCTGATAATCATCATGATTTTTTGCCTGTACATGATTGGATTTCAAAAGGAAAAGGAAAAGTTGTATATGGAGGTACAAAATATATTGATGAAATAGGCGCAAAATACCGAGCTTTTTTTATTGAACTGAGAAGAGCTAAAAAGGCTATTTACATTGATAATGAAAAAGTGGATGAACAAGAGAAAATAGCTTCTTCAAAAATTCAACATAAGGATTTTGATGATCAACATTTGGTGGGACTTTTAGTAGAGTCAAAATGTAAATTGATATGTTCTCTGGACGAAAGAGCCTATCAATTTTTTACATCATCTAAATTTTTTTCACCGTCATCTCAAAAGCCTAAAATTTATAGCAATAAAGCGAATAGAAAAATTTTGAAAGATAATAATATAGCAGAAGTTTGTAAACCATGTTCAGCTTCTACAAACGCACAAAAAAAGATTTTTGATAAATTAAACTCTAATTAGATATAAATTATGGGAAGTACAGGTAGTGGGTCTTTTAGTGATTATTCTAGAAGAAAGCCGATTAGTAAAGAAGAAAAGAATGGAGGGTCAAGTGATATAGATAAGTGTTCACTTGCTTTCAGTACCTCGCTTGAGGAAATTGGGAGATGTTTTTATTTTATGAATTTTTCAAATATTCCACCAGTAGGAACTTCAATAGTTATAGTTTTTAATGGGATTCGTTTAGTTGCTGAAACATTACTAGGGGAAGAAGTAGGATATTTGCCAACAAGATATAATTACTTAAAATTCTGCATTGACAGTGGCTTTTCATATAGTGGGGTTGTTGTTGATTCTAATCTAAAACCGACTCCTTTTGTAAAAATTGATGTTACTCCATGATTGAAATAGAACCAAAAATATGTTTAGTTGGAGATATTGTGATTGATGTTTCTCTTAAGAATGAATCATCAGATTTAAAAATGCGCTTAGGTGGAATAATTCACGCAGCTAGATGTTTATGGGCTCTAAATATACCATTTTCGGTTGCATATTTTGCACCATCATATTTGGATGTACAGATAAATGAATATTTAAAGCATCATGGTTGTATAGAAATTATAAAGATTGGAAATATTATTGGAGCTCCTTATGTTTTTCTAATAGAAGAAGTAAAAGAGAGTGGTTCACAAGGTTACGAGTTTTTATTACGTGATGAAATAAATATAGAGTACAATATTTTAGGATTAAAAAAATTAGAAGAAAATAAGGTATCTAATTACTTATTAATATCTGGAAATTATGATTTAGAGAAAATTATAAAAAACCTTAATGGTAAAATTCATCTAGATATAGCAAATAATATTAATGACATTTCTTTTTTTGAAGGCCTGACAAAAAAAATTGAAACATTGTTTATTTCTACCTCTTCATCTATTTTTAAAAAATTATATCAGAATGACTTTTTAGTATTTTCGAACAAGTTTAAAACTATAGCAGAAAAATTGATTTTAAAAGAAAATCGGGGAGGAAGTAGAGGAATTAATTTGAAAGAAAATTTATTGATAAATGTTCCTGCACAAACACAGCCAATCTTACATTCTGTAGGAGTAGGCGATGTATATGATGCTACCTATGTTAGTGTATACAATGAAAAATCTTTTGAAGAATCATTATTTTTATCTTCTTGGATTGCAACTGAATATGCAACAACAACTTATCCAGATGATTTTAAATTAGGAGTAACAAGAATATTAAGTTCAAAAATATCTGACTTAATAACTATGGAAGGTGTTTCTCTAAATTGGGAGAAAAGAGAAAAGATAAATATTTATATTGCGGCTCCCGATTTTGATTTTGTGAACACCAATGAAATAGATCGTTTAGTCAATGCGTTAGAATACCATAATTTTAAGCCACGTAGACCAATAAAAGAGAACGGGCAAATGGAAAAAGAAGCTTCGAAATCTAGAAGACAAGAGCTCTTTAGTAAAGATATGATTTTGCTGGATGATTGTTCAATTTTAGTAGCAGTACTTCTTTATAATGATCCAGGAACACTAATTGAAATTGGATTATCAGCCGCTAAGAACATTCCAACAATTGTATATGATCCATATTCTATAGCTACTAATTGTATGCTAACAGAATTACCTTGTTTGATATCTAGTGATTTAGACGAGATTATAAGTGAAGTTTTTATTAAAGGTTCAAAAATAAAATTCGATGAATAAAAAAAATGGAGTTCTTTTAGCGTCAGGTGGCTTGGATTCAACTACAATGGCGTTTTGGTTAATTAATCAACATATTGAATTTGTTCCTTTGTTTATTAATTATGGACAACATTGTGCCGAAACTGAGTATGAGACTTTAAAAAAAGTTTTGCCTCCTTCGTATGTTGATAAAATAGAAGTAATTGATATTTCGAGTATTTATAAACACTCTAAATCAAAATTTATTAGCCCCGCAAATCTTTGGGAAGAAGAAATTGTAGCAGATGATTTATATATTCCTTACAGAAATGTTTTATTATTGACAATTGGTGCTACTTTTGCACAAACTTTAGGTTTGTCAAATTTGTATTCGGCATTTATTAATAGTAACCATGCTAAGGAGATTGATTGTTCTAATGAATTTTTTGAAAAGATGGAAGGCATGTTGAGTGATTACGGTTCTGTAAAAATTAATATGCCATTTCGTTACTACTCAAAATATGAAGTTGCAAAGATTGGTATTGAACTTGGGGCTACAATTGGAAACACGTTTTCATGTCAAGCTTCTCCAATTGTCCCATGTGGTGCTTGTCCAAATTGCGTTGATAGACTTGATGCGTTAAGACGTATTGAACAAGATTTTAATTAAAAGAAGAAACATGAATTTTGCAAGGGAAGCAAGAAAACTAGCTGATTTTATAAGTGATTTAGAGGATGACTTTATATTGTATTCTTATGAAAATGATTATAATTATACTCATATTGGAGCATTACTTACTAATATAATTTTGCAAGCGGGCTTAAACTATAATACTGTTGTAAAACCTCGGGTAGAAAAAGTTTTATTACAATATCCCAATCATAATACTACCAGCAAATTCCAGGAATTAATAAATAGTGATGGGCTAGAAAATATTATTAATTGGAAGCATCATACAAAGCTAAACAGAATGTATGATTTTGTTGATTTTTTAATGGGTAATAACATTAATACTTGTTTTGATTTAAAAGAATATTTATTGAGTTATGAAAATCAGAAGGAAGTTTTAAATCTAGAAGGCATTGGTCCTAAAACAGTAGATTATTTGCTAAAATTATTAAATTTTGATGTCGTTGCTGTAGATAGACATATTTATAATTTTGTTGAGATGGCTGAAGTTGAAATTAAAGGATATGACTACACTAAAAAGACAGTAGAATATGCTGCAGATTTCTTAGATATTCCTCGAAAAGTATTAGACTATAGCATATGGAGCTATATGTCAAATAAAGATTTTACGAAAAGTAATAAGGAAAGTCAACTTATGTTAGAATTTTAAAAAATCGCTGAAAAACAAAACCCTCAATCTCCAAAAAGACCAAGGGTTTTAATTTTTCAAAGAAAGAACCTTTTTACTCCAAATCCAGATAAGGATCTAAAATTTCGGCTAGTTCATTGAGCCAATAGAAGCTGTCTCCAAGTTTGGCAGCGTTGGTCTGAATGTTTTCCTGATCGTTTAGAACGCCCAATGCGAGGGTTAGATTTACCTGTCTTATGGCTCTGGCCATATCGAGTGGGTCAATTCTGTCGTTGAAGAAATTCATTAAACCGATTTCGGCTTCTTTTGAAAGGGTTTTGGTACTCATAACTTTACTTTAAGGAAATATAAAACCCACGTGACTTAGGTGTCCTACGCTGTAAAGTTGAGCGTTGCGGTTGTTTCCAATACCGCCACCATACCACATGGGCAAACTTTTTTTCTGAGATCATAACTTTACTTTTAGGACTGCAAATATATTAAAAAAGAAGTTGTTTTGATATTATAAAAAGTAGTATAATTCTTAAATTTTAATTTATGGAAAATACGGATAGAATCGACATTATTTTACATTAGGTTCTCCCGCAAACGCGAGCGTCAAGCGAGCGTATTTGAAACTTAATTTATTCGGTCGCATAATTTTTGAGCTCACGAGCGGGACGCTCGCGGAGCAGGAGTAACTTTTGGAATTATCATTTTGACGTTTTTAGATTATACTTTTTCGCTATTTCATTTTTAACATCTTCAATATTGTATTCAAAAAAATAATTATCTGCCATATTATATTCTAAATTTTCATTTTCAATTATCTTACCTCTTCTTATATATTGATTTTTTTTCCAGTTTAAAATGTAAAATTTTGCAAAGAACTTTGTTGTCATATCTTTTTCTGTGTCGTCTATAAGATAAAGATGAATGATTTCTTTTTTTTCTATTTCTATTAAGATTGGTCTACTTTTTTTTAAATATACGACTGTCTTCGTATAGTCTCCACGCGATCCAATTTCTCTAGAAAACTCTAGTTTTTCAATAATTTTAGTTGAAGATTTATAATCTATTTTTTCGATGAACTTATTTTCTAATGCGTTTTGTCCTTTACAATTGATTATAAAGCCCAAAGCTTTAAATAAGTAAAATATACTTTTCATGAGTTTTTAAATTATATATTAGCTTTTCCCTCATGCTGGCGCGAGCGTCTCGCTCGTGCCGATTTAGGTAAAATTGATTTACATTGCGTTCACGAGCGGGACGCTCGCACTAGCAGGGGGATTCAAAAAAGCCCCAATTCAAATCTAAATAAAACGTATTTTATTCTTTTATTGTTCAAATCTATTTTGAACAATAATTAGGTAATAAATCACGAGAGGTTAAATAAATTGTGTCAGACTCTAAACAATATTCTATATTGTTTATTTTAATATAATTATAGCAGAAAAAATCACCTTTGTTCTTACCATATTTTTGTCTGAAGCCTTGGCGTCTAAAATCAGAAATTTTTACTGTTTTATCTCTCAATTTAATTAATAATGTATCTGTTTTTAATATTTTATCTTCTAAACAATATGACAAGTTGTTTTTTGACAATGAATCTATTTTATGGTATCTAATCATTTTTTTTAAACCTTCTTTTTGAATGATTAGTATTTTAAGATTTTCATTTACTTGAGAGTTGGAAAATTTAATAACTATATTGTTAGAACTTACAAATTTGCTGTTTTCGCATTTATTATAATTAATATAATCAGAAGCAGTAAAGTAAACGAATCGAAAAATGAAAAATGTAAATGTTAGTACCAAAAAAAACAATATAACCTTCTTCATTTTATTTAGCTTTAATATATCCATTGTAATTATTCATAAAATGATTCGATGTTATTGTTTTTCTTAAGTATCTTGATGGACCAAAAGGATCAGTTCCCCACGAGTATACATTAAAATCTATCTCATTACTTTTTTATAATTTTTCCAAGATTTGTTGGAATTTCAATATTTAAAGGTGCATTTTTGTTGTCTATATTTTGTCCATTTATCACTAATGATGATATATTATTCATTATAGTAAGGCTTTCACAACAGTAGAATACTGTATCTATTTTATTTTCAACTCCTGTAATTCTATATTCAAGACTATCATCTATTATCAATCGTATATCATAGTTTATTTTACCTCTATAAAAACATTAGGTGTAAATATTCTTTGGCTATTATTTTCACAGCCCCCAATATTAAAAACGGAATCACTTTTAATTAGGATTTTAAATTTAGAATCCTTCACATAACTTTGGTAAACATTTTTTTTTGGACATTTTGATGAATTCCATTCTTTCAAATAAATTCCCCAAAATGAACTATTATCTTTTACATATTTAGTTTTATGACAGCTATTCAATAAAAAACTAAAAAGAAGTAAACTAATATATTTCGATATATCCATAATAGTTGCTTTTAAATGATTCTCTAGAGATTCTTTGATGATTATAAATTAACACTTGATTAGGCATAGCCGATTTATTGGTTTCATCCAATTGACTTATAGGACTATCCCCACCTGCTGGTGTGAGCGTCCCGCTCGTGCCGATTTAGTTGTAAAATTGATTTACATTGCATTCACGAGCGGGACGCTCGCGCCAGCGGAGGAGCAAACATAGTAGTGATGGTCTCTACTTTTTTTTCATCCATTGCAAAACTTAATAGATCTAAAGCTTGCAAGACATAATCTAGTTTTTCTGCATTTTTTAATAGTGCATTAAAAACTTCAACCTGCATAATATAATCAAGCTGGTTTATTCAATATTTTGATTTTTACCAATTGATTTTTTTGCTTACATAGAAAAAACTTCCATCCTTTTTCATAGCTCTAAAATGAATGGAATCACTAATCTTATTAAGCTCTTGAATGATTAGTTTGTTTTCTTCTCTAAACTTATCATAAGCTACCAATTTTATCGTGTCAGTAGGTTTTAAATTATCTAGTGATTTATTTATGTGGTATTTTTTCAATACTTGTTGAGCATCTTTTTTGGAAATTAAATGATTTCTTTCTTTTACAATGATATCTATTGATGCACTATTGACTGGTTTATCAAAATCTAATTGGCGTATTGACTTTGTCTTGTTATGTTTATTATAAACTTCATAATCGAAATAATCTTTTTCAAGAGTTTTATTATTAACTTGATAAATCCATGCAATATATTCAATTGAAGAATTAATTTCTATTTTAAATTCTATCGGAAAACTAATCCGAATACTATCTTTTATTTGTCTACGATCCATAAAATTATCTTCAAATGTTACCATTTCCTTAGAAGTAGTTTGTTTAATCTCAATTGGCTTTTTAGATTCACATGAAAAAAATAATAGAGAAATTATAATAATGATATAGGTATGTTTCATATTTGAATTAGTTTATAAAAATGGTCTCTATATATGCTATCTTTTCATCTATTTCCACGTTTTTTTTTGTATAATAAAAAACAGTATAAATTAAACTAGTTTGATAATCATAATTATTAATTGATTTTCTAAAATTTTCTAGATTATTTTCTAAATCTTTTAGTGTCTTATATTTTCCTTTCAATAAATTATTTAACATATCTTGGTTTATTTTAATATGTTGATAATCACCATATGTATCTCTGCTAAACCATTTTGCTACTGCTAGATCAGATATGCCTCTAAGACCATTGTCTTTAGCTTGTTCAACAGCGTCTACAACCATTCCATCCCAAACTTTTTCAATAGGTTTGCTTATGCTTGGATAAACAATAGCATTTAAAAAGTCTAAAGGAGCAAACATGGTAGTGATGGTCTCTACTTTTTTTTCATCCATTGCAAAACTTAATAGATCTAAAGCTTGCAAGACATAATCTAGTTTTTCTACATTTTTTAAAACAGCATTACGAACCCCAACTTGTTTAAAATAATCCAATTGGCTTATTCCTTTTGTTGTTATAAGTTTTCCTTCTTTTCTATAACCAAAATTGACTGCTTGGGTAATTTCATAAAGTTGGCCGCTGTTATCAAATACAGGTTTGGTATAAAGCCTTTTACTAAATTCTATTTTGCCTAAATTGTTAACTAGATATCCTTTTTTAAGCTTATTAACCGCTATAGAATACCTCAATTTATCGCTGTATTTGACCATTTTTTCGCGAACATCTGCAATTGCATTATTTTGAATGTCATCCAGAATAGTATCCATTATTTTTTCTAATTCTTTAGATTGTTCTACAGTAGCTACGATTCCTGCAGAGAAAACAATAAGCTCTCCGTCTGCAGTTCTAATTTCTGGAAAACCATAACCTTCATAAGCTGGCTTTATAAACAAAGTAGTTTTTGAAGGATATACATTAAGTATATTTGTATTTGAAGTCCATGGTTTACCATTATATTCCCAGGTCCAATAAAAGTCTAGACAGCCATTCTTAAAGCGTCCAAGGTCAGCCACTAAATCATCATACCATTTTGGATTGAGAAA
The DNA here is from genome assembly GCF_009826975.1 of Flavobacterium sp. HBTb2-11-1. Lineage (GTDB taxonomy): Bacteria > Bacteroidota > Bacteroidia > Flavobacteriales > Flavobacteriaceae > Flavobacterium. The sequence goes on along the minus strand of NZ_WUMO01000002.1, from coordinate 562,714 downwards.
TAATTTAACTGTCATTTTATGAGTTCCGTTTACTTCTCTTACAACGGCATTTCGATACACTTTTTTGCCATCAAATGTATCATCATCTGATAAAAACCAATTTAGTATATCTCCAAAATCTTCATCCCAAAGCTTAAATGTTATATTTGTTCCAATTGGTATATCATTACTTACAGTTAATTGGTAATATACTATTTCTCCGAGATTTGACCTAGACTTAGTGGCATCCTTTTCCAAATTTCTCATTCCTTCATAATCTGAAGTCCAGCAACCTGAAAAAGCAATTTCAGGTTCTTCTCTAACTGGCCTTGGCTCTGGATCTCCATAAGTATATTCGGGGGCATAATAATTGATACGCCCGTTGGAGTTTATTTCTATTTCGTTGGCAAATTCTTTTGTAGTTCCTCCAACTATGTAAGTTGCATTACCGCCAACACGTCTTGTTTTGGTCATTTCTTGATTTTTTTATATTCTTCTGGTTTAGTTTTGTCTCGTATCTTCGGAGCTATTATTTTTTATAGTTTTATCGGAATGAAATTCATGTCCAGTTTCACTTTGATGAATGTTTTTTCCAGCAACTGTATAAATTTTATCCTTCCTGATATCTGAGTTTAAATTACCTTCAATATTTTCATCATGATTACCGCCAACATAAAACATACTATTGCCAGTAACATTTGTATGTAACATTCCGCCAACTATTGTAGATTTATCTATTGTAGCAGTTTCAGAAATATTCATTCCCGCAGTAGTTGTAATACTCTCAGAAGCATTTATAATTAAGTTTTTACAATTAAGCGTCAATGTCTCTGGTACAGTCAAAGTGGTGCTTTTGGTTTCCTCATTCATATGCAGTTCATTCCCACTTGGGTCAGAGAGTATGATGCTAACTTTTTCGATAAACTTGAAAAGCTGCCCAAAAGGGAGTTTCCAGCCTTTAATTCGGTTTTTTGTATCAAAGAAATCGGGCATTTCTTTTCCGTTATAAAAGGTGCCAGAAATATACGGGCGTTCTGCATTGTTGGCTTCAAAACTTACTTGAACTTCTTCGCCAATTTCGGGTCTAAAATATAGCCCTTTTCCAGAGCCAGAGTAAGGCTGTACAACACGCATCCAATCGCTTTTAGTTGCTCAGCCATTCCAGAAGAAATCCACTTTTATGCGTCCCATTTTTTCGGGATCATTATTGTCAATTACTATTGCAGACTGGCTTTCAGCAGGAGCAAATGCAGTTACGTCTGTGTAGTGCGGCGCTGCCACATCGGCGGGAATGGCTTTAAATTTACAGGTGTAATTTCCGTTTACCTCAGAGCAGTGAATAATTTCAACTGCCAGTAGATGATGCTCTACGTTTTTATTTTCAATAGAGAAAGTCTGTCCCAAACCTATTGGCAGATAGGAGGTGCCACTATAAAATATGCTGTTGGCATCGCGTCCTTCGGTCTGCATTTTTACCATTTCATCAATTTCATCTTTATTTTGAGCATTGCTGGTATATGCGCCGTTTTCGAGTCCGGGTCTTACAATATAAGGCTGTTTAAAAACGGCTAATGTGGCAAATCGGTCTTGACTTCCTACGGAGGTTTTTTCTGCACCATTTTTTATATTAGAAGCGCTATTGTAGTCATAACTGCTGAACGAAGTTTTATGTGAAACCAAATTGGCTTCGATGCTAAAATTATGCAGTGAAGATTCGTTTATAAGTTTTATTTCGGTGTTTTTAATTTGGCCAAACTGCATACGCATTCCGTCAAAATAAAACCATTGGGCATAACGTGCAGAAAGACGTTTAAGGAAATCAAAGCTTGTTTCGTTGTACTGAGTCTTAAAACTAAATTCTTTTGTATAGGTAGGCACAATTGCTTCTCTCTGATAGAATTCTCCTGAATTTTCTTCTGCAAAAATTTCGAGTACAATCTGTTGTAAGTTTTTCTCGCGAAAGATTCTGGATTTTGGCATATCATCAAGAGCAATTGTATGGCTTGTTCCTGTTACGTGCAGTCCAGCTGGGCTTCCGTGCAGATCGATAGAACCTAATTTTGTAATTCTGCCTTTAGACATTAAGCGTATTCCGTTTACTTTAAAGGTGAAAATTACCTCGCTGCCAATGTAATTGCTAAAAGCTTTCTCCTGATCTTGTGGGGCAATAATAGGTTTTCCTGTGTATTGCCAAAAGAAAGAAAAATGGTGATGGTCTGCCATTTTTTGAGAAAGCTCAAGATTGTAATAGATAACATTTTGGGTAAAGCCTTCTATAGTGATATGTACTTGTTCTGTGAATTTTGACATTTTTTAGAAATTTAAATAAGGTATTGATTGGTTAAATTGAAATCTATTTTTTAAGAATTTGACATCGTCAAAAGCCGATTGTTTGGCAGTAAGTTCTATTGATTAGGAGCATTGGAATTTGCTCATGCTGTTACATTTTTCTTCGTTGATTTGTAGTTTGCTAGAAAACTCATTCTCTTTGTTTTAAGGTTAATTTGATGCAATAATTTTGCGATCCTTTATTTTGATATAGAAGGGAATAGTGGGATTTCTAAAATGTAGTTGGATTTACTGCTGGTATATGCGCAGTATTTTTAGTGCGGTATTATGGTAAATATAGATAGGGAGAAATAATAACGATGATCTCTAAAAGACAAAAAAATAATAGAATAGGGCATTTATTTGTTTTGTTTATTTTGCAACAACTTTCGTTTGAAACCGAGTGCCCTAGCCCCGATAGAAGTGGAAATCCTTTTGTACTGGGGTTCAGCACAAAAGATTGCAACGGATAGCGGGAAATAGCTCCTAATCAATATCAATGTGACATTTTAGCTCACTTTAATTGTGGCAGAATACAATCTTAAATCAAGAAAAGAAGAATCATTTAGGCACTTATTTGGTTTCAAATTATAATGTGAAACAAAGTAAGGGACTGATTTGTAGTTTTATTTATGAGGTGAATTTAATTTTATGCGAAACAATTTTATAAGACGATCGAGAAAATAAGTTTTCAATGAATAATCTAACTTTTAAATTTATGAGAAATGCTTTTCTAATAATTGGAGTTTGTTTGAGTGCAGTTTTGTTCTCGTGCAAAAAAGATAAAGAAACAGATCAATCTACCGAAGCTGAAAAGTCAAATCTTGCCGACTCTACATTAATTGCAGATCGCGGCTGGCCTCGCGAAGCTGAAAATAACGGTACAAAATTGGTTTATTATCAGCCTCAGATAGATGACTGGAAAGATTTTAAAGAAATTATTGCCCGAGTGGCTTTTTCGCTGACTCCAAAAGACGGAAAACAGGTTTTGGGTGTAGCTTCTTTAAAAGCTGAGACATTGGTCGACAAAGACAATCGAAGCGCTTTTATTAAAAATATTCAGGTAACCGATATACGTTTTCCTGCGCTGGACAAAAAGAAAGTGCCAGAAATGGAAAAACTGTTTAAAGAAACATTGCCTAAAAGCGGAGACCCTATTTCGGTAGATCGTATTTTGGCAGATTTGAGTCATACCAAAAGTCCGTCTAAAGGAATCGCGGCTAAAAATGACCCTCCAACCATTTTTTACAGTACGAATCCTGCCATTTTGCTTATCGTGCAGGGTGAACCGGTTTTGGTGCCTGTAGAAAAAACGGATATTCAATATGTGGTAAATACCAATTGGGATTTGTTTTTTGATAAAACCACAAAAGATTATTATGTATTGGTGGAGAATATCTGGCTAACTTCGAAAAATCTCGCAGGTAAATGGACTAAAACAACCAAACTGCCTTCAGGTTTAAGCCATCTGCCTTCGGGACAGAATTTTGATGATGTTAAGAAAATGATTCCGCCTCCGTCTTCTGGAGGAGCTCCAGAGGTTTTCTACAGCAATAAACCTGCTGAATTGATTGCCATAAACGGAAGTCCGAAGTTTGTTAAAATTCCAGGGACAAAATTGCTATATATTGATAATACCGAGAATGATATTTTTGCTGACGAAAATAAAGGTCAGTACTATGTATTATTGTCTGGAAGATGGTTTAAGTCTAAAGAACTAACAGGACCGTGGAGTTATGCCAGTAATAGTCTTCCGGCCGATTTTGCTAAAATTCCGAAAGATTCTCCGCGTGCCAATGTATTGTCATCTGTGCCTGGAACACAAGAAGCAAATGATGCTGTTATGTTATCGCAAGTTCCGACAACCGCTATTTTAAAGAAATCGGATGCTGAGTCAAAAGTAAAAGTATCGTATGATGGCGGAACGCCTCAGTTTAAACCTATCGATGGAACTAAAATGCAATATGCAAGCAATACGCAAGAGAAGATTATAAAAGTGGGCGATTTATATTACTTGTGTTTTCAAGCGGTTTGGTTTATGTCGACAAGTCCGAACGGACCTTGGAAAACATGCGATTCTGTTCCGAAAGAAATTTATACGATTCCGCCAAGTTCGCCCGTGTACAATGTTACGTATGTGACGCAAACGACAACCGATACAACGGTAGAAAGCAGTGCAACAGCGGGGTATTTGGGGGCATTTATTATTGGTGCAACATTTGGCGCTATCTTGACTTATGGAACAGGATGGTATTATCCGCCTTATGTATATTACGGCGGACTGTATCCAATTTATCGTCCGTGGCCTTATGCTTACGGAGGAGGAGCAGTTTACAATCCGTGGACGGGAGGATATGCGGCAGGAAGACGCGTTTACGGACCTTATGGCGCGGCTGGAACTTCGGCTTGGTATAATCCTGCTACTGGCAGATACGGTCGTTCTGCCAGTGTGCAAGGCTGGTATGGCGGAAGAACAGCGGCAAGCACTTATAATCCGTGGACTGGAAATTATGCGAGAACCAATCAAGGGCATAATGCGTATGCGCAATGGGGACATTCTGCTGCTACAAACGGAAATCAATGGATACAGACAGGACATATTACAACCCGACGCGGAACTGCGATTGGCTATGAAACTTCTAGCGGAAATAAAGGCGTAATTACGCATAGAAGAGGTGGAGGAACTACAATTCACACTAATAATAATGTTTATGCTGGTCACGATGGTCATGTCTATAAAAGGGATGCCAACGGAAATTGGAGCCATTATAATAACGGAAACGGTGGCTGGACACAAGCAGGAACTTTGGGTTCGTCTAAAAAAACGGGTGAAGGCATTCAGAATAGAGCTAACCAAGGACTTGGTGCAAATGGAGCAGGAGAGAGAATTCAGCGCGATAACCAAGGTCTTGGTGCAAATGGAGCGGGAGAACGTATGCAACGCGATAATCAAGACCTAGGAGGCGAAACACGAATGGGTGACGGAATGCGAGATGATTTCCCTAAAGCAGATCAAACTTTGGGGCAACCAAATAAACCGCTTGGTGAAGCAGGCCGTCCAGATATTACAAACGATTTGGACCGTTCGGCTATTTCTAGAGACCGCGGCGAAATGCAAACCAGAAACTTCCAAAATTTCCAAAGAAGTGGCGGATTTAATGGAGGTGGCTTCGGCGGCGGCGGTTTTAGAGGAGGCGGCGGCTTTAGAGGAAGAAGATAAAAAATCGAAAGTCAAAATTTGAAAGTCAAAAGTTGAAGTTAAAAAAAAGTTAGTTATAATTCAGAAAAATCAGGATGGTGGTAAAATACTAATCCTGATTTTTTTTTAAATTCTAATTTTTGAAATTACTTCATCTGTTGGCTATCGCTTGGGTCCAAATTCCAAGACAAGGAATTGGAATTTGGAATTTTATTTTTTTTGAATTTTCTTTATATTTAACATTCAAAAAATCAGATAAATGAATTCTAATAAACTTTTACTTGGCCTTTTGTTTGCGGTGCAAATACTATTAGGGCAGACAAAATCGGATTCTATTTTAAAACAACTGAGTAAACAGCATCAGTTTGCTAAAATGGATAGTCTTAACAGCAAAGAAAAGGGTAAAGATTATTATTTCTATAAAGGATTATATTCCAATGTGTGTAACAAGCCAAAGTTATCAAATCAGTATTTAGATAGTTTAAAAAACAATGAACTTATAAATACGTACGAATTTGCCAAATTGAAAGATGATAACTACATCAAACTTTTTAGCTACAATTCGGCTTATATGGCTTCTAAAGTTTTAACGATGAAATTTCAGCAGCGTTTTACCAAAGAAGAACTTCAGGATGAAATAAACACGCAGCAAATTTGGAAGATGCTTAGAGGTACTAGGCCACAATCTATAGATAAGTTTACTAAAATTACGGTTGCTGCCATAAAAGACAAAGCGGGTTTAATTACGACAGAAGTGAAAGCAAAAGACACATTGGCTTATTTTGTTTTTGATACTGGAGCGGGAATTAGCTGTATTACAGAAAGCATAGCGAAAAAAATGGGAGTAAAAATTTTGCCAGACCAGAATATTTCGGTGGAGAGTTTTACAGGGCAGAAAAATAAAGTCCGTATTGGTGTTGCGTCGGAGATTAATTTAGGAGAACTGAAAATTCATAACGCGGTTTTTTTAGTATATCCCGATAAGGCTTTTACTTTTGCAGATGTAGCGTATGTAATTAACGGAATTATTGGTTTTCCCATAATAAAAGAATTAGGAACAATTACCATAGAAAAAGATAAACTGACATTTTCTAAAGAATTGGAATCAGTAACAAACGAAAAGAACTTGTTTGTAGACGAACTCAGAGCAATTGTAATGTTGAAGTATAAAAGCAAAACACTGCCTTTTAATTTTGACAGCGGCGCAAAAGTAAGTTTGTTTAATAAAGCATTTTATGATACATTCAAAACCGATCTTGATTCTATAGGCACTTTAGAAACGACAAAATCTTCTAGTGCAGGTGCAGAAGTTGTTTCGACTGAAGTTTTGGTTTTAAAAGATCAGCCAATATCACTCGGAAATAAAACAATTCAGCTTCCAAAAATGGAAATTGCTCCAAAGGATTATGGCGTTTATGGCGAAGTAAACTATGGGAATATCGGTCAGGATGTTCTCGGCCAATTTGAAAAGGTCGTGATTAGTTTTGATGGCAATTATTTGAAATTAGAGAATTAGAATTAGCCACAAAACAATTCATATAAATCAGGATAGTAATAACATACTATGCCTGATTTTTTATTTTTATTTTAACCTTAAAGAGCGCTCAGATTTACATAATGTCCATAAAGCTTCGGTTAATAAAGGTTATCAAATCCTTTTTAATCCTTTTAATCAGTGGCAAAAAGAAATAAAGGCAAAGCTTTGTGTTCTTTGCGCTTTTACAAAGTCCTATAATTAAAAATCCTTGCTCCCGATAGCCATCGGGATTGCGGTAAAAATCCCTCTCATTTCACATCTCACAATTCACAACTTACAGCCTGTCCATTTCACCCTGAAGTTTGTCCATTTCACCTATTTTCTGATTTTGTAAGAAGGGTTATCGAAATACTTTTGACAAAGAAATTAACAGAAAAACAAATAATCTAAATCACAAGTTATGGAAACGAAAAAACAAAAAACATGGGTTATAATCGCAATTATAGTTTTAGGAATCATTGCTTTTTTGGTTCCGAATCAGCTTGCAGCACAAGGAGTAAAACGCATCGATTTGCAAAAACATGATCTAAGCACTCCAGGAAAAGAAATGGTTCAAGCAAGAATCGATTTTGAAGCGCATTCAGCTTTCGGAAAACATTCTCACCCCGGCGAAGAAGTCATTTACGTTGTTGAAGGTTCACTAGAATATCAAATTGAAGGTGAAAAACCAGTGACACTAAAAGCAGGAGAAGTGCTTTTTATTCCGGCAGGAGTAGTTCATTCTGCTAAAAATAATACAAATGCCAAAGCATCGGAACTGGCAACTTATATCGTAGAAAAAGGAAAACCTATTTTAACTATGAAGAAATAGTTTCAAGTTTCAGGTTGTTGCCACGAAGGTGCAAAGTCGCGAAGATTTATTATATCACAAAGTCCGCAAAGGATTTATCTTAAAAGCATTCTTAAAAAAAACTTAGTGTCTTAGTGCCTTCGTGGCAAAAGAAACGCCTGTCCACTTCAACCCCAACTTTGTCCACTTCACCTTTTTTTACCTTTTAAAACAAGCATTGTCAAAATACCTTTGACGAAGAAATTAACTGATAATCAACTAATCAAAAAATAAAAATTATGAAAACACTATCCAATATTCTAATCGCTATTCTTTTTATGAATGCAGCTTTTACTCAAGCACAAACTTCAAATCAAAAAACAATTGAAGTAAACAGTTCTTTAGGAACCTTGAAACAAATCAACGCCGGATTATTAAACGTGGGTTATACCGAAGCAGGTCCGTCAAACGGAACGTCAGTAATCTTGCTTCACGGCTGGCCGTACGATATTCATAGTTATAACGAAGTGGTTCCGATTTTGGTCGCAAAAGGATACCACGTTTTCACGCCATATTTGCGTGGATTCGGGACAACAACCTTCCTTTCGAAAGACACTTTTAGAAATGGTCAGCAGGCAGCTTTAGCAAGTGATATTATCGCTTTTATGGATGCGTTAAAAATCGATAAAGCTGTAATAGGCGGTTTCGATTGGGGAGCAAGAACAGCAGTTGTAATGTCAGCACTTTGGCCAGAACGTGTAAAAGGTTTGGTTTCGGTAAGCGGTTATTTGGTGGTGAATTTAGAAGCAAACTTAAAACCGCTTCCTCCAACAGCCGAATTAGGATGGTGGTACCAATATTATTTCGCAACCGAAAGAGGAAAACAAGGTTACACACAAAATACTTACGATTTCAACAAACTAATCTGGAAAATCGCTTCTCCGTTATGGAACTTCGACAAAGCAACTTATGATCAAACGGCTCAATCTTTTGATAATCCAGATCACGTAGCGATTGTGATCCATAATTACAGATGGAGACAATCTCTAGAAGCAGGAGAATCTAAATACGATGCTTTAGAAAAACGTTTAGCAGCAAAACCAGAGATCAAAGTTCCAACCATTACAATTGGAAGTGATTTTGATGGCGCTTTCGCGGATGGAAAAGCGTACGCAAACAAATTCAAAGGAAAATACGAGCACAGAATTTTAAAAGGAATTGGACACAACGTTCCGCAAGAAGATCCAAAGGCGTTTGCACAAGCGATAATTGATGTATCTAAATAAATTCCAATTTTTTGAAATTCCAAATTCCAAATCAAAAAGCAATATCAATAAACATTTCACTTTTTACAAATAACATTTTACACAAGAAAATCATGGAAACAAAAATTTTATACACAGGAAAAACACACACAACAGGGGGTAGAGAAGGAGCTTCTCAAAGTTCAGATGAACAATTGAATATCAAATTAAGCACACCAGGATCTTCACGTCCGGGAACAAATCCAGAACAGTTATTTGCGGCAGGATGGTCGGCTTGTTTTATTGGAGCACTTGGAATTGCTGCTTCTAAACTGGGAGTTAGACTTCCAGCTGAAACTTCGGTAGACGCTGAGGTTGATTTATGTGTAACCGAAGGTGAATATTCTCTTCAGGCAAGATTAAATATCAGCCTTCCGGGAATTGATGTTCAAACTGCAGAAGCTTTGGCAGCTCAAGCGCATCAGACTTGTCCGTATTCTAAAGCAACTAGAGGAAATATAAACGTTGAGATTAATATTCTTTAAAAAGAATTTTAAATTATGAATTATGAGTTATGAGTTGACGCGAAAACTCTACTCTTAACAAACCTGACGGGTTTTAAAAACCTGTCAGGTTTAATTAAATAGAAATTATGAAAAGGATAAAAATAATATTGATTTTTTCGCTGTTTCTTCTGATTGGAAATAGCATATTCAGCCAAAACAATTCAAAAGGTTTTGCACTTTTAGAATTATATACTTCAGAAGGCTGTTCAAGCTGTCCGCCAGCGGATGAATTGCTGGGGAAAATTCAAAATGAATACAAGGATAAGAATGTTTATGTATTGGCGTATCATGTTGATTATTGGGATAAACAGGGTTGGAAAGATATTTTCAGTAATGCTGATTTCACCAAAAGACAATACGATTACGCTCAATTTCTAGGAAAAGAACCAATCTACACGCCTCAAGTAATCATTAACGGAAAAACAGATTATATAGGTTCTCAGGAAACAAGTCTTAGAAACGGAATAAAATTGGCGCTTTCAAAACCCGCTGCGGTTGATTTGTCTTTAGAAACCAAACAGCAAAATGATAAATTGTCGCTGAATTACAGTATTAATGGTACTTTTAAAAACAGTCATTTGCTTATTGCAGTAGTTCAGAAATCGGCTAAAAGCAATGTAAAGCGAGGAGAAAATGCACATCGCGTTTTATCACATTACCAAATTGTACAGCGTTTGCAAACTATCGATTTGAAAGTAGCAAAAGGAAACTTGACAATCACTTTGCCTAAGAATTTTAATATGCAAGATTTTGAAATTATTGGGTTTGTCCAAGATATAAAATCGGGTTCTATTCTTGGGGTGAAACGTGCTTAGGGTCACCTTAGTTGTCATTTCGACGAAGGAGAAATCTCCGTAAGAAGCTCTACAAAGATTGGCGACATTCTGTATGGAGTTACTTGTGGAGATTTCTCCTTCGTCGAAATGACAAACTAAATGTGTAACGTTGGTTTTCTAAAAAAAAACTCCTAAATCTGCAAAATCTGCGAGAGTAAAAATCTAATTTAATTTTTCAAAATAAACCTATCTTTGACAGAGTAAGATCAAAAAAACAAACTTCAATTATGGAAAAACAAAAACGTTTTCAGGTTTCGCTCAAAGTCATTTGGGGAAGCTCGATTGCCTTGGCAGTTATGGCTTCGATACCCAAATTATTTGATGCCGATTCTACACCTGGAGATCTTATTATAAATTCTTCGATTACGCTGTTGTTTTCCCTTTTTATATGGTATTACAACATCTACAGCTTGCCAAAATTTTCTGCTAACCATGCCAATAAAAGTCTGTTTAACTGGAAACTTTTGCTGAGTGTTATTCTAGGGATTGTGCTGATGGTGATTTTGGTAATTGCGCATCAAGAATTGTTTCAGGTTTCAAAAATGGATGCGCCTATCATGTTTGAGCTTCGAGGAGTTTTAATCAACTTGATTGTGTATATGTTCTTGCATCTGCTTTTTCAGAACTACCAAACACAGCAAATGGGAGTCGAACTAGAACGTACCAAAGCAGTAAATCTAGGAGCTCAATACGAATTATTGAAACAGCAGGTCAATCCGCATTTTTTGTTTAATAGTTTGAATACGCTGAAATCTATGGTTGATATTCAAGACCCGCAGAGTTCTGATTTTATTTTGAAACTATCTGATTTTTATCGTTTTACACTCGAAAGCCGAAAAATGGATTTGATTCCGCTAAGCGAAGAACTACAAATTTTAGATTCGTATGTTTATCTGCTGAAAGCGCGTTTTGAAGACGGATTTGTTTTAGAAAATGAAATTAATCCAAAACAATATGATTCGGCGATTCCGCCTTTTACATTGCAATTGCTAATTGAAAACTGCATCAAACACAATGTCGTTTCATTAGATAAACCGCTCAAAATAAAGCTTTATACAGAAAATGAGTTTTTAGTGGTCGAAAATAAGATTCAGCTCAAAAGAGGCACTGTGTCTACAGGTGTTGGTTTAGATAATATCAACCAACGTTTTATGCACCTGATTCATAAAGAAATTGAAATTGACAAAGACGAAACTACCTTTAAAGTAAAAATACCACTTGATTATGACTATCATAATAATTGAAGATGAAGTAAAAACAGCCAAAGCTCTTGGCCAGCTAATTCTGAGCATCAGACCCGATGTTCAGATTTTGTCGTATATACAAAGCATTGACGGGGCGGTGGATTATCTTTCAGAAAACGATCAGCCCGATTTGATTTTTATGGATATTCAGCTGGCAGACGGTCAGTGTTTTGAGATTTTTAAGAATGTTGAGGTTTTATCGCCTGTTATTTTCTGTACCGCTTTTGATGATTATGCAATCGACGCTTTTAAGTCAAACGGAATTGATTATGTTTTAAAGCCTTTTTCAAGAGAAAGCATTTCGCAAGCTTTGAAGAAAGCGGGAGAACTGAAAAACTTCTTTCAGAGAAATAAAAAAGCAATGCCCGATTTTGATTATTTGCTAACGCGAAATGGCGAAAACAAAGGAAAAAGCAGTTTTTTGGTTTTCAAAAACAACAAATATCAAACGGTTTTAACGGAAAATATTGCGTTCTTTTTCATCAAAAACGAAACTCCGACAATAATGACTTTAGATAAAAACGAATATCCGTTGACGCAGTCTTTAGACGAAATCTATAAGCTTTTATCGCCAATTCAGTTTTTTAGAATCAATAGACAATATTTGGTTAATTTTTCGGCAATTCGAGAAGCAGAACATTATTTTTCGCGTAAAATAATTGTGAAATTAAGTGTGCCAACAGAAGAAAAATTATTGGTTGGAAAAGAAAAAGCAACGGCATTTTTAAGCTGGCTGGAAAATCGATAAAACCAATTAATTCATCATTTTTTCAGATAAACTAATTGGTTTGATTTTACAATCCAGGAAACATAAAGCAGCTTATAAAGAACAAAGCTGAAAGTATAAAACAGAGAATTAAGATGATCTTTTTCATGATAATTAATTAAAGAAAGATTAAATAGAAAATAATAAAATGCCTAATGTTTAATTATTAGGCATTTTTATTTTAATGTAATTTGTATTAATTGATTTCTGAAGGAACGTAAGTTGCTGTATATAGTTTTCTATACATTGCATAAGTTACGCTTACCATTATAAAGGCTACAATGGCATCAGTCGCAGCACCAAAACCTAAAACGGCTATTTTTGAAAAGAGAGCAAAAATGATGTCGAAAAATACGCCTGCGAAAACCCATTCTTTCAATCGCAATAATTTGTTCGGAATTAAAAGTGTAATTACTCCGGCTACTTTAAAAACGCCAAGGATATAAATAAAATGTGCTGGATAACCCAATTGCTGTGTAATTCCCCAAACTAATGGATTATTTGTTAGTTCGAAGAAACCGCTTGCGCCAAACCATAAAGAAGTTAATACTGCGCCTGTCCAATAGATAATTTTTGTTGTTTTTGAGTTCATGATTTTGATATTTAAAGTTATTTAACGGTACAAATGTGCGTTGAAAGCCTTAAAATCGAAATCGAAAATATGTTGAAGCGGACAAACTTCGGGGTGAAATGGACGGGATGTTGGGTGGTGTTTTTTAACCGCAAAGAGCGCAAGGATCTTTTTTATATAAATGCTTAGAGATTTTAAGTTCGCAAAGCTTTGTGTGAAAATATTATGATTTTTAATCTCGCAAAGTAGCAGAGTCGCAAAGTTTTCTTTATTTCTCGCAGATTTGGCAGATTGAGCAGATTATATTTTTAAATATGAAAAAAATCTGTTAAATCTGCTAAATCTGCGAGAGACAAATTCCTTTAATCACAATAATCTGTGGCTTAAAAATAAAATCCTTTGCTACTCTGCGACTTTGCGAGATTATAAATACAATGCTTTGCGAACTTAAAAACATAATCTAAAGCAAAAAAACTTAGCTCCCGATTGCTATCGGGATTGCGGTAAAAAACTACAGCAAAGCAGATGTTTCAGCAATCAAAGCCTGCATTAACTCGCTTGCTTTATGATGTTTTAAATTACTTGTATTTTGTCCAGACCAAAAACTAACCATATCAGTTCTTCCTTGCGCGAGCGCGGCTACTTTTAAAGGTGCAATTAATTTGGTCTGAAGCGGGAAAGGCAATACTTCAGTTTCAAAAGGAACAGCGTCGGAAATGGTATTGCTGATCATTCTGCCCATTCTTCCTGTTAGTGATTTCGAAACTGTTGTTGGAGTGTTTGGGTTTGAAAAAAGCATTTCTTTGTGAATGGGAGCCGCGCCAGATTCATCGGTAACCATAAAAGCAGTTCCCAATTGCACAGCATCGGCACCTAAAGCCATAGCAGCTTTTATGCCTTTTGCATCAATAATTCCTCCTGCAGCAATAATTGGCGTTTTGGTTTTAGCTTTTAATTGCTGTACAAGGGTAAATAATCCTGTAAAAGAATCTTGTGCAGGTTTTAGGAAAGATGGCCTATGTCCGCCAGCTTCAAATCCTGCAGCAATAATAGCATCGACTTCGGCATTTTCTAGTGCAAGCGCTTCTTCTAAAGTGGTTGCAGCGCCAATAGTTTTTATTCCCAACTTTCGGCTTTCTAGAAGTATTTCTTTCGACGGAATTCCGAAAATGAAACTAAAAACGGCTGGTTTGAGTTCGAATAAAACTTCAACTTGTTTTTCAAATTTAGAAGGAATATCAGAAGATAAATCGGGAAGCGAAATCCCTAATTCATCAAAATAAGGTTTAAAAAGCAGTTTTATCTTTTCTAGTTTTTCTGAAGGATAATTTAAAAGGCTTTTATCGACATCATTAACCCATAAATTGATATTATAAGGTTTAGAAGTAGCGAGTTTGATTTCTTTTCCAGCTTCACGAATTTCTTCTGGCGTGAGCGTATAAGCACCGTAACTGCCCAATCCTCCCGCATTGCTTACAGAAGCCAAAAGAGCGGCAGTTGAAAAACCACCGCCCATTGGACCTTGTAAAATTGGATACTCAATGCCTAGTAACTGTGTTATTTTGGTTGAATTCCACATTGTATTTTAATTTACTTTAGTTGCTAATTTATTACTGATAACCCATTTGCCATCAACAACGATAAGGCTTAAGAAGTCATAATAATTATACTCGAATATCGGAACCTGAACTTTCGCGACAGCGGTATTATTGATAATTTCTAAAGATAGGATTTTCATTTTGAATTCTTCTCCCAATTCCTGTGGACTTTTACGGTTTTTTACACCTTCCAAATATTGATTTACGGTTTTAAAATGAGTTTCTCCATTAAGATCAAAACCAATAATCGCTTCTTGATGAAATACACTTTGAAGTAGAGGGACATCACCATTATAAATTCCGTTAAAATAATTCATAAGTACAGCCGTAATTAGAGCTGCATTTGTGCTAAAATTTTCCATGATTTTAACTTTTGAAGTTATCAAATGCTATGGCCAGCAACATGACCGCCATCTAAATTAATGATTTCTCCCGTTACAAAATTGCTTTCAGCCAAATAAAGAGCCAGTTGCGCCACATCATCGGTTTCTCCAATGCGGTTTAATAAATGCAGCCCAGCCAAACTATCAGCATTGTCTACGCCAGTTTTAGCCTGAAGCGGACTTCTAATTATTCCTGGGGCAATGGCATTTACGCGAATATTGTTTTTTCCGAATTCAGCAGCCAGCTGTCTGGTAAAAGCATGAATGCCGCCTTTGCTTGAAATTGGTGCTGTAGCAGGAAATCCATCAATAGCATGGTCAACCAAAACGGTTCCGATATTAATAATAGATCCTTCTCCTTGTTGCAGCATTTGTCTAACAGCTGCCTGACTTGTAAAATAAGTTCCTTTTAAATTAATGTTTAAAAAACGATCCAAGTCCTTTTCTTCTACATCTAAGAAAGATTGTGGCTGAAAAATTCCCGCATTATTGATTAAAACGTCAACGCTTCCAAAGCGTTCTAAGGCCGTTTCGACTAATTTTTTCCCGGTAGCAATAAGGCTTACATCGCCATGCACCATCGCTAATCGGTTCGTATGACCTAATTCTTGATATGTGTTTTCAAGGTTTTGTAAATTTGCGGAGTTGATCACCACATTATACCCTTTTTCTAAAAATAATTGTGCTGTTGCTTTACCAATGCCTGTAGAAGCACCGGTTATGATAATTGTTTTCATTTTTTCTAATTTTAAAGAGATTATTTCTTTTGTGCCGTAATGCCTTTTTCTCGCAATACTGAAACTTGTTCGCCTGCAAATCCCCAATCATCCAATTCTATTTCCTGAATTACGATGTGTGTAAGGCTAGGGTCTTTGTCCAAAACATCTGTTATTAATTGTGTAATTCCAGATATTAGCTTTTGCTTTTGTTCTCTTGTAACGCCTTCACGAGTTACTTCAATTTTTACATATGGCATGATTTCTAGATATTAAGCAAGTTTTGCTGTTAGGTTAAAATCCAATTCAAAATCGTTGTAGATTAAAGTGTCGCCAAGATTAGTGAAGAAGTTTCCAGAACGGAATTTCATGTCATATTTGGTACGGTCAATGATGATTTTGCCCGTAGCTTTCAAGTCGCTATCGTTTCTTTTTACTTCAAGATTAAAACCAATTGGATGTGTAATGGCTTTAATCGTAAGATTGCCTTCAATAAAATAATTTGAAGAAGATTGTTTAGAAACAGCTGTAATGTCTAAAGCTGCTGTTTGGAATTTGTCTGTAGAAAAGAAATCATCTGAAGCCAAATGTCCGGCAAATTGCTGATTTGTTGCAGGATCTGTGACGTCAAGAATTACGATAGAAGTGGTGTCAATTACAACATTTCCTCCAGTCAGTTCGTCATTAGAAAAAGTAAAAGTGCCTTCTTGAATATTAATTGTTCCATTGTGCTGTCCAGTAACTTTTTTTCCTATCCAGTTTACTTGACTTTCAGTATTCG
The DNA here is from genome assembly GCF_009826975.1 of Flavobacterium sp. HBTb2-11-1. Classification (GTDB taxonomy): domain Bacteria; phylum Bacteroidota; class Bacteroidia; order Flavobacteriales; family Flavobacteriaceae; genus Flavobacterium. The sequence goes on along the minus strand of NZ_WUMO01000002.1, from coordinate 546,197 downwards.
AAATTTTAAAATTTTTAGTTTCCATTATTCTGTATTTTAAATTGTTATTAATTTATGATACAAAGTAATGGCGGTATTCAAAATTGATTACGTGATGTAGATCACATTTGTTAGTGTGGTTTAGAAACGTTGTACAATCGGCTTAAAGTTTCTCGCGAAACGCCCAGATAAGCCGCAATTAAATGTTTGGGAACAGCATTGTATAGGGCAGGATAGAGAGCCAGCAGTTCTTCGTATCTCGTTTTCGTATCATTATTCATAAAAGAAAGCAATCTTTTCTGAGAAGCCACATAACCGCGATTGGTTCTCCATCTAAAAAAATGCTCCACTTCGTGTATTTCTCTGCAGAGTTTTTCTCGGTCGTCATTTGAAAGAGAGAGAATTTCAACATCCGAAATGCAATCAACATTAATTGTTGCTTTGGTTTTGTTGTAAAGCGCCGCATAATCTGACGCCCACCAAGTAGGCATGGCAAACTGCAGAATATACATTTTTACTTCATCATTAACATAAAAAGATTTTAAACAGCCCGAAATAACAAAATATTCTTTATCAACATTCTGGCCTTCGCTAATAACAGTTTGCCCTTTCTTAAAAGTTTCTGTTTTAAAATGCGAAAAGAAATACTCGAATTGTTCGTCGGTCAATGAAACAATTTTAGAAACATGTTCTTTTAAGAGAGATTTGGCGTCCATTCGCTAAGTTTTAATAAAAAGTAAAAATAATAAATATAAAAACTGACAGACTTGATTTTTCTTGTTTTTAAAGTAAGAAACCAAAAAATAAAGCCTGTTTTTTCGGGGATGAAATTTTACGGTTGGGTCGTAAAAAATGATTATTCGGTGATATAAAAAAGGTGTAAAGCGTTTATTTGGGCAATTTTGCAGAAAGCTTAATTACAAAATTTATGATTTCACCTCTTACTATAATCGCCGCGACAAATTTTTCTGATATTGCAAATAACGCCGTTGCGTATGCTGCTGGTTTAGCCAAAGCTACTGGCGCAAAATTGGTTTTATTTAATTCATTTTCTCTGAGTGTGCATAGTGCCAACTCGCATATAACAGCAGATGCAATGCAGAAGCAGATTGACCGAGCAATTTCTAAGCTTGAAAATGTAGCTAAAGAAATAGCCGATTCATTTCAAATAGAAACAGCAGCAATTTGTACTTATTCTTTTTTAGAAGATGAGCTTTCGAGAATCATTAAGGAAACCAACGCCGATGCTGTCGTAATGGGAATGGCTGAGCGTTCTTTTGAGCAGGAATTATTAGGAAATTCAACGACAACAGCGATTAAAAACTTACAGATTCCGGTTTTGGCTGTTCCTCAGGCTGCCCGTTTTGTGAACATAAAAAAGGTATTATATGCTTGTGACAGCTTAAGTTTTTCGGCTATTAAGAAATTCAGCTGGATCAAAAATACTTTAGGAGGTTTTGGTGCAGAAATTGAGTTTTTTACTGTCGATGATAAATTGGATGATTTGAAAGAAGAGCAGCAGAGAATTTTGATGAATTCAAATATTGAAAAAGAATTTGAAGACGTAAAATATTTGTACAAAACGGTAAGATCGAATGCTGTTATTAACGAAATCAGGAAAGAAATTAAAAATTATGAGGCCGATCTGCTGATTATGGTGCCTCAAAAATACGGTTTTTGGGATTCTTTGGTTCACAGAAGCAAAACTAGGATTCTGGCAGCGGGTCTAGATATCCCATTATTGTCATTTCCGAATTATTAACGATTGATTTGATTTAAAATTAATGATATAAAAATTATAAAGTTTTTTTGAGGAAATAGTATCAAAATAAAATTTAACAGATATTTTTTGATTTTAGAGATTCTATAATTTTTGGAGCTAATTGTCGAATTTCAAAATTATACTTTAACATTTCAGCCAGTTTTGTTAATTATTCTTAATAACCTGCTGGTTTAAGATATTTTTAAATTAATTTTGTGGCACTCTAAAAACGTAATGCAGAAAGGTTTTTTTATCAGTACAGCAACAGCTAAAATTGGGAATTATCTGCAAACTGAAACCGCATTGTATGATTTTAAAAATAAGGTAAATTAAAGGTTCTATACAGAGTTATACCGAGAGAACACTTTGTATAGGTTTTTAATTTATTTTAATTGGATTTTGTATAATGTTCATAGTTTGTTAAGTTTTTAAACATTATTTCTCAAGAAAAGTTATTGCCAACAGATTTAATCGGTTTTTAAGGAATACTATATTGGTTTCCTGTGGTACCTCAAAGATTCTATTCCTATCATGAGCAGTCCAAAAAAAGAAAAAAAGTGTTAAGCGTTGGGTTCTAAGAGTACAAAGCTTAAAAAAAATAAAAAACAATGAGCGCAGTAATTACAGCTATAGGTGGTTACGTACCATCATCAATTTTAACCAACAAAAAAATTTCAGAAACAGTTGATACATCGGAAGAATGGATCATCAAAAGAACTGGAATTAGAGAACGCAGAATCGCAGATGACGATACGGCAACATCTGATCTTGCCGCAGCTGCGATTGAAAATCTTATCGAAAATTATAATGTAGACCGCGAAGAAATAGAAGCTTTGTTAGTAGCAACAGCTACTCCGGATCACATTTTGGCACCAACAGCAAGTATTGTTTGCGATAAAAGCGGACTTACAAATGCTTTTGGAATTGACATGAATGCAGCCTGCAGCGGGTTTTTGTATGCGCTGGAAATGGGGGCAAACATGATTGAAAGTGGCCGTTATAAAAAATTAATCATCGTTGGAGCAGATAAAATGAGCTCAATCGTAGATTACGAAGACCGTAATACGTGTATTCTTTTCGGAGATGGAGCAGGAGCCATTTTATTAGAAAAAAGTGAATCTGATGCTGGTCTAATGAAAACAATCCTGAAAACGGACGGAAGTGGAGTTTCTTCTTTGGCTGTGCCAGCTGGAGGTTCTAGAAATCCAACGTCTATGCAGAGTCTTTTACATAGAACACACTATTTAAAACAAGATGGTGCTTTTGTATTTAAAAGAGCCGTTGCGGCCATGAGCCAGGTTTCGCAAGATGCTTTGGCAAAAAATGAATTAGAAGCAGACCAAATTGACTGGGTGGTTCCACATCAGGCTAATTTGAGAATTATTACTGCTGTTGGCGAAAGTTTAGGAATTGATTTCGAAAAAGTAAAAGTAAATATTGACCGTTACGGAAATACAACCTCTGCAACAGTTCCGTTGTGTTTATGGGATTTTAAAGATGATTTTAAAGAAGGACAGAATGTATTGATAACTACTTTTGGAGCAGGATTTTCATGGGGAGCAACTTGCTTAAAATGGGGAGTTATGCGCGAGAGAAAATCAGCTGAAACTATTACAGCAACCACTAAGGCAGAAGCTGTTCTGGTAGAACACTAATGAGATAGGATTTTTTGAATGAATTAATGAGTAGAAAGAACCAAAATAAAAAATCAGGCAAGAATTTTTTCTATAAATATTACAGAGTTATAGTAATTCCAGCCGTTTTTTTGGTTTATCTTTCTTCTTATTATTGGCTCAATCCGTACCGAGATTTCGAACAACAAAGCCTGCTCGATTTAGACCAGACCTTTGATATTTTCATTATTTTAGTCTATTGCGCAATTTTGACAGAGCTCACACTTTTTGTGGGCCGAAGATTGAATTATTATATAAGATGGGAACAAAATCCGGCATTTAGGGCAATAGCACAGTTTATTTGTTTAATTGCCGGAAATAGTCTCTTAAATTTTATTTTTTCCAGTGTCTGGGATTATTTCTATCCATGTACAGCCTTAGAAGAAAATGATCTGGTTACCATTTGGCAGTCTAAAATTATGGCTGCGATTATTTCGCTTTTCATAAGTGCCATTCATACTGGAATATTTCTTCTAAACAGGTGGCGTTTAAAAGCTATAGAAACTGCTGAATTAAAAGTTAGAGCTTCTGAACTTCAAGAAGCGGTAACACGTTCAAAATTAGAATCTTTAAAAATGCAGTTAGATCCGCATTTTGTGTTCAATAATTTCAGCACTTTGACAGAATTGATTTATGAAGATCAGAAAGAAGCCGCTTCGTTCTTAGAAAATATAACGAGAGTATATCGTTATATGATTTCAAACTCAAATAAAGACACGATTACTGTAAAAGAGGAGATTGAATTTCTGAATGCCTATTTTTATTTGTTGAAGAAAAGATTGGGAGAAAAAATCGACTTAAAAATTGAGGTTGATTCGTCTGCTTTAGCTCTTCATTTGCCGCCTTTAACCTTGCAGTTATTGGTAGAAAATGCTGTAAAACATAATATGGCAACTTTAGCGAATCCGCTTGCTATTTCTGTTTTTTCTGATTCTGGCGATATTGTCGTTCGAAATAATTTGCAAAGAACCGCTGGAAAAACGTTGGTTTCGACAGGAATTGGAAATAAAAACATCGAATTCCGCTATAAAATTTTATCTCAGAGAATGCCGATTTTCACTGAATCAAACGGTTATTATGACGTACGTCTGCCATTAATGTAAGAGTTATGAAAATTTTAATTGTAGAAGATGAAAGCATTAACGCCAGCCGTTTAAAAAGGCTATTGGAAGAGCTCGAACCCAACTGCGAAATTCTTGGCATTATTGATACAGTTGTAGATACTGTTGCATGGCTAAAATTGAATCCACCTCCAGATCTCATTACAATGGACATCCGCTTAGCTGACGGACTAAGCTTTGCTATTTTTGACGAAATCGAAATCACTTGCCCTGTTATTTTTACGACAGCGTATAACGAATATGCGATTCGCGCTTTTAAGGTTAACAGCATCGATTACTTGATGAAACCTATAGAAAAGAACGAATTGGAGTTTGCCTTAAACAAATTTAAATCTTTAAATAAAAACGAAGCCAACGTTACCAATATAGCTGGAATTCTAAAAGAACTGATTGAGAAACCTGTATTCAGAATGCGTTTTTTAGTAACCTATCGCGACGGTTACAAAAGCGTAGATGTCTCCGATATTGATTTTATATATTCTGAATTTAAAACGAGTAATTTATTCCTAAAATCGGGTGTAATTATTTCTATTCCGCAAACTATGGAAGAACTGGAACAAGAATTAGATCCAAATATTTTCTTCCGTGCCAACCGCCAGTTTTTCATTCGTGCAGAAAGCATTAAATCTATTGCCAACTACTTCAACGCAAAACTAAAGATCCAATTAAAACTTGATCCAGAACGCGAGGTAATCATAAGTCGCGAAAAAACGCCTTTCTTTAAACAGTGGATGGATCGCTAATTTTGAGATGCTATCCCAAGTCTTCGGGAATGAGAGGCTGAGATTCTAAGTTTTTGTATTGTAAACGGCTATTCTTTGCTATAAAAAACTGCGATTCTCTGAAGTTATAAAAAAAAGAGGCTTTCTCTAGGAAAACCTCTTTTCAAATAGTTGTGTTGCGGTTTAAGACAAACCGGCTTAGTTTTTAATTAATTGATTAACCAAATGAGCTTCGATAGCAGCTCTTTGAGGTTCGTATTGAGCAGGAAGTTTTAGGTTCTGACCCAATTCTTCTAAGCTTTCATCTACAGTGAACCCAGGATTATCAGTTGCAATTTCAAACAAAACTCCTCCTGGTTCTCTAAAATATAGAGAGTGGAAATACTGTCTGTCAATTTGCGGTGTAATAGACAATCCGTAATCTTCGATTTTCTCTCTGAATTTCATCAAAATTTCATCATTTGGAACACGGAATGCTACGTGATGAATAGTTCCGTTTGCATTTAAACCACGTTTTTCCTCTGGTAATTCCACCAAGTCAACAATGGCAGCATTTTCTACAGCATCTGTTGCATAACGGTAGCGGTTTACCTCTTGATCGATTAATTTATAACCGAAAATGTCAGTTAAGATAGCAGCAGTTGCTTTGATGCTGTTTAAAGTTAAAGTAATGTTATGGAAACCTTTTGTTGCCACATCTGCTTTTACTTCATCTGTTTCCCAAGCTTTTCGGTTATCTTCTGTTTTAGATTCGATTAACTCTAATTTTAGTCCGTCTGGATCTAAAAAAGTCAAATATTTTTCTCCAAACTTTTCAGCTGGTTTATTGTAAATTACATTGTATTTCTCAAAACGTTTCTGCCAGAAATCCAAACTTCCTTTTGGAACAGAATAACCAATTTCTGTTGTCATTCCAGAACCTTTTCTTCCTTGTTGGATTCCTTCTCCCCAAGGGAAAAAAGTTAATATTGTTCCAGCGCTTCCTACTTCGTCGCCAAAGTAAAAATGGTATGTTCCAGGATCGTCAAAGTTTACTGTTTTTTTGATGAATCTTAGTCCTAAAACTTTTGAATAAAAGTCAAAATTACGTTTAGCGTCACCTGCGATTGCAGTAATATGGTGTAAGCCTAATATTTTATTTTCCATGGTATTTGTTATATTAAATTGTTATTGATTTTTCTTTTACAAATTTACGTCCGTTATGCTTCTGGATCGATTAACCTAGATTAAGAAATGAAATACGGCACGTTTTTGATGTTTTTTAAAGAATAACCAAACCCTGTTCCATTTGAGTAAGTGCTTTATTATTAGGGTTTTTAAGAAAGAGCAAATTTGATATTACACGATATATCGTGATTTTGATAATGGAAAATCTATATTCAGAGAATCAATAAAAAAGAAAAATCTTTAAGATTGATATTTTTTCACGCTTTCGATAACTATCGAGATTAAAAGATTTAAGTAAAGGTTTATATTTTTTTTAAACACATAGAAACATAGCTTTTTAGATGTATAAAAGGCGTTTCACTTATTTAAATGCACATAGTTTTTCGCGCTTACTTTTGATTTTTTTCACGCTCCCAATAGCTATCAGGTTTAAAAGGTTTAAGCAGATTAAATTACTTAAAGTAAAACTTTGCAGCTCTGTGTCTTTGCGAGATTTTTTTAGTGTTTGCAAAAAACTTTGTGTCTTAGCGCCTTCGAGGCAAAAAAAATCAATTTAATTCTTTATTGCGATAGCTATCGGGAGTGGCACTTTTTTAAATTACAATTTTATAAATATTGATTTTCGAAGCTTTGGTTCGATATTTTTAGTTTTGTGGCCTTTTCCAGTAGTGTCTTCCACCAATAAAATTGAACCCGTCGGGAATGTTCTTTTTTCTCCCAGCGAAGTTTCGATTTCTACGCCTCCTTCCAGTAATACAATATATTGGCGGTCTGGCGCATTATGAAAATCGTAATCGTAAGACGGACTTACTTCTCTAAAAACAATAGATTTGACAGGCTCATCATCAGATAAAAATCCTATATCGCCATTGTTTTTCAATGGAATTTGAAAGTCTTCGAAGTGACTTTCTCCGCTAGTATCGCTGTAAACACGAGTTATGGTAATCATTATTTTTTATTGAAAATCAATGCATTTGCACAATCTACTTCATCCTGACTGATGGTGTGTCCCATATTAGGATAGATTTTTTTAGTAACGTCAGCACCCATTTTTTCCATAAGCGCTTCTGTATCATTCACTCTTTCTACAGGAACGTGGAAATCAGGATCGCTTGTTCCTATAAAAACAGGAGTATTTTCAAAATTTCCTGAATAATGATTTTCATACACCTTATCACCAATTAGCCCACCTGTAAAAGCTACGATTCCGCCATATTTTGCGGCATTTCGGGTTGTAAATTCCAAAGCAAGACAAGCTCCTTGAGAAAAGCCCAAGAAATAAATATTCTCTTTTTCGATTCCGTTTTGCTGAATTGCAACAACAACCTGATGGATAGCTTCTAATGATTTTGAAAATGAAGGTTCATTTTCGTTTAGGGGTGCCAAAAAAGAATACGGATACCAAGTTCTGTTTTCTGCCTGAGGCGCAACCAACGCAAAATCTTCTACTTTAAGATGTTTGGCGATAGAAAGAATATCATGCGCGCTTGCACCACGACCGTGAATCATGATGAGGGCTTTTTTGGCTTCATTTAAAGGAACGCCATCTGTTAATATATCTGTATTCATAGTTTTTTAATCTTTAATTTTTAAGCCTAGAGACAAGAGTCTTTCATCTCCAGTCTTTCATCTCCAGTCTTTTGTCTTTAATCTTTAATCTTTTCAACGTTACTTCTTCCAAATATCTTCGTATTCATCTGGATGTCTTTTGAATTGCGCATGCACATAAGGGCAAAGCGGTAAAACTTTTAAATTATTGGCGCGAACGTATGCTACCATTTCTTCTAAAAGTTTCTTTGCATAACCTTTTCCTTCTGCTTCTGGTTCAACTCCAGTATGATAAACCGTCAACAAATCTGGTTTAATGCTTACTATCATTTCGCCTAGTTTTTTATCGTCGACATAGAGATTAAAAGCACCATGTTTTTTTTCGTCTAATTCTAATTTTATTGTTTCCATATTCTTGGGTTGTATTTTGTTTTATTTCTATATCAGCAATTTCTTTTTTAGGAAAAGAGATAAAACCATTCTTTAAAGATACTATATTATTGGCAAACTGCAATTCAAAAATGCGTGTTTACTGGCTGTCTCGGTGGTATAAATAGCAAATAATCATAGCAGTTCCAGGCAGAATTAAAGTGCCTAATCCGAAAAACTTTCCTGCAACGGCACCAAGAAAACAACCGATAAGAAATCCAATTATTGTAACTAATTGTTTTTTAAAACTTAAAAGTACTTCGGCATCTTTAAATCCGTTTTTTAATAGATTTCCAAGGTCAAGCGAAGCCTGAGTGACATTTCCTGTCATCATAGTTGTCGGGCCGTGCGTTTCTTTAGCGTAAAGTTTTCCAAAAGCATTCTGAAGCCCCATGGCAAATACAGTTGTCATGGCGATGGTATACATCGTCCATTCTTCGAAATTTTGCAGATAACCAAAGGCGTACGATGCAATGCCGCTTAAAACCAATATTATCCCTTCCCAAAATAAAATAGTATAGCGATTTGTGGCTTTTAAAGCAATTCTTCCCCCTGTAATTACTGCGATAATAAAAACGGGAAAAGTTAGCAGTTTTATCCAAGCATGCAAGTCTGAACCTTTGATAATCTGGTAGGCAAATACGATAAAGTTTCCTGTAACATGCGCCGAAAATATCGAATCAGCTGCGACAAAGGTTACGGTATCGCAATACCCTGCTATTATGGTTAGAAGCAGGGTTACGTACCAAATATTGTTTTGTTTTATTTCCATAATTTCTTTTTAGTTTAAATGTGCGCGAAGCATCCACGCCATTTTTTCGTGATTTTCTACAAGACCTGTAATAAAATCGCTTGTCCCTGCATCTTGGAGATCATTCGCAATAAGATTGATGTTTTCTCGCAGATATATAATGATGCTTTCATGATCGAGAAGCAATTCTTTAATAAAACCATTACTGTCATTTTTCTCTTGTAATTCTTCGCTAAGATGTGTTAACGTTAAGAAATCTTTTAAAGTAGCTGGAGTGTAATGGCCTAAAGAACGAATTCTTTCTGCAACAGTATCCACAATTTCATCGATGGCATCATATTGCTGTTCGAAGAAAATGTGCTTGTTGTAAAAATCTGGACCTTCAACGTTCCAATGTGCTCTTTTTGTTTTGGTGTAAAGTATAAATTCGTCTGCAAGAACTTTAGTTAAAATCTCTACGATTTTTGAAATGTTTTCTTGTTTGATTCCGATGTTTGCTTTCATTTTTAAATTGGGTTTTAATAAGTTATTAATTATGAGTTATGAGTTATGAGTTTTGAGTTTTAAGTTATGGAGGAATCTGAATCAATAAACACATAGAAACATAGATTTTTTCTTGATTTTTGAAAAGAATAAAGAAAGAAACTAGTTTCTAACACATAGATTTATGAACGCTTTGTGAGAACTTGTCAAAGTTTGTAATGGAAAATATCTGCCTAATCTGCGAGAGAATAAAAACATGCTATGTGTATTAATGCAAAGTGAAACGCCTTTTATTTGCTCCCAAAAAAATCTATGTTTCTATGTGTTAAAATATTTGTGCTTAAATCAATTGTTTAATATTGTTACTAAATAGTAATCTAGTGAATACGTTCCTGCGCCAAGGGCAAGAAGCAGTAATAAAGATAAAGTGTACATAAAAGGCACATCGCGCACTTCTAGCGAATCGTTTCGGTGAACCACAAAATAGCCAATTGCAGTGACACCAATTGTAGGTAAGACCGCGAGCCTTGTTCCAAACCCTAGAATGATGAAAAACGGGATGACAGTATCTGAAAATGTTGCTACCAAACCGTTTAGTTTTTCTGGCAGATGCAGCGGATTTGGAACATGTTCTTTTTGTCCGTTTTCGACTCTAAATTTTTTCATTCCGTGTACTCTGAATAATTCAATGGCAAGCAGAACTCTAAAAGCTAAAAGAGCTGCATTGTTGAATGATGTCCCTAAATCGGAATACAGGATTTGTTTTATAATATCAATCATTTTTTGAGATTTAAAAAGCAAAACAAGAACAGCCCAAAGCTCCCCAGAATGCATTATAATTATTAACAGGAACATTGCTCAATCGGGCAGCGTCGTGATTGTGTAAATGAACGTCGCAACTTCCGCTGCAGCTATGAATCTGCGAAGTCAGTTTTGGTTTTGCATCGGCTTTTGCATTTTTTTCAATTGCACTTTGCAAACCGCTCCTTACAGGATATCCGTTATAAATATTTGTTGGTGACCAATCTGGAAGAATCGGAATGTGAGGAGGGGAGAAAGAAGAAAAATCTCCGTTTGCATACACAATTTTTCCGTCTACAATGGTTAAGTCAGCTTCGATTTTTTTAATGTCTTCGTCGTCAATTGCAAAATAATCTCGGTCTAAAACCACTAAATCGGCAAACATTCCAACTTTAATATCTCCTTTTTTTGTTTGTTCTTGCGAGAACCAAGCGCTTCCTCTGGTGTACAATTCCAAAGCCGTTTGTCTGTTCAATCTGGTTTCATTGTACAATTGCAAGCCTCCAACAGTTTTTCCAACCGTCATCCAATACATGGAAACCCACGGATTGTAACTGCTTACTCTTGTGGCGTCCGAACCTGCGCCAACAGGAACTTCCATTTCGATCATTTTTTTGATTGGAGGTGTGTTTTCTGCAGCTTTAGCTCCGTAACGATCTGTGTAATATTCTCCTTGATAAGCCATTCTGCTTTGAACAGCAATTCCGCCTCCTAAAGCTTTTACACGTTCGATGTTTCTTTCATCAATAGTTTCTGCGTGGTCAAAAATCCACGGAAGTCCGTTGAAAGGAATATCTTGGTTTATTTTTTCAAATACATTTAAGAATCTGGTAATGCTTTCGTTGTAAGTCGCATGCAGTCTAAACGGCCAGCGGTTTTCTACCAGAAGACGAACCACTTTTGCTAATTCGGCTTCCATGTTTTCTGGAAGATCAGGTCTTGGCTGTAGAAAATCTTCAAAATCAGCAGCAGAGAAAACCAACATTTCACCAGCGCCATTGTGGCGGTACATATCATTTCCCTGATATAATTTTACGGTATCAATCCAATCTGAAAAATCTTCAAATTCGTGTTTTGGCTTTTGTGTGAAAAGATTGTAGGCAATTCGCACTGTCAATTGGTTCTTTTCATTCAATTCATTCACCACTTTATAATCGTCTGGAAAATTCTGAAATCCGCCGCCAGCATCGATCACACTGGTGATTCCGAAACGATTTAATTCTTTCATAAAATGACGTGTCGAGTTAAGCTGATGCTCATAAGAAAGAGTAGGGCCTTTAGCCAAAGTTGAATACAAAATTATCGCATTTGGCGTTGCAATAATAAGTCCTGTTGGCTCTCCGTTTGAGTCACGCTCAATATGTCCGCCTGGAGGCGCAGGCGTATTTTTGTTATATCCAACAGCTCTCAGTGCCGCTCTGTTCATAATCGCTCTATCGTACAAATGCAGAATAAAAACAGGAGTATCTGGCGCAATAGCGTTGATTTCTTCTAAAGTTGGCATTCTGCGTTCAGCAAATTGAAATTCAGACCAACCGCCCACTACACGTACCCATTGCGGATTTGGAGTGCGATCAACTTGCTCTTTTAGCATTCGAAGCGCATCGGCTAGAGACGGAACTCCATCCCAGCGTAATTCTAAATTATAGTTTAATCCGCCACGAATAAGGTGAATGTGCGAATCGTTGATTCCTGGAACAGCTCTCTTATTCTGAAGGTCGATTATTTTGGTTTCTTCAGAAGCAAACTGCATGATATCGCTGTCATTTCCAACGCCAATAAATTTTCCGTTTTTAATCGCGACTGCTGTTATATTTGGAGTTTCTGGATTGAAACTATGAATTTTTCCGTTGAATAAAATTAAATCTGCTTTCATAATTAAATTATTTAGAGTAGAGCCTAGGATAGGTATATAGGTTTAAATGAACTCTTTAGATTAGTGTTTCAACATAGTATGTGCATATTGGATGCCTATTCCATAAGAACCGCCATATTTTTTCATTAAAGAAGTTACAGGACCATAAGTAGCTTCTCGCGCCCAGTCTCTTTGAAGTTCTAATAAATATTGGATAGAAGTTATAGGAATTGCACCAGCTTGTACCATTCTCTGTACGGCACGTTCGTGAGCTTCTTTGCTTACGTCGCCACAGGCATCTGTAATAATGTAAACTTCGTATCCCTCTTCAATAGCAGATAAAGCAGGCCCAACAATACAAACGCTTGTCCATAATCCAGCAAGAACTATTTTCTTTTTATTTTTTGCTACAATAGCTTTATAGGCATTTTCGTCTTCCCAAGTATTCATTGTTGTTCTATCAATATATCCAGAAGTAGCGATTGGATAAAATTCTTCAACTTCAGGGAAAACAGGACCCGAGAAGCTTTCTTCTGCAACTGTAGTTACCACTGTTGACACATTAAAGATTTTTGATGCTCCAGAAACGATTGCCACATTTGTACGTAATTCGTGTACAGGAAGATTGCTCGTTGCAAAAGCCATTTGACCTTCAAAATCGATTAATACTAAGGCGTGATTGTCTGGTGTCAATAAGTTAGATGATGGTTTCATGATGTTTATTTTTTAGATTTTATAATTAGTCAATAGAGTATTTAATTTCCGAGAGAACTAGCGATATATCGTTATTCTTACGATATGCTGTTATTTTGATATTAATGTGTAGAAAGTTTTTTAATCATTTCAGCAGAAACTGAATCTGCATAAATTCCAAAAGCGCTGGTTAAAACACCTTTTACATTGTAAATGTCAGAGATTATGCCGTATACAATATCTTCATCACCGGGATCAGTATCACCTTCGAAACGAAATAAATATTCGATTCTGAACTCTTCTGGAGACATTCTAAGCGTGTTGGTATTGCATCTGATGCAATCTACATCAAGATTGAAGTTTTCTGTAAAACCTTGTACATTTAGCCATTGTAAAGCTTCGGTAACGGTTTCAAAATAAGGTTGTTGTAATGAACTCATAACTTGGAGAGATTTAAACTGTCTGCAAAGAAGTTTTGCAGACAGTTAGGTTTTAAGAGTTATTTTATGAAAGCTAGAATATCATTATTGATCGTTTCTGCTTCTGTGGTTGGCATACCGTGAGGAAATCCTGGGTAAGAAATCAATTTTCCGTTTTTTAGCAGTTTTGCTGATTTTGGCGCTTGATGATAAGGAACGATCTGGTCATCTTCTCCGTGCAACACAAGAACCGGAATATCTAAACTTTTAAGATCTTCTGTAAAATCAGTTTCAGAGAAAGCTTTAATTCCTTCATAATGAGATAATACAGAACCCATCATTCCTTGACGCCACCAATTTTGCTTAATTCCTTCTTGAACGGTTTGACCTTCGCGATTCCATCCGTAAAAAGGAATAGGGAAATCATAAAAATATTGCGATCTGGTAAAACCCGTTCCTTTTCTGATTTCATCAAAAACAGACAAAGGCACACCTTCAGGATTCGATTCGCTTTGAACCATAATTGGTGGTACAGCGCTAATGATTACTGCTTTTGAGATACGCCCTTTTCCGTATTTTGCAGCATAACGAATTACTTCACCGCCTCCTGTTGAGTGACCAACGTGAATTGCATCTTTTAAGTCAAGAGCCTCAACTAATTGAGCAATGTCTGATGCGTAAGTTTCCATGTTATTTCCTATAGAAGTCTGGCTTGAACGTCCATGACCGCGGCGATCGTGTGCAATAACTCTGTATCCTTTTTGAAGAAAAAACATCATCTGTGCGTCCCAATCATCGCTTGATAAAGGCCATCCGTGATGAAAAACAATTGGCTGTCCTGTTCCCCAATCTTTATAATAAATTTCTGTTCCGTCTTTTACTGTAAATGTGCTCATGGTTTTTGATTTTAAGATTAATATTTGTTTATATTTTTAATTTAAATTGATTTATAGGTTTAAATTTTAAACTTATAAGTGGTATTGTATTTTGTTTTGTTATGATTACACTGCAAATGTATTGCAGATTGAAAGGCCTATCGGTTAATCTAGATTAAGAAGTGAAAATTTTTGTGTTGAATACGTGGTGGGGCATGCTGAAAGAGGGATGTTTGCTTAATTTTCATATTATTCATTTTATATTTGGAAATTATGCCAGACAGTAGCCAATTAACGTGCCTTATTTACAATGGCTTTATTTTAAAGGCTTTATCGAAAAGAGAAAGTTTTTTATTTGCGATATTTCGTTAATTGATGAGGAGTTCGCTTTTTGCAAATGCAATTGATTAGTTATTATCCAATAAAAAATGAAGAAATCGTTAAAATAAATACAAAATAGTATGTACTTTTGCCAGCAACTATTGAACAAGCATTGAAAAGAGTAATCATCATAGCGCTTTCTATTTTAATACTGTCGCCATCTTTTGGCAGCTTGTTCGTTTATGCTTCTTTTAAAATCAATCAAAAAGAAATTGCAAAAACCATCTGTGTGCAACGCAAACAAGCTTTTAATAGCTGTAATGGTCGTTGCGAACTTCAAAAAAGCATTAAAAAATATTCTGATAACGAACGAAAAATGCAGGATAGCCTAAAAGATAAATTAGAGCTTGTATACGTTCAAAATACTGCTGAAACTAATTTTAGTACAATTCCAGTTATCGAATCAAAAGAGAATACTTCAATTTTATTTGAAAAGAAACCTATCGGGGCTTCTAATCTTACTTTTCATCCTCCTCTCTATACAGTATAGAGATTAAAATCCTGTTGTTTTTATAAAATCCAATTTGTGAAATTCCAAATTCCAATTCTGAAATTTGAATTTTCGAATAGTTTTGTTTTGCTCGATTTACTAGTGCTTATAATTCTAGTTGAGATAAAATTACTCAATTTATTTTTCTAAAACTGATTTTGATCTTCTTTTGTAATTGAAAGGAAAACACTTCCATTTTCATTTACACTGCCAATATTTTGGTTTGCTCACAGCATTTTGGTTCTTTTTTGATATTCAAAAATTTATGGCAAGGTGTTGAATATTAAATTTTTTTTATAACATCATCAAATGAAATCTTTTAATTTTTGTATAATCGCACTATTGTTTGCGGTTACTTCCTGTACAATCGATAAAACAGATTACGAAGCTGAAACTGGTTCTGAAGTTCCTGAAAGCTACGAATTTAAAGAAGCGACTTCTTTTATTAATGGGAACTATAAGATAACCATAGATGCCTTAAACGGAACATTCTATAAAGGATATAATGAGCTTCACTTGAAAATTGTGAGCACTCAAAACAATCAGGAGCTGACTTCTTCTGCTGTAACTTTTCTGCCTATTTTGAGCAATGCTGACGGAAGCAAAAGTTCATGTCCGCATGAATATAATCTAGCATATGATCCTACTAACAAATACTACATTGGTTATTCTGTTTTTACTGGCGAAAGCTCAACGACGGCAAGTTGGAAATTGTACATCAGTTTTACGGCTGATAACCAAAAATATGAGATTAATAAAGATATTTCGGTAGCACAGCAACCCAATAAAAATCTAAACATGACGGCTTTTGCAGGAAATGATGGAGAACAATATGTTATAGCATTGATTTCGCCTCAAAAACCTATGGTTTCAGAAAATCCACTTGTGGCAGGGGTTTATAAATACAACAAACCAACCACGCCTGCGGGAACTTTCCCTGATCCAACACAGTTTTCATATACAGAAGTTGTGGGCTATACTTTAAAGTTAGATCCTAGAATGCCTGAACCTTCAATGGGCAATCATTCTTCGCCAAATAATAAAGATTTAACGCAAGGAAATGATGGTTTGTATCACGGTGTGGTTAATTATACGATGACAGGAAACTGGACATTGAATCTAATTATGATGAACCAAAACGGATTAATAGTAAAAGGAACTGTAGTTCCGACCGATCATACGCCGGGGGTTGAAGGCGTGAAAAGCGAACTATATATTGATACTTTATTCTAATAACATGAAATATATTATAATGCTACTTTTTTTGGGAATGTCTGTAACGGCTCAAAACCAGCATGCACATCACGACAGTATTAAAAACTTAGAAGAAGTAACAGTAAAAAACGCCGCAAAAAAGAAAATTGAAACCGAGATGAAAATGGCGGTTTCTGTTGATGAATTTCTGTCATCCTCAGAGAATATCAGTTTTATAAAGCGTGGAGCTTATGCATGGGAACCTTTGTTAAACAATATGAGCACGGAACGTTCTACAGTTACCATTGACGGAATGCATGTGTTTGGCGCTTGTACCGATAAAATGGATCCAATTACGTCTTATGTAGAAAGCAATAATCTCGCGGCAATCGATATTAAATCGGGACAGGAGGGAAGCCTGCATGGATCAACAATTGCAGGAAGCATCGATTTAAAAAGAAAAAGCACGCCGTTTGGACTTCAAAAGAAATGGAATGGAACGTATCAGACAGGATTTGAGTTTAATAATAAGCAGTTTTTCAATTTAGGAAATATCTCTTATTCGGGAACTAAATTTGTGGCTGACGGAAGCATTTCCTACCGAACGGCCGATAATTATCATGACGGAAACAACAATGAAGTAAAGCATTCGCAATACAATAAATTCAATACTTCATTAGGATTTGCTTATAAAACCAGCGATTTATCATCATTACGATTAGACGCGATTTTTGATGTGGCAAAAGACGTAGGTTATCCTGCTTTGCCAATGGATTTGTGGCTTTCACGCGCACTCATTACTTCAGCGTCTTACAAACAATTGTTTGAAGAAGGTTTGGTTAGAGTAGTGGATACGAAAGTATATTTTAATGCAATCGAACATTATATGGATGATACTACACGTCCTGAGAATTTGGTTCATATGGATATGCCGGGTTGGAGCACAACCTATGGCTTGGTTTCTAAAGCCAATTTGAAAAGAAATAACTATTCATCTGAAATTCAGTTGAATGCCTACGATAATTTGTCTATTGCAGAAATGCGTATGTATCCGCAGGATCGAAGCGAAAGAACCATGTTTGCCTATAGCTGGCCTTGGGTAACAACACGTTTTGCTGGACTTTCTATGAATAATTCTTGGGAGCTTTCGGAGAAAAGCACTGTGAATCTTGGCGGTTCTTTGGGGGTGAACTACAATTATTCTAAATATATAGAGTTCAACTGGATTTTTCACCCAGGCGCGCCTCAGGAAAAAACGAGATTTCTGCCAAGTTTAAATGCCAGTTATCAGTTAAATATAGATCAGTTTAATTTTTCTGTTGGAACGGGTTATGGTCATAGAGCGCCTTCTGTTTCTGAAGGTTACGGATATTACATTTATAATAGTTTTGACCGCTACGATTATATCGGAGATCCCAATCTGAAAAATGAAATTTCGTATGAAGGAAATGCAAGCGCAGGTTTTGCAAACGAAAGATTAAGCATTCAGGGAAAAATCAACTATTTCTACATTGACAATTATATTATTGGTAAAATCTTGAGTTTAGGAAGTCCAATGAATTATCAGTCGGTTGGGGTAAAAGGCTATACTTCTTTAGATTATGCAACACTTTTGAATATGTCTGCGAATGTAAGCTACGATATTTTAGAGCATCTGCACTGGAAAGGAACGTTGACTTATGCTCGCGGAATGGACAATAAAGGAGGAAATCTGCCATTTATACGTCCGTTAAGCTATTTGAGTTCATTGTACTATATGTATAAAAATTTCGGAATCCAGACTTCTGTAAATGGCGATTTCGAACAGATTAATTACAGTCCGGAATACGGAGAAGATTTGACTGCGGCTTATGCCATTTGGAATATCTCTGCCGATTATTCTTTTGCAATCAATAAAGTGAGAAGCACAATCCAGATTGGTGCAGAGAATGTATTAAATGAATATTACAGTACGTATGCTGACTGGGGAAATATCCCGAGAATGGGGCGTAATATTTTCACGTCTTTAAAATTGAATTTCTAATTAGAAAAACATCAAGATTAAATTTAAACACATAGGAACATAGATTTTTCTGTGATCTTGAAAAGAAAAAGAAAGAAACTAGTTTCTAACACATAGTGCTATGAGTTTTATTAAAAGTGAAACACCTTTTACAAATTTCTAAAAACTATGTTTCTATGTGTTAGAATTATTATACAAGTAAAATGAAAAAGGTTTTTAGTATCACTATGACGATTCTGTTCCTGCTGGTTTCTTTCCAGCAGGCGCTTATCATTGTGCACTTTAAACTGAACCAAAAAGCGATAGAAAAAGAGTTTTGCGTTAACAAAGCCAAGCCAGAATTGCAATGCCATGGTAAATGCCATTTGAAAAAAGAACTTCAGGAAACCGAAAAAAATACAGATTTAGAATTGAGAAGCATCAGCAAAAAGATTGATATTGCTTTAATTGCTAATATCGAATTTGCGGTTTCTGTTACAAAAGCAATTCATTCTAAAAAAGTAAATTTATATAAAGAATCTGGTCAGCCAGAACCTTGTCTTGAAATTTTTGTACCGCCGCCTATTTTATAATTGTCCTTGTCAATTAATAAAAATAGAATGCAATACAAAAATTAAAATCATATAATGGAAACTTTAAAAAAATACCTTTTATTATCAGCGGCTACCTTAGCATTTGTATCATGTTCAAGCGATGACGATACACCTGCAGCAAACAACTTAACCCTGGAATTCAATAATACTTTCAAAGAAAAGACAATTGTTTTAGGTGATGCAACTTCAGCTTCAGCAACAACAAATACTTCTGCAGCAGGGCAAATTCACCATTTTTCTGAGTTAAAATACGTAATCAGCAATATTCGTCTTATAAAAGATGATGGGAGCGAAGTGCCTTACAATGTAAATGATTTAGATAAAGGCGCAACTGTAATCGATCAGGCAAAAACGGAATCATTGAGCTATGTTTTGAGCAATGTGCCATCAGCAACATACAAACAGATTAAATTTGGTTTGGGTATTAAAACAGAGCAGAATACTCTAGATCAGACTAGATTTCCTAAATTTTATGCAGCAGCAGGAGCCAATGATACTCAAATGATGTGGGAATGGGGAACAGGATACCGTTTTACGAAAGTAGAAGGTTTTTATGATACTGATAATAAAGTTATGTCTATTCATACTGGAAGTACTGTAGCAGGAAAAGAAGGCGCTTATACTCAAGGTGTAAATGCTTACAGAGATATTACATTAAGCCTTACAGCAAATGCAGTGGTAGGAAGCAAAGCTCCAAAAATCAAAATTAAAGCGGATTTTGATAAGTTATTGAGCGGAAAAATCAATACAATTACATTATCGACTGGAACAACAATGACTGATAATGCAACTCCGAATATTCATACTGCAGCTCAGATGGTAAAATTTGTGGATAATTTGGGAGGAAATGGAACAAATGATATCTCAGGAATGTTTTCTGTTACTAGTGTAGAAAACTAAATATATTTTGGAGCCGTCTGAAATTAAAAAGACGGCTCTATTTTAAAATTCGTTAAAAATGAAAAAAATATTTGGCTTTATCATAATCGTAATCTTTTTCGCTTCTTGTAGCAGTAGTGATTCTGATGAAACTTATTTTGATAATCCTGAACTTGCATTGCCTATTCCGACTGATTTTCCAGAAGTAAACAGTTACGTAAGTTTGAACAAGCCTACAAAATATGGAGTTGAATTGGGTGAAAAACTTTTCTCTGACAAAAGATTTAGCGCAGACAATACAATTTCGTGTGCAAGCTGTCATATTCAAGCGAATGCTTTTGCAGATCATAATGCGCGAGCAATTGGCATTGAAGGAAGAGTTGGTCTTAGAAATGCTCCACCTCTTCAGAATTTGATGTTTCTAAAGTTCTTTAATTGGGATGGAAGCAGACTGCAGTTGGAAACGCAGCCTTTAGTGCCAATTATTACGCATGAAGAAATGGATTCATCGATTCTGGAAGTGATCGGAAAAATTAAAGATGATGCTTTTTATAAAGATTTATTTAAAAAAGCATTTGGCGATCAGGAAATTACTGCTGATAGAATTTATAAGAGTATTGCTCAGTTTGAATATACTTTAATTTCTGCTAACAGCAAATACGATAAAGTAAAACGAAAAGAAGGACACTCGTTTACAGAAAGCGAAGCGGCAGGCTACGCAACATTTCAACAGAAATGTGCCAACTGTCATAGCACAGAATTGTTTACAGATCAAAGTTTTAGAAATATTGGTTTTCCAGTAAATACAGATTCTAATGAAGCAGGACGAGGAAGAGTTACCGGAATCCCGTCTGATTTTATGAGTTTTAGAGTTCCAAGTCTGCGTAATGTTGAATATACAGCGCCTTATGGAAGTTTTGGTCAGTTTCCTACATTAAAATCAGTTTTGGATTATTTCGACACAGGTGTTTTGGAAGCAGAAAATTTGGATCCTATTTTTAAAAATAACGGTAATAAAATTCCGCTGACAGAACCCGAAAAAGAAAACCTTATTGCGTTTATGAAAACTCTTAGCGACAAAGAATTTACAGGAAATTAACCTCGAAAGACTTGATTTTGCTGGTATTTGGCATTTCTATTATAAAAAAAGAAGAAATGTTTATAATATGTTGATAAATAATATGTTGCGGATAGTGTTAAAATCTGATTTCGATAGATTAAATGTTTTAAATTTAGTAACTGAATGATAGTTAATTATTTAAAATTATTTGAATATGGAAAGAGCTATAAAATTACAGGTTCGCAAAGAACTTGATGGAAAGCAGCAGGTAAACGTAATCAAACTAAAAGGCAGTTTAATTACTAAAGGCTACACAGAAATTATTCATATTAGTGACAAGGATGATGAATTTTATATTAATTCGTTTGCAACCAAAACGGAAGCAAGCAATGAAGTAAAAGAATTTATTCTGGATTTTATAAACAAAGAAAATTTAAGCAATACAATTAGTGTTTTAGGATAATCATTTCATAATTGTATTGCCTAAATAGTTTTATAACAGTTTGAGATTAAACTGCACTTGTAAAACTTGTATTTTGATCCAGATAAAGAGGCTTGTCTTGTAATGCATCTTCTGGTTTTTCGTCCCAATCTCCCCAATCTCCTACATAAGTTTTACGAAATATCAATTCGTTATTGTCACCTTTACAAACCAAAGTTCGGTCTGTACAGGTTTCATTGTTTGGACTGAAATTTATTTGTAAATTTTTCATGACGCTATTTTTTTAATTGTTTGTAAATGAGATCATAAAATTAAAAATATGAGATGTGATGTTGTTATAAAATAATATTAAATTATTGTTTAATTTACATGTATAGGGTTGAAAATTAATAATATAAAAAAAAGCTAAACAAATTTTGTTTAGCTTTTTGAATTTTAATCTTTCGTCTTTAATCTTTAATCTTTTTTCTCTGAATCTTTCTCCCTCTTAAGGCACCTTCCTCTAGGCTCATCGCCTTCTTGAAGTATAATCTCAGAATGCAAGAACTGCGCAGCATCGGCTGAGCCTTTGACTTTTGCGGCGCTTCGTTCGAGCATTTCAGCTTCAAATTCGGTTAATACACATTCTCTCAATCCTCTTTCTTTCCATTTTGACTTAGCATTACAGCCTTTCGAAATTTTTCTGGACAATTTTAAAGCATCTAACAAAGCTTGATTGGCGCCTTGTCCTTTAAACGGACTCATTGGATGCGCTGCATCGCCAATTAAAGTGATATTGTGATTTTTTTCTAATAATGCTGCACTTAATAATTCACGGTCATAAACAGGATATCCAGAAATTAGATTTTCTTGCGTGGCTTCCAAAATTTGAGGAATAGGAGCGTGCCACTGTGTTCTTCGGCAGGCTTCTTCTTTTAGGGCCTTTGGTCCTTTTGCACTTAAATTTTTGGCTTCTTCTTCAGACATTGGAAAACTTAATTGCCACATGACCGAATCAGCCGTATAAGGCATTACATAAATTCGTTCATTTCCATTAGCAGTCTGGAATATTGTTTCGCTATCTAGCAAATCGCTAGAAAGCCCTTCTAGAGCACTTAACGGACAAATTCCTAATATTACAATGCAATCTAAGTAACGAAGCGGTGTTGCTTCTTCGCCAATTATAATTCTTCTAACGGCGCTTCTTATGCCATCTGCGCCTACAACAAGATCAGCTTTTGTTGTTATTATTTCTCCGTTTGCCTGAAAGTTTAATTCTACACTTTCTTCAGCTGCTGTAAGGTTTACTAATTGGTGGCCCCATTGTACAGCATTGTTTTCGCCAAGCTGTTCCAAAAGCGCCAATCGAAGCGATTGTCTTGCTATATGTATGTTAGTGCGTTTTGTAGGTGACTTAATAGCGGTTTCCAACCATTTTCTGGTTCCCCATTCTCCTAATATTTTTCCATCAGTATTGTGTACAATGTGTTTTGTCGAAATAACGCCGTTTAGAGAAGTAATTCCCAAACCTTTCATGGCTTTACTGGCTTGTTGCAACGTAAGTCCGTAGCCTTGAGATCTGGCATCAAAGTCTCTGTCTCTTTCATAAATTGTAAAAGGAATTCCGCGATGTAAACAAGCTACCGCTAAGGCAACTCCGCCTATGCCTGCACCAATAATGGCAACATGAGGTTTTGTGAGATCAGGTTCAAGATATTTTTCAGATTGAATTAATCCAGACCCTAAGCAATTTGTGCACAAATGCAGATGCGCTTTAGGACGCATTGGAGCAATTTTAGTCTGCGAACTTTCATATGCCGCCAATTCCGTCTGATAACGGCGTTGCGCTTTTTTACTGAGTCCGCGATTTATTTTGCCCTGTCCTTGGCATTCATGACATATAGTCCACATTCTATTGTACAGCTTATTGGTTATGAATATGCAAATTTACGTCAACTGTACTATTTAAACTACTGATTTTCAAATCTAAATCGCATTTCAAAAATATAAAAGATAAAGATTTAAAAATCAGTATTTTGCGTTTTTTTAGTTTGTTTCTATGAAATCATCAATGTAGCGTGCAATCATATCCGGATATTGGCTTTGAGGGCCATGACCAGTTTGAGCGATAGTAATAAGTGTTGCTGTTGGCAGTTTTTGGTTCAGCTCGAACCAGTTTTCTGGCGGAAAACAAACTTCATGATTGGCAGAGATTACCAATATTGGAATGTTTGTTTGCATTAATTTTTCTCTGGATTTGTAAGGATCGTTGATATAATCATCATGAGACTTTGCATAGTATTCCCAAAGTTCAGGTCTTACTTTTGGATCTTTATCTTTTCTTTTATTGATTCTTTTATGACTTTCTACTGCTGCTTTTTTACTTATTTCAGAAGTCGGTTCAAAAAACAATATGGTTTCGTGCTCAAGGGTATAATCTGGAATGTAAGCTGTTTTAAGAAAAATTTCTTCCATAGAATGACTTACTTTTCCTGGAGGTTTGGTTCCTATTAGAATGGTATGGGTAATTCTATTTGGAAATTCGGTTGTAAGAACCTGCGCAGCCCATCCGCCAAGTGACCATCCTCCTAAAATAAATTTATCAATGTTTAAAGCATCTGCCAAGTCCAAAGCATCTTTTCCAAAACCTAAAATGGTTTCATGAGGTGTTCCGGTAGAAGAGGCCAATCCTTTGAAGTTAAATGTGATGACTTGGTATTTTTGTGCCAAAGCGTCTAAAAACGCAGGATCCCAATCGTCGAGATTCCCTCGAAATCTATTGCAAAGGATAATTGGCAAGCCTTTGCCTATCGATCTATAAGCGATTTTATGATCTTTAATTGAAGCAAATTTAGTTTCAGACTGGATTGCTTCTGAGAAGGTGTTTTCTTTTTCCATTGTTATACATTTTTATGTTGTTGTTTTTATGAATTGATACTATTTATGAATTCGTCAGTAGAGAGAAGTGCATGTCCGTAATTAGGAAAATTAGTTTCGACCGTTGCTTTAATTTCTTCCCAATTAAAAGCACCAATTCCGTCTTTGATTAAAGTGACATGATAGCCCAGTTCGACACCAAATCTCGCAGTTGAATCAATGCAGGTATTAGCTCTCATTCCAGCAATAACAATCTGGTCAATATCGTGCTGACGCAAAAGAAAGTCTAAATCGGTGTTGGCAAAACCGCTGGCAGTCCAATGATTTTGCGCCATATGATCGCCTTCCTGCATAATGAGATCAGGATGAAATTCGGCTCCCCATGAATCTTTTTCAAACAAAGTGATATTTTTGGTTCCTGCATGCGAAGGCGACAAGTACTTCCAGTTCAAGTAATCGCCTTTTTGAGTGTGGCGATGCGGTGCGTAAATCACCTGGATTTTATTTTCTCTCGCAGCTGTCAATAGTTTTTTTATGTTGCTGACCACTTTATTTCCTTCAACAGTTTCTTTTGCTACAGGAAATAATTTTCCTCCTTCAGAAAGAAAATCATTAAATGGATCAATAATGACAAGTGCAGTTTTTTGTAGTTGATACAAGCCCATAATTTTAAAAGTTTTAAGTTAAGTTGTTGTATTCTAATAATATGCCATTTGTTTTATGATGCAGTTTTATTGATGTTTAGCAAATATGTCAAGATGAAAAATTGCGATATTTAACGGATTTTTGAAATAAAGCAAATTAAGAAAGCCACTTCATTTTATAATTTTTAAAAATGATTATATAAACCAGACTATTGCATTTGAGTTAATTTTAATAATCATTTAAAAACGAAGAAATTATGGAAAAGAATAATCAAACCCAGAAAAACCCCAACCCTAAAGAACAAGGTGGGGGAGATCATCGAACCGATACAAGAAAACATCAATATAAAGAACATGATGAAGTTTTGACAAATGATGAAAATTATGATGTGGACACCAAAAAGTTCAAAGGAGAAGAACCCGAATTCGATGACAAATTGGATAATGAAGAAAAAAAATAATGTTAAAGCGCCCTGAAGTTGTTTGGGGCGTTTTTTCGTTCTTCCTTTTCATGACAAATCCATTTTTCCTTTTTAAAATGACTTTTTTTAAGAGATAAAAGTGAAGAAGTGAAAAATATGACATGATTTTTATAGATTTGTAAAAATCTAATACAATCTCTCAATACTAATTGAGAAGCAATATATAATACAAGGCATGAAATCGGTTACTTCAGTTTTTTTACTTTTAATGTTTGTCTGTTCAAATGCATTCGCTCAATTGAGTTCTGATAAAATATTCGAAAGTTTTAAACAAGGTGAACGCACCAATTGTTCATCTATAGCATTTATTAAAGCTTCTTTAAATGTTTACGGATTAGATAATCTTTTTGTAACCGAAAAGCTAAACGATGATTTATATAAGATAACTTTAAAGAACAATGCCTCATTCAACCTGAACAGTGCAGAAATTAGCAAGGCCAAAGAATCTGCAGGTTTTGTCTATATTAAGGACAATTGCGATAGCGAAAAAATCACCGATTATGCAGAATTGACTTATGCTGTAATGGCAAAATACAAACAGATTATAGATAAGGAAGCCACTTTTGATAAAGCCTTGGAAGATCTGGAAGACGGTACAGTTTATACTCCAACGATTTATAAGTACCTCGGATTCACATTAGGCAAACAGATTCAAAAATTAAAAAAAGAGTCTGGAACTGAATATTGCGGTGTTGTGGCTTGGTCAAAAGTGCACGCTGTTTTTGTATGTGGAGAATTTATGGACTATTACGGAAACAAAAAAAGCTTATGGATTAAATATCCGAGCCGTTTCAGGATAATTAAATCGTAAAAAAGCATTTATCTTTTTTTGGGAAAAATGTGCTTAAATGCCCAAAATCCTTGCTTTTGCTGTAATATTTTCCTTATCGCAACGTAATAATTATAATTTTATTGTGAAAAAGAAAATATAAAAGTTGCATTTTAACATAATTTATATATTTTTGTTTTTATTCAAGAACCAAATCTATTAAGAAAATGAAGAGCAAGATTATTTTATTATGTGTCCTTTTCTTCTTGACGACTGCTGCCGTTTCTGCACAGGCAAAAAATGCACCAAGAAGTATCATTAGTACAACTGCCTTAATCCGTAAATACCATGATCAAAAAGAATTAAGCGGTATGCAAAAAGGAGAACTTTTAGAATTGTACATTGAACGTATAAAAGTTCTAGTAAAAACGCTTCCTTATATTGCTTTGGTTACTAAACCTGGTGTAACAATGGCAGATTTAGGTATTCCAGATACAAGTGAGAATAAAAAAATCTTAGATGGACAGGCAGAAGGCACAACGGTTTTCTTAGATACTACAGTAGACTTCCAAAGAAAGATGATGCCGTATTCTGATAAAGGAAATCTTATCGCAGCCATCTTGTTTTACGAAACTACATTGAAATCGTTACACGAGTTTAACGAATTATAATATTTCGATACCTAAAATAGAAGCTCCAAGGTCTTATGATCTTGGAGCTTTTTTTTATAAAAAAATTGAATTGCCTCCATCTTTAGATGGAGGTAGATAAAATTAGCCTGAAATGGCTTTAGCCAAATTTCTCAAAGTTTAAAACATAGCCTCTGGTTTCTCCCAGAGGAACGGAAAGAAAAGCGATTTTGGCTAAAGCCATCAACTGACAATTTCCAAAAGATCCCCTAGTTGAAACTAGGGGCAATAGATAAAGCTCTACTATTTTCGTCTGCTGCAATCAATTGTATTAAATATCTCTCGCAGATTTCATTAGATTTATGTACATTAAATTATCCTGTTTGATTTATATAATTGAATTAAAATCCTTTGAAAGTATTGAGCTTTTAGTACAATTCTTATAAAACCGCAAAAAAACGCATTTCTTATAACTATTTTATTTTTAGATGCTTAAGGTTTTATTTTAAAAGCAGTTAACATTTTTTTTGCAAAAAGTTTAATTAAAATTTGGGAACTAAAAATTTTAACATACTTTTGTTCTATCAAATTAGTAGAGTTTAAAATTTAGTTAGAAATACAGAGATTAAAACCTTATCATTTCATTTTCAGAAATATAAAGCATAAGGCATTTGCAGCTTATGCATCACTACGGTTAAAATTCCTCTTTTTAAATTCATTATAGATTTTTAATAACACTATCCTGAACAAGGGTAAAAATTGTATAGGCCAAATAAAATAATAATCTAAAAAAAAGTAAAAATGAAAAAACGAATGTGCTGCAGATAAAAAAGAAAACCATTTCTGTTGCAGCAGAAATGGTCAGAGTTTAAAGAAATTGTCATCTCTAAAAGGAAAGCAAGAATAGTTTAAAACTGTTCTGAGCCCGCCTTATTTATTAAACTAAAACAAAGTAATGAAAATAAAATTAAAAAGATATGCTTGGCTATGTATTTTATTGATTTCCATAGGAGTTAAAGCTCAAGATACTAAGCCATTAATTCAGTCTAAGCTGGAAGGGACTGTAGTTGATGCCGTAACAAAAGAGCCAATTATCGGGGCTTCGGTAACTATTAAAGGAACTACACATGGTGTTGTTACCGATACAGATGGGAAATTTTTCTTCCAAACCGGACAAAAATTCCCTTACACACTTTTAATTAGTTATTTAGGATATAAAAAAGAAGAAGTTGTAGTAAACAAAAACGCTATCACGATCAGTCTTACTGAAGAACAGAATGCATTGTCTGAAGTTGTGGTAACGGCACTTGGAATTTCTAAAGAAAAGAAATCTCTAGGATATACGACTCAGGCATTAAAAGGAAAAGAATTGGCTACTACAAAAGAAACCAACTTTTTGAATGGTCTTTCTGGTAAACTGGCAGGTGTTCGTATTACAAATTCACAAGGAGATATGGGATCTTCGCGTATTATCATTCGTGGGGAAACTTCTATTGCAGGAAACAACCAGCCACTTTTCGTGGTAGACGGAGTTCCTGTAGATAACTCTCAATTGAACTTTGGAGGAGCAACTCGTGATTTCAGAAATGCCATTGCCGATTTAAATCCGCAGGATATTGAAACGTTAACAGTTTTAAAAGGACCCAATGCTGCCGCTCTTTACGGATCGCGTGCTGCGCATGGTGTTGTGCTTATTACTACAAAATCGGGAAAAGGACAAAAATCAGGATATGGAGTTACTTTTAATACAGGTATAACTGTTTCTCAAGTAGCTACTTTACCTTCTTTCCAAAATACTTTTGGTCAAGGTTCTAACGGAAGATTTAGCTACGTAGACGGAAAAGGAGGAGGAGTTAATGATGGAGTTGATGAAAGCTGGGGACCAAGAATGGACGGTCGTTTAATACCTCAGTTTTATTCTAAAGGTGAAGCCGTTCCTTTTGTAGCTCATCCAAACAATGTAAAAGATTTCTTTAATACTGGACTTACTTACGACAATAGTGTTTCTATTGCAAAAGCTAATGATAAAGGAGATTTTCGTTTAGGTGTAAACAATCAGAAACAACTTGGAACTGTGCCTAATAGTGAAATAAACAAAACAAACTTTACAATTAATACTAATTATCAGATTTCTGAAAATGTAAAAGTTGGTGTTAATGCTAATTATATTGTTACAAATGCTCCACAATTGCCAGGAGGTCCATCAGGAGGGCGTGCTGCGGGTGTAATGCTTCAGTTTCTTTGGTTCGGACGTCAGGTCGACATTAATGAATTGGATAAAGATTGGAACACTAACTGGAACAACAGTTACTACAGTAACCCTTATTGGAATGCCTATTATAATACAACAAGCCAACAGCGTAACCGTATAATTGGAGATGTCCATTTAGACGCGAAATTGGCTGAAGGACTTAACTTCAGATTCCGTACAGGTGTTGATTATTATAATGACCGCAGAAAATATACTATTAAGTATGGTACAAACGGAACTCCTTTCGGATCGTATGCTGAAGACGCATACACAGTAAATGAACAAAATACTGAGGGTATATTTCAATATACAAAACAGCTAAATGATGATTTCAGTTTAGATGCGCTTGCAGGTTTCAATATTCGTAACCATAGCGATGCCAACAATTATCAGAAAGCGCCACGTTTAGCGGTTCCAGATTTATATACTTTAACTAACTCTAGAGATCCGTTAACTTCATCAAATTCATTGTCAAGATTAAGAGTGTATAGTGCTTACGCATCTGCTCAAGTAGGATTTAGAAACTATGCTTTCTTAAACGTAACAGCGCGTAATGACTGGTCGTCTACATTGCCAAGCAGCAACCGTTCTTATTTCTATCCTTCTTTTAACGGAAGTGTAGTTTTAACAGATGCATTAAACATTAAGAGCAGTACACTTGATTTCTTAAAAGTTAGAGGTGGATGGTCTGAAGTAGGTAACGATGCAGATCCGTACCAATTGTCTACGGTTTACAATTTCCAAACAGCATTTGACGGAAACCCAATTCAGACTTCTTCTCAAAAGAAATTAAATGAAAACCTAAAACCAGAAACAACTCGTTCTACAGAGGTAGGTCTTGAAGCTTCTTTCTGGAAAAACAGACTTCATTTTGATGTAGCGTACTATAATACAAATAGTTTCGACCAAATTTTAGAAATTAAAACTACGGCATC
The DNA here is from genome assembly GCF_009826975.1 of Flavobacterium sp. HBTb2-11-1. Taxonomy (GTDB): domain Bacteria; phylum Bacteroidota; class Bacteroidia; order Flavobacteriales; family Flavobacteriaceae; genus Flavobacterium. Next base: position 516,312 of record NZ_WUMO01000002.1, on the reverse strand, counting down.
AAGCGGTTATACTTCGCAGTTAATCAATGCGGGTAAAATCAACAACCAAGGTATTGAGGTGCAATTGGACGGGAATCCAGTTCAAACTGAAAACTTCAAATGGAATGTGGCTGTAAATTATTCAAAAAATAAGAGTAAAGTAGAAATTCTAGATTACGCTGGAGATATTAAAAACTATACAATTGGTTCTTCTGGAGGTGTCGATGTATTGGCGTCTGTTGGGCAAGCTTACGGAGCACTTTACGGAACAGCTTATCAGCGTGATGCAAGCGGCAATATTGTAGTAGGAGCAAACGGTCTTCCAAAAGCAGATCCGACAAAAAAGGTTCTAGGACATTACACGCCAGATTATTTAGCAGGTCTTACGAATACTTTGACTTACAAAAATCTTGAGCTTTCTTTCCTTGTTGATGCTAGCATTGGCGGTGAACTTTTCTCTGGAACTAACAGAACAGGAAACTATACAGGAGTTTTAGCACAGACTCTTCCAGGACGTGGCGCTGAAAACGGAGGTTTAAGCTACTATTATCCAGGAAATAATACAGCTAACCCAAAAACTTTGGTAAGCGGAGGAGCTGCTCCAAGCGGTGTAACGGTTTATGATGACGGAATGATTTTCGGCGGTGTATTTGCAGACGGAACGCCAAATAATAAAGTGATTAGTGCACAAGAATATTATAAAGCATCATACAATATTAGCGAAGCCTATATCTATAGCTCAACTTTTGTAAAAATGAGAGAGATCAAACTAACTTATAATGTTGATAAAAAATTGGTTAAAAAGTTAGGATTAGAAGGAGCAAGCATTACTGCAGCTGGACGTAACTTATTCTTTATCTATAAAGATGCGCCAAATATTGACCCTGAAACAGCTTTCAATACAGGAAATGCACAAGGATTGGAAAGTTTAGCGTTGCCAACAACTAGAAACTTCAGTCTTAACCTTAATGTTAAATTTTAAAAACTCGGAATCATGCTAAAAAAACTATCATATACAATACTGTTTGCATTGACACTGAGCTCTTGCAGTGATACTCTTGACGATATAAATAAAAACCCAAATGCAACTGAAACGCCACTTGCGCCGTACCTTTTGACTGGTACTTTAAAACAAGGTGCAGATTTGTATTGGGGAGATGCAAATAACTTTAACTCAACATTACTTTTTGTACAGCATTGGGCTAAAATTCAATATACAGAACCAGACCGTTACGATGTTTCGAACACTTCTTTCACTTCATTGTGGGATAAAGGATATTCAACTCTAATTACAGATTTGAACACAATTATAAAGTTTCCAGATGCACAGGCTAATTCTAATTATAAAGGAATTGCCTTATCGCTACGTTCGTGGACATTTTTATTGCTGACAGATGCTTACGGAAGTATTCCGTACAAAGAAGCAGGTCAAAAAGTAACGCCAGCGTATAATACTCAAAAAGAAGTTTATACAGGATTGCTTGAAGATTTGAAACAAGCACAATCTTTATTAAACTCAGCAAACGGTTCTGTAACAGGAGATTTGGTTTATAAAGGCGATATAGCAAAATGGAAAAAATTTGTGAATTCACTTCGTTTGAGAATTGCTTTAAGAATTTCAGACAGAGAACCTGTTTTGGCGAAACAAGCAGCGATTGACGCGACAAGTGACGCTGCAGGACTAATCAGCAGCGAAAGTGAAACATTTAAGTTCACTTACACTAGCTCACCACAGCAGAATCCAGCTTCGGCTTGGTTTGAAACGAGAGACGATTTCCGTATTTCAAAAACTATGGTTGATCAATTATATGCATTATCTGATCCGCGTTTGCCAGTATTTGCACAATTGCCATCAGATGCAAGCGTAGGAAAATATGTTGGTGGTGCTAATGGATTATCAAATAGTGATGCCAACAGCCAAGGTTTTGCAAAAACATCAAAACCAGGAACTTATTTCCTTACATCGGCTTCGCCTGCTGTAATTGCTTCTTACTCTGAAACTTTGTTTAACTTGGCAGAAGCTGCGGCAAGAGGATATATTTCTGGAGATGCAGAGCAATATTATAAAAATGCTATTACAGCGTCTTTCAATCAATTTGGAATTACAAATGCTACAACTATTTCAACGTATTTGAATCAGGCAAGCGTGAAATATGATGCTTCAAACTATGCTAAATCAATCGGTACACAAAAATGGATTGCTTTCTTCGGACAAGGTCTTGATGCATTTACAGAATGGAGAAGATTGGATTATCCTGTCTTGACAGCTGGTCCAGCAACTGTTTTGGACGGAAAAATTCCTTCACGTCTTTTCTATCCGGGTACAGAACAATCTCTTAATGGAGCAAGTTATCAAGCTGCTGTTGCAGATCAAGGAAAAGATTTATTGACAACCAAATTATGGTTTGATGTGAAATAAATCTGAATTTTAATAAATTTCATCAAAAAAGCCCCGTATCAAACTTTGATGCGGGGTTTTTGCATTGTTTTCAATTATGATAAAGTTGTTCGTTATTTTACAATTTTTGGGCTAGTAGAATAATTTTCTTTGTAAAAAAATATATAAACCATGAAAACAAAAATCATTTTAAGCACATTCATGATGCTTACTTTTTGGTGTAATGCCCAAACCACAGATCCTGCTTTAAAAGAGGTAAAAAAAATTATTGAAGCCAGTAACAAAACGTTCTCCGACTTTACCAACAAGAACGATGGTTCTATTGTTGCAAGATATACGGATGATGCTTGTCTATTTCCGCCAAATGGAGAGCCAAAATGCGGAGCAAAACAAATTGATTCCTTTTTTAGAGGCGGACCTCAAGTGCATGTTATATTCACAATCCAGCATCTTTATGGAGACGCAAAAACAGCCGTTACTGAAGAAAGTTTTTATGAAATGACTGATATGAATGGTAAAAAACTAGATGACGGAAAAGTAATCGTGATTTGGAAGAAAACCAAAGATGGCTGGAAAATGCATCGTGATATGTTTAGCAGCAATCATCCTGCAAAACAAGGCTAAAAACCAATGTTAACTGCATGCTGTAAATTGGTATCGTTTTTTAGCATCGAATTTCTGGATGCAGATGGCGTAATGCCAGTAAACTTCTTAAACTCTTTAATAAAATGAGATTGGTCATAATAGCCATTATCGTAAGCTATAGTCGTCAATGATTCTGTTGTGTTGAGTACTAAATCCAGACTTTTATTAAATCGGACTACAGAGGTAAAAGCAGCAGGACTTATGCCAATATTAGACAAATAAAGTTTTTGGATATACCTTTCTGATAATCCTGAATGGTGGGCAAGGAAAGGTAAATCCAATTGCTTATGATGTCGAAAAAGCTCCTGACTCAGATTCTGAACTATTGAAACTTTTTTTAATCTAGTTTCATTTTTCTTTAATTTTTTAAGAAAGTACGTTTCTAAAACACTTATTTTAGACAATAAATCGTTCCTTTCCATGATCTGGTCATACAAATCCCTATTTTCTCCCAAAGCAACATCATACATATCGGTGGCATAATTGGTAAATTCTGATAGAGGATCTGAAAAAAACAGTGCGCTGGCATGCGGATAAATTCTTGCTATTAGTACGGATGTTCCTTTTGCTACAGAAAGACGTGTTGGAAGCGTAAGATGTCCCAATAATTCTATTGCAGGAGTATCTTTTTGTTTTCCGTTAATAATAATAGCTGCAAATCCTCCAGAAATATTTATAATCAAATCGACATATCCGCTTGGATAAAAAACTTCGTTGTCGAGATCTTTTTCGATTGTAACAATAGTATAATTTTTTATAAACGGCGCTAAACTGGCTGACGGTAAAATCTGCATATCGCTTTTTGTTGTAATTTAGAAGTAAATTAACTGATTTATAGCAAGTTCTAAATTAATAATAAATACAATATAAACGAATTAGAATTTAGCAGATGTTGTTGACTGAAATAACAGTAATCAATATTCCTACGGAATGAATATTTTTTTGATTTTAAAAAAGCCCTGTATCATATTTTGCTACAGGGCTTTTATTTTCAATTACAATTTTTTTATAGGTTTTCGTACCAATTTAAAATATAATCGGCTACACTTTCCCAGCCAGGTTCTCCACAGATAAAATGGCTTTTGCCATCAAATATTTTAAGGTCCACTCGTCCTGCATTTTCTTTATATCTACTGGCAATTGTTTCTGTTAAGTTAGGTGGAAAAATATGATCACTTCCGCCGCCAACAAATAGAATAGGTTCATGCGGTTTTTTAAAATTGATATTGGAGAAAGAATTCAAAACCAATTCTCGGCTTACTTTATAACTTTCTGGCACAGCAAATTTCTCAAAAGCAATACTTTTTTGTGCTTCAGGTATGGTGTTAAAAAAGGCATAATCGTACCATTTTCGGCTTCCCATAAAATATTTGGAAGAAGAAAAAAAGCCAAAAGCAGGAATTACAGTCTTTAAAGTTTGAAACGGCGGAAATACATTTTTTGGAGGCGCTCCGTCAATGCTCACGCCAGCCGCTGCTTTACCTAGTTCGACCAATTTTAATGTCGCCATACCAGCCATTGAATGCCCAATCACCAAAGGCTTTTCGGGTAAAGTATCTATTAATCTGCTGATGTTATTGACAATATCTATAAATCCGGTTTTGATAAGATCGGGATGAACTTTTGCTCTTAAGTCGGCAGGATTTCCATCGTGTCCAGGATTTGCGGGAGTATAAACCGTGTATCCTTTCTGTTCATAGTGCTTTTTCCATTCTGCCCAAGTTTTCTCATTGACAAAATTTCCGTGAATAAGTACAATTGTTTTTGATTTTGACATGATTTTATTTGATTAATGTTAGAATTTCTTTGAGGATTTCTCGTTTTGGAATTTTAGAAAAAATTAAACTTCCCTCAAAAAAAAACAATTAACATGCCATGCCAAAACATCGCTTAATAATATGGCTTTTAATCGCTATTTGTTTGTTTATAAGTGCTATATATCGCTAAACAGATTTAGATTAGTGAGATTTCGCTATAAAATCAATATAGGACTATTCAAATTACCTTCTTTTTTCATTGATTGGAAATTCCTTTGAAAATTCAATTTTAAGAATCGTTCCATTATTGTTTTCCATAGAAAAAGTGGCATCCAAGTCGTCACTTAAACCTTTTATAAGGCTCAATCCAAAAGAATTGATTTTTTTATTGCTGATATTAGCATCAAAACCCACTCCATTATCTGCAATGGTTAGCATGTATTTGTTTTCGGATGTAGCCTGTAAAGTGATATAAATCATTCCGGTACCATTGTCTGGAAAAGCATATTTTATAGAATTTGTAATCGATTCGTTTAAAATAAGTCCGACGGGAACGGCTTGGGCAACATCCAATTCCAAAGTATCAATTTTTAATTCAAAACGGATTCTTTGTCCAAGCGAAAAAGATTCTCTCAAATATTCGACCAGTTCTTTGATGTAATTCGGCATATTGATGGTTGAAATATTCTCAGAATTATATAATTTCTGATGAATGAGCGACATAGAATGTATACGATGTTGGCTATTTTTTATGGCTGATAACGCCATATCATTTTCCAGATAAGCCGATTGCGAATTGAGCAGACTTATCACGGTTTGAAGATTGTTTTTTACACGGTGATGAATTTCTTTCAAAAGCCATTCTTTTTCATCGAGCAAATGTCTCAGATTGATGTTTTTCTGATTGATTTCCTTTTCTTTCAGTTCCAGTTCGGCATTGTTTTTCTGTTTCAGACGATATCTGTTGTACAATAATCCAATAATAAGGATCAATAAAACCAAACTTGATATCGATACGGTGTTCAATAATCTTGATTTTTTTAAAGCTGTTTCCTGTAAACGAGTCTCTTGATTTAATGATTTGATTTTCTGTTCTTTATTTTCTGTTTCATATTGGAATCTAAGTTCTTCAATCTGCTTGTTTTTAGCATAATCTAAAACGGAATCACTCATTTTTTTATACAATTTATGATGCTCTAATGCCAATTTGAAATTGCCATTCAACGAATCTAATTTGTATAAGGACATTTGTAGCGCTTCAGAATTATAGTTCTGGCTATATTTTTTTGAAATTGCATCAATCTTATCGATATACAATTTTGTTTTATGAAGGTTTTTTCGATTCGCATAAAACAAAGCAATAGACGAATAGGTGTTGCATACATCTCTGTAGGTTTGCTGAGAGTCTAAACCATCTGCAGCTTCTCCCGCTTTTATAAAATACTTTTCGGCTGTGCCATAATTTTTAATGCGCCAGTAGCAGTTGGCGTAACCATAATTCATAAGCATGTTATCAAACTTATTTGGAGGAGGATAATGGCTTGTAATAGAATTCATGTATGCTATGGCTTCTTTGTTTTTTCCTTTCATTGACAAAGATGCAGTGGCGGTCATAAAACTCTTATACCATGAGCCGCTGCTAAAAATATTTTGTCCGTATCTAATGCTTTTTTCAGACATTTTTATGGCTTCATCTGTATGTCCCATTTGCAAATACACCAATCCTAAGCGCATATAAAAAATATCGGCAAATGTGTAATCATTTGTAGACTCCATGCTTTTTACACTCTTTAAAGCATAATAAAGAGCGTTTTTAATATTGAATTGTACGCCTTCTATATAAGCAATTGTAGTTTCAACGAATTGCTGCTGCCTGAAGCCAATTTTTCGCATATCGGCAGCATTTTGATACAAGATTTTCTTGGCATCGTTTATTTTTCCGTGCCAGAAATAGATGGTGCAGATCCTTGCTTTTGTGATTATTCTTTTTTCTTCAAAGCCTAGGTTTTTGTATAAAGCTTCGGCTTCTTTCAGTATTTTTTCTTTTTCGGGATCCAAATCATATTGATTTGTTGCCTGATAGAATAAGGCGTCTGCTAGAGCAGCTTTGTCGTTTTGTTTTCGGCATTCGTTTACTACTTGCGAAAAGCATTTTTTGCTTTCAGGATAATTGTTGATCTGGAAATAGAACTTTCCCAGAAGCATCAAACTCTCATGCTGCCATTTTTGAATTTTTAGCTGATTGCTGATTTTTACTGCTTCTGTTATATAATAATGCGCATTTTTGATATCATCTGGTTTGATAAAGGGCTTAAACAGATAAAAAATCCCCAATTGCAGCGCTAGTTTTGTTTTGTTTACACCTTTTGATTTTAGAAAAAGTTTTTTAGCGCCATCGATATTGCCTTTTTCAATTAAGTCTTTTCCAACCAAATAAGAACCATCATTAAATCCTTCGTCATAGGCTAAAGAAACAGGCAGTTTATAGGCCTTGCAGGCTAGAACTACCGCACTGTCGGCGTCTATTGATCCTTGATTTGAATTATACAGATAAGAAGAGCAAGTCTGTATAAGCAAACGTTTCTTTTTTAAATCATAGCCCGCTGTAGCAGGATGATTTTGCGCTTCAGAGTTAATTGCGATAAGGAATAGAAGACAAAAAGGATACAGCAGCTTCATCAATTTGATTGGGATTAAATAGTAAGTTTTTGATTAACAAATATAAAGAGAAACAATTGAGTTTGGTTTGCAAAATAACGGGAAAATTATGGTAAAATATGATTTTTATTTAACTAAATTTGGAAACGCTTAATTTTAATTATGATAATTAACTATTTTTGTATCAATGAATTAAGTGTTATGTAGGACAAAATTTACCCACTTATGAAAAAGTCTGCCGATAACGGAAATGAAGCTGCGATTTCAGCATTAAAAAAGCGAATTTTAATTGTTGAAGATCAGTTTATTGAAGCGCACGATTTACAGCTTATTCTTGAAAAAGCCAGTTATGAAGTTACAGGAATTGCAAGATCGGTAGAGCAGGCTTTGGAACAGATTGAGATTGAAAAACCGGATCTTGTTTTTTTGGACATTATGCTCAAAGGCAAGCAGGATGGTATAGAGCTAGCACATATTCTTAAAGAAAAATATATCGGTTTTATATTTATTTCGGCCAATTCCAGCAAAAGTATTTTAGACGAAGCAAAAACAACACAACCCTACGGATTTATTGTAAAACCATTTAGAGAGCAAGATGTTCTCACCACTCTCGAAATCGCTTTTTATCGTCAGCAATATAGTTTAGAAAGCCAGTTGAGACAGCAATTTCAGCTTCAAAAAGCAATTTCAGAGATCATAAATTCAAATGTAAAGAAAGAAGAGGCTTTATTGGCTTTTGCAAAAGCAGTTCAGACTTTTATTCCTTTCGATTATTTAGAGACTGGTTTTGTGGCCAGTACACATTATGATAATCTCGGAATTGTCCGCAGAAATATCGATCAGTATCAGATCGTTAACCTGCAGAAACTTGTTCAAATAACAGAATTGTCTGAGAGAGAAATAAATGAAACGTACAAGAAATCAAAAATAGATCTAGAGCCGATTATCTATAGCGAAGAAGCGCTGATAAACAACCTTCAGGAAGCGCCAATAAAAGCTCTGATTGCTCATAATTTCGGAATAAAATCCTATTTAGTTTTTCCGCTTTCGATTGCGGCAATCCAGAGTTATCATTTTACTTTTTACAGCCGTAACCTGAATGTGTATTCTCAGGAACATCTCCGAATTTTGACTTCACTCGAACCTATATTCGGGCAGTTTATAGCAAAAATCTATTCGAAAGAACAATTTAGCCTGGCTCCGAAAAAAGCTGAAGCCAAAAACGCTAAACCTGTCAGCACCCAAGAAGGCTTTGAAGGCATTATTGGCAATAGTTCGCAAATGAATTCTGTTTTTAATTATATTCGAAAAGTAGCCCCTTCCGATACTTCGGTGCTGGTTCTTGGCGAAAGCGGTACAGGAAAAGAAAAAATAGCCCAGAGCATTCATGCTTTGTCTCCCAGAAAAGATAAGCCTCTGGTTATTATCAATTGTGGAGCAATTCCTGAAAATCTTGCCGAATCATTGCTTTTTGGCCACGAAAAAGGCGCTTTTACGGGTGCTTTGGATAAACGTATCGGTAAATTTGAACTGGCGGATGGAGGCACTATTTTTCTGGACGAAGTAGGAGAGATGTCTCTAGAACTTCAGGTCAAATTGCTGCGTGTTTTGCAGGAAAGGGAAATTGAGCGCGTTGGCGGTACTTCTCCTATGAAAATTGATGTCAGAATTATTGCGGCAACCAACAAAAATCTCGAAGAAGAAGTGGCAGCGGGAAGATTTAGAATGGATTTGTATTATCGTCTGCATGTTTTCCCAATTATGGTTCCGCCGCTAAAAAAGAGAAAAGAAGATATTCCAGATTTAGCCAATCATTTTATAGCCATTTACAGTGATAAAATGGGCAGAAAAACACCAGTCCTTTCCGATTCTGCCATGCAGCAGATAATGAATTACAATTGGCCGGGAAATATTCGTGAGCTTGAACATGTTATCCAGCGTGCCATCCTGTTGACAGAAGGAAACACGATCAAGGAAATCGAACTTTCGATGTCTGCCAAAATGCATCCTGAACAGCCAGCTGAATCATTTTCGATAAAAACAATATTAGAAAACGAAAGAGATTATATTCTTTACATTCTTAAAAAGTGCAACGGAAAAATTTCTGGATCTGGCGGTGCAGCCGAAATTTTAGATATTCATCCGTCAACATTGAATTCTAAAATCAAAAAGCTGGAGATTAAGAAAGGGATTATTTAAGTCATATTTTAAAAAATAAACACATAGAAGCATAGAATTTAGGTTCTATGCGTAAAAAATAGCAAGAAGAACGTTTGATTAAACTATGTTTCTATGCGTTTAAAGTGATTAGTAATGTTAAGTAGCTTTCATTAGCCAATTTGCTATAAACTCAGCAATAGTTTCCCAGTTTTCCTGATTTATGCTCAAATGATTTGAATTTTGAAATTCTTTATAACAAGTTATAGAGTGCAGATTTTTGTATTTTATAAAGTTCGCATAATTGAGAGCAGCAGGCGTAAAAGCGTCTTCTGAACCGGATATAAACAAAAGAGGCTCGTGCTTCTTCTTAAAATCGATTTTCCCTGTTTTCGTAAAAATATCACGCATTATTAATTTTGACTCCGGAATTAATAATGCTTCGTAAGTTTCTTTTTGTTCTTCAAAAGCCATTTGGCTGCCAAAATAGTGCTGCCATTTTTTAAAAGGCAATAGGCAAGTTTTGGCTCCTGAACTGAAAATGTCTGATAGGTCCCAAATGGTTTTGTAGAAAGAAAAATGAAAATGAAATGCATTGTAAGGAGGAATAGAGTTGATGCAGATTCCAGCAGAACCCAATTCTTTCTGAATGAGCAATTGAGCGAGAAGACCTCCGTAAGAATGGCCTATTAGAATAGGCTTTTCAGGAAGTTTATCCATAATTTCGATGTAGTAATCCAATATAATATTCAAACTGTTTAAAGCAATTTTTGAATTAGGATGCGTTTGTCTTAAGGCAGGAGGTAGTTCATTTTTGTGTGGCCAAGGCGGTGCTACAGTTTTATACCCTTTACTTTCAAAAAAAACAATCCATTCTTTCCAGCAAGTATGGCTCACAAATGCTCCAGTAATAAACATAATGGTTTTTTTATTAGATAAATACGTCATATCGAAGCTATTAGGTTAGTTTCAGAAAAGTAATACAGTTTGAAAAACAAAAGGAATGCCTTTTTTATAAAGTATTGATTATAAAAGCATTGTTAGAACAGCTCGCGTCAGAATTATTATATATCGTTAAAAACAAGTTTTGATTCTTGAAATATCATAAGTTCAAGCAAAAAAAACTCTAGTAAATCCTTTATTTTAAAGGCTCTGCGTTTTGGTTTAATCTTTGTCTCCCTCAAATATGGGTTTCAATCTTTAAATTATAATTATGGAAAAAATTTATGACACAGAAACAAGTTTCGCAGAATTAGGTGATCGTACCATTGCTTATCGCTCGTATGGAAAAGGAAAGGCAATAATTTTTGTAAACCGTTTTAGAGGAACGTTAGATACGTGGGATCCGCTGTTTGTGGCAAAAATGGCAGAAAAATTCAACGTTATCGTATTTGATTATTCTGGAATTGGTTCTTCTACAGGAAGTCTGGCTCCTGATATTACTGTTGTAGCCAAAGATGTCAAAGATCTAGCTGATTTCTTAAAGCTAGATTCAGTTATTGTTTTAGGATGGTCTTATGGCGGATTGGTAGCGCAGACAGCAACTTTACTATATCCTAATCTGGTGACACACGCTGTTTTAGTCGGAACAAATCCGCCGGGGAAAAATGAGATTCCTATAGAACAGGCATTTTTTGATGCGGCGCTAAAACCAGTAAACGATTTTGAGGATGAAATTGTTTTGTTTTTCGAACCAAAATCAGAATCTAGCAGATTGGCAGCAAAAGCTTCGCATTATAGAATTCACAAAAGAATAGACGTAGAAAAAATCCCTTCTACTATGGATGTTTTTCAGTTGTATTTTGGAGGAGGAGACACTTTTAGAGATGATCCACTTAATTTCAGAGAACAGCTTAAAAAGATAAAAACACCGATTTTGATTATTTCTGGCGATCATGATATTAGTTTTGCTGTAGAGAATTGGTATTCGTATGTTAATCAAATGACAAATGCGCAAATAATAGTATATTCGGCAACAGGACATGGACCACAGCATCAATATCCTGAGCTTACAGCGCAGTACATCATTAATTTTGTAGAATACACTTAATTTCAAATAGAACATAATTACGAAAAGGAATAGTGCCGGTAGCTATTCCTTTTTTTTATATAAAAGTTTTAAAGTTTTTTTCTTTTGATAATAGACATGATGATATTTCGCTAAAAGCTGGCTTTTAGCGAAATATAGCAAAAGAAAATCTACAATTTAGATTTCTATAGTACTGTTTATTTTAGGAAGAAACAATTGAAGAGAAGCATCCTTAAACGCATCCAAAGCTTTTTGATGGTCCATAACAATAAAACCGAAAGTATCATAATGAACGCCTAATATTTTGTTCACTCCGACAAGTTTAGAAGCTTCGATGGCTTCTTCAATTCCCATTGTGAGTCCGTCACCTATGGGAAAAACAGCAAAGTCAAGTTTAGTAAATTTAGGAATGAGCTGCATATCTAAAGTCAAAGCCGTATCGCCACTGTAATAAAAATTGCCATCAGAGGTTGTAAGCACAAAACCACAGGCGATGCCTCCATAAGAGCCGTCCATAAAACTGCTAGGATGTTGTGCTACCACACATTTTACAGTTCCAAAATCAAAATCAAATTTGCCGCCTGGATTGATGGGATGTGCGTTTTCGATTCCGTTTTTCAATAGCCAGTTATAGATTTCAAAATTTCCGAGCACTTTTGCGCCTGTATTTTTTGCGATTCGTTCAACGTCTAAGATATGGTCATAATGTGCATGTGAAATAAAAATGTAATCTGCTTTTATAGCATCAACATCAACCTCTTTGGCTAATTCGTTTGGCGTAATAAAAGGATCAAAAAGAAGGTGTTTTCCGTTGGCATAAACAGAAAAACACGAATGTCCGTAGTACGTAATTTTCATGGTAAATAGTTTTAAATCAGTTAATAATGAGGAATATTTTTTCAAGAAATATGCCAGCTTGGAAAAACTGATTTTTTTAAATGTGATTCAGGAGAAATACAGAAATAACAAAATAAAGTTGTCTGATTTTCCAAAAATTAAGAGGAACTTATTAAATAAAATCTTATCTTTAACTAGTTGGGACATTGGTTTATGTATGTTCTGATTGATATGTTTTTTCGTTTGCTGTTTAGTTAAGAAACCCCAATATTTACGTAAGCAGCGCATTTTTAAAGTTTTTATCTCATTTCTATTGTATCAAGCTGTTTTTAATGAAACAGCAAAAAAGAAGTCGCTGGTTAAAAGTAATTTCAATTCTAAGAATATTATATAGATGCACGTAAAACTAAATTTCTTAAAGCCTTTTATTTTGTGTTGTTTTCTATTCTACTGTCTGAATATGAAAGCACAAACTACTTCTCTTGAAGAATGTTTTTCTATAGCCAAACAAAATAATATTACTATAAAACAGGCCAGATCTGCATTATTAACAGGCGAATACAATCTTCAGGCCGAGAAGAAAGGGTATCTTCCTAAGGTCGATCTTTTGTCGAGCTATTCGTATTTAGGCAATCCGCTTACTATAAATCTACAGACGGTCAAAGATGGAATTGTCGAAGGTTCATCACAGCAGAGCGTAAATACCGCCAACGAAATTTATCATGAAATTACAGGTGGCAATTTGTCTCAGGCGGCACAAGACCGTATTTACGATGCTTCAAAAAAAGTGATTAGCGGGATTTACCCAGATTACAATCCTAGTTTAAGCAAGCAGTCCTATTTTATTGCAGGAGTAGGAGTTCGTCAGCCTATTTTTTTAGGAAATAAAATAAATTCCAGCATTGATTTGGCTCAATCCGTTGTCAATTCAGCAGATATTGGTGTAGAGATTGCTGGAAAAGAAGTTGATTTTTTGATTGCAATTCAATACATCAGAATATTATACCTCAATTCTTTAATTAAAAAACAGGAACAGATTGTAAATGCTTTAGATAAAAATAAAAATTACGCAGAAGAGCTAGTAAAAAATAAAATACTGCCTCCTTACCAGAAGAACTGGACGAATGTGGTCTTAATTCAAGCGCAAAGCCAATACAACAATATTAAGTTGGAAAAACAAAATGCCCATCTTGAACTGAATAAGCTTATGGGAGTTGATCTTAATACCGAAATAGTAATTTCAGACACCTTGAGATACAATGCAGTGAATTTAGAGAAGCCTGTTAAGGATTACTGGCTTACAAATCCGGTTTACAGAATTGCAAACAACAAAATTACGTACGCAGAAACTGCTGAAAAAATCAGCAAATCAATGGCTTTGCCTAATATTTTTGCGATAGGGAACTACAACTTATATCAGAAAGATTTACCGGTTTCTATTCCAGATTGGTTTGTGGGGTTGGAATTGCAATGGACTTTGTATAACGGACAGACAAGCAAAAAAACTCTGGCCGCGAAACAGCTGATAGAAGAGGCCAAGTTAGGAGAGGAGAATTCGAGTTTAATGCTTCAAGTGCAGTCGAGAGTAGCTAAGAATAAAATGAGTTCTCTTCAAAACGATGTTGATGCCATGGATGCAGCCAGAAAAGAAGCCGCTACGACAAGCAGTTTAATTACCAAAAGAATGAACAATCAGCTGTCATCGCCAAAAGACGTGAATGATGCTTTATTGGTAGAAACGGAAATTGAAAAAGGATATTATACCGCTGTATTAGGATACTATCTAGCATTAGCCGAATATTTTAATAGCTTAGGAAATCCAAGTCAAATAACGCAATTTATTAAATAGATGAAAGAGATATTTAAAAACTACTGGGCGCTGATCATTCCGATCTTTGTAGTAATAGCAGGATTGATTTTTTTCTTAAAAGATAATAACGAAGAAAATAATTTCATAGGAATGGTCGATGCATCAAGTGTTGATGTAGCGGCAGAATTTCCAGGAAGATTAGATTCATTGCTTGTAAAACAAGGTGATACCGTAAAAACAGGACAATTGCTGGCTGTACTTCGATCTAACGAAATAAACGCAATAAAGGCGCAGGCTCTTTCAGCAATTGATGCGGCAAAAGGGCAGCAGGAACTGCTCACTCAAGGAGCAAGGCCAGAACTGATTGAAGCCACTTCTAAATTGTATCAAATCAGTCAGGAGCAATATAAATTGTTTAGCAATACTTATGACCGCATGGAACGATTGTACAAGGAAGATGTGATATCGGGACAGGAAAAAGATGTTTTCTATTTTAAGTTTCAAGCGGCGAAAAAGGAAATGGAAACCGCTCAGTTAAATCTGCAAATGCTTAAAAATGGTACAAGACCTGAATTGCTAAAAACCGCAAATGCAATTGTAAAACAAGCAGAACAAGCTTATGAGTTGACTAAAGCACTTGGAGATAATACAAGAGTTTATGCGCCAGCAGATGGAGTTATTTCGAGTTTGGTAACGCATCAGGGCGAAATTATTTCGATCGGTTATCCGATTATGACGATAGAGAAGAAAAATTCGACTATAATTAAGTTTAATATCAGACAAGATAAATCAAATCTGCTAAAGGTAGGAAGCAAAGTATCGGTTAAAGTTCCAGGCTGCGAACCTGAAACGTTTAGCGCTACGGTACATTCTATTGCGCCTACATTGGAATTTGCCAATTGGGTTCCGTCAAAAGACAAAGGAGAATTTGAACTGAGAACTTTTACCATAGAACTAAAGCCTGAAAACCTTTCACAGATAAAAGGACTTCGTTCTGGAATGACGGCTTCTTTAATTCTTCCTTAATGAATGCTATCAAAAACATAATCGTTAGGGAGTGGAAGCGCATTCTGAGTTTAAAAGTGTTTTACTTGGTAATGCTTGTGGTTCCTGTAGCTTTGTTTTTCTTTTATGCTCTTATATATCAGAAGCAGGAGGCTAAAAATTTGGCATTTGCGGTTTGGGATGAAGATCAAAGTCCTGTTAGCCGCGAATTGCTTTTTTTATTGCAACAAAAAGAAGCCTTGCAAATTACTAGAAGGGTAAGCAGTGAAGCCGAAGTAAAAAAACTGATACAAGAAGGTAAAATCTTAGGAGCCATACATTTTCCTGCAAATCTCCAGAAGAATATTTACAGCAGACATCCCAGTACAGTGACTTTGTATACTAACGCTGCCGCGCTTGTTCCTGCCAAATTGGTTTATAAAGCTGTTGCCGAAGTTGTTATTACAGGAAGCACAGGCGTAATTTTGCAGAAGCTGGTAAAAACAGGAATGAAACCAGACCAAGCAATGGCGATTGCCAACCCAATAAGTTTAAATACCTATCAGCTTTATAATCCAACTTATAATTATCAGGAATATTTGGTTCCGGGATTAATAACTGTCGGCATGCAGATGATTCTGATTATTGGTTCTATGCTGGCTTTAAATTACGAATGGGTGACAGAAACAATGCATGGACTATATGATTCTTCAGAACGCTCTGTTGTAATTGCTATTGCAGGAAAAACAATAGCGCATCTTGCCATCAGCTGGATTAATTTTATCATCATTGTAGGTGTCATATTTCCTTTTTTTGATATTGGTGTTTCTGCAGCAACAGGTAAGTTTTTCATTATCTATACATTGCTTTCTTTAGCCTGTATTGGCATTGGCATGTTTATATCGGCTTTGTTTAAAGACGTGATGCTTTCGGGAGATGTTGCCCTTTTCTATACTTCACCCGCTTTTGTGTTCAGCGGATTTACTTTTCCGAGATGGGCAATGCCTTGGTACGACCAATACTATGCACTTATTATGCCTTATACCTCATTTTTGGATGGATTTTTCAAAGTGTATTATATGAATCTGCCTTTGAAATATGCTTTAGGAGATTTTTCCAAACTTTTATTGTTCTGTGTGGTAATGTATCCGACAGCTATGTTGTTGTTCAAACGTCAATTTAATTCGATTAAAAATGAAAAAGAAACCGCAACAATCGCTGATTAGTCTTTTTTTGAGAGAAGCTTCGCAGGTAGTAAAAGATCATAGTTTACTGCTTACGCTTCTTATTGCTCCATTGCTTTATGCTTTTTTTTACGGAAGCATTTATATCAATAAAGAAGAATTTGATGTGAAATTGGCTGTTGTCGATGACGATAACTCTAGATTATCCCGTTTGCTGCAGCAAAATATCGACGATTCTCCGATAGTAGAACTCATTCATTTTTCTAATCTAGAACAGGCAAAAGAGCAGATGTATCAAGGCAATTGCCAAGGTTATTTTTATATTCCAGAAGGAACAGAAGCCAATTTGCTGAGTTTAAAACAAAGTAATGTTGTGTTGGCAATCAATGCTGCAAGGTTTCTTCCCTCGAGCGATCTCCTACTAAATGTCCAACAGATATGTCTTACGGTTGGAGCGGGAGTGAGGCTTCAGTATTATCAAAAAAAAGAAGGCATGAGCACTACTATTGCTATGGAAAATGTGATGCCTGTAAATTTAGATTATCGTCCGTTATTCAATGAAAGATCAAGTTATGGAGCCTTTTTGCTGCCTGGATTATTAGCCCTGATTTTACAGCAGACCTTACTGATTGGTCTATCCGAAAGTGTTGCAGGAGAGCGTCAGCGTTCTCGTTTAGGAGAATGGTTGGGTTCTGGCATTTCTAATGGCATTTGGGGAAAAGGATTGTTTTATCTGATTCTCTTTTCTTCGTATGGGTTTTTCTTTTTAAATGTAAATTACAAATTGCTTAATTTACCCATGAGAGGCAACGGATTCGAATTGAGTGTATTGATGCTTTTGTTTATTATTACTTTAATTCCGATGGCGCAGTTTATTGGTTCTTTGTTCAAATCGCAATTGCTTTGCCTCCAGATGATGGCTTTCTCGACTTATCCGATTTTCTTGATTACGGGGTACAGTTGGCCGTTTGAATCGCTTCCGCTGGTATTGCAGTGGCTGTCCAACCTTTTGCCGACAACGCCTTTTATTGTTTTGTATACGGCCATCGTACAATCGGGTGTCAGTTTATGGGACAATCCGTCTGTTTTATTGCATCTTATATTGCTTTTTGCTTTTTATAGTACAATTTGTTTTGTTCGTTTAAGATATTTGGCGGGTAAATTATGAGTTATGAGTTATGAGTTATGAGTTATGAGTGTGGCCTAATTATCGATATGCATATTTTTTTGCTTGCATGCATATATTCAAACATAGCCCGTGTTTTACCATTGGGTTACGGATGATATACGAATAAATCAGTTATTAGTTTGAATTGGCTCCAGCTTTAGCTGGAGTTTATATGAAGTTATTCAAAATGGCTTTAGCCAAAAATATCTCATTTGGCTAAAGCCTTATTCTTATGAAAATTAAAAACCTCTAGCTGAAGCTGGAAGCTATTTATAAAGAAGCTCTACTTAGAAAGTTTTTAATTATTAATAATTCTTTAATCTGCTCAATCTGCCAAATCTGCGAGAGAAAAATAAAATAAAATGCTGGAATAAACCATGTTTGTATGATTTATTCCAGCATTTCTATTGGGTCAGTTACTTGACAAATACATTACAATACCACTAAAGGCGAAATTACGCCAAGCATAATTCTTCCGCTTGTGGTATTCGATTGTCCTAAATCTGTTTTAGCGTAATCGCTGTAATTATAGAATCGCTGGACATATGTGGCAAAAAACTTTAAGTTGAAGTTTTTAATCGGATAAAATTCCACTGTTGGAATAATGCCGTATGCGGTACGAATTCGGTTCGAGCTTACAGCAGGATCGGGAATCTCTTTCCATGAAGCTTTACTTGTCATTCCGATAACGGTAAGTTTCCATTGCTCATTTAGAGAATAAACGGTTCTTAGCCAATGTTCCAGATAATATACATTTTCTGCAGCATGATCCAAAACAGTATCTGGAATAATAGTACTAACCACTCCTGTTCGGTCTAGATCTTCACTGCTCCATTTGAAATCATATTGAAAAAGCCATTTTTTGCTTCGAAATTGATTTCCTAACGCCGTATAATACATGTTTACCGGCCTTCCATTTTTTGTGGCTTCCTGAAAAATACTGAAACTGTATATCGTTTTGAATTTTCCGCCTAAAAAACTTCCGTTCCAGTTTCCAACATAGGCAGCCGGAAATTTTGCTTCTTCTACATCTGGCACATTTTGATATAACTCAGAAAAAGTTTTGGTTCTTGAATTTAAGATCTGTCCCGAAAAGACATGGTTGGCATTCAATTTCCAGTTTACCTGAACTCCTGTTAGAAAGTTATCCGAATTATCGACAATGTCATTGTATTGATAGATGTCAATAGGGTTCATATCAAATTCATAACCACCCCAGTTAGCCGTCATTTTTCCAATTGCAATACTTGTTCTGTTGGATATATTATAACCAATAAAAGCCAAGTCAGTAGAACTGCTGATGTTATCGGTAGATTGCGGTTCAGTTTCTTTAGTATATCGGTCTCGAAACCTAAAAAAAACTTTGTCCTTATACACTTTTCCTTTTATTTCCAATCTAAACTGATTTACTTCAAATTTACTGCCAGTGTAATTTCCGTCATCAAAATAGGTGTTAAAACCTACTTGAGTATTGAAAATTAAATCAACATTATTGAGTAAATCAACTTTTGTTGCTTTTATTAGTGGTGTTTTATGATTTAGGACCGTATCAGTCTGTTTTTCTTGCTGTGCGTAAACACTTGAAGCCAAAAAAACGCCCAAAATTATTGAAGTTAAGACACGCATAATTTACAATTTCAAGTTTAATACTCAAAGAAATACTCCTGCAGTTTTTTGCTATCGCTTGTTTGTGTAAGGCCCAACATTAATAAAATTCGTGCTTTCTGCGGAATCAAATCATCGCTGACAATTGTTCCAAGCTTTTGGTCATCGGTTTCGTCAAATAAAGTGACTCTTCCAGACGGTACTCTAGATGCTCTTGCAACGGCAATTCCTTTTTTAACAGCGCTTGCCGCAGCATCTGAATTTACTTTATTTAGATTTCCGTTACCCAAACCGCCAGTTACAATTCCTTTTACTCCAGACGCTACGTAAGCATTAATTGCAGTTGCAGGCGCATCGGCATATAATTCGACAACTGCGACTTCAGGCAAAGTGGTTAAACCTGTAATATCAAACGGAGTATTTTTATTGGCTTTTCTTACCGGAGTTTCATAAAGAATGACTTTTCCGTCATAAACCTGCCCGATTGGACCATTGTTTGGCGCTGTAAACGCGTTTAAGTGCGTCGTACTGGTTTTTACGGCACTTCTTCCTGTAAAAATGTATTCGTTAAATACCAATAAAACGCCACTATGTGCTGCTTGTTTTGAGGCTGCGAGAGTTACTGCATCATACAAATTCTTTGGGCCGTCTGCGCTGATGGCTGTCGCTGGTCGCATAGAACCAGTAATAATTACAGGTTTGTCATATCGTACTGTCAGCGATAAAAAATAAGCGGTTTCCTCCTGAGTATCTGTTCCGTGCGTGATTACGATTCCGTCAGCTTCATTATTTTTATAAATCTCGTTGATTCTTTTATTCAGCTTAATCCAAATGTCTACAGTCATGTCCTGACTTCCTACATTTGAGATCTGTTCTCCTGAAATTTCTGCAACTTTGTCAATTCCTGGAACTGCTGCGATTAAATCTTTTATCGGTAATTGTCCCGCGGTATAAGCAGAACGATCTGCAGATGCACCTTGGCCCGCAATTGTTCCTCCAGTTGCAAGTATTTTGATTCTAGGTAATTTTTGAGCATAAATACCTGTTACTAATAAAACCGATAATAATAAAGTAAATAGATTTTTCATAGATCAAATGTTTATATTTTAGAATTCCATTATTTTTTTGAGTTTTCCCAGCTGGTTACATATTCCAATAAAATTTTACGGATATTTTTTCCAAGAATCAGATAACTATCAGTTGGAAGATTGGCAAGAGAAACTCTAATGCTCCATTCAGGACCTGCAAAACCGCCGCCGTTTAATAACACGATTGCAGTTTTTTCTGCCAAACGGAACAGAACATCAACAGGTTCGAAGTTAGTTTTCAGCCAATTGGCAAAATCGTCTCCATAAAAGTGTTTTGCGGCTACCATAACATCAATTTCAGAATAATATCCAGCACGCATCGGATCTTCTAGAATTGGAACTTCTAATCCTTCCCAAAGTAAGTTAAGACGTTTGTGAATAATAGACTGCGTAAGCGTTTTATAAACATCTTGAGCATCTAATAAACAAAATGCTGAGAAAAGCATCATCTGAAATTGCTGAGGTAAGGATAGCCCAGCAGTATGATTTAGAGCCACTTGACGGCTATCGGCAACCAGTCTGTCTATAAATTTGATTTTTTCGGGCTGTAGCGTAAGAGAGGCATAACGTTCATGCAGTTCTTTTTTGTGGGCGGGACTTAAATTGGCAATTTTCTTATCGAATATATTGTCTTGATGAACTGCTATTGTTCCAAGTCTCCAGCCTGTACATCCGAAGTATTTTGAATAGGAATAAACCGTAATCGTATTATTAGGAATAATAGCCATTAAAGACCTGAAATTATTAACGAATGTTCCATAAACATCATCGGTAATAACCATCAATTCCGGATTATCATTTTTTACAATATCTGCAATATAATTTAATGTCTCAGTGCTCATTGCAGAAGATGGCGGATTACTCGGATTTACCACAAAGGCAACTTTTACTGCAGGATCTTTAAGTTTGTCCAATTCAGAATTTGGATATTGCCAAGTATGGAATCCGTTTTCGCCAACTCCGCTTGCTTGTACGTAAACGACATCAAATTTGTATCGATCTAATTCCGGAATTTCAATATAAGGCGTAAAAGTAGGAGTAAGGAGCGCTATTTTATCTCCACGTTCGGTAAGATGGTTTTGCATTAAGGAATCAAAAATATAACACATCGCCGCAGTTCCTCCTTCAACAGCAAAAATATCATATTTGCCTTTGTCGTTTCCTGTACCGCACATTTCCTGCACTAAATAGTCGTGTACAATAACTTCTATTTGACTTAGCATACGGTCAGGAACAGGATAGTTAAATCCGATTACGGCTTCTATCCATTCACGGATCCATGCATCACCATCAAAATCATGTTTGTCGACACCATAATGATATGTTTTTTCTAAAAGTGATGCAGCAGGAGTATCTTTGTGTTTAGCCAAAAACGTTTCAAAGCGTGCAGCCACTCCGCTTTTGTTCTGTACAATACCAGCTAAAATGCCTTGTTCTTCCATAACATTGCGACATTCTTCCAATGCAAATTGTCCGAAAAGGAAAAAAGCTTCTCTCGGAACTGTAGCAATCCAGTTTGGGTTTCCTCTTCCTGCATTAAGGGTTATCGCTGTCGATTTAAGAGCGCTTTCTTCTGCGAGATGGATTAATTCATTTTTAATTTCAAACGGACTTAAAGTTTGAAGTGTTTTCTCTACCTCTCGAGATGTTTTTATTTTTGAAATATCAATTGCCATGATTTAAATTGTTTTAGAGATTATATAAAATTTGATTAACTCATGATTAAAATGATGACGACTCCCCATATTATGAGCAGCGTATTGCCAACAGCGTAGGTTACGGTATATCCCAAAGCAGGTGTTTTGCTTTTTACGGCATCTTGCAAAGCTCCGAGCGCGGCTGTAGTAGTTCTTGCACCAGCAGCGCATCCTAAATTTATAATAGGGTGGAATTTGAAAATATATCGTCCGATTAGAAGTCCAAGAATTAACGGAATTGATGTTGCAGCCGCGCCCGCGATGAAAAGTCCCCAGCCAGCTTCTTGAAATCCGACAATAAAACTTGGTCCTGCCGTAATACCCACTACTGCGATAAAAATGTTTAATCCAACATTATTCATAATCCACAAAGCAGGTTCTGGAATTCGTCCAAAAGTTGGATGCTGGCCTCTTAACCATCCGAAGAAAAGTCCAGATATTAAGGCACCTCCGCTTGTACTTAGGCTTATTGGCACTCCACCAATTTTGACGGTCAATGCACCTAGTAATCCGCCTAGAACTATTCCTAAACCCACAAAAGCCATATCAGTTGAGTTTGTAGGACGGTCTGGATAGCCAATATGTGCCGCAACTTGATCTACATCTCGTTTGATGCCCACTAATTCGATCATATCTCCTTTCTGCATCACCGTATTAGGCAATATAGGCATCTGGATTCCAGATCGTTTTAGTGATCTGATGACAACTCCATGCATGTATTTTACGTGACGCAAGTCTGCAAGAGTTTTGTCTATCACTTCTTTTTTTACAATTAAGACACTTAAAACTTCTACTGGAAAATTAAGAAGCTCGATATCTAAAACTTCTTTTTCATTTACAGCCACATAGTTCATCATGTATTCTCTTCTTCCGCCCAAAGCAACTACATCATTTTCTTTAATTATGAAATCTGGTGTAGCATCTATGATTTCTTTTCCTCTTCTGATTCGCTGTATAAATAACCGTCTGCCTTTGCTTTCTAACTCATTTTCAACATCTGAAACGGTTTTATTACACGCATAAGAATGTGTCGCAATCTCATAGGCATTATATATTACACGGTCATAAGCAGAGGCAATACTCGGATCATCGCCAATGGCATCTCCTCCAAGCTGAATTTCAAGTTCTTTTGCTTTTTCCACTAAGTTGCCGCCCAGTAATTTTGGACCAATAGAAGCCAGTAGCCAAGCCGATCCAGCGGTTCCGAAAATGTAAGTAACAGCATAAGCAACTGGGATTTTGTTAATTAAAGCCGCTTTTTGATCAGCAGGAATACTCAGTTGATTGATCGTATCTGAGGCCACACCAATAACAGCAGATATGGTTTGTGAACCTGCAAGCATACCAGCGGTCAGTCCCATATCGTAGCCCATAATTTTGCCTACCAGATAAGGACAAATCAGACATAAAACGCATACTACTGCTGCATACAGCATTTGAGGCAGTCCGTCTTTTTTTAGACCTCCAAAGAATTGCGGTCCTACGCTATATCCGACAGCGAAAAGAAACATTAGAAAAAATACAGATTTTACGTTAGGAGAAATCACAATATCTAATTGTCCGATTAAGACTCCAACAAGTAAAACACTAGTTACAGTTCCTAAAGAAAAGCTTCCGATTTTAAATTTTCCTATAAAGTATCCTAAAGATAAAGTGAGAAAAATGGCTAGTTCGGGATAATCTTTTAATGTAGTAATAATCCAATCCATAAAGTATTTGTTTTAGTTATTGTCAATAAGTGATTATAAAAATCGCAGGAAGGCAGAAAAAAAATGAGAAGGGATTTTAACGGCAGATATTTAAGTCTCTCAAAATTAGATTAGAAAGTCAGAATAATTGCATAAAATTAGAGCTAGACATGTTTCAAGTTATAACTTGAAACATGTTTTTATAATCAAGATGAGCTTTTTAGAAAAGATATGCCAATTTTTAAGATTTTATCTGCAACGTAATTATCAATTAAAGTATAGCATTACTCAGTTGTGATGCGTATATTTGAGAGAATAAAAAAATAAAAGCCATTATGAAGAAAATAGGATTTTTATCATTTGGGCATTGGGCTAATCATCCGTCATATAAAACACGTACCGCAGCAGACACATTACTGCAATCTATTGATTTGGCTGTTGCAGCTGAGGAAATAGGCATAGATGGCGCTTACTTTCGAGTGCATCATTTTGCACAGCAGTTGGCTTCGCCTTTTCCTCTGCTTTCAGCCGTTGGAGCTAAGACGAGTAAAATAGAGATTGGAACGGGCGTAATCGATATGCGATACGAAAACCCGATGTATATGGTTGAAGATGCCGGAGCAGCCGATTTGATATCAGAAGGACGTTTACAATTAGGAATAAGCCGAGGATCGCCAGAACAAGTTATCGACGGATGGCGCTACTTTGGTTATGAACCAGATGCAGGCGAAACGGATGCCGATATGGGACGTAAAAAAGCTTTGGAATTTTTGGATAAATTGAATGGGGAAGGATTTGCAGAACCAAATCCGTATCCGATGTTTCCAAATCCGCCTGGATTGTTGCGCATAGAGCCACATTCTGAAGGGCTACGAGAACGGATCTGGTGGGGAGCGGCCTCTAATGCAACTGCTATTTGGGCGGCAGAAAATGGCATGCATCTTCAGAGTTCTACGCTGAAATATGATGAAAATGGAAAACCATTCCATATTCAGCAGGCAGAGCAGATAAGATTATACAAAGAAGCTTGGAAAAAAGCAGGACATCAGCGTGAAGCGAGAGTTTCTGTTAGCCGTTCGATTTTTGCGATTGTGAACGATCAGGACAGATATTACTTTGGCGGACAAGCTAAAGGCAATGATAGTTTTGGGTATATCGAGCAAGACAAAAGAGCAATCTTTGGGAAAAGCTACAGCGCAGAACCCGATAAACTGATTGAAGAATTGGCTCAAGACGAAGCAATTCAGGAAGCAGATACATTGCTGCTGACTATTCCTAATACAATTGGCGTAGATTACAATGTTCATATTTTGTCGTCTATATTAGAACACGTTGCACCTGCATTGGGTTGGCGATGAGTTTTTGTAAAGAAAGAAAAGCCCTCTGTTAATGAAACGAGGGCTTTTTTATTGAACTTTTATTAAAATGATAATTTAATTAATACACCTAAGACAGCAGCGATTAAAATTATATAAGGCTCTTGAATTTTCTTGATATAAATTAAAGAAAGAATACTTGCAAGAGCTATCAATATTGTCGAAACATCTACAATGCTTCTTTTCGCAATAATAATGACAGAACCAACCAAAGCTCCAACTACAGCAGCCGTTATTCCTTCAACAAATGCTTTAACAGGTTTGTTGTTTACAATTTTCTTAAAAAATGGCGCCAATGCAACAGTAAAAAGATAACAAGGCAAAAATGTGGCTAATGCGGCAGTTATAGCACCTAAAAAACCATTTACCAAATATCCTATAAAACCAACAGTTATGACAACTGGTCCAGGTGTTATCATAGCTATAGCTACCGAATCTAGAAAATGCTGTTCTGTTAGCCATTTGTTTTCTACGACAACTCCTGAATGTAAAAAAGGAACAATTGCGAGACCGCTTCCAAATACAAAAGCGCCGGCTTTAGTAAAGAAAATGGCAATTTTCATTAAGGTCGAACTTTCATAATTCCAAAAGCCAGATGAAATAAGAATTAAAACATTTGTGGTTTTGGCAATCTTAAAATACGGGCGAGCCTTTATTAGCATATAAATAAGCCCTGCGGCCACAAATAATAAAATATGTTCTTTTTCTGTGATGTAAGTTATTATGATGACTGAGAGAAAGAAAAGCCATAAAATCCATTTTTCTTTAAAAGAATTTAGATTCAATTTTCCGATGGATTTTATGGTAAGTTTATAAGAACTTAGAGTGATGATTCCAATAACGGCAGCACTAACTCCATAAAAAAAACAGACTGAATCCATAACAATCCACCATAAGCTTGATAGATTATTCCAAGAATTAAAACCATAAAGAACGAAGGGGCAATAAAAGCAAAACCTGCTAAAGTAGCTCCAACAATATTGTAATGAACATAACCTATATATATGCCAAGCTGTGCTGCCAATGGACCTGGAGCCAATTGTGCTAATGCAAGACCCTCTTTATATTCTTCATCGGAAATCCATTTTTTGTTTTCTACCAGATCCTTATACATATAACCAACCAACGCGACTGGTCCTCCAAAACCAATTGTGCCAAGTTTTAAAAAATATAGTATTAATGCTCTTAATGTATATTTTGGTTTTTCGTTCATGATTAGTTCCTTTAGACACACAAAGCTAGAACGAAATAGAGGGTTTAAATAGAATCTTATTTACCTTTTGTATACAGATTACTTTTTTTAATTAAAAATTTTGAATCAATTTCTATTAGCGTCATTCGCCTGTCTGATTGCTTTTGGATCGGTTAGATTAAAACGATAGACAAAACTCAAGCGATATCTGGCGGCATTAGGAATGCTATTGTCTCTAACTACATAATCAGTTCCCGTTGTAATGCTTTTATTTTGGCGGAGATTAAAAGCATTCGTAACATCAAAAACAATAGTTGCTTTATCTTTGAGTAATAGTTTGCTAAAACCAAAATCAAGCGATTGCAAGGCTTCGATAGTTGTTTGAGCATTACGTTTTTCTCCGCGAAAATTATATCGTCCCTGAAAACTAAACTTAGCTGGAAGTTTTATCTGTGTGCTTAAACGTCCAGTAAAGTTATTGCTATTATAATCCAGATTTTCTCCCATGTAATTTCCTTTTTGTTTAAAACTGTAAAAGTTCATTTCGGCATTGATCTGAAGCCATTTCAACGGATTGTACAAAGTAGACAATTCAATTCCGCTTCGCATTTCGTAATCAATATTTATGGGAGTTGTCAAGAAAATATCATCCTGACGATACGTATAATCCTGAATATAACCTTTTTCATACTGATAATAAAGAGAAGGATTTAAAGTAAATGTTTTCCACGTTTTAAGAAATGCCATTTCAAAAGCATCAGTGTAAGATGGATTCAAATCGGGATTTCCAATGTATTGCGCATTCAAATCTGTGACTTCATTAAAAGGATATAAATCATAGAGATAGGGACGTCTAATGCGTTTGCTGTAATTTAACTGTAAAGTCGAAGCATCAAACTTATAGCTTAAATTTACAGTAGGGAAGAGCTTATTGTATTTCTTTTTGTCGCTATAAGCATTTTCGGCATCTTTGATGGAAATATTGGTAAACTCAGTTCTCAAACCAAGCATATAAGTAAACTTTTTGATTTTGTCGCTAAATTGTGCGTAAGCACCCGTTATGGATTCATCATAATTTAAATCATTATCGATATTCTGATAAATTACCCAACTGTTGTCTTTTTGTTCTTCAGCCAAATAATCGCTACTAACAGTTCGAATTTCAGTTTTTAATCCAAATTCTAAAACCGAAACGCTATCAATAGGCTGTACAAAATCAGTCTTAGCAAGAAAATCTTTGCTATTGCCTACTGAACTTGTTCTTATGCCAGGATAAACAGATGCATCAGGAAGCAAACGCTGTGTTGAAAGATCCCATTTTTTATCGCTGTCCCACCAATCGTATTGAACATCTACAGTCCATTTTTTTTCTTTTTGTTTGAAAGTATGGGTATAATTAAACTCAAACTGATTGTAAGCACGTTTTTCCAAAGATTTTCCGTTTCTCACCAAAAGACTGTCTGGCTCTGTATTTCCAAAATCACTGTCGTAATTGTACCGTAAATTGGTTTTGTCATTGTCGTGCGTTGCATTCTTTAAAAATGCGGCAGTAATAGTTTGATGTTCATTAATGTAATAATCGGCGCCTAGATAAAGCAATTTGCCATCATCATGTCGATCTTCATTTTGTACACGATTCATATAATTTGGCGTTGTAGCACTATTTGTAACCTGATCGGTAGTATACAAGCCTTCATAATCGCTCGAACGTATGCTGAAATTGGAAAAAATATTGATTTTATTTGATTTGTAATTGAGGCTCGGATTAAGACGGCTGTCATTTGGCGAACCTGCAACCAATCTAACCTGACCGCTAAAACCGCTTTTTTTGTTTTTTTTCAATATAATATTGATAATACCCGCAGATCCGGCAGCATCGTATCTTGAGGACGGATTGGTAATAACCTCAATTTTCTCAATCTGATCGGCTGCAATCTGGTCAAGCGCATTGTTTTGAGTAAGTCCAGATTGCCTTCCATTAATTAATACCAAAACATTGCTATTGCCACGAAGACTTATTGCTCCAGAGGGACTAACTGCAACTGACGGAACGCCATTTAAAACATCATGAGCAGAACCATTTTGCGATAGCACATCTTTACCGACTTCAAATATTTTTTTGTCTAATTTTAAACTGATGTTCGATTTTTTACCATTAATTTCTACGGCTTTTAGCTGTACAACATTAGTGATTAAATTAATTGTTCCTAGTTCAATTTTTGATTTTTCTAAAATACTGTTTAATGTTTGATTCTGAATTTGATAACCTGTTAAGCTAAAAGAAATTATGGAAGTATTTTTTAAAATTCCTTCCAAGCTAAACAAACCGCGATCATCGGTTACTCCAGCCATAATTATTTTCGAATTATTATCTTGTATGGTTACCGTTACATAAGGCAATGCTTCTTTTGTTGTACCGTCTTGAACTTTACCAGAAACAACAGTTTGCTGTCCTATTCCTAAGAAAGGAATAAATAAAAATAAAATACTGATTATTAGCAATTTCATCTTGATTGATTTTTGATTGATTTTGTAGTACAAGATTACCTCATAAAACAGAATGCAGTTTTCAAAAACATGCAAATGGCTCTATCAGCTTCTCAAATGCATTTAGCAATTCGATATTTATTTTATCTTTATCTTATGTATAAATCTCTCTTTTTTACCGTTTTATTTCTGCTATTGTTTAGTTCGTGTTCGTATTATAAAAAATACGTTACAACTGACGTGACTTATGATGTTGACTACGATCATCAGCAGATGAATTGGGGTAAGCCAACCAGTTCAAGTTTTAAATTTCAAACAGGAATTGAGATACAGAAACGTGAAAATAAAGCCGAATCTCTCGGACTTCAGATTAATGCTTTTGGCGCTTTTGACGTGTATTGGGATGGCGTTTTTGTGGGAAGAAATGGTTATATGGCAAAATCAGGAAGTGTTGAGGTGCCAGGAACAGAAACAACCTATTATCAAATACCAAATAAACTGTCTAATCTCGGAAAACATACTGTTACTTTAATTGGTACGCAGACCTATTGTAAAGAAGCAGAACGTGGTATAGACGTAAAACTTAAAAGCTATTTACAGCTTCATCGGTCACCGCTTATTGTTGTTGGTTTTATGAATCTTATGGCTGGCGCTTTTCTTATTGCATCGGTTTATTATTTCTTTCTGTATATAAATAGTACTCGAAAAGAATTGGCGGTATTGCTTTTTGCAATTATTTGTCTGCTTTTCTTCTTCCTTTTAATTATTGAATATGTAAAGTATTATTTAGATATTCCTTATAATGAGTTTTATACACGCTTAAAAATCATCGGTTGGCTGACTTTTGCTATTTCAATGCTTGTGCCGTGGTATTTTATGCTGCAGTTTGAATTTAAAAGAAAAAAGTTGTTTTTAGTTCTTTTGTTTATTACTCTTTTAGCAGTTTATATTGGCTATTATGGGCATTATGATATTTCTGCAGCTTATTTTACCATTACAGCTCGTTTCTTTTCTATTGTAATTGCCATTGACGCGACAATTAGAAGAGCAAAAGGCGGACTAATTGTTGCGGCTGGTTTATTGGCTGGCGTAGTAGTCAATTATTTTATGTTTTACGATTTCGGATTGTTTATTGCTTTTACAATTTTAGTGCTCTGTATGCTTTATCTGCATACTATACGCGCGAAAGCGATGGAAGAAGCTCACAATGCATCGCTGTTGCTTTCTTCCAGATTACAGTTGGAACTGATTAAGAAGAATATTCAGCCTCATTTTCTTCGAAACACTTTGACTTCGTTGATTGATTGGATCGAAGAATCTCCAAAAGAAGGAGTTGTTTTTATTCGCGCCCTTGCAGAAGAATTTGATATCATGAATGATATTGCCGAAGATACGCTTATACCAATCAGGCAAGAAATTGATTTATGCCGAAGACATTTGGAAATAATGTCTTTTCGAAAAGAAATCTGTTACGAGTGGCAGGAAGAAGGAATTGACGAAAATGACACCATTCCGCCAGCAACTTTTCATACCATTATTGAAAACGGAATTACTCATAGTCTTTCTCCAAAACAAGGTTGTATTGTTTTTTCTCTCAGTTTTGCCAAAGAAAAACAATTTAAACAATACACTTTATTGACGCTTGCTCAAAATCGGCATACTAAAAAAGAGCGGCGAACAGGAACAGGATTTAAATATATCGAAGCAAGATTAACGGAGAGTTACGGCACCAATTGGTCTTTTGATTCTCATGCTGTAGAAAAAGGCTGGGAGACAACCATTAAAATTTTTGAGAAATAATGAAGATTCTGATAATTGAAGACGAAGCCCGAATTGCAAAGAGAATCGAAAGAATGACCCGTGACTTCTTTGATAAAGAAGTGCAGATTCTCCTTGCAGATTCTCTAGAAAATGGATTGACTGTTATTGAACAACATCCGATTGATTTACTTTTGTTAGACTTAAATCTAAACGGTGAAGACGGATTTGAAATTCTCCAAACCTTTGTTTCTGGTCCATTTCAGACTATTATCATTTCAGCTTATACAGACAAGGCAATTACGGCATTCAATTATGGTGTTTTGGACTTTGTGCCTAAACCTTTCGACCAAAACAGATTAGCGCAAGCTTTTACGCGTTTTACAACTCAAGAAAAACAATCAGGAGGAGATGTGCGATTTTTGGCAGTTAGAAAAGGAAAAACATTCAGACTTGTTCCAATTAATGAAATCTTATACATAAAAGGAGCAGGCATTTATACCGAATTGCATTTGTCAAATAAAAAAATAGAACTTCACGACAAATCACTCGAAGCCTTAGAAAAACTACTTCCTGAGACATTTGAAAGAATACATAAATCTTATATTCTATGTTGGGAGCAAGCAGATAAAATTGTAGTAGAGGCAGGAGGAAAGTACAGCATGCAGTTAAAAAACGGAGATATATTGCCAATTGGCCGTTCTAAGTATAAAGAAATTAAAAATAAACTGCTGTAGGTTGATTAATAAATATTGGCGAGTATTAAAAAAAGTAATGCATAAAAAGCATCGACTAATAAAAAAATAGCATTTTTGAGCATCACGTTTTTGTCTAGTTTTATCCTCATAAAAAACTAACACATACTTTATCACTTTTTAATTGACATAATAATAATGATTACTACCAAACGCCTTATAATAAGACCGTACAAAATAGAGGATTCTAATAGCTTCTTAGAAAGTTTAACCGAAAACCGTGAACATTTATATGATTATTTTGCCAACATGATAAAAGTTAATGGCGATTTAGAATTGACAAAAAAGTATCTAGGACAGAAGGAGATAGATTGGCAGGAAAATAGAGGTTTTGCTTGTGGTATATTTACAAAAGAAGACCATCAGCTTATAGGGCATATATCGGTTAGAGAAATTGATTGGAGAGTGCCTAAAGGTGAATTGGCTTATTTTATTTTCAAAAAATATAATGGCAATAACTATGCTGCAGAAGCTTTAACTGCATTCAAAAATTGGTGTTTTGCAGAAAAGAAGTTCAATAGGCTTTTTATGAAAATAGCTGTAGAAAATATTGCAAGCATTAAAGTAGCCGAACGTTCTGGATTTATTTACGAAGGACTTTTAAAGAAAGATTACAGAAAAAAAGAACAAGATTTAATTGATATGAAGATATACGGATATACAGAAGAGTTGAAACTCGTAAGAACCAATTCTCAAAATGAAGATTTCTCCAGCTTAATTGTAAAATTAGATGCAAATCTAGCAAGCAGAAATGGCGATATGCAGGAATATTTTAATCAATTTAATAAGGTAGATAGTATCAAACATGTTATTATTGCTTATGTAAATGGCATTGCAGTAGGCTGTGGAGCTATCAAACAATTTGATGACAAATCTGTTGAGGTAAAACGAATGTTTGTTTCAGAAGAATTTAGAGGACGAGGCATATCGCGTAAAATTTTAAGCGAACTTGAAAATTGGGCAAAAGAATTAGGCTACAAATCAACTGTTTTAGAAACCAGCAATGTGCAGATAGAAGCTGTTGGATTATATACAAATAGTGATTATGCAATTACTGAAAATTATGGACAATACGCTGGTATAGGAAGCAGTATTTGTTTTAAAAAGTCACTTTAACGTTAAAATAATAACAACTCCGATGTTTTTATTGATAATGATAAAAAGTATCGGAGTTGTATATTTTATTTCCGGTCCAAATTGTATTTAAACTTTATAGATTATAGAGCATTCCGATCGCGCAGATCTACTCTGAATCGTTAGCGCAGATTTGCAATCTGTGCCCGCAAAGATTGGATACAATGCAAATCAAAGAATTTCAATTATGTCTAATCATACATCTCCATTCCCTTGTTCTTTCCTGCTGTAATTTTTTGAGTTTAACTTTTCTGGATC
The DNA here is from genome assembly GCF_009826975.1 of Flavobacterium sp. HBTb2-11-1. Classification (GTDB taxonomy): domain Bacteria; phylum Bacteroidota; class Bacteroidia; order Flavobacteriales; family Flavobacteriaceae; genus Flavobacterium. The sequence continues at coordinate 483,668 of NZ_WUMO01000002.1, read as the reverse complement.
ACTTCAGCTGAATAAATTTAAAAATAATTACTCTGCATTTTCAAATTTTGACATATACATATACCAATTCCATTCCCAAGAACTTCCGTTGTCTTCAGAGAATGCTTGGCTCCAAACAGGATTATTTCGGTCTCTTGCATCCCAACGAAAAATCACTAGAATATCCTTTCCGTTAAAAACATCCTTAGTAATGAAATGGCCGACATTATTTTCAAAAGAACCCAATACAGGTTCGTCTAATCTCCCTTCATTAGAATCTGCCCAGTAAATGCTCCATAATTTGGTCTTAGGATTAAATAACCTGACGGTCATTCCCTCAAACGGTTGCCCATCAAAATTGGCTAGAAAATTATCAATATTGCCAATTCCGTTGAGTACTTTATACATTTCTTGAGTTGACTCAAATTCAGTCCATTCCGTGCAATTGGATAATCTGGAATTAAGTTTTCTGTTATGGAGTTTCCACTTTCCTTGAAAAAAATCAAAATCATCTTTAGAAGAAGTTGCAGAAGGTGTAATTATTAAGGCTCCATTTACATCAAAATTTATTTTCGGTATTTCTAGATCTTCAGTTGGTATCATTTTTTACCTTTTTTGTTTAAAAGTAGTAATTGATTATGAATAGTTATCAATGATTGCATGGAAAATTTTAATGCAGATGGCATATCCTGAATTGCTTTTTGCTTTGTTTCGTAATCGGTTTTGTCTTTATAATGGGTAATGGTTACCAAAAGGTTTTTATCCTGAAAAACAGGAAGTCTCGGAAAATCATTTTCTGCCATTTCACTGATCCACAAAGAAAAATCAGTACTATTTAAACCTTTCAAAAACGGAATGTACTCCTCATCAAATAACCTTATAACCTTTTCAATCGTGCTGTTGCAAATGTAGAAATCAACAACCGTATAAGATTTGTCAGTTTTAAGAGCTTTATTTTTATATAAAGGTTTGAGCAAATAAACATGGTCAGAGTTTATCATCATTTCATTTGCTTCTTTTCCGTGTTTTTTCCACGTATCGCTTTCGCAGTAAAAATCGTTGAGAAATTTCACTCTTGTTTTCATGTCCTTAAAACCGCGAAACCAGACAAATCTATCGTTGTCAGAATCGATTTTAAATTCGCCTAAAGTATATCCCCCCAATTCATTCATGGGATTAACAAATTTGGAATGGAAATAATTGCTGAATGTATCGGCTAAATTAGTTTTGAGCAAATAATTTCGAATTTCCAGCACATTAATATCTTCTGAGTATTCTTGTTTAGTATAAACCATATTTATTTTCCTTTAAAGAGATATACAAAGTAAATTAATTGATATATTTATGGCAAGTAGGTACAATTTGGTAATCTACATACTAAAAGTATATTAATGCTGATTATCAGTAGTTAAAAAACGAAAAAAATGATAAAAAAAGATAAATCTGCTTATTGTCCTGTCGATTATGCTTTTCAAAGAATTGGCGGCAAGTATAAGGGAAGAATTTTGTGGTATTTAAAGGACGGCATCATGCGATATGGCGAACTGAAAAGGATTGTAGAAGGTATAACTCCAAAAATGCTTACTCAAACGCTTCGGGAATTAGAATCTGATGATTTAATTAGAAGAAAAGTGTATAAAGAGGTTCCGCCACGTGTAGAATATCGACTTTCTGAAACGGGAAAAGAGCTAGTTCCGTTTATTGATCAAATGCGAATTTGGGGAGAAAAACAAATGGCTTTGGATTAATTTTTTTAAATAACAACTCCGATCTTTTTATTAATAATAATAAAAAGCATCGGAGTTGCATATTTATTTTTTCCGGTCCAAATTGTATTTAAAGTTTATAAATTATAAAGCGTCCCAAGAAGCGCTCGGATAATAGATAGAACTTGTTACAGGAGCTGTCCAGTAATCTTGGCTTCCTCCGCGGAAAGTGTGAAAGCTTACAGCATTTACATTTCGCTTAGAATCGTTCGTTACCCAGCGAATTTTTTCATTCAAAATTTCTGTGCCATTTACATAATATTTTACATACCCGTCTGTATTTGAGCCAGTATTTAGCTTCACAGATATCTGGCAGTTATACGTAACACCTTCTTGAATGTAATATTTCTTTCCAAAATCATTTCCATACTGTCCTGGCTGATCTCTATAATATACATAAGGCTGAAGATAAGCACCGCTTCCTTTGGCTGTGTTTGATCCATTTGGACAATACCACATAAATCTGGCGCTTCCGCCATTTCCATCCCATGCGGCATCGCCACCTGTATTTTGGTCACCAATTAAGATTCCGTACCCGCATTTTCCGCCTCGGCTCCAGTAAAATCCGTTATTAAATTTCATTTGGAACCAAACTGTATAAACGCCAGTTGACCAAACACCATATGAGGTGCATAAACCGCCAGGGCAAGATAGTGTATTGGTTTGCAATGTAATTGTTCGTGCTCCAGCTGTACCTCTTGCTGTGGTGCCATCCAGCACCGAGTTAGATGCGAGAGTATCTTTACTAGCGATTTGCTGTGCCTCTTTTTTAGCGGTTTGGGGCGTATTTGCTTCTTCCTGTTCTTTTTCGCAAGAACTAAGAACTAATGCTATGGTTAATAGCATACTGGTTAATTTTAAGAATTTCTTCATTTTTTAAATTTTAAGGTTAGTAAACGATTAATAGTTAGTAGTAATAGATAGTAGATTATGGTATTTGGAACCGAAAGTGTAAAGTTGGGTAATAATAATTTTGGGAAGGAGTAATAAAGTACGTTTTTACGTACATAGAAATACAGACTGTATTTTTTATGTTCTTTTGGGAGAATTTATGCCACTATTTCCTTTGAAATATTTTAGTGTAAGCAAAATATTTTCTGCAAATAGCTGTGCTGTAAAAATTTATATAAATAAATGATTCTTTTTATTAAATTTATAAGTTAATATCTCATATTGAAAAATATCATTTCATCAATAAGGACGTTTTTTTTAAAACTATCTGAGTTATAAAGAATTTAAATATGGAAAAAGAGTATGGATAGATTTTGTCTATTTAAGAAGTAGTATTTACAATCTGCGGCCCTAATTTTCTCTTTCATTAGTTTGTAATTTAGTCAAAAATAAAAATTTTCAACTATGGATAATCAATCAAATGACATCAGCAAATGCCCTTTTCATAATGGGAGCATGGACAAGCAAGCGGCTTCAGGAACAAAAAATCGTGACTGGTGGCCTAAACAGTTAAAGGTAAATATACTGAGACAGAATTCAGTATTGTCAAACCCCTTGGATAAGGATTTTAACTACGCAGAAGCGTTTAAAAGTTTAGATCTCGAGGCTGTAAAGAAAGATTTACATGCTCTTATGACTGATTCGCAAGATTGGTGGCCTGCTGATTTTGGCCACTACGGAGGACTTTTCATTCGAATGGCTTGGCACAGTGCCGGTACTTACAGAGTTCATGACGGGCGCGGAGGAGCAGGAGCAGGACAACAGCGTTTTGCCCCGCTTAATAGCTGGCCTGATAATGTGAGCTTAGACAAGGCGCGAAGATTGCTTTGGCCAATAAAACAAAAGTATGGTCAAAAGATTTCATGGGCCGATTTGCTAATCTTAACAGGGAATGTGGCCTTAGAATCAATGGGTTTTAAAACATTCGGTTTTGCAGGAGGACGTGCCGATGTGTGGGAAGCAGACGAATCTGTATATTGGGGATCTGAAACGACTTGGCTTGGTGGTGACGAGCGTTATAAAGATGGCTCTGAAGGTGTGCCGAAAGATCATGGAGTTGTTTCATCCGATGATAATGCAGATGGAAATATTCATAGTAGAAATCTAGAAAAACCGCTTGCCGCAGTGCAAATGGGACTTATATATGTAAATCCAGAAGGGCCAGACGGAAATCCAGATCCGATTGCGGCAGCAAAAGATATTAGAGATACTTTTGGGCGTATGGCAATGAATGATGAAGAAACTGTAGCACTTATAGCTGGCGGACATACTTTTGGTAAAACTCACGGAGCTGCTTCTTCAGGCCATGTGGGTAAAGAGCCAGAAGCTGCCGGTTTAGAATTGCAAGGTTTAGGATGGCAGAATAGTTTTGGTTCAGGAAAAGGGTCAGATGCCATTACGAGCGGACTTGAAGTGACTTGGACAAAAACGCCGACCCAATGGAGCAATAACTTTTTCGAGAATTTATTTGGCTTCGAATGGGAACTTTCTAAAAGTCCGGCGGGTGCACATCAATGGGTGGCAAAAAATGCAGAGGCTATTATTCCTGACGCTTTTGATCCTAATAAAAAGCACTTGCCTACCATGCTTACTACCGATTTATCATTAAGATTGGACCCAGCTTACGAGAAGATATCACGCCGATTTTTAGAAAATCCAGATGAATTTGCAGATGCTTTCGCCCGTGCTTGGTTTAAACTGACTCACCGTGATATGGGACCACGCGCTCTTTATCTAGGACCTGAAGTGCCAGCGGAAGAATTGTTATGGCAAGATCCAATTCCAGAAGTAAATCATACTCTAATAAATGATCAGGATATAGCGCAGCTGAAAGAAAGAATATTAAATTCAGGTTTAACGGTGTCTCAACTAGTTTCAACAGCTTGGGCTTCTGCTTCTACGTTTAGAGGATCAGATAAACGTGGCGGTGCAAACGGCGGACGCATAAGACTTGCGCCTCAAAAAGACTGGGAAGTAAACAATCCAACTGCATTAAAAGTGGTTTTAGATAAATTAGAAGTCATTCAAAACGAATTTAATGCAGCGCAAAATGACGGCAAAAAAGTTTCACTAGCTGATTTAATTGTTTTGGGAGGTTCTGCTGCCGTTGAAAAAGCGGCTAAAGATGCAGGAGCTTCAGTTTCTGTGCCTTTCGCTCCTGGACGTATGGATGCATCTGCAGAACAGACAGATGTTGAATCATTTGGATATCTTGAGCCAAAAGCAGATGGTTTTAGAAACTACAGAAAAACAAAATCTTCTGTTTTAACAGAAGAGCTTCTTATAGATAAAGCAAATCTTTTAACTCTTACTGCACCAGAATTAACAGTGCTTTTAGGAGGTCTTCGCGTTTTGGATATTAACGCAGACGGAAGCAAAAATGGTGTTTTTACCACTAGACCAGGTCGCCTGACAAATGACTTCTTTGTAAATCTTTTGGATATGAACACACAATGGCAAGCCGTTTCTAACGATAAAGAACTTTATACAGGAAACGACCGAAGCACTGGACAGCCTAAATGGATAGGAACACGTGCCGATCTTGTTTTCGGATCAAACTCAGAATTGAGAGCAATTGCAGAAGTGTATGCCGCATCTGATGCGCATGAGAAATTTGTGCATGATTTTATTGCCGTTTGGACTAAAGTAATGAATCTGGATAGATTTGATTTGAAAAAATAATATTAGCGAAAAGCAATAAACGTAAAAAGACGCCATAATTGGCGTCTTTTTCTTTTTTATCAGTTTTTGGAAGGTTAAAAGGATTTTTCTGCTTAACTTGTAGAATCCAAAATCAATTCTTATGACTTTAAAAGGACTTATTCTTGTCGGTTTTATACTTGCATTATATTCTTGCGGAAACAAAAAAGAGCAGGAGCTTATTGTGCGCGAAAACTCACTTTTAGAAAGGGAGAAACAGTTTCAAGATAAAGAAGCAGAATACGAAAAGCTATTAAAAATGAAAGACAGTTTACTGTCTCTTTCTACAGTAAAAGACACGCTTCCTAAAATAAAAGAATGGCCAGAAAACCTTAAAGCAGCATGGAACAGCAAAATGGTCTGCAGGGAATCGAATTGCAGTAATTATGTCATTGGCGATCAGCGCACTGAAACTTGGGAGTTCCGCTCAGATTCGACAGGAATGTATACCAATGTATTGAGCAATAATGAAATTAAACGGGTTTTTACAGGACAATATCTTGAGAATAAAATAGTGCTGGATTCGGCAAAAGAAGCCTCTGCTAAAAACAAAATAAAAGTTAGCGTGGTACTTGATGATATTAAAAAAAATATAATCAAAGGTACCCAGACCATCACTGGTCAAGATAATTGCATCGCAAAATTCTCAGTCGAACTTACTCCATCCAATAAAAAGTAATTTATGCAGCTGAGTATACATCATATAAGTTTTCCTATTGAAGATCCTTTGTTAAAGTATCTTATCGAAATTATCATCATTTTATGCATTCCGCTTTTATTGAATAAAATTAAAGTGCCGCATCTGTTGGGACTTATTATCGCCGGTGCGCTAATAGGTCCAAATGGTTTTGGAGTGCTCTCTAGAGATAGCAGTGTAGTAGTTACTGGAACTACGGGTCTTTTGTACATTATGTTTTTAGCGGGTCTGGAAATCGATATGGTCGATTTTAAAAAGAACAAATGGAAGAGTATTATTTTTTCTATTTTCACTTTTGCTGTTCCGTTTATTTTAGGACTTGTTGGTGGTTACTATATACTGGGATTTTCATTGCTTACCTCAATTCTTTTTGCCAGTCTTTTTTCGTCACATACTTTAATCGTTTACCCGATGGTAAGCGGATTAGGAATTGCCAAAAATCTTGCAGTTAATATAACAGTGGGAGGAACGATGATTACCGATGTGCTTTCGCTTCTCGTTTTGGCCGCTGTAGTCGGAATGTCACAGGGAGAAGTCGGAACAGCTTTCTGGATGAAGTTATCAGTTTCGATGGTCATTTTTACATTAATTGTACTGCTTGTTTTTCCAATAATTGCCCGCTGGTTTTTTAAAAATGTGGAGGATAAAATTTCTCAATATCTTTTTGTACTCGTCATGATTTATTTGGCGGCACTTTTAGCTGAATTGGCAGGTATCGAATCTATTATTGGAGCTTTTTTTGCTGGATTGGCTTTAAACAAGTTAATTCCGCATACTTCATCGTTGATGAATAGGGTGGAGTTTGTCGGAAATGCCATTTTTATTCCTTTCTTTTTAATAAGTGTCGGAATGCTGATTGATTTTAGTGCTTTTATACAAAGTTGGGAGACATTGTGGGTAGCATCAATTATGCTTATTGCTTCTATTGGAGGAAAATACGTCGCTGCTATGCTGACGAAAAAGACATTTAAACTCACTAACGATGAAGGTCAGCTGATTTTTGGACTGAGTTCTGCATCTGCGGCAGCTACGCTGGCTTCTGTAATGGTGGGATATAATATAATTATTGGAGAAAATGATGCGGGAGAACCTATAAGACTTTTAAATGAACATGTGCTGAATGGCAGTATTCTTCTTATTCTCGTTTCTTGTACCGTATCATCTTTTGTGTCGATGGCAAGTGCACAGCGTATAGCGCAGGCAGATAAGGACAATACTGTATCGGGTAAGAACGAAGAGAAAGAAAATATACTTTTGGCAGTAAACCATGAGGCTACTGTTGAAAAAATGGTCAATCTTGGACTGATGGTAAAGTCCTCTGCAAATAAACAGCTGTATGCTGTAAATGTAATTAACGAAGATGCCAATGAATCTTCTGAAAAAAATGCCGAACGGATTTTAGAAAATGCTATTAAAGCCGCTTCTGCTGCCGATGTTGAATTGCACCCAATTACACGTCACGACAATGATATAGCAAGCGGAATAAGTAATGTGATAAAAGAAAAAGAAATTACAGACCTTATTGTAGGGCTTGAAGGCGGAAAAGGTTTTTCGGCTTCATTTGTGTATAATTTGTATAACGGTTATCTTCGAAATAAAAGCATCAATTTGATGGTATATCACGCCGTACAGCCTGCCGCCACGATTAAAAGATATTTGGTTTTTATACCAGCAGATGCCGAACTGGATGCTGGTTTTTTTCATTCGATGTTAAGAATCTGGAATATAGGCCGTAATTCTGGAGCAAAAATGAGTTTTTATGGAAAAGAGAAAACACTGGATATTCTGAAAAGAATTGCAAAAAAAGCCTCTATAGAAGCCACATTTGATGTTTTCTCAAATTGGGAAAATGCAGAACAGACAGCACTTTCCATTGAAGAAAACGAGGGTCTAGTGATTATGATGGGAGACCGAGGAATGCATTCGTATTTTCCCAGAATGAGAGATATTCCAGATCTTTTGAATCACAGGTTTAATAACAATAATTATATGCTTATTTATCCTTTTTCTAAAATTGCTTCAAACAATACAGAAAAAAGATCTGTAAGCAGTCATGATGATTTTGCAGAAATAGGAAAAGCAATTCGAAATATTTTTAAATAATGATTGATTAAAATTTATAAACCAGTTATAATAAACTCACTTCTACGATTCATCTGATGCTGATCTTCAGAACAGTTCACACCATCAGAGCAGTTGTTTACCAATTGCGTTTCGCCATATCCTTTTGCTGTTAAACGATTCTCGGCGACTCCGTTTTTGATTAGCCAGTTTAAAGTGGCTTTTGCTCTCTGGCCAGATAATCTCAGATTATATTGATGTGAGGCTCTACTGTCGGTATGAGAACGGATGTCGAGTTTCATATTTGGATGCTGATTTAGAACATCTAATATTTTTTCTAAATCTATGGCGGCTTCGGTGCGGATATTATATTTATCCAAATCAAAATAGATCATTTTTATGCCAAAACATTTCCCTAAATCATCTCCAACTGTAACCTTACAGATTGATTTGTCAAGCGCGATGGGAAGATTGGTTTTTCCGGATACTTTTCCAATAGTTACTAATTCTTCCTTAGTATCATATTCCACTTTTTGAGCCCGTACCATATAAGTTTTTCCGCACTCTACTGCAAACGTATATTCTCCGCTATTATTGGAAATGCTCGATTTTATAATTTTTTGATTTTCATACAAAGTAAGTTCCGTTCCCGGAAGCACCACACCGCTTTGCGAATCTGTTATTACACCATTTAATTCCTGCAGACATTTCAATTGACGTGTTTCTGTAAATTTATAAATATCATCAGAACCCTGTCCGCCGTCTTTATTGGAACTGAAGTAGCCTTGTCTGGAAAGCGGATCAATGATATAGGCAAAATCATCTTTTGGTGAATTGATATCGCTTCCAAGATTCTGGATGTTGCTAATGGTGCCGTTATTTTCAATTTGTCCGACAAAAACATCCAAACCGCCAAGTCCAGGATGGCCATCTGAGGCAAAGTAAATTTCATTTTCGCTGGTTACGTATGGGAAGGTTTCCTTACCTTCAGTATTGATTGAAGAACCAAGATTCTCAGGACTTCCAAAGCTGCCGTTGACTTTAACGCTTACTTTGTAAATATCAGATTGTCCCATTGTGCCTGGCATGTCTGATGCAAAATATAAAGTTTTCTCGTCAGGGCTTAATGCAGGATGAGCAGTGGTGTAATTGTCACTGGTAAAGGGAAGGGCGATAATGTTGCTGAATTTTTCATTTTCAAAGTCAGCTTTGTAAATTTTTACGAGTGTAATTTCATTGTCATCTTTTCCTTTTTTGCCATCGATAAAATTATTTCGGGTAAAATATGCCGTTTTTCCGTTTTTAGTAAATATAATGGTCGATTCGTGGAAACGGCTGTTCAGCAATGACTTGATTTTATTTACTTTTGATGGAGTTCCTGTTGCCGCATCAATACTGGCATTATAAATATTGGTAAAATATTCGCCTGTCCATTTGTGTTTTCTCTTGCTGAAATTTCCTGTATCCCTTGCAGATGCGAAATAAATTTTATTATTATAAACAAAACTTCCATAATCAGAATACTTTGAATTAATTCCGGCATCTTCAATTTTATATCGTCCAGAATTGGCTTTGATCTGCTCAAGATAATTCGTGTTTTTAGCATATAGTTTTGCTCTGGAATCGTTCTTATATTTAGTGCTGAATTCATTTAAGATTGCGCTTGCTTTATCAGTCTGGCCAGTTGATTTTAAAGATTGGGCGTATCTATAATAGTACTCGGCTTCGGGAGTTGGATTTAGAGCAAAAAGTTCGCCGTACCATTTGGCGGCTGCTTCGAAATCTGAATTAAAGTAATAAGAGTTGCCAAGTTTTTTGAAAAGATCTTCAGACTTGTATCCTTTATCAGCGATTCTTTCATATGTTTTTATAGCATCTATATAAGCATAGCTATCGTATTTTTTGTCACCCGATTTTACTTTTGATTCTTGCGAATAGCCATAAAAAACGCTTAAGGTTATTAAGTATATAAGTTTATAATTTTTCATAATATTCTTTTTTAGAAGAAACGGGGAGTTGTCATTTTTCCATTATTTTTGAAGAATTCATAACGTAGAAATATCTCATGCGATCCTGAATTATAATTATTCAGTTTTGTCGTTTCGCGGTCGTACCCATAACCCAGATACAATCCGTCAGTTATCTGAAATCCTACCATTGCGCTTAACGATGCGCTCCATCTGTAGGCGACTCCCAGGACAAATCTGTCAACAAACATAAAGTTGGCAGAAATATCGACCTGAAGCGGTGCCCCTTCAACCATTTTAGCCAATACAGCGGGTTTAAATTTATAATACTGATACTTATCAAGATTAAAAACATAACCTCCCATTAAATAGTAGTTGATTTTATCCTTATAAATTGCCACATCATTATCATCATATCTATTGGTTTCGATGAAGTTTGGAACCGAAAATCCAATATAAGCCTTGTCTGAATGCCAGTAAATACCAGCTCCAACGTTAGGAGAAAATTTATTGTCTAAATCCTGAAACTGTGGATCTCCCTGATCTGCTGGATTCAGCTTGTTGACATCGAGGTTAAAGATATTGGCTGTTCCCTTAATACCAAAAGAAAGCTTAAAATCGGGTGAAGTCTGTATGGTATAAGATACATCTGCCGATATATTATTTTCATTTGTAGGGCCTATTTTATCATTTACTAATGAAAGTCCGAGACCAACTCTGCTGTTATTTATTGGCGTGTTGATGGAAAAACTGCTTGTCTCTGGCGCTCCATCCAGACCTACCCATTGCGTCCTGTATAGCCCAAAAAGGCTCAAAGCACCTCGTGATCCTGCATAAGCCGGATTTATAACGATAGTATTATACATGTACTGCGTATACTGCGCATCCTGCTGTGCATAACCAGTAAAGGATATTAATATAAAAGCGAAATAGAATAATTTTATTTTCATAGCAGCATATTTACGATTACTATTTTTTTTCAGTGTGTGATATTAAGTATCATATAGCCATTAAGTTTTTTTTGACTAACCTTAATTATCATTCGTAATATATAAGTAACCAGTTTTTTCAATTAGTGTATTGTTTTTGTTGTATTTTAAAACATAAAAATACGTTCCCGCTGGAAGTCCTTCACCTCTTTTTACTGTGCTTCGCCCATCAGAATATCCTTTAAACATTACGTCACTTTCGTTGTAAGATGAGGCATCAAATACTTTTACTCCCCAACGATTGTATATTTCTACTCGGTTATCTGGATATTTATCAATTCCTTTAATATAGAAACTGTCATTAATTCCGTCGCCATTAGGAGATACAGCATTATAAATAATTAGATCTGAATCAGGATTGATTGTTTTTTTTACGATAGCGATTGTAAAAAGCCCATATCCATCAACTTGTGTTGCAATTAGTTTAGAATAGTTAGCTCCTGTTAAAAGATCAGTTGTTGCTCCGCCTTCGTTTACCCATTTTTTGACACTATCATCCCAACGGACTATTGCTAGTTGTGTATCTGGATTTTCTTCAAAAAAAGAAGCAGGAGTTGTATTTTTGTCTAGAGTAAGGCTTAATACAATATTCTCTGAACCTTGATCTTGGGTTAAGTTCCAATATTCGGCTTCATCAATAGATATAATCGTTTCATCTTTGCTCGTATAAGGATGCTGATTCCCTGCATTTTGAAAAAAGTATTGGGTGGTATAAATATTGTTTATATTCGCTCCCTTATCGTGATAGGAGGGTCTAAAGTAATATTGGTCTCCAACTGGGAATTCAAAATCTAGATTTCCTATATTTTCTACTTTCCCATCAACAAAACTCAAATTGCTGGCATCAGTATGGAAAGCATTTTGACCAAAAATCATTCTCCCGTTATAACTGTCGCCATCAACTATTCCCTTTTTAAATTCGACATTTTTGCCCACTTCAATAGCAGTTTTGAGATGAAAAGGAACTAAGTCTGATGTATTTTCAAAAACTATATTTTGAAAATGCGCAATTTCGGTACCTGAAATAAACTGTTGCTGCGTACCTATGAAAAAAGTTTTTCCATTACTGAGATTACTATAAGTAACTAATCCATCATTGTTAAAATTTGCATAAGCAATAAAATTACCGTCAATTAATAAGTTACCACTTGGCTTGTTATCAAAATCAAATAAAGTTGAGAGCTGCGTATTTGGAGCAACTGCCAAATCTCCAATATTAACAGTCTGTGCGACAGTTTTTCCCATAAATAGGGCTAAAATGCTTGTTTTTATATAATTTTTTATCATGATCCAGCATTTAGATATATAGATATTTTAGATTTTTTGTTGAGACAAAAGAGATCTAGATTCCATTTACTTTAAGGAATAATATAATTGGCGTTAATATTATCTTGCACATATTTAATGGCCCAGGCCATTGTATTTGCATAGAAGATACTATTATATACAGTGACTCCTGAATCATATGCTTTGGATAACGGAAGTCCTGTAGAAGTCATTTTTGCAGGATAAATAGTTGTAGAAGTATTTGTTGCATCGCCGGCTGTCCATCCTGAATCTCCTGCAAACATATATCCTAAAGTATTGTGTTTAAACGAAAAAATTCTAGTTGCATTTCCATTTTGGGTAGACAGAGGTGTAACATTAGTAGGCAATCCTGTTGCATAATAAGAGTTATTCACGTCACTCCCTAGATTTAATCCTTTAAGATCACCGAAAGGCCCTTCAACAAGTGGATCAAATACATTTAAAACTGGATTTGTATAGGTAGTTCCTGTGGAACTAATAGTTGCAGTAGATGAATCACAAATAGTATTAATTAGATTTGCAGTACCTCCTGTGTCGCTTTCTTGAGTATGTAACAATACTCCTTTCTTATTTTTAACAAAATCGTTTAGAACTGTAATTGTCGCTGCATCAGGAACATAATTATATCCAATTACTACAATATCAATTTTATTTGTATTAATTAAATTTTTAAGCGAGTTACCATAATTATAAGCTCCGTTAATTATTGTAAAGCCTTGGATTGGTACAGTTCCTAAAGGTCCAAAATTTGTACTTGAGACTAAAATCGCTCTAGCAGAGTTTGCAGTTCCTGATGAGCCTGGCTGATAAACTCCCCCTCCAAGCCCTAAAACGAACATAGTTCGATAAGTAAATGTAATGCTTTTATTACAAGAGATACCTGCATTGGTACTATTGGCTGTTATTCCATACGAAAAAGTTCCTCCCGAAGTTGGTGTTCCCGTTGCCGTCATTATTACGTTTTGAGAACCAACTGAACTAAATGTCCCAGACGCCGAAAAACTGATTCCGTTTACTATATTTGTTGTAATGGTATAAGCGCCTATATAGGTTACATTTACAGGAACTGTCATGGTATTTGTTGCTGTCATTGCGACACCAGGCGCATAACTACCAGAAGTTGTAATTCCGGCACAATTTGTAGTATACGTTACAGGTTGTGCACCAATCGTTACATTTAATGTGCATGTTGCCGAGGCTCCTGGAGTTCCTGAAACCGTTAAAGCAGTAGTTCCCGGAGCTGTTGGTGTTCCAGAGCCTGTTAATGTAATATTTTGTGCTCCTAGAGTAGATAAATTTATTAATCCCGATGTAAAGGTTATTCCGTTAGCGGTTGTGGTAGTAATCGTGGTCTGTCCAGTTGCTGTTACATTTATAGGTAATGTTATAGTATTTAGTGCCGTCAAAGGAACATCTTGAAGATAGGTTCCGTTTTGTGTTGCTGTGCCACAATCAATTGTATACGCTACCGCTTGTACTGTAACTGGAATACCTGTACATGAGGCTGTTGCCTGTGTAGTTGCGTTAGAGACAAGATTAAAATTATTTGTCCCTGATGCATCTGGAGTACCTGTTCCTAAAAGCTCAACGGTTTGGTTTGGCGTTAAAGACGTAAATGTTCCTGTACCGCTAAAAGAGTATCCATTTACTGTATTTGTATTCATACTCCAAAAACCTAATACCGTAGGGTTTACGCTTACAGTAATTTTATTTGCAGGTGTTAAAGGAATTCCAATATAATAATTCCCCAACGGATTTATAACGCCACAATTGATTACATAATCAACATCTGCAGGCGCCACAGGAATATGTGGGATACAACTACTAGCTTTTCCATTTAATGTAATAGTTACAGGATCGCCTGGATCTCCAACTGCAGTTCCATTATTTGGAGTTCCCGTAGCAGGCAGATTCAAAGTGTAAGTTCCAGCAGTTGGAAAAGTTCCGTTTGTGCCAAAATAATATCCATTAGTTGTAGTTGCCGAAACACTATAGACACCTGGTTGTGTTACGGTAACTGGAACTGTAAGATAATTTGAGGCAATAAGGATCTGGCCACTTCTATAAGAGCCAAAAGCTTGTACTTCGCCACATTGTGCTGTGGAAATTTCAAAGACTGCGGGAGGCAGAGTACCACAGATACTTAGCCATATATTTTGAATCGTACTCCAATAATCAAAACATCCTGTTGTTATATTATAAATTAATAATCCATCTGTTAGATTAGCAGTTGGTATTGCGTCTCTTTGGGCAGTGGTTAATCTTGAAGTTAGCATCCCTTTATTGTTGCTTTCCAGTTCGAAAATTGCACCTGGCTTTGCTTTTTCTGGACTGGTACTTACAGTTCCATCTTTTATTTTAGTACTGTTTACCTGAGCCGTAAGACAAACAAGATTAAACAAAGTAAAGCATACTGCAAATATATTTTTCTTGGTTTTATATAATGTTATTTTCATAATCTTAGTATTTAAGTATGTATGGTATTTGTTGCCATTTATTATTTAGAATTTCTAAAACTTAAGAAATGGCATTAATTATTCTTTTCAGCTATTAGCTTTTCCAGTTTTTCAAGACGTAAATTCATTGCTTTTGAAGCTTCTTTCAATTCTTTAATTTCTTTGTCTTTTGCTTCAATTGCTTTATTCTGCTCTATAATGTGCAGATAGACTTCTTCTGTTTTTTCTAATAGCTGAATTGATAATTCAGACATATTAAATGCGTATCCTTCTTTTGTTTTTTCAAGCTTGTTTATAGGAGTAATTCCTGGAAGGTGATTGTATTTTTTAATGTAATCTTCAATTTCTGGCAGACGTTTAAATTTATAATCAGCTTTGATTTCAGATTTTCCTTTGAAATAATCCTCAAAAACATAATCGGCATAATAGGTGTTTACTGTGGAGATCGCACCGTTAACTCTTAATTTCTCATTTGGTGCACCAGATGCGGTCGTATATCCAATACCTACCCATCCATTGGTATAAATATCTTCAGTATTTAGTGTGGCTCCAATATGGGTGGTGGTACTGTACCAAGGTTCTTTTACTGCAGCCCCTAAATCCAGTTGTGTTAACACTTTATTTTCATCTGTGTAATCTAGTGTTCCAGTTGCAGCATTTACTTGTAAAGAAGTTAGTGTCTCTGATTCACCAATTAAATCAACCATTTTAAATTCTGTAGCATTTCCATGTTCATCACTATAAATCAAAGAATGATTTGCTCCATCGTATACTAAAGAGGTTAAAGTTTCAACTCCTTTTACCAAAACAGATAAATCAATAGGGTTTGGTGTATTTGTTTCGTCTGTGTAGGTCAAAGTATGTAAATCAAACACCTGACCAAACTGATCTGTTATTTGTGTTACCACATCTTTTAAAGAAGTAATAGTTTCTTTAGCCTCAATTGGAGTTCCGCCAGCTTCATTAGTATAAGTTGCAATAGTATTTCCTGTAGTCACAACAGGCGTTAAAGTTGTTAAAGTCTCGGCCGCCTTTATTGCTGGACTCAAGTCCAGAGCGGTGCTTGCAACTCCATTTACTGCTGTGTTTAATGTCGCGCCTGTAAGAGATGTTGTATTGCTGTTTATAATATTTACTGCAGTTCCTGTTACTCCATTTACAGTTGTGGTTAGGGTATTTAGTGAGGAGCCGTTTGATACTGTTGTAGCAGGAATTAAAGCACTAGGTGCTATTGTTCTAAAAACGCCAGAAGCATCTGCAACAACAACGTTATCTGTTCCTGATACACTGACTTGCAAACCTTCTGCACGAATAGGATCGACTCCTGTTACAGGCTTAATGTGAATCGTATTTGTAGGTGCATCAGTACCAATACCGACATTTACGGCATCAGCATCTATTCCGCCTAGGACCAAACTGTTATCAGTGGCAACTTTTGAATTATTACCAATTGCTGTAGCATTGTTTACAATTGCTCCACCACTTGGGTTGGCATTGTTTCCAATAAAGGTATTTCCAGAGCCTGAAGCGTTTAAAGATCCTGCCTCAGATCCCGCAGCAGTATTGTTGCTTCCTGTAGCATTTACGGTAAGCGAGTTGTATCCTACTGCTGTATTATTATTTCCTGTCGTATTTTCAAGAAGTGCCGAAGTACCAAATGCCGCATTAAATTGTCCAGTTGGATTATTATTAAAAGCATTTACACCAAACGAAGTATTATTAATTTCAAGTTTTCCTGATACTATAAAATTTCTTCTAAAAACTAAATCTACGTCATCTCGTGTTCCTAAAAAATGAAATTGTGCTATAGTTCCAAAATTACCGTTAATGTTCCAGTTATTAAAATTTAATTCTTCAGCCTTAATGGTTCTTAGAAATCCTCCACCTGGATCTGTAACCAAAATTTCATCCATTGGAGTTCCATGCATTAAACCTGTTATAGATAAAGTATTTGCAAAATCTGTGGCTATTGTGGTTGGAGCAATAAGAGTTCCTCCCAATTGTACATTACCATTTGCAGCTGTTAATCCATTATCTGCCGATATTAGAATAGGAACAGGAGGAGCTGTGGCAACTCCGTTTACTGTTGAGATTAAATTGCCATTTACTGCTGTCAAAGTATTGGTTGTTGCTGCTGTTATAGCTGGAGTTAAATCTACTGCGGTACTAGGAACTCCATTGACAGTACTAGTCAGATTTGTTCCTGCTAATGAAACTTCATTGCTGTTAATAATAGGGGCGCCTGCACTGGTAATACCATTTACAGTTACAGTCGAAGTATTTATTGAAGAAGCATTGGAAACACCGCTAACAGCGTCTGAGGTCGCTGATATTCCATTAACAGTCGAGGTCAGAGTATTGCCAGAAAGGTTTAAAGCGTTGGTCGTGCCTGCTGCGATGGCAGGAGTCAGATCAACCGCGGTGCTGGCAACGCCATTCACTGTTGTTGTTAAATTTGTTCCATTTAATGAAACATCATTAGTATTGATGATTGGTACTGAAGTTCCTGTAACACCATTTACAGTTGTATTTAAGCTATTTGCAGAACTTGTATTCGAAACAGTTGTTGCCGCAGTAAGTGCAGTAGGAGTCAGTAAAGCACCGCCATCGGGTCCTACAGTGATTAAGTTGGCAGGATCTGCGCTAATAACGTTTGCCCCAGAAGCAAAGCCTTCTTCATTGATAAAAGAAATAATCCCTGTTACTGGATCTTGAATTTGTTTTGTAACAGATTGTTGAATTTCAACAGGAATTCCACCAGCCTCATTAGTATAAGTTGCAATAATGTTTCCTGAATTGACTATTGGAGTTATAGTAGTTATTGTTTCACCTGCTTTAATTGCTGGAGCTAAGTCTAGCGCAGAACTGGCGACTCCATTGACTGTCGTAGTCAAACTGGTTCCTGCTAATGATGCTTGATTGCTATTGATAATAGGAGCGCCTGCACTGGTAATGCCATTTACCGTTACCGTCGAAGTATTTATTGCCGAAGCATTGGAAACACCGCTAACGGCGTCTGAGGTTGCTGTTGCTCCATTTACAGTAGAAGTTAAAGTATTGCCTGCTAGGCTTAAAGAATTTGTGGTTGCTGCTGTAATAATTTGTGTTAAATCTAATGGTGCACTTGCAACACCATTTATCGTCGTAATCAAATTTCCACCATTTAATGATGTTTCGTTAGTGTTAATAATTGGAACGGCAGTTCCAGTTACGCCGTTTACGGTTGTTGTCAAATTATTTACTGCAGATGTGTTGGATACTGTAGTTGCGTTTGTAATAGCAGTTGGAGTTAGTAAACTTCCACCATCTGTACCAACGGTTAAAATATTGCCAGCATCAGTGCTTGTGACTTGTGCAGTTGCAGCTACTCCAGCTTCATTAGTATAAGTAATTACTCCCGTTGTGAGATTTTGACTTTGAATAGTTACTGTTTCAGAATCTCCAACTAAATCTACTAAATTAATTACGGTAGGAGTTCCGCTTTCACCATTATACGTTAAAGTTTTAGCTGCCTGATCATAAACTAAGGTCGTTTGGGTTTCTGCATCGCCAACCAGATCAAGCAAGTTAATTACATTTGGCACTGATTTTTCATCTGTATAAGTTAAAGTGTTTGCAGCTCCATTATACACTAGACTTGTTAGTGTTTCATTATTTTTAATAATAGTTGTGATGTCTGTAATAAAAGCCGGATTATTTAAAATTACTGACGAATTATTTATTACATCACTCACAACATCAATTTTGGTTGTTGTGGCATTTTCGCTTGTATAAGTATATTGCCCGTTATTAGAAGGATCTTTTTCTAGTGTAGTAATTGTTTCATTTGCTTTTACAATAGTACCGATATCTACTATTTGGGTATTTCCAGAAGCATCTATATAAGTAAACTGATTTGTAGTCGAGTTAAAAGATACATTACCGTCAGTTTTATTTACTATATCTTGAATAATAGTAGTTACTGAAGGAGTATTTGCAATAGTGCTGAAATTAGATATGACATCTCCTACCACATCAATATTTACCGCTGTTCCAGCTTCATTAGTGTAAGTGTAAGACCCTCCGCCATTATCCACAAGAGATGTAATGGTTTCATTAGCTTTTACAATAGTACTAATGTCTACTATTTGAGTGTTTCCAGAAGCATCTACATAAGTAAACTGATTTGTAGTAGAATCAAAAAACACATTGCCTTCCGTTTTACTTACAATATCCTCAATAATATTGGTTACTGAAGGGTTATTTGCAATAATGCTAAAATTAGATGTTACATCTCCAACCACATTAATATTAACTGCCGTTCCAGCTTCATTAGTGTAAGTGTATGAACCTCCACCGTTATTGACAAGGGATGTAATGGTTTCATTAGCTTTTACAATAGTGCTTATGTCTATAATTTGTGGATTTCCAGAAGCGTCTATGTAAGTAAACTGCTGATTGTTTGGGTTGTAAATAACAGTTCCTGGATTTGCTGTTACTTCATTTGATATTACAATTCTATTCCATTTGTTATCATACCAGTAGTAATACCCTGGTTTAATGTCCGAAATAGTAGAAGTGTTAAATACCAATAGACTGTTAACGTTGCCATTTGTTATTGTAGTGGTATCAGTTGATCCTGTTAAACTAATTTTAGGAATTAATATACCTTTATTAGTAGCAACGACTTCTAATTGAGAAGAAGCGTTAGGCATCGGTGTTCCAATACCCACCTGAGCATGAATTGAACTCAGAAAACAAAAAATAAATGTTGTAAGGAGTAATGTTTTTTTCATTTTTAAATATTTTAAATTGTGCAATAGCTCCGCTTAAAGCAGATTTTTCTAAATTCAGGGAATATAAAATGATGCAGTATAAAAAATCAACCAAGAGAAGGCGGATAGAAGTGTGAAAGAATCTTACGAAAGGTTTGATAAAGGTAGGAAATTTACATATGTGTAAATGTTAAATAAAAATAGGATTATATTTATGTTTTTTGTGAAGACGCCTGTTTTTTATTGGCTTTCAATTACAGTAATCGCATCAATAGACTGCTTTTGCGACAAAGTTTTGGAATTTGGAAAATCCTAAAAATATGGTTGCAAATTATAATTTGAAACACGTTTTGGTTTTTTGCAACAATAAAAATAGTAAGAAAAGAATGTTATTTTTAGATTTTTAGTTGGTTTTGTCGATAAAAAAATACTTTTAAACGTTGATTTTAGTTTTACTAAATGTTTGAATACATGTTCGATAAGAGGAAAAAAGAAGAATATTTTGGTTATAGGAGGCTCTATTGAATATTTAAATTAATTGGCAACAAGTTTTTATTTTTCTTATTATATCTTTAATTTTTTTAACAGGATCTCTATGCTATTGAGACAATTGATGAGATTTTAGAAAAGAATTAGTGAACTAAAGATTGCACGAATGGATAGAAAGAAACATTGGGAAAATATATATCAAACAAAAGATCTGACAGAAGTTAGCTGGTATCAGCCAGTTCCTCAGACTTCATTAGATCTATTTAAGCAATATAATATTCCCTTTCAAGCTAAAATTATTGATATTGGAGGCGGTGACAGCTTTTTGGTTGACGAACTTCTGAAATTGGGTTATTCAGACATAACTGTTTTAGATATTTCTAAAGAAGCAATTGCAAAAGCCCAAAACCGTTTAGGAAAAGAAGCTGAAAAAGTAAATTGGATCGTATCTGACATAACAGATTTCAAACCAGTTCATAAATATGATTTTTGGCACGATCGCGCTGCATTTCATTTTTTAACAGAAGAAAAAGATATTCTGAAATATCTCCAGATTGCCAGTGAAGGAATAAACAAAAATGGAATTTTGACAATTGGTACTTTTTCTGAAACAGGACCAACAAAATGCAGCGGAATCGAAATCAGACAATATTCTGAGAAATCTTTGGCAGAACGGTTTAAATCAAACTTTCAATTGGTGCATTCTTTTACAATTGATCATAAAACTCCTTTTGAAACTATTCAGAACTTTATATTTGGCGTTTTTAGAAAATAATATATTACTTTTAGCTGATTACGAATTGATTAATGTACCAAAAATATGAATTCTGAAAACCAAAAAAACGAAATAAGCCGACGCAAGTTTTTACAAAATAGTTCATTAGCGACAGCTGGAATTTACTTAGGTATTTTAGGTATGCCTAAACTGTTCGGAAATGTCTTGATGGATAAAGAGCCTAAAGGCATTCCAGATGTTAAACTGAATAATGGTCTAAAGATGCCTATGCTCGGGTTTGGAACTTATGGGCTGAGTGGTGAGATCTGTCAAAAATCTGTCGTTGAAGCTATATCTGCAGGTTATCGCCTTATTGATACTGCAAAAGTGTATGGAAATGAGATAGAGGTAGGCAAAGCTATAAAACAAAGTGGCATTGACAGAAAGCAGCTTTTTGTTACCTCAAAACTTTGGGTTGATGATGCGGGTTATGAAAATGCAAAAAAGGGTTTTGAAGAAACACTAAGAAAATTGCAGGTGGAATATCTGGATTTATATCTAATACACCGTCCGAGAGGCGATGTAAAAGGATCTTGGAAAGCAATGGAAGAACTCTACAAAGCAGGAAAAATCAGAGCTATTGGCATAAGCAATTTTGATCCTGCACAGTTGGCCGATCTATTGTCTTATGCACAGGTAAAACCAGTTGTGAATCAGATAGAAACTCATGCTTATTTTCAGCAGTCCAATGATTATAAAGTGCTAAAGCAGCATACTATACAGATGCAGGCATGGGCACCTTTTGCAGAAGGGCGCAATGGTCTTTTTACAAATGAAACATTAACTCAAATAGCTAAAAAGCATGGTAAAACTACTGCCCAAGTTAGTCTAAGATGGCATTACCAGCGTGGTATTGTTGCTATTCCGAGATCTTCTCAAAAAGCCCATATTATAGAGAATCTAGATATATTCAATTTCAAGCTTGATGATGCTGATATGAAAGCGATTGAAAAATTGGATTTAAATAGAACTCAATTTCCAGAATGGAGTTAAAGATGCTTTTTAAATCAGCTGCTTGGGAGAAATGCCATATAGTTTTTTAAACGCGTATGAGAAATGAGATAAGTTTTCGAAACCTACTTCAAGATACACATCGATTGGCTTTTTCTTTTTTTCTGCCAATTGATAATAGGCCAATTCCAGTCTTTTATGAGTGAGCCATTTTTGAGGAGTAGTATTAAAGTGCTTTTTAAAGTCTCTATTGAATGTTGACAAACTGCGACCGGTAAGATAGCCTAGTTTTTCCAAAGGCATGTTAAACATAAAATTACGTTCCATAAAACCAATTAGATCGATTTTTCCTGGTTCATCAAAATTAGCGAGTACATTGTCAACATTTTTGTCGATTGCTCTTAAAATGCTTAGAGCTTCGGTTATTTTTAAAGAAGCCAAATCTTCTGAGAAATGGCTTTTCAAATCAAAATAAGGCACAAGTGAAGCCAGACAGCTTTCTAACAAAGGATGATTATTAAAACTATAAATTTTATTTTCAGGTATCGGTTTCTTTACAAGTTCGATATTCTGATAAAATTTTTTTAGCCGTTCAACGGAAAGGTGCATTACAACTGTTTTGTGTGGTTCTCCGTTTGAGGGATAATTGATTATAGTTGCAAGCTGGTTTCTTGGTATTAAAAAGATATCTCCTTTCTTAAAAAGAAAGGAGGCATCATATTGTATAATTTTTGTTTCACCAGAGATAAACCAAATGAGCATATGATCATCAAACATGATATCTGATTTAAAGAATTTGTCCTCATAGCAGGAAAGTTTAATTTCCGGAGTTAAATATCTTGATATGTGATCCATAATTGATTTGATTAATTTATGATTGCAAAGATAGAAAGTATCATTTCTTTTTGTTCAAAACCCATATTAGTTTGCAGAGGCTAAGGACACCCCAGTCATTTGTTCACTTAAATCCCATAATTTTTTAGCATTGGTTTCATCTAAAGAATAGGGTTGGACACCATATATTCCGATGCTTTCTTCTGATGCTAATGGAGCAATATCCGCATCTTCACAATAAACACCTCCAATATGGTCCAGTAAAGGACTTGTGGCGCACCATATAGTTGTGGCTGCGCCTTGCGGTATTGACTTTAATCTGGCAGCAACTTCAGGAAGCATATTGCCCTCTGCATCTAAGAAACCCATTTTTTGAAATAATTCTACTGATGCTTCTCTTCCTAGTTCTGTGCCTCCAATTGAGCCAGGATGAAGCGAGTAAGCTCTTATATGGTAAGCTTTTATACGATTGTCCAGCTCAAGAGAAAATAAGTTGCATGCCGTTTTTGACTGTCCGTACGCTTGTAAAGTTTCATACTCGCGATGAAGAAAATTAGGATCTTCAAAGTTGAAAGGCGACATATGATGTCCAAGTGAAGATACATTAATGACTCTTGCGCCGTTGGCTTTTTTAAGCGCAGAAAAAAGCTTTAGCGTCAAATGAAATTGCCCTAAGTAATTCGTAGCCAATTGCGATTCGATTCCGCGACTGTCTCTGCGTAAAGGAACCCACATAATCCCAGCATTATTTATAAGCAAATGCAAAGCTCTTCCTGACGAGATAAATTTATCTGCAAACGAGGTAATAGAATCAGGATCTATAATATCCATTGCTTCGATTTCTACATTTTTTATGCCTTTCAAGTTATTCTTAGCTTTTTCAATATCCCTTGCAGCTACGATTACTGTCGCGCCCGCATTTGCAAGTGTTTTGGTGGTTTCAAGACCTATGCCTGCATTTCCGCCTGTCACAATTACATTTTTTCCCTCAAGACTAATTCCTTTGATTACATCAATGGTTGTTGACGATGCATTAAATCCTGAATTGAGCGGCTGTTGTAATGCTCCTTGATAATTGTTCTGTATCATTTTTTTAATTATTAAAAGTTATGATGCAAAGTAAGGCACACTTTGGAGGTCTGACTTTGCTTAAAAAGTCAATTTACTTTGTTCAAAATGTCGTTTAAAGCGTGATTAAAAATTTCTGCGCCAAAATGTCAAGTAATTAAAAACGGATTTATAAAAAGTATTTGCGTATATCTAATCGTTTCAAGCGAATTTATATCTGCTTAAATTCTCATTTTCTTTTTTCTAAAATTTGTCTTGAAATATCGTTTTGCTTTGAGATAACAGTAAACCCAGCAAAATATCTAAAACCAAATTAATCAAACAAAAAAAGCATGAGCACATTAATTTTTATTCCAATTGTATTGGTAATTGCAGGCATAGTTTTTATGATTTATGTAAATAAGAAACACAAGACTGCAAAAGGAGAAATTGATTTAAATTTTGAACGAACAAAATATGACCAATACAAACAAGAATTATTGGCTAATGATTTTTCACAATTAAAGCATTGGATGAAAGGTAAAGCTATAGATGCATTTACTTCTGCATCTGTGCCACAATCTACAAGCAGTAAAGTTCAAGAAATTGTTACCGATGGTCTAAAAAATGCTGCATTATCTACCATTGGTGTAAAACTGAGAAGAGTAGAAACAGATTGTTTTTGGGTTTTGAGCGGAAACGATTTGCATTTCTTTACTACCAATACGGTGGGCGAATTAGACGAGCATATTGTTTTTGATAATTTCAGAATTGAAGATGCTAAACTTGAATATGGAGGCGTTTTGAAATCGCAATTGGGCGTTTATTCTAAATCTTCAGAAGAATACTTGCCAAAAACACACGTCATCACTTTTTATATTGACGGAAGTCCGTTGTCGCTTGAAATTCATGATAGGCTAAATTATGTAACTGCTCCCGAAGATATGCTGAACTTGAAAAAACAATTGGAAACTAGAGCCAAATATCAAATAGTTGGCGAAAGATTTCTCGATATTTTACAAAACAAAGTTCCTCATTTAAAAGTAGCATAAAGAGTTATGGGATTCTTTTCAAAAATTTTGAATTCATTTCAAAGCCTTAGATTAAATAATCAAAATGCTGTAAGAGGCTATTTATTAGATCATTTGCTTGTTGGCTCCATGTATGCAGAACAGCAGTCGGCTTACTTGAATTCTTATGAAACAGGTTTGAATAGATCTGATATTGTCACATTGGCTGAAGAGTATTGGGGAATCTATAATAGAGAGCAAGCTATTGAAGTGCTGCAAAATCTGCACGACAGAAACCAAGACGAAAATATGGAAATCGTTTACCGAGCATTTGAGGATAGCGAAAATTATGTGGACATTTTAAAATCTAATCTGCCAAAAGAAGAAGGCTTTTTTGAACATTATATAGATTTATTTAGACAGCTTAATAATACGGTTCCAGAACTAATGGAACAAAACATCATCACGGATTTTTCTCAAATAAAAAAGACAAAAGACAGTGGCTGGAATTACGGAAGAGGTGCTTTCTTAGCGCGTTGCTGTTACGATTTGGGTTATCTTTCAGAAAATGAACTCAAAGAATATTTAGAAAAATGCCACACCGATTTGAAGAAATACTGTACTACTTGGAAAGAATACACCACGAGCTATATTTTTGGAAGAGCCGTTTGGGGCGGTTCAAACAACAGCGGAATGATACAGATTGCAAATGACTTGCTTACTAATGATAATAGTCCGCTTAAGAATAAAACATATCTCTAAAGGATGCCGAATAAAATAGTTCGGGGTTTAAAGAAAAAAGTATTGGTGGGGGCAATACTTTTTACAATTACTTATATGGAGATTTGCTGGTCGATGGGAAATTTTTCTGAAAGAATATCATTGGGTTTTTTAGATTGTTCTTTTGTTGAAAATGTGTATTTAGCGTCTCTACTGACGGCCGTTTTCTTAGCAATAGTGTTTTTGGTATTTTCTTTTATTAAAAAGATCTATTTAAAAAGCGTAATTGAGCTGATAATCTTTATTCCAATTTGGGTTTTATTGAATTACGTCATTTTAGCTGACCGCAAATCTTCATGTAGTATTGGCATTTTTCAAGAAGAATTATTCTATACTATTTTACTTTCTATTGTGCCTGTTTTGGTAATATCGATTGCGATTGTAATATCTGCAATTATATCCCAAGGATAAAAAAAAGCAGTCATAGAAAACTATTATCTAAAAAGCCTCTGCAAAATATTTTTCAACTGCCCGCTATTGCATAATTTTGTAAGATAAGGAAGCCATTAGCTTCTTATTATTTTACTATGAGCAATACATTTTCTGAAAATAGTCAAATAGGAGTGGTGCCAACCTTTTCTGAACTAGTGCATACCGATTTCAAAGGAGAAAGGAATGCGTTATGCTGGAAGAGAAATTTGGATGGCGATTTTAAAGAAATTGTAGCCAAGCTGTCTTTAAAAGAAAATATAACCGAAGTTTCTCCAGAAGATCTGATGGCGCTTCACCTCTCAGAAAAGGGAAATATAGCGAGAGAAACAATCTTAAATGATTTGCAATTATTAGCCGATTTTGGAGCTTCGCCTTCGCTAAATTTACTGAAATGTTACGAACGCGATGATGAATTTGATTTCATTTCGACCGATGTGTATTCGTTTCACGTAGACCGTTCACCCATTGCAACCGACACTTTTTTATGCACCTATCACGGAGCGGCAAGCGATATTGTGGCTAATTCGCAAGTAGAACAAAAAATCTTAATTCCAGAAATTAGAGCAAAACTCAAAGAATTGCATGATGGAACAGAAGAGGAGTTTGAAGACTTTTTAAAAGAAAATTACTTTGATTTGCATTATCAGCTGCATGAAAATGCAAAACCTATTAATTTAGGTTTAGGACATCTTTGGCGCTTGGCTGTAGATCATCCAAAGCAAGAAGTACTGCCTTGTGTGCATAGAGCGCCTGTAGAAAATGATGGAGAATATCGACTGTTGCTGATTTGTTAGACAGTTTTAACGAGAATGCATTTCCAGATATGTCAGTTCAATGTAAATACATGTAAAAATCCTATCAAAATATTCTTAAATGTAATACAAAGAAGATTTTTTGTTCTTCTGAAACAAAAAAACTGATTATCAATATATAGTACTTTTATTATTATAGAAAAAACGGAATTCAGCGCTGATAAAAAAACGTTAAAAGCATTCTTAATTTTAAAGTGGCACAATTCCTGCCTGCAAAAAAATCATTGAATAATCAGAGCGCTTAATCGGTGTTCTAAAAAATTAAAATAAATGAAAAGATTTAAATGTATGTATGTTTTTGTGGTAGTGTTATTGTCAACATTTACATATGGTCAGGAAAGTTTAAAAATGTTTGTGAAAGAAAGTAAAGCGCCATGTTCGGGCGTTGCCCCTATGGAATGTTTACAGGTAAAGTATGATAATGACAAAGAATGGCAGTTATTTTATGATCATATCGAAGGTTTTAATTTTGAAAAAGGAAATCGATATGAGATTCTGGTAACGAGAACCAAAAGACCAGAACCAATTCCTGCTGACGCTTCTGCATATCAGTATAAACTAAAAAGCATAATTTCTAAAACCCCTGTAAACAAAGAAAAAGGAATTTATGACACCAAAATGATTTTGACTCAGTTAAATGGAAAAAAGATAAACAGCGGAAAAGCATTTATCACCATTAACGACGAAACAGGAACAATAAGCGGTAAAAACGGATGTAATAATTTTAACGTAAAATACACGAAGCTTTCTTCAAAAAATCAAATCAAGAGCAATTCTCCTATGGGAACTTTAATGGCTTGTAATGACGAAAGCATGAAATTGGAAAAAGAATTTAACGCTGCGATAACCAACAAAAAATTCAAAATTGTAAAGAAAAACAATACAGTGTACTTTAAAAATACTAAGAACAAAGTGGTTATGGAATTTTCTATTCCAACTCAAGACCAACTTTGGAGTTTTATTGCCAAAAATAATTGGAAACTAATCGCATTAGAAAATGTTGGGCAAGATTACGGAAAAGCTTCTATTAAATTTAATCCATCAGAAAAGAAAGTAAGTGGAAATACAGGTTGTAACAGCTTTGCTGGAACTTACGAAACTAGTGGTGATCATATTACTTTTGATAAAGTAGCTGCTACATTAATGGCATGTATTGGTGAAGAAGGAAATAAAACAGAGCAAAAAATGCTATTTTATTTAAGCAATAAAGACCTGCGTTTTGACGTAGCAGACCAAACGCTTAATTTTTATCTTAACGATAAACTGGTCATGATGTTTGGCATTACAAAATAAATTTAGTTTTAGAAGTCATCTTAAAAGAGATGATAGTTTATATAAAATGATTAGAAGACCAGTGAAGTTGATTCACTGGTTTTTTTATGGATATAATTTATTGTTTTTGTAGTAAATAGATTTGTTTAAAAAATAAGGTTGTTTTTTTTATATTCTCATTTTCAAGACCTTAATTATCAAATTTGCATCTATATTGATTCTTGATTTTTTATTTTGAGAAAAAGTGTATTTGGTTGATTTTTAAATTTTTATAATAACAAAATCATTGTATTGATCTTGATTTTTTGTCCACTTTTACCTTAATTTCTTTTTTAAGTATAGTTTCGTTATGACCTTTTGTAAGGCACTAACTATTTAATAAACCAAGACTTATGAGAAACAAATTACATTTCATTTTTTTGAGAAAAGCTCAATTTTACCATATTATATTATGGTTTTTTTTTCTTCTTTTTGCTTCAGGTTCCTATGCCCAGCGCGGTTATTATGATGCACCTTATAAAAGGTACGAAGCAAATTTAGGGCAATTGTCTAATGGTGCTTCAGTTACTGCAAAATCATACAGTCAGGCCGATCTTCAGTCAGAAGCTTCAGATCAGCAGTGTGTGAATATGTCTGCCACAAATGCGACCGTTCAATGGGCGCTTAGTGAAGCCGCTGACGGATTAGTAATTCGCTATAGTGTTCCTGACGGGCAATCTGGAACTATTGGGGTTTATAATGGCAACACAAAGCTTACAACGCTTACTTTGACTTCAACTTGGTCTTGGGAATATTTGTGGAGCAACGGAAATCCGAACAATAACGGAATTACAAATCAAAACCCAAGAATGCGTTTTGATGAAGTGCGTTATAAACTTCCTGCTAAAATTGCCGTAAACGGAACATTAAAATTGGTGAGGGAATCAGGTAATGTTCATATTGACTTTGCAGAAATGGAACCAGTGCCAACAGCTGTTACAGCTCCTGCAGGTGCCGTAACTTACTCTGGAAACGGAAGCGATCTTCAGACTTTTATTGATGCAAATGGCGGAAAAAAAATATTTCTTCCAGCTGGGATTTATAATGTTAACCGAGAATTATATTTTGGTTCAGCAAACACTTCGCTAATTGGTGCAGGAATGTGGTACACACAGATTAATTTTACCAACACCAGTAGTTTAAATGGAGGATTACGTGCCAATGCGAACAACATTTCATTCACAGATTTATATCTTACAACAAATTCAGCTTCGAGAAGTAATTCTTATAAAGCAATAAACGGAGTTTTTACAAGTGGTTCAATAGTTAAAAACATTTGGGCAGAACATTTTGAATGTGGTGCCTGGATTGCGCAATACAATTCTGGTGGACCAGCAATTGCTGACGGATTTACAT
Source organism: Flavobacterium sp. HBTb2-11-1 (assembly GCF_009826975.1). Classification (GTDB taxonomy): domain Bacteria; phylum Bacteroidota; class Bacteroidia; order Flavobacteriales; family Flavobacteriaceae; genus Flavobacterium. The sequence continues at coordinate 454,243 of NZ_WUMO01000002.1, read as the reverse complement.
TATCGCACTGTCGTTTTAGAAATAATTATGCTGATGGAATCAATCTTTGCAAAGGAACAGCGAATTCAATTGTAGAACATTGTAATTTTAGAAACAACGGAGACGACGATCAGGCAATTTGGTCTGCTGACGGACTCGAATGTATCAATAATACATTTAGATACAATACTTCAGAAAACTGTTGGCGCGCTTGTGGACTTGCTATTTACGGAGGGAAAAATAATAAAGGTTACAATTTAATTATCAAAGACAATCTGGAAGCAGGAATCAGAGTGAGTAATAATTTTCCAGGAGCACCATTTAACAACGATGGTATGCACGAAATTCATGATATTACCATAACAGCCTGCGGAACTTTTAATGATACTTACAACAATCCCGTGGCGGCAATTGATATTTTTAGTGCTACAAATGCCGGAAGTCAGGTTAAGAATGTTCAGCTTTACAGCATTGATATTATAGATTCAAGAAACGATGCAATTTCTATTAGTAAAAGATCGGGAGATGGTATTTATAATCTTTCTTTTAAAGACATAACAGTTAACGGAACGGGTAAAGAATATCCAAATAATAATGTATTGAACAGAAACTGGGGCAGAGGCTATTTTGTACTTATTGCAGGTTCTCCAAGCGGAAATGGAACCTATTGCAATATGAATTATTCTAACAGAGGCGGAAATGCCACAACTAATGAAGAAATTAGTGCAATTGGCACATTTTCATGGACGCAGAGCGGAAACTGTTCAACTACAAATGTTCCGGTTTCAGGTGTAACGCTTTCGCCAGGAGCAGTAACTCTAGGTGTTGGCGCAACACAGCAATTAACTCCTACTGTTTCTCCGGCCAATGCCACCAATAAAACAGTAAGTTATAGTTCAAATAATACTGGTGTTGCAACAGTAAGTGGTTCAGGTTTAGTAACCGCAGTTGCTTCGGGATCGGCTACCATTACAGTAACGACTCAGGATGGTAATAAAACCGCGACTTCTGCAATAACAGTAAATTCATCAAATGTGGCCGTAACAAGTGTGAGTTTAAGTCCTTCATCAGCAACATTGGCTGTAGGCGGGACACAGCAGCTAACACCAACAGTTTTGCCTTCAAATGCAACTAATAAATCGGTTAATTATACTTCAAACAATACAGGTGTAGCAACGGTTAATTCATCAGGATTAGTCACAGCAGTTTCAGCAGGTACCGCTACAATTACTGTAACTACAGTTGATGGAAATAAAACGAGTACTGCAGCTATTACTGTAAATACCGCAACAGGAAACTATTTTACCATTAAAAACAAATGGACAGGCAATTATTTATATGATGCCGGAAACAATGTAGGATATGGTCCAACAGTGGCAAACAATAATTATAAATGGGAAAAAGTGGCTATCGATGCTACTTATTATATAATTAAAAATGTAGGTACAGGAGATATAATGCATATTGAGAATTTAACCGGTGCAGTACAATGTACAGCAGGTCAATCCAGCTGGTGGAGTGCGCAATGGTCTTCTGAAAATGTAGACGCAACTTGGGTAAGAATCAAAAATAGATGGCAGACAACAGCGATGATTCATATTGAAAATCTAAATGGTTCTGCGCAATATCTTGGAGGTCAAAATAATTGGGAAAGTGCACAATGGCAGTTTGAAAACACTTCGACATCGAAAAAAGTGAATACTCCTGAAGTTACAGTTGAGAATTCTGTAGTTAGCATTTATCCAAATCCTTCAGTTAATAATGAATTTAATATTGTTTTGCCAGAACTGAAAGCAGGTGATACAGCAACTGTAACAGTTACTGATAGCAGCGGAAGAAAAGTTTTGGTAAACAAAATCAGTTCATCTTTAAAAATCAGCCATCATTTAGGAGCTGGAATATATATTTTGACAATTAATTCTAATGCTTTTAATGTTTCTAAAAAATTGATTGTTAAATGATAGATTAAAATTTAGAAAATGAACTTCAGACGAATTTATAATTAAATTTCATCATAATAAGCTCGATATTGTATCGGGCTTATTCTTTTTTTCAGCTCTCCAAAGAATTCTTATAAAAACCAGCTCACAAAGATTAAGCTCAACAACGATAGCACGGATTGCAAATCCGCGCTAACGAGTATTTATGGGCAATACTTTTGGCGAAAGTGTTAATTCTAGGTTTGTTGCCATATCCCGTTACATCATTTTTCCTTCTTTTGTATATTCTTTTTTAATTCCCTGAAGCAAATGATTTAAGTTGATGCTTTTGTTTTGGTCTTCTAAAGTTCTCAGACAAGCATATTGAATGATGTTGACAATGTTTGCGCCGGTAATGTCGTATTTTTTTGAAAGTTCTTGAAGATTTACGTCTTCGGCAATTTTAATTCCTTTTGGCAGATTATTTTGCCACAGTTTCAAACGTTCGCCATAAGAAGGCACTTCAAACTCAATTATAGATTGAAATCTGCGGGTAAAAGCAGCATCTATATTGGTTTTAAAATTAGAAGCCAAAATCACCAATCCGGGATGATTTTCTATGCGTTGTAATAAATATGAAACTTCCTGATTGGTGTATTTATCATGCGCGTCACGTACATTGGTTCTTTTTCCGAAAACGGCATCGGCTTCGTCAAAAAACAGAATCCAATCTTTATCGGCCGCTTTATCAAAAAGAGAGGAAAGGTTTTTTTCGGTTTCGCCAATGTATTTGGAAATTACCATTGACAAATCAATTCTATAAACATCTCTTTGAGTATATTTTCCTAAAAGTGAAGCCGTAAGGGTTTTTCCCGTTCCGGGCGCGCCGTAAAACATGACTCTAAAGCCGGGCTTTATTTTGGCTTTCATGTTCCATTCGTGAAGCAGAATATCGTTGAATTTAAGCCAAGTTTCTATTTCTTTTATCTGATTTAAAGTATTGGAATTCAAAACCAAATCGTCCCAATCTAATTGCGTTTCTATTAATTGGGCAGGGAAAATGCTGCTCAGTTGTGGTTTCAGGATTTTTCCGGTTATGAATTTTTCGATGTATTCATCTTCTAAAATTAATAAACCGCTTAGTTTAGGTTCGCCATTCGCGACCGCTTCTATTTTGATAATGCCTTTTTGATACAGAAAAGATTGGTTATGCAGGTAATTGTAGAATGAAATTCGGTTTTCGAGATCATTTCCAGCAACTAAAAACTGTGCCGTTTCGCCTGTTGGCAAAATGCCACGATGATTTTTTGTTTTGATTCCGCCAAACTCAGGCAGTTCACCGCCATTTGGCAAATATTCGGCAATAATCGAACTCAGAAAATCGGGTTTCATATGCGGAACCAGAGCTAATCCCAAGATAAGAATGTCAATTTCTGAAAGATTATTTTCGATAATAAATTCGTCAATAAAACCATTCGCCTCAGTTTGGTCTAAAACAGGTTTTTCCGTTGGATTTTCGACCTGAAAAAGAGTATCAAGCTGAAATACAAATTGGTTTTTGATATAGGTAAATACATTTTCCATTTTCTATACTAATGATTCGATTGAGAAAAAATCAAGCTTAGATTGTTTATAATTTCTGATTTTGTCCATAACAGCGTTTCCGTTATGAGAACCGCCAGAATTAGTATTGCCTTCAATAGTTTCGATGGTGTCGGCATGAACAGCAGTTACAATTCCGGTGTGAATCCAGTCGTTTGGCGTTTTTTGAAGAAGAAAAATATCACCCGGTTTTATAAAAGCGGGATTAGTTCTGGCTGTTTGAAAACGAGTTAAGATTTTTTTCTGAAGACCTGTTGTTCCAACAGTATCGCAGCTATAAGTCAGAGGCATTAACGTCTTAAAATTTTTTCCTTGAATAGAAGCCGCCTGGTCGACAATAGCCTGAACAAATCCCATGCACCAAAACCAATCCGTTCCTTCATGTCCGTCCATATAGCTTCGAACCCAAGGTCCTGTATTGCTTTGGTTGTTTATGACAAGTTCAAAAGGTTGATTTTTAAGATGATTTTTGGCTGTATTGAGAATTAATTCTCTCAGATTACTTCCAGATATTGGACTTTCAAATGCTTTTTTAAGTGGCGATGCCAATTTATCAAACAGGTTTTGATCTACATTTCCGTTTTGAGGCAAACCATTCAATTTTTGATAATTCAATACTGCTTTTTCTGTAGCAGGACCAAAATCGCCATCAATACCTGTTGCCGTTCCCGAACCAGGATGCTGCATAGCAAATAAATTAAGCCAAGACTGAATTTTCTCAACGTCTTTCTTGTTGTTATTTGCTCCATTTCTTTGTTGTGTTGCTTTAATAAGCAGCTCTTTTTGGTAGAATGTTTTTTGCATGACTTTATTGTTTTAGATTAAAATGAATATCAATTTTGGTCAGGTTATTTCGATAATAAATTCATCAATAAAACCATTCGAATCAATTTGATTCAAAACAAGTTTTTCTACTTGAAAAAAGTTGTCAAGCTGAAACACTAATTGTTTTTTTAGGGAGTTGCATACATTTTTCATTTTATATTGCTTTTATTTATGATCTAGAATTAAGAAATGCTGTAATTCTTGCTTGCAATTGATTATTAGCATCATTTTTTTGCAGATTAAATGCATTATCTACAGCGGACGAAACGGGTGTTGGAGGTTCAGGAGAACCGACAGGGCCTCTGGCAGCTTTATTTTCTTGATTTTCTTGATTGATGGCTAAGTTTGTTCTCTGTTTTGCTTCACTTGCAAAAGCAGAAAGTAAACGCATAACAGCGGAAACCATTTCTGTCCTAGCCATTGAAGGATTTTCTTGATGTGTTCCCAATACTTCTTGAACTATTTCACTTATAGTGTTTTTGAAATCATTGATAGTACTTTGATCTCCAAATTCACCATTTGTTTTTGCATTAGCTGCTCCTTTATAAATCAAAATGGTATGCATATTATTATAATCTGCTCCGCCAGCTGGAACTCCAGCTTGAGAAAGAGCCTCAAAAGCTGTATTTATAAATGCTCTTGGAATGACATGTTCAGATTCTGTAAACCAGACTGGTATACCGCTTCTCCTCATTCTGCTTTGCTGACTCGAATGCATGCCTACACTACCAATTCCTGGTGCGCTGGCTCCTGGTGCGGCAGGATCTCCATGTGCTTTTATTTTTTGAACAATGATTCGTAAATTTCTGTTTGCGGCTTCTCTTTTCGCTGTTGCACTAGTTGCAGCAGCAGTTTCGCTTAAATAAGTCGCATATGCAGTTCTAACTTCAGGACTTGGATGTTGATCAAGCTGAATTGGATCTGAATGCATAACGAGTTGATCGGTTCCTGGATTGTTTTTGAGTTTGTGACCTTCTGTACCTATATCAAAATCTTCATCTACAGGAACTGGAGGAAATAGAGCTGCTTCTGGTTCGCTTCCCATCACTCTGTCCAACAACGCCATTCCTCTATCTACAGCCTGATTCACTAACCAAGTCAATGCTTCATCAACCATTTGGCGAACAGCGACGAGCATTTCGCCAATTCTTGCTCCAATACCTGTTAAACCGACTTGATTGGCCAAGAAACCTATCACGACTGGCATAGCTTGTCCCATGGTTCTTTCTAGATAATCGGCGGCTGTGGCGACATTGCCTCGAGCTAAGTCGGCTACACCATTGACAAACGAATTGACCACTTCGAGCATTTCGCGTAAGTATTTTATAAAACTTTGAATTGCGTTAAAGAATGCCATAGCACCATTTATCACAGCCATGATTCCGGTTGGGTCTAACATGCTTAAAAGTCTGGCCGTAATTCTATTGACAATACGTTCCATGACAAAGTTTTTCACGGCATCGAGAACGGTATTCCATAAATTACTAAGCTGTTCTTGTATTTTGTCCCAAATAGCTGCCATACCACGTTCTTGAACATCTTTGATGAATGTCCAGATACCTTCGAGCGTATTAATCATGCTACGAATTCTAGCTACTCTTGCAGGACCAATACGCGGATGTGCGGCTAGTTTTTCCCAAATTCTTTCCATGGAGATATTTAGCACTTCCATAATCCATGTAATAACACCACGTAGAGAGAAATCAGTGAGAACTGGAATATTAGCATCTTTTAGTTCGCTCATTAGCCAGCCCGTTACACCATTGATTAAGTGGGTAACAATATTGTCAAAGAATTGTACAAATCCTTGTTTAAGTGCTCGCAGTATATTTTTTAAGAAACCAATTGGGTCTTTCTTGATGTCTTCAATCGCTTCTAAAGCTCTTGTAATAATATTTCCGATAAGGTCAAATGGGAAATTCATGATTTCGAGAATAGCCATAATCACGATTCTGACAATTTCTGCCACGAAAGCAATTAGTCGGCCTATAGGTTCTCCGAATTTTTCAATGATTCTCATGAAAGCATCTATCGGATGAATGAGGTCATCAATAGACATAGAATCCCAAATATCAGTAAAGAGCTGTATGATAGATTGTGGCGTCATGTTGAGCGTCTCTACAGCAGCTTCAATTTCGCCTGCAATTCTGGCTATTGCACCAGATTCCACCATTTGCGCATATTGTTCTTCTCCGCCATCCATAAGGCTCATAAAACCTCGTATCATATTTGGAACTGTGCGAGGCACGACTTCTTGTGTAAAAGGATCTTTTCCGATAATCACTTTCACAAGCGAATATCCTCTAACGGTGGCGGCCTGAGCGGAAAGCCAGCCTAATAGTGATTCCTTAACAAGCTCTAATACTTTTAATGCCACGCCCGAAGCAAAATCCCAAACTCTTTGCAAGAATTCTCCAGCTTGAGTGGCAAGCGCAGAGAGATTATCTGCAATATTGACCAAATTGGATGGTTGAATAGCATCCCAAGCTGCGGTGATAAGTCCGCGAAGTTCGCCAAGTAAAGAGTTGAAAGTTCCAACCTGAGTATCAAGCCAATCGGCAGTTTTTTGCAGCGTGCCTTTTTCGCGCATTTGCTCAAGTTCAGTCTGCTTGTCTATCAGTATTAAGAAATCTTCTAATATTTCTACCGTTGTGGCATTTACAGCCTCATCTCGTAATGGATCGTATTTGATTATTTTTTTAATTAATGACCAAGCTTTGTTTTCTGCCAATAAAGGTTCAGCAACATTAATTAAGGCTTCTTTTATCCAAGTAATTACCTGATCGACTGTAGCGCTTACGAAAGAAGTTATTCTATTAACTACTTCATTAAATTTTTCTGTAACTAAATCAATAATGCCTGTGTAAGGAAATGATAATTCATCCCAAACTTCTTCAACTAAATCAAGAATACTGTCAATTGTTAGTCCCAGTTCTCCTAATTTTCCTTCTACCCAGTCAAAAACCTGCTGTAAAATTCCATATTCCTGAAGCTTGTCAAATATGGCAGTTCCAAACGGAATAAGTCCCATTAAGCCTTCAACCAGATTAATTGGAGTTCGTTCTACATCAATTTGACGTAACGGGTCATAACCGATTATAACGGTAAATAAAGTGTAACCTGGAATATGTCTTGCCTCATCTATAATCCAATCAGGAACTAAATCGAGGAATGAACCTTGAATCATTTCGGGAGCAGGGGAGATGGCTTCTGGTTTTTTTCTAATTGCCGCTCCCTGCTGTACGGTATGCGTTAATTCGTGGGCGAGTAAATGCTTGCCTTCTTTTGAATTTGGATTGTATTTTCCTTCGTTAAAATAAATATTGTTTCCCGTAGCAAAAGCCTGAGCGCCTAATTGCTTATTCATTTGAACAGCATTGGAGTCATTGTGTATGCGGACATTGCTAAAATCGGCTCCAATGCCAGATTCCATTTCGGTTTTTATTTTTCCAGATAGAGGAGAACCTCCGCCTTTACTGCTGTTTAGCTTGGACTCTATATTTGAATTATCGCTAGGATTGGCATCGCCAGCAGCGCTTTTTTGCAGTTGTTTTTCTTCGTCTGAGGTTTGTTTTTCTTCTTCTTTTTTCTGCTGTACATTTTCTTCTTCTCCTTTGTTTTGAATTAAAGGTTTGGTTGCTGGAGTACCTTTTGAGACCGTTTCAGGTTTTTTGACTTCTTTTTTATTCTGAACCGTTTCTTCTTTTTTCTGGACTTTATCTTCTTGCTTGCGCTGAATTAATGATTTTGATCCAGAAAAAGCGGGATTAATTTCTCGTTTTTCGGTTATTCTAGAATCAAGTTTATTTTGGATTAAATCGGTTTTGAGTTGTACAACAGGTGTTATGGTTTGAGTTGCGGTTTTTTGTTGCGCTTCTTTATTTTTTTCTTCTTGCTTTTGAACATTGCGGGCCAGTTTCTTTTGTACTACCGGCGATGGCGAAAAGAATGAGTCTGCTTTTGGCGTTTGTTTATTGGCCACCACGTGGTCTGCGACTCTATCGGCTTCTACTTCAAATTTATCGTTAGATTTTCCGATATTCAATTTTGCCTGAACACCAAAAAAAGATTCCTTCCCCTTGTCATGATGTGACGAGGAGTGCGGAGAATTTGATCTTGGTATTTGTTTTAATGCTGTCATCTAGTTAGTTACGCTAAAAATTCCTTTTAAATTTGGACTACCTCCAGGATTAATTACTTGAATCTCCACTTTAAAGAAGATACAGTCTTTGGTTTTTACTGCAAATGATTGTGTTTCTGTTCTGCCAACATCATATCTTCTGCTAGTTTTACGTATTGTGCCTCCTTGTATAGCTGTTAATACTATATGATAATGTTTTGCATTATGTGGTTTGGCCCAATTTGCTGTTGAAGTTATTTTAAAATTTCCTTTTGAACAGAAAGTTGTAGATGGCACAGAGGTATCATCGACATTAAAATCCCTAGTTTGCGGTAATTGAGACGCTTCACCACAACAATTATCACCACCTCGTTTTTGTCCTACCAGTTTATTGTCTAAAGCTCCTATAGTTTCTGGTCCGACAATACCGTCAATTTTATTCAAACCGTTTTCTTCTTGGAAGCCTATTACTGCATTTCGTGTTTCGTTTCCAAAATCACCGTCTGCTCCAAATTTTGGTAAACTTTGACCTGCTTTCATTAGACCTTGCTGCAATTCTGAAACATATTGCCCTTTTTGACCGGTAGAAATAAGCATCTGATTATCATTAGCTTTTTCCAATGGTGGATTGCCTTTAAACTGTGGGTTTTCTGGTCTTTCTGCGTGTAGATCTTCTGAATGGTTTTCGATAGATTTTTGTATTGTCGTTGATTTTTGTTTGGATCCAGTCTGCTGAATCGTATGCGTGAGTTCATGTGCTAGCAGATGTTTACCTTCTTTGGATTCTGGATTGTATTTTCCTTTATTGAAATAAACATCATTGCCATGCGTGAATGCTTGCGCGCCCAATTCTTCGCTCATTTGAACAGCTCTACTGTCGGTGTGGATGTTTACATTACTAAAATCGGCTCCAAAACCCGATTCCATTTCGCGCTTTGTATTTTTGTCCATAGCGTTGCCGCGGCCTTTAGAGCTGTTGAGATTACTTTCTACGTTTTCATCAACTGAATTCGATTCATTTCGTTTTGCTTGAACTGTTTTTTCTTCTTTTTTCTGAGCCTTTTTATCTTCGTTCTCACATTCAGCACATTTTTTCTGTACTTTTTTGTCTTCTTCCTTATCCGACTTCTTTTGAACCTTTTTGTCTTCTTCTTTTTCGCCCTTTTTCTGAACTTTTTTATCTTCTTCTTTATCCGATTTCTTTTGGACTTTTTTGTCTTCTTCTTTTTCGCCTTTTTTTTGAACTTTTTTATCCTCTTCCTTATCCGATTTCTTTTGCACTTTCTTGTCTTCTTCTTTTTCGCCTTTTTTTTGCAGAGGCTGTTCTTGTGCCAAGTCCTTTTTTTGAACTGTCGAAATGGTTTCTGCAAGGGGTTTTTGCTGTACAGCTTCTTCGCTTCTGGATTGAAGTAAACCTCCAGTTTTGCGTTTGTTGACTACTTTATCAGCTACATTGTCGGCTTCTACTTCATATTTGTCTCCTACAGTGCCCGTAGTTAGTTTTTTTTGAACTTTTGGTCCAAAAAAAGTAGAAGGGGAGTGATGGGCTATTTTTTTTTGTTCAAACTCTCTCATGATTATTATTTTATCATTTTGAAATACTAATTTGTTTCTCTAAACAAACTGCAGATTATTCGCGATAACACCTTCTTTCTCTAATGCATTTTTTATTTGCTTATACCAATACGGAAATATCTTAGAGAGTCGAAGTTCAATTTCATCAACAACATATTTGTCATATTTTTTCATTCCAAAAAAATGAGAATACCCAATACTATCGGCATGTTTTCCTTGTTCGCTTATATTGTCACCTTTCAAAAGCATAGTCGGAGTATTGTTTTTATAATTCAACAGCGATGCAAGTGTATATTGTTCTATTAAAATGCAGGTTTCATAACCTTCTTGTTTTAATGAAGTAAAGCCTTCTTGGTTTTCTATATATATTTTCTCCAAGTCGTAATAGCTTTTTATAAATTCGTCACGGAGCTTGAGATCGTTAAAACCAAATATGCCGCAGTTATACGAATAGCCCAAATTGGTGTGCCAGTAAGGAAGATTTTTAGTGTATTTATTAAAAAACTCTACCTGCTTCTTATAATGGATTTCATAAGTGTCTTCTTTGCGTTCTACTATAACACCATCAAAACTAAAATCTATCTTTTTCTTAATAAAGATGTCGGTGTCTATGTGAATAAATGGTTTTGTTTGAAGTTCCATAGCATTGATTTTCGATTTCATCCAAAGTTCAATTCTATTGTCGTTTTGCATTTTGGTAACAGCACAAGGAAGCATATACAGGAATTTATAGCCTATTTCGTCTACATAAAGCTCAATTTCATCATACCACAAATGACTATATAACACACTCAGAGCAGTCATGTAGATCGTTTCCTTTAATTTGTCTCCCATATTCCATCTGTTGTTTGTTATAGGAAGTACATCAAGGCTGTAAATCATCTTGTGTTGTTGTTTCATACCATTTTATTTTAAGCTATGCCTTCTTTCTCCAAAGCATTTTTTACTTCTTTGTACCAATACGGAAACAGTTTAGAAAGTCTATTTTCTATTTCCTGAACAATGTCAATTCTGTATTTTTTTTGGCCTGCAATATGCGTATAACCAATTCTATCTGCTAGCTGGCTGTTTTCGAACAGGTTTTTTTTCCACAGCAATAATGTTGGCTTAATATTTTTATGATGTAATAGTGTTGCCAGATTATACTGCTCCAAAACAATGCAAGGTTCTATTCTTGTTATGCCTGGATTATTATTTTTTATAAAAATTTCTTCTAAAGCATAATAGGCTTTTAAAAACTGATCTCGAAGTTCTAAGTCTCTAAAACCTAATACGCCACAATTGAAAGCATATCCTAAATCGGGTTTCCAATAATCTAGATCCTGAGTATATTTATTAAAAAAATCCAAGCGATATTGATACATGCCGTACAGTTCGTAATCATTTTGTTCAACAATTACTTTATCAAAATCAAAATTTATTTTTTTCTTTATAAAGGCATCATTATCAAGATGAATAAAAGGTTTCGTCTGTTTTTCCATAACATCAATCTTCGATTTCATCCAAATGACAGCGTCTTTATTGCTGCTAATTTTAGTCACTCTGCAGGGAAGCATATACAGAAACTTATAAGCCGTTTCATCAGCATAAAGTTCAATATCCTTGTACCATAAGTGGCTGTATAGTATGCTTAGAGCAGTAGAATAAATAGTTTCTTTAAATTTATTGCCTTCATTCCATCTATTGTTGCTGATAGGAAATGCATCTAAGCTGTAAATTATTCTAGGCTCTTCCTTCATAAAATATTTTTTTTAATGGTATGAATTAAGTTTTTCTCTTCCAGAAAAGTTACATTATTGTACAAAGAAGCTTTACGGCTGTGTTTGTACAATCGTCTCCATTGATAATCTGCACCTTTAACTGCTGAAGTGTTGAGATGTATCTCAGTATTATGATTTTTTTTACTTTCTTCAAATGAGGTATGCCAGACCATTTTGCCCAACAAAGGCGATTGTATATAAGTTGAATTCGAAAAATCCCTTTGAAAGCTGTCTATATTAATTGAATTTTCTCCAACTCTGAAAATATGCACCAACGCTTCGCCATTTTTTGTTTTATAATATTTTGAGATGTATCTTTTTGTCTCCAATTTGTTCATCATGGGCTGTAAATCCAGTTCGTTTTCAAAAATCAGATCGATATCATTAATGGTAATGTCATAATATTCGCGAAGATTGAGATAGTCTGCAACACCTCCACAAAAGACTACTTTAGACAGGTTTACATTATTGAATAAAAACTCTAAAGCCATTTGCTGAAGGCCGCGAATATTTTTTTTGTCGTATTCTAAAAAAGAGGTGTTATCGATATTCATATTTTTCATATTTACCAGTTCACATATATGATTCGTTTTTTCCAAGCTAATTTGATGATGCTCAAATTCCAGTTTAATTTGTCTAATAAAATATCTTGTGTTTTTCGCTCCATGGTGATTACAGGACTTTCATCTCCATTAATGTTTAGTTTTCCAGGGCGCTGCAAGAATTCATTTTGAAGCAATTCTGCCGATGATTTTTTGATGATATCCCAATTGCTCAAGACAGCTTGCAGCATTGTGAGGACTTCTTTCTTCATTTCTTCTGATAGCTCGATGTTTCTCTCAATAGGTTCGGCTATTGGAATATTGCATAAAAATTTTTCGAAGACCATAGCATTTTCATAATCCTGTTCTTTTCCCGTGGCTGCATAATGCAAGAGATGCGCGGCAACTTCAGGATCATTTATAGTATTGTCTTTATTGAGCAGTTTGCAATTTTCAAAAAGAGATTTCAGGAAAGGATGAATCAATACTAATCCTGCATTGTCAACATATAATCCGTTTAGATCTTCATCTAATAGGTTGTCTTCTTTATTCCTTTTTTCAAAAGAAAGATCTTTTTTATCAATTGTTTTTTCATCAGTATTTGTAGTTTCTGATTTTGAATCATTTGATAGGGCTTCTATATTTTTATCGTTATCGATAACAGCAGTATCTTGGCTTACTGATACAATCAAATCTGAACCGGATGCTGGATTTTCGTTGTTTTTCTCGATTCTTTCTGTTTCTATTTTTGACTTATTTTCTCCATTTGCTGTGTTTTCTATCTCTGTCTTGTTTTCATTATTTGCTTTATTTAATGTTTCTGTTGTGTTTTTTAGTTCTGTTTCGGTTTGTAGGATCTCTTGATTATTTGAGGCCGTATTTAACTCTGTTTCTTTTTCTTTTTCTTTTACAATTACTTGATCTAATTTTTTTTCGATAATCAAAACAATAGCATCAAGATGAGCTACTAATTCCAATTCGTTTTGGTTCTTTATCTGATTTTCAATTTCTTTTATATAAATTTCTTTGTGCTGCAAAAAGTGATTCTTTTTACGAAATTCAAAGACACTAAAAATCAATTGGGAAAGCTTTTGTTTTAAAACAGTATTGCTTGTTTCCAAAAGGCTCAAAAGAACGATTTCCCACATCAAAAATCTTTGATTTGGAAACAATTGACTTTTGGCAATACTAGTTTCAATGTGTTTCTGTATGGTGCTGATACTGGTTATTTTGGTGTTGCTTTCTGCACTGTTTTTTTTAAGCAATATGCCTTTTTTAATAATGTTTACAATTTGGACATCACTAAATTGTTTGATAAATCGTGCTCTCACAATTGGCTTTTGAAGGGAATTGTTCCATTTAAAAGAAAAGCTCTCATTATTTAAGATTTCATCAAATGCGTTATTGTCTACTATTTTGAAATCATGATTTGAAGTTGTCCACCAAGCATTTGTCCCAGTTTCAAGAAAATGAAAGAAGCTTTCTATTGCCTTTTCTTGCGGATTAATAAGTTTATAACCTTCAATGTTTTTCTCTTCTTTTTCAAAAACTTCTTTGATTTGATTTGTAATTTTTTTTAGGATTTGCCCTTTGAAATTTTCGAAATCTAAATTTTGATTTATAGCAATATCAAGGTTGAGCTTGTCTAATTGTATGCTGTGTGAAGGATTTTTTGAATCCACTTCGTTAAAATAATTTTCTAAAAGCGTGAATACTTCTTTTTGCAAAAACGCATCAATATTGTCCTTGAGATAATATCCCTTTTCTTTAGAATTGGTATTTATCTCAAGGAAAACTTTATTGATAATATGTTTATTTGAGTTTTGCATTAGCTGTAAGGGCTTCTATTTGTACGTTTAAAGAGGATATGATAAAGTCGATTTTTGGAAATACCTTGAGCATGCTTGTCAAAAACTCTTTCAATGTTCCGTCTTTATCACTGTTGAATTTGATTTCGACAAAACTTGTAAATAAATTATTGAAAAGTAATTCTACTGGAATAATCTGTTTTTCTGATGCTTTCAAAGTTTCCGGATCTTGACATCTCAAAATGGTATAAAATAATGAGGTGTTAAGCGATATAAGTGTTTGTACCGTAGCAATCAGTTCTTGATTTTGTAATTTGATGGCAGCGCTAACAACTGTGGATATTAAATTGAAATTTTCTTGTGTGAATAATTCAGATAACATTTCATTTAATTTGCCGGCAATGTAGCTCTCAAGATTTTTTTGAACTTCGACTAATCTGTTTTCCGTTTCAGAAATTAAACGATTAGTTTCTCTATTGAATTTATTTGCAACAGCAATTTCTTTTAAATTATAAATCGTAACAAGTGAGTTGTTTACGAATAAACCAGCATTGTCAAGACATGTATTTCCTTCAAGAGGTTTTCTAATTTCTATTAATCTTGGTCCATCAGTTCCCGAGCCACAGTTGCCTTCAGCCATTAATGAAACAGAAATGGAAGATTCATTGTATATCGAAATTGGTCTTGTTATAGAATCTTTTTTATCTGTTTTTATGATTTCCTTATTAATTTCCCAAGTATAGGTTATTGCATTTAAAGAATTGTTGTTTAAGGTTAGAACTCCTGCCGCATCTACATTGTAACTAAAACTAGCAGTAGGCAGATCCAAAAGTGTAATGGTAAGATTGGATGGTTTGCCATCGATAAAAATGGTTATGGTTTTGACTCCTGAAGATACATCGGCAGGAATGAACATAAATTGTCCGCCTAGTGTTACAAGCACGCCTTCTCCCGAAAGAACTGATTCTTTTGAGTTCGGTTGAATAGTTAGCGGATGCGTTGTTTTATCGTTTCTGCAAAAAGATATGCTGTCTACCAATTTGCCGTCAACCAGTACTTTTGGATCTGAAATTTCAAAGGTTACTGGATGAGTGACTTTAAAATCACAATTGCCATTGTCTGCATAAAGTGTAACATCAAATGTGAATTTCTTTTGCGATTCGCTATTATACTTGTAGACATGCGTTATTTCGGTTTTATCGTCTGTAATCCAATCGGTTTGGTCTCCAAAATCCCAAATAAACTTATTTCCTTCGATATTTTCGCCCGTTATGGTAAAAGTGACCTCGGTTTCGTCGGCCCCTGGTGATTTTGAAGGAACAGCGTCAAAATCGAATTTCGGTTTTTCGAAAATGGTAATCTTACAATCGGTATCAAAATTATTAACCGTGAAGGTGATAGGCTGCCCGATTAAATCTTTGCTGACTAAATTTGGATCAAAAACAAGCGCTCCGTATTCATTTACCGCTATTCCTCCATTTTGGCCAGGTCCAACATTGGCTTTTACAAAACCTCCCGACGGATATACTTTAAAAGGCAGAGGAGGTGTTTTGCTGTCAAAACAAATTTTATCTACAGGCAAACTAAGACCTATGTTGTTTTCGTCACAGCATAAATAAGGCAACGAAAAATCGGCTACAATTGGATTTAAAACTGGAATGCCTTCTGTAAATTTTTCAAAGTCTCCAGTTAAAGATGGTTTGCGTGTGTTATAATAATAGTAATACGGTACTTTTTCTTCCAAATAGATCATTATGAATGTTCCTCCTGGAATTACACCTGCTTTATGCTCGTAGCCATGATTTTTGTTAAGATAATACTCGGTGAATTTTTGGATCGTTTTATCCAATTCATTAGCATTTACCGCTAGAATCATGATGTTGAATCCAAGACCATTATCTAACCTGATTTGCTGGATTACTTTTAGTGCTTCTTTGTAATTGCGTCCCTGATGGCCTTCAATTCTATAAAAATCACTATTCAGATGTATTTCGAGCGGTTTTTTAGTATTCAATAAGTCATCGTGATAACTAACATTGTTTTTTTGCAATCCTAAAATCGTTTTTTCAAAATCCCAAGCCTTAATAAGCGAGTCGTTTACATCATTGTAAAAAGGAATGGCTTTTTTG
Organism: Flavobacterium sp. HBTb2-11-1; assembly: GCF_009826975.1. Classification (GTDB taxonomy): domain Bacteria; phylum Bacteroidota; class Bacteroidia; order Flavobacteriales; family Flavobacteriaceae; genus Flavobacterium. The sequence continues at coordinate 437,984 of NZ_WUMO01000002.1, read as the reverse complement.
CCCAATTTACCCAATTGAAGAGAGGGGGTAATTTTTATAAAATCATACGATGTACTGTAATTTTCTAATAATTCTACACTTCTTAGAATAAGACTGTACATTCTTTGTCTGGCTGTATCTTCGCCATAGCATATTTTCAGTTCATCTCCTGTTATGTCTTTTTCTTCAGAATCTGCATCATCTGCAAGGCAGTCATTGCAAGTGCTAAGGCTTTCTCCCGTTAGCAGAGGCGATTTATAAAAAGCATGACGGAATTCAAAACAAGGTTCTGTTTTTATGAGTTCGCCCAGCATTAAGTGTTTCGGAAAAGCATTAATATCAGGATAACAGTAACTATCCTCTAAATTGAGTAAAAGTGCTCTAGTTTCGTTGTAAGTATCCACAAGATCGTTAAGCAGATCATATCGATATTGAAAATCTGAAGGAAGTATTGGATCTCCATCAAAATTAAATAGTTCGGTTATTTTTTTTTGAATAACATCTAAAACTATCGGCATGTTTAGGCCTGTCAGCAGCTTATTGTAGCCATTCTGCAAATTCTTAACGACATTGTTTTTGAAAATTCCTTTGGTAAAAGTTTGTTTTAATGCTTCAAGGTGAACAAAATCTTCTGCTTTTAATACAATTCTGTTCGATTTTAGATCTGGTAATGTATGGTATAAATTGGTATAATTGATTTTACCAATCATGCTGTCATAATTCATTATTTTCGAGGCCACATCTTTGCTTACAATAAGAACTTTGTAATTGCCTACAATTTCCAATCCCTGATTATCGCATGAAAGGCTTACGCAAAGGTCAGATTCTTTTTCATAAGACTCTAAGTACAAAAGAACTACGGAATCATTAAGATCAAATCCTGTGTTTGCCTTAAATTGTGCTAAAGCAAAATTTGGATCCTTTTCTTTTTTTTGCTGTTCTTCTGTCAAGAGTTCAAAAAGAGGCAATTGCTGATTTGCTCCACCGTAGAAAAAAGGTTTGTAAGCGGCTTTTGTATTATCATAAACCTTACAATGTGTATAGGTTTTAGAGTCAAAATCGATTTTTTTGTTTCCCAATACATCGGCCTGATATAACTTAAAAAGATCACCATCTGTAGTTATACCAGTTCCTTGCGTTATTGTAATCGTTTTTTGCGTCTCATTATAAGCAGGATAAAGTCCGCAAACTATACCAACGCCACTCAGGTAAATGCGGGATAGGCGATCCTGATCGTCAAAAAAGTCGACAACCTCATTAAGGTTTCCTTCTGTAAGTACCTGATTCTTTGTGAATCGTCGGTATTGTGTTGTTATTGTTGAAAGTTTAGCTGACATTGGAATAGTTTTTATAGTGATCCTAAATTCGTTTTTCCTAGTATAATTTTATCTGACAATCTTTCATTTTCATCACTGCAGTCAAATAGTCGTCCTGTTGGGTAAACATTATCTAAACTGGTAAGTGATTTAATAAAACTGATTAATTGCGGTTCTGGCTGCTCTTGATTTAAATTGGTTTTGGCAATCAAGTAGTCTTTGTATGTTTTTTCAAATTGAACGAGCTGATTTTCTGCGGGGTCTTTCACATCTTTTTCCCTATAGCCAATCCAGCATATTTTTGCCAGAACGTGAGCTGGCAGCTCTTCTTTGATTATTTTTTCTATATAATTTCTAAAATCGGTATTGGCAAATCGCAATGTATATCCTGGCAGCACTACGCTCACACGGTAGGAGTAAGGGTCTATCGGTTCGCAATCGCCGCACTCTTCGGCGCAGATTGGCATGAAAGTATCTGGATTTACTGTTGTTTGATGTACATCTGGGCGGAGCATCATGTGTTCAACCAAAAACATTCCTTCCTCAGTAAAATCTTCTTTCATGAATTGAATCAAATCCAGAATCGATTTTTCTAAATCAGGAAGATTAGTATAATATTCAAATCTGCGGGCAATAATGCGGTTTGGGTTTTTCTTGTCTTTGATGGCTGGATTTATAATGTCATACGAATATTTCCCACCGTCTGATTTCTGAATTAAGATATTGTCGATAATGGATAAATCTTTTACAGTGCCGTTTTTAAAGGCTTCTTTTATTTTATACTCCCGGGTCTGAATAATCTGCAATGCAGCAAAATAAAGCTCTTTATTTGCAGCAGAAGTATCAAAGTATTCTGCCGTTGAAGAAAGTACAATCTCATTATTTGTGTCCACAATACGCCATCTATATACCGATTGATTGTCTGAATCAATAAAATTGTACATCTGAACAAAAGAGTTGGAAAGATTTCTTCGGCTGTAATCTTTAATGCCAATGAGTCTTGAAATTCTTTTTTCTGCTCCTGAAACATTATTTGTATTCCATAAATTGGCAATAGGCTGTTTGTAATAATCAAAAGCATTGCCTCGGTCTTTGCATACAACTTTATAATCTTTCAAAAAGTTTTCTTTGTCCCGCAATACGACTTGATCTGTAGTATTTCCGTAAATGGTTTTATTGACAAAAACGTATTCTGAAAAATTCTCAGCAAAACGAGACAAAAGATGATCCAAAATTTTGTTTCTTCTTTCGATATTATTGTCCTGCTGGTCAAAAAGCAGTTCTGTAATGCTGTCATCCGTGTAGTTATCGTATCCGTCAACAATGTCGTTCGCGCCTTCAATATCTTTTACGACTTGAGTAAAAAGAGTTCGGGTCAAATTCCCGCTTACCGAAAGCAATTCGCTTACCTGACCTAATTGTTTAAAATAACTTCCTAATATCTGATCAAAAAATAAAAGATATCCTTTTAATTGTTTTGCTTTAGATTTACGTTCAACAGACGCTCGAGTTGGAAGACCTACTTCGCCAATACCGTAGGTTTCAGGGAAATCATTTTGGATGGTGGTATAAAAATCAGTATTAAGATATTCGCCATTTGGTATTTCTAATTCTTTATTCTGGATGGCGTTGGTTGTAGCTTTGTCTTTTTCGGCTTTTATGGCATCTAAATAAATTTTTACTTGTGCCTGATTGATATTCAGAGGCAATAATCCTTTGTTGTAATTGAAAACACTTTTGACACAAATAACTGGTTTTTGATAAGGCGCAAGGCAGATAAGCCATTTGTTTTCCAAGTCATCACCACTGCAGTTTCCTAAAGAAATATCTTTAATTAAGATTACATCTGGCACTGACATGATGATTCTCATGATATCTGAAAGACGCACTTCATTTCTTAAATCTGCGGTAAGCAATTCTTTGGTATCAATGAAGCCATTCTCTAAAGATGGACCATCAAAAATTTCCAAAGTCGAATACCCTTTGTCAATCATTTGTTTTAACGAATAAAAATTGACCGTTGTCGATAAGTAACTTTCAAGGGCATGAAGAACATTGGCATGAACCAATTCTTCATCGGCTTCGGTATTTACTTCAATATCTACGCAGATTTTGATAGGATAATCTACTACTTTTTTGATATCGACAAGATCTTCGCAAAGGTTTCTGTTGGCATGATACTGCTTTCTTATTTTTTCTTTAACAGCTTCTATTTCTGATGGTTTTGAACTTTCGAAATCTACATACAAATCATATAAACCATTTAGCTCAAAAGATTTTCTTAGGTTATCTGGTAGATTATTATAATCCTTAACATCATAAGAAAGCTGATTTTTTTTGCAGTCCACATAAACCGTTTTCTCATGTTTGGCGAGCCAGCAATTTCTAACCCCATCTATGTCTATAAATAGTTTTCGGTAATCATTTTGGGTAACAGGGCTAGAAGACAATACTTCTGAAGCTTTAAAAAACTGCTTTGGAATGTCTTTATTGATGTCATCAGATGCTAATATATTTTCTATAGGAAGATTGAGTCTCATGCCCAGATCTGAAATGGCATAAGAAAGCATTTCCAGCATTGTAATACCAGGATCATGCTCGTTAAAATCAGTCCAGAATTTACTGCCAAAAGACTCAATATATTCGATTCCTTTTTTTCTTAGATAAAAGAAATCCAAATCATCTTCTGATGCTGATTTTTTAGGAATGGTGATATGTGGATTTAGTAGCGACATTTTTCAGGTTGTTCTGGGATTGGTTCTTTGCAAGTTTTTATATTGGTACTGATAATATGATTTTTAACAGAGACTAAAATGTTTTTTGGACTTGAAGGAGACAATATGGTTTGAAAATCTAAAAGATGAATGTTGTCTTTATTATTTTCTGTATCCTCCAATGGTTTAGGATTTTCCTTATCTGTTTTCTTATCGATATAGATTGCCATCTCCAGAGTAGATAAAAAATCTACATAGTATAGGTTTTCGATATATTCGATAACAATGCTTCGTTGCAGTTCAACTCCAAATATGATTTGTTTTGAGGTATCAAAGGCCCAAGGCGATAAAAATTTGATAAGATCTTCATTAAGCTGTTTTTTATAGAAATTCTCATCGAATTCGGGATAAAATTTCACATCCAGTTTGATGATAACTTTTTCATAATCAGGATTAATGACTTTAGCAGACACTAACATGGAATTTTTAGAATTGATAAAACTCTCAATGATGTTTAATGTGGCTGTGCTAACTCTTGGCTCATAAATATCGAATACATTTTTGTCTACGATATCTGGAATTACGACTACCGTTACTTTTCCTGGAGATAAAAACGAGGTTTCTGTACCCGAAATAAAAGTATGGTTTAGGCATTTTACCCTAAAAACACTTGGAAATTCCTGTAAAATAAGATGCTCATAATCCCAAAGTGTTATAGCTCTGTTTTTGTGGCGCAAGCGTTCGCTTACACGCAGATAATAGGAGGGATCTGATTCTAATGGTTTTCCATCAAACGAATTAAATGGCTGTTCAATGCTTTTAATCTGCGGAACTCGTGTAATTAATTTTGATATTGTTTTAGCAGGCAATGTGCTGTCTAAATGCGCTAAATTATTGTTATTGTCAAAAAACTGAGCAGTTACAACTTGAGTTTTCACATCGATAACTTTGCAAACGGCATCATAATCTTTGTGCATTTTTGCTTTTATCCAAATGGTATTGGCCGGAAACAATGTATTGTCATGGGATGCCTGTTTTGGAATGCCAAATTTTACGATTCCTGATTTTAAGAAGTTGTCTATGCCATTTGCTAAAATGTCCTTGTCCAAATTTTTCCAGTAATTATCGCATAATATGTACCATTCTACTTTTTGTTTTCCTGTAAAAGTGGGTACACTTGTATTCTCGCTTCCTTCCAATATTTGGAATAATAATGAAATCTGTTGTGATATTTCGGCATCTTGAAGACCGATATAAAATTCGCCTCCGTTGCAATAATCAGGAACCAGACAATTGGTAATTGGTCCAACTTCTAAAATTTCTTTATTGATGGCTTGCTGTTTCAAATAAGAATGCTCTTCGCGCTGGCCAAAGGGGGCTTCATGAAACAGTTTTATTCGGTTAGACTCGTAGGCTGAAGTACCAAAATCAATAGTTTCCTCAGCAGAATAATTCAGACTTATGCTTTCTACAACTGGCGTGTAAGGCTCATTTGGAATTGGCGTTGATGGATCTGTCGCCACATTCATTATCGCCAAAGTATATATTTTTGGAAATAACGAATGCAAAAAGGACTGATTTAAGGTCAATCGAATAGGACCGCTTTTGCCAAGTTCATAGTCTCCTTTTACATGGATGTTTGATTCGAATACTTTATCTGTATCAGGATCATCAAATAAATTGACCGCTTTATTTTGTTCATCCCAAACTTCTTTGTTTAAAACAGATAATGTTGCTTTAAAATAATCCTTCGTTACAATTGGATTGTCTGGATTTATTTGAAGTGAATGGTTGGCTTCTGAAACAGCTTCTATTTCCGAATTGTTTTTTTTGGCAATTCCATCTTCAGGTTGATTGACGTTCATTTTCGCCTCAATTTTATCTTTGATAAAAATGGCGTCAATAAAAATCTTTTTGCTTATTTTTTCTATAAAACTACTTTTGTAAGCGGCATAATGAGTTTCAAATGATAATGGAGTATTTTTCCATTTTATGTTAATATCTGCGTCTGTCCATTTTTTAGAAAAAATTTCAGGATAGTTGATTATAAACGAACTGTTTTTTTCGGGTTGAGTTGTAAAAGGGTAAAAAGGTTTTGCTGCATTAAGCAAACCAGTATCACTCTCTAATACAAGAGATTTGACATCCTTAACTTCAACTTTTGCTGTAATGCTGGTTATAGGTTTTGTGACTAAACTTCTGAAAAGAGTATGGCCTTTTGGATTTTGTGTATTAATTAAAAATCGAATTACTGGCAGTTTTGTAGAGAAAAATTCTCCTAAAACGGTCTGATCGTAGTTGACAATTGCCGGATTGTCTTTTGATATCTGAAAAACCAATTTTAATTGGTTGCCGCCAATGTTGGATGATTGTGTTCCATTTTTGAAAACGATGCCTGTGCTTAGTTTAAAATTTCCAACCCATCCTTTTTTTCCGCTATAAAGAATGCTTATATTTTCCAAAAGATCATTTACATTAAACGGATGGTGAAAAGTTAAAGCAGCATCAAAAGTAATTGTAATGTCAATATTTCTGTCGCCTTCTTTAAGGTTAAACACTTCTGAAGCTATTGCAAAACCTAATTTGGCACCGTTTAATTCTGGATATTTTTCTTCATTGGAAGTATATCCAAAAGGAAACCAGTAAGGAGAATCTTCTTTTAAAGGTTCACCTTTTCCATCTAGAGAATTGGCAATTTCACTGCATTTTATTTCGCCCAAATCAACGTTATTATATACGCTTTTTAAATAGGCTATATGGGCTTTGGTGGCAATAAACTCTTCTGTGGTTTTGTAGATTAATTTTTTGCCATCGGGATCTTTTCCCGCGTCAAGTTCTGTGTTTACAGCAATTTTCTCTTCGGCGACTTTTTTTGCCAGTTCAAAAATGATATTGACTTTATCTGCTTTTGCAGGCAGTTTCTCAATTTGAAGTATGTCCTTATAGAAAAAATCTAAATGCTTCTTGGTAATGAGATTAAGTTTGTTTTGAGATAATTCCAATAATTTCAAGAAACATACAAACAAGGTTAGGTGAGGAGTAAGGTCTTGATTGATAGTAGCAGCTGATAATGTTTTGGTGATCTTTTCTTTTAAAATGGCATATTCCTTCTCTGTTCTTTTCGGAATGCCATCTGGAAGATTATCTTTTGAAAAGCCGAAATAGCTGAAAAACTCCTGCCAATTGCCTTCTGGGGTTTTATCGTTATTTGTGTCAAAAAAGTTCACTTCTTTGGCAAAATTATAAGCAAATAACAGCCAGTCTTCAATAGTAAAATCATGAAGTTTTAGATTGCTAGGTTCTAGAGCGTCACTAAAACGTTCTTCTTGGTTCACTCCATTTCTTTTAAAAATAACATTGTCTATTTGGCTGCCGTTAGTGCTCATAGCTTATAAACTTTTAAACATTAGTGCCTTCTTCTTTGTAAAAAGGATAAACAAGATTGCTTCTTGAGTTTGTACTTCTTATTTTGTAATCAATTATGACCAATAATTCTCCTTCTAGATCATCACTTTGTGCGATATCGATTTTTTCAGCATCAATTCGCGGTTCGTAATATAAAATCGCTGTTTTTATGAGTTCTGAAACATAAGTTTTGAGTGTTCTGTCTAATGTTTCAAATAGTAGTTCATCCATATTGCAGCCGTACCTGGGCAGCATAATGCGTTCGCCGATTTTGGTTGAAAGCAATATTTCCAGACTGCTTTTAATGTCTGCTTCGTCGGATGTCATTACGACTGCTTTATTGTTCTTTTTGAACTCTGGCGGAAAACTCCATCCAGTTCCTAAAAAAGCTTCTTTATTTTCCATAATCAGCCTATTAAAACAGTTGGACATCCCAATACAATTGTTCCGCCATGCGCAGTTGAATCTCCCATTCTTGCGGCTGGTTTTCCTCCAATCAGCACTGTGCTTGAACCAGCTATAATACTGTCTGGTGGTCCTGTGCAAACAATCATATCTCCTAAACAAGCTGCAGGTTGACCGCCTATTAATACTGTAGGCGAACCTGGCGGCAATATTGGTCCTCCGACATGAGGTACAGTTCCCGTTACCATTGGGCAAACATGCATGTCGTTAATTCTTGCGGCTGGTGCTCCCATAACTACTTATTTTTTATAGTTAACCTTTAGTTTAAGTTTTGGATAATATAGTTTAGATAATGAATTAGTTAATCTGAACAATGCTTCCTTTTACAATCGCTACCGCAGCCGATGACATTTCTGCTCCAGCATTTCCTTCGGCTTTAAATTGCGCAGTTGCTTTTAGGTTTACATTGGTGCCTTCAATTTTAACATCGCCTGTGGCTTTTATTGAAATGTCGCCTGCGCTTTCCATTTTTATTCCTGCGCTGTCAATTGTAATTACGTTTGAATTTTCGTCCTCAACAACGATAGATCCTTTGTCTTCGTCCAGCGTTATTTTTTTGCCTGCAGGAGTTTCAATAGCTATCGATTTTTTCTCATCATCAAAGAGTACTTTCATTTCACTTCTGGTAAAAATCCCTTTTTGATGGTTGTCGTCAGATGCTTTTAGCGGAGCAGGTTTTGCACTGCTGTGAAGCATTCCTAAAACAATAGCGTCATTCGGATCTTCATTGATAAAACCAATAATTACTTCGTCTTCAATTTCTGGCCTAAAAAATGTGCCTCTGTTGTCTCCTGCGTCTAAAGCTGCGACTCTGCACCAAATTCCCTGTTCTTCGTTATTGATGATTGGGATTTTGACCAAAATTCTGTCCTCGCCATCAGGATCGTCTTGAAGCTGGGTTACAATACCAATATGCAATCCTTTTATGGACGGAATAATTCCTGAAGCCGATGGCGTATTGAGATCATACGTTTCAGAAAACCATTCGGGATTTAGTCCAAATTGCACATCTACAGTCCAGTTACCATTTGCTATTTCATGGAAAACTCCAGTAACGTATGCTTTGCCATTAAAGCGATCTCCAACACCTTCAAGTGTGATAATGGTATTGGGTTTTACAGCAGGAATACCTTGAAATTTTACTCTTCCGCGAACTTTTGACAGCTGTTGAAATAATAATTTAGCATCTGCCCAATCTTGCAATTCGGTATCGGTAACATGACCGCCGTGACGCAATTCTAAATTTTCAAGCTTTACGATATCGGATAAATCCGAAGCAGATAAATTTCCGTTTAGACTTACACTCGGATCTTTAGCTTCAATTTCTAATAATTCCTGATTGGATGCATTCCAGCTGTAAGATGAAACTTTGGCAAACTGATTTCGAGCATCAATTTCGGCATCAAAATCGAGCATTGTGGCACCAAAAGCAACCGTTTCAACTGATTCTGAAGCCAAATCTGGTTTTTTTACAGAGATTTTGCCATTTTCAACAAAACATAATTTTCCATTAGCTTGTGCACGTGAGACAATAAAATCCCAATCGGATGTATTGTATTGCACTAACTCTTTGTGGCTATAATTTGTACTTTCTACATCTTTTTGCAATCCGTAAGTGCCAATAATGTCTTCAAAAGCGTCACTGTCTTTTACATCATAAAAATATTTGCTCTTTCTTCCAATGGTCATTTTTACGGCTTCATCTTTACATTCTACAATCAATAGGGACGAATTGTCTTTTATTTTTATAGAATGTTTTACCACGATTCCTTTGTAAATAGTTTCTTCGTCGCTGTGATAACCTGCTTTGATTTCTATTTTTTTACCTGGAATGAGCAAATCTTCATTGCTTAATTTAAAATCTCTTGAAGCGGCATCTCCATCGGTCAAAATAATCTGCGCCATAGGTATTCTGTTTACCTCATTATGAACTACAATGCTCATTACTTGGTAAACGCCAGACAGCTCAGTTCCCTCAATGAGCAATTTGTGTGTTACTAAATCGGCACTTTTACTGGTTTGTATGACGTCACTATTGTTCATCTATTGTTGTTTTTGCAGTGGAGGGAAAAATATTTTTTGACCAATTTTTAATTTTCTGAAATTGATGAGCTTGTTGGCTCTTGCTACTTCGAGATAATATTTTGAATCGCCGTAGATTTTAAAAGACATTAGTGGAAGCGTATCTCCCGCTTTTACAGTTCTAGTGTGTGTTAAATCAGGAGATTGATTGTTCTGCTGTTTTGCTCTTAACTCATCTTCCACAACTCCTTTGAATTTTCCTTTTGCAATAGCTCTAATTGGCGTTCCGTCTGGCCTGAAAAGTTTGTATTCAATGGTCATTTCGGTGAGAGATCCTTTAAACAGCAGGCTTCCCCAAGCAATTTTTAAATAATTTGGCTTATGTTCTGTACCGTTATATTCTAAAATTACTTTTCTAAAATGCTCAATGTCTTCAATAACACCATTTTCAGTGCTTTCTTTGCCAGCAATAACACCAGTTCGGTCAAAAACAAAATCCAATTCTAATTCCTCTGGAGCAATTGCCGTAAATCTTGGTGCGGGACTGCTCGTTCCAGCGGCTTGAGTGGTATCTTGCTCGATTTTGTAATGAAAAGTATATTTCTCGGGATTCATCAAAGTAACGAACTCTTCAATATCCGAAATGGGACTATTGAATTGCGGATCGCTATAGGCAATAATCTTCAGTTTTTTTAATTCACCAGTTGTCATATCAGCGTTCTTTTTTTCGTTCAATAATCTTCATTACTTGCTCGACACATTCAGCTACATTATCTTTTTCTGTAGAAGAAGAAGATGGTGAAGCTGGTTTTGCACCCGAACTTGGACTTTCGTTCACATTTATTTTAATGTGAAGCTCTTTGATTTCAATTGGCATCGCTATATTATTTTTTATGAAGGGTGAAATGATTATAAGCAAGCTCAAAGCTTTCAACAACAATTTTGCTTTCTAAAGCACTGAAATCTTCAACAGCCCATTTTACTGGATAAGCATGTACCACTTTCCAATGCATTAACGGTTCGTGATCTTGATTCAAGAGTTTTACAGTTAAATCAACGGGCTTAAATTCGAAGTTTTCAATTGCTTTTCTGCACCATTCAATTACATCAGAATCAATAAGAATTCCTCTTTTTAAAACCAAATTTGGATATTTGGTTTTTACAGGAAGTTTGTGTTTGAATCTGTTTTCTCCACCCTCAACAAATTCTTCTGTTTCAAGATCCACAGAAAGTCCTGATACCGACTGAAATTGATGGTCTTTTTCTTTTGTGCCTAGCTGATCAAATTCAACCAGAAAATGAAAACCTACGGGTGGATAATAATTAGCCATGATTAGTCATTTTGAATAGATAAACCTTCGTGAACCAATTCAATAGATTCGATGGCTACTTCGTTTCCATCAGCTTTTAAATCCGTTGACTGTACTTTTGTAGGCCACGCATTTTTAACTTTCCAAGTAATCACTGGTTCGTGTTCTTCGTTAAGCAATTTGATGGTAATATCTCTTCTTTCGATGGTGTTCAGTTTTACCGTATTCCACCAAGCGTAGTATTCATTGTCGCTTTTAAAAGTGCCTCTTTTCATCGTAATGTTAGAGAACTTTTGCATGCCAGGCATCTTGATTTTACTGTACTCTGGACTGGCGCCCTGGCGGTACTCAATAACTTCAGTTTCTACATCTAATCCGGAAACTTCTGTAAAGCCTATTTTTGTTCCACCCCAGTCAACTGAGAAATGAAACTTTGATAACGGATAACTCATGATTTATATTTTTTAATGATGTTTTAATTAAGATTCCTGCATTTTGTGAGAGAAACGAAGAATGATGAACTCAGCTGGACGAACTACTGCCATACCGATTTCGATGATCATTTTACCGTCTAAAATATCCATGGCAGACATGGTTTGTCCCAATCCGATTCTAACGTAAAACGCTTGTTCTGGTTTGGCTCCAGCCAAGGCTCCTGCTCTCCATTGAAGAATTAAGAAATTCTCAATCATTGCTCTTACTCTTATCCAAGTATTGGCATCGTTAGGTTCAAAAACAAATTGTTCAGTTGCTTTTTTAATAGATTCTTCGGCCATATTGAAGAAGCGGCGAACAGGTACATAACGCCATTCACTATCGTTACCGGCTAAGGTTCTTGACCCCCAAACCAAGGTGCCTTTGCCGGTAAATGTTCTGATAGCATTTATAGATTTACCTGCAACAGTATCAACATTTAAGTTGTCCTGAATGGTATTTGTTATTTTAACAGTCGGTTTTATCACATAGTTCAGACTTACATTTGCAGGGGCTTTCCATACGCCCCTGTCTCTATCAACTCTAGCGTACACTCCCGCAATAGCAGAACTCGGAGGGAGAGTTACTGGCAAATTATAGATTTCAGTAAGGATCTTGTTGTAAGTAGCATTATCGATAGTTTCTAAAGTGCTTAATTTTCTTCCGTTTAATGCTCCATTGTTGACATCTTTTCCACTAACAGATTTAATAGCATTTAAAAGAGTAAGCAGGTTTGCTTTAATGTCAGCAAGATTATTTGTAACCAACGTAATATCGGTTTGAGTATTCAAATCGGTATAGTCTACCAGTTTTTTTAGTTCCTTATCAAAACTTACAGCATCAGTTGATATAATTTTAAGCATTTTTGTTGGTGCGTTCTCGTCCTGTATTTTTTTCTTTAATGTCTTTAAGTTTTTGTATACAGAGTCAATTTTATTCGCAGCGACAAAATTTGCATTAAATGCAGTCAGGGCACTTGTAATGTTATTTGCAATAACCGCATCTTCATCAGATATTGTACTGATGGCCGCATTAGCTTCGTCGTTCAGTGAATTTCTTAAAAGAGATAATTTTTCTAAAGAAGTAAGCAGATCATTTAGTTTAGTCATGAAAGCAGTTTTTTTAGCAGGGTCGCTCACGAAAGTTCCTCCTAAATCAAAACCAGTTGCATCATTGCTGTACATCTGTAAAAATAAATCGCTTATCTGTCCAGAAATAGTAATAGGTGCAACAGCAGTAACATCGACCAATTTGGCTACAGTTGCATCAATTCCTGTAGTTGCATTTTCAATTGGTTCTAGTCCCGCAGCGATTTGATCATATGCATTTGCAGTGAAGGAGTAGTGTTTTAATACAATTTTGCTGCTGTCAAACGCGTAGTCCAAAATGGTTTCTAAATGCGGATAATATGCAGCTCCGTATTTGATTGTGTCTTTTTCTGCGCTAATTTCGCCTCTCAAGGCATCTATATTGGGATCTGTCGGACTTGATTCATCATAACTTAAAGTATCAATTAAAGTAAATCGGTCTTGAAGATTCTGACACTGCATTAATGCGCTATTGTACAATCCATAGAAATCAGTTGGCGTTATTGCATCCACTCTTGTTGCATCGGGAAATAGAATTAGTGTTGGTTCGTCTACCTTTTCCAATTCAGCCAATCCGTCGGTCAATTTAGAGCTATTAGTGATTGTTGTGACTGGAATGTCTTCCTCATCTAAATCATTTCCATAACGCCCAACCGAGATAATGTAGCAAGGCCCGCCGCCATTTGCGAAGAACAGCTGCAATGAATAATACATCAAGAAAGGCTGTTTTGCAGTTGGCTGATCCACAACAATAGATCTTGTGTCTCCATTTTCAGTTGAAACGTCATTAATGGTAACGCTAATTGTTGTCTCTGGTTTTGCAAAACCAAAAAAACGCTCATATTCTAAAAGAGAAGTTATTCTTGTTGGTTTCAGTTTCAAATCTCCATTAATCTTGTTCGTGGCTTTTTCAGTATAGCCAATGAAACATGGAATCGCAGTCTCTACCTGGGCAACAGAAGGGGGAAACTTTACGATTTCCTCAACATATACTCCAGGCGTTTTGTAAGTTGTTGCCATAATTGATTTGTTTTTTAATTATTAAATAAATATTTCCGAATAGTAATCACTATCGATTTTTGTTATTGATTTTACAGATGGATTTGGATATTGACTTTCTGCCGGTTGTGAAGGCGTAAAATCTGTAAGCGGATCAATTTCTACAAAACCAGATCGCGTTAGCGGTTTTGCGGTATTGGTTTTAATTACAGTTTTTGCTTTACGGTCAATGTATCTCCAAATTGTTTTTCTATTGTCAAAATGAATTTTAAAGTTTGGGCTTAACATTTTATCCGAATTGTCTATAATATCTTCCGAGCTGTTGTCACCTTTAGCGGTTAGCGAAATAATTCCAAAGACATTTTGCTGTTCTGGCGACTGTAGTGTTGAAAGTATGTCGGCAGTGGTTTTTTCAGATACTAGATAGGCATTTGAAATCAGTTTGTTGTCACTTATTTTTGGAAGATACTTAAACGAAACGGGTTCAGTCAATGGCTTTACATTACTGAAAAAATATGCTCGAGTAAGAGCAAAATCAAGATTAGTATAATTTTCAAATTGATAATCATTAATATTAATTAAAAACTTTAAGTTCAAATCGGCAGGGACTTTAATAAATGGGACCGATTCATCTTTCACTTTCGCATATACTCCGAAACCTGTTTTGGTTTTTTTAAATACCATTTTGTGGTTTTTAAGTACAATATTGGTTTCTAAAGTTGGCGTTACTGTTATAAATGCATCGGCACTAAATTGCTGCAGCATTTTCTCTTTTTTATCATCTGTCATGCTTGCAAAAGTCTCTTCTCCATTATTCAAAAAATAATTATGAAGAAGCGTTACTTGAAACAGTAAACCATATGTAGAAGAATAACTCATGACTGTTCTTTCTTTTTAGTTATTCCAGTAAATCCACCAATAAGCTGTCCTTCTGCTTGTGCAATATTGCGTTCGATTTGGATCATGCTGACTTTATATAAAGCCGACGGAAGCTGTTTTCCGCCAAGTGTTCCCCAGATATAATTTAATTCCTCAAAAGTGGGAGTGTAGAGTTCAACCGTAAACCTAAAGTTGTCTACATTGCTCATGGCGCTACTATTTCTGTTAAAGATGGTATTGGCTTGAGTAAAAAGTTTTTTCCCTTGAAAAAACTCAATGATTTTTGAAATATCTTTTAGCGAATTGACATATTTGTCTCTGTTAGCGCTAAAAAGCAGATACAAGTTTAAATTGATAACACTATTTTTATATATGGTTTTTGTATTTTCAATAGCATGATTTGGGAAGTTTTTTAAAGTAGCTTCTTCGTCTAAATTGATTATTGTAAGTGCCACAGCATTTTTTAATGCGTCTGTTATTTCATCATTTTGAGATTCTAAAAAAGCAATATTTTCAGGAACAACAGATTTATCTAACCCGATTTCTTCGAGATAGTTATTTACTTGTTCTGTAATTATTTGTATTACTTCAAAAATCATCTTTGATAAAAATTATTATAAATACTAAATGAAATTTTATTGGAAGAAATAAGATTTAGGGCGGAGAATGTAATTAGAAAATTAGGCTTCTAAGGGTGCTTTTAAGATTGGACTAAATTAGATAAATGAGAAGCTACCAGAAAAGGGGAATTTTCCCCTTTTTTTATAGTTAATATACTGGTTTTTAATTTGTTGTATCTAATGTTTAAATTTCAAACCAGATTGCATTATAGGTCAACAGAAATCTAATCTTTTTGTTTTTTGATAATATATGGATAGATATTTGTTTGAAAATGAAATGAATACTCATTGAGTTTCTAAAGGGCATTCAATTGTAGAAAAGAAGATTTTATTGCAACAGCAGTATTTTAATTAGAATAGATTTCTCTAATCTAGCCTGATACTGTGGAAATTTTATAATGATAAGGTGAAATTGTATGAGTCTCCATTTTTAAACCCTTTTAATTTAGCTTTCAGAACTTAGCAATCTTATTAAATGACGATGAGGACAAATAATGTTCGTTCAAATAAATTTCGAGTTTGATAAAAGTGATCGTAGTCAAATCGAAAAGATGCTTAATTGTAAAAGATAAAATGAAGAAGGATAAAAAATACAGGGTATATAAAAATACCCCTGCCATTAAATCAAGAAAAAGAAAAGACACCATTATTAATGTAATGGTCGCGTCTATTATTGCCTTTATTGCCGTATTATTGATTTCTGAAATGACCTAGAAATTTTATTTATAAACTTTTGTCTCTCCTTACTATTTTGATTCGTTGGTTTTCAAATTTTCCAACTCATCTATAAAGGCATTTTGAATCAGAAGCGAAGAAGACTTTGCTGCGCCTAGATCCGTAATAGCAAAGGCAGTGCCACTTCTTAAGGCCACGTTCGGGATGTTGCCTCATTGAAGTTGAAGATTTTTCCTTACTTGAGCACTTCATTTCCGGCATAAAAGCTTGCGCCTGTTGTGAAATGAAACTAGTACTTCCAGTCATTAAAAAAAGGACTAGACAGTTTTTTCATGTGCATTTTCGGGGTAAGATTCAAAGAAAAAAAGATAAGTCTTATTGTGATTTTCGGCGTTTTACGGTTATGATTAGGCCTAATATAAGGCCTGCCGCCAACAGAAAAGAGCAGTGTCCGTCGATAGGCAGATCAGAACCTTCATCGGGAAGTCCAGGGGGCGGTGGCCCGCCTTGTGCGAAAAGGACAGAAGAATAGAGAATAAACAGATACAGAATGGACTTTGTTTTTTTTAGGTTCATAAGGGCAGTTTAGGGGTGTATAGTAATCGAATCGTTGGATGGATGAATGTCTTTTTTAATAGTCTTCGGCATCACAATAGTGGAACGTAGGCGTATGGATGTCGGACGTTAACGAGCAACATAAAAGCTCGGCAGAATGTTTTTTTAACATAAGTATTTGGATTTGGGTAAAGCAAATTTAAATTCATTGCAGATGGACGCTTACATAATTTTTTTTCAGATTTATATAATTTCCATGTGGTTTATAATTTCTTTTTAGAATACTGTAAAAAGTAGCGCTTTGCAATTTTTTGCATTTTAAAGTTTATGGTGATCCTGTAAATGCCATTGCACATTATAAAAAAAGCATATCGACAATTTTTGCAGTTTTGCCTAGATTGTCAATGCTAAAATCAGAAATTATGAATACGCTTGGACCTGTTGTAGTGGTTGATGGGAGTACAGCAAATTGTTTGCTGTTTCAAAAGATTTTTAAAAAATTGGAGATGAGAAATACGTTGCTCTGTTTTGGATCGCTAAGGGAGGCAGGGTATCGACTGTCTGAGGTAGGAATGGATCCCTTTCTGCTTTTGGTGAACGTTATGCAGTTTGCACAGAAAATAAGAATGTCGGATTATCTGCTCTTTATGGAACTACGCTGCCTGTGCCTGTTTTTTTCCATTTCATCCGCACGCTGTTTTGTGGTGGATGCCTATACGGGCCCTAAGCTAACCTATACATCCTCAGACTGGAGTGAAGAGAATTTTACGGAAATGATCCTTTCGGCGCTCCTACATTTGGAAAAGGAGTCTTTCAAGGAACTGCTAAGAAGAAGGATTGAGGATAAAAACTAAAAAAAACGCCTGAAAGACGTTTTAGTTTTTAGAAATTCCGCTTCATCATCTGATTATCTTTTTGGAAAGACATGATCCAAATTATTAGATTAGACTCTCTGAATTGCAAATCATGTTACTCATATTTTTGTTCTTCAGTTTCTTCTCCAGTGCTTACCCACCTTAAAGCTTCATGAAAGTCTTTCTTTTTGTAACCTCTAAATTCGCCTGGCACAAGATAGCTGAAGCCATTTGTAAAAGATATGGCTCTGGAGGAGTCCGTCACAATTGCGGCGCGGTTCCATTTTCCCAAATTTTTAAGGCCTAGTAGGGCATCCTGCATCCAAGCAGCCGCTGTAAAGTTTTCTATATCAGTGTCAATGGCAAAGAAAAAGTTTATTTCATTGATTCTTTCTGCAAGTTTGGTTACTTCTGGAGCCAACACATTTTTGTAGTCTTCGGCTGTAACAGTGCCTTTCGCTCTGAAAGCCGCGACATTTCCAGGGGCATCAATTCTCTCGATCATATATTTTTTGTTTTACAATGAAATACTAAATGTAGCGCGCCGTCTGACGATATCATTTCATCGTAAGGTTTTATTATTATAGAATTGCCATAATGCTATTTTGGTAATGGATGCTTATTTTATAAGCTTAACGCAGAATTCTGTAAGCGGGTACTGGCTTTGGGTTTTAGATTTGGAATAGTTTAATTGAAAAATTGCATATTATGAAAACAGCAGATACTGCAAAGACAGGCGCAAAGAAAACGTCTGCAAAAAAGGCTCCAGCCAAACAGGCCGAGAGCACAGGAAAAGCCGTGCCCGCGAAATCCAATGCGGCTGAAGGGCTTAGAGAGTTGTTTGTAGATTCTCTTAAAGACATCTACTGGGCGGAAAAAGCGCTTACTAAAGCGCTTCCAAAAATGGCGAAGAACGCGTCTTCTGAGAATTTGATCACGGCCATAAACGATCATTTGGCTGTAACTCAAGAACAAGTGTCCAGACTAGAACAGGTTTTTGAAATTTTAGGAGTGAAAGCTGCAGCTAAAAAATGCGAAGCAATGGAAGGACTCATTAAAGAAGGAGAAAGCATTATGGAGGAAACCGAGCAGGGACCAGTTCGTGATGCAGGAATCATTGCGGGATCTCAAAAAATTGAGCATTATGAAATTGCATCTTATGGAACCCTTGCTGCTTTTGCTCTGACTCTAAATGAAGAAGAGGCAGCAAAATTGCTCCAACAGACCCTTGAAGAAGAAAAACAGGCTGATGCCATTCTTACTGAGGCAGCCTATAACACCATTAATTTTGATGCCTCTGAAGAAGAAGATTCACAGGAAAAGTAGAGAATTTCTCTAAGCAAAAAAGACCTGTGGTTTCAATGCGACTGCAGGTCTTTTTTATTTAATATTGATTAACGTCAAATAGTTTGTACCCCAACATTTCGATAATCTGGAGAGATTTTTACATTATCTAAATCATTTCATTACAATTTCAAGGGACAGTTTTGCATTGTTATTTTTTTAGTTTTTTTCTAGTATTGCGCCATGCCGTTTAGCAAAGGTTCGGGCTGGTAGTAGCATTCCAGTATGGAGCGCATCTGAGAAGGGTTGTATACCGCGTTGATATACTCGCACCAGGTTTTCTTTGGAACCAGATCCAAAAGTGCTTGGTCTTGTTTAAGAACCTCTCGCGCATGCTCCAAAAGGAGGGCGTCCCACTGCTGATGGTAACGCAGAATGTCATCAGGGTAGACCGTTTTGCGCTCGGTGTTTTCATCAATGCAGCTGAAGGGTTCCTCGAGGTTTAAATAGCCATAGTCATCGGTAAGTTCCTCTCCGGGATGGATATCTCGTATGGCGATTTCAAAATCATAGGGCGTGCTGAAGCAACTCGGATTAAAGCTGTGGTTGACAAATTTTCCATGGTCCCAACATAGCACCAGATCTCCATATTTGTTGGTAAAAGAATATTTGTGCAGATGGCTTCTGATATATGGGTTAAGGCTCTGAAGCTCGCTTCGTTTAAAGACGCGATCCAGATCATCTTGGACCCAAGTAATGGTGCCTTTTGGAATCAGTTTGGTGGCTACAACGCCATATCCCTTTTCAGGGTTTATAAAACGCACTTCGGTGTCAGGGTGTATCATATCGTACTAGTTTTAGTGATTTTCTCTATAAGCTTCTCTCTGAGTCCGCTACTCGAGAAGCTATTTTTTTTGTTTTAGATTAGTTTGATTCTTCATCTCTCACTTTTCCGCATCAGATGAAAGCATAGCAAATTTATCTGAGAGAGGAAGGTTGTTCTTATAGTTAAAGGCACGGGAATTATATAATTTTCAGCACTTTCTTCTGAATCTTATATATTTTGAGTAGCATTTTTTGAGGAAGAAAAAAGAGCGGAAAGTAATCCGCTCTCTGATGGCTCTGGAACCTTTTTACTTTTTTACGGAAGATGCTGGAATAAGGGTATTTTGCATAAATTTTGCTTTGATAATAGTGCCTTTCTCATCCTCCCATTGGGTGATGATGTTTTCAATGAGATCTGGCTCAAAGCCAATGACTTCCATTACTGGCCCTCCAAATTCCTGTTGCACCAGCTCTCCTTTTTTAAATTTCATTGCTATTGGATTTAATTAATCATAAATATGAGTCAAGTTAGGAAATGTTACTTGGCTAGCGTTATATCTTTTACGCGTGATTTTACAGTTTTAGGTCTTGGCGAACATTTATAGCAATATAAGTTTTGGCGCTATTATGAAATTTCGAAAACTGTTTGATTTTCAGATTGTAAAACTGAATTTAAATTCTGTAAACACACATTGGCATGAAGATGTATTTTGCGTGATATTAATTTAAAAACTGATAGTTATGATATTTGAAAATGAAAACACCGAAGGAACGGCGGCTAAAGCCATTGAAGAAGAGACTTCAAAGCTGCCTTCAGATCTGTTTCTCTACGGCTCGCTCGCCGCAATGGGAACTTCACTAGCTTTAAAATGCCTAGGCAAGCGACACGCTGCTCTTTTTGTTGGGCAGTGGGCGTCACCCTTCTGTTGCTTGGAATCTATAATAAGCTGGTTAAACAACATGGGCATGATGCGCAAGATAAGCCCGAAGGGGTTTAACTTAAATTGAAGTGATTTAAATAAAAAAGCTGCCTGCAAGGCAGCTTTTTTTTGTTAGATATTCTTTCGGGTTACTTTAGAGAATCTCTTTCTGAGGCTGAGTGTTTGTGAGCACCGCGGCACCAATTTCAATAATTCCAAGAGTTAGATGCGGACCGTAAACTGTTTCTGAGAACCCCAAAAGCCAGGGAGAAGCAACTAGAAAAAGTCCAGATAAAAAATCCACTATCAGATGGATGGGCATGGGGATGAGTTTTAGAAATCCGAGCTCGTAGTCTGTTATCAAGCTGTAAATAATTGTGGCCACACCAAGGACATAAAAAACGCTGCTCTCGGGCTTTTCGTGATTCAGATTAAAAAGGGAAGGAGAAGCAATCAGAAAGATGCCCATGATGTAATCCATATAGCCGTGGGTTTTAGTGTTGATCGGTTTCATAATCTTAAAGTTTTAATTTATAAAATAGGAAAGTGCAGTATGCAGTTTGTTTGCCTGCTAACTGATGGCCAGCGCTACAATGAGGCTGGAATTAGATAGCCAATCGGTATTGTATCTTAGTTGGGGCTGCACTGTTCTTCAAAAGAAACCGTCGCTGGAAGATAGATGCTGACTGTTGTACCTTGTCCGAGAGAGCTGCTGACCTTAGCTATACCGTGATGGTTAAGCGCAATCTGCCGCACCAAAGCAAGACCCAGTCCAGAACCATAGTTTTTTTCGCTACGGTGCAGCTGATAAAAGGGATCAAAGACTAGGGTCTCATAATTCTGCTCAAAACCCTTTCCATTATCTTTGAAGGAAAGTTTGATATATTCGTTTTCCGGATATGCGCCAGAAACCTCATGGGAAATATCCTTGATGTGGTCAAGTGTGATTTTAAGCATAGGGGCAGACGTTTCGTCGGCAAAGCGCAATGTATTGCTGATAAGATGGGCAAAGAGCAGCCTAATCTGGCAAGGAATGACCAGCAGCTGCGGTAGCTCTTCAGATTCAATTATTGCATTGGTTTGTCTGATGTGACCCTTAAGTTCATTGAGCACTTTTCTCAAAATCTGGTTCAAATCGGTCTTTTTAGGTTTTTTCTGCTCGAAATTAACTCTTAAATAGATCACAAGGTCTTCTATGAGTCTTTCGAAATTCTTTGAAGTGTTTAAAATCCGTTCCAGACTATGTATGCTTCCCTGTGTAAGAGACTTTTCAGAGTCGGCTATTTTCTTTGCAAACATGTGAATTTTGCGTACTGGATCCAACAGTTTATCGGTCGCCGATGCGGTAAAGTGTTCCAGCTGCGTGCTACGCTCTAACTGTTGCTCTTTTTGAAATGAGAGCTCTTTTTTAGCCTCCTCAAGATAGGTGATATCTCTAAAGGTAAGCATTACGCAATGCTGCAGTTGGTTTTCGATTGCCATTGCATTAACGATATAGGTGCGTAATGTTGGCCCTGATGCCAAAGGGATTTGGGTGTCCTGCACCATTTCCTTGCGGTTGATCCTTTGCAGCACTAACTCTTTAAATTCTGGCGAAATCCACTGAGAATTGGGTTCATCAAAGATGGAGAGCCCTTCGATCATGCCGTCTTGTATTCCGAAGCTGCGGTAAAAGGCTGGATTGGCACTTTGTACGATAAGGTTCTGATCCAGAATAATCAGAGGCTCTTTCAGATTTTTGATAATTGAGGTATGCAGCTGCTGTAAAGCAGAAAGTTCATTTCGTCTGTCTGTAAGCTCATCGTTTGTACAAGAGAGCTCTTCATTATTGGATCGCAGCTCTTCTGCTGTGGTTTTGAGCTCTTCGTTAAGAAGCTCAAGCTCTTGGGTGCGCTGCAGGAGTTCTTCATTGGTGGTTTGCAATTCTTCAAAATATAGCTCTTGTTTTTTATTAAACTCTTTCGAACTAGTTTGATGGGGCGGAATTTCTGCCTTTATGGAGTCTCTTAGCGTTTCGTCACTATTTAGGATTGGCTTGCGACTGAAAACCACCAGTAAGAGCTCGCTGTGCATGGGCAGATATACCACTTCAAAAGAGGCAGTGTAAGTGCTATGACCAATAGAAAGAACGGCATTCTGCTGCTGGCTTCTTTTTTCAGATCTGGCATCTAAGATGGCTTTTTTAAGAATAGGACGCACCTCGTGATGTGCCATATTCAGAATATTAAAGTTTGGTGTTCCTGCAGGTGGCTGCAGAAAAGGGCTTGTGTCTCCATTAAAATGTACGATTTCAAAATGCTCATTGATCAGCACTGCGGCTGGGGCATATTGCTCGGCCAGCAGTTCGGCAGTTATTTTCCTGAAATCTTTTGTGTCCGCATCCACACTCTCATGTTTAATAGTAGCGCTCTGATGTTCTGTTATAGCTACTGCAGAATTTAGTAAATCGCGGGTTTGGATGCGTCCATAGGTGTTTTTTCCTATATAAAGCCCTTTTATTTCTGTGGCTTGAAAGAGATCTTCGCTCTGTGGAATGGAATCTTCTTCCGCGATAAGCAGAAAGCCTCCTGGATTAAGCGCATAGTGAAAGGTAGCGGCAAGCTGTAAACGGAGTTCTTTGCTAAAAAGAGGCAAGGCATTACGGCATGAAATCAGATCAATTCCTGACAAGGGAAAATCTTTTGTGATATCGTGAACGGCAAACACGCAGCAGTCACGGATGATTCTGCCCACCTGCCATTTGCTGTCTTTTTTTATGAAATATTTCTCCATTCTTACCTGATCGACATATTTGATATCCTGTTGGGAATAAATGCCTGTTCTAGCTTTTTTGATGTTTTTAAGGGAAATATCGGTTGCGAATATCTTAAAGCTAAGATTATTATGGCCACTACTTTGCAGATATTCATGCAAAACAATGGCAAGTGAATAAACCTCCTCGCCACTTCGGCAGCCTGGAGACCATAATCGGAGTTCTTTCCCGGAGCTATTTTC
Organism: Flavobacterium sp. HBTb2-11-1; assembly: GCF_009826975.1. Classification (GTDB taxonomy): domain Bacteria; phylum Bacteroidota; class Bacteroidia; order Flavobacteriales; family Flavobacteriaceae; genus Flavobacterium. The sequence goes on along the minus strand of NZ_WUMO01000002.1, from coordinate 414,606 downwards.
TAGAAGAGCAGAGAATGCTATATTGCCAAGTACATCAAATGCAGTTGAGTTGAAGAAAAAGGTCGGACTGTTTAGGATTTCATAAAATAGCAATCCTGCTCAGAGGAACTGTCTTTGAGCATTCCCAGATAGCCAACAAGGCTCTTTTGTCTGGTGAGTACCATGCGTTTGGCTGTCTTATGCTTTAGAATTTCGGTGTTAAAGCGTTCCAAGGCAGTTCTGCTTTTCATGGCTGCCAGCTTTATGATATTCTCATACGCTTGCTGCGCTTCAGTACTTTGGTCTTGGACAGCTAATTTGACGGCGCGAATTGTTGCCAGCATATCGGCTGTATGAGTGGGTCTAATGAAATAGTCAAATGTGGTTTCTGCCATATCACTGATTGGAAGAACAGTCAGATCAGACACAGCGATAGTCGAGCCACCTTTTGCCCTGATTTTTTTAAGCCCCCAAGCTCCTTCTCCTGTGGGATAATTTAAAAGCAAGCCTATTGCATCCTTACCAAATTTCTCAGCTAAGGCGCCAAAAAACTGGTCGAGGGATTCTGAAGGTTTTTCCTCTCTGGTAAAGCGTTTGAGCCTTAAGATGCCCTGATCTAGAATTAAGAAATTGTTTTCTGGCACTACATAGATATAGCCGGGCTTCATCTCGGCAGTACTGACAATTTCCTGCACGGGAAGTATAGCAGTCTGCTGCAGCATTTCTGAAAGGTTTTTTTGCTGCGGTTGCGATAGGTCCTGAAATATGATAAAAGAACCAGTTGTCTCTGTCAATGAACCTACAAGAGTTTTAAGGTTTTCTAAGCAGGCAGCACAGCAGGCAATACCGATTATTGGAAATTCATTATTTTGATCTGTTTTTATGTCAAGTTTGTCCATATTGCATTTTTTTAAGCAGTTTGATGCTGCTATTAATACCCAAACCTTCTAGCTGAAGCTCAGAAGGCTCAGCCGCATAAATTTCAAATCATATAAAAAATAATCTGTCATGACAGAGAGGCCCGCCACACATAAAATGTACAGATCTGTTTTTAAATTGAAGCTGTGATTAGGGGCTTCTGTATTTAATAATTCATTGCGCCTGAGTATTTTCAGTTTGATTGGGTGCTTTGAACAGTTTTTGGTATGAGCTAAAGTATCTCTATGTCAATACTGATTCTTATATAATTATTCGAAAATATTTTGTAATTCCCATGTTGCAGATTGTTTTCAAAGTATGATGAATAAAATAGACTTTAGTTGCGCTTTAGATTGTATAATCTTGAAAGGTAAAACTGTAAGAATGAGGTTTTTGCAGAAATTAAATTTGAATAATTAAAATTAGTGCGAAATGAAAATCAAAAGAAAAAAAAGTAGAACACACCAAAATATGCAGCAACTATTTGATGCACTGGCATCTCAGGAGCTTTCAGAGATGAATATGCTGTTGTTGGTTATGGCAGATATAAAGGAAGAAGCTTCCTCTCGCAGTCTTACCTTTCTGCTTGATAGTCTATCAAGAATAAGAAGCAGGCGTGTCGAACATTTAAAACAGCCTTCTGCGGGAAGTTTTCAGAGGGAGAATTTTTCTTCGGTCGGTTTCCAAAGAGAGTGGTTTGCTTTATTGGAGCGGACTTCTAAAGGCCCAGTACGTGATGCCGCAATCATTGCTTGGCTTCAGAAAATGCTGCACAGCCATATGACAAGTTGCCGTATGCTTAGCATCTTAGCCAAAGCGCTTGAAAAAACGGAAGAGAAGGAACTGTTTGAAAGTTTTGCTAACCAGGCGTCTGATGCTGACAGCCAACTCTCTGATGCAGCAGGTAATACCATTAACTTTGATGCAGCACTGGATGAAAATAGGAATCTTGTTCGAGAACATTATAATCCTAATTTATAAAGGCAGGCTTAGTTAGGCCTGCCTCTTTATGGAAGGTTCGGTCATATGATCTGAAGATGTGGGCGTGCCTGAAGGCTCACAATATCGCATCGTTTAGGTTGTGATAGGCAGAATAGAATACTCATCGCGATATCTTCTGCTTCAAGCATTTCCATTTTTTGTATTTTCCCGCGGTGTTCTGCTCTGGTTCCTGGCTGCATATCGCTGCTCACTGCACCCGGTTCAATTAGAGATACTTTGATGCCCAGTGGATTTACCTCCTTTCGGAGTGCTGCACTGAAGCCTCTTACAGCTGACTTTGTGGCTACATACACCGTTCCGGTTTCTTCGTGCGTTTCTGCACTCATAGAACCGATATTGACAATATGTCCTCGTTGCTGTATAGTCATTCTTTTTACAGCTTCTTTGGCAAAGGAGATGTATCCAAGTATATTGGTCTCTAGTATATATCTGATATTTTCGTATTCTTCCTCAATGATTCCATCAGCTCCCAGAGCTGCATTATTAATAAGTATATCTACACCGCCTAATCTCTGATCTATCTCTTTCCAGACCATCTCGATATCTTCTTTGAGGGAGATGTCAGCTGTAATTCCATAAACTTTTCCTTCAGCCTGCGCTTGGATTTCTTCCAGTGCCTGATCTAAGTCGTCCTTATCCCTTCCAAAGATAAAAACATCTCCACCAAGGGAAGAAAGCAGAAGTGCTACCGCTTTACCGATACCAGTGCTTCCGCCTGTAATGACAATTTTTCTGCGGTCAATGTTTCGTCCAAAATAATCCGATAGATTCCCCATAGCTTCTTTTTTTTATTTGTTAATAGCTTTAATTTAAAGGTAAAGAAGCGTTGTTTTTACAGCATTTTCTGTTCGATAAGCTCTTTTAGCTTTAGGGAATTAAATGCTGCATATCCCATCTGGTCGTTGTCAAAAAAAATAAATACATCTTTGGTTTTTAGCCATTCTAGGCTTATCTCAGCCCATTGCTCAAGAGTACTCTCGGTATAGTTGCCCTGATATTTTTCGGCAGCTGGCCCATGCAGCCGGACATAAACGAAATCTGCGGTGACCTGCAGTGGCGATTTGTAGCCGGCAAGTTCATATATGCAGAAGCCGGCATTGTATTTTTCAAGAAGCTGATATACTTCAGGCATATTCCATTCTTTATTGCGGAACTCAAAGGCATATCGGTTGTGGGCGGGAAGCGCTATGAGAAAATCCTCCAACAAGTTGAGATTGGCACCAAGGGATGGAGGCAGCTGGAATAGTATAGCGCCCAGTTTTTTTTCTAAAAGCTTTACTTTGTCCATAAAGATAAGAAGGCTCTCCTTGGGATCATGAAGCTTTTTCATATGTGTAATGTATCGGCTGGCTTTGATGACATACACAAAATCCGCTGGAGCTTGTCTCTCCCAGTTCTCAAAGGTTTCATCGGTGGGCATCCTATAGAATGTATTGTTGATTTCCACTGCCGTGAAGTAATTGCGGTAATAGGAAAATTCATCCTTTGCCTTTAGGTTTTCGGGATAGAAAGTACCATGCCAGTGTTTATAGGACCATCCTGAAGTTCCAATATGGATGCTATGCTTTTTCATATGATGCGCTAAATATTCTGTGTTGCGAACCGCTATTTGATTTGAGTTCATTTTTATTTTATTAAAGCTTTTGCCAGAGACTCTGCCATAGACTGAGCATCCTTGCTGTAATTTTTAGCATAATAATCGAGAAGCTCGGCTTTTGTTTTTTTGGAATCTTTGCTGTGACCTTCCCAGATTACACCCAAAGAAGCGTAGGGAGGAAGGGTAAGGCCGGTGCAGGTGAAAAAATTGGCTATATTTCCAGTTATATGCTCCACACCATCTGAATCCCCAGTTACAATAACGGCTCCCATTTTGCCTTCTAGAGGAGAATTTTCTCCAGAATTGATGATGTCAAACACTTCATCAAGTCGCTCAATGCAGCGCTGGAGTTCAGAAGAATGATTGTTCCACCAGATTGGGGTGGCAAAGATCAGAATCTCTGCCTTAAGGATTTTTCCATAAATGGCAGGCCAGTCATCCTCCTGTTCCAGATGTATATAGGTTCCAGGAAGAATTTTATGGTTCGCAAGTCTAATGATTTCAAATTCGATTTTCTGTTTTGAAAGAAAACCGCAGAAGAATTCCGTAAGCGTTTCTGTATTGGAAAGGCCTTTGTTTTTGAGGGTGGCCAGCAGTATGACAGCTTTCATAAGTATCGGATATAGTGGTTTACTTCTAATCTTTTATTCTTTTGAGTAATTGCGGTTGATTTTTTCTATGACTATGTCCAGCTTGTAGGTGTAATTAAGGATTTCCTTCCCCACCGCTGGATCCGTAGATCTGTCCAGTGGCGTAACTGGCATCTTCAGCAGCCAATTGCACATAAATGGAAGCCAGCTCTGCGGGCTGTCCTGGCCTTCCCATTGGTGTCTGTCCTCCAAAATTTTTAAGCTTCTCCATTGTGGCACCGCCGCTTACTTGCAACGGCGTCCACACAGGACCTGGAGCGACGCCATTCACTCGTATTCCTTTTGGAGCAAGCTGTTTGGCTAATGATTTAATATAATTGGTGGTTGCCGCTTTGGTTTGTGCGTAATCATAGAGATCTTCGGTGGGAGCATAAGCCTGAACAGAGCTTGTTCCTATTATCGACGAGCCTGGCTTTAAATGAGGAAGTGCAGCTTTTATAATCCAGAAGGGGGCATAGATGTTGGTTTTAATTGTCGCATCAAAATCTTCTGTGGAAATGTCTAAGATGGAGTCGTGAGTTTGCTGTCTGGCAGCATTGTTAATAACGATATCTAATCCTCCAAGTTCCTTAACTGCTTTCTCCACCAGCGATTTGCAAAAGCTTTCGTCTCTTAAATCCCCAGGAATGGCAATAGCTTTTCTTCCTTCTGCATTGATGAGCTGGATGACTTCTTTTGCATCCTCCTCTTCCGTTGGATAGTAGTTGATGGCAACATCTGCGCCTTCCCTGGCGTAGGCAATTGCTGCGGCTCTACCCATGCCTGAATCTCCACCTGTAATGAGCGCTTTACGGCCTTTAAGTCTGCCAGATCCTTTATAGCTTTTCTCACCGTGGTCGGGACGGGGATCCATTTTGCTTACAAGTCCTGGCCAAGGTTGCTTCTGCTCTTTGAAAGGCGGACGAGGATATTTTGTCTTAGGATCTTCCGGAAGGATGTTTGCTTTTTCGTCTCCTGTAAAATCTGCACCAAGAACAGGCGTAAAAGCAGTAGTCAGGCAGATAGCCCCCATTCCTGTAATGGCTGAACGTCTTGTTATCGTGTTTTTATTTTCCATTGTTTGATTTTTATATTTTTAAATAAGCTAAAAGTAGCAAAGCAGGTAATGGCGATTTTACAGGATTATATTTTGGATTTATATAATATGCCCGAATCAAATTAATATTGAAACTCTATAGAAAGCTGAAAAATAGGCCATTGCACTAGAGGAAAAGTGTAATTGTAGGCTTAGGTACGGATGTTACAATCTGAAGAATAATTGAAACTTCTTTAGACATAATATTTGGAAATTCGAAGTTTAATTGGTTAAGAATACGCATTTATAAAAGTTCTTTACAAATATCGAATTGTTTCTGGCTAATTTATATCTGCTTCAATTCTCTTTATCTTTTTTTGAAAATTTGTAGTGAGATTTAGTTTACGTATAATTTAATCGTAATAAAAATACAGCTATGAAACCTGAGTATTTTACACTAGAATTACGAAATTCAAAATAAAGGATAAAACAAAACATCTTAACAAAAGCAATAAAAGATCTAATTTTGACACTTTGTTGTTTTGGATGCAGTTTTAAATTCTGATTTTCTTGAATATTTTGATTGATATTGATTCTTATACTTTATAATTTGTTTATGAAAATACATTTATTTTTACTTGCCATTTTACCATTTATGATTTCCTGCACTAAACCAGAAAAAATAGATTTATCAAAACTAAAATTGGATGAACCTTTAATAAATCTGATAGAATTTAATGATAGTTTACTTGTTGGCGTTGAAACGGTTGAGTATCCGTTTTGTTTATTTGCTGAAGTAGAAAAATCTCAAAAGTATACTTTTGATGGAATCGATCTGAATGAGCAAAAAATTATTTTTCAAATAAACTCAGAAAAACTTAGAACAGATAGCATTTCAAGATTTGGTGGTGCTCACATTGATTTAGAGAGAATTAAAAACGGAAACGAATTAAAGAATGCTTTAAGGAATTTTAAAGCAGAAAGTAATATTTACGGAGTAAGGATAGCAATAGAAGATCCGAATTTGAAATCGGAAATCTTAAAGAAAATAGAGCTGCAATACGGCAAGGGTACAAAAAATCCAAATACAGATAATGGTTTATATTGGAATGTAAAAGAAGAAAACAAATACATTTTCTTCGCGCCAGATTATGACCGGCTTATTATTTTAAACAGCACAAATTTATCCAAAACTTGCTATTGGGACATCTTTAATGGATTAATCGATTTTGGAGGTTGCGATAACGAAAAATATACCAAAGAATTAATTAAAAATAGTACCAAACCTGAAGATGTTCAAAACAAACCAGTTGTAAAAATCGATAGAAATTGGCATTTAAACACTCTAATCGTTGGAAAATCAAGCGAAGAGGATTTTTTGAAATCTCCAATCAGCAAAAATTTTGAGCGGATAGAAGAAATTAATGGCAGTTCTGGAGAAATGAATCAGATTATGTATCAGGATGAATATCATGATTTCTACTTCTATTTTAAAGTCAATCCGAAAGATCTTGAAAATAAAAAAGCAAACAGTATGAAAAGCTATTTGCTAAATGATTTGAAAAAAGTTGAAATCTCATTTGAAAATGGTCTAAAAGCAGGAATGAAATTTGAAGATGCATTAAAAATACTGGATAAAAAAACAATTGTAAAAACGATAAAGAATGAAGGTGAATTACGTTTTGCAAATTACATCATCATCAAAAATGCATCATACGAAGTATCGCTAGTTTTTGACGAAAATTTGCTTTTATCAGGAATATTTGTAAAATAGTTATTTAAATCAAATAAAGAATGAATCTAAATCATATACAAATTATAATAACCGCTTTATTTGCGACACTTTTTTTAAGCTGTAATACGAGCAAAATTCCAATTGCAAAAGACAAAACTTCGAATGAGGTCGATATTTATATTGCTGGATACGAATATAATGACAGCAAGTTTGAAAGTTCTATAGAAGAAATTGCAGATGAAGTGGGCATGAAACACGTTGCGAAATTATGGAAAAATGGAAAAAACATAGACTTAGAAGAGAAAGAACATTATTCTGATGCAAATTCGGTTTTTGTGCATAACAATGATATATATGTTGGAGGTTCTATTATGTCTGGCGAAGAATATGTAGCCGCAATTTGGAAAAACGGGAAAATTCAAAAATTAACCGATGGCAAAAAAACGGCTCACATTCAATCGATAATAGTCGACGATAAGACGATTTACATTTTAGGAGAACAGTTTGGAGATTCTCATTATATTGTAAAAGTTTGGAAAAATGGCGTTTCTTCTAATATTACAGATGGGAAAAATGATACAGATGGCAACTCATTTTATGTTGATAAAGGAAATGTGTACATCTGCGGAAATGAAAATAATGGCAGTAAAAGCGTGGCAAAAGTTTGGAAAAATGGAACGCCACAAAGCCTTACAAACGGTCTCAATAATGCATATGCACTTTCTGTATTTGTAGAAAATGGCAACGTGTATGTTGCGGGCTATGAAATTGAAAACGATAAATATATCGCTAAGTTATGGAAAAATGGGAAAGTCCAAAACCTTTCTGACGGCACAAATTATTCTGTTGCATCTTCTGTATTTGTTCAAAAAGGAAATGTTTATGTGGTAGGAAACGAGAGCATTAACCAAAAAAGTGTACTAAAATTATGGATAAACGGCAAGGCAACAAGTATTACAGATGGAGCAAATAATGCAGATGCCAATGCGGTTATGGTATACAATAATAACATTTACATAGCTGGATATGAAGAAAATGATTCAGATCGATATGTAGCAAAATTGTGGATAAACGGCGTAGCCAATAATCTCACAGATGGAACAAAAAATGCATACGCAGAGTCAGTTTTTGTAGTAGAAAAGAAAACTAAATGATAGGTTGAAGAAATTGGCAGCATAGAAGGAAAAATGGAACAAAATATTTTAAGATCGATAAAAGTTATAATGTCGTTTTCGTATTGAAACTTGAAGGTGCTTTTTACTACTTTTGTTATCAGTTAATGAGAATAACTCTGAAAAGGGTGCAGCCGGTATTTAAATATCAGTGTAAAGGGGAAAATAAAATTCATGATAACCGACTATAAAAAACACGATCTATATGGCAAAACGCTAATTCAGAAAATCGAATTAGCGCCGCCGTTTAAATTTGATTTTCCAGTAACGGAACAGGCTTGTTTTTTATATGTTAAAGCTGGAGAGATTTCTTATCAGTTCGATGATGAGCAAGTAAAGGTTGCAACCGAGTATTCGCTATTGCTGAATTGTATAGATTCCGGGAAGCAGATGCGTAATTCAAATCAAAACGGCAATTGTGAAATTGTAATCGTAACGTTTTATCCTGAGATATTAAAAAAAATATACGAAAGGGAGCTCCCGCAGCTGCTTCAAAAACCTAAGAATGCAATATCCAATAAATCAAGTGAAATAATAAACAGTGATTTTTTGATTCAAAAGTATATTGAAGGTTTATTGTTTTATTTTGAAAATCCATCTCTGATCAGCGAGGATATTTTGGTGCTGAAGGTAAAAGAAATTATACTTCTGTTGTCCCAAACACAAAATTCAGAATCAATCCAGCTCATATTATCACAGCTTTTTTCTCCTGCGACTTATACTTTCAAGCAAATCATAGAAGCAAACTTATTTTCACAGCTCACTATCGAAGAACTAGCGCAGCAAAATAATTTGAGTGTATCATCATTCAAGCGTGAATTTGCAAAAATATACCATGATACTCCAGCCAATTATATTAAAGTGAAAAAGCTGGAAAAAGCCGCCGAATTACTTCAGATTTCTGATCAGCGTATTACTGAAATAGCTTTTGACTGTGGATTTAATGACTTGGCGAATTTTACAAAAAGCTTTACTAGCAAATACCATGTCAGTCCAACAAATTATCGGCAGAAACTAAACAATAGTCAGCAATTGTAGAATATATTTTTTTTAAAATTTTAAGCATCTTAGGATTTATCTAAGATGTTTTTTTTTGAACCAAATTGCCAAATAATTGGACTATTTGGCAAAAACATTCCTTTTGATCTGTCTGAAATTTGCTGTGTATTTTCAAACAAATTTAAAACATAAAAAATGGGATTGTCAAATTTAGGAATTTTTCACACAATCGTAGGTGTTGCCGCAGTCGTAGCTGCAGTGGCAGATTTTATCAGATATGGTAAAATTAATTTGAACACATTATCCGGCAAAATATATTTTTACGGAACAATCGTCACCTCATTAACTTCATTGGGGATCTCCAAACACGGCGGATTTAATCCAGGGCATGCCTTTTCTATTTTTATAATCTTTTTGATATTGGGCGCCTATTTCCTTAATTCGAAAAGAAAAAACAGCGCCAGAGCCCGTTATTTTGAGAACTTCTGGTTGTCTTTTAGTTTTTTTCTATCTCTGGTTCCAACTGTTAATGAAACTTTTACTAGAATTCCATTAGGGCATCCGCTAGCGAAGGATATCAAAGATCCTGTAATTGGCAATACGCTTCTTGTCTTATTGCTGTTCTTTGCTGTCGGTTCAATTTTTCAGTTTAGAAAACAGCAATTAATTAATAAAATAAAACCTTAAAACAGCAAAATTTTGCGTGAATAACAAAGCGCCGATTTTCTTCTGAAAACTGGCGCTTTGTTATTTAATGATTTCTGCAAATCAATCGCTTCTTAGTTCTTATCCTGTTACTTTTAAAGACTGAATGTATCCATCAGCAATATCAAAATGAAATTTTAATGTAATCGGACTTCCTGGAAACGTACCGGAGCACTCTGCTGATAAGACAATTCCAGTCCCGTTTTCAGCGCACTCAAGAGGTTTCATCACTGATTTGTATTTTTGGTTTGATTCTTCAATCCAATCCAAGATCTCAGGTCTTCCGTTATGTGTTTTACCTTCATCAAATACCACCGCATTTTCGGAAAAACAATTGGCATAAGAAACGCTATCAAAGCTGTTCTGTGCATTAACTAAGTCTTCTATTATTTTTGGCAAGTTCATTTCTATTGTTTTAAGATTATTAAATTGTTGGCACGGTGCCGCCATCGATTACAAATTCTGTTCCTGTCAGATAGCTGGCTCTTGGTGAAACAAGAAAACCGACTAATTCTGCTACTTCTTCTGGCTCTGCGGGTCTGCCGTACGGAATCCCACCTAATGCATTCATGACTCCTTGCTGGGCTTCTTCTACAGTAATATTAGAATTTCTCGCAATTTCACCTAGCCACGCTGTTGATGCTGTTGTATTTATCCATCCTGGCGATACAGCCAGCACGCGAACACCCTTTGGTGTAACTTCATTTGATAAACTCTTGCTGTAATTAATTAATCCTGCTTTTGCTGCCGCATAAGGCAAAGTAGAATCAAAGAGAGGGAGTTTGCCTTGAATAGATGCTATGTGAATGATAACACCGCTTTTTCGCTCTATCATTTGTGGTAAAAATCCTCTGTCCAATCTAACAGGAGCAAGCAGATTAGCCTGCAGAGTTGATTCCCAGTCTTCATCACTTAATGCTGCGAAGCCACCAGCAGGCGTTACAGAAGAGCCAAGATTGTTCACAAGAATGTCCAGTCTTCCGTAAGTTGACAGTATTTCATTGATTACTTTTTGGGTTCCCTCTGCCTTACTTAAATCCGAAGGAATGAAATGCAGTTTGCTGTTTTCTTTTTCGGGTGTGTTTCTTGCAGTAATAATAACCGTTGCGCCAGCTTGCAAAAGTCTTTCTGCGATTGCTCGTCCAGCTCCTTTGGTGCCTCCTGTGACTAAAGCAATTTTGCCTGATAATTCATTTTGATAATCCATCTTAATTCGATTTAAATTTCTTTTGTACAAATTTCAGAAGTATGTAACTTTTTCACAAGTACGGAATTACGATTCAGATAGGGACAAATTTTTCCCCTATTGCATAAATCGGTACATAGGCTTACTTTTGGTATATGTATGAAAGAAAAATAATCCCGAACCTGAATTGTGGACTTGACCTAATAGGGGAAGTGCTTTACGGCAAATGGAAGATACGTTTGCTTTGGTTTATCAATGAAGGCCATAAAAGGCCAAGTGAATTGCAACGTAAAATACCAGACGCTTCACGCAGGGTTTTAAATATTCAGTTGAAAGAATTAGAGGAGCATGAATTGGTTTCAAAAGTTATTTTCCCTGTTGTGCCTCCCAAAGTTGAATATAGTCTCACTGATTTTGGAAAAACACTAATTCCAGTAATTTCGGCTATCGGAAATTGGGGAGATGAACATGAGGCGCGTTTAAGGGAGCTTATTTCGAAACGTTTAGATTTAAAGCCGTGATATGCAAAGTTTGATTACACGGCAAATATTTTTTAATTAAGCAGAAATATTTTTATAGTGGAATTGCTTGAGAATATTTTTTGGAGTTCTGATAACTTCTTTACTGATAGGATCAAACCATTTTACTTCTTTTATAACTTCTGCACAACATTCATTCTTTGAGTCAAAAAAGCAACTTTTGAAATTGATATTGTCTTGTATATGGCAATATTTCATTTCAACTAAAAAAGATTGGGTAAACATCAAATCTTTATGGCAGACTAACTCATGATTTCCTTCTTGTAAATCTAAATGCATATAGTTGAGTTTTTCTTTTGAAAATCCGTTATTGAACAAAAAATGATATAACAATCGGAGGGTATATGAAATGTATGCGGTATCTTCCATAACCATATAATCATTTACATCTTCTCCGGTAACAATGTAATTTCTGCAGATCATTTTAATTTGATTTTAAGGTTTAAAAAAAGAGACCGGCGCTATAAGTTCACACCGGCCTACAGAGCATTCGTCATGTTTCATTCGAATCTGAATAGAGCTGATTCTTAAAGGAGATTATTTAATCAATAAAAAATTGTATTCAATCTCGATTTTGTCGGCAATTTTCTTTCTTACAAGACTCGGTATTTCAATAGCAAAGTCTTCAGGTTTTACTTCAAATGAGCCAATGGTTTTAACTCCATTTTGAGCTTTGGAGATTTTTACAATTACTGAGACTGGTTTTGTTTTTCCGTGAATGGTAAGATCTCCTTTTAATGTAAAATTTTTAGGAGAAGCTGTAATTTTTGAACTGTCAAAATCTTCTATTTTACCTTTGAAAGTTGCTTTTGGAAATTTTTCAGACTCCATATAATTTTCATTAAAGTGTTCTTCCATCAGCGCTACTTTAAATCGAAAACCTTTTATGAGAACGAGACTGGCAAAATCTCCTGTTGTCTGATCCAAAACAGCTGACACTGATTTGCTTTCGGCAGCAACTTCTTCATAAGATGGCATGGAAGCTTGAAATTTAATATTCCCTGTTTTTGTAATTAGTTTTTGTGCAAATCCACCAGTGTTTGCGGCTATAACGAGCAATAATGCAAAGAAATTTATGAATGATTTTTTCATAACAATCAATTTTCTTTTAAACCATCGGTGTTCCATTTTACTATGATATCAATATTTGCCTGAGACATTCTGCCGCCTTGAGGCATAAGTCCTTGCTGGCCGTTTTGAAGTTGAATTCTGCCTAATAATCCAGCACTTTCCACTGCAGCTTTCACTTGAGCAAAAGTAGTTAGAGGTCTAAAACTAGCTGACCTTCCGCTGGAATGGCAGCTTATGCAATTGGCATCAATAATAGATTTTACATCTTTATTGTACGTAACTGTACCTGTGGGATCCGTTGGGTTCGTTGGAGTTGTTGGTGTTTCGATCTCCTGAGTTGTATCAGAATCACTACAGCTTGCAAATACAGCCATTAAAATTGTAAGTACGATTGTTTTTTTCATGATTTATTGTTTTAATTATTAGAATACTCTGTATAAGTTAAAGCCGAAAAAGAAATCTCCTTTGCCCCAGTCACCAGAGGCATTAGTTAGGTATCCGCTCTCACTCATGGATTGTGAATTGGTAAAAATTAATTGAAATACGTGTCCGCCTGTTTCTATATCAAGACCTACAGACAATGGATTTTTGTAAAAGTCAGGTTTGTCAAAATTGTGCATGTATTCTAAATTGACAGATAATCTTTTCGTGATTTTATAGCGCCCGCCGCCGCCAAAAGAAAACTGATTGTCTCTTTCGATTTCTGGAGTGTAAAGGTTTTTGTGTATAAAGGATGGCACTAATTCCAATGAGAATTTTTCGCTGACTTTTCTGGATATTAATAGCTGTTGCACGTACGTCATGCGATGTTTAAATTCTAAGCCTGGATATTGGTCTTTTTCTAAAAAAGTATTAATGTCTGCAACGCTATATCCAACAATATCCAAAGGAAAATTATCATTTTGTCTTGCCATGCGGTACTTCAATCCGATCTCATACATTTTGTTTAAAGTATGTCTCGAAAGGCTGACCGAGAGCCAGTCTGTAACACCATAAATTCCTCCCAGTTTTGTTGTAGCATTATCAAGTCCAAAAAAACTGTCAAAACCATCTTTTACAGACCCAAAACGGTGCGAAACCACAAAATAAAACTCTTTTTTAGCTGGCATTTTTGTGGTCTGTAAGGTTACGAGCTGTAGAGCCTTAAAGGTTGCTGTAGAATAGCTGTCTTCTATCTGAGTAGAATCAAGGCTCTTTAGTAAATCATCCTGAGAATAGGCCAATGTTACTAAAAACAGGCAGAACGGAACTAGAATTTTCTTCATAAATTAATTATTATTGAGTTGGTTTATTTAACACTGCATTGGTCTATTTTAACTTCCATAAATAGTTCGTCATAACCAATGCATTTGCCCTTAATTGTTATATTGTTGCGGATAATCTTGTCTTTCAATTTTTCTTTGAAAAGGCAGAAAACAGTGTTTTCAAGTACAATTACAGAATCGGTTTCTTTGGTTGCTTTGCCTGTTATCTCTATAGTTTTGTTGAGATACAATGCATCTGCTTTTTTAGGATCTGCATTATAGTCTTCAATAAGTTTCTTGGCCGTTACACTATAATCAGGAGCTTCTGATGCTATATTACGGGCTTCTTTAAAGATGACTCCATAATAAAAGTAAATGCTGGCAGAAATCATTACTAGTAATACGGCGGTTACAATTATTGTTTTTTTTCTTTTCATGTTTTGTTTTGTTTTTGATGCGTAAAAAATCAGTCCGCTTTTTTTTCTATTTGAATGTTTTAAAACTGTCTCAAACCAAATGATGATTCTATAGTGAAACAGCCTTGGTGCAGATTACCCTACCAAAGAATTGTGATTTTTTGAAAAAAAAAATAAAAAGAAGGAATAAGAGTTTAAGAACTCTTAAGGGAGGTGATGTTAAAATGAGACTCTAAAGCTCAGATTTGGAGTTCTTTGCAATGAAAAAGTATTGATTTCTTCTACAGAATTGGTTAAAGAATTTATTCTATAATATTCGTTGATTTCATTTTTTCTATTGAGAATATTTAAGATTGAAATTCCTATTTTGTATTGAATTCCGTCTGCGGTTTCCCATTTGTAAGTCGAGGAAAGATTAACCTGCCAAAACATGGGCAGATTACTGTTATTGGGTTTGTTATAGACCAATTCTGGATTAGAAAGATCAATTCGGGATAAATCTGGAGATGTTTTGGGTCTTCCAGAAGACCATTTTGTTCCTAAAGCAATCTTGAAATTGTTTTTCTCGTAAATTCCCGCCCAAGATAAAGTATGGGTCAGCTCAAAGTTGTTTGGAAAACGAGGATACTCATAATTGCGAAAATCATAATTGTTTTCATTGTAGGTGTAGCTTAACCACGTAAGAAAGTGATTTATTTTTTTCTGAATTAGCATTTCTGTTCCCCAGATTTCATAATCGCCGGTAGTTCTCACAAATTCCAGTTGATTCTGAAACCCCTGACTTGAGGTTGTTATTCCTGTCACTTTTTTATAAAAGTTTTCGATGTCCAGAAGCCAATTGTTTTTTTGATAAAACAAGTTTAATGATAACTGTCTGCTTCTTTGGATAGGAATTGTGCTGTTATTAGAGATAATCCATCGCCTTTTTTCAATGCCAAAATAATCTTTCTGCAGATCAATAATCTGCTGGGAGTTTTGGCTTTTTAGTTCGCCAAGCAATTCTAAAGTTAGACTTTTGTTAATTCCGTACCCCAATTGAATTCTGGGTTCTGCAATATATTTCTTAAATTTTTCAATATAATTAAGGCGCATTCCGCCTTTAAAATATAGACGGGTGATGGTATCGTTATATTTTCCTTCAAAAATTAATGCATGAGTCCTTAAAACGTCTTTTACTTTACGATAGAAATCAGGATTCGTTACCTGTTCTAAATTGGTTACTCCAATTTCATTAAATTGATAACCGTCGCTGAAAGTAAATTTAGAATTTAAAATATGATTGTTTTCTACATTAACTCCATTGTTGTTTACCGTATTTTCCTGAATTACATTTTGGTTTTCATAAGTTGTCTTTTGATTGGCTAAAAGTTCATACGAAGAATTGTAAACATTAATTTTGCTAGTGTTGAAGTTATTCCAGTTTCTTTTCCATGACAAGTTTGCGCCATAATTCTGCTGACGTAAAGTATTGTTTTGTGATTTATTTATAGTGTATGAAGCGGCGCTTTTAGTGACTTCCAGATTATCTTTTATGGTTATCAAATCAAGTATTATTTGATCTTTAATTCCTATTTTTTGCGCATATTTTATCGTAGCATCATAAAAACCAAATTTTTTATCGCTTTTATAATTAAGATTTTGGCTTTGCGAAAAATCAGTTATGGTAGTATTCTGAAATACTTTGTTGAAATATTCTTTATAGGTAGGCGTTTCCACAAAATCGGTAATCGATTTACGCGCCGAAATCTCGATATAACTTTTTTTAGAAAGATTATACTTGGCGTAAACATCAGCATTAATCATATTGATTCCGGCACTGAATGAATTTTTTTCTGCTTTTTCTGGAGTAGAAGAAATCGCGACTACACTTGAAACGCTTTCCCCATAAAAGGCAGAACTTCCGTTTTTGTAGATCGAAATTGTATGAGCAAGATTTGGATTGAAAACGGATATTAAACCAAAAAAATGTCCCGTTTGAAACATTCGTATTCCATTCCACAGAAATAAATTCTGATCGTGTGTACCGCCTCTAACATTGATACTGGATACGCTCTCATCAAGGCTGTTCACTCCCGGAATCTGTTGCATGGTCTGTAGCGCATCTGGTTCAATAAGGCCAGGAAGAATACCGAATTTTTTAGGTTTAATTTCAAAAGATCCATCAGTATTTTTTGAAATGCCCGAAGCCAGAATGGCATTAGTTTTTATTTCATGCAATTCTGTAATTTCAGGCTCTAATAGAATTTTAACGCAATCTTTAGCATCTGTATTTCCTGCCGTAATTCTCTTTGATGCAAAACCGATGTGGCTAATTACAAAAGTATTTTTACTTTCGTTATGGCACTCAAAATATCCTTCTGAATCGGTTGTAAAGTGATTTTTGTTATTTAAAATGATGTTAGCATTCTCAATAGGTTTTTTATCAGTTGCAGATAAAACATAACCACAAATCATTTTTGAAACTGTATCTTTTTTATAGATATTGATAAATTTGTTGCCAATATTTTCAAAAGATAAATCGGTTTTTTTTCTCAGATATTCTAGTTTTTGTTCTAACGAAAGTGATTTCTTGGGAGGATTGAATTCAAGACCTTCAATATTATCTTCAGTATAGTTAAAACTTACAGCATGCTGTTCTTCAATAGCAATTATTATTTTTTTGAAAGGCATATCTTTTCCTTTATCCTGAGCAGAAAGATTCAGGATATGAAAGAAGAGAAAAAACAAAAAATGAAATTGCTTGGGGCGGAACATTTATTTTTCGTCAAAAATTACTTTGTTGTGCGAAACTTTTTTTGCTTCCAAATGATACGTTGTACTGATAATCTGTAAAGCTGTATTTAGATCTTTAGCTGGTAATTTTCCTGTAAAGAGTGAAACAGTGTCTTTGGCGTTTAAGTCAATTTTAATATTATATTGTCTCTCAACTTCATCTAAAAGTGCTCTTATGTTTTCTTTATAAAAACATATCTGGTTATCGATCCACTCTGGCTTTAATGCACTTACTGTCATTTTAATCTCTTTTCCATTTTCAAAACGAACACTTTGTCCGTGAGTCAATAAAATTTCAGCATTGGAATAAGTTACTTTTACACGGCCTTCGTAGCACACAACATCAAACTTGTTTTTTCTGGCTTTAACGTTAAATTGGGTTCCCAGAACGGTTACTTTTCCTAGATTGGTCTGCACTTCAAATTTTCTGCCTTTTGCAACTTTAAAATAGGCTTCTCCTTTTAGTTCCAAATGCCTGTTGTTGTCCCAATTCCATTTTTTATAGTGTATTTCGGAACCTGAATTTAAAACCACTTCAGAATTGTCGGGTAATGAAAAAGCAGTCTTTTTTCCAAAATCGGCAGTTTCCGTTTGAGGCATAAAAACTTTCATCGCAAACGTGATTCCGAGAGCAAGAACAAGTATGGCGGCTGCCTTAAAGATCCATTTTTTATATAAAGGCACTACTTTTGGCGTTGCTTTTTTCTGGCTTAAAATGTTAGACAGCATAGCATTTTCATCCAAATCGCCCGCTTCGAGGTGAGCGGTATATTTTTTTATCTTTTGATATTTTTCAAAATCGGGACTTGCCTCAAATGCTGCTAATTCATCCGGAGACAAATCGTCGTTGAGCCATTTTGCTAATAAGCGATTTTTTTTCATTTTATCGTATTATTTAATTAAAACAATTGGAACTAAATTTACCCTACCTTTTACAAATCAATTTCTTTACGCAAGCTTAACAAAGCCACATGAATGCGTTTTTCAACAGCCTTTACGCTAATGTTTAGCTCCTCGGCAATTTCGCTGTATTTTTTTCCGTCAATTCTGTGCATCAAAAAAGCAATGCGCTGTTTTTCGTTTAAGTTTGCGATTGCTTTTAAAAGTTTTGCCTGAAATTGTTTTTCTTCCAGAAGATATTCCGGGCTTTCATTTGTCTTGTCCAAACCCGTAAAGTTTTTTTCAAATTTTAAAACCACTTTTTGGTGCGCAATTTGGTTTAAACTGCTGTTATTCGCAATGGTGTAAATATATGATTTGGCTTTTTCTAGAGGGACAGATGCACAGTGTTGCCAAAGCTTAACAAATGCTTCCTGAGTTATATCTTCTGCTTGTTCTGCGTTTCCGAATTTGTAGAAAAGAAAATTTCGAAGTGCTTTTGCATGACTTTTGAAGAAAGACGAAAAAATGATTTCATCACATGTATTGGATTGGTTTTGATCTGGCATTTAGAGTTTCAATTTTTCAGCGTAAATGTATTTGTTTTTAATTTAAGTAGGGTAAAAGTAAAGAGGATTGTTCTATAGAAGAATAAAATATCATTGGTTTTTGATAATTTATTATAGAAGAAAATTATGAAATGCTTGATGTTAGGTTATTTAAAATAGTTTCTTTTAAAATTTATTTACCTTTGTAAAAACATAAATATGTTCCTTTTGAAAAAATATTTATCAATTGCAGTTTTTTTCTTCCTACTGTTTTCCTGTCAAAGTGAAATGGAGGAAGAAAACAATAATTCGCAGGGAACAATTAGTACTGTTTCTCCTCTTACTACTTATCTGCAAAGAGTTGCCATGGTGAAAACCGTACAGGATAATATGATTGACGGATCGAGTTATTGCACCATAAAACTCCCGTATACCATTACGGTAAACAATGAGCAGATTGCGGTTAATACCACAGCCGATTATCAAAAAGTTTTGGATAATATCAACGCCAGCAATTATGATGATGATATTGTGAAAATAGATTTTCCTGTTACGATGGTGTATTATAATTACATCGAAAAATTAATTCCAAATCAAGCAGATTTTGATACTTTAATTGATTACTGGAATCTTTATCCAGATCTTCTCTCCAAAATTAACGGACTAAACATTAATTATCCAATAACAATTAATAGCTATAATAGCGCTAACCAGACAGCGAGTTCTCAATCTATAGTAAGTGATCAGGCTTTTTTTAATTTCATTAAAAATTTAAATGAAAGCCAGTACATTTCTTTAAAATATCCTATTACATTTGTAGATTACAATAATCAGATAAAATCGATCTCAAACAATACTGAGTTCGAAAATGCCATTAAATATGCCATAGATTACTGTCCAGAAAATAATCTTGTGACATTAGATTTTGTTGCGGCCATTACAAAAGGTTCTTGGGAAATACCTTATTTTTATGATGGCGCTGTCAATACTTCAAATTACAGTGGCTATACCTTTATATTTCAAACCGATAAATCTGTAATTGCCACCAAAGCAGGAGTTTCAGAAACTGG
Source organism: Flavobacterium sp. HBTb2-11-1 (assembly GCF_009826975.1). Classification (GTDB taxonomy): domain Bacteria; phylum Bacteroidota; class Bacteroidia; order Flavobacteriales; family Flavobacteriaceae; genus Flavobacterium. The sequence goes on along the minus strand of NZ_WUMO01000002.1, from coordinate 395,109 downwards.
ACAGTGGGAAAGTACAATTCAAAACGGTGTGAGAGAAGTAAAAATAAATTTTAGTTCTGGAGCGCTTTCCAAATTAAATTTAAATTGGAAGCTGTTTGAGTTTAACAATTCGCAGATACGATTGCGAGATGTAGGCGTAACCACCAATTATCTGTACTTTCAGAAAAAATATTAGTGCTTTTTTTTCTTTCTTCCCAACCAAATAAGAAAACCCGTAATGGGTAATGTTGCCGCAAATAAACAAACTAAAAAAGCTAAGATTTTTGTTGGATGACCATAGATGCTTCCCGTATGGATGGGATAAATAAGGCGTCGTACTTTATCGCCATCGCTGAAGGATTCATAAGGACGTATTTTTAAAAGCTTACCTGTGTATTTGTCAAAATAAGCCAAACTTGAAATATTTGGAATAGATTTTTCAAGATTCAATTTAATGACCATGATACTGTTTATGGTATCAGATGGAATCCTAATCTGTGTATCTCCTTTGTATTTATAGATGTTTTCTGTTTTTGAAAGCATGTTTTGATAAAAAAAAGTTTTATCGAGTTTAGGATCTATTTTCGTCGGATTTTCTACTTTAACCGAAGGTTTCTCTGCTGTTCCGTCTGCCAGTAGGTAGATGGTGCTTTCAAACCATTTAAAAGACCATGTTAGTCCAGTTAGAGATATTATCAGAAGAAGCAGGAAACTGTAGAACCCAAAATTTGAATGAAAATCCCAAAAGAGGCCTTCCATTTGACGGTCAATCGCTGCTTTAGATTTTTTATTTTTTTCGGCCACCATAAAATTAGTCCCGAAAGCAGCATAAAAACGAAAATAATACAGCTGATTCCAGTAATAAATTTTCCAGCTTCTCCCAGAATTAAATGACGATGCAGATCTAAGATGACAGAAAAAAATCTGTTTTTTTCAGGAATGGCAGCCAGTATTTTTCCTGTGTATGGATCTACTGAAAAAATCTGATCGTTTTTAGTGGCATCTGTTCCTGTTACAATGACCGTTCTTGCAGGATCTTCATACGTTTGAATTCGGTTTAATCTTAGCGCATATTTTTTCGTTATAGAAGTAACATAAAGATCAACAGGCAGTTTTTTTGTTCCGATGGCTGAAACTTTATAAAACTCAGGATTGATAAAAGCATCGATTTCTTCTTCAAAAACCAGAATGCTTCCAGTAAGCGCTATAATAAATACAATGAGCCCGGACGTAAGTCCGAGCCATAAATGTAAAAAGCCAATATTTTTTTTAAACGTTTTATTCATATAAAGAAATGGCAAAAAATATATTCAAAGGTTACTAAGATTCTAAAAAGAATACCCAAGGGTTAAGAGCCAGTTTGAGGGCGCGCCAGGGAACAGACGAATAAAGTCATAGCCTCCAACCCAGTATCTTTTGTTTAATATATTATTGGCATTCACTTGAATCTTAAATTTATTAATGCTGTAATACAGCGCTCCATTAAATAAAGTATAGCCAGGAAGCGTTTGAGTGTCAGTTTGGCTTAGCGTACGTGTCGTAGCAAAATTGCTTCCAAGTGCAAGTCCAAAATCTTTTAAGGCTCCATCAGTAAAATTATATCGTGTCCATAAGTTCCCCTGCTGGCGAGGAGTATTTGGTTTTTGTCTTCCAATCTCTGATGCAATTGGACTTTCAGAGATTGCGGCTTCGTTATAGGAGTAAGCTGCAGAAATACTCCAATTTCTTGTGATATTTCCGTTTACATCAATTTCAATTCCTTTGGATTCTTCTTTTCCTATGGCGCGCATCAAATCTGGATTTGTTGGATCATTTGCCGGATACAAAGTATTTTTCTGCTGAATTTTGAAAAGTGCTACAGTTACAAACAGCTTTTCCTTAAACCAAGATGATTTTCCTCCAAACTCGATCATATTGCTTTCTAATGGATCAAACGGACCACCTGCATTTGGGTTTGATAAAGACGAAGCTGTCTGCGGGTTGTATCCTTTTACATAAGTTCCATACAAATTAATGTTTGGATTGACAGTATAGGTTAGTCCGAAACGTGGTAAAAATGAATGTTGCTTTACTTTTTTTTCAGTTGCTTTTTTATAGTTTTCTTTATCAGTATATTCATCATAACGAACTCCAATTAAAGCCTGGAATGCGCCAAACTTGATGTGGTCCTGAAGATATACGCCATACAATGAATAGAAAGTGGGATCAAATGGGCGAGCAGTATAAAAATATTTGCTCATATCCTTTAACTGCTGTGAACCAGATGGATTTGTCAAATCAAAGTGTGCCACGTTTGGTACAGGGTTTCCTTTAGAATCTAATAAATAAGCGCTTTTGTTATTCGGATTATAAGTAGCGATTGACCCTGTGTTTGCAGCATTTCTATATCCTGTTGCCTGCAATTGTGAACCTCCGGCAGGAACCTGTTCTTGCGCATAATCATATCCCAAGATTAAGTTATGGTCTAAAGCTCCTGTTTTAGCTTCATATTTTAAAAAGGTTGAAAGATTATCGATGTAACGTTTGCGTTTACGCATAAAAACCTGCATTTCAATTGAAGTCGGAATTGTAGTTCCGTCTCCGGCAGACGCATATTTATTAGCTCCGCGATGTTCCAATAGATCTTCTGAATAACCAGTTCGGATATACGATCCTGAGAAGGATAGACGGTCTGTGAATTGATGATTTAAGGAAGTTGTGACAATGTAGGTCTCTTCATTTAAATAATCGTTTGTTGAGTTTAATGAATTTGAAATTTTAGTGGAATACAAGTTATTTTCGTAGGTCGACTGTCCACGGTCCAATATGCTTTTTGAGCTGGTATATATCAAATCAAAATTCACGCTGGTTTTGTCATTTGGAAGAAATGATAGGGAAGGAGCAAGCACAATGTTTTTGTCAAACTGCAAATCTCTAAAAGAATTGGCATTTTCATACCCCAAATTCAATCGGTATAAGAGCGATTTATCTTCTGTCAGTGGTCCTGTAAAATCGGCTAAAGCCCTTAAAGTATTAAAGCTTCCGGTAGAAAAACTTACGCTGTTTGCAGCCTGATCCAAAGGCTTTTTAGTTACTCTGTTTAAAACTCCTCCAGGAGAAGCATTTCCAAACAAAGCCGATGATGGCCCTTTTAAAACTTCAACACGCTCAAGGTAATTGGCAAGAGGCTGTTTCCAAAATCCAGTAGACGTTCGCATGCCATTTAACAATTGCGTATTGCTTCCTCCGTTTATTCTAAAACCTCGAATCGAGATATCATCATAGAAAGTAAACTGGCTTACACCGCTGAAATTTTTTACTACTTCGCCCACGCGAATTGATCCCTGATCTGCTATTAATTCTTTAGTGGCATACGAAACCGCCTGTGGTAAATCTTTTAAAGCGATTTCTGTTTTGGCTCCGATAAAAGATTTTGTGTTGCGATATGATTTTTCTTTGCGCCCAGTAATTTCTACCGTTTGCAGGGTATTGATATTTTCATTTAAAATAATAGAAATGTCAATGCTTTCATTTTCATGCAATTCAACATTTCTTTCTAGAGCAGTAAACCCCATGGCAGAGAAATAGAGCGTATAGTTTCCGGCAGCAAGGTTAGTAATTTCAAAATATCCTTTATCATCAGAAACGGTATTTTTTTTGCTGTTTTTTAAGGATATGGAAGCGTAAGAAACAGCTTGGTTATTTTCGGAAACAATTGTTCCGGTAATTTTTGCATTTTGTGCCGAACCAATATGTAGAAAGGCAAGCAGTAGGAATGTCAAAGTTAATTTCATGGCGGTTATTTATTTTTAGTCCGCAAACTTATTATTTATTTAGACTAAATACAAATAATTGTTTGTTTGATGGAATTTTTTTTGAAACGAAAAATGACCGCAATGATTTTGTTTTGGGCAATTTCTTTTGTGAGGTTTATTTGCGCATGAGGATAAGCAAATCTGAAACTAAATAGATAAGTGCCTTATTTATAGAGACTAATGTTATACTGAATTATTCCCTTTTTTTTCTTACTTCAATTTTTTTCAGTACAGATTCCTCATTATAAAACTTTTGATTTTTCTGAAAAGAAAATGAAAAGCAGTTGCCTAAAAGTAAGTAAATTATGAATTGGAGAATATTAGCTTTGAAGTGCTGCTTTCTTTTTAGATAAACTAAAAAAGGAACAAAAGATAAAAATCATCTTTTGTTCCTTAGCGGCGCTACTGAACAATGAACTAGTTTTGAATGTAACTTTTCTTCTTTTTCATTGTTTTTATAGCATTTGGCGGGTAATATTTATTTGGAGTTTATTTTTCTTTTTCTAAATCTTTTATAATTTCATGGATACTGCAGTGGAGTATGTCCAGATGGTTAGCCGTTTCTGAGGTGAATTTTTTAGCGATAGCCTCCTCTTTCAAGACTTTAATATTCTCACCAAGTTTATCCAACAGGAAAAGATGTAACCAAATTTGGAGTTGCTCTGCGGTATGCAGAACCTCCATATAGTCCGTTATAGTAAGGCTGCAGAAAGGCGGTGTCACTAGTTAGCAGATACCCTCTAACAGAGCTCTGCATTTCCAGTACCGCTCTGTGGGTTTTGTTAGAATTGCGTATTATGTCCTCGGACTTGGAAAGGAATTGTGAATTTAGATGCACCTTTAACGATTGACGGTAGTTGGTGTAGGAATCCGCCGCAGAAAGCAGAATAATCAGCGCAAAAGCCAGCAGTATTTGGGTTGATAGTTTCATTTCTTTCTTTCAAGAGCACCAGATGCCCATTATTTAATAATTCGAATGAATGATAAACATTAGTTTTTGACAATAGTCTTTCTGTTCTGTATGCTTTAAACTGGAATACATCAGGCTGTAAAATTTTTTAGGATTTTTTTCATTTCATTAAAATCACTGGGTTTGCAAATGTATCCTGCCGCTCCAAAACTCGCTGCCTTATTTTTATTTTCCAGCATTTGTGAAGTCGAAAAGATGATTACAGGAATATTGCTGGTGCTGTCTTGTTTTTTTAATTCTGCCAAGAGTTCAAAGCCAGACATGACTGGCATATTCAGATCAAGAAAAATGACATCAGGCTGCAGTTCCTTTCGGATCAGCTTTCGAAGCGCTTCCATAGGATTTCTCTCTGAGGTATAGTTTGCATCGGATACAGCATGAAGGGCTTCCATAAAAAAGTCGCAGTCATCAGCATCATCGTCAATCTGAAGTATGTTAGTGTATGGCATTTGGTTGAAGTTAAGGTGAAATTGCTGTAAAAAAGATCTTATTTCAATAAATGCAGCCGGTTTCGCAACTGCATTAAAATCAATTATGACTGGTGGCCCATGGCCATGTTTACTCTTGCGTGGGTAGATTATGGCAAATATGGTTGCGCTGAATGCATAATAGATATATAAGATAAAACGGCAAATGACCAAAAGTAGAGATGCTTCATATAGTTGATTAGGTTAAATAGATTTGAGATTTAGCTGTAATAATTGCCATAAATGTAGTGCTGTTGAACTTCACAACATTTATATCATTATTTATATCAATTACATAATTAACATGTCTACATTGTCGTAGTGCAGATTCACACTAAATTTGGTTCTGTCGAATCTCGGGATAATTTTGCATCGAATTTTAAAACCCGTTAAAAAAAAATATATTGATTCTTCAGGCAGAGTATTTTAAATCAATTAAAACTTAGTTTTACCATCATGTTCAGAAAACAATGGAAATTAGAGGAGTGTAATTTAGGATCATGCCTACGATTCAGTGCTCGATTTATAAGTTTGCACCCTTGCTTAAAAACTATAAAGAGTGAATGGAGCGGTTGCTTATATTTAAAAAGCCACCATTCCGATTTAATGTTTAAACATTCTCGTGAAATGGTGGCGGTTTTTAAAACTTAATTCTGAAGCATTATAAATGATGGAATGGTAGTTCAAAAATAAAGCTGTATTGAGAGTCCAATTTGCAATTAAGTCTCTGCCGAAAAACCAAAATCTTCATTTTTTCTTAATGACCTATTTGATTGTTAATGTCATATTCGGAACCACTATATTGCCATTACTTCCAGTGTAGCGCTGTGCGAAAACTTCAATATAGTCATTAGTAACCATTTCAGTGGAAGCGTTCAGAGGAAGCACCACAATATCATTTGTGGAAGCGCCTCTACCGTATATTTTATACTGGGTCAGCATGGTTCCATTTTTGGCAATGTAAATAATATAGGTGCCCGCAGCCGGAACCTGAAATGAAATGGATCCGGAAATTTGAAAAATTCTTTTCTTTTTGCCGACGTATCTCAGACGGTTAACGGCATCGGTCGAAAACCTGAATAGATTGGAGTACACGGTAGTGGGTGTGCCAGATCCCACTTTTACAATATCGCTGGGATTTGCATTGTTAAAGGCCACCCCTAATCCACTTCCGACCGGATAGTCCATTGCAAAATCGCCAGTAGCAGTCGCATCTGTTTCGGTCGGGATGCCCGCTGATCTAACACTCCAACTGTTGTTAAAGTTGTATCCTGAGTAAGTGCCTGAAGCATAAGGGCGTACGTAATTGGCAGGTGTCGGACCAGTAAAGACCACCGATTCCAAAACAGCGTCGCCTGAAATTGAGAGGCCTGGAGTAGATACATCGAACCCGTAAGCGCCAGTGGCAACATTAGAAAACCCGCCCTGTTTCGATACCAGGTTAAATGTTCCGGTTAATTTTTCATATGTTCCAGCATTATTACTAAACCATGCCTGATTGCTTAAGAGAAGCTGGCCAATATTGCTATAAGTAATACCGTTTGTATTGCCTGAAAAATTTACAATGCTGGCAAAAACTAGCCCAAAGCCTGATACCGTGCCTACATTTGCCGAATTAGCGATTATAGAATCTCTAAATAAAAATGTGGAAGTTGATGATGCCGCATTTAAATTAAAGACAGTCGCCCCAGGAGCAGAAATGGTGACACTCCTGATACTGCCTCCTGTAGTTCCGTCAAAAAGAATGCCCGACGTTTTTGCTATAATGTCTTCATTGGCGTCCAACCCATGAATGTAGGCGTTGTTCAGTTCTATAGGAAAGTTGAAAGTAACCGTACCATTGATTTCGTACAGCGTGTTTGAAGTTAAAACATATTTTGATCCTCCTCCGGCAGCAAGTTCAGCAGCCAATACAGTCGCTAAATTATCCGTTGAACGTATGCGTTTAAAGTTTAATCGCGGACTTACTCCGTTGTTTATAAAAATCCATGATGACGTAGTTGACACGTAGTAATAGAAAGCTTTTTGATCCGTATCATATACAATAAGGCCATCGGCAGGCGAAGCGATCGCATTTCTCTGTGCAGTGGTCATCCTTGGGGCAAGCAGACCCTTCGTTGTGGAGGTTATGTCCAAAATCGAGCTGGCATTTGGTGTTACAGTCCCAATTCCGATCTGTGCATGGGCAGCGCAAGATAATAGAAGGCATAAAATATAAATGCAAAAATTTTGTCTAGTAGGTTTAAATGCTGTCATAGTTGTATCAGTTAGTTTGAAATAATGGCTTGGCGATTCCGCAAAATATAAACAGTTGGAGGGGCATAATTGCATTTTAACTGCCGGAATTGGAAATTATAATTTTTTGCGAGATTCTTTCATTTTCGTCAGTTACGAAAACGACTATATAGAATCCTGAACTTAAAGTCGCCGTTGAAAAATTGTAAACTTCTTGCTGGAGTATCCCTTTTTTGTTCAGCACTGTTTTTCCCGTCATGTCATAAAGTGTAAAAGAGCGAAATTTCAAATGGTCCGGATTTAAAGCCTTCAATGTTCTGCTCTGGTTATCCTGATATATGATGAAATTTCGTTTTGATATCTCGCCAGTACCTAATGTTTCACTTTTGAAGGCTATTTTAAAGCGGTCATTGTACACGCCAGGAGCAACATTTACCTCATAACTCCCGTTTTTAATGTCATGGTAGGAAGAATCGAGCTCATCTAGTAGATAGACGTTTTGTGAAGAATCAAAATTAACCGTTTCTGGTATATAAAACTTTAAGGCGCAGGCCTTATCAGCTTTAACTGCAATAGGTACTTTTTTAGAAGCGTCAAAATTTATGCCTTGAATGACATATTTCCCGTTCTCCAGCCAAAATGAAACATCATTAGGCAGGGCGTCGTCCATGTTCAGTGCATCGATGCCAGGATCAATGCCGTCTGTTGCTTCCTGCATAAAAGCAAGGGCAAGCTGCCTCGTGAAAGCGTTATTGATGATGGCATTTATTTTAATGTGTGAGATCTGGCTGCTTTCTTGATCGGTCTGTAAGGCTTTGTCTGTAGAATTTTTAGCAAATTGCGATAAAGCGCCGCCTTCCTGATAAAATACTCTGTGGGAATTTCTAAATGTAACCTGTCCGTTAGCATTACCGTTTATAAGAAACCCTTGTCCGATCGGACTGTATTTGCGTTCGATCACCAGACCAGAAGATGTTCCCGTTGTATTCAATGACCCATCGCTGTTGTAGCTGTTAAAAGTTGCGGGAACGTAAATTCCATTGCTTCCCAGAGTGCCGGGAGAATAGGTGCCATATCCGCCTCTGTATGCAGAAAGGTAATGAGAATTTACAGTTTTATCCTGTTCCCAAAAATAAGCTACTCGCGTACAGGCGCTGTTGGAAGGATCCAGAAGGAAAGCATTTAGATGTAGTGCTGAAGGATATGGATTGCCTGTAAGTGTGGCAGCATTTCCCGCTGCTACAGGAACTAAAATATTTCCATCATTGGGCCTGCCTCTGAAGTCATATCGCTGCCCGCCAGTTCCGTTATTATTGGCAACTCCTGTTCCCTCAGGGTCTGCAGGATCCGATCCGCTGGTTCCTTTCATTGTGAATCCTTCACCGGGAGCTATTGAAGATGATGCCCCAACAAAGCTCCATTGGGAATAGCTTCCTGCATTTGTAAGCTTGTAAATCCAGTTAGAGGCAATGGCCAGAGGCAGTGCCGTGCCGTCATAGCTTCCTGTGGGAAGTATATTCGCTGGCACCGCATCAGTTGCGTTCACTGGTCGGTTCAACAATGTGACGCCGAAATTTGAATTGCCTGTCGTAGCGTTTAAAATACCGACAGGAGAACACCAATAATTATATTCGAAATTATCAGAAGTCCCTTCTTGATACACTGACAAGATTCCCGTGCCAGAATTGCTGGAGGACGATTCGGTGCCTTGAAGTAGCTGGGAATTGTTTCTTAAGTAAATGTTGGATCCCGAGGCCAGATCAATATTTCCCGTTACATACAGGACCTGATTTTTGACGTATACCGGTTCTGATGCCCCCACATACATCTGGGAGAAACCATTCAAAGGTATCAAGATAAGCAGTGAAAGTAATTTGTTTACCATATTAGAGACGTGTATCGATTGCATGATGATAATGAATAAAAAATAGAGGCTTATTTTCTTTTTGAAATGCTGTAAATGTCTAATGCAACGCCTGCCATAAATAGTATTGAAATAGACGATCCAATGGGCAAGGTAGCCGGATCATCCGGAAGGCCGGGAGGAGGTGGATTGGTAGAAAAAGTGATAGTCTGGACTAGTAAAGCTGAGGCTGTAAATATCTTCTTCATCTAATATTATCTCGAAAATAATGTTAAAATATTGTGAATTTATACGAAAGTATTCTTAATTAATGCCGTTTTTTTTAGTTGCTTTTGATGAGGTTAAATACAAAATTCAAATATTTTGCTTTTTAAAATTTTCATAATTCTGAATAGAATTTATATAATTTCCATATTATGATGTGCTATGATTCAGCCCATTTAAGTTTTGAAACTTTGTCATTTTAGAAAGACTTTTAACCGATTTTTTACCGATAAATAATGCCTGTTATTTGCCAACATCAAATAAAAGTTTAATTTTACTTTTTTAATCCTTCTCGGTTGTCTATCCAATATATAATGCCTTCCCATTATATTGACAAACTGTTGGTTAAGAAGGCTATTTTCGAAATTTGCACTACCTACATAACCTCATTACCATATGTATCAATTTATAAAATATATTGTACTGTATCTCGCAGTATCATTAAGTTTCGTCTCTTGCAAACAAAAGCAAGGCGATAAAATCAGAGTTGGTTTTTCGCAAGCCATGACCACCGACGATTGGCGCAAACAAATGAACAGTTCTATAAAAATTGAAGCTTCGTTGCGGCCTGAAGTCGATTTGACAATTAAAGACGCTAATAATAATGTCGAAAAGCAAATCGAAGATATTGAACGTTTTATTTCTAATAAGGTTGATGTAATTATCGTATCGCCAATTCAATCCAAACCTTTAACGGCAGTGGTAGAAAAATCAATTAAAGCAGGAATTCCTGTTCTCGTTGTAGATCGAAAAATAGAAGGCGAAAATTATACGGCTTATCTTGGAGCAGATAATATAGAAATTGGCCGAATTGCCGCTCGATATATAGTCTCGCACAGTAAGGGCTCGGGTAGGATTATAGAAATCACAGGTGCAAGCGGATCATCTCCGGCGTATGAAAGAACACTTGGTTTTAATCAGATTATCAATGAAAATAAGCGTTTCACGATTGTAAATACCATTCAAGGCGACTGGGAAAAAGAATCGGTTAAAGCACCTTTGAAGGCAATTCTGCAGCAAAATCCAAATGTGGAATATATTTTCGCTCATAACGACAGAATGGCTTTAAGTGCTTGGGAGACAGCTAAAACCTTGGGATTAGAAAAGAAAATCAAATTTATTGGCGTTGATGCTTTGAATACCGTTAATGGCGGAATTGAACTGGTTAAAAGTGGTGTGCTTGACGGCACAATTTTATATCCAACTGGAGGAAATGAAGCTTTGAAACTCGCTTTGAAAATGTATAATAAAGAATCAATTGCGAGAAACAACATCTTGAATACCATTGTGATTGATAAAAATAATGCTGAAATTATCGAAAACCAAATGGACAAAGTCGATCAGCAGCAATTGGTAATTGAAACGCAACAAGATGCTATTAAAGTGCAGGAAAGGGAATATGCTTCGCAGAATAATTTAGTTCGATTGCTTAGTTTCTTTCTTGTAATTATTTTGAGCTTAACGATTTACAGTATTTATTCTACGATTTCTATTTCAAAAAAGAAAAAGCAATTGGAAAGAATCAATCAAACTGTAATTGATCAGAACAATGAAATTCAGGAAATGGCACAGGTTGCAGCAAAAAGCAATGAAGCAAAACTAAATTTCTTTACAGGACTATCACACGAATTCAAAACGCCAATTACCTTAATAATGAGTTACGTGGAATCTTTAATTGAGAATGATAAAATTAAAGGAACCGCTTTAATTGATGAAGTAAAGCTGATTCACAAAAATTCAAATAGATTACTTCGATTAATTAATCAACTGCTGGATTTTAGAAAAATTGAAGAACAAAAATTCACCCTGAGGGCTTCTAATACTAAAATTTATGATTTTACTAATGAAGTCATGGCTAATTTTAAAGGTGAAGCTGCCCGCAGAAACATTGATTTTCAGTTAAGCTGCAAAAACAAAAATCTGGAATTGTTCATTGACCGAGGTTTAATGGATAAGGTCTATTTCAATTTACTTTCAAATGCTTTTAAGTTTACACCCGATAATGGTAAAATTACTATTTCGATAGTCGAAAATCAGGATAATACTGCAAAGATTCATTTCAAAGATTCTGGAATCGGAATCCCTGATGATGAACTTTCGAATGTTTTTGATCCGTTTTTCAGAGCTTCAAATAATAATAAAAACAGTTCAGGAATTGGTTTGCATTTGTCCAAAGAATTTGTGCTTTTGCATCATGGAACTATCGAACTAAAATCAAAACAAGGAAGCGAATTTGTAATCACTTTATTGAAGGGAAGCAGTCATTTGCAGCCTGGAGAAATTATTCAGAAAGGCGAAAATCTAACGAGTATTCCAAGTCTAATTACGGATAATTTGAATATTGAACCCGAATTAAAGGAAGTACATACTATTTCTGATGCCGAAAAACATTCGTTGTTAATCATCGAAGACAATATAGATTTGGTTAATTTCTTAAAAGCCAAACTTTCAAATGAATATATAGTGTATACTTCTGATGGAAGTGACGCAGTCGAAAGAGCCTTAGAAATTATTCCGGACATTATTATTTGCGACATTAATTTGGTTGATAAAGACGGATATGAAATTAGCAGGGAACTAAAGAAAGACTTGCGTTCCTCTCATATTCCGATAATAATTTTAACTGCACAGAGTAATAAAGAATCTGTTTTAAAAGGGCTTCAGAGTGGAGTGGACCAATATTTGACTAAACCGTTTAGCCTTTCGATTTTAAAACAATCTATTTCTAGTCTGCTTTTCAACAGAGAAAAACTACGTTATTATTATACGAATAATATTTACCGTGTTGAACCCGAATCGAAATTCGGGAATCAGGAACAGACTTTTATTACCAAAATGAATGAAATTATTACAAAGAATGTCGAGAATCCGAAATTTTCGGTTGAAGATTTAGCCGATAAATTAGGAGTTTCTAGAGTTCAATTATACAGAAAAGTAAAAGCCATTATCGGAATTAATATCAGCGATCATATTAACAATGTCAAATTAGAGAAAGCAGCAGAACTTTTGAAGTCCAATGAGATGAATATTTCTGAGATTGCATACTCGCTTGGATTCTCATCTCCGAACTATTTTTCTACAGCTTTTAAGAATAAATTTGGAATTTCTCCTAAAGAATATAAAATGTCTAGTTAATCTGTATTTGAAATTGTTTCTTTTTAAGTATCAATTTCGAAGCTCATGTAACAAAATCGAAACTACAAGGTTTTCGTAAAAGAATTTTAGTTTGTGTAAAACGTTGTAAATAAAGGTTTTGGGTTTGTAATGTCAATCTGTCAATATTTAAAGAAATAAATTGTAACATCGTTAAAAATAAGTTGATTTTTTTGCAGATATCTTAGCAACAAAGTTTTTAATACATGTACAATGAATAAGATATTGATTTGGTCTGTTACTGCTGCACTGGCAGGTTTTCTTTTCGGTTTTGATACCGTAGTTATTTCTGGAGCTGATAAACAATTGCAGCTTCTTTGGCATTCATCTGATGCTTTTCATGGTTCTGTTGTGATGGCAATGGCATTATGGGGAACTGTGGTTGGTGCAATCTTCGGAGGAATCCCAACTAATAAGTTAGGACGAAAAAAGACTTTGTTCTGGATCGGAATTTTATATTTTGTTTCGGCAATTGGCGCCGCTTTTGCCAATAATCCGTTTGTATTTGCTGCCTTTAGATTTATTGGAGGTTTAGGAGTGGGCGCTTCAACCATTGCTGCTCCAGCTTATGTTTCAGAAATTGCTCCTGCTGATAAGAGAGGACGTTTGGTAGCTTTGTACCAGTTCAATATTGTATTGGGTATTTTAATTGCTTTTATTTCTAATTATTTTTTAAAAGATATTGGCGAAAATGCTTGGAGATGGATGGTAGGCGTTCAGGCAATTCCTTCATTGGTTTACATTCTTTTTATTGTAACGATTCCAGAAAGTCCGAGATGGCTTTTATCTAAGAACCGTGATGAAGAAGCACGTAAAGTTTTATATGCAATTGATCCTTCGGCAGATATTTCAGATTTAATTGATGATTCCCGCGAAAATGGCACTACAAAACATGAAAATATCTTCATGAAAAAATACCGTTTTCCATTAATTCTAGCTTTTTTAATTGCCTTTTTTAATCAGTTTTCAGGAATTAATGCCTTTTTATATTATGCGCCAAGAATTTTTGAAGAAGCTGGTTTAGGACAAAATACAGCTTTATTGAGCAGTATCGGTATTGGAGTTACTAATCTTATTTTTACCTTGATTGGCGTGGCATTAATCGACAAATTAGGAAGAAAGCTGTTAATGTACATCGGATCTGTTGGATATATTATTTCGCTCGGATTAGTATCGGCTTCTTTTTATTACAATTGGGGAGGCTTGTCAGTTCCAATTTTCTTATTCCTTTTTATTGCTTCTCATGCAATTGGTCAGGGTGCTGTAATTTGGGTTTTCATTTCAGAAATTTTCCCAAATCACATTCGCGCGTCCGGACAAGCATTTGGAAGTTCTGTACATTGGGTTTTGGCCGCGATTATTCCGTCTTTAATTCCGATGCTGTTTTCAGAAATAGGACCAGAAGTAGTATTCCTTATTTTTACGCTAATGATGGTATTGCAATTGCTATTTGTAATTTTTCTAATGCCAGAAACAAAAGGAATTGCTTTGGAAGCACTAAGTGAAACACTAACTAACAAAAATAACCACAAAAATGAAATCAAAGAAACATCTGCCGTTAGCTCTTTATAGTGCCGTTTTACTATCGATAGCAGGATTTAAACCCTCTTCTGCAACTGCACAAACTGCTGCTGTAACCGTATCGAGCACAGCAGAAGAACAAATGTATCGCCCAAATTTTCATTTTACACCGAAAAAAGGCTGGATGAATGATCCCAACGGAATGTTTTTCGCCAACGGCTACTATCATTTGTTTTACCAGCATTATCCAGACGGAAATACATGGGGGCCAATGCATTGGGGACATGCCATTTCTAAAGATTTAATTAAATGGGAAGAATTGCCGATTGCGATTTACCCTGATAAAGACAAATATATTTTTTCTGGAAGTGCGGTTGTAGACACGCACAATACATCTGGTTTAGGAACAGGAAAAAATGCTCCGATTATTGCAATTTACACTTTGCATGACATGACGAAAGAGAAAGAAGGCAAAATTGATGTAGAACGACAAGATATTGCTTTTTCGAATGATAATGGTTTTACATGGCAGAAATTTGAGGAAGGAAATCCTGTCGTGAAAAATCCTGGAATTCGAGATTTTCGTGACCCGAAAGTTTCTTGGGATGAAACGCACAAACAATGGATCATGGTGCTGGCGGCGCAAGATCGAGTACAGTTTTACAAATCCTCTAATTTAAAGAATTGGGAGCTGCTCTCTGACTTCGGAAAAAACATTGGTGCTCACGGTGGAGTTTGGGAATGTCCAGATTTCTTTGAAATAAAAGTCGAAGGAACAAAAGAAACCAAATGGGTTTTAATTGTAAATCTTAATCCAGGCGGGCCAAACGGAGGTTCTGGTGTTCAGTATTTTGTTGGAGATTTTGATGGAAAAACCTTCACTATGGATAAAAGTTTTGCCGAAAGAGTAAAAAATGAAAAAGCAGTTTGGGCAGACTATGGAAAAGATAATTACGCTGGAGTAACTTGGAACAATGTGCCAGCTTCAGACGGAAGACGATTATTTATAGGATGGATGTCAAACTGGGAATATGCACAGCAGGTTCCGACAACAACATGGAGAAGCAGCAACACGATTCCGCGCGAATTGCAATTGGTAAAAAAAGGAAACCATTATAATTTGGTGAGTAAACCAGTAAGAGAATTAAATAATTATGCTGCTGAAACCATTAAAGTGCAAAATTTAAACGGAAAAGGAACTTTAAAAGTAATCGAAAGCGGAAAAGCAGATTTAACAAAAGCCGTTATCAGTCTGGATTTAAAAAACCTGAAGCAGGACGATTATATTTTTACACTTTCAAATTCAGATGGAGCATCTTTACGTTTTGGCTTAAACAACAAAGAGAATTTTTTGTTCATTGATCGTTCTAAAGCCGGAAGAATTGATTTCTCAGATAAGTTTGCTTCAACTGTAAGCAAGGCGTTTTTGGAGGGAAGCCAAAAAAGTGCTGCTTTTAAAATTATTTTGGATAAAACTTCAATTGAAATCTTTTATAACAACGGCGAAAAAGTGATGACAGAAATCTTTTTCCTAAACAAACCATTTTCAGCTCTTTCGCTTTCTTCAAAAGAGAAAATAGAATTAAAAAATGGGATTGTTCAAGTGTTGGACATTGATAAAAAACAATAAGAAAATCGAATAGAATTTTTCTAATTCAATCTAAAAACAGATCGTACTACCGTAAGAAGGATAATCTCTTTCAGGCTCGTTACATCTATTTTTCAAAATAAAAAAACTGCTAAAGAGTGGAAGTCAAACATAACTAACTATTAAAAATAACCTTAACCAAACCAAGAATTTATGAGAAATAAGATTTTTTATTTTCTATTTTTCTTTTTTCCAATGCTCATGATGGCACAGGAAAACGGAATAAAAGGAACGGTAATTTCCTCTGATGACGGAATGCCGCTTCCTGGTGCAACAGTAATGATTTCGGGAACCAATACCAGTTCGGTAACCGATTTTGACGGGAATTTTTCTTTTTCCAGCATTGCTTCTGATGCTGTGCTTGTAGTTTCTTTTGTGGGCTATAGTCCGCAGTCGATTCCAGTTAAAGGACAGAAAACACTCAGTATAACGCTAAAAGTGGACAACAATCAATTGAATGAAGTTGTAGTAACGGGATATTCTAAGCAAAAGAAAACAGATATTACCGGAGCTGTTGCGGTTGTAAACATGAAAGATGTTATGAAACAGCCAGAACCAAACCCTATTAAAGCGTTGCAGGGAAGAGTTGCTGGTGTAAAAGTATCTTCTGATGGTTCGCCAAGCGGAGGAAATACCAAAGTGGTCATTCGTGGTGTTGGAACTTTAAACAATACTGATCCGCTTTACGTAATCGACGGAATGCCAACAAAATCTGGAATGCATGAATTGAATCCTAATGATATTGAGACTATTCAGGTTCTAAAAGATGCTTCGTCTGCCAGTATCTACGGTTCACGAGCTTCAAACGGTGTAATTATCATTACAACCAAAAAAGGAAAAGAAGGGAAAATGAGAATCAATTTCAGTACATATGCTTCGTTTTCTGACTATTCAAGAAAATTAGATGTGCTAAATGCCAACCAGTTTGGGCAGGCACTTTGGCAGGCTAATATTAATGATGGTTTAAATCCGAATAACAATAATTTGCGCTATCAGTTTGATTGGTCGGTAAACAATAACAAACCGCAACTGAATAAGGTTCTGGTTCCGGAATATTTAGATACCGAACAAACTTTAAAAGCGTCAAATACAGATTGGTACGATGCTATTTCTCAAACAGGAGTTGCCAATTCTTATGATTTATCTGTATCAAATGCATCAGATAAAGGGAATTATGTTTTTTCATTAGGTTATTATGATAACGAAGGTGTAGTAAAAACTACTGATTTTGAAAGAATTTCTGCGAGAATGAACAGCTCTTACAAGTATTTTGACGGAAAATTAGTCATTGGGGAAAATTTCAGTTTAAACCGTACCAACGAAGTCACAGATCCTGGTGTTTTAGATCCTGCATTGCGAGCTTTGCCAATTATTCCGGTGCATACTGAAGACGGAAAAGGATGGGGAGGACCAGTTGGAGGAATGAACGACAGACAAAATCCGGTTCGTCTTTTAGAATATAACAAAGACAACAAATACGATTATTTACGTCTTTTCGGTAATGCTTACGCAGATTTGGAAATCATCAAAAACCTGCATATCAAAACGAGTTTCGGAATGGATTATGGTTTTTATAAAAAACGAACTTTGCAGCGAAGCTACAAATCAGGGTATTTGCAAAACGATCAGACTTCCGTTACGATTGATCAGTCTGTGAGTGATAAATGGACTTGGACGAATACTGCAATCTACAGTTTGAATTTCGGAAAAAACAATCTGAATCTGATGGCAGGAACAGAAATGTATAAAGATACTTATGATACAAACACATTGCGTAAAAACGACTTTTTGATTGAAACGCCAGATTACATGTATCCTGATGCAGGAACGGGTGAATCTTTTACAAGCGGAACTTCAACCGTATATTCTTTGATGTCTTATTTTGGAAAAGCAGATTATGAGTTTGACAATCGCTATTTGGTTTCGGCTACCATTCGCCGTGACGGTTCTTCTCGTTTTGGAAAAAACAATCAGTTTGGAACATTTCCTGCAGTTTCAGCGGGATGGAGAATCAGTAATGAGAGCTTCATAAAAGATAAAATAACCGCAATTTCTGATTTAAAATTAAGAGCGGGATGGGGACAGACCGGTAATCAGGAAATCAGCAATACTGCAGTTTACTCGCTTTATCTGGCAAGTTACGCAGGCGGAAGTCCGACCTGGGCAACTTCTTTCGGAACGGCTTACGATATTGCAGGAAACGGAAACGGATTGCTTCCGTCAGGTTTTATTGCAACACAATCTGGAAATGATGATTTAAAATGGGAAACGACCACGCAAACCAACGTTGGTTTGGACTTTGGTTTATTCAAACAAAAACTAAGCGGATCTGTAGATTATTACATCAAAAAAACAGATGATATTTTGGTGTTGCCGCCGTATTTGGGGGTTATTGGAGAAGGCGGAAACCGTTGGGTAAACGGAGCTTCTATGGAAAACAAAGGTTGGGAGTTTTCTTTAGGCTATCATGACGAAACTTCATTTGGACTGAAGTATGATATTTCTGGAAATATTTCGGCAAACAAAAATAAGATTACACAATTGCCAGATGAAGTTAAAAACAATTATGGCGGAGACGGATTGAACGATAATATTTTGGGACGTCCTATAAATTCAATGTACGGTTATGTTACTGACGGATTATTTACAAGCCAGGATCAGGTGGATAACTCGGCAATTCAGGAAGGGAAAGGCCTGGGAAGAATTCGCTATAAAGACTTAAATGGAGATGGAGTAATTACAGACAAAGACCGCACATGGATTGGAAACCCAAACCCAGGATTGCTGTACGGAATCAATTTGAACTTAGCGTATAAAAACTTTGATTTCACCACTTTTTGGGAAGGCGCGACAGATGTTGATGTCATCAATAACACAAAGTATCAAACCGATTTCTGGAGTGTTGATGATGTGGGATCAAATAAAGGAACGCGATTATTGAATGCTTGGTCTTTGGATAATCCAAATTCAACTATTCCAGCGTTGACAACGGTAGATAGAAATGCGGAGTCAAGATTTTCAACCTATTATGTAGAAAACGGAAGTTATCTTAAACTTAGAGTTTTACAGTTTGGATATAATTTTCCAAAAGAATTGCTGAAAAAACTAAATATGGAAAGTTTCAGGCTGTACATCAGCGGTCAGAATCTATTGATTATTGATTCGAAAGGGTTTACAGGAGTTGATCCAGAAAATGCAGGATTTGGATATCCGCAGCCAACCACTTTTACTGCTGGTCTTAATTTTACTTTATAACAAAAGATTAAAAAATGAAAAAAATACTATATATAGCAGGATTTGCAGTGTTGGGGTTCTTCGCTTCCTGTTCCGATTTTTTAGAAAATGATCCTCGTGGCGTATTATCGGAAAAAGATATTGTTACGCCTGAAAATGTTGAAGGATTTATGAATGCCGCTTACGCACAGTTAGGAAATGACCATTATGATTCGCCGTACAGTTTGTGGCCGTTTGGAAATGTCCGTTCGGATGATGCTTACAAAGGCGGAAGCGGAACCAACGATATTCAGGATTTCCACTTTTTCGAAGTATCAAATAATATTCGTCCTGATTTTGGAGAGTTGGATAGTTTTTGGTACATCAGTTATGTCGGTGTTTCGAGAGCCAATAAAGCTTTAAAAGCCTTGGAACAAATCTCAGAAGCAGATTATCCGTTGAAGAAAACACGTATGGCTGAAATGCGTTTTTTAAGAGGACATTTTTATTTCATGCTGAAAATCATGTTTAGAAATGTGCCTTACATAACTGAAGATATTGCAATCGAAGATTATAAAACTATTTCCAACAAAGCGCTTTCAAACGAAGAGCTATGGGATAAAATTGCAGAAGATTTTCAGGTTGCAGCCGATAACTTGCCAGACACGCAGCCAGAAATCGGACGTGCAACTAAAAAAGCGGCTTACGCTTATTTGGCAAAAACAAGATTGTATCAGGCATACACGCAGGATGAAACTTTTAAAGTTACAGGAATCAATCAGCAGCATTTGCAAGAAGTAATCGCAGCAACTGATAAAGTAATTGGAAAAGCGTCTTTAGAACCTGATTTTGCCAATAACTTCTTGCCTGGAACTTACGAAAACGGACCAGAATCTATTTTCTCTATTCAGTTTTCAGACAATGATGGAACTTTATACGGAAGATTGAATTTTTCTGACGTTCTTTCTACACCGCAAGGTTTAGGCTGTTGCGATTTTCATAAACCAAGCCAGAATTTGGTGAATGCTTTTAAAACTGGAGCAAATGGTTTGCCAGAGTTTGATACGTACAACAATGAAGATTTTGATTATAAAAATATAGACGCTAATACAGTTGATCCAAGATTGTATCATACTGTCGCGATGCCGGGATTGCCATATAAATACGATCCTGAATTTCTATATGTTGAAGCTTGGGTAAGATCTCCTGGAACTTACGGTTATTATGCTTCTTTAAAAGAAAACGTGGCTCCAAGCTGCAGCTGTGTCGTAAATATCGATCCGTTTTACGGAAATTCAAAAAACAGAATTCAGATTCGCTATGCCGATGTGATTTTGATGCGTGCAGAAGCTTTGATTGAATTAGGAAGACAATCTGAAGCTTTGCCATTGATTAATGAAATCAGAGAAAGAGCGGCAAAAAGTACAGGAAGATTGCCTTATGTGAGCAACTTCAAAATCAACACTTATGTGGACGGAAGCAATTGCAACTGGACACAGGATTTTGCCCGCAAAGCTTTACGTTGGGAACGCCGTTTAGAATTGGCAATGGAAGGAAGCCGATTCTTCGATCTTGTTCGTTGGGGAATCACAGATCAGGTGATGAATGATTTTTACGCAAAAGAAAAAACAAAACGCACCTATTATCAGGACGCATTTTTTGATGCGCACAAAGAAGAATATTGCCCAATTCCGTTGAAGCAAATTAATTTCAGTCAGGGATTGTACAAACAAAACCCAGGTTATTAATCTTTAAAAATCAGCAATATGAAAAAAGCTTTAAATAAATATTGGGCCAAAGTGTCTGTGATATTGGCAATGATTTTTGTGATTACTGCCTGCGAAAATGGTTTTGAAAATGGCGGATTTGATGTGAGTTCGCCTTCAAATGTACTTTCATTCAAACTTAACGGAGTGTCAGGAAACATTGATCAGGTTACAGGAAAAATTACAGTTATAATGCCTTATGGCTCAGATATAACAGCTATAAAACCTGAAGTTGTTTTTGAAGCAGGAGCAACATCAAAACCGGAATTAAATTCGGCAATGAATTTTACAAATCCAGTAAAATTTAGAGTTGTGAATGGAAATTTATATAAAGATTACACCGTAACCACAACCGTTTTAAGTCCGATTAAAAGTTTTACAATTAATGGCGTCGCAGCAACTGTAAACGACGTTAGCAAAACAATTATGATGACGCTTCCTGAAAATACGGATTTGACGGCGCTAAAACCAGTAATTGAAACAACAGATGGAGTTGCGATTTCTCCAGCATCAGGAGCAGCAATTGATTTTACTAATGCTGTGACTTTCGTAATAACATCAAATGGAAAAAGCGTTAATTATACCGCAAATGTTGGAGTTCCAGCTGCAGGATTAACGGTTGCTTTTTTAGGAACTGCGGCAACAAGAGCAGGAATTACCAATATGGATGAAATAACGGCTTCAAATTGGCTATTTGATACTTTTCCAGGAGCCAGATATATTTCTTTTGAAAGTATACAGAACGGAGCGGATTTAAGCGGTATCGATGTGATTTGGTGGCATTTTGATTCAGCTGCAAACTTGCCTTCTGTTGCCTATAATCCTGCGGTTACCAATGCATTGAAAAATTTCAGAACAAATGGTGGTAACCTGCTTTTAACTTCATTTGCTTCGCAATATGTTGATGCATTAGGAATTGTTCCCTCAGGAAAAGGACCTAATAATGTTTTTGGTGATTTTCCTCCAAATGGATTTGTTGATGGAAATTCTTGGGGAATGTCGTTTGTAGGTCACGAAAACCATCCCATATTTCAGGGCTTAACCACTTTTGAGGCAGGAAAAGCCAATTTATTGCAAAGCGGCACTTTCAGATTAAATCATACCGCTTGGTGGTTTTTACCAGAATGGGGCGGATACAATAATGGAGAAGGATGGCGAAATCAGACAGGAGGAACCAATCTGGCCAGCGAAGCTTGGGATAATGCGTTGGACGGAAGGGTTACCATTGCTGAATTTCCAAATACAAGTGCTAATAAAAATGTTATTGTGATTTCAATGGGAGCTTATGATTGGTATAATGAAACCAACAGCAGCGGAGTTCCTAGTCAGATTAATGAGTTTATTGGCAATATTAAGCAGCTGACACAAAACAGTATCAACTATTTAGCAGTAAAATAATTCAATTTGAATTCAATTAAAATGAAGTACAAAAATATAATTACAATTGCCTCGCTCTTCTTTTCACTGATTTCATGCAGTCAGGATGAGAATTATATTGGCGGCTCCATTTCGGGAGGCAATTCTGAAGTAGCAAGTGTTTTTCCTGTTCCGCCAGTGCAATGGATGGGCGCAAACAATCCGTATTACAGTGCGGGGTATACGGGTGATATTATGCCTTTTTTCGACAACGGAAAATTCCATATTTATTTTCTGCATGATGCGCAAAATAAACCAGCAGGAAAAGGATTTCATGACATTCATGAATATCAGAGTACAGATTTGGCACATTTTACGTACGAAGGTAAAACTATTCCGTACGGTACAACTCTCGAGGCTGATTTTGCCGTTGGTACTGGATCGGTTGTCAAAGTAGGCAATCTCTATTATTTCTATTATACAGGACACAATGAAAATCCGGCTTTTATTCAGTCGAATGCTAGAGAAAGCGTACTCTGTGCAACAAGCAGCGATCTGAAAAACTGGACCAAAATTCCATCTTTTAAAATTACAGCTCCGTCTGGCTATTATAATTATGATTTTAGAGATCCGCATGTCTTTTACAATGACGAATTGAAGAAATATTCGATGCTGGTAAGTACGCAGACAGAACCTGGCAGAAAAGCCGTTTTGCTGCATTTTACAAGTGCTGATCCTGCCTCTGGAAAATGGGATGTTCAGACCCCGCTTTACACCACAACTCCTGAAGATAATTACCTTATGATGGAATGTGCGGATATTTTTAAAATAGGAACTTATTGGTATTTAATGTTTTCTGAAAACTGGAGCGGAAGTAAAGGCACGCATTATAGAATGGCATCATCAATAAATGGGCCGTGGATAAAACCAGAAAATGATAGAATTGACGGAGAATATTTTTATGCTGGAAAAACTGCTTCGGACGGAAATAAAAGATATGTTTTTGGATGGAACGCCAGAAAAACGCCTGAGAATGATCTAGGAAACAAGGATTGGGCAGGAAACATGGTAATTCATGAATTGACTCAGAATGCAGACGGAACTTTAGGAACGCAATCGCCAAAATCGCTTACAGCTTTATTTTCTAAAAAGAAGGCAATTGCCGAAGTCGATGCGATTTCAGCGAATGCAACAGCTAATAACGGAACTTATTCGTTAGCTGGAGATTCAGAAAAAGCATCGGTCACTTTTAAAAGCAATGGAAAAAAAGTCAGAATAAAAGCCGAAGTTACTTTAGCGAAAGTTTCTGGAACAACAGGATTTGTTTTTCATACCAATGATACGGGCAGTTATTATAAAGTGGTTCTTGATATTGCAAATGGCAAAATAAGCGGCTATAATTCGGCTTCGCAAGAAGTAACACGTTTGCCTTTTGCTTTTCAAATTAATACAAAATATGACGTTGAGATAGTTGCAGAAGGAAGTGTTGCGGTATTTTACATCAACGGAAAAGTGGCACTTACCAACCGTATTTACGGAAGAGATAAAAATAAATGGGGCATAATTGCTGAAGGGCAAACGAGCACAATTTCAAATCTTCAGGTAACTCTACCTGAATAAAAACTAATATAAAATAATTTTAGAATGAATAACGGAGAAAACCTTAAAGCAGTGGCATACGGAGAGGTGCTATGGGATGTTTTTGGAAATGAGAAAAAGATTGGCGGAGCACCTTTGAATGTGGCTTTACGTATGAAAACGTTAGGTTGCGAGGTAGCCATGATAAGCTGTGTAGGAAATGATGAAGACGGAAAAGCCATAAAAAGTCAGGTAGGCCAACTGGGACTTGAAACTGATACGATTGTAGTTTCAGAAGATTTCCCAACGGGCTTGGTTAACGTAACATTAAATCAACGCGGATCGGCAACTTACGAAATCAATTATCCGTCTGCTTGGGATAAAATTGTATTGAATAATTTGGCTAAAACAACGGTTGCTGAAGCAGATGTGTTAATTTACGGGAGTTTGGTTTGTCGCGACAATGTTTCCAGAAATGCTTTAGAAGAACTGCTTCAATATAATGTTTATAAGGTATTTGATGTGAATTTAAGAAAACCGCATTATACGTATGAAAACCTGAACCAGCTCATGCAATCGGCTGATTTCATAAAATTTAATGATGAGGAATTGCTTGAAATTGCAAAAGCACTGAATTCTCCCTTTGAAACTTTGGAAGAAAATATGGCTTTTATTGAAGAAAATACAAAAGCAACAGCAATGTGTGTGACAAAAGGAAAACATGGCGCCTTGTTGCTTTGGAAAGGAAAAGTTTATGAAAATGGAGGTTATCCAATTGAAGTTTCAGATACAGTAGGTGCGGGAGATTCTTTTCTGGCCGCTTTGATCACTTCATTATTAAACGGAAAAGATGCTCAAGAGTCAATTGATTTTGCCTGTGCAATTGGAGCTTTAGTTGCCGAGTCGCCAGGTGCTAATCCTGAAATTTCGTATTCTAAAATTGAAAAATTAATGTCTGGACTTAAAATTTAATTTAAGAAATAATTCTATTCTGCGAAGCCCGATACCTTTTGGTATTGGGCTTTTTTTGATTGGTTTATTTCTCTTTTTTTTGTTTGCAAATTATAATATGCAACATCTTTAATTACAGCTTGGACGTTGAATCATGTAATTTTATAGTTGAATGGTTTTTCATAAATTTTAATATGAATGATTGTTCAGTATAAATTGTATTAACTTAAAGCGTAATTTATGAAAAGAATTACAATTAAGGGACATGTACTATTTTTTATTATGTGTCTTATTGCGGGCTTTACTACAAGATCTTATGCCCAGGCAGACCCTAGAGAAGTAAGGAAAGAAAACTTTAAAGGTGTTATTGAACTCGATGTAAGAAATTCCAAGCCAGACTGGAAACCTTATACTCCTAAATCGGCACCGGAAGGTTTGTCTTTGCTTTGAACTGGTTCTACAGTAACGTATCATCGAGATCTTGAAAATAGCGTTCATCATAGAAGGTGAGTGTCGAATAGGTCTGCTTTGTTGCTGTAGGATCAATAAAACGCTGTTATCGAGGACTTTTTGCTTGAGATAAATAATACATTTTAAGAGTTTGTGCGTAGTCGAAAGCCTGCTTTAATGTTTTTCCTTTTCCTACGATTGACCTGAATGCGAATGCGATTCTATAATTTGGCGACTTGACTACTATGTAGCCTGGCGGTATAGCTTTTGAATAACCATTCGGAACGAAAAGATATTTTCCTCCTTTGCCTTTGTCCAATCCTGAAGGTCCTACATCAGCAATTGTAAATTGCCATGCATCAACTACTTGCCCATACAATGTACCTTGATTTCCGGAAGGAGGAACCTGCAGTATAATTGGCTCTTTTCGTAAATCTCCAAATGCAGTAATGTAAGGAGTGCTGCTATTGGCGGTTATCGCCTCAAGTTTGGGTGTTGCCACTCCAGAATATGTTATAATGTCATTATCCTTATATCCCAAGTCTGAGTAGGCAGCTGCCCGGAAACGGTATATGGCTGCGGCAGGAATTCCCTATAAATGAGCTTCTAATGCTCTTTGATATTTCAACTGATAGTCAAAATCTAGATTAGAAGGTACTGTTCCAATTGGAGGTTCACCCGCAAAAGTCCGTTGCCCGTCCTGGGCATAAATCTGTATTGTTGCTAATAGAAAATAAACGAACAATTTTAACTTTATCTTTTTCATAATTAATTATCTATAATATTTTGAATAGTTGGAAGACTTGTGCAATTTTTTTGATCTGCTAAGGATTATGAATAAAACAGAAACAATTTGTAATAAAATTAATTTCAAAATTGTCAACTGGACGCATTATTGTCATTAAAAGATGTTGCAGATTACAATGTGCAATCTTTTTTGTTTTATTAAGATATTTTATTGAGAAGTAATGTAGTTTTATACTAATCAATAACTGGCAGTAGAAATTTTCTGGAAAGAAATTTACGGAAGATGAAATGATAAATAATCTGCAAATTAGATTTCCTTTTATATGATTAAATATAGATTAAAAGCACTCTAATTATGGGTTGATAATTTTTCTTCCATGATTGAAGTTAGAATCCTGGTTAATTATCGAACGATGAATTACAAACTTATCTTGTTATTCTTAAATAATTGAAGCTCTTTTGCGCTTCTTAATTTCTGCAGTATTCTCAAAAAATAAAAGAAGGGGAAAAATGATTCGAAAACAGCGTATTTTAATAACTATAAAAAAAGGCGCAAATTGAAGACAATTGGCGCCTTTTGGCTTGTGACCCTTACTGAACAATTTACAAACCATTTTATTAATGATTTAAAGAAATTGGCTTATTTTCAAGTGAATTTGTAAGATAATTATTTTAAATTTTTCTTCAGTTGCGGTTTGTATGTCTTGCTAGGGTTAGATGCTAAGAATCGTTAATTAGATAAACATATGATTTTATAAAATTAATTTGTATTCATAAATTTTTGACGACAAAAATTCAAAGTATTAGAAGTAAATTTAAATAATAATAGGAAAATATTTGAATCAAAATTTATTGATGATAATTAAAATGAATTAGGTGATCATTTTATTTTCACAACCACTTTTCCTTTTGCATGCCCTTTTTCCATATATTCAAAAGCATCGTTGGTCTGCTCAAAAGAAAATACTTTATCCACAACGGGTTTAATTGCTTTAGATTCGAGTAAATTCCCTATTTGTTCAAGTTGCCTTCCGTTCGCCTTCATGAATAAAAAGGAATAATTAATATTTAAATTTTTAGCCCTATTACGGATTTTCATGCTGGTCAGCCAAAGTATAAAACTTATTATTGCTGATGCGCCGATTGATTTTGCAAATTCTGGGGTTGGAGGTCCAGAAATTGAAATAATACTGCCTCCCGGTTTTAAAATGGTCAATGATTTTTCAAGTGTTTTAACATCCTGGCTGTTAAGTACCAGATCATAATCTTTAAGAATATTTTCAAAGTTATCCTTTTTATAATCTATAACGATATCAGCTCCAAGGTCTTTCATCATATCAAAATTCTTTTCGCTTGCTGTTGTGGCGACAAATGTTCCAAGATGTTTGGCAAGCTGAATTGCTATTGTACCGACTCCGCCAGAACCTGCCTGAATAAAAACTTTCTGGCCTTTACCAAGTTTCGCTTTTTCGGCGAAAGCCTGCCATACAGTTAGTCCGACCAATGGAATTGATGCTGCCTGCTCCATTGATATATTTTTAGGTTTTAGTGCCATATCATTTTCATTCACAGCAATATATTCCGCGAAGGAACCGATATGAAAATCGGCTGCTCGTCCATAAATCTGGTCTCCAATTTTAAAGCGACTGATTTTTGAGCCGGTTTCTACTACTATTCCTGCAATATCATGACCTAATATTAAAGGTAATTGGTAAGGAAGGATTAACTTGAAATCACCGTTTTTTATTTTTAAGTCCAGCTGGTTGATGCTGGCAGCATGAATTTCTACCAAAACCTCATAATCTCCAATTTCAGGTATTTTTACATCGCTGAGTAATAATTTTTCTGCTTTGCCGTATTTAGGTAAGATATAAGCTTTCATATTTTTTTAGATGTTATCAGCAAGATTTAGTTCCAGATCACCATTTTGCTGGAGTCCTCTTTCAAATAGTTTTTTAATTCGACCGCGTGCTTCAGGCTCCTCGAGTGAAGCAAAGAATTTAACCTGTGTGTCTAAAATTTCTTCGTTTGAAGGAAGTTTGGCTCTTTGGTTCATGATCTGCTTTATGGCAGTAATTGGTTTTTTGTCAAATGAATCTATGCGCCTTGCAAATTTTTCAACATATTCATCCAGCTCAGAATCAGGTATTGAGCGGTTTACCCAGCCGTAGAACGCGGCTGTATCTGCATCATAATCATTACCGCTTAAAATAATTTCAAGAGCTCGGCTGCGCCCTGTAAGCAGATGCAGACGTTCAAGTCCTCCGCCACCAGGAAAAGAACCGATCCCTATTTCTACCTGAGCCAAGAATGCTTTCTCCCTGCTGGCGAATCGCAAATCAAATGCTTGTGCAAATTCGCTTCCAAGTCCTCTTGCACGACCTCGGATAGAAGCGATTGTCACAAAAGGGGCAAGTTCCAGTCTGCGTGCAATATCTGGCCAAGCTATAGAAAGACCTGTTTTTCCGGTTCCTTTTGGAAAGTCTCCAACATTTAGCAACTCGACATGAGCAACAAAAAAGTCTGGATTTTCACTCTCAAATACTACAACTTTTAGGTTTTCATTTGACTCCAGTTCGTCCATCACAGTCATTAGCTGTTTAGAAAATTCAGTATCAAACATGTTAATCGGCGGATTATTGAAACTGATTTTCCAATATCCATTTGTAATTTTGTGTGTGATAAAAATCATAATTGAATCGTTTTGGTTAATTTTTGTAATTTTGCTTGCAAATTGAAAGTACAAATATAAATAAATACACTTGCAAAATGCAAGTAGTTGAGAAATAATGAAAGAAATAAAAAAAAGGTCGGGCTGTCCAGTGAGTAGTTCCCTTGATTTGCTAGGAGATAAATGGTCACTTTTAATTGTACGTGACCTAATGTATTATAAGCAATGCACCTATGGTGATTTTCTAAAATCAGATGAAAAAATTGCGACTAACATCCTTGCAGCAAGATTATCAACTCTTGAAGAAGTTGGAATCATTGTAAAGCTGGATCATCCCGAAAGCAAAGTAAAATTTTTATATCAACTCTCTGAGAAGGGCATTGATCTGCTTCCGGTATTAATCGAAATGTATATCTGGGGAGAAAAGTATTTTATACTTTCTGAGCATCACATTGAATTTTTAAAAGAAATCAAGAAAGATAAACAGGCTTTTATAGATAAGCTGACTGACAAAATGAAAAAGATGATTGTTTCAAAAGAATGACACTCAGGTAGATGAGAAGGAAGCTAAAATTATTTTGGAATTACTGTATTTAGTATCAAAAAATTACGATAAACCAAAAGAGAAAAAAATCCTATATCCTTAACGGGATTTCGAACCATCGTTCAGCTTCGATTAAATCTCTGATAGCGCCACTTTAAGACTGTTTTTTTTCAAACAGACTAAGAATTTCCTGTGAAAAAATCGAACCACAAATATTAGATTGTGAAGGCATGGAAAATCAATATGTTTGTGTATAAAAAAAGAGACAACTATTAACTAGTTGTCTCTTTTAGTGACCCTTACTGAACAATTTACAAACCATTTTATGAATGATTTAAAAAAATTAGCTTATTTTCAAGTGAATTTGTGAGATTATTATCTTATTCTTTCATTTCTTAGCGGTTTGTATGTATCGTAGGGGTAATACAATTGTGCAATTAATTTTTAATGTGATAAAAGTTTCCTTTATAAATTTTGATTATTTCCTTTAAATAATACGCATAGTTAGAAGTAAATTCAAATTTCCAAAATATCCCTATCATAATTTACCCATGATAAATTTTAAAATGGAGTTGTTGTAAAAAATATCAATTTAGGCTTCTATATTCCTTCGGTGTCTTTCCTGTCTTGGTTTTAAATAGTTTGCTAAAGTACTGGGGGTATTCGAAACCGAGAGAATAGGCAATTTCTGCAACAGAAGAATCGGTATTCATTAAAATGCTTTTGGCTTCTTCCATGAGAAAATAATGGATATGGTCCTGGGCACTCATTCCGGTTTCTTTTTTTAACAGGTCTGTTAAGTAATTTGGAGACAAGTGAAGTGCATCTGCAAGATATTTTACTGTTGGAAGCCCGTTCTTTTTTAAATAGCTTTTGTTAAAGTATTCCTTAATAATGTTTTCTGCTTTAGCGACAATATCCCGGTTTGCATTCTTTCTGGTTATAAACTGTCGGCCGTAAAAGCGTGAACAGTAATTTAGCAGGAGTTCAATATTAGAAACAATTAAAGTCTGGCTGTGACTGTCGATGTTTTCCTGAAGTTCGTTTTGAATCTTTACAACGCAGTCATGCAATATCTGCTTTTCTTTCTCCGACAAGTGCAGGGCTTCCGATGTTTCATAGGAAAAAAACGTGTATTCTTTCATTTTTAATCCCAGAGAAGTATTGCGGATAAGGTCGGGATGAAAAAAAAGTCCCCATCCCATCATGTCGTCTCTTTTTTCAATTTCATTATCCATCGTCATTGTCTGTTTGGGAGCGATGCAGATTAGGCTTCCTTCTTGAAAATCATATGTCTGCTTGCCGTATCGGAGTCCGTTTGCACAATAATTTTTAAACATTATCGAATAAAAATCACAGCAAATACGCGTGCCTTCTTCTACATATTCGTCTACTTTGCTAAAATCGATAACAGCCACCAGCGGATGATTGATATTGCCCTGCCGCACAAACTTATTTATGTCGGAAATGCTTTTTAGATTGATTATCGGTTTCATATTCTCTTGATCAAAAACAAATTATTAATTTACTTTAACTCTTTAGTTTGAAATTTTTGCATTGCTTAATTCTGTTACTATCATTTCGTAATATGCATTGGCTCTCTCCTGCGAAAAATAATCAACCATTAATCCGGCTAAGGCAAAAAGGGCAAGTCCAAGGCCTAATCCATGAAGAGCTGGACTTTTAGAGAACCAAAAGAGCAGCAGTGTAATAGGAAAAAAAACAACAG
Source organism: Flavobacterium sp. HBTb2-11-1 (assembly GCF_009826975.1). Taxonomy (GTDB): domain Bacteria; phylum Bacteroidota; class Bacteroidia; order Flavobacteriales; family Flavobacteriaceae; genus Flavobacterium. The sequence goes on along the minus strand of NZ_WUMO01000002.1, from coordinate 364,209 downwards.
CCACAATTTTTGATATTGTATATCCGATTTGAAAATCTTCAACACGTTTTTTTTCGGCTTTTACAAAAGCATGATGGTCTTTTTCAAAATCCTGTTTATAGGATGTTAATCGGTTATTGTTTGAAACAATCATAGAGAAACCAATTGCTGTGTAAACTATTCCCACTACAATTAAAGGAATAACTAATGCTTTGGCATTCAAGGTAGAACCAAATTTTCCAAATAAAATGCCTCCAATGATCGTGATAATACCAAAGTTAGTGATAAAATAGGCTTCAAATAATTCGCCTGTGATCCAATTTAGAGTATGATTGTAAAAATTCATCATTTATATCTATGCCAAGTTACTGTTTTTCCTAATAAGGATATTCCTAAATAGCCTCTTAAATTGAGTTTACCATCTTCAATCCATGCTTTGCAGGTATAGGTATCGCCGCTTGGAGGATCGTAAATTTTCCCGTTAGTGTACTCTTTACCGTTCCATTCTAATCCTGTTAAGCTGGTTATGCCAAGAATGTTTCTGCTTCTCAATCTTACATCTGGGTTTTTGCTGTCTTTTTTAGAAGTTATGCCATCTTTTTCAACCACAAGATTTCCCCATAAAAGTTTGGCCGAATAATTAGCGCCATCTTTAAAAAACTCCATTCGGACATCCTTTTTATCAGATTCCCACACGCCGACTATCGATTTCTCATTAACTTGAGCCTGCATTTTAGAGGCCATGACCAATAAAATCAAAAACAAAATTTTAGCTGTCTTCATCGTTTTTATTTTTATGCATAGGTTTTACATTTGGCTCATTACAATTTTATCAAACAGCTTATCTCCCAGATAGGTTCTCATCCAGACCATAGGTTTTGCAAATTTTCCAACCCTGTAACGTGTTTTTGGATTATTGCTGTTCACAATTTTAAGGATAGTGTCAGAAATAACGGATGGATTGGAAGAGCCATTTCCTTCTGCAGACTTTTTGGTTCCTTCAACTATTTTTTCCATCAGATTGGTGTAAGCACTTCTTTTGGAGATTTTTGAGAAGTTGTCCAGCAAAACAGAACCAAATTCAGTTGCAATAAAACCTGGTTCCAAAACCACAACCTTAATGTTGAATGCTTTCAATTCCAATCGCAGACAGTCGCTTAGCCCTTCAACTGCGTGTTTGGAAGCGTGATACCATGCGCCCATTGGAAAGTACATTTTTCCTCCCATTGAAGAGGTATTGATGATTGTCCCTGAATTTGCTTTACGCATATAAGGCACCACTTTTTGGGTTACTGCCGCAATTCCAAAAACATTTACTTCAAATTGTCTTCTGGCTTCATCTAAAGAGACATCTTCTACTGATCCATACAAACCGAAACCGGCGTTATTCCATAAGACATCAATTTTTCCCTCTTTTTGAATAATTGTATTTACGGCAGTTTCTATTTCAGATTCATTTGTAACATCCATTTGAATTGGATATCCTCCCGATGCTTTTAAATCCTGCATCTGATTAATTCGTCTTGCGGCTGTGTAAACTGTATGGCCTTGTCTGATAAGTGCTTTCGCAGTTTCTTTGCCCATACCTGAACTCGCGCCTGTAATTAAGATTATTTTTTTCATTTCTTTCTTCGTTTAAAATTATATGGCAAAATTAGAATGATAATAGAGGTAAGAATTAATACGAATCCATGATAGTTGTATACTTTTCTAATATAAAAGCTTAAGAAGATCCAAGATTTGCATTTTATATTTCTATACTTTGATTTTGGCCTGCAAAATTGTTTTGGGAGGACTGCTAATAAAAGATATAGAATTAATGAAATTGTGATAAGGACGCTATAATTATTTTGGGAATTACTATATTAGTATTAACAAAATTAAGACAAGCTTAAAGAGAAAAAAATCTATATCCTTAACGGGATTTCGAACCATCGTTCAGCTTCGATTAAATCTCTGATAGCGCCACTTTAAGACTGTTTATTTCAAACAGACTAAAAATTTCTTGTGAAAAAATCGAACCACAAATATTAGGCTGTGAAGACTTGAAAAATCTACACATTAGGGCATAAAAAAAGAGACAACTATTTGCTAGTTGTCTCTTTTAGTGACCTTACTGAACAATTTACAAATCATTTTATGAATGATTTAAAGAAATTAGCTTGTTTTTAAGTGAATTTGTAAGATAATGGTCTTTAATTTTAATTCAATTATGGTTTATGTCTTTTTAGGTTCAGATGTTAAAATCGTTAATCAGATAACATTTGATTTTATAAAATTAATTGTGTTCATAAATTTTTGTTGTCAAAAATTCAAAGTATTAGAAGTAAATTTAAATAATAATTAGGAAAACATTTGAATCAATATTTATGAATGATAAATAAAAAATATGTGATTATTTTATTTTCACAACCACTTTTCCCTTTGCATGTCCTTTATCGATATATTCAAAAGCATCGTTGGTCTGCTCAAAAGAAAATACTTTATCCACAACTGGTTTAATTGCTTTAGATTCGAGTAAGCTACCTATTTCTTCGAGTTGTTTTCCGTTCGCCTTCATGAATAAAAAGGAATAATTAATATTTAAATTTTTAGCCCTATTACGAATTTTCAGGCTGGTTAGCCACAGGATAAAACGTATTATTGCTGATGCGCCGATTGATTTTGCAAACTCTGGAGTTGGAGGTCCGGAAATTGAAACAATATTGCCTACCGGTTTTAAAATTGTCAATGATTTTTCAAGTGTTTTAACATCCTGGCTGTTAAGTACCATATCATAGTCTTTAAGAATATTTTCAAAGTTATCCTTTTTATAATCTATAACAATATCAGCTCCAAGTTCTTTCAGCATGTCAAAATTCTTTTCGCTGGCTGTCGTGGCGACAAATGCTCCAAGATGTTTGGCAAACTGAATTGCTATTGTACCAACTCCGCCAGAACCTGCCTGAATAAAAACTTTTTGGCCTTTACCAAGTTTCGCTTTTTCGGCGAAAGCCTGCCATACAGTTAGTCCGACCAATGGAATTGATGCTGCCTGCTCCATTGATATATTTTTAGGTTTTAGTGCCAGATCATTTTCATTCACAGCAATATATTCTGTGAATGAACCGATATGAAAATCGGCTGCTCGTCCATAAATTTGGTCTCCAATTTTAAAGCGACTGACTTTAGAACCGGTTTCCACTACTATTCCTGCAATATCATGACCTAATATTAAAGGTAATTGATAAGGAAGGATTAACTTGAAATCCCCGTTTTTTATTTTTAAGTCCAGCTGGTTGATGCTGGCAGCATGAATTTCCACCAATACCTCATAATCTCCAATTTCAGGTATTTTTACATCGCTGAGTAGTAATTTTTCTTCTTTGCCGTATTTAGGTAAGATATAAGCTTTCATATTTTTTAGATTTTATCAGCAAGATTTAGTTCCAGATCGCCATTTTGCTGGAGTCCTCTTTCAAATAGGTTTTTAATACGACTACGAGCTTCTGGCTCTTCGAGTGAAGCAAAGAATTTAACCTGTGTGTCTAAAATTTCTTCGTTTGAAGGAAGTTTGGCTCTTTGGTTCATAATCTGCTTTATGGCGGCAATTGGTTTTTTGTCAAATGAATCTATGCGCCTTGCAAATTTTTCAACATATTCATCCAGTTCAGTGTCTGGAATTGAGCGGTTTACCCAGCCGTAGAAAGCGGCTGTGTCTGCATCATAATCATTGCCGCTTAAAATAATTTCAAGAGCTCGGCTGCGTCCAGTAAGCAGGTGCAGGCGTTCAAGTCCTCCGCCCCCAGGAAATGAACCGATCCCTATTTCTACCTGAGCCAAGAATGCTTTCTCCCTGCTGGCGAAGCGTAAATCAAATGCTTGTGCAAATTCACTTCCAAGTCCTCTGGCACGGCCACGGATGGAAGCTATGGTTACAAAAGGGGCAAGTTCCAGTCTGCGCGCAATATCTGGCCAGGCTATAGAAAGGCCTGTTTTTCCGGTTCCTTTTGGAAAGTCTCCAACATTCAGCAGTTCGACATGAGCAACAAAAAAGTCTGGATTTTCACTCTCAAAGACTACAACTTTCAGGTTTTCATTTGACTCCAGTTCGTCCATCACAGTCATTAGCTGTTTAGAAAATTCGGTATCAAACATGTTAATAGGAGGATTGTTGAAGCTGATTTTCCAGTATCCATTTGTAATTTTGTGTGTGGTAAAAATCATAGTGTAGTCGTTTTGGTTAATTTTTTGTAATTTTACTTGCAAATTGAAAGTACAAATATAATTAAATTTACTTGCAAAATGCAAGTAGTTAAAATAATAATGAAAGAAATTAAAAAAAGGTCGGGCTGTCCGGTGAGCAGTTCACTGGATTTGTTAGGAGATAAATGGTCACTTTTAATTGTACGTGACCTGATGTATTATAAGAAATGCACCTATGGTGATTTTCTGAAATCGGATGAAAAAATTGCGACTAATATACTTGCTGCAAGATTGTCATCTCTTGAAGACGCAGGCATCATTATAAAGCTGGATCACCCCGAAAGCAAAGTAAAATTTTTATATCAACTCTCTGAGAAGGGTATTGATCTGCTTCCTATATTAATCGAGATGTATATCTGGGGCGAAAAGTATTTTATACTTTCTGAGCATCATATTGAATTTTTAAAAGAGATCAAGAAAGATAAACAGGCTTTTATAGATAAGCTGACCGACAAAATGAAAAAGATGATTGTTTAAAAAGACGCAGCCAAGTAGATGGGAAGGTAGCTAAAATTATTTTGGAATTACTGTATTTAGTATCAAAAAATTACGATAAACCAAAAGAGAAAAAAATCCTATATCCTTAACGGGATTTCGAACCATCGTTCAGCTTCGATTAAATCTCTGATAGCGCTACTTTAAGACTGTTTATTTCAAACAGACTAAGAATTTCCTGTGAAAAAATCGAACCACAAATATTATGCTGTGAAGGCCTGTAAAATCAATATGTTTGGGGATAAAAAAAGAGACAACTATTTGCTAGTTGTCTCCTTAAGTGACCTTACTGAACAATTTACAAACCATTTTATGAATGATTTAAAGAAATTGGCTTATTTTCAAGTGAATTTGTAAGATAATTATTTTGTTTTTTAATTCAATAGTGCTTTGTATGTCCTGTAGAGGTTAAATGCTAAAAATTTTTAAAACACATGTATATTTAAACATGTAGAAGTTTAATAGTTTTTTAAAAGAATTCGAAAATAAAATTTAGTACTGTTAAAGAAACGAGTTGGTTTTTAGTAAAATTATGCAATAAATGAAGATCATTCAAATCAAAATTTGGTGAGGATATTAGAGTTTCCATTTGGCTTTAATCTAATAAGGGCGAAATTTTGTTAGACATTTGATTTATTAATTTCCAGGCAAATAAAAATATTTAATTTAACTCATTAATTGTCGTTCGATTGAGGTTAAAAATTGATTTATTTCTTGGTTTTGTACTTGGAGAATTTGTGGATACCGGAAAAATCTCGCATCTTTAATCCCAAAAATCGTTTAGCGACAGAACGTTAGCATTAATTTTAATCAACACCATCTTAAATTTAATCATTAAAAAAATATGAAAATTTTTAGCTATTTGATTTTGTTAATTTTCACCGCAAATATAACTAACGCTCAAAATCCAATTTCTTATCCCAAAGACACTGCTATTTCAAAACCGGAATTAAATTTTGAAGTGTTATGGCATACTTTCGAAGACAACTATGCCTTCTTTAAGTTAAGGAATATTGACTGGCATGCCGCCTATCAAAAATATAGGCCACTGATAAATGTCAATACTTCTGATGATTCTTTGTATACGGTTTTTTCTCAGATGCTGGCTCCTTTTAATGACAATCATATCAATGTTATCGTTCCAGGAATAAAGCAATTCAAATCCGTGAAACCTTCGCAGTTCGTAAAAGAGTTCCCAACAGATAGTTTACGTAATAAGTTTTGGCAAATGGTAAATTCTTCCTTATCTCAAGAAAAATTTACAGCGCTGCAATACGCAGGTCCTGAATTTAATCATGTACCTCTGTTTGCTTACTCGACTTCAAATGGTATTGGATACCTGCGTTTCAACAGATGCTTCGTTAATCAAGATTCTGATAATGTGCCTGATGCAGTAGTTGCAGGTAAGCTATTGGATACGCTGTTTGCAAGTTTTAAAGATGTGAAATCAATTATTGTAGATGTAAGAGATAATATTGGGGGCAATGATGAATTTGCTTATGAAGTTGCAGGCAGATTTACAGCTAGTAAAGTAATTGGGATGCATAAAAAAACAAGAATAAGAAAGGGAGGATATGAAGATTTTGGGCAGCTTGAAACTTGGTACACTGAGCCTAAAGGTGTTTTTCAATTTACAAAACCTGTAGTAGTCTTAACGAATGACAAAACAGTAAGCGCCGGAGATTTATTTGCTTCGATAATGAGAGAGCTGCCTAATGTAAAAATTGTCGGTTCAAACACACGAGGCATTTACTCAAATATGTATGGCTTTACACTTCCGAATGGGTGGCTTATTTCACTCTCTAATGAACGGTACTACGACAACAAAATGATTTGTTATGAAGGAATCGGCGCACCTGTTGACATTTATGTTCTAAATACTCAAAATGATTTGCTAAACATGAATGATCCAGTATTAGATATGGCTATCAAAGAACTATTAAAACAGAAATAAATCAATTTTCAACCGCAATTGAACAATAATATTTAGTAAAAAAATTACGATAAACCAAAAGAGAAAAAAAATCCTATATCCTTAACGGGATTTCGAACCATCGTTCAGCTTCGATTAAATCTCCGATAGCGCCACTTTAAGACTTTTTATTTCAAACAGACTAAGAATTTCCTATTGAAAAATCTAACCATAGAATGTTAAGTCGTATAGTCTTGAAAAATCTACACATTAGGGCATAAAAAAAAGAGACAACTATTAATTAGTTGTCTCTTTTTGTGACCTCGACGGGACAAATTACAACATCATTTTTGGATGATTTGAAGAGATTGGCTTTCTACATGTAGTGTCTGTCTTTCATTGGCGTCATGAATTTGGTTTGGATGTCCTGAGTAGGATTGATGCAAAAATTGTAAAAACTCAAGAGATTCATCGCATTAAACTGATATATAAATTTACAAAATTTATGGAGGATTTTAAAAGAATGTTTTAAGCTAAGGCAGGATTGTCTTTCTTTGGCTCTATAAATTACTTTATGCGATTTAGATTTTGTGGTACAAAAGTAATGCCTTTCAGATATGTAATCCGTAAACGAAGATTCAATCGTAAAGTTCCTGCGGGACTACAACACTTCAAAAATCATGAGCAAGCATGGCTAATTACATTATTTGAAAGAATATTGATGTGGTTGTCTTCTATAATAATTGTTTGTGGTTTGTTTTTCAGGATTGCTGTTATTTTATTTTGATAATAAAATACTATAATTTTAAAATTACTGAATTTATATATGCCTGCAAAGGCATCTTTTTTTTGTTAAAAACAGGTAATTATACTTGATGACTTTATTTCTCAAAAGGCTTAATTTGCTACTATAATTTAGCATATTTTAAATCAAAAAACAATTATGGATAAAGAGCAATGGCAAAATTTATACAATATTTTAAATCAAATTTATTCTGATTTTTATTTTGCATATTCAACTTCAAAAGATGGTAAAAATAAAAAGATAAGAAGCGATGCAGAAAGACAAGTCGACAGTGCAATTAGACTTGCAGATTATCATATCCGTAAAAACTGGGAAGTATTTGAATTACTAACTGATGGAAAAGAAACAAGTGGATTTGGAAGAGCAATAATTTATGATGAATTTGTTTTACCGAGATATTTTGGTCGGGATTTGAGTGATTTCCTGAATAAAATAAAGGAAAAAATTAAAAGTTTAGACTAATGAAACACATGGAAGCAAAATTTTCTTTTTATAAAGCTGGACAAGGTTCCTTTTATGGCGGACGAATTTGGCAACACGAAAATAATAAAGTTTTTACTGTTGTTTATGACTGTGGTACAAGCTCATTTATTGCAGGAAATAGTCAATCTCTAAATAGTGAAATAAATCATTTTAAACACCTGCAAAATTATTTTGCACATAATAACGAAATTGAATTGCTGTTCATTTCTCATTTAGACTATGATCACGTTTCTGGTTTAAAACGTCTATTAACAGAATTTAATGTAAAAAATGTCATATTACCATATATTGAAAAAGAACATAGAAAGTTCTTTTTTGTTTCGGTTTCTGATAATATTGATCCTCAAAATGATTTATCTGTAGAAGATTATATATTATTTATTGAAAGCCCTATTACATTTATCGGAGAATACAGTAAAGAGACTAAAATATATTTTGTCAAACCTAATGAAAAATTAGAGATTGAATACGAAGGATACGATGCGGAAAATCAATCAGAAAATATTTACTCTAGAGGAAATCTTATCCAAATAGAAGAATTGGAGAATGCACCAAATGTTTTTGTTTATGACAATAATTTGCAATTCTTCATTCAACAAAAATGGGAATTTACAACTTATGTTAAAAGTGTAAATGAATTGGCAATTAGTAATTTGCATAATTGCTTAAAAAAGAAGTTAAAGAAAAAATCAACAGAAAGTTTAACACTTGATGATTTAAAGGAAATTGCAACAAGCAGGAGAAAAGAAGCTCATACATGTTATACTAATCATATAGGCGAAATAAATTCTCATGGGCTTGTACTTTTACACGGTCCAATTAACTATATGCATCTTGAAGGAGGAATTTATTCGGACTGTGAACTGCATCATTTTTATAATGACCGCCATCGTCGTTACTATCATTACGATCGTCCTTCTAGAAATAACAATTCAATAATGTCAGGAACTCTTCTGTTTGGTGACACATCTATAAACCCCGTTAACAACCCAATAGATTTTCCACCAGCATTTAAAAATAAGTTAGTTAATGTTCACATAGTCCAAGTTCCTCATCACGGTTCATCTAAAAATTGGGACTTTGAAAAATTTAAAGAATTAAATATTGGTGATTCTATCAATCGCTGGCATAATCGCGTTTTGAGTGTGTGCAATTTTGGTTATGGTAATACATATGGGCATCCTTCTCATCAAATGTTAAATGACCTGAGGACAACAATTTTTTTGAATACACAGTTTTCAAGACTTAATATAGAATATGACGTTATACACAGGACATCATAGGCGAAATTAAACAATACATTAAGGAATAAAGTGGCTTTAGTGCTAAGAGATATGTTTTGAAATCCTTCGCTTCGTGGACCGATATAGTTAAAGATAGACAGAATGTTTTCTTAAAAAACATTAAAAAAAACATTAAAAAAAACAATAAGAATACTATAATTAAAATATGACATTAGGAGAAAACCCAAGAATAAGACCTGTTGGTGTTTATACATAATCCCCAACTTTTGCACTTGATCCTTTATTTCCTTGTTGCGATATGGAGAAAATAAATCAGAAATTATCAAACTTACTTTATTTAATAGGTATATATTAAAAAATGGCGACAATTGTCTTCAATTGGCGCCATTTGGCTGAGTGACAAAGACAGGGCAAATTACAACATCATTTTTGGATGATTTGAAGAAATTGGCTTTCTATATGTAGTGTCTGTCTTTCATTGGCTATGTAAATTTGGTTTAGATGTCCTGTTGGGGATTAGTGCAAAAAAATATAAAAACTGAATTGGTTTATAGCATTATGATAATATAAATTTATACAATTTTTATGGAGGATTTGAAATGATTGTTATGCTTAAGACAGAAATGTCTTTATTTGGCTCTATGAATTTCTATTTGGAGTTTATCTACTGACGAAAAATTAAGATTAAAGTTAATAATGCATTTTTGCACCCTTTTTTACATCTCATATTTAAAGTGAATAGAAATTATTAAAATTTGCCCTAACTTTTGATGCAAAAAAGTATTAAGTCCACTATTGTAAAAGTGTTGAAAGTTGCTCAACATAGGTGGAATCATTGTTTTCTATTTTTTCGGATTGACTGTTTTTTACCCATATGAAAAAATCATTGGTGGGAGTAAGGTTTAGTCTTTTAAGCTCATCTTCTACGAATCCTATTGTATCAGCAGTTAACTTTTCAAACCATGCTTTTTCGATCGCGTTTTCCAGATTTATTTTTGCTTTATACTTAGAAAACTCCCACAATTTGTTGATAATCTCTGCCTTTACTGCTATTTCGATATTTAGTGAGGCAGTATTTAAAGCTTCTATCTCCGGTAGGATATCTTTAATGTTATCGGCAGGAACTATAGGCAGTGGCAGATAATTATCGAGTTCTTCCATTTCTGATCCATTATAACCATCCCTAATAATCTCGAAAAATCTTTTTGAAAAGCGAAGACCGCCAATAGCCTTTTTACCTTGCACATTTAAAAGCGTAAAAAATGCCGACGGAAAATCAGCCAGAGGATATAGCGCTCTGCATATAAGCTCCATAGCATCCATTCTTTTAAAGTCAAAGTTGACTATTGCTAAAGTTGTGTGTACATGGTATTCGGTTTCTTCAAGTCGTTGAGGAGGTAATATTTGATGGCCAAGAATAAATTGGCCGGCAAGGAGAATATTTTCCAATGTCTTTAATTTAGACTTCTGCTCCTGGCAATACCATTGGTCAACACGATCTTTTCCTTTTTTATGAAACCTATTAATAGGATCATGTGAGTAAAAGTAATTTACGGTTTTAAGTAAGTGGGTATATACTTTATCCTCATTGGCAATTAAGCTGGTTGTATTGAAGTATGCAACAGATAAAGCTTCAATTTTTGCATATGCCCGCTGCATTTCCTGCAGCTTGTAAATTATGGACTTAAGCTGGATGAATGCTAAATTGCGAGCAGCCGGTTCTTTGGGAATAAAGAAGCTCATTAATTGATTGTTTGCATTATTAAGTGATGTGATCCAATCATTCACTGCTTTTTCATCAATAGGCTTATTTTCTCTTCGCAACATATTTCTGCCGAATTTTGGGTAGGACTTCTTGAAATGAATCCGTTCGGAAACATTCTCGCTTATTATCTGGAGAGCTCCAGGTATCACCTGCTGTTGAATAAGATCGCCTTCAATTAGAGCTTCGATGTAACTGTTTATTTTTCGAGCCCATTCAAGGGCAAGACTGCGCAAAGCGAATATTTGGTCCTGCCACTCGTATGCGGAAGTTGAATGGTAATTGGCAATTATTGTTTGTGACCAGATTTGATTATAGCGCACCGCTTCCTGATCGATTAGGACTTTTGGTTTTAGACGCTTGGAAGCATCAGTTTGAACCACCATCACAGCTTGCTGAGATGGGAATGGAAGAATGAGGCCATCGGTATCATATCTACTGTAATAGGGTAGTAATGAATAGGCTGATTCTATTCTGGTAACGCTCTGCTGGTGTGGTTTAAGTGTATTTTCAGGTTTTACTATAAAGCTTATTATAAGGTTGTCTTCATCTCCCTCTTCGACAGAAACGGAGCCCGTTTTTACTTTAATATAACTGAGAATATTTTCTCTATTTTTTTCTATGTAATTCTTAAACTCAACTGGATTAGTCATTTGAAAATATTGATAGATTTCGAGCACATCGCTAAAGGCGGTGTTATCATTCAATCTTAAGAGTTCCTCGTCGAAGGTGAAAAGGAAGTCCAGTTTGAATCCCAAACGATTATACCATTTTGTAAGACTGGAGAGCCCATCGAAGGACGTTATTTTTTTTCTCGAATCCTTCATTCCATTGAAAAGTTCAAGCGCAAAAAAACTTATATCGCTCTCCTTTAGGGAATATCGCGGCAAGTCTTGCAATTTTTCCAAAAGAAAATCAATTTTTGAAGACTGCGCACCCAATATTACTTTTAACTCCTGTAATGTAGTTAAATTAATCTTAGGAATAGTTTGCATAACAAAAAGGTCCAACCCGCCATTTTTAAAAACCTGATCAAATATGTCACGATTATCAAACCAGTACCTTAAGGGCTCAGCATGTGATATCCCGTCTAAGGCCTGGACCATTTCAATTGCTGTGCTGTTTTTTAATTCACCAGCGATACATTTATAAAAATCGTATTTTTCTTCCGGTTTTATAATAAGTACTGCATTTGCAAAAAAATCAGATTTTTGATCAGGTTGTAAAATTTTATATAAATTCAGCAGTGTTTCGCTTTCTGGTATAGTTCGGTGGAGTAGTTCGGTAAGATGGGAGGATCTAACTGGATGAAGTCCTTCAATATAGGTTCTGTTGAAACTTAGGAAATATTCATTTTCTAATTCAGCAAGTGTTTCTCCGCGATCAGAGCTAAAACCTACAGTATCGGCAATGTGTTTAAGAAGTGCCTTGCTGGACACCTGAAGATTGATGCAGTTTGCCATTGAAACAAGCCTTAGAATTTCAAATTTTGAAATGCCTGAAGCGGTCTGATTGATTGTTTTGAGCTGGTTTTCCAATCTCTCTCTAATCATTTCGCCTCTTGTAAGCAGAAAGGTGTATTCTATGAGTAATCCATTTTCACGAACCAGTTCGTAGGCAGGCTGCCAGGCAGTGATATCCTGATGAAGCTTCTGTGTTTTTTCAAACTGCTCAAAAATGCTTTTGGCTTCGTCCAATGATAAACTAATATCTACAAGGTTTACTTTAATTCTTGATATATCGCCTCCGTAACGGAACCAGTCCTCCTGTCTGGCAGTGACAAGAAATTTTATTCCCTTTTGGCCCACTTTTTCAACTACCAAGCCCCATTTTTCTGTTGTTGAATTCAGACCGTCAATAATAACAATTGGATCCTGTCCTATATAAAGTCGAGTCTCTAAAAAATCTGCTATTGCATTTGCTTCCTCCCAATTTCGACAGACGTTTACCTGATAGATTGCATTGTTCTTAGATAGTTCCAGCCCAATCTGCCAAGCCAATGTTGATTTGCCCTGTCCGCTGGAAGAACGGATAATGGTTACATTAGAATTTGACATAGATTCAGAGATGGTTTCTTCCCATTTTTTGCGTCTGGCGGGAAGACAGGCTGCAACATGATATGGCTGCGCGGCTTTACCTTCGAAATAGTCAAAAGTGTTTTCTGCTGTGCTGTAAAAATCTACTTCATGGATATAATTGTTTGCAACTGCAGGATTAACTGCTGCCTTGGAATGCTGGTCTTTGATTTCTGCAAACAGTTTAATTACGTCTATATGAGTAATGGTGTTTCTGTTTTTGGACCAATCAAGAACATGATAGAATAAGCTTTTAAAATACTGCATTTCTGTTCCCTTTGTAATATCCCATTTTTCAAAAAGGAGTTTTGTGCATAAAATGGATAGTTCTTGCTCGCTTTGATGCTCATAAGAAATACTGTTAAAAAAAGAAAGTATATCAAACTCGGAGCTGGTATGTCTGGATAATTTCTGTTTCCAAAAATATAGATTCCTATTATCAAGGTTATGCTGTATTAGATTTTTTAGCTGCCCGTCAGAAATTTTCATATTGTAAACCAGTCTGAATTTGCTTGAAGGATCAAGAAGATATACATTTAAAAAATTCTGCAGGATTCCTAAATTCCAGAAATTACCAGCATCCATTTTATTTACTGATGTTTTTAATTGTATGTATAAGTTGTCGGAACAGACAATTTTATTGGAGATTAGATCTAGGTCTTCAATGCCTTCCAGTCTAACATGGTTACTGCTTTCTCCGGATGACAGTTTATCAAGAATGACAGAACAAGCATACAAAGTTTGATACTGTATTCCCCTAATGTTAATTGCTCCGCCATTTCTTCTTTTTAGAAGATCATTTAAAAGTTCAGGAATTTCTTTGGTTACTGACATATTGAATTTAAAAATGTTATACTTTGGTTACTAATATAGATAGAAAATTTCATTCAATAGTGCACAAGGCGATCTAGTTGTGTAAGCTGACGCAGAAGGAGAAAGAGAGGTACGTTTTTAATTTTATGAAGTGCTGCTGAGTTTGTATAAGTATTTCAGTTGCCATTTTGTCCATTTCGAAATTGAATGTTATTATTCCAATCAATTTATAAATATGATAGATTGGAATGTTCATGTATCTGGGCGTAATTTTCGACAGTTATTTTGCTGCTTCACTTTAAACCTTAAAAAAGCGGTAAAAATGAATAAGAAGGTACCGGTTTTTAGACAATGTCTAGAAATAAAAGGATAGAAAAAAGTACTATTTAGATTTTAACTTTAAATAATCTACACGTTATGTCATGATAATTGACATTGTGGCGTATATTTTTATGGAAATCCGTAATATTAATGACATTATGTCACGGTTTTTATAAAATGTGTGTCATGGATATTTAGAAATAATTTATACATTTTATCGATAAAGATTAGCACTTTGTCGAATTTTGTTGTTAAAAACGATAAATATTAAGACAATTTAACAGATATTAACGAATCTGGCACCCTTTTGGAGTAAGTGAAAGAGTCCTGTGAACGCCAATCCTAAGGACTCTTATTCTTGCTAAAGTAATTCTTGTAGAAGTAAAGCTTTACTTTTAATTTAAAGGTGCAAAACTATTTTATTTTTTTTCTCCTGCAAATTTTTTTTATGTGCTTCTCGGTCTAAATCCCAATACCGACTAATAAACTTGGGCAATTTCTAAAAAAAAGTATATGACGAAGAAGAAAAATGTTGTTTTACCGAACTTAACCTATTTAAAATTACTAAGATTAACTGAAAATCCTATTTTTCAGATTGTTTTAATCATGAAAGGAGGATTACAATATGAGTAGTGCTCTTAAAAATTCAATTACATATTTTCCTGTTTGCAATGGAGACCAGTCCCTTATTACGCTGGAAGATGGAACAAGAATACTTATCGACTGTAATATTAGAGAGTCCGCAAAGGAAGATGATCAATTATGTGATGTTCATACAGAACTATTGGAATCTATAAAGAAAGATTCTGATGGCATTCCGTATTTGGACGTTTTTATTCTTACCCATGGCGATCATGACCATTGCCGTGGATTTAAAAAGAATTTCTACACGGGAGCTCCGGGAGATTATTCGAAGGCAGATAAAGACAAAAATCTTATCAGAGTTGATGCTATGTGGTTCTCGCCAATGATTGCTGAGCAGTACAGTAATGAGGATGAAGATGCTTACCAGCAAGAGGCGGAACGGAGATTAGAACTGCATAGAAAAGGAGATCTAAAAAAGGACCTTCCTGGAAACAGGATTCGAATAATCGGTTATGACGGAAGTAAAAAATATGATGATTTGGATGATCTGCGTTCAAAACCTGGTGAGGTAGTCGTTAGCTTTAATGACAGGGTGCAGGATAAGTTTTCAATTTTTATTCATGCTCCATTCAAAATTCATTTAGATTCTCCTGAAAAAGATAAAAATTCGGCAAGTATTGTTTTTCAGGCAAGATTCAAAGAAAATTCTTGGGATACGGTATTTTCGTGTCAGGCCATTTTTGGAGGTGATTCCGATCATAGTACCTGGAAACAGATAATTGATAGAACCACTAGATATGGAAATGATAAAACGGAAAAAGCATTGGATTGGGATTTGTTTATGGCTCCTCATCACTGCTCTTGGACATTTTTCAATGATACTGACAAAGACGAGGTAATTGAGACCTCTCTGGAGGCACTTGATTATGCAAAACCAGGAGCTTTTGTTATTGCTTCCAGTAAAAAAATCGTAAACAATGATGATAATCCGCCGTATTATGATGCAAAGGTTGAGTATATTAAAAAAATTGAATCAAAGGAAAAATTTCTAAATACGGCTGTTGAGCCTAAAGAATCAAAACCGGAACCAATTGTTTTCGAAATCACTAAAAATGGTCCTGCAAGGGCTTTTAAGCAAAAAATTTCTGGAGCAGCTACTTCTGCCGGAGGAAGCGGTGCTGCGTCATCGATAATTTCTCAGGGCTGATGCAGTATAGTATCCATTTAGAAGCATACAGCGGGCAGCTGAGTGCTAAAACTGCTGAAGCAGTAGAACAGGTCAAAGCGTATTTTAACGATCCCTCTCTACAGGTATTTGTCTGGGATGAGCATCACATTGTAATTGCGGCAAGTTATAATGTTTCCCTTCCTGCACGCGGTTCTATAGATAATAATATATTAGCTGTCGAACCAATACTGGTAAAGATAGCTTTGCATAGATATCCAGAGGCTGCACCGTTGATTATGTCTGACAGAAAGACATTTCCTAAAAGCAGGCTCCCTCATCTGTATTATTCAGATGAAGGGAAACCGGCTGTATTGTGTTTGGTTCGCGGAAGTTTGAACGAGTGGTTTGCAACTAAGACCATTGGAGATTTGCTAATAATTGCGGCTCAATGGTTTTTCAAGGCAGCGACTGGAACCCTTGTAACAGACAATAACGAGTTTGATCCCGTTCGTCTGAATACATCACTGGGAAAACATGTTTTCAAATATGAGACTTTCAGAGATATAGTGAGTGAGAATCGAAGATTTGTAGACAGTTACCCACTGGCGCTTATTTTAAGTTCCGCTTATACTGGAGAAGCAGAAAATGAGAGGGCTTTCAAATCAATTTCGGACATCCCCTTTATCAGTCTTGACAAATTTAGGGAGGCAATATCAAAAGTCGAAAATAAAAGCAGGGATCATAACAGTAAAGTACTTCCATTTTATTCTCTTTTGATATGGGATCCTGATCAGAATGAAGAACCGGCATATTTTACAAATCTGCCGGCTAATTATGGGGAACTGAAAGGGTTTTTAAAGATTAGAGGAATTGATATTGCTGAAATGTTATCAGCTTTAAAAGCGGGTAATGTGCCTTTGAGATCACTTCTAGTGATGACTCATGCAATTAAGAGACCTTATAAAGTGATTGGGTATGAGGGAACTTATGAATTCTTTACCTACACTCTCATCTTAAACGATGATTTTAGCGGATTGGTTAATGATGAGGAAGGGGTTTGTATTTCCTCCCATTCCCAGCCTTTTACGGCAGAGCTGGCATCATCATTAAGTAATGAAACAAGATTGGCAGAAACTTTATATGTTGGAGCAGGTTCACTGGGATCGAAAATAATTATGCACGATGCCCGCTCCGGTAAAAATGTACTTGGTGTTGTTGATCATGATAGTTTCCAGCAGCATAATATTGGAAGACATGTCTTATTTTCAAATCATGTGGGCCGAAAAAAATCGCAAGCTGTTGTTGAGGAAATAAAAGCATTTTATGAACTTGATGCAACAAATAATTTTGTTTTTTTTGATAGGCCGATATCTTTTGTTAAAAACGAAGAGGTTGCAAAGTATAAACTGATAGTAGATTCAACGGCCAGCCCTGGTGTGATGCATAATCTCATTGAGAGGCAGGATGTAATAAATGCTCGTTACGCTAAATGTGAAATTGTTGATGGCGGTGAGATTGGATTATTATACTTACAAGGTTCAGCCAATAACCCGAGAATGGATGATCTTATCTATTTGGCCTGTTATTTAGCAGTTGAGAATTCAGAGTTGGCATATTGGCGGATAGGAGATGCAGATAGAGAGCAGGATGTTTTAGATATCGGGATGGGATGCAGTTCGGTTACCAATGTAATGGCTGATGATTTAATAAGCTTCCATGGCGCCGCATTCTCGCAAGTTCTTGCAGCTTACCCTTTTGAGGATTTTTTGAAAAGTGGATTTATTTATCTAAATGTTTTCAGGAAATCTGCGGATAATTTTCCAAAGATTTCGAATAAGAGGTATTGTGTGGAACCGTTTGAAGTTTACGAAAGTAAAAATGATAGCTTTTGGACGTTAAGATTTTTGTCGGGTCTCAGCAGGAAACTGCTGGATCTCTGCAATTCACATGTGCCCAATGAAACTGGCGGCATACTGATTGGTATTGCGAGTTACAAAACAAAAACGCTGCATATCTATGATGTAATTGAGCAGCCGGCTGACAGCACGAGTTCTCCTGTGGCTTTTAACCGCGGTATTGAAGGTCTTGCAAATCTGGTTGATGATATAAAGTACCAGACAGGGCAGGTTATCGGCTACGTAGGGGAGTGGCATACACATCCAATGAATTTGGAAACATTAAGCGGTCAGGATATGGTTTCCATTGAGAAACTGCAGGCGATAAACAAGCAGATTCCAATTCCTACCTGTGCTGTAATTGTAACAAAAAATAAAATAATACCTTTTGTATATGATTAAAATAAAAGATAGAAAATTTAAGATTGGATTATCATTGTCGGGAGGCGGATACAGGGCTGCTATTTATCATCTTGGAACATTACGAAAGTTACGTGAAATGGGAATTCTTGAAAAAGTGGATGTAATTTCTACTATTTCTGGGGGATCAATTACTGGGGCCTGTTACGGATTGAAAGGTGAAAATTTTGAAGATTTTGAAAAGTGTTTAAAAGCCATCGTACAAAAAAGCATAATTAAAGGAATCTTGCTTTCCTTTAGGTTTATCTGCATAGCTTTCTTTTTGATTTCCATAGTTTTGTTATCGCTATATTTATTATTTACACGTTTCGCGTGGGTGTCGACTCTTCTTCTGATTGCTATGATATGCTGCGTGCTTATTTTTCAGTTTAAAATATTTCCGGTCAGTACTATTATTAACAGACTTTATTCTAAATGGTTTTTTGAAGGAAAGGCTTTGAAAGATTTTAATCCAACGCCGCTAATAGCGATAAATGCAACCAATCTTGAAACAGGGAGACCCTTTACTTTTTCTAAAAACAAAATGAGTGATTCATTGTATGAGCATCCGGGAAAAGGGCATAAATCGATAAAATTTAAACCTGAACAATTTCCCATTTCTCTTGCAGTGGCTGCTTCTACCTGTGTTCCGTTTGCATTTACACCGATATTTATTGATAAAAAATATTTTCAAGATGAAAGTGATTTTGAAAGCATTAGACCCTGTTTAGTAGATGGAGGAGTCTATGATAATCAGGGTGTGCATAAGCTGACACAAAAAAATAGTTCATATGAATGTGATGTAATAATTGTTAGTGATGCCGGAAACATGATGCCAAAGATAAGTTCCTTCAATAATGTGCTGCAGCTTCTTATGAGAACCAGTGAAATTTTCATGAACAGAATAAAAAACTATCAGATGATCCAGCATGTATACGACAATTATAGATTTAATCAAAAGTCAATAGCTTATCAGTCCCTTGGATGGGACTTAGAAAGCTGCCTTGATGGATTTATGGATAATTTAAAAAAGGGAGCAGTTTTAAAGGAAGTCGCAGAACTGCATGGGATATCCCAGGTTGAAATTGACAGTGAGAAATGGGATGTAATCCAGGAACGTTTGATGCGTAGCATCAAATATGCTGAAATTATTACACAAAAACCCACGGATGCTGAATTGACAACCGCAAGAGGTGTAAAGACAAACCTGACAAAGCTTGAGATCAAGCAGATAGACGCTTTGGTTAAACATGCCGAATGTATTACTGAGCTTCAGGTAAAATTGTATGCCCCAATTTTAATAGCTTCAGAATAAAAAACAAGTAATCGGTTCAGTATTTTCAATGAATTTAGATATGTAATGTTCAATAAAGTAAGAGGGTATTGTTTTTTACAGATATAAATTGATGGTATGGATTTGAAAACAAATGAAACAGCGATGTATAAACCCGTATAGCAAAGGGAAATTCAACAGGTTTATACAATAGCAAAACGTAAACTTAATATTAATCTTTTACTTTTTAAATCTTAAAGATATGGGAAACTTAAAAGTACGTGTATGGGACGTGAAGCATGGAAATGCAATTTTTGTAAGAACACCAAATAATAAAAATCTGGTTTATGATCTGGGTAGAGGAGATTACTCTGAGAACAGTGAGGACCGCAGTCCATTAGAAACCTTGTATGGCCATTACAAAATTAGAGATATTCATTATCTAGTTATTACCCATCCGCATCGTGATCATATTGATGACATTCTCAACTTAGATAAATTTAACCTTGTCTCTCTGCACAGGCCCGTGTTACCATAATTTCAGACGGTTCTTTGTGTGACACGAGTGCTAATGCCAAATATTCCTCAATGTCAAGAGGGTGGAGGGTGCATCAAAAGGGACAGAAGGTTAAAAGAAATTTATTGACAACTAATTCCGATGGTGAAATCTATATTGATTTTGGCAGGAATCAAGAAGGAAAATATTTGCAGATTGAAATAAAATAATATTGTTTCTAAAATTCGATAAAATCTAATCTAACTTTATTTATCACAATAAAAATTGAAGATGGCTGTATATAATTAAAAAGAAGGCTTTTAGCCTTCTTTTTAATTATATACCAGATTAAGAAATACTTATTGATTTAAAATATAGCAATCAAGTGCTTGTGACGAGACATCTAGTTTTTTTCAGTCGTTTTGTTCTTCTCGATAAATTTTACAATATGAATATTTGCTATCAGTCGGAGAAAGTATAATATTTCTTCTGCCTGCTCAACTGTTACATTCATTCCTTCCTTTTTAAGCATTTTCTGTGCCTTTTCTGGAGATATTTTTCCCTTGTTTTGCTCATCTCTATAATTCATAATTTAGTTTTTCAGTGTTAAATTATTCTTAATATAAAGATAAGTTGAATGTTTTTATGTCTGTAAATTAGTATGTTAAGTTTGGTTTAAATCCTGACTAGTCACCTCAACAGGATGTCTAAACCGTGTATTTAAGTAGGATAAAACGTATAAAAAACTACATGAAAAGCATAAAAAAAACGCTAAAACCTAAGTTTTAACGTTTTTTTAGTAGTGAGAGGGACAGGACAAATTTCAACATCATTTTTGGATGATTTGAAGAGATTGGCTTTCTATATGTAGTGTCTGTCTTTCATTGGTATTATCAATTTGGTTTGGATGTCCCGTTGGGGATTGATGGAATTCATATCTAATTTTTTAACATTTAAAGATCTGTTTTTGTTTTCATTTTAAAATACTAATGGACATAAGAAACTTGATGGACTATTTCGTGGAAAATCCCTTACAATAACAGAAATTATATAATTCAATGTAACTTAACTATACTGTATTGAATCAATTTTATAATTCTTTTTATGTAAAAAAAACTAATTTCGAACCGTTAAACTATGAATAATGTAATTATTGAATGCTTTAAATTAATGATTGTAAATTTTATAGTTATAATTTTTTGCATTATTTAAAATTACTGCTCTTTATGTTTATTTTTGTTACAAAACTTTTTTGTTGTCTAAAAAGACTCACATTATGCTGAATTGGATGAAAAATATTCTCGTTCTACTTTTATTTTTCGCTTGTTTATCTTGTAATAGAGATACTGCTCAAAATCATAGAAAAAAAATTGGTTTTTCACAATGCATAAGTGGAGATCAGTGGAGGGTTGCTATGGATTATTCTATGAAATTGGAAGCTTCGCTTTATCCTGAGGTAGACCTGACAATTTACAACGCGGACAGGAATTCAGAGAAACAAATTCAGCAGATTCAAAAAATGATAGATGACGGTATGGATGCCATTATCATTTCACCATTGGAAAGCAATGCCCTGACTCCAATTATCGAGAAGGCATATCAGAAAAATATACCTGTAATTCTTGTCGACAGAAAAATTAATACAGACCAGTTTACCACTTATTTGGGGGCGGACAATTTGGAGGTAGGCCGTCTGGCGGCAAAATATTTAATTTCAAATTCTAAAGAAAGAGCCAAGGTCGTAGAAGTATTTGCCGATCTGGATACATCTCCCGGGAAAGAACGTACACAAGGTTTTAATGAAGTTATAAAAAGATTTCCAGGAGTCTCTGTTGTCGGCCGCTTGGATGGAACCAAGAAGGGGCTGCCTGAAAAAGAGTTTGAAATGCTCTTAGAAAAAAATCCAGGCATAAATTATGTATTTGCATTTAATGACAATATTGCAAATCAGGCTTGGAAAGTGGCGCGCAAGAGGGGATTGGAAAACCGAATAAAATTTATAGGAGTTGATGGTTTGAATGGCCCCAATGGCGGTATTCATCTGGTAAAGGATGGGGTTCTGGCTGCTTCTATTTTATATCCTACCGGTGGAAGTGAAGCATTGAGAATGGCGCTTGAAATATTGAAAGGAGAAAAAGTGCCTAAGTATAATAAATTGACAACAATTGTAATTGATTCGCTTAACGCTGATATCATGATCAATCAATTTGATAAAATTACCCAACAGCAGACCGATATTGAATTGCAGCAAAATACCATCAAAAAGCAGGAAATAGCTTTTACTACTCAGTATAATCTGACAAGGCTATTGACCTTCTTTTTGCTTGTAATTTTGAGCCTTGCCATTTATAGTGTTTATTCAGCGGTTACTATTTTAAGAAAAAAGAAGCTGCTTGAAGATACAAATGAGAAAATCCTGAGCCAGAGAAATGAAATTGAAACCTTTGCAAATCAGCTGAAAATCAGCAATGAGGACAAACTGAATTTTTTTACCGGTTTATCGCATGAATTCAAAACTCCATTGACGCTTATCATGAACGCTATTGATTCGGTAACTTCTGACAAATCTATAATTGCGGAAACGAACAAGAAAGATTTTTATTTGATCCATAATAATTCAAGAAGGCTGCTGCGATTAATAAATCAATTGCTGGATTACAGAAAAATTGAGGAAAAGAAATTCAATTTCAATCCGGCACTGACCAATGTCGTAAGTTTCTCCAAGGAAATTTTCAAAGAATTTGCAAGAGAGGCGACCAGAAGGAATATCAATTATACTTTTAAATCAAGTCATGAGCAAATCGAGGCATTTATAGACAGAAACCTTATGGATAAGGTTTATTTCAACCTGCTTTCCAATGCCTTTAAATTTACTCCGGACAATGGCAGCATTTATGTTTCAATATTTAAAAGTACTGAGGATAATTCGTTTAAAATTAGTATTAAGGATTCAGGAATGGGTATTCCTGACAATGAGATCAAAGAAGTGTTTAGTTCCTTTTACCAGGGTTCAAATAATTATAAGAACAGTTCTGGAATCGGACTTAGCCTTTCAAAAAATTTTATTGATCTTCACCATGGCAAAATCGAGGTATTTTCCAAAAATGGAACTGAATTTATCATAACCATCAAGCTGGGGAAGGATCATTTAACTGAAAATTCAATTGTCAGTGATGAATCGGCTTTTATCACTAATAATGATTATGACTATCTAGATATTGATATTCAAAGGACTGAGGAATTGAAATCAGACGAAGAGAAACATACAATATTAATTATCGAAGATAATGTCGACCTTCTTGATTTTATAACTTTAAAACTCGAACCCAATTACAACGTAATAAAATGCAATGGAACTAAGGCCATCGAAACTGCTTTTGATCTTATACCTGATATTATTATCTGTGATTTAAATCTGCCTGAATTAAGCGGTTTTGAAATTTGTGAGATTTTAAAGAAAGATACCCGTACCTCACATATTCCAACTATAATTCTTACGGCTCAAGATGATGACAATTCTTTTGTGAAAGCGCTTCAAGCCAATGCTGATTTGTTTTTGACCAAACCTTTTAATTTAAAAGTTTTAAAAGAATCTATAAAAGGGCTTCTTTTCAATCGTGAAAAAATAAGATATTATTATACCAATAACCTCAATAAAGTTGAAGAGCTGGGATTCGGCGCGCAGGACAGGGATTTTATTAAAAAAATCAATGATCTAATTTCTGAAAATTTGGATAATTCATCATTTTCAGTGGAAGAACTTGCTGAAAATCTAAATATTTCAAGGGTACAATTATATCGAAAAATGAAAGCATTGCTAAATGTCAATATTAGTGATTATATTAATAATATTAGATTGGAAAAAGCCAAGGAATTGCTGAAAAATACTACACTTACCATTTCGGAAATTGCTTATTCCTGTGGTTTTTCGACGCCGAACTATTTCTCTACATCATTCAAAAACAAATATAATTTGTCTCCAAAGGAGTTTCGAACTTAATCGTTTTCTTTGAATGTATCATTTTTAGATGTATTGAGGTCTGTTTAAAAAAAAATCAAAATAAATAAATGTATCTATTTGATATTTAGTATTTTATATTTTATTTATTTTTTATTCTCAAGGTAACATTTTGAGAAGTCTAAGTAATTTTGCTTTTCTATTTTTATGAAAATTATAAAGATATGAACAAGAAATACTTACTACTTGGACTGCTGCTGATAGGCTGTAAATCCAAACAGGATCCTAAACCAGATCCAGGTCCTGATCCAGGTTCGAATGCCGCTTCTCAGATAATAGGTTTTAGCTTTAATGAAACCTCCGGACAGAATACCACTGAATCCAAAACAAAGTCAAATTTTATCATAGCCGGACCCACAGATTCTGCAGAAAGAATTGCGGGTCTGGAGGGAAACGCACTGCGTGTTAATGGCTACTATGGATGGGCATCCGGAAATGCAGCAATCAGCTATCCAACAAAAAATATTGCTGTTTCAGGCTGGATAGCACCGGCGGTGTTTCCCGTTCAGAGAAAAAACCAAGATCCTATCACCGAGCATACAGTTGCGGCTGTTTTTTCAAATATGAATACCTCTAACAGTGCAGGAGTCTCTTTCGGGATCAATCAGCATGGAAGAGTAATTGCCCAATTTAAGATTGGAAATGATGTGCGTCAGATTATTTCAGATGAGGAAGTAAAACTCAGGGAATGGAGCTTTATTGTGGTAAATATTGATGCGGAAAAAGGAGCAGCAAAGTTGTTCCTTAATGGGGTGGAAATTGAGTCTTCATCTTTTGCTGCCGGCGCCCTTGCCTGGGATAAGAATGCCACTATTTTTGTTGGAAAGGAATCCAAGGTGAAAACACTTGCAGGATTTGATACTAATGCACTTACTGGTGCTGTTGATTTAGTTTCTGTATGGGATAAAATGCTTACTGCTGATGAAATTCAGACAAATTATCAAAAGCAAAAAATAACAATCCCTGATCTGCGAATTCCTAATGAGCGATTTGCAGATGATAACAACAAACCGAAATATCATCTTATGCCCAGCGCAGGCTGGACTAACGAATCCCATGGAATGATCTATTTGGATGGAAAGTACCATATTTTCAGCCAGCGAAACATCAACGGACCTTATTTGGAACATATTAATTGGGGACATTACGTAAGTAATGATCTGGTTAATTGGGAAGAGCTGAAGCAGGCTTTATGGCCTCAGCCTGGTTTTGATGAAGTTGGTATATGGTCAGGCCATGCGGTAGTTTCCGGTGGAAAACCGTATTTATTTTATACCGGAGTTGATAAAAGCAAAGCAGGAATTGGTTTGGCAACAGCTGTAAGCCCATATATTGACTGGACTAAAAATGCATCTGCGATTATAACGAGCGCTCCAGCCGGGGTTTCACATGCAGATTTTCGTGACCCTTTTGTATTTAAGGAAAATGGAAGCTGGTATATGATGATTGGTACAGGACTTCGCAGCGGAACATCCAGAGGAGGATTGTTTCTATATAAAGCCTTGAATGAAGATTTCCAGCAATGGACCTATCAGGGGACTATGCTGGAAGGAAACCCGGCTTCGGACGGTACTGGAGATTTTTGGGAAATGCCTGTTTATTATAATTTTGGAAGCAAGTCAATCTTACTGATCAATAAACTTCCTAACGCAAATGCATTGTATTGGACAGGAAATTTTAATAATGGTAAATTTGTTACAGACAATGGAACTCCAGAAAGACTTGATGTAATAAACCAGCTGCTTTCACCTACTATTCAGCAGGATAAAGATGGGAATCTGACCGCTATTGGCATTATCCCGGATGGCGTTACATCTGATAAGCATAAAGAACAGGGGTGGGCAAATATTTTCAGCCTGCCTAGAGTTTGGACATTGGCAAATAATAAGATCTACCAAAAGCCGCATCCAAATTTAACAGCTCTTAGGAAAGGATCCCAAAAATTCAGCAATGTGAATTTCAGCGCTGGTGTTAGTAATGTTTTAAATAACGCTAAGGGTACACAATATGAAATTGAGGCCACTATAAATCCTGGTGATGCTACCAAAGTTGGATTTATATTAAACAAAGGGGTAGCCAACGGAGAAGAAACTATTATTTATTATGATTATACTACTCAGAATTTTGTAGTGAACAGAAGCAATTCTTCCAAGCTTACAGGCGTACCTTTAGGAAATCTGGCTACATCTTATACCATGCCAAAGCAGGATATGAAATGGAGGATTTTTGTCGATGCTTCAGTGATTGAAGTTTTTATCGACGATCAATTGGCCTTTGCAACCAGGGTATTCCCTTCAAAGGGTTCAGACGGAATTGAATTGTATGCTCAAGGGGGAACAGCAACAGCCAAAGATTTGACAATTTATAATATTGAAGGGTCTGGCACTGTTTCAACCCAGAAGCCTGCCAAACAAAAAGAAGCCGATCTGCAAGTATTTCCCAATCCTTCTGATTCTGGTTTTAATTTTCAGTTTAATACCCTTGCACAAGGGACAGTTGTGTATGCCGCTGTTGTTGATATTTCAGGAACAATTGTGCGTAAAATAGCAGCTATGGTAGATCCTGAAAATAATTCAATACAGTGGGACGGCTATTATGACAATGGCCTTAAGGCTTCAAGGGGCGTCTATCTAATAAAAGGAATCATAAATAATGAAATTTTTCAAACTAAAGTAATTGTAAAATAAATGAAAAAGCATAAAAGTATACTGGCAGCATTTATGTTGGCTGCCTTGACAAGCTGTATTGCCCAAAAAAACAGCAATAGCCCAATTTCAGATAACAGTACTGCTGCAAGGCCTGTGCTGCATTTTACCCCTGAAAAGAACTGGATTAATGATCCAAATGGAATGTTTTTTTATCAGGGGGAATACCATTTGTTTTACCAGTATAATCCTTATGGTGAAAAATGGGGACACATGAGTTGGGGGCATGCTGTAAGCAAGGACTTGATTACCTGGGAGCATCTGCCAATCGCGCTGGAGGAAGAAGATAAAGTAATGATATTTTCAGGTTCTGCTGTAGTGGATCATCAAAATACCAGCGGTTTTGGAACGGGAAATGTGCCGCCTATTGTTGCTATTTATACAGCTTATGATGCTAAATCGGGATTTCAGAGCCAAAGCATAGCCTACAGCAACGATAAAGGAAGGACTTTTACCAAGTATGATCAGAATCCGGTAATCGATTTAAAAAAGGCGGACTTTAGGGATCCAAAGGTTTTTTGGTATCAGGCGGATCAAAAATGGATCATGACCGTTTCACTTTCACAAGAAAAGAAGGTCCAGTTTTACAGTTCGAAAGATTTAAAAAAGTGGGACCTGATGAGCGAGTTTGGACCTGCTGGAGTGACTGCAGGTATTTGGGAATGTCCTGATTTGTTTCAATTGGACTATAACAATGAGTCTGTTTGGGTCCTTGGGGTTAATTTGGGAACACACAGCATAGCTGGGGGATCTGGACTTCAATACTTTTTGGGAGATTTTGATGGAAAATCCTTTAAAGTCAACAAGTCACTGACAAAGGAACCATTGAATTTCATTGAATATGGAAAGGATTTTTACGCCGCAGTAGTATGGAATGGCACCCCTAAAGAAACAAAAGAAAGAAAATGGCTGGGATGGATGAATAATTGGGAGTACGCTGACAAAGTTCCTTATTATGGATGGCGAGGATCGATGTCTGTTCCCAGAACATTAAGTCTTGAGAAGAAAGATGGTTTTTTCTATTTAAAACAGGAGCCAGTGAAGGAAATTGACAATTACAAGAAAAAATCGATTGTCAAAAGCGAAGCTACAATTGAGCAGGCAAATAAATTACTGAGCAGTTTTACTAAATCCGACAGTTTATCTTTTTCGACTGTATTTACTGTTAATCCATCCACGATCCATGATTTCCTGCGTTTTAATATTAAAAGCAAGGGTTCTTCGATTATTAATTTTTCATATAATAAAAATACTAATGAACTCATTTTAGAGCGCAGAAAATCGGATAAGTATGTAAATAGCAAGCAATTCCCTACTATCCAGAAAATCAAGCTAGACCATTCTGATAAAGAATTTCAAGTTAGGATTATTGTGGACAAGTATTCTATGGAAGTTTTTACCCACGATGGAAAATATGTATTTACCAACTTGTTTTTTGCTCCTAATAGTGTACTGAATGTATCTTTTGAAACTTCAAAACAAGATCAAAAATTAGTATTTAAGTCAGTGGGATTAGATACATATTTGTAAATATTTAGCATAATAATTATTGATATTTGAATTAAAGGATTAAAAAATTAACTATACATTTTTTTTAGTCCTTTTTTTTGCCACTTAAAATATCATGGGTAAATAAAAATGTAACACAGTCGTATTTGCCTGCAACATTTTCCAATAAACAATTGGTATTTGAATAAAATAAAATCCATAACCATCACTATTTCAATATTTTAAGATGGATTATCAAAATTGAAACATTTTGTAACAATATCAATTATGTTTATTTAAAACAATATTTATGTTTGGCTAACAATTTATTAATACTAAACAAAAAATGAATAAAAAAATTATTTTATGGTCCGTGATAGCATCTTTAGCAGGATTCTTATTCGGCTTTGATACAGTAGTAATTTCAGGTGCAGATAAGACGCTTCAGGAGTTATGGAATTCAAGTGATTTTTTTCACGGTTCTGTAGTTATGGCTATGGCATTATGGGGTACCGTAATTGGTGCTATTTTTGGAGCCATTCCAACCAATAAACTAGGGAGAAAGAAAACATTGATGATTATAGGTATTTTATTTACTATTTCAGCACTAGGTTCAGCCTTGTCCAATGATCCATGGACATTTGCTTTTTTTAGATTTATCGGTGGTCTTGGAATTGGCGCCTCTACAATAGCGGCTCCTTCCTATATTTCTGAAATTGCACCATCAAAAGAGAGAGGAAGACTGGTATCCCTTTATCAGTTTAATATTGTCTTTGGGATTTTGATTGCATTTCTTTCCAATTATGTACTGAGCGATACAGGAGAGAATGCATGGAGATGGATGCTAGGGATTCAGGTTGTTCCAGCTTTGATATATACAGTTCTTGTTTTTTATATTCCTGAAAGCCCAAGATGGCTGCTCTCTAATAATAATCATGTGAAAGCTGCGCAAATATTAAAGCAAATTGAGCCTGATAGTGATGTTGAGAGAATAATTTCAGATATAAAAAATTCAAATAAGGATGTGAAATTAACAGAGACTATTTTGTCGGATAAATACAGATTTCCCTTGATTTTGGCTTTTTTGATGGCAGCTTTTAATCAACTTTCCGGAATCAATGCTTTTCTATACTATGCCCCGAGGATTTTCCAGGAAGCGGGTCTAGGACAGAGTACAGCACTTTTAAGCAGTATCGGTATTGGAATAATCAATCTGATATTTACCCTTATTGGCGTTTTTCTGATTGATAAGCTAGGGCGTAAAAAATTGATGTTTATTGGATCAATTGGATATATTGTGTCCCTAGGACTGGTTTCTGCCGCATTTTTCTACGGCTGGACAGGAATGCTGGTGCCAATTTTTCTCTTTTTGTTTATCGCATCACATGCAATAGGCCAAGGCGCTGTGATCTGGGTTTTCATCTCTGAAATTTTTCCAAATCAGCTAAGGGCATCAGGACAGGCTTTTGGAAGTTCTGTACACTGGGTACTTGCGGCTATTATACCTTCTTTGGTTCCGATTTTTTTCTCTGAGTTTGGAGCGGGCTACATGTTTGCATTCTTTGCCGTGATGATGGTTTTCCAATTGCTCTTCGTTTTGTTTTTAATGCCCGAGACAAAAGGCGTGGCACTGGAGGATATGGAACTAAATTTAAAATTCAAAAAATAAATTACTTAACTAACTAAACTAACTTAATAAAAATGACAAAAATGAAACGCTTACATGCAAATCAAAGCTTTGCATCCCTTTGTTTTTTCTTCTTTTTTCTCTTTGCGAGTGCTCAGCAGAAGGAAATTCAGGGAATTATAACCGATGTGAATAAAAATCCGCTTCCTGGAGCCACCATCCTTGTGAAAGGAACAAAAAATGGCACAAATTCGGATTTTGATGGTAAATTTTCAATTAAGGCAAATTCAGGTGACCAACTGATTGTTTCTTTTATTGGATTTTCTGAAACTAAACTAACCGTTGACGGCTCTAAGTTTGTCACCATTATATTAAGAGAAAATATAAATAATCTTGAGGACGTCGTTGTAGTAGGATATGTAAAAGAGAAAAAAGCCGATATATCAGGCGCAATTTCTATTGTAAAAGTCGCTGACCTGGCCCAGGAAGCAAGTCCTAATGTTCTGACTGCCCTTCAGGGACGAGTAGCGGGTATTCAGGTAAACTCCGGAGGTACTCCAGGGGGGAATGATTCCCAGATTACCATCAGGGGACTTACCACCGTGAATAGTGGATCTGCTCCATTATGGGTAATTGACGGGGTACAGACAACCAACCCGACGTCTTTGAATACTGACGAAATTGAGTCCATGCAGGTTTTAAAAGATGGGGCGTCTACTGCAATCTATGGTACTTCAGCTGCCAATGGGGTTATTGTGGTAACTACTAAAAAAGGTAAAAAAGGAACTTCTGAATTTACGTTTAAAACAGAAGCTACGGTAAATATGCTCAGAGACAGAATCAATGTTCTGCATGCGCAGCAATGGGCAGATGTTGATTATCAGGCGCAACTGGGCGCTGGTATCCAGACGCCGACACATCCGGTTTTAATCAATAACGGGTCAGGATTTACTATACCTCAGTATTTGGATCCAAACGGTGTGCAAAGTTCAGCAGATACTGACTGGGTAAAAACCATTACCAGTCCGTCAATTTCTACCAATAATGATTTGTCATACCGAAAAGGAACTGAGCGATTGAATTTGTATTCTAGTGTTAATTATGCCGTTGATAATGGAGTGCAACGCTATACTTATTTCGACCGTCTGAATCTTAGATTAAATACCTCCTATACCTTCTTTGACAAAAAATTGACAATCGGTGAGAATTTTCTTTATTCCAAATTTAACGAGGTGAAGGCAAATGAATTTGAGAATGCTGTTCTGCAGAATCCAATTATTCCGGTATATACCAATTTAGGAGATTACGCAGCGCCGCTTTCAGGAGGGTTTCAGGATAAGCCAAATCCACTGGCTAATTTATGGGGCAACAGAAAAAACAAACAAATGAGCCAAAGAATATTAGGAAATGTCTATGGAAGTTATGCTATTATCCCTGATCTGGTTTTCAGTTCTACCCTTAATTTTGATTACGGTACATTTAAATTCAAAACAGCCTCAGAAGCATTCTCAGTGAATGGTGCAATTCCATCAACTTTCCAGAATATAACTACAGAGGATACCAATAATGATTATCTGGCAACCATTTTTACAAATACTTTAAAATACGATAAAGATTTCAATAAGCATCGTATATCACTTTTGCTGGGAGTAGAGAATACTGCAAGACAGGATAATGTTCACAGCGATTTAGTAAGAGGAGTAGATATTACGGACCCTTCTGGATATATTATCAGGCCAGATGCTGAATATCAAACCATAAAAAATGAAACAGAATCTTATAAAATATCTCAATTTATGTCCGGCAAGTATATTTATGACGATAGATATATCTTATCAGGAAGTGTGAGAAGGGATGGTTCTTCAAGATTTGGACCTAATAACAAATTTGCCATATTTCCTTCAGCAGCAGTGGCATGGAATATTAATAAGGAGAGTTTTTTCCCAACCAGCAAATATTTTTCCAATGCTAAATTCAGAGCTTCATGGGGTGTAAACGGAAATGACCAAATAGGAGATTATCTGTATTTGTCAAGCTTTATAAACAACACAGTAGCAGGTGTAATTGAGTATTCGGATTATGATATTGAGGGGGACGGTTTTGGTACCCTTGGAGGAATATTGCAGACAAGACAAGCAAATCCGGATATCAAATGGGAAAAAACAACACAATATAATGTCGGGTTTGATTTGGGCTTTTTTGACAACAAGCTGCAGCTGCAGACGGATTTCTTCATAAAGACTACCGATGATTTGATACTTAATCCTATCGCTCTTGCAGTAAGCGGTGAATCAAGACCGCCAACGATTAATGCAGGAAGTGTGAGCAATAAAGGATATGAAGTGGTTTTAAGCTATAAGGATAAAATTAAAGATGACTTCAACTATGGGGTTGATTTTAATTTATCCCAATACAAAAACAATGTAGAGAGCCTAGATACAGAATCAAATTTTCTATTAAACAACAGCATATCCATTACAAAACAGGGGAGCCCTATTGCTTCTTTTTACGGACTGATAGCTGATGGAATATTCAGGACTCCGGAAGAGGTGGCAGTTCATGCAGATCAGCCTGGCAAAGCATTAGGCCGTATCCGTTACAGGGATTTGAATGGTGACGGGGTTATCGATCAGAATGACAGAACTATTATCGGGAATCCGCATCCGGATTTCATATACGGAATCAATTTGTATGCTTCATATAAAGCTTTTGATATATCGATGTATTTTGATGGCAAACAAGGAAATGATATTTACAATACGCAGAGAAACATCGGGGATTTTGCCTACTTCGGATACAACCACGGAACCAATACACTGGATGCATGGACACCTGAGAATGCAAATTCAAATATTCCGGCATTATCGACCTTGAATTCAAATAATGAAACGCAGCCATCGAGTTATTATGTGGAAGATGGATCTTACCTAAGGCTCAAAACGATCACTATCGGATATACATTGGATCCAAAGATCGTTAGAGGTTTTGGAATGACATCCTTGCGTTTTAATTTGATAGGCCAGAACTTATTTACCCTGACCAATTTCAGCGGCTTTGATTATGAGGTAGCAGGGTTAAGTGCTGCAGGTATTGGGATTGCCGGTTACGGAATTCCACACTCTAAGTCGGTAACATTTGGTGTAAATGCAAATTTTTAATTAAAAGAAAATGAAAAAGACAATTATAACAGGTTTATTAATAACAGCATCATTATCATTTAATGCATGTGTAAATGATTCTGATCTTGATGTAAAAGAATACAACGTAATTTCTGAGGCCAATATGGATGCCGAGCAGTTAGTTGTAGCAGCTTACGGTGCCTTGGATTATAGGTTTAATACTGGCCAAGGAAGAGATGACAGGCCTTTTGACCACGCTCCTTCGAATTGGATATTCTCAGATATCCGCTCTGGGGATTCTTATAAAGGTGGAGGCGGCACCGGGGATAATCCGGGTGGTGGAACACACCAAATCGAGACCCACGACCTGTTTCCATCAAATGAAAACGGCTATAATTTATGGAGGGCGATATATTTTGGGCTAAAAAGAGTAGATACAGCCCTTCGCGCCATAACGCAAAAAACTGCGGCGGATTTTCCAAACAGGGATATCAGGATTGGTGAATTAAAAGTTTTGAGAGCCCATTTTTATTTCGAGGCAATGAAAAATTTCGGTTCAATTGTATGGTATGACGAAAATACTCCGATTGATGAGATCAATAAAATCCCAAATACTTTTGACACTGCTTTTATATGGTCTAAGATAGAAGCGGATTTAAATGAAGCAATTGCACTGCTTCCAGCTAATCAGACAGATTTGGGCAGGGCAAATAAAATGACAGCTTACGCTTTTTTGTCAAAGGCTCAATTATATCAAAAAAAATGGTCTGATGCCATTACAAGCGCTGATATGGTAATCAATTCAGGACAATATGCATTGGTACAGGATATAGAAAAATTATATTCTGAGCCTGGATATGGAAACAAGGAAAATATTTTTGCTATCCAATTTTCTATCAATGATGGCTCAACTTATGGCAATGTGAACATGGGGGACTTACTTAACTCTCCTGATAGTCCAGGAGATGATCCTAACCACCCTTATTTGAACGGGGATGATTTTCACAAACCATCACAGAATCTGGTAAACTCTTTTAAAGTAGGAGCCAATGGACTGCCTCTTTTTGATAGTTATAACAATGCAGATGTAACGGCGGCTGATAATGTAGACCCTAGGCTGGATCATTCTGTGGGAAGACCTGGAATTACGTGGAAAGACTGGGCAGCAATGCCGCAGCAGCTAAATTGGAGCAGGGATATATCAACTTACGGGCCTTTTGTTGCCAAGAAAAATATGATATCCCCTAATTCATCAGGTATGGCGTCTAATCCAAATGGTTTCCCATGGGCTTTAGGTAATTTGGACTTTCCAATAATAAAATACAGTGACCTTTTATTATGGAAAGCAGAAGCCTTGATAGAATCTGGGCAGATTGCTGCAGGTATCACAATTATAAATCTCATCAGAACACGTGCTAAGAATTCACCTTACGTAAAAGATTTTAATGATCATTCCAAAAATGCAGCAAACTATGCAATTGGATTATATCCAACAACTCTTTCACAAGAAGAAGCCCGCGCTGCTTTACGAATGGAACGCAGACTGGAATTATCAAATGAAGGTCATCGTTTTTATGATCTGGTACGATGGGGAATTGCTGAGCAGTATACGGCTTCCTATATCGAGGTGGAAAAAACCAAAAGAACTTATCTGCAGTCAGCTTCTTTGCAACCAAAAGAGGAGTTTATGCCTATACCTCAGATAGAAATTGATGCAAGTTCAGGGGTCTACAAACAAAGAGCTGGATATTAACTTACTAAATAAAACTAACTATAACATGAAACCAAAGAAATTTTTTATGGGCATTAAAGCAATTACTGTTTTAATGCTAAGCATTCTAATGTTTAATTCCTGCGCAAGCGATGACAATTTTCAGGACAGGGTTCCTGATTATACTAATGCCATTATCCAATCTTTTAAGGTAGGGGCAAAATATGCTGAGATCAACCACACACTGGGAACTATAACAATGACTCTGCCATCGGGTTCTGATCTTACAAAAGTTACCCCTGAGATAAGACTTCCTGAGGGAGCAACAATTACTCCTGATGCCAATGGAACATTTGATTTTTCGAAAGGCTCAATTGTTTTTGAAATCAAATCAAGCGACGGGGCCAATAGAAAATATACAGTATCATTGGGCGTTTATGGGGATCCAAAAATATTGTCGTTTTCATTTGGGGATAAGGCCGGTGTAATTGACCAGGCCACAGGAAAAATTGCCGTTCAGGTGGGAAGCCAGGACGGGGATATTACAAAGTTAGCGCCTAATTTTGTTCTTTCTGAAGGAAATACGGTTGACGTATCTTCTGGTGTTGCAAGAGATTTCT
Source organism: Flavobacterium sp. HBTb2-11-1 (assembly GCF_009826975.1). Lineage (GTDB taxonomy): Bacteria > Bacteroidota > Bacteroidia > Flavobacteriales > Flavobacteriaceae > Flavobacterium. The sequence goes on along the minus strand of NZ_WUMO01000002.1, from coordinate 328,971 downwards.
CAAAACCACAGACCTATACAGTACTTTCAAACAATGGATATACTGCAAAACAATATGAAGTAACTGTTACTCAAACGGCTGCACCTGTAATTTCTGCTTTTGAAATTAATGGCATTCAGGGAATTATTGATAATGGGGCCAATTCAATTTTAGTTGTCTTGCCTCCGGGAGCTGATCTAACGGCATTAAAACCAACTGTAACTGCACCAATTGGACAATCTGTAAGTCCTTCTTCAGGTTCGGCTCAGGATTTCTCAAAAGGGGCGGTATCTTATGTAGTGACCAATACTGAAAATTTGAAAAAAACATACGCAGTATCCGTGCAGTCTATCCAGCCTACCAAGGTAGCTTTTATTGGAAATGCAGCTTCTGTAAACAATATTTCAGAACTGGATACAAAAAAGGCGGCACAGTGGGCAGCCACTACCTATGGAGCTGATTTTAAATATATTCCTTTAAGCAGTCTGAATGCTGCAGCGTTGGCTGATGTAAAAGTTTTATTCTTTTATTACGACAATACAGGAACGACAGATTTACCTGATGGTGGAGCAATGAGCGCGAACCAAGTCGCTATTTTAGCAGATTTTGTAAAAAGTGGAAGAAATATGTTTTTGGCTGGTCTTGCCAACACATACTTAGATGATATGGGCAGAATACCTTTTAACCCAACGACAATTGGAACAGGAAACGGTACAGATAATATTGAGTACTGGGGACTTAACAATACAGCAGGTAAGCCTACAAATGTAACAGGTCACCCAGCTTTTGCAGGCATTACAAGTACAAAAATAAATAATGCTCTTGGAGATACTTTTGCATGGGATTTTGTTCCATTCCTGGATAATGGATTTAAAGAAGATCACAATGCAGTTTGGGACTTAGGTGGAATTCCTGGCTTGAAAGAGCAGCATTGTAGTGTTGCAAGAGGTGCTGAATTTGAAAAATTAACAAGCTGTACTATTTTAGGAGATTGGCAGTTTATTCCGGATATGTGCGTTGTTGTAGCTGCTGAATGGCATCCAGTGGGGGCATGGAAAGGTAAAATCATTTCTATGGGCGGCAGCTCTTACGAGTGGCAGACAAATGACGGACGAACTAATAAATTCCAATCTAATATTGAGAAATTCACCAAAAACGTAATTGATTATTTATTGCAATAAATACAATTCAACAAAGTGATCTTTTGATTTAAAATAAAAAAGTATGAAAAATTATAATAAACGAACATTTTTCTATCAAGTGGTTTTATTTGGTTTTTTATCATTGCTGATTATCTCTTGCGACGCAAGGGATAATTACAATGATGATGCGGATTCCAAGTTAAGCATCTTAGAGAGTGTCAGCATCAATGGCGTACCTGGTTCAATTGATAACTTATCAGGGGTAATCAGCGTGGTTCTTCCAAACACTACTAATTTGGAATCAGTACTTCTGGAAACCACAACCCCATCTGGGGTAATTAGTTCGCCTGCATCGGGTACAACAATTAATTTGAAGAGCAATAGGGCAGTATCGGTAAGTTTCAGCAATAGCAAAAGAAATTACGTGATTGATTACAAAATACTTCCAAGCCGAATTGCCTTTATTAACGAAGCTGCTGCTATTGGCGATATTGCAGATGATGACACCAAGGCATTTGCGCAGTGGGCAAAAGATACCTATAAGGAAGATTTTGTGTATATTCCCTTTAATGATTTGACAATAGGATCACTTGCTGAGGTTAATGTACTATTGTTTTACTACGATCAGGTGGGAAGCTCTGCGCTTCCGGCTGCGATTTTAAACAAAAAAAATGTAATTACGCAGTTTGTTGCTGAAGGAGGAAAGATGCTGACAGGCGGAATGGCCAATTCCTATATTGGCGAGATAGGAAGGGATAAAAGCGGCCTTTTGACTATTCGAAGCAATGGTGCAGGAGGAAACAATAATGATATCTGGTCTATAGATGCAGGTGTGAATTTTCAGAATGACCAGCGCAACAGCCCTGTTTTTAATATCACAACTGTAATTTCCACAGATTCAAACGGATATTTCCCTGTTATAAATGGAGGTTTTAAAGAGGACCATAACACCATGTGGGACTTGGGGCCATTACTTGCTGCGGGGCACCAGCTGGGTCAATTCGGAGAATTCCAAAGACTTTACGGTGGGAAAGTACTGGCAACCTGGAGCGGTGTTTCCGATGAAGCGGTTGCAGGAATCATTGAATTTATGCCAACTCCGGTATTTGCCGGAACAATAATCGGTATTGGATTCGGGGGCATGGAATGGTCTATGAATGACAACAGAATAAATCCGTATGCTAATAATGTAAAGGGTATCTATCGTAACTCAATTGATTACTTGAGAACAAAATAATTAAATCAACTTAGTAAATTTTTAAGTCCAAAGGATATTTGATTTATTAAATATCTTTTGGATTCTATTATAATAGCATAAAATATGTCAAAAATAACCTGCTTCGGAGAAGTTTTGTGGGATGTTTTTCCTACACACAAAAAAATTGGGGGCGCCCCATTAAATGTTGCTATCAGACTGCAGTCTTTAGGCAATCAAGTGTCTATGATCAGTGCCGTTGGCAATGACCAGAATGGAGATGCCCTGATTAATTTTATTAAGGAATCAGGAATCAGCACAGAACTCATCCAGGTAAACTCCGAATTTGAAACCGGAGAAGTAAAAGTAATGCTTAATGAAAAAGGCTCAGCGTCTTATGATATTATGTTTCCAAAAGCATGGGATAAAATTGAACTCCAAGAAACTGCATTAGAAGCTGTTAGGAATTCGGATGCCTTTGTGTTTGGAAGCCTGGTCGGCCGCGATATACTGTCTAAAACTACCCTATTGCAGCTTATTGAAATTGCAAAGTATTCGGTTTTTGACGTTAACCTGAGAAAGCCCTATTATACTGCCGAACTGCTTATAGAATTATTGAAAAAGGCCGCTTTTATCAAATTCAACGATGATGAGCTGTTTGAAATCAGCCGTTATATGGGATCAAAATATAATTCATTGGAGCAAAATCTGGAGTTCATAGCAAACCATACTAAAGCAAAAAGCATCTGTGTGACAAAAGGAAGGCATGGAGCAGTCCTGCTGCATCAGGGTAGACTGTTCTATAACAGCGGCTATGAAATCAAAGTAGTCGATACAGTTGGAGCTGGTGATTCTTTTTTAGCTTCACTGATCAGCAAATTGCTAAGTGAGGTAAATCCACAGGAAGCAATTAATTTTGCATGCGCAGTGGGGGCTTTGGTTGCTCAGAGTGAAGGCGCGAATCCTGATCTTAAAATTGAGGAGATTGAACGTTTTATAAACCCTTTCATTTAAAGAAATAGTATTTTTACTTTTGGTTATTTTTTTATTCTATTGGTATTTATCGATGGAATGTTTTGACATTTTCTTTTGGTGCTATGGCAGCTTGTTTTTCTAATCAAAGCAGGATGCCATCACAAAAATATATACAATTCAGATTTTTGATAAACAAGTTCAAATAGAAAGTATGAAAAAAAATACACTAATAGGGATACTGCTGATTTTTATAAATTGCATGTATTCCCAGCAGCCGGTACTTCATCTCAATTATAACGAGGCGTCGGGTGTAAGTTCCATCAAGGATGCCATAGACAACAAATCATTTGCGATCAGCAACACATTCGGCAAACCCGAAAGGGTGCCGGGAATTTATGGCAACGCACTGAGAACAGACGGATTTTCCACATGGGTGTCAGGGGATTTTGCAGCACCTCTTCAAGGGCAGGCAACTATTGAAACCTGGATTTCTTTGGAGTCTTATCCTTCAGATGAAGAACTGCCTTATAATGGCCTGACGCCTTCGGCTATTGTTTCACAAAGAAAGGACGGAAAAGGTTTTTCATTAAGCATAAATACTTTTGGCGAGTGGTGGTTCGAGGCAAACCTTTCGGGCCAGCTTTATAAAGTCAAGGCGCCGGCTAATTTTCCTTTATACCAATGGGTGCATGTTGCCGGGGTTATTGATGCCGGTGCAGGCACTTTAAAACTGGTACTCAACGGCAATGTTGTAGCATCAACAGCAATTCCTGCCACTGCGGTATTTACTAAAGCCGATACGCCATTGCTTGTTGGCAAGAGTGAAGTCAACAAGACGATGGGGATTTTTTTGATCAACTGTATCAATGCCGCGATTGATGATACAAAAATTTATGCGCGTGCAAAACCAAATTCGGAATTGCTATCTGATTACACGGCGGGAATTGCCTCTGCAACCACAACAGGAGAGCAGGCAATCGCTGTACCGGAAAGCAGATTTGAAAACGATCTTTTAAGACCGGTTTATCATGCCATGCCGCCTGCAAACTGGACCAATGAGCCACACGGTCTTGTAAAATACAACAATGCCTATCATATGTTTTATCAGAGAACCCCAAACGGACCTTTTAAAACACAAATGCACTGGGGACATATGACCAGCAGTGACCTGGTACATTGGGAGAATAAAAAAGATGCATTATGGCCAACATTGGACGGCGGGGGAACGACAGGAACCGATATGAAGGGAATCTGGTCAGGCGATGTGATTGTAAAGGATAATGTAGCGCATGCCCTTTATACAAGCGTGAATCATGGCAGTATGTACAATCCAGGCATATCACTGGCCACAAGCAGTGATGCCAATCTAGAGAATTGGACCAAGAAAGGACCGGTTATCAACAGACAATTTGTTAATGATTTTAGGGATCCTTATCTATGGAAAGATGCCGCAACAGGCAATTATAATATGATAATCGGAGCTGCAGTGGGCAGCGGAGGGGGGCTTGATTTTTACAGTTCATCGGATTTGGTGACCTGGAACCACAAGGACCAGTTCTCCACTGTAAACTACGGGCAAATGGATATTGGTTCTGTAATATGGGAGATGCCTGTTTTTGAATCTCTAGGAAATGGCAAATATTTACTGATCACCAATCCAATTGGCGGGAGTGTGAATAAATACGGGCCTTCAAAATATACAAGGGCTGTTTATTGGATCGGCAGCTGGAACGGAGACAAATTTACCCCGGATTTTATTCAGCCGAAAAATTTAGATATTATACATGGACATTTATCGCCAACGGTAACACGAAAAGCAAATGGTCAACTTGTAGGAATAGGTATGGTGGATGAGAGAAGATCATCCCAGGCGCAGCTTAATGCCGGCTGGTGTCATACCTATAGTTTGCCGAGGGTCTACTCTCTACTGCCTGATGCAAAGACTTTAGGGCAGGCTCCTGCACCTGAATTACAAAGCTTAAGGCTGGCAGGGAGTAAAAGATCCTTTACCAATTTATCGGTTAATGGAACCCAGCAGTTAAATGCAGATGGCAGTGCAATTGAAATTGTGGCTAGTGTGAATCCAGCGGCAACAGCCACGCAGTATGGGATAAATTTTGCAGTTTCAGCAAGCGGAGGCGAGTATACAAAATTGTATTATGATGTAAATACCAAACAGATAGTATTGGATAAAAGCCATTCAAGCCTGTCTTCCGAGAATGAAGAAAACACACTTTTAAAAGGGGATTATGACGAGGCAGCATTTGGAAAACCTGTCAAATTCCAGGTTTTCATTGACCATTCCATTATTGATGTCTTTATAAATGATGCTGCTGCATTTTCAAGCAGGATTTATCCAACAAAAGCGGACAGCAAAGGCATTCAGCTGAACTCTGTGGGAGGAGCTTCGATTTTCACTAATGTTGAGGTTTATAATCTGGACAAAGCCTTTGGTATAGCCCAGACGAAAATTAATATATCAAGCGAGAGTGTTATTGCAGAACACGCTGAGAATGGTAAAGAGTTTTTTGTTTCAGTGAGCAATAATACATTTAAAAGTACACTTAACCCTTCCCTTTGGCAGGTAGAAAATTTACCGCAAGGCGTCCAGGTTTCAAGTATTGCAAGAGTTTCGGATACCAAAGCTAAAATTGTCCTTCAAGGCAATAGCACCAGTGATTATGATACGGATCGTTCGGTAACACTTTCCGTACCGGTTTCTGAATTTACAGAAGATAAGGCACCGTCAATGGTCACAGGTACGGCTGTTATTTTCAAAGCTATACAGGAAGCTATGACAACATTAATCCTTTCCTCGGCGAGTGAACTTAAGGAAGGTTTCGAAGCGGGAAAGGAAATCGAGGTCAAGGTTTCCAATAATAAATGGAAGAACGTTTTAAATTCCGGATCCTGGACTCTGCGGAACCTGCCTACAGGACTGCAATATAATATAAGCCGCATTGATTCAACCAGGGTAAAAATAACCTTATCTGGAACTGCACAGGACTACGACAAGGATATTACCAATTTTACTGTTACGGTTGCTTTGTCAGAGTTTCTAAACAGTGATCCGGAAATAACCAGTACTACAGTCAGCGTAAATCAGGGTATTATATTTAAGGCTGTTAAAGGAGAGCTGTTGTATGATTTTGAAAGTGGTGATTTGACCAATTGGTCAGTGGTGAGCGGAAATGCTTTTTCAAATGCTGATGTTACCGATAAAACCGACTGGTTTGCAGGAACCTTTATGCAGCAGGGAACTTATCATATGTGGGGATTTCTGGATGGTGAGGATGTTCAGGTTGGAGAAATGAGAACCGGCACATTTACCCTTGAAGGAGACGGAAAGATCAATTTTTTAATCGCTGGGGGAAATGATATGAACAATTTATATCTGGCCCTTGTCAATGCCTCTACCGGAGCCGAACTAATGAAAGCCACCGGAGATAATTCCGAGACCTATAAAGCAGGATCATTTGATGCAAGCCAATATAGAGGATTGAACTGCTATTTGAAGGCAGTTGACAAAAGCACAGGGGGATGGGGACATCTAAATCTGGATGCCATCAGCGTTCCTGTGCCGGATAATGCCGTTATGCCTTTGCCGCCAAGTCTGACTGTAACAGGAGTGGTGATGAATCCTTCAAGTTTTGCGCTCTCAGTAGGAGAATCAAGAACCATGACAGCTTCAATATCTCCTGAGAATGCCACAAATAAAAACGTTACATGGTCTTCTTTGAATACAGCTGTAGCGGAAATTGACGCTCAGGGAAAAGTAACCGCTAAATCGGTCGGTACGGCGATATTGAAAGTTCAAACAGTCCAGGGTGGTTTCACTGCTCAAAGTACACTTACCGTTACCCAGGCCCCTAGTTATCTTAATTACGATTTTGAAAGAGGCAATTTATCAGGCTGGACAGCTGCGGGCGATGCTTTTTCAGATGCCGATGTAAGCGAGGATACTGTTTTTTGGGGCACTATTCCATTCAACCAGCAGAAAAGGTACCATTTATGGAGTTTTAAAAGCGGAGGGGATGCCCAAACAGGCAGTATAAGAACAGCAGATTTTAAATTAGGAGGTGATGGCAAGGTATCTTTTTTAGTGGGCGGAGGCCAGAATTTGAATTCCTTATATATCGCTTTAGTCAGGGCATCGGACAATCAGGTTTTATTCAAGGAAACCGGTAAGAATTCAGAAGCCTATAGCGCTTCTTTTTTTGACGCCGCGCAGTACATCAATGAAATCTGTTATATAAAAGTGGTTGATAATTCAACAGAAGGATTTGGCCATATTAATATTGATGATGTAAAGATTCCAATTCAGACCCTTGCAAACGTTCCGGCAACGGGAATCAGCGTCAGCCCGACCAGCGCTGAATTGAATATAGGGGCTGCGCTGCAGATAACCGCGACGGTAAGTCCGGCATCGGCAAGCAGCAAGGCCGTTGTTTGGAGCTCTTCAAATCCGCAGGCAGCAACAGTTGACACCAGCGGCCTTGTAAGAGCTATAGCTGCAGGGAGTGCAACAATTACCGCTGCTGCAGTTGATGGCGGGTTTACGGCAGCAGCTGTCATTACAGTGAAGCCAAATCCGCAAAACAGCTATCTAACTTATGATTTCGAATCCGGTGATTTAACCGGATGGACTATTACAGGGAATGCCTTTTCAAACGGTGATGTAACAAATGCTGCCAACTGGTCATGGGGAGGCCCTTTTAATCAACACGGAAGCTATCATTTATGGTCATTTAAGGAAGGCGAAGACAGTCAGACCGGCAGTATCCAGACCCAAAATTTCAGACTTGGAGGTGATGGAAAGATTACCTGCCTTGTTGGCGGAGGATTTGATATCAATACTTTGTATTTGGCATTAGTCAGGGCTTCTGACGGCAGTGTTTTAATGAAAGTTACAGGAGATAATAATGACAGTGAGGCTTATATCTCCAAAACACTAGACGCACACGATTTTATAGGTACTGACTGTTACATTAAAATAGTGGACAATGCAACGGGAGGCTGGGGCCATCTTAATGTAGATAACATCAGGATTCCGGTGCAAAGTTACTCAACAGCAAAAAGTTTGGGTTTGGGTGAGAATAACCTGGAAAGCAGCGTTGCAAAACTAATGGTATATCCTAATCCATCTACAGATGTTTTCTATATCAGTACAGATGAATCTATTACGGTTTCAGTGAATAATATGTCTGGTGATATTATACTTCAAACACATGAAAACCGAGTTGATTTAACAGGTTACGCATCGGGAATTTATATCCTAAATGTAAACACATCTTTGGAGAACAAAACCTTTAAGATTATGAAAAAGTAGCATTAATCTGATATTATATAAAGCATTAAGCATAGTGTCCTTTAATGTGGCACTATGCTACTGTTAATTTCCCTGAATAGTACTCCAGAAATAAATCAAGTTTTGGCGCCAGTAAAGCAGCAGTGCAATAAGAGAAGCAAATCAAATTTTGGCCTCAGCAGCGCAGAAAAGGCTTCGTTCTGCACCGGAACAGAGCCCATGTAAAGCCTTGCGGGGATTTCTTTTATGTCCCGGCAAAGAGCACGGCCCGAAAGGGCTGTCAAGGCCCTAGGCAGTGTCAGCCGTTTATTTTTTCCTTATGGCAGCGCGAGAGCCATTTTTCCATTCTCTGGACCAGCTCGATTTGCTCAGGATCCCCTGCGGGGTCGCAGAGTCCTGTGAGGGTCCTGCGGTAAATGAATTTTTTATCCTCGAACAGGCAGGTGAACCTGGGGTGCTCGTTGTGGGAGACCAGCCATTTATCTCCTTGCTGTTTTTTAATTGCAAACTTCTTCATTTTTTGTATGCTTTCCAGCACTTTCAGGAATTCCAATCAGGCAATGTTCCTGGATTTTCCATGGGTGTGGTTTGTAAACTGCAAAATTAGGGGATTATTGTCTTATCTTATAATTTTAAGCCCAAAAGCAATCTTTGTTTTGCTGGCGGCAAAATAATGCTTTTTCTGTTTTTGATCTGCAGGCGGAAAGAATACTTCACGGTCTGAATAGCGTGGATGCCGGGTTTTGCAGATATTTCTCTGTTCTTTTTCAAGGGTTCTTATGCCCGCAGGACTGCCTGTGTGTTTATTGAAGCGTTTATATAATATTATTTTTAGGGTTTGGTTTTTAGGTTTGGTTTTTTTGGGAGCTTTTTCCCGCTATACGTTTCAATCTTCTGCGCCGAAACCCGGCGCAGAAGGATTTCCGCTGCTATCGGGGCTATTTTATGCTTTATTTTAGTGAGGAATAAATCAATTTTCAGCTGTAGCCCATCAGCAGTTATGTTTAATAAAAAAATGGCGCCAATTGTCTTTAATTGGCGCCATTTGGCTTTGTGACGGGGACAGGACAAATTTCAACATCATTTTTGGATGATTTGAAGAGATTGGCTTTCTATATGTAATGTCTGTCTTTCATTGGCGTTAAAAAATTGGTTCGGATGTCCTGAGTAGGATTGATGCAAAAATTGTAAAAACTCAATTGATCCATCGCATTAAACTGATATATAAATTTACAAAATTTATGCAGGATTTTAAAAGATTGTTTAAGTTAAGGCAGGATTGTCTTTCTTTGGCTGTATGAATTATTTGATTGTTGTTCCACTGGAGCATTTCTATCCTAATTGGTGCTTTTAAATGAGTTTTTCGTAAAAGCAATAAGCCCGAAACAAATCGGGCTTATTGTCTTCAAATTTAATTATAATTCTAAACTTTTGGATGCATCGTAATTAAACTAGTTTTTTGCAAGTTATGCAAGACTTTCTCCTATTCGGAGATGGGTACTGAGAACAACCCTGTTCCAAAGATTGATTGTTATGACGGCCGTTATTATATCTGCTATCTGGCTTTCACTGAAATACTGTAAGGCCTTTGTATAGGTTTCATCCGTTAATCCGTTCTCATGAATTAATGTTATCTCTTCAGTTACCGCGAGCACCACTTTTTCCTCTTCTGTAAAAATGTCCCCAGCTTCTCTCCAAGCACTCAAGAGAAAAATGCGCTGGTTTGACTCGCCGTTTTTAATGGCGTCCTGAGTGTGGATGTTGATGCAGTAGGCACAGCCGTTGATCTGCGAGGCACGTATCTTTATGAGTTCTTTGGCTGTCTTGGATATGGAAATTTTTGAAAGGTAGCCTTCAAGTCCTATCATCGCTTTTAGTGCATCCGGAGCGGCCTGCTTAATGTTAAGTCGTTTTTGCATTGTATTATTCTTTTAAAATTGTTCAATGCAAAATTCAATAATAGGGAAAGGAAAAAACTTAAACTGGTTTAAGAAAGAAGCCTTTTGCGTATTTCGCTCAAGTATTCGGGCGTGAATCCTAGATAGGAAGCGATGAGGTATTGGGGAACACGCTGGATGAATTCGGGGTGGTTTCTGACTGCCTGGAAATAAAACTCTTCCTTAGAGAACGAGAAAAGAAATTTGATGCGTTTCTGTGCGGCTGCATAAGCCCTCTGGTAGACAAAACGGAAATAGCGCTCCATTACCGGAAACTCTTCCAGCAGCTTCTGCTGCTTCTCCAAAGTGATGTAAAGCAATGTTGATTTCTCTACTGCCTGAATATAAAATTCTGTCGCGAGCTGGTTCTCGTAGGCAAAGTTATCGGTAAGCCACCATGTTTCTATGGCAAATTCCGTGGTTTGTTCGGTACCTTTCTCGTTAATATAAAACTTTCTAAGCAGGCCGTCCAAAACAAAATAATGATGACGGCAGATCTGTCCCTCCTTTAGCAGGTTCTCTTTTTTACACGTTTGTTTTATGTCGAAGAATTTTTTGATTTGCTCAAAGTCATTGTCTGATACCTGTGCAAATTTGGCTATATGGTTTTTGAGTATATTGGACATCTGGAGTAAATGACATATTGGTTTTGACTGTTCGTCCAGCTTTTTTAATCGGAATGGCATCGCTGGCAGGCTCTTAAGCAAATATAGCAATAATATACTTAAATACGTTTTGAAATCAGATTTCATTATTTGTCATTAAATAGTAATTGAAAGCAATTTGGAGATTATATAGAGTCAATTTCTATAATATTCTGGGGGTTCGAATCCTGTTAAGTTATCGAATGATAAATTAACTATTTGTATTATTTTTCATCTAAATATACACGCTGAAGCAATTTTTCTATTATTTTAGAGAAAGAAAATAAAAGCAAAAATGACTCAAAGCCACCGTATTTATTAGTGTAAATGAAAAAATGGCGCCAATTGTCTTCAATTGGCGCCATCTGGCTGAGTGACCCCGACGGGACAAATTTCAACATTTTTTTTGGATGATTTGAAGAAATTGGCTTATTATATGTAGTCACTTGTCTCCCAGTGGCTTAATGAATTTGGTTTAGATGTCCCGTTGGGGATTGAAGGAAAATGCAGCTTCAAAAAACAAATCGCTAACCTCTTTTATTAAAACCGCCTTAGCTTGTGTAACAAAATTGGAGGCAGTTCTACACCTGCGAGGGCGTGTTTTGTCATGCACATTCCAGCCCAAATTTATTGTGGCAAAAAAAGTAGTAGCTATGTAATATATACTATCGATTTGATTCAAGTTCTTTAAAAGCATTTTTAATAAATCCTTCCTTATCAGCATTCATTTGTGCCAGCAATTCCTTTCTTTTTTCAGGAATGTCGGTATACTTTTCTGCCCAAAGATTAATTTCAACAATTATTGGAATTAAATCCATTCCTTTCTGTGTCAATTGATATAGTACTTTGGCTTTACTGTCGGGATGCTCCAGTTTCTGAATAATTCCGTTTTCTTCTAATGAAAGCAGTCGAGCAGCCAAAATGTTAGTTGCGATCTTCTCATCAGATTTTGCCAATTCGCCATAGGTACATTTTTTTTTAAGCATTAAATCTCTCACAATCAACAGCGACCACTTGTCACCAAAGGCTTCAAGTGAAAAACTTACTGGGCAGTCTGATCTCTTTTTTTGAGTTTTCATAAAATAAATTTAAAATCACTTGCTTTTTGCAAGTAAATATATTTATATTTGTACTTGCATTTTGCAAGCAAATATAGGGATAATAAACTAAATAGAAAAATTATGGAATTAAAAGGTAAGACAATTTTGATTACAGGTGGCTCTGCCGGAATCGGATTAGAGGCTGCAAAACAATTCATTACAGAAGGCGCTAAAGTAATTATTACAGGAAGAGATCAGAAAAAATTAGATCTTGCCAAAAAAATGTATCCATCCATTACGACCATTAAAAGTGATGCGTCCAGCCAGGAAGCCGCGGTTGCTTTGTACAATCAAATTAATGAAATGGGTGGTATCGATATACTTTATAACAATGCCGGAATTATGAATGGCCAGGATAATTTAGGTTTCAGTAATTCAAAACATTTTGAAAAAGCTGCCATAGAAATTAATACTAACTACTTAGGAGTTATTCTCTTAAATGATCTTTTTCTGGATATGCTTAAAAGCAGAAAAGAAGCAGCTATTATCAATACATCATCGATATTGAGTTACACGCCGTCTAATCTTGTACCAACTTATTCAGCATCAAAAGCTGCGGTACGTTTTTATACAGAAGCATTACGAGATCATTTACAGATAATTGGAAGCAGAATAAAAATATTTGAATTATTGCCGCCGTTGGTAAAAACAAATATGTCTGAGGGAATGGAAGGTAAATCGATAACACCAGATGTGCTAATTGATGCTTTAATAAAAGGATTAAAAAACAATACGTACACTATTCGTGTTGGCGATACAAAAGCGATTTATCTGTTAAATAGATTTTTACCAAAGTTAGCTTACAAGTTATTGAATCATAAAGGTATTACGGCCAGATTGCAATCTTAATTTGTATAAAAATATTTAACTGAATAAAAAATGAACAGCGTTCATTTTATTTTATATCTTTGTCCTTAGTAAGCCTTGAATAAAATAAGTATGAGTACAATTGATAGAAAAGCAAAAGAAAAAGAAGCTTTAAAAGCCCTGATATTAAAAGGTGCTAAAAAGCTTTTTGTTGAAAAAGGAATTGAACATACTACCATAAGAAACATTGCTGAAGAAATTAACTACAGTGTAGGTACTGTTTATGTTTATTTTAAAGATAAAAATGATATTCTCCATGATCTTCATACAATAGGTTTTCAGGAATTAGATAGTTATTTTATGGAGTTATATACTATAGAAGATCCGAAGGAAAGATTAAAGAAAATGGGATTTTCCTATATCAAATTTGCCATCGAAAATTCTGAAATGTATGATTTGATGTTTAATCTAAAAGCTCCAATAGAATTCCTGAAAGACTCCGAGAATGAAGATTGGGACGAAGGATGTACAGCATTTGGATTAGTTAAAAAAACTATTGAAGAATGTATTAACAAAGGTTATTTTAAAGGCCATAGTGTAGAGCCGTTGGCATTTATGGTTTGGAGTTTGGTACATGGTATGTGCTGTCTGGAAATTCACCAGAGAATTAAAAATGTAAATTTTACGAATCCCGATACCATTTTGTATGACGGATATAATGAATATTTAAAAATGATAGAAAAGCTTTAAAAATTTTTTTGCCTAAAAAAATGAACAACGTTCAAATAATAAACAACGTACAATAAATGAAAATTAAACTAACTTTTGCAATACTCTGTCTAGGATATTTAGGGTATGCACAGAACAAGCTGGAAACTTATATACAGACCGGTTTAAAAAATAACGAAGTAATCAGACAGCATAATTTTGACATTAATAAAAGCATGTATGCCTTAAAAGAAGCACGAGCTTTATTTTATCCAACAGTTTCCCTAAACGGAAGTTACACCAAGGCAGAAGGCGGAAGGACAATCGATATTCCGATTGGAGATATGCTGAATCCGGTATATAGTACTTTAAATCAGATTACCAATTCTAACGCTTTTCCAATGTTAGAAAATCAGTCGGTCTTGATAAATCCGGATAATTTTTATGATGCTAAAATTCATACCACGATGCCGCTTCTGAATTTTGAAATTATTTATAACAAAAGAATAAAAACCCAGCAGACTACGCTTCAAAAAATAGAACTCGAAATCTACCAAAGAGAGTTAGTAAAGGAAATTAAAATTGCCTATTACAAATACCTGCAGTCGGTTGAAGGAATTAAGATTTATGAAGATGCCCTGGCTTTGGTAAAAGAAAATCAAAGGGTAAATCAGGCTTTATTTAGAAATGAAAAAATAAACCGGACTGCCGTTTTACGAAGCGATAATGAGGTAATCCGCATTCAGGCCAATTTAGAAACCGCCAGACAAACCAGCAATAATGCCAGATCGTATTTTAATTTTTTATTGAATCAAAAACTTGATGCCGCAATAGAAACTGATGAGAGTGAAGTACCCCCAATAGAAGTACTTTCAGAAAATACCCAAAATAGAGAAGAGTTACAAAAGCTCACTCAGGCAAAAGAAATAAACGAAAATGTAAGCAAGTTGACCAGCTCATACTGGCTGCCAAAAGTAAATGGCTTTGCCGATTTCGGAATTCAGGATTTTGATTTTGAAGCAGATAAAAACTCACGCTATTATTTTGCCGGAGTGGGGCTGGAGTGGAATATTTTTTCGGGAAACAAAAACAAATGGAAGCTGAAACAAGTTGAAGAAGACAGTAAAAAAATCATTTCACAAACTGATAATGTAAAACAGCAGTTACTGCTTCAGTTTCAGGTTTCACAGAACAATCTAAAATCGGCTTTAGAGCAATTTTATGCTGATAAAAATCAAAAACAGTCGGCCAAAAAGTACAATGACGACATTACTAAGTTGTATAAAGAAGGTCAGGCGATTTATATAGAACTGCTTGATGCACAGAACCAATGGGTGAATGCGCAGCTTAACACTAATATTTCGCTTTATAACTCCTGGATTGCTTTTGCAGAATTAGAAAGAGCCAACGCCACTTTTACTTTTAACTAAAAACAAAAAACATGAAATTAACGATTCACAAATATCTAAAAAAACATATCGCAGTCTCCAAAAAAGGGTTGGGTTTATTGCTTGCTTTAACGCTTTTTTACGCCTGTAAAGAAGAAAAAAAGGAAAATTCGCCCTTTGAAAGCACAGATGTTATCCCTATTAAAACAGCTCCGGTCGAATCTTTTGCTCTTAACAATACCATAAGCGCATCAGGTTTAGTAACAACAGAAAATCAGGCCAATTACGGATTTAAAATAGGAGGGATCATCAGTCGTATTTATGTTGAAGAAGGCCAGTTTTTTAAGAAAGGCCAGCTTCTGGCATCATTAGACGAAACAGAGATTAATGCAGGATTGAACCAAACAGATTTAAATCTAAAAAAGTACGAGCGTGATTATAAACGAGCTAGTAATTTGTACAAAGACAGTGTGTATACATTAGAACAGCTTCAGAATACCAAAACGGGTCTTGACATTGCTAAAAAGCAGAAAGATGCAGTGGCTTTTAATGCACGTTATTCTAAAATTTATGCTGCTGCAGATGGTTTTGTTTCGAAAAAAATAGCAAACGAAGGAGAAGTAGTTGGCGCAGGATCGCCAATTCTGGCTATAAATGAAACCAGCCAAAACAATAATTATCTGCTAAAAGTGGGATTGACAGACAAAGAATGGGCCGCGGTAAAAGTAGGGCAGAAAGCCACTGTAACGCTTGACGGTTATCCTGATGAAAAATTCGATGCCTTTATTTTTAGAAAATCGCAGGCGGCAGATGCGGCATTGGGCTCCTTTCAAGTCGAATTAAAAATGAGCCTTAAAAAAAGTAAACCAGCGGTGGGAATGTTTGGAAAAGCCGAAATAAAGGCAGAACAATCAGAAGATTTCATCATCATTCCGTACAATTCGCTTATTGAAGCTGACGGAAACAAAGCGTTTGTTTTTATTGTGGAAAACAACAAAGTAAAACGCCAACCGGTGACCATTAATAAATTTGAGAACAATAAAGTATTCATAAAAGAAGGTCTTCAGAAAACAGATCAGATTGTGATCTCCAACAGTGCTTATCTCAACGAACAATCAACTATCAAGATCATTAAATAATCAGTATCATGAAAATAACAAACTTTGCTGTTAAAAATTATCAGTTTACGCTGATTATATTTCTGCTGATTGCTGTGGTGGGGTATCTTACGCTGTTTACCATGCCTAGAGCGGAAGATCCTTCAACGCATCCACCGCAATATTTAATTACGGTAATCTATCCCGGGACAAGTCCAAAGGATATGGAGGAGCAGGTTGTAAAACCAATCGAGAATAAAATTTACGGACTCGAAAACATCGAAAAAATATTAACCACAGTAGAAGACGGTGTTGCAGCTTTTCAGGTAAAATTTAAATACGGAGTAGATGTTGATAATAAATATCAGGAGATTTCTACGGAAATGAATGCTCTTAAAAACAGCGAACTTCCAAAAGATATTTATCAGATAAAAACCGAAAAAATTGCTTCTTCTGATGTGAAAATCCTTCAGATAGCGTTGGTTTCAGAAAATGCATCAGACAAAAAACTTCGTGATGAAGCGGATAAACTTAAATCTAAAATTGAGAAAATTACCAATCTGAAAGATGTAAAATATGCTGGAATTCCCGAGCAGGAAATTCGTATTGATTTACAGCTGGAAAAGTTGGCCCAATTAAAAATTCCGTTAAATGTAGTCATGGCAAGCCTGCAGAGCGAAGCGGCCGATATTCCAGGAGGAAGCATTGATTTAGGCAGTAAAGTATTTAATGTAAAAACCAGTGGTAAATTTAAAAATGCGGACGATGTATCCAATACAGTAATCTACAATGCTAACGGTAAAATAATCTATATGAAAGATGTAGCCGAAGTAGGCTACAAGTCGCAGGTTGTCGATCATATTACCCGCATTAACGGACACCGATGTGTACTGGTTACAGCTGGTATGAAAGATAATGTAAACATTACAGATGTGCAGAAAGAATTCCTGCCAATTGTTGATGAATTTTCTAAAGAATTACCGTCAAACATCAAATTAGTAAAAAACTTCGATCAGGCGAATATGGTATCGCAGCGTTTGGGACATTTAGGTTTTGATTTTACCCTTGCCATTGTTTTGGTAATCGTTACGTTGCTTCCATTAGGCTTAAGAGCTTCGGGAATTGTGATGATTTCTATTCCATTATCCCTCGCATTAGGATTAATTGCAATGAATGCTTTTGGCTTTTCTTTAAATCAGTTAAGTATCGTAGGTCTGGTAGTAGCGTTGGGATTATTGGTGGATGACAGTATTGTGGTAGTCGAAAACATAGAGCGATGGCTGCGAGAAGGACATTCTAAAATGGATGCAGTTCTTAAAGGAACCAAACAAATTGGAATTGCCGTAGTAGGCTGTACAGCAACACTTATTATTGCGTTTCTACCGCTGACTTTCCTGCCGGATGTCTCGGGAGAATTTATCAGAAGTCTTCCAATGGCAGTTATTACCAGTGTACTAGCATCGATGATTGTCGCTTTGACTTTGGTGCCGTTTTTAGGAAGCCGATTTTTAAAAACGCACGATCATGCGGGAGGGAATATTTTTCTACAGTATCTGCAAAAATTCCTGACCAGAGCGTACCGTGATATTATGCCTAAAGCCTTAAAATATCCGAGAACTACTATTGCTATTTCTATAGTTTTGAGCATCACAGCTTTTGGATTGTTTAAAGTAACGGGTTTTAAATTATTCCCAACTTCAGAAAAACCAATGTTCCTTATCAATATAAAAATGCCGCTACAGGCCAATATTACAGAAAGTGACCGTGTGACCAAAATTGTAGAAGCAGAGCTTAAAAATCATAAAGAAATTGTGTATTACACTTCAAATGTTGGTAAAGGAAATCCGCAGATTTATTATAATGTGCATCCGCAGGATAGAAAACCAGATTTTGCACAGATTTTTGTCCAGCTCGAAGATGAAGCTAAACCATCAGAGAAAACAGCTTTGATTGAAGAACTTCGAAATAAATTTAAAACGATGCCTTATGCAAAAGTGGAGGTAAAAGATTTTGAACAAGGAACACCTTTAGAAGCTAATATTGTCGTAAGATTATTTGGTGAAGATCAGGAAGTGTTACGTAAGCTTTCTTCACAGGTAGAAACTATTCTTAGAAATCAAGAAGGCACGGTGTATATTAACAATGAACTGAATACGTATAAAACAGATCTTAAAGTTAAAATCAATAAAGAAAAAGCCAGAACATTGGGAGTACTGACAAGCGATGTAGATAAGGTAATCCGTCTTTCGGTAGCAGGATTAACGGTCGGCGATTATATAGATGATAGGGGAGATGCCAGAAATGTTACACTGACATTGCCCCGAGATAAATTTTCGAACCTTGATGCTTTGAAAAACCTGTATGTAAATAACCTTCAGGGCATACCGATTGCACTGAACCAGATTGCTGAAATTTCGTTTGAAACTTCTCCAACTGCAATTAATCATTTTAATAAATCACGCTTTTCAAAAGTAAGCGCTTTATCAGCAAAAGGGTATTATGCCAATGATTTATTGACGCACATTGTTCCAAAACTGGATCAATTGAAAATGCCAAAAGGATATTATTACAAATTATCGGGTGAGAAAGAATCGGAAGGCGATGCGCTGGGTGGTAACTTTTTGGCAGTAATTATTTTGAGTACCTTTTTGTTTGTTGCAGTTTTACTGCTGCAGTTTAAAACTTTTAAAGGAATTATTATTGTATTATCTATCATACCGCTGGGGATTTTAGGCGGTGTTTTATTGTTGCTTCTTAATGGAAGCCCTATGTCTTTGGTTGCTATAATCGGTTTTATAGGTCTTTCGGGAATTCAGGTAAAGAATTCTTTGCTGCTGGTAGATTTCACCAATCAGTTAAGGCAGGAAGGACATTCGATCGATGAAGCTATTTCAATTGCAGGAGAAACGCGTTTTCTGCCTGTAGTACTGACTTCAATTACTGCAATTTGTGGTTTAATTCCGATTGCATTAAACTCAAATCCTTTGATCGCACCATTGGCAATTGTGTTAATTGGCGGTTTAATCAGTTCTACAATATTATCACGAATTGTAACGCCCGTGATGTATAAATTGATCCCTCCTAGTATTGAAAAGATGTAAGAAGAGAGAAAAGATTTTTTTAAAATTATGATTATTTTTAAAGCCGGCAGCGTGTTTTAGACTGCTGGCTTTTTTTCTTGAAAAAGATTGATAAGGGAAGACAGGAAATTATCAAATTTTGAAAATGTAAAACTTAATTTCAGCTCTGTTCTTGGTGTTCGAATCCTGTTAAGTTATCGAACGCTAAAATTTAAATTTATCTTGTTTTTCATATAAATAATGTTTTTCTGAAGTTTGTTTATTTATGAAGAAAATAAAGCAAAAACGAGTCAAACTCATTTATTGATAAGGGTTAAATAAAAAAATGGCGCCAATTGTCTTCAATTGGCGCCATTTGGCTTTGTGACGGGGACAGGACAAATTACAACATCTTTTTTGGATGATTTGAAGCAATTGGCGTATTACATGTAGTGCCTGTCTTTCATTGGCTTTGTAAATTTGGTTTAGATGTCCTGTTGGGGATTGATGTGAAAATCTGTTTAATTCCCAAATAATTCATAGATAATATTCTAATATAATGATTTATTTAAAAATAGACATTTATAAATTTTATGGGAAAAGTTATCAGGTATAATTTAGCAAAGAAAAAAATGGCGACAATTTTCTTAAATTGACGCCATTTGGTTGTAGTGAACTCTATGGTGTAAATTCCGAGGCGATTTGTAGATTAGTACTTCAAATGGGAGCTTGATTTAGCGGCTCTCCAATTAGGGTTTAGGCATCCAGTTGGAGATTGGTCAAAAAAAATATTTTATTTCTCAAATGATTTTTTGAAATTATTATAATTTAATTCCTAAAAAGTAAATATTAAATATCTAAACTGAAATACCATTTCAAAAACTTAATCCAAGTTTTTAACATTAGGCATTGACAGTTGCTGTATTGTGAGAACAGGTCTTAGCTTTCGGCTATCACTGAAGGAACAAACAGCTGTTGTTCACAAACAACAGCTGTAAAAATAGAGAGAATAGAACTAATAATTTATTACCAGAACTTAACATAAAGCGCAGCAATAATCAATAGCGTAATAACGATTAAGACTGTTGTCTGCGGTTTAACTTTGAACATTCCAGGTTCTGTCTCGAATGCTTTAGGGTTTACTTTTGGTCCAGCAAAACTTATTAGGATCATTGCAATCATTGTAAATAAGAATGACAATCCCATACATATGTGGAAAGGAATTTCGAAAGCTCCTTTTCCGTTAGGGTAAGCTGTATATAAAAGTGTATCGTTTCCAAATAAAGCAGGAGCATATTCGTTGAATAAAACAGATAATAAGAATCCTAAGATTACTCCAACAATTGCTGCTGTTCCTGTAGTTCTTTTCCAGAACATACCTAAGAAGAACATAGCAAAAACCCCAGGGCTGATGAATCCGGTATATTTTTGGATGTAAGTAAATCCGCCAACACCGCCAATTCCTAAAACGTCATTCCATGTAAATAGAACCGCTAAAAGCATGGCAACAAAAACGGCAATACGACCAATATTTACCTGCTGTTTTTCGCCTGCTTCTTTCTGGATGTATTTTTTATGAACATCAAGTGTATAAATTGTAGAAATACTGTTTACTTTTCCAGCCAACGATGCTACGATTGCAGCAGTTAGAGCTGCAACAGAAAGTCCTTTTAATCCGGTTGGCAGGAATGTTAAGATAGCAGAATATGCTTCATCTTTTACTCCTCCCTCCAATTGAGGCAAGTGTCCGCTTGTATATAAAACGTAAGCGGCAATACCAGGAAGCATTACGATAAGCGGCATTAATAATTTTAGCATACCAGCAAATAGAATTCCTGTACGTGCAGTCTGCAAGTCTGCTCCAAGAGCTCTTTGGGTAATGTATTGGTTACATCCCCAATAGTTTAGGTTGATGATCCAGATACCAGCTGCATAAGATAACAATCCAGGGAAAGTTAAATATTTATCGATTTCAAGCTGCGTAGAAGTTGCAGTTGGTTTTGGAATAATCATTTTAAAATGTTCTGGCGCCTGGTGCATTAAGACTTTGAAACCAGCGATAGCGTTTTGACCAACACCAAAAGCTTCTGCAACTGTTGTTAAGGCAATATAAGAAGTTACCAAACCTCCGATAATTAATACAGCAACCTGAATAACGTCTGTATAAGCTACAACCTTCATTCCTCCAAGAGAAATAAATAAGGCAAAAATAGCCAATCCAAGCATAATTACGTGAAGGTATTCTCCACCAGCAAGTTTGTTAATGGCAACAGCTCCTAAATATAAAATAGAAGTTAAGTTTACAAAAACATACAAAAACAGCCAGAAAACTGCCATAATAAGAGCAGTAGACTCATTGTAACGCGTTTTTAAGAATTGTGGCATTGTGTAAATCTTATTTTTAAGATACACAGGAATAAACCAGACAGCAACAATAATAAGTGCAACGGCAGCAAGCCATTCGTAAGCAGCAACGGCAATTCCTAAGAAAAAGCCTTCACCGCTCATTCCGATGAACTGTTCTGCAGAGATGTTAGAAGCAATAAGAGAAGCTCCAATTGCCCACCATGTTAGATTTCCTTCAGCCAAAAAGTAAGCTTTAGCATCATGTTCGTCTTGTTTACGTTTGCGGTAAACCGTGTATCCATAGACAGAGACTACGATAAAATAAATAATAAAAACCGCATAGTCTGCGAAAGCGAGGTTTTGGTTCATTGTAAAATTTGATTATAAAAGTGGTTAATAGTCTGTTAAATAGTTTGCAAAAGTTTATTTCTCAAGGGTAATCATTTTGCCAGTAAAGTTGATTCTTCCGCTTTGAATGTCACTAGAACCATCTGGCTGTTTTCCGCCAACAAAAAAGGTGAACCAGCCGGGTTCTACAACGCGCTCTTTTTTCTTGTTAATCATAGAAAGCTGTCTTGGTGTAATGGTAAAAGTAACTGTCTTTGTTTCTCCTTTTTTTAGATGGATTCGCTCAAAACCTTCTAATTGGCAAATCGGACGTGGAGTAGAGGCTTTCTCGTCTTTCACATATAATTCAGCCACTTCATCTCCGTCACGATCTCCAGTATTGGTAATGTCAACAGAAATTTTAAAATATGCGTCAGAATTGAAATCTTTTGGAAGCTGTAAATTAGCATATTTAAAAGTTGTATAACTCAAACCAAATCCAAAAGGGTAAAGAGGCGTTTTATGGAAATACCGATACGTTCTGCCTTCCATATCATAATTTTCAAATTTAGGAAGCTGATCTACAGATTTATAGTATGTAACTGGAAGCCTGCCCGCCGGATTGTAATCTCCAAATAAAACATCAGCAATCGCATTTCCGCCTTGCTGGCCTGGATATCCTGCTGTTAGAATAGCAGGAACATTGTCATTTGCCCAATTGATAGAAAGCGCGCTTCCGTTAATTAAAACCAATATTACGGGTTTTCCAGTCGCTTTAACGGCTTTCATCAATTCTTCTTGATTGGCTGGAAGATCTAGACTTGTTCGGTCTCCGCCGTTGAAACCATCTGCTTCCACTTTCATTTCCTCACCTTCCAAACGTTCATTCAGTCCTAAAACTAAAATTACAGCATCGGCTTGATTGGCCGTTTGCACCGCTTCTTGAATTAGGTTTTCCTGAGGTTCTGACCAAAATAATTTTGCAATCGCGTCTCCATAGAAATTCTGGTATTTAACTTCTATTTTATATTTTTTTCCTGCTTCTAAATCAATTTTTTGCGGACGAAAACGCGGATGATGGTTGTTTTTTCCGCCAGTGGTTTTTCCTCCTTCAATTTCAACGGTCATAAAAGGTTTTGACCATTCCGAAATGTTGTAAGTTCCTGATTTAGGAACGCTAAGATATCCTGTCCACTTTACGCTGTAATTTCCCATTTTCAAGCGGGGATCTGGCGTATTGATATCCCATTCGAAATCAATATTATCATCAATACGAGTAAAAAGAGGTTTTCCGTTCCATTCTTTATTGTCAAAATATTCTCCAATTAAACCTTGTGTACCGTTTTCATTCTGAAAATATATGGACGGTATAATATTCATTTCAGAAACTCCTTTTGCCAAATCGGTTCCTTTGGCATATAAAACTTTTGCACTTGGTTCCAATTTGTTTTGAATTCCTTTTAAAACCGTAATCGGATTACTCGGAACTCCGCTATAATTTCCCCATAAAGATTGGATATCATCTGCATTTGGCCCAATTACCGCGACAGTTTTGATATTTTTAGAGAGCGGGAGCGTATTGCTTTGATTCTTCAAAAGAACAATGCTTTTTTGCGAAGCAGTTCTCGCAAGAAAATCGTTGGCCGCATTATTGTTGGTCGAATATGGAATTTGAGCATAAGGAACAATCTCATCCGGATCAAACATACCTAATTTAAATCTCGCTGTAAATAAACGTTTTACAGCGACATCAATATCAGCTTCAGCAATTAATTTGCGATCAACTGCTTCTTTTAAAGACTGGAAACTGCTTCCGCATTCCAAATCCAAACCATTTTTTACCGCCAATGCAGAAGCGCCTGCAGCATCATTCGTAATTTTATGGTACTTCCAAATATCGGTTACAGCACCACAATCCGATACGATGTAGCCGTTGAATCCCCATGTATTTCGAAGAATATTAAAAAGAAACGGACTCGCACTAGCCGACTCCCCTCTAAAACGGTTGTAAGCGCCCATAACAGAATAAACGTGTCCGTCTTTTACCAAGGTTCTAAACGCAGGAAGATAAGTTTCATACAAATCCACATCGCTTGTATTGGCATTAAAAAAATGACGGGAAGGCTCTGGCCCAGAATGCACGGCATAATGCTTGGCGGTAGCAACCACTTTCAAATACTTGTCATTAGTTCCTTGAAGTCCGTTAACGTAATTAAGACCCAATTGGCTCGTCAAGAACGGATCTTCTCCGTATGTTTCATGTCCGCGCCCCCATCGAGGGTCACGAAAGATATTTACGTTTGGCGACCAGAATGTCAATCCTTGGTACATTCCATGCTGGCCTCTTCTTAAATATTCATGATGTTTCGCACGAGCTTCATCAGAAATGGCAGTGGCAACATCTAATATTAACTGGCGATCCCAAGAAGAAGCAATTGAAATAGATTGCGGAAAAACAGTGGCAAATCCCGCACGTGCAACGCCATGCAATGATTCGTTCCACCAATTGTATTCTGGAACTCCCAAACGGTCGATAGCAGGAGCAGAATCCATTAGCTGATTTATTTTTTCATCCAATGACATTCGGGAAACTAAGTCATTGACACGTTGCTCTGTCGGCAGATTTGGATTTTTGTACGGATAATTTTCTTGCGCAAAGGTGGTTAAAGCAAAAAAATGTAACGCAATAACTATGGATTTTCTTTTCATAGGTTTTGGATAGTGTTAGATTTATTATTTTTTGATTCTCTGTTTTTAAAACAGGAACGCAAATTTGCAAATACAGAGACAATAGTAAAGATGAAACTTCCTATCTTTTCTGCGAACTCACAAAATTAGATTTTTAGCTCTCTTAAGTTAGGATAAATTGCTATTTAGTGTATGCTATAAAGCTTTGAATTAAATATTTAAGAATTTCACTCCAGTACCAATGGGGGACAAATCACTATTTTTATGGTGGTATTTTGCTGCAAGAGACACTTCTATTATGTTAGGAAAAGAATTTTGATATTTTTGTGATCTGCTTAATTCTATAAAGTTTTCGATGAAAAGAAATCTACTCGTATTTTTTTTTTACTGGATGAGTGTTTTGTGCAATGCGCAACCTTCTGGTACACTGACCCATTTTGCAAACGATTTAAAGTTAAGGCAATCTCGCATTCTTGATATCCAGCAGGATAAAAAGGGATTTATTTGGCTGTCTACTTTTAATGGACTAATTCGTTATGATGGAAGTACTTTTCAAAAATTTAGAGTTAAACAGAATAGTTCACTCAATTTAATTTCCAATCGTGTTTTTAAATTTAAGTTTGACAATAGCGGACGAATTTGGATTCAGTCTGAGAAAAATGATATCTACTATTTTGATACTCGCGAGCTAAGTTTTCATTACCCAATTGAAGAAGGAAGTTTAAAGGACGAAAATATTGCTTTTGTAGATTTTAAAGTGATGCCCTCTGGAAGAGTTTGGCTTTTTCCTGAAGAAAAAAATTATGTGATTGCTTTTGAAGCCAACAAAAAAGTTAGAAAAATAGTTTTTGACCTATCAAAAAAATGCGGAAAAATCCGTGATATTTACGAAGATAAACAAGGCGCAACTTGGTTTTTTACTGAAGCAGGAACTTGCAGATTGGATAAGTCTGGTAGAGAACCTCAATATTTCTTTTTTAATGGAAAACCTTGTTTGTATAATTCATTTTTAGAAACCAAAGAAGATATATTTTTCGGAGGAAATAACGGAGAACTTGCACGTTACAATAAAAAAGCAAGAACATTTTTTGATTTTCTTCTGGATGTTAAAGAAGATATCATTTATACAGAACTTGTTGCCAATACTAAAATGCTTATCATAACAGCAGGACAGGCTTTTTACTTTTGTGATCTGAAAACAGGAAAGCTAGATCCGTATAACAGTAAAAGTTTAGCAGGATTTCCAAATAAAAAAATCAATTATTTAGGCTCAACACGTTCTAGACAATTTTGGTTTGAAGCTCAAGGCGAAGGTGTGTTTCAATTTGATCTGCTGACAAAAAAAATGAAGCGAATGCCTGTAGATTATAGTGATTCTGCAACAGCAGGAGGGCAAAGAAAAAGTTTTATGATTACTTCTCCAAATGGAACGGTATGGATACAATCTAGCAATGCTCCGTTTTCTTATTGGGATGAAAAAAATGACAGATTATCATCAGTAATTCGATGTATTAACGAATCTAAAGAATCGGTTTCTGATTTGATGCATACAGCAATGTTTGACAGACTGGGAAATCTTTGGTTTTGCTCTTTCAAACAGGGTTTAGATTTGATAACTTTCAGCAACAGCAGTTTCTCAACTTTAAATCTCGACTCGTCAAATGAGCATCATAAACATAATGTGCGAAGTTTAATGAAAGACAGCAAGGGAAATCTGTGGGTGGCAAGCCGTAAGGAGAAAATTACTCTGTTTGATATTCAAAAGAACAAAATCGGATTTCTAGCTTCTGATGGTATGTTATCACCAACTGGTCCTGGATGGGGAGCCGATATTTACAGCATGCTTCAAGATAAAAAAGGAAGAATTTGGGTAGGGACAAGAGGAAATGGATTATTCTGTTTATTTCCAACCAATCAGCCATTTCGATATAAAGTTGTTCATTATAAAAGTGATGGAAACAATATTTATAGCATTAATTCAGACGATATCTTTAAAATCTTTCAAGCTTCAAACGGACAGATTTATATTGCAACTTGGGGCGGCGGAGTAAATATTATTCGTGAATCAAGCAACGGAATCCAATTCATTAATTTCAAAAATGAGTTAAAAAATTACCCAATAAAAACGGCAGATAAGGTGCGTTCGATCGTGGAAAACAAAGACAAGAAAATATTTTTTATTTCATCTTATAAATTGTTTTCTTTTTCAGAAGATACTCAATCCTCAAATAAAATAAAATTTAGGGAATATTCTCAGGTTTCGGGAAATGATATTTTGGATGTTCTGATCACACACGATAACCAGATGGCATTGGCAACCAATGGAATGGGATTGATTTTAGCCGATTTAGATCTAAAAGGGCAATTGAACGTGAAATCAATTTGGAACGAAATGGTTTCGTTTCCGGTGGAAGGAGTTGTAGCTATTCAGGAAGATAAAGAGGGGAAAATCTGGCTTATGAGCGACAACCAAATTGTGCGTTTTGACCCCAAAAATAACGGTGCGGAAACGTTTCCAGAGTTGAAGTCAATTATTGGAACGGAGATATTCTCGGAGGCTACAAAATGTGAACTTTCCAATGGTGAAATTGCGGTAGGATATTCCAATGGCGTAATTTATTTCAAGCCAGAAAATATAAAACCGTATCATTTTAAACCTTATTTGGCGATTTCAGGATTTTTAGTAAATAATAAAGAACTGCATGAAATAAATCCTGAAACTCCCAAAAATCCTGATTTGCTGGAAGAAGTTACCCTTGAACACAATCAAAATTTCTTCAGAGTACAGATTTCGGCTTTAGACTATCTTAAAAGCGAAAATATTGTGTACCGATACAAATTGGAAGGAATTGATAAGCAATGGAACTACATTAAGGGCGGCCAATCTATTAACTATACCAATTTAGGACGTGGAAGCTATACGCTATTAGTTTCTTCCACAAACGGACATAATTTATGGATGGACAATGAAAGACGGATTAAGATAACGATTCGACCTTCGATCTGGGGAACCAATTTTGCTTATTTCTGCTATTTGATATTGGCTGGCGGTTTGTTTTTCCTAACCAGAAGAATTATTATCACCATTCTAAAACTGCGAAATGATGTAAAGCTGGAAAAACAGATGAGCGAATTGAAGCTGAAATTCTTTACTGATATTTCGCATGAGATTCGCACGCCGCTCACCATGATTGCAGCGCCTTTGGAAGTCATGCTTGCAGATGAAGATTTAAAAGATTCTACAAAAGGACAGCTTCGAATTATTGAAAAAAGCAGCAATAAACTTTTGAATCTGGTAAATCAAATTTTGGATTTAAGAAGAGTTCAAGATAAAAAACTGGCTATCCGCGAAATTAATCTCGGAGAATTCGTTTTGCAAATGTGTGAAGATTTTGAAGAAATGAGTGCGCAGAGCAATATAAATCTGAAAGTAAATATTAAATCGTCAAATCCTAAAATTTGGGCTGATCCAGACAGTTTGGATAAAATTTTAATCAACCTTCTTTCAAATGCTTTCAAATATTGCAGCAAAGGAGATTCTATAGTGGTTCAGGTCGAAGAATCGGAAAAACATATCTTTTTGACTGTAAGTGATAACGGACCAGGTATTAACCCGAAGATTCAGAAAAGACTGTTTGTCCGTTTTTCAAATTACAATGAAAACCTATCCAATCCCAGTACTGGTCTTGGACTTTCTATTATAAAAGACATTGCAGATAAACATGGTGCATCTGTTTTGGTTGATAGCATAAAAGGTGAAGGAAGCAGTTTTCAGGTGGCATTTTTAAAGGGATATCAGCACTTTAAGGGAGACGTTGATATTTTGTTTGATGAGGCTGAGGAACATTTTTCGGATGAAATAAATCAAGATTTTGAAGCAGAACGTGAAACAGTAATTGCAGAAGAATCTGCTAGAACGCATCCGATTGGACTTATTGTAGAAGATGATCCAGAATTGCGTGCCTTTATTGTCTCTATTTTAGAAAGTGATTATACAATTTTTACTGCCGAGAATGGTAACGAAGGGTGTGCCAAAGCAGAAGAGATATTGCCTGATTTCATCATCAGCGATATTATGATGCCTGAAAAAGACGGAATCGAAATGTTGAAATCAATTCGAGATAATTTGTCAACTAGCCATATTCCAGTTATTCTGCTTACAGCAAAATCATCAATTGAAAGCAAGTTAGAAGGGCTGGAGTATGGTGCAGATGATTATGTTACAAAACCGTTTAATGTCAGTCTGTTGAAAGCACGAGTGAAGAATGTTTTGGAACAGCGTGCTCGTTTGCAGGAATTGTTTGCAAGTGGCAGCACTATTGAAATTTCGAAGGAAGAACCGCTGCAGATTTCAAATAAAGACCAGAAGTTCATGTTTCAGGTTATTGAATTTATAAAAGAAAATAGGTCTAATTCTGATTTTTCAGTAGATGAGCTAGGCAAATTAATGTGCATGTCACGTGCTAGTTTTTTCAATAAGCTCAAAAGTATTACTGGAGCTTCTCCCGTTGTTTTCATCCGTGATATGCGATTAAGCGAAGCGGCAAGACTTTTAAAAGAAGATGATTTATTGATAAAAGAAATCTGTTTTGAAGTAGGTTTTAATGATCTTAAATACTTCGGAAAATGTTTCAGGGCAAAATATAATCATACGCCAGCAGAATATCGCCGACAATTTCGTTGATTCGCCATTTAAATAAAAATTATGGATACAGAAGCCTCATTATTTTAATGAGGCTTTTTTGAACAATATTATTCCATAATAAAGTCTTTAAATAAACGATTGCGATATCTGCTTTTATTTATGATATTTTTTTTGTGTTGTATAAAAAAGTAAGAAATTTTTATCGAATAACCGCTTATAGGTGCTTAAATAGCGATTTGTACCATTCTGAAAAGCAAAAAATACCCCACTTTAAGAGATGCTATTTCTAGTTTTGCTTCACAATCTTAACTGATTTTTAACTAACTAACCTTAAAACCAAAATTATGAACCAAAGTAGATTTAACTTTCAACTGCCTATCTCGGACTGCAGTCCTAAAATGAATCAAAAGAAAAATTTTCATCATTTTTAATTTTTAGAGATATGAAAATAATTAAAAATCTGATTCTTGGAGCGGGGATATTTTTTCTTCTAAACTCTTGCTCTAACGACGACCTTAAATATGAAAGCTATACTGTTAAAAAACTAGATTTCGAATTAAACGGCGAACCTTGGAATTTAAATGTAGGCATTTCAACAAGACCTCTTTTTGTGTATAAGGAAAATGGAGATTATTTTGCAAACTACAGTTCGCTTTATCCTTTTTCGTTAGAAAATGGGAAATACAAATTGGTAGCAACAGATTATCCTGAACAAATGGTTCCTTCTCCAACGAACCTTAACGAACTGATTGTTCCGCAGCCTGCACTGGCAAACCAGCCAGTAAATCTATCAGATGCGATGCCTTACGCTTCGCCATTTGAAGAACCGTTAATGCTGAATATTGTCACGCGAACGGGAATTCTTCGTTTGAAAACTTTGGATGTGACAGCTGATAAAAGTTATACTACAATTAAGACGACAGTTTTGGTAAAGAGAAGCGGCTACAAAGTTGTAGACGGTACATACATAAAAGAAGACATGTTTGTAACAAGAAGCAAAGCAACAGCCAGCGGTGGAATAAATTATACAGACGATTTTGTTTTATTTCAAACAGGAGAGGAAGCCAATAACGTTCGCGTTAAAATAGAATGCCTTAATCAGAATATGGAGGTTGTAAAAACAAAAGAATTGCAAGGAACTTTCGCTATTGAAGGCAATAAAGTGACAAGTGTAGACTTCCTTATAAACGAACCTTGATAAAACTCTTATCAAAACAAAACAATACTAAATAGTATTAGCCGTCCTCAGACTTAAAACAAACTGTAAGATAGCCGTAAAAGGTTATTGTTTCGGTTTTGTTGAGTTCTGTTATTAGGCAGGCTTTTAATCAAATAAAAATATTCTAGTTATGACTATAAAAAAATATATCTGGAGCATTTTAGCCATTCTATTTCTAGCAGGTGGTGCATATGCTCAGAAGCGTACAACCGTGAGCGGTTTGGTAAGGGATAATATGGCAGGTATTCCAGGCGCAACAATTATGGTAAAGAATGAAAAAACCAATGGAGTGACCGATTTTGATGGGAAATTCAGCATAGCGGTAGCCGATCCAGAAACGGCAGTTTTAATCATCAAATTTGTTGGAATGAATGATGAGATAGTGCCATTAAAAGGGCGTACATCTGGAATTACAATAACAATGAAAGAATCGAATAGTGAGTTGAATGAAGTTGTTGTCATTGGTTATGGAACGCAAAAACGTAAAAATTTAACTGGAGCGGTTGCCAGCATAAAAGGAACCGAATTGGCAAAAGTGCCAACATCAAATGTGGCAGAAGCCTTGACAGGAAGACTTCCTGGAGTTCAGGTTACAACAGTCGATGGTTCGCCTGGATCAGAAGTAAAAATTAGAATTCGTGGAGGAGGTTCTATTACTGAAGACAATTCGCCACTAATCTTGGTTGATGGTTTTGAGGTAGCCAACTTAAATGATATTCCGCCAACAGATATCGAATCGGTAGAAGTTTTGAAAGATGCTGCATCTACAGCCGTGTATGGCGCAAGAGGAGCAAATGGAGTTATTATTGTAACGACTAAAGTTCCAAAAGCAGGAAAAGTTTCAGTAAACATCCACAATTATACGCAAATTAAAACGCTTGCCAATCATTTGGATGTTATGGATCCGTATGAGTTTGTGATGATGCAGTACGAGTTCGCGCGTAAAGGAACTTCTAATCCAACGGCATTTTATAATATGTATGGCAGACCAAGCGAATATTATATTTATAAAGGAAATAAAGGCACTGATTGGCAAAATGAAATTTTTGGCAGCAATCCAATTGCAAGATATACAGATATTAATGTAAATGGCGGAAGCGAAAAGACAAAATTCAAATTTACGTTTGTAAATCAGGATCAGCCTGGTGTTTTGGTTGGAACAGGAATGCGTCAGAATTATATTTATCTGATTTTAAATTCAAAATTAACAGACAATCTTACATTCGAATACCAGACCCGTTTAACCAATCAAACCATAGACGGTTCTGGAACAGATGGAGTGAGTTTGCTTAGAGCTTTACGCGAGGCACCAACAGGAGGTTTGGAAGATTATATGACATTACCTGAAGATAATACTTATTTTGATCCGGACGATTATGAAATTAAACCTCGTTTTAACCCGTTTGAAGAAGCAGAGAAAAACTACCGTAAACGTACTACGAGAATATTTAACACTACTGGAGCTTTAACTTGGACAATCAAAAAAGGATTAACTCTTCGCTCTTCATTCGGTTACGAGTACAAGTATCAGGAAGATGGACGTTTCTGGGGAACAGATACTAAAACGGCATTAGAGAATAACAACATGCCTCTAACGTATTGGTCTATGACTCAGTCGCCGCGCTGGCAGCTGAATAACGTATTAAACTACGGATTTAAATTAAAAGAACGACACGATTTTCAATTAATGGTTGGACAGGAGATTAAAGATCAAGAAACTTCAATGAAGTTTTTCCGCACTCGTTATTTTCCTGAAGACATAACTGGAGAAAAAGCTTTAGACAACCTAGCTTTGGGAACTCCTTTTGATAATGGTTCAAATGCAGAATCTCCAAATAGAATTTCTTCGTTTTTTGGAAGAGCCAATTATGGTTATGATGATCGCTACTTATTTACGTTTACCGTGCGTACTGACGGTTCTACAAAATTTGGTCCAGACAACAGATGGGGAGTTTTCCCAGCGGGAGCTTTTGCATGGAGAGTTTCGAATGAAAGTTTCCTAAAAAATAGCGAGACGGTTTCGAATTTAAAACTTCGTTTGAGTTATGGAGCTTCGGGTAATGATAGAATTAAAGGCGATTTGTATGCAAAATATTATGGAGTTTCTAGAGATCGTTCTGTAGGATGGGGAGAAGAAAACCATTACTACTATAATTTTTACAACGACAAATATCTGAATAATCCAAACGTAAAGTGGGAAACAACTTATACGGCAAACGTAGGTCTAGATTTTGGTTTTTTCAAAGAAAGGCTTACAGGAACTTTAGATTTCTACCATAATAAAGTAAAAGACTTATTGGTGCCATCTGATATTGCTTCGGTTTCTGGTTTTACCAAAATGATGACCAATGTTGGACAGACTTCAAATAAAGGTGTCGAATTTGCAATTAACGGAAGTGTTATCAAGAAAAAAGATTTTCAAGTTGACTTGACTTTTAATATTGGTTACAATAAAAATAAAATTGACAAATTGGCTAGCGGAGAACAAGAATGGATTTTGAGTTCGGGTTGGGCAGGAACACAACTGTTAAATGATGATGATTATCGTGCTTACGTAGGCGGAACAAAAGGCTTGATTTTTGGTTTCGTAAACGATGGTTTTTACACAATGGATGACTTTGAATCTTTTGATGCAGTAACTAAAACTTGGAAATTAAAAGAGGGTGTTGCCAACTCAAAAAACCTTTCGGGAGATCCAGTTCCGGGAAATGCTAAATTTAAAAAACTGACTCCTGTTGATCCTTCAGACCCAAACAGCTATGTGATTGGAGATAAAGACAGAAAGGTTATCGGAGATACAAATCCTGATTTTTCTGGAGGTTTTGGCGTAAATGCCATTTGGAAAAATTTCGACTTGACAGCATTTTTCAATTTCATGTCAGGGTTTGATGTCTACAACGCCAATAAGATTATGACGACTTCTTTCTTCCAGAACAACCAGAACAATTTCAGTATGGATGTAGGATTGAACAATCGTTGGAGAAATTATGACGACATGGGTAACGATCTTCGCTATTCGCCTGAACAGCTGGCTAAACAGAACGAAAACGCTACCATGTGGAATCCAGTATCAATAGGTCGTCCTATTGCAATGTCTTATGCCGTTGAAGATGGTTCTTTCCTGAGATTAAACACATTAAGCCTTGGTTATACAATTCCTAAACAGAACAGTTCAAAAGTAGGATTCAGCAGAATAAGACTTTATGCTACAGGAAGCAACTTATTTGTTTGGACAAACTATTCCGGATACGATCCAGAGATCAATTTAGAAACAGGATTAACACCAAATATTGATTACAACGCTTATCCAAGAACGCGCAATTACGCTTTTGGAGTGCAGCTGTCATTTTAATTAAACAATATTTAAATCTCACAAAGATGAATAAAAAGATAATATTTAGTTTTCTGCTAGTTGTTGCGCTGTCTTTTACAGCCTGCGATGAATATCTAGATGTACAGCCGGGATCTGGCTTTACTCAAGTAGAAATTTTTAAATCAGAAAAAGACATTCAATCTGCTGTTGCGGGTGTTTATACGCTCATGCTGACAGATGATGCTTATGCAAACCGTCTTGCTTTTGTTTTTAATATGAATACAGACGTAGAA
The DNA here is from genome assembly GCF_009826975.1 of Flavobacterium sp. HBTb2-11-1. Taxonomy (GTDB): domain Bacteria; phylum Bacteroidota; class Bacteroidia; order Flavobacteriales; family Flavobacteriaceae; genus Flavobacterium. The sequence goes on along the minus strand of NZ_WUMO01000002.1, from coordinate 294,801 downwards.
ATGTCTGGTGTTTCGACCAATACAGTAAACGGAAACGGTTCTGATATTGCCTGTTACGATCCAAAACCATATTGGACAACTTTAAATGGCACTTGGAGTGCGATGTACAAAATCATAAATACTGCAAATGATGTAATTGAAGGAATTGAAAGCTCAGATCTATATAAAGCAGATCCAAAAGATGCGCCTTCTACTATTATGCAGATGTATGGAGAAGTGAAAACAATTCGCGCAATGGTGTATTTGGACATGATCCGCATTTGGGGAGATGTTGTTTTCCGCACCAAATCTTCAACAGGAGATGAAAATTTTGCTGTTGGAACTACGGATAGAAATGTAATTCTTGAATTTTTAATTGACGATTTAAAGTCAGTTGAGCCTTTTATGAAGAACGCAAGCGAATTGGATTATGGTGTAGAACGCGCTTCTAGAAGTTTCAATCAAGGATTGATCGGATTATTGGCTCTTACAAGAGGAGGATGGACGCTTCGTCCAGACGAAAATAATCCGGCAAGTATCGGGCACATGGAAAGAGGAAAAAATTATGAGCAGTACTATGATATTGCAATTCAATATTTGGATAAGGTGATTCAGGGCAGACAGCATGATTTAAAATTGAGTTTTCGTGATTTTTGGATTAAGCAGAACAATTGGGAAACACCCGTTAATGATGACGTTATTTTTTCTATTCCGATGCTGAAAAACTCTACAGGCGAGTACGGCTATTTTGCTGGAATTCCGATAATTGAAGGAAATCATCCTTACGGAAGCGCTTCTGGAACATTGAGCTTATGCGGAGAATACCTTTATTCGTTTGATAATAAAGATTTAAGAAGAGATGTTACTTGCGCACCGCTTTCATACGATCAAAATTTAAATCAAGTTATTCGTTTGGATCTGGCTCGTTTGGCAGTTGGAAAATGGTCTAAATTATGGATGAATGATCCGTTGGGAAGCACAAGCCAAAAAGGAACAGGAATTAATTATTCTTGGATGCGTTTTGCAGATGTATTATTAATGTATGCAGAAGCAGTGAATGAGCGTTTTGGTCCTCGCGAAGATGCTAAAGAATGTTTGAGACGTGTGAGAAGAAGAGCTTTTGCGCAAGCAGATTGGGGAACTAAAGTAGATAATTATGTAATGTCTAAATCATCGCCAGATTTGTTCTTTAAAGCTATTATGGACGAGCGTAAATGGGAATTTGGCGGAGAAAGCAAACGTAAATTTGATTTGGCCCGTTGGAATAAATTCAGCGAAGTGATTTACAATCAATATTTCAAACTCTACAATTGGGGACGTGTAGCCAATGGGGCTTATGTTCCGGGTATTGATCAAGTTCCGGGAAGCATTTATTACAAAAATATTCCAGATCCTGTTAACTCGGGCAGAACAATCTTAGATATCAAGGGAATCGACGAAATTTTACAGGCTCGCCCTGCAGGTTATACAGAACTTCCTTTTGCGGTAAGCTGGTATTCATTAAACAATGAAACAGCAAGTTACGAACCGAGAAACGATATCAAGTGGAGTTTTAGAGGATTCATCAATTACAACAACGCCTCAGCGGTATCTCCAACAGATCCATTACGTTATTTATGTCCGTATCCTTCTAAGGTGATTACAGATCATAGAGGAGCTATTCAAAATTATTATGGATTTAATTTTTAAATCGAGCCAAGCATGAAAAACTTTAGAAAAATACTTTATATATTATCTCTTCTTGGTATAATTGCCTGCGGAGAAATGCTGATATCTTGTGAAAACGATGAGTTTAAATATCCGCAAGAACAAGATCTGTTTCAGCCAAAATTTGTACTTACAGCTCCTTTGGTAAAAGGCAACTCAATAGCTATTGTGTGGTATAAAGTCAACGATGCGGCATCATATACCGTAGAACTGCATTTAGACAATTATTACAAAAGTTTGTACAAATCATATACTACAACTGATACACAGCTTTTGATGGATGATATTCCGTATAAAACACAATTTTATATTAGAGTAAGATCCAATCATGCAGTAGATAATCATAATTCGCAATGGTCGTACACTAATGCTTTGACAGAAGATCGTCCGCCGTTTGACCCAATATTGCATACAGTAGAAAAAGTGAATATTACAGAAACTGAAGTAACTGTAAGCTGGGACGTTTCGTCTAAAAATCCAGTAGACAGTATTTCTGTCTCACCTGCACAATCTGCTGAAATTCCAGCAATTGGCCGAAAACTTACGTCTTCGGAAATTGCAAGAGGAGAAGCTACAGTTGTTGGTTTAGAAAAAAATACCTTATACAACGTAAATATTTTTGACAACAACAAAGCAAGACGTTATGATAAGCCTTATAATCAGGTTTCTTTCCGTTCGGCAGGTCCATCAACATCAACTATTATTGTAACAAAAGGAATGGACTTAGATGCTTTATTGAGAGCAAACAATGATGATCCGACCATTCCAGAAGGAACAGAATATTTCCTTGAAGCAGGTTCCTTGTTTAAAATTACGCCTTTCACCATTTCAAAAGGATTTAAACTTATGGGAGGAACCGAAGGAGAACGCCCTCAGATAGAAATGAATGGAAACTGGAATATTGCAGAAGGTTCTTATTTATCGGAATTGGCTTTTGAAAACATTCGTTTTTATCAGACTATTGATGCAAGTTATTTCTTTAATAGCGGAACAGCTTGGAAATTAGATAAAATTACTTTCTACAATTGTGTTTTCAATTATTTCAAACGTGGATTCTGGAGACATCAAGGAAACGGAAAATACAAAGAAATCGGTGAATTTGATATGAGCTACTGTACGTTTGATCAGGTTGGAGGACACTCAGGACCATACGGGACATTTGTATTTGGTTCTGCCGGAGCTGATAACGTGAAGAAAGCCAAATTCTCAAACTGTACTTTCATGAGAGATTACTATCAGACAACAGATAAGAACCGAAACTTTAAAAACTTGTTTGATTATGGCACATCGGCTCATCCGATTCAATTAGAGTATCAGAACATTACAATTTATGATTATGCATATAATAGAGCATTAATCAATATTCCAAATGCTGTGGGATCAACTTTAATCTTTAAAAATGTATTATTGGCATCTTCTTGCGGTAAAGTAATTCAGGCAATTGCAGCCAATACGCCAACAACTTACGGAAACAATTACACAACTACCGATTATCTATTAGGCGCCGCTGCAATTCAGGGGACCGAATTAGGTATAAGTGCCCAAAATTTATTTGTCGATCCTGCAAATGGCAATTTGATGATTAAAGATTCAAATTCTCCAATTGTTACCAATAGAGTAGGAGACACAAGATGGTTACCTTAAGTGTTCTTAAGTTTTGTTAATTAAGTGGTTTCAGTACTTTCATGAAGTATCCTTGTGGTTGAGGATACTTCAATGTACTGTCTTCCTCAAATTAATTAGTAGAAAATTAGACTTTAAAACATCAAGGCTTTTTTGTTGATGTTTTAATGAAACGAATTATATAATAAAAATTAATACAATGAAATTCAAACAATTACTATTCGCCATAGGATTATTTTGGTATTTAGGAGCAAGCGCACAAGGCTGGAATGCTGATTTGGGAAATGGAAAATACAAGAACCCAATATTGCATGTAGATTATTCTGATCCAGATGTTTGCATCGGAGAAGATGGCTATTATATGACAGCATCTAGTTTTAATAGCGTTCCTGGGCTTCCGATACTTCATTCTAAAGACCTTGTAAATTGGGAATTGGTTGGATATGCATTGCAAAATCTATTTCCTGTAGAACATTATCAAACAGTTCGTCACGGCGACGGCGTTTGGGCTCCTTCTATCCGTTACCATAATGGCGAGTATTTTATTTATTGGGGAGATCCAGATTTTGGGATATTCATGGTAAAAACTAAAAACCCAGCCGGTGCTTGGGAAGTGCCTGTTTTGGTAAAAGAAGCAAAAGGAATTATAGATACCTGTCCTTTTTGGGATGAAGACGGAAAAGCATATTTGTCTTATGCTTTTGCAGGAAGCCGCGCCAATGTGAAAACAGTTTTAATGCTATCTGAAATGGCACCAGACGGAACCAAACTCATTGGAAATCCTGCTTTAGTTTTTGACGGGCATAATGGCCACACTACCGTTGAAGGCTCAAAAATGTATAAACGTGAAGGATACTATTGGATTATGGCTCCTGCGGGAGGTGTTAAACCCGGATGGCAATTGGCAATGCGTTCCAAAAATGTCTGGGGACCTTATGAGTATAAAGTGGTTTTGCACCAAGGTGATTCGCCAGTAAACGGGCCACATCAAGGCGGTTATGTAGAAACGCCAAACGGAGACGGATGGTTTTTGCATTTTCAAGATCGTTGGGCATACGGGCGTGTGGTGCACTTGCAGCCTGTAACTTGGAAAGACGGCTGGCCAATTATGGGAAAAGATGCTAATAAAGACGGAATTGGGGAGCCTGCTATGGAATGGACAAAACCAAACGTAGGGAAAAATTATTCAGCAACGCCATTAGTTTCTTCTGATGAATTTAACAGCCATCAATTGGGATTGCAATGGCAATGGCAGGCCAATCAGAATCCTGCAGAACATTGGGGCTGGTCTTCTGCAAATCTTGGTTTTATGCGTCTCAATTGTATTCCAAAAAAAGAAGGAATAAAAACCATGTGGATGATGCCGAATCTTTTGTTGCAAAAATTTCCTGGCGCCAATTTTACAGCAACAGCAAAATTGAGTTTCGAAAATAATCCAGATGCAGGAGTAAGCGGTTCTGGTTTGATTGTATTTGGTGAAGATTATGCTTATATCGCAATTGAACAGGATAAAGCAGGCAATTTAAATTTAGTGCAGAGGTCTATGAAAAATGCCCGAACTTCTAAAGATTTGGAGAAAGAAATTGCATCGATTCCTGTGAATAAAAAAGAAGTGAGCCTTCGGGCAAAAGTAGAAATGGTTCAGAACAAAGAACCTTTTGATGCTAAAGTCACTTTTTACTACAGCGTTGATGGAAAGAATTTTAAAAAACTGGGAGAATCATTCAAGCCAAGCGCTGGAAGATGGGTTGGAGCTAAAATTGGACTTTTTGCAACAGGATCGAAAACTATAAATGACAGCAGTTATGCCGATTATGATTGGTTTAGAGTTGAAGAAAACTAAGATGCTATGAAACATAAAATAAAATATTGCTTTTTTATTTTACTTACTGGTTTGATTTCAGTAGGACAATCAAAATCAGAAGATAAAAAAGAGCGCTCTCCAATAGAATGGGCAATTAAGATGGCCGATTCCGATCAGAAACGGGTTCCAAATCCAGTGTTCCTCGATGGTGTAAAATATCCGAAATGGAATTATACCAATGGTTTGGTAGCGCTTGCCAATCAGAAATTGTATGATTATACCAAAAATCAGAAATATTGGGATTACGGATTTTCTTATGCAGAACAGTTAATTGATAAAGAAGGAAATATATTAGGAGGTTATGAGCTAGAGAAATACAGTTTGGATCTGATAAATTCTGGAAAAATACTTTTTGAAATTTATAAAAAGACAAATGATTCGCGCTATAAAAAAGCAATGGATGTATTGCGCAAACAATTAGAAGGACATCCACGGAATTCTGATGGAGGCTATTGGCATAAAAAGAGCTATCCGTGGCAAATGTGGCTTGATGGCGTTTATATGGCTGATCCTTTTTCAGCGCAATACGGAGAAGTTTTCAATGATCCAAAAGCAATTGATGATGCTATCCTTCAAGCCGAATTGATTCAGAAACACACTTTTGATGCTAAAACAGGCTTGAATTTTCATGGTTATGATGAAAAACGCGTGCAATTCTGGGCAAACAAAACAACCGGAACTTCCACGCATGTATGGGGGCGAGCACAAGGCTGGTATTGTATGGCTTTAGTTGATATTTTAGATTTTGTTCCAGAAAATCACCTAAAACGAAAAGACTTAATCAAAATTGTTCAAAAGGTTTTTGATGCGGTTCTAAAAGCTCAAGACTCTAAGACAGGCGTATGGTGGCAAGTAATGGATCTGCCTGCCAGAAAAGGCAATTATCTGGAATCTACTTGCTCGACGATGTTTGTATATTCTTTTGCCAAAGCATACAACAAAGGTTATGTAGACAAAAAGTTTCTGAAATCGGCAAAAAAAGGTTTTAATGGAATTCAAAAAGAATTTATAAAAGAAAGTGCAGACGGAAGTATTTCAATTTCGAAATGCTGTGCAGTTGCGGGATTAGGAGGCAAAAATCCTGAAGATAGAAATGGTTCATTCGAATACTATATTTCTGAACCTATCAGAGAAGATGATGCCAAAGCTGTTGGGCCTTATGTTCTGGCTTGCATCGAATTGCAAAAGGCTATAGACAAAAAATAATGTTTCAAAATTACAATGGATTATGATAAAAATTAAAAGCACACTTCTTATAATAGCTTTTTGGTTCACTGCTTTTTCTGGTATAGCCCAAAAGAAAGGAATTTCAAAAGAGACAGAAAATAGAGATAGTTCCAGTATGAAGATTCCCTTCAAAATGCCAGAAGTTCAAATTCCAAAGTTCAAAAGTGATACGCTAAATATTGTTGATTTTGGCGCAGTTCCAAATACAGAACAGCTTTGTACAAATGCTATTAATTTGGCAATTGAAAAATGTTCTAAATCGGGCGGAGGAGTTGTGCTAATTCCTGCTGGACTTTGGACAACAGGGCCAATAAAACTGAAAAGCAATGTAAATCTGCATACTCAAAATGGTGCTTTTGTTTCTTTTACAAGCGATTTAAAGCAGTACAAACTGATAGAGTCTTATTTTGAAGGAAATAAAGTGATTCGCTGCGAATCGCCTATTATGGGAGTTGACTTAGAAAATATTGCCATTACAGGTCAGGGAATTTTTGATGGAAATGGCGCTGTATGGAGACCTGTTAAAATTGGAAAAATGACTGCTGGTCAATGGGACGAATTGGTGAAATCTGGTGGCGTTCTGTCTAAAGACGGTAAAATCTGGTATCCTTCAAAAGGAGCTTATGAAGGTAATGAGGAAAGGGATAAACTCCCTAAAAAAGAAACCGTAGAAAATATGGAGCCTTACAAGGAAGCGCTGCGTCCTGTAATGGTTAGTTTGGTCAATTGCAAAAAACTGCTTTTAGACGGCGTGACATTTCAAAACTCTCCTGCATGGAATGTCAATCCGTTAATGTGCGAACATCTAACTTTACGCAACTTAACGATTCGCAATCCTTGGTATTCTCAAAATGGTGACGGCTTAGATTTAGAATCCTGCCGTGTCGGAACGGTAACCAATTGCCGTTTTGATGTTGGAGATGATGCAATCTGCATAAAATCTGGAAAAGACAAAGAAGGAAGAGACCGCGCAAAACCAACTGAGTTATTTGTAATTGCTGATTGTGTGGTGTATCATGCGCATGGAGGCTTTACAATTGGAAGCGAAATGTCTGGCGGCGTTAAAAATATTTATGCTAAGAATCTGACCTTTAATGGAACAGACTGCGGACTTCGTTTTAAATCTGTGCGTGGTCGTGGCGGAGTAGTGGAGAATATTTGGATGGAAGATATTCGCATGAATAATATTCCGACAGACGCCATCAATTTTAACTTGTATTATTTCGGAAAATCTTTAGCAGAAGACAAAACAACAGGCGAAATAACGGTCGCAAAAGAAGCCATATCCGATGAGACACCTGCATTTCAAAATATGTATTTCAAAAACATTTATGTTAACGGTGCGGCTCAGGCTTTAAAAATTATGGGAATTCCAGAAATGCCAGTTACTAACATCGAATTTGAAAATATGATTATCCGTTCAGATGTTGGGGTTCAGTTAAATTATGCGAGCAAAATCAAGTTTAGAAATATTGATTTAAGATTAGACAAACCTGGAATCGCAGTAAGTTTTTCTAATAGCCAAAATTTGAGTTTCGATGGTTTGAAATCAGCGGGAGAAAATCAGCTGTTCTGGGTTGGAGGTTTAGAAACAAAAGATATTTCATTAAAAACCAACGGTAAAAAAATGGTTATGGATAAAGATCTAAAAGTATTAGAATCGATTAAAAGCGAAGTAAAAGTGGTGGATTAAAACATAAAAAAATGATACTATTTAAATTTTTAGCAGTCTCGATTTTCTTTGTCAATGTTTCTTTTGGAAATAATATTCAAGAAACCAAGTCCTACGATATTGTTGTGGATGCTAACGGAAAAGGAGATTTCAAAACTGTTCAAGAAGCGTTTAATTCAGTTCCTTTATTTAAAACATCAGAAACTAAAATTTTTGTAAAAAATGGCATTTACAATGAGAAACTAGAATTGGCCTTAAACAAAAATAATGTTACGCTGATAGGAGAGAGCAGAGAAAATGTAAGGCTGACCTATGATGATTATGCATCCAAATCGAATGGCAACGGAGGAACGATTGGAACTTCGGGATCTGCGAGTTTTATTATTGCAGGAAATGGTTTTAAAGCGGCGAATATTACGTTCGAGAATTCATCTGGTCCTGTCGGGCAGGCGGTGGCAGTTCGAGTTGATGGTGATAGGATCATTTTTGACAATTGTAAATTTTTAGGTTTTCAGGATACTTTGTATCCGAGAGAAAGTGCAAGCAGACAGTATTATAAAAACTGCTATATCGAAGGAACAACTGATTTCATTTTTGGAGGTTCGACCGCAATTTTTGACCAATGTGAAATCTTCTCTAAAAAAGGAGGCTCTTATATTACCGCTGCCAATACGCCAGAATCCAATCCATACGGATTTGTATTCCTAAACTGCAAACTGACTGCAAATTCGGGAGATAATTCTTGCTTCTTAGGAAGACCTTGGAGAAATTATGCTAAAACTGTTTTTATTAAATGTGAAATGGGTTCGCATATAAAACCATCAGGCTGGCACAATTGGGGAAAACCTGAAGCTGAAAAAACAGCTTTTTATGCCGAATATCAATCTGCTGGAGCAGGAGCAAATGCTATATCGAGAGCCAATTGGTCGCATCAGCTGTCAGCAGAACAAGTTGAAAAGGAATATTCGATGAAAGCTATTTTCAAAGATTGGAAACCGAATTGAAGTCTTTATAAGGCATCTTTTAGAAGTTATAATCGATTAAATAAATAAAGAATGAAATTTCAAAGAAGAAAATTAAAAGCAGTATTTATTTGGGTCTGGATCTTGTTTCTTCAAAAGATGGACGCGCAATATTTGGAAGGATTGACTCAAGTTAGAGACACTTCTTTTAATAATAGAAGCGCCTTCAAAAAAACATTGAAATACTTTCCTAATATTTCTCCTGTTTCCGAAATGCATTTTGATGAGGTTGTACAGAAAAATGACATTGTCTATTGCAGTTATGGAAAACGTAGAATGAAACTGGATGTTTTTTATAATAAAAATAAGAAAGAAAAGCAGACGGCAATTATTCTTATACACGGGGGAGGATGGCGATCTGGGAGCCGAGAACAGCATCATCAGATGGCGCAGAAATTAGCAAGCCTCGGTTATATCTGTTTTACGCCAGAATACCGACTTTCTACAGAAGCCCTTTTTCCTGCAGCGGTTTACGATATTAAAGCTTCAATTCGCTGGGTAAGAGAAAATGCCGATAAGTATAGCGTTAATCCAAATCAAATTGTTTCGCTTGGATTTTCTGCTGGTGGAGAACTAGCAGCCTTTATGGGCGTAACAGGCAATATGCCTCTATTTGAAGGAGTAGTGACAAATTCAAGTTCAAAATCTCAAGTCAATGCGATAGTTGATATTGACGGAACATTATCTTTTACGCATCCTGAAAGCAGCGAAGGAAATGATGCTAAAACTGTTTCGGCAGGAACTTATTGGTTTGGCTATTCTAAAAAAGACAATCTGAAGCTTTGGGAAGCCGCTTCTCCGCTGTCTTATGCAAACGCTTCAACTCCACCAATTTTATTTATTAATAGTTCGATTCCTAGAATGCACGCTGGGAGAGACGATTTCAGAAAAATTTTAACTGAAAACGGAATCTATTCTGAGGTTCATGAATTCGAAAACTCACCGCACACCTTTTGTCTTTTCAATCCTTGGTTTGAACCGACTATTCAGTATATAGATCAATTTTTAACTCACGTTTTTTTAAATAAAGAATTATGAAGTCAAGATTCATTATTTCAATTTTCTGTATGGCTTTAGCATTTGCTGTAATGTCTTTTATAAAGCCAAAATCCAAAACAACGGTTTATCTGATTGGCGACTCGACCGTGGCTGATTATGCTAACAATTATGAAGAAGGAAAAGACTATATGAAAACCCGCTATCCAGTCACGGGCTGGGGACAGGTTTTTCAACAGTTTTTAGTAAAAGACAGTCTGACGAAAATTAATAAGCTGATTAAAACTGACAGTGCTTTTGTTGACGATAGGGCTAGAGGAGGACGAAGCACTAGGACTTTTTTTCAGGAAGGCAGATGGCGTTCGGTTTACGAAAATTTAAAAAAAGGCGATTTAGTTCTAATGCAATTCGGACATAATGATGCCGCCGAAGATAAGCCTGAACGATATGTCAATATTGAAGGCTACAAGGAATTTTTAAGGCTTTTTGCAGAACAGACAAGAGCAAAAGGAGCAAAGCCAATTTTGATTACGCCTGTGGCGAGAAACTTTCCGTGGAAAGAAGGAAAACTGCAAAATGTACATGGCTTATATCCGCAGGCAGTGAAAGATGTAGCTACAGAATTGGGTGTGCCATGCATTGATTTAAACCAAAAATCAATCGATTTTTTTACCAAAAAAGGACAGCCTTATGTGAGTGAAAATTACTTTATGAACTTTAAAGGAGGCTTATATGAAGCGTATCCGGAAGGACAAAAAGATAACACACATTTTCAGACTAAAGGAGCCGTAGAAGTGGCAAGACTAGTTTTTGAGGGAATGAAAGAATTAAACTAAAACTTTATATAAAGCATCAAAAGAATTTGAAAAATAAGAAGAAAGTCTTTTGAAAACTATTACTAACTAAAACCATATTTAAACCAAATGAAAAAACAATTTTTTATTCATCTATTCCTCGTACTTTTTACAGTAATGGGGTTTTCTCAGACTATTGAGAAAATTGAAGCCGAAACGTTTAACCAAGCTTCGGGAGCAAGAGCCGAAACCAATGCTGCACGTTCGGGAGGCGGAAACGTCGGCTATATTAAGAACAATACTTGGATTAAATTTAATGCAGTTAATTTTACCGAGTTTGTTACCCGTTTTGATATTGCTGCAGCAGGAGCTACTGGCGGAACAATCGAATTTAGATTAGGTTCTGCAACAGGAACTTTAATTGGTTCTGCAACGATCTCAGGAAGCACAAGCTTTACCGATTACAAGAAGTTCTCGGCAGCCATCACGCCAACTACGGGGTCATACGATCTGTATCTTGTTTTTCTTGGGCCTGGAACAGGATATTTGTTTAACGTAGATTATTTCGAAAAAGTAACTGACAACCCAAATGCTGTGACGCACAAATTGACTGTAGATGTCAATCCGGCCTCATCTGGAACTGTTACGCTTAATCCTGCTGGAACTACATTTGCAAAAGGAACCGAAATAAAACTCACTGCCAATAAAAATTTTGGTTACAATTTTAAGCAATGGGTAGATGATAAAGGAGCTATTGTTTCAACAGCAAATCCGTTAACTTATACTCTAAATGCTGACGCAACACTTATTGCTCAATACGAGACAGTAGCCACTTATGCCTTAAATGTTAATGTAAACGGAGCTTTTGGTTTAGGTGATTATACTGTTTCTCCTGCGGGAAAAGATGGTGCATTTTCAGTTTACGAAAGCGGAACCAATGTTAAGGTTACGGCAGTGGAAAACGATATTATAAAATTCAGCAACTGGGCTGATGGATCTACGTCATTAAGCACTTCTGTAGTGATGAATGAAGATAAAACGGTTACAGGAACCTATGCTAATCAGACTTTTATTGCAGGATGGACATTTAAGAATGATCAATATGCAAATCCGAGAGTGGCTGAATTGTATTCAAAGGTAGAAAACAGACCGCAGCTATTTGCCTATAATTTGGCAGATAATGTTTTTGCTCCCAATGTCAGACTCCAAAATCGAGGAGGAAAGAACGGGTTTTGCGTCTGGAATACCGAAAGAGGGAATTTTTATTATTTTATGACTACACTTTCAACTGTTGGCTATAAAAATATAAATGTCGCTTCGGGTTTATTAGGCTATTATTATGGATGTGATGAGTGGACATTTCAGTATTCCTTAGATGGGGTAAACTTTGTAAATGTTTCGGCTTTAACGACTATCAATACAGGAACAATTACCAATATTGGCGGAGTTCTTCCTACTGAAGCCGAAGGAAAAGAAAAAATCTATTTAAGATGGTTTCCAAATATAAACGGACCAAAACACGGTTCGGCAATTGATGTTACAGCAACAATTCTGTCCAATTTAATGATAAAAGCCGATGAAGTTTTGATTACAGATAATGTTGCGCCAATTTTAGAATCTTCATTTCCGTCAGAGGCAGCAAGTTCTGTGGCAGCCAATGGAAGCATTATTTTAAATTATGACGAACAGGTTCAGTTAGGAACGGGAAATGCTGTTTTAAATGGCAAAAACCTAAACGCCGAATTTGTAAACAAAACAGTAAAATTCAGCTATTTCGGATTAGAATATAACAAACAATATACTTTTACGCTCCCAGCAGGATTTGTAAAAGATCTTTCCGGAAATGACGGTTCAGCACTTACTTTGTCATTTAAAACAATGGAAAAGCCAATTCCAACAAAACGTAAATTTGATTTAATTGTAGATGCAGATGCTACAGCAGATCAGATTGCTTCAGGAAAATATGTAAAAACAATTGCAGAAGCTTTTAATGCCGCGCCCAGTAATTCGGCGTCACGTTTTTTTGTATTAATTACAAACGGAACTTATAATTTGGGTGGAGACGGCACAAATCCGCAGGATGTAGTTTTAAAGCTACCATCAGGAAAGAATAACGTTTCGCTAATTGCACAATCTAAAGACAAAGTAATTCTCCAAGGAAACCCAGGTTGGGGAATTAAAAACGCTGTTCTTTCTATTGAAGCCAATGATTTGTATATGGAAAATGTAACCATCGAACACAAGGATGGAATCACAACTTCTGGACAAAGACCTGCTTTGAATCCCGCAGGAGATCGAAATGTTTATAATGGAGTTCGACTTAGAAGCAAACAGGATACGCAGGTAACGGGAGGAAAAAGAAGTTTTTACTATAAATCTACAATCGAAGGAGATGTTGATTTTATCTGTGGTGGAGGAACGCATTGGTTTGAAGATTGTAAATTGGTTTCGGTTGCTTCCGGTTATATTGTAGCTCCAAATCATGATACGGCTACGCAATACGGGTATATTTTCAATAACAACACGATTTCTGCAGCTACAAGCTATTATTTGGGACGTCCTTGGCAAAATGCACCACGAGCAGTTTATCTGAATACAAAAATGATGACTGAACCCAATACGGCTGGTTGGGCAAGTATGGGAACAGTGCCAGCACTTTTTGCCGAATATAATAGCGTTAACGCAAATGGAGTTGCTGTGAATACCGACAATAGAACCAATATATTTACTGTAAATGGCGTGGCACAGACAGGAAATTATAATCCTGTTTTGACTAAAGCGCAAGCTGATGAATTTACGATTGAAAATGTACTAAGCGGAACAGACAAATGGGATCCGCGTAGGGTGGTGGAGCAAATCGCAAAACCTTCAAATCTTGTTGTATCTGCTGCTAACACCTTAAAATGGGATGAAAATCCGTATGCAATGTGTTATGTGATCAGTAAAGAAGGTAAAATTTTAGGCATTACAATCGAACCTACTTTTACAGATGCTTCAACAACTGCTGGAACTTATACGTATACCGTGCAAGCAGCAAATGAATACGGCGGATTAAGCGATTTGAATAGTATCAGTATGGCTACTAATGGAGGAGCAGCTAAATCTTCTATTACGTATTTAAATTCAATAGACGGAGTAGCTCTGGTCGGTTTAACGCCAACAGAATATACTGAGGGTACAGTAGTAAAATTGCCAACTCCAACTTTAGCAGGATATACTTTTTATGGATGGTCATCTTCTGGCAATACAGCAAATACTTTATATGAAATTGCTGCCACAGCAACAGGAAACCAGACTTTATATGCTTTCTGGGGAGTTGGAGGAAATAATAAACCAAATGAAGTTACGCCACCTTCTAATTTTGATTATGAGTTTACAGCTGCTGTGAACAAAAGCTGGGATAATGCAGGAAACTATAATCCAGCTGTTATGCCAATTGCAGGCAAAACCGTTTCCTGTACCAAGGAAATTGAAACAACAGCTACAGTTTTTCCTGCGGATATGACTTTATCTGGCGCAGGGACACTTCGCTTGAGAGGTGCTCACAAAGCTACAGGCGTCCTGACTTTTAAAGAAGGAACGCGAGTATATTACAATACAAGCGGTGCGGGAATGACTTTAGAAGCGCCAATGGTTATTTCTGGAAATGTAAAATTCGAAATGATTTCTGGTATTGCCAATCAAACCATAATGACTTTAAGCGGGCCTGTTTCAGGAGACGGAATCATTTCGCCTTTAAATATTGGTCAGGGAGTGAATGCCAATACAGGAACTCTGCTTCTTAAAGGTGATAACAGCGAATTTATCGGTAATTGGGATCTTACACAGAAAAGCACAAAATTTCCAACATTAAATTATCCAACGGTAATTGAAGGCGCTTCTGCAAATGCTTTTGGCTCTGGGACTATTAAAATCGGTCAGGATAATTATGTTATTTTTAGCCATGAACGAGCAGCTGGTTCCACTTTAAATCTAAATATCACAGAAAATGGGAAAGCGTCGTTGAATACTGTTTTAAATGTTCAAAAACTTACTATTAATGGAATAGATTTTAAAGAGGGAACTTACGATAAAACGACAAATCCTGAGTTTTTTAACGGAGAAGGAAAAATCGAAGTCAAAAAAGAAGCAGCAGGTGGGGACAATGATGTTGTTCCTGCGTTTCCTGGTGCTGAAGGTTATGGAAAATATGTAACTGGCGGCCGTGGCGGAAAAGTAATTTATGTTACCAATTTGAATGATTCGGGAGCGGGTTCGCTTCGAGATGCGATTGGTCAGGCCGGACCTAGAATTGTTGTGTTTAAAGTGTCAGGAAATATTGAATTGAAAAGCGAACTGAATATTACCGATAATATCACTATTGCAGGGCAGACAGCTCCAGGCGGCGGAATCACTCTAAAAGATTATAATGTTAAGGTGCGAGGAAATAATGTTATTCTGCGTTATCTGCGTTTTAGAATGGGTGATACTCACGATGTGGAGAATGATGCTTTGGGAGGACGTTTTCAAAAAAATATTATCGTAGACCACTGTTCAATGAGCTGGTCAACGGACGAATGTGTTTCTTTTTATCAAAATGAAAACTTTACTTTGCAATGGTGCATTATTTCTGAAAGTCTTCGAAATTCTGTCCACGCAAAAGGTGCGCACGGATATGGCGGTGTTTGGGGAGGTAAAAATGCTTCCTTTCACCACAATTTGTTAGCGCACCATGACAGCCGAAATCCAAGGTTGGGAGAATATGCGAATGATATTTTTGCTAAAACAGATTTGGTGGACATTCGTAATAACGTAATTTACAATTGGGGCGGAAACAGCTGTTATGGCGGAGATGCGATGAATGTGAATCTGGTAAACAATTATTGGAAACCAGGACCTGGAACTTCAAACTCGACAAAAGAACGTATTCTATCAACAGGAAGAAGTTTAGACGCAACTTCGCCATTATACGGAATTTGGGGGAAATATTTTGTTGATGGAAATTTTGTGGTAGGATCGGAAAGAGCAACGCAGGATAACTGGACATACGGGGTTTACAGCCAATTTCATGGCAGCCAGCTTCCTGTAAGCGATGCAGATAAAGCTGCATTGAAAATCAGTGCACCCCACGCTTTCGGCGAAATTACAACTCATAGCGCAACAAAAGCATATGAATTGGTTTTGGAAAATGCAGGAGCGAATCTATACAGAGATGCTGTCGATAAGAGAGCGGTAGACGACACGCGTTCTGGCAAAGCTAGTATTATGAATGGAGGAAATGGAAGCACAAACGGTTATATCGATACGCCTTCAGCAACAGGCGGATGGCCGGTACTGCCTTCAGGAGAAGCTCCAACAGATACAGACGGTGACGGTATGCCTGATAAATGGGAAACAGAAAAAGGATTAAATCCTGCCAGTTCAGCAGATGGCAATTTAAAAACGATTGACGGCAAGTATACCAACATTGAGGTTTACATTAACAGTCTTGTAAATCATATTACAGAGAACCAAAACGGGAGTTTAGATGTTTATGTAAACCCTCAGAATTTTGTTGAAAAATACAATGCTGCTGAAAACGGATCAAAATTCATAATGGCAAGCGGTACTTATACAGCCTCAGCTGATCTTGCTGTTAAAAACCATAAATATACTTTTGTTCCAGATGCCAATGCAAAACCTGTTTTCGCAGCATCTTTCGCTTCAGAAAACCCAGAAATTGTTTCAGGAAGCTTCAGTTTTGATGGTGTTGATTTTGATTTGACAAATGCTGGAACAGATTTGCTTCAGTTGAAAAAAGGTGCCAGTTTATCAAGTTTCGAAATTAAAAATGCCACTATAAAAGGAATCAAACAAAGTTTATTAGCAGCTGATGGGGCTAGTGAAAGTCCTATTTCGAAAATTGCTTTAGAAAACTGTATTATTGACGGAAGCGCAGCAACAGGAGGAAGTTTTATTCAGCCTGACTCGCATATTGTAAATTCGATTTTAGTTAAAAACTCGACTATTTTTAATTATGAGAAAGGGAATAGTTTCTTGATTCTTCAAAATAAAAATGCGACTGTCCAAACAATAAATGTTTCTTTTGAAAGTAATACCATTTACAACTCTGGAAATCAAACCGGAAATGGTTTTGTGTTTGTTGACAATCAGTACAGTGCCGCGTCGACATATTCTTTCAAAAATAATATCATGCAGGACGAAAGAGAAAATGCTAAACCTATTTATCTCTTCAATTCTAATAATGCGGCAGGAGCAGGAAAACTATTGATAGACAACAACCTTCTTGTTGGTGTTTCTTCGCAATTAGTTAAAGGATCGGTTACAGTGGCTGAAACTAATAGTAAGACATTAAGTAATTTGGGAATATCTGCTTTGGTATATCCGAATCCGCTGCAAGGAAACTTTAGCTTCTCTAAAAATTCACCTTTAGCGAAAGCTTCTTTAGAAGGAGGAGCATTGGGAGATCCAAGATGGCTGAAAGCAGAAGCGAAGTTTTCACAAATAAACTATCTCAATTCTATTGATGGAAAAACCATAACACTTGATCCAATCGAATACATGGAAGGCGCTATTACGAACTTGAAAACACCAAAATTGGAAGGTTATACATTCTTTGGATGGTCAGCTGCAGCGACAGCACCTGGACTATTAAAAACAATTCCGGCGACTGCAACAGGAAATCAAACTTTTTATGCTTTTTGGGGCGAAGGAGGAAACAACAAACCAGATCCAAAACCAATTGTAAAATCGGGTGTTTCGTATTTCAATTCAATTGATGGAAAGGCTATTTCTGATTTAACTCCGATAGAATACACAGAAGGTACAGCATTGGCATTGCCGGTTCCTGTCTTAAAGGATTATACGTTTTACGGATGGTCAGCTTCGGCTACCACGCCAAATACAATTAAAGAGATTGCTGGTACGGCTACAGGAAACCAGACCTTTTATGCGTTTTGGGGAGTGGGGGGAAACAATAAACCAAATGAAGCGCCGACTTTTTACAGCGTTTCATATTTGAATCTGCCTGCGGGGGCTATTAATCCAAATAAAACAAGCGCACAAACGGGAATTTCTTTTACGCTCGAAGAGGCGCAATGCTCTGGATATCGCTTTTTAGGATGGTACGCTGATGCTTTGTACGCAAAAGAAATAACAGGTTTTGGCACTGCTCAAAAGGATAATTTCACGCTTTACGGGCGCTGGAAAAAGCTGGGAGAGTTTTTAGTTTTCCCAACAGTGGCTTCTGAAAAAGTGACCTTAAAATCGAGTGCAGAATTTGATCAATTGCTTTTTTTCAGCATGAGCGGACTTATGGTTAAGCAGGTTGATGCAATAGGTTCTGAAACTGAGATTCCAGTCTCAGATTTACCCTCTGGATCTTATTTCATCAAAAGCCTTAAAACAGGCCAGACGGCTAGAATTGTCGTAAAATAAGTTTGCATTAGGGATGAGGTTAAATTCTCATCCCGATTTACTAAAAGCGAATTTTAAAAATTTAATTATCATAGATATGAATAATAACATAAAATTAATAGTGATGTTTTGTATTACTTTACTGTCTTCTTGTTCAAGTGATGCTGAAAGTGATCAAGACGCTACTGCAAACAAAGGATTTTTGAAAATTGGCAGCCAGACGGTAGAATTATCGCAAGGCTATTTGGAAAATTTTGGCATTCGAGGCAATGCCTACAACATTGATTTTTCACTGAGGTCCAAATCAATTTCTGCAACAGAAGATGGAGCAGTAGTTTACTTTGAGCTGTTTTCTCCTCTTCAGAATAATTTGGCCAAAGGAGATTATAATTATGGAGGCTTTTCTGATGCTGCAGCGTATACTTTCACCAAATGGGGACAGTCCCTTTTAGGCAAAAATATCAATACGGCAAAAGGAGCCTTGTCAGTTACAAACGGAGTTAGCATTCGGCCAACTGGAGGCATTTTTAAGGTTACTGAAAACGGAACTAAGTATAAAGTCAGTTTTTCCGGAAAAGGCACGGCAACCGTGTTCAAAGACGGTATTGCTGCTTCAACTCAAAATGATGTAAGTTTTACAATGCAGTATTTTGGAGATGTGAAGAAATTTGAAGGTAAAACATTTGTTTCTACTGCCAAAAATGCAAGATTCGACATTGTTGAGAAAAATCATTCTGTTATTTTTAATTGAGCGGGATAAAAAAATTGCTGATATAAAAATGGCGCTCAATTGCATTCAATTGGCGCCATTTGGCTTTACTGGCCTGCACTGGATGGATTTCCATGCATTTTATGGAACAAGAAAATGCAGCTCTTAGCAATAAAAGCCAATACTCGTCTGCTGTTCTGTTTTAAGACGGCAGATTAGTTAATATGAGTTTTGGTTCTGAAATTATGTATTGATCTCCTAGCTTAAAGGAAGAATGCGGGGCCGAAATTTATGTTAGGGCAGGTGTCTGTCTGCGTTATGTTTTGATTATTTTGCAGGTATCTGGAGGGATCTGGAGGTTTTGCAGCGCTTTTTCTAAAAATTAGCCGTATATTTGCTTTTCACCATACATCTTAAGACATAATTCTATCGTTTGCCTATTTGCAGAGCCTTATTGATTCTTTAACCATAACTCCTGCAGATTACTAAGGCCCATGCCTTGGACTGCCCTAAAATGTGAAAGCGATGGCACATCAGAATACTCCTAAAATTATTTATCACGCAGATGACGATGAAGACGACAGGCTGCTGTTTTTGGATGCCATGGAGGATTTAAGCCTTCCTGCTGCGGTCCAGGGCGTCAGCGACGGGCAGGAATTGCTCCATACCCTTGATAAAAGTAAAGACGGTCTGCCTGATATGATTTTCCTGGATATCAATATGCCCATCAAAAATGGATTTGACTGCCTTGCGGAAATCCGCAGCAGGGAGGATGCCCTGAAGGAAGTGAGGATCGTTATGCTCTCCACCAGCAAAAGCCCTGACAATATCGAGCTCTGCCATAAGCTCGGCGCTGATTTATATGCCGTGAAGCCAAGCACTTTTCAGGGGCTCAAGGACCTTTTGCAGAAAGTGTTTGAGATGGACTGGAGCAGTTTTCAGAAAAGCGGCGGCAGATTCCTTCTGGCCTGAACTGGACAGGATGCGTTTTAGATTTTTGGAAAGATAAATTTTACCTGCCGGCATCTCCAGTGGGGCTCCTAAGGGCTCCGGGCATTCTCAGCCGTTTATTTTTTCCTTATGGTAGCGCGAGAGCCATTTTTCCATTCTCTGGACCAGCTCGATTTCCTCAGGATCCCCTGCGGGGTCGCAGAGTCCTGTGAGGGTCCTGCGGTAAATGAATTTTTTATCCTCGAACAGGCAGGTGAACCTGGGGTGCTCGTTGTGGGAGACCAGCCATTTATCGCCTTGCTGCTTTTTAATTGTAAACTTCTTCATTTTCATTATCTCTTTAACGGCTCCTCTAAAAGCCATGGATGTTTTCTGCCGTGGCGCTGATAGGGCGTTATGGAGTGCAAAAATAAAAAAAATATTGCTGATGGCCGATAGCTGATTGTGTCTGCTGCTGTTGTTGTTGTTGTTGTTGTTGTTGTTGTTGTTGTTGTTGTTGTTGTTGTTGTTGTTGTTGTTGTTGTTGTTGTTGTTGTTGTTGTTGTTGTTGTTGTTGTTGTTGTTGTTGTTGTTGTTGTTGTTGGGTTCTTTGGATTGTTATGATATTTTTTTTGGGGAGCTTTTTCCCGCTATGCGCTTCAATCTTCTGCCCGGACCCCGGCGCAGAAGGATTTCCGCTTCTATCGGGGCTATTTTGTGCTTTATTCTAGTGAGGAATAAAGCAATTTTCAGCTGTAGTCCAAGCAGTTATGTTTAATAAAAAAATGGCGCCAATTGTCTTTAATTGGCGCCATTTGGCTTTGTGAGAGGGACAGGACAAATTACAACATCATTTTTGGATGATTTGAAGAAATTGGCTTTCTATATGTAGTTTTAGTCTTTCATTCATTAGCTTTGTAAATTTGGTTTAGATGTCATGTTGAGGATTGAAGGCAAACGCATCGTCAAAAAAATAAATCGTTATCGTATTTTTATTAATATTGCATTAGATTTTTGTGGAAGAAAGTTATCCATTCCAATTTTGTATTTGGAAGATGTGAAAATAGATATTAACTTAGTCCCAAACTCGCTTTAAAAGTTGGAATGTTATGAATAAATATGATATGATATGATATGATATGATATGATATGATATGATATGATATGATATGATATGATATGATATGATATGATATGATATGATATGATATGATATGATAAGGCTTATAAAGGCAGACAAGACGAACGATAATCTTTTACTCTGGAACTTCTTAGAATCAGTATAAGACCGGCAACTGTCTTTTATCTTAAAAAAAAGAAGTTAAGAAATCCATTTCAAAAAACAAGGCGAAACCGAAAAGCCAACGAGTAGGATAAAGAAAAAAAATATGGAAAAATTAAAATTAGCAACGTTAATACTGCTTTTTACTGCTTTTGGTATGAATAAAGCGCAGTCACAGATAGTAGTGGGCATTGCCTACAAGCCTATGTACGGAAACTGCAGTCAGTTTAATCAGGCTGTAGGGTATACCTACGAAGCAGGCAAAGGCGGTAATGAAATGCGGGAAGAAGTAACAACAAGATTAGAGCAAAATTACAACGTTTCGGGTTCTGCCATTATGATATTTTCATCTTATGACCAGAAAAATGCTGTTATAATCCGCTATAAAAAACAGATAAGCGGATATGACTGCACGAAGCTTGCTTATGCTGCGGGTTTTGGCAATAGCTACGACGATGCTTTCAATAATGCGGTAAAAGAAATGCGCTTATATTATGCAGGAAGTGATTACCAACAGGAACTATGGATTCACTAATAAAGAAGGGAGGATATATGATAAAAAAACTACTTTTTATTTTCGTGCTAGCAACAAGCTTAGTACCCGCACAGGCACAAACGGTACCCGACCGAAAAACCACTGTAGAGTATATCACAAAACTTTTCAATGATGTGAAAGATTTTGAATATAAATTAAAAGACGGTACTATCTATGCAATAGACGGAAAAACCGTATCAGCCTACAGCGCCATACAATTTATAATATCGATAGGAAATGAAACTACCTTAGGTTATTGTTTTGATACAAGAGATTCGAAAAAATCATCTTTTGGCCAGCTGTATATGAAAATAGACTGGGCAAAGATGATAAAAATAGAAGACAGCGAGGTGGCGGATGATTCTGCTGTGAAATTCTTATATATTACGTTTACCCCTAACAGTGTATTGGAAAGGGCATATTATGAGGAATTAAATCCATATGGTAATATACTACGGGCAAAAGCTGATAAAGGAACAAGCAGTATTTATTTTCCCTACAAAAATGAATCAGGTATAAAAGAAAGACTCACCAAAGCACTTAATCATTTAAATAATTTAGATAAAAAGGAGAAATTAAAAAACGACCCTTTTGGCAATTGATAGTCTAAAGTTTAACGATAAAGCAGATTTTTAAATTGAACATCTAGATTTTTTTTTAGAGTCCGCTTTTAGTTTATCAAAAAAAGATTAATAAAGTGAAAAGTTTATTTTAACAGTTTAGAAAAAAAGGCGCCAATTGTCTTCAATTGGCGCCTTTTGGCTTTTGTGACCTCCAAAGGGACAAATTACAACATCATTTTTGGATGCTTTGAAGAAATTGGCTTACCATATGTAGTTTCTGTCTTCCATTGGTTTTGTAAATTTGGTTTAGATCTCCCGCTGGGGATTGATGCAAAAATTAAACAAACTAAAATGGTTTAGGGCAGTAAACTAACATACAATTCTACAAATATTATGTAGGATTTGAAAAGATTGTTATTCTTAAGGCAGGATTGTCTTTCTTTGGCTCTATGAACTACTTTATGCGATTTAGGTTTTGTGGCACAAAAGTAATCCCTTTCATGGGCATGCCCCCGGCGATTGCCAATGCGACGGGAAGATGTCTCAATGACCTTCCGAGCCGTTATGACAGGCTGTTATAAAGCATGCCGGGTGTGATGAAAAAAAAGGGAAGCCTCTGACCAAGGATTCCCTTTATGCCTTGAGGAATTTTTCCACCACAGCATTCAGGTCTTTTCGAAGCAGCTCTATGGAATACTGTTTGGTCAGGAACTGCGATGCCTTGTTCTCGGCTGCAAATTTTTTGTCTATATCGCTGGAGGACGTGCTGTAGATGATTACCGGAATATCCTGCAGCGCCGCTTCTTTTTTGATCTGCTGCAGGAATGCGCGGCCATCCATAATGGGCATGTTCAGGTCCAGAAAAATTACATCGGGTTTTACAAAATCTACGGATTTTAATTTCGCGAAGGCGTCTGATCCGTTTTCGGCCTGCTGAAATACAATCGACGGATGCTCCTGTCCCAGGATTTCCTGAAAAATCTCACGGTCGTCGGGATCATCATCAATTAAAAAAATGGTTTTCATACTGAATTTTAAGGGAATGTAAATATACTATTTTTCCCGCCGTTTTCTTACATTATGCCGTTTTTTTCATGCTGTATCGGCATAATAACAGTGAATGCCGTTCCGACCCCTTCCTGGGAAGCGGCAGTGATTTCCCCATTATGGTTCTGCATGATCTTGCGGCACATGGCCAGTCCTATGCCGGTGCCGGAGAACTGGTCATTTCCATGCAGGCGCTGGAAGATGTTGAATATCTGCTCGGCATGCTGCTGGGAGAAGCCGATCCCATTATCGCGCACTTCTATTTTTATGTACTTCAGTTCCAGGTTCAGGGCATGGAGCCTTTTTTCGGATTCGGGCATCGGCAGCGTTTTAATGCTGATCCGCGGGATGGTGTCAGGTTTGGTATATTTCAGGGCATTGGAGAGAAGATTTCCGAAAAGCTGCGACATCTGAAGCGGGATGGCTTCTACAATAGGAAGCTGCCCGATCTGCATCACGGCATTTTTCTGCTCGATGATCAGGTCAAAATCTATTAGAATATCGGCGACCACATCATTGAGGTCCACCGGTTCGAACTGCTGTGCTATATTGGCCAGTTTGGAGAACTGCAGCACATCCTTGATCAGGTTTTCCATCCTTCGGGATGAAGACAGGATCTTGTCAATGTAAAACTGCACTTTTTCAGGATTTTTGTCCAGATTGCTTCTCAGCATATCGGTAAATACACTGATTTTTCGGATAGGCTCCTGCAGGTCATGGGAGGCGATGTACGCAAACTGGGATAGTTCCCTGTTATTGGCTTCCAGCTCTGCATTTTTGGAGGAAAGCTCGGCGGTCTGTTCTTTCACCTTGAAGGCCAGTTCCCGCTGGAGTTCCCTTTCTTTGGTCACATCCTGCGCCGTGCCGCTCAGCGAGGACACCAGTCGGTCCTTGCCGAACTGCACCTGTGCGTTGGCGTGGATGATGCGGTGCTGTCCAGTTGTTTTATTGGCAATCTCAAATTCGTAGTCATAAAAATGCTCAGCAGATCCGCTGAGTGCCTGCTCAAGGGCTTGGGCGACTTTATGCCTGTAGGGCTCGCTGATACGCTCCAGAAACTCTTCACGTTCCGCCGTATGGTTTTCCAGTCCTAGCCACTGCCTAAAACGCTCGGAGCATGTTATAGTCTTGTTTTGGGCGTCAAGGGTCCAGGTGGCGAGCTCGGCCAGTTCAACAGCGCCGCTGAGCGCCATTCGGGCCTCTTCGAGTTTTTTGGTGGCGATCACCTGATCGGTCACATCGACGGCGATATCCATGATGCCGTAGATTTCCCCTTTGGAATCGCGGATTGGGGTATAGGTAAACTCAAAATAATAGGTGCTGACCCTGCCGTTGACCTTCAGGTCTGCCGGCATGGCATGCCCGTAATAGGTTTCCCCTGTACGGTAGACCTGCTGCAGAATGTCCATAAAGGGCTGTCCTTTGAGCTCGGGAACGGCTTCTTCCATGGGAAGCCCGACGGCGGACCTGTCCTTGCCCCAGTAGCCGATCATGATATCATTGGCGATCTCGATTTTCATGTCCGCTCCGGTGAACAGGCAGATCCCGACAGGGGACTGCTCGATCATGGAAGTGACTTTGTGCTGGCTCTCGATCACCGCCTGCCTTGTGGAGATGATTTCGTCCATATCCATGCAGAAGCCGGCGTAGCCTGCGTACTGCCCGTCGATATCGTAGAAAGGATCGCCTGCGGCGCGGCACCAGACGAGTTCGCCCGTGTTTTTTCTTGCCTTGAAAAGCACGTCAAAATGCGTTTTTTCGGCAAGTGCATTTACATAAGCTTCTTTTGTCTGCCTGTAATGCTCTTCTGCGATCACCCAGTTCCATCTGCCTGCCAGCAGCTCTTCATAGGGAAGTCCCGTAAAGTCGATGAGGGTCTTATTGAAATAGGTGATCATCCCTTCTGCATTGGAAAGCCATAGTCCGGTAGGGGAACTGTCAGTTACGTTCTTGAAATGGCGGTCTGCCTCGCGCTTGGTCTTCTCAAGCCTTGATTCGGCCTGCTGGAGTGCCAGACGGCTGTTTTCCTTCTCGGTGATATCGGCAACGGTGCCTGAAAAAGCCGCCGTCTTGCCTTCGGAGTTTATGATGCGTGCTGCCGATACGGCAATTCGGTGCACGCTTCCGTCGTCCCAGACCACCCTTGGGGCGTAATAAAAAGTGCCGTTTTCCATACCGCTTTCAATGGCGGTGCCCCTTAGGTGCAGGTCGTCGGGGTGCACGTATTTTAGAAATTCCTTCCTGCTGAGCCCGGGCTTGAAGCTGCCGCAGAGTATCCTGCTGAACTCAGGGGAATACTCAAGGGTATTGGCCCCGTAGTCCACGCTGAACAGGCCGAGGCCCATACTCTGTATGGTAAGGTCGGTCAGCTGTCTTGATTTATGCAGTTCCTCGGCGGCTTTCTTTTGCTGGGTCACATCCTGCACGGTGCCGTTAAAGCGGTAGGCTTCCTTATTGCTGTCAAACCATGCTTTTCCAAGGGCGTGCACTATTCGAGGCTGCCTGGTCTTGGGATGTATGATGGTATATTCGATGTCATATCTGCCGCCTGAATCATACTGCAGTGCGGTATTGATGGAGTCGGAGACGCGCTGGCGGTCTTTCTCGGCGACAGCCTGCAGTGCGCTGCCCAGTTTTATCTCCTCATTTTTTTTTAGCCCGAACCATTCCTTAAGCCTTGCATTGGCGGAGAAGCGGTTTGTCCTTGGGTCAAGGTCATAAGTCCCGAATTCAGCCGCATTGATGGCAAATTCGAGTTCGTCCCTGTTCTGTTTGAGCTGGATGCCGCTGTTTACCTTGTCGGTGGTTTCGTTGCAGACCACCAAAACCCCTTTGATCTGCCGGTCATCGTCCCTGATGGGGCTGTAGCTGAAAGTCCAGTATACGTCTTCCATTCTGCCGTTTCTGAGAATCGGAAGCAGCAGGTCGTCGTACCATACGCTTTCCCCGGTGGTGAGCACCCTGCTTATAAGGGGAAAGATAAAGTCCCAGATTTCAGGCCAGCAGTCGGCGCCTTTCTGGCCCATGGCTTTGGGATGCTTTCCCTGGCTGCCGAAACTCGGACGGTAGGCGTCGTTATAGAACTGGATAAGGTCTTCGCCCCACCAGAGGAACATCGGGAATTTTGAAGATACGATGGTGGCGATGGTATTTTTGAGGTTCTCCGGCCAGTTTTCCGCAGCGCCCAATGAATGGCTTTTCCAGTCAATATTTCTGATAAGCTCGGCGGATTCTCCTCCGTTCTGAAGGAAATAATAGTCTGGATTGGCAAGGTCTTGGCTCAAGTCTTTAATTTTAGGCAGGGAGTGCGCAGGGCAGCAGCCTTAGGTTTTCTGTAAAAGTAAGCAAATTATTTTTCCGATGTGTTTTCATGGAAAAGCAGGTCTTCCGCCTGTCCGGACTCTTCCCCGAGCCCTTCCGCTGCATAGCAGTTTTTTTCGTATTCCATAGTTTGTAATTTTTAAGATCAGGCGGACGTCTGGCTCCGGCGCATATGCTGGGGTTAAAAGTAGCTTTCTCAAGTTTTTGTATTTTATACAATTACCATCGGTTGTTTTAAAATTTACATCTTCAGCTTCGCGTTTTTTTAACACGGCAGTAAACTGCACATCCAGTTTGATTGCTTATATTTGATTAGGGAATGAACGGAACAACAAACAGATCTTTCACAATGGAAAAAGCGATACAACTACAGGTGAGAAAAGATTTGGATGCCAGAGAGCAGCACACGATCTTAAAACTCAAGGGAAGCCTGATCTCAAAGGGCTTCACGGAAATCATCCACATCCTTGACAAGGATGAGCAGTACCATATCAACTACTTTGAGGCCCAGGCTGGCAGGGGCAGTGAGGTGCGGGACTACATCAGGGCATTTATCACGGATGAAGACCTGGTCGATGCCGCCGAAATGCTGTCTTAAAAGCTATTGATGCAGAAGGGAATCCTGCATTTTTTTAGTGCTAAAATGGCAGCTTAAGGCATTGGGGACGCAATTGGCATTTTCCTTTAGTGCGGGGCTTCTTTTTTCGGTGGATTTTCAGTACCGGCGCCAGGCGCATCAGTCTGCGGATCGTCCCAGGAATCCCAGTCGCCGTTATAGGTCTTAATAAAAATCAGTTCATTGTTCTCTCCATGGAACATCCTGCATCTTGACGCCGGGCAGTTTCGTGCTGCCCTGGTGCGATCGTTTTCATCTTTCATGGCCTCTCTGTTTTGCAATATCCAAATATACATCATAGGAACTGTGCCCGCTTACGGATAATGCGGGTTTTATTGCTTAATTCACATGTGATGGTTTTTCGCAGTATTGCAAAAAATGTTATAAATGTCCGGAGACACTGCTGTAGATAAATTCCTGAAGCTGCCTGTCAATCAGTGGATCTATAGTAGAAGAAGTGGCATTTTTACCGTAGAAGCGGATGCGTTTCCCGGCTGTAAAATCGCTGAGCGCCGAAAGGGCATCGGCAAAACCAGTCCGGAGCGATTCCCAGCAGAGTTTCTCTGCCGAGGTGAGGTCCTCGAGCCTGAGGATGTATTGAGGGCTGCCGGCATCCGAACCGCTCTGGCGGATGGTCAGTTCAAAATCATTGTCATGGTCATGCAGTGAGCCGGTCAGAAAGTAGGACAGCATCATAATTCCAGTTTATAGTGAGACTATTTTAACAGCCTGCCAAGATAGCCCAAAACCAAATGAAGGCTGTTATATCAGGGCTTCTTAAAATTTACAGGATTCAGACGGGAAATGATGCCTTACAGTGTCTGAGCGCCGAAAAAAAAGCCGGCATAGTGCCGGCTCAAGCCAATTCTTTTTTTGTTTTCTTTTTCTTTTTCTTCATCCTTTCCCTTATCTGGTGCAGGTTCTCGGAAATAAGGCGCAGGATGTCTCTGTGATGCCTGGAGGGTTTGTTCTTCATTCCCCTGCACTGCAATACTTCCATACGGCTCAGGGAGATTTCGATGGTTTCGAGGGATTCCCCGCCCATTTTAGCCGAGAGTATCAGCGAATCCTTTCTATCATAATACTCGTTGGTGAACACGCAGTGGTGCAGGTCGTCGCCCTCCGTCATAAAATCCCTGACGTTTTCGATTACGGAAATGCTCAAGTCCTTTTCTGTAAAGAGCAGTCCGAAGAAGCGTTTTTTATCGCTTTCGTATTTTTTCTGCGCCTGTTCGATTTCAAGGCGCAGATCGTGGAGCTTCTTCTTTCTTAAAAGCTCCCTTTTTTTCTGCACCAGACGGTCGTGCGCTTCGCCCAAATTCTCAGGGCAGACGTACAGAGCGCAGGAAAGGTCTTTTTTGAAATAACGCAACAGCTCCAAATAATCCTCCCATATGGGGACATCGGCAATTTTGTAGCCGTTTCTGATGACGGTCTTGACTGCCTGCCAGTTTGGGCGGATGTTCTGCCGTGATGCGCCGAGATAGTACTGCAAAAGATTGAGCTGTCGGGATTTCAAAAGGGTCTCGGCTATGGGGTCGGACAGAAGCGATGCAAAGAGCAGGTGTGGCGCAATATCGTAGACCGAGGTCTTGAAACCGTTGCGCTTCAAAATCGGAAGCACTTTCATCTGCGGATAGACCCTGTAGGGGTTGATATAGAATTTGGCATTGCGGATGAAATCCTTTGGCTTTATTTCAAGGGGGGAATAGAATTTCCATGCATCGAGCGTACTGGAAAATACATTGGTGGCAAGCGCAAGGGTGCGCACTTCGCCTTTGGGATTTATCCAATGCTGCATGACCTCTTTGTGGAAATGGGTCGGCGTGAAATTCTTTTTCATGTGCTTGTGGGCATTAACCATGCGCACCACCTGAAACCCCGCACAGGTTTCTACCACGGCAAAGTATTCTGTTTCCTTGAAATGCACCTGATTATAGGGCATCATTTTGAGCTTTCCTTTGCAGGCAGGGCAAGTGGTGAACTTTGTACAGGTGTCTGCGCAGGACGGCTTCCAGACGTGCGTGCAGTCGAGGCAGTAAAACTTGGAGCGGGACAAAACGCCCCATTTGAGAAAGATATTCTGCTCCGCCCACGTGAAAACCTCTCCCCTTATGGGTGCAAGCGAGGCGCTTAAAGCGGTCAATTGCTTTTCGATGATGGCTTTGGGTATCATAGGTCAAAGAGTGTCAGGGCGGTCTGCACCGCAGGTTTTACAGTCTGTTTTACAGGGGGAATAGATTCAGTTTTAACTGGCACAGCAGGTATTGCAGGCTGTGAGAACAGGTCGGCGGGCGCAGGGGGCTGTACCACGGCTCTGCATGCCACAGAGGCGGGCGTACCGATGGAATCATCGGTGTAGTATTTGACTGCCATGTCAAAGATTTCCTGATTGTCAAAGGCGCAGAAACCTGTTTTTTTGACCTCGCCGAAAATGTAGTTCAGACAGCTCTCCAGATTCTTGGAAGCTTTGGCGTAGTGTGGCGCAAAGGCTGTATCGCCCTGCGCCAATGTGCCGAGGTAGCCCTCTATGGCTTTTCTAAAATTTTCAGAAGCTTTCATAAGAAGATATTTAAGATTGAAAATTCACTCAAAGAGCCTTGAATACAGGTCATAGCAGTATTCCTCAAAGCAGAGCCAGCATACAAAAGTGTAGTGCAGGGTCTGAAAACGGTTTTCTATAGGTTCGCCTATAGCTTCCTCGAGTTCGGTGCGGATATTTTCAAGATCATCGATATGTTCGATGTAAAATACTTTGCAGTCATCGTGGTAGATAAATTCGGATATCATCCCGCTGATGCACCCGCCCGTCTGCAGGTCAAGGAAAAAGGATTTCAGCTGTGCCCTGCGCTTGCCGTCATAGGAAGTGATGCTTCGCAGGATAATCTGATTAAAGGCACCGCTTACACGGTATTCGGAATAAGAAGATTTTTGTAAGGCTTTCATAATGTAGTATTTAGGCGTGTATAAAATTTAAAGGCGTGAAAAGTCTAGAAAGGCAGGTCGTCGGGATTCTCCGAAACATCCTGTTTTTTGAGCGCGGCTGCAGGCGCACTATTTTTGCCTTCAGCAAATACGAGTATCTTAATATCGGAGGTGTGAAAGGTCAATGACCCGTGCGCCTGAGCGTCATTTCCGATATAGACATTCAGTCCGATGCGCCCGAAGAGCTGCACCAAAGTCCCTTTTTTGAGCCATTGCGCAAGTCCTGCGCTGAGCCAATACGAGCAGTCTATATAGGTTACAATCTTTTTGGCTTCTGTGCTTCCTTTGGGCTTGTAGCTGTCGTTGACCGCTATGGAGAAGTTCAGCACCTCACGGTTTTCTTTTACCTTAAAAACTGAGGCATCTTTTACAATTCGTCCTGTGATTTCCATGACATAAAATTTTTAGTGAATACTTGTTTGAGTTTTCTTCCCCCGTAGTCCGCAAATGCAATTTTTCAAAAGAAAAAACGGGAAAAAAGAAAGCAAAGAACCAGTGGGCGCAAGGAGCCGGAGTGCTATAAGTCCCGAAGGGCGGCGGGGAGCCGTTATGCGCATGCAGGTGAGGGCGGACACTACTTTGGCTGCCCTTTTAAACCGTTTTGAATTGAAAATCAATCTCTATTTTTTTGTGTTTTTGAGATTCCGCTCCAGAATAGCTACCTTAGCGGCGAGGAAGAAAAAACAAACAGCCAGCAGACCCTAAAAAGATATGGGACCGGAACAGTATATCAGACTCTCACAGCTTAACGACCAGATCCAGGACGCGATCAATGCCCGCTTCAAGGGACAGACGTACTGGGTAGTGGCTGATATCACGAACCATTCCTTCAAGGCCGACAAGAAGATCCATTACTTTGAGCTGGTGGAGAAATCAGCCAGCAGCAGTGCCATTACAGCCAAAATACTGGGCAAGTCATGGGGAGCCGGAGCACTGAAGATCCTTGATTTTGAAATCACAACCGGACAGCGCTTCACCAACAACCTTCATGTGCTGGTGCAGGTGAGCGTGGACTACCATCCGCTGTACGGCCTGTCGGTGAACCTTCTGGATATCGACAGCAATTTCATGCTCGGCATACTGGAGCAGCAGCGCAATGCCACGCTGGCAAGACTTGTAAAGGATAATGATTTCATACACAAAGAGGGAGAACTGTATTCCACTCTAAACAGCCGTCTGAAGCTTCCTGCGGTCATCCAGAGAGTTGCGGTAATCTCTTCAAGCAGTTCAGCGGGAAACGAGGATTTCCGACACACGATGCAGCACAATGATTTCGGCTATGTTTTCCAGATCGATGACTATCATACCGTTGTCCAGGGGGACAATAACGCCAAACTGTTCCTAAACAAGCTTATCGAGGTCTACAATACAGGGATTCCCTATGATGCCGTTGTCATTGCAAGGGGAGGCGGGTCGCAGTCGGATTTCCTGATTTTTGACAACTACAATATCGGAAGGGCTGTCGCCAAGTTTCCCATACCCGTGATAACCGGAATCGGGCACCAGAAAAACGTCAGCATCACCGATCTTATGGCGCATACCCATACCAAAACCCCGACCAAGGCGGCGGAGTTCATCATAGCGCACAACCGCAGTTTTGAGCAGCAAATACTCTCCCTGCAAAGGACCATAGCCATGAAATCGCAGCAGCTTTTCCTCGGCTATTACAAAGAGCTCAGCGAGCTCAAAAGCACAATCAGCCATAATGCAAGGGAACTGATTGCCGCGCAGAAGGAAGAGCTGATGCTTAAAAAGCAGCATATTTCGCAGGCAAGCAGGAGTACACTGGCAAAAGAAAAGCAGAGCCTGCTGCTGACTGCCCAAAAAACACTGCAAAGGCCGCAGAGCATCATCCAGCAGCAAAACAGTGACCTGCAGCATTTAAAAGGCAATCTGAAAATCTTTACCACACAGTACCTGCGAAGCCGCAGACTACAATTGGAGGATCACCAGAAAACCATAAAATTGCTGTCCCCGCAGAATGTACTGAAAAGAGGGTATGCCGTGATACGGAAAAACAACAAAATTGCAAACGGGGCAGAGAACATACAAGAAGGAGAGGAAATAGAAATAGTAGTAAAGGATGCCATACTGAAAAGTACGGTCAATGAAAAAATACAATACGATGGAAAACACACTGACTTATGAGGCTGCAGCCAAGGAACTGGCTTTGATTGCAAAAGAAATGGAAGACGAGACGATCTCTGTGGACGAGCTGGCGGCCAAAGTAAAAAGGGCATCAGAGCTCATCGAGTTCTGCCAGGCAAAACTAAAATCGACGGAGGCTGAAGTGGCCAAAATCATCAGCGGGATGGAGAACTCCAAGGAGTAAAAACGGCGCCTGCATACTAAAAAGGCATTTTCGGCCGTTATAGTATCAGATATAAGCCGATCAAGCGCCTGCATACTTACTATTGTGCAGAACCAATACAAGCCGAAAAACGTACAAAAGCCCAGCCGCTGATAACAGCACTGGGCTTTTGCATTGATAATGATCAAACAAAAAAATAAACTAAAAAGCTAAAAATAAACAGAGAAGGTAAAAGATAAATAAACAGAGAAGCTAAAAAATAAATAAAAGCGAATCTTAAGGTTTCTTAAAGCTTCCACCACTTTTTTGCATCCTTCTTGTCTTTTTGAGTATTTTTATCCGGCTCCGCATCAAAAACAGTATCAGACGGAAACTCCGGATTGTCCTTCATTTCCAGTGCAGGGTCCTGCCCAATAGGGTCAGGGGCTGTTTTCAGATGCTCGGCAAGCTGCAGAAGTTCCTTCGGCCCTTCAGAATCACCGCTGTCCTCGGAAAAGGCGGTCAGATGCCTGAAGCCGAAATCGATGGGCTTTACTTTTCCGATATCGAAAAAATCCACCAGATATTCCTTTTTCTCCAGATTTACCGTCTGTATTCTTCCTTTGTTCCAGACTGGGTGCAGGACCATATCGCCTTCGCTGAAGGCCGTGCTTTCCAAAGGCTGTGCAGCGGCAGGATTGTTTCTGCTGTTTTCTATGATCTGCTGGGAGAGCACACCTTTTCGGACATAGAATTCCTCCTTGATTTCAAAAAGGAACCTTGAAGGGTATTTGTTGAGTCCAGTGGTAAAATTAAAGCCTTCCGAATCGGTCATATAGAATCGTTTTTCAGCGCGGGTAACGGCCACATACATGAGCCTTCTTTCTTCCTCAATGGCGCGTGCCCTTCTTTCCTTGAGAGACAGTGCGCTTGGCAGCACGCCTTCGGTGAAGCCGCATAGGAATACATATGGAAATTCAAGCCCTTTGGAAATGTGGATGGTCATCAATTTGACCTTGTCCTGATTGTCGGTGTCGGCATCCAGATCGGTATACAGCGATACTTCCTGCAGGTATTCGATAATGTCCACCGGAGCATTGTTTTCCTTTTCCAGCAGCAGCATTGAATTTACAAGCTCCTTGATGTTCTCCAGCCTGTCCTCGTCGCCGTCTTTGCGGTAGAGTTCGGAAAGCCCGCTTTTGTCGAGTATGATCTTCACAAGGTCTGATATGGATTTTGTCTTGGCAGTCTCACGAAGTCCATCTATCAGCTCCAGAAATTCAACAGCGCCTTTTTTTGCCAGTTCCTTGTCGGTGATATTGTTTTCCAGCGCCTGAAAAAGCGAGAGGTTCTGTTCACCTGCCAGAAGGCTGAGCCTTTCAAGGAATTTTTTGCCAAGCCCCCTTGACGGGTGGTTGTGCATGCGCAGGAAAGAGAAATTGTCTCCCTGTACAATGAGCCTCAACAGGGAGAGCACGTCCTTGATCTCTTTTCTTTCAAAGAAACGGATGCCCCCAAAAATGGCGTAGGGAATATTGTCCTTGATCAGCGCCTGCTCGATGTTTCTGGAAAGATGGCTGGAGCGGTACAGTATGGTGATGTCCGAGTATGAAGCCTGCTCGGCCTGCAGTATCTCCTTGATTTCAGCGGCTATCCACCGGCTTTCCTCAAAGTCATTCTTTCCGTGAAAGTGCACCACCTCAAAGCCTTCAGGCTTGTCGGTTATCATATCCTTGTCCACCCTTACCGTATTGTTCTTGATGATGTGGTTTCCGATCTTCAGGATATTGGGCGTGGAGCGGTAATTGCGGTTCATGATGATGGTCTGCGTATCAGGGAACATGGTGTCAAATTCCACCAGATATTCGGGTTTGGCACCGCGCCACTCGTAGATGGTCTGGTCGGGATCCCCGACAAGAAAAAGGTTCTGGTGCAGACGCGAGAGCATTTCCACCAGATGGAACTGGTTCTCGGAGCTGTCCTGCGCCTCATCCACCTGAATGTAATGCAGGTTTTCCTGCCATTTCAAAAGCACATCGGGATTGTTGTCCAGAATAAAAGCCGTGAAATGGATCAGATCGTCAAAATCCAAGGCATAGTTGCGTTTGAGCTTGTCCAGATAGATCTGGAAGATACGGCTGGAAAGCGAATCGCTTTGGTCGGGTTCAAAGCCTTTATTTTCAAGGATGTATCCCAGGTAACTTGAAGTGCTTTTCTGCTTGGATATAAAGCGCAGCACCTGTTTGAAGGTCAGGTGTTTGGAATTGATCTGAAGCTCGTTGAAAATATCGCGCAGTATGCTTTTCTGGTCTTCGGCGTCCAGTATGATAAAGTTCTTCGGGTAATGTATCTTGTTGATCTCCTCGCGCAGAAACCTTACGCAGAAGCCATGATAGGTCGTGATGAAAGCCAGGTCATAGGTATCGCCGATGAGCGCCTTGACACGTCTTTTCATTTCCTGGGCGGCCTTGTTGGTAAAGGTAACGCAGAGTATATTGGAAGAGTTTATTCCAAGCCTGTCCACAATATAGGCAAAGCGGGAGGTAAGCGCCTTTGTTTTACCGGATCCCGCACCCGCAATAACACGCACGTATCCTTCTGTGGTCTTCACTGCCTGGAGCTGGCTGGGATTAAGGTTTTCTAGAATTGGGTCGTTCATTTTCTGCAGCAATTTTTTTTTGGTCACGTTTATTTCAAAACAGGCAGACCAATACCTGTTATGCAAATTTAGGCAATTATTTCCAAGCCGTACCGAAGGCTTAAATAGAATTATGTTTTTGTATAAAACCGACTTAAATGTTGTTGTAAAATATTTATATAGTGGATTTTATGCTGTTTTATCTAAACTGTCTGTTTATTGTATAATACACATCAAAACACAGAAAGCGGAATAGAAAAAGGTGAGGCAAAATAAAAATCCTGAAGAGAACCTGCAGCCAATATGGCCACTAAATTCTCTTCAAGATCTTATTTCATTCTTAAGATTTCCAATCGGTATGATCTTGTCCTCTTAAGTCATTTCAATGCGGTTTACGCTGCTTATTTATGATAAGTCTGATTCCTGTTCAAAAAACAGTTTTACATCCGTCACAGGGCATAAAACCGCTTTAACCTAAGAAGCACTCAAAACTCAAGGAATCAATTATCCTCTTCCTCGTCATCCTCAACGGCTTTTTCCTCGTCAAGGGTTCTTCTGTCAGCATCGGGATCACGCTCATCCGGACGTGGATTGGCGTGCTCTGAGGCATCGCTGTGAATTCCGGTGGCATCATTCTCGTGCTGGTTGATGGCCGGATCTTTTTTCTCCAAAAGTTCTGAATTTATGGAATCATCTGCAGCGTGGTAAGTACGTTCATCCTGATCGTATCTATCCTGATTTTCTCTAGACATAATCTTCTTTTTTTTAGTGTTATATTAAAATTTGACAAAGTATTCAATGGTTTGATTTGTAGTGCTTTAATCTATTATTGCTAGTGTAAAACTTTAATGCCGATAATTAAAGAAAAAATGAAACTATAAATCATTGAATACTGTTTTTTAAAAGCTTAAAGCTGCGATAATTTTGAAGGGTCCGTTGCCTCTCCAATGCTTTTCCCTTCGGAATTATGATGGGCATCATCATGCCACGGTCCGTCTTTCAGACGAACTGATTCCGATGCGCTTTCCCTTGAAGGTGGATTCTCGCCAAGATGTCCGGTCACTTCTTCTACCGTTGTGCCGGCCGCCCTTACGGCATCTTTTAAGATCTCTTCAGGCACATTGAGCTTTTCTGCCCACTGCTGTATTTCGTTTTGATCGGAGATATCGATATGGCTATTTTCCTCTTGTCCTGTTCTGTTTATATTTTCCATGATTCTTAATTTTAATGGTTTATCCAAAGTTACCATGAGCAGCAAACAGAGCTGTTATATTATAAAACAGGATTTTTATAGGATTGCTATGATTTTCAATGTATTGGAATCGCTATGTAAACCGATGGATCAAGGACATCAAGCATAAAAAAATAAGAACGTTCATAAACAAATACAGTAAAACCTCTATGCTTCCCTGACCTGTCGGAAGGTAAGATTGATCCTTGGCAGGACAGGACGGGCGGTCTTAGGTACCTGATGCTCCCAGTAGGTATTGGTATGGCCTGCCATGAGCAGAAAGGTCCCGTGGTGCAGCGGGATTTCTATCGGCGCAATATGTTTGAGTGTTTTATGGCGCAGTCGGAACAGTCGCGTTTCCCCGAAAGTCACAGAAGCGATGTTCATGTCCTTGTTGCTTGAAGAAGTCTTGTCGCTGTGCCATCCCACGCCGTCAGTTCCGTCCCTGTAGAGATTGAGCAGCACGGCGTTAAAGTTTATGCAGGTTTCCTTTTCCACACGCTCCCTGATCTGGAGCAGCTCCAAAGGCCAGTCGGGATTGGATCTGCGCTCAGGCCTGCCCGAATCCCCGTACCATGAGATCATGCGGGGAGCCGTGACCACCTTGTCGTACATCGGCATTTCATATTCCCTCCACTGGGTGCCATGGTATAAGACATTGTAGTAATGATCGGATTCGGCTTTGCTGAAAAAATTATCAATCAGCAGCAGGTCGGCATCAGGGGCGTCAAATATTCTTCTGCCGCCATTGCCCGATGAAAAAATTTCGGTATCATCAAAAAGCATCATCTTCTTTATTTTTTTAGTTCATACTCATGCTGCAGCCGTAAAGCCGAAAAACAGCCTGTCAATTGCTCATCTTAAGCCTTGGAATATTGATTTCATGTTCCTGCGGATAGGGCGCACGATGGGTCATGCTCACATCTTCGCGTATTTTCTGCTGCGTCCTGTATTTCCAGTCGTTCTCATGCTCGTAGCGCGGATCCGGTATAAAGGGCATCTTGGCCATTTTGGTGACCGTTATGGTCGGGAAATGATAATCCACCTCAACATTTCCCAGCAAGAGGTAGCATCCGCCTCCCTGAAAAGGATATAGGGCAAGGCTGTCGGTAAAATGCGCCGTATCAAAAAGCTGCCCTTCAGCATCTATCCAGGTCCCGAAATACATAGCGCCCATCTTTGTGGGCACATGCTTGCGAGATATCAGATAGGCCAGCATGCGCACCTGTTTTTTATGATGGTCCAAAAGATCCTTTGCCATCACATTGCCCCTGAAAGGGGTCTGAAGCAGGTCAAAAGGGGAACAGGAGACAGGAAAGCCCAGCAGCTCGATCTCATCAAAGGCATCTTCAAAAGCGGAGCGTTCCAGCTCGGGAAGCACAAACTCCTTTACAGGCTCCTGAAGAAGTATTGGGGTGCGGTTCTCAGGCTTGAAGTTTACCAGAATCAGACGGGCAATAACCAGCAGCTGGTTTTTTGTTTTCCCAGTGAACCGGAATGCGCCTATGAAAATCAGGATCTGTATGGCCTCAATGCCAATGGGGATGCGGTTGATGAAATCCTCCAGTGACTTGTAAAGCCCGTTTCTTTCCCTTTCCTGCTGAATCAGAAGGGCTGTTTTGGATTCAAGGCTCTGCAGGTGCATGAAACCCAGATATACATCAGAACCATACAGGGTGGTTTCAAATTCGCTTCTGTTCACGCAGGGATTGTGGATCACGGCACCTGACATTCTGGCCTCATGCACATACACTTCGGTGCGGTAGAAACCGCCCTGATTGTTGATCACCGCCACCATAAATTCGATGGGATAATGCACCTTCAGATACAGGCTCTGATAGCTTTCCACGGCATAGGAGGCAGAGTGTGCCTTGCAGAAGGAATAGCCGGCAAAGGACTCGATCTGGCGGTATATTTCCTGGCTGAGCGCCATGGGATGCCCCTGTGCCTGGCAGGATGCAAAGAAATTGTCCTTTACCTTCTGCAATGCCGCTTTTGAACGTCCTTTTCCCGACATGGCACGGCGCAGGATATCCCCGTCGGCAGCCGGAAGCCCGCCGTAATGCAGGGCAATTTTGATCACATCTTCCTGATATACCATAATGCCATAGGTTTCCCCGAGCTGCTCTTCGAACACCGGATGGAAATATTCAAACCTGTCGGGATGATTGTGCCTGAAGATATACTCTTTCATCATTCCAGACTGCGCCACTCCGGGACGGATGATGGAGGAGGCGGCCACAAGGGTTTTGTAGTTGTCGCATTTCAGGCGGCGCAGCAGCCCCCGCATGGCAGGGCTCTCGATATAAAAACAGCCTATGGTCTTTCCCATTGACAGATAGCTGTTACAGCTTTTCTCGTCCTTTGAAATCGTGGTGTCACGGATATTGAGCCGCAGTCCCCGGTTTTTCTCAATAAGCTTAACGCTGTCGTCAATATGTCCGATCCCGCGCTGGCTCAGGATGTCAAACTTTTCAAGCCCTATATCTTCCGCCGTATGCATATCAAAAAGCACTATGGGAAATCCTTTGGGTGGCATCTCCAGCACGGAATAATTGGTGATGGGCTCCTCGGAAATCAGGATCCCGCACGAATGCATGCTTCTCTGGTTGGGGTATTTCTCCAGCATCATGCCGTACTGCTGCACTTCGCGGACCACTTCATTTGCAGGATGCAGGGTCATCGGGTTTTTGGCCAAGGCATCAAGTTCTTCTTTTGGAAGCCCGAAAACCTTGCCCACCTCACGGAATATGGAGCGGTATTTGAATTCCACATTGGTGCCGCAGAAAGCCACATGTTCACAGCCGTAACGGGAAAAGATATATTCCAGGATCACGTCGCGTTCCTTCCAGCTCCAGTCGATATCAAAATCGGGAGGGCTTTTGCGGTTCAGGTTCAGAAAACGCTCAAAATACAGGTCCAGCTCCAAGGGACAGATATCGGTGATGCCAAGGCAGTAGGCGATGATGCTGTTGGCGCCGCTTCCGCGTCCTATATGCAGAAACCCCTGGGAATTGCTGAAACGGATGATATCCCATGTGATGAGGAAATAGCCGCTGAATTCCAGCTGGTCAATTACTTTTAGCTCCCGGAACATCCTTGATTTTGCTTCTGCATTGTTTTTTCCGTAGCGCCATTCCAGCCCCTGCTGGGCAAGGGTGGTCAGAAGCTGTATGTCGTCCTTTTTGTTATTGGTATAGTATTTCTTGTTTTTAGGCGTTTTGAAATCAAACTCAAAATCGCACTGCCCAATAATCATTTCCGTATTGGAAATGATCTGCGGATAGTCTTCATAACATTTTACGATCCTCTCCGGATCCACCATAACCTCTGTCTGCCTGCAGTGATCTGATGCAGAAAGGCGCGAAAGGATTACGTTCAGATCAACAGCCCGCAGTATCTTATGCAGCTTGAATTCCGTTTTAGTACGGAAGGTAATAGGCTGGAGTATGACCATCTTGTCTATTCTGGTCTTCCAGCCGCTCAGCACCAGTGTCGGGCGCTGTTCGGGGCGCAGGCCGATGAATTCGTGTTCCTTTAGAACGGCTGGCACATTCTCCAGAGGATAGATTATAAAAACATTTTCAAAGTCGGGAGCGGATAAAGGAAGCGGGGTATTCTCAAAATTATGGCGGGTCAGGAAACGGTTTATCTCGGCAAGGCCTGCCGCATTTTTTGCCAGCCCTATATAGCGCAGCTCATGTCCTGAGCGGAATTCCATCCCGACAACAGGCTTGATGCCCGCAGCTTGGCATCCCTTTATGAAATCATAGATTCCTGTAACGGTATTGATATCAGTGAGTGCCATAGCCTTGACACCCAAAGCTGATGCCTTGGATATCAGGTCCTCAAGCGGTATGGTGCCATAACGCAGGGAGTGGAAGGAATGGCAGTTGAGATACATGATTTATTTTTTGCGTTTTAAAATTTCGTCTTTGGTATTGGGCTTAAAGGAAGCCCCGGCGCACCGCATCACCGCATCAAAACCGTAACGGTTTTTCATCCGGTCCATGGCCTGGTAGAGCGCCAGCATTTCTTCGGTATCATTGAAGAGGTCAATCTGGTAGGTTCCGCGCACCAGTCCGCTGAAACGCACGCCGATAAGGCGCAGGCGCATACGGCGCTGGTAGAGCTTGTCAAAAAGATCCATTGCGGTCTGGGTCAGCAGGTGGTCGGCAGAGGTATACTGGACCCTGCACTGCTTGGTTTCGGTGTCAAAATTGGCATACCTGATCTTGACTGTGACGGTCGAGGTCAGCCACTGTTCGGAACGCAGCTGATAGGAAAGCTTCTCAACCATCCCAAGGATAACCCTTCCAAGCTTGTCGATGTCGATTGTATCCTGCGAAAAAGTATGTTCGGTGGAGATCGACTTTCTTTCCGTGTAAGGTTCTACGGGATTGTTGTCAATGCCGTTTGCTTTTTTCCATAGTTCGATCCCGTTTTGTCCGATCATGCGCTGCAGGGCTTCGGCCGGCATTTCAGAAAGGGTCTTGATGGTGCGTATCCCGATGCGGGACAGCAGCTGGAAGGTCTTGTCGCCCACCATCGGTATTTTGCGCACCGAGAGCGGGTTTAAAAATGACTGCACCAGATGCTCGGGGATCTCGAGATTCTGCTTCTGTTTTCCTTCACCGGTGCCGATCTTGGATACCGTTTTATTAATCGAAAGGGCAAAGGTGAGGGGAAGCCCCGTTTCCTTTGTAATGCGCTGCGCCAGCTCATCGGTCCATTTGTAACTTCCGTAAAATTTGTCCATTCCGGTGATGTCCAGATAGAATTCGTCAATAGATGCTTTTTCCACCACAGGTGCTTTTTCCTGAATGATTTCGGTCACGTCATGGGAAAGCCTTGAATAGAGTTCCATATCGCCTTTCATGACTTTGGCCTGCGGGCACAGCCTGAGCGCCATCTGAATGGGCATGGCAGAGCGCACCCCGAAACGGCGCGCCTCATAGGAGCAGGAAGCCACAACGCCCCGTTCGCCGCCGCCGATAATCAGCGGAATGCCGTTGAGCTCGGAATTGGTAAGCCTTTCGCAGGAGACGAAAAACGTGTTCATGTCGATGTGTACAATTGCCCGGTTCATAATCTTGATCATTTTATACTTATCAAAATTAGTACAGTCAATAACAATTTTTAAAAATAAAATGTTCTAAATAATAACAAAATTCAAAAATCCCTATTTTCAGGGCATTCGAAAAACGGCTTTTTGATGCATAAGCCGCTTTATTCAGAATTTTCAGAGGAGAGGATAATCAAAGAAAAGCTTGTGCTTATTTGAAGATTATTGTGTGCTGTTTTTGTTTTTTATTCAATGGAATCGGCAGATCGTTTGAAAAAGCTCAATTATTGCGCCTGTAATGGTGTTTATTTGAGTAAAATTCGTACATTTACAAGCTGTCAACCGCTCCACGGATATAATTCAACCGTTTATCGATTTACAAAAACTTATATTTTATATAGGCTTTTGCAGATTCTTAGACTCTTGTCTTCTGTACTGCAAAAAATATAGGCCATGTCAAAACTCCACGATCCCCATAAAGTCATATTGATAGCTGACGACGATGAAGACGACAGAATGCTGTTTTTGGATGCTGTCGAGGATTTGAATCTGCCTGCTGCCGTAAAGGCTGCCTGCGACGGGCAGGAACTGCTCAATACCCTTGAGAAGACCGCAGACCGCTTGCCTGATATGATCTTCCTGGATATAAATATGCCCATCAAAAATGGATTTGACTGCCTTGCGGAAATCCGCAGCAGGGAAGATGCCCTGAAAGAAGTCAAGATCATAATGCTCTCCACGAGCAAAAACACTGACAATATTGAGCTCTGCCATAAACTCGGCGCTGATTTGTACGCTGTGAAACCCAGCAGTTTTCAGGGGCTGAAGGACCTGCTTCAGAAAGTATTTGAGATTGACTGGAGCAGCATCCAAAAAAGCAGTAACAGATTCCTGCTTACCTAAGCAGTACATCCGCACTATACTTAGGGACAAAAACTTTATCTTTCGGAAAATCACAGATCAATCTGAGAATCCATTGCATCCAAAGTTTAACCTACTTCCGTACTCTTTTTTGATTCAGCCAACCGAAACAAAGAAAATGGAGAATTCAAATTTCTCGTTAAATTCTGCGATCAGAAAATCATAAGCTCCCGCTTAAATAAAATTCGAATTATGATAAATGGAAAGGTAAAGCTGTAAATGTTTCTCCGGCATGCGCAATAATTTTGCGCTTATTCAAATAATTAAAATCACTATATAATGAAAACGCACGAAAAGAAAAGAACCAGTGAAATAGAGAAAGCGCAGGATTCAGTAAAAAGAAAAAGCATGATTATCAATGCAATGGTTTTATCCATACTTTCCTTTATAGCGGTCCTGCTGATTACACAAATCGCCTAAAGTTTTCATCGACACTTATCAAGCTAAAAAAAAACAAACTTTATACCTCTGCCTTCTGTTCTTCCGGAGCGGTGCGCTTGATGAGGAGATAAAAATCTTTAAGATGCCACCAGACGGGACACATTTCCAAAGGGCCGTTGAAAGTCCTGATCCCTGTATAGCAGCTTTTCAAAAATAGCTGGGAATCGGTAATCTTTGCCCAAGGCTTCCAATCCACCTGTAAAGGAGGAGGCGTATTGTCAAAATATCGTTTAATTTCTTCGGGATTCATAAGGCAAAATTAGCCAAAAAACGGAAGTCTGTCAAGATGTAGACCCTATTATGACTGCAATATCTTTAATGTTTCAGCGACGATTTTCTACAGCAGACTGAGCGCCACAGAATTGCCGCCATTGAGATAAATGAACTTTTTGAAATTCCAAACAAAATAATTTAAAATGGAATAAATCATGTCTGAGCTTTTTGTTTTTTTATTATCAGGTGGACTAAAGAGGGATTATGAAACATACGCTGAAGTTCTGAATCTATGAGTTCTGAGATGTCCTGTTTTACCTGAAGATAATTACGCTCTACCATTGTCCTGTTGATGGTTCTTACAGGAGTGATATCTTCAAAAGAATCCTGTTCTTTTTTAAGCGCTTCATGGTCATTTATGATATCGCAATGAAACGCTTTGAGATCTATCCTGCAGCCCGGATCATCTGCAACAATGCCCACAAATTCTCCAGAGCTTAAAGTGGAAATGGTAGAAGCGGGAACTGCGGATTCCAGCTGTTTGGACCTGCTGATGGAAGTATCGGAGCTGT
Source organism: Flavobacterium sp. HBTb2-11-1 (assembly GCF_009826975.1). Taxonomy (GTDB): domain Bacteria; phylum Bacteroidota; class Bacteroidia; order Flavobacteriales; family Flavobacteriaceae; genus Flavobacterium. Next base: position 251,163 of record NZ_WUMO01000002.1, on the reverse strand, counting down.
TGATGGAAAGGCTTTCACGATCCTGCATTATTTTGCCAAATCGCTCCGACAGCTGTTTCGCAGTATCACCAGTCACCTGTCCGCTTATGATATTTCCTGTAATGTTCAGTATTACATCTGCATGCTCTCGCCCGTAATCCTTACGCAGCTGGCTGAAGTCCTGAATGCCCAAGCAAGTGCTTACTTTATTGCTCCTGGCGGTGGCAATAAGGCTATCCATATTATTGAGGTAAATAGTCGGGAATTCGTCGAAAACCAAACTGCTTTTCAATTTCCCTTTCTGGTTAACCTGTTTGATAAGCCGGCTGACAAATAAAGAAAGAACTGCTCCATAGGTCTGTACTTTCTGCGGGTTGTTTCCCATACATACTATTTTGGGCTCTAATGGATTATTGATATCCAATGTGAAATCATTTCCAGATAGCACATAATACAGCTGGGCGGAGGAGAGCCTTGCCATTGAAATCTTTGCAGAAGCTATTTGTCCCTCAAGCTGCTCCATCACATCATTGAGATAGGCGCTGACAAATGGATTTATGAGCACCTCAATTTCCTTTTCAGTACGCAGCAGGGTAAAAAGGCTGTCATAATCCGCCTGCATGAGTTCAATTACATGCGGGAGTGTACAGAATTCACCGTCATTATATCTTCGCAGGTACCAGATAACAGCAGTAAGGAAATTAATGGGAGATTCCACAAAAAAATCGCCCTGCTTTTTGATCCATTCCCGGTTCAGCCCCAAGAGAATGGTACGTGCTGATTCGGCGGCATCGGTGATATCGTTCATAGATTTCGGATCAAGGGGATTGCAGCGGTGCGAGCGGCTCAGATCATCAAAATTAATAATGTAGAATTTTGGCTCAATATCATAAAGATGTTTGAATTTTTTCCAGGTATTCCATGCAATAAGGGTTAGGTCATCAAACTTAAAATCATACACGAACATACTGAACTTTTTCCGGATATGCTGGGTGATGATATGGCGGATTACAAAGTAGGATTTGCCAGAACCGGGCGTACCCGCAACCAGTATGCTTCTGAAAGGGTTTATTATATTAATCCAGCTTTTGCGAAGCTTGTTCTTCAGATAATATTGAGCAGGAAGATTGATGGAGTATTCATTTTCCAGCAGCCGTTCTTCCTGCGGGAAAGTCTCATTCTCCTTATTAAAAATATCTTTGGAATTGAGCTTTCTCTGTATCAGACGTGATAGGAGCGTTCCGCCTGATAAGATCAGGAGAAATCCTGCTGAAGTGATAATGATATACCAGACAAAATCAGTAAATGCAATTAATATGAAGTAACTGCTAAAGTATAACAGCAAGCCTAAAGCAAGATAGTAAACTGCGCCTCTAAAGGTCAGCTTTTCATTTTTTCTGCCCTTTACACCTAAAAGCGAAATGAAGAGAAAAATAAGGGAAAGCAGTTTTGAGGTATGAAAGCTGTCAAATAATCCAGTATGAAAAACATTTCCCAGGAGTTTATCGCTGAAGGTAAATGCAAGGTTCCATTCTTTAAAAATGGCATATCCATAATAATAGAAGTGCAGGCCTAAAAGCACAATAGCTATTAGTCTTGTCATATCCAGAATCTTTCTCAGCGCCTGTTCATTTTCTCCCGTCTGCATGCTTCCCGCTTTAGAATTATTTAGAAAAACTAAATTAGAAAAGAGCTTTGGAGAATCCTAACCCCGTTAAATTTTGCCTATAAAGGATTATTGAATTTCGCTGTTTTCTTAATGGGCAAAGCGATCGAAGAAAGATTTAGAACCGATATCAGGATATGCAGATATTTTAATTTTTATCTGAATTCCCTGTGAACTTATCGATTTCAGGTGAAGTAGAGACAGTCTTTGCATTTCCCTTAACCATAGTCTCGGTAACGAAAATTACTTCTCCCTTTTTATTGGCAAAGTAATCCGAGTGAAGTACTCTAAAATGTCCTTTCCTAAAGTGAGGTATTTTTGATAGTGGTGAGTTTTGATTTTCTTTAATCTTTTCTGATGATTGAAAAGTAAAGTTTTTTGCCAACTTATTTTCGTTTCTTTCTAATAGGTTTTGTGGCACTCCATCAGACACACAATCTGGGAAGCACTTCATGTAAGCAATCGTATTGATGGCAAGACGAAATACTTTTGCTTGAGTTAGAGAAATTGCATCATTTTTTTTATTGACATCTGCATAGAATCTATCAGACATACGACCGCCATTTTCTCCCAGCGCAAAGTACAGGTCTACGCTGCCATCAGCTTCAATGCTTAAAGAAAAAGCATAGCCATCAGCTTCATAAGGTAAGTGCAAAGCAAATTTATACACTACCGTCTCCCTTTTTTCATTTGAATATAAATGAAGAACTTCTCTTTTCTGCCCATTTTGGTACAGGAACTTTTTAATGCCTTCTATATCCGATAATGCAGTTTTTTCAAGGAAGTCACGCAATTCCCTATCCAGAAAGAAAATATGCAAAAGTTCTCCCATGTAATCGTCCCTCCACAATTCCAGCCCTGATATTATGAGTCCTCTAGACTGTGGAGTTTCAGATACACCTAAAGGGGCATTTAAAATATTTCGCCGAAGTACAGTAAATATCTGGTCATTGGTAAAATCAGGTGTGAATTTTTTTTGAGTCCCATAGTAATGATGCCAAAAATATTTTAATGGTTTGCTGTAGTAGATTTTTTTTCCCATATCAATTTACTTAGTTTAGTAATTAGAAATATTTAGCTGGCAAATGTGATGTTAGAATGAAATATCATTCCAATCAGTTTTGTTTTCATCCTTTGATTTATTTATGCGATTTTCTAAGGCTTCAATAAATTTTATCATACTCGAAATACTATTGAAAACTAGTACACTCTCTTCGTAATTAAGGATAGGATTGTCATGAGCAAAACTCTTGTTATTTCTTATATCATTAAAAGAATCCAAATTACTAATTGAAGTTTTGAGAATTCTTTTGGACATTTCAGTTTCGAGGAAGCCCATTTCAATTAGAAATTTGATATACTTTCCAAAGATACTATGTAAAGCTTCATCAGCTGTATATTTGATTCTGTGCTTTTTACATAACTCCCTTATATATTTCATTACAAAGGTATGTAATCGATCTAATGCAATTTCAGGCAAATTTTTTTCTATACTCTCCCTAATTGATTCAGAAAGTTTTTTAAAATCCACATCGTCTGAATTGGGTTTTATGGCACCAATATCATCCACTATATTACCTTGTAATCTTTGAGTTATTTTGAGGGATTCCTGATAAAGCTCTTCACTATTTTTAAATTCTTTCTCATTTTTTTGATACCATGAAGTTGATTGTTGTTCTTTCAGCTTTTCAAAATAGTGATGAGACATTTCTTGAAGAAGCTTTCCAACAGTATTATCGTTTTCCACTTTAATAAACTTAATCTATTTGCCTTTGAGTTAGATGAATAGTGGTATTTTGGATCATCAATATCTAACCCTGTAACTGCCCCAACAAATTCTTGAAAAGTTCGGTCTGAAAAATCGGCGACGTATCCGCTGCCCATTCCTAAAAATTTTTCAATTTTAGCTTTTTCTTGAATGCTTAAATCTGCCATAATTTGTTTATTTAAATTATCGACGGCGTTCCTGCCATAAATGGTTTATAATTGTGGATTTGTTGATTGATAAACAAATCTATAAACAATATTTTTATTACAAATTAAATGATTTTTGCTATATTAAATGTATTTCATTCAGTAGATTTATAGTACAAAATTTGGTGTAATGTTTTATAAAAGTGAGCAATTTTAGTCTAATTTATAAATTTGAGAAAGCAAAAAAGGCTTATAGATAATATTTCAAAAAAAAATGAATCCTATTATATTTTTCTTCTATTTCGTTTTTTCTTTTTAAACTGCTTAGGTAGATACTCAAGAGTCATTTCAGGTTTAAGTATTGAATCTAATAATTGTATAATAACTGAGGAATCGAAAGTTTTTACAGAAGCATTTTCAGAAGAGAATGTTTCCAGCCGTTTATTAATCCAATCTCTTTTATCTAGATTAAATTCATTTCCACAGCGTCCTATTATTGCCTTTGCACTATACTTTTTACCTAAACTTGATCCATTAAAAACATTTTTTGTAGTATGGTCGATGTAGGTAATGCCATAAACTAATCCTTCACTACTTGTTCTAAAAACGGTTTTTATTCCTTCCTTTTCCAAAAATAGGGAAAGCTGATTTACATTATTAATGTTTTCGCGTAAAATGGCCATGTCAATTACATTTTTCAGTCTTGCTTTATCGGATTCTTTTCTGGGTTTATTGCTTATAAATTTAGACTCCAAAAATTTTAATGTAGGCTTAAAATAAAAATCGCTGGCTTTAATCGGAACACCAGTCGGAATTCCTTTTTCATTGAGTATGCGGTACACTATTCCCTTATTCAAAAACACTTTTGAATTCTCACTGCCACGATCGGCCAATACATTATAACATTGCAATACAGCATTAAGTTCGGCAAGACTTGAATATCTATAACTGTATAAGACTTGATTGAGAACTGCTGCAAGAGCTTTTTTTGATTCAATTTTTCCATAACAGACTTTTCCCATTGAGATAGGCAGTAAGTTAAACTGTTTATTTTTATTGAGACTTTCAGCTTTAATAAGTCTGAAAGTTTCCTCAATTTCTTTTCTTGCCGGTTCAGATTTTCTTATCCCTAAATGGTGCAGGTCAATCCTTTTTCCGTCCCTTTCAATATTAATGGTTATTACATGGATGTGCGGATGCCCTGCGTCAAAATGCTGATAGACAAGGTAGGGCTGTTTCCCAAAACCTATCTTGTACATGTAGGTATTTGCAATTGCCATCAGTTTTTCTTTTGAATGATTTTCTGATGGGTCAAAATTCAGAGAAATATGTACGATGTTGCGCTTGGTATTATCATTTAATTGAATCCTTTCAGTAAAGCGGCTCAGCTTCATTGCATCGCTCATTTGAGATATGTCTAAAAGAAAATTTGCTGCTCCGATGCATTCAGCCTTGCCAGTTTTAACTTTGTTTTCATTGTAGTTAAAAATACTTCTTATAGAATTACCTGTTTTGATTATTGAAACCATTGTTCGGAGATTTTTTGAATATGATTATGAATCTCATTTATCTTTTCAAAGAGCTTTCTCTGCTTTAATTCAAAGCCAATTGTCCATTCTTTTGCATCGTAAATCTGACTTAATGTGTGAAGTTTTCTGGTGGTCTGATTTAGGTTGTTTCCTATAGCATTAAGCTCATTTCTAAGGACGATTAGCTCTTCAACAAAATCATCTAATGACCTGTTTCGGTAAGTACTAATAATTGCTTTCCCAAACAATTGTTTGCGCATATATTCACTTAATTTCCGGCAGGTTGTCGTCTTAAATTTTGACTCTAATGCTGTATATTCCGAGGGTGTCAAACGAATAGTGATTTTTCGTGTTTTGTTTGAATTTTCTCTTTCCATTCTCGCTGTCATAATTATTCATCAATCTCATTTTCTAATAAGAAATCTGCTGTATTTTTTTTTGCATATGGATTTCATTTTTAAACTTCCAGCAGCTTTCATGTATCTCTGATCCCGAGTTCCGAGGATAGATCAGCCAGATCCGGTTGTCCGACAATCGTTCATCTGGCCGATTGCAGGAACGTGGCAATCCTGAACCCTTTTTAAGAAAAACTAAATTAGAAAAGGCTTTAGCAATAAGCAATCCCCGCTAAATTATGACTGGGCTTAATTCTTTAAAGCTTTTTACATTTACTATTTCTAATTATTAATTAAAAACGTGGAAGTTATGATTACAAAAAATGAAGTGTCCAAGGTTTATGATACGGTATTGAGTATCCCTGGAATGAATGAAATGGTGAAGATTGATTTGAGGATTTCACGAAAAAATGTTTTACTGTTGTGCCGTCTTATAGAGCAAGGACTCTTGGCTGAAAAAGATGCCGCGAGTCTGATAGGTATTCTTTCGAATGAAAGTGTCAATGAGCTTAGAAATTTTTCAGACGACTGCCTGCAGAAATCTGGTCTTGTCGAGCTGAACCAAAAGCTTTTGGAATTAAGCGCCGGCCTCAAAGATTGATTTTAAAAATAATTTTTTGTGCTTTACAGATCTGCAAGATTTGTAAAGCACATTTTTTTTGCAGGAAATTGGCTTGATTTTGAAAACTTTTGGCTTGATTTTGTCAACAGTTTTTTTTAGTGAACGATTTAAATTTGTGTAAGCATTTTCAGTAAATGAATTACGATACAAAATTTCAATTATGAAACTACAGGAAAATTATAAGAAGCTGATTATTGAATTGATATGTTTTCTATATGCACTTTTGTTTGTCTATGCCGCGGTGAGTAAACTTGTTGATTTTGAAAGGTTTAAGGTACAGTTGGCACAGTCTCCCGTACTTAGTATTTATGCTGAATGGATTTCCTATTTTGTAATTGGTTTTGAGCTGATTATTTCGGGGATGCTTTTATTTTCGGCTACCAGAATCATCGGTTTGTATGCAGCATTTGTTTTAATGAGCATGTTTACCAGCTATATTTTTATCGTACTTCATTACAGTTCTTTTATACCCTGTTCATGTGGAGGCATCCTGGAGAAAATGAGCTGGAATACCCATTTGATATTTAACTCGCTTTTTGTCATGCTGGCTATCGTTGCAATTATAATTCATAAAAATAAGCGTCAAGATGATTTTCCAATAACAAAAAACAGCAGTAAAATCTGGATTCTATTGGCTTCTGCTATAATGGCTACAACAGCTGTTGTTATCTTATTCCTTTCCTCAGAGCAGGCTATTCATCATAAAAATCCCTTTGTCAGAAGATATCCAAAAAAAGCAATCGAACTTGATAAGACTATTGATCTAAGATGGAATTCCTATTATTTTGCAGGTTATGAAAAAAATATCCTTTATCTGGCAAATTATACAGATCCCCTGCATCTTCTTTCGATTGACAGTGATGGAAAACAAAAGAGGATAAAACTGTATTTAGATTATCGTAACCAATCTTTTAAATCAATAAAAATTGTAGTTCAAGACGGCTGGTTCTACTTGTTTGATGGTACACTGCCGCGCATATACAGAGGAAATACCAAAGATTGGAAATTAACGGCAGAATTGAAAAGAACCCCAAAATTTAGCCTGGCACAGCCCATGGACAGCGTTACTATTGCATTTCGGAATAACACTGGTAATGAAAGAGCGAATGTAATAGGAATTTTTAGTGCAGAAAAAGATACCGTTTTGTATTCGCAAAACCTTCTTACAAGGCAGATTGACGGAATATTTGATACAGATGGCATACTGCTCTACAACCAGAACAGGAAGCAGATCCATTACATTTATTATTATCGCAATGAGTTTATCACAGCTGACCGTAACGGGGAGCTTATGAGAAGAAGCAATACTATTGATACCAATAAACAGGCTAAAATTAAAGTAGCATATCTCAAAAATAATACAGAAAGGCAGATGGCAGCTCCTCCTTTAAAAGTGAACTCGATCAGTGCAGTTAGAAATAATCTTTTGTTCATTAATTCAAAAGTGCCCGGAAGATTTGAAGATGAGAAATTTTGGAAAAAATCTTCAGTAGTAGATGTTTATAATTTGGATAACAATAGTTATGTCCTTAGTTTTTATGTCCAGGAAATTCCAAACCAGAAAATCCAGAACATTTTTGTAACCGATGATCATCTTTATGTTACAGCAGGTACAAATCTGATGGTTTTTAATCTCGGATATTTGTTAAAAAGTGAAATGAAACGCGAATCAGAGCTTAAAACTGACCGCTGAAAAATATATTGGCCGATATCAGGAATTAGATCGAAAACCTGTAGAAAAAAGTAGATCACGTTTAATTTAAATTTATAGTTATGAATACGATATTTTTAAAAAAAATGATGCCATTTGCCATAGTAATGGTGACCGGTACAGCTGGGGCTTTTTTAACCACTTCCATGCAGAAAACTGCCGGTAGTGCTGCTCCTGAAATTGGATATGTTACAGACGATAACAACATCCCTTGTAACAAAGAAGTGGATTGCAGCACAGACTTTAATTTACAGCTCTGTCGTGTAAGCTATGCCCCTCCAGGACAACAAGCAAAAGGCAAGGATAATAATTGTGATGAAACGCTTTATCGTCCTTCCAATTGAATCATGTTTAACCAGAAAAGCAATGCAGTTCTTGGAACTGCATTGTTTTTTTGAGATATCAATTTTTATCAATCCATTGCTCGGGTGTTTCATCTTTAAGATAAAACCCAAACCACTGTATTATTTTGCGTGTTAAGTCTCTTTGATTTATGGGATTTGTAATAGTGTGTCCTTCATTTGGAAACAACAGCATTGTGTTTTTTTTGCCAAGTCTGCGAAGTGCCATATGAAATTCTACTGTCTGATGCCAGTCAACATGATTATCTTCCTTTCCTGCATAGGATAGTAGAGGAGTCGTTATATTTTTAACAAATTCAATAGGAGAATTTAGATTATAAATTTCGGGAATTTCAGATGGAGGCTGTATCATTTTCAACTGCCCGTGTATGAAATAATTCATAGTAGGACGGCCGGTGTCCCAGTCTACTGTATGGTAGTAACTTTTAATGTTTGTAATTGCCGCACCTGCTACCGCCGCCGCAAAAATTTTTGTCTGTGTTATGATATAACAAACCTCAAAACCTCCGAAAGAATGCCCCATCAAAGCAATTTTGTCCGGCTTAACAAGTCCTCTGGCGATGATTTCTTTTGTGGCTGAAATTGTATACTTTAAAGCGGAAGGGCCTTCATTCTGTTTTTCGGATATTATATCGGGACAAAGCACAAAATATCCCTGACTGGTTAATACCACAGGATTGAAGCCTGCTTCATTTTCTAAATCCGGTAAAGAGTATTTGTAAAGATTTTGAGTCTGCTTTTCATAGATATTTACAATCATAGGGTATTTTTTATCCGGATTATATGATGCAGGATAGTAAAGCAATGCGCTCATTTTTATTCCATTCTCGTTTTGGAATTGAATTAGTGAGGCGCTTCCCCAATCGTAATCTGCCTGATGCGGACTGCTTTGAAATACAGTACGGGTAACTTTATCCTTTTGGAATATAATTTTTGGAGGTTTGTCAAATCTTTGCTGCTGATAAAACAGTACTTTTCCTTGGTCTGTAGTGTGGAGTTTGTCAATATAACTGCTGTCATAGACAAGGGGTATTTCTCCAGTAATTTTTTTCCATTTAAAAAATCCTGTTCTGCCATCCTCGCCAGCAGCTGTAAGCAAAATTGGATTGGAAAAATTAATTGATTTATATCTATAGCCATCATAGCTTTTCTCAATTTCCGAAAATTTTCCCGGTGCATATATTCTGAATTGGATCTGTTTTTCCCTCCCTCTGGTAAGTCTTTTTAGAGTAAAATTCTCAGGTGAAATTGTCCATATATCATAATTATCATATACTACGAGCTTATTGTCGTTTGCGGTCCATCCAACTGGAGTCAATATAAAGTTTCTGCTGTTTTTTTGATTGGTCAGCGAAAGGTATTGCGAAATAATTCGGCGGGTAATGTTTGTGTATGTTTTTGAAGCTGTATTATAAATCCAGCAGCTATCATTAAGTATGTAATTTATATATTTACCTTCAGGGGAAGAGATAGGAAGTGGTTCAGATGGACTTATTTTTTTATTTTGAAGCAAGAGTTTTTTTTCCCCTGTCAGCAGATTTAAAATATAAAAATCGCGGGGGGCATCATATTCAAACTGAGGCTCATACTTTTTTGGATCAGAAAGGACTGCATATTTTTCATTGCCGCAAAGCATTACTTTGGATAATTCATCAGAGGTGAGTTCGGAAAACTTTCCCGTTAAAGGGTACCATAAAGCAAGTCTATTTTGCTTTTTAAAACGTAAACTTTTCTGCATAAAAGGGTAGATGTATGTATCGCTGCTTTTCCAAATTTCTACTTTAGATACAGCATCTTCTGTACTGTTAAAAGAATTCTCTTTTTTATGGCTTATTGAAAAAAATACCCGTTGAAAATCATTGCTAATAGTTATAGCATATTCTGCACTTTCATTAATAACTGCTTGAGATGGAAAATTATCTTTCGTCTTTGGATCAAGGACGTAAAGGCTTTTATTCTCCAGTATATAATAATAAAGTTTTTTGTTTTCTGTGCCAGAATTGGGTTCCGTCAAAAAAGATACTGCCCTTTCTTTCTTATCCCATGTCAGCATCTTAAAATTCACAGGTTTTTTCTCATGAATCCATGTGGTTTTAGTTTTTTGCCCTAATTCTAAGACGCCAATCGAACTTAAATTTTGATCTGCAATGGAAAAGAGAATTTTTTTATTGGCAGGCCCCATTTTCATGCTGGTAACGTTTTCAATTGTCGATAAAATCTTTCCATTTTGATCAAACACACTAATGGACTGCTTTTTTGTGAGTTGAGATTTTGTCATTACTACTAATCTCTCAGAGTCTGGCGAAGAAAAATAACCAGTGACATTGGCTATTGTTTTTTTGCAGCCATTCTGAAGATCTAGAATATGAATTCTATCAGCATCCTGATAAACAAAACTATTATCTCCCAGAAAATCAGGTTTAGTGCCAAGCGGAAAGGAGTACAGTTTGTTTTTTAATGTATTTTTTACGTATAAGGTATCTTTTCCGTTTTTATAGAACATTGAAAAACCGACCCAGTTTCCATTGCGCGAAGGTTTATGGAATAGAAAATTACCAAATGAATCATAATCTGATGCTGTAAGGCTTTTTTTTTGCAATGCCTGCCCCCGTAGGGGACAGACTACTAATAGCAAAATAAAAAATAAAAATAAAACTGCAGCAGGTACAGCGGTAAAGCCGCCCCTGTTTTTTAGATATGAAATATTCATGTGATGTATCTTTTAATAGCCTTCATTCTGCGGCAGAAGATTTGGATTGAGTTCCAATTCGGTCTGAGGCAGTGGAAATAAGATGTCGGTTGTGTTCCATCCCGGCTTTTGAGCTGATAGAATGGTGTTTATATCTCCTGAACGTTTAAGGTCAAAAAAGCGATGGGCGTATTCGGTAAAAAGCTCATGTCTGCGCTCTTCGGCTACAGCCTGAAGCAGTTCTTCTTTTGTGGAAATATCCGTACTTGTAAGGCCTGCACGATTTCGTATTTTGTTAAGATCTTCTCTGGCACCGATAATATCGCCCTGCTTTGCACGTGCTTCTGCACGGATGAGATATTGTTCAGCCAGACGAATCACAATTGAATACTCGACAGAAGACGCAGTAGTGCTGTTTTTCTTGTACTTATACGCAAAGTACCACTTAGAGGCACCGCTGGAAACTGAACCCATCCAGTGCGTTTTTCGCAGATCATCCGAAGAAAAGGAATTTACCAGAATGTTGTTCAGACAAACTGTTCTTGGAGGACCGCTGACAAAAATAAATGCCACCGCTTCATCCGTATTTTTTCCTGAAGCTGAAGGCTGCAGCTGCCAGATTGTTTCTTTTGACTCCTTTAAAAATGCACTATCAATATTTTCAAGTGAAAAAGTTCCAGATTCATTGAGCACGGCAGATGCGCTGTCGGCAGCCTCTGCCCATAAACCAGAATAAAGATATACCCGTGAAAGCAAAGCTCTTACAGTAAACTTAGATGGACGTACCCTTGTACTGCTTAATTCAGCTGTATTTAAATTTACAGCAGCGAGCTGAAGATCAGTCTGAATCAATTTGTAAATTTCTTTAACAGGAAGTTTGCTGACAACAGTATTGATTTTATATTCTGTTGTGGTGACGTATGGGATATCCCCATACAGATTGACCAGATAAAAATGCAGCAGTGCCCTAATAAAAAGAGCTTCCCCTTCAAGCTTTTGTTTATTTGCTGTTGACAGGGATACAGAACTCCTGCTGCCTTCAAGCACGGCATTTGCTGCATATATATTGCTATAGGCTGCTTTCCAGTAATCGTTCACAGAGGAAGTGGAAGGCAGCAGATTATTGGTATAAAAATTTTCAGTAGTACTGAGCGGGTTTCCAAACCATGTCAGTTCATCTCCATAACAGCCTAGCTGGAAAGAGATTCCCACTCCAGAACCGGTCAGTATTCCGGTATCCCTCATTTTGGAGTAAATACTGGTCAAAGCGGCATCTGCGGTCTGATTATCTTCAAAAACACTTTCTTTGGTCAGCTGGTTCTCAGGCAAATCAATATCTAAAAAAGAATCGCAGGAAACAATTAGAAATGCCAATGACAGTACCAATTTATTCATGGATATTCTAGAGTCCCTTGTGAATGAGTTTGTGACTATTTTTTTCATGGTCTATTTTTTAAAAAGTTAGCTGTATGCCAAAAGTCATTATTTTTAATGGCGGAAGAAATCCTGTGCTTATGAATTCGGGATCTCCATCTTTGTATTTGGTAAAGGTGAGCAGGTTCTGGCCCTGGGCAAACAGTCTGCACTGAGTCTTAAATCCTGTCAGCGGAAGATCATAGGATAATGAAATATTTTTAAGCCTTATGAAGGAGGCATCACTTACTGCTGCCGTGCTTTCACTAAATCGTGATCCTGCAGTTACCGCGGCTGCGTTATATCCGGCAGTAAAAATCTGGTAAGAAGCTGTATCTCCGGGATTCTGCCAGCTGTCTTTCAGTTTCTCTGGCTGGTTATACATCTGTCCTGCAGGACCTACCGGATAATTGTAGTTTTTCTGGCTAGCAAATTGAAACAAAAAATCAAGCTTTATGCCTTTATAGCTCAGCTGATTCTGAAGCCCGCCGAAATATTCCGGATTCAGGTCACAGATGATTTGTTTGTCACCAGCGGCTGTTATTTTACCGTCGTTATTCAGATCATTGAACTGATAGATGCCCGTCATGGGATCAATGGGTTTATAGTCGTATAAAAGAACAATGTTCAATGGTTTATTAATGCGGTATCTCTGGCTGTAGGTTGACCCTTCAAGTCCCGGAAAACTAAGCAGTTTGTTTTTTGAAAAGCTGATATTCAGATTTGAAATCCATTGAAAAGCTCCCTTGTTTAGATTTACAGTACGGAGCGTAAATTCTAAACCGGAATTTTCCACTTCGGCATCAAGGTTTGACTGAAGGCTCTGAAAGCCTGTAGTTGAAGCCATTGGTATACCTACCAGCTGATTAGAAGATCGATTTCTGTACCAAGCAGCCGTCAAAAAAAGCTTATCCTGTAGAAAACCAGTTTCAATTGCTGCTTCCAGTTTTCTATTGGTTTCCCATGCAAAATTCGGGTTATAGAGGCTCGTTGGCTGTAAACCTACATTTCCATTGTATAATACTCCTGATACAGAATAAGTATCAAGGAATTTGTAATCACCGATTTGATCGCTGCCGGTTGTTCCGTAGCTGGCTCTTAATTTACCAAATGAGAGCCAATGGAGACCTTTGGCAAAGTTCTCTTTTGAAAAAAGCCAAGCAGCTCCTGCGGCTCCAAAAAAGGCAAACTGATTTCCTGGACCAAAACGGCTGGAACCATCGCGGCGTGCCGTAAGGTTTAAAATATAACGTTCTTTATAGTTATAATTGGCTCTTCCAAAGAATGCCTGATATTTGTAGAGGGTCTCGGTGTCTGCAACTGCACGTACTGTGGTAGCAGAAGAGAGGTTATAAATTAGGCTATTGGATGGGAATCCTGTCCCGGACTGTATAAGCTGATCGGTTGACTGGTTCTGAAAAGTAGCCCCAAGAAGAAGTTCCAGTTTTCCTGCACTGAGATTTGAGTTCCAAGCGACCTGCGGTTCCACAATCCATGAATTCCGGCTGGTATTGTTCAGAAATAGTGTAGAGTACGAACTGTTGTAATTAAGTTTAGGGTCATATATTGTAGAAGGCGAAATCCTGGTTTCGGTATGGCGCAGATCGCTGTACCCAAAACTGCTTTTTATTAGAAGCTTCTCTGTTATTTCATAAGTCAGTACCGTATTGGCAAGGAAATCATAGCTTTTGGATTCGAATTTTGCCGGCAGATTAGCGAGCGGGTTCTGCCATGTACTGCCTTCCCAATTGAGGCTTCCATCCTTATTGTACAAAGCAGGAGCGTTTGGAGCCAATGTCTGTGCTACAATAGTAAGATCCGAAGACGGCTGGTCATTATCCTGAACTGTATATCCTGTTGAGAATTGTATTTTGAATTTCTGATTTTCTGACCGGTGGTTCAGACTAAACTGTGAACCGCCTTTTTTATACAGGAAATCACCGGGATAAACGGTAGTTTCAGTATGATAGTTTCCGCTGAGAAGAAAATTGGTATTTTGTGATCCTCCAGAAACAGTACCCTGCAGATCTGTAATAACAGAAGTACCTCCAAGGAGCCCTTTCTGCCAGTCCGTATATCGGTTCTGGTCCCATTTTCCATTAATATCATAGGCTGAAGCAGGATAGGTGGTTACACCGTCATTTGCAAAAGCCTTGCGCCGCATTGCTAAATACTGGGAAGTATCCATTAGTTTTATAAATTTGGTAACACTCCCGGCTCCTGTAGTTGCATTTACTGTAAATGTCGTTTTTCCGCTTTTCCCTTTTTTTGTAGTAATCAGTACAACACCGTTTGCACCACGTGAACCGTAAATAGAGGTTGCATCGGCATCTTTAAGCACTTCAATGCTCTCGATCTGGTCCGGATTGATTCCGTTAAGAGGGCTGGTCAATGTTGGGAAAAGAGTTGCGGTCTGACCGTGACCGACAGTGTCAGAGGAATAGGGTACGCCGTCTATAAGATACAGGGGGCCATTTCCTTCAGCCCGCAGACTGTTTTGTCCTCTTATTTTTATATCAAAACCTCCGCCGGGCACTCCTGTAGTCTGGATGATCGAAACTCCCGCCATCCTTCCCTGCATTGTGGCAAGGACATTGGTCACAGGCTGTGTTTCAATATCCTTAGAGGTTATGCGGGCAATGCTTCCTGTACGTTCGCTTTCCTTAACAGAATAATAGCCGGCATTGACACGCACTTCCTGCAGGGTCGTGGTATCATACTCCAATTTAATGTCAATCTTGCTATTGCCTCTCACAGGAACAAGTTTTGTCTTAAAACCGAGAAATGAAACCAAGAGCGTATCATTGGGCGATACATTTATGGAATACTGTCCGTTGTAATCTGTGATTGTCGCATTATTTCCCCGTCCCTTTACAGCAACGGTGACACCGGGAAGGGGAGCAGTTCCATCGCTGACGGTTCCCTGAACCTGATGCTGCTGATAAGAGAAAGTGAAATGCCGTTTCGAATTTCCGGCCATAGATGATGAAAAAGACAGCAATATGCCAGCAAAAAAAAGGCAATAAAGCGCTTTCCCATCCTTGTAAAATGAAAAATAATTCATAATATTGGGATTGGTTAGTTAAATATGATTTGATTAGCTATAAGCTCTCTATATTAGTTTGGCGACGAGATAGAGAGCTATTTTTATTATTTTACATTACTATTAAATTTAAATTTTAAACAGACAAAATTCACATTTAAAAATGCGATTTGAAAAAATAGTGAAGAGTTGCTAGAATCAGGAAAGAAATTGCCAAAACTGAAAAAAGGGCAGGTACTCATCTTAAACGTTACCGAGGTACTGGCGGTACCCTACCACGAATAAGTGAGCCCACGCCCAATATAAGGCGTGAGCATTAGCACTTATCATCTCGTGGTTACTTTAAACGCCAGTTTTCGATAACGAGATTCAAAGCGAATGCTTCAAATATTTTTATGAAGAATCGCAAAATTATTTAATTATAAATTCTAATACAACTTTAATCATCGTTAATTAGAATATTCAACAAATATAACAAAAAAAATCAATTTGTTATAAGTTCTTATAACATTTTTAATTAAAAATATTACGCCTTTTGTTTAAAGACAAAAATATGGAAATGAATAAGGAGGCAGATCTTAAGAAATTTGGAGTGCATGTTAAAAAAATTCGTACTGAATTAGGTTTAAGTCAAGATGATGTGGTTTTAAATAGTGAAAGATTAATTAAAGCAACAATCAGCGATATTGAAAATGGGAAACGAAATTTTTCATATACAACACTACTTGATTTAGCAAAAGGACTTGGGAAACATCCAAAGGAACTACTGGATTATTAAAAAAAATAGACACTTATCGAAGTGTCTAATTTTTTTTTTGTCGTTTATTAATTAATTTTTTTCTAATTGATTCAATTTCATTTATTTCACTGTTGTTGAGTCCAAGTACTTTATTAAGAATTGTGTAGTTATTCTGTTCTAATACCTCATTAATAGAATTTATTTTTGAAAAATAATTTTCAAAATTTTCAAAATAATTACAAATAGTATACGGTACAGGTAAAGTTCTAAATTCATTAGGAGTCAATTCAAGTACTCCTCCTCCATAATATCTGCCTTCTAATTCTGCAAATGTTAGTGTTAATGAGTTGTAGAATGAGAAAATAAAGTTGTTCAAGTCATAACCTGTTTTCATATGAATTTTATAAGCGCTATCAGTAACTCGAACATTGGCATCATTTTTAACAATTTTCGGATATTCATGCGCTCGTTTAAAAAAGAAAGCTTCTGGTGCGTTACCTATATTTGGAACCTTGTACCATGAGGTCCGCTGCTTGGCTTTAAAACCGTTATGAAGATCTTTTTTTATTCCTAATTCAAGATACTCTAGTAAGTTTTGAGTTATATCTTTATGATCAACATCATTAAAATCCAAAAGAAAACAAGGTTTATTTTGGTAAATCAAGTTTTTAAAATCATCTGCTGAAAATGTGATTCCTTTATCAATAAATAATCCTTTTTGTAAAATAGGTTTTACATATTTTTGAAGACTGTATTTTTCGACAGTTTCGTTATTGATTATAAAGAAATTATTTGCAGCAGTTACAATGCCTGCACTATTACTAACATAGTGAGAAACGCTTTCTAACTTATTCTTCAAATTTTCTAAAAAATCATATTCTTCTGGTCTAATTAAATGATGTGTCCATTTTTTGTTTGACGATTCTAAAGCAGTATTTTTAGTAAATTCAAATTTATTATTTTCGAAATCATCTAAGGATGCAATATTAGTATAAAATACACCTTTATCAATGTGTTTTTTGTAGCCTATAATTAACACTGTATCTTGACCTTTACATTCTTGAAATTGAAGTTCATTAAAAGTGAAGATTTCCAATCTTTCAAACGACTCTTTTAGTAAAGTCCTGATCTCTTCAGTAAATTTTACCTGTAACAATTCCAGAGGAAGAATTAATGCAATTAATCCATCTACCTTTACTTTACTAATTCCACTAATAACAAAAGAAGTCCAAATATTATTAATACTTCGATCAGACAAATTTTTATCTAAATGTATTTTTTTACATAAACTTTTTTGCTCTTCATTTAAAAGCGACTTTTTAACATAGGGAGGATTCCCTATAAATAATGAGTATTTCTTTTTGTCACTAAAATGAAAATCTAAATAATCAGAATGAAGGGTTTTTAATTTGATTTTAGAATTAAGATTTAAATTTCTTACTTTATCTAGTTCATCTAAATCCTGCTCTACTGCTGTAATATTAATTTTTTTAAAATTTAAAAGTTGACTACTGTTCGAAATTGAATTTACAAATGATCCATCTCCAACACTAGGCTCAAGTATCAAAAGTTCATCTTTTCCACTAATATTTGCGAAACAATATTCAACTACTACATTCGCAAGTCTATTTGGTGTATAAAATGAACCTGAGTGTTTTTTATTTTTCATAAATTTCTAAGTTCATCCCTGTAATTATCATAAGCAACAAATAGTTTAATTATTCTATCTTTTATATGTTCAGGGAGAATATGTAATTTGTCGTTTTCTTTAATTTGTTTAATAACTGGTTCCAATTGTTCCAATTGCCAAATTACTTTGTGATGGGGTTTATGTAAATTCATGCTAAGATACATCCATCTACCTAGATTTGTAAGTGCGACGATATTACCAATTTGATCTCTATCAAAATGTGTTAAGTAATCCTTGTCGCATGGATCTACGAAGCCTTGGTCATTTTTGTGAGAAACATTTTGATCGTCTGTTGGCCACTTATTTCTTTTAGCGTTATTACAGGAACGACATGAATAAACTAGATTACTATAATCTGTATGTGATTTTATAGTAAGGAAAATTTTTTTGTTTCTTTTAACAGGAATAAAATGATCTACTTCGTAAAAAGCTGTTTTCCAAGAATCAGGAGCATTACAATAGCCACATCTAGAAAGAAAATCAATCTTTAAGTTAGGTTTATGATCAGAATATTTTGCAACTATCTCTGTTATGTTTCGTCTAGTCGGTGTATGGAAACGAAAATTACTCATTTTTACTTAAGTTATTTAGTGCATCTAATATTTCCTTTGTTTCTGCCGCAAATTCATCAAATTTTGTTAGGCTCGACTGTTTAAGTAGACTTTCTGGTAAGACCTTTGCTTGAGGATAAATTTTGTCTAAAAATGCGTAATTGTCTAGCATTAAAACTTCGTCCTCAACTGACAATCCATTTTCGGATTGATTTCTTTTTTCAACTAGATCTAAAATAACTTTCTGAGCTTCATTTATACTACTTATATAGTTTTCTATCTTATTAGTTATTCTTTGAATAAGTATATTTGGTTTTGTATCTAATTCCTCTTTTAAGCGTAAAATATCTCCATCTATCACATGATCTAAAACATCATCTTCTTCTTTACTAGTAATTATAAAAACAGGAAAATACGGATATTTGGCCAAAAGTGCATCAATTATTTCGTCTCCGTTAAATTGTACAATTGCTGCTTCTGTCAATTCAAAATCAACAATTAGACAATCAAGTTCAGCTTCTTCAATTTGTAATATAAGATTTTCAATTGTTAGTTCAGAATTAAGTTCGAAAGTAACAATATCAAATGCTGATTTTAATTGTCTCCTAAATTTATCAACAAACTGCGGTTCTTCATCTACGTAACCAATGCAATATCTATGTAAATCATTCATAGCTTTCTTTTCTTAATGGTAAATATATTCCTAGTTTAAATCCAATATTAGTTTCTAAAATTTCAATTTCTCCTTTATAATCCTCAACAATTGCTTTTGCTAAATACATCCCAATTCCTGTACCTATTTTATTTCCTTTTTTATCAACTTTGGAGGTTTCGAATGGTAGAAATATATCATTTGGATCCTTTTCATAATCTTTTGATAAGCCTGCACCAGTATCTGAAAAATATATTTTTAGTAGATTTTCATCAGTTTCAAATGAAATTTCGATATCCCGGCTGTGATTATCTTTTCTTCTCTTAAATGAATCAAGAGAATTTATTAGCATATTGTTAAAAAGTGTATCAAAATCAATAGCAAATGCTCTGACATGAGTAGAGGATTTTAGCTTACTTATAATCCTTAAATTTACGATTCTTCTTTTTAGCGCGTTATCCCAATTACTTTTAAAAGTATGAAAGTATTCTTCTATATTTAAATTTGATCGTTTTCTTTTATCTTTTCGTAAGGCAGATAGAGAATAATCTAGCCAATGTTTGATTTGAACGTCTTGCTCTCTCATATGATGAAGCATTACAAAAGGATTGTCTTCACGAGGAATATTTTTCATATCATATCCCTCCAAAAGATTTTCAAGAACTGTTTTCATCTCATCTGTCCTAGATATTAACAATGTTCTCAAACTTCTTAACTCATGCGCGAAAGATGCAACAATTAATCCTGTTCCTGACAAACTTCGTAATAATCTAATCTCATTATCTTTTTCTTCTATTTCTACTTTCTGACTTTGAAATCCTGTTGCTAACGCAATTTCATCTGGTGTAGGTATGTTTGTATTGGTTCTTTCATTGCCTTTATCTGTTTCATGTACTGGATTCTGGTTTTCATTTTTTTTTCTATTGGCCTCTTCTTCTAAAATTCTTCTTGCAAGTTCTTCAGCTTGTCTTTTAGCGAGCTCTTCAAGATTGGTTTCTTTAAAAAGTTCTGAAAAAGAAAACATAATTTGATTACGATCCTTTTCGAACTGTGCAATAATACCTTTTAGAATAGATTTGAATAACTCAAAAACTTCGTTTTCCTGAATTCCCTCTCGTCCAGATTTATCTTGAAAGCTTAAATTAGTTAAACGAGAAATATTAACTGTCCCAGAAATTTGATTAGGTCTTATGCGATATGCACCTAATCTTTGTCCAGCTCCCTGTGGGCTTTGAGCTTGTCTTTCTCCAAGTTTTAACCAATCTTCACCATATTCACCGTATGGACGAACTCGGAAATCATCTCTAAAGATTTTTATTCCACCGAATTTTTTTAACCAAGCGCGACGAGAAGAACTATTAAATTCTTTATAAGGATATTTTTTAGTATCAGATTCGTTCTTATCGTCGCTCTTTGTGTTTTTTAGATAATAAAAAGAAAAATCAAATTTTCCTATTTTCTCTAATAAATTGTCTTTATCTACTTCGCTATGACCTTTTACTAACTCATTTATAGGAACACTATATGTGAAATATTGTGATCTAAAAGTTTCAAAATCATAGGGGAAATTTTTCATAGTTGGTCGGGTAAAAACCTTGCTATAATTTTTCTCAATCTGACGTAAATCTAATTCATTTCGGTAAATTGTAATTTCAACCGTTTTGCTCTCATCATTCAAATAATTTGCAAATAATTTATAGTCATAGTCGTCAAAATATACACCAGAAAGATGACCAAAACTACCAGGATATTTATTTGAATAAAGCGCTATATCAAATGATGGTTGTTCTCTTGGAGGAATTAGAATTTCTAAATTTTCAAACAGTTTAAAAATTTCCTCCTCACTCCATTTTTCTCTTAGATTTGATATTTTAATTATAGTTCCGTTATTAAATGAAGCATCATTCTGAGAAATATACTCTAATAGGTTCGAAGAAAGGCTACTAATTTTAGTAAGTGTAGAAATGTAATCAAGATTTGATAAAGGTTCAAGAACTGCATTTACTTGTGATATTGAAATTCCTTTTTGATTGAAATCATTCCAGTCAACCCTCCAATAATTTCCATCAGTTGAATTTCTAGGTAGAGTAAACATTTCTGAGTTTTCACCAAGACGATCCAGTGCAAAACGACCAATACCTTTCGCCCCACTTTTAATTCTTCCACCTGCTGTTGAGTAGTTACTTTCTTTATTGTCAGTTCCTATCATCATCCAATTGTCTCTAATTATAGATTCTGTCATCCCGTCACCATTATCAATTATATACAATGAATGCTTTTTAAAATCTATATCAGTATTATCAAAAAGAATAATTGAAATATTTGAATCAGCGTCATAACAATTTTTCACAAGTTCTATAACCGCACCTTCTGCAGAAGAAAAGTTTTGCTGGCCAATTAGTTGAGCTGTTCTAGCTGAAACAGAAAAAGGAATTAAAGTCATTTTATAAATTTATTCAAATTTAAATTTTTAATTAAAGCACTACCTATTATAACTAGAACATTATTGAAAATAAATTTATTATTTTATTTCTAAATTATGATGCAATGTAAACAATCGATTTCTTTTGTTCTCACTGTACCTATTAGTTTATGAAATTTTCACAACTATGGTAATATATAGCAATGTAAATAATATATTTTAACAAAATTAAAAACATAAACGAATATATTAAATTTTCTTCTTAAGTTCTTCTATAAAAAAATTGACAGGTACTTCTGTTCTCGATTTAAAAGCATTTGCAAACTGCTGAGTACTTGTAAAACCAGCTTCTTCAGCCAAAGCAGCATTAGTATAATTCCGAGTCATTTTATTTTCCTTCAAGAGAGCAATTATATAATCAATCTTCAAATCATTGATATATTGCACAAACCGTTTATCTTTATAATGCGAAATAATTTTATATAAGTATTTTGAATTCGTATGGAGCATACCAGCCACTGTTGCCAAACGAACATCTTTGGCTAAAAATTTCTTTTCTGACTCAAATTTTCCCAGTTCTTTCAATACAAAAGCGATAGTTTCTTCAGGAATATCAAGAACTTCTGCTTTTTCTTTTTTAAGCTTTAGGGTTGGTTTGTCTAATGAAGCAGGACTACGCATTACTTCGTCGAACTTCTTTTTATAAAACTTTTTGTTTTTATGATAGCGATAGGTTAGGAACACTGAGAATGTAAAAAGTATTAGAACGATTGTGATCAAAATAACATCATAATATTTTTCCCTTTTAAGCTGTTTATGAATTTTTTCCCTCTCAACAAGCAGCTCTTTGGTATCGTATTGTTTATGAATTTTTGTAATTAGATATTTGTTGGTTTCATTTAATAAAGAATCCGCTTTTAGTAACTGGTCGATGTACAAAAGCTGGCTTTTCTGATCATTTTTACTTTTGTAATAATTGATAAGCAGTTCATAAACTTCACGAAGATCAGGACGCATATAATTCTTCTCTGTAAAAGTTTTATCAACTTTTAAAAAGTAGGGAAGAGCTTTCTCTTTTTTATTGAGAGCCCAATAACTTTTACCAATATAGAAATTCCCCACTGCCTCATTTGCAAAATCCTTATTTTCCCTAATACTGTCAAGAGAAGATTCTATGTTAACTATTGCAGAACCATAATTTTTTTTAAAGTATAAATTTATACCTTCTGAGTGCTTGAAATAAGGAATCATTTCCAAATTCTTTAGTCTTTCGCTCTCAGAAATTCCCTTCTTGTTAAATTCTGAGCATAATCCATAATTCCCAATTTTGTTATTAAGAACGCCTAGTGAATGAAGGCAATTCAAATAGGCTCTCGTATCTTCTTTTTTATAATATTCTAAACAATCCTGAAACAGTGAAATTGCCTCATCATAAAAGCCTAGTAAATATTTGACCTGAGCCATATGGTATTTCACCTTATAATGCTGGTATTTATCATCAGTTAGGGAGATGTAACTATTTGCAGTAATGTAATTATCAAAAGCACTTTCATATTTTTTTTGGCCATAAAACACAATCCCTTTTGAAAGGTACGCAGAACCTATTAAAGCATTATCTGTACTTTTTTTTGCTGCGTAGACCATACTGTCTGCATAAATAATTCTGATTTTTTCAGGAGATTGGTGCAAAATGTTCTGGTATGCATAAACAACCTCTTCCCAGTTTTTTTCGTTTAATGCCTTGTTGAGATAAGTGTTAAGGTATGGTGCTGCCTTGGAGCTGTCTTTCCTAAAGCTGTACATCTTATCATCGAGATAAGTATAACTTTTATTTTTAAGAGAGTCAGGAACTTTGATACTGTTTTTCTGACTGAACATAAAATTAGAAATGCACAGTAATGACAAGAGGACTAATAATTGTTTCATAGATTAAATATGTAGGGGAGACATTTCTTTCTATAAAATTGATCTTGAAAATTAGTGGACGATTCAGGATAATGTCATAAAAAGCAAACTTCAAATATAAACTAAATAATTGAATTGTAGGTAATTATGTACTTTTAAAAGTGGTATGGAATTCATGGAATTCCATATTATAAATTCATGGAAACCCATAGTTGTTGCCTTGTGTGAGGATTTTTATCGAAATAGATTTGCTTCGAATTCACGGGCAAAAATGTTTAGCAGGGTGCTGGATAAAAGTTCTGCCAATCCGGATGAAATGAACTGAGAAATTATTCTCATTTACTTTCAAAACTATTTAATCATGAAAAGTTTATTATTATGCATTGCAATTTCACTTTCAATGTTTTCTTGTACAAATGACAATGAAACTACAACTGAATTATCTAAAGATTTTAAAAATGAATCGACTTCTAAAGCAACAGATGCAGCAAATCCAAACAACCCATTTGATCAAATTGGACTGGATTATTATAATCATTTAAAAAATTTTGAATTGGAAAACGGACCCATAAAGAACCAAGTCCAACTTATTAAACAATTGCTTTATTTGACTGATAAAGGAGATATAAAGCGTAAAACAAGTAAAAGTGTTATTACTATCACACCTGAAATGATAGCAGTAATACTCGCTGACCCTGAAAACAAGTTAATTGAGCTTATCAATGATGCGTCTTTAAGTATCTCAGTTAAAAACAATTTGACTGGTTTCGTTAATGAATTAGTCGATAAACAGGATGATGATTACGATGATGTCCATAATTACATTCTAGATTATGAAGACGGCGTAATTGCAGATTCTGTACTAATACAGGATGAAAAAGATACTATTTTAAAGGTTTCTGCCATATCAAGGTATTCGCTATATGCAGAAGCGCGTAAGCGAGACAGAGACTGGGAAACTTCTGTAACCAATAAGCCGTCAAAAGGAATTGATCTCAAAGGAAATGAGATTACACTGGTTACACTAGCCGTTGTTTTCAATAATCTGTATTAAAAGAATTATGCTAAGATCTCTTAATATGAAACTGCAGCTTTTTTTATATTCATGTCTGATCTTAATTAATCTGGCAAGCCTCTATTTCATCATAGATCTTTTCCGGTATGATGAAATAGAAAGCCTGCTTCGATCTGGACAAGAGGGCGCAATATCTGTCCGCATCCTGGCTTACCTATTTTTCATTACCTGTCTGCTTAATCTCTATTTACTGTCTTATCTCATGATTAGGATAAGATTTAAGGATTAACGAAAAAGCATCAAACACCTATTAAGATGATAAAAGATCTCATTAATACTGACCTAAAAAAACTTCCTATAGAAGGGCTGGATATCCATATTATTAAAAAGTATGAAAGAATAACTTTAAACGATGAATTGTTTAAAACTGAAAATTTATCAATTTTATTAATTCGATCGGGTAGTTTAAAAATTAAACTTCAGGAAATAACTCAAGATTTAATATCTCATGAACTTATTGTAATCCCTAAAGATTCTTACTGCACTTTTTTAGAAGTTCGTGACAACCTACAGCTATATGTAATATTGTTTTCTTCGGATTTTGTACATAAGAACTGCCTTAAAAAAGATTTAGTAGAATCTTTGTACTTTTTTATAACTAAAGAACCTCTCAAGATTGCCTTGGAAGAAAAGGAATATCAGGTTTTGTCACTCATTTACAAGCTTATTTATTTTGTAAATCTAGATGCTACGCGAAATGGGAACGATAGCGATCTGCCTCGGATAAGTTTAAGTTTATTTCTTTACGAACTCAAACTAATTTATTCGAAACATTCAGCAAATTCAATAATCAGTTTTAATAGAAAGGAAAACCTTGTGATGCAGTTTTTAACTATTTTGTCAATACATTATAAAAAACAGCACTATGTAAAGTTTTATGCTGGTGCATTATTTGTTACTGCTGGATATTTAGATAAAGTAGTAAAAGAAATTACCGGAAAAAGCCCTAAAAGTTTAATAATTGATTCCTTAATTAGTGAATCTAAAATCCTGCTGGATGATCCTCATTATACTATTGCTGAAATAACACAGGAAATGGAGTTTAGCAGTGTTTCAGTATTTAGTAATTTTTTTAAAAAACATACCTCGACCTCCCCATCTATTTACCGCTCGAAATCTACAGAAGGATTTACTGCTCTATAGTTTTCGTTGTCTGGCCTACATTAAACAAGTGTACTATGAATACTATATATCCTTTAGAATGGTTAGATTATGTTATACTGCAAATACTAAATCCAAATAAATCGAATGTTACCATTTTAACTAAAACAGAAGTAACATTAATTACAGAAAATATTGTAAAAGAAGCGAATCATATTCAGGTTCGCATGAAGAATGAAATTTTTTCATTAGTTAAAAAGAGGCAGATACGATTACAGGTACGTAAGTACCATTCTAATTTAATATATCTTCTTGATAGTGCAGTTGAGAATCAGCAATGCAAGGAACTAAAGAAAAAAGACTTGGCAAAAGTTATAGAACTAACTATAAGCACGCTTGATGAGCTTCTTTCTTTTGTGGAAAATAGATTTTCTAATTTTCTGAGTCTTGATGAAAGAGTACCGATAACTTACCTTGCAGTAACGAGAAAAGAGTTAATTCATAAAATTGAGATGTTAGAAAAGAGGCCATTTGAAACGGAAAAGGAAAGAAGTACAATTGATATTATTAAAGATGCTTTATCTGAATCTGTTCAAATTTCACACAATAAAGCTTCTTTTAGACAAATTTTGTATGAGCGCCAGCTTATGAATCGTCTATTGGAAACATCATATCTAAATCAATCCTTATCTATATTTTCAGCATTAGATAAAATCTTAATTGAAACTAATTTCAACAGCAAGAGATATATTGATTTCCTTATCGACAATTTATCTGAAAATACTAGTCTTATCGAAGATGCAAATGAAAGGCTGAATTTTCTTATGTGTAATTCAAAAGAGTTAAATCAGCTGTATTCTAATGAAAATGTAACTTTTAATCCTGCTACAAAAAACATTAAAAGTATTCTACTGGACTGGTTTAGTTATGAGGCTGCGTATCTTGAGAGTCAGATTAATGCAGAACATTTGGTTTCAGAACAATTAGGCAAATCAAATGATAAAGTTGAATGCATTCTGTCAACTGATCAAATGGCTTTGATTTTACGAGCAAGTGATGAATCTAGGGTTTTAAAAGCAAGATCAATGAACTTGGTTTTTAAAACTATTGTTCCTTTTTTATCTACGCCTTTCAAAAAAGATCTTTCGTATCAATCTGTTCGAAGTAAATCTTATAATGCTGAGGACAGGGATAAGGAGATTGCTATCCAAACACTTAAAAAAATTATTGAAAAGATCAAGACATACTGAATAATCAATCTGCGTAACAAAACTGAATATTCACGACAAACTACTAAACATTCTAGATTATGACATTAATAGCAATATTTTTCCCTTCACTTTCCTTTTTCTTAAGGGGTAAGATTTTTACAGCAATCATTTGTCTCATTCTGCAGATTACTCTGATTGGCTGGATACCAGCGGCAATCTGGGCGGTTTTATCGCTTCAGAATTCACGTGCTGATAGACGTAATGCGCAATTAATTAAAGCGATGCGTTCAAAATAAAACGACTAATATCATTTGAAAGGCTTCTGTGGTTACTCTAACTGCAGAAGCCTTTTTTATTTATCAGTGTGAATATATACATATTATCTTCTGCTGACCAACAAACTCAAGGGGTACAAAAGGGTACAAGAAAAGTTGTACTTGTAGAAGCCTGATTCTAGTTGTTCCTTTGACATGTAAAATAAATCATATCTCCTCTAAAGATTTTGATTTGGATAGATAAATGTTGAATGATAAATGAAGAAGACTATGTTTGCAAATGTTTCATGGGGCAGCTACCTTACTGTCATAGGTGTAATCTTAATCGTATGGTATCTAGTAGTACTGCTTAAATTCTATAGAGGCGATTTAAAGGAATTTTTCTCCAGCGGGAAAAGAAATGGCAGCGACCCGCTTAAAAAATCTACAGGTTCTAGGTCTTTACTTCAAAGAAAAACACACACAGGTCTGTCATCGTCTTTTTCAGAATCTTTTGACACTTTAGATGATGCAGAAGAACTATCCGTCAGAATACTTCAAGCTGTAAAAGAAAGTGCCGAGAAAAACTTGTTTAAAGAACAATTCCAAAATTACCTGCGAATGGTTCTTGAAGAATATCCTTATGTGAAGATTTCTTCATTGCGTGAAGATGTAAACAATTTAATAGTCTCCGAAAGCGAAAAGCACCCTCAGTTTTCATTAACGTTTGCCGAAGCGGATCAGCTGTGGGAGGAGACTATTTCTTAAAACTCAGCGGAGGAATAACCCCTGTTCTCTCTGGTGCGGTATGGCTTTGTGTGACAAGATGATAGAGCTGTAACGGCGGTGTTCCTCTGCTTTTTAACTATAAATAATCTTTAAAATGATGTGTGATGAAAAAATGTTGGTGGAAGTTAAAGGAAGTAAATGAAGATAAAGTATTGTCATATGGCATCTTGTTATTATTGTTAGTGTATGAAACTAAAATTTATGCGCAAGACGGTGTAGCTGGAATTAACGAAGCAAATCAGAAAGTAAGAAGCTACTTCGATGCCGGTACGGAACTGATGTATGCAGTAGGCGCAATCCTAGGCCTTATCGGAGCTGTGAAAGTTTACCAAAAGTGGAATGCCGGTGATCCTGATACCGGAAAAGTAGCTGCCGCCTGGTTTGGCAGCTGTGTATTTCTTGTTGTGGTGGCTACTGTTATCAAATCTTTTTTCGGAGTCTAATGAACAGTGTGTATCAGATTAATAAGGGAATCAATCAAAGTATTGAATTTAAGGGGCTCAAAGCGCAATACATCTGGTACCTAGGTGGTGGAGTCGTATGTCTTATGATACTGTTTGCAATTCTCTATATCGTAGGTGTTCCTTCTTTGATATGTGTAGGTATTATTGGAGCTGTAGGTGGATTTTTGGTTTTTAAAATCTACAGGATGAGCAATCAATACGGTGAATATGGAATGATGAAAGCTTTCGCAAAAAAACAGATTCCAAAATTTATAAATGTAAAAAGCAGGGAAGTTTTTATAAAGATATAGCTGTAAAACGTTAAACAAAAAAAGGAGAGAGATGGGGAAGAGGATGGAAGATATATTGCCAATTATGGCAGTAGAACATGATTGCATATTATCAAAACAAGGTGATGTAACTGTAGTATTCAAGGCGGAGCTTCCCGAAATTTTTACGCTCTCGGACCAAGAGTATGAAGCCTTTCACCAGTCTTGGATAAAGGCATTGAAATTGCTGCCTAAACACTGCATTTTTCACAAACAGGACTGGTTTCTTGAAAAGAAACATGTGGCGGACTTTTCAAGCGATGACAGCAGTTTTTTGACAAGGAGCAGTGAGCGCTTCTTTAATGAAAGACCTTTTCTAGATCATACCTGTTATATTATGCTGACTAAGAAACCGGCAGGGAGGAAAAATTCCAGTTCTTTATTTTCCAGTCTTTTGAGGAATACATTGGTGCCTCAAGAAACGTTGAACCCTCAAATACTGCAGGATTTCATTGACAGTACGGGACAGTTTCGCAGGGTTATGGAAGACAGCGGATTTATAAAGCTTGAGCGCCTCAAAAATAATTCTCTTAAAAGTGAAAGCAGGAAGATTGGTATTATTGAACGGTATAGTCTTTTATCAGAGAGAGAAGATTCTTTTGTTTTTAACGACATAGTTTTTGATGAAGGGCTGAAGGTTGGCGATAAATACTGCCAGCTGTTTACTTTAGGTGATGCAGCAGATCTGCCTGGTTTATGCGGATCGAGGATTAATTTCGACCGTTATTCGACCGATAAAACAAAATTCAGCATTGGTTTTGCATCTACGCTGGGTCAGCTATTGTCCTGCAATCATATTTATAATCAGTATCTGTTTATTGAGGATGCGCAGAAAACAATCCAGAAACTCGAGAGTAAAAGATTGAGGCTTCAGTCGCTGTCTGCCTACAGCAGGGAGAACGTGATTGCCAGAGATGCAACTAATGATTTTCTTAATGAAGCTATATCCCAGCAGAGACTCCCTGTAAAAGCACATTTTAATGTCCTTGCCTGGAGTGCGGATAAAGAAGAACTAAAAGATATTAAAAACAAGGTTTCATCAGCACTGGCGCAGATGGATTCGGCTGCAAAACAGGAGACTGTAGGTGCACCGCAGATTTATTGGGCAGGAATGCCAGGGAATGCGGCAGATTTCCCGATGAATGATACTTTCGACAGTTTTACAGAGCAGGCGGTATGCTTCCTCAATATGGAAACTGGCTACAGATCGTCTCTTAGCCCTTGCGGTATAAGGCTCGGAGACAGGCTGACGGGAAAACCGGTTCATGTAGATATAAGCGACGAGCCTGTAAAAATGGGAATCTGCACCAATCGGAACAAATTCATTTTAGGACCTTCAGGAAGCGGTAAATCTTTTTTCACCAACCATATGGTAAGAAGTTATTGCGAGCAGGGCACACATATTGTTCTGGTAGATGTCGGGCATAGTTATAAGGGGCTTTGCGATATGGTTGGCGGCTATTATTTCACCTACGATGAAAAGAATCCGATTCGTTTTAATCCATTTTACATATCAGAGGGAGATAATCTCGATACTGAAAAAAAAGAAAGCATTAAAACACTGCTGCTGGCTCTTTGGAAGAAAGATGATGAAACTTTTAACCGCAGTGAGTATGTAGCACTTTCTAACGCCCTTCAGCTGTATTATGAGAAGTTAGAAATCAATTCGGATGTTTTTCCGTGCTTTAATAGTTTTTATGAATTCTTAAAAGATGATTTTGTTCCCATTCTGGAAAGCGACAAGGTTAAAGAAAAGGATTTTGATGTCAATAATTTTCTTTACGTACTGCGTCCCTATTATAAAGGAGGTGAGTTTGATTATCTGTTAAATGCCACGGAAAATCTGGAACTTTTAAAAGAGAGGTTTATTGTGTTCGAGCTAGATAACATTAAGGATCATCCAATTTTATTTCCGGTGGTTACCATCATTATTATGGAGGTCTTTATCAGCAAGATGAGAAAGCTGAAAGGGGTGCGTAAAATGATCCTGATTGAGGAAGCCTGGAAAGCTATTGCGAAGGAAGGAATGGCCGAATACATAAAGTATCTTTTCAAGACTGTCCGTAAATTTTTTGGTGAAGCTATAGTAGTCACTCAGGAAGTTGAAGATATAATTTCATCACCTGTAGTAAAACAGGCTATAATCAACAACAGTGACTGTAAAATCCTGTTAGACCAAAGCAAATACCAGAATAAATTTGATCAGATTCAGGAGCTGTTGGGACTGACTGAAAAAGAGAAAGCGCTTGTTCTCTCGGTCAACAAGGCAAACGATCCCAGCAAGAAATATAAGGAAGTGTTTATCTCACTGGGCGGAATGCTGTCAAAAGTGTATAGGACAGAAGTTTCTTTAGAGGAATACTTAGCTTATACAACAGAGGAAAGCGAAAAGGTGAAAATGAATGCCTACGCCAAAAAATTCGGCGGGGACATTAAAAAAGGAATTGCCGCGATGGCTCAGGAAATTCGAAGTGCAAATTAAATTAAAGAGAAAATGAAAAAGAAATTAGCAACTTGTTTTATTTGTCTTCTGCTGGTTGCAACTCCGGTCAGACCAGCTGAAAAAACAGCAGTACTGCCAATACTGGAAATCGTTAAAGCAGTGACAAAGAAAGTAATAAAAGCTATTGATCTTCGGATCCAGAAATTGCAGAACAAAACGATTTGGCTTCAGAATGCCCAAAAGCAGGTCGAAAATGTGCTCTCTAAACTTAAACTCGACGAAATCTCAGAATGGACGCAAAAGCAGAAAGATCTTTATAGAGGCTATTATGAAGAGCTTGCAAAAGTGAAATCAATTATCACTTACTATCAGAGGATAAAAGAAATTACTGCGAAGCAGACAAAGCTGGTTCAGGAATACGAAAGAGCATGGAATCTGTTTAGACAGGATAAACACTTTAAAGAAAGTGAGATTCGCTACATGGAGAAGGTCTATACCGGTATTTTAGAAGAAAGCATGAAGAATATCGATGAGATATTTTTGATACTTGATTCGTTTACTACACAGATGAGTGATTTGAAAAGACTGGAAATCATTAATAAAGCTGCCGACCAGATTGATGCTAATTACGATGATCTTACTATGTTCAATCAGCAGAATGTTTTATTGAGTCTGCAGAGGGCAAAAACAGAAGCAGATGTAAATCGTGTCAAAGAATTTTACGGAATACCATAATTCAGAGATAAATCATGAAAAAATTATTAATACCATTGCTTCTAATACTTGTATTTCAGCAAGGACTACAAGCGCAAGCCAAGCAGCGCAAGGAACTGCTTCTGCAGATTGCAGCACTTCAGGTTTATATTGATTATGCTAAAAAAGGTTATTCTGCCGTGTCAAAAGGACTCAATTTTATTGGTGATGCCAAAAGAGGAGAGGTAAACCTTCATGGTGATTATTTTGCATCTCTGGCAAAAGTTAATCCAAAAGTCAGAACCTACTACAAAGCTGCTGAAATTATTTCGCTGCAGTTTCAGATCTTGAAAATCTGTAAAGAGACTTTAGTCAGTTTAAAAACGCACGATTTATTTCATGGAAGCGAGCTGGATTATGTGGAACGTTCTTTTGTAAGACTGCTTCAAAGCTGCGATGACACACTCGAACAGCTTTTAGTCCTCACAATTGATTCGAAACTGGAGCTAAAAGATGACCAGAGAATTGAACGGATTGATATGCTGCATAAAAAAATGACAGATGATTACAATTTCTGTGCTTCATTCAGCAATGATGTAAAACTGCTTTCTCTTTCTAAGAGAGCAGTTCTAAATGATTCTAAAAGCATAAAAGCGTCATATGGATTAAATTAAAACTCATGAAAAGGATATTAATTCTAGGAATAATTTTGATCTTATTATTTGTACCGGACAAATCAAATGCACAGTCAGCAGAAATCCAGCAGCTGATATTGAACATTGAAAAACTATCGCAGTTCAAAAAGATACTTAGTGATATGAAAAAAGGTTACGAACTTCTGTCCGGTGGATACAAGACGGTTAAAGATATGTCCGAAGGAAACTTCAATCTTCATAAGGCTTTTCTAGATGCCCTAATGCAGGTCAGTCCAATGGTAAAGAATTACAAGAGGGTGGGAGATATTGTCAATTACCAGATTTTGCTGGTAAAAGAAAGCAGGAACGCACTGGGCAGATTAATAAAAAGCGAGAATTTTAGCGAGAAGGAAATAAAATATTTTGATCAAGTTTATGGCCATCTCCTGAGTGAAAGCCTCAGGAATCTTGATGAGCTCACAATGGTTATTACCGCCGATAAGTTGAGAATGTCGGACGACGAAAGATTGGAAGCTATTGATAATATTTATCTGCAGATGCAGGATAAGCTGTTTTTCATGAGAGATTTCAATGCATCTGCAAACGTATTGCTTCTCCAGAGAGCAAAAGAAAAAAAAGATGTTTATGCCTCCAAGGCAATACAGGAACTTAAAAACTAAGGGTATGAAACTTTCAATAAGAAATAAAATCCTTTCTGTAATTCTGGTGATGATCCCTCTTTTTAGTTCTGCTCAGGGATTAGGAGATCAAATGCAGAGTCTTCATTCCGTTTTAGATAGGCTTTATGATGAAATGATGCCCTTGTGCTCAAATCTTATCGGTGTGGGGCAGGGAATTGCGGGTTTTGGAGCCATCTGGTACATAGCTTCAAGGGTTTGGCGACATATCGCCAATGCCGAACCAATAGATTTTTACCCGTTGTTCCGGCCTTTTGTGATCGGGTTCTGCATTATGATTTTTCCATCTGTACTGGCACTGATCAACAGTGTTATGAAACCAACTGTAACTGCGACGGCTGCCATGGCTGCGGGATCGAATAATGCAATTGCTGTTCTTTTAAAGGAAAAGGAAAAAGCAATTAAAGAAACAGACACATGGAAAATGTATGTCGGCGGGACTGGCAGCGGTGATAGGGACAGATGGTACAAATATACGCACGACGACGCTGATCCTTCAGATGAGGGTATGCTTGCAGGAATTGGCAACGATGTGAAATTTGCAATGGAAAAAGCATCTTATGCCTTTAGGAATTCAGTAAAAGAATGGATGAGCGAGGTACTAAGGGTATTGTTTGAAGCGGCTGCTCTATGCATAGATACGCTAAGAACATTTCAACTGGTAGTTCTTTCAATCTTGGGGCCGCTTGTTTTTGGAATAGCTGTATTTGATGGATTCCAACACACCCTCACAGTATGGCTGGCAAGATATATCAATATCTATTTATGGCTTCCTGTAGCCAATATTTTTGGAAGTATCATCGGAAAGATACAGGAATTAATGCTGAAGCTAGATCTTTCACAGGTTCAAGCAACTGGCGATACTTTTTTCAGCCGAACAGATATTGCATACTTGATATTTTTGATAATAGGCATTATTGGATATTTCACTGTTCCCTCAGTGGCTAATTATATAGTGCATGCAGGCGGCGGGGGAGCACTGGCTCAAAAGACTACGAGTTTATTTGGCGGTTCAACCAGCTCGGTTATTTCTAAAGCAACACAAGGAACCGCAATGGTTATGGACAGCATGGGGAATGCGGCGGGGAAAATGTCGCAGAGTATGTCCTCATCTTCAGCTTCCTCTCCCTATTTTCAAGAGAAAGGAAATTACATGGGGGACAAACTCAAAGGAAATTCATAATAAACTTAAAAAAAACAGATCATGTTTACTAAAATGAAGAATATTGATTCAGCTTTTAAATATGTAAGAAGCTTTACAATGCTGGTTATTGCAGGCTGTGTTGTTATCTGCTGTTTTGCGCTTTATAAAAGTTTTCAGACTGTAGCCAGAATGCAAGACAAGGTTTATATCCTGGCCGCGGGCAAAGCACTCGAAGCGTATGCTTCTGACAGGAAGGATAATATACCAGTGGAAGCCAGAGATCATGTCAAAACATTTCACAAATTTTTCTTTACCCTTGACCCTGATGACAAGGTAATTAAAACAAATGTGACTAAGGCTTTATATCTGGCTGATGAAAGTGCAAAAAGAATTTACGACGACCTTAAGGAAAATGGATTCTATTCAGGAGTTATATCTGGAAATATCAGCCAGACTGTACAAATAGACAGCATCAACATCGACGTTAAAGATTATCCATATCGATTTAAATGTTTTGCCAGACAGAACATAATTCGAACTACAAG
This sequence comes from Flavobacterium sp. HBTb2-11-1, assembly GCF_009826975.1. GTDB lineage: Bacteria > Bacteroidota > Bacteroidia > Flavobacteriales > Flavobacteriaceae > Flavobacterium. Next base: position 216,521 of record NZ_WUMO01000002.1, on the reverse strand, counting down.
CATTTTAAAAAGAAACCTAATTACCGAAGGGAGCCTTCGAAATGTATCAAGAAGTGATAATAATCCTCACGGTTTTTTAATAGAGCGTTTCAATACTATTGAAAACAAAGACCTCGGTGTAGAAAACAGAAAGTAGATGAAATCGCTATTTAAAAAAAGAGAGGCTCTATTTGTATACAACAGATACTATCTGTTTCTACAGGAAAAATGGGTGCGAAAGATGGAGGTTCTTACGCAAGGGTTCTCCAAAAAGCAATTGATTCTTTTCTTGGTATTATTTATTGCTATTAGTTCTGCTTATTTCCTATTTATCCTTTATGAGGCTTTAAACTGAGATATTTTTCAGTCGAGGAAAAGCATGGTAAATACTTCTATAATAATTGAATTCATTTTAAAAAGTAAAGACATGGAACGAAAAACTATTTCTATGAAAGAAGATAAAAAAAGAAAAATGCTTTTAATGCTACCTTTAATATCTCTTCCCTTCATATCTATTTTGTTTTACACCTTAGGTGGAGGAAAGATGAGTACAGATGCGACAGAAAATAAAATTAAAAAAGGTTTCAATTTTAATCTGCCCATTCCAAAGTTTAAAGAAGATTCATCTTTAAATAAAATGAGCTATTATGACAAGGCAGCGGTAGACTCCATTAAACTGCAGGAACAAATTAAAAAAGATCCGAATTACTCTAATAATAAGCTGCTTGAGCAATCTCATAGTCCATTTGCTGAATCGGATGTGACGTTAAAGGAATTTTTAAGCAATGGTCGAGGGCTAAATTCAGAGCCGCTGCAGAACAGGAATGAAAAAAAGATATATGAAAAACTGCATTTGTTGCAGAAAGCGATCAGTCAGCCATCTACAGTAGACAAGTATGGGCAGGACATGAGCGAGTTTGAGAATTATGGTTCATCCAACGATGTTTCTACGCAGATCAAGGACTTAGAAAAAATGATGTCTACTATGGGGGAATCTCAACCAGATCCCGAACTGCAGCAATTGAGCGGTATGCTTGAGAAAATACTCGATATCCAACATCCTTCAAGAGTTGCGGAAAAGCTGCTTAAAAATTCAGAAAGCAAGAAAGGAAAAGTTTATAACGTAGATAGCAAAAAAGCGTCAATTAATATTACCTCACTTCAGGAAAATAAAGCAGAAAACAATTCTCAACAGAATGCTTTTTATACAGTACAAGAGGCAACAAATGAAGATTCTCCTCAAAATGCACTGGAAGCATTTGTGCATGAAACCCAGACTATTGTCAACGGATCAGTTATAAAATTAAGACTCGGAAGGGATGCGACAGTTCAGGGTAAAGTAATTCCAAAAAATACTTTCCTCTATGGTATTGCCGCCTTGAAGGGTGAAAGACTTGAGATAAAGATAGAAAATCTGCAATACCGAAACTCAATATTCCCAGTTCAGCTTGCTGTTTATGATATTGATGGAATTGAAGGGATAAATATTCCAGGCGCAATCGGCAGGGATGTAGCGAAGGCTTCTGCAGACCGTTCAATACAGACTTTAGGATTGACCGGTGTTACAGATTCTTGGGGAGCTCAGGCAGCAGGTATGGGTATAGAGGCGGCAAAAAGTCTTTTAAGTAAGAAAGTAAAACTCATCAAAGTAATAGTTAAAGGAGGATATCAAGTACTTCTGTATGATGAAAAACAAAAGAATCTAAAACCTTAAAGTGAAAAAAAATGAAAAGAATTAATCATTTACTTAAAATGAGTTTATTGCTGTTTTCTGTTTTAGCCTATTCTCAGTTGAGTGTAAAAGAGACGATAGCCAACGAAGACCAATACAAAAGCGTTCAGATCGGATACTCCAAAACAACAAGTATTGTTTTTTCCTACCCAATCAAGAGCATTGATAAAGGTAGTGATGAGGTACTGGTACAGAAAGCCAAAGGTGTGGAGAATATATTGCTGATTAAAGCAGCTAAACAGCATTTTTTGCAGACCAACCTGACTGTTGTCACTTCTGACGCGAGATTATACGTATTTGTACTGAATTATGATGATGACTGTCCGGATTTGAATGTTAAAGCCGTGAATTCTATTGCTGCAAGCAGAGATGTTGTATTTTCACTTGAGAACGAAAACCAGAAAAAAATAGAACAATGTTCCTCCCTGGCACTATCTAAAAAGAATAAAATCAGCGGTTACAACAAATCTAAGTATCAGATAAGACTAGAGCTAAACGGTATTTTTATCTATCAGGATGTTATGTATTTGAGGATAGTATTTGAAAATAAGTCAAAGATTAACTATGACATTGATCAGTTCCGATTTTTTATAAGGGATCAAAAAAAATCAAAACGAACTGCATCGCAGGAAATAGAAATTGAGCCGCTTTATCAAACTACGTCATCCGCTGTGATCCCCTATAAGTCTGAAGTAATAAGAGTTTATGCACTCGAAAAGTTTACTATTCCTGAAAACAAATATCTCACACTTCAGCTAATTGAAAAAAGTGGTGGAAGACAACTTGAACTTGATATCAGCAGTAACCTGACCGATAAAGTATTTCCAATCGAGGCATTTAACATGGATAAATTTTAAACTAGATATATCATGACAATAAATGTAGCAGATGCTGAAACGCTGTTATCATACGCGGAAGAGATGGTTTCTTACGGTTATCAATTTGCAGCATATCCTTTGAAATTAATTACAGACAGTGATACCATTCAGTTTTTTAGAACATCGATGGCTGCAGCGGATTATTGCCTTGTGGGGCCTAATGATGTTGATTATTTTAAGAATATTCCAATAACATCTCTCATCAATGACTTAAACATAATTCTACAGAGCGGTATTGATACTTCTCGAATAGAGACCGTTGATGTAAATGATTTCATGCATCTGTATAAAGAGAGAAATGAATTGAATGAAAACAACTTAAATGCAAATACAATGAACGAGAAAAATTTAGAATATCTAAAGGACCAGTTAAAATACACTGGAATGGGGGAAACGTTTGAAACAGAACTAAAAGAGAACATGCAGAAAGGTGATAAGGATTTTAAAATCATCCATAGCGGGATTATGAATAATGGAGTGCCAAACAATGATACTTTGACAGTTGAATTGAATTTCAAGAAATCAGATCAGAGTGACATTTACTTCTTTAATTCTTATCATGTGAATCTGCAGAAAGAGGAGAACAAGCCAGGACTGGAGCAAACATTTTATATAAATAATGATGGCACGAGTATAACTCTTAAGGAAGCTTACAACTTGATGGAAGGCCGTTCTGTGAACAAAGATCTTAAAACCAAGGAAGGGGAATCATACAACGCATGGTTAAAAATGGATTTTAAAGAATCAGAGAGCAATGGCAACTTTAAAATAAACCATTTTCATCAAAATTATGGCTATGACTTGGAGGCCAGTCTCGAAAAACATTCTATTAAAGAGCTTCAGACTCCAAACTACAAAGAAAATTTGATGAGCTCGCTTAAGAAAGGAAATCTGCAGTCTGTAACTTTTGTTGTCAATGGTGTGGAAAGTAAAATGTTTGTAGAGGCCAATCCTCAGTTTAAAACATTAAATGTCTATGACGGCAGCCTTCAGAGAATCAATCATAGAGAAAGCAAACAGCAAAAACAGTCAGAATCTAAAGATAAAAATGTCAGCAATGATAATGATGATGAACCAGCACAGAAAGAGCAGAACTCAATAGCCCGCCAAAGAAAAGCAGGTAAATCTGTTTAGCACTAATAATCAAAAGTAAAAAATGATGGACGATCAGTCCCTTACCAATAGACTTGCAGTTGAAATAAACGATTGGAATAGTAAAGAGGAAAACCTAAAAAAACTTTTCCATTCCAGTTCTTCAATTGAAACTTCTCTTTTAAAGGAGAAGTTAAAATGGTATGAAAGTGTGCTGGTTAGATATCGTAAGACGAATAGTGTTTATGAAAACCTTACTCTTCAAGTTGTGAAAAGCGAGCACGATAATCTGCTAAACCAGTTATACCCAGAAAAGCTAAGAAGGTTTATTTATAAAAACATATTTCTAAAGATGACTGTCAGATTAAAATCTGCTATTTACAGCAAAACTGAAGCGAAATCTAACAATGAGCTTAAGGAAAAATTGGAAAGAATAGGTTTTAAAGATGCTTTTAAAAAAGTCGAGCGATACATGAATCTGGGAGAAACGAAATTTATTGTGCCTGTTTCTTACTATTTAAATGAAAAAGAGAGACTAGATCATTCTCTTAATTTTAAAAAAGATGAGTCCGGCCAATATCAATTCGAAGGATTTAAAACCAGTCTTTATTCACAATTCAAAAATGAAGAAAATAGACAGCACTTTTTTACAGACGATGGTGTTAATGCAAGGCAGTCTTATGAATTACTTTCAGGGCGGGCAGTTTTAATCGATGGAATCTGGAAGCAATTGGATTTAAATGATAAAGATGTATCTGGCAGTTACAGAATAAAAGAATTTCCTCAAGAATATGGCTATGATTTAAACAAAGCTTTAAAAGAATTGCCTATAAATTCTTTGGATCAAATACAGCTTGGGGAAATATTGAAATCTTTAAAAAATGGAGGCAGAGAGCTGATAAAATTAGAAAGAAATGGTAGTTCTCAAAATTTTTATGTAGAAGCTAATCCACAAAACAGAGGGCTTTTGATTCACAATGAAGATTTAAAAAAAGTATTGCTTTCGGATCTTTTAAATCAAAATTCCAAAACTTCAAACAAGCAAACAAAGAATTTAGCGGTACAGTCTTCTCAAAGACAACATAGATCAGCTAAAAGTCAAAGTTTATAAATTATTCAACATGGAAAATTTAAAACCGCTATCAGATTTTTTTACAGCAATTGAAAATGATTTTCGGATAAGCACAACACATATTGCTATTTACATGTCTCTGCTTCAATACAGGACGCAGAATCAGTTTGTAAATCCAATACAGGTCTATAGACATGATATAACACCAATAGCAAAGATTTCCTCTCCGCATACTTATCACAGATGCATCCAGGAATTGAGTGATTATGGATATCTTAAATACGAGCCTTCGTTTAAGAAAACACAAGGAAGCAAGATTTACTTTTACGATTGAACACAGATAAATAACGATGAAAGCCCGTAAAGGGCTTTTATTATTTAATTAAATGATGATGGAAAATGAAGAAGAAAAAATGAGAGGAAAAATAACTCCAGAGAAAGCTATGCAAATGTTAAACTCTGAAGGTATGAATATTACAATTGAAGAAGCAACTGAAATTTTGCTATTTTTACGAAAATTGGCCCATGCGGTCGTTTCAAAATTTTTAGAATCATGAGTATTATTGCAGATTTATACATTCGTGTAAGCACAGATGAACAGGCAGAGAAAGGTTATTCGCAAAGGAATCAGGAAGAAGTTTTAAAAAAATATTGTTCGATAAATTTTATTGAAGTGCGTAATGTTATTTATGAAGATCATTCCGCCAAAACCTTTAATAGACCACAATGGAATAAATTACTTCTTAATCTTAAAAAAGAAAAAAACAAATGCGACTTTGTCTTGTTTACAAAATGGGACAGGTTTAGTAGAAATGCTGGTGATGCATACCAAATGATAAGTGTTCTTCGAAAACTTGGAGTGGAGCCACAAGCTATCGAACAGCCTCTTGATTTATCTATTCCGGAAAATAAGATGATGCTTGCTTTTTATCTCGCTGCCCCAGAAGTAGAGAACGACAGACGGGCATTAAATACTTTTCATGGAATGCGAAGAGCTAAAAAAGAAGGAAGATATATGGGAACTGCTCCCTTTGGTTATGCAAATAAATCAAAAGAGGACGGAACCAAGTATATTGCTCTTGTAGAGCCGGCTGCATCAGTAATGAGATGGATATTCGAAGAAATTGCAAGAGGAGTGTTTAACACTGAACAGGTTTACCATCTTGCATGCAGAAGAGGTTTTACAAGAACCAAAAGCAATATGTGGGGTTTAATTCGAAATCCAATTTACTATGGTAAAATTTTTGTCCCCCAATATAAAGATGAAGAAAGCATGTTAGTTACAGGACAGCATGAGCCTTTAATCTCTGAAGGTCTTTTCTATAATGTTCAGGATATTTTAGATGGAAAATCCCGTATTTACAGACCTAAAATTAAAACAGTTGTAGAATTTCCCCTTAGAGGATTTTTTAATTGTCCAAAGTGCCAAAAAAAGCTTCAGGGAAGCAAGTGTAAAGGTAGACATAAACACTACTATTATTATCATTGCGAAGCCCAGTGTAAATTTAGAATCAATTCTGAAATAGCCAATAAATTATTTATTGATGACCTAAAAAAATACCAGCCAATACCAGAGGTCAAAAAAATATACACATCTGTAATATTTGAAACTCACCGAGAATTGGCTAATAATGCTGGTGAACAGAAACGACGACTTTTAGAACAGATTAAAGATTATGAACTTCGATTAAGCAATGCAAGGGATCTTCTTTTAACATCGAAAATAGATTCGGATGATTATAAATTAATGAAGGATGACTATAGTGTACGAATTACAAACCTTGAAAGGGAATTATCCTCCATAGCAAAAGATAGACACAGCATCGAATCCCTTTTAAATAAAGGAATTGAGAACTTAATTAAAATGAATGTGGCTTATGCGGATATGGATCTTTCGGAAGCTCGAAGCTTAATAGGTTTGGTTTATCCAGAAAATTTTACGATTCGTGAAAATAAAATACAAACCGCTAGAGTGAACAAAATTGTAGAGAGTATATATTTGATAAATAAGGAGTTACGGGATAAAAAAAATGGGACAAAAGATGATTTTTATCTTTTGTCCCATAGAGTGACCTCGACAGGATTCAAACCTGTAACCTTCTGAGCCGTAATCAGATGCGCTATTCAGTTGCGCCACGAGGCCTTTTTGTTATCAATTAGCTATTTTTTTGTAGCTTTGTTGATTCCTTATTGCGGGTGCAAAGATAGACATAAAAGTGAGATATACAAGCGAAAAATAACAGAAAAATAAAAAAAAATGAAGATTGAAAATTATATACGTGATATTCAGGGATTTCCAAAAGAAGGAATTTTGTTTAAAGATATAACTCCCTTGCTAATTGACCCTGAAGCGCGAACAAATTGCTTAAGAATTTTGGTGAACTCTTTAGAAAATCAAAAAATAGACAAGGTTGTTGGTGCAGAATCACGTGGTTTCTTCTTCGGAATGCTGCTTGCTCAAGAATTAACTGCTGGATTTGTTCCCGTAAGGAAACCCAAAAAACTTCCGTTTGATACCATTTCAGCTTCTTATGAATTAGAATATGGAACTGACAGTCTTGAAATGCATACCGATGCCATAAAAAAAGGCGACCGAGTTTTAATACATGACGATGTATTGGCAACTGGAGGAACCGCAAAAGCAGTTTGCGAATTAGTTGAAAAACTAGGAGGCGAAATTGTGCAATGCAATTTCTTGATGGAACTGACTTTTCTTAACGGAAGAGAAAAAATTGCGGCATACCCTGTTTTTGCAGCTTTGACATATTAAACAAAAACAATTTTATGCTTAATAGCATAAAGCACTAGTCCGATTCGGGTTTTTATTTCCAATTTATCAAAAAGCGATTCTCTGTAGCCGTCAATGGTTTTAGGGCTTAAACACATTTCTGATGCGATTTCTTTATATGTCATTTCAGTGCAGGCGTGTTTGATAAAGACAATCTCTTTTTCTTTTAAACAGATTTTTTTGTTATCGCTGTTGACTTTATTAATTAGCATTCCAGAAACAAGCTCGGTAAAATAGAAACCCTTTTCGATGACACATTCAATTGCTTCTTTAAAAATTTCAGGCGAGGTATCTTTTAGAAGATAGCCTTTTGCTCCGTTTGTAATCATTTTGATTATAATTTCTTCGTCATCATTAACAGACAAAGCAATTACTTTTAGGTCAGGCCTATTGTCTTTAAGCCATTGCATAGTACTTAATCCATCAAGAACTGGCATATTAACATCCAATAAAATAAGATCGATTTCAGTAGAATTATTTTCTTCCAGATAGTCTATAAAAACTTTTCCGTTTTCAAAACGTTCTATAACTTCATAATCGCCAAAACTTTTAATCAGTAGTTCAAGTGACTGGGAAAAAAGCAAATGATCGTCTACAATTATTAATTTTCTTTTAAGGTTAGTCTTCATGGTCTTGGGTTAAAGGATATTCGATAGTAACACTGGTTCCGGTGCTGTCTGAATTTAGAATCAATTCTGCGCCAATAAGCTTGGCTCTTAATTTCATATTGTTAAGTCCGATTCCTGAATTTGACTTTTCTAGATCATAACCAATTCCGAAGTCTTTTAATTTTAATATAAAAAGAGAATCAGTGGTTTCGATATGAACGTCAAATAAATCGCTTCTAGAATGTTTTAAACTGTTGTGAAGCGCTTCTTGAAAAATTCGGTAAATAATTAGTTCGTGCTCTTTATTTATTGTGGGAACTGCTCCAATTTGCTTAAAATTGAATTTAATCTTTTTGAGCTTTTTAATTCTTTCTAAATCCTGCTGGATGGCTTCGAGAAAGTTGTTTTGAAGTAAGTTGTCTTTGTTTATAATTCTCGAAAGAATTCTTAGTTCGTCTAAAGATTTCGCTAGAAGAGTTTTTAAATCTTTAAGTTCGTTGATTTGGACATCTTTGCTGCTTATGCAGATATTCAGCTGCATAATAGCAACCGAAATAATTTGTCCAATATTATCATGCAGTTCTTTGCTGATTTCAGATAAAGTCTGGTCTTTTATTTCAATTCTTGTTTTCACCAATTCAGATTGGAAATACAAATCAGCTTCCATTTTTTCTACTAAAAACTTATTTTTTTTCTTTAAAAAATAGAAGAAAATTACAAGCAAAATAACGATTAGGGTAAAGAAAACAATACCCAGGGAAATAACTAATAGTTGTATTTCTTTTCGCTCCATATAAATCCAATAATAAAACAGCTATGCGCCAGAAAATTTAGAATAAACAAGACCAAACTAAAGATAGAATCGTCCTGCTTGATTAGAAACCAATTGATAGCCAGCATAAAGGGTGTAAAAGGAACATGAAAAACAAGTATGCCGAGTATATACCAGAAAAAAACCGATTTTTTAAAATTCAATATTTTTTCTGAATTGAATATCTCGATCAGGTACAGACAGGATAATATTAAAACTACTAATACACCAATTGCAAAACTATAAGTATAAGAACGGTTTATGTCGTCTTTGAAATATAAAATATTTAAAAAGAAAGAAACAATAAATAGAATTAAAAAAAGAATAGCCGAAATTCTATGATCTTTTTTAGTCAATAAGGCTCTTAGAAGTAAAATATAGGCAGAAAGGCTGGCAAGCATGTAGAAATTATAAACGTAAAAATTCAGCAAACCCGTCCATTCGGTGAAATAATAGCCTATAATTTCGATTACGATAGAAAACCAGATTAAAAGTACTAAAAATTTAGCTTTATTGCTAGGAAGTTTTGGCAGTGCAAACAAACCAATCGTTCCTGACAATAAAGCCATATAAATGATATAAGATCTTAAAAATTCGAACATATTTTTTTTAGTAAATTAAGCTTGGCGGTCTTCCGATGTTTCCGTAATTCATTGGATCTAGGCTTTCTATGTCTGAAGAAGCAGCTTCTCTCATTAAAGCAAAACTTTGAGCTTCTGTATTCTTTTCTGCTTTTTTGCCTGTAGGAACTAAAAATAAGGTAGTTAAACCTGCTTTTTCTCCATGCTTTTCATCATCTGGATAAACTCCAAAATAAAAACGGATTCCGTCAACATTGTAGCCGTCTTTTGCGCCGTTAGTTTTTATATAATGAATATAGTTTTCCAATTCTTCTAAAGAATACCAAATAGCATTGGCATCTTCTTTTTCTTCTTTTCCAGCAATAAGAGAAGCTCTTTTATTGTTGTAATTTGAATTTAGTTGTCTAGCAAACTCTTTTGTAATTAATTGGCTAGGCTTTGCGGGTGGATTTTTCATAGTTTTTTATTGTTAATTGGTTTAAATGTTTAGTTAACAGATTTTTGAGTTGTTTACAAGGCAAAATTATCTGAAACAGAAAATTTCGGCAAGGGGAAATATACCCTTTTTTGTTTAGGTAAAATTATTTAAAAAAATCGGGTTAAAGTGCTGTTGTTTAGTGTTTTGTAAAAATATAATTTTACATCGCCAGTTTTGAGATAAAACAGGCATTCAAAAATGTTGGCTGTTAGTACTTATTTTTTGAGAACATACTGCAACCGATATTAGTTCTGAGTTAAGTTGGCTGTTTTGCAATCAATATCTCAATTCTCGACCCTCATATTGTTCAGTTTTCATAAAAGTATCACGAACAATATTGCTCTTATTTTACAGTACATCAATTGTAAAAAGATGTTTTTTATTTCTTCAAGCATCAATTATCACCAAAAACAAACCTAATGAGAACTATTAAAGCAGGAACAAAATCTCCAGAAGTTTATTACTTAAACGAGCTTTTGGCTAAATTAAAATACAGTGTAATTGTTTCCGATTATTTCGGAAAAGAAACAGATAATGCAATCAAAGATTTTCAGTTAAAAAACAATCTTGTGGTTGATGGAGTAGTAGGGCTTAAAACTTGGTCGACACTTTTGGAAAAAAGTAAGAATGGTTTTCAGACAAACAATAAATTATTGTCTGAGCAGGATTTAATTGATTTTTCGAATCAGTTTAAATTAGAACTGGCAGTTGTAAAAGCGGTAAACGAAGTCGAAAGCAATGGAAAAGGTTTTTTAATTGACGGACGTCCGAAGATTTTGTTTGAAGGGCATATTTTTTGGAATGAATTGAAGAAAAGAAATATCGATCCGAAAACGTATGTGAATGCCAATACACAGGACATTCTATTCGAAAAATATACTAAGAAGTATTACGTTGGCGGAACTGCAGAATATACGCGATTAGAAAAGGCAAAAAAGCTCGGCTCAGACAAAAAAATAGCCGATGCGGCAAATTGTTCAGCTTCTTGGGGACTTTTTCAAATTATGGGCTTTAATGCGGTCTCTATCGGATATAGTAATATTGATGAATTTGTAGATAAAATGAATCAGAACGAAGGAGAGCATCTAAAAGCCTTCGGACGATTTCTTGAAAAGAATAATTTGATTGGATTGCTGCGAAATAAGAATTGGGTTTCGTTTGCTTTAAAATACAACGGACCAGCCTATAAAACCAATAAATATGACGAAAAGCTGATGAAAGCGTATCAGAAATATGCTTGAGAATTAAAAATTGAGAATTAAAAATTAAAAATTCAGCCTTTGCGAAACTTTGCGCTCTTTGCGGTAAAACTATATTCAAAGTATATCAACTTCAAACTTGTAACTTGAAACTTGAAATTTCAAACCTGAAACCTAAAACAAAAAACAAAACCCGACGAGTCCTTTTAAAAACAAGTCGGGTTTGTATATTAATATAACGAGATTTTATCTTAAACTCGCTCCAAGCTCAGTTTCAAATGTCTGCTGTAGTTTAGACATGATTTTGTCAATTTGAGCATCGGTTAATGTTTTGGTATTGTCTTGAATAGTAAAACTCAAAGCATACGATTTTTTTCCTTCTGGCAATTTATCGCCTTGGTACACATCAAATAAATTAATGTCTTTTAAAAGCGCTTTCTCAGTTTGTTTAGCCAAATTGAAAATGCTCTCATAAGTTGTGTTTTGGTCAATTAATAAAGCCAAGTCTCTGCGAACTTCTGGATATTTAGGGATTTCAGTGTACTTAATTTTTCCTGTAATGATCTTTAAAACCAAATCCCAGTTAAAATCTGCGTAATATACGTCTTGTTTAATCCCGAAATGTTTTAAAATAGGCTTTTTAACAACGCCCATTTCAACTAAAATATCATTGTTGTACGTTATTGCAGTTCCTTCAGAATAAACATCAGATTGAACTGGCGTATTCGAAATTTTTTCAATTCCTAAACGAGATAAAATGGCTTTAACATATCCTTTCAACAAGAAGAAATCTGTTGTTTTCTGCGGATTTGTCCAGCTTTCTTTGTTTCTGTTTCCAGAAATCAGTAAAGAAAGGTGTTTGTGCTCTTCGTATCCGTTTAAATACTTATGATAAGTTTTTCCAAATTCAAATAATTTTAAATCCGAATTTTTTCTATTAATGTTGTATGAAACCGCTTCTAAACCAGAAAATAATAAAGACTGGCGAAGTGTCGCTAAATCACTGCTCAACGGATTCAGCATTGATACATTATGCTCTTCTTTTAATGAAGTAGATAATTTCGCATAAGCAGCAGTTGTCAACGAATTGGCCATCATTTCGTGGAAGCCTTGAGAATTCAATTGAGAAGCAATTACATTCTGAACTTTGTAATCTTCTGTTCTTGGCGAATTGGCTACCGTAGCATTAAATTTCTTAGAGAAATTAATATTGTTATAACCGTAAACTCTCAGAATTTCTTCGATTACGTCAATTTCACGCTGAACGTCTACACGATATGCAGGAATAGTTAAACCTAAACCGGTATCAGAAACGCTGTTTACTTTTATGTCTAAAGAAACTAAGATTTTTTTGATGGTATCTTTTGGAATTTCTTGCCCGATGATTTTAGAAACATGGCTGAAATTCAATAAAACAGAGAAATCTTCCACCTTTTTAGGATACACTTCCACAACATCAGAAGTGATTTTTCCACCAGCAACTTCTTGAATTAAAAGCGCTGCACGTTTCAAAGCGTATTCTGTTATAGTTGGGTCAATTCCTCTTTCAAATCTGAAAGAAGCATCTGTGCTCAATTGATGTCTTTTTGCCGTTTTACGAATGCTTACCGGATCAAAATAGGCACTTTCTAAGAAAATAGATGTTGTTCCTTCAGAAACTCCAGATTTTTTACCTCCAAAAACCCCAGCAATACATAGCGGACCTTTTTCGTCGCAAATCATTAAATCTTCTTTGTGAAGCGTTCTCTCAACATCATCAAGAGTTACAAATTTAGTTCCCTCTTCAACTGTTTTTACAATGATTTTTCCGTTGATTTTTGCAGCATCAAAAGCGTGTAAAGGTTGTCCTAATTCGTGTAAAACATAATTAGTAACGTCAACAATATTATTTTTTGGAGTTAATCCGATAGCTTTTAAACGGTCTTGTAACCAGCTTGGAGATTCATGAACAGAAATTCCAGAGATAGTTACACCGCAATATCTTGGAGCTAAATGATTGTCCTCAACGTTTACGTCGATTTTTAACGTACGCATGTCCACTCTAAAATTGCTTACAGAAGGCGTAATCAATTCTACGTTTACACCACGCTGTAACATTCCAGCTCTCAAATCACGAGCAGTTCCAAAATGGCTCATCGCATCGGCACGGTTTGGCGTCAATCCGATTTCAAAAACTTCATCATTTGCAATTTGGAAAACTTCAGACGCAGGAGTTCCTGGAACTAAATCTTCAGCCAAAACCATAATTCCGTCATGGCTAGTTCCTAAACCTAATTCATCTTCAGCACAGATCATTCCGTGACTTTCCTGTCCGCGGATTTTTCCTTTTTTAATGGTAAATTCTGCACCTTCTTTATCATATAAAACGGTTCCAATGGTAGCAACTGGCACTTTTTGTCCTGCAGCCACGTTTGCAGCGCCACATACAATTTGTACAGGAGCTTCTAAACCAATATTAACTGTAGTGACTTTCAATCTATCCGCATCAGGATGTTTTTCGCATGTCAAAACGTGTCCAACAACAACGCCTGCCAAGCCTCCTTTAATAGATTCATATTTTTCGACAACTTCAACTTCTAAACCTAAATCTGTTAGTAATTCAGAAGTCTGCTCAGATGTCCAATCTGTTTTAATAAATTGTTTTAACCAGTTGTAAGATATTTTCATTGTAGTTCTTTAATTCTTTGTATGAGGTTACAAATATAAGGATTGCGTGTTGGAGTAGGAAAAAATTGAGTAGTTTTTTCTAGTTGTTTTTAATTGACCGAAAAATGCTGCCTACTAATTATTTAGCAATTTATAGGCTAAAATTTTATTAAATGATTATTATAAAACACTAAAAAAACTGAATGTGTAATTTTTGTGCTACAAGATGAATGAAAAGTGCTATTCTGTTTCTTTTTATGAAACTAAATTTGGAGTAAATCAAAAAAAGAATATTATGAGTACCGCAGTAAAAAGACCTGAATTTAAGGCAAAATACGATAACTATATTGGTGGAAAATTTACCGCACCAATTACAGGAGAATACTTTGATGTAGTTTCTCCTATTGATGGAAAAGTATTTACTAAAGCAGCGCATTCTGGAAAAGAAGATCTAGAATTGGCTGTGGATACTGCTTATGAAGCATTTAAGACTTGGGGGAAAACTTCTGTAACCGAAAGAAGTATTTTATTGAATAAGATTGCACAGAAAATTGAAGACAATTTAGAATATATTGCAGCAGTTGAAACTGTGGACAACGGAAAACCAATCCGCGAAACGCTTGCGGCAGACATTCCGCTGGCAATTGACCATTTTAGATATTTTGCGGGCGTAATTCGTGCAGAAGAAAGTGCTATTTCAGAACTAGATTCGCAAACGGTTTCTATTGCGTTAAGCGAACCTCTTGGTGTTGTCGCGCAGATTATTCCGTGGAATTTTCCGATTTTAATGGCAGTCTGGAAAATCGCTCCAGCTCTTGCAGCAGGAAATACAATCGTCTTAAAACCAGCTGAAAGCACGCCGATTTCTATTATGGTTTTGATGGAATTAATTGGCGACATTCTTCCTCCTGGAGTTTTAAATATTGTAAACGGATTTGGAGCTGAATTAGGACGTCCGTTAGTAACCAATAAAAAAGTATCAAAAGCAGCATTTACAGGTTCTACTACTACAGGACGTTTAGTGATGCAGTATGCAACAGAAAATATTATTCCGGTAACTTTAGAATTGGGTGGTAAATCTCCAAATATTTTCTTCCCTTCGGTAGCAGATCACGATGATGACTTCTTTGACAAAGCCGTAGAAGGTGCTGTGTTATTTGCTTTAAATCAGGGAGAAATTTGTACTTGTCCTTCTAGATTATTAATTCACGAAGACATTTATGACAAGTTCATTAAAAAAGTGATTGAAAGAACTGAAGCTATTATAGCTGGAAATCCGTTGGATAAATCAACTATGATTGGAGCTCAGACTTCAATTGTTCAGAAAGAAAAAATCATGTCTTATATCAAATTAGGAAAAGAAGAAGGAGCAGAAGTGCTAACAGGAGGTGATGAAAATAAATTAGGAGGCGAACTGGAAGGAGGTTATTATATTAAGCCAACATTGTTTAAAGGCCATAACAAAATGAGGATTTTCCAAGAAGAGATTTTCGGACCTGTTTTAGCGGTTACAACTTTCAAAACTACTGAAGAAGCTATTGAAATTGCCAATGATACCATGTACGGATTAGGCGCGGGAGTTTGGACACGTGATGCACACGAAATTTATCAGGTTCCTAGAGCAATTCAGTCAGGTCGTGTCTGGATCAATCAGTACCATTCTTATCCAGCAGGAGCTCCGTTTGGAGGTTACAAGCAATCTGGAATTGGTCGTGAAAACCATAAAATGATGCTGAGCCAATACCGCCAAACCAAAAACATGCTGATTTCTTATGATAAAAAGAAATTAGGATTCTTCTAAGAAAAAGATAATCAAAATCCTGGAGTATTTAGGTTGGCGACATGCATGGGGCGTTAAATGAAAATTTAATGGCATTAAGCAAACTTCCTCCAGGCAATTTTGATTTGCAAATATCCAATACAATCAAATTACAGTTTGAATGTAAGTAAATACAAATAGTTGGTTATGTTAAGCAGTAAATTTCTTTATAGAGTTTGCTGCTTTTAAATTTTAGTAGATAAAACGATGATTAAACGAATTGATGCCACAGAAAAAGCGATAGAACTGATTAAAGTTTTAAAAGAAAAACATGGCGACCTAATGTTTTATCAGGCAGGAGGATGCTGTGAAGGCACGCAGCCGCAGTGTTTCGAGAAAGGCGGTTATTATCAGCGAACAGGGGATGTTTGCATTGGTACAGTTGAAGACACCGAATTTTGGGTAGATAAAGATTTATTTGAATACTGGAAACATGCGCATTTTACTCTAACGGTAATTGATGCATTCGGAGTCGGTGGTTTTTCATTAGAAACTCCATTAAAGAAAACATTTCAAATTGAATGCAGAATTTTCAATCCAGAAGAAGAGTTAAATCTAGAGCCGGTTACAAGGATTGAGTAAAAGTTTTAAGTCTCAGTCACAGTTTTCAGTCTCCGATAAAAAAACTTAGAATCTTAGTAGCTTTTGTAGCTTAGAACCTTAGCACCTTTGATTAATATAAAGTAACTGATACTGTTTTGGTGTAATTCCTTCGTACTTTTTAAATAATCTTATAAAATAATTGGCATCTTCAAAGCCGGCTAAATAACAGACTTCGTTAATTTGAAGGGTTGGATTCTTCAAAAGATTTTTAGCACATTTTATTTTCTCATTCAAAATATATTCAATCGGACTCATTCCTAGTTCGCGTTTAAAGAAACGATAGAAAGAGGTAGTGCTCATGCATGCTTTTTCGCTCAGAGATTTTAAGCTTATATTTTCTTTCAGATTCTGTTTGATATATTCTGTAACTTCTTTTATGGGATTGTTTGCGTCCAAAAATTTTCCTTCGTCTATAGATTTTACCGTTTGAGTTTGAATAATTCTAATCAATAATTCTTTTAAAGTTAAATCTGCAAAAATATCTTTGGCAACTGAAGTGCTCATACATTCTTTTATGAGTTTATTAATTGTTGCCGCCATTTCTACATTGTTGTAAAAGAAGTAGTTTTGGTAATTCAACTGCCAATACATGTTGGTTCCTTCTTTCGGATATTGTTCATTTAAGAAGTTTAATATTTCAACAATTTTATCCTGATCAATCGCTAATGCCAAACATTGTGTAGGATTGTTTTTTGAAGCCTCAGGAAAATCAATTTTCATTTCTACATTTGAAGGTACAATGACTGTTTCACCCGGAAGGTAAACAAATTCAGGATCATCAAAAAGATGCATGATTTTTTTGCCTCTCAGCATACTGGTAACCACCAAATCATTAAATTTTAATGGGACTTTTTGAGTCGATTCGTAGGTTTCAAATAGATTTAATTCACAATTATTAAGGTTGTAAATCGTTCTATTTTCTACAAGAGTTTTTAATGATTTCTCTTGCGATAATTGGAGCGGATTGACTAAAAATCGTTGATTGTTCATTAAATTTAATTTTTGGGTGAAGAACTAAATTTACTAAAAATATATATACAGTTTGAATATTTAAGCCTTTTTTATGCTTTGTGTAGGATCGTATAGAATAAAAAAAGAGAGAATTTTGGGTCCTCTCTTTTTCTCCTAATTTATATACTAATTCAAAATTATTCGGTGGTGCAAACTCCCGCATGAACAATTAGCCAGAAACTTCCGTCTCCACTATATGTTAAGTTATAAGTATCTGTGGTAGTATTGTTTAAATTATGCTGGTTGCCATATTGTCCAGGAGCCGCTGTAGTTGGCGGACTGTCGGATAGATACACGTGTGATTCTGTAAATACGGTTCCAGAGTGAGTTGCGTTTAAGGTTACTTGTACGTTGCTTCCTTGAATGACAACGGTTACAGTTCCAGCCAAATATCCGTTATTGATATTATTTTGTCCTGCACCTGCATACAAGTTATAAGTATAAGTTCCGTTTGTGACATTGCTGTAAGACGTAACCCAGCCCCATTTTTCTGAAAGTTGCAAACTGTTGAAAGTATTGTTGCCAAACATATAGGCAGTATCACAGGTAGTTAGGGGTGGAGGTGGCGGAGTATCGCAGGTTCTCAAACAGTAATTGAAATAAGTAGCCCAATTTTTTCCAGGGAATTTAATATCACCAGCCCATCCAGTTTCAGTTCTGATAACAGTTCCGTTTACAATGTTTTTCATGCTAGAATGCGCAGCAATAAATAAACATTTGTTAGCATCCAGAACGATTGCAGAAAGAGGAATTATAAAAGTATAGCTTTGAACTAATGGATTAAAAGATTTTTTATATGGAAATTGTCCAGGAATAGGATTTCCATTTGCTAATGGTACATTGGCATAAGGACCTACATATAAATGTAATTCACTAAAATACCAATCTTGAAATGCAGTATAGGTTACGTAAAGATTTGTAGCGTCATTTTCAATTAAAACTTTTCCAGCGTTGGTAAACTGGCCAGCCATAATATTAATTGAAATTGGATCGCAGTTGGAATAAGTTCCTTTAGCCGTTGCAGAAGCAGTTGAAATATTCGTTTGTTTAGCCTCAGATTGAATGTCAGTATTTACAGGTTCGTTGGTGCAATTGACAATCAGGAAAGCAAAAAAGACAAGTGTGATAATTTTTTTCATCGTAAAAGAAGTTAAAAAATTAGTAACAAAGAAAAATTAAAGCAATTTTAAAGGAGGGAATTTAAAATGCTGTTACAAATTTTATAACATATTTATCAGACTTCAAAAAATACTCGTCCAACGAGTTTTTTTATCGCTTAAATACTTGTTTTTTAGGTTTTTGTAAGTGTTTTGAATTTATATTAATTCTTCAACATGTTTTTTGATGTTTTCGGATATTTTTCTTGTAGGAAGATCATTTTCATCATTCCCAAATGGGTCTTCAATCTCTTCTGCAATTAGCTCTAAACTCGCCAAAACATAAAATATAAAAACTACAACAGGAGCTACCAAATACCCCAAACTTACTGAATATCCAAAAGGTAGCGTCATGGTGTAAAAGAAGATGAATTTCTTGATAAAAGCGCTGTAAGAATAGGGAATAGGCGTGTTTTTGATGCGTTCGCATGCCCCGCAGATATCTGTAAAAGCAACTAATTCGTCGTTTAAAGTAATAAGTTGTTCTCCAGATATTTTTCCTGCATCGTACAAATCATTGATTTTATGATACATGATTCTTTTCAACTGATTTGGCTTGTGTTTATGATGATCAATTTCCAGATCAACATCTTCAAAAAGTTGTTTGCTGGTATCTTCATCCTTTAAATGTTGATTCAGAATATCAGCATACATGGGAATATATTTTCTAAAGAACTTTCTATCATTTTCATCTTTTAAAATGGCAGAAAGTTTTATTGCAAGATTACGGCTATTGTTTACAAGTCCGCCCCAAAGTTTGCGGCCTTCCCACCATCTGTCGTAAGCGGTATTGGTTCTGAAAACAAGCAAAAGCGAAATGACAAACCCTAACATTCCATGCATAATTGGAATGTTGTGAATATAATCGTTTTTGGTTACTTTAAAATAATGAAGTTCAAGATAACATATTATTGCAGCATATATTCCAATTGCAATCATAATCGTAAACAGTTTTCTAACGGTATCCGATTTATGAAAATGAAAAATAAATGTAAACCAGTCTTTGGTATTGTATGTAATCATTGAAG
The DNA here is from genome assembly GCF_009826975.1 of Flavobacterium sp. HBTb2-11-1. Lineage (GTDB taxonomy): Bacteria > Bacteroidota > Bacteroidia > Flavobacteriales > Flavobacteriaceae > Flavobacterium. The sequence goes on along the minus strand of NZ_WUMO01000002.1, from coordinate 197,039 downwards.
TGGGTTTTGAAACAAATTTAAATTAAAAATCAACTTTTGAACGTAAAACGGAAGAAAATATTTTAGCTCATTTAGAATAGACACAGACATTTATTCATGTGTTTAGGCAAAAGATAGTCTTTTAGAAATTCGAGATTCTTGGTAATAGAAAAAAAATCTGCTGGATTTGCTAATCTGCGAGCTATTTTTTCTCACGCAGATTTAGCAGATCCAGCAGATAATATGTGGTTTTTTAATTAGAAAAGCTAAAAATTAATATTTCCTGCTAATTCTTTAAGAGCAATTTCAGATAATTTTGCTTCGTATTGTGCGTTACTGTAACGCACTTTTGCATTGACATAATTTAGCTGGGCAGTTCTAAAATCAAGTGTTGTAATGGTACCGATTTTAAATTTGTCTAGCGTGATTTCTAGATTCTGCCTAGCAATATTCTCATTATTTTCTTCTAAATCAATTAGTTCTAAGTTTGTCAAATACGTTTGAAATGCAGTGCTCAATTGCGTATTCAAAAGCGTATTCTGCTGTTCGATTGCAAGTTGTGAATTTTCAATCTGAAGTTTGGCTACTTTCTCGTTGCGATGCTGATTAAAACCGTCAAAAATATTCATCGAAGCATTAAAACCGTAGTTCAAACCTCTTGAAGACGTTTCGCTGGTAAAACCCAAACTAGACTGACTTTCAGAAAAGTTGTATCCTGAAGTTAATCTTAAAGTAGGGTATCGGTCTGCTTTTACTTGTTTGAGCTGTAATTCGGCGATACGTTTATTGATAATTTGCGCCTCTAAACCTGGATTTTGTTTTTGGGCCAAATCCATCAAATCGGCCAATACTAATTTGTTGTCTACTTTGACTTCATCTGTAACTTTGAAATCAATCTTTGGATCGCGTGCTAAATGCTGATTCAGCAAGATTTTGCCATTGGCATAAGCTTCTTTTTGTCTAAGCAATGCAACCTGATCTGAATTTAAATCAACTTGAGCATTTAAAACTTCCAGCTTTGAAGCTTTCCCGATACTAAAGCGATTTTTTGCTAAAGTTAAGCGCTGATTCGAAATTACTATTGTAGTGTCTAGTGCCGCCAATTGTTGTTGCATTTGCACTAAATCATAATAAGCCGAATTTACCTGTGCAATTTTGACTAAAATAGTTCTTTTTAATTCTGCGTCACCCAATTTTTGAAGCTCTTTCAGCTGATCTAGTTTGGCAAACATTTTCATTCCGTCAAAAACAGTCCAACCTATACTGACACCATAATTTAAACTATTGTTTTTGGCGTTATCCAATGAGGTAGATGTACCGTCTTGTCGTACTTGTGTAGAGTTGGTAATGCTATTGTTATCTGTAATGTTTGCCGTTGCTGTTGGCAGCATTCCTGCATTTCCAATTGTAACGTTTGTTTCGTTTATTTTGGAATTGTTTTTAGCAATTTTAATTTCAAAATTATTTTCCAAAGCTATAGTCATAGCTTGTTCAATAGTAAGAACTTCCTGTGCCTTTGCCTGAATAAAGCAAAAGAATAGAATAAGTACCGTACAGTATGTTTTTTTGATATTCATATTTGTTTTCTTTAACCAAAAATTGCGTTTTGGTTTCTATTTAATGCTTTCTCTTTCGTATTCGTCAATATGGTCAAATTCAGGATAATGTTTTCTAGCTTTAGACCACATTAAATAAATGGCAGGAATTACAAAAAGCGTTAAAGCCAATGAAAAAATAGTTCCTCCCACAATCACAACCCCCATACCAATTCTGCTGGTTGATGCAGCTCCAAGAGACAATGCAATAGGAAGTGCTCCTAAAGCAATGGCTAAACTGGTCATTAAAATTGGACGTAAACGTGCTTCTGAAGCTTCTAAAATAGCTTCTAATTTAGGCTTTCCTTGTTCTCGTAACTGATTGGCAAATTCTACAATCAAAATACCGTTTTTGGTAACCAGACCAATCAACATTACTGTACCAATCTGGCTGAAAATATTCCATGTCTGATTGAATAGCCACAATGAGAATAACGCTCCAGCAACGGCCATTGGAACCGTCAGGATGATAATGAACGGATCTATAAAACTTTCAAATTGTGCTGCTAGAATTAAAAAGATTAATAATAAAGCCAATCCGAATGCGAAAGAAGTATTAGAGCTACTTTCTACGAAATCTCGTGATTCCCCGGCTAAATCTGTAGTGAAACTTTCATCTAAAACTTTAGCTTTGATTCGGTCCATTTCCTCAATTCCGTCTCCCATACTTTTTCCTGGTGCTAAACCAGCAGAAACGGTTGCAGACATATATCTATTATTGTGATACAATTGCGGCGGATTACTTTGTTCGTATACTTTTATAACGTTATCCATCTGAATCAGTTCGCCGTTTTTGTTTTTTACAAACATAGAAGTCAAATCCAAAGGTTTGGATCTGTCTTTTTGATCAAACTGACCAATTACCTGATATTGCTTTCCGTTTTTAATGAAATAGCCAAAACGCTGTCCGCTTAAAGAAAGCTGTAAAGTTTGCGCAATATCAAGAATAGAAATTCCTAAACTTTCTGCTTTTGCGCGGTCAATAGTAACGTTAATTTCAGGTTTGTTAAATTTCAGGTTTACGTCTGTCGTCGAAAACACATCGCTTTTGTTTACCTCATTCATAAAAAGAGGAATTTTTTCTCGCAGTTTGTCAAAATTAGGAGCCTGAATTATGTATTGAATCGGTAATCCTCCACGTCTGTTAACAGCAATTGTAGGCTGTTGGATTACTGCCGTTTTAGCATCAGGATACTGTTTGGTCCATTTTGTTAACTTATCTGCAATCTCTTTTTGAGAAACCGTCCTTTCGTCTGGTTCTTTTAATGAAAGCCTAATAAAACCCGTGTTAGTTGCCGAAGCTCCAAAACCAGGCGCGGTAATAACCAAGCTTACTTTTTTCTCAGGAATAGAATCGTCAACTAGCTTTGAAATTTCCTGCATAAAACGGTCTGTATATTCGTATGAAGATCCTTCTGGAGTAGTCATACGCATGGTTACAGAGCTTCTGTCATCATAAGGTGCTGTTTCTTTCGGAAGAATAGTAAAGAATAAATAAATCAATCCGAAACAAGCAATAAGAATAGGGAAGCTGATCCATTTTTTTTCCATAAATTTTGAAAGCGCTTCAGCATAACTGCTGTTCATTTTTTCAAAAAATGGTTCTGTTTTAATATAAAACTTCGATTTTTTCTGTTCTCCGCCTTTCATTAAATAGGCGTTTAACATTGGTGTTAAAGTAAGAGAAACGAATGCTGAAATCAATACAGCAGCACCAATTACCACTCCAAATTCCCTAAAGAGCCTTCCTACGAAACCTTCTAAAAAAATTACAGGTAAAAATACAGCAGCCAATGTTACCGAAATCGAAATTACAGCATAAAAAATTTCGTTAGAACCTTTAATCGCTGCTTCAATTGGGGACATTCCTTCTTCTACTTTTTTGAAGATATTTTCGGTTACCACAATACCATCATCTACAACCAGACCTGTTGCTAAAACAATTGCTAATAAAGTCAATACGTTAATTGAGAATCCAAATAACCACATTATGAAGAATGTAGCAATTAACGAAACCGGAATATCAATTAAAGGTCTAAAAGCAATAGCCCAGTCTCTAAAGAATAAATAGATGATAATGATTACCAATATTACAGAAATTCCCAATGTTTCGGCAACTTCTAATACTGATTTCTTTACGAAAATCGTATTGTCAAGAGCAATGTTTAATTTGATATCCTTTGGAAGATCCTTTTTTAAGGCTTCATATTTTTTATAAAACTCTTTCGAAATATCCAAGTAGTTTGCACCCGGCATCGGTACAATTGCCAAACCAATCATTGGTAAACCAGACTGGCTTAATTTGGTTTCGATATTTTCGGGACCTAATTCTGCTCCTCCAATATCACTTAATCGGACAATTTTATCTCCGTCTGTTCTAATGATGATGTTGTTGAATTCTTCTGCTTTAGAAAGATTTCCAATTGTTTTTACAGTAAGTTCAGTGTTATTACCCGTTAATTTACCTGATGGAAGTTCAACATTTTGCGCATTCAAAGCTGTACGCACATCGGCTACTGTACAGCCATAAGCGGTAAGTTTTGCAGGGTCAATCCATAAACGCATCGCGTAACGTTTCTGTCCCCAGATCTGCACGCCACTCACTCCCGGAATTGTTTCTAAACGTTGCGAAATAACATTTTCTGCATAATCGCTTAATTCTAAAGAGTTTCTTGAGTCACTCTGAACGGTCATCGAAATAATAGCGTCGCTATCAGCATCTGCTTTCGATACCACTGGCGGAGCATCAATATCTTGTGGAAGATTTCTAATGGCTTGCGAAACTTTGTCACGAACATCATTCGCAGCTTCTTCTAAATCTTTATCCAGATTAAATTCAATTGTGATATTGCTGCTTCCTTGGTTACTTGAGGACGTAATATTTCTAATTCCGTCAATTGCATTTACAGCTTTTTCAAGAGGTTCTGTAATTTGCGATTCAATAATATCGGCATTGGCACCCGTATAATTGGTACGAATGGATACCTGTGCAGGGTCAATAGAAGGGAATTCTCGAACACCTAAAAAAGTATAACCAATAAAACCGAATAATATAATTAATAGATTCAGTACTATGGTTAAAACAGGTCTTCTAATACTTGTGGTTGATAAACTCATTTGTAATTTTGGATTTTAGATTTCAGACTTTAGATTTCTGATTTATTGTTAAATCGCTATTATCTTTAATCTATATTCAAGTCTTGCGACTTTTGACTTTAAGACTTTTGGCTTTAGAACTATTTTACTTTAATCTTAATTGGAGCTTCGTCTTTTAATGACATAACACCGCTTGTGATCAAAGTATCTCCAGGTTTTAATCCTGCTAAAATTAAAATTGAAGAATCTGTTCTTGTCGTTGCGTCAACCATTACTTCTTTTGCTTGGCCATTATTGGCGACATATACTTTTTTACCGTCTTGAATAGGTACAATTGCTTGAGAAGGAACAACTATGGCATCTTTAATGATATTTAAAGGCAATTTGATATCTGCAAAAGTTCCAGGAAAAAGTTTTCCGTCAACATTATCAGCAAGGGCACGAATTTGAAGTGTACGCGTTGCTACGGCTACTTCTGGTTCGATAGCATAAATTTTTGCATTGTACGTTTTGTCTGATCCAGAAACTTTAAAATCAATTACTGATCCTGACTTTACTTCTGCAGCATATTTTTCAGGAATTGAAAAAGTAATTTTCAATTTGCTGGTATTTACCAGTTTTGCCACCAAAACAGTAGGGGTAATATAAGTTCCTGGAGAGATGTTGCGCAAACCAATTTTCCCTGAAAATGGTGCTCTAACAGATGTTTTAGAAATCTGTGCTCGTATTAATTGAGATTGGGCTTGGGCAGAAGCAAGGTCAGCTTTTGCAACATCAGCTTCTTCTTGGCTGATGGCTTCTTTCTGCAACAGTAATTTTGCTCTTCTTGCGTTTTCAGCGGCCAAATCTTCTCGGGTTAAAGCTTGTCTTAATTGCGCTTTTAACTCAATATCATTTACTTTTAAAAGTACCTGTCCTTTAGTAACGTTGGTGCCTTCATTAAAAAATATTCCTTCAACAATTCCTGAAACCTCACTATGAATTTCTACTTGTTCATTAGCTTCAATAGATCCTGATAATGCTAAATTATTGTCAAAAGTGGCCGTTTTTATTACGATTCCATTAACAGTTGTTGGAGATTTTTTATCATTAAACTTTTTTGAGTCTTCATTTTTTCCCTTGTTAGATATAATTCTGTAGGTAATAAAGCCTCCAATTGTGATGATTAAAAGCGTGTAAATAAGGTGTTTTAATTTCATAAACTTGAGGTAAATATAGATTTTAGGTATGTGTTTTGGTAAGCTTACAAATTTAACTTTTTGATGTGAAATCGAAAGCCGTTAGCTTTTATTTAACATTTGTATGTACAAAGGTTTGCGTTTAGACTGAAGACGGAAGAAAAGGTTTAATTAAATATTATTTTTTTTAAAGGCAATAATAAAATTTCACTCAAAAAATCTTCTATCACATCGCAAAATCGCTGATTGTTTCTGACATGAAAGAATTTTTATGCATTTTGTCTGATTTTTTTTGCACTTTATCGATTTTATTTGTATCATTGATATGTTAAACAAAATGATAAGATTTTGCATAAACACTAATGGTTGTGTTTAGTTTTTGTGTTAAAATACGGATTTAGAAGTTGTTTTTTTTTGGTTTTGGTTATTATAATGAATAATTGTATTAACAAGTGTTTATTCTTTATTGTTGAATAATATAAAAAAAATAATTTATGAAGAAAAAATTACTTCTCGGTTTATGGTTTACATTTTTACTTCTTTCAATTGGCTATCTGTTTTGGCAAAACGAGTTTAAATACAGTCTCCCAACACCTATTCCAAAGAATTATCACGCTATTGCAATGGGATCTGCAATAGAACTTGGTCCATGCTGTGCATTTGATAACAAACCCATTTTTATACATTTCTTTAACCCCGAATGTCCGTGTTCTCGGTTCAATGTGCCGCATGTCAGTGATTTGATAAAAAAATACGGGGATCAGATCAATTTTAAAATTGTTGTGTTGAACAAACAGAAAAAATTTACTATTGATGAAATTCAAGAAAAATTTGACGCCGAGATTCCTGTTTACTTTGATGAATCAATTGCTAAAAAATGTGGCGTTATTTCAACACCTCAAGCGGTTTTGCTAGATCAGTCGCATAATTTGTATTATAGAGGCAATTACAATAAAACCAGATATTGTACGGATACTCGAAGCAATTATGCCCAAATGTCAATCGATTCGCTCCTTAGCAGAAAAGGAAATCCGTCTTTTAACGCCTTAGCTCTTAGAGCTTACGGATGCTCATTACCTAAATGTACTAAATAACTATTTTTTCCAAAAACCTAAAACTAATAACCTATGAAAACAAAAGCTAGCTTAAACGAACAAGACTATCTGCACAGTTTTATGTCTACAATGACACAAAAATCAGATACAATTATCAATTATGTACTTGCAGTATATTTTCTGCTGGGCATCGGTCTTTCTTTTAAATACGATACTTTCGAGATTGGCGTTGGCGTTGGAACGCTAAATCTTTTGTTGTACTACTCGGCAAAATTTTTTATGAAAAACTCTAAATTTTACCAGTATGTTCTGTCTGTTGTTCTGGCAATTTTTATGGCGCAGTACATTTATCAAATGCACGGAATGTTTGAAATGCATTTTACGGTATTTATTGCCAGTACGATTTTAATTATTTATCAGAACTGGAAACTTCAAATTCCGCTTACTTTACTTGTTGTTCTACATCACGCTGGTTTAGCTTATCTTCAAAACTATATTTATAATGATGCAAACGGATTTCAGGTTTACTTTTCTCAAGTAAATTTTGATCTTGAAACTTTGATTATCCATACCGTTTTGGCTGCTGTTGTATTTTTTATGAACGGTTACTGGGCGTATTATTTTAAAGAACATAGCGAAAATCACATTTCGAAAATTTCAGACGAATACGAGTTAGAAAACATGAAATTGGCTTCGGCGAAATACAGTTCAATGTCTGCTACAAAAGATTATAATGATTTTATTCATAGAACAACTTTAGATTTAAAGTTGCCTGTAAATTCTGTTTTAAAGCTTATTGATGTTTCGAAAGGACATACAGATAATGATAAATTACTGAGTTATCTTGAAATGATGAGAGAAAGCGCCAAAAAAATAGATGATTTAGTTAATGATATCCACGTAAAATCGACAAATAGCAGGAATTAGAACTCGAGCCAAGCCCCAAAACAATACTAATATTTTTTAAACCAATTGTATGTTTAAGTATGATTTACCAACTGCAGTGCCTACGCTGCATAATCTTAAAAAAATAATTGAAGATTTTTTGAATGAAAGCATAACATTAGATTCGATCGAAAAAATTAAAATCCAATCTGATTTTGAAATAGAGGTAAGAGAGATTTTTAAAAATTACCAAACTAGCTCTCATGTTTATGATCTCGATTTTCAGTATAAAAAGCTGATTCAGATCGTGAACGATATTCGCCAGCTTAATCTTGTGGTTGATAATGAGATTCCTGAATGGCTTGAAAATGAACTTGAAACCGTTTTTCGCAAAATCAGAAATATTCTTCTTGTCTTGGAGATCGAGTCAAATTGAAAATGGTTTAAAGGATTCATTTTATACTTACTGAATTGTAAATTAATTTAAATGTAAAATTTATGGATACCAGATTGCACCGTCCTACACCTTCTGATAGAGAAGTGGACTGGAATAAGAATAAAGTACTGCTTAGTAAAACTGACAAAAAGGGAACCATTTTATACGCGAATGAAGACTTTATAGATGTTTCTGGTTACGATGAATTTGAACTTGTCGGCCAGCCACATAATATAATTCGCCATCCAGATATGCCCAAGGTTATTTTTAAATTCTTATGGGACAGTATCAAATCCAGCGAGAACATTCATGTTATTATAAAGAACATGGCCAAAACGGGACGTTATTACTGGGTTGTAACCGATTTTAAAATCGTAGCAGATACCGATGGTGAAATTGTAGGTTTCTTTTGTACCCGAAAATCGGTTCCGAACGATATCATTGTAAAATTTATAGAGCCTTTGTACAAGAAACTTTTGCAGATTGAAGAAACCAGTGGTATGCACGCTTCAGAGGAGTATTTGGTGGGCTTTCTTGAAGAAAGAAAGAAAACCTACATGGAATATATCGATCATTTGATTGCAACTGGAAAAGATGATAAAAACAAAATAAGCAAAGGCATATTTAGCGGTCTTTTTGAAAAAAAGAGTGATGTTAAAAAGAAATAATGAACTATATACTTCATTGTGTCAGCTAAAGACATTGGACTTTAAATTTGTTCCCCCAGCAAATATGAACCCCTCAATAAAAAATTAAAATGTTCAAATCTGATGCAATGAAGTTCTTTATTTTTATCATTATTAGTACAGATGACAAGTACATTTTTCGGCATTTTCATTAAGAAGCGTATAGCTTAGAAAAAAGGTGTGTGAGCCGTTGTTGTAATTGCTAAATTTTGTTGTAGAAATGTCATAAGCATATCCAACTTTTAGATCATCAATAAGCTGAATCCCTAAAAAGATTCCTGCACTAGCATTGTAATCAAAATTCACAGAAGCCAAATATTTGTTTAAATAACTGTAATTTAATGAAGTTAAGATGCTAATTGGTGCTCCAGGAGTTACGCGGGCTAAAAGAGCTGGAGTTAATGTGATATCACGTCTTAGTTCGAATTGATATCCAAAATTTGTATAATAGTAATTTTTTCTATTGGAAAGTGTTGTTCCTGAAGAGTTGCTATAAGTAGATTGCAATAAGTTTGGGCTCGAAATCCCGATAAAAAATTTATCAGAATAGAAATTTGCACCTGCACCAAAAATAGGGGAGGTTTTGTTTTCTTGATTAAAATTACTTATTTCTTCTCCTGGTTCATAAATGTCTAGATTGTTTCTGTTGACGTTGTAAGAGTTTATTCCAGATTTGACACCCAAAACCAGTTTGTATTTTCTATTGAGTTTAATGTAATATGCAAAATTGCCTTCAAGATTATATTCACGTTTTGCTCCAATTACATCATGATACAGACTCAAACCATATCCAATTTTTTGCAAAGATTTTGTGTCCGCAGATAAATATTGTGTTTTTGGTGCGCCATCGAAGCCAACCCACTGACTGGAATACATTCCAACAATATTTAGACCATCGGCAGAACCTGCAAAGGCAGGATTGTAAAATAATGGATTATAATTAAAGATAGATAATTTTGCATCATTCTGCGCGCGAATATTATGAATTGAAAATATAACGATTATAAAAAAAAATAAAGTCTTAGTAAGAGTTCTATCCATTATTGTGTATATATAAAAAACCTTTTTTTGTAGCCTCAGTTTGGTCTTTTCGTTTGTAATTTAAAATGTAAAAATAATTTCCCGTAGGTAGTTTTTCATCCTTTATGAAAATTTCTCCTGCATTTGCACGGCCATAGAAATAATTTTGATCGATTCCATATCCTGACATTTTATATACTAGCTGTCCAAATCTATTATAAATCTGAATTGAATTATTTGGAAACAGTTCAATAAACTCAATTTTTAAATAATCATTTGATGTATTATCATTAAGAGTAATCAGATTATAAATGTTGACATCGCAAGGTTCAATATTAACAGTAATTGCGGTACGTACGTTGCTTTCACATTTAGTTTCGGAATCAATAATTGCGGCAAAATATGTTGTTCCATCTTCAAGTTCGGTATTGTGAGAAAGTTGATTGGTACTATTTATACTGCTATAGTATCTTACTGAGGAGCTATAATGATTTAAATCTTTAATTCTCCATGTTGATTCTTGTTTTAAACAAAATTCTTGAGTAAAATCCGGAGAAATTACAGCAGTGCCTTCTTTTAAAATTGCAGTGACTCCCCATCGTGAACTTGAGCAACCCGTTGCTTTGTCATAGTCAGAAGAGTAATAGATGACGTTGTTTTGCAATGGTGTATCCGGACTAAGAATATTCCCTCCATCTTGAGCATCGTACCAACTTACAGAAAGCCCTTTAATTTGAAAATTAGCAATAGTAGGAGCAGAACTTAAGCAAAACTCTTGTATTGAATTCCCAATTGGAGGTCCTAAAGCATTTAGTATTATTGAAACTTTAGTTCTAGGGCCTAAACAACCATCTTTATAGGTAGCTGCATAAATTTCTCTGTTGGAAATTACTTTCGTAATTTCACTAACTTCATCAGTTGATAAAAGAGAATCAAACCATTTCACTGTTAATCCATTTGTCTCAAGGCTCGCTAAAGTTGGGGTTGGATAATGGCAGAAAGTTTGTATTTCTGGAATCGCAGGTTTAGCAATAGGATTTGTTTCGATGTGTATTGGTTTTGAAATTGATGATGAACAACCTCCATCTGAATAGGCTGTTAAAGAAACAGTGTAATCACCTGAATTTTCAAAAATATGACTTGGATTTTTTAGATTAGAAGTTGTTCCGTCGCCAAAGTTCCATTCCCATTTGTTAATTGTTCCATTGACAATAGAAGTGTTGTCTTGGAAAGTAATAGGGCTATAAGTAGTGTGATCAGTTTTACACGGAATGGAAGCAGAAAATCTAGGAGTTATTACAGTCGGATTTGCTAATGTTGCTTGAATTATAGATTCGCATTTGTTGCCATTATTATATGAAGTCAATAAACACTCGAAAGTCGCACCAGGAGGATAATCTGCTAATGGTAGTGTTATACTTTGAGTAGGAGTTCCGACCACTTGCCCATTGTAAGTCCATGAATATCCAATAAAACCAGAAGGAGCGGTCAAAGTGAAGTTATTTCCGCCATCACAAACAGCAACATTAATTTTAAGTTTGCTACATTTTGCAGAAATGTAGGCATATCCAAAATGCTGTACAAAACTACAATCTCTAGTAGTAAATTCGATCGCTATTTTTTGACCAAGATAATTAGATAGATTAATACCTACAGTATTCCATTGGGTCCAGTAAATATCACCGCATACATTTGCATTTTGGTTAGGTTCGCCTGAACTTACATTATATACTCCGCAATAAGGATCAATTTCATTTCCTTGAGCATTTAGAATCCTTACGCTAAAATTAGGTTGAGATTCTTTATCATGTCCACCATCCTGAAGCACCACTGCATATTTGTAAATAAACAAGTTATTATCTGGTGTTACAACATCTACATCGTAAATTAATCTGTCAGCTTCAGTACCGCCTCTATTATTACCGAGCCTTGCAGCATGTGTTTCTCCAGGGGGAACCATAAACAATTCTCCGCCACACGAAGTTGCAACACTATCTACTACCTCGGTGTTAGTTATAAAATGATGGCTAAAATTAGCTCCCTTATTTAAATTTGGATTACTTCTTGGACCATACGAAGCTCTCCAACCTTCAAAGTCTGCATTTGAAAAATCAGAATTAAAGCAACCTGATTGTGCATTTATAAGGTTTGCGATGAAAAATAGAAATAAAAAATAGTAATTTTTTACCATTCATTGTAGTATTGATTAAAAAATTGCTTTTTGGAATTTAGCAAATGTAAGATTTTGGAATAAAAAAATGATCTTTTTAAGCAAAAAGTTAAAAAATATGAAAAACAAAAAAAAATCTTTTATAAAAGGAAGATTAACTAATATAATTCCAAATATTCTTCTTCTTAGTTAACTCAATGAAGATGTTTCTTAAAACAGCATGCTCAGGTTTTTGAAGAGCTGAATCTTCTCTTAAGATTTTCATGGCATAATTTCGAGCTAAAGAAAGAATTTCTCTATCCTTGACAATATCCGCGATCTGTAGATTTAATGCACCGCTTTGCTGTGTTCCCATCATGTCTCCTGGACCACGAAGTTTTAAGTCCACTTCTGCAATTTCAAAGCCGTCATTGGTCTGCACCATAGTTTCCATTCTGGTTTTACTGTCAGAACTCAGTTTATGGCCAGTCATTAAAATGCAATAACTTTGCTCCGCACCACGACCGACACGTCCGCGCAACTGGTGCAATTGCGAAAGTCCGAACCTTTCGGCGCTTTCTATAATCATTACACTGGCGTTTGGCACGTTTACACCAACTTCAATTACGGTTGTAGCAACCATGATATTGGTTTTTCCTTCAGAGAAACGCTTCATTTCTGCATCTTTATCTGCAGGTTTCATTTTTCCGTGAAGTATCGAAATAGAATATTGAGGCAATGGAAAATCACGAGAAATGCTTTCGTAACCATCCATCAAATCCTTGTAATCCATTTTTTCAGATTCCTGAATCAGCGGATACACGATATAAATCTGTCTTCCTTTTGCAATTTCGTCACGAAGAAATTTCCATACTTTTAAGCGATTTGTGTCATAGCGATGTACAGTTTGAATTGGTTTCCTTCCTGGCGGTAATTCGTCAATAACCGAAATATCCAAATCACCATATAAACTCATTGCCAATGTTCTCGGAATAGGAGTGGCGGTCATAACCAAAACGTGTGGTGGAATATCATTTTTCTTCCATAACTTCGATCTTTGCTCCACACCAAAACGATGCTGTTCATCAATTACGGCCAAACCTAAGTTCTGAAACTGCACTTTATCTTCCAGTAAAGCATGAGTTCCAATGAGAATTTTAAGTTCTCCGCTTTCCAGTTCGTCATGAATAATTTTTCTTTCAGAAGTTTTTGTAGAACCCGTTAATATTCGAATATTGATGTTTAGCGTTTTAGCAAATTCCGACAAACCCAAAAAATGCTGATTGGCCAAGATTTCTGTAGGTGCCATCAAGCAAGCTTGAAAACCATTGTCAATAGCCAAAAGCATGCTCATAAAAGCCACAATCGTTTTTCCAGAACCTACGTCACCTTGAAGTAAACGATTCATTTGGGCGTTACTTCCCATATCAGTCCTGATTTCTTTGATTACTCTTTTTTGAGCATTCGTTAAATCAAAAGGAAGGTGGTTTTTATAAAATTCATTAAAAAGTTCGCCCACTTTGTCAAATGGATGCCCTTTTATTTTATGTTTCCGAATGAGATTCTTTGTAATTAATTGCAACTGAATAAAGAACAATTCTTCAAATTTCAGTCTAAATTGTGCTTTCGCTAAAATTTCAGCGCTTTTAGGAAAATGAATATTGAATAAAGCAGCACGTTTCGGAATCAGCTTTAATTCTTCTATTAAAAATGGCGGAAAAGTTTCGGTAAACAACGCTTGTGTTTCCAAAAAAAGCTGTTCCATCAATTTGTTTATCGTACGGTTCGAAATGCCTTTATTAGCTAAAGCTTCTGTCGAAGGATAAACAGGTTGCATAGCCGAACGCAAACTTCTTTCGTGTTCGCTTAATAGTTCAATTTCTGGATGTGCCATACTGAATTGGCTTCCGTAAAGCGAACATTTTCCAAAAATAACCAAAGGTTCATTAAGTTTTAAACTTTCACGAATCCATTTATGCCCTTGGAACCAGTTTAAGTCAATTTGCCCCGTATCATCAACAAAACTAGCCACGAGACGTTTTTTGTTTTTAGCAAATTCAACTGTTTTGATGTGAATTATTTTTCCAATAATTTGAACCTCAGAGCCTGTATTCTGCAATTCATTAATCTTATAATAACGCGTTCTGTCAATGTATCGATTCGGAAAAAGATTGACTAAATCTCCATATTTATGAATGCCCAATTCCTTACGAAGCAGCTGGCCACGGCTTGGACCAACACCTTTTAAGTATTCAATTGGAGTTTCTAGAAGATTATTAGACATTCGAAGATTAGATTTTATAGAGTCAAGAACAAAAGAGTCAAGAAGAAAGAAAAAAGACAACGTATATTCAATATTTCTTGCTTCTTGGCTCTTTTATCTTTAGAAAAGCGAAGATAAATTTTAATTGGGAATTTTGAAAATGAATTATCGTTTTCAAGTGTTTGAATATTAACTTATCGTTAAGCTGTAAAAAAGAAACGCAACCATTTTAACAAATTAAAATCTTAATACTATTAACCATTAAAAACTTAAAAAAAAATGAAGAAAATTGGGCTTTTAATTGTAATGTTTATTTCGCTTGTTTCTTGCTCTAATGATGACAATAGCAATAAACCGACAGAGAGTTATCACGGGAACTGGATTCTTACAAGAATGGGCATTAGTAATCCTGCAGCTAATTCAATAGATGTTTTAAAATGGCAAGAATCGTATACTTTCAACTCTAATAATACATTTTCTAAAACAAGAAAAAGAGACGGTAAAATTACTGCCATTTCAGGAACCTATTCTGTAGTAAAAACGGCAGAACAGACAAAATTTGAGTTAGTTTATGCTAAGGAAAGTGATATAATTGGCAGCTGTACTTCAAAGACAAAAGAAAATTTATATATCATTAATGAAATTGGAAGTTTATACAATACTTGGAATGCTTGTGATGGTCCTGTGTTGGTATACGATAAAGTAAAATAATTTAATGCTTACTAATTCAGATTGTTTTGAAGCTCCGTTTTTGACGGAGTTTTTATTTTGCCGTCAGTATAATTTTATTAAATAAAGATAATTGTTAGATTTGTTTGACTATTTTAAGATATAAGCCCCTGTTATGATTAAAGAAGAAAAAGTTCCTTTTGAAACAATGGTATTTTGTGGTGTAACCTTTAAAGTGATTAACCGACATGAAGCGCATACTATCATTGGAGATCTTACCGATTTCAACAACCAGAAAATCTACAATGTTTTTGAAGACACTTGGCGTTTTCCTGATTATGAAGAAAATCCGATATTTCTTTTAGCAGAAAATGATGTGGAAATGGATTTGTTTGAGATGGATTTCAGTACCGAAGAACATCCAGATATTTTCATTTTAGGTTTTATTTTTAAAGGAAATCTAACGGTTGCACAACTCATCAGTTCTTATGATACTGATAATTCTCCTGCTTTAATCGTTTTAGGAAAAACCACAACTGTAAATATTAATTTGTTCGGAAGCGTTCATTATTTGGGTGGCGGTCTGCAATGCGACACACTTGCTGGAGAATACAATCATGGAGAACTTTTTGTAAAAGGAGATCTTACAGCATGGCTGATTTACAGCGATGATATGCTGTTTCATTTTGAGCGTTTTACAGACGTTCAGGCCATTATCAGTGCCAACAGACCCGATATTCTAATTTGCAGTAATGTTCAAGATACCGACGGATCTATTATAACTGTTGAAAATTATCTGCCTTCAACGCATAAATTATCTGATATTGTAGAAGATTCTTTTGTCGAAAATTCAGATTATAACGAAGAAATATTAGGCAATAATTATTTAGATGTTTTTAAAGAAGGTCTTTCCATCTTAGATTACGACAAAAAGGATAAATATATGTATGCTGATTTCCGAAATCAGTTTATTAATATGGTCGAAGTTCTGTCTGAAACTGAAGAACTGAAAGAAAACGGAAAAATCGTTAGACACATCTCAGGAACAACGTATTTATTTATTCCGTTTGATTATGAAGGGAAGAAATATAGTCAGATTTCGGAAGAAATTTCGAATGGTTTTGGCATCAGAATGCGTGCGTTATGGTGTCATGAAGATCAAGAAATCATGCTTATTCTGGAATATCTTGACGAAAATGGAGATCCAAAATACCAATGGATGAATGATGAAAATGCTCCCGGAATTGAACTTTTCTGCGTAAAAAATGCTGTCATGAGAACTTTTGAAATATTAACGGCTGAAGTTGTTGAGGATGACGACGAAGAAGATGAAACAGAATTTTCGGATTACAATAATAGATTTTCATTGGAAGAATATGCCTCTCAATTTGGCAATCATACACTGCCAGAAGATTTAGTTAAACTCTATGGATTTGAACAGGAATATGGCGTAGAAACGTATTCAGAATGTTTTGGACTTACCATAACTGATGATAAAACGGGTATAAAAACTTGGTCTGAAGATGAAGAATTCTATAATAGTTTTATCGAATTTGCTGGTGCAAACGGTTCGGGAAGCTCCTATGCCTATTGGATTATTGATAAAGATTTAAATAATTGTCCAATTGTTGTTTTTGGAGATGAGGGCGGTGTTCACATTGTAGCAGAAAACACTCAAAAACTGATTCAGCTTCTAACATTGGATACCGAAATTTCTGTTGATTTTGATAAAGCGTATTTTTATCAAGACGAGGAATATTACGAAGAAAGCGAAAATAAGAAAGAATTTCGCGAATGGGTTAAAAAAGAGTTTAATTTGGACGCAATAGATTCTAACGAAGAAGCAGATGAAATCGTAGAAGAAGCACAGAGAAAATATAAACAAAAGTTTAACGACTTTTTAGTAAAGTTTGGCATTGAAATCAGTGAAGAAGATGAATAGTGTTTTTTATCTTTGAAAAAAAATAGAAAAATGAAAACACATTTAGCGCTTTTACGCGGAATCAACGTTTCTGGGCATAATATGATGAAAATGGAAGCTTTGAAAGCAATGCTGGAGAATCTTGGCTTTCAAAATGTACGAACGTATTTGCAATCTGGAAATGTTTTTGTGGATAGCGAAGAAGAAGCTTCTAAAGTTGGTTTCATGATTAAACAGGAAATCTTTAAA
Source organism: Flavobacterium sp. HBTb2-11-1 (assembly GCF_009826975.1). GTDB lineage: Bacteria > Bacteroidota > Bacteroidia > Flavobacteriales > Flavobacteriaceae > Flavobacterium. The sequence goes on along the minus strand of NZ_WUMO01000002.1, from coordinate 179,858 downwards.
GTTTTCGGGCACGAAGTCCCTGTTGTGATGATCACCAAAGAAAACTTGGAATCGTGTTTTGCCAATAATCCGTTCTTGAAAGAAAAAGACATTGATATGAAAAAACTATATGTTGCTTTTGTTTCAATGAATTTGAAAAAGGAAAGTATAAACGATTTAAAAATAAGCCAATTCAAGCCAGACGAAGCCAGCATTGATGAAAATAGAATTTTTATTAAATATGCTGTTGGCGCTGGAAAAACTCGTTTTGACCAAAAATATATCGAGAAAAAACTAAATGTAACAGCAACAATTCGCAACTGGAATACGGTTACGAACTTGCTTAAAATGTATAATGAGTAATGAGAAAGTTTTTTTTTATGATGTTCCTTTTAGGACTAAGCTCAGTAACTCTGGCTCAAACCTCAAAAGCAACTTCGGAAGATTTTAATGAGTTTTTTAAGAAATTCAATGCAGATGCTAAATTTCAAGTTAGCAGAGTTATTTTTCCGCTAAAGTACAAAGCAAACAATGATGATTTTGAATTGACAGATTACACAATGGCTAAAGAAGGGTATAAAGTTCTTCATCTTAATAATAAAGGCGATGAAAAATATTTAAAACGCACATTGTTAGTAAAGAAAAATAAAGTCACTCTTGAACAGCGCGGACTCGATAACGGAATTTATATTGATTATATTTTTGAATTAAAAGATAATAAATGGTTCTTGAAAACTTTTGACGATCAATCGACTTAATGTTATTCTCGAATCCATTTTTGCATAGCTGGAAAAGGCATTTTTTGTTCTTTTTCAGCTTTTTCTTTTCCAAGACACATTCCCATCCATTCCAAAAGAGGCAAACCCATATAATTTTCTGAAGTAAAATTTGAAATAAACCATTCAGAACTACCTTTATAACCATTTGGATGGAATACGAATTCAGGTGAAAGCTTTAAATGGTTTAAAGCCGCATAAGACCATAAAATTGCAGCAATTTCGTCGCCTTGAGTTGGCCAATCTTTAGAGATTTCTACGGTTCCGACTAGTTTTCTTTCAGATGGAATCGTTACAGCAAGATGCCCGGCTTCATGCAGAATATCACCAGGATATAATAATTTATTGTAATCAATATAAATGCAGTTAGGACCTAATTCTAATCCTGGCAAAAAAGTTTCTCCAAGCTCTTTTTTAATAATATCAATTCCAATTTCTTTCAGAAAGAATATTACTTTTTTTACTTCATCATTTTCTTTTAAATCCATGTTAGTTTGTTTTTAAAATATTTTTCTTGATGTAAATAGTATCTGCATGATGTAACGCTCCTTTTTTCATTCCGCCTCCAAAAGGCTGCATAAATTGAATGTTTTGAGGCTCGTAACCTTCTTTTTGTATAGGTTCATTTACAGACAAAGTAGGCGCTTCAAAACCAAAAAAAGTAAATTGGCGATACCGTTTTTCTTTTAATGAAAAAGAACCGTTTGACTGAGTTAAAGTCTCGCCAACTTTACAGTTTTCAATAGGCTGTTTCGTTTCCGCATCATAAATGTATCCTGTTATTTGAGGTCTCTTGCATCTGTTGACCAAGCAGCTTTGGAAAGATAAAGAGATAAAAACAACAAATAAGAGCCTAAACAATAATTTCATTTACTTTTTAATTAAATCACAATACCAAAATCCAAAATCGAAAGCTGTGTCATCATTAGTGTCACAGGCTGTATTTGATGAATCTTGCTTTTTTGGCTTTTCATATTTTCTATAAACAATCTCTCCAATTTCAAAATCAATAGGTTTAGAGAATATTGGTCCATCAAAAGTAAAAGTATGAAATTCACCATTTTCACCGCAGACATCAACATTTTCAGGTAAATCATTTATAAAATCTTGGTCGATAATTCTGCCTGCAAAACTTTTATCGAGATATTTTTCGTTTACACAAACCACAATGGTTTTGAAACCCAATGAAATAAATTCTTGAATTAGATTCTGTGTTGGTATTTTCCAAATCGGAAAAACACCTGTTAATCCAATTTTTGCCAATTGATTTTGGCGGTACTGACGCAAATCTTCCAAAAAAATATCTCCAAAAATAGAATGGGTTATGCCTTTTTGCTTTAGTTCGGTTAACGTTTCAGTCATCACTTTTTCATAAACTTCCATTGTAGGCATTTCGGGTACTTCTAGAATTTTTAACGGAATTCCAATGCTCTGCGCTTGTTGGTGCAGTAATTCCACACGGATTCCGTGCATCGAAATTCTTTGATATTGCTGGTTTACGCTTGTCAATAAACATTCGATTTTAAAATCAGTATTTTGGAGTGTTTTGTATAAAGCGAGAGCAGAATCTTTTCCGCTGCTCCAGTTAAATAAGGCTTTTTGAGGTTCAGACACGATTTGGCATTTTAATACTGTAAACATACAAATTTCATTCTATTTGTAAAGGAAACCTTTGTAACTTTGGGAATTTACACGCCTATTATGATGTTATTTAGAGATAAATTTAAAACCGATTCAAATAGATTGCAAAATTGGGATTATTCTAGTGAAGCAGTTTATTTTATTACAATAGTTGCAAAAGATAGAAAATGTATTTTTGGTAATGTTGAAAACGAAAAAATGATTTTGAATGAAAATGGAAAAATTATTGAAAGGGAACTTTTAAAATCAATTAAAATACGTAAAAATTGGTTTTTTCATAATTGGGTTATCATGCCAAACCATATCCATTTGCTAATCGAAATTCAAGACACCCACCATATCGTAGAGATGCATTGCAGTGCGTCTGCGTCCAGTTTATCCGCTACGGAAAACAATATCGTAGATGCGCATTTGTCGCCCCAGCATATCGTAGAGACGCACTGCAGTGCGTCTACGCCCAGCATATCCGCAACGAAAAAAATTACGGAAAAATCTTTGTCGACATTCGGACGTGAGACGCACTGCAGTGCGCCTCTACAGAACCGACCTAATTCAAAAAATAGTTCTGATGAAAATCTAATTCAAAATCAATCATCATCTAAACTATCTCGAAAATCCAATTCTATTTCATCATTTGTTGCTATTTTTAAATCAATTACAACCAAACAAATAAACGGTGTAGAATCAATTTGGCAAACTAATTACCACGATCACATTGTTAGAAATTATAAAACGTTTGAAAAGATTTATGATTATATAAAACATAATCCGATATCTTGGGAAACAGATTCTTTAAAATAAATTTTCAATGAAATACATTTTTCTATTATTTACCAGTTTTCTATTTGCTCAGCGAACGCAATACGTTGATTTTAAATCGGTTTCGGGGCAATTGTCTATAAATCCAAAAGATAAACTGATTTCTGGAGCTGTCGATTTTCAATTTGAAGTATTGCAGGATACGGATACAATTTCGCTTGACGCTAAAAATATGTCATTTTCGAATGTAAAAGTCAATGAAAACGAAATTATGTTTGTTAATACCAATAAAGAATTAAAATTGGTTTTTCCGTTTAAAAAAGGGCAAAATCATTTGACATTCAATTACACAGCAAAACCAAAACAAGCGCTTTATTTTGTTGACATGGGAAATGATGAAGTGCAAATCTGGACACAAGGGCAGGGCAGATATACAAGCAATTGGTTTCCGAGTTTTGACGATGTAAATGAAAAATTGATTTTCAATTTAGGGATTTCTTATGATAAAGATTATCAGGTGGTCGCTAACGGAGTTTTAAAAACAAAAACTGCAAATGGAAATCTGAATCATTGGCAGTTTGAAATGGAAAAACCAATGAGTTCCTATTTATTGATGTTGGCCATTGGAAAATTTGATAAAAGAGAATTTAAATCTAAAAGCAAAATACCTTTAGAATATTATTACGAACCAAAAGACGCAGATCGTTTTGAACCAACGTATCGGTACTCAAAACGCATTTTTGATTTCCTTGAGAAAGAAATCGGCGTAAAATATCCTTGGAAAATCAACAGACAAATTCCAGTTAGAGACTTTTTGTATGCCGGAATGGAAAATACAACTTCGACTCTTTTTGCAACTCGTTATGTGGTAGATTCAACTGGTTTTTGTGATCGAAATTATACGAATGTAGACGCTCATGAATTAGCGCATCATTGGTTTGGAGATCTTATTACCGCCGAAAGCAGCACGCATCATTGGCTTCAAGAAGGTTTTGCCACTTATTTTGCGCTACTTGCAGAAAAAAACATTTATGGAGAAAATTATTTTTACTCTAAATTATACGACACAGCGCAACAAATAAAGTTTGCGTCTCGAACGGACACAATTCCTGTATTGAATGCGAAAGCAAGTTCGCTTACGTTTTACGAAAAAGGCGCTTGGGCATTGTTTGTTCTGCACGAATCAATTGGCGATAAAGCGTTCAAAAAAGCAATTAAAAGCTATCTGAACAAATATGCTTATCAAACTGTAAACACACAGAATTTCTTTGATGAAATTAAAAAAGTTTCCGATTTTGATTTGGAGAAATTTCAGAAAACTTGGCTGGAATCGACTGCTTTTGATACGCCGATTGCAAATGCATTATTGAGCAAAAACAAAGCGATTCAAAAGCGGCTTGAAATCGATAAACTGAAAAAAACACCTTTTGCAGAGAAAAAAGATATTTTGAAATCTACTTTAGAATCTGATGTATATCAATCAGTAAAAGAAGCCGTTGTCGATCAATTGGAAAATGAAAAATACGAAGACAAAAAAGCTCTTCTGCTTTTGGCATTGCAGACTAATAACATCAGAGTCCGTCAAAATCTGGCTGGATCTCTAAGTAAAATTCCTGAAGATTTTAGAGCAAATTATGAAACGCTTTTGGATGATAGATCATATCAAACACAAGAAATAGCACTTTATTGGCTGTGGCGAAACTTTCCAGATCATAGAACAGAATACTTGGATAAATCTAAAAATTGGATTGGCTTCAACGATTACAATTTAAGGACTTTGTGGCTTTCTCTTGCTTTGTCAACGCCAAATTACAGTAGCGATACCGATTCTCTAGCAAATGAACTGATTGCATTTTCATCAACAAAATATGAAGCGACAACTAGACAAAATGCTCTGGAAAAACTGATCGCTTTTAAAATTATTAATGATCATGTTTTGAGTAATTTAGTCGGCGCTACAACGCATCATATGTGGCAGTTTTCAAAATTTGGAAGAGATACAATAAGACTTCTGTTAAAAAATCCTGAAATGCGTGCTTCTTTTAATAGAATTTTACCTAATTTGACACCCGATGAACAGTTCCAATTGAATCGTTTGTTGAATGAATAAATATTAGAGTGGATAGATAAAAGAAGCAAGAAGAAAGATAATAAAAGCAAGACGCGAGACTTAGAAAAGAAGTTAAAAATGTCTTTCTTCTTGCTTCTTTCCTCTATCAAGTCTCAAAAAAAATATCCCAAAAAAACAAAACCTACATTACATTACAATTTATGAGAGCATTGGTTATTTCAGGTGGTGGCAGTAAAGGCGCATTTGCTGGCGGTGTTGCCCAATATTTAATAGAAGAAAAAAAACACGAATACGATTTGTTTATAGGGACTTCAACAGGAAGTTTGCTGATTCCGCATTTGGCTCTAGGTCATATTAAAAAAATCCATTCTGTTTATACCAATGTTACCATGTCGAGTATTTTTAATATTTGTCCATTTGTGGTAAAAACTAAAGATGGCGTTGATATTGTGACTATTAATCACTTTAATGTATTACGTCAATTCTTTAAAGGAAAACGTACTTTTGGCGAAAGCAAAGGGCTGAAAAAGTATATTCAGAATAATTTTTCTCTTTCTGATTTTAATAAACTCAAAAAACTAAAAACTGATGTTATCGTTACAGTTACCAATTTCACTAAAAACGAATCAGAATATAAATCGGTAAAAGACTGTACTTACGAAGAGTTTTGCGAATGGTCATGGATATCCAGCAATTATGTTCCTTTTATGAGTTTGGTCGAAAAAAACAACTGTGAATATGGCGACGGAGGATTTTCGAGTTTAGTGCCAATTCGTGAGGCAATTAACAGAGGAGCTACAGAAATAGATGTTATTGTGCTTGAAACAGAGGTTAATACGACGAAAACAGTAATTGGAAAAAATCCGTTTTCATTAATGATCGATTTGTTCCGAATTGCTTTAGATCAAGTTGAAAAACATGATATTGCTATAGGAAAACTTATGGCAAACAATAAGAATGTGAAATTAAACTTATATTATACTCCGATAAAATTAACTGATAATGCCTTGATTTTTAATAAAGAAGTAATGAAAGAATGGTGGGAGCAAGGTTATGAATATGCTCAGAATAAATCGGAAGTTATGAGTGATAATAAGATTCTGATTTGATATTTTAGAATGCAGATTTTAGATTTTAGATTGAATGTTTTAAATCTGAACTCTAAAATCTACAATCTAAAATCTGCAATATTTATTTAATACCAAAGTTCAGCAACCTCAGATTTAATAAAACTCAAAGCAGCATTACTTGGCGATTGTTTTTCTAATAAATCATTTAAGATTACTTCACGAAGTTTATCAGCATTTTCCACTTTATCGCTCATAGCTGCTTTACGAATCATTTGGATTGTTGCATTTTTGGCAGTTGTAATGATAGTCCAGCATTCTTCAGACATATAAATCTGCTGTGTTAGATTGTGCTCAAATTCCTGTTCGATTTGGTCAATTACGTAATTTTCGTAATCGTGTTTATTCTGAGAAATAGGAGAAAGTCTAATTAACAATTTTGTCAAGTTAATACGTTCTAAAAACAAAGTCATACGCTCGTATGCTTGTAAGCGCACAGGAAGAGATTCTTTGTGTGCTTGCTTGTTTAATAAAAAAGTACGCTTTCTGTCATTGTTTTTAATGTGTAATTCAAAGAAACGATACGCTACAACTCCTGTAACTAAGGCTGGTAAAGTATAACTCGCAAGTTCTATAATTTTGTTGAAATCCATTGGAATAATTTTTAAGCAAAAATATACTTTTTGATCAAAAATCAACTTTAAATTTATAGTAATAAACAAAAAGGAAGACGTACTTTAGCAACTTGTTTTTACTGAGACTGAAATATCTTTTTAATGGATTCATACATAATACTTTTTCTTTGTCTAGCGGCTTTTGCGGCTGGTTTTATTGATGCAATTGTTGGCGGCGGCGGATTAATCCAGACGCCAATGGGACTAATTTTATTGCCAAATCTTCCTGTTTCGACTGTTATTGGGACTTTAAAAATTCCAGCTTTTAGCGGAACTGCTTTTGCTGCTTTTCAATACTTAAAGAAAGTAGTTATTCAATGGAAATTGCTAATTATAATGATGTGTCTGGCCGTTCCTTCTGCATTTTTAGGTTCTACGATTTTGACCTTAGTAAGCAATGATTTTATGAAGCCGCTTTTATTGGTGGTTTTGTCTCTGCTGTTTGTATATACGTATGCAAAGAAAAATTTCGGACAACATGTTGCAAAAGATCATTCTGCAGTAACTCAAATTATGTATGCAGTTGTTATTAGTATCATTGTTGGATTTTATGACGGATTTATTGGTCCAGGAACAGGAAGTTTTTTTGTTGTCGCTTTTATTGCACTTCTAGGTTTCGATTTTCTTCACGCTTCCGCGAATGCTAAAATGGTAAATCTGGCAACCAATTTCGGTTCGATTTGTTTGTTTATGATGAAAGGAAAAATCATTTGGGCAATCGCTATTCCAATGGCAATTAGCAACGGACTTGGCGGTTGGCTTGGAGCAAAATTAGCGATAAATAAAGGCAACGGATTTATTAGAATTTTCTTTTTGATTGTGGTTGTGGGAACATTGATTCGATTTGCTTACGATGTGTTTTTTAAATGAGATGCTAAGTTGCTAAGATACTAAGGTTCTAAGTTTTCTTTTTTTAAATTATGGTTGAAGTTGTCTTTTGTAGTTATAAAATGATTATTTTTGTATCATTATTTGAGAATTAGAATTATATATAATGATAGAAATAGTCGAAAATTACGAGAAATACATTGATAGCTTACCTGAACTAATTAATAAATCGTATTATAAAGCTGAATTTTTTATGCAGAAATTGGGCTTAAAGCATGCTACATATTACAGGAAGTTAAAATCAAAAACATTCACACATCAGGAAGTGAAGTTGATAACTAAATTATTGTTTCCAGAAGAACTGTTAATCGAAGAATTAAAGAAAGGTGAGGAAGATATAAGAGCGGGTAGAACTATTGATTTTGATGATTTTAAAGAGAGATTAAGAGCTAAGTATAATATCTAAATCGACAGGATTTCTCTTGTTGTCCCAAAACAAAATGATGTATAAAATTTGATTTTCAATTTTGTAGAAAATATATACTTGGTTTGATAACAAGAATTTTCGATAACAAGTTTTTTTATATCTAGAACCAATCTCATTATTTTGAATAATCATTTCTATAGTTGAGATAGTTTTTTCTGAGAAAATTTTTGCTTTTGAATCACTGAATCTATCAATAATAGAGGAATATGTTTTTTCGGCGATTTCCGTTAGTTTTACAATCATTATTTTCCATGAAGTTTTTACAAATATAATATTTAAGATTTTTCTTTCAAAATGTTTTTAAGATGCCTTTTCTTTGTTTCTAGTCCCGATTGAGGTGGTATCCTCGTAGCGGAGCGGAGAGATATAGCCGAAAGCGGGAAACCATGACTGAAAAAATGCCTTTTGTTTGGCTTCAAAAAAACAAAAAACTTAGCATCTTAGAACCTCAGTATCTTAGTAGCTATTTAAAGTATTAATTCTTATTTTTGCCTAAAAGGAGAAAATTACATGCAGAAATATATTGACCAGCTCAACGAAGCGCAGAGAGCGCCTGTTTTAAAGAAAGACGGGCCAATGATTATTATTGCTGGTGCAGGTTCGGGAAAAACCCGTGTTTTAACAATTAGAATTGCTTATTTGATGTATCAGGGAATTGATGCATTCAATATTTTGTCGCTTACTTTTACCAACAAAGCGGCAAGAGAAATGAAGCATAGAATTGCAGATATTGTGGGAGCATCTGAGGCTAAAAATCTTTGGATGGGAACGTTTCACTCTATATTTGCGCGTATTCTTCGTGCAGAATCAGAACTTTTGGGATATCCTTCCAATTTTACCATTTACGATTCTCAGGATTCGGCGCGATTGATTTCTTCGATTATCAAAGAAATGCAGTTGGATCGTGATATTTATAAACCAAAACAAGTTTTAGGACGTATATCAAGTTACAAAAACAGCCTGATTACAGTAAAAGCGTACTTCAATAATCCTGAATTGCAGGAAGCAGATGCGATGTCTAAAAAACCTCGATTGGGAGAAATTTATCAGCAGTATGTGGAGCGCTGTTTCAAAGCCGGTGCAATGGATTTTGATGATTTGTTATTGAAAACCAACGAATTATTGACCCGTTTCCCAGAGGTTTTAGCAAAATATCAAAATCGTTTCCGTTATATTCTGGTTGATGAGTACCAAGATACAAATCACTCTCAGTATTTGATTGTTAGAGCTTTGTCTGATAAGTTTCAGAATATTTGTGTGGTTGGAGATGATGCACAGAGTATTTATGCTTTCCGTGGTGCGAATATCAATAACATTCTAAACTTCCAGAAAGATTACGAAGGTGTAGTGATGTTTCGTCTGGAGCAAAATTATCGTTCTACAAGAAATATTGTGGAAGCTGCCAATACGGTTATGGATCACAACAAAACGAAACTGGATAAAGTGGTTTGGACAGCAAACGAATTTGGACCAAAAATTAAGGTTCATAGGAGCTTGACAGACGCAGAAGAAGGTCGTTTTGTAGCCAGCACTATTTTTGAACAGAAAATGCAACATCAATTGCATAATGGTTCATTCGCGATTTTGTATCGTACCAATGCGCAATCGCGTGCCATGGAGGATGCGTTGAGAAAGCGCGACATTCCGTATAGAATTTATGGAGGATTATCATTCTACCAGCGCAAGGAAATTAAAGACGTTTTATGCTATTTGCGTTTGGTTCTAAATCCTAAGGACGAAGAGGCTTTGATTCGTGTTATTAATTATCCAGCTCGTGGAATTGGAGATACCACTATTGAAAAATTGACTATTGCTGCCAATCATTACAAACGTTCGATTTGGGAAGTGATGGTGAATATCGATAAAATCGATTTGAAACTGAATGCGGGTACAAAGAATAAACTGAAAGATTTTGTGACGATGATTCAGAGTTTTCAGGTTATCGATCAGAATCAGGATGCTTTTTATTTGACAGATCACGTCGCTAAAAAGACAGGATTAGTTCAGGAATTGAAGAAAGACGCTACTCCTGAAGGAATGGCAAAAATTCAGAATATCGAAGAGCTATTAAACGGTATTAAAGATTTTACTGAGGGACAAAGAGAAATTGATGGGGCAAGAGGCGCACTTTCTGAATTTATGGAAGATGTGGCTTTGGCAACAGATTTGGATAAAGATACAAATGACGAGGATCGTGTAGCTTTAATGACTATTCACTTGGCAAAAGGATTAGAGTTTCCTCACGTTTTTGTGGTGGGAATGGAAGAAGATTTGTTTCCAAGTGCTATGAGTATGAGCACTAGAAGTGAACTAGAAGAAGAGCGTCGATTGTTTTATGTGGCCTTAACTCGTGCAGAACATCAGGCTTATTTAACCTATGCGCAATCTCGTTACCGTTGGGGAAAACTGACAGACAGTGAACCATCTCGTTTTATTGAAGAGATTGATGGGCAATATTTAGAGTATTTGACACCTGCCGAAACAAATTACCGTTATAAATCGCCAATTGATGGTGATATTTTTGGAGACGTCGATAAATCAAAACTAAGACTAAGCAAACCGGTTGGAGGAACTCCTCCTGCTCATATTACTAAAAATGAGCCTAAACCAGATTTAAATATTCGTAAATTAAAACCTGTTTCTGGAAATGCACCAAGTAATGGCAATTCGAATTTATTTGATAGTAAGCTTACCGTTGGAAATATTGTAATGCACGAACGTTTTGGAAAAGGTGAAGTAATTAATCTTGAAGGAGCAGGTGCAGACCGAAAAGCAGAAATTAAATTTGAAGTAGGCGGAATTAAGAAATTGTTGTTAAGATTTGCTAAATTAGATGTCGTAGGATAAAAATATTGTTTCAAGTTTCGAAAACATTTGTCACTCTGAGCGGAGTCAAAGAGCTTTTCAACTAGAGGACTTCGACTCCGCTCAGTCTGACAAACTTGAAACATGAAACAAACAAAAACTTGAAACAAAAAGATATGGCAGAATTTATAAAAATATACCCAGACAAACCTAGTGAAGCCGCAATTGCCAAAGTGGTAAAAGTGCTTCAGAATGGAGGTTTGGTAATTTATCCAACAGATACAGTTTATGGTTTAGGTTGTGATATTACCAATTCACGAGCATTGGAGAAAATTGCTAAAATAAAGGGAGTAAAATTAGAGAAAGCCAATTTTTCTTTTATTTGCCATGATTTGAGCAATTTATCAGATTATGTTCGTCAGATTAACACATCAACTTTTAAAATCTTGAAAAGAGCATTGCCGGGGCCATATACTTTTATTCTGCCTGGTAATAATAATCTACCAAAAGAATTTAAAAAGAAAACGACAGTTGGTATTCGTGTTCCAGATAACAATATCATATTAGAAATTGTTCGCCAGTTAGGAAATCCTGTGGTTTCCACTTCTATTCGCGATGAAGATGATGTAATAGAATATACCACAGATCCAGAGTTAATTTTTGAAAAGTGGCAACATCTTGTAGATATGGTGATAGATGGTGGCTACGGAGATAATGTGGGATCAACAATTATTGATCTTTCTGAACATGAACCAGTTATAGTAAGAGAAGGTAAGGGTGATATTGATATTTTGTAAAAAAATACACTAAAAGTATAAAAGTACAAAAAATAATGAGTAACTTTATTATGTTAAAATTTAGTTAGTTACTTAAAGATAATGTTATTCTTGATTTTGCGTTTAATTGATTAATTAAAATAAGAATTAAGAATACATAAAAGCAGGTCAATTGACCTGCTTTTTCTGTTTTATAGTATGTAAAACCAAGGATTATTTTGCTTGTTTTTTCATTTCTTTTTCAATCATATCATAGAATTGATCGATTTTTGGCATAACTACGATACGAGTTCTTCTGTTACGAGCTCTATCTTCAGCGGTATCATTAGAAACTAATGGAACGTAAGAGCTTCTACCAGCAGCAATTAATTTAGCTGGGTTAACACCAAGATCGTTTGTTAATACACGTACGATAGAAGTAGAACGTTTAACGCTCAAATCCCAGTTGTCTAAGATAATACCGTTGCTTTTGTATGGTACGTTATCAGTGTGGCCTTCAACCATACATTCGAAATCAGGTTTGTCGTTAACCACTTTAGCAACTTTTCCTAAAACTGTTTTCGCTTTGTCGCTTACTTCATAGCTACCGCTTTTGAATAATAATTTATCAGCGATAGAAATAAATACAACTCCTTTTTCAACATTGATTTCGATGTCTGGATCGTTGATTCCAACTGCTCCTTTTAAGCTTGTAACCAATGCTAAAGTAACGCTGTCTTTTTTAGTTAAAGCGTCTTGAAGTCTAGCGATTTTTAAATCTTTTTCTTTTAAACTTTCAAGAGATTTTTCAAGGTTTTCAGCACCTTTAGTAGTTAAGATAGTTAAATCTTTAGAACTATTGATTAGATCTTGATTATGTTGTTTGTAGCTTTCAGCTGTAGCAGCTAATCCAGCTTTTTCTTCTAAGCACGTATTTAATTTTACAGTACATGAGTTTAACAAATCTTGAGTCTCTTTGTTTTTAGCTTCCAACTCAGCATATTTCTTTTTAGAAACACATGATGTTAGGGCCATTAATACTGATAGTGCGATAACTATTTTTCTCATAAATTTAATTTTAATTAGACTTGAATTACAAATTTAGTTTTTAATATTTTGAATACTGTTAAAGATTTCTTTAAATAAGGTCAATTTTCTTATATAGTAAAGGAAAACGACGCTTTTTACCATATAGTATTGCTGTATTTGAAAATCTTTTCTTTTTCCGAGATATTTTAAAGATAAGCAATAAAATGAAAAATGTGCCTTTAAAATGGCAAAAGTATGCCCAAACTTGCCTTGTGTAAGAAAACGTATACCGGCAACTCCATCCAAAATCATGCGGAAGAAAATCACCCAGAATAATCCTCTTTTTGGCAGATTTTTGACCATCATTAACAATGAATTTCTAAAATTCAAATAGGTTTTCTTCGGATTTCCTTGCTGTAATGTTGCGCCGCCAACGTGGTAAACAACAGTTTGCGAATTGTATTTTATAATATGTCCTTCATTTGCAGCTCTCCAGCATAAATCTATTTCTTCCTGATGCGCAAAGAAGCTTTCGTCAAATCCACCTAACTCGTGGTAAACATTTTTTCTGATAAAGAAACAAGCGCCTGAAGCCCAGAATAGTTCGATGTTGTCGTTATATTGTCCGTTATCTTTTTCGACTGTGTCAAATATTCTCCCTCTACAGAAAGGAAAGCCGTATTTATCAATAAAACCACCAGCGGCTCCTGCATATTCAAAATACTCCTTGTTTTTAAAATCAAGAATTTTAGGCTGAATAATGGCAGTTTGTTTTTCTTTTTCGAAAGTATCAAGTATTGGTTTCAGCCAGTTTTCGGTAACTTCGATATCTGAATTTACCAATGCGTATATTTCTGCATCAATATGTTTTAAGGCATCATTATAGCCTTTTGCAAAACCATGATTGCCAGAGTTCTTTACAATTTTTACGGTAGGGAAATTCTCTGTAACAAACGCAACAGAATTATCCGTAGAATCATTGTCGGCAACATAAATTGTTGCGCCTTCTGAAAACCGAATAACAGAAGGTAAAAATTGCTCAAGCAATTTTACTCCGTTCCAATTTAAAATGACAACTGCTATCTTATCCAAAAGTATTCTAATTATTTATTCTTTATAAATGGTTTTCTTTATAGTCAGGCAGGCTTCTTAAAAACTCATATCGTTCGTTTTCAAAATCCATCTGACAGTAAAAATGGTTTAGTCCGTTTGTGACTTTCAAAAACCGTGCCTGCATTGTCATATTGTAACGCGCAATTTGATCAAAAGTTGCTTGAGAGATTTTGACTTCAGGTGCTTTACATTCTACCAATATATGTATAGAACCATCTGAGTTAAACACAACAACATCATATCGTTTTCGTAATCCATTGACAGTTAAAACTTTCTCTACGTTAATAAGTGATTTTGGATATTTTTTTTCATGCATGAGATAATGAACAACGTGCTGACGAACCCATTCTTCTGGAGTAAGAATTATAAATTTTTTCCTGATTTCATCAAAAATAGACACTTTATTTTCGCTATTTTTGAATCGGAAAGTGTAAGTTGGGAAATTTAGTTTAAGCATAAAGCAAAAATAAAAAATAGTTTGAGGTTTCGTATCAACTTGAAACTTTAAACTTGAAACAAATTTTAAATGGACGAAGTAGTAAAAATTGTTAATGATATAAAAGCCGGAGATATTAAACCGATTTATTTTTTAATGGGTGAAGAACCATATTATATAGATAAGCTTTCGGAGTATATTGAAGAGAATGTTTTGGCTGAAGAAGAAAGAGGTTTTAATCAGACAGTTTTATATGGAAGAGATGTATCAGTTGATGATATAATTTCAACGGCCAAGCGCTATCCTATGATGGCTGAGCGTCAGGTTGTTATCGTGAAAGAGGCGCAGGATTTATCTAGAACAATTGACAAAATCGAATCTTATGTCGAAAACCCGATGCAGACCACGGTTTTGGTTTTTTGCTATAAATACAAAACGCTGGATAAACGTAAAAAAGTTACTAAGCTTTTAGGGCAGAAAGGCGTTGTTTATGAAAGCAAAAAATTATACGAAAATCAGGTTGGAGACTGGATTAAACGTGTTTTAGCTGGAAAAAAATATACGATTGATCCCAAAGCAAATGCTATGCTTGTAGAATTTTTAGGGACAGATTTGAGTAAAATCAATAATGAGCTGGAGAAACTACAGATTATTTTACCACAGGGGACAATGATTACAGCCGAGCACATTGAAGAAAATATAGGTTTCAGTAAAGATTACAATGTATTCGAACTTAGAAAAGCTATTGGAGAACGCAATCAATTGAAAGCTTATAAGATAGCGGAAAATTTTGCCCATAATCCGAAAGAATATCCTCTTGTTATGACTACAGGATTGGTATTCGGTTTTTTTGTTCAGCTTCTAAAATACCATGGATTAAAAGATAAGAGTCCTAAAAATGTGGCATCAGCACTTGGAGTGAATCCGTATTTCTTAAAAGAATATGATTTGGCAGTAAAAAATTATCCAATGCGAAAAGTAAGTCAGATTGTTGGTGCTTTACGAGATATTGATGTTAAGAGTAAAGGGGTGGGAGCTAACGCATTACCTCAATCTGATCTATTAAAAGAAATGCTATATAAAATTTTTAATTAAGCCGTTAAAATTCACGATATTTGCCTTTCTAAAAAAATTGCATTAAAATATTTATAAACTATGGGAATGAATAAAAATACCATTTTAGGATGGGCTACTTTAATAATGGTGCTTATGGGATTGTTGCTTATAGGTCTTGGAATCTTTAGATACAGTGATGTGTCAGGTTGGGGATTTGGTGCTGTTGGAGTTGGTTTTTTTGCAAATGCCTGGGTATTCAATGCTTTAAAAGGCAGAGTTTAATTTAAATAGCGGCAATATTAATCTCAAATCTAATTAAACAATTAAAATAAAATATAAAAATGTCAGACGATAAGAAAGTAATTTTCTCAATGCAGAAATTGAGTAAAACCTATCAAGGAGCAGACAAACCGGTTCTTAAGAATATTTACCTCAGTTTCTTTTACGGAGCTAAGATTGGAATTTTGGGACTTAACGGTTCTGGAAAATCTTCACTTTTAAAAATTATTGCTGGAGTTGATAAAAACTATCAAGGAGATGTAGTTTTTCAACCTGGCTACACAGTGGGATATCTAGAGCAAGAACCGATTTTGGATGATTCTAAAACAGTTATCGAAATTGTTCGTGAAGGTGCGGCTGAAACTATGGCAGTTTTAGAAGAATACAATCAAATTAATGACTTATTCGGTCTTCCAGAATACTACGAAGATCAGGATAAAATGGATAAATTGATGGACCGTCAGGCAGCTTTACAAGACAAAATTGATGCGCTTGGTGCTTGGGAAATCGATACAAAATTAGAAATCGCGATGGATGCGTTGCGTACTCCAGAAGGAGATACGCCAATTAAAAACCTTTCAGGAGGAGAGCGTCGCCGTGTAGCATTATGCCGTTTGTTATTGCAACAGCCAGACGTATTGTTATTAGATGAGCCTACTAACCACCTTGATGCTGAGTCAGTTCTTTGGTTAGAGCAACACTTAGCACAATATTCTGGAACTGTAATTGCGGTAACGCACGACCGTTATTTCCTTGATAATGTGGCAGGTTGGATTCTTGAGTTAGATAGAGGAGAAGGTATTCCATGGAAAGGAAACTATTCTTCTTGGTTGGATCAAAAATCAAACCGTTTGGCTCAAGAAGAAAAAGTAGCTTCTAAACGTAGAAAAACTTTAGAGCGTGAGTTGGAGTGGGTTCGTCAAGGTGCAAAAGGTCGTCAGACAAAACAAAAAGCGCGTTTGCAGAACTACGACAAATTATTGAATGAAGATCAAAAACAATTGGATGAGAAATTAGAGATCTACATCCCGAATGGTCCACGTTTAGGAACAAATGTTATTGAAGCCAAAAATGTTTCTAAAGCTTTTGGAGATAAATTATTATATGATAATCTGAATTTTACTTTGCCACAAGCAGGTATTGTTGGAATTATCGGACCAAACGGTGCTGGTAAATCTACTATTTTCAAAATGATAATGGGAGAAGAAACTACTGATAGCGGAGAATTTACGGTTGGTGATACTGTAAAAATTGCTTACGTAGATCAGTCGCACGCCAATATTGATCCGAATAAATCTATTTGGGAAAACTTTGCAGATGGTCAGGAGTTGATTATGATGGGAGGTAAGCAGGTAAATTCAAGAGCTTACTTATCTCGTTTCAACTTTGGTGGTGGAGAGCAAAACAAAAAAGTATCAATGCTTTCTGGTGGAGAACGTAACCGTTTGCACTTAGCGATGACTTTGAAAGAAGAAGGAAACGTACTTTTACTGGATGAGCCTACAAACGACCTTGACGTAAATACACTTCGTGCTCTTGAAGAAGGTTTGGAGAATTTTGCCGGTTGTGCTGTAATTATTTCTCATGACAGATGGTTCTTGGATAGAATTTGTACACACATTCTAGCTTTTGAAGGAAATTCTGAAGTTTATTTCTTTGAAGGAAGTTTCTCTGATTACGAAGAAAACAAAAAGAAACGTCTTGGTGGTGACTTAACTCCAAAACGTTTGAAATACAGAAAATTGATCAGATAAGAATCTGAAAAGTTTAAATATAAAAAATCCTAAATTCCAATTGATGCGAATTTGGGATTTTTTGTTAATACATAGTATTTCATTTCGACGAAGGAGAAATCTCCACGAGAAGCTTGAAGATTGGGTTTTCGTTACGGAGTTACTTGCGAAGATTTCTCCTTCGTCGAAATGACAATATTGTGGAAAATTGGAATTTGGAATTTCAGAATTTGGAATTTCTCTTAAAGAAACTTCTTTTTCAGCTCCGGATTTGGAATCATACAGCTTTCTTTTTTGCCATACCAATTGTATCTGTTTTTTGCGACATAATCATAAATTCTGTCACTAATAAAAATGGGTAAAATTCTAAAAATTGGAGTGAGTTTCCAAAAGCCTCCGAAATTTTTAGCAATTTCAATAATTGCAGAAGATTTATAAAAATAAGCTGTTCCAGGATCATATAAAATTATACTGTCCATTTTTGAAAAACTGATTCCCAAATGTTTGCAAATCGAAATTCCTAAATCAGATTGTAATGCGACAAATCTAAAAATATCTTTTTGGTCATGTTTGATAATGTATTGAACCGCCGAACTGCAGAGATTGCAAACTCCGTCAAAAAGAATAATTTTTTTATTTATGGGAAGGCTTTCCATTTTATGGCTTTAAAAGTAAAACTTTATAAAAGTTATATATAATATAAATAAATTAATTTTATCTATCGAATTTTATTTTTGCATAAATTTAATAAATTAAAAACAGCTTTCATAAATTGCTCTAAATCGATTTAAAAATAATGCCGACCTACTTTTGTGTAATTTTTAAAACAATCGCTTAAATCGCTTTATTTTGATTTTGGCGTTTTTTGATCAATTTTTTATAGTGAAAACTGTCACTGCGACTGAAAACTTTATTTCTTAATAGCTTCTACCAATTCCAATTCGTCCAAGCTTACTTTCGAAGTAAAAATGCCATAATTTACAGTTGCTTTATTTTTTTCGATTAAGTCTATGCTTCCAACCGATCTGCCATCGAGCATTCTTACTCGGTCACCAACTTTTAAAATAGGTTTAGGTTTTTCTACAACAGGTTTAAGTTTTTTCTCTTTTTTCTCTTTTCGAATTTCTTCAACTTTTACCTGTACTTCGGCAATAATCTCTTTTTGTTTTTCAACTTTTGCTTTTACTTCTTTTGGAGTTGCTTTTTTACGTTTTGAATTTTCAATCTCAACAATTTTCAAAAATTCGCCAATAAGTTCTTTTTTGTTTTTGTTGTTGAAATATTTCTCGGCAATATCATCAATTTTTTGTCCGATGTAAATTATTTTCTGATTACTGTCGTATAATTCTTGATAGCTTTCCAGTTTTTGCTGAATCTTGGTATTGATGGTTTCCATCTTTTTGCTTTCCTCACGCGCGCGAGTTTCTTCTTCTTTTAAATTGAGAGAAGTTTTTTCAAGCTTCGATCTTTCTTTTTGAAGATTGGCAATGGTTTTATCAAAACGGACTTTTCCAACTTCAATTTTCTTTTTCGCACGATTAATCAATCCAAACGGAATTCCATTTTTTTGTGCCACTTCAAAAGTAAAAGAACTTCCTGCCTGACCAAGAGCCAGTTTGTACATTGGCTCAAGAGTTTTTTCATCAAACATCATGTTCGCATTTGTTGCGTATGGTAATTCGTTTGCCAAAATTTTTAAATTCGCGTAATGCGTTGTGATAATTCCAAAAGCTTCACGATGATAAAATTCTTCCAAGAAAATTTCAGCCAAAGCACCACCCAGTTCAGGATCAGAACCTGTACCAAATTCATCAATCAAAAACATGGTTTTTCGATTACATTTCTTTAAAAAGTAATTCATGTTTTTTAAACGATAGGAATAAGTACTTAAATGATTTTCAATAGATTGGTTGTCTCCAATATCGGTTAAGATTCTGTCGAACAAGAAAGTTTCGCTTCTTTCATGAACCGGAATTAATATTCCTGATTGCAGCATTAATTGCAATAATCCAACTGTTTTTAAAGAAATAGTTTTTCCTCCAGCATTTGGGCCAGAGATTACAATAATTCTGTTTTCTTGTTTCAGTTCAATCGTCTGCGGATGCGTAACTTCTTGTTTTTGCTTGTTAGTCAAATACAAAATCGGATGATAGGCTTCTCTAAAAAACAATCTTCTTTCTTCTGTAATTGCTGGTAAGATTCCGTTAATGCGATTTGCATACTTTGCTTTTCCAGCAACAACATCAATATCACTTAAAAAGTCTTGATATTCAATCAATAAAGGAAGATAAGGACGAATTACATTGGATAAATTCTTCAAAATTCTCGTAATTTCTTCTTTCTCTTCATATTCTAAATTCGCTAATTCACGAGAATATTTTAAAGTAGCTTCAGGTTCAATGTAAGCAATGCTTCCAGTCTTGGAACTTCCTAAAATTGAGCCTTTTACTTTACGGCGATACATGGCTAGCACCGCTAAAACTCTACGGTTTTGAACAAAACTCTCTTTAATATCGTCCAAATAACCCAAGCTATTGTATTGAGTTAAAGCCACACCAAAACTTTGGTTTACTTTTCCGCGAACCAAATTCATATTTTGGCGAATTCCAGACAGAGTAGGAGAAGCATTGTCTTTTATTTCTCCATATTTGTCTACAATTGCATCAATTGCTGTTATAATATCTTTGGTTAATTCTACGCGAGAAGCTCTTGCATTTAAATTTGGATAATAATCGTCAAACTTTTTTAAGAAATTCAACAAGACATTTGTAGTCGCAGAAAGATTGGCAATTTTTCTAAAACTTCCAACTTCCAGAAAACTGTCTTCGATGGCAAGAAACTTAATTTCATGCGTTATAGCGTCAAATCCGTGATTCGGAATGGCGTTGTTATTTTGAAAAGAAGACACATACTCTGATGTCTGCATCAAAGCTTGCATTAATTCTTCTTTATCTCTAAATGGTTTTATTTGTAAAGCCTTTTCTTTTCCAATATCGGTGTTGCAACCATCAGATATGGTTTCGAGAACGGTTGGAAATTGTAAGTCTTGTAACGTTTTTTCGGTAATACTGATCATTTAATTTCTTTATGAAAGCAAAGACAAAAGTACGAAAACAATCATGAATTGTGAATTATGACTTATGAATATTAATGATAAGTTATGAATTATGAATTATGAATTATAGTTTTTAGTTTACTTAGCTTTGGACTTTGGACTTTTTTGATTTTAAGTATTTATTTCAGAAATTCGCATAAAAAAAAAATTATGGACGTAAAAATGCATTCTTCTTGGAAGCCTGTTTTGAATGAAGAATTCGAAAAACCATATTTCAAAGATTTAATTGAATTTGTAAAATCGGAATATGCGACAAAAGTTTGCTACCCAAAAGGGAGCCAGATTTTTTCTGCTTTTGATCATTGCCATTTTGATGAAGTAAAAGTGGTTATTATTGGGCAAGATCCTTATCACGGACCAAATCAAGCAAATGGTTTGTGTTTTTCTGTGAATGACGGAATTCCTTTTCCTCCTTCGTTATATAATATCTTTAGAGAAATCGAAACGGATTTGGGTAAACCGCTGCCAAAAACTGGAAACTTGGAGCGTTGGGCAGACCAAGGTGTTTTTCTCTTAAATGCAACTTTAACCGTTAGGCAATCTGAAGCGGGGAGCCATCAAGGAAAAGGTTGGGAAAAATTTACAGATGCTGTCATTAAGCAAATTTCTGCTGAAAAAGAAAATGTTGTTTTCTTGCTTTGGGGTGGTTTTGCTCAAAAGAAAGCTTCTTTGATCGATGCATCAAAACATCATATTTTAAAATCGGGACATCCTTCGCCTTTGAGCGCCAATAGAGGTTTTTGGTTTGGAAATAAACATTTCAGTCAGACTAATGATTTCTTGAAAGCGAAAGGATTGAAAGAAATTGAGTGGTAAGTTTTTTAAAGCTACAAAGGTTCAGAGTTGCAAAGTGTCAAAGAGAAAAAACTTTGCGTCTTTTTGATTTTCGAGAAATATTTTTATAAAAGAAAACCCAATAACTGTTTTGTTATTGGGTTTCTTTTTATTTTTTGACAATTTCTTCTAAAACAGCTTTGTTTTCGTAATTCACTACTTTTAAAATAATCTCTTGATTTTTAACCGTTTTTCCTTCAATGATGTATAGTTTTCCGCCTTTTGAAGGAACATTGCTTTGGTCAAAATCCACATCTCCGTAAGTTAAGGTGTTTTTGATATCTGCTGTGTCAACCCATTTTTCGTTTAAAGTCTGAACAGCTTTTGGAGAATATTGAAATGGTTTTGTTCTAAGATTGTTTAAAACTCTGGCATTTGGAAAATAATTGCATCGGGTGTCTTTTCCGATAAAAAATCCTGATACAATAAAACATCCCATAACGAGACCAATCAGGTAATATGCAAAACGATGTACGAACTTCATGAAATAAATTTTTTGCAAAGGTACACTAAAGTTCCCTTAAAATACAAGTAAATTAATATCGTTATCCGGAAGATCGAACCAGTCGCCAATAGCTTTATTTGTTAGGATTCCGTGATATAAATAAATTCCGTTTTTAAGGCCTTTGTTACATCGAATGGCACTTTCAATACCACCATCTTCGGCTATCTGATGTAAATAAGGTGTTAAAATGTTACTGATTGATAATGAAGCAGTTTTAGAATATCTTGAAGGGATATTTGGCACACAATAGTGTAAAACATTATTTTTTATGAATGTTGGTTTTTCATGAGTCGTAACTTCAGATGTTTCAAAACAACCTCCAGTATCAATGCTGACGTCAACAATTACAGCGCCTTTTTTCATGTGTTCAACCATTGTTTCATTAACCACAATCGGACAGCGTTCTTTACCACGCATGGCGCCAATTGCGACATCACAGCGTCTTAAAGCTTTTAATAAACCTTTTTGCTGTATGGTGGAAGTAAAAATTCTTTGATTTAAATTGTTCTGCAGACGACGTAATTTAGTGATCGAATTATCGAAAACTTTTACATTGGCTCCTAATCCAATTGCTGTTTTAGCGGCAAATTCACCAACAGTTCCAGCACCAAGTATTACAACTTCGGTAGGAGGAACGCCAGTTATGTTTCCGAATAAAAGTCCTTTCCCGAATTCGTTTGTAATCATTAATTCGGCAGCAATTAAGATTGAAGCTGTTCCGGCAATTTCGCTTAAAGATTTTACTGCTGGATAAGAACCGTCTTCATCTTTTATATATTCAAAAGCTAAGGCAGTGATTTTCTTTTTTGCTAAAGCTTCGAAGTATTCTTTCTTTTTGGTTTTTAGCTGAATAGCAGAAATAATAACCGTTTCAGGATTAATCATTTCGATTTCAGTTAAAGTTGGCGGTTCTACTTTTAATAGAAACGGACAGCCAAAAACTCTTTTGGTATCTTTTGTAATTTCCGCACCGGCATCTGCGTACTCTTTGTCTGTATAACTCGAACTTTCTCCAGCGCCCGATTCTATCATAACGCGATGCCCTTCATAAGTTAGAGAAGCGACTGCATCAGGCGTAAGACAGATACGACGTTCCTGATAACTTGTTTCTTTAGGAATTCCTATAAAAAGTTCTCTTTTAAAACGACCAACCTCAAGTTTTTCTTCCTGCGGTATTAATTGTTGTTTTGTAAATGGAGTTAACGTGATTGACATGGATAGTGCAAAAAATTAAGAGTACAAATTACGTAAAAAGTTTTAAAATTAGTGTAAAAATTCTGCTAATACTCAAAGCGAAAAGTTAAGAAATACAATATCCCTCAATTAAAAGTACTGATTGAATATTTTTAGACCAATTCTAACTCTCTTTTACTGTCAGAAAGTAATTTAATGTTTATTGTAGAATGTTCTTCTGGAATTAAACTTGCGATTTTTTCAGACCATTCAATAAAACACCAATTTCCAGAATATAGGTAATCATCAACTCCCATATCTAGCGCTTCTGTTTCTTGTTTTATTCTGTAAAAGTCAAAATGATAGACTTTTTTTCCGCTTGGAATTTGATATTCGTTTACTAAAGAAAAAGTAGGGCTACTAGTTGCGTCAGTAATTCCAAGACTTTTGCAAAGCTGTTTGATCAAAGTAGTTTTTCCAACTCCCATTTCTCCATTAAAAAGGATAATTTTATTAGGATTTGAAGCTATAATCTGCTCTGCAACTTCTTGAATTTGATCTAATGAAAAAACGATATTCATTTTTAATTACTTATTTAATTTAGTCTCAGTCGCAGCTTTCAGTATTACTGTGACTGACAACCGCGACTGAAAACTTTTTATTTCGGATTAAATACCAAGAACGGAATAATCATTTCTTCTAACGAAATTCCGCCGTGCTGGTAGGTGTTTTTGTAATAACTCACATAATGATTATAGTTGTTTACGTAAGCCAAAAAGAAATCATTTTTGGCAAAAATAAACGAACTGCTCATGTTTATAGCCGGCAAACCAATAGTTTTAGGCTCTTTTACTACATAAACGTCTTTTTGCTCATATGTTAAGCTGCGTCCAGTTTTGTAACGCAAATTTAGACTTGTATTTTTATCTCCCACAACTTTCGACGGATTTTTTACATTTATTGTTCCGTGGTCAGTTGTTAGAATCAGCTTGAAGCCTAAAAGTTGTGCTTGTTGAATGATTTCTAACAAAGGTGAATTTTTAAACCAGCTTAAAGTCAAAGAACGATATGCTTTGTCATCTGAAGCCAATTCTTTTACGACTTCCATTTCGGTTTTAGCGTGCGAAAGCATATCAACAAAGTTGTAAACTACCGTTACTAAGTCGTTTCCTTTTAAGGCCTTAAAGTTTTCTGCTAGTTTTTTTCCTCCAGCATAATTCGTGATTTTAAAATAATCTTCCTTAATGTTTAAGCCTAAACGTTTCAATTGAGCTGATAAAAATTCTGCTTCGTAAAGGTTTTTTCCGCCATCTTCCACATCATTTTTCCAATATTCAGGAAACTGTTTTTCCATTTCTAAAGGCATTAATCCAGAAAAAATTGCGTTTCGTGCATATTGAGTAGCAGTAGGAAGAATAGAGTAGTACGGAACTTCTTTTTCTAGTTTGTAATAGTTTGAAATAACGCCTTCAAAAGCTTTCCATTGGTCGTAACGTAGATTATCAATTACTACAAAAAGAATCGGTTTGTCTTTCTTTTTTATTTCTGGAACCACTAATTCTTTAAATAAAGTATTGGATTGAATTGGTTTATCTGCTTTTGGAGCAAACCAGTCTTCGTAATTTCTCTCGATATATTTTCCAAATTGAGAATTCGCTTCGACTTTTTGAGATTCTAGAATTTCAATCATCGCTGTATCGTTGATGTCTTCTAATTTTAGTTCCCAAAAAAGCAATTTTTTATACAGTTCAATCCAGTCTTCATATGAATTAACCATTGCCAATTCCATCGAAATTTTTCTGAATTCTTTCTGGTAATCTAAGGTTGTTTTTTCTGTAATTAATCTCGAATCATCGAGATTTTTCTTCAAACTCAATAAAATCTGATTCGGATTTACCGGTTTAATCAGATAATCAGCGATTTTAGAACCAATGGCTTCTTCCATAATGTATTCTTCCTCGCTTTTGGTAATCATAATCATAGGGATGGCCGATTTTTTCTCTTTCATTTCAGAAAGTGTTTCCAATCCACTCATTCCAGGCATGTTTTCATCTAGAAAAACAATATCAAAATTATCTTCTTCAAATAGCGCAATCGCATCGAGTCCGTTATTACAAGTCGTAACTTCGTAATTCTTTTTTTCTAGAAATAATATGTGAGGCTTTAAAAGATCGATTTCATCGTCGACCCAAAGTATTTTTATCTTATCCATAAATCAATTTAATTTTACTGCAATTTAAAGTTATAGAACTTAAAAAGTATTAAAAATAGTATAAAATTATTTAAGATGAAGCATGATTTTATTTTGAAATTTAACATTTTTAAATGTATTTTATTGATAATCATTACAATTTCGATTGTGATTTTTAAATAAAAAACACCAAGCTCTTTATACTTATTTACTTATATTTGTTGACCTAAAAAATGACCACACTGTGACTCAGATCAATAAATTAAAAATATTCAACGATCCTATATATGGCTTCATTACGATTCCGAATGAGCTGGTTTACGACTTAATTCAGCATCCTTATTTTCAACGTTTGCGCCGTATTTCACAGATGGGATTATCATATTTGGTGTATCCAGGAGCCAATCATACCCGTTTTCATCATGCCTTAGGATGTATGCATTTGATGAAGAAGGCCATTGATACGCTTCGTTTTAAAGATGTAGTTATTTCTGAAGAAGAAGAAAATGCGCTTTTAATAGCAATTTTGCTTCATGATATAGGGCATGGGCCATTTTCGCATGCAATGGAAAAAAGCATTGTTGAAGATGTGCATCATGAAGCCATTTCGCTATTGTTTATGAATCAGCTTAACGAAGAATTTGGCGGAAGATTAAGTTTGGCGATTCAGGTATTTAAAGGAGAATATCACAGAAAATTCATGTTGCAATTGATTTCGAGTCAATTGGATATGGATCGAATGGATTATTTAAAACGAGATAGTTTTTATACAGGTGTTGCAGAAGGAAATGTAAATTCTGAACGATTGATTCAGATGATGAACGTAGAAAACGATGTTTTGGTCATTGAAGAAAAAGGAATTTATTCTGTCGAGAAATTTCTGCTTTCCAGAAGATTAATGTACTGGCAGGCTTACTTGCACAAAACAAGCTTGGTGGCAGAATTAATTTTAATGAAAGTTTTAAAAAGAGCAAAAGAACTGACTCTAAAAGGTGTTAAACTACCTTGCAGCGAACCTCTAATGTATTTCATGCAAAATAAAATTACGCTTGAAGATTTTGATGCAGAGAAATTAGACTTGTTTTCACAATTAGATGATTTTGATATTATAAGCGCATTAAAAGCTTGGCAAAGGCACAATGATTTTATACTTTCTACTTTAAGTAAAATGATCATTAACAGAGATTTGCTGAAAATTAAGCTTAGCGCAGAGAAAATTCCGATGGAAGAATCGCAATCTTTAAAAGAGGAGTTTGCAGAAGCGCATCAAATTTCGGCTGTAGATGCGGGGTATTTTATTTTTAGAGGAAAAATTAAAAACCAAGCGTATAGTAAAGAAGCAGAACCTATTCGTATTTTGAAAAAAGATAAAACAATTGAAGATGTTGTTGAAGCTTCTGACCAGCTGAATTTGAAATCGTTATCTAAATTGGTAACAAAATATTATATCTGTTTCCCAAAACAACTTATATAAAATTAACATTTAAATCCTATTTTTTATATTTTTGTCGCGATGAAATTTACAGCAGAACAAATAGCAGGAATTTTAGAAGGAGAAGTTGTTGGGAATCCCAATGCAGAAGTTTCTAAGCTTTCCAAGATCGAAGAAGGTGACGAAGGATCGCTTACTTTTTTGGCTAACCCGAAGTATATCAATTATATATATACTACAAAAGCGACAGTAACAATTGTTAATGATAGCTTTATTCCTGAACAGGAAATTAGTACTACACTTATAAAGGTAGAAGATGCTTATGCAGCGTTTTCTAAACTTTTGCATTTTTATAATCAGGTAAAATTAAACAAAAACGGTATCGAACCTCAGTCGTATATGTCTGAAGGAACTAAATATGGCGAGAATTTATATTTAGGAAGCTTTAGTTATATCGGGCAAAATGTGGTTTTAGGGAATAATGTGAAAATTTACCCAAATAGCTTTATTGGTGATAACGTTGTTATTGGAGATAATGTATTCATTTTTGCTGGTGCAAAGATCTATTCTGAAACTGTAATCGGTAATAATTGCACAGTGCATTCTGGTGTTATTATAGGTGCAGATGGTTTTGGTTTTGCTCCAAACGAAAATGGAGAATACAGTAAAGTACCTCAGATTGGAAATGTTATCATTGAAGATAATGTAGATATTGGTGCTAATACTACAATTGACAGAGCAACTCTTGGTTCTACAATTATTAGAAAAGGAGTTAAATTAGACAATCAAATTCAGATTGCCCATAATGTAGAAATTGGTAAAAATACTGTGATAGCAGCTCAAACTGGTGTGGCAGGTTCTACAAAAATCGGCGAAAACTGTATGATTGGTGGGCAAGTAGGTATTGCAGGTCACTTAACAATAGGAAATAATGTTAGGCTTCAAGCGCAGTCAGGTGTAGCTAGAAACATTAAAGATGATGAAGTTCTGCAGGGGACGCCATCTCTTGGATATACGGATTTTAATAAATCGTACGTTCATTTTAAGAATCTGCCTAAAATTGTGGCTGAAGTTGAAGAATTAAAAAAACAAATAATAAACCCAAAAAATGGAAATAATGGTTAAACAGAAGACCATCAAAAATGAAATTTCGCTAACAGGAGTTGGTTTACACACTGGAAAAGAAGTTACAATGACTTTTAAACCTGCACCCGTTAATAATGGTTTCACTTTTGTAAGAGTAGATTTGCAAGGTCAACCAGTCATTGAGGCTGATGCTAATTATGTTGTTAATACTCAAAGAGGAACAAATCTTGAGAAATTAGGAGTAAAAATTCAAACACCAGAACACGTTTTAGCTGCAGTAGTTGGCTGCGATTTGGATAACATTATTATTGAATTGAATGCCTCTGAACTTCCTATTATGGATGGTTCATCAAAATATTTTGTTGAAGCGATTGAAAAAGCTGGAATTGAAGAACAAGATGCGCAACGTAATGTTTACGTAGTAAAAGAAGTAATCTCTTTTACTGATGAAGCAACAGGAAGCGAGATCCTTGTTATGCCAAGCGATGAATATCAGGTTACAACAATGGTAGATTTTGGTACAAAAGTTTTAGGTACTCAAAATGCTACTCTTAAAAGTTTAGCAGACTTTAAATCTGAAATTGCAAGCTCTAGAACTTTTAGTTTCTTACACGAATTAGAGTCTCTTTTAGAGCACGGACTTATTAAAGGTGGAGATTTAAACAACGCAATTGTTTATGTAGATAAAGAAATCTCTGAGTCTACAATGGAGAATTTAAAGAAAGCATTTGGTAAAGAAGAGATTTCTGTTAAGCCAAATGGAGTTTTGGATAACTTGACTTTACACTATCCAAACGAAGCTGCAAGACACAAATTGCTTGACGTAATTGGAGATTTATCTTTAATTGGAGTTCGTATTCAAGGAAAAATTATTGCTAATAAACCAGGACACTTTGTAAATACTCAATTTGCAAAGAAATTGGCAAAAATTATCAAAATAGAGCAGAGAAATCATGTTCCTACTTATGATTTACATCAAGAACCATTGATGGATATTCATAAAATCATGTCTATGCTGCCTCACAGACCGCCATTCTTGTTGATTGACAGAATTATCGAAATGTCTGATCGTCACGTAGTGGGATTGAAAAATGTTACTATGAACGAGAATTTCTTTGTTGGTCACTTCCCTGAAGCTCCAGTTATGCCAGGTGTATTAATTGTAGAAGCAATGGCACAAACAGGTGGGATATTAGTATTAAGCACTGTTCCAGATCCTGAAAATTATTTGACATATTTCATGAAAATTGATAATGTTAAATTTAAACACAAAGTATTGCCAGGTGATACTTTAATCTTTAAATGTGAGTTAATTTCTCCTATCAGAAGAGGAATTTGTCATATGCAGGCTAACGCTTATGCAAATGGTAAATTAGTAACTGAAGCAGAATTAATGGCACAAATAGCAAGAAAACAATAATAAATTATCAAATTTATTGTTTAGGTTTGTTGCTTCAAATTAGAATATTTTAATTAAAAATATAAAACATACAGATGAATCAACCATTAGCATATGTTCATCCAGGCGCAAAAATCGCTAAAAACGTTGTAATAGAGCCATTTACAACAATCCACAATAATGTTGTTATTGGTGATGGTACTTGGATTGGTTCAAACGTGACGATCATGGAAGGCGCTCGAATTGGAAAAAATTGTAATATTTTTCCGGGGGCTGTAATTTCTGCGGTACCACAAGATTTAAAATTCGGAGGTGAGGATTCTCTTGCCATTATTGGTGATAATTGTACAATTAGAGAATGTGTAACCATAAACAGAGGAACAATTGCTTCTGGTCAGACTGTAATTGGTAACAATTGTTTAGTAATGGCTTACGCGCATATTGCTCACGATTGCGAGATTGGAAACAATGCAATTATTGTAAACGGTGTTGCTTTAGCAGGTCACGTGGTTGTTGGAAATCATGCTGTTATCGGAGGTTTGGCTGCAATTCACCAATTTATCCATATTGGAGATCACGCTATGATTTCTGGTGGGTCTTTGGTTAGAAAAGACGTTCCGCCATACACAAAAGCAGCAAAAGAACCATTATCATATGTTGGTATTAACTCTGTTGGTTTAAGAAGAAGAGGTTTCACAACTGAAAAGATTAGAGAAATTCAGGAGATCTATAGAATTTTATATCAAAAGAATTATAATACAACTCAGGCTTTAAGTATTATTGAAGCTGAAATGGAAGCAACTCCAGAAAGAGATGAAATTCTAGATTTTATTAGAAATTCATCTAGAGGAATTATGAAAGGTTATTCAGGGAACTACTAATTATTTTAGTTCCTATAGCTATCGGACAGATTTCTGAACTTTGAAAAGAATTTGAAATAAATATTAAATAAAAATGAAGATTGATTCTATGTAAAGAATCTGAAATCTACATTCTAAAATCTAAAATAAAAAAACAAAATGGCATCTACATCAGATATTAGAAACGGATTGTGTATTAAATTTAATCACGATATCTATAAAATTATTGAATTTCTTCACGTAAAACCTGGAAAAGGACCAGCTTTCGTAAGAACTAAATTGAAAAGTTTAACTTCTGGAAAAGTATTAGATAATACATTTTCAGCAGGACACAAGATTGACGTTATTCGTGTTGAAACACATACATTCCAGTTTTTATATCCAGAGGGAGATGAATTTCACTTCATGAATGCTGAAACGTTTGAGCAGATTTCTTTGAACAAAAATATTTTGGATGCTCCAGAATTATTAAAAGAAGGTACAAACGTAATGGTTCAAATCAATACAGAAACTGATTTGCCTTTATCGGTAGATATGCCAGCATCTGTTATTCTTGAAGTAACTTACGCTGAACCAGGTGTAAAAGGAAATACTGCAACAAACGCTACTAAAAATGCTACAGTAGAAACAGGAGCGAACATCAATGTTCCTTTGTTTATTAACGAAGGTGATAAAATTAAAATTGATACAGCTACAGGTTCTTATATGGAGCGTGTAAAAGAGTAGTCTTTTTGATTAAGATAAATTTGACAATGAGTCAATTAGATAATAAGTGAATCGACATAATTTTGTATATTCACATTCTAATTGACTCATTTTCTAATTGACAAATTTTCTAATTATACTATATGAAATTTCCAAAGAGTCATTCTTTACAAGAAATTGCCAATTTGCTTAATTGCAAATTTATTGGCGACAAGGACTTTCAAATTTTAGGCATGAACGAGATACACGTTGTGGAGCCTGGAGACATTGTTTTTGTTGACCACCCAAAATACTATGATAAAGCTTTACAATCGGCAGCGACAATTGTTTTAATAAACAAAGAAGTGGAATGTCCAGAAGGTAAAGCCCTTTTAATATCTGACGACCCGTTTAGAGATTTCAATATTCTTACCAAACATTTTAAACCGTTTCAATTTGCTAATGTTGCCATTGCACCTTCTGCAGAAATAGGAGAGGGTACTATAATTCAGCCAAATACATTTGTTGGAAATCATGTGAAAATAGGTAAAAACTGTTTGATACATTCTAATGTTTCTATCTATGATTATACTGTAATCGGCGACAATGTTATTATACATGCTGGTACTATTCTAGGAGCTGATGCTTTTTATTATAAAAAACGTCCTGAAGGTTTTGACCAATTAGTTTCTGGCGGAAGAGTTGTTATTGAAGATAATGTTGGTATTGGTGCTTTATGTACAATCGATAAAGGAGTTACTGGAGATACAACTATCGGTGCAGGTTCTAAATTAGATAATCAAGTACATGTTGGCCATGATACCGTAATTGGAAAAAAATGTCTGATTGCTTCGCAAACTGGTATTGCAGGTTGCGTGATTATAGAAGATGAAGTGACCTTATGGGGTCAAGTTGGTACAACAAGCGGTATAACAATTGGAGCAAAAGCAGTTGTTATGGGGCAAACGGGTGTAACAAAATCAGTTGAGGGAGGAAAATCATATTTTGGAACCCCAATTGAAGAGTCTAGAGAGAAATTGAAACAATTAGCCAATATCAAGAAGATTCCTGAAATTTTAAGTAAATTGAAGTAATATGTCTATTAAAGAATTTGTTCAGAAATTTTATAAGTCAGATGCCCTAATTGATAGCGAAATTTTAAAAACATATCTGCATCCTGATGTAACGCTTGAATGGAACAGCAGTAAAGGTTTTATTCAGATGGATTATGATTCGATAATTGAAATGGCCAATGAGCTTAGTCGTGCCTATGTGCGTTCTAAGGTTAGAATTAGCCATATTATTAGCGAAGATGATTTAGTATCAGTGCGTTACTCTCATTTTGTGAAAACAATTGAGAATCCGAGAGAGGAGATGCTTTTAGCGCATTTTGCAACCATTTGGCAAATAAAAGATGATAAACTTTATAGAGGTTATCAAATGAGTCAATTTTCTTAATATTTTTTTGACAATAAAAGAGTCAAAATACATTACAAAACCTTATTTTTGCAACACAAATTTAAAAACTACATAAAATATATATCATGAGTGTTTTAGTTAATAAAGATTCCAAAATAATTGTTCAGGGATTTACAGGAAGTGAAGGAACTTTCCACGCTTCTCAAATGATTGAGTACGGTACTAATGTTGTTGGAGGTGTAACTCCAGGAAAAGGTGGTACTAGCCATTTAGATCGTCCAGTTTTTAATACAGTAAAAGATGCTGTTGACCAAGCTGGTGCTGATACTTCTATCATTTTTGTTCCGCCAGCTTTTGCTGCTGATGCAATTATGGAAGCTGCTGATGCTGGAATTAAAGTAATTATTGCTATTACAGAAGGAATTCCTGTAGCAGATATGATTAAAGCAAATAATTATGTTAAAGAAAGAAATTCAAGATTAATTGGTCCAAACTGTCCAGGTGTAATTACTCCAGGTGAAGCTAAAGTTGGTATTATGCCAGGTTTCGTTTTCAAAAAAGGAACAGTTGGTATCGTTTCTAAATCTGGAACTTTAACTTACGAAGCTGCTGACCAAGTTGTAAAACAAGGATTAGGAATCACTACAGCTATCGGAATTGGTGGAGATCCAATTATTGGAACTACTACTAAAGAAGCTGTTGAATTATTAATGAACGATCCAGAAACTGAAGCTATCATCATGATTGGTGAAATTGGTGGTCAATTAGAAGCTGATGCTGCAAGATGGGTAAAAGCTGACGGTAACCGTAAACCAGTTATTGGTTTTATCGCTGGAGAAACTGCTCCTGCAGGTAGAACAATGGGTCACGCAGGTGCAATCGTTGGTGGTTCTGATGATACAGCTGCTGCTAAAAAACAAATCATGAGAGAGAACGGAATTCACGTTGTTGATTCACCAGCTGAAATTGGTAAAAAAGTAAAAGAAGTACTTGGATAATTTTCAAGTCTCAAATAACAAATTTTTAAAAAAAAGTCTCAATTTCTTGTTGAGACTTTTTTACATTTTAAAGGCTGAGGCATAAATAAAATAAAACTCAGCATCGATCCCGATAGCTATCGGGATAATATCTCAGAAGCTTAAAAAAGAATTATGTACAAAGAATTAGAAAAATTTAAATCAACAAACAGTTTTACTTTTACTGTAAATGATAGTTTAGAAGAAGCTTGCAACGCGCCAGAAGGAAGCGCTGGAATCTTTATCGTATATGCTGTTGAAGGTGATACAAAAGAACTGATTATGGTTGGTTCTACAGGAACTGTTCAGAATGACGGAACTTTAAAAAGCAAAAATGGCGGACTTTATGATAAAATCGTAAACGGACATCAGTTTGCGAAAACAGGAAGAAAGTATTCTTGGCCAGCTCAAATGAAATTAGAGAATATTTCTGAGCTTGAAGTAGTTTGGTATGAAACTTTTGTGGGTGATGCAAAAGCTATTCCAACTGCTGTTGAAGGTCAGGTTTTGCAAGATTTCTTGGATGAAAATGGTAAATTGCCAAGATGGAATGTAGCTTTTTAAGTTACTTTTAAACATCAGATTATAAAAAACCTTATTAAGTAAATTAGTAAGGTTTTTTTTATGAAGCTATAGGTTTTTATTTTTGGGTTTTATATATTTAAACACCAAAAACTAATAAAATCTATGATAAAAAACTACCTGCTATTACTGGCTTTGTGCTTTTTTTCTTCATCAAAAGCGCAAATAATTACTTTTCCAGATGCCAATTTCAAGGCAAAACTTCTAGAAGCTGATACAAATAATGAAATTGCAAAAGATAATACTAATAAAAACATAAAGATTGATTTAAATGGTGATGGCGAAATTGATCGCTCTGAGGCCTCTAAGGTAAGTTATTTGAACGTTAGTGGATCTAATATTGCATCGTTAACAGGAATTAAAAGTTTTACTATTTTATATGATTTTGACTGCTCAAGTAATACTATTACTGATTTAGATATTAGCAACATGTCTAGTCTTGCAGCGGTAAATTGTAGTGGGAATAAAATTATAACAATAAATCATTCAGGTGCTACTAGTTTACGTGGATTTATGTGTATTGATAATTTACTTACACACTTAGATTTGTCTGATTTTTTGCATCTTACTGAACTACAATGTGACGGGAATAAGTTAACTAATTTAGATAATACGCCAATGCCCGAATTAAGAATATTAGGTTGTTCTTCAAATTTACTTAACAGTTTAGATTTGTCAGGTTTAAATCCTAATGTTTTTGAAAGTTTATCTTGTCAATTAAATAACATTTCAAACCTAGATCTGTCTAGATTTACCAAACTTAAAAGTTTGAATTGTGATATGAATCCACTAACTAGTTTAAAAATCACAGCATATGAATCATTACAAAACTTATCATACAGCGAGACGAAGCTTTCAAATTATGATGTAGCAAAATTCCCAAACTTATTATACTTATCGTGTAACAAGACAGAAACAACGACATTAGATTTAGTGGGCTTAAAAAAAATAACTAAATTATATTGTAGTGAAAATTTTATTGAAAATTTAGATTTAAAAGAAGCTTTAGATTTGAAGATTCTTGATTGCCAGTATAATAAATTGACAAATTTAGATTTGTCAAAATTGGCAAAATTAGAAGAGTTGTTGGTTTCGGCGGATGGTATATCAGCTTTAAATTTTGATGAGCTAGTGAGTTTACAAAGAGTTGAAATTTGGTATACCCCAATAAAATCAATAGATTTAAGTAAGTCGCCTTCTTTAAAAGAATTTCATATTTTTCAAAATCCGGTCTTAGAAACGCTAAATATTAAAAATGGTAGTTTAGAGAACGTGATTACACTTACGGGGAATCCAAAATTAGTAAATATTTGCGCAGATGATGATCAAATAACAACTATTGAAAACACTCTAAAGGAAGATGGTATTACAGATTATAATGTGAATTCATATTGTACGTTTACTCCGGGAGGTGAGAGTTTTTCAATTAAGGGAACAAATCGAAATGACTTGAATAATAATGGTTGCGATGCTTTTGACTTTCCTGCTTCTTTCTTAAAGTTTAAAATTGAGGACGGAACGGAGTCAGGAAATTTAATAAGTAATGGATCGGGTAATTATGATATTAAGGTTTCAGCTGGAAATTATAAAATTACACCAGTTTTTGAGAATCCGAGTTATTTTTCTATTTCGCCATCTGAAATTCAAGTACAATTTCCAGCTGTTTCAAGTCCAATGATGCAAGATTTTTGCATTAAGGCTATAGGAAATCACAACGATTTAGAAATTGCAGTAATACCTATTGATGCTGCGAGACCGGGTTTTGATGCAAAGTATAAATTGGTTTATAAAAATAAAGGAACTACTGTTCAATCAGGAACTTTAAATCTTAGTTTTGACGATTCAATTTTGGATTTTGTTTCTTCAAACTCTGTGGTTTCTAATCAAAGCTCTGGTAAATTAGTTTGGAATTTTTTAAATCTAAAACCATTTGAAAGCAGAGAAATTGATTTAGTTTTAAACGTGAATTCTCCGGTTGAAACTCCAGCAGTAAATAACGGAGATATATTAAAGTATAAAGTTATCATTAATTCTGCAGAAACTGATGAAACACCTGATGATAATGTTTTTGAATTTCCTCAAACCGTTGTGGGTTCTTATGATCCAAATGATAAAACCTGTTTAGAAGGAAAAGTCATTAAACCTGAACTTATTGGTCAATATGTTCACTATCTAATTCGTTTTGAAAATACGGGGACTTATAATGCTGAAAATGTTGTGATTAAAGATATAATTGACACTTCAAAATTTGATGTTTCGACTTTATTTCCTACTAGTTCGAGCCATTCTTACATAACTAAAATTTCAGAAGGAAATAAAGTAGAATTTATCTTCGAAAAAATAAATCTTCCTTTTGATGATGCGAATAATGATGGTTATATCGCTTTTAAAATCAAAACATTGCCCACTTTAGTTGTTGGAGATACTTTTCAGAATGAAGCCAATATTTATTTTGACTATAATTTTCCAATTTTGACAAACAAAGAGACGTCTACTTTTAAAACTTTAGGGAGACAAGATTTTGAGCTTTCATCTTCTTTTAGTGTTTATCCAAATCCTGTTCAAAATTATCTCCAAATAGATTCAAAAGATTTCGTTGAAATAGAGTCAGTCTATGTTTATAATGTTCTGGGGCAATTGATTCAAGTGATTCCGAATGCTGAGAATATTTCAAAAATTGATGTTTCAAAATTTAAATCAGGAAATTACATTCTTCAAGCTAAAACTGCCACTGGAAACCTATCAACGAAGTTTATTAAAATTTAAATGACTTTCTATAGATAGCAAAAAAGAGTCTTACTTACGTAAGGCTCTTTTTTATTGGATTAATTATTTTTTTGTTGTGAGGGATTTATGCAATCTGTTAATTAAAATTTAAATTATAGTAATTTTTAAGTTTAATTAAAAAAGTAGGGTAAATACTGATGAATTTGGAAAAATGAGCAAATTTTAGCGAATTATTGGGTTTTAATCATTTGCTTTTCTATATTTATCACACAAAAACAAAAAATAATGTTAAAATATGGTTCTTTTGTGATAGATAAGGTTTGATAGAATGTAAGGCGCTTGCTTAACTTTTTGTTAAATTATAGTGATTACAGATTCGTTATAATCCTTAAAGAATCAAATTTTAAAAGCAATATTAATCCTTTGCAATTAATCCCTTTTTACGATCGATTTAAATTGATTCGATTTTTTGCGCACCTAAGTATTTTTGTATGAGCCAAATTTTGAAGAACAAGGTTTTAGACGATTTTATTCTATGGAACAATTTGAAAAATGGTAATGAGAAATCATTTTCTTTACTTTTTGAAAAATATTATAGAGACTTAATCAGTTATGGTAATTCACTTTGCCCGTATACTGAAAAAGTGCAAGATTGTATTCAAGATGTTTTTGCTGATATTTGGCTTTATCGAGATTCTCTTCAAGATAATGTTATAGTTAAGGCCTATTTGCTTTCTAGTGTTAGAAAGAGAATTGCGCGTTTGCACGAAAGAGATCATGTGTTTAGAAAAACCACCACAACAGACGTTTTGGAGTTTCTTTTTGATTTTTCTATAGAAAATAGTTTGGTAGAAGATGAAGTAACTGCCGAACGTGTTCTTCTTTTAAATAAATTATTAAACGATTTGCCAGGCCGCCAGAAAGAAGCCTTGTATTTACGCTATCATCAAGGTTTAAGCGTAGATCAGATAGCAGATTTGTTAGATGTAAACTATCAATCAGCTAGCAACCTTTTACACCGTGGTTTGTTAACTCTTCGTAAAGAATGGAAGAGCAGTATTCCGCTTTTAGTCCTTATATCCTCAGGGGTTTTTTAAAAATTTAAGAAAAAATCAAAAAAAAATCTTAAATAAGTGAGTATATAATATAAAAACTGTCCTCTATGTTTTTGTAACCTTAATAGTAAGATGCAAAAACGTAACAATTATATCGAAATAGAAGACTTCTTAGCTGATGAATCTTTTCAACTATGGATTTTATCAAAAGTTGATGAACAAGGCTGGGAAGAATGGACTTTAGAAAATCTTCAGAGAGCCAAGCTTGTCGAAGACGCGAGACTTGTGTTGTTGGCAATGCGAGTTCCAGAGTCTAATCTTTCTTCAAATGAAGTTCATGAAGCCTTGCAGCAAACTTGGCGTAAAATTGAACAGAGAGAAGAACTTTCTCAAGAAACTTCAAAAATTAAGAAGCTAAAAATACAAAGATACTGGATTAGTGGTGTTGCTGCCGCTATTTTGGTTGGTATATTTTCTGTATGGTTTTTTAAAACTAACATAACAACTACTGATAACGTAGTTACTTATAACGAACTTATTCAGGACAATAATGAAGGTTTAGTAGAACAAACCAACAATACTGAAAAATCGCAGATAATTACTTTGTCTGATGGAAGTTCGGTCTTATTACAGCCCAATAGTAAATTAAGTTACCCTAAAATCTTTACCGGAAACGAAAGAAAGGTGTATTTATCCGGCGAAGGTTTCTTTGAAATTAGTAAAAATCCTAAAAAGCCTTTTTTTGTTTACGCTAACGAGATCGTAACTCGTGTTGTTGGTACTAGCTTTAGAATAAAGGCTTATCCAGATCAGCAAAATGTCGAAGTTCTTGTTCGCACCGGTAAAGTTAAGGTAAAATCCAACAATTTAGTTCATAATGTTGAAAACGAGGAAATTGTTCTTCTTCCTAATCAAGCATTGCGTTTTGTTCGTAAAGAATTGCTATTTAACAAAATAACAAATATTACGCAGGATCCGATTTTAGTTAGCAGTGTTGGAAATATAGAGCAATTAAGCTTCGAATTTACAGATATACCTGTAGCGCAAATTCTTGAAACCATTGAACAGGCTTATTTGGTAGATATAGATTTTCCTCACGA
Organism: Flavobacterium sp. HBTb2-11-1; assembly: GCF_009826975.1. Lineage (GTDB taxonomy): Bacteria > Bacteroidota > Bacteroidia > Flavobacteriales > Flavobacteriaceae > Flavobacterium. The sequence continues at coordinate 141,192 of NZ_WUMO01000002.1, read as the reverse complement.
TAAATTGAAAGATTGCCGATTAACTACTTCATTGAGCGATCAGCCACTGGCGGAAAAGCTAAAAATAATTTGTAAAAGTATTGGTAACGATACTAATTATGAAATGAATGGAAATCAGATTGTAATTACGACTTCTGGCTGTAACTAGAATTCTCAATTCAATTAAAATAAAAAAAAGAAAATCCAAAATTAAACTAATTAAAAAACTAAAAAATAATTTGTAAGTGCCTATGTAAAAAACTAATACATAAAAAAAGTGCCGAGAATGCTGTAACATTATCGACACTTAAATCTGAATAAATTACTCTCTGTAAAGGGTAATTTATGATGTTTCTTAAAATACACTCGAATAGTATTAATCAAAACAAACCAAAATTATGAAAAAACCTGTTGTCAAGCAACGATTACTTCACCAAATCATGAAAATAACGCTGTTTCAGTTTGTGTTAGCGCTTGTGTTTTCGAGCGTTACTCTCGCAAATAATGTAAATGGGCAGAAAAAATTAGATACTAAAGTAACTATTACAGTTGATAACCTAACTTTAGACAATGCTTTATCGAAAATCGAAAAGTCTGCTCATGTAAAATTTTCCTATAACTCAAGACTTCCTCAGCTTGGAGAGAAAGTAAGTATTGAAGCAAACCAAGAAACTCTCTCTAGTATTTTGAGCAGAATATTGGTTCCTTTTAATATTACTTTTTCTGAAGTGAGTAATCAGATTGTACTTCAAAAAAGCGCTGTTTCTTTTTCAAATTCAAATAATCATGATTCTTTGTTTGAAATTTTGGCTTTCGGACCAATCATCAAAGGAAAAGTGACAGATCAAAGCGGATCGCCTCTTCCTGGAGCCACTGTTTTAGCAAAAGGAACAAAAACTGCTGTATTAACAGATTTTGATGGAAATTTCTCTATTGAAATGCCTGCAAACGTAGACCGTTTGGTTATTTCTTATGTTGGTATGGAAACAAAAGAAATCGGAATTAGCAATCCTACACCAACCGTAGTTTTAACAGAAGCAGGACAAAATCTTAAAGAAGTTGTCGTTACAACTGGATATGAAAAAACATCAAAAAGAACATTTACTGGAGCAATCAGTAAAATTTCTGGAGCTGAGTTAAAAGTGGATGGTGTTGTAGATGTTAGTAGAATGATTGAAGGAAAAGCGGCAGGGGTTACAGTACAAAACGTTACAGGAACATTTGGTACAGCACCTAAAATTACAGTTCGTGGATCTTCGTCTATTTTTGGAGATACAAAGCCTTTATGGGTTATTGATGGTGTTGTTCAAGAGGATATCATCAATTTAACATTTGCAGATTTAGCATCTGGTAACTCAGAAACATTATTGAGTTCATCTGTTGCAGGATTAAATGCAAACGATATTCAAAGTATTGAAATTCTTAAAGATGCGTCTGCTACTTCTATTTATGGTTCAAGATCTTTAAATGGAGTAGTAGTTGTTACAACAAAACAAGGTCGTAGAGATTCTCCTCTAAAAGTTACTTACTCAGTTGAAAATACAGTTAGAACGGTACCAAACTACACGCAGTATGATATTTTAAATTCTCAAGAATCTATGAGTATTTTAAAAGAGATGGAACAAAAAGGTTTCCTTGATGTACCGTCTACATTGCAAGGCAGATATGGTGGTGTTTACAATATTTTAAGCAGAGCAATCAATACTTACGTTCCAGAGACGGGAGTATATTTAGTAAATAATGATCCTGTAAGCAGAAATAATTTTTTAAGAAAGTATGAATTGGCTAATACAGATTGGTTTAGTGTTTTATTTAGACCATCTATCACACAAAATCATTCATTAAGCTTTTCTGGTGGAGGAAAAAATAATACTTTCTATGCTTCTTTAGGTTATTATTCAGATCCAGGATGGACGATTGCTGATAATGTGAAACAATTATCATCCAACATTAAAGGAACATTTTTTGTAAACGATAAATTAAACATTACTTTCTCAACTCTAGCATCTGTTCGTGATCAAAATGCTCCAGGTAGTTACGAAAGCCAACAAGATGTTGTTTTTGGTAATGTTACAAGAGATTTTGATATCAATCCATTCAATTATGTTTTGAGTACCAGCAGAACATTAAGACCTTATGATGATAATGGTAATTTGGAATATTACAGAACAAATTGGGCGCCAATGAATATCATCAATGAGTTAGAAAACAATATTTTGGATATTAAAGTAAAAGATATTCGTTTCCAGCTTGATTTAGATTACAAGATCAACAAAAACTTAACATACAACCTTGTAGGTTCTGCACGTTATGCAAATACTTCAAGAGAGCATAAAATTTATGAAAACTCGAATGTAGTGGGAGCTTACAGAGCGGGCACAGAATATGGTGCTGACGGTGTAAACACAACAGTTAGAAACGCAAATATATTCCTGTATAAAGATCCAGATGATTTAACAGCACAGCCAATATCTGTATTGCCAAATGGTGGTTTTTTAAGAAAGTTTACAAACGATATGACGTCTTATAACATTAGAAATAGTGTTACGTATAGAAATACTCTAGCGGAAAAACATGAATTAGAAGGTTTTTTTGGAACAGAATTACGTTCTGTAGATAGAAACAGCGATAATTTTACAGCGGCAGGACTTCAATATGATAGAGGTCTTACAGCGTTCACCGATCCTAGATTGATTGAAAAAATTATAAATGAAGGGAATTCATACTATGGTTTTAATGAAGAAAGAGAGCGAACAGTTGGTTTCTTCGGTAAAGTAGGATATACTTACGATCGTCGTTACACAGGATCTGTAACAGGACGTTATGATGGTTCTAATAGACAAGGAAACAGCGGTTCTTCTAGATGGCTTCCTACTTACACATTTAGTGGTAAATGGAATGTTAAAGAAGAAAATTTTATGAAAGATGTTGATAAAGTAAACACTTTGGCATTGAGAGCTTCTTACGGACTTACTGCAACTGCAGGGCCTGCGACCAATTCATTAGCAATTTACAAAAGCTACATTACAGATCGTTTAGGGCTTTCTGATAGAGAAACTGGAATTAGTATTGATGAATTACAAAATGGAGATTTAACTTGGGAAAAACAGTTTGAAACAAACATTGGGGTTGATTTAGGAATGTTTAACAATAGAGTTCAGTTAACTACAGATGTTTATAGCCGTAAAGCTTTTGATTTAGTAGATTTTGTTGTGACTTCTGGAATTGGAGGTCAAAAAATCAAACAAGGTAACAATGCGAATATGGAAACCAAAGGTCTTGAAATTGGGTTAACTACTCAAAATATTTCTACAAAAGACTTTAAATGGTCAACAACTGTAAATATGTCTGTTTTTAAACAGGAGATTACAAAATTAGAAAATCAGCCAACAGTATTTGATTTAGTCGATGGTAACGGAGGTAATGCTATTGGTCACCCAAGAAATTCAATTTATTCATATCAATTTACAGGTTTAAATAATCAAGGATTACCAACCTTCATCATGAAAGATGGAGAAACTGATAATGTAACTGGCGCTAATTTTCAAGATAATGAAAATGCTACCGATTACTTGAAATATGAAGGCTCTATAGAACCAAATAAATCATTTGGTTTTGCGAATACTTTTACATACAAAAACTGGTCATTATATGTATTTGTTGTGGGATCTGGAGGAAACAAAGTGCGTTTAAATCCAGCATTTAGCAGTCAGTATGATGACTTAACTGTTTTTACAAAAGATTTCACAAATCGTTGGATTAATCCTGGTGATGAAGAATTTACAAATGTTCCAGTTATTGCAGATAAACGTTTGATTACTAATTATGGAGGAACAAATACATTAGGACGCGCTTACAATACTTATAATTATTCTGACGTGAGAATTGCAGACGGAGATTTTGTTAGATTGAAAAACGTATCGCTTAGCTGGGAATTTCCAAGTGATTTCAAAAGAAAGTTAGGAGTGAGTACATTTACATTAAAAGGTTCAGCGGTTAATCCTTGGCTGATTTACTCGGATAAGAGATTAAACGGACAAGATCCTGAATTCCGTAATACAGGAGGTGTCGCATTTCCTATTACGTCACAATACACTTTTGCAATTAACCTTTCATTTTAATTTAGCTGACTATGAAAAATAAAAAATATATAAAAGTAACTTTATCATTTTTAATGCTGATAAGTCTTGTTAGCTGCGATGATTTTCTTTCTGAAATACCAGATAACAGAACTCAGATAGATACTCCAGAAAAAATATCTGAACTATTGGTATATGCTTATCCACAGGCGTCGTATATGGATTTGGCTGAAACAATGTCAGATAACGTTGGAGATGGAGAATTAGGTAGTATAGCTATCAAAAATGAACAGAGCTATAACTGGGAAATGCATACTGAAACTAATATTGATACAGAAAACTATTATTGGGATGCCTGTTACCGCGCTATCGCACACGCAAACCAAGCTTTAAAATCAATAGAAGAATTAGGAAATCCCGCTACACTAAATCCTCAGAAAGGAGAAGCATTGCTAGCAAGAGCCTATTCTCATTTTATGTTAGTAACTTTTTGGTCAAACCGATATAATCCATCGACAGCGCAGACAGACTTAGGTGTTCCGTATGTAAGAGAACCAGAAACACAATTGATAAAAAATTACACCAGAAATACTGTAAAAGAGGTGTTTGACTTTATTGAAGCAGATATAGAAGAAGGATTAAAGTATGTAACGAACAATTACAAAGAACCAAAATTTCATTTTAATATCGATGCTGCAAAAGCTTTTGCAAGCCGTTTCTATTTGATAAAAGGAGATTGGGATAAAGTGCTTCAAGTTTCTGAAGGACTTGGGTCGAAACCTGTTGGAAAATTAAAAGACTATGCAACATTGTCAAGTCTTGCACCAGATATTCAGTTTATTGAGTATGGGAAATCTTCTTATGCGGCCAATTTATTAATTGTTTCGGCGAACTCACTATTAGGAAGATCTGCAAGCAGTAGTAATTTCTATTTGTCAGATGACAAACAAACAGAGTTATTTAGAACACAAACCAATCCGTATAATAAAACATGGTTGTTTGATTTTTATAGCTATAATAGTAGCAGAACATTGTTTACGCCAAAATTCGAGGAATATTTTAAATACACAAACTTAACAGCGAATATTGGTGAGCCTTATGTTGGAATCGTTCTTTTATCTAATGACGAATTTTATCTAAATCGTATCGAGGCTTTGGTAATGAAGGGTAGAATTGCCGAAGCAAATACAGAATTAGAATATTTTTTAGGAACGAGAACAACAGGTTACAATGCAACGACAGACAAACTAACAGAAGCAAAAGTGGTTTCTATGTATCCTGTAATTGCAGATGAGTTTACTCCATATTATACCATGACACCAGTACAGACTTCTTATGTAAAAGCTATTGCCGAAGCAAGAAGAAGGGATTTTGTGCACGAAGGTTTAAGATGGTTTGATGTAAAACGTTTTAATTTAGTCGTTAACCATGCAACTTTCGGAAAGCCAACCAACACATTAGTTAAAGACGACAAACGAAGAGCAATGCAGATTCCACTTAGCGCATCAAACTATGGTGTAGAAAAAAATCCAAGATAAAATTCAATTAAATTTAGTACGATGAAAATATTAAAACAATATAAAGCAGTATTATTAATTGTAGGTGTATTAACAATTACATCTTGTGCACACGAAGATCAGCCAAGAGAAAGTCAGTTAGATTATACTCAGCCAACAAAAACAGAATTGGATAATTGGATTACAGCCAATTATCTTAGCCCTTATAATATCAACACTCAGTATAAATGGAATCAAAATACGGTAGATAATAACCGATTTTTATTTCCTCCAATGGTAAATAAAGTGAAGCCTGCATTAGAAGTAGTAAAACAAATCTGGCTAGATAGTTATACTGAAATTGGTGGTGCAGATTTTGTCAAAAAAGTAGCTCCAAGAGAAATTGTTTTAGTTGGAGGTGTAAACTCAAACACAAATGGTACAAGAACATTAGGTATTGCAGATTCTGGGCAAAGAATTACGCTTTTTGAAGTAGATTACTTAAATAAAACAAATCGTGCCAATGTAACGGAATTTGTGCATACTATTCAACACGAATATGTACACATACTGAATCAAAACAAACCGTTTGATGAGCAGGCTTGGCAGAAAATCAGTCCTGGAGATTATACTGGAACTTGGCATTTAGAAGTTTTGGCAACTTCAAGAAACCTTGGATTTGTGACCAATTATGCTAGAAACAATATTATTGAAGATTTTGCAGAGACGGCTTCTACAATTTTGACAAGTACAAAAGCAGAATATGCAGCAATTCTTGCCAGTATTACAGATCCTGCAGGTAGAGCAAAACTGCAGCAAAAAGAAGCGATTGTTGTGCAATATTATAAAGACGCTTTTAATATTGATTTCTATGCTTTGAGAGATGCAGCAGAAAGAAATACAACAAAAGTTATAAATAACAATTAACCTTAATAGTGTATAACTAAAATACTAAGTTTATGAAACCAAAAAATATATTTAAGTTCCTGACGACTGCTGTTTTAGCAATCTTATTATTAGGTTCTTGTTCGAATGATACAGATGCAGAAAAACTGTTTGATAAAACTCCTGTTGAGCGTTTAAATGCTCAGAAGAGTGAGTTAAGTACTACTCTATTAGATTCAGAATTTGGATGGAAAGCTATTTACTTTACGGATGACACCCAGCTCGGAGGGTACACACATTTGTTTAAATTTTCTGCAGATGGGAAAGTGCAAATGGCTTCAGATTTTGATGATGATACAGCGGTTTATCAAAGCGATTACAATGTAGTTTTAGGAAGTACTGTTAGCTTGTTGTTTGATACATATAACAGAATTCATTTGCTTTCAGATTCAAATAGTTATCCTACTACTGCTTTAAGAGGAAAAGGTTATTTAGGAGATTTTCAATTCTTATACTATGGACAAGAAAATGGAGATATCCTTTTTAGAAGTAACCGACTTGTGAGAGAAATTCGCTTTGTAAAAGCAACGGCTCAAGATTGGGCAGATCTATCTAAAAATTTAGATACAGAAGCAAATTTGGTTGGCGGAATCAATAGTCCTCTGTTTAAGTTATTAGAAATTAAAGATGGAAGTACTACTAAGAAATATGATTTCTCATTTTCTCCTGTAACAAGATTTTCTACTTCAAAATCTATTGATGCAGGTTCATCAGAAGTGATCAGTAGAGGAGTGGGATACACACCAACAAGCATTGTTTTAAGTCCTGCTATAGTTGTAGGCGGGCAAAATTTGACCAATTTTGTTTATAACCCTGCAGATGGAAGTTTTACGGCTACAGGAACAAATGGAGTGTCGGCTGCGATCAAATACAGTAATGCGCCTCTTGTACTTACAGATGATTATAAAGTAACACTTCCTGCTGCTGGAGCACCTTCTACAGCATTTGGTTATATAGCGGCTAATCTATCAACAGCACCAACAAATTCACCATTGTGTTTGCAGCTTTTAAATGAAATTAATGCCGCGCTTCCTTCAACACAAAAAGTAAATCGTGTTCAATTTACTTTCTATAACAACGGAACTGCAGATATAATGTATAGTTTTACAGGCGGAAAAGCAACTTTCTATCATAGAGTAACTGTAACAGAAGATGCTGTGAATAAAACTATCATTTTAAAACATTCATTATGGCATAATGGTACATCAGTTATTGCTGCCCAGGCTTTAGTGAAAAATCTAGATGATAAGCTACTAGATCCTAAAGGTCTGTATGTAACAAAAGAAAGTTTTAGAATTCAGTTTACCAATACCATCTATACTTTTACAGGTGCATCAAGCAGTTTTAGAATCACTACTTACGCATTCCAATAGTTAGTTAAATAATTTTGAATGGTTTTTATTTTAAAAAGAGCAACTCAATTTGAGTTGCTCTTTTACCAAAGATAATTTCTGCATTAAAACAATCTAACTTTTATTAATAAATATTATGATAAAAAAAATATTGACACCAGCAACTATTGCAATTTTCTTATGGGGAGCTATTCTCTTACTTATAAATCAATATTACTACGAATACGTTAGATATTATTTGTATATCTCCATAATCGTAATTTTTCCAATCATGATTTGGAATCTTATCAAACAATGGAAAAAAGATAAAGTTGAGGAAACAAAAGAATTTAAATCTTCGATTTTTAGAATGCTAATTATGGCGGTAGTCATGATTGTTATATTTTTTATTACGAAACAAAATCACATTTAAACTTTTTTAGTTTTGTTTTTTTATTTTGGGGGAAAACAGCTCATTTTGTGAGCTGTTTTTTTTGTTTTGTTGACATCGAAAATTCTTAAGCCAAATTTTGTATTACAAATTTTATTAAACGCCCAAATAATCTATATTTGTAATTCAAAAAATAAAAACGAATACCTTAATATGAAATTACTAGAAGGAAAAGTTGCAATTATTACTGGTGCAAGCCGTGGAATTGGAAAAGGAATTGCTGAAGTTTTTGCTAAGCATGGAGCAAACGTTGCTTTTACATACAGCTCATCTGCAGCATCTGCAGAAGCTTTGGAGGCAGAATTAAATAGTTTAGGCGTTAAAGCAAAAGGATACCAATCTAACGCAGCAGATTTTAACGAAGCTCAAACTTTTGTTGACGCTGTTTTAGCAGATTTTGGAACTGTAGATATCTTAATCAACAATGCAGGAATTACAAAAGACAACCTTTTAATGCGTATGTCTGAGGCAGATTTTGACCAAGTAATTGATGTAAACTTGAAATCGGTTTTTAATATGACAAAAGCGATTCAGAAAACTTTCTTAAAACAAAGAGCTGGATCTATCATCAACATTAGTTCTGTTGTTGGAGTTTCTGGAAACGCAGGTCAAACCAACTATGCAGCTTCTAAAGCTGGTGCAATCGGATTTACTAAATCGGTAGCATTAGAATTAGGTTCTCGTAACATTCGTTGCAATGCAATTGCGCCAGGTTTTATCGAAACTGAAATGACTGCAAAATTAAGTGAAGATGTAGTAAAAGGATGGAGAGAAGGTATTCCGTTGAAACGTGGAGGAACTCCAGAAGACGTAGCAAATGCTTGCCTTTTCTTAGCTTCTGATATGAGTGCTTACGTAACAGGACAAGTTCTTAACGTTTGCGGAGGAATGCTTACCTAATAAGTTGATTGTTGATGGTTTGTTGTTTATAGTTCACAACCATAAACTTTAAGCTAAAAACCATAAACTTAAAATAAATATGACGACAAACACGATTCTTTTATTATTGCTTTCTTTAGTAATTGCTGGTGGTTTATCGTACTTTCAATATTTTTTCAAAGCCAAAAGTAAATCCAATGTGATTATACTTTTGGCTTTTTTACGTTTTTTGGCCATTTTCGGATTATTGGTTTTATTGATTAATCCGATAATTTCTAAAAATTCTTTAGAGATTACCAAAACGCCTTTGGCAATTGTAGTTGATAATTCGAGTTCAATCGTTGCTTTAAAATCAGATAAAAAAGCGGTAGAATTATATCAAAAACTGGTTTCAAATCCTGCGTTAAAAGAAAAATTCGAAATTCAGTCTTATCAGTTTGACAACGATTTTAAAACTTCAGATAAATTTGATTTTAAGGGAAATCAAACCAATTTAGACGAAGCAGCAAAGAATTTAAAAAGCATCAACAAAAATCTGATTTTCCCGACAGTAATTATTACCGACGGAAATCAAACTACAGGAAACGACTATGTGTATAGATTCGATCCTGTCAATAAAGTTTATCCTTTGGTTGTGGGAGATACAACCACTTTTTTTGATTTAAAAATCAATCAATTGAACGTAAATAAATACGCGTTTCATAAAAATAAATTTCCTGTAGAAGTTTTTCTGCAATATGCCGGCGATAAAACGGCCAATGCAGAATTTACCATTACACAAGGAAATACAGTTGTGGCAAAAGAAAAACTTTCTTTCTCACCTTCAAAAAAGACAGCTTCTTTAAATTTGCTTCTTCCAGCTGATAAAGTTGGTTTACAGATTTATAAAGCTAGCATTCAATCTTCGGTTAAAGAAAAAAACAGCTATAATAATATCAAAAATTTTGCAGTTGAAATTATCGACCAAAAGTCGACAATTGCTATTGTTTCGGCCATAAATCATCCAGATATTGCATCTTTAAAACGTTCGATTGAGGTTAATGCACAGCGTAAAGTGATATTGGTTAAACCAAACCAAATTAACGATTTACAGGATATTTCTGTTTTGGTTTTATACCAGCCAACAACGGCTTTCAAACCGATATTTGATAATAATAAATTAAAAGGCACAAACACTTTTATTATAACAGGAAGCAATACCGATTTTAATTTTTTAAATCAGCAGCAAAACAATCTGATTTTTAAAATGAGCAATCAGCGAGAAGATTTCCTTAACGAATTCCATTCAGATTTTAATCTGTTTGCAATTGATGATATTGGTTTTGAAAATTTCCCACCTTTACAGAATCCGTTTGGAAATATAAGTACAAATGGAAATGTGTCTGTTTTGCTTTCATCAAAAATAAGAAACGTTTCTACAAATGCTCCATTATTGGCTTTCGCCGAAAACCAAGGCAAAAGAACTGCTTTTCTTTTAGGAGAAAATAGCTGGAAATGGCGTTTGCAAAGCCATGTTGACAACCAGTCTTTTGAAAAGTATGACGTTTTTATTGATAAAATCGTTCAATATCTAGCATCATCGGCTTCAAAAAAATCTTTGGTAGTAACACACGAAAGTTTTTATAACTCTGGAGAAGAAATTATCATCAATGCACAATATTTCAATAAAAATTACGAGTTTGATGAAAAAGCGCGACTTACAATTAGTGTTGTAAATGCAACAACCAAGCAAACCAAAAATTACGATTTACTAAAAGGAAGTAATTCTTTCTCAGCTAATTTGGAAGGACTTTCAGCTGGAAAATATAATTTTACAGTAAAAGAATTAAACTCAAATACGTCGTACGCAGGCCATTTTGAAATTTTAGATTTTGATATCGAAAAACAATTCGTAAATCCAGATGTTCAAAAATTACAGCAATTAGCGCAACAGACCGGCGGAAAAGCTTTCTTTGAAGATCAATCCGATCAATTGATAAATACACTTTTGGAAAACAAAGAATACAAATCGATCGAGAAAAATGTTTCAAGTAAAACTCCAATTATCGACTGGGTTTGGTTATTGATTTTGATTGTTGCTTTATTGACTACAGAATGGTTTGTTAGGAAGTATAATGGGCTTCTGTAGTTTTTTAGATTAAAATAATTTTATAATATGACTAACTTTTCCGCAAATAATAATCAGAAAGAAGATGTTGTTTTTAATAAATTTAAAAAGCAACTTGAAAAAAACGGATTAAGTATTGAGTCAATTGATGCAGATGGATTTATTTATGTCAATATCGGAGAAACTGATCTGAAAATTAGTTTAGAGAATGTTAGACGAAATTATGAAAGAGATTTTGATGAAAGACATATTGCTGATTTAGTAGAAGTAATTGTGCAACATTCATTTAAAATTGAAGATTGGGAACAAGTAAAAGACAAAATATATTTACAATTTGTTCCAAATGACTTTGAATTTGAAAATATTATAAATGAAAAGATTACTAATGAATTTAGTAAAGTCTTTGCATTAAACCTTAATAATGGTTTTTCGTTTATAACTAATGACGATTTATCAGATTGGAAAATAGACGTTACAGAATTAGAAAAACAAGCCGATTTAAATTTAGGAATTTTATTGGAGAAAGTAAAGATAGAATTTGAAGATATAGATAATCATAAACTTGGAATGATTAATCTTGAAGAAGTATCGCTTAAAAGTTCTTGTCTTTTTTCTTCAAAAATAAAAGATCTAGTTGAAAATAATATTGGTTTTCCTTTTTATGCTGTAATTCCTGTAAATGATTTTTGTTACATTTTTGCCGAAGAAGATTTTGAATATTTTTCTCAACGTCTAGGTTCTGTTGTTCTTGATGAATATAATAACTCGGGATATCCAATTACGACAGAAATTTTAAAATTTTCAGAAACAGCTGTTGAAGCGATTGGAAAATATTAAATAAATAAAAATGGACTTCAGGCTAAAAGTTTTCTACACAGTTGCGCTCCGCCTTAATTTTACTAAAGCGGCAACAGAATTGTATATTACTCAGCCGGCCGTTTCTAAGCATATTCAAGAATTAGAAGAAACTTATAAAACCAAACTTTTCGAACGAAACGGTTCTAAAATTGCCTTAACTCCAGCAGGAAAAATGTTGCAAAAATATACTAAAAGTATTTTTGATATTTATCGCGAGATAGATTTTGAGATGAGCTCGTTTAATGCAGAACGTCAAGGTTTGCTTAGGTTAGGAGCGAGTACAACCATTTCGCAATATATTATTTCTCCAGTTTTAGCTAGTTTTCATCAGAAACAAAAAGACATAAAAGTCAATCTGCTGAATGGAAATACAGAACAAATCGAAACGGCTTTAATCAATAAAGAAATCGAAATTGGAATTGTAGAAGGGCAATCAAAAAATCAATCCATAAAATACATTCCGTTTTTAAAGGATGAATTGGTTTTAGTCTGCAATAGCAATAATCCTTTAGCAAAACAAAACGAAATTTCAGTAAATGATTTAAAATCAATGAAATTCATAACTCGAGAGCGTGGATCTGGAACACTTGAAGTTATAGAATTTGCCTTGAAAAAAGCAGGTTTAAAATTTTCAGATTTACAAATCGAAATGCAGTTGGGAAGTACAGAAAGTATAAAATCATATTTGCTGAATTCAGATTGTTTTGCATTTATGTCTATTCATGCTGTAAGTAAAGAGTTGAAAAATAAAGAATTGATTGTTTTAGATGTGGAAAATTTATCTGTAGAACGATATTTTTATATTGCCACTTTAAAAGGAAAATCAGATTCTTTATCAGAACTATTCATTCAAAATTTAGCATTTCATTATAACTTAAAGTTATAGCCAATCGCAATTTACGATTGGTGTTTTCAATATAAACGGCGGAACTTTGCGACATAATATCAATACCCATTTATTTTGAAAACAAAAGAACAAACCACATCACAATTATTTGAAATTAATCAATCTTTACAGCAAGTACTTTTTCTTGCCGTAATTCTTTTATGCTTATTTTCGATCATTTCACCTCCAATTGCACTTTTATTGGGAGTTTTAATTGTGAATCTTTTCGGAAATCCATTTATAGAATTCAATCATAAAGCCATTACATTTTTATTGCAGTTTTCGGTTGTTGGTTTAGGATTCGGAATGAACGCCAACAGCGCAGTTTCGGCAGGAAAAGAAGGATTTGTTTTGACTGTTTTTTCAATTTTTAGTACTTTACTCTTCGGGTTTCTGTTAGGAAAATGGCTTAAAACAGAGAAAAAAACTTCTCATTTGATTTCTTGTGGAACAGCAATCTGCGGAGGAAGCGCTATCGCGGCAATTTCGCCAGTAATCAAGTCAAACGAAAATCAAACTTCAATTGCTTTGGGTGTTATTTTTATACTCAATTCAATTGCCTTGTTTATTTTTCCATTTATCGGACATCAATTGGATTTATCGCAAAAAGATTTTGGTTTATGGTGCGCCATTGCCATTCATGACACGAGTTCGGTAGTTGGAGCGGCAAATAAATATGGCGCAGAAGCCTTACAAGTTGCTACAACAGTAAAATTAGCAAGAGCTTTATGGATTATTCCAATTTCAATTTTGACTGCTTTTCTTTTTAAAAGTAAGAACTCAAAAATCAAAATACCTTATTTTATCGGTTTGTTTGTTGTGGCGATGCTAGTAAATACTTACGCTCCGTCAACAGCCTTTTTTACTGGTCATCTCGTTGGGATTGCCAAAATTGGTTTAACCATAACTTTGTTTTTGATTGGAGCAACTTTAAATTTTGCCACCTTAAAAACAGTAGGAGTAAAGCCTTTGCTTCAAGGAATTTTTCTTTGGATTTTTATAGCCGTTTTAGCTTTAGTATCAATTCTTTATTTGGGCTAGTATTTTTTTAACCGCAAAGAGCGCAAAGAGTTACGCAAAGTTCGCAAAGTTTTTTGTACAAAGCTTTGCGAACTTTGCGTTTTTTGTGGTAAAAGCATACTCAAAAGTTTTTTAATTATTACTTTACATTGGAGAATTTTACAATTGGTTTACCAATTATTTTGTAAAATTTTCCTTTGAAAGCATAACGTCTTTCAATCTCAAAATTAAACGACTTTTTTAATTTTGCCATAGCTGCAATTTCTTCAGGAACATTTGTTTCGAATTCGTCTTGAGCTTTTAAAGCTTTATTAAACGTGCCTGTTGTTTTGACAATAATATCTCTAAAATGCTTTTTTGCATTATCATTTATAACTGTATATGTTCCAGACCACTGTATACTTTGGACGTTTGTAAGTTGATAATTGTCAACTTCCATTATCGGCTGATATTTTCCGTCAAAACCGGCAACCAAATATAGCCATCCTTCAAAAGGACCGCCTGCGCCGCCGTTAACATGCAGCAATGTAAAAGCAAACTGATCTTCTCCAATTTCAATCAATTTTGGAGTTGGGCATTGCGCAAAAGCTCCAAATGCAGCAACTGCTGGCTGGAAAGATCGCATTTCCCACAAATTGCCATTTTTTGCAAATTTTGCCAAACCTAGCAATCCTCCAGAAAAACGCCCAGTCTGCAATCCGTCTTCATCATGGACAGAGTGATTAAAAGCTAGTATTTTAAATTGATTTCCTTTTGAATCTTTATAATCAATATTGGCTAAAAGTCTTGTTGCAACACCTTCGGTATATGGAAATAATTGGTCGCCTTCGACACCATTTACGTCCAAAAAAGGAGCTGGTTTGCATGCTTTACATTTCCAGCTAATAAAATTATTTTTATCGGCAAAATGATAGGGATTGCCAGGAAATAGCTTTTGCATTGTTTTTATGCCATCAAGCGGTTCAGAAACTTTAAGAATCCTTTTTGGGTTTAATATAGTGTCGCTGATATTTTTTAGTTGAATGTCAGTTTCTTGTGCCAAGCATAAGGAGGAAGTAAGCAAGAAGAGATTTAAGATAATCTGGCGCATAAAAGTATATTAATTATAAAAACAAATATATAAAGAAAACTATTGTTAATATAAACTTCTGTTTCTTTTGGAGCGGAAAATCTCAAAAATCTAAATTTAGGAAATCTTAATTACAGTATTTTTTGCGTATTCTTTAATTAAAGCTAAATTTGCTCCCTCTAATAAAATAACAAATGAAGAAAATCCAAATGAGACCAAAATTAATCGCTTTCGGAGCTTTAGTTATTGGGTTTATTATGCTGTCATGGGGAAATGTTGGCCATGAGCGTATTAACAAAGCAGCTGTAATGGCTTTACCAAAACAATTACAGATCTTTTTTTACAACCACATTGATTTTATTACACAAGAAGCTTCGGTTCCGGATATCCGTAAGTATGCTTTAAATTATAAAGAAGAGGGGCCAAGGCACTATTTCGATATGGAAAACTTTGGATCTGCTGACACATATCCACAAACATTAGAAGAAGCAAAACAAAAGTACGATGCTAAATTTTTGAGCGATAATGGAATTCTGCCTTGGTATATTGAAGATATGATGGCAAAATTGACAAAGGCTTTTAAAGAAAAAAATAGAGCTGAAATCTTATTTCTTGCAGCAGATTTAGGTCATTACATTGGTGATGCACACATGCCTTTGCATACTTCTAAAAACCACGATGGACAATTGACTGATCAAAAAGGAATTCATTCGCTTTGGGAAAGTAGATTGCCAGAATTATTTGTTAAGAATTACAAATTAAATGTTCCAGAAGCTCAGTATTATGCCGATGTTCATAAAGCCATTTGGGATATGATTAATGATACTCACAGTTTTGCACAGCCTTTATTGGATATTGATAAGAAGCTAAGAACAGCAACTCCTGAAAACAAAGTTTTTGAAATGGATGCTGATGGTAAAATCGCTAAAACAAAATACAATACTTCTAAGTTTTCTGATGAATATGCTGGGAAATTGCATGCAGAATTAAACGGAATGGTTGAAAGTCAAATGAGAAAAGCAATTTCTGCAACTGCAAGTTTTTGGTATACTGCTTGGGTAAATGCTGGAAAACCAGATTTGAGCGATTTGGATTCGCCAGCTGTTACTCAAAGAAACTACCAATTTTTGCAGGATGATTTAAAATTATACCAGAAAGGAAATTTATTTGGAATGAAAAATCAGAACGACTAATTTTTGTTTCAAGTTTTAAGTTTCATGTTTCAAGTTAAGCTGAAACTATAAGCAAAAGCCTCAAATTCTTTACGTTTTTGAGGCTTTTGTTTTTCTTTTTAATGATGAATGTTTGCATATAATTTTTTATGCTTATCGGCTAAATCTTTAAACTGATATTCTTTCTCTTTTAAAACATATGAAGCTGATTGATAATACGAAATAGTTTCATCGACCAAGTTTTTGTTTTCAGTTTTCAGCGGAATCTCATCGTAATGAATTTGAAACTCTGGAGAGATTCCAACTTTTTCGTTAAGTTTCAATTGAAACTGTTTTATTTGCTGTTTTGGAGATAAAATTGTCAAAACATTATTTTTTATTAAACCAAGATCCTGATAAGTTGCTATAAAAGCTCGAGGCTGATAATCTGGTTTAAATACATCGCGGCCAAAGAATTTGCTTTCGTAATTAAAGTGTAAAAGTCCAAATAATGTTGGCATGATATCAATCTGCGACATTAATTTGGTGTATTTTTCAGGTTTTATATCTGGCGAATAGATTAAAGCTGGAATTCTGTATTTATCCAACGGAAGTTCTGTTTTTCCTGCACTAGAAGCGCAGTGATCGGCTACAATTACAAAAACAGTATTTTTAAACCAAGGCTGTTTTTCTGCCTGTTTAAAGAATTGTTTAAGTGCGTAATCAGTATATTTCACACCTCCGTCACGTGATTTGATATTTCCGGGAATGTCAATTTTATTGTTTGGGTAAGTAAAAGGTCTATGGTTGCTAACAGTCATGATATGATTGAAGAAAGGCTTATTTTGTTTCGCCTCAGCATTCATAACTTTAATGGCCTTGTTATACATGTCTTCATCGCAAACTCCCCACACGTTAGAAAAAGTAACTTCATTTTCAGCAAAACTCGATTTGTCAATGATTTGATAGCCATTTCCAGTATAAAAATCCTGCATATTGTCAAAAAAAGCATCTCCACCGTACATGAATTTCACATTGTATCCTTTTTTAAGGAATACAGATCCAGTTGAGAACTTGTTTTTATTGTCTTCTCTTTTGACCACACTTTCGCCAGCTGTTGGAGGAAGGCATAAAGTTACAGCTTCAAGTCCGCGAACGGTGCGGTTTCCTGCCGCATACACATTCGTAAAGAGTAAGCTTTTTTGTGCAAGACTGTCTAAAAATGGCGTAATATTTTGCTCATTGCCATACATTTTCATGAAATCGGCACTTAAACTTTCAACAGTAATTAATACCACATTTTTATGCTGTTCTAGAGAATCCTCTTTTATCTCGTGTAATGTGTTTTTACCAGAAATAGAAGGTAGATCCTGTTTTAACAAAGCAAATGCTTTTTCGTTCGGAATTGTTTTGTAAAATTTAAAATAATCCAGTTTGTTATTCTGAAAAGCCAAATAGAATTTGTAGACGCCGTTAGATTGCAATTCATTAACAAATACGTTTTTGGAGTCTTCAGTTTTGGCTAATCCAGGAACAGCCAACAATGACGCTATAAATAAAACCGCATAGAGCGCTGTAATTTTTAATTTTTCACTAAGACTCGGAATTTCATCTATATAAATTCTTGACTTCTTAATAATAAAATAAGTGATGATTGCTGTAACAAAAAATAAAGCCGAAAATATCGGGATTACAGGATACGACTGCATGATGTTTCCAATAACTTCATTGGTGTAAATAAGATAATTAACAGCAATGAAATTGTATTTTACTCCAAATTCGTTCCAGAAGAAAAATTCGCTGATTGCATTTTGAAGAATCAATAAAACATATAGAAAAATCACAAAAGCAAAAAGCCAAAATCTGATTTTATCTCTTTGTTTTGGAAGGAAGAGAAAAATTGCAAACAGAAGTGTTTTTAACGAAATAAAAATCAAAACGATTTTTGGCAAAGCGCCACCGTATTCATCAAAAATACTTTTTCCAGAAGCAACATAGATTAGAAGTACTACAAAGCCTGCTAGTATACTATATCCGTAAGGCTTGTTATATTTAGAGTTCGAAATGAAAATAAGATAAAGCCATAAAAAGCCTGAAGCCAATACAAACACAAATGTGTCTGACAGTAAGCCAAGCGAAAATATTTTTAAACTCTCTGCAAAAGTAAACGAACTTTGTGTAATGGGATGAAAAAGCAATACCATTCTAAGTGCGAAACTCACAATAAAATACAGCAGGGCAAGGTTATAAAAAGGCGAAAGTTTTTTGTAAAAATTCATCGGACTTATTTTTTTACAAAATTAATTTCGAATGATTAACGCCAGATTAAGTTCCACTTTTACCTTACTTAACATTGACTTAATGTTTGCTTAAGAAGTTGATTGCCTTCTTTTATTAATGGCAAGGATTATTTCTGAGAGCTAAATTAGCTATCTTTGAATTGAAAAATGATATTCAAATTTTAATCAGATACGATAAATGCATATTTTAATAGTTGAAGACGAAGTAGGAATTGTTCAATTTCTAAAACAAGGTTTGCAAGAAGAAGGATATCAAATTACTACTGCCGCCGACGGTTCAAAGGGGTTTGAATTGGTTCAGGAGCAAAAATTTGATTTGATTCTTTTAGATTGGATGTTGCCCAAAATAAACGGTCTAGATTTGTGCAAAGGTATTAGGGTTAAAGATCAGTTTACTCCAATCATTTTTTTAACTGCAAAAGATACGGTTCAAGAAACTATCGAAGGGCTAAAAGCTGGCGCCAACGATTATATCAAAAAGCCCTTTAGTTTTGAAGAATTGGTAGAGCGAATTAAAGTCCACTTTAGAAATAAAAAACAAACTGAAACCTTAACTCTCGGAAATATTACTATGGATTTGTCCAGACATATTGTATTGAAAGGTGATGAAGAAATTTCGTTGACCCAACGCGAATTTGAATTGCTAGCTTATTTAATACAGCATAAAGGAAAAGTCTGTACTAGAAACCAGATTTTGCGAGACGTCTGGGAAATTAATTTTGAGTATGATACAGGTGTTATTGATGTTTTTATGAATGCCATTAGAAAAAAACTCAACCTTAAAATCGAAGAAGACTATATCAAAACCATCCGAGGCATTGGATATATTGCCAATGATTAACAAATGACATCATTATCTTTTAAAGACAGAATAGCATTAAATTATATCGTAGGAACCGGACTTTTGGTTTTGGCGGTTTTTTCTGCTATTTATTTTATTGTAAAACTGACTGTTTACAATCATATAGACGAAAATTTGAACATAGAAGTTCAAGACCATCTGAGGGAAATAAAAATTGAAAAAGATAAGGTTATTTTTATGGATGCAGAAGAATGGGAGGAAAGAGAACATAATTCTGTTGATGTAAATCCTGTGTTTGTCCAGTTTTTAGATCTAAACAAAAAAATAATAGAAAAATCTCCCAACTTAAAAAATGAAAAACTCATTTTTCATGAAAATAAGGATCATTTTCAGCTTTTTGATGCACAATTATTAGGTAATAAAATTCGTCAAATCCAAGTTCCGCTTCAGGTACAATCTAAAAAAGTGGGGTATTTGATTATTGCCATGTCACTTTCAGATTCTTCAAAAGTATTGGATAATTTGATGGATACCTTATTGATTACTTTTCCAATCATTCTTTTGATTCTTTTTTTCTTAGCAAGATTTTATGCTGGACGAAGCATCAAACCGATAAATAATATTATTCAGACTTCTAAGATTATTACAAAAGACAATCTGAAAGCACGAATTCCACTTCCAAAAACAAGAGACGAATTATTTGTGCTTTCTAAAACGATTAATAATTTATTAAATCGAATTGAAGACGCGATAGAGCGCGAAAAACAGTTCACATCTGATGCTTCTCATGAATTGAGAACTCCGTTGACAGTCATTAAAGGAACACTTGAAGTATTGATTCGTAAACCTCGTGATAACAAAGAATACGAAGAAAAAATTAATTACTGCATTAATGAAGTTGATCACTTGAATTCTCTTGTAGATCAGCTGCTTATGATGGCTCGATTTGAGAATCAAAAACAAAATATTCTTAAGGAAAAAGTTTATTTAAATGCTGTTGTTTTAGATGTATTGAAATTAAATACAGAGAAAATTAAACTAGGATTAGTAAATGTTATTTTAGACGCTTCAGAAGAGTTTTATATTTATTCCGATAATTACTTAGCGGTAACAATTCTTCGAAATATAATCTCAAATGCCATAAAATACTCAAAACCTGATAGCGAAGTTCGAATTTCCTTATCGAGAGAAAATGATAAAATTATCTGCAATATTTCAGATCAAGGAATTGGAATCGCAAAAAAGGATTTAGAATCTATTTTGAATCCGTTTTTCAGATCAGATTCTTTAAACCATTCAGAAATAAAAGGAACCGGACTTGGTTTGTTTATTGTAAAACGAATGACAGATCTGCTTAAGATTAAGTTTAAAATTGAAAGCGAAATTGGTATAGGTACGCGAGTTTTGCTAGTTTTTGACGAATATGATAATTCGTTAAAGTAATTCAAAATCATTAACCAAAATGACCTTCAAAACGATTTTTAACAATAAACTATCGTTAAGTTAAAATAAAAATTGCTTTTTAATTATTTTATCTAGTATATTTGCAACCGAATCAAAGAAGTAAAAAACAAAACAAATCATGATTTCAATTCAATTACATCATCATCATTTACATTATTGCTCTCAAGCGATGTGTTAATGGTATGCATGTAAATCATCATATTTTAAAACCCGTTTGAGTACATCAAACGGGTTTTTTAATTCAAGCTCTCTTTGTACTCAAACTATTAATCAACAAACAACTAAAAAAATGAGTACTTTAAAAATTGCAATTCAAAAATCTGGGCGTTTAAACGAAGACAGCATTCAAATCTTAAAAGATTGCGGCATTTCAATCAACAACGGAATAGACCAGTTAAAAGCTGAAGCTTCAAATTTTCCTCTTGAAGTTTTATATCTAAGAAATTCAGATATTCCCCAATATTTAATCGATGGAGTAGTAGATTTAGCCATCGTTGGCGATAATCTTTTGGTAGAAAAAGGGAAAGGAATTGAAGTAGTTCAGAAATTGGGGTTCTCTAAATGTAAAGTTTCTGTAGCAGTTCCTAAAACCTTCGAATACAATTCGGTGCAAGATTTAGCTAATCTTCGAATTGCTACCTCTTATCCAAATACAGTTACCGAATATTTTAATAAATTTGGTCTAACTGTTGATATTCACCAAATCTCTGGTTCTGTAGAAATTGCTCCTAATATTGGTCTTGCAGATGCGATTGTAGATATTGTTTCAAGCGGAAGCACTTTATTCAAAAACAACTTAAAAGAAGTTGAAGTCATTTTGAAAAGCGAGGCGGTTTTGGCAGTCTCACCAAAAGTTTCTCCAGAAATCCAGAAGCACATTGATACTTTAAAATTCAGAATTCAAGCTGTTTTAAGAGCTAGAAATTCAAAATATATCTTAATGAACGTTCCAAATGACAAAATTGAAGCAGTTGGAAAAATCCTTCCAGTTTTAAGAAGTTTAACGGTTCTTCCGCTAGCGCAAGAAGGCTGGAGCAGTGTTCACTCTGTAATTGACAAAGATACTTTTTGGGATGTAATAGATCAGTTAAAAGAAGTAGGAGCAGAAGGAATTCTAGTTTGCCCAATTGAGAAAATGGTACTATAAAAATAGAAATTCCAATTATAAAAATCCAAATTCCAAGTCGCGGATGTAGCTTTGCGAACTTAGCGTTTTTCAAGACAAAGAGAATAATAAAACCTTGCGCACTTTGCGGTATAAAATTTAGGCAAAAAAATAGAATTTGGGATTTTAAAAATTTGGAATTTAATATAAAATATTATGAATAAAATAGATGATCCAAAACCAGAAATCTGGTCAGAAATATTAAAAAGACCGACTAAAACTGTAGACGATATAGAACTTACGGTAAAAGAAATCTTCAAAGAAGTTCAAAGAAAAGGAGATGAAGCTGTTGCAAAATACACTTCGATTTTTGACGGAATTTCTCAAGACAATTATGAAGTTTCGCAGGCAGAAATTGAAGAAGCGATTAGCTTGATTCCGAACGAGCTGAAAGAAGCTATTGAATTAGCGAAAGACAATATTTATAAATTTCACAATGCTCAAAAAACAGATCGTATTTCTGTTGAAACTATTGAAGGAGTAAACTGCTGGCAGGAGAAAAGACCAATTCAAAAAATCGGTTTGTATATTCCTGGAGGAACAGCGCCTTTGTTTTCGACTGTTTTAATGTTGGCTGTGCCTGCTGAAATCGCGGGTTGCAAAGAAATTGTGTTGTGTTCTCCGCCAGATAAAAAAGGAAAAATTAATCCGGCAATTTTATACGCAGCGAATTTATGCGGAGTGACTAAAATTCTAAAAGTTGGCGGAATCCAAGCTATTGCAGGAATGACTTTCGGGACACAATCAATTCCGAAAGTATATAAGATTTTCGGACCAGGAAATCAATTTGTAACGGTTGCGAAACAGTTGGCAACTCAATTTGGCGTTGCAATTGATATGCCTGCAGGGCCTTCAGAACTGTTAATTGTTGCTGATGATACAGCGGTTCCAGCTTTTGTAGCGTCAGATTTATTATCTCAAGCAGAACACGGAACTGATAGTCAGGTAATTTTAGTTTCGACTTCAAAAAAACTAATTTCAGAAGTAGAAAAAGAAGTTCAATCACAATTGGAAGTTCTTCCTAGAAAAGCGATTGCAGAAAAAGCAATTGAAAATTCAAAATTGATTTATGTCGAAAATGATCAGATTGCTTTAGATTTAATCAATGAATATGGCCCAGAGCACTTTATAATTTGTTCAGAATATGATGATTTCTATTGCAACGGAATTGTAAATGCAGGTTCTGTCTTCATAGGGAATTATACGCCTGAAAGTGCTGGAGATTACGCTTCAGGAACCAATCATACATTGCCAACAAATGGTTATGCGAAGAATTACAGCGGTGTAAATCTAGACAGTTTTATGAAATCAATGACATTCCAGAAAATTTCAGAAAAAGGAATTCAAAACATTGGAAAAGCTATAGAATTAATGGCTGAAGCCGAAGGGTTACAAGCGCATAAGAATGCTGTGACGCTGAGATTAAAGAGTTTAGAATAAGAAAGAGAAAAGAAGCAAGAAGAAAGATATTGAGTGGGTAAGATAAGAAGTCTTTTCTCTTGTTTCTTGTTTCTAATAGTCCAAAAAACAACAACAAATGAACATATTCGATATAAACACAATAACAAGAGAAAACGTAAAATCGTTAAAACCCTATTCTTCTGCGAGAGATGAGTTTGAAGATTTTGATACAGCAGAAATGATTTTTTTGGATGCCAATGAAAATCCGTATCAGAATGGTGTAAATCGTTATCCAGATCCACAGCAGAATTCGGTTAAAGCGATTTTAGCTAAAAATAATTTAGTAAAGCAAAGTCAGATTTTGCTAGGAAACGGAAGTGATGAAGTTTTAGATTTGCTTTTTAGAGCTTTTTGTGAACCTAACAAAGACAATGTTATTTCGCTTCCGCCTACATATGGTATGTACGGAGTTTTGGCAAACATCAATGCAGTAGAAAATAGAGAAGTTTTGCTTTCAACCGATTTTCAGCCTCAGGTTGAAAAGATTCTAGAAGCGGTTGATGAAAACACGAAAATTATCTTTTTGTGTTCGCCAAACAATCCAACGGGAAATTCTTTCTCTGATGAAAGCGTAGTGAAATTGCTTCAAAACTTCAATGGTTTAGTGGTAATTGATGAAGCCTATATTGATTTTTCAGATAAAGAAAGCTGGCTGACAGAAATCGACGAATATCCGAATTTAGTGATTACTCAAACTCTTTCAAAAGCCTATGGTTTAGCTGGAATACGTTTAGGAATTTGCTACGCTTCTGAGGAAGTGATTTCAATTTTAAACAAAATCAAACCGCCTTATAACGTAAACGAATTAACACAGCAAAGAGCTAAAGAACGTTTAAAAGATTCTGACAAAATTAAACAAGAAATATCCTCTATTATTGAGCAAAGAGAAGAGTTGCTTAAAGTATTGCTTGAAGTAAATTTTGTTGAGAAAGTGTATCCAACAGAAGCCAATTTTATCTTGGCAAAAGTAGATGACGCAAACAAAAGATACGACCAGTTAATCGAAAAGGGAATCGTTATTCGTAATAGAACAACACAGCCCTTATGTGAAAATTGTCTTCGTTTTACAATAGGAACAAAAGAAGAAAATGCGGTTGTTATTAGAGAATTGAAATTGTTATAAACTATGACAGACCTAACAGGTTTTTAAAACCTGTTAGGTCTCAAACTATAAACCATGAAAAAAGTACTTTTTATCGATCGTGACGGGACGATTGTTTTAGAACCTGAAAATTATCAATTAGATAGCCTAGATAAACTGGAGTTTTATCCAAAAGCATTTCAATATTTGGCTAAAATTGCTGCTGAATTAGATTACGAATTGGCAATGGTAACGAATCAGGACGGCTTAGGAACTGATAGTTTTCCAGAAGATACATTTTGGCCAACGCAGAATTTTATTCTAAAAGCATTTGAAAACGAAGGAGTTGTTTTTGATGAAATCTTCGTTGACAGAACTTTTCCAGAAGAAAATGCGCCAACTCGCAAACCAAGAACCGGAATGCTGACTAGATATTTGAATAATCCAGAATATGATTTGGCGAATTCTTTTGTTTTAGGTGATCGTTTGACAGATGTAGAATTGGCTAAAAATCTTGGTGCAAAAGCGATTTTCATGAACGATACGGATGGAATTGGAAGCAATGAAATTTCATCTAAACGTGAAGAATTGAATGAAACAATCGTTTTACAGACAATGGATTGGAAGAAAATCTATGAGTTTTTGAAATTAGAAGCGCGTTCAGCCTCAATTACAAGAAAAACCAACGAAACTGATATTTACATTAATCTGAATCTTGACGGAACAGGAAAAAGTAAAATCGATACCGGAATTGCGTTTTTCGACCACATGTTAGACCAAATCTCACGTCATGGTCAAATGGACTTAGAAATCACAGTAAAAGGCGATTTAGAAGTCGATGAACACCATACAATTGAAGATACAGCAATTGCCTTAGGAGAAGTTTTCGCGAAAGCGTTAGGAAATAAATTAGGAATAGAACGTTATGGTTTCTGTTTGCCAATGGATGATTGTTTAGCACAAGCTGCAATTGATTTTGGAGGAAGAAACTGGCTTGTTTGGGAAACTGAATTCAAACGCGAAATGGTAGGTAAAATGCCAACAGAAATGTTTTATCATTTCTTTAAATCATTTACAGACGGCGCAAAAGCCAACTTAAATATAAAAGCAGAAGGAATTAACGAGCATCACAAAATTGAAGCTATTTTTAAAGCTTTCGCAAAAGCCATAAAAGTAGCCGTAAAAAGGGATACAGAAAAAATGATTTTGCCTTCGACGAAAGGGATGCTTTAAAGTTTATGGTTGTTGGTTGATAGTTGTTAGCCATCAACCAATAACCATCAACCAACAACTAAAAAGAATGAAAATAGTAATTATAAATTACGGAGCAGGGAATATTCAGAGCATTATGTTTGCTATTGAAAGATTGGGTTTTAAGGCTGTTTTGAGTAATAATCCAGACGAAATTAAATCGGCAGATAAAGTGATTTTTCCTGGCGTGGGCGAGGCGAGTTCGGCAATGGCAAAACTTCGCGAAAGCGGTTTGAACAGTTTGATTCCTCAATTGAAACAGCCTGTTTTGGGAATTTGTCTGGGGATGCAATTGATGTGCAATAAAACCGAAGAAGGAAATACCGAAGGTTTAGGAATTTTTGATGTTGATGTTTTGAAATTTTCAAACAACGTAAAAGTGCCTCAAATGGGATGGAATCAGATTTATGATTTAAAAACCGATTTGTTTAAGGATGTTTCTGAAAATGAATTTATGTATTTGGTTCACAGTTTTTACGCTCCAAATTGCCAATACGCTGTGGCTAAAACCAATTATGATGTAGAATACGCATCGGCATTACAAAAAGATAATTTCTACGGAACACAATTTCATCCAGAAAAAAGCGGTGACATTGGAGAAAAGATTCTCGGAAACTTTTTGAAGATGTAAATATTTCAATATCAAAAATCAATATCAATCAAAATAACAATTTTTGAGAATCAGAAAAGACTTTAAGACTTTCGACTTTCAAACTTTAAGACTAAAAATAATGAGAATAATACCAGCCATAGATATCATTGAAGGAAAATGCGTTCGTTTGTCCAAAGGTGATTATAACACCAAAATAATTTATAATGAGAATCCGCTTGAAGTGGCAAAATCATTTGAAGCGCACGGAATCGAATATCTGCATTTAGTAGATCTTGACGGTGCAAAATCAAGCAAAATTGTCAATTATAAGATTTTAGAACAAATCGCAACACAAACAAGCCTAAAAATTGATTTTGGAGGCGGATTGAAATCAGATGATGATTTGAGAATTGCTTTTGAAAGCGGTGCAAATCAAATCACTGGCGGAAGTATTGCAGTAAAAAACAGAGCCATTTTTGAAAAATGGATTTCAGAATACGGAACTGAAAAAATCATTTTGGGCGCAGATGCTAAAGACGAAAAAATTGCTGTTTCAGGCTGGTTAGAAGAATCAAATGAAGATTTGATTCCATTCATTCAGGATTATCAATCGAAAGGAATTCAGTACGTTATCTGTACAGATATTGCCAAAGACGGAATGCTTCAAGGTCCAAGTTTTGATTTGTATAAAAAGATTTTAGCAGAAGCGGAAGGTGTAAAATTAATCGCCTCAGGAGGAATTTCGACTTTCGACGAATTGCCAAAACTAGCAGAATTAGGTTGTGAAGGAACTATTATCGGAAAAGCGATTTACGAGGGAAGAATTACTTTGAAACAGTTAGAAAACTATATAATTGATTTATAGTTATTAGTTGTCGGTTGATAGTTTATCGCATTAACCAACAACAATCAACCAGTAACCAACAACTAAAATAAAAAATGTTAGCAAAAAGAATAATACCTTGTTTAGATATAAAAAACGGAAGAACCGTAAAAGGCGTTAATTTCGTTGACTTGCGAGACGCTGGAGATCCTGTAGAATTGGCTGCGATTTATTCAGCTGAAGGCGCAGATGAATTGGTTTTTCTGGATATTTCGGCAACCGAAGAAAGACGTAAAACACTTGTCAATATGGTGCGAAGCGTTGCAGAAAAAATCAATATTCCGTTTACAGTTGGCGGTGGAATTTCATCTGTTGAAGATGTTGATATTCTGTTGAATAACGGAGCTGATAAAGTTTCAATCAATTCGTCAGCAGTTAAAAATCCACAATTAATTAATGATTTAGCGCAGAAATTTGGAAGCCAATGTGTTGTAGTAGCAATTGATGCCAAGCAAATCGACGGAAAATGGATTGTGCATTTAGTTGGCGGAAAAGTACCAACTGAATTGAATTTATTTGACTGGGCTGTTGAAGTGGCAGAACGTGGTGCAGGAGAGATTTTATTTACTTCTATGGATAATGACGGAACTAAAAATGGGTTTGCAAACGAAGCTTTGGCTAAACTTTCAGAATTAGTAAATATTCCAATCATTGCTTCTGGAGGAGCTGGAAACATTCAGCATTTCGTAGATTCGTTTCAAAAAGGAAAAGCAGACGCAGCTTTAGCGGCAAGTGTTTTTCACTTTAAAGAAATCGAAATTAAAGCCCTAAAACAAGAATTAAGAAATAATAATATAGAAGTGAGAATTTGAAAAAAAAATCCAATTTTTAAATTCCAAATTCCAATAATCCGAGTTTAGAAATTAATCTAAAATCTTCCCGATAGCTATCGGGACTAAAATCTAAAATTAAAATGGAAATCGATATCAAAAGCGCACACGGATTAATTCCGGCGATAATTCAGGATTCAGAAACAAAAAATGTTTTGATGCTGGGTTATATGAACGAAGAATCGCTTCAAAAAACAATAGAAACACAAAAAGTAACTTTCTTTAGTCGTTCAAAGCAAAGACTTTGGACAAAAGGCGAGGAGAGTGGTAATTTTTTAAACTTAGTAAGCATTAAAAATGACTGTGATGGCGATACGCTTTTAATTCAGGCAAAACCTGTTGGGCCAACGTGTCACACGGGTGCAGATACCTGTTGGCAGGAGCCAAATGATGCTAATTACGGTTTTATTTCACAATTAGAAAATACAATTAAAACCCGTAGAGAAAATGCTGATTCTGAACAGAGTTATGTGGCTTCTTTGTTTGCAAAAGGAATAAATAAAATAGCGCAAAAAGTAGGTGAGGAAGCTGTAGAAGTCGTTATCGAAGCGAAAGACGATAATGACGATTTATTCCTTAGCGAAAGCGCTGACTTATTGTTTCATTATTTAATTCTACTTCAAGCAAAGGGTTTTAAATTGAATGATGTTATTGAAGTTTTGAAAAGACGTCAAAAATAGTTTTGTTGTTTCAAGTTTCAAGTTTCATGTTCTGTGAGCAACTTGAAACTTGAAACTTGAAACTTGAAACTTGAAACTTGAAACTTGAAACAAAGTTATTACTCCACAAACTCAAAAACCGCAAATTCTTGCGGCTGATGAAATCCAAAAACTGAAGTTTTATAAGGCTGTAAAGCAATGTATTCAGTGGTTTTACCGTAATCAATTCTAAAAGCATTTCCTCGCCATTTTGTCCCAGTTTTCGGTTTTTTAAAACCGCCATTTTCAATTTTTTTAAGACTAGAAAATGGGATTTTAATTTCTACTGTATAGCCATCAGAATTTATTTTGCTTACAGATTCCATACCTTTAATATCGAAATCCATTGCTGTATTCCAACCTCCACATTCTGGTGAAATGCATTTTAAAACCAAATCGTAATTTGTAGAAAATGCATTCACTCCAATTTCAATATAATTTTGGCCATCTCCATCCGGATCTAGAAAAATTTCAGCTAAATCATCGGTATTGAATATTTGAGAATCTTTTGTTTGCGGTGCTCCAATGATTTTAGAATCAGTGCATTTGTAAGCTAAATATAAGTTTTTGCTATTCCACGAAAGTGAAACAAAAGTTTGTTGGGAAGCTTTTTCGCCTGTGTTATGAATTGCAAACGGACCAAGAAAAGGCGTTTTCCACTCTGATAAATTACCATCAATATTAATTTTGTCATTTGTTTTATGAACAGGAAATGTCTGAGAATAAACGGATAATTGGCAGAATAAAAGCGAAACAATAGTAATGTATTGCAATTTCATAAAACACTAAATATAATTGAATCGCTAAAATAAAGAAAATGAGTTTATCTATTGTTTTTGATTGTTAAAATGATAAAAATTTAAAAAGTTTGATATGAATGTTTACATTTGTTGAAGATTAAAACAGGCTTGACAACCTTATTTATTTCAAATTTATAAATAATGAAAAAACACTTTTGTGGGGCATTTATCGCCTTTTTAGTTGGTTTTGCGGCCAATGCTCAGGGACTTTTAAATAAGTCAGAAACCGTTTTTACACATCAGGACACTTTACGCGGAAGCATCACAAAAGAAAGAGCCTGGTGGGATTTAAAATACTATCATTTGAATGTAAAAGTAAATCCTTCTGAAAAATCAATTTCAGGTTCTAATACTGTTCGTTATACGGTTCTGACAGAAAACAACCGTATGCAGATCGATTTGCAGCAACCAATGAATATTACCAAAGTAACGCAAAACGGAAAAGAATTAAAGTTTGAGAGAGATGGAAATGCGTTTTTCATTACTTTAACTGAAAAGCAAAAAGTTGGTGATACTAAGGAGATTATAGTTTATTATGAAGGAAAACCGAAAGAAGCTGTAAGAGCACCATGGGATGGAGGTTTTTCTTGGAAAAAAGATAAAAACGGAAAAGATTTTATTGCTACATCTTGTCAGGGTTTAGGCGCTAGTGTTTGGTGGCCTTGCAAAGATCATATGTATGATGAAGTAGAAAATATGCTTATCAGCGTGAATGTGCCAGGCGATTTAACGGAGGTTTCTAACGGAAGACTGAAAAGCGTTAAAAAAGAAAAAGACGGAACTAAAACTTTCAATTGGTATGTTTCTAATCCAATTAACAATTACGGTGTAAACATCAATATTGGTGACTATGTAAATTTCTCTGAAGTATTTAAAGGAGAAAAAGGAAATTTAGATTGTAATTATTATGTTCTTAAAGATAATTTAGCTTTAGCTAAAGAACATTTCAAAGATGCTCCAAAAATGTTGAAAGCTTTTGAAAGCTGGTTTGGACCATATCCTTTTTACGAAGACAGCTATAAACTGGTAGAAGTGCCTTATTTGGGAATGGAGCACCAAAGTTCTGTAACTTATGGAAACCAATATAAACAAGGTTATTTAGGACGTGACTTAAGTGGAACAGGTTGGGGACTAAAATTTGATTTTATCATCATTCATGAATCTGGACACGAATGGTACGCTAACAATATCACCTACAAAGATATTGCAGATATGTGGGTTCATGAGAGTTTTACCAATTATTCTGAGAGCCTTTTTGTAGAGTATTATTATGGTAAAGAAGCTGGTGCTGAATATGTTATTGGATGTAGACAGAATATTGAAAATGACAAGCCAATCATCGGGCATTATGATGTAAATAATGAAGGATCTGGCGATATGTATCCAAAAGGAGCTTCAATGCTTCACATGATTCGTCAGATAATCAACGATGATGCGAAATGGAAAACGATTTTAAGAGGGATGAATAAGACTTTTTACCATCAAACCGTTACTGGAAAGCAGATTCAGGATTATATAAATGAGCAATCTGGAATTAATTTCAATAGAGTTTATGCACAATATTTAACCACAACTCAGATTCCAGTTTTTGAATATATGTTTAAAAACGGAACTTTCGGTTACCATTGGACTAATTGCGTTTCTAAATTTGATATGCCAGTACGGGTAAAATTAAACGGAGTTGAAACTTGGCTGAAACCAACAACAGAATGGCAATCAATAAAAACTGATAATGAAGATAGAAAGCTAGAAGTAGATAAAGATTTCTACGTTACAGCTTCTAATATCGTCGAATAAAAGTTCGACAATTTCCAATTTTTTAAATTCCAAATTCCAAGCGGAGTTTTATAAATAGTAAACCCGACAGGTTTTAAAAACCTGTCGGATTTTTTTTTAGTGTGGTTTGTCATTTCGACGAAGGAGAAATCTCCGCAAAGAAAATCAACAATCTTTGTCGAGCTACTCGCGGAGATTTCTCCTTCGTCGAAATGACAAAAATGGCGTTAAGAACAAAGTTTTAACGCCATTTTTATTGGAATTTGGAATTTTAAAAAATTGGAATTTAAAAACCTTATCTATTATTAAGCTTCGCTTTCTCCTTAATAATATCAGCAATTTTCCTATTTTCGATTTTGCTTTCGAGCCAAGAAATGATATCTAAATATAAGAAAGCCCTTTTTTCATAAGTATTCTTTTCAAGCTCAACAAAACGAGTATGCATTTTCTTGAATTCCTTTTTTATATCGGCAGGGTAAAAGTTGTTTAGGTTTCTTAAAAACTTGATAATTTCTTTTTGAACTTCATGCAAATCGTTCATTTTCAATAAGAACTTATACGTGCTTTTTAAATGATTTTCTAAATAATAATCTTTACCAAGCTCATAATGAGCAATCAACGACAACAATCGCGCAAAACACATTAAATCCTCGCGCATTGTCAAGTTTTTATTGTTGATGATTTTATCTAAGTAATTAATGCATTCATTATACTTTTCGTTACCAAAATAAATAGAAGCAAACTTGTAGAAAAATAACATTTCATGATGTTCGTCTAAATGTTCACTGTGCAGTTTTAATTTTTCTAGAATCTCAGGAATTAAGTATTCGCTTTCCGCAAAAGTGCCTTCTAAAATATGTAGGTTTAACTTATTATTATACACATAAAGGAATGATAAAGAGGCAATATTGTCATTTGCAGGAAACTTAGGATCTGCAATTGTTTCTTCCAAAAGATTTAAATATTTCTTGAAATTCGATGTATATTTAAGCATATAGAGCGATTCTAAGAAATAATGATTTCCTTTTAAGAAGAAAACAGGATTGAGATAAATCATATTTGGATTATCATAAAAAAGCTGAACCCATTTATAGGCAAATTTATAACTCGCCAAGAAATCTTGTACTAGAAAGCTTCGCCAAAGATTGGCATTGTAAAACCAATACTTTTCGCGGAAACCAAATTTACTCTCGTCAAGTTTAGAAATATGCTTATTAAAGTAATCATCAATATATCGGTATTCTTCGTCATTTTTTACGTAACCTGTTTTCAGCATGATTCCGTATAATTGAAGAGATAAATTGGATAATTTGCTTGAAATTGTATTTCTATAATTTAATTCTTTCGCCTGAACTACCAATTCGTCAGCACGACCTTGAATACTTCGGGTGATGTATTGCGATTCAATTAGCTTTTCGAATTCAACAATTTCATACGCCATATATTTTTCATCATTCTCTAAAGCTTGCTGTTTGGTTTTATCCAATATTTTCAAGCTCTGCTTATATAATCCTTTATTATAAAGAATAACAGCAAAATCCATTTGCTCTCGAAGCTGATAACGAATATTCTGACTAGGAATATTTAGTCTTATACTAACCAGGATTTGTTTGTATAAGTATGATTTTAAGTTAGATAACTGCACTTTTTGGATAACACCACTTTTCAAAATGAGTTTTTCATCGTAAACTTCAGATTTATCTAAAATGTTGAATAATTCGATAAATTTTGTATTTGAACTCGTTTCTAATCGGCTTGCAAAAATTTTAAACTGCCTTTTTTCTGATTTCGAAAGTGATTTGATTAGAACAAATAAGAAATCTTTTTGATGGTTAGCCATTGTAAAAAAAAATAATATAACTTACTGATTATAAGTTAGTTAATATAGTATAAGTCGTTTTATAAACAGTATAATTTCATTAAAATGAATTTCATACTGTAATAGTACAATATATATTTGTTATCAAGATGTGAAATTACATTAAATAAATGAATATGAATAGAGAGAAAGTTCAAATTTTTGACACCACATTGCGAGATGGTGAACAAGTTCCAGGATGTAAGTTAGATACTAAACAGAAATTAGTTATCGCAGAACGACTAGACAAAATGGGAGTTGACATTATCGAAGCAGGCTTTCCTGTGTCAAGTCCGGGCGATTTTTTATCGGTCTCTGAGATTTGTAAAATTGTAGAAAATGCAACCGTCTGCGGACTAACAAGAGCC
Source organism: Flavobacterium sp. HBTb2-11-1 (assembly GCF_009826975.1). GTDB lineage: Bacteria > Bacteroidota > Bacteroidia > Flavobacteriales > Flavobacteriaceae > Flavobacterium. The sequence continues at coordinate 107,612 of NZ_WUMO01000002.1, read as the reverse complement.
GTAAAAAACGACATTGATGTTGCTGCAGCTGCTTTAAAGCATGCTAAGAAACCTAGAATCCATACTGGAATCGGAACTTCGGAATCTCACATACTCCACAAATTAAATACTACGCCTGAAGATATTATTGCAAGAGCAAAATTTGCTGTATCACACGCTAAATCTTATGTAGAAGACGTTGAATTCTACGCTGAAGATGCTGGTAGAACAGACAATGCGTTCTTAGCTAAAGTTTGTGAAGAAGTTATCAAATCTGGAGCTACAGTATTGAATATTCCTGATACTACTGGATATTGTCTTCCAGAAGAATACGGAGCAAAAATTAAATACTTAAAAGAAAACGTAAAAGGAATCGAAAGCGTAATCCTTTCATGCCACTGTCATAATGATTTAGGAATGGCAACTGCAAATTCGATCGCAGGAGCTATAAATGGAGCAAGACAAATTGAATGTACTATTAATGGTATTGGTGAAAGAGCTGGAAACACAGCACTTGAAGAAGTGGTAATGATTTTCAAGCAGCACCCTTACTTAAATTTAGATACAAACATTAATACAAGAGAATTGAACGAAATGAGCCGTTTAGTTTCTGAAAGTATGGGAATGATTGTACAGCCAAATAAAGCAATTGTTGGAGCAAATGCTTTTGCACACAGTTCTGGTATTCACCAAGATGGTGTAATCAAAAACAGAGCAACTTACGAGATCATGGATCCGCTAGATGTGGGAGTGAATGAATCTTCAATCATTTTAACAGCAAGAAGCGGAAGAGCTGCTTTGGCTTACCGTGCTAAAAAAGTAGGTTACGAATTGACAAAAACACAATTGGATATCGTTTACATCGAATTCTTGAAATTCGCTGATATTAAAAAAGAAGTTGTAGACGCAGATATCCACCAAATTATAGAAGCTTCTAAAATAGAAGGAGATTTAATCAGAAACTAAAATAGTATAAAAATAAGAGTTTAAGGAACAATAAGGATTTAAAGACATAAAGAGCGAGAGATTATGAATTTAAAAATTGCAGTTTTACCAGGAGATGGAATTGGACCTGAAGTAATATTACAGGCTAAAAAAGCTTTGTACGCCATTGGCGAAGTGTATAATCATGAATTTGTTTTTGAAGAAGCACTGATGGGAGCGGTTGCTATCGATAAAACGGGAAGCCCTTTGCCGGAGCAGACTCTAAATCTGTGCTTAAATACAGATGCGGTTTTGCTTGGTGCAATTGGAGATCCAAAATATGATAACAATCCAAATGCAAAGGTTCGCCCAGAGCAAGGATTATTAAAATTGCGAAAAGAATTAGGATTGTTTGCTAATATTCGTCCCATAAAACCTTATAAAGCCTTAATCGAATCTTCTCCTTTGAAAAGAGAAATTATTGAAGGAGCTGATTTTACCATTTTTAGAGAATTAACTGGTGGAGCTTATTTCGGAACTAAAACACTTAATGAAGAAGGAACACATGCTTCGGATTTATGTGAATATTCAGAAGAAGAAATTACAAGAATTGCACATTTAGCTTTTAAATCGGCGCAAAAAAGACGTAAAAAGCTAACAATGGTAGACAAAGCAAATGTTTTGGAAACTTCAAGATTGTGGAGAAAAGTAGTTCAGAAGGTGAGCGAAGAGTATTCAGATGTTAAACTTGATTTCTTATTTGTGGATAATGCAGCAATGCAGTTAATCTTAAATCCGAAACAATTTGATGTGATTTTGACTGAGAATTTGTTCGGAGATATTTTATCTGATGAAGCTAGCGTAATTACAGGTTCAATTGGCTTATTGCCATCGGTATCTTTAGGTGAAAAAAATGCTTTGTTTGAACCAATTCACGGATCATATCCGCAGGCAAAAGGCAAAAACATTGCCAATCCGATTGCTTCGATTTTGGCAGCAGCACTTTTGCTAGAGCACTTTGGATTAACTAAAGAAGCTCATGTAATCTATAAAGCGGTTGAAAAAGCAATTGAATACAAAGTAGTTACAGTTGATTTGAAACCAGACTCAAAATTTGGAACAAATGAAGTTGGAGAGTTTGTTTCTAATTTTATTTTCAGCAAAGATGATTTGCTCTATTTCAATAATGACAATGTAAGTATTGGGCAATCTACAATTGTTTAATATTTTTTGTTAAAACTTGAATATAATCACAAGAAGTATTGTAAATGTTGAGATTTTATTTTTTTACTTCCAGAAGTTTATTTACTTTTGTGACACTAAAAAATAAATGATGCAAATCTCAATTATTATTACTTCTGTCGTTGTTGTCAATGTGATTCACACATCTGCATCGGGAATGTTATAAATATAATTGAAAGACTATATTACAAACCTTCCAAATACTGGAAGGTTTTTTTTTGAACAAAAAATTAAAAAAAATAAAACTATAATGGAATTAAATAAGTACAGCAAGACCATCACACAAGATCAAACACAGCCAGCGGCGCAAGCGATGTTGTACGGAATTGGTTTAACTGAAGAAGATTTAAAAAAAGCACAAGTTGGAATTGTGAGCATGGGTTACGATGGTAACACTTGTAACATGCACCTTAATGATTTAGCACAAGATGTTAAAAAAGGTGTCTGGGATGCAGATCTTGTCGGACTTATTTTTAATACCATTGGTGTCAGTGACGGTATTTCTAACGGAACTGAGGGTATGCGATACTCACTAGTTTCTCGTGATGTAATCGCAGATTCTATCGAAACAGTTGTGGGAGCGCAATGGTATGATAGTTTAATTGCAATTCCGGGATGCGATAAAAATATGCCAGGTGCTTTAATTGCAATGGGAAGGTTAAACCGTCCATCTCTTATGGTTTACGGAGGTTCTATCCATTCTGGAAAATGGAAAGGAGAATCTTTAAATATCGTTTCTGCTTTTGAAGCTTTAGGAAAAAAAGTAAAAGGCGAAATTACTCCAGAAGATTTTAAAGGTGTTATTCAAAATGCTTGTCCAGGAGCTGGTGCTTGCGGTGGAATGTATACTGCAAATACAATGTCTTCTGCTATTGAAGCATTAGGAATGAGTTTGCCTTACAGTTCTTCAAACCCTGCTTTAAGTCAGGAGAAAAGAGACGAATGTCTTGAAGCTGGAAAAGCAATCAAAATATTATTAGAAAAAGATATTAAGCCAAGAGACATTATGACTCGCAAGGCTTTTGAAAACGCTATCACAATTGTAGCTGTTTTAGGTGGTTCTACAAATGCTGTTATGCACTTAATTGCAATGGCTCACTCAGTTGGAATCACAATTACATTAGATGATTTCCAAGCGATTAACGATAGAACACCAGTATTGGCAGACATGAAGCCAAGCGGTAAATACATGATGGAAGACATTCACGAAGTAGGAGGTATTCCAGCAGTTATGAAATACTTATTGAAAGTTGGACTTATTCATGGGGACTGTTTAACAGTTACAGGAAAAACAGTTGCAGAAAACTTAGCTTCAACTCCAGATTTACAAGACGGACAAGAAGTAATTCATGAAATTCAAAAAGCATTAAAACCAACAGGAAATATTCAGGTATTATACGGAAATCTTGCTACTGAAGGTGCTGTAGCAAAAATCAGCGGAAAAGAGGGAGAGTATTTCGAAGGGCCAGCTGTTGTATTTGAAGGTGAATTTGAAGTAATTCCAGGTCTTCAAGCCGGAAAAATTAAACCAGGTAATGTAGTCGTCATCAGGGGTTGTGGACCAAAAGGTGGTCCGGGAATGCCTGAAATGCTGAAGCCTACATCTGCTATTATTGGTGCTGGATTAGGAAGCAGTTGTGCGCTAATTACAGACGGTAGATTCTCGGGCGGTTCGCACGGTTTCGTGGTAGGACACGTTACACCAGAAGCATATGATGGTGGTGGTATTGCACTAGTAAAAGATGGTGACTTAATCGCCATTGATGCTGTGAAAAATACAATCGATCTGAAGATATCTGACGAAGAATTTGCAGCAAGAAAAGCGGCTTGGGTTCAGCCGGCTTTAAAAGTTGACAGAGGGGTTTTACTTAAATACGCGAAGTCGGTCTCGAGTGCATCAACAGGATGTGTAACCGATAAATAATTATAAAAAATCAAAAATCAATTTCAATAACAATATCAAAAATCAAATAGCAATAATTAAAAAAGTCAATTTAAAATTTATAATTGAAATTGAATTTTGCCATTGCCTTTGAATTTTGAAATTGAATTTTTGAAATTGATAAAAAAAATATACTATGAAAATATCAGGGGCAGAAGCCGTTATAAGATGTTTATTAGCAGAAGGAGTAGATTTAATTTATGGTTATCCAGGTGGAGCTATAATGCCAGTTTACGACGAATTATATAAATTTCAAGATCAATTGCACCACGTTTTAGTACGTCATGAACAAGGTGCAACGCATGCAGCTCAAGGTTATGCAAGAGCTACAGGAAAAGTAGGAGTGGCAATTGCTACTTCTGGACCAGGAGCTACAAATTTAGTAACTGGTATCGCAGATGCTCAGATCGATTCAACTCCTTTAATATGCATTACTGGTCAAGTTGGAAGACATTTATTAGGATCTGACGCATTTCAGGAAACTGATATTATCGGAATTTCAACTCCGGTTACAAAATGGAATTTCCAAGTAACTGAAGCTTCTCAAATTCCTGAAATTATTGCAAAAGCATTTTACATTGCTCGTTCTGGACGTCCAGGGCCAGTTTTGGTTGATATTACTAAAAATGCTCAATTTGATGAGTTCGAATTTAGTTATGAAAAATGCACAGGAATTAGAAGTTATGTTCCAGTTCCGAAATTAAATTTAGACAAAGTTGCTGAAGCTGCAGCTTTAATCAATAGCGCAAAAAAACCGCTTATTGTTTTTGGTCAGGGAATTATCTTAGGTCAGGCAGAAGCTGAGTTTAAAGCGGTGGTTGAAAAATCTGGAATTCCAGCGGCATGGACAATTTTAGGATTGTCAGCTCTACCAACAGATCATCCTTTGAACGTTGGTATGCTTGGAATGCACGGAAATTATGCGCCAAATTTACTAACAAACGAATGCGATGTTTTAATTGCTTTCGGAATGCGTTTTGATGATCGTGTTACGGGTAAATTAAGCACTTATGCCAAACAGGCAAAAGTAATTCACTTTGAAATTGATCCTGCTGAGATTGACAAAAACGTGAAAACAGATATCGCTGTTTTAGGAGACGTAAAAGAGTCTTTAGCAGCTTTATTGCCACTTCTTGATGCTAAATCTCATGATTTATGGCACAATGAATTCAAAGAGTTGAGTAAAGTTGAATATGATTCAGTAATAAAAGAAGAATTAAATCCAACGAATGGAAAAGGAATTTCGATGGGAGAAACTATCGAAATGATCAACAAACACTCAAAAGGAGATGCCATTATCGTTTCAGATGTTGGACAGCACCAAATGTTTGCGTGCCGTTACGCTAAATTCAATTCAACAAAAAGTAATATTACTTCAGGTGGTTTAGGTACTATGGGATTCGCATTGCCTGCTGCGATTGGAGCAAAAATGGGAAAACCAGAACGCGAAGTAGTGGCGATTATTGGTGATGGAGGCTTCCAGATGACCATTCAAGAACTTGGAACTATTTTCCAAACAGAAGTTCCGGTAAAAATTGTGGTCTTAAACAATGAATTCTTAGGAATGGTTCGCCAATGGCAAGAATTATTCTTTGATAACAGATATGCTTCAACAAAAATGATCAATCCAAATTTCATTGCAATTGCTGAAGGATATCATATCAAATCTAAAAAAGTTACACAAAGAGAAGATCTAGATGCGGCAGTCGCAGAAATGCTGGCTTCAAAAGATTCTTATTTCTTAGAAGTTGTAGTCGAAAAAGAAAACAACGTTTTCCCTATGATTCCAACAGGAGCTTGTGTATCAGAAATTAGATTAAGTTAAGAAAAGTTTCAATCCCGATAGCTATCGGGAAAATAAAACTAAAAAAACATCATGGAAGATAAAACATTTACCATATCGGTATACTCAGAAAATAACGTGGGTTTATTAAATAGAATATCGGGAATATTCTTAAAGCGCCACATTAATATATTAAGTCTAAATGTTTCTGAATCAGAAATAGAGAATGTTTCAAGATTTATCATTGTTGTAAACACGACAGAAAAATGGGTTCAGAATATTGTAGGCCAGATCGAAAAACAAATTGAAGTTATAAAAGCATTTTATCATACAGATGAAGAGACTATTTTCTTAGAAAATGCCTTGTTTAAAATCGCTTCAAGCTTGTTGTTTGACGAGAAACAGATTCAGAATATCATTAAAGAAAGCCAGTCTACGATTGTGACGGTTTCTCGAGATTTCTTTGTGATTTCAAAATCAGGAAGACGTTCTGAAATTGAAGAATTATACCAAAAGTTCAAACCATACGGAATTATGCAGTTTGTGCGTTCGGGAAGAATATCAGTTTCTAAGCAAAAAATGGAAATTTCTTCATTGCTAGAAACTTTTAAATAATAAAATCTTAGTTATATATAATCAATATTAAATTTCATTTCATTAAATATTAAAACAAAAATGGCAAATTATTTCAATACATTACCACTTAGATTACAATTAGAACAATTAGGAGTTTGCGAATTTATGGAGCAATCTGAATTTGCAGACGGAATTGCAGCATTGGCTGGAAAAAAAGTTGTAATTGTTGGTTGTGGAGCACAAGGTTTGAATCAAGGTTTAAACATGAGAGATTCTGGTTTAGACATTTCTTACGCATTGCGTGCAGATGCAATTGCAGAAAAAAGAGCTTCTTATAAAAATGCAACTGAAAATGGTTTCAAAGTAGGAACTTACGAAGAATTGATTCCAACTGCAGATCTAGTTTGCAACCTTACACCAGACAAGCAACACACTGCTGTGGTAACTGCTATTATGCCATTAATGAAACAAGGTTCTACTTTGGCTTATTCTCACGGATTTAACATTGTGGAAGAAGGAATGCAGATTCGTAAAGACATCACTGTTATTATGTGTGCTCCTAAATGTCCAGGTTCTGAGGTGCGTGAAGAATACAAAAGAGGATTTGGAGTTCCAACTCTTATCGCTGTTCACCCAGAGAACGATCCGAACGGATTTGGTTTAGATCAAGCAAAAGCTTATGCTGTAGCAACTGGAGGACACAGAGCTGGAGTTTTAAGATCATCTTTCGTGGCTGAAGTAAAATCAGACTTAATGGGTGAGCAGACAATTCTTTGCGGATTATTGCAAACAGGATCTATTTTATGTTTTGATAAAATGGTTGAAAAAGGAATCGATCCTGCTTATGCATCTAAATTAATCCAATACGGATGGGAAACTATCACTGAAGCTTTGAAACACGGTGGTATTACAAATATGATGGATCGTTTAAACAATCCTTCAAAAATTGAAGCTTACGAATTGGCTGAAGAATTGAAAGATATCATGCGTCCGTTATTCCAAAAACACCAAGACGATATCATTTCTGGGGAATTCTCTAGAACTATGATGATTGACTGGGCAAATGACGATGTTAACTTATTGAAATGGAGAGCTGCAACAGGAGAAACTAACTTCGAAAAAACAGCTCCACAAGAAGCTCCAATCTCTGAGCAAGAATATTTTGATAATGGAGTATTGATGATTGCAATGGTAAAAGCTGGTGTTGAATTAGCTTTCGAAACAATGACAGAGGCTGGAATCATCGAAGAATCTGCTTATTATGAGTCTTTACATGAATTGCCATTAATTGCAAACACAATTGCAAGAAAGAAATTATTCGAAATGAACCGTGTAATTTCTGACACTGCTGAGTACGGATGTTACTTATTTGATCATGCGTGTAAGCCATTATTGACTGAATTCATGAAAAAAGTTGAAACTAATATTATAGGTAAACCATTTTCTACTTCAAACGGAGTAGACAATACCGTATTAATTGCTGTAAACAAAGCAATCCGTCAGCATCCTATCGAAGAAGTAGGAGCTTGGTTGAGAGAGTCTATGACAGCAATGAAAAAAATTGGATAATAAAAAATTGGGAATTTCCGCAGAATCCGATTCTGCGGAATTTGCACTGTATCAATGATTTGTAATATTTTGAATTAGTAAGCACTTATTAAGATAATAGATATAGATGCATATTGCATTCACTTAACTTCAGATAATAAGCAAGTTAAGTGAAGCGGATCCCTAAAATGGGGTATATTTTGAAAAAAAATATACTTGTTGAAATTTCTGTTTTAATTAATAAGGATGCTGCTATTTTCAAAATAGAGAAAAATTTTGCAACGCATTTACAAAATTAATTGTTATTGAAATTTGTTAAATTAAAAAAGGCATAATATCTGTTTATTATGCCTTTTTTGCCCTTAAGTAATAATAAAAAATAAAGTTTTAAAATAATTTCAGATAATTATCATATTTTATTAAATAAATGTTTTTTTTTGATAAAATTTATGAATTAAATTATTTCACGGATACGTTCAGATTTAATACATTTATAAAAAAATTCAACAAACGATGAGCTATTACAAAATTGAAAATTTAGAACAATACTTTAAACATTACAATAAGTCAATAAGAGAGCCAAGAAAATTTTGGGGAAAAATAGCAGAGGAGAATTTCACATGGTACCAGCAATGGGAAAAAGTTGTTGATTTTAATATGGCTGAGGCTGAAGTAAAATGGTTTACAGATGCTAAAGTTAACATTACCAAAAACTGTATTGATAGACATTTAAGCAAAAGAGGAGAGAAGACGGCAATTATTTTTGAACCGAACGATCCTTCTGAAGAGGCTTTACATATATCGTATAATGAGTTATACGAAAGAGTTTCAAAAATGGCAAACGTTCTTCGCGAGCAAGGTGTTCGCAAAGGAGATAGAGTTTGCATTTATTTGCCAATGATTCCGGAATTGGCTGTTGCTGTTTTAGCTTGCGCTAGAATTGGAGCAATTCACTCAGTAGTTTTTGCTGGATTTTCTGCTTCTGCAGTTTCTGCAAGAATCAACGATTGCGAGTGTAAAATGGTGATTACATCTGATGGAGGTTATAGAGGAAATAAAACAATTGATCTTAAAGGAATTGTTGATGAAGCTTTAGAAACTTGTCCTTCTGTAGCAAAAGTTTTAGTTGCAAAAAGAACTAATACTGATGTTAAAATGAAAGAGGGCCGTGATATTTGGTTGCAACCATTATTAGACGTAGCTTTGGATAATAGCGTTGCTGAAATTATGGATGCCGAAGATCCTTTATTTATTTTATATACTTCAGGATCAACAGGAAAACCAAAAGGAATGGTTCATACCACTGCAGGTTACATGGTATATACAGCGTATACTTTTAAAAACGTTTTCAATTACGAAGACAATGACATTTTCTGGTGTACTGCAGATATCGGATGGATTACAGGTCACTCTTATATATTGTACGGACCATTATTGAATGGCGCTACAACTGTAATTTTTGAAGGAGTGCCTTCTTATCCAGATTTTAGCCGTTTTTGGGATATTATCGAAAAACATAAAATTACACAATTCTATACTGCACCAACTGCAATCCGTTCGTTGGCAAAAGAAAGTTTAGATTATATTCAAAAATATCCTCTTAAATCACTTAAAGTTATTGGATCTGTTGGAGAGCCAATCAACGAAGAAGCTTGGCACTGGTTTAATGACCACGTTGGAGATAAGAGATGTCCAGTTGTAGATACTTGGTGGCAGACAGAAACAGGAGGAATCATGATTTCACCTATTGCTTTTGTAACACCAACAAAACCAACGTATGCAACTTTGCCATTGCCTGGAATTCAGCCAGTTTTGATGGATGAAAAACGCAATGAAATTGAAGGAAATCAGGTAGTTGGAAGTTTATGCATTAAATTCCCATGGCCTGGAATTGCCAGAACTATTTGGGGTAATCACGATCGTTACAAAGAAACTTATTTCTCTGCTTTCCCTGGAAAATATTTTACAGGAGACGGAGCGTTAAGAGACGAAGTGGGTTATTACAGAATCACCGGTAGAGTAGATGATGTAGTAATTGTTTCTGGACATAACTTAGGAACTGCGCCAATTGAAGATGCGATCAACGAACATCCAGCTGTTGCAGAATCTGCTATTGTTGGATTCCCTCACGATATTAAAGGAAATGCTTTATATGGTTTTGTAATTCTGAAAGAAACAGGAGAAGTTAGAAACAAAGAAAATCTGGCTAAGGAAATTAATCAATATATTGCAGATCACATTGGACCAATCGCTAAATTAGACAAGATTCAATTCGTTTCTGGTTTGCCAAAAACTCGTTCAGGAAAAATTATGCGTAGAATTCTGCGTAAAATTGCAGAAGGAGATTTTTCTAATTTTGGAGATACAACGACTTTACTAAATCCAGAAGTAGTTGAAGAAATTATGAAAGAAAGAATTTCTTAATTTGAAACATAAACAAAAAAAACGCCTCTTAATTAAGAGGCGTTTTTTTTAAAGAATTTTTAAAAATATATTATTGTACAACTTTTGAATTTGCGTCGTTTACAAAAATAAGTTGCTGCATGTTGCTTAAATTAGTGAGCGACAAAATTCCGTTTTTGTTTTCATTGATTCCATTTATTTTAAAACAGAATTGATTACCATCTTTGTCCATTAAAGTTATAAATTCTGCTGTATCATCCGTAAAATTTTGGCAACTATGCGAAATGGTATATTTATACATTACAGCCATTCTATCTTGGTTATAATTGTAAACTCGCCCGTCTTGCGTAAAAGTCCATTTGATACTTAGGTTTGTTTTAGAATACCAGTTTCCTAAAATTCGTTTAGAAGAAGGGTCTTGATTTTGGGCAAAAATTGCTGAAACAAAAAACAGCAATGGCAACATAAATAAAAGCTTTTTCATAGATTTTTTTAATTAAAAAATAGACTGTGTTTTTGTTTGTTTTTTGGAAATATAATTTGATATAAAATTACAGTTTTACTTAATTTGAAAAATATATGAGCTTATAATTTTGTGTTAAAGCTTAAATAAACAAAATGCCTCTTAAATTTTTAAGAGGCATTTTTATATCATACAGAATTGATTATTTTTAATTTATTTAATTCCCAATCTAGATTTTAATTTCAAGAATAGAAGTCCAATTCTATAGGCATCTTCCGAAGAAGAATTTCTATCACTTTTCGGGATTTTATATATTCCGCACAAATCGTCAAGAGAAAATTGCTTGTCATTTATATCAGTCAATTTTCTATACATCACATCAACATCTAAAGCCTCATTTTTTAGCCTGCCACAGTTTAGACGTTCCAAAGATGCATTCAACATTTCGATATCAAAATTGATATGATGTCCAACCAGAATAGAATTTCCGATAAAATTCACAAAAGCTTCAAGTGCATCAGGTTCAGGCATTTTCATCATTTTGCTTTCAATAATAAATTCATTTGAAAGTCCGTTGTCTTGAAGATATTTATATTGTAATAAAACGGTTTCAAAATTTTCTTTAATAACAATGCTGTTATCGATAACTGAAAAGGCTCCAAGTGATAATATAACATCTTTATCCGGATTTAAGCCAGAAGTTTCAGTTGACAATACAACAAACTTATTAGGTCTAGTTTCGAATTTAGTTAAATAATCTTTCCAGAAATCTGGATAGTCTTTATTGATATTTTTTAGCCAGTCTAGCATGTTTTATGAGAATTGTGTCAATTGAAATTTACTCTTAATCAGTTCCTCCAGGTCTTTCATTGGGGACAATGCATTTTTTAATTTCTCTTTGTCAGATTTTGACATTTCTCTTAAATTAATATATTGGCCAGAGTCGTCATTTTTTAATCCTTCAACAGTTCTAAATTTAGAAAGTGTCAAGAATGCTTCCGCACAGCTTAAGTATATTTCGGCATTTTTAGAATCTGTAATTGCTAATTGTTTGAATCTTAGATAAGTATTTTGAATTCCTTTTATGTTGGCATTTAATATTAATAAACGAGCACCATCAATTAGCGGCATCAAAGCTCTTGTCTTAATATCAAATTTATCTTTATGAGGTCCATCTTCTTCCGTTATAAATTTCTTGAAGAAACTCAAAGGAGAATTTTTCTTTAAGGCATCATTTCCTAAAAAGTCGAAGAACAAAGTATTATTAACGGCATTTTTGAAAATTACGCTTTCTATTGCTTCCTCAATTTTTGGTTCTCCAAAAACAATTTCATAATCAAAGAAAATACTGCTCAAATCATTACTATTTTCACCTGGAGTATTCATCCAGCTATTGTATTGTTTAGTCCAGTCGCTCAATGATTTACACCAAAGCATGTTGCTTGCCATGTGCCCATTTGGACAATAATCATAGCCCACTTTTTCTAGTATAGAAGTAGCTCGTTTAGCCAATCTCAAGAAATAATCTTTTACCTCTCTGTATTTCTCAGGAGTAACATCTTCAAAAATTAAAATACTATCCTGATCTGTAAGCAATAATTGTTCCTTACGACCTTGACTACCAATGCTTAACCACGCAAAACGTGCAGGAGGGGAGCCTAAATCTAAAATTGATAATTCAACTGCTCTTTTAATGATAGCTAAGTTAATCTCACTTGCGATATTGCTAACATGTGAGATTGGGATATTCTTTTGAATCGAGTTCTGAATCAGATCAGATAGACGATCACGTATTTGTTTTAAATCTTTTGGAAGCTGAGAACGCTTAATTTCTTTGATTAATACACCTGGGTTACTAGCCTGAGCAACAATAAGGTCATGTTCAGAAATAATTCCTTTTACAACAGATTTGCTAGTGCCATCTTTAGTAACGCATAAGTGAGTTACATTATGTTTCAGCATTAACAATTGCGCTTCTGCTAAAGACACATTTTCTAAAACTGTAACAACCGGAGATGACATAATTTTGTCAATGGTTTCAGTAATAGGATAGCGTCCTGTCGCAATTTTTGAGGATAAATCAGCATTGGTAACAATACCAATTGGATGATTTTTCTCGCCGCAGATTATGATATTATCTACCATAGAATCGGTCATTAAAATTGCAACATCCTTAATTATAGATGTGGCCTGAGTAGTTAGAGGCGAATTATTGTAGTTAAGTGACTGAATATATTGCATTTCTGTCTGCTGATCAATGTAATCGCTGTCAGAAATTAGCTTGCCATTAGAGCTCACGCTATCTTTGGTATGACGCGAATTTACAGCAAAACTCTCAAGCAGAAAGTTCAACACATTAGAATTATTAGCAACAAATGGTCTAAATACAGCGATTGGAATAGCATAAATAATGCTTTCCTCACGTGCTTTAGCAGTCATCATATAGTTATTTTTGGCAAAAAACGGGCGTAATCCAAAAATATCTCCTTCATGGCATTTGTTTATGATGGTTTCTTCAGCGTCTGCAATAGTCGTTAAATTAATGACACCAGAAGCTACAACATAAAAACTTTCATGAAGCGGATCGTTATTTTGAAATAATACCGCATGCTTTTCTAAATTAATGACACGGATATTCGTGGCAATATCTGATAATTCCTGGAAAGTCAGGTTATCAAACGGTTTGTATTCTTTTAAAAAATCTGCAATATGTTCAGCAACTGTATTCATATATGTGATAATTTATTTTTAAAGTATCGAATGTAAAAATAGTAAAATAAAGTCTTACAACGAAAGGTTCTTTAGCAGAAACTAATTATTTTAAGGAAATGTTAAAAGATAATAGCTACAAGGCTTATAAAAGTTTTTATGTTTTGAAAATCTGAGTATTTCTGATTTTGAAAAAAGATATTTCATTTAATGAAAAATAAACGTCAAAAAGCAAGTCTGATGATTTTGCGATATTTGAAAATTTTATGATTTAAAAGTCATATACAGCATTTATGGCGGTTTGAATTTAAAGGAAAAGATTCAGATTGATACACAAATCGTCGAGCTAATTTTTCAATATTTGAGAATATTTTATTTTAAAAATCATACAGCGTAATTATGGTCAATTTGAATTTCGAGGAATTTGCTCTAATGACCAACTACATTTTCACAAATCAAGATAATCCAAATTTTCAATATTTAGAATTTTTTTAAAACAAAAACCATACAGCGTATTTATACGAGTTTGGAATTTTTTTTTTAAAGAAAAATTTATTCATCAAGTACACATTAGAAGTGAGGAAGTGAAATTTTAGATATTTGAAAACATTTTCAAAAGAAATGCATACAGCACATTTATAGGGCAGTTTCTAAAATATTCTATTTTACATAATATAAATTATAATTCAAAATGAAATAACCCTGAGAAAGGGCTTATTCATATAATTTATTCAAAATCATCTCTTTTGGCACAACATCGCCTCCGCCATTTTTAGTAAACTGAATTACGGCATCGTTTACAAATAAAACTGCGCTAGCGGTAACTCCGTTTTTATCTTTTAGTTTTATTTGCGCTTTATCGCCATGCGGATAAACATGTCCGGAAACTTCTAAAATTCCTGAATTTAAATCTTTGTGTTCGCTCGTAACTTCAGCGGTTCCAAAAATCTTATAATTTGACTGCGCTATTGTAATCATAAAATTATATTCTTTCTTGCAGTCTTTGCATTTTTGGCTTCCCCAAGTTCCTGAGAATTTGTTTTGCTGTGAGAATGCTTGCATGGAGATTAAAAATGCCAGGAAAAGAAATTTTTTCATTTTGTTTGTTTTATTTAAATCTGAACCAAATATAAATCAAAAAAGCATCACAAGTTTGCGATGCTTTTTCTAAAATTTTCTTAAATCTATAATTTTTTCAAGTAAACCGATTTTCCATTTAGTGATACGTCAACTTGATTTGTTTTTTCGTTAAACGTAGTTCGTAATGCATTTCCGTTAAAAATAGTAACGTCGCCGTACACATGACCAGCTTCATTAGATGTGTAATCAAATTTTACCTTTTTGTTTCCTGGCTCGATGCCTAATTTATAACTTGAAAATTTGGTGCCTCTTAAATCAAAATCCTGTTGCGAATCGATAATTTTCCCGTCAGCATAGAAATTTGTGACCGATTTGCTTAAGGTAATGTCCGGATAATACTGATTTACTTTTTTTAAGAGTTCGTATTGTGCAACACTAGCTTCTTCTTGTTTGGATGTAATAGTTTGCGAAAATGAAATTGTTGTAAATAAAACTGCTGCTAGTAAAAGGTACTTTTTCATAATTTCTAATTTAAAGATTAATAAACAGTTACACTAAATAATGTTGGCAATTACTTTAATATATTGTTATAAACTTTTTCAAGTTATACTACAAGATATGAAATCTTTACCTTTGCAGAAAATTATAAGCCACTTTTTAAGATAATGACAACAAAAAAATATATTCAGCTCATCCTGATATTGGGCTCTTTAACCGCTCTCGGTCCTTTTTCAATTGATATGTATCTGCCTGGTTTTTCGGGAATTGCAAAAGATTTAAATACTACTGTTGCCAAGGTTTCAATGAGTTTATCCAGTTATTTCATCGGAATTTCTGCGGGACAATTACTTTATGGCCCTTTATTAGATCGTTTCGGACGCAAAAAACCGTTGTTTGTTGGACTTTTCATTTATATTCTTGCGTCTTTAGGATGTATTTATGTTGCTGATATTGATGCTTTTATAATGCTTCGTTTTATTCAAGCCATCGGAAGTTGCGCTGCAACAGTTGCTTCTGTAGCAATGGTTCGTGATTTGTTTCCTGTAAAAGATATTCCGAAGGTATTTTCGCTTTTAATGCTCGTTGTAGGACTTTCTCCAATGCTGGCGCCAACTATTGGCGGTTATGTTACCGAAGATTTAGGCTGGCACACTGTCTTTTTTATACTAATGTGTATGGGAATCGTGATTTTAGCTGCTTCACAATTTGGGCTTCCAAATACATATAAACCAGATACTTCCATTTCGTTAAAGCCGAAGCCGATTCTGTCTAATTTTCTTTTGGTAATAAAAGAACCTCAATTTTATACGTATGCGTTTACAGGCGCTGTAGCTTTTTCAGGATTATTTTCTTATGTAGCGGCTTCTCCACTAGTTTTTATGGATATTTATAAAGTTGATGCTAAAACTTACGGATGGATTTTTGCTCTTATGTCTGTTAGTTTTATCGGATCTAGTCAGTTGAATTCTATGCTATTAAAGCGATTTTCGAGCGAACAGATGATTTTTGGAGCTTTAATTTCTCAATCTGCCATTAGTATAATATTCTTGATTTTGGCTTTAAATGACCTTTTAGGATTGTATCAGACAATCGGAATGCTGTTCTTGTTTCTGGCATGTTTAGGAATTTCAAATCCAAATACTGCGGGATTAACGTTGGCTCCTTTTGCTAAGAATACCGGAAGTGCTTCTGCATTAATGGGTGCCATTCAGCTTGGAATCGGTGCTTTGGCTTCGTTTGCAGTTGGTGTTTTTGTGAAAGATTCTGTAACGCCAATGGTCGCGATTATGACGACTACAACTATAACCGCATTTATAATTTTAAATATCGGAAAGCGATTTATCAAGCAAAAAGTAGAATTATCTTCAGATGACAGTATTGCTTCTGTTCATTGATTTTAATAGTAAGTGTTTAAAAATCAAATGATAATAATTGATTTTGCGCTTTTATTTCAGTAATTTTATAGGGCATAAAATGGAATGGAATCCAGAAACCATTTTAAAAACGGGGCGAAACCGAAAAGCCACATGAGTAGGAATAAATTTCTAAAGATTATGCCTAAATATGTTATTGAAAGAGAAATCCCAAATGCCGGTAAACTTACATCTGATCAATTAAAAAGTATTTCGCAGGCCTCCTGTGGCGTACTTAGTCAACTAGGAACTCAAATTCAATGGGTTAACAGCTATATTACAAACGATAAATTGTATTGCATTTATATAGCGCCAAATGAAGAAATGGTTTATGAACACGCTAAATTAGGAGGCTTTCCAGCCAATTCTGTAAATCAGGTCACAGGAATAATCGACCCAACTACTGCTGAATAAATAGTTAAATTTCAATTTTTTAAAATTCCAAATTCAATCTATTGAAAAATAGAAAAGCCAAAAACAAAATGTTTTTGGCTTTTTAGTATTTAAAGCTTCCAATTTTGGAATTTGGAATTTAAAAAATTGGAATTTCTATAATTTTAGTTTTGTGTCTTTTTATCTGGTCTGATAATCATTCTAAGCGATTGATCTTTTGCGAAATACGCTACCATCCAGTTCCAGAATGTATTTAATCTGTTTCTGTAAGTGATTAGCGAAATTAAGTGGATAAATAGCCAGATGATCCAAGCAAAGAAACCCTTAAAATGCCATTTTGGACTTGGTAAATCTACAACAGCTTTTGCTTTTCCGATAATTGCCATAGATCCTTTGTCTTTGTAAGCAAAAGGTTTAAGCGGTTTGTTAGCAACCATGGCCTTGAAGTTTTTAGCCAGATTCAGACCTTGCTGAATAGCTACTTGTGCAACCTGCGGATGACCATCAGGGAAATTTTTATCTCCTGCTAAAATAGCAGTGTCACCAATGGCATAAATATTATCCACACCGTTTACTTTATTGAATTCATCCGTAGCCATACGTCGGCCACGTCCGTAACTTTCTTTTGGAATTCCTTCGAAAATTTTAGCAGAAACCCCAGCGGCCCAAATTAAGTTTTTGGTTTTGATGGTTTCTCCATTTTCAAAAACAACGGTATCGTCAACGTAATCTACAACTTTAGTGTTTAATTTCACCACGACTCCAAGTTTAGTCAAAGCCTCTAAAGTATCTTTTTGGGAATCTTTGCTCATTGGAGCCAAAAGTGCATCACCACCATCAACTAAATAAATATTGCTTGCAGAAGTATCTAATTCAGGGTATTCCTTCAATAGAATATTTTTTCTCATTTCGGCAAACATTCCAGAAACCTCCACTCCTGTTGGTCCCCCTCCTGCCACTACGATTGTAAGTAATTTACGTCTTTTTCGCATATCCTTACAAATCGCTGCTTTTTCAAGGTTTTTCAGCAGTGTATTACGCATTACGATGGCATCATTTAAGGTTTTCATCGGAATAGCGTTTTTCATCACGTTTTCCATGCCAAAATAACTCGTTTCTGCTCCAGTTGCGAAAACAAGATAATCGTATTCTAGCTCTCCGTTGCTTAGAGTGATTTTCTTTTCGGCAGGAGAAACTGATAATAATTCGCCTAAACGAAACTGCAGATTTTTTTTGCCAGCAAAGAATTTTCTAAATGGATAACTAATGCTCGATGGCTCTAAAAATGCCGTGGCAACTTGATATATAAGTGGTGGGAAAAAGTTATAATTATTCTTGTCTACAAGCGTTACTTGTATTTGAGGCTGATTTACAAGCTCTTTTGCCAGATTAATTCCTGCAAATCCACCTCCAATAATGACTATTTTCATATATGTTGTATTAAGTAGGATTATAAAATAATTCCTTATAAATATACAACTTTAATATGCAATGACAATTGTCATATTTATTACTTTTTGAATTTTTTAACTGTTTTTTCAACTATATCGATTTTGTTCTGTAAGACATAACTTGCCATTAATTTCTCGATTAGTTCGTCTTTAGTCAAATGATGAAAAACGGTTTTTACTTTTGTTTTTAAATCAGCCGAAAGTTCATGATTTGGTTTTGTTTTAAAGATTTGTCTTGCCCACAAAAGCATATTATTTTCTTCTACGCTTGCTGCGGAAGGTTTTTTAAACTCAGAAAACTGAATTCCCAATTCTCTTTCAAAATCAGCAATTTCAAAAACTTCTTCTTGCTGCAAAACCGTTAAGGAAAGTCCTTTTGCTCCTGCCCTCGCGGTTCTTCCGCTTCGGTGAACATAATTTTCGTAAGTATCAGGCAAATGATAATTAATTACATAGGAGATTTCTTTTACATCTATTCCTCTCGCAGCCAAATCGGTTGCAACTAAGATATTGATGTGGCCTTCGCGAAACTGTTCCATAATTCTATCACGAATTCCTTGCGTTAAACTTCCATGAAGCGCTCCCGAAGAGAACTTATTTATTGCCAGATTTTTGGCTAATTTATTAACAGCAGCTTTAGTTTTACAGAAAATAATTCCTCGTTCTCCGTCTCTAGAATTTAAGAAATGCATTAAAACTTCCAATTTTTCAATCGGATCGACCACAATATACTCATGATCTATTCCTTCATTACCAACTGTTTCCATATTGGCACTAATCTGAACTACATTTTTATGCAAATAATTCTGAATCAGCTGTTTTATGGTTCCAGGAAGTGTCGCTGAAAATAATAAAGTGCGGTGTTTTTTGGGAAGTTCGGCAATAATTTGATCCAAACTTTCTTTAAGAATCGCCACCATTTCGTCTGCTTCATCCAATACCAAATATTCAGCTAGTTTTAAATTGATAGCTTCTCTCTGAATTAGATCGATTAAGCGTCCAGGAGTTGCCACTACAATTTGAGCGCCTTCTTTTAACCTTTCAATTTGCGGTTTTATTGGTGTTCCCCCACAAATTTGAGCAATAGATATATTCGGAATATATTTTGAAAAACTTTCTAAGTTTCTGAAAATCTGCTGGCCCAATTCTCTGGTTGGAACTAAAATCACAGCTTGAACTGTTGTTGATTCTGTATTGACCAATTGCAATAAAGGCAATCCAAAAGCAGCAGTTTTTCCCGTTCCTGTTTTGGCCAAACCAACAATATCATGGGCTTCGTCCAAAAATAACGGAATTGTTTTTTGTTGAATTTCTGTTGGTTCAACAATGTTTAACTCGCTTAAAGCTTTTAAAATTGGAGCCGAAATTCCTAATGTTGAGAATGGTTGAGACATAATTATTTTAGATTTTTGAGTTCTGATTTTAGATTTGATACAGATTACTCAGTATTTGAATGTTTTTTTGGGATGACTTGAAAATAAAAATCTTTGCCAAAGTTTTAAACTTTGACAAAGATCATATAATTTTTTGTATTAATTGAAATTATCAATCAGGCTCATTCATGATTTTCTCACGATATTTTTTACCGATTAATAAAGTTAATCTTTGTTTGTAATCGTCAACCAGCCATTCGCGGTAGTTTTTACTGCATTGGCTCAAACATTTAGAATAACGTTTGATACGATCTTCAATATCATCTTCTAATTCTCTTGCTAGCATTTTTGCTTCCTGTAGCGTTTCAGTATTATCAACACACATCGAAGCATGCTGATCTAGAGATTTATCCAAAACGACTTTAGAACGAAGATTCTGTTTGATGATTAATTTGTGCTCTTCATCTACATCAAAACTAACATCGGCAGTTTTGCTAAATTTCGCACGCAATTCTGCTGGCATGCTGTATTTAAAGAACATTTCAATTTCGTGGTCATCCCGAAGATTTTCCAAGTAAAACTCTGGCGATTTAAAGATATGCTGCCAGTTTACAGGGTCACTCCATAAACCAAAACGAGCGGCGTTGTTTCCTAAATCTATAACTGTAAACTCATCTTTTCCAGGCAATTTACGAGAACCTCGACCAATCATTTGGAAATACAAAGTCAACGATTTTGTTGCTCTGTTCAAAATAATCGTCTCTACAGTAGGCTCGTCAAAACCAGTTGTCAAAATTCCAACAGAAGTCAAAATGGCATCTGGAGTCTTTTTAAACCATTGCAGAATGTCTTTACGCTCTTCAGAACTGCTTGTGTTATCTAAGTGTCTGATATCGTATCCTGCTTCTCTGAACGTTTCATATACATATAAAGAAGTATGAATACCGTTATTGAAAATCAAAGTTTTCTTCCCTAAAGAACGTTCTGTATACGCATGAAGCAGTTTTTCCTGCATCAAAGTATTGGTATACAAATCGTCTGAAGATTTTACAGTATAATCTCCATTGATACCTACTTTTAACGAAGTCAGACCAACATCGTAGCTGTAAGTTGTTGCTTTTGCCAAGAATCCTTTTTCGATTAATGAACCAATTGTATCACCAACAATAAGTTCGTGGTAGCTTTGGTGCATCGGCAATTTTATATTAGAACTCAAAGGTGTTGCCGTTACTCCAAGGATAAAAGCATTTTTAAATGAGTTTAATAATTTTCTAAATGAGTTGTAGTGTGCCTCATCAATAATAACCAAACCAATATTGTCTAGATGAAGTTTTTCATCATTAATACGGTTTTTTAAAGTTTCAACCATTGCCACAAAACATGAAAAATCATTCTGGTCTGGCAATTCTTTTACTTTACTATTGATTATTTTGTTTGTAACGCCAAAACCTGTCAACATTTTTGAAGTTTGTTTACAAAGTTCAATACGGTGCGTCAAAACCACCACTTTTTTATCGTTATTAGACAAATAGCGGCGTACGATTTCAGAAAATATTACTGTTTTTCCTCCTCCAGTTGGAAGCTGATACAGTAAGTGGTGTTTCGGAGGAGCATTATCTAAACGGTCAAAAATAGCGTCAATATCGCCTTTTTGGTATGCATACAGTTCTTTTTTATCTTCTCTTTGTATTTCTAAAGTTTGAGACATTGTTTATTTTTGGATTTTTGCAAAAATACATCGAAAAAACAGTTATTCATCCTCTTTTAACGTAAAATAAATATTTTTTTTGAATAAAGATTTTATATGAGAAAGGGTTCTAGTAGTCGATTTTCTCTAAAATTGCCTCAAAATCGTATCTATTTTTCCATTTTTGATTTAAAGTTTCCTCCAAAATAGCATTAATTCGCAATTTAAAATCAGTAAAAATTCCGTTTGAAACAATATAATTTACCGCCTGCTCAAAAGAATTAAAGATGCTTTTGTAAAATAATTCCTGTTTGACGAAATTCTGCGAAGAAAACGTTTGCGCAATTTCAATATTATAAAGCATAATGTCAGCCACTATATACGAGTCTACGCCCAACATAATAAAATGTTTAATTAATTTTTGAGCAACAGATCTTCTCATTTTGGCTTTCGGACGCCATTTTGCTCCAGGTTTTTTGATTGGGAAATATTCGTGCGAGATTTTGACTTTTGCCTCCTGAAGCAATTTGTCTTCTTTCGGGTTAAAAACAAAGTCATAATACACTTTTACGGGAGCAAATTTCTCGTACAATTCTATCAATTGTTCTTCCAACTGCTCTTTTGATAATTCGCCTAAATATTTTTTTAAATCTCTTTTACTCATAGAGTAAAGATAATTTTCAAAATTTTAAATTCCAAATTCCAATTTTCAGCCCATCGGATTGATTTAATTTGTGAGTTTTAAATTCTAAAATCAATCCAGAATCCTTAATTTTGCTGGCATAAAACTTAAAAAATATATACATGCTCAAGATTTTCAAAGTTACTGCCATTTTAGAGGGAATCTCTTATTTAGTATTATTTGCTAATATGTTAATTATCAAAAACAATAATCCTGAACTTTACCATACATTATTACGTCCGTTAGGAATGACACACGGTGTTTTATTTATCGGATACATTCTTTTAGCCTTTTTATTGAAAAAATCAATGAATTGGGATTTAAAAACTTTTGCAATCATTTTAGTGGCTTCTCTTATTCCGCTTGGAACTTTTTACATTGAGAAAAAATATTTAGAAACTAAAGCAAATGCATAAGTTTTTGGAGAAAATATTTAATTTTTTATATCCTGTTTTTAGAGATTGGGGAATGAGCCGCAACGTGGCGTCTTATACCAGCTTGATCTTTAACATCGCTATTTTAATAGCACTTGCTTATGTAATTTATTACGCCGCCAAATTTATTTTAGTCACTTTGACCGCTATTTTCGCTCAGCGAACTAAAACTAAATTTGACGATTATTTA
Source organism: Flavobacterium sp. HBTb2-11-1 (assembly GCF_009826975.1). Taxonomy (GTDB): domain Bacteria; phylum Bacteroidota; class Bacteroidia; order Flavobacteriales; family Flavobacteriaceae; genus Flavobacterium. Next base: position 84,840 of record NZ_WUMO01000002.1, on the reverse strand, counting down.
ATTCAAAATAAAACCACTAGATATACCGCTTATTTAATTCCGTTTTTCTTTATTTACAAAGCCGTTCCCGTTATTCTGGATAAATACGAATATTGGGAATCCATGTTTGGAAAAATAGTCGGCATCTATATTGTATTACTCGGATTATGGATTGTTAGAACTGTTTTTAATTCGTTACGTGATTATTTAAAACAAAAACCAGAATACAGCGATAAACCAATTGACAGCTTTGTTCAGGTTATTATGATCGTGCTTTGGATTTTTGGAGTTGCCATGATTATTTCGACTTTATTCGGAATTAAGAAAGGAGAACTTTTAACTATTCTAGGAACACTTTCGGCAATTATCATCTTGATTTTCAGAGATACGATTCTTGGATTTGTTTCTAGTGTTCAGGTTGCCATAAATGATATGGTTCGTATTGGCGACTGGATTACAATGGATAAATTTGGAGCTGACGGAGATGTTATCGAAATCAATTTGACAACTGTAAAAGTTCGAAATTTTGATAACACCATAACCACAATTCCAACCTATGCTTTAAGTTCAGATTCTTTTCAGAACTGGCGCGGAATGCAGAAATCTGAAGGGAGACGCATCAAAAGACATATTTTGATTAAAAGCAGCACCATTCGTTTTTTAAATGATGAAGATTTGCGTCAATTGCGAAAAGTACAGCTCATCACTTCTTATATTGATAGCCGTCAAGCGGAAATTGACCGATACAATGATCTTAGAGGAATTGATAAAACGCTTTCGCTAAATGGCCGAAACATGACCAATTTAGGATTGTTTAGAAAATACATCATTCAATATTTGACTGATCATCCCGGATTAAATAAAAATATGCACATCATATGCCGACAGTTGCAATCGACGGCACATGGAGTTCCGTTGGAGATTTACGTATTTTCAAGTGACAAGCGCTGGGCAAATTATGAATATATTATGGCCGATATTTTCGACCACGTAATGGCGTCAGTAAGATATTTTGATCTTGAAATTTTTGAATTGCCTTCTACTTTAAGTTAGATTTTGTTTCAAGTTTCAGGTTTCAAGTTGAAATAGATTGCGTGTATTTTTACCGCAAAGAGCGCAATCCCGATAGCTATCGGGAACGCAAGGTTCGCAAAGTTTTTACACAAAGCTTTGCGAACTTTGCGTTTTTAGAAGATTTAGCATATCAAAAAACCTTGCTCCCGATAGCTATCGGGATTGCGGTAAAATACACAAAGTAATTCACGTTTGGAATTTGGAATTTTAAAATTTGGAATTTTGTAACATTCACTTCTCTTCTATCCTTTCGAAAAGAAATTCAGGATTATTATACTCAATAGGAACTTCTGGAACATAACACGGAAGATTGAAATACGTTCCGATTACTCCTTTTCCTAAATAAAGTTTTTCGTCTTTCTTTAAAAGTGCCAAAGGAACTCTTTTCCATCCGCCACCAAAAGAAATATAATGGAAATCGCCTCTCAGCGTATCGCCTCTTAAGTCACCTCTCACATCGCCAGAATCTTTTCCTGTTCCGTAATGCGAAATTTCGTAGCGTCCGTAAAAACGTTTATTATTGATGTGAATGTCTAAAACAGCCGTGTCTTTATTGTTTACAGCACGATATAATTGGTGATTGTATTTTTCTTTATCTTCTTTAGAATTGCAAGAAGCTAGTAATAAGCAGAGAAACAGAAATAATCGCATAATTTATTTTTAGAAAAACAAAAATAGGTTTTTACTGTGGGATTATTTCTTTAACTTTAAAGAAAACTAAAAACAAAACCCCATGGAAGATAGAGACACTTTTTTAAAAGAATTCAGAGGCAAAACTTTAGGAACCGTAAGTGCTCAATCTTCAGCAGATGAGATCTTTCAAAACCAGACCATCAGACCTATTTTAAAACTTCAAAACGATCTATTTATAGCCGTTTTTATCAATTATGTAAACAAAAACAAACCTGATTTTTATTCTTATTCAGTTGAAAAGAAACTTCAGACCATCGAAAATTCTATTCAAAAAGACATTAAATTCAGAAATTCGTTAAAAGGAATTGTAATGGCGCTTTTTACAGTTGACGAATACAATACTTATATTCAAAATTCTTCTGACTTAAATAAACGTATGATGAATTTATTAATTGACCGATTGAAAAATCAGGTGCAATTGTTTGAAGTGGAGTCTGATTCTAAGTGATTTTAATGGAAATAGAAATTCTTCAAGATAAAAAACGGAGTTTATATGTTTATAAAAATAATGAGCTGTCGTTTTACTCTAAGGTAAAATTCAACTGGGCAAACAGGATTACAAAAATTTACAATCATGACAACATTTTGCTTTTAGAGGTAGAATATAAAATGACTCTCATAAATTCTCATTATAAGATTTTATTCCAGAACGAATTAGTTAAGGAGAATATAGTAGAAATAACAGATACGAGAATAGTTTTTGATACTAACGAGAGGTTATATACAAAGCAAGGTTATTTTATTGCTATTAACGGAAATTTTTCCTATTATTTTAAAGAAATTAGGGTTTCTCAGTTAAAACAGAAAAATTGGGTTTCAAATCCAAAGATACTTTTAAATATAAATGATGAAAACCTAGAGTTTTTAAATCTTATAATCTTTCATATTTTAGCAACTGGAGCAGGATATAGTTCTGATTAAAAACAATATTAAATTTTAGAATAAATCAATGTTCAACCAATTCCGAAATAAATTCCCTTTAACCGATGAAAAATGGAACGAATACATTGGTTATTTCAATCGGATGGAAGTTCCTGCAAAAACAACTCTTTTAGAAGAAGGTGAAGTTTCAAAAAAGCTTTATATGATTGAAAAGGGTTGTATTCGGGTTTGGTTTAACAATAATGGAAAGGATCTTACTACGCAATTCTTCTTTGAAAATCAGAGTGTTGCTTCAATCGAAAGTTTTATGAAGAAACTTCCAAGTCCAACAAACATAGAAACGATTGAACCTTCAGTTTTATGGTGGATTCATAAAAATGATCTGGATAAAATTCTCGAAGAAATCAAAGAAATTCCAGAATTAAGGGATAGTCTAATTAATATGCTTTTTGAGCGTACTTTTGATTATATGAAATATTTTGTTTCGTTCATAAAAAATTCTCCTGTAGAACGATATACTAATTTAATTAAAGAAAGGCCTCAGATCATAATGCGTGTTCCGCAGCATTATATCGCTTCTTATTTGGGGATAACGACTGTGCATCTAAGCAGACTAAAAAGTAAACTATTAAGTAAAGAATAATTGACTTTTAAGTCAAGCTTAAATTGACTTATATAACTTATATGGTTTAAAGAAAAATTTGATAACAAATGTTATCGTTTGCCCATATACGACTTTATAATTTTGCTTCATAAAATTAAATAATTATGAAAGCAGCAGTAGTTTATAAAAAAGGCGAATTGCCAAAATATTCAGAATTTCCAGAACCAATTACATCAAATGAAAACGAAGTTTTGGTTTCGGTAAAAGCCGTAGCCATTACCAATTTGGATAAAGGAATTGCGAGCGGAGAACATTATTCTTCAGAAAAAGAAAATCAAAACGGATTTATAGTCGGAAGCGACGGAATCGGAGTTCTAGAAAACGGAACAAGAGTTTACGCTCGCGGTATCTCTGGAACAATAGCCGAAAAAGCACTTGTTGAGAAAAACCGAATGGTGGCTTTGCCAGACAGAATCGATGATGCAACAGCCGCAGCAATGCCAAATGCAGTCGCTGGTTCGGCAATGGCACTTCGTTTTAGAGCGGGAATAAAACCAGGAGAAACGGTTTTAATTAATGGAGCAACTGGCTTTACGGGACAAATGGCTGTTCAAATTACAAAGCATTATGGAGCTAAAAACATTATTGTTACAGGAAGAAATGAAAAATCGCTTGAAAGTCTTTTGGAATTGGGCGCCGACGAAATTCTTTCCCTAAAACAAGACGACGAATATTTTATTTCTCAGCTAAGAGAAATCCATAAAAATACTCCAATAGATATTGTAATAGATTATTTATGGGGACATTCGGCAGAACTAATTCTTTCGGTTTTAAAAGGAAATGGAAATTTTACGCATAAAACCCGATATGTTTCTGTTGGCTCAATTTCTGGAGATACCATTCAATTATCTGCACAGATTTTACGAAGTGTCGATCTTCAGTTATCAGGTTCAGGATTAGGAAGTTGGTCAAAAGAAGAAGTCAAGCTATTATTTTCTGAAATCCTGCCTGAAATGTTTCTTTTGGCTTCAAAAAATATACTAAAAGTAAATATTGAAACGGTGAATTTATCAGATATAGAAAAAATGTGGAATACAGAAGTTCCTGATGGAAGACGTTTAGTGGTTCTTATTTAAAGGTTCTAAGGTACTAAGTTTTTTTTAGACTCAGAACCTTAGCGTCTTAGCTACTTAGTATCTTAGAACCTCAAGTAAAACTTGTTCAAATCTATTTTTCGGTAAAAACTGATCTTCTAAAGCTTTTGTGAACGGAATTGGAGAATCTAAACTCGCTACGCGTTTTACAGGAGCATCTAGATATTCGAAGCAGTTTTCCATAATTAAAGCCAAAATATCACTTGCGATTCCGCCAAACATTGTGTCTTCTTGGTAAATAATAGCTCTTCCTGTTTTCTTAATAGAAGCAAAAATAGTTTCGGTATCTAAAGGCTGTAAAGTTCTTAAATCAATTACATCAGCATCAATTTCTGCATGTTGCGATAAAGTGTCTAAAGTCCAATGAACAGTTGCTCCAAAAGCAATAATCGTTACCGATTTTCCTTCTTTTACCAAAGCGGCTTTACCTAAAGGAATAGTATAATAGTCTTTCGGAACATCTTGATAAATACTGCGGTATAATAATTTATGTTCGAAGAATAAAACAGGATTTGGGTCGTTAATTGCTGTGTTCAAAAGCCCCTTTGCATCGTATGGAAATGCTGGATAAACTACTTTTAAACCAGGCGTTTTAGTAAACCAAGCTTCGTTGGTTTGTGAGTGAAATGGCCCAGCCTGAGTTCCTCCACCGCAAGGCATACGAACGACAACATCGGCTTTTTCGCCCCAGCGGTAATGAGATTTAGCCAAAAGATTCACAATCGGATTAAATCCAGACGAAACAAAATCGGCAAATTGCATTTCTACAATCGCTTTATATCCATTTATAGAAAGCCCCATTCCGGTTGAAATCACGCCGCTTTCGCAAATTGGCGTATTGCGTATTCTGTCTTTTCCAAAAGCATCAACAAAACCCTCTGTAATTTTAAAAGCTCCGCCATATTCAGCAATATCCTGCCCCATAATCACAAGGTTTTTATGGCGCCACATAGACTGCTCTAAACTATTTCTGATGGCATCTATAAAACGAATATTTTCTGATTCAGAATTAGGACTATATTCCTCATATTGAAACTCTTCATAAACATCATCTAATTCCCCACTGTAAGTTGGTTCAATTTCAGGTTCAGCATTTGCAACTGCCCAATTTTCATCAATTTCGTGTTTGATTTGGGCATGAAATTGTTCGTCTAATTCAGCGGTTAGAATTCCGTTTTCGGTCAAATATTTTCTGTAATTGGTAACAGGATCTCTCAGTTCCCATTGATCCATTAAATCCTGAGGAACGTATTTTGTACCACTCGCCTCTTCATGACCGCGCATTCTGAAGGTTTTGAACTCCAATAAAATCGGACGCGGATCTTCTTGCATTTCTTTCTTTAACTTAGACAGTTTATTGTAGATTTCGACAATATTATTTCCGTCAATAATCCAGCTTTCAATTCCGTAACCAATTCCTTTATCTGCAAGATTTTCACAAGCATATTGTTCGTTGGTTGGCGTTGAAAGTCCGTAACCATTATTTTCAATAACAAACATTACAGGCAGTTTCCAAACGGCTGCAATATTTAGAGCTTCGTGGAAATCGCCTTCGCTTGTAGCGCCTTCTCCGGTAAAAACAGCGGTAATTTTTTTATTGTCTTGAAGTTTATTCGCAAGAGCGATTCCGTCAGCAATTCCTAACTGAGGTCCCAAATGCGAAATCATTCCAATGATATTATATTCTTGCGTTCCGAAGTGAAAACTTCTATCTCGGCCTTTTGTAAAACCGTTTGCTTTTCCTTGCCATTGCGAGAATAGACGGTGAAGCGGAATCTCTCTAGTAGTAAAAACACCAAGATTTCGGTGCATTGGAAGCACATATTCAGACGGATCTAAAACAGCTGTTACCCCAACAGCAATGGCTTCTTGTCCTATTCCAGAAAACCATTTGGAAACTTTTCCTTGTCGAATCAAGATAAGCATCTTTTCTTCGATCAGTCGTGGTTTTAATATTTTTTTATATAAATCTAATAATTGCGCGTCAGTCAGGTTTTGGCGGTAAAAGATCATGTAATTTTTTGTTTTTTAGTGTTTCAAATATAACAAATTGCGGGTGTTTTATTAGATTATAAAATAAAATTTTAATCAGAAATCTGCTTTTAATGCCTGAGCTTAAGATTATTTTCTAAAATATTATCTACCTTTGTTAGCGAAAGGTACTTATGACACCTTTCTTCTTTAAAATAAAAAATGTAAAGTATGCAAAACATTCCTAGTGTAGACTTACGTGATTTCCTTTCGGACGACCCGAAACGTAAACAAAAATTTGTAAATGAAATCGGCAGTGCATTTGAAAACATTGGCTTCGTAGCCTTAAAAGGTCATTTTCTTGATGACCAATTGGTAAACGAACTTTATGGCGAAATTAGAAACTTCTTCGCCTTGCCAATAGAAACTAAGCATAAATATGAAATTCCTGGAATCGGCGGACAAAGAGGTTATGTTTCTTTTGGAAAAGAACATGCTAAAGGACGCAAAGAAGGAGATTTAAAAGAATTTTGGCATTTTGGCCAATACGTTGACAAAGATTCAAGATGGGCTTCTGAATACCCAGACAATGTTGAAGTTACCGAATTGCCTCGTTTTAATGCGGTTGGTAAAGAAGCGTACCAAAAATTGGAAAAAACGGGTGTTTATGTTTTAAGAGCTTTGGCTTTACATTTAGGTTTAGATGAGTTTTATTTTGATGAATACGCAAAAGAAGGAAACTCAATTTTAAGACCAATCCACTATCCTCCTATTACTTCTGAGCCAGAAAACGCCATTCGTGCGGCGGCTCACGGTGATATCAACTTGATTACATTGTTGATGGGAGCTCAAGGAAAAGGATTACAGGTTCAAAACCACAACGGCGATTGGATTGATGCCATTGCTGAAGATGACGAATTGGTAATCAACGTTGGTGATATGTTGTCTAGACACACCAATAATAAACTAAAATCTACAATTCACCAAGTGGTAAATCCGCCAAGAGAATTGTGGGGAACTTCACGTTATTCAATTCCGTTTTTCATGCACCCAGTAAGCGATATGCGTTTGGATTGTCTTGAAAATTGCATTGATGAAGAAAACCCAAAAAAATACGAAGATATTACAGCTGGAGAGTTCTTATACGAACGTTTAGTAGAATTAGGCTTAATCAAAAAGTAAGCTTAAATATTTTCTAGATATAAAAATTCCAAATTCCAAGTTTTTCTTGGGGTTTGGAATTTAATTTTTAGATATCTTTATGCTTGAAAATTTATTTTTAGAATAAAAAAATATGGACTTAAAAGATCAATTAAAGAATCTGTTTCCAGATCATGTTGAATCAAATGAGCCTGAACAAGTTGAAGAGCAAGAACACGTTCTTTACGTTCAGAAGGAACCTATGATTTGTAAATTTGAAAAAAGAAAAGGAAAACCAACCACTATTATTGAAGGTTATGAAGGTTCTGATGAAGATTTTAAAATCTTAGCCAAAGAAATCAAAACCAAATTAAGCGTTGGCGGAACTTTTAAAGATGATTCGATTATAATTCAAGGCGATTACCGAGATAAAATAATGGCAATCTTAAAAGAAAAAGGATTTAAAACCAAACGTGTAGGTGGATAATGATTTTAGATTTCAGAATTTAGATTTAAGATTGGAATTTTGAATTTTCTTTTTGAAATTTAGATTTAAAACTTAGAATCTTAGCACCTCAGAACCTTAGCAACTTAAAAAGAAATGATACAATCATCAGAATTGATATTAAATCCAGACGGAAGCGTTTACCACTTAAACCTTCGTCCTGAACATATAGCACACGACATTATTTTTGTTGGTGACCAAAACAGAGTAGAAAAAATTACTCAATTTTTCGATTCAATTGAGCATTCTGCTCAAAAAAGAGAATTTAAAACCCAAACGGGTATTTATAAAGGCAAGAGAATTTCTGTGGTTTCTACAGGAATTGGCCCTGATAATATTGATATCGTACTAAACGAATTAGATGCTTTAGTAAATATCGATCTGAAAACGCGTCAGCCAAAAGAAAAATTAACTTCTTTAAACATTATCAGAATTGGAACTTCAGGCTCTTTGCAGGAAGATATTCCAGTTGATAGTTTTGTAATGTCGAAGTTTGGTTTAGGATTAGACAATATGCTTCGCTCCTACTTAATCGACGATGTTTCTATTACAGAAATTGAAGATGCATTTGTTAAACATACCAATTGGGATCCTAAAAAAGGAAAACCTTATGTGACGCAATGTTCTGAAAAACTGGAAAAATTAATCGAATCTGATCGAATTTTTAAAGGAATTACAGCAACTGCTGGAGGATTCTACGGTCCGCAAGGAAGAGTTTTGCGTCTGAATATTCAAGATGAGGAATTAAATAATAAAATGGATAATTTTAGTTTTAACGAAACTAAAATCACTAATTTAGAAATGGAAACAGCAGCAATCTACGGACTTTCTGCTCTTTTAGGCCACAATGCTTTATCGTTGAATGCTATTATTGCCAATCGTGCTTCTGGAACTTTCAGTGCAGATCCGTACAAAGCTGTTGACGAATTGATTGCTTATACATTGAATAAATTAGCAGGTAATTAATTAGAGATTTTATGCAAGACGCTATTCTTAAATTTGAACAGTTATTGAACGAAAATGTCAATTATATTCCGACATTAAACAATGATATTTTAGAAGTAAAAAATCCTGGAAAATGGTCTAAAAAAGAGATTTTAGGACATTTGGTAGATTCTGCAATTCATAATCTGGTTCGTTTTACGGAGATTAATTATGCAGAAAAACCATATCGCCACAGACCATATAATCAAATGGATTTAGTAAATTTAAATCAGTACCAAAAAATAGATATCCAGGAGCTGACTCAATTGTGGTTTACCATAAACAAACAGATGGTGAGATTAATGAAGTCTGTTGATGAAAAAGCTTTAGATTACAAAATCATTTTGGCCGACGGATCTGAAATAGATTTGAGGTTTTTAATGACCGATTATGTTGAACATTTAGAACATCATATTAATCAAATAAGAGCATAGATTATGTTTTTGAGAGTAGCCAGACATACGAATGATTTAGCAAAAATTGAAAATTTTTATGTTGATGTACTCGGATTTGAACGCTTAGGCGGATTTGAACATCACAATAATTATGATGGCGTTTTTATTGGAAAACCGGGTTTAGACTGGCATTTTGAGTTTACCCAATCTGATGTTAAAGCCAAACATACTTTTGATGAAGACGATGTTATGGTCTTATACCCAAAAACTATTGCAGATTACGATAAATTAGTGAATAAATTAACACAGCAAAATATTGCAGTTATACCATCGCTGAATCCTTTCTGGAATGAAAACGGAAAAATGATTCAGGATCCAGATGGCTATAGAATCGTAATATCTCCCTTAAAAGCTGTAATAAGCGAAATTGAATAATGGAACAGGAAACTCATAAAAAAATATTATTTAAATACTATAGCGATTATCTGGATGAAGTAGTTTCTGAAACCATGTGGGCAGAAATTATCGATCTGGAGAAAGGTCTTTTCAGGCTGGATAATATCCCTTTTTTCGGGCCTTTAATTGCTACAGATGACATTTTTTATGCAGAATATGATGAAACAGAAGAACGTTTTATGCATAGAAAAACGATTCAGAATTCTGGAAATTCGATTGTTCAGGTTGCTATTCTAGAAAAAGGTTTTGATAAAGAAATTATCAGAGAAAAATTGAAAGCAATCAATTGTTTATCTGAAGGGCTAAATGAAACCTTTTTTGCCGTAGAAATAGCTAAAGATGTAGATTATTCATTGGTGAGAAGCCTTTTAAATGAATACGAATCTCAAGACATTATAGAATTTGCAGAGCCTTGCCTTTCAGAAAAACATAGGGCAGATTTATTGAAAAACTAAACTTAAAATTTGAACACATAGAAACATAGATTTTTATTGAATATGTTTACATTTTAGAAAAAGCAGGCTTTAACACATAGCTATTTGCTGAAATTAGTGAAACGCCCTTTTTTAGCGTTTTAAAAGACTATGTTTCTATGTGTAAAAAAAAATGAATAACAAATAAACTAACCAAATTTAACCATAAGATTACGCATACGCATACCAAGCAACTTAACTTAAACTTAAAATAAATGAAAACTGTCAAAATTGCGGGTGTTCCGGAACACTTCAATTTGCCGTGGCATCTATGTATTGAAAACGGCGAATTTGAAGAAGAGAACATCGATTTACAATGGACAAATGTACCCGAAGGAACCGGGAAGATGTGTCAAATGCTTCGTGACGGAGAAACAGATTTGGCTGTTATTCTAACCGAAGGAATTCTTAAAGATATTGCTGCTGGTAATCCGAGTAAGATTGTTCAGGTTTATGTGCAATCTCCATTAATTTGGGGAATTCACGTCGATGCAAAATCAGACTTTCAAACGCTGAAAGATCTTAAGAATAAAAAAGTGGCGATTTCCAGAGTCGGTTCGGGATCACAATTAATGGCTTATGTAAATGCAAATGAACAAGGCTGGGAAATGGATGATCTTGAATTCGAGATTGTTAATACAATTGATGGTGCTGTAGATGCTCTGACCAATAAAAAAGCTGATTATTTTATGTGGGAACGTTTTATGACGAAACCGCTTGTAGATAAAGGTGTTTTTAGACGCATTGAAGACTGCCCTACTCCTTGGCCATCATTTATTATTGTGGTACGTGACGAATTCTTAAAAAAGAACGCCAAAACGGTCGAAACAATTCTTAAAATAATCAACAAGACAACAGTTGATTTTAAAGAGATTCCAGAGATAGACAAGAAATTGTCTAAACTGTTTAATCAAAAAGAAGAAGATATTAAGGAATGGCTGAAATTGACCCAATGGTCGCAGAAAAATTTGACAGAAAAATCTTTTAATAAAATTCAAAATCAATTATTTGATCTGGGAATTATTGATAAAAAAAGTATTTTTGTAGAAACAGTAAAAGCATTGTAAATACTGCTTTTTGATTCGTATGATGAAATTCCCTAAAATTGACTTACCGAGATTAAAATCTAAACTACAGGTGAAATCACCGTGGGACAGGATTATTATTTCGATTCTAAGTCTTTTAATTACGATTCCGATTTTCATCATACTGCATCAAAATTTGATCGATTTGGAATGGGCATTCAATCTAGATCGTATATTCATCTTTATTTTTGTTTTTGCAGCTGTATTTTTTCTTCTGATGTATCTCAGAACAATTATTATTCTGTGCGTTGCAGTTTATTTATTGATTCTGTTTTATGGATCTGTGATTGGAAATTATGGTTTTAACGAAATCTCAGAAGATTATAATTCTATGATTTACACCATGTCCGATAATCCCTATCCGCAGGATATTATTGTGGCAAAACTGCTTCCTTTTCCAAATAAAACAAAGATTATCAATGCTATAGAATATCAGAATCCGAAAGTGCGAAATTTTGCTATTATGGCAACTTCAAAGCATTTTAAAGGCATTAGAGGGTATTCAGATTATCGAACTATAATTCAATGTTTTGCTGTTTTTAAAGAAATAAACAGCAGGTGGAACTATGTAAACGATCCAAAAGACGGTGATTATATTGCAACCGCCAGCGAATCTTTAGAATATTTCTCTGGCGATTGCGATGATCACTCTATTTTGATGGCAGCAGCCGTGCGTTCCATTGGCGGAACTCCGCGCCTTATCCATACGAAAGGACATATTTATCCTGAAATATTAATTGGTTCAATGATTGATTTAGAAAAAGTCAATTATCTTATTAAAAACGTGCTCTTTGTAAAAGAAAGCTACGGCAAAAAACTGCACTATCATATAGACGAACGCGGTCAAGTGTGGATGAATTTGGATTATACCGCGACTTACCCAGGCGGACCGTTCATGTATGAAGAAATTTTAGGGGCTTTAACCTTAAATTAGTTAGCCTTAGAAAGCCAATCAGACTAATTTTGACTTTTATCAGTGCTGATTTATAAATAGCTGGTTATCAGTAAAAGTACCGAAAATAGAGGCCTTTAGCATTAAAAGCAATTCAATTTAAGAAGTAAAAAAAATCTTTATAAATATTTGATTTCGAATATTTTAATGTCATTTTTTTTTGTAACTTTTTCCTGTTTAACTTTTAATCACAAAATCATGAAAAACTCTAAATTATTTACCCTCGTAATTGCCATTGCTATCGTAGTATTAATTGTTTCATGCCATCGTAAAAGAGACAAGCTTGTGAATTCATGGAAAGTTACTGCCGTAGAACCAAAAGAAGCTGTTTCTGATTCTACAAAAAATGCGATTTTAACCAATGGTATGCTTACTTTTACAGAAGACGGGCATGTAACAGGATATCTGCTTCGTGAAATCACAGACGGAACTTATGCTTTAACTCAAAAAGGCAAAAAACTAGTTATTAAAGACGAAGTTGGAACACCTTATGTATGTGAAAGCACTATCACAGACGATAAGTTAATTTTAGACACCAAAGAAGCCAAACTAACATTTGATAAAATTTAAACAAGAATTACTGGTAATTCTACTCAAAAAACCATTCTTTACAATTGTAGTGAATGGTTTTTTGATTTTTAAGACTAAAATAAATATCTTTGCATCTCTTTAAAATAAGCAGGCTCTATGTGAAAAATAATTTCTTTCAGGAAAATTTAATAGGCAACCACTCTTTTGTGGCTGCTAGATTATTTATCTATAAAAGAAAGGAATTATGCTTATTCTTCAAAATATCTCATATCAGCATGAGAATAAAGACATGCTGTTTCAAAACATTAGTTTTACGCTAAATCATCACGAGAAAACCGCTTTGGTCGGGAATAATGGTGTTGGAAAATCTACTTTATTAAAAATTATTGCAGGTGAATTACAGCCTTTTTCAGGGCAGATTATTCATAATTCAAAACCTTATTTTGTTCCGCAATTATTCGGACAATTTAATGGTTTTACTATTTCAGAAGCCTTGCAAATAAAGGAAAAAATAACTTCACTTAAAGAAATACTTGAAGGCACTGTAACCGAAGAAAATCTTCAGCTTCTAAATGACGATTGGACAATCGAGGAACGGTGTAATGAAGCTTTGTCCTATTGGCAACTTCATGATTTGGATTTGGAGCAAAAAATGGGAACTTTAAGTGGTGGTCAGAAAACAAAAGTTTTCTTGGCCGGAATTATGATTCATGAACCTGATTTAGTTTTATTGGACGAGCCTAGCAATCATTTAGATTTTGCTGGCAGAACATTATTGTATGATTTTATAAAATCTACTTCTAGTAAACTTTTAGTGGTTAGTCACGACAGAAAACTGCTCAATCTTTTGAATAAGACTTTAGAAATGACAAAAAATGAAATTTCGGTCTATGGCGGTAATTATGATTTTTATAGTGAACAAAAGAAAATTGAAAACAATGCTTTAGAACAAGATGTTCAGAGCAAAGAAAAGGCATTGAAAAAAGCCAAAGAAAAAGAAAGAGAAACTATTGAACGCCAAAATAAATTGGATTCTAGAGGCAAAAAGAAACAGGAAAAGTCTGGTGTTGCCAGAATTATGATGAATACGCTTCGAAATAAAGCGGAAAACAGCAGTTCTAAACTCAAAGATGTTCACGCTGAAAAAATTAGCGGTATTTCTGAGGATTTAAGACAGTTACGATCGTCTCTTCCCGCTATAGATCAGATGAAATTTGGATTTGAAAACAATTCTTTTCTTAAAGGAAAAACTCTTTTTGAGGCTTCAGATATTAATTATGCTTATGGAGATAAACTTCTTTGGAAAGAAAATCTCGATTTTGAAATTCTTTCTGGAGAACGACTTGCTATAAAAGGCTTGAATGCTTCTGGAAAAACAACCTTGATCAAAATTATTCTAGGAGAATTAAATCCAACGCAAGGACAAGCAACTTCATTAACCAAAAAAGCAATTTATATAGATCAGGATTATTCATTATTGAATCAGAATCTTACAATTTATGAACAGGCTCAGGTTTTTAATGACTACGGTTTAGAGGAGCATGAAATAAAAATGAGACTGAATCGCTTTCTGTTTTCTAGAAATGACTGGGACAAACCTTGCAATGCACTAAGCGGAGGCGAACGAATGCGTTTAATGTTGTGCTGTTTAACTATTAGCAACGAATCGCCTGAGATTATCATTCTGGACGAGCCAACAAATAATCTCGATATTCAAAACATTGAAATATTAACCGCTGCAATCAATGAATACAAAGGAACTTTGATTGTGATTTCGCATGATCAATCTTTTTTGGAGCAAATCAATATAGAGAAAAGTATTTCGCTTTAAAATAAATAACTATCAGCGCTGAGAATTATCTTGGCGCTTTTCTTTTAGTATTGGTTTTATTTTCAAATAATTAAAATAAAAATTCCGTAAATTGCAGTAAAAACTGATAAAATCAAGTTCACGTTTAATTAAAATCTAAAATTTTATGAAATCCAAAAACAGAATTTTTCCTGCCCTGCTTGCTTTTACTTTATTAATTACTGAAACTGTCCTTCCTTGCACAAGAATCGTTTACGAAGGCCTAAACGGAACAATTATTACAGCCCGCTCTATGGATTGGAAAGGTGAAATTCCCGCCAATTTATGGATTTTCCCGCGTGGAATTGAAAGATCTGGTGAAGTTGGAACCAGTTCGATTAAATGGAAATCTAAATACGGAAGCGTTATTACTAGTTCTTGGGACATTGCTTCTTCTGATGGTATGAACGAAAAAGGACTTGTAGGCAATCTTTTGTGGTTGGTAGAATCGCAATATCCAGCTTTTGAAAAAAATGGAAAAGTAAAAGGCTTGGCTGTCTCTTTATGGCTTCAATATGTTTTAGATAATTTTTCTACTGTTGCAGAAACGGTTTCTGCATTAGAAAAGAATGATTTTGTAATAACTTCTTCGCATATTCCGGGAACGAATATTTTCGCGACGGTGCATTTGTCTATTTCTGACGCTAGCGGCGATAATGCCATTTTCGAATATATAAACGGTAAATTAGTCATTCATCATGATAGAAAATATGTAGCGATGACCAATTCGCCTATTTTTGAGCAGCAATTAGCCATCAATGCGTATTGGAAAGGAATTCCGGGTACAATTATGCTACCAGGAACCAATCGTGCCGCAGATCGCTTTGTAAGAGCTTCTTATTATATTGATGCAATTCCGAAAACAGATAATATCAGAACAGCTTTATCTAGTGTTTTTGGCGTGATTAGAAACTGTTCTGTTCCTTTAGGAATTTCCTCAGAAACAGAACCTAACATCTCCTCTACCCGCTGGAGAACAGTTGCCGACCAAAAAAATCTGGTTTATTATTTTGATAATGTTTTGAATCCAAATGTAATTTGGGTTGAATTCAGTAAAATTGATTTTAGCGAAAAAGGCAAAATCAAGAAATTAAGTTTGGCCAATAATGAGAATTATTCTGGCGATTCACTTCTAAATTTTAAGGAAACAAAGCCTTTTCAATTTGCCGGATTAGATTAAAAAGCACTTTTTTAAATAAACTAAATATCATAAAACCTTCAAATTGAAAAGTTTGAAGGTTTCTTTTTTGAAAAAAAATGAAAAAAAATGAAAAAAAATATTGCGCAGTCAAATGACTTCGTTATATTTGCAGTCAAATAACTGCATAATGGAAATTAGAAGAGATGTTTTTCAAGCCATAGCCGATCCTACGCGAAGAGCTATTTTAAGTTTAGTTGCCATTCAAGCTATGACGCCTGGGGCAATTGCCGAGAATTTTAATTCGTCAAGACAGACTATTTCAAAGCATATTCAGATTTTGAACGAATGTGAACTATTACACCAAACACAAAACGGAAGAGAAATTTATTATCATTTAAACCCAGAAAAAATGAAAGAAATTGACAAGTTCATCGAACCATTCAGAAAAATGTGGGACGATCGTTTTAATAAGTTAGAATCAATTATGAAAAACTATAAAAAATAAACCATGGAAAAGAAAACAAAAATTCACGCCGAAGATGACAGATTAGATCTTGTGATTACAAGAGAATTTGATCTGCCAGTTGAATTATTATTTAAAGCTCATACCGAGTCTGAAATTGTAGCACAATGGATGGGTACAAAAGTTTTGAAACTGGAAAGCAAAAAATATGGCGGATGGGAGTATGAAACCAGCGATCCTAACGGTAATGTAGTTTTTAAAGCAAATGGGGTTTTTCATGATTTTGTTCCAAATGAAAAAATAGTACGCACTTTTGAAATGGATAACCCCAATTTTGCGCCTCAATTAGAATTTTTAGAGTTTGAAAAACTAACAGATGATATCAGTAAACTGACCATGCAGATCATTTATAAATCTATTGAGCACAGAACAACGCAGTTAAAATTGCCATTTGCACAAGGATTAAATATGGCACACAATCGATTGGAAGAAATTGTAACTAAACTAAAATAAATCATGAGCAAAAGAAATAAAATTATCTATTGGGTTGCCACTTTATGGTTGGCTTTAGGAATGACATCAACAGGAATTGTACAGCTTATTCCTCTCAAAGAAGAAGCAGAAATGATACAGCATTTAGGATATCCGCTTTATTTTTTAACTCTTTTGGGCGTTTGGAAGCTTTTCGGAGTAATTGCAATCCTGATTCCGAAATTCGGTTTATTAAAAGAATGGGCTTATGCAGGTTTCTTTTTTGCAATGTCTGGAGCTGTGGTTTCGCATTTGGCTGTAAAAGATGAAGCGTCAGCACTTTTTGGACCAACATTATTAATTGTTTTAACTGTAACTTCTTGGTATTTCAGACCGGAAACTAGAAGATGCAGTTCTAATTAAAAACTTAAGAAAATGAAAAAGCAACTTACCGTAAACGAGCAAGACGAATTATTGAGTATACTCGAAAAACGTTTTGAAAAGAATAAAAACCGTCACGAAAATTTAGATTGGTCAAAAATTGAAACCAAACTAAAAGCTAATCCATCAAAATTATGGTCTCTTGACGAAATGGAAAGAACTGAAGGCGAACCAGACGTAATTGGATATGATGCTAAAACAGATGAATATCTTTTTGTAGATTGTTCTGCTGAAAGTCCAAAAGGACGAAGAAGTATCTGTTATGATCATGAAGCGCTGGAAAAAAGAAAAGAGCATAAACCAGCTGACAGCGCTATAAATATGGCGGAACAAATGGGAATTGAAATCTTAAACGAAGAGCAATATAAAGAGCTGCAAAAATTAGGAAAATTTGATGCCAAAACTTCAAGCTGGATTTTAACTCCGCCAGAAATTAGAAAACTGGGTGGTGCAATTTTCTCAGATTTTAGATATAATACCGTTTTTGTTTATCATAATGGAGCAGAATCGTATTATGCTGCGAGAGGTTTTCGCGGTTTGCTGAGAGTTTAAAACAATTTTATAAAGTTCCAGTTTTAAACATAGCCCGTGGTTTCAACCACGGGAAACGTATTTTGATATACATAATGTTATATGCTTAGCGTCCCCGTGGTTGAAACCACGGGCTATGTTTAAAATATCATAAAAAAGAGGCTATTTAAAAGCCTCTTTTTTATTCTCTTAAAATCTTTTCCATCTTTTTTCCTTTGGCGATTTCATCAATTAGTTTATCTAAATATCGCATTTTTTGAATTAGCGGATCTTCAATCTCTTCTACACGGTAACCACAGATTACGCCTGTAATTTTAGAAGCATTCGGATTGATTTCTGGAGCTTCAGCAAAGAATGTTTGAAAGTCCACTTTCTTTTCAATCTGTTCTTTAATTTGGTTATCAGTATATCCTGTAAGCCATTTTATTACCATATCTAATTCTTCTTTAGTTCTTCCCTTTTTTTCCACTTTTTGAATGTATAAAGGATATACGCTAGAAAATAAGATTTTGTAGATTCTTTCCGTTTTCATTTTAGTTAGATTTAAGTCGAAATACGTTTATGTAAATATAATTCAAAAGCAAATAGAATAAAATACAAGCAATATTTAATATCTTAGATTCTCAAAAAAATAACCTTAAAACTCTCCTATGGAAAACAATTCAAATGACACAACTCCAAAAGTGACAGGACTTGGCGGTGTTTTCTTTTTTATGGATAATCCGAAAGAAGCTAAAGAATGGTATGCCAAAAATTTAGGATTAGAAATCAACGAATGGGGTTCTGCAAGTTTTGAATCTAGAAATCTAGAAAATCCAGAACAGATAGAATCTACGCAATGGTGCCCCTTTAAGAAAGATGACGAATATTTTTCTCCATCGAAAAAGGAATTTATGGTTAATTATCGCGTTCAGAATATTGAAGGTCTTGTAGAAAAACTGAAAGCAAACGGAGTTACAGTTCTCGACGATATCGAAACCTACAAATATGGCAAGTTTGTACACATTATGGACACGGAAGGGAATAAAATTGAACTTTGGGAACCCGCATAATGCTATATTTTCATTCTTTTAAATGCTAAAAACCTTTCAAAATCTTTGATTTTGGAAGGTTTTCTTTTTTTTTACCAAGGACTTTCTTCACTTTCGTCTTCAATATCATTACTGAAGAACTTTCCAGTTGGTCCATTTTCATCAACTAATGTATGTTTTATGATAAAACTTGCAGCGCTTTCAACACTTCCTGGGCCATTATGATGATTAAAATCTGTTGCTGTGTAACCTGGGTCAATTGAATTTACTTTGAAAGCAAGATCTTTCAGTTCATAAGCTAAAGTAACAGTAAATGCGTTTAAAGCTGTTTTAGAAGAAACATAAGAAATTGCTTTTATTGCATAATATTTCCAAGTTGGATCACTATGTAAAGTAAGAGATCCGAGTCCAGATGTAATGTTGCTGATTCTTGGACTATCAGATTTTTTCAGCAACTCAAGAAAAGTTTGCGTTACGTTTATCACTCCAAAGAAATTGGTATCAAAAACGCATTGAATATTTTCTATAGAAGTTGTCGAAGGGTCTTGCGGAATATCTCCTAAAATTCAGGCATTATTTATTAGAATATCCAATTTGCCCTTTTCTTTCTCAACTATCTTTTTTGCGTCTAAAATGCTTTGTGCGTCCGTAACATCTATTTGGATAGCTTGAATGTTTTGAAATCCTTTCGCAATTAACTCTTTTATTACTTCTTCTCCTTTAGCAAGATTTCTTGTTCCTAGGTAAACAAATAATCCTTTTTCAGAAAGCTGTTTAGCTGTTTCTAAACCAATACTTCTATTTGCGCCTGTAATTAATGCTATTTTCATTTTTTATCTTTTAAAAATTATCTGAAGCAAAGTTCCGTCAATGAAAAAGAAAAACATTTGCCATATGGCAAAAAGCGATTTCAACGGATATTTTTTCTGATTCTGCTCAAAGAAGATTGTGTGATGCCAAGATATGAAGCCAAATACGAAAGCGGAATTCGATTAATTACATTTGGAAACATTTCCATAAAAGACAAATAACGAGTTGTGGCGTCTTCTGAAACCAGCGGACTTCTTCTAGCGACTTTCTGCATTAACACTTTTGAAATAATTTTATGCACAATTGTATCCCAACCGACAATTGTATCTAGTAATTCTTGCCAATTGGCTTTAGAAAACACAATAATCTTGCAATCTGTAACTGCTTGAACATAAGCAGACGAACAAATATTATTATCAAAACTTTCTAAATCTACTACAAGATTATTTTCGTCTATAAAATATTTTGTGATCTCTTCGCCTTTGTTGTTGTAGTAACAAACGCGCATTATTCCATCTATAATAAAACCAACTTCAGAAGCGATTTTTCCGGCTTCAGAAAAATATTCTTCTTTTTTGATTTCTTTTTCTTTGGCTTTAGTTAAAATTAAATCAATTTGTTGCTGATTTAAATTGCCAAACTGCAATATGTAATTTACTAATTCTTTCATGCACGAAAGTTAGACATAAGTTTTCATTGAAAATTTGCCATATGGCAAAAAAATACTAAACTTCTTGATAACATTCAGATTGGAAATTTATGGTTTGGAAAATGCTTGAGAGTATATTCTTTTTTAAAATTTACATTCCAGGCCAGTACAGAAAATTAAACTTATGTCCGTCTGGATCGGTAAAACCAAAAGTATAGCCTAATTGGTAATTTTCGGGTTCAGAAAAAATAGTTCCGCCTGCTTTTTTGACTTTGTTATACCAAAGGTCTACTTCTTCCCTGCTTTCTGCAGAAAGCGAGAAGATGATTTCGTTCTCATTTTTAGCATTTGCTAAATTGCCTTTTAAAGCGGTCTTAAATCTATCGATGGTAAAAAAGTTGATTATAAAATTATTCTCTGCAATAGAAAAACTTACAATTTCTTCTGTGTTTTGTCCGTTTTGTTTGAATCCTAAATCGGTATAAAACTGAATTGTCTTCTGCAAATCGTTTGAAACCAAGTTGGCCATATCATTTTAGTTTTCATAAACTGTAGTTTTAATTGATTGCAACTAAGGTAGTGATAATCAGTCAAAACATAATAACTGCCGTTGAGTTTTATTCAATACTGGAGTTATAACAACAGAGTTATTTTTTTGATTTTTTTCTATAAGCTGAAGGATTTTTTCCTGTATGAAGTTTGAAAATTCTATTAAAATGGCTTTGATCTGAAAAACCTGTCATATATGCGATTTCTGTCAAGTTATGAGAAGAATTCTCAATCAGATGAATCGCTTTTTCAATACGAAGTTTTCTAACATATTCGCCAAAATTCAAATCTTCGAAATGTTTCGAAAATTCTCGCGATAAATACGATGGATTTAAATCTAATTCACTCGAAATTTTCTTCAAATCAAAAGTAAATTGAGCATCAATTTGATCTTGAATAATATTTTTTAATTCTTTTACCCATGAAGGCGTTTTGCCAGCTGATTTTTTGTCTTTAAGAAACTTATCATAAACCTCATGCAGCAGTTTTTCGAACGGACTGTTCTGCAAGTGGTTTTGCTGATATAAATGTGTTGCCCAACTGTATAAAGCATCATATAGAATCATTCCGTTTTCTAATAGCTCATAGTCGTCTTTGATATTATGAGCCAGTCCAGCCGAAATAGCCCACAGTCCAGCTGACTCTTTAGCAATTTCATGCCTGTCAGTATCAGCTCCGCGTACAATTCCTGCAATAATTTTAATCGCTGGATCTTTAATTTCGTATTTCTTAACAATATAATCAAAAGTACATTCTTCGTTATAATGCGTAAACTCAACATTCGGAATGTCAAACGGAATAGCATCAAGCTCTTCCGCCTTTCTTAGAACATTAGCAAATGGAACATAAATAAATTCAGCTTCAGAATCAACAAATCTTCGAATCAGCCACGGACAGGCGATTCTATCTATTTTTGGTCTTTCCCTAGTAATCCATTTCATTTTGAAATAGTGTTTAAAGAAACATTCTTAAAATTTTAGCTAAACTACATTTATTTGTGAGTTTTTCAAAAGCTTGAATTTTAAAGTTTACCAATCTTATTAAAAATAGAAATTGTTTCGGTAAATAAGCCGTCTTTCACAATCGTTTTTATATTTTTAGACTTTAATATTTTAGAAAAATAACATATGATCCTAGCTTTTGACACGTATTACTTTGACCAAAAAGCAAAAACAGTTTGTCTTGAATTTTCAGAGTGGAATGAGGACAAAAATTTTAAAATTCATTTTGAAACAATCGACAATGTGGCAGAATATATTCCTGGAGAATTTTACAAAAGAGAATTGCCATGCATTTTGAGTTTATTAAACCAAATAGATTTGTCTAAAGTTGAAGCAATCGTTGTTGATGGTTTTGTGTATTTAGATGACGAACAGAAATATGGTTTGGGTGGTTATTTATATGAAAAATTAAATAAAGAAATTCCGATTATCGGCGTCGCCAAAACCAATTTTGCTTCTATAGAAAAAAATAAAAAAGCATTGTTTAGAGGCGATAGCAAGAAACCGTTATACATTACTTCTATCGGAATTGATTTGAATGAAGCTTATAAAAAAGTCGAAGGCATGCATGGAGAATTTAGAATGCCGACTTTGCTAAAAGAATTGGATAGATTGACAAAGGAAAATGTTTAATTAAATTGAACTAGAAAAAACACTTTTATAATTTTATTGAAATGATTATATTTTCCGCTTTAATTATACTTTTGGGCATTATGCTTATTGTAGTTTATGCAATAAGCAATAATGAAAACCCTAGTAAAAATCGTACCGTCCTTAGAAGTTACAACTTTTTAGAAGATAAAAATGAAACAAATTTTAGAAATAACCTTGAATATCAGGAATGTTTGTTCTCTAATTATCAAGATGATAGTAATTTAATTATTGCAATTCATTTTAATAAAAATAATAGATATATATATCAGTTACTATCAAAGGACTATTCATACCACTTAGTAATTTATGATGGACAATTTAATCTTTTAAAAGATATTAATTTGAAACTTCTGCATTTTCCTGAAGTAACTAGCAGTGCCATAATTAATACATTTTCAGAAAATGGGGAAGATTTTATAATTTTATCCCTTATTGATATTGATAATATCTATTATTATCACTTTAATTCTGATGGATTAAATATTTTCAAAAAACATTTTTTGAGAGCTAGAAATCAAATATTCTTGATTTATCATAAAGAGGATGAGTTTATTTCAATTTCAGATGAAGACTATACTTATAAGCCAATTAAAGCATTTTGGATAAAAGACGAAACTTCTTTTGAAGCTTTATTAAGTGATGATCGACTATATCCTGAAAAAGAATGGTCTGGTTACGAATATATTGAATCGGTAACGAAAACGAATATTACGAATCAATTTGCTTTTATAACTCATCATGCCAATTATGGAGTTCAAGGCGTTAAAATTTTTAAGTTTAATCAGTCAAAGAATATTGATTTGATTTATGACATGGATGATCTTGATTTTAATGGTGCTTTTCATAATTTAAGTTTTAACTCAAAAGGAGACCGATTTGTAGTGTTACTTTATATGAGAGATAAATTTCAAAATGATAGTTTTTCTATTTGTGAATATTCTGTTTTAGAAAATAAAAGACCATTAAGAGTAATTAAAACTAAATTTGCTTATTGGGAATTTGGCGCATTACATACTTTTTATATTACTGATAGATTGGTTTGCATCGTAAGAAATTCTGATATAATAATCTACAATTTAGAATTTGAAAAGTTAAAAGAAACCCTAAAAAGAGATTTTAGATCTGCCTTTTATGCTGGCAATAATGTCTTAATTTATCAATACGAAGATGAAGTTATTAATTTATCTTACTAAGAATTCGGAGTTTTATTTAAACCTTGGTGAAATTTATTTTCTACAAAAAAAACTCGCGAACCTAATGGTTTAGGAGTTTTACTCTTATAATTGGTTAACAGTGCTAAGAAAACGGTAATAGTTTTGAGTTTTATTCTTTAATCTTTCTGCTAAATAGACATTTCCATCCTTAAGTTCATTGTGTATCATTTTGGCTTCTTCGATATATTTTAGCTTTTTCTCGTCGTCCCAATAATATGGAGGTTCGTACAAATTACATATTCTATCCGCCATTTTAACAGCCCAAATCTCTATTGGCTGCTGTTTAATTCTATTTAAACTGTCTAGCATTTTTTCGAGAGAATCGCCAATTTTATCATTTTTGGTTAATGCTAAAACTCCAGATGCTACTTCGCTTCCAAACAAATCATTAACTTTTTCATAATTAAATGCCGTATCTTCTATACTATCATGCAGCATTGCACATTTTACAGCCAAATCAGCATTCATATTTTCTGTAAATCGGCTGGCATTTAAAACTTCAAAAACAACACTTCCAATATGATTAATGTATTCTATCCTTTCACCTTCATTGCTTCCTCCATATTTTTGTCCATCGTGAAGTTTAGAAACCAATTGCCAAGTATTTTGAATTTCGTCTATTGACCAGTCTTTTTGATGTTTCATATCGTTATAATGATTTTTTGATTGATCCTAATATATAGCTTTTGATGAAGATTTACAATAGCCAAATTGAAAGTTTATTAAAATGAAGATAAAAGGATTTCACTTATATTAGCATTTCTAAATTAGGAGTTGTTTGACACAGTTTCTATATAAAAAAACAAACTGACAATTATTTCTTAACAGATGTGGATAAGAATTCAATCTTTATATAATGACAGAAACAATTATTGAAAATTTAAAGGTTTTATCTGACAATTTCAAATACAAGTTTGATACTCTCTCCAGCTCAATAATCTTTGTTAATGAAATAAACAGAATTAGAATCTGGGTTGAAAATGATTCAGCTTTTAAAATCAGCTATAATTTAGGTTACGATGAAGAAACACTTTTAGTATCGGAAGAAACAGTTTATCATTTTTGCATAAATTTATTTAAGAGGAAAAACAATGATATTGGACTGATTCCTAGCAACTATAAGTCGATTGATATCGATGAATGGTTTAAAATTGAAGAAAGAGAAGCTTTAGGTATAGCTAGTGTAACCCAAAAAGAGTTAGAATACAATTACAGGCTTAAACATTTATTTTTAGAGAGTAAACGATTTGATATAACCTATTTTAATGGTTTATTGATTTTAGAAGACAAAAAGAAAGAATATTTGTCTAATGTATTTGATTTTAAAGACATCAATCCTAAGTAAAAAATTAAAAATGAATCTATAACTAACTCCTTTCAAATTATAATAAATATAAATCACCATATGATTATAAAAAAGACATTAACTCTCTTACTATTCTTTTTCCTGTTTTTCTTATCAATAAGTTGTAATCAATCCCAGAAAGAACAAAGCTCGAGAAAAGAAACTAAAGAGCTAATTAATAAAAAGTCTAATAGCTTTTCTTTATTAAATAAACTTTATCTCTTAGCTCCTGAATTTAATTTAGAAAAATGCGAATCATTTGCAGAATTTGATTGTTGTGCCAGTCATTATGTTTTCGTAGATAGTGAAAATTTCATCTCTGTTGATTATTGCTTAGAAGTTGATATGTTTTATAGTGGGAAATATAAAATAAAGAAAGATACAATTGAATTAGATTATAATTCAACTGCTGTTAAAAAAGAATATAATTGGGAAAGTGAAACCGATACTACTAATACGCAGCCTAAATATTTCTATAAAATTGAGAAATGCAAGCCATTTAAATCGAAATGGGTTAGATTTAAGTGTAAAGAAAATAACTGCTTTAAAACAATCGAAAAAGAAACTGATTATGCTTCTGTCGATAAAACAAAAAGAATGGATTTTTTTTTGGCTGAGATAAAAAAGGAAGGCATTCTAGATAAGCTCCATTTGAAATAAACAGAGCCTTTTAAACTCTTTTTTATTTCTCTTCAACTAGTTTTTCTAAAGCTTTAATATGTTCATCTTTAGCTTTTAAAAGCTCAGTATTTAAACGTTTAATTTCTTCTAAAGCTTCAATCCATTTTATCTAAAGGATTTATATTAAATACAGCACTACGACCTGTGTTTAAAAATCAGGGATAGATTATTCTAGTAAAAAGGGAGTAAAACTATAGACAATAAGAAGAGCAAATTAGGTTTTTAGGCTAACTTTTATAAACTCTTAATAAATTTTTACAAACCATTTTAGCAAAAAAGCCTGTATATCTCTCGATTTACAGGCTTTGTTATTTTTTGTGGGGAGAGCAGGATTCGAACCTGCGAAGTTTTCACAGCAGATTTACAGTCTGCCCTCGTTGGCCGCTTGAGTATCTCCCCAAAATGATTGTAAATTATTACATTCATGAAATTCAAAAAAAAATCCTTAATTACTTAAGGAGTCTTTTGTGGGCGATGAGGGGTTCGAACCCCCGACCCCCTCGGTGTAAACGAGGTGCTCTGAACCAGCTGAGCTAATCGCCCTATTTTACTAGGTTGCTATCATTTTGTGATTGCGAGTGCAAATATACAGCTAGATTTTATATTTGCAAGTGTTTCTGCGAAAAAAAAGCAAAATATTTTTTATAACATTGTTTATCAAACTTCTGCAAATGTGATACCCCGTCCACTTCCGATTAAAAATCGGAATGCTCTGAACCAGCTGAGCCAATCGGCTATTTTATTAAGCAGCTATTATTTGTGATTGACCATGCAAATAGAGTTAGATTTTGTACCTGCAAGCGTTTCTGGGAATAAGGTGAAATGTTTTTTATTGCATTGTTTATCAAACTTCTGCAAATCGGATACCCGGTACACTTCCGATTAAAAATTGGAATGCTCTGAACCGGCTGAGTCAATACTTTTGTTTAATTAATGCTTCGATTTTAATTCTGCTTTTCCTAGATTTAATTTGCAATTCTCTTTTATGAGCGTCTTCTTTTGTTTCATAATTTTCGGTATAAACAACTTTCCAATCATTTGTGTTTCCTGTAAAACCTTTGCTCTTCTGATTATGACGAATCAGTCTTTCTTCTAAATTGGAAGTAAATCCAATATAGTATCTATTCTTGCTTTCGCTAAATAATATATAAACAGTAAAATCCATAAAAATATATAAAACAAAAACTCCAAAATCAAATGACTTTGGAGTTTTTGGAATTCTGTGGGCGATGAGGGGTTCGAACCCCCGACCGCTTCCGATTAAAAATCGGAATGCTCTGAACCAGCTGAGTTAATCCTTTTGTTTAATTAATGCTTCGATTTTAATTCTGCTTTTCCAAGATTTAATTTGAAGCTCTCTTTTATGAGCATCTTCTTTCGTTTCATAATTTTCAGTATAAACAACTTTCCAATCATTTGTATTTCCTGTAAAACCTTTGCTCTTCTGATTATGACGAATCAGTCTTTCTTCCAAATTGGAAGTTAATCCAATATAGTATCTATTCTTGCTTTCGCTAAATAATATATAAACAGTAAAATCCATAAAAACATATAAAGCAAAAAACTCCAAAATCAAATGACTTTGGAGTTTTTGGAATTATGTGGGCGATGAGGGGTTCGAACCCCCGACCCCCTCGGTGTAAACGAGGTGCTCTGAACCAGCTGAGCTAATCGCCCTATTTTACTAGGTTGCTATCTTTTCTGATTGCGAGTGCAAATATAAAGCTAGATTTTGTTTTTACAAGCCTTTTTTAGAAAAAAAAGCAAAATATTTTTTACTTCATTGTTTATCAAACTTCTGTAAGTGCAATCGGGAAGTTAGAACCTTCGACCGCTTCCGATTAAAAATCGGAATGCTCTGAACCAGCTGAGCTAATCGCCCCATTTTATTAGGATGTTATCGTTTCTGATTGCAATTGCAGATATAAAGCTGGATTTTGTTTTGAGAACCATTTTTAGAAAAATTTTTTTTTCTTGACTTTTTTATAAGCTACTTAAAATGAATAACCTTTTTAGGTTTTCTTATAATTTCGTTAAAAAGTCAAATTGAGAACTCTAATTCTTAATATTCCTTTGTAGTGATTAGACTTAGTTATACATTTGTATACCTAAAATAGTAAATTCTAATGGCACGATTTAAAGAAAATGATTTGCCTAAATCAAAAATAACGGCTACTTCACTTAACAAAGCAAAAACAATTTTTACATACGCAGGACATCACAAATGGAAATTTTTCATTGGTTTGATTTTTCTACTTTTAACAGGTGCTACTGCCCTAGCCTTCCCTAAATTAATGGGAATGCTTGTTGATTGCGTTAAAAACAAAAACAACGACGAAGCCAATCAAATTGCATTAGGTTTAATTGTTATTCTGTTTCTGCAATCTTTCTTTTCATTTTTCAGACTTTCATTGTTTGTAAACTTTACAGAAAATACATTGGCAAACCTGCGTTTAGCTTTATACACCAATTTGGTTAAATTGCCGATGACTTTTTTCTCTCAAAAAAGAGTTGGCGAATTGAATAGTAGAATCAGTGCTGACATTACGCAAATTCAAGACACTTTAACGACAACAATTGCAGAGTTCTTACGTCAGTTTATTTTAATCATAGGGGGAATTATTCTTTTAGCAACAGAAAGTTTCAAATTAACTTTACTAATGCTTTCTGTAGTTCCGTTAGTTGCTATTGCAGCAGTTGTTTTTGGAAGATTTATTAGAAAGTATTCAAAAAAAGTTCAGGATCAGGTTGCCGAAAGCCAGGTAATTGTTGAAGAAACGATGCAAGGAATTAGTATCGTGAAGGCTTTTGCCAACGAATGGTACGAAATTGCACGTTACAAAGGAAAAATTAGCGAAGTAGTGAAGTTGGCCATTAAAGGCGGTAAATACCGCGGATATTTTGCTTCTTTTATCATTTTCTGTCTATTTGGCGCAATCGTAGCTGTAGTTTGGTACGGAGTTCGTTTGAGCATTGCTGGCGAAATGAGCGTTGGACAATTGATCTCTTTCGTGCTATATTCAACTTTTGTTGGTGCTTCTTTTGGTGGAATTGCCGAATTATATGCGCAGATCCAAAAGGCAATTGGCGCAACAGAACGTGTTTTTGAGTTATTAGACGAAAGTCCTGAGAAAATCAATTCAAATTTAAATAAAAATCAGGAGAAAATTAAAGGAAATGTTACATTCAAAAATGTGGCATTTAGCTATCCTACACGTCAAGAAATACAAGTCCTGAAAGATGTGAACTTCTCGGCAGAGTTTGGACAGAAAATAGCGATTGTTGGGCCTAGTGGTGCTGGAAAATCGACTATTTCTTCTCTTTTGCTTCGTTTCTACGATATTACTTCTGGTGAAATTACGGTTGACGGAAAAAATATCTACGATTACGACTTGGAAAACCTTCGTGGGAATATGAGTATTGTGCCTCAAGATGTAATTTTATTTGGAGGAACCATTAGGGAAAATATTGCGTACGGAAAGCCGGATGCAACTGATGAAGAAATTATTCAGGTTGCAAAACAAGCGAATGCTTTCAATTTTGTGGATAGTTTTCCTGAGAAATTTGAAACTTTAGTTGGAGAACGCGGCGTTAAACTTTCTGGAGGACAGCGCCAGCGTATTGCTATTGCGAGAGCGTTGCTTAAAAATCCAAGTATTTTGATTTTAGACGAAGCTACATCGTCTTTAGACAGCGAAAGCGAAAAACTGGTTCAAGAAGCTTTGGAAGTATTAATGGAAGGAAGAACAAGCATTATTATTGCTCACAGGCTTTCAACAATCAGAAATGCTGATAAAATCTTAGTTTTAGATAACGGAAAAATCTCTGAAGAAGGAACACACCAAGAATTAATAAACTTAGAAAACGGAATTTATAAGAATTTAAGCAATTTACAGTTTAGTAACTCTTAAATAGAAAATCCAATTTTTTAAATTCCAAATTCCAATAAAAAAAACTCCGTTTGTATTGCAAACGGAGTTTTTTTATTATTTAAAGTAAATCCGACCGTTTTGAAAGCCAGTCGGATTTATAAAAATTTTGGAATTTGGAATTTAAAAAATTGGAATTTACAATTTAATTTATTTCCCTTTTCTTCTCTTGCGTTCAGCTTTAATCATAGATAATTCGCGGCTTGTTTGACCTGCTACAGAAGTATTTTCTTCAGCACGACGAATCAAGTATGGCATAACATCTTTTACAGGTCCGAATGGCAAATATTTAGCAACATTATAACCGTTTTCAGCCAAGTTGTAGCTGATATTGTCACTCATACCGTATAATTGTCCGAACCAGATTCTAGGATCATTTTTAGCGATTCCTTTCTGAGCCATCATTTCCATTAACTTGTATGAGCTTAATTCGTTATGAGTTCCTGCAAAAACGGCCATTTTATTAATATGCTCTAACATATATTGTACAGCACTATCGTAGTTTACGTCTGTAGCTTCTTTAGATACGCAAATTGGAGAAACATAACCTTTTTCTTCGGCTCTTTTGTTTTCTTTTTCCATATAAGCGCCACGAACCAATTTCATTCCGATATAGAAACCTTCAGCTTTAGCAACTTCATGAAGTTTTTTCAAATAATCTAAACGATCCCAGCGGTACATCTGCAAAGTGTTAAATACAATTGCTTTTTCTTTATTGTATTTACGCATCATATCAGTTACCAAATCATCGGCAGCGTCCTGCATCCAGCTTTCTTCACCATCAATCAATAATGCAACATCTTTTTTGTGCGCTTCACTGCATATTTTGTCAAAACGAGCTACTACTCTATCCCATTCAGCCTGCTCTGCTGGAGTTAAAGTTTTTTTCTCGCCCAATTTTTCATACAATTCAAAACGTCCTAAACCTGTTGGTTTGAAAACAGCAAATGGAATTGCTAAACGTTCTTTAGCAAAATCTACTGTTCTTAAAGTCATTTCCAATGCGGCATCAAACTGCTCCTCTTCTTCTTTTCCTTCAACCGAATAATCCAAAACAGAAGAAACTCCTTTTGTAAACATTTTGTCTACCACAGTAAGACAGTCATTTTCGTTTACACCACCACAAAAATGGTCAAAAACAGTTGCTCTAATTAATCCTTCTACTGGTAAATGAGCTTTAATTGCAAAATTAGTTACAGCAGTACCTATTCTTACTAAAGGTTCGCTGTCAATCATTTTGAAAAGAAAATAAGCTCTATCAAGTTCAGTGTCACTCTTTAGTGAAAATGCAACCTGTGTATTATCGAATATCTTTTCCATTAAAATTTATTTTTTATGCAAATATAGAGAGTGTTTTGAATATTTTTCACTAAACGATACCATATTTTTTAATATTGTTAACGAGGACACCGCAAATATTAATTTATGAAGTAAATATTTATTTGTTGTAAAATTTTATCTTAATTTTAAAGATGCAAACCCGTATTTTAAACAAAATAGCCAGAAAGTTTGAATATTATTACGTTTAAAATGCCTTATTTTGCGCTTTCAATTAACTAAAGAATTATGCAATCTATTCAAGCCAATAATTATTTCGTACATTTTAATGAGAATGCTTACGTAGCTTTAAATAAACACTTAAGAGAAAGTAAATATTCTAACATATTTATAATTGTTGATGATCAGACCAATGAGTATTGTTTATCTAAATTTATACCGCTTTTAGAAACCGATTTGGCGATTGAAATAATCGAGTTTGAAGCTGGAGAGGCAAATAAAAATATAGAAACTTGTATTGAGATCTGGAATATTTTGACAGAGCTTGGAGCAGATAGAAAATCACTTATTATTAATTTAGGTGGCGGAGTTGTGACCGATTTAGGAGGTTTTGTTGCTTCTACGTTCAAAAGAGGCGTAGATTTTATCAATATTCCTACTACTCTATTATCTATGGTTGATGCTTCTGTTGGAGGAAAAACAGGAGTTGACTTAGGAAATCTCAAGAATCAAATTGGAGTTATCAATGTACCACAGATGGTTTTGATTGATACACAATATTTAGAAACTTTACCGCAAAGCGAAATGCGTTCTGGTTTGGCAGAAATGCTAAAACACGGTTTAATATTTGATGCTCCGTACTGGAGACAGTTTTCAGATTTGAAATCAATTGTTTTTGATGAATTAGATCAACTGATTTATCGTTCTGTCGAGATTAAAAATGAAATAGTTATTCAGGATCCAACGGAGAAAAACATTCGTAAGGCCTTGAATTTTGGGCATACTTTAGGGCATGCAATCGAAGGGTATTTCTTGGAAAGCGAGGATAAAACAACTTTGCTGCATGGAGAGGCAATTGCGGTTGGAATGATCTTAGAAAGCTATATTTCGTTTCAAAAAGGATTAATTTCTGCAGAAGAATACCGTGAAATCAAAGCTGTAATAAAAGATATTTATGATGATGTGATTTTTGAGGAAAATGACATTGATCCTATCTTAGAATTGTTAATTCATGACAAAAAAAATGAATACGGTTTAATTCAATTTGCATTAATTGAAGGAATCGGAAAAATAAAAATTAACCAATCCGTTGAAAATAAATTGATTCTAGAAGCGTTTGAGGATTATAAATCTTAAACTTTTTTTAATCAAAAGCATTGCATTTGGTATATATTATTTTTTACATTTGCGCCATGAAAACAAACAATCAGCAAAGGCACTTCAGCTCTTACAGAAACAGACTCAACAGTTCTTTATTAAGGATGCTGGACCGTTTCTATAATAGTAAAAGTCCTTTCTGTTTTGATGTTTTCCAATGTACAAAAGCAGAGCATGAAAAACTGCCTATTATATTTGCCAATATTAGAGTTTGAATTTAAGATTAAGTCCCCAAAAACCTAAAATTAAATTATAATTACAATCTCTAAACATTGACAAATAAATGAATACAAAATATTCTGATCTAATAAACCAAACATACTACTTTCCGCAAGAGGAATTTAAACTAAACAAAGACAACCTTTTATTTCACAATATCGATTTGATGAAATTGGTTGAACAATATGGTACGCCATTAAAGTTTACTTACCTTCCTCAGATTTCTGAAAACATCAACAAGGCTAAAGCTTGGTTCAGAAAATCAATGGAAAAGAATAAATACGACGCTAAATATTACTATTGCTATTGCACAAAAAGCTCTCATTTTGAATATATTATGAATGAAGCTTTCAAGAATAACATTCACATCGAGACTTCATCTGCTTTTGATGTTAATATTGTTGAGAATTTATTAGAAAATGGAAAAATCAACAAAAGTACGTATGTAATTTGTAATGGTTTTAAAAGAGATGAATACATTACTAACATCGGTAGATTAATCAATAACGGACATAAAAATACTATTCCGATTATTGATAATTACGAAGAGTTAGATTTGCTTCAGGCAGAAATTAAAGGAAAATTCAAAATCGGAATCCGTATTGCTGCTGAGGAAGAACCTAAATTTGAGTTTTATACTTCAAGATTAGGTATTGGTTACAAAAACATAGTTTCTTTCTACAAAAAACAAATTCAGGAGAATGATAAATTAGAGCTGAAAATGCTTCACTTCTTTATCAATACCGGAATTAACGATACTTCATACTATTGGAATGAGCTTGTAAAATGTATCAAAGTATACATTGCGCTTAAAAAAGAATGTCCTACTCTAGACGGACTAAACATTGGCGGTGGTTTCCCTATCAAAAACTCACTTGCTTTTGAGTATGATTATCAATATATGATTGATGAAATTATCAATCAGATTAAAATTGCTTGTGATGAAGCCGAAGTTGATGTTCCAAATATTTTTACGGAATTTGGATCGTTTACTGTTGGTGAAAGCGGTGGTGCAATCTATCAGATTTTGTATCAAAAACAACAAAATGATAGAGAAAAATGGAATATGATCGACTCATCTTTCATTACCACTTTACCAGATACTTGGGCTATAAATAAACGTTTTATCATGCTGGCTATTAACCGCTGGAATGATACTTACGAGCGGGTTCTGCTAGGAGGTCTTACTTGTGATAGTGACGACTATTACAATTCTGAACAAAACATGAACGCCATTTATTTGCCTAAATATAACAAAGAGAAACCTTTGTACATTGGTTTCTTTAATACTGGCGCTTATCAAGAAACAATTGGAGGATACGGCGGTTTGCACCACTGTTTGATTCCGCAGCCAAAACATATCTTAATTGATCGTGATGAAAATGGAATTCTGGCAACCGAAGTGTTCTCAGAACAACAGACTTCAGATGATGTTTTAAAGATTTTAGGCTACAAAAAAAAGGCGTAAAAAAACGGCAGATTAAGTTATAATTTTTCTTAAAAAATTCTTAATTTGCATTAAAATCCAAAAAGGTTAAACTTTTTAATTCAAAAAAAAAACAAAAAAATGAAAGGACCAATCAGTCAGTTTATTGAAAAACATTATTTGCATTTTAACTCTGCTTCCTTAGTAGATGCTGCAAAAGCATACGAACAGCAATTAGCTGATGGTGCAAAGATGCTGGTAAGTATGGCTGGCGCAATGAGTACAGCAGAAATTGGTAAAATTTTTGCCGAAGTAATCAGACAAGACAAAGTACATATTATTTCATGTACTGGAGCAAACTTAGAAGAAGACATCATGAATTTAGTGGCTCATTCTCACTACGAGAGAGTTCCTAATTACCGTGATTTGACACCAGAAGACGAATGGGCTTTATTAGAAAGAGGATTAAACCGTGTTACAGACACTTGTATTCCTGAGCATGAAGCTTTCCGTCGTTTACAAAAACACATTTACAAAATTTGGAAAGAGGCAGACGATAAAGGTGAGCGCTACTTCCCACATGAATTTATGTATAAAATGTTGTTGTCTGGCGTTTTAGAAGAATATTACGAAATTGATCTAAAAGATAGCTGGATGTATGCAGCTGCAGAGAAAAATTTACCGATCATCGTTCCAGGATGGGAAGATAGTACAATGGGGAATATCTTTGCTTCATACGTAATTAAAGGAGATTTAAAAGCGTCTACTATGAAATCTGGTATTGAATACATGACTTTCCTTGCGGATTGGTATTCAAAAAACAGTTCAAACGGAATTGGATTCTTCCAAATCGGTGGTGGTATCGCGGGTGATTTCCCTATCTGTGTAGTACCAATGCTATACCAAGATATGGAAATGCATGATGTGCCATTTTGGAGCTATTTCTGTCAAATCTCAGATTCAACAACTAGTTATGGTTCTTACTCTGGGGCAGTTCCAAATGAAAAAATCACTTGGGGTAAATTAGATATCAAAACCCCCAAATTTATTATTGAATCGGATGCTACAATTGTTGCTCCGTTAATTTTTGCATACTTATTAGATTTATAAGATAATTTATGAAAAGAGTTATAGTAGACTACGCCAAACTTACCAACGAAATTTTAAACCTTTTGGTTGAAAAGTTTCCTGATGGTTATGATGATTCGGATGTAATCCGTTTTAGAAATGCTAAAAACGAATTGGTTGAAGCTGTTGAAGTTCGTACTGAAGACACTATTTACTTAGTGAAAATCAGCACTAAACTTGCTGACAGAATTGAAAACTACGATGAAGATGACGATTTAGATGTTGATGTAGATGCAATTGCACCAGTTAAAGGTATAGATCTTGATGATGATATTAGTGACGATGATGATGACGATGATAATCTCGACAAACCAGATACTGATGATGATGATGATGATGACGACAAAGCTGATACTGACTATGATGAAGAAGACGAAGATGATGAAGATTAATTCATTTTCTTTCTAATAAAAAAAAAGGAACTCTGTTTGGAGTTCCTTTTTTTATAACAAGACAATTACAAATTACTAAACTTATATTTTTGTTTTTATAGGATTATTTTTACATTTAAATCTTAAACAAAAAAAAATACATGCCTATGACTTCAGAAATTTTACACGCTACATTAAAAGAAAACTTTGGTTTCGAAAAATTCAGACCCAATCAGGAAACTATAATTAATACCGTATTATCTGGACAAGATGCATTGGCAATTATGCCAACAGGCGGAGGAAAATCAATTTGTTTTCAGCTTCCTGCTTTAATTTTACCAGGAATCACTATTGTGATATCGCCACTAATTGCTTTAATGAAGGATCAGGTTGATAGTTTGAAAACAAACGGAATTTCTGCTTGTTATATTAATAGTACACAATCATCGCAAGAACAGCAATATTATATCGACAACTTAAAATCAAATAACTTTAAGTTAGTTTATGTCGCACCAGAAAGTCTTTCTTATTTAGATATGGCTTTTAGCGAATTGAATATTAGTCTAATAGCAATTGATGAAGCGCACTGTATCTCGTCTTGGGGACATGATTTCAGACCGGCTTATACTAATTTAGGATACCTAAAAAGTCGCTTCCCTTCTACTCCAATCTTGGCATTGACAGCTACAGCTGATAAAGCGACTCGAACAGATATATCCAAACAATTGAATCTTAAGAATCCGAAAACATTCATAGCTTCTTTTGATCGTAAAAATCTAAGTCTTGAAGTTCGTCCAGCTTTGGATCGGGTGAAACAAATAATTGATTTTATTGAAAACAAGCCTAACGAATCGGGAATTATTTATTGTTTGAGCCGTAAAGCAACAGAAGAGCTTGCTGAAAAATTACGAAAAAATGGAATTGAAGCGAAAGCATATCATGCTGGTTTGGATAATGAAACTCGTGCTAAAACTCAGGATCAGTTTATAAATGATGATTGCCAGGTGGTTTGTGCAACGATTGCTTTTGGAATGGGAATTGATAAATCGAATGTTCGCTGGGTAATTCACTACAATCTTCCAAAAAATATTGAAGGATATTATCAGGAAATTGGGCGTGCCGGACGTGACGGTCTTCCTGCCGAAACCGTTTTGTTTGAGAGTTATGCAGATGTGATTCAATTGCAGAAATTTGCATCGGAAGGATTGAACTCTGACATTCAGCTTGCAAAATTAGATCGTATGAAACAATACGCTGATGCTGTAAGTTGCCGAAGAAAAATTCTGCTGTCTTATTTTGGCGAACTGGTTACTGAGAATTGCGGAAACTGCGATATTTGCAAAAATCCGCCAATTTTTTTCGATGGTACGATTCTCGCACAAAAAGCTTTGTCTGCTATTGTTCGTTTAAAAGAATCTGAGCCTTTGGCTGTAATTGTCGATTTTTTAAGAGGTTCGAGAAACGCATATATCTACGAAAAAAATTATCAAGAGCTAAAAACGTACGGAATTGGCGCTGATGTTTCTTGGTACGATTGGAATCAATATCTTATTCAACTGATTAATTTAGGCTATTGCGAAATTGCCTTTCATCAGCATAATAAAATTCTACTTACTCCTTTTGCAAAGAAAGTTTTATTTGAAGGCGAAAAAGTAAAACTGACAACAGTTGTTAAGAAAACAATTGATAAAAGCGAAGCTAAAGAGGCAAAACCAAAAGCGTCTAAAAATTCTCTGTTTGAGACACTTCGCAAATTACGTTATGAAATTGCGCAGGAAGAAGAAGTTCCTGCTTATGTGATTTTTAGTGATGCGTCCCTACGCCAAATGGAAATCTTGCGACCAATGAGCGACGAAGAGTTTCTTGCTGTTGAAGGTGTTGGGAAAGCAAAACTAGAAAAATATGGTGCAGATTTCATCAAAGCCATTATTGAATTTGAAAGAAATAAGTCTGTTGTCAAAAAAGAGAAAAAAGACAATACTTATAAAAAAACGCTGGAATTATTTCAAAATGGAGTTTCAGTAGAAGAAATAGCAGAACAGCGAGATTTGAATCCAACAACAATTATTTCGCATTTAGCAAAATTATACGTTGATGGCCATGATTTAGATCTAAGTCAGTTTGTTTCTGAAGATGAAATTCTTCAAATAGAAAAAGCTCAAACAGAATTAGATAATCCAAATGCATTAAGACCTTACTTCGATTATTTTGAAGAAAAAATGTCTTATGATAAAATTCGATTTGGTTTGGCTTTTTTGGAGAGAAAAAAGAATAATAAATTTAAAGAGAAAGCATATTCTGTTGACGAAATACGTTTAGTTCATGCTGAAGCTTATAAAAAATGGGATGCAGAAGAAGATCTAAAACTTACGAAACTTTTTAATGAAGGAAAAAGTATTAAAGAAATTGCTGATTTATTAGGAAGAAATAATGGAGCAATTACTTCACGATTAAAAAAACTTGATTTAAAATAATTTGGCTAAAACCTGTCGGGTTTACAAAATGTAAAATCAATAAAAAATCCCAAACTCCAAAGATGTGGAATTTGGGATTTTAAATTTTAAAATATTCATTTTTCACAAATATCTCTCTTCAAAAACTTTCTGATGGTGTTTCTGATGTCCAATCATGACAAAACCCAAAGCACGAACGGAAATCTGATTTCCTGAAGCAGTTCCAATTCGCTTTAGCTGTTCTTCAGATAAACTTTTGTAAAACAATAAAGTTGAATGTCTTACAGCTGAAAATTCAGTAAGCAAATCTTGGATGCTTCTGCTATTTGAATCTGTATTGTCTGCATAATCATTTTCTTCAAAACTTGGCAAAGGCGTTTTATCATTTCTTGAAAAACGTAAAGCGCGATAAGCAAAAATTCGTTCTGTATCAATAACATGCTGAATAATATCTTTTATCGTCCATTTTCCTTCTGCATATCGATAATCAAATTTATCCATTGGAATATTTTGCACAAATCGGATAAACTCGTGAAGCGAAATTTCTAAATCTTCAATCAAAATTCCATCTCCAGCCGCTTTGATATAAGTACCAAAATGACCTGAATATTCATTGTGTAATAATTCTGCTGCTTTCATTTGTATATTTTAAGCTGAGTTCCTACTTGCGTTTGTATTACCAAATAATGATCTTGTTACGATTTTCTCATAAACTTTAACCAATTCTTCATTTGGAGTTTCTGCTTTGTTTAATTCGTTGATTCTCAATAAAGCATATTGCTGAATAGTTAATAACGGTAAAACAATGCGCTCTCTAATCTGAATTGAAGCAATACCATCAGGATAATTTTCCATCAATGTTTTGTGCCCAGCAATTTTCAATAAAAGACGTTTTGTTTCTGAAAATTCATCGTAAATAATCTGCCAGAATTCACCAAACTCAGGATCATTTTTCATATAAGCTGTCAATGGTAAAAATGATTTTGCTAATGACATCATACTATTTTCAAGCAATGTTTTGAAAAATAAAGAATTATGATACAAATCACTTACTTTATTCCATTGTCCAGTTTCCTCAAAATGTTTTAAAGCAGAACCCACTCCAAAGAATCCAGGAACGTTTTGCTTTAACTGGCTCCATGAACCCACAAATGGAATTGCTCTTAAATCAGCAAAATCCAATGACTCAGATTTGCTTCTTTTTGAAGGACGGCTTCCAATATTAGTTTTTGAGTAATATTTCAGAGTACTCATTTTTTCTAAGTACGGAATAAACTTCGGATGATTTTTGAAGCTTAAATATTTATCATAACCCAGATTAGCCAAATCAGTTAAGATTTGAGTTTCTTCTGCAGTCAATTCGTTTTTCTCTTTACTAAATACTTGGTTTGTAACACCAGCACTCAATAAGTTTTCAATATTATAACGGCAAGAATCTAAAGTTCCAAAATTAGAGCTAATCGTTTGACCTTGAACTGTAATTTGAATTTCGTTGTTTTCAATTTTTGGACCAAGAGAAGCGTAAAATTTATGTGTTTTTCCACCACCACGCGCTGGAGGTCCGCCACGTCCATCAAAGAAAATCGCTTTAATTCCGTATTCTCTAGAAATTTTGGTCAACGAAATTTTAGCTTGGTAAATACTCCAGTTAGCCATTAAATACCCGCCATCTTTTGTTCCATCAGAGAATCCAAGCATAATAGTTTGTTTATTCCCTCTCGATTTCAGATGTTTCGCATATTCTGGATTGGTGTACAATTGCTCCATAATAGTATGCGCATTTTGCAAATCGTCTACAGACTCAAAAAGCGGAATAATATCTACAGTTGGTTTTTCCCAATCATTCAAACGAATCATGGCAAAAGTCTCCATAACATTCAGGGCACTTTCGTTATTACTAATGATATAACGGTTTGCTCCTTCTTCTCCATTATTTTGCTGAATTGTTTTAATAGCCTGAACAGATTCTAAAGTATATCTAGTAATTTCATTTTCAAAATCCGCTGGATTAAGTTTTCCTTTAACTTTCGATAAAACATTGATTTTTTGATCTTCCGTCAATTCGAAATAATTTTTCGGAAAAATATCTGAGCCAGAATTCAAATAATAATTCACAACATCTTTGAAAACTGCATTGTGAATTTTACTGTTTTGACGAATATCTAAAGTCGCAAAATGGAATCCGAATAAATTAATTTTTACTAAAAGAGCGTCTAATTCGTCCAAATATAAAGATTGATGCTTCTCAATAATTATAGCTCTAATTTTATTTAGCTGTGTTAATAATTCATCTAAGGTGATAAAAATATCTCCTTTAGAATAAAATACAGAACGGTAAAGTTTATGTTCAAGTTCTGCTACTAAATCATCTACACCTGAGAAAGTTAACTTACGTTTTAAGTTTCTCATTTCTACATAATAGCACTTCAAAATTGATGTACGCAAACGATCTGCCACTTTAAGCGTAATGTCTGTCGTAACAAAAGGATTTCCGTCACGATCACCTCCTGGCCAGAAACCAAGTTTGATTAATTGGTTGTGAATTGGGTTTCCTTCTAAAATATTTTTTTGCAGATAATGCACAATTTCTCCCGCGGTCGCATAAAATACATTTTCAAGATACCAAATTAAACTTACCGCCTCATCGTACGGATTTGGTTTTTCTTTTTGTATGAAAGGCGTTTTTCCTAATTGAGCCAGTAACTGTTTAATTTTTAGCAAATCATTTTGACGAATTGCTTCTGTCAAATCATTTATAATTCCCAAAACTGGACCAGGATAAAACTGAGTTGGATGCGCTGTTAAAACGGTACGAACATTAAAACTTTCTAGAAATTCGCTTAATTCTTCATCCTTTTCTTTAGCGTCCGATTTTTCTTTGATGTCGCGAAGAGACCCGCGTCCCTCCATGTTGTTAACTTCTGGAAAAGCTGCGTCTTCAATAGCATCAAACAATACAATCTGGCGTTCTATATATTGAATAAATCGAAACATAAGATCGATTTTTTCCTCTTCAGAAGCGTTATTTAAGTATTTGTTTGAGAAGAAATCAACAATTTCTTTTGGTGTTTCTTGTTTTTTAAAGCCCGTTTCGCAAGTTTCTGTAAATAAAGGAAGTAAAACTCCCGTATTATCTATAGAATCAAAAGGTAATGTTATGAAAACACTATTATAAATGTGGTATTTTGAGAGAACGTCTTGATTAAAACGCTCAATTTTTGGCAACGTATACATAATCGTGTTATAGTTGGTTGGTTAATTAGTCATAAAAAAACCCCAAGAATAAACTTGA
This sequence comes from Flavobacterium sp. HBTb2-11-1, assembly GCF_009826975.1. Taxonomy (GTDB): domain Bacteria; phylum Bacteroidota; class Bacteroidia; order Flavobacteriales; family Flavobacteriaceae; genus Flavobacterium. Next base: position 43,659 of record NZ_WUMO01000002.1, on the reverse strand, counting down.
GGTATATTTTAATATAGCATTCAAGAAAAGTTCTTACATATTTTTGAAAATAGTATGCATCAAACGCTTCTTATCGTTTATACTTTCCTCTAATGAAATCATTGTTTCTGTTCTGTAAACACCATCAATATCGTCAATCATAAAGATAACTTCTTTCGCATGCTTAGTGTCTTTTGCTCTGATTTTGCAAAAGATGTTGAATTTTCCTGTAGTTACAGAAGCTACAGTTACGAATGGAATTTGATTGATTCTTTCTAACACAAATTTAGTTTGAGATGTATTATTAAGAAAAACCCCTACATAAGCAATAAATGAATAACCTAATTTATCGTAATCCAAGGCTAATGAAGATCCCATGATGATACCGGCATCTTCCATCTTTTTAACTCTAACGTGTACTGTACCAGCAGATATCAAAAGTTTTTTTGCAATGTCAGTAAACGGAACTCTCGTATTGTCTATTAACATATCTAAAATCTGGTGATCTACTTCATCTAAACGAAATTTACTCATAATTGTTTAATTAATATTACTAATTGCTATTACAAAGTATAAAATTATATATAAAAAACAACAAATTCACATAAAAATTAACTTTTTATTAATCCGTTAACAAATTTAACATTTTTATTTAAATAAAAATTTGCTTTCTGACCCGTTTTTGGAAAGTTTTGGAAATCGTCCGAATATTCTGCTCCTTTTGCGTCGTATTCATAATGACCAAAATAATTTTCCAATTCGCCTACTTCAACTATGTAAGCGTTAAAATGAATCTTATTTTCGATTAATTCTTCTTTGTATTGTGCGACAAAATTCGTAATAATTTCGATACCATCATAATTTATTTTGACATTTTTATACATAAAATCATAAAAAACCACATTATTTTGTGAAATATTCAAATATTCGGAAAATCTATTGTCAACTAAATCGTTTTCGGATATCAATTTGAAGCTTAAAATTAACGAGAAAAATATGAACTTCCTCGTGATTTCTCGCTCATAATCCTCTGGAAAATGTCCCGCCTCAAATAAGATAGTTGGCACGCCTAAAAACTGGAAAGTGTCTCCTATACAATTAATATTGAAGGAGTCATCGAAGCGCCCAACTTGTCCAGGAATATACTTTTGCAGTTCTTCATTGATTCCAGCTATTATATTAATAGCTTTTAATCTATTATTGTTTACATCTCTTTCTTCATTATAAGAAGGAGCTAAAAAAGAAACAGTTGCAGGTTTTCCAGTTGTTCCTGCTCCAAATATAGTACGCTGATCATGAAGATTAAAGCAGAAGTCAGGTTTAAATTCTTCAAAAATCTGGCGTAACACTTTACTCTCAGGTTGAGTCAAATCTTGTGAATCACGATTTAAGTCAATTTCATTTGCGTTTGCTCTAGTATAAAGCCTTGCTCCATCAGGATTAAGTATCGGAATGCAGTAAAATGTGAAGGTATTCAGCATTTGTTTAGCAAAATCGGTATCGTCATTCAGCAAATTAATGAAATCAAATAAGGCTTTTGTTGTTGTGCTTTCGTTTCCGTGCATTTGCGACCATAGGTATGCTCGCGTTTTTCCCGTTCCAATTTGATAGCTATATATAGGTTCTCCTAAAACAGATGTGCCAATAATCTGTACTTGACCATTTGTATTTAACTTATCTAAAAGTGGTTTAATATGATCTAAAGTTAGATATCTGCCAGATATGGACTGTTCCTTGTATTGTGTAAAAAGCTGTTCTAAATTCATTGTATTTCGATTAGTTTACAAAAGTAAACATCTTTATTATTACAATTGTAAACTGATTAAAAAAATAATAATTTAGAATTGTAAACAGTTTTTGAAGAGTTTTAACATTAATCCTTATAACTTGTTTTAATTGAGATTTTTGCATTATAAACAAACACTTAAATAAATAAATTTCAGTTAGTTGTAATTAGCTATCTAAATTTTAAATTTAACATAAAAATGAACTCTAATTAAAATTACAACAATAATATCCAAATACTCTTTCTTTTTGTTTACATTTGTAAATAGAAGAATTTAAAGCACGAATTTACAATGGTAAACATAGATGATTTTGTAAAAAGACTTGAATCTGTATTGGAATATTATGGCTTAAATGCATCTGCTTTTGCCGATAAAATTGGTGTGCAACGTTCTAGCATGTCTCATCTTTTGTCAGGAAGAAATAAGCCAAGTTTAGATTTTGTAATGAAAATTCTAGAAGTTTTTCCAGATGTAGATTTATATTGGATTTTGATAGGGAGAGGAACTTTTCCTAAAAGTAATAGTGAAGAAGCTGTTGAAACTCAAAAATCATCTTCTCCTATTCTATCGAATCAGAATGTGGAAAATGATTTATTTTCAGGTATAGAAATAAATTCTGAACAAGAGAAAAGAGAAATCAAAAAACCTCCTGTTCTAAAAAACGAAAATTTCAGTTTGGAAGACGATCAAATTGAAAAAATCGTCTTATTCTATAAAAACGGCACTTTTAAGGCCTATTCTCCATAATGCAAAAATTAGCGCGTATTTGACTCTTTGTCCAGAAAACTTTCAAATACGCGATTCTCACGCGCTTGGAAAAATTCTCAGAAATTACAGTTTGATGCCATTTTCAGGAATTTTACCTTCAACTCCTTCATAATGCTTTTTCAAAATTTCATAATCGGCTTCGTAATTTCCAGTCGGATAAAATGGCTTACCAATATTCACTTCTTTTTTACCCCAATCAAAAGCAACGGGAACAATTGGCACATTCGCTTTAAGCGCGATAAAATAAAATCCTGTTTTTATTTCGTTAACTTTTTTTCTGGTTCCTTCTGGAGCAACAGCCAAACGGAAGATTTCTTTTCTATCAAAAATAGAAGCAATCGCATCCACTTTATTCAATCCTCCAGTACGATCTAGCGCTTCTCCACCCACATTTCTGAAATAAAAACCAAAAGGAAATTTGAATAACTCCTTCTTTGCTACAAAATTCATTTGCAATCCAGATATGCCACGAGTTAATAGACCTATATAAAAGTCATGATTACTGGTATGAGGCATTACTACTAGTACACATTTTTTTACTTCAGCATTTTCCATTCCCACTATCTTCCAGCCCATTAGCTTGTAAAAGATGAATTTGTATAATAGTTTTTTCATGAAAGATTTAATATTTGGTGCAAAATAAAAGATTTAATGGTAAATTTGAGTAAAAGCATAAAAAATGATTCGAAAATTTTTCAGTTATATAATTCCAATAAAAATATTTAAGAAAAAATCAGCCAGAAGCAAAATGATTGAAGTTACATGGGCAAATGGCGAATTAGTTTTGGACACTGAAAACACAAATTATTCATACGGAAGTCTACAGCGTATATTAAGGTATGGGCTTCGAAATATTGGTTACGATAAAATCTTAGAAATGGAACATATTCTGCTATTGGGAGTTGCCGGTGGAAGTGTGGTCAAAACCTTAGTAGACGAGATTGCATACAAAGAAAAAATTACAGGAGTTGAAATCGATCCGGATATGATTCAGATTGCCAATGAGTATTTTAATCTTAATCAAATTAAGCAGTTAGAAGTTGTTATTGATGACGCATTTGAATTTGTGCTCAAGACAAAAGACAAATACGATCTCATTATTATAGACATTTTTGAAGATACGCATATGCCTAATTTTTTGTTCGAAAAGTTTTTTGTTGATAGAGTTTGTACCATTTTAAAAGATAATGGTTTTGTTTTGTTCAATACCATGATATTGGACGAAGCTCACAATGTTAGAAACAGAAAATATGTTGCTGAAGTAAATCCGAAAATGTTTAAAGCAAAAATGCTGCCTCGCATAGAAGTACATAACGAATTAATAATTATAAATAAAGTAGCTTAATTTTATGAAACCCCTTGCCTCAATCTTAAACGCCTTACCACCTACTAAAGTTATTGATACCTCAATTAATCTTTCTGAATATGTACCTTTAAATTTATCGGTTTCGAATCAAGAACTGGTAAATCAGAAATTAGATACTTCGGAAGATTTTGAAAAATATATTTCAAGTTTCTTAAAAGAAAACAACGCCAAAGTTGCATTTGGAGGTTATATAGAAGGAAGATTTTTATACCAAAGAAGTCCCATTTTTTTAGATGCCTCAAAACCCGAACGCAATATTCACATCGGATTAGATTTGTGGGCAGAAGCTGGAACTGCTGTACTTGCAGCCCTTGACGGTACAGTGCATAGTTTTAAAAATAATATTGGTTTGGGCGACTATGGCCCTACTATTATATTGGAACATGAAGTAGAAAATGAAAAATTTTATACTTTATACGGACATTTGTCGTTAGAAAGTATAGAGAATTTAAATGTCGGAGACAATTTTAAGAAAGGCGAAAAAATTGCAACCTTAGGAAAAGCCTCTGTAAATGGCGATTATGCACCTCATGTCCATTTTCAGATTATCCACAACATTGGAGATTATTGGGGAGATTATCCTGGAGTCTGCAACACAAAAGACCTAAACTTCTATATCGAAAATTGTCCCGATCCTAACTTATTATTAAAAATTACTTAAATAGTTATGAAGAAAGCAGGATTGATTATATGTTTGTTGTTATTAATTGGATGTAAATCTAAAACCGTTAGCAGAGATACAGAAGATTTAAAAATTAAAAAAGTTTCTACAGCAGAAGTAAATGCAAATCAGCAGCGAAAAGCGTATGATTTAGGAAAGAGAGTTTTAGAAACTTGTAATACTTCAAAATTTAAACCTTTTAATGAAACTGAAGTAACTAAATCGGTTATGGAAAACACAACAGAAGAGCGTTTAACCAAAACCTGCCAGAGATTTAGACAATACTACGGAAGTTTTATAGATTTAAAATTAGATGGAGTTTACAAAACCAAACATGAAGTCATTTACCGCTATCATGCTTTGTACACCAAAAAAGTTGCCAATAAAGAATTGCGCATCTTTGTAAATGAAGACAATCTCATTTCTGCCATAAAATCTATGGATTGGGATGAAAAATTTGATGCCAAATTAGCCGATCAATAAATTAAATACTTATGAATTTTAAACTACCACTTCTTGTTTTATTATTTGTTTCAACATTTGCTTTAGCACAGCAAACTATCAGTGTAAAAGGATCTGCACCTTATCCTGCAACACAAGAATATACTTTCATCTGCGAAAAATATGCTTACTCTGGTGAATTAAATGTACAAATAGCCAAAACAGATAAAGGCGGTATTTTAAAACTAACCATTTCTACGGCGAGCGACAAAGCAAAAATTGCTGGAGGCGTTTACGTTGATTTGACAAATGCCGATGTCATTGCTTGCACAGATAAAAATGTAAAAGAGTCGGCAGACGGCAAAACAACTGCTTACTATTATTTTACACCAGCAGAATGGCTGAAGCTTAAAAAGACCGATATTTATGCGATAAGATTCATCATTGCAGGCGGACCAGATATCTCAGGAAATCTAACTGGGCATTTTACAGCTTATAGCAAAGTAAAATATTTCTCTACAGCGTTTGATAAATCTAAAAAAACATTTGATACAGCTAAAGAAATTAGTGTTTTATAGTGATTTTTTAATATAATAAATCTTATATTTAACATAAATATTTTTTTATGAACTCAAATGAAGCCTTGATTACAAAATTTTATACCGCTTTCGCGAATGCCGACGCTAAAACCATGAGCGAATGCTATCATCCGAAAGTTCATTTTATAGATCCAGCTTTTGGTTTGTTAAAAGAAGAACAGGTTTCTAAAATGTGGGAAATGCTGTTGTTAAAAAGTAAAGGCAACTTAAAAATTGAATTTTCAAATGTTAAGGCAGACGACACAACAGGTTCTGCAAATTGGATTGCTACTTACAATTTTAGCAAAACAAACAGAAAAGTCATTAATAAAATTTCAGCCGAATTTATCTTTCAAGACGGCTTAATTATCAAACATACCGATAATTTTGATGTCTGGAAATGGTCTAAACAAGCCTTTGGACTTACCGGTTATTTATTAGGTTGGACTGGTTTTTTCCAGAAAAAAGTACAATCGCAAGCTCTTTCTGCGCTGAAACAATTTCAAAAGATTTAATTTCCTTTTAAAAATTAAAAAACAAACTCTACAGGTTTTTAAACCTGTAGAGTTTATAACTTTGCGACCTCAATAACCACACAGATAATCAAGAAAGCTTAAAAAAAATCTTTGCACTCTTCGCGTTAAAAAAACTAGCCACAGATTATAAAGATTAAAAGGATTTAAAAAAATCTGCGCTAATCAGTATAATCTGTGGCTAAAAAATCTTTATTGGCTTTTTTAGTAAAATCTAAGATTTAAACCAGCTTTCAACCAATTCGTCTTCAAACGAGGTAGCGTCTTTATGAATAAACTCATTTCGATTTTTATCATAAGAATAATCCAAAGCCCAAGTTTTATGATTGGCCGCTAATTCTTTTATGCTCTTGCAAACATAAGCAATCTCTTCATCTGTTGTAGTTGGGTGAATTGACATTCTAATCCATCCTGGTTTTTTGATCAAATCACCAATAGTAATTTCGTTGACCAATTTATTTGAAGTTTCCTGATCAACATGCAATAAATAATGGCCATAAGTTCCTGCACAACTACATCCTCCTCTAGTTTGGATTCCAAAACGGTCGTTTAAGATTTTAACCCCTAAATTAAAATGAAGATCATCAATGAAAAATGAAATTACCCCAAGACGTTCTTTGTGTTGTCCAGCTAAAATTTTGATATTCGAAACTGGTTCCAATTCAGAGAAAACATAATCGACAATTTCATGTTCACGCTCTATAATGTTTTCAATTCCCATTTCCTCTTTTAGCTCAATTGCCAACGCAGTTTTGATAACTTGAAGAAAACCAGGTGTTCCGCCATCTTCACGATCTTCAATATTATCAATATATTTATGCTCTCCCCACGGATTTGTCCAGCTTACTGTTCCTCCGCCTGGACAATCAGGAATCATGTTGTTGTATAATTTTTTATTGAAAATTAAAACGCCTGAAGTTCCAGGACCGCCAAGGAATTTATGAGGTGACATAAAAATGGCGTCCAAATAAGCTTCTGGATCAGCTGGGTGCATATCAATTTCCACATAAGGACCAGAACAAGCGAAATCAACAAAACAGACACCATTATATTGATGCATTAACTTTGCCGCTTCGTGAAAAGGAGTTCTTAAACCCGTAACATTCGAACAGGCAGTAATAGAAGCAATTTTGATAGTTCTATCTTTATATTTTTCTAGTAAAGCTTCAAGATTCTCTAAATTAAAAAGACCTTTTTCGCAAGACGGAATAATCTCAACATCTGCAATAGTTTCCAACCATGAAGTTTGGTTAGAATGGTGTTCCATATGAGAAATAAAAACAATAGGTTTTTTTTCTGCAGGAACATTGGTAAAACTCTTTAAATTCTCAGGAACTTTCAAACCTAAAATACGCTGAAATTTATTGATAACTCCAGTCATTCCAGTTCCATCTGTAATTAGAACATCATCGTTATTTGCATTGGCATGACGCTTTATAATATGTCTGGCATGATGATATGCTTTTGTCATAGCAGTACCAGATACAGTAGTTTCGGTATGTGTATTAGCGACAAAAGGACCAAACTGATTTAATAGTTTTTCTTCAATCGGACGATATAGTCTTCCACTGGCAGTCCAATCTGTGTAAATTATTGATTTTCTGCCATAAGGCGAAGTAAATTCTTGATTTATACCGACAATATTCTTTCTAAATTCCTGAAAATAAGTTTCCAGTGTCATGGTACTATTTTTGCTATTCATTAGTTGTGCCTTGTGTTTGACTGCAAATATATATAGTTTTTTATAAAATTGCGAATTTATCAATAGTAAACTTCAAACACTATGTTACCGTTTAGTATTTTTAGTTAAAACAACTTTTTTTTAATAAATTATCATAATATCCTATCGAATTAATAGGCATTAAACTTTAAAGAAAGTATTATTTATGGGAAATTTATCAGTAGCTACCTTTGGTGGCGGATGTTTTTGGTGTATAGAAGCTGTAATCCAGCGATTAAAAGGTGTAGAATCAATAAAATCGGGTTATTCAGACGGATTTATAAAGAATCCTGCTTATCGTGAAGTATGTACAGGAAGAACTGGACACGCCGAAGTGATTCAAGTGACTTTCAACCCTGACATAATTTCATATCATGACTTAATTTTCATTTTCATGACAAGTCATGATCCAACAACTTTAAATCGCCAAGGAGGCGATAGCGGAACACAATATCGTTCCATAATTTTATATCACGATGATGAACAGAAAGAAATTGCTGAAAAAGTATTTGAAGAAGTGCAACCAGCCTATCCTGATCCGATTGTAACGCAATTAAAACCTTTTGAAGTTTTTTACGAAGCCGAAGACTATCATCAAAACTATTATAATGAAAATTCAGAAGCAGGATATTGCCAAGTTGTAATCGATCCAAAAATCCAAAAACTTAAAAAAATGTACGCTGATATGCTAATTGGCTAATTTTAAGTTTGTCACGGATTAAATTTTTTTGTTAGCCAAGAATTGCACAAATTTCCACTAATTTTTAGATTTAGTTGAAAAAACATTCGTGAAAATTTGTGCAATTCTTGGCAAATAGATAACACAGAAAATCTTTTTGATCTTTGTAATCTGTGGCATATAGAAAGAAAACAAAATGAAAAATCTAAAAATAAATAATCGATTTAGTGCCGAATTACCAGCAGATCCTGACTTGACAAATGAAGTTCGTCAGGTCAAAAACACGTTGTTTTCGTACGTAAATCCGAAACAGCCTTCAAATCCAAAATTGATTCATGCTTCTGAGGAAGTAGCTGAGTTGGTTGGCATTTCTAAAGACGAAATTCAATCAGAAGAGTTTTTAAATGTTTTTTCTGGAAAAGAGATTCTTCCAGAAACTAGGCCGTATGCAATGTGTTATGCGGGACATCAGTTTGGAAACTGGGCTGGACAATTGGGAGATGGCCGCGCAATCAATCTAACAGAAGTCGAAAACAACAATCAGTTCTATACGTTGCAATTAAAAGGTGCTGGAAAAACTCCTTATTCACGAAGTGCAGATGGCTTAGCTGTTTTGCGTTCTTCTATTAGAGAATATTTATGCGCTGAGGCAATGCACTATTTAGGAGTTCCCACTACCCGATCGCTGTCGCTTGCACTTACTGGAGATCAGGTTTTAAGGGATATTTTATATAATGGAAATCCAGCTTATGAAAAAGGTGCTGTGGTTTGCCGCGTGGCTCCTTCTTTTATTCGTTTTGGAAGCTACGAAATGCTGACAGCTAGAAATGAGTTGAAAAATCTGAAACAATTTGTAGAATTTACGATTAAGCATTATTTCCCAGAAATTACTGGAGAACCAAAAGAACAGTACTTAAAGTTTTTTCAAAAAGTTGCGGACACAACACGTGAAATGATTGTACATTGGCAACGTGTAGGATTTGTTCATGGTGTAATGAATACTGATAATATGTCGATTCACGGAATTACGATCGATTACGGTCCATACGGCTGGTTGGAGAATTATGATCCCAACTGGACACCAAACACGACAGACAGTCAAAACAGAAGATATCGTTTCGGAAATCAGCCTCATGTTGCTCAATGGAATTTGTTTCAATTGGCAAATGCTCTTTATCCATTAATTAATGAAGCTGCACCCTTAGAAAAAATCCTAGACACATTTATAACTGATTTTGAAAATGACTATAAAATAATGTTTTTGAGCAAACTAGGAATATTCACTTCGAGTGAAGCTGATGATAAAATCATTAAAGGTTTTGAAGAAATTTTGCAGTTATCAGAAACTGATATGACTATCTTTTTTAGAAATCTTAGTAAGATTAAAAAAGACGATTCTGTAGAACAAGCCTTCGAAAAAATAGAATATGCTTTTTATATTCCAGAAGAAATAAAAGAAAATATTCTAGATGCTTGGCAAAAATGGTTTACTGTATATCTGAAAAGATTAAATGCAGAAGAACTTTCGGATGATGAACGTTCAGAAAAAATGAACCAGATTAATCCAAAATATGTACTGCGAAATTATATGGCACAATTAGCAATTGATGCTGCAGATAAAGAGGATTATTCTTTGGTTGATGAATTGTTTCAGCTTTTGAAAAATCCGTATGACGAACAACCTGAATCTGAAACATGGTTTGCAAAACGTCCAGATTGGGCTAGAACTAAGGTGGGCTGTTCTATGTTGTCTTGTAGTTCTTAAAAGTTTTTTTGCCACGAATTGAATTTACGCTAATTTCTTTTTTATAAAGTAAAAACTAAACTTATAAAATTTGTGCAAATTCGTGCAATTCGTGGCAAACTTTTTACTTTGAGCTTATAAAATCTACAATCATATTAGCATGAACTCGCGAGTTTTCTATAAACCATTTATGAGTCTGCATTCCGCCACAAACTACTCCGGCAAGAAATAAACCTTCTACATTAGTTTCCATCGTTTCTGGATTATAAACAGGGATTTTCAGTTCGTCATTAGAAAGCTGAATTCCGATTTTTTCAAGAAAATTCAAATCCGGTTTGTAGCCCGTTAGCGCCAAAACAAAATCATTTTCAATTGTAACTTTTCCGTTTGGTGTTTGAATTTCTACTTCATTTTCACGGATTTCGGTAATATTAGATTCAAAATAAGCTTTAATGCTTCCTTCGGCAATTCGATTTTCGATATCAGGTTTTACCCAATATTTCACACGGTTATTAATTTCGTTTTTACGAATTACCATTGTAACCTCTGCTCCTTTTCTCCAGCATTCCAGCGCGGCATCTACAGACGAATTATTAGCTCCAACGACTAAAACTTTTCTAAAAGCATATTCGTGCGCTTCTTTATAATAATGGCGGACTTTGGGAAGATTTTCGCCTAAAACATTCATTTCAATCGGAATGTCATAAAAACCAGTTGCAATTATGACATTTTTAGATTCATAATTCTGCTTGTCGGTTGCAATTTTGAAAATCCCTTGATTCTTCTGTACATCTGTTACTTTTTCAAATAAGTTAATATTGAATTTAAAGTAACGATGAATATTTCGATAATATTCTAAAGCCTCTTGACGTCCTGGTTTTGGCGCCAAACAGTTAAACGGAATTTCTCCAATTTCTAATCTTTCTGCGGTAGAGAAAAAAGTCATATATAGCGGATAGTTGAAAATGCTATTCACTATTGCCCCTTTTTCTATAATTACATATTTTAAATTTTTCTTTTCAGCTTCAATTGCACAAGCAAGACCAATTGGTCCGCCACCTACAATAATAAGGTCATATATTGATTCTGTCATTTTATTTTTGCCAGTCTTTATAAGGATTTTTGCTTAAATAAGCGTTGTAATATCTTTCGTCGTTTGTAACTTCTTCTCCAAGCCATTCTGGTTTTGCAAAAACTTCATCCTCAGAATTTAGTTCAATTTCAGCCATTACTAAGCCTTCATTTTCACCATAAAACTCATCAACTTCATAGACATGCTCACCAGATTGTATTTCGTAGCGCGTTTTTTCAATTTTCCCCTTTTCGCATAATTTTAATAATTCCTGAGCTTCATCAAGCGGAATTTCATTTTCCCACTCAAAGCGAGACATACCGCCACTATGGCTTATTCCTTTGATAGTTATATAGCCTTTATGCCCTTTAATTCTAACCCTAACCGTACGCTCAGGAGCAGAACTCAAATAGCCTTGAGCAATTTTATTCTGAGTAAAAGCTTGATTCTTATAAACATCAGATTTTACAAGAAACTTTCTTTCTATTTCGACCATTTTAAATCTAGATTATTTTTATGCAAGTTACTCATTTTAATCAAGCCCTTGAACTTATAAAAAATGAAAAATATGTTAATTCATTCTTTTTATTCAAAAGCAAAAAGAATCAAAATAACTGATTGTTAACATTTTGCAATTATTATTTTGAGTAATTTTGATAGAATTCATTCCTCGTAAAATCACTAGTTATCAGTCTAAAAACAATCTTATGCATAACTAAAAACTTACTATAGTTTAAACTCTAAAATAGAACGATCATGAATGTACCTTATGTTGTAATACCAATAGCACTAGGTGTAATCTGCGGGATTTTAGGTTACATACTAGGAAAAATTACTTTTAAGAATGATAATGCTCTTTCAGCATCTCTTCAAGCTGATTTAGATGTTTGCAAAGCGCATACAAAAAATTTAAATGCAAGAATCTTAAAATTAGAAGCTGAACTTGCCGCGAAAAATAAAACAGTAATTCCTGAAATAATTCCTTTCGAACCTACATTAGCCTTAAATGCTTTAGGTAAAAAAGTAAAGGAAAATGACTTGAAAATAGTGGAAGGAATTGGTCCAAAAATAGAATCTTTATTTATCGAGGCAGGAATAAAAACTTGGCAAAACCTTTCGCAAGCTTCGACAGAAAAGTTACAAGCTATTTTGGATGCTGGCGGAGAAAACTATGCTATGCATAATCCGAGCACTTGGGCAAAACAAGCATTAATGGCTTATCAGGGAAAATGGAAGGAATTGAAAGATTGGCAAGATAGTTTGTTGGGTGGAAAAGAGTGACTAAAAAAGATGCTGAGTTTCTAAGATGCTAAGATACTAAGTTTATAAGACGCTAAGATTTAATTACTAGATAACTAAAGACTTAACAACTCAGAAACTCAGAATCTTAGAATCTTAGAAACTTTTCCCATCTCTTATATGCATTGTACCAAAGCTGGCCTTTTTTTACTTCAAGTGGACAATCTATATTATTAGTATACAATGCTCCGGTTCCCAAACCTTGTGGCATGTTTGAATTTAATGTAAATGTCCATTGTGCAATTGCATTCAGTCCGATATTGCTTTCTAATGCAGATGTAATCCACCAGCCGATATTGTACTTTTCTGCTAGGGTAATCCACTCTTGGGTACCGCGAAAACCGCCAATAAAACTGGGTTTTAAAATGATATATTGCGGAGTAATATCCTGAAGCAATTTTTCTTTTTCTTCAAACGAAAATACGCCGATTAATTCTTCGTCTAAAGCGATTGGGAATGGCGTATGCTTACACAATTCAGCCATTTCTGCGACTTGACCTTTTTTGATAGGCTGTTCAATACTATGAAGCTGAAATTGTTTTAATTGATGTAGTTTATCCAAAGCATCAGTTGAAGAAAAAGCGCCATTTGCATCTACTCTTATTTCTATTTCTTCAGCAGAAAAATGGCTTCTGATAAATTGGAGTAATTCTAATTCTTTATCAAAATCAATAGCTCCAATTTTAAGTTTTATACAGCTAAAACCATCAGCTAATTTTTCTTCAATCTGCTGTTTCATAAATTCAGATTCCCCCATCCAAACCAATCCGTTTATGGGAATTGAGTTTGTACCATCACTAAAATTAGAGGGAAATAAAAGATATGGATTTTCACTTTTAAGCGATAAAAAAGCCATTTCTATTCCGAATTGTATAGAAGGAAATTCTAATAAGGCATTCCAAAGCGCTGTTTCACCTAAATGAATATTATCGCAAGCCCATTTTAGTTTTTCTTCGTAATCTGGACGGTCGTCTGCGCTTAATCCATGAAGTATGCCGCACTCTCCTATTCCTTTTTTACCGTCTTCTTCTAGAATTATAAACCAAGTTTCTTTCTCAGTCAAAACACCCCGGGAAGTTCCAGATGGGCGTTTAAATTCTAGTAGATATTTATGATAAGATGCTTTCATTTTTTTTAAGATGCTAAGCAACTGAGATGCTAAGTTTAAAAAACATTAGGAAATACTCAAAGCAAAGAAACTTAGTTATATAATTTTAAGATTTTTTCAAAATCTTTTGATGGTAAACCAGCTTTTTCAAATGCTTGAAAATCAAGTTTTGTTTTTGCAATCCAACTTAAACTATCCGTTACGTTTTGAGTCTGATATTTTTTGTAAATCGCTTTGGCGGCACTGAAGTCATCGCTTACCAAATAAGTATGCGCTAAATTTAATTTGACCAATAATTCCGTATCATCCAGCTTTTCTCCTTCTTGAAGCACTTTTAATGCTTTTGCATATTGTTTGGTCAAAATGTAGCAATAGCCTAGCGAACTATAATCTACAGCAGTTGCTTTGCCTTCGTTTACAATTGTATTTAATTTCGGAATTGCTTCGTTGTATTTTTGAGCTTTTATTAAAGACGCGACTTGTGTTCTTAAATCGTTGAATACATTTTTAGAAATATCAGCATCTTTGTAACAGCTGTTTCCAAAATCTTTATAGACTTTAGTTTTTTCCACAGCCAATAATTTCTGAAACTCATCATAACGATATTGTTTCATGATTTTATTGAGAATACAAACACAAAAATCATCAGAATTGGCCATTTTCTGTGCCATTGTAGATGTTTTGCACAAACTTATAATTTCGTTTTTATTGTCCTGATTCCAACCACGGTTTAGTTTTGTATCTACCCAAGGCACTACTTCCAAAACTACTTTTTGACTTAATAGCCAATTTTTGCTTTCAAAACCAAACCAAATTGTGCTGATGTTTTCTTTTAAACAAGATGATTTATTGACTGACAATCGTTTAGCGTCTTTACTTACAGGTTCTGCCTGAGAATAACAAGCTTTATCAATTTTACCATCTGCAACATACTTTTTTGCATTTTCATTAGAGGTAAAAATCGAATAGGTGCATTCATCGTCACCTGAAATTTTTGACATCAAGAAAACAGCACCTGCAGAACCTTGACTAACGCCTGTTGGATCTGGAATTGCTTTTAGTAAAGAGACCAAGCTATTGGCCATTTCTTGATTTTTATCTAAAAGGGTAATTCTATAGACAATTTCTGTAGTTCCAACAGGCAAATCTTCTGTTGGTATAGAAATCCTATCGCGTGCCGGAACCATAATTTCTTTGGTTGTAGCACGTTCTTTATCCCAATAACCGTCTTTTTGTGCGAACGCGTTACAGAAGATTGCGATAAATAGTAATAAAATGTTTTTTCTGAAAGTTGTATTTTGTGATGATGCTTTAATTGCCACAGATTTCACAGATTAAAATGATTTTTATTTTAAAAAACTTTAATTCAATTAGCATAGATTATGCCAAATAACTTTCTAATGGAATTGAGTGCCCAAGCCCCAATAGTAGCGGTATTCTTTTGTGGTTTCCCGATAGCTATCGGGAACCACAAAAGACATGCGTATAGCGGGATTAGCACCTTCTTTCGACTCCGCTCAGGATGATTTTATAATTCAATAGAATCTCCGATTGGCAGAAGCATTAAATCTTTTCCTTTATCAAAGAATTTACGGATTGCTTCTTCATCATTGATTTCAATATAACCAAAAGTGTCATAGTGATATCCTAAAACTTTATCGCATTCTACAAAATCTGATGCAATAATAGCATCTTCAATATCCATTGTAAAATTGTCTCCGATTGGAAGAATCGCTAAATCCAGTTTTGTGCGAAGCGGAATCAGTTTCATATCGTATGTCAAGGCAGTATCCCCAGCAATGTAGATATTTTTATGTTCGCCTTCAATAACAAAACCTCCAGGATTTCCTCCGTAAGACCCGTCAGGAAAACTGCTTGAGTGAATTGCGTTTACATATTTTACTTTTCCGAAATCAAATTTCCAGCTTCCGCCATGATTCATTGGATGTGAATTGAATCCTTTTTTGGCATAGTAGCTTGCAATTTCAGCATTAGAAACAATTACTGCGTTGGTATTTTTTGCAATAGCCTCAACATCTAGAACGTGATCAGGGTGTGCATGCGTCAGTAAAATATAATCGGCTTTTATGATACTAAGATTGATTGATGCTGCTTGCGGGTTTCCGGTAATAAATGGATCCACAATAATGTATTTTCCTCCTACTTCAATTCCTAATGAAGCGTGTCCGTAGTATGTAATTTTCATTTTGTTACCTTTTTAAATTAAACATGTTTTTATCTTCCCCCTAAAAAGAGGTTTACAATAATATCTGAAATCAAAGAAATCATGCAAACGGTAAGTAATATAGAAAGCAAAAATGTGCTTAATGCCAGTTTTTTCAATTCTGGATCTAATAGTTTTGGATCTTGGTTTTTGTAAACCGTGATTAAATGTTTTGTCAACGGGATATAAGCCAATACAAATAAATATTGGTCAAAGTTATAATCGCTTAAAATAGCAAACACAACCACCAAAACCATTGCTGTAATAATCAAGAAAAAGTGATAATTCTTAGCTTTTTGAGCTCCAATCTGCACTACAATAGTATTTTTTCCAGACTTTTTATCTGATTCCTGATCGCGCATATTGTTTAAGTTCAATACTCCAACACTCAATAATCCGATGGCTACAGCCGGAAGGATTAAAAGAGGATCGACTTCTTTTGCATACAAAAAGTTAACCCCTAAAGTACTCACTAATCCGAAGAAAATGAAAACGAATACATCTCCTAGTCCTCTATAGCCATACGCTGAATTACCTACGGTATATTTAATTGCCGCTACAATAGCTGCGATTCCTAATAGAAGAAAAAAGATAGAATATCCGAAATTATCTTTTCCAAAAGCAAAATAGATCAAGATTATAGCAGATAATAAAGTCAAAAGTGAAGTAATAATAATGGCTTTTTTCATTGCCCGCGGCGTAATAACACCACTCTGAATAGCACGTTGCGGCCCTACTCGATCTGCATTATCAGTACCTTTTACTCCATCGCCATAATCGTTTGCAAAATTGGATAAAACCTGTAGTCCTAGTGTTGTCAATAAGGCGAAACCAAAAACTTTCCAGCTAAAAACTTCAGTTGGTGTATTGATAGTTTCGGTTGGATTTGACAAAGCATAAATGCTCCCAACTATAATTCCGGAAACTGATAAAGGTAATGTGCGCAATCTAGCGGCTTCAATCCAATGTTTCATGTTTTAATTTTAGATTTTAGAATATAGATTTTAGATTATTATATTCTGATTTAAAATTATAGATTGAAAATCTAAAATCTATAATCAGAAATCTAAAATTATTAAGGTATCCATTTATTTTCACCGAAGTTTGGTTTTCTTTTTTCTAAGAAAGCATTTCTTCCTTCTTTAGCTTCTTCGGTCATGTAAGCCAAACGAGTTGCTTCTCCTGCAAAAACTTGTTGTCCGACCATTCCGTCATCTGTTAAGTTCATTGCAAATTTTAGCATTTTTATAGAGGTTGGTGATTTTTGAAGAATTTCCTGAGCCCATTCGTAAGCAGTAGCTTCCAATTCGTCATGAGGAATTACAGCATTTACCATTCCCATTTCAAAAGCTTCTTGAGCAGAATAATTACGGCCTAAGAAAAAGATTTCACGTGCTTTTTTCTGTCCTACCATTTTAGCCAAATATGCCGATCCATAACCACCATCAAAACTAGTTACGTCAGCGTCAGTTTGTTTAAAAATGGCGTGTTCTTTACTGGCAAGCGTCATATCGCAAACTACATGCAAACTGTGTCCGCCACCTACAGCCCAGCCAGGAACAACAGCAATAACTACTTTTGGCATAAAACGGATTAAACGCTGCACTTCTAATATATTTAAACGGTGCTGTCCATCATCTCCAACATATCCTTGGTGTCCGCGTGCATTTTGGTCTCCACCGCTGCAGAAAGAATAAACTCCATCTTTTGTTGAAGGTCCTTCAGCAGAAAGCAAAACAACTCCAATTGAAGTGTCTTCTTGCGCGTCGTAAAAAGCTTGGTATAATTCTGAAGTAGTTTTAGGACGGAATGCATTTCTAACATTTGGTCTGTTAAAGGCAATTCTTGCTACTCCGTTGCATTTTTTATAAGTTATATCTTCAAATTCTCTGGCTGTAATCCATTCCATTTTGATTTTTTGTTTTAATAATTATACGGTAAAAATAAAGCATTTTTACTACTTTACCTACTCAATCTGCCTTAAGTCTTTGCTAAATTGATGTGCAATGTTAACAATTAGTATTTACTTACAAAAAATAACATTTTTTAACATTAGTTTAGAAAAATAATATTTAATTTTACAGCCTAGAAATCAATGAGATACAAAATATTTCAATGATTCCAGATTGATTTTCTTTCACTGATTTATTAACCTAAAAAATGATTTTTTTGAGAAAATTTAAAAAATTTGTCGCTCATTTTTTTAGGGTTTTCACAAACAAACCTCAATTAAAAGAGCAAATGATTTATGTGTTTGTCGAAACTTCAAAAAGAAAAAAGTAACACCTAAGGTTAAATGTTAGAATTGTATCTATAATTAGTATAGAAATGATAACGAAAAGAGGAAAAAAGTACTAATTCGCACTTTCTAAAAGTTATTTTATAAACCAATGGATGAGCCGTGAAATTTATTTTTTTGCTTTTGAGATAGGTACATTTATTATTTAAAAGACATACCCATCAATGGAATAATTTCTAAAATTCGTAAAGCTATTGTTCTGAGATGGACTCGAATTATTTTATTTCTGTTTTTTTTTAATTACAATTTTTTTTAAAACTGAATAAAAAGCGAAAGGCTGCTTGTAATGAGCAGCCTTTTGTGTTATAATAATTTTGCTGGCGCAAAATAAATTCCAAATTTTAAACTCCAAATTCCGATGGATTGTGTTGAATCAGTCTTGAAATTTGGAATTTTAAATATTGGAATTTCTAGATTTTTATTCTTTCACAAGATAAATCCCGTCTTCTTTAATTTCAATAAGTTTTTCTTTATACAAAGCTCCGATTGCTTTCTTAAATGATTTCTTACTCATTTTCAAAACGGTTTTAATATCTTCAGGATGAGAATTGTCATTCAATCTAAGAAACCCTCTGCTAGCTCTCAGTTCGCTTAATATTTTTTCGGCATTAGGTTCTATGCTTTCAAAACCTTGAGCCTGAAGTGCTACATCAATTTTATTGTCAGGACGAATATTTTTGATATACCCACGCATTCTGTCTCCAGTTCTTATCGAATCATCATACACTTCATCTTTGTATAAAAGACCTTTATGACGTTCATTTATAATAACATTGATTCCCATATCGGTAATATGAGAAACTATCAAATCGACTTCTTCCCCTTTTTCAACTGTCAACGTATCGTTACTCAAAAATTGATTGGTTTTACTCGAAGCCACCAAACGATTCGTCTGTTTGTCCATATATAAATAAACCAAATAGCGTTTCCCTTTTTCCATTGGACGCGCCTGTTCTTTAAACGGGACCAAAATATCTTTCTCCATTCCCCAGTCCATAAATGCGCCGACATTATTGATGTAGTTTACACGTAAAAGAGCAAATTCATTCAATAAAATGTACGGAACCAGAGTAGTTGCAACTGGTCGCTGTTCGTGATCTAAGTAAACAAAAACAATTAATTCTTCGCCAATTTCAAATACTTTTGGCACATATTTATTTGGAAGCAAAACGTCATGAACTCCTTCTGGATCATTTTCTGGATCTCCTAAAAATAAACCAACTTTGGTATCACGTAATATAGTTAGCGTATTGTATTTTCCTATTTCTAGCATTTTTATAAGTTTCTAAGCAGTTGAACTGCTAAGTTTCTGAGGCGCAAAGGTACGAAGTTTGGCTCGGTACAAAGAAATTAATTTTAACAAAACTTGATTTGCAGAAAAAAAAATAGAAAATCCCTTTACAGCAGTTGTTATAAAGGGATTTTAAATTATGCCAAATGCATATTATTTGTAAACACTTTCTTTTTTAAAGTGAACTGTTAATAAATAATACACTACAGCTCTGTATTTGAGCTTATTAGATTTTCCATACTTTTCCATAACGGCATCAATTCCTTTATCTAAGTCTGGTCCATCTTTTAAACCTAACTTTTTAACTAAAAAATTGTTTTTTACCGTCTCTAATTCAGATTCTTGAGATCCTGCTACAACTGATGCATCATCATTATATATAGAAGGACCACAGCCAATGGTAACTTTAGTCAATAAATCCATATTTGGAGTTACTCCACATTTATCCTTCAAATCTGAAGCATACTTTTTAATTAATTCTTCTCTCTTGCTCATAATTATATAATTGGTGAATAATAGACCAAATGTATAATTAAGGAAATTTTAAAACAATAATTTTAACATTAATTTTCTCTCAATTTTAAATTAAGTATTTAAAATACTGTTTTAAAATGCGATCATTTTCAGTTGTTGGCGTAAAAATTTCTAGAATACATGGAACTTCATTAGAACTGTATAAAGATTCAATTCCGCTTTCTAATGATTGAATATTGTGAGCTGTTATATAGTTTAAACCATACATTTTTGCCAAATGCTCAGCAGTCAATTTATGCGAAGTTTCAAAATAGGTATTGAAAACCGGTTTTTCCTGATGGCCAGGAAGAATTCTAAAGATTCCTCCTCCTCCATTATTAATTAAAATAATCTTGAAGTTTTTAGGAATATAAGAATTCCATAAAGCATTGCTATCATAGAGAAAGCTTATGTCGCCTGTAACAAATACGGTTTGTTTTTCGTTTCCAACCGCCGCGCCAATTGCTGTAGAAGTGCTTCCGTCAATTCCGCTTGTTCCTCTATTACAAAAGACCTGAATAGAATTGTCGATATCAATTAATTGTGCATAACGAATTGCAGAACTGTTGCTTATCTGCAACACGCTGTTTTTAGGCAATGATTCGATTACTTTTTCAAAAACTTTAAAATCTGAAAATTCGATTTTACTTAAATAGTGTTTTCTTCTCTCTAATCTTGTTTGGTAAACTGTATTTACATTATTGAAATAGTTACTTTTTACAAAAGATGTTTTTGAAAGCAGGTCTTTAAAGAAATCATTAGGCTGCATCTCGAAGTGTTTTGTCAATGCTCCAAATGTATCATAAGCACGCAATGTGTCTATATGCCAATGATGTTTTGGTTTGTATTTTCGAAGAAATCCTTTTATTCTTTTTGAAACCACCATTCCACCAAAAGTAACTAATACTTCAGGGTTAAATTTCTTAAAATCAAAATCATCAAAAGGTGTAATTAAAGTATCTATTGAATTGATAAAACTTTCATGATGAAGATTTGAAGTTGTTTCTGTCAGTACAACAATGGATGGATCTGAAGCTAAATTTTCGATGATTTCTTGATCTATACTATTGGCTTCATTAACTCCTACTAAAACCAATTTTCTTTTGGCACTATTCCAAATAGAAATAAATTCGTCACTATTATCTATTTTTTTAGAATGAGCTTCTGGATTCAAAATCGTGATTTTTGGCTGTACAGAAAGCTCTTCTGTTGTCTCATAAAGCGGTTCTTCAAAAGGTGCGTTGATATGAACTGGGCCTTTTTTAAGAATTGCCGTTTCGATAGCCAAATTGATTTTAAGATCATTCTCTTCTGATGCCTCTTCGGTTAAATTAGCATTAAAAACAGAATGATTAGCAAAAACATTTTCCTGACGAATGGTTTGTCCGTCGCCAATATCAATTTTACTCTGCGGACGATCAGCTGAAATTACAATCAAT
Source organism: Flavobacterium sp. HBTb2-11-1 (assembly GCF_009826975.1). Classification (GTDB taxonomy): domain Bacteria; phylum Bacteroidota; class Bacteroidia; order Flavobacteriales; family Flavobacteriaceae; genus Flavobacterium. Next base: position 22,158 of record NZ_WUMO01000002.1, on the reverse strand, counting down.
GGAATCTGACTGTAAAACGCTTCTGCCAAAGCAGGATAATAATTTAGTAAAGCCGATCCTGAAGTACAAACTATAGCCGTTGGCTTTTTGGTTTGCTGTGCAATTCCTAAAGCAAAAAAAGCGGCACATCTCTCGTCTGCAATACTATAGCAGGTGAAGTTCGGGTTTTGAGCAAACCCGATGGTTAATGGTGCATTTCTAGATCCTGGAGAAATTATAATATTGACAATGCCTTTGGCAGATAAAATTTCGATAATGCTTTGTGCAAGCGCTATTTTGGGGTAAATCATTCCGGTCGTGTATTACTTTTTTAAAGAAAATCCTTCTGTTTGATTTTTCTTCATCTTGATTACAAAGTTACAAACTTCGCACTTGATTTGTATTATAATTAGGAATATATTAAGGCTCTTTCGCGAAAAAGGGAATATATTTGTAAAATCGAATAATTAATAAAAGCCTGACACAATATGCGTTTCTTACTTATACTTTTTTTATCTGTTACTTTTCAAACTATAACCTCACAGAATCAATTTGTTCCTGTTGACGTTCCGTACAAAACAGCTTTAGAAAATGCAAAAAAAGAAGAAAAACCGCTTTTTGTTATGCTTTACGCAGATTGGTGTCCGCATTGCAATTTAATGAAAGCGGAAGTTTTGAGCGATCCTGCTGTGATGGATTTTTTGAATAAAAACTTTGTTTGTACTTATAAAAACATTGAGAAAGAAGAAGGAATTGCTTTAAAAAACAAATTCAATACCAAATCGCTTCCTACATTTTTATTTCTGGACACCAATGAAACGTTGATTTACGCATTGAAAGGCGAAATGAAAAAGCCAGAGTTTCTAAATGAGTTAAACTATGCATTAAATCCAAAAATGCAATTGCCTCAATTAGAAAAACAATTTCTTGCTGATCCTAGTAATTCAGATAAATTCTTTGTTTACTTAAATACTTTAAAAAAAGGAAAAGATAGAACCGAATTATCGATACCGACACACATTTATTTGGATACGCAAACTGATAAACAATTGGTGAGTGAATTAAATTGGCGAGTGATTGCCAATGGTGTAACCGATATTAAATCTAGGGAGTTTCAATATGTTTTAAATCACCAGAAAGAATTTGCAGCTGTAGCTTCACAAAATCGAGTTGACCGTAAAATTGAAAGCATTGTAAACGAATTGCTTCGACCTTTGGTAGATAATTTAGACACCGTAAACTACTATAAACAAAGAGAAATTGCTAAATCAATAAGATTACAAAAAACAGATTCTTTGGTTTTTAAATACGATTTGACATTGGCTGAAAGAACCGAAAAATGGAATTTTTATAAAAAAGTTACATTAGAAGACACGCAGAAGTTAGTTTGGAACGACGCAAGTTTTCTAAAAGATATCGGAAATACTTATTTCAAGCATATAAAAGATAAAGAAAGTCTGAAAAAAGCGATTTTTTGGGTAAATCGTTCTCTAGAATTAAATGATTCTTATGACGGAAATTTGCTTGAAGCCAAGCTTTACAACAAAATAAATGATCGAAAGAAAGCTTTAGAATACGCCAAAAACGCCAAAGCCATAGCAAAAGAAATGGACTGGAATTCTAAAGAAGTAGACACTTTATTAGCTGAACTAAATACCAAATAACCTATAAAATTACCAATGAGCATTATTTTAAGACCAGCAACAACAAATGATTTGCAAAAGATTCTAGAGATTGTAAATCACTCTATTTTACACACTACTGCCAATTATAGTTATGAGATTCAGACTTTGGAAGTTCAGACCAAATGGTTTGAAGATAAAACGGCTAAAAATCTTCCTGTAATTGTAGCCGATTTGGATGGCGAAGTGGTTGGTTTTGGAAGTTATGGGCAGTTTAGAGAAAAGATTGGCTATCAATATACCGTCGAACATTCTGTTTACGTAGTTGATAATATAATAGGAAAAGGAATTGGTTCTAAACTTTTGACAGAATTAATCCGTTTAGCGAAAGAACAAGGCTACCATGTTATGATTGGTGCCATTGATGCTGATAATGCTGGAAGCATTGCTTTCCATGAAAAATTCGGATTTGTCGCTACAGGAACGATTCGAGAAGTAGGCTACAAATTTGATCATTGGTTAGATTTGGTTTTTATGCAACTTATTTTGGTTTAACCGCAAAGCACGCTAAGAATTACGCAAAGTTCGCAAAGTATTTAAAAACTTTGTTCCTTTGCCTCTTTGTGCCTTTGAACCTAAAAAAAAAGACTCAAATTTGAATTCCAAATTTGAGTCTTTTTTTTTTAGGTTAGCTTTTAATCCAATTGATAACTTCTGGTTCTGTTACTAGAGTTTTTGGTTTAATTACTTTTACCAATTCTCCTTTCTCGTTGATTAAGTATTTCTGAAAATTCCATTCCACTTCAGAATCCTGTAAACCGTTTCTTGATTTTTCAGTTAAGAATTTATAGACATCACACATATCGCTTCCTTTTACTGAAACTTTGCTCATCATTGGGAAAGAAACTCCATAATTTTGCTGGCAGAATGTTTCGATTTCTTTATTTGTTCCTGGCTCCTGAGATGCGAAGTTATTTGCAGGGAAACCAACAATCACAAATCCTTTATCTTTATATTGTTTATAAACTGCTTCTAAATCTTTATACTGAGGCGTTAAACCGCATTTTGAAGCCGTGTTGACAATCATGATTTTTTTGCCTTTTAAAGACGCAAAGTCAAAAGTGTCTCCTGATAAATCTTCTACTTTAAATTGGTAGATTGTTTCTTTTGCCATGGTTTTATCCTTTTTAGATAATTTGTTATTACTGGTTTGAGCATTTAATCCTGTTGCAGATAAAACTGCTGCTCCAAATAGCATAAAAAGTATTTTTTTCATCTTTTAATTTTTTATAAAATTAGCTAAAATCCATTTCACAAAAACTATTTTAGGCCTTTAATTTTTGCTAATCAAAAGTTAAATAACAAAATGAAGCCTAACGTTAATCAGACGTTAGGCTTCCCCCCATACAAACAAATCAAACCATGAATTAATTATTATGCAATCTTTTATAAATTATAGTTGATGACTCGGTTATGTCGAAAATCGTTTATCCCCCATATGTCAAACGTCTCTTAAAAATCTTAAAATGGCTTGTATCGATGTAAAATTAAATCCTAAATAGCCGAGACATATTAAAAAATCTTCGGTTGGAAGTCCGAGCACATCAACTATACAGTATTTATATTTTGTTATTTTTCATACTCAAATTTGGCTCAGCCATAAATTTTGGAATCACATACATTTACGCGAATACGCAAGGCATCTTTTACAAAGTCTTTTTCAGTAAATATGGTCAGTGATAAAACTGTTGTTAAGCCCACTATTAATATTTTAACTATTATTTTGCTATCCATAAGTCCTTAGTAATGTTCTAACAACAGTTTATTTCAAATTTTATGACTGTAACAAGGTCTTTCTCATGTTATTAAAATCATTTACGTAATTGGATTTATTTTGGTTTTAAAAAAAGTGAGAAAAAATTCATTTTTTTTCTAAACCCTTTATTTTCCTAGGTTTTGGACTACAAAAAAAAATCAAAAAAATCAAAAAAAAATAATTTACCTTTATAACAGTTAGCGAATAAACTTTAACTTTTAATGTTTAAACTTTAAATTCCAAATCTATGAGTCAAGAAGAACTGTTAGTTTTAATTTACCAAAAAGACGAAAAAGCTTTTACACATTTGTATGATATGTATTCAAAAAGCTTGTTTTCAGTCATTCATGTGCTAATCAAGAATCGCGAAGAGGCAGAAGATGTACTTCAGGATGTTTTTGTCAAAATTTGGAAAAACATAGATTCTTATAATGAAAGTAAAGGACGATTTTATACCTGGATTCTTAATATCGCTCGAAATACCTCGATCGATAAACTTCGTTCTAAAGATTTTAATAACAGCCAAAAAAACCTTTCATCAGATAATTTCGTAAATCTTTTAGATGAGAGCAATAAATTGAGTCATAAACTGGATGCAATTGGAATTCAAGAATTTGTAAAAAAACTAAAACCAAAATGTATCGAAATAATCAATTTATTGTTTTTTAAAGGATATACCCAGCAAGAAGCTTCAGAAGAATTGGCAATGCCACTGGGAACTATAAAAACGCAAAACAGAAACTGTATTAACGATTTACGTAATTATTTGAAAATATAATGGAAGCACAAGAATATATAGAATCAGGAATTTTAGAGCTGTATGTTTATGGCTTATTAAGTGAAAAAGAGAATCTTGAAATTGCTGAACTGGCAAAAAAGAATCCTGAAGTAGATCAGGAGATTATTTCTATAGAAAAAGCTGTAATAGCGCTTTCTTCGAGTTTTTCTCCATTTCATTCTGTAGAAAATTTCGAAAAAATTAAAGCTCGTCTTGAACTTAAACACGGAAAAGTAGTCGACATGAAACCTGCTTCAAACTGGTCTCAATATGTGGGCTGGGCTGCAGCAGTATTATTATTGCTAGGTTTAGGATATCAGACTTTAGAATTGACTAAAACAAAAGAAGCTATCTCTACTGTTGGAAATGAAAAGAATAAAATTGAGCGTGAATATGCTTTTTTAAACCAGCAGAATAAACAGACCGAGAAAAACTTAAGCATTGTAAGAGATATTAAAAACACTGGAGTAACACTCGGCGGTCAGGCAGTATCGCCAAAATCTTATGCAAAAGTATATTGGAATAAGGAAACCAAAACCACGTATATCGATGCGGCAGGATTACCTACTCCGCCAAAGGGAATGGTTTATCAGGTTTGGTCTTTAAAATTAAGTCCTGTTCTTACACCAACAAGTATTGGTTTGCTGGATAATTTTGAGGGAAATTCTCAGAAAATCTTTGCTGTCAGCCAAACCGACTCAGCAGAAGCTTTCGGAATTACTTTGGAACCAGCAGGTGGAAGTTTGACTCCAACAATGGAACAGCTTTATACTTTAGGGAAAGTTTAAAATTTAATCTTTCATAAAAAGCTAAAACGCATATTCAGTGTAATATGCGTTTTTTTATTACTTTTAATTTACCAAAAACCAATTTATGAATGCAAACTTACTTTTGAGAATCGCTATGGCGATTATTCTTCTCACCCATTCCATTTTTGGAATGTTTAATAATGGCATCAATGATTTTGGCAATCTCTTTCTAAATCAAATTGGTTTTGCTCCTTACGGCGTATTTCTTGCTTGGAGCATTAAATTATCTCATGTTTTCGCCGCAATACTATTATTAGCCAACAAATACATTAAACTTGCTGGTTTAGTTACCATTTTCGTTTTTGTAATAGGCATTATTTTAGTGCATTTTCAAGAAGGTTGGTTTGTGGTAGGCGGCGGACGAAATGGTGTTGAGTATAATTTTCTGCTGATAATAGTTTTATTGGCAATCATGTATCCTAACGGCATCATAAAAAAACAACAAAAGTAAATCATAAACCAAATATCGAGCTTAAATGGAAATAATGTGTAAAAATTGCCATCAGGTCTTTAGGGGGCATTATTGTAATAATTGCGGACAGTCTGCAGAAACGCATAAAATAAATGTGCATTTTTTATGGCATGATATCCAGCATGGTTTATTGCATTTTGACAAAGGAATTTTGTATTCTTTAAAACAATTGTTTACCAGACCAGGCCATTCTGTTCGTGAATTTATAGAAGGAAAAAGAGTCCGTCATTTTAAGCCTTTATCTTTGGTCGTAGTTCTTGCTACGCTTTATGGACTTTTGTATCATTATTTTCATATTGACACCTTTGATCATGTACAGGCTCCTATAGATTCAAATTTTTTAAATGAGTGGTTTGCTACACATTTTTCGTGGGTAACAGTGGGATCTATTCCTATTTATACTATTGGCACTTATCTCGTTTTTAAAAATCAGGGATATAATTTTGTCGAACTATTTGTGCTCAATACTTTTAAAGCTGCTCAGAGAATTTCTGTACAGCTACTAACAATACCTGCCATGATTTTTCTAAATCATACTTCTCATATGCAGCAATATACTTATACAATGTATATTATCGGCATTGTTTTGATCTTTTGGACGAACATTCAGTTTTTTAACAAAATGTCTAAAACAAAAGCATTTTTCTTATCTATACTAAGCCACCTGATCTTTTTGGTTTGCTTTTTTATAATCATGATTATTATACTTCTTCTCTTTGGAAACTTTAAAACTTAGCATAAAAAAAACGGCTCAACATCATGTTGAGCCGTTTTATGAATTAATAATTATTTCAAATTATCTATTTCTTCACTTTTTTTGTTTTATAGTATTTTCTATACTTTGGATACGTAACAGCCCCAATTATAGTAATTGTAATCAAGCAGTAATAAATCCAGCTTAATGAATGTGCTTCACCACTTGCATAAGAGTGCAAACCTACTAAGTGGAAGTTTACTCCATAATAGGTAAACAAGATAGAAACAAAAGCATACATACTCATTAAGTTAAAGAACCATTTTCCTCTTAAAGCAGGAACAAAACGAGCGTGAATTACAAAAGCATAAACCATAATCGAGATTAAAGCCCAAGTTTCTTTTGGATCCCATCCCCAGTAGCGTCCCCAGCTTTCATTGGCCCATTGTCCGCCTAAGAAGTTTCCAATCGTCAACATGATAAGACCGATTGTTAAAGACATTTCGTTGATATAAGTGATCTCTTTAATGTTTAGTTCCATTCTTGCTTTGTTTTTCTCAGTTGTAAACAAAATCAACAATAGCGATACGAAACCTAAAATCATTCCTAATGCAGTTGGACCATAACTACCTACAATAACCGCAACGTGAATCATTAACCAATATGAATTAAGAACTGGTTGCAAGTTTGCAATTTCTGGGTCAATCCAGTTCAAGTATGCCGCCATCAAAATCATAGCAGTAACGAAAGCAGATGAAGCAACTGTCAATTTTGATTTTCTGTCAAAAGCCAATCCGAAGAACATCGTTGACCAAGATACATATACAATAGATTCATAAGCATTACTCCAAGGAGCATGCCCAGAAATATACCAGCGTGCTATTAATCCTAATGTATGAAGCACAAATAATAATCCAATAATAATATGGAAGCCATTTATTGTAATACGAAGCCATTTTTTCTCAAAGAAAATATTGACAATAATAAAAATGAACATAAAACTTGCAGCTGTAATATACCAATACGGTAATTTTTGAAAAACGTCGTATTTGTTATAAGCAATCTCTGCATCAATCTTTTGCTCGCTTGGTCTTACTTTGGCTCCAAATTTCTTTTGAAAGCCATTAATGCTTTCTACTAAATTATCGGCTGTATCAAAATTTTTCTCAATAGAGCCGTTATTTAAAGCGCTAAAATATAAAGGTAGAATTTGTTTCACATAAGTAGAATCCATGCCTTTAAATCCTGCATTATCACGTTCTAAATAAGAAACCCATTTGTTTCCAGGATCATTTGGAACAGGAAATATTTTTAAAATACGACCACTCAAAGCAGACTCCATTAAGTTTACTTTTTTGTCTGTTTCAACAAAATCTTTTTCGAAACTATTTGGATTTGCCGCTTTGTAAGCAGCATCTAAATACGGTGATAATTTATAATTTCCTTGTTCGTCAAAGAATTTTACAAACGGAGCGTATTTATCTTTTGAATCGATACCAATAATTTTACGGATACTGTCATTCTTTGTATTAATATAAATAATAGGAACCTGAATCCAAACCTGAGCGTATTGCGTCATTGATAAAAACACCTGATCAGAATTCATTCCGTTATACTTATCATCATGGCTCACTTTACGAAGCAATTCAGATGAAAACGTATTGATGGGCTTCATTCTACCGCCAGCATCCTGAATAATCAGACGGCCGAATTTTGCAGCGTGAGCTTCTGGAGCTTTATAGATATTTAATAATGAATCAAGTTGCTTCTTACTTGGCGGTGCCGTAACATGATTCGCGTGATCGTTTGGATCTGCAGAATGTGCGTGATCATGAGTATGATCGTGTGAATGAACATGAGGCGTTTGCTGTGCAAAACCATTTAATCCGATCAATAAAACTAAAATCGTAATTAGTTTTTCTTTTTTCTTTTTAACAGCTTCAAGTTTACGTTTCAAATCACCAAAACGAGAATGCTTAGTAAACATAATAGCCATTAAGCCAATATATAATAGATAGTAACCAAAATATGTAATATTTGTTCCCCAGAAATCATGGTTTACAGATAAGACAGTTCCTTTTTCATCTGGATCAAATGAAGACTGGAAGAAACGGAATCCTTTATAATCTAGAACGTGGTTCATAAAAATATCTGCATCAAAAGTTTCTGTAGAATCCTGAACAGTTACTTTACTTTTGTATGAAGAATAGCTTTTTTCTGTTCCAGGGTATTTCTCAGCAATAAAGTCATTCAAACGAATTTTAAATGGCAAAACATAAGCTTTGCTTCCAAAAAATAAAGAATATTCGATATTGCCAATTTTAACTGTTTTAGCTTCTCCAACTTGTCCCTTATTTCCAAAAAGCATTACTTCTTTTTCTTGTCCTTCTGCTTTTACTTTTACAACCAAAGCATCTCTATGAGATTTTGCTTTAAAATCGTTATTAGATTCATAGTCTACTTTTCCTTTCAATGGAGGTTCTGGAAATACAATTCTAATGTCTCCAATGCTATATAATGAACGCATCATTAAAGGCTGTACATTATCTTTTGTAACTTTTCCTTTAAGCTGATCTGCCATTCGCATAAATTCACCTTCAAAAGGAGTCTGAATAGTATACTCTTTTCCTGTTGTATTAATATTGATTGCACCGTCTGTCTGCTTATTTAAAGCAAATAAAACGTTGTGAATATTCTGAACTTCACCTTCTTTAAGGTAATGTTCTTCACGTCCGCCAGCACCAGCTTCAACTAATTTAAGATATAAAGTTCCGTTTGGATCTGGTTTAACCACTTCTTTCGCTCCCATGATGTAGTTAGAATAGCTAACTTCAAAAGGAGTTTCATCAAATTTTCCAGAAATGCTAAAATCGTTATTGGTTACAGGAGAAAGTATAAGGCTTTTTTCAAAAACTCTTCTTTTCATTTCGCCTTTATATTCACCGTCAGCAAAAATGGTTAGAAAAGTTTTATCTGAATAAACTTGGTTTTCTGCCGCGCCTTCGCGAATTGGCATCATTCCTTCATAACTGATATAACGAGTAATAAAAGCTCCTAAAAGGATAAAAATAAATGCAAGGTGCAATAATAGCGTAGCCCATTTTTCTTTTTTATGCAGTTGATATCTTTTGATGTTTCCGAAAAAATTGATCATAAAGATGACCATAATTGCTTCAAACCACCATGTGTTGTAAATTAATATTCTGGCTGTATCAGTATTGTATTTACTTTCGATAAAAGTTCCAATACCCATTGCAATTGCAAATGTTAAAAAAAGAACGGCCATTAAACGTGTAGAAAACAAAAAAGAGAATATTTTTTTATCCATTTCTTAGGAGATTACATTGTATAAAAGTGCGACAAAAGTACTTAAAAATGTTGATTAGCAGGCTTTGCCTTTTGTTAATAAAAACCAAAAATAAGGACTATTTTTTAAACGAATTGACAATATAGGAAGTTTAAACTTACAAAATCAGTATGCGTTTTTTGATTCGTTCTTTTTATTCAAATTGTCTTAGAATTCTAACAAAAAACAAAAGGCAATAAAAACTTCAAAAATGCATTATCAGTAACCAATAGACTCTTGATTAAAAAAAATAATACTAATTTTGCTTTCATGATTCAGATAACAATAATCGGTTCCGGCAATGTTGCGCAGCATTTGATAAAGGCTTTTTCTGCCAGCAAAATTGTTGAAATTAAAGAGGTTTTTTCACGGAAGAAAGAAGCCTTACTTCATTTAATTGATTCTGAAAAGATTGTAACTGATTTTGCAGCATTAGAACCTGCTGATTTACACATTATTTCAGTTTCAGACAATGCGATTTCAGAAGTTTCAGACCAGCTTCCTTTTAATAATCAACTTGTGGTTCATACTTCTGGAACATCTTCTATTGAGTTATTAAATCCTAAAAATCGACGGGGTGTTTTTTATCCGCTTCAAACCTTTTCTAAAAATAAAGAAATCGATTATTCTGTAGTTCCCTTTTGCTTAGAAGCAGAAAACACAGCCGATTTTAAACTTTTGGAAACTATTGCAAAAAGCGTTTCAACTGCAGTTTATTCAATCAGTTCAGAACAGCGAAAAGCGCTTCACGTAGCAGCTGTATTTGTGAGCAATTTTACGAATCATTTGTACCAGATGGGACAGGAAATCTGTGAAGAAAATCAACTTCCTTTTGCTGTTTTAAGACCATTAATTCAAGAAACTGCTGATAAAATCAACACACTCGATCCTATTGATGCCCAAACAGGGCCAGCAATACGCCATGATTCTAACACAATCGAAGCGCATCTGGCTTTTTTACAAGACGAAAACAAAAAAAACATCTATAAAATCCTAACACAATCTATACAGCATAATGGCAAAAAGTTATAAAGAATTAATGAATGACATCACAACGTTTGTTTTTGATGTAGACGGCGTACTTACAGACAGTTCTGTTTTTGTAACCAATGAAGGTGAAATGCTAAGAACAATGAATATTCGCGATGGATTTGCAATGAAAGCGGCAATCGAAAGCGGTTATCATGTTTGCATTATTTCTGGAGGAAGCAATGAAGGCGTACGAATTCGTCTTCGCAATTTAGGCGTTACAGACATTCATTTAGGAACTCCAGATAAAGTAAAAACTTTTACAGCCTATACTGAAACTCATAATATAAAACCTGAAAATGTGTTATATATGGGAGATGATATTCCTGATTTTCATGTCATGAAATTGGTTGGACTACCGACATGTCCTCAAGATGCAAGTCCAGAAATAAAAAAAATCTGCCGATATATTTCGCACGTAAAAGGTGGACGCGGTGCTGCCAGAGATGTTATCGAACAAGTAATGAAAGTGCAAGGAAAATGGATGGAGTACTTTAACGGTAAGCACGATTAAAGTTTTCAGTCGCAGTCGCAGTTTGCAGTTACATTAAAAAAACTTAGCCCCTTAGCTCCTTAGTATCTCAGAACCTTAAAAAAAATGAAATTCCTCAAACTCATTCGTTATAAAAACCTTTTAATGCTTGCTTTTATGCAGCTCTTATTCCGTTATGCCTTTTTAAAACAGCAGGAAGTTCCGCTGGCATTGGCTGACTGGCAATACGGATTATTAGTTTTAAGCACTGTATTATTGGCTGCGGCCGGATATGTTATCAATAATATTTATGATGTTGGAACTGATAGCATCAACAAACCAAATGATGTTGTAGTTGGAAAAGGAATTACGGAAACAGTCGCTTATAATATTTATATTGGTTTAAATATTTCTGGGGTTGCAATCGGTTTTATTCTATCGAATATTATTATGAGACCGACTTTCGCATCGCTTTTTATTTTAATTGCATCACTTTTATATTTTTATGCCACAACGCTGAAACAGATCATGGTTTTGGGCAATTTTGTTGTAGCATTACTTTTGGCGGTTAGCGTGCTAATTATTGGCGTTTTTGATCTTTTTCCAGCTACTACAAGCGAAAATCAAGCACAAATGGCTAGCCTTTTTTCTATTCTAACCGATTATGCCATATTTGCTTTTATGATCAATTTTATTCGTGAAATTGTAAAAGATATAGAAGATGTAAATGGCGATTACAATATGGGTATGAATACTTTACCAGTTGCAATTGGAGTTAGTCGAGCAGCGAAAATAGCTTTAGGTTTTGCGATTATTGCCTTCATTTTATCAGGGCTTTACTGCAATACTTATTTTATGCAAAATAAGCTTTATATAGCGGTATTTTATGCTTTTGCGACAGTTTTGGCACCTTTGCTTTATTTTATTGTCAAAATATTCACTGCAAAATCTCAAAAAGATTTTCATCATTTAAGCAGCATTTTAAAACTTATTTTGTTCTTCGGAATTTTATCAATCTTAGTTATCGCTTTAAATATCAAATACAATGCTTAAAGAAAAATTAAAAAAATATAAAATTATCTTAGCTTCAGGTTCTCCAAGAAGACAGCAGTTTTTTAAGGATTTAGATCTTGATTTTGAAATTCGTTTAAAAGACGTTGAAGAAATCTATCCTCCGGAATTAAAAGCAGTAGAAATCACAGATTATCTTGCCGAATTAAAGGCAAATGCTTTTGAGGGCGAACTGGCAGCAAATGAAATTTTAATTACAAGCGATACGATTGTATGGCATCAGAACAAAGCTTTAGGAAAACCAAAAAGTGCTGAAGAAGCTTTCGCTATGATTAAATCGATGTCCAATACCACACATGACGTAATTACTTCTGTTTGTTTTAAGACGGCAGACTCCTCTACTCTTTTGCATGATATTACTAAAGTAACCTTCAACGATTTATCAGATGAAGCTATTTTATATTATATCGAAAACTACAAACCTTATGATAAAGCTGGCGCGTATGGGATACAGGAATGGTTTGGTTTTATGGCAGTTGCAAAAGTTGAAGGCTCATATACCAATGTTATGGGACTTCCAACAGCCAAAGTTTATGAATTTTTGACTACATTAGTGTAAAAAACCAATTATGTTTTCCTTTAAAGAGTATAGCCGAGAAATAATAGCCACCATCATTCTTATTGGGGTTTTGATTGTGTTACGTATGGTAATCGCTAAACTGATAAGACGTTTTGCAGCTACAAGCCAATTATTTGAACATCGCACCAATTTAGTTATTAAGTATATTAATATTTTAATGAATATATTGGTTGTAACCACTTTAATTGTAATTTGGGGAGTTCAAACAGAAGATATTTTTATTACAATTTCTTCTATTGCAACCGTTATTGGTGTGGCTATGTTTGCTCAGTGGTCTATTTTGAGCAATATTACTTCTGGAATGGTTTTATTCTTTTCTTTTCCTTTCAGAATTGGAGATACCATTAAAATACACGATAAGGATTTCCCCATAGAAGCTGAAATTGAAGATATTAATACCTTTCATGTAAGCTTAAAAACAAAAGAGGGCGAAAAAATTATTTTCCCTAATAATTTATTGCTTCAAAAAGGAATTTCAATAATTCCTGCGAAGTACGAAGAACGCGAGTTTTTTGATTAAGTTTTGATGGGAATTTTATAACGGGCAGTCAAAAAGCTGGAACAGAAAAAGACAAATAAAATGTAATATTTGTTTAATACATTCAGCTAAATAAAAATAAAAATGACTCGGCCCATAACATTACCATTTTATGCAAAACTTTCTTTTATTCTGGTTACCTTAATTTGTTTTGCATTCATTTTTTGCATCGGAAAAGATATTCTCACTCCTATTTTAATGGCATTTTTGTTTGCCGTTTTACTGCTTCCGATTTTTACTTTTCTAAACACAAAATTCAAGTTTCCAAGACATTTGGCGGCAATAGTCTGTCTAATTATTTTTATATCTGTCATTGTCGGAATTTTGGTTTTCATCTCTTACCAAGTAACTTATATGGCAAATGATTTTCATACCATAAAAAAAAATGCAAATTCTTTTATTCTTGAAATTCATAAATTTATAAGAGAAAATTTCCAGGTAAGCATAGGAGAACAGAAAAAATATCTGGATTCGGTTACAAAAGACTCCGTTAAAAATGGTCAGGCAAAACTGGGTTCTTTTATAGTTTCTATGAGCGATGTCCTTTTAGACAGCACAATTATGGTTGTGTACACCTTTCTATTTTTGATTTACAAAGAACACTTCAAACTGTTTTTTGCCAAATTAATCAAACAGGAAAATCACGCTGTTTTGCAAGATATTTTATCTCAAATAAAAGTTTCAATCAACAATTATATCGTAAGTCTAATTATAGAAATGATCGTTGTTTCTGTTCTAACCAGTTTAGGTTTGTGGATTATTGGCATCAAATACTTCGTCCTTCTCGGATTAATTACAGGAATTTTAAATTTGATTCCGTACATCGGAATCACAATTGCAGGAATCATTACGGTTTTGGCATCGTTGACAGGATCTGGAGAAACATCTGTAATTCTTGGAATTCTGATTGTAAACATTATTGTGCAGTTTATTGATAATAATCTTCTTGTTCCTTTAATTATCAATTCTAAAGTAGAAATAAACGCTTTTGTTTCTATTATGGGAATTATCGTTGGAGGCGCTGCTGCCGGAATTGCCGGAATGTTTTTAGCGATTCCACTTCTTGCTATTCTCAAGATTATTTTTGACCGAATTGAATCCCTTTCTGCTTGGGGATATTTGATGGGAAATCACGTTCCGAGAAAATTCGTCTGGAGAAAAAGAAAAATCACAACAGAAAATTAAAATAAAGCGTTATGCTAGCATAGCATTTATTAATTCCTTATATTCATAAAGCTTAAACCTATTAGAAGAGAACTACCGAATGTTTTTAAATAACAAAATACTGTTTTTTATTTTGCTTTGCTTTTTTTTACAAAGTGGACATGCCCAGGTAGATAAAAATAAAAAAGAGCCAAAAAAAGACAAAGACACTACGGAAATCTATACAAAAATTAGAAATTATTCTAAAAAAAATAAGTTTACGCAGACGATGCATAAATTATTTTTTAGATCTAAAAAGCCAAAGAAAAAAGATGAACTGCTTGTTCCTTTAGATTCTACAAACTACGAAGGGAAAATTATTCGAAAAATCAATATTATCACTTTAGATCCTTTCGGCTATTCGGTTGCTGATACTAATCAAATACCTAAAAACTGGGGAGAACGAATGGGTAACCGCCTCCACTTAAAAACCAAAAAAATTGCCATTCAAAATTTATTGCTTTTTAAGAAAAACACACCTTATAATACCTATAAAATTCTAGAGAGTGAACGTTTAATTCGTGCTCAACGTTACGTAACAGCAGTTAGAATTTCTAACCAAAGCGTTGGAAAAGCATCAGATTCTGTTGATGTTACGATTCGAGTTCTAGATTCTTGGAGCACGATTCCGAGGTTCTCTATTTCCAGCAATCAGGTTTCGGTTGGATTTAAGGAAAAAGATTTTTTTGGCACAGGACAACAGCTAGAATACCGTTTCACCAACCGTTTTGATGACGGCCAAAATGGTAATGAAGTGACGTACACAGTTCCGAATATTAAAAATACTTATATTGGAACGGTTCTCCATTACAATATGGATTTAGACAATAATTATATTAAAAGCATAGATATAGAGCGAGACTTTTACTCTCCTCTGACGAAATGGGCCGGCGGTTTTTACATGGACGAAAGTTTTAGAAAAGATACGCTTCAAGCTCCTGATTCTACATTTGCTTATCAGCCAAAAAAATATACTTCGCAAGATGTTTGGGTTGGGCATGCTTTTAAAATGTTTGAGGACAGTAACAAAGCGATAACAAATCTTGTCACCACTGCACGTTTTTTAAATGTCAACTATAGCGAATCGCCTTCAGACCTTTATGACCCAAATCATTTTTATTCTTCTGAAAAATTAATTCTCAGCGGAATTGGGTTGAACACGAGAAAATTTATCAAAGACAGTTATATTTTCAGAAACGGACAGACAGAAGACGTTCCGATTGGACGAATTTATGGCGTAACTTTCGGCTATCAGTACAAGAATACTTTCTGGCGGCCTTATGTTGGGGCTCAATTTTCTTTTGGAAATTATTACCGTTTAGGTTTTCTGAGTATGAATTTTGAAGCAGGAACATTTTTTCATCAGTCCAAAACCTATCAGACCTCATTTTTGTTTGAGTCCAATTATTTTACAAAATTATACAGAATTGGAAATTGGAAAATTAGACAATTCGTAAATCCGAAAGTTGTCATTGGTATAAATAGAGATGATATTATTGGAGATCAACTAAATATAAATGAACAAAATGGACTTGCCGGATTTAACAGTTATTTGTACGGAACCAGCAAAGCCGTTTTATCGCTTCAAACTCAGACCTATTCTCCGCATGCTTTATTAGGATTCCGTTTAAACCCATTTTTCAATTATTCAATTGCAGTATTGGGAAGTCCAGAAATGGCAATGACTAAAAGCAAGTCTTATTCTAAACTTACTGTGGGGTTATTAATTAGTAATGACTACTTAGTTTTCAGTTCATTCCAGCTTTCACTGTCTTACTATCCAAGTATTCCGCAACAAGGAGACAATGTTTTCAAAACAAATACTTTTGAAACAACCGATTTTGGGCTTCAAAGTTTTGAACTTGCAAAGCCTAGAGTTGTCGATTACAGATAATTTTTTTTATTTTTTTATTTTTTTAGATTTTTCAAAATATCAAAAAAACTATTGTAAATCAATATCTTAAAACTATTTTTAGTGATAACCTATTCGACGAAATGCATTTTTATCCGATAAAATACATCTGTTTGTTTTTTTTGGCACAGTATATGAATATCCCTATTCAAGATTAACATTTAAAAAAAACAAAAAAGATGAAAACGATAAAATTAGCAATCGCCGGATTATTTCTAATGGTTGCAAACGCCACACAAGCCCAAGTATCAGTAAATGTAAATATAGGTACTCCACCAGCTTGGGGACCAGTAGGATATTCAGAAATGGAATATTATTATCTTCCAGATATTGAAGCTTACTACGATGTTCGTGCTGCTCAATTTATCTATTTCGGAGGAGGAAGATGGGTAAGAACAACTTACTTGCCAAGACAATATAGAAATTACGACTTGTATGGAGGTTATAAAGTTGTTTTAACAGATTATCATGGCAGAACTCCTTATGTATACTTTGACCGTCATAAAGTAAAATACTATAGAGGTTACCATGGAGCGCCACAAAGACCATACAAACCAAGACCTGTATATGGCTATGATGACAGAAGAGATTACAAACGTTATGACAAACACTACGATAAACACCATGGAAGACATGACCGTCACGATCACGATGATGATCACGACCATGGCCACGGACACGGAAGAAGATAACTGCTAAATTATTAGTAATTAATACAAGAGAGTATCATTTTTTTGATACTCTCTTTTTTTTATAGCATTTTAGTCTAGATGTTATTTTAAAAAAAAGCGTCTAAGAAACCAATTTTTTATTTTTCCGAATTAAAGAAAGGTATAATTATTGAGCGTTAACAATTCATTTAAATAATCTTACATAAAATAATTACTATTTTTGAAATAATTTCAAAAAAACATCTAACACTCACCATGCGAAAAATACAGGTTCAGATCCTTCTTTTATTTTTTATCGGTTTTCAGGTTTCATTTGCACAACAGCCACAAAAACCAAATTCGGTTGAAATTTACAATCAAATCAAAAAGCTAAACTTTTTAGGTTCTGTATTGTATGTTGCCGCACATCCTGACGATGAAAATACTAGAATGATTTCGTATTTAGCCAATGAAATGAACGCCAGAACAGGTTATTTATCATTGACCCGCGGTGATGGAGGACAAAACTTAATCGGACCTCAATTACGTGAATTGCTTGGTGTTATTAGAACTCAAGAATTGATTGAAGCCAGAAAAATTGACGGCGGAGAACAGTTTTTCTCTAGAGCGAATGACTTTGGCTTTTCTAAAAATCCAGACGAAACTTTAGATATTTGGGACAAAGATAAAGTCCTTGCCGATGTAGTTTGGACAATCAGAAAATTCCAACCAGATATTATCATCAATCGTTTTGACCATCGCTCTCCAGGTACAACGCACGGGCATCATACTTCGTCTGCAATGCTGAGCGTTGAAAGTTTCAAATTGACAAATGATCCTAAAATTTATCCTGAACAGCTAAAATATATTGCTCCTTGGCAGGTAAAGAGACAGTTCTTTAATCCATCTTGGTGGTTTTACGGAAGCCAGGAAAAATTTGATGCTGCTAACAAATCTAAATTCACAAAGCTAGAAACTGGTGTCTACTATACTGGAATTGGAAAATCGAATCAAGAAATTGCTGCTTTAAGCCGAAGCCGCCATCAATCGCAAGGTTTTGGTAGCACAGGGGTTCGTGGTGAAGAAACAGAATATTTAGAACTTATAAATGGTGAAACTCCAAAAGAGCGTGATAATTTATTTGATGGAATTGACACAAGTTGGAACCGTGTTAAAAACGGAAAACCAATTGGAGACTTAATTTCTTCAATTATTTCAAAATACGATTTCAGCAATCCTTCTGCAAGTATTCCAGATTTAGTTAAAGCTTATGCCATGATTCAAGCTTTAGACGATACACATTGGAAAGAAATTAAATCGGCAGCCATTAAAAACATTATTGCATCTTGTTCTGGTTTATATCTTGAAGCTGTTGCCAATGAACAAGAAGCAACTCCAGGAAGTACTATTAAACTAACACTTGAAGCGATTAACAGATGCGCAGTTGGAATGCAGTTAGTTAGCGTAACAACTCTTCCAGATAATAAGACAACAGTTCAAAATATCGTTTTAAAAAACAATAACGATCAGAAAATCAATTTGCAGTTACAGCTTTCAAACAATATTGAATACACTCAGCCTTATTGGCTTAAAGAAAAAGCAACAGTCGGAATGTATACCGTTTCGAATCAAGAAAATATTGGTATTCCTGATATTATACGAGACACAAAAGTAGTTTTTAATGTAAAAATCAACGATGTTGAAATTCCATTTGAACGTACTGTTGTGTATAAATACAATGATGGCGTAAAAGGCGAAATGTATAATTTCCTTGACATTGTTCCAGAAGTGACTACTTCTATCCCAGAAAGAGTTTTGATTTTTGGAAACACCAAAAGCAAAATGGTTCCAGTAAAAATTCGCGCTGGAAAAGACGACGTAAAAGGAAATCTGCAGTTAGAATTGCCAAAAAGCTGGAATGTTTCTCCAAAAGAAATTCCGTTTGCTTTAGACAAAAAAGGCACAGAACAAATCTTTTATTTTGAAGTAACACCTCCAGTTAATCCTGAAGAAGTTACGGCAAAAAGTGTTGCCATTGTTGACAATAAACGTTTTGATAAAGACCAAACCATTATTGATTTTCCTCATATTACCAAGCAAATGGTTCTAAAACCAGCGGAATCAAAATGCATTAGAATTGATTTGAAAATTTCTGGAGATGCCATTGCTTATATCATGGGTGCGGGCGACGAAGTGCCTGAAAGTTTAACCCAAATGGGATACAAAGTTTCTATTTTAAAACCAGAAGAAATTACGCCTCAAAAGCTAGATTCTTTCAACACTGTAATTACAGGAGTTCGTGCCTACAATACGGTAAATGCTTTGGCAAACAAACAAAATATACTTTTCAATTTTGTCAAGAGCGGTAAAAACATGATCGTACAGTACAATACAAATGGCAAACTGGTTACTGATAAAATTGCACCATATCCGTTAAAACTGTCAAACGATCGCGTAACAGAAGAAAATGCTAAAATTACATTCTTAGCGCCAAATCATCCTGTTTTAAATACACCAAATAAAATATCTGAAAAAGATTTTCAAGGCTGGACACAAGAACAAGGTTTATATTATCCAAACGAATACGATCCTGCCTTCACTCCTATTATTTCATCGCATGACAAAGGAGAATCTGCAAAAGACGGAGCTTTACTTGTAGCGCCGTATGGAAAAGGATACTATATTTACACCGGTTTGAGTTTCTTTAGAGAATTACCAGAAGGTGTTTCTGGAGCATATCGATTACTATCGAATATTATTTCTCTCAAACAGCCCATTGAAGCTCCAAAACAAGATTTAAAGCAATAAAATATGGAAGCTAAAAAAACAAAAAAATGGAAAAAAAGCTACACTTATGTATTGGTAGTTAATGCGATCTACATAGCTATTTTTCTTTTAATCATGCAATTATACTCATAACCTATGCAGCTATTTGACTGGATCGTACTTATTGTAACCTTATTATTTATTGTTGGATACGGCTCTTGGAAAACCCGAGGCAGTAAAAACGTAGAAGATTTCATTTTAGGAAATAACGAAACGCCTTGGTACACTGTAGGACTTTCTGTAATGGCTACACAAGCCAGTGCGATTACCTTCTTGTCTACGCCTGGACAAGCTTATCACGACGGAATGGGGTTTGTACAGTTCTATTTTGGATTGCCAATTGCTATGATTGTCATTTGTTTGACTTTTATTCCACTTTACCATAAAAGCAAAGTCTTTACGGCTTACGAATTTTTAGAAAGAAGATTTGATGTTAAAACACGTTCGCTTGCAGCAATTTTGTTTTTGGTTCAAAGAGGATTAGGAACAGGATTAACTATTTATGCTCCAGCCATTATTTTGTCTGCTCTTTTAGGATGGAACTTGACTGTAATGAATATTATCATTGGAGTTATGGTAATTATTTATACTTTTTCTGGCGGTACAAAAGCGGTAAACGTAACTCAAAAACAGCAGATGTTTGTTATTATGTCTGGAATGTTTATTACATTTTTCTTAATTCTGCACTATCTTCCAAACGATATGACTTTTAACAGCGCGCTACACATCGCTGGTGCAAATGACAAAATGAATATTGTAGATTTTTCTTTTGATCCCGAAGAAAAATATACCTTTTGGAGCGGTATCACAGGTGGTTTCTTTCTGGCCCTCGCCTATTTTGGCACAGACCAATCACAAGTGGGACGTTATTTATCAGGGAAATCGGTTCGTGAAAGTCAAATGGGATTAATTATGAATGGATTGCTTAAAGTACCAATGCAGTTCTTTATTCTTTTGACAGGAGTTATGGTTTTTGTTTTCTTCCAATTCAATCCCGTGCCCTTAAATTTTAATCCGAATAATAAAATAGCAATTGAGAAGTCTCCTTACAAACAAGAATATCATGTCTTAGAAGAAAAATTGGTAAAACTTTCAGAAGATAAAAAAGTGATAAACTTACTGTATATCGATCAGCTAAACCAAGATTACGACAATCCAATTTTGCGTAAAGAATTGGTTGCCTTATCTAACAAAGAAAAAGATCTACGCGATAAAGCCAAAGAAATCATTTCGAGAGCCGACAGCAATTCTGAAACGAATGATAAAGATTATGTATTCTTCCACTTCATTCTGCATTATTTGCCAAAAGGTCTTATCGGATTGCTATTGGCCGTTATTCTATCGGCAGCCATGTCTTCTACCGCTTCTGGTTTGACAGCTTTGGCTTCTACGACTGCAATTGACATTTACAAACGAAATCAGAAAGAAGAAAAATCGGAGAAACATTATTTGCATGTGACTAAATTTTTCACTCTTTTCTGGGGAATTGTAGCGATACTTTTTGCTTGTGTGGGAACTTTATTTGAAAACTTAATTCAGCTTGTAAATATTATTGGCTCTATCTTCTACGGAACCGTTTTAGGTATCTTCCTTGTCGCTTTCTATACCAAGAAAGTTCAAGCAAAACCAATGTTTATTAGTGCTATCATTAGTCAGCTTACTATTTTTGTAATCTACTATTTTATGGTTTACAACCAAGAAAAATTGGGTTATTTATGGCTTAATTTTATTGGAGCAATCTTGACGATTGTCTTGGCTTTATTGCTTCAATTTTTATTCTTCAAAGGAAACTCGAATGAAAATGAATTAATAGTTGAATAAAATTATGATCGGAAAACTGCTGTTATTAGTATCATTTTTTTCATTCTCTTATGTAGAAAGTCAAAATAATGATGATTCTAATGTAGTTGAAGACAATTCCATTTCTACTCAATTGTACACTAAATGTTTCGAGAATTTAAATCAGGGAAATGAAATATTCATAAAATATCCTGAAATTAATAAATCAATGTTTTGCTCTTTAATTACTTGTTCATTTCTTTTGTCATATAAGGAAACTGATTTACAAATAGCTGGAGAGCAAAGACTAATAGGTATCGCTACTCAATTATTTAAAGAAGGAAATCCAGTTTATTTGGTTAGTGGTTTAGATAGTTCTTTTGAAACTAAAAAGAAAAACGAAAGTATAGACGATGACAACCATATAGTATACATTAGCTACGCTGAATGTACTAGTCCTACATTTTTATCTAAAGCAGCAGATATTGTAAACAAACAGACTCTTTCATTAATTAAAAAAGAGTGTCGCAAATAAAACTACTGACCTAGCCCTGATGGTAGCGGCATCCTTTTGTGGCGGGG
>NZ_WUMO01000019.1 GCF_009826975.1 Flavobacterium sp. HBTb2-11-1 | reverse complement strand
ATAATCCAATGGATTTGGTGTAGCTCCATCCTGAACAAATTGGTATTTGTAAACTGGCGTTCCGCCTGCAGCAGAAACTGAAACTTTTGCGCCAAAATTACAGTTTGCATTTACGTTGCTTACTAAATTAAGAGCTAACGCCGTCGGTTGGGCAACTGTTACAGAAGCCGTTGCTGTACATCCTGTGGTATCATCTGTAACCGTTACTGTGTAAGTTCCAGGAACAAGACCTGTAACATCAACCGTATTTCCTGTCTGAACAAGCGTGCCTGTACCTGCTGTTAATGCAGCCGTATAGCTTGTTCCGTAATTGGCAACCGTGAATTTCACTGCACCGTTTGCTTGTCCGTTACAAACAACATTGCTAACTAACTGTCCTGCAATTGTAATGTTTGTTACTGGATCTACAGTATATGATTCTTGATCTTTACATCCGTTTGAGTCTGTTACTTCGAATAAATAAGTAGCAGGTGCTAATGATGTAAAGATACCTGAAGCTGCACCTGAAACATTTCCAGTAGCACTTGCAGGAGATAAGATAGCATAAGCTAATGCACCAACTCCATTTGTAGCGGTAACAGTAACTGTACTACTTGTATTAGCAGCAGGTGCACAATAAACTGGTGTACCTATGATAGTTGTTATTGTAGGTGGATCTAATACCGGAACATTAACTCCGTTTACTAAAGTATAGATACATCCTTTAGCATCTTTCACTAAAACATTAAATGTAGTACCTACATAGGTTTCAAATGTATTTGCACTTGTGTAAGTTGTTCCATTATCAAAACTATATAAGTATGGAGAAGTACCATCTACACCTGTTACAGTTACAACCGCTTTACTTGGAACATTTCCTGTATTACAAACTAATGCTGTTGTAATTGCAGAAGTAGCCGATAAAGCTGCTGGTTCATTAATTGTAATTGCTGTACTAGGGAATAAGCAAGATTTAGCATCTCTTACCGTAATAATATATGAATTACCTGCTGATAGACCTGTAAATACATTTGATGCTTGGAATGCTCCTCCATCTAATTGGTATTCGTAAGGGCCAACTCCAGAGGTAACATTTACTGTAATTGTTCCATCTGTACCACTATTACAGCTTACATCTGTTTGAGCAGTTGTAAATACAGTATTTGGAAGAGGATCTAATGTAAATGTAGCAGTAGCCTGACAAGCTGCTGGTAATTTAGCATCGCTTACTCTAAAAATATAATTACCTAATACACTCGTTGTAAGTACGTTTGAAGCCATAGTCGTGTAGCTACCTCCTCCATTAGTAGAGTACTCATAAGTATAACTAGAGCTATAACCTCCTGTCGCAGTTAAGGTAATGTTAGCATTTGGTGTTGCTGTACAATCAAGCTCTTTTGTCAATTCCACACTTAACTGTAGTTGTGGTTTAACCTCATAAGTAGTAGTTGCAGTACAACCATTACCATCTTTAATAACTAAAGTATAAATACCTGGAGCATTATAGGTAAAGTTAGGGCTCGTTTGGAAAGCACTTCCATTAACACTGTAATTTGCAGCTCCAACAATAGCAGGATCAACAGTTCCTACAATAGATATTGTAAATGGATTGCCATCGTAACAAATTTCTGCTGGGGCAGTAATTGTAGGATCCGCATCTTTATTTAATGTAACAGCCGCAGACTTAATACAACCATAAGCGTCTTTTGCATAAGCAATATAACTTCCCGCATTTCTATTAAATGTATTAGCAGAAGTCCATCCAGCAGTAGATGCTGTAGGTACAGGATCTGTACTTGGTAACAATAAATAAGTATATGGAGCAGTTCCGTCTTTTGCAACAGCAGTAATAATTCCAGAATTAGCGTTACAATTTGCATTTTTAGAAACTGAAGCCGTAACTGATAAATCAATAGCTGATTGCGTAATATTAAATGAATTTGAAGCAACACTACATCCCGCGTTTGTAGCTCCCGCAGTTTCTTTAATTACTACAACGTAATTTCCAAAACTCAATGCTCCAAGGTTATTGATTACAAGATTACCGTTTGCAGGAACTGTTCCTGTTCCCGTGATTCCAGTACTAACCATAGTAAATGAATCATAGATTTCATAACTAATTGGTGTTGCGATTGGATATGTGCTGTTCACTGTAAGCGAAACATTTCCATCATTACTTCCTCTACAAGTAATGTTATTAGATGTTAATCCGGTAACAGTCAATGTAGAATTTGTAGGAATAGGCATTGTAGCTGTTTCATAGTAATAACAACCAGTTCCTGCATCATGCACTACAAAAGTATATTTAACACCTGGCAATAAGTTTGGTATTGTTGTTTTTTTACTTCCTGGATTTACACCTAGAGGACTTCCTTGAACGTCTTCATCGTACCATGGTAAAGCAGTTGGAGCAGTATAAGTCATTCCTGTACCTGTGTAAACTGCAAAATGGAATGGACCATTACCAGTAATATTCGTTGATGAAGCGCCAATAGCTACTACTGCTGAACCTAATGAAGAACAATCAGCCGGTGGTGATGTTACTGTAATATCTAAATCATCTGGTGGTGAAGCAACAAATACGTTTTGCTCAATATTTGTACATCCATTTGCGTCTGTAATAATAATTTGGTATAAACCAAAGTCAACTACTTCAAAAACAGCAGTAGCTCCCGTTTGGTTTGGAATCTGTCTGTTATAACCATTAACTCCTGTTACGTGGTAAGTATAATTTGGAGTACCTCCAGAAACAGAATTAATTGTAATAGATCCTAAAGATACACCTCCTGCACCACAAGTAATTGGAGTAACTGTTCTAGTTACAACAATTGGCATAGGCTGGGCAATAGTAATATTAAATGTATCAGTACATCCTTTTGCATCTGTAACTGTGACTACATAATCACCAGCTGCCAAGCCAGATGTTTGCGAACCGTAATTTGTTCCCGTTGTAGTATTTAATACCGTAAATACAAATGGCGCTTGGCCTTTTGTGTTATCGATAGTAATGGCGATTGCTGCAGTAGCATCACCATTACAGTTTATGCTTTGTGTTTGTGTAACCCCAGTAATTTCTGGTAACACTGGTGTAGTAATAGCTACTGGAACTGTAGTTACAAAATTACATCCATTTGCATCTGTAACTCTAAAAGTATAGTTTCCAGGACTCATTGTATTGAAAACATTTGAAGCCATAGCCGTATATACACCAGCAGCTTCTTTAGACTCATAAGTATACGGAGCTCTTCCTCCGTTTGCTGTCAAAGTAATTTGAGCAGCTGTTGCAGTAGAACAAGTAACATCTTTATTTAATACAGCAGTAAGTCCTAAAATATTATCTACAACAACTACATTACTATTAGCAGTACATCCATTACCATCTTTAATTCTAACAGTATAACTTCCAGGTGTAGTAATAACAAAAGTATTACCAGCCTGATAAGATGCACCATTATTTATACTATAAGACAATGGCGCAACTAGACCTGCTCCTGGCGTAGCAGTAATAGTATAGCTACCTACACCAAAACATTGACCTGTAGCAGATGCTGTTACTGTTGGAATAGCATCTCTTGCAATTGTAACATCCAATTTAAATGTACAATTGTTAGCATCAATAATATAAACATCCCAGTTTAAACTAACTGTTGGATCTAAGTTTGCTTTATTACTATTTGAGTATGTTCCAACTGCAGCACCATCTTGTACAAATGAATATCTGTAAACTGGTGTTCCTCCAGTTGCTGTAACCGTAACTTCAGAAGTACCAACAAAACAGTTAGCATTTACAGTGGCATACGTTGCCGCTAAAGCCACTGCTGGCTCGTTAATTGTAATTGAGGCTGAAGCTGTACAACCTGTAGCTTCATCAGTGACTACGATTGCATAAGTACCAGCAGTTAAGTTTGGTAAAGTAACTGTAGCAGTATTAACACCTGTAACAGCAGTTCCGCCATTAACTGTATAAGAATAAGTAGAACCGAAACCAGCAACATTTAATCTGATAGATCCTGTGTTACCGCCATTACATAATACGTCGCTTAATTTATTAGCTGTAAGAGTAATTGGTGTTACTGGCT
>NZ_WUMO01000018.1 GCF_009826975.1 Flavobacterium sp. HBTb2-11-1 | reverse complement strand
AGAGCATCGAATAATAATATTAAAATATACGATGAAGAGTTTGATCCTGGCTCAGGATGAACGCTAGCGGCAGGCTTAACACATGCAAGTCGAGGGGTAGAGCACTTCGGTGCTTGAGACCGGCGCACGGGTGCGTAACGCGTATGCAATCTGCCTTCCACAGAGGGATAGCCCAGAGAAATTTGGATTAATACCTCATAGCATTACAGGGTGGCATCACCCAGTAATTAAAGTCACAACGGTGGAAGATGAGCATGCGTCCCATTAGCTGGTTGGTAAGGTAACGGCTTACCAAGGCTACGATGGGTAGGGGTCCTGAGAGGGAGATCCCCCACACTGGTACTGAGACACGGACCAGACTCCTACGGGAGGCAGCAGTGAGGAATATTGGTCAATGGGCGCAAGCCTGAACCAGCCATGCCGCGTGCAGGATGACGGTCCTATGGATTGTAAACTGCTTTTGTACGGGAAGAAACCCTCCTACGTGTAGGAGCTTGACGGTACCGTAAGAATAAGGATCGGCTAACTCCGTGCCAGCAGCCGCGGTAATACGGAGGATCCAAGCGTTATCCGGAATCATTGGGTTTAAAGGGTCTGTAGGCGGTCTTGTAAGTCAGTGGTGAAAGCCCATCGCTCAACGGTGGAACGGCCATTGATACTGCTGGACTTGAATTATTGGGAAGCAACTAGAATATGTAGTGTAGCGGTGAAATGCTTAGAGATTACATGGAATACCAATTGCGAAGGCAGGTTGCTACCAATGGATTGACGCTGATGGACGAAAGCGTGGGTAGCGAACAGGATTAGATACCCTGGTAGTCCACGCCGTAAACGATGGATACTAGCTGTTGGGCGCAAGTTCAGTGGCTAAGCGAAAGTGATAAGTATCCCACCTGGGGAGTACGAACGCAAGTTTGAAACTCAAAGGAATTGACGGGGGCCCGCACAAGCGGTGGAGCATGTGGTTTAATTCGATGATACGCGAGGAACCTTACCAAGGCTTAAATGCAGACTGACCGGTTTGGAAACAGACCTTTCGCAAGACGGTCTACAAGGTGCTGCATGGTTGTCGTCAGCTCGTGCCGTGAGGTGTCAGGTTAAGTCCTATAACGAGCGCAACCCCTGTTGTTAGTTGCCAGCGAGTCATGTCGGGAACTCTAGCAAGACTGCCAGTGCAAACTGTGAGGAAGGTGGGGATGACGTCAAATCATCACGGCCCTTACGCCTTGGGCTACACACGTGCTACAATGGCCGGTACAGAGAGCAGCCACCCCGCGAGGGGGAGCGAATCTATAAAGCCGGTCACAGTTCGGATCGGAGTCTGCAACTCGACTCCGTGAAGCTGGAATCGCTAGTAATCGGATATCAGCCATGATCCGGTGAATACGTTCCCGGGCCTTGTACACACCGCCCGTCAAGCCATGGAAGCTGGGGGTGCCTGAAGTCGGTGACCGCAAGGAGCTGCCTAGGGTAAAACTGGTAACTAGGGCTAAGTCGTAACAAGGTAGCCGTACCGGAAGGTGCGGCTGGAACACCTCCTTTCTAGAGCCCGAACCGTTAGCCGCAAGGCACGTTTGGGAAATAAGATGCCTGGCTATAGGTTTTGGGTCTTGAAATTGCATTACTCTTGCTGTTAATTTAAAGAAATAAACTTTTAAGTAAAAAAAACAGAGTCTCGTAGCTCAGCTGGTTAGAGTACTACACTGATAATGTAGGGGTCGGCAGTTCGAGTCTGCCCGGGACTACTTTTTTAAGCTTGAAGAGAAGGAAATTTTAGAGGTTGAGGCCTTATGAGAAATAATTCATAACTCATAACTAATAGCCCATCACTAAAAAATGGGGGATTAGCTCAGCTGGCTAGAGCGCCTGCCTTGCACGCAGGAGGTCAACGGTTCGACTCCGTTATTCTCCACGAAACTATCGCAAAAACGGTAGGTAAAAGTTCATTGACATATTGGGATAAGAAAATAATAAGAAAGTAGAAAGAACACGTAGAGGCATTGCATGCAATGCCGATACAGTGCAATAAGCAAAATAAGGGCGCATGGGGGATGCCTAGGCTCTCAGAGGCGATGAAGGACGTGATAAGCTGCGAAAAGCTGCGGGGACGGGCACACACCGATCGATCCGCAGATATCCGAATGGGGCAACCCGCTATATTGAAGATATAGCACACCGATAGGTGGGCAAACCCGCTGAACTGAAACATCTAAGTAGGCGGAGGAGAAGAAAACAAAAGTGATTCCGCAAGTAGTGGCGAGCGAACGCGGATTAGCCCAAACCAGTTATGTTACGGCATAGCTGGGGTTGTAGGACCGCGACATTTCATGCGCAAGGAACCGGAAGCTTCTGGAAAGGAGCGCCATAGAGGGTGACAGCCCCGTATGGGCAACGAGCGTAATGGATAGCGGTATCCTGAGTAGGGCGGGGCACGTGAAACCCTGTCTGAATTCGGCGGGACCATCCGCTAAGGCTAAATACTCCTGAGAGACCGATAGTGAACCAGTACCGTGAGGGAAAGGTGAAAAGAACCGTGAATAACGGAGTGAAATAGATCCTGAAACCATGCGCCTACAAGCGGTCGGAGCCCTTTAGTGGGGTGACGGCGTGCCTTTTGCATAATGAGCCTACGAGTTAACGCTGCTGGCAAGGATAAGTGGTTAAGCCATGGATCCGCAGCGAAAGCGAGTCTGAATAGGGCGCTTTAGTCAGTAGTGTTAGACGCGAAACCGTGTGATCTACCCATGGGCAGGTTGAAGCTGTGGTAACACACAGTGGAGGACCGAACCGGTTGACGTTGAAAAGTCTTCGGATGACCTGTGGGTAGGGGTGAAAGGCCAATCAAACTCGGAAATAGCTCGTACTCCCCGAAATGCATTTAGGTGCAGCGCTGATAATAGTTATATAGAGGTAGAGCTACTGATTGGATGCGGGGGCTTCACCGCCTACCAATTCCTGACAAACTCCGAATGCTATATAATGTTTTACAGCAGTGAGGGCTTGGGTGCTAAGGTCCAAGTCCGAGAGGGAAAGAACCCAGACCATCAGCTAAGGTCCCCAAATATATGCTAAGTTGAAAGAACGAGGTTTGTCTGCCCAGACAGCTAGGATGTTGGCTTGGAAGCAGCCATTCATTTAAAGAGTGCGTAACAGCTCACTAGTCGAGCGGACGAGCATGGATAATAATCGGGCATAAGCATATTACCGAAGCTATGGATTTTGTGGCAACACAAAGTGGTAGGGGAGCATTCTGACAGGGCTGAAGGCGTATCGTAAGGTATGCTGGACCGGTCAGAAAAGAAAATGTAGGCATAAGTAACGATAATGCGGGCGAGAAACCCGCACACCGAAAAACTAAGGTTTCCACAGCTATGCTAATCAGCTGTGGGTTAGTCTGGACCTAAGGCGAACCCGAAAGGGGCAGTCGATGGCCAACGGGTTAATATTCCCGTACTTCTTATTGCTGTGATGGGGTGACGGAGTGATGAAAGCGCCGCGGACTGACGGAATAGTCCGTTAAAGCACCTAGCTATATCTTTTACAGGCAAATCCGTAGAAGATGGCGAAATGCGATAGTACTCGGAGTCTTCGGACAAAGAGATAGTGCGCCTAAGGGCTTCCAAGAAAAACCTCTAAACTTCAGGCAGTAAGAACCAGTACCGTAAACCGACACAGGTAGTTGAGGAGAGAATCCTAAGGTGCTCGAGAGATTCATGGCTAAGGAATTAGGCAAAATAGACCTGTAACTTCGGGAGAAAGGTCGCCCACAGCGATGTGGGCCGCAGTGAAGAGGTCCAGGCGACTGTTTATCAAAAACACAGGGCTCTGCAAAATCGCAAGATGAAGTATAGGGCCTGACACCTGCCCGGTGCTGGAAGGTTAAGAGGAGATGTTATCTTCGGAGAAGCATTGAATTGAAGCCCCAGTAAACGGCGGCCGTAACTATAACGGTCCTAAGGTAGCGAAATTCCTTGTCGGGTAAGTTCCGACCTGCACGAATGGTGTAACGATCTGGACACTGTCTCAGCCATGAGCTCGGTGAAATTGTAGTAACGGTGAAGATGCCGTTTACCCGCAGTGGGACGAAAAGACCCTGTGCACCTTTACTATAGCTTAGTATTGACCTTGGATAAATGATGTGTAGGATAGGTTGGAGACTGTGAAGGGGCGTCGCCAGGCGCTTTGGAGTCATTGTTGAAATACAACCCTTTGTTTATCTGAGGCCTAACCCCGCGATGTGGGGGACAGTGCTTGGTGGGTAGTTTGACTGGGGTGGTCGCCTCCAAAAGAGTAACGGAGGCTTCTAAAGGTTCCCTCAGCACGCTTGGTAACCGTGCGCAGAGTGCAATGGCATAAGGGAGCTTGACTGAGAGACATACAGGTCGATCAGGTACGAAAGTAGAGCATAGTGATCCGGTGGTTCCGCATGGAAGGGCCATCGCTCAAAGGATAAAAGGTACGCCGGGGATAACAGGCTGATCTCCCCCAAGAGCTCATATCGACGGGGGGGTTTGGCACCTCGATGTCGGCTCGTCACATCCTGGGGCTGGAGAAGGTCCCAAGGGTTGGGCTGTTCGCCCATTAAAGTGGCACGCGAGCTGGGTTCAGAACGTCGTGAGACAGTTCGGTCTCTATCTACTGCGGGCGTTAGAAATTTGAGTGGATCTGATTCTAGTACGAGAGGACCGAATTGGACAAACCTCTAGTGTATCTGTTGTCCCGCCAGGGGCACCGCAGAGTAGCTACGTTTGGAAGGGATAAGCGCTGAAAGCATATAAGCGCGAAACCCACCACAAGATGAGATTTCTTTTAAGGATCGTGGAAGATGACCACGTTGATAGGCTGCAGATGTAAAGGCAGTAATGCCACAGTCGAGCAGTACTAATAATCCGTAAGCTTATGCACA
>NZ_WUMO01000017.1 GCF_009826975.1 Flavobacterium sp. HBTb2-11-1 | reverse complement strand
GGTGGTGCACCCTGGCGGATGCGATAATACATACACGACAACGGTAACAGTAAATCCGGATCCTGTAGTTAATATAACAAACCCAAATGCGGTCTGCGACGGCACAACGGTAGATTTATCTGCCCCAGCCGTAACAGCAGGAAGCGCGGCCAATCTGACGTATACCTATTTTACGGATGCAGATGCAACGGTTGCACTGGTAAACTATACAGCTGTAACAGCAGAAGGAACCTATTACATAAGAGGAGAAAATGCAAACGGATGCTACTCTGTAATGCCAGTTGTGGTAACGGTTAATCCATTGCCTACAGCAAGTGTTGTGGCTGCTGGACCAGTCTGCCAAGGTGATACGTCTCCAGTTGTGACTTTTACAGGAGCAGATGGAACGGCACCTTATACATTTACGTATAATATTAATGGAGGCAATAATCTCACAGTTTCTACTGTTTCTGGAAACTCAGTAAACGTACCAGTTTCTACGGCAGCTGCGGGAAGTTTTGTCTATACTTTAGTAAGTGTGGCAGACAGCAGTTCAACTGCATGCACACAGTCCCAGAACGGTTTTACAACTGCAATTGTAAATCCATTGCCAACAGCGTCAATTTCAGGCACTGCGGAAGTGTGCCATAACGGGACAGCGCCAGCGGTTACTTTTACAGGAGCAAATGGGACAGCACCATATACTTTTACATATAAAATAAATGGCGGAGATGATCAGACTGTTACTACAACAGCAGGCAATTCTGCAGCTGTAGATGCACCTACAGATACTGTGGGAACTTTCACCTATACTCTGGTAAGCGTAAAAGATGACAGTTCTACAGCTTGCGAACAGGCACAGACTGGAAGTGCTGCAATTACAGTAAAAGTATTGCCGACAGCTGTTATTTCAGGTGCTGCAGAAGTCTGTAAAAATGGCGCATCACCGCTTGTAACTTTTACGGGAGACAATGGTACGGCACCGTACACATTTAAATATACGGTTAATGGAGGAGCAGAACAGAGCATAACTACAATAAGTGGCAGCTCTGTAACTGTTGCTGCGCCGACAAATGTAGCAGGGGATTTAGAATATGCTTTAATAAGCGTAAGAGAAAGCTCTTCATGCGAACAGCTGCAGACAGGTTCTGTAATCATTAAAGTAAACGACCTGCCTACAGCAACGATTTCGGGTTCAGACTCAGTCTGCCAGAATGAGCCAAATCCTGATATCACATTCAGAGCATCAGGAGGGTCTGCTCCGTATACTTTTACCTATAAAATTAACGGAGGAGCTGACCAGACTATAAGCACTGCGGGGGGAAGCACGGCAACAGTTTCGGTGCCGACAGGCACAGCGGGAACTTATGTCTATTCTCTTGTAAGCGTCACAGAAGGCAGTACAAATGCATGCGGACAATTGCAGACAGGTTTTGCTACAGTGACAGTAAATGCAGCGCCAACAGTAGCTATCACAAATCCTGCTGCTGTATGCTCGGGGGAGTCTGTCAATTTAACTGCAGCAGCAGTAACAGCAGGAAGCACAGCAAATCTAACGTATGCTTATTTTACGGATGCTTTAGGCACAGCTGTTTTAGCAAATCCAAGTGCAGTAACAGCAGACGGAACCTATTACATACAGGGTACAACGGCATCGGGATGTTCGTCGGCCATTTCACCTGTAATTGTAACGGTAAACCCGACGCCGACAGTGGTTATAACTAATCCTGCAGCGGTGTGTTCAGGCACGTCTGTAGATTTAACTGCAGCAGCTGTAACAGATGGAAGCACAGCGGGATTAACCTTTACTTATTTCACTGATGCTGCAGCAGTAAATGCTTTAGCAGCACCAAGTGCTGTAACATTAGGCGGGGACTATTATATAAAAGGATCAACTCCGCAAGGATGCTATGATATTGAGAAAGTTACGGTAACGGTAAATCCAACGCCGACAGTGGTTATAACTAATCCTGCAGCGGCGTGTTCAGGTACGCCTGTAGATTTAACTGCAGCAGCTGTAACAGATGGAAGCACTTCAGGATTAACTTTTACGTATTTTACTGATGCAGCAGGGCTGAATCCTATATCAGATTCGGATGCGGCAGCAATAACATCAGCCGGAGACTATTACATAAAAGGAACAACAGCGGAAGGATGTTTTGATATTGAGAAAGTTACAGTAACGTTTAATTCAATACCTTCTGTAGTTATTACGGATCCTGCAGCAGTATGTTCAGGTGCGTCTGTAGATTTAACTGCTGATGCAGTAACAGCAGGAAGTACAGCAAATTTGACATATACTTATTTTACAGATGCTTTAGGCACAGCTGTTTTAGCAAATCCAAGTGGAGTAACAGCAGACGGAACCTATTATATACAGGGAACAACAGCATCGGGATGTAAATCTGCCATTGAACCTGTAATTGTAACGGTAAACCTGATGCCGACAGTGGTTATAACTAATCCTGCAGCGGTGTGTTCAGGCACGCCTGTAGATTTAACTGCAGCAGCTGTAACAGATGGAAGCACAGCGGGATTAACGTTTGCGTATTTCACCGATGCGGCTGGAACAGCTATTTTGAATAACCCTGATGCGGTAACAGCAGCAGGAGACTATTACATAATAGGAACAACTCCAGAAGGATGCTCGTCTGCTCCTGAAAAAGTAACGGTAGCAGTAAATGCGCTTCTTGCGCTAAGTGGAACTGAATCGACAGCCTGCGCTGCAGACGGTTCAGGCTATG
The DNA here is from genome assembly GCF_009826975.1 of Flavobacterium sp. HBTb2-11-1. Lineage (GTDB taxonomy): Bacteria > Bacteroidota > Bacteroidia > Flavobacteriales > Flavobacteriaceae > Flavobacterium. The sequence goes on along the minus strand of NZ_WUMO01000017.1, from coordinate 5,080 downwards.
TGCTGAGCTTCACCGTAACAGGCCAGGCGCCATATGCGGCAACGGGAACTGGAGCTCCAGGAACATGGAACGGAAATGAGTGGACTTCTGATAAGATATTGGCAGGAACAGACTATAATGTAAGCGTTCAGGATGCCAATGCCTGCAACACGATTACAGTTTCTGACACAGCGCCAATCTGCTGCGTGTATGAAGTTACAGCGCCGACATTCCCTGCGACGATTATAACGTGTTATAACCAAATGCCAGCTGCAACAAGTTTGACAGAAGCCGAATTTGAAGCTTTAGGAAACGGAGACGGAAAAATTGGAGCTATCCCATGCGGCGTGATTGAAATTACGGCTTCAAACAGCGCCGAGCCGTCATGCAATGGAAACGTAACCAGAACGTACACGGTAACGGAATATGCAGATCCGAACAATAATAAAGTGCGCGATGCGGGCGAAGATATGGTATTGAATACGACATCTGTAACGCAGACTTTCACTTTAGAGAGAGCAGATTTTGCAATGCCTGCAGATCAGGGTGCAACGGTTGCCTGTGCATCAGAAGTAATAGCGCCAATTGTGCCGACAGTAATAGATAATTGCGGAAACGTATTGACGCCATCTGCTCCTGCTATTTCAGCAGTGCCTTCTTGCAACGGTGTTGAAACTTACACCTATACATTTACGGATTGCGTAGGACATAAGCATGATTGGGTATACACCTATACGATCGATAATACGGTTGCACCGCAAGGCACGGCACCGGCCAATCTTACAGTCCAGTGCATTGGAGACATTCCCGTGGCGAGCATAAATGCGGTAACTAACCTGAGCAGCAATTGTAACAGTTCAGTAACGGTAACAGTAGCAGACACCAATAATGGAGGTTCGGGATGCAGTTCCAGCCCTTATATTGTAACCAGAACCTATACACTGACAGACTGCGGAGGATTGAAAACGGAACTGGTTCAGACTATCACAGCGATAGATACAGCTAAACCGGCCTTTGTTGGGGCATTGCCTGCAAATATCACTGTAGAATGTTCAGCGGCTGTTCCTGCACCGGCAATCCTTACAGCGACAGACAACTGCTCGGCTGCCACAGTAAGCTTCAATGAAGAAAGAATAAACGGAGGCTGCTCAGGAAACTACCAGCTGATAAGAACCTGGACGGCATCTGATGCCTGCGGCAACCAGACTGTGCACACGCAGACGGTAACCGTTGCAGACACGACGGCGCCTGTTTTTGTAGAAACGCTTCCTGCAGCAGAGGTAAATGCAGACTGCAACACAATCCCAGAACCAGCGGTTCTTACTGCAACTGACGGGTGTGGAATGGCAACTGTGAACTATACTGAAAGCAAAATAGAAGGAGACTGCAGTGCAAGATACACATTAGAGAGAACATGGACAGCTGTGGATGAATGCGGAAATCAGGCTTCGTTTACCCAAAAGATAAACGTATCGTGCCTGCCAAATATCTACAATGCTTTATCGCCAAATGGAGACGGCATCAATGATACTTTTGTGATTGACGGTATCGACTGTTTCCCAGATAATACAGTTACAATCTATAACCGATACGGCGTTAAGATATACGAGAAAAAAGGCTACGATAATGTGACGAATCCTTTTGAGGGATTCTCTGACGGACGTGCAACAGTGATAAGAGGAGATAAGCTTCCTACTGGAACGTATTTCTATACTCTGGAGTACAATGACAATGGAAAACAGGTAAGCAGATCAGGTTATCTGTACATCAACAATCAATAATTAAAAGGTGTAATAGGGCTGTCTTTGGACAGTCCTATTATTTTTTCAAATAGGAAATATTTAATCAGTAATACAAATCTACTATGAGAACAAGATTACTTTTTTTCGCCATTGCGTTTATAACCCTCTCAGGTTATGCGCAGCAGGATGCACAGTATACCCAATACATGTACAATACCATTGTTATAAATCCCGCTTATGCCGGATCTCGGGGTGCCTTAAGCATTTTTGGCATGTACAGAACGCAATGGGTAGGACTTGATGGTGCTCCGGAAACTTCCAGCTTTTCTATAAATTCACCAATAAACAATAGTAAGCTAGGTGTTGGAGTTTCTTTTATCAACGATAAAATCGGTCCAACGACAGAGAATAATATATCGGCTGATTTATCCTATACAATTCAGACCTCTGCAGATTTTAAGCTCTCTTTTGGTATAAAAGGAACCGCAAATCTTTTTAATCTGGATATAAACAAACTTAATCCCGAAAATCAAGGAGATCCGCAATTTCAAAATCTAAACAGTAAATTTTCTCCCAATGTAGGCGCAGGAGTCTATCTGCATTCAGACAAAGCCTATGTCGGTTTTTCGGTGCCTCATTTTATTGAAAGTAATCGATATGATGATAATGATATCGCCATTTATAAAAGTAAAATTAGCTATTATCTAATGGGAGGCTATGTATTTGATTTAGACAGATATCAGTATTACAAATTTAAACCGGCTGTATTGGCTAAAATGGTCGAAGGCGCGCCACTTCAGGTAGACATTTCTGCAAATTTTATGTTTGTAGATAGGTTTATGCTAGGCGTGGCTTATCGATGGAGCGCTTCGATGAGTGCTATGGCGGGTTTTCAGATTACAGACGGACTCTATATTGGCTACGGTTACGACCGCGAAACTACGAAACTGAACAATTACAATTCTGGATCTCACGAGATATTCCTGCGTTATGAGTTTTTCAAGAGAAATGGCAAAATGACAACTCCTCGATTCTTCTAAAAAAATGCATCATGAAAAAATATACATTTATTGCTTTAATATTCCTAAATGCCTTCTGCGGTTATGGGCAGGAAAAAAAACTGAAGTCAGCTGACAAAAACTACGATCAGTATGCGTATGTAGACGCCATAAAAACCTACGAGCGTCTGGCAGATAAAGGCTATAAGTCTGAAGATCTGTTTAAAAAATTGGGAGACTCTTATTATTTTAATTCCGATTACGAAAATGCGGCGAAATGGTATGGAGAGCTCTTCACCATGAACCCTTCTCCAGAAGCGGAATATTATTACCGTTATGCACAGTCTTTAAAATCTAAAGGAGAAACGGATAAAGCAGATAAAATTTTAGCAGAATTTAATAGCCTTTATAAAAATGATTCTAGAGGAAAATTGTACAGACAGAACGGAAACTATCTAGATCAGATAAAAGCCAACTCAGGACGATACCAAATTGAAGATGCAGGAATCAATTCTAAATATTCTGATTACGGAAGTTTTGTTTACGATAACAAAATTTATTTTGCATCAGCTAGAGATACTGGAAATTTTACCAAACGAATCCACAAATGGACAGGCGAATATTTTACCAATATTTACAATGCAGCAATCGATTCTCAAAATGGCACCGCATCTAAAGTGAATAAATTTAAGCCCTTAAATTCCAAATTTAACGAATCGTCGCTTGTTTTTACCAAAGACGGAAACACCGTTTATTTTACAAGAAACAATTTCCTGAATGGGAAAAAAGGCAAGAATGAAAGCGATGCCACTTTGGTAAAACTGTACAGAGCGAATCTGGTAAATGGCAAATGGACCAATATAACGACACTCCCTTTTACCAGTGATGATTACAGTACAGCGCATCCTGCGCTGAGCTCTGATGAGAAAACCTTATATTTTGCATCGGACATGCCGGGAACTATAGGACAGTCTGATATTTATAAGGTAAGCATAAACGGAAACAGTTACGGAACTCCAGAAAATCTTGGCAAAGAAATTAATACAGAAGGAAAAGAGACATTTCCTTACGTAACCAGCGAAAATGAAATCTATTTTGCCTCAGACGGCCATCCCGGTCTTGGAGGATTGGATGTGTTTGTAGGACAGCTAGACAGTAACGGAGTGGTCAGCAATATCCAGAATCTGGGCAGCGACATTAACTCTCCAAAAGACGATTTTGCTTACATAATTGACACTGCCACCAGAAGAGGGTATTTCTCATCAAACAGAGATGGAGGGCAGGGATCTGATGATATTTATAAATTTCTTGAAACTAGAAGATTAAAATGCACCCAAGAGCTAAATGGGGTAATTACCGATGCTGCCACTGGTGCTGTTCTGCCTGAAGCAAAAGTTACGCTGTATGAAAATCAGGCAATCAAAAAGTCGGTTCTCTCTAATTCTGAAGGACAATACAGATTTGATGTTGAATGCGGAAAAACTTATAGTGTAAGAGCTGAAAAGCAAGAATATGCAACCAAAGAAGTATTGGTGACCATTGGAAATGCAAGCGGAAAAACCAGTCTGCCGATTGCTCTTGACAAATCAGTCTGCAAAGTTACAGTTGGAGACGATTTAGGAAAATGCTTCGGAATCAAGATGATTTATTTTGATTTGGATAAGTCTGACATAACAGCCGCGGCAGCTTTGGATCTGGCTAAAATACTAGATGTCCTGAGCCAAAACCCAACGATGAAGCTAGATATACGTTCTTACACCGATAGCAGAGCAAGTCGCGAGTACAATAAAGCGTTATCAGACCGTAGAGCAAAAGCTACAATTAGTTGGCTGGTTAAAAACGGAGTGTCCAAAAACCGCCTGACAGGAAAAGGATATGGAGAAACGGCTCTGGTAAACCGCTGCTCAGATGGAGTGCAATGTTCTGAGGAAGAACACCAGCAAAATAGGCGAAGCGAGTTTATTATAACAGGAGTTTAGTTTAGGAGACAGCAGCATTTAAACAGTTATGTTTTTGCTGCTGCCTTTTGAACTTTTGAAGATATTTTAAAATAAACCTTTTAAAAGACAGATTTGTACTATGATAATTTTAAAGTTTTGTTTTTGTTAATTAGTTGAATTATAGATTAATATGTTTTGATGCTTTTCACCAGTTTGTTTCAAATTTGAAACAAATTTGTCTTAAACTGTTATTCTAAAATCTTCTACTGGCAAAATGAACTCGAAAATAGAAGGAATTTTGCACTAAAATTTCTAGTATCAAATTTTATTAAAAACAAACTATTAAAAGTAGCCAAATACAACACTTTTTATTTGTATATCATCTTGAATTAGTGGGTGTTATTTTAAGGGCTTTTAATAA
>NZ_WUMO01000016.1 GCF_009826975.1 Flavobacterium sp. HBTb2-11-1 | reverse complement strand
ATGCCGGTTTTGAAGGGTTTTGTCTTAAAAGTAAAAGATAAAGTAGGTGTCTTAGTTTTCGCCGTTGCGGGAAATGCATGTATATAATGTATATAAAGTGTGTTTGTGAGTGAGGCTGATTACCGTTAGTTTATTTGCATTGATTTTTCTTTAATGACAACTTAGATCGACTTTTTATTAATGGGTCTTTAGAACGTTTATAATTGATTAAATTTTTTGTTTTTACTTGTAATCTAGCTTTTGTATTAATTTCGTTTTAAATTTGGTTGTTAATGAAATTAAAAATCGATGGAAGAGCTAATTCGAATTATAAATAGTTTTCAAGAATTAGATTTGGAAACAGAACGTGCAATTAAAGGAAGTTTTGTGGAAGAAACTTTTAAAAAAGATGAATTTATCATAGAAGAGGGTAAGATTTGTCGTAAAATCTATTTTATAAAATCAGGTGCGGTTCGAAGGTTTTGTATTGAGGATGGAATCGAAGTTACGAAGTGGATTTATACCAATCATCAATTTGTAACTTCAATGAGCAGTTTTTTTGAGCAGAAACCGTCTTTTGAGAGTTTTCAAACTTGTGAAGAAACAACGGTATATTCTCTGTCTTATTCCGATGAGCAGGCTCTATTAGAATATCCGCTATTTATAAAATTTCATATCAAGCAGCTTCGATATTATCTTTCTCATATAAATGAGTTTAATCATGTGTTTCGATTAATGACTGCTGAGAAAAAGTACTTATTTCTTTTAGAATCATTTCCTCAAATTATTAAAAAAACCAAACTGAAGCATATTGCTTCATTGATCGGTGTAAGCCAAGAAACTTTGAGTAGGATTCGAGCGTCAATTATTTGACATTACATCAATAAAAAGTATCTAGAGTTTTTCAATTTTTGTTCCTCATTAAAGATGTAAAAATTGAAAGAAACTTTTATTCATAAAAATGCTATTCTGGGAAATAACATTTGTATAGGAAATGGTGTTACTATCGAGCAAGATGTTGTAATTGGCAATAATACCTATATAGGTAATCATGTGACAATTTTAAGCGGATCGAGAATTGGAGAAAATTGTCAGATCCATTCTAATGCGGTTCTAGGTGGTATTCCCCAAGACTTAAAATACAAAGGAGAATATACTCTCTTGGAAATAGGGGATAACAATATAATCAGAGAATTTGTAACAATTAACAAAGGAACAATCTCGAAGGGTAAAACACGGATTGGTAATTCTAATTTGATTATGTCTAACGCTCATATCGGACATGACTGTGTAATAGGAAATAATTCTATTATTGGATTTAGTGTTGGCATGGCTGGAGAGGTCGTTGTTCAAGATTGGGTAAATATAAGCGGATTGACCGCAATACATCAATTTTCAGTTATTGGTGAACATGCTATGATTAGCGGTTTAAGCAGAGTTGTTAAAGATGTTCCACCTTTTATTGTTGCGGCTCATGAACCTTTAAGGTTTGCAGGATTAAATACTGTTGGTCTAAAAAGAAGAGGTTTTAACTCTAGCAAAATTGATGAGCTTCGATCAATTTATAGGATTTTGTTTCAAGAAAAGAGAAATACTAAATTTGCTTTAGAATTAATTGCAGAAAGTTTTAAAGAAACTGCTGAAAGAAACAAGATTCTAAAATTTGTTCTTCAGTCCAAAAGAGGAATTATTAAAGGTTTTGAATTTTAAATATATAAAAAGGCTAAATTTATATATTATTAAATTAACCCATTATGGCAAACTATAGTACAAATTCTAAAGTCGATTTTTATTTTGAAAAGGCAGAAAAGTGGAAGGCCGAAATTGAACAAATGAGAGAAATTGTTTTGGACTGTCATTTGTCTGAAGAATTGAAATGGGGATCTCCTTGTTACACTTTCGAAAAAGCGAATATTGTATTAATCCATTATTTCAAAGAATATTGTGCTTTTTTGTTTTTCAAAGGCGCTTTAATGAAAGATCCAGATAATATCTTGATTCAGCAGTCAAATAATGTTCAGGCAGCGCGTCAAGTGCGATTTACGAATGTTCAAGATATTTTAGCTAAAAAGGAAATTTTAAAAAAATATATTTTTGAAGCTGCTGAAATTGAAAAATCAGGACAGAAAGTAGAATTGAAAAAAGTTTCTGATTTTGAAATTGCCGAAGAACTTCAGAATAAATTTGATTCTGATGCTGATTTTCAAAAAGCTTTTTATGCTTTAACTCCTGGAAGACAACGAGCCTATTTGCTTCATTTTTCCCAACCTAAACAATCGAAAACGAGAGGAGCTAGAGTAGAAAAAAACATCCTGAGAATTCTAGAGGGAAAAGGATTGAATGATTAAGATATTTTTATTAATGAGTTTTTATATCTTCTGCTAGTGGGGGTAATGATTCACGCTTTGATTTAACTATTAATTTATAGAACTTGCAAAACTATATACTTACGAATCAGAAGCATATTACAATCTAATGAGTACAAGCCAATCAACTACAGCAATTCTTGAAACAAAACAGCATTTTGAAATTTTAGATGGATTAAGAGGTATAGCGGCCTTTGCAGTTGTTGTGTTTCATTTTATGGAATGGATTTTTACCGATCCAAGCCAGAATTTTATTGGACACGGATTTTTGGCTGTCGATTTTTTCTTTTGCCTTTCAGGATTTGTAATCGGATATGCTTATGATGATCGCATTGCTAAAATGGGTCTTCGCAATTTCTTTCTATCAAGAATTATAAGATTACATCCGTTGGTTGTAGCGGGGTCTATATTAGGATTGCTGGCTTTTTTATTTGATCCGTTTGGAGGTCATTTGGAATTGTATAGTACAGGAAAAATTATTTTGACATTTATCTGTTCTATATTTCTTATTCCGTTTCCGGTTATTGCAGATCGCGGTTTCAATTTGTTTAGTTTTAATGCGCCAGCATGGTCACTGTTTTGGGAATATATTGCCAATATCATTTATGCATTTGTGCTTTACAGAATTGCCAGAAGTTTTTTATTGCTGTTAACGATATTGTCTGCGATTGCAATCTGTTATGTCGGATATAATTCGGGCAATTTATTAGGAGGCTGGAGCGGACAAACTTTTTGGGATGGATGTGCGAGAATTTCGTATTCTTTTTTAGCAGGATTACTTATCTATAGATCCAATTGGATTATTAAAAACAAGCTCGGTTTTGGCGGATTGACTATTTTATTGCTATTAGCTTTTATTATGCCGTTTTCAGAATACAATTGGATTTCGGAACCTTTGGTTGTATTATTATATTTTCCGTTACTAATTTCTTTAGGAGCTGGAGCTGTTTTAAAACTTGGATTAAAAAAAGCTTGTATCTTTTCTGGCCAAATATCGTATCCGCTTTATATGACGCATTATGCGGTTTTATGGATGTTTGGAAATTATTATACCAATTACAAACCAGATACAACACAATTGACTTTGATAGTCGTAACTTCTGTGATTCTGCTAGTTGGTTTTGCATATTTAGTGATGGTGGTTTATGATATTCCATTTAGGAATTATTTGACGCAGAGAAGAAAAAAGATGATGGTAAAAGACATCCGATAGATATTTCTAATATTATAAAATTTGAGATGAAAAAATATTACTTAATTTTCGTGCTCAAATTATTTTTTAATCATTCAAAAGGACAAATAAAAAAAACATATCTATCATGAAACAAGTAGTAACAGCCAGTTTAGTTAATGTTTGTAAAAGTAAGCTTGATATTTTTCATCGTTTTATGAGGAAAGGGGCAACTGATGTTGAAATACAAGAACTGGAAAAATTTGTGGACCAAAAATTACCTGCATCTTATGTTAAATTGTTAAAAACCTATAACGGAGAAAAAAGAACATTAGGTTTTTTGGGAGGATTCGGATATTTAAGTATTGAAGGAGTTAAAAGAGAATGGTTGTTTTTTAAAAATGCTCCAGATACAAAGCCTGAAGCTATTAATCAGGTAAGAAAAATTACGAATGTTTTGTATTCGACTAAAAGAATTCCATTCGCTCACGATGGTTCTGGAAATTTTCTTTGTTTAGATTTTATTCCAAATACAGATGGTATTTTAGGGCAGGTCATCTATCTTCCTTGCGGAGATCCTGAGCCAATTTCAGTAGTTTCTGATAGTTTTGATGATTTTTTAAATTTGATGATTAGAAAAATTCAGTCCAAGAAATTAAAACTGGTTGATGAAAGAGAAGATTGGGACGCAGAAGACTGGGCGAAAGCAGATATTTATTTTGAGCGTACATGGAATAATGATTGGAGTGATATTGCAGAAGAATATAATTCAAAAGATAGTTTTGGTTGTTAATTGCAATCATGCTGAGTACCATTTTTTTAAATCAGTGTTTTTTTATAGATTATCCTTAATTCGTTTTGTTATTTCTTCAATTGTACCCATTCCGTCAAAAGTTAAAACTTTAATTTTGGACTTCATATATTCGATTGCTGGTCTGGTTGAACTTTCAAAAACTGCAATTCTTTTAAGGTGAATATTAACATCTTTGTCATCTTTTCTGTTAGAAGTTTCGGCTCTTTTCTGTGCTCTTTTTAAAAGTTCTTCTTTTGGAACGTCAATATTAATTACTTTTCCAATTTCTAGATTTTTAGATTTAACGAGTTCTAATAAATCATTTACTTGCGGTTCAGTTCTTGGATAACCGTCTAAAATGATTCCTTTAGCAGCGATATTTTCATCCAATATTTTGCTAAAAAGATCTTTCATTATTGAGTCAGGAACCAAATCTCCTTTTTCTTCATATTGAGACATTATTTTTCCAATTTCCGTTTCATTTTGTTTTTCCAAACGGCATCTGTCTCCAGTTGAAATATGTTCAAAATGAAGTTCATCTTTTAAAATTTCGCATTGCGTGCCCTTGCCTGAATATGGAGGGCCAGTAATTATTAATATTTCCATTTGTTGTAAAGCGTTTAATTCTCTTTCGAGTTTTATAGTTGTGAATGCGGTATTCTGATTTTACAAGGAATCACAAATTTACAAGAAAAAAATATGCTTTTGCATAATAAAAACCTTAGGGGTGAGGCATTTGCAGGTAATTTTAGAAATGTATAGCAGTTCATCAGCTAGCAATAGACTTTTTTTAATGTGAGTTTTTGCTGAGAAATTCTAAGCGCTGACGAAATTGAAATAAAGCTTCTTTATAATTTCAAAAAAAGCTTAACTAAAAATAATGGAGTTTTTTATTTGAAATCTCATTTCTCGTGTTTTGAAATTTTAAAAATAAAAATAATTGGTATATTTGTATCTAAATAGTATAGACTATACTCTATGCTTTGTGGTTTTTCAAAAAATAAAATTATGCTTGTAAACGAATTATCAAAAAAAACCGGATTGTCAATCCATACGATTAGATATTACGAAAATTTAGGAATGATCAAGGGAATGACTGATGAAAATGTGACTTCTAATAATTATAAACATTACGATGCTAATACTATTGAGCGTCTAGAAATTATTATAGAAGCGAGAGAAGTCGGATTTACTTTGGCGGAAATAAAGAAAATATTGATCAGCTGGTTCGAAACAACTGATTCTAAACCAGAAACATTGGAGCTTTTTCAAGCCAAAATAAAAGAGATCGATGATAAAATGAAATATTTTAAGCAAACCAAAAGCCTTCTTGAAAAAGTATGTGAGAAAATAAAAAATAATGAGTGATAGTAAATTATCGTTCGTTTGAATTAAAGACAGTAAAAAAAGCTCTATTATTTCTAATGGAGCTTTTTTTATGATTTTTAAAAGATTATTTCCCTTTTATTATTTTTTCTAAATATTCAATTTTATCTTTTTCTGCCTGAACCAAACGCTCATAAAGTTCTACAATTTTATCAAGCGGATTAAAAGTAGGCTGAAAATTGACAGCATTTAATGTAGAGCTGTCATGGCTATTAAATGTATTGTTGATTATGCTTAGTATGTTTTCGTCGCTGTAATTTTTAATGCCTTCGGCTGTAACGCCAAGTGCTTTTGCAACTGCAGTAAGTTTTTCTTCATCAATAGTTTCGCTGTTTTCCATAGCAGAAATAGCTTGTTGATTTGTTCCTAAAGCCTGTGCCAATGCTTCCTGTTTCATGTCGCGAAGTTCACGAATACGGCTGATGTTTCTTCCGATATGTTTTGGTCTTGATAGTGTGCTCATAATTCAAAGATAATAATTAAGTGAATAAACCAGAACTGTAAAAAACAGATTTTAAATGTATGTTACAGATTTTCTTGGGGAGCGGTAAACAAAAATACAATTTTTATGTTAAGGATTTTGAATTCTGTTCTCAAGCTTAATTTTAGGCAAAGATTTGTCATCCTGAGGAACGAAGGATCACACTAGAGATTCCGTAAAGTTTGTCGCTAATCTTTGTTGATACTCGAGTGTGATTTCTCTTTTCAGTCTAAATGGCAATACTAAGATATTAAGCTTTGTAATTCTATAAAGTAGCTTAAATATTGCTATATTCGTTTGTGAGGAAATAATTTTTAAATAAGAATAATGAATAATATAGTTAAAGAATTTGTTGATGCTGAATCAGAATTTTTAAATTCAAACGGTTCTGAGAAAAGTGTTGAAAAGCTATATGATATAATCTACTTTTTAAAGGATTTGAAGGAGCTCACTTTTGAAGAAGAATTTATTCTAGCCAAGATTTATAATATGGTAGGGAGTAACATCTTTGCTTCTATAATTATAGATAAAAGTTTAGAAAAAAGCACTATGAGCACAATGCAAACAGCAAAAATAAAAGAATTGCAATCAGAAATAGATAGCCGAGATATTTGGAATATTAAAGTTTACAGAGATCTGCGTGATTCTAAAATAAAAAAAGATCCTACAAAATTGCTGACTGAAGATTTCGTTGTTTCTCAAACTAATAGAGGGAGTTATGATATTGAAATTTCTGATAAAATTAAAAACATAGTTATTTTAAATAAAAACGTACCGAATGAACCTGTATGGGGAGACGAAGCATGTTTTATTTTTTCAGATAAAAAGCCTGATCTCTATACTTTATTGTTATTAAGTGAGTATATAATATGGCTGGGACAAATAAAAGAAGAGTTGCTTAGGTTTTATAATGGGAATGATTTTAGAGATAGACTTCCATATGTTTCAACAGATTGGTTTGATGGCTTAAATGTTTTTGATTTTTGTATTAGCATTGATGAAAATGATAATTTTAATACTGAAATTACTTTACATGATTATCTTCAAAATGATTATGGTTTTAGGTTAAAAATTGAAAATTTTATTATCAAGCAAATAGAATATGATCCGATTCTGTAAAAAGACAATATTTTGGTTTTTCAGTATGCGTAATTTTATATCTGTAAAACGATCTTAATTCAGTTTAATTCCTGATTTTTACCATTCTCTAGGTGCAATTATTTCTTCCGGATCAGCATCAAATCCGTAAGATTTTGCAATAATATCAAAATCTTGTCCAATTGATTCTCTTGCAACAGTTTCAATTTCACTATTATTCTCGTAAAAATCATCTTGTAATTCGTTGATTTTTATTGTCGCAGAATGTGTTAATTGGTAGAATTCATCAAGATTTTTTGGCGATGTTTTCTCGATTTCAAAACATAGGTCGATAAGTATTGTCTTTACTTTGTCAACGAGAAATTTCGGAAAGTATGAATCTGCGTACATATCTTAAAAAGACATAATCTTTCATTTTCTCATTTTTTAAATCCTTTTGGATTATTATCTTATCTTGATTTTTTGATTGCTGACCATTACAGGAAATTAAAATCAAGGAAACTATTGCTATTATGTAACCTTTCATTTTCATAAGTTTTTTATCGTATTTATAAAGGTGTTTTTTGAAAAAAGGGCAAAAAAAAACTCCTTAATTTCTTAAGGAGTTTCTTGGTGGGCGATGAGGGGTTCGAACCCCCGACCACTTCCGATTAAAAATCGGAATGCTCAGAACTTCCTTATCAAATCCCTGTTTTTAAATTTATAACGACAAAAAAACTCCAAAATCATTAGACTTTGGAGTTTTTAAAATTCTGTGGGCGATGAGGGGTTCGAACCCCCGACCCCCTCGGTGTAAACGAGGTGCTCTGAACCAGCTGAGCTAATCGCCCTATTTTACTAGGTTGCTATCGTTTGTGATTGCGAGTGCAAATATACGCTAGTTTTTGAGTTCTGCAAAGAAATTCGAATAAAAAATAAAAATTTTTTAAAAATAGTTTATATCTCCTTGTTTATGAATTTGTTATTAAAATGATTTTTTTGAAGTTTTTTCTACATCAAAAGTATATTTTAGTTCAAAGGCAATTCGGCAACAACAAAAGTGCTTCCGCCAACGTAAATAAAATCATTTTCTGAAGCATTTTTCTCTGCTTCCGCGAAAGCGATTTCAACAGAATCGTATTTCTCTCCAATTAAACTGAATTTTTCAGCCGCATTTTTTAAAGTTTCGGCAGGCAAAGCTCGTGACGAATTTGGGTGGCAGAAATAATATTGCGCATCTTTTGGGAAAAGCGGCAAAATAGAATCTAAATCTTTATCATTTACAACGCCCAAAACAATATGCAGTTTCTCGTATTTTTCGTTTTTAAGCTGATTCATCACAACCGATAATCCATGTTTGTTGTGTGCCGTGTCACAGATTATTTTTGGGCTTTCTCCCAATTGTTGCCATCTGCCTTGTAAGCCCGTATTTTTTACAACATTCAGTAAACCTTCTTTTAATTGTTCTACGGAAATTTTAAAATCGGTTTCATTGTTCAAAATCGAAATTGTCTGCTGAACCGTTTTTTTGTTGTGAAACTGATAATCTCCAATCAAATCAGATAAATAAATTTGGTCAATTAAATCTGAAGCAAAATAAATCGGTGCGTTGTTTTCTTCGGCTTTAGCCAAAAAAACTGGTTTAGTTTCATCTGTATATTCGCCAATAACTACAGGAATATTCGGTTTAATAATTCCCGCTTTTTCGCCGGCAATCGCTTCCAGTGTATTTCCTAAAAATTGTGTATGATCTAAACCAATATTGGTAATTACCGAAACCAAAGGCGTGATAATATTAGTCGCATCTAGTCTTCCGCCAAGACCAACTTCGATAATCGCAATATCAACTTTTTCAGCAGCAAAATAATCAAAAGCCAATCCGACTGACATTTCGAAGAAACTCATATCATTAGCTTCAAAAAAAGATTTATGTTTTGCAATAAATTCAATAACAAAATCTTCTGAGATTTCTTTACCGTTGATTTTAATTCTTTCTCTAAAATCTTTTAAGTGTGGAGAAGTATACAAACCTACTTTGTAACCTGCTTCTTGCAGAACAGAAGAAAGCATGTGCGAAGTAGAACCTTTTCCGTTTGTTCCTGCTACATGAATGCACTTTAGCTCATTCTGCGGATTATCAAGATGGGCTGCCAATAATTTGATATTCGTTAAATCTTCTTTATACGCAGAAGCACCTTGCAATTGGTACATTGGAAGCTGATTAAACATCCAATTGGTAGTCTCTTGATAGTTCATTTGTTTAGATAAAATGGTTGTTGATTGAAATAAATTTCGATTTTTGTAGTTTAATATTACAGCGAAAATTATCTTTATTGCAAATTTCAAATATTTTTTAGAATTAATTATTAAAAACCAGAATTAATATATGTTTACTTTTATTCAGTTACAAACAGATACAATCGCAAATGCTTCAAATGTAGTGGTCGAAAAGATCGCGGCACCGCAAAATGAAATTTCAATGTTTGGTTTCATCATGAAAGGGGGAGTGTTCTTAATTCCAATCGCGTTGTTGCTGTTTTATACGATCTACCTAATTTTTGAACGCTATATGTACATTAGCCGAGCGTCTAAAATTGACAGCAGATTAATGCAAGATATTGGTGAAAAATTACATTCTGGAAATATTGAATTGGCAAGAACAATTGTAGAAAGAAATAATACTGCAGCCGGAAATATTTTGAAAGAAGGAGTTTTAGTAATCGGAAGACCAATTGCTGAGATTGAAGCCAACATGGACCGCGCTGCCGATATTGAAATTGGAGAAATGGAAAGGCATTTAGGCCATCTTGGACTTATCGCAGGTATTGCGCCAACGTTAGGTTTCATCGGAACAATTTCCGGGGTTATCAAAATTTTCTATAGCATTTCGGTTACCGAAAATATTAGTATCGGAAACATTTCTGGAGGTTTATACGAGAAAATGATCAGTTCTGGTTCTGGATTAATTGTAGGGATTATCGCTTATAGCGCATACCACTTATTGAACGGAAAGATTGATAATTTTGCTTTAAAAATTCAGAAACAGATTTTAGAATTTGTCAATATAATTCAAAGAGCATAAGCCATGTCTATTAAAAGAAAAAGAAGATTTCATGCCGAAGTTGCGACTTCATCTTTGAGCGATATCATGTTTTTCCTGCTGTTGTTTTTCTTAATTATTTCAACACTGGCAAATCCGAATGTGATTAAGATGACTTTGCCAAAAGCTAAAGCTAATGAAAAGACCAATAAACAGTTAATTAGTTTATCGGTTACAGAAGATAAAAAGTTCTACATTGACAAACAGGAAGTAGATTTTGAAAACTTGGAAACGAGTTTAATGTCAAAAATAGGAACAGATAAAGAACAAACCGTTGTAGTTCGAATTCCGTTTAATCTGCAAGTTCAAGACTTAGTAGATGTTTTACAGATAGGAGTGAAGAACAATTTGAAGTTTGTAATAGCTACAAGTCCGAAGTAGTCATTGCGAGGAACGAAGCAATCACAATAAGGAATGTGCCACAATCTTGTCATTTCGACGAAGGAGAAATCTCCACAAGTAACTCCGTAATGAATATCCAATCTTTGTAGAGCTTCTCGCGAAGATTTCTCCTTCGTCGAAATGACAAACGAGGCGAAGTGAGTGTGTCGAAAAAAACTCAATAAAAAGGCTTTCAGATTTCTGAAAGCCTTTTTCTATGATAACAGTTTAAATCTGTGTAATTCGTGTTTTTTAATCCAAACTGAAATTATAAATAATTTTTCCAACTTGTTTTGCGGCGGCATTTGCATCGGCAGACCATTTGGTGTTTAATGCTGCGATTTTAGCTTGTTCTAGTAAACAGCTCGCTGTATTTGTTGTTCCTTTAACTCCTGGCGTTGCGCTTATCGTTTTTCCGTTTTGGTCAACTGTAACTTCTACAACTACTTTTCCTTGTTCATTGCAAGTGTATTTTGGCGCTGGTTTAGATAATGCTTTTCTTCCATTTAGATTATAACCTGTACCTCCACCAGAACCGCCGCCACTTCCGGCTCCGTAACCGCTTCCAGTTCCAATGCCATTTCCAGTTCCGTTACCGCCTCCAGTTCCTCCGCCAGAACCACCAGAACCGTAATATCCGTTAGAGTTTAAGCTTCCGTTAGATTTTCCTTTATTTCCTGCTGCTTTATCGTCTCCGTCGCCACCTTTGTTCGAACCCTTCATAATGCTGGCTAATGCATCGTTTGTCGAATTAGAAACTTTTGGTTTCTCCGGTACAGGTTTTTGTATCGGTTTTTCAACAGGAACAGGTTTTTTAGGCTTTTCTTTTGTCGGAATTACAACGTCATTATCTGCAATTGTATTTTCTTGTGTAATTATCGATTCCTCTTCTGGAGTTGCTTTTGCAGGCGCTTGTTTTACATTGTTTTTTACATCCAGAACTTCGCTTTTATAATTGGCGCCAGAACCTAAATCGCTGTCTCCAAAATTTATGGTTACGCCTCCACCGCCACCTCCGCCATCAGCAAGAGCAACATTGTTTTCTGGATTATATGGTGGCCAGAAACGTATAAATAACAGTAATAGAATTATTACTGCATAAATAGCTGTTGTGAATAGCAATGATTTCTTTTGGTCTGAAGAAATTGAGGAACTCATTTAAATTCTAAATTTTGAAATGTATTATTTTAAAAACGTTTAAAAGTAGCAAAAATTGTTTAGAATGAAAGAGAGAATTTAACCGCGCGTTATGAGTTTTTAGAATTTATTATAACGCAAATTTCACAAAGGTTTACGCAAAGAAACGCAAGTTTTATCTGTTTAATTTGAGAAATCTTTAGATTAAAGTTCACAAAGTTTAATATAGACACAGCTTTGCGAACTTAATATTTAGATATTGCTTGCGCTCTGAATTAAAATATCTTAGCGCACTTTGCGTTAAAAACTGCTAGCTATTTAACCGCAAAGTTCACAAAGGTTTACGCAGAGAACGCAAAGTTTTTATCTGTTTAATTTGAGAAATCTTTAGATTAAAGTTCACAAAGTTTATATAGACACAGCTTTGCGAACTTAATATTTAGATATTGCTTGCGCTCTGAATTAAAATGTCTTAGCGCACTTTGCGTTAAAAACTGCTAGCTATTTAACCGCAAGGCACGCAAGGGTTTACGCAAGGTTCACAAAGCGGTTTCTTTAAAATCTCGCAAAGTCGCGGAGACGCAAAGAAACTTAAAAAAGAAAAACTTTGCGACTTCGCGACTTTGCGAGAAATAACCTTGCGTTCTTTGCGTAAGTCTTCGCGTGCCTTGCGGTTAAAAAAAAACGAGCCAACAATAATGCGGCTCGTTTAGATTGAGATATAAATAAATTTATACTAACTGTTTCAATGCAATTTCAAAAGCAGTTGCACTAATATTTGTTTTTGATGCACTTAAAGCGTGTGCTTTTACGATTGCATTTTTGATTGTTTCAGATGTATCGTTAAAAATTGCCTCGTCTGTCATTTGAACTTTTTTCTCCATGAAATAAGCAAAAACTCTTGCCATTCCGCAGTTTGAAATAAAGTCAGGAATCAAACTTACTTTGCTGTCAACTTCTTCCATAATAGAACCGAAGAAAATTTCTTTGTCAGCAAAAGGAACATTCGCTCCGCAAGAAATTACTTCCAATCCGTTTGCAACTAAACTGTCAATTTGCGCTTGAGTCACCAATCTTGAAGCTGCACAAGGCGTAAAAATTTCAGCACCAATTGTCCAGATTTTAGAATTGATTTCTTCAAACGGAATCATATTATCTGCAACTAATTTGTTTCCGTCTTTATTTAAGAATAAAGTTCTGATTTCTTCAAAAGAAAAACCTTCTTCTTTTATTAATCCGCCATCACGGTCGATAATTCCGATTACTTTTGCGCCCATTTCAGCTAAATAGAAAGCTGCTGCAGAACCTACGTTTCCGAAACCTTGTACGATTGCTTTTTTACCTTTAATGTCTCCTCCGTAAGTTGCATAGAAATGACGAACTGCTTCGGCCACACCAAAACCAGTAATCATATCAGCAACTGTGTATTTTCTAGTTACGTCTGGTGAGAATTTTGGGTTTTCGATAACCTTAATTACACCTTGACGCAATTGCCCGATTCTATTAATTTTATCTGCTTCTGTTGGTTTGAAGTGTCCGTTGAAAACTCCTTCTTGCGGATGCCAAACACCACATTCTTCTGTCATTGGAATTACTTCGTGAATCTCATCAACATTCAAGTCTCCTCCAGTTCCGTAGTAGCTTTTCAATAAAGGAGAAACCGCTTTGTACCAACGTTGTAAAACACCTTTTTTGCGAGGATCGTTTGGATCAAAATTTATTCCAGATTTAGCGCCACCAATTGCAGGACCAGAAACAGAGAATTTAACTTCCATTGTTTTTGCTAAAGACAAAACTTCATTCATGTCTAAGCCTTTTCTCATTCTTGTTCCTCCACCAGCAGCTCCTCCGCGAAGTGAATTAATAACAGTCCACCCTTCGGCTTCTGTTTCTGAATCTTTCCAATTGAAAACAATTTCAGGTGCTTTGTTTTCAAATTGTTGTAATAAATCTTTCATTTTGTTGTGATATGTTTATTTTGCGTAAAAGTATAAAATAGAATAATGCGAATAATGTATTTTGCATCAAATTTATAAAACAAAAAAGAAAAGCCGAAAACTATTTGGTTTTCGGCTTTTCGAATATTTAAAAAATTAAGAATTATTGTCCTAATAAGTGTTTTTTCAAAGTTTCGTCTACTGGTTTGTCAGAAAGCCAGATTCCGAATAATGCTTTTTTGAAATCGAATCCAGGAATTTTTCCTTTTAAAACTTCATTTTTACTCACATAAACATTTTGGTCTAACGGATTGTACGCTAAAATGAAAACATCTTTTTCTGTAATGGCATCGCTTAAAAAGCTTTTTAATTGCTCAATTCTAGGACGCAATTGTTCCAAATTTGCACCAGCAGATTTTTCAAAACCTGTATTCATTGCTTTTGTTAATTTGCTAGAAGAAACCATAGAAGAAGTGATTTCGATTCTCACAGCCATTTCTGTGTCACTGTCAATAATGAATTGCGGGTCTTGAGTTAATTGAGATAAATACAATGCCTGAACATAAACTTCTAACCACATTTTTGATCTTCCGCCTGCTCCATTTAATTGTAATGACTTGCCTTGAAATTCTATTTTTCTAGGAACTGTAACACCATTAACATCGATTTGAGTTTGTGCTGAAACAGTAGAAAATTGCAAGCTTAGAAGGATTGTCAGTAAAAGTAAAATCTTTTTCATATTCATCAATTTTTTATTTTTAGGGCAAAAATAATAGTAATTTATTAATTTTTAGGTCACATTGAAAATGTTTTTTTACTAAAATTTTCATGTTTAATTTTTGTATTGCATTAGCAATCAATTTAGTAAGAGTAGGTTTACGTAGTTTTACTGATTTTAAGAATTGTTTAATTTTTGGAGTGATAAAAAATTTCATTTTTCTGATTTTAAAAACGCTTTTTAAGCTCATTTTTGAATGAGAGATTTTATAGAAATTGTTGTCAAATTAATGCTCTTTTGAAAAAAAAGATAAATAATAACGAAAACGTTATCGTAATCTTTGCTGATCTATTAATTTTATATGCATGCATTGTAATTTAAACATTAAAAAATTATCTTTGGAAGCCTTTGCACAAAAAAATAAGGCATCGAAAAAACACAAAAAACATAAAAAAATCATCAACTAAAGAAATCTGTTTGAAATCTGGTTGAGAAAAACATTTAAAATAAACTACTATGGATTTTAATCTTACCGAAGAACATTTAATGATTCAACAGGCAGCAAGAGATTTTGCTCAAAATGAATTATTGCCGGGAGTTATTGAACGTGACGAAAAACAAATTTTTCCAACTGAGCAAATCAAAAAAATGGGTGAGCTTGGATTTATGGGAATGATGGTTGATCCTAAATATGGAGGAAGCGGTCTCGACGCTGTTTCTTATGTGATTGCAATGGAAGAAATTTCTAAAGTTGATGCTTCTGCTTCGGTTGTAATGTCGGTAAATAATTCATTAGTTTGCTGGGGATTACAAGAATATGGAACTGAAGAGCAAAAACAAAAATATCTGCCAGGCCTTGCTTCGGGAGAAATTCACGGTGCTTTTTGCTTAAGCGAGCCTGAAGCTGGAAGTGATGCAACTTCGCAAAAAACGACAGCAATCGATATGGGAGATCATTATTTAGTTAATGGTACAAAAAACTGGATTACAAACGGAAATACCGCATCTGTATATTTGGTAATTGCACAGACGCATCCAGAATTAAAGCACAAAGGAATCAATGCTTTGATTATGACGAAAGATATGCCAGGTTTCTCAATTGGTCCAAAGGAACAAAAAATGGGAATTCGTGGTTCTGATACGCATTCTTTAATGTTTTCTGATGTGAAAGTTCCAAAAGAAAACAGAATCGGTGAGGATGGTTTCGGATTTAAATTTGCGATGAAAACTCTTGCTGGAGGTAGAATTGGTATTGCATCTCAAGCTTTAGGAATTGCTTCTGGAGCTTATGAATTGGCTCTGAAATATTCTAAAGAGCGTAAAGCTTTTGGAACTGAAATCTGCAACCACCAAGCAATTGCTTTTAAATTGGCAGATATGGCAGTTAATATTGAAGCTGCGCGTCATTTATGTATGAAAGCAGCTTGGGATAAAGATCAGCATAAGAGTTATGACGTAAGCGGTGCAATGGCTAAGCTTTTTGCTTCGCAAGTTGCAATGGATACAACAGTTGAGGCTGTTCAGATTCACGGAGGTAACGGATATGTAAAAGAATATCATGTAGAGCGTTTAATGCGCGATGCAAAAATTACTCAGATTTATGAAGGAACTTCTGAAATTCAGAAAATTGTAATTTCCAGAGCGGTTATTGCTGGATAAATAATCTTTAGAATATATTTTTAAACCCTTTCAGCTTTTAGTTGAAAGGGTTTTTTTATGAATATTGTATTACTTTTCATAAGTTTATAGTCTAAAATTTTATTATCAATCATCAATAAAACAGAAAACTATGAGAAAGCTATACCTTTTGCTTCCATTTATTTTTTTAGCCTGTAAATCGGGAACTTCAACGACAAAGGAAAATGAAGTAAAAACAGATTCAAAGCCAATAGAAATCAGTTATAAAGTAAAAGAAAATGAAATCTCAGATTTCCTGAAATATCTTTCTTCTGACGAATTGGAAGGGCGTGAAACCGGAACGAAAGGAATAGAGAAAGCAGCTGTTTTCTTAGAAGACTTTTTAAAGAAAAATAAAATCAAGCCTTATTTTAAAACGTACAGAGATACCTTGACCAATTTTAATTCGCCAGCTTTTAATATTGTTGGAGTTATTGAAGGAACAGATCCTCAATTAAAAAAAGAATTTGTGGTGCTGAGTGCGCATTATGATCATATTGGTTTAGAGAAAAAAGAGCAAGCCGATAAAATAAATAATGGCGCAAACGACGATGCTTCGGGTGTAACTTCTGTAGCGGCAATGGCAAAATATTTTAGCGAAACTAAATCGAATAAGCGTAGTATTTTAGTTGTATTCTTTGCTGGAGAAGAAAAAGGATTATTAGGATCTAAAAGTTTAGTTGAGAAATTGAAAAAACAAAACTTCAATCTTTATACGCAATTGAATATTGAAATGATCGGTGTGCCAATGAAACGAGATTACCTAGCTTATATTACTGGTTTTGATAAATCGAATATGGCGCAAAAAATAAACGAGTACACTGGTAAAAATACTATCGGCTTTTTGCCAAAAGAAGCAGAATATCAGCTGTTTTATCGTTCTGATAATTATTCGTTCTTTCAAGCTTTTGGCAAACCATGTCAATCTTTAAGTACTTTTGATTTTGAAAATTTTGATTTTTATCATCATGTTTCGGATGAATTTAAAGTAATGGACATTCCTCATATAACTAGATTCACACAAGAGTTATTGCCAGCCGTTACCAAAATTGCGGTTTCGCCTACGCAAGAAATAACCATGAATAAATAAGAGGCTGTTTTACAGCATTTGATTATTTTTGCTCCATGAAAAATATTATCGTTACAGGAACAAGCAGAGGAATTGGTTATGAATTAGCCTTGAAATTTGCTGAAGCCGGCCATCAAGTTTTGGCCATTTCCAGAAAAATACCGCAAGCACTTTTAGAAAATAAAAACATAACTTGTCTGTCTGTTGATTTGGCAGATGAAACTGCTTTGGATCAGGTGGAAAGTTTTCTTTCTTCAACATGGAAAAGAGTAGATGCAGTGGTTCATAATGCCGGTGCTCTAATTTGGAAACCTTTTGCAGAAACAACCCAAGCAGATTTTGAAAACATTTATAAAGTGAATGTTTTTGCGGTGGCGAATTTAACCCGTATCTGTATTCCGTATTTAGAAAAAGGAAGTCATGTCGTTACGATTAGTTCTATTGGCGGAGTTCGTGGAAGTTTGAAATTTGCTGGATTAGCGGCTTATAGTTCGAGTAAAGGAGCTGTAATTACTTTGACTGAATTATTAGCAGAAGAATATAAAGAAAAAGGAATTTCATTTAATGTTTTGGCTTTGGGTTCTGTTCAAACCGAAATGCTAAACGAAGCTTTCCCTGGTTATCAAGCGCCAATTTCGGCAGAGGGAATGGCAACGTACATTTATGATTTTACGCTTAACGGAAATAAATATTATAACGGAAAGGTTCTTGAAGTTTCATCAACAAACCCTTAGTAAATTATAAATTATGAGTTATGAATTATGAGTGAGAGTATTGTGAAAACTAAAAGTTTTGAATTAGCTGTAAGAGGAGTTAATTTTTACAAATGGTTAGTTATGGAAAGAAAGGAATTTGTAATGAGTAAACAATTTTTGCGTTCTATTACTTCTGTTGGGGCGAACGTTCGTGAAGCTGTTAACGCACAAAGCAAACCCGATTTTGTTTATAAATTATCAATTTCTCAAAAGGAATGTGATGAATCAATGTATTGGTTGGAAATATTGATTGCTACGAATTATATTTCCAAAGCTGAATTTGAATCAATGCATAAGCAATGTGAGGAAGTGCTAAAGATCATAAAAAGTATAATCATAACGTCAAAGAAAAAACTAATAACTCAAAACTCATAATTCATAATTAAATTGAGCGAAACTTTAGCTAAATATAT
The DNA here is from genome assembly GCF_009826975.1 of Flavobacterium sp. HBTb2-11-1. Classification (GTDB taxonomy): domain Bacteria; phylum Bacteroidota; class Bacteroidia; order Flavobacteriales; family Flavobacteriaceae; genus Flavobacterium. The sequence continues at coordinate 9,737 of NZ_WUMO01000016.1, read as the reverse complement.
TCCAGAACATGCGGTAAAACCCGTTTTCGATTTGATAGTGGCCAATCAGGTGCATTTGAAAATTGTAAACGAACGCCAGACGCGTCATGGTGACTATAGACGTGGTCCGAGTGGAAAGCATGAAATTACGGTTAATGCTAGTTTGAATAAATACAGGTTTTTAATCACTTTAATTCATGAAATTGCGCATTTGGTTGCTTTTGAAAGGTTTGGAAGAAATATAAAACCGCATGGTAATGAATGGAAATTTACTTTTCAAAGATTGATGGTTCCATTTATTCGGCCAGAAATATTTCCAGGACATATTTTACCTTTGTTGGCGAGGCATTTCAAAAATCCTTCAGCAAGTAGTGATACAGATACAACTCTTTCTTTGGCTTTAAAGCAATATGACAAAGAGAACGACAAGAACTATGTTTTTGAAATTCCCTATGGAAGTATTTTTAGAATCAAAAATGGTAAAGTTTTTAAGAAAATAGCCGTTCGTACAAAACGTTTTGAGTGTTTAGAAATCAGCTCTGGAAAAACGTATCTTTTTAATCCAAATGCGGAAGTTGAATTGATAACGTTGAAAAATTCCAATATTTAAAATCCAATTTCCAATTACTGGAAAAGTCAATAAAAAAATCCCAAATTCCAATTGTAGTAGACTTGGAATTAGGGATTTGTATTTTGAGTATTCTTATTTTTGGAATTTGGATTTTAAATATTGGAATTTAAAAGATTATAATCCTTTCAAATACGCTTCACGTACTTTCTTAAATAAGTTTGAAGAATAAACGAATTTGACGATTGCTTCATTGTCGGTTCTAAAGATTTCTTCTTTAGTTCCTTGCCAAGCTTTTAATCCTTTCTTTAAGAAAACAATATTTTCGCCAATCTCCATTACAGAGTTCATATCGTGCGTGTTGATTACGGTAGTGATATTGTATTCTTTTGTAATTTCCTGAATCAAGTTATCAATCAAAATCGAAGTATTTGGATCTAAACCTGAGTTTGGCTCATCGCAAAATAAATATTTCGGATTGTTTACAATAGCACGTGCAATCGCCACACGTTTCTGCATACCTCCAGAAATTTCAGAAGGTAATTTTTTATGTGCGTCAACTAGATTTACTCTTTCTAAAACAAAATCAACACGTTCCTTGATTTGTGCTTTGCTATTGTTAGTAAACATTTTTAATGGAAAAGCTACATTTTCTTCAACAGTCATGGAGTCAAATAAAGCACTTCCTTGAAATACCATTCCGATTTCAGTTCTCAAGTCACGTTTTTCGTCTTTGTCTAGATCAGAATACACTCTTCCGTCAAATTCAATTGTTCCTGAGTCTGGCGTGTGAATTCCTAACAACGTTTTTAATAAAACCGTTTTTCCAGATCCACTCTGTCCGATAATCAAGTTGGTTTTTCCAGTTTCAAATACCGTCGAAACGCCTTTTAAAACTTTGCTGTCGCCAAATGATTTTTCTATATTTTTTACTTCTATCATTATCCTAATAATAATTGAGTTAATATATAATTTAGAAGGATAATAGTAACAGATGTCCATACAAATGATGTTGTACTTGCTTTACCAACTTCTAATGCACCGCCTTTCATATAATAACCATGAAAAGATGGTATTGTTGCCAATAACATAGCAAAGATTAAAGTCTTGATAAAGGCATATGTAATATGAAACGGTATGAAATCTTTCTGAGCTCCCATAATAAAATCTGCTCCCGTTGAAAATCCTCCGTAAGCGCAAGCAAGCCATCCTCCAAAAATTCCTAAAAACATACTAATCCCAATTACAAAAGGGTACATCAATAAAGCTATAATTTTTGGGAAAACAAGATAGTTTACTGAGTTAACTCCCATAACTTCTAAAGCGTCAATTTGTTCTGTAACACGCATTGTTCCGATACTCGAAGTGATGTAAGATCCCATTTTTCCAGCCATAATTACCGAAATAAAAGTAGGTGCGAACTCCAAAACTACAGACTGACGTGTCGCGAAACCAATTAAATATTTTGGGATTAATGGATTGGTTAAGTTTAAGGCTGTCTGAATGGCAACAACTCCTCCAATGAAGAAAGAAATAAAGCAGACAATTCCAAGTGAATCAATAATCAAATCGTCTATTTCTTTGAAAATTAAATTTTTCATAACAGGCCATTTGGTCTGTTTATTGAAAATTTCTTTCAGCATTAAAAAATATTTTCCTATTTGGGATAAATAACGAATTAGCATCATAAGTTTTAAATATTGGCTAAGGTAAAAAGAAGTTATGAGTTTTGAGTTATGAGTTAAGAGTTTTCGGCACGTTTCCGAATCAAATTAACTTTTTTTTCATTTTTTGCAAACGATAATTTCTGATAAACTTAGCTTGTTCAGGAGTTACAAGTAAAGGTGTTTTGGCGTTTTTAGCTTTCATAAATCCTTTAATGTAATCTAAAAATAGAAATGGTTTTTTCTTCATCATCGCCAATTTTGCAGAAGCAATTGCCGTGATCCAGAAACCATAACCCAAAGTATAAAAAGCTTCGCCTTGTTTATAGCGAGCTGTTTTGTTGTAATTTGCACCAGTCGGTTTTAGATGTTTTACATGTAAAGATTGGTCGGTAACTATTTTCCAATCGTAATATTTGCATAGTAATTCATCTACAGTATCCCAGCCCATTGCTGGTTTTAAACCGCCAATTTGCAGAAAGGTTTCTTTGCGATACGCTTTTAAAGCTCCTCGAATATGATCTTTATCGGTTAGGTTTTCTAAAACCCATTCGCCATTTTTATCAATATAGCAGAATCCGCCGACCATTCCGATTTTTGGATCAGATTCGAAATGTTTGATTATGGTTTCAAAGTAGTTTGGAGGAAAAATTAAATCGCCATCTATTTTTACAATAATATCATAATCAGAATCCAGAGTTTCAAAACCTTTCTGAAAAGCCTGAATTACTTTGCTTCCCGGCAAATGAATCGCATCTGAAGTTTTGTTTACAACAGAAATGTATGGATTTTCTTTTGCAAAACTTAAAACAACTTCTTCTGTTTTATCGGTTGAATTATCATTTACGACTACAACTTTAGAAGGCAAAACGGTTTGGGAAACCAAAGATTGTAAGGTCAGGCCAATTAAATCTTGCTCGTTGTGTGCGGGTATAACAATGTAATACTTCATAAATTTTCAATTTAAATCCCAATTTTTAAATTCCAAATTCCAATCAAACCGGGTTCAATTGGAATTTGGGATTTGTTTTATAAGCTTTCCAAATTTGGGATTTGGAATTTTTTTATTGGAATTTGCCGTTAGGCTCTTTCAGCAACAACAATATAATATCTCGGAGTGAAATATCGTAACAAAGGTCTTAATCCAAGTTTTTTAACTGGATGTGTAAACTGCAGACGGTCTGTTATTTTCCATCCCGTTTTTTCTAAAAGCCAGTCCAATTGCCAATCTTCAAATTCATGGTAATGTCTGTCCCACATATCGGTTTTAGAACGATATGCTGGCGAAAACCATAAGCGTAACGGAATTGAAATTAATAATTTATCACATTTTACGTTTTGCAAAATAGTGTATGGATTTAGTAAATGTTCGAAAATTTCAAAAGCTGTAAAAACAGTATATTCTTCTGTTTGTAAAGCAGTATGATCGTTGTCTAAATCTTCTCCTTTAGTGTTTTTTACCTTGTATCCGTTTTCTTCCATTATTTTAGAAAATGGATTTGGAACTCCAAAATCAAAAATGGTCTCTGATGTGCTAACGTGTTTTTGTAAAAACTCTAAAGTAAGTTTGAATCTTTTATTCGGAAACGTTTTTTCGTACATAGTCATTGCGAACGAATCTCTCGTTCATGAATTGTTAATTAGGTCGCAAATATACTAAAAAAGTATTCAGTGTTCAGTTTTTAGTATTCAGTTGAGGTGCTAAGTTTTAAAATGAATTTCTCGCAAAGACGCGAAGTCGCAAAGTTTTGATAAAAAAATAAACCATATAAGTAATCTAAGTTCAATTAAGAGAAAACTTAATATGTCTTATATTACTTATATGGTTAAAAAAAACTTCGCGACTTCGCGTCTTTGCGAGATTATTTCACTCGAGTTTAAATTTTAATATCGATAAACAAAAGCATTAATGTTCATTCCTGCTCCAACCGAAGCAAAAATAAGAACGTCACCTTTGTTGATTTCGTGGCCTTCAACTTTTCCTTGAAGAATTAAATCGTATAAAGTTGGTACAGTGGCTACACTGCTGTTTCCTAAATCGTGAATGCTCATTGGCATGATATCTTTAGGAGCTGTTTTGTCGTATAATTTGTAGAAACGTTCGATGATCGCTTCATCCATTTTTTCGTTTGCTTGGTGAATCAGGATTTTTTTAACTTCATCTATTGCAATTCCGCTTTTATCTAAACAGCTTTTCATTGCGCACGGAACATTGCTTAAAGCAAATTCGTAGATTTTACGTCCATACATTTTAATGTATTTCGTATCTGGATCTAAATCTTTATTGTATGATTTCCCAAAGAAAAGATAATTAGCTTCGTCAGTTGCGTAAGTGGCACTTTCGTAAGCCAATAATCCTGTTTCATCTGTTGAAGCTTCTAAGATTGAAGCACCGGCACCATCAGAATAAATCATCGAATCGCGATCATGATCGTCAACCACTCTTGATAGCGTTTCGGCTCCAATAACCATTACTCTTTTTGCCATTCCAGATTTAATGAAAGCATTGGCTTGCAAAACGCCTTCGATCCATCCTGGACATCCAAAAATAATATCATAAGCCACACACTTAGGATTTTTAATTCCTAGTTTGTTTTTAACACGTGTTGCTAAACTCGGTAAAATATCAGATTGCGTAGTTCCAGGTTTTACATCTCCAAAATTATGAGCGATGATGATATAGTCTAACGTTTCAGCATCAATTGCAGCATTTGCAATCGCTTTTTCAGCAGCAAAGAAAGCTAGATCAGAAGCATTGTATTGCGGTTCTGCATAACGGCGATTTTCAATTCCTGTAATGCCCTTAAATTTCTTAATAACAACTTCGTTCGGGTAACCAAATGGAGTTCCATCTTCATTTAAAAAAATATGTTTGTCAAAGTCTGTGTTTTTTACTTCTAAATTAGGAATATAGCTCCCAATACCAATTATTTTTATTTTCATTTTTCCCTTTATTATCCGATAAATTTATTGCTAATGTATAAATAATATTATGATAACTATCATAAAAAATAGTATGCATGCATATAATTATGAAATAACTATTTTTAGATTGATATATTGTTTTTTTTCTAATGATTTTTTAATATTTCCTAGATTTCAAACGATTGAAGAGGATTTTGAAGTTAAAGTTTTTTTGCTGTAATTTCAATTTCTCGATAATAATTTCACAAAAGATTAGCAGAAAGTTATGTTTCTTTAAATCAGATTTCTTCTGTCTAAAAAAGTTTCAAGTTGACATAACTTGAAACCTGAGACCAAAAATAAACCCGACAAGTTTTTAAAAAACCTGTCGGGTTTGTAAATATTTATAAGAAAACTAAATTTTAGCTTTCCATGTAAGCTTCAATAGGAGCACAGCTGCAAACTAAATTTCTGTCACCATAAGCATCATCTACGCGACGAACAGATGGCCAGAATTTATTATCAGCGATGTAATCTAATGGATAAGCTGCTTTTTCTCTTGAGTAAGGGAAATCCCAAGCATCATTAGTTAACATGGCTAAAGTGTGAGGTGCATTTTTTAATACGTTGTTTGTGTCCTCAGCTGTTGCTGCTTCAATCTCTTTTCTGATTGAAATAAGTGCATCACAGAAACGATCTAACTCAGCTAAATCTTCAGATTCAGTTGGCTCAATCATTAAAGTTCCTGCCACAGGGAAAGAAACTGTAGGAGCGTGGAAACCGTAATCCATTAAACGTTTTGCGATATCACCCACTTCAATTCCGTTTTCTTTAAATGCACGGCAATCTAAAATCATTTCGTGAGCTGCTCTTCCACATTCTCCTGTATAAAGAATCGGGTAGTGTCCTTCGAAACGCGCTTTCATATAGTTAGCATTCAAGATTGCATGCTCTGTAGCGCTTTTTAATCCTTCAGCACCCATCATAGTGATGTAGCCGTAAGAAATTAAACAAACTAAAGCAGATCCGTAAGGTGCAGATGAAATAGCAGTAATTGCGTGCTCGCCACCAACTTTTAAGATTGGGTTTGTTGGCAAGAACGGAACTAATTTTTCATTCACACAAATTGGTCCAACACCAGGTCCACCACCACCGTGAGGAATAGCAAATGTTTTGTGTAAGTTTAAGTGACAAACGTCAGCACCAATAGTAGCAGGATTTGTTAATCCAACTTGCGCGTTCATGTTTGCACCATCCATATATACTAATCCGCCGTTTTCGTGGATTAATTTAGTGATTTCAATAATTGAAGATTCGTAAACTCCGTGAGTAGAAGGATAAGTTACCATTAAGCAAGACAAGTCATCTTTGTGTTCAATAGCTTTTGCTCTTAAATCTTCTACATCAATATTTCCTTCTGGAGTTGTTTTCGTAACAATGATTTTCATTCCAGCCATCGCTGCAGAAGCAGGATTTGTTCCGTGAGCTGAAGAAGGAATCAAACAAACATTACGGTGACCTTCGTTTCTTGACATGTGGTAAGCACGAATCGCCATTAAACCTGCATATTCTCCTTGAGCTCCAGAGTTTGGCTGTAAAGTTGTTCCAGCAAATCCAGTAATTACATTTAATTGCTGCTCTAATTTTTTAAGCATTGTAATGTAACCTTCAGCTTGCTCAACTGGTGCAAATGGGTGAATGCTGTTCCAGTTTGGCATTGAAAGAGGCAACATTTCAGAAGCTGCGTTTAATTTCATCGTGCAAGAACCTAGTGAAATCATTGAGTGATTCAATGATAAATCTTTACGCTCTAATTTTTTGATGTAACGCATCAATTGGCTTTCTGAATGATGATTGTTGAAAACATCATGTGTCAAGAAAGAAGATGTTCTTTCTAATGAAGCCGGTAATTGACTTGCAGTAGATAATTCTGAAACTGTAAAAGTTTCTTTTCCTAAAGCTTCAGCAAAAATCGCAATAATTTGGTTGATGTCAGAAATCGAAGTTGTTTCGTTAAATGAAATCGAAACTGATTCAGCATCAGGATAGAAGAAGTTTACTTCGTTTTTCTCAGCAACAGCTTTTACTTTTTGAGCATCAGCTTTTACTAAGATTGTATCAAAGTAAGCTGAGTTAGTTTGGTAAACTCCTAATTTATTTAAAGCTTCAGCAGCAGTAACTGCAGATGCGTGAACTTTGTTTGCAATGTATTTTAATCCTTCTGGTCCATGGTAAACTGCATACATTCCAGCCATAACTGCCAATAAAACCTGAGCAGTACAAATGTTAGAAGTTGCTTTTTCACGTTTAATGTGTTGTTCACGAGTTCCTAACGCCATACGTAAAGCGCGGTTTCCGTTTGTATCAACAGAAACTCCAATGATACGACCTGGCATAGAACGTTTGTACTCATCTTTAGTTGCAAAATATGCAGCGTGAGGACCACCGTAACCCATTGGTACACCAAAACGCTGCGTTGTTCCAACTACAACAGCAGCTCCCATTTCTCCTGGAGAAGTTAAGGTTGCTAATGATAAGATATCCGCAGCAAAAGCTACTTTAATTTCATTTTCTTTTGCTTTGGCAACAAAAGCGCTGTAATCGTTTACTTGACCATATTTTCCTGGGTATTGTAAAATAGCTCCGAAGAATTCATTTGAAAAATCAAATGTTTCGTGGTTTCCAATAACCAATTCAATTCCGATTGGAGTTGAACGTGTTTGAAGTACAGATAAAGTCTGAGGTAAAATTTCTTCAGAAACGAAGAATTTATGTGTATTGTTTTTCTTTTGATCTCTTGTACGAACGTCAAATAATAAAGCCATAGCTTCTGCAGCAGCAGTCCCTTCATCAAGTAGAGAAGCATTGGCAATCTCCATTCCAGTTAATTCAATAACCATAGTTTGGAAATTCAAAATAGCTTCTAAACGACCTTGAGCAATTTCTGCCTGATAAGGCGTGTAAGCTGTGTACCATCCTGGATTTTCAAAAATATTTCTTTGAATTGGAGCAGGAACAATTGTTGGATGATAACCCAAACCAATATATGATTTGAATACTTTATTTTTCTTTCCTAATTCCTGAATATGATTTGCAAATTCATACTCTGTCATTGCAGGATCTAAATTCAAAGGTGCTTTTAAACGAATGTCGTCCGGAAGGGTTTCGTAAACAAGTTGCTCGATTGAGTCAACTCCAATAGTTTTCAGCATATGCTGAAGATCGGTTTCTCTTGGACCAATGTGTCTTAAAGCAAAAGCATCTGTTTTCATGTAGCTATCTAAGTTTTTTAAATTAATGTGTTCGAACACCATTTTGCTGTACGAATCACATTTAAAAGTAAATGTGTTGTTTTTTGTGGCGCAAAATTAAGTATTATTAATAATTTAATAGGTATTTTTAACTTCATTTTTTATCAAATTTCTAACTAATGATATGATTTGTTAATAAAAGATTAGATTTGAGGTATGATAGTATCAAAACGCTTCTTAGATTTTTACCTGAATAGCAGTATTCATGTAGCTTTGTCGTGTTATGCACTTGTGCGAATAACGTTTCATGTATTTCATATTCAGTATGATGAACCCATGGCACTTTTTGTTTTTTTTGGAACAATTGTAGGATATAATTTCGTAAAATATGACGCACTGGTTCGCGTAAAAAAAAATCCGATTGGAACTCAGCTAAAAATTATTGCTGTTTTGAGTTTTGTTTCCCTTATTTTGGTTGGGTATTATTTTTTTCATTTAAAGAGAATTACGCAAATAGTCTCGGTCGGAATTTTTGCCATAACGGCGCTTTATACTTTACCTTTTTTTCCAAATAGAAAAAATGCTAGAAACTGGGCTGGCGTAAAAATCTATATTGTGGCAATTTGCTGGGTTGGAGCAACTTTAGTTTTACCATTAATAAATGCTGAAATACCGTTTACGACAGATTTCTTTATCAAATGCATTCAGCGTTTTATATTGGTTTTTGTACTGATTTTGGTTTTTGAAATTTTAGATCTAGCCAATGACGATCCGCATTTGCAAACCGTTCCGCAGACAATCGGAGTAAAAAGAACCAAGATTTTAGGACTTTCACTTTTAGTTCCGTTTTGGTTTTTAGAGATTTTCGTATCAACTTTTAATTATCATGATGCATTTATCAATTTGATAATGGTTATTATGCTCATGCTTTTTATCATTTTCGCCAATCCAAACCGATCTAAATATTATACTTCTTTTTGGGTTGAAGCTGTTCCAATTTTTTGGTGGCTGATGGTGGTTTTTTTATAAAGATATTTTGGGCGTGCCCCCGATAATACAAGCGGGCAAAATTACTTTGAGCATATTCGCCCGCTCGTATTATCGGGGTCGGGCTATCCGCGCTACTTCGGTAGCTTGCTTCTATCCCTCACGCAAAACGTAAAATGAGAAGATTCATTTTTAAGAAATAATTTGATCGTCTATTTTTTGACTGTTTATAGTTTTAAGTGAAAGCCTTCTTATAAATTATGTTACTAGATATTTTGCACAATCTTGTCATTTCGACGGAGGAGAAATCTCCACAAGTAGCTCCGTACAGAATGTCGCAAATCTTTGTAGAGTTACTCGTGAAGATTTCTCCTCCGTCGAAAT
>NZ_WUMO01000015.1 GCF_009826975.1 Flavobacterium sp. HBTb2-11-1 | reverse complement strand
ATTTGAAAGTTCTGATTTGAAAGTTCTGATTTGAAAGTTCTGATTTGAAAGTTCTAGTTTGGAAGTTCTAGTTTGGAAGTTCTAGTTTGGAAGTTCTAGTTTGGAAGTTCTAGTTTGGAAGTTCTAGTTTGGAAGTTCTAGTTTGGAAGTTCTAGTTTGGAAGTTCTAGTTTGGATATAGTTTTTTAAGCGTTCCACGTGGAACGTTTAATTGATTTCAATATTTGAAGATTCTGATTTGAAGATTATAGTTTTGGAATTTGGAATTTCAATATTGGATATTTAAAATATTCGTTCCACGTGGAACAAGAAAATATAAAAGTAATTCTAGAAACCGCGTTAGCGGTTTTTGGAGAATAATAAAACAAAATGTTTTTAGAAGAATACGATGTTATTGTGGTTGGTGCAGGCCATGCTGGTTCTGAAGCTGCGGCTGCGGCTGCAAATTTGGGATCTAAAACTTTATTGGTTACAATGAGTTTGCAAAACATAGCACAGATGTCTTGCAATCCTGCGATGGGAGGAATTGCAAAAGGACAGATCGTTCGTGAAATTGATGCGCTAGGTGGATATTCAGGTATTGTTTCAGATCGAACTGCAATTCAGTTCAAGATGCTGAATAAATCCAAAGGACCTGCAATGTGGTCGCCGAGAGTTCAAAGTGACAGAATGCGTTTTGCAGAAGAATGGAGAATGATGCTGGAGGCAACTCCAAATCTTGATTTTTATCAAGAGATGGTAAAAGGGTTGATTATCGAAGACGGAAAGATAAAAGGAATTAGAACTTCGCTTGGTGTGGAGATTCGTTCCAAATCTGTGGTTTTGACAAACGGTACTTTTTTAAATGGTTTGATTCATATCGGAGAAAAACAATTCGGAGGTGGTAGAGCAGGAGAAAGTGCTGCAACCGGAATTACAGAAGATTTGATTAAAGCAGGTTTTGAAGCTGGAAGAATGAAAACAGGAACGCCACCTCGAGTAGATGGACGTTCTTTAGATTATTCTAAAATGAACGAAGAAAAAGGAGATGCAAAACCGGATAAGTTTTCTTATTCAGATGTGACTTCTCCGTTAACGCATCAGCGTTCTTGTTACATGACGTACACTTCGTTGAATGTTCACGATATTTTGAGAGAAGGTTTTGATCGCTCTCCAATGTTCAACGGAAGAATCAAAAGTTTGGGTCCAAGATATTGTCCATCGATTGAAGATAAAATAAATCGTTTTGCAGATAAAGAGCGTCACCAATTATTTGTTGAACCAGAAGGATGGAATACTTGCGAAGTTTATGTAAACGGATTTTCAACTTCTCTTCCTGAAGATATTCAATTCAAAGCGCTTCGTTCTGTAGCAGGTTTCGAGAATGTAAAATTCTTTAGACCTGGTTATGCTATCGAATATGATTTCTTTCCTCCAACTCAATTGAAACATACTTTGGAAACGAAATTGGTTGAAGGTTTGTATTTCGCTGGACAGATTAACGGAACAACAGGATATGAAGAAGCAGCTTCTCAAGGTTTGATGGCAGGGATCAATGCGCATTTAAAAGTGTATGAAAAAGATCCATTGATTTTAAAACGTGATGAAGCATACATTGGAGTTTTGATTGACGATTTGATTACGAAAGGAACGGAAGAACCATATCGAATGTTTACCTCAAGAGCAGAGTATAGAACTTTGTTGCGTCAAGATAATGCCGATTTCAGATTGACTCCAATGTCATACGAAATTGGTTTGGCTTCTGAAGCTCGTTTACGAAGAATGGAAAAGAAACTAAACGAGTCTGAAAAGATGGTTCAATTCTTTAAAGAGACCAGTGTTACAATTGCAGAAACTAACCCGATTTTAGAAGCAAAAGAATCTGCGCCGATTTCGCAAGGAGATAAAATGTTCAAGATTTTTTCTCGTCCGCAAATTGAATTGGAAGATATGTTGAAGTTTGAAAAAGTTTCTGATTATATCGAAGAAAATAAATTGGATGAAGAAATTGTCGAGCAAGCCGTAATCCAAGTAAAATATTCTGGTTATATCGAAAAAGAAAGAAATAACGCGGATAAGTTAAATCGTTTGGAAGAAGTAAAAATTCCAGACAATTTTGATTATAATAAAATCAAATCAATGTCGATTGAAGCAAAACAAAAATTAAGCAAGATTCGTCCTGTAACCATTTCTCAAGCTTCAAGAATTAGCGGAGTATCACCAAGTGATATTTCCGTGCTTTTGATTTATATGGGAAGGTAAATGATTTTAGATTTTAGATTGTTGATTTCTGATTATTGTAATATTTTGAAAATTGACTTGTTCCACGTGAAACTTTTTTTTTGGTTTTTATTTTCGAAATGCATTATAAATTTAAAATTAATGCTGTTCCACGTGAAACCTTTTGATAGAATTGAAATGAGTTTTACTCTTTTCAATTCTATCAAAAATTGATAAACCAAGAGTTTTGCAATCAAGTTGAATTATCAAATTTCTGCAAAGACCAAATAGAAATAAAAGAAGAATAAAGAATAAAAATCCTAAAAACGAAATTTTATCGTTTTTAGGATTTGCTATAAATTAAACCCAAATATCTATAATTTTAAAATGGACGTTTTAAACAAAAAACACTTTCTTACGGTAAAAGACCATTCTGTTTCAAAAGAAATTTTTGATTTGTATTACGATGAAGAATTAGATATGCTAATTACTTCTCCACAGCCTGAACTTCAAAATTTGGGTAAATATTACGAAAGTGAAGATTATATTTCACATACAGATAACAAACGTTCGTTATTTGAAAAAGCCTATCATTTCGTAAAAAATATTGCGCTTAAGAATAAATTGAATTTAATTAATAGCCAGCAACCGAAAAAAGGAAAACTTTTGGATATTGGAGCTGGAACAGGTGATTTCCTTTTAACAGCAAAAAATGACGGTTGGGAAACAATTGGAGTTGAACCAAGTGATCGAGCTAAAAATATTGCTAAAGAAAAAGGAATTTCATTTGTAGAAGAAATTAGCGTTTTAGAAAGTAATTCGTTGGATGTAATTACGATGTGGCATGTTTTGGAACACGTTCCAAATCTAGAACATCAGATCGAAGAACTGAAGCGTTTATTAAAACCAACTGGAACATTAATTGTTGCGGTTCCAAACTATAAATCATTTGATGCGGGTCATTATGAAACTTTTTGGGCTGCTTATGATGTGCCAATTCATTTTTGGCATTTTTCGAAAAAATCAATCCAATTGCTTTTCGAAAGAGTAGACATGAAATTAGAAAAGATACTTCCAATGAAGTTCGATTCATTTTATGTGAGCCTGTTATCTGAAAAATACAAAACAGGAAAAATGAATTACATCAAAGCATTTTTCATTGGCTTAAAATCAAATTGGAAAGCAAAGAGTACAAAAGAATATTCATCACATATTTACGTTTTGAAAAACAAATAAACATTTAAAGCCGTTTTGCCTCTAAAAGACAATATGGCTTTTTCAGTTGTATAAAAACTAGACAAAATAGATTAAAATATTGTAATAACATTGGTTTATGGCTATATTTTTTACTATAAATAAAAACAATATCATAAAATTTACGCATTTTTTAAACTTTATGTTGATGCTATTGATTTTTTTATATTTTTGTCTTCAATACTTAAAAAAATAGAATTATTAAAAATGAAAAAAGCATTAGTTATTATCGCACTTTCAGTTTTCGCAGTTTCTTGTAACAAAACAGCAGAGGTAAAGGAAGTAAAAACAGCTTACGTGGATACTTCGGTTTTGATGAAAGAATACACTGAGGCAAAAGATTTAGAGGCAAAGTACAAAGCTCAAGCGGAAGAAAAAGGGAGACAATTACAAGCTGAGATTTCACGTTTTAAGCAAGACGCTGCTAATTTTCAAAGCCAAGCACAAGCAAACGGTCAAGCTTGGGCACAGCAAAGAGGTGCTGAATTGCAAAAAAGAGAGCAGCAGTTAGGTTATGCACAACAAGCATTAGCTCAACAGTTACAACAAGAAAGTGGTGTTGAAATGGATTCTCTTGTTAGTGGAGTTAAAAAATTCATTAAAGATTACGGAAAGAAAAACGGTTACTCTTACATCTATGGAACAGGAGATGCTGCAACAATTTTGTATGCTGAAGAGAAATACGATATCACAAAAGAAATTATCAAAGCTTTAAATGATAAATACAAAGCAGAGCCAAAAGCAGATGCAAAACCAGCAGCTGAGACAAAAGAAGGCGAAGCAAAAAAATAAAAACTACCAAACTAACTAAATTACTGAAAACCTAAATCCACTAAGATTTAGGTTTTTTCTTTTTATAAAAATGCGGTAATTTTATTTCTTTAATACAAGCCCAATGCAGAACGTTTCAGAAGCGGCAGCTTACACTTTACAATTCATCAATCAGACTCAAAAATCTATTTTCCTAACGGGAAAAGCAGGTACGGGAAAAACTACGCTTTTGCGCGAAATCATTGCAACAACGCATAAAAATACTGTGGTTGTGGCACCAACAGGAATTGCAGCTTTGAATGCGGGAGGCGTTACTATTCACTCGATGTTTCAACTGCCATTTTCTGCATTCATTCCGTCGTACGAAGCAAGTGCACAATTTACAGAAACAGTAAAGTTTGAAAACAAAGAATCGCTTCGTCGTCATTTCAAAATAAATAACGTTAAGCGAAATGTAATCAAAAACATGGAGCTTCTGGTTATTGATGAAGTCAGCATGATGCGAGCCGATTTGTTGGACGCCGTTGATTTCATGATGCAGACCGTTCGAAGAAACACACAGCCTTTTGGCGGAGTTCAGGTTTTGTTCATTGGAGATCTACTTCAATTGCCGCCGGTTATTCGTGATGAAGAATGGCGAACGCTGAAAAACTATTACCGAGGAAAGTTTTTCTTCCATTCTCATGTTCTCCAAACGTATCCGCCGATTTATATCGAATTATCAAAAATCTATCGTCAAACAGATGATGCTTTTATCTCGGTTTTGAACAATCTTCGAAATAATCAGATCACTCCAGAAGATATAGCTATTCTAAATCAGTATGTTAAGCCTGATTTTGACTTCAAAGAGAATAAAGGATATATCACACTGACAACGCATAATGCTAAGGCTGATTCTATCAACTCACAGTCAATCAATGATTTAGATGGTAAAGAATATGTTTATACACCATTTGTGGTTGGAGATTTTCCAGAAAAGATATTTCCTGTCGAAGAAGAATTGAAATTGAAAGTTGGTGCACAGATCATGTTCGTTAAAAATGATCTGTCTTTTGAGAAGAGATATTTCAACGGAAAAATGGGAGTGATCAAATCGCTTTCGGATGAAGAAATCTTTGTTCACTTTCCGGAGGAGAACATGACGCTCGAAGTAGAAAAGTACGAATGGAAAAATATCCGATACAAAGTCAACGAACAAACCAAAGAAATCGAAGAAGAAGTTTTAGGGACTTTTGCACATTACCCGATTAAGTTGGCTTGGGCGATTACAGTGCACAAAAGCCAAGGTTTAACTTTTGACAAAGCAGCGCTCGATGTATCGCAAGTTTTTCTGCCTGGGCAAGCCTATGTAGCACTTTCGCGTTTACGTTCGTTAAATGGGCTTATTTTGCTTTCTCCGATGCAGATGAATGGTATTTCGAATGACCAAGATGTTATGGATTATGCTTTGAATCGGGCAACAGAACAGGATTTACAGAATTCGCTGCACTTTGAAACCAAAAATTTTATTCATAACTATTTGATAAACAGTTTTAATTGGGGAGAATTGGCGCAAGAATGGAGAAACCATCGTTTCAGTTATAACGAAAATGCGGCAGGTTCAGAAAAAACGAAACATGCAGTTTGGGCACATAAGCGAATGGAAATTATGGAGCAGCTTTTAGATCCTTCGCAGAAATTCATTTCTCAGCTCAATAAAATTTTCATAAAAGAAACGGTCGATCTGTTTTTTGTGAAAGAAAGGGTAGAGGCGGCTTACGATTATTTTTTCAAGCCGATGGACAAATTGGTTGATGATCTGATTTATAAAATGGCTGAAATTCAAAAATTTAAAAAAGTAAAAGAATTCTACGAAGAGCTTAACTTTTTAGAAGATTTGCAGACCAAAGCTGTTTTGCGATTGATGAAAGCTAAACTATTGATCGAAGTTGTAGTAGCTGGTGAACCAATCAGTAAAGAAAAGCTGACGTCGCCAAATATTAAAAATTATAAAAGCAACAAAGCAGAAAGGATTCGCGAAGAGCTTAAAACGACAAATACAGACATTTTTAGAACCGAAGAACCCGTGGTTCGATACAAATCAGCTAAAGCAGAAAAAAGTGAGCTTAAAACGGCTAAAAAAACGACAGTCGAAGAAACATATGATTTGTGGATGGAGAAAAATTCGGTCGAAGATATTGCGAGAATGCGTAAATTGAATGTTCAAACAATCGAAGGGCATTTGATTAGACTTATTCAAGCGAAGAAAATTGAAATCACTGATGTTTTGCCTTATGATAAAATTTTGGCTTTGCGTGAGGCATTTCAGTTTTACCAAGAAGAATCTTTGAGTCCTTTGAAAGAAAAATATGGAGATGAATTTACCTGGGATGAATTAAAAATGTTCAAAGCAAGTATTAATTAATCTTTTGAACGTCCTACGTGAAACATTGTTTTTTGATTTTTAAAAATCTAATTTCTAACGAATTAAATCCATTTTAATATGAAAGCATTTAAAATAGTTTTAGCATTTTTAGTTTGTAATTCTTCATTTTTGAACGCTCAAGATTTGAAGCCAGAATATCAAAAGTTCATTGCGAAATTTATTTTGGAAGTGAAAAATAATGATAAAGAAGCGGTTTCAGAACGTTTTAAGTTTCCGTTTAAAAGGGAATATCAAATTCCTTTGGTAAAGGATAAACAGGATTTTGTAAAAAGATATGATCAAATTTTTGATAAAGCTTTGATTGAAAAAATAACCAAATCGGATCCTGCAAAAGATTGGTCAGAAGTAGGTTGGAGAGGAATCATGCTCAACAGAGGCGATTTGTGGATTGATACCGATGGAAAAATTATCAGTATCAATCATCAATCTGAGGAAGAATTGAAATTGAAAAATTCGCTGATTGCTTCACAGAAAAAAAATGTATACACTTCACTTTCAAATTTTAAAGAACCAGTTGCTGTTATTGAAACTTCAAAATTCAGAATTAGAATTGATGATCTCGGAAATGAAAACTATCGATATGCTTCATGGTCTCTGAACCAGAAGATGACTGATAAACCTGATTTGGTAATTGAAAACGGAATTTTTCATGCTGATGGAACAGGAGAAAATCATCATTATGAATTTAAAAAAGGTAATTTCAGATATGAATGTCATTTCATTGTTTTGGGTGAAAAAGGTTCTGCTCCTGCGATGCTGATTGTATATCAGTCAGAAAAAGAAATTTTATCGCAAGATGCAAAAATTGTTTCACGATAAACAATAGAGAATAAGTGAGATACAAAAAAAAATCCCGTTCTTTTGAAACGGGATTTTTTTTTTGATTTATAGATTTTCGACCAGAATCCAAGCTTGTGGATTTTCGCCTTTTTGTATTTCTTTTTGAGCTTGTTCTGCTTCTTTCATTGTAGCATAACTTCCGTATAAAACAGGAAACAATCCGTGTTTGTTTTCTTTCAGCATTCTTGCTTTGAATCCATCTTTAATTAGTTGGTTGTAAGCTTTTCTAGCATTTGCTTCACTTCTGAAAGCACCAGCCATAATGTGATAAGGCATTGTTGTTTCAACAGTTTCGACTTTAGCAGAATCAACAGAAAGCGTTACAGCTGGAAGCGGACTTTTGATGAAGAAAGTAGCTTCTTGTATTTTGTTTTGCACTTTTTTCTGAACTGCTTGTTCTACAACAAGTGTTTGATTATCGATTTGATTTTGATATAATGGGTAACCAATGCTTCCTGTAATTCCAAGTCCCAGAACTAGAATTGCTGCATAACGCAAGAACGGGTTTGAAGATTTAGTTTCTTCTTCGTTTTCGTATAATAAAACAGCATCTTTTTCTTTTGCCGCAATCTTTTCGATTTTTTTCTCAAAAGCCTCTTTTTTCACCATCGGAGAAACGAAAGGGCTTAATCCAAAAGAAGTTGCCAGATAATTGGTTTGGTCGTTTGGTTTAAAAACAATATTGCTTTCAGAATTTAAACGCAGTTCTCCAATGTTTTTTAAAAGAATTACGCCTTCTTCTTCCAATGTCTTTTTCCAGTTCAAAACCTCAAATGCAATTGCGCTCACTGCAAAACCGTATGAGGTTTTTTCAGCTTGTGCAATATGATTTGCCAACAATCCGTCATTATTTTTAATATGGCTGTTGAAAGAAATGGTTTTTTTTGGAGGAAAAAACGAATTAGTGCTTTCATTTAGCTGCGCCGAATGTGTTTCGGTTAAAAATGCACCAAATCCTGGAACCGTTACACACTGATAACGATACAATAACTGTGAGATATATACTTCGATTTTCATATTAACAAAGTTAGCCAACGCGTATAGTTATCAAAATTTTATTCACAATTTTTATTAACAATTCAGAAATATTTTTAGACAATTCGTTATCAATTAATTACGGTAATTATTCTTCACTAGAGAAAATGCATAGATAATTTATTTTTAAATTTTATTAAGAAATTACTTTGTTTTATAGATATTTGCCCTTCAAAAAAAGTAGATTTATATTTTCTATTTTACATAATGTTAAAAACAATGACCGATCAGGAATTATTTAGTTTGCTTGCCTTATTAAAGGTTGATGGAGTGGGAGATATAATGGGCAAGAAATTGCTTAATTCGTTTGGCGATGCTTCTGCGATTTTTAAAGCTAAAAATTCTGAATTGGCGGCTGTTGACGGAATTGGATCAGTTTTGATAAAGAATCTTAAGGATAAAACTATTTTCGAAAAAGCTGATGAGGAACTGTCATTTATAAAAAATAATAATATTCAGGTTTCTTTTTTTCAGGATGAAAATTATCCAGAAAGGCTTAAACATTGCTTTGATGCTCCAATTCTAATTTTTACTGCGGGGAATCTTGATTTTAAGAAAAAGAAAATAATAAGCATTGTAGGTACGCGCCAGATTACTTCTTATGGAACAGATTTTTGTAAAAGACTCGTAGAAGATTTGGCTCCCTTAGATCCTGTTATCGTTAGTGGTTTTGCTTATGGAGTTGATATTGTGGCACATCAAGCAGCGATGGATCATAACTTGCAGACGGTTGGAGTTTTGGCTCATGGACTGAATCAGATTTATCCTCGTACGCATAAAAAGTATATGGCAAAGATGGAAGAAAATGGCGGATTTATTACGGAATTCTGGAGCGATTCTAATCCCGATAAAGAGAAATTTGTTCGGCGAAATCGCATCGTTGCCGGTATGACTGAAGCTACAATTGTGATAGAATCTGCCGATAAAGGTGGATCATTAATTACTGCAAATATGGCTAACGAGTACAATCGGGATGTTTTTGCTGTGCCGGGAAGAGTGACAGATAAATACAGTCAGGGTTGTAATAATTTGATTAAAACGCAGAAAGCAAATCTATTAACTAGTGCAGCAGATTTAATTTATATGCTGAACTGGGATATTAAAGAGAAACCCAAAAATATTCAGAAACAGCTTTTTATAGATTTAGAACCGCAAGAACAAAACGTTTATGATTTTCTTCAAAAGAATGGAAAGGAATTATTAGACATCATTGCAATCGAATGCGAAATTCCAATTTTCAAACTTTCTGGTATTTTGATAAATATGGAACTGAAAGGCGTTATTAGACCACTTCCAGGAAAACTTTTTGAATCAATTTAACGCAGAAAATCTTATATATTATTTTTTTCGTAAAATGTTTGTACAGACGGTATAAAATATAAATCAACAATAGGCCGAAAAATATATTCAATATTTCAAATAAATACGGAACATCATAATCTTCAATATATTTATCCATTTTTTCTATTTTTAAATGATTAATACACTTGAAGTTACAAAAAAATAATTAAAGAAATGTAAAAGAAAAACGCTGACCAATTTTGAAATGATCAGCGTTTGTTTAAAAATACTGTTTTGAATTATTTTTCAAATCCTAAAACTTCTCTAACTTTTGCTAAAACACCATCAGCAATTACTGAAGCTTTTTCAGCGCCCTTTTTCAATAAAGCGTCTACTTCTTCAAGATTGTTGATGTAGTAATTGTATTTTTCTCTCTCTATTTTAAATTTCTCAGTAATCAACTCAAACAAAGCTTGTTTAGCATGGCCGTAACCATAATTTCCGCCAAGATAGTTGGCTCTCATTTGTGCGATTTGCTCTTCATTTGCTAACAGTGAATAGATTGCAAAAGCATTACAAGTATCTGGATTTTTAGGCGCTTCAAGCGGAGTACTATCGGTTTCAATGCTCATAACTTGCTTACGCAAAGTCTTGTCATCCAAGAATATATTGATAATATTGTTAGCAGATTTACTCATTTTTCCTCCGTTAGTTCCAGGAATCAGCATAATGTTTTCCTGAATTTTCGCTTCTGGCAGTACAAAAGTTTCCCCCATTTGGTGATTAAAGCGTGAAGCGACGTCACGAGTAATTTCTAAATGCTGCAACTGATCTTTTCCAACAGGAACAAATTCTGCATCATACAATAAAATATCGGCCGCCATCAACATCGGGTAAGTAAAAAGTCCGGCGTTAACATCGTCCAAACGATCAGCTTTATCTTTGAAAGAATGAGCTAAAGTCAATCTTTGAAACGGAAAAAAACAGCTTAAATACCAAGTCAATTCAGTAGTCTGAACCACATCAGATTGTCTATAAAAAGTAACTTTTTCAGGATTTAAACCACAAGCAAGCCAAGCTGCAGCAGTGCTGTAGGTGTTTTCTCTTAAAGTTTTTCCGTCTTTAATCTGAGTGATTGAATGCAAATCGGCAATAAACAAATAAGATTCATTTGCTGGATCGTTTGATAATTCGATTGCCGGAATAATTGCTCCTAATAAATTTCCTAAATGCGGTGTTCCTGTACTTTGAACACCAGTAAGTATTTTTGCCATTCTCATTTTTTTCTTAATTGCAAAGGTCGTGAAGTTTTTTATAACCGCAAAGCCACTACGTATTTCTTTGTAGCACAGAGATCGCAAAGTTTTTTCACAGAGTTTTCTGAGTTTTAAATCACTTCGTTTTTAAGTTCTCAGAGATAGCGGATTTCTATAAAGTATTTATAACTCTTCTGATGCCATTTTTTAAAAGTGTTTCGTTGAAGTTTATTATTAACCCAAGTTTATAGTTACCTAATCGTAAATATGTCAAAGTTTGAGCTAAATGATTTACTGTTAAAGCTTCAACAGCTTTTATTTCAATAATAAACTTATTTTCAACCAACAAATCGATTCGATAACCACATTCTAGTTTTATTTCTTCGAAGATTAATGGCATTGGTTTTTCCTTTTCTACCGTAAGACCTTTTTGCTTGAGTTTGTAAAATAAACATTCTTGATAAACATTTTCTAGTAGGCCAGACCCAAGTTTTCTATGTATTTCGATAGCAAAGCCAATAACAATTGTCGAAATTTCGTTTTCAGTCATTTTATAATAGTTAAATTTAACACAGAATTTCGCATAAAATTAATCGTTTTATGCGAAAGAATAGAAAAGTTTTTTCTTTAAGTTTACAGGATTAGAAATACAGCTCTGTGAACTTTTTAGCAAAGCATTTTCTCAAAAAAACTCCGCGCACTCTGTGAAAAAACTCAGCGATCTCTGCGCTACAAAAAAATGCAGAGTTGATTTTTATCAATATTAAAATATTCACAAAATTCATTTCTCTTTCTTACATTTGAAGCTATGAAAATATTTAAAATTGCTTTTTGGATTCTTTGGAGAGTTTGGTTTTATGTCTTGATGGCGATTCCAATACTCATTATGTTGCCTTTTCTGCTTATTTCCATCCTTTCTGAGAAAGGATATCCATATTTCTTTAAAATGGCCCGCATTTGGGCTAAATTTATCCTTTTCGGAATGGGTTTCTATTACACCGTAAAACGCGAACAGAAGCTCATTAAAGGGAAAAGTTATATGATTGTGGCTAATCATACCTCAATGACTGATATTATGCTGATGCTGGCTTTAATTAGAAATCCTTTTGTTTTTGTTGGAAAGAAAGAATTGGTCAAGATCCCGCTTTTTGGTTTTTTCTATAAACGAACTTGTATTTTGGTTGACAGAAGTTCTTCTAAAAGTAAAAATGAAGTATTTAAAAGAGCTCAGAATCGTCTTAACCAAGGTTTGAGTATTTGTATTTTTCCTGAGGGAGGAGTTCCAGATGACGAAAGTATTTTGCTGGATGAGTTTAAAGACGGCGCATTCAGATTGGCAATAGATCATCAGATTCCAATCGTACCGATTGTTTTTCCAGACAATAAAGAACGATTTTCGTACACATTTATGAGCGGAAGTCCAGGTAAGATGAGAGCTAGAATTTTACCCTTCGTAGAGACAAAAGGTTTTACGAGCGATCACAGAAAAGAATTAAGAGACCAAGTTAGAAATATGATTTACAATGGTTTGATTGATTTTCAGAAATAGACATAAAAACATTATGTAAAATACAAAATCCGGCAGATGAATGAATCTGCCGGATTTTTTTTGAACTAAAAACCCCTATTTTTATTCAAAAGTTATTATCTGTGAATTATCTTTTCTGAAATAAAACGCAATACTTTCTTAAATTTCAATTTGGTTTTTCTTCGGTTTTTATTGTACAACAATTCTATTTTTTCTTTCATGATTAAAAATATTAATGGTTGATAATAAAGAGTTTGGTTATTAACTCAAGCTAATTTCACATTATTATAGATACAGAAAATTTAAAAAGGTTGCGTTGGAATTTTAATTAAAACAGAAAATTGGATAAAAACCCGCTAGTTTAAATAACTAACGGATTTTTTTACTCAAATAACCAATCAACGTAAATTCTAAAAAAAAACCGAAATTGATATATGGCAGTACCAATTAAAACTGCTTTTTTATATAGATGATGGTTTAGAAAAAAGGTTGCGTCAAAATTTTAATTTTTTTTTCAAAATAAAAAAGCCGAGAGATTTTTGTGTAATCACTCGGCTTTTAAGTGTCTTTTTTTAGACTTATTTTTTAGGCATTGGCCAATTCTTTCATGTGTTCTTTAATCTTAACTTCTAGTTCTTCAGCAAGTTCTGGATTATCCTTAATCAAAGTTTTAACAGCATCACGTCCTTGTCCTAGTTTTGTGTCGCCGTAGCTAAACCAAGATCCTGCTTTTTTAACAATGTCAAATTCAACAGCTAGGTCTAAGATTTCACCAGTTTTAGAAACTCCTTCTCCGTACATAATGTCAAACTCGGCAGTTTTAAATGGCGGTGCTACTTTGTTTTTAACAATTTTAACTTTAGTTCTGTTCCCAATTACGTTTTCACCATCTTTAATTTGAGCAGAACGACGAATATCTAAACGTACAGAAGCGTAAAATTTAAGTGCGTTACCCCCGGTTGTAGTTTCTGGATTTCCGAACATAACACCGATTTTTTCACGAAGCTGGTTGATGAAGAAAACTGTACAATTTGTTTTGCTGATAGTTCCAGTAAGTTTTCTTAAAGCTTGAGACATCAAACGTGCATGAAGACCCATTTTTGAATCTCCCATTTCGCCTTCAATCTCGCTTTTTGGAGTTAAAGCCGCAACAGAGTCAATTACAACGATGTCTATAGCTCCAGAACGAATAAGGTTTTCAGCAATTTCTAAAGCTTGTTCTCCGTTGTCTGGCTGAGAAATAATTAAGTTCTCGATATCAACATTTAATTTCTCTGCATAGTTTCTATCAAAAGCATGTTCCGCATCGATAAAGGCAGCTATACCGCCTGCTTTTTGAGCTTCTGCAATTGCGTGAAGCGTCAAAGTTGTTTTTCCAGAAGATTCTGGACCATATATTTCTATAATTCTTCCTTTTGGATATCCGTTTACTCCAAGAGCTAAGTCTACACCTAGTGAGCCAGAAGAAATCGTTTCTACTTCTACAATGGCTCTGTCGCCCATTTTCATTACGGTTCCTTTTCCGTAGGTTTTATCAAGTTTATCAAGCGTTAATTGTAGTGCTTTTAATTTGGCTTCTTTCTCTGAACTCATTTTTTTCTACTATCTAAATTATTATTTTGTCTTTTTGGATAAATATAAGAAAAATCTTCTATATTTTTATTAATCAGTTTTATAATTTGTAAAATTACTTCTTTTTTTGAAGTTTGATTGTTCCAAATTGTCACAAAATCATTCTATAAAAATAAAGCCTTTAATTCTGTAGCTTCAGTTGGTTTTATTTTGCCTGCAAGCAGTAAACTCAATTGTTTACGGCGAAGCGCAGCATCAAATCGCTGAATTTCTAATTCGGTTTCAGGTACAATTGCTGGAACTTCAACTGGTCTTCCGGTGTCGTCTACGGCAACGAAAGTATAAATTGCTTCGTTGGCTTTAGTTCTGTTTCCAGATTCGCGGTCTTCTACCCACACGTCAATAAAAACTTCCATTGAACTTTTGAATGATCTAGAAACCTTTGCTTCTACGGTTACAACGCTTCCAAGCGAAATGGCTCTGTTAAAAGCAACGTGATTTACAGATGCCGTTACTACGATTCGGCGCGAATGCCTGCGGGCCGCAATACTTGCCGCGCGATCCATTCTGGCTAATAACTCACCGCCAAAAAGATTGTTTAAAGGATTTGTTTCGCTCGGTAAAACTAAATCAGTTAAAATAGTTAGGGATTCTGAAGGATGTTTTGGATTCATTTTTTTATAATAATTTTTTTTAATGCCACTTCCGAAACTCATCGGGATCATAAATTTACATAGATTTTTATCTATGAATCTGCGGCTCTTTTTAAACTTTAAGTTGAATTAATTCAACCAATAAACAGCCATTACAGCTGGTATAAAATAGATAACAATGGTTCTTGCGCCATCGTAATCTTTTGCAAGTCTTTGTCCGAAAAGCATCATTAGTAAACAAATACAAGAAAAGATAGCTCCATAAAAACCAAATTCTCTGCCATTATTTGTAAACAATTGGATTGCCCCTACAACACATAAAATTCCTGAAATCAATTCTAAAATCAATAAATGCAAAAGGGCAAGCGGAACTTGATTTTTTAAAGGCGTTTTGGCAAAGTGTTCTTTAAGCCAAGTAACATTATCTTTCCAGTAAAAAATTTTTTCGTAACCAGATTGTAGAAAAGTTAAAGCTAGAAAGGCCAAAAGTAAAATTGAGGCAACATTGTTCATTATGAATTATTTTTTATGAATTAAACGAGTCAATTTGATCGATAAATCGGTAAGGATAATTTTTGCATTTCCATTTCTTTCAATATGATACATAGCATCTGAAAGTTCTTTGAATATTTCGTGGATATTATTTCCGTTTACAAAAGGAGCAAAATTCTCCAATTTAAATTTATCCACTTTCGGTTCGATGTAAACCAAGTCCGGCGCTTGATAATTTAGCATAAGGGCTTGTCGAAACATTTCAATACAGTATTGAATGAATTTTTTCTGGCTTTCGCGTCCCAACGCAGCAATCTGTTCGCTCCAAGAAATTAAATCCTGAATGGCGGCCGCATTTCCTTTTGCTCTAAAAGCAGCACGAACCCAGTTGACAAACCATTGTTCAAACGGAAGATCGTCATCATCTTCTTTTAACAAGTGCAATGCTTTATTAAAGTTTCCTTGAGCTTGATGCGCAATTTTTTTGGCTAATCCCGCGTCTATGTTTTCTTGGCTAACTAAAGCGTCGGCAATAACTTTTTCTGGAAGCCCGCTAAAGTGGATCACCTGGCATCTTGAACGGATGGTTTGTATAATATCTTCTTCATTTTCAGAAATCAGAATAAACATCGTTTTGTCTGATGGTTCTTCGAGAAGTTTCAAAAGTTTGTTGGAGGCTGCGATATTCATTTTATCAGCCATCCAGATAATCATAATCTTATAACCGCCCTCGTAAGATTTTAGCGAAAGCGATTTTAAAACTTCTTGTGCATCTTCTACACGAATTTCCCCTTGTTTGTTTTGAACACCGAGAATTTTGTACCAATCGAACAAACCGCCGTAAGGCATTTCTTGAATAAAGCTTCGCCAATCCTGAATAAAATCTAAACTTTTTGGTTTTGTTTTTACGTCTTCGGTTGTAACGGTTGGGTAAATAAAATGTAGATCGGGATGAGAGATGTTATCAAACTTTAGATTACAAGAATCATTTCCGTTTGAATTTTCATTACCGGTATTGCCACATAAAATATATTGGGCATAAGCGATGGCAGTTATTAATGTGCCGCTTCCTTCTGGGCCAACGAATAATTGAGCATGAGGGATTCTACCAGAAGCAGCACTTTTTATCAAGTGGCTTTTGATGTAATCTTGACCTAAAATTTGAGAAAATTGCATGACGCAAAGATAGAAGAAAATGTGTAGGCAAAAATTTCAGAAGTAAGATTATTTATTCGTTCCAATTTTCAAATTTGGATTCGAAGTTTTCGAATGATTTTTTGATTTTTTTTCGGTCACTTTCGACAGAATTTTGTTAATAAATATCTTCAAGTGAGTAAATATCAAGATGTTTTTGTTAATATTTTTTTTCAAAATCCGTTAATCGAAGGTATTTTTTGATTATTTATAGAGTTAATTTTATATTTTTTATAGTTAATATCTTACGTATTTTTAATTAACATTTTTAACAAAATGCCCGTTAAAACGCACATTTTCTCGACATAACGTTGTTTTTTAAGGTTTTTTTAAGGAAATTTTTTGAAAAAAAAAACCATTACAGTTGTAATTTAAGTTAATTTATATATTTTTGTTTTTATCAACAACCAATTATAAAATAAGAATCTATGAAAGGGAAAATTATTCTATTTAGTGCTTTTTTTATCTTAACTACTGCGGCTGTTTCAGCACAAGCTAAAAACGCACCGAGAAGTATTATTAGTACAACTGCTCTTATCCGAAAATATCATGATCAAAAAGAATTAAGTGGTATGCAAAAGGGTGAACTTTTGGAATTATACATCGAGCGTATCAAAGTATTAGTTAAAACTCTCCCTTACATTGCTTTGGTTACAAAACCTGGAGTTACTATGGCCGATCTTGGTATTCCAGACGATAACGAACACAAAAAAGTATTAGATGCTCAGGCTGTAGGTACGTCAACATTTTTGGATACAACTGTAGAATTCCAAAGAAAAATGATGCCTTACTCTGATAAAGGAAATCTAATCGCGGCAATTTTGTTCTACGAAAGTACATTGAAATCATTACATGAGTTCAACGATTTGAACGAAATGTAATAAAGCATTTTTTAAAATCTTTTTGAAAAAGTCTAAGTGAATACCAGCTGGACATTTTTAAAAAACAAAATAAAAAAGACTCACTCTCGAGGGTTCTGAAATATTCAGAAAATTCGAGAGGAGTTTTTACATTTACGCATACCCAAATTTATTATTAACCGTAATACCCCCCTTATCATGAAAAAAATTACTCAATTAATCTGCGTTCTTTTGACGGTTGCGAGTATGAATGCTCAACAAGAGAAAGGAATTATGGGCTACACTAATTGGTTAAATAACTGGACCGAGTTTAAGCCTAATAAAGTTGACTATGGAGAAGCAAACCAAATTTTGGCAGGAAACATTTCTGTTAATACTAAATTGCTGAAAAAAAATATCTACGTTCTGCAAGGAAACGTTTATGTTACAAACAATGCTGTTTTAACTATCGAACCAGGAACTGTAATTATTGGTGATTTCGAAACAAAAGGAACATTGGTAATCACAAAAGGTGCACAACTAGTGGCTGATGGTTTAGAAACAGATCCAATTGTATTTACTTCAAACCGTAGCATGAAAAAAGCGGGAGACTGGGGTGGAATCGTAATTCTTGGAGATGCACCAATCAATAAATTTGGAAATGTAGGTTCTTATAACTTAGATCTTGATCCTACAATGACTACTTATGGTGGAGACAATGTAGCTTCTAACTCAGGAATTTTAAGATTCGTTAGAATCGAGTTCGCTGGTAAAAAAGTAAAAGGGGCTGATACTTTCAATGCATTAACTCTTGCTGGTGTTGGAAACAAGACCGTACTTGAAAATGTAATGGTTAGTTACGCTGGAGGAGATTCTTTTGGAATCTTAGGCGGTGACTTAAATGTTACAAAATTTGTTTCTTATAAATCAGTTAATGATGACTTTAAATTCTCTCAAGGAGTTCAATGTCGTTTCTTCAACTCTTTAGCAGTTAGATCTTCTTACTTCTCAAGCACTAAAGACGGGTCTCGTTGTATGGAGGTAAGATCTTTTGAGAAGAAAAGTGAAACAGACTTCACTAAAAAACAAACTTTAGTTGTTGCGAGCAATATTACAATGGTTAATGACAGTGAAAACATTAATGCTGACATTCAAGCAGGTTTAGTAAAAGAGGCTGTTTATGTAGCCGAAAATGCTTCTCTTGAAATGAAAAGAAGTGTAATCTCTGGATTCAACCCTGCAGTATTATTAGACAGCAAAACTGAAATCAATGATGCCAACCTTAAAAAAATCAAATTTGAGGAAATGTATTTCAACTTATGTAAAGGAAACATCTTTACTGAATACAATTCTAACAATGAAGATTTAGAGAGCTGGTATGGAAACAGTGTATTCTTTAACGTTTACTCTCAAAGTGACAACAAAGAAACATTCATTGATATCTTCAATCCTAAAAGACCAGATTTCAGACTACAATTAGGAAAAATCACAGCTTCTAGCGGTAATAGATAAATAGTTTCGATTTTTATTTCCCACGCGTAAATTTTATTAATTAAGTCCCCAGACACAATTTATGTATCGTCTTACGGGCCAAAATAAAGATCAAGACATAATGGTATCTACGAAAAAATATTTTTTATATATAATATTTTTGGTTTCGCCTATATCGTTAACTCTATATGCACAGAATACAGCAGAAAACCCTACTAAGGCTGCTGTTTCTGAGTGTGGTTTAACTTTGGCTAATAATAACCAAAATAACAGAAACAATGCTGTTGTAGAAAACGGCAAATCAAGTAATTTAAATCAGTCTATAGTAGGGATGTCCACCCCCAAGGATAGCCTTACTATAGCGGCTGAGTCAAATACTGTATCTAATGATTATGAGGAGAACTCAACACTTGCAGCAACTTCAATTATTGCTAAAGAGGTAATTGAAAACTACAAATATGATTTCTCTGAAACAGTTATAGATATCTTGTTTTTTGAGCGTATAGATCTAGCAAGAACACGCACTATATGATTCAAAAAATTACTTTATCTTTTTTTAAAGTTTTAATTTTATTTAGCATTCTACTATTTGCTAGATCGAATTCCTATGCCCAAACTATAGTTCCTCAAACATTTGATGGATTAGAGAAGCTTTGCGCTGGTAATTCGTTTAACGAATTTTATGCTACTTTTAGTTATATAGATTTTCCCGCAGGTACTACCTTCGTAGTTGAGCTTTCAGACGCTGCGGGAAATTTTACTTCTCCAGTTGCAACGACTCTCCTTCAAACTATTGATGTTTCTGCAACCCAAAAAACAATCAAGTATGCAGTTCCGACAAATTTAATTGGTTCTGATACTTATAGCCTGCGAGTAAAAAGCTCAACAGGTGTTACTAGTACAAGATTTAAAAACTCTTTAGGCAATACTTCTTTTCCTGCGTATTTCAAAACATACGAGTCATCTTTCTTTATCAATAATAAGAGTGATACAGCAATGTTATGTTCTGGAGGAAGTTTAACGCTTTCTGTCAGTGCAGATGCTCCATCTCCAATTGACATTCCTAATATCAAGTATAAATGGTATAAAGATGATGTTCTTATCACAGGACAATCGTCTAAGGAGATAGTGGTTAATAGTACAGGAAAATATTATGCTGAGATTGATTATGGCCAATGTTCTGACGTTAACTTTAGCTCTAATCGTGTGAATGTAACGTCATCTAGTAGTGGATCAGGTGTAACGATTAATTCAAGTCTAGGAAATCCTTTTTGCGCTAATGGTACGGGAACAGTTTTAACAGCCACTTCAGGAAATAGTTATTTATGGAAGAAAGATGGTGTTACTATAGCTGGAGCTACAAGCCGTACTTATTCTACAAATGAATCTGGTGTTTATACTGTAGAAGTCGATTTTGGCGGATGTAAAGCTACAGGATCTATCAATCTTCAAAGCAATGGTTTTGAAGCAAGCATTGATGCTCAAGACGGATACAAATTAAGCGAAGGCGAAACTATAACGGTTAATGTTACAACAGATGCTTCTGCTCCTACTTTTGAATGGTACTTAAACGACAATTTAATTTCGGGAGAGACAGGAAGTTCTTTGGTTATTTCAGTGAAAGGGAATTATAAAGTAAAGATTTCTCAAGTGTCTGGCTGCGTAGCGAGCCGAGAGTTTTCATTTAGAATAAATGGTGAATCTGGCCCAGCTAGTGTTATTCCTAACATTATAAAATTAAGTGGAATGAATCCTTATTGGAATATTCCAGACGAATATAAAAATGCAAATACGAAGGTAATGATCATTAGTTCAAATGGAGAAATGGTTTTGGACGTAGTGAATTACCAAGGCGACTGGCCTCAAAACAATATAGATTTTAAAAATGTTAATCCCGTTTATTACTATGTCATTCAAGGCGATGCAGGTGAAAAAAAAGGATCAATAACTGTTATAAAATAATATGAAGAAATTTTTACTATTCATCACGTTATTTTACGGTTTATCAAATGTACTCTATTCTCAAGAAGCTTCTGAGGATGGAGTTGTTTCGTTTTCATTACCCATTAGAAATTCTTTAAAGTTTAATAGATATTTAATTAACCCGACATTTAGTTTTGTTAGAGAATCAAATCCGTACGCAAGTTTTTATAATAAGAGACAATGGGTACAGTTTGATAATGCTCCGCAGACTTATTTAGCCAATTATTCTGGACGATTTAGAGAGAATGAAGCATTTGCTGTTGGTCTATTTCAACAGAATTACGGATTAATGACTGTTTTTGGTGGAGTTGCCAACTTCGCTCATAACATTGTTCTAGAAGAAGCAAGCAATTTGACTTTTGGTTTAAATGTAGGAATTTATCAAAGTGGCATCAATACTGGAAAAATCATATCAGATGATTCTACTATTTTAACAGGAGACTTTCCAAAAAGCACATTGCTGACAGTAAATCCTGGGATTAATTATGGTACAGAATTTTTAGATTTTGGATTAGCAGTTAACAATTTAGTGCTTTACAATTTTGGATCTGGAATGGTAAAAGAAGATCCAGAAAGAGCTATTCAGCTACACGCCATGTATACTGGATATATTGACAGTTACGGTTTTTTTGACAGGAGTAAATTTTCTGGAATTGTTAGAACAGAAATTAAAAAAGATAAAACAGTCATTTCTGGACTTGCTATGCTGTCACTTCAGCAAGGAGTTTGGGCGCAGGCTGGATATAATACATTATATGGGGTTTCAGCAGGTCTAGGAGTTAACATTACTCCAAGTATTGCTATCGAATATAATTACGAAAGAGGAATGGGCAATTTCTCTAATCTAGGCGGTTCTCATGAATTTGCAATTGCCTATAAATTCAAAAACAGAAATTACTATTATGGAGATGACGATGAAGGATCTCTTGTGGATCCGTCAAAATCAAAACCAGTTCCAGCTAAACCACAATCGGAGGCAACTCAGGTAAATAGAGCAGAAATTGCTGAAAAGAACAGATTAGCGGCCGAAGCAAAAGCAAAAGCTGATGCAGAAGCAAAACAAGCAAGACTTGCGGCTGCAGAAAAAGTTAAGGCAGATGCGGAGGCTAAAGCGAAAGCCAAATTAGAAGCAGACAATAAAGCAAAAGCAGATGCTGAAGCTGCTGCAAAAGCAAAACTAGAAGCAGACAATAAAGCTAAGGCAGATGCTGAGGCAGTTAAAATAAGATTAGCTGCGGAGGCAAAAGCCAAAGCAGATGCTGCAGCAGCAGCAAGAGCACAAACTGCAGCCGCAAACAAAGCTTTAGCAGAAACACAAAAAACACAGGCACAATTAGCGGCTGATAAAGCTAGAGCAGATGCAGAAGAACGCAGAATAAAACTAGCGGCTGATAATAAAGCAAGAGTAGATGCCGCAGCAGCCGCAAGAGCACAAGCCGCAGCAAATAAATCTGGAGCAATTGCACAAAAAACTCCAGAACAGCTAGCTGCAGATAAAGCACAAGCAGATGCGGAAGCATTAAAAATAAAATTAGCTGCTGATGCTAAAGCTAAGGCGGACGCAGAGGCTTTACAAGCAAAAGTTGCAGCAGCAGATAAAGCAAAAGCCGACGCAGAAGCTGCAAAAGCAAAAGCTGCAGCGGCGAATGCAGCAGCGCCGACACAACAAAAAACAGCTGCACAGCTTGCTATAGAAAGAGCAAGAGCAAATTCAGAAGCTGCAGCAAAAATGAGATTAGCAGCTGCTGAAAAAGCAAAAGCCGATGCTGAAGCAGCTAGACAAGCCAGATTAGCCGCTGCAGAAAAAGCAAAAGCTGATGCAGAAGCTGCGAGATTAAAATTAATTGCAGACAATAAAGCAAAAGCTGACGCTGCCGAAGCAAAACGTAAAGCAGATGCAAAAGCAAAAGCAGAGGCTGCCGATATGCAGTCAATATTAGCGGCTGATGCAAAAGCAAAAGCTGATTCAGATGCATTGCAAGCAAGGTTAGCAGCCGAAGCAAAAGCTAAAACTGCAGCCGAAGCTAAAACAAAAGCATCAATTGATGCAGCTAATAAAGCTAAATTGGCGGCAGACGCAAAAGCAAAAGCAGCAGAAGAGGCAGCGCTTAAAGAAAAGTTAGCGGCAGAAGCAAAAGTAAAAGCTGACGAAGAAGCGAGACAAGCAATTATAGCGGCAGAATTAAAAGCAAAAGCTGATGCAGAAGCATTAAAAATAAAACAAGCAGAAGAAGCTAGACAAGCACAATTAGCTGCTGAAGCAAAAGCAAAAGCCGATGCAGAAGCACTTCAAGCTAAACTAGTAGCAGATGCGAAAGCCAAAGCTGACGCAGAAGCAGCGGCAAAAGCCAAATTAGAAGCCGAAGCAAAAGCGAAAGCTGATGCAGAAGCAGAAAAAGTAAGATTAGCAGCCGAAGCAAAAGCGAAAGCTGATGCAGAAGCAGAACAAGCAAGATTAGCAGCTGATGCAAAAGCAAAAGCTGATATGGAAGCTTTGCAAGCTAAATTAATTGCAGATGCTAGAGTAAAAGCCGATGCAGAAGCTACAGCAAAAGCAAAAGCCGAAGCAGAAGCGAAAAAATTACAAGAGGAAGAAAATGCACGTCAGGCAAAATTAGCTGCAGAGGCAAAAGCCAAAGCAGATGCAGAAGCATTGAAAGCGAAACAAGCGGCAGAAGCAAAAGCCAAAGCTGACGCAGAAGCAGAAAAAGCAAGATTGGCAGCTGAGGCTAAAGCGAAAGCGGATGCAGAGGCATTACAAGCCAAACAAGCTGCAGAGGAAAAAGCCAGAATAGAAGAAGAAGCTCGTCAGGCGAAATTAGCGGCTGAAGCAAAAGCCAAGGCTGACGCAGAAGCAGAAAAAGCAAGATTGGCAGCTGAGGCTAAAGCGAAAGCGGATGCAGAAGCATTACAGGCTAAACAGGCTGCAGAAGAAAAAGCAAGAGTAGAAGAAGAAGCACGTCAAGCTAAATTAGCAGCCGAAGCTAAGGCTAAAGCCGATGCCGAAGCTCTTCAAGCGAAACTTGCAGCTGATGCCAAAGCGAAAGCCGATATGGAAGCTTTACAGGCAAAATTATTAGCTGATGCAAAAGTAAAAGCTGATGCAGAAGCTACTGCAAAAGCGAAAGCAGAAGCCGAAGCGAAAAAGTTACAAGAAGAAGAGGCACGTCAAGCTAAGTTAGCAGCAGATGCCAAAGCGAAAGCCGATGCAGAGGCATTGAAAGCCAAACAAGCTGCTGAAGAAAAAGCAAGATTGGAAGAAGAAGCTCGTCAGGCTAAATTAGCAGCAGAAGCCAAAGCCAAAGCTGATGCGGAAGCACTTCAAGCAAAACTTGCAGCTGATGCTAAAGCGAAAGCAGATGCAGAGGCATTAAAAGCAAAACAAGCTGCTGAAGAGAAAGCAAGATTGGAAGAAGAAGCTCGTCAGGCTAAATTGGCAGCAGATGCCAAAGCGAAAGCTGATGCAGAAGCACTTCAAGCGAAATTGGCGGCTGATGCCAAAGCGAAAGCCGATATGGAAGCTGAACAAGCAAGACTTCTGGCAGAAGCAAAAGCCAAAGCTGACGCTGAAGCTACAGAGAAGTTGAAGGCTGAAGAAGAAACAAGACGCTTGAAAGAGGAAGAAGAGCGTCAAGCAAGATTAGCAGCTGAGAAAGCAAAAGCTGATGCAGAAGCAGCAGCGTTAGCAGCCAAAGCGAAGGATGATACTGGAAAAGCTATTGAAAATTTGACTCAATCAGTTGAAGGTACAAGTAAAGTACAAACAGATTTATTAGATCAATTTAAAGCTACAGTTGCGAATAAGCAAAAAGATTTGAATGATTTAAAAGAGGAAAACGATTTAAGTGAAAAAGGTATTTATAAAGAGCCAAAACCATTTAAGAGTGTAGCGGCAGAAAACAGTCAGATAGAGTCATTAAAAGTTCAGATTGCTGATGCAAATAACAGTATGAAGAATGAGATTGCAAAACTGACAAATCTTTATAACGAAAGGCTTAAAAAGTTCCCTAAAGATGATCCTTTGAATAAAGCATATCTTGAAAAGATTAATGAGTTGAAAGCGGCTCAGTTGAAAATGGAAAGAGAAGGAGCAGCTTTAATTGCCGATTTAGAGCGCATTAAAACAGAGACTGAAATTGAGCGTAAACGTAGAATTAAGCGTGCAGCTTATGAGAATGATGAAGGAAGATATGCACAGGACGTTGCGGCTCTTAAGAGAATAAAAGAAACAACCAAGCTGAGCAGCACACCTTTAAAAGCAAGTGATTTTGACTTTGGTGAAGAGCAGTCAAACATGCAGATTATTAAGAATATTAAAAATTCTGATAATGGATATTATATGATTATTGCAGTTCATAGTAGTGTAGAGAAACGCGATGAGTTCTTAACTAAAGCTGTTGCTGCAGGACGTTCAGATGTTAATTTCTTTTACAACCTAGCTACGAGTAAATATTATATTTATTATGAAAAATTCGACGGTTTGCAAGAAGCTACCAAAGCATTGGAAGCTAAAGGAAATAAACCATACAATGGCAAAATGGCTATTGTAAAAGTGGAAAATTAGAAAAATATTAGATTGATGTGGCTTCTTTGAAAAAAGAAAATCAACATAAAGTAAATTTTAAATAAAGAGTATATGCTGTTTTTAAATGCCCCTTTAAAAATAGCCGTTAAACTGAAACCATAGAAACATGAAGAAACCTACTACTTTAAAATTAGTTTTAGCTGTATTGCTTTGTATTCAAAGTTTTGTTATTCACGCTCAGAAGGATTTTACCCCTCGTTTCGATACGAGTTTAAAAGGTGATATGCTTCTGATTGGTAATAACATTCTGAATAGAGATAATAATAAAGCCAACGAAAGACCAAATGATGCTTACAATGTCTATAATCAAAACAACAACAATCTTCAGATGTATTATGTCGATATTGATAATGACAGCAGTACATTTAGTTCAAGTTCGGCTACGTTAAGTATTCCTAGCGGAAGTAGGGAATGTTATAAAATTGTCTACGCAGGACTTTATTGGGCAGGTATTTACAGCCAAGGATCTATAGATAATAAAACGGTTAATAGAAGTAATTTAGGTTCTATTAAAATTAAGTTGCCTAATCAGGCAGCTTATACTGATATCAGTGGGCAGTTAATTTATGATTATTATCCTTCTAATTCAAATGGTTCTCAAATACCTTATGCTTACTATTATGATTTGACTTCTTTAGTACAAGGTTTGGCAAATCCTGAAGGACAATATACAGTAGCAAATATCATTTCTGCACAAGGAAATATTAATGGAGGTTTTTCTGCAGGATGGAATTTATTTGTGGTATATGAGGATCCAAAATCTTCAGCTAAATATATTACTTCTTTTGATGGTTTCAGATGGATTCAGGCAAATAGCAATGCTGTTACTTATAATATTTCTGGGTTTAAAACGATTCCGACAGGAACTGTAAAAGCAAAATTAGCATTTGCAGCTTTAGAAGGAGATGTTGACTTACCGGGTGATAGGTATTCTATTAACGATACTGATATTTCTACTGCAGAACGTCCAGTAGATAACTTTTTTAATAGTACGATTAACGATACTAATGGACCATATACAGATAGAAATCCGGCCAGTGGCAATACGCTAGGTTTTGAGGCGGGTATTTTGAATGTACCGAACCCAGCGACTAAAAAATATCCGGGAGGAAGTGTTATTAAAAACAATGATACTTCTGCAACGTTAAAACTTACGACAAGTGGGGATGGTTACGGACTCTTTTTTAACGCTTTTAATGTTGAAATTATTGAGCCTAAAATTGTTTTAACCAAAATTGTAAAGAATGCGCAAGGAGTTAATATAGGTGGTCAAGATGTTACGTTAGGCCAGCAATTGAATTATGAAATTGGTTTTAAGAATACAGGAAATGATAACGCTACTTCATTTACTATAAGAGACCAATTGCCTATAAATATTATTTTTAATTATCCATCGGATATTGTTTCATTGCCAACGGGAGTAACTGTTCAAAGTTATGATGCTACTACAAGGAATATTGTTTTTAAGGTTGATAACAGTGTGGTTAAAGTTGGCGACCCTGAAAAAGTAATTAGTTTCAAAGTTCAGGTTGTTCCAGATTGTCATATGTTGAGTGAGGCTTGTTCTAATAGTATTGACAACTCTGCATATGCAACTTACAAAGGAACACAAAATACAGCTTTTACAATTTCTGATGACCCGAGTGTTAATACAAACACAGGATGTATTTTAATTCCAAAAGCAACTAACTTTTTAGTAGGAGTTGATGGATGTAAATATACCGAGAATGTAACACTTTGCGGTGAAAGCATTAATTTGACTGCAGCAAATGGATATACTGATTATACTTGGTATAGCGATGAGGCACGTACACAACAGATAGGCAAAGGTCAAACACTTAATGTAAAAAATCCTGGTACTTATTATGTGTACAATTTGGCGGCAGCTCCATGTAGATCAATTTATCAGTCATTTGTTGTTACTAGATTTGGTACTACAGTAGAAAATCCTGTAATACCTTTTGCAGATCAGGTAGTAATATGTTCTAACGATGGAAAAAAACTTCCTAATATCTTTTTATGTGGAGGAAATGCTTCTAGAGCAATTACATTAAATATTTCAGATGCAAATAGTATTGTTTGGGAGAAATTAAATGAATCAAGCTGTACGGCAGTTACAAATCAAAATTGTGCTAACGAAAGTACTTCTTGTACGTGGACTACAGTAAAAACAGGATCTACTTATAATGCAAATCAAGCCGGACAGTTCCGCTTAACATTAAATTATGCGGGAGGATGTTTCAATCGTTTCTACTTTAATGTTTACACTAACTCATTAACACCAACAGAAACTCATAAAGATATTATTTGTGGGGCTCCAGGAAGTATTACAATCGGAGGTGTTCCTGCTGGATATGAATATGCCATTAGCACAGATCCAAATGGAACTCCTGGTGCTTATCAGACTAGTAATGTATTTCCTATTACAAGTCCAAATTCTTATACTGTTCACATTAGACAAATTGGTGTAACAACTAATCCTTGTATTTTTACTGTTCCAGGTATTTTAATTAGAAGCAGAGATCTTACTATTTCTACGACTGTAACGCAACCGACATGTAAAAATGATAAAGGAAGCATCAAAGTTGGTGCACAAAATATTGATCCTCAATATTACTATTATATTTATACTAGCGGTGGAACTTTAGTTAATAGTTTTGGTCCAACTTTAAATTCAGATTATACATTTGCTAATTTATCATCTGGAGATTATAGAGTTAGAGTTACTAATGGAGCCGTTGGATCTAATCCAGCTCCATCTTGTGACAAAACTGTTGATGTAACAATAAATCCGGTTCCAGCAGGTTTAAATCCAACAGCAGCTTTAACGGTTCCATTAACAGCGTGTTCAAATGGTAAAATTGTTGTGACAACAACAGGTGGAACTGCGCCATATTACCATTTTATAAATGGTTCTTCTACATTCCAATTATCAAATGAAATTGCTGTAACTGGTCCAGGCACATATGATATTAGAGTAGTTGATGCAAACAACTGTAGCGGAACAACATCTATTACGGTAAATGCAAATCCAAAACCTACTTATACTGTTACAGCAACTGAAATTAACTGTAGCGGTGGCACTTCGCAAATAAGTGTAAATGTTACTAATGCTAATGGATATACTTTACAATATAGTATAGATAATGGTGCAACATTTAGCAATAATCCAGTATTTCCAAATGTTACTGCAGGTACTTACAATGTTGTTGTACGTTATACAATGTCAGGCGTAACTTGTACTGATCCAGCAACATCAATTACAATTACTCAACCAGCAAATGCTTTATCTGCATCAGCGGGTGTTTCAGAATTAGCAGGATGTGACCCTTCAGGAAGTGGATTTGGTAAAGTAAGAATTACAAACCCACAAGGGGGAACACCTCCATATACTTATAGCTTTGATGGAGGCGTAAATTATGGAACATCAAATGAAGCTTATGTGGCTCCGGGAACATATACTTTGTATATTAAAGATTCTAAAGGCTGTATTTACAGTATGCCAGGTGTGGTTTTAGATCCAAAACCAGCTGATCCAACGATATCTGTTGCCCCACCAGTTTTCAACTGTAACGGAACAGCAACTAGCACCGTTACCGTAACAAGTGGCGGAGGAACTAATTACGCTTATCAGTACTATTTGGATAATGTATTGAATACAAATACACCGTCAAACGTTTTTGTTAATGTTCCTTCAGGATCTCATACAATTTCAGTAAAATATAATTTAACTTCAGTACCAACTTACAGTAATTTATTAATTGAAGATTTTGGTTCAGGAGGTACAACAACCGCTCCTGGTATTGCATCAGCATACTGTTTCAATGACCAGAGAGTTAATCCTCCTTATACTTGTTCATTAAATGGAACACCAACTCGATCTGTAGAAGATAACCAATATTCTGTTACAAGTTTCTTTTGGAGAAATGATACTGCTTGGTATCACTTTAAAGATCACACTACAAACGGAGCTGATGCAAATGGAAGATATTTATTAGTAAATATTGGTTCTGCAGCAGGGCCATACGGAATTTTATATAGTAAACCAATTGTTGATGTTATACCAAATCAACCGGTAATGGTTGATTTATATGTTGCCAATTTATTAAATGCAGGTGTTAGCGGTGCAGCTCCTATCGTTAGATTTGAATTAGTAAATTCAGCAGGACAGGTTGTAGCGACTCAAGATACTGGAAAAATTGCTGAGGCGGCAAATGATCCAAACAGAACTAAATGGGTGCCTATTAACATCTCGTTAAATCCAGGAAACAACACCAATTTGACATTTAGAATTCGTTCAGGAAGCACAGATTATGCAGGAAATGATATCGTTATTGATGATATTTGGGTTCGTCAGATCCCTAAATCATGTATTACTCAAAAAGATTTCCCAATTGTAATTGATAGTAACAAAGCTTTCAGCGCTTCAATTACTGGATTTAAAAACCTTACTTGTGCTGGATCTAATAATGGAGAAATCACAATAGCAGCTCAGAATTTTAATCTTCCTTATGGTTTCGATTATTCATTAGATAATGGAGCTACTTGGATAAACTCTAAAGTATCTCCAGTAACTGCTACTGGGTTAACTAATAAAACATATTCGATTAGAGTTCGTTTT
Organism: Flavobacterium sp. HBTb2-11-1; assembly: GCF_009826975.1. GTDB lineage: Bacteria > Bacteroidota > Bacteroidia > Flavobacteriales > Flavobacteriaceae > Flavobacterium. The sequence continues at coordinate 2,202 of NZ_WUMO01000015.1, read as the reverse complement.
GATTCATCAGCTTCAAGCTGTACATTCCCATTCTCTCAAGTAATTAGTGCTCCTGACGCATTGGCTGTTACAGCTCGTGTTACAGCTCAGCCAACTTGTTCTAATGGTGCTTCAATTACAGCCACTGTAACAGGAGGAACACCTAGTTACCAATATGAATTAAGAGCCGCTAACGGAAGTACTGTTGTGGTTCCATTCCAGACATCAAATGTCTTTACAAATATTGCAACGGGAACGTATACAGTTGTAGTAAAAGATACAAACGCTTGTACTTCTCCAGCTTCAGCAACTGTTAACATTTCGTCTCCAACTATTCCAACGGCAACATTGTCGGCAAGCTCTGATTTATGTTACGATTCTACTAATCAATCAACACTTGTTGTAACAGCCACAGGTACTGGAACATTAACTTATAGTTTAGATGGTGGGGCGGCACAAACTTCAAATACATTTACAAATGTAGGCCCTGGTACACATAATGTTGTGGTTACAGACAGTAATAATTGTACAGCAACAGTTAGCAATATTGTTATTGCGCCAGAATTAAAAGGTAGTGCAGCAATTTCTAAAACATTAGATTGTACATCATCTCCAAATGCTACAATTACTGTTACAATTACAGGTGGAACTAGTCCATTTACTTACAAAGTCAAAAGAAATGCAGGAGCATATGGATCTAGTATCGCTATAACAGGAACTTCTTTTGTATATACAGCTACTACAGCAGGTACTTATACTTTTGAAATTACAGATTCTAAAGGTTGCGTTACTACTGTTAGTGGAATCGTTAGCCCTATTGCAAACCCTACAGTAACTGCAAACCCAACACAAATTACTTGTAATGGTTTAACAAATGGAAGTGTGCAATTAATAGGTGCAGGTGGTTCCGGCGGATATGAATACAACTTTAATAATGCAGGTTGGTCATCAACATCTTTATACTCTAATTTAAGCCCAAATATTGATTATACCTATATTGTTAGAGATAGCAAAGGGTGTACTTCTGCTAGTGCTACCATACGATTAACTCAGCCAGCTGCGGTATCAGGAACAATAAGTGCTACAGAACTTCAGTGTAATGGCACAGGTACTATACCTGCTGTTGTTACTGTTAATGGTGCAGGAGGAACAGGTGCTTATACTTATAGTTTCAACGGTACATCAAATTTTACCAGTACAAATACATTTTCTACCTCTACAGGGGGTGTAGTTACAGCATATATTAGAGATGCCAATAATTGTCAATTCGGACCATTATCAGTTACGATTAATAACTTAGACAGAATTACAGGCATTACGATAACAGATAGTGGATACGATTGTTCTACAACTCCTCCTGGTGGTCACGTAAACATTGCAGCAGTAAAAATAGATGTTTCTGCACCAATTCGTTATCAGATAATTTCTGGACCTGCAGGATATAATAGTGCTTCAAATTCAGATGGTGAATTTAAATCGTTAGCGCCTGGTAATTATGTTTTTCAAGCAACAGATATTAAAACTGGCTGTTCTTTCACAGTGCCTTATACTGTAAAAGGGGCTCCAGATATTGTAGCTACTGGTTCAGCTTTAGCTAATATTCAATGTAATGGAGGAACAGGAACACTTCAGTTTATAGTAAACGGTGTTAAAAACAGAGGTTATGATTATGTTATAACAAATGGTGGAGGAACAATTATTCAAGAACAAAAGAATGTTTCTGAAACAACGACAGTAATAAACGTTACTGCTCCTCAGCCAGCAGGTACATATACAATTACAGCGACAGACAGATTAACAAAATGTCAGGCAACATTCTCGGTTACACTAACTCAGCCAAATTCTTTGGTTAGTTTTACTGCAACTGCATCTAATGTAAATTGTAACAATGATAATTCGCAAATAACAGTTACTGCAACAGGCGGTACTCCAAACTATAATTACGCTTTCGCTAAAAGCCCATCAACAGTACCATCATCAGCTTATAGCAACAGTGCTACTTTAATTGTAGATACAAATTCTGGAGCTGATTTAGTATGGGATGTTTATGTAAAAGACACCAACGGTTGTATTGCGAAAAATACAGTTACAGTTGTTAGTGATAATTTACCAAGTGTAACAGCAACAAATAATAATCAATGTACAGGTTCTGGAAATTCATTTACTATTATTGCAACAGGAACAGGTTTAGCTCCGTTGACTTATAGTATTGATGGAACTTCC
>NZ_WUMO01000014.1 GCF_009826975.1 Flavobacterium sp. HBTb2-11-1 | reverse complement strand
GCGGGGTTCGCCACAAAAGATATAGCGGACAGCAGGTATCAGCTCCTAATTTTTCTTGATTTATAAAACTTTTCTTTATTAATAATTAAAAAACACTATTTTAGTAAACGGTAAAACTTCCAAAACAATAAATATTTTCTGTTTTTAATACTAAAAATCATCATCATGAAAGATTCAAAAAAATACAGCAACAAAACCAAAGCTGCTTTTATTCTGCTAATCGTGATGCTGATTATTTTGCTTGGAAATTTTAATACGCTTCGAAATTCCAAAAATGTAAATGATAATATCAATGCAATCTACAAAGACCGATTGGTTGTGGCACATTACATTTTTCAATATTCAAAAGAACTTCATTTTATAAAAGCTGAAGCTGAAAAATTAAATCTAAGCGATAATATTAAAAAAAATGAAATTATTCATACACTTGATATTATTCATGATATCGATGATTTATATGCTAAAACAGTTTTAACAAACAAAGAGAAACAGTATTTTGATATTTTTTTGCTTTCATGCAAAGAAATAAACAGACTAGTTGAAAACAAAAACTGGGATAAAATTGCCATTTCTAGCGAGAAAGCTTTAAAAACGCTCGAATCTCTTTCAGAAATTCAAATTGAAGAAGGAAAAGCAAAACTTGCGGCTGCAAATGCAATGTATAACAGAAACAATGTACTAGGCCAGCTCCAGATTGCGCTTCTTATTATTTTAGGAGGAATTACGTTTTATCTTTTGATTGTAAAGAAAATCAAGCAAAAAATAAAGATTCCAGAACCGCCTAGCATGAATTAGTTTGAGTTATTATTTAAATTTTCTGGTTTCTTCTGAGATTAAAAGATCATTTATACTGGCAAATCTTTTCTGCATCAATCCATTTGCATCAAACTCCCAGTTTTCATTTCCGTAGGCTCTAAACCACTTTCCATCAATATCCTGATATTCGTACTCAAATCGAACAGCAATTCGGTTTTCAGTATGAGCCCAATACTCTTTTTTTAATTTGTAATTTCTCTCTTTTTTCCATTTTTCAGTTAAAAAAAGAATGATTTCATCACGCCCGTTTACAAATTTATCTCTATTTCTCCATTCGCTATCTATAGTGTACGCTTTTGAAACCCTTTCAGGATCCTGGCTATTCCATGCATCTTCTGCCAATTGAATTTTTTCTATTGCTGTTTCGTACGTGAAAGGTGGCAATGGCAATTTCTGTTCCATAATAATTAGATTAAAGTTTGAATAATTTTCTTAGTTTGCTCAATAAGCTGATTTGATTTAAAAAGTTGACTTTCTATAATGCAACTCTCAAAAAGCAGATATACATGATCTGATAAAAGATTATCATCTAAAATTTCAGTGAAATAAACACGTAGATCAGCTTTATGGTTCTGAATTACATCTAAAATTTTAATATTATCTGGTTGAATTTCTGATAGAATATTTAAAAAACTGCAACCCCTAAAATTTTCCTTTTTATTCATATAAATTAGAAAATCGAAAGAAGCTAAAATTTTTAGTTTCTTATCCTCTTCTTTTGATGTAAACTTTTGTAATTCTTCAAACCAAAAAAGATGACGCTGATTTAAAAAGGCCACACACAAATCTTCTTTAGACTTAAAGTGCTGATAAAAACTTGCCTTTGCAACTTTTGCCTCTTCAATAATTTGATTGATGCCTGTCGCATTATAACCTTGCGTGTGAAATAAAGTAAAAGTCTTTTCTAAAATTCGTTCTTTAGGCTGCATCTTAAAATGTATTATTTTTTATATATCGCTCTAAACTAAAGCTAAACAATTACAAATGTAATAAAAACTCGAAACAAACAGACAAGTCTGTCTATATTTATTTTAAAAAAAATTCCAAAACCCGAAAGCTTTGGAATTTGTAATTTTTATAATTGGAATTTAATAATTCAAAAGAATTATTATCTGCTCCACTCAGCGATACTGTCTTTATTCAATTTTACGTAATCAGCATTGTTTGCCGCTTCTGCAGATGCTAAAGAAGCTTTTGCAGTTTCAATAGCTCCTTTTTTATCACCTTGTTTTGCTTGGATTAAAGATTTTAATCTTGACACATAATATGGTTTATCTGAACTCATGTCAAGAGCTTTGTCTATATAATTTCTAGCAGTTTCAATATTTCCATTTGATTGAAATAAATACTGAGATGCCGCAAAATAATCATTCCAAGTTGGACCAGCCAAAGCTTTATCAATACTTGCTGTAGCAATTTTAGCCGTCGGAACTTCAAACTTTAAAGCAACATGAGAGTTTTCCCAAGAAATATCTAAATAACCAAAGTTTGGATCTAAACCATTAATCCCGATTGTAAAAGTTTCAACAGGAGTTGGCAATGCATCTTCTTTTACTGTAGTTTTTAAAGCTACATAAGCATCGCTCCAGTTCTCTGGCAATCCCCAGTTGTCTGTAGAAAGATAAAAAATGATATCCCAGCTTTCTATTCTAGGAACTGTATAGATTGCATATTTTCCTTTCTTTAGCGTTTTTCCGTCAATGATAACATCATCGCTAAAGTTAATGATTGTATTTTCGTTAGCTCCAGTTCTCCATAGTTTTCCAAATGGAACTAAATTTCCGAACACGGCTCTTCCTCTTGCTCCCGGTCTTGAATAGGTAACTTCAACATCGGTTAAACCAACAGTCTGTTTGATATATCCTTTTGGACTTGCTTGCGGTGTTTTTACTTGTGCTTCTGATACTAATGGTCCTAAGATCAGGGCTAAAGCAATAAGTAGTTTTTTCATTATTTTAAGTTTTATTTTTATTCAAATTTACAAATTCAATTAGGTAACAAATGTTAAATTTTATATAATTCACCCCTTTAGCTGTGATATTTTTTCAGCATTTAATTCATTAAAATGCTCTATAACTAGATCAGCTTCAGACAAATCTTGAAGATGAGAATGTTCGCTTTTGTATCCTACACAATAAATTCCGGCACCTTTTGCTGCTTTTACACCATTTGTGCTGTCTTCAATAATGATACATTCTTCTTTTGGCGCAACCGACAATGAAGCCGCATGAATAAATATGGCTGGATTTGGCTTTGATTGCGGAAAATCTTCTCCGCTTACAATATGTGTAAAATATTGATGCAGATTAAATCTCGTAAAAACACGATCAATAGTAACTTTTGATGCCGAAGAAGCCAAAATCAATTGTATTCCATTATTGTACAAATCTTTAATCAGATCTTCAACACCTTCTAAAAGATATAAATCTTCTTTAGTATCAAAAGCATCATTAAAAATTGTTCTTTTTCTCTGGATCAAATCTTCAACTTCCTGCTCTACAGTTGGAAAATAGCTTTTTAAAGTCTGAAATGTATTTCGAGTAGAAAATCCTGTAAATGTGGTATACATTTCTTCAGGAACTTCGATATTCAATTCTGAAAATTGCAAATAGTATGCATAACGATGAACGGGTTCCGTGTCAACAATTACACCATCCATATCAAAAATTACTGTTTTAATCATTTTTTTTAAAGTTTCTGAGATTCTGAGATGCTAAGATTCTAAGGTTTCTCTCTTGTGTGTTTAACTTTGTCAAAGTTACTTTACGTTTTATTTATAAGTTCAAAAGAATTAAGATTAAGCGCTTCAGAAAAAAACTTAGCACCTTAGAATCTTAGTCCCTTAGAACCTTACTTTTTAAGCAAATATCTAATCACCGTTTCTGCAGCATGCAAACCAAATAATCCTGGCATATAGCTATTTGTTCCGTAAAAAGATTTTTTAAAGTTTTTACCGTCTGTTAATTTTAAGCTTTTTTCATCTTGAATTTCAGAAGAGAAAACTACTTTTAGCTTATTGATTTTAGCTTCTTTTAAACGCTTGCGAATAGTTTTAGAGAAATAGCAATTGATCGTTTTTGAAATATCGCTAACTTTTACTTTTGACGCTAACATTTTTCCGCCAGCTCCCATACTGCTAATGATTTTTACTCTTTTGCGTTTTGCTGCAATAATCAGATTTAATTTTGGAGTAATACTATCAATACAATCCAAAACATAATCAAATTCTGGAGAAACAATCTCAAAAGCACGTTCTGGAGAAAGAAATTCTTGAACACGTGTTAAATTCAATTCTGGATTAATATCCATCAAACGATCGCCTACAATTTTAATTTTTGGCTGACCAACTGTTGAATGTAAAGCTGGCAATTGACGGTTGATATTTGTGATATCTACAACATCTCCATCTACAATTGTCATGTTACCTACTCCTGCTCTCGCTAAAAATTCAGCTGCAAAAGATCCAACTCCTCCTAGTCCTACAACTAAAACATTAGATTTTTGTAAATTTTCTAATCCTTCTTTAGTAAACAAAAGCTCAGCTCTTTCTGTCCATTCTGCCATATATTCTATTTTTTATTCTTTTTGTTTCAAGTTTAATGTTTCAAGTTTTTTCTCGTTGTCACCCTGAGCGGAGTCGAAGGGCGTTCCAATTGAAATGAGGCTTCGACTCCGCTCAGCCTGACATTTCACATTTCATTATTCAAATACACTTCTATAATTACTTGAAATAATATCTTTTAATTCTTTTAAATTTAGTTCTTTATACTCAGAAGCCAATTCATAAACCTGCTTAATTGATTCTTCCATAATATCAGTTTCTAAGAAAAAACGATCATTCGGAACATTTTGAAAAACCGATTTCAAATCTGGATTTTTCACTAAATATTTTCCAAACGAAAGATAAAATCCTGCCGAAATTAATTGTTCCGCCAATTGATTATTTTTTGAAAAACCATGAATAATCATAGGAACATTTATCTTCATTTTTTTCTTAATCGCCATTACTTCTTGAAAAGCGGCAACGCAATGAATTACTACAGGTTTTTTAAATTTTTCTGCTAATACTAATTGCTTTTCAAAAACAGAAATCTGCAAGTCAAACGGAACTTCTATTCTTTTATCTAAACCGCATTCGCCTATTGCTAGACAATTTTTGGTTTGCAATTTATCTTCTATAATTTTCAACTCTTCATCAAGCCAATTTTCATCAATATACCACGGATGAATTCCTATCGAATAAAATGGAATTGACTCATCAAAATCTTTTGGATATTGATTGACCAACTCTAAAACAGATTCTTGATTGGTAAATTGATGCGTATGAAAATTAAAATATTCCATTAATGAAAAGTCTTTACACCAGCTTTAATTTCGATTTTTAAATCGTTTTCCTGCGGTACAAGCGGACAAGAATACTTGTAGTTATAAGCACAATACGGATTATATGCCTGATTAAAGTCTACTGCAATCGTATTTCCTTTTGGAATCTCTAAATCAATATAACGGCCACCGATATAACTTTCTTTACCAGTTGTTAAATCTGAAAAAGGCAGAAAGAGATGGTTCTTATATTTTTCCTGAACTATAAGATCCAGACTCTGATAAACTGCAAGCTGAAAAGCTTTTCCGTTTATTTTAAAATGCAAAGTTCCATACTTAGTATATTTTGGGGTACGAGTTCCTGAGGTTTTCATTTCAAAAACTTTTCCGCCTTTAGCTTTTACCAAAGTTGCGTTCACAAAATAAGTTTCAGAAATAGGAAAAAAATCTAAGCTTTTAAAAGTTTTTAAATCTTCTGCCATTAACGGACTTGTCTTAGGATCAGCATATTCGGAGTTGATTTTCTTTTGAAATTTTTGCGCATCACTTTTATTAAACTTTTTTTGTGCAAAACCAAAATTAAATACCAACAATAAAGCTAGGGCGTTTATAGTTTTCATCTTAGAAATTTTCTGCAAAAATAGTTCAAAAGTAACAAAACAACAACCACTTAACGAGACAAAGTTTGCTAACTTTGTGACGATAATCTATCACACAAAATGCTTAAAACTGCCCTAACCCACTACATCAATAACTTTCGAGGTTTTACCAGAGAAGTTTGGATCCTTGCCATCATTACTTTTATCAACCGCGCCGGAACAATGGTTCTTCCTTTTTTATCAAAATATTTAAAAGAAGATCTTCATTTTACCTACAATCAAGTTGGATGGATTATGGTCGCATTTGGTTTTGGGTCAATGCTCGGCTCTTGGTTGGGAGGTAAACTATCAGATAAAATAGGATTCTATAAAATCATGATTTTTAGTTTATTTACCAGTGGAGTTTCTCTTTTCTTTGTACAATATATCACTACTTTCTGGGCGCTTTGCGTTGCAATGTTTATCCTTATGACCATTGCAGATATGTTTCGTCCTGCCATGTTTGTATCCTTAGGAGCCTACGCTAAACCAGAAAATAGAACTCGTGCCTTAACATTGGTGCGTCTTGCCGTAAATTTAGGTTTTGCCGCTGGTCCGGCACTTGGAGGTTTAATTATTATGGGAATGGGATATTCTGGCCTTTTCTGGGTTGACGGAGCTTCATGTATTATTTCGATCTCGATTTTCGCTTTATTGGTAAAAGAAAAGAAAAAAGCCACTCATGACGATAAAACAGAAAGTGCTTCTGATGTAAAATCGGTTTTTCATGATAAGATTTTTTGGGTTTTCTTATTCGTAAGTTTTATTACGGCTATGATTTTCTTCCAGCTTTTTACCACTCTACCTTTATATCATAATGAAAAGTTTGGTTTAAGCGAATTCCAAACTGGTCTTTTAATGACTCTAAACGGTCTTTTAATATTCTCTCTCGAAATGCCAACTGTTGGGTTTTTAGAACGAAAAGCTTTTCCTAAAATTAGAATTATAATTGTGGGCTCTTTTGTAATGGCTTCAAGCTTCTTTTTGCTTCTTATTAATTTCTGGGCAGGAATATTGGTTGTCAGTATGATTTGCATTTCTATTGGTGAAGTGCTTACTTTTCCTTTTTCAAACGCATTTGCATTGAGCCGTGCGCCGCGCGGACAAGAAGGGCGCTATATGGCGCTTTATACCATGAGTTTTAGTCTTGCTCATATTGTAAGTTCTAAACTTGGCTTTGAGATTATTACCCGATTTGGCTACCAAATCAACTGGCTTTTTATGGCTTGCATTGGAGTTGTTGCAACGGGATGCTGCATTTGGATAAAAAATGCTTTAATCAACAAAAAAGCTTCATAAATAACTTTTAACTTTTTAAAACCTTATAATTCAATTTATTACCATTAAATTTGAATAGCTTTTCTGCGTCTAAAATCGAAAATAAACTTAATTTTTAGTTAAATAACTATTTTTATAGTTGTGTAACTAAAAAAATAGTTGTAGGTTTGAATTAAAATTAGAGAAGATGCAGAAGTTAACAAACAAAGAAGAAGAAATTATGATGATTTTATGGAAGCTGAAAAAAGCTTTTGTAAAAGAAATTCAAGCTGAAATCACAGAAGATCAGCCACATTACAACACATTATCTACTATTGTGCGTAATCTGGAAGAAAAGGGATATGTTGGCCATAATGCTTTTGGAAATACACATCAGTACTTTCCGATTGTACCGATTGAAGATTACAGAAAAGGATTTATGAAAACCGCAATCGATAATTACTTTAACAGTTCTTATAAAAGCATGGTTTCCTTTTTTGCTAAAGAAGAAAAGATTTCAGCTGACGAATTGCGTGAAATTTTATCGATGATCGAAAATAAAAAAGAAGATAAATAATTCAGATTATGGAAGCACTTTTCATCTACATTATCAAATCAAGTGGCTTAATGCTTTTGTTTTATTGCGCTTACTTTTTCTTATTGCGCAAAGAAACATTCTTTAACAGCAACAGATGGTTTCTTTTGTCAGGTTTAATTGTATCAGCAATTTTACCATTAGTGACTTATACGAAGGTGATATGGATAAATGCTGCTCCCCAGTTTAATACCGATTTTCAGAATTTTGTATCAAACGCATCTCAAGATGAATCTTCAGAATTTAATTGGAATTATGTTATTCTTGGTCTTTACACCGTTGGTCTTTTGATATTCTTGATAAAACTGGCTATTGATTTTTACAGTTTAAATTCCATTATTAAAGGAAAAAAAATCAAACAGCAAGCCGATTTCAAATTTATTGATATAAACGAAAACATTGCTCCTTTCTCCTATTTTGAATATATAGTTTACAACTCATCACTGTATACGCCTTCAGAATTAGAGAGCATTCTTGAACATGAAAAAGTGCACAGCGATCAAAATCACACGTTAGATGTGCTAGTTTCAAGAATATTCAGCATTATTTTCTGGTTCAATCCGATTGTTTGGCTTTATAAAAAAGCCATAATGCAAAATCTGGAGTTTATTGCCGATAGCGAAGCGGCAAAAAAAATTCAAGATAAAAAAGCATATCAGTACACTCTTTTAAAAATAACAACACACGAAAATTGTGTTGCCATCACCAATCATTTTTATCAATCATTAATCAAAAAACGAATCGTCATGTTAAACAAAAATCAATCAAAAAGAAGGAATTACTGGAAGTATTATGCTGTAATTCCTGCTCTTGTTGCATTTGTATTATTATTTCAGATTGAAGTAGTTGCAAAAGAAAGACAACCAAACGCAAAAGTAGTTTCAACAGAAATTGAGTCTGTAGATGTGTACAAAATCTTGAAAAATTCAACAGATGCAGAACTAAAAGAGATAAAAGAAAAGTTAAAGAAACTGCACAACATCAACTTTGAAGTTTCTCAAATCAAAAGAAACTCAGAAAACGAGTTAACTTCAATTAAAGTTGACATAATTAATGGAAGTGACAAATCTCAATCTATACAAACGGGAGGAGATAAAACCATTAAAGATTTTGGGATAATTGTCATAACAGACAAAAATGGAAAGAAAAAAGCTGGCATTCAAACTTCTGATGAGAAAATCACTATCAGCAAAAAAGTTTCTATGGATGGCAAAACTAATAAAAATTCGGAAAGAAAAACTATAACTACTAATACAGAAAGCAATGTTAACACTAATTCTATTACTAGTACAAAAACTAACAGTGATACTAATACAAATATTAGCACTACTGTAATAATAAACAAAGACAACAACACTAAAGTTATTACGACTGGCACAAGTACAGCGGTCGCTGTTTCTAATGGCGCAAAAACTAATGTAAAAATAAGCTCTTCACTTGTAATTGTAAACGGAGAAGAAATGCCTGCTGGTTTTGATGTAAAAAGTATTCCAAATGACAATATCGAATCTGTAAGTATTTTTACAGGAGTTAATGCAACTGAAAAATACGGAAGCAAAGCCGCAAATGGAGTAATTGAAATTGAAACTAAAAACTAAATCGTTTTATATTTTTTTAAATAGAAAAAAATGCAAAAACTAACCAACAAAGAAGAAGAAATCATGCATATTTTATGGAAGCTGAAAAAGGCTTTTGTAAAAGAAATCCAAGCAGAGATTTTAGAAGATCAGCCGCATTACAACACTTTGTCTACTATTGTTCGTAATCTGGAAGAGAAAGGTTATGTCGCACACAATGCTTTTGGAAATACGCATCAGTATTATCCAGCTGTAAGCATAGAAGATTATAGAAAAGGTTTTATGAGTACGGCTATTGACAATTATTTCAATAGTTCTTATAAAAGTATGGTTTCATTTTTTGCCAAAGAAGAAAAAATTTCGGCAGATGAACTACGTGAAATCTTAGATATGATCGAAAATCCAAAAGAAGGTAAATAATCAAAATAGTATGGAAGCACTTTTCATTTTTATCCTAAAATCAAGCGGGTTGCTAGCAATGTTTTATTTTGCTTACATTTTTTTACTTCGCAAAGAGACTTTTTTCAACAGCAGTCGCTGGTTTTTAATTGCTGGTTTAATTACTTCTGTTGTACTGCCTTTTGTAGTTTACACAAAAGTGATTTGGGTCGAAGCCCCGCCTGCGCTTGCTCCTGCTCCAATTATTACAACTACTGAAAATGCTGTAAAAAACATTCCGACTTCAACTCAAGAGGCCATTGTTTATACACCTCAATACAAACCGACAACTGTTACAGTTGTTGAAGAGGAAAATTTTGAAGTCAACTGGAGTTTATTCCTAGCTGCAGTGTACGGAATTGGTTTCCTAGCATTTCTAATCAAATTTGCTCTTGATTTTTATAGTTTAAACTCTGTTTTGAAAGGAAGAAAAATTGAACAGCAAAATGATTTTAAATTTATTGATGTGGATGAAAACATTGCTCCCTTCTCCTATTTTGACTACATTGTATATAACTCATCACTATATACAGCTGCAGAATTAGAGAATATTTTAGAACATGAAAAGGTCCACAGTGATCAAAAACACACCATAGATGTTTTAATTTCTAGAATTTTCTGTATCCTATTTTGGTTTAATCCAATTGTCTGGCTTTACAAAAAAGCAATTTTGCAAAATCTTGAATTTATTGCAGACAGCGAAGCTTCCAAGAAAATTGCAGACAAAAAAGCTTATCAGTACACGCTTTTAAAAATAACAACGCACGATACGTGTGTTGCCATCACCAATCATTTTTATCAATCATTAATCAAAAAACGAATTGTCATGTTAAACAAAAATCAATCAAACAAAAGGAATTATTGGAAATATTCAGCAGTAATTCCGGCCCTTGGAGCATTTGTTCTTTTATTTCAGATAAGGACTATTGCCCAAGAAAAGAAACAAGATGAAGTTGCAGTTGTGAAAAGAGACACTGTTAAAGATTCTGATGAAACTATCAAGATAACAAAAAATACGACCGACAAGGAATTAAACGAACTTCCTGGAAAGTTAAAAGCGAATCATAATCTTGACGTTGAAATTTCAGATGTAAAAAGAAATACCAAAGAAGAACTAACTGCTATTCAAATCAAAGTAAAATCAGATTCTGGCAAAAAGCAGACTATCAAAATTGACGGAGATAAAGCCATAAAAGATTGCGAGCTGGCAATTGGGACAGATGAAAATGGGGCAAAATCAATAAACATTAACACAGACAAAAACTTTAAAGCGCCTGTAATAATTCGAAACGAAAGAGTTATTGTCCGCAATCATGGAGAATCAGATGTTGCCGCTCCTGTACCTCCGACGCCGCCAGCATTTCCTGCCGGGCCACTGCCTCCTGCACCTGCAGTTGACATGTCAAAAATGCCAAAACCTCCAGTTGCTCCTAGGAATCCAAAAGATAAAGTAGCGATGCAGAAGTTTGAGAAAGAAATGGAAGAATTTGAAAAGAAAATGGAAAAATTCCAGCCAAACCTTGATGCTATGTCTGCTTACGGAGATGCTGTCAACGAAATCATGTCTAAACGTGAAGCGATTTATGAGAAAGAAATGGCTAAATACGAGATTGCAATGGAAAAGTTCAATGCTCAAATGGAAAAATTCAACTACGACTTTAAATTTAGCTTTGGAGACGATTCTCAAGACTATGAAAATAGTATGAAACAGTACGAACAAGATATGAAGCAATATGAGCTTGATATGAAACAGCATAAAGAAAATATGAAGCAGCATGCTAAAAACATGAAGCAACATGAAAAGGAGATGAAACAGCATGAAAAGGAGATGAAAGAAATGGAAAAGCAAAACAAAAAAGCTTAGTTGTTTCATTTTAAAATAAAGAAAAACCAGTGTTTAAAGCATTGGTTTTTCTATTTAAAATTCCAATAGAACTAAATAACTCATAGAGATGAAAACCTGATTCTCAGAATTTAAATACTCATTTCATTTTATTGCTGAAAGACTTTGTTTTAAAGACAAAGTCTTTTTTTTATATCTTTGACAAAACAAATCTACCATGTATAAATTATTAGCTAAACTAAATAAACTACTTTTGCCAAGCTTTACCAAACAAGGTCTGGATATTTCGAAAGCAAAGAAATGGCAGATGGCAATTATTGGTTATCGCGCCTATGTTACCAAAAGAGCATTAGGCAATTAATTTAGAATACAATTTATTTATCCGGCAGAAATAAGCCTATTATTTTCTGTCTCACTTTTTATGAAAAACAGAGAAATAAGCCTTCCTCCTGTTCCAGCAGTATTATTAGCGATTATTAGTGTGCAATGTGGCGCAGCAATTGCAAAAACACTTTTCCCAACAATTGGCGCAGCTGGTACGGCATCTATACGTATTGGCGTTTCGGCATTAATTTTATTATTGGCATACAGACCCAATCTAAAAGCAATAACCTCACAACAGTGGAAAATTGTAATTCCATATGGCTTGTCTCTAGGCGCTATGAATTTAATTTTTTACATTGCAATAGAAAGAATTCCAATTGGTGTAGCGGTAACTTTAGAATTTGTTGGACCATTATTACTTGCAATTGCAGGTTCAAAACGTCTAGTAGATTATTGTTGGGTTTTACTTGCGGCAATTGGCATCTTATTAATTGCGCCTTGGACAAATGATCGTTTAGATCCAATCGGAATTATATGTGCTCTCTTGGCAGGAGCTTTTTGGAGCGGATATATTGTTTTAGGAGGCAGAATTTCAAGAATAATGAACGACGGTTATGCAGTAACGACAGGAATGCTGTTTGCGGCGCTTTTAGTTTTACCCTTTGGACTTTTAGACGGCGGATTAAGCAATCTAACACCAAAATTATTCGGAATGGGTGTTGCTCTCGCCCTATTATCAAGCGCAATTCCGTTTACCTTAGAAATGAAAGCTTTAGGAAAACTTCCTCCACGCACTTTTAGCATTTTGATGAGTTTAGAACCAGCTGCCGCTTCTATCTGTGCTTTTATTTTTCTTAATGAAAGTTTGAATCTTTATGAAATTTTAGCTGTAATTTGTGTTGTAATCGCCTCAGCAGGAAGTACTTTGACTGCTAAAAAATAATTTTAAAAAATCTTAAAGTAAAAATTCCAAATCCCAATATACTTGAGATTTGGAATTTTTAAGTTGGAATTTGAACCTATTATTTTTTAGGAAGCAGTACTGCATCAACAACGTGAATTACTCCATTTGATTGATTTACATCTGCGATAGTAACTTTTGCTTTATTACCATTTTCATCCGTAATGTATAAGTCTTTCCCTTTCATCCAAGCTGTCAGCGTTCCACCATTTACCGCTTTTATAGTTGCTTTTCCTTTACCTTCTTTTATTGCTTTTGCAATATCAGAAGCATTCCATTTTCCAGTAGCAACATGATAAGTCAAAATGTTTCGAAGTTGCTTTTTATTCTCTGGTTTTAATAATGTTTCTACGGTTCCTTTTGGCAATTTATCAAAAGCTTCGTTTGTAGGAGCAAAAACAGTAAAAGGGCCTTTTCCTTTTAAAGTCTCAACTAAATCAGCGGCTTTAACAGCTGCAACCAATGTTGTATGATCTTTTGAATTTACAGCGTTTTCAATAATATTTTTGTTTGGATACATAGCTGCACCACCAACCATCACTGATTTTTGTGCATTTGATGTAAATGCAAATCCTAAAGCTAAAACTGCAAGGGCTAAAAATTTTCTAGTTTTCATATTTAAATGATTTTAAGTTATAAGCTCATTTACGGTTATAAACTTGTTTTGGTTTTCACATGAAACTAATCTTATGTAAAAAAGCGCAGATTCTCTTTTAAATTTCCAGCAAAACAAGGCGTTAACTTAATTTAATTTTTCTTTAAAAAATTTAAAAATATTTGATTTTTGCATTTCTTTTATTGTTAAATTTAAAAACAAAAATCAGCAATTATGAAAAATTTAGCTCAAAAATTCAGAGATAGAAAATTAAAATCAGGAGTTGATTTAACTGCAATGGTTAGTATTTCTTTTTTACTTATTTCATTTTTTATGATTGTTAACGAATTATCAAAACCTCCAAAAATGAATTTGTATTTGCCAGAGAAATATGCTTGTCTAGAAAATATTGGATGTGTCAAAGCTGATCAAATGTTTACAATATTATTAGATAAAAATGGTAAAATGATTACTTATTCTGGTCTATTGGAATTTCCATTGGAGAAACCAAAAGAGTTTAAATTTCAAAAAAATGATATAAGACGAGAAGTTTTTCGCAAAAAGAAAGAAATTAAAGATTATATGATTTCTGAAGGAAAGCCAATGAGTGGTGTTGTCGTTATTATAAAACCAAGCAAGTATTCAAACTATGGCAGTTTAGTAAATATAGTGAATGAAATGAAAATTGCCAATATTGAAACCTATTCAATAGTTGACGATTTTACTGAAGAAGAATCGAAATTACTAGCCTCTAATTAAACAAACATAAAGTCTATGAAAAATTTACCTCAAAAAATCAGAAGTAGAAAGTTAAATTCAAGAGTAGATTTAACTGCAATGGTTAGCGTTTCTTTTCTACTAATTATATTTTTTATGGTTGTTGGAGAATTATCGAAACCAAAACTTATGCAACTGTATTCTGGAAGAGGAGGTTGCGGTCCTGAGCCTGAATGTAATAAACCTGATGAAAATATTGTTTTAACTTTATTGCTTGATAAAAACGACAAAATAATAACTTACCATGGCTTACTAGCATTTCCTATACAAGCCCCTAAAGAAGTTAATTATCAGAAAAATGGAATACGAAAAGAGCTAATGGAGAAAAATAAAATGGTTTTAGAATATTCAGCAAGACTTGGCAAGCCAGGAAGAGGAGTTACAGTAATTATAAAACCAACAGAAAAATCTAATTATGGAAATCTTGTTGATATATTAGATGAGATAAAAATGGCTAATATAACTTCTTATGCAATTGTCCCTCAGTTTACACCAGAAGAATCAAAATTACTAGCCTCAAATTAAATATAAAGTCTATGAAAAATTTGCCTCAAAAAGTCAGAAGCAGAAAGTTAAATTCAAGAGTAGATTTAACTGCAATGGTTAGTGTTTCTTTTTTGCTGATTATATTTTTTATGGTTGTTGGGGAATTATCGAAACCAAAAGCGATGAATATAGATTTTCCTGATAAGGATTGTGATGATTGCCTTCCAACTTACGTTGAAGAAAATCTATCTCTCACAATTTTATTAGATAAAAACAATAGAATAATTTCTTATTCAGGAATAATCCCTGTTCCTTCTAATACTTCTAAAAACATTGAGTATGGAAAAAATGGGATCAGAAAAGAATTGCTTAAAAGAAATAAAATAGCTTTAGAATATTCCGCTAAACAAGGTAAACCAGGAAGAGGAATTGTGGTAATGATTAAACCAAGCAGAAATTCAAATTATGGAAATCTCATAGAAATTCTTGATGAATTAAAAATAGCAAAAATAAATACTTATAATATTGATCCAGAATTTACTTCCGAAGAATCAAAATTATTAGCCTCAAATTAAAATCTTCAAATATTATTTTCAAAAAAAAAAAGATTCTCGACTCTACTCAAACTGACAGTGAAGAAATAACTTGAAGTTAAAATATTACAAACAAAAAAAAGTCCCGCATTTCTGCGGGACTTTCTATTTTAGATGAAACTAAGAATTATTTTTTCTCAGTTTTTTCCATTTTAGCTTTAAGAGCAGCTAATACATCATTGTTATCACCTAAAGTCGCAGCTGGTGCGTTTGTAGATGCAGATGCAGTAGTTTCAGCAGCAGCTTTCACGTTTTTCTCTTCTTCTTCTCTGAAGATAGCAGTGTGAGAAGCAACTACTCTTTTAAATTCTTTGTTGAACTCGATTACTTTGAAATCAGCTGTATCACCTTTTTTCAATTTCTTTCCGTCTTCTTTTTCAAGGTGACGAGTAGGAATGAAAGCAACGATATCATCTCCGAATTCTACAGTAGCTCCTTTGTCAACGATTTCAGAAATTTCACCTGTGTGGATAGTTCCTACAGCGAAAGAATCTTCGTATTGATCCCAAGGATTAGCAGTAGTTTGTTTGTGACCTAAAGATAATTTACGTCCTTCAACATCTAATTCTAATACTACAACATCAAGTTTCTCTCCAACGTTTACAAACTCAGATGGGTGTTTGATTTTCTTAGTCCAAGATAAGTCAGAGATGTAGATTAATCCATCAATTCCTTCTTCTAATTCTACGAAAATACCAAAGTTTGTGAAGTTTCTAACGATACCTGTATGTTTAGAACCTACTGGGTATTTAGAAGTAATGTCAGTCCATGGATCTTGAGTCAATTGTTTGATACCTAATGACATCTTACGATCTTCTCTGTCAAGAGTTAAGATAACTGCTTCAACAACATCTCCAACTTTCACGAAGTCCTGAGCAGAACGTAAGTGAGTTGACCATGACATTTCAGAAACGTGAATTAAACCTTCAACACCTTCAGCAACTTCGATAAATGCACCGTAATCAGCGATTACAACTACTTTACCTTTCACTTTGTCACCAACAGTTAAGTTAGCATCTAAAGCATCCCAAGGGTGAGCGTTTAATTGTTTCAATCCTAATTGAATTCTTGTTTTCTCATCATCGAAATCAAGGATTACAACGTTTAATTTTTGGTCTAATTCAAGAACTTCACTTGGGTGGTTGATTCTGCTCCAAGAAAGGTCAGTAATGTGAATTAATCCGTCAACACCACCTAAGTCAATGAACACACCATAAGAAGTAATGTTTTTAACAACACCTTCTAATACTTGTCCTTTTTGTAATTGACCGATGATCTCTTTTTTCTGTACTTCAATATCAGCCTCGATAAGAGCTTTATGAGATACAACAACGTTTTTGAATTCGTGGTTGATTTTTACCACTTTGAATTCCATCATTTTGTTTACATATACATCGTAGTCTCTAATTGGCTTAACGTCAATTTGAGATCCAGGTAAGAACGCTTCGATTCCGAATACGTCAACAATCATACCTCCTTTAGTTCTGCATTTAACAAAACCGTTAACGATTTCTCCAGTTTCATTAGCTGCAATAACTCTATCCCAAGATTTGATAGTACGTGCTTTTCTGTGAGATAATACTAATTGACCTGTTTTATCCTCACGGATGTCGATTAATACTTCTACTTTGTCACCTACTTTTAAATTTGGGTTGTAACGAAATTCGTTTAAAGAAATAACACCTTCAGATTTAGCATTGATATCAACGATAACGTCTCTATCTGTAATTCTAACTACAACTCCTTCAACTACTTCTTCTTGATCTGTAGCGATGAAAGTTTTTGATACTAGTTCTTCAAACTCTTGCAAGTTTTTCTCATCTACTGCATCGATTCCTTCTTGGAAGTTGTGCCAGTTAAAATTTGCTAAAAACTCTTCTTGTGATTTTGTTTGTTCAGACATGCTGATAAAAAAATTTGTATTCTGTTTTTCTCGAGTTTCTCCATGCGATAGAAAATACAGAAGTTGTTTTACATAAATGGTTGATCCCTAATAGAAACTCTTCTCTGCCAAAAGGTCTGCAAAATTAATACATTTTTCTGAATTAACAAAACAAAACCGATATGATTATCAGCCATTTATTTAAGAAGCACAAGATTTAATGTTTTTATGACGTTTAGTCCCGCTATCCGTTGCAATCTTTTGTGTCTCGTTAAAGAAACAAAACACAAAAGGATTTCCACTTCTGTCGGGGCTAGATTAGAAAGTCTCGTTTTCATAAGAACCTTAAAAAACGAAACCCGACAGGTTTTAAAAACCTGTCGGGCTTACTATGTGCAACTATCTTTGTTGTAGTTTTAAAATTCAACAAAGATTATTTCTAATATTAATGACTCAAATTCTCAATCTCTTTCGGATCATGTTTGTGTTTAAACAAAACAGCAAAAGCAATTGCAATTACCAAAGCATAAAGTGCAAACGAAAGCCAGATAGTATGCCAATCTTTCATTAAAACTGGATTTGTAAAAATTCCATCTGCAGAAATTGAATTTCCTTGACTCCTTACAAATTCTACCATCTTTTCATTAGAAGCATCTGTTT
This sequence comes from Flavobacterium sp. HBTb2-11-1, assembly GCF_009826975.1. GTDB lineage: Bacteria > Bacteroidota > Bacteroidia > Flavobacteriales > Flavobacteriaceae > Flavobacterium. Next base: position 22,878 of record NZ_WUMO01000014.1, on the reverse strand, counting down.
GTAAAAATCCTGCTAATTCTGTAGTATTAGCAAACGATTTTGTAAAGAAACGATCAATTGCCCAACCTGAAGTTAAACTTCCTAAAACCGCACCTACTCCATTGGTCATCATCATAAATAAACCTTGCGCAGAAGAACGAATTTTAGAATCGGTATTGCTTTCAACAAATAAAGAACCTGAAATATTAAAGAAATCAAACGCCATTCCGTAAACAATACAAGAAAGGATAATCATCCATAAACCATTTACGGGATCTCCAAAAGCAAATAATCCGAAACGTAAAACCCAAGCTAGCATACTAATCAACATTACTTGTTTGATTCCGAAACGTCTTAAGAAAAATGGAATCGCCAAAATAAACAATGTCTCAGAAACCTGAGAAATTGACATAATAATAGTCGAATATTGAATCACAAACGAATCTGCATATTTAGGAAAATGTTTAAATTCATCCAAAAACACATCTCCATAGGCATTTGTTAATTGAAGCGCTCCTCCCAAAAACATAGAAAAAACAAAAAACAAAGCCATTTTGTAGTTTGCAAACAATTTGAAAGACTCTAAGCCAAAAGTTTCAATCCAAGTTGCATTTTCTTTAATCAAACGCTGTGGTTCACATTTTGGCAACGTAAAAGCATAAATTCCAAGAATTAAAGCGCCTGCTCCAGCAATATAAAACTGATATTCAGTTGCTTTGCTACCACTCAAATTTGTAATCCACATGGCAACAATAAAACCAATTGTGCCCCAAACACGAATTGGCGGAAAATCTTTTACAATATTTTTATTGTTTAACTTAAGCGAAGTGTAAGATATAGAGTTACTCAAGGCAATAGTTGGCATATAGCAGCACATTGCCAAAAGCATAACTATAATAAAAGTATCTGGTGTAGTAACTTGTGCAATTCCAAATAAAACTGCTGCGTATAAAATATGAAGAATTCCGTAAAGCTTTTCAGCATTTACCCATCTGTCGGCAATAATACCTGTTAGAGTTGGCATAAAAAGAGAAGCGATTCCCATAGTTCCGAAAACTAGTCCAAATTGAGTTCCTTCCCAGTTTTTTGTGCCAAACCAATAATTTCCAATTGTTATAAGCCAGGCTCCCCAAACAAAAAATTGAAGAAAGCTCATTAAAATCAATCTGTTTTTAATCCCCATATAATTAAAATTGTTCTTTAGTAAAAATGAAGCGGTAAAACTACCATTTAAAATAATATCTGCAAAAAATTATGCTGTTTTAACAACATCATTCACTAATTCAAGAACTGCAGCAAATTGTTCTTCTCTACTTAAGTAAGAATTATCAATCTCTATTGCATCATCAGCAATGACTAAAGGAGAATCTGCACGGTGTGTATCCATATCGTCTCTTTCGATAACATTTTTCAAAACATCTTCATAAGACACATTATCTCCTTTTGCTTGTAATTCGTCAAAACGTCTTTGTGCGCGAGTTTCAGCGCTTGCTGTCATGAAAATTTTAAGTTCTGCATTTGGAAAAACAACCGTTCCAATATCACGACCATCCATAACAATAGCTTTGTTGGTTCCCATTTCTTGCTGCTGCTCTACTAACTTGGCACGAACCTCTGAAACTGCTGCTACTTTACTGACATAGTTAGAAACTTCAATAGTTCTAATCTGCTTTTCTACATTTTCACCATTTAAATACATTTCTGCAAAACCTAAATCAGCATTAAATCTAAATTCAAGTTTAATATCAGCTAATGCTTCAATCAAAGCTTCTTTCTTAAAAAAATCAGCTCCAATCAGATTATGCTGCATGGCAAAATAAGCAACAGCACGATACATCGCTCCTGTATCTACATAGACATATTCCAGCTCTTTTGCTAATTGTTTGGCAAGAGTACTTTTGCCTGTAGATGAAAATCCGTCGATGGCAATGGTAATTTTTTTCAATTTTATATTTTTAAATTTTTTATTCTTTTAAATACAATTGGTTTTAATAATAAATACTCATTAAAATATCCGATTCAGAACTATCAATTAATCGTGATATTCTATCAAAGTATTTTTTATTAACCATAGGACAGCCAAAACTATTGCAAATGTAGCCATCTTTCTCTTCATATGGAACATCATAATAGTAATGAAAAACGATATCTCGTTTAAAAGCATTACTATTGGTTGTATCTAGTCCATACAGTTTATATGCTTTGCCAAACTTTCCGTAATAATGCTTTCCAATATAATATTTTCCTAATGAAGTGCTTAATGAATTGGGAACGTTGCTAAAACGAAGTTTTCCTTTAACTCCAGTTTCAGAACCAGAACCGTGAGCAACCAAACCTTTATCAATAATTTTATTTGCTTTTAAATCATAAACAAAAAAACGATTCTTTCCCGAGCTAATCTTCATATCAATAAAAAAAGCAATTTTATTATTGTATTGAGGATTTTTACTAATCAGCTTTTTCACATCAGCAATTTGACATTCAATTCTTTTATTTTCAGAAGTCAATGAAGCAATTTCTTTACTATCAGATAACAGCAAATACCCCACAAAAAATGCGAGAATAAAAAGGAATGCGATAATTAGTTTTTTCATTGATAATGGGATTCACAAAAAACTTTTTATTATTGGATACCAAATATATTCAATAAAAGTCTCATGTACTTATTGAAAATTTAAGGTCAAACCAAAAAGACTTGTATTAGCCGCCAATGTATATCTGGAATATGAATAATTAAATTTCAACTTATTCATTCTTAAACCAAAACCTAATGAGACACCCGAAAAATTACGTTGTTCTTCAACTCGTAACTCTTCGCCTCTTCTAAAATTATATCCGATACGGAAATTGAATGCTTTTTTAGGAAAAAGCTCCACGCCAAAAGCCACGTGTCTCAAAGCATTATTCACAAAAGAAACTTTCTCAGCACTTGTAGATCCGTCGATTTTAGTTTCTCCTCGATTAGGATTCGAAAAAGAGATATTCCATTGCTGCAAATTTTCTAACGAAAGATGCCAACGAATTGGTACATGTTCTAATTCCTGCGAAACTCCCGCTACGATTTCAAAAGGAAGATTTTCTTTAATTCCGGAGTAAGTAGTAAACTGTGTCCCCATATTTCTAAACACAAGAGCAAAATTCAGGTCATTCATTTCATTTACATAGAGAAATCCCAAATCAACAGCGCCACCAATCGAATTATAGCTTTCAAGAGATGAAGTTATCAGTTTAGCACTTGCTCCTATATAAAAGTCTGTAAAAGGGACATTGTATGCATATCCAAGCGATAAAGCACCTTCACTTCCTGTAAAATTTGAAGTAGCCTGGCCATTTTCGTCATAACCTTCAAATGTACCGTAGTTTACATAAGTAACGCCAGCATAAAAAGTCTGAACATGTCTGTCATAGGTATATGCGTACGATGCTGTTCCGTATGAAGCTTCGCCGTAGTAACTTCCGTAATTCAATGCTAAATGATTATCCATGTCTGCATTTATAAGTGCAGGATTTGACATGGCTTGATTAACATCTTCATCATATATCGTAATAACATCTCCTCCTAATGCAGCTTGTCTTGGCGAAGTGGTTAGATTTAAAAACTGATAGGTGTAGCGCCCTCCAACTTGTCCGAAAGAATGCGAACAAATTAAGAATACAAAAAATAAAACAACTTTTTTAAGCATTTGTTTTTGGCGTACCTATATGGCATAACGCAACTGCAAATATAAAATTATATAACACTTAAAATAAAGTCCAATAAAAAAATTCCAAATCCCAATAAGAAAATTGGAATTTGGAATTTTATATTTTAAAGTTTTTAAATTTACTTTAATTCTTTAGCGTTTTTTACTTTCTGATCAGTTAAAGCTACTGCCAAAACTTCACTCATTTCTTTCACATAATGAAAAGTCAAGCCTTCTAAATACTCAGCTTTAATTTCATCAATATCACTTTTGTTTTCGTGGCAAAGAATAATTTCTTTGATTCCTGCTCTTTTTGCCGCTAAGATTTTTTCTTTAATTCCACCAACTGGAAGCACTTTTCCGCGAAGCGTAATTTCTCCAGTCATAGCCAAGCTTTTCTTTACTTTTTTCTGAGTTAAAAGTGAAACTAAAGAAGTAAGCATAGCAATACCAGCGCTCGGTCCGTCTTTTGGAGTAGCCCCTTCTGGAACGTGCAAGTGAATGTTATATTTCTGGAAAAGCTCAGTGCTAATACCTAATTTCTTCGCATTTGCTTTAATGTATTCTAATGCAATTGTAGCAGATTCTTTCATTACAGTTCCAAGGTTTCCTGTAATGCTCAATGAACCTTTTCCTTCAGAAATTAAAGATTCGATAAACAAAATATCTCCTCCAACACTTGTCCAAGCCAAACCTGTAACTACACCCGCCACATCATTATTTTCGTATTTATCGCGCTCTAATCTTGGCACACCCAAAATCGCTACGATATCTTCATCTGTAACTTTTTTGTTGTACTCCTCTTCCATTGCAACCGATTTGGCTGCATTTCTAATTACTTGTGCAATCTTAGTTTCCAAGTTACGAACGCCAGATTCTCTAGTATAACCTTCAATGATTTTTTCTAATTGTTTTTTGCCGATAGTCAAATCTTTTGCAGTTAAACCGTGCGCTTCTAACTGTTTTGGAAACAAATGCCTTTTAGCAATTTCAACCTTTTCTTCAATCGTGTAGCCTGACATTTTGATTACTTCCATTCTGTCACGCAAAGCAGGCTGGATTGCAGACATATTATTTGAAGTCGCAATAAACATTACTTTAGACAAATCATATCCCATTTCAAGGAAATTATCATAAAAAGCGTTGTTTTGCTCAGGATCTAAAACCTCTAATAAAGCTGAAGATGGATCGCCGCTATTGCCGCTTGATAGTTTATCAATCTCATCTAAAATAAATACAGGGTTTGATGTTCCTGCTTTTTTTAAACTCTGAATGATGCGTCCTGGCATCGCTCCGATATAAGTTTTTCTATGTCCACGAATTTCTGCTTCGTCGCGTAAACCTCCTAAAGAAATACGCACATACTCACGTCCTAAAGCTTCTGCAACAGAACGACCGATAGAAGTTTTTCCAACTCCCGGAGGTCCTGTTAAGCATATAATTGGAGATTTCATGTCATTTCGCAATTTCAAGACTGCCAAATGCTCAATCATTCTTTTCTTTACTTCATCAAGACCAAAATGATCTCTATCTAAAACTTTCTGTGCATGTTTCAAATCAAATTTATCTTTAGAATATTCGCCCCAAGGCAATTCTAAAAACAGCTCTAAATAATTACGCTGAATTCCAAAATCTGGTGACTGCGGATTCATTCTGCGCATTTTAGACAATTCTTTTTCGAAATGTTTCTGCGTTTTTTCGTCCCATTTTTTGGTTTTCGCCTTCTGCCCCATTTCATCCATTTCCTCTTCCTGCGAAACGCCTCCCAATTCTTCTTGAATGGTTTTCATCTGCTGGTGAAGGAAATATTCTCTTTGCTGCTGGTCTAAATCAAAACGAACTTTTGACTGAATGTCATTCTTCAATTCTAATTTTTGAAGCTCAACATTCATATAACGTAAAGTTTCTAAAGCGCGTTCTTTCAATCCGTTTATCGATAAAAGCCCTTGTTTTTCTTTTACAGACAAATTCATGTTTGAAGAAACAAAGTTTATCAAAAACGATTGACTTTCAATATTTTTAATTGCAAAAGTAGCTTCAGAAGGAATATTTGGACTTTCCTTAATAATCTGGATTGCCAATTCTTTTACAGAGTCTAAAATCGCTGTAAATTCAGTGTCATTTTCGTCTGGACGTTCTTCTGCAACCTCTTTGATTGTTGCTGTCATGTACGGCTCTTCTAAAACAATTTCGTCAATTTCGAAGCGTTTTTTCCCTTGAAGAATTACCGTAACGTTCCCGTCAGGCATTTTAAGTACACGTAAAATACGCGCTACAGTTCCTACTTTATGAATATCATCTTTTGATGGATCTTCATCTTCCTCATTAATTTGAGATACAACACCAATAATTTTTCCGCCTGCGTTAGCATCATTAATTAGTTTGATAGACTTATCTCTTCCGGCAGAAATCGGGATAACAACCCCAGGAAACAATACCGTATTTCGTAAAGGTAAAATTGGAAGCGAAATAGGAAGTTCTTCATTATTCATTTCCTCCTCGTCTTCTGGTGTCAACAATGGAATTAATTCTGCCTCTGAGTCAAATTCTTGAAGTGACAGATTGTCAATAGTAAGTATTTTATGGTTTGACATAATAAAATATAAGTCGTTTTGTCATTAAATTTCTCATACTATCTGTAAAAGGAGTATTGCTTATTGAAGCTTTTCGTGAAAACAGGTTTCGTTTTTCAATTACAAGATAGGGCATAAAAATAGACAATCATTATGCCAAAACAAACTTAAACTACAAATTATTCCAATTAAGTAATTTCAAAATACAATCGATTCTAAAGTTTAGAAAATAAAAAACCCGAAAAAAGATTTTCGGGTTTTAAAATATATTATTTCTGGCACTTACTTCAAAGAATACGAAACGAGTTCTGAAGTAGCTCCTGATGATTCTAATTTTACAATTCCAACATCTTTAGCGATCCAATAGTAAGTATCAGATGAAGAAGTTTGCCCTTGCGTTGAAGCTTCTATATGAAATTTAAATTTAACAACGTTATTATAAGTTACCTCTTTCACTTTTATACTTCCTTTTTCTAAAATGGTTCCAGTATATTTTACATTCATTTTAATAGCTGGAAAATTAGGTATATTGAAAGTTGTTTCTTGTGAATAGCTTCCTTCCCAAGTTTGATTTACTTCTAAATAATCTTTAAAAATGATAAATTCGTAACCAGTCATTTTACCAGTTATTCCTTCTGTATTATAAGTAAGTTCATCTATACTAATATAATAATCCCCTTTAACTTTCTTTAATGAGGCACCTGCTATCGCTGAAACGTCTTCATTTCCCCCTAAAAGTTGGTTGAATTTATAATAGGTATTTCCATCTTTATTGGATGAACTTTCAATTTTCACAGTGCTTTCTGACCCATCTTGGTCAAATACCCATTGATTTCCCACTTTTGAAGGCCAGTAATCTCCTGTTGATTCTCCGGCACTTTCTTCAGAATCACTGCTGCATGAATTGAACATAAGTCCTGTCATAACAAACAGGATTGCAAAGCATTTGTTTAGTTTTCTCATAATTGAATTTGTTTTTGGTATTAAAATTTTATGTGAAATTATAGCAATGAATGTATTATACCTTACGGCATTACGTAAAATCAAAAAATATTTTTTATTTTTTTATCAAAACTGTAACAAACAAAAAAAAGCCAAGTCTTTATTAAAAACCAAAAGCCACTACTTGAATATAAACAACCAAAATATCGAAGAACTGATTGCGCTTTGCAAAAGCAATAATCAGAAAGCGCAATTTGAAATATACAATCGCTATTGTAAGGCGATGTATAACGTGGCTTTTCGTATTGTAAAAGACGAACATTTTGCACAAGACGTCATGCAGGAAGGTTTCTTAAAAGCTTTTACAAAAATCAATGACTATAAACAAGAAGTGGCTTTTGGAGCATGGTTAAAAAAAATAATCATCAATTATAGCATCGATTTTTACAAGAAAAATAACTCTTTTCATGTAGAAGATTTAAGCAAACAGCTTTATAAAATCGAAGAAAACGACGGAATTATTTCTGAAAATATTGACTTAAACTCTCTAAAAGTAAAACAGGTTTTAGATACAATTCTGCAGCTGAAAGATAATTACAGAATGGTGCTGACGCTTTTTTATATAGAAGGTTATGATCAAGAAGAAATCTGCGAAATTTTAAACATCACATACGCAAATTGCAGAACAACTTTGAGCAGAGCAAAAGATAGTTTGAGAAAAAAATTGGAAGAAATATAAAATGAATTGGAATTATGAAAAATGAAAAAGACAACTTAGACGAATTATTCAACAGATTTGAAAACCAATGGGATATTCAGGAATTAAATCCGGATCATCAGATGGATTTTCTTCAAAAACTAAACAAAAAAGAGCCTAAGAAAAGATACTGGTTCGTGACTGCTATTGCAGCCTCGATTGTATTGATGCTTGGAATATCTCTTTTTTATAAAAATGAAAAGCCAAAAGAATTCAAATTTGCTTCTAAAGAGACTAAACGCACCGATTCTATTTTCAACATTCTGATTGACAACGAACTGGTTAAATTGAAAGAGAAAAATTCGCCAGAAAATCAGCAGATTATTAATGACGCTATGAAGCAGATGAAAACTTTTGACGCCGATTATCAAAAAATCATAAATGAATTGCAGAAAAATGGTGAGAACAAACAGATTATCTATGCAATGATTAGTAATCTGCAAACGCGCATTTCTTTTTTACAGACTGTTTTGAAAAGAATTGAAGACAACGAAAAACTAAAAAACACCTCTAATGAAAAAACACTATAACTTACTCATCTTATTTCTTTTGATTCCTCTTTTAGGATTTTCAAATGATGACGCTTTTATAACGAAACAAAAAACAATTAAAAAAACGTATATCGTAAACTCAAACGCAGGAATTGATGTAGATAATAAATACGGCAACATTACTGTAACTACTTGGGATGAAGATAAAATTGATCTTGATATTACGATTAAAGTTAACGGTCCAAACGAAAATTGGGTAAACGAACGCTTAAACAGCATTGATGTGAATATCACTGCTCTTAAAAGCATGGTAACTGCAGTAACTACGTTAGGAAGTTCTAATCTCAAAAGCAAAGGAAGCAATAACAGTTTTGAGATCAACTATGTTATTAAAATTCCGAAGAATGGAACCATTAAACTTGCTAATAAATATGGGAATATTTCTGTTCCAAATGCAGAATCTTCTACAGATATAGACTGTAAATACGGAAAAGTTATTTTGGGAAGATTAAGCGGATCCAACAATCAAATTTCAATTCAATACTGCCAAAATTCAAGTATAGACTATATAAAAGCAGGAAATATTGATGCTAGATATTCTAATCTTAAAATTAATGGCTCTGGCAATTTAAATTTAGATGCAAATTATACAGATGTTAACCTTAATGATGGCCAAAACATTAAAGCAGATTGCAACTATGGAACGCTTAAATTTCAAAAAATCAATTCTCTAAACGGTTCTGGAAATTATTTGACCTTTATTATTGGGGAAATCTCAAGCAATTTTAGCTATGATACCAATTACAGTAAAATCAGTGTTGGAACTGTAACTGAAAAAGCTGGAAATATTACAGTAAACTCTGGATATACTGACATTACGATTGGCTACGTTCCAAACTATGCTTTTGACTTTGATATATCAGGAAAATATACAAATATAAAACACGATAATTCGTTAGAGATTTCTGTTACTGAAATTAAAAGCAACAGCAAAAGAATTGCAGGCTTTTACAAGAAAAAAGGTCAGAACAAAATCAATATTACTTCCAATTACGGGAATATTTCGCTAACAAAAAAATAATCATCTAAAAATCAAAACAATGAAAAAGTCAATTTTATTACTAGCATTTGCACTTTGCACAATTAGCAATATCAATGCGCAAGACAAAATCAAACTTCAAGGAAACGGAAAAGTAGTTTCTGAAACTAGAACCACTGGAGATTACGACGGGGTTAAAATAGCTGGTTTCTTTGATGTAGACCTCGTGTCCGGAAAGGAAGGGAAAATTACAATCAAAGGAGAAGAAAATTTATTATCTGCAATCAAAGTAGAAGTTGAAGATAAGTCGTTAAAAATTTATGTTGAAAAAGGAACTCAAATACGTACAAGCTCAGGCAATAAAATTCAAGTTACCGTTCCATTTGAGAAAATTTCAGAATTGAGTTTAGCTGGCTCAGGAGATATTCAGTCGAAAGATGTCATTAAAAATGATAATCTAGCACTAAAATTAGCAGGTTCAGGAAATTTAACTCTTCCAGTTGATACTAATAACTTAGAATTGCATGTAAGCGGCTCCGGAAATATTCATTTGAAAGGAACTGCAGACAAACTTACAACCAAACTTTCTGGTTCTGGCGATATTGACGCTTCGAACTTAAAATCTAAAATTGTAGAAGCAAATGTTTCTGGATCAGGAAATAGCAAAGTAACTTGTGCCGAAAGTATTACAGCTAGAGTTGCTGGTTCTGGAAATATAAAATATATAGGAAATCCTGAGAAAAGAGATGTAAAAGTTTCTGGATCTGGAACTATTACAAAAGGTTAATTTTCGAAAAAAATATCACGAATTACAAAAGAAATCATTCAAACAATCCTTGCAATTCGTGATATTGGTTGTTGCAAAAGACGTTTCATTAATTTGAAACGTCTTTTTTATGTACTCTTCTTAAAAGGAAAATTGACGTTACAAAGAATATCGCCAAAATCACAATAGCCGCACGCGGACTTCCAGTAATCTGATCAATAATTCCGTAAACACACATTCCAATTACAATTCCGACCTTTTCAGCCACGTCATAAAAACTAAAGAATGATGCTGTATCTTCTGTTTCAGGCAATAATTTAGAATATGTCGAACGTGATAAAGCTTGAATTCCACCCATTACAAATCCAACAATGGTTGCCATTACATAAAAATGTATTGGCAGTGTGATAAAATAAGCTAATGCACAAAATACAGCCCAAATTCCATTTATAAATATTAAAGTCGGAACGTTACCAAATTTTTCAGATGCTCTTGAAGTTAAAACTGCACCCAAAACAGCTACTAATTGGATAATTAAAATACAAATAATCAAACCAATTGTGCTTTGTTCTTTGGTTTCCCACTGAATTTCCTGTGCTCCAAAATAAGTGGCCACAAGCATTACAGTCTGAACGGCCATACTAGAAACGAAAAAACCTCCTAAATAACGTCTTAGCGGAATAATATCTTGTAATAAGCTCCAAACCTTCTTTAGCTCTTTAAAGCCGTTAAATATTACAGATTTTGTCAGCTTTTGCCCTGTTTCTTTACTGCCTTTTGGCAAATAATAATAAGTATATTGGCTAAATAAAATCCACCAAACTCCAACCATTACAAAAGAATAACGCATTGCTTTCATTGCAGCTTCTCCATCAGTACCTGATATTCCAAAAAGCTTTGGCTTCATAATCATGGCTAGATTGATGATTAGCAAAATAACACTTCCAATGTAACCTAAAGAATATCCTTTTGCACTAATTCTATCTTGCTGTTCTTCAAAAGCGATATCTGGCAAATATGAATTATAAAAAACCAAACTTCCCCAGTATCCTAATAATCCAAGGAAATAAAATGCTAGTCCAACATAAATATTTTCAAGATCAAACCAATACAACCCCATGCATGACAAAGCTCCCACATAACAGAAAAATTTCATGAAGGATTTTTTGTTACCAACATAATCGGCAATACCCGATAATAAAGGAGAAATAAAAGATACAACCAAAAAGGCCGCTGCTGTGATAAAACTAATTAATGCTGAATTTTTTAGGTGAAGACCAAAAACATCAATGTAATGATCACGATCACTGAATAACGCTTCATAAAAAATTGGAAACACTGCCGAAGCGATTGTAAGTGTGTAAACTGAATTTGCCCAATCATAAAATGCCCAAGCATTTAAAAGCTTCTTATCTCCTTTTGGTAGGTTTTTCATAGAAATGGTTTGTTAAATAGGCTACGAATTTATCTATTTTTTATGATAATCAAATACAAATTATCTAATTCGTTCATTAATAAATTATAAACAAAAAAGCCATTCGTAATGAATAGCTTTTCTGAATTATCCTAAAAATATATTTTATTTAATAGTCCCTACTTTTAATGAAATTGCTTTTGCTTCGGGAATTAAAGCTTTAATATTTGCAATTCTTGTAGCATCAGAAGGGTGAGTGCTCATGAATTCTGGAGTTCCTGAACCACCTGATTTCGCCGCCATTCTGCTCCAAAAAGCTACAGCATCATCTGGATTGTAACCTGCAATTGCCATCAAAGTCAAACCAATTTTATCAGCTTCACTTTCGTTGCTTCTGCTAAATGGAAGCATAACTCCTACCTCAGAACCAATTCCGTATGCTTGTGCAAATATCTGCTGGGTCGCTTCAGATTTTCCGCTAGTTGCTGCTCCTAAAGCTGCACCTCCTATTTGCTGTAGTTGTGCCGCAGACATTCTTTGCGCACCGTGATTTGCTAATGCGTGAGAAACTTCATGCCCCATTACCGTTGCCAAACCTGATTCGTTTTGTGTAATTGGCAGAATTCCAGAATAAACCACAATTTTGCCTCCTGGAAGGCACCATGCATTTACTTCTTTATTATCAACCAATTTATATTCCCAGCGATAATCTTTTAAGTATTGTGTCTGACCTAAATAATTTAAGTATCTCTCCGCAGCTGCCTTTATTTTAAACCCTACAGTTTCAACAAGTTTTGCATCTGCAGTTCCAGTAATAACTTTGTTTTCATTTAAAAACTGGCTGTATTGCTGAAAAGAAGATGGAAATAATTCGCTATTCGAAACAAAATTCAAATTTTGTTTTCCCGTAATTGGATTTGTTGCGCAACCCATAATAAGTGCTCCAAAAACCCCTAAAAACACATATTTTTTCATAATTCGAGCTATTTTTATAACAAAAATACGATTAAAAAAGATAAAATGTTTTATACGATAAATCAAAAAATTATCAAAATTTGACTATTCACCAATAATGTGAAGCTCATTAAACTCTTTATCAACCAGTAAGAAATTATTTTGCTCGAAACTAATTTCGTCAAACTCAATTTTTTCATTGTCAATTTCGATTTCCGTAACTTTAAATGGAAGTCCAATTAAATTGATTTTATATTTCGAGTATGGTGTTTCGTATTTTCCTTCTTTGTGAACCTGAATAATAAGTTCCTTTTCTTTCCCTATATTTCTAAATGACAAATAGCTATAACGTCCTTTTTTATAATCATAACCATCTTGAGCATCTTCGTAAACTGCCGACTGCTCTTTACCATTTTTATAGTAAACGTCAAGTATCAATTCATCAAATTCTAACTCGCCCACATATTGCTGAACTGGATATTTAGGAATAATGGCACCTGCTTTTACAAAAACAGGAATTTCATCAAATTTACTATCAATCCAAATCTCTCTTCCGCCAATAAAAAGTTCATTTGTCCAGTAGTTATACCATTCTCCTCTAGGAATATACATACGTCTACCTACAGCATTAGGTTCAAGTATTGGACAAACTAAAATTTGATTTCCAAAGATAAATTCATCGTTGCGATAATGCGTCTGCGTATCGTCCTGATCAAAGTAAACTAGCGGTTTTAACATCGGAACTCCTTCTTCAATATATTGCCAAAACATAGTGTATAAATAAGGAAGCAATTGATAGCGAAGGCTAACAAATTTTCTAGTGATATTAATCACTTCTTCGTCAAATGACCACGGTTCCTGGTTTCCGTGATCTCCAGAAGAGTGCGTTCTACAAAACGGATGAAAAACGCCTAACTGAATCCAACGGGCATACAACTCGCCTGAAGGCTGTTCTGCAAATCCTCCAATGTCAGAACCAGTGAATCCCATTCCCGAAATGGACATTCTCTGCACTTGTATATTTGCAATCCACAAATGCTCCCAAGTGGCCACATTATCTCCTGTCCAAGAAGAAGTATATCGCTGTGCTCCAGAATAAGCCGATCTTGTAATTACAAACGGACGTTTCGGATAAGCAAATCGTTTAACTCCATGATAAGTTGCTCTTGCCATTTGTGTTCCGTAAATATTATGTGCTTTTCTATGACTGCACGGATTTCCATCATAAAAATGACGCACATCCATCGGAAATGTTTTATTTGGAACTTCCATTACTGCAGGTTCATTCATGTCGTTCCAAACTCCCTTTACGCCTATTTCCGAAACTAATTCTTTAAATAAACCTGCCCACCATTCTCTAACTGCGGGATTTGTATAATCAGGAAAATTACATTCGCCTGGCCAAACTTTTCCTTTCATATAAGGTCCATCAGCTCTTTTGCAGAAATAATCTTTTTCTAAAGCTTCTTTATAAACCCAATAATCTTTGTCAATTTTAATTCCGGGATCTATAATTACAACAGTTTTAAAACCATCTTCGGCTAATTCAGCGACCATTTTCTTTGGATCTGGAAAATAGTTTTTGTTCCAAGTAAAACATCTAAAACCATCCATATAATCAATGTCCAAATAAATGGCATCACACGGAATTTGAAGTTCCCTAAATTTTGATGTGATTTCTTTTACTTTACTTTCTGGATAATAACTCCACTTACATTGATGGTACCCTAAAACCCAAAGTGGCGGCAATTCTGGTTTACCCGTTAAATCGGTGTAAGTGGTTACAACGTCCTGCATTTGAGGGCCATAAATGAAATAATAGTTCATTTCGCCACCTTCTGCCCAAAAGCTGGTAATATTTCTTCTTTCTTGACAGAAATCGAAGAAAGTTCTAAAGGTATTATCAAAAAATATTCCGTACGATTGTTTGTTGTGCAAGCCAATGTAAAACGGAACAACTTTATATAAAGGTTCCTGATCTTTTTGGTAAGCATATTGATCTGTAGCAAAATTTTCTACTCTTTTGCCTTTAAGATTCATTTGAGTCGCTTTATCCCCAAGACCGTAATAACATTCACCGTCTTTAGAATATTTACTCATTTTTACAATGTTTCCGCCATATTCATAGCTTTCCTCCCAATGAAAACCAAGTTCATCTTCCAGAATTAGAAAATCGTTTAAATCATAAATGGAGAGACGAAGATCTGCTTTTTGGATTTTACATTTTACTTTGCTAGTCCTAATCTGGAAATAGGTTTCTTCTTCCGTAAGTTCTAAAAAATTATAACCGTGAAGCTGGCTTTTATCGATAGCATACGAAAAGTCATTACTGAAATAACCTTTTGTAGTAAAACGAAATCGGATTAAACTATCGCGAAGAATTGTAACTTTTAAAATTACTTTGTTGTCGGTATTAAAGAAAATAGAATCTCCTTCATGTTCATAAGAGACAATTTTTGATGGGTATAAATCGCCTTTGTATTCTAATGATGTGTTTGTAATCATATCTCAAATGAATTAATTTAACATTTTCCTTCTATTCAAACATACAAAAAAAGTTCGTAATACCCTATGAATAAAAGGTTTATTCACGAAAACGTTTTTTCTGAATGAGTTTCAAATTACAAAACAAAAAAACAGCAATTTGATAATTTTGAAACGATATAATGACAAAATCTTAGTTGCAGATTTTTTATTCAATCAAAGAATATACAGTAACACTTAAAGGAGGTAAAATTAATGCGACAGAAAAATCTCTCCCATCATAAGCAACTGTTTCTATTTTTAATGCGTTAGAATTTTCAACACCGCTTCCACCGTAAATTGTGGCATCGCTATTAAAAATCTCTTTCAATTTGCCTTTTTTAGGAGTACCAATTCTATAATTTTCTCGAACAACTTCAGTAAAATTGCACACCACAATCAAATTCTCATTAGGATTATTCCCTTTTCGGATGTAAGATAAAATCGCATTTTGGTGATCTGAATAATTAATCCATTCAAAACCATCTCCACTAAATTGCTTTTCGTACAACGCAGGCTGAGATTTATACAATTGATTCAAATCTGTAATCAATTTTTTTATTCCAGAATGAAAACCATATTGCAGCAAATGCCAGTCTAAACTTTGTTCGAAATTCCATTCAGAAGTTTGACCAAGTTCAGCTCCCATAAACAGAAGTTTTGTGCCAGGGTGCGTAAACATATAACCATATAGCAATCTTAAATTTGCAAAACGTTGCCATTCGTCACCAGGCATTTTATAAATAAGGGAATTTTTGCCGTATACCACTTCGTCATGCGAAAATGGAAGCATAAAATTTTCAGTAAAAGCATACGTCATCGAAAAAGTCAATTCATTCTGATGATATTTTCTGTAGATGGTTTCTTTTTGAAAATATTTTAAAGTATCGTGCATCCAGCCCATCATCCATTTCATTCCAAAACCTAAACCTCCTATAGAAGTGGGTCTTGAAACCATCGGAAAAGAAGTGCTTTCTTCTGCAATAGTTTGAATTCCATCAAAATTAGAATAGATTACTTCATTAAATTCTTTAAGAAAGCTAATGGAATCAAGATTTTCTCTTCCTCCAAAAATATTGGCTTCCCATTCTCCATCTTTTCTAGAATAATCCAAATAAAGCATAGACGCTACAGCATCAACTCTAAGTCCGTCGATGTGATAATTTTGAAGCCAAAAAACAGCGTTACTAATTAGAAAGGCCCGAACCTCATTTCTTCCATAATTGAAAACCAAACTTTTCCAATCTGGATGATACCCTTTTCTGCGATCTGGATGTTCATATAAATGCGAACCATCAAAAAAGCCTAAACCATGAGCATCATCAGGAAAGTGCGATGGAACCCAGTCTAAAATGACTCCAATTCGTTCCTGATGCAATCTATCGACCAAAACCATAAAATCCTGCGGTTTACCAAAACGCGAAGTCGGTGCAAAATATCCTGTAAGTTGATAGCCCCAAGAAGGGTCATAAGGATATTCCATAATTGGCATAAACTCAACATGCGTAAAGCCTGTTTCTTTTACATATTTTACTAAATCATCTGCAAGTTCGAGATAAGTCAAAAACCGATTATGTTCTGCTCTTCTCCACGACCCCAAATGCACTTCATAAACCGAATAGGGTTTATCCAATGCATTATAATTTTGACGTTTCTGCATCCAATCTTCATCCTTCCACTTATAATCCAAATCCCAGACAACAGAAGCAGTATGAGGCGGTTTTTCGCAGTAAAGCGCAAAGGGATCTGCTTTTTCGGTAATTACACCATTTATATTAGATTGGATTTTATATTTATAAAGCGTTCCTTTTGAAATATCAGGAATAAATCCTTCCCATATTCCAGAAGAATCCCAACGCACATTTAGATTATGTTCGCCTTGAATCCAATAATTAAAATCGCCAACAACAGAAACCGACTGCGCAGTTGGGGCCCAAACTGCAAAGTAAACACCTTTAACTCCGTTCACCTCAGTTAAATGAGCTCCTAATTTTTCATATAATCTGAAGTGTTTTCCAGCTTTGAATAAATCTATATCAAAATCGGTAAAAAGAGAGTGTGCTATTACTTTAGTCATGTTTGGTTTTTATGGCGATTGGAATTTGGAATTTAGATTTTGGAATTTAGAATTTCTATATTGTTTTTTCAGGTTTTACTCAATTCTAAAGTTATCTGAAAGCGTTACACCTTTTTTGACAACGACAATACCATCTTTTATACTATACAATTCATTAGTAAAATTGTCTAAATGTTTTCCTCCGCTAATGTGAACATTGTTTCCAATACGCACATTTTTGTCGATCAAAGCATTTTTAATAAAGCAGTTTTCGCCAATTCCAACGTGAATTTTATTAATACTGCTTTCATGGTTCATTTCGTCAAGATCTTGATAGAAATCATTTCCCATGACGTAACAGTTCTCCAAAACGGTCCCCTCTCCAATTCTGGAACGAATTCCAATTACAGAGCTTTTGATCTCTTTAGCATTAATAATACAACCTTCCGAAATTAAAGATTGATTGATAATTGAATTTCTAAATTTAGATGGTGGCAGTAATCTTGGTCTCGTAAAGATTTTATTCTCATTATCGAACAAATTAAACTCTGGAATATCTGCTGTTAGACCAATATTCGCTTCAAAAAACGATTCAATATTTCCAATATCAGTCCAATATCCTTCATATTGATAACTTAAGATTTTGTGTTTACCAACCGACTGCGGAATAATTTCTTTACCAAAATCTTTTGTTTCTTGGTCAGCCATTAATTCTACAAGCAATGACTTATTGAAAATATAAATCCCCATCGAAGCCAGATACTTTTTGCCTTTCTCCTGCATTTGCTCGCTCACTTCAGATTCCCATTCTGGCAATAAAGAAGCATGAGGTTTTTCTATAAACGCATGAATATTGTTTTCGTTATCGGTTTTAAGAATTCCAAATTCAGGAGCATCTTTAGCGTTTACGGGTAAAGTGGCAATTGAAATTTCAGCATCAGCTGCAATATGAGCTTCGAGCATTTCGTTAAAATCCATTTGATATAATTGATCGCCAGAAAGAATTAAAGCGTGATCAAAATCGTGTTTCAAAAAATGCGACATACATTGTCTCACAGCATCAGCCGTTCCCTGAAACCAAGTTGGATTGTCTGGAGTTTGTTCAGCAGCCAATATATCAACAAAAGACTGGCTAAAAATGCTAAAATTAAAAGTGTTTTTAATGTGAGCATTTAAAGACGCAGAGTTGAATTGTGTTAAAACGAATATTTTAAAAATATCAGAATTGATACAATTAGAAATCGGAATATCAACCAAACGATATTTTCCTCCAATCGGAACCGCCGGTTTTGATCTTGTTTCTGTCAATGGAAATAAACGTGAACCTTGTCCACCTCCTAAAATAATGGCGACTACATTTTTCTTTTTAAATTTCATCTTGCTGAATTATTAAGTTGTATATTTCGATATATTCTTGGCAAACTCTTTCCCAGGAATGATCTGCTAACATTCCTCTTTTTAAAACCTTATTGAAATTTATTTTATCCTCATACAACCTAACAGCACGATTTATTGAATAGCATATATCAGCCACAGAAGCTTGATCATGACAAACTCCATTTCCTTCATCACCAAAATCAATAACCGTATCTCTCAACCCTCCAGTTCTTCTAACAATCGGAATTGTTCCGTAACGCATCGCATACATCTGATTTAACCCGCATGGTTCAACTCTAGAAGGCATTAAAATATAATCTGAACCTGCATAAATTAAATGTGCCAATTCTTCATTATAACCTATAAAAACATTATAATTTCCTTTATAATCATTTCGCAACTGAGTCAGCTGGGATTCAATTGAAGCATTTCCTGACCCCAGAATCAAAATATTAATTTCTTCGAAATGTTCTGACAAAGCCAAAGCGGAAGCATGCGGAAGCAAATCGCCTCCTTTTTCTTCAAACAATCTTCCAATAAAGCTAAACAGTGGCTTTGAAGGATCTAAATCAAATTCTTCACACAGTTTTTCTTTATTTTTCTGTTTTCCTATTTCAAAATCTTCAATCGAATAATTTTGTGCAATCACGTGATCTTTTATCGGATTCCAAACTTCAATATCAATTCCGTTTAAAATTCCTTTGGATTTGTTTCTAACAGAATTAAACAATGATTCTAAACCATTTGCCGAAATATTAATTTCATTTAAATAACTTGGAGAAACTGTAGTCACAGCATTTGCGCATTTAATTCCTACAGCTAGAGAGTTAATTGAATTACTCCATTCTAAAAATCCAACATGTTTTAAATCAAATTCTGGCAAATAATATAACTTATCAAAACCAAACCATCCTTGATACAAACCATTATGAATTGTTATGGCAGTTTTTACATTCTTCAAATTCTCATATTTATAAGCAAATTGCAGCAAAAACGGAATAACTCCAGTATGATGATCATGACAATTAATAATATCTGGAATTTTATTTCGTGCTATAATCCAATCGAGTGTAGCAATCTGAAAAGACAAAAATCTTTCTATATCATCTTCATAGCCATAAACATTCGGACGATTGAATAATTCATTAATTTCTATCAAATACAGTTCATAACCTAATTTATCTGTTGTTTCCTTTAAAACGCTGAACGGAAAATTAAAATCTCCTAATTTAACTGTACCCCAATGGACACATTCAAAATCATTTTCGTGCCTAAACTTTGTGTCGTAACAAGGAATTACAACTCTAAGTTCATGTCCAGCAGACTGCTGATATTTTGGCAATGCACCAACTACATCTCCCAAGCCTCCAACTTTTGCCACAGGATAGCATTCTGCACTAATATGAAATATTTCCATTTAAGAAATTAATTTATGATTATAGATAAGAAGCAATCATTTAAATACTACTTTTATGTTTTCTAAATTTAGCAAAAAACAAGCAAAAACCCTTAGTTTAAATAAGTTTTATTGAAATGGCAAAAAAGGCAACTAATCCTACTAAATCATTAAAAATTCCTAAGATTATTATAATTTCTGCGAAAATTTGCGCATTTATTTCGACAAATTTGGTTACAAAATTTGCAGCAAAAATCTTTACAACACCTATAAAACATAAAGTTCCCAAACGGGAATTAGAAATGGATGCTAAAAGCATTCAAAAATTAATTTACATTCCTGAAATCGATAAAAGCGTAGTTACGTACACCTACGGGCAAAGTCCGCGCAAAGTATTATTGGTTCACGGCTGGTCTGGAAGAGGAACTCAACTATTTAAGATTGCTGATGAACTTTTAGCAAATGGCTATTCTACAGTTAGTTTTGACGCACCAGCACATGGAAAATCAAAAGGCAAGACCACAATAATGTCTGAATTTATAGCTTCTATATTAGAAATAGAAAAACAATTTGGCCCTTTTGAAATTGCGATCGGACATTCTTTAGGGGGTATGTCAGTTCTTAATTCTATTAAAGATGGGCTTAAAGTTGAAAAAGCAATAATTATAGGAAGCGGTGATATTGTTCAGGATATTTTAGATGAATTTACCTTTAAATTAGGATTGAAGAAAGAAATCAGCATTCATTTAAGAGATTATTTTGAAAATATGTATCAGGTTAAAATGGATGATTTTTCAGCATATAAGGCTGCCAAAAAAATAAAAACTCCTGTTCTAGTCATACATGATAAAGATGATCCTGAAGTTTCTGTGAAAGCTGGATTACATATCCATGAAAACCTTGAAAATGGTTCTTTATTTTTAACTGAAGGCCTTGGTCATCGAAAAATACTCGGCAATCAAAATGTTATTAAAAAAATTCTTGAATTCATTAAAATCAGTTAACTTTATAATTAACTATATCAATTTCAACATTAAAGAGAATCAAAAATGGATTTATTTGGAGAAAATGCAGATTGGGAAATTAAATTAAAGCCCATTTTAAAAAAATATAAAGGAAAGAAACATCCTCTGGAATATCATAGCATTTATCAATTGCTTGTCATGGTTATTCTCTCTGCGCAAGATTCTGATGCCAATATAAATACTATAGCGCCAAAATTATTCGAAAAATATCCAACATTAAAAAGTATATCTCAAACGGACCTAGAGACTTTTACATCTTATGTAACTAAAGTCCGTAATCATTCTACAAAAGCAAAATGGATTTTAGAAATTGCTAAAATCATTAAAAATGATACCGATATTCCTTTAAACATGTACGATCTTACTGCTTTAAAAGGAATTGGGAGAAAATCTGCGAATGTCATTTTAAGAGAAGCCAATAAACCTGCGGAAGGCATTATTGCCGACTTACATGTTATACGCGTTGCTCCCAGAATCGGAATTATAAAGGAAAGCAAGGACGGAAATAAAGTAGAAAAAGACTTAATGCAAGTCCTTCCAAAGAATATTTGGTCAGAAATCGGAATGGCAATTTCGTTTCATGGCCGAGAAATTTGCAGACCAAAACCTAAATGCCCTGAATGTGTCTTAACCGATATTTGCTTGTACTATAATACTGTGGTAATCAAAAACTAATTATCTTCTTCTTGTATCAATCAAGTATATAATTTTCCATTCGTCTTTTT
The DNA here is from genome assembly GCF_009826975.1 of Flavobacterium sp. HBTb2-11-1. Taxonomy (GTDB): domain Bacteria; phylum Bacteroidota; class Bacteroidia; order Flavobacteriales; family Flavobacteriaceae; genus Flavobacterium. The sequence continues at coordinate 1,178 of NZ_WUMO01000014.1, read as the reverse complement.
CTTTAAATAAAGTAAAAGTATTTACTCCAGAATGGCTGAACTTTTCATTTAAATAAAATTCATAAGGAGCCCAGACGTGAGCCATTGATCCATCAATCTGAATATTGTAACTTAATATTTTTTCATGAAATTTCATGTTTAGAGGAATCGATGCAATAGATTTATAAAATTCTTTTGCACTTTCATTAGACAGTTTATTCCCTTTAGTGGTGCTTTCGCTGATGGATTGCAATATCATTTTATCAGCACAAACTAATTTAATCTTTGATGAATCCCTCTGATGAAACCCTTCAAAAAAAGATTCAATGCATTTTTGAACTTCTTGTTTCTGAGCATTACATGATAGTCCTAAAAGAAGAAAAAAGATAATAGTGTAACTTTTCATCGCGATAATATAGTTTAAACGCCAAATTGAGAGAAATGATGATCTAAATGTTTTGCAAACATATTATTCCATTCTTTAGAAGACAATTTTCCAAAAGAAAGAGATTCTTTACCTTCAAATTCTTTTTCTCCTAATGTTTGTGTTTTTTGAATATAAGAAACTAACCTACTCTTTTCCAATTCAAAATCACGATCACCTTTAATAATAAATTGTGGAGCTGTACTAAGGTTTCTTGGATAAGGAGATTCACTCACTACTTTACCTTTAGCCAAAAATTTTAGTAGAAGTTTCATAAAAACATTTGGTTTAGGATGAATAGTATCATAAACCATTTCATATGTAACATTGCAGTGAGCTAACATCTGATCAACCGACATTTTACCCCAAAGTGGCTGTGTATGAGGTGTAAGCTGATTAACTCTACTTATAAATTGATCACAATCATCCTTAAGAAAAACATTTTGCATAGCTTACAAATTTAATTTACTAAAGTAAAAATATAAAAATTAACGTGTTAACTCAATTTAATGCAAAAAAAAACTCCAACTAGCAAAGCTAATTGAAGTTTTGGTACTCAGAGCGGGACTTGAACCCGCACGAACATTGCTGTTCACTGGATTTTAAGTCCAGCGTGTCTACCAATTTCACCATCCGAGCATGATGTGGTACCTCCAGGGATCGAACCAGGGACACATGGATTTTCAGTCCATTGCTCTACCATCTGAGCTAAGGTACCATTTCCACTTATATCACTATAGGTGAAGATTAGAATAAAAAACCCCGTTATAAAACA
>NZ_WUMO01000013.1 GCF_009826975.1 Flavobacterium sp. HBTb2-11-1 | reverse complement strand
AGGAGGAACTAAGAATAACAAAACTGTGGTTAACTTTACAAAACAAAAAAATTCCAAACCCCACTTTTAAAATTGGACTTTGGAATTTAAAATATTAGAATTTCTTTAAAATCTAACCTTTAATCTGTTTCAAAGAAGTTTTGATTCCTTTAATTAATGATGAACTGAAACCATTGTGTTCCATTTCATTCAAACCAACAATTGTACAGCCTTGCGGTGTTGTTACACGATCGATTAATTGTTCTGGGTGTACTCGTTCTTCTAAAAGCATTTTTGCCGCTCCTTTTACAGTTTGAGCCGCAATTGCTAAAGCAGTATTAGAATCAAATCCAATCTCGATTCCTGCCTGCATAGAAGCACGAATATAACGCAATGCATATGCAGTTCCGCAAGCGCCTAAAACTGTTGCTGCATCCATTAATTTTTCGTCGATTACAGGAGCAGTTCCTAAATCTTGAAATAAGTCGACCACTGGTGAAGCATTTGCTGCATACTTTTCAGAAAAAGAAATACAAGTTGCAGATTCTCCAAACTGCGCTGCAATATTTGGCATAATACGCACTACTGGATACTCAAAATTTGTTTTGGTTTGAAGCATATCCAAAGACAATCCGCTAACTGCAGAAGCAATGGTTTTGTTTTGGATAACTGGCAGAATTTCGGCTAAAACAGTATCTACCTGATACGGCTTTATAGTTAAGATTACAACATCGGCTTCCTGAATGTTGTGTTTATTATCGTTAGAAACTTTAATCCCATATTCTGATAAATATTGAATACTTGCAGTGTTTCTTCTAGTGACAGTAACTTGGTTGTTTTTCGAGAATTTGGCAATTCCCAAGGCAATAGAAACCCCAAGGTTTCCTCCTCCAATAATGTGTACTTTCATTTTGGTTTGGCTTTAATTTATTTCTGGTTGGTAAACAGCATTTTCCGCCTGCAAATTACGCAGATTTTAGAGATTTTAAATCACTGCAAACGGCTAATTTGTGGCAAAAATCTAGAATCCAAGAATCAGATTTGCGACTCCAAAGTATAACATGATTCCGAATACGTCGTTGGTCGTTGTGATAAACGGACCAGTTGCAATCGCGGGATCAATTTTGTTTTTGTTAAGAAAAAGTGGCACTAAAGTTCCTAAAGTTGCGGCAAAAAGAATTACCACAATCATAGAAATAGAAATGGCAAATCCTACTAAATACTGCTGATACATGATAGAATGATAGCCCAATAAAAGCAATGAAATAATACTTCCCGAAATCATCGAAACGGTAATTTCTTTAGTGAAATAACCTCGGCTGAAATCTTTTAAAGTTCCATTGGCCAAACCTTGCACCACGATTGCTGAAGCTTGAACACCAATATTACCTGCAGTCGCAGAAAGTAAAGGCACAAATATGATTAAGGTAGAATATTTTTGAAAAGTTCCTTCATTTCCTTTCAATACAAAAGAAGCCACAATTTCGATTACCATTCCGATCAAAAGCCAAGGCAAACGCGCTTTGGTTAATTCGTAAACACTGTCATTCGATTCAACGTCTTGCGTAATACCCGCCGCTAACTGGTAATCTTTATCAGCTTCTTCCTTGATTACGTCTACGATGTCGTCGATGGTAATTCTTCCGACCAATCGGCCCAACTCGTCAACAACCGGAATAGCCTCTAAGTCGTACTTCTGCATGATACGAGCTACCTCAACATCTTCAGTATCAACTTTTACAAAATTTAATTTTCGGATATAAACGTCACCAATTTGAGTTTTGGTCGAAGAAGTCAATAAATCTTTTAGTGATAATCTTCCTTTTAATCGGTTTTCATCGTCAACTACGTAGATGGAATGCACTCTAGAAACATTCTCTGCCTGAATACGCATTTCTTTCACACAGGTTAAGACAGTCCAGTTTTCATTCACTTTTACAAGCTCCTTTCCCATCAAACCACCAGCCGTGTTTTCGTCGTAGCGCAAAAGATCAACAATGTCCTTGGCGTGTTCGACGTCGACCAGCTCAGAGATTACTTCTGCTTTTATTTCCTGCGAAAGTTCGGCGATAATGTCGGCAGCGTCATTGGTTTCAAGCTCATCAAGCTCTTCCGCAATTTCCTTTGGCGAAAGTCTGCTTAAGATGTTTTCGCGTAAATCTTCTTCTAGTTCCAGAAGAATTTCGGCTGTTTTATCACTATCTAAAACCTTGAAGATATAAGTTGCCTCATCGAAATCTAATTCGTCTAAAATTTCGGCAATATCGGCATGGTGCAGATCATTAAGCAAAACTTCCAGTTCACTGTCGTTTTTCTTATTGATCAGCTCCTCTAACTGATGTATAAATTCTTTACTAACTTTGAACTCCATTGGCTTCTATTTTTAGAGTTAGTTCAATAAATTCATCTACGCTTAGCTGCTCCGGACGTTTATCAAAGATAGTGTCTTCTCGCAAATTGTCTGATAAATTTAATGTTTTCAAACTGTTACGTAATGTTTTTCGTCTCTGCTGAAAAGCGGTTTTTACAACTGTAAAAAATAACTTTTCGCTGCAAGGAAGACTGTAATCTTCCTTTCGGGTCATTCTCATCACACCCGATTTCACCTTGGGCGGAGGAATAAAAACGTTTTCATTAACCGTAAACAGGTACTCTGTATCATAGAAAGCCTGAGCTAAAACTGATAATATTCCGTAGGTTTTTGAGCCTTTCTTTTCGCAGATGCGCTCGGCTACTTCTTTTTGGAACATTCCAGAAAACTCTGGAATCTGATCTCTAAGTTCTAATGTCCTAAAAACAATCTGAGAAGAAATATTGTACGGAAAGTTGCCTATTATGGCAAACTGTTTATTTTGGTAAACTTCATTTATATTATATTTCAGGAAATCCTGAGAAATAATCTTGTCTTTTAATTTTGGATAATTGGCATCCAAATACGCTACAGATTCGGTATCGATTTCTATAACATGTGTATTAATCGGCATTTCAAGTAAATACTTAGTAAGCACACCCATCCCTGGTCCTATTTCTAAAACCTCATCATATCCTTTAAAGGTCAAAGTATCTGCAATTGCTTTTGCAATACTTTCGTCTTTAAGAAAGTGCTGTCCTAAATGTTTTTTGGCTTTTACTTTTTCCATTTCATTTCTTGTTTGCCACGAGGGCGCAAAAGTATTCTTTTTTTGCCACAAAGACTCAAAGACACAAAGCTTTATTTATTATTTTCTTATCAAAAGGCATAAATGCAAGAAGTTTTTATTCTTTTTCATCAATTACAATAAGAAAATTGTCTTTATTTTTATTTACTTTATTCTTAACTGGAAATTTACTTATCCTTTCACTTAGACGTAAAAAAGCATAAAACCTTTCTACTTTTGACAATTTCAAAAAGTCTTCCTGTTGTCTTTTATTACTTTCTTCTTTTGTTTGAAATCGAATTTCCATAATTACTTTTTTAAATGAAAACTGTAACTCCGACTGAAAACTAAAAAAATTAGTGCTCTGAAATAACCTCCAATTCTGTTCTGAAAGAAAGCATTTTATCGGCAAATAAACCTAAAGCTTCTCTGTGAAATTCTGGTTCATCTTCGATATAAAACTTCTCCAGCGTTTCTTTACTATCTGTCACATATTGCACAGAATAAGTAATGCCTCCCATTTCTTCTTCAACCAAAACTTTTACAATTCGTGCTGAAGAAAATTTCTGAGTAGCCAGAATTTCTGGTATATGTTTTTCCTGCATCCATTTTAACCATTGGTCGTGAACGCTTTCGTGTATATTGGTGGTAACGTTGTAAATAATCATGTTTTAGACTTTCTTAGACTTCTTAGACTTCTTAGACATCTAGATTTTTAGACTTGATTTTCATCTAAGAAGTCTAAAGATCTAACAATCTAAAAAGCTTATTTATAAATTCTTATCCCCTCTCAACTCGCGGTATTTTTTTCTGGCATCGACAAAGTAAATACTGTCTTGATGGTTAAAAATTACCTTTTCATAAAGCGGTTTTGCCTTTTCTGTATCTTTCAATTCGTCATTGTAAATTTCAGCTGAGAAAAACAGTGCTTCATCTACATAAATTCCGTCGCTATGATTGTCAATGATCTGCTGATATTGGCTTAAAGCCGAAGCAAAATCCTTCTGGCTTTCGTAGACTTTTCCTAAACGCAATAACGTTACCGCTTCAATTTCTTGACCTTTATAGGTTTTCAGGATATTCTGAAACTGCGCAATTGCTTCTTGTTTTTTATTCTGATAGATTAAAAAATCTCCTTTTGCAAATGCTTTCAAAGCAACTTGAGTCGAATCGGCAGCGGTATTATCATTAATTAAAAGAAAATATTCTAGAGCGTCATTGGCGATTAACTGCGTGTTTGCCGCTTTCAACTCTTTGAATTGTTTATTGGCCCATTCAAAATCGCCTTTATAATAACTTGTTTTTGCGGCTTTCAAACTCGCTTCATGCGCCATTACATCATTCTTTAAATCCAATTGAATTTGCGAATAGTAAATCAGTGCCTGATTGTATTTTTCTTCCAAAAGCAAAATATCAGCCAATTCCATTTTTGCATCGGCTTTTTGATATTCGTTCAAATTCAATTCCAAGGCTTTTTTGATCACTGCCTTTCCTTCTTCTGTCTTTTTTAAATTAAAAGCCAGAAAATGGGCTTGAATGATTTGCAAAGATAAGGTAAAAGGACTGATTTCGTAAGTTGCCAGCAATTGCTTTAATTCCTGATCGATAACCGGATAATCTTTTCCCTGAGCTTTATCGATCTTAATTTGCATTAAATAGGCATTTGACTGAATCAGCAAACCTAAATCTTTTGTGTTTTGGAGAATGAAGTTCAGAATTTCTTCTGCCGTATCGTTATCTCCTTCGTTCATGGCAAACTGACTCAAATTGACAATGCTCATCAACGATTCTGGTTCGCGTTTGTAAATGGCTTTTTCTTGAATAAATGCTTTTCCGAATTCTTTCTGCTGCACATAAAACCAGCTTAGATAATGATTCCAAAAAACGTCTTGATCTTTTTGGGTTTTCAAGATTAAGGCTTTACGCATGGCATCTTTAAAAGCCGTATTATCGGTTTCACCATTCATAAATCGAGACAATTGTGTCTGAATCAAATTAGTGTTTTGCGGATTTGTGAAAGATTCCGTCAGCAACAAATCGATCATTAAATCGGTTTTACCCAATTGACCGTAAAGCATTCCGATTTGGAAATTGAAATTGAAATTTGGCTGAACCTGCATTGCGGTTTGATATGCCTTTAAAGCATATTCCAACAATACTTTTTTCTCAAACGAACTTGCAATTCCGTAAACATCATTAGGATTTACTTTTATTTTCTCGATTGCCTGTTCGTAGTAGTTTTTGGCTTTCGAATCGTTTTTCTGCAATTGAAAATTGTATCCCAGCTCAACCAAAAAAACGCCTTGTTTGTAACGATTGTAACGATCTTGAATAGCTTTTTCTGCATTGGCGAACTGTTGCAATTGCTGATAACAGTCGACTGTTCTTAAAAAATACTGGGTATTTGATGGTGCGCCTCTCAAAAGCTCTTCATAACTGATTTTTGCTTTTTCGAAATCGCCTTTGTCGTAGTAATATTGAGCCAACTGCTCGTTTTGACCAAACGCAAAACCAGAACATAACAAAACGATACAGATTAATATGTTTTTCATATTTTTTAGTTTTCAACCGTTTTTCTAAGTTTTCAGTCGCAGTCGCAGTTCTCAGTCAAACTGCAAACTGTCACTTTTCAATTACTGTAAACCGAAACATTTTTTAATTTTCAGTCTTGTTAAACTGAAAACTGTGACTGTAAACTGTGACTTTTTTTTAATTACTGTAAACTGCGACTTTTTTAGTTTTCCAAAAAATCAAACCTAAACCAATTAAGATAAATGGAACACTCAAAATCTGTCCCATATTAATCAGCATACTATTCTCGAAAGCTTCTTGATTTTCTTTGAAAAATTCAATTATAAAACGAGCTGTAAATAATAAAGTTAAGAAAGTTCCAAAGATTAATCCCTGTGCATTTCTGATTTTTTCTGATTTGTACATATAAAACAGAATCACGAAAATCAATATATAAGCAAATGCCTCATACAATTGCGTAGGATGTCTCGGAATCAAATCGTCTCTTTGAAAAACAACTCCCCAATTTCCGTTGGTTGGTTTTCCGTAGATTTCAGAATTCATAAAATTCCCCATTCTAATAAAGGCGCCTGTTACAGGAACTGCAACTGCCATTTTATCTAAAAGTCCCAAGAACTGCACTTTGTATTTACGGCAGTACAAAATCATTGCCGTTATAACTCCAATCGAACCTCCGTGGCTTGCCAAACCTTGATAGCCCACAAATTGATAAACTCCTTTTATTTTTTGAATTGGCAGAAGAATTTCTATAGGATGTTTGAAGAAATAATCAGGCTCGTAAAAGAAACAATGTCCAAGTCTGGCACCTAAAACGGTTCCGACAATTACATAAATCAATAAGGAATCAAGATTATCTAAAGAAAGGTTTTCTTTTTTGTAGATGTTTCTAACAATATAAAAACCTAAAAGAAGCCCGCAGGCAAAAAGAGCTCCGTAATATTTTAACGGAAAACTATCTGTGATCCAAAAAATAACAGGATCTACGTTCCAATTTAATATTCCGTTTTTCATAAGTGGTAATTTTTAGTCGCAGTTTTCAGTCACAGTTCACAGTCGAAACTGAAAACTGAGACTGAGACTGTCAACTAAATTAATTTATAATATCAAATCCGCAGTAAGGACGTAAAACTTCTGGTATTACGATTCCTTCTGGAGTTTGGTAATTTTCAATAATTCCAGCTAAAACACGCGGAAGCGCCAATGAACTTCCGTTAAGTGTGTGTGCCAATTGATTTTTTCCGTCTTTGTCTTTGAAACGTAACTTTAAGCGATTTGCTTGGAAAGTTTCAAAATTAGAAACAGAACTAATTTCTAACCAACGATCTTGTGCCGTAGAAAATACTTCAAAATCGTAAGTCAAAGCAGATGTGAATCCCATATCTCCTCCGCAAAGACGTAAAACTCTATAAGGTAATTTCAATTCTTTCAAAATACCTTTTACATGTTCTACCATTCCGTCAAGCGCTGCATAAGAATTATCAGGATGTTCGATACGAACGATTTCCACTTTATCAAATTGATGCAAACGGTTTAATCCGCGAACGTGTGCTCCGTAAGAACCTGCTTCACGACGGAAACATGGCGTATAGGCTGTTTGTAAAACTGGCAATTCGTTTTCGTTTAAAATTACATCGCGGAATAAGTTGGTTACCGGAACCTCAGCAGTTGGAATCAAATATAAATCGTCAATTCCAGCGTGGTACATCTGCCCTTCTTTATCTGGCAATTGTCCTGTTCCGTAACCAGAAGCTTCGTTTACCAAATGAGGCACCTGAACTTCATTGTATCCTGCAGCTGTATTTTTGTCTAAGAAATAATTGATCAAAGCGCGTTGAAGCTTTGCTCCTTTGCCTTTATAAACAGGAAATCCAGCTCCAGTGATTTTTACACCCAATTCGAAATCGATAATATCATATTTCTTCACCAATTCCCAGTGAGGCTGAGCACCTTCATGCAAAGCTGGAATATCTCCTTCTTGGAAAACATTCAAATTATCGTCTGGAGTTTTTCCTTCAGGAACAATATCAGCCGGAAGATTTGGTAAAGTATATAATTTATTGGTTAACTCAACAGCCAAAGCTTCTGCTTTTTCGCTCAGTTCTTTGCTTTTTTCTTTTAGTGAAACTGTTTTTTCTTTTAAGATCGCCGCTTTAGCTTTCTCGCCAGCTTTCATCAATTCACCAATATCTTTGGACAATTTATTAGATTCTGATAAAGTATTGTCTAATTCCACCTGTGCAGCACGACGATTTTCGTCTAATTGAACCACCTCTTCAACAACGCTTTTAGCATCGATATTTCGCTTTGCTAAAGCTTTGATTACTTTCTCTTGATTTTCTCTAATAAATGCAATTTGTAACATAGCTTGATTTTTATAACTATTGTATTTTTTATAACGGAAGCAAATTTAAGGAAATGTTTGTTAACAATAGGTCAAAGTTTTGCAGTAAAACCGAAATCTCCTATAAACAGCAAAAGCACTATAAAAGTGCCTTTGAATGTTATTTAGAAATTGAAGATTTTACTCTAAAAAACGATGTCTATCATCTCTGTGAAAAGCGTACTCTCTTCCGTTATATTTGATTTTTTCTAATTCTTTTTTAATTTTCAAGTCACTTTTTTCTTCAATACCATTTTCCAAATCATTTTCTATAGCTTCTTCATAATAAAAGTTTTTAGATATGATCAAGTCAAAATAACCATTGGTCTTATGATCCGAAAGACTCATTCCGGTTTCTAATGTTTCTATTTGAAAAGTTCCACTTCCGTTAGAATCACCATTGGTCAATCGAATTGGATATTCGTATAAAAACCTTTTTATCTCCTTATCAGCCAAAGTTATTAATGTAAATTTCTTCTCCGAATACAAAACAATTCGGCTGCTCGCATTGGCTTCTGTATAAAAAGCAATTGCTGGAGTAGTTTCGTTTAGAAAAACCAAATCTTTCAGAATATGCGATTTTGAAAACTGAATGGCTTCATTATCATAATAACCTAAATTATCGTCAAACTCTTCAGCAATTATACTTCCGTCCTCGCGATTTACAAATAAGTATTTACGCTGAAAATAATTTCCCAGCTCTTCATCATCATCGTTGGTTTTAAATGCTTTTTTTTCATGCGAAACGGTTGTCAGGACAAAAAAAGCAGTTTGATCGTCATAATTGATAGAACTTGTCTCACTAATTTTAATATCCGAATATTTGATTTTTAAATTTGATGCCACTTTTGAGAGCAGATTCAGATTCATTTCTTTTGAATCTTCGATCTCATCCAGATTTTTAAAAATGATTTTTCTTAGTGGCTTTTTATTGCGACCAAGATGTGCTTGCGTCTCCGAAAGTAGTTCCTGATACTGAGTTTCAGCATCGTTTTTAACTTTTTCATCTTTCCCGCAGGAAAATAAAAACATCAAAACGGCACTCAAAAGAATCGTTTTTTTCATAGGTTTTGATTTGTTAGAAATTAGGGCATTCCAAATATATAATTTTCTTACAAACCTTAACAGAAAAATTAAAATTTAATCTCTCTTAATTTCGTGACCTACAAACTCTTCCAGCGTTTTAAACATTTCTTCAACCGAAAGCACTTCTGTATCGGGATGTGATTTTAAAAACGCCGCATTCAGTTCAGCAAGGTTTTCATCCAATTCAAAATAAGCATTGTTATTCAGCAAATCTTTGAAAGCGTTCGGAGCATCGTATTTTTCTTTTAAAAATTTACCTAATTTAATATTGCTCTGCAGACGCAGTTTTCGGCATTGTTCTTTAAACAACTCCAAATGCTTATCGGCACCAATCAAAGCTAAACCTTCTTCAATTAATTCATTCAACTCTTTATTCCAGCCCGAATCATAAACGAACTTCGAAAAATTCCCTTCTGCATATTTCGAAGCGTAAAAATCCAAGTAATAACTCATCAATGCATCTTCGTGAATTAAATCGTCGTCAATTTTTTCTTCACGCATTAAATTGATTACCGAAATATTCGAATTGACAACATCTTGAGGATTTTCGCTATTTGCCGCCGCTTCTGAAATAATGATTTTACCGAATTCCATTTGAATTTTTATTTAAAAGATTGTTTTGCAAAGTTGAGAGAAATAATTGAATGTTCCCTTTCAAACGTATTTATTTTGCCTTATTTCATTTCCAAAAGACCGATAAAACGATTTTTTTCACATGAAATACAATTTTTCTAACTTTTCTTCGTTTGTGCTTACAATCTTTAACGCGAACTGACGTTATTAATATAAATTAAAAAGTTTGTCAAAAATTGACTACCTTTAAGCAACCATTTATAAAAAAGAATATCTGTTTAAGAAATAAGACTTTACACCAAAGTTCTCCAAGCTAAAACCAAAACCATGAAACAGATCTTACTGCTATTTAGCATCCTGCTTTTGCTGGTCAGCTGTGATAATGATGAATTGCCACAGTCTGATGTCCCATTTGCATTAGTAGGCAAAGGAGATTCTTTTTCTAATAGTCAGAGCATTGCGCAAAGACATTTGGTTATTAAAGATGCTAAAACCTGGAATAATTTCAAGAAAGAAATGAATATTACTGGCGAAGTAGCAAAAGGTTTTAAAGAAACCAATATTGATTTTAGCCAATATCAAGTTATCGCTGTAATTGATAAAACGCAACCCAATGACGGACATTCGATCGATATTGTAGAAATGACCGAAAACCGCAATACCATAATTGTAAAAGTCGAAAAGCTCAAAAATGGAAATCTTACTAAGAAATCATCCAGACCTTACGACATTGTGAAAACAGCAAAAACAGACAAGAAAGTGGTTTTTGAGCAATAATCTCTGATATTTTATACTTAATCATAAATCCGAGGCTGCATAGTTTGTCGACCCAAAAAGACAAAGAAAACAAACTTTTATCAAATTAAAATTAATATTTCTTCATTTGCCATTAAATTTTATAATGGTTCGAAAAGCTGTTGTTTTGAATTTTTATAAACCGTAATTTTATTGCATTCAGAATCGACTAAGTTTCAAAACCATAAAATATGATCCAAAGAAAAGTATTAGAATATTACGTTTTAGACGTATTCTCAAACGAGAGCTACAAAGGAAATCCGCTTTCTGTAGTTTTTACAGATGGAAATCTAAAACTAGAAACATATCAGGATATTTCTCGAGAATTTCGCTATTCTGAAACTTCTTTTGTCTATTATTCTACAAGAGAAAAAGCGCTTATGGTTCGTTCCTTTACACCAACAGGAATCGAAATCGATGGTGCGGGTCATAATTTACTAGGCGCAGTCTGCGGTGCACTTTTAAAAGGAATTCCCATATTTGACGAGCAAAATGAAAGCGAACCTTTTGTAATTATGAATCATTTGGCAATTCCGCTGACGGTCAGTTTTGATCCTGAAACTCTTGCTCCTATTGTGCAAATGCATCAAAAATCGGCAGTTATCAAACAAGAAATTCCAACCTATCGAATTGCGGTAGCATTGGGTTTAAAGATTGAAGATCTGGATGTGAATGCTTTTGTGCCAACGATAGTTAAAACAGAAGTCGCTCACGCCATGGTTCCAATAAAAAACAGTCAGATTCTTAACAGTTTTGTTCCCGACAATCAGCTTTTAATAGAAATATCAAAAGAATATGATTTTGAAGGGTTTTATTGTTTTACCCTAGTCGATGAAGGCCAGGAACATATAGTCGAAACAAGATTTTTCAATCCAATCATTGGCATAAATGAAGATCCGGCAACAGGAACGGCGGCCGGACCGCTAATTGGTTTTTTAACACAAAAGAAATTCACTAAATCGGATAAGGAATATAAAATTCTTCAAGGAGTAAAATTAAAACAGCCATCAATAATTGAAGTTATGAATCGCGAAGAAGATATTTTAGTTGGCGGTTCTTCGATAATTACTATGAAAGGGGAACTTTACATATAAAAAAAGCTGTATTTTGAAAATGCAGCTTTTCTGTTTATTTCTTAATTTCCTGTGGCAATGTTTTTTTCTGTTCTGGCGGAATTCGCTTTTTCAGAAACAAAATCTGACCTAAGTGACTCGACTGATGTTCCATAACGTGAAACCAGCAATATTGATTTGTCCAATCATATCTTGTTTGCACTTCTGCAAACCAGGCATCGTCTCTTTTCTTCAGTTCTTCAATTGTTTTTGCTCTTACTTCATTGTAAATATCCAAATAATATTGAATATCATGACCTTTAAATTCGTCTCTTCCTCCTTGATCCAAATCTAAAGCATTTCCCCACTTTTTCTTTTCTTCTTCATTAAAATCCCTATTTTCAAAAGTAAATACCTGATAATATTTCTCGGCTGCCGCCAAATGCATAATTAAAGCTCCTATTCGGTTTGCTTCAGCATCGTGAAGATAATCGATTTCATATTGGCTCATATTTTTAACCGTTCTTTCAACTCGGGCTTTAAGATCTTCCAACATCGAAATCATATCGCCAATTTTTGGCGAAGCGCCATCAACATTTCCTATTTTAGCTTCTAATCGTGGCTTTATACCTTTTCCTTCAATAAGAACGCTATTTTTTCCATCAACACTCGATTTGTCTGATGTAATTTTATACTCTTTTACCTTAACAATCGCATCGCTAGAAATACCTTGAATCCATTTTGGGACTTCTCCATTATTTATTGGCGCTTCAAAACTTGAATTTAAAACAGTGACAGGTACATAGACACCTTTATCATTTTCGATAAAAAGTTCAAATTTGTCAAAGTAGAACTTCCCATCAAAAAGGCATAAACCACCAAAGCTTAATGATTTGCTATTTTTGTCAATTGTTCCTTCAACCGTATATGAATTCCATTCTTTAGATTTTACCGGTCTATCCCTCATATTGTCAAAAAAACCGTCTTCATCATTTTTAGTATCTACTCGTGCCCATACTCCTGCCCAAGATTTGGGTTCTGTACTTTCTACTTTTACATAAGCCGTTACTTTAAACTTTTTCTTGACATTAGTTTGAATGTCAATTGTTTGACATATCGATGTCCAGTCTGTAGAAATTGTTTTCTGAGTTTGAGCATAACCTGTGCTAAAAAACAAAGACAATAGTGGTATTATTAGTTTTTTCATTTTTTGGAAATTATAAAGTTGGGTAAATGTAAGATTGTTTTCTAAGTAATACCTTACTTTTATAAAAAATCTACACAAAAAAAACCGCATTCAGACAAAATGCGGTTTTTACTTTTTTTTCCTAAGAAACATTAGTTCGTTTTCATTGGCGGCAAATCGAAAGCCTTAGAATCATGCTCGAAGCTATTACGGTGCGCTCCATCGCAAAATGGTTTATTTGCAGAATGTCCACAACGGCAAAGTCCAAGTGCAGTTCTTCCTTGTAAACCGTAAAGTGCTCCTTCTGGATCCATAATTTCAAAATCTCCTTCAATTTTGATTGACCCGTTTTTATTGATGATTAGTTTAGTCTTGCTCATAAAATTTGTTTTTTTTCGGATGGCAAAGATTGCGAAATATATTGTCATTTATAAGTGCGAATCGTAGTTTAAACTGGTTCTATTTTATTTGGAATTCCCCAGAGGAACACAGAGGTTTTACGCAGAGATTCGCAAAGATTTATACTTATTTTGGCGAAATAATCTCGCAAAGGCAGAGACGCAAAGTTTTTTTTGAATTGCGTCCAGCTTTAGCTGGATGTAATAATATAATCATGCTACAAAATGGCTTTAAGGCGTGTGTTTGGCTAAAGCCCTAAAAGTTCATATTTCAGAACCTCCAGCTAAAGCTGGGGGCAATTCACATTAAAAATCTTTTACAATCCCTTTAATCTCTGGCAATAAAAAAACTTTGCTTCTCTCCGACTTTGCGAGAACCAAATTCAAAAAAATCTTAGCGAATCTCTGCGTTTTTTCTTCGTGCAACTCTGTGAAAATAAAAGCGAATCTCTACGTAATATTAAAATCTCAATTCTATTGCTTATTTTTGCACTCAATAAAATTGAATTATGATACAAGATCCAAAAAGATATACTATTACAGCGGCATTGCCTTACACCAACGGACCTATTCATATTGGTCACTTGGCTGGGGTCTACGTGCCTGCAGATATATATTCGAGATATTTAAGATTGCAAGGAAAAGATGTAGCATTTATCTGCGGAAGCGATGAACACGGAGTTGCAATTTCGATGAAAGCCAAAAAAGAAGGAATTACACCGCAGGAAGTTATTGATAAATATGATGGAATCATACGTAAATCGTTTGAAGATTTCGGAATTTCATTTAACAATTATTCTAGAACTTCGGCAAAAATTCATCATGATACGGCTTCAGAATTCTTTAGAACATTGTATGATAAAGGAGATTTTATTGAAGAAGTTACAGAACAATTGTACGATGCAAAAGCCAATCAGTTTTTAGCAGACCGTTTTGTGGTTGGAACTTGCCCAAGATGCGGCAATGACGGTGCTTACGGAGACCAATGCGAAAATTGCGGATCGACTTTGAACGCAACTGATTTGATTAACCCGAAATCGACAATTACAGGTGAGACTCCAGTTTTGAAAGCAACTAAACACTGGTTTTTACCTTTGGATCGTTATGATGCTTTTTTACGCGAATGGATTTTAGAAGGTCATAAAAATGATTGGAAAACCAACGTTTACGGACAAGTAAAATCTTGGATCGATGCAGGATTGGAGCCTCGTGCCGTAACACGTGATTTGGATTGGGGAATTGACGTTCCGGTTGAAGGTGCCGAAGGCAAAAAACTTTACGTTTGGTTTGATGCGCCAATTGGCTACATTTCTTCTACAAAAGAATGGGCTGCACGCGAAGGAAAAGATTGGGAACCTTATTGGAAAGATCAAGACACCAAATTGGTTCACTTTATCGGAAAAGACAATATTGTTTTCCACTGTATCATTTTCCCAGCGATGTTAAAAGCCGAAGGAAGCTATATTTTACCAGACAACGTTCCTGCAAATGAGTTCTTGAACTTGGAAGGAAACAAACTTTCTACTTCTAAAAACTGGGCAGTTTGGCTGCACGAATATTTAGAAGAATTTCCAGATAAGCAAGATGTTTTGCGTTACGCTTTAACATCCAATGCTCCTGAAACAAAAGACAATGATTTTACTTGGAAAGATTTCCAAGCTAGAAATAACAACGAATTGGTTGCCGTTTTCGGAAACTTTGTAAACCGTGTTGTGGTTTTAACCAACAAATATTACGACGGAATTATCCCGGCGCCAAACGAATTTACAGAAGTTGACGAAGCAACTTTAGCAGAATTAAAAGCGTATCCAGCTGTGATTTCAAGTTCGGTTGAGCGTTATAGATTCCGTGAAGCTTTGGGCGAATTGATGAATGTAGCTCGTTTAGGAAATAAATACTTAGCAGACGAAGAGCCTTGGAAAGTGATGAAAGACAATCCAGAACGTGTAAAAACTCAAATGTATGTAGCATTGCAAATTGCTGCTGCATTAAGCGTTTTAGCCGAACCGTTTTTACCTTTTACTGCTGCTAAACTTTCTAAAATCTTGAATTTGAAAGATCTTAAAGAGCATTTTGAAGGTTTCAGTAAATTCTTGAAAGAGAAAGATCGCGATGCAAAAGACATCATTATCGACAAAACATTAGGATGGAATGACATTTCTGAAAACTCAGATTTATTGCCTGCAGGACATAAAATTGGCGAAGCAGAATTGCTTTTCGCTAAAATCGAAGACGAAGAAATACAAAAACAAATAGATAAATTGGAAGCGACAAAAACCGCAAACATTGCTGAAAACAAACAAGCAGAACCACAAAAAGATTTAATTCAGTTTGAGGATTTTGCAAAAATGGATATTCGTATCGGAACTATTTTAGAAGCTGAAAAAATGCCAAAAGCAAACAAACTTTTAGTACTTAAAGTAGATACTGGAATCGATGTTCGTACCATTGTTTCAGGAATTGCTGAAAGTTTTTCTCCAGAAGAAATTATCGGAAAACGAGTTTCTGTATTAGCCAACTTGGCTCCAAGAGCTTTGCGCGGTGTTGAAAGCCAAGGAATGATCTTGATGACAACCAATGCAGAAGGAAAACTGGTTTTTGTAAATCCAGATGCTGATGCGCCGAATGGGGCTACAGTAAACTAAAGATTTATATATTTATAAATTGCGTGAGTCAATTAAAATTTAATTGATTCACGCATTTTATTTTTAAACTATACACCAAAAAACTTGAAAAAATAAACTAAAAATGAAACTCACCAAACCAAGATTAGCCCTAATCTGCGGTATACTCTGCATATCTATTTTTCCGATATTGGTAAAACTACGTTTAACACCAGGATTAATTTCGGCATTTTACCGAATGTTTTTTGCTGTTTTACTTTTACTGCCTTATGTTATTTTTAGCGGAAACTTTAAATTGCCAAAACTAAAATTTGCCCTTTTGGCTGCGCTTTGCGGTGTTTTATTTTCATCTGATGTTGCGGTTTGGAATATCGCCATTCAGGAATCAAGCGCTACACAGGCTTCTCTGCTGACCAATTTATCTCCAGTTTGGGTTGGCGTGGGTTCTTTTTTCTTTTTGAAAGCAAAACCTGCAACTAATTTCTGGATTGGAACCTTGGTTGCTTTATTCGGAATGGTAACTTTGGTTGGTTTTGAATTTTTTATCGATTTAAACTTTGATAAAGCATTTCTATTTGCCGTTTTGTCTGGCATTCTGTATTCCATTTATCTTTTGGTCAGCAAAAATGTGCTTTCAGAAGTCGATGTTCTTTCGTTTATGACCATTAGTTTATTCGCTTCGAGCATCTATTTAGGAATTTTATGTTATGCATTGGGCGAGCCTTTTACCGGATTTTCAAATGCAGGCTGGTTTGTTCTCGTGCTTCAAGCTGTTATTTGCCAATTGTGCGCTTGGCTTTCGATAAGTTATGCTACGCAACACATGCGCGCAACGAGAGTTTCATTAAGTTTATTGAGTCAAGCTGTAATTACCTCCATTTTGGCTTGGTTGTTTTTGGAAGAACAAATAACTTTACAGATGGTTTTCGGCGGAATCATTCTCCTTTTCGGAATCCGAATTACTTTTTACGATAAAACAATTTCTTTGAAAGGGCTTTTTTCTAAAGATTAAATAATAAGGTTTCACGCAGATTACACAGATTTAAGCAGATTCTAAAAAATCATTTTAATTCTTAATAATCTATGGCAAAAAAAATCTCGCAGATTCAGCAGATTGAGCAGATTTATTTTTTTAAACATGAATAATCATTTAATCTGTGGCTAAAAAATTTGTGCAATTTGCGTAATTTGTGGTTAAAAAAGTCTCGCGCAGATTGAGTAGATAATTTTTTAAATCCCAATATCCCGATAGCTATCGGGAGTGGCAAAAAAATTAGTGTAATTCGTGAATTGCTTCGCCTGTTCGCTATCGCTCGGGTCGTGGCAAAAAACAAACCTGAAACAAAAAAACACTTGAAACAAAAACACCATGTTACATAAAACTAAAATACCAAACCTAAAAGTTATCGCATTTGATGCCGATGATACTTTGTTTGTAAACGAACCATACTTCCAAGAAACCGAACATAAATTTTGCGCTTTGATGGAAGATTATCTTTCGCATCAAGGCATTTCGCAAGAATTATTTAAAATAGAAATTGCCAATCTGCCTTTGTACGGTTACGGAATCAAAGGCTATATTCTTTCGATGATTGAAGCTGCGATGAATATTTCGAATAATACCATTCCGATGGAAGTCATTGAAAAAATCATTCAATACGGAAAAGAATTATTAGAAAAGCCAATCGAATTATTGGACGGAATCGAAGAAACTCTTGAAGCTTTAAAAGGCAAATACAAGTTGGTCGTAGCGACAAAAGGCGATTTAAAAGATCAGCACAGTAAATTGCATCGTTCTGGTTTAGGGCATTATTTTCATCATATCGAAGTAATGTCAGACAAACAAGAAATCGATTATCAGAAACTTTTAGGCCGTTTAGATATTGAGCCACACGAATTTTTGATGATCGGAAACTCATTAAAATCAGATGTTCTTCCAGTTTTAGGAATTGGCGGTTATGCCGTTCATATTCCGTTTCACACGACTTGGGAACACGAAAAAATTAATCACACTATAGAACACGAGCATTTTAGTTCATTTGAAACTATTGCAGAAGTGGTTCCGAATTTATTATAATGAAAACACTTTTTGACCTAGAAAATTGGAATAGAAAAGAGCATTTTGCCCATTTTAA
This sequence comes from Flavobacterium sp. HBTb2-11-1, assembly GCF_009826975.1. Classification (GTDB taxonomy): domain Bacteria; phylum Bacteroidota; class Bacteroidia; order Flavobacteriales; family Flavobacteriaceae; genus Flavobacterium. The sequence goes on along the minus strand of NZ_WUMO01000013.1, from coordinate 109,662 downwards.
ACAAATGGATGAACCTTTTTTTGGTGTAACGGTAGAAATTGATTGTACAAAAGCGTATCAAAGCGCAAAAAGCATCAATGCTTCTTTTTTTATTTTTTATTTGCATAAAACTTTGGCTGCAGTAAATGCCATTGAAAATTTTAGATACCGAATTTCTGGAGATCAGATTTACATCAACGATCGAGTAGATGCCTCTGCAACTATTGGACGTGAAGATGGTACTTTCGGATTTTCATTAATTGAATATCACCCAGATTTTAAAACATTCGAGCAAATCGCATTAACCGAAATCGAGCGCATTCAAAATACAACTGGACTTTTCACCAGAGCTTTTGATGATGATAATCTGATTCATTTCTCGGCAATTCCGTGGCTGAATTTCAGTTCGATCACCCATGCTCGCAGTTTTACATACCCAGACAGCTGTCCAAAAATTTCTTTTGGAAAAATGATGGTTTCTGAAACGGGAAAAAGAACTATGTCAATGGCGGTGTATGTGCATCATGGTTTAATGGACGGAATGCACGTTGGTCAATTTGTAGATCTTTTTCAAGAGCTTATGAATCAATAAAATAAGCGGAATGATTTTTGCGCCAAAAAACATATGAAACGAATTTTCCTTTTTTTGTTTTTAATCTCCAGTACTGTTGTGCTAAGTCAGACAGTGCTGACTTCTTATACAATAGATTTAAAAAATAAAATAAAGCAATCCGAAATCATGACTGGCGAAAATACCGCTACTCACGATGTATTTGTTTTTGCAGCAAGCGCAGACAGCCTTTCTATATTAAAATACAATAGCGCTTTATTCTTACGAGACAAATTTGTTACTTCTCGTCAGTACACTGAAAACAGATCTTTGATGGGATACAGCTTTAGCGAAGACGGAAATCCGACTTTGTACTGGTTTTCGGAAGAAGAAAAAACAATCATTCTGATTAAATATTATCTGGAAAACAAAACATCTAGAGCATTAAAATTTCAAATTCCGCTTGAAGAGAATTATCTCTTAACGCAATATCAAAAAGACAACAATTTCTATTTATTGATACAAAGCAAAACAAAACAGGCTTTGACTGCTTTTGTTTTTAAAAACGGAATGGCTGAAGAAAGATTTCTTGATTTCAGCTCCTTCAAATTCATAGACCGAAAAACCCTGCCGAAAACATTCAACCAAATTTTGAATGAAAATCCGATTGAGAAAATGGATTCTGGCGAGTACAATCCGTTATATAAAGTAAGTGCAAAAAGCAAACTTTACACACTTCCCAACCGTTTGATTCTAACTTTAGACCAAAGCTTTAGAAAAACACAATTGTTTGACATTAATTTAGAAAATCAGCAAATAATAGAGAAGACGTTTATGAAACCTGTTGGAGAGAAAAATCCAAAAACGTCTAACTCTTATTATCATGAAAACAAATTATATCAGATCAATGTTAACGCTGATGAACTCTTGTTTGACATAAAAGATTATGAATCTGGCGAATCTATAAAATCATTTGCCGTCACCAAAAAAGATACGATTCGTTTTGGCAATTCTCCTTTGCTTATGCAGATTGAGGATCGTCCACCGAAACAATTAAAAAATACAGCAAAGTTTTTAAAAGCATTATCTTCTCTTGATGCAGGTCTTTCAGTTTATAAAAATCAAAAAAATCTCTTTATCACTTTGGGAGGTTCGGGCAGCGATTTAAAATCGATTTCTATGAACGGTTTTAACTTTAATGACCCTTTTGGCGATTTCCCTTCAAACAGTTATTACAATATGGAGACGAACTATTCTGTTTTTTTCGAAAGCATCTGGACCAAAAAATTAGAATTAACTCAAGCAACACATGAACCTTTTGCTGCTGATAAAGTCTACTATTTTTTAGATTCCCATAAAGAAGCTGTACTTTCTAGCACACTTAAGTTAAATAACTACATTATTTTAAGTTATTACGACATTGCTGCGAAACAACTTGTTTTGCGCAAATTTGCCGACGGATTTGATCAAACAAATTAACTATCAACAACTTACCATAAATTCCCTGCATTTACAGGTCTTTCCTTATTCTTTAATTTTTTGCTAATAGTCTTATTTTAATACTTTTTTGGCTTTTAAAGAAAGTTTTTACCTACAATTTATTGTTGTTTTGGGCAAAAATTTAAAATTAAAAAATAATGAGAAAAGTTGTAATGACTCTTGCATTTGCCCTAGCGTTAACTGGAGTACATGCGCAAACAGAAAGCAATAATGCTTATAATAAATGGTCTATAGATTTAGGCGCAGGTTTTAATAAACCGCAACGACCATTTAGTGATGGATATTCTACAAATACTGTAAGTCCGTGGACAGGAGATTTAGGGGTTCGCTACATGTTAAACAACAAATTTGGTTTGAAAGCTGATTTTGGATACAACAGCTTTACTGCAAAAGGTAGCTCTATCGATTTTGATTCAAAATACTATAGAGTAGATTTACAAGCTGTAGCCAACTTAGGCCGCATCATGAATTTTGAAACTTGGACAAACACAATTGGTTTATTAGGACATGCTGGTTTTGGTTATGGTCAGTTAAGAAGCGATAATTTTAAAGGAGCAGATGAAGTAGGTAACTTTATTGCTGGTATTACTGGACAAATAAGATTATCAGACAGAGTGGCTTTAACGGGTGACTTCTCAACTATTTTAAATGCATCACAAGATCGTACTTTTGACGGAGTGTATGTTGCTGAAAACAGAGGCTTTTCTGGATTGATTTTTAACGGAACTGTTGGTTTAAACATTTACTTAGGTAAAAACACAAAACATGCTGACTGGACTGTAATTTCAAATGATGGCAATACTACTGATATTTCTGCTTTAGAAAGTAAAGTAGCAGATCTTGAAACGCAAATTAAAAACAAACCGGCGCAAAAAGAAGTGATTATCGAAAAACAAGTAGGTTCATCACAACCAAATGACAATGAGTTAATCAGAAAGATGATTAATGATAAGTATTTCAGTGTTTACTTCGATTTCAACAAAACAACTCCAATTGAAAACTCTACTGCTGCGATTGATGTAGTTTTAAATTACTTAAGAAAAAACCCTTCTGCATCTCTTGACCTTGTTGGTTATGCTGATCAAGTTGGAAAAGCTGAGTACAACGAAAAACTATCTAAGGCTAGAGCAACAAACGTTAAAACTATTTTTGAAAAAGCTGGAATTGCTTCTTCTCGTTTAAATGTTGTTGCTGAAGGTGCAGATACATCAATCCAAAAAGATTCTGAAGAAGCTAGAAGATTGGCAAGAAGAGTTACCTTTATTGTAAAATAATTATATTTTAAGTTAATTGTAATGGCCCTTAAGAAAAAAATCTTAAGGGCTTTTTTTATTGCCTATTTCTAAAATAATATGAATTACATTTTTTTAATCCAGTTCCTTTTCATAAAATAAATCCCATTTAATTCTACTTAGAGTTGATCCAAAGTCTAATGTTTTCGAGCTTTTGAAAAAATGAAATGAATATTTTTTCTTAATTTTACAAAAAAGACACATATCATGCTATCAAAAAATATTGAATCGGCTTTAAACAAGCAAATCCGCATAGAAGCAGAATCTTCACAAACTTATCTTTCTATGGCTTGTTGGGCTGAAGTGCAAGGATTAGAGGGAATTGCTCAATTCATGTATACACAGTCAGATGAAGAGCGTGCACACATGCTTAAATTGGTTAAGTATGTAAACGAACGCGGAGGACATGCTCAAGTAACAGATCTTAAAGCACCAAAAACAACTTATACTACTTTTAAAGAAATGTTTGAGGAGCTTTACAATCATGAACTTTTTGTTTCTAAATCTATCAACGAATTAGTGCACATTACTTTTGAAGAAAGAGATTATGCAACACACAATTTCTTGCAATGGTACGTTTCTGAACAAATAGAAGAAGAGGCTACTGCTAAATCTATCTTAGACAAAATCAACTTAATTGGTGACGATAAAGGCGGACTGTATTTGTTTGATCGTGATATCCAGCAGTTAACAGTTACGAGTTCAATCGCTATCAATCCTAAATAAAAAAGTTAAAGTTTATTTAGAATATTTAAAAATAACTTTTTTGGTTTATATTTGTCTCTGTTTTTAAAATTCAGAGGAAAAGTGAGCAAGAAAGAAAAAGACAAGGACAAAAAAAAGGATAAAAAGAAAAAGAAAAACAAAGATATCCTTGATAAAATTAAGAAGATCGAGAACTGTAAATCTTCTTGCTGTGAGAAATATAAAAAGAGCGAAAAGAAACGCTGCTCACGATGTCCTATGTTCGATCTATTCAAAAAAACTGCTTAACGCGATATAGAAAAACCCATCAGATTTCTCTGGCGGGTTTTTTAGTTTTAAATTGCAGTCTATTTTTGACTTTTAAAATCCATTATGAAAAACAGCATAACAATTCCCAAATCTAGTCTTGACTTCTTGGTTCAGCTAAAAGCAAACAATAATAAACCATGGTTTGAAGAGCATAAATCGCAATATTTGATAGAACTTAATCACATTGAGAATTTTGCAGGCGCTTTACTAAAAGAACTTTCCAAAACGGATGTTTTAGAAAATACTTCTGGTAAAAAAAGTGTTTACAGAATCTATCGAGATATTCGTTTTTCTAAAGATAAAACTCCTTTTAAGACATTTTGGGGTGGAAGTTATACGCGGGCAACTGCTGCAAGACGCGGCGGTTATTATTTTCATCTGGAAAAAGGAAATAGTTTTTTTGCGGGCGGATTTTGGGGACCAAATGCTGCCGATTTAAAACGAATAAGAACCGAATTTGCTCAAGATCCAGAAACCTTTCAGGAAATACTGAATTCTGAATCTTTCAAAAGCAACTTTGGCACTTTGCAAGGAGAACAGCTCAAAACAAAACCAAAAGGTTTTGATGCGGATCATCCTGCCATTGATTTGCTTCGTTTCAAACAATTTTTGGTCATAAAACGTTTTACTGACGAAGAAGTATTGAGTCCGCAATTTTTAGAACTTGCTTTAGATGCTTTCAAAAACATGAGACCCTTTTTCGATTACATGAGCGAAGTCCTTACGACTGATGCTAATGGGGTTTCGATACTTTAGTCTCATTCATAAGAAACAAACCCAACAGGTTTTTAAAACCTGTCGGGTTTAAACAACAATGTTCTTTAAAGCGTTATTTACTCAACAGTAAAATTTCATTTACAACCACTTCGGTTATATAGCGTTTTTCTCCGTTTTTATCATCGTAGCTTCTGTGTGTCAATTTTCCTTCAACAGCAACTTCTTTCCCTTTCACAACAAACTTTTCGATAATTTCTGCTGTTTTCCCCCAAGCTGTTATTCTATGCCATTCGGTTTGTTCTACTTTTTCTCCTTTTTCATTTTTGTAATAATCCTTTGTTGCAATTGTGATGTGTGCAAGCTTTCTTCCGTTTTCTAATGTTTTAACTTCTGGATCGTTTCCTACATTCCCAATTAATTGTACTCTGTTTTTCATGGCGTATATTATTTAAGTGTTATTATTAATGTGAACTGTTTTTCAAATTCAACATGGCAAAGATGCGAACTCTCAGCATTGACAGTCGGTTATTAACTATTTACTATCGACTGTAACTATTTGTAAACGTTTGTAAATGGAATTTGTTTTTTGTATATTTGAGATAAATCTTACGATATGCAGGCAAAAATTAAAAAAGTAGAGTTAAGAAACCTTGAAATTGAGGACTATAGACAGTTAAAGAAATCAATGATTGAATCGTATCCAGAAATGGCCGATTCGTATTGGGGATCTGACGACATAGAAAGACTTCTTTCTATTTTTCCGGAAGGACAGCTGGTGATTTTGGTTGACGGAAAAGTGGTCGGCTCTGCCCTATCTCTTATTGTTGATGAAAAGTTGGTAGAAAAAAGACATAACTATCAGCAAATTAGTGGAAATTACACCTTCTCTACTCACAATCCGAATGCGGAAATTTTATACGGAATAGATGTATTTATTCACCCAAATTATAGAGGCTTGCGTTTGGGGCGCCGATTATATGATGCCAGAAAAGAACTTTGCGAACAGCTGAATTTAAAAGCGATTGTTTTTGCGGGAAGAATCCCGAATTATAGAGAACACGCCAAAAAACTCTCTCCAAAAGCATATATAGAAAAAGTACGCACCAAAGAACTGTACGATCCGGTTCTTTCTTTTCAGCTGAGCAATGATTTCCACGTTTTAAGAATCCTTAAAAATTATTTGGAAGGAGATGAAGAATCGAAAGAGTTTGCGGTTTTGCTGGAATGGAACAATATTTACTATGATGACAGTCCAAAACTAATTAACGTTAAGAAGGAAATTATCCGTTTAGGATTGATTCAGTGGCAGATGCGCCCGTTGAATAATGTCGAAGCACTTTTTGAGCAAGCCGAATTTTTTATTGATGCGGTTTCGGGTTATGGTTCTGATTTTGCCTTATTTCCAGAATTGTTTACTGCGCCTTTAATGGCCGATTATAATCATTTATCTGAAGCAGAAGCCATTCGCGAATTGGCTCGCCATACTGATCCCATTCGTAAACGTTTCCAAGAATTTGCCATTTCATACAACATTAACATTATTACAGGAAGTATGCCTTATGTCGAAGGCGGAAATCTCTATAATGTTGGATTTTTGTGCAAAAGAGACGGAACTTCAGAAATGTATACCAAAATCCATATCACGCCAAACGAAGTTATACATTGGGGAATGAAAGGCGGATCTCAATTTAAAACGTTTGACACCGATTGCGGTAAAATCGGAATTCTAATCTGTTATGATGTTGAGTTTCCAGAACTTTCTAGACTTTTGGCAGATGAAGGAATGGATATTTTGTTTGTGCCGTTTTTGACCGATACCCAAAATGGCTATACTCGTGTAAAACATTGTTCGCAAGCGCGCGCCATCGAAAATGAGTGTTATGTAGCCATAGCAGGTTGCGTTGGAAATCTTCCGAAAGTAAACAATATGGATATTCAATATGCACAATCATCTGTATTTACGCCATCCGATTTTGCTTTTCCAAGTAACGGAATCAAAGCAGAAGCAACACCAAATACAGAAATGACGCTTATTGTTGATGTTGATTTAACATTGCTAAAGGAGCTTCATGAACATGGAAGTGTAAAAACATTAAAAGACAGAAGATCTGACCTTTACGAAATTAAAAAATTGAATTCATGAAAACATGCCTCGAATGCTCAGCCAAAATTTTCGGCCGAGAAGACAAGAAATTCTGCTCCGACAGTTGTCGCAATGCCTACAATAACAAAATAAATAAAGATAGTACGAATTTCATGCGAAATATAAACAACAAGTTACGCAAAAATTACCGTATTTTGGCAGAGTTAAATGTGGATGGAAAATCTAAAGCTTCTCGAGACAAATTACTAACAAAAGGATTTGATTTTGAGTTCTTTACAAACATTTTACAGACCAAGACAGGAAATACATATTATTTCTTGTACGATCAAGGCTATCGTTCCTTGGACAACGATTATTTTATGCTTGTTAAAAAAGAAATATAGTTAGTATTAATTTACCATGAGAAAAAACCCCACCTCAATTCTAGCCATAGTCTGCGTTTTAGCTTTACTTGGCATTATATACGCCACGATGATGCCGCAAGGAATCTCTAAGGACGACGAAGCGCTTGCTGAATTTTCAACCGAGAGAGCCTTAAATCAAGTCGAAATTATGGCACAAAAACCGCACTATGTCGGATCGACCAATCACGAACTTGTTGCAAATTATCTTAAACTAGAATTAAACAGAATCGGATTAGAAACGAGTGTTCAGGAAGGTTTTACTCTAAATGATAAAGGTCTTTTGGTAAAGTCAAAAAATATTTTGGCTCGCATTAAAGGAACAAACAATACAAAAGCGCTTTTACTTCTTTCTCATTATGACAGTGCCCCGCACTCTTTCTCAAAAGGTGCAAGCGACGATGCTTCTGGCGTTGCTACAATTTTAGAAGGTGTACGCGCCTTTTTATACTCAAAACATCCTCAAAAAAACGATATAATCATACTATTTTCTGATGCCGAAGAATTAGGATTAAATGGAGCAGCTTTATTTGTAAACAAACATCCTTGGGCAAAAGACGTTGGTTTAGTTTTAAACTTTGAAGCGAGAGGAACTTCTGGCCCAAGCTATATGCTGATGGAAACCAATAAAGGAAATCAGGCTTTGGTTGAGGAATTTACTAAAGCAAAGCCTTCTCATCCTGTTTCAAATTCTTTGATGTATAGCATTTACAAAATGCTTCCAAATGATACTGATTTAACAGTTTTTAGAGAACAAGGAAATATTCAAGGATTCAATTTTGCATTTATTGATGGGCATTTCAACTACCACACACAGCAAGATGATGTACAGCATTTAAATAAAACTACATTGGCGCATCAAGGCACTTACATCATGCCTTTGCTGAAATACTTTACCAACATTGATTTAAACCAGACAGAATCTACAGAAGATAATGTTTATTTCAGTGCTCCTTTTACTTTCATCAGTTATCCGTTTACATGGGTAATGCCAATGACGATGATTGCTTTTGGATTATTAGTTCTCTTCATTTTTGTCGGAAAAGTAAAAAGAATCATCACTTTCACAGAAATATTCAAAGGTTTTGTTCCTCTTTTAGGATCCATTATAATTGCTGGCTTGGTTACTTTTTTAGGATGGAAACTTATTCTCGAAATTTATCCGCAGTACTCTGATCTTCTCAACGGATTTACTTATAATGGTCATGCTTACATTGGCGCTTTTGTAACGTTAAGCATCGCTATTTGCTTTGCTTTCTACCATCATTTCTCTGAAGCGAAAACTACTATGAACCATTTTGTGGCTCCCTTGCTGCTTTGGATTATCATTAACGCATTTTTAGCCAACAGCTTAACGGGTGCTGGCTTCTTAATTATTCCTGTTTATTTCGGAATATTGCTATTCGGAATATTTGTGTTTACTCAACATTACAGTCTGGGAATGAATCTGCTTTTTAGTATTCCAGCTTTGGCTATTATTGCTCCTTTTATTGTAATGTTCCCAATTGGTCTTGGACTTAAAATATTATATGGAAGCGCAGTTTTAACCGTTTTACTGTTCGGTTTGTTATTGCCTATATTTGGAGCTTTCGCTAAAAAAGGAGCTTGGATTGTGGTTTTCTTTATCACTTCAATTGCATTTTTCGTTTATGCAGGATATCATTCAGGTTACGAATATGGCAAAGCCAAGTCAAATAGCTTATTATATGTTTACAACGCCGATAACAATTCTGCTGTTTGGACAACTTATGATACGAATTTGGACGAATGGACTAAATCCTATTTAGGCGAGAAAAACCAAAAAGCAGTTGGATTGAATACGCTTCCGCTAACCAGCAAATACAATACAACATTTACATACAGCGCTATTGCTCCAGTTGTTGAAGTTCCAAAACCTACAATTCAGTTTTTAAGAGACAGCGTTATTGGAAATAATAGATATTTGAAAATTAAGATTACTCCAAACAGAAAAGTAAATCGTTATGACATTTTTGCCAACCCAAAAATGACTTTTTACAACTTTAAGGCAAATGGAGTTGCCACTTCGGGAGAAAAAACAAATCGACTTGAACGTGAAGGTTCAAAAATATTATGTTACTATGTTGTAGGCAATGAACCACTTGAAATGGAATTCTATATCAACAAATCGTCTGTTTTTGATATGGATTTAATTGAAAGTTCGTTCGATTTAATGAGCAATCCGCTATTAAATGTTAAGCCAAGAGAAAATTGGATGATGCCAACACCGTTTGTATTGAATGATGCTGTTATGATTCAGCAGAAAATCAAACGATACACACCGCCGGTAAAACCGATTGAGCCTGTCGTGACTCCAACAGATAGTTTGGCTGTTCCAAAAGACAGCATTAAGACCGTTACACTACCACAACCTTAAAAGCTAAAACTAAGCTATGGCAACAAATGTTTCTACAATATTTTTGAATGCACCAGCAGAAAAAGTCTGGAACGCATTAACAAAACCAGAATTAGTTAAACAATGGCAATACGGAAGCGATTTAATCACTGATTGGAAAATTGGTCATGAAATACGATTTCGAAATGAATGGGAAGGTCAAGTTTTTGAACAATGGGGTACAGTTTTAGAAGTTATTCCAAATCAGAAAATCAAATATTCTCTATTTTTCCCTCGACCAGGATTTGAAGACAAACCAGAGAATTATTTTATAATGCATTATGTTTTGACTGAAGAAAATCAGAAAACAAAACTCGAAATAATTCAAGAAGATAATCGTCCAGGAGCCGTTCAGGAAGAACCGCAGGGAGAAGAAAATCCAATTCTACAAGCATTAAAAGCTGTAGTAGAATCTTAAAATAAGGTTCAAAGGTACAAAAACTAAAAAAACACTATTGCATAGTGCTTTTTTAGTTTTTAGATATGTTGAGAAACCTTTGAACCTTTGAACCTTTGTTACTTTGAACCTTTGCACCAAAAATTAGCACGCACATTCAATTTTCAAACCTTGCTTTTCGCCTTTTGTGCCTTCGGTTGCGTATCCGTCTATTTTCCACCATTCTAGACCCCCTATCAATTCTTTAACTTTAAATCCAAGTTTTGTCATATTCAAAGCGCCTTTTGTAGAAGCATTACAGCCGATTCCTGTACAATATGTCACGTACAAAACGTCTTTATCTAAATGCTGTGTCGTTTCTAAATTCATTTCGCGATGCGGAATATTAATCGCATTCGGAATATGTTCTTCATCGTAACCAAAAGCTCTTCTAGCATCGATTACAATAATTTTTTCGCCGTTGTTTAAAGCTTCAAATAAATCGGATGGATCCATTTCAAAAGCTAACTTGTTTTCATAATGTTTAATTTGTGCTTCCATTTTAATTGTGTTTTTATTGATTTTATTTTCCAAAAGTAGAAGATGATTTCATGCCATAAAAACGAAAAGATTTCATCAACAGCATTACTTTTTTTCATGCAAAAGCCAGTTTAAAATTTTGTTTCTTTGTGTATTAATTCTTCAAAAATGGAAATACGCCACTTAAAATTGATAAAAGCAATCGTAGAAGAAGGAAGCATTACGAAAGCAATCGATAAACTTCATTTGACGCAATCGGCTTTAAGCCATCAGCTCAAAGAGGCCGAATATCAATTGGGGACCGCCATTTTCTTGAGAGTCAACAAAAAATTAGTTCTCACAAAAGCAGGCGAAAAAGTCTATGATGTGGCCAATGAAATCCTTACTAAACTTGCTGAAACTGAAACTCAGATCAAACAAATGGTTTTTGGCGAATCTGGCGAAATCAGGATTAGTACCGAATGTTTTTCGAGTTATCACTGGCTCCCATCGGTTTTAAAGCAATTTCATCTTTTATATCCAAATGTCGAATTGAAAATTGTAGCCGAAGCAACGCACATTCCGCTGCAAAAATTATTAGAAAATACTATCGATATTGCCATAGTAAGCGATACCATTAAAGACAATCATATAAAATACACCGAGCTTTTTCAAGACGAAATGGTAATGGTCGTTTCCGAAAATCACGCTTGGGCAGATAAAAAATATGTAGTTGCAGAAGATTTTATCAACGAACATTTGATTATTCATTCGCTTCCGCTGGAAACCGTTACTATTCACCAGTTTCTTTTGGCTCCAGCCAAAGTAAGTCCGAAGAAAATAACTCCGATGCCTTTAACTGAAGCTTCTCTCGAAATGGTAAAAGCGGATATGGGCGTGATGTCGATGGCGAAATGGGCACTGCAGCCGCATTTAAAAAACAATCCGATTAAAGCAGTAAAAGTTGGAAAAAGTGGCTTGAAACGAAAACACTTTATTGCGACGCGAGCCCATGAGAATTATCCTGATTACTTTCATCATTTTATCAGCTTTTTACAAAACGAAATCAACTTACAATGGAATATTCAATAAGAAACTGCCAAATAACAGATTTACCCAAATTACTTATTTTGCTTCAAAAACATGCCGAATTTGAAAAGGCTGAATTTTCTCCCGAAGGAAAAGAAGAAGGATTAAAGAATGCTTTATTTGGCCTGAATCCTAAATTATTCTGCTTGGTTGTGGCCGCAAATGAAACTATTGTGGGTTATGCATCCTACACTTTTGATTTTTCTACTTGGAATGCACAAACATTTCTCTACATGGACTGTTTATTTTTGGAAGAAGAAACAAGAGGTTTTGGGATTGGTGAAATTTTAATCGAAAAACTAAAAGAAATCGGAAAACAAAATAATTGTGTCAATATTCAATGGCAAACACCTGAATTCAATACAAGAGCCATTAAATTCTATAACCGAATGGGCGCAAAAGGAAAAGACAAAGTCCGATTTACGTTAACTTTGTAACGAAAGAATATCTCTGCGACTTTTAATCTCGCAAAGTCGCCAAGACGCTAAGTTTAATTTTCTTTGCGACTCTGCGACTTTGCGAGATTTACTTAAAGAAACCTTAAAAGAAATGAAGAAAATAAGTATACTTGGTTGTGGCTGGCTGGGACTTCCTTTAGCGAAAACGTTAATTGCAAAAGGAAATTCAGTAAACGGATCGACGACTTCGGAGAACAAACTTCCAATTCTACAAGATGCGGGAATAAATCCATTTTTAGTAAATATTGAAAGCGATGGAATTTCCGAGAACATTGAGTCTTTTTTAGCGGAAAGCGAAATCTTAATTATTGATATTCCGCCAAAATTGAGAGCAGTCGATCCGAATGCAGAGAAGAAAGCTTTTGTAGAAAAAATCAAGAATCTAATTCCTTTTATAGAAAAATCGCCCGTTAATAAAGTACTTTTTGTAAGTTCAACATCGGTTTACGGCGATGATAACGATCTTGTAACCGAAGAAACGACTCCAAATCCAGATACCGAAAGTGGCAAGCAATTGGTTTTAGCTGAAAAATTGCTGCAAGAAAATCAAAACTTCGAAACCACTATTCTGCGTTTTGGCGGACTGATTGGCGAAGATCGCCATCCTGTTAAGTTTTTAGCTGGAAAAGAAAATCTGGAAAATTCAGATGCACCAATAAATTTGATTCACCTAAACGATTGCATTGGAATAATCGAAGAAATTATAATTCAATCTAAATGGAATGAGATTTTTAATGGCGTTGCTCCTTTTCATCCAACAAGAGAGGAGTTTTATTCCCAAAAAGCGATTAAAATGAATTTGCCACAACCAAAATTCAGTTCTGAAAAGTCAAACATCAAAAAGCTTATTTCAAGTGAAAAAATTGAAGCTATTTTAAGCTATAAGTTTAAACTGGACGAATATTAAAACATATAAGCTATATAAGAAATTTAAGTTTTGATCAAATGAACTTATATAACTTAAATGGTTAAAAAAAATTCGCGAACTTTGCGATCCCGATAGCTATCGGATTGCGCCTTTGCGGTTAAAAATTATGGAAACAGTTTACATCAATTCGCCTCTCGGAATCACCAAAATTATTGGAGATGAGAACGGTATTTCGGTAATTTCTGTTTCTGATGTTGGAACAAATGAAGTTTCTAAAGAAATTCCAAAAGTTTTACAAGACGCCGTTTTGCAGTTAAATGAATATTTTGAAGGCAAAAGAACCAATTTTGATTTAAAACTGAATCCGCAAGGAACCGAATTTCAGCAGAAAGTATGGAAATCACTTCTAGAAATTCCATACGGCAAAACGGTAAGCTACATGGATCAGACCAAAAAATTGGGCGATGTAAAAGCAATTCGTGCCGTCGCCTCAGCAAATGGCAAAAATCCACTTTGGATTGTTGTGCCTTGCCATCGCGTCATTGGAACAAATGGATCTTTGACCGGTTACGCTGGCGGATTATCACATAAAAAATGGCTTTTGGAACATGAAAGCCCGTCTGCACAGCAAAGCTTATTCTAAATCTCACCAAAAAGAAGGATAATTCATTCATTTATTATTTTGCAACAGATTAAAAATTTAAATTTGTGTACATTTATACAGAATAAAAATTAGTTCGATTCGTGAATTGCTTCGCCTGTTCGCTATCGGTCGGGTCGTGGCAAAACCACTATAAATGATTATGATTGAAAAAATTAATCTCAACAATATTCTCTTTCTCGATATAGAAACTGTTCCTGAAGAAGAAAACTTTAGTTCGCTTGACGCGGAAATGCAGTCGCTTTGGGATTTGAAAACGCAATATCAGCGAAAAGATGAGTTTACACCAGAAGAATTTTACGAACGCGCCGGAATCTGGGCCGAGTTCGGAAAGATAATCTGCATTTCGGTTGGTTTCTTTACCATCAAAGGAGACGTTCGAAATTTTAGAGTAACTTCATTTTTTGGTGAAGAGAAGAAAATCCTAAAGGACTTTTCCAATCTGATTAACAATCATTTTAATCAGCCTCAGCATTTGTTGTGCGGACATAATTCTAAAGAATTTGATATTCCTTTTATTGCCCGAAGAATGATCATCAACCAAATGCCTATTCCAGACAAACTGAATTTATTCGGCAAAAAACCTTGGGAAATTCCGCATTTAGATACTTTAGAGTTATGGAAGTTTGGCGATTACAAGCATTTTACTTCTTTAAAATTGCTAACGAAGATTCTTGGTGTTCCTTCGCCAAAAGGCGATATTGACGGAAGTCAAGTTGCTCATGTCTATTACGTCGAAAAAGATATTGACAGAATTATTACGTATTGCGAAAAAGACACGATTGCTGTAGCTCAGATTTTCTTGCGTTTACGTCGAGAAGATTTACTGATTGAAGATGAGATTATTCATGTGTAACTTTAAAGTTGCTAAGATTCTAAGGTTCTGAGATGCTAAGTTTTTTAGCTACGCTGTTTAAATGAACTCAAATAACTTATATGTTTTAAAATGATTCATTCCGAAATTTCACATCATCGCATGGCTTCTCAGAAGCTTTATCAGGAAAATCAATGTTCTCCTCAGGAAATAGTACATCATTTTGGCGCTATGCAGGCTCAGGATTATGCCATGGCAAAATGGGCAATTGGTTCACGTTGCAATGCCTCTGAAAAAGAAATTGAGGAAGCCGTTAATTCGGGAAAAATTATTCGAACGCACATTCTTCGTCCTACCTGGCATTTTGTTTCTGCAGATGATATTTATTGGATGCTTGATCTTTCTGCTCCGCAAATAAAAAAGCTGGCCATTTCAGGTGCTAAAAAATTTGGAGTGGATGAAAAAAAGCTCATTCAGATCAATAATACTATTGAAAAACTACTGGCGGGAAACAATTATTTGACTCGCGATGAAATTATGCAGGAGCTTAATATCAAAAAAACATCCAAAGAAGATTTTTTAGGTGCAGCCATTATGATGAATGCAGAATTGGATGGTTTGGTTTGTAATGGCAGAATGAAAGGCAAACAAATTACGTATGCTTTGCTCGAAGAAAGAGTTGATCGGCCAAAAACCAAATTGACTAAAGAAGAAGGATTAGCAAAACTTGCTCAGAGATATTTTGAAAGTCATGGTCCGGCAACTTTACTTGATTTCTCGTGGTGGTCTGGTTTTGCACCAACAATTTGCCAAAAAGCAATTAACGCAATTGAGTTGCAATTAAATCATATTACCATTGAAAATCAGACTTTTTGGTTTTCTAAAAACCGTTCTATAGAAGAAAATTTTCGCGAAAGCGTACATTTTCTACCAGCATTTGACGAAATTTTGATTTCATACAAAACGCGCGAAGCTTCATTTTCTGGAGATCATCAATCTAAAACTTTTACCAATAATGGCATTTTTAAACCCATCATTTTAGAAAACGGAAAAGTAATTGGAATTTGGAAACGAACCATTAAAAAAGATCATGTAAAAATTGAAACGGAGTTTTTTAATGAAACTGAAAATTCAAAAAAGAAAATTCTCTTTGAAGCAATTAAATCTTTTGAAACCTATTTGGAAACCAAAGTTGTGATTGGATAATTAATTTTTCAAAATAGATAATTAGATTTCGCCCCGCTGGGGCTTTTCAATTTATAGCCTGAATGATTTCTATAAATATTTTGCTCTTCAAGAGCTTTTTCATTTGCATATAATTTTGTTTGTAACGTTTAATAGCTCTGGAAGAGCGAAATATCTATAGCGAATGAAATTTTCCTATTTCAAAAAGCCCCATCGGGGCGACATATCAACTCAAATTCCTACCTCATTACACAAAATATTTATGCATTTTATTGCTAAATAATTACATTTACAAAAAAATGTAATTATGGTATTGAGCAGATTTTGGTTAGTTATTTTTATTTCTTCGATTCTTTTTATTGTAGTCAGTTTATTTACTGCCAATACTTATACCATTGATTCTGTTTTGAATGGAAAAAAAGATGATCCTATTTTAGTGTCTGAAAAATACATCGAAGAGCTTCCAGCTTTCTTAAAAGACAGTATTCAAAAAGCTCCAGATCAGACTATGATCATCAATCGTGATACGCTAAATGCTGACACAACGTATGTTTACAAAAACAAAACCGTAAAAATTTACAGCGGTCTTCAAAAATCTGACGGATTGCTGCCAACTTGCAAAAGCACTTTAGTCGATTTAATTTTGCCTCTTATTGCCTATTTGGCTTTTTTCTGCGGATTAATGGAACTTTTAATCGTTTCTGGAGCTTCTGGAAACTTGGCAAAAGCCTTGAGTCCTGTATTTGTAAAAGTTTTTCCAAGCATTCCTAAAAACCATCCTTCGATATCTTACATGACCTTAAACTTTGCTGCCAATTTCTTGGGATTGGATTCGGCCGCAACACCTTTTGGATTAAAAGCAATGGAAAGTTTACAGGAAATAAACCCTGAAAAAGATAAAGCCAGCGACGCACAAATCATGTTTATGTGTCTTCACGCTTCTGGATTAACCTTAATCGCAACTTCAATTATCGGTTATCGCGCTGCCGCAAATGCCAGTAATCCTGCTGATGTGATGCTGCCGTGTATCATTACGTCGTTTATCGGAACCATTGCCGCTTTTTTAATTGTCGGAGTCAAACAGAAAATCAATTTCAAAAGTGCTTCACTTTTAATTGGTTTAATGGGATTAATTGCTGCAATTGTTGGTTTATTGATGTATGTGAATCATTTAGATTTAATCGGAAAAAACTATTTCACTTCTAACCTTTCTGGATTAATTTTATTGGCGATTATAGTGTTTACGCTAATTTTTTCTTTCAAACATGAGAAAAAATTCAGAGAAGCAGACACTACCGTGTTCGATACTTTTGTTGTTGGCGCCAATAACGGAGTTAAAACTGGAGTTACAATTTTTCCATATGTTTTAGGAATGTTAGTTGCAATTTCGCTTTTTAGAAACAGCGGTTTATTTGAAATCATCAGTGATGCGATCGGATTTATCTTTTCGAATCTTGGCGTAAGCAAAGAAATTACAAATGCGCTTCCTGTTGCCATGTTGCGTCCGTTTAGCTCCGCAGGTTCAAGAGGTTTTTTAATTGATTCGATGAATACATTTGGAGCCGATTCTTTAACAGCTAGATTAAGCAGTATTTTCCAATGCAGTGCCGAGAGTACATTTTATGTTATTGCGGTTTACTTTGGTTCTGTAAATATCAAAAACACTCGTTATGCATTAGGCACAATGCTTTTGGTTGATTTAATCTGTGTTATTACGGCTATTTTTGTAGCAACTTGGTTTTTCTAAGACACGGCAAAAGCATCAAATTGAACGCTTCTTGTTTTTCATAAACATCTTTAAAACAACAAATAAAGATTGTTGTTTTAAAGTTTTGATATAAGTCGACACTTTGAATCAGATGCATTATCCTACATTATTTTTTCATTTTTTATAAAAAACCTCTTATAATTTTATACTTTAGCCTACTAACATAAATAAAACAATTAAATATTCCCCCAAATATGTTTAAATGGTTTTTAAGTAAAAAAAAGGAATCTAAGAGTTCCGAAAAAATCGAATACGCTGAAGAGACAAAACCTGCAGAAAAGACTGTATCAGCACAAAACAAATTCGACACAAACAAAATGGACTGGCTCATTAATGACTCGCTTCTAGCTTTTATGCCTCGCGAATTATTTATGCACTATTCTGACGCTAACACCGCACCAGATCCTCAAGATCCTTCTTGGCAAAATCAAGGACTGTATTTTTGGAAAGAAAAAGAAGCTTTTGAAAACAAATCGCTCCCGGAGTTTTTTGGAACTATGGATCAGAAATTATTTGTCATCAATGAAGTGCCAGATTATATTTCGCTAGTTTCAGGAAAAGCGATGCCGTGGTTTGGAATGCCTGGCGGTGGCGAAAAATTCTTTTTCAGATATGATGAAACTACGCCTGTAACTTTAGAAGAAGCTCACAAACTCAACATTATCAATTATGTTGAAATCGTGGAATTAAATCAGGACAACCTGAGTGTTTTAAACGACCGAGACAATTACTGCTTTTTAATTGATCCTTACGAAGTGAAATACGAAGACCAGCTTTTTTATCTTAACGGCGAAAAAATTTCCCTAGCAGAACTTTATCAAAAAAAGAAACTTTTGGTTCTATCTGTTGAATAAAATCACTTTTGAATTATAATTATGAAAATCCACACTCTTTTCTTCCTGCTTGTTTTAATAGGATGCCAAAAAACAAAACCAACAGATGCTGCTGCCCCAATTGCAGAAATCATGGAACCGCAAGAAACATTGGAAGTTACAAATGATGAAAAAATCATTAAAACTGACACTGTTTCTATTTATTCTGACGGGACAGAATCGTCTACAGATTACATTCTGGCTCATTTAGTAGATCAGCAGGCAGATAAGGACAGTATTGTTACTGTAAAATACCGATTAGATTTTTATCAGAATAAAACCAAAACCGCATCTTCAAAAATTGCTATCAAAGGTTTTGAAAAAGGTTCTGAATGGATGGCGTCTTATGGATTGACATCTGAAACTTCTAAAAATTCTCCTTTTATACAACTTACCGTTGGCTATCCCGCTTGTGGCTATTCCCATGACAACTATCTGTATTATCTTAAAAACAAAGGTCTACAGCTAGTTCACCAATGGAGTACAATGTCTGATAGCGGCTGGGGAAGCTGGGTCGAAATAGAAAATCCGTCAGCAAACTCTGATCCAAAATCTTTTTATTGCAAAACTGTTGCATTTGTGCCTGCAGATGAAGATGAAAACCTAGACATGGGAATCCTTTCGCACTCTGACTCAATATCTTTCGAATTAAAGGACAACAAATGGAAGAAGATTCTGTTATCTGCAAAAGACAAACCGTACTTCGAAAAAAAGATGACGTTTGATCAATTTAATAGCAACGAATAAAAATCATAAAACTGCTCAAGAGTTCTTATTCAAATTCTTTCTTAGGTAAATAATTTCTAAATTTGTAAAAAAACAAAACTAATGATTGATTTTATATACCAAGATCCTTATCCGATCTTAAAAGATGATACGCAGTACCGCAAAATCACTTCTGATTATGTAAAAGTTGAAAAATTTGGAGAACGTGAAGTTTTAACCGTTGACCCAAAAGGTTTAGAGTTATTGGCAGAAGAAGCTTTGACAGATGTTTCATTTATGTTGAGAACTTCTCATTTGCAAAAACTAAGAAAAATTCTTGATGATCCAGAAGCTACTGACAACGATCGATTTGTAGCTTACAATTTACTTCAAAATGCATCTGTTGCGGCTGAAGGTCAGTTACCAAGCTGTCAGGATACGGGAACTGCAATCGTTATGGCGAAAAAAGGAGAAAGCATCTTTACAGGTGTTGACGATGCAGAATGGTTAAGCCGCGGTATTTTCAATACGTATCAAAAAAGAAATTTACGTTATTCTCAGATTGTTCCGATTTCGATGTTTGAAGAAAAGAATTCAGGATCAAATCTTCCTGCACAAATTGATATTTATGCTAAAAAAGGAGCTTCTTACGAATTTTTGTTTATGGCAAAAGGTGGAGGATCTGCAAACAAAACGTATTTATATCAGCAGACAAAATCTTTATTGAATGAAAAATCACTTGACGAATTCATTCGCACTAAAATCAAAGATTTAGGAACTTCTGCTTGTCCTCCATACCACTTGGCTTTAGTTATTGGCGGAACTTCTGCTGAAGCCAACTTAAGCGCTGTTAAAAAGGCTTCTGCTGGATATTACGACAATCTTCCAACATCTGGAAATATGGCTGGTCAGGCTTTTCGTGATCACGAATGGGAAGAAAGAGTTCAAAAAATCTGCCAAGAAAGTGCTATCGGTGCTCAGTTTGGAGGAAAATATTTCACACATGACGTTCGTGTAATCCGTTTGCCTCGTCACGCCGCTTCTTGTCCGGTTGGACTTGGAGTTTCTTGCTCTGCAGATAGAAACATCAAAGGGAAAATCACTAAAGACGGAATCTTTGTTGAACAGTTAGAAACAAATCCAAAACAATTTTTGCCAGAAACAGCTCCTCATTTAGAAGCTCCTGTAGAAATTGATTTAGATCAACCAATGGCAGATATTTTAGCAAAACTATCTCAATATCCTGTTAAAACGCGCTTAAAATTAAACGGAACTGTAATTGTTGCTAGAGATATTGCTCACGCAAAAATCAAAGAATTACTAGATGCTGGAAAACCAATGCCTGATTATTTCAAGAATCACCCAGTATATTATGCTGGTCCAGCAAAAACCCCAGAAGGAATGGCTTCAGGAAGCTTCGGACCAACAACTGCGGGTCGTATGGACGTTTATGTGGATGAATTCCAGAAAAATGGCGGAAGTATGATTATGCTTGCAAAAGGAAACCGAACTAAACAAGTGACTGATGCCTGCAACAAATACGGCGGATTCTACTTAGGTTCTATTGGAGGTCCTGCTGCTATTTTGGCTCAAGACAACATCTTAAAAGTTGAAGTTGTTGATTTTGAGGAATTAGGAATGGAAGCTGTACGCAAAATCACGGTTAAAGATTTCCCTGCGTTTATTATCACCGATAATAAAGGGAATGATTTCTTTGCAGATTTATAATGTTTTTTGCCACAAAGGCACTAATGCACAAAGTTTTTTTTATAAAAATAAAGCTATCCTAAGGATAGCTTTATTTTTTTCTTCTCTTTAAAAAATCTCTTTGCGTCTTAGTGCCTTTGTGGCAAATTATGCGCTTAAATCCTGTTTCTCAAAAGCTATAAAATGTGATATTTCGCCTTTCAAATTATATACTGGCGAAGCATCAATTTTGCATTTATAAGTCTGTCCGTTTTTTCTATAATTTTCAAGCGTTTTGGCAAAAGGAATCTGCTTTTTTACCGCTTCTCTTATATCTTTTAAATCCTTTTGGGAAGTCGCCGGGCCTTGAAACATCTTTGGCGTTTTTCCTAAGATTTCTTCCTCCTTATAGCCCGTCATTCTTTTTATGCCGCTTGACGCGAAAACAATTTTCAAATCTAAATCGGTCACCAAAACCACTTCATTTTTGATTCTCTCTTGAATATTAAGCTTCTTTTCATCCCACACAAATTCATCAGAGATTTTGCTTACTCTTTTTAAATCAGTGCTTAATGCCTTTAACTCATTTAGATATTCATAATGAAAATCCCAAGAGAGAATTGGGACTGAATTTCGTTGAAGTGTATCATCAGAATTTTTATTTTTCATATCAAAAATAATTCAAGATATTGATAGATCTTTTTTCTCAAAGATACAGGAAAAATCTTGTTATAAGAATCTTGAAATCTTAATATACGATTAAAAATCATTATCAAAATGTAAATTTTAGCTGAACCGCAACTGCTTTTTTTACTTCGGTATTCAAATTACTTAACGAAATTCCAAGCAGCCTAACAGAATCCTTCATCTTTTCCTGATACAATAGTTCTTCAACATTTTCCATAATCAGACTTTTATCAGAAATAAAATAAGGCAAAGTCTTGCTTCTTGTCTGTTGCGAGAAATCGCTGTATTTAATTTTAAGTGTAATGGTTTTCCCTGAAACATTGTGCCTCTTTAGACGCTTTTCTAACGAACTTGCAATTCGTTCCAATTGTTCCATCATAAAAATTTCAGAAGACAAATTCACATCAAAAGTATGCTCTGCTGCCACAGATTTAGCAATTCTAGAAGACTTTACTTCACTATTATGAATTCCTCTTACAACATAGTAATAAAACGCCCCCGATTTACCGAAGTGTTTCTCTAAAAACTCCAAAGACTTGCTTTTTAAGTCGGTTCCCGTAAAAATTCCGAGCTGGTACATTTTTTCCGTAGTAACTTTTCCAACTCCATAAAATTTACGGATCGGAAGATCTTCCAGAAAAGCTTCGACTTCATCAGGATTTACCGTTTTTTGTCCGTTTGGTTTGTTATAATCACTGGCAATTTTGGCCACAAATTTATTGACCGAAATACCTGCTGATGCCGTTAGTCCGACTTCATTAAAAATTCTCGTTCTAATTTCTTGCGCTAGAAGACTTGCGCTCGGATTGCCTTTTTTGTTTTTAGTGACATCCAAATAAGCCTCGTCAAGCGAAAGAGGCTCAACTAAATCGGTATATTCATGAAAAATTTTATGAATTTTTGATGAAATCTCTTTGTAGCGGTCAAATCTTGGTCTGACAAAGATAATTTCCGGACAATACTTTTTAGCCAAAGCTCCACTAAGAGCGCTCCTAACTCCAAATTTTCTAGCTTCGTAACTTGCCGCCGAAACCACGCCGCGATTCTCCGAACCGCCAACCGCAACGGGTTTCCCTCTTAACTCTGGATTGTCCATCTGCTCTACCGATGCATAAAAGGCATCCATATCAATATGAATTATTTTACGATATGTTGGTGTTTCAGACATATTGCAAATTTAAAAAGGAAAAACAATAAAAAAACGCTGTAAGTAGTTATAAATCATATCAATTTTTAAAGAATGCGAATTCGATGAGTTCAAACCAATTATTCTTTCTATTTTTGTTCTTCTACTCGAAAAATTAAATAATGCGAACATTTGTTATAGGTGACATTCATGGCGGATTACTTGCTCTTGAACAAGTACTGGAGAGAGCCAAAGTTACGACAGAAGATACTCTAATTTTTTTGGGCGATTATGTTGACGGCTGGAGTCAGTCTGTTGAAGTAATTGACTATTTGATTGATTTAAAAAGCAAACAAAATATTATCTGCATAAGAGGAAACCATGACCAGCTTGCTTTGGACTGGCTTGAAGAAAGGCACGATGATTTCGACGAAGAAATGTGGTACAAACATGGCGGGAAAGCTACTGTTGAAGGATACGCGAAAATTTCTGAAGAGAAAAAAAGAGCTCATATCGAATTTCTAGAAAATCTTCAGGATTATTATCTTGATGATCAGAATCGTTTGTTTGTTCACGCTGGCTTCACCAATTTAAATGGCGTAAAATGGGAATATTTTTCGAAGCTATTTTATTGGGACAGAACACTTTGGGAGACAGCCCTTTCATTAGACCCAAAATTAAAAGAAGACGACTTACACTATCCCAAAAGATTTACCGTTTATAAGGAAGTTTATATTGGCCACACGCCCGTTACCCGAATCGGCGAAACGGTTCCTATAAATAAAGCTTGTGTCTGGAACGTAGATACAGGCGCTGCATTTAGAGGTCCGCTTACAATTTTAGATGTCGACACCAAGGAGTACTGGCAAAGCGAGCCATTAAACGAACTCTATTTTAACGAAAAAGGTAGGAATTAATTTGTTTAAAAGTTACATTTGCTACCCAAATAATTAATATTAAATTTTTATGAAAAAGGTTATTACACTTTTGTTTTTAGTGACATTCGGATTTGTTAATGCTCAAGAAGCTTTCAAAGGAAAGGGAGATATTAAAGTAAACGTAGGAGCTAATTTACAAGATGGTGGTTCTGGAATTCAAGGTTCTGTTGATTTTGGTTTAGGAGAAAATTTCTCTTTTGGTTTTGTTGCTAACTATATCCTAGGATTTGACAACTTCAATGGTTACTACCACGGCAACACAAATGCTTATTATGATGCTGAACCAGATTTTTCAGATCGTTTTGATGCAAAAGCAAGAATCAATGCTAACTTATCTAGTGTAATTGGCGTAAAAGAATTGGACGTTTACCCTGGATTAAGCTTAGGCTTACATAATTTCGGCGGACACGTTGGCGGTCGTTATTTCTTTACTGACGGATTTGGTGTTTTCACAGAAATCGGATTCCCAATTGCAAAATACGGTTCAAACAATGATCCTTTTTATCATTTGAATAATCAAGCTACTTTTAGTTTAGGAGCTTCTTTCAACTTATAATCAACATTTTGTGTTTTGCCACAAAGGCTCAAAGTCACAAAGTTTCAAAAAATAAAAACCGCTCATTTGAGCGGTTTTTTTGTTATAAAAAGATCAAGAAGAACTTCTTATTTCTTAATAAATTTCTTAGCAACTCTTTTACTACCGTTATTTAATTCTATAATATAAACACCAGTACTTAATGCGCTAACATTAATAGGATTTCCTGAAATTTGTCCAGCGCTAATTTGCTGACCCAATGTATTTGTGATTCTAAATGTAAATCCTGCACTATCCAATAATGAAACATTCAGTTCGTCTTCTACTGGATTTGGATATAATGCAAAACTTGATGTTTCTGTAGTTTCAAGCAAACCAGCAACTACTTCTTCATTTACAACTGCTCCTGAAGCTGTTATGTTTATAGAATAATCTTCGACTTGTCCATAAGAAAAGCTTTCGCAAGATGTTGGAATTCCATTGTATTTCATAGAAACTCTAAGTCTTGTTGTTCCAAGAGCTGCCGTTGCTGGAATTGTAATAGTTCCTGATGCTGAAGCTGATGTTGACGCAGCTTTTGTCCAAACTGTTTCGCCAGAATCTGCAAAATCGCCATCTTGATTATAATCTATAAAAACAGCATATCCTTCGCTGTAAACTGTAGATGTCCAGCTCGGTGTAATTGTAATTGTATATGCAGTTCCTCTTGTTGCATTTGTCGAAATTGAAGTATAATTTTCATAACCAGCTGTTCCTGTAGATGTATTATTGATTGTTCCCAATACAACTTTACCAATTTTTTCGTCTGCAGTATTATTTCCCTGAGATGTACAATACGTTAACGCAGCAGAAGTAGTTGTAACATTTACTGTGTTACTCGCTGCCGAGACATTTCCTGCAGCATCTTTAGCTTTTACAGTAAAACTATAAGCTGTTAATGCTGTTAAGCCAGTTACTGTATAACTTGTTGTTGTAGACGAACCTTTTAATGTCGTTCCTTGATAAATATCATACCCTGTAACAGCTACATTATCTGTTGATGCTGTCCAAGATAAATTTGTAGTTGACCCCGTAGTTCCAGAAGCGGCAAGATTTGTTGGAGCACTTGGTGCAACAGTATCATTCGATCCTACGTAAGCAGCACCTATACCTACTGCATAAAATGCATTTGTAGTTGCAATAACTTCTGCAGAACCAGCTCCATATAAATCTATAGCAGATTGTATTCCAGAAGTTCTTGCATTTGCGTAAGTTGAATTTGCTGTTAGATATACACTTTCTAAACGGTACGCGATTTTTGCAGCTTTATCGATAGTAATCCCCGTTACGTTGTAAACACTTCCAATATCATTTGTCCCCGATTTGCCAACGGATAAAATATAAAACCAATGATTTAAAACCCCAGAATTAGTATGAACACCGCATTGGTCATTACTGCTTGTAGGCGTACAGTTTACATTTACCCAATAAGTTCCGCCGTACGTATCTGGCTGTCCTTCTGAATTTGGATCGCTCATAGAACGTAAGGCAAGATGACCGCTTCTTCTTTCAATATCTTCTCCAACCAACCAAGTTGATTTTGTTGGCGCAGCACGATATTCTATACACGCACCCCAAATATCCGAGAAACCTTCGTTCATTGCTCCCGATTCTTTTTGATAAGCAAGATTTGCCGTATACGTACAAACTGCATGTCCTATTTCATGTCCGGCAACATCTATTGAAGTCAAGATATCAAATCCGCCAGTTCCTGTTCCGTCGCCATACGTCATAACGCTTCCGTTCCAGAATGCATTATTATTATTCGGATATCCCGCAGCTACCAAATTGTAGTGAACATAACTTTTAATTTTTGCCCCTGCATTGTCATAACTATTTCTACCATGAACAGCAGACCAATAATCATAAGTCATTTCAGCCCCCCAATGTGCATCTAAAGCTCCATTATCTTTATTCGTATTATTATACTCAGCAGCTGTCCAATTATTGTCGGCATCTGTAAAATTGGTTGTTGGGTATGTCGCTGTTCTGGCAGAATTATAAGTTTGAATTCCATTTCCTCGAGTTCCGTCAGATAAAATATAAGAAGAGCCGCTTAGAGTAGTCTGAATGGTCTGTGTTCCACTATAACGTGTCGCTGCATTTGCGGAAACAAATGCAACTTTTGCATTAGATGTTTCCTTTTGATTTGCTTTGGCAGATTCCAATTTCGCTCCGTGACTATATTCTCCCAGGTGTTTTATGGTAGCATTATAAAACAGGACTTTTCCATTTTCAGCATCAATATAAAGATCACCTCTGCTTAACGGATTGGTAGCATAGATATCAAACTTATAAGCCAATCGAACTTTATCTGATTTTCTATCCTGGCCTTGTTCTTCCATATCGGGCAATAAGACCAATTCCCCTTTTGGTTTTTCGTAATCCATCGCAGCGGCATCTTCAGGTCTTTCCCATAAGTATTCTTTTGCTCCCGTGTAGGCAATCGCTTTAGCAAATGCATCCTGATTTGATAATTTTGGAGTAGTTTTTACATTGTTAAATGCATAAAACTCACCATTCATAGAAACTAATTTGCCTTCTTTAGAATGTAATGTGTAATTGGCAAATTCTACTTTGATTCCCTGTTCATACAACTGAAACTTTTCATGAGTAAAACCCTCTCTATCAGATTCGGTTTTAACTTTCAAAAAAGACTGGTTTTCTTTTAGTCCAAGTTGCTCTTTAAAAACAGTATTGAAATCTGTCCCCTTGTAGGTAGATTTATCACTAAAAGTGATTAAACTTGGTTGTCCATTTTCTGATAAATTTTTCTGACTTACCCGCTTGTCGGTATTTTGAGCAAATACAGGCGCCGAAAATGTAAGAATAATAATGGCTGACGCCATAATTTTAGGTAATTTTCTTTCCATAATAATGTGGTATTTTAATTTTGGTTAAATGGATTACAAACAAAATATTTAATGTAAGTAAATACTCTATTTTGATGTAAAAATATTTTATTTGTGTTATATTATCGATGAAATTTGCCTTTAATCGATAAAAAGCAACACTTTTTAGATTAATTCCATTTTTATTTAACAAACCATAATAATCTCGTAATAAAACAGCTTAAAAAATAATTATTCAATTGACTAATAAATATTTATATTTTAAAATAAGCTTTGAATCATCTATAGTCCACTAAAACCTATAATTATAAATTCTCTAATAAATTCCTACAAAAAAAAGGCCAGCTCTTTTAAAAGCTGGCCTTTGTCGGTTCTAAGAAAAAAATATTTTTTAGCTGATATTCATTTCAGGAATTTCGCCCTCAATAATCAAATCAGCTTCGGTTGATGCGATGATGTGCTCAACTGAGACACCTGGCGCTCGCTCTAAGAGCTTAAAACCTTTTTCTGTCACTTCGAGAACCGCGAGCTCAGTTACAACCTTTTTAACGCATCCTACACCTGTTAATGGCAAAGTGCATCTTTTTAAGATTTTTGACTCCCCAGCTTTGTTCACATGCATCATGGCAACGATAATATTTTCTGCGGAAGCTACTAAATCCATTGCACCTCCCATTCCTTTTACCATTTTACCTGGAATTTTCCAATTGGCAATATCTCCGTTTTCCGAAACTTCCATTGCTCCAAGAATCGTCAAATCTACTTTTTGGCTGCGGATCATTCCAAAACTAAAAGCAGAATCAAAAAAACTCGCACCTGGAAGCGTGGTAATGGTTTGTTTTCCTGCATTAATAATATCGGCATCTTCTTCTCCTTCAAAAGGAAAAGGTCCCATTCCGAGAACGCCATTTTCGCTTTGAAATTCAACCGCAATATCTTCTCGAACGTAATTCGCCACCAAAGTTGGAATCCCGATTCCAAGATTTACAAAATAACGGTCTTTAACCTCTTTTGCAATTCGTTTTGCTATATCTTCTTTTGTTAACATATCTCTCTAATGTGTCAATTTGGAAATTAGATAATTAGACAATGCTTATTTTGCACAATCTAAATCAATTATCTAATTATCACATTCTCTAATTATCTAATTTCTAGCTCGTACTGTGCGTTGTTCAATTCGCTTTTCGAATTTTTCTCCTTGAAAGATGCGCTGCACCATAATTCCCGGAATATGAATCTGATTTGGATCTAAAGTTCCAACTGGAACCAATTCTTCCACTTCTGCAATTGTTATTTTTCCTGCGCCTGCCATACAAGCATTAAAGTTTCTGGCTGTTCCTTTAAAAATCAGATTTCCAGCTTCATCGCCTTTCCAAGCTTTTACGATTGCAAAATCAGCTTTGAAAGCTTCTTCCATGATGTGCATTTTTCCATTGAACTCGCGTGCTTCTTTTCCTTCTGCCACTTCTGTTCCGTAACCTGCTGGTGTAAAGAATGCCGGAATTCCCGCCTGAGCCGCACGGCATCGTTCTGCAAGAGTTCCTTGTGGAGTCAACTCAACTTCTAATTCTCCAGAAAGCATCTGACGCTCGAATTCGGCATTTTCTCCCACATACGAAGAAATCATTTTTTTGATCTGCTTTTTTTGCAATAATAATCCCAAACCAAAATCATCTACTCCTGCATTATTAGAAATACAAGTTAAATTTGAAATTGGCGTATTTACCAATGCCGCAATTGTATTTTCAGGAATACCGCATAATCCGAAACCGCCAAACATGATGGTCATGCCGTCTTTAATTCCTTCAATAGCTTCCTGAACGCTATTTACTTTTTTTGTTATCATAACAAACTATCTTTATTGCTGAATATTTTTGATAAAAATAAGATTTTTAGATTGAATTATAACGATTTCGTAAAAATAAAACCGAAATAAAAATCCCTTTACTAATCTTCTAAAAGAATCGTAAAGGGATTGAAATATAATCAGATGCGTTTTATTGCAACAATGTTACAATTCAAATTCATCGGTATTTTGTTCGGTTTGCGTAGTGTCTTTTACTACAGCAGGCCTTTGGTAGCAATCTACTTTAATAGAAAGGTTTGCTGGGCGTTCAAATTCTCCTTTTGAAACCTGAAGGCTTTTATCGGCATAACATTTTTTCATAAAATACCCCCAAACTGGTAAAGCTGCTGTAGCTCCTTGTCCGTAAGTCAAGCTTTTGAAACGCGCTGAACGATCTTCACATCCAACCCAAACTCCAGTTACTAAGTTAGGAACCATTCCCATAAACCATCCATCAGATTGATTTTGCGTTGTCCCTGTTTTACCTGCAATTGGGTTTGTAAACATATATGGGTAACCTGTCCAACGGTTATCTCCGCTTCCTCCGCCTTGCGTACGTAAACGTACACCAGAACCACTTTCTGTTACCCCTTGAAGCAATTTAATTACTGCAAAAGCAATATCTTTATTTAAAACGTCATGAGACTCCGGAATTGGCTCGTAGATAACCTCACCGCTTTTGTTCTCAATTCTGCTTAAAAACTGTGGTTTTACATACACTCCTTGGTTAGCAAATGTGCTATACGCTGCAACCATATCTTCAACTGTAATATCAACTGCACCTAATGCAATTGAAGGCTGAACTGGAATTTCTGTTTTAACTCCCAATTTTTTAGTCAATTCTACAACTGCTTCTGGGCTTGTTCTGTCAATTAATTTAGCCGAAACTGTATTGATAGAAGCTGCCAAAGCTTGCTTTAAAGTTACCATCCCTCTGTATCTGTAATCAGAGTTTCTTGGCTCCCAGTCTTCAGTAACGTGGTGACGCCCTTTGTGAATCATAAACGGACCGTCAAGAATAGAATCGCAAGGAGACATATTCAATTCTTCGATTGCCGTTGCATAAACGAAAGGCTTGAAAGTAGAGCCAACCTGTCTAGCTCCCTGCCCTACGTGATCGTATTGGAAATATTTGTAGTTAATTCCTCCAACCCAAGCTTTAATTGCTCCTGTTTGAGGTTCCATTGACATTAAACCAGATTGCAAAAAGTGTTTGTAATAGCGGATAGAATCTAATGGCGTCATTACAGTGTCTCGTTCTCCTTTCCAAGTAAAGACACGCATTTTTGTTTTTACTTTGAAAGAAGCGATAATATCGTCTTCGCTTTTATCCATCTCTTTCATTTGAGCCCAACGAACAGAATTCTTCATTGCCTGCATCATGATTCTGTCTGTTTCTGCTTGAGTGATATTCACGAAAGGAGCGTTCTTATTGTTTTTCATGTCAATAAAAAACTGTTCCTGCAGATTTTTCATGTGTGCCGCAACAGCTTCTTCAGCGTATTGCTGCATTCTAGAATCTATTGTAGTGTAGATTTTAAGTCCGTCTTTGTAAATATCATATTCAGATCCGTCAGGTTTTTTGTTTTCTGTGACCCATTTCTTCATGTAATCACGAAGATATTCTCTAAAATACGTTGCTATACCTTCACGGTGGCTTTCTAATTTAAATTTCAATGTAATTGGCAATGCTTGAAGTCTTTCTTTTTCAGCTTCTGAAATCATTTTTGCTTTTGCCATCTGAGATAAAACCACATTGCGACGGTTTTTTACTCCCTGCGGATTTCTTACCGGATTGTATAAACCTGAGTTTTTGAACATTCCAACCAAAATAGCCGACTCATCAATGGTCAAGTCTTTTGGATCTTTAGAGAAATAGGTCTGGGCTGCAGAACTTACTCCAACAGAATAATTTCCGAAGTCATAAACGTTGCAGTACATGGCCAGAATTTCATTCTTTGTATATTGTCTTTCCAGACGAATGGCGATAATCCATTCCTTTATTTTCTGTACAATCCTGAAAGGCAAAAACTTAGATCCTTCGCCATGAAACAATTGTTTAGCAAGCTGTTGTGTTAATGTACTTGCACCTCCATTTGTTCCTAAACTAAAAACAGCTCGTAACGTTCCGCGTCCGTCAATTCCTGAATGCTCGTAGAAACGTGCATCTTCGGTAGCCACAAGTGCTTCAACTAAATTTTTGGGCAAATCAGAATATTTAAGCTGAGATCTATTGGTTTTGAAATATTTACCGATTACTACTCCATCAGAAGAGATAATTTCAGTAGCAAGGTTTGAATCTGGATTTTCTAAATCTTCAAACGAAGGCATAGACCCAAATAAACCCCAAGAAGCGAATAAAAAGAAAGCTAAAACTCCCAATAAAGAGTAGGCAAAAATGCGCCAAAATTTCTTTTTGTAATAATTAATATCCTTGTTAGATTGATTGTTTTTTTTAGCAGCCATAACTATTTTCTAATCTTTTTGTTCTATTCTAAAACCAACGTCTGTAATTCCTTCTAAAGCTTCAACACCAGGAATTTTACCTGATTGTCTAACGGCTTGTTTGATGTGAACTTTGTATTTTCCTCTAAACTTTACATCTTCTTTATAATAAAGCTTGCTTTCCTTTATATCTGAAAATCCGTTTCCTAATAATGTTCCGTCTGGCTCAGCCATTTGGTATTCTAAGGTATCCACTTTTGTAAATCCGTTTGGCATTTCCATCGAAACAATCAAAAACAAATTATTAAACGGATAATTATTGTTATCTCGTATGTTTACAAAAGCATTGTATCTTTTTGTAGAATCTAAAACCGGCAGGTCAAAAGTTACAATACTGTCTTTGTGCCAAGCACTTCCGACAGATTTATACTCATCGAATACTCTTTTTTTATCGCAAGAAAAAAGAAGTATCGCTGCCAATAGAAGAATTCCGCTATTTTTTATTCTCATTTTTAGTATTCGTTATTGGTTTTCTAGGTTCAGCAGGTTTGTTTTCATTTGAGTTCTGCTTATTCGGATTGTTTTTATTCGAATTATGCTTCTTCTTATGCTTATTGGGCTTATTCGCATTTCCGTTATTCGGATTCCCATTGTTTGGATTGGTATTATTTCCTGCTGGCTTAGCGTTATTCGCATTTTTTTCCTGCTGTGGTTTTGCTGGAGTCGCAACACCAGCTGCCTCTGCATTTTGTTTACGCTTGCGATTCGGTTTTTTCTTTCTTTTCGGTTGGTCAAAACGAGTCAAGCTCTCTTGTCCCATTGCGTTATTGAAGTCTTTCTCTGGTTCTGAAGTAACCTCAACAGCAAAATCTTCTAAAGAAGAAACTTTATTCTTCAGCTTGTTTTCAGCAATAATTTCTTTAACCTGATCAATTTTCAAAACGTGCCAGTTTGCAAAGTTGTTGGTATAGGCAAACCACATTAACCCTTTAAAAATATCTTGTTTTTGGCAAACCGCATCCCCTTTTTCAGTAATCAGTTTGGTATCGTAATCCGGAAAATCTTTTAATGCATCCATGTACGTGTCTAACTCATAGTTTAGACAGCATTTTAGCTTTCCGCATTGACCCGCTAATTTTTGAGGATTTAATGATAATTGCTGATAACGCGCTGCAGAAGTATTCACGCTTCTGAAATCTGTTAACCAAGTAGAACAGCAAAGTTCACGTCCGCAAGAACCCACTCCGCCTAAACGAGCCGCTTCCTGACGGAAACCCACTTGTTTCATTTCTACTCTGGTGCTGAATTCTTTAGCAAAATCTTTAATCAGCATTCTAAAATCGACACGATCATTTGCTGTGTAGTAAAAAGTCGCTTTTGATCCGTCTCCTTGAAATTCAATATCCGAAATTTTCATTTCCAATTTATGCTGAATTGCCAATTCACGCGCACGAACTTTCATTGGTTCTTCACGATCGCGGGCAACAGACCAGATATCGATATCTTTTTGAGATGCTTTTCTGTAAATTTTCGGAACGTCATTACTTTCGTAATTCACTCCTTTTTTCTTCATTTGAATCTTTACCAATTCTCCTGTAAGAGTCACAATTCCAATATCATGTCCTGGCGAAGCAACAGTTGCTACAATATCGCCAATACTTAAAGTTAATTTCTCCGAATTTCTAAAAAATTCCTTGCGTCCGTTCTTAAAACGAACCTCAACACAATCAAAAATCGCCTCTCCATTAGACGGACTCATGTTAGAAAGCCAGTCAAAAACCGTCAATTTATTGCAGCTATCGGTGCCGCAAGTCCCATTATTTTTACAACCTTTTGGTGCGCCACCATCTGAGGTTGAACAACTTGTACATGCCATAATTATATATGTAGTGCTGCCAAAACGCAGCTTAAGTTCATAAACGTTTGATCGGTAAAGATAGTATTTTTTTTATTTTGCTTTTTATGCATAAAAACTAAAGAGCTGTTAAATAAAAAAACGCATTTTTTTGTACGCAAATTTTTCCCAAATTAGCTTTTCTATTTCCTCTTTTAAAAATATTTTTCTCAAAAACCCTTTTCTGTCCGTTTTATGGCTTAAAGCAAATTTTTAACTTTTTATCCTGAAATATATTTCTCATTTTTATGTTTTATCTTACAGCACGATTTGAGAGAGCCCTATTTTCGGCAGATTCAAATCTTAATTTTCATTTTTAAAAA
Organism: Flavobacterium sp. HBTb2-11-1; assembly: GCF_009826975.1. GTDB lineage: Bacteria > Bacteroidota > Bacteroidia > Flavobacteriales > Flavobacteriaceae > Flavobacterium. The sequence continues at coordinate 76,006 of NZ_WUMO01000013.1, read as the reverse complement.
TCGATCAGAATGCAAACACAAAACCAGATTGAAAATTTCCTTTTTCAGGGAAAATTTGACGAGGCCAGAGAATGTCTAAATAACGGAGAAAAATTTAACGAGCAATATCTAAAAAACAATTTTTCTCAGATTGCAGCCAAAATTATAGATGCCAAAGAAATTGATTTCATTGAAAAATTAATAAAAGCCGGATTTATTGAAACCGATATTTACGAATTGGACAGTTTTGATCAATCTATTTTCAAACCATTGACTTTATATTTAAAAGATGACGAAGATTCGATTGCTTTCTTCAAGGAATTAATGTCGAAAATGGATAACATTAATGACGAAATAAGCGACAAAACTCTTCTAGGCTATTTTCTTGAAAAAGGAGCTTCGTCCAAAATAGTTAAAGTTTTAGTTGATGATTTTAGGGCTAACACTCAGTATAAGAACAATGCAGGAGAAAATTTCATCTACACGATTTTGAATACTTATGGTCTAGATCCTGAAAAAGTAAAAGAATATATATCTATACTTTTAGAAAATGGCGTTGACATTAACGAAAAAAATATTGTGGGCACAACACCATTAATCTGCGCCGTTAAAAGAAACAGAAAAGAACTTCTGCCATTTTTATTAGAAAATGGTGCAGATCCTAATGAAACTGATAATCAGGAAAACAGTGCTTTTTATTATGCTGCAGCTGAACAGTTTTCTTTTCCGATGTACGAACTTTTGGCAGAATCATCATCAGCCAATTTTAATAATATCAATAAAAATGGAAAAACTTTACTCACAGAGTTTATCCGAATGATGTCTGATTCTGAATATGATTTGAATTCATTACAAAGATTATTGTCAGATGGAGCAGATTTAAATCACTGTGCTGAATATTACGGAAATCCAAAATCGGGTATAGATTATATTGTCGAAAAAAAATCGGGTATTTTAAAATCAGTACTTGACAGCGGATCTGTTAACGTTAACGAACAAGACAATCAAGGAAATACCATTTTGCATAAAGTGTGCGCCTTTAATGTCAATTACGATGCAGAAATGGCAAAAGAAACTTATAGAAAAGTAAAACTGTTATTAGATCAAGGAGCTGATATTTCGATTACAAACGATAAAGACGAAACTGCCTTAATGCTTGCTTCTGGAGACAACCTGAAGATTAAAACCGTTGAACTTTTGATGAAACAATAAAACGATCATTTACTTAAAATTACCCAAACATGTCAATGTCATTTATAGTTGCCTGCGAAAACGGGAACCGAAAAATAGCCGAATTACTGCTTCAAAATAAAGAAGTAGATGTAAAATATACCGACGAACAAGGTAGAACAGCTCTTCATTATGCCGCACACCGCGGTTATCTTGATATCGTGAAAATTCTAATCGAGGAAGCTGCCGATATTAACTACGAAGATCATCAGGGAGAAACGCCTTTGTATTTTGCCTGTCTTCAAAAACAAAAACAAACGGCGCTACATCTTTTAGAAAACGGAGCAGAAATCACGAAGAATGATAAATACGGAAATAGTCTTCTGCATTTAGTCGTTCAGACCGCTCAAATCGAAATTGCAACAAAGTTGCTTCAAGCTGGTGTCGATGTTAACTTACTGAATAACAGTGGAGAAACTCCACTGTTATTGGCTTCAGCAAAATTAAATAGAGAAATCATCCAATTGCTTTTAGACAATGGAGCCGATATTAATGTTACCGATAAACAGGGCAATACGCCTCTCATTTATGCTTGTTATACCAAATCAATTCCGATGGTGACTTTGCTTCTAGATAATGGCGCTGATATCAACCACGCCAATCATTCTGGTGAAACTGCACTTTTAATTGCTTGCTACGAAACTAACAGAATGTTAGCTAAATTACTGATTGAAAGAGGTGCAGATGTGTTTACTTCAAGCAATACTGGACATTCTCCTATTTGGTACGCTTGCGCGAATAATCAAAAGGAGATTGTAGGCTTGTTTTTAGAAAACGGAGTTGATGTGAATTATAGCAAACCAGTCGCTGGTGATACTTCTTCAATGAATGATTATTTGGATTGGATTGTGAGCGCAACAAATATTTCAAACGAATCGAGCTTTACCTTAAACAGCTCATACAATTATGGCGGAGAAAGCCTGTTGCATGTGGCTACCAAAAAAGGAAACTTAAGCATGGTGAAACTCCTTATCGAAGCTGGAGCTAACATCAACATTCAAGATGAATCTGGAAATACGCCTTTACATTATAGCGCTGCAAACGGAAAGAAAGATGTTGTCAAGTATTTATTGGACAATAAAGCAGATGCTTCGATCGTAAACGTAAAAGAACAAAAAGCGATAGATTATTCGAATGTAAAAGGCTTTAATGAAATTACAGAACTGATTTTGAAATATGCTCCGTCAGGAACTGTTGTAAATCCAATCAATACTCCACAACAATCCGAAACACCAAAAGCTGACCCCTCAAATTCGATGGAAGCAAAGAAAAAGGCATTATTAGATTTGAAAGAACTTCTAGATGCCGGAATTTTAACATCAGAAGAATTTGATGCTGAGAAAAGTAAAATTTTAAAAGGATAAATAATAAATAAACACAAAATGAAAAAAATCTTAAATGCCACAACTCTATTTTTAGTATTAATTGCCGGAAGCTTAGTTTCTACCTCGTGCACCAACCTTTCACCGGAAAAAACATTTGAAATTGCCGCTTTAAATTCGAATTTGTTATCTCGTTTTGGAAGCAAAGAAATCAGTGAAAAACTGCAATCTGAAGCACAAGTTTATGATGAAAATCAAAAAAAGATGGTTCCTTCAACTTATTACGATTCTTTTAAATATGATATCACGAATTTAGAAACGCGATTAAAAACTATTCAGGACATACCGGAAGATGAAGACAATAAAGAACTTCTTCAAGCATCTAAAGATTTATTTACTTATGCAATTGCCAAACAAAAAGAAGGCTATTTGCCAATTGCAAAGCTGAAAGACGAAAAGGCTTCGCCAGAACAAATTGAAAAAGCAATTGCAGATTTTGATGCTTCAACTCAAAAAGATATAGATGCGAAGTTTACAAAATTGATGAATGTGGCGCAAGCATATGTTGACAAACACAATATAAATGCTAAAATTGGAATTTAATATTTTCAGGTAAAACTTAATCTCATCAAGAAATAATAGAAAACATTAGATATTATTTCTTGATGAATTATAAAGCTAAAATCCAAACACTTAAAGATGATAAAAAACTACTTATCAGTTACTGTAACAGTTTTTCTGTTGTTTATAATTATCAGCTGTAAAGATTCTAAAACTACGGTTAAAGAATCAAATACGGAAGTCACCGAATTAAAAGAAATTCCAGAAGTGGAAGAATCAACCATCGATGTCAAAAAGGAAATCTCAGATTTTATACCTAAAAACTATGTTTCTTTTGATACAATTAAGGGTGATTTTAATAAGGACGGCCTGGAAGATTGCATTTTAATTATCAAAGGCACCGTTAAAAGCAAAATAATCCAAGATGAATATCGAGGTGAATTAGACCGAAATCGCAGAGGAATTATAGCATTATTAAACAAAAATGACGGTTATGAATTAGCCGTTAAAAACTACGACTGTTTTTCTTCAGAAAATGAAGATGGCGGTGTTTATTACGCTCCGGAACTTTACATTGAAGTAAAAAATGGCAAATTATATGTAGACTATGCTCATGGCAGATATGGTTATTGGAAATATACTTTCAGATATCAAAACTCAGATTTCGAACTTATAGGTTATGATTCCAGCAGCAATCATGGACCGGTTATTCTTACTGAAACTAGTATCAATTTCCTGACCCGAAAAAAGATTGTAAACCAGAACGTCAACGAAAATACGTATGATGGTGACGAAATTTTTGAAAAAACGGAAACAAAAATTGCCCGAACCAAACTTCTAAAACTATCTGAAATCAAAGATTTTGATGAACTGCATCTTTACGATGAATAATAAAACCCTTTTGTATTACTACAAATAGAGGGTATGTTTTAAAACATATTTCTCAAGTCTCTTTAACCGTAATAATCTTCACCGGACAAGCTTTTGCCGCCAATTCACAGCTTTCTACAATAGCATGATTAGGAGATTTTAAAGTAAAAAATCCTTTTGCATTTTGCGAATGGATGAGAACCGATTTCCCGTCTTTTTTTGACATTTGAAAATGAACTGGATCCATTTCAACGCAATAGTTACAGCCAATGCATTTATCTCTTTGTAAAGTTACAATAACCATTACGCCTCAACAATTTTATATAATTTGTCCGACATTCTGATTCTAAATGGAAGTTTGAAACTGCAGTCATCTCCTTTTGTGGCTTTTTCTCCCGGAGCATCATTTACAAACATTTCATCAATAATCATTTCCTGAGCTCCTGTGCTTGGCCCTGTGACTAAGATTTTATCTCCGATTTTAATATCATACGCTTCAATCTTAAATTGTCCAACCTCTGCTTTCGGGAAATAATGCATTCCCCTACCCACATAAATCTTCTTTTGTGTTGCTGCCGATCCTGGAATATCACTCCATTCGCCTAATTCCTGACCTAGATAATAACCTGACCAAAATCCTCGATTGTAAACCGTTTCTAAAGCTTTCATCCAATCAACAGTTTTTTCTTTTGAAAAAGTTCCTTCATAATAGGCATCAATAGCTTCACGGTAGGTTTTGGTTACAGTTGCCACATATTCTGGCGCACGGCCTCGCCCTTCTATTTTTAAAACCTTCACTCCAGAATCGATCACCTTATCTAAGAAATCCAATGTACATAAATCTTTTGGTGACATCATATATTCGTTATCCAATTCGATTTCAAAACCTGTTTCTTGATCGATAACTGTATATTTTTTTCGGCAGTTTTGCTTGCAGGCACCGCGATTCGCAGAGGAATTATGCGAGTGCAAACTCAAATAACACTTTCCTGAAACTGCCATACACAAAGCTCCGTGACCAAAAATTTCAATTTCAACTAAATTTCCGTTTGGTCCTTTAATCTGTTCTTTTTCGATTTGATCGGTGATTTTCTTTACTTGACGCAAACTCAATTCACGGCTTAAAACCATTGTATCGGCAAATAAACTGTAAAATTTAATGGTTTCAATATTGGTAACATTCAACTGTGTTGAAATATGAACTTCCATTCCAATCGATCTTGCCATCGCAATTACCGCTTGATCAGAAGCAATAACGGCTGTAATATTTGCTTCTTTAGCTTTCATCAATAATGTTTTTACGACTGATAAATCGTGATCGTAAATAATCGTATTTAAAGTAAGATAGCTTCGAACGTTTTTGGCTTCACAACGATTGGCGATTTCTTTTAAATCATCAATCGTAAAATTTACAGTCGAACGTGCACGCATATTAAGCTGTTCAACTCCAAAATATACGGAATCACAGCCATTATCTAAAGCAGCCTGAAGTGACTCAAAATCTCCCGCTGGAGACATGAGTTCGATTTTATTATTTGTTGTCATTTTATTACTATGATATGTTTCTAGAATCTAGTTATCTAAAAAATTGACAAAAATAATGTGGGTATAAATTGATTTCTATGATTTATATCATAGTCTTTATTTTAAAAATTTATTTGCAGGATATTATTAAAAAAGCCCACGATTGAAAGCTTGGTCTACATTTTTTTTATGTGTCCTTTGTCAAATATAGCCCGTGGTTTCAACCACGGGAAACGTATCGTTGAGGAAATTCTTTGCGCTCCTACGGTTGAAACCGCAGGCTATGTTTTTCTTACGTTGTGGTTTTCAATATTGCCCGTGGTTTTAATCATGGAAAACGTATCGTTGCGCATTTCAAATCGATATTTCGAAATCACGTAATCGTTGAGGAAATTCATTGTGTTCCTGCGGTTGAAAAGGCAGGCAATGTTTTTCTTTGCGCATCTATTGTCAAATATAGCCCGTGGTTTCAACCACGGGAAACGTATCATTAAGTCAAGCTATCATTTATCTCCCAAACCATGTAATTTTACAAATTCATCAAATTCATCCTGTCCATTTTTCTTAAGATGATGTTCTTTTTGATTTTTAATGTAATTGCAAACAGCATTCAACTGAGATTCGCTGACAGAAAAAGCGGCAAAACCAGTTTGCCATGCAAATTTTTCAAGGATAAATTCTCCTCTATTCATAAAATGAGAAGAACTACCTTTTATTTGCTTAACAATATCTGAGATTGTTTTTTGTGGATTTTGTAAAAATAGAACATGCACATGATCTGGCATTCCATTTATGATTCTAACTGGACACCCAAGTTCTGTTAACTCTTGCCAAATGCAATCGTAAAGAGTTTTTTCAATTGAAAAATCAATTAATTCCCTACGGTTTTTGGTAGCCCAAATTACATGAATCCATAATTTGGTAAACGATTGTGACATAAATAAATTAGCATAAAAATTTATGCTAATTTACAATTTTATACAATTTATCTGACAAACGAATACGAAATGGAACTTCAAAAGTAACCTTATCACCAATTTTAGCAGATTGAGTTTCTGCACCGTTTACGATGATTTTATCTAAAACCAATTCCTGATCGCCTGTAGTCGGACCTGAAATAAGGATTTTGTCACCGCTATTTAATTCGTGATTTTCTACTGTGAATTGTCCAACTTGAGCTTTTACATAATAATGCTCTGCTTTTCCAAGTAGTACTTTCTTTACTTTTATTTTCTGACGAATATCAGCCTGCTTTTGCGCTGTTGCCAAAGCAGTTTCTGGCAAGTCACCCGAATGTTTAAATTTCAGATTTTCAGATTTACCTTTTCTGAACACTTTATTTCCAACTTGTTTTCCAGTTCTCAAACGAACTTGGTCAACCAAAGGCATGTGAATAATCTCTAAACATTCTGTAGAACAGCAGTTTTCCATTGCGGCTTTACATTCGTCACATTGAATAAACAATAAATGGCATCCATCATTTTCGCAGTTGGTGTGATTATCGCAAGGTTTTCCGCATTGGTGGCATTGCGAAATAATATCATCGGTGATTCTTTCGCCCAGACGATTATCAAACACGAAGTTTTTACCAATGAATTTGCTTTCTAAACCTTCTTCTTTCAATTGTTTAGCGTAATTAATAATGCCACCTTCTAACTGATAAACGTTTTTGAAACCTTGGTGTTTGAAATAAGCACTCGCTTTTTCACAACGAATACCTCCAGTGCAGTACATTACAAGATTTTTATCTTCTTTGTAGTCTTTAAGCTGTTCGTTGATAATAGGCAAACTTTCTCTAAAAGTTTCCACATCTGGGGTAATAGCACCTTTAAAATGTCCCACTTCACTTTCGTAGTGATTTCTAAAATCAACCACAATTGTGTTTGGATCATCAAGAATTTCGTTAAATTCTTTGGCTTTTAAGTGAACGCCAATATTAGTAACATCAAAAGTATCATCGTTCAAACCATCGGCAACGATTTTATGGCGCACTTTGATAGTCAATTTTAAAAAGGAATGATCGTCTTGTTCTACGGCAACATTCAATCGTATGCCTTTCATGAAATCGTAAGCCTCAAGCGTTTCTCTAAAAGCCTCAAAATTTTCGGCAGGAACACTCATTTGAGCATTAATTCCTTCATGGGCAACGTAAATTCTCCCCAGAGCATCTAGTGCGTTCCAGGCAATGAATAAATCGTTACGAAATTTTTGTGGATCTTGAATTTTGGCATACGCATAGAAAGACAACGTAAGACGTTGTTTACCTGCATCATCGATCATGATGGCTCTTTCTTCTGCGCTTAAAGTGTTATACAGTTGCATGCTATAAACAGTTTTAAGTTAAGAATATATATTTTTTAGACTTTCTTTAAAATCTGCGGCAAATTTAGAGTTTATTTTGAGATTAAAAATGCTCTTGCGCCAATTATCTGATTTTTTTAACATCATTTGCCGCTTTATAAACTGATCTTCGGTAACAAAAACGCAGAAATCAAACTTATAGCTGTAAAAAGGTTACTCTTTTTCTTCTAACAATGCTTTTTTTACCTCATTCAGTTCTTCTATTTTTTCTGGGCTCACTTTAGGATATTCTAAATCCATTTCGTCTAATGCATGAATGATTGCCGAGGCAATTGCAATTCGGGCATATGATTTATTGTCGGCAGGGATTACATACCAAGGTGATTTCTTGGTTGATGTATTTCTGATTAATTCTTCATAAGCATGCATGTATTCATCCCAATACCCGCGCTCTTTAGCATCGGCTGCGCTAAATTTCCAATTTTTATCAGGATTGTCGACTCTTTCTATAAATCTTCTTTTTTGTTCTTCTTTAGAAACATTTAGAAAAAATTTAATGACAATGGTTCCGTTCCTAGTAAGATATTTTTCGAAATTTCGAATATCCTCAAAACGGTTTTCCCAAATATCTTTGGTAATCAGTTTTTCAGGGATTTTTTGGCCTCTTAATATCTGTTCATGAACGCGAACTACAAGAACTTCTTCATAATAAGAGCGGTTAAAGATTCCTATTCGGCCTCTTTCGGGCAAATGTTTTTGACAGCGCCATAAATAATCATGGTCTAATTCTTCTGAACTTGGCCCTTTAAAAGAAGAAACCTGACAGCCCTGCGGATTTATACCCGACATCACATGTTTGATTGCACCATCTTTTCCAGCAGCATCCATAGCTTGAAAGATGATAAGAACCGACCATTTATCCTGCGCATATAAAATATCTTGCATGGCGGCGAGAGCTTTAACTCCCATTTTTAGTGTTTTCTGAATCAAAGCTTTGTCTTCGTTACCAGAATAAGATGTCGGTTTATCTTTTAATGTAAAATCTTTATCATCGCCAACACAGTATTGGTCAGAAAATTTTTTAGCTCGATGCAATAATTCCTTTTTTGTCATTTTTTTTAAATCATTGTCATCTCCATCAATTTTTTTATGTTTTTTCTTATTATTTTTTGACATAATCACAGAAGTTTTGAATTATTTGTACTAATACATATTCTTACAAAAATGTAGTTTATCGATATAATGCTGCCGTTTATCCGTTTTTACATTATCACCTGAAAGTCAGATAATTATTTTTTTAACTAAAATTAACAAAATTTAAACAATATTTATCCATTTAACCAAAAAAACGCTAACTTAGCTAATGCACTTTACTGGTTTTTAATTAGTTGTATTTAATGAATTTTATCTAAAAGAATTTAACAATGAACAAAATCTACTCCTCAGCAATTTTACTTAGTCTTTTTATTTTTTCTTGCAAAAAAGAGACTCCTCCAAGTCCAAAACCATTAGAAATTTCAGTCACTTCTGTTTTACAGCAAGATGTAAAATTAGAATCTGAATATACGGGGCAGACTTTTGGTCAATCAGATATACAAATTAACCCACGAGTTGATGGTATTATCGAAAGCATGAACTTCAAAGAAGGAAGTTTTGTTAAAAAAGGACAAGTGCTTTATACCATTGACCCTTTACCGTATAAAGCTAAACTTAACGAAGCTCAGGGAGTAGCAGCAGAATCACAGGCGCGTTTATCTAAAACCAAATCAGATTTAGATATGATAACGCCTTTAGCAAAAATGAATGCTGTCAGCCAGCGCGAACTGGTCTCGGCAAAAGCGGCGTATAATGCTTCATTAGCGCAAATAAAAGCTTCTGACGCTTCGGTACAAAATGCAAAGATCGAATTAGGCTATTGTCAAATTTTAGCTCCAATTTCAGGATTAATCGGCATTTCCAAAGTTCGTGTAGGCGATTATGTAAGACCTGGTGCAATGTCTATTCTAAATACTATTTCAGACTTAGGAGATGTAAGGGTACGATTTACTATTAGCGAACAAGAATTTCTGCGTCTTTTTAGAGAGTTCAACAAACCTAATTCGGCCTTAAAAGGCTCGGGAGCAACTGTAACTATAAAATTATCTGACGGTTCTACTTATCCGGAAACAGGAAAAGTAAGTTTTGCCGACAGACAGATTGATCCTTCTACTGGAGCAATCACATTTGAAGCAACATTTCCTAATCCAGATAAGTTACTTCGTCCTGGACAATATGTAAAAGTCGCACTGCTTACAGACATTCGTAAAGAAGCAATCGTAATTCCGCAGCGTGCTGTGATCGAAGTTCAAGGAATCTATCAAGTTTATGTAGTAGGCAATGATAATAAAGTCCAAATGCAGATCGTAAAACCCGGTCCAGCTGTTAAAAACGGATATATAATTGAAGAAGGGTTAAAACCAGGAGATAAGATAGCCATGGGAGGTACTTCTTTATTAAAAAATGGAAGTGTCATTACTCCTAAAGTCGTTCAATGGCAATTGGGCGATCCAGAAACTGTAGCTGCAAAGTAATCTAAATCACATACTATTATGGGAGAATTTTTCGTCCGAAGACCGATTGTTGCCATTGTAATTAGTATTATCATTGTGATACTTGGATTACTGGCATTACAAAAAACACCTATTTCGCAATATCCGGATATTAATCCACCTGTTGTAAAAATTACCACTTCTTTTACTGGAGCAAATGCACTGAATGTGGAACAAGCAGTGGCAACTCCTATTGAGCAAAAGGTAAATGGTGTTGAAAATATGCTGTACATGAAATCGATCAACACTTCTGATGGTGCTTGTACCATTGAAGTTACTTTCGATGTGGGAACCAATCTGGACAATGCCAACATGCTAACGCAAAACAGGCAAAACCAGTCTGCCCCATTTATGCCTTCGAGCGTAAAACAACAGGGTGTGGTGGTAAAAAAATCTCTATCGTTTCCGATGATGTTATTTACCATTACGTCTAACAATCCAAAATATGACGCCAAGTTTTTAAATAACTACGCCAGTATAAATGTCGTTGATCAGCTGGCTCGTATAAAAGGAGTTGGAGAAGTTGCTCTCTTTGGAGGAAGCGATTACTCCATGCGTATTTGGTTAAAGGCAGATATGATGAGTAAGCTCGGCGTGACTGTTGAAGATGTCAAAAATGCACTGAATGCACAAAACATGATTAGTCCAGGAGGAAAATTTGGGGCTGAACCAGCACCTCCTAATACTGAATTTACATACGGTGTAACACTTCAAGACCGATTAGTTACTGAAAAAGAATTTGGAAATATTGTAGTTCGAAGCAAAGATGATGGAGCGCAAGTTTTATTGGGCGATATTGCCCGCATCGAATTAGGAACTGAAAATTACAGTTCAACAGCTAGAAGAAACAGCTCTCCAAGTGCCGTTGTGGCTTTATACCAAATGCCTGGAAGTAATGCTCTTGATGTGGCAGAAACTGCAAAAGCCACTATGAAGCAATTGTCTGAGAGATTTCCGCAAGATGTTGTATACCAAGAATCCTTAGATACTACACTGGCCATTACCGCCGGGGTTGATGATATTGTCCATACTCTTTTTGAAGCCATTATATTGGTTATTCTAGTGGTATTTATATTCCTGCAAAACTGGCGCGCTACTTTAATTCCGTTAATTACAGTTCCTGTTTCGCTAATCGGTACTATCGCAGTTTTCCCAATGTTAGGATTTTCGATCAACACGCTTTCTCTTTTAGGATTAGTATTGGCAATTGGTATCGTAGTCGACGATGCGATTGTGGTTGTAGAAGCCGTAATTCATCATATCGAACATGGAAAAACCCCTCGAGAGGCTACCGTTCAGGCAATGAAAGAGGTTTCTGGACCGGTAATTGCCATTGCATTGATTCTGTGTGCCGTTTTTATACCAGTAGCGATGACGCCTGGAATTACGGGCCGTTTTTATCAGCAATTTGCCATAACCATTGCCGTCTCGGTCGCCTTTTCAGCATTTAGTGCTTTATCTTTAAGTCCCGCACTTTGTGCTATGCTTTTAAAACCGACAAAACCTCTTGACCAGCAAAAAGGATGGCTTGCTAAATTCTTTTCTTGGTTTAATAGAGTTTTCGAAAATGTTACAGGAAAATATATTGGCGGAGCAACCTTTTTTGCTAAAAAAGCAATGCGAATTATTGTTTTACTAGCCGTGATACTTGCTTCGATTGTTCTTTTAGGCAAAAAAATTCCGTTAGGATTTATTCCTGAAGAAGATCAGGGGTATGTTTTGGTAAATATTGCTTTACCACCTGCATCATCATTACAGCGTACCGATGAAATATCAAGAAAAGTAGACAGTTTTCTTAAAGAAGAGAAATCTATTCTGTCTTATACAACCATAAACGGATTTAGTATGCTTACAAACTCCTATCAGCCTAATAATGCTTTCATCTTTATTTCGTTAAAACCTTGGGAAGAAAGAGCTGAAACGGCTAAACAGTTTGTAGACCGATTCAATAAAAAACTGGCCACTCAAATTACGACAGCAACCTGTTTTTCATTTGGTCCGCCTGCAATTCAAGGTTTAGGTGCTTCTGCTGGATTTAGCTTAATGTTGCAAGATCGTGGAGGAAATACTCCGCAATACTTAGCTGAACAGACACAAAAATTTATTGCCGCGGCACAGCAGCGACCTGAAATAAAACGAATTTATACCACTTTTAATGCTGGTACTCCACAAATTAAACTAGATATCGACAACGACAAGGCAATGAAATTAGGAATACCTGTTTCTAAAGTCACCGAAGCGCTTGGAGCATTCTTAGGAGGAAGTTACGTAAATGACTTTAACCGTTTTGGGCGTCAATACAAAGTTTACGTACAGGGAGAAGCTGTCAATCGTGTTAAGCCAGAAGATTTAAACATGATTTATGTGAAAAACAATAAAGGCGACATGCTTCCAGTTTCGACACTGGTTACAGCAACAAAAGTTTCTGGCCCCGATTTCACGAATCGTTTAAACTTATTCCGATCTGCTGAAATTGGAGGAAGTCCGAACGACGGTTATAGTAGTGCGCAAGCTTTAACTGCATTGGAAGAAGTGGCCAAAGAAACTCTGCCTGCAGATATGAGCTACGATTACATCAACTTATCGTATCAGGAAAAACATTCACCTGGAGGATCATCCGTATTTATTATGGCATTGGTTTTTGTATTCTTAATTCTTGCCGCGCAATACGAAAGCTGGAAACTGCCATTTAGCGTACTGCTTGGAGCTCCTTTTGCGGTATTCGGAGCATTTTTAGGACTTCTTCTAGCAAGATTTGGAAGTGATGCTTATGTCAATAACGTTTTTGCGCAAATCGGACTCGTTTTGCTTATTGGATTGGTAGCGAAAAATGCCATTCTGATCGTTGAGTTTGCCAAAGAAGAATATGAAAGAGGAAAACCTCTTTACGAATCGGCAATGTACGCGGCAAGGCTTCGTTTTCGACCGATTCTGATGACTGCTTTTGCTTTCATTCTCGGGGTTGTTCCGTTATTGACTGCTACAGGTGCAGGTTCTCAAGCTCGTATTGTAATGGGAATGGCCGTATTTAGCGGCATGTTGATCGCCACCGTTTTAGGTGTATTAATTGTACCGGGTCTATTTGTTATGATTGAAAAAATTGGACACAAGAAAGAAGAAACAATCACAACAGGAGAAAACAATGTAGAATCAAATACTACAGACCATGAGTAAGAAATATAAAATAATCGTTATTGTATTGGTTCTTTCCTTATTTCCGGTAGGATGTATGGTTGGTCCAAAATATAAAAAACCTGAGCAGTTAAAATCAGATTCCTATATAAACGAAAGAAATTTAGACAGTCTCGCTTCCGTAACCAATTTAAAATGGTTCGACCTGTTTAATGATGATGTTTTAAAAGGTCTTATTCAAAAAGGTCTTGAGAATAACTATGATCTAAAAATTGCAGTTTCAAGAATTGAGCAGTTTCGTGCCCAATTAGGTTATACCAAAGCCGATTTATTTCCTAGCATCCAATATGGAGCTACTATAAACAGCAACGAGAAATACATTACTCCATCAACTGCTGGCGCAACTATGTCTTGGGAACTTGATTTCTGGGGTAAATTTCGCCATGAAAATAATGCTGTTAAAAATGAACTTCTAGCGACAGAAGAAGCTCGTAAAGTAATATTGTCTGATATCGTCGCCAATATTGCCATAGCATACTTTCAGATGCGAAACTTTGATGATCAGCTGGAAATAACAAAGCATACGCTTGAAACAAGACAAAAATATTATGAAATTATAAGCGAGAGATTTGAAAAAGGGTATATCTCTGAAGTTGACAAAGTACAGATTGAACAACAGGTTGCCATTGCCGAAGCAGCAATTCCTAACATAGAAAGACAAATAACCTATCAAGAAAATGCCATTGCACTGCTTACAGGTCAGCTTCCTACTGAAATTCCGAGAGGGAAAAGCAATACCGAGTTACAGATCGTCAGCAAAATTCCGTTATCGATTCCGTCTGCCTTATTGGAAAATAGACCCGACGTAAAAGCAGCCGAATTAAGATATGTGGCTGCCAATGAAAGAATTGGCGTAGCTCAAGCAATGCGTTTTCCGTCTATCAATCTAGCTGCAATTGCCGGATTTGCCAGCGCCGATTTGAGCAATCTGTTTCTAGGAAGTTCGTATTTGCAAAATGCTTCTGGAGGAATTGCTGGACCAATATTCGCTTTCGGAAAAAACAAAAGAAGAGTTGAGATAAACAGACAACAGGCAGAACAGTACAAATTCCTTTATCAGAAAACGTATATCGATGCTGTTTCAGAAGTAGAACAATCCATACAAAATGTCAGAACTTATCAAGAAGAATGGAAAGCACGCAACAGACAGGTTCAGGCCGCTTTAATAAACTACAAACTATCTCATGAAAGATATGACAGCGGTTACGTTTCTTACTTAGAAGTTTTAGATGTAGAAACCAATCTTTTTAACGCGCAATTAAGCTTAGCACAATTATCTGAAAGACAATTAAGTTCAATGGTTGAATTGTACAAAGCACTTGGCGGGGGATGGAACTTATAAGGTGCAAAGGCTCAGAGCAACAAAGGTTCAAAGGTTTCTCAACTATTCTAAAAACAAAAACGAGGCTGTCTTTTGAGACAGCCTCGTTTTTTAATCTTTGTACCTCTGTACCTTTGCTCCTTTGAACCTTACGAATTAGCAGAACTCGTTAAACGCATCCTGTAAATTCTCAGCAATTAATTCAGCTGGGCGTCCTTCAATGTGATGACGCTCTAACATGTGAACCAATTCTCCGTTTTTAAACAAAGCCATAGATGGCGAAGATGGAGGAAATGGAAACATATGTTGTCTTGCAGCATCAACAGCTTCTTTGTCAACACCTGCAAAAACAGTAATTAAATGATCTGGTTTTTTAGCATTATCCAAACTCATTTTTGCTCCTGGACGTGCATTTCTTGCAGCGCACCCGCAAACAGAGTTTACAACAACTAAAGTGGTACCTTCAGCTTTGATAGCATTCTCAACAGCTTCAGCACTATGTAAGTCTTGAAAACCAGCAGCTGTTAATTCAGCTTCCATTGGTTTTACCATTTCTAGTGGATACATATTCTTGTTTTTTAAATTGTACTTTTTGAACTGCAAAGTTACAAAGTTTACTCGCAACTAGTTACTATGAAGTATAAAGTTTTGTTATAGTTTGATTGAGAAAGTCGAAAGTGTCAATTCAGTCCTTTTTTATTGGAATATTCTATGAAATAAAGCCTTTATAAATGGTACTTTCGGGCATTTTATGATTACTTTAAAATCTTCGATAAAACTCGTTTCTTCATCTAAGAATTTGAAAATCAATTCTGGATTTCCTTTTTTAAACAAAGAAGAAAAAATAGAACTTCCCAATTCATTATGTCGATAAAGTATATCCAAAAGCAATAAATCGTAAAACCAAAACCTACTTTTTTTATAAAACGATGTCATGCTGAGCGGAGTCGAAGCATTTTTCTCTTCAAGGAATTCAATCAATTTCGAAGATTTTTTATCTGAATTTTTAAAAGTATAACCTGTACTAGCTTTTGTCCAACCGCCAGCCGTACCAATATTCAAAACCCGTTTGGTATTTTTTTCCCAAAACGGATAGCAAGTCATAGGAATGCTTCCCTCCTCTTTTTCGAGAATTTGATATTGGCTTGCACCTAATTTCTTGAGATAAATTTGAATTTCATTTTCGTACTCTTCTTTAGGAAGCAATTTTTCCGAAAACAAAGTATATTCAACCAAAGCTTTTGTTTTTGAAGTTGGCAGCACATACATAAATCTTGTATTCCCTTTTTGATAAACTGAAAAATCCATGAAAGTCACTTCTTCAGGATTAAAAACTTCTTCTTCTGTTTTTATAAACCAGCCCACAAAATGCTGCTGCAAAACGGGATACTTATTTTGTTTTTCGGCGAACGCCTTTGTGTAAATGCTGTTAAATAAATAATTACAGGTAAATCTATTTTCTTCAGTTCCAACAAAAACATGAGTTTCCAATTCATTGATTTCGGTTACTTTTTCATTTAAAAAAGTAATATTCGATTGTTTTGAAATGACTTCGAAAACGAAATTATAAAAATCTAAACCGTTGATTTTATTATAAGAATAGGGTTTTAGATCTAAATCGCGTCTGAAATTCTCATTGGCAAAAAACGCCAAATCCCATTTTTTTGAAACCACCGAATTCCAGATGCTTCCTTCTTTTTGCCAAAAACACCAAGTTCTGTCATTGGCTTTCTTGATATCTTGATCTAATAATAAAATCGATTTATCAGAGAATTTCCCAGACAAAATCATTTTATAAACCGTCATCAAAGAGGCGAGTCCTGTTCCTGTAAAAATGTAATCAAAATGTGGAATTTGTGAAGAGTTCATTTTCAAAAATAAGAAAATTTATTCTTTCTTTTTTTCTAAAAAATTCAAAAAGAGACCGCAATTTATTATTTCATTTACCGTTTGTTTACAAATGATTTAATTCTATCTTTAGTTTTAAAAACATTTTTTGCCAGATGTATAAATTAATTCTTTTCATTAAAACTTACGAGCCTGATTTTAAAAGAGTTTATAAACTTTTAGATTCCATTGATGAGTTTAACAAAGACAACATTCCCGTTATCATTTCTGTAAATGATGAGCACTTTGATCTCTTAAAAACAGACTGTTTTGAAAAATATAAAGTATTCCGCGATTCTGAAATTATCACAACGGCCATCACAAATGGATGGAGATACCAGCAAATTATAAAATGCAATGTTTATAAACTAAATATCTGCGAAAACTATGTTGCCATAGATTCTGATGCAGTTTTTATACGGGATTTTTATATTTCTGATTTCATGTATGACGAGAATACGCCTTATACGGTTATGCAAGAGTCTAAAGATTTACTCGAAATCAATGAGCAGTTGGACATGGATTCTGAAAATCTATTTTTTAAAAGAGCTTTGAGAGATACCCGCCCTTTTTTTGGCAATAAAGGAAAAGAATGGGATTATGGCCCAAATCCGTATATCTGGAATTGCGGTGTTTGGAAACATTTTAACGATGTTTTTCTAAAAGAAAGAAATCAAAATTTCGATGAGTTTTTCATTGAAATAGATCAGAAAAGCTATTCGCCAAGCGATTGTGTCATCTATGGAGAATATTTATTAAAAACTAGACTTATAGATATTCTGCCAATTGGCAGTCTTTTTAAAGTGTATCATTACAAAGAGCAGCATGCAATCGAGAAAAAAGAATTAAGCATAGAACAGTTGCGTAAAATTTATCTGGGCGTTATCTACCAAAGCAATTGGAAGAAAAAGAAATGGTATCAATTTTTTTAATGAGCTGAAACTAATCTATTCGACGAAAGACTTCAATGATAAAAGCAAGAAAAGTTTATTTGGTATTTCTAAACGGAAAATCTAATGCGGGCGGTGCTGAACGCATGGTTCATTATTTGGATGAGTATCTTAAAAGCCGAAAGATTCTGACTGAAATAATTGATGAGGATCGTTTAAAAAACAGTTTCATAGGAAAGTTATACTGGAAGTTATTCAATATAAGACACTTTGAAAAAAGAAGAGCAAAATATATCGCAAGATTTACTACAGCTTTTCTTTGGTTGCATTATCGTTCGAACAAAAAGGTCATCAGCAATGGCGAACCCACAGCATATTATCCGACAGATTGTGTAATATCTCACGGCTGTTTTCATAAAATGGAATTGGAGTATGGCCGAACAAATCGCAAACTAAGCAGAATTGCAAAACTTCAAATGACAGCCTGCAAAAATGCTAAGAAAATAATAGCTGTTGAAGACAATGTCAAAAAAGATCTAATCCAATATTATGGAATTAATGGAGACAAAATTAGTGTAGTACCAAACTGTATTGATAAAACTAATTTTTATCCGATAAAAAAGCAATCTGCCGACTTTAAAACAATTGCATATATCGGCAGACTGGAACACGGAAAAGGCATTGCAGAATTGCAAGAACTGGCACAACTTGTTGAAAAGCAAAACGAATGGAGACTTCTTATTGCGTCAAACAATCCGTCAAATACTGAGCTTTTTCAAAATTTACTTAACACTGAAATTTTAGTCGGATTAACAATTGACAATATCAACGAACTGGCATATTCTCGAGCAGATATTGTTTTTTATCCTTCCTATTCAGAAAGTTTTGGAATGGTCACTATTGAAGCGCTTGCCAGCGGAAGACCTATTGCAGGAAATCCTGTTGGTGTTTTGCCCAAATTAGCCAAAGACAAACAGCCTGGCGCTTACCTGCTTCCAAAACAAATTGAAGAGAATATTTTTCAGTATTTTGATTATTGCATTGAAGACTCTAGAAAGTTCACGCCCGAAGAAATTCATGAATCCGCAATGAAAAAATTTAGTATAGAGTCCTATTTTGAACAAATGGACAAACATTTTTCCAAAGACATCTGATTGTCAGATTATTATTTTACAAAAAAGCCATTTTACTTATGAGAGTTTTATATTTCTACCCTGAGAATCCGTTACTTAAAACACAAGGAAATAACGCCCGAGCTTTGGCTCTTCTAGAATATTTTAAAAACAGAAATACTGAAGTTGACCTTGTAGGCGTTACAACAGATGTATATACAGAAAAAGAGCTAAATAAATTAAAAGAAGAAGAACTCATTTCAAAGGGTTATTTGCTTCCTATTTTTATTCGAAAGAAAAACAAATTAAAGTATTTCTTCTATCAATCTCTTCCTAACAGAATTTCGAGGAATATCAGCTTGTTTGACAGAACGCGCATCGGACATTATGAAACTTTTACTTCAATATTAAAAGCAAACCAATATGATATTATAGTAATCTCTTATGTTTATTGGTCCAAATTGGTAAAGAATCGCCCTGATATTAAAAACACTAAATTAATTATTGATACTCACGATTTCCTGACTTCTCAATTTCAAAACAAGAAGAAGTTTAAACTGGGCAGATTTTTTCAAAAAGAAATAGAAATCTTAAGTGATTTTGATAAAATTTTAGTGATTTCGCCTGAAGAAAAATATATTTTCTCTCAATTTATTGATAAGGAAATTGCATTGGTAACGCATAGTTTACCACAGAAAAGTGATTTAAGAGCAGAAAAAAAATACGACATTATTTATGTTGCCAGCGAAAATGAACACAATACAAAATCGGCAAAGTGGTTTTTTGATCATGTTTATCCTTTACTTTCAAAATCACTAAAAATTGCAGTTGTTGGAAAAATCACCAAATTTATAGATGATTATCCAAATGTGGAGAAAATCAGTTTTATTGAAAATCTGGATGATGCTTACTCTCAATCTAGAATTGCAATATGCCCTATGTTGAGTGGAACAGGCATCAAAATCAAAGTAATCGAAGCATTATCTCTCGGGCTTCCGGTAGTTTGCAATGAAAGAGGTGTTGACGGATTAGTAAACAAAAGCCATAATGGCTGTTTAGTTTCAAACGATCCTAACCAATTTGCAGATTATATCAATAAATTGCTAACCGATTCGGATTTCTATCGCAAAATAAGTTCAGAAGCTAATTCTTATTTTAGCGCTCATCATAGTCTTGAGGCAACTTATAGCTTATTAGACAAAGTTTTTGAGCTATAAAGAATCTAATTTTAAGAATAAAGTTTCTAAAGCTTGGTTTGAAAATGGTTCCAGACTTTCTTCAGAATTCTGATGCAGTTCTAACCAAAGTGATTTGTCGTGATATAATTCAAGTATAGCAAATGCAAATTCCTCTTTAGCATCATGAATCAACGCATTTTTTTTATGAGCCAACTTCATGCCTTCTGCACCAATTGATGTTGTAACTACGGGCAAATAATACTCAAAAGCCTGGCCAATTTTCCCCTTTACTCCAGCACCATATCGTAAAGGGGCAACCATCATTTTGTTGGCAATAAATAATGGTTTTATGTCTGAAACATGACCTGTAAAGATGAATCTCGAATCGGTGATATTTTTGACTTTTTCATTGATATTACCAATAACATTAACTTTTATGGTATCATTTGTCTCCCAGACCAGAGGCATAATTTCATAATATAAATAGTTGACAGCATCAATATTGGGTTCGTGCTGCGAGCCTATAAAAAGTATATTTTCACGATTTTCAAAAGGCAAAAGCTCTTCTTTATTGGCTTTTTGATAATGTATATTAGAAAGTATCATCAACTTTCGGTCATCAATATACTTTGCCATTATTTCTTTTTCAATAGTAGAAATAGTCAAAACCAAATCTGCTTTTCTGGCCAATATTGTTTCAATCCAAAAGAACTTTAAATAGTTTTTCCTTAACGAAATTCGGCTCGGATTAATTTTAATTGCTCTTTTGTACCGCAGAAAATGAATGTCTACCATATCATAAAGCGACTTGGCCAGTGGGAGCATTTTTGATACTCTTTTTACATTGAGATACAAAGCCTTCGCTCCATAATACCAGACAAAATCTACTTTAGAAATCGATGCGATAAAATCGAAATAGTTCGAATATTGATTAGTTTCTACAAAAACGATAGCACCTAATTCGCTGAAATAATTCACATAACCATTATCACGAAAAGTATTTTTTGAGCAAATAATACAATTGTAATCCTTTCTCTTAAAAAACAATATAATTTCTTTCAGCCTGTTGGAACCTGAATCATGTTCAGGGGCCGGCATGTGGTTGGTAAAAAAAACAATCGTTTTATTTAATGGGTTGTAAGTATTATAATTTGGAATGGATTGATCGAGCTGATTCTTAATTTCTTCTTTTCGTGTATAATAACGCCTAATGCTTTTAAATATTCCCATATTTATCCTCTTAAATACGCTTGATTTTTTCTGTTTGTTGTAATGACTGGACTGACCTCATTTTCTAATCGTCTTCTTTAAAACTCTTTCCGTAATTTTTATATTGTGTGAGAACATTAAAAAAAGCTGTTAATTAACAAAGCAAAAAACATATCTAATTGATTATCAAAAAATTTTTAGTTTACAAAGCTCTGAAACAATTTACAAATAAATTTTAAAAAGCGTCTAGAAACATATTATTTATTTCATAGTCAAAGAAGCGAAGTTTTATTGCTGCAAAAATGCTACTTTTTCAATTTTTCCAAAAGAATTTTAAACTCTTTTGTGCTCAAATAAATATTATACTGAAAAATGATTTCGTTTTTCTCATTCAAAACGCACAAGGTCGGATACGCAATTTGATTATTGATTGTTCCCAGCTCCAATGCCAGTTCGTGAACTCCGACATTGTTGCCCGATGGCAAGTATTTAAAAGTCCGCTTATGAAAAGTAATATCCCTTTTTTCCTCTGCATTAAAATCGATAAAATAGAAATCGGAGTTTAGTTTTTCTATAATTTCTTGATTTTTAAAAGTTGTGGCTTTCATTCGTTGGCAAAACTGACACCAATCGGTATGAATGAAAACCACGATTTTCCTTTTTTGGATTTGTTGCAAACTTTCTACTTCTTCAAAAGTTCTGCTTTTTAATTGGCAGAATCCTGTTGAAGTTATTCCGAAGAAGAAAATAAGTAGAATTAGCTTTTTCATTTTTTTTGTTTTGTTTGCCACAGATTAAAAGGATTAGAAAAGATTTTTTTTCGTTTGTCTCCCTGAGCCAAGTCGAAGGGCACTCCAATTGGAACGGGGCTTCGACTCCGCTCAGCCTGACAAAAAGAATAATCCTTTTAATCTGTGTAATCTGTGGCCTATAAAATTACCTAAAAGTATATCTCAATCCCAAAAATCCTCGAATAGTTTGGTTTTGTCCGTAAACGTAGGTCGTATCAAATGTCAAACCGTACGGATTATCAGGCGTAACCAAGACTTTTCCAGCCGAATCATATTGAACATTCTTATCGAAAGGATCATTGGTTCTTGAAATCAAAAACGGATTATGCTGCATTGGAGTAAAGTTCAGCAGATTTTTGATTCCGCCATAGACTTCGAAATCTTTCCATCCCGAATACGTAAACTGAATATTCTGAATACTATACCAAGGCGAATTTGGACTTCTCGGATCGGTTTCGCTCAACAAAGGCAATTTCATCGGACTATAAACATTTCCGGTATAATCCATAGATAAATTCCAAGGTTGAATTTTGTATGAAATACTCCAAGTTCCTGTGAAATTCTCCGTTAAAAAAGGCCTTTCTGAAATTCCGTTTTCCACATTTTTGTTATCTAAAACTGTTGCGCCCAAAATAAATTTTAATCCTGAAGGAAAATTAAGGTCCACATTGGTACTGATTCCTTGACTTATCGCATAACCATCGATATTGTCGTAAATAATTTCATTTGGGTTGGTCTCATAATCTGAAATGATTTTATTGCTGAATCTGGTATAAAAAGCCGTTGTTTCGATTCCCATAAAAGTTCCGTTTCCAAAATTGATTTTCTGGATATAATTCAAATTCACATTTACAGATTGTTCTGGTTTTAAATCGTTTTTAATAATCACATCTCTAGAACCCGTCAACGCCGCGTGATCTTCTGTAAATAAATTCACAACTCTAAATCCAGTTCCTGCATTTAATCTAAAAATCGTGTTTTCGTTTGCCTTAAATCTGTAAGCAAATCGTGGTGTGAAAATAGATCCGTGAACAGAATTGTAATCGTAGCGCATTCCCAACAAAACCTGACTTTTTGGAGAAAATGTAATTTCGTCCTGAACAAAAATTCCAGGAAGCCGAGTGTTTTCAGCTTCTTTGGTTGCAGGCGTGTTATCGTCATAGTATGTATATCGGCTTGCAATTCCGGCCAGTAAATCATTTCTTCCTATTTTTTTATCCCAAGTCAGCTGTAAAAATCCTATTTTCTGATTGGCGATGTAAGATGTTGTTCCATAACGGCTGTCTTGATAATGCAAATTTCCAGAGAACGAAAGCATCAATTTTTCTTCAAACGGCAATTGATAACTTCCAATTAATTCGGCTCTTTTGGTATAAATGCTTTCACCATAAATTTCATCTCCGCCACGATATTTTTTCTCCCAACGAATATCTCCACCCCAACGATCTTCATACATTCCGCGTGCAGCGATCGTAAAAAGGCGATTGTGATTTCTTTTAAAACTCCATTTATTAAAAACAGAAATTCGTTCAGAAAGCGTAACATCAGTAAAATTGTCGTGATCCTTATCAATAACTTGATCGTAATTGAAATAATTAACACCAATAAGCGAAATTGCTTTTTTCCCAACATTGAACTTCATTCCCAAATCAAGATTACTTTCAAAATAAGAAGTCGTAAAATAATCGGCAGAAAAAACGGGTGCATTCGTCGGATTTTTAGTGATGATATTAATTAAACCTCCAACCGCTTCACTTCCGTAAAGAGATGAAGCTGGACCTTTCACAATCTCAATTCGTTCCACCAGAGAATTCGGAATTCCAGACAAGCCGTAAACCGTAGAAAGACTGCTTACAATCGGCATTCCGTCAATCATTACTAAAGTGTACGGACCTTCCAATCCGTTTATATGAATATCTCCTGTATTACAAACTCCACAATTGAGCTGCGGACGAACTCCGTTAATGTTTTGTAACGCATCATAAATGCTTGGCGTTGGATTTTTTTTGAAGAAAACTGGCGAATACACCTCAACCGGAACGGCACTTTCTAATCTTTTTACTGGTTTTAAAGTTCCAGAAACCACAACTTCGTTCAATTCGTTCTGATCTTCTTCTAATTCAAAATCAAGATTTAAATTTTCATTTTCAAAAACAGAAATTCTTTGAGTTACGGGTTTGAATCCCGTCGAGGTTACATTTATTTTATAGTTCCCTTTCGGAATATTTTCAAGTTTATAAAATCCTAGAGAATCGGTTTGCGTTTTAAAGTTTGTATTTAATAAACTAACATTAATTTCCTGACCTACAGGAATTGATGCTTCTATTTTTCCTGATATATTTTGCGAGTATAGGCTTTTAGCTGAAATTATTAATATTGCCAAAAATAAATATTTCATTATTTTAAAATTAAATTTAGACAAATCTAAAAATTAAATTTGACAAATAATTATTCTTAAAGCAAAAATTTTCAAACTGATTGAATTCAATATGTTATATTTCAATTTTTAAGAATCGTAAGCATTTTTGTTTAATCTCGCAAAGACGCTAAGTCGCAAAGCTTTTTTTAAAAACTTGGTGGCTCTGCGACTTTGCGAGAGAATTTTACGAATGCATCAAAAATCTTCGTCAATAAGTTCTTTATTTATGACCGCTCCAGCAAAAGAGCCGGTAGAAACAGCAATCGCCACAGATCGCATTGGGGTTGTGCAATCTCCACTAGCGAAAATGCCTGGAATGTTTGTTTTTTGCATCGCATCCACTTTTAATAAACTTTGCTCGCTAATATCACATCCTAAAGTTTCGGGAATTGTACAATGCTGTTTAAAAGGCGGTCTTGCATAAATCGCTTTCACATCTATTTTTTCCCCATTTCTAAAAATGATATTTTTAACATATCCATCCATATGATCAAAAGAATCTATTTCCTCTTCTAAAATTAAAACCCCATGTTTTTTAAGAGTTTGCGTTTGGTCTGAAGTCAATTCTGATTTTCCATTTGTACACAAACGAAGGTCTTTTGTCCAATTCGAAATCAATTTTGCAAATTCAAAACCCATTTCTCCATTGGCAATAATGGCTGTTTTTTCATTTTTAACTTCGTAACCGTGACAATACGGACAATGCAAAACCGAAATCCCCCAGCAGTTGGCAAAACCTTCAATGTCCGGCAGCAGATCTTTAACTCCAGTTGCAAACAAAACTTTTCTTGTAGTAAAAATGGCTCCTGATTCTGTCTCAATTTCGAAACCATTTTCTGTTTTAAGAGCTTTTACCGCAAGCCCATTATAGAATTGAACTGTTTTATAAACGTCTACTTGCAGTTTGGCCTTCGCCGAAATAACCGCTGGCTTTTCACCATCTTGTGTAATAAAATTATGAGAATGCGGTGTTTGTCTGTTACAAGGCAGACCACTGTCGATAACTAAAACCTGACGCAAAGAACGTCCTAAACTCATAGCTGCAGACAATCCGCTGTAGCTGCCGCCAATGATAATCACCTCAAAATGCTTCTGTTCCATATTTCTATTTTTAATGATTTTGATTTCTATGTAATTTGTAGTTAATTAAATGCCCGATGATCATTCCGAATCCTCCGAAATAAATCAAATCAAGATGAATATCTAAAAGAAGTTCTGTCAAAACACTAATCCAAATCAGCGCCATTGAAACAACTAAAATGGACGATACCAAAAGAGATGATTTTTTTATAATTTTGAGAATTGCAAATAAACCTATCGAAGCAAATAGTAAATCTATAATTGGATTGTGACTCAGCCCTAAAGGAAGGATTGTCAAAAGAGGAAAAATCAAACAATGAACCAAACATATGGTCGCGCTAGAAATTCCTAAAATATCGTAAAAGGATGTGCTTATTTTCTTCATTATGTGTACTTTTGCTTAATGCAATTTTGTTGCAAATATATACAATTTTATCAATTGCAACATTGTTGCGTTTAATTTTTAATTTCATAAAAAATGAAAACTACACGTAATACCGCAGCAAAAACAGCTGTTTTAGAGGTATTTGAAAAATCTAAGACGGCTCTTTCACACACCGAAATTCACAAACAATTAAATGATTTGTGCGATCGCGTTACCATTTACAGAATTTTGGATCGTTTGATTAATGAAGATGTTATTCATAAAATTTCAAATCTAGACGGAACGGTAAAATATGCCAAATGCAATCATTCGCATCAGCGCGTACACATCCATAACCACGCACATTTTAGCTGTGAAAATTGTCACGAGATTACTTGTCTTGAAAATGTAAAACCGAGTTACATTATGCCTCACAATTACAAAGTGAATGAAATCAACTTTACCTTATCAGGATTATGTCCGAATTGTTTAAATTCTAACATTTAAGTTTTAGACTCGTCTAAAAATATTGTTTCGCGAATATAATTTTTCTCTATATTTGTGAAAACAATACTTTTACAATGACCAAATCTTTAGAAGAAGTCCACGAATCAGTTTCTACAGAAAATAAAAAAAAGGGTTTTAGAAAAATTTTAGCCTTTCTAGGCCCAGCTTATTTGGTAAGCGTTGGCTACATGGATCCAGGAAACTGGGCAACCGATATTGCCGGCGGAAGCCAATTCGGATATACTTTAGTCTGGGTTTTATTGATGAGTAACTTAATGGCTTTGCTGTTGCAGAGTTTAAGTGCCCGCCTCGGAATCGTAACACAGCGCGATCTTGCGCAAGCCTCTAGAGAAACCTATTCCAAATACATCAACTACATTCTATATTTCCTCGCTGAAATTGCCATTGCTGCCTGCGATTTGGCTGAAGTTCTCGGAATGGCGATCGGAATTAATCTGCTTTTCGGGATTCCGCTACTCGAAGCTGTTCTCATTACCGTTTTAGACACTTTTTTACTGCTTTTCCTGATCAATAAAGGAATTCGTAAGATGGAAGCATTCATTATTGCTTTAGTGGCGATTATTGGGTTCTCTTTCATTTTCGAAATGATTTTTGCAGAACCAGAGGTGCACAAAGTTTTAGCTGGACTTATTCCTTCGATTCCAAATTCAGCAGCCTTGTATATTGCCATCGGAATTATTGGGGCGACTGTAATGCCACACAACTTGTACTTGCATTCGTCTTTAGTGCAAACAAGAAAATTTGACAGAACTCCAGCAGGAATCAAACAAGCTTTAAAATATAATTTGATCGATTCCACAATTGCTTTAAATCTAGCTTTCTTCGTAAATGCTGCGATTCTAATTCTTGCCGCCGCGACTTTCCATAAAAACGGAATGTTTGAAGTTGCCGAAATTCAAGATGCGCACCAATTTCTTGAACCGCTTTTAGGAACCAAATGGGCGCCTATTTTATTTGCTGTTGCTTTAATCGCTGCTGGACAGAGTTCAACGGTAACGGGAACACTTGCTGGACAAATTGTAATGGAAGGTTATCTTCATTTTAGAATTCAGCCTTGGGTTCGTAGAATCATAACCCGTTTGATTGCTATTATTCCTGCCGTAATCGTGATTTTAATTTATGGCGAAAGTGTTACTGGAAAACTGCTAATTCTAAGTCAGGTCATTTTGAGTTTACAATTAGGATTTGCCATTATTCCGCTAATTCACTTTGTGAGTGATAAATCTAAAATGAAAGGTTTTCATATTTCTAAAACCACACAGATCGTTTCTTGGATTATTGCTTCCATCATTGTTTCTTTGAATGCTAAATTAGTTTATGACGAAATCACTTCTTGGTTAGCAAGCTCCAATCATCCAATGGTGCTTTGGTTTACGGTTGTCCCTCTTGCTTTTGCGTTCGCAGCATTATTATTGTACATCGTTTTCAAACCTTTTATTGCCAAATTCAAATCAAAAGCTATAAATCATTCGCCTCATAATCTTAAACTGAAGTTTTCACCAAGAGAAAGCAAGAGCATCAAAAACATTGCTGTCTCTGTAGATTTTTCAAGTGCTGACGAAGCGGCTCTGAATAAAGCCTTTGAATTGGGGGGCATTGACACGGAATACACCCTCATTCACATCGTAGAAACGGTAGGTGCCTTAATGTATGGAGTGCACATTCATGATTATGAAACCACAATAGACGAAAAATTATTGCTGAAATACAAAGACATGCTTTCAGAAAAAGGATTCAAGATCAAAACAGAACTTGGTTTTGGAAAACCAGACAAAATAATTCCGAAAATAATAAACGATGGACAATTCGACATTCTCGTTATGGGAACCCACGGCCACACTGGACTAAAAGATATTCTTTTCGGCACAACAGTAGATAAATTGAGACATAAAATTTCGATACCTTTGTTGATTGTTAAATAAAAGGTGCTGAGGTACTGAGTTGCTAAGGTTCTAAGGTTTCTCTCGAAAACTTTAAAACAAAACCTTAGAACCTCAGCCCCCTAGAACCTTAGAACCTCAAAAGAAATGACTTTTTCAGAAGAAAACTACCTTAAATCAATCTATCATCTGACTGCTGCATCAGAAACAGAAGTCAGCACGAATGCAATTGCAGAAATTATGGAAACGAAAGCTTCCTCTGTAACCGATATGCTTAAAAAGCTGGCAGAGAAAGATTTGGTGAATTATAAAAAATATCAAGGAGTTTCTTTGACTGAAAATGGAAAACTGGCTGCCAAAATGATTGTGAGAAAACATCGTTTATGGGAAGTATTCTTGGTTGAAAAATTGAATTTCAGCTGGGATGAGGTTCATGAAATCGCCGAACAATTAGAACATATCAAATCAGAGCAACTGATTAACCGATTGGATGATTTTCTTGGAAATCCTACTGAAGATCCACACGGAGATCCAATTCCCGATGCAAACGGACGAATTATCAAAATCGAAAAACAACTTTTGTCTGAGTTAGAAGAAAATCAGACTGGCGTTTGCGTAGGTGTAAAAGATACTTCTTCGGAGTTCTTGAAATATCTTGATAAACAAGAAATTGCTTTGGGTTCTAAAATTGAATTTTTATCTAAAGAATCTTTCGATTTATCGGTGAGAATTAAAGTTAATCAAAGAGAATTATCTATCTCGAATAAAATTGCTTCTAATTTGTTTGTGAAGTTGGTTTAAAACATCCTAAAAGGTAAAATCGAACTATAAATTATGAATGAATTTGAAATCAATTTAGAAAACGAAATAAAGGATCTCGAAAAACAATTAAAAAAACTCCCAAAAGAAAAGTGGAAAATTTGGAGATTGATTGCCGTTGGAATTATTACACCTTTTGTTGGCCCATATATTCCTCTAAGAAAGGGAATGCTAGCTGATAGAATGGGTTATCACGATTCTGTTTTACTGTTTGCTTTAATTTTACTGTTTGCAGTCCCAGCAGGCTGTTACATGCATTTTCAAAAAATCAATAATGATATATTTGATATTGAATGCCAAATTGAAAATTTAAAACGACAAAACAAACAAAAAGTTGAGGGTTAAATTTTAGAATAAATTCTTAGAAACCAAAAAACATTTTTTGTGATTTCTCAAAACGCATCAATGATTTTCTTTACTTCAGGATTAACTAAAATATTATTTAAACAATTCCTTTTTCAATCATTTCCAACATAACTGGCGAGGCATTTTTAAACGTTGGCGCTTGTTCGATTATACTTCCAGCATTCTTTTTATTTACTTTAAACGTAACATCATCGTCAGTTGTAAATAAAAGCGCAGTTAAAAAAGGATTTTTGATGTACGTGCCTAAAATTAATAAGGCTTCATCTAAAGTGTGAATACTTTCTATCTCTTCTGTTTTATATCTAAAAGTCAGCGAAATTGAAAATGTATTGTCTTCATTGAGAACCAATCTGAAATAAACATTTTTAAGTTCTGTATCCCCCATGGTTTTGGCCAAAGTCAGTTTAGCGAAAGTTCCGCTTTGGATGCTTTCTTTAACTCGTTCACAAAAAAGGGCAAATATTGATTCGTACATTTTTTTTTTTAAGGTGCTAAGGTTCTAAGATGCTGAGGTTCTAGGTTTTGGCTTGCGAATCTCAGTATTGTTATTTAACCGCAAAGTTCGCAAAGATTTACGCAAAGCACGCAAGAAAATTTAAAAACTTTGCGAACCTTGCGTAAATCTTTGCGAACTTTGCGGTTAAGAAAATTATTTTCCTGTAAATTCTGCTTTACGTTTTTCTAAAAAGGCTGTTGTTCCTTCTTTAAAATCCTGTGTTCCGAAACATTCTCCAAATGATTTTATTTCAGTATCAAAACCATTTTTACCATCTTTAAAATTGGCATTGATTGATTTTATAGCTTTTCCGATAGCAAAAGGAGCATTTTTAATGATTTTCTGAGCGATTACGTTTGTAAACGACAATAATTCTTCTTGAGGCACAACATGATTTACTAAACCATATTCTTTTGCTTGTTCGGCAGTAATCATTGCTGCTGTCATAATCATTTCCATTGCACGGCCTTTTCCAATTAATTGTGGTAAACGCTGTGTTCCGCCGTAACCAGGAATTAGCCCTAAAGTAACTTCTGGAAGTCCCATTTTCGCATTGTCTGAAGCGATCCTGAAATGACAAGCCATTGCCAATTCTAGTCCACCGC
Organism: Flavobacterium sp. HBTb2-11-1; assembly: GCF_009826975.1. Taxonomy (GTDB): domain Bacteria; phylum Bacteroidota; class Bacteroidia; order Flavobacteriales; family Flavobacteriaceae; genus Flavobacterium. The sequence goes on along the minus strand of NZ_WUMO01000013.1, from coordinate 45,494 downwards.
CAAGAGCGAAACCGTTAACGGCAGCAATAACTGGTTTTTTAAGATTTTCGATAAAATCAAATAAAGATTCTTGTCCTTCAGCAGCCAATTGCGCACCTTCAACAGTGGTGTAATTTGCAAACTCCGAAATATCTGCTCCAGCTACAAAAGCTTTTTCCCCGCTTCCCGTTAAAACAATAACACGAATATCATCGTTTTTTGCTAATGCCTGAATTGCATTACTCAAATCACTAATTGTAGCTTTGTTTAAAGCATTTAATTTCGTTGGTCTGTTAATCGTAATTGTAGCAACTTTTTCTTCAATAGAAATTAAGATATTTTCGTAGTTCATGACGCTATATTTTATGAGTTGGTGATAGGTAGAGAAACTGTAAACGTAGTTTCTTTTCCGTAAGTTGATTCAAAGGTAATTGTTCCTTTGTAATTTTCTATAATGTTTTTGATAATTCCAAGTCCAAGTCCCATACCGCTGGTTTTGGTCGTAAATTTAGGTTCGAAGATTCTGCCTATATCTTGTTTTTGGATTCCGATTCCGTTGTCTTTTACGGCGATTTCAACATTGTTGTCACTTCTTTTTACCGAAACTACTATTGATTTCTGAAACTGGCTTTCCGGAATGGCCTGTGTGGCATTTTTAACCAAATTGGTAATGACACGAATTAATTGTGTTCGATCCATTTTGGAAATGATTTCTTCTTCTTCTTTTTCGAAAACAATATAATCTTCGTTGAAAATATCCAAAGCCAATTCTACAACCTCAACCACATTAAGTGTTTCATTTTGCTGCGCTGGCATCGAAGCAAAGTTCGAAAATGCCGAAGCTACCGATGTCATTGTATCAATTTGCTGAATTAAAGTTTCGGAGTAATCGTTCATTTTCTGCTTCACATCAGGATCATTCGGATCAAATTTTCTCTGGAAACTCTGAACCGTCAAACGCATCGGCGTAAGCGGATTTTTAATTTCGTGCGCCACTTGTTTTGCCATTTCGCGCCAAGCTTCTTCTCTTTCACTTTGCGCTAATTTAATGGCACTCGTTTCGAGTTTGTCCACCATTCCGTTATAGGCTTTGATCAGGAAGTTGACTTCTTTGCTGTTGGCCTCTAAAACAATTTTCTCGTTTTTCTGATCCAGATTGGTTTCTTCCAAACGATCGGAAATGGTTTTTAATGATTTCGTGATATAAGTCGAAAGGAAATACGCCAAAGCAAAAGCGACAATCAGCATAAAAGAATAAACCTGACTCAGACGAATCAGGAAGGTATTCAACTCATTATCGTAATAACCATCATCTTCTAAATAAGGAAGATTTAGGATTCCGAGTGGTTTGAATTTTTCGTCTTTTATTAAACTGTATGAAGATCTGTTCTTAACTCCGTCGATGGTTTTAATATCCACAAAACGTTTTTCAATAGAAGAACGAACAAGTTTAAGAATGTATTCTGGAATTGGCGGTGCTATTTTATCAACCGCAAATGACTCTTTTGAAGATTTTAAAAGCTTTCCGTCAAGGCTGTAAATATTGATTTCAATTTTGTGAATCTGCGCCAACTCGTGGATTTTATCTTTAAAAATCAAATCCAAATTCTGCGTTTTCAAAGGATAAGTTGTAGTCGCCAAAACATAATTAATATGTTCTTTTACCGCATTTTCTTTTCGTTCTAAACGTTCCTGATGATATTCTTTGGCCTCAGTCTTAAACTGAATAATCGAAATCGAAGCCAATAAAAACGATGCCACAACAATCAATACAATCATCGACAGGAAAATCCTGGTACGAAGGGAAAGCATTGACATTTTGAAGTTGTTAAGCATTTATTTTGTTTTTTCGCCACGAATTGCACGAATTTACGCTAATTCTTTTTTTTTTTGCCACAGATTAAAAGGATTTCAATGATTTTTGAACTTTGTGTATAATCCCATTAATCTTTTTAATCTGTGGCAAAAACTATAAAAATAAATTCGTGCTAATTCGTGTAATTTGTGGCAACCTTTTTATTTTTTTTCTCGAATTCGCTTGTAAAATCTGAATCCCAGCATAATTAAAACCGAGAATAAAATAATTCCGATTACGCCGAAAATCCAGTTGATGGCACTTTTTAAAACTACTAAAAATACGACCGCAAACAAAATAATCGTTGCGCCTTCGTTCCATAAACGCATAAAATTATTCGAATATTTTACCTCATCTCTCTGTAATTGCTTAAAAATCTGATGGCATTTTCCGTGATATAAATACAAAAGGAAAACGAAACATAATTTTACGTGCATCCAAGATTGGGTAAGCCAAACATGTCCTGCCTGTGTAAAAAACAGCATCCAAAAAGCAAAGATACTTGCCAAAACTGCCGATGGCCATGTAATAATGTACCACAAACGATAGGCCATAATTTTGTATTGCGCCTGCAGAATCTCTTTTTCAGGAGATGGTTTTTCACTAGCTTCAATTTGGTACACAAACAAACGCACAATATAAAATAGACCTGCAAACCAAGTTATTACAAATATAAGATGTAGTGATTTTAGATAGTTATAGTATTCCATTACTTCTTAAATGTAGATTTTTTAAAAAGATCAATCATTTCTTTGCCAGCATCTTCATCTTCGTAAATTATCGAATTTACAAAGATTTTATCATTAAATCCTCGAGAAAAAATCACTACCGATACTATTTTTTTCTCTCCTTCAGTGATTTCTATTTTAGCTTTTCTAAACGGCAAACCTGAAATATTTTCAGTACTTACCGAGTAATCTCCCATTTTTCCCTTTGGATAAATTTTACCAATATCCTTTAAAATTAGAAAATCCTTTAATCTCATATTGAGATCAAGAGACCGAGTATCGCTTCCAAAAAAATCATCATAATTTACCGTAAAATAATTGGCTTCATCTTTCTTAAAAACAACAATTGTATGGTTCTTTTTCGCTAAGGCCATATCTCCTTTAATGTCTGCTTTATCCTTTAAATCTACTTTTTCATAATCATCGGGAACAGAAATCTTCCAATCAAATGTTTTATCGTAAAAATCTACTACAGAGTTGCTTTTTTTACAACCTGAAAGCGTTATCAAAACAAAAAATATAACGAAAATGCTTCTTAATTTATTCATCTAATATTATTTAGCCCAATCATTAATCCAGTTAGCAACCGTCTGACACCATTCTTCGTCATCATTCAAACATGGAATTGCTAAGAACTCTTCACCTCCATTTGCTTCAAAATCTTCTTTGGCACGCATTGCGATTTCCTCTAAAGTTTCTAAACAATCTGAAACGAAAGCTGGCGTTACAACTGCTAATTTTTTGATTCCTTTTGCTGGCATGTTATCGATTTCAACATCCGTGTAAGGTTCTAACCATTTATCGCCCGCTAAACGAGATTGAAAAGTTAAACTGTATTTATCTTCTGGAAGTCCTAATAACTTAACCACTTGTCTTGTAGTTTCATAACATTGGTGACGGTAACAGAATTCATGTGCCGGCGATGGCGTGTTACAGCATGAACCGTCAATTTTGCAATGAGATTTTGTCACATCGGTTTTACGAATATGGCGCTCTGGGATTCCGTGATATGAAAACAATAAATGATCGTATTCAAATCCAACTAAATGTTTCTGAATAGAATCTGCTAAGTTTTTGATGTAATCCGGTTTGTTGTAAAATGCCGGAACATCTGTAAATTTCATGTGAGGGAATTTTTTCTTGCGAATCTCTTCTGCCTTAACTAAAATAGTTAAAGTTGAAGCCATTGCATATTGCGGATATAATGGAAAAAGCAATACGTCTGTAACTCCTTTATCACTCAATTCTTGAAGCCCTTTTTCAATTGTCATGCTTCCATAACGCATTGCTAGCGAAACTGGGACATTTACTAAAGGCTGTACTTTTTGCTGCATTCTTTCTGAAAGAACCACTAATGGAGAACCTTCTTCCCACCAGATTTTTGAATAAGCATGTGCCGATTCTTCTGGCCTTTTTCTTAAAATAATCCCACGAACTAATAATGCTCTCAATAAATACGGAACGTCGATCACGTATTTATCCATTAAAAATTCATCTAAATAAGGTTTTACATCTTTTGGAGTTGGACTGTCTGGAGAACCTAAGTTTACTAATAATACGCCTTTCATTATGTATTTTTTGCTTTAGGCTTTAAGCTCTAGGCTTTAAGCTTTTTATTTGTTTTTAAAAATTTCGGCAAAAGTAAATGCTGTACTTTATTCGAAATATGATAATTATTACTTTTTAATTATTGTAGAATATTCAAAATTGATTGACTAATTCGAGAAATTTTTTCACGCAGATTTCACAGATTAAAGCAGATGTTCGCAAATTAAATTCGTGAATTGCTTCGCCAGTTCGCTATCGCTCGGGTCGTGGCGAAAAAAATTTTTAAACATTTGCATTAATCGACATCAAATATTTTTTGGGTGTTGTTCCGAATTTCTTTTTAAATGCCGCTATAAAATGACTTCCCGTGCTGTAACCAATTTTCAATCCCACTTCATTTACATTATAAGAACCGCTGTCTAATAGTTTTCGAGCGAAATCCATTTTGTAATCAAAAAGAAAACCATAAACCGTATCGCCGTAAATTTGTTTGAAACCCATTTTGAGTTTTTTCAAATTCAGACCAATTTCGTCAGCCAATTCTTGCAACCCCGGTGGCTCTGCCATATTAGCAATTACGATTTCTTTTGCTTTTCGGATTTTCAGGACATTTTCCTCATCAATCAGAAACGGACACTGTTCTGCATTTGGATCTTCAGTTCTGTTGAAATACAAACTCAGCAACTCGTATCCCTTTCCTTTATAATAAAGATTTTTTATGGATGGATGAAGATTGTAATGAAACAGCTGACTCAATACAATCGCCATTGACGGGCTGATATTCCCTTCGTTATAATATTTTTTATCCTTATTGTCGGGACTTAAAAAGGTAATATAATCGGCTTCAGCAGAAAATAAGGCGTGAAATTTCTTGATGGAAACAATTACCGAAATCACCCAAGAATTTGGAGCCAATTCTAAATTCAGCGGTAATTCTTTCTGCGGATTATACAAAAGAAGTGATTTTTCTTCTTTTAGTTCCAAAGCATAATTGCCCTGATTGAATAAGAATTTGGCATTTCCTTTTATTCCGAAGTGAAACTGAATCAGTCCCGTACCGATTTCATGCTGCGCATAAAAAGGCTCTGAACTATCGTTCTGAAACCTAATTAGCGTAAAGTCATCTTCAATTTTTATTTCTTCCTCCATTGTGATTACTTATTCATGATTTTATTGAAACGATAATTTGCGTTTCCAAAATTAAATCTTTTTGATGGGTTTATCGTTTACTTGCTTCCAAATTTATAATTTCTTTATTCTTTCAAAGTCTTTTCCTTCATTTTGTGTTCAATTTTCTTCACAAGCTGTAAACATGACATTTAGCTTAAAAAATGGTAATTTACTGATTTTCAACCCACTTCTTATTAAAAGCAAACATAAATTATTTCTTACAGTATTTATAACTATTCTAAATTGAAGATTTAATACTGTTTGATAAAACCAATTATAAAAACCTCCCGTAAATGATTCTTAAAAAACTAAATCAACAAATAAATAAGAGCTTTTATGAAAATTAACAAAATAGTAAAAAGGGGACTTCGGACAGTTGCAATAACAGGTGTATTGTTTTTTGCCATTTTAGTGTTCCACATTATTACAGCAAAACCAGCCGTTTATGAAAGTCCAAATCTTCAGGTAAGCAGGATTGATTTTAAAGAAAACATAGATTCTGCCTACGCGAAAAAGATTTGCACAGATTTAAGATCCATAAAGGGATTAACCTCCGATTCGATTATCGTAAAGAGAAATGTAGTTGTCTACTTTCACAACAATAAGATTACTAATTCCAAAAAAGTATATGACGAATTAATGAGCAAAGGCAATTACGATGCTCAACGTTACATTTTGCCTGCTGGCTTGGCAAACAAGGAAGTTTGTCCCGTAAATCAAAATAGCTACAGTTACAAATTGTCAAAAAAAATTAATCAGTTTTTTAATTAACCTTTAAATATTTATTATGAGAAATTTTTCTAAAATTACACTTGGCGCATTAATTATTGCATCGGCCTCATTAACTTCCTGCAGCAACGACGATGATAAAACTCCCGCAGAAAAACCAACTATCTATGAGAGATTAGGGGGTTCTGTTATGGTTTCTGATCCAGATAATTCAGGACAGATGATTGAAAAGGGCCGTTTAAGCTTTCGTAAAGTTGTAAATTCTACTATAGGATTAATTGTAGCAGATATCCAGTCTAATGCTTCAGGTAATCTACAGGCTCATTTCGCTCCTCTTCTGGCAGAAACAGGAAGCACACAAGCTACCAATATTGCTAAATTATCAGATAATCTTACTGATTTCTTCTCTTTTAATACAGGAGGAAAAAATGCCGTAAACACGTATTCAGGTTTAAGCATGTCGGCTGCACATGATCCTGCAAGAAACCCAAGAATGGGAACTAAATCTAGCAATGCAGATTATACAAAGTTTGAAGGCTATGTTGGTGCTGCCGCAAATGCAAATGGAGTTGCCTCTAATACAGAACTTTATACAGACATCGTTGCTGTTTTGGAGTCATTAAGAACTCCAATTGTTCAAAAATAATTTCCTTCCAAAAGCGCTATGTTAAATTTTAAGATAGCGCTTTTTATTCAATCCTTTTTTACTACGAAAATAACGCCATTCAGATCGTCAAGAATTTGAAAAAATTCGTGCATCAATTTTTGAACCCTTAGCGATATTTTTTTTCAAACAAATTTTATCCATTTGCTTCTATTTATTTAGAATGACTCTAAACAAAACATTTCAAACGACTTGATTTTGCTATAAAAGTGCTGATTTCTAAATAAAAAGACAAGTTTAGAACCAAAAAAACATACAGCGACATAAAAAGTACTTTTAGCGTTATTTTTATCGATGGTATAGTAATAATTTTGTTGCACTTTTATGAAAGTGAATTTATGGAAAACAATAACGTACCGAAACACCTTTATTTTTACTCAGTTGGTCTGAGTTATAAAAAAGCTGATGCTGAGGTCAGAGGTCAATTTAGTTTGGATGCCGTTGCAAAGACGCGATTGCTGGAACAAGCTAAAAACGAAGGAATAGAAAGTTTAATAGTTACTTCAACTTGCAACAGAACCGAAATCTACGGTTTTGCTGAACATCCATTTCAATTAATAAAACTTATCTGCGACAACAGCAATGGTTCTGTTGATGCTTTTCAAAAAGTGGGTTTCGTTTATAAAAATCAAGAAGCGATTAATCACATCTTTCGTGTTGGAACTGGTTTAGACAGTCAGATTCTAGGCGATTTCGAAATTATATCTCAAATAAAGACCAGTTTTACGCATTCAAAATCAATGGGATTAGCCAATGCTTTTATGGAAAGACTGGTTAATGCGGTTATTCAGGCGAGCAAAAGAATTAAAAACGAAACGGAGATCAGCTCTGGCGCTACTTCGGTTTCTTTTGCATCGGTACAATACATTCTTAAAAATGTAGAAGATATCAGCAATAAAAACATTCTACTTTTCGGAACTGGAAAAATTGGAAGAAATACCTGCGAGAATTTAGTAAAACATACTAAAAATGAGCATATCACTTTAATAAACCGTACTAAAGATAAAGCAGAGAAATTAGCAGGAAAATTAAATTTGATTGTTAAAGATTACTCTGAATTACATTTAGAACTTCAAAAAGCTGATGTTGTAGTTGTTGCAACTGGCGCGCAAAACCCAACGGTAGACAAAGCAATCTTGAATCTGAAAAAACCTTTGTTGATTTTGGATTTATCTATTCCGAAAAACGTTGATGAAAATGTGGAGGAATTAGAAGGCGTAACTTTAATTCATATGGATTATTTGTCTCAATTGACAGATGAAACATTAGAAAACAGAAAATTACACATTCCGGCGGCTGAAGCGATCATCGAAGAAATCAAAGAAGAATTTGTGACTTGGATGAAAGGAAGAAAATTTGCTCCAACGATTAATGCATTAAAAGAAAAATTAAATGCGATTAAAGTTTCGGAATTGGATTTTCAAAGCAAAAAAATCGCCGATTTTAATGAAGCGCAAGCTGAAATCATAAGTAACCGAATCATTCAGAAAATCACTACTCATTTCGCAAATCATTTAAAAGACGACGACACGATGGTAGATGAAAGCATCGAATGGATCGAAAAAGTCTTCAAAATAAAAGCATCTTAGTTTAAGATTTAAACCATATAAGTTATATAAGTTCATTTAAAAACTGTGTTTTACCTAACCGCTTAAATTACTTATATAACTTATATCGTTCAAAAATAAAAAACAAGTTATATTAGCCTGATTAACAAGTATGTTTTACCACAAACTACTTAAATTCACTTATATAACTTATATGGTTCAAAAAACAAAACATGGCTGAAAAAACAATCAGAATAGGAACGCGTGATAGCGAATTAGCACTTTGGCAGGCACACACTGTAGAGAAAAAACTAAACGATTTGGGTTATAAAACCTCAATTGTGGCGGTGAAATCTCAAGGTGATATTATTCTGGACAAACCGCTTTACGAATTAGGAATCACTGGAATTTTCACTAAAACTTTAGACATTGCCATGATCAATGGCGATATTGATATTGCGGTGCATTCTATGAAAGACGTCCCAACGGCCTTGCCTAAAGGTATCGTTCAAGGTGCTGTTTTGCCAAGAGCCAATGTTTTAGATATTTTAGTCCATAAAGGAAATCCTGATTTTTCAAATCCAAGCACTATTGCAACCGGAAGTCTGCGTCGCCAGGCACAATGGTTTAATAAATATCCAAATCATACTGTAGTTGATTTGCGCGGAAACGTGAACACTCGTATGCAAAAACTACAAGATAATAATTGGGACGGAGCTGTTTTTGCCGCTGCAGGTTTGGAGCGCATTAACTTAAAACCTGAAAATTACATCAATTTAGATTGGATGATTCCGGCACCAGCTCAAGGTGCAATGTTAGTTGTAGCAATGGAAAATGACAATTATACTTTAGATGCACTTTCTCAATTAAATGATATTGAAACTGAAATTTGCACTTATATCGAACGTCAGTTTTTAAGAACGCTTGAAGGCGGATGTACAGCGCCAATTGGAGCTTTGGTTACCTATAATGAAGACGAAGACACTTTACATTTTCAAGGCGTTTTGCTTTCTATTGATGGCAAACAAAAACTGGAAATCGATAAAACAGTTGACATTTCAGAATGGAAAAAACTAGGTTTCAACTCTGCTCAGGAGATTTTGAATAATGGCGGAACAGAATTGATGCAGAAAATTAAAGAATCTCTGAAGAAATAATGGCAAATCCAATTCAGATACTATCTACTAAAATATTATCTCCTCTTCATAAACAAGAGCTCATGAAATATGGCGTCGAGTTAGTCGAAGCTGATTTCATCAAAATCGAAAACAAACCTTTCGAATTAAAAGACCTCAACGAGAGCCTTATTTTTACAAGCCAAAACGCTGTTCATAGTGTCTTATCTGATCCAAAATCAGAAGAACTGAAAAAGAAAAATGTGTATTGCGTTGGTCTTAAAACCAAAAGTCTTTTAGAAGAAAACGGCTTCAATGTTATTGCCTACACAGGTTATGCTTCCGATTTAGCAGAAATTATCACTTTGATTTATGGTAATGAAAGCTATACTTTTTTCAGCGGAAATTTGAGAAGAGACACTTTGCCAGAAGCTTTAAAGGAAAACGGAATTAAATTCAATGAAATTCAGGTTTACGAAACGACGTTGCAACCTCAGAAAATAAAAGCAAACCCTGAAGCGATTTTGTTTTTTAGTCCGTCTGGAGTTAAAAGTTATCTGAAACAGAATACCATCAATAAACAAATCTGTTTCTGCATTGGTGATACGACCGCAGAAGCTTTATCAAAAATCACAAAGAATATCATCGTCGCAGATCAGCCAACAATTGAAGATGTGATTGAAGATGTAATTCACGAATACAAATAATGTTTACAGTGTCCTGCAAGGTTTTCAAAACCTTGTAGGTTAAAATATAAATCAACAAACAATACCTACAAGGTTTTGAAAACCTTGCAGGAAAAACAAATAAGAGATGTTAAAAAACGACCTATTTTTAAGAGCATTAAAAGGAGAAACAGTTCAACGCCCACCAGTATGGATGATGCGTCAAGCGGGAAGATATTTACCAGAATTTAGAGAACTTCGTGATAAATATGACTTTTTTACGCGTTGCGAAACTCCAGAATTAGCAGCTGAAATCACCGTTCAGCCAATTCGCAGAATTGCTCCAGATGCTGCAATTTTATTCTCAGATATCTTGGTTGTTCCTCGCGCAATGGGAATTCATGTAGAATTGAAAGACAATTTAGGTCCGATAATTCCAGATCCGATTCGCACAATGGAACAAGTAAATCAAGTTTTTGTTCCACATGTAAATGAAACTTTAGGTTATGTTTTTGACGCTGTGAAATTGACTAAAGAAATGTTGAATGACGAAGTTCCATTGATTGGTTTCGCAGGTTCGCCTTGGACCATTTTCTGCTATGCTGTTGAAGGAAAAGGTTCTAAAAGCTTTGATACCGCAAAAGGATTTTGTTTTTCAAACCCAGTTGCAGCGCACACTTTATTACAAAAAATCACAGATACGACTATTTTATATTTAAAGGAAAAAGTAAAATCAGGAGTAAATGCGGTTCAGATTTTTGATTCTTGGGGAGGAATGCTTTCTCCTGCCGATTATCAGGAATTTTCATGGAAATACATCAACCAAATTGTTGATGCTTTAGCGGATATTACTCCAGTTATTGTTTTCGGAAAAGGGTGCTGGTTTGCTCTTGGCGAAATGGGTAAAAGTAAAGCTTCTGCGCTAGGAGTTGACTGGACTTGTACGGCAAGAAACGCACGTTATTTATCTGGCGGAAACATTACTTTACAAGGAAATTTCGATCCATCAAGATTGCTTTCTCCAATTCCAACTATCAAGAAAATGGTTCACGAAATGATCGACGAGTTCGGAAAAGATAAATATATAGTAAATTTAGGTCACGGAATTTTACCTAATATCCCCGTAGATCACGCAAAAGCGTTTATTGACGCGGTGAAAGAATACGGAAATTAGTGCTCAGTTTTCAGTCGCAGTTGGCTTTCCTGCAAGGTTTCCAAAACCTTGTAGGTATAAATTACAAAGTTAAATAAACACAGATGTAGGAGACCTAAAAGGTTTTGAAAACCTTGAAGGATGTGAGAAATGAATGAGGATATGAGGTTGGAAGTTTTAGAGAAGGATTGTTATTATCACATTTATAATCGTGGAATTAATGGAACTGATTTATTTGAGAGTGAAGAAAACAAAATCTATTTCTTAAAACAATTAGCGAAATACACTGAAAACAAAATTTCAATTCTTGCTTATTGTTTAATGAAAAATCACTTTCATTTGGTAATTCGGCTAAATAGTGACGAAAAAGAAGTTACGCAGGCCTTTTCTAACTTATTTAATTCTTACGCTAAGGCATTTAACAAACAAATTGGAAGAACAGGCAGTTTGTTTGAGAAGCATTTTAAAAGAATAAAATTAACAGACGAAAACTATTTGAGACGATTGGTCATTTATGTTCATTTAAATCCAAAACATCATTTAGATCAAGATTTTAAGAATTTTAGATTTTCTTCTTTTCAAGCATTTTTATCTGATAAAAAAACTAAAATAGAACGTACAGAAGTTTTAAATTTATTCGGGGATTTTAATAATTTTATTTTTTGCCATAATCAAAAAAATGATTTTTTAAACGAAACGTTTACTTTTGAATAATATCGTTTGTCCTACAAGGCTTTCTAAAAACCTTATAGGTCAAGATTTCCAAGATGATTCAATATAAAAATTCACAATTGATACCTACAAGGTTTTGAAAACCTTGCAGGAAATGTAGAAAACCATGCTCAACAAAGGTTTAAGAGACGAAGAAAAAATAAGAATTGATAACGTACTCAAAACGTTAAGAACTCTTGTTTATGTACCTTATCCTTTGAATGACTTACAAAAATCAGATCTTGAAAAGCAACTGAAAGAATTCGAATTGAACTTTGAAAGTTTGATCGATTATTCTAATGAAGATTTGACCACATTATTAATGCGACTTCATTTTGATTGGGAGCAATTGGAATTGTTTGCTGATATACTGATTGAACTTTCAAAAGACGAAAACTATAATTTTGAAGATAAGGCTTTGGCTCTTTATCAGTACATCCAATCAGAAAGCAAAGTATTTTCTTTTGGAATAAATTCGAAAATTTCATCTCTTAAAAACAAATAAAATGACTTTTACAGATTGGAAAACAGACCGAATTGAAAACATTCTTCCTGAGGAATTCTACAGGTTAATTGACAAGAATCGAAATCACATTGCCAAAACTTTTCCTGTCACGCTTTCCAATTCTGATACTCTAGAAAAAGCACAAAATTTTTTATCGCTAAGTTGCGATAAAGAGAAAAATAAAGTAGGTTTTCATTTTTATGCCCGAGATATCCAAACGAATAATTTGATTGGCTATCTGTGTATAAAAACAATCGATTATCACGTTTCTAAATGTGAATTTGGTTATTTTATTGATGAAGATTATCAGGGAAAAGGAATTACTTCAAAAATGGTTTCTAAAGCGCTTGACTTTTGTTTCAACGAATTAATACTGAACAAAGTTTTCATTTGCACTTCAGAAATCAACATCGCAAGCCAGAAAGTTGCATTAAAGCATAATTTCAAACAAGAAGGAATTTTAAGGGAGGAATTTAGAAATGGAGACGGCACTTTGCAAAACTCCGTTTACTTCGGACTTCTAAAATCAGAATATATAAAATCATGAAAGACAAATTTTACGCCTACATACAAAATTTACAAGACCAAATCGTAGCTGGATTAGAAGCTGTTGACGGAACTGCAAAATTCCGCGAAGACTTATGGAAACGTCCAGAAGGCGGTGGCGGAAGAACTCGTGTTATTGAAAACGGAGCAGTTTTCGAAAAAGGCGGTGTAAATATTTCAGCCGTTCACGGAAAACTTCCAGAAACCATGCAAAAAATGTTTGGCGTTGGCGAAGCCGATTTCTTTGCCTGCGGATTAAGTTTGGTTTTACATCCAAAAAACCCGATGGTTCCTACCGTACACGCTAATTGGCGATATTTTGAAATGTATGATGAAAAAGGAAATGTAATCGAACAATGGTTTGGAGGTGGACAGGATTTAACTCCTTACTATTTATTTGAAGAAGATGCAAAACACTTTCACCAAACGTGTAAAACAGCTTGCGACAAACACAATCCAGATTTTTATCCGAAATATAAAAAACAATGCGATTCGTATTTTTGGAATGCGCACCGTCACGAAGCTCGCGGTTTAGGAGGTTTATTCTTTGATTATTGTAAAGCAAATGAGCACCCAAGCGATAGCGAACAGGCGAAGCAAATGTCTATGGAAAACTGGTACGATTTTGTAACCGAAGTAGGAAATAGTTTTCTAGAAGCTTATGTGCCAATTGTAGAAAAAAGAAAAACGCTTCCATACACGCCAGAACAAAGAACTTGGCAAGAAATCCGTCGTGGCCGTTATGTGGAGTTCAATTTGGTTCATGACAAAGGAACTTTATTCGGTTTAAAAACCAACGGAAGAATCGAGAGTATTTTAATGAGTTTGCCTCCTCATGTTCAATGGGTTTACGACCATCATCCAGAACCGGGAAGCGAAGAAGAAAAATTAATTACTATATTGGCAAATCCGCGTGAGTGGATTTCATAATATAAATTTTATTGAACGCATAGAAACATAGATTTAAAGACCTATCTTAGAGGTGAATTAGAAAATCAAAAACTATGTTTCTATGCGTTTAAAACTAATTTACGCCCTATTCTTCATCAACATTTTTGGATGTTTTGCCCAAAACGATTCCATAAGAAACCCCTATTTCAAATCATACAACGATAAAATTACTGCCAGCATTTATTATCTGGATACTTCTAATAGTTTTCAGATTGCTTCAGATAACACCGAACCTAAAATATATGTTAATCTTATTCCGAATCGAAGAGAACAGATTGGTTTTAATATAAATTATAAGATTATTGATGTTACCATTGGTTTTGCACCTAAATTCCTTGGTAGAAATAAAGGTGATTCTAATTCCAAGCATTTTAATTTCAATACCCGTTTTTACTATAAAAAATGGATGCAGTCGTTTACCTTTATCAATCAAAAAGGATTTTATATTAGTGATGATAATATAACCGCTGAATTGCCGCACATGCGTACGACCAAAATTGGCGGATCGACTTCTTACGTTTTCAACGATAAATTCTCTTTTAAAACATTGGTTAGCCAAAACGAATGGCAGACTAAAAGTTCTGGAAGTTTCATTCCGTCATTTTCCTTTTATTATACCAATCTGGATTTAAATACTCCTGATTCGTCACCTGGAGATATGTATGTTTTAACCCTTGCTCCTTCTTATTTTTACAATTTCGTAATTAGTGATCGGGTTTTAATTGGCGCCGGACTTGCTTTGGGTGGCGGACTTAATATTATTGATAAAGAAACCTCAGCTTTATACCAAGCTGACTTCAATTTAAAACTAGCCTATAACAAAGACCGATTTTTTGGTTTTGCCAGCATCAACACAGTTGCTTTTGCACAAGATGACAAAGTAGATCCACGATTGAATGATAATATTTCTACTCTAAAATTGTCTGTCGGTTACCGATTTGATCCTCCGAAAAAAATAAAAGAAGTATACGATAAGGTCAATGAAAAAATTGGCCTTTGAGAAATCTTAATCTGAAATAAACCGAAAGCCCAACAAAAATGCTTAAATTACAGAGATTTACGAAAAACTAAAATTCATTATTATGGGAAATAGGAATACAGAACAATTAAATCTCATGCATTCTGGAAAAGGATTTATCGCAGCGCTTGACCAAAGCGGTGGCAGTACACCAAAAGCTTTATTGCAATATGGCATACAAGAAAATCAATATTCAAACGAAGAAGAAATGTACACGCTTGTACATGAAATGAGAACTAGAATTATTAAAAGTCCCGCTTTTGATAGCCAATATATTCTTGGTGCTATTTTGTTTGAAAATACAATGGATCGTAAAATCGATGGACAATGGACAGCCGATTATTTATGGGAGAAAAAACATATTATTCCTTTTCTGAAAGTAGATAAAGGGCTTGCGGATCTTGCGAACGGCGTGCAGCTGATGAAACCTATTTCTGGTTTTAACGAATTGCTAGATCGAGCAGTCGAACGAAATATTTTTGGTACTAAAATGCGATCTGTCATTAAAGAAGCCAATCCTGACGGAATACGAGATATTGTTGCACAGCAATTTGAAGTGGGAAAACAAATTTTCAGCAAAGGTTTAATTCCAATTATAGAACCTGAAGTTGATATTTATAGTCCTGATAAGGAAAAGTCGGAACAGATTCTGAAAGAAGAAATTCAAAAACAGCTTCATTTATTGGATAAAGATGTAAAAGTAATGCTGAAACTTTCGATTCCGACTGTCAACGATTTTTACCGTGAACTTATTTCAGATCCGCATGTGGTTCGTGTTGTAGCCCTTTCTGGCGGATATTCTCGTGAAGAAGCAAATCAAAAACTCTCACAAAACCACGGACTGATTGCCAGTTTTTCGAGAGCATTGTCTGAGGGACTTACTGCCGATCAATCGGATGAAGATTTTAATGCAGAATTACAAGAAACCGTTAAAGGCATTTATCAGGCTTCAATTACTTAGAAAACATAAAAAATCCCTGAAACATTCTCGTATCAGGGATTTTGTTTTTCAATTATTTAGAAGTCATTTCTTCGGCTAAATCTAATGTCTGCAGAATGATATTTTTATCAGACTTGAAAGAATTCAATTTAAAAACAAATTTCAATTTATTGTCAATTAGTTTTTTAGGAGATTCTATGGAAATATCTGAAAACTGAGATGAAATTTTAGTCATTCGATCCAATTCTGAACCTTTTGCATTTTTTCCAAATGTTTTTACGGTTTGCGCAATATCCAATTTTCCAGAAATGTAATTTTTGCTCAAGTCTTTCTTAGCATCTTTGGCAAAAGGTCCTTTTCCTGTTCCAAAATACTCTTTTGTATTGGCAACAATTACGACATCTTTCTCTTTCGTAATAAAAATATCGCCATACTCTTTCGTGCCTGTAATAATGAATGAATTTCCATTTGGAATCAGCACTTTTTTGCGAACGCCCAATTGCAATAATTTATCTCCAAAAGTCGGATGCGTTGAAGTGAAAATTACAGAAAAAAGCGGAATATCTTTTTTTACTTTTTCTTCGGTTATTTTTTCTTCATAATTCTCATCATAATCATACTTTTTAGTCATAACCTCAACTTCTTTCGTATCGTATAAAAAAGCGCTTAAATCGCCATCAAAAAGCTTTGCTGTCGCTTCTTCGTCAACAATTGTAGAAATCAGATCTGTAACAAGTGTAATGTCTTCTTTTGCAAATTTCGGATTCTGGAATAATTCAGTCATTAATGACGGAAAATTTTCAAGTGCCGCTTTTGTATTGGCGTGATATGAAATGTAACCTAATGCTTTTTCCGAAGGGAAATAATTGAAGATATTTTTGTTGATTTTTCTATTGCTAATTTTACTCACAACAGCTGCAATCTCTGCTGCATATTCAACCACTTCTTCAATTCGGGCATTATCATTATCAAAATAAAAATCCAGATTAATGCCTTTTACAAAATTTCCGAAATTCTTCTGCATAGGCAAGTATTTATCATAACCTCCAAATAATGCCAAAGGATAATTATACAACGAATAAAAACTAGACATCAATCCGCTGTAATTTACCCAAGTCGAAATATCTGCCGAAGCATTTATTTTTGAAAAACTTGGCGCAGTAAAACCATTTTCAAATAAGCCTTTTATAATTTCTCTTTGCTGCTCGGCTAGTTTTTTATCAAATTCTGCCTGCTCTGCGGTATATTCTTCATACGGATTTCCATCATATAAATAATCTTGTTCTACATTCTCTGCTGATCCTGCTGGTACGTCAGCTACCATTGGTTCATCACGCATTACAGAAGGTTCTGCTATTTTTGGAGGATTTGGCGCTTGTGGAACTTCATATCCTTGCGGTGCCTCTACTGCTGTTTCTTCATACGTTTCTGTTGCCACAATAGTATCGTTTAAAATTGGAGGTCCTCCAGGGGAATCATAAAACTTAGTAGGAAGCCTTTTTGTCAATTCAAATATGACTAAATAATTATCATTCCAGACAAATGATCTCTTTAAACCGCTTGGTGTAAAAACAGCATATTTTCCAAATTCTTCAATTGTACTGTTCTTTCCATTTGCTCCTTGTTTTTCAATCAGATATTGTCGCACAGCTTCTTTGTTTTTTATCGGAATAGTAACCTGATAAAACGGAACACTATCTAAGAAATTTCCATGAACCGTAATTTTTTGGTCTAATTGAATGATCGAAGTATATTGGCGAAGATCAAAATCAGGTTTTTTGCTAATGTATTTCGTCAATATCGGATGATTCAGCACTTCGTTTATGCTGACTTTTTTAGAAAGCTGATTTCCGTTAAACTGTACAAAATAGTCGTATTTGTCTGGACTGGCTTGTCCAAAAGTGAAATACGCGGCAAATAGAAAAATTAGAGTATAAAATTGCTTCATAAAAATTAAGGCGTTAATTGGATAGTATTGTTCATTAAGGTCGATTTCTTAAATACGCTGTACATACTTTGCTTTAAAAAAACCGTTTTTTTATTTTTTGAAATTTTGCTGTTTGCATTGTCTACAGCTAGAATATCTTTATCAAAAGTATAAATAGAAATAATGCTGGCTTCCTCCAGATCTTTCTTTTTTTTCGGGTCGTTTACCACTTTTTCCGGAACTGGATATGATGCAATTCTTTCAAAGGTTTTGCCGCTTCCGCTAAAGTGAATCTGATCACGCTGATTGTTGATTGTATTTACAACCGCATTTAATGCTTTTAGATTCGCATAATTGAGTTTAATGATAAAAACGTAATTCTGAAAATCCGTTTTGGTTGTTACATTCGAAATTCCGTCGATTTTTAAAGCTTTAGATTTAAAATCTTCCAATTTCTGTGTAATTTCTTGTTCGTTTGGAATTTTTACGCCATCAACTTCTTCCAGCCAAATAGCAGATTTGGTCTTGAACCAAGATTTCGAAAAGTCGATCATCAGCATATATTCACCACTTTGATCGTCGTGATGTTTGATTCTTTCTGTAATCTCAAAACAGCTTGTTAAGAGCATACAGCAAAATAAAGCGAGAATTTTCTTCATTTTACAAATTTAGATGGAATATTCTGAAAAACCATGCTTTAGTCCAAACAATAAAAATCAAAATTTTTAGATAATATTAACGGATTCTACAACAAGCTAAACGCCTTATTCTGTTCCTTTTTCTTTAACTTTGCGCCACTCATTAAAAAGTGAGACAAACTTCAAAAAAATAAAAAACAACTTCAATTTTAGAATAAGGGTTTATCAATCTGTTTCCAATTCAGCTTAAAAATCTGAAATCTAAAATCTAAAATCTAAATTTATATGTTCCCATTACAAAGAGGCAGAAGATTAAGAGTAAATGAATCGATTCGTTCTTTAGTACGTGAAACCAGTTTAAGTCCATCGGATTTTATGTTTCCAATGTTTATTGCTGAAGGAGAAAATGTAAAAGTCGAAATTCCGTCAATGCCGGGAATTTTCAGAAGATCTATAGATTTAACAGTTGAAGAAGTAAAAGAACTTTATGATTTAGGGATTCGCGCCGTAAATATTTATGTAAAAGTTAGCGAAAACCTGAAAGATAATACTGGTAAAGAAGCTTGGAATCCGAACGGATTAATGCAGCAAGCTATTCGTGCCATAAAAGCGGCTTGTCCAGAAATGATTGTTATGCCAGATGTGGCTTTAGACCCGTATTCAATTTACGGTCATGACGGAATTATAACAAATGGCGATGTAGAAAACGACAGCACAGTTGATGCTTTAGTAAAAATGGCCGTTTCGCACGCAGAAGCTGGTGCCGATTTTGTTGCGCCAAGTGATATGATGGACGGACGCGTTTTACGCCTTCGCGAAGGTTTAGATGCTGCCGGATTTCAGAATGTTGGAATCATGAGTTATTCAGCAAAATATGCTTCGGCTTTTTACGGTCCGTTTAGAGATGCTTTAGATTCTGCTCCAAAAGAAGCTGATGTTGTGGTTCCAAAAGACAAAAAAACATACCAAATGGATTATGCCAACCGCATCGAAGCCATTAAAGAAGCTTTATCAGACGTAGAAGAAGGTGCAGATATGGTTATGGTAAAACCAGGAATTGCTTATTTGGATATTGTTCGCGAAATAAAAAATACAGTTCATGTTCCCGTAACCGTTTATCAGGTTTCTGGAGAATATGCTATGATTAAAGCTGCATCTGAAAGAGGATGGCTTGATCACGATAAAATTATGATGGAACAACTAATGTGCATCAAACGTTCAGGCGCTAATCTTATTTCGACTTACTTCGCAAAAGAAGCTGCAATACTATTAAAAAAATAAGATGAAAAAGGTTTTATTTTTAGCTGCCGTTTTAGCATTTGCTTCTTGCAAAAAAGAAACTTCTGAGCCAACAAACGCAACAACCGAATCTGTTTCTGAAGGAGAATCGGCGAAAGCCAAAAGTCCAGAAGAACTAGGAAAACAAATATTTGAAAGCACAGGAAATTGTTTTGCTTGTCATCAGCCAGATCAAAAAGTGGTTGGACCAAGCATCAAAGAAATTGCCAAAATCTACAAAGCCAAAAATGGTGATATTGTTACTTTCCTAAAAGGAAATACAGAACCAATTGTTGACCCAAGTCAGTTTGAGGTTATGAAAACCAATTTTGCCATAACAAAGGCCATGTCTGATGAAGAATTAAAAGCAATTGAAGCATACATCTACAGTAATTTAAAGTAATTACAAGATGTTCCGTAGAAACATTTCATCGGTAGAAAATTATATTGGAAGCATTTACGTTCCGCAGAAACGTTTGATATGCTGAATGGTTAAAATTTATGTCAAAATCAACCGTTCCTACGGAACGGAAATAATCGGTGGTCAATTTTTTTTTCTAGCGATGAAATGTTCCTACGGAACATCTGTGATTTTCTCAAAATAATAACGCAAAAAGGGCGGTTCCGAAATTCGGAACCGCCCTTTTGCTTTGCTATTAAAATGAATTACCAGATTTTAACTCGTTTTTCTGGTTCAACGTACATTTTATCACCTTTCTTAATATCAAATGCTTTGTAGAAAGCATCAACATTCTGAATCGGCACATACGCTCTGTACATTCCCGGAGAGTGCGGATCTGTTTTTACTTGATTTTTGATTGCTTCATCTCTAGTTTTTGTTCTCCAAACCGTAGCCCAAGAAATAAAGAAACGCTGTTCTGGTGTAAATCCGTCAATTAAACCTGGATTTCCATGTTGTTTTAAATATAATTGCAGACCGTCAAATGCAGCGTTGATTCCGCCTAAATCTCCAATATTTTCACCCAATGTAAAATGACCATCAACATGAACTCCTGGCAATGGCTCAAGAGCACTGTATTGATTTGCTAAATCATTTCCTAAAGCTGTAAATTGTTTTAAATCATCTTCTGTCCACCAATCTACTAAATTTCCTTCGGCATTGTAACGCGCTCCAGAATCATCAAATCCGTGAGAAATCTCGTGTCCGATTACAGCGCCAATTCCACCATAGTTAACTGCTTCGTCAGCTTGGTAATTGTAGAAAGGCGGCTGTAAGATAGCTGCTGGGAATACAATTTCGTTATAAGATGGATTATAATACGCATTTACTGTTTGCGGAGACATATGCCATTCTGTTTTATCAACCGGTTTAGACAATTTATCTATGCTTTTCTTAAATCTCCATTGCGCTAAGTTTTTAGTATTTTCAAAATAGCTTCCTCCTTCTGCAATGCTTTTAATTTCTAAAGCCGAATAATCTTTCCATTTATCAGGATATCCCACTTTAATCGTGATTTTGTTCAGCTTTTCAATAGCTTTTGCTTTAGTGTCTTTAGACATCCAGCTCAAATTATTAATACGATTTTGGTAAGCTGTAATAACATTATGAATCATATCAATCGCTTTGGTTTTAGCTTCGGCTGGAAAAACTTTTTCTACATAAAGTTTTCCAAGAGCTTCACCAACATTTCCGTTAACCACATTAAGCGCTCTTTCCTCAGCTGGAAGCTGTTTTATTGCTCCTCTTAATGTTTTGCTGTAAAAATCGAAATTAGCATTGTCAATTTCTGTTGTCAGCTTGCCTGCATCGCCGTTGATCAAATCCCATTTCAGGTATTCTTTCCATTGTGCTACTTTATTTTCTTTGAAAACAGTTTCTAAAGCTGTCATATATTTAGGCTCAGAAACAATTACAGTTTCTAGTTTAGTAATTCCTAAACCAGCAAAATATTCGTTCCATTTAATAGCTGGAGTTAATTTTTGAAGTTCAGCAATAGTCATCGGGTTGTATTGCAAACGGCTGTCTCTTCTTTCAACTCTGTTTAACCTTGGTTTTGACAATTCTGTTTCAAGAGCTAGAACCTGAGCAGCACTTTGTTTTGCTTTTTCTGGAGATTCTCCAATAAACTGAAGCATTCTGGCAACATGCAGTTCATATTTTGCACGTTTTTCTTTAGAATCTTTATCCTCAGAAGTATAATAATCTTTATCAGGAAGTCCTAATTGGCTTGGACCCAAATTTACAGAGTTTTTAGAACTGTCTTTATCATCAGCTCCAATGTAAATTCCGAAAAAGCCCGCGTTTCCTTCTTTTTCCATTTCAACCAAATATTTCTGAACATCCGCAATATTTTTAATTGCCTCGATTTTTTTCAGATATGGTTTTAAAGGTTCGATTCCTTTCTTATTTCTTCCGATAGAATCTAAATAGGTGTTAAATAAATTAACTGCTTTGCCCTGATCTGTATTAGACTTATACTTCGGATTTTTTGAAGCTTCTTTTAAAACCTCCATCACATCCTTGTCTGTTCTTTTAATCAGTTCATTAAAACTTCCCCAAGTAGCGCGGTCGCTTGGAATTTCTGTTTTTTCGAGCCAAGCTCCATTTACATATTTGAAAAAATCTTGACTTGGGCTGATTTTCGTATCCATATATGATACATTAATACCTGGTTCTTTTGGCGCTTGTGCTTGAGCTGCAGTTATGGCAAACATTGCAGATATAACACCAAACACAGGTTTGGCTAATTGTTTTTTCATAAAAGTTTATAGTTTAATGGAAAATACAAACATATTGTTATTATTTCTAAAATTGTGTTAAAATTCAAACAGGAAATCCATTTATAAAAATAAATTTCACAAATCAGAACTATTATACAAATTTTATTAGTCTGCTATTTGATGTCAAAAGTTACAAAAGCCTGTTAAAAAAATAATTCAGTAAAGTTTTTAGAATCTGCTTTTTGTATTTTTGCGCCAAATTATTTTTATGAAATCGCTTTTATACAAATACCGCAAATTCTTTATTGTTTTAATAGTATTTTCGGTGGTTACGATATCTTTGTTTTACTCTGCATTGAAACCTAAAAAAACGCTTCCGATTTATAATCCAGCCGATGTAAATCCTGAATTGGTTGACAGTACAATTCAGTATAAAAGCAAATACCACACAATTGCCGATTTTTCTTTCATCAATCAGAATGGCGATACCATTACCCAGAAAAATTATGAAGGAAAAATTTACGTTGCCGATTTCTTCTTTACAACCTGCGGATCAATCTGCCCGAAAATGTCAACCAATTTAGTTGATGTTCAAAAAGCAGTTTTAAACAATCCAAAAGTGATGCTGCTATCGCATACCGTTTTTCCTGAAGTAGATAGCGTTTCTGTTTTAAAAGCTTACGCTATTAAATATGGTGTTGTAGACAGCAAATGGAATCTGGTTACAGGCGATAAAAAAGAAATCTACAAGATGGCCAGAAAATCGTATTTGGCTGTAAAAATGGGAAGACCAGATCAGCTTTATGATATGGTGCATACGGAGAATTTTGTTTTGGTCGATCAAAAGCGCCGCGTTAGAGGTTTTTATGACGGAACAAATAAAGAAGACGTAAAACGCCTTTTAGAAGATATCGAATTCCTTTCTCAAGAGTAAAATCCCTTATTTTTAGAAACATTTAGCATTTGTGGAAGTGTTAAATACCTTGAAATAAAGAATAATTGCCTACTTTTGCAATCTAAATTCAATCTAAATAAGCTTGCAAAATACAATACACACTCTGAAAAAAGGCGAAAAAGCCATTATCAAAGATTTTGATATCGATCTTATTCCACTTAAATTATTAGAAATGGGTTGTCTTCCTGGCAGTTTAGTTGAATTGTTGCAGGTGGCTCCTTTTGGTGATCCTTTATATTTAGATATTAACGGCTCTCATGTTGCAATCCGAATTGAAACCGCTCGTGAAATTGAAGTTGAACTTATCAAAACCAATTTGTAATGAGTGTTCAGAATATCAATGTTGCCCTTATCGGAAATCCAAATACCGGAAAAACCTCTGTTTTTAATCAATTAACTGGTCTTAACCAACAAGTTGGAAATTATCCTGGAATTACGGTTGAGAAAAAAATGGGCTTTTGCAAGCTGCCTAATAACATAAAAGCCAATATTCTAGATTTACCGGGAACGTACAGCTTGAACGCCAGTTCGATGGACGAAAGCGTTGTTATTGAACTTTTGCTAAATAAAAATGACAAGCTATATCCAGACGTTGCTGTTGTTGTAACTGACGTTGAAAATTTAAAAAGAAATTTACTGATTTACACTCAGATAAAAGACCTTGAAATCCCAACGATTTTGGTAATCAATATGTCGGATCGTATGGAGCGTAAAGGGATTTCTTTGGATATTCCATATTTAGAAGAAAAACTCAAAACAAAAATTGCTTTAGTTAGTTCGCGCAAAGGTTTAGGAATTGAAGAATTAAAAGAACTGATTGTTTCTTATAAAACTATCCCGCACGAACCTTGTTTGAATGCTTCTGTAATTGATGAAGAATATTTCAAAAAGTTGCAACATGCTTTTCCAAATCAATTATTGTACAAATTATGGCTTGTAATTACTCAGGATGTCAATTTTTTAAATTTAGAACGAAATGAAATTCGAAGCACTTTTACAAAATCGCATTCAGAATTAAAGCGATTACAACAGAAAGAAACCATAAAAAGATATCAGTTTATCAATGATGTTTTAAAAGAAGGTTTAAAGATTGACGCTTCGATGGCTAAAGATGTTCGTGCTAAATTGGATCGTGTCTTAACTCATAAAGTTTTTGGTTACGTTATTTTCTTTGCCATTTTATTTTTGATTTTCCAATCCATTTTCAGCTGGTCCACTATTCCGATGGATTTCATTGACAGCACTTTTGCCTCTTTGAGCAGCTGGGTTGCGGCAGAACTTCCAAGCGGCATTTTGACCGATTTGCTTTCTCAGGGAATTATTCCGGGTATTGGAGGAGTTATCATTTTCATTCCGCAGATTGCTTTCTTGTTTTTGTTTATTTCCATTTTAGAGGAAAGCGGTTATATGAGTCGTGTGGTTTTCTTGATGGATAAAATCATGCGCCGATTTGGACTTTCTGGAAAAAGTGTCGTGCCTTTAATTTCAGGAACTGCTTGTGCGATTCCAGCAATTATGGCAACTCGAAATATCGAAAACTGGAAAGAACGCCTTATTACGATCTTAGTAACGCCATTCACGACTTGTTCGGCGAGATTGCCTGTTTATGCGATTATTATATCATTGGTCATTCCGAGCAAAAGAGTTTTTGGAGTTCTGAATCTTCAAGGACTAACTCTTATGTCGTTATATATTTTAGGATTCTTTATGGCTATTTTATCCGCTTACATTTTAAATAAGGTTTTAAAACTGGAATCAAAAACCTATTTTGTTGTTGAAATGCCAAGTTATAAAATGCCGCTTTTCAAAAACGTCGGAATCAATGTGGTAGAAAAAACCAAAGCATTTGTTCTTGGTGCAGGTAAAATCATCTTAGCAATATCAGTCATTTTATGGTTCTTGGCTTCTTATGGCCCTGGAAAAGAATTTAATGAAGCTGAAACTATCGTTAAAGAAAGATTTGCCAGCACAACTTTAGACGAAACTCAATTTGAAAATGAAGTTAATTCTCAAAAATTAGAGAACTCTTATATCGGTTTAATGGGAAGAGCAATTGAACCTGTAATTCAGCCTTTGGGTTACGACTGGAAAATAGGAATTGCCTTAATCAGTTCGTTTGCAGCCCGCGAAGTTTTCGTAGGAACACTGGCCACTATATATAGTGTTGGAGATACAGATAACGAATCGACCATAAAAAGCAAAATGCAGGCAGAAGTTCGTCCAGACACAGGAGAAAAAGTATTTGACTTTGCAACTGGAATCTCTTTACTACTGTTTTATGCTTTTGCCATGCAATGTGCGAGTACATTGGCAATTACCAAAAAAGAAACCAATTCATGGAAATGGCCAGCAATGCAGCTAGTCTTCATGAGCGGTCTCGCTTATTTTACCGCATTAATTGCGTATCAACTTTTAAAATAAAAAGTTATGTTTCAAGAAATAATAGCCTTCGCCATATTAGGATTTGCAGTTGCTTTTTTGATCAAAAAGTTCTTCTTTAAATCGAAAAATAAAAAAGACTGCGGAGGTGGAACCGATTGCGGATGTTCGTAACATTAAGGTTCTAAGACGCTAAGGTTCTAAGATACTAAGACTAAAAGCTTCAAATAGATTTAATTTCTATTTGAAGCTTTTTTTATGATAAAAAATGTCGTATTCTGTTATTTTAAAAACCAAAATCACCTTTTTAGTATATTTTCTAAAACTATTTTTGTTTCCTAAATTTTATTTAAGATGACACCAGAAGATAGAATGGAAATAGTACGAGATAATAGAGTAGCTCGATTACTGTGGTTCGCGCTAGGGTTTTTCTGCGCGACAATTATTACTTATTTCATAATGAAAACCAATCATTAGTTTTTTCTCTGCTGTTTTAATCATATTTTTATCCTATTAAAACAGCAAAAAAGACTTTCAAATGAATCTAAAAACTCCTTTACTTTTCATTCTGTTTCTTTGTTTCTCACAGAGTGTAATTGGTCAAATAAAAACAGAGATAACGCAAAATCCCAACATTACATTTACCACTTCTGACGGAGTTCCTTTATTTTTGAAAGTCTCTGGAAAAGGAGAAGTCTGTATTTTTGTTCATGGCGGTCCTGGGGCATGGAGCAAATCTTTTGAAGAATTTGGCGGAAATGTTCTTGAAGACAAACTAACCATGTGCTATTATGATCAAAGAGGATGCGGTAGATCTGGATCTCCTGCAGATAATAATTACAGCATGGACAGAATGATTAATGACATTGAGGAAATCCGGACTCACCTCAAAACAGATAAGATATTTGTAATTGGACATTCTTTCGGAGGAATCTTAGCCACTAAATATGCTGAGAAATATCCACAACATGTAAAAGGTTTAATTCTGCTGAATGCTACACTTGATATCAACGATTCGCTTCTCAATCAAATTGCTTTCATGAGCAAAACTCTAGGAAAAGATTTCCCTGTAAAAGGCAAAGATTCCATATTAAATACTTTTTTTGAAGCTAAACAGCAAATTAAAAAAGCAGATCTTGATTATAAAATGTTATCTGACAATAGAGCAACTGTTGAAAAACTGGACAGCATTGATAATAGCGAAAAAAGAAACTCTTCTTTTGCTCAGCATGCATTGAGTGACCCATCATATTTTAGTGATTTTACTAAAGAAACAGCTACGATTAAAGTTCCAACGCTAGTAATCTCTGGAACAAAAGACAATAACATTGGTCCAGATCATTATCGTTTGTTTAAATTCCCAAATCAAGAAGTCAAAATTATTGATGGCGGACATATTTTGTATTACGAACAGAATAAGGAATTCAAAAACACTGTTCAGAAATTTGTTCAGAAAGTTAGATAGACTTATAACTAAAAAATAAGACGACGAGACTAAAAGAAAAATTGTCTTATTATAATGATTTAAAGACTTTTATTGGCATAATCATACCCTCTATAAAATTACTTTTGAAAATGTTTAAAATACATTCAAAATGACAAGGTTTGAAAAAAGAGAAATGGTTAGAAATAAATGCATTACAAGGTTATTGTGGTTTTCAATTGGATTTTTATGCGCTTTTATAATTATGTGTCTCTTAAGATCGCGATTATAAGTCATAAGTTTTTATAAAGAAAATCATCACCAAATAAAAAAAAACGGCTCTAATAGAGCCGTTTTAATTTTATATTCTGAAAAAAGTTTGGCCTTTCTAGATTAAAAAGAATCGAGATGAAATATTCAGATTGAAACTGAAAACTGAGATCGTAAACTGAGTACTACTTTACACCCTCCCACTCTGCATAAAATTGGGCAAGAAAAGCTTCCATAAAATGATGTCTTTCGGCAGCGATTTCTTTTCCTTTTGCTGTGTTCATTTTATCCTTTAAAAGTAAAAGCTTCTCGTAGAAATGATTGATTGTTGGAGCATTATTCTTTTTGTACTCTTCTTTTGTCATATTGGTTACAGGAGCAATTTCCGGATTGTATAAAGCTCTGTTTTTAAATCCGCCGTAATTAAAAGCTCTTGCAACGCCAATCGCACCAATAGCATCTAAGCGATCGGCATCTTGAACAACATCCAATTCGACAGAAGAGAATTTCTTTTCAAAATTTCCGCCTTTATAAGAGATATTTTCAATGATATTGACAACATGGGCAATTATATCCTCAGAAACATTTTCGGCTTCTAAAAACGTTCTTGCTGTTTTTGGTCCAATAGTTTCATCTCCGTTATGAAATTTACTATCGGCTATATCATGCAATAAGGCACCCAATTGTACAATCGTAAGATCACATTCTGTTTCTTTTGCAATCAGCAGCGCGTTTTTGTAAACTCGCTCAATATGAAACCAATCATGACCGCCCTCGGCATCATTTAATTTTTCTTTTACAAAAGCAATGGTTTTAATAATTAATGCTGAGTCGCTCATAAAGAGGTTTTTACGTTTTATAAAAAATGTTGATTGTCAAAGATTTTTAATCTTCAACAATCAACAAATATCTTTTAAAGCAACAATGTTGCTTTTTAAATTTCAATCTAAAAATTCCAAATTCCAATATAAAATCTGAAATCTACATTCTAAAATCTAAAATTTATAGTCTCGCTGGTTCAACCCATTTGAAGATGTGAGATTCTTTAGGAATCACAATTCTCTCAGAGATTTTTGCCATACGAGCTGGTAATTTCATTAAGTAATCACGCGCTTTTTCTGCTTCATCGCTCAAATTAGAAATTTTATCAATTTCCCATTTGCTGATTAATTTCTGCATGATCTCAACATAGTCGTTTGCAGTATACACTCCGATACGTTGAGCTGAATCAGAAAACTGTTCGAAAGCACTGCTGATTTTTTGACCAGATTCTCTTAAAAAGTGAGCCGGCATAACGATTTTCTGCTTCATCATGTATTGAAAAGCCAGCATCATTTCGCTCGGATCTACTTGGAAAATTCTAGTTACAAATTCGCTATATGCGTGATGGTGGCGCATTTCATCACCTGCAATCATTTTACACATTTTAGACAATTTGTTATCGCCAAATTTCTTAGCCATCTGCGCTACTCTATTGTGCGAAACATAAGTTGCTAATTCCTGAAAACTAGTATATACAAAGTTCTTGTACGGGTCAGTTCCAGTTCCAATATCAAAACCGTCGTTGATCAAGTGCTGTGTAGTCATTTCGATTTCACGCATATTCACACGACCAGACAAATACAAGTATTTATTTAAAAGATCACCGTGACGGTTTTCTTCTCCAGTCCATTGTCTTACCCACTTTGCCCAACCGTTTCCTTGGCCTTCTTCTTGCTGATCTATTCCCTCAACATCCATTAGCCATGACTCATATGTAGGCAATGCTTCCTCAGTGATGGTATCACCAACAAGCGTAACCCAGAAATCGTACGGAAGTTCTTTGGCAATCTCGCGTAATTCTTTTACCTCTTCAAAGAAATTTTCCCCTTGAGAATCTGGTAAGAAATCCGACGGCTGCCAAATTTTTTCCACTGGAATTAAATACTGTTCGACGAAGCTATCCACGTTTTTTTCCAAAAACTGCATTACTTCTAATCTAATGTTTTTTATAGACATTACTTATTATAGATTTGGGTTTTTCATTTTAGCTCGGACTAAAACTTAAACCTGTTTATATTCATTTATTCCTTCTTTAACTGCTTTTTCAGTAATCTCCATCAGCTCTTCAAATTTGTAATCTTTAACAGCTAAAGGTTTGTGAGCTGTAAACTTCAGATGATTTCCTAAACCAACAGGAAAAAAACCAAACTTTACCATTTTCCAAGAATTATTGATGCTTACTGGTACAACATATGCAGATGGTGCATATTTGCATAAGATTTTTAAACCGCTTTGCGCAAATTCTTTTGGTATTCCTGTCTTACTTCTTGTTCCTTCCGGAAAGATTACGGCAGATCTTGTGTTTTTTTCGATATATTCAGACAAGCCTTTGATAACTGGTATCGCTTGTTTAGGGTCTTTTCGGTCAATTAAGACAGATCCTCCGTATTTCAAATTAAAAGAAACACTCGGAATTCCGCTTCCTAACTCCTTCTTACTTACAAATTTACAATGAAAACGTCTAAAATACCAAATCATTGCCACGATATCGTACATACTTTGGTGATTTGCCACAAAAATGATTGGCGCACCCTTCGGAACCGTGTCTACACCTTCAACTGTATATCTTGTTCCAACAAGATTTGTACATTTTAAAAGGCAGAAATTTAAATAATCAACACTTTTTTTGTGAGCCTGGTAGCCAAAAACATTTAAACAAATCCACTGAATTGGATGAAAAACAGCCAAACATAAACCAAATAATAAATAGTAAATTACCGATATTGGATAAGAAATAATTTTTTCCATGCTTCAAAAATTAATGCGCAAAAGTAGTAAATATATTTTTAGACTTATTAAAATTGAAAACAATAACTGTTTTTATGGTTTAATTGTACCTTTGCACTAGAATTTGCAAATCTTTTCTGAATTAAATGAACTTTACTTACCCTAAAAACGAGCGTTTAAAAAGCAAAACGACAATTGGTTTACTATTTTCTGAAGGAAAATCGGTGTCCAAATATCCGCTTCGTTTGGTTTACCGTCAAGCGGAAGCAAATTCAGAAGAACAAACTAAGATTGGCGTTTCGGTTTCTAAGAAATATTTCAAGAAAGCCGTTGATCGAAATTACTTCAAAAGGGTTTTGAGAGAAACCTATCGTTTAAACAAACATTTGCTTTTGGATAACTTGGATCAGCCATATTCGATAATGCTTTTTTATCAAACCAAAGACCGTTTATCTTATGATGAAATCAATACTAAAATGATTCAGCTATTTGAGAAATTTACAGCGCAGATCAACAAACCTCTAGATTCTGAACCAAAAACCGAAGCGTAAATCTCAAAACATAAGATTATTAATCAAGTTAGGCAAAAAAATCGTAGTTTTAGCTCTAAATTGAAATTTTATGCGAAATATTTTCTTCTTATGTCTTTTTTTCTTGACTCTTTCGGGATGCAGTAAATCTTACGAACCGGATTCGAAAGATATCAAAATTGCCTCGGTAGAATTACCTCCAAAAGATGAAGTCGTTTACAATGAAGATGCAGCTCAATCAGCTCCTTCAGCTCCAAAAGACAAACAAGAAATTGAACAAAAGATCATCAAACAAGCTCACTTGAGATTTGAAACTGATAATCTTGAAAATACTTTCAATCAAATTAAAAAAGCTATTATTACTCACAATGGCAATGTTTTAAATGATACTGAAGGAAAAAACTACGATAATGTTAGCAGAGTTTTAGTAATTAAAGTTCCAAGTCAAAATTTTGACCGTTTTATTGATGCCGTTTCAAAAGGTGTTTCTTATTTTGATGAAAAGCAAATATCTGCTGAGGATGTTACCGAACAATATATCGATCTGACTTCAAGACTAAAAACAAAGAAAAAACTAGAAGAACGCTATCTTGAAATTTTAAAGAAAGCAAATAAAGTCAGCGAAATTTTAGAAATTGAAAAACAAATTTCGGCAATTCGCGAAGAGATTGAAGCTAAAGAAGGTCAGCTTAAATATTTAGAAAGCCGTGTTTCTGAGAGCACTGTTACCATTGAATTTTATAAAACAATAGCCGAAAAAGAAGGCGTAAAAATATCGTACGGCTCAAAAATCTGGACTGCCATTAAATCAGGATTTTTCAGTTTATCCGATTTTTTAATTTCATTAATCAGCGTTTGGCCTTTTGTTATTTTGTTTGTTGTATTTGCCTATTTTATTAGAAAAAGATTAAAAAGAAGAAAAAAAGAATAATCATGTATCCGTATTTCAAAAAGAAATTTATTATACCAGTCGCTGCGGCGGGAATGTTGTTTGTTGGAACCAGTTTTAGAGAAGATTTTTTTGAAATTGCCAAACAGATCGAAATTTTTACAACTTTGTTTAAAGCTGTAAACACCAATTACGTCGACGAAACCAATCCAGGCGATTTGATGGATAAAGCCATTAAAAGCATGTTAGGAAGTTTAGACCCATATACGGTTTATTTTAACGAACAGGATGTTGTAAACTTTAAAATCAACAATACTGGAGAATATACGGGGATTGGCGCTTTGATTTCTAGAAAAAACGATCGTCTGATTGTTCGTGAACCTTATAAAAATTATCCTGCCGATAAAGCTGGACTAAAAGCAGGCGATGAAATTATCCAAATTGGTGATGTTTTGATCGCTGATTTTAAAGACGACGCTTCGCAATTATTGAAAGGAACAAAAAACACAAAAATCAACATCAAATATCTCCGTCAGGGAAAACCAAATACTACGGTTTTGGTTTTGGATGAAGTGGATATTAAATCTGTTCCATTTTACGGAAAAATTGATGATAAAACGGGTTATATTGTTTTAGCGCATTTTAGCAGAAAAGCTTCTGCAGAAGTAAAAGATGCATTAGAAAAATTAAAAGCTGACGGAGCTAAACAGATTGTTTTGGATTTAAGAGGAAATCCTGGAGGTTTACTAAATGAGGCTATTGATATCTGCAATTTGTTTGTTCCAAAGAATGAAGTAATTGTTACGACTAAATCACGAATTGAAAAACATAACAATACTTATAAAACACAGAAAGAACCAGTTGACACTGAAATTCCGTTAGCCATTTTAGTAAACGGAAGAAGTGCTTCGGCTTCTGAAATTGTTTCTGGTGCTTTGCAGGATTTAGATCGCGCGGTTATTCTAGGAAGCAGAAGTTTCGGAAAAGGTTTAGTGCAGCGTTCGGTTGATTTAACGTACGGAACTCAGCTGAAAGTAACCATTTCAAGATATTATACTCCTTCTGGAAGATGCATTCAAGCTTTGGATTATGCTCATAAAGATAAAAATGGCGTTGCTCAAAAAACTGATGCTAAAAATTATAATGCTTTTAAAACCAGAAAAGGACGAACGGTTTATGATGGCGGAGGAGTTTTTCCAGATATCGAATTGGAAGAAGCAAAAACGAGTGCCATTGCAACAGCTTTAATCAAAAACGATGGTGTATTTGATTACGCTACAACGTATTATTACAAAAATCCAAATTTAGGAGACAAGATTCCAACTTTGACCGATGCTGATTACACCGCTTTCAAGCAATATCTAAAAGCCAATAAAATCACTTTTGACACAGAAACCGAAGTGGCTTTGAAAAATACTTTAGCTGCAGCTAAAAAAGAAAAAATCGATGAGACCATTACTGCCGAATATCAGCAATTGTTAACTGCTTTAGAAAAAAGCGAAACAATTTTACTGGACAAAAACCAAAAAGAAATCAAAAACATGATTTTGGAAGAGTTGATCAAGAGATATCAATATCAAGAAGGTTTATATCAGTATTATCTAAAAAACAATTCAGAAATTAAAAGAGCAGTCAGCGTATTAAATAATCCTACAGAATATAAAACGATATTAAAAATGTAGTGAATGAAGATAACTCTAGCCCTGACTCTTTTTTCATTTTATACAGTAACGGCACAGCAAAAACCTGTTGAAACTATTTATTTTGAATTTGACAGGTATGATTTAACAGACAAACAGATTACTGTTGTGTCAAACTTTATAAAAAACATAGACACAGCAAAAGTTGAGTCTATACAGATTTATGGCTATTGTGACGATCGCGGCAATGATGAGTATAACTTTAGATTATCAAATAATCGCGCCAATACGATTCAGAATCTATTGATCAATAAAGGGTTCAACCAGAGTAAAATTATAATTCTTGAAGGAAAAGGACGTGTTGTCGTAAGACCAGATACGGTAGAAAATCTGTACGAGACACGTTTACGAAATCGGCGGGTTGACTTAATTGTTGTTAAGAAAAATAGTTTCGGGAAAGGGGTTCATACTTCGTTCAAAGACAATTTAAAAGTGGGCGATAAAGTATATTTAGAGTCTATTTTATTTGATATCGGAAGCGCCAAACTTACTAGGAATTCTAAAAAAGAACTGGATAAAATTGCAGTCATACTTCAAAATCATAGAAATCTTAATTTTGAAATAAGAGGTCATGTGTGCTACACTCCAGAAATTTATAGCGACGGAATTGATAGAGATACTAAAGAAAGAAGACTTTCTTGGAACCGCGCCAAAACGGTTTTCCACTATTTAATGTCCAAAAAAGTATCCAAAAGCCGTATGACGTATGTTGGGTGCGGCAATAGATATCCTTTGGGCAGAGGCGACAATTATGATCGGCGGGTGGAATTTGTGATTACGAAAATTTAATTCTTAAAGATTCTAAGTCTTTTTACTGATTGGAGTATGCTAAAAATCCTTGCTGAATTGCATTTAATTATTCTCGAATCATTTCTATGTGAGGAATATCATCTTCTAAATACATTTCGCTGGTTTGGACAAAACCGTGGCTTTCGTAGAATTTCTTCAAATACAATTGTGCTCCAATCGTGATTTTATTTTGTCCAAAATTGTATTTAATTGCTGCTATTGCTTCGCGCATTAATTCATGACCCCATTTTCTATCTCTGTAATTGGCGTCTACGACTACTCTTCCGATAGAAGCATTATCAAAACTAATTCCAACATCAAATAAACGTGAATATGCGACGATTTTACCTTCAAACTCGCCAATTAGATGCAAAGCCTTCTTGTCTTTCCCATCAAGATCCAAATAAACGCAATTTTGCTCTACTACAAAGATTTCACTTCTCAGTCTGAGCAAATCATATAACTCATGAACAGTTAATGCCTCAAAAGGCTTTATTTTCCATTTTAATTCCATTTTTGATTGTTTTTGCCACGAAGGCACGAAGGCGCTAAGTTATTTTATTTTTTTGTTGCGCTAAAGTTTTCTTATACATCCTTTGATAGAAATTGCAAAGGCACGAAGTTTATCACTTTGTGCCTTTGTTTCTTTGTTGTTGCTTTGAACCTAGAATAGAACCTACTTTTTGGTCATTATAATTTCCATGCTTTTATATTCGGTTCCGTTTTTTGTATCGTACATTTCCATTTTTCGGGTTTTAGCATCTACGATCGTGTACACTTCTCTATACTTGGTGTTTTTTGCGGTTACTGGATCGGCCATTTCTCCGAAATATTCTATACTCTTGGTGCTTTCGTTATACTTTCCTCTACTGGTCATCATACCAGTTCCCATATTATCTATAAATGTGGAAATGTATTCTTTACTAGCATTATTATAACCAACCGTTCCTTTACCTTCAAACGGCTGTCCCATCATAGTTCCTTTATAAGTTGCTTCTTGAAAGCGTCCGCCTAAGATCATTTTGATCTCTGCTACAGAAGTTTCTTTTTCGGGTTTTGCATTGGCATCCGACCAGAATGTCATATCACAATTCCATGTTCCAACTTCATCAGCCAGTATTTTATGCGGATCTCCTGGCGTTGCATATTCCTGCCAAGCTTTCATCTGCGCCGCAGAATCTAATGGTGCTTCGGCAACAGGTTCTTCCGTTTTAACAGAATCTGTCACTGCTGGAGTTGTCGATTCTAACTTCACTTCTTTTTTACAAGAAATAAAACACAGGGTTATTATTGCTAAGGTTGCGGTTAATTTTTTCATAACTATTTGTTTTTATGTTTGTTATGAATAAAAGTACAAAAAATTTTTGTTTCAAGTTTGAAGTTTGAGGTTCAAGTTGCAAGGTTTTACACAAAGGACACTAGAACCATTAAGTACGCACAAAACTTGAAATGTGAAACCTGAAACAAAAACTTATCGTTTGTCGATTCTCACTGTTTTTATTATCGCTTCTAGTTCCAGCATTAAATCGCGTTCTTGATGTGAGGGCGAATAAGAGAATCCTTCGATAACCAGAACGCGATTAAAGGTTTCATCAATAATAGCATAATTGATAAATGGCCCAGTCATGAAATCATTTTTCAATTCCCATGTTCCTTTTGTTTCGAATGCGTTTTTATTGTCTAAAATCACTTTTGAAAAATAGGGTGCATACGCTTCACTGGTAATCATTTGGGTGTTAGGCTCGCGTCCTTGAATATATTTCCCAATCGAATCACGCATTTTGACAATTGCATTGACAACATCTTTTTTCTTCTTGAAATTATGAAGCGGAATCTGGTAAATTAATAAACTCGTATTGCCACTTATAATTTCTTTCTTAAGCCAGATGAATTTCTTTTTGTGCAGCATGTATTCATATCCTGTCGGAATCTGAATATTAATATGAAATTTATTTTTTATGATTGCTTTATTTAACAGCGAGGCACTGTTGTCTTCTTGAATTTTTTGAATTTCAGCGTCGTGAATAATTTTAATTATTTGCGGGGCGTTCAACTCAATACTGCAGATAATATCGTCTACAGATTTCCCGTATATGCGGAATGTATTGTGAGGTAATGTTTTACTTCGAATGATTTCGAATTTATCTACAGGTGCTTTTTTGACCACAATAATGCTTCGGCTATCGGTCACAAAACCTTCAAGCAATCTGGCTGGATATTGGTTTATGGTAAAAAGTGGTTCTTCTTGGGTAAGTCCAAGAACCGGAGAGGCAAATTTATTTCTGATACTATCGCCCACTTCTCCATACCATAACTGGTCATCAATAATTACCGAAATGGTATTGGTTTTTCCAGAGACTGTTTCGTTTTGTTTTTCACTTTTGAAACAAGAAGTCAGGAAAAATGGAATTAATAGCAATAAAAAATGGGTTTTATTCATTTTTTTAATTTATGAAATAAAACCCAAATTTAATAAGATTTTTCTATTATCCGTTTATTTTAAGTTTCATTCCCGGTTTAATATCTTCATCTTTAATACCATTCCATTTTTTAATATCTGAAATTGTTACTCCAGGATATTTTTTAGAAATGCTGTATAAAGAATCTCCTTTTTTAACGTAATAATCTTCACTAACGTTTTTAGAAGGTGCTTTTTTCTTGAATGAATCAACCGAGTTTGATGCAATTGCTGTTGAAGCCGGCTCTTCTATAACGACCGCTGCTTTAGAAATAATCAATGTTTTTCCTAAACCAATGTTATTTGAAGTTAAATTATTAAGTTCTTT
Source organism: Flavobacterium sp. HBTb2-11-1 (assembly GCF_009826975.1). Classification (GTDB taxonomy): domain Bacteria; phylum Bacteroidota; class Bacteroidia; order Flavobacteriales; family Flavobacteriaceae; genus Flavobacterium. The sequence goes on along the minus strand of NZ_WUMO01000013.1, from coordinate 8,655 downwards.
TAACTCCGCAATAGTCGTACCGAATTTCTTTGCAATGCTGCCTAAATTATCTCCAGCCACCACAACATAGTCCATATCTACGGTTGTTTTCTCTTTATTTTCTGCAGATGCAATTGCTTGTTCTTTATCTACAACAGCAGGAAGAGTTTTAACAGGAGCCTCTTCTTCTGCTTTAATTTTTAGGCTTCGTCCAATTGCTACAGCATTTGTTTTTAAGTTATTCCATTTTTTAATATCGGAAATACTTACATCATACTTAGCAGCAATCGCGCCTAAATTGTCTCCTTTTCTAACTTTATAAAATTCAAAATCACCATTATCAACCGCTGCTGGTTTAACAGCCGCTGGTTTCACTTTTGGTGCATATTTTACAGCAAGTCGAGATGAAGTGGTTCTAAACTCTGCATCATGTTTTACGTAAGCATAAATCTGTTCTTCGTTGGAAACAAATGTTGCGATTTTATCTTTTGGAAGTCTGATAAAATGCTGTTCTCCCTGATAAAATGGAATAACTCCCATTTTGTATGACGGATTTAAAAGCTGAATTTGAGATTGTGGCATGTCTAACAAATCTGCAAGCTGTTTGAAAGACATTTGATTTTTGACCGCTACTGTATCCGTTTCAAAATTTTTAACCACAGCTCTTTCTGGATTAATGCCATGTTCTTTGTGGTATTCAAAAAGGTACATTGTTGCTAAGAAAGCAGGTACATAACCTTGAGTTTCTTTTGGAAGATAATTACGAATGTCCCAGTATTTTGTTTTTCCGCCAGAACGACGAATTGCTTTTGTCACATTTCCTGGACCTGAGTTGTAAGAAGCTAACACCAGTTCCCAGTCACCAAAAATATTGAACATTTTGGTCATGTATTCTGACGCCGCAGCAGTAGCTTTAAGAGGGTCACTTCTTTCATCGATATAAGAATCGATTTTCAAAGCGTATTGTTTTCCGGTTCCGTACATAAACTGCCAAAGACCCGTCGCGCCCATTTTAGAAACTGCTTTAGGATTTAAAGCAGATTCTACAACGGCTAAATATTTTATTTCCAGAGGAACGTTTTGTTTGGCAAAAGCGTCCTCGAAGATTGGGAAATAATATTCTGATAAAGCCATTAATCGAGAAAACGATTTTTTACGGTTCTTAAGAAATGACTTTATTATATTTTCTAAACCTTGATTGTATTCGATCTCAAAAGGTGATTTCTGATTCATCGCTGCCAAACGCTGCTTTAGCAGTTCGGTTGGGAGTTCTTCATCAACAGTAACATCTTTGTTAATGGTTTGAATGTCTTTGGTCAGATCATCATAAATATCCAGACTTACTAATTCGTTCATCCATAAACTATCTACTTTTGTCGCAAGATCGTTTTTTTTGAATGTGCTTTTAATAGAATCTAAATATGAAAGCTTAACCTCTGGCTTCAGTTCTAAGTCTGTCTTTGCCGTTTCCTGTGCACACACAGCTAACGAGAAGAAAGCCGAAACCACAATCGATAATTTCCTTACAATCATATAACATTATTTTAAAATTCTGTAATTCAAACAATTACAAGAGTTGTATTTTTGCAAATCTAAGCTCTTTATTGAAGAAAAGTGTTTAAAAAAATGTTAATTGTGATTTTTTAGTCTAAAATCGCTGCGATTCCAGGTAAAATTCTTCCTTCTAACATTTCAAGCATAGCCCCGCCACCAGTGGAAACGTAGCTCATTTTATCTTCAAATCCGAACTGTTTTACTGCTGCAACAGAATCTCCACCACCAACTAATGAAAACGCTCCATTTGCTGTAGCTTCTGCGATATAATCCCCTAATGCGATTGTTCCTTTAGAGAACGTTTCCATTTCAAAAACTCCTAATGGACCGTTCCAAAGAATTGTTTTTGACTCCAAAATTACTTTTTTGAAATTCTCTAAAGATTTTGGGCCTGCATCTAAACCTTGCCATCCGTCAGGAATTTCAGTTACGTCTACAACCTGAGTATTTGCATTGTTTGAGAAATCGTCTGCAGCAATAACATCAACAGGAATATGAACCTGAACGCCTTTTTCTTTTGCTAATCTTAAAATTTCAAGAGCTAGATCTAATTTGTCATCTTCGCAGATAGATTCGCCGATTTTTCCGCCTTGAGCTTTAATGAAAGTAAAAGTCATTCCACCTCCAATAATCATGTGATCTACTTTATCTAAGATATTTTCGATAACGGTGATTTTAGAAGAAACTTTTGAACCACCAAGAACAGCTGTTACAGGTTTTTCACTGTTTTTAAGAACTTTATTTAAACTGTCAATTTCTTTTGCCAATAATGTTCCGAAACATTTATCGTTTGGAAAAAATTGTGCGATAATTGTAGTAGATGCATGTGCTCTGTGAGCTGTACCAAATGCATCGTTTACATAGATGTCTCCAAGAGAAGCCAATTCTTTAGCGAAAGCTACATCCCCAGCTTCTTCTTCTGCATGAAAACGTAAATTTTCTAATAAAAGAACTTCGCCTAGCTTTAAATCTTTTGCTGCAGTTTGAGCTGGTTCTCCAACGCAGTTTTCAGCAAATTTAACTTGAACTCCTAAAATCTCAGAAGCTGTTTTTAAGATATGTTTTAGAGAATATTTCTCTTCTGCTCCTTTTGGTCTTCCTAAATGCGACATTAAAATCACACTTCCACCTTGTTTTAAAATTGTATCGATTGTTGGTTTTGCAGCCTCAATACGTGTTGTATCGGTTACATTAAAATTTTCATCCAATGGCACGTTGAAGTCAACACGAATAATTGCTTTTTTATTTTTAAAATCGAAATCGTTTAAAGTTTTCATCTGCTAATTTTTTTAATTTTTTGAAAGAATAACAAATATAGAACTTTTACAGTAGTCTAAATTTCAAAAAAGCAAAAATAATCGAACAATAAAAACGAAAACGTTGTAAATTATGAAAACAAACAAAATAATTCTTAAAGATGATAAAAATTATTTGTTTAATCGTGAACCGGACTTTGTGTACAAGGACAGTTACTGATTGATTGCAAGAAGTCAAATCCGATTGTGATGGAATGTGTTCCTGTGTTATATGCTCCAAGACCATTAAACATCAACTGGTAAGAGTATGCAAAATAGAATTTAGATTTCATAAAACCAGCCATTGGTCCCATTGCCAAAGGTTTTGGGAACTGGTCATTTAAGAAACGGTATGAAACTCCGATCCAATAATAATCTTCGTAACGGTTATAACGTCTGTATTTGAAGTTTAAATCGGTTGTAGAACGCTGGTCACTCGCAAAATATTGGAAGAAAACAGATGGTTCGTATTCGATACGTCTATTTTCTCCGTCTCTAAAAGTGAATCCAGAGTAAACTTGAAAATTTGATAGCAGGTCTGGTTCGTCTGTTCTTTCAGCAGTCAAGTTTTTCTTTAATACGTTATTGGCATTAAAACTCAAATAAAAACCTCTATTACGATACAAAGCACTAATGTCAAAGTTATTGTTTGATGTATGACGGTTATCTGTTATCGAAGGATCTATAACACCTCCAGGCCCATTTACGTCACCAACAAAATTACCAGTTTCTAAACGAAAACTATTGAAGTTGTACGATATACCAAAAGAAAGATATTGCTCTGAACGATAATCTAAAATCAAGTGGTGCGCGAAAGAAACTTTGGCCCCCGTTTGTCTTGTATTACCGTTGCTGTCATTATACAATGAAATACCTACTCCGGAACGATCCAGAACACGAAAATCGGCGTACAATGATTGGTTGTCTGGTGCGTCTTTAATTCCGACCCACTGTGTCAAGCCATTGGCTCTAATACGGAGATTATCTCCAATACCCGCATAAGCAGGAGAAAGAATAAAAGGGTTATCAGCTAAATACTGCGTAAACACTGGTAGGTTTAACTCTTGGCTGTAACTTGTTGTTACAGCCATGAGTACTAAGGATAAAATAAACTTTTTCATTGTAATAATTTTTTTAGATAACATCATTGGGGCTATAATTTTGTTATCTGTATAATGTGAAATGTCCAACAAATTCTCTTGGATCTTTTGGATCATTCAGTTTAAGAACATACCAGTAATCTCCTGTTGGTAATTCGTCTCCATGATATCTACCGTCCCATTTTCCATTAACACGGTATTTCGCTACTACTCTACCGTATCTATCATAAATATCGAATGTCAACTCTTTGTATGCTAATGCACCACAATCTGGACCAATAGTATCGTTTTGTCCGTCACCATTTGGTGTAAAGTAGTTTGGCATACAGAAGTCATAGAATGTACCATGAACTGTTATTGTTTTCTCACAACCATTTTTATCTCTTACGATAACTACATAATCTCCTGTTTTGTAGATTCTATAGCTATTAGATGATGAGAATGGTTCACCATTGAAGCTGTACTCATAAGGAGCAACACCTCCAGAAGCTTGTACAACAATTGTGTTGATGTCTTTGCTTTGGTTTGTGATGTCGATTAAACCAAGTTCCGCAACTGCATTAACAGTAAAGATTGGAGTTGGTACCTCACAACCATTAGTATGTCTTGCAACGATGAAGTGATCACCAGCAGGAACATTTGTAAAGATGTTGCTTGGCTGGAATACTCCATTGTTATCTAATGAATAATCAACATCTGCTGGGTTCGTAATTGAAGCATCAATTGTTACTACAACCATGTTGGCTTGTGTATTGTTAACGCAATCATATGTTACCTCAGCAGTTGGATTAAGAATTACTGCGTTTGGCATGTTTTCTACAAACTCAATTATACAACCTTCTGCATCTTTCACATATACTGTATGTGTTCCTCCAGCTAGATTAGTGAAATCAAATATTGTTTGAGTAGCTGTACCCTGAGTAAATGGTCCTTTTTCATTATCTAAACTTACGCTATAAGGTAATGTACCACCTTTAACTTCAATACTGAATGCACCATCTTTATCTCCGTCGCATACTTCAGGGATCATAGAGTTTGGAACTTCTGTTACAATAACCGGGTTAGGTTGTGTAATTTCAACATCTTGTCTCACATAACAACCATTTTCATCTTGAGCAATTACTGTATAAGTTCCTGGAGCAAGTCTATCAAATGTTGTAATGAAATCAAACTGATTTAAATCTGGTGAGATTGCATATTTAATAACTCCTGTTCCTCCACTCGCTGCAATTACGATTTTACCATTATTTTCACCAAAACAAGAAACATTAGTCGGTGTAAATGTTGCTATCAATGCAGCTGCAGGCTCAGTTATTACAGCATTAACAGAAGTACTACTACAATCTCCGCTGTCTACTTTTACTTTATAAATTCCTATTAAAAGATTTTCAAATCTTCCGTTGTTTTGAGGTCCTTGAATAGGGTTTCCAGCTGCATCTTGTAAAGTATAGATATAGTTTCCTAAACCTCCTTTTGCTTCTGCAACGATTACTCCTGTAGCTTCACCAGTACATTTTACTACAGCATTAGTAATATCTAATTCTACTGTCAATGGAGCCAAAGGATCTATTTTTATTTCATTAGAAACAAAACTTACACAGTTATTAGTATCTCTCACATAATATTTGTAAGTTCCTACTGGCACAGAGAATGTAACAGATGAAGCAAATGTGCCCATGTTTGTTGCAAAATTAGGATCTGTACTATAGCTATATGGACCTACACCTCCTGTTGCACTTAATGTAAGTGTCGATTGTACGTTACAAGTTTGCGAAGAAGCCAAAATTAAGTTAGGAATAACTTCTGTTGGTTCTGTAATAACAATACTTGCAGATGTTGCCTCACAATTAAATCCGTCTGTTACTTTTATAGAATAAGTACCAGCACCTAGTCCACCAAAAATATTCGATGATTGAGGACCTGAAGATATTGTTTGTGTTCCAACCACAGTGTTTAATGTGTACATATAATTACTTCCTTGCCCTCCTGTTGGAACTGAAACTGTTATAGTAGCAGTTTTATCACCAAAACATGATAATACTGTTGCGCTCGGAGTTGCAGTAAATGTTATTGGAGATGGAATAGCTAATACTTCTGTTGATGTATCAATACATCCCACATTATCTCTAACATTGATTGTATAAGTACCAGCAGATAATCCAGAGAATACAGATTGTTGAGAGTAATCTACTAAGATTGTTCCGTTCAATACCAATTGATACTCGTACTTATTATCCCAACCTCCTGTAGCAGATGCAGAGATTTCACCATCATTATTGCCTGTAGCACAAGTAATAGCTGATTTTGTAGTTGACAATTGTAATTCTACAGCTGGTTGCTCAATTGTAAATAATGTTGTGACAGTACAGAATGGATTATTAACCAATGTTGCTCTAACTGTATACTGACCTGCAGTTAAATTAGAAATTCTAATTGGCCCTGCATTTGCTGCAGTTCCGTTGCTTGGAACCGGGCCAGTGATTACATAGTTGAATGCACCTGCATCATTTGTTGGGTTCGATTGATTGTCAACAAATGTTAAATCTACGCTTCCGTTAGCAGCTCCATAACAAATTTGTCCGTTTACTGTCACTGCTTTAATGTCGAAAGTATTAGGATTATTAACATAATGTACTGTTTGAATTGAACAACCAGTTGCTGGGTTATGTACCGTAATTAGATATTCACCTATTGTTAATCCTGTGAATACACCACTTGTATTTGTCTGAATGAATGCATTTCCGTTTACACCTGTAACTGTATAATTAAGAAGTACTGGGGTACCGCCTGTTGATGTAACAGTTACTGTGATATCTTCATTAGAAGTACATGTAACAGCTGTATTCACATTTACTTTTATTGCATCCAGGCTAATAAATGGATTAATAACTGATGCTGCTGCAGTGGTTCCCATACACCCTTTATCATCATAAACATTTATAGTATAGCTTCCTCCTAAGAAATCAGCTTCGCTGTATACTTTTTCGGCACCTTTTTGAACTACTACACCGTTTTTCAAGAATTCGTAGATTACATAGTTACCTGAACCTCCTGTTACTGTACTTACAGTAATCGTAGCATAAGCTGACGTATTTGTACCAGTTGCACAACCGTACTGTGCAATAATTGGAGCGCCTACTGTGATTAAAGGGTTTTCATTAATTCTAATATCTTCAGAATCTTGACAACCTCTACCAGATGTTACCGTCACTGTATAATCTCCCGCCTGAAGGTTTTCGAATACATTAAGTGTTTGAGCTGGTCTGTTTACCGCAACACCTAAAGCCGTCGTACCTGTTAATGTGTAAGTGTAAACTGGATTATCATTTACGCCCACGTTGCTTGGATCTAAAGTAGCAGTAATTGTTGCATCAGAGCCGCCTTTACAAGACACATTCGTTCCTTGTAATGCAAATCCTGTTATCACTGTTGCTGGAGCAATTTCAACTGTTACTTGGAATACACATCCTGTAACAACGTCTCTTACTCTTACAATATGTGTACCTGGCGCGACATTATTGAATACCGCAGGTGTAGTATTTACAATAACACCGCCATCTAAAGTATATCTATAATTTGCTGTTGCAGAACCACCTGAAGCAGTTGCTGTAATTACACCATTATTTAATGTACAGCTTGGAAGCGTATTTACAACAGTATTAAGCTGTAATGCTGGTGAAATAGTCACAGCTGCTGTCGCAGTTGCTGTACATGCATTTGCATCTATTACTGTAATATCATATGTTCCTGGTTTATTTACGGTAAATGTCGGGCTAGATTGGAATCCGCTTCCAATGCTATACTCGTAAGGTGCAACACCCGAACCAACGTTAACCGTAAATGTATATTCACCAGCTGCTGTTGGACATTGGCTTGTCACGTTTGCTGTAATTGCGCTTGGTATTGGATCCATCACAATTGTAATTGGAATAAATGTTTCACAATTATTAGCATCAATAACATAAGCTCTCCAAGTTGTACTTACAGCCGGATCTAATATCACATTATTGCTATTAGTGTAATCTGTAGCCGTTGGAGTTCCAGTTCCCGCGACAAATGCATATCTGTAATTTGGAGTTCCACCTGCAGCTGTAACGCTTACTTGTGCACCTGAATTACAGTTTGCATGAACATTTGCTGTTTCAGTTAGTGTCAATACTGATGGCTGACCAACAGTCGCTGAAGCACTAGCTTTACAGTTTGTTATTTGATCTGTAACTTCAATTGTATAATTACCAATTGGCAGATTAGTTAAAGTAACAACTTTTCCTACTTGTGTAATTGTTCCAGTAGTTGGACCACCAATTAATGCGGCAGTATAAGTACCACTGAAGTTATCAACGTCAAATTTCACAGAACCATTTGCACCGCCATTACAGCTAACATCACTAACCAATTGAGTAGCAATTGTAATGTTAACTAATGGTTTAACTGTATAATATTCTTCGTCTTTACAACCATTAGCATCTGTTACTTGGAATAAGTAAGTACCTGCATCAAGTAATGTAAACACACCACTAGTAGCTCCCGAAGTATTCGTTGTTGCACTTGCCGGAGAAAGAATCTCGAAATGCAATGGACCAACTCCATTTGTAACATTTACAGTTACTGTACTAGTTGTATTAGCTGTCGGAGCACAGTAAATATCTGTTCCGTTAACAGTATTAATGGTTGGAGGGTTCAATGCAGGGATAGTTACACTAACTGGCGCTGCAATGATACAGTTA
>NZ_WUMO01000012.1 GCF_009826975.1 Flavobacterium sp. HBTb2-11-1 | reverse complement strand
ATTTCAACGAAGGAGACCCTAGCGATAGCGAACAGGCGCAGCAAATCTTCGCAAGTAACTCCGCAACGAAAACCCAATCTTTGTCGAGCTTCTCGCGGAGATTTCTCCTTCGTCGAAATGACAAAAATGCGCACACCAACTTTATAATTTACCTTTTATCAAAACTATATACACATTTGTCCTTAAACTTTCATAAAGATTTAGATCTAAAAAACTTACTGATTTTACATGCACCAAACATCTGATAATGAATCAAAAAACCAAATTTGATTATTATCCCAACATTACTTTTGTATTATAATTACTGCTTTTTGTAACAATTCTAGAAAAAAGCGTTAATTTAGTATCCGCTTTTTTTGAAAAATCCATGCTTTTTTAAAGAAAACATGTTTCAATTAAACCAAATGTTTATTTGAAACCAACTGCCCTAGCCCTGATGGGAGCGGCATCTCCCGATTTAGAAAAACAAGGCTTTTAACCGTAGTTTTTGTTTATCGGGAAATAGCGGACAGGAAGTCCCGATAGATATCGGGAATCTCCTCACTCCGACTATATTCAGGATGATAATTGCAGGGAAAAACATAAATAAAATAATAAATTAAAATACCTAAAATGAGATTAGAAGATTTTGATAATGATGAAGATAAAGTAATTCAGGATCGTTTAAAGCAAAAAACGTGGAATGAAATTAAAACCAATGACAGCTGGGCAATTTTTAAAATTATGTCTGAGTTTGTAAATGGTTACGAAGCAATGGGACGTATTGGTCCTTGCGTTTCTATTTTTGGATCGGCAAGAACAAAGCCAGAAGACAAGTACTATCAATTGGCAGAAAAAATCGCTTATAAAATCAGTAAAGCAGGTTACGGTGTGATTACAGGAGGTGGTCCCGGAATTATGGAAGCTGGAAATAAAGGCGCGCATTTGGGCGGAGGAACTTCGGTTGGTTTAAATATCGAACTTCCGTTTGAACAGCATTTTAACCCGTATATTGATCATGATAAAAACCTGAATTTCGATTATTTCTTTGTGAGAAAAGTAATGTTCGTAAAATATTCTCAAGGGTTTGTGGTAATGCCAGGAGGTTTTGGAACTTTAGACGAAATGTTTGAAGCCATCACTTTGATTCAGACTAAAAAAATTGGAAAATTCCCTATTATTCTAGTTGGAGTTGAATTCTGGTCTGGCCTGATTGACTGGGTTAAAACGGTATTGGTTGAAAAAATGCATACCGTAAGCCCTGAAGATTTAAATTTATTTAAAATCGTAGACACAGAAGACGAAGTTGTAGAAGCATTAGATAAATTCTACAAAAAGTACGATTTAAGTCCTAATTTCTAATTTTCCAAACCATATAAGCGATTATAAGAATTTAATCGCAACGTTCAAAGCAGTTCTTTTCAATGAACTTATATCACTTATATGGTTAAAATATACTGCAAATACGCAAAAATTGAGAGCTGTTTTTTTAAACAGCTTTTTTTATACTATTTTTACAAAAATCCGTAACTTCATTATGTCCGTACATAAGTATGTCTGATAATTTTTAAGCCATTATTTGAAAGCACTTTATAAAATTATTTGCCTCATTATAGTTTTATCATTTTCGATAGAACTAACTGCACAACATCAATCTAAGATGGAAGTGGCGGTAAATCTTGAGCTTAAGACACTGAATATAAAACAGGATATTACGTATCATAATACTACAAACGACACTCTGGTTTCGATTGTTTTGAATGATTGGAATAATGCTTTTGCAGACAAAAACACGCCTTTGGCAAGACGTTTTTCTGATGAGTTTTACAGAGGTTTTCATTTAGCCAAAGCTGTGGACAGAGGAAAAACTACCATTATAAATCTAACCGAAACCAATTTTTCGGCTCTGGAATGGGAAAGAAGCGCCGATGATCCTGATTATATCATTGTACGATTGAATCGTAAACTTCTACCGAACGAAAAAATCGATCTGCACCTTAATTATATTGTAAAAATACCAAATGATAAATTCACTCATTTTGGATTTGATCAAAATGGCGGCATGTTATTAAAAAACTGGTTTTTAAGCCCCGCTCGTTTTGAAAATGGACTTTTTGTCAAGTACAATAATTTCAATCTGGATGATATTGCCAATGCAGTGAGTGATTATGAGGTGGAAATTAAAATTCCAAATCAGTATTCTATAACTACCGATTTAAATCCAGTTTCCAAAGATTCAACCAATCAGAGCTATAATATTTATTCTTTTTCGGGCAAAAACAGAACCGATTTTAGTCTTTATATCGAAAAGCAAAACAGTTTTAGAAGCTACGATAATGGCTCTTTAGAGGTTCTGACAAATTTAAAAAACAAAAAAATAGACGAATTCCAGAAAGCCATTATTATTAATCGAGTAGTTTCTTACGCTGAAAAATTTATTGGCAAGTATCCGCATGAAAGAATTACCGTTTCTCAGGCAGATTATGACCGAAATCCTTTTTATGGTTTAAATCAGCTGCCTTCATTTATTAGTCCGTTTGAAGATGATTTTATGTTTGAGATTCAGTTTTTAAAGACTTTTTTAAATAATTATCTCAAAAACAGTCTGCGTTTAGATCCGCGAAAAGACAATTGGGTTTATGACGGAATCCAGATTTACACAATGATGAAGTATATGGAAGAACATCATCAGGATGAAAAAATGCTGGGAAGACTTTCGGACATGAAACTCTTTAAAAGCTACAACATTACCAATCTTACTTTTAACGAGCAATACAGCTATTATTATATGCTGATGGCTCGTAAAAATCTAGATCAGCCGCTTGGCGACCCGAAAAACACGCTTATAAAATTTAACGAACAGATTGCCAGCAAATACCGCGCTGGTTTAAGTTTGAGTTATTTAGACGATTATCTTAATCATGATATTGTGCCTAAAAGCGTAAAAGAGTTTTACAATCTTAACCAATTTGGGCAATCGAACCGTTATGATTTTGAAAAAATCTTAACTCAAAAAAGTCCAAAAAATATCGACTGGTTCTTTAAAACCATAATCGATTCGAGAGATATTATAGATTATAAATTTTCGAACGTTTCGAGAACTGCAGACAGCATTACATTTTCGGTAAAAAATAAAACTGGAATCTACGCTCCTATTCCGATTTACGGAATTAAAAAGAAAGAAATCGTTTTTAAAGAATGGATTGAACCTACCAAAAAAGATTCTGTTTATGCGTTCAGCCGAAAAAATGCAGACAAAATTGTCATTAATTACAATAATGAAGTTCCGGAGTACAATCAGAGAAACAACTGGAGATCTCTAAAACATGTTGCACTGAATCGTCCTATAAAATTTAATTTCGCTAAAGATTTAGAAGATCCAGATTACAATCAGATTTTATACATTCCGACATTAAATTATAACTATTATGATGGTTTCACGCCTGGAATTCGTTTTCATAATAAAACCATTTTAGACAAGCCTTTTAATTTTGATATTAATCCGGCCTACTCAATCAAGGCAGGTACAATTTCGGGTTCATCAGCTTTTTCATGGAACCAGTATTACAGAAACAGCACCTTATATAATGTTCGCTATTCTATCAGCCAGAACTATTTTCACTATGCGCCAGATGCCACTTATTTGAGATTAAATCCGATGGTGGTGTTCCGCATTCGCGAAAAAGATTTTAGAGACAATAGAAAACAAGCATTTATGTTCCGACAGGTTATGGTAAACCGTGAAGCGAGCAGTTATATTACAGATAATTCAGAACCCAACTATTCTGTTTTCAACGCACGTTATTCCAATACCAAAACAGAATTAATTGATCATTTTAATTTTATGACCGATTTGCAGTTTTCTAGCGGATTCGGAAAAGTTTCGGGAGAAGTAGAATACAGAAGATTATTCGAAAATAATAAAAAGTTAAATTTAAGGCTATTCGCTGGAAGTTTCTTGTACAACACAACAAACTCAGATTATTTTAGTTTTGGTTTAGACCGTCCAACAGATTATTTATTTGATTACAATTTGTTTGGAAGATCAGAAAGTACGGGATTTTTTAGTCAGCAATATGTAATTGCCGAAGGAGGTTTCAAGTCACAATTAGAGCCTTCTTACGCTAACCAATGGATGACAACTCTAAACGCAAGTTATGCGATATGGAACTGGGTAGAACTTTATGGAGACATTGGTTTTTTGAAAAATAAGCATCAAAATGAGTTCTTTGCTTACGATTCTGGAGTGCGTTTAAACCTTGTTCCTGACTACTTTGAACTCTATTTTCCTGTTTATTCTAATAACGGATGGGAAATATCACAACCTAAATACAATGAAAAAATACGATTTATCATCACATTTTCGCCAAAAACGTTAGTTACTCTTTTTACCCGAAAATGGTTTTAATCAAATAAAAATTAAACAAAAACTTGCGAAATTATCAATAAAATTAAATTACATATAAAAATAACACAAATAAAATACGTAGTTTTTAGATTTGAATACAAATAATTAAATTATATTTAGTTCAAAGAATTATGATTATTGATTGTTTTTAAGTAATTTCGCGACATAAACAACATGACCCTACAAGATTATGATAAAAGAAAAAACCAATACTACACTGACATTTGAAGATTTCAAAACTGAGGTATTGAATGACTATAGAATTGCGGTTACAAGCCGTGAATGTAGTCTTTTAGGTCGAAAAGAAGTATTAACAGGAAAAGCTAAATTTGGAATTTTTGGCGACGGAAAAGAAGTTCCGCAGCTGGCAATGGCAAAAGCTTTTAAAAACGGAGATTTCCGTTCTGGATACTATCGCGACCAAACTTTTATGATGGCTATCGGCGAATTGGACGCTAAACAGTTTTTTGCCGGTTTATACGGTCACACCGATTTAGCTTTTGATCCGATGTCTGCAGGAAGACAAATGGGAGGACACTTTGTAACGCATAGTTTAAACGAAGATGGTTCTTGGAAAGACTTAACAAAACAAAAAAATTCAAGTTCAGATATATCTCCAACTGCTGGTCAGATGCCAAGATTGCTTGGTTTGGCTCAAGCATCAAAAATTTACAGAAACGTTGACGGAATTACAATTAAAGACAAATTTTCTGTTAATGGAAACGAAGTAGCTTGGGGAACCATTGGTAACGCCAGTACTTCTGAAGGTTTATTTTTTGAAACCATAAACGCTGCAGGAGTTTTACAAGTTCCGATGGTAATGAGCGTTTGGGATGATGAATACGGAATCTCGGTTCACGCTAAACACCAAACGACTAAAGAAAATATCTCTGAAATTTTAAAAGGATACCAACGCGACGAAGATTCTAAAGGTTATGAAATCTTTAGAGTTAAAGGTTGGGATTATGCCGAACTGGTTTCTACTTACGAAAGAGCTGGAGCAATTGCGCGCGAAGAACATATTCCTGTTTTAATTCACGTAAACGAATTAACACAACCGCAAGGTCACTCTACTTCTGGTTCTCACGAACGTTACAAAAGTGCAGAAAGACTAGCTTGGGAAAGAGATTTTGACTGTATTCGTCAGATGCGTCTTTGGATGATTGCCATTAATATTGCTTCTCCAGAAGAATTGGCAGAACTTGATTTCGAATTAAAGAAAGAAGTTTTAGAAGCTAAAAAAGAAGCTTGGAATAACTTCATTAATCCTATTATAGACGAACAAAAGAATCTCTTAGCTTTATTGGAGCAAATTGCTGAAGCAAGCATCAATCATAAAGAAAGAATCAAAAAATTAATTTCTGAATTGGCTGCAATTAAAGCACCGCTAAAAAAGGAATTATTAGTTTATGCAAGAAAGATTCTTCGTTTTATTGAAGTGCCAAACAGTAAAGTTCTTTTATCAAATTGGATTACAAAATTCTTGAATGAAACTCAAGAAAAATTCAGCAGTAATCAGCATTCGGAATCGGCTCAAAATGTATTTTCTGTACAAAAAGTTCTTCCTAAATATGCAGAAAATGCAAAACCAGATTTGGACGGAAGAATGATTCTTCGTGATAATTTTGATGCTTTGTTTGCGAAATATCCTGAAACTTTAATTTTCGGTGAAGATGTTGGAAACATTGGAGACGTAAATCAAGGTCTTGAAGGCATGCAGGAAAAATACGGAGAACTTCGTGTTGCCGATGTCGGAATTCGTGAAGCGACTATTATTGGTCAGGGAATCGGAATGGCATTGAGAGGATTACGCCCAATTGCCGAAATTCAGTATTTAGATTATTTATTGTATGCTATTCAGATCATGAGTGACGATTTAGCTACTTTACAATATAGAACTGTTGGAAAACAAAAAGCGCCATTAATCATTAGAACCCGCGGACACCGTTTGGAAGGAATCTGGCATTCTGGTTCTCCAATGGGAATGATTATCAATGCGATTCGTGGAATACATGTTTTGGTTCCAAGAGACATGACGCAAGCTGCTGGTTTTTACAACACTTTGTTAGAATGTGACGAACCTGCTTTGGTTATCGAATGCTTGAACGGATATCGTTTAAAAGAAAAAACACCTTTAAATTTTGGTGAATTTAAAACACCAATTGGAGTTGTAGAAACATTAAGAGAAGGTACTGATATTACATTAGTTTCTTACGGATCAACTTTAAGATTGGTTATGCAAGCAGCTAATGAATTAGCAGAAAAAGGAATTGAGTGCGAAGTTATTGACGTTCAATCTTTACTTCCGTTTGATGTTAGCAAAGACATTGTAAAAAGTATTGCAAAAACAAACCGTCTTTTAGTAATCGACGAAGATGTTCCTGGAGGAGCTTCAGCATTCATTTTACAGCAGATTTTAGAAGAACAAGACGCTTATAAATATCTGGACAGCAAACCACAAACGCTTGCTGCAAAAGCCCACAGACCTGCATACGGAACAGATGGAGATTATTTCTCCAAACCTTCTGCAGAAGATATTTACGAGAAAGTGTACGATATGATGCACGAAGTAAATCCTTCTAAATATCCAGCTTTATATCAATAAAAATACGATTTAGATATTAAAAAAACGCTCCAAGATTTGGAGCGTTTTTTTGTTTTTAGCCAAAGTGTCCACACAGTTTTGTCATTTCGACGAAGGAGAAATCTCCATAAGTAGCTCGACAAAGATTGATCAGCATTGTGGAGTTTCTCGCGGAGATTTCTCCTTCGTCGAAATGACAAGATTGTAGATAATGTTATTCAAATTAATTAAATATCCTTCAACATCGCTCTCGCTCTCTCCAAATCTTCAGCCGTATCAATTCCAATTCCAACATGAGTCGTTTCAACCATTTTAATACGCTTTCCGAATTCCAAATAACGTAATTGCTCTAACTTCTCAGAAGCTTCTAAAGATTTCATTGGAAGACTATAAAAGTCTAATAAAGCTTGTTTTCTAAAAGCATAAATTCCGATGTGCTGAAAATATCGTACTCCAACATTTTTCTCTCTCGGATACGGAATTACAGAGCGTGAAAAGTATAATGCAAACTGTGACTGATCTACAACAACTTTTACATTATTTGGATTATTGATTTCGTCTTCATTTGTAATTTCACGCATTAACGAAGCCAAGTCAATTTTCTTATCAGGATCATTTTTAAAGACCGATAAAACTTGCGCCAAAGGTTCTGCTTCTGTAAAAGGTTCATCACCCTGAACATTTACTACAATATCAACATCCAGATTGGCAACTGCTTCTGCAATACGGTCACTTCCAGATTCATGTTCTTTGATGCTCTTAATGGCTTTTCCGCCATTAGACACAATTTCATCAAAAATTAAATCAGAATCAGTCACTACAAAAACATCATCAAACAGCTTTGTTGAAACAGCCGCTTCATAAGTTCTTAAAATTACTGTTTTGCCTCCAAGATCCTGCATCAGTTTTGCTGGAAAACGTGTTGAAGCATATCTAGCTGGAATTACTGCTATTATTTTCATTCTTCTATTTTACTGAGTTTAAAAAACTCAAAATTTAGTAATTTAACTTTCACTAGTTTTAAGTGTTTGCAAATATGCAAAAATTACTTTTAAATTTTCTGTATTTCTATTTCTGTAAAAGATGAAAATCATGTTCAAGAATATTAAGACAAAAAATTAAACCAAAACTGTAACACGAAGATAAGTTGCAGGAATTAATGTAGAATTGTCATTACTTTGGTTTTGGCTATTAACTAATCCTTCAAGTTTAGCATACAAATCGGAAGTTTTGCCATTTTGTTCTGCAGCTTCAAAAGCATTCATAGTTGGGCCATAGTACGTTTTTAATCGATTTAGCCATTCCGAAGGTGGAAATGTGGCTTTAAATGTAAAGGTATCTTTCTCAAAAGAAATATTTTCTTTTAGAACACCTGCATTTGTGAATCTTTCGATTACGTTATCCTCAATACCCCAAAGCATTGGACTTACAAAACCCTCAGGAGGCGGAGGCGTAAATTCAGCACTAATTTTCAAGATTTGCGCAATCAACGTTGGATCTCCTGGTATCCAATTACCCATAATAATTTTACCTCCAGGCCGTGTAACACGAACCATTTCTTTGGCAACATCAAAAGGTTTTGGAGCGAACATAGCTCCAAAAATGCTCATCGTAACATCAAAAGATTGATTTTTCAATTCATTCAAATCAGTTGCGTCACCTTCTTGAAATACAATATTATCCAATCCTTCCTTTTTTGCTCGAAGATTGCCAGCTTCAACTAAATTTCTTGCTATATCAACACCTAAAACATTGGCCCCCAATTTTGCCGAAGGTATTGCGGTAGTCCCATCGCCACAGCCGAGATCTAAAACGTTACTATTTTCTTTAATTCCAATTTTGGCAACCAATTCCGCACCACTTTCTCTCATAGATTCTGCAACGCGTGTAAAATCGCCTTTTTCCCATAATGCTTTGTTTGGATTCATCTTAATTTTATCAGTGATTATAGTGCTGATGCCGCACTCTTACTTCATTTGTAAACATCTTCTGTTATTTTTTAAATTATCACCAGTTAATCACAAAAGGCATTTAAAAAACTACTTAAAAAGAAGAAAAAAACAAAATAATCAACTGACAAACAATTACTTACACAAAAATAAACAAATTTAAACAAAACATTTTGCTGTCGCACCAAATTTATTATTTAAACAAATTATATAGATTATAAACTTATAGACCAATATTACATAAATGGAAACGATTGGAAAACTTTGACGAGTTCATTCGTTATTTTCATATAAAGACAAATATTCCATTATCAAAGAGCTTTTTAAAATATATTTTTAACATATTTCTCAAAGCATTGTATTTTAATATCTTATAAATATTTTTACTTTTATAAGAAAAAACATGAAAAGAAACTTTACTTCTCTCCTTCTCTATTTCTTTTTAATCTTTGCTTCCAACATTTTTTCTCAGAATAAACCCATCAATGCATTTACAAATCGAATTTTTGATGGAAAAGATTATCAGCCTTTGCAAGATTTAAAATGGAAATTTAAAACAGATGGTAAAATCTTTTCTTCGCCAATCGTTCAAAACGGAATCGCATATATTGGCAGTGAAGACAGTTACTTTTATGCTGTCGATGAAAAATCTGGAAACTTAAAATGGAAATTTAAAACCAACGGATCCGTTCACAGTTCTGCAAGCATTTACAACGGCATTATTTATTTTGGAAGTTTTGATGGCCATTATTATGCTGTAAATGCTAAAACAGGAAAAGAAATTTGGCGTTTTACAACCAAAGGCGAACATTGGTATAGTGAAGTTGGAATGTGGGGCATGAAACCAAGCGATTTGCTTATGGCCGATTTATGGGATTTTTATCTTTCGACACCAGTAATTTATGTAGACCATAATTCTGCATTAGCAATTTTTGGAAGCAGTGATGGGAATCTATATGCTGTTGATGCCAAAACAGGAACTTTGAAATGGAATTTCCAAACCAAAGCTGCCATACACAGCACTCCTGTTTTAGAAAAAAGTACCGTTTATTTTGGCGGATGGGACAGCATTTTTTATGCTTTGGATTGCAAAACGGGAAAAGAAAAATGGAAATTTTCTACTGAAATCAAAACGGGTTTTACAGGAATTCAGGCTTCTGCAGTAGTTTATGATGGTGTCGTTTATTTTGGTGCAAGAGATCCGTATTTCTTTGCGCTTGATGCTGAAACAGGAAAAGTAATCTGGAAATACAATGCTGAAAACTCTTGGATTTTGAGTTCGGCTGTTATTAAAGACAATACCGTTTATGTTGGAACTTCAGATACTTATGCTCTATTGGCATTGGACGCAAAAACTGGAAAAGAAAAATACCGTTTTAAAGGAAATGGATATGTTTATTCTTCGCCTGCCATTGCCGGCAATACGATTTATTTTGGAGATTTTTCGGGGAATTTCTTCAGTCTGAATTTACATTCTAAAAAAGAATTCCAAGTTACTCCAACCGAAAATAGAAACAAGTACGCTAAAACAATTTTAAACAATAATCTTTTAGATTTTACCCACGCGGCGAAGGCAACCGATTTGTCTATTTATGCAGAGAATCACAGAGTAATGAATGAATTTTATAGATTGGGACCTATTGTTTCTTCACCATTTATTATCAATAATGTTATTTTTTATGGAAGCGCAGATGGTTATTTGTATGCTTATAATTTGAGAAAGGAAAAATAATTTCCTTTCTCAAATTATAATTATCCTGATCTTACTTAATTATTCTTATCAGATTTGGATATAGATTGATGCTCATTTTTTTGCTTGTTTTAATTGCAAAAAATATTGGCAAAACTATATTCAAAATATAAAATGCTATAAAAATATATAAAAGCATAAAAGATTGACCGTAATGCATAATTTTAGAAACAGCAAAAACTGTTATTACAATAAAAGTAAAAATCGACCAAACTATTTGATAGTTGAGCAGATTTGCTCCAATTTCTTTTAGTCCGATAATTTTATCTTTTTTCGCAATCCATAAAATAAGAGGCAAAATAATATTTCCGACAGGAATTGCGAGAAATACTAATACTGAAAGATGAAAAACAATCAAATAGCTTTTGTCTTCATGCTTTCCATAATCTAAAACATCTTCAGTATTTATATCTAAAACTTCACAAATCAGATTCAAGGTTTTCCCACGTGGTTCATTTTCGTCATTTTCAATGCGCTGAATCGTTCTTAAATTTACTTTTGAAGTTTCGGCTAATTCTTCTTGAGAAAGACCTTTTTTCTTTCTTATTTCTTTTATCTTTTTTCCAATTTCGTTCATAATCAATTTTGATTTATTATTTCGACAAAACTACTTTTGAAAAGTTGATTTTGATAACGGTTTGTTTGCGACATTTTAACGACATTCTTGTCAAAATACTGATTTTCTTGATTATAAAAATTATTACGTAAAGTTGATTACATAATTTTTACCGAAGTCATACTTAAAGAACCCGCTAATAGTTTATCATTAAACAAATCCAATTCATCCGTTTTATCTTTTAAACCTAAAGTATACAACAACGGAAGATAATGTTCTGGTGTTGGAACCGCCAATTGAACCGCTTTATTTAGTTTTTCAAAATCAATTAAAGGCTGAAAATTTCCGTCTAACAAATAATTATTTACCGTTTCTCTCGCTTCAATTGCCCAATCGTAACCGTAATTGTCTTTATCAAAATTTCTGAAATCAACCATTCTAAGATTATGGACAATATTACCGCTTCCGATAATTAAAACGCCTTTATAGCGAAGTGATTGCAGTTTTTGAGCCAATTCGAAATGATATTGCCCCGATTTGGTATAATCGATACTCAGCTGAATTACGGGAACATCTGCGTTTGGATACAAATGTTTTATCACGCTCCAAGCGCCATGATCTAATCCCCAATGTTCATCTAGTTCAACCATAACGGGATCTAAGAGCTTTTGCGTTTCAACTGCCAATTCTGGACTTCCTTTTGCTGGATACTGCACATCAAAAAGCGCTTGCGGAAAACCTCCAAAATCGTGAATGGTTCTTGGCATTTCCATCGAAGTTACTTTTGTTCCCTTTGTAAACCAATGTGCCGAAACACATAAAATAGCGTTGGGTTGTGGAAGTGTTTTTGCTAAATTACGAAAACCAGTCACAAACTGATTTTCTTCAATAGCATTCATTGGGCTGCCGTGTCCTAAAAACAGAACCGGCATTTTATCTGTATTCGAAAACGTCGAGGAAATCGAATGTAAGTCGTTTAGTGTTGTCATTTTTATTTTTTTTTGCCACAGATTAAACGGATTTTCACAGATTTAAAATGGTGTGATGCTTAATTTTTGTTTCTCGCAGATTTTGCAGATTGAGCAGATTATTTGATTGCGTTTTTAAAATTAATAATCCGCTCAATCTGCAAAATCTGCGAGAGAAATTTAAACGCATTCAAAAAAATCTTTTTAATCCTTTTAATCTGTGGCTAAAATTTATTCTTCAAAACTCTCGTCTTTAAAGCCTATCAAATATAGCTTATTTTTAGCACGTGTCATAGCGGTGTAAAGCCATCTAATGTAATCAGTATCAATTCCGTTTGGTAAAAATGGCTGTTCGATAAATACAGTATTCCATTGTCCACCTTGCGATTTATGACAGGTTATTGCGTATGAAAATTTAACTTGAAGTCCGTTGAAATATTCGTTTTCTTTTACTTTCTGAAATCTTTTGTATTTGGTTGGTTCATCTTCATAATCTTTCATCACTTCTTCGTATAGACGATTTGATTCTTCATACGTTAAAGAAGGCGATTCGCTGGTTAAAGTATCTAAAATTAAAACCGTTTCAAAAGGCTTTTGTTCTGGATAATCGACCATTCTGATTTTTACTTTCGCAAACTTAAATCCGTACAATTCTTTTATTCCGAAAAGCTCCAGAACTTCAATAATATCTCCATTGGCAATAAATCCAGCTTCGTCAGTTTCTTTCAGCCAGAAATAATTATTCTTAACTACCATTAAGAAATCACCAACCGAAAGTTCGCTTTCTTTAAATAAAATACGGCTTCTAATCTGTTCATTGTACTGATTTGCTCTTTTATTAGAACGAACAATAAAAGCAGTATCTTCAATACTATAATTGCTGTAAGCCGAATTTATCGCATCTTGAATATCATAACCATCCGTCAAGCGAACAATGTCTTTAAATTTCTTTACATTAAATCGAAATTCGGTAATGAAGCTCTCTTTAAGCAATTCTCGCAATTCTGTCGCATTATATAGAATCCCAGAACTTTCTTCCTGACGCATTACTTCATCCAATTCGATATGATCAATTTCTTTACTGTAATGAAAACCCAAAGTATCAATATCCAAAGCTGGACTAACATCCAAATTTACTGGCGGAAGCTGCGCCGTATCTCCCAAAAGAATCATTTTACAGTTTTGCCCAGAATAGACATAATTAATCAAATCGTCTAAAAGTGAACCGCTGTCTAAAGTACTGTCTGAAATCATCGAAGCCTCATCGACGATAAAAATGGTGTTTTTATGTTTGTTGACTTGTTTGGTAAAAGCCACTCCTCCTCCAGAAGATTTCTTCGGGAAATATATTTTTTTATGAATTGTAAAGGCTGGATTGTTAGAATAATTGGCAATTACTTTTGCCGCGCGTCCCGTTGGCGCCAATAAAACGTACTTTTTATTGATATCGCCTAAATTATTGACAATAGTAGAAATAACGGTTGTTTTTCCCGTTCCGGCATATCCTTTCAAAACAAAAATCGTGTCGTTTTGAGGTTCAGTCAGGAAGATTGCAATTTTCTGAAAAAAAATATCCTGCTTATAGGTTGGAGGAAAAGGAAATCGTTTTTGTAAAATACCGTAAAACTGTGCAGAATTCATAAAATAAAATTGAAATACAAAGGTCGTTTTTTTTAATGGCAATGACAAAAATCAATTTCAATGACAAAATCAAGTTTAATATGAAAATTAAAAACAATCTCAAAGCTTAAATTTTAATCACATACTTAAATAACTGATAATAAACAAAATGATAACATTCTGGTAACTTTTTTGCAATATTAAATTTTGAAATTGCATGTTGATTAAGTCTTTTTCATTGATATTGAAATTGACATTGTTATTTTTTTTATTTGTAAGTTTGTGGTCGCTTAAATTCTTTCTTGATTTAAAACAGGTAACGAATTGTAAATCAACTATGTCATTACAAAATACTAACATTACTTCAAAAAATTACAGAAAACTTTCAATTCAGGTTTCCCTGACTGGATTTTCATATTGCTGTTTTGATACTTTAAACAATGTCATTACTTCTTTCAAAGAAATAAAGTTTGACACCACTAGCAAAACAAGCCGAATTGAAGATTTATTCAGCAATGCTTTTAAGGTTAATCCTGAATTAAAAGAGACTTATGACGAAGTAATGGTTATCCATAATAACACTTTTTCAACTTTTGTACCAACAGCTTTATTTGATGAGAATTATTTAGGAAGTTATCTGCAATACACCACAAAAGTATTCGAAACAGATCACTTTACTTATGATCAAATCCCTAATTATCAAATGAATTCGGTTTATATTCCTTATGTGAATATCAACAATTTCCTGATAGACAATGTAGGGTCTTTTAATTCTAAACATGCCAATACCATTTTGGTTGAAAAAATTCTGGATAATTCAAGAAACAATGACGACAAAAAAATGATTGTGAATTTTAATCCTGGTAATTTTGAAATTATCGTGGTGCAGAATCAAAAACTTTTATTGTTTAATACGTTCGAATACAATACTCCAGAAGATTTTATCTACTACATTTTATTTACGGCTGAGCAAATGAGCATGAATCCTGAAAGTTTCAAATTAGAATTATTGGGAACCATTTCAGAAAACGATCCATTTTATGCTATAGCTTATAAATACGTGCGCCATATTTCTTTTATGGATGTCTCAAACGTAAAAGAAAGAAACAGCTTTACAACCGCTCAAAATCAAAAACATTATATCTTATTTCAATCATGAGAATCATTTCAGGAAAATATAAAGGACGCAGAATTTTTCCGCCAAAAAATCTACCTGTGAGACCAACGACTGATATGAGTAAAGAAGCATTGTTTAATGTTTTGAATAATCATTTTCATTTTGACAGCTTGAAGGTTCTAGATCTTTTTTCAGGAACGGGAAATATCAGCTATGAATTTGCTTCACGCGGAAGCGCACCAATCACCTCTGTTGATGGCGATTTCGGATGCGTAAAATTCATCAAGCAAGTTTCATCAGAATATGATTTTGATATTGCTGCAACCAAAAGTGATGTTTTTAAGTTTTTAGAAAACTGCAAAACTACGTATGATATTATCTTCGCTGATCCGCCTTACGGATTGGATCAGGCGACTTTTGAGAAAATTGTTCTGACTGTTTTTGAAAGGGATTTATTGGAAGATGACGGAATGATGATTATCGAACATTCAAAATATACGAAACTGGATCATATGAGTAATTTTTCATTCCAGAAAAGTTATGGAGGTTCGTTTTTTAGTTTCTTCGAACTAAATTCGACCGATGATGACGAAGAATTACCACATGATGATTCTAAAAAAGAATCTGAAGAAGATGAAGGATAAATTAAAAAAATCCAATTTTTAAAATTCCAAATACCAAATTTTAAAATTGAAATCTCAAATTTTAAATTCCAAATTCCAATTTCTGTACGAGATTGGAATTTGGAATTTTTATTTTTGGATTTTTCATTTTCTGGGTTGGAATTTGGAATTTAAAAAATTGGAATTTAATTATTATCTGATTCTATTTTCACTTTCATTGACGCTTTTCCCTTTAAATTCAGAATCTTTAATCTTCCCGAAAGAATAACGAAGCGTTAGAGAAACTTCGTTTGCATCAACCCAGTATTTAAACTTCGCGTTTACATTATTAATACTAAAAGCATCTGTATAACTCGTAGCCTTAAAAATATCATTATAATTTAAAGTACAGCTCCAGTTTTTGCCGAATGTTTTAGCCAGTGAGATATCGACTATAAAATTGGCTTTTCGTTCAAAAATTCCATCATTTTGTTTGGTCATTCCCCAAAAAGAAAAAACAAAACTGAACTCTTTCGGCAGTTTAAAAGTGTTGTTGGAATAATAATATAAATAAGGTTTTGATGGATGCAATAAAGCTGCGTCATCTTCTGTCTTACTTTTTGTAAAAACCAAAGAATTTGTGACTGTCCAGAATTTATAAGTAAATGGAAGCGTCAAATCTATTGTAAAACCCGTTTCCCGCTTAAAATTAATATCGGTAATCATCAGCACATTGGTTTCTTCATTAAAAACAAAAGTCGGATTAACGACATCTTTGGTTTGATAATACCCAAATTTTAAAGTTTTGTCCAAATATTGAAAAGAACTCGAAATTTCGTCTACAAATGCTGGCCCTAAATTGATACTGCTTCCGTACAAAAAATACGGATTTATATAGGTCGCAATTTGGCTTAAAGAAGAATATTTTGGTCTTACAATACTTTTTGAATAATTTACATTGATGCTTTTTGTACTATCAATAGTAAATGTTAAATCGGCTTTAGGAAACAAATTGGTGTAGTTCTTATCAATAGAAGGCGAAACTTGCGTTCTAAACTTTGCATATACATTGGTATTTTCGGCTCTTAGTCCGAATGAAAAATCTACTTTTTTAAGCTTTCCTGAAAACTGAACATACGCAGCTAAATTTTCTTCTTTAAAATCATAATCAGATACTTCATTAGTATTTTTCTCAAAATCAAAAATGTCTGCATTTGTTACTGATTTTGCATTCAAATACAATCCTCCGTATTCCAGATTCATTTCATTATTAAACTTTTTCTCCAAATCAATCCTTCCAGAAAAAACGTCGACATTAAATTTCTGATCTCGGTTTTGCGACAATTCAAAATTGGTTTCGTTATAATTGTTCGCTACTAAACTTTCCAAATGCTGATTAAAATTCGAATACTGAAAACCAGCAAAAAGCTGCGTGTCAATCGATTTTATTTTTTTAGAATAATTTACAAATGCGTTTACAAAATCTTTTTTACTCGAATTATCACTCAGCGTAAAAACATTATTGATCTGATCCTGATTTTGATTGAAAGTAAAAGTGTTGATATCGAAAGTATCATTCTGAAGCTTTCCATTTACATTTATAGAGAAATAATCCTCCTCTTTTATTTTGTAAAACATCCCGCCTCCAAAAACATATTGATTGCGATGTGTATTTGCCATTACATCATAATCGGAAATAATTGAGGCTTTTGGAATTTCATATTCTAAAGTGTGTCGTTCCCAAGGATTTAGTTTATTGTAGTTAAAATTAGCTTTCCATTCTAATTTGCCTTTTTTAAAACTAGAATTGAAACCTAAATAATTATTATAATGCTTTTTGAAAGATGCCACTTCAGAAATATCAGTTTTAAAACTGTCTTTTTTGCTTAGTTTTCGGGTGATCAAAATAACAGCTCGGCCTTCGGCTTCATATTTAGAAGACGGATTTTTTATAATTTCTATTGTTTTAATATCGGCGACAGATAAAGCATTTAAATCGCTTATGGTTCCTTTTTGACCGTCTATATAAATTAACGGATTTCCTTTTCCGATAATCGAAATACTTTCACGATCAGTACTTACTTGAACCGATGGTAATTTTGAAAGCAAATCGACTGGGTTTGGAATTGTGCTGTAAGCTGAATTGGCAACATCGACTTTTATATTTCCGTTTGAATTTGTAAATGTCTTTTTCTCTTTATTGATTACTATTTCATCCAATTGATTTGTAAGCGAATCTTTTTGTGTTACATTCTGTGCATTAGCAATATAGGAAAGACCAAAAAGTAAAAGTGTAATAAGAAGTTTTAAGGGCAGATAAATATTCATTTTAAATTGATTAGTGTTGTTGCAAAAATGCTTTGAAAACCTAATTCCGAAAGTTAATCGTAGGTTAATGCAGGGTTAATCTGCCATTTGTATGGTAAAAGCTGTATTTTTGAAACAGAATTCCAAAGAGATATGAAACAAAGAATCAATTTATTAATCGCATTTTCTGTCATCGCATTAATTGTGCTTATGACGGTGCAATGTTATTTAGTAAAAACAGCCTACGAATACAAAGTGGCGCAGTTTCATACACAGATTAAAAATGAAATTGCTCAGATTTCTAATAACTATAGCGATATTGATTCGGCTTTTGTAACAAAAAAAGAAGCGCTTTACAAAAGTCTTTCTGAAAAATACATAAAAGGAAAAAACACCAAATTGGATATCAAAATTGGTGTTTTACAAAACGAATATCAGAGTGCCGTAACACAAGAAATTCAGCGAAAATTTGAAAGGGATTTGCCTAATTTCAAGATTGATTTTGCAATTGTACTCAATAAATTCATTCTGTATCAAAGTGCAAAAAAAGCCGATACGATTTTCTCAGAAAAGCCTTTTATTCAAAACAAACTATACGGAAATCTTGCTTCTTTAAATCACGCTTTTTTAGTGAGAAATTATGTTGGAACAACCAACGGAACTTTTGAAAATCAGGAATATCAATTGCTGACAGAAGATTCAATGTACGTTTCTGTAATAGATTGGGAAATGATTATTTTGAGACGAATGACTTTTATTCTCATTCTATCTCTATTATCCATTCTGACTTTAATTACGCTTTTTGTCATTGCCTTAAAAGCTTTGATTAAACAGAAAAAAGTCAGCGACGTTAAAACTGATTTTATCAATAATATCACACACGAACTTAAAACGCCTTTGGCAACTTTAGGAATTTCGACAAAGATTTTAGCGCAGAAGAATATTCGTGACAACGACGAAAATTTCAATGCCATTGTGAGTACAATTTCACGCCAAAACAATCGCCTTCAGAATTTGATTGATCAGGTTATGGCGAATTCTTTGGCTGAAAATGAACTTGAATTGCAGAAAGAAAAAATAGAAGCCGAAGATTTCCTGCTTTCTATCGCAAATGATTTTAAGATTGCTTTCCCTAAAATTATTTTGAAAACCGATTTTCAGACTGAAAAAACAATTTTGGTTTTGGATAAATTCCATTTGACAACCGCTTTTTTAAATGTTTTGGAAAATGCTGTAAAATACGGTTCGAGCACGATTACTGTAAAAACCAGAATTGTAGAAAAGCAATTTTCTATAAGTTTTGAAGACGACGGAATTGGAATTGCCAAAAACAAACAAGCCTTCCTTTTTGAGAAATTTTATCGTGTCGAACAAGGAAATCTGCACAATACTAAAGGCTTAGGTTTAGGATTGTATTATGTGGATCAAATCGTAAAAGCGCATCAAGGTTCTGTAAACGTTATTAGCGATTTAGGAAAAGGCGCTCAGTTTACTATTTTATTAAAAGTTTAATTCCCTTATTTTGAAAAGATTACTTTTAGCCGAAGACGATTTTGATTTTGCGGCGATTTTAAAACAGTATTTAGAACTGCATCAATTTGAAGTAATTTGGGCAGAAAACGGCGAAATAGCTTTAGACTATTTTAAAAATCAGGTTTTTGATATTTGCATTTTTGATGTCATGATGCCTAAAATGGACGGATTCTCATTGGCCGAAAAAATAATCACCATCAATCCTGAAATTCCTTTTATTTTTCTAACGGCGAGAAAGCTCAAAGAAGACAAAATCATCGGTCTAAAACTTGGTGCAGACGACTATATCGCAAAACCTTTTGAAGTTGATGAGTTGGTTCTTCGTTTGCAGAATATCCTAAAAAGAATCGAGCAAAAAAGAAGTCTGGACGGAAACAATAAAATTGAAATCGGCTCGTATATTTTTGATAACGAACGCTTAACGCTAAACAATAAAAATCACGTCCAGCAACTTACAGAAATGGAAGCTTCTCTTATCGAATATTTATATTTGAATCATAATCAACTCTTAAAAAGAGATCAAATTTTAATGTCGATCTGGAAAAAAGATGATTATTTCTCAGGAAGAAGCATGGATGTTTTTATCAGCAGGCTTAGAAAGTACTTCAATTCAGATCCTAAAATTAAAATTGAAAGTGTTCGAAATATCGGATTGGAATTTAAAATAGAAAAATAAGTTCTGAAAATCATATAATTTTTCATAAGCAATTGTATAACAGCAATTAACTTATGGAAATTTAACTTTGTTAGAGAACTTTTAAATCTAACAATTATGAACCTAAAAAGATTTTTCGGCGGATTGCTAACAATCCTCGGAATAGTAGGACTTATTTATACTGCCGTTATTTTTGCCGGCACATCTGGAGAAACCAGAGATATCAAATCGCTTATTATTTACGGAATATTAGGAATTGTCTTTTTCATGTCGGGCATTAGTCTGGTGCGAACAACTAAAGACGAATCGTAGTTTTTTTTGGCACGAAGGCGCTAAGGCACGAAGATTTTGTTTTTCTTTTGAGTGTAAAATTGCTCGCAAAGTCGCGGAGTCGCAAAGTTTTTTTTGAGTTGACTCCGGCTAAAGCTGGACGCTATTCAAATTAAGTTTTATAAATAAACTTTGCGACTCCGCGACTTTGCGAGATTAAAAAACTTTGCGCCCTAGCGCCTTTGTGGCAAAATCATTCCGAGACAGGATCAAGATTCAGCTCTGTAAAATCTCTTTCGGTTTTAGAAATGATTATCGTTGCTACTGTGTTTCCTATTAAATTGGTAATTGCTCTGGCTTCGCTCATAAATTTATCTACGCCCAATAAAAATGCTAAACCTTCAACTGGAATTTTATGCAATGCGGTTAAGGTTGATGCTAAAACAATAAACCCGCTTCCGGTTACTCCTGCTGCACCTTTCGAAGTAATCATCAGAATTCCGATAACGGTTAGGATTTCGAAGAAACTCAAATGAACATCATACAATTGCGCAATAAAAAGCACCGACATCGAAAGATAAATTGACGTCCCATCCAGATTAAAAGAATAACCGGTCGGAATCACCAATCCCACAACCGATTTACTGCAGCCCATTCTCTCCAGTTTTACCATAATGCTTGGCAGAGCAGCCTCAGAAGACGAAGTTCCGAGAACAAGTAAAAGTTCTTCTTTGATGTATTTTAAAATGGAAAGAATACTGATTTTATAATATCTCAATATGCTTCCCAAAACCAAAAAGACAAACAATGCCATAGTTAGATAAACGCAAAGCATCAATTTTCCTAGCGGAATCAAAGTTGCCAAACCAAATTTCCCGATTGTGTAAGCCATTCCTCCAAAAGCACCAATTGGAGCAAGATACATTACATATTTTAACCCGAAGAAAACCACTTTTGAAAATCGCTCCAAAACTAAAATCGTCTGTTCCCTTTTCTGGTAAAAATTCAAGGCGATTCCGCATATAATAGCCGCTAACAAAACCTGCAATGTAAAATTGGACAAGAAAAACTGCAACCACGAAAAATCCTTTGCTGCTCCATTTGTATATTGGCTTGCGTCGCCAAAAGTCAGTCCCGATTTATCAATTTTTCCAGGTTTAAATAAATAAGCGACTGCTACACCAATTGCAAGAGCAACGGTCGAAACCACTTCAAAATAGGTTAAAGCTTTAACGCCAATACGACCCACTTTTTTTAGATTCCCCATTCCCGAAATTCCCAAAACAATCGTTAGAAAGATAATTGGACCTATAAAAAGCGAAATCAACTGAATAAACTTCTTGCCTAGAAATTCCATTTTCACACCATTTTCGCGAGAAAAATGTCCAAGCAAAACACCCAAAATAATAGCAATTAAAACCCAAAAAGTAAGATTGGTTGCAACAGTTCTAAAAAGACTTTTTTTAGATTTTGAAGATGGATTTGGAGCAGTAATATTCATGAAAGTAAGTTAGATAGTTCACAAATATATAAAAAATGCAGACCTATAAGCCGGATTCTGTTCTCGTCTTATTTTGCAACAAGACAATACCTTATCATTTATCTAGATCCACCATTACTGATGGACTCAATCTACCTACCCTTCGGCAACGAACGAGAAGCCCTTAAATGCCGATATACTTGGTATTTCACCGCATAGAGTTTACCTGGTTTCACTACAGCATTACCTGTACATACTTTCTGCTGCACTTGTCCTAACTCCGATAAATCGGAGCCGACGGGCGTTACCCGCTATGCCTCTCTATGGTGTCCGGACTTTCCTCCCCTCCGATAAAATCGGAGCGACGATAAGGCGGTCTGCGCTGCAAAAGTAGCGATTTAAGAACTAACAATAATGATTTTAAATTTCAGATTTTATGAATTTTATCATAACTTTTTAATTTTAAAATAGTTATCTTTAGAAATATATAATTTTAAATTCAGTTTATCATGAAAAGAATGTATCATTACGCAACTGTTTCAAAAGCTTTAGATCAATTGAATGAGAAAGGATTTACGTGCGATTTTAATCGAAATGCAGACGCGATTAAAAAAAATCCTGAGAAATTTGAAATTGTTCATGTGTATCGATACGAGGGTGAGTCAGACCCAGCAGATGAGGCAGTTGTATACGGAATTAAGTCGACTTCGGGCAAAAAAGGAGTTTATGTTGCTGGTTTCTCAGCCGATTCAGACCAGGAAACAGCAAAGTTTTTATTTGATTTAAGCATTAGAGGAAGGTAATTTTAAAAATCCAATCCAGAGCTTGAAAATAAAAAAATCCAAATTCCAATTGTATTAATACACATCTGGAATTTGGATTTTTTTTATTGGAATTTGCCAATTTTAGGGTGTTGGAATTTTCAATTTCCAACCTGGCTGAATTAAATCGGGATTTGAAATGATGTCTTTATTGGCTTCAAAAATATCTTGCCAGGAAACTCCATACGCTTTTCCAATCTTCGAAAGAGAATCTCCTATTTCGACTGTATATTCTCTAGAAACACCTTCCTCAACTTCGATATTCATCACCACATCAGCCGATCTATATTCTGGATCTAGTTTTTCATAAGCATTCCAAAGCTTATTTTTATCTGCAGCAGATTTTGCTGTCCCATCAATATAAAGCACATTATCTTGTTCTCTTACCTGTAAATTTTCGATTCCTAATTCAGATGCTAAATCGATTACTTCTCTGTATTTATCCTGTATACTCATGACATCCTTATTTAATAGTTAATTTATTGTCTACTTTTTTCGGATGCAATTCTTGTATACTTTGCATTAAAGGCTGTAATTTGTCTTTTTTAATTTCACCCGAAAGCGTGACAACACCGCCAACAACAGTAGCGCTAACGCCGTCGTAAGCATCTACAACTTTGCTAACCGATTTATCTAAATCGGCATCAGAATTAATAACAACAGTAGCCGCAGCTGGCTCTTGATTGGCTCTTGCTAATTCGCAGGTATTTATTACAGATTTTACCCCTTTGGTTGCTCTTACGCTTTTTTCAATATTTTTCTTGAAAATTTCGTCTTCGCAAGTTCCCGCTATTGTTGCAACCCCATCATGTACAGCAACTTGTATCGTTGCAACGTCACCGAGTTTTTCTCTAATTGCTGCTTCAATATCAGCATCGCTAGGTTTGCATGATATCAAAGCAATACTAAGGCTCATTCCTAATAAAATGGATCTCATTTTCATAATACTCTCTTTTAATAATTTACTTTTTAAAATTAAAACTATTAACTATCAAAAGGTTATATGATATTGGGGTGAGTTTTATAAGTTTTTCAGTTAATTGAATTTTGCTGTTTTCTTAAAAGAGGTGCATAAAAAAACCTCAAATTTTTCAATTTAAGGTTTAAATAAATTCGATCTATAAAACTTTAATTAGGCGAATAATCAAGTTTTGTCAAAACCCGATCTTCGATATTGCCTACAACATCGCCATATTTTTCGGTATATAGTTTTTTGATATCAATCCATTCCTGGTCTTTTCTAAAATCTTCCCAAGCTTTTTTCATCGTTGTTTCATCTGGCCATTCCAAAAAATATACAAATTCAGTTTTCTTATCTGATTTTGATTCGTAAATAGAAATAATCTTAAAGTTATATTTCTTCATAATACGCATGGCATGATCGCGAAAGCGTTCGTGAAATTCTTTTTTATTGCTTTCGAAAATCTCATAGATTCGCAATTGATAAATTGGACTCGTTCGAGTTTTTTGTGCTTTTACAGTAAATGCTGCAAGCAAAACTACTAGTAGAAAATACTTCTTCATAACTTAAAAATTTATCAGCTCCCTATTTTACCGTATCGCTGCTGTTCAGAAAAGTAGATAATAATTGTTTTTCCATTCTTTTTATAAGGATAAAACAATTCATAATTTCCTTTACTCGAACTATATCTTAATTCCTCATTGTTTTTATCAAAAACCTCATTCAAATAAGCTCTTTCTTCTTTAGTTGTCTTATAAATATAATTCGCTTTATGGGGCTGTATGCTATCATTTGTATCCAAACTTTCATTGTAATATGCATTAAAACCAAGAAAAACAGGCGAATCTTTAATAGAATCTTTTACAATTAAAGTCACACTCGGAAAGTTTTTATCTGTTGAAGACAAGACTCTTAAAATTCCAGTTGTCTCCTTAATGTATGATTTAGAAAATGTATAATTCAGAAGTTTGTCACTATTTGCTTTGTTAGATTCTAAAATAGATTTTGCAGAGCTAATGAGCATTTTTTCTTTTTTGGCAGAAGTCAAATAATCACCGCCAAAAAGTATAATTAAAATTAATGGGAAAATTAAAAGCAAGACAGCAAACTTGCGTCGGTTTGATTTGGTGTTTACTTCATCTTCATTTTTTCTTTCGGCAATTCTTGTCAAATTAAACATGAGATTTACTATTAGAGATCCAGCCATAAGAGCAAGAATTCCGAGAATGCTCAAATAAAAGCTTTCGGTCATATTTTCTCTGAAAACCTTTAGTCCGAAAACCTGAATTACAATAAATGTAAAGACCCAATACACTAATAAAAGTATAGAGGTAATACCAATAATATTACTTAGTTTGACTATTTGTTTTGCGTTCATAAATTATAAAAAATTATGTTTATTTTTAAATAAAACTATTTTAGTTTGGGATTAAAAATAGTACTTTTTTTATTACAAAAATTTATTATTATTGTATTTAAAATCTAACCTATGAAGTTTAGTCCTATTCTCTTTTTTTTATTTATTTGCTTGCCTAATTATTCTTTTTCTTGTGAATGCATGCCTATTGACAGAGAAAATATGATCGAAAAAGGGTTAAAACAATCTGAAATTGTATTCTACGGAGAAGTCATAAAAGTGGATTCAATAAAAAGAACTTTTACTTTTAGAATTATAGAATTATTCAAAGGAAAATACAATTCTCAATATATTAAAGGGAAAGAATTTACTAGCTGTTCTATTTTGCCAATCCAAAAACAACTTTGGATTATTTATGCCGATTTTAAAAAAGGTAAAATTATTATTGACATAAGCGGTTGTTCACCAAGTATGGGATTCAAACCATATCAA
Source organism: Flavobacterium sp. HBTb2-11-1 (assembly GCF_009826975.1). GTDB lineage: Bacteria > Bacteroidota > Bacteroidia > Flavobacteriales > Flavobacteriaceae > Flavobacterium. The sequence goes on along the minus strand of NZ_WUMO01000012.1, from coordinate 111,673 downwards.
AATTACTCCTTCCCTCCACCGCCTCCAAAAGATCATCTATTAATTTCAAAAGATGAAAAAGTAAATTTATTATCAAATTACGTCTGGGAACTAAAATACGAAAATCAAAATATACAAGATTGGATTTATCATCTAGAAAAACTTAGAGCATATAAAACTTTTGAAAATCAAAATTTAGAAAAAGAAAAGCAATCAAAAATAGAATCCTACAGTCAATATATTATCATTTCTTTGATTGTCAACATCGTATTATTTCTTATTTTACTCTTTGTTATTTTAAAGAAAAAGAATTTCTCTAAATAACTAAAATCGGTTTTAAACAACGAAACAAAAGTCATATATTTGCTATCCAATAAAAGAGAATATGGAACAATTTGTAGTATCGGCAAGAAAATATCGCCCGCAGACCTTTAAGGATGTTGTGGGGCAAAAAGCCATTACAAACACTTTGTTGAATGCTATCGAAACCAATCACTTAGCATCTGCTCTTTTGTTTACAGGACCGCGTGGAGTTGGTAAAACTACTTGCGCCCGTATCTTGGCTCGAAAAATAAATCAGCCGGGATATGATGATCCTACCGAAGATTTTGCTTTTAACGTTTTTGAGTTAGATGCTGCTTCAAACAACTCGGTTGATGATATTCGTAACCTTATCGATCAGGTTCGAATCCCGCCACAAACTGGGCAATACAAAGTATATATCATTGACGAGGTTCATATGTTGTCTTCGGCTGCTTTTAATGCTTTTCTTAAAACATTAGAAGAACCGCCAAAACACGCTATTTTCATTTTAGCAACAACAGAAAAACACAAAATTCTTCCAACGATTTTATCTCGTTGTCAAATTTTTGATTTCAAAAGAATTACAGTAAAAGATGCTAAAGAACATTTGGCTGATGTTGCTGAAAGTCAAGGAATCGTTTTTGAAGACGATGCATTGCACATTATTGCTCAAAAAGCAGATGGTGCTATGCGTGATGCTCTATCTATTTTTGACCGTGTAGTTTCGTATTGCGGAACCAACTTAACGCGTCAGGCAGTAACAGAAAATCTAAACGTTTTAGATTACGAAACCTATATTTCGATTACCGATTTACTTTTAGAGAATGAAATTCCGAAGCTTTTATTAGCATATAACGATATTCTAGCAAAAGGTTTTGACGGACATCATTTTATTGCTGGTTTGGCTTCACATTTCAGAGATTTATTGGTAAGCAAAACACCTTCAACTATTGCTTTATTAGAAGTTGGTGAACAGGCGCAACAAATGTATGCAGTTCAATCTCAAAAATGTTCTCAAGAGTTTTTACTGAAAGGAATTGACATTGCAAACGACTGCGATTTAAAATACAAATTAAGTCAGAATCAGCGCCTTTTAGTTGAATTATGCTTGATGCAATTGGCCTCTATCAACTTTGATGGAGAAAAAAAAAAGCTGAGCAATTCATAATTCCACCCGTTTACTTTAAAAACGGAGGCTATTCTATAGTTGAAGTTGAAAGTCCAAGTAAGGAAGATTCAAATACAAAATCCCAAATTCCAAATTCGGAAGAAAAAAATAATGCCAATAGCATTAATAATACCGCATCTGTAAATACCCAAAATGCAGTTCAAGCCCCTACTGAAACTCCAAAAGTTCAGACTCCTGAAGCTCCAAAAACAGAAACAAACGGCGCTCCAAAAGTTTCTGCGTTTTCTCTTGCCAGCATTCGGAAGAAAAAAGAAATGGAAGAAAGCAGCAAATCGTATGTTAAACCTTCTTCTGTTTTGCCTACCGAAGAATTTAATGAAACCGATATGCGTCTTCATTGGAACAAATATGCAGAACGTTTAGGTCAAAAGGGATTAAAGATCATGGAATCCATCTTGTTGATCAACGATCCTATTTTGGATGGAACAAGAATTACGTATGAGCTGCCAAACGAAGGTTCTAAACTGGAATTTGAAAGCCAAATGAATGGTTTATTGGGACATTTAAAAGGCCATTTACATAATCACGACATTACTATCGAAGTAATTGTAAATGAAAAAGTAGAAATGAAACGAAGCTATAACAATCAGGATCGCTATAATCGTTTCTTGGAAATCAACCCAAATATTGAGCTTTTACGCACAACATTTGGATTGGATTTGAAAGATTAATTTTTTTTCACAGCCTTTTTTAAACTGAGCTTTCTTTTTAGAATTATCTGTTTTTAAGTCCGAAATTGTAGATTTTTTCGAGCCATTTTTTTCTTTGTTCTTCGTTAGAGGTTTTTATAATTCCGACATAACTTACTTTGACTGGTTTTACCCCACAGAATTCCAAAGTCGATTTTTTTAATTGATTAACGCTTGGTCTTCCGAACATTAATCTATAATACCAGCCTGGCTGATCTAACGTTGTTATGATGTGAGCCGTTTTTCCTTTAAGCAATTTGTCCCACCAAACAGAGTTATCGCGGTATCGAAAAGCCATTCCAGGCAAAAATAATCGGTCCAAAAAACCTTTGGTTATAGCAGGAAGTCCGCCCCACCAAACAGGATGAATCCAAACCAAGTGATCGGCTCTTTTTATTTTCTCCCAAGATTCTAGTAAATCTGGTTCTAACTCAGTACGTTTTTGATACCCAAACTGCAAGTTGGGATTGAATTTTAAATTGGCAATTGTAATCGTTTCTACTTCAGCACCCGAAAAAATTGCTCCATTTTTATAAGCTTCTGCAATTCCGAAATTGAAACTTTCGGCATTTGGATGTCCGTTTATAATCAGTATTTTTTTCATAATGCTATTTGTCCATTTTAAGATTGAATGTACTGTAACTATTTAATGCTTCATAAACTTCTTTCGAGGAATGTATCTGATGACTAAAATAAACTCCGCCAGACAAAGACTCACTCAGCATTTTCTCGATATGCAAAACAGTAGAAAATGCAGTTAACTCGGCTTGACCTTTTAAACTTTGCAAACTAATTCGTCTGGTTGTGTTTTGAGTTTTAATTATCACTTCAAAAGCAGTCTGATCACCGTTTCCACTAGAACCAAACAACAATTGCCTTTCTCTCAAAAGCATGATATTGAAAATTTTAAGCGATTGAAAGTATCCCATTAAACGGGTTATAAACTTAGAATTGTACGTCATCTTAACAGAAACTGTTGGAATTTTTTCTATCTGATTTAAAACAAACAAATCAGGCACATCTAGATTATAAACCTGACGATCTCCTATTCCAAATGAAAAATTAAATCTTTCAGAATCTAGAAAATGTTTAACTTTTAACGGTTTGTCATTTTTATACGTTAGAAATGGTTTGCATACATTTTCAGCTAAAAAATTGGCTGAACTTTTACCTGCCAGATCTTTTACAGAATAGTAGATATAAATACCTGTTTCCTGAATTTTAGTTTTGTCAGATTCAGCAAAATCAATCAAGCTAGGTACAATTCCGCCCATCCATCCAGAACTGAAAACAATTCGGCTTTGCACATTTAGCATTGTTCTGGCTAAATCATAAGCAATAGTTAACTCTGGAGTTGGTTTTGTAATATCTATGTAATCGACTTTGTTTTTTATTGCAAACTGTAAAATTTCATTATTGCTGTCTTTTGTACATAATACAATCAGGTCAATTTTGTTATCTGTAATAGCATCAAAAGTTTTTGAATTGGTTACATCGATAACGAGATTGTTAGCATTTTTTCCTGATTGGCGGCTGCCGATAAAAAGGTTAAAATCAGGATTTCTTGCTTCTAGAATACGCAATATAACTTTTCCAACCAATCCGGTTCCTCCGATTACTAAAATATTTTTTCTCATTATATATATTGTTTTCAGCAAAAATAATGAGGCAATATCTTAAGACAACTAGACAAATGTCCTATAAAATAGCTTTACGGATTCGGCTTAAATGCCTTGGGGTAACGCCTAAGTAAGAGGCTAAATACTGAAGCGGTATTAACTGCAAATATTTCTGATGGTTTTTATAAAGTTCTTCATAGCGCTGTGTTCCCGATAATTTCTGAAATGAAATCATGCGTTTTTGAAGTGTCACATATTCCATTTCAGTCAATTTACGTCCAATTTCCTGCCAATGTGTGCCTAATTCATAAAGTTTAAATAATCCTTCACGGCTTAAAACTTCTAGCTCTGTATCTGCCAGAGCCTGAATATTTTCTTCGGCAACATTCTGCGTTATAAAACTTGAAAATGAAGCCATAAATTCATTTTCAAAAGCAAAACAATTGGTAATTTCATCTCCTTGATGGTTGAAAAAAAAAGAACGCAAAATGCCTTTTTTAATAAAGTATATTTCTTTACTAATCTGATTTTCCTTTAATAATAACTCTCCTTTTTTGAGTTTGCGTGTGATAATTAAATCATCTAACTGATCTAATTCACTTTGCGGTATAAACTGAATGGATTGAAATACGGATTTCATTTTAGGTAAAATTAATCTCTTGAGTCAAAAACGCGCTCAATTCTTTTATCAGGAATAAGCCATAACATTGCAACGATAAAATAAGCCGCGCCAGAAATCCACTGGTTGTAAAATGCTGTAACAATTCCTATTACGTATAAAACTAAGGAGATTTTACCTTTATAATCTTTGTTAAGCGCTTTTCTCAAAGCAGAATTCTTTCCTTCGCTACACATAATCGTGTACTGCAAAATAATATAAGAGATTGCAGAAAGAAGCAACACAACACCATACATTGTCATTGCGGCTTTCTCAAAATTATGCTCTCCCATCCAAGCAGTTGACACAGGAATTAAGGAAAGCCAAAACAAAAAGTGCAGATTACTCCACAATACTTTTCCGTTTACTCTTGATAAACTATGTAGTAAATAGTGATGATTGTTCCAGTATATTCCAACATAAATAAAACTTAAAATATAGCTTAAAAACTTCGGAATAAGCGGTTTTAGATCTGCAAATTGATGCCCCTCTGGCGCTTTAATTTCCAGAATCATAATCGTTATAATGATTGCCAAAACGCCATCACTGAAAGCTTCAAGTCTGCCTTTATTCATTTAAAAAAATAGATATTAAATTTTACCGTAATACATTGCTTTTACGATACCATCAGAAAGTCCAATTTTAGGAACATAAATTTGGCGCGCTCCACTCCATTTCATCGCATTCAGATAAATACGAGTTGCGTGGATAATTACGTCGGCACGGTCAGAGTTTAATCCTAATTCGGCAATTCTCTGTTCGTAGGTCAACGAATTTAAAAAGGCATATTGCGAGTTAACATAAATGTACGAAAGCGGTTTTTCCTGCTGTTTTCCAGACATTTTAAACAACTTGTTAATGTTTCCTCCAGAACCGATCAACGTTACTTCATCGTAATCCGCCGTGTTAGTTTTAATCCATTTTTCGATTTCATCCCAAACTGAATCATGAACCATGTTGTTCAATAAACGAACAGTTCCCGCTTTGAAAGATCTTGACGTTATCATTTTTCCGTCAGAGAACAAAGTAAACTCGGTACTTCCGCCACCAACGTCCACAAAAAGATAAGTTTCGTCAGATTTAATTAAGTGATGCAAATCTGTAGAAGCAATAATTGCGGCTTCTTTTTTACCGTCGATAATCTCGATTTTAATATCGGCTTTTTTCTTTATTAAAGCCACGACTTCTTTCGCATTATAGGCTTCACGCATTGCAGAAGTTGCAAATGCCATATAACGCTCTACTTTATGTACTTTCATCAAAAGATTGAATGCTTTCATGGCATCTACCATTCGATCTATATTTTCTGGTGAAATTTCTCCAACGGTGAAGGCGTCTTGCCCTAAACGAATTGGCACACGAACAAGGGAACTTTTGTTAAACTGCGGTTCTTTACCTTCTTGTTCCACAACGTTAGCGATCAAAAGCCTCATGGCATTTGAACCGATATCTATCGCTGCAAACTTCCTAATATTAATCATGCTCACTTTATGATTTTGAAAATTGGTATTTAGTATTAATTTACTTTTTGAGGGACCTCTTCTAGTAGGGCTACCTTATTCTGATAATATTTATAGGTTTCAAATTGCGCTCTAAATGGGGCATGATGATTTTTGGGCTTATATTTATTATCTAATTTATAAGAATGATATCTCACTTTTACATTTCCTCTCCATGCAATATTGAAATTATCAATCAGTTCTTTTTTAATTTCAAGATCATAAATCGGGCAGGTTACTTCGACTCTTCCGTCTAGATTTCTGGTCATAAAATCGGCGGACGAAATGTAAACTTCGGTCAAGCCAGCATTTCCGAAAATATATACTCTTGAATGTTCCAAGTAATTGTCTACGATACTTATCGCTTCGATGTTTTCGCTCATTCCTGGAATTCCTGGAATTAAAGAGCAAATTCCCCTTACCTGAAGCTGGATTTTTACTCCCGCATTACTTGCTTCATATAATTTATCGATCATTTTAAAATCGGATAAACTATTCATTTTTAATTTAATGTGAGTTTTTCTTCCAGCAAGCGCATGAAGAATTTCACGATCAATCAATTTAATGAATTTAGTTCTGGTATAATGAGGTGACACAATTAAATGTTTGTATCTGTGTACTCGATAATTAATATCAAAAAACTCAAATATTTTGGATGTGTCTTTTAAAATTCCCTGATGGCAAGTGAAAAGCGTTACATCGGTGTAAATTTTTGCTGTTGATTCGTTGAAATTTCCAGTTGAAATAAATCCATAACGACGGTTTTTGCCCTCTTCCAATCTTTCGATTACACAAATTTTACTGTGCACTTTCAGTCCTTTGATACCAAAAATAAGTTCGATTCCCTCGGTCTGCATTTGTTCTGCATACGAAATGTTTGAAGCTTCATCAAAACGTGCCTGAAGCTCGATTTGCACCACTACTCTTTTTCCGTTTTTGGCAGCATTTATAAGCGAACTGATAATCTGAGAATTCTTGGCCAAACGATATAAGGTAATTTTAATGCTCGTTACTTTTGGATCTAAAGCAGCTTCGCGCAAAAATTTAGTCAGATACGAAAATGACTGATATGGAGCATGAACCAAATAATCTTTTTTAGAGATTTTTTCCAGAATACTTCCCTCCAAACTCAAACCCGGAACTGGCAGTGGCTCGTTTGGCTTATACAACAAATCGTATCTACCAAGATTTGGAAAACTCATATAATCACGACGATTATGATACCTTCCTCCTGGAATTATACTGTCTGTTTCTACAATTTTCATTTTATCTAAGAAAAATTGCAGGGTATCTTCTTCAATTAAATTATCATAAATAAAACGAACAGGCTCTCCTATTCGGCGATCTTTTACAGACGAAGCAATTTTTTCAAGCATACTTTTGCTTAAATCACTGTCTATGTCCAATTGCGCGTCACGAGTAATTTTGATCATGTGGGCAGAAACGCTCTTATAATCAAATATATTAAAGATGTTTTTCAGTTTAAAACGAATCACATCATCAATTAAAATAACGTATTGTTTTTCGTCTTCAGATGGAAGCACAACAAATCTGTTGATGTTTTTTGGAATTTCAATTAAAGCATAACGAACCTCATCGTTTGCCAATTCTAAACGAACTGCCAAATATCCTAAAGTATCTTTTAGAATTGGAAAAACAGCTAAATCATTTAAAATGATGGTTACCAATTCTGGACTTAACTTTTGGGTATAAAAGTCTTTTAAGAAACACTCTTGTTTTGGTGTAATCTGTGTTTCGTTGATGATAAAAATATTTTCAGATTCTAGCTCTGCTTCAATATTTCCGAGAATACGCAAACTTTCAGATTGCTGCTGAATTACGATTTCAGTAATATCTTTAATTAATTGGTGAGCAGAAATACCTCCTAAATATTTTTCGCCAGAAATACCTGAGAGACTTAATCGTCGAATGGCCGCGTACCGAACTCTGAAAAATTCGTCTAAGTTGTTTGAAAAAATTCCAACAAAACGTAGTCTGTCTAAAAGTGGCACTGTATTGTCTGCTGCTTCTTGAAGTACTCTTGCATTAAACGCTAACCAGCTTTTTTCTCTATCGATATATTTCTGTTCGTACACTGTAATTATTTTAAATCTTTGGGGAAAATAGTTTTATGTGTTTTGCCCTTATGGATCGTGTCCCAACTTTCGGCATCAAACTGTAACGATACAAAGCCCGAAGTTGGTACATTTTCTATAAAAACATCCCCAAATTTATTAACAAAATTTGTAATAGCCTCGTTATGTCCGAAAAGAATAACGCTTTCAAAACTATTATCACACGATTTAATAACTTTTTCGAGTTGCTTCTCATCAAAAGTGTATAAATCGTCTCTAAAAATGATACTCTCTAATGGATAAGATAAGTTTTGCGCAAAGATTAAAGCAGTCTCTGTGGCTCTCGCAGCTGTACTGCTCCAAATAATATATGTTTTTGGAAGATACCCTGAAATATTTAATGAAACATCATGCGCATCTAAAATTCCTCTTTTCATTAATGGACGATCGAAATCTTTCAATGGTGCTTCCCAGCTAGATTTGGCATGACGAATTAATATAAGATTTTTCATAAGTAGCAAATTTTAAAACCCTGAATTGCAGATCATTTTTTAATTAAGTTCTAATTTACAAAAGATATTTTAAACCTTTTCTTTTTTTTATTTCTGTTAACATTATAACAAAATTTTAACAAGAATAAATTGCTTATAAGACTTTCGGACAACAAAAAGAAGAAAAGTCAATTTTCGGTCAATTCATGTACTTCATCTATGAAATTAGTATTTAATCGATACTCTACTATTTTCCAATATTTTAACTAAATAACTGATTATTAATCACTTAAATCAAAGCATACAAACTCAATATCAGCAAAAAAGCAAAAAAAGGCATAGAAAAATTTTACTTTTTGGGGTTAAAAAAAAGTGTTTTTCGGTCAATTTTTAATCAAAAAATAACATTTCAACGAGTTTTTAGGTTAGTTACAGATAAAAAAATAATATTAGAAAAACTCTAATATAACTTTGATTCTGTTAAAATATTAAATATATCACAAAGCAAAGAGAAAATTTATAAAGAATAAAAAGTGTCACTTCAACGGTCCTAAAAAGTGTCAAAATTGTAAGTTATTTTTTTGTTAGAAATGCACGATGTGATGAATAACTATTTGCGTAAAAACAAATAGAATTGTTTTTCCATCTTCTTAAAGATTTATAATAAACATTAACCCAAAATCTTAAAAAAAACATCTTCTTTTTTTACAAGCCTCTAAATCGATTTATAATTTTTATTAAGAACAGCCTAGGCAATTTATAATCAGTTTAAAAAAACGGATTATAACTTAAAGAATCTCAAAATATGATTACTAAAGTTTAAAAATTAGAGATTATGAAAAACATTACTTTAATGAATATGAATATTAATATTAAATACGTTTATATTACGTTGCTTTTAATATTTATTACAAGTGGTTATTCTCAAAATACATATGATGGCAATTACTGCCCTGGCCCAGGTGCAGTTGGTGATGAATATGCGACTGGAACGGTTTATAGCACAGTATTATTAGCTAACCCTTCTTCAACATGTAACATCGGGACGATTCACGCTAAAGTTGATACCCAAAATCAAATTTTAAGATTAGGTATGGACATTGGTAACGGTGGTTCGGCACTTTTTAGATTGTACTTAGATACCAATAATGATCCATTAACAGGATTAACCTCTGACTCATTTGGGGGAACCATTAGTGTAGCTGGTGCTGAGTATATTTTAGAAATTAATTCTAACGGAAGTGGCTTTACTTTATACACAGGAAATGGTAATGTTAAAACTCAAACTAATGTTATCCCTGCAGGTCTTGCCGCTCAGGCAGGTCGTGCTAATTGTAATACAGGCGCCACATTTTTAGAGTTTAATATTCCTTTTGGAAGTTTGGGAATTAACATTTGCGATCCCAATAATCCTGGCGTAATTAACGTTACAAAATTAGCTTCTGTTAGTGGTAACTCACCTAATTCAAGTCTATGTACTAATACTCCACTTACTTTTGGAATTCCACTAAAAGGAACAGTTGGACCAAACTTAACTATATGTTCAGGAGCTAGTGCTGCTTTAACTATAACAGGCCTCGATGCTGGCTCTACTGTAAGTAAATGGCAATCATCTGTTGCTCCATTTTCAGTGTGGGTAGATATTGCTAATACTGCAGGTTTAACAACTTACAATACAGGTAATTTAACAGAAACCACAAAATTCAGAGCAATTTTCTCTAATTCAGGTTTATGTTCTGGAAATAATATTGCGACAAGTGAAGCAACCGTAACGGTAAATGCGCCAACTGTTTGTTCTATTACTGGTACTAGTGGTCCTGTTTGTTTATCTTCTTCTAATGTTTATAGTGCTCCAGCCAATATGACGACCTATTCGTGGTCCTTGCCTCCGGCAACTGCAAATGGTGCTATAATAACATCAGCGACAAATTTACAAAACGTAACTGTTCAAGCTGGTTCTACTTGTAATACAACGTTTAAATTAGTATTAACTACCACTTTAAATGGATGCAGTTCTACTTGTGAAAAAATAGTAACTGTTAACGACACCACTGCGCCAACTTGGACAACTCAAGCAGAGGCTTTAAATGTTACTTTGCAATGCAGCGATGCGACAGGATTGGCAGCAGCCCAAAATCTGGCTCCTGTTGCCGCAGACAATTGCGGCGGAACTGTAACCTATACAAAGGTGAGTGGGACTTTCACAGTTGGTACTTGTGCAAACTCTGGAACTTACACCAACACTTGGACTGCTAAAGATGCCTGCAATAATACTTCTGACACTTTTACTCAAGTAATAACCATTCAGGACACAACAGCGCCAACCTGGACAACTGCTCCAACAGCTTTAAATGTAACTTTACAATGCAGTGATGCGACAGGATTGACAGCAGCCCAAAATCTGGCTCCTGTTGCCACAGACAATTGCGGTGGAACTGTAATCTATACAAAAGTGAGCGGGACTTTCACAGTTGGTACTTGTGCAAACTCTGGAACGTACACCAACACTTGGACTGCTAAAGATGTCTGCAATAATACTTCAACAGTTTTCACTCAGGTAATTACTATTGAAGACACTACTGCGCCAACTTGGACAACACAAGCTGGTTCTCTAAATGTGGCCTTAGAATGCAACGATGCTGCTGGACTTGCTGCTGCTCAGGCTCAGTTTCCAACAGCTTCTGACTTATGCGATGCAGATGTTTCTAACATCACAAAAGTAAGCGGACAGTTCGTGGCTTCTCAAGGATGCGGAAACGCAGGAACTTATACCAACACTTGGACGGTTAAAGACGATTGTGGCAATACTTCTGCTACTTTCACACAGATAATTACCATTCAAGACACTACTGCTCCAACTTGGACAACTGCACCAACAGCATTAAATGTTACTTTAGAGTGCAGCGACACTTCTGGATTGGCAAATGCTCAGGCAATATTCCCTTTAGCTTCTGATCTTTGCGATGCTGATGTTTCAAATATCACAAAAGTAAGCGGACAGTTTGTAGCTTCTCAAGGATGCGGAAACGCGGGAACTTACACCAACACATGGACTGTAAAAGATGATTGCGGCAATACTTCTGCAGTTTTTACACAGGTAATTACCATTCAAGATACCTCTGCTCCTACTTGGACAACAGCTCCAACAGCTTTAAATGTGACTTTGGAATGCAGTGATACTTCTGGATTGGCAAATGCTCAAGCCATGTTCCCAACAGCTTCTGATCTTTGCGATGCTGATGTTTCAAACATCACTAAAGTAAGCGGACAGTTCGTTGCTTCTCAAGCTTGCGGAAATGCCGGAAGATACACCAATACTTGGACTGTGAAAGATGATTGCGGAAATACTTCTGCTACTTTCACTCAGGTAATCACCATTCAGGATACCACTGCTCCAACTTGGACAACAGCTCCAACAGCTTTAAATGTGACTTTAGAATGCAGCGACACTTCTGGATTGGCAAATGCTCAAGCAATGTTCCCTGTAGCTTCTGACCTTTGCGATGCTAATGTTTCTAATATCACTAAAGTAAGCGGTCAGTTTGTAGCTTCTCAAGGTTGCGGAAATGCCGGAACATACACCAACACTTGGACCGTAAAAGATGATTGCGGAAATACTTCTGCTACTTTCACTCAGGTAATAACCATTCAGGATACTACGGCACCAACTTGGAATACTGTTGCTGGCTCTCTTAATGTAACTTTAGAATGTAGCGATGCATCTGGACTTGCAAATGCTCAAGCAATGTTCCCTATTGCTTCTGATCTTTGCGATGCTAATGTTTCTAATATCACTAAAGTAAGCGGTCAGTTTGTAGCTTCTCAAGGCTGCGGAAACGCCGGAACATACACTAATACTTGGACTGTAAAAGATGATTGCGGCAATACTTCTGAAACTTTCACTCAGGTAATTACCATTCAAGACACTACTGCGCCTACTTGGACAACAGCTCCAACAGCTTTAAATGTGACTTTAGAGTGCAGTGATACTTCTGGATTAGCAAATGCTCAAGCCATGTTCCCTGTAGCTTCAGATTTATGTGATACAAATGTTTCAAACATCACTAAAGTAAGCGGGCAGTTTGTAGCTTCTCAAGGATGTGGAAACGCTGGAACTTACACCAATACATGGACTGTAAAAGATGATTGTGGCAATACTTCTAGCACTTTCACTCAGGTAATCACTATTCAGGATACAACAGCGCCAACTTGGAATACTGTTGCTGGTTCTCTTAATGTAACTTTAGAATGTAGCGATGCATCTGGATTGGCAAATGCTCAAGCAATGTTCCCTATTGCTTCTGATCTTTGTGATACAAATGTATCCAACATTACAAAAGTAAGCGGACAGTTTGTAGCTTCTCAAGGCTGCGGAAACGCTGGAACATACACCAATACTTGGACTGTAAAAGATGATTGCGGAAATACTTCTGATACTTTCACTCAGATAATCACCATTCAGGATACGACAGCACCGACTTGGACAACTGCTCCAACAGCTTTAAATGTGACTTTAGAATGCAGCGACACAGCAGGTCTTGCTGCCGCTCAGACTCAGTTCCCAACAGCATCTGACTTATGCGATACAAATGTTTCAAACATCACTAAAGTAAGCGGGCAGTTTACAGCAACTGAAGGATGCGGAAACGCTGGAACATATACCAACACTTGGACTGTAAAAGATGATTGCGGGAATACTTCTGAAACTTTTACACAAATAATTACAATACAAGATACAACTGCTCCTACTTGGAATACTGTTGCGGGCACTTTAAATGTGACTTTAGAGTGCAGTGATACCGTAGGTCTTGCAGCAGCTCAAGCTCAATTCCCTATTGCTTCTGACTTATGCGATACAGATGTTTTAAACATCACTAAAGTAAGCGGACAGTTTGTAGCTTCTCAAGGTTGCGGAAACGCTGGAACATATACCAATACTTGGACTGTAAAAGATGATTGCGGCAATACTTCTGCGCCATTTAGCCAAGTTATCACAATACAAGATACAACTGCTCCTACTTGGACAACTGCACCAACAGCTCTAAATGTGACTTTAGAGTGCAGTGATACAGAAGGTCTTGCTGCAGCTCAGGCTAAGTTCCCAACAGCTTCTGACTTATGCGATACAGATGTTTCAAACATCACTAAAGTGAGCGGACAGTTTGTAGCAACTGAAGGATGCGGAAATGCAGGAACTTACACCAACATTTGGACAGTTAAAGATGACTGCGGTAACACTTCTGAAACTTTCACTCAAGTGATTACAATTCAGGACACAACTGCTCCAACTTGGAATACTCAAGCAGGTTCTTTGGATGTGACTTTAGAGTGTAGTGACACAGAAGGTCTTGCTGCAGCTCAAGCGCAGTTTCCAATAGCTACCGACTTATGCGATGCTGATGTTTTAAACATCACTAAAGTAAGCGGACAGTTTACAGCAATTGAAGGATGCGGAAATGCGGGAACTTACACCAACACATGGACTGTAAAAGATGATTGTGGAAACGTTTCTCAAACTTTCACTCAGATAATCACCATTCAGGATACCACTGCTCCTACTTGGACAACTGCTCCAACAGCTTTAAATGTAACTTTAGAATGTAATGATACAGAAGGTCTTGCAACAGCACAAGCACAGTTTCCAATAGCTACCGACTTATGCGATGCTGACGTTTTAAACATCACTAAAGTAAGCGGACAGTTCGTGGCTTCTGAAGGATGCGGAAATGCGGGAACTTACACCAACACTTGGACAGTTAAAGACGATTGCGGAAATACTTCTGATACTTTCACTCAGATAATCACCATTCAGGATACAACAGCGCCAACATGGAATACTGTTGCTGGCACTTTAAATGTGACTCTAGAATGCAGTGATGCAGAAGGACTTGCTGCCGCTCAGGCTCAGTTCCCAACAGCTTCTGACTTATGTGATGCCGATGTTTTAAACATCACTAAAGTAAGCGGACAGTTTGTGGCTTCTGAAGGATGCGGAAATTCTGGAACTTACACCAATACTTGGACAGTTAAAGATGACTGTGGAAATACTTCCGACAGTTTTACTCAAGTAATCACGATTCAAGATACAACAGCACCTACTTGGAATACTGTTGCTGGTTCTCTAGATATAACTTTAGAATGCAGCGATGCAGAAGCACTTGCCAATGCTCAGGCTCAGTTTCCAACAGCTTCTGACCTTTGCGATAATGACGTTCTAAATATCGAAAAAGTAAGCGGATCATTTGTTGCCTCTGAAAGCTGTTCTAACGCCGGAACTTACACCAATACATGGACTGTAAAAGATAACTGCGGTAATGTTTCTGATACTTTTACTCAAGTAATTACAATTCAGGATACTACAAAACCAACTTTCGCTGGTGAACTTCCTGCAGATATTACTGTTTCTTGCGACTCTGTTCCTGAACCATTTAATATGGAAGCTTCTGATAATTGTAATGGAGACTTGCCAATTGTTTTCAATGAAACTAAAAGTGATATTAAAAACGAATGCGGTACAGAATATACCTTAACTCGCAACTGGTCTACAAGTGACTGTGGAGGAAATTCAATTTCTTATACTCAAATTATAACAGTAAGAGATACTACTCCTCCAACTGGTACAGCGCCAGCAGATGTTGCTAATATTGAAAGTGCAGCAGACATTCCAGCAGGAAGTCCAAATGACATAAAAGATGCAGCAGACAATTGCTCAGGAACTGTAAACATCACTGTAAGTGACACTAACAATGGAGGAACCGGATGTAATGGAGAATCTTACATCTTAACCAGAACTTATACGCTAACAGACTGTGCAGGCAATAAAACTGAATTAGTTCAAACCTTTACAGTTGAAAATAAAGTTTCTGTAAGCGGTATTGCTACAAATGTAAGCTGCCAAGGAGAAAGCGACGGTTCAATTGCAGTTACAAGCAGCGCTGGAGCTACTGTAGTTATTACCAATCAAAATAATGAAGTAGTAGGAAATACTAATCTACCAGCTGGAACCTATACGCTTACTGCGACATCTTCAGTAAATACTGAAAATGAAACTTGTACAGCTACTGCAACAGTTGTGATTACAGAACCAAATTATAGAGTTAAAATATCTGGACAAATCATCAATGTTGACACTAACACTCCTCTTGCAAATGTACCTGTAACATTGATCCCGCAGGGAACCACTACAGGAGCAATACAAATGCGTATTACAGGTGCAGACGGAATGTACAGTTTCACAGGGATGCCTGCCGGAAGTTATTTGGTACAAGTACAAGACGCTAATTTAAATAATGCATACCAATTATTCCCAGTTGATTCTAGCTTATTCTTTACCACTCTAGAAGAATGTGCCTTCCAAGTGCATAACTTCGAATATGGAACTTCTAAACTTCCTATTCTTGGAGATTATGTTTGGTATGACACTAATAGCAACGGAATTCAAGATGAATGGTACGATGCCAATAATGATGGCGCTGTTACCAAAAACATTCCAGATTCAAATGGAGCTATTGACTACAGCCAATGGGAATGGATAGATCTTAACGGAGACGGAAGCTATGCTGGTCCTCAAAATATTGGGGAATTAAATGCCGGTGGTTTTGGAAACGCACTTAGCCCTAATGTAATTGTTGATGGACCTAACGGATATCACAAAGAAGTTATTGTGGGGATTGCGGGATATTGGAGAGATCGTCCAGAAATAGCAAATCCTTACGGACAATATACCGTAAAATTAGTTAGAGATGCAAATTTCGATACTGTAGCAGCAAACTTTGGATTTACTGGTTTAGTAAAAGTTATCCCTTCAATGTCTGCTAAAAACATTGCGGGTAAAACAAATAAAGCACAATTGCACACCGTGTGTAAAACCACAACAGATAGCAATTATGTCGTAACAGTTTCACCAGAAGATTTGATCCATTTAAATATAGATTTCGGCGTAAGCTGTAAAGAATACAAAGATATTGTTGCTAATGATGATAGCGCTGGCCCAATTGCAGGTGTAAATCACACTACAACCAATGTACTTAATGTATTGCCGAATGATACCTTAGAAGGAAATGCCATAACAGCATCTGATGTTATTATTACAACTGTAACACCAAACGAGTTTTTACAATTAAATGCTGACGGTTCTGTTGATGTATTGCCAAATGCTCCAGTTGGAACATTAACAATGATATATCAAATCTGCGAAGCAGATCAGACAGATAACTGCGACACTGCAACTGTTACCATCACAATAGAAGCTCCTGTTATGACTGTTACAGCAACATCAATATGCGTAAACGACGTTCCTTACATAGATTATGTTGTAACACCTGTGAACTTCACTCCTGTAAATGGCGTAACCCTTGCTTGGGCAGACAGTAACAACAATGTGGTAACCACAATGAACAATCTGCCATTAAGCGGCCGTGTATTATGGCCAGGAGCTGTAATAGATGACCAAGGCAAAGGAATTGACTGGCCAGGCTGGATTTTTGAAAACAACAGATGGATCGAAGGTGCTGACGGATTTGAAAAATTGCGTCCAACTACAAATGTAACTTTCACTCTAAATCCGAGTCAGACTATCACAGTTAGCTATCCTCCTGCTGATCCTTTTTGTACTGCGAGACCAACATTTGCTATAGTGGCAAACGATGACAATCCCGCACCAATAATAGGAAACTCAGGACAAACTACAGTAGGCAATGTTTTAACCAACGATACCTTAAATGGTTCAGCGGTAAACATCAATGATGTAACCTTAACAACAACAGTTGCTGATCCAACAGGATCAATAACGATAGCTCCTGACGGAACAATAAACGTCGCAGCAAATACACCTGGCGGCACTTATACATTAACATACCAAATTTGCGAAAAAGCCGATTTTGGAAATTGTGATACTGCTATCGTGACTGTTATTGTAATTTCTCCACTAATTGCAAATGATGATACTTACAGTAATATAGGATGCAACTCTTTTGGACTAGTAGGTAATCTATTAAGCAATGACTTAAAAGGAACAAGCCCAATCACAATAGATTTGGTAAACTTTACTCTTATTGCAGAAGGAAATAATACAAAAACAGATCCACACATTAGTGTTGATGGCTCTGGAAATGTAAATGTATCCAGCTTGACACCTGCGGGCACTTATATTTACAACTATACAATCTGTGACAAATTAAGTTCTCAAAATTGTGATTCTGCCACTGTAACGATCATAGTGGTTCCAAATGGTGTTGTAGAAGTAAGCGGAACAGCATGTACAGATGATTCGACATTGCTTAACTTGAACAGCCTGCTTCCTGAAGGAAGCCCATTGACAGGAGTTTGGCAAGATCGAAACAATACTAATGCACTTCAGGGAAGTGTCCTTAATCCGTTCGGTTTAGCATTAGGCAATTATGCTTTTGAATATATAATAGCTGACGAAAGATGTCCGAGAAGCATAGTTTTAAACATGGAAATCAATGACGATTGTAAAGTCTTAGCTTGTGGTAATGTGTTAGTACATAATGCTTTTTCTCCAAATGGCGATAACATAAACGATTTCTTCAAAATTGACAATATTGACGAAACAACTTGTTATCCAAGCAATACTGTAGAAATATATAATCGCTGGGGAGTTTTAGTATTTGAAACTACAAACTACAATAATACAACGAATGCTTTTGATGGAACTTCGAGAGGAAGAACAACTGTTAAGCAATCTGATGGACTACCAACTGGAACTTATTTTTACATTATAACTTATAAATCTCTGGATGGAAACAACAATGTTCAAGATCATAAATTAGACGGATATCTATATCTATCTAAGTAGTATAATAAATATGCTGTAAAGACTTTTACAGCGTATTTAAAAAACTCAGATTAAGAACACATTGAATTTCAATGTTTTAAAAATCAATAGTAATTATTAAATTAATAAAATCTACTATGAGAACAAAATTATTTTTCTTCGTCATTCTGTTAGTTACATGTTCAGGGTATTCACAGCAAGATGCACAGTATACGCAATATATGTATAACACAATAAATATAAATCCTGCCTATGCAGGTTCTCGTGGAGCACTTAGTGTTTTTGGCCTTTACCGCACCCAATGGGTAGGTCTAGACGGAGCACCAGAAACAAGCACTTTTTCAGTTAACTCTCCTATAAATAATAGCAAACTAGGTGTAGGCGCTTCATTAGTAAATGACAAAATTGGTCCTACCAATGAGAATAATATCTCAGTCGATGTCTCTTATACAGTTCAGACATCTGCCGATTTCAAACTTTCATTTGGTATTAAAGGAACTGCAAATATCTTCAATTTAGATGTAAATAAATTAAATCCTGCTGATCAGGGAGATCCTCAATTTCAGGATTTAAACAATAAATTCAGTCCAAATGTTGGAGCTGGAGTCTACTGGCATTCTGATAAAGCATATATTGGTTTGTCTGTTCCAAATTTTATTGAAACAAATCGTTACGACGACAATGACGTGGCAATTTATAAAGACAAAATCAATTATTATTTAATTGCAGGTTATGTATTCAATCTTGACAAATACGAATATGTAAAATTTAAACCAGCTGTTTTAACCAAAATGGTTCAGGGCGCACCGCTTCAAGTAGACCTTTCAGCCAACTTTATGTTTTACGATAAATTTATGCTGGGTGCAGCCTATAGATGGAGTGCTTCTCTAAGCGCTATGGTTGGATTTCAAATCACAGACGGACTTTATTTAGGTTATGGGTATGATAGAGAAACTTCCAACTTAAACAATTATAATTCAGGATCACACGAAATTTTCCTTCGCTATGAATTCTTCTCAAACAAAGGTAAAATGACAACTCCTCGTTTCTTCTAAAAATTAGGTATCATGAAAAACTATACACTACTTTTAATTACAATTATAGGTGCTTTTTCATTTAACAGCTATGCACAGCAGTCAAAAATAAATAATGCTGACAAAAAGTATGATGGCTATGCTTACATAGATGCAATCAAAACCTATGAAAAAGTTGCTGCAAAAGGCTACAAATCTGAAGACATGTTTAAAAAACTGGGAAATGCCTATTACTTCAATTCAGATTTTCAAAATGCAGCGAAATGGTATGGCGAATTATTTGCAATGAACACAAATGTTGAACCAGAATACTATTTTAGATATGCGCAATCTTTAAAATCTACTGGTGACCTCAACAAAGCCAATAAGCTTCTGGATGAGTTTAATGCTCTCTCCAAAAATGACAGCAGAGGAAAACTTTACAAAGAAGATGTAAACTACTTGGATCAGATTAAAGCAAATTCTGGGAGGTACCAGATAGAAGACGCGGGTATAAATAGTAGGTACTCAGATTACGGATCATTTATTTACAACAACAAAATATATTTTGCTTCAGCGCGAGATACGGGAAATTTCACAAAACGCAAACACAAATGGACGGGAGAATATTTCACCAATATTTATAACGCTGATCTAGATCCTGCAACAGGAAGCACATCGAAAGTAAATAAATTTAAATCAGCTATTAATACCAAATTTCATGAAGCGTCTCCTGTTTTTACAAAAGACGGAAAAACGGTCTATTTTACCAGGAACAATTATATTGATGGAAAAAAAGGAAAAGACGAAAACAAAGTTACCTTAATAAAACTTTACAAAGCAGAGCTGGGAAAAGATAATAAATGGACCAATATTACAGAGCTACCTTTCAACAGTAATAATTACAGTACGGCTCACCCAGCTCTTAGTCCAGATGAAAAAACACTGTATTTTGCTTCTGATATGCCTGGATCAATTGGAGAGTCAGACATATATAAAGTCAGTATCAATCCAAATGGAGGTTATGGACCGCCAGAAAATCTCGGAAATAGCATTAATACGGAAGGGAAAGAAACATATCCTTATCTGACCAGCGAAAATGAGATTTATTTTGCATCTGACGGGCATCCAGGTTTGGGAGGTTTGGATGTTTTTGTTGGCGATATCGACAATAGCGGAAAAGTTAGCAATATCCAAAATGTGGGAGCAGATGTCAATTCGCCAAAAGATGATTTTGCGTACATCATTGATCCCGAAACAAGAAGAGGCTTTTTCAGTTCCAACAAAGAGGGCGGACAGGGTTCTGATGATATTTACAAATTTCTAGAAACTAAAAGGCTCAGATGTGTTCAGGAATTGTATGGCGCTATAACAGATGCTGAAACCGGTGCCGTGCTGCCTGGAGCAAAAGTTACTTTGTACGATGATCAGATGAATCTCAAAAACTCCGCTGTTGCAGATGGTGCTGGACTTTACTCCTTTGCTGTAGATTGCGGAAAAACCTATTATGTAAGAGCTGAAAAACCAGAATACACAACCAGAGAATTAAGTGTTACCATTGAAAAAACAAGCGGTAAAACAAACTTGCCAATTGCATTGGAAAAAGCTACCTGCAAAGTTACTGTGGGTGATGATTTAGGAAAATGTTTCGGCATTAAAATGATTTATTTCGATTTGGATAAATCAAATATTAGAACCGAAGCTGCATTGGATTTAGAAAAAATACTAGCGGTTCTGAACGACTATCCTAATATGAAACTAGACATTCGTTCGCACACAGACAGTAGAGCTTCTCACCAATACAACGAAGCTTTATCTGACCGAAGAGCAAAATCAACTATTCAATGGCTTGTTAAAAACGGAATTGCGCCAAACCGATTAACTGGAAGAGGATATGGCGAAACAGAACTTGTAAATAAATGCGCAGATGGCGTTCCATGTACCGAAGAAGAACATCAGGCCAACAGACGAAGTGAATTTATTATCACTGCTTTATAATCTTAACAATAGACCGAAAAAAAAGCTGCTTTTAAGCAGCTTTTTTTAATTTAAAAAGTCGTTGCAATTCTATGAATCACAACGACTTCTAAAAAACCAACCTGTTCAATAAATCTTTAAAGCTTAACAAAAATGTTAGTGTAATATTTTTTTCCCGTAGCAGGATCTGTCGTTACAGACAATCCAAAATGAGTAAAATCTCCTTCAATATTTTCTTTGTGGCCAGGACTGTCAAGCCAAGCTCTTACAGCTGCCTCCGGAGTTTTATAATTGTAGGCAACATTCTCTCCTACTTTCTTTGCTCCTAATACACTAGTCATATTACTAGATCTAGCCGCAAAATCATTATGATTCACAACATTATTCTCAATCATATATTTGTTATGCTCTTCGCATTTAAAAGATATATGATTCACCCTTTCCAAAGCATTTAAACCAATACTCACACGGTATTCGTTTATCAGCCTCATCGTTTCTATTTCGGTATCATTGTATGTGTAATTTGCAACAAGCGTTTCTGTTGGACTAGGAGTATCCAAGCTTGCTTCGGCAGCGTCAGCAGAACATGCGTTCATTGCGACTAAAATCGCAATGAACAACATGGTGCGCGTAATCTTTTTCATAATCATCAGCATGGTAGCGGTTTAAAGTAAATGTTGGGGCAAATCCTTTAAATTTATTTTTGAATAAATATCGTTTGCTTTATTGTATTCCAAACGTATTCAATTTACCGTTAAAGTGCAAAAATAATCGATGAAATGCACTTATTTTATATTTTTACCTATAAAATTCCTACGTAAAAATACTTTTATGAAGATAATCTTTCAATCTTCCAAGAAAAATCTGACTGGCTAGTATAACGAATTCTATCATGAAGTCGATTTGGTCTTCCCTGCCAAAATTCAACTTGAAGTGGAGTCACAATATATCCTCCCCAGTTTTCAGGTCTAGGAATTGGCTTTCCTTCGAACTCAGCTTCTAGTTTTTTTAAGTTTTCCTCTAAAAAAGTTCTCGACGGAATCACTTCGCTCTGATGAGAAACAATTGCTCCAAGCTTACTTCCATCTGGACGTGAATCAAAATAATTGTCTGAAATAATTTCAGAGGTTTTTTGAGCAATCCCTTTAATAATAACTTGGCGTTCCATTTCCTGCCAAAAAAAAGACAGACAAATGTTTGGATTTGCTTCTATCGCTTTTCCTTTTTCCGAATTATAATTGGTGTAAAATATAAATCCTTCTTCAGAGAATTTCTTCAATAAAACCACACGCGATTTCGGAAAACCATCCAATCCAATCGTCGAAACCGTCATAGCATTTACCTCTCCGCTTCCGCCAAAATCTTCCACTTCATGAAACCATCTGTTAAAAAGATTAATCGGATCCTCAGGAATATTAGTTTCTAATAATTCGCTTTTCTCGTAAGATTTTCTATAATTACTTAAATCGTTCATGATTTATTATTTTAGATTATTGACTTTAGATTTTATTTTTTTTCAGGTTTCAAGTTTGTCAGGTTGAGCGGAGTCGAAGCCTTTCTAATTCCAATAATAAACTTAGCATCTTAAAACCTTAGTATCTTAGCATCTTTTTTTAAAACTCAAAACTCACCCCATCATCTCCTAATAGAACATTTGGAAAAACTTCCTCAGCTTCTTCCTTAAAAGGCTCTATTCCATCATATCGTGTTGAATAGTGACCTAAAATCAATTGCTTTACATTAGCTTTTAAAGCAATATTTGCGGCTTCTTTTGCTGTCGAATGCAGTGTTTTTTCTGCCAATCTAGCTTCAGATTCCAAAAATGTCGATTCGTGATACAAAATATCTGTGTTCTGTATAATCGGAATTATCTCTTCGTTATAAACCGTGTCTGAACAAAAAGCATAACTTTTTGCTGGTGGCGGATCGAAAGTAAGTTTTTCGTTCTCTACTACTGTTCCATCGTCAAGCGTAATATCTCCGCCATTTTTTATTTTCTGATAATACGCCACATGAATATTATAACGCTGAACTGCTTCGACGTCTAACTTTCTCTCATCTGGTTTTTCTTGAAAAAGATAGCCATTTGTATAAACACGATGTTTTAGCGGAATCGTTTTTACAATAACCTTCTTGTCTTCAAAAATAACTTCACTTTGATTAGATTCTAATTCGTGAAAAAACAAAGAATAAGTGGTCCAAGATTCAGTGAGTTTTAATTGAATTAAAATCAATTCTTTTATCCCTTTCGGACCATAAATATGCAAATCTGTAGTTCGTCCTAAAAGTGAAAAAGTAGAAATCGTTCCAATTAATCCAAACAAATGATCGCCGTGAAGATGCGAGATAAAAATGTGATTGATTTTGGAAAATTTAATCTTATTTTTTCGAAGCTGTACCTGAGTTCCTTCGCCACAGTCAATTAAAAACAAACGATTCTTTATTTCTAAAACCTGCGAAGTCGGATTAGTAAGTGTTCTGGGAGTTGCGGCATAACAGCCAAGTATAGTTAACTTCATTTTAGATTGTTGATTTTAGATTTTAGATTGTTTTTTAGACTTCAACATTCAAAATCTAAAATCTGAACTCTAAAATCTACAATTAAAACCCTAAGTCTCTTTCTATTTCTTCCATTTCGATAATATCGTGAGCTTCCAAAAGAGAAGGCACTACCACCAATTTATCTGAAATAGCATTAAAATCAAGGTCAGTTGCTACAATTACAAACGATTTTTTGGCTTTTTTCTGAACTTTAGAAAGCGGTAAAAAAGCTTTTAAATCATTTTCAGAAATATTAGAATCTGATGATAAATCGATTATAATATTCTGTTTTTCAAAGGTTTTAAATTGTTGCGTTACTTTTTCCAAGAAAGCATTTACATCTCCTTGCGTATCTTTAATCGTAACAGTATGTCCTTTTTGATCTACTTTCATTTTATAATGTATGGGGCTTATATTTTATGATGCTAATTTACTAAGTTTTTTGTTGTTGTTTCAAGTTTCATGTTCGAAGTTTCAAGTTTGTCAGGCTGAGCGGAGTCGAAGCCCACGTTTGCACAACACATTTCGTTTTCAAAAGCACTTCGACTCCGCTCAGTGTGACAAGTAGGTATTCACGTTCCAAAACTTGAAACTTGAAACAAAAAACTTATTGAATCTTAGAAGCCAGCAAATAAATAACCGCCATTCTAATCGCTACACCATTCTCCACCTGATTCAAGATTACGGAATGATCAGAATCTGCCACTTCAGAAGTAATCTCTACTCCTCTATTGATTGGCCCTGGGTGCATGATTATGATTTCTTTTCCTAGCGAATCCAAAAGCGGTTTATCCACTCCGTATTGCTGAGCGTACTCACGTGTCGATGGGAAGAAATTCACATCCATACGTTCGTTTTGCACACGAAGCATATTCGCCACATCACACCATTCTAAGGCTTTTCTTAAATTCGGTTCAACCGTAACTCCAAGCGATTCAATATATCTCGGAATCAACGTTTTTGGTCCGCAAACTTTTACTTCTGCGCCTTGCATCTGCAAAGCATATATGTTTGAAAGCGCTACACGCGAGTGCAGAATATCGCCTACAATAACTACTTTTTTTCCAGCAACATCTCCCAGTTTTTCTCTGATAGAATAACTGTCCAATAAAGCCTGAGTTGGGTGTTCGTGCGCACCGTCTCCTGCGTTTACAATGCTTGCCTTGACATTTTTAGATAAAAAATAAGCCGCTCCGGGATTAGAGTGGCGCATTACAACCATATCCACTTTCATCGAAAGGATATTGTTTACAGTATCAATCAAGGTTTCTCCTTTTTTAACCGATGACTGAGCTGCAGAAAAACTGATGACATCAGCAGATAAACGTTTCTGCGCTAATTCAAAAGAGAGTTTGGTTCTGGTACTGTTTTCGAAGAAAATATTGGCAATAGTAATATCTCGTAATGAAGGAACTTTTTTAATTGGTCTATTAATGACTTCTTTAAAATGATCTGCCGTTTCAAAAATCAGGTTAATATCATTCTCGTTGATATATTTGATTCCTAATAAATGATCTACGCTTAATTCTTTCATGTTTAATGTTTAACTGTTTATTTGTTGAATCGTTTAATCGTTTGCTTTGCGATTAAACAGTTAACCGATTTAACGATTAACTATTTTTATAATTTTTAATTGAGTAATCGAAATGAATCGATTAAACAATTAACCGATTAAACGATTAACCAAACTTAATTCGTCACTAAGTGAACAACATCTTCACCATCATTTTCTTTCCAGCTTACAATTACTTTCTCGCCATTAATAGCATCTACCTGACGGCCTCTGTAATCGGGCTGAATTGGTAAATGACGGCTGAAACGTCTGTCTATTAAAACCAATAATTCAATTTCTGATGGTCTCCCGAAAGATTGAATGGCAGTTAAGGCAGAACGAATGCTTCTTCCGGTAAACAAAACGTCATCAATAAAAATGACTTTTTTGTCTTCGACTATAAAATTGATTTGGGTTTTATTGGCTTCAAGCGGTTTATCAGTACGACGGAAATCATCTCTAAAAAAAGTGATGTCCAGATATCCCAAAGAAATTTCAGGAACCTTGTATTCGTTTTCTAATATTTGTTTTAAACGTTCAGCTAAAAAAACGCCTCTTGGCTGAATTCCAACTAAAATAGTTTCAGAGAAATCAAGATGTTTTTCGATTAACTGACAAGCCAAACGATGGAGTATGATAGTAACTTCTTTAGAATTAAGTAATACTTTTTGACTCATAAGTGAATGTAATGTTTGGTTGCGCAAATATACGGAATCTGATTTTATTTGTTGGGGTGTTGGGGTTGGAAATATTTTTTTACATTAACACAAAATCTAAATTTAATTTTCATTTTTTTAGAACTGAATTTAAAATTAAAAATTCTAATTTAGCAGAAAAAGCAATATTTACTATTTAAAATACCTAATTTTAAGAGTAAAGTTTAAAATTACAAATGAATGGATAAACTAAGAATCACAGAACTTTTTATTGAAAATGTAGGGCCATTTGAGTACCAGCATTTTGTCTTTCCAGAAAAAAAGAATACTTCAAAAGCTGAAATTCATTTAATCACTGGAGAAAATGGTACAGGAAAGACAACATTGCTTCTTATGCTTTCATCATTAAATGAGAATCACCAAGCTCGCAAAAGATTTCTTTTTCCAAATGGAACTAGTTCTTACACAATAAAATTTTCAAATTCTCAAGAATATACTGTTAGCTCGAAAAGTGGAAGCGGACGCATGGCATATAGTAAAATGCCAAAATTCCTCTCAGAATATAATCAAAAAACTGAATCGCGAGGAAACACATTTAATTTCGCTTTTTTTGCTTATTCTGGTAGCAGAAATTTAAGTAGTGGTAATCTTCAATCAATTCAAGAATTAACGAATAATCCATTTGAAAATGCATTAAATTTTGGGAGTTCTACAAATACACAAAATCTAATACAGTGGATTGCAAATCTTAAAACAAAAGAGGCATTAGCTCTAGTTAAAAATGAAAAAAGCAGAGCTAGTATATACAGTTCTTCGATAAGTCGAATAGAAAATAGTATTAGCAAAATTATTGATAAAAAACTCACATTTGTATTGGAAGATGACCCATTAAATGTAGTTATTCAACTTGATAATAAATTTCTATCATTCGACCTCTTACCTGATGGTTTAAAAGCTATTATTAGCTGGATTTCAGATCTTTTAATGAGATTAGACAGGATAAAATGGACGGAAGAAATTGAACCACTAGACAGAAATTTCATTTTATTTTTAGATGAAATTGATGTGCATTTGCATCCTGCATGGCAAAGAAAAATACTCCCTGTAATCCAAGATTTATTTACTAATGCTCAAATTTTCATTTCAACTCATTCCCCATTTGTTGTTGGCTCTATAGATGGTGCATGGATTCATAGAATTTCATTATCAAAAAATAGCGCAAAAAATGATGAACCATTATTATCTGAAGACTCTAAAAGTTACAATCTAGTTTTAAAAGAAATTTTCAATATTCATTCTTTTTTTGGAATAGAATTAGAGAAGAAACTAGAAGAGTTTCGTGAGGTAAGAAATAAAATAATTCATAAAGGTCCTGATGATAATTCTTTAAACCAATTAAAAACATTGCTTAAATATTTTAAAGAGCAAGAAAGTATTGAATTAGAAAATATGATAGGAATGGAAATTTTACAATTGAAACGAATAATAAACGATGACAATATACTAAATGATTAATTTTAATAGATCAAATATTCCCGCTGAACTTAATAGCAAATGGGTTCATTATACAAAATTATTTTTAGGACGAAGAAAAACAGGACAAGGAACATTTTATTGGAATAAGTATCCAAATTCATCTGGAATCCCAATCAGCCATTTTATAATTAAAGAATTATTAAACATTTCAAATTATCATTGTGCATATTGTGAAAAATTCCCTCTATGGACATCTGACGAAACAATAGATCATTTTAAACCAAAGAGCATTTATCCTCTAGGTGCTTATCAATGGTCCAATCTTTTTCCTGCCTGTGACAATTGTCAAACATGTAAATTGAACAAATTTTCAGTTGAATTATTAAAACCTGATGAACTAACCTTCAACTTTAACAAATATTTTATGATCGATTATACAACATTTAAAATTTTAGCTAATCCGAGAGCTATAAAATTTGATCGTAAAAGAGCTAATAAAACTATCGAAATTTTCAATTTAAATGAAAAAGCGCATTTAATCTCTAGAAGGCATCAGTTTCAAAGATACCATGGAACTAATGCTCAAAATAGAGATCTAAATGATTTTGCATATAGATACATGTTTTAGTGTTATTAAAATCCAAATCCTAAAACATTTCTAAAAAATTCTATAACACATTTTCCTGATTCGTGAAGTAATTTTAAGTATCAATTTAAAACATCAGAATCATGCAAAATAAAATACTAAGATTGTTAATGGTATTCGTAATACTGTTTTCATTTTCAAGCTGTGAAGTTATAGGAGACATTTTTAAAGCCGGAATGGGATTCGGGATATTTATCGTAATTTTTATCATTGCGATTATTATCTGGATTTTCGCTAAAATGTTCGGAAGCAAATAGTAGTAAAATAAACAAATAAAAAATCCCAAATTCCAATTTTTATAGCGGGATTGTTTTTTTGCCACAAATTACACAAATTAGCATAAATTTAATTCGTGGAAATTCGTGTAATTAGTGGCTATATTTTTAAATACAAAAAATCCCAAACTCCAAGTTTTATTTGGAATTTGGGATTTTAATATATTGGAATTTAAAGATTAAAGATTGTACATCTTCTTTCTTTGTTCTTGAATTTTTTCATCATCAAGATATTCGTCAAATGTCATGTAACGATCGATAACTCCGTTTGGTGTCAATTCTACGATTCTGTTACCTACAGTTTGCGCGAACTCGTGGTCATGCGTTGTGAAGATTACAGAACCTTTAAAGTTCTTCAATGAGTTATTGAAAGCTGTAATAGACTCCAAATCTAAGTGGTTTGTTGGCTCGTCTAACATTAAAACGTTTGCACGCTCCATCATCATTCTAGAAAGCATACAACGTACTTTTTCTCCTCCAGATAAAACTCTAGACGTTTTAAGAGCTTCTTCTCCAGAGAAAATCATTTTCCCTAAGAAACCTCTAATGAAAACCTCGTCACGCTCTTCTTCTGTTTTAGCGTATTGACGTAACCAGTCAACTAAAGTCAAATCGTTTTCGAAATATTTGTGGTTTTCAGCTGGCAAATACGCTTGGTTGGTTGTAATTCCCCAATCAAAAGTTCCTGCGTCTGCTTTTTGTTCTCCGTTTAAGATTTCGTAGAAAGCTGTTGTTGCGCGTGAATCTTTAGAGAAAAGAACGATTTTATCGCCTTTTGCCATATTCAAATCCACATCTTTAAATAAAACCTCTCCGTCTACAGAAGCCGCTAAATTTTGAACGTTCAAAATCTGATCTCCCGCTTCGCGATCCTGATCGAAAATAATCGCAGGGTAACGACGGCTAGAAGGTTTGATTTCGGCAATGTTTAATTTCGAAATCATTTTTTTACGAGAAGTAGCTTGTTTCGATTTCGCCACGTTTGCACTAAAACGACGAATAAATTCTTCAAGCTCTTGTTTCTTCTCTTCTGCTTTTTTGTTTTGCTGCGCACGCTGTTTTGCCGCTAATTGGCTAGACTCGTACCAGAACGTATAGTTTCCTGAGTAGTGATTGATTTTTCCGAAATCAATATCAGAAATATGAGTACAAACCGCATCTAAAAAGTGACGGTCGTGAGATACAACGATTACAGTGTTTTCGTAGTTTGCCAAGAAGTTTTCTAACCAAGCGATTGTCTCAAAATCCAAATCGTTGGTAGGCTCATCCATAATTAGCAAATCTGGATTTCCGAAAAGCGCCTGCGCCAAAAGCACACGTACTTTCATTTTTCCTTCCATATCAGCCATTAAAGTATAATGATCTGCTTCTGTGATTCCTAAGTTAGATAACATTGCTGCAGCGTCAGAATCGGCGTTCCATCCGTTCATTTCTTCAAACTGAACTTGTAACTCCCCTATTCTGTCTGCATTGGCATCATTATAATCTAAATAAAGTTCATCCATTTCTTTTTTAACAGCGTACAGAACTTTATTTCCCATTAAAACGGTTTCCAAAACAGTATGTTCGTCGAACATGTTGTGGTTCTGGTTTAAAACCGACATACGTTTTCCCGGCTCTAAATGAATGTGTCCAGAAGTTGGGTCGATATCGCCCGAAATCACTTTTAAGAAAGTAGATTTTCCAGCACCATTTGCTCCGATAACTCCGTAAATATTTCCATGAGTGAAAGTTGTATTTACTTCATCAAATAAAACTCTTTTACCAAACTGAACTGATAAATTATTGACTGTTAACATGAATGTCTTTTTAATTAATTTGGTGCAAAAGTACGGAAAAAGGTTCAGAGTTGCAAAGAGGCAAAGGTTCAAAGTTTTTTATGCTGATGATGGGTTCTCGCAGAGGCGCAAAGGCGCAGAGTTTTGTTTCACCAAATTGATTACTACGTAATCTTGTCATTTCGACGAAGGAGAAATCTTCACAAGTAACTCTACAAAGATTGGCAATTATTAGGACCGGAATTTCTCGCGAAGATTTCTCCTTCGTCGAAATGACAAAAATGAGGTTACTTTGGTATAAAACTTTGCGAGATTAATTTAGCTAGAGCTTACTTTCCTTTTCTAAAGCCACTTCTAAACTTTCAAAATTAGGAAGCACTTTTGCAATCATTCCTTCTTTGTTTAGAATAAAATGTGTTGGAAATGAATTCAATTGCAAAGATTCATTCATATAGACTTTCATGTCTGGAATTACAGAATACAAAAGAGGTTTTCTAGCTAAAAACGTTTTTAATTGTTCTGCTGAATCTTCGGCTAAACTCATAAAAACAATATCTTTTCTGTCTTTATATGCTGAAACTAGTTTGTTGACTTGAGGAAACTCTCTGATGCATGGCGTGCAGTGAATGTACCAGCATTTTATCACAATGATTTTTCCTTTCATGGATTCGTTGGTTACCAGATTTCCGTCTAGATCTTTAAAAGAGAATTTTGGGAAAGCGGTTCCTTCCATTTTGTAGTTTTTATAAGCATCAAAACCAATTTGATTGATTGTGGCTTTTATGCTTGTATCTGTTTTTGGTAAAATTTTAAAAAGCTTATAAAAATATGCGCTTTCTTCAGATTTTAATCGAATTGGAATATAGTTTTCGTTTGCTAATTTATCTAAAAAGGCTTCTTTTGTTATTTCTTTTGAAGCTTCGTCTAAAGCGGTAAAATCTCTCGAAAGCATTATTTTTTTATTCTGATAAACGGACCATTCTGGGTAAGTCTTTTGGATTTGAATGGGATCGACTTCTGGATTTCCGAATTTATTTTGGCTGAAAGAAAGAGTTGAAACTAAAAATGTGATTAAAATAATGAATGATTTTTTCATGAAGTTTTATGCGATAATTGTAATTTCAAAAGTACGGATTTCTTTTTAACCACGAAGTTCGCAAAGGATCTACGCAGAGTTCGCAAAGGGTTTCTCGCTCCCGATAGCTATCGGGACTGCAGATTTAGCAGATTTTTTTCTTCAAAAATTATTTTAATTGAAAACTGAGCAAATCAGCAAGCTCAATATCTAAAGCATTTGCTATTCTAATAAGAGTTTTTATACCTGTATTTATTTTGGCTCTTTCAATTCTACCAATTTGATTTCTGGGAATACCACAATCATCAGCCAAATCCTGTTGAGATAAGCCTTTTTTTTCACGCAATTGTCTGATGTGAACTCCAAGATTTATAATAAAAACTTCTTCTGAAATATCCATATTTCAAAAGTCATAACAAATATTTTTTAATTTGACACAAATTTGTGTCAAGTTTTAATATATTTACAAAAATTATAAGATTATGATTACAAATGAATTTTCAACCGAACTTGAAACAAGATTAAACGATTTCTTTACAGACAAAATTGATTGTAAAGAAATGGCAAAAATGATACGCGAAGTCAATAATGTACTTTCATTATCAGTTATGAGAAAATGCGAAACGATAAAATCGGGAATAAAGAATGTCGATGATAATTTTTACTGGCTTAATCAACTTGCAGAAGTTTTAGATCCTTATTTGGAGGCATAAAAAAATGTTTTAGCCATAAAAAAAACCCGACAATAAAATTGTCGGGTTCATAATGCGCTACTTGAGGCAAAAACCAAATAACAAATTACCTCAATTCACAGCATTTAAGAAATAAAAATTAGGTTAAAAAATAAATAACCAAACTCAATTTTAACCGTCCCAATTTTCTTATTTCTAAATTTTCAATACTTTTATTTTAGTTTAAAAAGTTCATTACTTTCAATGACTTTTTGTGTCCTGATTTATTGGTTACTATCACAACAAAAATCTGTTTACTAGCAAAACTTGGGCTATTAAGCAACACTTCTTTATTGTTTTGAATGTTTCTGTGACTTGTAACATTTTGTCCTATCGTATTGAATACGTCAACCTGAGCAATTTCTTCTGTTTCATTAGATACCGATAAAGTATTGTTTCTAAAATAAGCAACAGTCGTATTGCTATCAGGCGTTATATCTTCTACAGCCAATGTTTTAGCCGTAGCTTGCGATGCAAAATAAGCTGCATACGCTTTAGACAATTCAGATGAATTACCGCAAGAAGAGGCATCCCAGTTTACAGACCAAGTCATTAAACCTCTTAAAGAAGGATATGGTCCGCCTGGCTGCATAGTGTAGGTTCTTCCAGTGAAATTAGTTCCATTTCTTAAATAATCCATAGCGTTAATTCCTTCTGTTGGAGTTAGATATCCGCTACCTGCTGCACTTGGACAAGCTGGCAATGCAATAAGAACTTTTGAAGCTGGCAATCCATCAAAATGCATTCCTGTTGAAGCAATGTTATACCCTTTTATGATCATATCAGTTAAAGCAGTAACCATATTTGCTTTCTTAGCTGTACCATAATATTGACCGTCTAATCCGTTTTCTCCTCCTGTGTTGTACAATTGTACCGCTAACAAATCCAATTCGTTACGCAAGTTTTGAATGATTGGCAAGAACGAACCGAAAGTATCTGTATAAGTAGTATAACCACCTTGTACATATTGTGTTTCTGGAGCTGCAGTTAACAAGAATCCAGGGCCATAGTACGCTTTTAATTCTTTGAAAGCATCTACTACGTTTTTCAATCTTGGGTAAGCAGAAATACCTGCATAAGAAATGTCTCTTAAACCTCCTGCGCTAAAATTCATAGATCCGCCTTCAAAATCAATATCAACTCCATCAAATTGATACTCGTCAATAATCGCTTTTAAACCATTAACGAAAATATTTTTCTGAGTAACATTTTCTAAAACAACATGTCCATTTTGACCTCCAATAGAGACAATAACAGGAACACCGCTATCTCTTAAAGATTTTATATCATTTTTCAATAATTGCTTATCGAAAACTCCATTGGTCAAATATCTAGCATCATTTGTAGTTAGTATTGGAGTATAACCATCACGATTAACGGTTTCTACGAAAGCATAATCGACTACGTTAAATTTGCTTCCCTTTATTTGAGAAAAATATAAAAATGGAGCTGCAGTATTTTCCCAAGAATGTGCATAACCCAAAATAATTTTAGATGGAAGCGGAATAAATCTATTACCACTTATTGTAGCAATTTTAATAGTATTGTTTAAAGTAGTAACAGCAGCTTTATTATCTGTTGCTTTGATTACAATTGGATAATCCTGATAAGCAGTTGGCGTAAAATTATATGTATAAGTATTATTTGTACCTGCTGTCATATTAAATGTTCCTCCATTTATGGTAATAGTAACACCAGAAACTGATCCGTCGCTGTCAACCGCTGTAACTGAAATTGGCACAGCTTGGAAAGAGCTTTGGTAAACAGTTGTATTTGATGGCGAATTCCAAGTAATTACAGGTAATGTATTTGGACAATTTGCACCTGAACAAGTTAATGTAAAACTATAGGTTTTTGAATCTGTTTGTCCGTTTGATGCAGTAGCAGTAACGGTTAACGTATGAGAAACTCCAAACTGATTTGCTACCGGTGTCCAAACCGAAGTATAAGTTCCAGAAGAATTGGTAGCACTTATGGTTTGTCCATCTAAACTAAATACAACAGATGAGATTGTAGTCGCATCGGCAGCACTTAATCCAACACTTGCAACAAAATTAATTGATGATCCTAAATTTATAGCAATCGCCGAAGCTGTTGGCGCTGTAATGGCAACTACTGGCTTAGTCACAACCGTAGTTTGTGTATTAAAATTATAAATTGTTGGCGTTGTTGGAACTGCGAAGTTTGCCAGATTATTTGGATAATAAGCTACTTCCCCATTTTGCCAAGAATTTAATTTCAAGCTTAAAATTTGCGTATATCCTGCTACAACTGAATTATCAAAAGTATAATTTCCTGATGCATCTGTTGTCGCTAGAACGCTTTTCCAATTGTGTGTATTATCGGTCCATGGTAAAACGATTTCTACTTTAGCATTCGCTACAGGCGTTGAACCATTTTTCACAGTTCCGCTGATTAGATTTGCAGCTGCTGCTAATGCTACTTTAGCTGTTGAACTCGTATTGAAATTATAAACCGTTGGAGTTGCAGGAATTGCAAAGTTGGCTAGATTATTTGGGTAATACGCTACTTCGCCATTTTGCCAAGAGTTTAATTTCAAACTCAAAGCCTGTGTATAACCATCTATAACCGAATTGTCAAAGCTGTATTTTCCTTGTGCATCTGTTGTTGCTAAAACGCTTTTCCAGTTGTGGTTATTATCTGTCCAAGGTAAAACCAATTCTACTTTCGCTCCAGCAACAGGAATTGTTCCGTTTTTAACTGTTCCACTGATTTTGCTCGTAGTTGTTGCAACATCTTGAGTAAAATTCAATGTTTTATTAGCATTCAAATTAGAATAAACTGTAGATGCTGGCGTGAATGTTTGGCCTGTTAAAGCAGCCGTAACTGTATAATTTCCACCAGAAGCTAAAGTCAATGAATATGCTCCGCTTGCATTAGTCGTTGCAGTAACATTCCCTGCTGTAGATGATGCAGTTACTGTTACACCAGAAACTGGAGTTGTTCCGTTAAGAACTGTTCCGCTTACGGTGTATGTTACTACCGCTGCTCCTTGAGTGAAATTAAGCGTTTTATTCGCGTCAATTGCATTGTAAACTGTTGAAGCTGGTGTGTAAGAAAACCCAGATTTTGCAGCCGTAACGGTAAAGTTTAAACCAGCTGTTAATCCTGCTACGCTATACGCTCCACTTGCGTTTGAAACCGCTGTTAGTGTTGTGCTTCCAGAAACTGCAGAAATGGTTACACCAGAAACTCCTGTTGTTCCGTCTAGAACTGTTCCGCTTACTGTGTAAGTTGGTTGAGTTCCGTTAATTATAACTCCTGTCTGATTTACAGTTACATTGTTTAAAGATACTGGGACAAATGTATAACTTGCTTTTGCTGCTGTAAGCGAATAATTTTGTCCTGAAGTTAAATTATTGAAAGCAAAGTTTCCTGTAGCAGAAACTACTGTTTGGATTACGGCATTGCTTGCATTTCGCAATTCAACCGTAACATTTGTAACCAAAGCTGATCCGTTTTTTACAGAACCAGAAATACTAACTGTTCCTGGAACAACGCTTCCAAAAGAAGTATCAACTTGGTTTAATAATGAATTTGGAATTGAGCCTCTTGTATCTTGAGACAATTCCCAAATCATACCTCCTGCTAAGTTTTTAGATTTTATATATTGCACTTTTAAATCCATTGACTGTTTATCTTCATAAGAGATAAATTCTTTTGTCGTAGCATTATATAAATAAGGAACTTTAGTAGTATTATCAAAATAACGAACCCATCCAGCAGAAGCTGCAGAAGGCGTTACCATCATAGTATTTGGAT
The DNA here is from genome assembly GCF_009826975.1 of Flavobacterium sp. HBTb2-11-1. Lineage (GTDB taxonomy): Bacteria > Bacteroidota > Bacteroidia > Flavobacteriales > Flavobacteriaceae > Flavobacterium. The sequence continues at coordinate 75,872 of NZ_WUMO01000012.1, read as the reverse complement.
CTAAGTAAGGATGTGAATTGGTAACTGGGTTTCCTACTAAATCGCAGATTTCGATACTTCCTGATTTTTCACAAGCTCCAGAACCATCCCATGTACCTGTTGGGTTTTGCGGATTTGTACATCCACCAACTATATATCTTGGTGCTGAAACAAACAATCCGTTTGTTGAATTTGCGGCAACGTTATCGAATTTTTTTCCGTAAAAAGGCAATCCCATAATTAATTTATTGGCAGGAAAACCAATTACATTCAAATATTGATTAGTCAATTCGTCTAATGATTCTGATTGCGTTGCGCCATACAACGGGTCATTAGGGTTTCCGCTTGCATATAAAGGTGCGTTGTAACAAGTTTTATCGTACCAGTTACCGCCAAAATCGTATCCGAAATAAGTGATATAGTCGCAATAAGTCGAAATATCTTCTGTCATTCCGTATTGTGCTCTGTTGTTTGGCCCTAAATACTGTTTAGAAACATTTCTAACATTGTTTCCAGCAGCAATTGTCACCAATTTATTTGGCATTGCCTGACGCATCGCTTTCAATAAAAGCACTAAATTTTTATTATCGTCAGGGCTATATTTTTGTGGAGGAACAGGCGCACCATTTACTATTTCTGTACCGTCAGTTCCGCCAGAAAGAGGATACTCCCAATCGATATCGAAACCATCAATAAACGGGTATGTAGTAATGAAGTTTGCCATGTCTGCTGCTAAAGCCGCTCTTGCTACAGGACTTGCAGCAATTGGAGAAAGATCTTGACCTTTTGTCCAGCCTCCGACAGAGATTAAAACTTTTAAATGCGGATACTTTTCTTTCAATTTCATTAAATCATAAAAGTTTCCTTTTACTGGTGCATCCCAAGGGATTCCACCTTCCATATGCTCAAAATCAGCATAAGTGTCTAAACATTTTAATTTTGTATTCTCAGGATGGGCAGGATCATAAGTGGTCCCATAAAAAGAATAATTTAAATGCGTCAATTTACTTCCATCAATCTTCGGAACATTAAAGTCCCTGGCATAGATAGACCATTGTGCATAATACCCTACTACTTTTTTTCCGTGGGCTGGTTGCGCCAACGCAAGTAAGGGAAACAGTAACAAAAAGAGCAATCTGTAAAAATGTTTCATAATTAATAAATATTAGTTAATAGAAAATAAGTAATTGGGCCGCAGCAGCATCTAGCTTCTGGGTTTCGCTCAACTGCAGGTTGGAAGGCTGCTGTCGATTGGAAATAAACTCAAATTAAATTCTATAGATAAATATTACTATTACTGATTCATACATAATCATTAGCCAATAGTAGTGATTGATATTTATTTATAATTTTTAAAAAATTAATGTTAAATACAAATGATAAATTTGGGACTACTCATCAATCTATACTCTTTTATTGTCATGTTTTGTGGTATTCTTTCTATTTGGTTTTTAAAAGGTTAATACTCCGTTATTGGTTATTTTTTTTAAAATTTTTACTGATTATTTCTGATGTGTTTGTTCTAAAAATTCAAAGTTGTCATTGTAATTATCCCTGCCATAAATATGGCAGAGATAATTATCACTCTAAAAAAACATTAGTAACTCAAAAACGTACTAAATACTAATTCAAATCCAACTCTAAATTAATTTCTTTAAACTCTCATAAACAGACAGTTCTACATCTGCATGATCTTTTGTGTTGCATTGTTCAATCAATTTTTTCAGATCTGCAGGCGCTAAAGTTGATTTATTATCTAAAACCAATAATAATTCCTGAGAAGCATCATTTAATTTTTTAGATAATGGTAATATTGGCTGCACCAACGGTGCGTTATTGCTTAATTCTGTTAATCCTTTATGAACTGCAATCCACTTCGTAAAAAATGCAGCTACTTTGGCTTTATTGTCTGCCGATTTATTAGCTAAATATTGGTTTACAGCTGCGTCAAATGCTAATGCATCTTTTGCATCTGGTCCGCAGGCGTCTGCAAACAAGGTAAACGGAGAATACATTTGGTACTCTGTTCCTCCTTTGTTACGAGTATATCCTTTTAGGGGTTCGCTTACATTAGAAAACTCTTCCAATGATTTGATATCCTGATTATTTGCAATGTTTCTTAAAATCACATCTTTATTACGAATATGTGTAATCCCCAATTCTTCCAATCTAAAAGAAATATTTTCTAAACGCTTGCGCATATTCTCAACATCTACTAAATCTTCTGCCGACCATAATCTTTCTGCAATTGCAGCAGTTCTTGGCCAAATTCTAGAATCTATTGTTGTTGGGGTAACCAGCTCTGTCCACATTGTAGCTTCACCGCCTAAAATTCTTGCTTTTTCGTCACTAGTTAAATTAGCTCCTTTTGGCATTGGGTCATTTAGGTAATGGCTCGCGATTGGATACATTAAATCGATATAATATCCATTTGATAAAACTGTTTTGTATCCTTTTTTAACGGCATCTACAAGAGATTGTCCTGCCGGCATTCCTTCGTTTGGACCTCTCCAAGAATGCACAATGGCTTCTTTAGATAAATTTTTGGTTAAAATTTCTTCCCAACCCATTAATTGTTTTCCGTGTTTCTTTAACATCGGTGCCAATTGCATCGTGAAATACGTTTGCAGTTCGTGGTTGGTTTTTAAATTATGCTTCTTTTTGAATTCTTGAATTTTAGGGTTTGCATCCCAGTCTTTTCCTTCGTTTTCATCTCCTCCAATGTGGAAATAAGCACCTGGAAACAACGGACAAACCTCATCAAAAACTTCACTTAAAAGTTGGTATGTTTTAGGATTTGAAGGATCTAATGTTGGCGAAAAAATTCCAGCATTTCTTTCAATTCCATAGGTAGCAATTGCTGTACCTTGAATATTTTTTTCGGATGTTCCTCCTGTCAGCGTAATCACTTTGCTTCCAATTTCTGGATAAGCTGTTAAGATTGCAGATCCGTGACCTGGAACATCTATTTCTGGAACAATTAAAATACCGCGCTCATCGGCATATTTTACGATATTTTTAATTTCCTCTTGTGTGTAATACATTCCATCCGAAGCTACTTGCGTAAATCTTGGATGCTTTTTCATTTCAATTCTCCAACCTTGATCGTCAACCAAATGCCAATGGAAAACATTCATTTTCATTGCTGCCAATGCATCAATATTTCTTTTCACTACATCAATAGGCTGGAAATGTCTTGAAACATCCATCATTAAACCTCTCCATGTAAATCTTGGAAAATCTGCAATTTTTGAAGCTGGAAAATAAAATGTTTTTGAATTGTTTTGAAGCAGTTGCAACAAAGTCTCCAAACCATGTAAAGCTCCTAAATCACTTGAAGCGTTTAAAGTGATTTTGTTTGAAGTAATATCTAAATGATAACTTTCGTCTTCGTATAAACCAATTTTACCGCTTTTGGTGCAATTAATCTGTAATTCCGCATTTGGAACTTCATTTAATTTTTCAATAAAACCCTGTTCAAAAAATATACCTGTTCTACCATCTAAACGGCGCAAAAAACGTGTTACTCCTCCAAAAATTCTTGGATTTGGATTTCCAGTAATATTTACTTTAAAATTTTTGCTTAAATTAAAATTACCTTCATTAATAACAACATTCTGAGGCCAAGGCATAAGATTCAGCTGCTCTTTCTGGACTTGAGCACCTGCAGATATGCCAGCAAATAATAGTACAAATAGATATTTCATTTTTCTTTTTTTTGGTTGGATAGTTTTTTAATAAGTATCCGAAATTTATATAAAAAACAAAACTCAGAATGATTCCAGCTTTTACCTCACTTTCGCAATGAGATCAATCTGAATTTTGCTATTTGATTCATTATAAAATGAATCGGAAAAAATTTTTAGTAGTCAAAACGTTTAAAAGCTTCAATCGCTTCATACTCAGCCAAACCTAATTCATCGTATAATATGGCTGTGTTTTTGTTTCGATCTTCTGCCCTAACCCAGAATTCACGAGAATCATTTCCTTGAAACATCACTCTATCTTTTTGAGACTGGTGGTGTAAAATAGCATGACGTTTCAATAAAACCTCTGACGGACTTAACGGAACTGCCATATCAATTTCATGAATATCCCATTCGTGCCAAGCGCCTCTATAAAGCCATAACCAGCAATCATCCATGTAAGGTTCTGATTTAAGTTCTTTTAATGCGGCAAAAATAGCATTTAAACAAACCTCATGAGTTCCGTGTGGATCTGCCAAATCTCCAGCAGCAAAAACCTGATGCGGTTTTATTTTAGCAATAATGTCTTTTACAATAGCAATATCCTCTGGTCCTAACGGATTCTTTTTAACTTGTCCTGTTTCATAAAAAGGAAGATCTAAAAAGTGGGTATTCTCATCTTTCAGTCCAATATATCTTGTTGCTCCGTACGACTCTCTTCTTCTAATTAGTCCTTTTAATTTTCGCACTTCTAAAGAATCTATCTGGTTTTCTGATTTATTATTTAAAAACTCAATAACCGATTTGAAATTGATATCAGCTTGGCCTTCTCCGATAAAATCACTGGCAACTTCTGCAAATTTTAACGCTTCATCATCTGAAACGGCAATATTTCCTGAAGTTTGGTACACCACATGAACATCGTGTCCTTGCTTGATTAATTTTGAAAATGTTCCTCCCATAGAAATCACATCATCATCAGGGTGAGGACTAAAAAGTATGACTCTTTTTCTAGCAGGATTTGCTCTTTCTGGACGAAATGAATCATCTGTGTTTGGTTTTCCTCCTGGCCAACCGGTAATAGTATGCTGTAAGATATTAAACATATTAATGTTCATATCATAAGCAGAACCTTCCTGAGCCAAAAGATCAGACATTCCGTTATTGTTATAATCACGATCTGTCAATTTTAAGATAGACTGTTTTGTTTTTTGGCAAAGCCAAACAATCGCTTTACTTTTTAATTCAGGTGTCCAAAGACATTCGCCAACTAACCAAGGCGTTTTAAAACGAGTTAATTCTGAAGCTGCAGACTGGTCTAAAACAAAAGTTGCATTTGGATGATTTTGCAAAAATGTAGCCGGAACTTCTGAACTAATATCTCCTTGAACAGTTCTTTTAATAATGTCCGCTTTATTTTGTCCCCAAGCCATCAAAACAATGCGTTTTGATCTCATGATGGTTGAAACACCCATTGTAATGGCACGTTTCGGCACATTATCAATACCATTAAAAGCTGATGAAGCATCGACTCTTGTGATATGATCTAAAGTGATAATTCTTGTTCCTGAATTAATATGCGAACCTGGCTCATTAAATCCAACGTGTCCTGTACGTCCAATTCCTAATAACTGAAAATCAAGACCGCCAGCGTTTTTAATATTCATTTCATAATCGATACAGTATTGATTAATTTCATCAATTGCTACTGTACCATCAGGAATATTAATATTTTCAGGTTTAATATCAATATGATTAAAAAGGTGCTCATGCATGAAATAATGATAGCTCTGATTATTCTCTTTAGTCATTGGATAATATTCATCCAGATTAAAGGTGATTACATTGCTAAAACTAAGTCCTTCTTCTCTGTGCATTCTCACTAGTTCCTCATAAACTTTGATCGGAGAAGAACCTGTTGCCAAACCTAAAACACAAGATTTATTTTTTTCCTGCTTAGATCTAATAAGCTGCGCAATTTCCTGTGCTACAATTACAGAAGCTTCAATAGAATTTTTGAAGATTTCGTTGTGGATTTTCTCAAAACGAGTTTCTTCAAATTTTCCAGCGCTTTTATAACTGATATCAGGTTTTATTTCTAAAGCACTTTTCATTTTTTTCTTTTTTTGTAGTAATTACCCTTTTGGTTTTAAGATATGGTATAGACAGCTTACACCATCTATACCATACTACTAACCAAACTTAATATTCTTTTTTTTTAGAAGTTTGGAGCTGTTGTGTCCCACCACAACCTTGTTCCTCCATTATCAGGACCATTTAATTTAGCGACTCCTGTTGCCACTCCACCAGCATTACCAGCTTTCTCAGACTGAACAAAATTGATTCTTCTTACACCTAATTCAGTTGAGATTGTTCCTCCACTATAATTTTTAAGAACTGGGAAAAGTTTAGGGTATCCTGTTCTTCTATAATCAGACCAAGCTTCTTGTCCTTCTGGGAATCCAGCAATCCATTTTTGAGTAATAATTTTTTGAAGTTTCACCTCATTTGTAGCCGCAGCATCCCATGCAACAGTAACATTATTTACAGCTGGCGAATTGTTTTCTGGAAAATTAGGATCTACATATGCTATTGGAGTCTTAACATTATCAGCAATGTAATTTGCAGCACCCGAAACACCTCTTTGCTCAAACGACACTTTAATGCCTGTTTCATATAATTCTTGAGCAGTGCCACCCATATTCCAACCTCTTAATGCCCCTTCAGCTCTTAAGAAATAAGCTTCTGCAGCATTCATAAGGTAGATTTCTTTTGATCTTACAACAGCACCAATTCCAGAAAAATCCTGATGATCTGATTTTCCAACAATATTAATACCAGTACGAACACCTTTGTACTCTCCCGGAAATTGTTTAGAAACATCAAAATAAGAAGCGATTCTAGGGTCTTGGTAACCTTTTAGAATAGACTCCATATCGGCTGACATACGAATATCTAACCATGCACCACTAATTGTTGCAATTGGATTTGTGTAAACCGGTGAAACGATTTTAAACGAATCGTCATTAACTTTCATTACTCCAAATTTTTGTGCAATGGCTTTTTCTGCTTCTGCCTTAGCTAAAGACGGTTTAACTTTTACAATACGCATCGCTAATCTCAGACGCAAAGTATTAGCAAACCTAACCCATGATTCATACTTTCCTTTGTATCCTGACATATCTGTCGATTCAAATGTAGAAGCCTCTCCTGCATCAATTCTTTTTGTCAATTCAGCTACTGCAGTATCTAATTCAGCAAACATTTGAGTGTAAACTTCCTCTTGAGAATCGTACGGAATAGTTGCGTCATTAGAACCAAATTTAGAATAAATAATTGGTCCAAAAGTATCGGTCATTCTATGCATTCCCTCCACTTTCAAAATCAATGACAACGCATAAAATTGATCGTATTTTCCTTTAGATTTATTAGCTATATCATATGCATTAAACATCACATTTTTATAACCATAATCCCAGATAAATCCATTCCATCCATCAACTAATGAATAAGTAGTATTATTAATTCCCCCAGCAAATCCTGTTGGAGTTGACATATAACCAGACCAAATATCGCTATTTAATCCTTGTTGCAATTGGTACACCCACTCAGGACTTAAAACCTGAATATTATTAAACATCGGTGCAAATCCTCCTTTGATGTGATTAAAATCTTGCTCAAAATCAGGAAGCGTAATACCATTTGGATTAGTATTAATGTCTTCAAAATTATCTGTACACCCTGCTGCAGTGAGTAACAAGGCACAAATAGTTGCTTTTGTTATATTATTTAGTTTCATGTTTTTAGAATTAGAAAGTTACATTTAAATTTAGACCAATACTTCTGGTAGAAGGCAAACCATAAATATCTACCCCTTGTAAACCTTGACCTGTACTTAATGCAATATTTGGATCAAAAGGAGCATCTTTATAAATAAAGAATAAGTTTCTAGCAATAAATGAAATACTCGCTGTTTGAATAAATGGCAGTGTTTTAGGATTGAAATTATAACCAATAGAAATCTCTCTTAAACTCACATTTGTAGCATCATACACATATTCTCCACTGATTCCGGCTCTACCTCCAACTTGAGAATAGTAAGATTGAGCATCAATCATTGAAACCGCAGTTCCGTCTGGTTTTACAGCATTTACTGCAACTCCTCCAGCATTCCTAGCATCTCCCGTAGCCTTAGAAACACCAAACGCATCATTTTGAGCTTGAGTTAAACTCATAACATCACCTCCAAAACGGCCATCAATCAATACATTTGCAAAGAAAGAACCAAATTTGAATGAATTAGAAAAACCAAGCATGAAATCAGGATTAGAATTACCAACTTCTTCCCAGTCAGTTCTTTGAATTGTTCCATCATCATTCAACAACATTCTGCCTTGAGCATCTTTTTTAATATTAAATCCTTCAATAACTCCATAAGGCTTCCCTTCTACTAAAGCATATCTATAGCTATTTACACCTGGATCTGTTAAGTTTACTCTTCCTCCTAATTCTTCTGGAATTTCTTTTACCTTATTCTTGTTTTGTGAGAAGTTAATAGCTGAATCCCAAGTAAATTTATCTCCTCTAATAATTCCTGCATTTAACACAACCTCAAAACCTTTATTTTCTATGCTTCCAGCATTAATACCATAAAAATCAGCACCTGCACTATTTCCAACTGGAGCAACAACCTGTAAATATTGGTTTTTAGTTTCTGAATTATAGTAAGACACCTCAAAACCTAATCTATTATTAAACATTCTCCATTCTGTACCAAACTCAAACTCTGATTTAAGCTCTGGTTTTAATGTCGTTCCAGGTTTTGGTGCAACTAAAGGATTATATTTTGCACCACTTCCGCTAGGATAGTAATTTGTTGGAACAGAAATAAAAGGATAGATATCATTACCAACTTGTGCATAAGTACCACGTACTTTACCATAATTAATCCATTCAGGCAATGTTGCCATTTCGCTGATGATTGCAGTTAAACCCACAGATGGATAAAAATAACTTGATGTACCTGTATTTACTAAGGTAGATGACCAGTCATTTCTTCCTGTAAGGTCTAAGAATAACATGTCTTTGTAACCAAATGTCGTTGCTGCAAATATTGATTGCACTTCTCTTCTTGAATCGATTGTTTGGTAGTTTCCATCATTATTATTGAAATTATGCAAAGTAAACCAGTTAGCATATTTCAATCCTCCTCCGATACCAGAATCTAAAATTGTTTTTTGATTCGTTAAAGTATTCGTTACACTAGTACCTATGTTTGCATTAAAACTAAAATCAGATCCAATTTTTGTATTGATTGTTGCAATCAAATCGGCATAACGTTGTGTGCTCAATGCATTCTCAGAATAATATCTACCATTCATATGAGATAAAGTTCCTTGCGTAGTAGCATATATTTTCTTATCAAATAAACTTGTTACTCTATTGTAGCTGTATCTAGAAGCGATAGATAACCAATTAGTTGCTTTATACGTTAAAGACAAAGCTCCATTGAAGAAATCATTTTTATCTTCAGATCTATTTCTGTTAATTGCCCAATATGGATTTTGCATAATATCTCTATTAGTCATCCAATTTTGAGCCATTAAATTTCTTGATGGATCAAACTGCTCATAATTATCTTTATAATAATTAAAATCATTTCCTCTTGGCATCAAATAGACACCTGTAAGTGGGTTAAAATAAAATCCATTAACCGGCTTGTTTGCTATAGTTTGACTTGTGTAATTTGCATTTGCAGCAAATACTAGTTTATCATCAAAGAATTTAGCTGTCTGACGAATACCAAAGTTGTTTTTCTTCAAATTATTTCCTGGAATAATACCGCTTGAAGAAGTATTTGCATAAGAAAATGCTGTAGAAGAATTTTCAGAACCAATTGAATATCCTAAAGATGTAATTTGTGTTGTTCCTGTAGTGAAAAAGTCTTTTACATGATCATCAGACTTTCCTTTTGCTCCCCAAGACTCATCAGCGCCATCAGCAGCAAGATAGTCTGTTTGGAATTTAGGAAGGTACGCTGCTGTTTCAAATGTTGTTACAGACGAAAGCATAATGTTTGCTTTTCCTGTTTTTCCTTTTTTAGAAGATAATAAAATTACCCCGTTTGCTCCTTGGCTACCATATAATACAGAAGCCGCAGCACCTTTAAGAACTGTCATACCTTCATAATCATCAGGATTTACTAAAGAAATAACGTCTCCACCATCACGGTTACCTCCTGCTAAACTACCAAATGAATCATTCGGCTGGCCCGAACCTGAATTCAACATAGGAATACCATCAATTACATACAAAGGCTGGCTATTAGAAACAGATGAATTTCCACGAATTACAACTTTAGTAGACCCCCCTGTTCCACCAGCACTCTTAGTTACAGCAACACCGGCAATCTTACCTGCAATTGTATTGATAACGTTGGCATCTTTCACACGTACTAACTCATCTCCTTTAAGTTCTTGAGCAGCATAAGTTAAAGATTTTCTTGTCTTTTTGATACCTAAAGAAGTAACAACCACCTCGCTTAAAGCATTTGATGCAGCAGTTAACATTTTAACATTAATTGTAGCAGCATCTCCTACAACTATCGTTTGAGTTTCTAGTCCTACATAAGTAAATACTAAACTCTGACCTTTTTGAACTTCGATAGTATACAATCCGTCAAAATCGGTAGTTGTTCCCTTTTGACCTCCTTGTACAGCAACAGAAGCTCCTGGTAATGGCATACCGTCAGAATCTGTAATCACACCTTTGACACTTTTTACTTGTGCAAGCGAAACTTGCGCCGTAAAAACAATCATAAAGATTAAGAAAATTTTTTTCATGTTTATTTTTATTTTGTTAGTTATGAGGTAAAATTATTCTTAAGGCATTGTTAAAAAAAATAAATTAAACCAACAGCAATAAAATTTAAACGAACGACATAAATCATTCAATAATACGCTTTACGAAAACGTTCTAATAGAAAAATTAAGCACCAATATCCTTTTTTTGCGAAATTTTATTCAAAAAAATTGGCTTTTTGCAGTTAATTGTTTAAAGTTGCACAATATTTCGTTATTGTTAAGAAAAACCCAAAATCTCGTAAAGAACTTAAAGCCAGTTGAAAGAAATACGAAAAGTTAAATTTGATATTAAACTGCAAAATCATGTTTGGTTTTGGGGAGTATACTTTACTTTAAACTTTTTAAGATGGGGTGCTTACTTTAATGATTACCCTTATTCTTTCAAATCAAACCTAATTGAATTTTCTCTGGTTATTCCTTTAGTGTATCTGAATTTATTTGTCTTGGTTCCGAAGTATGTATTGAAGCAAAAATATATTATGTATACATTTTTATTGCTTCTAAGTTTATTTGGAATTTATTTGGCTAAAACTGCCCTGACTTATTATATAATATCTGAAAATATATGGCCAGAAGCCAACAGAGAATATCATCCTTTTGAAATCAATCATATCGTTGCCGTTTGTATTGGAGAGTTGTATGTACTAGCAATGGCATCATCAGTTTATCTGACGCTGACATGGTTACGAGAAAGAGAAAGAAACAGATCGCTAAGAGAAAACCAATTTAAGATTAAACTGAAATACCTCGAAAATCAAATTCAGCCACATTTTTTCTTTAATACATTAAACAACTTATACGCACTATCATTAGAATCATCCAAAAAAGTTCCTGATGTAATCATAAAACTTTCCAATTTAATGGAATACGTTTTGTATGATGTCAAAGGAACCAAATTTGTTCCGCTAATAAAGGAAATAGATTATATTCAGAATTATATTGAAATTGAAAAGCTGCGTTTTGAAAACGTTGAAGTTACCATAAATTTAGAATCGAATATAGATGATGTTGTTGTGCCTCCTTTAATCTTTATTTCATTGGTAGAAAATGCATTCAAGCATGGCGGTTTGAATAACAAAAATTTGAAAATAAAAATCAATTGCAGAGTTCTTGAAAACAAAACGCTCGATTTTGAAATCTTAAATAATTTTGTACTTTCACAAAATCATAATCCAAAAAGAGGAATTGGTTTAGTAAACACAAAAAAGAGACTAAAGCTGATTTATAGAAACAATTTTAGCCTAAAACATACTACCAAACTAAATTTCTACATAATCCGATTACAAATACCTACTCAGAATGAAGATTAAATGCGTGTTAATTGATGATGAGCCTTTAGCTATTAAAGTCCTGGAAAATTATTTTACCAATTTTACAGACTTTGAAGTTATAGCTACATTCACTAACTCTCTAGAAGCGCTTGATTTTATAAACAGCACAGCTGTTGATGCCGTCTTTCTAGATATTAACATGCCGATGATGACAGGTTTTGAACTTATCAGTCTTATTGAAAATAAAACTAAAGTTATCATTACTACTGCTTTTAGAGAATTTGCTGCCGAAAGTTATGATTTGGATGTATTGGACTATTTAGTCAAGCCGATTCCGTTGCCACGATTTATAAAATGCATCAATAAAATTACAACCGAATACAATCTCAAAAACAACATTAAGGTCGAAACTGCAAAAGGCGATTCTCATATTTTTATCAAAGTCGATAAAAAAATGATGAAGATTAATATTGAAGAGATTTTATTCGTTGAAGGAATGAAAGAATACATAAAAGTTGTAACACCAGATAAAACCTATATTACTCATAAATCTCTCACTTCATTATCAGAAGAATTACCAGCTGATCGCTTCCTTAGAATACATAAATCGTATGTGATTGCCCTAAATAAGGTAAAATCTATAGAAGGAAATCGCGTTCAAATACAATCTTATAACATTCCGATCGGCAGAAACTACAGCAAAGAGGTTAAAAACAAGATATTGGAATAAAATATAATTACGAATTACATTTTCTAACTGGGTTAAAATTAACACTTTGTTGAAAAAACATAGCCGTTGGTTTAAATTTAACATTATTTATACCTTTTTATTTTTTTTTGATAATCCTAACAAATATATTTACGGTCTTCAAAAAACAATAAAATAAAAAATTAACCTTATTATTATGAGTTCAGAAAATGTGCAAACCAAATGGGGGCAATTTATCTCTTTGATAATCGTCTTCTTCTTTTGGGGTTTTGTTGGTTCAGCCAATGACATCCTGATTCCAGTATTCAAAAAAGTATTTACGTTATCGCAAGTACAATCTCAATTAGTAGCTTGGGCTTTCTATGCTGCTTATTTTGTTGGATCAATCATATTCTTTATCGTTTCTTTAAAAGTAGATGTTTTACAAAAATACGGATACAAAAGAACCCTATCAGCGGGATTAGTTTTATCTGCTGTAGGTTCGTTTTTATTCGTTCCGGCAGCTACAATCCAAAGTTTCCCTTTCTTCTTAACAGCCTTATTTACAGTTGGATTAGGATTTTCTATTCAGCAGATTGTAGCAAACCCTTTAGCCATTAAAATGGGAAGTCCAGAAACTGGAGCGCACCGTTTAACGCTTGCAGGAGGAATCAACTCTTTTGGAACAACAATTGGAGCTATTTTGTTAGGGATTGCTTTATTCGGAATGGGAGACAACAAAAAAACAGCTCTTTCATTAGAAGATATTAAATTGCCGTTCATCATTTTAGGTCTTGCATTTATTGCTGTTGCAGTTTTCATGAACTTTTCTAAAATTGAAGATCCGGTAAAAGAGGAAGAAGCAATCATCAAAGACAAACATAGCAGTTTTAATATTCTTGACTATCCGCAATTATACTTGGGTATGTTAGGAATTTTTATTTATGTTGGAACTGAAGTTACAATCATCAGTAACTTGCCTGCTTTATTGCACACACACGAATTCGGAAATATATTAGAAGATGCAGTTGCACCATTTATTGCACTTTACTGGGGAAGTTTAATGATTGGCCGTTGGAATGGTGGAGTAAACGTTTTCAATACTTCTAATTTGGTTAATACGGCTCTCAAATTTATTGTGCCAGCTGCTGCTTTTGGAGTAATTATCGGAGCTAATATCTTCGCAGCCCACGATGTTTCTTCATTTTACATCTACCCAATCTGGATTTTACTATTTATTGCTGTAAGTTTTGTTGGCGGTAAAAACGCTGGAAAAACATTAATGCTTTTCGGAATTTCAGGATTGACTATGATGGTTTTAGGATTGGCTTGGCCGGACCCAGAAATCGCTAAATTCTTCTTTATTTCTGGAGGATTGTTCTTATCTATCATGTGGCCTTCAATCTTCGATTTAGCGATTGCAGGATTAGGAAAAAATACAGGAAAAGCATCATCTTTCTTAATCATGATGATTCTTGGTGGTGGAGTAATTCCATTATTGCAAGGAAGCATCTGTGATTTAGATGCGACAAATCCAAACGGAATTTTTGGTATCACATATACGCATTTCTCATATATTGTACCGCTTATCGGTTTCGCTTATTTAGGATTCTACGGCTTCTACTGTCCTAAAATCTTGAAAAAACAAGGAATCAGCCACATCGAAAGTGCTGGTGGAGGACACTAAGAATTAAAAAAATCCAATATATAAAAAATCCAAATTCCAATTTTACTAATCGGAATTTGGATTTTTTATATTTACAGAGAAGAGAAAAAAACTTAGATCCTTAACATCTCAGAATCTTAGAATCTTATTTCGCATTAATAATATTACTTAAGTTCTTCTTAAAAACAGCCTTGTTTTGTGCCGATAAAGGATAAACGACATCTTTGTCCGCATGGACAATTATCTTATCAATATCAGCATTTAAAAGCGCTTGCGGATCTTTTATTTTTAAGGTGCAAGCTCCATCAAAAAAGCCATCATCTTCAATAGTCTTTCTTGCTTCTATTTTCGTTCCATCACTTAAGATTGCCGAAATAGTCATTTCACTATTTAGCGTTTTCGAATAAAACCCATCCATTACCAGCAAAAGGCGGTACGAGTTTTTTAATTCCGGACCTTTAAATTCATGTCTCGTAATATTATACCGAAGACCTTTAGCGAGGGTTTGAAATTTAACCGAGCAATCCAACTCATAAGTTGCAACATCTCCAGCCTCATTTACCGAAGTAATAACTTTAGCGGCCTGAGCGTTTATAGAAAAACTCGCTACAAAAAAAGACAAAATAAATAAGATAACTTTCATATTTAACTATTTAAGATTCAATATAAAAGTAAAAAAAAAACCGCCTTTTCTCGTTAGAAAAAAGACGATTTTAATTTTGTAAATATCTAAGGATTATTTGTTTCCTTTTTCAAAGTCAGCTACGAATTGAGCTAAACCGATATCTGTTAATGGGTGTTTCAATAAACCGTAAATTGCAGAAAGAGGTCCAGTCATAACATCAGCACCAATTTTTGCACAGTTTACAATGTGCATTGTGTGACGCACAGAAGCTGCTAAAATTTGAGTTTCGTAACCATAGTTATCATAAACCTCTCTAATTTCTTGGATTAAGTTTAATCCGTCAGTAGAAATATCATCCAAACGGCCAACAAACGGAGAAACATAGGTTGCTCCAGCTTTTGCTGCCAAAATAGCTTGTCCTACAGAGAAAACAAGAGTTACGTTAGTTTTAATCCCTTTATCTGAAAAATATTTTGCTGCCATAACGCCTTCTTTAGTCATAGGAAGTTTTACAACAATCTGCTCATGCAATTCAGCTAGCTCCTCGCCTTCCTTAACCATACCTTCAAAGTCAAGGGCGTTAACTTCAGCACTTACATCACCATCAACAAGGTTGCAAATGTCAACATAATGCTTAAGGATATTGTTTTTTCCAGCGATTCCTTCTTTTGCCATTAATGACGGATTAGTCGTCACACCATCCAAAACACCTAAAGCTTGTGCTTCTTTAATTTGAGCTAAATTAGCTGTGTCAATAAAAAATTTCATAATTTATATTATTTAAATTGTGTTGATTTATTCAGGGCGTGACCAGATTTGCAAAAGGCGCACCAATCAAACCGCTTACAAGCGCCTTTTCCAAATCCGGTCGGGCTATCCGTACTACTTCGGTAGTTTACTCCTATCCCTCACGCAAACGCAGCTGCAAAATTACGAAATCAATACCAATAACAATTTCAAAAACGAGATCAATTTGTAAATTATACAAAAATTCACAAAATATTTACAAACCGTAAATTATTTATTTCTATTTAGCTCTTTCAATTCATCTCGAATTTCTTCCAAAACTCTCAAAGTATCTTCCTTGTAACTTTCTGAATTATTTATCTTATCGCTTACTGCTCCTAATATCCTACGAATTACAAACCAAATAATCAGTAAAACTAAAACGCTAAAAACAGCTGGTAAATACTCTGCAATCTTTTCCATAATTCTATAATTTATAATGATTCATTAGCATTTTCTCGTAAACTTTATCTGGAAGTGCACGTTTTAAAACGATCGAAAACTTTTGCATAAATGCACCAACTTTATAGTGTACATTCGGCTTTTTGGTCTGAATGATTTTGTAAACCGCTTCTGCCATTTCATTTGGATTACTTCCCGCATCAACATGATCATTCATAGTTGCCAGAACTTCTCCATAAACCTTTTCGTAAGCCGAATCTTTTATAACTGGTGCATGATAACGTCCTGCTGCAATATTTGTAGCAAAATCTCCAGGAGCAACGTTGGTAATCTCAATTCCAAAAGATTTTACTTCCATTCTTAAAGCTTCAGTAATTAATTCTAAAGCTCCTTTTGAAGCCGAATAAACACTTCTGTAAGGAAGTCCCATATAACCAGCAATTGAAGTAATATTTATTATAAGTCCCGAATTCTGTTTACGCATCTGCGGAAGCGCAGCTTTCATAACTTCAATCGGTCCGAAAAAGTTCGTTTCAAAATTATTTCGAATTTCTTCCGTAGGAATTTCTTCTAATGGCCCAGTAATTCCAACTCCAGCATTATTGATTACAATGTCTAATCTTCCAGAGGTTTCAATAATTCGGTTTACAGCATTTTTAATAGAATCAGAATTTCGAACATCTAATGCAACCAAAGGAAAAATAGAATTTAGAACTTTCTCAGGATTTCTGCTCGTTCCGTAAACAACGAAACCTTTCTGATGTAAAAATTCACCAATAGATTTTCCAATTCCTGATGATCCTCCGGTAATTAAAACGACTTTGCTCATTTTTTAGTTATAAATTATGGATTATGAGTTATGAGTTTTGGAGAATGGTAATATTTTGAACGCTATATAATATGTTCAATCTTTACTTTTAACCAATAACGTCTAACTTAAGATTGGGTAAAAATAAAAAAATCCTCCATAAAGGAAGATTACAAACTAATTAAATTCTAAAAAAAATGGCAAGCGACCTACATCGCACCGCTCAACCACGTACCCTTGCTATGTTCCCATCCTGGGGGAGTCTGCAGGAGCTGGTCGTGTAGGACTTGCCGGTGCAAATATACAACCTTTTTATATTTTTGCAAGACCTTTGTTGCTATAAAAATAACGTCGTATATTGGCATATTGAAATTTTAAACTATGAAAAAATATAACTTCCTAGCTGTCATTTTATTAGGAATCACATTAATTGGATGTAAAGAAAAAAATAAAGGTGAAAATTCTTTATTTACTATCGATGATTCTGCTTTTCCAGCCCATTTTACACAAAAAGAATCGCTTTCAATCGGAGTTTTAAACCCAAATTCGAAAGAAATCGACAGCATTGCTTACTTTATAAACGATAAAAGAGTGGGAGGTACAAAAGGTGCCGAAAAATTTAAATTTGAATTAAAAGATCAAAAATTAGGCTACCAATACCTAAAAGCTTCTGTATATTTTGGTGGAGATTCTTCTGATGCAACTAAAAGAATTGAAGTTGTATCTGACATCGAACCTAAATTATTAAACTATAAAATTGTAAACACTTTTCCACATGATACAACAGCTTTTACTGAAGGTTTAGAATTTCATGACGGAAGACTTTTTGAAAGTACAGGACAAAAAGAAGATTCATACTTCAGAGAGGTAGATTATAAAAATGGAAAAGTAATCAAACAAGTTGATCTTCCGAAAGAATATTTTGGAGAAGGAATTACTTTCTTCAATGGGAAATTATATCAGCTTTCATGGCAGGAAAAAACCGGGTTTATTTATGATGCTAAAACTTTCAAACTAGAAAAAACATTCAAATACGATAAAGATATTGAAGGTTGGGGAATGACACATGATGACCAATACATTTATCATTCTGATGGAACAGAGAAAATCTGGAAAATGGATCCTGCTAATCAAAAACTAATTGATTACATTAATGTTTATTCTGGCAGTTCAAAAATTAAAGCATTAAATGAACTAGAATTGATCAATGGAAAATTTTATGCTAATGTTTGGCAAAAAGACGCCATTGCTGTTGTAGACCCAAAATCTGGTGCAGTTGAAGGAATTATCAATTTATCTGGACTACGTAAATTTGTAAAAAGCAAAAATGCTGAAGTTCTAAACGGTATAGCCTACAACCCTACTACTAAAACCATTTTTGTTACTGGTAAATATTGGGATAAAATATTCGAAATAACAGTTTCTGAATAATCTTTAGAGAAAAAAACAATTTTACGAATTTCACAAGTTTTCACACATTAATCCGTGGAAATTTGTGAAATTTGTGTTTTATAACAATTCATATTAATGATCACTTTAATCACAAACATACAAGAGTTACTTCAGGTTCGCGAAACTTCTATTGCTAAAGTTTCAGGTTCTGAAATGGCTAAACTTCCAACAATTAAAAATGCTTTTTTAGTTTTAAAAGACAATCTCATTGAAGATTTCGGCTCAATGGATAATCTTCCAAAAATAAATGCCGACAAAACAATAGATGCAACAGGAAAAGTTGTGCTCCCATCTTGGTGTGACAGCCACACTCATATTGTTTACGCAGGAAATCGTGAGCAGGAATTTGTAGATCGCATTAATGGACTTTCTTATGAAGAAATCGCCAATCGCGGCGGCGGAATTTTAAATTCAGCTAAAAAACTAAACGAAACTTCCGAAGAAGAGATTTATGAACAGTCTAAAATTCGTTTAGAAGAAGTAATGCATTTAGGAACTGGAGCCGTCGAAATTAAATCAGGTTATGGTTTGACGGTTGATGGAGAATTAAAAATGCTTCGAGTAATTAAAAAACTGGCCGAAAACTATCCTATTGCCATAAAAGCTACATTTCTAGGCGCACATGCATTTCCTTTACATTACAAAGACGATAAAGCAGGTTATTTGGACGAAATTATAAACGAGATGCTTAACGAAATCTCTAAAAATAAATTAGCAGATTATGTAGATGTTTTCTGCGAAAGCGGTTATTTCTCTGTAGAAGAAACCGAAAAAATTATGGAAGCAGGTTTGGCCTTTGGCTTAAAACCAAAAATTCACGTAAACCAATTCAATTCTATTGGCGGAATTCAGGCTGGAGTTAAATTTAATGCACTTTCTGTCGATCATTTAGAAATTATGAATCCAGAAGATATTGAAGCTTTAAAAGGAACAGAAACAATGCCTGTAGCTTTACCTTCGTGTTCTTACTTTTTAAGTATTCCATATACGCCAGCACGCGAAATGATAAAAGCAGGCTTGCCTTTAGCATTGGCTACAGATTTTAATCCTGGTTCTACTCCATCCGGAAATATGAATTTTGTAGTAGCAACAGCTTGCATCAAAATGAAAATGACGCCAGAAGAAGCTATTAATGCGGCGACAATAAACGGTGCCTACGCAATGGGACTTTCAGAAACACATGGAAGCATTACAAAAGGCAAAAAAGCTAATCTGATCCTGACAAAGCCAATTTCTTCCTTCTATCAAATTCCTTATGCTTTTGGAAGCAATTTGATTGAATCTGTTTTTCTAGAAGGAAAAATTTTAGAATAATCATTTCAACGATTTAAATATAGCCAGTGGTTTCAACCACGGATAACGTATCGTTTTTCAAACAACAATAAAATTCAAATTTCATACATAAAAAAAGGTCTGTGAAATCACAGACCTTTAATATCTTAGTGGTATTTTTATCCTTTCGGCAAAATTATCTTAAACTGAAACTAGTTTTAGAAACTAACTCATCATTATCAAAAATATTGATAAAATAAGTTCCTTTTGCAAAATCTTTTCCTGGAAGATCTTCACTAACTTGTACAGTTTTATTTTCATATTTCACTGTAGTTTTAAAACTATACGTTAATGAGTTATCTCCAAAACTTTCTGTTTTTTTCTCGCCTAAAACATTGTTTTTAGCATCGATAACTTGAACATAATACGTTTTGTCACCAGATTTTGCAATTTGGTTTTCAGCAATTGTAAAACTAACTTTTAAAACGTCAGCACGGCTTGCTTTATCTGTTTCAATTTGTTTCCCTGAGCTTTTCAATTTGTAAGCTGAAGTTTTAGTATTCAATACAGATAATTTAGAACCTTTTTCAACCGTTTTAGCTAGTTCTTCGTTTTGACCAACCAATACTTCATTATATTTTTTAGATTCTCCTAAAACTACAATAGTACTATCTCTTTGAGTAGTTAAAACACCATTTTGTTTTTTCAACTCATCGTTTTCAGCAACTAAAGTTTTCATTTTGCTTTGCATTGCCTGAACTTGAGATCTGTACTTAGAAACATCTCCTTTAGACTTGTTCAAATCATCCATTAAAGCCACTACTTTGTCTCTTTCTTGGATTAATTCGTCAGACATCGAAGTATTTTCAGCAATTGCAGCATCATAAGTCGCTTTTAACTCCTGTAAATCTTTCATTACAGATTCTTTCTCAGTCAAAGTTGTTGTAAGCTCCGTTTTAACTACTTCTGTATCAGAAGATAACTTGAAAATATACACTAAACTACCGATCAGTAGGACTGCTAAAACTGCGATCACCGCCTTTAGACTTGAATTGTTGTTCTTTGGGTTTTCCATATTTAAATAATTTTCTTTAATAACAAATTTAAGAATTAATATAAGGTAATAACGTAAGTTTCTACAATTATATTATTTTTGGAAAATAAATTTTTTTCATGGAAAAATTAATCCCTTTCACTATAAATGATTTAGCAAAAGTCACAAATCATAGAAGTGGTGAATTAAAGTTCGGAGAAAAGATGGTTGTGATTCCGCCAGGAGCCGACAAAGTTACTTTTCTCAAAGAAAGTGAAGCAAAATATGTTCTTTTAGGAATTCCTGAAGATATTGGCGTGCGTGCCAATTACGGAAGACCTGGGGCAGCTTCGGCATGGCGATGTGCCATAAAAAGCATTGCAAATATTCAGCATAATCGTTTTTGCAAAGGAAGCAACATCATTGTTTTAGGACAGATCGACGTGGCAACTGAAATGCGAGAAGTAGAAAACCTTGATTTTAATGATATAGATGATCGTTCAAAATTAAGTCAGCTAGTTGAAAAAATAGACAAAGAAGTTTCTCATATCATTTTTACTATCATCAAAGCCGGAAAAACTCCAATTATTATTGGCGGAGGCCATAACAATGCTTACGGAAACATCAAAGGCGCAGCTCTTGCGAAAGGAAAACCAGTAAACGCGATTAATTTTGATGCACATTCTGATTTTAGGATCTTAGAAGGCCGCCATAGCGGAAACGGGTTTTCATATGCATACGAAGAAGGCTTTCTAAAGAAATATTTCATTTTCGGGCTTCACGAAAATTACACTTCAAAAAGTGTTCTAGATATTATAAAAAAACTAGAAGACCGCGTTCGATACAATACGTACGACAGTGTCAATATCAGAAAAGAAAAAGATTTTAATCGTGAGATGATCACAGCTTTGGATTTTATTAAAAATGATTCTTTTGGAATTGAAATCGATCTTGATGCAATTCCAAACATTGCCAGCAGTGCCATGACCATAAGCGGTTTTTCTGTTGAAGAATTAAGACAATTTATTTCTTTCTTTGGTGAACATAAAAATGCTGCTTATTTGCATATCTGCGAAGGGGCACCAGACTTAGACAATTCGCCAAACCATAATTTAATTGGCAAATTAATTGGTTATCTGGTAACCGACTTCATTAAAGCCAACATCGAAAAAGACTGATTTAAAAAGCACATTCTAAATACAAAACAAACTGGTTTTGCCAAATAAAAGCCAATTCAAACAAACGATTGACTGAATAAACCTATCTTTGCACGGCATTTTAGAATTAAAGCTAAAATAGTTAATCACTAAGATATGTTATTCGAAGATCTATCACTTTCAAAAAGTATACAAAAAGCCGTATTTGAAGAAGGCTATTTAAATCCCACTCCGATTCAGGAACAATCTATTCCGGTTGTTTTATCTGGAAGAGATTTAATTGGCTGCGCGCAGACAGGAACAGGAAAAACGGCGGCATTTGCCATTCCAATCATACATCAATTACATCGAATTGTTGGCTCATCAAAAAAAGCAAAACAAATTCGTGCGCTAGTTGTTACGCCAACTCGTGAGCTTGCTGTGCAAATTGGAGAAAGTTTTGACACTTATGGTAAATATACCAATCTAACACAATTAACAATTTTTGGAGGTGTTTCGCAAAATCCACAGGTTGAAACCTTAAAAAAAGGAGTCGATATTCTAATAGCCACTCCAGGGAGACTGCTTGACTTACATAAACAAGGTTTTCTTGATTTGAATCATCTACATACTTTAGTGCTGGATGAAGCCGATCAGATGCTGGATATGGGCTTTATAAACGATGTAAAAAAAATCGTTAAATTAACTCCAAAAAACAGACAGACTTTACTTTTCTCTGCAACAATGCCAATTGCGATTCGTGAGCTTGCTGAAATGTTTCTTCAAGATCCAGCAAAAGTTGAAGTTTCGCCCGTTTCGTCTACAGCCGAAAATGTAGAACAGCGCATTTATTTTGTTGATAAAACTGAGAAAAGAAACTTATTATACAATTTGATTAAAGAGGAAAATTTATCAAACGTACTTGTTTTTTCTAGAACAAAACATGGAGCTGACAATGTTGTAAAAGCCCTTCGCAAAAAAGATATTCCTGCAGAAGCCATTCACGGAGATAAATCACAAAATGCTAGACAACGTGTTTTAGATGCTTTCAAAAACAAAGAAGTTGGCGTATTGGTTGCAACGGATATTGCGGCGCGAGGAATTGACATTGAACAATTGCCATATGTAATCAATTTTGATTTACCGAATATTCCCGAAACTTATGTCCACCGTATTGGCCGTACAGGGCGCGCTGGAAATGGCGGAATTGCAATTTCTTTTTGCGGAAAAGATGAACTTCCTTATTGGAAAGACATCCAGAAATTGATCAAGGTAGATGTAAAAACAATTGCCGACCATCCGTATCAATGGCACTCTGGAAGTCCAGAAGCAGGGGAAAAACCAAAAAACTCCAACAGAAGCGGTGGCGCTCACAAATCTAGAAAATCAAATAATTCTAAGAAAAATAAAAAACGCTGGTATTAAACAGCGTTTTTTTCGTTTATAAGAAAATTGATTATTTTAAATAACTTAACCGGTTCAAAAGGTTTAATTATAATATCATTCATTCCGGACGAAATCGCTTCATCTGTAATTTCATCTTTATCGAAAGCAGTTAAAGCCACAATTGGAGTTTCTATGCCGAGAAGACGTATCCTTTTTGTAGTTTCAAATCCGTTCATTAAAGGCATATTGATATCCATCAAAATCAAATCAAAGGTTTCGTTTTCTAAAGTTTTAAGCGCCGCAAAACCATCGTCAACCACTTTGCAGGAGTAATTGTTTTTTTCGATAATCTTTTTCGTAACAAGCTGATTAATCAAATTATCTTCGACAACTAAAATTTTATAAATTTCGCTTGAAGTAAGATCAACTTCAATTTCATCAATAATGCTTTTCGTTTTCGCTAAATCATGTTCGAATGCAATTGTAAACGAAAATGCAGTTCCTTTTCCGAGATCACTATCCAATGTAATGGTACTTCCAAAAAGCCCCAGCAATCTTTTCACAATACTAAGTCCTAAACCTGTACCCTGATAATCTTCATCTCGTCTGCCAACTTGGACAAATTTTTCAAAAATCTTATTCTGATCTGCAACTGCGATTCCGATTCCGTTATCTTTAATTAAGAAATCTAAATAATACAACTTTCCTTCTACTTTATTTAGCTTTACGTTAATTTCAACTTGTCCGTCTTTAGTAAATTTTAATGCATTACTTACCAAATTCATTAAAATCTGAGCAAGACGAAGTTTATCACCAATCAAATATTCCGGAATATTTGAGTCTATATTGGTAGAAATTCTATTATTATTTTTCTGCGAAAGGAAAGAAAGAGAGTTTTTGATTACCGTAATTTCGTCTGAAATATTAAAAGTCAGGTTTTCAAGTACAATTTTGTTTTCTTCAATTTTATTAATCTGCAAAATATCATTTACTAGAGACAATAAATATCTGGCAGAAAATTTTAGAGAACTTAAATGCTGGCTTCTCGAAATTTCTTTATGTTCTTCGAGAAGCATGTTGGTAATTCCGACCACACCATAAAGCGGCGTACGTAATTCGTGGCTTATAGTCGATATAAATTGTGTTTTGAGCAAAGAAGCTTCTTCTGCGATTTCTTTTGCTTTAAGAAGCTCCAAATTGTGTTTTTTCTTGTACCGGATATTCTTTATAAGCGTCACAATTAAAATTAAAAGAATGAGAGAAATCAAAATAAAAAGAATCACAATAATTTTTGATTTCCTTAAACTTTGAGACTGCTCTACTTTTTCACCTTCAACTTTATCAATTTGTCTTTTATACTCATCCAATTCAAGACTTAGACCGGCCTGAGATGCCTTTTTAAGCTTCTTAACATCATATACCTTATCCGAAACTTTATAATGGTTAACCAGTGCATCATATGCTTCTTTGTGCTTGTTGATTTTATTTAAAAAATGCGAATATTCTAAATAAGCATTTGCCAGATCTGTTTTCTCCTGGCATTTTTTTCCTGTTTCAATAGCACTTAAAAAATAAGCATTTGCGGCCTTATTATCATTTATATGGCTAGAATAAATACCATTGAGCATATCAACAATAACTTCTGTTGAACCGTCATTATATTTTATTTTAGTGCTGTTAACATACTTTAAAAAAAGATTTCCCTGTTTATAATTTCCTATATCAAAATAAGCCCACGCGATATTTACATTGGTAAAATAAACTTCTTTTAGATCATTAATTTTCAAAGCATAGGCTACCGCCTTTTTATAATACCGAATTCCTTCATCAAACTGCTTTTTTTCAAAGCAATACATATTTCCTAGATTATTATAAAGAATGCATTTTAAAGTATCGTTGCTGGTTTTATTAGCATAATACAGCCCTTTTTTATAGAAAAAAATAGCTTTATCAAATTCTGTCAGTTCGTTGTAATTTGCGGCAATAATATTATATGAACGGGCGATGAGACAATAATCTTTTACCGCTGTAGCCGCATTTAAAGCTGCTCTAGAATAGATGAGTGATTTTTCAAAATTAGATTCTCTAAAATTAAGAAGCGCTTTCTTTACAGTCTTATCAATTTTAGGATCGAGGTTACAATTAGATTGCCCGATTGCCGAATTGGCAAAGCAATTCAGAACTAAAAATAAAAGTAAAAAAATCCGTTTGTGGGGCATTAATCGGTTAATTTGATCTAAATATACACTTTAAAATAAAAAAAAAGCTGTATTTCATAAAAAAATACAGCTTGTCAAATATTATATCAATAACTAAGATAAAAAATTAAAATCTCAGTACTATTATTATTCTTTATTGCTCTCCCATTGCCCAACAACAGAAGTAGCCAACGCATTTCCTAATACATTCGTAGCACTTCTAAACATATCGCAGAAATGGTCAATTGGAAGAATTAATGCAATTCCTTCAATCGGGATATCAAACATACCGCAAGTTGCCGCAACGACAACCAAACTTGCTCTTGGCACACCTGCAATACCTTTACTGGTAAGCATTAACACTAAAAGCATTGCCATTTGTGTTCCTAAATCTAAATGCACATTGTAGAATTGAGCAATAAAAATACTCGCAAAAGTCATATACATCATACTTCCGTCCAGATTAAACGAATATCCAAGCGGCAGCATAAAAGAAACGATTTTATCTTTTACTCCAAAACCTTCCAATTCTTCTGTTAATTTTGGAAATACAGCTTCGCTGCTCGTTGTTCCAAAAGCAATTGCCAAAGGTCCAGTAATGCGTCTTAACAATTCAGTCATTCTTCCTTTAAGGAAAATATACCCAATAGCAATCAAAATAATCCATAAAGTACTGATTCCAATTAAGAAAGAACCGAAAAATTTGAAGTAAGTAATCACCAATTCTTCTGCATCCCTTATGGCAAAAACTCCTGCAATGGCTCCAAAAACTCCAATTGGCGCAAACTTCATTACATAGTTTACCATTTTCAAAACCACGTGCGATAATTTATCAAAAGCACCAATAATCGGTTTCACAGTATCTCCAAGAGAAGCTGCCGCCAATCCGAAAAAGATGGAGAAAACTACAATCTGTAGAATCTCATTGGTTGCCATTGCTTCGACAATACTTTTTGGCACGATGTGCTCAACGAAATTGTCAAAAGACAGATTTTGCGTTTTGCCCGTAACTTCAGAAGCTGCTGCCATGTCAACGTGATCTAGTTTTAGGCCAACACCAGGCTGCAAAATATTTACATAAAACAATCCAATTAGAAGCGAGATAAATGAAGCTGTAAAAAACCATCCAATAGCTTTTCCTCCAATTCTTCCCACAGTTTTGATATCTCCCAATTTTGCAATTCCAACCACCAAAGTCGTAAAAACCAATGGGGAAATAATCATTTGCACCAAACGAATGAAGATGGTTGCCAGCATTTTTATTTTACTGCTAAATGCCTGTGCTGCTTCTGGCGAAATGGTATTGTGCAATATAATTCCTAAAATGGCTCCTAGAACCATAGCAATTATAATTTGCCCTGTTAATCCCGAAAGAAATGATGTTTTTTTAGTTTCTGTAACTTCTTGCATTAAATTATTTTTTGATTATTAAAATATAAGACCCTCACTGCCTTACCTTTTATTAATATGTTTTGTTGATTAAATAGAAATCTGCCAAAACAATTGCTGCCATCGCTTCTACGATTGGCACTGCGCGAGGCACTACACACGGATCATGACGTCCTTTTCCTGTCATGGGTGTAATGTTACCTTTATTATCTAAAGAATCTTGAGTCTGCATAATAGTTGCAACAGGTTTAAAAGCTACTCTAAAGTAAATATCCATTCCGTTGCTTATACCGCCTTGAATTCCTCCTGAAAGATTTGTTTTTGTCGTTCCGTCAGGATTGTATAAATCGTTATGTTCGCTTCCTTTCATTTCAGAACCAGAGAAACCGCTTCCATATTCAAAACCTTTTACCGCATTAATAGAAAGCATTGCTTTTCCTAATTCGGCATGAAGTTTATCAAATACCGGTTCTCCTAAACCTACTGGAACATTCTGAATCACACAAGTTACAACACCGCCAACAGTGTCTCCCTGTTTGCGGATATCACGAATATATTCTTCCATAATCGCTGCAGATTTTTCGTCTGGACAACGTACTGGATTACTTTCAATTTTAGAAAAATCCAATTCCTGATAAGGTGTTTCTAAATGAATTGGACCAACAGAAGAAACATAAGCATTAATCTTAATTTCAGGCAACATCTGTTTTGCAATTGCACCCGCTACTACCCTGCTTGCTGTTTCTCTTGCAGAACTTCTACCACCACCGCGATAGTCGCGAAAGCCATATTTCTGATCGTAAACATAATCGGCGTGGCTTGGTCTGTAGTTATCTTTTATATGAGAGTAATCGTCTGATTTTTGATTGGTATTTGGAATAATGAAACCAATTGGAGTTCCAGTTGTTTTTCCTTCAAATATCCCTGATAAGAATTGAACGTTGTCTGGTTCTTTTCTTTGCGTTACAATTGCTGACTGACCTGGCTTTCTTCTAGCCATATCTACTTCAATTGCTTCAAAATCTAATTGTATTCCTGGAGGGCAACCATCAATAATGCCGCCTAACGCTTCACCGTGAGATTCTCCAAATGTAGTTACTTTATATAGTGTGCCGAAGCTGTTTCCTGCCATTGTGTTTTGTTTTGAGCAAATGTAAGTTTTATGAATTAAATTAAAAAATTTAAAACTGGTATTATTAACGAAACATTTAATGGAATAAAAATCACAATTTGGTAAAATTACTCTCTTTTTAATAACCTTTTAATAAAATCAATTTTCACAAACTTTCTTTCATTTGTAAAACTTCAAATCAAGAAAAATTGAAAAAAAGAAATGTCGAATTGGTCATTCTTTCAGATGTCCATTTAGGAACTTACGGAAGTCACGCAAAAGAACTAAACAACTATCTTTCAAGCATTAAACCCAAAACATTAGTTTTAAACGGCGATATTATTGATGCTTGGCAGTTTCGTAAATCTTATTTTCCAAAAGCACATTTAAGAGTTATTCAGCGCATTATCGGAATGGCTTCTAAAGGAACAAAAGTGTATTATATTACTGGAAATCACGATGAAATACTTCGAAAATTCAGTGATATGAATATGGGAAATTTTGCTCTAGTCGATAAATTGGTTTTAGAATTAGATGATAAAAAAGCCTGGATTTTTCACGGAGATGTTTTTGACGCTTCTGTTCAGCATTCTAAATGGATTGCAAAACTGGGCGGATTAGGTTATGATTATCTCATTTTAATGAATCGTTTTGCGAACTGGTGTCTGGCAAAATTAGGCCGCGAACCTTATTCGTTTTCTAAAAAAATAAAAGCTAGCGTTAAGAAAGCCGTAAAATTCATCTCAGATTTTGAAACAACCGCAACCGATCTGGCTATAGAAAAAAACTACGATTATGTTATTTGCGGCCACATTCATGAACCAAAAATCATGACAAAAGAGAATAAGCATGGTTCTACTTTATATCTAAATTCAGGCGATTGGGTAGAAAATCTAACTGCTTTAGAATATCATAAAAAACGATGGAAACTGTATTCTTATAAAGCCAGCAATTTTGCAGAAGAAGAGAATCTTTTAGAAATGGAAGATCTTCTTAGTTCTCAGCTAATTTCATCCATAATCCTAAAATAAGCACCTTATAAACAGATTTTTAAGAATTTTAACACGCCAAAATCTTAAAAATGTAAATTATATAACAATTTTCAAAAATATTATACGTTTTGTATCTGACTGTAATAATACATTTGAAAAAAAATTAATTTACCATTTTTATGAAAAAGATACTATTATCTGCCATTATGCTTCTTGGTTTAGCATTTACGGCTCAATCACAAGAAATTTCGAAACACGCTTTAGGATTACGTCTGGGTGACAATAACGGATTTGGGGGAGAAATATCATACCAATTAGGACTGAATCAAAAAAACAGACTTGAATTTGATTTAGGATGGAGAAACAGCAGTGATGTAGACGCAATAAAAGGAGTTGCTCTTTACCAATGGGTTTGGAACATCGACGGTGGTTTTAACTGGTACGCTGGTGTCGGAGGGGGACTAGCTGCTTGGGATCATGATTATTACAACAACAACTACAGATACAGCGACAGCGGAACTTATGTTTTTGCAGCTGGAGATATCGGTATAGAATATAGATTTAAAGAAGTGCCTCTTACTTTATCATTAGACGCAAGACCAGAAATCGGTTCAGGATATTATGACGATGATAATTTTGGATTTGACGTTGGTTTAGGTGTCAAATTTAGATTCTAAAATAAAATTAAAAAATAATTGTAAGAAGAAGCCTGTCGTTTAAAAGCGACAGGCTTTTTTTATGTTTCAAAGAAAATTTAAAAAGGACTCCGACTTCATTCAGCCCGACAACTAATATTTCAGGTTTCACGTTTTGCAGGTTTCATGCTTCATGTTCAAATCTAACATTTCAAATTTCAAATTTTACGTTTCACATTTCTCATTCCACCTTTTCCAATCAATTACTTGATAATAATCTCTTTTTTAGAATGGATTTTTACAACCGTATAAGGATATGAAATCACCTGCATGGTCATGGCGTCTTTTGCAGGACTGTATTCTTTTACTGTTATAATGATATTTTTATCGGTTTCTTCAACCTTTTCAACATCGATTGTATAACCTCCAGTGTTTTTCTCACCCATATTCAGAATGACATAATTATAGTCTTGGACATCAGGATCTTTCATTTTATGCGCTAAATTCGGATCGTTTTCAAGCATTTTGATTTCATTTGGCTCGGTTAGAATTTCAAAAAATTTAATATTTCCACCACCATCAGATTGTTTCGTCAAAACCTCATACAACGATGCATTCGAACTTTCAACTTTCTTCACTCCGCACGAAATCAAAACAAAAACCGCTAAAACAGAAATTACTTTTTTCATTTGTATTCTTTTAAATTAGTGCTTCTCCAACTTGTAGTCATCAACCGCTTTCTGATATAAAGCTTCATATTTAGGCAATATGTTTTTAATATCAAATTTTCTCGCCACTTCTAATGCGTTTGCTTTAAATTGACTTAAAACAGCATCATCTTTTAAAATCTTCAATGCATTTTGTGCCATTTCTTCAACATTCCCAACGTTGCTTAAGTAGCCCGAAAAACCATCATAATTCACTTCAGGCAAACCACCAGAATTACTGGAAATTACTGGAACTCCGCATGCCATCGCTTCCAATGCCGCCAAACCAAAACTTTCAGTTTCTGAAGGCAGTAAAAACAAATCGGTCATACATAAGATCTTATCAATTTCGTGACTATTTCCAAAGAAAATCACTTTATCCAAAATCCCAAGTTCCTGACATAAAATTTCTGCTTTTTCTTTTTCAGGCCCATCACCAACCATCATCAATTTAGCTGGAATTTCTTTCTGAACGTTATAAAAAATCTTAATGATATCCGGAATGCGTTTTACTTTTCTAAAGTTACTAATATGCGTGATAATACGCTCATTCTCATTAGCCATTACATAACGGTGGCAAGGCGCATTCGGATCTTTCTTTACTTTATCCAGCTCAATAAAGTTCGGAATCACTTTAATTTTATTCTTGATCTTAAACAATTTCAAAGTATCATCTTTCAGACTCTGCGAAACCGAAGTCACATAATCAGATTTATTGATACTGAACGTTACTGCAGGTTTATAAAAAGGATGATTCCCGACAAGCGTAATATCGGTTCCATGAAGCGTTGTAATCATCGGAAGATTAATTCCTTCATTTTTCAGCATCTGTTTTGCCATATATCCTGCATAAGCGTGTGGGATAGCATAATGCACATGTAGAAGCTCTATTTTGTACAATTTCACCATATCTACCAATTTGCTCGATAGCGCTAATTCATAAGGCTGATAGTGAAACAAAGGATATTCCGGAACATTTACCTCATGGTAGTGAACATTCGGATTTAAAAGTGCCAATCTAACTGGCTGGCTATATGTAATAAAATGTATTTCGTGTCCTCTTCTGGCTAATTCGAGACCTAACTCTGTGGCTACTACACCACTACCTCCAAAAGTAGGATAACAGACTATTGCTATTTTCATGGATTAAATTTAATTCTACGAAAATACTCAAAAATAGCGTTTCATTAACCGTTTAAATTGTTAGATTTTTGACAAAATTAGATTAATTCTAGTTAATAACTATTTTCAGAAAAAGCAGCTTTTTCCAACTTGTCAAAGTTTGAAACATTGACAAAGTTCAACAACAAACATAATACTGGAATAAGCCTGACAGGTTTTTAAAACCTGTCAGGTTTCAGAATCTAAACTTGAAACCTGAAACTTTAAACAACAAAAAAAAGACACAAAATCTACATTTCATGCCTTTTAAATATTTTAATATTTCTTAGAAAAATCTGCTATGCCAGCTGTCGGCCGCTGGAACTTCCCAAGCTTCATTAAATTCTTCGATATTGGTAACCAAATTATTAAATACGATTGTATTAGCCGTTACCGCTTTATCTTTAACCATTTTCTTGAAATCAATTAATGGTTTATGTGCAATATGCTCTCCAAGTTTAAAAGTGACATTCATTTTATCTAATAAATCAACGTCATATTTCTTTTCTAAACTTTGGATAAACTCAACCGAACTATCTATAGAACATCCTGTTGCAGCTTGAACATCTTGATTCACAGCTAAGATTATAAATCTGTTGTATTTCAACAAATAAGAAGCCTCAAGACTTGTGCCATGGGCTGCCCATTGTTCTACAAAAGCTTTTAAATCGGTTTCTATTTCAGAAAACTCTTCCTCAGAAAATTTTCTGTTAGACTGGTAAATCCAAACTCTAGATTCACCTGGTAAATTTTCAAAAGGTATATACATTTTTAATTTTAGATTTTAGAATGTTGATTTTAGATCTTTAAGATTTGCTTAGAATCTTAGTAATTTAGAACCTCAAATCAAAGATCTTGTGCATTCGCTATTAATTCAGCGATATCCAGAACTTTCACCTGATCTTCTTTTTCTTTATTTTTAATTCCATCTGTCAACATAGTATTGCAGAACGGACAGCCTGCCGCGATAATATCAGGCTGTGTTTCTAAAGCATCTTCTGTACGAAGAACATTTACTTCTTTGTTTCCAGGTTCAGCATCTTTAAACATTTGTGCTCCTCCTGCTCCACAGCATAATCCGTTTGCTTTAGAACGCTTCATTTCGACCAATTCAACGTCTAATTTCTGAATTAAATCTCTTGGCGCTTCGTAAACTTTATTTGCTCTTCCTAAATAACAAGGATCATGGAAAGTAATTTTTTTTCCTTTAAACTGTCCGCCTTCTACAGTTAATCTTCCATCATCAATTAATGACTTCAAAAATTCAGTATGATGAATAACTTCATAGTTTCCACCTAATTCTGGATATTCATTTTTTAAAGTATTAAAACAATGCGGACAAGCTGTAACAATTTTTTTTGCTTCATAAGCATTCAGGACCTCGATATTCATCATAGCCTGCATTTGAAACAAAAATTCATTCCCAGCTCTCTTTGCAGGATCGCCAGTACAACTCTCTTCTGTACCTAAAACTGCAAAAGAAACATTCGTACGATTCAAAATTCGCACGAACGCTTTAGTAATTTTTTTTGCTCTATCATCAAAACTTCCTGCGCAACCTACCCAAAACAAAACCTCCGGCTGTTTTCCTTCGGCAAGCATTTCTGCCATTGTTGGCACTACTAAACTTTCTGACATTTCTCTCACTTTTGTTTAATCGGTTAATTGTTGAAAAGCAAACTTACAATTCTAAAAAAACCGAAATATTATTTTAAAATCGATTAAACGGTTAAACAACTAACCGATTAAACCATAAATTTTAATTCTCGTTTTTCCAATTTAAACGGTCTTGCTGGCTGTATTGCCATGGAGCGCCGTTATTTTCAATATTAGTCATCATGGCATTTAATGACATCGGGGCAGCACTTTGTTCCATAACCAAATAACGACGCATATCCATAATAATAGACAATGGACTAATATTTACAGGACATTCTTCAACACAAGCATTACAAGACGTACAAGCCCATAATTCTTCTGGTGTGATATAATCGTTTAAAAGTGTTTTATTGTCTGGAACAAAAACACCTTTATTGGCATCGATATTTTTTCCAACTTCTGTCAAACGATCTCTTGTATCCATCATGATTTTACGAGGAGACAATTTTTTACCTGTTTGATTTGCTGGACAAGAAGAAGTACAACGTCCGCATTCTGTACAAGTATAAGCATTCAACAGCTGAACCCAATTTAAATCCTGAACATCACTTGCGCCAAATTTAGCCGGATGTGCATTTTCATCAGCCGGAGCAGCCGCAAACGGATCAGCATTTGGATCCATCATTAATTTCACCTCTTTTGTAACCGAAGCTAAATTATCAAATTGTCCTTCTGGTTTTAAATTCGCAAAATACGTATTTGGGAATGCCAAAAGAATGTGCAAATGTTTTGAAAAGTATAAATAGTTCATAAAAACTAAAATACCAGCAATATGCAACCACCAGAAAACTTCAAACAACAGCCCAACCACTTCATTAGAAGTTCCGTTAAAAATAGGTGCTATAAGTTGGCTTATTGGATAACTTCCTGCTTTATGAAAATGAGAATATCCCCCAGGCACATTTTGCAGGTGATAATCTGAAGCATTCATCAACAAGAACAAAATCATTAAAACAGTTTCAAAATACAAAATGTAATTTGCATCACTTTTTGGAAATCCTGTTAAATCAGAATGTATAAAACGCTTTAATCGAATAAAGTTTCTTCTTAGCCAAAAAACCGTAACAGAAAAAATTACAAGTATGGCTAATATTTCAAAAGAGGCAATTAGAACATCATAAACTACACCTAAATAAGGCGCAAAAATCCTATGAGTTCCAAATAATCCATCAATGATGATTTCGAGTAATTCGATATTAATGATAATGAAACCTGCATACACTATAATATGAAGGATTCCTGCAACAGGGCGTCTCACCATTTTTGACTGCCCTAGAGCAATCAATGCCATGTTTTTCCAACGAGCTTTAGGATTATCTTTTCGATCTACATCGACTCCCAGATTAATATTTCGGATGATTTTTTTTACGCTCGCTGCAAAAAAACCGAAACCTGCTATAAGAAGTACTGCGAATAAAATATTATCTAAATAACTCATTTATAATTATTTTTTATCGGTTGAGTTTGTTTCTTCAGTTGGTGCTACGTATGGTTTATTTTTCTTTCCAAAGAGAGAAACGTTTACGTAACGGGTTGGATAAAGGCGAAGATCTTGCAATAACAATTCAAGTTCTTTTGAAGTTTTAGTCAGGTTGTTATACAATGCCTCATCATTAAGTATTTTACCTGCTGTTCCTTTTCCTGAATTCAAGTTAGCCATTAAAACATCTACTCTAGCTAAAGTCTGGTTCAGGTTACGAACCGTTTTTCCTAAGTCTGCTTTGTTTAATGAGTCTGAAATTTTATTGAAATTGCTAGACATTTTATTGAAGTTCGACACTACTCCATTAATCTGTCCTTTATTAGTATCTAAAATACTGTTTAGACTTCCTGAAGCTTTATGAAACTGTGACATTGTCTGACTTAGTTCAGCAATTGTTTTCTTTAGATTTTCTTGAGTGTTTTTGTCTAAAGTATTATTCAATCCTGTAACCAGATTATCAATATTCACAAGCATTTTATCAAGCTTCTGCTGAATTGGCTCAATTTTTCCTCCTAATGATTCTGTTAATCCCAGCTCAACGGAAGAAGTTAATTTCTGCCCATCTTCCGCTAATTCCTTATCAGCAAAATTTGGAATGATTTTAATTTGCTTCCCTCCAATCAAACTTGGAGTATAAATTGCAGCTGTACTTGTTTTAGAAATTGGGAAATCTGTCTTAAGCTGAAGTTCAACCAATAATTTACCTGTAACTTCATCAATTGTAATTTTATTTACTTTACCAATCGCGAGTCCGTTAAGCGTTACTGGCGCTGATGGTGATAAATCTTCAACATTATCATATTCAGCATATAATATTGTATAATTAGTAAAAAGATCTCTTCCCTTTAAAAAACTATATCCCCAGATAAATAGTAGAATGGATGCGATGACTAAAATAGCCGTTTTAATTTCTCTTGTTAGTTTCAAAATTCTAAGTGTTTGTACAAAATTAATATAAATATTCGAACTTACGCTTATTATTTAATCGCGTCCTGAATACTGATTTTTTCGCCATCTTTAGTTGCCACTAAAAACGCTGCGCCATATCCTTTACTTTTAGCTTCTTGCAGATATTTCTGCGCGGTTTCGTAACTTGGAGTTTCTTCGTAGAAATACTTATAAATATTATTTTCGTATATCATCGTTACATTTTTAAGTCCTTTAAAGTTTTTAGGCTCTAAAGGTGTTTTTTTGATGCTTGCGATAAGCTGCACCTTAAAAAAAGTTCCTTTCGGAGTATTTTTTGCTACGGCAACTGGAGCAGTTGTCTTTGGTTTTGCCTTACTTGAAGTATCTTTTATGGGCCGACTATCCTCTGACTCAGTTCCTGAACCAAAGTATTCTCTTTTATAACTTAAAATAGCTTCTGCAATTGCTCTTGCAATATCATCTTGCCCTTCTTCTGAATTCAGAATATTTCCTTCTGTTGGATTAGAAACAAATCCTGTTTCAACCAAAACCCTAGGCATATACGCTTTATGAAGCACCATAAAAGGCGCTTGTTTCACACCTCCATGACGAAGTTTTTTTCCTAGTTTTTCAAAGTTCTCTTCAATTTTAGTAGCTAGGGTAATACTATTATCCAAATATTCTTCCTGCATCAAAGTCATACCAATCATAGATTCTGGAGAATTTGGATCGTAACCCTCGTATTTACGCTTATAATCTTTCTCTAGCGTAATTACGGAGTTCTCTTTTTTTGCAGCCTCCAAGTTTGATGCTACTTTACTTAAACCCATTACGTAAGTTTCAGTTCCGTCTGCCGCAGTATTTTTATTAGCGTTACAGTGAATTGAGACGAAAATATTTGAATTTGCTCTGTTGGCTATATTGGCTCTTTCGACCAAATCAACAAAAACATCTGTTTTACGAGTATAGATTACATTAACATTTGGATTAAGCTCTAAAATCTTCCCCACTTTCAAAACAATAGCTAAAGCAATATTTTTTTCGATTCGTCCGCTGTAGACAGCTCCAAAGTCATGATCTCCATGTCCAGCGTCAAGTGTCACTTTAAATACATTTGACTGACTATGAGCACAAAAAGACGATATCGTTAGAAATAAAGTAAATATTACTTTAAATTTGTTAATTCTATTCATAAATCTAAAAGTTAATTTTAATAAAACGCAGCTGTTATAATTTTTAGAATTGATTATTTTTGCCAAAAAATTATATGTAAGTTTGACGTGTCAAAAAACAAGCCATAATTTTACAAAAATAGCATTTAAACCTTTGCATACAAACTTATTTAATATCGTTTTAATATCATTTTTCCTAACTATAGGTTGTGGTAATTTATATTCGCAAGAAATAAAAAACAAAAAAAAGCCTTTACCTGCTGTAAAACAATCAGATAAAGAAACTACTGCGATTACAGACACCATCAAACTAGATACTGTTAAGCCAAAAAAGACTTTTTTGGATGGAAAAGTGAGATATAAAGCCAAAGATTATGCTAAAATCGATCAGAAAAAAAAGCTGATCACTTTATATAATGAAGCTGAATTATACTATAAAGATGTAGAATTAAAATCGGGTATAATTGTACTTAATTATGAAAAAGATGAAGTTTATGCAGGAAGGATTAAAGATTCTGCTGGCGTTTTAACGCAATATCCAAATTTCAAACAAGGTCCGAGTGAAGTACAGCCAGATTCGATCCGATTTAATTTTAAAACCAAAAAAGCC
Source organism: Flavobacterium sp. HBTb2-11-1 (assembly GCF_009826975.1). Lineage (GTDB taxonomy): Bacteria > Bacteroidota > Bacteroidia > Flavobacteriales > Flavobacteriaceae > Flavobacterium. The sequence goes on along the minus strand of NZ_WUMO01000012.1, from coordinate 38,793 downwards.
TTAATCTACAATTCTAGAACAGAACAAGGCGAGTTTAAAATTAAGGCTGCGGTTACTAAAAAAGAAAACGATTCGGTTTACTTTTTGAAAGGTGCTCGTTTTACCACTTCAACAGACGTAGACCATCCTGAGTACTATTTCCAGACTAGTAAAGTAAAATTTATACCTGGAAAAAAAGTAATTACCGGTTTGACCAATATGGTAATTGCTGACGTTCCAACTCCTCTAGCATTGCCTTTTGCCTATTTCCCAATGAGTCAGGAAAAGAGCGTTTCGGGTATTATTATTCCAAGTTACAACGATTCTAACACAAGAGGTTTTTCATTGCAGAACGGAGGTTATTATTTCGCTCTTAGCGATAATTATGACTTAACCGTACTTGGAGATTATTACACCAACGGAAGTTATGCCATGCGATTTGAATCTGCGTATGCCAAACGATATAAGTACAGAGGAAATGTCAACATTCGTTTTGAGAATCTAATCAACAGTGAACGTGGTTATCCTGATTACTCAAAACAGAGCATTTACAATATTCAGTGGTCGCATTCTAAAGACACAAAATCAAATCCGAATTCTACTTTCTCTGCTTCTGTCAACATGGGTAGCAGTAAGTACTTCAAACAATCTATCAACCAAGCCAACATTGGATCGAACTTAAACAACACCTTAAGTTCTTCGATTTCATACAATAAAACTTTTAATACAATTCCTGGTTCACGTATTTCATTATCTGCAACACACAGCCAGAATACTCAAACAGAAGATATTATTATGACGCTTCCGTCTTTGCAGGGAAGTATTGATCGTATCTATCCGTTTGTTGGGAAAAATGGCATAAAAAAGGGATTAATTAAAAACATTAACTTACAATATAACGTAAGCGGTAAAAACTACTTCAAAACAAAAGATTCGTTGTTTTTCAAACCTCAAATGTTTAATGATGCACAGTTAGGATTACAGCAAACTATACCATTGAGCACTAACTTTAAGATTTTTAAATATTTTAGTGCTGGAGCTTCTACAACTTATCAAGAAACATGGGTTAATAAAACCATCCAAAAAGTTTACGACCCTACGGCAGGACAAACTATTAATAAAACTGTAAATGGTTTTGATGCTTTTAGAACTTATAACTTCAGCACCAATTTAGGAACTACTATTTATGGAACTTTTAATTTTGGAGCTGATAAAAAAATCCAATCTATTCGACACGTCATGCGTCCGAGCATAACATATGCTTATACGCCAAGTTTTGAGAAATATTACGACACCTATGCTGTAGATGCTTCTGGAAGGATTACTTCTGAATACACAAGATTTGAGAACGGATTATACGGAGCTCCAGGAAAAGAGAATTCTAACATTGTTGGTTTTGCTTTGAGCAATACTTTTGAGGCTAAAGTAAGAGACCGCGACAGTACAAAAACAGAGCCTAAAAAAATAATGCTGCTAAACAACTTAAACTTCAGTACGAGCTACAATTTCAATGCTGACGGAAAAACAACATTTGGATGGCAACCTGTATTAGTTAGTGGTGGAACTCAGTTTTTTGACAATAAAATGAATATGAATTTTGGTGCAACATTAGATCCTTATGCGATTGATAATGGAGGGAACAAAATTGACAAATTTAATATTGACAATGGGGGAAGTTTATTTAGAATGACAAGCGCAAACGTAACTGTAAACTATTCATTCTCAAATAAAGGAACTGGAAAAGAAAAAGACAAAAATACGCAGAGCCAACGGAACGGTGGACGTAGCGATGATTTGTTTGGTACGAATACAGACTTAAATGACAGCCGTAACAGCCAATTTGCCAATGAACCTGAAAAAGAAGATGTGATAACAGAATTCTTTAATTCTAAAGTTCCGTGGGATATGACACTTGCCTATTCGTTAACCTATTCAAACGTAAAACGAGAAAACACTATTTCTGGAAACTCAATCATGGTTTCTATCAATACCGACCTTACACCTAAATGGAAAGCGGGAGTTTCAACAGGTTACGATTTTGTACAAAAAGGAGTTACCTTTACACAATTCCGTTTTGAAAGAGACTTGTTAAGCTGGAGAATGGCCTTTAACTGGCAGCCTTTAGGAACAAATTCTAACTGGAACTTCTTCATCGGAATTAAATCTGGTATGCTTAGCGATATCAAATGGAACAAACGTAGCGTTTCTAACAGATAAACTACTTTCGAATCAAAATAATTTCATTATGAAAAAAATCATTTTTACCGAGAAAGCTCCGGCTCCAATCGGACCTTATAATCAAGCTGTATTATCTGGAAACACGCTTTATGCTTCTGGACAGATTGCAATCAATCCTGAGTCAGGAGAATTGGTTACAGACAACATTAATGACGAAACTACTCAAGTCATGAAAAACATCGCGGCTATTCTTGAAGCAGCAAACATGACTTTTGAAAACGTTGTTAAGTCAACAATTTTTATCATGGACATGAATAACTTTGGAGCAATAAATACCGTTTACGGATCTTATTTTAACGAAAAAACCGCTCCAGCTCGTGAAACGGTTCAAGTGGCTTGTCTGCCAAAAAATGTTAATGTAGAAATCTCTATAATTGCAGTGCAATAGCATCTAATAGTAATTGTGCCGTTGCTTCATTAGTTGCCAGCGGCACATTATGCACATCGCAAACACGAATCAGCATATTGATATCTGCTTCATGCGGATGACTTGACAAAGGATCTTTAAAAAAGAACACCATCTGCGTAATTCCTTCCGCGACTCTTCCTGCAATTTGCGCATCGCCACCAAGAGGCCCAGAAAGCATTCTCTGAGTTTTAAATCCAGCAGCTTCCGCTTTCCCTCCCGTAGTACCAGTACCAATCAGTCTTATTTTTTCATTGTGTAAAACAGCCTCATTTTTGATTAAGAAATCAATTAAATCTGCTTTTTTTCCATCATGAGCAATAATGGCAATTTCCATAAAACCAGAACTATTGATTAGCGACATGGTAAGCAATTAATCCATCAATAGGTCTTCTTAAAACATTCCCCAATTGAAGTTCATATTTGTTAAATGTCTCTTGTAATTCGTCTTTCAAATAAAACGCAATAGATCCAACAAAATGCACTGGAACTTCTTTGCAGTTATCAAATTGCTTGATGTAATTTTTAACGAAAGACTTCATTCCTTTGAAAATGATTTTTCTGCAGAACTCTGTGTCTTTATGCTTAATCAAGAATTTAGCGTAAGTTGCTAAATAAGCATTTGGGTTTGGTTCTTTATATAATTTATTTTTAATAAAATCTGGATCAACGTCGTACTCTTTTTCAAGTTCAACAGCCAATTCTTTAGGCATTTTATTAAAATAGTATTTTCTAATTAATTCTTTTCCAAAAACATTACCACTACAATCATCCATAACAATGTATCCTAATGATTGTACTTTTTGATGCAATGTTTTTCCATCAAAATAACTGCAGTTTGATCCTGTCCCTAAGATGCAAACAATAGCTTCTTCTCCTTTTGGAGTTGTTGCATAAACTGCAGCATAGGTATCTTCTTGAACATCTACAATTGCGTTAGAAAAATATTCTTGAAAAATTCTTTTCAACCACTCTTTCATTCTATCTGTACCACAACCGGCACCATAAAAGAATAAATGCGTAGCATTTTTTTTATTTTGTAAGATATCAAAACGGTCATTTAATCTTTCAATGATTTCTGGCTCGTCTAGAATTTCAGGATTTAATCCTAAAGTTTGTGTTGTGAATAATACTTTTCCATTATCATCTATCGCAATCCAATCGGCTTTAGTAGATCCACTGTCAACTATTAATTTCATTTGTTTAGTTTTTTGGAATTAGGTTTTTCTATTTTTAATCTAAAAGTGTATTTTTTACATTAATTATAGAAGTAACAAAATAAGAAAATCCCGTTATTGTAAAGTAACGGGATTTTGCAAAAATATATATTATTATTTTAAACCTGCAATATGTACAGATAAATCAATTAATTTGCTTGAGTATCCGTACTCATTGTCATACCAAGATACTAATTTGAAGAAAGTAGAGTTTAATCCGATTCCTGCACCAGCATCAACGATTGAAGTTCTTTTATCTGAGATAAAATCTTGAGATACAACTGCATCTTCAGTGTATCCTAAGATACCTTTCATTTCATTTTCAGAAGCTTTTTTCAATACAGCTAAGATTTCTTCGTAAGTAGTTTCTTTAGCCACTTTTACAGTTAAATCAACTACAGAAACGTCAGCAGTAGGAACACGGAAAGACATTCCAGTTAATTTTCCATTCAAAGATGGAATAACTTTTCCAACCGCTTTAGCAGCACCTGTTGAAGAAGGAATGATGTTGATTGCAGCAGCACGTCCACCTCTCCAGTCTTTTCTAGAAGGTCCGTCAGCTGTCATTTGAGTTGAAGTAGTTGCGTGAACAGTTGTCATTAAACCTTCAACGATTTCGAAATTATCGTGGATAACTTTAGCTAAAGGAGCTAAACAGTTTGTAGTACAAGAAGCGTTAGAAACAACTAAATCAGAAGCTTTTGCAGTTTCGTGGTTCACTCCCATTACAAACATTGGAGCATCAGCAGAAGGAGCAGAAATGATTACTTTTTTAGCTCCACCTTTTAAGTGCTCACTTGCAGTTTCGATAGTAGTGAATATACCAGTACATTCAGCAACAACATCTACATCAACTTCGTTCCATTTTAAGTCAGCAGGATTTCTTTCTGCAGAGATACGGATATTTCTTCCGTTTACATATAATTTTCCTTCTTTAACTTCTACAGTTCCGTTGAAACGACCGTGAACTGAATCATATTTTAATAAATAAGCTAAGTGATCTACGTCTAACAAGTCGTTGATTGCAACAACTTCTACATTATCTCTATTGAAAGACTCTCTAAAAACGATTCTTCCGATACGTCCAAATCCGTTTATTCCTAATTTTACTTTTGACATTTTACTAAATTTTTTGCTTTTGTTTTTATTACACTATTTCAAAGTCTAATTTCCTCACAATAAACTTCTTTTCTTTTTTAAACTTTTTATATTGATTATGTAGACATTATGTCTGACACTCTTAATAATTCTCTATCAATTTCTGATTTTCCTTTGATAGCTTGCTCAAGTGGAGTCAAAACCACTTTATCTTCACGAAGTCCAACCATGTAATTAGATTTTCCTTCAATTAAAGATTCTACTGCTTTTACTCCTAAACGGCTTGCTAAAACACGGTCAAAACAAGATGGAGAACCTCCACGCTGCATGTGTCCTAAAACAGAAACTCTTACGTCGTATTCAGGAAGGTTAGCTTCAACATAATCTTTTAATTCGAATACGTTTTTACCTATTTTATCTCCCTCAGCAATAACTACTATACTTGATGATTTTCCTGATGCTTTACTTTTTTGAAGTGAATCTAAAAGACGATCTAAACCTAGATCTTCCTCAGGAATAAGGATTTCTTCTGCTCCTGCACCAATACCTGCATTAAGAGCAATATGACCAGCGTCTCTACCCATAACCTCTACAAAGAAAAGACGGTTATGCGAACTCGCTGTGTCTCTAATTTTATCGATACAGTCTACAACAGTATTTAAAGCCGTGTCATACCCTAAAGTAAAACTTGTACCATAAATATCATTATCAATTGTACCTGGAATTCCCATTACTGGGAAACCAAATTCTGAATTAAAAATTAATCCTCCGGTAAAACTTCCGTCACCACCAATAACAACCAAAGCATCAACACCAGCCTTAACAAGATTCTCGTGTGCTTTCTTTCTACCTTCAGGGGTTCTAAACTCAACTGAACGAGCCGATTTTAAGATCGTTCCACCTTTGTTTACAATATTATTTACGCTACGTGGTCCCATCTCTTTGAAGTCACCTTCAATCATTCCCTGGTACCCTCTATAAATTCCGATGCATTCTATATTATGATATGCGCAAGTTCGAACAACTGATCGTATTGCAGCATTCATTCCAGGTGAATCTCCTCCTGAGGTAAGAACACCTACTTTTTTTATTGTTTTTGGCATTATTTAAGTATTAAAGTGTAAAATTAGCAAACATTCAGCACTTTTCGGGTTACGATTATCATAAATTAATAAAATCTGTTAAATTCAAACGTTTTCGTTAATAAGTTTTTTCTAGGAAAAAATTTCATTAAAAATAATAAAACGCTATTTTTTTAATTAAATCGTCAAAATTAACAATACCCTAATGAAGTGTTATAAAAATCAGAATTTCCCCCTCACACGGAAAATTTTAAAAGAGCGCCTAAATTTAGCACAAAAAAAACCATTATGAGAATAATGGTTTTATAAAAGGCTATTTTTAACAAAGTGTTAATAATCGTTGTCAGGAATTAATCCTTGATTATTGTTTGGTGTATGCTCCTGTTCTTTTTTCTTCTTTTCTTCTTCTTTTTTCTTTTTCTCTTCCTCCTCTTTTGCTTTTTTCTTGTTTTTATCTGAATCTTTCTTGCTTGAGAAATTCATATACTCAGGAAGATATGAATCTTGAAGATCATCATGTGAAGAATTTTTTACAGCTTTTTCAATTTTATGGTTCTTAAACAGCTTGTTTACGAGCTCGCTGAAAGTATCAAAATCTACTTCATACGAAATACCGACACCTTGCGTATACCCAATCCCTTGTCCTATATAATTAATGTCGTTTTCTTTATTAAATAAACGAAGGTTCATTGTTCCATCTTCATTTACACGATACAAGATTTCAATATCTCCAACAATGGCAGATTCATTTACACCTCCAACTGGAACTCCTAATTTTCCATTGATGGTAATTCTTTCATTAATCTGGGAGGATATATTAGCTACAAACTGACCGTCAACCTCCTGCCCTGTTCTTCTATCTGCAGCGATATAATTTAAGTCGATATTTACTTTATCATTATCCGATTTAATAATGCCACCTAATAAACTTGAAGCGGTTTCTGTCAATGTTCCAGAAAAATCTCCCTGGCTAAATCCGTCGGTACTCATAAACGAACCAGTCGATAACAAATAAAGCGCCTGTGTCTGGCGAATATCTTTATCATCCAGTTTATATTGTATCTCCGATTTTAAAACGTTACTTACCGATGGAAACTGAATATCAAAATTAGGTTCTGGACTCGCCAAATCTCCTCTTAAACCAATAACAACTTCTACAGGCACTTTTTTATTGAATGACGAAGTATTATCTAAAAGAACTGCTGGATTGGCTTGCGTTTTATAAACTGCTTCCAAGTTAAGCTGGGCACGCATTGGGTTTCCTTCCCATATAATCGAACCACCCTTTTTCACGGTAAACTTTTTATCGATAAGTCCGCCATATTTAAAATTATAAGTTCCTTCATATGCCTGGAAATCCCCCCACATATTAAATTTACCCAACGTATTGATTTTAAACAAAAGCGATCCGTATCCTTTTCCTTTCATACCATGACCCGAATTTCGATCTAGAATAACTTCTACTTCGGCATCTGGAGTAATGTCAAAATCAAACTCCAGTTCAAGTCCGTTATAATCTCTTGTTTTTTCAACAATTCCGTTCTCAAGATTATACTTTTCTTTTGGCGTTACAAAATGGATCCAGCTGCTTTCTCCAACACTTTGCGCATTATTAATCGGAATCTTAACCTCGGTGCCTTTTTCAGATTTTGCATCTACCTTAATAAAAAGACTTTCTACAGGGCCTTTTATACTAGCCGTTCCATTTATAAAAGCTGTTCCGAAATAGGCGGCATCATCACTATCTTTTGTATCTAATGCCACCAAACGTTTAGAACTAATATTTAAATCTAGTTTCCAATCGCCAAAATTATGATGTTCGATACTTCCATTCAGCAAACCTTTCGTACCGTATTTCGTATCCGTTAATTGATTATTTCTAAACAAGAATTTTTCATTAGTCAAATCAATAACCGTTCGATCGCTTAATTCGTAATCGGTATTTAGATACGGAATGGTCATTCCGGCTTTTTCAACATACAAACGTCCATTGATTTCGGGTTTCTTCAAATTTCCGATAACAGCGGCATTTCCAGAAACAGAACCGCGCACATTTGACAGAACATCTCCGCCAATTGTTCCTAAAGTAGCCAAATTAAAGCCTTCCAATTTCAGGCTCATATCCATTATGGTTTCTTTATTCTCTATAGCAAAAGTTCCATTAGCCCTAAACGACTCGGTAAAACCATTCTGAATTGACGAGTTAACCGTGAATTTTCTAAAAGATTCATCTCCAGAAATATCAAAATTAAGCGTACCCAATTCTGTGTTGTTCATTACAAGATGATCAATTTTTATGGATGCCGTGGGCTGATAGACATTTTTATTCTGCTTATAATTGACGTTTCCATTCAAATTACCATTAAATACAAATTTGGAATTTGCAGGCGTAATCTTATTGATGTCAACATCTTCAAAAGTCAGCACCAGATCTTTATAATCTTTTCCTTTTATGACTCCGTTTAAATCAATTTTCTGGCTTTCATGAGACAAAACAATATTATCAAATGTAAAGTTTTTAAAATACTGGTCAATAACAATCTGATTGTCCTTTTCAGCATCTTCGTTTAAGTACCAGATATAATCCTTAAACTTCATTTCAGATTTCTTGATTCCGACAATATTGTTTTTGTTCTTATCAATTGTATGAAACAAATCGAGATTAAAATAATCTTCGCCTTTATCTCCACCTTTAAACTCAGAACGAACAAACAGCGTATCTTTTGCCGTAACATTAATCAAATTAAAATCACGTATCTTATAATAAGGAGTCTTAATACTGTCTAATTCGACATAGGCATTATAAAGCGGATTTTTATTATCAATATTAATGCGGATATTATCAAATGTGTTTTTGTCTGCCGTAATTTTTTTGGATCTGAAACGGAATTTAAACTCCTGCAAATCTGAATCTATTTTTCCTCGTACAACCGTTGAAGAATCAATGTTTATTTCTGGATAAAGCATTTCGACAACTTTATCGTAAACACGGAAATTGAAATTCAGGAATTGCCCTTTTCTAACTTTATAAGGTTTATAATTGGTGTATAAACTACCAACAGAATTCATGACCAATTTGTCTAATTGATCAAATCTAAATTTGCCGACAATTTTTCCGTCTACAACATCATTCGAACTTACTGTAATAGTTCTTAAACGGTCAGCATCAAAACTTGAGTTTAGATTTACTTGGTCAAAAACATAAGTTGTTTTAGGATTCTGATATTCAGCATCATTTATAAAAATATCTCCCTGAAGATTTTCAATAGAATTTCCAGTTAATTGAACCACGACATCTCCTCTAAAATGTGAAATAGAATCGTTTATAAACTTAAGTTTTCTTAAATCTGAGTTTTCAACGTTAATATGAAAATCGTAACGATTTTCTCTTTTGCTCAAATCCAACAAACCATCAAAATTTAAATTTAAATTCGGGTCGTTTATCGCAATTTGTCCTTTATAATAAGGGAGTTTGAAATTTCCGTTTACTACTATATTATTATAGGTATATTTATTGTAATCTAGTTTCGAGATGTCCCCTTTAATAACGGTATTCAAATATTTCTCAGTAAAACCGACTCCGTCTACGTCAAGATTCAAAGTCGTCTTGCCAATATCTTTTCTATTTAAAACCGCGCCTAAATCAAAATTGTTTAAGATAATATTTCCAGAATAAGAAGCCTTATCAATAAAATCCATATTATTCAAATGAAGATCGACTTCTCCATTTCCTACATCTGTGGCAATTTTAAAAGCAGTTTCTAATGCTATCGTTGAAACTTTAGCTTTTCCGACAATATTAAATTTGCCGATTCGCTTCATTTCTTTCGGAAGTCTTTTACCCAAAACTCCTGGAAGCAAAACCACCAAATCATCATAACTAGAAAGGAGTTTGCTAAATTTTCCATCCATAGAAAACTTCTGCTCTTTGCTGCCCAGAAGATTTCTGAAATTGATTGTTCCGTTAATTTTTGATCCATTTGTATCGCTTAGCCTCAATCCTGTAAGCGTCATATTATTCAACGGACCGTCTAATTTGGTTTTCAGTTTAAAGTGTTGATTTTTACCCAAACCATCATAAAAATGACGAATATCATTGGTCGCAATAGAAGACGAATCTATCAAAACATCAAATCGGACTTTGTCTGTAAAATCAAGAAAATCTGATGGTTTATAATTTAAAATGGCTACACCATAAATGGAAGATCTTTTGGTTTTTATAGCCAGATTTTCGACTATAATTTGTTTTTTGGTATAACTAAATTTCCCCGCAAAATTAGAAACATACAAACCGCGATGATCCATAAATGAAAATCGGTGAATGTTTGTATTTACTTCTGGTCCGTACAATTTAAACTCGCTGATGTAAGCGTTTAATTTTGTAAAATCCAGAAATTTAGGAGTTGTTTTATTTTCATCAACGACAGAAAATCTTCCTCTTTCGATATAGGCGTTTTTTGCCGTCAACAAAAAATGCTTTGTTGATTTTTTCTTCGGAGTATCCTTTACCTCAAAAGCTTGAATAAACTTATTGATATTATTCTCGTCTTCGCCTTTATAAGTTTTTAGATTAAAGATTAAACCGGTCAAACGTAAATCGCCAAAAATTAAATCTCCGTCTAAAAGCCTGCTAAAACTGGCAATATCGGTAGTAATGATATCCGAATAAATCATCGTTTTTTTATGATGATCTAAAATTGTCACTTTCTTCAATTTTACTCCACCGAAGATATTGATTGCCGTTTTCTCAACATTAATATTAACCTTATAATCTTCGTTCAATCGATTGGTAACATAATTAGCGATCTGTGTTTGAACCACAGGAAGAGACAGAGTGATAGCGAGTGCTAACAAAAGTAAAATCAACCCAATTAGGGTTCGGGATATTATTTTCTTTACTTTTTTGATAGCTTCTTTAATTTTAGTTTTCTTTTAAATTTATTTTGAACAGACAAAGAACGGCTGTTTTTGATAAAAATTCTTTAATTTTGGGGCACTGCTTAAATCAAAGAGATAAATTCATTTGATTTGTCAAATATAATTCAAAATTTGTGCCTTTATATGCAAAATCCAGAGGTTTTTATTCTAGCCATCGAAAGTTCATGCGATGATACTGCTGCCGCGGTTTTACATAACGACAAAGTATTGTCAAATGTTGTAGCCAATCAATTAATTCATAATCAATACGGAGGTGTTGTTCCCGAATTGGCCTCACGCGCGCACCAGCAGAATATTGTCCCAGTTATAGATGCTGCACTTCGTAAAGCAAATGTACAAAAAGAACAGTTAAGCGCAATCGCATTTACACAAGGGCCAGGATTAATGGGCTCTTTATTGGTAGGGACTTCGTTTAGCAAATCATTATCATTGGCCTTAAATATTCCGTTAATTGCTGTAAATCATATGCATGCTCATATATTGGCTCATTTTATTGACGAAGAAGGCTACGATAAACCTGAGTTCCCATTTTTAGCTTTAACCATTAGCGGAGGACATACTCAGATTGTAAAAGTGAATAGCTTTTTTAATATGGAAATTATCGGAGAAACTACCGATGATGCAGTGGGTGAGGCATTTGATAAAAGCGCCAAAATTCTTGGACTTCCTTATCCTGGGGGGCCTTTGATCGATAAATATGCTAAAGAAGGAAATCCGAAAGCATTTCCTTTTACCAAACCAAAAGTTCCAGGATTAGATTTTAGTTTCTCTGGGTTAAAAACTGCTATTTTATATTTCATTCAAAAGAACAAACAGCAGAATCCAAATTTTATTGAAGAAAACCTAAATGATATTTGCGCTTCTATTCAGCATACCATTATCGAAATTCTGATGGATAAAATTAAATTGGCTGTAAAAGAAACTGGAATCACACAAATCGCTATTGGCGGTGGGGTTTCAGCTAATTCAGGAATCAGAAATACCTTGAAGGAAGCGGAAGGCAAATATGGCTGGAAAACTTTTATTCCGAAATTTGAATATACAACAGATAATGCTGCAATGATTGGAATTGTAGGATACCAAAAATACTTATCTAATCGTTTTGAAACTTCTGCTGTGGTTTCTAAAGCCAGAATCGAATTTTAAATCATGCAGTTATTTTTTAATCCAAATATAGACGAGACAACTCAAAGTTTTTCTTTTGATAAAGAAGAAAGCCGTCATATTATAAAAGTTCTTAGAAAAAAAGACGGAGATATTCTGCACGTTACAAATGGCTCAGGATTATTGTTTGAAACGCAAATTACATTGGCTTCAGACAATAAATGTATGGTTGAAGTTCTTTCGATAAAAAATGCCGAGAAACCAAAATTTCACTTGCATTTGGCTGTTGCGCCAACTAAAATGAATGATCGCTTTGAATGGTTTCTGGAAAAAGCTACCGAAATTGGAATTCAGGAAATAACTCCGATCTTCTGTGATCGTTCTGAACGAAAAGTAATTAATCGTGATCGTTTTGAAAAAATCATTCTTTCGGCAATGAAACAATGCAACGAAACGTTTCTTCCAAAATTGAATGAAGCTATTTCGTTTAAAGAATTCATTAAACAACAGCAAAATGGCCTTCAATTAATTGCACATTGTGAAGAAACAGATAAAAAGTCACTAAAAGAAGTTTTAAAACCAAATCAAGATGTTACGATTTTAATTGGTCCAGAAGGTGATTTTTCTGAAAAAGAAATTGCTTTGGCATTAGAAAACAATTACAAACCTGTAACTTTAGGAAACACGCGCTTGAGAACAGAAACAGCTGCTGTTGTGGCTTGTCATAGTGTTGTTTTTTTTAATGAAGTTCCTAATTAAACACAATCTTGTCATTTCGACGAAGGAGAAATCTTCGTTAGTAACTCCGCACAGAAAATCACCAATCTTTGGCGAGCTACTTGTGGAGATTTCTCCTTCGTCGAAATGACAAATAGTACGATAAAGCCTTATAATTAAAAAATTATATGAAAAAAATATTTTACTTATTATTACTTTTTTCAATCTCTTCTTTTTCACAAGAAATTGCTTTGCTTAAATACAGCGGCGGCGGCGATTGGTATGCAAACCCAACTTCTTTGCCTAACTTGATCAGTTTTTGCAATGCCAATATTAACACACGCATCAAAAGCAAACCTTCGACAGTAGAACCAAGCAATCCAGATTTGTTTTCGTATCCGTTTGTGCATATGACGGGGCACGGAAATGTTGTTTTTAGCGATAGTGATGTAACCAATTTGAGAAATTATCTAACGGCTGGAGGTTTTCTGCATATCGATGATAACTACGGAATGGATCAGTTTATTCGAAAAGAAATCAAAAAGATATTTCCAAATAATAATTTAGTAGAACTTCCAGCAAATCATCCAATTTTTCAGAAACCTTTTCCTTTTCCAAACGGATTGCCAAAAATTCACGAGCATGACGGAACACGTCCTCAGGCATTTGGAATTTTTATCGACAATAAACTGGTTTTACTCTATACTTACGAATGTGATTTGGGAGATGGATGGGAAGATGCCGAAGTCCATAACGATCCTGCAAACGTAAGAGACAAAGCCCTTAAAATGGGAGCCAACATCATTAATTATATTTTTACCAATTAAATTCTAGAAAGTGCAGCTGACTCACGAAGAAAATCAATTTGAACGAAAAACGTTTCCCATAACTTTGATATGCGATCATATTTACTTTCAGCAGAATATTGGTTCTTTGTTCCGAATTTCTGAGGCTTTCGGAGTTGAAAATATTGTCTTTTTCGGAAAAGATATTCCGCTTACACCTCGTAAAATCAATAAGACTTCTCGTAGCACGCATCTTCATGTGCCTCATTCTGTAATTGAAAATTTCGACGAGCTTCACTCCTATTTGACTGATCATAGTTTTGAAATTATTGCCTTAGAAATTACTTCAAACAGCAAACCTTTAAAAGAAGTTATGATTCCCTTCGACAAAAAAATTGCCCTTTTGATTGGAAGTGAAATCAACGGAATCTCAGAAGAACTTCTAAAAATCTCTCACCAAATTGTGCATATTAATATGTTTGGCAAAAACAGCAGCATGAATGTGGTGCAGGCTGCTAGCATAGCGCTTTACGAAATTACTTCTTTGTAAAAATAGAATTCTGAAAAGCTTCTTTGAATTTTAACAGAAATTTAAAATTAAAATTATCGTTAAATAACAGATAATGACGATAAAATACATTTTTAAAATCACAAAGAAAGAAAATACTGCATAATTTTTTAGCTCCATTTTTTGTAGGAATCCCTGTTTGTAAGGGATCATAAAATTTCTCACAAAATTTCTTTTCTAATATTTTGCGAAAAAGGTATTTTGTTATAAAATTGCCGCATTATTCAACTAATCAACATTTTTATAACAAAAAACCCAATTTATTATGAAAAAAGTTATTATTACCACATTTGCAGCATTACTGCTGTTTGCTTGTCAAAATGAACACTCTGATTCTGCTAATGCAGATGTGAGCGTTGCTTCAAGAAGAAGCTGTGCAACACAAGAAGTTTTAGAAGCTCAATTGAAAGCTGATCCAACATTGGCAATTAGAATGAATGAGATCGAAACTTTTACTGCACAACACGCAGGTTCAAATTTTACTGGCCGTTTGGTAAATGGTAAAATCGAAATTCCAGTTGTAGTGAATGTTCTATACAGAACTTCAGCTGAAAATATTTCGGATGCACAAATCCAATCTCAAATTGACGTTTTAAACAAAGATTTTAATGCTTTAAACTCAGATTACAATGATGTGCCAGCATTATTTTCAGGTGTAAAAGCAAACGTCGGAATTACATTTGTATTAGATCAGATTATCAGAAAATCTACTACTAAAACTTCTTGGGGAACAAGAGATGCAATGAAAAAAACAAATCAAGGCGGAATTGCTCCTACTTCTCCAACGACAAAATTAAACATGTGGTCATGTGTTATTGGCGGTGGAATTTTAGGTTATGCACAATTCCCTGGTGGTTCTTCTGCAACTGACGGAGTGGTAATTGACCCTAAATACTTCGGATTATCTGGTTCTGCAAACGCTCCATATAACTTAGGAAGAACAGCTACACACGAAGTGGGTCACTGGATGAACTTACGCCACATTTGGGGAGATGCAACTTGCGGAAGCGATCTTGTTGCAGATACTCCTACTCATAACACAGCAAACTACGGAGTACCTGTTTACCCACACTATAGCACTTGCTCTGGTACACCTGTAGAAATGACAATGAACTATATGGATTATGTAGATGATGAAGCTATGTACATGTTCTCAACAGGTCAAAAAAATAGAATTGCTGCTATTTTTACAACTGGAGGTGCTAGAGCTTCTTTTGCACAACCATAATATAAAAAAGAACTTAATTAAAGGCGAGATGTATTCATCTCGCTTTTTTTGTTTACCTCTAAATTTTAGAATGCTTTTTCCTATATTTATAGTCTAAATTTTAAGCATGATCACATCAAAAACTATTTCAAACGGAATATTAAGAGCTTTAGCAACAATCGTACTAATTGGCATCGTTTTATATTTTTTATATGAGATTCAGACAGTTATTGTTTATTTATGCATTTCGTTACTATTGTGCCTAATAGCCAATCCGATGGTCTTGTTTTTAAAGAACAAATTAAAATTCAGCAATTCATTGGCGGCTACAACGACAATTATCTTTTTTATTTTTCTGATTGTGGGCTTTATTTTGTTGTTTGTTCCTTTAATTATTTCTCAAGCAAATAATCTAGCCCTTCTAGATACAGCGCATCTTCAGACTAAATTTATGGAAACAGAAACCCATCTTGAAGAATACTTTAATATTCAGCATATTGACTTAAATAAAATTATAAAAGATTCTAAGCTTACATCATTCTTAGATTTCAGCTACTTCACTGGTTTTATAAATTCGATTATCAATTTTATGGCCGATATGGGAATGGGATTGGTATCTGTATTTTTTATTACTTTCTTTTTCATTAAAGATCAGGAAATTTTTAAAGATCAGGCAAGAAGAATCCTTCCTGATTCAAATGAAGATAAAATTTTGAATTCAATCACAAAAATTAATCACTTATTAACCCGATATTTTATTGGTCTCTTGCTACAATTAATTGTTGTATTTATTCTTTATCTTGTCGTATTGCTAATCTTCGGAAATAAAAATGCTTTTGTAATTGCCTTCTTATGTGCAATCCTAAACATAATTCCTTATTTAGGACCAATTATCGGAACGACTTTAGCAGCAATTTTAACAATGATAAGTATGATTGGTCAAGATTTTCAATCAGAAATTCTTCCAACAACCATTTACGTCGTTATTGGCTTTTTATTGGTACAGGCAATTGACAACAATATTAGCCAACCGATAATTTCGTCAAAAAGCGTAAATTCGCATCCGTTAGAAATATTCTTAGTCATTTTAATCAGCGGTATTACGTTTGGAATTGTAGGTATGATTATCGCAATACCAGCCTTTACCATGATAAAAGTAATTTTAAAAGAATTTTTTCCTGACAATAAAGTTGTGTCTGTATTAACCGAAAAAATTTAGCATTGAATACTTCTATTTTGCATCCAGAAATTCAAGAATTTATAATTCAAAATACGGGTGCAGATATAACAAAATTGGCGTTGCAGAAAAATCCATTCCCAGAAGTGGATTGGATTTTAATTTTAAATCAAATTGAGGCCCGAACAAAAGCTAAGGAAAAACTTCCGACTTGGTTTGATTCTAAAAACATCATTTATCCAAGCAAGATTTCTGTAGAACAGACTTCTTCAGAAAAAACTGCAGCTTACAAAGCTTCTTTAATAGCTGGAGAATCTCTTATTGATTTAACTGGCGGTTTTGGTGTTGACGATTATTATTTTTTGAAGAAATTTAAGTCGCTTATACATTGTGAAATAAATGAAGAATTATCCGAAATCGTATCGCACAATTTTAAACAGCTGCAAGTTGAAAATTGCCTATTTCATGCTGGCGATTCAATTCATTTATTAGAAGAAACCAATCAAAAGTTTGACTGGATTTATATTGATCCTTCACGAAGAAACGACAGCAAAGGTAAAGTTTTCATGCTGAAAGACTGTTTGCCAAATGTTCCTGAACTGCTTGATTTTTATTTCGAAAAATCAGATTCTATTTTAATCAAGACTGCGCCTTTACTGGATATTTCTGCCGGATTATCAGAATTAAAAAATGTAAAGAACATTCACATCATTGCTCTAGAAAACGAAGTTAAAGAACTGCTCTTTGAAATTCACAAAGGATATTTTGGCGAAATAACTTTAAAAACTGCCAACATTTTAAAAGAAAAAACAGAAACTTTTGAGTTTGTTTTAGGCAAAGAAACAATATCGTTTTCTTATGGTTTGCCTCAGCAATATCTCTACGAACCCAATGCCGCAATCATGAAATCGGGCGGTTTTGACGAAGTCAGCGCAATTTTTAATATCAATAAACTACACAAACATTCGCATTTATATACTTCAGAAAATCTAATTGATTTTCCGGGAAGAAAATTTGAGGTTCAAAAGGTCATTCCGTACAATAAAACTGAAATGAAAAATGAATTAGCCAACACTCAGGCTAATATCACTACTCGCAATTTTCCTGAAACGGTTGAAAACATCCGAAAAAAGTGGAAAATAAAAAATGGCGGTAATTTGTATTGTTTTTTTACAACAGATGTAAAAGATAACAAAATAGTTTTAATTTGCACCAAAATAATCTAACGCAATGAAACAATTAATTACACTAACTCTTTTCTTACTAACCTTTACCGCATTTGCCCAAAAACCTTGTGAATATAGTGTCAATGTAAATGATTCTATCGGATCTTATAAAGTAACCAATGAATATTTAATGAGTGAAAAATATTTTGGCGGAAGCTTTAATTATATTTTCTTCTCTTTAGCACAAACTGATGGTCTGCCTACATTAAACCTTCAATCTATCCAAAAAAGCAAAGATTTTATTAAGGCAAATTGTTTTGATAAAAACTCGAAAATATTCTTGCAATTAGAAAACGGAAAAATTGTAACTCTCATGCACATTAATCAAGAAAACTGTGGCACACTTGTTCGTGATGACAAAGGTTTTGACAACCGAATCAATACTGGGATTTTTATGTTTATGAAAGACAATTATGAAGAGTTGAAAAAATCTCCAATTTCAATAATGCGAATTAAATATCTTACGAATACCGAAGATTATATCGTAAAACGAGAACTTACCTCGGAACTAACTGGAAAAGTGACTAATCCGAATACTTATTTTATGGACAATATCAGGTGCGTCGAGTAATTTTTAATCGCATTTCCATTTCTGATTGGAAACACTATCTTTTAAACCTGTTTTTAAATTATAATGCCACCACTCAGAATCAAAAGAGTTGAAACCATTTTTAATCATGGTCTTTTTTAAATAAGCTCTATTAGAAAGAATTTCTTTTGAAAGCTGTTTAAAATTATGACTCGCCATAATTCCAAAAAAATCAAAAGAAGTTCCCATATCGACTTCTTTTCCTGTTATATCTACTAAAGAAATGTCTACGGCTCCTCCTCTGTTATGAATGGAGCCTTTTTTTGGATCTGCCACATAAATAGGATCCGATACAATCTCCCACATTTTTTTCTGAATATCTAAAGGCCTATAACAATCATATAATTTGATTCTGTAGCCTTTCTTCAAAAAATCCTTATTGGCCGCAATTAAGGCTTTTACAGTTTTTAAACGAAGCATGCATTCAGCGCAATCATAAACTTTAGTTTTTAAGAAATTATCATCTGTGGCATATTTCATATCATAAACAAAATCGTTGCTATAATCTCTTAGATTTACAAACGCAGTATCAGAAATCTTAACTTCTGCAGGAGAAATGTAAACTTCATTCTGAGCTTGTAAAAAACCTATTCCTAAAAGAAAAAAGACTAAAATTTTGAAAGTATGATTCATTGTAAGACAATTTTAAAAATTGAAGTTAAACAAAAAATCTTAAAAATTGGTTCTTATGATAATATCTTAAATTTTTAAGTTTATTTTTTTCAATTCAAAACCCGTCATACATTACTTTCAAAACAAACATTATATTTAATATCTTTATGAAAATTAAACCATTACAACTTTGCAACTAAATTATTCATTCTAAAATCAGTTATATTATGAATTATAGAACCAAATACATTTCAATAGTTATTGCTAGCAGTTTAATCTTGTTTTCATGCAAAAAAGACATTGCAAAAGAAGTTCCTACAACAGATTCCACTTCTATAAAAACTGAGGCTTTAAAGACAGACAGCACTACTATAAATCCGAACGATACTTTATATAATTTAGTAGATAAAAGTGTCGTTGGAACACAGTTTTTAACTAAAAGCAGTTTGGCATCGAGATTAAAAAAATTGTTAGGATCTGATTACGATCAAATGGTAAAAAAATGGAATACGGAAACCCCTTTTGAAAAACAAGATAATATACTCCATGCTTGGGGTTGTAAGCAGCACGATTGTGGCACTTATTCTTATGATTTATACATTGATGTTAAAAACAATAAAATCAACGTCTATAAATTTTCAGAATCAAAATTGACCATTTTTAAAGAAGATAATTTTGAGATTGCAATAAAAGGTAACTTCTTGAAAGATCTAAATATCAAAAAAGAGAATACAGAAATTAAAAAATAATTACGATCATAAAAAAAGCGGCTTAAAAACCGCTTTTTTTTTATTAAATATTTTGAAAACTATATTTCTCCCGTAACTAAAATATTCTCTTTTACACCTTTGTCTTTGAGCATTCTAAAATGGGAACGAACTGCGTGATAAAACGGATACGAAGTGTAAGGCAGACCGTATTCCTCTGCATAACGTCTTATAATTGGCGTAATATAAGGATAATAGGTATGTCCAACTGCAGGAAAAAGATGATGCGCTACATGGTGTGTAAACCCGCCATAAAGAAAATTAGCCAATTTGCTTTCTGTACTAAAATCTTTAGTCACAATCATTTGGTGCATTACCCAAGTATCGGAAAGATTTCCGTCTTCATCCGCATGCGGAAAATGAGCATCTTCGTCAACGTGAGTTGAAACCAATGCCACTACGCCAAGCGCACTACCACATAAATGCATTGACAGCCACGCAAAAAGCACCATATACCAAGGCTGACTTAACAACATCATCGGGATAAAAAGCAAATAAACAAGATTGATGATCTTAGCAGCAAACAGTCTATACACTTCTTGTCTCGGAATTTTATCTACTACTTTTTTTACATAATTATCCTTTGTGCCAAAGAAATCTTTAAAATCTCTAATATAAAGCCAATTGAGGCTGTAAAAAGGATAAATAAACCACATATAAATGTGCTGATACTTATGATAATTAAACAGCGGACTATTTGGAAATATTCTAATAATATCGCTCTGTTTGATATCTACGTCCCAATCTGGTACGTTTGGATACGCATGATGCAGACTTATATGGCGTCGCATCCAAAGCCAGTGATTACTCCCGAAGAGTTCTAAAACATATAAAAACCATTCATTATGCTTTGGCTTTTTAAACAAAGCTCCATGTGCAGCATCATGAAAAGCATTTATAAACAAAACGATCATTGTAATTCCAGACAAAATGTAAAAAAGAAATAAAAAAGGTGTCTGGTTTCCGAAAATTAAAATACAGGCGTAGAACAAAAAAAATACTGCCAGAAGCCCTAAAGACTTCACAACGTTTAATACATACAAAGACGAGTTTTTTAAGACCGTTTCATTCACTTCTAAACGCATCTTTTTAAAAAAATCATCTGCTCCTGGTTTAACATAAACCGGTCGTTTTAATTTTTCCATATTGGTTACTGCTAGAAATTGTTAATCAAATTTAGTAAAAAAAAACTTAAACTGTAAGCGTAGATTTAAATAAAAAAGGAGTATTTTAAACAAAAAAACCACTCAAAAAGAGCGGTTTAATTAATACTGTGACATTTTAAATTGTTAGATACTTTTTGGAAAACATTCTATCATTCCTCAAACTTTTTGTCTGCCAGACGAAGGCGAATATTATGAATACGACCTTCAATTTCTTGTAAGTCATTCAAGATATTCTGCTTCTCGTACACTGGCCCAACTTCATTAACCTTATTTTGCTCATCGGCAAAAAGATCATTCAAATCCACATCTGGAAAATTTTTACTTAAGCTAATAATAAATTCAGAACCTATACTAGCTGTTCCGTGCAAATATCTTCCAATCATTGCAGGGCTAAATCCTAAAATTGCTCCTACTTCCTTTTGCTTTAATCCTTTATCCTTAAAGAATTTACTTAGTTTCTCGTGATACATCATTATTAAAATTCAAACAAAATATAGCTATAATATATTTTTTAACATAAAAAAGAATAAATAATATAATATTATTCTTACATTTACACGTAATAAAATACATACAAATAATTATTAGCAAATATATGTCAAAATTAATCAATAATAGCAATTTTAAAGAAGATAATTCTCACAATAAAAAAGCTTATGAATTTATAGATAAGCATTTACCCGTTACGTATGTGGATCTTACAATTGCTTGTATCGTAAAAAAAGGGCAGCCTGCTCCAAGTAAATCATTAATTCGAAACGTCAGAAATAAAACCATACTCAGAAACGACATTTTGCTTGCATTAGTAGAAGTTGCAAACGAGAATAAACTTGCAATAGAAAAAATAAAACTTTTAACCTCGCAATCTTAAAAACATACTACAACCATTTCAACCAAAGCCATTTATGACAACTCATCATAACAACCAAAAAGAAAATAACCATTCCGAATCTTTTCAAAACCAATTTAAGATCTCGTCCTCAAACGAAAACAATTTAGAAAACATTCCAAATTTATACGGAATGAGCCTCGAACAGTATATAGAAGGTCTTGAAATTCATTCTAGATGCTTTAATCAAATGGAAAATGTGAAAAGGATAATGAATTAAAAAAGTCCTAATCATTTCATAAAAATCACATCAAATACACATCATAAATTTTTAAATTAAGGCATAAACTCCTAATAAAACGTGCTCACATCCTATATTTCCTGCTTTTATTGCAAAACTATTTAGCGTAGAAAAATTTTCTCTTTTTTGTAATTTGCCACTTCTACCTAAAAACTAAAACCATGCTAAAACTCTGGAAACAACTAAGATGTGTTCTGATCGTTTTGTTTATTTCTATTTCAGCTTATAGCAAAACTATCATCCATGTAAATCAAGTTGGCTTTGATCCAAAAAGTCCAAAAATTGCTATTATTGAACATCAAAGCAATCTTTTGAATTCAACTTTTGACATTATAGATGCTGATTCTGGAAAAACGGTTTTCACCTCTAAAATTGGAAAGGCAGAAAGTGTCGACGACTGGAAACTGGGTAATTTTTATTATAAAGCCGACTTTTCTTCTTTTCAAAAACCAGGGAACTACAAAGTAGCATTCAAAATTGCAGATCAAATTTATACTTCAGCCCGTTTCTCAATTGAAGAAGACATATTGGCAAAACGAACCATTTCTTCTATTGTACAGTATTACAATAAACAAAGAGCCAATACTCCTGAAGAACTCGAAGCTGACAAAAATATGTTATTGTTTGGAAGCACAAAAAAGGTAGACGTTCACGGCGGATGGTGCGATGCGTCTGGAGATGTGAGCAAGTATTTTTCGCATTTAGCCTACGCTAATTTTGTATCGCCACAGCAGACCCCTTTGGTAACTTGGTCACTTATAAACACATCCGAAAGCATTTCAAAAAAGCTCGTACATTGGAAAATAAAAGATTCTCTCGATAACGAAGCCATTTGGGGTGCCGATTATATGATGCGCTGTCTTTCAGATGAAGATTATTTTTATATGATAGTTTTCAGCTATTTTGACAAAAACCCTGCAGCAAGAAGAATCGTAGGATTAAAAGCCAATAGCGTTACTACTGACGAATATCAATCTGCTTTTCGCGAAGGTGCCGGAATGGCAATAGCGTCACTTGCCAGAATTTCAAAATGGAATAAAAACGGTGATTTCACTTCAAAACAATATCTAGACGGAGCGAAAAGAGCTTATGCACACCTTTTAATCCATAACACAAAATATGATGACGACGGAAAAGAAAATATCATAGATGATTATTGTGCTTTGATGGCTTCTACGGAGTTATGGATTGCCACCAATGATAATTTTTATAAAGATGAAGCCAGAAAATGGGCTCATAAACTTGAAAATAGAATAACGGATAAAGGTTGGTTTGCAAGCAACGATGCAAATCGTCCGTTTTGGCATGCAGCCGACGCTGGTTTGCCTGTTGTCGCATTAACAAGATATCTAAAGAAAGAATCTGATCATAAAGAAAAAGCTGCTGCAGAAAATGTCATCAGAAAAGCTTTGGAATACAATTTAGCCGTTACAAACAACGTCACTAATCCGTTTGGTTACGCTAGGCAAAGTTTTTTATTTAATGATAAAATCCAAGACGGATTTTTTATTCCACATGATAATGAAACCGGCTGGTGGTGGCAAGGCGAAAATGCACGATTGGCTTCGTTGGCAACAGCAGCAATAGAAGGCGGAAAAAGCATTTCGCTTCAAAAAAACAACAGCACAAAAAAGTTGCTCGATTTGTATGCGTCGCAGCAGCTATCATGGATTTTAGGCTGCAATCCGTATTCTATGTGCTTTTTGTACAAATTTGGCGAGAATAATGTTCCTTACATGCATTCTAATTACGGACATGGATCTGAAAAAGGTGGTATTTCTAACGGAATTACGGGTAAAGATGGAAACGGAGATGGCTCCGGAATTGATTTTAAGACAGAAGACAAAGGAAATGAATGGCGCTGGACCGAACAATGGATTCCGCATTCTGCGTGGTTTTTACAAGCGATAACTGCAATGGTTGAACCCTAAATTAATTCGATTTAACAATTGATTCATGAAAAATTCAATAGTATATATTTTATTTCTTTTAAGCTGCTTCTTTCAGCAGGACTGCTTGGCCCAAAAGCATAAAAAACCACGATTTAAAGCTTTAGTTTTATATGAAAATGGCGGACATCATCTTCCGTTTACTAAAGCGGCTAAACCTTGGCTGAATAAACTCGCCATTGACAGCAGTTTTACCATTGACTATATCGAAAACACCAAAACAATCAATGAAAATCTTTTAAAACAATATCAAGTTTTCGTACAACTAGATTATCCTCCTTATACTTGGAGTGAAGAATCTATGCAGGCATTTCAGAAATACATGGACAGCGGAAAAGGCGGCTGGGTTGGTTTGCATCACGCTACTTTACTTGGAGAATTTGATGGATATCCAATGTGGAAATGGTTTTCTGATTTTATGGGCGGAATCAGATTTGTGAATTACATACCCGATTTTGCAAGCGGAAAAGTAAATGTAGAAGATAAATCTCATCCTGTAGCTAAAGGAATTCATTCTGATTTCATTATTCAAAAGGAAGAATGGTATACCTATGACAAAAGTCCGAGACCCAATGTTCATGTTTTGGCTTCAGTTGATGAATCTACCTATCAGCCTGATTCAAAAATAAAAATGGGAGATCATCCTGTAGTGTGGACAAACGATCATTTTGCTTCACGAAATGTTTATATTTTTATGGGACACGCACCAGAATTATTTGAAAATGAAGCATACACTACCCTACTTCGAAATTCCATTTTCTGGGCAGCAGGCAAAAAATAATTATTCTATTTTCAATGCATACCAGCCAAATGTTCGTAATTTAATTTTAAAAAACGAATCAGCTATAATTTTGTCTACTTTTTTCCAAGCTCCTTCCATAAGCTCTTCGGCCTCTTTGCGACATTCATGAATCGCGCCACAATCTTCCAGCAAAACGATTACTGATTTTATTATCTCATGATCTTTAGGCAAGGTTTGAATAGTCTTCCAAATATATTCCCTTTTATCTAGAGGCAATAAGCGCATTGCTTTTGCAACTGGCATAGTTATTTTTCCTGCTGTAATATCCTCTCCTTTATCTTTCAGATTGTTTTCATAGCCTTCCAAATTAAGCACATCATCCATTATTTGATAAGCAACCCCAATCGCTTCAAAAAAATTACCCAACGCATCTATTTCTTCTTCGTTTCCTCCTCCTATGATAGCTCCCATTTTAGCTAATGTACAAGCGGGAGCTGCGGTTTTTAAACGATGAATTGTATAAATTTTTTTTTCTAGCACAGAACTATCCCCACTATTCACGACCTCAGACATGAACGAATGAAGACCGCTTATATCCATTGCTTGTCCTGCATGGGCAACACGCATCATTTCAAAATACATTTCATATACTTTTAAACGGGTTTGATCTGCAAGCTTTGGACTGTATGTAAATAATTCTCCAATAAAATAACATACATTCCCCGTATTAATAGCAAGCGCTTCACCATATAAATGATGAAGAGCAGTTCCTCCTCTTCTTGTATCAGACCGATCCTGTACATCATCTACAATCAATGATCCTGTATGGATAAGTTCTGGCATAGCAAGCCAATCGATAAATGGTTGAGAATTTCCGCCAACGGCATCCATACAGGCTAGGAAAACATAAGAACGCCACGCTTTTTTACTACGATCTACTACTTCACGAATAGGCTTAATTACAGACGAAATATATTGCTCTTTATCTTCAGATGTAAAAAAATCAATCCCCAACGGACTATCAACTAATCTGTAGAATTGATCGTCAGTGGGATTTAAAGGCAACAGTGATTCTACCGACTTTTGAGTGGCTTTTCCAATACCCTTTAAAAAATTTTCAATGTTATCATTGGTATTAAACCCGTTTCTCTCTATGTATCCACATCCCGAAACTTGAGTTCCCATAAAATTTCCTGTAACGCTTACAGATCCCTCCCACAATGCAGGAGGAGAAAGAATGGTAATAAATTCTTGTTCAGGAAAATTAGCTGTTATAGAAAGATAAATATTCATTTTTGGAATTTCAAATTTCCATGAAATTGGGTAGGATACAAAAGTTCCGCTGCTTGTCCAGTATTGTTCAGGAACAAAACTAAAATCTTCTATACTGTTTTCGTTTCCATCTTTGTCAATTACAATTACAGTTCCTCCCAAAGGTTTCCCATTGTCTGTATTATCAAAAAGATTATAAGCCGATATTTGACAATCGTTATCCATTTGCAATGCAGCCCAATTCCATGCTACATCGTGTTTAAATTCTATTGCCGATGTTTCTTCTGCCGAACCACTAAACTCATGATCGTACCAGCCGCTTCCTTTAACTTCATAAATCTCGTCCCCTATTTTAATTTCCCCTCGGGCAATGCATTTCGGAATAAAATAATAAAACATATCTTCTTTTCTGATACCTCTAACCAATCCGTCCTTTCCGTGTCTTATTGGTTTTGTTAAAGGAACAAATTCAATATCGCATGTAATCCCATCAGATAAATTCTCAAGTTTTAAATGATAATTATTCTGATCATCTTTTTTAAAAGAGTTTCCATCATATTCAAGTAAAAGATCTTTTATTCCTACTTTAGCCGGTTCTTTCAAAAGTTTGTCTGGAAGCGGCAAATTCCCTTTTTCATATACCTCTTTTAAGGCGCGACGAACTAATTTATTTCCAACATTCTTTCCTTCATTTCTTTTAATAATTTTCAAAATTTCGGTTGGAGTTTCCTTATCAAGAAGAGAGTTTGAATAATATTTCCCATCTGTCAAATCTGACAGTGACCATATCATTGAATGCGTATGCTTATAATCTCCATACTCATCTTTCCCAAGAGTCAATCTAAAAAAAGAAGCAAATAACGAAAGCTTTTTACCTTCTTTTGAAACAACATGACAATTAAGATACCACCATTCTACAACAGAACTATGATGCGGTAAGTCGTGTATGTTTAAATCAATAAATCCCTCTTTAGGCCATGTTGAAGGATAATTTTCTAAAATAACTTTAAAATTCGTTTCTTGAGTAGATAATTCTTCTTTCATAGCTTCAGAGATATTAGTTGTAGTTATTTTCTTAAGAATAAAATTAAAGAAAAAAGAAACATATACACCTAAAAAACAAATACTTAACATTCAAATAACATATTTAAACTGCATAAAGGCTTGAACCTTGAACCATTTAGAAGATAAGCTCATTATTTAAATATTACACATAATTGCTATTTTTGCCAGTCATCAAAAAAATTAAACAATCAAGACTGTAATTCAAAAAGTAAATAAAACAGAGTATCCTGAACTGATTTCGGTTTGGGAATCGTCTGTAAAAGCGACGCACGACTTCTTAAAACCTGAAGATTTTATATTTTACAAAGAACTTATTCCAAACTTTTTCGACAATGTTTCTTTACACTGCATAAAAAATGACCAACAACAGATTATTGGTTTTGTTGGAACTCATGAAGAAAACTTAGAAATGCTGTTTGTAACGGCAGACCAAATAGGAAAAGGAATTGGCAAGAGATTATTACTATATGCAATTAATGAGCTTAAAATCTCAAAAGTTGATGTGAATAAAGAGAACCAAACAGCCACTTCATTTTATAAGCATTTTGGATTTGAAGTAAAATCTACCTCTGATTTAGACGGCTGCGACAAACCCTATCCGATTTTGCATTTAGAACTAACAAAAGAGCCACTTAACTAAAGTGGCTCTTTAAATTTTATAACAGACTATTTTTATTTTTTCCAGTATTTTAAAAACAGCTTATACAATTCATCTGCATTAATTTCAATTTCTGAAGCGGAATACATTATATTCAATTTCGAATTTTGTTCATCATAAGCCATTTTCCAAAGAAACTTAGAAACGCGGCCGTCATATTTAGCAATATTGTCAATCGCAATGGCAACCAAAGTATCACCTCCAACCTTCTTTAATTGCAAATCGGTAACATCTTGCCATTCTATTCTTCCAAAAGCTTTCGCGACTGGTGTCGTTCTCCCAGAAAAACCATTTGAATCTATTTGAATCAATGGAGACTTATCTTTTATACTAGCAAGCATTTTAAATGACAAAAGAAGCATTATCAATAGAATGGCGCCAGAAGCAATGGATAGTTTTATTTTAAATACTCCATCAAAAGTTCCTATACCGTATAAAAGCATAATCGCTAATAGAATGTTGACAGCACAAGCATACAAAAGTAAATTTCTGGTTTTCTTAAAGTTTCGGTATAATTTAATTTCTTCATTCATGGATTGCAGTAAAATTTTATTTATTGTAGAATTAAAAATGAAGAAGCAATTTAGTGCAAAATATATTAAAAAAGCAAGAAACGCACGTAGGTATTGACTTATTCACCAATCTAAACTGAACATTCCTATAGTTTTAAATCAAAGCTATCTGTCTTTCAGCCCACTGTTCATTTGACTGATAAAAGGAATAAGCTCAATACCGGTTTCAGATAGAGAATATCCAACTCATGGCTGCACATAGTAATTTATTGTGTACTCGCTAAAAATGTTATAAAAACAAAAAAGCCACTCGATTTGAGTGGCTTTTTGTGAACGCAGAAGGATTCGAACCTTCGACCGCCTGCTTAGAAGGCAGGTGCTCTATCCAGCTGAGCTATGCGTCCATTATTTCAATTGTAGTCGGGGTGGCAGGATTCGAACCTGCGGCCTCCTGCTCCCAAAGCAGGCGCGATAACCGGGCTACGCTACACCCCGAGGCAAAATTCAAGCGGAGAGACAGGGACTCGAACCCTGGCGACGGTTACCCGTCGACAGATTAGCAATCTGCTCCATTACCGCTCTGGCACCTCTCCTTGCTCAAGGAATTGCTTCCGTTTTGCGAGTGCAAATGTATAACAACATTCCTTTTCTCACAAGCTTTTTTTTGAGTTTTTTTAGTTTTTTTTCATCTTTTTTCAAAACCGCTTCACAATCAAACAAATAGAATTAACAAAAATTTCACCTTAAATTTAAAATTCACTATTCAATACAAAATTTGAATTTATTCAAATAAAGAGTAAATTTGCTTACTAACTATTATTAAACAGAAAATGAACAAAAGAGTTGTTATCGTTTCTGCCGTTAGAACACCTATCGGAAGTTTCATGGGCGGGCTATCTACTGTACCTGCACCAAAATTAGGCGCTGCCGCTATAAAAGGAGCCCTTTCAAAAATTAACCTTGACCCAAAATTAGTCGATGAAGTTTTCATGGGGAATGTAATTCAGGCAGGTGTTGGACAAGCGCCAGCGCGCCAAGCAGCACTTTTTGCTGGTCTGTCTGAAGAAGTTGCCGCTACAACAGTAAACAAAGTATGTGCTTCTGGAATGAAAGCCGTAATGTTTGCCGCTCAGGCAATCGCATGCGGTGACGCTGAAATTGTAGTAGCGGGCGGAATGGAAAGCATGAGTTTGATTCCTCACTATGTGCAAATGCGTGCCGGAAACAAATTTGGTTCTGCAACTATGCTTGACGGAATGCAGAAAGATGGTTTGACAGATGCTTACGACAACAACGCAATGGGAGTTTGCGCTGATTTGTGTGCCTCTGAATACAAAATCAGCCGTGAAGAACAAGACGCTTTCGCTATCCAATCATATGAAAGAAGTGCCAAAGCTTGGGATGCTGGAAAATTTGATAATGAAGTTGTTCCTGTTGAAGTGCCTCAAAGACGCGGCGAACCAATTATATTCTCTAAAGACGAAGAATATACTAATGTGAAATTAGATAAAATTCCATCTTTAGCACCTGTTTTTACAAAAGACGGAACTGTAACCGCTGCAAATGCTTCCACAATCAATGATGGGGCTGCGGCATTAGTTTTAATGTCTGAAGAAAAAGCAAATGCATTAGGTTTAAAACCATTAGCATACATAAAAGGATATGCAGATGCCGCGCAAGAACCAAAATGGTTTACAACAAGCCCTGCAAAAGCATTGCCAAAAGCCTTAGACAAAGCAGGGATCTCAATTTCAGATGTTGATTTCTTCGAATTCAATGAAGCCTTCTCTGTAGTTGGATTGGCCAATGCTAAAATTTTAAATTTAGATAACAACAAAGTAAACGTAAACGGTGGTGCTGTTTCTTTAGGACATCCTCTTGGAGCTTCTGGAGCACGTATTATTGTAACTTTACTGAATGTTTTAGAACAAAACAATGCAAAAACTGGAGCTGCTGCAATTTGCAACGGAGGCGGTGGCGCATCGGCAATTGTTATCGAAAGAGCGTAAAACAATATCATAAAAAATCAGGAGTTATAAACGTAACTCCTGATTTTAACTTTATAATTTTCCTTACATGTTTGGAATTTGCAATCTTGCCATAGTACCCGTTCGAGCTGAAGCTAGTGACAGAAGTGAAATCGTGACACAGCTTTTGTTTGGCGAACACATCGAAATTTTAGAACGCCATAATCAATGGGCTAGAATAAGAATTCAGTTTGACGACTACGAAGGCTGGGTCGATTCTAAACAATATCAAGAAATCACCAAAGAGCAATTTGATCTCTTGAGTAAAGAGTCAATTATTTTGAATGCAGATTTAATTGATTATATCACCGCTCCAAACAATCTACTGCTTCCAATTCCGCTTGGAGCCTCATTGTCTTTTTTAAACAACAGTGAAATCAATACTTCGAACTTTGATTTTGAAGGAACCAAAACTAGCGGCATCAAACCTAAAAGTGCATTAATCAAAACTGCTTTTATGTATTTGAATGCTCCCTATTTATGGGGCGGAAAAACACCATTTGGAATTGACTGTTCTGGATTTACTCAAATGGTTTATAAATTAAACGGCTATAAAATTCACCGAGATGCCTCTCAACAAGCACTTGAAGGAGAACCTTTAAGCTTTATTGAAGAATGCGAGCCAGGTGATTTGGCTTTCTTTGACAATGACGAAGGAAACATCACACATGTCGGAATCATTATGGAGAATAATTACATCATTCACGCAAGTGGAAAAGTGCGTATTGACCGTTTAGACCATACCGGAATTTACAATCCTGAATTAAACAAACACACTCATAAACTTCGTGTTATCAAAAAAATTATCTAATTAAAGTACGCGGATAAAACAGATTCGCTTTGCGAAAACGCGGATTTATATGGATTTCTTTTTTTCTCTCGCAGATTGAGCAGATTATGCTGATTTATTAAAAAAAATCTTTTAAAATCTGCCTAAATCATTTAAAATCTGCGTGAAATAAAAAGATCCTTTTAATCCTTAAATCTGTGGCGAAAAAATTTGTGCTAATTAGTGCAATCCGTGTTTAAGCACTCAATCGAATCGACTTTCTAAATTCAGACGGACTATAGCCTTTTTGTTTTCTAAAAAACTTATTAAAGTGGCTTTCATCCGTAAAACCAAATTCAT
This sequence comes from Flavobacterium sp. HBTb2-11-1, assembly GCF_009826975.1. Taxonomy (GTDB): domain Bacteria; phylum Bacteroidota; class Bacteroidia; order Flavobacteriales; family Flavobacteriaceae; genus Flavobacterium. The sequence continues at coordinate 7,433 of NZ_WUMO01000012.1, read as the reverse complement.
ACGCAATCTCATTAATACGCTTATCACTGAATTGCAGTCGATGTTCAATCAGTTTTGTTTTGTAATTACTGATATACTGTTGCATCGTTTCACTAGCATGCTTCTTAAAATAACGACCTAAATACGTATTCGAAATTCCGAAATAATCGCTAATTGATTCCGCTTTTATCTTTTCAGGATAATAAATATTATTCTGAATATATTGCAGAATATCCATCGCTTTGGCTTCAGTTCCAATATTAACCTGCTCAGGAAGATATTTTGCAATATTTCTTGCCACAATAATAATCAACGTATTCACCAATTGCTGAATCAATTCCTGATTGTAAACATCCTTATCCTGATGTTCACGGCAAATCGCTTCAATCATTACTTTCACTAAACATTTATCAGGATCATTTTTAAGAATACAACCCGGCTGATGATTGGCATTTTGAAGAATATATTCCAATCGCTGAATGTTTTCGTTTTGCAGACTCGAATTCTTCAAATAAATATCATTGAACCTCAAAAAGAAGAATTTCGTTTCGGTTTCAATGGTAAAATTATGACAATCCTCTGGCGTTAGTAAGAACAAATGCCCAGGATCATATTCAAAAATATTCTTATTAATACACTGTCTTCCTGTACCTTTAAGTATATATACTAATTCGAAAAAATTATGACGATCTCCAACATCTGGATATTCAGTTAGCGTCTCAAAAGAAACCGTAAAAGGTTCGTATAAGTTTTCTTTTTTCATAATTCCATTTATTTGAAGATGCAAATATACCTAAAAAAGACAAATATATACCAAATATGAATCATAAAAACAGTATAATTTTGCCTCGTCAAATTAATCAAAATAAAATTACAATCATGGAATATAGAAAATTAGGCAACTCAGAACTTGAATTATCAGCTATTACGTATGGTGCATTTGCTATTGGCGGAACCATGTGGGGCGGAACAGAAAAGAAAGATTCAATTGAATCTGTTCAGGCTTCAATCGACCATGGTGTTACTACAATCGACACCGCTCCTTTTTACGGATTTGGTTTAAGCGAAGAAATGATTGGTGAAGCTATAAAACCTTACAATCGTTCTAAAATTCAGCTGCTTACAAAATTCGGCTTGGTTTGGGACGGAAGCAACAACGGAAAAGGAGATTTCTTTTTCGACGCAGATGATAATGGCAAAAAAGTTCCAGTTTACAAATATTCATCAAAAGCAAACGTCATTAAGGAAGTTGAAGAAAGTTTAAAACGTCTTAAAACCGATTATATTGATTTACTACAAATTCACTGGCCAGACTCAACAACACCAATTTCTGAAACAATGGAAGCTGCTGAAAGCTTAATTCAGCAAGGAAAAATAAGAGCTTTCGGAGTAAGTAATTACAATGTCGCACAAATTCAGGAAGCACAAAAAATAATTCAAGTGGCTTCAAATCAAGTGGCATACAGCATGCTAAATCGCAAAATTGAAGAAGAACTAATTCCTTTCACAGTTGCAGAAAATATCGGAATCATTGCTTACAGTCCTATGGAAAGAGGTTTATTGACTGGAAAATATTTCACTGACAGCAAATTAAAAGAAAACGATCACAGAAACGGATATTTCAATCAATTTGATCTTCAAAAAGTAAAAACTTTGGTTGAAGAATTAACTTCTTTAGCACACGCAAAAGAAGCAAGCTTATCACAATTGGTTTTACGCTGGACAAGTTTACAAAAAGGAATTTCAATTGTGTTAGCTGGAGCAAGAAACGCAGAACAAGCCATTTCAAATGCCAAAACAATGGATTTCGATTTATCAGCTTCAGAATTGGAATTTATCAATCAAGCGATTTCTAAAATAAAATAATTCTCTTTTTTAACACATAGAAATATAGTCTCACATTGTCTACAAAGGCGTTTCACTTGCATCAACTAACAGAGAGCTATGTGTTAGAAACTAGTTTCTTTCCATTCCCTTTCCAGAAAGAAAAATCTATGTTTCTATGTGTTAAAAAAAAATCTCAACAATTAAAATAATTTGGGCGTGTTTCGCCGTGGCGAACCGGGCTATCCGCTAAATCTTTTTCTTTTTAAAGAAAAAAGAAAAAGAATATCGCTCCTATCCCTCACGCGTCCGTTTTCATAAGAACAATTGAAATGAAAAAGATATTTATAATTAACGGCGGACAAAAATTCGCACATTCAGGAGGAAAATTCAACAAAACCGTTCAGGATTGGACAGTCGAGTTTCTTTCAAAAAACAACGATTACGAAATAAAAACAACGCACATCGAAGATCAAATCGATTTACAAGAAGAAGTAGAAAAATTCGTCTGGGCAGATTTAATTATTTACCACACACCAGTTTGGTGGTTTCAATTGCCAAACCTTTTCAAAAAATACATCGACGATGTTTTCACACAAGGACACAACAACGGAATCTACAAAAGCGACGGGAGAAGCCGTGTAAATCCAGACATCAATTACGGAACTGGCGGACTTCTGCACGGACGCAAGTACATGCTAACCACAAGTTGGAACGCACCTGCAACGGCTTTTACGCTCCCTGGAGAATTCTTCGAAGAAACTTCTGTTGATGACGGCGTAATGTTCGGATTCCACAAAATGAACAAATTCACAGGAATGGAAAAAATAGACGGATTCCATTTCCATGATGTTGAAAAAGGTGCAACACCAGAAAATATTGCTATCTTTAAAGAGAATTATACGAAACATTTAGAGCAAACTTTTAAAAACTTATAATTATGATTTCGATTACAGCAATTTTAAAAAGTAAACCAGAGCATTTAATTGAAGTTCAAAACCTGCTGACACATCTAGTAACCGAAACTAGAAAAGAAGCTGCATGTATTCGTTACGATTTACACACTTCCGAAAATGTTTTTATTCTTTGGGAAGAATGGAAAGATCAGCCAGGGCTAGACTTGCACAATAATCAATCTTATTTGCAAGAATTCATCAAAAAAACCGAAAATCTAGTTTCGAGCCCAATTCAGGTTTACAAAACCGCGCAGATTCTATAAATTTCTTCCTGCAAGGTTTTCAAAACCTTGCAGGTATAATTTAAAACCTTCACAAAAAAGACCTACAAGGTTTTGAAAACCTTGCAGGAAAAGCTAAATTGCTTAAAATTGAGAAACCTATATTTTATGAGCAATTATCATCTTGCCGAAATTAATATTGCCAAAATGAAAGGAGTCGACATCAACGACCCAATCATGAAAGAATTTGTAGATAATTTAGATGCTGTAAACACTTTAGCAGAAGAAAGCGAAGGTTTTGTTTGGCGCTTAAAAGACGAAACCGACAATGCTACAAGTCTTAATCCATACAATGACGAACAAATTATTATCAATGTTTCCGTTTGGGAAAATATAGAAACATTGGAACATTATATGTACAAAACTTTTCACAGCGACTTTTTAAGACGTAGAAAAGAATGGTTTCATAAATTTGGAAAAGCGCATACCGCGATGTGGTGGATTCCAAAAGGACATATTCCGACACTTGAAGAAGCCGTAGAAAAATTAGATCACCTACAAAAAAACGGCCCATCAGAATTAGTTTTCGATTTAAGAAACAAATTTTCGATGCCTCTTAACGTATAATTTCTTCGCCACGAATTACACTAATTTCACTAATTATCACTTTAGGAATTAAAAATTAATTCGTGGAAATTCGCGTAATTCGTGGCAGAAAAAAATCTTTACTTAATCCCTCCAAAAGCTCCGAAACACATGTTTTTATGCAAAATTTCTACTTTTGAAAATCCTACTTTTTTCATCAAATCCAATTGGTAATTCATAGATCTTGGAGAATCTTCTTTTTCAATATAATCTAAAACCTTCTGGCGATACTCCATCCCTCCTATTCCTTCCAAATATTCGCCATAGCGTTGCCAAGTATATTCGTTTAATAATTCTGTATCTTGGGTGATCAAATCAGAAATCATCAAACAACCACCCGTTTTTAATAACTTGAATAATTTGGTAAAAGTCATTTCCCAATCTTGATCATCTCTTAAATGATGCAAAACTGCTCCTGCCAAAATAATATCAAAACTGTTTTCTTCTAAATCTATTTCTCGAATATCGCCTTGTTTGATTTCTACTTTTCCGTTCGTTTCTGCTGAAACTCGTTCAAAAGCACGATCCAACATGGGCAAACTCAAATCGACCAAAGTGCAGTTTAAGTTCGGCACTTTAGACAACATCATTAAAGTATAATTTCCGGCTCCACATCCGACATCTAAGACGTTTTTGGCATTTGGAACAATGCGTTTTGAAGCTTCGGTTATTAATTCCAAAGAAATAGTAGCGTCAATTGTTGCCACTTGCCCTGTTTCTAAGTTTGAAAATCGTTCGACATCATTGTCAAATCGTTCTTTGATTTCTTCGATGGTTGATTTTTTCATGGTCTTTGTTTTTTTTTTAAATTTTTTCACGCTCCCGATAGCTATCGGAATTAAAAGAGATTAAAGCAGATTTAAAAATGATTTTCTTTTTACTCTTTATTCAAATAAAAAAATTTGCTTCGATCAGTTTAAATCTGTTAAATCTGCAAGAAACTTTTTTTTCTTCCTCTTTAATCTCCCGCAGATTAAGCAGATTGAGCGAATCTTTTTGCTATTATATGATTGGAATATTATTATGATTAAGATGATTTATCTAAAAATTAATAATCTGCTTTATCTGCTCAATCTGCGAGAGAATTATTTTGTTTTAAAAAGTGATACGTTTTTTGTTATGGGTTATTCGTTACAACTCGCACTTTTAACGTTTCACTTCTAACATTTAACTTAAAATCAAAACTATCGCTTTCATAAATACTTTAAAAATACTATTTTTATCAATTAATAATACTTTAAAAGTATCATGGAATTACGTCACTTAAAATATTTTTTGGCTGTCGCCGAAGAACTGAACTTTACCAAAGCTTCGGAAAAACTCTTTATTTCGCAACCGCCGTTAAGCCGTCAAATTGCAGAATTGGAAGAAGAACTTCAAGCAAAACTTTTCATTCGAAACAATAAAAAAGTAGAATTGACCGAAGCCGGAAAATATTTTAAGGAAGAAGTTACCGCTCTTTTTCAAAATTTAGAACGCATTTCAGTCAAAACAAAGAAGATTGCAGAGAATGTTTCTGGCGAATTCAGAATCGCATATATCAGTTCGATTTATTCGGCTGTTATTTCCGATTTAATAAAACATCTGAAAGCAAAATTTCCTTATGTCAATTTCAAACTTTTCGAAATATCCACCACCAAACAGATTGATGCTTTAGAAAAAGGAAAAATCGAAATGGGAATTATACGATCGCCTATTCATTCGCCCAAAATAAAATCACATTTATGGTTTAAAGATGGTTTTTCGTTGGTTTACAATAAAAAATCGGTTCAGATAAAATCGGAAAATGAGATTACAAATTTAAAAGACGAAACTTTTGTTTTCTTCAATAAGGATTACGCACCGCATTATCATGAAGTTTTATTGGAACTTTGTGCTTTTTATGGCTTTACGCCAAAGATCATTCACGAAGCGAATAACATTAATTCAATCGTACAATTAATAAAAAACGAATTGGGAATTTCGATTGTGCCATCGAATATTGCAAAGAATAATCAAGATTCGGAGATTGGTTTTATTGAATTAAAAAAGGTCAATCTATTTACGAATGTCTCGTTGATTACTTCGAAAGATGATCATTCTGAAATCACGCAATCTGCTGTTGCCTTTTTATTGCCGCAAAGACGCTAGGACACTAAGTTTTTTTGCCACAGATTATAATGATTAAAAGGATTTCTTCTCATTTTTGTCATTTCGACGAAGGAGAAATCTCCACGAGAAGCTCTACAAAGGATGGCTTATAACAACGGAGCCACTTACGAAGATTTCTCCTTCGTCCAAATGACAAACTTTATGAGAAACATCTGCAGAATCTGCTTAAATCTTATAAAATCTGCGTGAAATAAATACTTTGCGTCTTAGCGTTTTCGTGTCCATAACAAAAATTCGTTACAATTTAGTACAGAAATCCATATCAGAAAAACAGAACTTTTAAATACCTTAGCAAATTATAATTCCATTCAATAAAATTTCAATAAAAATGGCTGAACAATCTTCAATTCAGTGTCCAAACTGCGGAACTCCAATCGATGTCAACGATGTTTTAAAACATCAGTTGGAAGATAGCATTCGAAAAGAATTCCAGCAAAAAGCCAATATCCAAAACCGTGAATTAGAGCTTAAAAACGAACAATTAGAAAAAGCCAAAGCCGAATTTGAAGCCAAAAAGAAACAAGAAAACGAACTTTTTGCCGAACGTTTAGAACGCGAGAAAAAAGCAGCTGAAAAAGAAATTTCTGAAAAGCTAAAAGCCAAACTCGAAGAAGAAAACAAAGATCGCTTGCTTTTAATGGAAAAAGAACTCTCTGAAAAATCGGAAAAAATCAGGGAATTAAATAAAATGGAAGGTGAAATCGCCAAATTACAGCGCGAAAAACTGGAAATGAAAGAAGCGATTCAAGCCGAAGCCGAAAAGCAGTTAAATGCGCAATTGGCTTTGGAACGTGAAAAAATCAGAAAACAAGAAGACGATAAAAACGAACTGAAATTCAAAGAACTTCAGAAACAGCTAGAAGAACAAAAAAAGCTGACTGAAGAAATGAAACGCAAGCAAGAACAAGGTTCGATGCAATTGCAAGGCGAAGTAATGGAATTAGCGATTGAAGAATGGCTGGCTAACAATTTCCCGCTTGACAGCATTGATGAAGTTAAAAAAGGAGCCAACGGTGCCGACTGTCTTCAAATTGTAAACACGCGCGAGCATCAAAACTGCGGTTCTATTTATTACGAAAGCAAAAGAACCAAAGCGTTTCAGCCTTCTTGGATTGAGAAATTCAAAAATGACATTAGAACTAAAAGAGCCAATATTGGAGTTCTGGTTACTGAAGTAATGCCTTCTGGAATGGAAAGAATGGGCATGCGCGACGGAATCTGGATTTGCACCTATGAAGAATTTAAAGGTTTAAGCGCTGTTTTACGTCAGTCCTTAATTCAAATAAATCAGGCGGTTCAAGCGCAAGAAAACAAAGGCGATAAAATGTCAATGTTGTACGATTTCTTAACCAGCAACGAATTCCGTTTGCAGATTGAAGGAATTGTTGAAGGTTTTACTCAAATGCAGAGCGATCTGGACTCCGAAAAAAGAGCCATGCAGAGAATATGGAAACAAAGAGAAAAACAAATTGAAAAAGTAGTTCATAATACTTTAGGAATGTATGGTTCAATTCGCGGTATTGCCGGAAATGCGGTTCAGAGCGTGAAAGCTTTAGAACTGGATTTTATTGAAGGTGAAGAAGCTGAAGATGATGAACCTAAGGAATTGTTTGAATAATTAAGAAATACTTTAACAGCAACATTTTCAAAACAATAT
>NZ_WUMO01000011.1 GCF_009826975.1 Flavobacterium sp. HBTb2-11-1 | reverse complement strand
AGGAGTCTCTAGCTCAGAGGAACGAACAGTTTACTTTGGCTTCCTTTCTCACTCATAAATCTACTTAAATTTCAAAAAACAAATCTAAAGGAGGGAGGAGGAATCTTCGCAAGTAACTCCGTAAAGATTATTTATTCAATTGAACCTAACTGTCATCCACTTACAGCCTTTCCGCTCAGTTTGTCATTTCGACGAAGGAGAAATCTTCGCAAGTAGCTCCACAAAGCATATCAAAAAACCCAAATATAAAAAGAAAGAAAAATCTTAAATAATTATCTATCTTTAGCATCAAAAAAATGCTACATCAAGAAGGCTATCACACATACTACATATACATCCTAACAAACAAATACAAAACCGTATTCTACACAGGAGTTACAAATAACTTAAAAATCCGTTTAAGTCAGCACAAAGACAACAATACAAACGGAAAGAAAACATTTACAGCAAAATACAATGCTACATTCTTACTATATTTCGAAAAGTTTGCTTGGATTCAAGAAGCAATTGTTCGAGAAAAAGAAATTAAAGACTGGCGCAGAGAAAAGAAAATCGAATTAATAAAAACTATTAATCCTGATTTGGATTTTCTTAATTATTTATTTGAATAACATTTCCAATCTTTGTAGAGCTACTTGCGAAGATTTCTCCTTACGTCGAAATGACAATATTGGGTATAATTAGAACTTAAAACTTTTATCTAAATTAAAACCAAAAGATTAATTCTGTCTGAAAAAACATATATTTGTTATTCAAAAAATAACAACAGTATTTCATTCAAAAAAGTTACCTTTGAAATATGAGCACAATAACAAAACCAAGACATATCGGTAGAAATATCAGTCGAATTAGAGAGCTTAAAGGTATGAAACAGGAAGCGCTTGCGCAGGCAATTGGCTCAAACCAACAAGCAATTTCTATTATTGAAAACAGTGAAACTGTTGATCAAGAAAGACTTGCTAATATTGCAAAAGCACTTGGCGTTACGGTAGAAGCGATTGAAAATTTTTCAGAAGAAGCGGTTTTCAATTTTTTCAATAACTTTTACGACAATAGTTCTATTAGTGGTGCACAAGGAATTAATAATAATTGCACTTTCAATCCACTTGATAAAGTTGTAGAACTTTACGAACGTTTGGTTCAAGCTGAAAAAGACAAAGTTGAATATTTAGAAAAATTATTAAAAGGAAAATAGTCCTTCAACAATATAAATTTACAAAAGCACAAATATCATTTGATTTTGTGCTTTTTTTATAAACCAAATTAAAAATAAAAAAACTACCACAATAAGCGCGTAAGCTTTTGAACAGAAAAAACTATGAGAACATTTTGCTTGATATTGATATTTCTAGGATTAGCAATAACCGGAATTGAAATTATAAATGATTTTGAAAAAACCAAGACGTTTTACGCCTCTCTAAATCCTCATAAATATTATTATAAAGATGTTTTGCATATAAATAAGGAAATTCCACCATCGTCTATTGGCAGTAACAAAACTTCTTGGATATTTTATGGTTTTTGCGAATCAGATAAATTACAAACAGGAATTTCTATATCAAAAAGCATTGTAGAAGAAAGAGCCTTTTTTGGTCAAAATAAAATTCCTATCTGGAGAATCAAAATTGCTAAAAACGTAATTCTGTACAGAAGACAAAACGATATACTTAATAATGCTTTCTCCTACGAAATGAGAGATTATTGGATTAGCACTTTATTCATATTTATGCTTACGCCTGCTTTGATTTGCTATATTATAATAAAGCATAAAACAAATAAAAACACATCAAAAGTATAGTCTTCCAAAACACCCTTTTCTATCGTAAAATCAAATTAAAATACTATTTTAGCTTTACCAAATCAATCCCCAAATCAATGAAAATTACAATTACCCTATCAACTCTACTTCTACTATTCACAACCAATTCATTCAGCCAAACCCTAGCTGATTTAAAACTAAAACCAAAAGAAATTCCGAAAGGCGGTTATATGGTAAGCGACGGGAATGTTTGCATTACGCCACAAGCCTGTAGCTTTTATAATGATATTGAAACCTACAGTAACATTGTTGGAACTGTAAAAAGTAAAGCCATACAAAGTTTTAAAAGCAAAGCAGATCGCGGCTCTATTATGTATTTTGAATTTGATCATGTTTTTAAGGGCGACCGTTTCTTGCAAGGTTTGCTTTGGGGAAAAGCAGGCGAACCAACCGATGAGCATCCGGAAGAATATGTTGTAAAAGGAAAATTTTTAATCATTTGGAGTTTGAAGGCAGATAGTCCGTTAAAAGAAAAATCGGAAACCAAAATAGAAACGCTTTTGCCATAAAAAATCAATTCAATAAAAAACGCTTTATACTTTCCATAAATAATCTTAAAAAAACAATTGTGAGAATTGAACAACTAACATTTACAAGATTTGTAGCAGCTATATCTATAGTAATTTTCCATTACGGAAAAAAAAGTTTCTTATTTAATAATGAGTATGTTTCATTTATTTTTGAACGGGCAAATATTGGAGTTAGCTATTTTTTCATCCTTTCTGGATTTGTAATGATAATTGCATATGGAAATAAAAATATTGATGCTATTGATTATTTAAAAAATAGACTTGCAAGAATTTACCCCATTTACTTTCTGGCGATAGTACTTTTAATTCCTCTTAAATACGAACTATTTGACATAATAGACTTATTACTTAATATAATAATGTTACAATCATGGTTTCCTGAAAGAGCTCTTACTGTAAATTATGTTGGATGGTCATTATCTGTTGAAATATTTTTTTATATACTTTTCCCTTTTCTCCTGAATAACCTGTATTCAAAAACAAAACTAAAATTCAATTTTATATGGATTGTATCATTTTGGATAATAAGTCAAATATTATTTCATTTCATAATGTTTGGAATCATATCACCAAAGATTTATAGTACTTCAGACATCCTTTATCATCCTATAATGCATTTAAACGAATTCCTTGTAGGCAATCTTGCAGGCTTGTTTTTTATTGATAGATTTCAATTTTACAGAAAAAATTATCTGATATTTATTATCATTTTTTTACTTGCGTTATTACTTCTTCTAAAATTTCCAATAGGACTAAATTATCATAATGGTCTAATGGCAGTAATTTTTATTCCTTTAATCTTACTCATATCATCAAGTACTGACAAAATCACAAAAGTTTTTTGCAACAAAGGCTTTCTTTTTTTAGGAGAAATAAGTTTTGGCATTTATTTGTATCAAAATTTTGTTTGGATTATTTTTTCAGACTATAGAATGAAAAAATACCTTCATTTAGATAAAGATTTAGATTATACCAGCATTTTTATGTTGCGCCTTTTAGCTTTAATATTAATTTCGGCAATAAGTTATCTATATATTGAAAAACCTATGAGAAATTTTATTAAAAGAAAAATCGGAAACCAAAATAGAAACGCTTTTGCCATAAAATAAACTTGGATAACGCTGCAAAACATGACCAAAACATACAGACAAGGCGCCATTGGCGCTTTACTTGATGAATACGAAAAAGCGATTTTAGATTTAAGTAAAACAATCTCATCTTTTAATGACACAGCAATTACGGCAACAATCAGTGATGTATCAGTCCAATCGATACTTGCGCATGTAGTTCGTTCTGGATATGCGTATGCCATGTACATTCAAAAATTGTTGGGAGAGCAAAATAGTATTCCAGATCTTGTATATAGAAAGACTGTTTCAGAATATCAAAATGACCTAACTGCATTTTTCATTTTCACTGAAAATGTTCTTAAAAATTTTAGCGATAATCAATTGGAAGAATGCAACAACGAGAAGAAAATAACGACTTCTTGGGGACAAGTTTATGATATTGAACAAATGATGGAACATGCAATTGTACATATCTTACGTCATAGAAGACAAATTGAAAAATTCAAAATTGAACTTGATACTAAATAATCAAAAAAGTTTGTTAATCTTAATCTATGAAGTTCATAGACTTCATCTGGCATTCATCATTTAGTAGTATCTTCGCGTATAAAAAAAATCATCCTAAAAATATCAAAATGAAACCGCAAGTACGAATCCTCATTTATTCAATTCTTTTCTTTTTATACCTTACTTCTACACAGCTCTTGCTTGAATTAAACGAAAAGTTTAAAGGAGATGCATTTGTAACTTTAGGAGCTGGTTTTGGCATTTTGAATCTTATTTACGCCTTTACTGCCTTAAAATGGAAACCTTTGCTTAATGTACATTGCGCGGTCGGAATTGCTGCTTTAGCAATGTTTCTGGCTTTACAGTTTACCAATTTACATTTGTTTGTCAATTATGATCCTTATCAGGTTAAAACTGCCATTTTTGCTAATGCTATTTTCTCAATTATTTTTTGGGAGATTGTGTATCAAGTTAAGATCAGAAAATCTAAATAAATATATTTTCAATTGCCTCCAGCTTTAGCTGGAAAGTCATAAAAGTCTCAAAAGGGCTTTAGCCAAAATTTATTGATTTGGCTAAAGCCCTTTTCTTTTCAACACACAACACCTCCAGCTAAAGCTGGAGGCAATTCATAAAATAATTTAAAAGGATAATATTCAACAATTCATAAAGCTATATATTTTCGTACGTAATTTTTTATATTAGCATTTTAAATTTTATCTAAGCCTAATATGAAAATTAGAACTCTACTCCTTTTATCTGTACTTGCCATTTCTTGTAAAAAAGAAACAAAAACAGAATTAGAAACTCCTAAAATTGCTTCAAAAGATTCATTGGAAGTAAATGAAAAGAAAGAGCCAGAAACACAAAAAACAGATACAATTGTACTTTCCACAAAACATAAAACCAATAAAATTTTATGCGATCTTGACGGAGATAATCTAGACGAAACTGTAGAAATCTTTAGAAGCACAAACAACCAAAAAAGCGGTTTCAAAATCACTTACGGAAACGGAAAAAGAACTGATTATTTAGGTTTTGGAAATGATATTTTAGGACAAGGTTTTGACGAAATTGATTGGGCAGGAATATTTGAAAAAGCGCCTAAAAATGAGGTTTTCTTTAACAATGTAAATGAAAATGGCGATATTATTGGCGAAGAACAAGTTGCAGAAGAAGACAAAATAAAACTGCCAAATGACGGAATCTTTATTCACGCCGAAGAAAGCTGCGGAGGCGGTATTATTTATCTGAAAAACGGAAAATACGAGTGGATTCAGCAGGAATAAACTCTTAATAGTAACTCCTAAATTCTTGAATATGAAAAGTACAGAAGAAATTGCCAATCGTTTTAGAGAAGTTGTTTTAAACGGAACTTGGATTGCAAACACCAATTTTAAAGATCAGCTTGAAAATCTGGATTGGAAAATTGCAGTTAGTCCGATTCAGGATTTAAATACGATTGCAGCTCTGGCTCAGCATGTTCATTATTACATTAATGGAATCAATCAGGTTTTTAAAGGCGGAACATTGGACATAAAAGATCAATTTAGTTTTGACTTTCCTCCTATTTGTTCGCAAGAACAATGGAACAATTTTCTAACTAAATTTTGGAATGATGCAGAAGAATTTGCTTTGCTAGTAGAACAAATGTCTGATGAAAAACTCGATGAAGGTTTGGTAGATGTTAAATACGGAACTTACAAAAGAAACATCGAAGCTATGATTGAACATAGTTATTATCATTTAGGACAAATTGTATTAATCAAAAAACAACTCACACATTAAAATTGCACATAAGCCCTTTATGAAAAAAATCACGATCTTATTACTGTTTATTGTTCTGTTTTCAAATTGCAAACCAGAGAAAAAAGATGACGTAAAAACTGCCGTTTCAAATGGAAAACCTTCAACTGAAGAACCTTTTGTCTTAACGGTTGAAAAAATCGATTCAACTCAATTTCCTGCTTCAATTAAATACGAAGGTTTTGTAAAAAATGCTGTTAGATGGAAAGATAAATTGGGCGATAATATTGTAATTACTACAGAAACTGGTTATCACATCAACAAAAAATTTACGCACGAAACAGAAGGCTCAGATGCTGAATTATTTGGGTATCATTTTATAGTTTCAGGCAATGAAGTGAAGCAAACTTGGAAAGTTTACGATTACATTTCAGATTGTCCAGTTGACATTGTTGCTTCATTTGTCAAAAACACTTTTCAAGTTACAGATTTAGACAAAAATGGAATTGCCGAAACTTGGCTCATGTATAAAACCGTTTGCCATGGCGATGTAAGCCCTTCTGACATGAAGATTATTATGTATGAAGGGAATACAAAATATGCCATGCGTGGCGAAAATAAAGTCGCAGTTGGCATTGATGACAACGGCAAAAAACAATTTGAAGGCGGTGAATATAAACTGGATGAAAACTTTAAAAAAGGCCCAAAAATCTTTAAAGATTTTGCTCTGAAATTATGGAGTGATAATGTAATTGAAACTTGGGAAAATTAATTTTTTCTTACACATCAAAATCTCCATCCTGCTCCTCAAATAAATTAGAAAAAGGCATAGTTGTTGAAAGTTAAAAAAGATATATTTACACCTTCAAAAAACACACTATGCAAAAAATTACTTTTCTATTTTCTATATTGTTTTTAGCTTTCTCATCTTGCGGAGTAAAAACAACACAATTAATGCTTAGCGATGGAAATTATGATGGCGCAATTGACCGCGCTGTTGAAGCGCTTCGCACCAAAAAAGATTCTAAAGGAAAACAAGATTATGTTTATTTATTGGAAGAAGCTTTTGCAAAAGCCAAAGATCGTGATCTTCGAAATTTGGAAATGCTGAACAAAGAAAACAATCCTGCCAATACAGAACGCATTTATAATACTTATTTACAGCTAAATAATCGTCAGGAAAAAATTCGTCCATTATTGCCTCTGCCTTTATTGAAGCAGGGAAAAAATGCTTATTTTCCGTTTGATAATTACTCGAATGAGATTGTAAACAGTAAAAATGCACTTTCGAAATATTTATATGAAAACGCTTCTACGCTTTTAAAATCGAATAACAAATTAGATTTCAGAAAAGCATACGACGATTTTGCGTACCTGGAAAGCATTAATCCAAATTACAAAAACACCAAAAAGCTGATGGATGATGCGCAGTTTAAAGGAACTGATTTTGTGGATGTTTACGCTAAAAACGAAACCGAAATGGTCATTCCAAAAATGCTTCAGGACGATTTATTGGATTTTAAAACTTACGGATTAAACGATAAATGGACGGTTTATCATAGCACTAGACAAAAAAATGTGAATTATGATTATAGTTTAATTTTGAGTTTCAGACAAATTGCAATTTCGCCAGAACAAATTAAAGAGAAAGAATTTGTGAAGGAAAGACAAGTTAAAGACGGCGTAAAAACACTTTTGGACAGCCGCGGAAGACCCGTAAAAGATAGTTTAGGTAAAGAAATTAAAGTAGATAATTATAAAACGCTTCGTGCCACGGTTTACGAATTTAGACAGTTTAAGTCTTGCCTCGTAACAGCAAAAGTCGATTATATAGATTTAAAAAGTAATCAGCTGGTGCAGACTTTCCCGATAAGCAGCGAATACGTTTTTGAAAATATTTATTCTACATACAAAGGAAACAGAGGTGCTTGTGATGATAATTATCTAGCATATTTTGACAAACGCGCTGTTGCGTTTCCGAACAACGAACAAATGGTTTATGATACTGGCGAAGACTTGAAAGCCAAGTTAAAAGACATCATTGTAAAGAATAAATTTAGACGATAATTATATAACAGGATTTATAAAGAAAAAGACGCATTTTTGATGCGTCTTTTTTTGTTTAGGTTCTTACCCATTTAAAAAAAAAATCGCGTTTTTTTATTGCGCAACCAAAAAGTTGCGTATATTTGCAACTGATTAGTTGCTAATTTATATTTAGAAAAATGAAAAGAGATATTTTTCAAGCTATTGCCGATCCGACGAGAAGAGCAATATTAGTTTTGATTTCCTCTACTGCATTAACACCAAATGCAATTGCAGAGCAGTTTCAAACTACAAGACAGGCCGTCTCTAAACACATTAAAATCTTAAATGAATGTGATTTATTGGAAGAAAAGAAATTGGGCAGAGAAATTTATTATCAGCTCAAAATTGAAAAAATGAAAGAAGTTGATCAATGGCTGGAACAATTTAAAGCAATTTGGGAACAGCGTTTTAGCCAATTGGATCAAGTATTACTAAACTTAAAATCTAAAGAAAATGAAGACTGATTTATTAATGATTTTTTCTGTAGACAAGGAAAATAAAAGAGTGAATGTAAAACGGGAATTCAACGCGCCGTTATCAAATGTTTGGTCTGCATGGACAGAACCTGAAATTCTGGATTTGTGGTGGGCTCCAGCTCCGCTAAAATCTGAAACCAAAAGCATGGAGTTTAAAGAAGGCGGACGAAGATTGTACGCAATGGTTGGTGCTGAAGGTGTTCAAGGCTGGAGTACTTTTGATTATACTTCGATTTCTCCTAAAACAAATTTTAAATACACTTCTACTTTTTGCGATGCTGACGGAAATCCAAATTCTGCTTTTGGAAGTTCTTTTTGGGATGTTTCATTCTCTAAGCAGGGAGATTCTACCATTGTTGATATTGTAATTACAAGAGACAGTTTTGAAGAACTTGAAAAAATAATCGAAATGGGATTCAAACAAGGATTTACATCAGCGATGGAAGGTTTGGATAAAATCTTAGCAGAAAAATAAAATTATTTCAACCGAATTATTATTAACGAATTAAAATCTAAAAAAAATGAAATCAAATCTTTTAATGAATTTTACTGTTGATAAAGAAAATAATACTGTCAATGTAAAACGCGAATTTAATGCTTCGCTGCCTCAAGTTTGGTCTGCGTGGACAGAGCCTCAAATTCTGGATTTGTGGTGGGCTCCTGCTCCGTGGAAATCTAAAACCAAAAGCATGGATTTTAAAGAAGGCGGACGTAGATTGTATGCCATGCTCGGGCCAGAAGGCGAAGAACATTGGGCCATTGCAGATTTTACTTCAATTAGTCCGAAAACTAATTTTAAATATCTAGATGCTTTTAGCGACAGCGAAGGCAATTTAAACAAGGAATTTCCACGCTCTGACTGGAATGTGACTTTCTCTGAAAAAGACGGATCTACTTTTGTAGATGTTGTCATCAAACATGAAAAACTATCTGACTTGGAAATGATTATTCAAATGGGATTCAAAGAAGGTTTTACCATTGCAATGGAAGGTCTAGATGCTATTTTTGCTGAAAAAGCAAAATAATTTTCAATTGTATATAAAAGGCCAAAACAAAAGAAGAATTTACTGATATTAAAGTTGTATTTTCGTTTTATAAAAACATTTTTACTTTACTATCGATGAACAAATTTTTTGCTCTGGTCTTTTTACTTTTTTCTTCTACTTTCGCATTCAGCCAAAAGAATAAAGCCAAAAACATAGAAACTTCAAAGCCTTTTGTATTGGGAGTTATTGATGAAATTCAATCCAAAGAACTAAACGAAAAAAGAATTTTAAACATTTATCTTCCTGAAGGTTATAATCCAGCAGAAGACACAAAATATCCCGTCATTTACTTATTGGACGGTTCTGCCGATGAAGATTTTATTCATATTTCTGGGCTAGTTCAGTTTAATAGTTTTGAATGGATCAATCAGGTTCCAAAATCAATTGTGGTGGGAATTGCAACTGTTGATAGAAAAAGAGATTTTACTTTTCCAACTACAATTGAAAAAGACAAAACTCGTTTTCCAACCACAGGGCATTCTGATCAGTTTATTGCTTTTATTGAAAAAGAATTACAGCCTTTTATTGAGAAAAAATACAAAACAAATGATTCTAAAACCATCATCGGCCAATCTCTTGGCGGATTATTAGGAACCGAAATCCTGCTTAAAAAGCCGACTCTTTTTAATAAATATGTTATTGTAAGTCCGAGTTTATGGTGGAACAATGGCTCTCTTCTAGATTTAGATTCTGAAATGCTAAAAGAAAATTTCAATCAGCAAATCGAAATCTATATTGCTGTTGGCAAAGAAGGACTAGCTCCAACAGCAATTCCGCATGTTATGGAAGTTGACGCCAATTTACTGGCAGAAAAACTAAAAGGATCTAAAAGCAAAAACGTAAAAACGTATTTTGATTATTTCCCAGAAGAAAACCACGGTTCGATTCTGCATACAGCTGTTTTTAATTCTTTTAAATTCTTTTACCCGAAAAGTAAAGAATAATATTTTTTACAATTATCAATTGTCAATTGACAATTGATAATTGATAATTTACCCCAGCCATCCTTCTCGATCCAAACTTCTATATTGAATTGCTTCTGCAATGTGCGATGAAACAATATTTTCAGAATGATCTAAATCGGCTATGGTTCTAGAAACTTTCAAAATTCGATCATAAGCTCTGGCAGAAAGATTTAATCTTTCCATAGCTGTTTTAAGCAATTCTTTTGAAGGTTCGTCCAAAACACAAAATTCACGAATCAGCTTACTGCTCATTTGTGCGTTGTAATGAACATTTTCAACGGTTTCAAATCGTTTGGTTTGGATTTCTCGCGCTGCTGTAACTCGTTTACGAATTTCGACACTGCTTTCTGCTTTTCGCTCATCTGATAATTTCTCAAACGGAACGGGAGTAACTTCTATATGAATATCGATTCTATCTAATAACGGACCTGAAATTTTACTCATATAACGCTGCATTTCGTGTGGCGAAGAAGTATTCGGCATGCTAGGATCATTAAAAAATCCGCTTGGGCTTGGATTCATACTTGCCACCAGCATAAAAGACGATGGATAGGTTATGGTAAACTTAGCACGAGAAATAGTTACTTCTCGATCTTCTAAAGGCTGACGCATTACTTCTAAAACATCACGTTTAAATTCTGGCAATTCATCTAAAAATAAAACACCGTTATGCGCCATCGAGATTTCGCCTGGCTGAGGATAACTTCCGCCACCAACCAAAGCCACATTAGAAATAGTATGATGCGGGCTCCTAAATGGTCTTTGATTCATTAATCCGACTTCTTTTAATTTTCCTGCAACGCTATGAATTTTGGTAGTTTCCAAAGCTTCTCGCAAAGTCATTGGCGGCAAAATACTCGGAACTCGTTTTGCCAGCATGGTTTTACCAGCTCCTGGCGGACCAATTAAAATAATATTGTGCCCGCCCGCTGCAGCGATTTCCATGCAACGCTTAATGCTTTCTTGTCCGCGCACGTCTGAAAAATCATGCTCTGGAAAATCTAGTGTTTTATAAAATTCTGCTCTTGTATCAATAACTGTGGGTTCTAGTGTTCCTTTGCCAGCAAAAAAATCAACAATTTCTTTTAAATTTTCAACTCCGTATACATCCAGACCCGCCACAATAGCTGCTTCTTTTACATTTTGAATAGGAAGAAAAAATCCTTTATAACCTTCTTCTTTGGCTTTGATTGCTATGGGCAATGCTCCACGAATAGGCTGTAAACTTCCATCGAGAGAAAGCTCGCCCATAATAATATAGCATTCAATTTCTGGAGCTTTTATCTGATCTGAACCAACCAGAATTCCCATAGCTAATGTCAAATCGTATGAAGAACCTTCTTTTCGAAGGTCGGCAGGCGCCATATTAACTGTAATTTTCTTTCCCGGAAAACTAAATCCGTTATTTTTTAAAGCAGCAGCGATTCTAAAACTGCTTTCTTTAATTGCATTATCTGGAAGCCCAACTAAATGATAACCAATTCCTTTGTCCATATGTACCTCAACTGTAATCGTTGTGGCCTCGACTCCAAAAACGGCACTTCCGTAAACTTTTACTAACATAATTATCCTTTCATTAATAGTTTTTAAAACTAATGAAAAATAATTAAATGTAAATATTTTATTACAAAATAATTTAATTCTAAAAAGACAGCTGAACTTGAATTTTAATCTCCTCTACTATTTTGCTCAAATCCAAACAATTCTGATGCGACCAAAGTTTGCTTTCAATTTCATTATTCAAAATGCAATTCTGGCATTCAATAATTTCATGAGAATATCCTTTTCCTAAAGTTGGCAAAGTAAAAGTAACTTCTTTTTCTTCATTAATAAATAAGGAATAACCGTCAGCAACATACCACGGAGCATTTAATTCTATTCGTCCCTTTGTTCCCGAAATAATAGCTTTCATGTCAGATTCGGAAACTATAGAAGCGTGCAAAATAGATTGAGCTGTTTCGTATTGCAATATCATAGAAGTCTGCAGATCAATATCGTTTTTATGTTTGATTGCCTTTGCTAAAATCTCTTTTGGTTTTCCTAATACTATATAAGATAGGAATAACGGATAAACTCCAATATCAAACAAAGCTCCTCCGCCTAGTTCTTTATTAAAAAGCCTTTTGTTTTCGGTTTCACTTCCGTGAAAGGCAAAATCGGCTTTTATATAATTTACGTCTCCAATTATTCCGTTGCCAATTTTCTGAAGAAGATCTTGAACAGAAGGAATAAATCTTGTCCAAAAAGCTTCCATAAAAAACACATTATGCTTTTTTGATGCCGCTATCATTCTTTCTGCATCTTTATAAGACAAAGACATAGGCTTTTCGCAAAGTACATGTTTACCATTTTCTAATGCTTTTATAGACAATTCGGCATGCGAATTATGAGGAGTGGCGATGTAAATAATCTCAACTTCTGAATCTTCAAAAAGCAAATCATATGAATTGTACATTCTTAAAGCATTAAATTTTCCTCCAAATTCCTCAGCTTTAGTAAGATCCCTTGAAGCAACTGCCGTCAGTTCAGCGTTTTCAATCAATAGCAGATCTGACGCAAATTGGCTTGCAATGTTTCCTAATCCTACTATCCCCCACTTAATACTTCTATTTCCCATTCTTATATTATAATCATCAAAATTGTTAAAAAGATTAAAAAATATCCACCACAACATGCAACAGATGTTTTTTAAACAACAAATATCTATTATCCTACAAAAAATAGCAATCAATTACCCTAAAAATTATCAAAAAGGATGATAAGTGAAAAAAAAATGTTGTCAAATTGTAAATTTTAAGTTTGTTTTAAGAAATTCATGCAAAATCATAGGGGTTAAATTTTAAATTTAACAAAAATAAAGCTTTAAACCCTATTTTTTTAGGGGGTATAAAATGATTTTATACTTTTATAAAAAATTTTAAAACTAAATAACTATGCGAAAAATTATTTTAAGTGTGATTCTTATCACGATTTTGGTACTAACCTTTATTTCTAACTTTATTATTGCAGACAACCCAATTCCTGCAGAAGCAGTAAAGTTTGATACGGGAGATACTGCCTGGATGATCGTTGCAACTGCTTTTGTATTGTTAATGACACCTGGATTAGGATTTTTCTACGGAGGTATGGTAGGTAAGAAGAACGTAATTAGTACTATGCTTCAAAGTTTTATGGCAATGGTAATTGTTACTATCCTTTGGACCGTTGTTGCTTTTGGATTGGCATTTGGACCAACAATAGGAGGAATTATCGGAAACCCATCTGAGAATTTGTTCTTTGCAGGAGTTGGAACCAACACAGCTTGGAGCCTTGCACCAACAATTCCATTTATTTTATTCGCATTATTTCAGGCAAAATTCGCTATCATTACTCCTGCTTTAATAACAGGTGCTTTTGCAGAACGTATTCGTTTCTGGGCTTATTTGTTATTCATGGTTTTATTCATAATCCTTATATATGCTCCATTATGTCACATGACATGGCATCCTGACGGAGTTTTCTTTAAAATGGGAGTTCTTGACTTCGCTGGAGGAACAGTAGTGCATATGAGCGCTGGATGGGCTGCATTGGCTGGAGCTATCTTCTTAGGAAAAAGAAAAGTTCAAAAAGTGAATCCTGCTAGAATTACTTATGTCTTGTTAGGAACTGGTTTACTTTGGTTCGGATGGTTTGGTTTCAACGCTGGATCTGCTTTAGGAGCTAATGGTCTTGCTGCTCAAGCTTTAGGAACCACTACTGTTGCTGCTGCCGCTGCTGCAATGGCTTGGGTTTTCCTTGATAAAATCTTAGGACATAAATTATCTGCTCTTGGAGCTTGTATTGGCGCTGTTGTAGGTCTTGTTGCTATTACTCCTGCTGCTGGTTTCGTAAGTATCCCTCACGCAATCTTCATTGGTTTATTCTCTGCAATTGTAAGTAACGTTGTAGTAAGCAAATTCCCTAAAGGAAAAATCGATGATGCTCTTGACGTATTTGCTTGTCACGGTGTTGGTGGTATGGTAGGTATGCTTTTAACTGGTGTTTTCGCTTCAAAAGCTATCAACCCTGCTGTTGGAGATAATCAAGGTTTAATCTTCGGAACTCCTACATTATTCATCAACCAATTAACTGCTTTGGTTATCGTTTCAATCTTTGCTTTTGTAGCTTCTTACGCTTTATTCTTCATCGTAAATAAAATCACTCCACTAAGAGTTACAGAAGAAAAAGAAGAACTAGGATTAGACATCTCTCAACACGGAGAATTCTTATAATAAATTAATTTTCACTTTCGCTTGATAAATAAAAAAGCACTCTAAATTTGACTTAGAGTGCTTTTTGCCTTTTGAATTAAATCCCTTTTATATTTTAGATTATAGAAAAAAGAATATAGAGAATAGATCCAGATTAAGATTTCTGAATTACCAATCTATTTTCTATAATCTATACTCTAATCTATTCTCTTTGTTCTTTGCTCTATTCTCTTTATTCTATTCTCTCTTTACTTAAAATTAGAAATTCCTTCTTTCAGCCATTGCAAATATTCTTCTGTACTCACATAACTGATTGTTGGTTTAGTGCTGTTTAAATTGTTTCCTTTTAAATCGGTAATAACATACAAAGGCTGTGTATTTGTTTTATATTTAGAAATCATAAAATCTGTCCACTTATCTCCAGCTGTGATGATTTTGTCTCCTGCTTCGGTTGTAAATTGCTCTTCTTTTGGCAATTCACGTTTATCATCAACATAAAGCGAAATTAAAACTACATCATTTTTAAGAATTGGCAAAACTGAAGGATCTGACCAAACATTGTTTTCCATTTTTCTGCAGTTCACGCAAGCATAACCTGTAAAATCAAGCATAATGGGTTTATTGATTTCTTTTGCATACGCTAATCCATCTTCGTAATCATGAAAAACCATAATTCCATGCGGGCCTAATTCAGCTCCTTGCGGCATACCTTTTATAGATTCTGCAGAAACAGCTCCGTTTCCTGAACCTCCAACACCAAACGGACTTTCGCTATACTGTGGAGGCGGCGGGAATGCACTGATTAATTTTAAAGGCGCTCCCCAAAGTCCAGGAATTAAATACATTGTAAAGACAAAAGTCAATAAACCTAAATACAATCTTCCAACAGAAATATGATTCGTTGGACTATCGTGAGGCAATGTAATTTTTCCGAATAAATATAAAGTTAAAGCTCCAAAAATAGCAATCCAGATGGCGATGAAAACTTCTCTTTCTAAGAAATGCAACTGTAAAACCAAATCTGCATTTGACAAGAATTTGAATGCCAATGCTAATTCTAAAAATCCTAAAACCACTTTTACAGTATTTAGCCATCCTCCAGATTTTGGCAAAGAGTTTAACCATCCAGGGAACATGGCAAATAACATAAACGGAAGCGCTAATGCCAACGAGAACCCTAACATTCCGACAATTGGAGCAATTCCTCCATTTGAAGCCGCCTCAACCAATAAAGTTCCAACAATTGGTCCTGTACAAGAGAATGATACAATTGCTAAGGCTAAAGCCATAAACAATATTCCGATTAATCCACCTTTATCTGCCTGCTGATCGGCTTTGTTTGCCCATGAATTTGGAAGCATAATTTCGAAAGCACCCAAAAATGAAGTAGCAAAAATGACCAAAATCACAAAGAAAATCAGGTTAAACCAAACATCTGTAGATAATGCATTTAAGGCATCTGCACCAAATATTTTAGTTACAATAAGGCCTAAAATTACATAAATAGCAATAATCGAAAGTCCATAAATAATGGCATTTCTAATTCCTTTTGCGCGGCTTTTACTTTGTTTGGTAAAGAAGCTTACCGTCATTGGAATCATTGGGAAAACACAAGGTGTTAATAATGCTGCAAATCCTGATAAGAACGCAATAAAAAAGATAGACCATAAACTTCTTGAAGGAGCTGGTGCTGGAATTTCTGCCGCAGTCGTTTCTGCTGTTTTCTCTGCTTTTGGCTGTACAGCTTCTTCTTTTTTAACGGTATCTACCGCCAAACCAGTAACTTTTGTTTCGTCCAATTTAGCCTCAGCTACAACTGGAACTTCATCCATTTTAAAAGTTGAAGGAACAGCAATCGAGAATTTTTTGCTCGAATTGATGCAAACTTCTTTACAAACCTGAAAATCAAAATCTACATCAACCGTTTTTAAATTTGGGTTTATGATTTTTATTTCTTGTTCAATATGTGCCTTGCCTTCAAAGAAAGTTTCATCTACACCAAAAACATCATTAAAAGCTGTTCTTGTTTTACCTTCTTTGGCTTTTCCAACCAACTCGTAATTTCCTTTTTGATTTTTAAATGAAATTTCCAAAGCAAGCGGTCCGCCGTCTGGAGTAAACTGAGAATACATATGCCAGTCTTTTTCGATCGTTCCATCAAAAATTAGAATAACCTTATCTCCTTTTTTCTCTATTTTAGAAGTCCATTTTACTGGTTCTAAAATTTGAGCGTTACTTGATAATGTAAAAAAGAAAAAGAGTAAAAAAACAGTTATTTTATTCCAGATACTTTTCGAAGTTATCGACTGATGGGCTTGTGTAAAGTTCATTATATTAATTCTATTTTTAGTATTTTATTTGTGGCTTTTTCTATTTTAAAACGTTCGTCTTGTCTCATTCCGACTACCCAGACTATTTCATTTTCTGAGCATAAAATCCAAGTTTTTTCCTTTTCGATCAAAGAAAGCTTTTCATCTTTAAAAAGCTTGCTCACCTTTTTTGACTTTCCGTGCATCCCAAATGGCTGAAAAACGTCACCTTCTCTCCATTTACGCAAAATCAAAGGATAACGGATTTTATCAGAGTCGACAAATATAACTTTATTTGAGCCGAATGTTGTGTGACCTACGTTACAAAAACTCATTTTTAAGGGAAAATTAACTTCTGTATCATTTTCACTAATTTCATATTCGTCTTTTTCTGATATTCCAGAAAACGGACTTAAAATGAGCGTTTCTCTGTTTTTTAACAATCTAAATTCTTCTGAAAGAACTTGTTTGCCAGATTGCCCTTCAACCAAATCATAAATATCATTCCACGCCGAAAAACCAAATTCTTTCAGCCATTGGTACAAATATGATCTATAATTTGGAAGTTTTTTTAGCTGATTTAGATCAAAATGAATATCTTCTCCTTCTTCTTTTGCCACCTGCTGATAAACAATAATCGATGCATCTTCAACCATTTCTTTTGATTCGTGAAGAAAAGATTGCGTTTTCTGAAAGGCATCCAAAAAACTCGGATTTATTTCTTTTAAAATCGGAACTAAATTATGGCGGATTTTATTTCGCAGATATTTAGTTGAAGCATTACTGCTGTCTTCTCTCCATTCTATTTCATTTTCCTCTGCATATTTCAAGATTTCCTCTCTTGAAAAAGGCAGCAACGGGCGGATAATTCTATCATTTTGTTCGGGAATTCCAGTTAAACCTTCCAAACCGGTTCCTCGGGTTAAGTTGATGATAAAAGTCTCCAAATTATCATCGGCATGATGAGCAGTTAGAATGTAATCGAAGTTTTTTTCATCTAAAAGTTCATAAAACCAGCTGTAACGCAATTCTCTCGCCGCAACTTGCGTTGATAGCTTATAATCTTTAGCGAAAGCTTCTGTATCAAAATGAGTAGTAAAAATTGGAATATTATTTTGATTGCAATAATTCTGAATAAATTCCTGATCTTCAAAACTTTCTAGTCCGCGAAGCTGAAAATTGCAATGCAAAACAGCAATTTCATAAGGCAATTGATGCAGCAAATGCAACAAAACCATACTGTCTAACCCGCCACTTACAGCCAGAAAAAGCTTCTTTTCGGCTAAAAAAGGAAATCTTGAAACGATATGATTTTGAAATTTTGAAAACATCTGATAAAAGTAAAAAATTAAATTCGATCTATTTTTAAATGAAATGTTAAGCCATTTTTTTTCTGCCACAAATTCACGAATTATTTTTTTATGCTGATGAGGCATATTTTCTTTTGCCACAAATTACGCAAATTCCCACAAATTATTTTCTTCAACTAATAGCCACAGATTAAAGGATTAAAAAGGATTAAAATCTGTGAGAATCATTTTAATCTGTGGCTAAAAAATTAGTGCGAATTTATGTAATTCGTGGCAACCTTTTTATTGCAAAACTTCATGCATTGCCTTTGCCTTCAACAAACATTCTTCATATTCTTTTTCTGGAATTGAAAGCGAGGTTATGGCGCTTCCAACCGAAAAAGAAACATATTTATTTTCCTGATTGTATAAAATACTTCTAATAACGACATTAAAATCAAAATCACCTTCAGGAGTGAAATAACCAACTGCACCGCTGTACAATCCTCTTTTGGTTTCTTCTAGATTCTCTACAATTTCCATTACCGAAATTTTGGGCGCTCCGGTCATGCTCCCCATTGGAAAAGTTGTTTTCAAGACATCTACTGCAGAAAATTTAGGATCTAATTTTGACGTTACCGTAGAAATCATCTGATGCACTTGTAGAAACGAATAGATTCCGCAAAGTTCTTCAACCTCAACAGAACCTTTTTGTGCAGTATGAGACAAATCGTTTCGGACTAAATCGGTTATCATGATATTCTCAGCGCGTTCTTTGGCATCAGTAGCTAGAATATTTTTTGATTTTTCGTCTTCAGCTAAATCAGCAAAACGTTTTGAAGTTCCTTTTATGGGTTGAGAAATTATCTTATCTCCCTCTTTTTTCAAATAACGTTCTGGTGAAGCTGAAAGCAAATAATGTTTGTAATTTTTAAAGAAGACAGAAAAAGGCGCCTGAGAGATTCCATTCAGTTTTTGGAATTTTTCTAACGGGTTTATAACAGCATTTTCAGCGTAAAATTCCATGCAGAAATTTGCTTCGTACATATCACCAATATGGATATGTTCGAGCATTTTATTTACTTTTTGAATGTACAAATCTTTCGAAATGCGTTGCTGTATGATTATCGCTTCCTGACTTCCGACTTTCGACTTTTGACTTTTAACTATTTCATTAAAATCTTCTTCAAGCTCATCATCGCACAGCATTAAATACTGAATTTCGAGTTCATTTCCTTTAAGGATAAAAACCTTTTTAGGCTGAAAGAAAAACAAATCGGGAAAGTTCAAACCGTCAAAATTATTGGACTTAAGGTTTTCGATATCATTCTTCAAATCATAAGAAAGATATCCAAAAAGCCAGTCTTTTGTGTTTTGCTGATATTGTTTTAAATCTTCAAAAGCGTTGTAATAATCTGTTTTTAAAGACGTAAAAGCGTCAACTGCCAACATACAGTCAAAACTAGAATATTGCTGCGGATAAGAATTACTGTCTAAAAAAACGACTTCGCGAAATTGCTGCGCCCAACTTAAAAGCTGTTCCTTAAACAGTTTCGGATTGGCAATATTTTTATGGATGGAAACTCTCAAAAATGGTAATTTTAAAGGTCAAAATTACGACAAAATTATTTCATGAGAAGAAAACAAAAAAATAATCAAATGTTTTGAATTACATTGTAAAACTGTTAAAAAGACATTCATTTTATAAGAAAAAATTCGTTATATTTGATATACAATTAGATTAATCTAAAAACAGTATTAATTTGATTGTAGAATCCTTAAAAAAGAGCCTTAAAAAAAATTATTTTATGATTCTCTTTTGGCTTTTAGATTGCATTTCTTCCAATAACTTAATTAATTTTTTTAACCTTAAAAAATCCTAAGCATTATGAAAATTGCCACAATTATTGTCCGCGTTTTAATTGGCCTTTTGCTGCTGTTCGCCTCTATCAGTTATTTTTTCCATCTAATGCCTGAGCCTGAAACTACAGGAAATTTTAAAGCATTTAATGTAGGTTTAATGGCCTCGACGTATTTGATGCCAATGGCAAAATCTATCGAGTTATTGTGTGGTATTGCATTTGTATCTGGGCGTTATGTAACTTTAGCAAACATCTTGATCTTACCGATTACGGTAAATATTTTGTTTATCAATTATTTCCTTACTCCAGATGGACTGCCAATTGCAGCGCTTCTTTTCCTAGGAAACTTATTCTTGATTTACAGATATTGGGATAATTACAAAAGTGTTTTTACTGCATAAGTATTTTTCAAATCGAAATAAAAAAGTCCGTCAGCATTATACTATACTGACGGACTTTTATTTTTAATTTGCCTTATCGTGTTTTACCCACACCAAATCGGTAACATTATACCCAATTTCCTGAGCTTTGATAAGAAAATCTGCTTTTATACTTTCTGGAATTGTTTTTTCTCTAGAAAGTATCCACATATATTTTAAACTTTCTCCAGCCACAAGTGCGTATTTGTAATCAGAATCGATTGCTACGACATTGTAACCTGAATAAAAAGGACCAAAAAATGAGACTTTCAGCATACCAATGTTGTCTTTTTTGACAAATCTAGCTTTCCCGACACTTTGTTCCCACTTGTCTTTTTTGACATTATAGCCCTTATTATCGACTTTTATTGTTTTATCGTCATTTAAAGAATACTCGGCAGTTACATTATCCAGATCTCTTTCCCATTTGTAATCCAATCTGGCAATTTCGTACCATTTTCCGAGATATTTATTGCTGTCAAAGTTTGTAACAGCTTGCGCATTTTTTGGAATTCCGCCTCCACAAGAGTAGAGTGCAAATCCAATTCCTGCCCCAATTAAAATTGGAACTATATATTTAGTCTTCATGATCCTATCTTTTTAATAATCATAAAGATAGCATCGAAAATCCACATCTAATTTACAAAATTATTTTTGATTATTATATTATATGAATCACAAAAAAACCGTCCCGTCAAAACTGACGGGACGGTTTTAAAATATTTTTAAACGTAAATTATACGTGTAAAGCTCTATTTTCTGTGGCTGCTAATGCAGCTTCTTTCACTGCTTCAGCAAAAGTTGGGTGCGCGTGGCTCATTCTTGAAATATCTTCAGCAGAAGCTTTGAATTCCATTGCAGTAACCGCTTCAGCAATTAAATCTGCTGTACGGGCACCAATCATGTGAACTCCTAAAACCTCATCTGTTTTCTCATCAGCCAAGATTTTTACGAATCCGTCTAAGTCAGCACTTGCTCTTGCACGTCCTAAAGCTTTGAATGGGAAACTTCCTGATTTATACTTCACGCCAGCTGCTTTCAATTGCTCCTCAGTTTGTCCAACTGCAGCAACTTCCGGCCAAGTGTATACTACACCAGGAATCAAGTTATAATCGATATGAGGTTTTTGACCAGCTAAAATTTCAGCAACCATCACTCCTTCTTCCTCTGCTTTGTGCGCTAACATTGCTCCACGAACAACGTCCCCAATTGCATAGATATTTGGAACATTCGTTTGCAAATGATCGTTTACTTCAACTTGTCCTCTTTCTGAAATTTTAACTCCTGCTTTGTCAGCATTTAAGCCGTCTGTGTAAGGACGACGACCAACAGAAACTAATGAATAATCTCCTTCAAGAGTAATAGTTTCTCCTTTTGCGTTTTCAGCTTGAACTACAACAGCATCGCCGTTTCTTTCAACTGATTTTACTTTGTGAGAAACGTAGAATTTCATTCCTTGTTTTTTCAACACTTTTGTCAATTCTTTAGAAAGAGCTCCGTCCATTCCTGGAATGATTCTATCCATGAATTCAACCACAGAAACCTGAGCACCTAAACGAAGATAAACTTGTCCAAGCTCGATTCCGATAACTCCACCACCGATGATAACTAAGTGTTTTGGAACTTCTTTTAAAGCCAAAGCTTCAGTAGAAGTAATGATTCTTTCTTTATCAATTTTGATGAATGGTAAAGAAGAAGGTTTTGAACCTGTAGCGATTACAGTATATTTTGCTTCGATAGTTTCAGATGTTCCATCAGCTTTTGCAATAGCAATGTGTGTTG
The DNA here is from genome assembly GCF_009826975.1 of Flavobacterium sp. HBTb2-11-1. Lineage (GTDB taxonomy): Bacteria > Bacteroidota > Bacteroidia > Flavobacteriales > Flavobacteriaceae > Flavobacterium. The sequence goes on along the minus strand of NZ_WUMO01000011.1, from coordinate 130,247 downwards.
CATCTACGAAAGAACCTAAACCATTGAAAACAGTAATTTTATTTTTATCCATAAGGTAGTTGATTCCACCTACGGTTTGATCTACAACAGCTTGCTTGCGCGCGATCATTTTCTCTAAATTGATTTTTACATCGCCAGAAACTTCGATTCCGTGATCTGCAAAATGAGCAATTTCTGAATAATGATGAGAAGAAGATAATAATGCTTTTGAAGGAATACAACCTACGTTAAGGCAAGTCCCTCCTAATGAATTATATTTTTCTACAATTGCAGTTTTAAAACCTAATTGTGCGCAACGAATTGCTGATACATATCCTCCAGGACCTGAACCTATAATGACTACGTCAAATGAACTCATAGTATTTGTTTTTATTTTAGCGGTTACAAAATTAAGGAATAAAGTTTTGTTTGAAGTTTAATTTTCAATGTTTTTTGTGTGAAATTTTGTAGCGAAGTTTTACCGCAAAGAGCGCTAAGATTTACGCAAAGGTTCGCAAAGTTTTCTTTTTTTTATCTCGCAAAGACGCAGAGTCGCAAAGTATTTTGAATTGCCTCCAGCTTTAGCTAGAGATCCAAGGTCTAATATTAAATAATAATCTTTGAGACTTAGCGCCTTTGCGAGATAAAAAAAACCTTAGAATCTCAGAACCTTAGCAACTTAGCATCTCAGAACGAAATCACCGTAGAATTCTTCACTTCGCTAATCATAAACATACTTTGCGTACTGCCAATATGCTGCAGTGAAGTCAGTTTGGTTACCAAAAACTCTCGATATGCTTCCATATCTTTTACCAGAACTTTTAAAATATAATCGTAATCGCCGCTTACATGATGGCATTCTAAAACTTCATTGAGTTTGATGACTTCGCTTTCAAATTTAGTTAGGAATTCTTTGGTATGCTGAATCAATTTTAAATGGCAGAAAACTACAAATCCTTTTTCAATTTTGGATTTATCGACTAAAGCAGCGTAGTTTTTTATGATGCCTTCACGTTCCAGTTTTTTGATTCGTTCGTAAACTGCGGTTACTGAAAGATTCAATTTTAAAGACAATTCTTTGTTAGTCTTTTTACTATCGGTTTGAAGTAAAACTAGGAGTTTTTTATCTATTTCGTCTAGTGTCATTTTAGTTAACAGTTTGTGGTTGATTGTTGATGGTTTATTTGAGCCTGAAAGAAAATCTATTATATATTGTTTTTCGCTTCAAATTTAGATTAAAAATCATAATTAATACACTTTTATAGTTTTAAAATCTATTTTACACACATGTAATTGATTAATTATCTAATTCCTTTTTCCTTTGACGAGAATTTATTTTGAAAATGAGTGCCTAGCCCTGATAGAAGTGGAAATCCTTTTGTGTCTCGTTTTTAACGAGACACAAAAGATTGGAACGGATAGCAGGAAATAGCTCCTAAAAAATAGTTTCACGTTCCAAATTTCACGTTCCAAAAACTTGAAACCTGAAACTTGAAGCATATAAAATTTTAAACAATTAATCTTGAGGGATGAGATCGCTTCGTTCCTCGCAATGACATAAAAATGAAAAACTTCAACCCAGCAGATAAAATTCAGGATTTGCAATATTTTGGCGAATTTGGCGGTGTAAACCCATCGATTTCTGATTCCTCGACTTATACTTTTCTTTCGGCTAAAACCATGTTTGATACTTTTGAAGGCAATATAGAAGGCTGTTATTTGTATTCACGCCATTCATCTCCTAGTAATTTATACTTAGATCAAGCTTTGGCAGCGATGGAAGGAACAGAAACAGCCAATGTTTCTGCTTCGGGAATGGGAGCGATCACGCCTACTATATTGCAATTGTGCGGTGCGGGCGATCATATCGTGTCAAGCCGAACGATTTATGGCGGAACTTATGCTTTCTTAAAAAACTTCACGCCAAGATTCGGAATTGAAACAAGCTTTGTTGACATTACAAAATTGGATGTTGTAGAAGCGGCGATTACAACTAAAACTAAAGTTTTGTATTGTGAAACGGTTAGTAATCCGCTTTTGGAAGTGGCTGACATTCGCGGTTTGGCTACAATTGCTAAAAAATACAATTTAAAATTGGTTGTTGACAATACGTTTTCACCTTTATCAGTTTCTCCTGCAAAATTGGGTGCTGATATTGTGATTCACAGTTTGACCAAATACATTAACGGAAGCAGTGATACAGTTGGTGGTGTAACTTGTGCTTCGAAAGAATTTATTAATTCGCTTAAAAATGTAAATTCTGGCGCGAGCATGCTTTTAGGCCCAACAATGGATAGCCTTCGTTCTGCAAGTGTGATGAAAAATCTTCGAACACTTCATATCCGAATCAAGCAGCACAGCCACAATGCACATTATTTGGCCGATCAATTTGAGAAAGACGGTTTAAAAACGGTTTATCCAGGATTAAAAAGCCATCCAAGCCACGAATTGTACAAAACCATGATTAATCCTGAATATGGTTTTGGCGGAATGCTGACCATTGATGTAGGTTCTTTGGAAAAAGCCAATGAACTAATGGAATTAATGCAGGAAAGAAATTTAGGCTATTTGGCAGTAAGTTTAGGTTTTTACAAAACATTATTCAGCGCTCCTGGGACTTCAACTTCTAGTGAAATTCCTCTTGAAGAACAGAAAGAAATGGGATTAACAGATGGTTTGATTCGTTTTTCTATTGGATTGGATAATGATATTCAGCGCACATACGAAATGATGAAAGCCTGTATGGTTGAACTTGGGGTTTTAAAAGATTCTAAAGTTCTGAGTTGATATCCTGATAACTATTGGGACTAAGTTTTTTTTATTTAAGAAACATCACTCTATAAATAAATTTGCACATTTTTTATTAGATTGTTTGAATCCGCTGGAGATCTTTCTTTAAGCGGATTTTTTTTTAAAATTAAAAATCCGTTCTGAAAATACTTCAAAACGGATTTTTGTAATTTATTTAGCCTCAAAATGTCTAAACGACTGCCAGTATTTATCTTTGTAGATTTCGTAGCCTATTTCAAAAACACCGCTGTATTTTTTAATTAATTCATCGGCATTTTTAGATGGTTTTCTAAAGTCTTTGCAAGTAAAAAAGATTTCCCTTTTATGGTTTGCCGTTTCTCTTCCCACATTTAAATAGCCTTCAGAATCGGGTAAACTATAGATAATTTCTTCTTCGATTTCCTCTAACAGCTTGTATGTTTTTTCATCAGGAAGTCCACCATTGTCACAGTCATCAAAAGAAATTCCAAGTATAAAAACCCAAGGATGAGATGCTTTTTTATCCCATTCAATAATTGTGGTATTAATCAAGGCCAAAACGATTGAACCATCTTGCTTTTTACCCTCAAAATTGGCATAACTATCATTCTCCGTATTATGTCGAGTTCCTTCGTATTTCTCAACAAATTCTTTTTCTCTCCAAATTAAATAATCTTTTAATTTTTCGATTGGTATGAGCTTCTCAGAAGTTTGTTCTGGTCCTGCAACAACCAAATTATCAATTAAGGTAACAGAATGCAGTTCGCCCAAATAATTATCAAGAAAAATATAAACTCCATTGGCTATATTAGATTTTTTCTCTTCAACAAAATGATCATAAACAATTACCAAATCTATTTCGTCTGGATAATCTTCGTGAACACGAGGGTAAAATTTTAGGTTTTCCTTACTAAATTCAAAATCCTGATAAGTAATACCAATATTATTGATATCTGAAGCTGGTTTTAGAGCTGTAAATTTCCAGCCGTCAATTTTAGGAGCGGCAGCAACTAATTCTTCAATTGCGTAAATGTTTCTAATTGCCCCATCTGGCGTCAAAACTAATTCGGCGGTCTGATCGTCAAACATTCCCGTAAGGAAATAAATTCCCTCGTGTATTTCATCCAGTTTTGGAGCTAGTTTATCAAAAAAACCTTGATGTATATTTTCTCCGTTTTGAACGGTTTTAAAAAACGCTTTTTCATTTGCTGAAAACCAATTCCAGAAATCATTATAAGATTGTATTGGAGCTTCTTTTCTGCCCAATATTTTATCGAGAAAACTCATGTACTAAAAAATAATTTAAATTTTGCGAGAAACAAACTTAAGGAAAAGTCCTTTTAAAATTTAAGAATATTTGTATAAAAATTAGAATATTTTTAAACGTTCTCATTGCGAATGAGTTAAACTTTAAATTTTATTTCACGCAGATTTAAAGAGATTAAGGCAGATTTATATCGATTTTTTTATGATAAAAATCCAAAACTAAATCTGCTACAATCATTTAAAATCTGCTTGCAAATAATTTTTCCATAAAAAAAGCCGTTTGAATAATTTCAGAACGGCTCACTTATAATTTATAACTCTTAACTTACAACTTCTCCACGAAGTTCAGCTTACTATTTTTTCTACTGTAAGTAAAGTAAATCAGTAATCCGATGATCAACCAGATTGTAAAATAAATCCAGTTCCACACGCTTAATTCAGCCATCATGTACAGACAGCAGATTAATCCTAAAAGCGGAATTAAAGACAGATTTTTTCTGAAAGCCCAAACCGCTAATCCAACTAAAACAAATAAGAATATCCACATTGGAATTTTGTGTTTGAATAAACCAAAACCAGATTCGTATTTTGCAGAATCAGCAATTGGAAGACCTTTTACCACCTCAGCATATTTGGCTTCATCGTCTTGATATTGTCCCAACAAATGTTCTAAATCGGATGTTTCGGCAGTTTTATTGTTTACCTCAATACTTTCTAAATATTTAAAAACCTGCTCAGATTCTGATTTATCTAAAGAAGTGACAATTGAAGTTGCGTCGTAAATCTGCGGCTCGTTATTGATAAATGCCATTGTCGCTTTATTATTGAAGGCAAAAGCATAATACAATCCTGCAATCATTAAAACTGGCAAAATATATTTTGAATTGATATATGGCGTTTTGAATTTTCCTCTTGGAATTTCAGGTTTGTTTTGCAGTACTAAAACTCCCGCACACACCAATACAAAAGCAAACAAAGTCCCAATACTACATAAATCGGTTACCATTGTCAGGTTTAAGAATAATGCTGGAATCGCCACAACAAATCCTGTTACGATTGTAGCAAATGAAGGTGTTTTGAATTTTGGGTGAACGGTTGAGAATTTCTTTGGCAATAAACCATCACGGCTCATACTCATCCAAATACGAGGCTGTCCCATTTGAAAAACCAATAAAACGCTCGCCATAGCAACTACTGCACTAACCGCAATAATTCCCGACATCCATTTTAAGTCTAATTTATCGAAAACAAATGCTAAAGGATCTCCAACATTCAATTCGTGATATTGTACCATTCCAGTCAAAACCAAAGCAATGGCAATGTATAAAAGTGTACAAATGATAATAGCCCACATCATTCCGCGCGGTAAATCTCTTTGCGGATTTTTACATTCTTCTGCTGTTGTCGAAATCGCATCAAAACCAATGTAAGCGAAGAATACTGCTGAAACTCCTTTTAAAACTCCGCTAACTCCATTTGGCGCAAACGGACTCCAATTTGCTGTATCTACATAAAATATTCCAACTGCGATAACCAAAAGCACTACGCAAAGTTTTACCACAACCATTAAGTTACTGGCGTTACGAGATTCCTTCATTCCTCTATAAACCAAAGCGGTGATCAAAATAATAATGAATAAAGCTGGTATATCAGTCACAAAATGAAACGATCCTATGGTTGGCGCTGTTTTCCAAGCCGTGTGTGCTTGCTGTAACGCTGTACTTAAGTTTTCGAATGTTTTCCCGCCTCGCATTAAAGCCTCAGCATCTTTAAATCCGTTTGAAGCGGTTAAGTAATCCATCTGAATCCATTGCGGCAAATGAATTCCGCCACTCTGGAGAAGCCCGGTAAAATAATCACTCCACGATATGGCGACAGTTATATTTCCAACGGCATATTCCATAATCAAAGCCCAACCGATAATCCAGGCAATTAATTCTCCAAAAGCCACATACGAATAAGTGTACGCGCTTCCTGAAACTGGAACCATAGATGCAAATTCTGCGTAAGCAAAAGCTGCAAAGCTACAGGCAAGAGCGGTAAAAAGAAACAAAAATATTACGGCTGGTCCTCCATCTGCACTGGCTTTTCCGATAGTGCTAAAAATACCCGCACCGACAATTGCAGCGATTCCGAAAGCAGTTAAATCTCTGGTTGTAAGATGCTTCCCTAAGGCTTCATGTCCATCTGCCTCATTTTTCGCAACTTGTTTCAGAATATCCTGCACGGTTTTTTTTCGGAATAAACTTGAAAATGCCATATATGTTTTTGCTATTATAAATTAATTTAATTCAGTTGTTCAGGTTTTATTTTGCAAATAATGCAAAAAATATCCTGATTTCAAATATATAAAACGATTTTGTTTTTCTGTGATTTTTTTTCTTGCCGCGAAGACGCTAAGACACTAACTTTTTTTTGCCACAGATTGCACGGTTAACACAGATTTTTAATCTATATCTATATTTTTTTTCTCCCAGATAATATATAATGCAGATTTTGATTGCTATAAAAAAATTTGTCTAGATTTTTAAAAAATAATCTGCAGAATCTGCTCAAATCAGCAAAATCTGCGTGAAACAATATAAATTGGCTCAATCAGCGAGAGAAAAAGGTCTTTCCTGTACCTTCTTAATTACTGCTCAGAAATGAAAGTCATTTTTTTTGCCATCTTTTTTTGCCACCCGTAAGGTAAAATCGAATGGTTATTTTCGACCATCATAGACATTTGCTCTGTAATTTTTTCTTGTATTTTCTTTGGTAAAGCATAAAAATCAGCGTCTACAGTAAAGTTCCTCTCGTCATCAAGAATTCCATTCTGAATTCGAATTCCTATTTTTTTTCCTTTATAATACAAGAGAATTTTAATTCTTCCATCATCATACAAATTAGGTCCGCTGGTGCCATAAATTATAATTGGATCAATAATTCCATCAGAATCAAAATCTTCTACATAAATGTATTTCGACCAAAACCATATACTGTCTTCATGGCTATCCTTAAAGTCATTGGTTTCAAAAGTTTTAATCCAACGGCCATCTTCAATCTTAAAATTAAATGCTTTCACCGCATTATTGAAATTATTGCCGTTAACTGTTTCTTTATATTTATCTTCTGTTAAAACTAAATAATAGCTGCCTGTTTTGTCTTTGTAATCATAAACCTTCCAAATAACAAAATTAATTCCGAGTTCTTTACGTTTTTCTTTTGTGAAACTTTGATTAATCTTTTCTGCTGATAAAGTTTTGTACTTGCTATTCTTTTCATTGATTAGATATTCTGACATTTCGCTAATTCTTCGGCTAAGAATAGCAATATTTTTTGCTTCAATATCAGAAAAAACAATACTGCTGTTATCGTTTACTGGTTTGTACCAATTATATTTTTTAAAAACCTCTGCATATTCTGGACTAGAAAACACATAGCCTTTTCTAGCATAAATCTCATTTTTCAATAATTTTAAAGAAAAAATATCCTCACTTTTCAGTTTGCTTTCATCAATAATTTCAGAAGAACATTTAGAACAATCTAATTTATTTTGTGCACTAACTGAAATAGCAGCAAATAGTATTACATAGAAATAAAACTTCATTTTTAATTAATTAAGTAGTTTGAAATATGCTATAAAAAAAATTATAACAAACAATTTCTCAAAATAGTTACCGGATGCTGCGCCTCACGACTTGTACCATCATAAATTTGATGACGACAGCTTGTTCCTGCAGCGGCGATTTTTACATTTTCAGCCGTGGCACGCACTTTTGGAAATAATGTATCCTCACCCATTTGCATGCTCACTTGGTAATGCTCTTTTTCATAACCAAAAGAACCCGCCATACCGCAACAGCCGGAATTGTAAATCGTAACTGTATTATTTTTTGGAAGATTCAACATGGCAAAAGTCGCTTCAACAGAACTCAACGATTTCTGGTGGCAATGTCCGTGAATTTTAATCTCTTTAGTTTCTTTTGAAAAAGAATCGGCTGTGATTTTACCGTCTATAATTTCTTTTTTGAAAAATTCTTCGATTGTAAATGCATTTCTAGATAGTTTTTCTGCAGCTTCTTTATCATCGGCCAAACGAAGATATTCATCTCTAAAAGTCAAGATAGCCGAAGGTTCAATTCCGATTAAAGGCGCGTTGGCTAAAACCAAATCTTTAAAAACATTTACATTATGATTCGCAATCTTTTTCGCTTCTTCTAAAAATCCTTTTGAAAGATAGGTTCTTCCACTTTCTTCATGATCGACAACCAAAACCTGATAACCCAGTTTCGTTAATAATTCGAAAGCATCAATTCCAATATTTACGTCGTAATAATTGGTAAATTCATCTACAAACAGATACAATCTTCCATTAGGAAAATCAGTTGTTGCAGGTTTATTGTTTTGATACCATTTTCTAAAAGTCTTTTTCGCTAATAACGGAACTTGTCTTTCAGGTGCAATTCCCATTGTTTTTTTAACCAAAGATTGATTAGAAATAAAATTTGTAATCGACGGGAATTTACTTCCCATTTTATTCAATTTGGCGTTGTTAGCAAAAATCTTGTTTCTAGTCGAAAATCCGTTTGCTTTTTGGTATTGGTATAAAAATTCCGCTTTTAGAGTGGCAACGTCAACATTGCTCGGACATTCACTAGCACAGGCTTTACAGCTTACGCATAACTCAAAAACTTCGTATAATTCTTTCTGGTCGAATTTATTTTCTTTTTCAGAATACGTCAAATATTCACGTAATGCATTTGCTCTTGCTCGAGTCGTTTCTTTTTCATTTCGAGTTGCACGATAACTCGGACACATTGCTCCTCCTGCCGATGGCATTTTTCTACAATCGCCAGAACCGTTACACTTTTCGGCAGCTCGCAAAATTCCCAAACTGTCTGAGAAATCTTGAAACGTTTTAATGTCGGGTTCTACTCTACCCGAAACTACACGATGATTTTCATCCATTTTCAAGGCGTTGACAATCTTCCCGATATTTAAAACCGAATTCGGGTCAAATGCCAATTTTAACCTTTTCAGCAATTCGTAATTTTTATCGCCAATCATAAACGGAATAAACTCTCCTCGCACAATTCCGTCGCCGTGCTCACCGCTTAACGAACCTCTATATTTTTTCACCAAATGCGCTACTTCTGTCGCAATGGTTCTGAATAATTTTAAGTCAGATGTTTTCTTCAAATTCAAAACAGGACGCAAGTGCAATTCTCCCGCACCAGCATGCGCGTAATAAATCGCTTCCTGTCCGTGGCGCAACATCATTGCCGAAAACTCTGCAATATACGCTGGCAAATCGCTTAATTCTACCGCTGTATCTTCAATAGAATCGGCTGCTTTATCGTCGCCCACAATACTTCCTAAAAGTCCGAGACCCGCTTTTCGCAATTCGTTTGCTTTTTCAATATCGGGACCATAAATCTTTACGAGCGCATAACCAAAATTGTTTTTTTCTAAATCGGCAATTAAAGCATTTGCCTGATTTTCGGCATCTTCCAATGTATCAGATGCTACTTCAAACAGCATAATCGCTTTTGGTTCTCCAACCAAAAAGAAACGGTTTTTAATATGTTCGCGATTTGTTTTGGTACAATCCAAAATCGTGTCGTCGATCATTTCGCAAGTGTACAAATGATGCTTCATTGCCACGACAACAGATTCCAAAGATTCCTGAATCGTATGATAATGCGCCACAACCATAATACTGTGAGGTGGCGGTAAATCGTCCACTTTTAAAGTTACTTCGGTTGTAAAGGCTAAAGTACCTTCGCTTCCGCAAAGCAGTTTTCCAAGGTTTATTGTAGGTTCAGTTCCGCCAAACAATTCTGATCTTAGCAGAATATCAACCGCGTAACCTGTATTTCGTCTGTGAATTTCCGGTTTCGGAAACTCTCTTATAATTTCTTCCTGATTTTCTTTTACCGAAAGTTCGTCGTAAACGCTTTTGTAAATTTTATTTTCTAAAGAATCGCCTTTGGTTTTCTCGATAAATTCCGCTGAAGTCAATTCGCCAAAAGCCACTTCGGTTCCGTCGCTCAAAATCGCTTTTACCTCAGCAATTTTGTCACGCGTAACGCCGTATCGAATCGAAGTTGTTCCAGATGAATTATTTCCCACCATTCCGCCAATCATTGCGCGGTTTGATGTTGATGTAATTGGTGCAAAGAAAACGCCGTAAGGTTTTAAATATAAATTCAATTCATCGCGAATAACACCTGGCTGAACGGTAACTGTTTTTTTCTTGGCATCATAACCCAATATTTTGGTAAAATGTTTCGAAACATCAACCACAAGTCCGTCGCCAACAGCTTGTCCTGCCAATGAAGTTCCAGCAGTTCTTGGCGTAATCGAAATATTATGTTCTGCCGCAAAGCGAATTAACCTGCTGATATCTGCTGTAGATTTAGGCAAAGCCACCGCATTTGGCCGAATCCGATACACCGATGCATCTGTCGAATAAAGTGTTTTATGAAGATCATCGTATAAAAGTGTGCCTTCGAGTTCGCTGGCTAATTGCTCTAAATGAGATTGGGTCAACATATTAAATGGTGCTTTTTCTTTAAAATAATTCCTCAAAAATTGAGACAACAAATATAAAGATATAGCAGTTTAAAATGTACAAAATGGGAATTTATCTAAACCTCAGCCTCGCATTTTTATAAAATTAAAGTCGAATTCTATAAACGCTCCCAATATCGAAATCGTAATTTTAAGAATTTACATTTTACGGCTTTATTATCATGGAAAATTTCGTTCAGGACGTCTTTAAACACTTAGAAAACTATTATTACAGCATTGTCGATCTTACGCCAAAATTTATTCTGGCGATTCTGGTCGTTTTAATTTCATGGTTTATTGCGAGCCGTGTTGGCCTTTTTGCTGGAAACCGACTCAAAGCCAAAATGCACGATCGCCTTTTGGCAGTTTTTATCGCCCGATTAATTAAATCGGTTTTAATTATTATCGGAATCTTGTTTATTTTCCGAATCATTGGTCTCGAAGGCGTTGCACAAAGTATGCTTGCTGGCGCTGGAATCTCAGCTTTCGTTATTGGTTTTGCGCTGAAAGATATTGGAGAAAATTTCCTTGCGGGAATTCTGCTCGCTTTCAAACGTCCGTTTTCTATTGGAGATATTATCGAAAGTAACGGCGTAAAAGGTGAAGTAATCAACCTCAACCTGCGTGATACCGAAGTAAAAAGCGATTCTAAGATCATTTATATTCCGAACGCCCTTCTTATAAAAAACACTTTAATTAATTACAACAGCGAAGGTTTTCTACTTCAGACTTTCACAGTCGGACTAGAATATGGTTCTGATTATACACGCGCCATCGAACTCGTAAAAGAAGTTCTAGGCAACAGCGAAGAAGTAACCGAAAAAGACCACGAAAATGCCGCCGTAATTACCGATGTCGCCGCTGCGGGTGTTATTCAGTTGAATGTTCGCTATTGGGTTAAAACTGCATCAACGATTCAAAATTCTGAATGCCGTTCTAAGATTATTGCAGCGGTTTTGAAGAAATTGAAGGAGAATGGGTTTGTGTTGAAATAAGGTACAAAGACCCAAAGTTGCAAAGTGACAAAGGTTTCTCTCTAAATAAATTGTCATCTTGAGTGATCTTATATCCATCGAAAAAGGCTCATAAAAACATAAAAAACGATTGTAGCGGAGTCGAAGGCTTATGGAAACAAAAAATTGACATAACAAATTTCCCCAATCTTGTCATTTCGACGGAAGGAGAAATCTTCGTATGCTGAGCACGTACTGTTGCGGTTACTTGCGAAGATTTCTCGTTCTTCGAAATGACAAACTGTATGGAAATCTCACTGAGTTTACCTTTTCTCAAAATATCGTTTTATATTTACTGCGGAGAGATGATTTAGTGCAATAAAGCATTTTAAAAATATAATCTTTTTCTTACTTAAAATATTTTTTGATATCTTTACAATCCTAAACACAAAGAAATATGATATCAAAAAAACTTTTGCCCGTGCGGTATGGTGGCGGTATTGGAAACAACTGCAACGCACTTTGTGGCGTAGGACACCTTAGCTGTGCGGGTTCTTTTCCTAAACACAAAGATTATGAGTACCAACACAATTTCAAAACAAACCGAAATCAAGCTTTTGAATTTTTTCAACGACAGAATCGATCCTGTTGAAATGGCTAAAACATTAAGGCAGGTAAATTTTACGCTCGCTTTATGTGTTTTGAGCGAACATGAAACATTTCAAAGCGAAATCATCAAATTAAGAGACAGTTTTTATTGGCTCAATGAATTAGCAGAAACTTTAAATCCTTATTTGGAGTTGGAGTAGAATTTAAAAAGAAAAAACTCGATTTCTTAAGTCGAGTTTTTTTTCATTAATTAAGATAACAATTGTAATGGTCTTTCGAGTTATTTCAAACTAGCTTCGGAGAAGCGAAATATTTATAGCCATTTTGATTCGTCGTCACAAAAGCTCCAGTGGAGCGACATATTTAAACATTAATATTCCATCTCTTTTGATTTTTTGTTAATTATTCCAATTAGAAACAATAAAATCTCTTTTTTCTAAATTTATACGCAAATAAATCCCATTTTAGCGTTTCCAAATTAATTGCGTTTTTAAGATTAGTTGAAATGAATAAAAATATAAAAGCTCTCTATGAAATTGCTCAAAAAGAGACTCGAAAAATACTAGGTTTAATGTCGGGAACTTCTCTTGACGGACTCGATTTGGCTCTTTGCGAAATTTCGGGCGAAGGTGGAAATACGGTTGTCAAAATACAACAATTTGAAACCATCGATTACAACGACGATATTAAAACCGAAATCAGAAAAGTATTTGCGCAGAAAACAATCGATTTTCAGCATTTGGTTTTATTAAATGAATGGATTGCAAACCTTCACGCAGGAATGATTAATGATTGTCTTGCTAAATGGAATATTCCCGCAACAGAAGTCGATTTGATTGCTTCGCACGGACAAACAGTTCTTCATGCTCCTAAATTTTTACATCAGCAGGAAAAATTTCCAAATGCTACTTTGCAAATTGGCGACGGCGATCATATTGCGGTAAAAACAGGAATTATTACACTTTCTGATTTCAGACAAAAACACGTTGCTGCGGGTGGCGAAGGCGCTCCTTTGGCGGTTTACGGAGATTATTTGTTATTCAGCAAAAAAGGAGCAAACCGAATCATGCTCAACATGGGCGGAATTGCCAATTTTACTTATTTGCCCGCTTCACAAAATGCCGAGGAAGTTTTTGTAACCGATACCGGAACAGCAAATACTTTAATTGATATTTTCACGAAACAATTTTTCCCTGAAAAAAGCTTCGATAAAGATGCAGAAATCGCAAAAAGCGGCACTGTAAATCAGGAACTTTTAAACGAATTAAAAAGCGATGCTTTCTTCCAGAAAAGCTTTCCAAAAACTATTGGTCAGGAATTATTTAATCATGATTTTGTGAATTCGGCTTTGGTAAAATTAGGATTACAGAATATTTCGGCACCAGATTTGCTGGCCACTTTAACACGTCTGAGCGCAGAAACGATTGCCGAAGCGGTTTTGTTTGTTGTAGAAAATACTAAAACTCCAATCGAAGAGTTTACAGTTTATATGTCTGGCGGCGGCGCTCGAAATCCGTTAATGGTGAAGTGGTTGCAGGAATTATTATCTTGTAAATTTGAAAAAAGCGACATTCTCGGAATTTCAGGCGATGCCAAAGAAGCAGTTTTGTTTGCCGTTTTGGCCAATGAAACTGTTGCTGGCGGCAATTATAATTTTGGTTCACAAAAAGGAATTCCGTCAGTAACAATGGGGAAAATTTCTTTCCCAGATTGAAAATAAAAAAAATAGCCACGAATTCACGAATTATTTTTTAAATACTTTGCGTAAAATAAAATTCGTGAATTTGTGGCAGAAAAAAAATTAAGCCTATTTTTGGTTTTTGTTTAAAAAGATTGAAATGCATAAAAATCAGCACTTATTATACTCTATTATATTTTTATTTTTCTTTGGATGGAAATCTGTTTCTCAGGAAAAAACAATGCATCCAAAAAATGAATTTAGAGGTGTCTGGATTGCAACGGTTGTAAATATCGATTGGCCAAAAACAGCAACAGACAACGTAGAAAAAGAAAAAGCTGATTATCTTGAAATTTTAGAAGCCTACAAAAAACTAAATTATAACGCTGTAATTGTTCAGGTTCGAAGTGTGGGTGATGCTATCTATCCATCTGAATTTGCTCCTTGGTCACGCTTCTTGACTGGAAAAGAAGGTTTGGCCCCAAATCCGTATTACGATACTTTAGCTTGGATGATTGAGCAGGCGCACAACCGCGGATTTGAATTTCACGCTTGGTTAAATCCGTATCGTGCCACTTTCGACTTAAATAAAAATCTTCTAAGTCCAAATCATGATCTTTTTAAGCATCCAGAATGGATGATTGAATACGGCGGAAAATATTATTATGATCCTGCTTTGCCTGAAGTTCAGGCACATTTAACAAAAGTGGTGAAAGAAGTCGTTGATAAATATGATATCGACGCGATTCATTTTGACGATTATTTTTATCCGTACGCTGTTCCAGGAAAAGTTTTTAACGATTCTGCATCTTACAAAAAATATGGAGCAGGTTTAAGCCTCTCCGATTGGCGTCGTGCGAATGTGAGCAACTTTGTGCATGCGATTTCCAATACAATCAAAGAAAGCAAACCTTGGGTTCAATTCGGAATTAGTCCGTTTGGGGTTTGGCGAAACAAATATCAAGATCCAAGAGGTTCTGAAACGCAATCTACTTCAAATTATGATGATTTGTACGCCGATCCGATGCTTTGGATGGATCAAAAATGGATCGATTATATTCTGCCGCAATTGTATTGGAGCATGAACAATACTAGAGCTTCTTATTCTAAATTGGTAAAATGGTGGTCGGAAAATGCTAATAACACAGCCATTTACATCGGGCATGCTACATATAAAATTAGAGCTGACGGCGATAAAAACTGGAATTATATGACTGAAATTCCAAATCAGATTGATTTTTTAAGAACCTTTAAAAATGTTTCTGGAAGTGCTTATTTCAGTTCAAAATGGTTTATGGGCAAAAACTTTGATGTGGTTCGCCATTTAGAAGAAAATCAATATAAATATCCTGCACTTCCTGCAGCGGTTCCAAATTTAAAACATGTTATTATCGATACTCCAAAAGTTTTGGAATATAGTAAAGACAGCATTAAATATAATTTCACATTCCAAAGTCCGCTAAATACAAAGGTTCGCTATATGGTGGTTTATGGAGGCGAACATGTTTCGAAAATCGATATTAACGATGCTACAAAAATCATTGAAAAAGTAACCATAAAAGAAGTTGACGGCAAAATCAATTTTGCTATTGCCGCCGGCAAACTAAATCTTTACAAAGCCTGTGCGGTAACTTTTATTGATTATTATGCCAACGAAAGCACACCAACAGCTATAGACCTCAAAAAACCATTTAAAAACTATACACCAAATCAGCCTAATGAAAACAGATAACAAACCTTGGTTCTGGATTCCGCTTCTTAATTTTGCATCTGGATTACCGTATGCCATAATTATTTCGGTTTCGGTAATTATGTACAAAAATTTAGGAATTTCAAATGAAGACATCGGAGTTTATACCAGTTTATTATATCTTCCTTGGGTGGTAAAACCGCTTTGGAGCCCGCTTATTGAATTAATCGGAACCAAGAGAAAATGGTTTTTATGGATGCAGTTAATAATTTCAATTGCCTTTTTATTGGTCGGATTAACGATTCCCACAAACGGTTTCTTCATGATGTCATTAGCTATATTTTGGGTTGCTGCCTTTGCATCGGCTTCGAATGATATTGCGACTGACGGTTTCTATTTATTGGTTTTGCCAGAAGACAAACAATCTTTCTTTATCGGAATCAGAAGCACTTTCTACAGACTTTCTATGCTCGCAGGAAATGGTTTGGTAGTACTTTTTGCAGGATATTTGGAACATAAATATGGCGACAATACAAAAGCTTGGTCTTATACGATGATTTGTGTTGGTTTATTGATGACATTTATTACCGCTTACAATTTCATTTTTACACCAAAAAATGAAATCAATGCCGTTAAAACCGAAAAAGAAACTCCTCATCAAAACTTCGGAACTATATTTATCAGTTTCTTTAAGAAAAAACAAATCGGATTAATTCTGACTTTTATCTTGGTTTTCAGATTAGGAGAATCACAATTGCTAAAAATGTTAAGTCCGTTTTTGCTTGATAAAAGAGAATTGGGCGGAATGGGATTAGACACCGAAGCTGTTGGAATTATTTATGGCACTTTGGGAATTTTTGCTCTTACCGTTGGGGGAATTTTAGGAGGTATTGCAATCTCTAAACACGGTCTTACGAAATGGATGCTTCCAATGTTTTTGGCGATGCACCTTCCTATACTTGGTTTTATTGGTTTAGCTCATTTTCAGCCACAAGAGCTTTTTCATCTTCATATAAATTTATATTTTTTCGAAATAAATTCCCCATTAAATCTTTATACTTGCATAACGGTTGTTCTTGAACAATTTGGTTATGGTTTTGGATTTACAGGTTTTATGATGTATTTAATACATGTTGCAGAAGGAGAATCAAAAACAGCACATTATGCACTTGCAACTGGTTTTATGGCATTAGGAATGATGCTTCCGGGAATGTTAAGCGGTTATATTCAGAAATTTTTAGGCTATCAAAACTTCTTTGTATGGGTTTTAATAGCTACAATTCCAGGTCTTATTTTATCACGTTTTTTAATATTCCCAAAAGATTTTGGGAAGAAATCAGAAGAAGTTTAATCCCAAATCAAACTTTAACCTATGGAAATCAATGAGAATTTGCAGAACGAACGAAATCTGAAAGGATCAGAGTTCGAAAAAAACGGAAATCTTGAAAAAGCGATTGAGTTGTATGAAGAAAATGTTGCAGAAGGCTTTAAAGGAAATCATCCTTACGATCGATTAGCAACAATCTACAAAAACGAAAACGATCTGGACAATGAAATCCGCGTTTTAGAAAAAGCAATTGTGGTTTACGAAATCATCACAATTGAAGACCGATTGGAAGGATTGCCAAAACTTTTCCGTTTTAAAAACCGATTGGAAAAAGCGCTTGAAACTAAAAAACAATTGGCTAAACAAAAGAAGGCAAAGTTGAAATAATTTTTACCATTAAGACATTAAGTAATTTAACCCAAGCTTTATGAACTTTCTTGTTGAAAAGAATAAAATAAAGTAAAACTAAGACGCTAAGCTTAATTTTCTTTTACCTCGAATAGGTTAAGCAATTTAAGCCATAGCTTTATGAACTTAATGCCTTAATGTAAAAAACAAGATACCTAAATTTATTTGACATGGTTACTTTAAAACGCACTAATTCAGACGATACCGATTTTATAAATCTGGTTGTTTTGTTAGATCAAGATTTAGCGATTCGAGATGGCGAAGATCATGCGTTTTATAATCAGTTTAATAAAACCGACAAAATAAAACATACAATCGTGTATTATGAAAATGGAATTCCTGTTGGCTGCGGCGCTTTTCGCGAAAAAGAACCAGATACGACAGAAATTAAACGAATGTACGTTCGTCCAGATCATAGAAAAAAAGGAATCGCTTCTGCCATTTTAGCAGCACTTGAAATCTGGGCAAAAGAAGTCGGTTATACTTATACGATTTTAGAAACCGGAAAAAACCAACCGGAAGCCATCAACTTATATCAAAAATTAAATTATAGCATAATTCCTAATTATCCTCCATACGAGAAAATGGATAATAGTGTTTGCATGAAAAAGACTTTATAATAATGAAAATTACCGCCGAAGCATTACGACAAAAAATAGGACAATTTTTCTTTCCAGCAGTATTCATCAATGATACTGAAGAAAATATTCAAGAAACCGAACGCCTTATAAAAGAACATAATATTGGCGGACTGACTTTTTTTCACAGCCGTGCGAGTGCTGCAACCAATTACGAAAGCAAGAAAAAAGTAGTTTTTAATGATGACAGCTATGATAAAATCAAAGCTTTGATCGTACGTTATCAAAAAGCCGCTTCTACTCCACTTTTAATCAGTATTGATGCGGAATGGGGATTGGCCATGCGAATTGAAAAAACACCGCAATATCCGTATGCGATTACGCTTGGCGCTTTGCCAGAAAACAAAGCCAATTTGGTATACGAAGTTGGAAAACAAATCGGTTTAGATTTAAAAGCAGCCGGAATTCAGTATAATTTATCGCCTTTGGCAGACATCAACAATAATCCAAATAATCCCGTTATTGGTTATCGCTCTTTTGGTGAAAACAAAGAAAAAGTAGCCGATTTTGCTATCGAATATTTAAAAGGAATGTCAGAAGTTGGCGTTTTAGGCTGTCTAAAACACTTCCCTGGACACGGAAATACTAATGTCGATTCGCATTTAGGATTGCCTGTTTTAAAACAAACTTTGGAAGAATTATTAGATAACGAATTATATCCATTCATTAAAGGAATTGAAAACAATGTCGATTCGATCATGATCGGACATTTATCGGTTCCGAGTTTAAATGACGGAAAAGATATCTCAGCAACTTTGTCAAAAGCAATCATTCAGGGTCTCTTACGTGATAAATTAGGTTATGATGGTTTAGTAATTTCTGATGCTTTAAACATGCACAGCGTTTCTAAATTGTATGAAACCAAAGGTCAATTAGAATGGGAAGCTTTTAATGCTGGAAATGATATTTTATGTTTCGCCGAAAATGTTCCTGAAGGAATTGAAGCGATTTATAAAAATGCTTCGCCAGACCGTATTTTTGAAAGCTACAACAGAATTATGAAAGCCAAAGAAAAAGCCGGAATTCTTTCTGGAAACACGGCTGTTTCAGGCGACTTGAACTTCGAAAAAACATCAAATTTAAATTTTGAAATTGCTCAAAATGCTATTACTAAAATCATCGATAACGGAATTTCTGATTTAGCTTTTGAAGCTCAGAAAAACAGCAAATTAGCCAAACTGAGCTTATATAAAAATACCGAGAACACATTTTTCAAAACTTTAAATGCAAAATTACCTTCACCAGAATTTGCTTTTGAAAATTTAGAAACTTCGGATATTTCGACAATCAAAAAAGAATTAGAAAATTTTGATACCATTTTAATTTCATTGTTTGTTCCAAAAGCAAAACCATTGCACAATTTCGAAGTTAATAATGAAGTTTTTGAATTGCTTTCTGAATTATTACAGACCAAAAAATGCATTGTTTTTGTTTTCGGAAATCCATACGCATTGCCTTTAATTCCTAACTTGAAAAAAGCTTTAGGATTAATTCAGGCATATCAGGATTTTGAAGAATTTCAAAAAACAGCAGGAGTTCAATTTTTAGAAAAAAATATTTCCAACGGCGTTTTACCAGTAAATATTGACATTCAATAAGTTAAAATATTAAATAGTCAAAATTTATCAACTTATAAATATTTATAATCACATCTTATTGTAAGAACCTGTACTTATGCCCTACTTTTGCACCAAATAAATTTTTAACGTAAAACGAATATTATGTCTTTAGTAGGAAAAAAATTCCCAAGTATTGCAGTAGATGCTATCTCAGAAATGGGTGACAACTTAAAAATCAACATTTTTGAAGAAGCAGTAAACAACAATAAAAAAGTACTTTTATTTTGGTACCCAAAAGATTTTACTTTTGTATGTCCAACTGAATTACACGCCTTTCAAGCTGCATTACCAGAATTCGAAAAAAGAAATACTATCGTAATTGGTGCTTCTTGCGACACAAACGAAGTTCACTTTGCTTGGTTAAATACTCCAAAAAACAATGGTGGAATCGAAGGTGTTACTTACCCAATCTTAGCTGATACAAACCGTAACTTAGCTAACATTTTAGGTATTCTTGATATCGAATCTACAAGCTACAGCGAAGATACAGATTCAGTTATCATCGAAGGTTCAAACGTAACTTACAGAGCTACTTACCTAATTGACGAGACTGGAAAAATTTTCCACGAAAGCGTAAACGATATGCCATTAGGACGTAACGTAAACGAATACTTAAGAATGGTTGACGCTTACACGCACATCCAAACTAAAGGTGAAGTTTGTCCTGCAAACTGGGAAGCTGGTAAAGAAGCTATGACTGCAGATAGATTAAGCACTGCTGAATACTTAAGCGCTAATTAAGCTGCTCAGATACTAAGGTTCTAAGTTGCTAAGTTTTTAAACTTAACTTTTGAATCTTAAATACAATTCTACAATAAAAGTCAAGAGATTCTAAGATTAAACTTAGATCTTAGAATCTCAATGACTTAAAAAAAAATCAAAATAAATCCACACAAGTTATTCGGTTCGAGAGCAAACTTAGCATCTTAGAACCTTAGCGACTTAGTGTCTTAAAAATAAAACTTATGTTAATCGACTTAAACGAAGATACGTTAGCAGATTTAGTTGCTAAAAACGAAAAAGTAGTAGTGCAATATTCAGCATCATGGTGTGGAAATTGCCGTATTATGAAACCAAAATTCAAAAAATTAGCCACAGAAAATGAAGCTATCACTTTTGTTTTGGTTGATGCAGAAAATTCTCCTGAATCAAGAAAATTAGCTAATGTGAGCAACTTGCCAACATTTGCAACTTTCGTAAACGGACAATTAGTGGGCGAAACGCAAACTAACAAACAAGAAGTTTTAATCGATCTTGTAAACGCAATTGTTTAATTTTAGATCGTTAGACTAACTTAGATTTTTAGACTTCTTAGAAGTTGTCTACAAACTAAAAAAGGTCTAAGAAGTCTAAGAATGTCTAAAAATCTAAGAAGTCTAAACTATGAAATTACCAGTAATTAAGCATTTAACACAATTCATCGAAGAAAACGATCAGGATTATATCATTGAAACGATCGAAGTTCTAGAAGCGATGACGGAAATTCCTTCTCTAAAAGACGAAGAATTAGATGTAATCGGTGAATTGATTTCAAATATGTATGGCGCCCTTGAAGTACAAAAATTAGTTGCTCAAGGAACAGACAAAAAAGAAGCTTTAAATACGTTCATGAAACGTGTTTTAGGTTCAATCGATAAGTAAATCGACCCCTTCCCAAGAATAAATAAAAAAACAAAGCTGAGAAAGCGTTTCTAATTTAGGGACGCTTTTTTTAGTTTACAGTGTTCAGTCGCAGTTTTCAAGCAATCTTTGTCAGGCTGAGCGGAGTCGAAGCCCACGTAAAGCAAATCAAAAATCTACATTCTAAAATTTAAAATAATTTGGGCGAGCCACCATCCCGATAAAAGGGCTAACTCACTTTGCGCATATACGCCCTTTTATCGGGATGCTGTCGGGCTATCCGCGCTACTTCGGTAGCCAGCTCCTATCCCTCTCGCGGATAAAAGGTTTCAAAAACGTTTCGATTTATCTAGATATTAAACACAAATCAATTGCCTCCAGCTTTAGCTGGAGGTAAGCAAACATGCGTTAAAAAGGCTTTAGCCAAACTTAAGCATTTGGCTAAAGCCCTTTACAGTCAATTATAAAACCTCCAGCTAAAGCTGGAGGCAACTAAAAGTTGCAATACTCAACTTAAACACACTTCTTTACTTTGACTTTGCTCAGCCTTACAGACATAATAAATCTAAAATCTATTCTCTAAAATCTAAAATTATTAGATAAATTGATGAATTCGTGGCTATCCAAAATCCATCCTTAATCTCTCCTTAAACCCTTAACAAATACTTTTAGATTCAAATATTAATCCTTACTTTTGAGCCTCATTAATTTTAAACAAAAATCATGGCATCTATCACATTAGGAGGAAATCCAGTTCATACATCAGGCGAATTACCAGCTGTTGGATCGCAATTAGCTGACTTCAAATTAGTACAAAACGATTTATCAGTTGCTTCATTAAGCAATTTCGCTGGTAAAAAATTAGTTTTAAATATTTTCCCAAGTGTTGATACAGGAACTTGTGCAGCATCTGTTAGAAAATTCAACGAAAGCGCTAGCGGATTAGAAAACACTACTGTTTTATGTATTTCTAGAGATTTACCTTTTGCTCAAAAACGTTTCTGCGGTGCTGAAGGCTTAGAAAATGTGGTAAACTTATCAGATTTCCAAACTGGTGCTTTTGGTAAAGCAAATGGATTAGAGATTGTTGACGGACCATTAGCAGGTCTACACTCAAGAGCGATCATTGTTGTTGATGCTAACGGAAAAGTCGTTCACACAGAACAAGTAGCAGAGATTGCAAACGAACCAAATTACGAAGCAGCTTTAGCAGCATTATAATATTTTCCTGTAAATGGAGTTTCAAAAAGATAATACATTTGTTACAGGCCGTTTAAAAAGCATGACTTATGCTTTTAACGGCGCTGTAAAATTAATTAAGACTGAACACAGCATTATGGTTCAATTTTCATTGGGAATCATAGTGACTATTTTAGGCTTTTATTTTCATATTTCACAAACCGAATGGCTTTGTCAAACCTTGGCAATCGGTTTAGTTTTAGCTGTCGAAGGATTAAATACAGCAGTTGAAAAAATTGCCGATTTTATTCATCCTGATTACAGCAAACGAATCGGATTTATTAAAGATATTGCTGCCGGAGCGGTATTTTTTGCCGCAATGACTGCAATTGCAATAGGCTTGATTATTTATATTCCAAAATTTATTTAGGCAAAGGAAAACGCAAGAATGGCAAAAAATAAAAAAGAAACTGTAGATAAAAAAAACGACAAACAAGAAGGAAATAAAAGATCTTTTAAAATATCTAAACAACAAAAATTTGTTTTAGGATGTCTTTTGGTTCTTTTTTCTATTGCACTATTAGTTGCATTTATTTCTTTTTATGTTAATGGACAATGGCAAAACGACCAAAGTGTTGTAGACCAACTTGGAGACCGCACTGAAGTTGCAGAGAACTGGCTCGGAAAATTCGGGGCTTATCTTGCCGATTTAATTATTTACAGAGGCTTCGGACTTGCCTCTTTCATTTTTGTACGTTTATTTTTCCTTACCGGAATGTTTTTAGCGCTAGAGCTTTCGACTCAAAAACTTAAAAACACTTGGTTCTGGGATATCTTTGCTATTATAGTAGTTTCTATCTTATTTGGTTTCTTTGCTACTTCTGCGCCAGAATTAGGAGGAACAATTGGTTATGAATTAAATTTATTCCTTCAAGATTATATCGGGAAAACAGGTACTTTGCTTACACTGCTTTTTGGTTTAATCGTCTATCTGATTTTCAAAATCAAATTATCTCCAGAAAAAATTCAATCGTATTTTGATTCTACTAAAAAAGAATTTAAATCGGAATTAGACACTTTAAAGCCAGCTGTAAATCAGCCGGAAAGTGCTTATAATTTGGAGGAATTTGCTATTGTAGAAGAAAAACAAGAAGAAAACGACCCTGAATTAGACAACATCCACATCAAAACTGTCGATTCTCAATTTGAACTTAATAAAGAAGCTTTAAAACCGACAATCTCTCATCCTTCGGAAATTGACTTAAATCCAACTTTAAAACCAATTACTCCAAAACAAGAACTGCCATTAGTTAATCCCGATGAAGCTTTTGTAATTGAAAAGGCTGAAGAAGAAGATATTATTGAAGAAAATTTAGCTTCTCGTCTAGTTGCCGATTTCGGTTTATTTGATCCGACTTTGGATTTATCAAATTACAAATTCCCGACCATCGATTTATTAAAAGAATATTCGACTGGCGGAATTACAATTAATCAGGAAGAATTAGAAGAAAATAAAAACAGGATTGTAGATACGCTTCGTAACTACAAAATTGAAATTGCACAAATTAAGGCAACCGTTGGACCATCGGTTACTTTATATGAAATTGTGCCAGAAGCAGGAATCAGAATTTCTAAAATTAAGAGTTTAGAAGATGATATCGCTTTATCATTATCAGCACTAGGAATTCGTATTATTGCACCAATTCCAGGAAAAGGTACTATCGGTATTGAGGTTCCGAACAAAAACCCAACCATGGTTTCGATGAAAAGTGTTATTGGAGCAGCAAAGTTCCAAGAAGCAGAAATGGAATTGCCAATTGCATTAGGAAAAACCATTTCAAACGAAACTTTTGTTGTCGATCTTGCCAAAATGCCTCACTTACTGATGGCTGGAGCAACTGGACAAGGAAAATCTGTCGGACTAAATGCGGTTTTAACTTCACTTTTATACAAAAAGCATCCAGCAGAAGTAAAATTTGTTTTGGTCGATCCGAAAAAAGTAGAGCTTACACTTTTCAATAAAATTGAAAGACATTATTTAGCCAAACTTCCCGACACAGAAGATGCTATTATTACTGATAATGCAAAAGTTGTGAACACTTTAAATTCGCTTTGCGTGGAGATGGATAATCGTTATTCTTTGCTAAAAGATGCGATGGTTCGTAATATTAAAGAATACAACGAAAAATTTAAGTCTAGAAAATTAAATCCAGAAGCTGGACATCGATTTTTGCCATACATTGTTTTGGTTGTCGATGAGTTCGCCGATTTGATTATGACTGCAGGAAAAGAAGTCGAAGTTCCGATTGCTCGTTTGGCTCAATTAGCCCGTGCTATTGGTATTCACTTGATTATCGCAACACAAAGACCGTCTGTAAACGTTATTACAGGTTTAATTAAAGCCAATTTCCCTGCCAGAATTGCGTTTAGAGTAACTTCGAAAATTGACTCTAGAACCATTTTAGATACTCAGGGAGCCGATCAGCTTATTGGACGTGGAGATTTATTATACACCAATGGAAACGACGTAATTCGTGTGCAATGTGCTTTCATCGACACTCCTGAAGTGGAAAAAATTACAGATTTTATTGGAGGACAAAAGGCATACGCTACAGCTTATTTGCTTCCAGAGTTTGTTGGAGAAGAAAGTGGCATCAATCTTGATATAGATATTTCCGAAAGAGATACTTTATTTAGAGAAGCGGCAGAGATTATTGTCAATGCACAGCAGGGTTCTGCTTCTTTATTGCAACGAAAATTAAAATTAGGATACAACAGAGCGGGTCGATTGATCGATCAACTTGAGGCAGCAGGTATTGTTGGTCCATTTGAAGGCAGTAAAGCACGTAGTGTGAACATCTTAGATTTAAATGCTCTTGATCAATTTTTTAATAATGAACAAAATTAATCCAATCATGAAAGCAAAAATTCAAGAAATCAACAACAATTCTATCACAAACATGACTAAAAAGTGTTTTCAAATGGCAATTATTTTGCTTTTGAGCTTCACTTCTATTCAGGCTCAAGATAAAAAAGCGAAAGATTTATTGAACGAAGTAACTTCTAAAATAAAAAGCTACGACAATATTGTTATCGATTTTAAATATTCTTTGAATAATGCCAAAGAAAATATCAATCAAGACAGTAAAGGAAACGTAACTATGAAAGGAAATCAATATGTTTTGAATTTCATGGGCGTTACTAAAATCTTTGACGGTCAAAAAACATACACTATCGTTCCTGAAGACGAAGAAGTTACCATTTCTAAAGTAAACGAGAAAGATGATAATGCAATTACTCCTTCAAAAATGCTTACTTTCTTCAATTCTGGCTACAAATACAACATGGACATCGTTCAGAATGTAAAAGGAAGAAAAATTCAATATATCAAATTAGTTCCAACTAGCGGAAAAGACCAAAGAAAAGAAATTTTGTTAGGTATTGACGTTCAGACAAAACACATTTACAATTTGATTGAAACTGGAAAAAACGGAACAAAAACAACTTTAACCGTTAATTCTTTTAAAACCAATCAGCCATTATCAAAAAATCAATTTACCTTTGTAGCGAGTAAATACCCGAAATACTACATCAATAAATTAGATTAATCAGAAGGTTGAAAATTCTAGACAAATACTTATTAAAAACATTCTTACTTACATTTACCACGGTATTTGTAATCTTATTTTTCATATTCATACTGCAAACAGTATGGCTATTTATATCAGAACTAGCAGGAAAAGATCTCGACTTAATTTTGGTCGTGAAATTCCTGCTTTTTTCTATGCCGCGTATTATTCCGTTGGTTTTACCGCTTTCGGTTCTATTAGCATCCATCATGACTTTCGGAAATCTAGCCGAGAACTATGAATTCGCGGCCATGAAATCTTCGGGAATCTCCTTGCAAAGAGCAATGAGAGTATTGATTATTTTTATTTTCATTTTAAGTATTGTTGCTTTTTGGTTTGCCAACAATGTGATTCCGTATGCCGAATACAAGTTTGTCAACTTTAGAAAAAACATTGCTCAAGCCAAGCCAGCTATGGCTATTGCTGAGGGTCAATTTAACGATGTTGGGACTTATAACATTAAAGTAAACAAAAAATCTGGAGAAAACGGCAATCATTTAACTGGTGTGACGATCCATGAGAAAGCGAATAATATGGGTGAAAATAAAACCGTAATTAAAGCTAAAACTGGTGAATTAGTCAGTAACGAGAAATCTAGCATATTAAAACTAGTTTTGAATGACGGCTACTACTACCAAGATGTCACTCCAAAAAAATATGAGGATCGTGCTAAAATGCCTTTTATAAAAGGAAAATTTAAGACACAGATTATTAATATTGATTTATCTGAATTAAACAAAGTTGATGATAGTAAAGAAAGTATTGCAGGAACAAATGCCATGCTAAATGTTAATGAGCTACGCTACACTTTGGACTCGTTGAGCAAAAATTTAGACAACGAAATTGTTTCTTTTTCTGAAAATATCAATCAGCGAGTTGGAATTAAAAAATTCCCTCAAAATTCTCAAAAAGACATCAAGAAAAAACCGATTCCAAACGATGTTTTGTCTATTTACTCTAATAAAGATAAAGTAGATATTTTAAAAATGGCAGGAAGCAATATTACCAGCAATATTTATTCTATCGAAACTACGCAGAAGGATTTAAAAGACAAAGAGCGAGAGATCAACAAACATTATAATGCGTTATACGAAAAATTTGTTATTGCGTTTGCCTGTTTCCTAATGTTCTTTATTGGGGCTCCGCTTGGTGCGATTATTAGAAAAGGAGGACTTGGGCTTCCTATTGTATTCGCGGTTTTAATCTTTATTACTTTCCATTTCATCAATACATTCGGAAAAAGATTATCTCAAGAAGGCGGAATGACTCCGTTTATGGGATCGTGGATGTCGTCTTTTATACTCTCTCCTCTAGCAATTTTATTAACCTATCGTGCTACAAACGACAACGGTTTAATTAATTTTGATGCGATTACAACTCCGATTTCACAACTAATTCAGAAAATCTCTGAGCGGTTTTTACCTGCTCAAAAGCAAAAATAATTATGTCAACAACAAAAATACAACTGAATACCATTGAAGAAGCTATAGAAGATATTCGTCAAGGTAAAGTAATCATTGTAGTCGATGATGAAGATCGTGAAAATGAAGGTGATTTTTTGGCTGCTGCCGAAAAAGTAACTCCAGAAATGATCAACTTTATGGCTACCCATGGACGCGGTTTAATTTGTACACCACTTACAGAAAGCCGATGCAAGGAACTGGATCTTCGCGCAATGGTAACCAACAATACAGATCATATGGAAACAGCTTTTACGGTTTCTGTTGATTTGAAAGGACAAGGCGTTACAACTGGGATTTCTGCTGCTGATAGATCAAAAACAGTTCAGTCATTAGTTGACCCAAATACAAAACCTCATGATTTAGCTCGTCCTGGTCATATTTTCCCTTTAATTGCCAAACAAGGTGGAGTTTTGAGAAGAACAGGCCATACTGAAGCTGCAATTGATTTTGCGCGTCTAGCTGGATTTAAACCTGCAGGGGTAATATGCGAAATTTTAAACGAAGATGGAACAATGTCTCGTCTGCCAGAATTGATTAAAGTAGCTAAAAAATTTGACTTGAAATTAGTTTCTATTGAAGATTTGGTTGCTTATAGAATGCAGCATGATAGCTTAATCGTTAAAAAAGAAGATTTCGACATCGAAACTCGTTTTGGAACTTTTCGTTTAAGAGCTTACGAACAAACAACAAACAAACAAATTCATATCGCTTTAACGAAAGGAACTTGGAATCTTGGCGAACCAATTTTGACCAGAATACACTCTTCTCAAGTGAATAACGATTTATTAGGAACTTTAACTAATAATGCTGAACAGCAGTTAGATGATATGTTTAAAGTGATTAATGAAAACGGAAAAGGCGCTGTTATCTTTATCAATCAAGATATGACGGCTGTTAACCTTTTAAACAGAATTTCTGAGCTAAAGTCATTGCAAGCTAACGGAACTTTAAAAGCTCCTAAAGTTATTATTGACAGTAAAGATTACGGGATCGGAGCTCAAATTCTTCATGATATAGATATTTCTAAAATCAGATTGGTTTCGAACACAGAGCAAACAAAACGAGTGGGTATGATTGGATACGGACTTGAAATTACAGAATACGTTAATTACTAATATGGGAACAGTAGAAGAAAGAATTCAAAAATCAGAAACTCGTATTTTTAAAGCCGTTTTTCCTAGCACAACAAATCATTACGATACTTTATTTGGTGGAACTGCTCTTCATTTAATGGATGAAGTTGCTTTTATCTGCGCTACACGTTTTAGCCGTAAAAAAGTAGTTACGATTTCTACAGGCCAAATTGATTTCAAAAAAGCAATTCCCGCAGGAACTTTAATCGAATTAGTAGCAAAAGTGGATAGCGTTGGAAGAACCAGCTGTAAAATTCATGTCGATATTTTTATGGAACAAATGTATACTGAACTTCGAGAAACGGTAGTTTCAGGAACTTTTTCGTTTGTTGCCGTCGACGAACATAAAAAACCAACGCCAATTTTAGACGATTTAGATTAATTTTTTAAAAAATATCACTTTCGGAAATACTGATAATTAGACACTTGAAAATTATCTTAAAAAACTTCAAAAAAAAGTCCGAAAAAAGTTTTTATAACCGAAAAACCGTCTTATATTTGCACCCGCAATCAGATAATGAGAGCGACATACTGGAGAAATGGCAGAGCGGTCGAATGCGGCAGTCTTGAAAACTGTTGACTGTAACAGGTCCGGGGGTTCGAATCCCTCTTTCTCCGCTGACTTTTAAAACCCTTAACTTTGTTAAGGGTTTTTCTTTTTTTATAGCGTATTTTTTTTTAGAAATAGTTCAAAAAAAATTTTCACAATTCAAAAAACAACTTATCTTTGCACTCGCAATCAGAAAATGATAGCGACATACTGGAGAAATGGCAGAGCGGTCGAATGCGGCAGTCTTGAAAACTGTTGACTGTAACAGGTCCGGGGGTTCGAATCCCTCTTTCTCCGCTGAGAGCTTAAAAAGAGACTTTTCAAAGTTTACAAAAAAGGCTAAAATTCACGGAAAACCCTGCAGATCTTGAGATCAGCAGGGTTTTTTCTTTTCGGTGCATTTTCAATATTTTCAAAACCGCACAGAAGTTTCGTGTCAGAATCGTGGCAAGGGTTTCCTGGAGTTCCCTCCAAAAGTGCCACAGAAAATTAAGGCGAATTCTGTCTGAAGCGGTTTAAAAGTTGGTAAATGTGCGTTATTATTCTTGGTAGAACCATACAGAATAACGCACCTAACTTCTGAAGGCATGAAAAGCAGCAGAAAAAAATACAGCGCCGAATTTAAAATCTGGGCGGTCAAGACCTGCATCGAGCATAAAAGCGTGCGGCTGGCCGCCACAAAGCTTCGGGTCAGCAAAAACGGCCTCCAGCACTGAAAAAATCTCTTCCGTAAAGGAAAGCTCACCCACTATGAGAGAAGCGATCCGGATTCCGACAGAAAGGAAACGGCCAGACTGCAGAAAGAACTCAAAAATATCCACTGGAGCGGGATATCTTGAAAGAAGGCCGGAATCCTGCACCGGGACAAACGCTCTGTATACCAGCTCATAAGGGAAAATACGGGCAGATTCCCCGTCGGGAAGATGTGCGGTGTTTTTCAGGCGACTCCCAGCTGATTAATATTATGTTGATGACATTATTGTAATCTGATTTTATAAATAATTCATTTATGGGTATTTTGTCTAGTAATTTACCCTGATTCATATTCATAATATTGATTTACGAACATAATAATCATTTCAAATCGTCACGCTCAAAAACGACTATTAAGACAGATTTACAATAATTTAAAAGAACTTATTTTCTTTTCTAGTCGACACTAATGTTATAATGTATATATTTATAGAATTGAAAACCCAAAAAATCTATCGATAACTAAAATACTTATGAAATTAAAACCAGTTGGTAAAAAAGAACTTACCTACATACTATTCCTTTGTATTACTGTGAATTATGCCCAAAATGGAACATTAAAAAAAAATAAAACCACACCGAGCACTAAATCCAAACTAGAGACATTAGCATCAATTGAAAAAGTCTGTCAAACCATAATAGACGATTATTACGTTAATCCAAATGGTATTACTTTAACTGAAAGTAATATTAGCAGCACTTCCACAGATAAAAATTTGCTTGAAGTATTCAATGATATTTCAGTTGAACTTCAAAAAAATAAAAATAGTACTACCGAAAATCTGGGATCGGAAGCTAAAGTAAATAGTGAACCGCCATTTAACGAAGTGTATCCAAAGGAAAAATATGAAGCTTTAATAGCTCATGGAACTGCTTTTGTCAAAAAATCTGAATTACTTTCACAATCGTTGCAAAAGAAAGCAACCGAATTTGACGCTGCTGCTAAAGCAAATAATATTGAAGAAGTTAAAAATATTTACACTAAAATGGGATTGGCATTTCATGTTATGGGTACTAAGCTTGATAGCGCAATACTTGAATTGAGAAGAACACAACCGTCTATAGTTGAAACCTATACAAAAATGACGACTGTTAGCAACGAAACAGATACCCTAAAAAAAGTAGAAACTACCGTTGATGCCACAAACAGTATGATTGGAATCCTAAATTATTTGTCGGCTATTAAAAATTGTAATACTGTAGTCTCTAAAATTCAAGAATATTTGGCACAATTATCACAGGCGTCAGCTACCCAAAAAGACTGATTCTTATAGCAATACATACAAATGTCTAATATTATTTTGAAGTCCGAATACATCATAAATTAACCAACCATTTTGAATATAAATATTACTTAAAATGCATAAAATAAAAATCCTACTACTATTTCTTTCCCTTTCGTTATCCTGTTTTTCACAGCTGAAGACCAACAATCAAAACGGAATTTATAAAGATTTGTATCGTTTAAATTTAAATGATTCGGTTAAATCAGTCATTTATGGTCGTACCTTTTACAAAGAAGATCTCACTCCATATGAAATAGATGATATCATTGATATAGTAATATTACGCCAAAACTCATATGAATCGTATGAGTTTAACAAATATGGTTTGATATCAAGACATTTTTACGATTCGATAGTATATGCCCCAAAAGATCTTCAAAATAATTTCAAATATGAATTGGGTAAAAAGGTGTATCGAGTACCCGATTGGACGGGAATGGTTAATTTAAATATGCAAAATGTGAATAAAATTACATTAAAGAGGTCTAACTGTTTTAAATATTCAGACTCGGATTTTGCGTATAAATATAATTTCGATAAAAACGGTAAAATAACTGCTGAAAAAGAATATTTTGTAGACAAAGATAATTCTAATAATATAATTGAAACCCAGCTATACCAAACCAAAAAATACATATACGATCTTAAAGGCAATTTGGTACAGCAACGCTTATTTTATGAAGGTGAATACAAGAACGATAATTATTATACAGAAAAAGATGGGGCGCATGAAAAATGGCTCTATGAATATGATGTTAAAAATCGCTTAATTAAAGTGACTAATATGGTGGCTGTAAACCCGCAGGTCGAACAAGAACCAAATATAGAACAGAAATATAAATATCATCCTACCGAGAATTACATTACTGAGGTTGAAATATTTAATGAGGATGGTTTTGGCTATGGCAAATATAAAAAAGCTAAATTTTATTATAACAAAAAAGCGGATATCACAGCATGTGAATACGTAAATGATTATTTAAATAAACAAGAAAAAGTCTTTTACGAATATGAGTATGATAGTCATAACAATTGGATAAAGTGTAAACTTAGATACAATTCAATGCAGGACGAGGTGATTAAAAGTATAAAAAGAAAAATTTCATATTATGGAAATTAAATTAGATGTTAAAAAAGTTATTGTAGGTTTTGCATTGATATACTATAGCCTTTGCATTGCTCAGGAAAACAAATTAAAAGTAAACAGATCATTAAATTTAAACGGTCCTGTGAAGACCGTAAATACATTTTATTCCTTTTACAAACAAAACATTACAGCACTAGTAAAATACCGTGTTTTATTTGAAAATGATATTGCTAATGATGATTCTTACGAATTCAATAAAGAAGGAAATATTACACAAAAAGCTATTACTAATAGAACCAAAGGTTACGAGGATCGTCCGGTGGGAAAATTATATAAATATGAATATGATGACAAAGACTATATTTTAAAAAAAGATTTGTTGCCTTATCTAAGCATTTTAAAACCATTATCCATTGATTTGGATTTACAAATCCAGACTAATTTCTCTATTGAAACTAGATTTAAAAATGACAGAGATTATAAAATAGCCAAACTAGACAGCGCAAGTATAGCATTAAATAAATATCAAGATCAATATAGAGATCTAAGGCAGTTTCAATATCAATATAAAACTGAAGGGAATAAAATTATTGAAGAAAAGATTTATTATAAACCTAAACCTGAACAAAAAGTATTTACATCACCTTCAGAAAAAGAACTACTGTTAGTAAAGACATATAAATACGATTCGAAAGGAAACCTAACAGAATGTAATTTTGATTCAAAGAACACAAGCCCGTATAGCGACACTAATTCAGACAATAAATTTCATTATGCCTGTGACACTAAATTTAAATGTTACTACGATGACAAAAGCAAAATCTCCAAGATAACTTGGAGTAATTATTTAGGAATATTCCTTACTGCAATTTATACTTACGACTCTACCAATACTTATATTCAAAAAATACATATTACAGGCCAACAAACTTATCCCTACCCAAGTGATGATATGGTTTTCAACTATAATGAAAATAACGATTTAGTGGAAGTCAATTTTATTAGTGAAGATGAAATAAATCAGCCAACAAACAGATATTATGAATATGAATACGATAATCATAAAAACTGGATTAAGTGTAAGATGTATTTAGAAGGGAATAAAAATGAAGTAACAGCTACAATGGAGCGAAAGATTCAATATTTTAAATAGCAGATTGTTGAAAATCTGAAACTGGAGCTGCCTTCAAAAGTGCCACAAATACTTAAGTCAGATTTTAAAAAATAATTAATTATTTTTTCAGCTACATAAGTTTTGGGATTGATTTCTCTACTAAAAAACCAATAATAAATTGTTGTTGAATTCCATTGCAAACTATTTAAAATACTTTAAAAAAAATTGTCTGAGCGCCGCATAAATGCTTAACTTTGTCTTTCAACCAATTAAGAATTATAACATTATTTAAACAGATAATTTGCTCCGGAACTTTTCAAAATTTATAAAAATGCACAAAAAGTTCATGGCAAAATCGTGGCAAAATAACGAGAAAATATTAGGGAATGCAGTATAAAAGCGGGATGCAACATTTTTGTTCGAATCCCTCTTTCTCCGCCAGATGAAGTTTCAGTAGAGACTTTTAAAAACCAAAAGCCTTTAAATACTCTTATTTAAAGGCTTTTTTATATTTCTATATCTCCAACAATTTTTCTCTTTTGTCACTCTTAAAAACTATAGAGACACCGTTTAAAAGCTTTAAATATTTAGCATAGACATAAAAAAAAGGATGAGTAAAACCTCATCCTTTTTGTTTTTAATCGCATAAAAAACTGACCGCTCCTAATAAGGCGGCAATTTCATTATCATTCGAAATAGAAACCTCAACTTTTAAGTCTAATTCATGTATTGTTTTATTGAATGAAAACAAAAACAAATCGCTAGCATTGGCAATTTTTCCGCCAATAATAATATGGTCTGCTGCAAAATTTTTAATCCACGGAACAACAACTTCGGCTAAATCCTCGCCCATTCTTTCAAATACCAAAATTGCTTGCTGATCTCCGTTTTTTGCTAGATTATAAAGTTCTAAGCCATTATTAAGATCTTTATTGCTTAAAAATTTATAATGCGACAAAAGACCTCTAACTGAAACATAATCTTCTGCAATACCATCTTTATAAGGCAGATTGTATATTTCTCCGTCAGTTGGAACAGAATTTCCTGAGCTGATAGATGTTCCTTTATCAATAAAACAAGCTCCTAATCCTGTTCCTAATGTAACTGCCATTACTTTTTTAGAAAGGTTTTCTTGTTGTTTGAAAACTTCTCCTTTTCCAAAGCAAACCGCATCATTTTCAAAAAGAACTGGAAAATCTGCAGGAAAACCAAGAGTTTCGAGAAGCAATTCTCTAATATTCAATCCGTAAAAGTGTTCATATTTAGATTGATCTTTAATCCAGCAAATTCCGGTTTTATAATCAAATGGTCCAGGCATGCAAATAGCAATTCCTGTAATGTCTTTAATCTTAGAATTTTCAATTGAGGTGCTGATTACTTTTTTCCAAATGTTCATAACCTCGTCTACTGGCCTATTCGAATCGAAGGATTCTTTACAGAGTGAAAAGTCAAGCACTTTCATCTCTGTTTTATTAATAACCGCAGCTGTAATATGCGTTCCTCCTATATCTAGCCCAATGGCGTGTGATGTATTCATTTTTAATTATTAAGCTTTAGTACTAGATATTTTTATCTTTTAGAATTTGAGGAAAATGTATACTGGTATGTACAATCATTTCGCCAAATAATGTATTCGCCCAAGCAAACCATTTACGGGTAAATTTATTGACATCGTCTTTATGGAACGATTCGTGCATAAATCCAGTATCTGCATTGGTTTTAATCAAATTGCTGATACAAGCTTTTATTTCATTTTCGTCTACACTCGTAATGGCTCTCAAAACAATACTCATCGGCCAGATGGTATCAACTCCTGTATGTGGACCTCCGATACCTTCTCCTGCTTTTCCTTTATAGAAAAACGGATTATTTTCAGACAATACCACTTTTCTTGTGTTCAAATACAATGGATCATTTGGAGCAATAGCGCCTAAATAAGGCAATGATAATAAAGAAGGCACATTAGCATCGTCCATCATATGGAAACTGCCATATCCATTTACTTCAAACGCAATGATTTTTCCGAATTTTGGATGATTGATAATTCCGTGTTCTTTTAATCCTTTTTGAACCTCATCTCTTAATTTTGTAGCTTTAGCTACTAAATCATTATCTTTTAAAGCTGGAAGAGAGAAAATTTCAATCAGATAGCCTAATATTTCAATAGCGAACATATTACTCGGAATCAGGTAACCGAATAAAGTAGAATCGTCGCTTGGTCGGAAAGTCGAAACGATTAATCCGCAAGGTTTTACTGGATAACCGTAACCGCCTAACGGAACTCCATCTGTCGCCCAAGCCGTCTGGCGCTGAAAACTATACGGTCCACCTTTACCATCCATTCGCTGCTGTTCTTTAAAAGTCTGCAGGATCAAAAGCATGGCTTCTTTCCATTTGCCATCAAACAAACTAATATCTCCCGTTTCTTTCCAATATCCGTGCGCTAATCGAACTGGATAGCACAAGCTGTCAATTTCCCATTTTCTTTCATGAATTCCGGGTTGCATTTTGGTAAGGTCATTTTTCCATTCGCTTTCCTTCGTAAAATCTTTATAAAAAGCATTCGCATATGGATCCAGCAGAATACATTTCGCTTGACGATTAATTACTCCTTTTACCAATTCTGCTAATTTTGGATCTTCTTTTACAAACGGAATATACGGCCAGATCTGTGCTGTACTGTCTCTCAGCCACATGGCATCGATATCTCCTGTAATTACGTAGGTATCTGGTTTTCCGTCGATAATTTCAAAATCGACTGTGGTATCTAATGTATTTGGAAAACAGTTTTCAAATATCCAAGCCAATTCAGGATTGGCAATTTGCTTTTTAATGCGTACGATAGCGGCTTCAATGGCTTTACTCGTAAATTTTCTTTCGGCAACTGGAGGTCGTTTAGAAACAAAATCTTTTAGCGGCAACTGAAAAGTATCTGAATTAAATCCGAAAGCTTCTGTTTGAAGTGCCAATAATCCTGCGGAAAAAATGCCTGCGTTTTTTATAAATTTTCTACGTGACTGCATATCTTTTTATTTTGAATTTGAATAAGAATATGGGTAGGCTTCTTTTGTTATACCTCTTTTTAAATTCGGAGAACTTGTCATATCAAAATTTAGTTCGCCTCCTTTTAACACATCAAAATGGTTGATGTAATTTTTAGAATGAGGAGCATTATCCCATTTTAATTCGTTTACATATTTATTAGTTTCTGAATTATTAGGAGCATTGATAATAAGCTGTTTTCCGTTTTCTAACTGTAGAGTTGTTTTCTTAAACAAAGGCGCTCCCAAAACATATTCTTCTGTTCCTGGACAAACTGGATAAAATCCCATGGCTGAGAAAATGTACCATGCAGAAGTTTGTCCGTTATCTTCGTCTCCGCAATAACCATCTGGGGTTGGTTTGTACAAACGGTTCATAACTTCTCTTGACCAATATTGCGTTTTCCAAGGTTCGCCTGCATAATTGTACAAATAAATCATGTGCTGAATTGGCTGATTTCCATGCGCGTATTGTCCCATGTTCATGATCTGCATTTCGCGAATTTCGTGAATAACAGCTCCATAGTAACTATCATCAAAAACCGGAGGCATTGTAAATACGGCATCTAATTTTGCGGTAAAATTCTTCTCTCCTCCCATTAAATCAATCAAACCTTGAATATCGTGAAAAACGCTCCAGCTGTAATGCCAGCTGTTTCCTTCTGTAAAGGCATCTCCCCATTTGAACGGATTAAAATTGGCTGGAAAACTGCCGTCTTTATTTCGTCCGCTCATTAACCCTACGGATGGATTATAAAGTTTTTTATAATTCATCATTCGCTTTTCATACAAACTAATTTCTTTTTTCGGGCGATTTAATGCTTTTGCCAATTTCCAAATCGCAAAATCATCATAAGCATATTCTAGTGTTCGCGCTGCATTTTCGTTGATTTTTACATCATACGGAACATATCCTAAAGTATTGTAATACTGAACTCCTTTTCTTCCAACAGCTTCTAGCGGACCTTCGGTATTAGCTCCGTGCAGTAAGGCTTCGTACAAAGTATTAATGTCATACCCTCGCAATCCTTTCATGTAAGCATCTGAAACGACAGAAGCCGAATTGTTTCCCACCATTACATTTCTAAAACCTGGACTTGACCATTCAGGAAGAAATCCGCCTTCTTTGTAATCGTTTATCAATCCTTCCTGCATTTCTTTGTTTATAGAAGGATAAACTAGATTTAATAAAGGGTATAAAGCGCGAAAAGTATCCCAAAATCCGGTTCCTGCATACATATATCCTTGCAGCACTTTTCCGTTGTACGGACTGTAATGCACAATTTTCCCATCTTTATCAATTTCATATTGTTTTTGAGGAAAACAAACGGTGCGATACAAACAAGAATAAAAGGTTTTTAATTGATCTACATTCGTATCTTCTACAGTAATTTTTTCTAAAACTTTATTCCATTCTGCTTTAGATTGGACAACGGTTTCTTCAAAAGTTGCTTTTCCTAATTCATTTTTTAAATTCAATTCAGCTTGCTCCTGACTTATAAAAGAAGATGCTACTCTAACATTTACTTTTTCTCCTTTTTTGGTTTTAAATCCAACCACAGCACCTACATGATTTCCTTCTGATTCTAATTTATCAGCAGTCAAACTCTTATCAATCCAAGTTGAATTGGTTTCAAACTTTTTATCAAACACCAAAACAAAATAATTCTTAAAGTTTTGAGGAACTCCTCCGCTATTGCGTGTTGTATAACCTATTATTTTATTCTCTGACGGAATTATTTTGATATAAGAGCCTTTATCAAATGCATCGATTACAATAGAAGATTTTTCATTTTCTGGAAATGTGATCTGAAAATGTGCCGCTCTTTCTGTTGTTGTAATTTCAGTCGTAACATCATGATCTGCCAGATAAACGCTGTAATAATAGGGTTTTGAAACTTCTGCTTTATGACTGAACCAACTCGCACGTTCGTCTTCAGCGAAAACCAATTTCCCCGTAACAGGCATAATCGAAAACTGACCGTAATCATTCATCCAAGGAGATGGCTGATGTGTCTGCTTAAATCCTCTTATTTTTTCTGCCGTATACGTATACGCCCATCCGTCGCCCATTTTTCCCGTTTGCGGCGTCCAGAAATTCATTCCCCATGGTCTGCAAATTGCTGGATAGGTATTTCCATTTGAAAGATTATGCAAAGATTGTGTTCCCATTAGAGGATTTACATATTCTACGGGATCTAAATTCTGTGCATTTAGAAAAAAGCAAGATTGCAATATTCCTAAAAAAATTAAACTCTTTATTTTCATATTTCTGAATTGTAAATGGTGAATTGTGAGTTGTGAAATGTTTTATATTATACCCAAGATAGGACTGTAAACTGCGCCTGTGACTGAAAACTAAAAAGGTTTATCTTCTTTCTTAACTCCAAATGTCGTTGACGTTTTGCTTCCCATATATAATTTCAGCTCTCCGCCTTTCACAATCATTTCTTGCGTGATATATGATTTTGTATAGGGTTTTCCGTTATATTCTACTTTTTGAATATAAATATTTGAAGCACTGTTATTAATTGCACTTATTGTAAATGAAATACCTTTTTTGTGATGGATAATGGCTGAATTTACCAATGGACTTCCTAAAACATAAATTCCGTTTGCTGGATTAACCGAATAGAATCCCATAGAAGATAAAACATACCAAGCCGACATTTGTCCTAAATCTTCGTTACCGCATAATCCGTCTGGCTTTGTTGAGTAGAATTTCTCGTCGATTTCTCGAATTAATCTTGCTGTTTTCCAAGGCTGTCCCACATAAGCATACAAATACGGAATATGATGATTTGGCTCATTTCCGTGAGCGTATTGGCCTATTAAACCGCTGATATCTGGCGAAACATCCTCGCCTTCTACTTTGTCAGTCAGCAAGAAAAGTGAATCCAGTTTTGTGATAAATTTATCTTCGCTTCCAAACAAATCAATTAAACCGTACGGGTCTTGCGGAACCAACCAAGTGTATTGCCACGCATTTCCTTCTACATAATCGTCTTTACGGTGCGCTGATGAAAGCGGATTAAATGGCGTTCTCCAATTGCCATTTGCCAATTTACCACGCATAAAAGTGGTTTCTTTATCAAAATACTGTTTGTATAAATTGGCTCTTTTGGAAAAATAATTATAATCTTCTGTTTTGTTTAAAGCTTTCGCCATTAAAGCGATGCAATAATCATCAATCGCATATTCTAAAGCATTTCCAACAGACTCTAATAATTTATCAGCAGGAATATATTCTAGTTTCTGAACATAATCCATTCCGTTTCGGGTTTGCATTGCCGTTTTTTTAACTGCTTCGTAAGCCAACTCTGTATCGTAATCTCGATATCCTTTTAAATACGCATCTGCAATAACCGCTATCGAATGATTTCCGTTCATCGTATTGGTTTCGTTGCCCATTAAATGCCAAACAGGCAATCTTCCTTGCTGTTGATAAATCGCTAAAAACGATTTTACAATATCATTGATTTTTTCTGGTTGTGTAATTGTATAAAGAGGATGCAGTCCGCGGTAGGTATCCCAAAGTGAAAAAGTAGTGTAATTGGTAAAATTGGCTTTTTCGTAAACCTTTTTATCAGTTCCTAAATAATCTCCATTCGCATCATTAAAAATTGAAGGCGCAAACATGGTGTGATACAATGAAGTATAGAAAACTTTCATTGTTTTTTCATCTGCTTTAATCTGAACTTTATTTAGCTCTTTGTTCCATTTTGAATCTGCTAATTTCACAACTGCATTAAAATCCCAATTCGGAATTTCAGCTTTTATATTAGCAGATGCATTTTCTGTGCTAACTGGAGAAATTCCGACTTTTACCAGAATCTGTTTATTTTTTAAGGTTTTAAAATCTAAAACCGCTTTTATTTTTAAGCCTTCTCCTTCAGTTCCTTTAACGACAGCTGTACTGTCATAAACTATCATGTTTGCGATTGGCTCAGAGAATTCCATTGCAAAATAAATACGCTGATCTGCCGCCCATCCTGCAGAATATCGATAGCCTTCAATTTTATTTTCGCTAACTTTTTTAATGAACGTTTTTACGGGTCTGTCCCAACCGATTCCGTCGGCAAGATCAATTAAAATGTGCGAATCATTAGTGTTTTCAAAAGTATATTTATGAAAACCAACTCTTTCGCTGGCTGTTAATTCGGCTTTGATTTTATATTTATCCAATAAAACGCTGTAGTATCCTGGTTTTACCACTTCGTTTTTATGAGAGAAATACGAGCCGTAACCTTTTACCATATCTTCTTTTGTTCCTTTGGTCAAACCAACTTTTCCGCTGACAGGCAAAACAAGAATATCATTTAAATCCCCAATTCCGGTTCCGCTTAAATGCGTGTGTGTAAATCCCAAAATCGTATTACTGGCATAATTGTAACCGCTGCACCAGTCCCAGCCTTCAAAAATATTTACCGGTCCCAACTGTACAGCTCCAAAAGGAACATTTGCTCCCACAAATACGTGACCGTGTCCCGCCGAACCAATAAGCGGATCTACATATTGCGTATATTTTACATCGGTTTGGTTTGTCTTTTTTTGCTGTGAAATTATCGGATTGGCAAAAAGTAAACTTAAAGCCAAAAAGCCGCTAAATACTATTCTCATATATTTTAATTTTTTAATCTGTGTGTTAGACGCACTGCAGTGCGTCTCTACGGTCAATTTATGAACCTTATGATAAAAATAATGAACTCTCATCTTCGTAAAGAGACGCACTGCAGTGCGCCTCTACAGAAAACCTTTGTTTATTTAATTCTTAAAAAAAATTGTCTAAACATGCGATTCAATTATTTTTAAATTCTTTGTGTTAGACGCACTGCAGTGCTTCTCTACGATCACTTTATAAAACATTATGATGAAAAATGAACTCTCATCTTCGTAAGAAGACGCACTACAGTACGTCTCTACGGAAAACCTTTATCCCTTTGCATCTTTGTTCCTTTGAACCTCTACTCGTATTTCTTTAAAACCTCAAACAAAGAATAAATCTTAATCTCAGGTTTTGCTATTTTCCCTTCAAACGAAATTGTTTTTTCTTCTCCTGCTTTTAGATCAAAATAATTATCGCTCCATTTTCCGTTATAGCCTTTCATCGAAATACAAACGTATTTTGCCATTTTCTGAGCTTTTACAACTACGATATTTCCTTTTATTTCCCAACTGATTTTTGGGTCTTCTAATGCCAAATCTTTCGGATGTGTAAAATCGGTTTCTGGTTTTATGTCGTCTCTGTATGCTTCTTTTATAGCATACCAAGCGGCTTTTGGCTGTCGATTATTGTAGTCTGTAATGCTCCAACTTGCTACAGGCCAACAGTCATTTAACTGCCAAACTAAAGTTCCCATATTATAAGGCGATTTAGCACGATGGATACCAACAATATTTTTTATGGAATAATAATGCAGACATTGACTCAAATAGGCATAATCTTCTAGATTCATTTTTTTTATTTTCGAAGCATCAATAAAATATCTGCCGAGATAGGAATCTAATTTTTCAAAACCTTGACCCGCTTTTAAATGTACTTTGAGTATATCAGAATATAAATGTCGGTCTTCTGGTGAAGTAAAACCTTCAATTGAAGCGTAATTTGGTAATGATAGCATTCCGTATTCGCTCACAAATCTTCCTGTCTTTTTCTGAACGGCTTCAATATCTTCCAATCCCCACCAAATTCCCCAATAATGGCTGTCTCCTTCGGTTACACTTTTTGCTTTTGACCAATGATATAATGGCGAAGAACTTAAATAAGGGCGTTTTCCATCAACTTCTTTTACCCATTTTGGTATACTGTCATGAAACAAACGGGTGTAATCTTTCCACAAACGGATTGAATCTTGTTTTGAAATTTTGAAACTTTTCATCCAGCCCCAATTTTTAAAAGCTTCGTCAGATTCATTATTTCCGCACCATAAAACAATGCTTGGATGATGGCGCAGTCTTTTTACCTGATATTGAACTTCTTTTTTTACATTATCAAAAAAAGCATCGTCTCCAGGAACCATTGTGCCTGCGAACATAAAATCCTGCCAGACATTTATCCCATATTTATCGCATAAATCGTAGAAATAATCATCTTCGTAAATACCTCCGCCCCAAACACGAAGCATATTCATATTGGCTTCTTTGGCAGATAAGACTATTTTTTCATATTCTTTTTTGGTCACTCTAGAAAGAAAAGC
Source organism: Flavobacterium sp. HBTb2-11-1 (assembly GCF_009826975.1). Taxonomy (GTDB): domain Bacteria; phylum Bacteroidota; class Bacteroidia; order Flavobacteriales; family Flavobacteriaceae; genus Flavobacterium. The sequence continues at coordinate 87,704 of NZ_WUMO01000011.1, read as the reverse complement.
ATCTGACGGAATATAATTGGCTCCTTTCATATAAACCGGCTTTCCGTCAATCTTAAAATAAAAAGAGCGGCCAAGACTGTCTTTGTCTTGTATTAATTCAATTTTTCGATTTAAAATATAAGGTTTCTCAGGTTCTTTTTCGTCGTAAGCTTCAAATCTTGGCGTTTTCCAAATTCCGCAAGTGGTGAATTTTGGTCCCCAATCCCATCCAAAATGGTATTGCGCTTTGCGTACATAAGCTCGAGGATTGTCTGGAATTACAAATGGATAATCTTTTTTTGCCAGCGAATCGACTACATTTTGTGCCGATTGAAATACGATTCGCAAATCGTTATTTCCTGATTTCAAGACTTTTTTAACGTCAACACGCCATTGACGAAACATATTATCAGCTTTTAAAACCAGCTTATCGTTTACATAAATCGATGCATAAGTATCTAATCCGTCAAAAACTAATTCTGTATTTTTCTTTTTCAACATATTTGCCGAAACCTGAAAAACTGTTTTGTATTCCCAGTTTTTGCGCTCAATCCATTGCAGTTTTTTCTCATTGTCTCTGTAAAATGGATCTGGAATTAATTTGCTGTTTAGCAAATCGGTATGAATTTCTCCTGGCACAGTAGCCGAATACCATTTTTGTGTTTTTTCTTCACGATACTTCCAATTGTTTTTTAAATCAATTTTCTGCGAAAAGGCAATTGATGTAAAACCAGCCAGAAATAAGGACATTATCCAATGAAGTTGTTTTTGATAATTCATTTACAGAGTACTATTTTAATACCTTCTAAAATTACTAAAAAAGGCAAGTAATTGGGCAGTTTTAGAGAAGGAAAGACTGACCGCGCTATTCCTTCTCTTGAAAATTTATTCTTTGTTAGTAACTCTAAAATACAACTAGAAATATTTTCTTTACCACTGCCTTATGTTTTCTTTTATTTTGATGTGGATTGTTTTTAATTCAAATAATTGAAATAAACTTTAAGTATACTATTTTGAAAATTTTAAAATCCAGAAAATAAAACCCATCTTTTTCAGCAGAATCCCATTGGTTTGCTGCGAAAAAAAAGCATTTAAATCTGTACAATAATTTTTTCAATTCTTTCCTCCAAGATCACTCAATTAAATTGTTTTAAAAATAAGCCGGGTATGCTCAGTACCCGACTTATTTTAACTAACCAACCAATTTAAAAATTATTTATCCCACCAGATTCTTGTGGTCATTAAATCTAAACCTTGACGTTGAATTGCTTCTTTATAATTAGCCTCATTTGTGATAAGTTCTGACTGATCATAAATTAATCTTCTCGGAATTGTTCCTTGTGTTTCTCCAGTTGGATCATTAACAGGAACTAAAACTGGGTAGCCTGTTCTTCTGTATTCTGAGAATGCTTCAAAACCGTTGAATAACAATACAATCCATTTTTGAGTGATAATCTGTTCGATTTTTTGCGCTTCTGTTCCTGCAGATTTAAACGGATACGTTGTGATGTAAGTGTTGTATTCTGCTGGCGTAACGGCAGGCACTTTATCTCCAAAAATGGTTAAGATATTCATTGCCGCTCTTACACCGTTTTCATAATACGTCTGAGCAGAACCGCCAACATTCCACCCTTTTACAGCCGCTTCAGCCAATATAAACTGAACCTCAGCATAAGACATAATTAGTGTTGGGGCATCTAAACGCAATACTGTAGAAGTATTTGGGTCTGAGAACAATTTTTTGTCTCCTCCTGGAAATTCTTTTGCATCATTTGCCAAACCTTGCTGACTTGCCGGATTGTTGTCTCCTGTTGCTTCTAGTTTTGCATAAATTCTTAAACGAGGATCGTTTGTGTTTTTCAACATATCGATAAACGTTTTACTGAATTTAATGTTAGATTCTCCTCCATTCAAATCGTTTCTAACCCAAGAAGATGTAATTGGATTGGTTTTAACACCTGCAGGACCTGCATCGTGTTTTAAAACCAAACTGTCATCATTTGAAGTAAAAACTCCTTTTGCATAAGCTTTTTCTACAAATTCTTTTGCTTTTGCCGGATTTACTTTAGATAAACGCATTGCAACTCTCAGCATTAAAGAGTTTGCTAGTTTTTTCCATCTTGCAACATCACTTTGGTAGTACAAATCGGCGCTTCCAACAAATGGTTTTCCTGCATCAAGTGCAGTTCCAGCTTCATCCAATTCTTTTAAAAGATCATTGTAAATCGCTTCTTGCGTATCATATTTTGGAGAAAAAACATTTCCGTTATATCCTTTTCCTGCTTCAAAATAAGGGACTTCACCATAAGTATCTGTCAATTTTTGGAACAAGAAAACTTTCATGATTCTTAATGCCTGAATCATATTGGTATTTTCTGGCGTATTTTCTACTACAGATAATAATTGGAAAATCTGATTTAATCCTTTTCCGTAAGTCTCACCAAAAAGAGCGGCAGAATACTCAGAAGAATACGTGTATTTTGAACCTGGTCCTCCTAGCGAAGAAAACTGCTGCACGATTTGCGCTGCGTATAAATTGTTTCCTCTTGTGTTAGAAAAATCTTGTCCGTCTACATAAATCTCAGCAAGCGTAAACATTGATTTTACAGCTGGATCTGTTAAAGCATTTGGATTCTTATTCATTTCTTCGAATCCTTTGTCGCATGAAGCTAATGTCAAAGCACCAACAATTGCGACACAAAATATTTTGATATATCTATTTTTCATCTTTTTAAGAATTAGAATTTGACATTAAGTGAAAAACCATAGTTTCTTGTCAATGGCATAGAAGCTCTCTCCATACCTTGAGCATTACTGTTTGAGTAATTTGACTCAGGATCGATGTTTGGAACTTTGTCATAAATAGTCCATAAATTATGAGCAGAAAATGCTAAACTAACAGACTGGAATGGTGTTTTTTGCAAGTATGCTTTTGGGAAATTGTATGCAAATGAAATTGCTCTAAGCTTTACAAAATCTGCATCGTAAACAAAGTTTGATGTTACGTCACTGTAGCTTCTCCAGTAATTGTATGCCGAAACTGTTGTATTAACTGGGTTTCCGTTAACATCTGTCCCGCTTACTTGAACACCATTTTCACGGCCTGGAAGTGTAATTTCAGATAATCCGTAGCGTGTTCCTAACTGGTTTGTAGCTGAGTAGATCTCTCCTCCAAATTTAGCATCAACAAAAACAGAAAGTGTGAAATTCTTATATGAGAAATCATTAGAAAGTCCCATAGACATTGGCGCAACACCTTGTCCTGCAATGATTAAATTTCCTCTTAAGAATTTTCCGTCGGTGCCAAGCACTATATTTCCATTAGCATCTCTTAAATAGTCGTATGCTTTAATTACTCCAAATGGCTGTCCTTTTTCTAACACTACATTAGCTCTTCCATCTCTGTTTCCTTCTAATGTTTTCGTCGTAATTTTATCAGAAAGATTCAAAACTTCACTATCATTATAAGCAAAATTATAACCTACGTTCCAAGAAAAACTTGGTGTTTTAACCGCTTTTACATTAACAGCAAACTCCACCCCTTTGTTCAAGATTTCTCCAACATTGATTTTTGTTGTTCTGTAACCTGAAGCTTGAGAAACGTCAGCATCTGTAATATCATTTGTAGTTTTTTTGCTGTAGAAAGTCAAATCTGTACTTACTCTGTTATTGAAGAATGTGTTTTCGAAACCAAACTCAATTGTGCTTACGTTGTAAGGCTTTAAAGTTCTATTTGGAATTGTTTCTCCGTTTACACCCAAAATTGGCTGCCCTAAAGAATCTGTCTGTCCGTCTGGTGTAGTGTAAGTCAATGCTAGAGCATAAGCTTCTGGCAATGCTCCTCCAACGTTACCCCAACCTACTCTAACCTTACCATAAGACATCCATTCAGGAAGACCGATAACTTCAGAGTAAATAAAACTTGAACTTACAGAAGGATAGAAAGTACTGTTGTTTGCAGGATCTAGTGTTGAAAACCAATCTTCACGACCCGTTAAACTCAAGAATAAGAAATCTTTATATCCGATATCTGCAGAATAGAAAAGAGAATTCACTTCACTTTCTGAGAATAATTTTTCCGTTTTGTCAGGCTGAGTATTTCCATAGAAATATTTGAATGGAACGATAAAATTGTTTCCTTTCATTTTGATGCCGCTGTATCTGTTATGCTGACGGTTTGCTCCAATAAAAGCATCTAGTGAAATATCTTTAGCAATATCTCCTTTGTAACCCAAGAAACCAGAAGCGTTTACTTCAGAACGTGTTTCGATTCTGTTTTCGATAGATCCGCCTGGGTTATAATTTATTCCAGTTGGCTCAATTTCAGTATACTCATAATTAACATCGTCAATACCAATAACAGCTTTAGCATAAATTTTATCTGTAATGTTATAATTTACTTTTGCCGAACCGATAAAACGTTTTCTAAGATCATCATTTAAAGGAGATTTTGTAGCAAAATAAGGATTGGTATGGTATACGTTTGCTCCTAAAAAGTCTTCTTCTCCTCCGTTTGCGTCATACGGATTGCTTAACCATCTGATATCTGAACTTGTAGTCATGAAAGTAGTCGGGAAAGACGGATTTCTTGGCGAGTCATTTAAATAAGGACGGTTGTGGCTTTTCTCAGAAATGTACTGAGCGTTACTTTCTATGCTGATTCTTTTATTTGGAGCCGAATTTAAGCTTAAAGCCACGTTGTTTCTTCCAAAAGTAGTTTCCGGCATGATCGATTCGTCTTTGGTATTTCCGAAAGACAATCTGAAATTTGTTGATTCGTTTCCGCCAGAAATCGCTAAAGTATTGCTGAAAGAATATCCAGTTCTGTAGAAATTCTCCACATTATCTTTTCCGTAAGGCTGATAAGGTCTTGTTTTACCGTCAAGAGAAAGAGACGGTGTCCCGTCATATTTATCTCCCCATGAAAAATAATATGAATCTCTAAGTTCCTGTAAATTGGTAAATCTAGTTGGCACACCGTTGGCATCTGGCGCTCCAGCACCATATTGATCCTGCCATTTCAAAAGGCTTGCAGGTGTATTAAAAGAAGAATTTGTACTAAAATCTACTCCTATTCCAGTTCCGTTTTTACCTTTTTTAGTTGTAATTAAGATAACACCATTTGAACCTCTGTACCCATAAAGAGCAGAAGCGGCACTACCTTTAAGAACCGACATCGAAGCTATATCGTCTGGGTTGAAAGATGACATACCGTCTCCTTTATCAGCACCTCCCCACATTCCGGCATTTCCTTGTTGCGTATTGTCGATCGGAATTCCGTCTACCACATACAACGGCTGATTCAGTCCTGATGCAGAAGTTGCTCCACGAATTACCACACGGCTTGAACCTGAAGGCCCTGTAACTGGTGCCGAAACGTTTACTCCGGCAATCTTGCCTTGAAGCGCGTTTCCTAAGTTAATTTCTTTATTTTTTGTCAGATCCTCGCCTTTTAGTTCTCCAACTGCGTAACCTAAACTTTTCTTTTGTTTTTTAACTCCAAATGAAGTTACAACAACATCTTTTAATTCTTGCGTCGTTTCAACTAACGTGACGGCAACTCTTGTATCTTTTTCTTGAACTGCCACTGATTGTGACTGAAACCCCATAGAAGATACATTAAGGATAACTTTACCTTCAGGAACATTCATTCTAAATCGGCCTTCGGCGTCTGAAATAGCACTAAATGGTTTTCCCTGAACTTCGATTGATGCACCGACAATTCCCTTGTTCTCTGCATCTGTAACTATACCGGTTATTAATCGATTTTGCGCGGCAGCACTCAAACTGCTAAGCAATATCACTCCTAACACTGCTAATATTCGTCTCATAAGCGTTTTTTTGGTTATTGGTTTTGATTTTGTTTTGTTGTTAAGTTGTTTGTTTTTAAATAATTAATAAAAAATTGCACTCTATTTTCAATATTACAGCTCGAATAAAAAAGTAGTTCTTAGCTGTTTTAGTTTTTTAAGGTCTAAGAAAATCCAGAAAAAATCTTACTAAATCGTTTTAGTGAAATGATTAAAAAAAAGTCCCACTTTTTTAATTTCTAATTTTCAATTTTGATGTCGGATTGATTAAACAGATTCTCTTATGATCAAAGTTCCTTTTTTGAGAACCTTTTCTATTTTGAAATCTTCCAAATTTGTCATCTGGCTCATTAGCAGCTGTATCGATTTGACGGCAATTTCTTCAATAGGCTGCGCAATAACCGAGATTGTGGGCGTATGCAATTTGAAGCTGTCATGATCATCAAAACTTATGACGGAAACATCTTCGGGAATTTTGCATTTCAAAATCCTAAACGCCTGAAGTCCTGCAAGCCCGAGATAGTTGGCTGAAAAAAGAACCGCATCTATCTCCTTATTTTTCTTGAAGAAATTTACAATGGCTTCAATTCTGCTTTGCTCGCTTGAATGATAATCCAAATGCAGCGTATACTTTTCGTCATAGATTCCTTCTTCCTTCAGTGCTTCTACATATCCTTTTTCTCTTAACTTCATCTGAATCATTCCAGATTCATTATTCACAACTGCGATATTCTTTTTTCCTTTCCCGATTAAAAATTTAGTTGCCGAATAAGATGCTTCGTAATTGTCCATGAGAACGTGACTTACTTTTTGGTTGGCAAAATATCGGTCAATCAAAACAACAGGTTTTTGCAATTTTAAAAGCTGTCCGATTGTTTTCTCTAAATTTCGAGTAGGCGTAATAATAAAACCCTCCACATTGGCTTGCAAAAGACTCTGCACTAATTCTTCAGAACGGTTATTATCATCGCCTGTACTGCAATAAAAAACTCTGTAATCTATATTTTTTGCTTCGTCTTCAATAACTCTGGCCAAATCTGCAAAAAACTGATTGGATATGTCCTCTACAATAAGTCCGATTGATCTTGTTTTTCCAGTTCTCAAACTACTAGCAATCATGCTTGGCTTATATTGCAATTTTTGCGCTACATCCTGAACCTTTTTGATTACCGTTGGACTAATAGCCATTTTTTCGCCCTTTCCGTTGATCACAAAAGACACAGTAGAAATAGAAACTTCTGCCTGTTTCGCAATATCTCTAATTGTAATCTTTTTCATCGGACAAAAAATGTATTGTTGAATATTTTAGTACATCGCAAATATAGGCAAGTGAAGCTTACAAAAACGTTTTAGTAAAATTTTTTTTCAATAAATCGCTTTTTTTTCTACAAAATAAAATGAAATATTCAGCAAATACTGGTTTTTGATCAGTTATTGTCATTCTGACTTTTAATATCAATTTTCTGGTTTTTATGTCGATTTAAGTGGATTTTGAGGAAATTTTTAATGATTTTGAGGATTTATTTTTCGAAAAAAAGTTCAAAAAATGATGATTGAGTGCTGTCTTTTTTGTAGAAAAAAATAAAATTAGTTAAAAATCAAACGCCTCTAAACATGAAATGTCCAAAGGCGTTTCTACTTGAAATATTTCTAGAAAGAGACAATTGCTGTCTTACACTTTCATATCCGTAAACATTTTTTTTCTTTTATATTTAAGTCCATTCGGATTATAAAAAGATGGCACCCATTTAGCAGAGTCAGTTTTTAAATGAATTGGATTTTCTGCACTAGGGTTTTCAGACATTTTAACCGCAGTATATCTCGCATAATAATGATTGAATATTCTAACAAATTCTGTAAAGTATAAATCGGCAACATCTTTATTTCCTCTTATTATCAAAGTATTTTCATCATTATTAGCAATGGAATTGTCGCTAAAGTTTGCAGAGCCTGTTACCACAATAGGATCTTCTCCTAGTGGATCTATTAATAGCACTTTATTATGAATAAAGTTAGTTCCTATATTTGAAGGTTTTGAATTTAGCAGAAAACCAGCGTGAGTTTCTTCTAGCCAATCATAAAGCCCATCTTTAAGATATGTTCCGTATACAATTACATTATCATAATCTGTTGTAACGAGGCTAGTATTTTTATCTTTTTTATCGATAATAACATATTTCAAATTATCTGTTTTTCTAACAATCACTTCTTTCATTTTCAAACTAAAAGAAAAAGGAAACATACCGCAAACCAGCTGTTTCGAACCTGTCATATAATCTGCATATGTCTGTAGAATTGTTTTCTTTTCACGCGGACTAAAAAAAACTTTAGTGCTCTTCTTAGGAATTTTATCATACAGAAGATCAGGCTGAATAGCAATTGTTTTTTTATCAAGCACATCATTTAAAGGATCTTGAGCAAGCTCTGTCCAATAGTTAAAATATTGCTTCGCTATATTTTCATTTCGTATAACATGACCTACATTACATTGTCCAAAAATTCCTTTTGGAGTTATATTTGTAGAACCAGTCCAAACCTCCATAGGTCGATCATCTTTGAGCAGAATTATAAATTTATTATGTGCAATAAACCGTTTTGAGGCTTCTGCGCTGCGTGGAATCATAACATTTCGAGGTAAGCCAGCTTCATTTATTGCTTTATTATTCGCTTCTTCTTCCCCTCTAGAATCATAAATTATTTTTACGTCAACCCCTTTTTCTTCACATGCAACTTTAAATCTTTCGAGTACTGGTAAGTATTCAAATTCATAAAAAGCAGCACGAAGCTTATAAGAACTGTCTTTAGCTTTATCAATAAATTTTAACAAAGCTTCTTCCAGACCTCTTGAAAGCCATTTTAGCGCTTCTGCAGTTTCCTCCTCACTCATATCCTCAGAACCAGGCCTTTTATTTTTGAACCTTCTCGCATAAGCCAAACTACCCGCTACACCTCTATTAAAATAAATTGAATGCTCTCCCGCATCTTCTGTAGGTGTTTTTAACCTAATTGTACAAGGTTTTCTGTATTCCAAAAATTTTGGCTTTCCGTAAACGGGAGTTACTGTATAAGAATACTCATGTTCACATTTAACAGTAAAATCTTCCCAAAGAAATGATTGAACTGGATGCTCGAAAGTACTATGTAGTTGTCCTTCAAATGTGTTTCCAGCAGTTTCCTCAAAATACTTAAAACCTTTAAGATAATATTTTTCGTTCTCAGTATGATCTTCTCTTTCAATAGCAAATCCTAGAAGCCCGTCGGTCAGACTTTTTTCCATGTCAAAAGAAAGCAGAATCGCAGAAGTTCCAATTACTGCTGTTATTTCTAGTCCATTTTTTTGTTTTACTCTTTTACGCATATTTTTTATTTTTATTGGTTACCATTATTTTTATAAATCAACACTTTAACATAAAAAACATAAATGAGGCATATACGATAAGGAAAGATCTAAACAGATTTAAGGCTTGCAGTAAATATTTGCTGAAACAAAATAGCAGGACTAAATTACAAAACAACAAAACACTGATAATGAGTGTTTTTACGCATTTTATTTTTAATAACATTAATTTAATATCAAGCGTTTTAAAATTAAAAAACGCAGCTTCAAGATTAGCATAAAGCACTATGATCTAGATTAAATTTCAAACTCCAATAAAGCTCTCTCTTTTTAGATGTTGTTTTAAACAAAACCTCAACACTATAATTTGACATGCATTGAGTAATCAAAAAAATCACTATTTTTAAACTAACCTTCACTCTTTTGTATTATGAACGATAAACCACAGCTTTTAGGTTCCATTTTCAGACATCTTGACGGATTAGTTACACCTCCAGTTGCGATTGCATTCAAAAACAAATCGGTTTTAGAATTTATTTTAGACAGAAAAAAACTTGCCTTATCTGAGCTTACAGCTACTTTTAAAGCTAACGAAGGTTATCTCAATGTCGCGTTGCGAGTTTTGGCTTCTCAGGGATTTTTAGAATATGAAATCGATAATAAAACTCAGGTAATTACCATTTCTGTAAATGAGAAAACGGAAACCGCTTTTTCGCTGTTTTATCTCTATGAAGATGTGGTGAGTTTGTTACAATTGTCTATCCAGTTTCATCCGCGTTTGTTTGAAGATGTTCCTTTTGAAAAACTCAATATTATCTTCGAAAAATATAAAAAGAGATACGGAATTGAACCTTCAGATGATCCGCTGAAAAACAGTATCCAGGAGCAAATTTTAAAACATATTGAAGGCTACCTCATCGGACCAACTATTGTTCGACTGGCCATGAACGGAATGTTTCATAAATATTTTATGGAAACTTCTTTCAGACCCGAAGAGTTTCATAAATCACCAGAAAAATTTAAAAAAATATTGGACTTTTTTGTTCATCTGGGCTGGTTTCTAGAAAAAAATGGCAATTATCAGTTTACAGAAGCAGGTTTATTTTTTGCTAAAAGAGCCAGTGCTTATGGTGTCACCGTTTCGTATCTGCCCACTTTTGCTAAAATCGAAGAATTAATTTTTGGCAATCCAGATATTTTAAGAACAGCTGAAGGCGAAAACGAACTTCATGTCGATCGTGAAATGAATGTTTGGGGAAGCGGCGGCGCGCACGACACTTATTTTAAAGTGGTTGACGAAATCCTGATCAAGCTTTTTAATCTTCCGATCGAAGAACAGCCCAAAGGAATTCTAGATATGGGTTGCGGAAATGGCGCTTTTCTGCAGCATATTTTTGAAGTAATCGACAGGCAGACTTTACGAGGAAAAATGCTCGACGAATATCCGTTATTTCTGGTTGGTGCCGATTACAATCAGACGGCTTTGAAAGTCACGAGAGCCAATCTTATCAATGCTGATATTTGGGCCAAAGTAATTTGGGGCGATATCGGACGTCCTGATTTATTGGCAAATGATCTGAAAGAAAATTATAATATTGACTTGAAAGATCTTCTCAACGTAAGGACTTTTTTAGATCATAATAGAATTTGGCAAGATCCGAAACATACTAACGCAAACAGAGTCAGTACCTCAACTGGCGCATTTGCTTACAGAGGGAAAAGAATTAGCAATAATTTGGTTGAAGATAATCTCTTAGAACATTTACAAAAATGGTCGCCGTATGTGCGTAAATTTGGTCTGCTTTTAATTGAACTTCATACCTTAAATCCGAAACTTACAGCTAATAATTTAGGTCGAACTCCAGCAACTGCTTATGATGCTACTCATGGTTTTTCGGACCAATATATTGTTGAAATTGATGTTTTTAATGCCATTGCGGCAGAAGCAGGATTGTTTCCAGATCAAGCGATTTTCAAAAGATTTCCCGATGCAGATACAGCAACAGTGAGCATTAATTTATTGAAAGGAAAATAGATCAAAATGTGAAATGTGAAATGTGAAATGCGGAATGTAAGATGTAAGAACTAGATAAATGATACATTTCGCTCACTGGGATTTTTGTAGAAACATTTCAAGCTCTCGAAGAGCGAAATATTTTGCCTAAACATAAAAAAGGAGCAATCTTTTCAGATGCTCCTTTAATTTGAATTTTATATCAGAAAGAAATTATTTCCCTCCAATCAATTCCATAATCTTGTCATAAATCGCTGTATTCTGATACACGCCCATGAATTTTTCAGATCCTGGTCCATAAGCAAAAACCGGAACCGGAATTGCCGTATGATCGTTGGTGCTGAAACTTCCGTGAACATATCCTTTTTCAATGCTTCCATCGATAAGAGATAATCCACCTGTTTCGTGATCCGCGGTTACGATTAATAAAGTTTCTGGATTTTTATCTGCAAATTCCATTGCTTGACCAACCAATTTGTCAAAATCAAGCATTTCTCTCACCACATATTCTACATTGTTTTGGTGTCCGCCATAATCTATTTGAGCGCCTTCCGCCATAATAAAAAACGGATTCTTTGTTTTTGAAAAAGTGTTTGTTGCTTTCGCAAAAGATTTCGTTAAAAAATCTCCTCTCCCATTTTTCATAGAAACCACCGCAGCATCTTCCAAAACTACAAATCTGCTGTTTTTAATGGTATCTAAACTCGAGAATTTATCCGAGAAAGTATAGCCTTTTTCAATTAAGGTTTTAGACAAATCTTTTCCATCCTTTCTGGAAATAAATTCTTTCTGTCCTCCTCCAATTAAAATATCAGATGGACTCGAAAGGAAATCATTCGCAATAGGTTCACTTAAACTTCTTTCTGGCTGATGCGCATAAAATGCCGCTGGCGTCGCATCAGTAATATTCCCAGCAGAAATAATGGCCGTTTTATAGTTTTTCTTTGCCAATTGCTGTGTAATCAATTCAAGAGGTTTTCTGTTTTCATCAACACTTATAAAACGGTTATTGGTTTTATGTCCTGTAGCCATTGCCGTTGCTCCTGCCGCAGAATCTGTGATATAACTGTCTGAAGATTTTGTGATCGAAAATCCTTGAGTTGGAATATTAAACAAACTCAACTGCCCTTTGTTTGCCGTGTAACCAGAATAGATTTGCGCTAATCCCATTCCGTCTCCAATTAGCAGAATAACATTTTTTGGGCGTTTATTTTTGAAATTATTTTTAGGCATATACGCTTGATGAAATTCGGTATTCTGATAAAATGTGGTTTTGATATTATTGATAAATTGAGTCAGTTCGGCCACTTTATCCGTTCCGATAAAATCGACTTTTAAATTCATCAAAGTCATGTACGTATTCACGTTGTCTTGCGTAGCCCAGAATCTTACTTTTTTGTTTTGATCATGGACTTTTTTGATTATGGCCTGAATCTTTTCGGCATCTGGCTGTGTCAAAACGCCTTTTCCGTTCCAAACTGTGATTTCATGCAAATCTTCACTGATCATCTCAACTCTCGCTAATTGATCTAGAGTATAATTTTCATTCAGCCTTCCGTCAAAATAAATAAAATCTGGATATGCCGCCCATAGTGACGGTAAAGGTCTATTTCCAGAAATAACCACTTTGATGTTTTTATTCGAAATGATATCTGGGAAAGTCTTTAATTGTTGGGTAATGGTTTTCAAAGTCGGATCGGCATCTGACTTAATATCAATCATTAAAATCAAAGGTTTATTGCTCGGATACGCTTTTCCTTCCAACGTTTTTAATTTGTTGGAAAGAGGTTCTAAATAAATGCTTTTAAGCGTATTGTGAGAAGCTATTTCTTTAGAAGTATGTGCCACAAACAATTCGTTATTCACTAAAAAAACATCGGCTTCTATAACTCCTGTTTCGTTAGAATAGGCACCATAAAATGGTAATTTGCTTTCGTAATCGTTATGAGAATGAATGTTAGACGAACTGTATTCTTGCGCTTGCGCGAATAGGCAAAATTGAAGACAAAAAAGGGTGATTATTTTTTTCATCGAAAATGATTTTATTCTTTTAAAGCTGTAGGTGACTTTATCAGAATTTGGTTTATGCTATTTTTTTTTAAAACACATAGAAACATAGCTTTTCTTTATGCGTAAGGCGTTTTACTTGTTTAAATTCACATAGTAAAAAGTAATCTTGTCATTTCGAACGAAGAGAGAAATCTTCACAAGAAACTCCACAATCTAAATCTCCAATCTTTGTCGAGTTTCTTACGAAGATTTCTCCTTCGTCGAAATGACAAGATTGTGTGACTGGGTGCTGCTCATCATTCCTCGGAGTGACAAACTTTTTTTACAACTGCAGTCTCCTGACTAAGACTGCAGCGTAAAAAACTAAAAAAACACAACAAAATTATGTATTACCAGCCTTGGTTTTGTGTCAAAGCTCCTTTGCTCACTGCGATTTCATCTGGCGGAATTGGCCAAACGTGGTGAATAGCAGGATTAAAATTACGGGCAGGATATATTACGCTTCCGTTATAATGGTGCAATGGTTTTGCGTAAGCTTCTTTTGCATCTCCCCAACGCACTAAGTCAAAATGACGATCTGTCCACTCGCCTGCTAGTTCGCATCTCCTTTCTCTTTTCAAATCGACCATTGTTGCGCCAGAAATATCAGCAAGACCTGCACGGTGACGGATCATATTGATTTCTGCATCTGCATTTTGACCTTTCATTAATTTCGCTTCCGCTAACATCAAAATGACATCTGCATAACGCAAAAGAGGCACATTTAAAGCTGTTGAAGGTTTGTCTCCGTTCGCATTTACGTAACGAATATCCACTCCGCCAGAAGTTGTTTTTGGATAACTGAAAGGCTCCATATATTTTTTAAACTGATAACCCGTTCTGTTACTTGAACTTACAACATGACTTCCTTCATTAAAAGTTACAGTTTCTCCGAAGTAAACAAATTTGTCTCCTTTTTGTAAAATCGTAGCACTGCGTCTTTTGTCGTTTGGATCATAAGCATCAAATAATTCTTTTGTCGGATAAAAATTTCCCCAGCCGTTGTAAACTCCCCAACCTTTATCTTCTAAACAAACTCCAGGAAAAATAGAACCTAAAGAAGTATTTTCTGCACTTGAAGTTACAGACCAGATATACTCTGAAGACCAATTGTTACTGATTTTGAATACGTCTTCAAAATTGTCCAATAATTTGTGTTTTCCGCTAGCCACAATCATATTGGCATATTTAATGGCATTGTCCCAATCTTTTGCATACAAATACGTACGTACTAAATATGCCCAAGCCGCAGTTTTGTGAGCGCGCCCGCGATTGTCTGGTGTAAGCTGATCAAAATAAGGCAATAAATCGGCTGCTTTGATTAAATCGGCTTCAATGTAAGCGTAATTTTCAGCAACGTTTTTAGCGCGAGGCACATATACATTTGTCGGGTTTTCTCTGTCTTGAATCGGAATTCCTGCACGATCATCTCCGTAATGATAGGCCAATTCTAAATGCATTACAGCGTGATTAAAATAAGCTTCTCCCAACATTCCGTTTCTTGTTTTTTCATCCAAAGCAATATTTGGAATATTACGAATAACGTCGTTACAACGCTTCATAATTTCGTAGTGAATTCTCCAAATATCTTTAGTATCCGACTCAGATCCGTCTACAATAAAATTTTTAATTCTTTCTGCATTTTGCCTTGGTTTTGTTCCAATATCATCGCTGGCATTATTGAGCCAAAAGAAACCACGACCGTACATATTATCATCAGAATACAAAGCATAAATTGCATTTACTCCTGCTTTTGCATCTGCTGGCGTTTTCCAGAAATTCCCGCTCGAAGGAGCTCCTTGCGGCACAACATCAAGTTCGCTTTCGCAAGCCGAAGTGCTTACCAAAAGCACAAAACTCAATAATAAAAGACTTATTTTTTTCATTTTAATTGTTTTTTATTTTTTAAAAAGTTGCGTTAACACCTGTCATGTAAATACGAGAAAGCGGATAACGTCCTAAATCCATTCCGAAGTTTTTAAGTCCGACTTCAGGATCCATACCAGAATAATTGGTAATCGTAAATAAGTTTTGTCCCGAGATGAAGAATCTCAATTTTGCTTTTCCATTCAGCCAGCTTTCTTTTACAGTGTAACCGATAGAAACGTTTTTCAATCTTAAGAAAGAAGCATCTTCAATATACAAATCAGAAATACGACCGAAATTGTTATTATTATCTGTTGACGAAAGAATTGGAACATTGGTGTTGGTATTCGTTGGCGACCAAGCATCTTTAGAATCTGCCAACAAGTTGTAACCAGGGAAAGAAGCATTTAATCCTGTATATTTTACCGCATTGAAAACGCTATTTCCTGTAGCTCCAGTGAAAAAGATATTCATATCAAATCCTTTGTACTTGAAATTGGCATTTAAGCTATACGTTGTTTTAGGAAAAGGACTTCCTAAAACTACTCTATCGCTATTATTTATTACACCGTCGCCGTTTTCATCTTTAAATTTAATATCTCCAGCGACCGCATTCGGCTGATACATTGCACCATTTTTGTTTACATAGGCTTTCACCTCATCATTGCTTTGGAATAATCCATCAGTAGCATATCCGTAGAAAGCTCCAACTGGGCTTCCAACTTGGTAAATATTGGCTAATGGCAAACTACGAACTCTGCTTAAACCAAGAGGCTCTAATGAATTTAAATCATCTTTAATAGAAACAATTCTATTGCTTAAGAATCCAGCGTTTGCGGTAACATCAAATTTAAATTCTCCGCGAGTTTTTTGGTACGTTAAACTCACCTCGATTCCTTTGTTTTCAACATCTCCAGAGTTAACGATTCTTCCTTGTGGCGTTCCAGAAACTCCAGGCAATTGGTCACGAACCAACATGTCTTTGTTTTTCTTTACATAAGCATCAACAGATCCTACCAAAGTATTATTTAACATTGTAAAATCTAAACCGATATTGGTCTGCTCAGAACTTTCCCATTTTAAATTCGGGTTTGACAATTCGCTTTCAGCATAACCATAATTGATGGACGGAACTGCTCCAATTAAAGCCTGAGTTTGTACCAAAGGCACACTAAATTGGTATGGGCCAAGGTTTCCTAAGTTTCCAATTTGTCCCCAGCTTGCGCGAAGCTTTAAGTTGCTAATGATGGGCTCCATTCCTTTCATGAAATTTTCTTGAGAAATTAACCAACCTGCAGAAACTGAAGGATATACTTTCCAGCGATTATTTTCTAATAATTTTGAAGTTCCGTCACGACGGACAATTCCTGAGATTAAGTATTTCTGATTGAAGTCGTAATTAATTCTTCCCACATAAGAAGAAATAATTTCGTCTGATCTTCCTGCTGCTGTCTGCTGAATTAATTTTGCATTCAATAAATAACGCTGTGATGGATCTTCGTTATCAAATCCAGTTCCTTCAACTGTGTAGAAATCTCTTTTCGTTTCTTGATACGTATATCCAGCCAAAGCTTTCAAATTGTGTTTCCCGAATGATTTCTCATAAGAAATAGTCTGCTCACTTAATAAATCTGTAGTCGTTATGTTTTTCAACGTCAATCTGTTGAAATCGAAGATCTTTCCTGGCTCGGTAACTTTTACCGTAAAATCTGTTGCATTATCTTGAATTCTGGTGTAACCCCAGTTTGATTTTACTTTTAATCCAGAAACAATTTCCCATTCAGCATACGGATTGATCAAAATGGTAGAAATTGGATTTTTATTGTCTAATCTTTTTAAGTACGCTACAGGATTGATAACGTCTCCGTAAGAACCAACATATTTTTCTGGAACACCACCAAATTGGCCTGATCCATCTTCTCTGTAAATCGTTGCATTTGGCGGATATAAAATCGCTGCTTGAATGGCTCCTGTGTATGAGCTTGATGTATTAGCAGTCTGACCATCAGTTAAGGAGTACGAAATATTTTCTCCGATGGTGAAATTATCAGCCAATTTAAAAGAAGAATTTGCTCTTACTGTGTAACGTTCTCCGTAAGTATTTAACAAAATACCTTCGTTTTTTCTATAACTTCCAGAAAGAAAGAAATTAGATTTTTCTGTTTTCCCGTTTACCGAAAGAGACAAATCTTGAATTTCTCCTGTACGGAAAATTTCATCCATCCAGTTAGTTTTTGTTGTTCTTGCAGTTGGTTCAAATGCAGGATCAAAAGCAGGAATTCTCGGCAAACCTGCATTATCTCTCGCAAGATTCATAGCATCAGCATATTCTGCAGCGTTTAAAACCTCTAATTTTTTAGCTACATTCTGAAAACCACCTTGATAGTTTACATTCACATTAATTTTATCTGAAACTCCTTTTTTAGAAGTGATCAAAATTACTCCGCCAGAAGCTCTCGCACCATAAATTGCTGCAGAAGCCGCATCTTTTAGAACGTTTATCGAAGCGATATCATTTGGATTTATAGTGTTTAATGATCCGCTATAAATGATTCCGTCTAAAACGATTAAAGGTGTTTCAGCATTTAAAGATCCAATACCACGAATGTTGATTGTTGGCGATGCAGTCGGATCACCGCCATCGTTAATTACGGTAACTCCAGCAACTGTTCCTTGCAATAATTCGGCAGCGTTGTTGTAGGTTCTGCTTGAAGTTTCTTTCATAGAAACAGAACCAACCGCTCCTAAAACTTCGTTCTTTTTCACGCTTCCGTAACCCATTACCACCACTTCTTGAAGCTGTTTTACATCGGCAGCTAATTTTACCGTAATATTTTGAGAACTAGTAACTTTTACTTCTTGTGTTATATAACCCACATAAGAAAAAATAAGCGTCGCTTCTGAAGCGTTTACTTCTAATTTGAATGTTCCGTCAAAATCTGTTGCTGTTGCGGCATCAGAACCTTTATCTTTGATTCCCACGCCAGGCAAAGGCATATTATCATCTCCGCCAAAAACAGTTCCCGAAACAATAATTTTATTCTGATCGACAGAAGCAACTTTCTGATTCTTCTTGATTACAATATTGTTGCTCACAATCTCATATCGAAGCACATTGCCACAAATTTTATCCAACGCTTGTTCTAGCGTTACGTTATTCAATTTTAAGCTTAATTTCTGATTGGCGTTTACTTGGCTGCTTTCATACATAAAATGCACATCAACCTGATTTTCAATTTTTTGAAATATATTTTTTATACTCTCATTATCAACTTTTAAAGTCACTCTTTTGTTAATGTCAACATTCCCTGCTTTCACAGTTAGGGCAGCAAAAAACAAAGTCATAAACAGGAATAATTTTGTTCCTATTGTCCTTATGCTGGCATACCGCACTTGTTTTTCATTCATAGTTTTTAGATTTAGTGTAATTGTTTTGTTTATTAGTTTGCTACGTAGTTTTATTTTTATTGTTTAAAAAATTATTCGATTTTGTAAACTCCAGAATCCATTTTGTATTCGGCGTTGATGATATTGCACACCAACCCAATCACCTGATCGGCAGGCAGTTCTTTAAAATAGGCGCTAATCTTTAAAGCGTTTAAATTCTTGTTTTTGACTTCAATCGCAACATTATAATTACGGTTGATCGTGGCTACAACTTCTGGCAGAGGCGTTTCTTCAAAAACCATAATATTTTTGCGCCATAACGAAATGGTATTTACTGGAATATCCTTGAAAGCCTGAAGTTTATTGTCATGAGATTTAAAAACCACTTTCTGTCCCGGAGTTACATACACATTCTCTTCTGTAACAGTCGATTTCACGTTTACTCTTCCAGTTGCAACTGAAACTTCTTGCGTGGTCTGATCAGGATAAGCTTGAACATTAAAACTGGTTCCGAGAACTTTGGTATCCATTTTATTGGTATGAATAATAAAAGGGTGTTTTTTGTCTTTGGCTACATCAAAAAAAGCTTCACCACTTAAATACACTTCTCTTGTATCTCCTTTAAATGCTGTAGGATATTTAAGAACACTTCCTGCATTTAGCCAGATTTGTGTTCCGTCGCTTAATTTTATATGAGCATGTTCTCCTAGTTTTACTGCAAATTGTTTGCTTTCTACAGCATTTTTTGTCGAATAGAAAAACACAGATAATCCAATAAGAAAAACTAAAGAAGCTGCAACAGCCCAGTTTTTGTAGGTAAGCGAAATAACTTTATTCGTATTCTTTATTTGTCTTAATTCTTTTTTCAGTTTTGAGCGGTCAGATTGAACCACTTCCATATTATCAAAAAAATCATCTGTACGGTCGTACCATTTATTCCACATCTCTTGTCCTTTCGGGGAATACTTTCCTTCTAAAAAATTTTTGATTTCGTTATTTGAATTTTCAGGCATTATAATTTCTTTATGTCTATACTAGTATGTCTTGGGAATTGTAATTTTAGGTAGGCGCAAAAGGTTACGCTTCTGTTAAGAAAAAAACTGGATTCTTAATCTGAAGTTTACTTTTAATTGAATTCGCCCAAATAGGTGCGCATAAATTTCAGCGCATATGTAATGTGATATTTTACCGTTTCGATCGAAACATTCAATTCTTCGGCGATTTCTTTATTGGTGTACTGTTTTACGCGGCTGAGAATAAAAACCTCTTTTGATTTTTTAGGAAGTAATGATGCTGCTTCGTCAACCGCTTTTTGCAACTCATCATAATAAATAGAATCTTCGATCGCATTATAACTGGTTTGCGAAGCCGTATTTTTTTCTAAAACTTCTTGAATGTATTGATCAGTAACTTCGTGCGATTTGATATAGTCTAAAGTCATATAGCGCACCGAAGTATAGATATAGGCGGCAAAACTTTTCTGAATCACAATTGTTTTGCGTCTTTCCCAAATAGAGGTAAAAACTTCCTGCACAATTTCTTCTGAAATGGCGATAGATTTCATTCGGAGGTACACGAATCGCACAAGCAGATCTCTATATCTAAAATAAAGTTCATCAAAAGCTTTATCCTTGCCAGATTTTAATAATTCGACAAGTTCTTCGTCTGTAAACTTCTTATACATGATTTGGTTTTAAAATTGGCATATACAAAGTATTGGGTTCTCTTATATGTCTCCAAAATTAAAACTGAGGGTAGGTCGATTAGGTTACGTTTACATTAATAAAACCACTGTGAAACGAAACATATTATTAACATTTAAAATCGGAATTGGGCTGTAGAATAAGACTTTGTAGTATTTGGAGTAAAAAATGAAAAACTTTGTTCCATCTAACAATTCTTCTCTTACAAAAAGCAATTTTGAAGCGGAAGAGTGCTTAACAAATACTTAATGAAAATGCCTCGAAGTGGTTTTTAATCTCTTCAAAATTCTTTTCGAATAAAATAAAAATTCAAATTAGTTGACAAAAGCAACTAATTTTATATATTTGTACCTCAACAATACAATTTCAAATCATGAATACTACAACTTCAAAAATTAGAAGTTTCAATCGATTTTATACAGCGCATTTAGATATTTTAAGCCAGCATTATTTGGATAGCGAATATTCTTTAACTGAGATACGAATCTTATATGAAATCAGTGAAAGCAAAATAATAACAGCTCAGAAAATCACCGAAATTTTAAATCTTGATAAAGGATATTTAAGCCGAATTTTAAAACGCTTTTTAAAAGAAAACTTAATAGAAAGAGTTGCTTCAGAAGAAGATAAACGCGCTTTCAATATTAAACTTTCTAATACAGGAAAAGAATTATTGGCTATTTTAAACACCAAATCTGAAAACAAGATTGAGGGTAAAATTGAAAAACTAAACAATTCTGAAAAAGAAATTTTAGTCGATTCGATGAACACGGTTAGAAATCTGCTTACGGAAAATAAAATAGCACGAGAAGATATTACCTATCGTCATGAAATTACGCCTGGAGATATTGGTTACATTATACATCTGCATGGTGCGATTTACGGAAAAGAGTATCATTTCTCTACTGATTTTGAAAAATATGTAATCAAGACTTTTTACGATTTCTTAGAAAAATATTCCCCAGAAAATGATCGAATTTGGATGGCAGAATACAATAGTAAAATTGTGGGATGTGTTGCAATTATACATCAGCCTAATGAAGAAGCACAATTGAGATGGTTTCTCCTAGATCCTGCTTTTAGAGGATTAGGAATCGGAAAAAAACTCTTAACCGAAGCGATAGATTTCTGTAAACAGAAAAAATTCAAAAACGTTTTTCTGCTTACTACAAACTTGCAAGATAAAGCGCTTCAAATGTATAAAATGATGGGGTTTGAATTGACAAAATCGGAAGAAGTTGAGGAATGGGGAAAAACGTTTTTTGAGGAGCGATATGATTTGAGGCTCTCAAATTAGATTTAACCAACAGTTCTAAAAAACATATAAAGGCTTTAGCCAAACTTTTACGTTGGCTAAAGCCTTATTTTATTTTCAAACCTTTTAAAAAAGTTTAAAAACTTTATTTGCAATTTACATCATCGTATTAATTCTAATGCTTGCTTTTATTAACGCTAAAGCAGATATTTTAGAAATATGAATATCTTTTGGCTGATGATGCGAATTCTGACTTACCAATTTCACATATTCAGAACCTTGATCAGATTTTTGGACGTATTTTACTGTAATGTATTCTTCCCAATCATTTAGTTTCACACTTAAAAGATACATTTCTCCGAAAAAGATATTCTCGAATTCAGTTTCTTTATACAAAACAATATCACCAGATTTTAAAAGAGGATACATACTATCTCCTGTCACCGAAATAGCACCGTCACATTTTGGCAAATTCGGAATTTTTATAGTGTCCAAAACTCTTTGAGGTTCACCACTATTAAATAGCTCTCTTAATCCAGCAACAGCTTCTAAATCATATAATGGAATCTCTTGGTTTACATGAATAGCATCAGCCGTTTTTCTGTCATTTTTCATGATCATTACACTCGTGTTATCCTCTTTAATCATAGGTCCGTTCCCAGTTAAAAGCCATTCAGAATTTATTTCTGGATAGTAGTGTAAAATTTTACATGCTTTATCTGTTCCCATATTACTGCTATTATCTAAAAATTTATTAGAAAAGCCCAAATCATTACAGAACTTATATTTACTTATCCCTTTATAATCAAGGTATTCGCGCATTCTTTCAGTTGACCCCATAAAAAGACGTATTTTTTTACGTTAAAAATTTGTTTTAATGTATTATTTTACATTATATTTGCAAAGTAAAGAAAAATAAATTTTAAAAACAATACAAATTTTAACAATTTAATGAATCAAGTTTTCGAACAACAAATTACAATACAAAAACAAAATATTGATTAACAAAAAGTTGCAACCTTTTTAAGTAGTAAAAAAAGTAAAAAACTAGCCACTACGACTAATAGGAATAAAACTACGATTAAAATGTAATATTAATCATTAAAACTAAAAAACATTAATCCTCACTCAAAAATTATAAAATATGGAAACAAATCAAATCAAAGAAAAAATTAGGGAGCTGGAAAATTGGCTGATTGAAAATCCAAATAGCCCCGAAAGGAGTTTAATCGAATCTGACATTAATAAATTAAAAAATCAATTAAAGAAAAATCATGAATAAAACTCAAATCGAAGAACGCATCGCATTATTATACCTGGCACTTCAATATTGCTCAGAAAGAACCAAAACTTTTACAGCTGGCGAAAGAATCTGCATCAATCAGGAACGCTTTCAACTGATGCATATTTTGGAAGACGAAACTGCTTCTCCACGTCCTGTTTCGCCAAATATTGAAAGTAAAATAAAAGAGGTTTCGAAACTTGCTTTATATCACAATTTCAAACCTTATTATGCCGATCCATTTAAAGAAGAAATATTAATTTACTAAAAGCCAATTATTATGAACACTACAACTGCAAACCATTTTAAACCTGTGATGGACTTAACTCAATTTTCTGCTCAACAATTAAAAGAAGCGCTTCAGAGAGTTGAAAACAAGAAGAATGAAGAAAGAGATGCCTACAAAAAACTGGTAGCCGAAACGATCCCAAAAGCGCTTTCCAGATTACACGAAACATCTGAAATGATGCGAAATGCCAAAACAGAAACATTCAGGCTATTTGAAACTATTCTAGATTTAAAAAATCAGGTTTATGGTTTTAAAGAAAAACAAATGTCACATACCTTTTCTAATGATAAAGAAGAAATTACAATTGGCTATCGCATTAATGAAGGTTGGGATGATACTGTAACAATTGGAATTGAAAAAGTCCAAAACTATATTTCGTCTCTTTCAACCAGTAAAGAAACTGCTTCGTTGGTTAAAATTGTTTTCAATCTTCTAAAAAAAGACGCCAAAGGAAATCTAAAAGGTTCTAGAGTTTTAGAGCTTCAAAAATTAACAAAAGAGTTTAATAATGAAGAATTTACCGATGGTGTAGAAATTATTGCTTCTGCTTTTAAACCTGTTCGCTCAAGCTGGTTTATTGAGGCATGCCGAATTGATGAAAATGGCGTAAGAACCAACATTCCATTATCAATGTCTTCTGTTGATTTTTTACAAGGATATGCTTTTAATTTCTTTAACCAAAACGAACAAAATCATGCAGCTTAATACCATCCATTTATCATTGCTTCTTGCTTTTTTATTAATTGCAACCAACTTAAAACCAATATTTTTATTTAGAGAATGGTTTTCTTTCAAATTAAAAACAACTTTTAAACAATACTTAAATGAGCGTAAAAATAAAGCCAATTACAGATCATGAAAGCTACAAAGTAAACGAACATACGATCTTTAAAGACGGACTCGGAAACTGGAATTTCACTAATGATTTATCCAGCGAAGAACGGCGGGCTTTTTATCAGTACGAAAATATTGTGATTAAAAATCCAAGATTCAAAAAACACACCACAGCCACTTACAAAGGCTAAAAATGACCTTCTAACTTACGGCCGATACATGCAAGTAAAAAAAATGGTTCCTGCTTCTTCTTCTTTTTGAAGAGAACCAGGAACCGGAAAAACGGGCGATTTCTGCCCTAATAAAATAACAGCCAAAACGCATTCTTTCTATTGGGATCCAAACCTATAAAGGCTTTGGAAACAGGATTGTCATGCGGGGTTTGCTGACCTAGATTGTTAAATAAAATCTTTAACAAATAAGACCTCAGAACGAGGTTTACTATAAAAATGGCATTGAGGAGCAAAACCATTCATTAAATGATCAAATGGTTTTGGCTGTCTTAAATATGATGTCATCGAATTCGTATTCAAACAATTAACTTTTCAACCTTCGTTCTTCTTACTCTTTTTCTTTTTCTATCATTCAAAATATTATCTCTCATGCCTATATCTTCAAACAGAAGCCTCGGAATTCAAAAAAATAAATTAATGCGTTACAAGCTTATCAAAGAGCTGTATCAAAAACATAAAACGGAAGACATTCCAACTACCGTAGTATGGCGTAAATACGTTTACCCGGTTTACCCGATTTCGAGAACTACTTTGTACGAAATTCTGTGTACACCTATCACTTCTGAACTAAAAAAAATCGAAGAACTTATGATCAATCAAGGAAGGTCTTCGTAATCAACTTAAAAGAAAAATTCTTCTTTAATTAATCTTCAAAAACATCCTTTTTGTGATGCAAAGATGAGTGATTTACTTCATCTAAAACGACTTCTGTTCGCTTTCCTTACAACTCTGTAAAGCCCTAGAATACAAATGTTCGCAAACCTTGCACGCATTTTTTTTAGGGCTTTTTTCACCCAATCTTTGCAATGTCAAAAGGAAACAACCACATCAAAAAACTAGAAAAAAGTCTAGTCAAGCTTCCGCAAAAAACAACCCCGAAAACGGTTTCCTTAAAAACATCTTTAATCAATATTCAATTTTACAATAACACGTAATGGAACAATTTTTATACCCCACTCTTACGGCATTTTTTGCCGCTTTTATAACCTGGCTTTTCTCGATGCGAAAATCACTCGCAGAAGATCGTGCAGCCGAACTTGACAATGCGGTAAGCGCCGTAAAATATTACCGAGATCTTCTAGACGATATTACCGCACGACTCACAGCTGCGACAGAAACCATAAAAAAAATGGAAATACAGCATAAAGAACTCATGCTAATCAACCAGCAATTGGTTGACGAACTACAAAAATTTAAACAACTAAACGGAAAAAGCTCATGACACTAGCTCAAAAAACGATCGAAATCGCAACGGCACAGATTGGTGTCGAAGAAATACCAAGAAACAGCAATTCAGGCCCTGAAGTCGAAATTTATCTACGAAGCGTCGGACTTGGTAAAGGATACGCCTGGTGCATGGCTTTTATTTATTGGTGCACACAAAACGCCGCTGCCCAAATGAACGCTAAGAATCCTTTAAAGAAAACGGGAGGTGTTTTGGATCAATACAACTCAAGACCGCTTTTAATTAAAAAGACACCTCAGCCTGGGGATGTTTTCATTCTAGACTTTAATAACGGTACTGGTCACGCCGGATTTGTCGAAAAAATTGTCGGAAATACGATTTATACCATTGAAGGAAACACCAATGATTCTGGCGGACGCGAAGGCTATAAAGTGGCCAGAAGAAAACGTGACATAAAAACCGTTAAAGGCTTTTTACGCCTCTAAAACCAAAACTTAAAAACCAATTTTAATTATGACAAAAAAACTAAAATATCTTGTTTTTTCTCTTTTCATTATCCTGATCATGATTTCATGCCGAAGTCCGAAACCGGTACAAAATGAAAACAAAATTCAGACCATAACCATTACAGAAACTTTACACGATACCATCTTTAAAATTTCAAAAGACAGCAGTTCTTACAATGCATTATTAGAATGCCTTAACGGAAAAGTAATTCTTAAAAATGTTATTCAGGCCGAACCAGGGCGTACATTAAAAAGCCCAAAGGTTCGTCTTGAGAACAACAAACTCAACATAGACTGCGAACTCAAAGAACAAGAACTCTATGCCCATTGGAAATCGAAACAGGTTAAAGATGTTCAAGAGAAAACAATCACAATTACCAAGTTTACCAACTATCTCACTTTTTGGCAGAAAGTCCAAATCTGGTTAGGAAGATTGCTACTACTTATCCTGCTTTTCCTGATTGGAAGATTCTTGTACAAAACCTATAAATCTGAATGGTTTAAATAAAAACTTTTATTACTAATACTTAAAATATGTCCGCAAAATCCCATTTTTTTATAGAGTCGGGAGGTTTTCCCGCGCAGCTGTCAGGTCAAGACTTTGGACCTCAATCTGAAACTGTTTTCAACCTCACTTCTCGATTTACTTTAGACGTTCCCAAAAAAGCCTTTGCGATCTGCAAAGGAGTTGTTTTGGTTCAGCCTCAAACTGGCAATCCTGATAAAGTGAATCTAATTCTTCGTCCTTACAACCAGCCTTTTCCTGGACTAAACATCAAATATTTCATTTACAGAGGTTTGCAAAAAAGTGACTTTTTTACTGATGATGCAGAGCCTTTAGTTAAGAAGAATGAAGGATCGTATTCTGATTTTATTGACAAGATAAACATCGATTTCAACGCTTTTCATGAAGGGCGTGTAAAAAAAGAAGGCGAAACAATTACACCTATTGACGTTCCTCCTTTCACCGCTAAATTTATTGGCTATGAGAAAGAAAAAGAGGATGATGCCACTAATGGAACCTTAGCAATCCCGCTTTCTGACTTCTTTTTCAAAGAATCAAAATTTGTTGCAGCCGGCGATACTTTTGACGAAAAAGACGATTTCGAATTGCCTCTTATCGACATTGGAAAATCATTAGGAAATTTTGCTGGAGGAGTATGCGGAATTGATGTTGTTCTAAATTACGGCGATTACAAAATTGACGATGCTCATGAGTTTGCTTTCGATTTAGCCTATGCCCGCAAACCTTTCGCAGAGATTACAGTAACTGGTGACACTCCCTTTAAACAAAAACTAGTGCGTGAGCAAAGCACTCAATTTATTGATATTGCTGCTTTTTATGGCTCTCATGCTGAAAATGGAATTGTTACAGCAACAGCATTTGGAGAAAAAACGGAGAAAAAAGGGACTGCTATTTTTAGTGATTTGCTAACTAATTTTTCAACCAAAAACAATTGGTATGTCTATATTCAAAGCGATCGTACACGCAGTTACGATTTTTACAAAAACTATAAAATTGGTGAAGGCTCTGAAAACCTAAAAACAGGATTGCTGAAAGATACGGCAACCAATGAAGTCCCTATGACAGCCGTAACTTATAGCACTTCTGGATGGCCTGTTTTAATTAACAATCAAGAACAGGCCAATACGGTCACGACAAATAATCTATACTTACAATTTCCAACCGACAACAATAACAACACTGCTTTTTATGGACAAATTGGTAAAGTTGCCAATGCACAAAAAGACAATTTTATTAATGCTGACGGACTACGATTACCTCCTGATGAAGAAGGAAATTATAGTGAGTTAACCTCTACAGTACAATTAACAACTCCTGCTGTTGAAGGTAAAAACATTGCCGCATTAAGTCTTTTGATTTATCAGGGAAAAGTGAATACGTATAAAATTCGTGAAGAAGAAGACGAAAACGGAAATCATATAGTCGTAAATGGTGTTGCCAACTTTTTTGATGATGTTTTTAATTTAATTAAGGCACAACCTTTATTAAAATTAGGCACTGATCAAAGTTATTCCAGAATGACTTCTGAAAAACTAAATCTTATCAATGAGTTTTATGATAAAAAACAACAGGGAATTTCTATTGCACAAACAGTAACAGTTAACGATATTATTGAAACTGGAATTGAAGAAACACCTACTGTTGCTCGAGTAACTTATATCACAGAAGCTATAGATGTCATGAACAATGCTGTTTCTGCAACTGGAAGCACTACACCTGACACTAAAACTACAGCTTCTGCCAGTGGTGCAGTAACTAAAAGTAAAACATACGAGCTGCCTGATCCTTATTACTACAATTTAAAAGTGTTTACAGACAGTACACAAACTATTACAGGACTAGAATTAAAAACACTTGATGGCTCTACACCCAACAAAATTATTTTAGGATTAACCAAAACCGAAAATGAAACCATAAAAGGTTTGATTTCTAGTGATATGAAAAATCCTCGATTGTTTTTGATTGACCTTTTTGAGGATGAAAGTGAATTGATTTCTCCTGAAGATATTAAATATCAAAAATATAGAGTTGGGGTTGTGGCTGAAAATGCTGAAGGCGACAATGAGTTGAAAGAACAAATAGACAATCCTGTTTTTGTTTATTCTATTGATAGGAGATATCATTTTAGTAAAGGATATAGCGAGTATGTAAAAGAGAACCCGAAAAACGAATTAATGTTAGATTTAGATTTATCTTTATAATGGAACAGGCAGCAATTTTAAAATCTGGAAATGTTGTTAAACTAACTGGTTTAATAAATCCAAAATATACTATATACGGTTTTTTAAATTCGTTTGAAACTGTTATAAATGGGGTCACCAAAAAGTTCAAAGAGACATTGGTAACTGATTTTCGAGAAGAAGATCAAGTAGGTCAAGTAAGTAAAGATGTGGTCGGTGGGTTTTACGAAGAACAATTCTTCTTGGAATACCTTACTGATAAAAACAAACTTTACCAATTAAAAGAACATCGCTATACCTTTAAACCTGCCACTGCAGGCGATGAAATAAATGTAAAAAAACTAAAAGTTGCTTCACCATATATTGATTTCTGTAAAATTGAAACATATAAATGGACATACCAACCAAATGTTCCAATTGTTGATTATGGGACTTGGCAAATTAAAATTCCAAACGGAGTGGTTCCAGATCCTATTGAAGGAGTAAATGTTCAATTGAGCGATACTGCCATGCAGTTTTATAATCATAAAATTGGATTATTTGTAACTCCACTTAGTGACACAAACGATAAACAATTAAAGGCTTTTTTATTTGCCAAAATTGGTATTCTAATAAACTCAATAGAAAAAATGTTTAATTTAATCGAATTAGACACTAACACTGATTTTGGTCAATATATAAATAGTCAAAAATCTGAATGGAGCACGCAACCTATTTTTGCAAATCCAACTGTTGTGGTTTTAGAAGACTATTTAAGAAACTTAACTAATTTCTATAACGGTTTCTATACTAATCAAATTCTAATTAAAAAAGCTCCCAACAAAGAAAAATTTTATTGGCTGGCACGGTGTTTATCAGCCGAAGCTTTGTCTACTGTTCCAACAAATGATAAAATTGAATTATTAAAAAACATAAGTGGTTTTAGTCAATATTTGACAGAAAGTAATAATGGAGAGCAATTAGCTTTAAAAATAATAGAATCTTTCACTTTTAATTCGGTAACTGCAGCAGAGAGGAATGATTTACTATACGCATTAATGCAAATACAAATTTACCAAGTACCAAATGCTTATAAGCAGACAAAAACATTTGATACTAAACAAACTCTCTTCGAAATATTATATTCAAAAATTGATGATGACAGAATTAGTAGATATACGATAGGTCCTTTAGAATATGTTGTTGGCTTTCTAAAAACTACTGACAACAGGAAAAAATTTATTCTGTTGTTATATAAAATATGGAAATCTTCAACGTACAATCCAAAATATGCTGATCCATCTTACACATTACCAGCTAATGTTTTTGGAATATATCCTGAGTCGTATTATATGAAACTAATTACTGAAAATGGTAGTTCAAGTTCCTTAACTGCTTACTATAATCCAGAAACTTCCCCTGCATTATTAGTTTATAATGCTTCTAGTAGTAGCTCTACAGATCAATATATGAGAACAACAGGTGTTGATTACATATTAGGTGATCTTGAGGGAAAAAAAATAAAAATACATCAAAAACAGACAACTTACACGATAGAAAACTCTTCAAAAGAAAATAATTTTCATACTAATACTTATACGTCATTGTATGGCACATATGAACTATATCAACCTATTTCAATTATAGGCTTTAAACCTGATTTAGATTTAGTCGAAACTTTTGAAGATCCTGAAACAGGTGTTAACTTAAACGATCCTTTTCCTAATATCCCTGTGTTCTTCTTATATTATTTGCAAGACTACAGCGAGTTAAAAAAGTTAGATTTTAGCCTTGTTTTAGTAGCTGAAATTGCTTTAAACTTAACAGGTGCAGGTGCCTTGAATGATTTAAAATATTTTGGCTATTTATCTAAAGCCCGATCTGTTTGGACAGGAACTGCGACAGCTTCAGAAACTGTATTGTTTTGGAAAGCAGTAGAAGGCGTAAATACTACTGTACAGTTTACAGCAGATAATTTATCTGCTATAAACAACTATTCTAATAATACAACAACTGATCTTGATGTAAAAGAATTTACAAATAAAGTAAGTATTCTATTTGATGTCCTTACAATAGTATCACTAGGGACTGACCCAATTATGAAGAAAAAGCTTATTAATGCAGCAACTGATGTTGTTGAGCAAGAGGCTAAATTGTTAACATTAGGAAAAAGTCATGGGTTAAGCCCAGACACTATGAATGCTATTAAATCTATTTGTGATATAGAAGATTTGATAAATTTGATGCAGTTAAAACTAAATAATTTACCTTCTTACGCAAACGATAACATTTTATCTCAATTTAGTACTTTTACGCAAAAAGAGAAGTATGATTTTTTTACTTATTTTTATAATTTAAAAGAAGAGGCAAAATGGACAGAAATGAATTTCCGACATTCAAGAATTGTAAATGGTCAAGCAGAATTTTATACTTGGGTTGATGTTTGGAAAAATGAAATACAATTTTTGAAAGATCATAGAACATATGAGTTTTTAAAAAGCTTTCATTTAATAAGAAATAATAACAAAATTTTAGAACACATCCATATAGGCCATGGAGGAATTAGCCGTAGTAGGCCTTGGGTAACGGGTGCACATAATATAGATTTAATTGATGGAATAAAATGGAGATGGGCTAATGAAGATGCTGTTTTAACCCATCCTAAAGGATATAAACATGGCAAGATTCAACGAAATATGTCTGATTTTGGTTGGACTGGTGGCAGACCGCCTTCTCCATGGAAAGTAAAAGATAATGCATCAACATTTTGGAGAAAATTTAGTAACAATCCTAGTGAAAACATTCAACGTATAAATGAAGAAATGTCTTTAGCATTTTCAAATAAAAAATTTACAAATATTGAATATAATCGTGATGGTTCAATCAAAGATATTTATCATGGTTTTGCAAGTGATGGTAAAGAAATCGAAATAGCTCTAAAACATAAAACAAATCAAATAATAAGTATTTATCCTAGTTTAGATAAAAATTTTAAAAAATTATAATTATGAATTCGTTAGACAATAAAAATATAAAATTTTTCAATAAAATAATTGACGGTAAAATATACAAAATAGCTACTGGTGGTATTGGACATGTTCAATCAATCAGAGATATTGAAGTTCTCAATAAATATATTGATATGGTAAATACTACTATCAATGGTAATTTTATTTCAATAGAAGAAGATCCTGATGTTAGCAGTGGTTATGATGTAGCATTTATTACACCAAATGGTGTTGAAGTAATGGACGAAGATGTTGCGAATGTTATTGAAATAATTCCTTTACAAGAATTTAAAGAAATATTAATTGGCTGGAGAGATTTTTTATTAACTCCTCCATTAGATGGATCTAGAGTTTAAAGTATCTTTAATAACATAATTTTAATATTACAATAATGGAAAATGAAAGAATTATAGAAGTTATCATTGACAAAATAAATAATGGCTATGATGATTATGAAATTGAAAAGTTCTTAGGGCGACAAGAAATTAGTTTAGATAAATTTGATAAACAAATTGAAGAAGCTAAAAACAAGATTTTAGAGTATAAACTAAAAACTTATCCAAAACAAAATAGACTAGCATTCATTATTTCGTTATCTTTATTTGTAGTGTTCTTAATTTCTTTCTTGATTATTATACCATTATTAAACATCACTATCGGATTAATACCTCTTTCCATATTGGGAGCTTTTACAATCAGTTTGTCTGGATTTTACTCTATACTGTATTACAAAAGTTGGGAAGCAGATTTTATCGAAAAGATAGGAAAACCTAAATTAAATTTACAAACCTATATTTTAGTTTGTAGCTTGCCAGCTGTTTTGTTGTTTTTCATAATTTCTTGGAATTCTTTAGAAGGCCCTGGACATAATCTTTATAAATTAAGTCTAACTTCTAAATTATTTAAATTACTTTTCCGATAGCGCGGATTTGCAACCCGTGCCCGCAAAGATTGACTTGATCTCTATCTTGTCCTAAAAATAGATTTACAAAAAATAACAACAACTCAAAGACAAAAAATCTTTGAGTTGTTTTAAAATCAAAAGAGAAAACCAAATCTCTTAAACTCCAAAAAAAATACATTTTAAAAATGCTGGAAACTTAAAATTTTAAGTTTCCCTACTCTGCTATTGGCTATATCTAAACCAATAGAAAACTTATTTCTTTGTTTTACAGCTCTGTAAAATAAAACCTATTGTGACGCCACTAAAACAATTTTTAAACATTCAGATTACTTCCAATCATCCAAAATCAATAACTGTTTGTAAGTATCTTATATATCTGAATGAATTACGGTAATCCCCTATAAGCCCGATTAAAAGCCTATAAATTATTTAAACCCGTAAAAATTAATTAAAAATGAGTACAAATCACAACAGAATCAGAGTGGCAGACTTAGAAACAAATCAGCCAAACAAAATTTTAAAAACAAATCAAAATGGTGAATTAGAATTTAGCGATGCTACGAATCTTCAAGTTGAAAGTTACAATGCCCTTGATTGCACCACAGAAGGTAAAACACTCGATGCCAGACAAGGGAAAGTCTTAAAAGATATGATTGATAATAAAACCGTAAATCTTGCGTCTGATGCAGAAACTCAAATTAATACTTCTGTTTCTGAAGACAGTAAAGTAGTTAGCCGTTCTAAGCTGTTTAACTGGTGGCAGTGGGTTAGGTCTCAGACACAGACAATTTCTGGAATGTGGAATTTTACTAATAAAGTTACGTTTGCTCCAGGTACAAAAGATACTCCTTCATTAGTTATCCCACATGGCACTTTGACAACGTATGGTCAAAATGGATCTCTCGAACGCGATCAAAATGGCAATCTTTATCACACAGCAAACTTTTATCGCTGGCGAATTCTTGATAGTAGAGATACACAAAACTTTACATCTACAACATGGAGATATAAAGAACCTATAGAAGTTAGTTTTTATGGAAGTTCGAGTTCGGGTACTGGTCGTAATTTAACTCTACCTGTTGAAGCGTTAGGCAGTACAGCTGTCGCTCAGTATGTATTTAAAACTATTGATCTTTACCAACCTAATTTTTACAATAATAGTTCAATGACGCCTCCCAAATCTATTACATTTGAGGTCTTACTTAACGGAAATAACTGCAAATTTACAAAAGATGAGTCTGTAAAATTATATAGTATAAATGTAACTGATGTAATGTCTCCATCATTTTTTAGAAATCATGAAATCCCTTTAATATTACAATATAATACATTTAAATTTCCTGAGAGAAACTATGATAGTCATGGAAACATATTGTCAGAAAAATATAAAGAATATTATATAACATCAAAACGAGACAACTCTGGCATACAGTTCTCAGAAGCTGAATTTTCATTGACCTATATGATTACAGCTAACTTTGAAGACGAGTGGAATCAGTTTTGGCAAAATGCTGAATGGGAGTCTAGATTTAACAATTATTCATCGCAAATTTTAAAATTGTAAAGAATAATTAAAGCTTATTAGGGAATTTGATTTTCAAGCTCCCTAAGCTTTATTGATTTACAAAAAAAACAGATTTACTTCTTATTTAAAATCTAGAATTCCCCTCGCCCTTTCATTTTACCCATCCACTCTCTTTACAACTCTGTAAAGCCCCAGAACATCAATGTTAAACCGCTAAGCAGCTCTTTTTTAAGCTCCAATTTTAGGCTCATCTTTACATTGTCAAAAGAAAAAAAGAGGTTTCAAACCTCTTAAAACTTTAATCTTTTGAAAAAATCACTAAGCGGATTAATTACTAAAACTGCTTATAAAAATCTCTAAAAAACTATGCATTTACACCTCAACGATTGGTTCGATCTAACTACAATTTAATCATTCAGAATACGAACAAAAATTAAAGTCAAAAACAAAATTAGAATATGCCAACTAATCCAATTCCTGCGGTTCCGATTCCTACAGCAAGATATTATCCGAGATTGTCCGAGATAATTACTGTAGACGATTTACCAGAATTCTTATCGTTTGTCGAAGATGGTTTGAATTCCATTTTTGATAAAATTCACTACAAAAATCTACAATATTCAAAAGGATATCGTAGTGATTCTGCCTTTTATAGTCTCGACATTGTTACGAGCAGTCCGCTTGCCCTTCCGTTACCATTTGATCTTAAGCTTGTCCTTAATCCAGATTTAAAAGATGATGATCAAGCTATTTCATCATTTCCTATTACTCTGGAGTATCAATGGGAAATTTTAGCTTTTTTGAAAACATTCAGTTCCAGCAGTTTTTCTTTTTCTATAAAAGATTTTTATTCTGTAGGATTACAGGTTTTCCGCATCAGCGAAGAACAAGTTATTGCTCACATGATGAACATGTTTGTTGAAGCCGAAGAAGGAAAAACAAAATACGAACAGCTTTTAGCTGATATCAATACTTTTGATGAAGTTACGAACGACCCTACTTACCAGGAATTACAATTTCCTGAAAATGTAGAACAATCTATTCAAAGTGTAATTGATGTTATTAATGCTAATCCTCTTATTACAAAATCTATTCCGTTACTGCTATTCGGAACTTATATTGCCCGAAATGGTTTTAGTGCAAACGAAATCAAGCAAAAACTGCAAGATTTCTACAATATTGTAGCCCCAGACGGAATTGAAGCGCACATTAAGAGAATCATTACTCCAAAAGCCAAAGCTACATTAGAATTAAGTGCCGGTATCGAATTTCCGCATAGTATTCTAAAGCCTGTAGAGCCAAATGGTTCTGCTTATCATAATCCAGCAACGAAGTCTACTTTTAAATTTGCTCAAGCACAATTGTATGCCGACACAGAAGCTGGAATTGGCTATCAGGCAGAATTAGGCGGTTCTTTATATCCTCCAAATGCCATGATTGGAAATACGGGTTTAATGCTAGAATTAGATACTTTAAAAGTCGATTTAAGCAAAAAAACTAATATTCCAGAGGCAGATGCAGACGGACGTCCAAATGATTTTGTTGGAGTTTATGCTCGAGCAGCGTCGGTTACATTGCCATCAAAATGGTTCCATGATGAAGCAGAAGATCCAAGCAATCCTCAGACCTTAAAAATTGGCGCTTCAGATTTGCTAGTGGGCTCTGGCGGTCTTTCTGGAAACATTTATTTAGAAAGTGTTCCTGCTCCTAAAAACGGTTCATTGAGTTATTTTAATGACAAATTCGATTTCTATTACCCTATTACAATGTTTGAAAAAGACGAAGCAAAGGGTGTAGTAAATGAGAAAGAAATTGCAGATTATGCTGCTCTACTTGTCTATTTAGAAAAGTTGTATACCGCTAAGTTGCCTTATACTTTCAAATTTCCATTGGCATTAAAAACAAAAGCTGAATTAAATTCTTCTACGGTAAACGCTTCTACAGATTACTCTTTTGATAATGCTCTGGATTATCAGAGATTTTTATCTGAACTGGAAGAAAATATGCTTTGGAAAACTATAGGTTCTGCAAAAAAAGGATTCAAAGTTGGTTTTAACAAATTTGATATCACCTTCAAACAAAACAAGGTTGTAAACTCCAATATCAAAGGTGCTTTAGAGATTCCAAAACTTAAAGAAAAAAACGGCAGCCCTTTAAAAGTTGGTCTTGAAGGCCATATAGCTGATGATGGCGATTTTAACCTTACTGCTTCTTTTAGCAAAGACAATAAACCTAAAGCCAATCTATTTGACCTAGTAAATCTTGATTTCAACAGTTTTGAACTTGGAAAACACGATGATGCGTATTATTTAGGAACTTCTTGTCACATTTCTTTTCCTGAAGAAACTTTAATGGGAAATCTATTAAAAGGAAAAGGTTTTGATGTTGAAAAACTGCGTGTTTATAGTGATGGAAACATTGAAGTAGAAGGAGGGTCTATTCCGATTCCTATCAGCCTTTCTGTTAATTTAGGTCCCGTTCAAATGGCGGTTACCAATATCAACTTTGGTTCTACTCAAATTAACGGACGCAAGTTTAATTTCTGGGGCTTTGATGGAGCCATCAGTATTAATCCGCTTGGAGTTGATGCCCGCGGAGAAGGTGTAAAATACTATTATCCAACAGATGGCGGTAAAGATTCTTTCATTAGAATTCAGACTATCGAGGTCGATTTAATTATTCCGGGCACTGCAACCGAAGCATCGGCTATGGCTATCATCCATGGTATGATTTCGCTTCCTGAACCAGGAAAATCTAAAGAATTTGTTGGTGAAGTTGGTTTAAAACTACCTAAAGCGAAAATTTCTGGAAGTGTTGGAATGCGTTTTATGCCAAAATATCCAGCCTTTTTAATCGACGCAAGTATTGAACTGCCTGTTCCTATTCCGCTTGGATTCCTTGCTATTAATGCTTTTAGAGGATTATTAGGTTTTAGATATGTTGCCACCAAACAAGCTGCGGGATTAACCAAAGATAATTCTTGGTATGATTTCTATAAACAGCCAAAGCCAGGTATCAACATTAAAAAGTTTAGCGGACCGCCAGATTCGATGCAATATGATGCGCCGTTCTCTATTGGAGCGGGCGCCACTTTTGGAACCGTTGCCGATGGCGGACATGTGTTGTCTCTAAGAGCCATGCTCTTACTGTCGCTACCTACCTTATTTTATATTGAAGCTGGATTAAATGTTATTTCTTCACGATTAGGATTGATTGAAGATGATCCTAGCAATCCGCCTTTCTTTGCAATGGTTGCCTTTGGAGACGATTCGTTAGAATTAGCGGCTGGAGCCGATTTTAGCATTCCAAAAGATAGTGGACAAATTTTTAAACTTCATGCTTTATTGGAAGCTGGATTTTTCTTCAAAAATCAGAAACCTTGGTATGTAAATCTAGGTTCTAAAAAAGATCCGATCACGGCAGAAGTCTTAACCTTGTTTACCGCAAAATCATTTATTATGATTTCTGCCCAAGGTATTGAAGCCGGTGCGCGATTAGATTTCAAATTGCAACAGAGTTTTGGTCCTGCGAAAGTTAAACTTTGGGCCTATTTAGAATTGGGTGGTAAAATTTCATTCAAACGTCCTCAAATGGGTGGTTACATTACTGCTGGTGGAGGAATCCAAATTAAACTGTGGATTATTAACGTTGAAATTGCTTTAGATACTATATTCTCTGTCGAATCATTTAAACCATTTTTAATTTATGCCAAATTAGAATTGCGCGTTCGTGTAAGAATTGGTTTTGCAAAAGTGAGTAAAAGTTTTACGATTGAATTGCAATGGGATATCAATAGAATTGTTGACCGTACACCGTATAGTCCACTTCCAAAAGGAACTGTTGGCGATGGCTTAGATAATAGAACTCTAGAAAATGTCAAAGGTGTTCATATGTTAACCAATCAGGCTTTTGCTCTAGATTATTTCAAATCTTCAGAAGAAAGAGGTTATGATCGAGATAAGTTTGGCAGCGATGGAATGCCAAAAGCTGAACTTATTACCAACATTATCCCTTTAGATACTTACATTGATATTAAGATGGCTAAAGGCTTGCTGCCTAATCCAGAATTATCTCAAAAAGTTGGAGGTTATACTGCTGATGCTAGAAACTATACCGATATGATGCCTCCTGTAAGCACTCAGGCAGGAAGAAAATTACGTCAAGTTAAACATGAATACGGAATCAAATCAATCAATTTAAAATCATGGAATGGATCTGCGTGGGTAGATTATCATCCTTTTGAAGCTGTTGTAAAAGATGGGGAAAGAAGTGATGCATTAAAGAAATTACCTTGGGCGCAATGGCAAAAAACTATAGACCAGTACGATTCTATTCGTGTATTGGCAACAGATCCGTTTTCTTTTTTAAGTGCAGGTGAACCAGGATGGCATATTCCTGAGCAATTAGGAATTACACCTTCTAGACTATTCTGTGCATCGACCGAAATTGAAAAACAGCATACTGATTTTCTTAATAAGCAAATTGGTCAGCGTTATTATGTGCCGATGCAGTATGAAGCAGACAAAATCAATGGGTTGTTTTTTAGATTAAATGGAGAACTTCCTGAAATTACTGATAATTACAAGATTGAAGGGGGAGATTTTATGAGCATTACTGCAGACAGAAATCCTCATGGTTACAGGAAATCGCTTTCATTTAAAAACGAAAATGAATTAGAAATTATTTTCCCTGAATCGGCAATCGATCCAGTCTTACAGCTTACAACACAAGCAAAAGACGTAAAAATTTCGGCTTATACCGCTGTTTTTGAAGATAGTGATAAATTAGTATCGTATGCCCCTGCTCGCTTTAGCAAAACCGCTTCTGGTATATTTTCTAATGAACAAACCTATACCAAAGCAGAATTTTCAACTGCCATAACTTTATTCAGCGAAGAAGTTGAAGATCAGAAAATAAAGATTGACAAAATTGTAATTAGTCCAGTTTCAGCAAAGGCAAAACGCATTAAAGAAATCAGAAATCAAATTGCTGTATTATTTGATGACACTTTTAGCAATCTAACTGGAGAAACTGAAATTACATTAACAGATCCTGAAAAGATTGCTCTATACAATTCGCTTATGGCTGAATTGAATAATCTAAAAGTGCAAGCAGGAAACGACAATGTTAATTCTGGAGGCAATCCAAATGCATTGACTTTTACGCACTATTATGGCTATAATGGACGAATTCTGTACGATTTTGATCAAGTAATTAAATTTAATGATTCGTATATAATAACATTCCATCCAAAAGAAGATGCAAAAACTACAATTCTATTACAAATAGATTCTGATGGAAGCATCATTAGAGAGCGTTTAATTAATGGAATTGTAACTTCATTACAAGTTGTAAATGACAATTTATTGGTCACTCAAGCTTTGAATGCAGAACAATGCAAAGGAATTGGCGAGGCCATTATCGATCTTGATTTTATTGTAGGATGCTCCTCTCCTACTGCTGCAACAGCAATTGTCGAAATGGATAATGAGTTAAATCCAATTTTTGGAACATACTATCAAAATACATATTCTTTAGGCTTTAACAAAGTGCTTCCGTTAGCAAACAATGATTTGCTTTGGGTTAATACTTTATCAAATGAGACTCAAATTAGCTGGATCAAAGGAGACGATCGAAGTGTTGTTTATCATTCTAAAATAAACGGAGAAGCAATTAAAGTTCTGAAGCAAAATGATACGGAATTCACTTTGATTACGAAGGATAAAAAAATTATTCGTTTGAATATCAATAACACAACAAAAGTGTTTTCTGTACTCGACACAAAAGTGCTTTCTGATACTGGAATTATTTCAATCATAGACGCCATTAGCATTAACAATAAAACTTGGGTTTCAGTCAAACTTTCAAATAACAATTTTGGTTTAATTCAAATTAATGGAAACACAATTAATCTCTTAAAGAATGATGCCATTTTTGACTCGGAGGTTTATTTGTCAAATAATGCATTAAATGACAATTCTGTTGTTGCTTACAATGAACATTATTTATTCGTATTTAGCGAAACATTAGAACTTACGAAGTTAATTAAACGAGAAAATGAGATTAAAGATGCTTCAATTATTAAGGTTCAAAACGAACCATCAGTAAATGAAATTGTAATGCTTTCTGAAAAGCCAAAAGAAAAAGGTGTTTACTTCTCATTGTTTAGTGATGCGTTTGACAATTGTACTTTATATCCTGCTTCGAATGTTTCTGTAACATTGTCTACGACAGAGTTAACAAACGCAAGCATAAGTTTAATTCCGTTAAGCGCAATTACCGGATTAGCCTTTAGAAGAAGTCTTAGAAATTCGAAAATTATTGTTATTGATGATACTATTTGTTCAAATCTAGAAAGCGCTGAAGATCCAGAGCTTGATTACACAACTTACATTCAAAGTGTAGACTGGCTAAGCAAAGAAGATTATTATCACAATAAAACTATTTTGGACATTCCAGCCGTAGCTGAACAATTTCAAGCCATGAAAGATGCTATACAAACAACAGTACAGCCAATTTGGAGACCAAATACAACATATTGTTTAGATTTTACTTTAACAGATACTGTTGATGATAATAAAAAGAAGCCAAATGAATTTAAATATTATTATGGATTTAAGACTCTGGGACCTATAGGGCATTATCCTGTTCCATATCCTAAAGATCAAGATCTTCCTGTCAAGAATGAATTGACAGATTTGTCTAAATCGTCATTGACTTCATTGAGAAGTTATCTAGATTATAACCGTTCTTATCCAAACGCAGATGGAAGTTTGCTACAGTCTAAACCTTCATTTTATGGCTCTGACCAGTGTCAAATCTCTTTATTCTTTACTAACACATATACTTCTCATATGTTTAAGAAATGGGAAAACTATAATACTGGCAGACCAGAAATTAATGGTGCATTGAATCTTTATATCAAAGATCCGCAGACTGATTTGCTCATAGAATATCCTCCGAAAAAAATTATAGTAGAAGGTGAAGAAATTATGTACCCTAAAACAGAGGAGACAGATGACGAAAGTAAATTCTGGACTGGCGATAATGATCCGAGACTTCCATTAGGAATTCGAATTTTAAACAATTTCATTGAAGATAATTCTCTAAAATGCAGTCTAACTTTAGGAGATCCCTTAAAACCAAAATCATTAAAGTACAAGACATCATTAACCAACTTAAAACCTTCTAAACTGTATACAGTTTTAGTTAATAATTATTTTGAAGGTGCTCAAATAGGAGTTTCAAGTAAAAGCACAAATATCTTGGTACATCAATTTGGATTCCAGACTTCTCGTTACAAAGATTTTGAAGAGCAAGTTCAGAGTTATTTTATTGGCGAAGAAAAAGCAGGCAAAGCCTTATTTGATATCAATGCTAACCTAAATCAAGAACGTATTGATGCTTTGTATTATTTAATTGCTTCTAAGGCAGCAAACGCTACAAATATTTTAAGCGATTCTATGGCATCAAAATATCAACATTTATTTGATTGTGCTTTTGAAGGAATCTTAAAATTATCTCCTCTTGATCCAGCTCAAAGTACTGAAGTAAATAAAATTATTGATGCCAACACGGGATTAACGATTGCACTTTTAGTTCGTAATCCTGAACCATTTAATATTCCGAAAATACCTTTAGGAGAAATTCTAGACACTATTTCGGTTTTAGATGCATTAGGAAATACAATATCCGAATACAGTGTGTTGCATTCAAAAGATTATTCGCAGGCATTAATCATGCATCGAGACAAAACAATTTTGGATGTAGAAAAACTGCAAATCAAGTTTAAATACAAAATGTGGAATACAAAAGGAAATGGAACTTCGCTAACTAGTACTCTTGATACACAAATACTACCATTAAACAATATAAATCTTTAAAAAAACAAGAAAAATGAGTTCTATAAATCTTCAAGAAAGCCAACTTTCAGGCTGTGAAACTTATGTTGCAATTGTAGTAGACGAATCAGGTTCTATCAATAGCGATGAAGCACAGCAGATTCGTTCAGGGCTAGCTTCATTTATCAATTCTCAAACGCAAAGTAAAATCACACTTTCGTTAATCGGAATGTCTAACAGCGATACTGCTGTTAGACCCGATAACATAATCGAAAAAAGAATTTCAAGCAATAAAGATTCTTTTATAGATTGGATTAATATCTATGGAAATGGTACAGAAAGCATTCAATCAGATTATTGGGCATCTGGTCTAAATGTGGCTAAAAATCTGCCAATTACTCCAGATATCGTTTTTGTAATTACAGACGGTTTACAGGTTAACAACTCCGATTTCTTAAAAAATCTGTTTACTGATTTGAATCTAACTTCAAAGGTTTTTGTGTATGGCGTTACAAGTTCTCCTGAGAACATTGAAGAACTGACAGCACCTCTTACCAACTTTTTGGGAAGAATACCCATTTTAAAAAGTGATGCCGTTTCTGCACTAGATTCAGATTATCTTTGGCGTACTGATTTCAGCACTTTAGGAGCTGAATTAGACAACCTTGCTTCTGATTTGTCTCGTCTGCAAATAGGATGTTTTCCAAATGTTAGCGTTATTGCAAACAATTTAGTCTATCCTAATTTAAAGAAAGGTACAAGAGTTAGTTCACCATGTGGCACGTTAGTTCTAAAAAACAAAAATCGTGTACCTTTAACTTTAAGTGCTGGAACAAAAATTCATAGCGAAAAGACTTTAAATGGATTAACTTTTAAGCTTGCTAACTCAGTAACAATCCCTGGAAAATCAGAAGTCCTGGCTCCAGTTCAAATTGAAGGGAAACCTTTAGCACTTGGCTCTTTTTCAGCACTTGTATCGCTAACTAATGTTGCAAATCCATCCGGAATCAGTATTAATTTCAATGTTAAAAGAGAATCATCCATTATTGATATTTCTTCACAAAAAACAAATTTGCAGTCAACTTATTTACAAGTTACTGCGGCGGGCTCAAGAGGAATTGACAGTACAAAAGGAATTCATCTTCGCTGGATGCTGACTGGCAGATTAGGAGAAAATCACCTTCCAAAAGGAAATTTATATACCGATTCGAGTTCTAATTTAAGTTTCAATAAACCAGATGATTTTGTTAAAGTTTACAGGGCTCCATATACAAAAATTAGCCAGACTGTGGATTTAACCCAAAATCCTAATGTTGTAGATAATAAAAAAGCCCTTTGGATTTACAAAACATCAAATCCGCAGAGATCTGTGTACGTAAATTTTTTAGATGTCAAAAAGTATAAAGCCATTAAAATCATTTACGATCCGCTAACAAATCCAACTGCTTTTATACAGGCTTACGGAAATAGTTTGATCGAAATTGAAATCAAATCAGAATTGTTTTTTGCTGCCGAATTGGATTTTTCTTCTTCGAATAATTCTAGAAGTGTAAAATTAGAAACACTATCAGTTGCCGAAAATAAGATCACAGCTGCAAAAAGAGTTACCAATCGTAAGACGTACAACTCAACACAATTGGACAATCCTATTCGTTTAGTTGCAGAAAATATAAGAAGTGTTCGATTTAAAGCAAGCAAATGTTTTCTAAAATCTGTTCAACTGGAATTTTATTCTGATTTTATTACAAATGCTAATACCAATGGAGACTGGTTCTTAAAAGGAAAATATGGATTAAACACCGATGATTTTAAGGTTTTCGAGCAGCTTGAGCCAAAGTTAAATTCAGTTCATGGTAAATGGCTAAAATTCAACGATGGTGAATATGTAAACATTAAAAATTATAGAGATAAATGGAATAGAATCACGGATGAAAAAGATATTACCGATGAAAGCATTAAAAGCATTGTCACTAAATATATTTCTTTAAGTGAAGCATCAGGTAACCCAACTGCAGAAGAAAATATTCCATTTGGAGACAAAGTTCCTGTAAATGAGCCAGGACTTGGAGAAGAACAACAATATGCTCAAAATTTAACCAAAGTATCTTATTTGGATCTTTTAAATATTGCGGCAAACGATTACCACGTTGCACGTATGT
Source organism: Flavobacterium sp. HBTb2-11-1 (assembly GCF_009826975.1). GTDB lineage: Bacteria > Bacteroidota > Bacteroidia > Flavobacteriales > Flavobacteriaceae > Flavobacterium. The sequence goes on along the minus strand of NZ_WUMO01000011.1, from coordinate 43,852 downwards.
TAGGTTTAGGCTGTTTAGATCTTGATGATGATGTTTATTCTGGAGAATATATTTATTTAACGGAATATACCACTTTTGGCAGTTTAGAAGAAGGCATCGAGGGAACTGAAGTTCAGCACCTTTCTATGAGTATTCCAACTTCTGTAAATACCGAGCGTATGCCTCTTCCTATTCAGTTAAGTAAAATTGTTCCTGGATTAAATGTGGATGCTGAGGATAATCCAAATGCTAGAATTACAGATCCTGAAGGCTATAGCTTTGACGGGAAGAAAAGATTTGTAAGCTTATTTATGGATGATGTTATGGAATATGATATCGTAGATCCTAAGGCAGACAAAGACTTCTTTAAGTCCTCTTTAGAATATGATGGAAGCGCTTTTACTTTTCCTATTTATTTAGGAATTGATCATAAAATTGTTACAGAGTCAACATGGAAAAATCCAGAATTATCGCATGATGTAGAATACAAAAGTGTCAATCAAAATTTAAAAGAATCTAATTACGAGACTGTTCCAATTATCATTCCTGAGTCTGGAAAATCAATTTTAAATGCAATTCAGGAAGAAACTGGAGAAAACATTTACATCTATCAAGGATACGGAATTAATATTTTCTCAAGAGCGGCGTCTGGGCGTCAAATCAGCATTAAATCAGACATTAAACCAACTAATAATTTAATGCCTCCAAGCAACATTAATGCACTTCTTGTGACAGAAGAAAGGCCTTTGATGTTTACTTCTCTATCTGAACAAGAACTATTGGGCAAGATTACTGGCAGTGACAAAACATTAGTCAGAATCATGTTTGACTATTATTCATCGCAAGAGCTTTTAAGCTATCCTGTTCCGAAAGAAATGTCTGCCAAGGATGCTGAGGAAAATAAAGACTCTATTTTTCCTGATGTTAAAGAAATATTTGCCGACCATTTTAAATTGTATTACAAAGACGGACTTCCAGAAGTTGAATATGGTAAAATTGAAAAAATTGACAACGACACAACAGATAACCTAACTTCGATTGTTAAGATAAGAGAATACAAAATTATCAGCAGTGGTCAAGAAATAAAAATCGGCTTAGACAATTCCAATAAAACTAGATTTGACGGAGGTATATTAACCATTGGGGAGGAAAACTATCTGATTAAAAACATTGAAGTTCAACTTAAAAAAGACGACAAAAATCAAGACGTTTTTGATTATGCTTTAGTCGAAGTATTGAAAAAAGAGGTAACAGATAAACTTCATGCTGATGGAGATGCAACAATTGATTCTGAACAACTTCAGCCTATTAAAATTCCTGAAAACAGTTTATGTACACTGGTGCAAAATATGCAGACAGCTGAAAACTGGCATCAACCAGAAATTGACTTTGAAATTGAATATCCAGCCACCTTAAATATTGTTCATCGAGAAGTTATCGAACATAAAGGCGAAAATGGTACTGATCTGCAATTAGAAAAAACGAGAGGAGTCTGGGAAGATGCTGTAATTGAAAGGCATTTTGAAGTTTCTTACGAAATGGATGATAAAGGAAATTATAAATTGAATGAAGATGGTGATCCGATCAAATTAGAAGCTTTTCAAACGAATGCGGATGGTACTTACAAACTGGATGAAGATGGTAATCCGATCAAAATAGATGACAAAAAACATTTAGGATTATACAAAATCATTTTCCCAAACTATAGTCTAGCGCAACATCCTCAATACAAATCAGAAAATGGAAATTCTGTTGAATGGTCTAATGGTATTGTACGATTGTTCACAAAAAGCGCCATCCAATCAGGAAATCCTGTTCCTTTGAAATCAAGAAAAGAATTTAAAGTTTATAAAACCGAAAACATTGGTACAACCGGAAATTTAGTTTTATACATTAATGACCCCGAATTTAAACTTGGTGATTTTGTGCAGCAAACCATGGCTACAGATTATGATGAAATTTTAGGTGCTGTAGATGGTCCACGTAAAGAAAATGAACCACCGAGCTATCCAACTGAAACTATTTCACAAAGTGTTAATTACTATCCAAGTTACAAAGTTTACTTGTACGCCGATCCTGTTTCTGGAATCACGGCACAAAATATTCAGCCAAGAGAAAATGAAAGTACACACTATTCTATTTTCGGAATTAGCGCTCATGCTGTAAAGGAAGAACTTAAATTAGATTACAAATCAAAAATCAGTATTCCTTGTCCGATGTATGCTGTTCGGATTGAGAAACCTAAAAAGCCTAAAGAGATTATTGGAGGCAGCTTGTATGCCACACGTCCTGACTTTTACAATCGTTCTTCGTACACTTTTACGACAAAGTATGATACTGATAAAAATCGTAAACCTTACGGATTATTGCATTACAGAGCAAATGACGAAGATTTTCTAAATACTTTATACAAACCTGAAACAGTTACTACAATCCGTGAAGAATTGAACAAATTAGGAGGACATGATGAAATTGATTTTAATGAGAGATGGATCAACTTTTTAGACTTTAATACTCTTGCTGGAGATGGTCATTATAAAATTTTACCTGAAAATAATGCTGAAGAAAGTTATCAATTTCCAATGCCAGACAATGCCGAGTTTATAAAACTGATTAATGACTTTATTGGATGGCATAATGCAACTCAAGAAGTTACAGAACCAACAATAACGGAAATTACATCATTAAATCAAGTTTTAATCTCACAACAGGTTGAAAAACCAATGTTAGCCGTTTATTTTGTTGAACAAGCCATTCAGGCTGCTTTTGTTCCGTTGACAGAAATACCAGTTGTTTACGAGTATATTAAAGGAAATAATTACGTTCCTGTTAATAAAAAACAAACCATTAAAGATAAAAATGGAAATACTTTAAAACCAACTGATGCCGATTTTGACATTGCACCAATGATGAAAATCATTAACGAAAATGATAATCAAGTGCAATTCACAGATTTTAATTTGGATGGAAACTCCCAAAATATCTATTTCTATGCTGTTCGCGAAATGGATATCAAAATGAATTTTGGAGAATTCAGTGATATTATGGGGCCTGTAAAATTGGTGGCTTCTACTCCACCTAAAACTCCTGAAATTAAGAGAATTATGCCAATTCTTGGAAATCAGGTTCTAGGGATCAAACCTGCTGTTCAGATTGAATTAAATGCTTATCAGCCGCAGTCCAAAATTAAAAAGATAAATATTTATCGCGCAGAAACAATGCTTGGCGCCCAGTCGATAAGAACAATGAAATTGGTTAGAGAAATTACAATTGATGAAAATACTTTATCTGCCGATTTCGAAAATGTTTGGACTGTTTATGATGATTTTCAAGATTTAGAATACATCCCTTTTGGTGATGGCCTTTTCTACAGAATTACGGTTTCGAAACAAATTGAATATGCAGATTCAGAATCTACGACTGATAATCCGGTTATAAACATTGATTATGCACCATCTCAGCCTTCAAAAATTACAGCAACAACAATTGTTGACACTGTTTCGCCTGAGTCTCCAACTTTAGAAGCTTCAGGAGTTTCTAGTGGAACCAATGGAGCGATTTTAAAACCTGTGGTTTTCAACTGGGAAAAAACAGTTTACAACGGTAAATATCATCTATACAAAATGAATAATCAAGGCAACTGGGAAAAGATTCATGAGATTTCAACAAATCTAGAAAACATCACCCTGCCTTTATTAGAGACAAAACCAAAAACTGATGAACTAGTTATTAAAGATGAAAATGGAGAAAGAATCTATCATCATTTTAAAGTAATCTCTGAAAATTCGTCTGGAATGCTGAGCAGCGATGAAAAAATCCTAACTCTTTAAAAAACTGACAATACCAATGATTCAATTTCATTGGTATTGACTCAGGTCTTATACAAACATTTAAAAGCAAAGAAATAAAAATTAAATAAAATGGCAACACTTAGAAATGATTTTCATAACAAATTCAAAGACGGAGATATTCCTACACATCTTGATTTTGTTGAAATTTTTGACAATTTCGTTCATAAAGAAGATGACAAGGCCAATTTCCAAATGGTCGAAACAGGAACAGATAATGAGCATTATATAACTCCAGCGCTTTTAAAAGCTGCCTTCCAAAATGCTGGAATTATTGCTGGAAACTGCTATGTGCCAATCAAAAATTTCCAAGATGATTTTTCAGGATCATCAATTCAGCTAGATCCAGCTCCTATTGCAGACAGCGCTAAAGTTTATAAGAATGGACAATTACTAAAAGAGATTGACGATTACAATTTAAACATTGATAGTGGTGTAATCACTTTTTCAGCTCCAATCACCAATCGAAATATCGAAACAAATTATTGGGCCAAAAATGCAGATACAGAATCAAGTGATCCTAACACTGACCCAATTCTTGGAAGTCTATCTGTACCGTTCAAAGAAAATTTTGACGAAGATACTTTTAATAATGATAAAATTACTCTAATAGAAATTCCTATTAAAGATAGTGTTCGAATTTATAAAAATGGCCAGTTGCTTAGAGAAGGCATAGGCAAAGATTATGTGGTAAACTATAACAGCGGAATTATTACATTTTCGGCAGTAGTAAGCGATCGTAATATCGAAGTAGATTACTGGTACAAAAGTACTGTTACGTTATCAGATTTGGAATTAAACACTAAATATGTAGACTTAACAACACCACAGGCTATTGGAGGAAATAAAACTTTTACGGAAGCAATTGAAGCCAAAGGTTTTATTAAATCTGGCGGAACTCCCAATCAGTTTTTAATGGCAGATGGCTCTGTATCAACTTCTCCTGGTTCTGATTATGATGCTGGACATGCGGGGTTTGGTATTCTTGGATTTGGTAATGGTGGTTATCAAAAATTCAGTAACGGATTAATCCTTCAGTGGGCTTATTTAACCAACAATACAAATACGTATAGTTTTCCTTTAACCTGGCCAAATCGTGCTTTGAGTGTTGTTCTTTCTACAGTTAGGAATACTTCAGGAAGCAGAGGTTTTAATCATGTATACTCAATTACAACAACATCATATTTTGCCGTAATCGATGGAACTAACGGCTATATGTTCGCAATTGGATATTAACTAAAAAATAAAAAAATAGAAATTATGTATAAAGGAACATATAACGAAAACGGAGATTACACAGGATTTTATGTTGAAGGAATTCATGAAAATATTCCAGAACCGCATATTGAATTGACCGAAGAGGAATGGCAACAAGCATTGTCAAAAAATTATAAAGTAATTGAAGGCAAACATACCTATTCTCCATTTATTCAAAATAGAGAAGAACTTTTAGCAAACTTAAGAACAACAAGAAATTCACTTTTAATGGATAGTGATTGGACACAAGTACAAGATTCACCTCTTTCTGAAGAGAAAAAAATAGCATGGAAAAATTACAGACAAGAGCTAAGAGATTTAACCAATTTAGAAGATGCAGCATCAATTGTTTGGCCAATAAGCCCTATGTAACGATTACTCAATCGTGAATCTTCGATGAATAAACAATCAAATAATTATTCTTTATTAAAAATATGGAAGAAAACTTAACATACAAACCTTTTGCTTATATAGACCAATATGTTCATGAAGAAGGAACATTGGTTTATTATAATACTGAAAAGACTTTAGCCGTAAAAAAGAATGATTGCTCCTATGGGACATCTGGAAATTTAATTACTTTAACAGCTCCTGCCAATAAATTTGTTTCAACTATAAGTGTTGCAGATGCAGACCAACAAGCAGAATCTTGGTTAAACGCAAATGCGCAAGCTTATGCTAATAATATTGGGGTTTGCTCTATTAGGCCTACAGCATGGCGAGGAGAAAACCCGTCCTGTGTACTAGAGCCTGCAACAACATTGTTACCATTTGATTATATGATCATTAAATACAAATGGGCATTAGGTGCGGGTGTCGATTTAGATACTTTTACTGGGTTTATAAGTACCGGAACGGAATGGGATAATAAATATATGGGATTTGGTCATGGTCAGGGAACTGAATTACCCAATAATAGCACAGCTATACAATCGTATATAATGTTTGCTGGAGATAACCAAAAAGAAAATGGTGTAGAGGCTTGTCTAATCAATTTCAAAAAAATGCTTTCTGATTATTCTTCTTTAAAATCAATTCCTATAAGAATGGCTGGAGCTTGGTTCAAAGAAATTGGAACAGGTAATATCGATATGGAAATTACAACTTATTCAGGAGGAACAATGCAAAAAGTAGATGCAGAATATGACTTTATTAATATAGGAGGATCTAAAATTCAACAACTCACTTTTTCTAAAAATATACCAAAACCACCTTCATGGGTTAATGATATCGATCAGGTAACAAACATTGGATACATTACTTACGACAAAGATTCTTCTACAGCGAAGGTTGCAATAACTTATTAAAATATGGAAAACACAGGATACAAGTCTTTTGAAACACTCGAAAGATATTATACAGATGACAACACATCAACTGGAGAAACGAAACCAAATATCGTTACAGATCCAGATTATATTGCTCCTTTTTTAGATACTGAAAATTGTCCGCCAGGGGCAAGATTTTATAATACCAAACAAACCAAGACCATAACTAGAAATAATTGTAGTCCCGGATATTTGGGAAGCGCGGTAACATTAACAGCAAATGCAAATCAATTTGTTTCAAATGAAAGTGAATTAGCTGCAAATAACCAAGCAATTGCCTGGTTAGATACCAATGCACAAATTTACGCCAATAATTTGGGAATATGTACACTTGACACGATTTCTCCAACTGCAAGTGTTTTAAATACATCTTCAATTACATTTAATTCATTAGAGTTATCTTGGACAGCAGCAACAGATAATCTTGGAATTGTTGGCTACGACATATTTCAAAATGATATTTTTTTAGCTTCAACTACAGCTGATGTACTCCAGTATGATGTTACTGGGCTTTCAGGATCAACTACTTATAGTTATTATATAAAAGCAAAAGATGCAGCTGGGAATTCTAGTAAAAGTAATATAGTAACTGTTACCATATCATCTAACACTTTACGCATTCCTGTAACTAAATCGGTAATTTTTGAAAATAGAAATAGTGATTGGTCAGCCTGTCATAATGCAGCTGCAGCTACAACTATTTATCCAAGCAACGCCTACCTAGGTGCCGCAAAAGATACTTCAGATTTTATACTTAATAGATATAGAGGAGCAATTAATACTTCTCTTGTTTCATCAACACCAAAATCGGCAAAAATAAGATTTAAGTTCGCTTCAAATACTGTTGGAAATGCATTAACTTTTAACTTATTCTACTCCAACATTTTTTCTCTCCATGCATATTCTCAAGCTTTTGAACTCATCGATTGGAACGATTGGGATTCTAATACTTTTCTTGGTAGCGTTACAGTAACAAGTAACTCAACAGAATATGTCGAAATAAACATAAATCCTTCTTATTTCTATTTATTAACTCAACGAGAAGGTTTTAATTTTTTCCTTATCTCAAATGGAGATAAAAATAGCAGCACTCCATCTACAAATAATAGACCTATACTTTCTACCACAACAGATACTGGTGAAATTTATTTGGAATGTGAATTATAATTTTTTTTAAACAACTTTAAATACCACACAAAAAATGAGCACCAACTATAACAGAATAAAAGTCGCTGATTTAGAAACAAATCAACGTGATAGAATTTTAATTACAAACTCCAGTGGCGAACTGGAGTTTAGTGATCTAACCTCTGCGTTAGATTTAAAAACAGTTAATGGCGAATCTATTCTTGGAGAAGGAAATATCGATCTGTCAAACAAACAAGATATTTCAAACCAATTAGAAGTAAATTTAAGTCAAACTATTCCTTCTAGCTGGCATGGCAAAACTGTACTTTTTACAGCTAACTGTACAATTACAGTACCAGCGACATTGCCTCAAAGTTTCATTTTTAACGGGATTACATTGCCAGGAATAAGCGTAACTTGGGCAATTACAGCTCCCCATACATGGTTATTTGGAACTCCATCAGTAACAAGCGAAAAGCAGATTTTTACTTTTACAAAAAGAGGGGCCACAAATAGTATTTTATTATTAGGAGTATAATTATGGGAGCTTTACTTCAAAATACGATTTTCGGGAAAAGTAAAAATGCTTTTGTTTCTACTTGGAGAACCTCTAATACATCTGCGGGATCTAGTACTGCTACGCAAATAAAACTTCCATTAGTTCCATCAGGAACATACAACTTCACGGTTGATTGGGGTGATGGAATTTCTAATACTATTACTGCTTGGAATCAGGCGCAGGTAACTCACACTTATTCTCTAGCAGGCGATTATACAATAAAGATAAAAGGAACTTGTACAGGATGGCAATTTAATAATACGGGAGATAGATTGAAAATACTATCTGTTCAATCTTGGGGAAAACTTAAACTAGGTGCTTATACAGGAAATATTTTCCATGGTTGCGCAAATTTAAATCTATCTACTGTCTCAGATATTTTGGATTTATCTGGCACTACTAATTTTACCTATATGTTTAGCGGATGTACAGCATTAACAACAATAAAACGGGTTAATGAATGGGACACGACTTCTGTTACAAATATGTTATTTATGTTTGAGAGTTGCCCAAATTTTAATCAAGACTTAAGCAATTTGAATGTATCAAATGTGACTAGTTTTTTAGGAATGTTTTATGGCGCTACTTCTTTTAATCAAAATATTGGAAATTGGAATGTTTCAAAATCAACAAATTTTGGGAATATGTTTCAAGGCGCTACCACTTTTAATAATGGAGGAAGCTCAGACATAAATAATTGGAGTTTGAATAAAACTTCAAATGTTTCGATGAATTCTATGTTTCAGAATGCCACCTTATTTAATCAGCCTATAGGAAATTGGAATATGTCAAAAGTTACACTTACAAACGCAATGTTCTCTGGTGCGAGCGCATTTAACCAAAATATAGGAACATGGAATACTACTTCCATTACAAATATGTCTCAGATGTTTCAATCTGCAACTGCATTTAACAATGGAGGTGGTAATACAATTAATAATTGGAATACACTGTCAGCAACAAGTATGGCGTCAATGTTTTATTCAGCATCTTCATTCAATCAAAATATTGGTGCATGGAATGTGTCTGTCTGTGCATCTTTTGGAGCTATGTTTGTTAATGCTACAACATTTAATAATGGTGGGAATCCAGATATTCAAAATTGGCAAATAAAAACAAATGGTTCTGTTGATATGAGTAGCATGTTTCATGGTGCAAGTGAATTTAATCAGCCAATTGGAAATTGGAATGTTTCAGCAGTTACAAATATGTCCACTATGTTTTACACAGCTCGCAATTTTAATCAAGATATAGGCACATGGAATGTTTCATCTGTTACAAATATGTCTAATATGTTTGGTGGCGCTACGAATTTTGATCAAAATATTGGAAATTGGAATGTATCTAATGTAACTAATTTTGGCGGTATGCTTAATAATTCAGCATTTACTAATGGTGGAAGTCCAGATATTCAAAATTGGCAAATAAAAACAAATAGTCCCGTCGATATGTCTAATTTATTTTCTGGCACTCCCTTTAATCAAAATATTAGTAGTTGGAATGTGTCAGCAGTTACAAGTATGCTACAAATGTTCAGTTATGCTAAATTTAATCAAGATATTAGTAATTGGAATACTTCAGCAGTTACAAATATGACTGGTATGTTTTCTAATAATAAGGATTTCAATCAACCAATTGGAAATTGGAATGTGGCTGCAGTTACTAATATGTCAAGCATGTTTACTGGTGTTACGAATTTTAATCAAGATATCGGAAATTGGAATGTATCTAATGTAACTAATTTTTCCAATTTCATGACAGCAAAAACTCCAACAACATTCTCAGCTTCAAATTTAGATGCAATTTACAACGGATGGAGCAAAAGACCTGTTAAAACACCAATAACTATAACTTTTGGCACTGCAAAACGTACCTCAGCATCAACTGCGGGAAGAGCAATTTTAACTGATTCGCCAAATAATTGGGTAATTACCGACGGCGGGATATAAAAAACATCTTCTAAAATTTTTGTTTTAAAGACAACTTTAAAGCAAACGTCTTATTGCATTAAATAAAAAATACCACAAAAAATGGCAAATTATAACAGAATAAAAGTCGCTGATTTAGAAACAAATCAACGTGATAGAATTTTAATCACAAACTCCAGTGGCGAACTGGAGTTTAGTGATCTAACCTCTGCGTTAGATTTAAAAACAGTTAATGGCGAATCTATTCTTGGAGAAGGAAATATCGATCTGTCAAACAAACAAGATATTTCAAACCAATTAGAAGTAAATTCAAGTCAAACTATTCCTTCTAGCTGGTATGGTAAAACTGTACTCTTTACTTCGAACTGTACCATTACAGTTCCTACTTCATTACCACAAAGTTTCATTTTTAACGGAATTACATTGCCCGGAGTGAGTGTAACTTGGGTAACTACTGCACCGCATACTTGGCTGTTTGGAGTTCCTTCTGTAACAGGCGAAAAGCAGATTTTTACTTTTACAAAAAGAGGAGCAACAAATAGTATTTTATTATTAGGTGTATAATTATGGGAAGTTTAATACAAAATACAGTTTTTGGAAAATCAAGATATAAAATAAATACTTATATTGGGGCTGTAGCCGATGTAGTCAAGACACCTGAATTGCTATCCACAAAATTAGGGATTTCAGTTAATCGCATTAAATTTTTTCGCATTATTGGTAACAATATAGAATGTTCGATCATAGGTGGTATTTATAATTTTCCCCACTCAAGTTGGCTTCTTAGTGCTATAAGTTATTATATTGATAATGATGGGTTAGCCACAAATGATACAGGTAGAACATTTAGATCTGCCACTTCTTTACAAAAAATAAAACTTAATGGATTAAATACAATTGGTGATGAATCCTTAACAAATACAAGCCTCATTGAAATATCGTTACCTAATGTAACGACTTTAAAAGGAGGATTTGGGTCATTTAGAATCAATCCATACTTAAAAAGGGTAATTCTCCCAGAAGCGACCTTTTCTGAATGGAGCTATTCAGGAATAGATTCTTGCACATCTTTAGAAATAGTTTACATACCAAAATTAGCTGTTCTAAGAAGTGGCGGATCGGCTGCCTTAAATAATTTTGTATTTAGTGGAAGCAAATATGGATTCAAAATTTATGCAAGTCCTTTAGCTCAAACAAGCTACCTAGGGGGAGTTGATAAAGATATAGCTTGGGCTATTGCAAATAGAGGCGCTATAGTCCGTTACGTTACTGATTTTACAAAACCAGAGAATGTCACTAATCTATCAGTGACTTCGTCATATAACACAGGATTTAAACTTAATTTTACTCCTCCTAATTCCGTTAATGGCATAGACTTTTATGAAGTTTACGCTAATGGAATTTATCAACATGATATAAAAGATCCGAATGATATTGTAGCTGGTTTAGAAAAAAACACTAATTACGACATTAGTATAATTGCCGTTGACAATTTTTATAATAAATCTAATTTTAGTAATACGACAAATGTATCAACAAGCAACTTAGATTTAGATTTAGATGCTCAAAAATTTTTAGATATATCACTAAACCATGATTTAGGCAACATAGTTAATAATCTGGTTACTTCATTAAAAAATAGCGGATTATGGAATAAAATGTATGCTATTTATCCTTTAATTGGCAATACGTCTTTTCAGCACAAATTTAATTTGAAAAATCCTCAAGACACGAATGCTGCCTTTCGATTAGTATTTAATGGGTCTGGAACTCATTCTTCCAATGGGTACCAAACTAATGGGGCAAATGCATATGCAAATACGAACATAATAGTTAATTCAATACATACATTTTCCAATGCTGGCTTAACCATGGTTTGCGGAACGAACAATACTCCTGTCACTACAAATTCTTCTGATCTTGGAGCTCAAAAAAAGAGTACACCATGGGAGGCTTATCAAATACACTTAAATCATGGGGCATCAAAAAATAATAACGTATTTGTTCTTGGAACTATTGGAATTTCAAAAACAGCAATAAACGATGCTAGAGGAATTCATACTGTAAGCAAAACAACAGATACCGAAGTTAAATATTTCAAAAACAAAAACTTAGATACAGTCGCTTCTGGAACTCAAGCTGGAGTAATTCCTCCTTTAAATTACTATATAGGTTGCTTAAATAATGGAGGTGGACCATTTGGCTACTCCAATCAGAGAATACAATTCACCGCATTCCATGAAGGCCTTACTGAGTCAGAAGCACAAACTTTCCATTCGATTATAGATGCATTTGAAAATAATTTAAATAGAAAAACATGGTAGTTTTATTTATAAACAATCTTTTATAAACGAATTAACATCAAAGGAAAAACTTAAAAAAAATGAGCACCAACCACAATAGAATAAAAGTAACTGATTTAGAAACAAATCAGCAAAATAAAATTTTAATTACAAACTCCAGTGGTGAACTGGAGTTTAATGATATAACCTCTGCTTTAGATTTAAAAACAGTTAATGGAGAATCAATTCTAGGAAGCGGAAATATCGATCTGTCAAACAAACAAGATATTTCAAACCAATTAGAAGTAAATTCAAGTCAAACTATTCCTTCTAGCTGGCATGGTAAAACAGTACTCTTTACTGCTAACTGTACAATTACAGTTCCTGCTTCATTACCACAAAGTTTCATTTTTAACGGGATTACATTACCTGGAGTAAACATAACTTGGGCAATTACTGCACCGCATACTTGGTTATTCGGAATTCCATCAGTAACGACCGAAAAGCAAATTTTTACTTTTACAAAAAGAGGAACTACAAATAGTATTTTATTATTAGGAGTGTAATTATGGGAGCTTTACTTCAAAATACCATTTTCGGGAGGAATAAAAATGTTTTTGTTTCTACTTGGAGAACTTCTAATGTATCTACAGGATCTAGTACTAGCACACAAATAAAACTTCCATTAGTTTCATCAGGAACATACAATTTCACGGTTGATTGGGGCGATGGAACTTCTAACAAAATTACAACTTGGAATCAAACTCAAGTTACACATACATATACAGTAGCAGGAGATTATATTATAAAAATTAATGGAACTTGTACTGGATGGCAGTTTAATAATGCAGGAGATCGAGCCAAATTATTATCAATTCAATCATGGGGAAAATTTAAATTAGGAGCATCATTGTTTAATCATTTTCAAGGGTGCTACAATTTAAATCTTTCGAATGTTTCAGATATTTTGGATCTGACTGGTACAACTTCAATTAGTGGTTTATTTGCAGGATGTTCTTCATTGACAACAATAGGTAGAATTAACGAATGGAATGTTTCTTCTGTAGCCACTATGACTAGTGTGTTTTCTGGTGCATCTTCTTTCAATCAAAATATTGGTTCTTGGAATGTTTCGGCTGTAACTAATTTCTCTTATATGTTCACAGGCACAAATGTATTTAATAATGGCGGAAGTGAAACTATTAACAACTGGACAATTAATAATACAGCCACTGTTTTAATGAATGGAATGTTTAGCGGTGCATCTGTATTTAATCAACCTATAGGATCTTGGAACATTTCTAAGGTTTCTAATATGAGTCAAATGTTTTTTAATGCCTCGATATTTAATCAGCCTATAGATTCATGGGATACCTCAGCTGTTACAAACATGAGCCAAATGTTCCAAGCTGCATTTAATTTTAACCAAAATATTAGCTCTTGGAATGTTTCAAATGTGATTAGTTTTTCAAGCATGTTTCGAGGTGCCACTGCATTCAATAACGGCGCAAGTCCAAATATAAATAATTGGACAATTAACACCATAAGTAATGTATCACTTGATTCTATGTTTTTTAGTGCTTCTAATTTTAACCAGCCAATTGGATCTTGGAATACAGTAGCTGTAACTAGTATTAGCGCCATGTTTTATGGAGCTACTTCATTTAATCAGCCTTTGGAAAATTGGAATATACGAAATGTTACAACTATAGCAAACACCTTTAACGGTGCTACTTCTTTTAACCAAAACATAGGATCGTGGGATGTTTCTAAAGTCTTAAATTTTGCAAACACATTTCAAAGTGCATCAACATTTAATAATGGAGGAAGCAATACAATTAACAATTGGAATACTACTAAAGTTACCATAATGAGTAACATGTTCTATAACGCCAGATCTTTTAATCAAAATATTGGAAGCTGGGATTTATCAAACACAACTAATCTTAATAGAATGTTTGGCGTTGCAATATCATTTAATAATGGTGGCAACAATTCAATAAACAATTGGGATACATCAGCAGTTACAGATATGTCACAATTGTTTTTACAAGCTACGAATTTTAATCAACCATTAAATCTTTGGAATGTAGGAAATGTAACAAACATGAGTGCTATGTTTCAGAGTACCAAATCATTCAATCAAAATATTGGGAGCTGGAACGTTAGTAATGTAACCACCTTTAATTCAATGTTTAGCGGAGCAGAGGCTTTTAATAATGGAGGAAGTCCTGACATTAACAACTGGAATTTAAAAACGACAGGATCTATTAACTTAAATGCTATGTTTCAAGGTGGCGGTGGTGATTCCCAAATGATTTTTAATCAGCCAATTGGAAATTGGAATACCATTGCCGTTACGGATATGTCTAATATGTTTCAGAAAACAGGAAATGGATTTCATTTCTTTAACCAACCTATCGGAAACTGGAATACTTCAAATGTAACAAACATGTCCAATATGTTTAGACAAGGAGGAACAGATGGCGGTGCATTTAATCAAAATCTTGGAAATTGGAATGTCTCAAAGGTCTTAAATTTCTCTGGGATGTTTTTAGGCGCTAGACAATTTAACAATGGAGGAAGCCCTGATATAAATAATTGGATTCTAGCTAAAACTGGAAATATTAATATGAGTCAAATGTTTGCCAATATTAACATGCACAACCTAACAACTTTTAATCAACCAATTGGAAACTGGAATACATCAGCGGTAACTAATATGTCACAGATGTTTGGCGCTACTGCTGGAAGCGTTGCTTTTAATCAAGACATCGGAAATTGGAATATATCAAATGTTATAGACTTAAACGGTTTTATGACAGGGAAAACCCCTTCTTCATTTTCAGCCTCAAATTTAGATGCAATTTATAAGGGATGGAGCAGCAGACCCATAAAAACACCAATAACAATAAATTTTGGTACAGCAAAATACACATCAGCATCAAGCGCAGGAAGAGCTTTGTTAACAGGATCTCCTAATAATTGGGTAATTACCGACGGAGGAATATAAAAAACACCCTCTAAAAATTTGTTTTAAAGACACTTTAAAAACAAACCCTTTATAATATTAAATAAAACAGCACACAAATGAACACATACCATAATAGAATAAAAGTCGCTGACTTGGAAACAAATGAGCCAAATAAAACTCTAGCCACAAATGAAAATGGAGAATTAGAGTTTATTCATAATTTCAGATAATACACCATATAATATTGGGGTGCTATAACTACAGGAGGAAAGAAGCCCATTAACAACCTGGTAGATTAAGCAAGCATTTTAAAGTTTATAAATAATTTCAAACTAAAAAGCCAGCATCAGACGACAAAAAGTCTTCGTATGCTGGCTTTGATATTTAAAAATAAAATAGAAAATAAATAAAAAAACTCCCTCCCCAATAGCAGGAAGAGAGCCTTAAAAACTATAAAAAGGAAATAAATACTATAAATTCATTTTTTTAGCATCTTCAACAAACTGTTTCAATCCGATATCAGTTAGTGGATGTTTCAATAATCCTTTAATCGCCGATAATGGCCCAGTCATAACATCTGATCCTATTTTAGCGCAATTGATAATATGCATTGTATGTCTTACAGAAGCTGACAATATTTGTGTTTGATAATTATAATTATCAAAGATTTCTCTTATTTCAGCGATTAGATTCATTCCGTCTGTAGAAACGTCATCTAATCTTCCTAAAAACGGAGAAACATAAGTCGCTCCAGCTTTTGCAGCCAGTAATGCCTGACCAGCAGAAAATACTAAAGTTACATTGGTGCGAATTCCTTTTGAAGAAAAATATTTGCATGCTTTCACACCATGGCCAATCATGGGCAATTTAACCACAATTTGCGGATGCAAAGCGGCCAATTCTTCTCCTTCTCTTACCATTCCTTCAAAATCTGTCGAGATTACTTCAGCCGATACATCACCATCAACAATATTGCAGATTGCTAGATAATGATTTAAAATATTTTCTTTTCCTGTAATGCCTTCTTTTGCCATTAAAGACGGATTAGTGGTTACGCCGTCTAAAACACCTAGAGCCTGCGCTTCTTCAATGTCTTGAAGATTGGCAGTGTCAATAAAAAATTTCATAAGTTTTTTGATTTGTAGTTAATTGCAGAGACACGTAAGTGTCTTAATTCTAGTGAGTCAAAAATGTGCACTTCGATTGATTCTATTCTTCAAAAAACCTTCAATAAAAAAATATTCACTTATTATTTTATCAAACTGACTTTTGATTCGATTTGATTTTCAAAAAATATCAACTAACCTTAAATCTATTTTTTTCAAATCTCAATGACAAAAAAGTCATAATCTTAATACACATTTTCAAAGTTTTAGATTTTCTTTCTCACTAGTAGTTTTGAAAAACCTAACAGTCCCGATGCATCGGGGCCGTTAGGTTTGATATTAAAATCTAAACCAATTAAATATATTGGTTGATGATATTTTCAAACAATTCTTGTTTACCGCTTTGAAGCGTTAATTCTCCATTTTGATTTGCAATATCATAAAGATCTTTAAGGTTTAATTTTCCGTTTTCGAAATCTTTACCTTTTCCAGAGTCAAAAGAGCTGTATCTTTCTTTTCTTAATTTCTCGTAAGGAGAAGAAGAGATGATTTTATCAGCAGTCAATAAAGCTCTTGCAAAAGTATCAGCTCCGCCAATGTGCGCTAAGAAAACATCCTCTAAATCTGTAGAGTTTCTTCTAATTTTAGCATCAAAGTTAACTCCTCCTCCTTGCAATCCGCCAGCTTTTAAGAAAACCAACATAGCTTCAGTAGTTTCTTGGATATTATTTGGAAACTGATCTGTATCCCAACCATTTTGGTAATCTCCTCTATTTGCATCGATGCTTCCTAACATTCCTGCTTTTGCAGCCACTTCTAATTCGTGTTGGAAAGTGTGCTGTGCCAATGTAGCGTGGTTTACCTCGATATTGATTTTGAAATCTTTATCTAAACCATATTCTTTCAAGAATCCAATTGCAGTTGCAGAGTCAAAATCGTATTGGTGTTTAGATGGCTCCATTGGTTTCGGCTCAATGAAGAAAGTTCCTTTAAAACCTTGTGCTCTTGCATAGTCTCTAGACATTGCCAAGAATTGCGCCATGTGGTCTAACTCTCTTCCCATATCTGTATTAAGTAAAGACATATAACCTTCTCTACCTCCCCAGAATACATAGTTTTCTCCGCCTAAAGCGATTGTAGCATCAAGTGCTAATTTTACTTGCCCACCAGCTCTTGCCACAACATTAAAATCTGGATTTGTAGCGGCTCCGTTCATGAATCTCGGATTTGAGAAACAGTTTGAAGTTCCCCAAAGCAATTTAATTCCAGATTCTGCTTTTTTCTGTTTTAAGTAATCTGTAATGAATGCCAAACGTTTTTCTGATTCTGCGAAAGTTGGCCCTTCGTTAATCAAATCGTAATCGTGAAAACAGAAATAATCGAATCCCATTTTGCTGATAAATTCAAAAGCAGCATCTGCTTTATCTTTTGCCGCTTGATACGGATCTGAAGACTGATCCCAAGCAAATTGCTGTGTTCCTGGTCCGAATGGATCGCTTCCTTGTCCGCAGAAAGTATGCCAATAAGCGATAGCAAATTTAAAGTGCTCACGCATTGTTTTTCCAGCTACAACTTGGTCGGGATTATAATATTTAAATGCCAACGGATTATCAGATTCTTTTCCTTCAAACTTAATTTGGCCAATACCTTTGTAGTATTCTTTATCTCCTAAAACTATCATTTGTTTTTTTTATTTAGTTGTTAATATTAATTCTAATTCTTGTTTCCATTTTTTATAAGCCGCTTCATAAGGCTCTTTATTGTGCAGTGGCAAAAACGTCATTACGTGGTCATTATCACTTACATTAGCTCCAAATTTACTGTAATCGCCGTCTTTCAAACCAACCGCTCTAGCTGCACCGACAGCTCCTGTTGTATTATAAATCTCAATTTCGTGTCCGATTAAAGTCGCTACTGTATTTGAGAAAATCTCCGAACGGAAAAGATTATCGTTCCCAGCTCTAATGACATTTATTGTTGCATTATCTTCTTTTAAACATTCCATTCCGTACACAAACGAAAAAGCGATACCTTCCAGAGAAGCTCTAAACAAATGTGCGCTATTATGAATATTTAAGTTGAGATTTAAAAAGTGAGTCCCAATAGTTTTATTGTTGAACATACGCTCGGCACCATTTCCAAACGGAATCACCACAACGCCTTCTGATCCAATCTCAACATTAGAAGCTTTTTCATTCATCACTTCATAACTCTCGTTACCCATATTATTACGAAGCCATCTGTATTGAATTCCCGCTCCGTTAATATTCAAAAGTTTACCCACTCTTGGCGTTTCCAGTTCATAGTTTACGTGAACAAAATTGTTCACCCTTGTGCTTTTTCCAGAAGATGCTTCGCTTACTGCATAAAATACTCCAGAAGTTCCGCCCGTAGCTGCCACTTCTCCCGGATTTAATACATTTAATGACAACGCATTATTAGGTTGATCTCCCGCTCTGTACACAATCGGAATTCCAGCTGGCAATCCAGATTCCGTAGCAGCTTTTTCAGTAACGACACCTTGATTTGTAAAGTTTTCTACAATTTTCGGAGTCAATCCTGTATCAATTCCGTAATATTCTAAAAGCCAGTCGGCTACTTTATTTTCTTTGTAATCCCAAAGCATTCCTTCAGACAAACCGTTTTTCGTAGTCGTTACCTCGCCTGTCAGTTTTAAAGCGATGTAATCTCCCGGAAGCATGTATTTGAAAATTTTACTGTAAAGCTGAGGTTCGTTTTCTTTAACCCATTTCAGTTTCGAAGCGGTAAAATTCCCTGGCGAATTCAATAAATGCGACATGCATTTCTCTTCTCCAATTTCGGCAAAAGCTTTATTTCCAATTTCAACCGCACGGCTGTCACACCAGATAATTGAATTTCTGAGTGCATTTCCAGCTTCGTCCACAATTACCAATCCGTGCATTTGGTACGAAATACCAATTCCCTGAATTTTAGAAGCATCAACATTTGCCTCTTTAATCACTCTTTTAGTCGCCGTACAAATGTGCTGCCACCAGATTTCAGGATCCTGCTCGGCCCAGTCTGGGTGAATCGAAAGGATTTCCATTTCGTTCTGAGGTTCATTCAAAACGATTACTTTTTTACCTGTTTCTGCTTCCACCAAGGCTGCCTTGACAGAAGAACTTCCAATATCATAACCGATATAATACATACTTATAATGATTCTCTTATTATTAATTTTGTCGGCACATAACACTTTGTTTCTTCGTCATGTGTAATAAATGCCGCTGCTTTGGTTCCTAATTCGTTAAAATCAGTCGAAACAACTGAAATTCCTTTATAAATAAATTTCTTCATCGGGGTTTCGTTATAGGACAAAAACCCAACGTCTTTCCCTGGCTCAAAATCTTTCTCTTTGCACTGCTCCAAAAAATAACCTAAAATCCTGTCGCTTACACTGATGTAGGCAATTCCTTTTTCAATACTGAACTTTTTTGGATCGGTTATAATACCATATTCAAAACCAAAATCGGCACAGAATTTCTTAAAAAACTCTACCGTTTCCCACGGATGATTTGTAAAATCAGGATATACAAACTGTATCTTTTTATACTTTTTAAATAAATCTGCAGCCTCTTTCAAAGACTCATAAAATGCTTTTCCAAAATCCTGAAAAATGTAATTATTCGTTTTATCAGCTTGAATATTCCAATCAATCAAAAGCAATTTATCTTTTGAAATCGCTGATAATGCTGGAGCAATATCCTTGTGATCAAAATTCATTACCACATATTTGTAATACTTCCCAATCCCATTATTGATGATCGTTTTAAAAACATCAATATTATAATGATGAAACTGCACATCTGTAATCACATTATCCGGCAAATTGTTCACGAAAGAATGATATAAAACCTCCTTATAAGCCTTGAAAGTATCCAAAACCAAAAGTACTTTTCTCGTTTCGCCTGCCACGTAATACCCTTTATTCGGCACTGAATCAATTACATTTTGATCTTTTAAAATCGAATACGCCTTAAAAACCGTATCTCTCGAAAGCTGATATGTTTTGCAGATTACATTAACAGATGGCAGCAAATCTCCCTTTTGTAAAATATTCTCCGCAATGGCATTCGTAATTCCGTCAACCAACTGCTGGTACTTCGGAATATCACTTTCGTGATTGATTATAAACTCAAATTTTTCTTCTTCTTTTAGCATACCGTTCTGTTCCGTTCTGTTATGCTAAAGTAGCTAAAATTATTTTATAAAAAATTGTTTTTTGCGTTAATTATGTTAAGATTTTAAAATTCTATATTTCAATATTTTGGGTGTGTGCTTGTCCCGATAACTATCGGGAGGCTATCCGTTGCAAGTCCTCGCACTTCCTTCTTCAGGCTCCGGGCTTTCCACTTCTATCCCTCACGCGTAACGGTTTCAGAAGAACTTTAATCGTAAACCTTGTCATTGCCAGAAACAAAGAGCCCCCACTCCGATCTGGATTTAACAAATGTGATTGCTTCGTTCCTCGCAATGACAAACAGCACGGCTAAAACTAACACAACCGATTGTAATTCTTGTGAAATTTTTTTTACACAAAAAGTACTAATCAAATAATCTTCTTATTCCGTACGGATCAATAGTTACAATCGAACCGTCTTCCAGATACTCTATCTTGGTCACTTTCATGCTTCGCAAATGCGTCACGCCTTTTGAAAGGCTCGAATCGTGGTAGAACAGATACCATTCCCCTTCCACTTCGCAGATAGAATGGTGCGACGTCCAGCCTATCACCGGATTCAGGATTCTTCCCTGATACGTAAACGGCCCGTACGGACTGTCTCCGATCGCGTAGCAGATGAAATGCGTGTCTCCCGTCGAATACGAGAAATAATATTTTCCGTTGTATTTGTGCACCCACGAAGCCTCAAAAAAACGGCGCGCATTATCCCCTGCCAGAAGCCCGTTTCCGTTTTCGTCCAAAATATGGATTTCCCTCGGCTCTTCAGCAAACTCGAGCATATCGTCCCTCAGCAGCGCCACAATCGGCCCTAGGGCTTTTTCGTCTGCCAGAGGCTCTTCGTTGTTTTCATGATATTTATTATTGCGGTATTTCTGAAGCTGTCCGCCCCAGATCCCCCCAAAGTAGATATAGTGCCTTCCGTCTTCATCTTCAAAAACCGCAGGATCTATGCTGTAGCTGCCTTTTATGGCATCCTTTTCAGGAATAAAAGGCCCTATGGGCGAATCTGAAACCGCTACGCCGATCTGGAAAATCCCGCTGGCGCGTTTGGCAGGGAAATACAGATAGTACTTTCCGTTTTTATGCGCGGCATCGGGAGCCCACATCTGCTTTTCGGCCCAGGCAACGTCATCCACATGAAGCGCTACCCCATTGTCGACCGCTTCCGATGAAATGTCCTCCATCGAAAAGACATGGTAATCCTCCATTCCGAAATGGTCGCCGTTGTCATTAAACGGAATTCCGGCATCTATGTCGTGCGACGGATAAATGTAGATCTTTCCGTTGAATACATGCGCCGAAGGGTCGGCGGTGTAGATATGGGAAACTAAAGGCTTGGAAATCGCCAGATTGCTTATTTCTTCAAAATTAATGTGTTCAATGCTGTCTTCAGGCATAGTGATATTTTTCTTTAATAATTAACTTCTTCTTTCTTTCAGCTCCGTTTCGATCTGCACTTCCATCTCCTTGTTGATTTTATAGAAAAACAGTAGTCCAGCTCCAATTAAAAATGGGATTGCAGGGAAAATGCTCACTAATAATTTGATTCCATTTATAGCCGTTTGAGACTGTTGAGGTGTATTTGGAACGTAATCAAAATATCCTAAAAATAAAGTAGTTAAAGCACCTCCTATACTTAATCCCGTTTTCAATCCAACCATCATGGCAGAAAAAATAATCGCGGTTGCACGACGGTTATTCAGCCATTCTGAATAATCGGCAACATCGGCAATCATTGCCCAAAGAATCGGGATTGTGATTCCGTAGAAGAATCCATGCAAGATTTGAGAGAAAAACATCAGTCCGATTGAAGTTGACGGAAAGAAATAAAAAGCTAAAATGAACAAAGTCGAAATGAATAAAAACAATCCAAATACATTTCTTTTTCCGTATTTGTCAGCCAGATTTTTAGATAAAGTAATACCAACAATCATAAAAATAATTCCGCCGGCATTGAATAAACCGAAGCCTGCCGATACGGGATCATTTCCAAAATGATTCAATCCGATATTAGTTAAGAAATCCAAAATAGGTTGGATAAAAACAGCTAATTGCTCTTTATCTACATAATTCTCGAAATAATACACATACGAACCACCTTTCATTGCCAGAGTCACAAAAACTAAAGTGGTTAGCGAAAGCATGATGATCCAAGGTCTATTTTTGATTAAATCGCTTAAATCTTCTTTGACGCTTGACTTTTGCTCTGGTTTTGGAATGATTCTTTCTTTTGTAGTCAAAAACGTTATCAAAAGCATGA
Source organism: Flavobacterium sp. HBTb2-11-1 (assembly GCF_009826975.1). Lineage (GTDB taxonomy): Bacteria > Bacteroidota > Bacteroidia > Flavobacteriales > Flavobacteriaceae > Flavobacterium. Next base: position 20,999 of record NZ_WUMO01000011.1, on the reverse strand, counting down.
TTGTGCCAATAATTGCCAAAGCGGTCATTACTTTTTCAATTCCGACTGCTTTATCCCCATTTCCAGCACTTTTGATAATGCCAAGCATAAAAACCTGAACGAAAAACTGTGCAAACATCACCGCTACAAAACGATATGATGACATACTATTTCTTTCGCCCATATCGCCAGTAATGACGCCGCTTAACGCAGAATAAGGCAGATTGTTTCCTGCATAAAAAAGCAGCAGTAAAGTATAGGTTGCAACAGCATAAATTACTTTTCCTTTATACGAGAAATCGGGAGTTGAAAATGCTAGTAAAGCCACTACTCCCAACGGAATCGCAGTTATCAAAATCCATGGTCTGAATTTTCCCCACTTGGTACTGGTTCTGTCTGCCAAAACTCCAATAATCGGATTAAAAATAAACGCTGCAATTAATCCAACAATCAGCATGATAATGGATGAATCTGTTGGCGATAATCCGTAAATATCTGTATAGAAATAAGCCAGATACGTCATCAAAGTTTGAAAAACTAGATTAGCGGCTAAATCTCCTAAGCTATATCCAATCTTTTCTTTGATGGAAAGTTTTTGTGAAATGTTTCTCATTCTTGGGTTTGTGGTCATTTTATCGATAGTTAGTTCTATTCCGCAAGGTTTTTTAGAACCTTTTAGATTTTCAGTTGTTTTGCACTGCTTCTTAAATCAGGCTTACAAGGTTTAAAAAACCTTGCAGAAATGCAATTGCAATTAAAACAATCGGTTGTGTAAAATTAGACAAAAAAACATATCATGCAAATTTAGTTCGCTTTATTTAAATTATTTTTCATTTCACAACCGATTGTTATCAATTTATCAAAACTTAAGCCTTTTCGACGTCTATTTTTTGGTTTCTTTCAGCGTTAAAAGACTATCATATGTTTTTTTATGTTTTAAATCTTTATCAAATGGCAACGGATAATTGGTTCTTCCTTTTATTGGCCAGTTGTTCAGCCAAGATTGTCCGTCATGAACACCCCAAAAAGTCACTCTGCTTATTTTATCTTTATGCTTTAAAAATAGTTTAAAAATCGATGCGTAACGTTCTGCAAGTTTATTCTGAACAGAGTCCGGCAATGATTTTGGATACGGATTCATTTTTTCGCTTCCTTCAAAATTCTGATTTACATCTGCTCCTTTTAAATCCCACGGATTTGGCAAAACCGTAATATCCAATTCTGTAAAAGCCACTTTAAGTCCTAAAGCCGAATATTCTAATATACTTTTTTCAATCTCTTCCAATGATGGACTTTCCAATCTCCAATGTCCTTGAATCCCCACTCCGTCTATTTTTCCGCCTTCAGCTTTGATTTTCTTGATTAAAGCAATTGCTCCAGCTCTTTTTGCTGGTTCTTCAATATTATAATCGTTGTAATATAAATCCACTTTCGGATCGGCTTTTGCTGCTAATTTAAAAGCATCAACCAAATATTTCTCACCAAGTGTGTTCAAAAATACCGATTTTCGTAAAGTTCCGTCTTCGTTTAAAGCCTCATTTACAACATCCCACGAATTGATTCTTCCTTTGTATTTAGAAACTATTGTCGTGATATGGTCTTTCATGAATGCTTTCATTTCTGTACTGTCAGCAATTTTTTGCATCCAAGGCGCTAATTGGCTATGCCAAATTAAAGTATGCCCATGAATAAACATTTTATTTTTCTCTCCATACGCCACAAATTTATCTGATAAAGTAAAATCGTATTTGTCTTTCTGCGGATGCGTAAACATCGATTTCATAATGTTTTCTGCCGTAATAGCATTAAATTCTTTACGAATCAGAGAATCTTCTTTTTTGTTTTTTTCATTAATCTGATTTAAATCTAATGCAGTTCCTATATAAAAATCATTTTTATAAACATCCTTCAAACTAGGTTTTTCTTTCTGAGATGTGCAGCTCACAGACAGGAGAACCGTAAAGGCAAATACATAAGGTTTAATAAATTTCATATCTTTTGGTTTAAATAGTTAATAGTTTTTATTTGATTTTACAAATTCAATTTATAAGCAATTCCCATTTCCAAACCTCTCAATTCGGCCAAACCTTTTAATCTTCCTGTCAGGGAATAACCTGGATAAGTTTCTATCTTTTCGTCTACTTTATGCAAAAAACCATGATCTGGGCGCATTGGAAGACTTGTTTTTCTTTCGTTCATTACTAATAATAATTTCTCAACAATAACTTCCATTTTGACATTTCCATTTAAATGCTCTGACTCTCTGAAAATGGTTTCGCTTTCGCGGATGGTGTTTCTTAAATGCAAAAAATGGATTCGATCCCCAAAATCGTCTATTATTTTTTCGAGATTATTTTTTGGATCTGCACTTAAAGAGCCTGTACAATAACATAATCCGTTGGCCTTTGAAGGAACGGCGCTAAAAATAGCTTTCAAATCGCTTTCTGTTGAAACAATTCTTGGCAGACCTAAAACCGAAAATGGCGGATCGTCTGGATGAATGGCTAGCTTTTGCCCATTTTTCTCGGCAATTGGAGTTACTTCTGATAAAAAATAAATCAGATTTTCTCTTAGCTTTTGATTATCTATTTTGGCATAATTTTCTAAAAGAGATAAAATCTGTTCTGCTGTAAAATTGATTGTGCTTCCTGGCAGTCCCAATAAAACATTTTTAAACAACAATGCTTTTTCTTCTTCAGATAATTCATTTCCAAATTGCAATGCTTTTTCTTTTTCAGCTTCAGAATAATCATTTTCTGAATTTGGTCTTTTTAAAAGAAAAACATCAAAATAAGTAAACGCATCCTGATTATACAACAAAGCTCTGCTCCCATCTTCATTTATAAAATTATGATTGGTTCGCACCCAATCCAGAATCGGCATGAAATTGTAGGTTATGACTTTGATACCGCATTCTGCCAGATTTTGCAAGCTGATTTTATAATTTTCAATGTATTGCAGATAATTTCCCGAAGCTCGTTTTATTTCTTCATGAACGGGAAGACTTTCCACCACTGACCATTCCAAACCCGCATTTTGAATCATTTTTTGTCTTTCCTGAATCTTTTCTACCGTCCAAATTTCGCCAACAGGAATTTGATGCAAAGCAGTCACAATTCCTGTTGCGCCAGCTTGCTTAATGTCGATTAATTTTACGTTGTCCTGAGATCCAAACCAACGCATGGTTTGCTGCATTTTCATCATACTTCTTTTTTTTAATCTCGCAAAGACGCAGAGCCGCAAAGTTTTTATTTCCCGCAGATTTTGCAGATTGAGCTGATTTTAATCTTTTTAATCCTTTAATCTGTGGCTTTAAAAAAGCCTTTGAACCTTTGAGCCTCTGCCCTTTAACAACTTTAAATTAAAACCCAATACTATTTCCGCCATCAACCGGCAAAACTGTACCAGTCGTATATTTTGATTCGCTCAAAGCGAAATAATAAACGGCATCCGCAATATCTGACGGTTCTCCTAAATATCCCATTGGCGTTCTTCCTAAAACTTTATTTTTTCTTTCAGGATCGTTGTCAAGCGCTGTTGATGACATTTTGGTTTTGATAAATCCTGGAGCTATACAATTGGCACGAATACCAAATGGAGCCAGCTCAACCGCCATTGCACGTGTCATGGCTTCGATTGCGCCTTTGCTTGAAGAATACGCAATTACTTTTGGAATTCCGTATTGTGATGCCATAGAACTTATATTGATGATGCTTCCTCCTCCGTTTTCTTTCATATTTTTTATCACTTCTCTGCTCACAGCAAAAACGCTCAATAAATTGGTATGAATTATCGAAAGAAAATCTTCGTCAGTTACATCTGGAATTTCTTTTTTCATATTGATGCCTGCATTGTTCACCAAAATATCAACTGGATTATCTTTTGTAATATTTGCAATCATCGCTGGAATTCCCTTCAAATCATTTAAGTCGAAGATTACCGGAATGGCATTTTCTCCAATTTCCTTACAGGCATCTTCTGTTTTCTCTTTTGATCTTCCGATTATATAAGTTGTGATTCCGTTCTCACAAAGTTTTTTTGCGGTTGCAAAACCTAATCCCGAATTTCCTCCGGTTACAATTGCTGTTTTTTTGCTCATAATTTTTATTATACATTTTTTGAACGCTGATGAAACGGATTCGCTATCGCGAAAACGCTGATTTACACGGATTTTTTTTCTCATTTCAATTAAAAAATCCGTTTTTTTCCGTGTCTTCGCGATAGCGAATCCGCGTCATCCGTGTTACAATTACTCTATTTATTTACCCATTCCCTGGTGCAAAAGGGAATTTTAATGATTTAAAATACTCTAATGTCTGTGTAGGTTTTTCTACACCAGCAGGAAGCTCTTTTCCTGAAAATTGCTGAAAATACAACAGACACGCATCACGCCACCATTTTGCTTCTTTGTACTGAATTTCCAGTAACATTTGGACTTCTTTAAAACGCTCGCTGTCGATATATTTTTCCGTTTTCTTCCAAATCTCCTGCATCTCTTTGACCTGATTTACGCCTTCCTGATATTTTAGCGCCAGACCATTCCAAAGCGTTTGACCATTTTTTAGTTTATAATCCCACGAAACATGATGAAACCACAAAAGGTCTTTTTCAGGACAGGTTTCTAAGTTATCAAAGAGATTTGCGACTTCTGGCGCGTATTGCGAAACGGCATTCGTTCCCGATTTAGATCTGTCAAAACCAATCCCGTTTTTATCTGCTTTATGATAATATGTCGGATTCCATTCTAGTCTTGATAAATTCGAAACCCACGGTCCTGGCCCGTAATGATGTCCCGTGTCCATAACATGATGCAATCCAAAGGGTGTCATGTAATTAACAACGGCTTCACGGGATTCTATCATGCTATTTTTTACTGGTTTGATGAAATTTTCATCATTAGAAAAAGTGCTTCTCAACCATTCGTCGGCAATGGTTTCTGAATCCAAATACGGATTCCACGCCAGTCTTCCAAAGCCGTACCAATTGGCCTGTGCAAAAGGATGTCCTGTCCAATTTAAATCGTTTCCGATATTGGCAACGCCAGCAATTCCTGTTAGTTTATTTTGATATAAAGTGCCATCAATAACTTTAGCAACAGTTGAACCTTTTCCTTTTTGATGCGTATCCGATTCCAGAACCTCTTGAAATAATTTGGGAAGGAAAACCAAATGTGTGCTGAAACCTAAATATTCCTGTGTGATTTGAAACTCCATCATTAAAGGCGTTTTCGGCATCGCTCCGAATAAGGGATGAAAGGGTTCTCTCGGCTGAAAATCGATCGCTCCGTTTTTGACCTGAACGATTACATTTTCTCTAAATTTCCCATCATAGGGCTGAAATTCGGCGTATGCTTGTTTAGCTCTATCGTTCGTATCATGCTCTGAATACACAAACGCTCTCCACATGATAATTCCGCCATAAGGCGCTACGGCATCGGCAAGCATATTTGCTCCGTCAACATGATCTCTTCCATAGTTTTGTGGACCTGGCTGACCTTCTGAATTGGCTTTTACTAAAAATCCGCCGAAATCTGGAATTCGTTTATAAATTTCAGCCGACTTATTTTTCCACCAATTGATAACTTCAGGATCTTTTGGATCAGCAGTCTTAAGCTTCCCAATTTCAATAGGCGCCGAAAATCTTGCAGTTAAATACACTTTTATGCCGTAAGGCCTGAAAACATTGGCCAAAGCTTCTACTTTTTCTAAGTATTGCGGCGTAAGAATTAAAGCGTTGGCATTTACATTGTTCAAAACTGTTCCGTTGATTCCGATTGAAGCATTCGCCCTTGCGTAATCAATGTAACGCTGGTCGATAAAATCTGGCAATTTCTGCCAGTTCCAAAGTGAAAATCCTGCATAACCTCTTTCTACAGTCCTGTCGAGATTATCCCAATGGTTCAGAATTCTAATATTGGTTTTAGGAGAATCAGCAATATTCAGATTTTTAACTGATTTATTCGTCTGCAATATTCGTAGGAAGTTAAAAACTCCATATAAAACCGCAACATCATTTTTTCCTGTAATAACGATTTGTTTTTTGTTTTTAAGTGAAATGGATTTAATGATAAAACCTTCATTATTTATCTTATCAAAATCAGATTGCAGTTCATTTTTTATTTCGGCATTTAAATTCGACTGCGACGCCACAATGAGATTGTTCTCCCCTTTTATATCCGATTTAATTGGCGGAATATTCCCTAACATATCCAAAAAACCAGCTTTAAACTCTTTTTCGGCAATTTTTATGGTTTCGGAACTTCCTAAAATGACAATTTCTTTAAAATTGTTTTTGTACTCTGAAGCGATGGCAGAATTGGCAACTGTATTATACTGAAGCCACAATTTATAATCCTTTTGCGATGAAGCTGAAAAGGAAATCAGAAAAAACAGAATAACAAATCTTAGTAAAGCCATTGGTTTAATTTATTCTTTTAAAATCATTTTTTTAAGCAACAATATTTTATTTCTTGTTTAGAGCATTTGATAAAATTTTAATTCAAAAAATATATTATTCGAAATAAAACAACAATTGCAATCGGTTGCGTAAAAATATAGGATTGTTATTTAAGAAAAAAATTTTAGCTACTTTTTTTTCAAAAAAAATAATTTATATAACAAATAAAAGCAGGATAATTATAAAAACTATCCTGCTATGACGGGGTGAATTTAAGTTTTATCGCTTAAATTATCTCTTGTAATAGGCAACAATACTTGCTTTTGCCAAGGTCTGGTTCCAAAGATTAAATCCTACTACTGCTGGATTTGTATTTTCATCTGTTCCTAGTTTATTTACTTTTAAAGCATAAACGGTAATAATGTATTGGTGATATCCATGACCAATTGGCGGACAAGGACCTCCAAAACCTTTAATTCCATAATCGGTAATGCTTTGAATTGCTCCTTTTGGAATAAGATTTTTAGTTCCCGCATTAGTTACCAGTTCGTTTACATTTGCCGGAATATCTACGACTACCCAATGCCAAAATCCGCTTCCTGTTGGCGCGTCTGGATCGTACATGGTTACCGCAAAACTTTTAGTCCCTTCGGGAGCGTTTTTCCAAGATAGCTGTGGAGACTGATTTTCGCCTGAACACCCAAATCCGTTAAATTCCTGAACTTTAGTTGTTTCTCCTCCTAAATCTTTACTAGTTAAAGTAAATGTTTTTTGTGCAAAAATCGATGTTGAAAAAATGGCTGACATTGCCAAAATTAAACTTAGCTTTTTCATTTTGTCTGTTTTAAAATTTTAAGCAAAGTTAGATTTGGAATCGTTGAATAACTTTAGCTAAAAAGCCAAAAACTGTTGCTAAAAGCTCAAATCAACTTATGATGTTTAGGTGTTACGCCGTATTTGGTTTTATAAGCTTGACTAAAACTGGAAAGGTTTTCGTAACCTGCTTCTAAATACACTTCAGAAGGGCTTTTTTCCTGGCTCAGCAAATAGTGCGCATGTTCGAGCCTTTTGTTTTGAAACCATTTAATAGGCGACTCTGAATAATATTTTTCAAATTCTCTTTTGAAAGTCGAAACACTCATGTTACACAAAAAAGCCAATTCTTTTAATCTCAATTTGCTTAAATGGCTGTTTTCGATTGTTCGAATGAATCTTTGAGCCGCATCGTCACTATTTGCAGTTAGCGAATACAGAAAATCGGTTCCGTACTGCGCCGTCAAATAAAGCATAATTTCGTTAAACTTAACTTCGAGCAGTTTTGTCTGAATGGTTTTTGAAAGTTTGGAAATATCTGTTAAACTGTCTACAAAACGTTTCAGAAAATCATCATAATCAAAAGCATAAATCGATTTTGGTTCAATAGCTTCTGATTTTTCCAATTCCATTTTTCTGATGAAATTATGAACCATTTCGCTCGAAAAAAACAAAAGAATGCTTTTATATCCAGAGATTTCAGAGATTCTTTTTTCTGTCATTAAACAATTTCCGGAACGCATTATAAGAAACTTAGAAGGTGTTATAGACAATTCTGTAGTATCAAAAATGACTTCTTTGGTTCCTTCAATCAAAAAACTGATGATATTCTGATTTAAAATGATCTGCTGTTTCGAAACGTCTTTAGAACTGCTGTAATCGACAACGTGTACATGTTGCGATTTTTCTAAATTCATTTCGTCTGGAAGTGTAATTGTTTTCATAAAAGTTATTGGCCTATCAAACCAATGATAAGCCTTACTATTTAGAATTTTATTTCTGAGTAGATTCTCTTGCGAGTACTTCTGTATTTAAAAAAGTGATTTCTTTGGCATCGTCATTTTTAGACGATTTTAAATTTTTAATGATAATTTCTGCCGCCGCCTTTCCCATTTTTTCAGCTGGATGCGTAATCGTCGATAAATTCGGATCTATAATCTGCGAAATTGGATCATTATTAAAACCAATCACTTTGAATTCTTCGGGTACTTTAATACCGCGTTTTTTAGCAGTTTGAACAGCGCTTACAGCCAAAATATCTCCTGGCGCAAACAATCCGTCTGGAAGTGGCTTTAAATCGAATAAAGCGTTACTGGCTTTTACGCCGTCTTCATAAGTAACCGAATTCAAATTGATAATCAATTCTTCTTCTACTTCTATATTATGATCTTTTAAGGCTTCTATGTAACCTCTTTTTCTTTCGTTATACAGATTTCCTAATTCTGAACCAGCAGTAAAATGAGCAATACGAATACAGCCTTGTTCAATAAGGTGCTTGGTCGCTTTGTAACCTGCTGTATAATTGTCTATTACAACTCTGAAAGTATTATAACCTTTTGGAACCCTGTCGACAAAAACCAACGGAATATTATTGTTGGAAAACTGATGGAAATGCGCTGTGTCTCTTGTTTCCATTGCGAGAGAACAAATTACACCGCTCACGCGATTTGAGTACAAAGATTTCGCCATATTTACTTCTTCTTCATACGAATCATGCGACTGCATAATAATTACGGTATAATCCGATTTTTGAGCTGTGATTTCAATTCCGCTAATTAGAGAAGACAAAAAGGGCTGTGTAACGGTAGGAATCAAAACACCAATTGTCCTAGTTTTGTTGCCACGCAAACCTGCAGCCAAAGTATTTGGGACAAAACCCATTTCTTCAGCGGTTTTTTTCACTTTCTTAATCGTCTTATCACTTATCGTGTGATGATCTTTTAAAGCTCGTGAAATAGTAGATGTTGCCAGATTAAGTCTCTCGGCAATGTCATAAATCGTTACATGTTTATTTTCTTCCATGAAATAAAAAATAAAGATGTAAATATAAGCTATTTTCCCTCAAGATGTTCTTTAGAAAGAATTGGCTGTAATTCTGCTATATTTCGCTCCGCTGGAGCTTTTTATCAGTTACATCAAATTATTCTATAAATATTTTGCTTCTTCGAAGCTGATCTTTACAAATCTAAAAATAGAATATTTGATCTGTCTATAAAGTTTTCCATATAAACGATTTTCAAAAAAACAGTCCTGCTTTCAAATAGCATCTGCATTTTTTATAAATTTCTATTTTTTAACATTGTTCTTTTTGTCTTTTAGAATTTTACCTTCTTTGGTAAACTCTAAATCAATTTTATTAGTAAGATCGACATCAAGATCTTTGTGTCCATAGTCGATGTGCGTTATTTTTTCGTTCGGATGATTTTTGGCTACATAAGCCTTGATATTATCTGGAATAAAATCGGTTGGAATTGGGTTGTCTCCGCCGTCAACTTCACGGTATGAACCATCTTTCCAGAACTCTACTTCTGTTCCGTCTTTCAGTTTTACTTCATAACCTTTTTCACCATGTTCGGGATCCTTTTGAGCCTTTTCTACCGAAGTATGGCTAAAATGCTTCTTTAGAAATTCCTGTGCCGGTTTTGGCAGTTCGGTTACTTCGATTTTTTTCTGTGCGCTGGCCGAGATTGTTATAATAAGCAATGCTATGGCTAAAAATATCTTCGTTTTCATAATTTGATTTTTTAAATGTAGTCTTACTAATTTACTACAACCAAAAATGCATTCAAATGATTTTAAGAAAGTTTTAGATTTTTAACCAATCATAAAAACCTGATTTACAAAGATTTTAAAAACAATTAATATCACAACTTTGCTTAAAATTTTTATTTTTAGAAATATTATTTTGATTGTTTTGTAGTACTTTTACCTCCAAGCCAGAAATTAATTGGCTTCTTAAATCCCAAGTTTACAAGACTTTAAAAACTATTCTATTTTTTATTTAGGATACTAACCAAAAACGTATGGCAATCTGGTCAGGAAGACTATATTTATTGATTTTCATCTTTTTTTCGTTTGGTCTGCAGGCTCAGATTGAAACGAAAAAGAAGACTTTTATTTCCAGAAATCCCGCAAAAATCAAAGAGGATAAAAATACGCTGGCACTTTATGATTTGTACAATAAAGGTGAAGAGAAAAAGGCTTACAAAAAAGCGCATTCCATTTTAAAATCGGGCACTGTCGACAATAGAGTTCTCGCACGAACTAATCTCCTTCTGGCTTATTATTTCAATAAAAGAGCCATTATCGATTCTTCTATTTATTATACTCATCAGGCTTTAAAATTTAATACCGCTGTAAACGATTCATTAAAAAGCAGGCTTTTTTCACTTGGTTATAATTTGCTGGCCATCAATTATAAAAAAAGAGGTTTGCTGAATGAAAGTAAAAAATGGCACTTAAAAGGTATTGAAGCTTCTCAAAAATATAACGAAACAAATCTTTTTTATACTCATACGCACGGTTTAGCACAGACGTACAGTGAGTTGGGCGATTACGACAATGCACTGAAATTGTTCAAACAATGTTTGGAATATAAAGATGACAACGAAATTATCTTAGGAAGTTATATCAATATTGGCGATATTTATTCGAAACTGAAAGATTATGACAATGCCAATATTTTTTACAAAAAAGGAAAAGTACTCTGCGAAAAAACCAATAATAATCAGGGACGGGTTATTGTTTTATTAGGTCTCGGAGAGAATTATCAACTGCAGAATAAATCTCAGGAAGCTTTAAAAATGTTTCAGGAAGCACTTGCTATTGCTGATAAAAGCGAACTAAACCAACTGTCTATTGTTTCCCGAAGCAGTATTGGAGACACTTATATTTCTTTGAAAAAATACAACGAAGCGAAACTGATATTTTCTGAAGCGCTTCAGAAATCTGTTCATTTGGGTCTGCTTCAAAATCAGAGTTATATTTATGATGCATTGAGAAAAATCGCTATTCTTGAGGACGATTATAAAAGTGCTTATTCATTTTTTGAAAAATCGACGCACATAAAAGATTCTATCAATAATCTTCAGAAAATAAAAGAGATTAATGAGTTAGAAGTCAAATACAAAACGGCACAAAAACAAAAAGAAATCGAAACTTTAAAGTTTGAAAACGAAGCTAGAAAACTGACGCTTGCCAATCAGGAGGAAGCCATAAAGAATATGATTCTTCAAGAGGAAATTTCTAAGAAAAATAACGAAAATACAATTCTGGCGTTTCAGAATTCATCAAATAAAAAAAGAAATGAAATTGCTCTTTTAAAGAAAGATCAGCAATTGAAGGCTTTAGAAATCAATCAGCAGAAAAAAATGCGATGGTTTACCGTTATTGCTTTTCTGGTTTTACTTATTCCGATAATGGGTCTTTTGTTTCAGTATTACAAACGTTTTAAAGTTCAGCGTTTACTTAATATCAAACAGGCAGAAATCAGTTCTCAAAAAATTGATGGCATTCTAAAAGAACAGGAATTAGAACTGATAAAAGCTTCAATAAGGGGACAAGACAAGGAAAGAAAGCGTATTTCGCAGGAATTGCACGACAGTATTGGCGGAAATTTAGCTGCTATTAAACTACAAGTCAATCATTTGAATGCTTCTGATTTCTCTACTATTCAAAGAATCAGTCTTCAATTGGATGAAACGTATCAGCAGGTTCGAAATTTATCGCATACTCTTCTTCCAAAGAAATTCAGCCAGAATAATTTTTTAGAAGTTCTCGAATCTTATTTGAAAAATATCAGTGAAGCAAGCAAAATCAAGATTTCGTATATTCCTTATCCGAAGAAAGAAATTAATGAATTGGATGAAAATATTCAGATTGAGGTTTTCAAAATTATCCAGGAACTTTTAACGAATACGATTAAACATGCAAAGGCTTCGGAAGTGGAAATCCAGCTGAACTATATTGAAAATATATTGAATGTTATGTTTGAAGATAATGGAATTGGTTTTGAAACGAAAAACTATTCTAAAGGAATTGGTTTTATTAATCTCGAGAACCGAATCAAAAAACTAAATGGCTCTTTTGCAATTGATTCGAAACTAAAAAGAGGTTCTATTTTTAATATCGAAATTCCGATCGCAGAGCCTAAACCTAAAACGAAAATTAAAGGAATTGATTTGAAAAATCAGCTTGATGAATTGAAAAGCAACTAATATATTTGTTGAATGAACCCAGTTAACTTACTTATTGCCGACGATCATACGATGTTTCTTCAGGGAATTACTGCTCTTTTGGAACAGGAACCTAATATTAACGTTATCGACAAAGCAATAAACGGAATTGAAGCGCTAGAAATCGTTAAAAAGGGAATTGTAGATTTTGTTATCTTGGATATCAGCATGCCTGAAATGGACGGAATTGAATTGAGTAAAATCCTGAAGAAGCAATATCCAAATGTCAAAATACTGATTGTAAGCACACACAGCAATGTGATGGTTGTTTCGAGACTCATCCGAATTGGGGTGAATGGCTATCTGTTGAAAAATGCTGAAAAAGAAGAGCTTTTAAAGGCTATTAACACAATTGCTTCGGGCGAAAATTACTTTGCAGAAGAATTAGAAGAAAAATATATTTCAAATAGTTCTCGAATTGAAAAACAGGTTTCAAATTTAACTGAATTGAGTTCGAGAGAAAAAGAAATTCTGGTGTTGATTGCACATGAGTATAATACGGCAGAAATTGCCGAAAAAACGTTTATTAGTTTAAATACCGTAAATACGCACCGCCGTAATTTATTGTCCAAATTGAATGCTAAAAATACGGCGGGTCTTGTAAAATACGCAGTCGAAAATGGTTTAGTTGATTAACTAAAATCCCTTTCCTGCCCTGTAGTTTAAAACTAATCCAAAAGTGTCGGGAATTACTACATTATCGATCGATTTATTATACGTGCAGATAACCCTGAAATTGTCTGAAAGGTGAAAACCGGCTAAAAAATTCAATGTTTTTGAAGTTCGATAGCCTCCGCCAAATTCTACTTTATTTTTGTAATTGATTAAAAGATTTAGATCGGCCTGAAAGGGTGCTCCTTCAACATATTTAAATAATACGCTTGGGTTTATCAGTACTTCTTCAAAACGATTGGTAAAAAATTTGTACCCAAAATAACTATAATAGACATTTTTTAAATGGGTGTTATTGCTCGAATTAAAAGCAGAACTTAACAGATTTGGAGATGATAAACCAAAATAAACCTGATTTCTGTTGTACAAAAATCCGACACCAAAAGTAGGCGTAAAACTGTTTACATTTTCCTGAAATTCTGGATCGTTTTCAAGACCCAAACGGGTCAGGTTTTCGTTGTAAAGCATTGCTCCTGCCGTTACTCCAAATGAAACAATACTAGGATCGTAGGCCCACCATTTTCCATATTTATAATCAGGATCATAGTAAATTTTATACGAATATGAAGTAAAAAAATTGGTTGTATTAGTCACTCCTATTTGGTCATGTGAAATCCCTGCTGCTAATCCTATTTTTTCTCCCCATGTCAATTTATTTACTGAAAGATCAAAATTCTTGGGACTTCCTTCTACCGAATTGAAATATCCGTTGGTTGTCATGGCAATATCTATATCCGAATAATATCCGGCATGGGCTGGATTTATTAAAACGGCATTGTAATTATAACTTGAAAAAACAGGTGTTTGCTGTCCATAGGCTCTTTCTAAAAAAATGATGATTATAAATAAAGCTAAGATTATATTGAATTTACTTTTCATGAATTAACGTTTTAAAACAAGATATCCCTTGGTTTTCTTAAAATGATGGGGCTGATTGACACGGATTTCAAAGAAATAAGTTCCTTCGGGAAGCTGATTGGCTCCAAGATTTCGGCTCTTATTAGCAATTCCACTAAAAACATTGGTGGCGTTGTCGTAACCTTTTGTATGGTAAACCAAATCCCCCCAACGGCTGTAAATCAGGACTTCATTCTCTGGATAATCTGTTATTCCGTCAATTTCCCAAAAATCATTAATTCCGTCTCCATTTGGAGAAAAACCATATTTAGTTTCATCTTTTTCAATAGGAGGAATTACAGTTACAGTCACCAAATCTTCTGTTTCGCACCCTTCTTTGTTTGTAAAAACTACTTTGTAAGTTGTGGTTTCTGATGGTTTAGCAATTGGATTTCCGATTTTACTATTATTTAATCCTGTTGCAGGCGACCATGAAAAAACACCATCTTCTAAAGCAATAGCATACAATTGAATAGAGTCTCCCTGATTAATTTCTGCATCTTCTCCTGCATCAACAAAAATTGGATAGCTGAAAAGCTGAAAGGAGCATGCTGAAACATTGTTACTTTTATCTGAAACTTTTATGGTAATAGTCATTCCGTCTAAAAATGCTGTTCCTGGCGCTGGAGACTGCGTTATTACAGGGTTTGGATCTGTATTATCACTTGCAAAAATCATTTTGGTGTAATCCGGAACCTGACTTACACTACAGTCAAACATTTGATCTGCAATGCAAGTAAAAACTGGTGGCTGTGTATCTTTTGCAACATTAATTTTAAAGGTGCACGACGTACTATTTCCACTATTATCTGAAGCATTAATTGTTACATTCATTCCGTCAGTTACATTTGATCCAGAAGACGGAATTTGTGTGACAGTTAAATTCGAATCGCAATTATCAGTTGCAGTAATCATCGTTCGATAATCTGGAAGAACATCTGCAATATTTAAATTCTGATCTGCAATACAAGTAATTGACGGTGCTGTTATATCGGGAGAAGCATTAACTTTAAAACTGCAAGTAGAACTATTATTGGAAACGTCTCTGGCTGTTATAGTAATCTCCATTCCATCTGTAAAAACACTTCCCGCAGACGGATTTTGAGTAATCACAGGATAAGGATCGCAATTATCATTTGCTATAACTAAAGGCGTATAATCTGGAATTGTACTGCCACATGATAAGGTTTGATCTCCTATGCACGCAATTACTGGCGCTGTCACATCCGCGGAAGCGTTAACTTTAAAACTGCAAGTGGAACTATTATTGGAAACGTCTCTGGCTGTTATAGTAATCTCCATTCCGTCTATAAAAGCAGTTCCAGCAGACGGATTTTGAGTAATCACAGGATAAGGATCGCAATTATCATTTGCTGTAACTAAAAGCGTATAATTTGGAATTGTACTGCTACATGATAAAGTCTGATCGCCTATGCACGCAATTACAGGCGCTGTCACATCCGCGGAAGCGTTAACTTTAAAACTGCAAGTGGAACTATTATTGGAAACATCTTTTGCTGCAATTGTGATGACCATTCCATCTGTAAAAACACTTCCTGCAGACGGATTTTGAGTAATCACGGGATAAGGATCGCAGTTATCATTTGCTGTAACTAAAGGCGTATAATCTGGAATTATATTGCCGCATGATAAAGTTTGATCTCCTATGCACGCAATTACTGGCGCTGTAACATCTGCAGAAGCGTTTACTTTAAAACTGCAAGTGGAACTATTATTGGAAATATCTTTTGCTGTAATTGTGATGGTCATTCCGTCTGTAAAAGCAGTTCCAGCAGACGGTTTTTGAGTAATCACAGGATAAGGATCGCAGTTATCATTTGCTGTAACTAAAAGCGTATAATCTGGAATTGTACTGCCGCATGATAAAATTTGATCTCCTATGCACGCAATTACTGGCGCTGTCAAATCTGCGGAAGCGTTAACTTTAAAACTGCAAGTGGAACTATTATTGGAAACATCTTTTGCTGTAATTGTAATGGCCATTCCATCTGTAAAAACACTTCCCACAGACGGATTTTGAGTAATCACAGGATAAGGATCGCAATTATCATTTGCTGTAACTAAAAGCGTATAATCTGGAATTGTACTGCCGCATGATAAAATCTGATCTCCGATGCACGCAATTACTGGCGCTGTCACATCTGCGGAAGCGTTAACTTTAAAACTGCAATACGATTCATTGTTGGATGCATCTTTTGCAGAGATTGTAATGGCCATTCCATCTGTAAAAGCAGTTCCAGCTATTGGATTCTGCGTAATTACAGGTGTAGCGTCACAATTATCTGTAACGGTTATTAAAGCTCTATAATCTGGAATTACTGCTCCGCATGATAAAATCTGATCTCCTATGCACGCAATTACTGGCGCTGTCGCATCTGCGGAAGCGTTAACTTTAAAACTGCAAGTGGAACTATTATTGGAAACATCTTTTGCCGTAATTGTGATGACCATTCCGTCTGTAAAAGCAGTTCCTGCAATTGGATCTTGTGTTAGTATGGGTGCTGTGTCTTTATTATCAGAAACTGTAACCAAATTCAAATAATTTGGAACTAAACTTTTACAATTGAGCAACTGATCTGAAGGACAAGTTAAAACAGGCGCCTCGGTATCAGCATCATTTGAAATTTTAAAAGTACAAATCTCAAAATTTCCACTTTTATCTGTAACGGTCAACGTGACATCTTTGGTGACGCCATCAAAAATTGTCCATGGCGCTGGAACTTGCGTTACAGTCGGATTTGAATCACAATTATCTGTAACGGTTATAACATTTTTATAATCTGGAATAGGAAATCCAGTTGAAACAACTTCATTAGAAGGACAATTGGCTATAACTGGTTTCTGAGTATCTGTTACTTTTTTTCCAAAAACAACAAAAGCTTTTCCTGGATTATAATTTACTTTCAAATTTGAACCATAGGAATTGTAAGGATTACCAATTATAATATCACTGACACCATCATTATTAACGTCTCCTGCATAATTTACACTATACTCGTAAAGATAATCAGACATAATTCTAAAATTCTTATCGGTACTTGGACTTACAGTAGCTGTCCAAATCTTCTTTCCAAAAAAGATATAAGTAGTTCCAGGATCATGCACAAATAAGTCATCAATAGTATCGCCATTAAAATCTCCAGCGTAACCAAAACTATTACCAGCACTTACACCGTTTATTTTAAAGCCATTAGTACCGTCAAGATTTTTTAAATCTACTAGAACAGGAAAAACAGTTTTCCCAAACAAAACATACTGTCCTGTAATAGCAATATCATTAATGCCATCGTTATTTAAATCTCCTGCTTTTTCAATTCCATTATAAGAATCCAAAGCAGTTTCTGAGTTTTCAATTATAAATCCGTTTGTTCCATTTAAAGCTGAAATATTAAAATTTGCTGGAAAGTTATTGGAGCGTCCAAAAACAACATACTTACGTTTTTGATCTGATCCGTTATAAGAGCCTAAAGCAATATCTACAATCCCATCTCCATTGACATCTCCCAAACCAGAAACCGACCGACCCAATTTTCCCGTAGAAGCATCTCCTTCAATTGTAAATCCATTTGTTCCGTTAAGTTCAAAAGTTCTCAATATTGCCGGAAATCCTCCTGCTCTGCCGTACACAACAAAACACTTGCCATTCACTGCTCCCGAACCTGAAGTAATAACTGCAATATCCTGAAAACCATCAGAATTAATATCTCCTATAAGATCTATACTTGATCCTGTAGCTGCATAATTTTCATTGCCTATGAGAGTAAAACCATTAGAACCATTTAGCGACGAAAGTTTTATTTCGGCAGGAAAACCGCTTTTTTTCCCAAATATAATATAGGTATGCCCAGCTTCTGGACCGTAGGACGAATGTCTGTATGGATCACTTACCATAAAATCTCCAATTCCATCGCCATTTATATCTCCCGCACTGCTGACATCGTATCCTGTTAAAGGAAAATTAGAAGACGAAATGTCATTTCGTATCGCAAAACCATTCGTACCATCCAGTAAGCCTAAATCAATATTTGGTGCAAATCCCGAAGCTTTGCCAAATATTACATAAGCAGCACCTGGTATTATCTTATAAATTTTTGAAGCTCCATACCATGGATTATAATTTCCGGGAGCTCCAATAATTAAATCTTTTATTCCATCACCATTTACATCTCCGGCGTTATTAACACTAAACCCAGCTTCTCTGGCTAAAATTTCGCCATAAATAGAGAATCCATTATCACCATAAAGATTATTCACATTTATAGAAGTTGTTTTACAGTCAATATCCTGCTTAACAGTCTTTAATTTTACTAAAAATGTGCAAAAATTAATGTTTCCTGATGCGTCTTTAGCTGTAATGGTAACATTTGTATCTGCTGTAAAAAGTGTTCCCTGAGGTGGAGTTTGCGTAAAAATGAGATCAAAATTATCTGTAAGGTCATCACTTAAAGCAGTTAAATAGGATATATAGTTTGGTAACGTTGAATTTTTGTACAATTCCATTCCTGAAGGACAGCTTAAGATTGGGGGTAAATCTCCCCCCAAGGGATTTATGTAAAAATTACATACTGATATATTTCCTGATGCATCTTTTGCTGAAATAACTACATTCGTTCCTGAAGTAAAAATAGTTCCCGGTATCGGCACTTGCGTTACTATCGGATTAGTGTCACAATTATCTGTTACATGTATTAAGCCCAAGTAATCAGGAATAGCATCCCCAATTGCTAAAGTTTGATTACTAGGGCAATTAGTTATAACAGGTTTTACAGTATCGGCTGAAGCATTAATTACGAAACTGCAAGCAGAAGTATTATTTGAAGCATCTTTTACCATAAGAGTAACTGTCATTCCAGGCGTAAAAGCAGTTCCTGGAGATGGCGTTTGAGATATAGTTAGAATTCCATCGCAATTATCACTAACTGTCACCCAGGTTTTATAGTCTGGAAGAACTGATCCACATGCCAAAAACTGAACTCCTGGACAGTTTGAAATAACTGGTTTTATAACATCTGGATTAGAAGTAATGGTAAAATTACAATATGATTTATTCCCAGTTTTATCAGAATACTCTATTTCAATAGGAGTTGGATTACCATAAAAAATGGTTCCTGCTGCGGGAGTCATTTTATATTTTAAATTAATACTGCAATCATCCTTGAGATTCATAATGGGACTTATTGCATAATTTGGTATAGCATCGCCACAATTTAATTTAATATTTGTCGGACAAGTAAATGTTGGAGGAGCTACATCTGGATTAACAGAAGTAACAATAATGCTGCAACTGCTTGTGTTTCCTGCATCATCTTTAGCCGTAAATTGAATTTCCATTCCATCATAAAAAAAAGAACCCTCTCCAGGATATTGAGTTACATCTATTTCAGTATCAAGATTATCATTTACAGTTAACAGATCAAAATAACTCGGAACAAGCATCCCACAAGTCAATTTCTGACTCGGAGGACAAGTCAATGCTGGTGGTTCTGTATCAGCAGAAGATTTAGCTGACTTAGAACTGAATTTGGCGACAGTTTTTATTTTTTTACTTGTTGACTTCATATTGTTATCATTAATAAGGGTAACAATATTTACATCTGACTTAGTAAAATCTATTTCCTGCGCATAAGCCGTTACAAAAAAAAAGGGAATGATAAGCAGTAAAACTAAATTTGCTTTTTTAATTAAAATCTTAAATTTGATCATACTGAGGTATTATAATTTGCTAATACTATTTAAAGCGCAAAACTATAATCTCACTATTTCTTTCACATCACTATAAATAGTGATTTTTAAATTCAACATAAATAATACAATCAAAAAGTACACTACGAAATTTAATTTGTAAATTAGTCTAAACCATTAAAAACTAAAATTATGCGTAGTATTATTGCTCTTTCGTCTCTTTTGCTTTTAACATCTTGTAAAAATGAAAACAATACTAATATTTTATCAGACTATTTTACATATGAGAAAGAAAAAGTAGAAACTGCAGGGGTAAAAATGATACCAATAAAAACACCCGTCGGAGAATTTAAAGTTTGGACAAAACGTTTTGGTAATAATTCAAAAATTAAAGTTTTATTACTGCACGGAGGCCCAGCAATGACTCATGAATACATGGAATGTTTTGAAACATTTTTCCAACGTGAAGGATTTGAGTTTTACGAATATGATCAGCTAGGATCATACTATAGTGATCAGCCAAAAGAGAACAGTTTATGGACAATTGACAGATTTGTAGATGAGGTAGAGCAAGTTCGAAAAGCCATTAATGCTGATAAAGACAATTTTTATGTATTGGGAAATTCTTGGGGTGGAATATTAGCAATGGAATATGCATTGAAATATCAACAAAACATGAAAGGATTACTAGTTGCTAATATGATGGCAAGTGCACCAGAATATGGTAAATATGCCGATGAGGTTCTGGCAAAACAAATGAAACCAGAAATTTTAAAAGAAATTAGAAATTTAGAAGCTAAAAAAGATTTCAGCAATCCAAGATATATGGAATTATTGATTCCAAATTTCTATCAAGAGCATTTATGTCGCTTAAAAGAATGGCCAGACGGATTAAATCGCGCAAGTAAACATGTCAATTCTGAAATATATACCCTTATGCAAGGGCCAAGTGAATTTGGTATTAGTGGCCGTTTAGCTAAATGGGATATTAAAAACAGACTGCATGAAATCACTATTCCAACTTTAATGATCGGAGCCAAATATGATACTATGGATCCAAAAGCAATGGAAGAACAAAGTAAATTAGTTAAAAAAGGAAGTTATTTATACTGCCCAAACGGAAGTCATTTAGCTATGTGGGACGATCAAAAAGTATTTATGAATGGTGTAATTCAGTTTATTAATGACGTTGACAGCCATAAATTGTAACTTCTAAAAAAGGATGCCGCTTCCATCACTAACGCGGCTTTCTACCGGACTGAAGCTGTTATCCAATAATGGGACAGCTTTTTTAAAAATCATATA
>NZ_WUMO01000010.1 GCF_009826975.1 Flavobacterium sp. HBTb2-11-1 | reverse complement strand
GGGAGGAACGAAGGATCACACTCGCATATCGACAAAGATTGAGAAAATTCACTTTGCGGAATTTCTAGTGTGATTCTTCGTTCTCAGAATGACAACTGTTAGTAGAACTTTAGTTTTGCGTTTTCAGCTTGGAATTTGGAATTTCAATTTTGGAATTTGGAATTTCAAAAAGCATTAATGCACTTTCAGCATCACATGATAAAAAAATAGCATTTTTACACATTATTCTCTGTTTTATCTTTGTCAAAAATTAAAGTCTAAAATTAAAAATGACATTCAGCCATTCCATTAAATCTTTTGACGAATTAACCAATCACGAAATGTACAATATGCTTCGTTTAAGAAGCGATGTATTTGTGGTCGAACAAAACTGCCCTTATCTCGATTTAGACAATAAAGACCAAAAAGGTTTTCATCTATTGTATTATGCCGATAACGAATTGGCAGGTGTCACACGTTTGCTTCCAAAGGGAGTATCGTATGATGAAGTTTCGATAGGAAGAGTAGTAATTGCAAGATCGCATCGCGGATTAGGTTTAGGGGTAAAACTAATGGAAGCTTCGATTGAAGGTTGTGAGGAAAAATTTGGAAAAAGTCCAATTAGAATCAGTGCGCAATATCATTTGTCCAAGTTCTACCAATCGTTAGGATTTGTTGAACAGGGAGAAGTGTATGACGAAGACGGAATTCCGCATATTGGAATGCTGAGGCCTTAACAGTTACGGAATAATCAATTTCAAAACATTGGCAAGCACAGGGTTATGGTCTTCGGTTCTCCAATTGACATATAAATCGGTTTCTAAAGGCAATTTGATAAATCGGATTCCTGGAATTTCGTGATAGACATAAGAATCGGGTAAAATGGCAATTCCGAGTCCTTTTCGAACCAAAGCGATAATCGCAGAACCGAATTCAGAATAAAGATAAACTTCGGGAGCATTCTCGAAAGAATTGAACAGCCTTCGAATAAGATCACTATAACTGCTTCCTTCGTCGTTGGTTGGTAAAATAAACTTTTGAGAAGCAAGCGTTTCCTTGGTCAAATCGGCAGGCGTCTGATAAGGGTGATCTTCTGGAACGACAATCGCCAGATAATCGGTTTGGATTTTTTGAGACTGAATATCTTTATCGGTATTGATATCTCTGGTAAAGGCCAGATCAATTTTATAATTGCGTAAAAAATCCTGCTGATTCTCGTATAAAACTTGAACTAGTTTGATTTTAAGCTTAGGAAAAGCATTTGAAATGCGAGATAAGATTTCGGGCATAGCAGAAGCCGAAATAGAATCGGGATGAGAAATGGTAATCGTACCGCTCTCTCCCAACTGAATCTGGCGGGCAGATTGATGAATAAATTCCAATTTACTCAATTCTACCTCCCATTTTTCTTTTAAGAATTGGCCAGCGGCAGTCAGTTTGACATTGCGTTTGTTTCGCTCAAACAACTGAACCCCAAGCTGATTCTCAAGAGACTGAATCTGACGGCTAAGTGCTGATTGTGTAATATTCATTTTTCCGGCAGTATTCCAGAAATGAAGTTCGCGGGCCAAAGCCAAAAAATATTTAATCTGCTGTAAATCCATTGATGCAATTTACGCATTTATAAAGAATAAAAAACAGCTTTTAACGCATTAAAAAGAAATAAAAATGAATACTCTAAAAATAACTAAAGCAACGATTGATGACGTTTTAAAGCTTCAATCTATTGGCAGACAAACTTTTTTTGAAACTTTTGCTGATGTCAACAGCGAAGAAAACATGAAAAAATATCTGGACGAAAGCTTCGCCACAGAAAAACTAAGTGCTGAATTGAAAAATCCGTCGTCTTATTTCTTTTTAGCTGTTTTAGACGAAAAAGTAGTGGGTTATCTGAAATTAAACACGGCTGACGCTCAAACCGAAAAGGAAGATTTAAACGCTTTAGAAATAGAACGCATCTATGTGGCAAAAGAATTTCATGGTAAAAAAGTCGCGCAAGCCTTGTACGCGCAAGCAGAAGAAATTGCCAAAGAAATAAAAGCCTCGTATATGTGGTTGGGCGTATGGGAAAAGAATTTTAGGGCCGTGAGCTTCTATACAAAAAATGGTTTTGTACAATTTGACACACATATCTTCAGATTAGGCGACGACGAACAAACCGATTTAATGATGAAAAAAGTATTGATTTAAAATGGAAAGAAGACAGCTTTTATTGTTTTTATTAATTCTTGGCACTGCCTTTTGGGGAGTCTCATATTCTGTTACCAAAATGGCAATTGGCGCATATTCTCTAAATGTATTTCTATTCTATCGCTTCCTGCTGGCTGTCGCTGTATTGAGTTTTATTTTTTGGAAATATGTTAAAGACATCAATCGAGAAGCTGTCAAAACAGGTTTTATCTTAGCAGTTCCAATGTTTTTAGGCATTCAGCTGCAAACTGTTGGACTGAAATATACAGATGCTTCTCAGTGTTCTTTTATTGCGGGATTAACCGTAATTATTATTCCGTTATTAAAACTGGCGGTTTACAAAACCAATGCTTCTCTAAAAATTTGGATTGCTGCTTTAACGGCTTTAACCGGTTTATTTATTATTGCCATTCAGGATAAATTTACGATAAACTTCGGGGATTTATTTACCATCGCTGGAGCTTTTGCCTTTGCGATTTATTTAATTGCTGTTGAAAAACATTCGGCTACCAAAAATCTTTTGTATTCTAATGTTCCCATGTTTGCGTTTTGTGCGCTTTTTACTTTTTTAATAGCGCTGACAGACAGTTCATCAGAATGGTTTCCGCAAAATAATACGTTTTGGATGGGCGTAATGTATTGCGCTTTGTTTTCTACAGCTTTTATGTACACGGTTTCCAATATTTCGCAGCGATACTTATCGGCAGAACGTGTGGCAGTAATTTATTTGTTTGAACCTGTTTTTGGAGCAATTGGCGCATTCTTCATTTTGGGTGAAAACCTAACTTGGCGTTTGCTTTTGGGCGGAACTTTAATTTTTGCCGGGACTATTATTTCTGAAGTGAATTTTAAAACCGAAAGATTAAAACTTTTTGTTCGAAAAAGCTAATATAAAATGTTTCACGCAGATTTAAAATGATTAAAGGCAGATAAAATTAAATCTGATTAATCTGTAGAAATCTTTTTAAATCTGCGCTAAATAAATTCTACTCATTTATAGGCAAAAGCGTATCTTTCGGATCACATGGAAAATAGATTATAATATCTGTGCCTTTTCCTGGTTTTCCTTGCGCATAAATATCTCCGCCAATCGCATGCATGATTTTTTTACATAAAGCAAGACCTATACCTGAACCCGTATACTCTTCCATAGTATGCAGTTTGGTAAATATCTTAAAGATCGATTTCTCATATTGGGGTTCAAAACCAATTCCATTATCAGAAAAACGAACCCAATGGCAATACACTTTAAATAAATTGCTGATAATTACTGGTTCCTGAGAAGCTGTTATTTTTATTATCGGATTTCTTTCTGGAGATTTATATTTTAAAGAATTTTGAATGACATTCGTCAATAATTGCTTCATCAAAAAAGAAACAGCATGAACCTCTGGAAGATTTTCGTATTCTATTACAGCATTATTTTCTGCAATAGTTTCATTCATTTCCTTAAGAACAGTTTGCAGAACTTCATTTAAATCTACATTGCCAAGAGCATCTCTATTATTTTTTATACGAGTATATTTTAAAATATCTTCCAATAAACCGCTCATTCTATTGGCAGATTTTGAAACTCGTTCTAAAGAATTTGAAATCGACTCTGTAGAAATAACATCCAACTCGGAGAGCATTTTCGAAGTAATCAGCTGAATTTTACGCAAAGGTTCCTGCAAATCATGCGTACTGATCCAGTTTATATTTTCAAGCTCCGAATTGGTTTCTTTTAATATTTCACTTTGGTTTCTATATTTTTCTTCCTCTTCACTCAACATAATCAAAATAAGCTGATTCTGTAAAGTATGAGCGTATTGTCCCGCAGCGTTAATCTCATACGATTTCCAAACATTGCTTTGATTGTTTACGATCTGCTTCCAGATATTAAACGAATTTCTAGGATGCAGTCCGTTACTGTCTTTTACGATACTTTTCTCAGGATCTCCGCCCCAATGTATTTCAGAAATAGTTTCTGGCCTATACCAAATGATATGGTCATTATTATTATTGCCAAGCGAATGGTAAATAATTCCCGCAAAATTTTCATCTTCGGCAAATTCTGGAAAATGGTCGCTTATTTTATTAGTCGAAAATACATCAGTTATATTCTTTTCGGCAATCTTTTCAATTAATTTGAAAATTTGTTCATCCGTTGGAGTTGAACCATTTTTATAAATTTTACTTCTAGAAACAATGGACACTCCTGCAGCATTACAAAGATCTAAAAGCTGTGGCGCAGCGATTATCGTCTCTAATGATTTCTGCAAAATAGGAAGATTAAGCGCATTTAACTGTTCTAATGCTAAAACGGTTTTTTGAGCACTTATGTATTCATCGTTAGATTGTCTGATATCAATTTGAGACGTGATAAATTGTCCTTGAAGTTTCGCCGCCAATCTAATTTCAGGCGATATATTTTTTTCTGAATAATGATGGCAGGCAATTAAACCCCACAATTTTCCGTGATGAATGAGCGAAATGGTTAGCGTTGCACCTACTCCAATATTTTTAAGATATTCAACATGAATTGGCGAAGTGCTTCGAAGAATAGAAAGGCTTAAATCCAGATTTTTACCTTCCTTATCATCGACTGTATAAATCGGAACTGGCTCGTAATTAATATCAACAATCAACCTAAGCTGATTTTTAATATACAATTCGCGAGCTTGAGCAGGAATATCGGTATGCGGATAGTGCAATCCTAGAAAAGGCTCTAAATCTTCACGACAGTCTTCGGCAAATACTTCTCCGTTATACTGCTCATCAAAACGGTAAATCATAACGCGATCGTAACCTGTTATTTCACGCGTTCCTTGCGCTACAAGAGCACATAAATCTTTAAGCGATTTGGTTTTATTCATCTGACTAACAAACTGAATGGTTTGTTTGTAAGCGTCAGCCAGTTTTTCTCTATCCGGAAACAGCAATTCGGCTTCTAGAACAAAAATGCCATCACTAACATGAATATTGATTTGAAATAATTTTCCGAGCAGTTCGATCTCAAGTGGAAAAGCGTCTTGAACTTCATCTCCTTTTATATAGGCCAATATTTCTTCTTGTGCAACAGAGCCAAAAACGCTTGCAAAATCTTTTCCCAACATCTGAATGTGGGAAATATCAAAATATACAGCAACATTTTCTGTACAGAAATCTATTTTCCAGTCTTGCGTAATACCAAGTAAAAAGCCATGAGGCTGAATTTTTCCTGGAATATGTATAGGTTCCTGTTCGCAATTACTTAAATTAACAAGATCACGATTTACTATATCCTTAATCTTCATTTTTTACTTTCGGTCAAAATGCTTGTATATACTATCAAAAGCAAAAATTGCTCCTTCTATAATTTTCTCTCCGCAATTATGCTCTTGTTCGTACTCTGAAAGAAAATTAAGGAAAGATTTCCAAAAGCTTCCTGTTTTTTCTCCATAACCGTTAAAATAAGAAACACCTTGTTCTCCTGAAAGTTCAGGAAATTTAGATACATTTTTCAAAATAAATCTTCCTCCAAGCGTTGAACCTTCTACTACATATAAAATCCCTAAAGCAAATGGAACTGAAATTAATTCTGTTTCAAAGACTTTTTCTGAATTCATTTTTGGAGCATTCAGAAAGAAAAGATCATTTTCTATAAGATGTTTCTTTCTTCTTTGTTCCAGATCTTCCATTGCATTTGCTAAAAAAGGGAAAATATGTTCCTCAGTATCGTTATGCACATCATGCATTAAACTTAAATAATAAGTGTAATCTTCGATTTTCATATCTGGCGACATAATCGACATAGACACTGGAAGTTCTTCCAATTTCTTATGAGAATCAGACGTTTGTGTTTTTAAATCAATAAGGAAACTAGAAGCTATAGCAGAAGTTGTATTTGTACTCATGTTTGTAATATTCTTTATTATCGAGAGTCAATTGGGCAACTCCTCTTCACAAATTTAAACAAAAAATATTAGCCGTATGTTAAAACATTTCTTTTGCAAAATTCAAATCAATCTTCAATCAAACACATTTCAAAAATCGTTTTTCCATTTTCGTTTTTATGTGAAATATAACCGCCGTGAGCCTCTATAATATTTTTAGATAAAGTCAAACCAATTCCCGCACCTTCGGTTCTTGTGGTGTAAAACGGAAGAAATATTTTGTCTTCAATTTCTTTTTCAATTCCTTTTCCATTGTCTGTAACTCGTATGAAAATGCGATTATTTTTGGCTTCCGCCGAAATGGAGATTTGTTTGGAATCTTTGTTTTCTAATGCATTAATCGAGTTCGTCAGTAAATTGATTAGCACTTGTTCTGTCTGCTGAGAATCGACATTTATAAAATAGTCTTGAATAACGCTATTGGTTACCTCAATATTATTTTTCTTGAAAATCGGACTCATTATTTGAATGCAGTTTTCAATCAAATGCTGTAATTCTATTTTTTCTTTTTTTGGCGAAGGCAGCATAGCCAGTTTTCGATATCCTTCTACAAATTTCTGTAAATGGTCGCTACGTCTCAACATCGTTTGCACGCTGTGTTTGACATCTTCTAAATCCTCTGGCGAAAGCGAATCTTGCTCTACCAAATCCTCCAAATTCTGGCAGATCGAACGAATTGGCGTAATGGAGTTCAGCAATTCATGCGAAATCACTTTCATCAAATTGATCCATGCATCTTTTTCTTTTTTCTCCACCACATTCTGAATCGAGTCGAGCAAAACAATAAAATAATCCTGTCCAAAGATTTCTGTTCGTGAGGCCTGCAAAACAAACGTCTGTTTGCTTTTTTCGTTTATACTTAGCTCGATTGAAGTTTTGATTTCGTGAAAATCATCTTTTTCGATAATTTCACACAAAGACGGCAGCTGATTCTTAAGATATTTCCATTTCGAAACTTTAGGCGCATTAAAATGGCTCGAAAAGTAATCGTTCATTAAAAAAACACTCCAATCGCTTTCCTGTTTCTGCAAAATAATAACGCCCGATTCTATATTGTTTAAAATCGAACGGTAAATAATATCTCTCGTAACTTGCTCATTTTGCTTGTTTTTTAAAGTTTCATACAAAGTAAAAAGCTCGTTATACGTACTATTGAATTTATGTTTAGAAAAATCAGAACTAAAATCATCCTGCAATATTGAAGAAATGGTTTTATTGTAAATCAAAACCATATTTTTAACATAAAAATACATTTCTCTACTCAGCAGAAAAACCATGCAGAGGCTAAAAATTCCCGTAAAAAGCAAACCAATCTTAAAGAAATAAAGCGACAATTCGATGCCGATAACGATAAAAATTAATCGCAGAAAAAGGAGTTTATAAGTTTGTAAAGTCCTTAACATAATTAGTCGATATTGATATTAAATTTCTCCAAACGTCTATACAGCGCGCCTCTTGAAAGTCCTAATTCTTCGGCTGTTTTACTGATATTATTGTTGTTTTTAAGAAGTGCTTTTTCAACTGCTGCTTTTTCAACAGAAGAGAGCTGAATATCGTCTGAGTTTTCCTCGTAAGGCGTTATCGTTTCCAAATCCAAATCTGAAGCGGTGATGGTATTATTTTCGCAGAGAATAACCGCGCGTTCAATCTTATTTTCCATTTCGCGGATATTTCCGTTCCAAGCATGTTTTTCAATCTGTTCCAAGACTTTTTTGTCAAAAACAATTTCGTCCCTGCCATATTTTTCAATCATTTTATCCAAAAGATATTCGGCAAGCGGAATTTTATCTTCGTGACGTTCTCTCAACGGAGGCAAAACGATTTCCATGGTATTGATGCGATAATACAAATCTTCACGAAAATTTTTATCAGCTACTTCTTGTTTTAAATTCAAATTGGTTGCCGTTATGATGCGCACATTTAAAGGTCTTGGTTTCGTTTCACCTAATCTGGTTACGGTTTTGGTTTGAATCACTTGAAGCAGTTTGGATTGCAAATGAAGTGGCACATTCCCAATTTCATCTAAAAAGATAGTTCCGTTTTGCGCCATTTCAAAACGTCCTGCTGTATCCGTTTTAGCATCAGTAAAAGCACCTTTGGCATAACCAAACAATTCGCTTTCAAAAATATTCGAATTTAAAGAACCTAAATCGACTGCAATAAAGGGCTGATTTTTTCTTTCCGATTGCGAATGAATGTGATGCGCCAGAACAAATTTCCCTGTACCATTTTCGCCTAAAATCAAAACATTTGCATCGGTTTTTGCGACTTTATCTGCCAGTGAATAGGCTTTTTTTATAATTTCAGAATTGCCAACAAAAAAGTCTTCTTTTATCTCAACCTCTTTACTTTTCTTCTGTTCTTTTCGAGATTTATCTACCGCTTGTTTAACCGATTCTAAGAGCTTTTTATTTTCCCAAGGTTTCAGAATATAATCAAAAGCACCCGATTTTAAGCCTTCAACAGCGGTTTCTACTTTTCCGAAAGCGGTCATTAGAATGACAACTGTTTTCGGCGAAAGCGTTTTTATTTCTTTAAGCAAATACAAACCTTCTCTCCCATCTTCAAAACCCAATCGGTAATTCATGTCCAATAAAACTACGTCAATGGCATTTTTAGCCAATAATTCGACAATATTTTTCGGATTATTGAGCGTATAAATGTTCTCGAAATACTTTTTAAGATAGACTTTTGATGCAAAAAGTATGTCTTCTTGATCGTCGATGATTAAAATAGAGGCGTTGGTCTTTTTCATTATTGTTCAGTTTTGGACGAAAGGTGTCCATTAATGGACAGTTTGGATTTTTATCGAAAAATAATCCCTTAAAAATAAGGCGTTTACAAAGTTTAATTTGCTGGCACGAAAATCACATTAGAACTTGTAAATCATTAATAATTAAAGCCTTTCAGAAGTACAAATAACAAAATAAATAGCGATAAATTAAAAAAAATTTATCTTAATTTTCAGACTTGTTTCTGTCATTTCCAAAGGGCATAAAAATTTTAAAAGAAAATCAATCAAAATTAAAAACAGTCAATTATGATTACCATTACAAAACTTTCAAAAGTATTTAGAACTGAGGAATTAGAAACCAAAGCATTAAGCGAGATTTCGTTAACCATCAATCAAGGCGATTTTGTCTCTATTATGGGACCGTCTGGAAGCGGAAAATCAACTTTACTAAACATTATCGGACTTTTGGACAGTGCTTCAAGTGGAAGTTATAAGCTTCTGGATCAGGAAATGGTGGGTTTGAAGGAAAAACAAAAGTCGCAAGCCCGAAAAGAAAACATCGGATTCATTTTCCAGAACTTTAATCTAATTGATGAATTATCAGTTTTTGATAATATCGAATTGCCTTTAATTTACAGCAATGTTCCTTCTGCTGAAAGAAAATCGCGAGTAAATGAAATGGCTAAAATTTTGGGAATTGCCCATAGATTGAAGCATTTTCCGCAACAGCTTTCGGGCGGACAGCAGCAGCGTGTGGCCGTAGCAAGAGCTTTAATCAATAATCCGAAAATTATTTTGGCCGATGAGCCAACAGGAAATCTAGATAGTAGAAACGGAAACGAGGTTATGGAATTACTAACCGATCTTCATGCCAGCGGATCGACAATCTTGATGGTAACGCACTCTGATTACGATGCTTCTTTTTCGCAAAAAACCATTTTTATGAAAGATGGCGTGATTCTTTCTGAGAAAGTGAATCATAGAAATGTAGATGTTTTGGTAACTGCTAACAACTAGTTTATGCTTCAGAATTGGATTAACATATTTATTTATCAATTAAAGCATAATAAGCTTTTTACAGCTCTGAATATTCTTGGTCTGAGTATTGGAATATCTGGCTTGATTTTTTCGATTTTATATTGGAATGATGAACAAAGCTATAACGACTGGAATCCTAATAAAGAAGTAGTTTTTCAGTCTTTAAGCCAAGTTAGTCCAACCAATATTTGGGTTACCAATGTAATCACTTTTGAGGATTATTTTAAAACTGATTTTAAAGAACTGGAAAGTTATTGCTACATGGATACTTGGTACAGCAAAAAGATTCTGCTAAGCAATAATAAAAAAGGGATTTTTAAGACAATCGATGCTCAAAAAACTTTTTTTGAAATGTTTCCTTTTCATTTTATAAAAGGAAATAGCAAAATAGCTTTAAAAGACAAAAACTGTATTGCGATCTCTAAACAGACTGCACTAAATTTATTTGGAGATGTAAATGTTTTAGGTAAAGCGATTACTAACGATCATAGGAAACTGATCGTAACGGCTGTTTATGAAATTCAGGGTAAATCTTCTCTCGCGCCTGAAGCTGTTGTTAATTTTATTGCAGAAAGAATCCCTACTGAAAAGGACAATTGGGGAAATTTTAATTTAGGCTTATTATTAAAACTTAAAAATCCTAAAGACAAAGAAAAAGTAATTGTTAAAATGGAAAGTCTTCTGTACCAAAATCGCACAGTAAGATGGGCAAAACAAGAAGGTTTGACAATTGCAGAATGGGAGAAAAAGAATGGAGCCGAAAATATGAAAATATTTTTGGAACCTTTAAAAGATGCTCGATTGCATTCGGCTGTTGATGGTTATGCTGAAGGAAAAGGCAATTATCAATTTCTGATGATAATGATGGGATTGTCTCTTTTGATTTTAATTTTATCGCTTTTTAATTATATCAATCTAGCAACGGCAAATGCTATTAAAAGAGCAAAAGAAGTTGGAGTTAGAAAAATTGCTGGAGCCTCAAAAAGCAATATTGTATTGCAGTTTATTTTTGAAACTCTTGTCATTACCACTTTTTCTATTTTGCTGTCTTTGGTCATTGTCGAATTGTCACTGCCTTTTTACAATAATTTTTTAGATAAACAACTCACTATAAACGGCGCTTCATTTTTCTATGAATTGCTAATCATTTTTATCATAACCGTTATCGCTGCTGGCATATTCCCTGCTCTTTACATCTCAAATTTTGAAACCTCTAAAGTTTTAAAAGGAAATTTTGAAAGAAGCAAAAGCGGCACATGGATTAGAAACGGAGTGCTTATTTTACAGTTTTCGATTGCTTCTTTTTTTATTATTGGATCGTACATAGTATATGAACAAGTAAAATTTTTAAGTCTTAGAGATTTAGGCTTCAAAGGCAATCAGATTCTGGAAATTAACTATAGGCAACCTAATATTGATTTTAATGATCCAAAAGCGATAAGAGGATTGTATACAAGATATGAAACTTTAAGAGAAGAAATAGCAAAAATTAAAGGAGTTTCTAAAGTTAGTACAGGAGCATTTTCGTTTAGCGGAGGCGGAACTTCAGCTTCTACTTTTAGCTATCATGATGTAAGCATTCAAGGTCAAAATATGGCTATTGATTACGGAATGCTCGAAATGCTGAAAATCAAATTGACTGAAGGACGCTATTTAGACAGACGAATTTCATCAGACAGCATAAATTCTGTATTGGTTAATGAAACAGCACTGAAAATGATGAAGGAGAAAAATCCGATTGGTAAAATTGTAGATTGGAATGAAAAGAAACTTAAAATTATCGGGGTTGTTAAAAATTTCAATCTTTGGGGGCCAAAAGCTGAAATTCCACCGATGCTTTTTTTTCATCTCAGAACCGTCGATTGGTTAAATGCAAATGTTAACCGAATTTTCGTAAAAGTAAATCCAGTCGAAATGGAAAATACGCTTCCAAATCTTGAAAATTTCTGGAGAAAAAATATAGATGCCGATTTCCCTTTTAAATATGATTTTGTAGATAAAGCTTATGCCAGAAACTACAAAGAATTTATAGATCAAAGAAATCTTTTTTCACTCTTAAATGTGATCGTTATTTTAATTGCTCTCTTCGGACTTTTTGCATTGGCTTCCTATTCTGTTCAGAGCAGAATGAAAGAAATAGCCATTCGAAAAACACTTGGGGCCGAAACCCATGTTTTGCTGAGAGAACTCTCTAAACAATATGTACTATTTTGTTTCATCGGATTTCTAATTGCGCTATTTCCAGCTTATTATTTACTAAATAAGTGGCTTGAAGATTTTGTCTTTAGAATTGAAATTTCTGCTTATCCATTCGTATTTGGATTCATAGCATTATTGTCGCTCACCTTAATTGTAGTATTGTCTCGAACCTATCAAGCTACAAAAGTAGATGTTTTAAAATACTTAAAATACGAGTAAAATGCTTAAAAATTGGACAAACATATTTATATACCATATAAAGAACAATAAGTTCTTTACGGTTCTAAACATTTTAGGTCTAAGTATTGGAATTGCAGGTTTAATCTTTGCGATTCTATACTGGAACGAAGAACATGCTTACGATCAGTGGAATCCTGAAAAGGATAAAATTTATAACGTAATGAACGATTTTGGAGGAGGCAATATCTGGACAACAAACTCTCCGGTTCCTGGTCGAATGCTAAAAGAAACTACTTCATATCTAAATCAATACTGCTATTATAGACCTTTTTATACAAAAGAAACGATTCAGTATAACGGAAAAATAGAATTGGTCGATAAAATCTTTTCGGCCGAAAGGAGTTTCTTTTCTTTCTTCCCGTTTGAATTTATTCAAGGCAGTGCCAAAACGGCTCTTCATGATCGCAACAGTATGGCGCTTTCAGAAGAGGCGGCTGCCAAGATTTTCAAGAATGAAAATCCGATGGGAAAACAAGTAAAATATGCCGACCAGATTTTTGTGATTCGCGGCGTCTATAAAATGCCCGAAAAATCGTCTGTAATGCCTGCAGTCGTTACTCCAATAGTTGAGGAGGAATTAGAAAACAATAAAGACAATTGGGGTTTTAATTATGGCTTAATGCTTAAGTTGAAAAAGCAAAGCGATACAACTGCCGTAATTCAAAATTTGGATAAAATATTTCTTGAAGACAACTACAAAAAACAGGCAAAAGCAGAAGGTTTATCAATTGAGCAGTTTATTAAACAATATGGAGATCCCATAAAATCAAGGCTTCTTCCTCTTACAAAAGCAAGACTTTATCAAGGAAATTCTGCTTTTCCAGAACTAAATGCCAATTTGCAGTTCTTAAAAATAGTAATGGGTTTATCAATCTTAATTTTAATTCTTTCGATTGTAAACTACATCAACATGGCAACGGCAAATGCAGTAAAACGAGCTAAAGAGGTTGGCGTACGCAAAATTATTGGTGCTTCAAAAAATCAAATTATAGCGCAATTTGTTTTTGAAACCACACTGATAACTTTATTTTCTGTTTTGTTAGCAATGGTAATTGTTGAGCTTTCACTGCCATTTTACAATTCATTTTTGGGAAAAAATCTAATGCTTATTGGAACTCAATTTTACCTACAGCTTGTCTTGATTTTCATCTTTGTCATTATCGTTTCAGGTGTTTTTCCGGCCGTGTATATTTCAAATTTCGAAACGCTTAAAGTATTGAAAGGAAACTTCTCAAGAAGCAAAAGCGGTGTTTGGCTTAGAAACGGAATGCTGGTTTTACAGTTCTCGATTGCTACGCTTTTTATTATCGGGTCGTTTATTGTTTACAAGCAGGTAAATTTTATGGCTGACAAAGATTTAGGTTTTAATGGTGCTCAAATTATGGATATTTCATTTAAACCTCAAAAAGGGAAAAATCAATATGAAAGGTATAAAGCAATTAAACAAGAAATTCTAAAAATTCAAGGTGTTGAAGCAGTTTCTGCAGGAATGTTCTCTATTGGCAGCAACGATAATTCGTGGCAAGGTCTTCATTACAAGGCAAACAAAGAGGTGATTACTCAACAAATGCCAATGGATTTTGGACAACTGAACCTTTTAGGCATCAAAATACTCAAAGGAAGAGATCTAGATCCTAAATTGGCAACGGACAGCATTTCGAGCGCTTTATTGAATGAAGTTGCTGCAAAAACACTTCAAGAAAAAGATCCTGTAAATAAAGAAGTGGTTTTTGGCGGACAGAAATTTAAAGTTGTAGGCATTGTCAAAAACTTTCATTACGTCGGATTGGAATACCGTATTGCTCCAATGATCTTTTTTCATATTAAGAGCTTTGACTGGATGACAAATAATATGCGAAATATTACGGTCAAAATATCGCCTGACCAAATGCCTGAAACTATTGCAGCTATAGATAAATTTTGGAAATCTAAAGTCGATCAGGAATATCCGTTTGAATATGATTTCGTCGATAAGAACTTCGCCAGAACCTATAAGAAATATCAAGATCAGAGAAATCTGTTTGCTTTGCTGAATGTTGTGGTAATATTAATCGCGGTTTTTGGATTATTTGCTTTGGCTTCTTTTTCAATGGAAAGAAGATTACGAGAAATCGCCATCAGAAAAACGCTTGGCGCAGAAACCAATACTTTGCTAAAAGAATTATCCAAACAGTATGTGGTTTTCTGCATAATTGGTTTCCTTATCGGAATTGTCCCTGCTTATTTATTTATGCAAAAATGGCTTGAAAACTTTGCTTCTCGAATCGATATTCCGTTTCTGCCATTCGCAGTAGCTTTTGTTTCACTGTTGTTTTTAACATTGACAATTGTTTTAGCAAAAGCCTATCAAGTGACCAAAGTAGATGTTTTAAAATATTTAAAATATGAATAATTAGTTTTGAGTTTTTGTAAAAAGCTGTGCAAGTCTGAGCCCTTGCGCAGCTTTTTTATTTTGATTAAGCGTAAAATCTTTTTAAAATTTTCTTGGCACTATCTGAAGCTACAATCAGTCCGCCACTCATCATGATAATGTCTTTGAGAACCAAACGGCCTCCAACTGAAAGATACGGAAAACCAAACTGTGGCGTTGGAAAATCACCTCCCAAATTCGGAACGTAAACTTCTGGTGTTGTAATTAAAAATGATAAGGTTACAAATGCCATTCCGAATGTCAGAAGTCCGCCCACAAAGCCCATTTTAGGAAACCAGATGCCTACAAGAACCAGTAAACCTATTGTTACAATAACAGTTCCTAATCCGTAAGAGAAAATGTATGTGCCGTTTTCTTCGTGCCATTTGATGTTTCTCTCAACAGTTTTGCCTTCGAGGTTTTTGTAAAGTGTGTAGGCTTTTACCGTTTTTCCTTCATCAATTACAATTTGTTTATCGGCATCTTTATAAAAGAAACTCATAAACGGACTATTCGCGACAAGCGGAACTATTCCGTCTGCTTCATATTTAAAGGCTTTTAATCCGCCAATCCAAGCCATTACAACAAATATGGCAATTCTTAAAAAGTGAATAAAGTTGTTTTGTCCACCAGCAATAAATCTTATAAATTTTTCCATTTTGATTATGTTTTAAATACATACCAAAATTACTTTATAGCTAACGGGATAAAAATGGACGTAAAGGAGTTTTCATGGATTATTTTGCCACGATAGAAATACCGACTTCTTTTCTAAATACTGTAGGCGAAATTCCAACACTTTTCTTGAAATAGCGGCTGAAATAGAATTCGTCTTCAAAATTAAGATCGTCTGCTATTTCTTTTATCGTTTTGGTTGTCAAATGCAGCAATTTCTTGGCTTCCAAAACAATTCGGTCTTGAATAAGCTGAGAAGGTGATTTTCCAAAATGCTTTTTAATTCTTTTACTAAAAGTATTCACACTCAAATTGTATTTTGACGCATAAAAAGCAACTTCTTTTGCTTCTAGAAAATGCGTGTCTAACAAATGCTGAAACTTCAAAATATCAGCATTTCCTATAGATTCCTGAATTTGTGGTGACATTTTAAGTTGTTTTTCTTTGCTGCTTAAAGCTAGAATAACTTGCAAATAGGATTTTATAATCGAATTATCATAATCCAAATCAGAGTCTTCCACCCTTTTCATTCTTTCCATAATACTCGTAATTTCTTCGTAAATAAAATCGGAAACAGTTACAAAAGGTTCGCTGTAAATATCATTGAATAAAATTCCGTTGCATGCCACTTCTTTTTTATGATATTCAATGCAGTAAAAATCTCCGTGAAAACTTAGAATATTTACAAAAGACACTGTCGAACTTTTCCATTGCAATAACTGGTACGGCGTTAAAAACAAAAGACTCTTTCCTTTGCATTCATAATCAGTTAAATCGACAGAAAAAACAGCTTCTCCATCAAACATTAGAATGTTGTAATAAGGCTCGTTGATTTCCTTTTGAAGAAAAGAAGATTGCTGCAGTTCGATTTTCATATTACTAAATTACGGTTTTGCTTCTCTTGTTTCCTTCAAAAAAACTAAACCGTCTAAGTTTAGTTTTTTATTCTTTCTTAGTAAATCCTTTTCTGGTCATTTCACCCCAACCTTTTGTTCCCATAATTTTTTCTTTATAGCCAATTAACGCCGCATAAACCGTAAGTGGATGAAAATAAAAAGGTTCAATAAAAGCTGCCATTAAAAGTTTAAAAAAATCGGCTTGTTTTGGGTATTTATGATAGGTTTTTTCCTCGCTGTATAAAGCAATTACAGAGAACAAAACTGCAAACGAATACACAAAAAACAATAACAAGAAGAAAAAATGCCAGTTTAGAAGACCAAATATTATAAAAATAACGGTAATGACTAAACCAACAAATTCTATTGCAGGAGCGAGAAATTCAAACAAAGTCCAATACGGTACGCTCAGCATTCCCAATAATTTATATTTTGGATTAAAGAACATTCTGCGATGAATGCTTAAAGTCTCAATAGTTCCTCTCATCCAGCGGGAACGCTGTTTTTTGAATATTTTGAAATCTTCTGGCGCTTCAGTCCAACAAAGCGGATCGGGAATATAACTCACCGAATATGGCAGTTTATTATCGAGCATATAACGACGCATTCTCACAATCAGTTCCATATCTTCTCCAACTGTTTTGGTGTTATAACCTCCAGAAAGTATGGCAATTTCTTTGTCAAAAGCGCCAAAAGCACCGCTAATAAGCAACAATCCATCTAGTTTTCCCCAAGCCATTCTTCCTAAAAGAAAAGCTCTTAAATATTCTAAAACCTGAATTCTTGGCAGCATCACATCTGGAACATGCACTTCGACCAAGCGCCCGTTTTTAATCACACACTGATTGGCAATTCGCACCACGCCTCCTGTTGCAATAATACGTTTTCCGTACGATTCTAAAAATGGTTTTGCGAGTTTTAAAAGCGAATCTTTATCCAAAATACAATCGACGTCAATACAAACCACATACGGGTTTTGAGCAATATTAAGTCCGACGTTTAGCGCATCGGCTTTGCCTCCATTCTCTTTATCAACAACAATCAGCTTTTTGAAAGCCGCGTTTCTAGAAGTATAAATTCCTCTAATCTTTTTGGTTTCAATTTGTGGATGGAAGTCTAAATCGGTTAAAACCAAATCGTAGGTTTTGGTTAAGATTTCCATCGAATTGTCTTTGCTTCCATCGTTTACCACGATGACCTGATAATTATTATAATTCAGAGAAAGTAGAGATTTTACATTTTCTTCGATGGTAAGACCTTCATTGTAAGCGGGCGCAATAAGCGAAAGTTTTGGTGCAAACTCGCTGGTTAAGAGCACATCATAATCAACAAAACTGTTTCGTTTGAGATATTTTCTAAGCTCTTTTGTAGAAATATAAGCCAGCATTAAATAAGAAGACATAATTAGTATGGCGTAACCCAATATCAGGAGTATGTATACATCCAAAAACCACGTTATTTCAGTATTAAAAAAAGTCATTTTCTTATAAGATTATGCTGTTAAGGTCTGTAAAAGACTCTGTGCTTTGTATTTAATTACCGTGTTTGAAGTATTGTCTGCTAACTGAACTACATAAGGAAGTTTCTGTGTTAGTTTAAGTTCTTTTATAAGTTTTAATCCAAGCGCAATTACAGTGGTGTTTTGCGATTCTAACAAATGTTCAATTCCTTCTCTATCACCAACATCATGTTTTTTGAAAGCGCCAATAATATTCAGCTGCATCCAATCGTCTATGGGATCTAAATGGTCTACCAAATATTTTATACTCTCAGTACCTTCAAGTTTTATAGCGGCATTTAATGCCACAATCTTTAGTGTTTTTTTTCTCGCTTTAGAGTAAGCAATAATCTGATCGAATGCTTCTTTAATATTAAATTCTGCCAATTCAGTAATTCCTTTGCATTTTACTTCCCATTTCAAGCTTTTAAGCTTTCGGAACGAAGATTTTATTAATCCCGAATCTTTATAAAACTCTTCCAATTTCTGAGCATAAATTCCTTCGTAGTTTTTATGCAGATTGATAAGGGATTCCATTAAAACTTCTCTAAAAAAAGGCGTGTCAAAAAGCACAAGAAAATTTTTGTCTTTTTTTACTTCAGCAAAAGAAATACTCTCAAAAATGACAGCCGACATAACTTTATCTATTATAGAACTGTATTCTTTGCTAAGACGCTCTTTTTTGATTTTACCATTTCTGCTGGCTACTATAGTAAGATACAAAATAAGTGAACCCGCTAAGAACAGATAAATGGAGAAAGTAAGAAAAGGCACTTCCCACTGGCCGTTTTTATATAGTTCCCAGAATTCTGTCATCTTAAAAACGTTTTGTTACAATTAGCTGTACATTAAACTTGTTTCTGTATTCGCTGGGAATATATTCCTCATATTCATAAAGGAAAATCGGGCGCACAAAAAACGAATCGCCAAAACGATGCTGATATTGAAGTCCGGCACGATATGCTTTTAATGGCTGCGTAAAATTATTGTAGAGATACAGATATGGAACATTTCCGTATTGTAATTCCAATCTGATAAGGCGTTCTTTTTCTTCATTTACGCGCTGAACGCTTAAAACATGAGAAAAAAGTTCGTTCGAAATGTCATAATAAGGTCTATAAGCAAAATTATAAACTCCTGCATTGTATGCCACTTGTCCTGTCAGCAAGGTAATATCGTCTGTATCAAAATGCATAAATCTTGCTCCAAGCGAAAAATCAAACTTTTTCTGTGGAGCAAAATAATATTCCAAACCACCTTTTGCTACAGGAAATATGGTTTTTCCTGTTGATACTCCAGCATTTGCATACAAATAACTTTTGTTTGAAAAGGTCTGATAAAAATCGGTTTCAAAAAGCATTTGGGTTTCGTTGCCGATATTTCCAATATTTGCCCTTCCTACAATCGCTGATTTACTGAATTTATGCGAATACTCAACATATCCGTAATGAAATGGCTGCTGACCTGGGTCTGATGTCGAGATATTTAAATAGGAAGCCGAAACTGCATTTTTGGCTTTGCGCCCAATAAGCGTACGGATTCCTCTAAAAGCTTGAGTGCTATTATCAATATAAGAGGCTTTGTCTATTACATCTAATGCTTCCTGATCGCGGTTTAATTTCTCAAGACACGTGGCCTTAATCTTCAAAACCTCAACCGATTTGGGATCGATGGCAAGATATTTATCACAATACAAAATGCATTTTTCATAATCTTCTGTCCAGAAATAAACGTTTATAAGCGCTTGCAGTGCCTCAAGATTCGGATTGCTTCTGTCTGCCATTGGAAACAAAATGTTTATCGCCGATTTATAGTCTTTTTTCCAGCTGTAAATTCGTCCTGTGTATGTTTGTATATCTTCATTTTCAGGATATTTGGCACGCAGCGGCTCAATAATCGATAGTGCTTTATCGTAATTTTCTTTTTCAACCTCGCGCTTCGCGTTTGCCAGAGCTTCATCTATATTGATTTCTTGGCCCATTGCAATTGAGGAAATAAAAAGCAGGAAAATAGAATAATATACCAACTTCATCATATTCGAGTCTTTAGCAGTTTATTAATCCTCACTAAAAGCACAGCCGGACTTACAGGCTTAGCAATAAATTCGTTTGCTCCAATGTCAAAAGAATCAAGCTCTGTCTGCTCAACACCCGAAGAAGTTAATATAATGACAGGAATATCAGATTTAAGGTTCTCTCTAACATGCTGGGTAATTTCCATCCCGCTTATTCCTGGCATATTTATGTCGGTCAATATCAAATCATAGTTTTCTTTTTCGATCGCCTCTAGCGCCTCTTTACCATCAGAAAACTGGTCAACATTAAATCCTTTAGACTCTAAGAAAAAAGACAACGATTTGCGTAGGATATCATTATCTTCGGCTACAATAATTCTCATTTTTTAATTTTTTCTCTTTGGGACAAACTAAATCATATTCATTATTACTATAAAACTACAGTATATTTCCGTTATATCATAACTCTTTTAAAATTTTAACGACTTCCTCAATTCCACAACTGAAAATATTCATTTTATCTAAAACGTCTGCCGTAAATTTACCATATGACGCTTCTTCCTCAATAATTGACAGGCAATTGCTCAAATCCTGCAGCATAAAAATATCCATGCTTGATTTCATATTATGCGCCAGTTTCCTTACGCTGTCGTAATCAGTTTCCTTAAATGCTTCTTCTAACTGTGCCACTTGATTCGGAATTTTTTCAATAAAAAGATTAATCATATCTTTTTTAAATTCTGGATCGTTTCCAGACATTTCATCTAGAAAAGACATATCAATAATTCTCTTATGATGCGCATCAGCGTCTGGTGACATTACCGTTTTTATGGCTTTTAAAAGAACGGACTGCTTAAACGGTTTTGGCACATAAGCATTCATTCCTACTTTGTAGCATCGCTCCTGCTCTCCTACCAGAGAATGTGCTGTCATGGCAATAATCGGAATGGCGGAATTCATTTCATTTCTAATATATTCTGTGGTTTGGTAGCCATCTTTAACGGGCATTTGTAAATCCATTAAAACCAGATCATATTCATTTTGAGACAAAAGTTCGATGCCTTCTTCACCGTTTTGTGCAATATCCAAATCAAAACCAAAATTATTAATTACGCTTTTTGCAAGCTTTTGGTTTAAAACATTGTCTTCGCAGAGCAATATTTTAAGATTTCCCAAATCATTATTAGAAACAGTTTTGACTTCTGCTTCCCTAGCGTTTGATTTTTTATATGACAGGGTAAAGAAAAATTCCGAACCACGGTTTAAGGTACTTTTTACATGAACTTCTCCTTTCTGAAGTTCGACTAGCTGTTTTACTATATTCAATCCGAGTCCAGTGCCTCCAAATGTTCGCGTTGTGCTTTCCTCACCTTGCGTAAACCTTTCAAAAATAGTTTCGAGCTTATCTTTTGCGATTCCAATCCCAGTATCTTTAATAGAAAATTTAAACGAATAGCTGTCTTCAGTCTCCTCAATTTTCTTTACCGAAACGGTCACTTCTCCTTCATTTGTAAACTTCAGCGCATTTCCAATGAGATTTACCAATATTTGATTGAGCCTTCCTTGATCTCCAATCACCATGTCTGGCAATTCAGCATCAAGAAAAAGATTAAACTCAACTTCCTTCTGCACTTTTACTTTCAGCAAACTATAAACGTGTCTGAGGGTTTTCTTCAAATTAAATGGCTCGGATTCGATTGGTAAATTTCCAGACTCCATTTTTGAAAGATCCAGAATATCATTTACTATCAAAAGTAAATTTTCGCCAGCAATTTGGACATTTCCTATATAATCACGCTGTGTATCATCAAGTTTTGTTTGTGCCAGCAGATCTGTAAAACCAATAATTGCATTAAGAGGCGTCCTAATTTCATGACTCATATTGGCCAAAAAACTATCTCTTGCCAAAACCGCTCGTTCTGCGATCTTTCGCTGCGTATACAATTGATTGTTTTTTGTGCTTAATTCCAATGAAGTAATAACATGTTTGGCCACAATAGAAAGTGCATTACGCTGATTTTCATTCAATACTTTGGCCTCATGATCAATAGCACATAATGTTCCAATATTATACCCGTCTGGCGTTGTAAGCGGTACCCCTGCATAAAATCGTATATTAAAACCTCCAGTAACATTAGGATCATCTTTAAAACGATCATTAAGTAAAGTATCGTTTATTTCTGTCATTTTAGAGTCTAAGATGGTATACTGGCAAAAACTGATTTCACGCGGCACTTCAGAAACGCCTATCCCAATCTCCGATTTAAACCATTGCCTGTTTTCATCAATAAAAGAAATATGAGCAATTGGAACACCGCAGATATAAGCTACAAGCTTTGTGGCATCATCAAAAGCATCATCTGGAAGTGTATCAAGTATATTATAACGTTTTAGGGCTGCTAAACGCTGTAGTTCGTTTTCTGGAATGGGGTAATTCGTATTCATTTCTTCGGCGTAGTAAAAAGTATAAAGATAAAGTAAAATAGTCTAAAACCCTTGTCCAGCATAGAGTTTATTGTAAAATTGTATCCGCAAAGACTTAAGTATTACGGTTTGGATTACTTATTTATTCTTTTTTTCAATTTTCTATTATCAAATTTATGCTACAATTTAAGAATACTGTTTAATTCCAATATTGTCATTCCTTCAGGAAGCGCTTTGGGTGCTTTTACTAGTTTTTTGGCTAAAAATGAGGGTGCAATTGGTTTCAGGTTTTTGAAAAGCCCAATCGAATTGAGGAATTTTATGACTTTAACTGAAATCTTTTCACCCAAACGATCTGTATTCTCACGAATTAGAGGTCCAGGTCTAAAAATAATATATTGAGAAAAATGAAGCTCTTGGAGGTATTCTTCTAGTTTTCCTTTCATCATAGAATAATATACACTGCTTTTGGCTGAGGCTCCGTACGAAGAAACTAATACCAAAGATTTTACCTTATTTTGTTTTGCAACAGCTGCAAATTCGGCCGGAATATCATAATCGATTTTCCATTGTTTTTCTTTTGAACCTGCATCTTTCAGCGTGGTTCCCAAACAAGAAAAAAGAACGTCTCCATAAATTAAGTTCTGAAATGAAGCTACATTTGAAAAATCAACAACATGTTCTGTGAGTTTTGGATGTGATTTTTCTAGTGGGCGTCTTACAAAAATGGAAACTGCTTCGTAATCATTATTTTCCAATAGCAGGTTAACTAGCTCTTTTCCTGTAGCGCCCGTAGCTCCAATTACTAATGCTTTCATGATTTTAGAAATTTTGTATCGTAAATATAAGGATCTTTTTAAAAAACTTCTACCGATATTCCTCTGAAGCATTCGGAAAATTCCCTTTCAAATGTTTTTTAAAACCTAAAAAATAGACTAGCACAACGTATAGTTTCTCTAACTTCAAATTAGAATTTTTAATTTTTTAATCATGATTTACCATCTGGCGAAAAAGCAATAATTCTCCATCACTATTTTTTTTCCAAACATTTATACTTTTTCCTTTTACATTTCCGTTTTTTTCGTCGTCACGCCAATCAACGTTATAAAAGCCAAATTCTACAATGGCTTTTTGGGCATAAATGATATTTGAAGTTTGAATAGAAATCTGTTCAATACGCAATGTACCAGGCT
This sequence comes from Flavobacterium sp. HBTb2-11-1, assembly GCF_009826975.1. Taxonomy (GTDB): domain Bacteria; phylum Bacteroidota; class Bacteroidia; order Flavobacteriales; family Flavobacteriaceae; genus Flavobacterium. The sequence continues at coordinate 133,407 of NZ_WUMO01000010.1, read as the reverse complement.
TTTCATGTTCTGTAAAATAGGCTGTAATCTCTTTTTCGCCAGAAAGAATCGGAGTATAATAAGTCAAATACATGGCATCTGGCATAAACATTTTGGCATGCTCTGCTCCTTGCCTATTCTGAACTAATTCTTTAATTCTATTATTTCTTTCTTTTACTTCTAAAGTTAACTTGTCAGTCGGAATATATTCTTTCGTCGGCGGAACTGCGATATCATCTATATTCGGAATATTTTTATCATCAAAATAGCTTGCCGAACCCCAAATTTCTGCGGCAATTGTTGGAGGCAAGCTCCTATTGGAAGACTTTTTCCATAAAACTGAATATTTTCCAGAATACGAAAACGGATTCTGTCCGTTTACATTTAAGTTTTCAGCGAAAGTTCCAATCTCTAAAACGTAATTGCCGAGGTCCTGCAACTCTAAAATAGTTCTTTGGTAAGCACTGATTTTTGCCTGTGCCAGCCATTGTTTGTAGAAATCTCGAATAGTTTCTCTACCCACCCGCTGCCTGCTGTGTTCTGGCATAAATAGGGTTTGATCGGTATAAGATTTTACCAAATCTTCTTGTTTTCCATTTATAAAAGCGGTGGCAAAAGAAGCATTATACTCTTCAATCTGCTTCTTTATAGCAGAATCTGCTTTGTTTTCTTGAGCAAAAACACCAATTGCAAAAAAAAGGAAGGCTAAACTTAATTTGATCATAGCATATTTGTTTTGGTTACAACACAAATATACAATATTGATATTCAGTATTTTAAAAACAACAAAAAGGATTCAAAAACCACTTTGCAATAAGTCCATTTTTTATTAGAAAGCCTAAAACGGAAAAGTTAATTTTTAGAAAAATAACCATTTATAAGACAATAATTGGTTTTATAAAATGTTTATATATAAAAGATTATGATGCATCTAATTTTTTTAAATCAATACCACACAAGATTAAATAGTATAAAAACATGAAAAAAATATTTTTGATAATTGCCTTTGCTTCTTTTTCAATGCACAGTTTTGCTCAGGAATTGGATAATAAATTCAAATCAATTCCAGCAAAAAAATCTCCTGTAAAAGAAGTTATTCCTCCAGCAGAAGCTGCTCCCAAAGAAAACCCACCAGCGCCTATCGAGAAGCCAGCTCCATTGCAGGTTAATCCAGACGAATTATTTAAAAACACTAATCTTTATAAGCCGGAAGCCAATGTTGAGGGAATATTTTATAGAAGAAATCAGTTTTTAGGCAATTTCAACACTACTGCCGTTACTTCTACTATAATGTACCGAGATGCAGCTTTTGTAGACGGAGATAAAGTAAAAGTATATTTGAACGATAAAGTTATTGAACCTGAAGTCTTTTTGAACGGCGATTTTAAAAGTGTCAAAATAAACTTGGAAAAAGGAATCAATAAAATTGATATCGAAGCCTTAAACGAAGGTTTTGCTTCTCCAAATACAGCCGAATTTAAGGTTTATGACGATAAAGGCCAAGTTATTTCGTCAAGCGAATGGAATGTTGGTACGGGTTATAAGGCTGTTATTGTTTTAGTTAAAGAATAAAAAAAGAATAAAAAAATTGTAATAAATCACAAAAAACACTTAAAACTGCTGGGTTCAGCAGTTTTTTGCTTGTATATATGTAGTTAACTACGTAGTTTTGTACTCATATTTTAATTTTAAAATGCCATGCAGATTAAACCTATACAGAATGAGTACGAAAATGAAATCGTAGATCTCATATTAAACATTCAGCAAAAAGAATTCAATGTACCGATAACTTTAGCAGATCAGCCAGATTTATTAGATATCCAAAACTTTTATTTCAAATCGGGCGGTACATTTTTAGGCGCTTTTATTGACGGAAAGTTGGTTGGCACAATTGCTTTGGTAAAATTTAATCCAGAAGCTGCAGCCATCAGAAAAATGTTTGTCAAGAAAGAATTTAGAGGAAAAGAATTTCAAATTGCCCAGCAATTATTGGAGCAATTAATTGAATACAGCAAAGAAAACGGAATTAAAAACTTATATTTAGGAACGGTTTCTTTATTGCAGGCTGCTTTGCGATTTTATGAAAAGAATAGTTTTGCAACGATATCAAAAGAAGCGCTTCCTGCTGATTTTCCGTTAATGAAACCTGACAATGTTTTTTGCCATTTAAAACTAAATCCATAACAATGAATATAATTGACGAAATAGGCATTTTGGCCATATCAACGCGTTTGCAACGTTTGAGCGAACAACTGCGTAAAGACGGCGCACAGATTTACAGTTATTTTAATATTGATTTTGAACCGAAATGGTTTCCGGTAATTTACACTTTGCACGTAAAAGAAATGCTAAGTGTAGTCGAAATTGCCAGTGAAATTGGCTACAGCCACCCTTCGACAATCAGTTTATTAAAAGAATTGGAAAAAGAGAAAATCATCAGTTCTAAAAAAGACAAACAAGACGAGCGCAAGAGATTGATCATTTTAACGGCAAAAGGAAAAGAACTGGTTTCTAAAATGCAACCCGTTTGGAGCATTATGACCAAAGCGTTGAACGAAATTACCAATACGCAAAACAATCTTTTACGAGCAATTGAAGAAGCAGAACAGAATTTAACTCGTCAGGGATTTTTTCAAAAAGCCATTGAAATAAAAAGCAAAGACTAATCTTTGCCTGTAATTTTCTTTCTGTGGTTATGTCCCCACCTTGCCAGGGAATCAATGACTTCTTTTAAGGTATGTCCGTATTCTGTTAATTCATATTCAACCGTTACAGGTTGCGTGTTGAGAACAGTTCTCGTAACTAGCTGATTTTCTTCAAGGTTTTTTAATTCCCTGCTCAGCATTTTCCCAGAAATGCCTTCCACTTCTCGCAATAAATCGGTAAACCGCAAAGTATTGAAGCATAACGATGCTATGATAGAAATTTTCCATCTTCCGTTTAAAATATACATGGCGTCGTGGACTGCCATAATATGCTGATTGCACGATTTTTTATCGTGTATGGGTTCTTTTATCATGTTATATTAGTAGGTTACCTCGATGTTACAGTTACTTTTGGTAATCTGATGACAAAAATACACTTAAAGTTTTTACATTTGAATACAATTTTAATCAATTAAAAAAAATGGCCTTAATAGATGCACTAAAGTGGCGTTACGCTACAAAAAAAATGAACGGACAAGCTGTTCCGCAAGAAAAAGTAGATTATATTCTTGAAGCTGCAAAACTAGCACCTTCTTCTTCTGGTTTACAGCCTTATAAAATCTTTGTTATTACAAACCAAGAGCTTAAAGAAAAGCTAAGAGCGGTAAGTTTTGATCAAAGCCAGGTTACTGATGCGTCTCACGTTTTGGTTTGGGCTGCTTGGGATGGTTACAGTTTAGAGAAAATTTCTGCCGTATTTGACAAAACCATTGCTGAAAGAGGAATCCCTGCTGATGCGATGGACGAATACAAACAAAGGCTTTGGGGAATGTATGAGCCTCTAGGTCAGGAATGGCACGCTAACCATGCGGCAAAACAAGCTTATATTTCGTTTGGTATTGCAATCGCTGCCGCGGCTGAACAGCAAGTAGATGCAACTCCAATGGAAGGTTTTATTCCAGCTGAAGTAGACAAACTTTTAGGTTTAAACGAACTTGGTTTAAAAAGTGTTTTAGTTTTACCTCTTGGCTATAGAGATGATGCAAACGACTGGTTGGTAAACTTGAAAAAAGTAAGAACTGCTCAAGAAGAATTTATAACAGTAATTAAGTAAAAAATTAATTTTTGCTTAAAAGAAAATGCTTTTGAAAGGTATGGTAGTGCTTTTTCAGAAGCATTTTTGTTTTAATTATTTCATTTTCAATCCAAAACAAAATCCGGCTTAAAAAGCAAAAAAAGCATTTTATCAGACTTATGTTATTTTTTAATTATTGTATAAAAAAAGGTACGTAATGCGGATAATTAAATAAAATTGTATCCCTAATTTTGTTTTTATCCAAAACTATTCAATCTTATTTACAACAACTAAAATTCTAAAATTATGTCTGATTTTTTAACTCAATTTGGGGAAGACCTAAAAAAGAACGTCCCGGGATTCATCGCAGTTTCTGTAGCTGAAATTGCAAGCGGCATGTCATACTATTCTCAATCTGTAGTAGCAGATTTTGACCCTGAATTGGCGTCGGCTTATAATCTAGAAGTGGTAAAAGCAAAAATGAACGCTATTAAAGCTTTAGGATTAAAAGACCAGGTAATTGACAACATTATGATTACCCTAAGTTCACAAATTCACATCATCGATGTATCTGACAAGCAGGAATACTTTATTTACCTAGCTGTTGACTCAACAAAAGCTAATTTGGGTATGACAAAATCTATCCTTAATAAGTATAAAAAAGAAATAGTAGCTAAATTATAACACAATTTTACCTTTGTAAAGAGGAATATTCGTTGTCGAATATTCCTCTTTATTTTTTATACAAATTGTTATTCGTTTCTTTTTAAAATATTTTATATTTCGAAATGTAAATATGGATTTGTATAGATGGAGTTACGCACCTATTTTGAAAAATATTCTGATGAAGCAACCTGTATTGAAGAGCTCAAAAACAAACGTTTAGAGAACGGACTTTTGTGCAGGAAATGCGGACATAATACGCATTCTTTCCGTCAGAATGATTTAAAATTCCAGTGTCGCAAATGTGGCAGCCGCACTAGCCTGCGCTCAGGCACTGTGATGGAAAACTCCAATCTCCCTATTCGATACTGGATGATCTGCATTGAATTGATGACGCTTTCGCATAGAAGATTATCTATTCTCAAAATTCAATATTTATTGGGACATAAACGTTACGAGCCTATCTGGATGATGGTGCAGAAAATTCGTCTCGTCATGAAAATCAGGGACGAAAAATACAGATTAAAAGCCTATTCAGAATTTGATCCAGAATTTCTTCAAAAAATAGACAAACTCGCAATAAAGAAAAAAGCAGAAAGCAGTAAGTTGTGAATTATGAGTTATGAGTATCAATTTTTAATTTTTAACGCAAGACATTAATAAAAAGCCACAGATTATAGGATTAAAATGATTTCTTAAAATCTGTGTCAATCCTGTAATCTGTGGCTTTATAAATATTGCAGAAGCTCCGATTTCTCTTAGCTTGACAATTCGAATTATCAATTGTTAATTGTTAATTCACCATTATTTCTTCTTATTCTTTTTAGTTTTCGATCTTTTTGCTTTGTTTTTAGCTATCTTTTTTGCCTTTACTTTTTCTTTAGCTTTTTTAGCTTTGGCTTTCTTTTTTGCTTTCGCTTTTAGTTTTGCTTTTTTAGCCTTTTCTTTCTTTTTGTCTTTTTTCTTAGCTGCAGCTTTTTTCTTTTTCAGCTTTTCTTTTTTCTCTTTTTCTTTCACTTTTTTATTTTTTTTAGATTTTGGCTGGTCTTCGTTTTCTTCTGATGTCTCCGCTTCAGATGTTAGTTCCTCACCTTCTTCTGCCTGTTTTGGTTCCTGCATTGCTGCCTCTGTGCTTTCATCTTTTTCTGCTGCTTTTCTCGGGGCTCTCTTGGGTTTAGGTTTTTCTAGAGTTTCAACCGCTTCAGATTCTGGAGCTAAATCTTTTTGCTCGTTTTCATCATTAGAGATAACTTGACTAGCTTCTACCTCTTGATCGATTTCATTAGTAAGCACTTCTTTTGCCATTATTCTGTTAATTTTAAGAAATTGATTAAATTTATTTTGGATTAAACTAATTTTCAATGTTATTAAATCATTAAATTAACATCAAAAAAATAATAAACAAAGATAGATTGAAAAACCTATTCGCCAATGTTAAGTTTTTCATGAGCATAAAAACAAGGATATATTCGTTTAAAAATCAAACACTTATCCAATGTTAAGTTTTTTACCATTGCTTTTACAAAATTAAAAACGCTTTTACAGCCTTTTTACAGCTGTTTTTTCTTCGTCATAATGAATACTGAATGGCAAAATTTCGATTTAAATTAGAAAAAGGATTTACGATTTAGAATATCCAAAAACATTTATAAAAAAGCATTGAAAAGTCTCTAAATTCTGTATTTAAAGTATTTTTTATTTGATAATATCCCATTTTATTGTTTCAAAACCTGTTTTTCATGTTTCATTTTATAATCTGCAACATAGAAAAAAAAAATTCCTGACTTTGTTTCTCTAAATTTGAGTATTCCCCAAAATCAGATTAAGATAACTACACATTAATGCTTAAATCAATTTATTAATTTAAGGTGGTTATAAATTGCTGTGCCGCCTTTTTTATCCCTGATTGCTTATGGCACAATTTTATTTTTCCTGGAGAATTTGCACTTTATCAAAAAAACTGGCTTTTACGGCATTAGTAGTTTTCCTTACTATTTATCAAACCAATGCGCAAAACTGTACTGTAAATGCTGGAGTTTTAAATGAAACCATTTGTGAAACAGACGCTCTTGTTTTGACTGGAAATAATCCGAGTCCAATTATCGGCACAGTCAAATGGATACAGATTTCGGGTCCTGCAGTAACAATCAATTCGCCAACTAGTACAAGCACAACAATTTCAGGCTATACAGGAGGCAATACTTATATTTTTAGATATAGTGCAACCTGCGGTGATGGTATAGTGTCGTATCAGGATAAAGTAGTAAATGTTAAACCCATAACAAAGGCTAATGCTGGCGCCAATATCGCAAGCTGTCCCAATAACAATGGTACATTGGCTATTATTGCAAATACTCCGCAAAACACAGGAGAAACAGGATATTGGGAAATCGTAGGAGCCAATAATGCAGGAGTTGTCATTAATTTTCCTAATCTAGCCACTTCAACCATCACTCTACCCGAAACTAGCTGTGGTGTTACGACACTTCAATGGGTTATTGAAGGACCAGAATATGCCCCTGGACAGCGCTGTAGAACGACTTCTCAGATAACAGTAACCAATTATGGAGGAGTAAAACCTGTCTCGGCTGGACCAGATCAGACTTTAAGCAATTGTTACACCACCACACAATCAACTAATTTAAATGCTACTTATGGCGGTTGCGGACTTAACGGACAAAATGGACAGTGGACATTTGTTAGCGGTCCTAATACACCAGTTATAAGCAATCCGAATGCTAATAATACGGGAATTTCAAATTTGGTCCAAGGAACTTATACATTCCGATGGACTGTTTCTGGCCCTTGTGCTTCAGGAAATGATACCGTTGTAATTACTGTACCTCCAGCAACTCAAGATGTAACGCAACTTCCTGGCGGAGACGAAAACATATTCTTTTGTGACAACACTATAAATCAGGTAACTCTTGTTGCACAAACACCTTTGTATGCTGGCGAAACTGTAGCTTGGTCTCAGGTTTCTGGTGACGGGGGCGCTGTAATTGTATCGCCAACAAACCCTACCACATTGGTAACCAATATTTTTCAAGGAGGCGATCCGTATCGTTTCCGTTATACTCTCACAAATACCAATACAGGCTGTATCTTCACCAAAGATTATATCGTACAATATAATGGGCCAACTCGAACTATATTGGCAAATAACGGAAATGATATCGTAGGGAGTTGTAATGCAACTGTATTTACAATTCCGCTTGCTGTAACTGGAACAGGTTCTAACCAATATCGCATTGTTAGCGGACCTGCACTTTCTCCTTTAGCCCCTTTTCCTACTGCCTTAACAGATGTTGGAAATTCACTGACCTTAACACTTACTGCACCGGGAGAATATACAGTCGAATTTGTCCGAAAACAAAATGGAGCATTAACTGTTGAATGTGATTATGGCTTTGATACTCTGGGCATCTTGGTTTCTGGAGACCCTACCCCATCAAATGCAGGAACCGATGTCAGTCTGCCATGTGGAGATACGAGTACGATGCTTTCAGGAGTTAGCACAGCTGATGGCCTGCATTTTTGGAGTCAATTGAGCGGACCAAATACAGCGACAATTGCCGATAATTTTGCAATAGATACGCAAGTCACCAATCTTATTTCTGGAACCTACGTCTTTCAGTACATTACAAAAGGCGGTGGTGCCACCTGCGGTTTTTCAGTTGCAACAGTTACCGTCTACGTTTCAGATAGCACAATAAGCAATGTCGATGCAGGAACAGATCAGGTAGTTTGTGCAAGTTCATTAGTTCCTCTTAGTGCTGCTCCCGCTGAAGCCGGTGAAATAGGAACTTGGAGCCAAGTTTCAGGCCCGGATACAATTACTTTTTCAGATGTAAATGATCCAAATGCCATTGCTTCTGGTTTTCTAACGCCTTCTTCTGCATATGAATTGCAATGGACAGTTGCTTATTCGCATCCAGGACCTTCTTGCGGCGGCTCCGTTTCTGATACCGTAACTATCATAACTGATAATAACAATGCGCCCACGACGTCAGATGCTGGACCAGATGCCTGCTATTCTTCAGGAACAACCACTTTTAATCTTAGCGGAAACACACCGGCACTAACCGATTTTGGTACTTGGAGCGTTGAACCATCGACTGGAGTTGTTTTTGCAGACGTAAATGATCCAAACACAATGGTAACCGTTCCTGGAAATGGAACTTATATTTTTACATGGTCAATCATTTCAAGGTTTAGAACCTGTCTTCCGAGCGAAAGCAGCGTATCTGTTACTGTTGCACAAACTCCCCCAATTGCTGATGCGGGACCGGATCAGGAAACTTGCGGTGATACGGTAACAATGGCTGCTACACAAAGTGGCGGATCAACTGGCACATGGACAAGAATTTCTGGCGTTGGAAATTACACCATAAGCGATATTCATGATCCAAATGCTGTTTTTACTTTCTCCTACAGTGGATATTACATTTTCAGATGGACAGTTGATGCTGGTACTTGTGGTCAGGCATTTGACGATATCAATCTAACTATCGGACTTCCTCCTGATCAGGCTGCAGCAGGTCCAGATCAAAATATATGCAACAACAGTACAGTTACCATGGCAGGCAATGCCTATGATAGCTTTTTCGAATCAGGCCAGTGGTCTGTACTTACTGGTTCTCCCAATCAGCCTCTAATTGTAGACCCTTCCAATCCAAATACAGAAATTAATGGTCTTATAGCAGGTACATATACATTTAGATGGACGATAACTGCAAAAAGCATCTTTTTATGTCCAGGCAGTTTTGATGATGTAGTTGTAGTAGTTGACCCAGCAGCAAATGCGGGACAAGACCAAACCTATTGTGATGTTACAAGTGTACAGCTGATAGCTAACGAAAATTCAACAGGAACTTGGTCACTGACCAGTACAACAGGAAACCCCGCTGATGTTATCATTACACAGTCTCCATCAAATAGCTATATTGCTAATGCAACTGTAGTTCCTGGAAATGATTATGTCTTTACATTCACTACCAGCACTACTACATTTCCAAATGGCGCTACATGTAGCGGAACTTCAGATTCTGTAAATATTACTGTTTTTAGCGGTGCCAGTATTGATCCAGACGCAGGTCCAGACCAAACCTTATGCATTAGTGATGTTGGCGGTGTCGCAACCATGAGCGGAAATACTCCCCCTCCAGATGTTACAACATTTGAATGGCGATTTGTTTATCAGCCCGCTGGAAGTGTAGCTGTTATTGATACTCCAACAGCACCATTGACAACAGTTTCAAATCTAACCGTTCCAGGGCTTTATATCCTCGAATGGGTATTCAAAAGCAATGATTGCCGAACTCTTTCAGATATTGTCCGAATAGAAATGAATGCTCCGCCGAGTACTGCAATTGCAGGCCCTGACGATACCGTTGCCTGCCAAACTACATATAAAACCGCTGCAGTTCCTCCGACTGTAGGTATAGGTACATGGACATTTTTCTCTCAGCCTCCTGGAGGCAATGCAGTAATTGACAACCCAAACAGTCCTGTTACTACTTTATCCAATATTAATGTTTTAGGAACTTATATCTTAACATGGACAGTTACTAATGGTCCTTTTACGAATCCTTCATTATGTCAGCCTACATCAGATCAAGTGGAAATAACTTTCAATGATGTCCCGCCATCTATAGCAGACGCTGGTCCTGATCAAGAACTCTGCAATTTGACCAGTGCTACTATGAATGCTGTTACTGTAACATCAGGTCTAGGAACATGGACACAGGTTTCTGGTCCAAACACAGCTGGCATTGCATCTCCAAATAATGAAAATTCATTAATGCTGGGGCTAATCCCTGGCACGTATGAATTTAAGTGGACCGTAACTACAACTAATTTAAACGGATGTTTCTCTGAGGATTCTGTTCTTGTAACGATATATCAGAATCCTTCAACTGCTGATGCAGGGCCAGATCAGACTGTTCCTCAATTTTCACCTATAAATATGAATGCGGTTGCTCCAACAGTCGGCAGTGGAAACTGGACTCAAACTGCAGGCCCTAGCACAATAAGTTTTACCGATCCTTCTAGTCCGACATCTGCCGTAACTGGAACCATTCCGGGTGTTTATACGCTTCAATGGAATGTAACAAACGGAAACTGTACACCTTCATCTGATACTATGACGCTTAGAATACTCGCTGTAGCGGATCTTGAATTAACCAAAACTGTAACACCCACAACAGGAAGTGTTGGCGATGTGGTTACTTTCAACATAAATGTTTTTAACAATAATGCATTGGGGGGATCTTCTACTGCTACCAATGTTGCCATACGTGACTTTATTCCGCTTGGTTTTGCGCTTGTTGCAGGATCTGTTACCTCAGCAGGAGTGTACAATGTTGGCGATAATACCATTACTTGGAGCGGTATAACAATTCCGAGTGGCAGCATTTTAAATTTATCATTCAAAGCTACTATTCTGCCTTCAGGAGGCTCTTATGTAAATACGGCAGAGGTTATAGCTTCAGATCAATTTGATCCAGACAGTACGCCAAATAATCAAAACCCTGCGGAAGATGATCAAGATAGTGCTACAGTAGTTCTCGATGTAGCTGATTTATCACTTAAAAAAACAGTTTCTCCCACTACGGTTAGCATAAATGACAATGTCATTTTTACCATTTCGGTGACTAATAGCGGACCAAATAATGCAACTGGAATAACGGTTTCAGAAAAGCTTCCTCCTGGATATACTTATGTAAGTGATAATGGAGCTGGAAAATACAATAATCTTACAGGAATCTGGAATGTCGGCAATTTAAACAATGGAAATACGCTCACTTTACAAATTACCGCTAAAGTAAATGTTGTGACATCTATGAACGATTACTTTAATACGGCAGAGATTCAGACTGCAGATCAGCTTGATCCAGACAGTACGCCTGGAAATGGTGTTACAACAGAAGATGATATATCGACAGCTTCTGTTTCACTGAAGCAAGCCGATTTAGAACTTACAAAATCTGTCACTCCTACTTCAGCCGCAGCAGGCGAACAAGTTAGCTTTACTATAAACGTCACTAACTTAGGTCCCGGAAACGCAACTGGAGTTGGTATAAGAGATATTGTTCCTGTTGGCTACACTCTAATTCCCGGCTCTGTATCAAACGGTGGAACCTATCAGGTGGCTACTGCCACTCTAGAATGGAGAAATCTATATCTTCCGGCCAATTCAAATATAAATCTAACTTTCAACGCTATTGTTAATCCTTTAGGGAATTATCTGAATGTTGCCCAAGTCATAACCAGCGATTTGCCTGATCCTGACAGTGTTCCAAACAACAATATTCCTACTGAAGATGATCAAGACGATGCCGAAATTACTTTTATCGGTCCTTCTGCTGATTTGTCTTTGGTTAAAAATGTTGTAGCTGGCAATACAAGTCCTGTGGTTGGAAGTCAAGTTTCGTTTGAACTTAAAATAACAAATGGCGGTCCAAATAATGCAACTGGAGTACAGGTAACTGATTTATTGCCTTCTGGTTTTGAATACGTAAATTATAGTTCGTCTGCTGGAACATATGACAGTACTACTGGAATATGGAATGTTGGCACAGTCGATAATGGCGTTACAGAATCACTTATTTTAGATGCAAAAGTATTGCCTACAGGAGATTATACTAATATAACGCAAGTAACAGCCAGTGACCTTCCTGATCCTGACAGTACACCCAATAATGACGATGGAGATCAGAGTGAAGACGATGAAGATAATGTGGTCTTAACTCCTATACCTCCATCTGCAGATTTATCATTAACAAAAACAGTAAGCAATACAACACCACTGGTTGGTTCTATGGTTACTTTCACCATTATTACTACAAACAGTGGCCCGCAGGATGCTGCTCAAGTGCAGGTTACTGACTTATTGCCTTCAGGATATACTTTTGCTACTTTTAATGCAACAAGCGGAACTTATGACAGTACAACTGGTTTATGGACTCTTGACATATTGGAGAGCAGTGAGTCTGAAACATTACAGATAAATGCGATAGTTAACCTAACAGGAGATTATACCAATATTGCAGAAGTGACCAATAGCGATACTCCAGATCCTGACTCAACACCAAATAACGGAGTGCCTACAGAAGATGATTATGGAACAGCTACAACTACTCCTATTCCGCAATCTTCTGACTTATCATTAACTAAAACAGTTAACAATGTAACACCATTAGTAGGCTCTCTAGTTACTTTTGAAGTTGTGGTAACGAATAATGGACCTCAGGATAATTTTGGGGTGCAGGTAACAGACATTCTTCCTTCTGGATATACATTTACAGGATCTACCATTTCTACAGGGACTTATGACAATATTACAGGGATATGGACTGTTGGCAATTTAGAGACTGGCGATTCTGAAACGCTTCAAATTGTAGCCCGAGTTAATCCAAGTGGCATTTATCTTAATACAGCTGAAGTTACCGCTGCAAATCTTCCTGATCCTGATTCGACACCAAATAACGGAATCACAACAGAAGATGATTACGCAGAAGTGACAACAACACCAATTCCAACATCAGCAGATTTATCGCTAACTAAAACAGTGAGTAATACTACTCCTTTAGTGGGCTCTTTAGTAACATTCAGCGTTCAAGTAACAAATTCTGGACCGCAAGAAGCAAACGGCGTAATGGTTACCGATTTATTGCCTTCAGGTTATACTTATGTATCATACAGCGCAACAACAGGAACTTATGATTCTGCAACAGGGCTTTGGGATGTTGGAAATATGCCTGTTTCAGATTCTTATACATTGCAAATAACAGCTTCCGTTAATACCACAGGAAATTATACTAACAGCGCCGAAATCACAGCAAGCAGCCAGCCAGATCCAGATTCTACTCCAAACAACGGAATTACAACTGAAGACGATTATGCTGAAGCTTCAACAACACCAATAGCAACATCGGCCGATTTATCATTAACTAAAACAGTAAGCAATACTACGCCTCTTGTGGGTTCACAAGTAACTTTTAGCCTTCAGGTAAATAACGCAGGACCGCAAGCCACAGATAATGTAGCAGTAACCGATTTATTGCCCTCAGGCTACACCTATGCATCTTACACCGCAACAGCTGGAAGTTATGATGCCGTAACAGGACTTTGGTCAGTTGGAAATATGCCTGTTGCATCAAATCATACTTTACAAATAAATGCTGTAGTTAATGCTGCGGGAAATTATACAAATACTGCCGAAATTACAGCTAGCAGTCAGCCTGATCCCGATTCTACTCCGAATAACGGAGTTACTACAGAAGACGATTATGCAACAGCAACAGTCACTCCAACAGCCCAATCTTCTGATTTGTCTTTAACCAAAACGGTAAATAATGCAACCCCATTAGCGGGTTCATCAGTTACTTTTACAGTTGTTGTAACCAATAATGGTCCGCAAGACAATTCAGGAGTTCAAATAACTGACTTATTGCCTTCTGGTTATACCTATAGTGGTTTTACACTTTCTACTGGCACTTATAATCCGGCTACAGGATTGTGGAATGTTGGTAATTTAGCAAATGGAGAATCTGAAACATTGCAAATTACAGCTTTAGTAAACGTTTCTGGCGATTATCTTAATATTGCAGAAGTAACTACTGCCGACCTTCCAGATCCTAATTCGACACCCAACAATGGCGTTCCTACAGAAAATGATTATGCAACAGCTACTATTGCGCCAACAGCACAAATAGCAGATTTATCATTAACCAAAACTGTAAATAACAGCAATCCGTTAGTCGGTTCCTTAGTTACTTTTGAAATAATTGTGACCAATAACGGTCCGCAAGATACCTCGGGCGTAACGGTTACCGATTTACTCCCAAGTGGCTATACCTACTCTAATTTTACCATTTCTACAGGAACCTATAATCCGACAACAGGATTATGGACAGTTGGCAATCTAATTAATGGGAAATCAGAAACTTTACAGATTCTCGCTGTAGTAAATCCTACAGGAAATTATGTAAACGTTGCCGAAGTAACGGCAAGCGCACTTCCTGATCCTGATTCGACTCCAAATAACAGCGTCACTACAGAAGACGATTACGCAACGGCAACAGTTACTCCAAATGCTCAAGCGGCAGATTTATCATTAACTAAAACGGTTAACAACGCAACCCCATTAGTAGGTTCATCAGTTATTTTTGAAATAATTGCTACCAACAACGGTCCGCAGAATACTTCTGGTGTAGAAGTGACAGATTTATTACCTACTGGCTATACTTTTGTTACTTATAGTGCCACAAAAGGAGTTTATAATGCTGCAACAGGAAAATGGACAATTGGCACATTTTTAAATGGAGATTCGCAAGTTCTAAGAATAACTGCTACTGTAAATCCTACAGGAGATTATACCAATATTGCAGAAGTAACTGCCAGCAATTTACCAGATCCAAATTCAACACCAGGCAACGGCGTTCCTACTGAAAATGATTATGAAACAGCTACAACGGCTCCGCTAGGACAATCTGCAGATTTATCTTTAACTAAAACAGTTAATAATCCTACTCCATTAATTGGATCATCGGTAACTTTTGAAATCATTGTTTCGAATAACGGCCCGCAGGATACTTCTGGAGTTGAAGTGACCGACTTATTGCCTACGGGATATACCTTTAGCGGTTTTACAGCAACAAAAGGAACTTACAACAGCACCACAGGAAAATGGAATATTGGTTCTTTAGTTAATGGAGATTCTCAGACACTGCAATTAACTGCTATTGTAAATGCAACTGGCAATTATTTAAATACTGCCGAAGTCACTGCAAGTAGTCTATCTGATCCAAACTCAACTCCAAACAACGGAGTTACTACTGAAAATGATTATGCAGAAATTGCAACTGTTCCTGTTCCTCCAATGGCAGATTTATCTCTTGTAAAAGCGGTAATTGGCGGCAATTTAAGTCCAATATTCGGAGCAACCATTACATTCCAAATAACAGTAACCAACAGCGGTCCGCAGGATGCTACAGGAGTAAAAGTAATTGATATGCTACCAAGCGGTTACGAATATGTGGTGTACAGTTCTACATCTGGACAATATTACGAAACAAATGGAATTTGGGATATTGGCACTATACCAAGTGGAGCTTCTGAATCCTTACAAATAGGCGTAAAAGTTAATCCAACTGGAGACTACCAAAACATTGCTGAAGTTTATGCTTCTAATGAATTGGATCCTGATTCAACGCCAAATAACAATGTCAGCGGTGAAGATGACATCAGTTCTGTATTATTAAGTCCAGTTCCAGCAGTAGCCGATCTTTCTATTGAAAAAAGAGTGATTAACAACATTCTTACGCCAAATGTAGGCTCACTGATCACATTCTCAATTACAGTTACAAACTCAGGTCCTAGTAACGCTACTGGCGTAACTGTAAAAGACATTCTTCCTTCTGGATACGATTATATCTTTTACAATTCAACTTCTGGAACCTACGATCGTTTTACAGGCGAATGGAATCCAGGAATCATTCTGCCAGGAAACAGCCATACTTTGTTATTAAATGTTAATGTGAAAAGTCCAACTAATACACCAGATGAGTATTTGAACATTGCCGAAATCATGACCTCAGACCAATTTGATCCTGATAGTACACCAGGAAACGGAATTACTACCGAAGACGATTACGACAGTATTTCTGTTACTCCAGTAATTGTGATGGCAGATTTATCAATCACTAAAACGGCATTGAATCAAAATAAAGTTTATGATGTTGGTGAAACCGTTATTTTCACAGTGACAGTTAAAAACGATGGACCTGCAAATGCAAGCGGTGTAATGGTTAAAGATCTGCTTCCTCCGGGGTTTACCTATTTAACCAGCAGTCCGACGAGCGGTTTATACAATTATGTTACAGGAGTTTGGAATGTTGGCAATATTGTAAATGGCACCGATCAATCACTAGATATCTATACTCGTGTAAACCCTCCTTCTGGAGCTGCAAATGAATACACTAATGAAACCGAAGTGGTTGCTAGTAATCTGCCTGATCCAGATTCGACTCCAAACAACGGAGTAACAACAGAAGACGATTATGACAGCTTAACCATTAATGTTGCTGTTGCCGATTTAAGTTTGGAAAAAACAGCCAGCAATAAAAACGCTAATTTTGACGAAGTTGTAACATTCACATTACAGCTTAACAATGAAGGACCGAGTACAGCAACTGGTGTTGCCGTTGAAGATGTTATTCCGCTTGGCTATAAAAACATTTCTAATATTAACAATGGCGGTATTTTTAGTTTAAATACCATTAAATGGGTAAACTTAACTGTTCCTGTTGGCGGTATTACATTAACCTATCAGGCCACTGTTGCCAATCCGCTTGGACTTGAAGCTGTAGATTATGTCAATATTGCACAAATTACAGCAAGTAATCAATTTGATCCTGATTCAACTCCAAACAACGATAATGGAGATCAAAGCGAAGATGACGAAGACTCTGAATCTATAAATGTCCCTTCTACGGATGTAGCCATCGACAAAGAAGTAGACAAAACAGATGTTCCTATGGATACTCAGGCAACCTTTACCATCACAGCTTCAAATCTAGGTAACCTAGCAGCAACAAACGTTGAAATTCAAGATCAGCTGCCGAAAGGATATTCATTTGTAAGTTCAACTGCAACATCAGGAACTTATGATCCTAAAACAGGCATCTGGGATATTCCATCAATTAACACTGGAGCTTCACAAACGTTGGCTTTAACGGTTAAAGTAGTCGATTTCAATGATTATTTAAATACAGCACATTTAGTCAAACTCGATCAGATAGACACCAATTCGGCAAACAACCAAGATAGCGCTACCGTTTCGCCAAACTGTCTGAAAATTTACAATGAGTTTTCACCAAATGATGACGGCCAGAACGACTTCTTCTATATTGATTGTATAGAAAGGTATCCTAATAATCAATTGGAGATATTTAACCGCTGGGGTAATTTGGTTTACTACCAAAAAGGCTATAAAAACACTTGGGACGGAAAAGCAGACGGCTCTGCCAAAACGCTTCCTGAAGGCACCTATTTCTATATTCTCGATTTAGGAGACGGATCTAAAAAAACCTCTGGATGGGTTTACCTTAAATAAAGCCATCCAGAAAATGACAAGTTTAAGAATAGGATTAATCAAAATAGAATTGGCTATGATTAAAAATATAAAAAAGGTTTTCGCGATAATAACTCTATTCTCGGTATATGGAGCCTTTGCACAACAGGACCCGCAATACACTCAATATATGTATAATACAATGACCGTAAACTCAGCTTATGCTGGATCTCTTGGACATTTAACCATAACTGGTCTTTTAAGAACGCAGTGGGTTGGTATTGAAGGCGCTCCAGATACTCAAAGTTTTTCATTAGACACTCCACTCGGAAAAAATGTCGGTCTTGGAATCTCAATTATAAATGAAGAAATCGGACCTACAGAAGAGCAGTATTTAGATGCTAACTTCTCTTATACCATCAAATCTGGTGAAACACATAAGCTCTCATTCGGATTAAAAGGCGGCGGGCGTGTTATTAATATTGACTGGTCTAAAGGAAGCCACAAAGACCCTGATTCCCAATTTCGAGAAAACATTACCAATAAATTTTTACCTGTTGTAGGTGCTGGACTATACTGGCATGGAGAAAGAGATTATATCGGGCTTTCGATTCCGAATTTCATGACACGTGAACGCTATACCTACGATGATATCAGCGATGATCTAGTCAATCAGAGAATACACGTATATCTTATTGGAGGTATTGTTTTTGATCTTTCGGCACATACAAAATTCAAACCAGCCGTCTTGGTAAAATACGTTGCTGGCGCACCAATTATTGCCGATTTTTCAGCAAATTTCATGTTCAACAATGCAATAACGCTGGGAGCTTCTTATCGCACTTCAGACTCTGTAAGCGGTTTGGTCGGAATACAGATAACGCCAATGATTATGGCTGGTTATGCCTATGATTACACCACAACGGCTCTGCAGAATTACAATAGTGGCACACACGAAATCATGCTTCGTTTTGAACTCGTTTCACGCAAAAAAGGATTAAAATCACCAAGATTCTTTTAATACGGATAGTCTATGAAAAGAACAATTACTATACTCGCATTATTGGTTATACAGCTGATTTATTCACAAACCAAAAACAAAACTGCCGATGCTCTTTTTGATAAGATGTATTACGTGGAAGCCGCAAAATCCTACGAGCTTTCTGTAGGCAATGGAGATGCTTCTAAAGAAACCTTGCAACGGCTTGGAGACGCTTATTATTTTAATACCAAAATGTCAAGCGCATCAAAATGGTACGGAAAACTAATTGCAGACTATCCTAACGAAGTTTCAGCCGAATATCTATTTCGCTATGCGCAGTCCTTACAAGGGATTCAAAATTACGAATTGGCCAAAAAATGGATGAAAGCCTTTGCTGAAAAACAAAAATCAACAGATCCAAGAGCTAAGAACTTTTCGCTTAAAAATGTGACTCTAGAAGACATTGAAAATATAAAGCCTTCTTTTATACTTGAAAACCTAGATATTAATTCTGCCTATTCCGATTTTGGTCCGATGTTCTATAAAGGAGATTTGGTTTACTCTACCACAATTGATTCTTCATATTATAAAACTGAAAAATATGGATGGAACGATCAACCTTATCTCAATATGCAGTTAGGAAAAATCAGCGAAACGCAGTCGAATGTCACTTTTAAAGAACGTTTTGGAAAAGACATTACAACAAAATATCATGAAGCCTGTATTGCCTTTTCTCCAGACGAAAAAACGATTTATTTCACCCGAAATAATTATAACGGAAAGCTGAAACGCGATAGCAAAGGCATAAATAATCTTAAAATCTTTTCTGCAACAGCAACAGAAAACAGTAATGGAACCGTTTCTTGGAAAGATGTAAAAGAACTGCCCTTTAACAGCGACAATTATTCAGTTGGACATCCTTCGGTTAGCAAAGACGGAAAAAAACTGTATTTTGTTTCAGATATGCCAGGAACTATTGGTTCTACAGATATTTTTGTAGTTGATATTTTAGGCAACAATCAGTTCTCTGAACCTAAAAATTTGGGCGAAAAAATAAATACAACTGGCCGTGAAATGTTTCCATATATTACCGATCAGGCACTTTATTTTTCTTCTGACGGATTCTTAGGCTTAGGGGGTTTAGACGTATTTGAAAGCCGATTAACAGATGGCACTTTTGGTGCGCCAGCCAATCTCGGAGCACCATTAAACAGTAATAGAGATGATTTTGGCTATATCGTTAACGAGTCAACCAATAAAGGTTTTGTATGTTCTAACAGAAAAACTGGAAAAGGCGATGACGATATTTATTCTTTTGAAAGATCGTGCAATCAAGCGATAGGCGGTTATGTTTTTGATGCCATCTCAAACAACAGAATTGCTGGTGCAATGGTAACGTTAAAAAATAGCAACGGAATAAAAGTGACCGAAACCGTATCGCAACTCGACGGAAAATACGATTTTAACAACAATGTAAATTGCAATACGCCTTATACTATCGAAGTCTCAAAAGAGAATTATAACAACAATACTAAAGCAATTGTAACCGCAAACAGCTCTGGAAAAACCGAAGCTGTAGTTGGTTTAGATCCTGCCTTGATTGTTCGAGAAAATGGTCTTTTAAAAATAAAAATCGGAATTATCTACTTTGATTTAGACAAATCAGACATTCGCTATGATGCTGCGATAGAATTAAATAAAGTAGTTCTCTTAATGTATCAATATAATACCGTTGTAATAAAAATCGAATCGCATACCGACTCGCGTGCCAACGACCGATACAATCTAGAATTGTCTGACCGAAGAGCAAAAGCCACAAGAGATTACCTTATTTCGCAAGGAGTTGCTCCCGAAAGAATCGAAAGCGCAATTGGCTATGGCGAAACCCAATTGCTCAATAATTGCTCAAATGGAGTTCCGTGCACAGAAGCACAACACCAAGTCAATCGACGAAGTGAATTCATCATCACAAAAATGTAAAAATAAAAAAGCGTCCAATAATCAAGGACGCTTTTTTTATCTAAAACAAGTCTTTCTTCTTTCTTCTTTCTTCTAACATCTAACAAAAAAACCTTTCTTCTCACCTCTTTCATCTATACTCTCTCTCACTGAAGCTTCACACACATCCACTCGCCTTTCATAATCAATTTATCTTCATCAAAAGCTTCGCCCGATTGTTTTATGATTTTTTCGCTCGTACGAATGTTTTTTACCACAAATTTAACGAGTTTATTAAACTCAACACCTCCAAAAAACTCAACATTATCCAAACTCACCAAGCCAAAAACGCCATCTGCGATTCCTAAAAGCTTTATCCCTGCACCTCCACACTGCGCCATCGCCTCAATTAAAATCGTTCCTGGAACAAAATTAAAGTCCGTAAAACTACCCTGAAGCCAGGCATCTTTATCTGTAAACGTCTTTAAACCAATGATTGTGTCTGTTGTGTAAGAAATAATTTCATCCACAAAAAGAAATGGGGCACGATGCGGAATTAAGTCTTCTATTTTTTTAGTCATGATTTGTAATTTTCAACAATGTACGAATCTGATATGAAATAAGCAACGTTTTAAATTATATCTCCAGCAACACTTGCAGTTTCTTCTTCTATGAAACAAAAAAAAGAGACGCCAAGCATCTCTTTTCCCGTTATCAACTCTAAAATCAAGGTTTTATTCTTCCAGTAAAACAAAACTTTTAGCGTTTGCTTTGATTTTATTTCCTTCAAAATTAATATCAATAATTGCCGCTTTTCGTGGCGAAACTCCGCTATTGCTGAAGTGAGAATGTAGCACATATTTCATTTTTCCGTTTTTATCATAGAAAACATCGCCGTGGCCAACTCCATTAATTCCAACATTTTTTTTACTAATGATCGGACTATCTGTCGCTTTTTCCCAAGGTCCAAACGGACTTTTTGCGGTTGCATACCCCACTGCATAATCTGGATTTCTAAAATCGTTGGCAGAATAAATCAAATAATACAAATCATTATGTTTTAAGACAGTTGGCCCTTCTGTAACTGGCCAAGAAACATTTTGAGTATTTTCCCAAGGAAGGACGCCAGAAATACATTCTTTAAGCGTTTCTTCTTTAATTCCAGACAAATCATCTTTCAATTCTGCCACAAAAATTCGGTTGCCGTTAGTCAAACGCACGTGATAAAGGTATTTTTTGCCATCCTGATCAACAAAAAAGAAAGGATCGATCTGTTTACCCAAATTAAACATTGGAGCTTTAGAATCGCTTCTAAATGGCCCGATCGGATTTTCACTGCTGGCGATGGCAATATTCTCATCGGCGGTATAAATCATATAAAATTTATTATTGTATTTAAAAACCTGTGGCGCCCAAAAACCTTTGGTTCCGTAAGCATCTCCTTTTTTTAATGCTAAACCATTTTGCGCACCAGACGGACCATTCCATTTTTTTAAATCGGAAGAAGTGTACACCTGAAAACCTTCTCCATTAGGAAAATCTCCCGTCGTTGTTCCGTACAGATAATAAACTCCATTTTCATAAAAAATGGTTGGATCTGCCAACAAGATCGGTTTCTCTTTTGAAAGCGTTTTTTTCGCGGTTTCTTTCTCTTGAGAACAGCAAATAAAGACACAAAATAGACTTAATAGGCTAAAATATTTTTTTATTTTCATTATTAAACTTTTTATTTAATTAATCCAATTTAAAAACTAAAAATCAAATAGTTAAAACATTATTATAGAAAACCTCTATGATACAAATTTTGTTAAAAATTCGTCATTGAGCTTCAAAAAACTCCTTTTTTATTTTTCAAAAAAAAGTCTTTCCCATAACGTTTTCCAACTCCTAATTTCCAACTCAAAACTCATTACTATTTAGCCGAAAATTTATACAAAGAAACGGTATGGTACTTCTCTCCTGCTTTTAACGTTATCTGAGGGAATTTTGGCTGATTTGGAGCATCTGGAAAATGCTGGGTTTCTAAAGCAAAAGCCGTTCTAAAATCGTCTTTAGCGCCTGATTTAAAGGTGTTTTTACTTTGCATAAAGTTTCCGCTATAAAATTGTAATCCAGGCTCTTCTGTAAATATATCTAAAGTAATACCTGAGATATTTCCTTTTATCGTTGCGGCATGAACAAAACCATCTTTTTTATCGGTATTCAACACATAATTGTGATCATAGCCTTTTCCAAATTTCAGCTGTTCCTCTTTATTTTCAATTCTTTCTCCAATGGTATGTTTTGAAGTAAAATCAAATGGCGTATTCTTAACTGATTTTAATTCTCCGGTCGGAATCAAACCTTCATCAACTGGTGTAAATTTATCTCCGTAAATCTGCAATTCGTGATTTAAAATCGTGCCGCTTCCCTCTCCATTCAAATTAAAAAAAGCGTGATTCGTTAAGTTTACAATTGTAGTTTTATCTGTAGTTGCTTCATATTCCATTCTAACTGCATTATCATCTGTAATAGAATAAGTTACTTTTACATTTAAATTTCCAGGAAAACCTTGTTCTCCATCTGCCGAAACATAAGTAAATACCAAACTCTTCTCATTAGTCTTTTCAGCATTCCAAACAACGTCCTGAAACCCTTTTGCACCACCGTGCAAAGCATTTTTCCCATTGTTTAGCGGAATTTGATATGGCTTTCCTTCAAGCGTAAACTTGCCTAATGCAACTCTGTTGCCTACTCTTCCAATTGTAGCGCCAAAGTAAGGTTCTGTTGAGTTTTTAAAACCTTTTACGCTATTCATTCCGACTACAACATCGGTTGATTTTCCGTTTTTATCCTTAACCCACAAACCTATCAATCGCCCGCCATAGTTGGTAAAAGCAGCTTTCACATCTTTGTTTTCTATCCAATACAAACCGACTTTTTTACCATCAATGATAGTATCAAAGTTTTTAGTTTCTAAAACCGTTTTTATAGAATCTGAAGCTATTTCAGGCTTATCTTTTGAAACTGTATTTTCTTTTTTGCTGTCTTTACAATTGAATTGAAAAAGCACAAGCAACAAAACTGCAGCAATTTGAATATTTTTCATTTTTATGTCATTGCGAGGAACGAAGCAATCTCATCCTCCGATTATTTTTTTATTTCGATGGAATAGCCAATGGCACTCCTTCACTAATTGGCTCACCTAAAACTGGAAATCCGTTGGAATCCCAATCAATTTTCTGCATTCTTGGCGATCTTTTATTGCCGCAACCTTCGCCTGGATTGGAATTAGCGTGATATAAAATCCAATCTTCTTTTCCGTCGGGAGATTTAAAGAACGAATTATGTCCTGGCGCGTAAACTTTATTTTTTTCTGATTGTTTGAAAATGGGTTCAGGAGATTTTTTCCAAGCTGAAGGATCCAGCAAATTATCTCCGCCATTGAAAGTCAGCAATCCTAAAGCATAGAAATCAGTCCAACAGCCGCTGGCAGAAAACACAATAAAAATTTTGCCGTTTTTTTCTAAAAACTGCGGGCCTTCGTTTACATTGACCTGTGGCGGATTCACATCATCGTGCAAAGTACCATGTGTCTCCCAATCATTTGTTGGCGCAGAAATCATAACGCGATCACCATCAATTTCAAGCGGATTTTTCATTTTAGCAATGTAAATGTTCTGCTGACCGTTTTTGTCGCCTTCCCAGCCAGCCCAAATCATGTACAGCTGTTTTTTATATTCGAATACATTTCCGTCAATGGCCCATTTATCGGTTTTTGCAGCGATTTTGCCTTTAAATTGGAAATTCCCTTTAAACGGATCTGAAGATTTATTTTCTAAAACATACATCCTGTGATTGTTGTTATCTCCATTATCTGCAGCGAAATAGCAATACCATTTCCCGTTGATGATATGAAACTCTGGCGCCCAGATTTCTGCTGAATAATCAGTTCCTTTTGGCGGTGTCCAAATAACTTTGCTTTCTGCATTTTTAATATCTGAAAGATCTTTTGTTTTCCACAAAACCAATTTGTTTCCAAGTGTGTTCGTGTAGTAATAATAGCCTTTGTAATACGTGCTATAAGGATCTGCCCCCGATGGAAGAATTGGATTAGTAAATGTTTTCTGCTGTGCAAAACTTATTATCGTGAAAAGTAGAAGGATTAAATATTTTTTCATTTTTAGTTTTTTGTTAGTCTTTTGAATTTTGTCTCAGATTTCGCAGATTTTGCAGTTATTTTTTATCAGCGTAATCTGCCAAATCTGCGGGAGAAATAAAATTAACTCTAATTCAAAGCATTGATAACCTCCGTATTAATCTTATTCACCACTTTAAAATCCATTTTATCCACTTTTCTGTCGTAGGTCATAAAACCGTTTACTTCGCCTTCAACATCTGTTGTTTGAGTATAGACTGCAGCCGAGAATCCCGTTTTAACGTATTTTCGAAGCATTTCCGCGTACTTTTTATATTCGGCGGTAACTTCTGCCTCATTTTTAAATTTGATGTAACCCCAGTTGTCATTTGCTCTCCAAAGATGTCCTTCTAGTGGAAGTCCGATTCCGCCATACTCTCCTAAGACTGTAACTCTTCTCGCATCATACAAATACATTTCTGGCCCTGGATAATTATGCAAATCCAAAATATCCCCAGTTTGAAAGTGATTTCCACCGCTTGCAGAATTAATTAAACGCGTTGAATCGTGATTTTTTGTCCATTCGGTAATTTCAACGGTTTTAAATTGTCCCCATGCTTCGTTAAACGGAACCCAAACGACAATACTTGGATAAGAATACAAATGATCCATAATCTCTCTCCATTCTTTTCTGTAGATTTCTTCCGATTTTGCCGAACGCTGTAATTCTGTTCCTTCAAAATACTTTCTGTTTTGCCAAATCGGCTGATCGTCTCCGCTTGGCATATCTTGCCAAACCAGAATTCCTAACTGATCGCAATGCGTATACCAACGCTCTGGCTCTACTTTTACGTGTTTACGAATCATATTAAATCCTAATTCTTTGGTTTTAACAATATCATATTTCAAAGCTTCATCTGTTGGCGCTGTATACAATCCGTCTGGCCACCAGCCTTGGTCTAAAGGTCCAAATTGGAAATAATCTTTGTTGTTCAGCTGCATTCTCATTATTCCGTTTTCATCACGTTTTGATGAAATTTTTCGCATCGCAAAGTAGCTTTTCACCTCATCAACTACTTTAGTTTTGCTGATTAAGCGAATTTTAGTCTGATATAAAAACGGACTTTCAGGTGACCACAATTTTGGCGCAATCAATACAATATCATTACTTTCTCCAATTACGGCTTTTTCTTTTGCAATTTCTTTTCCGTTATCAAAAACAGAAACTTCTACCAAATCGCCTTTTTCTGCTCCATTTACCTCAGCTTTTATGCTGATTGTATTTTGATCAATATTTGGCGTTGTTTTTAATGCTGAGATGTTTTTAGCATTTACAGGCTCAATCCAAACCGTCTGCCAGATTCCGGTAACGGGTGTATACCAGATTCCTTCCGGATTCTTGACTTGTTTTCCTCTTGGTTGAGGGCCATCATTGGATGGATCCCAAACTTTTACAACCAGCTTTTGGCTTTTTCCTTTTTGAATAAAAGGCGTAATGTCAAATGAAAATGGCGTATATCCTCCCGTATGCGAACCGACTTTTACATCATTGATAAAAACTTCTGTCCTCCAATCAACAGCTCCGAAATGCAAGAGAATGTTTTTTCCATTCCAGCCCGATTCAATCGAAAATTGAGTTTCGTACCAAAGTTCATTTTTAGCACCAACTTCTTTCATCACGCCTGATAAACTCGATTCAGCCGCAAACGGAACCAGAATCTGCCCGTCATATTTTGAAGGCGCGGCTTTTCCGAATTCCTGAATGCTATAATTCCACAAACCATTCAGATTTTTCCATTGGCCGCGCTCCATAATCGGACGGGGATATTCGGGTAAAGTTTTCTTCGGATCAACCTGCTCTGCCCATTTAGTTTTGATTTTATCTCCTTGCGGTTTCCATTGCGCATTTACAGCAAAAAGGGAAAACAAGGCTAAAAAAAGGATGCTTTTTCTTTTCATGTTCTATATTTTTAGACATTCAACGAATGCCATGATTTTCTTCTGAATCAAAATGAATTACCGGGCTTATCTCCACATAAGCCCGATAATTACTGAACTAAACTAACTTAACTAACCATTTTTTTGGAGTTTTGAGTTTTTAGTTAGAAGTTATGAGTTCTTACCAATTGTTATTTTATTCCTCAATAAATAACTAGGTAATCATTACAGCAGAACACCCATAACTTCTAACTTCTAACTTCTAACTCATAACTTCTTCGTAAGACCGAATTTCTTCACCAAGTTGTCGTATTCTTTTTTAGAGATTGTAATCATACAGCCGTGACGTACTTTTTCTGGAAGGCTGTATTTGTCCCAATCGGAGAAAAAAGTATAGCCTGAGGCTTGAAACCAAGGTCCGTTTAAGTTATCTGCAATTGATAATCCGTATGAAACACCTGGATATTGTTCGTAATACATATACCATATTTTGTCATCTGGAGAAGGAATCAGCATTGGCGCTTCTCTAAAGTTTGGACTGATAGATTGCTGGGGCAAAGAATAAGGTCCTAAAAGATTTTTTGATTTGGCAATTCGGATGGTTTTTCCCGTTGTCCAATACAAAGTTGGATACGTTTCGTCTTTAATCACGGCGTAATAGGAATCGCCGACTTTACGAATAAAAACATCAATTGTTCCCATATCCCAGTCGAATAAACGTTTTGGAGTTCCTTCAAAAGTTTTTAAATCTTTAGATAAAACATACAAAGTTCGCTGACTTGCCCAGTAGCGTTCTCCGTCTTCTTTCGTCCCTTCCAGATGTGGCGTATGCCAAGTCATAATAAACTTTTTAGAAGGCTCATCATAATACAATTTTGGAGCGCCAATTCGCTGTAAAGCGTTTGAATAATCGGGCGTACTTTTCAAATCTGGTGTATAATCGGCATGCTTTTTCCAAGTAATCAAATCATCCGAAACCCAGATATTGATTGCTTTTGCATCATCCCCAGTATTTCCCGCGATATAATATTTTCCGTCTGGCCCTTTACAAATGTCGGGATGACCTTTGTATTCTTCAAAAACGCGTTTTCCGTTGTTTAGATTTTCCCAATGAAGTCCGTCCAAACTAACCGAATAATACAATCTGCCATAATCGTTATGCGTCATGTGCGCAAACAGATAGGCTTCGTTTTTAGGTTTTTCGTTTCCTTTTACTTGTCCGGGTGGGTCTGGCTGTTGCGCATTCACGGAAAATCCAACTAGAATTGTCGTCAGTAAAAGGAGCTGTTTTATTTTGTGTGTTTTCATTGCTGATACGTTTTTAGTTTTTTTTGCCACGAATTCCACTAATTTTCACTAATTATTTTTTTTTGCCACAGATTAAAGGATTTGAGAGGATTTAATCATTTTAATCTGTGAAATCTGTGGCAAAAAAATATCTAATTATCAAATTGACACATTATCTAATTCTTTTGATTTGCTCCAGCCGTCATTTTCTTAATCAGATCAGTTTCAGCTTTTATGTATGGCGTTCCGTCTGTGTGCAATATCTCATGAAACCACAATTTTGGTTCGGCCGTGTACGTTTTTGTCCAACTGTCCCAAGCGTGTTTGGTTTGTGTTTTTCCATCCACAAATCCCCAGTTGATCATACCAACATTGTATTTTCTGGCAAGAGGCAAAAATCCTTCGAAAGTACTTCCGTTTGGTCTTGCCATATATTCTGTACAGATTAAGGGTTTTCCGTAGCGCTGCAATTGTTTGATTACTTTTTCGAAATCTTGAGGCATGTTGTAATTGTGGAAAGAAATAATATCAGACTGCTCGATCTGCATTTTATGCATGGGCTTCATTTTAGCCTCGTCGCTCCAATCTCCAACCCAAACTCCAGAAGTCAATGGCTGTGACGGATTACTAGATCTTGCCCAAACAAAAACATTTTTCAAAAGTGGCAGAACCAAATCGACTTTGTTTTTAATTTCTACTTTTTCGTAAGATGGTCCTGTCATATTATCGGGTTCATTCCAAACATCCCAACCCAAAATACGTTTGTCATCTTTGAACTTTGAAACAGTTTCTTTCACATATTTTTCTAAACGCGGATATTGTGTTTTGTCCTGAAGCGCTTTTTGTCCCGGAGACTGCACCCAACCCGAATTATGCGTATGTGGTTTTGGTGCGCGCTGTTTTCCTAATGCAGGGAACGGATCCCAACAAGAATCAAACAAAACGAAAAGGGTTTTAATATGGTGTTTGTCAGCAATTTCTAAAAACTGATTCATGCGTTTATATAATCCTTCTGCATCCTGCTGATGCAATAAATCATGCAGATACACACGCATTACATTCATGCCTAAATTTTCGGCCCATCCCAATTCCTGATCAATTCTTTTGGGGTCGAATGTGTCTTCCTGCCACATCTCTAACTGATTTATAGCGGTGCTAGGAGAATAATTTGCGCCAACCAACCAAGGCTGTTCGGCATACCATGTATTGGCCTGTTCTTTGGTCCAGATTTCTCTTTTTTGTATTGATACAGTTTCGCTTTTATTTTCTTCAGGATTACTTTTTTTGTTGTTGCAGCTAAGCAATACGAGTCCTGCTAACACAAGTGTCAGACACAATTTTACTTTCTTCATTCTAAATTTTATTTTTTTTGAACAATCGTTCTTTATGATAAGGGAACCGGACTTTTATATCTGATTCCAAAAAAATCAATTTTTAAGTATTGGGTGAATTTAAATCTGTGTAAATCTGCTTTGATCTGTATCAATCTGCGTGAAAAAAGAATGCAAAATGTATTTCACGCAGATTTTAAAAGATTTTAGCAGATTATATTAGATTTTGTTGAATGAAAAATTATTTTTAACACATAGAAACATAGGTTTTTATTGCTCTGCTTAAGATTATAGAAAAAGCAAGCTTTAACACATAGTTCTATGTATATTATTCTAAGTGAAACGCCTTTAATAGATTCCTAATCCCGATAGCTATCGGGAATGTTTCTATGTGTTAAAATTAAATTCTGTTCAATTTCACCAAATACATATTGTTAATATCCAGAGTTCTGCTCTAAATTTGGATTATTATCTACATCGCTTTGCGGAATTGGCATTCTATGATTTTTGCCCACTGTGAAGTTTTTAAAATCTGGATCACGAAGCGCAATTTTATCAACAGAAGCTTGAGTATTTAAATCGCCCCAACGTTTTAAATCTTCCCAACGAACGCTTTCTCCGCACAATTCCAAAACTCTTTCCATTTTCAAACGCTCTAGGAATTTGTCATGATCGTTTCCAATTTCAGGATGCGCAGTTGCCAATGTATTCATATTGGCGCGAGCTCTTACCAAATCAACATATTGGTACGCTTGAGCAGTGCTTCCCAATTCGTTTAGAACTTCCGCATAGCGCAATAAAATGTCAGCATAACGAACCAATCTGTAGTTTACTTGGCTGTAATAATCCTCATTATTTCTGTAATAATCACGGCTTCCTTTTCTAAACCAAGCTTCATTATTGTTCCATTCCCAGTTTCTGCCGTAGGTTTTGTCTCCGAAATCGGCTAATAATTGAGGATAGAATAAAGTCCATCTTAACCTTTCATCTAATTTTCCGTCTTTATTGTTTTCTTGTTTAAAAGCATCAACTAACCAAATGCGCGCCTGCCCGTCTGACCATCCAATTCCTCTTGGTGCGAAGAACTGAGAACGGTTGCTAGAAACTGCCGCATTTTGATCTTCACCGGTTCCACCTTTTCTTTGGTCTCCAAATTGGATTTCAAAAACAGATTCAGCATTATTTTCATTTGTATCCGTAAAATTATCTCGGTAGTTAGACACCAAACTGTACTTCGCTCCTGCTCCAGAAATTAAAAATTCTAAAGCCGTTTTTGCTTCTGGCCATTTGTGCTGTTGCATATAAACTTTTGCTAGAAAAGCTTTAGCAGCACCTTTGTCTGGTCTTCCTAACTGGTCTGCTGACCAATCTCTTGGCAAATCCTCAAAGGCTTCATTCAAGTCTTTTTCTACTTGAGCCCAGATTTCAGCTACTTTTACTTGCTTTGGCAAATCTGCTGGCGTAGACGGATCTAAAACCAACGGAACATCTTCCCAAATTACTCCGGCATAGTAATAATGCATTGCTCTAAAGAATTTTGCCTGAGCTATAATTTTCTTTTTATCATCTTCATTTTGAAAAGTAATATTCGGAACATTCGCCAAAACCTGATTACATCTAAAGATAGCTTTGTAAGTATCTCTCCACGTTACGGCATTTCCTTCCCAAAAATTATAATTGATGTAGTTGAATCTCGTCCAATCTGCCAATTCTGTCCACGGGCTTACGCTATAACCTTCGTCAGAAGTTAAATCTAAACGGAAATAAATCCATCTTGCCCATAATCCGTCTTTATAAAACATGGCATAAATAGAGTTTACACCGGCTTGTGCATCGCTTTCAGTTTTCCAATATTGGTCAACTGTAATATCATTCGGGCTGTTTAGATCCAATTCGTTTTCACAAGCTGTAAAAACAAGACCAAGAAAAGCTGCTGTTAATATGATTATTTTTTTCATTACGCTATTTTTTTAATTAAAAGCTAAATTCAACACCAAAAGAATACGTTTTAAGATTCGGGAACGAACCGTTATCAACACCTCTTTCAAAAATTCTGTTATCACCCGTATTACTAAACTCAGGATCCAAACCTTTGTATTTCGTGATCGTTAGAATGTTTTGTGCAGATAAGGTTAATCTTGCTCTTGTAATTCCTGATTTTTCTAAAACGCTGCTTGGCAAATTATATCCAAAACCAATGTATTTTAGTCTGATGAAATTGCCGCTCTCCAAGAAACGGTCACTATCTCCTCTTGAGTTTAAAGTTGAACCTTTGGTAATTCTAGGAAAATCAGTATTTGGATTTTCTGGCGTCCAAGGCTGAATGCCTTTTCTGTAGTTACTATTGTCATCAAAACGATCCACAACACTTCTAAATCCGTTGTAAACAGTAGCTCCGTTTGAAGCAATCCAGTTCATAGAAAAATCAAAGTTTTTATATTCAGCTCCAGCATTTAAACCCATTTCAAATTCTGGCCACGGACTTCCCACAATCGCTTTGTCTTCGTTCGTAATTTGTCCGTCTCCATTATTGTCTTTAAAACGAATATCTCCAGGCACTGCATTCGGCATAATCACTTTTCCGTCAGCATTTTTGTAATTGTCAATTTCCTGCTGATTTTGGAATAATCCGTCTGTTTGCAGCACATACCACATTCCAACTGGATTTCCGCTTCGAGTCATGGTGTTGCCAATAATGTTTTCATTTTGTCCATTTCCTAAAGAAACCAGCTTGTTGTTTACTTTTGTAAAGTTTACAGAAGCATTAAAAGAGAAATCGTTGATTTTTTTGCTGTAAGCCAATTCCAGCTCAAAACCTTTATTTTCTACCGTTGCCGCATTAGAAATTGGATTTCCGCCATCGTTTCCTGTAGTCAGTAAAATAGGGAAACCAAATAATACATCTTCTGTACGAGCAATGAAATAATCCGCAGTAAAACGCAAATCATTATTCAAAACTCCTAAATCCAATCCTATGTTGGTTTGTTTTAGTTTTTCCCAGCGCAGTTGTGAGTTTGATAATTTTACCTGAGTTGCAGAAGGATACAAAGTTTGGTCTTTGCCTAATACAATTTGTCCGAAATTATTAACGAAGCTTTTAGATTCATATTCCCTGATATTTCCAGAACCCAATTCTCCATAACTTGCTCTTAATTTTAGATCTTTAATGAATTCTGATTTAAAGAAAGATTCGTTGCTGATTCTCCATCCAGCTGAAAGAGAAGGGAAATTGCCCCATTTATTGCCATCGCTAAATCTAGAAGAACCATCACGTCTGATTACCGCATTAAATAAATAACGATTATCGTAGTTGTATTCTAATCTTCCTAAATATGAGGTTAAGGCCGCTTCGTTAATGAAACCTCCCACAACTGGCGAATCTCCTTGATTCAAAACCTCATAATATTGACCAGTTCCAGAATTCATCGGAAGATTTCTTTTTGTTCCGTAAATCTGATCGTAATTGTCTTTTTGATACGTCTGACCTACTAAAAGCGTAATATCGTGTTTGCCAAATTCTTTTTTGAAAGTCAATGTATTTTCAAACAATAAAGTTTCTGACCTTCCTTTATTTTGATCGGTTTGAGAAGGATCTTGCGGCTGATTTAATGTCCAGCTTCCTTTTTTTCTCATGTATTTATAAGAATCAAAACTAGTTTCATATCCAAAATTGAAACGGTATTTCAACCAAGGCACGAACTTTAATTCTGACCAAATGTTTCCTCTAATTCTGAAATTTTGATTGGTTACATTAGAAAAATCAGCCAATGCTAAAGGGTTTGTACCAAAAGTGTCCGCAACTCCTTGTTTTCCGTAACCGTATCCACCCGGATTTGATGGATCGTAAAGCGGAATCGTTGGCGTCATTCTGTACACATCAATAATTGGGTTTCCAGACATCTCATCTGTTTTAGCATTACTGATCGCCAAATTTTCTCCAATACTGAAAATTCCTTTTGTACCGCTTGAATTGACGCGGAATGAAATTCTGTCAAAATCAGTTCCGATAACTGTTCCTTCATTTCCAAAATAATTTCCAGACATAAAGAATGTCGAATTTTCGTTTCCACCAGAAAAACTCGCGTTGTAATCCTGAATCATTCCTGTTTGAAAAGTAGCATCCTGCCAATCTGTATTTACAGCCATATTCAGGTTTTGTCTCGGAAGTCCAGCATTGTCATACGCCATATTGTTGTATTTGGCAAATTCCTCAGTTCCCATTAAATCATAGCGAGGCATAATTTGAAAACTGCTTTTTGCAGAAACTTCAACCTGTAATGGTCCTTTTTTTCCTTTTTTAGTGGTAATAATAATGACACCATTTGCAGCTCTAGAACCATAAATTGCTGCTGCAGAAGCATCTTTTAAAACCTGAATCGATTCAATATCATTTGGGTTAAAGTCTCTGTTTGCAGAAGTTACTAAACCGTCAATTACATATAATGGATTGGTGTTTTGAAGGTTTTTAAGACCACGAATTTCAACATTGGCTTCTTGTCCCGGGCGTCCGCCACCGCGAACTTTAACTCCGGTAACCAAGCCTTGAAGTCCATCTGCAACTGTAGTTACCTGTCTTTTCTGAATTTCGTCTGGTTTAACTAATGCAACAGCTCCCGTAAGGTCTTTTTTCTGCTGCGATCCGTAACCTACAACCACTATCTCATCGAGTTTCATGGCATCTTCTGCCATTGTAACGTTTATAGAAGTTTTGTTGTTGATGGCAATTTCTACTGTTTTATAGCCTTGTGAACTAAAAACTAGAGTCTGATTTCCGCTGGCTGAAATTTTAAAGCTTCCGTCAAAATCGGTAACAGCACCATTCTGTGTTCCTTTTATCAAAACATTCGCAAAAGGAACCGCTTGTCCGTCTGCGGTAGTCACTTTTCCCGTAACATTTATTTGCTGGGCAAAAGCAGACTGCAGTAATAAACTAAAGAAAACTAAGAGGTAATATCTCTTCGTTAAAAAGTGAGTGAACTTTGTTTTCATTGATTTTTGCATTTTAGATAGTTTTATTCTTTTTGTGGTTTGGTTTAATGAAATATGGCGCTTTTTTAGCCGTCTGGTATACGGGCAAAAAAAGAACTAATATTCTTTAGTTGTAATAAATTGTTCATTTTGTTTCAAAATTATTAATGGTTGGTTTTTTCAAACTTTATTTTATCGATAGTGTATTTTTAACCTTAAAATTTTATCAATATCATTTATTTTAAAATTCAAAGTAGGCGCTTTTTATTCAAAATAAAATGCTTCATTTGTGTCAATATCTCTCTCAAATGATTCAAATTGTATTAAAAACAGCCCGTTTTCATTCAGTTGCAACATTTTGTAGAATATTGAGACGATTTGCAGAAATCTAGATTTTAGCCTAAAAAATACAACTATGCGTAAATTCTTTCTTTTTTTATATTTCAGCTTTTTTTCGATAAATTTTTCGAATGCGCAGGAGTATTATTTTAAACATTATCAGGTAGAAGAAGGACTTTCAAACAACACAGTTTTGACCTCAATACAAGATAATGACGGTTTTATGTGGTTTGGAACCAAAGACGGTTTAAACCGTTTTGACGGCTATCGTTTTAAAACCTATAGAAGCAGCGGAGATCCTGTTCATAGTTTAGGAAGCAATTATATTCAATCTTTACACGAACACAATGGCACAATTTGGGTCGGTACTGATAAAGGTTTGTATCATTATGATAAAAAACTGGATCGTTTTACGATTTTGAATGAAGCCATAAATGATCGCATCAACGACATCAATCACGATCAAAAAGACAACATTTGGTTTGTTTCTGGCAACATTTTGTATAAATATGCACCAAAAAAGCAGCAAACAACCACTTTCAATCCAAACAAATACTTCATTACCACTTCGATTACGAAAGATTACAAAGGAGAAATCTGGGCTTCTTCTCTCAATAAAATCTATCATTATTCTGAAGAAAACCTTTCTTTTGAAAATATTCCGTTAAATCCGCCAGCAAATAAAGCTAATTTCAGAATTACAGTCATTTATGCCGTAGATTCAGAAAATATTGTAATCGGCACGCAAGATCACGGTGTACTACTATATAATAGAAAAAACAAAAGCACAACTGAATTACAATTCGCAATAAAAGAACCGGTTTTCGTTCGTCAATTCAGGAAAAAAGGAAATGATGAACTTTGGATTGCAAGCGAATCTGGGGTTTATGTGTATAATCTGAAAACCAAAACGGCTGTAAATCTTAAGAAAAATTACAACGATCCGTATGCGATTTCAGATAATGCGGCTTATTCTATTACAATTGACAAAGAAAACGGAATATGGATTGGAACGTATTTTGGCGGTGTCAATTATCATCAGAAACAATACACTCAGTTTAAAAAGTACTTTCCGCAGAACAATCAAAATTCTATTAGTGGAAACGCAGTTCGAGAAATTCATAAAGACGATCACGGCGATTTATGGATCGGAACAGAAGATGCAGGCGTAAATCGTTTTAATCCGAAAACGCAAAAGTTCACTTCTTATAATGTTTCGTATTATAATATTCATGCTTTAATGCCTCGGAAAGACAAAATCTGGGTCGGAACTTTCGAGCATGGTTTAGATGTTTTAGACCGAAATTCGGGCGCAATTCTCAAGCATTACAGCGCCAATGATGGCCGAAGCGGACTGCACAGCAATTTTATTTTTTCTTTTTATGAAATGAAAAACGGAGATCTGATTGTGGTAACAACATCAGGACTTTATCGCTATAATGAACAGGCGGATAATTTTGAAATTCTGAAATTCTTTCCAGAAACGTATCATTATACGAATATGAAAGAAGACAGCGACGGCAATCTTTGGGCTGGAAGTTATCGCGATGGATTGTTGTTTTACAATCCGAAAACGAAGAAAAAAGAGGTTTTTATGTATGATTATAAAAATCCAAAAGGCATTAGCAATAATACGATAAATGCCATTTTTGAAGATTCTTCAAAAAACTTATGGATTGCAACCGAAAACGGATTGAATCTTGTAAACAGACAAAACCATACTTTTACCAAATTCACAACCAAAAACGGAATGCCGAGCAATGTTTTCTATTCTATTTTGGAAGATGATTCTAAAAATCTTTGGCTGACCACTTCCAAAGGTTTGGTAAAATTTGGTCCAGATCATAAAACCATTAAGATTTTCACGACCGCAAACGGATTATTGAGCGATCAGTTCAATTACAATTCAGCTTTTAAAGATGCAAACGGCGATATGTATTTTGGAAACCTAAACGGAATGATCAGTTTTAATCCGAAGCATTTCAGCAAAAATAAATACACGCCTTTTATTTACATTACCAATATTCAGATTAATAATAAGGATATTGAGGTAAACAGCCCCGATTCGCCTATTTCGCAATCTATTTCGTTTTTGGATGAATTGGAACTCAACAACAGCCAATCGTCTTTTAATCTCGAATTTGCGTCTTTAAATTACACTGCACCCGAACTGACCGAATATTGGTATCAATTGGAAAATGTAAATAATGATTGGGTGTATTTGGGAAGAAACAACAAGGTTTTCTTTACCGAATTGGCGCCTGGCGATTATGTTTTTAAAGTAAAATCACTCAATAGTTTTGGAGTTTGGAGTAAAGAGGTAAAACTCAAAATACGCATTCTTCCGCCATGGTACGCGAGTACTTATGCTTATCTGCTGTATTTCTTACTAATTTGTGCTGGTTTCTATTATATCATTCGTTATTCTCAAAATCTGACTCAGATCAAGAATAACCGCAAAATCAAGCATTTGAATGATGAAAAAGAAAAAGAAATCTATCAGGCAAAAATTGACTTTTTTACGAATGTAGCCCACGAAATCAGAACACCTTTAACGCTTATCAAAGGTCCGTTGGAAAAGCTTTTGGGAATGAAATACGAATCGGAAGAAGTGCCGCAGCATCTTTCGATCATGAAGAAAAATACTTCCCGTTTATTGAAGTTGGTAAACGAATTGCTCGATTTTAGAAAATCGGAGATTGGCGGCTTGAAATTGACTTTCGTCGAAGCGAATATTTCTTCGATGGTTCGAAATTTTCATTTGAGATTCAGCCAATTAATCGAAGAACGCGAACTGGAATTTCAATTGGAATTGGGTGAAAAAGACATTCACGCTTTTGTTGACAAAGAGGCTTTCAAAAAAATCTTGAGCAATTTGATCAACAATGCGATTAAATACTCGAATAAAAAGGTTTCCATTTCTTTGTTTAGAGATGAAAAGAAACTGCATTTGATTGTAAAAAATGATGGAAATGTGATTCCCATTCATTTAAAAGACAAGATTTTTGAGCCCTTTTTTAGAGTTGATGACAGCAGTACGGCATCAGGAACGGGAATTGGACTTTCGCTGGCGCATTCTTTGGCGCAATTGCACAATGGAAGTTTAGAATTGATTGAAGATGTAAATTACAATATTTTCGAATTAACCGTTCCGCTGCATCAAGAAGAAGAATTTATGCTTTATGCCGATTCTGAGAAAGAACAAACAGAAAGTGAAACGCCAAAAGAACCAATTGAAATCAAAAACGAAAAAGCGCAAGTTTTGGTGGTAGAAGACAATGATGACCTTTTGAATTTTATTACAACAGAATTGGCAGGAACTTACACTGTTTTAAAGGCCCAAAATGGCGAAGAAGCCATCAAAATCATTCATAACGAAAACATTCAGTTGGTGATTTCAGATGTGACCATGCCTGTTATGGACGGATTTACGATGTGTAAAAAGATTAAAACGAATCTCGAAACGAGTCATATTCCGGTTATTTTATTGACGGCGAAAAACTCATTAAAATCACAAATCGACGGACTTGAAGTGGGTGCAGACGCTTATGTGGCAAAACCTTTTTCTATGGATTATCTGAAAGTACAAGCCAATAACTTGATTGAAAACCGCAGACAGATTATGAATTATTATGCGAGTTCGCCGCTTTCGCACATTAAAAGCATTGCCCACAATAAAACTGACGAAAAGTTCCTGAAAAAACTGGACGACGAAATCCTTAAAAATATCACTGATCAGGATTTAAGCGTAGAATCGCTTGCAGAAATCATGAATATGAGCCGCTCGACTTTATACAGAAAAATTAAAGACATTACGAATCTAAGTCCAAACGAATTAATCAATATCGTACGTCTCAAAAGAGCTGCAGAACTATTATTAAACGAAAACTACAAAATGTACGAAATCGCAGAAATGGTCGGCTACAAATCGCAAACGAGTTTTGGACGTAATTTCCAGAAGCATTTTAATATGTCGCCGTCGGAATATATCAATGCGAATAGATAAGTTTTTTTAAGTAGCTTAAATAACTCTCGCAAAGTCGCAGAGACGCAAAGTTTTTTTCTCTTTATGGTTTTATGAGAAATTCAATACAATTTATCTATAAGGTTTTATTTATATGTTTTATAAAACATAGCCCGCGGTTTCAACCGTGGGAACACAACGTAAATTACACAACGCATTTCTGGGCCTCCACGCGGTTGAAACCGCGGGCTATGTTTGAAAATTGGAATGTTTTGCTATCGCTCTGTGACCTTTAAAATAAAATGCATAGACTAAAATCTTTGCGTTTCTCTGCGTAAATCCTCTGCGAACTCTGCGTTAAAAAACCTTTTTAATACCAAGTACATGCTTAAAAAAACACAAAATCGGCAAAGCTATTTGTTTAAATAATCGCCACGAATTCACGATTTTTATTCTCAAAGAAGAAAATGTGCCAATTAGATAATGCGAGTAATTATCTAATTGGCACATTTTCTAATTGCCACATTGATCAATTTCTACCACGTGTATTTCAAGATCAAACGCGCATTAAACGGAGTTCCTGCCGTAAAATGAATTTCTTCTACAGGATCTGTTTCATTTGCCAATCTTGATTCGGTTAAAAATTGTGTTTCTTTCCATTTTGTATTGAAAATATTGTCAATGTTTACGCCAATTGAAACTTTCTTAATCTGATAATTCACAGAGAAATCGGTAATACAATATCCTTTTGCTACAACCGAATTGTCTTCGTTTGCTGGTCTGTCGCCTAAGAAACGCGTTCTTATGCTCCCTGAAAAACCTTTTAAATCCTTTACCGAAAGTCCGCTCATTAAAGTGTTTTTTGGAGCAAGTGGCAAATAATCGTTTCCTTTTGGTTCGTCTATTGCTCTTGCATGCGTATATGTATAATCTGCATTCCAGAACAACCAATTGGTCAATTGATATCTAATTCCAAAATCAAAACCTTTACGTTCTGTTTTTCCGCTTGGTTCAACAACAGCTTCGTCTCCTACGTACACAAATTCCTGAGCTAGATATAAATACCAAAGAGCCGAATTGACAATCATTCTTGGAAATGGTTTCCAGTTTAAACCTAAATCTGCTCCGTACGTTTCTGGAAGAATTTTTTCTCCTTTTTGCGCCACAACTACACGGGTATCATTACTGTGAAATCCTTTTCCTAACTTCAAGAAATAGTTTAATTTGTCATTTTGAGTATACAAAAAGTTTAGTTTCGGGCTTACAATTGCTTTGGTCTGCGTCTGATTACTATAAGTTGCAGCCAATTGATCTTCATATCCAAATTTGAAATAATCCAAACGCAAACCTCCGTTTACTAACCATTTTCCAGCAGTAAAATCAAGACTTGAATACGTAAATAAATTGGTCTGATTTACCGTTCCTAAACTCAAATATTCTAAAACTGTTTTTCTGTTTAATGTATGAGACAATTCTACATCTTTATTATTGTCATTTCGAAGTCCAGCGCCTAGTTTAAAACGCCATTTTTCATTCAGTTTTTGATCGTATTCTGACTGAAAACCTACAATAGTTCTATTTTCTTTCTGTTTGATTTGATCGCCGTTTACAGGATCATTCAAGAAAAAAGTAAAATTAGAATACAGTTCAAAATCGTATTTACTTAAATATGCGCTGCTTTTAATGTGTGTATTGTCATCAATTTTTGCATCGTATTGCAGATTAAAGTTGGTTCTGTCTGTATTTCCTCCTTCATTCGGATCGATTGCTCCGAAATGCGAAATTGTTCCGTCGTTTACTGCACGGTCAGGAATCTGTCCGCTGGCGTCCCATTGGCTTTTAAAATGTGAAACCGAAATCGCCAAACGGTCTCCGTTTTCCATTTTAGCATTGTATTTTCCAAACAAATTAATTCGGTTAAAATTCTGAGGAGCATCAAAATAACCATCGGTCATCATATATTCTCCAGCAAAATAAGCCGATTGGTTTTCTTTATTCAATAAATTAAACATCGCAACGGTACGAAAAGTATCAAACTGCCCACCTTCAAAAGAAATAGAGCTGTTTTGCAAAGCATTTTTGGTATTAAAACCAACATATCCTGCAGTTGTAAAATCGCCTTTATCAACAAAATAAGCACCTTTATCAAAATCGATATTGTCAACTGTTTCTGGAATCACAAAATGCAGATCAGAATAGCCTTGTCCGTGTGCGTGCGAAACCATATTTACCGGCATTCCGTCAACAGTGATATTAATATCGGTTCCGTGATCGCAATCAAAACCTCTTAAGAAGATTTGCTCTGCTTTTCCTCCGCCCGCATGCTGACCGATAAAAAGTCCTGGAACTTTTCGCAGTAAATCCTGAGAATTTGAAATAGGCTGAATTTCAAAATCGATTTTAGAAATGGTGTTTAAATATTTTAAATTATTGCCAATCTTAACTTCTTCCAGCAAAAATGGTTTTTCTTCTAATTGAATGGAAAGAAAATCTAAAGAAGCCAATTTTATTCTTTGAGTTGAAAATCCCTTTTTGGTAATAACCAAACTATCATTTACCTGTACAGATTCTAAGGTAAATTTTCCGTTTGCATCGGTATGGGCGTGTGTTTTAGAATTTAAATCACGAATTAAAACATCTGATGCTTCTTTTCCTTCAGAATCATTGATGATTCCGTTTAAATATTGGGCATTAATTGCCAGAGAAAAAATAAAAAGAGTAAAGGCGAATAAGAACTTCATTGCTATTTTAATAATTATTTGGGTAATTTTAGGGCAAAAATAGCATAATAAAAAGAGTAATAACAAGAAAAAGCCCTAAATCAATAATTTAAGGCCTTTTTTAATATATAAGAAATATCTTATTTATAAAGGATTAATCCCACTGACTGTTTTTAGAAACGGCATATTTACCCGCTCCAGTAAAGAACAATGCAAGAGCGCCAAAAAGATATAGCATTAATAATTCTAAAGCATAACCTCCATGCTCGCTTATTGAGAAAATTTCCTGACTGTGCATTGTTGCAACCGCCACCACACAAGTTATTGCCAAAAGAACTGCCGCAATTCTCGTTCTGAATCCTAATAAAATAGCTATTGGAGATAAAACTTCGCCAATATAAACGGCATATCCAAATGTGCCTAAGTTTTCTACAAGGAACGAAACTCCGTGAATCAACTTAGAAACACCATGAAAAAGCATTAACCCGCCAGTGCTGATGCGCAATAGTAATAATCCAAGGTCTGTGTTTTTTGAAATCATAAATAATTTTGTTTTAGGTTAAAAATTTATACTCAATTTGGTTTGTAAGCCGACTAAAATACAAAAATTTCTTATTTAAAAACAATATTATTTAAAACTGTTCCAAATAACTATTCTAAGCTATCAGAAAGACGATTTTATGTTTTAGAACTTAATCGCAATTTTTCCAATTGTCTTTCCGGATTCTAAAAGTTCATGTGCTTTTTTAAGATTTTCGGCTGTAAGTCCGCTTAAAGTTGTGTTCAATGTAGTTTTCAGAATGCCGTCGTCTAACAAGTCTGCTACAATATTTAAGATATTATGCTGTTCAATCATATCTTCTGTCTGATACATTGATCGAGTGTACATTAATTCCCAAGAAAAAGAAACACTTTTGCTTTTCAGTTTATTCAAAACTACAGGCTCAGCGCTTCCGGTGATCGAAGCGATATGCCCCTGCGGTTTAATCAATTCAACCATCGTGTCCCAATAAGCATTGGTGTCTACTAAATCTAGAATAAAATCAACATGTTCAAAGCCTGCTTCACGAACAGAAGAAATCAAGTCTTTATGGTCTACCACAAAATCAGCTCCTTGCTGTTTGCACCATTCAATTGTTTCAGGACGAGAAGCTGTTGCAATAACAGTTAAACCTGCAATTTTCTTGGCCAATTGAATGGCAATCGAACCTACTCCGCCAGCACC
Organism: Flavobacterium sp. HBTb2-11-1; assembly: GCF_009826975.1. Taxonomy (GTDB): domain Bacteria; phylum Bacteroidota; class Bacteroidia; order Flavobacteriales; family Flavobacteriaceae; genus Flavobacterium. Next base: position 91,158 of record NZ_WUMO01000010.1, on the reverse strand, counting down.
GCCAATAATTAGAATCGATTTCCCTTTGTCTTTGTCAGCATTAATTCTGATTCTGTCAAATAAAATTTCCCAAGCCGTTAAAGCAGTCAACGGAATCACGGCCGATTCTTCAATGCTTAATGATTTTGGCTTTCTGCCGACAATTCGCTCGTCAATAATCTGATATTCGGCATTGCTTCCTTGTTTGGTAATATCTCCAGCGTAATAGACAGGATCGCCTACTTCAAACAAAGTAACGTCTTGTCCAACAGCCTGCACAATTCCTACAGCATCCCAGCCAATGATTTTTGGGGTATCCAAAACGGTTTCTTTTGCCGAACTCTGACGAATTTTAAAATCGACGGGGTTGACTGAAATCGCATCAATTTTAACTAATAAATCGTGTGCTCCAGGGACTGGTTTTACGGTTTCAAATTCGATAAAACTTTCTGGGTTTTCTATGGGTAATGATGTTTTAAATCCTATTGCTTTCATTGTTTTAATGTTTAAATTAAAATTGTTATACAAATATAAGGCGAGTTGAAATCTCCTGATTGGTATATATTGAGCGTATATTTGTACATTTTTTTCAAAGATTCTAAGTTTCTTTTTCCCGCAGATTTAGCGGATTATGCAGATATTTCAAATATTAATCTGCTAAATCTGCAGAATCTGCGAGAGAAAATATTTAAATGAAGTAAATTTGTTTGTACTAAAATCTTCCACATGAATATCAGAAAAGCCGAAAAATCAGACTCAAAATATATTGCTCCTATATTATTATTAGCAATGGAAGATATTATCTACAAATTTATTGCTAAGAATGATTACGCTTCCGCGAAAGACTTTCTGGAATATTTCGTTGAAAGAGAAAACAACCAATATTCGTATCAAAACTGTTTTGTGGCTGAGGAAAATGGAGAAATCATAGGCGCAGTTAATATTTACAATGGTTCTGATATAGAAGCTTTACGAAATCCGATTGTGGAATATGTTAGAGCACATTATAATCCAGAATTTAATCCAGAGTTTGAAACGCGCGCTGGAGAATTTTACATTGATTCATTAGGCGTTAATCCAAATCAGCAGGGAAAAGGAATTGGTTCTAAGCTACTAGTTTTTCTAATTAACGAATATGTTCATCAAAACAAACAGACATTAGGTTTATTGGTGGAAGAAGAAAATCCGCTGGCGAAAAAACTTTATTTAAAACTCGGATTTAAAATTGTGGGCGAAAAAACTTTGGTTGGCAAAAAACTGGAACATCTTCAAATTGGCAATGAATAGTGCTGCTTTCGCTAAAGAAAATCATTAAATTTAAAATCCAAAACAAACTTCGATGAACCTTAATAATGTATTTGAATCAAATTATAAAAAACTGGGATTTCTGGTTCTGAATCAGGAAACTGTAGAAGGAATAAACAGCGACGAATACAAAGCGTATATTAAGGTCTTATATCTTCCGGAAGATTATCAGGTTACTATTGATTTTAAACAATATCAAACCAAAAGTCCTTCTCTGTTTTTTATCAACAGCAATCAATATCTACAGATTAATAAGGAAGGGAAAAAGCAGGGGTATTTTATGTATTACAATCGTGATTTTTACTGTGTGCAGATTCACGATGCCGAAGTAGCCTGCGACGGATTGCTATTCAACAATATATTTGAAATGCCAATGACAACTTTGCCCGATGAAGAGGTTTTGTTTATTGAAGGCATTTTCAATCAGATTCAGGAAGAGTTTGTTTCTCCCGATTCGTCTCAGGAAGAAATGATTCGAACGTATTTGAAACAACTTATTATTAAAGCGACGCGAATCTGGAAAATTCAGCAATTAGGTGTTTTAAACGAAGAACCTTCTAAAGAAATGGATTTTTTTAGAGATTTCAGCCGATTGGTCGAAATTCATTTCAGAACCAAACATACCGTTGCCGATTATGCCGATATTTTAGGCGTTGCTCCTAAAACCCTTTCTAATAAATTCAATCGTCTGGAACTAACACAGCCAAACGATATTATAAAAGACCGCATTATTCTGGAAGCTAAAAGGCTTTTGGGGTATTCTTCTTTAAGCGTAAAAGAGATTGCATACCAGCTCGGCTATGAAGATCCAGCTTATTTTAACCGACTTTTTACCAATAAAGTTGGCGACACTCCGTCTAATTTCAAGAAAAAATACCTTCAAGGGAAAAATGTACAATTAGAATAGACTTTTATCCATTTTTAGAGCTTTACTAGCGCCATATCTTTGTCCTATTAAATTATAAATAATTAAAACATAAAAGATATGAAAACTATTAAAGTATTACAGCAAAGTTTATTTATTGCAGCATTGTTCATCGCAAATACAATTGCTTCAGCACAAGAAAAACCATTTAAAGGACAAAATGACCCCGAAATCTTTACAGAAGTACGCAGCTTTTTAAATGCATTAAATTCAGGTGACGGAAAACCTTTGGAACAATTATCTGTTACAGATGCCAGAAACGTTTTAGTAGGCGCACAGAAATCGGTTGAAGTCGATTATTCCGGCATCGAAGAATCTGAAAAAGTAATTTCACAAAACGGGTTAAAAGTAAAAATTCATATTACAAAACCTAAAGGGGTAAAAGCAAACGCGCCTGTATTCATTTTCATTCATGGCGGCGGATGGGTTTTAGGCGATTATCCTACTCATAAAAGATTAGTGAGAGATTTGGTTGTAGAAAGTGGTGCTGTTGCGGTTTTCCCAGATTATACACCATCTCCTGAAGCTAAATATCCAGTGGCAATTAACGAAATTTACGCTGCAACACAATGGGTTTCTGAAAATGGAAAAGAAATTGGCGTAGACGGTAAAAACCTTGCTGTTGTTGGAAACAGTGTAGGTGGAAATATGACGGCAGCTATTACTTTAATGGCTAGAGATAAAAAAGGGCCACACATTAAATTACAAGTTCTTTTATGGCCAGTAACCGATGCCAATTTTGAAACTGAATCATATAATCTATATGCCAACGGACGTTTCTTGACTAAAAATATGATGAAATGGTTCTGGGATAATTACTTGCCTGATACTGCAAAAAGAACTGAAAAATATGCTTCTCCATTGCAAGCAAGTTTAGCAGAATTAAAAGGCTTGCCTCCTGCTCTAGTGCAAACTGCTGAAAATGATGTTTTAAGAGACGAAGGCGAAGCTTATGCCAGAAAACTGAATGAAGCTGGAGTTCCTGTAACTTTAACTAGATACAACGGATTGATTCATGATTACGGACTTTTAAATCCGATTGCAAATGTGCCAGCTATTCAAACTGCCATACAACAAGCCGCAATTGTAATTAAAACATCTTTGAAATAAGGAAATCGCACAAGATTTAAAAGGGATAGAACACAATCTATCCCTTTTTTATATATTTTATCGATTATTTTAAACAATTTGGCGTTCATTCTATCGTTATTAAAAAAATAACGGAATGATTTTTCTTTGTTTTTGAAGAAAATAGTTCCATTTCAGTGAAAATAAAAAGTAAGATTTAGAATGAAAAACATAACCATATTAGAAGCAGGTTTAATTTTAAGAATAGTTTTAGCCATCACGATGCTTTCGGCCGTAGCAGACCGATTTGGAGTTTGGGGCGCACCAGGTTCCCACCAAGTCGCTTGGGGAAATTGGGATAATTTTGTTACTTATACACAAACACTCAACCCATATGCAAACCGAGCCATATCTGAAATTTTAGGAGGAGTTGCTACTTTTTTTGAGGTTTTGTTCAGTCTATTATTATTATTCGGTTTCAAAACTAGGCTTGCCGCTTTAGGAACTACCATTTTAATGTTCTTTTTTGCTTTTGCCATGTCAGTTTCGGTTTCTGTAAAAGCACCTTTTGATTATTCAGTCTGGACAAGTGCTGCAGCGGCTTTATTGCTTGCTAATATTGGAAAAACATCTTTTGCAGTTGACAATAGGATATAATCTTTTTTGGTTGATGGTTTTTGGTTGGTAGTTGATGGTTATCTAAAAAATGTCAAAGTTAATCCTAAAAAAAAAGTTAACCTTCAACAACAAACAACAAACAACAAACAACAAACAATAAACAATAAACAACAAACAATAAACAACAGCCATTTTTAAGGTATATTTAAGTTCATGAACAAATTTGTATTCGTAAATTAGCAAATACAAAAACATACCTTAAATGACAATACTTACCTTTACGCTGATAATGATTCTAGGCGCTTTTTTAGCTGGATTTATAGGTTCATTATCAGGCTTAGGAGGCGGTATCATTATTATTCCGCTTCTTACTATTATTCTCGGTGTCGATATTCATTATGCCATTGGAGCCGCTTTAGTCTCTGTTATCGCCACTTCTTCTGGCTCTGCCGCAGCTTATGTAAAAGAGGGAATTACCAACATGAGAATAGGAATTTTTCTCGAAATCGCCACTACTATCGGAGCGGTTTGCGGTGCCTTGCTTTCTACCATTGCCCCTACTTCTTTTATAGCAGTTTTATTCGGTTTAACGCTAATTTTTTCTGCAATTAATTCGTTACGAAAAAAAGAAGAACATATTGTCTTGGAGTCTAGTCCGCTGGCAAAAAAACTAAAATTGGACGGAACTTATCCTTCTCACGACGGTGAAGTCATAAAATACGGAACTAAAAACGTGCTTGGCGGCTTCAGCATGATGGGAGTTGCCGGAATGATGTCTGGTCTTCTCGGAATTGGTTCTGGCGCTTTTAAAGTGATTGCAATGGACAATATCATGCGCGTTCCCTTTAAAGTTTCCACTACAACCAGTAATTTTATGATGGGAGTTACAGCAATGGCGAGTTCTGTAATTTATATTCAAAAAGGGTATATCGAACCTGGAATCTGTATGCCGGTTGTAATTGGAGTTTTGTTTGGTGCCATGGCTGGAGCCAAGATCTTAGTACGAACAAATCCGAAGAAATTGAGAATATTTTTTGCCTGCCTGATTTTTGTTTTGGCAATAAACATGATTTATAACGGACTAAATGGAAAAATCTAATATGGTACAGGAAGAAAAATTTGGAGAAAAAGATTTTCAAACTATTATAGGAAACTTACTTCGCTACGGAGTTTGGATTTCGCTATCAGTAGCTTTTATTGGCGGAATTGTTTATTTGATTCACAATGGAAGCCAGATTGAAGATTATTCTGTTTTTAAAGAAAATGATAGAAATATATTTGAAGTAATTGCGGCTGTTTACAATGGTGCAATTCAAGGAAATGGTGAATCCTTAATATTTACTGGTATTATTTTGCTTTTCCTTACGCCAGTTTTACGTGTTTTGCTTTCGCTATTTTCGTTTTTATTAGAAAAAGATTATTTATATGTCGCCATTACATTAATTGTTATTGCGATTATTATTATCAGTATTTCATTTGGATTCTCACACTAGATAATTGTAGATTTTAGATTTCAGATTTCAGATTTTAGATTTTAGATTTTGAAATTTGGAATTTGGAATTTCTCAATATTGGAATTTAAAATTAAGCTTATGGAAATAGGAATAGACAGTTTTGCTTCGGCAATGTATGGCGACAACAACACTCTGAGCAGTGTTGATGCCATGGAACAGCTATTGCAGAGAATTGAATTTGCAGATCAGGCTGGTCTAGATGTTTTCGGAATTGGTGAACATCACAAAAAAGAATTTTTAGATTCTGCTACAGCTGTTATTTTGAGTGCAGCGGCGGCAAGGACAAAAAATATTCGACTCTCAAGTGCTGTAACCGTTTTAAGTGCAGCAGATCCTGTTAGAGTTTATCAGAGTTTTGCGACTTTAGATTTAATTTCAAAAGGAAGAACTGAAATTGTTGTAGGTAGAGGATCTGCCATTGAAGCTTATCCCCTTTTTGGATATGATTTGAGAGATTATGATGCTCTTTTTAAAGAAAAACTCGAGCTATTGCTTCAAATCAGAGACAATGAATTTGTTACTTGGGAAGGAAAATTTCGTCCTGCGCTAAATAATTTACCGGTTTATCCAAGAGCTTTACAGGAAAAATTGCCTATTTGGCTTGGCGTTGGAGGAACACCCGAATCTTTTATTAGAGCAGGTTCGTTGGGACTTCCCTTAATGGTTGCCATAATTGGCGGGCAAACACATCGTTTCAGACCTTTAATCGATTTATATCGCGAAGCTGGAAAAGCAGCTGGCTATAAACCTGAAGAGTTGAAAGTGGGCTTGCATTCACCAGGTTATGTTAGTACCACCACAGAAAAAGCAATTGAAGAATACTATCCTGGATATGCTGAATTATGGACCAAATTAGGCTATGAAAGAGGTTGGCCTCCTGTAACAAGAGGAAAATTTGACGGGTTAATTGATGATTTAGGCGTTTTAATCGTTGGAGGTCCAGAAAGAGCTGCAGAGAAAATCCTTCGTCACAGCGAAGCACTGGGCGGAGTGGATCGATTCACTTTCCAAATGGATAATGCTCGCTTGACACACAAACAATTAATGAATGCCATTGAATTGATTGGTACAAAATTGATTCCGTTGATTAAGGAGGCATAATTATATTCTCGCAATCCCGATAAATATCGGAAGCAAAGACGCAAAGATTTTTTTTTAAGCCACTCCCAATAGCTATCGGGATATACAGATTAAAAGGATTTTTTAGAAATTAAATAGCGTCCAGCTTTAGCTGGATGAAATTATAAAATAAAATTAAAGGCTTTAGACAAACTAGAGATGTTTGTCCAAAGCCTTTATTCCTTTGTTACTTTGTTACTATAATCCTCAGAATCTTAGTCCCTCAGAACCTTAGCCCCTTTAAAACTTATAAGTAACCCCAACTCTAAAATTTCTTGGCGCTTCAGCCTGCCAGTAATAAGCATTTAACCAACTGTAGAATGAACCGCTATATAAATATTTATCTAAGATATTGAATACGTTTGCAGTAACTTTGACTTTACCAGTTTCATAAGATAAACCTCCATCCAATTTAAAGTAAGAAGGTAATTTTTGAAGACCTTCACTCCAAGTATCCGTCTGACGTCCGTCAAGGAAAGTTCCTCCTATAGAAGCGCCAAAACCTTTCAGTTTACCATTTTGAAGCGTATAATTTAACCATGCATTTGCTGTATGTTTTGCATAACCAGGCACAATATCTCCAACATTAATACCATTAGCTTGAGAAACAGCTGGATCAACTTTAGTTACCGTTGATTCTGTAAAGGCATAATTTGCAATAAGATTTAAGCCATCAAAGATTTTTCCTCTAACATCAAATTCAACACCGCGAGCTCTTTTTTCTCCCAAAACAATTTTATACTGTTCGTTTGGCTGATTACTAGGATCTGCTGTTAGCTCATTTTTCTTTAAGATATTGTAAACCGATAAACTTGTATTCCAAGAACCGTCAAACCAATCTTTTTTAAGTCCAAATTCAACATTATTTCCAGTAAGAGGTTTTACATCGCCATTTCTCACTACACCAGACTGAGGTGTAAAAGCTTGATCATATAATCCGTAAACTGCAAAATCATCAGTAATAGAATAACTTAAACCAGCACGAGGCGTAATATGACTATCCTCTATTGGTTCTGCCTCGTAGCTGCTAGTTTGGCTAATCCAAGTATATCTTGCAGCAAGAGTCAATCTTAATCTATTTTCTAAAAAGCCAAGCTCATCCTGAACATAACCAGCCGCATACTTCGAACCGTAAAGTCCGCCTGCTCTTTGGCTTAAAGGAGTATCGTGATCAAATTGCGGTAAACCATTTGATGGCGTACCATAATTTGGATTATAAACATTAAACGGATTATCAACAGTATCTAAATCATGCGATTGTCCCCAATCTGCCATATAATCTTTGCTTCCTAAATCTATCCCTCCTAATATTTTATGAGAAACATTTCCTGTATTGAATTTTCCGTTTACGAAAATCTGACCTAAATACATATTACTTTCCGCATCCCAAATACCAACATTTCTGATAATCTCACCAGTAGCAAGGTTTCCTTCAGGAACGCCATCAAAATTTCTATCAACTGGTCCAGGACCAACAACACCTGGCCAAGAGCTGTATCCTTGCTGAAGGTATTTAAAATATGATGTTTGCGCTGTAAGTTTCCAATTTTCATCAAACTTATGTTCGAACTGTAGATATCCACTATGATCTTGAATGTTTGTATCTGGCAATCCTGGCTGTGTCATTGTAAAATTGCGAGGTAAAGTTGCATAACCTCCTGATTGTGGTCCAAAAACATAGTAAGAACCTACTTCGGTCATATTTGCATATTGAAAGTTGTATTCAAATGTCAATTTTGTTTTATCATCAATCTGATAAGAAATTACAGGAGCAATTACGTAACGGTCGTTATGCTCAAACGGACGGAATGATCCTTTCTTTTGTGCCGCTCCATTAAAACGGTATAATAATTTTCCTTTTTTATCTAATTTCCCGTCAAGGTCTAAACTTACTCTGTAGAAATCATAGCTTCCTACCATAGCACTTACCTCACCTTTAGTCACTCCCGTAGGTTTTTTAGTCACCACGTTGTATAATCCGCTTGGGTCACCGCTTGAAAGCATAAATCCTGCTGGACCTTTTACAAACTCGATATGATCCACAAAACTCATATCTTCTGTTAATGGTCCCCAGAAAGAAGAAACTACATTAAAACCATTTCTAAAAGCTTGAATTTGAGAACCTCTCATTGTAATATTCGTATACAAATCTCCCCAGTGCTCCAAACGTACAGCACCACTCACGTTACGAATTACACCATCGCTCATACTTGTGATCTGCTGATCTTTTAAGGTTTGACCGCTTACAATTTGTATGTTTTGAGGAATTTCTAAAACTGGAGTCTGAAGACGCAATGACAATGAAGGTTTGTCTTGCTTGTATTTATTCTTTTTAATTACCACTTCGTCAAGATCTTCTTGGCTTTCAGAAAGAGTAAAATTCTTAGTCGTAGTCTGTTTAGAATTTACTACAATTTTATCTTCAATAGACTGAATTCCTACTCCATTTAATACAATGGTATATGTTCCTGGCTTTACATTTTTAATTTCATAATGTCCTGAAACAGTTGTAATATCTGAATATTTTGTTCCTTTTAGAGCTACAGCTATATTTTCTGCTGGTTTATTGCCACTCAAAGAAACTTTCCCGTTTACAGTTCCAAGCTGTTGTGCCATTAAATTTAATGAGCTCAAAAACAGCACAAAAAAATAAACTTTTGGATTTAAAATTATTTTCATTTGGTTTTGATTTTAAATTGAGCGACAAAAATATACGCAAATCTCAACTTTTCCAAATTATTTTAATTCATTCTAAATAAATACAACAAATTATACTAAATCAGTAATAATAAATTTTAAAGCAGGCATCTTTAAGTTATTTCCTGATAATATTAATCTAGATTAAGCATCAAACCGAAATCTATTTCTATCTTTATAGTTCTAAATTTCAAAAACCAAAAACAAATAACTTCCTGATATGAAATCAAATACCATAAGAAAAGTTGCCATTGTCGGCTATAACAGAATTCCTTTTGCAAGAGCTAATACGGCTTATTCCAATGTAGGAAACAAAGAAATGATGACCGCTGCACTCAATGGTCTTATTGATAAATACAATCTAAAAGGGAAATTATTAGGCGAAGTTGCAGGAGGCGCCGTAATCAAACATACTTACGACAACAATTTGATTCGCGAATGTGTCATGCAAACCAGTCTTGACCCCGCTACTCCTGCTTGCGATTTACAGCAAGCCTGCGATACGGGAATTGAAAGCGCTATTTATATTGCAAATAAAATTGCACTCGGACAAATCGATTCTGGAATTGCGGGTGGTGTAGATTCTATCAGTGATATGCCGATTGCTGTGAGCGAGAAACTTCGAAAAATATTGCTAGATGCCCGAAAAGCAAAATCATTGGGAGAAAAAATCAAAACCTTTCTAAAACTTCGTCCGAAAGATTTATCTCCATTAGTGCCTCGAAATGAAGAATCACAAACGGGACTTTCTATGGGCGGACATACTGAAATCACTGCAAAATATTATAAAATTTCCCGCGAAGAGCAAGATCAATTTGCTTTAAAAAGTCATTTGAATATGGCTAAAGCGTATGATGAAGGCTTTTTTGATGATATGATTACGCCTTTCAACGGCTTGGAAAAAGATAATAACCTTAGAAGAGACAGTACCATTGAAAAATTAGCCAAACTAAATCCTGCTTTTGATAAAGTAAACGGAACTCTTACCGCAGGAAATTCAACTCCATTGACAGACGGGGCTTCTTGTGTGCTTCTAGCTAGCGAAGAATGGGCAAAAGAACAGGGACTTCCTATTTTGGCTTATATTACTTTTGGTGAGATTGCGGCTATAGAATACGTCAAAAATCAGCAGAATCTATTGCTTGCGCCTTTATTTGCAGTTTCAAGAATGCTTGAAAAAGCAGATTTAACTCTTCAAGATTTTGATTACTACGAAATTCACGAAGCTTTTGCAGCGCAGGTTTTAGCTACTTTAAAAATTTGGGAAAGTCCAGAATTGAGTGCCGAAATTGGCTTAAAGAAAACTTTAGGCGCTATTGATCGAAATAAACTAAATGTAAAAGGCAGCAGTTTGGCGGCAGCACATCCTTTTGCAGCAACTGGAGGAAGAATTATTGGCGTAATGGCAAAACTGCTTAACGAAAAAGGTTCTGGAAGAGGATTAATTTCTATTTGTGCCGCTGGCGGACAAGGAGTAACGATGATAATTGAGAAATAATTCCTCTTTCACAATTTAATTTTATAATCTGCTAAATCTGCGGGAAAAGAAACCACGCAGATTTAGCTTTTTTTTTAAAATATCCCTAAAATGAATGATATAAAATTTGGAAGGAAGAGATTATTCATCAGAAAAAAAATGCAAAATAAATCTTCTTCAGTAGTTTTTTCCAACAATTCAAAACACTACAAAAACTTTACAAAATAATTCTAACAGTCAAGTATTCCTAATCCAAATCAGGCTGTTATTCTGTCTAAAGAAAACATAACATTAGAATCTTAAATAATTATACAGAAAAGGGGTAAATTTGAGTACCCAAACCTATAAAATTTCTGAATAATTATGAGAAAAAATCTACTATTTAAAATTCAAAAGCGATTTAGGCAATTCTTATCTATTGCTGTATTATTTATTTACTCCCTATCCTATTCGCAGTACATTACCCAAAACCTTGCTCCAACAGCTGTAATAAAAGAAGGACTTGCGCTGGAACAATCTTCTGACGGAAGAATTTTCATAGCAGAAAGAGCGGGTATTGTAAAAGTATTCCAGAACAATGCAGTGTCTACTGTTTTTACCGTAACAACTGTTACAGATAACGAACAAGGTTTACTCGGATTAACCTTGCATCCGAACTTTGCTACAAATGGTTACGTTTATGTTTTTTATTCTATAAATGACGCAAATGTAATTCGACATAGAATTGAAAGAATTAAGATTGATGCCAACAACCAAGTAATCAACAGGCAAGAAATTTTGCTTTTGGAACCTATTGGAGGCGGTTTTCATAATGGTGGCGACCTGAAATTTTTTAACGGCTATCTTTATGTAACAGTCGGTGATAGTCAGCTGAATACCAATTCACAAGATTTGGATACTTACAAAGGAAAAATTCTCCGCTTGACTGAAGACGGACAGCCAGCGCCAGGAAATCCTTATTATGGAAGCGGTTCTATACAAAGACAAAGCATTTGGGTGTACGGTTTTAGAAACCCATGGAGATTAGTTGCCAACGAAACTGCCAACAAACTATTTGTCTTAGATGTTGGAACTTCATGGGAAGAAGTAAACGAAATCAGTAATCCGACAATACGCAATTATGCGTGGGGTCATCCTCAAGGAGGCGACGGAAAACAAACCGAAACCAACTTATTTACCAATCCAATCTTTACATATGCTACTGGAAGTATCGGAAATGCTTTGACTAATGGCGTACTTTATAATCCTGCCATATCTCGTTATCCAAATCTTCAAGGAAAATTTATCATTAAAGATTTTGTACGAACAGAAATTAGGTCTTTTGATCCAAACGTTGCCGATCCTGTTTCGACGGTATTTTTTACCGCTCCGCAACAGCAGGCTCTTGGAATGATGTTAGGCAATGACGGTTATATTTATTATTGCGCATATGGAAATAATGGTTCGCTGATTAAGCTGGATTATATAGAAACTGCAGCACCAACAATAGTAAATCATCCACTTTCACAATCTATAATGGAAACCAAACCTGTAACTTTTACAGTTTCGGCAAGTGGAACGGGTTTAACCTATCAATGGCAATATAATAATGCCAATATAAACGGGGCAACTGGTGCAAGTTATACTATTCCAAACGTAACAACGGCAAATGCCGGAAATTATAGAGTAATAGTCACCAATACCGCGGGAAATGTAACCAGTAATCAAGCAGTATTAACGGTAACGCCATTTAGCAATGCACCTACGGTTTCTATTGTTTCTCCATTACCAACATTAAAATGGAATGCTGACGATATTATTTATTTCGAAGCCACAGCAAACGATGTTGAAGACGGAGCACTACCTGCAAGTGCTTTTTCGTGGAGCATGGATCTTTTTCACGAAGACGTTCCAGGAGCAGGACATTCGCATCCAGGAGCAAGTCCGCAGGGTGTAAAATCAGGCAATTTTACCGCTTCTAACCAAGGCGAAAAAACACCAAATGTTTGGTATCGCTTTACGGTAAAAGTAACCGATAGCAACGGATTGACAGCAACAAGTTTTGTAGACATTAAACCGAATTTGGTTGACGTTACGGCAGCAAGTTCGCCAGTACCCCTTAATTTAGAATTCAACCAAAAACCAGTTACTGCGCCTTCTACAAAACAGGTTGTAGCCAATGCTGCTTTACAGACTCTAAACGCTCCAACACCCCAGTATGTAGGCAATATCCGTTATGATTTTGATCATTGGAGTCAAGGCGGAACGGCCAATCAAACCTTTAAGGCTCCAGCCTCAGTAGCAATTACCTATACCGCATTTTATACCCCAACTACACTTCAGAATGCACCTTATCAGGGAATAATTGCGCAAATACCTGGAACTATAGAAGCCGAAAATTATGATATTGGCCCAGAAGCTATTTTCGATATCAATGCTGGCGGAGATACGGCTTACAGACCAGGCGACCGTGTTGGAACTGAAGCTTGTAACGAAGGCGGATTCAATTTGGCTTATGTCGTAAAAGATGAATGGCTGAAATATACCGCCAAAGTAAATACAACAGGAAATTACACGATAAATTTAAGAATTGCTACTCCTTACAACACCAGAAAACTACATGTAAAAGTAGATGGCACAAACCTAACTGGAACTGTCAATATACCTAATACAGGAGGTTTTCAGAACTGGCAGACTGTCGCAATTCCTAATATAGCTTTGACACAAGGAACTCATGTGATCACTTTATATTTTGAAGAAAATGATATCAATGTCAATAAAATGGAATTTGTCCTTTCAGGAAGCACCACTGCTCCTATTGCCGATTTTGAATATAGTCCGCAAATGGGATGTTTGAATACTGCTGTAACCTTTACTTCAGTTTCTGTAGGCACTGTTGATTCTTATTCATGGAATTTTGGCGCTGGGGCACAACCGCAAACTGCAACTGGAATTGGTCCGCATTCTGTTATTTTTTCTACAGAAGGAGATCGAGAAATTTCTTTAACTGTTACTAATTCAAATGGAAATAATACTAAAAAAGTTAGCTACGAAGTTCATAATTGTAATCTTGGAGTAGAAAATCCGGATGCAGAATCCAATAAAATTATCGTTTATCCAAACCCGTCAAAAGGAATATTTCATTTATCAAAAGAGCTAGAATGGACTATCTATTCAGTTACAGGAAGTAAAATTAAACAAGGAGCAGGAAATATTATTTCGATCTCCGAATATCCTTCAGGCATTTATTTCATAAAATCTAACACAACGAGTAAAGCCATGATAATCAGTAAACAATAATTTCATTTTATAAGATTTTTATAGTATATTGGAGTCCCTAAAGTATAGTTGCTTTTAAAGTTTTGCATCAATTCATTTTAAAACAATAAAAATGATGGAATCAAAAATACCCGAAGGACCACTTTCAGAAAAATGGAGTACTTATAAATCGAAAGCTAAACTGGTAAATCCAGCAAATCGGAAAAAACTTAATATTATAGTCGTGGGTACAGGTCTTGCAGGAGCTTCATGCGCTGCATCGCTGGCAGAACAAGGCTATAATATTAAGTCTTTTTGTTTTCAGGACTCTCCTAGACGTGCGCATTCTGTTGCTGCACAAGGAGGTGTAAATGCTGCCAAAAACTACAAAAATGATGGCGACAGTACTTTCAGAATGTTTTACGACACTATAAAAGGCGGCGATTTTAGATCTCGTGAGGCCAATGTTTATCGCTTGGCCGAATGTTCTGCTGCTTTAATTGACCATGCTGTCGCACAAGGAGTTCCTTTTGCAAGGGAATATGCGGGATATTTAAACAACAGATCTTTTGGAGGCGTTCAGGTTTCTCGAACTTTTTATGCTAGAGGACAGACAGGACAACAGCTTTTATTAGGAGCTTATCAAGCCTTGGAACGTCAGGCAGCTTTGGGAAAAGTATCTTTGTACACCCGTCACGAAATGCTCGAACTTGTGGTCATTGATGGCAAAGCCAAAGGCATAATTGCACGAAATCTTGAAACTGGCAAATTGGAACGCCATGCTGCAGATGCTGTTGTTCTGGCTTCTGGCGGTTACGGAAAAGTATATTATCTGTCTACTTTAGCTATGGGCTGTAACAGTTCTGCCATTTGGCGCGCGCACAAAAAAGGCGCATTTATGGCTGGTGTAAGCTGGATTCAATTTCATCCTACTTCATTGCCGCAGCATGGTGAAAATCAATCCAAACTGACTTTAATGTCTGAATCGCTTCGAAATGACGGACGAATCTGGGTTCCAAAAAAAGCCGCAGATGACCGAAATGCAAATGCCATTCCCGAAGAAGAGCGTGATTATTATTTAGAGCGTCGTTATCCTTCATTTGGAAATCTGGCTCCAAGAGATATTTCGTCAAGAGCCGCAAAAGAAAGAATTGATGCCGGCCATGGCGTTGGACCTATGAAAAATGCAATCTATCTCGATTTCTCAGATGCAATAAAAGCGCAGGGAAAAGATAAAATTGAAGCCAAATACAGTAATCTTTTTGCTATGTACGAAAAGATTACAGGCATAAACGCTTACAAAGAACCGATGCTGATTTCGCCTTCGGCGCATTTTACCATGGGCGGACTTTGGGTCGATTATGAGCTTATGACTACAATTCCAGGCTTGTTTGCTTTAGGTGAAGCTAATTTTGCGGACCATGGAGCAAATCGTCTTGGGGCAAATTCACTACTTCAGGCTTGTGTCGATGGTTATTTTATTGCTCCCTACACTATTCCGAACTATTTGGCAGGCGAATTGAATTTGCCTAAACCTGATATTTCGCATCCCGCATTTGAAGAAGCTGAAAAAACAGTGAGAAGACAGCTGGATCGTTTTTTACATACCAACGGAACACTTTCTGCAGATTATTTCCATAAAAAAATCGGACGTCTTTTGTATGAAAAATGCGGTCTTTCGCGAAGCAGAGAAAAACTAGAAGAAGCAATAGTCGAAATTCGAGAACTCAAAGCTTCATTTGAAAAAGATCTCAGAATTACAGGCGATAACACTTTAAACAGCGAACTTGAAAAAGCGGGACGAATTGCAGATTATATAGAATTGGCCGAATTAATGTGCTACGATGCCTTACAGCGTGAAGAATCTTGCGGCGCACACTTTAGAGAAGAATATCAAACCGCTGACGGCGAGGCTGTCCGAAACGACGATGAATTCTGTTATGTCTCGGCTTGGGAATGGAAAGGTTTAAATAACGAACCTGAACTTCACAAAGAACCTTTAACCTTTGAATCGGTAGAACTTGCAGTGAGAAGCTATAAATAAAATGGTGAATTGTTAATTGTAAATTATTAATTAACAACTCATAATTCATAATTCATAATTCATAATTCATAATTCATAATTCATAACTCATAATTATCTATGAAACTTTATCTAAAAATATGGCGACAGTTTAATTCTTCTACAAAAGGAGAAATGACCGATTATGAAATTGATGGAGTATCAGAACATATGTCGTTTCTAGAAATGCTGGATCTTTTAAATGAGTCTCTTATTCAACAGGGAGAACGCGTGATAGAGTTTGATCATGATTGCCGTGAAGGAATCTGCGGACAATGTGGGGTCATGATTAACGGCCGTGCTCACGGACCTCTTAAAAACACTACAACCTGCCAGCTTCACATGAGAAGTTTTAAAGATGGAGATACTATATATATTGAACCATTTCGAGCAAAAGCTTTTCCCGTTTTACGCGATTTGAAAATTGACCGCAAAGCATTTGATTCCATTATTGCTTCAGGAGGTTTTATTGGCGCTTCGACGGGTCAGGCTCCCGAAGCCAACAGCATTCCGATTTCGTATGAAACCGCCGAAGCTGCTTTTGATGCCGCGGCCTGCATCGGATGCGGAGCTTGTGTAGCTTCATGCAAAAATGCCAGCGCAGCTTTGTTTGTTGGCGCCAAAATAACGCATCTAGCGCTTTTACCGCAAGGAAAATTAGAAGCTCCTAAACGTGCCGTTTCAATGGTAAAACAAATGGATGAAGAAGGATTTGGAGCGTGTTCGGATACTAGAGCCTGCGAAATAGAATGTCCGCAAGGAATTTCGGTACTTTCAATTGCTAAAATGAATTTGGAGTATATGAAGGCTTTGACTTTTAGGAAGTAAGTTTTTTTTTTGTCGCAAAGACGCAAAGCCGCAAAGCTTTTCTTTTTTTAGTTTTTTAAATTTTAAAAACTTTGCGACTCTGCTTCCGATAGCTATCGGGATTGTGAGATTCAATTGTACTTTAAATACATTGCGTTTATCCTTGGACTCCGCTCAGGAAGACAAAAAAATCCGTATAAAAAAACTTTGTGCCTTAGCGTCTTCGTGGCAAAACTACACCGTAAAATAAGGCGTCAGGATATCTTCAAAATTATATAATCCTTTTTCTTTCTCTTTCAGATTTTCGGCCACAAAAATAACTCCGTTTCCAAAAGCTTCTCTGGAAATCGATTCGTGAATTAAACGCACGGTTTGAAAAGGAAAACCAAAAATAACTTCATGTTTACCTACAATTCCTCCTGCCCTAACCGAATTAATATTTTCTTTATCTACATCAAGCGCTTCTGCTATTTTTACTGCTGTTCCAGATGTTCCTTGTTTCGTTTTAAAATGTTCTTCATTCACTTCAATATCGACCCAAGGTGCAATTTTCTTTAAAAACTTGGCTGCAAACAATAAATAGTTCACTCCCAAAGTAATATTTGGTGACCAAAATACAGTAGTTTTTTTCGAAAGCTTTTTCAGGAAAGCCAACTCTTTATCTTTATAATGTGAAATAGCAGAAATAATTTTCACTTGCTTTTTTGCAGCTACTTCTCCATATGTATATATGCCTTGATGTGACGAAAAATCGATAATGACATCAACAGGATGTTTTTCTAATAATTCTTCTATAGAAGTTTTAGAACTAGAATAGATTAAGCCGGGTTCTTCTGACTGCACTCCAAAAAATTCTGGAACCGATCTGTGTTCTAAAACCGTACTTTGGCGTAAAACCCATTCTAAACAGAATTTTTTATTTTCTAATAATATTGAAGCTACTGATTTTCCAGTTTTTCCGAATCCGATTAATCCTATTTTCATAAGCATTTATTTTTTTATGGGCGAAGCTTGCCCGGTTGAAAATATTGATATTGTAAGATGGCCAATATCAAGTCTAATTTTATTTTTTCGGACAGTTTTTAAACCGTCTGTTTATAAAAATAGAAAAATCATAACAGAACCACCAATTAAAAATGCTTTTTATAACAATTAAAAAATTAATTAATACAACTTTATCTGTTAATGTACTATAAAAGCATAAAATTTTACAGCAAATTGCTTTTTTAAATTATCTCATTTAAAATGTTAAAAATTGGCTTTAAAAAATAAGTTTCGCACTATACAAGTAAACATATTTTGACTAGATTTATGACCTGATATCCCCAAATTAATATCGTAAATAATGGCTTACAATAACAATGGATTACTTCGTTTTTTAGATGCTCAAAACAAATTGTACTTAACAGCTCTAGACGAAATTAAAAATGGCAAAAAAGAGTCTCCTTGGATGTGGTTTATTTTTCCTCAAATAAAAGGAATGGGTTCGAGCGATACATCTAAATTTTACGAAATCAAAAATGCCGACGAAGCAATTGCTTTTCTTGAACATCCCATTTTAGGAAAACATCTTTTAGAAATTACTTCTGAATTAATTAAAAAAGAAGAAAACGTATCAGATATTTTTGAAAGCATAGATGTAGAAAATCTTCAATCTTGTATGACTTTATTTGCCAGCGTTCAAAATACAGAACCAATTTTTCAGGAAGTGCTTCATAAATACTTTGACGGTTCTTCTGATTTTCATACACTGCAATTATTGTATAGCAATCTTTAATGTTTTTTATAACTGCAAAGGCGAAATCCCAATAGCTATCGGGATACGCAAAGAACGCAAAGTTTTTTTTGCCAAAGCTTTGCGAACTTTGCGTTTTAATTAAGCATTACATAGAATAAACCATTGCGCACTTTGCGGTTAAAATAGCGGTTAAACAAGTACACAAATAAACCTATTCTGAATAATTTTTTCAAGAAACATCTTTATTTTTATTTTATTTAGAATTAATATAAATAAACTTTTATATTTGCCGCTTTCTGAGCAAAATTGAGTTGTTTTTAAAATTTACTTAATATTGCTTTTTCCAAAGTAAATTTCGTTTAATGAATAAGAATGTCCGTTTCGAATTAGATCTTTTCCATTCCTTTAAGGAAGGCGACGAAACTGCATTCAAGTTTTTTTACGATAAATATTTTAAGAGAATCCAGTCTTTCAGCATTCAGTTTATTTATGATCAGGACGAAGCTGAAAATCTGGCTCAGGAAGCCTTACTACACCTATGGCAAAGCAGAGAAAATGTGGAGTCTATAAACGGAATCCAAGCTTTCTTGTTTACTTATGCCAAATCAAAATGCTTGAATTTGATCCGCCACAACAAAGTGAAGAACAAATTCAAAAATGACCTCTTAAACCACAAAGAAAGAGAATTGAATATTGAAGTTTTAAATTCAATTCAGTTCGACCCTCTAGAATTAACCGAACTAGAACGCATTATTCAGGAATCTATCAGCTATCTGCCTCCAAAAACCAGAGAAGTTTTTATTAAAAAACGCTTTGAAAATAAAAAAAATGCAGAAATCGCCGAAGAATTGGGAGTCTCGCTAAAAGCCGTAGAAGCCCACATGACAAAGGCTTTAAAAATTCTAAAGACCAGATTATCTGATTATTTGTTCTTAATTTTTATCCTTATTTATAATAATTAAGAATAAAAAGATAGGGTATTTTAATTCTGAGGTGTACTTACAATGTGAGAAGTTTAAAAAAAGCAGACATGACATCGGAAATAATAAGCAAATACCTTTCAAATGAAGCTTCGGAACAAGAAGTTCAGGCACTTTTTGACTGGATCGAGGCATCTGACGAAAACAAAAATCAATTTATAAAGGCTAAGAAGATCTGGGCATTAATCACTCTTTCTTCTGATTTATCTATTGAAACCGCTCCGGTAATCCAGATGCAACCCAAAAATAAAATCAGACAGTATGTACAGTACGCTGCGATATTTTTAGTATTTCTGGGATTAGGAACGACTATTTTCTTATTGAACAAAACAACTGAAAATCCAAAAGAAATTGTTCTGGAATTGGGCGACGGCCGTCTGGAATATTTATCTGGAAAAGCTCAGACTGCTTTGCTAAATGATAAAGGCGAATTGATTGCCAAAAAATTTCCGAATGAAATTGTTTATTTTGGTAAAGTCGCAGATCAAAAAGTGATTTACAACACCCTCTCTGTTCCGTACGGAAAACGTTTCAAACTTAAACTCTCAGATGGTACTATTGTGAGTTTAAACTCGGGAACAAATTTACGTTATCCAGAACAGTTTGGTCTAAATGGAAACCGAGATGTATACTTAACCGGTGAAGCATTTTTTGAAGTGGCAAAAGATAAAATGCATCCGTTTATCGTTCATGCAAATCATGCAGATATTGAAGTTCTCGGGACTACCTTTAATGTGAGCGCATATCCTGAAAACCCTACTGTTAATAGTACATTAATTGAGGGAAGCATTCGAATGTCTGAAGCTGCTAATTCTACCAACGTTATTCTGTTAGAACCAAATCAAATGGCAACATGGCAGAATAACTCGAAAAAACTGGCTGTAAAAGAAGTCGATCCAGCCTTTTATGTTGCCTGGACAAAAGGTGAGCTTGCTTTTAAAGACACGCCATTTTCTATAATCGCTAAAATTATTCAGCGTACTTATGATGTTGAAATTATCAACGAAAATTCTGATTTGGCCAAACAGAATTTCACAGGTACAATTAAAATTAGCGAATCTAGTGTCGAGAACATTTTAGACCTCCTAAAACGTGACACGCCTTTTAATTATTCAATTGACCAAAAAACCATTACAATTACCAATCCGCGATAAATACATAACCATGACATTTACGATACTGCCCTTTTTAAGAAAAATTCTGTTTTTCTTAGCCATTCTCTTATCTGGATTTAAAGGATTTTCTCAGAATAAACTCATAACATTACACGTAAAAAATAAACCTATAAGCCTAATTATCAAATCTATTGAAGAACAAAGTGATTTTAGAATCATTTATAATGCAAAAAAAATAGATACCGATCAATTAGCTGATTTAGATGTCAATAATGCCACCTTAGAAACAGCTTTAAAGAAGTTGCTGAAAGGCACGAATATCTCCTACTACATTCAGAAAAAGCAAGTTTTATTGACAGATGCGACTCGAGTTGATAAATCTAATTCTGGTAACCAGGAAACTGAACGGATGATTAAAGGAACAGTTTACAGCGCAAAAGACAAACAGCCTCTTCCTGGTGCCACTATTCGCGTAAATGGAACTGGAATGGGTGCCATAACCGATTCAAATGGAAAATTTGCTTATGAACTAAAAGGCGAAAACATTAAGGATCAGATTCTTGAAGTTGCTTATTTAGGAATGGAACCACAATCGCAAACAGCGGGTTACAAAAAAGAATTTGTTTTTTATCTTCAAGAAGTTACAGATGAATTGAATCCTGTTATCATTACTTCTTCTTATGGAACTACAAAATTAAAAGAAGAAATTGTCGGAAGTATTTCGACTTTACAGGCAAAAGACATCGCAGTTGAACAGGCTTCTGAAAGTTTTGACAAAATGATTACAGGACAAATTGCAGGGGTTTTGGTCGAAAATACTTCTGGTGTTGGCGGACCAGTTAAAATCAATATTCGCGGGCAAGGAACTTTATCTTCTTTAAGCGGTGCCATTTCAGGAACTTCTTCTCAGCCTCTCTTTATTGTTGACGGTGTTGTAATGAGTGAGGAATATGCTATTGACAGCGCCAATTTTAACGGAAGTGGTGATTTTGCCGAAAATCTGGCAAATCCTTTAATGAAAATTGCACCAGAAAATATCGAAACTATTTCTGTTTTAAAAGATGCCGCAGCAGTTGGAATTTATGGTGCTGATGGAGCTAATGGCGTGATTTTGATTACAACTAAAAAGGGTAAAAAAGGAAAAACACAATTTGGTTTTTCAAATCAGCTTGGAGTTTCTTCTGCCATTAATCAGATTAAATATTTAAGCGGAGAGCAATACACAGAACTGCGAAATGAGTTTATGAAGAATACTACACCTGGTTATGTTCCCGTTTCTTACAACGGCATTAACACAGATTGGTTCAATATATTAAACCGCGCAGGAATATACAATAAGTATAATTTTAATGTTTCGGGTTCTACTTCTAAATTTTCGTACCGTACAAACATAAGCTATACGAAAATTGACGAACCGCAGGTCGGAAATGAAACCAAACAGCTAAATGCTGGAATAAACTTAGGTTATAATTCTGATAAATGGGATATTAATTTGATGCTGAACCCAAGTTTTGTACAAAAAGATGCTCCAAACATCTTTTATAGTTTTGCCTACCTTCCAACCCTTGCCGTTTATAATGCTGATGGCTCTTATGCCGATTTGGGCGTAAGCGGTTCTACTAGGGGAAATCCTTTGGCAGCAATTGAGCAAAACAAAAACGAAGCGCAAACTTTTGGTCTTTTAGGAAGTCTGAATTTATCTTATAAACTTAATAAAAACATTAGATTCTCTACTCTTTTTGGTATGGATTATACCGATAAAGAACAGGATCGATACTTCTCTGCAGCAAATGAAAGCGGAGAGTACAATGGCACTTTTATGTTGGATGGAATTTCACGTCCAGCTTGGGGGCGCCGTCTTATCAATCAGAGAAATTCTACAAAATGGAACTGTCAAGGACAAGCTTTATTCAATAAACAATGGAACGAAACTCATGAAATTGATGGTATAATTGGTTTTGAACTTGCTGAAGATAAAACCGATTTCAATTACAAATCTGGAGTTGGATTTTTGAATCCAGAATATATTCATAAAGTGTCTGAAGCAATAAGAGACGACAATCCTGATACACCTGAAAATGAATCTACGAGCGGACAAAGCTACCGAAGCGAAATAAGCTATAACTCCAGAGTTTCTTTGTTTTCACAGTTAAATTACAATTACAAAAAACGTTATTTCTTATTGGCCAATTATCGTCGCGATCAGAGTTCTGTTTTTGGAGATGATACTGATGTGGCTCATAACGGAGGTTTAGGCGCAGGATGGATTATTAGCAACGAGAACTTTTTAAGCTCTAATTCTTGGATCGATTTCTTAAAATTAAAAGCAAGTTATGGTACAACAGGAAATTCAAAAATTGGTTCGTACAGATCTAAAGGATTATACAATGTAAGTCAAAACGGATACAATGGCGGTACTGAAGCAACGCCTGGAGCAGCGCCGAACGGAAGATTAAGCTGGGAAAAAAACACAAAATTCAACGCTGGATTTGATTTTAATGTTTTCAAAAGAGTCGAGTTGACTTTAGAATATTACTATGACAATAAAAGCAATTTGATTACAGCTAGAGATATTCCTACCGAAACGGGTTATGGTTCTATACAATTAAATGCTGCAAGCATGTACAACAAAGGTTTTGAACTGACTACAAGAATTAAATGGGTAAAAAGCAACGCCTTTAAATGGACAACGGCATTTAATATTTCTACAGTAGACAGCAAAGTAACCGACTTAAAAGGTTTGGGAAGTGACTATTCTGCATCAAATCTCGCATTGGCACAAAAAATTGGCTACAGCACTACAACACTATGGGGAGTCAAATGGGTAGGTGTAGATCCAGCTACAGGAAGAGATCTTATTCAAAAAAATGGTCAGGTTTACGATGCGAAAACGTATGGCGAATTATATACGATTGCCGACTGGGAACCCATTGGAGACAAACAGGCAGATGCCTATGGTGGTTTCTATAATAATTTCACTTTCTACAATAATCTAACTTTATCTATTAGAGGTGATTATCAAATTGGCGGTGATCTTTTAGCATCAAATGTTCTTATAGATCAATATAACGTAACATCAAATAGAAACCTTTCTGTAAATGCCTACGATTACTGGAGAAATCCTGGTGACAACGTTACACAATCTGCTGTGACGCTTTCTCCAATAATAACCAACTTAAGCAAGTATGTTTATGATGCGACTTATATCAGAATCAGTAATATTAATTTAAGTTATAATGTGCCGTTAAAAAAGACTTTTCTGGATGCACTTTCTGTATTTGCTGATGCTACAAATGTGGCGTATTGGTACAAAGAAAAAAGTCCAAAAGGATTGAACGGCGTGCGAGAGTATAGTTTTATTTATCCGCAGGCAAGAACAATTTCTCTAGGGGTTAATGCTAAATTTTAAGAAAATGAAATATTCAAAATACTTATCAATATTCTTTCTATTCCTTTCATTGCAAAGCTGCAGTGACTTTTTAGAACAAGAACCTGGAACACAAACTTCTATTGACGAACTTTTGCAGAATAAAACAGGTGTTTTACAAGCGCTTAGAGGGCTTTATTCTTCGTTGGAAGCCAATGTTCGAACAGAACGGTATGCCGTTTATGCTGATTTACAAGGCGGAAACATCAAGTTTACGCCAATTGCCACAGGAAGTCTTAGAGGACAAGTTTCGACTCCTTCAAATGTTGAACAGGTTTATTCTTTTGATGATCAGGCGCTGACCAGTAATTTCAAACTATTTTACGATGATAGTTATGATATCATAAATCAGGCAAATCTAATTTTAGAATATACTCCTTCTCTAACCGACGCTACTGATGCAGAAAAAAATCAGATAAAAGCAGAAGCCTTGGCCATAAGAGCTTATACGCATTTTCTTTTATCGCTGGTTTACAGTCAGGATTATAACTATACTGCCGACGCTTCACATCTAGGAATCGTTTACAGCACTGCATCTATAAAAGGAGGCGTGCAATATCCAGCAAGAAAAACTGCTGCAGAAACGTATGCTTTAATTATTAATGATTTACAGACAGCTATAGCCAATTATTCAGATAGTTCTTTGCTTTCTGGTGCTGCGTATTCTTTCTTTAATCAAAAAAATACAAAAGCTTTATTGGCTAGAGTTTATCTTCAAAAAGGAGATTGGACAAATGCTTACGAAACAGCAAATGATGTTATTACCAATTCTGGAGCTGTATTGACCAGCAAAGAAAGTTTAATTGCAGAATGGGAAAAACCAGACCTTCCTATTTCAGAAATTTTGCTTGAATTTGCTATTCCTAAGGATAATGAAAACAATGTTGCAGGATCAATGTCAAAAGTTTTTGGCTACAATACAGATCAAAGTTTTGAAAAATATACGGCTTCAAATGATTTGATTAATTTATATGAAAGCTCAGATTTAAGAAAACAATTATTCTTGACAAAACCGCTTTTTACATTGGTTGAAGGCGTACAAACTTACGTGAATTACAGCTTTACAAAAAAATTTCAAGATAATGCTGGTTATGTAGCATTTAGACTTAGCGAAATGTATCTAATTCGTGCCGAAGCCGCTTTAGAAACCAACAGAGCAGATTTGGCAATGGCGGACATCAATACGATTCGCGCCCGCGCAAATGCTTCATTATTAACCAATACAACAAGTCTAAAAGAAAATATCTTTTTAGAAAGAAGGAAAGAATTATGCTTTGAAGGCTTTTTATTCTTTGATATTGCGAGAAACCATAAAAACGTTTCAAGAAATGATGGCTGTCTTGCAAATGTGTGCAGTTTGACGTATCCGTCTCTAAAATACGTATTGCCAATACCAACATTCAACACAAATCTTAACCCAAACTTGCAGCAAAATGACTCGTATTAAGATATTCAGCCTATTATTAACAGCGCTATTATACATTTCGTGCTCAAAAGACGATTATAAATTAGGTTCTGATATAGATCCCTATATAAGATTCAACTTTTTGGTTAAAGCAGATAACACTCCTTTAGAATATCCAGCTATAAACGGAAGTTTAGTCCCACAATCTACTTATGAAAACAAGTCTGTAAAAACATTAAAAGTCCCTGTAACCTTAACGACACGTTCGTTAAAAGAAACGGTAACGGCTAATTTCAGCGCTGAAACATCAGGCGTGAGCGATAGCTTTAGTGTAAATCCGGTAAATCAGCTTTCGTTTCAAGGCAGTAAATTAACAGATACCATTTATGTTTCTTTTGATAAAAGATGGGCTGCAAACCAAAGCATCAATCTAAAACTCGAAACGGTTTCTGATCCTGATATTCATATCGGAAATTTAAACACAGCATATCCAAACAATACTTTCAAAATTGATTTGGGAACAATTGCAACTAACTACACTTTTCCTGTAACGCAGTATAATGTCAAAGGCGAAGTAGGCGAAACAATTGATTTTGAAGTGAACTTCCCTAATGGCTTTTTCCCTGAAGAAATTAAAAATGCTAATTTTTTCAAATTTCAAAACGGTTTTGAATATTCTTTAACGCACGATGATTTTGGCGATAACAGAAGTTCTGTAACATATCATTTAACTCTTTTAGAAGATCTGCAAAATGATGATGCCCGTTACGAATCAAAAATTACTTTAATAAATATTCCTAATTACACTGCTACAGGAAACACCAATCTGACAATTGTAAAACCAATAAAATCTCTAAGAGATATTCAGGCAAACCCAGCATCAAAATTTACCGATCCTACAAATGCGTTTTATTTGACTTATGGAGAACATTGGTTTAGCAACGGAACCACTTGTACTTGGCAAACTTTCAACGCTCTGACTTTTCCTGTTGTAGTTACAAAAGATGATCCGAATGCTATATTATATAGCGACAAAGGAACAACAAATCCTAATGACGATGTGTATCACGATGCTTTCAAAATCGGATTTAATGTTGCGAGCGGAACCAATACAGTAAATTCTTTTGGTTTAAAAAGATGGTTTTCTAACGAAAGCAACTCAGCTGCAATTTCTCCTGGATTCAATATTAAATCTGCTTTGGAATTTTTCCCTGCAAACGGAAACAGCAAAACCGAAGGAACTGTTTTAGTAATTCCACAAGACATTACAATCGGATCAAGTGCAACAAATACTCATGTTATTGCCATTTCTGGCGAAGGTACATACAAAGAAATCAGCAATGGCTTATATGAAATCTCATTTGAATTAAAACTGACAAATGACAAACTATTTGGAGGAACGGTGTCAACACAATACAGAATGTACAACAATAGAACATATCCAAAACCAACGGCATTGAGCATTCCGTGTCCTAAAGAAGTTACGTTATAATTATGAATTGTGAGTTATAAATTATGAATGTTTTACCTAGTGAACTTTGTCAAAATTTAAAACTTTAACAAAGTTCCGTGACAACTTGAAACCTGTCCTGATAGCTATCGGGATGAAACAAAAACCAAAAAGAATTGAAAAAGCTAATCTTCCCTCTTCTATTCCTGCTATGCTTGACGGCATACAAAAGCGTGGAAAATCCTGATTATATTGATATTCAGGAATTACGAAAAATCTATTCCAGCGGAGATTCATCAAAATGGCCTGCTGCAGAATTACACGAAAGTGTAGACAAATCTAAATTTCAGGATATTGGAGTTTTACCTGCTGTTCCTTATCCTGCTTATAATCCATATTCGAAAGAAAAAGAAAGTTTAGGAAAAATTTTGTTTTTTGATCCGAGATTATCGCGAAGCGGACAAATTGCATGCGCTTCCTGTCACAATCCTGAACTGGGCTGGACAGATAATTTAACGCGTTCATTTGGCCACGACAGGCAAACCGGAAAACGCAATTCGATGACCATTTTAAATTCGGCGTATGCCACTTCCCTGTTTTGGGATGGACGTGCGTCAAGTCTTGAAGATCAAGCGCAGTTTCCTGTTCAGGATCCTTTAGAAATGAATGAAAAATTGACGATTGCTGTTGACAAAATTGCAAAAATAAAAGGTTACAATTCTTTATTCACGGAGGCTTTTGGAGACAAAAAAGTGACTTTAGAGCGAATTCAATACGCTATTGCTACTTTCGAAAGGTCGATTAATAGTCCGAAAAGTAAATTTGATCAGTTTGTAAGCGGAAAATCAGACATTTATACCGATCAGCAAGTAAATGGAATGCATTTGTTCAGAACCAAAGCACAATGTATCAACTGCCACAATACGCCTTATTTCAGCGACAATCAGTTTCATAATGACGGACAGACTTTATTCGGAACCAAAAATGAAGATTTCGGACGTTACAACGTTACTAAAGATGTAAAAGATATTGGCAAATTTAGAACCCCTACTCTTCGCGAAGTTGTAAACACAAGACCATGGATGCATCATGGACATTTTCCAACTTTATTGGACGTGGTCGAATTATACAATTTAGGAAATCCTTCTCCTGTGCAGAAAAAATATCTAGGAACTGCTCGCGATTCTTTGATTCCAAAAGTGGACCCTGCACTTAAAAAATTAAACTTAAGCAAAGAAGAAATCGCTGATTTATTGGCTTTTATTGAAACTTTGAGTACGCCAACAAGAAGAATTATAATTCCTGAAATGCCAAAATAAATTAGTTGATGATTTGCTTTTTGCCACACAATCTACAAATTAGGAAGCCCATTTCTTTATGAAATGGGCTTTTTTTATTTCTACTCTTTAACCTTGATATTATTGGCATTTCTTAAATTTGACTAGAACACAAAAGAAGCTTTTTCTTTTATAAAAATTTACTGCCATGAGAATAGATCAGATACAAATTAAAACAAACGATATTCAAAAAACGAAAGCATTTTATCAGAACATTTTTGGCCTTTTCATTTTAGAAAGCGATCAAAAATCGATAACATTTCAGGCTGGAACTTCTATTTTAAAATTTGTTGAAGATCCAGATTTTAATTCCATATATCATTTTGCTTTTAATATTCCTGAAAATCAGCTTGAAGAAGCTATTCAATGGTGCAAAGGCAAAGTAGATTTAATTGTTTTAGAAGATAAAAGCGTCGTTACCAATTTCGAAAATTGGAATGCACATTCTATATATTTCTTCGATCACAACGGAAATTTACTCGAATTCATTGCTCGACATGATCTTAATAATGAACAAGTTGGCGAGTTTAATTCTGCTTCGATTTTAAATATTAGCGAAATCGGAATTGTTACCGAAAGTCCATTACAATTGGGAAAACAATTAATCAAAGAACACGGACTGCATTTCTTCTCTCAAAATACTAATACCGATAAATTTGCTGCAATTGGCGATCATGAAGGTTTATTGATTCTGGTACAGCCTACTAGAAATTGGTATCCAACTCAAATTCCTTCTGAAAGTAATCCGATCGAAATAACATTAGAACATGACGAAAGCATTGTTAATCTAAAATTTTAATTCCAAAATCTGCCAAACCTGCTAAATCTGCTAGAAAATTATTTCTTGTCTCTCGCAGATTTAGCAGATTTAAGAGATTTTTAAACTTTAAATTAGTTTTCTAGAACCTCATCCTCTGAATCCTAACCGCATTCAAAATGGCTAATAACGCCACTCCAACATCTGCAAAAACAGCTTCCCACATTGTGGCAAGTCCACCCGCACCAAGAATTAAGACAAAAGCTTTAACTACGAATGCCAAAGTAATATTCTGCCAGACAATCTTTTTGGTTTGTTTCCCAATATTGATTGCCATTGCAATTTTGCTAGGTTTATCATCTTGAATAACCACATCGGCAGTTTCTATTGCAGCATCGCTTCCTAAACCTCCCATCGCAATTCCAACCGTACTTAACGCAATTACAGGGGCATCATTTACTCCATCCCCTACAAAAGCAATCGTTTCGTTTTTTGCTTTAATTTCGTTGACTTTATCCACTTTATCTTCTGGAAGCAAATCACCAAAAGCTTTTGTGATTCCCAGTTTATCTGCCACAAATTGAACAACGTTTGCTTTATCTCCACTTAACATGGTCAATTTTACTCCTAAAGATTTTAGTTTAGAAACAGTTTCTTTTGCATCTGCTTTAATTTCATCTGCAATAGTCAAATAGCCTGCAAATTTTCTATCAAAAGCAATGGCAATTGTAGTATAAACGATTGAGGACGGATCAATATCATACAAAATCGAATATTTATCCAACAATTTAAAGTTACCTACATGCAATTCTTTTCCGTTGTAAAAAGCTTTTAATCCGTGGCCTGAAATTTCTTCAATATTTTTTAATTCTACTGAAGCGTCAATTGGTCCAACATGATTATGGATTGCTGTTGCCACAGGATGCGTACTTCTGTTTTCAAGAGCGTTAACCAATCTTAGAATTTCGTTTTTATCAAATTCAGGTTTTATAATGACTTCTTGAACTTTAAAAACGCCTTCGGTCATGGTTCCTGTTTTGTCTACCACGACATTCTGAATCGTCGAAATACTGTCAAGGAAATTACTTCCTTTAAACAGGATTCCGTTTCTGCTCGCAGCGCCAATTCCGCCAAAATATCCAAGCGGAATACTAATAACCAAAGCGCACGGACAAGAAATCACAAGAAAAACCAACGATCTATAAAGCCAATCAGTAAAAACATAATCATCAACAAAAACCATCGGAATCAAACAAATTCCAATTGCTAAAAACACCACAATTGGCGTATAAATTTTCGCAAACTTTCTGATAAACAATTCGGCAGGCGCTTTTTTGGTCGTAGCATTTTGTACCAGCTCCAGAATTTTAGACAATTTACTGTCGCTGTAAGCGGTTGTTACTTTTACTTCGGCAATTGCATTGCCATTTATCATTCCTGCCAAAACAGTTTCGCCTTTCTTCTTAGTATCGGGCTTACTTTCTCCCGTTAAAGCCGCTGTATTGAATGAAGCAGAATCTGATAATAATTCACCATCCAAACCTAATTTTTCTCCAGCTTTAAGCTGAATAATCGCTCCAATCTGTACCTCTTTAGCTTTTACTTTTACTGCGACATTGTTTTCTAATATATGAACCTCATCGGGACGCTGATCCAGCAGACTTTTAATACTCGATTTTGCTCTGTTAACTGCCATTCCCTGAAAAGTTTCTCCTATTGTATAAAACAGCATAACAGCAACACCTTCAGGGTATTCTCCAATGGCAAATGCTCCGATTGTAGCAATACACATGAGGAAAAACTCCGAGAAAATATCTCCTTTTATAATGCTTTCGTAAGCTTCTCTTAAAACTGGTAGTCCGACGGGAAGATATGCAATCGCATACCACGCAATCCTAACATATCCCGTAAACCATTCTTGCGGAAAATAATTATCAAAACCAATTCCGATAATCAATAAAACAAAAGATATAATGGATGGTAGAAACAATTTAAATAGATTACCGGTTGCATTGTGTTCATGGTCATGTCCTCCGTGGTCGTGTCCGTCATTATCAGAATGTACGGGTTCGTCATGTGAACAACAGCAGGAAGGTTTGGCTTTATTTTTTGCAGTTTTTATTTCTTTATCTTGATGTATCATTTTTTCAGTTTCATATTTCTGGTTTCATGTTTTTGCTGTTCTGAAACTCTGTTTAAATAATGTTCTAAATTTAAGCATTTTGCGGTAAAGTTCATTGCCACAAAGGCACTAAGGCACAAAGTTTTTTTTAATCTCGCAAAGTCGCAGAGCCGCAAAGTTTTTTTTTGAA
Organism: Flavobacterium sp. HBTb2-11-1; assembly: GCF_009826975.1. Classification (GTDB taxonomy): domain Bacteria; phylum Bacteroidota; class Bacteroidia; order Flavobacteriales; family Flavobacteriaceae; genus Flavobacterium. The sequence continues at coordinate 59,829 of NZ_WUMO01000010.1, read as the reverse complement.
AAATGGTTAAAGCGCTGTTTGTCTTCCTGAGCGGAGTCGAAGGATCAGCGTAATGTATATTTTAATCTCGCAAAGACGCAAAGTTTTTTTTGCCACAGATTAAAAGGATTGGAAGGATTTTAAAAAATCTACTAAATCTTTGCTAAATAAAAATCATGTTAATCCATTAAATCTGTAGCAAAACTTATTTTCAATTTCCGTCAGCTTTAGCTGGAGGCAACTCAAATTATATTCATTAAATCTTTAAAAAAAACTTTGCGACTTGGCGCCTTTGCGAGCAAATTTCACTCCAACAAAAAAAACTTAGCGCCATAGTATATTAGCAACTTAGCATCTCAAAAAAAATTAGCGCCTTAGCGTCTTCGTGGCAAAACCACTTCCTAATGCGTATGCTCTCCTCCGCCCTTCATTGCGGAAAGCAGATAAAATGCACCTTTTGTCACAATTTTAGCATTGGCTGGAACATCATTTACAAACTTTACTTCGGTAAAACCTAAATCAGTTGTTCCCGGGATTACTTCTAGCGCTTTAAAATGCACCTCATGCTCGTGTACTTCTTCTTTTTCACCTTCTTTATGATCGTGTTTTTCTTCGGCTTTCTCATCTTCTTGAACAAATACAAAATATTTATCTGCATTTTTGACAACAGCATCTTTTGGAAGCGCTGGAACAGTCGCATTAACAATATTGATATTCGCTGAAACATACATTCCTGGAATCAGGCCTTTTGCATCAGCGGGATCGATTTTAGCGTGAACGGCAACGGTTTTACTTTCGTTTGAAAAAGATTTATTGATTCCGAAAATCTTCCCTTTAATCGATCTATTCGACTGATTGGTTAAAACAAAATCAATCACCTGACCAATCGAAATGGATCCTAAATCTTTTTCATACACATTCAAATCCAAATGCATCTGACTGTTGTCAACCACTTCAAAAAGCGAAACCCCTGTATTCGCAAAAGCACCTTTTGCAATATTGATTTTTCCAACAAAACCCTTTATAGGCGAAACAATCGGCACAACAGAAGTTGTTCCTTTTGTATTCACGTGCAAAGCATCCAACTTGTTTTTTGCCGCTTGTGCACGAGCTCTTTCTGCAGCTAATTTGGCTTTTACTTCCTGAAAAGTCTTTCTCGGATTCACATTTTCTTCGCTTAATGTTTTCTGACGATTGTATTCCAATTGCAGATATTCCACATTAGCAATTGCTGATTGGTAATCTTCCTGCATTCCGATAACTTCCAAATTTTGAATGGTTGCCAAAACTTTTCCTTTGTTTACAAATGTTCCTTCCAAAACAAAAATATCCTTAACCGTTCCGCCAATTAAAGTCGAAACCTCAGCAGAATTTTGTGGCGGAACAGTTGTATAGCCATTCGCTTTGATGATTTTATTCAGATTTCGGTCTTCCACGTTTCCTGTTTCAATCCCCACAGTTTTGTATTGCGAAACCGTTAACACCACTTCTGTCGTTTCTTTTTCTTCTTCCTGTGGTTCTTCTGTCTTTTTTTCGCTACAACTAATTAAGGTAACCGCAAAGAGCGCAATCCCGATAGCTATCGGGAGCAAGGCACGCAAGGAAATTAAACTTTGCGAACTTTGCGTTAAAATCTTTGCGCTCTTTGCGGTTAAATTATTTTCAGATATATTTTTCATTTTTAATTGTTTTTGATAGTTGGAAATTGAAGTTCGATGGCACTTTGATTGTAGCTGTGCGTTGCCTCCGCAAATTGTTTCTTAATGTCAATTGCCTGATTTAAGAAACTAATGTACGACCAATAACTCATATCGCCATTGGCATAACTTTTCTGAGCTGTTTCGATAATCTGGTCGGCATAATGCAAACCTTCATTTTTATAATAATTTAGATTCTTCTGCTGTTTTTGAAAATTGTTTTGCAGTTCTTCTCTTTGCAGATTTAGCATCATTTTGTTTTTATCCAAAGCCATTTGCGACTGAGAGATACTGATTTCTGCCGCTTTTGCTTTAGTTGTATTAACGCCTCCAAACAACGGAATCTGTAATCCTGCTGTAAAACCCTGAAACAAAGATTCTGTATTTATAGTTTGCGCAAAATAGCCTAAACCGATTTTTGGCGTACGTAAAGCTTTAAATGTTCCTGCTTCTTTCTGATAAACTGAAATCTGCTGCTGATAAAAGTCGGTCATTAAAGTCTCCGCTTTTGTATTTTCCTGATTTTCTATTAAAACATATTGCAAAGCCGTATTTGAATCCGGAACTATATTTTCATCGGTCTGAATGAAAAACTGCAATTGTTTCTGATAAATCGCCAAATCGTACTCTAACTGTGCTTTCTGGGTTTCAATTTCTTTTACTTTCGCTTTGGCGCTGATGACTTCAATGTTTCCGCTTTCCCCTGTTTTAAAACGCAGTTCAGCGTTCTTTAGGAATTTCGTATAAATATCATTCAATTCTGAATTGAGTTTCTGTATCGAAACGCCATACAAATATTGATAATACGCCAATGTAACCGCTTTTTCGATTTCATAAGAAGACAAAGCTTTTCGTTTTTCGGCGAGTTTAGCTAATTCTTCCTGCAATTGTCGGTTGGCTTTTGTAATATTTCCTAGAGGAAAAAACTGCTGTACCGAAACATTATGGTCAAAATCGGCACTATTGAACTGACCGCCCTGATACTGTACTTGCAAAGGATCTGGTTGAAAAGCTGCTTTTTTGAGAACGGTTTGTTTTTCGATTTCTTTATCGGCAATTTTTAAATCGATGTTGTTTGATTTTGCTAGTTCTATGGCTTTTTCCAGACTTATCATTTGCTGTGCTTGCAAGGGTAAGGCAACCAATAGAAACGCAATTAACCGCAAAGTTCGCAAAAGAAGCGCGAAGTTCGCAAAGGTTATTTTTCTTAAACTGTATAATAACTTTTTCATTTTCTTTAAATTTTTCTTAGCGTTCTTCGCGTAAATCTTTGCGCTCTTTGCGGTTAAACTTCTCCAACAATAAATACAAAATTGGCAAAACAATTAAGGTTAATAAAGTCGCTGAAATTAATCCGCCGATTACTACGGTTGCTAGCGGTTTTTGCACTTCTGCTCCGCCGCTTGTGGATAATGCCATTGGCAGAAATCCTAATGAAGCTACGGCTGCGGTCATTAAAACAGGACGCAAACGTGTTTTCGTTCCAATCAAGATTCTTTGAAACGGATCTGAAATTCCTTCTGTTTTTAATTGATTGAAATACGAAATCAGTACAATTCCGTTTAGAACGGCAATTCCGAACAAAGCGATAAAACCAATTCCAGCAGAAATACTAAAGGGCATTCCTCTCAGCGAAAGCGCAAAAACACCTCCAATCGCCGATAATGGAATTGCACTAAAAATTAGCAACGCTTGTTTGGCACTTTTAAAAGTAAAATACAGTAAGACCAAAATAAGCCCTAAAGCAATTGGCAAGGCTACAGAAAGTCTTTTGGATGCTTCAATCAGATTTTCAAATTGTCCTCCATAAGTCACATAATAACCAGCTGGAAGTTTGAAACTTTTGTCCAGTTTTGCTTGAATTTCTTCTACGACACTTTTAATGTCTCTTCCGCGAACATTTAATCCAACCGTTATTCTTCGTTTTCCGTCTTCGCGAATGACTTGTACAGGGCCTTGCTCATATTCGACAGAAGCAACTTGCGAAAGCGGCACTTGCTGGCCACTTGGAAGCGGAATAAACAAATTGCTCACATCTGTAATATCGCCACGATTGTTTTCGTCCATTCTCACCACAACATCAAACCTTTTGCTTTCGTCATAAATTTTTCCTGCCACTTCTCCCGCAAAAGACGAACGGATGATTTGGTTAATGTCTGAAATATTCAGCCCATACAGCGCAATTTTATCATAATCATATTTAATGGTAATCTGTGGCAATCCTGTTACTTTATCAGCTTTTAAATCTCCAATTCCATCAATTCCTTTTATTTTCGAAATCAATTCTGCTGCTTTGGCATCCAGTATTTCCAAATCGTCTCCAAAAATCTTGATCGCAATATCAGAACGGCTTCCTGTCATTAATTCATTAAAACGCATCTGAATGGGTTGCGAAATCTCGATATTCGCACCAGGAATAATTTCCATCTCCTTTTTCATGGCATTGGCGATTTCTTCCCAATTTCGGTATTTGCTTCTCCATTCTTTCTTGTCTTTTAAAACAATAATCAAATCCCCACTTTCAATTGGCATGGGATCGGTTGGAATTTCACCGCTTCCTATTTTGGTCACAATAGTTTTGATTTCTGGGAATTTGGCTTTTAGAATCTGTTCATATTTAGTCGCAGTTTCAACCATCTGCGTAAGTGAACTTCCCGTCATAATAGTGGCATTGATTGCCAAATCGCCTTCTTCGATTGTTGGGATAAATTCGCCTCCCATGTTTTGGAAAACAATAAATGCAAAAGCAAAAAGTCCGACAGCGACTGAAAGCACCACTTTTTTAAACTCTAAAGCTTTTTTCAATAAGGGAGTATATAGGCTTTCTAACCATGCCATCATGCGGTCGCTGAAATTTTCTTTATGCTCTGTTTTTTTTGAAAGAAATAAAGCGCTCATCATCGGGATATAGGTCAGAGAAAGAATAAAAGCTCCGATAATGGCAAAACCAACGGTCATAGCCATTGGCTTGAACATTTTTCCTTCGGTTCCGATTAAAGCTAGGATTGGCAAATAGACTATTAAAATGATAATTTCGCCAAAAGCCGCACTATTTCTAATTTTTGAAGCCGAATTATAAACCTCAATGTCCATTTCTTCTTGTGTCAATTCCTTTTTAATTTTGAATTTCTGAAGATGATGCATCGTGGCTTCCACGATAATAACGGCACCGTCGACTATGATTCCGAAATCAATGGCACCAAGACTCATTAGGTTTCCGCTTACGCCAAAGGCATTCATTAAAATAACGGCAAACAGCATCGCCAGAGGAATTACTGAAGCGACAATGAGTCCTGCACGAAGATTTCCTAAGAATAAAATCAAGACAAAAATGACGATTAATGCTCCTTCTAATAAATTCTTTGCAACGGTACTAATAGAGTTATCTACGAGTTTTCCTCTATCAATAAAAGCTTCGGCAACCACTCCTTCTGGAAGGCTTTTGTTTATCTGCTCCATTTTTTCATGAACACGGTTTACAACAGCGCTCGAATTTTCACCTTTCAGCATTAAAACCATTCCGGAAACAATTTCACCTTTTCCATCTTTGGTCGAAGCTCCATAACGTAATGCAATGCCTTCGCGAACCTGTGCTACATTTCGAACCAAAACAGGCGAACCATTTCGGTTTTTTACCACTACATTTTCAAGATCTTTTATGCCTTTAGCCATTCCGACACCGCGGATAAAATAGGTATACTGATCTTTTTCAATATAAGCGCCTCCCGTATTTTGATTGTTTTTTTCTAGCGCCTCAAAAATTTCGGTAATCGTAACGCCCAAACTATTGAGCATATTTGGGTTTACGGCAATTTCGAACTGTTTGAGTTTTCCTCCCCAAGAAGTTACCTCGGCAACGCCTTTAATTCCCTGCAATTGTGGAATAATAATCCAATCTTGAATAGTTCTCAATTCAATTGCACTGTATTTATTTTCGTAGCCTTTTTTGGCATAAACGTCATATTGGTATATCTCTCCCAATCCTGTCGAAATGGGCGCTAATTCAGGAGAATTTACATAATCGGGAATGTTTTCTTCGGCTTGTTTTAAGCGCTGAAATATCTGTTCACGAGCCCAGTAAATGTCTACATCGTCTTCAAAAACAACAGTTACTACGGATAATCCGAAACGGGAAATACTGCGAAGTTCTATTACTTTTGGAACTGTTTTTACAGCTCTTTCTAAGGGATACGTAATTAATTGCTCGACTTCCTGACTTGCCAGTGTTGGCGAAGTTGTAATAATCTGAACCTGATTGTTGGTTACATCTGGAAGGGCATCGAGCGGTAACTTTTTAAGCGAATAACTTCCCCAAGCTATAAGCGCAAGGGTAAATAATAGTATTACGAATTTGTTTCGTATACTAAACTGAATGATTTTATCTAACATTTGAATATATAATGACGTGAGAAATGAGACAATTAAATTGTCTGTAAATGTGTGAAAAGTCCACAACTCTCTCGCCCGTTTCCGATCTTTATCGGACAGGCATAATCATTATGCTATCTGAGGGGGTTGCCAAATACTTCCGTAGAAATTAGAAGTAAAAACAGAATTGTAGCTTGGTAAAGCTATTGAAATTTGATTGTATGCTTTAGGAAATTCGAAAATTACAGCAGAATGGTAACTTAAAACTTGTGCGCCACAGCAATTGCAAGCACAGAATGGAGAACATAAATCATTTGTTTTATCATGCGAATGATTGTCTTCTGACGCAAACTGAGCTGTTTTATGCATAGCACTGTTTACTTCCATATCTGCACATGGCATATTAGATAATGCCATCAGGTAAATCGACAATATGATTGTTATCCATTTCACAGGTGTAAAAATACAATTTTCCAGTTAAATATTAATGTCAAAATTAAAAATAATCTCTTCAGTAATGGTCTGAAAATTATTTCATTAGTTTTTTATTTTATCTAAAAAATTTGTGCGAGGTAAGAAAATTTCGTTAACTTTAACAATAATTTTAACAATTCTTTAAGTTCCCTAATTTTAAATCCTAAAAAATCATTTTCTATAAGCCAAAAAAATAACAAAGATTTCTTTACACAATTAGTACCATTTATTTTTCGCAGTTTAATTAATTAATTTTAAATATTCTAATCAATGAAATGTAATACACTAATATCAGCCTCTTTATTATTTTTCAGCATGCAAATTTTCGGACAGGTTTATACCGATAAAATTGTAGGAGAAAAAAATCAACCGTTAAAAGACAGTCTTAAAACAGAAAAATATCCTTACGCTCTTCCTATTTGGGGAGAAAAAGTAGCTCAAAAGGGATATAAACTTCCTTATTCTGCCGGAGTTTCTGTGAATTATTTCTGGCAGGAATCTGAAATTGTCATTAATGATTTAAATATTGGGTTTAATCATGGCCCTCAATATAACTTAGATGAAATTGTACGATTTGATAAATCAACCGTTGAAGCTGGGGCACTTACTATAAGACCAGATATATGGCTGCTTCCTTTTTTAAATATTTATGGAATTTTCGGAAAGGCCAAAACGGCAACTAAAATTAATGCTGGCATTTGGGTTCCGGACGCAGATAATAATTGGTCTGAAATTGCAAATTTCAGCACCAAAGCAAATTTTGATGCTACTACTTTTGGTATTGGTATGACACCAACAATTGGTATTGGCGGTGGCTGGCTGGCTCTGGATATGAATATGGCTTGGACTGATATTAGTTCGCTAGATAAACCTGCTTTTTCTTATGTTTTTGGCCCAAGATTAGGAAAAACATTTAAATTCAACAAACCAGACACAAATATAGCGATTTGGGTTGGAGGTTTCAGAGTCCATATTTCTGGGGACACTAATGGAGACTTACCTTTATCTGATTTTATTGATCTAAGCAGTGCTCAGGCTAAAGTGGACAATGGGCTTCAAAAAGTATCTGAAAATCAAACAAAAGTAGATAATTGGTGGGATAGTTTAACTCCTCCTGAACAAAAAAATCCGGTTAATATTGCCAAACATAATACTGCCGACAGGGCTTTAGAAAGAGCAGGAACATTCTTGGCAACTCTGGACGGCGCATTGAGCACAGCCTCAGACTCATCTGTTCAATATTCACTTCAAAAAAGACCTAAAGATATGTGGAACTTTATTATCGGGTCTCAATATCAATTCAGCAAGCATGTTATGTTTCGTGCAGAATGCGGTTTCTTAGGCTCTCGTACACAAGTTCTGGGCAGTCTTCAGTACCGTTTTGGACTTTAAATTCATGAATTGTATGAAAAAAGGTTTTCTAATCCTTATCACATTTTTTAGCATTACTACGGCGCAGTCGCAAGTCTTGATTTCCTTAATATTTGGAGATAAACTCAATTCAGAGTTTTTGGAATTTGGTTTGGAGGGCGGTGCTAATTTTTCTACGATTTCTAATATGGGCTCCTCTGCTTTGAACCCCGGTTTTAATCTTGGCTTTTATTTTGATTTGAAATCTAGAAAAAACCCAGCTTGGATGATCAATACTGGCGTAATTGTAAAATCGCCTATGGGAGCTCAGGATATTCCAGTGTATTCTTTAAATGATGAAAATCTCGATAACACTTTTGCCGGCGGTCATGTGAATCGTGAAATCCGTTATTTTAATGTTCCGATTTTAATTAAATATCAATTCAAAAACAATATTTACCTCAAAACAGGACCTCAATTTGGTTTATTGGCCAAAGCCTTTGATGAGTTTAAAAACGAAATCAATAATGATGATGTGGTCTACAAGAAAAACATTAGAGATCAGATTCATGTTATAGATGCTGGACTTGCTTTTGGTGCTGGATATCATATGAATGTTGGAAACGGTTTGAATGTCACTGTTCAATATTATTACGGACTCGTTACTGTAATGAAAGGTGACGGCCCGAACAATCAATTCAACAGATCTTTGTATGTTACAGCAGGAATTCCGATTGGAAAAGGTAAAGCGGCACAAAAAAGAGCTCAGAAAGAGGCTGAACTCAACAAAGTGGTTCTTCCTGAAGATGAGAAATAATATATTTTTTAAACCGAAATATATTTCGCTCCTCTGGAGCTTTTGATCGTGCTTCTAATTATTTGCTATAAATATTTCATCCCTCTGGGACTTATTCTAAATCACCCCTAAATCTTAAAACGATAATTTCAAACTAAATACACTCACTAAAAGCTTCGGAGAAGCTAAATATTTATAGTATAATTTTACCTGTATTTGGAAAGCCCTAGAGGGGTGACATTTCAAGCTTCTTCAGATTCTTGATTTATTCCTTTTATAAATTCCAAAATTTCTTCAGTGCTTAAAACAAAGTCAGGAACTGTATGCAAGATAGCATTATTGGGCATAAAAGGCATTTCAGCAGAAAGTGGATTCTGAACAACACTTATTCCGCCAGCAGCTTGGATTGCCCTCAATCCGATTGTTCCATCTGAATTGGAACCTGAAAGTAATATTCCAATCAAATGTTCACCATATATTTCTGCCGCAGACTCAAAAGAGACATCTATGCTTGGCCTGCTATAGTTAACTTTTTCTGATGTATCTAATGAAAGCGTTTCGTTTTTCTCAAACAATAAATGATAATTGGAAGGTGCGATATAAACAAACCCAGATTCAAATTTTACTTTATCTTCTACTTCTTTTACAGTAATTTTAGATTTTAAAGCAATTAAACTTTCTAAGGTTTGTTCGTCTGAGTTTTTTCTGTGAACCACAATTACAATCGCAAATGAAATTGGTTTTTCTATAAAAGGCAAAATCTGCAATAATGCCTGTAAACTTCCTGCCGAGCCGCCAATTATTACTACTTTACAATTTGTTATTCTTTTATTTTTCTCCATATTTTCTCTTTAGCAAATTGTTTGTATTTGGTCTGAGATATAGAATATTTTATCGTTTCTTTTGTTCCGAGTGCCAAAAAACCCAAAACAGCGAGACTGTCATCAAATAAATTAACGACTCTTTTCTGCAGATTATTATCAAAATAAATTAAAACATTGCGGCACAAAATAAGATCAAACTCATTGAAAGAAGTGTCTGAAACTAAGTTATGTTGCGAAAAAACCATTTTTTCAGAAAGACTTTCATTAAATTTTGCAAAGCCGTAATTGGCGATGTAATAGTCTGAAAAATCCTGCTGTCCGCCAGCATCGCGATAATTATCAGCGTAATCTTTTATCATTCGTAATGGAAAGATACCGCTTTTTGCTGTTTCTAATACCGAAGCATTTATGTCTGTGGCATACAATATCGATTTATGCAGCAATCCAGCTTCTTTCAGCATAATAGCCATCGAATAGACTTCTTCTCCTGTAGAACATCCTGCATGCCAAATACGGATAAAAGGTTTGGTTCCTAATAGCGGAAGGACTTCTTTTCTGAGTGTCAAATAAAATGATGGATCGCGAAACATCTCGGTTACGTTAACCGTAATTTCGTCAATCATTCTTTTACAATATTCGGGATCAGTACGGACTTTAGACAAAAAATCATGAAAATGCTTAAATCCGTCTAAATAGAAAACACGGCTTACACGTCTTTTAAGTGAGGCTCTGGAATAGCTTCCAAAATCAAAACCGTAATATTCGTAAACATCATTTATAAGAGTTTCTAATTCAATATCTTCAATCATAATTCATTTAAATTTCCTCCCAAAATCTGAAGTAATTTATCAACATCTACAGGTTTTGAGATATAAGCATCTGCTCCGGCTTGTAAACATTTTTCTTTATCTCCTGCCATTGCCTGCGCTGTTACGGCAACCACCAATGTGGATTTTTGTGATGGAATTGCTTTTATAAGCGGAATTGCCTCATAACCATCCATTTCGGGCATCATCATATCTATCAAAACGACATCTATCGATGAGTCTTCTTTTAATATTCTTAATGCTTCTTCGGCACTTAGACAAGAGATACAATCATACGATTTTGCTTTTAAGGTATTCACCATAGCAAAAATATTTCTTGAATCATCATCTATAATCAACACACGTTTTTTTCCCATTTAAAGCATTTTAAAGATTAGATTTTATCATAAAGCCATACTCGCAGCAATGATAACAGCTGGTCAACATCTACAGGTTTTGTAATATAATCTGAGGCTCCCGCCTTAATACATTTCTCTCTATCGCCAGTCATTGCTTTGGCCGTTACTGCTATTACAGCTAAGTTAAGAAATTTAGGGTTGCTTCTTATCTTTTCTGCTGTTTCATAACCATCCATATTTGGCATCATCATATCCAGCAATACCACATCGGTATCTGGATTTTCATCTAAAATTTTAATCGCTTCTTTTCCGTCAAAAGCCGTAATGACATTCATTTTAAATGCTTCTAAAGCTTTTGAAAGCGAATATATATTTCGTACATCATCATCTACAATTAATACTTTTTTCTCGAACAGAATATTGTTCAGCGAATTCAGTTTTTTGTAGTTTTCTTTATTATTTCCTTCTTTCTTTTCTTCAACCAAATGAAGGAAAAGTGAAACCTCATCGAGCATTCTTTGATACGAATGTGCCGTTTTTACAATAATCGAATCGGCGTACTTTCTGATTTTTAATTCTTCTTTTATCGATAAACTTTTTCCGGTAAAGACAATCACTGGAAGATTTTCTAATCCTGGGCTTTTCTTTACGCCGTCTAAAATTTCATAAGCCTGTTTGTCTGGAATTCCCATATCTAGAATCACGCAGTCTACATCTTCTTTGCTCAAAGCCGATAAACCTGCCGAAACTTCGCTTTTTATTTCAGAATTGATGCTATAAGTCTCCAAGAAATAAGCCAATGCCTTAGCGTGTTTCGGATTATCTTCAATAATTAAAACCTTTTGAGATTCTTTGTTTATGATGTGTTCGATACGCATAAAGACTTCAGGAATTTTATCAAAAGCCACAGGTTTGTCTAAGAAATCCACGGCGCCTTTCAATAAACTTTCCTGTTTTAATTTGTGCGATGACATAATGTGCACCGAAATGTGCTTGGTTTGTGAATGATTTTTCAATTCTTCCAAAACTTGCCAGCCACTTTTTATTGGCAATTCGATATCCAATAAAATTCCAATTGGTTTGTAGATTAAGGCAAAATTTAAGGCATAATCACCTCTAACTGCTACTACACCTTTATATCCTTTTTTCTGCGTAAAAGCCAGTAATGATTTGGCAAAACTTATGTCGTCTTCTACAATCAGAATTACTTTATCGCCTTCTACAATTGAATCTCTGTCGTCTTCAATTTCTTCAGGAACGACTTCGCTGATATATTTTGGTTTTACCTCTTCGATTTCGGCAGTTTCTTCGACTTCTTCTACATGCGGAATTTTATCTGCTGTAACTTTATTGATTGCGAATCCAAAAACTGGAAGACACAACGTAAATGTACTACCTTCATTGACTTTACTATGCAGGATAATTTCTCCTCTCAATAGTTTAGCCAATTCACGGCTAATAGACAATCCTAGACCAGTTCCGCCATATTTACGTTTAGTCGAACCGTCTGCCTGCTGGAAAGCTTCGAAAATTAAAGGCTGTTTTTCTAACGGAATTCCGATTCCAGTATCTTTTACAATAAAGCAGATTATTTTATCATCGTCTGTATCTACTTTGATTTCAAGAGAAACAGTTCCTTTTTCGGTGAATTTAATGGCATTCGAAATCAAATTTTTCAAAATCTGCTCCAAACGCATTTTGTCTGTTTTAATAACGATTGGCGCTTCTTTGGCAATAATTTCAAAATTAATTCCCTTTTCTTTTGCCACCATATAAAACAGATTATGAAGGTTATCTGTAATTTCTTTGGTCGAAACATCTAAGAATTCCAGATCCATTTTACCTGCTTCAATCTTAGATAAATCAAGAATTTCATCAATTAATCCTAACAAACTGTTTCCTGAACTCTGAATTACTTTTGCAAATTCGATTTCTTCATTGTTCATCGTTTTATTGTTATTTTCAGACAATAGACGGCTCAACAATAAAATTGAATTCAGCGGTGTTCTCAATTCATGAGACATATTGGCCAAAAACTCAGATTTGTAACGAGTTGTTAATTCTAAAGCTTCTGATTTTTTCTGAATTTCTGTATTTTTCTCTTCTAACAGAACGCTTCTTTCCGATAATTCTTCGTTGGTTTGCTCCAACTCTTCCTGTTGCACGCGGAGTTCTTCCTCCGAAGCTTGCAATTTTTCGGTTTGAGCTTCTAATTCTGCATTTATCGCTTCCAATTCGCTATGCTGAATCTGCAATTCTTCTGCCTGAGATTTCGTTTCTTCCAGCAGTTCCATAACTCTTTTACGGTTTTGCGTCGCTTTCAAAGCAATTCCGATATTATTGGCAACCATATTCAGGAACTCTAATTGCAGCACAGAAAAACCATAAATACTCGCCAATTCAACAGCACCTTCTACTTTAAAATCCATTAGCGGAAGCGCCACAATATGAGTAGGCTTAATTTCACCTAAAGCATAATTGATATGAATGTTATCTGGCGAAAGTGATTTTAATTCCAACATTTTACCCGAAACAATTGCTTGACCAATCAGACCTTCACCTTTTTTAATGCGTTCTCTATTTTTACTCGGTATATAGCTATAACCTCCAGAAATTGCCATTTCTTCTCCATCTACAACATACAAAACCCCAGCACTGCTGTTGGTGTACTGGCATAAAAATTCGATAACATCCTTAGATAATTTCTGAATAGTCTTTTCGCCCAGCATTTTGTCATTCAAAGCTGCGACTCCTGACTGAAGCCATTCTTTTTGAGATAATAATTCAAAAGAATTTTTTAAAGAATCTTTCATCTCATGAATAGAAACTCCAAGAGCTCCCAAAGTATCAGATTTTCTATCATCAATCTGAACGTCATAATTTCCTCTAGAAATCTGAGATGCGATACCGCTTATTACTTCCAGCCTTTCAGCAGTTTCTTTATCTTTTTTCTCCAACTCATGCTGCAGCAAAGATCTTTCGTTGTAATCTTTTAGAATTCTAATCATAAAAACGATAGAAATAAGAAAAGCAATAAAAAAGGCAACAACGATTAAAATCAAACTATAATTGCCGTAGCGTTCTGAGTTTAAATTGCGTTCTTCTAAAAGCTTTTGTTCTGTATTTTCTACTTTTCTGATGATTGCTCTTATCTCATTCATCATTTTCCTTCCTTCATTCAGGTCGAAAATAAGCGTTTGTTTGCTTAAACGTTTTTTTACAATTTGATTGTTTAAATACTTAAAGAAACCAGAACGTTTGGTTCGCAACTCTTCTAATAATTTTCTCTGCGAAGGATTGTCGGATGTGAGTTCATCTAATTTTTCGAAATATTCATTTGATTTATTTTCAGCATCATTAAATCGCTCTACAAACTGTTCGTCGCCTGTAAGCAAATATCCCCTCATGCTGGTTTGGGCTTCGGTAATAATCGATGAACCTTCGTTTAGGTTATAAATTACATCTTGAGTATGATTGACCCAGAAATTACTATTTAGTAAACTTTTAATACTTATAAAAGAAGCAACCGAACTCACAGTAAGTACAAGCAGTGATACTAGTGAACTAATTAATAAATTTCTTTTAAAATTACCATTCATATATTCTAAGTTATTTTTATTCGTATTTTAAAGGAAGAACAATGATAAAACTTGCTCCTTCTCCCGGTTTACTTTTTGCAGTGATTAATCCGTTGTGTTTTTCTATGATTTTCTTCGCTATTGCCAATCCAATTCCAGTTCCTTCATAGGTTTGGCGGTCGTTTAGGCTTTGAAAGATAATGAAAATTCGATCCAGATACATTTCATCAAAACCGATTCCGTTGTCTCTTACTATTATTCTGCAAAATTTACCTTCTGGAGAAGTCGGACTTTCTATTGATTTCTCCAAAATGGTTTCTGAAGTGATTTCGATTACCGGCTTTTCTTCATTTCCAGAAAACTTCAAAGCATTTCCAATCAGATTTTGAAACACTTGGCGCATCTGACTCGGAATACTGTCAACCGTTGGAAGTTCATTGGTTTTTATAATGGCATTTTTCCGTTCGATCAAATAATCAAAATCCCCCAATACTTCCTGCAAAACAACATTTAAATCTGTTTTTTCGGGTTTAACCTGTGCCGAAAGTCTCGAATAAGCCAAAAGATCGGTAATTAAAGTTTGCATTCTTTCTGCAGATTTTATCGTTCGATCCACATAATCTACCGCTTTATCATCTGCTTTTAAGTAAAGGTCTTTTATTATTTTGATGAAAATTTGAATTTTACGGATAGGTTCATTCAAATCGTGCGACACCACCCAAGAAAACTGCTGTAATTCATGATTTCGAAGTTCTAGTTCTTCATTTTTCTGAACCAGTTCTTTTGTCCTTTCTGCAATTTTAATTTCAAGATTGTCTTGCGCTTCTTTTCTAATTTTGATTTCTTTAGAAAGCAGGTCTTTCATAGCTTTAAGCTCGTTCTGCTGCTCGTAAATCTTAAGGAAAGTTTTTACTTTAAGTATCAGCAAATCAGAGTCTACAGGTTTTGTAATATACTCAACAGCGCCTGTTTCGTAACCTTTAAAAATATATTTTTTCTCGGTATTAAGAGCCGAAAGAAAAATTACGGGAATATCTTTGGTACGCTGATTTCCAGAAAGGATTTTTACCACTTCAAAGCCATCAAGTCCAGGCATTTGAACATCCATAATAATTAGACAGTAATCTGTTTTAAGGATTTTTTTTAGTGCCTCTTCTCCAGATTCAGCACTATCAACATCGATATTATGCAGCTCTAATGTCTTTTTTAGAGCGATAATATTCGCTCTTATATCGTCTACAATTAATACCATGTCGGAAAACTAAATCGGTTGTAAATCAAAACACTTAATTTTAAAATAAAATATAAAATTTTTCTTATTTCTTAAACAAATTGCAAAATTGTCTGTTAAAAAATGATGTGGAAATCTCAAATGTATAAAAAAAATAATGGGGACCTTTTTTATTTAAATCAAAAATCTTTACAAAATTCCCATCTTTTAACACTATTCTGAACGTTATATATGATTCCTAGCCTGTTAGAAATTCTTAATAAATGAACCTTTTTTGAAAACAGAAGTATTTTCATACGTGATTTACAATTTGTTTTTTATTGAGGTAAATAAAATTTCTTTTAAGACAAACAAAATTTTTGCTTAAAGCTAATTTTAAATAGCATATAATGTTTAAATACACAGAAATCATGAAAAAGAAACAAACATTCCCCGAACAGAAACAAAATCTTCCTGGTAACGAATATATGATGACTCCCGAACCAGAAATTATACGAGAAAATTATACTGGAAGCGGCAAACTCTTAGGAAAAACCGCTTTTATTACGGGAGGCGACAGCGGAATTGGTCGAAGTGTTGCGGTACACTTTGCAAGAGAAGGCGCCAATATTGCCATTGTTTATTTAAAAGAAGACAAAGATGCTAAAGAAACAAAAGATCTAATTGAAAAGGAAGGCCAGCAATGTCTCTTAATAAGTGGTGATTTGAAGGATGAAAAATTTTGTCGTGCCGCCATCAAAAAATGTCATACGACTTTTAAAAATATCAATATTTTGGTAAATAATGCGGCGGTACATTTTCCTCAAAATGAATTGGAAAAGATAACAAATGTACAGCTCCATAAAACTTTTGAAACGAATATTTATCCGTTTTTCTATATTACCAAGGCCGCGCTTCCTTTTTTAAAAGAAGGCGATACCATTATTAATACGACTTCTGTAACAGCTTTTCGCGGAAGCGAACATTTAGCGGATTATGCTAGTACAAAAGGCGCCATTGTAAGTTTTACGCGTTCGCTTTCGAGCATGTTGGCAAAAAGGAAAATACGTGTCAATGGTGTAGCCCCAGGACCAATTTGGACGCCTTTGATTGTAGCCAGCTTCGATAAATTATCTGAATTTGGAAAAGACAATCCGATGGAAAGAGCCGGACAACCTTCTGAAGTGGCACCTGCTTATGTTTTTCTAGCTTCTGAAGACAGTAGTTATATTACCGGACAGTTTATTCATGTAAATGGCGGGGAATTGGTAGGTTAGATTAAGTTTCTGAGAATCTAAGATTCTGAGATTTTTCTGCATCGTGAATGCTGCGATTTTATGATTTTCTAAAACAAAACTTTGCCCCTTTGCTGCTTTGGAACTTAAAAAAATAAAAATGAATTTTATTGATGCAATAGGACTTTTTGCTGGTGCATGTGTTACGATATCGACAATTCCGCAAATTTTGAAGGTTTGGAAAACCAAAAAAGTGAAGCAGATTTCGCTTAAAATGTTTGGCACGCTTACTTTCGGAATCGCGGTGTGGGTTATTTACGGCATTCTGAAAAACGATTTGCCGATTATTATCACCAACAGCATTTCGTTGATTTTAAATCTTACTATGGTTTATTTTATTATTTATTTTGAAAAAGAGCAGTAGCCTATAAAAAGAAAAAAACAGCTCGATCGAAGCTGTTTTTTATTGAAAAGTGAAGGATATAATAATGCTTACTAGCTAGCTAATTTTTGGTTGTAAGGTTCTAATTCTAAATATTTTTCCTTTAGAATTTTTGATTGTAAATTTCTTTTTAAAGATAGCACTGGCGCTACAAAATGTCCGAAATTGATTTCTGATAGCTTTTTGATTTCTGTCAGCTGTTTAGACGCAAAATTTAAAACAGGTTCAAACGGAGTCAGATAATTATAACTATGCTGAGCTATCTCTAACTGTACAATTTCGCGCAAAATGCTTTTCATTAGCAAATAACGAACCGTTCCTTGTTTCGGAATCGTTTTAAGTTCTTGAAACTTCTCTCCTATTTTTGAGCCCTCAGCTCCGATATAAATATAATTTCCAGATTCATGCGTAAATCTTTTTTTAATCTGAAAAGCAAAATCAGCATTTGCTGCATCATTTACATTTGTTGGTATTCCAATTAATGAAAACTGAATCTTTTTGTGGCTTTCAAAGCACAATACGCTATTTATTGAAGACGAATTGCTCATAATACCCGATTGCTGCTCTTTTAAACGTTTAACAGCTCCATTTGCTCCAAAACGGTGCAATACGCTTCCTTTTTCGCAATACACAAAAAATACAGGCAAATAAGGATTGGATTCAATACTTAAATTAACATCTTGATTTAAAGTCAAATCAAAATTGAGGTACGACATTTCTTTCTCAAAACGTACTCCGGAAATATTCCCAGTTGCCCATTTTGATTTTACCGCCAGTCTATATTCATTGGCTGTAATAGATAAGTCTCCGCCAAAGCTTTCTTTCAAATTATTAAAAACAGCGTCAAAGCTTCCAGTATTTATGTAAAGTTTTTTCATGTATTAGAATTTTGGTTTTTAATGAATGAGTTAGTAGTTATTTACGCACAAAAACTAACTTTGGTTTTTATTTCATTTCTATAATCCAAATTTCGTTTATATTGGAAGCTAAATCTTTATAGAATTTTGCGGAGAAATTTCATAATTTTTATTTATAAGGTTCTAAGATGCTAAGGTTCTAAGTTTCTAAGTTTCTTAACTCTAAAATTTTTTGCCATCAAAGTCTTGATAACCTAAAAGCTTTAAAAAATGCTTCTAGAAAAATCTTAGCATCTCAGAACCTTAGCATCTTAGAACCTAAAAAAAAAGCAGCTGCCTCAAATAAATTTGAAACAACTGCTCATCAGCAAAATAAAAATACCAATCTATTTTTATTCTTTTAAGTCAATTCGTTTATATCAGCATTTTTAGAATAATTGGCTTTCGGAATATCTTTAAAAAATTCGGCTTCTTCTAAATCGGCCATCGGGCCATATCCTAATAAATGTGTTCCTTTTCTTTTGTCTTTTGTTTCTATAACATACAAAATCGACATATCATCAGGATCGCTCATTCCTTCATATCGATGATGAGCAACAATAAATATATCTTCAGGTTTATAGGCTTCTTTTGTTTCTGCATCTATTAAACGATCATTTTCGAATAGATAATTGGCAGTATAACCTTCTTCCTGATATCTCTTTATATTGTCGGTTTCATGTTTTGAATCTTCTCGTTTCATATCTTTTAACTTTATCTGTTTATCAAATTTCCGCATAGAAACGAGATAAAATTAACTCAATTGATTTTAATGTTGCCTCATTCAAAAATGGCCTCTAAATGAATATTTATTTTTTCTTAATTTTAACTAAAGCTAATTCTAAAACACAAAAAAATATTCAAAAATTAGCTGATTATTAGACCAATAAATACTAAATCTTAAATGAGTCAAAGCTATTCTTTTCTGGCAAATGGAGGAGAAATGGGACAACTTACCCGCGCTAAAGATTGGAGCAAAACGGCTGTTGGGCCAGTAGAATTATGGCCGCAGAGCCTGCGCACTACTTTAGGAATTCTTTTAAACTCCAAGTTTCCCATGTTTCTGTTTTGGGGGCCAGATCATATTTGTTTTTATAATGATGCCTATCGTCCGAGTTTAGGGAATGATGGCAAACATCCCGCTATTCTTGGCGAAAAAGGTGCCGAGTATTGGCCTGAAATCTGGGATTTCATTAAGCCTTTAATCGATCAAGTTTTTGATAAAGGCGAAGCCACATGGCACGAAGACCAATTGCTGCCGATTTACAGAAACGGTAAAATGGAAGATGTATACTGGACTTTTAGCTACAGTCCTGTGAATGATGAAAACGGAAAAACAAACGGTGTTTTGGTAATCTGCAATGAAACTACGGAACAAGTGCTTACGCGCAAAAATCTGGAAGAAAGTGAAAGACGTTTTAGAAACACTGTAAAACAAATTCCGCTTGGCATCTGTATTTTAAAAGGAGCAGATTTTATTGCTGAAATGGCTAATACAACGTATCTTCATATTGCAGACAAAGAAGAAAGTGATATTTTAAACCGGCCCATTTTTGATTCGTTTCCCGAAACTAAGGAAGCTGTCTATCCCTTGCTAAAAAATGTCTTTGAAACTGGAATTCCTTATTCTCAAGATGAATTTGCTGTAACCTTAAACCGATATAATAAACAGGAATTAGCCTATTTCAATGTCGTTTTTTATCCTTTAAAAGAAGAAAACCATACTATCACAGGAATCATAGTAGTGGCTTATGAAGTAACTGAAGATGTAAAAGCAAGGCATCTGCTTGCAGAAAATGAAGTTGCTTTTCGCAATATTGTTATGGAATCTCCTATTGCAATGGCAATTTTTAGAGGAGAAGATTATGTAATCGAAATGGCCAATAAAGCCATGATGCATGATATTTGGCAGAAAGAAGAAAAGGACTTTATTGGCCGACCTTTATTGGAAGTTTTTCCAGAATTGCACAATCAGAAATATCCTGAATTATTGCACGAAGTCCTTACTACCGGAAAAAAAATTAGTGAAACCGAAGCTGCTACTTATGTTAATATTAAAGGGAAACTCAAAAAATTCTACCTCGATTACCAATATACAACGCTTTACGAAGAAAACGGAAAGGCATCTGGAATTATGTGCACCGTTTATGACGTAACTTCTAAAGTCAAAGCTCGAAAAAAAGTGGAGACTACAGAAGAAAGAGCACGTTTGGCAACTGAAATTGGAAAAATTGCTACCTGGGATTTAAATCTTAAAACCAAAAAGTTACTTTATAGCGATAACATTCTAGATATCTTCGGATTTGAAAAAGGCACTAAAATAATACATGAAGACGTTCGAAGCCGTATTCTTCCTAAAGACGAACATATTGTTAAAGAGGCTTTTGAAAAGGCGTTAAAGGAAGGCATTTACAAATATGAAGCTCGCATTTTAAAAGTAGACAATTCAATTGGATGGATTAAAATGCATGGCAAAATCTTTTTTGATGAAAATAATATTCCTTCAAAAATGATTGGAACTGTAATGGATGTAACTGTAGAAAAAAATATGCAGCATGTTCTAGTAAAAAGCGAGCAAAAGTTTAGACTCCTCGCCGATTCTATGCCCCAACTTATCTGGACAAGCGATACTTTGGGGAATCTAAATTATTTTAATGAAACCGTCTACAACTATTCTGGACTTTCTAAAGAAGAGATTGAAAAGAATGGCTGGCTACAAATTATCCATCCAGACGATCGCGAAGAAAATGTAAAACTCTGGATGGAATCAGTAAAAACGGGACATGATTTTCTTTTTATCCACCGATTTAAACGTTATGATGGCGAATACAGATGGCAGCTCAGCCGTGCCGTTGCCCAATTGGACGAATCTGGAAAAGTAACCATGTGGGTGGGAAGCAGTACCGATATAGAAGAACAAAAAAACTTTACCAATCAGCTGGAAGAACAGATTATTGAACGCACAACGCAACTGGAACTCAAAAACAGAGATCTGGTTAATATGAATATAGAACTGCAGTCATTTGCTTATATATCGAGTCATGATCTTCAGGAACCTTTGCGTAAAATCCAGACTTTTGCTAGCCGATTGGCCGATTTGGATGAGCAGAATATTTCGGCGAATGCCAAAACCTATTTAAACAGGATTGAGTTTTCGGCTAAAAAAATGCAAAATTTAATACAGGATTTATTAACCTAT
Source organism: Flavobacterium sp. HBTb2-11-1 (assembly GCF_009826975.1). Lineage (GTDB taxonomy): Bacteria > Bacteroidota > Bacteroidia > Flavobacteriales > Flavobacteriaceae > Flavobacterium. Next base: position 38,616 of record NZ_WUMO01000010.1, on the reverse strand, counting down.
TCCCGTGCCAATTCTGCCGATCGCATATTTACAAAAATTAAAATAGACGAAATCGCTGAAGAAGTAATCAGTGATTTTTCAGATCGCATTGAAGAAAAAAATGCCATTGTAGAATATCACGATTTGGGAGAAGCAACACTGATACAGTTCCAATTTAGACAGCTACTTCACAATCTGGTGGAAAATGCCCTAAAATTTTCACGTCCTGGCGTTCCTCCAAAAGTAAAAATATCAGTTAAAAAAGTTGATGGAAAATCGCTTCCAAATGCTGAATTTAAAGACAAAAAATACCACCATCTCCAAGTTTCGGATAACGGAATTGGTTTTGAGCTCGTTTATAAAGAAAAAATCTTTGAAGTTTTCCAGCGTTTAAACACCGAGAGCGAATATCGAGGAACAGGTATTGGCCTTGCAATTGTGAAAAAAATTGTAGAAAACCATAAAGGCTTTATCACCGTTGATAGTGAAAAAGGAAAAGGTTCTGTCTTTAATATTTATATTCCAGATTTATCTGAAATCAGTATTTAAATACAAAATTGGATTGGGTCGGGATAAACTTTTTCCAATCAATTTGTATTGCGTGTTCTATTGCTTTTATGATGTCACTCATTAATACAGGCTTGGTTATAAAACAATTAGCTCCAAGCTTAAGACATTTCTCAATATTACCTGGTTCACTCGAAGTGGAATAAATGACTACAGGAATGTCTTTTTTGTCATGAGAACTTCTAAGTTCTTCCAAAACGTCAAATCCATTTTTTCCAGGCATATTTAAATCCAAGAAAATTACGGATGGAACAACAGATGATTCCGAAATGGCATTCAAAAAATTTTGACTTCCAGAATACGTTTGCAGTTTAATATTATGAGGAATAGATTCTACGGCATCTGCAAAAATACATAAATCATCTTCGTCGTCATCAGTATAGAATATGGTGAAATCTGTCATTGTATTTTTGGCTTAGAATTTTAATATCCCCAAATATAGTGCAATTTTATCTAACAAATAGAATTTAGCTTTAATTTCTTACAATGCAAATTGAAATATCATAATTTATAAATTTAATTATATAAGCTGTAAAAGTGCAAAAAGCCCCAACTTTACTTTTACTATTTCTCAGACAATATCTAATTGTTTGCCAAATAATTAAAATACAAAAAACTTAAAAATATAACGTTATGGGCGATCATAAAGACCTTACAGATGAATTTGCAGTAGACAAAATAAAAGATCTCGCTGCGCATATTAAAACATGTATGTTTTGTACATATAAAGATTACAGAATACAATCTCGACCTATGTCTGTACAGAAAATTGATGATTTGGGAAACCTATGGTTTTTATCGGACAGAAACAGCGGACAAAATGCTGAAATTACATTGAATCCGATGGTTGAAATCTTTTTTGCCGAACCGCATGATAAATTCTTAACTCTTCACGGAACGGCAAGTATTTCGTACCACCGAGAAACAATTGAAAAATTATGGAATCCTGCCATAAAAATATGGATGCCAGGCGGCATCGATGACCCGAACTTAAGCGTGATTAAAGTAGTTCCCGAAGATGGATACTATTGGAACAATAAAAACGGAAAAATGGTTGCGATTGCAAAAATGACAGCTGCTTTTATAACCGGAAAAACGATGGATGACGGAATCGAAGGAAGCCTTAAATTGTAGTTTTTTTTAAACGAAAAGGTTATAACCGCAGAGAGCATTTATGTACTTTGCGGTTATTTTTTTCTCGCAGAATTTAATCTGCAGAATGTTTTTCTAGTGGTAAATCTGCAAGATCTGCTTGAAACAAAAAATTAACCGCAAACAAAAAACTTTGCGATCTCTTTCTAGTATTCATTAAGTTCTCAAAATAAAAAACGTCGTGTGATTTGCGTTAAAAAATCTTGCTTTAATTTTATCAGATAGCCATTCTTTTCAATTCTAATGCATTCAGAATACCTGCTTCACTTGCTGTATTATTAAAATAAACAAATCCTTTCTTGGAACGAATCTGGCGATTTACCTCTCTTAATTCTTCTGTCGAATAACTAGAATGAAATAATTTCGGAATACCGTGAAAACGCATGTAAAGTATTGGAAAATCTTTGAAAATAGTTTGAGGAAGATTGGGATAACTCACACTGCAAAACGTGATATTGTTTTCCTTAAATGCATTCCAAACTTCATCATTCCACCAGCTTTCGTGGCGAAATTCAACTACATTTTTGAAATTGTAATTGAGAATTCCAATTATGGCATCTAATTTTTCTTTACTATAAGCATAACTTGGCGGAAATTGAAACAAAACAGCGGCAAGCTTGTCTTTCATCCCTTCCTTACAGATGTTATAAAAGTCATTCAAACGGCTTTCGCAGTCTATAAGCTTTTTAATATGTGTGATTTCTTTGGGCACTTTGACCGAAAACAAAAAAGATTCTGGCGTTTTGTTGTACCAATTTTGAAAAATGCGAACAGTTGGAAATTTATAAAAACTGCCATTAAACTCATACGTGTCAAAATGCTGGCAATAGAACTCAAACCATTTTTTGGAAGGAAGATTTTGAGGGTAAAAAACGTTTTTCCAGAAACTGTTGTAAAAACTGGAACAGCCTATTTTTACGTGATTTTTCATATATATAATTGTTGGCAGTTAGTACAGAAAAAGCTTCTGCGTTTTCGTTCTCCAGTCTGTTTTTTCTGAAAAGGAAGATTGCATCGCAGACACACACTTTTGATGTACGCTTCCCAATGTTTTTTAAGTTCAAATTTCTTTTTCCAATATAGAAATTCAAAACTATAAGTGGAGCATTCAGCGATAAGCTGGCTTTTTATGTGAGGCGGAATTTTCTCTACAATCGATTCTGGATGCACATAACAGCGGTACAAAACTTCATTTTTTATAATGTTTCCTACTCCAGAAAAAATATCCTGATCCAAAATGACATCGCAAATCATTTTTTGAGGCATTTTTTCGATACTCTGCTGTGCTTTTTTAGGATTCCAATTTTCATTCATGACATCAACACTCCAATCGTAATGAGAATTAATGTCTCCTTCTAAAATTTTTACGGAACAAGTATAAAAATTAAGCTCTCCGTTTTCAAAAACTAAACTCAGTCTGGGTTTTGAAACTTTTCGCTCATTTATTCGATAAGTACCAAACATGAGCATGTGGATTTTTACTGTAAAAGAATCAAAACAGATTAAAAAATGTTTTCCCCAGGTTTTAAAAGCCAAAATGGTTTTATCCTGGAGCCTGGAAATATCAATATGCGTATTCCCCGATACAGAAATTATCTTCTGTCCGGCAAATTGCTGCACTTCTTCTTTTAAAATTACTATTGACGGACCTTCGGGCATATACTCAATCTTTTATTTAACTAAAAAAGTGCAGCTCGAAAACTGCACTTTTTATTTTATTTCCTATGCTTATTCAATTTCTGCAGCTTCAAGATTTACTGCATTTACAGCAACTTCTGTCAGGGTTTTATCAGCGCCTTTTTCTTCATCTAGCGTTTGCTCTAACAAAGTGGCTGCTTCAGGAATACCTAGAGTTTCTGCAAATTGTCTTAAAGTACCGTAAGTAGCAATTTCGTAATGCTCAATTTTCTGGCTTGCAGCAATAATTCCTGCATCACGCACTACTCCAAATTCTGTTTCTTCCAGCATTCCTTTAGCTTCTTCGATCAAACCTTCCATAGCATCACATTTTTTTGCCGTTGGTTTTTTGCCTACGATTTTAAATACTTCTTCTAAACGGGCAATTTGCTCCTCCGTTTCGGTTAAATGATTGTCAATTGCATCTTTCAATTCAACTGAAGAAGCATTTTTAACCATTACAGGCAAAGCTTTTGTCAGCGCTTTTTCTGCCCAATAAATATCTTTTAGTGCTTCTTCAAATAATTCGGTCAACCCTGAGGCTGCACTCGATTTTGGCTTTGTAACTCCTCTTGGCGTGGTCTCTTTAGCTCTTTCTTTTGCTGTACTTGCACTTTTACTATTTGTAGTTTTCATGATAATAATTTTTATGATTAATAACATGATAAAATTACTGTCTGCATAGCAAGAGGGGTTACAAAATTTTAAATTAAAATTCTATTCTAAACATCTGTTAATTATAGAATTACACTTAAAAATCTTATAAGCAATTGCCTCATCTTCATACTAGATTTGTAAATATTAATCATAAAAACAAGACATCATGAATACTATCGATAACAAAAACAGCTATAACACAGATTTAAAAAATCATTTTTCTGATGATCGAAATTTAGGCGAAGACTTAAAAAACGATAGACGTCAAACGGATAATGATAATAGAGAAATTGCAGAACGTGGCTATACTATTAGAAACGGATATAATCCGAACAAGCCAAATCCAGATCAGGAAGATTATCTCGACGATGATGATCTGGACGATCTTAATGACGATTTCCATAACGACAGAGATCTAGAAGACAATAGCGACGAAATTTATGAAGTCGAATTGGAAGATGATAATTTTGCCGAAGAAAATGACGAATTCGACAATCCTTCAGATCTAAAGGAAGATGAGTATGACTTTAACGAAACCGAAGATGTTCTCGAAGACATTGACGACGAGGACGAAGATGAAGATGAAGAAGATGACGATTATATCGAAGAAGATATTGACGACGATGATAATGATTATATAGAAGATGATGTTCAGGAAGATGACGATGAAGAAAGTTATCCTGAAAATGATCCGCGCAGATTTTAAATACTTTTTCTAGTATAAACAATTTTCTTTCTTTTGTAAGCTTCGGAAAATATTTATAGTAGAAGTGATTTCACAATATAAAGCTCCAGGAGCGGCATTTATTTAGATTATAAAAATATGCTGCTCCGGAGCTTTTTTATTTGCCTTATTGAAATTAAATTTTGTACTCGCCAGGAGTTTGCTGATAGAATTAATTTTATCAATATTCTAGTAACCAAAAGAGGCTGCCCTATTAAGACAGCCCCTTTCTGAGTCTAAAATTTAACTACTTAATTTCCAATAATTCTCAATACTGGAATATCGTTCTTCGTGGTTTTTTATATTTTGCAGAAACCACAAAACGACACATTATCAAAATCAATGTGCCGTTTATTATGTTTTTATTTTATGAATATTTTTATACTCTTGATCTTCCACTAATTAGCGAAATAATAAATAGAACTAAAAATATAAAGAATAAAATTTTAGCGATACTAGCGGCTCCAGCGGCAATTCCACCGAAACCAAATATTCCTGCCACTATGGCTAGAATAATAAAAGTGACTGTCCAACGTAACATAATAATAGTTTTTTAGTTAATAATGATTTTGTTTGAATTTCAAACTTCAAGCTTTTGGAGAGGTGCAGTAACTCTTTTATGAACAAGGTGTTTCTAAATTGACTTCGTAATTTTGAATCAATTCAGAAAATGCTATTTCTGATTTTGTAAAATATTTTCTTGTACTTCGACTTTTTTTTGCCAAATCGAAATATTTCTGAATGGAACCATCCTCGTATGTCGAAATCAAAAGCGGATGAACGTAATAATCTTTGCAGACTTTTCTAGTGTTCCCGAGAGCTTCAGCCGTAAGATCAAAAGCTGTTATGATATTCTGTTTGATTTCTTTTTCATCTGAAGCCACTCCTATTTCCATTAAACTTTCAAAGAAAATAATAGACGCGGCCCAAGTCCTAAAGTCTTTTGCACTGAAATATTCGCCCGAAATATTGTGCAGATATTCATTTACAGCATGACTGTCCAGAACTTTTCGTTCGCCATTTTTATCGTAATATTTAAAAACTTCATAACCAGGAATTTCTTCGCAACGGCTTACCAGTTTTACCAATTGTTTATTTCGGGTGGTTATTGTATGCTGTTTTCCTTTTTTTCCAATAAATTCAAATCGGAGGGAATTTTTATTGATATTGATGTGGCGTTTTCTTAAAGTCGAAAGTCCGTAAGATTTGTTGTCTTTGGCATATTTTTCATTTCCTATTCGAATATGAGTTTCTTCCATAAGCCGGATTACCAAAGCGGTTACTTTCTCTTTAGACCATTCCTTTTTTTCCAAATCAAGATCAACTTGTTTTCTTATAGATGGAAGTTTTGCTCCAAATTCTGCGATTTTATAAAACTTAGTCTGATTTCGAATCAGATTCCATCTTGGATGATAGCGATACTGTTTCCTATTTTTAAGATCGGTTCCAACAGCTTGTAAATGCCCGTTTGTAATATCTGTAATTCGGACGTTTTCCCATGCCGGCGGAAGCACCAAACTATTAATGCGTTTAATTTCGTTTTTACTTTTTACATTTTTTCCGTTCTTTTTATAAACGAAATTTTCTCCTTCACGGCAGCGAACAATTGTCAACTGATGATCATTAATGTATTCTAAGTCTAGTTTTTCAATTACTAGATGTGGCGCTTTTATAAGCTGACTCATTAAATTTTCTTTTTTCGCCGCATTCATGATATTTAAAAATTTATCACAGAAGTAGTTTTGAATTATTTTTAATTATTTCTTAAAGACTCAATTAAGTCTTTTTTGTTCATATAAGATCTTCCTTTGATGCCTACTTTACTGGCCTGTTTCAAAAGTTCTTCTTTTGTCCATTCGTCATATGGCTTTGCTTTTCCACCTTTCTTTCCTGCGTTTGGTGTATTAGCGATACGAGCCGATTTTTCTTTGCTGTATCCTTTCTTTACCAATGCTTCATATTGCTCTTCATTCTTAATTCTTGGATCTGGCATGACTTTAATTTTTAAAGGGTTAATTCTTAAAATCTAATATTTCAAAGTTCCTCAAAAAGTAAGACGATTTTGTTATAGAATTTTTGCCGCAAATTTCATATTTGTGAGATGGGAATTGTGAAAGGTGAAGTGTAAGTTGTGTTTTGTAAGATGTAAAATGTTAGATGAAAAAAATCCCAACTCTTTTGGAGTTAGGATTAAATCATCTTTTATTAAAAGAATTACAAAAAGTATCTTTTTCATAATGTACTATATAAAACCTAACACTATTTAGGAATTCCTTCTTCAGTATTTAAACTTATAATCAGTATTTAAAATACTGCCTCCCACCTAAATAAATGTTCCAAATTGCCCTCTCCAATCTTCAATATCATCTTCTTTTGGTGTATCCCAACGAATCATTCCACAAAAATTTGACTGATTTTCCTAATCTCTTACGACAACACCAGATTCTTTACCTAAAGAAACTTTCATACCTAAAACAAAGTCTTTTTCCATTCAAATTAATTTTAGGATAATTTAAAATTTACATTTTAATCCTATAACAATCTCTAAAAATCCTGTAAGACATTCCTTTAAGTTCTCAATAATTTTACTTCATAACATTAAACTATTAAAATCATGAAAAAGTTATTATTAGCCGGAAAAGCCATTTTAGGAGCAGGACTTATTATTATATTCCTTCAATCTTGTAAAAACGAAACCAAACAAGAAGATCCAAAAGAAGTTGCAGAAGATGCAAACGAAACAAAATTTGATTCTATTGACAGCAAAGAAGATGACTCTGAATTTCTAGTAGATCAAGCCGAAATTAATTTAGCTGAAATCGAAATTGGTAAACTGGCTCAAACAAAAAGCACCAACGCTGAAGTGAAAAAATTTGGTAAAATGCTTGTTGATGAGCACACTAAAGCAGCTTCTGAAGTGAGTGCTTTAGCAAAAGCTAAAAACTTTACATTGCCAACTTCGCTAACTGAAGAAGGTCAAGACGAATACAATAAATTAAACGAAAAATCAGGTGTTGATTTCGATAAAAAATTCGCAGATATGATGATTGATGGTCATGAAAAAGCGATCAAAAAATTAGAAAAAGCCGCAAAAGATGCTAACGATCAAGAAGTAAGGACTTGGGCTTCTAACAATATTGCAGGTTTAACAGCGCATTTGGAACATGCCAAAATGCTGAAACAAAACCTAGACAAAAAGTAAAATAAATTAATTGGTTATTATTTATTTTTTTAGATGCAAAGGCTCAAAGCTGCAAGGTTCAAAGGTTTCTTTTAATAGAAAGTACCTAAGCATTTTAAGTCTTCGCTTATTTAAAAACCTCCAAGAGTTGAATTGCTTGGAGGTTTTCTTTTTTAAGATACTCAGATTTTAAGCTGCTAAGGCTCTTAGTTTTCTTAGTATCTTAGCATCTCAGAACCTTAGCGTCTTAGCCCCTTACTTTCCAGTTATCTTCTGCAAATGCTCTGGGTATCTTGAACCTTCAATTGCTATTTTTGAAGTAGCTTCATTGATTTCCGTTAAATCTTGTTCAGAAAGTTTCAAATCTACTGCGCGCAAATTTTCTTCTAGACGATGTAATTTTGTTGTTCCTGGAATTGGCGCAATCCATGGTTTTTGGGCTAAAATCCAAGCAAGGGCAATTTGTGCATTTGTTGTTCCTTTTTCTGCCGCGATTTTCGAAAGCAAATCGACTAGCGCTTGGTTTGCCTTTCTAGCTTCTGGTGTAAAGCGAGGCAGGGTATTTCTAAAATCATTGCTGTCAAACTGCGTGTTTTCGTCAATTTTTGCGGTTAGAAAACCTCTTCCCAACGGACTAAAAGGCACAAAACCAATTCCTAATTCTTCTAATACCGGAATAATTTCTTCTTCTGGCGTTCTCCACCAAAGTGAATATTCGCTTTGCAGAGCCGTAACAGGCTGAACGGCATGTGCACGTCGGATGCTTTCAACTCCAGCCTCTGAGAGTCCAAAATGTTTGACTTTTCCCTCTTTTATCAGATCTTTTACGGTTCCTGCAACATCTTCTATTGGCACGTTTGGATCAACGCGATGCTGATAATACAAATCAATAACATCAATATTTAATCGTTTTAACGAACCTTCAATGCTTTGTCTAATCCACTCAGGACGGCTGTCTAATCCTTTTTTAGAATCGCCCTCCAGAAAACCGAATTTCGTTGCAATGACAACTTTATCGCGAAAAGGCGCCAAAGCTTCTCCCAAAAGTTCTTCGTTCAAAAACGGCCCATAACATTCAGCGGTATCAAAAAAAGTGATCCCTTTTTCGTAAGCAGAACGCAATAGACTTATCATTTCTTTTTTGTCATGAGCCGGTCCATAGCCAAAACTCATTCCCATACAGCCAAGTCCCAAAGCTGAGACTTCAATACCGCTATTTCCTAGTTTACGTGTTTGCATTTTTTTCTTTTTAGGTGCAAAGGTTCAGAGGAACAAAGCGACAAAGGTTACCTCCTTTGCCCCTTAAAGCTTTGCATAGATTTTTTTTTTGAGTACAAAGAGCAGAAAACTATATCCCTTTGAGCCTCTGCCACTTTGAACCTTATTTCAAAGAAGCCATATCAATCACAAAACGATATTTGACATCTCCTTTCAATAATCTTTCGTAGGCATCATTTACATCGTTTACTCCAATTACTTCCACATCTGATGTGATATTATGTTGGGCACAGAAATCAAGCATTTCTTGAGTTTCGGCAATTCCTCCAATAAGAGATCCTGAGAAGCTTCTTCTTCCTAAAATCAAGCTGAAAGAAGTTACAGGAAGCGGGTCCATTGGTGCGCCAACCAGAGTTAATGTTCCGTCTACTTTAAGTAAATTTAAATACGCATCAATACTGTGTTCCGCAGAAACGCAGTCCAAAATAAAATTTAAGCTTCTGGCATGCTGTGCCATTTGCGTTTCGTCTGTAGACAATACCACCTCATCTGCTCCAAGACGTTTTGCATCGTCTGTTTTGGATAAAGATGTTGTAAAAACCACTACATGAGCCCCCATAGCTTTCGCTATTTTTATTCCCATATGGCCAAGACCGCCGATACCTACAATTCCCACTTTTTGACCAGGACCAACTTTCCAGTGTTTTAATGGCGAATAAGTTGTAATTCCTGCACATAACAATGGTGCAACAGCAGCTAGATCTAACTTATCTGAAATATGTAAAACGAAGCTTTCGTCTACTGTAATGCTTTGAGAATAACCTCCATAAGTTTGTCCTCCCAAGTGTTTGTCTGGCGAATTAAAGGTCTGAGTACTTCCTTCATCGCAGAATTGCTCTAAATCATTTTTGCAGTGTTCACATTCTCTGCAAGAATCAACTAAACAGCCCACTCCTGCCAAATCGCCAACTTTAAAACCTTTTACATGATCTCCAACTTTAGTCACACGCCCTACAATCTCATGTCCTGGAACAATCGGATAAATAGTGCCATGCCATTCATTTCTAGCGGTATGCAAATCGGAATGACAGATTCCGCAATATAAAATTTCGATTTCTACGTCATGCGCCTGTACAGCTCTTCTTTTAATATCTAAGGTTTTTAATGGTGCTTCGGCCGCTTCGGTGCCAAAGGCTTTTATGCTTTTTGTTTCCATAATTTATTTGTTGTTTTTAGTTTTTTGTTTCATCCCGATAGCTATCGGGACAGGTTTAAAACCGTTCTGAAATTGCAATAGAAATCTAGCTGACTTATACTGATTTGCAAACAGTTATATAAATTTCGGTTATTTTTATCTAATCAAAAAATATAATATATTATAAATCAGTAACCCGAGCGATAGCGAACAGGCGAAGCAAATCTGCGTAAAAAATTCAGCCCAATAACTTTTGGGGATAAAATCTTAGTATCTTAGAATCTCAGAATCTTAGTGTCTTAAAAAAGAATAATATTCCTCATCTGTAACACTATCCAGCCATATTCCTGAACCTTTGTCTACTTCTGTGACAATAGTGATATGTGAATATTTGGTGTTTGGTGTTGCTCCATACCAATGTTCTACTCCAGGCAAAACCGTAATTACTTTTCCTTTTTCGATAAGATTAATTTGTCCGCCTCTTTCTTGGTAATAGCCAACCCCATCTGTTACAATGATAAGTTGCAGACTTGCATTACTGTGCCAATTGCTTCTCGCTCCCGGTTCAAAAGAAATATCTTTGATTACAGTGTTTTTGGGGTGAATTTCGCTTGTCTGCTTTTTATATGACACTTCGCCTGTCATATAAGTGTTTGGAATTTTACCTTCTTCGATTACAGCAGTGAAATGTGTCGACATAATTTCGTTGTTTTTAGGTTAATAATTGATTTTTAAAATTCTTATAAGCTTATTTGAATGAAATAATCAGTACATCGAATCTCTTTTAGAAGGAGATTTTTGCTTTTAATTAATACTATAAAAATTTTTATTTTTTTCTATTATCAAAATTTAAAACTAAATGCAAAGCGGAACATGCCTTTGTGAAGTATTATTTAGTCATTAAAAAAACTGATACAAAGATTCGTTGTTTATTTCAGGGCAAATGTAGTGCAATACTGCAATGCAGAAATAACAATATTCAAACAAAAAATTAAGAAATTGAAACAATTTACATTCGAAGTGATTTCGGAACCGTTCCTGTAAGCCTTTTAAAATAATTATTGAAGTAACTCGGATATTCAAATCCAAGCGAATACCCAATATCAGAAATGCTCCAATCTGTGTGCTGCAACAAAGCTTTGGCTTCATTGATGACTCTTTCTGTAATGTGTGCTGTTGTCGGTTTTCCTGTAACTTCTTTTACAGAACGATTTAAATGGTTCACATGCACAGAAAGACTTTGCGCATAATCTTGAGGCGTTTTTAAAGCCAACGGCTGATCTTTGGTTTCTATTGGAAATTGTCTTTCCAATAATTCTAAAAACAGCGAAGTAATTCTCGAAGAGGCATTTTTGTGTTTAAAGAAGTTCTCCGATGGTTGCATTTTCATGGATTCATGAATAATCAAATTAACGTAGCTGCGCATCAAATCGTCTTTGAAAGCATAATCGGTTTCGTATTCTTGAATCATTTTTTGGAATAATGAATCAATAAATACTTTTTGCTCAGGAGTTAAAGTAAAAATTGGCGTTCCTCCTATTTTAAACAAAGGCGATTCTTGAAGGGTTTCGGAACGGTCTTTTGTTTTAAAAAATTCTTCGGTAAAAACGCAAGCATAGCCTTCATATTTCTCAGAAACGGTTTCCCAAGAATACGGAATTATCGGATTCCCGAAAAACAAAATCGTTCCGTCGGTTTCTATGCCGCGGTCGGCATACTGAATGATGCTTTTGCTGGTATTAATGCAGATTTTATAAAAGTCTCTTCGGCTATAAACGGGAACTTTACTGAAATCTCCATTTATAGGATACACTTTAAACCCCTTCATTTTTAAATCTGAAGTAAAATCGCAATTCTGAGTTTCTGTCTGATTATTCATTTTGCAAAGTTATGAAAATCAAACAATATTTTTTGTTTCAGGTTTAAAGTTTCAGGTTTGTTAGTTTAACCGCAATGAACGCAAAGATTTACGCAAGGTTCGCAAAGTTTTTTGTTTTTTAGGAAAGAAATAGTCTCGCAAAGTCGCAGAGTCGCAAAGTTCTTTTTGAATTGCCTCCAGCTTTAGCTGGAGGTCTAAAAGAGACAAACACAGAAAAGGCTTTAGCCACACTATCCGCAGTTTGCCTAAAGCCTTTAAAAGTACCTTTTTTTCACATCCAGCTAAAGCTGGACGCAATTCATTTATTGGTATTAAAAACAAAATCTTAAAAAACTTTGCGACTCTGCGACTTTGCGAGATTAAAAACCTAGCGAACTTAGCGTAAATCTTAGCGTACCTTGCGGTTAAAAAAACTAATTCTTTAATTTACTTCAAGCTAAAGCTCGACGCAATTCATTTATTGGTATTAAAAAAACTTTGCGTCTCTGCGACTTTGCGAGATTAAAAACCTAGCGAACTTAGCGTAAATCTTAGCGTACCTTGCGGTTAAAAAGACTATTTTTTTAAACTAGCAGCTCGCAATCCTTTCCCAGAAGCATACAAAACTACTTCTTTAGCATTTTCATCTTTCTGAATAATGATTTGCGCATAACCATTAAAAAGCTTTCTTTTCCATGGCTCTGCAGGCGTAATAACTTGAATGATTCCGGGATCAGTGTTCATTACATCCCAATCTTTCACTTTTTGTAATGGCGTAACCGCAATGTGAATCGTGTTTTTGCCTTCTTTTAAAATTGATGTATTTAAAATATATTTTTGAGCATCTTCTTTGCTTGGTTCCACTTCAGTTCCGTTTACAAAAATTACTGCCTCTACTCCTATTTTTTTATAAAAGAAACTTACCACGTTAGAAGCTGCATTATGCTGTAAATCAAATTCGCCTTTATAAACATAGGATGGCGCTTGCTTTTTGTAATCACGGCCATGAAACGCTTCTGTCCATTCGTTTTCTGGAAGGTTTGGCAACTGATGAAGCAAAGTTGGAGCTGTTCCTTTTTGTTCTTTAAAATTATTTATGGCAATCAATCCAATGTCATCAATAAATTGATCGCTTTCTAGAGAGGTTGGATCTCCGTTGCCCACACCTAAAATTTTGCCGCCTTTTATGGAGAATGTTATTTCGTCATTTGCTGTTGGAACATGCAAGCCATTTTTATCAGTAGTTTCAACGGTTAAAACAGAAACATTTCCTTTTAATACATTTTCTTTATCTAATGACAATTTAATGTTTTCTGGCTTTCCAGTTGTTTTTTGAATATCAGAAAGTACTTTTTTACCTTTTTTATAGCCAACTGCTTCGATGGTTCCTGGAACATAATTTACTTTCCATTCTAAATGTCCGTTTTGCTCCATTTTCTTTTTTCCTAAACTTTTTTTGTTAAGAAAAAGCTCTACTTCATCGCAATTCGAATAAGCCCACACATCAATTGCTGCACCTTCCATTCCACTCCAATTCCAATGCGGTAATACATGCAGAACAGGCTCTTTTCCCCACCATGATTTTAAATAAAAAACATTGTCTTTCGGGAAACCGCAGACATCCATCATTCCGAAATAAGAAGTTACAGATGGCCAGCCATAAGGCGTTGGTTCGCCTCGATAGTCAAAACCTGTCCAGATAAACATTCCTGCGAGATAAGGTCTTTCAGCATAGAATTTCCAACCTTCTTCAATGCTATAAAAAGTCGGTCTTGGCTTTTTATCGTAAGCGCTTTGATAGTGTTTGGCATCATCTGTAAAATAAGTGCCTCGCGTTGCAAAAGTCGAACCTTCCTCGGTTCCCATTCCTGGCTGCTGTTTAAACTGATTTCGATGCGCATCAATATCTCCGTTTCCTAAATAATTATACCCCATAATTTCCACTACATTCGATATTCCGTTCCTAAAACCGCTGCTGATTCCTACTGTTACAGGTCTTGTCGGATCAATGCTTTTGCTGAAATCCTGCATGATAGCGGCAATTCTTTCGCCAGTAATTCCGCCTTCAATCTGCCATTCTTCATTTCCAACCGACCAGCAGAAAATGCTAGGGTGATTTCGATCGCGTTCGATCATACGCTGTAAATCATCCAAATGATAATCGTTAATTCCCATCAGACGGGTTTCATCAATAACTAGCATTCCCAATTTGTCGCAAGCGTCCAATAATTCTGGTGTTGGCGGATGATGCGAACAACGATATGCATTTGACCCCATTTCTTTCAGTTTTTTAATTCGGTAATACTGAATTTCATCTGGAAGTGCTGTTCCAATTCCCGCATGATCTTGATGATTATTGGTTCCTTTCAGTTTTACGTGCTTTCCGTTCAGGAAAAAACCATTTTCGGGATCAAACTTTATGGTTCTAATTCCAAAAGAAGTTTTGTATTGATCAATTACTTTTCCTTCGCTTTTGATTTCTGTAACTAACTGATATAAATTTGGATTTTCAATATCCCATAAGATCGGATTTTTGACATTTAATTTTGACGAATAGGCATTTGTTTTATAAAATCCTGGAGCCGAAACATTTTCAGAATTTGTTGCAACTTGTTTTCCTGAAGCATCTAAAATCGCTTGATTTATTTCTACATTTCCTTTAAAATGACCTTTGTTTTCAAGTTTTACTTCTGCAGTAATTAAGGCGTTATCGTTCGCGATTTCTGAAGTAACATAAGTTCCGTTCTGCGCCACATGCAACGGATTGGTTTTCTGTAAATAAACATGCCTGTATATTCCTGCTCCTTCATAAAACCAACCTTCTTCCATTGAAGCATCGGCACGGACCACAATTGTATTTTCGCCTCCATAATTTACATAAGCCGTTACATCATATTCAAAACCATTATAACCGCTTTCTTGTGTTCCCAAATAAAACCCGTTAAAAAAGACTTTTGAATTTCTAAAAACACCATCAAATTTTAGAAAAATAATTTTTCCTAAATCTTCATTCGGAATTGTGACTTTCTTTCTGTACCAGCCAATACTTTTTTCTGGGAAGTTTTTGCCAGCCGCTTTGAATCCGTGGCTGAAACTTGCATTTTCGCTAAAAGGCTGCTCGACTGCCCAATCATGAGGCAAATCTAATTTTCTCCAAGCGCGATCGTCAAAATCTTTTGCAGCTGGTCCGTCGCCAAAACCTGTCTTGGTTAAATAAGAAAAATAGCCTTCAGCATGGCCGAAATCTTTTTTGGTATCGTATAAATGTCCAAATGAAAACCGCCAATCTTTATCAATTAAAATGACTTCTCTTCTTGAATTGTTTTGTGCAAAAACCGTAATTGAAGATAGAATTAAAGAACAAAGAATTGCTCTTAGTAAAAAAATGGTTTTCATAAGTTGGGTTGTTAGTAAATCAAATAGCGATAAAAATAATGCTTTTAGTGAAGAAGCAGTGATAGTATTTTATCAAAATATGATAACTCATTCATAATAAATACTTCTAAAGAGAGTTTTAAAATTTAGAATGAATCTAATGGCATAAGATTCAAAAATCATTTTCTTTTGATGTAATTTTATATTTAAATCATAAAAAGCAATTACCAACATGAGTACTATTATCAACGAAAATAGACTCCAGACAACTTTCAAAAACCTAGATCAGAAGATTAGCAAACTTAATGATCAGAAGATTGTCGCTTTTTTTGAATCATTAGGATTATTGGAAAGAAAAGATGTTCCGAAGGACTTTTTGAATTGGGAAAACATATTAATTGTTGTTCCAAATCGACATGTTTCCCACGAGCTGAAATACTATAAATATACGATTTCAAGAATTTCATTCTTAACAAATCCTTACGCAGATCAAATCCATATTTTTGATCTGAAAGATTGGAAAAGCGCTTCGCAAAACAAAACGCAGTTTCAGATTAGAGAAATGCTGAAAACGAGTTTTGGAGGTGTAAAGAAAGTGATTAAAGAGTCTTAGAGAAAAATTAAAAATTTAGAATTAAAAATTAAAAGTCTGATCTGGGTGATCGGACTTTTTGTTTTTAAACGCAAATAGCGCAAAGGTTTACGCTAGGTTCGCAAAGATTTTTACTTAAAAAATAAAACTCTCGCAAAGTCGCAGAGTCGCAAAGTTTATTATAGCGACTCTGCGACTTTGCGAGATTCTTTAAAATTTCACGTGCTTAGTGTAAATCTTAGCGCTCTTTGCGGTTAAAAAAATTACTGCACTTCTAAAAGCTCTTTTATTTTAGCCTCTAAAGCCTGTCCGTGAATATTTTTTGCTAAAATAATTCCGTTTTTATCGATTAAAAAATTCAGCGGAACTGATTGAAGCATATAATCTCCCACAACTGGAGATTGCCAATATTTTAAATCACTAACGTTTGTCCAAGGCAGTTTTGCTTTTGCGATTGCTCCTGTCCATAGCGGTTTTTTCGTATCCATAGAAACACCATAAATCGATAATTTGTCTGGATAAGCGTTATGCAATTTTATTAAAAGTGGCTGTTCTTTAATGCAAGGTCCGCACCAAGAAGCCCAAAAGTCAACTAAAACTAACGTCCCTCTTAAAGAAGAAAGCGCTACTTTCTCTCCTTTAGTATCTGGGAGATCGATTTCTGGAGCAATATCTCCAACATCTACACCTACAACTTGTGCTTTAGAACTGGTGATTACACAACATAAGAACGCTGCAATAAGTAAAGTTTTTTTCATAATTAAGTTTATTATTTTGGGACTTTTTTAATCTGTAAAAATGTTTTCTTGTCATCCTGAGGAACGAAGGATCACACAAGTAGCTCCATCTTGAATTTTTGACAATCTTTGTAGAGTTTCGTGTGTGATCCTTCGTTCCTCGCGATGACAAAAATGATATAAAATTTCTTCTTTGCAAGATTATTCTATACGCAAATATAAATTTTCTTTCATAAAACAGCTAGCATTCCACATCTCCAATCATAAAATTATCCTAAATATTTTCCCTTTAATTGATATATCGAGAAAAGTCGATATATTTGCTTCATGGAACCGATCGAAATTTTTAAAGCATTATCTAATAAGTCAAGACTGCAAATGCTGGAATGGCTAAAAGAACCCGAACTTAATTTTCCGGGACAGCTTGAACATGCTGGATTTGAGCATGGAGTCTGCGTTGGTCAAATTCAGGCCAAAGCAGGTTTGACACAATCTACAGTATCCGAATACCTGTCTATTTTACAACGCGCTGGCTTTGTTGAAGCCAAACGTGTTGGGCAATGGACTTATTATAAACGTAACGAAGGTGCCTTTGAAGCACTTAGTAAATTAATCCAATCTAATTTGTAAAATTACTATGAGTACAAACAACCTATTTTCTGAGTTTAACTTAAAATCGTTAAATCTGAAAAACCGAATCGTAATGGCGCCAATGACGCGCTCTTTTTCTCCTAATGGAGTTCCAACTGATGAAGTCGCTGCTTACTACCAAAAAAGAGCTGAAGGCGAAGTTGGTTTAATTCTTTCTGAAGGAACTGTCATTGACAGAAAATCATCTTCAAATGATGCTAATGTTCCTCATTTTTATGGCGATTTAGCTTTAAAGGGATGGAAAAAAGTGATTGATGGAGTGCATGCTGGGGGCGGAAAAATGGGACCGCAAATCTGGCATATGGGAATTATGGACAACCATCATTCTGGATGGGTTCCGCCAGTTCCTTTTGAAGGTCCGTCCGGATTAAACCGACCTGATTTTAGAAATGGTGTTGCCATGACTGAAAAAGATATTGAAGATACTATTTTGGCTTTTGGAAAAGCCGCAGCCGATGCCAAAAGATTAGGCTTTGATACTGTTGAAATTCACGGTGCGCATGGCTATTTAATTGATCAGTTCTTTAGAACTGAAACTAACTTGCGTGATGATATTTACGGCGGAAAAACACTGCCAGAACGTAACCGTTTTGCAATTGAAGTGATAAAAGAAGTAAGAAAACAAGTTGGAAACGACTTCGCCATTATTATGCGTTTTTCTCAATTCAAACCTTCTGATTACAATTATAAACTGGCTAAAAATCCACAAGAGTTAGAAGCTTGGCTTACGCCTCTTGTTGATGCTGGTGTTGATATTATTCACGCTTCACAACGTCGTTTCTGGGAACCAGAATTTGAAGGTTCTGATCTAAACTTTGCTGGATGGGCTAAAAAAGTTACCGGAGCTCCAACTATTACCGTGGGTTCTGTTGGTTTATCAGGCGATTTCTTTGGCGCTTTTGCTGGAGAAAGTTCACAGCCAACTTCTTTAGAAGAATTAAACAGACGTTTCGACAGAGGCGATTTTGATTTGGTTGCCGTTGGAAGACCTCTTTTATCTGATCCGAATTGGGTTGCTAAAATCAAAGCTGGAAAAACTGATGAGTTGAAAGGTTTCAGTAAAGAAGCTTTAGGGCAATTGGTTTTAGAATAATTTTTTTAAGATACAAAGTTACAAAGGTTCAAAGGGACAAAGTTTTTTCCTTTGACCTTTTGTTTTTATATACTACAAGAGGATAAATTTATTTGAGCACTCCTTTCAAGTTTCCAATAAAGGAATAATCGTAAAACGAAGAGACGCACTGCGGTGCGCCTCTACAATTTCAATCATAAATAAGAAAGGGATAAACTTAATCGTTTATCCCTTTCTGCATTTGTAACTAACAAAAATTACAAACTCTAAAAAACTCTTTATGCCGATACTGGCTTTTTATTTTGAAACTTCTTTACAAGCCAGTTTCTAACCGGTTCGTCGTATAATTTTAAACATACAAAAGCCAATAGAATGCTTACCAGTAAAACTCCGATTCCTTCAAGATATCCATTTTCCATGGTTACTTTATTATCTACAATCCATGCTGTAAACCAATAAATTAGAGGATAATGCGTAATGTAAATCGGATAAGAAATATCACCTAGAAGCTTGCAAATTTTTGATGAAAATTCATTTTTAATCTCTCCTCCTGCTCCAATCGCCACAATAATTGGAAAAATAAAAATAATACAGATTGATTCGTAAATTCCATTGATCCAAAGACTATTTTCATCTCCAAATCTAGGCAGCGAAAGAACAATTGTAATTAAGATTGCACATACCCAAAAAGCATTTTTTACATGGATTAATTTCCCTAAACGGCACAATAATACTCCTGCAAAAAACGGATACAATAAGCGGGTAAAGCCTACATTCATCTGCGCTAAATTCAGCGACCATCCTCCAATTACATCTCCTTTTGGGCCAAATACGGTATAATTAATTAACAGTCCGGCAAATATCAATACAAAAACTGACATTATTTTATTCGAAAATTTACGGAAGATTAAGGCGTACAAAATGTTTGCAATATATTCGAAAAAAAGCGACCATGCCGGACCGTTTAAAGGATGCATTTCTCCCCAACCTCTAATTTCCATTGAAGGCGGAATTGGCAATAAAGTAAAACCTATTACCATGGTTAAAATAACTTTCCAGACCTCCATTTCTTTAATCATCGGAAACAGTATGTCTGAAGCTTGAAAATAGTAAAATAGAGCACCAATGACCATTCCCAGAATTACCATTGGCTGTAAACGTATTAAACGGCGTTTGTAAAACTCCCATTGACCCATTTTACCCCAGCGGTCATCGTATGCATAGGCCACAACAAATCCAGATAAAAGGAAAAAGAAATCAACGGCCAGATATCCGTGATTGATTATTTGAATAAAACGGTTTCCGCCAGCAAAGGCTTCAAAAATATGAAACGCAACGACTAAAATAGCCGCAACGCCACGCAGTCCGTCTAAAATTTCGTAATGTTTTTTGGGTTTAATATCAGATGAAATTGAACTCATTTGTATTTGGTTAAGTTTAAATGGTTAATAGTTTAAGTTGTTGTTTGTTTGGAATTTGGATTTTTTGAATTGAAATTTAATTATTGGTGATTTTTAAGCCATTCTAATCTTCTTTGGTCTGGCAAATGTTTTACAGAGAAGTTTTCGAATTTTGCTTCAAAGCCTTTTCCATCTGGAGAAGCGGCCATTAAACCAACCATAACTGGAGTGTTGTCTTGCAAAGGCGCATTTCTGGTTAGGATATAGTTTTTATCGTCAAAAGAATAAAATATTTCAACGGCATCTAATCTTCTTACCGCTTTTATCCAAATAAAAGGAGGCACTTTTTCTAAAGTGGTTACGCTCCAATCGCTTTTATCGTGGGTAACGACGGTGCTTACATTAAATTTTCCGTCAACAAATTCTACTCCTGTTTTGATGTAATTTTTCTCATCAATACGAATCATTAATCCCATCTGATCAAAACGAGCAATATAATTTCCCGTCAATTTTACTTTCGCTTCAAACTCGCCTCCATAAGTTGCGTAATAAAAAGGCGCATCATCTACCGTAAAACCATAATGCGAAATTCTCCAATAATCGCTGTTTGCGGTAACATTCATAATTAAAGCATTGTTTTTAATCTCCCATTTTTCAGGTTCATTAAACCATTGCATTTTATTCAAACTCTGAGCTGCAATATGTTGTGCAAAAAATAAAGCCGCTATTGCAAGTGTAATTTTCTTCATGTTGTTTCTTTTTTTACCATTAAGATGTTAAGTTAATTAAGTTTTTGCTTTATGCACTTAGCTCAAAAAGTAAGGCAATAAAGCCATTCTTTATGTTTCTTAATGGCTTAATGATGAAATTAATATATGTTTTAATGGTACATTTTTAGCCAAAAGCAAAGCTGCAAATTTTTATACTTGCAGCTTTACAAACCAACCAATTTTAGAAATAAAAAACTTATTTAAGTGAGAAATTCACTTTAGATTTTATATCTGCAGATGAAGCACCAATGATTGCTTCAAAATCACCAGGTTCTGCAACCCAGTCGTGTTTTTTATCGTCGAAGAAACTTAAAGCCGTTTTATCAATTGTAAACGTTACTGTCTTTTCTTCTCCTGCTTTAAGAGCTACTTTTTCGAAGCCTTTTAATTCTTTTATCGGACGAGGCAATGAAGATTTTAAATCTGAAATATATAATTGCACTACTTCAGAACCTTCTCTGCTTCCTGTATTTTTTACGTTTACTGAGAATGTGATTTTATCTCCAGCATTCATTTGTTTTTTGTCTGCTATTACTTTTCCGTAAGCAAAAGTAGTGTAGCTTAAACCGTGTCCGAATGGGAATAAAGGTTTGATCTTGTTTTTGTCTGTCCAACGGTATCCCACATAAATTCCTTCGTTGTATTTTACGTCATCACCGCCTGGAAATTCTCCTAAAGCATGAGCTCCATTATCAGATAATTTTACTGGGAATGTGAAAGATAATTTTCCTGATGGATTTACATCTCCAACCAAAACATTCGCCAAAGCATTTCCTGCCTCTGTTCCTAAAAACCATCCTTGAACAACTCCCGGAACTTCTTTAATCCAAGGCATTGCCACTGCATTTCCAGAAATATTTACAAAAACAATTTTTTTATTTACTTTCGCTAATTCGCTGATCAATTTATCCTGACCATAAGATAAATTCAATTCTTTACGGTCGTGTCCTTCATCATCCTGATTTGGGCTTTTGTTCAATCCTCCAATAAAAAGAACAATATCAGCATCTTTAGCCACTTTTAAAGCCTCTGCTGTCAATTCAGCTTGAGGGCGTTTTTCTTCTAAACTTACTTTAGCCACAACACCGTTGTAGTTGCTTGTAGGATCTCCAACATAACCTCTTGCATAAACAATTTCAGCTTGGTCACCGATTCTTTTCTTTAAACCTTCAAGCGGAGTGATTTCGTATCTTGCTTTAAGTGAAGAACTTCCTCCTCCAACTGTCATCATTTTTATGGCATTTTCTCCAATTACAGCAATCTTCTTAGTTTTAGAAAGGTTGATTGGCAGAATGTTATTGTTGTTTTGCAATAAAACGATTCCTTCTTCAGCAATTTTGCGTCCAGCCAAGGCATGTTCTTCAGTTCCAAAAGATCCGAAAGGACGGTTTCTGTCCATTGTTGTCAGGAAAGATAAACGTAAAATGCGACGTACTTTTTCGTCTAATTCTTTAGTTCCAACCTCGCCTTTTCTAATCATTTCTGAATATGGTTTTGCTAAATAATAGTTGTCATAAGCATTACTTGTTCCCCAAGAAAGACCATTTGTCCATGAACCAAATTCCATATCCAAGCCATTGTGAATAGCTTGTTTCGTATCGTTAACTCCACCCCAGTCTGAAACTACAACTCCTTTGAAGCCCCATTCTCCGCGAAGAATATCATTTAATAAATATTCGTTGTGGCAACATTGCTGTCCTTTATATTTGTTGTAAGATCCCATAATCGACCAAACATTTCCTTCTTGAACAGCCGCTTTGAAAGCAGGAAGGTAAATTTCGTATAAGGCACGATCGTCAACAATTACGTTTACTGAGTTACGGTTTGTTTCCTGATTGTTTAAGGCAAAGTGTTTTACGCACGCAGCAACTCCGTTAGCCTGAACACCTTTAATATAAGGAACCACCATTTTGGCTGCTAAAAACGGATCTTCTCCCATATACTCGAAGTTACGACCGTTCAACGGACTTCTGTAAATATTTACACCAGGCCCTAACAATACGTTTTTGTTACGGTAACGCGCTTCTTCTCCAATAGATTTGCCATATAAAGAAGCCAATTCTTTGTTCCATGTAGACGAAAGTGCTGTCAGCGCTGGAAAAGCAATGCAAGAATCGTTTGTCCATCCTGCCTGATCCCATTCGTCCCATTTTACCTCCGTACGAATTCCGTGCGGTCCATCGGTCATCCAGTTTTCTGGAATTCCAAGACGTTTTACACCTGGAGAACTAAATTTAGACTGCGCATGAATCATGGCGATTTTCTCTTCGGTTGTCATTCGTTTAAGCGCATCTTCTACACGCTCTTCAATCGGTTTTTTATCGTCTAGATAAACTGGCACTTTCTGGGCATTCATTCCAGCAGAACTTAGTAAAAGTAAAACAACAATTGTTTTAACGTTTTTTAACATAACAGTAATTATTAAAGCATTAGTTTATAATAACAAAGTCTTCTCAAGAAAAAACTTTTTTATCATATTGTAAAACTAAAACGTTATCGTACAAGTTACATTTTTAGACAGAAAAAAGTAGTGAATTAAAAAACCAAAATATTGAATAACAGGTATTTAAATTTTAAAAAGGACAAAAAAAAGTAGTAGATTTAAAATAAATATTTACGCTTTCAAAGCCATTGAACCGATTTTCATGACCATTTCTTCAAAATCATTTCGCGAAACTGCGGCCTTATTTCGAGCTCTTGTGCGATAGTTGTAAATGGTGCTTAAAGAATAACGCAAAAATGCCGCTATCTTTACACTGTCTGTAATTCCAAGTCGGATTAAAGCAAAAATTCGAAGTTCTGTATTCAGCAATTCATTTTGTTTGAGAACAATCTGTTCTTCCGGAATTAATAAAGCATTAAAATCTTTGACAAATGTTGGATATAGGTTTAAAAAGATAATATCGAAGTTTTTGTACAATTCTTCTAACTCATTATCAACTAAAGTTGTTGATTTTAAAATTTTATAAATTTCGTCAAATTGTTTTGCCGTCGCTTTTTTGTTTAGAATAATGCGGTAATTTTCGAGCTTATTGATATAAGTCGAACAAAGATTGAAAAAATGTGCAATATATTCTTCTTTAACCAAATTAGATTCAGACAATTGCAGGTTACTTTCTTGCAGCTGACTGTTGGTTTCGGTAATATCTTTGTTTAATTCTGCCAGTTTTTGACTCGTTTCGTAAAGTTCTGTTTTTATTCGTGAAACCTTTTTCATCTGGATGTACACATAAATAATCGCAACGAGCAAAAACAGAGAAAGCAGACTAATGCAAAGCAGATAAATCTGCAATTCGCTTTTTCGTTGTGCTTCGCGTTCTAAATAAACAGTGTTGATAATCGAATATACTTCAGACATCAGTAAAGTTCTAAACTGAACATTGCAATACAATGCATCTTCTATGGCCGATTGCGTAAGCTTATACGCCATATCTACATCTCCGATTTCGTAAAAAACCAAAGCTAATTCCTGCAATGAAGCATTGTCTTTATTAGCATTTTTAACATCAGAAGTGGCAGAAAGCGCGTAGTATCTTTTTCTGGCTTCTAAGTCATGCGTAGCTTCGCCTATTTTTCCCAACAGATAGGCAATCATCGCATATTGCGGATTTTCCTCTTTTGTCTTATTCAGTAAAACTAACAGCTGTTTTTTAGGATTATCGTATTTTTTATCAATAAAAATATCTTGCTGAATTCTATTTATTTTATATTCTAAAGTATTTGGGTTTAAAATACTTAATAGCGAATCTCGATATCTCCCAATCTGTTTTCTATATTCAGGACTATAGCTATTGGCCGCATAGTGCTCAAAAAACTCACGGTACGCAATGTAATAATTAGGAAGCAGCGGAAGTGGTAAGTTCTTTTTGTTGATGCTTTTTAAAATAGCTTCAGATTCTCGGTATTTTCCAGAAGAAGAATAAAGCGTAACCAATTGTAATTGCGCTAAATGGAGAAGTTCTTTGTTTTGAAGTTCTTCGGCAATTTTGATATTCTTTTGCACATATTGAATTGCCGAGTCTGAATTTAGTTTCTGATATTCGAAATACAATGTTTTATTGTAATTGTACTCCTGCTCTTTGGTAAGATTATCTGATTTTATTTTCTTGAAATTCAGAATTCGTTCTTCTTTAATCTTAACGTAATGCTGTTTATTTTTAATTGCTTCATTTAATTCTTTTAAAATGGCATCTGTACTCTCCGATGCAAAAAGAGGAAAGCTGATAAGAACTATAAAAAAGGACAGAAATAGATTTTTCAAACTCACAAAAAATAAATACGATTTACAAATATAATAAAGTGCTATTTTAATCATATTACAAGTATCCTTTTTTATAATTTTGTTACAGTAAAATCGCACCTAAAACTTAAAATTATGCCACACTTTATAATTGACTGTTCTGAAAATGTAATACGCAAAGAATCTGCAGATGTAATCATGCAGGAAGTTTTTGATGCTGCCCTATCGACTAATCTTTTTGTCGCTTCTGAAATTAAAGTGCGTATTAATCCTTTTACGTATTACAATAACGGAAATACTTTAGATGATTTTATTCACGTTTTCGGTTATATTATGGAAGGCAGAAGCGACGAACAAAAGGGCAATCTGTCAAAAGTAATTGTTACAAAACTAAACGCTTTACTTCCGGATGTTCCAGTAATTTCGACTAACATTCAAGAATTTGAAAAATCGAATTATGTCAATAAAACAATGATTTAAAACATTTAAGGTATAATCATTTTTATACCATTAACACCTTAGATATAAAAAAAAAACTTTGTCAAAGTTTTAAACTTTGACAAAGTTGCTTAAAATTCTTACATCACTTATATGGTTTAAAACTAAACCGCAATTGGAGCCGCTAAACAGCTTTCGGGAATATTAAAAGCATTTACCAAAGCCACAGCATCTGGACGGATATCCCAGCAAAGCTGATTCACCATTTTACGGACCGCTTTCGTTTTAACCGCTTCCATATAGCCGTCTTCTAGATACCAAGCTTTATTTTTTTCTATAGTTGAAAGCGCGTACAACTGATTTAATTTTGTCAAAATTGCTTTTGATGGTTCATCCTCAACCGCCTTTATTGCAATCTGAAATTGTTCTAAAACTATTCTTTCTAGATACGCCTGCGCTACATCAATCATTTGATGCTGCACCACATTAAAGGCGTCATAAGGTTCTAATCCGCCATCAATTAATTTCTTGATACGTCTCGCTGCCGAAGCCAAAATTGTTTTTTCTCTGTGCACAAATGCCTGAAGATGAAATTCCCCATCCAATAAATGTTCGTCTTCTGTTCTTCGAGTTGCAATTGGGTTTTTCTCTGCAATAGCCGTTTTGGCATTTTCGTAAACATAATTAATGATTCCTAACGAACCCATTTCTCCAAACGATTTTCTGAATTCTGCCAAACGATTTTTAGCCACTAACTGCATCAAAACCGTATTATCGCCTTCAAAAGTAGTGTAGATTTCAGTGTCGTTTTTAAGCGCGTCGATTCGGTTTTCAGACAAATAGCCTTTTCCTCCGCAGGCTTCTCTGCATTCCTGCAAAATATCTCTAGTGCTCCAAGTAGAAAAAGATTTCATTCCCGCCGCCAAGGCTTCAATTTCTTGCATTTCGGCTTCGGTTCTATTTAAAAATCGATTCGTTAAATATTGCAGCGCAAAATGAACTGCGTACGTTTTCGCTAAATGCGGCAATAATCTACGCTGATGCATTCTATAATTTAAAATTGGAACCTCAGATCCACCTTCTGGCCCGAATTGTCTTCTTTGATCGCTGTAGCGAATGGCAATTGTCAATCCAGATTTTGCTGCCGCTAAAGCCGAACGCGGAATCCCGATTCTCCCTCCTACCAAAGTGCCTAACATCGTAAAAAATCTACGGTTATCACTCGGAATCGGACTTTCAAATTCTCCTTTATCATTCACAGAAGCAAAACGATCCAGCATATTTTCTTTCGGAATCACCACATTATCGAAACTAATCGTTCCGTTGTCTACACCGTTTAATCCCATTTTATGGCCGCAATCGCCAATTGTTACGCCATTTACGACATTTCCATTAGGATCTCGTAATGGAACCACAAATGCATTTACGCCATAATCATGATCATCAATAATAAGTTTAGCAAAAACTGTTGCCATTTGTCCGTGAACGGCTGCGTTGCCAATATATTCTTTTTGGGCGTTTTTGTTTGGCGTATGAATAGTAAAAGTCTGATCGCTATGGTTATAAGTTGCCGTAGTTTCCAGACCTTTTACATTAGATCCGTGATGCGTTTCGGTCATAGCAAAACAGCCCGGAAGTTTCAGCGAACCAATATCTTTTAAATATTTAGCATAATGTTTTTCGGTTCCTAAAGATTGAACGCTCATTCCCCAAAGCCCAAACTGAACTCCAAATTTAATTACCAGACTCAAATCATGATAACTCAGCGTTTCCATAATCGCAAAATAATCGGCTATGTTTTCTCCTCCTCCATATTGCTTTGGATATGCCATATTTCCGAGATTTTCATCAGCTAGAATCTTGCACCATTTATAGACAGTCTGTCTGAAAACATTAATATCGGTAGAAGTTTCGTAAGCAAATTCAGGTCTTGAAATAACCGATTTTACTCTTTCGATTATTGCTGCTTCTTTTCCATCCAAAATTTGAGTGATTTTCTGAATATCAAAACTGGCATTAGTTTGAGAATCGGCTGTAAAAGAACCTGCTTTTGTCTTGAAATTTTGCAATGCTTCTTCACCCAAAATTCCTAAATCATTCTCTAGTTTTTTGAAATCTGATTCTATAGGAGTTAAATCCAAATCGTTTCCAGAAAGTGCTTTTGCAATATCAAAAATAGACTTGATCGAAGAGGTATCCTGAATACTTTTTTCAATATCCAATTTCCATCGTGTGAGTTCATTTCGCGAAGGCGGATTTGAAATATCCGCTTTAGAAAGCAAATATTCTTTTTCGTCTGGAGACAAAACATTTAAGGAATTTATAAACTCTTTTAAGGTTACAAATTCTTTCTGTGTCAGTAAATCATCTGACCACACTAAATAAAATAATGGAGTAAAGGCTTGAAGTTTGGTATTTTGCATATCAATAGTATTCAGTTTAGAAATAGTTTTTTTAGCCACGAATTCACGAATTATTAAAAAATTAGGCTGAAAAAATTTGTGAATTTGTGGCTATCTTTTTTACGCTTTATCGCATAAAAAAACAGGAATGAAATATACTCATTCCTGTTTAAACATCCTGTTAAGATTCTGACAATTTTCGATTTTAAACCAATAAAAAATATGAAAACTAAGAATTAAGAACCCTTGGATATTGTGGTCATTTTTTGCTTTATGGCAAAAATATGATGCGAATTAAAAACTAACACTGCGGTAAAAATGATACCGTACGCTGTAATTTGCAAAGGCGTAATATTTTCTTTGAAAAAAAAGGCCGCCAAACCAAATGCAATCATCGGATTAATGTTTAATAACATTCCAACTGTCGAAGAGTTGATTCCTGAGAGTGCATACAAATTGAGAAATAACGGAATTATAGTAAATACAATTGCAATGGTTTCAATGCAGAGATAAAACTTAAATTCCGTTGGAACCGGTCCCCCAAAAACCGGATAAAACGGTAATAATACTAATGCAGCCAAAGTAATATGGAAAGTCAGTACAATAAACTTATCAAAACCTTTATTGGCTCGCTGACTTACTAAATAAGATGCATACGTTAGTCCTATAATGATGCTGAAAACCATATCCATTATAGCAGCGTAAGACAATAAAACACAGCCTGAAATACTTAATCCTACAGAAATCCACTGCGTTTTGGACAGTTTTTCGTGCAATATAAAATAAGCGAGTATGGTCGTCAGAATAGGACAAACTAAATATGCCAGAGAAGTTGCTTTTACGCTGACATGATTCATTACATAAATATACGTAAACCAATTTCCCATCAAAAAGGCACTTCCGCCAATATTAAGCAGAATCGATTTTCTTTTTTCTGATTTTGGCAACGCTTTAAAGATTTCGACGGTCTCTCTTATCTGTTTTCTTTTGAATAACAAAGCAATCAAAAGCATCAAAATACTACAGCTAAAAACGCGAAAAAATAAAATATCTAATGATGGATATTCATGAATTGGTCTTAAAACCAAACTGAAAAGTCCCCATGTTGTAAAGGCAGAAATAGCCGCGATATAATATTTTGTTGTTTTCACTAAAGTTGTTTTTGAAATGTTTTCTTTTGATGAAGCAAATTTCTAAAAAATAAAACAGCAATACAGATACAGTTTTTGTAAATTGCAGCATAACAGTTTTTATTTTATTAATGAAAAATTCAAATTACTTATATCTTCAATTTGCTGACCTCATCGAAAAACAGATCAAATCTGGACTTCTAAATGTAGGCGACAAACTGCCTTCTATACGAGAGGTTTGTGCTGAAACGGGCTATAGTATGAGCACTGTCAGCAAAGCATATTATGAAGTGGAGAGCCGCTCTTTGATAGAATCAAGACCCCAATCAGGCTATTATGTAAGTAACATTTCGGCCAGAACAATTCCAGAACCATCGGCAAGTAAACCTCTTTTAACTCTTGAAAATATTGAACGCGAAGATTTAGTGGATTTGGTTTATGGCGATATGCGTAAAAAAGATATTACGATGCTTTCGCTTGGTTTTCCATCCAATGAATTGCTTCCGATTGCGAAACTGAATAAAGGAATGGTTCAAGCCATGCGCCAATTGCCGAACAGCGGAACGAGTTATGAGGAAATTGAAGGAAACAGTAATCTAAGAAAAGAGATTGCACGCTGGTCTTTTACTTGGGGCGGTTCTCTTACTGAAGATGATATTATAACGACTCCAGGCTGCATTTCGGCAATTTCAAATTGTTTGCTGGCACTGACTAAACCAGGAGATACGATTATTACTGAAAGTCCGGTTTACTTTGGTATTCTTCAGCTTGCGCGGTCTTTAGGTTTATATGTAATGGAACTTCCTACCAATATGACAACTGGGATTAAACTCGAAGCGGTAAAAAAGACACTTGCTTCCAATAAAGTAAAAGCTTGTGTTTTGATGAGCAATTTCAGTAATCCATCAGGAAGTATGATGCCAAATGAACATAAAAAAGAAATTGTCCGTTTAATGGAATTTTATAATGTTCCACTAATTGAAGACGATATTCATGGTGATTTATATTTCGGTTCAAGCCGTCCTACGAATTGCAAAACTTATGATGAAAGCGGTATTGTCTTGTGTTGCAGTTCTGTTTCTAAAAGTCTGGCACCAGGCTATCGTGTGGGCTGGGTTTCTCCGGGGAAGTTTAAAAAAGAAGTTCTGAGAACCAAATTGTACCATACGATCTCCAATTCAACTATTACACACGAAGTGGTTGGTGGCTTTCTAAAAAATGGCCGTTATGAAAATCATCTTAGAAAAATTCGTCAGATTCTGAATCGAAACTGTACTAACTACATTAATACTGTTTTAGAGTCTTTTCCAGCAGGAACAAAAGTAAGTCAACCACAAGGCGGATTCTTCTTATGGCTCGAACTGGATAAAAAAATCGATACTGCGGCTTTTTATCATTTAGCGTTAAAACATAATATTAGCATTGCTCCGGGAAGGATCTTTTCATTTCAAGATCAGTTTTCAAATTGCATGCGATTGAGTTTTGGATTGCCTTGGTCTAATGAAGTGAGAACTGCTATTCAGACGTTGGGAAGATTAGCGAAGCAGTTGTAAGAGCAAGTTTGTCATTGCGAGGAACGAAGCAATCTCATTTGCTAAATCAAACTTTACATATTATTTGTTAGCGTGATTGCTTCGTTCCTCGCAATGACAAAAAAGTTGGACAGCGCAACTACTCGCTGTCCAACCAACAATTAAAAAAGACCAAAATTAAATAGTTATAAGACAAAATAAGCGTCTTTTTCGACTTTCTTAGGTTCGTCTTTTAGATCAAATTCTTTCAGAATATCAAATTCGCTTTGGTATTCGTTCAGCATTTGCTTGATATTTTTTTCAATTGTATTGGCAATTGCGGTAACTGGCGTATCGGTCGGTCTGTTTTCAAACGGATCTTGCAAATGAATCGCCATTCTTTCGATCAAAAAGAAAGCTGCTCCGATTGCCGTAATTAGCGGAATTGCAAACCAGCTCAGCACACTTGTCAATCCAAAAGGCAATAACAGGATAAATAAACACAGCGTTAATCTAATATACATGCTATAAGTGGTTGGAAAAATGGTATTTTTAATTCGCTCACATTTTCCCATTTCATCACATAATCTTGACAAAGTATTATCGATTTCAACTTGCTGATACATGTTGATTTTTTTTTCGTTTTTAGCGGTTCTCAAATCTCTTGCGTGCAGCATCAAAATGGCATTTGGTACGTTTTGATGGTTCTTGATGTATTTGATTTCTTCTTCGCTCATTAATCCCTCAAGCGGTTTTATGGCATTTCTGTTTCTAAGCGATTCTCCTAAACTATAACACCACGCAATTTGTCTCTTAGCAAAATTCTCCTTGAATTCGCTCGCTTCAACCGAATAATCTGGATCTTCGTAAAACGTTAAAACCTGACGAATCAAAGTTCTGGAGTCGTTTACAACAGCACCCCAAACAATTCGCGCTTCCCACCATCTGTCATAAGCCTGATTAGATTTAAAAGCTAGCAATAAGGAAATGATAGTTCCAATCATGGTCGGAATCGCAATCGGGATATCTACAGGTAGATTGATAAAATAATGGTGAAAAATTTCAAATAGTATGGTATAAGCTAATACTAAAGCAATTTCTACTTTAATTTTCCCGAGAACGTACTTCATTGGTATTCTTTTCTTTAATAACATATTTTCGGATTTAAATTATTTTTTTTAAGAGGCTAAGATTCTAAGTTTCTAAGATGCTAAGAATTAAAAAGCTTAGAGACTTAGTGTCTTAGAAACTTAGAATCTCAGACTCTTAAACCATCTCTTCGTACAATGAAAGGACAGGAAGTCCCAGTTTTTCATTGACATTTTCTTTTTTTGATTTTTTAAATTTGATTTTTTCGCCTTTTCGGGTTTCTACGAGCATATCGATATTATGTTTTGAAATGGCTTCTGATAAAAACGGAGCTACATTTTCGTAATTGTCTTCAAAACTGGCGGTTTGGCTCACAATTTCAAAAGAGAAATTGGCGCTTAAAAATTCCTGCACATCTTTTACATGGATATTTTTGCTAGAATTTTCTACATACAATGCTTTATGGAAAACCTCTTTATTAACTTCTGTACTGAGATGCAGAATCGGACATTTTTGATTTCCTGCCAATTGCACTAGATATTGATGAATTCTTTTGGTTTCCTGTTTATAAGAATGCGTAAGAATGACCAATTTTATTGAAAAAACTTCAATAAGACGTTTGAAAATTGGCGCTGAAAGTCCGTATTGATTGTGTACTTTTAATTTAATATTTGAAGTGTGTTCGATAATGTAACGGCAAGTTTCCAGAACCTCTTCCTGACTTTTGGTAAGTCCCGATTTCATTTCTCTTAAAAAACCTGACGACGAAAATGTATCAGGAGCTTCTGAAACTAATACTAAAATAATTTCCGACTCAGTATTTTTAGACTGATTTACCGCAGATTTAACAGCCGAAATGGTGTCATCTTTTAAAGTTGTAGGTATAAGAAAATTTTTCATAAGTATATTCTTTTAGTTTATACTTACAAAATAACTATCAGTAGATTAAACCTTTATTAATCTAAAATTAGAATTTTCTAAAATTAAACATTAGATTTTTTAATGTTGCCTTTTTTAAAGATAATGGTAACGATCGTTCCTTTATTCTGTTCGGACTGTACTTGAAGTTCGCCATCGTGCATTCTAATGATTTTGGAAGCCAAAGGAAGCCCTAAACCATAACCAATGTATTTGGCCGCAATTTTACCTCTAAAGAAAGGCTCGTATAAGTGTGGAATGTCTTCTGGCGGAATTCCTATTCCAATATCATTGATCGCAATTTTGATCATTTCTCTATTGGCCGTAAGGTTCACAAATACTTCGTTATTATCAGAATATTTTACTCCGTTGGTTATAATATTATTGATTGCCAGTTCTAAAAGGGGTTTATTGCATGGCAGCAGCAATAAATTAGAATCTTCTGGAGCAAAATTAAGTTTAATGCTTACGCGGTTATCTGGATAAATCTTATCGAGATCCGATTTTACATCCAATAATAGTTCGTCCATACGGGCAATGTCCGATACCTGTTTCTGTCCGTCATAACCTGTTTGAGTCAGCTTAAGAAGACTTTCTGTCAGATTTCCTAATCTGGAAGCTTGGCTATAAATATTTTCTAATGAACCAATATATTCGCTAACTTCTCTTTCTTTGAGAAGCATAATTTCTGCTTCAGCAATGATAGTTGTAATTGGGGTTTTTAACTCATGAGAAGCATTATTAATAAAATTAGCCTGAATCTCAAAAGAAGTTTCCAATCGATCCAGCATATTATTAAAAGTATTGGTCAAATCCGATATTTCATCAGAGTTTTTAACTTCAGGAAGACGATTGTGCAGATTAGAAGCGCTGATTCTTTTTACTTCTTTCGTAATTCTCGCTACCGGATTGATAACTCGTTTTGCCAGAAATCGCCCTAAAAGAAAAGCCAGAATTACAAATCCAATACCGCCAAAAAGCATAATTTTGACAATATAAACGGTTGTATCTTTTCCTTTACGGTCTCTCGCGCCAACGATTACAATATATTTTTGATTGTTTTCTTGAAAGATTTCTCCCAGATAATACTTGTTGTCTTTTTCGTAAGAGTCTTTTCCTGTACTTAAAACGTTGGTATAAAAAGTATTCGGAAGATTTAGATTTGTATTATAATCAAAACTATTATGACTGTTTACTTTTAATACGTATTCCTCTTCTTCAATCAATTCTTCAAGACCATTTTTTTGAAGATTTTTATAATATTTAATTTTCTCAGGATCTTTCTGAAAATGGATTGAAGCCACAATTTTTGCCCTGTCATCCAAACGCTTTAAAAAGTGATATCGATTGTTTTCTCTAAATAAGAAAAACACGATGATACACAATAGCGAGGTGCTAAAGGTAGAAAGAGCAACGTAATTGAAGGTGATTTTTTTCCTAATGTCCATATTATGGTTTTATTACATATCCCAAACCTTTCATGGTGTGAATCAGTTTGGTTGAAAAAGGCTTGTCTATCTTTCTTCTTAAATACGTAATATACACATCGACCACATTAGTATTCATATCAAAATTAATATCCCAAACATTATCCAAAATTTGGTCGCGCGAAACAATACGCCCCGTATTTTTAGCCAAATAATACAAAAGCTTAAATTCTTTGGCAGTCAATACAATGTTTTCTCCATCTCTTTTTACCGTTTTGGCACGGCCATTTATTTCTAAATCACCAATTGTGATGGTATCTATTTTTTCCGTTTCCTGCTGAGATCTTCTGTATAAAGCATTTACCCTAGCATCTAGTTCTCCAAATTTAAAAGGCTTAACCAAATAATCATCTGCGCCAGAATTAAGTCCGGTTACAATGTTTTCTGAAGTTCCTAAAGCGGTTAAAAGCAAAATAGGCACGAAGTTTTTTGCGGCACGAAGCCTTCTGCAGATTTCAATTCCGTTGATATCAGGAAGCATTACGTCTAAAATTACCACATCGAAGGTATAATTATGAATCATTTCCATGGCCGTTTTACCATCCATAGCCACGCTTACTTCATTATTATTTTCTGCAAAACCTTTTCGTAATATTGATAATAGATTTGGCTCATCTTCGACTATCAGTAATTTCATATTAAGAAGTTTGTATATACAACAAAAATAAGAATACAATTTAAAATAATTTTAAACAACTTTACAAATTATGATTTAATTATGAAGAATAAAAAAAGCAGACCTTATTGCCTGCTTTTTGATATTTTTTAGGGTTAAAGTTCTCGATTCTTAATTTTTGAACTTAAAAAGTTTCACCAGCATTCAAATAAAATCCTTTAGAATTGTTACCCCACGAGTAATCAAAAATAAGATTGGTTTTGGACGCTTTGTCAATTAAAAGCCTTAAACCAATACCAGCAGCTGGCTGAATTGATTTGAATAACTTTAAATCATTATCAGAATTACTTGTCGTTACAAAATTGGTAAAAACAGTACCGCTCAGCAATTGATTACAGGTTATCGGAAATCGGAACTCAGTTGATAAATAAACCAATCCATTTCCTCTAAATAGCCCTTGCGTATACCCTTCTCCACTTCTGCTGCGCTGATCCCAGCCAATGGCAGGCAGATTTAAGTAAGGCACTTTGCCTTTGGTTACAAATTGTCCGTAAGTCCAAAATGCCAAAATATAATGCGGATTTTTATGAGAAACAGGAATAAAATGGCGATACTCAGCAAACAACACATTACTATATTCCTGATTGTTGAAAAGCACAGGGTTAAATCTGTAGTTAATATTGGCAAACCAGCCTTTTGACGCATTGACCTGATTATCGCGCGAATCATGAACCAGATTCAAACTTACTCCGTTTAAGAAATATTCAAAATTATCAAATCCGTATTTTTGGCTGTAATTATAATGATACGTATATTTCTCGTTTGCAACATCCAACTCTTTGTCATCTATACTTGAATACCAGTCAATATTGATACCTCCGCCTATGTAATAGTTTTCTTTGACTTCAAAAGAAACTGTCTGATGAAATTTGAAATAATTATAATCCATATCCTGAGCCAATGAATCTACACTAAAACCAGGCGGGCGATCACGTCTTGGCGGAATAATATCGGTTCCTAAGCCGTAATTGGGCTGTGAAAAGAGGTATAATCTGTAATCGCCGCTCAAAAAGATTTTATTGTTCTTGAGCAAAATATTATTTTTTACATTTACCAGCCACTGATTTTTTAGGGTATACGTGATTCCAATATTGGCAATCGAATATTTATCTTTTTCTTCTTTTCCTTTAAAAGTATATTGTGCGACTGCCCCAAAAAAGAAACCAGTTGCGGGCTGCGAACCTATTGCAGGAATTAGTAAAAAGAAATTATTTTTGGTTGGCTTAACAACCAGTGCATCGTCATCTTTCTTAAAAAGATCGAATACCGTTTTAGGAGGGCAAATTTTCGGATTTTGAATCTCAGGATTCTGAATTGCTTCTTGAGAAAATAAATTAAAGGAAATAAGAAATAATAATCCTAAGATTTTAGACTTGTACTGAACGGCATTATTTTGAAAAAAAAGCACCATTTACAAAGTTTTGTTTTAGAAATAAGATTCAATCTCAATGTAAATATAAGTCTTATTTTCAACATCTTAAGAACAAAAACCAAAATAAATTTAAAGTATTTTAACAAAAAAAGCCGTCAAAAAATATTTGACGGCTTAGAGATATTTCTAAATTTACTATTTGGTAATAAACTTTGGGTGAATTAAGTTTTCTAAAGAATAAATTTCATCCCATTTTTCCTGAGTAATTAATTTTCTCTCGAGAACAGCAATTTGATGAACGCTTTTACCTGTTTTTAAAGCTTCTCCCGCAATACTGGCACTTTCTTCGTAACCTAAAATCGGATTTAGTTGCGTTACAATTCCGATGCTATTCATTACCATATTGTAGCAATGATCAACATTAGCTGTGATTCCGTTAATACATTTGTCAATTAAAGTCTGAATCGCATTTGAAAGATAATCTAGCGAAGTAAACATAGCAAAAGCAATTACAGGTTCCATTACATTCAATTGCAATTGTCCAGCTTCTGCGGCCATTGTAACCGTTAAATCCTGACCAATCACATAAAAACAAGTCTGGTTAACCACTTCTGGAATTACCGGATTTACTTTTCCTGGCATAATAGAAGATCCTGGCTGACGTGCCGGAAGATTAATTTCATTCAAACCGGTTCTTGGCCCGGAACTCAACAAACGTAAATCGTTACAGATTTTAGAAATCTTAACGGCAGAACGTTTTAAAGTTCCCATAATCTGAACATAAGCTCCAGTATCAACCGTTGCTTCAATTAAATCTGGTGAAAGTGTAAGCGGAATTCCAACCTCATCTGCTAGATATTTAACGCAGATTTCAGGATAACCTTCGGGAGCATTTACTTTTGTTCCAATGGCAGTTGCGCCCATATTGATTTCTAACAATAAATCTTGAGCATTTTTCAAACGCTGAATATCTTCACCAATTGTAGTCGCATAGGCTTTAAATTCCTGTCCTAAAGTCATCGGAACCGCATCTTGCAACTGCGTTCTTCCCATTTTTAAGACATCTTTAAATTCTTCTCCTTTTTTAGCGAAAGCAACTTCTAAACCTGCAAAAGTTTTAATAAAACTTTCCATTTTCAAATACAAAGCGATTCTAAAAGCTGATGGATAAGCATCGTTTGTAGACTGCGAACAGTTTACATGATTATTGGGATGAAGAAACTGATATTCCCCTTTTTTATGACCCAAATATTCCAGCCCGATATTCGCAATTACTTCATTGGCATTCATATTCACAGAAGTTCCTGCACCGCCTTGAATCAAATCGCTCACAAATTCCTTGTCAAATTTACCTGCAATTACCTGATCGCTTCCGTAACAGATAGCTTCGGCAATTTTAGGATCAAGCGCTCCACAATCTTTATTTGCCATTGCTGCAGCTTTTTTTACATATCCTAAAGCCTTAATAAATAAAGGCTCTTTTGAAATTGGAATTCCAGTAATATTGAAATTCTCTACCGCTCTAAAAGTTTGAATTCCGTAGTATAAATGATTAGGAATTTCTAATTCTCCCAGAAAATCATGTTCTTTTCTTGTTGATTCCATATAATAAAATTGATATGTTTTGACTTAAAAAATAAGTGTAAAGCTACAGTATTTTATGCATAAAAATATGAATAGAATCAAAATCATTTCTGATTTGTTCAGATTATTTTATGGTAAATTAGTACCTTTTCGGCCTCAAATAATTTTTAAAAAAAATTGAAAAAAGAAAGCGAATATTTTCTTGATAAAGAATACAATACGATTGTTTACGCTAAAGATGATTTGAATTTTAAGGACTTTGAATCTTGCGTTTTTAACAATTGTAACTTCTCTGCCTGTACTTTTCTTGCCGTTACTTTTATCGACTGTGTTTTTAATGATTGTATTTTCAGCGAAGCCAAAATCAATTATGTCGCTTTGAGAACGGTTACCTTCAATCGATGCGAAATTAAAGAAGTGAATTTTGCGATGTGCGATAAATTAATCTTTGAAGTACATTTTAACGATTGCATTCTTGACTTTTCGAAATTTTATACTTTAAAATTAAAAGGAACTCCGTTTACCAATTGCAGTTTAATAGCTGTCGATTTTATGGCGGCCGATTTAACCAGCGTAATTTTTGATAATTGCGATTTATACCGTTCCGAATTTAGCAAAGCCATCGCCAACAAAGCCGATTTTAAAACGAGTTATAATTATACCATTGATCCGTCTAAAACTAAACTGAAGAAAGCTATTTTTTCTTTGAAGGAAGTGAAAGGGTTATTGTTTACGCATGATGTGATTGTGAGTTAATCAAACAAAAAACGTATAGTTTGTCATCCTGAGGAACGAAGGATCACACTCGGAATTCCACAAAGTATACACATAAAGTTTGTCATTTCGACGAAGGAGAAATCTCCACGAGTAACTCCGCAACGAAAAGCCAATCTTTGTAGAGTTTCTTACGAAGATTTCTCCTTCGTCGAAATTGTAAAGGTTAGATAATTCGGTAACAAAATTC
>NZ_WUMO01000001.1 GCF_009826975.1 Flavobacterium sp. HBTb2-11-1 | reverse complement strand
AATCTTTTTTCGATCTTTTTCCTAACTCGCTGGCAACAGCATATTTACAGATCAAATATTTTTCATCTCCTGTGCGGTTTTTCTTCCTTTGGCGCGTTTTTTATTATTTTGCCCATGGTTTAGATGGTCGTTTCTGCGGATTTTTCAATCTTTAGAGCCGATCTTCTCTCTTTTATTCTGGTTTTGGAACAATATTTATCTGAAAAGCTTCTTCCGAAAACTGGATTTCTAGCCCCGATAGCAGCGGAAGCTCCTAATTATTGTCAAAATATAATTTTAGAATTCCAAAAGGCTTTCCGCTCAACCTGGGCAAACCCTACTTATATATACATAACAAAACAAAACCCGTCAGGTTTTAGAAACCTGACGGGTTAAAAATAAAAATACTCTTATATATAATAGAGTAGAAAGCTATATTATATAATATAATATGTATTATTGATTTAAATCGTCTATTACTTCCTTAGTGATTTCGATACTTTTTAGTTTTGCTTTATGATCAAAGATTGGACTTGTTACCATTAGCTCGTCGATTCGGGCATAGTCGATAAACTTTCTCAAATCGGTTACTAGCTGTTCTTTGTTTCCTGTGAAGGTTCCCGCTGTCATTTGATTTACATGGAAACGTTCTGCTTCGTTCATTATATCGTCTAAGGACTGAACTGGCGGCTGTAACCCTTTGCGGTCGTTTCTAATTAAGTTCAGGAACATTTGATACAAACTTGTTGAAAGCAATTCTGCTTCTTCATTTGTATCAGCAGCAATGATATTTACACACGCCATTGTTTTTGGTTTATCTAGATACTCTGATGGCTGGAAATTTTCTCTATAAAACTCAAATGCTTGAATCATCAACTTTGGCGCAAAGTGTCCAGCGAAAGCATAAGGCAATCCATAAGCAGCCGCCAGAGCCGCACTATCCATGCTTGATCCTAAAATCCAGATTGGGACATTTAGCCCTTCGGCTGGGAATGCACGAACTTTTCCTGTTGCATTTTCGGATGAAAAATATTCTTGGAGTTTGCTTACATTCTGTGGAAATCGCTGTGCTTGCTCAAAAAAGTCTTTTCGAATCGCTTCTGCAGTTGGCTGATCTGTTCCTGGCGCTCTTCCTAAACCTAAATCGATTCGGTTAGGATAAAGCGTTTCTAAAGTTCCAAATTGTTCTGCCACTACTAAAGGAGAATGATTCGGAAGCATGATTCCGCCAGAGCCTACACGGATATTTTCGGTTTGACTTGCCACATAACCAATCAAAACTACCGTTGCTGTACTGGCAACGTGTGCCATATTATGGTGTTCTGCCAGCCAGATTCTCTTGTATCCGAGTTTATCTGCTAATTGGGCTATATCTTTTGTTTTTTGAAATGTTTCTCTTGCATTACTATCTTGGGTGATAATCGCAAGCTCTAATATTGAGACTGAAATTGGGTTTTTCATATAAATTAAGGCTAAAATGCAAAATTAAGCCATTTATACGAATGCCTTTTGTTTTCTAATGTTAATAGAATTATAATATTCTCCAATAGTTCAAAATGTCTAATTTTTAATAATTAATTATTGTTTTACAATAATTAATTATACATTTGCAATATCAAATTTAATTTTATGTGTATGAAAACCACTCACATTGTTTCGAGAATATTATTTTATTTCACCCGAATTTTATCAGCTATCTACTTTTTTCTGGCTGCTTATTCGGTTTTTGCATTAACAACGGGTCTGTTTTTGACTTTTAAAGATAATGGCAAATATTTTCAGGTTTGTTATCCTTTTACCTCGCATCCTGTCATGCTTGGAGATTATAATCTGCCGTATATTCTTTTTGACTTTCTGGCTCCGTTGAGTCTTTATGGACTTTTCTTTTTATTGAGCAGTAATGTTTTTAAAGTTTTCTTTCAGCCAAAATTATTTACTCAAAATGGAGTTTTGCACTTAAAACGCTTTTATTTATCCAATTTATTCATTCCCAGTATTGTTATATTTTTTGCTTTCTTCTTTGTTCCTTTAGATAATGAAGTGGCACTTTTTATCATATTGCACGGAATGCTTGGCGCTTTTGCTTATTTTTTAGCTGCCATTTTTAAACAAGGTTTAAACCTTCAAAACGAACAAGACTTATTTATATAGCTATGCCAATAATTGTAAATATTGATGTAATGCTTGCCAAACGCAAGATGCAGAGTAAAGAATTGGCAGAGAAATTAGATATAACACCTGCTAATTTATCTATTCTAAAAACTGGAAAAGCAAAAGGTATTCGATTTGATACTCTCGAAGCTATTTGCAAAATCCTAGACTGCCAGCCTGGTGATATTTTAGAATATGTAAGCGAGTAGTTTTCTTTTAAATCAAATTTTCTGAACCTAAAAATCGGCTTTTTGAGGCCGACAGGACTCTTATTGCCTAAAAATTTCAAATCATCATTTATATCATCATTTATATCATCATTTATATCATCATTTATATCATCATTTATATCATCATTTATATCATCATCAAAAATCAATCAAAAAATGAACAGTTTATCAATCAAAAATCTCAGCAAAACGTATGAGAACGGCACGCAGGCGATCGACCATTTATCGCTTGACATTACAAACGGAATGTTTGGTTTATTAGGTCCGAACGGCGCTGGAAAATCGACTTTAATGCGAACCATTGCTGCTTTGCAAGAACCAACTTCGGGAATTATCGAATTTAACGGAATCAACATTCTCGAAAATCCGATGTTTATAAGGGAGAATCTGGGATATCTTCCACAGGAATTTGGCGTTTATCCAAAGATTTCCGCTTATCGTTTATTAGATCATTTGGCAATTTTGAAGGGAATTTTCAATACAAAAGAACGACATGAACAGATATTGTATTTACTGCAGCAAACCAATTTACTACAGCACAAAGACAAAGCGGTTCATTCTTTTTCTGGCGGCATGCGCCAGCGTTTTGGAATTGCTCAGGCATTGTTAGGAAATCCAAAAATTATTATTGTCGATGAACCGACTGCGGGACTTGATCCTGAGGAAAGAAATCGTTTCAATAATCTTTTAAGCGAAATTGGCGAAAGCATTATTGTGGTTTTGTCTACACATATTGTAGAAGATGTTCGCGACTTGTGCACCAAAATGGCGATTATTGCTAACGGAAAATTGCTTTTGGAAGGAAATCCAAACGAAGAGGTTGATTCTTTGAAAGGCAAAATCTGGGCGAAAGCCATTCATAAAAATGAACTGAAAGAGCATCAGGAACATTTTAATATTATTTCTTCGCACTTGAATTCAGGAAAAATCAACATTCATGTTTTCTCTGATCAACAGCCCGATTCTGGTTTTGAATTGACTTCTCCCGATTTGAGCGACGTTTACTTTAATATATTATCTCAAAATCAACTTAAAAAATAACGTTATGCTTTCGAAATTAATTCAATTTGAATGGCATAACAATACCAGAAACTGGACTTTTTATGCTACCTATATCATATATCTTATTCTTGGCTTCCTTGTGAGTGCTTTTGCAAACTTTTCTTTTTCGGGCGCTTATAAAAATAGTCCATTTACCTTGACTTATGCGATTGGTTTGCTATCGCTGATGACAATTTTTTCGATCACACTTCAAGTCGCACAGCAATTTTTAAAAGAATACGAAACCAAATTTGATGCAATCCTCTTCTCTACTCCTATTTCCAAATTTCATTTTTTAGGAAGCAAATTTATTACGACTTTCATAATTGCGATTTCTTCTTTTGGAATGTTTATTATCGGGATGATTATCGGACATCAAATGTCATGGATTCCGAAAAGCGCAATTGGTCCTTTTGAAATTCTAAATTACTTCTGGCCTTATTTCGTAATCGTTATACCTAATATTTTATTATGCCTTTCGATTCTTGCAACGCTGGCTTGGCTTACGCGAAGCAAGCTTTTTATTTATGTTGGCGGCTTATCCATCTACCTATTATATATAGCGGGTTCAATTTTTTCCAATTCGCCTTTATTTGCAAATGCTTCTCCGTCTTCCGCGAAAGCAATGTCTTTGGCTGCAAAAATAGATCCGTTTGGCTTGGCTGCATTTTTGGAACAAACCAGATATTGGACAGCAATTGAAAAAAATACGCAATTGATTTCGCTTTCAGGCAACTTTTTATTCAATCGTATAGTCTGGATTTGCATTTCTTTTCTTCTGATTTTTGTTTCCTATAAATTGTTTTCATTTCGAAAAACAAAAACTAAAAGGGTAAAATCGATTAAAATCAATACAAAAGAGGCAAAAGTATTTTCTGCTTTAATTCCAAAACAGCAATTTAAAACCTCAAAACATAATTGGGCTGTTTTTAAAAGCAATTTGAAAATGGATATTTATTTGGTTTTAAAAGGGATTCCTTTTTTTCTAATTGCGATTTTATTTTCGGGAATATTAATGGTCGAGATTGCAGATGAAATTGATGGTGGAATCAGATTAGCAGAAAATATTACCAATACGGCTTTGATGATTTCTACCATTATGGATCGTCTTCCTTTTATTTTAATTCTAGTTCTTCTTTTTTACAGCAGCGA
Source organism: Flavobacterium sp. HBTb2-11-1 (assembly GCF_009826975.1). Lineage (GTDB taxonomy): Bacteria > Bacteroidota > Bacteroidia > Flavobacteriales > Flavobacteriaceae > Flavobacterium. Next base: position 1,138,628 of record NZ_WUMO01000001.1, on the reverse strand, counting down.
ACTATTGAATCGAAGCGAAAATTCAAGATTTGAAATGCTGGAAAATACAGCGCCATATTCTCAATTTATAGTTTTGATTTCAAAATTGACAGCGCTTTTTATGATTCCGCTTATCTTAATTGGTATTAGCATTTTGATTGGAATTGGTTTTCAAATCACAAAAGCAAATGCACCGATTGAAGTTGGACTTTACTTTTCGCTATTTTATTATATTGGATTTCCATTGTTTTTGATTTCAATTTTAATAATTGCCATTCAGACTTTCATTAAAAACAAATATTTAGGATTGGCAATTTCCTTTTTTGTTGTGCTTTTGTTTTGTACCGGAATTGGAGAACAATTGGGAATTTCGCATCCGTTATTGCGACTTGGAGATTCTTTTAAAAGAGAATATTTTGATTTGAATGGTTTTGGAAGTTATACTTTTCCGTTTCATGTTTTGATGTTGTACAATTTTGGTCTGGCTTTGATGCTGCTGACTTTGACTGGAATTTTGTGGAAACCCAATGCTTCGATTATAAAAACCATTCGCAGAAATTCATTCAATACTATTCAAAAAACAACTTTTGTTCTTGGGAGCATTCTTTTCATTGGTTTTGGAGATTTTCTTTTTTATAAAACGAATATTGAATATCCATATTTGACTAAAGAAGATCAGAATAATTGGAGCGAACAATACGAAAAGCAGTTTAAAAAATACACAAATCTTGCTCAGCCTACGATTATTGCGGTAAAAAGTAAAGTAGATTTGTTTCCCGAAGAAAATCGTTATGAAGTAAAAGGCACTTATGAATTAGTCAATAATGCTGAAAAACCAATTGATAGTTTACTCCTATATATAGATCGAAATTCAAAACTGATTTCTGTTGCAATTGAAAATGCTAAAAATCTGGACGATGTTTCTCGATTTCAACATTATTGGTACCGATTGGAAAAGCCTTTGTTACCTCAACAAAAAATGAAAGTGAGTTTTGCTTTTACCTCAGCTTGGTCACCATTTAAAGGGCATACTGCTTTTAATTCGATTATTGAAAATGGTTCGTTTATGCGAATAAGCCGTTATTTTCCAACTTTTGGTTATCAGGATTCTAATGAAATCAGCAGTGAAAAAGAACGTACGAAACGACATTTAAAACCGCAGACACCACTTAAAAAGCTTGAAGAGAAATCAAAAACTGTAAATGATTTTATTGATTTTGATGTTGTAGTTTCGACTTCAAAAAATCAAACGGCAATTGGAATTGGAGATTTAATTGGAAATTGGAAAAAAGACAATCGCAATTATTTTCATTATAAATCTAATGGAAAGATTCCGTTTCGATTTGCTTTTTCTTCTGCTGAATATCAAATTCAAAAAACAAATTATAAAGGCATTTCAATTGAAGTTTATTTTGATAAAAGACATTCTCGAAATGTTACAAAACTGATTCAAGATCTAAAAAACACTTTAGATTACTGCCAAAACAACTTTGGGAAATATCCGTACAAAACCATTCGATATGCCGAAGTTTCTGCTTTCGCGGATGGATTTGCCGCAACTTCATATCCGTCGACGGTTTTTATGAAAGAGAATTTCGGGTTTTACAGCAACTTGAATAATCGTGATAAAGAAGATGTCATCAATCAGTTGACGGCTCACGAACTGTCGCATGAATGGTGGGGAAATTCACAAATCAGTCCCGAACAAAAAGAAGGGAGCTGGATTTTGACCGAAACTCTTGCTCAATACACTGAGCTAATGTTATATGAAAAAGAACATGGTTTGGAAAAAGCTTTGGAAACACTAAAAATTCATCTCGATTTGTATTTGAGCAGCCGAAGTTACGAACCCGAAACTCCTTTATATAAAACAAATTACGAAACGCCACATTTACCTTACGACAAAGGAATGCTCATTATGCATCAGCTAAGAATTTTAATTGGTGAAGAAAAAGTAAATCTGGCTTTGCATAATTTCCTGAGTCATTATAAATATCCAAATCCAATTCCTGATTCTGAAGATTTATTGAAAGAGATTTATTTGGTTACAGATTCTAAACTTCAACCTAAATTGGATGAAATGTTTAAAAAAATTATTACCTATTCTTCTAAAATTTCTGAAGTTGAAAGTGTGAAAAAGAATGGTTTTTATGAAGTTTCTTTTAAAGCAGATTCTAAAAAATATCTCGAAAATGCAACAGGAGTTCGCAAACAAATTGTCAACGATTCAACAGTTGTCATTGGAATTTATGATGAAAACGGAAAGCTATCTTGCTATACTTTTCCAATTAAAAACAATACAATTGAAGGCGAAATAAAAATCAAAACCAAACCTCAACGAATTGTAATTGATCCTTATTTAATGAATATTGACACTTTTATAAAGGACAACGAGAAAGAGATTGATTAAAGATTTCTCGTTACACCTAATTTTTTAAACACATAGAAACATAGATTTTACTTTACCTCGAAGAAACCAAAAGAAACTCATTTCTAACACATAGATTGCTATGTGTATTAATGCAAGTGAAACGCCTTTTGAAAATAGAAAAATCTTTGTTTCTATGTGTTTATTTTTTCCCGCCACAGATTAAAAGGATTAAAAAGGATTTTTCTTTTGAAATGAATTCTTGAAATTATATGTTATATAAATAATTTTTCCTCAATCAAAAAAGCAAACCGATTTTAAACCTAAATTTGTAAATCAAATACCAATTCGGTTTAGCTTATCTGCAAAATGACACACAAAATTTTAATTATAGACGACGAAGAAAAACTAAGAAGTCTGCTCGCGCGAATTATAAAATCGGAAGGGTTTGAAGTTTTTGAAGCCAAAGATTTAAAATCGGGTTTTAAAAAACTGGAACAAACCGAAATTGATGTCGTTTTGTGCGATGTAAAACTTCCTGACGGAAACGGGGTTGATTTTGTGCAAAACATAAAAAGCAGTTTTCCTTTGGCAGAAGTTATTTTGCTAACGGCTTTTGGAAATATTCCAGATGGCGTTCAGGCAATGAAAAATGGCGCTTTCGATTATATTGTAAAAGGCGACGATAACGATAAAATTATTCCGCTTCTGTATAAAGCCGTCGAAAAAGTGCATTTGCAGAAAAAAGTCCAACAGCTTGAAAAACGAATCAACGATAAATATTCTTTTAATACCATAATTGGTAAATCAAAAGGAATCGAACAGGTTATTGATCTTGCCCAAAAAGTAGCCAAAACCGATTCGACTGTTTTATTGACTGGCGAAACTGGAACAGGGAAGGAAGTTTTTGCTCAAGCGATTCATGAAAACAGCAACCGCGCAGGAAAGTCTTTTGTGGCATTAAACTGCAGTACTTTTACAAAGGAAATTTTAGAAAGCGAACTTTTCGGGCATAAACAAGGTGCTTTTACGGGAGCTGTAAAAGATAAAAAAGGTTTTATTGAAGAAGCAAACGGCGGCACTTTATTTCTGGATGAAATTGGTGAAATGCCAATTGATCTTCAGGCGAAATTATTGCGTGTTTTGGAAACTTCCGAATATATTCCCGTTGGAGATACGACTCCAAAAAAATCAAATTTCAGATTAATTGCGGCTACAAACCGTGATTTAAAAGTAGAAAGCGACGAACATCGTTTCCGCTCTGATTTGTATTTCCGTTTGAATATTTTCGAAATAAAATTGCCTTCTTTACGAGAAAGGATTAAGGATATTCCGCTATTGGCGAATTATTATGTGAAGCAATTTTCGGAAAAAACGAATAAAAAAGCATTACAGATTGCAGATGAATTTTTACAAAAATTGGAAAATTATTCTTGGCCAGGGAATATCCGTGAACTGAAAAACGTCATCGAGAGATCGGTTATTTTAAGCAGTGGCGATACTTTGACTGCAGATGTTCTGCCTTACGAAATGCAACATCAAATGGAAAATAATTCGAAACCAATGTCGGCTTTCTCCATGCAGAGTGTTGAGAAATTGCATATTCAAAAGGTTTTAAATTATACAAAAGGTAATAAGGCGGAAACAGCTAGATTGTTGGAAATTGGCATTGCGACTTTGTATAGGAAGTTAGAAGAATATGGGATTCAATAGAATAAACTCCAAATTTTCAAATTCCAAATTCCAACTGCAACATCAATATCAACGACAAATTTCAAATCCAATTAAAGCTTCGGAGAAGTTTAAATAACATATCAAAACGAGAAAAGCTTATCAAAATGATAGGCTTTTTTTATGCCTATTTTTTGGCACAAAACTACATTTCTTTTGTTTACAACACTTTAGACATCACTTGACTTTTTCGGAACATCTTTTGGCATAAAGAGGAAGAACATTAAAAAATTCATTCCAAATGAAAAATCAAGTTACCTCAATCTACAAACAAGCAGAACGTTTTGCTGAGATTACTAAAAAAAATATTATCTGCGGTAATATCGTTCGGGCTAAAAAATGCCTAGCGCTTGCTGAACGGTTATTTATAAACGGAAGCATAGAGACTAAAAATGCTATTTCTAACGTGTATGTTTTTTCGGTTTCATCTTTTATGGAAATGCGTCACTGCAATATTTCACATCTTTTTCCACAGACACTTAAAGCAGAATATATCAAACAAGTAAATGCTTCGGGAGTTTAAAAAGTTTAATCGGCTAACTGTTTAATTGTTTAATCGAAAAAATCTAAAATCTTAATTCTAAAATAATCATGGTCACATTCCTCCTTCTCGCTTTGGCAGTTTTACTGTTTGCGATTTGTTTTCTGTCAGTTGAATTCTTTGAAAAAATCTAAATCATGACTGCACTATTTATTATTTCAATCGCCGTTTTCGTGTATTTGGTTTATGTATTAATCAAACCCGAAAAATTTTAAAAATGAAAAAGTCGAATTATAAAAATAAAAAGACATCTCTACTGTATGCATGCGCTGTCTGGACATTAGCCTTTATTGTACTGATTCTGTTTTTATAATAATACAAAAATTAAATAATTTCTAACAAATAAAATATGAACACAGAAATACTAGGTGTCATAGGTATTTTTCTCCTAACCATTATTTTAGCTATTCCGGTAGGGAAATATATTGCTAAAGTTTTTACTGGAAATAAAACGCTTCTTGACCCGATTTTCAATCCAATTGAAAAATTTATTTTTAAAATCAGCGGCATTAACCCAACCGTAGAAATGAACTGGAAACAGCACTTAAAAGCACTTTTGAGCATCAATATGGTTTGGTTCTTTCTTTGCTTTTTTGTTTTACTTTTTCAGGGTTCATTACCGCTGAATCCCGATAATAACCCGTCAATGTCGCCTGATTTGGCATTTAATACTGCTATTTCATTTGTTGTAAACTGCAATTTGCAGCATTATTCTGGTGAGACTGGCGTTTCGTACTTATCGCAAATGGTACTGATGTTTTTACAATTCGTTTCGGCTGGTGTCGGAATCGCTGCTGCTGCAATGGTTTTTACTGCAATGAAAGAAAGAACTACAGACCAACTGGGTAATTTCTACAATTATTTCGTAAAAAGCTGTACTCGTATTTTATTGCCTCTTTCAGCAATCGTTGCTATCGCTTTGGTTTTCAGCGGAACTCCAATGACTTTTGAAGGGAAAGATGCCATAACCACTTTACAAGGCGATCACGTTGAAGTATCACGAGGACCAGCCGCAGCTTTTATTGCTATTAAACATATCGGTACAAACGGTGGTGGATTCTTCGGAGCAAACTCGGCTCATCCGTTAGAAAATCCGACTTATTTTACAAACGCTGTTGAGCTTTGGGCACAAATGATTGTTCCGTTTGCGATGATTTTTGCACTTGGTTTTTTCCTTAACAAAAGAAAATTCTCCTACATCATTTTTGGTGTCATGACTATTGGATTTTTACTTCTTGTAATTCCGACAATCTCAAGCGAAATCAACGGAAATCCTGCTATCGCAAAAATGGGAATCGCACAGACAACAGGAGCTATGGAAGGGAAAGAGGTTCGGTTTGGCCCAGCAATTTCAGGTTTCTGGAGTATTGCAACTACAGTGATTTCTACAGGATCTGTAAACAGTATGCACGATAGTGCAATGCCAGTCTCTGGAGCTATGCAATTATTGGCTATGATGGTCAATGCTTTTTATGGCGGATGCGGTGTCGGTTACCTCAACTTTTACATCTTTATTATTCTAGCCGTATTTATTTCTGGTTTAATGGTCGGCCGTACTCCTGAATTCTTAGGAAAGAAAATTGAGGCCCGCGAAGTCAAAATTGCTGCTTTTATTGCTATTCTTCACCCCTTATTGATTTTAGCAGGAACGGCTTTAGCGTCTTATTTTGCTGCGAATGATACTGCAATGGGCTATTGGTTCAGCGGAAATGCCACAGGCTGGTTAAATAATCCTGGTAATCACGGGTTTTCTGAAATGTTATATGAATATACTTCGAGTGCTGCCAACAATGGTTCTGGTTTTGAAGGTTTAGGAGATAATAATCCGTTTTGGAATATCACAACTGGAATTGTTTTATTGTTGAGTCGTTTCATTCCAATCATCGGGCCTTTGGCAATTGCAGGTTTATTAGCCAATAAAAAATACATTCCAGAAAGTGCAGGAACTTTAAAAACCGATACTTCAATTTTTGGAATAATGATTTTCGCTGTAATCGCAATTATCGCTGCTTTATCTTTCTTCCCAGCTTTGGCTTTAGGTCCATTGGCAGAATATTTTGGAATGTAAAATGTGATTTGTGAAAAGTAAAATGTGAAAAGTATTGACTAAAATAACATTTTACAACTCACATTTCACATCTCACAAAAACAAATCATATCCGTGTTTCAAGGTTTTTAATTAATCCATAAATGAGTTTTCCTATGACATCTAGTTTTTCAATTAACTGTTTACATTCTTGTTCATTGAAAAAATCCAGCTCTTTACTAAGTAAAATTAAAGTATCGAGTTCTGATAAAGAACCTAGTGAAATATGTAAAAAATGGATAAATTCTTTTGTTCCTTTTCTTGCAGCTCCTTCTGCAATATTAAGAGGTACAGAAACTGAAGCTCTCCGAATTTGCGAAGTAATTCCGAATTTTTCTTCAGCAGGAAATTTTCTTGTAACTAAATAAATTTCTTTAACGAATTCAAAACTTTTAATCCAAGAATTCAATTTTTTATGTGGTTTCATATTTAATAAATAACATTTTACAAAAGTAAGAAATTTCACATTTTACATCTAACATTTTACACAAAGAAAAATGACAACTAATAAATCCACATCATTATTTGAAAGCAAACAGGTAAAAGAAGCTTTATTGCAGTCTTTTGTGAAGCTGAATCCAAAAATGATGGTAAAAAATCCGGTAATGTTTACCGTAGAAATCGGAACTGCGATTATGTTTGCCGTTTGCGTTTCGATCTTAATGGGCGCTAACGATCAGGGCAGTTTTGTTTACAATTTCATTGTTTTTCTAATCTTATTTGCAACGCTTTTGTTTGCCAATTTCGCTGAAGCGATTGCTGAAGCTCGAGGAAAAGCACAAGCTGACAGTTTAAGAAAAACTCGAGAAGAAACTCCTGCCAGACAAATTCTCCCAAACGGAGAAATCAAAAATGTAAGTTCTTCGACATTAAAAAAAGATGATATTTTTATTTGCGAAGCGGGTGATTTAATTGCTGCTGACGGAGAAATTATTGAAGGGCTAGCTACAATCGACGAAAGTGCCATTACGGGAGAAAGTGCTCCAGTAATTCGTGAAGCCGGCGGAGATAAATCTTCGGTAACTGGAGGGACAAAAGTATTGTCTGATAAAATTAAAGTAAAAGTAACTTCTGAACCTGGCGAAAGCTTTTTGGACAAAATGATTGCTTTAGTTGAAGGTGCGAGCCGTCAGAAAACACCAAACGAAATTGCTTTAACGATTTTATTAGCGGCTTTTACTTTAATCTTCGTGATTGTCTGTGTTACGCTAAAACCATTTGCCGATTATGCCAATGCTCCTATTACTATTGCTGCTTTTATTGCACTGTTCGTTTGTTTGATTCCAACGACAATTGGAGGATTGCTTTCTGCGATTGGTATTGCGGGAATGGACAGAGCTTTACGTGCCAACGTCATTACAAAATCTGGTAAAGCGGTTGAAACGGCTGGAGATATTGATGTTTTGCTTTTGGATAAAACAGGAACCATCACAATTGGAAACAGAAAAGCGACTAATTTTTATCCAACAAAAGGAATTTCTTTTGATGACTTTGTGAAATCGGCTGTGCTGAGTTCGCTTGCAGATGATACGCCAGAAGGGAAAAGTATTCTCGAGTTAAGTGAAATGATTGATGTGAAAAGTGAAACGAAAGCCAGCTTTTTACAAACGACTTCTGACATCGCACACACTATCAAATTTACTGCTGAAACCAGAACTTCTGGAGTCGTATTAAAAGACGGAACTAATATTAGAAAAGGTGCACAAGATGCTGCAAGGAATATTGCACAACAAGCTGGAAATTCTTTTCCAGAAGATACAGCCCAACAAGTAATTTCAATTTCGTCTAATGGAGGAACTCCTTTAGTAGTAATCAAAAACAACGAAATCCAAGGTGTAATCGAATTACAGGATATTATCAAAACCGGAATGAAAGAACGTTTTGAACGCTTACGCCGAATGGGAATCAAAACGGTTATGGTTACAGGAGATAATCCGCTTACGGCTAAGTTTATTGCCGAAAAAGCTGGTGTTGATGATTTTATTGCTGAAGCAAAACCAGAAGACAAAATGAACTATATCCGAAAAGAACAAGCTGAAGGAAGATTGGTTGCCATGATGGGAGACGGAACAAACGATGCTCCTGCCCTTGCCCAAGCGAATGTAGGCGTTGCCATGAACAGCGGAACGCAAGCGGCAAAAGAAGCTGGAAACATGGTCGATCTTGACAATGACCCAACCAAGTTAATCGAGATTGTCGAAATTGGAAAACAGCTTTTAATGACTCGAGGAACTTTAACAACTTTTTCTATTGCTAATGACGTTGCCAAATATTTTGCAATTGTTCCTGCACTTTTTATTACTGCAATTCCAGCGCTTCAAGGTTTAAATATCATGCATCTCCACAGTCCTGAAAGTGCTATTTTATCGGCTGTTATTTTTAATGCGATTATCATTCCAATTTTGATTCCGCTGGCGTTGAGAGGTGTTGAATACCGTCCGATTGGTGCGAGTGCCATTTTAAAACGTAATCTTTTGATTTATGGTTTAGGCGGTTTGATTGTTCCTTTCATCGGGATTAAACTGATTGACGTGATTGTTGCGCTATTCATGTAAAATTAAACCCGACAGGTTTTAAAAACCTGTCGGGTTTACAGAAAACTCAAATAAAAACATCGGTTCTGAATTGCTAAGTTCTTAAAAGAAACCTTAGAACCTCAGCATCTCAGAACCTTAGAACCTCAAAAAAAAAATGAAAAATATATTTTCGCTCATAAAACTTACAGTAGCCTTGTTGTTACTTTTTATCGTCATTTACCCTTTAGCCATTTACGGGGTAGGACAGCTAGCTCCCAATAAAGGAAAAGGAGAAACTATTTCGGTTAACGGAAAAGTAGTTGGTTATCAAAAAATCGGACAAAAGTTTGATAAATCGAATTATTTCTGGGGAAGACCTTCGGCCGTTGACTACAATGCCGCTGGAAGCGCTGGAAGCAATAAAGGCCCAAGGAACGCTGAATATCTAGATTTGGTTCAAAAAAGAATTGATACACTTTTATTAGTTCATCCATATTTGAAAAAATCTGATATTCCAGCTGATATGGTTACAGCTTCGGGAAGTGGTTTAGATCCAAATATTTCTCCGCAAGGTGCCTTGATTCAGGTAAAACGTATTGCTAAAGAAAGAAATTTAGCTGAAGCTAAAGTAAAAGCTTTGGTGGAATCTAAAATTAATTCGGCTGCTGTTGGTCCTGAAACGGTGAATGTTTTGGAATTGAATGTGGCTCTTGATGCGTTGCGCTAAAGCGCTAAGATACTAAGTTTCTAAGTTTTTTTTCCTAACAGGTTTCCAAAACCTGTTAGGTATGAATTTACATTAAACTAGGGAGAAAATTGGAATCGAAAAAACTAAACTACAATAATACCTAACAGGTTTTGGAAACCTGTTAGGATATGAAAATATTATAATACAAAACGCCTTTTTACCCCAAATGCCATAGCCCCGATAGTAGTGGAAATCCTTTTGTGTCTCGTTAAAGAAACGAGACACAAAAGATTGAAACGGATAGCGGGATTAGCTCCTAAAAAATCTACTAATAATTTAAATTAAGAGGACGAGATCGCTTCGTTCCTCGCAATGACATATGAAAAAAATAATACTTACTGCTTTAATCGCTTTTGGTTTTAGCAATTTACATGCACAAGAAGAATCTAAAAGTCCGTTTACGTTTTCTGGATATGTAGACGTTTATTATAGTTATGATTTCGGAAAACCGGAGAATCATACAAAACCGGGCTTTTTTTATAATTATAACCGAAGCAATGAAGTGAACCTGAATTTAGGTTTGGCAAAAGTGAATTATTCTAAGGGAAATGTCCGAGCAAATTTGGCACTGATGGCGGGAACTTATGCACAATATAATATGTCGGCTGAACAGGATTTACTGCAGAATGTTTATGAAGCGAATGTTGGCGTGAAGATTTCGCAAAAACATGATTTATGGATTGATGCCGGAATTATGCCTTCGCATATTGGTTTTGAAAGCGCGATTGGAAAAGATTGCGCCAATTTAACCCGAAGCATTCTGGCTGAGAATTCGCCTTATTATGAAGCTGGAGTAAAAATTGGTTATACTTCTGATTCTGGAAAATGGTATTTGGCTGCGATGTATTTGAACAGTTGGCAGCGAATTCAGAAAATAGATGGAAATCAAACACCGGCTTTTGGAACGCAGGTTACTTACAAACCATCTGATCGGGTTATTTTGAACTGGAGTACTTATGTTGGAAACGAACAGCCAGATGTAGATAAAAAATGGCGTTATTTTAATAATTTCTACGGACAATTTAAAGTGGCTGAAAAAGTAAACTTAACGACTGGTTTTGATATTGGTTCTCAGCAATCGGCTAAAGGAAGTGAGAAATATGATGTTTGGTTCTCTCCTGTTGTAATTCTGCAATACAAACCGACAGATAAAATTCAGCTGGCAGCAAGAGGAGAATACTATAGTGACGAAAAAGGTGTTATCATCGCGACAGAAACCCCAAACGGATTTAAAACGTACGGATTTTCAGCTAACTTTGATTACTTAATTACTGATAATGTTATGTTTAGAATTGAAGCGAGAAATTTGTCCAGTAAAGATGAAATTTTTACAAAAAATAATCAGCCAACAGATACGAATACGTTTGTAACAACAGCATTAGCTATTAGTTTCTAGAAAAAAGATTTAAAATTTTATTTCACGCAGATTCTACAGATTAGAGCAGATTTAATTAGATTTTTAATTTAAATCTGCGAATATCTGCTTAAATCTTTATAAATCTGCGTGAAACCAAAAACTTAGTGGCTTAGAGCCTTAGTGGCAAAAACTCTAAAAATGGAAAACGAAAATAACGCACAGCATTTTCTGGACTTGATTCAGAAATCACGGAAAGGAAAGTTTAAAATCTACATTGGAATGAGTGCCGGTGTGGGCAAAACTTTTCGTATGCTTCAGGAAGCGCATTCGTTATTGAAAAACGGAATCGATGTCAAAATCGGCTACATCGAAACGCACATGCGGAAGGAAACGCATGAACTGTTGGCTGGGCTTCCGATTATCCCGAGGCGGACTATTTTTTATAAAGGAAAAGAACTCGAAGAACTCGACGTTCAGGCAATCATTAACCTTAGACCAGAAGTGGTTATTGTTGATGAATTGGCGCATACCAATGTTGAAGGAAGCAAAAATGAAAAACGCTGGCAGGATGTTCTAGAGATTTTAGACGCTGGAATTAATGTAATTTCAGCTGTGAATATTCAGCATATTGAGAGTTTAAACGAAGATGTAAAACGGATTACGAATATTGATGTTCAGGAGCGAATTCCTGATAATGTTTTACGTCTGGCAGATGAAGTTGTAAATATCGATTTGACTTCAGAGGATTTAATTGCTCGATTAAAAGAAGGAAAAATTTATACGTCAGATAAAATTCCGACAGCTTTAGCTAATTTTTTTAAATCGGAACAGATTCTGCAATTGCGTGAATTGGCTTTAAAAGAAGTGGCAAGTCAGGTGGTTCGAAAAGTAGAAAGCGAAGTTCCGAATCTGCATGCTTTACGGCATGAAAAACTTTTGGCTTGCATTAGCAGCAATGAAAAAACTGCTAAAATTATTATTAGGAAAGCGGCTCGATTAGCCAGTTATTACAACGGATCGTGGTATGTTTTGTATGTCGAAACTCCTAAAGAAAGCAGTACAAGAATCGCACTTGACAAACAAAGACATCTAATTAATAACTTTAAACTCGCTGTACAATTAGGCGCAGAAGTTATTAAATTGGAAAATTCAAATATTACGGATGCTATCTTGAAAACGGTAGAAGAAAAACAAATTACAACTGTGTGCATCGGAAAACCGCATTTTAATTTGTTTAAAGTAATTTTGTCTACAACAATTTTCAGGCGTTTGCTAAACAAATTGTCTTTATCAAATGTCGACCTTGTTATATTATCGTAAAATGTTTTTTGTAAAATGTGAAATGTTGTTTCCTGTCACAATTTTACATCTCACATTTTACATCTCACAAAAAATAAAATATGAGAATTAAAACCAAATTAAATCTGGGTGTTGGGTTGTTATTTTTAATGATCATCATTCTCTCGTTAGTGAGTGCTTATTCTGTTTTTCTGATTAAGCAGGACACTGAAAATATTTTGAAATCCAATTACAATACGCTGGAATATTCCAGAAATATGATTTTGGCTTTGGACGAAATGAAATCGGGTTCTAAAGAAACCATTCAGAGTTTTGAGGAGAATCTCGAAAAGCAGACTCAAAATATTACGGAACCAGGCGAAAAACAAGCTACCGAAAAGCTTAAAGCCAGTTTTGCCCTTTTAGCCAAAAATAATGCCAATGAAACTGTAAAAGTGCAGATCCGTCAAGATATTTTTGCGATTATGAAACTGAATTTGGATGCCATAAAACAGAAAAGCGACATTGCCAAACATTCATCTGAAACAGCCAATTTGTCGATTGCCATTGTGGGAAGTTTATGCTTTCTGATTGCTTTTAACTTATTGGTCAATCTGCCTAATAATATTGCGAATCCGATTAGAGAATTAACGCTGAGCATTAAGGAAATTGCGAATAAAAATTATTCGGAACGTGTTCATTTTACGAGTCATAGCGAATTTGGAGATTTGGCGAAATCCTTCAATACGATGGCGCAAAAACTCGAAGAATATCATGACAGCAATGTTTATAAACTTCTTTTTGAGAAGAAACGACTGGAAACGTTAATCAATAATATGAACGATCCTATTATTGGTTTGGATAACGAAGGGATTGTTTTGTTTGTGAATGATGAAGCACTGAAAATTATCGGTCTAAAATCGGAAGATATTATCGGAAAACCTGCTTCCGAATTAGCGGTTTCTAATGATTTGATTCGTTCCTTGATTTTAAAAGAAAGTGAAAATCCCAAAAAACAGCCTCTCAAAATTTTTGCTCACGGAAAGGAAAGTTATTTTGAAAAAGAAATTCATAATATCACGATAACGCCAACGGGCGAAGAAAAAGAAATTAATATTGGTGATGTGATTATTCTGCGAAATATTACGCTTTTTAAAGAATTGGATTTTGCCAAAACGAATTTCATTGCCACTGTTTCACACGAATTAAAAACGCCAATTGCTTCTATAAAACTAAGTCTTCAATTGCTTGAAAATGGAAAAACGGGCGATATGAACGACGATCAGAAACAATTGGTTGAAAGTATTAAAGATGACAGTCAGCGCTTATTGAAAATTACAGGCGAATTGCTCAATTTATCACAATTGGAAACTGGAAACATTCAGCTGAATATTGGGAAAAGCAATCCGCACGAAATTGTAAAATATGCCCTTGAAGCCGTAAAAGTCCAAGCCGATCAAAAACAGATTCAATTGGTTGTTGATGCCAATGAAAACCTTAAAAATGTAAAAGCCGATGCCGAAAAAACAGGCTGGGTTTTGATTAACTATTTATCAAATGCCATTAGATATTCGTCTGAAAAAAGTACGATTCTTATCAAACTAAAAGAAGAAAACAATCAGATGGTTTTTCAGGTTATTGATACCGGAAAAGGAATTGACACACGATATAAAGACCGAGTCTTCGATAAATATTTTCAGGTTCCAGGAAGCCAGAAATCTGGAACGGGACTGGGATTAGCAATCAGCAAAGAGTTTATTGAAGCGCAAAATGGAAGCGTTGGTGTAGAAAGCAATTTAGGGTTGGGAAGTACGTTTTGGTTTACATTGATGGTTTAGAATAATTGTGAATTATTAAAAGAAAAAATATTAAAAGAGCTTCGGAGAAGCCAGATATTTATAGCTAATTTGATTCACGTAGATAATAAGCTCAGGCGGAGCGGCATATTTCACCCCGCTGGGGCTTAAAAAACGCGCCTTATGAATTTTCTATAAACATATCGTCCCGCTGGGACTTTTTTACTTAAAATAATCAATCTGAACAAAATAAAATTTAGCCAATCTTAATTCAACTACCCTATTTAAAACCAACAAATTAAAGTTCGCTTAAGGTTCAATTAAGTTCAAAATATCAGAGACAACCATTCGTTATTATTGCAAAGTATAGCTAAAAAACAATGTTCCACAAAGCAATTTTTTTCGTGTTTCTATTCGGATTTTTTTCTGCGAGTGCACAACAAAATGATTCGATTGCAAAAATTGACAGCACATCAAATCATTTGAAATTCAATTACAAACAATTGATTATTCCGTCAGTTTTAATTGGGTATGGTGTAATTGGGATTGGAAACGATCAGCTTTTAAGTTTCAACCGCCAGATAAGAGCAGAAGTTAAAGAAGATATTGACGAAAAAATTACAATCGATGATTTTTCTCAATACGCACCTGCTGTGTCAGTATATGCTTTGAATGCCTTTGGTGTTAAGGGAAAAAACAATATGCGCGATCGTTCGGTCATATTGGTGACTTCATACGCCATTATGGCCACAACGGTTTTGAGTTTAAAGTCTATTGTTCACGAAGAAAGGCCTGACGGAAGTTCGAATAATTCATTCCCTTCTGGACATACTGCAACGGCGTTTATGGATGCCGAATTTTTATGGCAAGAATACAAAGACAAATCCATTTGGTACGGAATCGCAGGTTATGCCGTTGCAACAGGAACCGGGCTTTTCAGAATTTACAACAACCGTCACTGGCTGACAGATGTTGCGGCAGGAGCTGGAATCGGAATTTTGAGTACAAAAATTGCCTATTGGATCAATCCGTATATTACTAAGAAATTGTTTAAATCTTCTGAAAATAAATCCACTTCTATGATTATGCCTTTTTATAATGGAAAGCAATATGGTTTGGGGTTTGCGAAGGTATTTTAGTTTTTTTTTTTTTAGCTACGAAGGCGCTAAGGCACAAAGTTTTTTATAGCCACAGATTGCACAGATTAAAAAGTATTTTTAAAATGGTTTGATTTACTCGCTACGAATTACACTAATTTTCACTAATTTTTTATTCAAATATAATTCGTGGAAATTAGTGTAATTCGTGGCGAAAAAAAATAATCCTTTTAATCTGTGCAATCTGTGGCTATAAACTAACCATTCGAAGTATTATTCTTAATCTCTCTAACTTCCCTTTTCAATTCTAAAAGCAAATCCTTCATTGCTCCAGTTTCTGTAGTTTCTTGTTTTTTATCCGAACGGCCAATGTTACATTCGTATTCCCAAATCTCCAAAATTTCAGAAGCTTTCACTTCATAATTGGGATAAAAACTGTTATCAGATTCTAAAACCAAACTATTTTTTTTGTTTTTATTGAGACGTTTATATACTATTCCTTCATTTTTAGTGATAAGAATATAAGTTTTCCCGTCCATCACCTCTCCTAGTTTTTCTACGTAACGGCCAATAATAATGGAGCCATCTTCATGTGGTGGCATTGAATCGCCTTCAACGGGAAATCCGCGGTGTTTTCCAGGGCCTAAAAACGGAAGTGTAATCTGCTGTAAACTTTCAATATACTCTGGATCAGCATATCCGTTGAGGTAACCTGCTTTTGCTTTTTGAGATACAATTTCGATATAATTTTCTCCAAAACTATCCACTTGAATCGGTAAAATAAGTCGGTTGCCTTCTAGTTTTATCAAATTTTGCACATCAATTTTACGTATATCGACAGATAATATCAAGTCAATACTCATATGAAAATACAATGCAATTTTCTTTAAAATGTCATACGGTGCTTCCGAAGTTCCATCTTCGTATTTCACGTATCTTCCTCTTGTAATACTCAGGTTTTCAGCTAATTTTTCTTGTGATATTTTATGCTTAACCCTTAATGCTCTGATGTTGTCTGAAAATAAGGACATAATTAATTTGTTATAATTTGGAACAGCAAATATACTAAAAATGTTCTAATCTGTACTAATTTTGTTTCATACAAAAACAAAAGGAAAAAATGGCACGGGCAATTGTACATATGGATTTGGATACCTTTTTTGTATCCTGTGAAAGACGAACAAACTCTGAACTCAACGGAATTCCACTTATTATAGGCGGTGGAGAACGTGGTGTTGTAGCCTCTTGTTCGTATGAAGCGCGTCTTCATGGAGTTCGTTCTGCCATGCCTATTCGTATGGCTTTAAAACTTTGTCCAACTGCAAAAGTGATGAAGGGCGACATGGAATTGTATTCACAATTATCTCATGATGTAACTGAAATTCTTCAGGAAAAAGCACCTGTTTTAGAAAAGGCCAGCATCGATGAATTTTATATGGATATTACCGGAATGGATAAATTTCACGGAAGTTATAAATGGACGAATGAACTCGCGCAAAAGGTAATTAAGGAAACTGGGCTTCCTATTAGTTTTTCGTTATCTATTAATAAAACCGTTTCGAAAATTGCTACTGGAGAAGGTAAACCGACAGGAAATCTTGAAATTCCAGAACAACAAGTACAAGACTTTTTAAATCCGCTTTCGATTCAGAAAATTCCAATGGTTGGAGCAGTGACTTTTCAGCTTTTGTCGCGAATTGGCGTTCGTAAAATCCAGACTTTGGCCGAAATGCCTGCTGAGGTTTTACAGCAAATGATCGGTAAAAATGGTTTGGAACTTTGGAAAAAAGCCAACGGAATTGATCATACCCCTGTAGAACCTTACAGCGAAAGAAAATCTATTTCGACAGAACACACTTTTTCTCAAGACACAATTGACATTGACAAACTCAAAAGAGTGCTTCTTGGGATGGTCGAAAAACTAGCTTTTCAGCTTCGATCAGAACAATGGCTAACTTCAACCGTTACGGTCAAAATACGTTATGCCAATTTTGATACCGAAACCAAACAATGCCGAGTTGCTTATACCTCTGCCGATCATGTTTTGACCAAAAACGTAATAGAACTTTTTGAAAAAGTGTATCAGCGTCGTATGCGTCTGCGTTTGATTGGCGTTCGCTTTAGCGGATTGGTACGCGGAACGTATCAAATTGACCTTTTTGAAGATACTCAGGAAATGCTTGCGCTTTATGCCGCTATGGATAAAATGAAAAACCGTTACGGTTATGACGCTGTAATGCGCTGTGCTGGAGCCCATTTTAAACCGAATACTAAAGACGAAATTTTAAAACGTATTAAATAATCATGTATCTGAATTGCCATTCTTATCATTCATTGCGTTACGGCACGATTCCGCTTAAGGAATTGATTGACGAAGCTGTTTCGTGCGGTATAAAAGCAATGGCATTAACAGATATTAACACTGTTACCGGAATTTACGATTTTATAAAAGCTTGTCAGGAAAAAGAAATTAAACCTTTGGTGGGAATGGAATTTCGATGCAATCATGAATTCCGATATATTGGTCTGGCTAAAAATGCAGAAGGCTTGGCAGAAATGAACCGTTTTTTAACGAATCATAATTTCAGCGGAGAAACTCTGCCTTTTCGAGCTCCGAAGTTTGACTCGTCTTTTGTGATTTATACTTTAGAAAATGCTCCCGAAACACTGTTTGAAAATGAATTTATTGGAGTCCGTCCCGAAGAAGTTTCAAGTCTGCTGACATCAAAACATAAAAATAAAATCTCCAAAATGGTGATTTTGCAGCCTGTAACTTTTAGAACTAAAAAAGAATACAATCTGCATAAAGTGCTTCGGGCTATTGACACGAATATTATTTTATCGAAACTTACAGAAGCTGATTACTGTAAAGCTTCTGATCTGATGAAGCCCGTAGAATCTCTTCTGCCTTTTTATGAAAAATATCCTGAAATCATCTCGAATACGCAACGCATCATTGACGATTGTGATTTTCAATATGATTTTGCAGCTAAAAAGAATAAAAAATTCTACACCGAAAACCGTCAAAAAGATTTAGAAAAAC
Organism: Flavobacterium sp. HBTb2-11-1; assembly: GCF_009826975.1. GTDB lineage: Bacteria > Bacteroidota > Bacteroidia > Flavobacteriales > Flavobacteriaceae > Flavobacterium. The sequence goes on along the minus strand of NZ_WUMO01000001.1, from coordinate 1,120,088 downwards.
TGACCGAATTAGCTTGGGAAGGATTTGAAAAACGTTACGGGAACGAAAATATTGAAGCAAAAGCTCGCGTAGAAAAAGAATTAAAAGTAATTGACGAATTAGAATTCAGCGGTTATTTTCTAATTACTTGGGATATAATTCAGTACAGTAATAGTCAAGGTTTTATGCATATTGGACGTGGAAGCGGTGCCAACAGTATTATAGCCTATTGTCTCGGAATTACAGATATCTGTCCTATCGAATTGGATTTATATTTTGAACGTTTTCTAAACCTAAACCGTAAAACTCCGCCCGATTTTGATATTGATTGGAGCTGGCAGGAACGTAATGTAATTTTAGAGTATATATTCAAAAAATATGGTAAAGAACATGTTGCTTTTTGCGGCACTAATGTCGAATTCAAATACCGTTCTATTTTTAGAGAAGTCGGAAAAGTTTTTGGCCTTCCGAAAGAAGAATTAGATCTTCTGGCAAAAAATCCAGAAGAACTTCATCCAACCAATAAAATAGTAAGACTGGTTCAGGAATATGGACAAATGATGGGTAAATACCCTAATCAGCGAAGCATGCATGCGTGTGGAATTTTGATTTCCGAAGAACCAATTACGAATTATACGCCTCTGGAAATGCCTCCAAAAGGTTTTCCAATCGTACTTTTTGATATGCATATTGCCGAAGAAATCGGTTTTGATAAATTCGATATTCTAAGTCAACGTGGTATCGGACATATTGATGACAGTGTAAAACTGATTGAAAAAAACCGAGGTATAAAGGTTAATATTCGCGATACTTCCCTTTCTAAAGACGAAGCCGTTTGCAATTCTTATTTAGCAAAAGGAGATACAATTGGCTGTTTTTATATCGAAAGTCCTGCTATGCGTGGTTTACTGCGTCGTTTAAATTGTGACAATTATAAAATTCTCGTCGCAGCATCGTCTATCATTCGTCCCGGCGTTGCACAATCGGGAATGATGAAAGAATATATTTTTCGTCATAATAACCCAACGCAATTTGAGTATTTTCATGAGGTCTTCAAAGAGCATCTTGGCGAAACGTATGGGATAATGGTATATCAGGAAGATGTGATTAAAATTGCTCAGCATTACGGCGGACTTCCCGCTCCAGATGGAGATATTCTGCGCCGCGCCATGTCTGGAAAAGGAAGATCTCTTGAAGCCTTACAGAAAGTAAAAGATAATTTCTTTGCCAGTTGTGCTCAAAAAGGTCATCCATTACCATTAAGTCAGGAAATTTATCGTCAGATTGAATCTTTTGCGGGTTATTCTTTCTGTAAAGCACACTCGGCTTCTTATGCTGTTGAGAGTTATCAAAGTTTGTATTTGAAAGTGAATTTCCCTGTTGAATTTATGACAGCCGTAATCAACAATCAAGGCGGATTTTATAGAACCGAAGTTTATGTGCACGAAGCGAGAATGTCTGGCGGAACAATTCATAATCCGTGTGTCAATAAAAGCGAATATCAGACTACTTTGTACGGCACTGATATTTACCTTGGTTTTATGCACATTCAAAGTCTGGAATCCAAAATTGCACATTTAATTGAATCGGAAAGAGGAAAAAATGGCGAATATCTTTCTTTAGAAGATTTCATCAATCGAATTCCAATAGGCATTGAAGGTGTTAAAGTTCTGATCTTCATTGGTGCTTTCCGTTTTACAGGAAAAACAAAAAATCAGCTTTTGATAAGCGCAAGTTTGCTTTTAAACAATTTTAAACCCGAAAATAGAAATCTAAAACTTTTACAGGAGCCTGTCAAAGAATACAAACTTCCAACATTGGAACGCTCTGTTTTTGAAGATGCTTTTGATGAAATTGAACTTTTGAGTTTCCCAGTTTCATGCACTGTTTTTGATCTTTTACAAACCAAACACCGCGGAGATATTATGGCAAAAGATTTAGTGAAATATCATAAAAAACAGGTTAGAATGCTCGCTTATCTTATTTCCAGAAAACACGTTCCAACCAAAAAAGGAACCATGTATTTCGGAACTTGGATCGATCACGAAGGCACTTATTTTGATACAGCCCATTTTCCTGATAGTTTAGAAAAATATCCTTTTCAAGGCGGAGGCTGTTATCTTTTGTTAGGAAATGTTGAGGTTGATTACCACTTCCCTACCATTACGATTATCAAAATGGCAAAAATGCCTTTTATTCCAGATCCGCGTTACATGGACGCTAAAGATCAATATAAAACACAAAATCAGATTAAAGAAGATGTCAGCATGACGCATCGAGCGCCTTATCCGTCAGAACACGAAATCAATATGCCGAGACATCGAATGAAGTTTAATTCTTAGTGATGAAAATTGCTCGCAAAGACGCGAAGACGCAAAGTTTTTCTTTTTAAGTTTTTTTTTAAATAAAAACTTTGCGTCTCTGCGACTTTGCAAGATTAAAAACTAAACAACAGAAATAGAACATTTTACGTTATATACAAATGAAGAATCAGGAATATGCTATAGTCGATATTGAAACCACAGGCGGAAATGCCAGTGGCAGCCGCATTACAGAAATTGCGATCATTATTCATGATGGTAAAAATGTATTGGATCGTTACGAAACCCTTGTAAATCCTGAACAGGACATTCCTCCTTCTATTTTTGGATTGACAGGTATTAATAACGAAATGGTTGCCAATGCACCAATCTTTGATGATATTTCAGAAAAAGTTCTCGAAATGCTTACTGATCGGATTTTTGTAGCGCACAATGTTAATTTCGACTATTCATTTGTTCATCATCAACTGGAACAAGCTGGTTTTAAATGGTCTGCAAAAAAACTATGCACTGTTCGCGCAGCCAGAAAAATCAAACCAGGATTGGGTTCTTACAGTTTAGGAAATCTTTGCAATTCTTTAAATATCAATTTAGAAAACCGACACCGTGCTGGCGGAGATGCTGATGCTACTGCCTTATTGTTTTCTCTTTTATTGGAATGGGATGATGCTGGAGAAATCGAGAAAATGATTAAGAAAACAGCACAAGATCAGCGTTTGCCTCCAAATTTACCCCAAGAAGATTTTAATAGTTTGCCTGATAAACCTGGAGTATATTATTTTTATAATCAGGCGAAAAAAGTAATTTATGTTGGAAAGGCGGTTAATCTGAAAAAACGTGTTACTTCACATTTTACAGGAAATAATATCAAACCTCAAAGACAGCATTTTTTACGAGATATTCATGGAATTTCTTTTGAAGTCTGTGCCACTGAACTCATGGCGCTTCTTTTGGAATGTACCGAAATCAAAAAACTTTGGCCAACTTATAATAGAGCTTTAAAACGTTTTGAAGCCAAATTTGGCATTTACCAATATGAAGCTCGAAATGGTTATAAATATCTGGCAATAGGAAAACTGAGTAAATTTCAAACTTGTATTCATGAATTTAATAATCAGCATACTGGAATTCATTTATTGAGAAGTTTGGCAGAACAATTTCAAATTGACCATCGTTTTTGCAAATATTCTAGACCAGAAGAAGGCGAGTTTTTTTATACGCCAGAAATAAAAGAACTGCCAGATCCTGTACTTCACAACGAGCAAGTGGATAATGCAATTGAATTTTTATTGAATAACAGACCGAGTTTTGCCATTATCGACAAAGGAAGATCTTCAGATGAACGAAGCTGTATCTGGATCGAAAATGGCCGTTTCTACGGAATGGGATATATTTCAAAAGATGTGGCAATCAACGATTCTGACGAAGTAAAAAGTTACGTGACGCCTTACAAAAGCAATCAATATATTGACCAGTTAATTTTTGCTTACGCTGAAAAATACCCTCGTAAAGTGTTCTTTAACAAACACTTTACAAAATAAAATTCCGAAAAGCTGTAAATTTAAGATTATAACTAATTGAAAATCTACTATGAAAATAGCCACTTATAACGTAAACGGAGTCAATGGGAGATTAAATGTTTTATTACGCTGGCTTGAAGAAGCCACTCCAGATATTGTATGTTTACAGGAATTAAAAGCACCGCAAGATAAATTTCCGCTTAAAGCAATAAATGATGCTGGTTACAATGCCGTCTGGCACGGACAAAAACAATGGAACGGCGTTGCTATTCTTGCCCGAAATATGGAAATTGAAGAAATAACACGCGCATTGCCAGGCGATGAAGAAGATGTCCAGAGCCGTTACATCGAAGCTTTAATTAACGGAATTGTCATGTGCCTTTATCTTCCAAATGGAAATCCGTATCCAGGACCAAAATTTGAATACAAATTGAAATGGTTTAATCGTCTAGCGCATCGTGCCGAAACTTTATTGAACTTGAAAGTGCCTGTAATATTGATTGGCGATTATAACGTAATGCCAACAGAACTGGACGTTTACAAACCTGAAAAATGGGTAAATGATGCGCTCTTTAGAATTGAAGTACGAGAAGCTTTTGCAACTATTGTTTCGCAAGGATGGACAGATGCCATACGCAAATTATATCCAGATGAGAAAATTTATACGTTTTGGGATTATTTCAGAAATGCGTATCAGCGCGATGCGGGTTTGCGAATTGATCACTTTTTATTAAGTCCGCAAATAGCAAAAAAATTGAATGCTGGCGGCGTTGACCGTCATGTGCGAGGCTGGGAAAAAACCAGCGATCACGCTCCTGTGTGGATTGAAATTGATAAAATATAATTGGAAAATGACACTATTTAGCGATACCGAATTGTTTACCACAGGTTTGGGAGGAAAAAAAATATTTGACATTCCAGATTCTGAATTAATTTTAATTGATAATTTCTTCACCAAAGAAGAGTCTGACGTTTTTTATGAAAGAATACTTCGCAAGACCAAATGGAGAGAACATCAAATGGAAATTTACGATAAGACCTATACCGTTCCTAGAATGATTGCCTGGTACGAAGACAAAGATAATGTTGGAGCAGACCCAAAAGGCCCAGATTGGACTTATGAATTATTAAAGATTAGAGGCCGTGTTGAAAAAGAAACACAGCTAGATTTTAATACTGTTTTGCTCAATTTATATCGTGATGGAAATGATGGAGTAGGTTGGCATAGCGACAAGGAACATAATACGGGGCCAAATCCCATTATTGCTTCGGTTACTTTTGGAGAGACGCGAATGTTTAAACTCCGTCATAAATATAGAAAAGAAATTCCAACAATTGAGATTCCATTGCATCACGGTTCTTTTTTATTAATGGCAGGAACCACTAATAGCTATTGGCAGCATCAAGTTCCAAAAACAGCTCGTGATGTTTTGCCAAGGATCAATCTTACCTTTAGAAGAACCAATCGAAATCTTTGATTTTTATAGAATTGAATTCTTAAAAAGTAGCATTTTTTAGCCAAAACGAAGTAGGATATTCCTTCTTTAAAAAGTTAAAACATGCAGTGTATGAACGTTTTATTAGGCAAAACCTATCTTTTTTACTATTTTTGCAACCTTTTTTAAAATACAATACCGTAATGGCTTATTCGAACAATGATTTAGCGCGTTTCTTAGACGCACAGAACAAACTTTATCTTACCGCTCTTTCTGAAATCAGCAAAGGGAAAAAAGAAACACACTGGATGTGGTTCATTTTTCCGCAAATAAAAGGTTTAGGAAAAAGCGATACTGCAAATCTTTATGCCATTAATGATTTAAAAGAAGCTTCAGATTATTTGGAGCATCCAATTTTAGGAAAGCATTTAATTGAAATCTCAGAATTATTATTAACCTTTAAAATGAAATCGGCTGATGGAATTTTTGGAGACTTAGATGCTCGAAAATTGCGTTCTTGCATGACTTTGTTTTCTTTGGTAGAAAATGCAAATCCGATCTTTGAGGAAATTCTGGAGGCTTTCTTTTCTGGAGAAAAAGATCCGCTTACTTTGTCTATTATTAATTCAACTATAAAATCTGTTGATGAACCTGTTACATTATAACAAGCGTTTGCAACGATTATTTACATTTAAAAGACACTAATTTTAGTGTCTTTTTTTGTTTGCAACTATATCATTTACTAAAATCAAGATCTTAATTTGTTTATTTAAAAATAATTAGCGTTAACTTGCATAAATCAACCTCAAATCTAAACCAAATTATGAATGAAAAAATCAAAACTTTACAAATCATCCATCTTGGCATTTGTGCAGGAACAATTATCGCGTATTTCATTGTAGGAGATATTTCATTAGAAACACTAAACATTCCTGCTATTGATTCGAATTCAATATTATATCTTGTTATTCCTGTTCTTGCCTTTGTTTTGAGCAGTATATTATTTAAAGCCCAATTAAAACAGATTGACCCGAAACTAAAACTTGAAGACAAATTGCCTGTTTACCAAGCTGCTTCTATTATGCGATGGGCAGTTCTAGAAGGCGCTGCCTTTTTGATACTATTCATAAAACCCGAATTTATCCTATTCGGAATACTTCTCACTGCTTATCTTCTTTATCTGAGACCTACCGAGGAAAGAATTACCAATGATTTATCTAATTAGACTTAAAATAAAAAAGCATCTTGAGAAATCAAGATGCTTTTTTATTTTGTTTCAATTGAAGCAAAAATTATTATTCAGCTGGTTTTGTTAAATAATACACTGGAATTCCAGTTAGCATAATTAATACTCCCCAGCCACAAGTTGAAAATTTTGTAATTAATAACGAAATACAAATCGCCGATGCAACCACAATATATAACATTGGCAAAAATGGATATCCAAATGCTTTATATGGTCTTTCTGCATCTGGCATTTTTTTTCTTAGAATAAAAATTCCGTAGATGGTCAGGATGTAAAAAATCAATACAATGATAATTACAAAATCCAATAAATCGCCATATTTCCCTGTCAGACACAAAGCTGAAGCCCAGATACATTGCGCCCAAAGCGCCCAAGCAGGAACGCTCGAACTATTTAAAACAGCTGCTTTTTTGAAAAATAAACCGTCTTTTGCCATAGTATAATATACTCTGGCGCCAGCCATAATTAATCCGTTGTTGCAGGCAAAAGTTGAGATCATAATCATAATGGCAATAATCAGCGCTCCGATATTTCCAAAAATATAATCTGAGGCCACAACTGCGACACGGTCAAATTTTGCTGTTGCAATTTCATCAAACGGCACTACAGCCAAATACATAAGGTTTGTTACAACATAAAGAGACGTCACAATAAAGGTTCCTAGAAACAGACTCAAACCTACATTTCGTTTCGGATTTTTAATTTCGCCCGCGATAAAAGTCACGCCGTTCCAGGCATCACTAGAAAATAATGATCCTACCATTGCCGCTGAAATTCCAGAAATCAAAGCAGTGCCGCTAATTGGCAGCCAAGAGCCGCTTTCTTTGTCAAATGTCTTTGTGCTCCATCCGTCTGCCCAGTTTGCATCCCAAATTGAGGCTTTCGCAGCAAGCGTTAATCCAAAAACAACTAAGCCTAATAATGATAAAATTTTAATTATAGTTAAAACCGTTTGCAAAATTTTTCCATTTTTTACTCCACGACTATTAATAAAAGTTAGAATGATAATGGTTAAAATTGAAACTAGTTGAGCTGCATTTAGTTTAAAAGCGCCTAGCTCGTACAGAATATTTTCATCACTTAACGGTTCATACAAATAAGCTGCAAATTTAGAAAAGGCTACCCCTACTGCTGCAATGGTTCCAGTTTGAATAACTGCAAAAAAGCTCCAGCCATACAAAAAGGCAATCAGCTTATTATAAGCTTCTTTTAGGTAAACGTATTGCCCTCCTGCTTTCGGAAACATCGCACTCAATTCGCCGTAACTAACTGCTGCGACAACAGTAATAAATCCAGACAAAAGCCAGATCAATGTAAGCCATCCTGCCGAGCCAACTTGTCTGGCTATATCGGCGCTCACAATAAATATCCCGGATCCGATCATAGAGCCAACCACAAGCATGGTTCCATCTAAGAGTCCGAGTTCTCTTTTAAAATGTTCTTGGTCGTTTTCTTGCATTTTTATTGGTTTAGGTTGGCTAAAGATATACTTTTTTTGGAAATCTTAATCTTCAAATTATAAATTCTATAAATTCTTAAAAATGGCCAAATTTTATCATGATTTACTCTTAATCTTTATGAAAAATCTTTTTGGAGTATCTCTTCGGATCGGCTTTTCACTCTATCTTTCTATTATTTATACAAAGTATTAAAGAAAATTTTCCCTAACTTTAAATAAAAACAACATTATGACTTGGGATCCAAAAAAATACAACGAATTTAAAGAAGAACGTTCTAAACCGTTTGATGATCTTACAAGTCATATAATTGACAAACCTAATCTAAAAGTTATAGATCTTGGCTGCGGAACAGGGGAGCTTACGCAAAAATTATCTCAAAAACTTACTAATCCGTTTGTTATTGGTATTGACAATTCTGCTGAGATGCTGGCAAAAGCTCCATTCCAAGAAAATCTTCAATTTAAAGAAAAAACAATTTTAGAACAGATTGAAGATGAAACCAAATTTGATTTAATTTTTTCAAATGCTGCATTGCAATGGATTGATAATCATAAGGAGGTTTTCCCGAAAATTATTTCCCGAATAAATCCAGATGGACAGCTGGCTGTTCAAATGCCGCAACAGAATGAAAACATCCTTAATAAAATACTTTTTCTGTTGGTGCAAGAAGAGCCTTTTGCATCTTACCTTAACAGTTGGATACGCCCTTCGCCAGTATTAACTTTAGATGAATACGCTAAAATACTCTTTGAAAATGGCGGTAAAGATTTAATCCTTTATGAAAAAGTTTACCCTATAATTTCTAATAAAAAAGATCACTTTTTTGATTTCATTTCAGGTTCTGCATTGACCGTCTATCAAGAAAGATTAGGAGAAGATGAATTTGCAGCATTAACAGCCGAATTCAAAAAAAGAATAGATGCGTATTTTCCTGTTGTGCCTTCTATTTATGCCTTTAGAAGACTGATTATTTATGCGAAATTTTAATCGATTGACTCAACAAAACCAGCAATAAAATCTTAAACAAAAATAAGACCTGTTAATTTTTATTTGACGCGCTTCTTATTTCTTTTTTCTTCTTAAAAATCAATTACACAGTTTTAAAAATGGGTTAAAACACTTACAAAAACAACCAATTACCTAAACAACAAACACTTATACAACAAAAATAGAGATATAAACATTTTACCATTGCAGTATATTTTTTACGAAAACCATAAGATAAATTTTACTATATTTGAGAGAATCATTTTAATAGCATTTATAAACAGCAAAATACATTAACAAGTGTTTAACTAAAATATGAACTGAATTTTCCTCAACAATTATTTATTCATACTTGCAAACACGCAAAAAGACACGTTTTATTAACCTACTAATTTTAAGATTATGTCTAAATTGCAAGCTTTAAAAAATTTTCGTTTCCCAAATGTTTTCATTCTTATTTTAGTGGTTTTCATTTCGTGCGCATTATTAATCTGCATCAATTTTTTCACAATCAAAATCTTATCAGCTAATAGAGCATATGTAAATGGAGAATCGCATTATTCAAAAGGACAAAAAGATGCTTCTAGACATTTAATCACCTATTTATTTACCAAAAACCCCGCACAATGGAAATTGTACCTTGAAGAATTAAAGGTGCCTCAGGGAGATGGTATTGCAAGGGTTACACTCTTGAAAGTTGGAGATAATGAAATCGCAAGAAAAGGTTTTTTAACCGGACGAAATAACGAACATGATTTAGACGATATTGTATGGCTATTTGAAAACTTTAAGAATGTAAGCTTTTTATCTAAAGCCATAAATGAATGGGGACAAGGAGATCAGCTGATTTTTGAATTATTTGGTATTGGCCAGCAGATCAATGCCAAAATCGAACATAATATATTAACTGCTGAGGATCAGAAAAAATATTTAAAAAAAATAAGTTCGATAAGCGATCGATTAACAATTAATGAGCGTAATTTTTCAAACACATTGGGAGAGGGAACTCGAAAAATAAAGGATTTGCTAATTATTACAAATATATTTTTCATTCTGGTTATAGTCTGCAGTGTTTGTCTTTATTATTCTATAATGGTCAAAAGATTATTGGTTTCAAAAAAAGAGACTGAAGTAAAAAATGAAAATCTCGTAATTGTAAATCGCGAATTGGACCGATTTGTCTATAGTGCATCACACGATTTGAGATCTCCGATTACTTCACTAAAAGGCCTTATCGAAATAACAGCACTAGAAGATGATGTGCAACAGGTTCGAAATTATTTGCAAATGATGCATCAAAGCCTTGCAAGGCAAGATCAGTTTATCAGTGACATTATTGATTACTCGAAAAACAAAAGAAAACAAATAATCATGGAGCCTGTAAGCCTAAAAGAGTTATGCAATGAAGCAATTCTGCAATTAATGCATATTGAAAATGCAAACAGAATTAAATTCACGCAAGAGCTTTTGGTGGATCACATTGAGAGCGATGGGCTTCGTTTAAAAATTATCATCAACAATCTGCTTTCTAATGCTATTAAGTATGCAGATTGCAATAAGCCAGAAATGTTTATTACAATAAAAACTTATTTTAGTGAAGGTTTAAATAAAATTGAAGTGACAGATAATGGAATCGGAATTCATGATGATTACAAATCGAAAATTTTTGACATGTATTTTGGAACAAACAAAAATAAAGGTTCCGGATTAGGCTTATACATTGTGAAAGAAGCCGTTGAAAATATTAGAGGCGATATTTCTGTTTTTTCAGAGAATAATGTTGGAAGTAAATTTATAGTAACAATACCAAATTCGTATGCCGTATAGATCTCAATTTATAATTATAGAGGACAATCTGATCGATCAATTTGTCACTAAAAAGCTGCTGAAAAAAGGGCTAGATATCAATCCTGTTTATATTGCAAACAACGGAAAAGAAGGCATGAACTGGATTCTAAAACATCAGAATCAAAACCCATTTATTATTCTCTTAGATATTCAAATGCCTATTATGAATGGTTTTGAATTTCTAGAAGAATTTGACAGGCTTCCAGAAGAGGTAAAAGAAAAAACCGAAATTTTTGTGCTTTCTTCGACTTTAGATAGTGACGAAATCAAAAAAATTAAAGAAAACAAGTACGTAACTGATTTCTGGAATAAACCTTTTAGATTAGAGATTTTAAAAAATGCCTTTCTTTCGGTTTAATTCAAAACACGGTTTACTTGGGAGAAACTTCTTGTATAATATGGCTCTTTTGTAGAAGAAATCATCACACCGCCATGAGTAGATGAATGTACAAATTTAATCTCCCCATCAACATTTTCAACAACCATACCTACATGATTGATATGGCGTCTGCCATTAGTTCTAAAGAAAATTAAATCGCCTTTTTGAGCCTCCTCCGAAGCTACTTTTGTTCCTATTCGAGATTGTTCTATTGAGCTTCTCGGCAGTTTAATATCAAAATTGCCAAAAGTACAAAACATTAATCCTGAGCAGTCAAAACCTGCTTTTGTTGTCCCGCCTGATCTATATCTAATACCTATATTCTCAGTTGCGCTTGCTATAAGCCGATCAATTAATTCAGAATAATTTCCTGTTCTTACAAACGTAGAATCTTTTTTGATTTCTGGCGCTGTTTCTGCTATTTGACTAGATGAAGCATCTGTCTGTACATTCGTTTCTTGTAAAGCTTTTGCAGCCTGAATCGCATCTGCTTTTTCTTTTGGAACACGAATTTTCAACAAATATCCGACAGGCACTTTTCCTTTAATTGACGGATTCTGACGTTCTAGCTCTGCAACTGAAATACCGTATTCTTTAGAAATACCATATTTTGTTTCTTTAGACTTAACTTCTCTTATAAGCTCTACATCTGTTGAAACTACTTCTGAATTAACTGGAGCATCATTTGGCGAATTAATATTTGACGCGACGTTATTTGAAGGAATGTTTATTTGCTGACCTATTTTTAAGCCTTCGATCTCCAGAGATGGATTTGCTTTCTTTAAATCTTCAACAGAAACATTATATTTTTTAGAAATCCCCCAAAGTGTTTCTTTGGCAGCTACTTCATGAGTGCCAGAAGCAGGAATAGAAGGAGTATCATTTGCCGCAACTTCAACATTTTTTGTTTTTGTCTTTGGAGTATTTTTATTCTTGTTTGGAATTAAAAGAATTGAATTTAGTTTTAATATTTTAGGAGCATTCGGATTTGCATCTGCAATATCTTTTACTTTTACGCCATATTTCTTAGCAATAACAGAAAGGTTATCTCCTTGTGAAATTTTGTGCTTAATAAAATTATCCTGCGCAAAGGCTCCAACACTGAAAAAAAACAATACTATTATTAACCGATACACCATACTCTATTATTAAAGTTTTTACACTTTTTTTATATTATACATTAATCTCAACTCCAAAAAGACAAATATATTGCCTAAAAAGCGAATTTAACTTTTTAAAGTAAAAAAACCTGTATTTTTAACAATTATTTTACCTCAAATTAACAGCCTCGGCACAGAAATTGAGCCAACTTTTTGAAATGCAGTCTTTTACATTTGAGGCAATTTTAAAAGTTTTTTTATGCTAAAATCAAAAGAAATGACAGAAACAATACTCTTGTTTTTAGTCTTTATTCCTTTCTTTTCTATTTCGCAGAATATAAATGGCGAAGTAATCTCAAAAAAAGACAGCCTTCCTATTGACAATATTAATGTCTTCGCACTATCAAGCAAAGTGGGAACCACAACAGATCGCAACGGAAAATTCTCTTTAAAGCTGCTTTCCCAATTTAAAGATGATGAAATTTTAGAATTCACTCATATTGGATTTACCACTATAAAAATCAATCTGAAAGACTTAAAAAAATCAAATTTCAGGATTTTTATGACTAATGAAGTAGAAGATTTATCTGAATTGAAGATTACTGCCAATTATCAGCTTAAATTAAAACCAAAGCTAGATTTTAACAAATTAAACCCTTTAAAATATCCAATCTTCTCTTTTGGGTCATTTTTAAATGATGGCAAAATTTATGTCATTGGCGGAAACGGATCGAATGAAGCTGACTCATGGAAGAAAGTTGCTGCAGAAAAACCCGATCCCACTTTAAAAGATTTTCAAAATGAATTAAGAAGAAATTCGACTTTTCTGTTTTATAAAGGAGATTTTTGCACTTATGATATTTCAAATGACAACTGGGAAATTACACCTGTAAAGTTTATTAAAAGAGCACACCACAATATACATTTATATAATAACTCAGTTTACGTTTTAGGTGGGAAAAGAATTTCTGCAAATGGAAAGTTTGAGTATTTACAAGATCAGATCGAAGTGCTAAGCCTTGCCGGCCAAACCATAACAGTTGACAATACAAATCCACATCAAGCTACAGATTTTGCTTCCTTTACTTATAAAGACAATATCATTATAATGGGTGGTTCTGTAAAAATGACTGAAAGCGGTAAAAAAACTTTTACCAACAAAACACACTTATACAACATTACTTCGGGCTATTGGTACGAATTGGACAATATGCCAACAGCAAAAGAAACTACAGGAATTTTAATTGATGACAAAATATATCTTATCGGAGGAAATAACGGCCAACCTCTTTCCAAAATTGAAACCTTTAATTTAATTACTCAAAAATGGGAGACGGAAGGCGAATTATTTTCGGAATTAGAAAGACCTGCAATAGCCTGCCATAATGATGTTGTTTACTTTTTTGAAGACACAAAAATGTACACATATCAATTAAAAACAAGACAACTCAAAGAATACAAAATTGAATTGGGATTAAGGTTTTCTGCCATGTATTTTTACAAAGACAAATTATACATAATTGGAGGCTATACCTATAACGATTATTCTAAAACACCTTCTGCAAACACTTATAGCATTTCAATTGATGAATTCGAAACAACAAAACCAAATCGGATTAAAACTTTGGGATCAAATTCAATTAAAATTAATTAATGAATAATAAAAAAACGCCCTGTAAAAACAGAGCGTTTTTTTGATATAATTGAATACAAATATTAAGCTTTTCCTGCAGCAATCAAATTCAATGCAGAGCCAGCTACAAACCAGCCAATCTGACCTTCGTTGTAAGTATGATTTGCCAAAATAATATCTTTTGTACCATCAGCATGAACAAATTCAAGAGTTAATGGTTTTCCAGGAGCAAATTCTGTTAAATCTAAGAAGTTAATTGTATCATCCTCTTGTATCTTGTCATAATCTGCTTCGTTTGCAAACGTCAATCCTAAAAGGCCTTGTTTTTTAAGGTTAGTTTCGTGAATACGAGCAAATGATTTCACCAATACCGCTTTAACTCCTAAGAAACGAGGCTCCATAGCAGCATGCTCACGAGAAGAACCTTCTCCGTAATTATGATCTCCAACTACAATAGATGGAACTCCAGCAGCTTTGTACGCACGAGCAACCGCAGGAACAGCATCATATTGCCCCGTTAATTGATTTTTTACAGAGTTTGTTTTTTGATTATATGCATTCACAGCACCAATCAACATATTATTAGAAATATTATCTAAATGTCCACGGAAACGCAACCATGGGCCAGCCATAGAAATATGATCGGTCGTACATTTTCCGAATGCTTTGATTAACAATTTGGCACCTGTAATATTCTTACCATCCCAAGCATCAAAAGGAGCCAATAATTGCAAACGTTCTGAGGTTGGATTAACAACCACTTGAACATTTGACCCATCTTCAGCTGGAGCTTGGAATCCTGGATCTTCAGCATAGAAACCTTTAGCAGGAAGTTCATCTCCTGTTGGCTCTTCAAGCATCACCTCTTCACCGTCTTCGTTGATTAATTTATCAGTTAATGGATTAAACCCTAAATCACCTGCAATAGCCAAAGCAGTCACCAATTCAGGAGAACCTACAAAAGCTAAAGTATTCGGGTTACCATCGGCACGTTTTGAGAAGTTACGGTTGAAAGAGTGCACAATAGTATTTCTTTCTTCTTTCTCTGCTCCTTCTCTATCCCACATACCAATACATGGTCCGCAAGCATTTGCAAATACTGTTGCATTGATTTTATTAAAAGTATCAATAAATCCATCTCTTTCTATTGTAGAACGCACTACCTCAGAACCTGGCGTAATAGTAAATTTCGCTTTTGTTTTTAAATTTTTAGCAGCAACTTGTTTTGCTAAAGAAGCAGCACGAGAAATATCTTCGTACGATGAGTTTGTACAAGAACCTATCAGACCATACTGAACTTGTAACGGCCAGTTATTTTTGATTGCTTCTTCTTTCATTTTAGAAATCGGAGTAGCCAAATCTGGCGTAAAAGGACCATTTAAGTGCGGCTCTAATGTAGATAAATTGATTTCAATTACTTGATCAAAATATTGCTCCGGATTAGCATATACTTCTGGGTCTCCAGTCAAATAAGACGCGATTTTATCTGCAGCATCTGCAACATCTGCTCTATTTGTAGAACGTAGGTAACGGCTCATTGAATCATCATAGCCAAAAGTTGAAGTTGTAGCTCCAATTTCAGCCCCCATGTTACAAATAGTTCCTTTACCCGTGCAAGACATTGCTTTCGCACCTTCTCCAAAATATTCTACAATTGCTCCAGTACCTCCTTTTACAGTAAGAATACCAGCAACTTTAAGAATAACATCTTTTGGAGCTGTCCAGCCAGACAATTTACCTGTTAATTTTACTCCAATTAGTTTAGGAAATTTAAGTTCCCATGCCATTCCAGACATAACATCTACAGCATCTGCTCCACCAACACCAATAGCCACCATTCCTAAACCACCTGCATTTACAGTGTGAGAATCGGTACCAATCATCATTCCTCCTGGGAAAGCATAATTTTCAAGCACTACCTGGTGAATAATTCCAGCTCCTGGCTTCCAGAAACCAATTCCGTATTTATTAGAAACTGACGATAAGAAATCAAAAACCTCATTGCTTTGAGTTTTTGCTCTTGCCAAATCGGTTGCTGCATCTACTTTTGCCTGAATCAAGTGATCACAGTGAACTGTTGTAGGCACCGCCACTTTAGATTTACCTGCATGCATAAACTGCAGCAAAGCCATTTGTGCTGTTGCATCTTGACAAGCAACACGGTCTGGTGCAAAGTCAACATAATCAATTCCTCTTCCAAACGCCTTAGTCGGATTTCCATCCCA
Organism: Flavobacterium sp. HBTb2-11-1; assembly: GCF_009826975.1. Lineage (GTDB taxonomy): Bacteria > Bacteroidota > Bacteroidia > Flavobacteriales > Flavobacteriaceae > Flavobacterium. The sequence continues at coordinate 1,103,954 of NZ_WUMO01000001.1, read as the reverse complement.
AAGGTGATTGTATAAAATTTTCTCTGTTAAAGTAAGCGGACGACCAACAATTTCACGCGCTTTATCAACTCGCGCTGGCATGTTTTCGTACACCTTTTTAATCATTTCGATATCAAAAGCCATAGATTTTTTTGTTTTTATTATTCTTTTTTGAACATGACAAGTTACAAAAAATAGAACAATTATTACTAAAAAAGCCCGAGTTTTACGACTCGGGCTTTTAAAATATTCTAAAATAATGTCTAGATTACATAACTAACTGTTTGTTAGATGGAGCAAACTTCGTTAAGTTAATACCATCTACTGCAGCAGTGTACTCTTCCATTGTTGGAATTCTACCTAAAATTGTAGAAAGAACAACAACTGGCGTAGAAGAAAGCAATGATTCTCCTTTTTTACCGTCAGCATCTTCTACAACTCTTCCTTGGAATAAACGTGTAGATGTTGCCATTACTGTATCTCCCTTAGCTGCTTTTTCTTGGTTACCCATACAAAGGTTACATCCAGGACGCTCTAAGTACAACATATTTTCATATTCTGTACGCGCTGCCGATTTTGGAGCATTATCGTCAAATTCAAAACCTGAATATCTTTGTAAAACTTCCCAGTCACCTTCAGCTTTCAACTCATCAACAATATTGTAAGTTGGAGGAGCAACTACAAGAGGAGCATTAAATTCTACTTTTCCTTGTTGCGCTTCAACATTTTTCAACATTTGAGCTAAAATTTTCATATCTCCTTTGTGAACCATACAAGAACCAATAAATCCAAGATCTACTTTTTTCTCTCCACCATAGAAAGATAACGGTCTAATAGTATCGTGAGTATAACGTTTAGAAACGTCTTTATTATTAACGTCTGGGTCAGCGATCATTGGCTCAGCAATTTGATCCAAGTCAACTACAACTTCAGCATAATATTTAGCATTTGCATCTGGAGTTAAAGCTGGTTTTTCGCCAGATTTAATTTCTGCAATTCTCTTATCTGCTTTATTGATTAATCCTTGAAGAACTTGTCTTTCATTGTCCATTCCTTTATCAATCATGATCTGGATTCTGCCTTTAGCAATTTCCAATGATTCGATCAAAGTATCATCTTCAGAAATACAGATAGAAGCTTTTGCTTTCATCTCTGCAGTCCAGTCTGTAAATGTAAACGCTTGGTCAGCTGTAAGAGTTCCGATATGAACCTCGATAATTCTACCTTGGAATACATTCTCACCATTGAATTTCTTAAGCATTTGAGCTTGTGTAGCGTGAACTACATCACGGAAATCCATGTATTCTTTCATATCTCCAACGAAAGTCACTTTTACAGATTCTGGAATTGGCATAGAAGCTTCTCCAGTAGCAAGAGCAAGAGCAACTGTTCCTGAGTCAGCACCAAAAGCAACACCTTTAGACATTCTTGTATGAGAGTCACCACCAATAATGATAGCCCATTCGTCTACAGTAATATCATTAAGCACTTTATGAATAACATCTGTCATTGAATGATAAACACCTTTCGGGTCACGAGCCGTGATTAGACCGAAGTTGTTCATAAATTTCATCAATTTAGGAATGTTAGCCTGAGCTTTTTTATCCCAAACAGAAGCTGTATGACAACCAGATTGGTAAGCCCCATCAACAATTGGAGAAATAACTGTAGCAGCCATAGACTCTAACTCTTGAGCAGTCATAAGACCAGTAGTATCCTGAGAACCTACAATGTTTACCTCTACACGAACATCAGATCCAGCATGCAATACTTTTCCTGGTGCAATACCTACAGCATTTTTATTGAAGATTTTTTCTACTGCAGTTAAACCTTGTCCTTCATTAGAAATTTCTTTAGATGGAGCAAATACTGCAGGAGCTTGAATATCTAAAACTTTAGCCGCAAAAGTTTGAAGTTTTTTACCAAACACAATTGCATACGATCCTCCAGCTCTAATGAACTCTTTCTTTTGAGGAGTAAATGATCTTGAAATATCAATTAATTCTTGATCACCATTATAAAGTTTTTTTGTTTGAGTATTGATAGTCAAAACAGTTCCTGTAGCAACAGAATATGCTTGCTCAAGAATTGGCTCATTATTTTCGTTTAATACAGGTTTTCCATCTGCATCAAGTTTTTTAACCCAGTTTTTAAGGTCAATTCCGATTCCTCCTGTTACATCTACCGTAGTAAGGAAAATTGGAGAAATACCGTTTGTTCCTCCAACAATTGGAGCAATATTTACGAATGGAACATATGGACTAGCTTGTTTTCCTGTCCAAAGTGCAACGTTGTTTACACCTGACATACGAGAAGAACCAACTCCCATTGTTCCTTTTTCAGCAATTAACATTACGCTTGCATCTGGATGCTTAGCCTGTAAAGCTTGAATTTCTTCTTGCGCTTGAGGCGTAATCATACATTTTCCGTGAAGCTCACGATCTGAACGTGAGTGAGCCTGGTTTCCTGGAGATAATAAATCCGTAGAGATATCACCTTCTCCAGCGATATAAGTAACAACCTTAATTTCTTCAGCCACTTCTGGAAGTTTCGTGAAGAATTCGGCTTTCGCATAACTTTCTAGAATTTCTTTAGCAATTGCATTATCATTTTTGAAAGCTTCTTTCAAACGATCTGTGTCTGCATCGTAAAGGAAAACTTGAGTTTTAAGAACATCTGCAGCTTGTTTAGCGATTGCAGCATCGTTTCCTAAAGCTAAATCTAATAACACTTCAATCGAAGGTCCACCCTTCATGTGTGATAATAATTCAAAAGCAAAAACTGGAGTAATTTCTTTAACTACAGATTGACCTAAAATAATTTCTTTTAGGAACTTAGCTTTTTCACCGGCAGCACTTGTAGTACCTGGTAAAGTATTGTAAATAAAAAACTTAAGAGAATCTTCGCGGTATGCGTTATCGACATCTTTAATTTGGGCAATGATTTCGCTTAATAATTCAGCTCCATCGATTGGTTTAGGGTGTAACCCTTGATTTTTTCTTTCTTCAATTTCTTGAAGGTAATCCTGATAAATACTCATAATAAAAGCGGATTTATTTTTTTGAGGCAAATTTAAGCATTAAACCCGATAATTAAAAAAAATATAACAGAACAAGGCTTTTCAAAAATTATTATTGCTAAAAAACGATTTTCACTGCTTGTTTTTGCCAAAAAATCAATTTTGAATTAAAATAATGAATTATTAATATTTAAAAATCTTTTCTTTAACAAAGTCGAAATTCGATGTTATAAAGTAAGTAAGTTTTTACCTCTGTTTTCACTAAGAATCTTTCTAAATAAAAAATTATAACGTTATAGTTAGCCTAAGTTTCCTTTAAAAGGATGAGATGTTTAAAAAAAAACAGTAGAACGATCTACTGTTTTATTATAACAAATGTCTTTGCAAATTAATTAATAAAAGGAGGAGTATCACAACCAATGTCAACAGATTCTACACATGTTTGTGCTGCTGCGGTAGCATGAGTTTGCACAGGCCCACATTTTCCATTACAAGATGTCATTGGACTATCTGCACACGTATAAGTATCACCTCCGCCACCTTTAATCATCTTAGCAGAAAATTTTGAAATTACATTTTTATCTAAACGTAATTCATTAATAGATTTTTTTTTCATTTTAATGCTTTTTGTGTTAATAATAAAACCAAATCTAAATATTTTTTTTAATTTATAAATAAAAAATTACATAATTATTTAAAATAAATAATATTTTTACTTCAAAAACACCTACAATAATTTCTTAAAAATTAAATTTAATTTTTAGGCTATATATTTAAAGTATATGCAAAATACAAATATTAATCAAATTTACATTACAACTACATTAAATTTCAAGTTAGACGAAATTTATAAAATTCTCAAGAGCGAACATCAATCTGAAAATTTAGGTGTATTAACCGGATTAACTGGTCTTGCGATGTTTCACTTTTATTATTCTCGATTTAAGAATGAAGATAAAGCATCCGATATAGGGGTCAAAATTATAACCGACTGTTTTGAAAAAATAAACGATAATTACGAACTTCCAACTTATTGTAGTGGCATTGCAGGCTTTGGATGGGCTCTTGAACATCTACAGTTAGAAAATTTTATTGAATTTGACAATGACGAAGTGCTATCAGACTTGGATCATTATCTTTTCGAAAGGCAATCTGTAGACACTTCAATAGGCTACTTTGATTTTTTACATGGAAGCATTGGCTACGGTTACTATTTTCTATCACGTTATAAAAGCACAACTTCACAAAAGTTAAAGAACAGATATAAAATTTATCTTTTAGAGTTAATTTCATCAATTGAAAAGTTTGCAATAGAATCTGAAAACAAAATGAAATGGGAATCCATTCTAAGCATTGAAACACAAAAGCGTGGATACAATTTTAGTCTTTCCCATGGAATTCCTAGTACTATAAATTTTCTTTCCCGCCTGCACAATTATTCTGATTTTAAATCACGAGTAAAACCGATGATAGAAAAAAGTATTTCATACATACTCCACCATAAAAATAAAGAAACTAGCCATTATTCCATATTTCCTAATTTCGAATGTGAACTTGACAATAACAATAGACATAGCAGATTGGCATGGTGTTATGGCGATCTAGGTATTGGAATAACCTTACTACAAGCAGCTAAAACTCTTCAAAATAAAAATCTTAACAAAACAGCAATTGATATTTTAAAACATTCCGCTCAAAGAATAGAGAGACAGGATACATTAGTTAGTGATGCAGGAATTTGCCATGGTGCTTTTGGCATAGCAAAAGTTTTCAACAGAGCTTATAAAGAAACTCGTGATCCGACTTTTAAAGAAGCAACAGAACACTGGTTAAATGAAGGCCTTAAAATGAGTTTTCATGAAGATGGATTGGCTGGTTATAAAAAATGGATTGGCGGCAAACAAACGTGGAAAAATGAATTATCCTTACTAGAAGGAATTAGCGGAATTGGATTAGTTATAATCGATTATTTAACTAATAATGAATTCAATTGGGATGAATGTTTAATGATTAGCTAGCATAAAAATGCCAAATAAAAACCCTTACCATACATTTAATAAGTTTATTTTAAGAACTCCTTTATATTCTTTAGATTTTTACAAAAAATTCACCTCAGAGAATAATATCTCTGACGAAATTTTTTTAGAAGTATTAAAAGATCCCATTCTGAAAGAAGCTATATATCTTGCCTCACCTGTTCTTTATAATGCTGTAATAAAATGGATTGATGCGAAAGAATCTTCCAAAAACATAGAAGATATAGAAAAAATAAAATTCTCTGTTTTAAAATATATTTCTCGTCTTTCTGCAAGATGTACTCCTTTTGGATTATTTGCTGGATGCACTGTTGGCAAAATAGATATAGGTACTAATATCATTTTGAAAGGAGCAATTCACAATGAACGACATACCCGTTTTGATATGAATTATCTTGTTGCACTTTCACAAAACTTGACTAAAATCGATTTTATAAAAAAGCAATTACTATTCTACCCAAATAAGAGCATCTATGAAGTTGCAAACAAAATACGGTACATTGAATATTATTACATAAACGGCCAAAGAAATCATCAAGTAGTTTCGATTACCAATTCAAAGTATATAAAAAAAATAATCAAATTCTCTAAAAAAGGTGCACTTATAAACGATATTATTAATGAACTTATTTCTGAAACAATTAGTGCCGAAACAGCTACAAATTTCGTTCATGAACTTATAGACAACCAAGTACTAATAAGCAATTTGGAACCTTCAATAACAGGAATTGAATTTTACAATCAAATAATTTTAGTACTCGAAAAATTGGACAAAACTAAAAGCATATTGGACAAGTTATTGCTTCTAAAATCAAAATTAACTGAAATCGACGAACGCATAGGAAATAATATTGAAAAGTATAAAACTACAATAGAAATTCTAAAAGACCTAGATACAGAGTTTGATGTAAGTCATTTATTTCAAACTGATATGAGTATTAGTGTAACTCAGAACAAACTAAGCGCGAACGTAGTAGACTCAGTTAAAAAAGGTATGTCTGTACTAAATAAATTTTCACACATCTCTGAAAATGCAACATTATCAGAATTTAAAAAAAGATTTTACGCACGATACGAAAATCAAGAAGTACAACTGTCAAAAGTACTTGATTCTGAAATCGGAATTGGTTATCATAAAGCATTTGAGCAAAATACAATCAATCCTCTTATTGATGATTTAAGATTACCCGATACTAAAATTAAAAACTCTCCTCAAACTATAGAATGGAACTCTTTTAATTCTTTCTTTCACAAAAAAATATTACAGGCAAATAAAAACAATGATTTTGTTATTAACATTAAACCTAGCGAATTAAACCATCTCAACGAAAATTGGGATAATTTGCCAGATACAATGTCTACAATAATAGAATTAGTAATAATTGATGAAAAAGAAAAAGTAAAATTTAGCGGCATTGGAGGCTCAAGCGCCGCCAATTTATTAGGAAGATTTTGCCATGGTGCCATAAAAATAAATGAATATGTAAATACAATTATAGATACTGAAAATCAAATCAATAAAGACTCTATTCTAGCAGAAATTATTCACCTACCAGAGTCTCGTGTTGGAAACATACTTATGAGGCCCTCTTTTAGAAATTTTGAAATACCATATTTAGGAAGTTCAACATTAGGAGATGAATTTCAAATTCCAATTGATGATTTATACATATCTATCAAAAATGATAAATTGGTATTAAGATCAAAAAAACACAATCGTAAGGTTATACCACGTTTAACAAATGCTCATAATTATTCTCAAAACTCGCTTCCAATCTATCATTTCCTATGCGATTTTCAGTTTGAAGGAAAAAGACAAGGTATGTCTTTTAATTTAGGCAGTATCTCAACTACATATGATTTCATTCCTAGAATTGAATATGAAGATGTTATTCTACATGAAGCGACATGGAATATTGAGAAAAAAGATATTGAGAACTTAATTAAAAACAGAAACAACCAAACCGAATTCATTCTAGAAATTGAAAATTTTAAGCAAATAAAAAAAATACCTCTTTATGTTGTACTTGTAGAAAATGATAATGAATTACTAATTAATTTTAACAATTTGACTTCAGTTAAAATGTTAATAGATATAGTTAGAAAAAAAAACAATTTCACTTTAAAAGAATTTCTACATGCAAAAAAAAGCAAAATTTTAGACACAAATAAAGAATATTACTCAAACGAAATAATTTTATCATTCTACAATCAAAAACTACTAACAAATCTATGAGTAAAATAATGCAACGCAATTACCTTCCTGGAGAGAAATGGATTTATTACAAAATATACACCGGGCATTCTACATCAGATTTAATTTTAGCTGAAACAATTCTACCCACTTCTCAATCATTATTTAAAGAACATATTATTGACAAATGGTTCTTTGTACGATATTCTGATCCCGAACACCATTTACGAGTTAGATTACATCTAAAAGATGAAAGTAATTTCACTGTTGTAATACAACGATTTAAAGATATTTTTAAGAAACACATTAAAGCAAATATAATTTGGAACATTCAATTGGATACTTATAAACAAGAAATTGAGCGCTACGGAGGCAAAAAAAATCTAGAATTGTCAGAAGATCTTTTTTTTCATGATAGTTTAATGATTTCCACTTTTATTGGTATAATTGAAGGAGAAGAAGGAGAAGAAATCAGATGGCTTTTCAGTCTTAGAGCCATTGATACATTTCTTGACAGTTTTAATTTTACAATAACGGAAAAACTTAATCTATTGAATCAATTAAAAACTGGTTTTGGAAAAGAGTTTGGTATATCGAGGCCTCTAAAAAAACAATTAGATGAAAAGTTCAGAATAAATCGTAAAAGAATTGAAAATTTTCTAAGTCAAACATTTTTTACAAATCCAGATTATATTGAAATACAAAAAATTTTAGATACAAAAAGAAAAAATTCTTTTGAAACTATCAAAAAGACAATCTCTTCTTGTAAGAAATCAAAAATTGACATAAATACCTTTGTAGCCAGTCATATACACATGACAATGAATCGAGTATTTAAATCAAAAGGAAGAATTCACGAATTAGTTATTTACGATTTTTTATATCGTTATTATCTTTCTATTTATTACAAAAAAGCTAAATCAGCTTAGCAATAATAGTTTCTTCAGTTATACCTTCTGCATCAGCTTTATAGTTTTTAATAATTCTGTGTCTTAGTATCCCTGTTGCCACCGCCTGAACATCTTCAATATCTGGTGAAAATTTTCCGTTGAAAGCCGCATGTGCTTTTGCTGCTAAAATTAAATTCTGCGAAGCTCTTGGCCCTGCTCCCCAATCTAAATAATTCTTCACAAAATCATTTGTCAAAGAATTGTCTGGACGAGTTTTGCTTACCAGAGTTACTGCATATTCTATAACGTTGTCTGCGACTGGAATTCTGCGTATTAAATGTTGGAAATCAATAATTTCCTGCGCATTAAACAACGGATTAATTTCTGTTTTAACATCAGAAGTTGTTCGCTTCACAACTTGAACTTCTTCTTCAAAAGTTGGGTATTCTAATTTAATAGCAAACATGAAACGGTCTAACTGAGCTTCCGGCAAAGGATAAGTTCCTTCTTGCTCAATTGGGTTTTGAGTTGCCAAAACAAAATAAGGCAAATCTAATTTATGATGCTGCCCAGCAATAGTTACCGATCTCTCTTGCATCGCTTCTAACAACGCTGCCTGAGTTTTTGGCGGCGTTCTATTGATCTCATCTGCCAAAATAATATTAGAGAAAATTGGCCCTTTAATGAATTTGAAGTTTCTATTTTCATCCAAAATTTCACTTCCTAAAATATCAGAAGGCATCAAATCTGGCGTAAACTGAATTCTTTTAAAATCTAGCCCTAAAGCCTGAGACAAAGTATTTATCATTAAGGTTTTTGCTAAACCAGGAACTCCAATTAAAAGCGCATGCCCCCCAGAAAATATACAAAGTAAAATTTGATCTACAACGGCGTCCTGCCCTACAATGATTTTCGCTATTTCTTTTTTTAATTCGTTTCTTTTTTGAACTAAATTGTGAATTGCTGTTACGTCAGACATTTATGAATGTATTTAAAATTAAAAAGAGTTAATTCTATGAAATCATAAAACTAACTCTTTTTATTTATTTATTAAAACTTATTTTTTTAACCAATTGTTTGCAAAAGTACAATCTTTGTATTCTCCGATAATTTTGATATAGGTATCTTTAATTTTAGTATCAAACCATTTTGCAATGGCATTAATCTGCTTTTCTTTAAGTGCTAATTCTTTAATCTTAGTATAATCTTTAGCATAATCAGCAGTGTGCTCATCAATTCTATTGGTAACAGTAATAATTTTATAAGTCTTTTTTTCTTTCTCATCAGTATTTAAAAGTGGTTGAGAAATCTCATCCCCTTTTAGATTTGAAACCTGGCTGTACAATTGTGGATCCATTTTAGTTAGCTCAAATCGAGTATCTTGTGTTGTTGGATTTACTAATGTCCCTCCGTTTGCTCTAGTTTCTTTTTCATCCGATTCTGTTCTTGCCGCTTCAGCGAAAGTTATCTCTTTATTGATAATTTTATTCCTAATATTGGTAATTCGCTCTTTAGCTTCTTTCATAGCAGCTTCTGAAACTGTTGGAGACAATAAAATATGACGAAGTTCGACCTCTTGCCCTTTTATTTTTTCTACCATAATAATATGAAATCCAAAAGTAGTTTCAAACGGCTGAGAAATCTCGCCCGCCTGCAAACTAAACGCAACATCTTTAAATTCTTTCACAAAAGGAGTTTTACGTGTTATCTTATAAAATCCTCCAGATGGAACAGACGCTTTGTCTTGAGAATACAAAACGGCTTTTGTAGCAAAACTGGAACCTTCAAGAACATCTTTTCTTATAGCGTTTAATCTATCAATTACTTTTTGTTTGTCTTCTTTAGAAATTTTAGGCTCCACAACAATTTGTGCTACTTCCATTTCAGCTCCAAAAGTTGGCAATTCGTCTTTTGGGATTTTCTTAAAGAAATTACGAACTTCCTCTGGAGTAATCTCAACATCTTTAATGATTTTATCTCTCATTTCAGAAGCCAATTTCTGCTCCTTTAAGATATCAGCAAAATAGGTTTTAAATTCTTCTACAGAGCTCTTTTTATAGTATTCAACTACTTTATTAATGTCACCTACTTGCTGTGTCATATAGTTAAGACGCTCTTCCATCATACTTCTAACTTCGGCATCACTCACAATAATACTATCTTGAATGGCTTGGTGAGCGTATAATTTGTCTTCTAAAAGTTTACCAAGCATCTGGCATCTTGTAATATCTTTTATAGATCCGCCTTGAGCAGTAATTTCTAAAAATCCTTTATCAATATCAGAATCTAAAACAATATAATCTCCTACTGTCGCAATAATTCCATCGATTTTCAATTTTCCGCCAGAAGGAGTTTCCACTGGTTTCTGAGCAACAACATCCGGAATAACTTCTTGCGCTGTAATTATTGGAGTTAAAAAAAGAAAAAAACAAATTGTTAGTGCAAACCTGAAATCAATTGTTTTTAGCTGTAATTTTTTTAATAACATTATTTTAATTTTTATTTGAATGTAAAGCCTGTTTTTAGATAATCCTTCTAAAATTAAATATGTTCAACTTAAACATAAATAATTAAAGTATAGTTCTTTCGTAACTTATAACGAACAAAAATAACAATTCAATTACATAATCCAACTATCCGATATACTATTAACAAAAAATTATAGGATAGTTCTATAACAGTATTCCAAATTGGTTATTTCAATTTTCTTAATGCAACAACAGGCACCATTATAAATCGTTCCATAATTTGAATTTTAAGAGCAAACAAATGCTTAATTATAAGAGCTCTAAAAAAAGTTCTCAACACTACAACGTTTTCGTGAAGAGCTATTTTCTTATAAATTAAAATTAAATCAAAAAAAAATTACTTTAGATGCGTATTTGTCATTTTAAAGCTTTAAAAAATGAAAATATCTGCTTTTTTAAAGCTTGATTTTGACAATTACAAAACTCACTATTTAACTTAACCACATCTATTATGAAAAAACCTATTTTAAAATTATGCGTTATTACGGCATTTACCGGACTGCTATTTTCGTGTTCGCAGAACGAAATGAGTGAAGCTGATTCAAAAGCTGAAAGCCAAAATTTCAAAATTATTGATGTTACGCATCATGACGGAAAACCTTTTAGCACAGGAATTTCCGGTTCTTCTTCAACAGGAAAATATGTTGACAATCCAGGTGGAGGTGTTATGATGCAAGCTTTCTACTGGGACGTTCCTTCTGGGGGAACTTGGTGGAATACCGTAAGCAGCAAAGTAACCGCATGGGGTAACGCTGGAATTGGCTCTATTTGGCTTCCGCCTGCTTCAAAAGCACAAAACGGAGCTTTTTCTATGGGATATGATCCAACAGATTACTTTGATTTTGGAGATTACAATCAGAACGGAAGCATTGAAACCAGATTTGGATCAAAAACTGAATTAGTAAATTTAATTACGGCTGCTCACAACGAAAATATCAAAGTTTACGCAGATATCGTAATCAACCATAACAGTGGCGGGCAATCTGAGGCAAATCCATTTACAGGAACAAATACGTGGACCAATTTTACAGGTGTTGCTTCGGGTAAATTTCCTCGTAACTATAATGATTTTTATAAAAACAGCTACGGAAATAATGACGAAGGATCTTTTGGTGGGTTCCCAGATTTATGCCATGCTGCACCAAATGTTCAGAACTGGTTGTGGCTACGCACTGACGGAGTTGGTAAATATTATAAAAATACAATGAAATTTGATGGTTGGAGATTCGACTACGTAAAAGGTTTTGGTGCATGGGTTGTAAATTCATGGAATGCCAATGTTGGCGGATTTTCTGTTGGAGAATTGTGGGATTCAAATGTAAATGTCTTGAATGATTGGGCAAACGCCGCCAATAGTTCTGTATTTGATTTTGCTTGCTATTACAAAATGAATGATGCTTTTGATGGAAACAATCTTGCTCTTTTGAATGATGATATGATGTGGAAACGCAATCCGTACAAAGCGGTGACTTTTGTAACCAATCATGATACTGACGAAATCTGGAGCAAAATGTTAGCTTACTCCTACATATTAACTCACGAAGGTTATCCAACCATTTTCTATAGAGATTATGAAGAATGGCTAGACAAAAACAAACTGAACAATCTAATCTGGATTCACAATAATAAAGCAACTGGAACAACTTCTATCTTATATTCTGATAATGACGAATATGTGGCAAGAAGAAACGGTTACAACGGAAATCCTGGATTGGTAGTTTATATCAATAACTCAGACGTATGGCAAGAAAGATGGATTCAAACGAATTGGGCTAATACTCAAATTAAAGATTTCACAGGAAATTCATCTTGGTATCCGACAACTCAAGCAGACAAATGGGTAAAAATACAATGTCCTCCAAAAGGATATTCAATTTGGTCAATTAATCAGTAATTTAAAATGACTATTTAAGGCTGTTGCAAAACAGCCTTATTTTTTTCTAAAAAAACCTTCTAATAATAAAGACTTCCAAATTTACGAACTGAATATTTTCATAAAGCCGTATTTAATAGTACTTTTGCAACCTATTTATACAAAATATGAGCTTTTTAAAAGAAATACAACGCAGAAGAACATTTGGAATTATCTCGCACCCTGATGCCGGTAAAACAACTTTAACTGAAAAATTACTGTTGTTTGGAGGTGCTATTCAGGAAGCTGGAGCGGTAAAAAACAATAAAATTAAAAAAGGAGCAACGAGTGACTTTATGGAAATCGAGCGTCAGAGAGGTATCTCGGTTTCGACTTCTGTGCTTGCTTTTAATTATAAAGATAAAAAAATCAATATCCTTGATACTCCTGGACACAAGGATTTTGCCGAAGACACCTTTAGAACTTTAACCGCTGTTGATAGTGTAATTGTTGTAATTGACGTTGCAAAAGGGGTTGAGGAGCAAACAGAAAAATTGGTTGCTGTTTGTAGAATGCGTAACATTCCAATGATTGTTTTCATCAATAAATTAGACCGTGAAGGTAAAGATGCTTTCGATCTAATGGATGAGGTTGAACAAAAATTAGGATTGAAAGTAACACCTTTAAGTTTCCCAATCGGAATGGGTTATGATTTCCAAGGAATTTATAATTTATGGGAAGAAAACATTAACCTTTTCAGCGGAGATAGCCGTAAAAATATCGAAGAAACAATTGCTTTTTCTGATGTACAGAACAATCCTGAATTGGATAAAATTGTGGGAGAAAAAGCTGCTAATAAGCTTCGAGAAGAATTAGAACTAATTGATGAGGTTTACCCAAAATTTGAACGCCAAGATTATTTAGATGGAAAAATCCAACCAGTATTCTTTGGTTCTGCTTTGAATAACTTTGGAGTTCGCGAACTATTAGACTGTTTCATTACAATTGCTCCTTCTCCAAGAGCAAAAGATTCTGAAACTCGTACAGTTGAACCTACAGAAGAGAAGATGACTGGATTTGTTTTCAAAATCCACGCTAACATGGATCCAAAACACCGTGACCGTTTAGCATTTATCAAAATCGTTTCTGGAACTTTCGAAAGAAATAAACCTTACTACCACGTTCGCCAAAAGAAAAATCTAAAATTTTCTAGTCCGAATGCATTTTTTGCTGAGAAAAAAGAAATTGTAGATATTTCTTATCCTGGTGATATTGTGGGTTTACACGATACTGGAAACTTTAAAATTGGTGATACTTTAACTGAAGGCGAAATCATGAGTTTTAAAGGTATTCCAAGTTTCTCTCCTGAGCATTTTAGATACATCAATAATGCTGATCCAATGAAAGCGAAACAATTGGAAAAAGGAGTTGACCAATTAATGGATGAAGGAGTTGCTCAGTTGTTTACTTTAGAAATGAACAATCGTAAAGTTATCGGAACGGTTGGAGCGCTTCAATATGAGGTTATTCAATATCGTCTAGAACACGAATACGGAGCTAAATGTACTTACGAAAACTTCCCAGTGCATAAAGCTTGCTGGGTTAAACCTGATGACGCTAAAAATGAGGAATTTAAAGAGTTTAAACGTATTAAACAAAAATTCTTGGCTCATGATAAATACGGACAATTAGTATTCTTAGCTGATTCTGATTTTACTATTCAAATGACGCAAAGTAAATATCCATCCGTGAAATTATACTTTACCTCTGAGTTTGATTAATTTACTTTAGATTAAAAATATAAGAAAGGCTGTCAATTTATTTAGACAGCCCTTTTCATTTACATTCCCCAATATGTAATTTTGATGATTATTTTGTGTAGTTAATTCCTAATCCGCCCGCGATATAAATTTTGTTAAGCTCATTAGAAGCAATAATTATATTTTTTATCAAAACGTTATTTTTAGCAGACTGTACATCAAAGGCTATTTCTTTTGACAAATAATAATCATTTGCTGTAATTGTTACCATTAGTGTTTTACTATTCTTCAAAACCTTGGCCGTTATAGAAAATTCACCTGTTTTAGGATTTACTTTCACCGGATTTTGTGCACCGTCAACCGCAAGCATCAAATTAGGATAGATTTCTCTATTAAAAGGTTTGTTTGTTTTTGATTCCAACAATTTTCCTTTTATAATTATAGAAATTTCAGCATTTGAAGCGTGATTATAATCTACTTTGCCTACTTTATAAGTATTGTTGGGCTTCAGACAGTTTATTTCTGTTTTAACAGTTTCTTTTTCTTGCGCTGAAACATTTGATGCCAATAATACAGATGCAGCAACTGCAGCATATTTCAAAGTATTGATTTTAGAAGTTTCATTGTATTCAAACTGTTCTTCCAACTGTGTTGTTTTCAGCCTTGCACAAATAGATTTATCTTTATTTTCAGTAATGAATTTAGCAACTTCTGAATTCGTTTTCTTGCTCAAATCAATTACATTCTTCATACATGAATTACAAAATGAGCCCTCTGAATTTGGAATCATTTTATCAAAATTTTCAGAACAAGGATTTGCTATTTCTAAGGTGAATTTCTTTTTCATCATGTCTCTTTTTAAGTTAAAATCTTTCACAGACTATTTACTTATATAGAGTACATTTTGCATCGAAAGGTTGGGAAGAATAGAAAAAAAAATCAGAATAAAAAAAGCGCTAATATTAAATTAGCGCTTTTTTATAATTTGAATTAAACTAACCTTTACTAAGTCATTATATTTCAAAATTCAATCTTTTTAGGTTATAGAAAGTTAAAACAATATTCATTAGAGATGAAACTTAGTCGACTAAAATAAATTAAATCCGATGAACTGCACTTTTTATCCATTAACCATAAAAAAAGCCCCTTAAAAAAGGGGCTTTTAAAATTTATGCTTGTCCAGCTGGACCAAAATTAAGCGGAATTGGTGCTTGTTCCGTTTCTTTGATTTCGCCATGAGCGGCCTCAAATCTGTGGATGTTTTCACCTATAGCTCTCAATAATCTTTTAGCATGTTGTGGTGTCAAGACAATTCTTGACTTTACCTTGGCCTTAGGAATACCTGGCATAATGCTCACAAAATCTAAAACAAACTCAGATGATGAGTGATTAATAATCGCAAGATTAGAATAAATTCCTTCTGCGACAGTTTCGTCTAGCTCAATATTAATTTGCTCTTGTTGTTGTTTCGGATTACTCATAGTTTCCTAATTAATAAATGTATTCTTCTTTATTAGCCATCATTTCATTGTAATCATCTTTAGATCCTACGATTGTGTTATCGTATTCTCTCATACCAGTTCCGGCAGGGATTCTGTGTCCAACAATTACGTTTTCTTTTAATCCTTCTAGATCATCTACTTTACCAGCTACTGCAGCTTCGTTAAGTACTTTCGTTGTCTCCTGGAATGAAGCCGCAGAAATGAATGATTTAGTTTGTAACGAAGCTCTTGTAATACCTTGTAGAACTGGCGTTGCAGTTGCAGTAATTACATCTCTTGCTACAACAAGATTTTTATCTGTACGTTTCAATAATGAATTTTCATCACGTAACTCACGAGGCGTAATGATCTGACCTGGTTTTAATACTGAAGAATCTCCAGCATCTTCAACCACTTTCATACCATATAATTTATCATTTTGAAGGATAAAGTCTTTAGTGTGGATCAATTGATCTTCTAAGAATAGAGTATCTCCTGGATCTTCAACTTTAACTTTACGCATCATTTGACGAATTACAACCTCGAAGTGTTTGTCATTGATTTTTACCCCTTGTAAACGGTAAACCTCTTGAATTTCATTTACCAAGTACTGTTGAACAGCAGCCGGACCTTGAATTCTTAAGATATCATCTGGCGTAATTGCACCATCAGACAATGGAACTCCCGCTCTTACGAAGTCATTTTCTTGTACTAAGATTTGGCTTGAAAGTTTCACTAGATACTTTTTAACCTCACCGAATTTAGACTCGATAACGATCTCACGGTTACCTCTCTTAATTTTACCGAATGATACAACACCGTCAATTTCAGATACAACTGCTGGGTTTGAAGGGTTACGAGCCTCAAGAAGCTCAGTAATTCTTGGTAAACCTCCCGTAATATCGCCCGCTTTAGAAGAACGACGTGGGATTTTTACTAATACTTTACCTGCTTTAATTTTCTCACCATTCTCAACCATTAAGTGTGCACCTACTGGTAAGTTGTATGAACGTATCAATTCACCTTCTTTACCATAAACTAATAAAGTTGGGATTAATTTTTTGTTTCTAGCCTCAGAAATTACTTTTTCTTGGAAACCAGTCTGCTCATCGATTTCAACCATGTATGATTGTCCTTGTTCTAAGTCTTCGTAAGCAATCTTACCTGTAAACTCAGAAACAATTACACCATTATATGGATCCCACTTACAGATTACAGTTCCTTTAGTAACTACATCTCCATCATTTACAAAAATACTAGATCCGTAAGGAATGTTATGTGTATTTAAAACAATTCCGGTTCCTTCGTCAATTAATTTCAACTCTGTAGAACGTGATACAACGATATCAACTTCGTTACCTTCACTATCTTCACCTTTAACTGTTTTTAAATCTTCGATTTCAAGTCTACCGTTGAATCTTGTAACAATACTAGACTCTTCAGAGATACCTCCAGCAACCCCTCCAACGTGGAACGTACGAAGTGTCAACTGTGTACCTGGCTCTCCAATAGACTGAGCTGCAATAACTCCGACAGCTTCACCTCTTTGTGTCATCTTACCAGTAGCTAAGTTTCTACCGTAACATTTAGCACAAATACCTTTTAAAGCTTCACAAGTTAATGGAGATCTAACTTCAACTTTCTCAATTGGAGACGCTTCGATAGTCTTAACAATTGATTCTGTAATTTGTTCTCCAGATCTAACCATAATCTCGTTAGTAAGAGGATTGATAACGTCTTGTAAAGCAACACGTCCTAAAATTCTCTCACCTAAAGATTCAACGATTTCCTCATTTTTCTTCAAGGCAGCAACTTCAACACCTCTTAAAGTTCCACAATCCTCGATGTTAACAATAACATCTTGAGAAACGTCATGAAGCCTTCTTGTTAAGTAACCAGCATCGGCTGTTTTAAGAGCCGTATCCGCAAGACCTTTACGAGCACCGTGAGTAGAAATGAAGTATTCAAGGATCGAAAGACCTTCCTTAAAGTTAGAAAGAATCGGGTTTTCAATAATCTCACCACCACCAGCAGTAGATTTTTTAGGCTTAGCCATCAAACCACGCATACCAGTTAACTGACGAATCTGCTCCTTAGACCCCCTCGCCCCAGAGTCAAGCATCATATATACAGAGTTGAAACCTTGTTGGTCTTCTCTAATATTTTTCATTGCTAACTCTGTCAACTGAGCATTTGCTGAAGTCCATACGTCAATAACTTGGTTGTAACGCTCGTTATTTGTGATAAGACCCATGTTATAGTTAGTTGAGATACCTTCAACTTGCTCTCTGGCATCTGCAATTAACTTTGTTTTTTGTTCTGGAATTCTAATATCACCTAAAGAGAATGATAAACCTCCTCTAAATGCGAATTTATACCCCATATCTTTCATATTATCCAAGAAAGCTGCCGTTGTAGGTACATCAGTCACACTTAAAATGTGTCCGATAATATCTCTAAGGTTTTTCTTAGTCAATACGTCATTGATATATCCAGCTGCTTCTGGTACTACTTCGTTAAATAATACACGTCCTGCAGTTGTCTGGATGATTTTGTACACTAACTCTCCGTTCTCATTAAAATCTTTTGCTCTAATTTTCACACGAGCATTCAATTCTAATCTTCCTTCGTTTAATGCAATGTTTACTTCTTCAGCAGAATAGAAAGTTAAATCTTGTCCGATAATTTTGTGATCTTCTGTAGAAATACGTTCTTTGGTCATATAGTATAGACCCAAGACCATGTCCTGAGAAGGTACAGTAATTGGAGCACCATTTGCAGGGTTCAAGATATTGTGAGAAGCCAACATTAATAATTGTGCCTCTAAAATAGCCTCTGGCCCTAATGGTAAGTGTACCGCCATCTGGTCACCATCGAAATCGGCGTTGAATGCCGTACATACTAATGGGTGTAACTGGATTGCTTTTCCTTCAATTAATTTTGGCTGGAAAGCCTGAATACCAAGTCTGTGCAAAGTAGGAGCACGGTTCAGTAATACTGGGTGTCCTTTAATTACGTTTTCAAGGATATCCCAAACTACAGGCTCTTTCTTATCAATGATTTTCTTAGCAGATTTTACTGTTTTTACAATACCTCTTTCGATCAATTTACGGATAACGAATGGTTTGTACAACTCAGAAGCCATATCTTTTGGCAATCCGCACTCATATAATTTTAACTCTGGACCAACGACGATTACCGAACGAGCAGAATAATCCACACGTTTTCCTAAAAGGTTTTGACGGAAACGTCCTTGTTTACCTTTTAAAGAGTCAGATAATGATTTTAATGGTCTGTTTGATTCTGTTTTAACAGCAGAAGCTTTACGTGTGTTATCGAATAATGAATCTACAGATTCTTGCAACATACGCTTCTCGTTTCTTAAGATCACTTCTGGAGCTTTAATCTCCATTAATCTTTTCAAACGGTTGTTACGGATGATTACACGACGATATAAATCGTTCAAATCTGAAGTTGCAAAACGACCTCCATCAAGTGGAACAAGCGGACGTAATTCTGGTGGGATAACTGGAACCACTTTCATGATCATCCATTCTGGACGGTTTTCGCGGTTTTCGTTAGACTCACGGAAAGACTCAACAACTTGCAATCTTTTTAAAGCTTCAGTTTTTCTTTGTTTAGAAGTCTCGTTGTTAGCACTGTGTCTTAATTCATAAGATAAAGCATCTAGGTCAATACGAGCTAATAAATCCATAATACACTCTGCTCCCATTTTGGCAACAAATTTATTAGGATCTAAATCGTCTAAATATTGGTTTTCTTGCGGAAGAGTATCTAAAATATTTAAGTATTCTTCTTCAGTTAAGAAATCTAATCTTTGTAATGATTCTCCATCTGCATTTTTAGCAATACCTGGCTGAATTACTACGTATCTTTCGTAGTAAATGATCATATCTAATTTCTTAGATGGAAGACCAAGGATATAACCAATTTTGTTTGGAAGAGATCTGAAGTACCAGATGTGAGCAATTGGCACAACAAGGTTGATGTGTCCTACTCTATCACGACGTACTTTTTTCTCAGTAACTTCAACACCACAACGGTCACAGATGATACCTTTGTAACGAATTCTTTTATACTTACCACAAGCACATTCAAAATCTTTTACTGGTCCGAAGATTCTTTCGCAGAAAAGTCCGTCACGCTCTGGTTTGTGAGTTCTATAGTTGATTGTTTCTGGCTTTAAAACCTCTCCTCTTGATTCTTTCAAGATAGATTCTGGTGAAGCCAATCCAATAGAGATTTTGTTAAATCTTTTTACTGGATTCTTATCTTTATTGTTTCTATTATTCATCATAGTTTTTACTATTGATTTACTGCTGTTAAAAATTGATTTTAGATTTCATAATCTCCATCTTTCAAAAATTGCTTTCAAAAGAGTTAAATCATCGCGCTTACCTCGGTTTACTTCTCTAAACCTCAAACTCTTATTTGAAGTGCTAGTTATAAAATGCCCTGCATTATTATAAAAAATCGGAACGGGTTACGGGTATAAATCTTAAAAACTTTAATATTATTAGTAATAGTCAGCAGTCTCAGTTTTCAGTGTTAACTGAATACTGAAACTGTGACTCAAAACTTTTATTATTCTTCCAAACGAAGATCTAATCCTAGACCTTTCAATTCGTGCATTAATACATTGAATGATTCTGGTAAACCTGGTTCTGGCATAGTTTCACCCTTAACGATAGCCTCGTAAGTTTTAGCTCTACCAATAACGTCATCAGACTTAACAGTTAAGATCTCACGTAGTGTACTAGAAGCTCCATAAGCCTCAAGTGCCCAAACCTCCATCTCTCCAAAACGCTGACCTCCAAATTGAGCTTTACCTCCAAGTGGCTGTTGCGTAATCAATGAGTATGGTCCAATAGAACGTGCGTGCATCTTATCATCAACCATGTGTCCTAATTTAAGCATGTAAATTACACCCACAGTCGCTTTTTGTGCAAAACGCTCTCCAGTACCACCATCATATAGGTAAGTATGTCCGAAACGCGGTACTCCAGCTTCATCAGTCAAAGCATTGATTTCGTCAAGAGAAGCTCCGTCGAAGATTGGAGTAGCAAATTTTCTACCCAAGTTCATACCAGCCCATCCTAATACTGTTTCATAAATTTGACCAATGTTCATACGTGAAGGTACCCCAAGTGGATTCAATACGATATCTACTGGTGTTCCATCTTCTAAGAAAGGCATATCTTCATGACGAACGATTCTAGCAACAATACCTTTGTTACCGTGACGACCCGCCATTTTATCACCCACTTTTAACTTACGTTTTTTAGCAATGTAAATCTTAGCTAATTTCAAAATTCCAGATGGTAATTCATCTCCAACTGTAATAGTGAATTTCTCTCTTCTTAAAGCTCCTTGTAAGTCGTTCAGCTTAATTTTATAGTTATGAATCAAATCATTAACCATTTTATTTGTAGCGTCATCAGCAACCCACTGACCTTTGCTTAAGTGAGCAAAATCCTCTACTGCGTAAAGCATTTTTTGAGTATATTTTTTACCTTTTGGTAAAACTTCTTCACCCAAATCATTCATTACACCTTGAGATGTTTTTCCGTTAACGATCAAGAATAATTTCTCTACTAATCTGTCTTTTAATTCAACAAATTTAGTTTCGAATTCCATTTCTAAAGCGCCTAAAGCATCTTTATCTTGAGTACGTTTACGTTTATCTTTTACGGCTCTTGCAAATAATTTTTTGTCAAGAACTACACCATGTAAAGATGGAGAAGCTTTTAATGAAGCATCTTTCACATCACCAGCTTTATCCCCGAAGATTGCACGAAGCAATTTCTCCTCTGGAGTTGGATCTGATTCTCCTTTTGGTGTAATTTTTCCGATCAAAATGTCGCCAGGCTTAACCTCTGCTCCAATTCTGATCATACCGTTTTCATCTAAATCTTTAGTAGCTTCTTCAGAAACGTTAGGAATATCGTTTGTCAACTCTTCATTTCCTAACTTAGTATCTCTAACCTCTAATGAATAATCATCAACGTGGATAGAAGTAAAAATATCATCACGAACTACTTTTTCAGAAATTACAATCGCATCCTCGAAGTTGTACCCTTTCCATGGCATGAACGCAACTTTTAAGTTTCTACCTAAAGCTAATTCTCCATTTTGAGTAGCATATCCTTCAGACAATACCTGACCAGGAACAACTCTATCACCTCTTCTTACGATTGGTTTCAAGTTGATACTTGTACCTTGATTGGTTTTTCTAAATTTAATTAAGTTGTACGTTTTCTCATCAGCATCAAAACTTACCATTCTCTCGTCTTCTGTACGATCGTATTTAATAGTAATGATATTAGCATCTACGTATTCAACAGTACCATGCCCTTCAGCATTGATCAAAACTCTTGAATCCGAAGCTACCTGACGCTCTAAACCTGTACCAACAATCGGTGCTTCAGGACGGATCAAAGGAACTGCCTGACGCATCATGTTTGATCCCATCAACGCACGGTTCGCATCATCATGCTCCAAGAATGGAATCAAAGATGCAGAAATCGAAGCGATCTGGTTAGGAGCAACGTCTGTATAATGTACTGAACTTGGTTCAACAACCGGGAAGTCACCCTCTTCACGAGCAATAACATTACTAGCTGTAATTTTACCTGAAGCATCCATCTCAATGTTTGCCTGAGCAATCATTTTTCCTTCTTCTTCTTCAGCACTTAAATAGATAGGTGCGCTTTCTAAATCAACAACACCATCTGTAACTTTACGGTATGGAGTTTCAATGAATCCCATTCCGTTAACTTTCGCATATACACCAAGAGATGAAATCAAACCAATGTTTGGCCCCTCAGGAGTTTCAATCGGACATAAACGACCATAGTGAGTATAGTGAACGTCACGAACCTCGAAACCAGCTCTTTCTCTCGAAAGTCCACCTGGCCCAAGTGCAGAAAGTCTTCTTTTGTGTGTAATCTCAGCTAATGGATTGGTTTGATCCATAAATTGAGATAACTGGTTAGTACCAAAGAAAGAGTTGATAACTGATGATAATGTTTTAGCATTAATCAAATCAATTGGTGTAAACACCTCGTTATCTCTAACGTTCATTCTCTCACGAATAGTTCTAGCCATACGTGCTAAACCAACACCGAATTGTTGAGACAATTGTTCACCAACTGTTCTAACACGACGGTTTGATAAGTGATCAATATCATCAATCTCTGCTTTAGAGTTGATCAACTCGATCAAATATTTAACGATTGTAATGATATCCTCTTTAGTAAGCACTTGCTTATCCATAGGGATATCTAAATCTAATTTTTTGTTCATTCTGTAACGACCAACTTCACCTAAGTTATAACGTTGGTCAGAGAAGAACAATTTATCTATAATACCACGAGCAGTTTCTTCATCAGGCGGTTCAGCGTTACGCAACTGACGGTAGATGTGCTCTACAGCTTCTTTTTCAGAGTTAGTTGGATCTTTTTGTAACGTGTTGTGGATAATAGCATAATCTGCTTGATTGTTATCCTCTTTATGTAACAAAATAGATTTTACATTAGAATCGATGATCTCTTCAACATTATCTTTGTCGATAATAGTATCACGATCAAGGATGATTTCGTTACGCTCGATAGAAACTACCTCTCCAGTATCCTCATCTACGAAATCCTCGTGCCATGTGTTCAAAACACGCGCAGCAAGTCTTCTTCCAATATATTTCTTAATTCCTGTTTTAGAAACTTTAATTTCTTCTGCTAAGTCGAAAATCTCTAAGATATCCTTATCTCTCTCGAAACCGATAGCACGGAATAAAGTTGTTACAGGTAATTTTTTCTTTCTATCGATATACGCGTACATTACGCTGTTAATATCAGTAGAGAATTCTATCCAAGATCCTTTAAAAGGAATTACTCTCGCAGAATAAAGTTTAGTTCCATTTGCGTGGAATGACTGTCCAAAGAAAACCCCTGGAGAACGGTGTAATTGAGATACTACAACACGCTCGGCACCATTAATAACAAAAGTACCACTAGGAGTCATGTAAGGAATTGTTCCAAGATAAACGTCTTGTACAATTGTTTCAAAATCTTCGTGTTCTGGATCTGTACAATATAGTTTTAACCTAGCTTTCAAAGGCACACTATAAGTAAGACCTCTCTCTATACATTCTTGAATTGTATAACGTGGCGGATCAACAAAATAATCTAGGAATTCCAATACAAAGTTATTTCTTGTATCTGTAATTGGGAAGTTTTCCATGAAGGTATTGTATAACCCTTCGTTGCCTCTTTCGTCAGATTTCGTTTCTAATTGAAAGAAATCTTTAAAAGATTTAACCTGAACATCCAAGAAGTCCGGATAGTCAGGGATATTTTTTGTAGAGGCAAAATTCAATCTTTCAGTCTGATTTGTTATCATCAATGGACAAAATTTTGATTAAAAAAAAGTAATTTATTTTTGTGTAAATACACATTGTTTAATCTATACTTTCTTATTATAATCAATACATCTTTAAAAATAGGACCGCAAAAATGGGCTCAATTTTCTTTCTTCGTATTGATCAAAAACTTTTTCGTATTTTAAACTATGGGATAATAAAATTTGATAATATTTTATTATACGAAAAATGGTTTAGGCCTTTGAGTGTTAACTCAAGACCTAAACCTAGTTCTTAAACTGAGTTTAATTATTTAAGCTCAACAGTAGCTCCAGCCTCTTCTAAAGATTTTTTAAGACCTTCAGCCTCTTCTTTAGAAACACCTTCTTTAACGTTGCTTGGTGCACCGTCTACTACATCTTTAGCTTCTTTAAGACCTAAACCAGTTAATTCTTTAACTAATTTTACAACAGCTAATTTAGAAGCTCCTGCATCTTTCAATACAACTGTAAATTCAGTTTGTGCTTCTTCAGCAGCACCGTCTCCTCCACCAGCAGCAACTACTACAGCAGCAGCAGCAGGCTCGATTCCGTACTCATCTTTTAATATTGTTGCTAATTCGTTAACTTCTTTAACTGTTAAGTTAACTAATTGTTCTGCGAATTGTTTCAAATCTGCCATTTTTTCTATCGTTTAAAATGATTTGTGTAAAAATATAATTTAATTATTGTGCGCTAATTAAGCAGCAAGGAAGCAAGCCTCCCTACATTTATTACTCTGCTCCTTCTTCGCTTCCAGCGAATTTGTTTTGTAAAGCAGAAATAATTCTTTGAGCTGGAGATTGTAATAATCCAATGATTTCTCCAATAAGCTCTTCCTTAGATTTAATTGTAGCTAATGTATCTAATTGGTTATCCCCAATATATACTTCAGAATTGATGTAAGCTCCTTTTAAAACTGGTTTATCAGATTTCTTACGGAAATCTTTGATAATTTTTCCAGGTGCATTAGCAACATCAGAAATGAAGATAGCACTATTACCTGATAAAACTGTAGGTAAATCACCATAATCATTAGAAGAAGCTTCCATTGCTTTTGCAAGCAAAGTGTTTTTTACAACCTCTAATTTGATACCTGCTTTGAAACAAGCTCTACGTAAGCTTGAAGTTGTCTCTGCGTTTAAACCAGAAATATCAGAAATGTAAATGATATTTGTACCAGCTAACTGCGCAGTTAAATTTTCAATCGCGATTGATTTTTCTTCTCTAGTCATACTAAAAATTTTTAACTACCAATTATACTGCTTTTGGGTCTAATGCGATAGCAGGACTCATTGTGCTTGTAAGGTGAATACCTTTAATGTATGTACCTTTAGCAGCAGTTGGTTTAAGTTTTATTAATGTTTGAATAATTTCGTGTGCGTTCTCAACGATTTGCTCAGCTCCGAAAGAAACTTTACCAATACCAGCGTGAACGATACCAGTTTTATCAACTTTAAAGTCAATTTTACCAGCTTTAACTTCTTGAACAGCTTTAGCAACATCCATAGTTACAGTACCTGTTTTAGGGTTTGGCATTAAACCTCTAGGTCCTAAAATACGACCTAATGGACCTAATTTACCCATAACAGCAGGCA
Source organism: Flavobacterium sp. HBTb2-11-1 (assembly GCF_009826975.1). Taxonomy (GTDB): domain Bacteria; phylum Bacteroidota; class Bacteroidia; order Flavobacteriales; family Flavobacteriaceae; genus Flavobacterium. The sequence goes on along the minus strand of NZ_WUMO01000001.1, from coordinate 1,078,202 downwards.
TAGTAATGATCACATCAACATCTGTCCAACCGTCTTTAATTTTTTGTAAGTAATCGTCAAGACCAACGTGATCTGCTCCAGCTTCTCTTGCTTCAGCTTCTTTATCTGGAGTAACCAATGCTAATACTTTAACGTCTTTTCCTGTTCCGTGAGGTAAAGTAACTACACCTCTAACCATTTGATTCGCTTTTCTTGGATCAACACCCAAACGAACTGCGATATCAACAGACTCATCAAATTTTGCAGAAGCAACAACTTTAATTAATGCAGCAGCATCTTTTAAAGAGTATAATTTGTTCTTTTCAATTTTTGAAGCAGCCTCTTTTTGCTTTTTTGTTAATTTTGCCATTTCTTTTTCTTAATTAAAAAGGAGCATCTCCTGATACAGTTATACCCATAGATCTAGCTGTCCCAGCAACCATACTCATAGCTTTCTCGATTGTGAAAGCGTTTAAGTCTGGCATTTTGTCTTCAGCAATAGTTCTAATTTGTTCCCAAGTAACGCTAGCTACTTTTTTACGATTAGGCTCACCAGAACCAGATTTTAGCTTCGCAGCTTCCATTAACTGAACTGCTGCTGGAGGAGTCTTAACAACAAAATCAAATGATTTGTCTTTGTACACAGTGATTTGCACTGGACAAATTTTGCCAGGTTTATCTTGAGTTCTAGCATTAAATTGCTTACAAAACTCCATGATGTTAACCCCAGCAGCTCCTAAAGCAGGTCCAACCGGTGGCGACGGGTTCGCAGCACCTCCCTTAACTTGTAGTTTAACTACCTTACTAATTTCTTTAGCCATTTTTAAAAAATTTAACACTGTAATCTATGGAAGCGATTACAATGGTTTATTATAGTGTAACAAAAAATTATACTTTTTCTACTTGCATAAAGCTTAATTCTAATGGAGTTTTTCTTCCGAAAATCTTAACCATTACTTCAAGCTTACGCTTCTCTTCATTGATTTTTTCAACAGATCCATTAAATCCATTGAAAGGTCCATCAATAACCTTAACCGTTTCACCAACACTAAATGGAATAGAACGGGTATCTGTATTAACAGCCAATTCATCCACTTTCCCTAACATACGGTTTACTTCAGAAAGCCTCAAAGGAACTGGTTCCCCGCCTTTAGTCTCTCCCAAAAATCCAATAACACTAGTAATTGACTTAATAATATGAGGAATCTCACCAACCAAGTTAGCTTCGATCATAACATATCCAGGAAAATATACTTTATCCTTAGATGATTTTTTCCCATCTTTTACAGTAACTACTTTTTCAGTAGGAACTAAAACTTGAGAAACATAATCCTCCATACCTAATCTCGCAATCTCAGTCTCGATATAAGCTTTCACTTTATTTTCTTGACCACTAACCGCTCTAACTACGTACCATTTTTTCACATTATTATCTGCCATCACAAAAAAATTATCCTTTTAACCAGTTAAAAAATCCAGCCAAAGCTTTTGCAAAAAATTCGTCTACTCCCCAAGTTGCCAAAGCGAATAAAATCGAAAATACAGCCACAACAATTGTCAATTTTTGTACTTCAGCCCAAGCTGGCCAAGTAACATTTGACTTTAACTCTTCGAAAGCCTCTGATAAATAATTAGTAACTTTTGTCATTTGATATATTTTTTATTGCACGGGCGGAGGGATTCGAACCCCCATCAACGGTTTTGGAGACCGCTATTCTACCCTTGAACTACGCCCGTAATTAAAGCCAGTGATTAAAAAATAATCACTGGCTTTTTATTTATTTTAATAGAATTACTCTACGATTTCAGTAACTTGACCAGCACCAACTGTTCTACCACCTTCACGGATAGCGAAACGTAAACCTACGTTCATAGCGATTGGGCTTAATAAAGCAACTTCAATAGTTAAGTTATCACCTGGCATTACCATCTCTACACCTGCTGGTAAAGTAATAACTCCTGTTACGTCAGTTGTACGTACGTAGAACTGTGGACGGTAGTTATTGTGGAATGGAGTGTGACGTCCACCTTCTTCTTTTTTCAAGATATAAACCTCAGCTTTGAATTTAGAGTGTGGTTTTACTGAACCTGGCTTAATGATAACCATACCTCTTTTGATGTCTGATTTATCAATACCTCTTAACAATAAACCTACGTTATCTCCAGCCTCACCTCTATCAAGGATTTTACGGAACATCTCAACTCCTGTAATAGTAGAAGTTAATTTTTCAGCTCCCATACCAATGATTTCAACAGGATCTCCAGTGTTAGCAACTCCAGTTTCGATACGACCTGTAGCAACAGTTCCACGACCTGTAATTGTAAATACATCCTCAACTGGCATCAAGAATGGTTTAGCTACGTCACGTACTGGCTCTTCGATCCAGTTGTCAACAGCCTCCATTAATTCGATAATTTTAGGTACCCAGTTTGGATCATTGTTTAATCCTCCTAAAGCAGAACCTTGAACTACAGGACCATTATCTCCATCATATTCGTAGAAAGATAATAAATCTCTAATTTCCATTTCAACAAGCTCTAACAACTCAGCATCATCAACCATATCCACTTTGTTCATGAAAACAACGATTCTTGGAATACCAACCTGACGTCCTAAAAGGATGTGCTCACGAGTTTGTGGCATTGGACCATCTGTAGCAGCAACTACTAAGATAGCTCCGTCCATTTGAGCAGCTCCAGTAACCATGTTCTTTACGTAATCCGCGTGACCTGGACAGTCAACGTGAGCGTAGTGACGGTTAGCTGTTTCATACTCTACGTGAGATGTATTGATAGTAATACCTCTTTCTTTCTCCTCTGGAGCGTTATCGATTTGATCAAACGATTTTGCTTGACAGTAACCAGCATCTGACAATACTTTTGTAATTGCAGCAGTTAATGTAGTTTTTCCGTGATCTACGTGTCCAATTGTACCTATGTTTAAGTGCGGTTTGGAACGATTAAAATTCTCCTTTGCCATTTTACTTAATTTTTAATCTTAGTTATATATTAATTTTCAATTTCCTACTTACTTGAGCCAATGTCGGGATTTGAACCCGAGACCTCTTCCTTACCAAGGAAGCACTCTACCCCTGAGCTACACCGGCAGAGAGTTCTGATTTTAGATTTTTGAATTTAGATTTTAGATTTTTAAAAATCTAAAACCCAAAACCTTAACCTCTTTTTTTTGTGGGGAGAGCAGGATTCGAACCTGCGAAGTTTTCACAGCAGATTTACAGTCTGCCCTCGTTGGCCGCTTGAGTATCTCCCCTAGTTTTTAAAATTCCAATATTTTAAAGAACCAATCCAAATCGCATTTGAATTTATTGAGCCGATAGAGGGACTCGAACCCACGACCTGCTGATTACAAATCAGCTGCTCTAGCCAGCTGAGCTACATCGGCGAATACATTAAAAAAGTCCGCTATTTCTAACGGACTGCAAATGTAGCTATTTTATCTTTTAATCAAAACATTTTTCGAAAAAAATTTCAATTAAATGTGCGCTCTTATTTTTTCCTTCCTTTTTACAAGCAAACGTTCTAATGACTCTGCAGAAAGCTCAACCGCTTCTTCAAATGTTTTACACTGTTTTTTCACCAAAAAATCATCACCAGGAACATTAATCTTTATCTCCACCACCTTATTCTCTTTATCACTTGTTCTTTCTACTTTTAAAAAAACATCTGATGAAACCACTCGATCGTAGTATTTCTCTAGCTTACCCATTCTTTCTTGGATAAAATCGACCAATTTTCTGTCGACAGTAAAATTAACTGCATGAACATCTACCTTCATAATAAAAATTTTAGGATTAACATTTAGAACTGCTATTTACTTCTTGGATGTGCACCTTTATATACTTTTTTAAGTTCCGCAAGACTATTATGAGTATAAACTTGTGTAGATGCCAAACTAGAATGCCCCAGCAATTCCTTAACTGAATTCAAATCTGCCCCATTATTTAAAAGGTGTGTTGCAAAAGTATGGCGAAGCACATGCGGACTTTTTTTTACCTTTTCTGAGACCCTACTAAAGTATGAATTTATTAAACGATAAACAAAAGATTCGCTCAATTTTAACCCTTTTTTCGAAACAAAAAAATAGTCCGAATCAACCAAACTTCCTAAACCATCCCTTTCCTTTATATATAAATCAATTTGACCGCCAATAATCGGCAAGATAGGAATAATGCGTTCTTTATTTCTTTTCCCTAAAACTTTAATTGTATTACTTGAACGATCAACATTTCTAACCATTAAATGAATCAATTCAGCCCGACGCATTCCTGTAACATAAAACATCTCTACAATAAGCCTATCCCGAATCTCTTCAAAACCGACAGGAGCTTCCATTACATCCAGCAAATCCTTTAATTCTTTTTCCGAAAAAGGAATCTGAACTACTTTTGGAGTTTTCAAAGACTTATGCTTCAGCATCGGATTAACCTCAATCTGCTTTGACTTTAAAAGAAACTTATAAAAAGCCTTCAAGGAAGCCATTTTTCTATTTATAGAAACGTTTGAAATATTTTGATCCACTAAAAAAACGATCCAGCTTCTCACCTGACTATAATTTACCAAATCAATACTTTCCTGCTCAAAAGATTCTTTTACAAAAGACTCAAAAGAAACTATATCATTCAAATAAGCACCAACAGTATGCGGAGAATATTTTTTTTCCAACAAAAGATAATCCGAAAAAGCCTCTTTATTTGTTTTCATAAAATCTTAAATTTAAGCATAAAAAAACCGTTAGCATCAAAATTAAAACATTTTGACCACTAACGGTGATTATTTTCGAAAAGCTGATATTAACTTTCTAAACTGTCTTTCAAGCTTTGAATGTAAGCCGCTTTTTGGATTTGAGCTCTTTTGATAACAGAAGGCTTAATAAAAGCAGTACGTGCTCTTAATTGACGAACAGTTCCTGTTTTATCAAATTTTCTTTTATAGCGCTTTAATGCTCTATCGATATTTTCTCCGTCTTTAATTGGTATAATTAACATAATATAGACACCTCCTTTCGTTAAGGCTGCAAATGTATGTATTAATTATTAATTATGAATTATAAATTTTGAATTATTTTCAAAAATTTCTTATTTTGTGTATGCGTGAGGGATTGCAATGGAAATCCTTTTTGTTTTTTCTTTAAAAACAAAAAGATTGGAATGAAAAGCCCGACCCTAAAAACAAAAGCCTCTCTGCGCTTGCTAAATGGCTTTTGTTTTTAGGGGCACGCCCAAAATAAGCTACTATTTTAATAAGTTTCTAGAAATAACGAGCTTTTGGATTTCTGTTGTTCCCTCTCCTATAGTACATAATTTAGAATCTCTATAGAATTTTTCTACTGGAAAATCTTTAGTGTAGCCATAACCGCCATGAATCTGAACGGCATCATTTGCAATTTTAACACATGCTTCTGATGCATACATTTTTGCCATTGCACCTAATGTTGTTACAGGTTTATGTTGTTGCTTTAAATAGGCGGCTTTATGCAAAAGCAATTCTGACGCTTCAATTTCTGTTGCCATATCTGCTAACTTAAAGGAGATTCCTTGAAAATTACTGATTGGCTGTCCAAATTGATGTCTTTCTTTTGAATATTTCAATGCCGCTTCATACGCCCCTTTTGCAATTCCTAAAGACAGTGCTCCAATAGAAATTCTTCCTCCGTCAAGAATTTTCATAGCCTGCACGAAACCTTGTCCGACTTCCCCCAATCTATTTGCATCAGGAACACGACAGCTATCAAAAACCAATTCAGCTGTTTCACTAGCTCTCATTCCTAATTTATTTTCTTTTTTACCAGACGAGAACCCTTTCATGCCTTTCTCAAAGACAAAAGCCGTCATTCCTTTAGAATCGCCTTTTTCTCCGGTACGAACAATCACAACGGCAATGTCTCCAGATATACCATGAGTAATAAAGTTTTTCGCACCATTGACAATCCAATGATCGCCATCTTTTACAGCGGTTGTATTCATTCCTCCAGCATCAGAACCTGTATTATGCTCTGTCAATCCCCATGCTCCTATATATTCTGCTGTAGCCAATTTTGGCAACCATTTTTTCTTTTGCTCTTCGTTTCCGAAAGTTAAGATATGATTCGTACATAAAGAATTATGCGCCGCAACAGATAATCCAATTGAAGGGTCTACTTTTGAAATTTCTTCAATTACTGTGACATATTCATGATAACCCAAACCTGATCCTCCGTATTCTTCAGGAACCAAAACTCCCATGAAGCCCATTTCTCCAAGTTTTTTAAATAAAGGAATCGGGAAAATTTGTTCTTCGTCCCATTCCATTATATAAGGTCTAATATTTTTTTCTGCAAAGTCTTTTATAGACTGTGCAATCATTATCTGCGTTTCGTTGTAATCAAAGTTCATGAGTTAGTTTCTTTTAGAACTCCAAATATAAACTAATTATTTTTGCTTTTTCAACAGGAAAATCTTTAATTTTTGCTAAATCCTCAATATTATTAAAATTTCCATTCATGCTTCTATACGTTACGATTTGCTTTGCGAGTCCATATTTAAAATATGAAAATTGAGCTAATTCTTTTAATGACGCCTCGTTTACGTTTATTTTCTTCATAGTTGGCGGAATCACAACCTTAAAATGGTTATTCAACTCATTTATAACTTCAGGCGAAAGTCCCCAAATATCTTTCATCTGATCCATAGAAACAAAGGAGCCTAGAATTTCTTTTTGCTTAAGTATTCTGGACGACAACCCTTCTCCTATTCCATAAATTTTCATTAAATCTTCCTGAGTAGCCTGATTAATATCTAAAATTGTAATCTTTTCTTTTTTTGGAAAACTTTTTATGCTGAAATCTTTTTTCTCACTACTATAAATAGGTTTATTCTGTTTCCAATCTGGAAATTTAAACAAAGGAGAAATTTTATTTAGTAGAGAATCTGAAATCCCAGTAACTTTTTGAAACTCTTCTGCAGAATTTACATATTTATTCTCCTTTCTAAATGCCACTAAACGATCAATTTCTTCAACCGACATCCCTAGTTTATATCCTTTATAATCAGAAATAAAATTAGGATTAAAAAGATAATTAGATGGTTTTGCATTTTTATCTATCAATTTCTTCTGATCAATTTCTGATTGAAGTGCAAGCCACTGTTCTTTTTCTGTATTCTTAATTTCTAAAATATTAAAATCAGATAATAAATAAAACATCTGTAATCCTATCATAATAATAAAGAGAATAAAAATACCAATGCGTTGCTGTTTTGTAAAATAAAAATACTTGTTTAGAGGCTTAAAATTCATGTTTAAAAATACTTTTTAAGAATAAGTTAAGAAAAATCTCTCAAATTTATTAAGAAAATTAGTAAGAAAAGTAGTTTTCAAAAAATTATCGAATCTTTTGTAAAAGGCCAATTAATTTAATGAATGTCAATACTTAAAGAATCTTTCTTACGACAACTGTAAAAAAAACAAAGATTTTATAACTTAAAACATGATAATTGTTTTTATTTTTTACAAAAAACAATACATTTGGCACTTAATAACAAATAAACCAATAAAATAATATGTCAATTTGGAGAGTTAAACCTATATCAGCCTTTGAGGCCGATATGAAAAAAAGTGATTTAAAAAGAGTCCTAGGAAAATGGAGTCTTACTGCGATTGGTGTTGGTGCCATTATCGGCGGTGGAATTTTTGTACTTACAGGTACTGGGGCTTATTATCATGCCGGTCCAGCATTAGCAATTTCGTTTATCATCGCAGGTATTGCGTGTGTTTTTGCGGCTCTTTGCTATTCTGAATTTGCTTCTATTTTACCTGTTGAAGGATCTGCTTATGCGTATGCTTATGGTACTATAGGAGAAATTTTTGCCTGGATAATTGGGTGGGGATTAATTCTCGAATATGCAATGGGGTCTATGACGGTAGCAGTTTCCTGGTCTGGATACTTTAATAAATTACTGAAATTATTTCATATAAAACTCCCTGAATGGCTTACAACAGATCCTGCAAGTTATACTGGCGAAGGTTTCTCAATGAATCTTCCTGCTTTCTTAATCGTTATCTTAGTTATCTCATTACTTATTAAAGGAACAAAAAGTGCCGCAAAAGCAAACAATGCTATTGTTATCCTTAAAGTTTCTGCAGTAATCTTTGTAATTGTTGCTGGTCTTTTCTTCATCAATACTGCAAACTGGAGCCCATTTATTCCTGAAGCAACTCAGATCGTTGAAAAAGAAACTACGCACAATGCTTACGGAATTGGAGGTATCATTTCTGGAGCCGCTGCAATTTTCTTTGCTTATGTTGGTTTTGATGCCGTTTCTACACAAGCTGGAGAGGCTATTAATCCTAAAAAAGACGTTCCGTTTGCAATTATTGCTTCATTATTGATTTGTACAACTTTATATATTCTTGTTTCTTTAGTATTAACAGGAATGATGAACTACCAAGATTTTAACCCGCTAGGAAAATATCCTGAAGCTATTAAAGCTCCTGTTGCTTATGCTTTTGATATCGCTGGACAGGGTTGGGCTGGCTTTATTATTACTGTTGCAGCTACTATTGGTTTAGTTTCGGTATTAATGGTAATGATTATGGGACAATCTAGAATTTTCTTAGGAATGTCTAAAGACGGTTTAATTCCACAAGTTTTCTCTAAAGTAAACCCTATTTCTGGAACTCCAAAAACAAACTTAATGATTCTTGGAGCTATTATTGCAACGGTTGCTGCTTTTACTCCAATCAATAAATTAGCTGATATGACAAGTTTTGGTACTTTATTCGCCTTTACAATGGTTTGTATCGCTGTTTGGATTTTAAGAGTAAAACAACCTGGATTAAACAGGACTTTTAAAGTTCCTGCTTTACCAATTATTGCGGTATTAGGAATTGCAATTAATAGCTACTTAATTTTCAATTTGAGTAAAGATGCTCAATTATTATCTCTTGGATGGCTTGTTCTTGGAATAGTTGTATATTTTGGATACAGCAAAAAGAGATCAAGACTTAATGATGGTACTGAAGAATAATAAAATATCACTTCATAAAAAAGCTCCAAATTTAATTTGGAGTTTTTTTTATAAATCAAATACTGATGTTCTTTTTGAACGGATTAAATCTTTCAGTCTAATCCAAAAAGCAAGTGTTAAATAGACTCCAAAGCCTAAACCTGCTGTAACAAAAGAAATGTAGATAAAAAACAGTCTTACACTTGTTACGCGCATTCCGAGTTTATCTGCTAATCTTGAAGAAACATGAAAACCATATTTTTCAAAAAAGAATTTAAGTTTTAAAATTGCTGACATCTCTTTTAGATTTATGACTTTAGATTTTAGATTCTGATTGTTCGCGATTACAAAAGTACAAATTATCTAATTATTTTTGAGTAGTTCTAATCCGATAGCACATTTTAAGCATGCTTTACGCTCACAGTATTCATTTTTAAGTTCGAGCAAGGCTTGACTTTCAAATGCGGATTGAGACTTTATTCCAAACGAATTAAACTTGTCAATAATCGCGTTTTTCTCTGAGTCAACTTCATTTATAAAGTCAATCAAATCTTCGGCAATTGATTCGCCCCTTATATTAGAATAAGCAAATTGAAGCGGGATTATAGTATTAATTACCACTAAATCTATAAATGGCTTAGAAAGCATTTTAGATTTATTTGGACTTTCTTTATCAAATTGATAATGGTTTTGCCAATATGAACTTGCAGAAATATTCAGCAAACGATACACTTCGCCAATAGATTTCAAATCAATTATTTTTGAAAATAAGTTTTGATGCCTATGATATAAAGATGCTAACTGAGAAAGTCTAATAGTAGGGAAATTATCTGGACGAAGCTTAAAAAATTGAAGAGGATCTGCATAAATCTTTTCTATTTGATATTTATGCAATAAATAGAAGTAGCGAAACTTTAAATCTTTATAATAAACATCTTCTTTCTCTGTTTCCAATAATCCTGAAGTTCCAAAAAGGAGCGCTTCAAGATTTTCGACTTCAAAACTTTCTTTTCTAATTACTGAAAAAGGAATTGCTTTTGATATCTGCAAAAAGGAATTTCCGTTGGTATTTAAACCAAAATTTTTCGCTAGAAGACAAAACAAGACAGCTTCCCAATCTTGATTCGTTTCTTCTAATAATTGATCTATAAACTTTGATTTTCGCTCTAAACGTTCAAAAAATAATCTTTCCTGCCAATTCTTAAACACAAACCTGTCAATTTCTTTTAATTGCCTTTCACAAGAAATCCATGTTTTTGGAGAAACCAAAGCATTATAATTATCAATAATTTCTTTTGAAACATAATCTTTAAGCACTAGAACGGGTATCTCTGTATTGTCTTCTCTAAAAATGGCCGTATCATTTTCCCACACAACATGAAGAATCACATTTTTATAAGCGGCATCTTTTTCATGATTATGCAAATACCAGTCTGAAGATTTTAAATGAATCTCTACATTACCAGCCCACTTCTGATTTCCGATTTCTATATGAGCATTAAAAAAATCAGGCCCAGCAAGCTCCAAATAATCGCCTGTTTTAATGATGGTTATTTCTTCTCCTTGAACAGATTTTAAATTCAAGCCATCAAACTTCTTGAATTTCCAGAGATAATGAAGGAAGTCTTCTTTCATTTTAGATTTTTATAGTGTAATTACAAAATCTAAAAGTAATTAAATTTTAATACTATTCTTACAAATATTTGAATTATTTAGCGAAGCATATATAATTTAGCACAGGCTCTTGCATCTGACAATGCCTCATGGTGATTGAGATGAATATTCATTTCGCGGCAGCAATCACTCAATTTGGTTGGCTTTATTCCTTTTGCTTTGTAGATTTTAACCGTGCATTCCCATTTTGCAGCAATGTTTAAATCATCATAATTTAGGCCATGAAGCAACATGGTTTTCATCAAAACATTCCGGTCAAAACTTTCATTATGCGCTACTACAACTCTGTTTTTTAACCTCTTTTCAATTTCAGGATAGATTTGGAAGAAAGATTTTGCATTAATGGTATCTTTCGGGTAAATTCCGTGAACACGAATTGTAAAAGGATTGTATTCGTTGTTTGGCGGTTTAATTAATGATACATACTCGTCTACAATAACTCCATTTTCGACCGTAACAATTCCTACCGAACACGGATGATAGCCAGTTGCCGTTTCAAAATCAATAGCAGTAAAATTCATATTCTATTTTTAAAAGACAAATCCATAAACCTTATCGTAAAACAATTAGGCTTATGGATTGTCATTATTTATAAAGGCTTATTTTATTGAACCAATAATATCATATTTAGTAATAATGTGATGATGTCCGTTTCCTAAATCAACTAAAACAGCATCATTTTCTTTTGTAAAAAGTTTTGAAACCTCTTCGATCGGAGTTCCTAATTTTACAATCGGAAAAGGTTTACCCATTACTTCTTTAATTGGTTTTTCGGCAACATTTTTATCAGCAACATAACTTCTAAATAAATCTGTTTCATCTACAGAACCAACAAAGCCGTTAATGTCAACAACCGGAATCTGCGAAATTTTATATTTACGCATACGCTCAATGGCGTGTGAAACTAATTCCTCAGTACGCACTACAATCAGTTCCTTATCAATATGATCTTTGATAACGTCTTCTGCTTTTGTTACATTTTCTTCTAAGAATCCTCGCTCACGCATCCAATCATCGTTGAACATTTTACCAACATAACGGCTTCCAGAATCGTGAAATAATACCACAACAACATCATCTGGTTTGAAATGCTCTTTCAATTGCAATAAACCTTTTATACAAGCTCCTGCAGAGTTTCCAACAAAGATACCTTCCTCAAGTGCAATCTTTCTAGTATAAACAGCAGCATCTTTGTCGGTTACTTTTGTAAAACCATCAATTAGAGAGAAGTCAACATTTTTAGGAAGAATATCTTCTCCAATACCTTCTGTAATGTAAGAGTAGATTTCGTTTTCATCGAAGATTCCAGTTTCGTGGTACTTTTTGAAAACCGAACCATATGTATCGATTCCCCAAATTTTAATATTTGGATTTTGCTCTTTCAAGTATTTTCCAACTCCAGAGATAGTTCCTCCCGTTCCAACTCCCACAACAAAATGCGTGATTTTCCCATCTGTCTGTTTCCATATTTCAGGTCCGGTCTGTTCATAATGTGCCAACGAATTTGACATATTATCGTATTGATTTACATACCAAGAATTCGGGGTTTCTTCTGCTAAACGCTTTGAAACCGAATAGTAAGAACGCGGATCTGTAGGCTCAACATCAGTAGGACAAACGACAACTTTTGCTCCAACAGCGCGAAGAATATCCATTTTTTCTTTAGACTGTTTATCTGAGATTACACAAATTAATTTGTATCCCTTTACAATTGCAACAAGTGCAAGTCCCATTCCTGTATTTCCTGAAGTCCCTTCAATGATAGTTCCTCCAGGTTTTAGTCTGCCATCTGCCTCTGCATCTTCAATCATTTTTACGGCCATTCTATCTTTTACAGAATTACCAGGATTAAAGGTTTCGACTTTTGCCAATACTAACGCATCAATTTCAGCAACAATTTTGTTGAGTTTTACCAATGGTGTATTACCAATTGTTTCTAAAATATTATTTGAAAAGTCCATTTTTATTTAAGTTTATTAGTGGTTCTAAATAAAAAGTAAGCCAGTTTTTATTGGAAGAAATTCCAAACCAGACCAAAACGCAGCACAAAATCACGATACGGATTATGAGGCGCTGCATAATAGTTGCTTTGTGTAAATAAAGCATTAAAATGTTCCGCTTTTAAATAAAAACGAGTCTGGCGTATTCTGGCATTCACAAAGAAATCGAATGTTGCAAAACCTCCGATTTTTTTATCCTGCTGCACAAAAAATTCTGCAATTACAGGGTTATAATCATCTCCATAGTATTTAGTCATATAATTAAATACAAGCCCTGTTTGCATAAACAATGCTTTTTTAAAGAAATGATTTGAATAATAGAATGTATTTCTAGTTACAAAATCAGGCACATTCAAAACTAAATCTGACTGATCTACTTTCTGATATAAAAGTGTATTATCTAGCGCAAAAGGACCAAATTTAAACTCTCGGCTTGCTTTTATTTCTAAATAATTAATCACATTTCCGTATTGCATTGGTTTCACAATCTGCTGACTTGCCGCTTTTTCTGCATCTGTAGCCATATCAGTAAAATACAAATGATCTTTTAGTACTGTATACTGAACTTGCCCTGTCAACCAAGGAGTCGTAATCTCTGCACTTAACGAATTAATTTTTTCGTTTTTAAAATTATTCGACCAATTGTACGAAATCCAACTGCTTTGGTACAAATTATAATTATTGTTCGGCAATTTATTAATGTTGCGATATCTGAAATCAAATTTGATTTTTTCGCTCATATCATATCGAAGTTTAGCATCCAAATCTGAAAGAGATTCGTTGGTTATTGATCTTGAATATAAGAATCTACCATTCCATTTATTCTTTTGATATTCATACTGAGCACCGAAATTATTAAACTGCAAATACAGATTATCTGGAACTGCATTTCCGTCAGCATCAACAATAATTCGGTTATATTTATAATTGGATCTATAGTCGTCGATAAAAAATATAAATTTTCCTAAAAGCGAATTCTCGTAAGCTGCTCCTACTTTATTATACAACCTTTCATATTTTGTCTGATCGTTAATGTTACTTGCCGCATACGAATCTCCAAATCGCTGTATACGCGTAGTTGATCCATCATTGGCAGTTAAAGTCGACATTACAGTTGGCTGCTTATATTCATAGCCCTTATATTCATAATTAAACTGATGCGTTATGTATAAATTATTACTTCCATCAGTTGGATTTACCCTAAAAGCATGATCAAAAAACAATCTTCTTCCTTTCAAAAAGGATTCTGCGTCGGTTAAATAAACCTGTAATCTTTGTCGGTTTTTATAATCTTGATTATCACTTTCAAAATCTGCATCGTTTGTAATACCGCCATTTTCCTCATTCAATATATCCTGATTTGTAAAATGTGCATTTATTGCATAACGCTTATTGGTTGTAGCATAACTAGTTGTAATTCTTAAATTTCCAGCACTAACCAATTGATTATTATAATCTCCCTCAGATCTCAGTCCTTTATAAGCAATAGAGAAATTAAGATTTTTAGAAGCATTTAATGTGATAAAAGAATCCACATTCTGACCTTTTTTTATTGTTGTATTAAAAAACAATTCTGTAAAAGGTGTTGCGACAGAATAATATCTAATTTGATCTGCTTGCATATAAAGAGAATGTTTTCCGCTAAAACCAATCTCTGGATAAGGAGAAAAACTCGTCAAACTATATTGCAGCATATTTATTGGCTGTCCAATATTAGACAACTCCTGTAGTCCGAAAAGATCTTTTCTAAGATGATTCTGTCTATAAGCACTTTTAATAGTTAGCGAAGTATCTGCGTAAATCGTATCGTGTTCTAAAGTCACAATTTTATACTGATCTATCGTCGCTATTTTTTGTTTTTTCTTTTTTACGGAATCCGTTATACTTGAATATTCCGTATTCATATCTAAATTATTTTTAGGAGCAGTTTTTTTTTCTTGCGAAAACAATAAAGTTGGTACAAGTAATAGATATAGAAAAATGAATATTCTCATTTGATGGCTTTATATAAATTTATTTTGTCAAAATTTTGCTAAGCAAAGGTAAGATAAAAAGGTATAAACGAAAAAACATAATATATAATATGAAACCGGGATGGTTTCACTCTTTTTTGGAAACGAAAACCCCGTATACAAAAGTATACGGGGCTCTCAAAAAAAATCAAAATATTTATTTTTCTTATTCCCAAACTGGGTATAATTTACTTTGAATCATCAACTTAATTGATATAGATATATATTCTAAAGACTAGAATTTATCCCAGAACAATTTAGTATTTAATAAATCTCCACCAATATCAGCAGAAGCTTTAGTTACATTTGCCGTATTGATATTTACTTCTGCAGCTGGATAGGTATATCTAACTGGCACCGTAAAAATAAGCTTGTTTATAGCTGCTTGTGGCGCTTTTAATACAGGGAAATCCAATCTTCTGTAAGATGTCCATGCTTCGTATCCTCTGTTGTAAAGGGCAAACCATGCTTGAGTACCAATTTTTTCTTTATACGTTGCTCCACTTAACGGATTGTTGTAATCTACTTTTGGACTAGCAATATAAGCATCAATAGCAGCAGTATTAGTTACTCCCCAGTCTGCCATAGAAGCTCTAATACCAGCATCATAGTATACTTTTGCTTGAGCAGAACCACCTGGAATTAAATTTTTCTCAGCAGCTTCTGCTAATAAGAAATTCAACTCAGCGAAATCAAAGATAGTTCCAGGGAAAACTGGATTGTTTAATGTCGATGTTATTTGTGAATAAGATGTATAAACGTTTCCTGCACCATACGTTCCTCCTACAAATGTTCTTCCTGCAGGAATAACTGGTGCTGGAGAAGTTAGGTTAGTAAAATATTTAGGCATCCTTGGGTCACCACCAGGAACAATAGCGTCCATAGCAGAAACAAAAGGCTCAGCTGGAATAAAATCAAATCTCTGACTTGTTACTAAATCAGCGTACAATGGATTTTGATTTCCTGATGTAGTTAAATAAGTCAATTTTGTATTATCATTATTATTAGCCAAAGCACCAGAAGCAAGAGCCGCCTGAACTTGAGTAGTTGCATACGCTGGATCAATATCAGACATATTAACTGCCATTCTAATTATTAATGAGTTAGCAAATTTTGCCCATTTTGCATTACTTGCAGCAGTACCTTGATAGATAATATCTGCAGCACCAAAGTTAGCTACTGTACTATTCGCTTTCAAAACAGCAACATCAGCAGTTAATCTTTTAATAAGATCTTGATAGATAGTTTTTGCATCATCATAAGCTGGTAAAGGATATTTATTAATATCAATTGCTTGTGTATAAGGAACGTTTCCAAAAGTATCTACCAATACACTATAAGCATACGCTTCCAAAACATCTATAAGCGCTAATTTATTTTGCTTAATGGCCTCGTCTGCAGGAGTTGCAGGAGTTGTTGCTTCAATCATAACTCTTGAATCATGAAAATCGGCTAGAACATCTCTGTACAAAACTAAAAAGTGAGTATCAGGAATTTTTCTGTTTGTAATGTTATACTGGCTTTCATCAGGATAAGTTGTTTCTGTCCATTGCTGTGCAAATAATCTAAAAACATTATTATTCACACTAGTACTAACCATTTGATCGACTAATTTTTTCTCAGCATTTGTAAACAAATATTCCGCTTTGGTGGTTGTTGGCCTTTTCGGATCAACATTCATATCTGTAATGTCCTGGCTGCACGAAACCATCATACCAACCACAGACATTAATAAAAGTACTTTTTTCATGATTTAAAATTTTAATGTTAGGTTACAACCAATATTTCTTGTTGTCGGAAGTGAACCTCCTGAATAACCTGATGATAAGTTACCTGAACTTATACCACTTTCTGGATCTGCATCTGGAAGATTTTTACTAATGATCCATAAATTAGAACCTACTAAAGAAAGACGTAAATCATTCAAACCTGCTTTAGCTATAAGTTGTCTAGGGAAACTATAAGTAATGCTTACCTCTCTTAATTTCACATAACTTGCGTCGTAAACAAATGCTTTTTGTGGATTATTATTGTAACCATAGATACTTCCTGCAACTTCAGGGTTTGGTGTTCTTGTAGTATTAGGAGTTCCATCTTCGTTTACTCCAGGTAAAATAACACCTCCGCCATTAGCTAATGTATTTCTCACAGGATTTCCAAGTTCGTTGTTTCCTGCTGTTGAAGTATATAAACCAGAGCTTTGTCCATAATATTGATCAAGAGAGAAAATATCTCCTCCTTTTTGAACATCAATTAAGAAACCTAGAGACACTTGTTTGTAAGTAAATTTGTTACGGAAGCCACCAATCCAATCTGGAGTAACATTACCAATTACATTATTAGTAGTTGCAGTTTGTAAATACACACCATTTTTAGTTACCCTTTGCCCGTCTTTATAAATATAATCTTTCCCAAGAATATCTCCATAAGCATGTCCTTTTGTTCCTACGATACTAACTCCTCCTTGGAATGTACCAATTGTTAAAACAGGAACGCCTGGCGCTAACTCTACAACTGTATTCTCATTTTTAGACCAGTTTACGCCTAAATCCCATTGAAAATCTTTTGTTTTAACCGGAACCGCATTGAATATCAACTCAACACCTTTATTTTCAACTGATCCCGCGTTTACGTATCTTGAAGAGTTACCAGTTGCTGTAGAATAATCTACCGCAAAAATTTGATCTTCACTTAAACTTTTATAAACACTTACCTCAAAACCTACCCTTCTGTCAAGGAATTGCATCTCTAAACCAAGCTCTTGAGATTTAGTTTTTACAGGATGCAAATCTGGATTATTAGCCGTGTTTGGTCTTGAATAAAGTTGGTTTGACCCAAATGGATTAAATTTAGTAAATACATCTTGCAATGCATAAGGATCAATACTTCCTTGTGGATTTTCAGCATAACTCGCTCTTAATTTACCAAAAGTTAACCATGGCGCATTAATATGTTTTGTGAAAACATAACTTGCAGAAGCAGAGTATGTATTAACATCATTGTCGTCTTGTGGCAACATCGAGAATGCATCATTACGTACTGTTCCTTCTACATAAAGGAAATCTCTGAATCCTAATGAAGCAGATGCATAAACACTGTTTACCGCTGAATTATCTTCAACCTCAACCGGGAATGGAGAAGGATTTACTGAATTTGATAATGCATAGATTCCCGGAATAATAAGTCCTCCATCTGTAGAAGCCAATGTAGATGTACGTCTAGTTCTTAAAGCATTGTATCCAACTAAACCTGTCAATGAAAAATCATCAGTAAGTTTTTTATTGAAGTTTAAGGTAACCTGATAGTTTTGTTCAGAAAACATACCTGTATATTTTTGGTATCCTGAACCAACAGCTAAACGGTTAATTCCAAATGTTGAAGCCAAAGACCCTACCGCTTTTCTTTCTTCACGTAATTCTGAATAAGAATCTGTACTTATTTTACCTGTAGCATTTAACCAATCTGTAATTTTATAATCTAACTGGCCATAACCGATGAAACGATTTCTTTCGTCTGTTTGGTAGTTTTTGTATCTTGTAAAATATGGGTTATCCCAATATTTAGGATTTGTATTTCCATTAGCAGGATCTGCCATGTTCCATGAAATATTTTGCCCTCCTGAATTATTAAAAGCTTCTTTCTGAGATTGAATATCTACGTTAGTTCCCCACCATTGACGGAATAAACCTGCGACGTTATCACCTCCGTAACCAGTAGTATTTCTACCCATTGTAGTTTGTGCTAAATAATTTGCAAAAACACTAACAGTTAATTTATCAGTTAATTTGTGGTTGAATTTAATACTTGCATTATTTTTCTTCAATTCACTATTTGGTAAAATACCATTCTCTTTATAGTTGTTGTAATTGATAACAAAGTTGCTTTTGTCTGTACCACCTTCAAAAGAGATCGAGTTATTGAATGTTTGAGCAGTTTGAAAAAATGTAATTGGACCATTTTTAGCCGCTACCCATGGAGATTTTTGTCCAAATTTTGAAGAATATGGAGAATAAGATTCCCAAGTATAAACAGAAAGATTTGGATCAAAAGCAACACCGTAAGAAGCATCATCTGTAGTACTTACCACTTGGTTACCATTTTTATCTATAACAAAGAATGCACCTGTTGGCCCAACTGGAGTCCCTTTTGGATTTCCTGCTGCATCATAAGTTGGTCCATAACCTTGTCCGTATTTATTTTGGTAAACAGGGAAAGTCTTTTTATCAACTGAACCAACTCCAAACTCACTTGATATAGTTACTCCCATACCTTTTTGAGCCTTACCTTTTTTTGTAGTAATCATAATTACACCATTACCAGCTTGAAACCCATATAAAGCAGATGCAGCAGCACCTTTCAATATATTTAGCGATTCAATATCATCAGAATTAATATCCATTCCAGCATTACCGTAGTCGTAAGTATTACGAGCTCCGGTTGTTTGTGCACCATTGCTAGAATTCACATTCGAGTTATTAATAGGCATACCATCGATAACAATAAGCATTTGGTTATTTCCCGTAAGGTTTTTAACACCTCTTGAAACCACACTTGTAGATCCTCCAAAGTTTGTATTTTTTCTAATATATACCCCAGCAGATTTACCAGAAAGATCGTTAAGGAAGTTTGCACTTGCAGTTCCACCAACCAAATCTTCTCCTTTTATTTCCTGAGTAGCATATCCAAGAGCTTTTTTCTCTCTCTTGATACCTAAGGCCGTTACAACAACACTTTCTAATTCTGTAGTATTACTAGTTAATTTTACATTTAATGCTGTAGAACTAGCTGCAACTTCTTGCGTTTTCATTCCAATGTAAGTAAAAATCAAGACTTCGCTTGACGTTGCTTTGATAGAAAATTTTCCATCAAAATCTGTTTGCGTTCCGCTTTTAGTTCCTTTAACTAATACGCTCACACCTGGAAGAGGCATTCCTGCATTATCGGAAACTACACCCGAAACAGTTCTTTCTTGCGCAAAGGTTAGTTGCGTAATCAGCGCCACCAGAAGCACTAAGAATCCATTTAACTTTAGTTTCATTTTTAAAAATTTTGAATTAGTAAGTCGCAAACATCTTAATATTTTCTTAAAACAACAATGCAATTCACTAACACTTCTTAACTTTTTTTTAATATTTCTTTAACAAAAATTTACCATGCAACACGTAATCAGCACAAAATCAAAGAAATACAAAAATTACACATATAAAAAATCGTCACTTTATAAACAAAAAAATTAACATTTAATTAACATTTAAAGCAAGAATAAACTCAAAAAAACAGCATTGACCACCCAAAAAAACAAAGATATTATCCTACAAGAATAACATAGGAATAAAACATTTTCAACTGAGAATGTTTCATTCCTGCATTTTTCTCACTAATGTTTTTTTATTTTAACATAATAAATTGTAAATCAATTCTTCAAAAGTTTGCTTTGAGCTTGTAAATTTCAATTTTTAAAACATTCACAATTAAATATTCTACAAAAAAAATCATAAAACTCAAGCATTTTCTTCTGTTTTAACTAAAATCATAAACTTATAGTCAATTTGAAAATTTACACAGTTTTCAATAGTTTTTGCGGTTTGATATTGGTGCTGTAAAAAAGCAATCCGTGATTGCATTTCTCTTTGAATTAGTAATGCGTTTTAGAAAAAAAAGTACAATCTTTGCTTTTTAAAAACCCTAAAAAAATGCTCGAAAAAAATTTCTCAGGATTTGTTTTAGAAACTGGAACTGATGAAGCTGGCCGAGGATGTCTAGCTGGGCCAGTTACTGCTGCAGCTATAATTTTACCCGAACATTTTGAGAATACAATTCTGAATGACAGTAAGCAATTGTCTGAAAAAACGAGAGCCTTATTAAGGCCAATTCTCGAAAAAGAAGCTGTATGTTTTTCTGTAACACATTTGTTTCCAGATGAAATTGACGAAATAAACATTCTAAATGCTTCGATGAAAGGAATGCAGGAATGCATTTTGAAACTAAAACATGTTCCTGAATATATTATAGTTGACGGAAATCGTTCCTTGAATGCTAAACTCGGACTTAAAAACACTTTTGGAAGGCAGTTTTCTAAAGATGAAATTGCTCTTTTAAAATCGATTCCGAACCAAAGCATTATAAAGGGCGACGGCAAATATCTTAGCATTGCAGCGGCATCTGTTTTAGCAAAAACCTATCGCGACGAATATATGGACAAAATTCACGAAGAATTTCCGATGTACAATTGGAAACAAAACAAAGGATATCCAACTAAAGAACATCGCGAAGCTATTAAGGAATTTGGAACTACAAAATATCATAGAATGAGTTTTAGACTTTTGCCAGAGCAGTTAGAACTTGATTTTTTTGAATAAAAAAAAACGACCTAAAAAGGTCGTTTTTTTTATTTTTTGCTTTTTAAGAATTCTGCAAACTGTTTTGTGTCATAATAAAAAGGTCTTACTGTTGTAATTTTTCCATCCTTCAAATCGAAATGTTCTGAAATTGGAACTGACATGGTTTTGCCTGATTTTTTAGATTTACAGCTCATTGTAAAATAAATGATCACTTCATTTTTAGAAGCATCACTAAAATAGGTTGGTTCTTTTTCAATCTGAAGATCAAAAAACTCTGTTGATTTTGTAAACATCTTTATCCATTCACTAAGACCTGTATAAGTTCCTCCATACGGCAAACCAGCAGCCTGATTGTAAACTGCACCGTCTGCAACCACAGTGGCTAAAGCATCAAAATCTCTCGTTTTAAAAAGGCTTTCGTAATATTTAGCTACTACTTTCAAATTATCAGCTTCCAGATTTTTCAAAATATCAGCTTCAGACAAAGTCGCTCCTTTATCCCAGAAACCAATAATTTTGCTCACTTGCCCTTTACCATTTAAACGTGCAAAATCACGTCCTGCCATTATTAGGTTATTTTTGGAATCCAGAACTTTCCATTCCCAGGTTACATAATTATCTTTTACAATTTTGGATCCTGATGTCAATATCGCATCTGGATTTTTCTTGTAAAATTCGTTGATTACATTATTAAATGCCGTAATTCCTTTTATAGAAGCCGAAGGATCTTCAAAAGTACTGTCTTCTAACCAAATAGATTTAATCATCTTTAATCTGATATCGCTATTTTTTTCCTGCCACACTTTTTCATAAACTGCAACTGGATATAATTTATCTTTCTTTTGGGCAAAAAGACCATTAAGCGCAAAAAGGAAATAGAATAAGTAGATTTTTCTCATAAGCAATCGGGAATAAAATGAAATTTTAATTTAATAGTATAAAATCAAATTTAGCATAAATAGCTAAGAGAATTACAAGGAGTTTAGAATTTGCCATCCCTTCAAAATCTTAACTTTTGAGAAATGGTTTTTCTGTTTTTTGAATATAAATTTAAGAAAAAAACGCTTTCTATTTAAAAATAAGGTTGCTGTTTTGGATTTTAAAAACAATGTAACTATGCATTTATTCCAAGAAAAATTGAATTTGCATTTAACAACACTCATATTTAAAGGCTATTTATTTTACGAAATGAAAATCGAGGAGCTATTCTAAAAAGAAAATAAAGCAGTTTTACTTTTGCAATTCTTATTTCTGTCCGATTTTGAGATATACTTTCAAGCATTTCTGAGACTGCATCTTGAGGTGAAATTGCAATTTTAGGAACATTTCCTTTGTGCCAAGGAGTATCTACTACTGGAAATAACACTTCTATAACCTTGATTTTTTCTTTTTTCAACTGTTCTCTTAAAACTTGAGTAAAAGAATGTAGACCCGATTTTGTGGCATTATAAAACGGGTAAATTGTTCTTGGAACATAAACCAATCCTGTGGTAATATTTATGATTTTAGGATTTTGATTTTGGATTAAAATCGGATACAAAAGCTTGATTAAACGAATTGGTGCATTTAGATTAACCGAGAATTCTTCATTCATTTTTTCTAACGAAAATCGGTCTTCTACAAAATGAGTTTTATTTACAATCGCAGCATTGTTAATTAAAACATTGACCTTAGGATAATTAATTCGAAGCCATTCTGCAAAATCTTCGCATTCTAATTCCCGAGCAATGTCACACTTGTAAATGACTAAATTGGGCAATCGCTTTTTGGCCTCTTCAAGCTTTTCCAAAGAACGTGAACAGGTTATCACGTTATTGCCCTTTTCTAGAAACTGTTGGCACATTTCAAATCCTAAACCAGAGCTTCCTCCTGTAATAACAATAGTATTATTTGAGATTTCCATAATTTCATTTTTTAAATTAGAAATCAAAAATAGTTCTCCTGCTATGGAGTTACATTGACCTATGTTAAGTCTTAATTTTTCTTTTGAGTCTGCTGAAAGATTCTGGCTGAATACCTAAATAAGAAGCTATAATTTGCTGCGAAATACGATTTTCGATATTAGGAAATTCAATAGTAAAAATTTCATATCGCTTTTCAGCATCTAAAAGAAGCAGTTCTCTTTCTCGTTTTTCTTTTATAGAAAATGCTTTTTCAAGAATTTGAAGAAGAAAGACATTCCAAAATGGATTTTTTTCTTTTATTTCGATCCAGCTTGAATAATCAATTTCCAAGATCTCGGAATCTTCTAAAGCTTCTATCGAAAAATAGGAAGGAGTATTATAAATCATAGCCGAATAAGAACTTATAAAATTCCCTTCGGCTATAATATTTTTAGTGAATTCGTTTCCGTTTTCATGAGTGTAAACATATCGAAACAAACCTTTTACCACAAAAGCCATTTTACGAGGCACTTGACCTTCACGAATAAAATAGCCTGCCTTAGCTATTTTACCATATTGTGCAATACTCAACAACTCCTGTAATTCTTTTTCTGGAAGATCTAAATGCTTCAAAAATGATTTTTTGTCTTCATTTTCCATACTCGAATTATTTTGAATCTTTTAAACAAATTCAGCTTCGAATAGTTCGGTAAAATGTTTGATGATTTTAGATTTTACTTCTTCTTCATCTACTTTCTCCACACCAAGTTCTACATTTAAAGATGTGACACCTTTTCCGCGAATACCGCATGGAATAATATTATCAAAATAACCCAAATCTACATTTACGTTTAAGGCAAATCCGTGCATGGTAACCCAACGTGAAGCGCGAACCCCCATTGCACAAATCTTACGAGCAAACGGAGTTCCTACACCTAGCCAAACTCCCGTTTCTCCTTCACTTCTACCCGATTCTAAACCATATTCGGCCAAAGTCAGAATAATAGATTCTTCTAGCAAACGAAGGTATTTATGAATATCGGTAAAGAAATTTTCTAAATCTAAAATCGGATAACCTACAATTTGCCCTGGTCCATGATAGGTAATATCACCGCCACGATTAATTTTATAAAATGTCGCTCCTTTGGCTTCTAGCTGTTTTTCGTTTAATAATAAATTTTCAAGATCACCGCTTTTCCCTAAAGTATAAACATGCGGATGCTCAACAAACAATAAATAATTTGGCGTTGGCAGATCAAGTTCTTCTCTTCTGTTCTTAATTTTTAAATCGACAATATCCTTAAAAATTTCTTCTTGATATTCCCACGTCGATTTATAATCTCTTTTGCCCAGATCCTGAAGTTGGATTTTTTTATTCATTTTAATTATTTTTCAAACTCAACATCGAAGTTCAGTTTGTCAGGATTCTCCATATAATCCGTAAAAGAGTATTGAATTGTGATTGATTTTCGATCGTCGCTAAACAATGCATTTGGATTAGAAACTTTCTTAATTTTTTTTGGAAAATGATAGTTTACAATATAGCTAGATGATGCGAACATCATTTTGGTCATATCTGCAGCCGTATCTTTAGCCTTAGATGCCTGTAGTTTCTCCTGATCGATTACTGCTTTTCTTGTAAATTTCTTTCCGTCATAAGTATAGCTTAATTTACTTTTATTATCTCCAAAACCATTTCCAAGTGGAGATGCATTTGCTCCTCCTTCTAATTTCTGAAAGGTGCTTAAAGTTTGTAAAATATCCTGAAGCTCATTGACATTTTTAAAATCTGTTCCTAAGTTCATTAAAAACTGTTTTTTTTCAGAACTCATTTTTGTTGAAACCACAAAATTCTCAAGCTTTTTAAGCTCTTTCTGAGTTTCTGGTGATAACTTAGCAATACTGTCTTTTTTTTCTTCAAATAGTTGCTTGAAAGTAAAAGTCGTATCGATATCTTTTTTAGCATCTCCCATTTGACCTGCAATCTGATCTCCAGCCATTTCCATTAAAGCAGAACCATCCATGTCTACCGAAAATTTTCCCGTTCCATTATCATTAATGTAAATGTTTTCAGTAAAAGTACAGCTAGTTAAAGTTGCTATTAAAAAAGAAAAACTAAGTAATTTATATAATTTCATCGCAGTATATTTTTATCAAAGATACAAAGACTATTTTTAAAAATACACTTTATTAAAAACCTCCAATTATTATTCAAATTCTACTTTGAAACCAAAATCCACGCTGCTTTCTTGCATATTGCCTAATGGCATTTCGGCAATAAAGCTTTTTCTATCTGCTGCTACTACTGCATTTTTGATAGAAACAGTTTTAATCCTTTTAGGAAAATGATATTCGACTGTATATTTACATTCCTTCATCATTTCTTCTATTTGTTTTGAAAATGGATCATCACTCTTTTCTTTCTTAGCTTCTTTTTTCTTTTTAGCTTTTTTATCTTCTTTAGAAGGTGTTACCGATTTAATAAAAACTTTGCCATCGTAAAAAATAGTAGTACTTGACTTTTCTTCAGATTTTGGCGCAGCGCTTAAAGCTCCTAATCTTTTTTTGTCAGTAGCCGCCAGCGCTTCTAAACTTTCAGTGGGTGTGGCAATAGTTTTAAAATCTGTTCCGGCAGGAAAATCAAATGCCATAGCATATTCGAATTGCTTTTTTTCGTCATTTACCTTTATGCTTACTTTAAAATCTTCTAGAATTTCAAGTTTCTCTTTTTCTTTCTCGAGCTGCTCAATTTTTTCCTTATCAGCATCTGACAATTTAGAAATACTGTCTTTTATTTTGGCTAGCACATCTTTGAAGGTAAAAGTAGTGTCTAAGACTTTATTAACTTTAGTCGAATCTGTTTTTTTTATACCCATTTTATACATCGGTGACATGTCAAAGCCGTAAGAAAAAGTTCCCGATCCATCTTCATTCATAACCATTTTTTCCTTAAGCGTACAGCTTGTAATACAAAGTACAATAAAAAAGCAAAATAAAATTCTTTTCATAATTGAGGTTTAAGTTGTTCAAGCGAAGATACTTTCTTTTAAGAATTATTTGAATCGTGTTTTAAAACAACTTCAAATTCGCTATTTATAATCACGTGCAAATAGTTAAAAATCAACAAATTAACACTAAGCCATGTTTTATATTTGTTAAAAACGAATTTATTCTTATAGCGATCAACGTTTGCTAAAGATGGTTGAAAGCCAATAAATTGATGTCACAAAAAATCTAAAAAGTCCATTCTAAAATCTGCATTCTTTTCTTTATCTTTGCACACTTAAAAAAATAGCACAAAAAATGGCATTATCAGAACAAGAAATCATCAGAAGAGAAAAACTTCAAAACTTACGCAATCTGGGAATCAATCCTTATCCAGCTAATCTTTTTCCTGTAGATCATACATCAAAGCAGATAAAGGAAACTTTTGAGGAAGGTAAGAAGGTTATCGTTGCAGGACGTTTGATGAGTGTTCGTGATCAAGGTAAAGCTTCTTTTGCTGAATTGCAAGACAGCGAAGGACGTATTCAATTGTACGTGAATCGTGATGTTTTGTGCGAAGGTGACGATAAAACTTTATACAACCAAGTATTCAAAAAATTAACCGATTTAGGAGATTTTATTGGTATTGAAGGTGAATTGTTTACTACACAAGTGGGGGCAAAATGTATTCGTGTAACTGGTTTTACTTTCTTGAGTAAAACATTACGTCCGTTACCATTACCAAAAGTTGATGAAGACGGAAAAGTGCACGATGCTTTCAATGACGCTGAATTACGTTATAGAATGCGTTATGTAGATTTAACTGTAAATCCGCAAGTAAAAGAAACTTTCCTTAAGAGAACTAAATTGTTCACTGCTATGAGAGAGTACTTTAACAATGCAGGATATCTTGAAGTAGATACTCCGGTTTTACAGTCAATTCCTGGTGGGGCTTCGGCAAGACCATTTATTACGCACCACAACTCGCTTGATATTCCGCTTTACATGCGTATTGCCAATGAGTTATACTTAAAAAGATTAATTGTTGGTGGATTTGAAGGTGTTTATGAGTTCTCTAGAAACTTCCGTAACGAAGGTATGGACAGAACGCATAATCCTGAATTTACTGCAATGGAAATATATGTAGCCTACAAAGACTACAATTGGATGATGGACTTTGCCGAAGGTTTATTGGAGCACTGTGCAATTGCTGTAAATGGTACGAGCGAAGTAACTTTTGGCGAGCACAAAATCAACTTCAAAGCACCTTATGCACGTGTTACCATGACAGATTCTATCAAACATTTTACAGGTTTTGATATTTCTGGAAAAACAGAACAGGAATTGTTTGAAGCAGCACGCGGAATGGGAATCGAGGTTGACGAAACAATGGGTAAAGGAAAATTAATCGATGAGATTTTCGGAGCAAAATGTGAAGGAAATTATATTCAGCCAACTTTCATTACAGATTATCCAAAAGAAATGTCTCCGCTTTGTAAAGAGCACCGCGATAATCCAGATTTGACTGAGCGTTTTGAATTAATGGTTTGCGGAAAAGAAATCGCAAATGCGTATTCTGAATTAAATGACCCAATTGACCAAAGAGAGCGTTTTGAAGATCAAATGCGTCTTTCTGAAAAAGGTGATGATGAAGCAAACGGAATTATCGACGAAGATTTCTTAAGAGCTCTTGAGTACGGTATGCCTCCAACTTCTGGAATGGGAATTGGAATGGATCGTTTGATTATGTATTTGACGAATAACGCTTCTATTCAGGAAGTTTTATTATTCCCTCAAATGCGTCCTGAGAAAAAACAAGCTCAGATCGAATTGACAGAAGAAGAAAAAGTAATCGTGACTTTATTAAAAGGAAACGAGAATAAAATGGATTTATCTCAGCTAAAAGTTTCAGCTAATCTTAGCGGTAAAAAATGGGATGCTTCTATGAAAAACTTATCTAAACACGGTTTAACTAAAGTTGTTGTGGATGGTGAGTTTAAATTTGTAGAACTAGTTGGTTAAATTCCAAAATTGAAATTCCAAATTCCAAGTTGGATTTTATAATATTTCAAACCCGACAGGTTTTAAAAACCTGTCGGGTTTATTTTTTAATTTTAAAAAGAATACTTCTCCAATTTCTCTCCTTGAATATCCAAAACTTTTGTACTCTCTTTTGGAATATCACTTATGATTTCTTGAACAGATGGATTGGAAGGATATTTTCCGTTTTTCATTTTTAGAAGATGAAATTTTCCTCCGCTTTCAAATATAAGCTCATAAAATTTTTCTGTTGATGAAGTGGTTACATAAATTGGGAAATCGGTTACCGTGAAGCGATTTATTACAGTACCGTTATTATTTAAAATATAACCCGAACAGCCTCCACTTCCGCAGAAATAAGAATTTGAAAAACCAACCAAATATTCGTTTTTCTTATCATTATTTAAGTCGAAAGCATCATAATAAAAATAGCGATCGTCTTTAGTCATTGCGGGAATATCATTCTTCAATAAAATCAATAATTGTTTGCGTATTAAGTCTACTGCTTTATCTTCTTTTGGAGTAGCTTCACTCAAATTTGCCGTTCCACCAAGTGTTTTAGACAATGTATCTTGAACAACCGTTTTTACAATATTTTTCGAATTTTCTTTATTCTGGCAAGAACTCAGTGCCAAAATTGCGATTAGAATTAAAATCTTATTTTTCATTATTTGAAATTTTAAATTCGTCATAATTTACACCAGCAATGCAGCTTTATTTTCAATATCATTTTGCGACAGCAACGATTTTATATTATTGAAAGTCACCAAAGCAATCTGCGTCAAAGCTTCATTGGTAAAAAACGCCTGATGTGCGGTTACCAAAACATTCGGAAAACTCATCAAACGCTGAATCGCATCATCTTGAATAATGTCTGCAGAAAGATCTCTAAAAAACAATTTTTCCTCCTGTTCGTAAACATCAATTCCTAAATAACCAATTTTTCCTTCTTTTAAACCTTCAATTACTGAAGACGTTTCTATCAAGCCACCACGACTTGTATTGATAATCATAACACTATCTTTCATAAAAGAAATAGAAGTGGTATTGATAACATGTTTAGTCTGTTCATTTAGTGGACAATGAAGCGAAATAATATCACTCGCTTTAAAGATTTCTTCTAAACCCACAAAAGAAACGCCATCCTTTTTCATTTCTTCATTTTCGACAATATCATAAGCCAAAACATTACAGCCAAAACCTAATACAATTTTAGAAAATGCTTTTCCTATATTTCCAGTTCCAATAATTCCAATTGTTTTTCCGAATAAATCAAAACCCAATAATCCGTTTAAAGAAAAGTTCTGCTCGCGCACTCTGTTGTAAGCTTTATGCGTTTTTCTGTTTAAAGTCAAAATCATTGCCATAGCATGCTCTGCAACTGCTTGTGGAGAATAAGCCGGAACTCGACAAACTTTTATTCCATGTCTTTTAGCCACTTCCAAATCAACATTATTAAATCCAGCACAGCGTAAAGCAATTATTTTCACCTTTTTTTCTGCTAATTGATTGATAACCGTTTCGTTTACGATGTCATTTACAAAAACACAAACAATCTCACACTCTTCAATTAAAGCTACAGTTTGCGGATTCAATTGTGTCTCAAAAAAGTCCAACTGAAAACTAAAATCTTCATTGTATTTATTAAAAAACGTTTTATCGTAGGGTTGAGTAGAGAAAAAGGCAATTTTATTCATGGTTTTTGAATTAATTCATTTCAAATTCTTTATTCCTTAAAAATAAGAAAATATTTTCAATTCACACTTAACTAAATTGCTAATCAACTACTTTTCAATTTGTTAAAAAAAATATAATTTTTCAAAGTTCATTAAACCTGTTTTATTTAAAAAAGTCTAACTCTGTATAAACAATTAAAAAACTTAACACATGAAAAAATTATTAATTGCGGCTATGTTATTTGTTGGAATAGCAAGTTTCGCACAAGACATGGATCAAAAACCAGCGCGTGAGCAAAGAGAAAGAATGACCGCAGAACAACGTAATGAGAAACAGCTTCAAAAACTGACTACAGAATTAAATTTAGATGCTAGCCAGCAAGCGCAGGTAAAACAGCTTTTAGCAGATAGAAGCGCAAAAGCCGAAAAATTTAGAGAAGCTAGACAAGAAAAAAAAGACAGCAACACAAAACCAACTGCTGAAGAAAAGGCAGCTTTCAAAAAACAAATGGAAGACGAAGTCGCAGCAAATGATGCTAAAATGAAATCAATCTTAAAAGCTGACCAATACACAAAATGGAAAGCTCTTCAAGAGGAGAAGAAAGACAAAATGAGGGAAAAAATGAAAGAGCGCAAACAAGATAAAATATAATTTGGCGCATAAAAAAAGAGGCTTTTAAAAGCCTCTTTTTTTATTTAAAATGTTTTTGATACTTTATCTATCGCATTGATGGTAAAGTCTAAATCTTCGTAAGTCAATGCATCTGTAATAAACCAAGTTTCATATGCCGATGGCGCAATGTAGACACCTTCTTGCAATAATCCGTGGAAGAATTTCTTAAACGTTTCGTTATCTCCTTTTGCAGCCGTTTGGAAATCGGTAACGGGATCTGCATCAAAGTGAACAGAAATCATAGAACCTACTCTATTGATTGTAAACACAACATTATTAGCTTTTAACACTCTATCGATTCCTGCTTCTAAATAAGCCGTTTTTTCTTCTAAACGTGTAAAAATTTCTCTATCAGAATCAAGTGCTTTTAACATTGCTAATCCAGCAGCCATTGCCAACGGATTTCCAGACAATGTTCCTGCTTGATAAACTGGTCCAAGAGGCGCTAAATAATTCATTATTTCTTCACGAGCTGCGAAAGCTCCAACTGGAAGTCCGCCACCTATAACTTTTCCGAAAGTCACGATATCTGCATCAATTCCGTATAATTCCTGGACTCCACCACGCGCTAAACGGAAACCTGTCATTACCTCATCAAAAATCAATAAGATTCCGTTTGCTGTACACAATTCTCTTAAACCTTCTAGGAAACCTTTTGCAGGCGGAATACAACCCATATTTCCTGCAACTGCTTCGATAATAATAGCTGCAATTTCTCCTTTATTAGCTTCAATTAGAGTTTTTACATTCTCTAAATCATTATATTTTGCCAACAAAGTATCTTTTGCTGTTCCTTGTGTAACTCCTGGACTATTTGGCGAACCAAAAGTTACAGCTCCACTTCCCGCCTGAATCAAAAATGAATCTGAATGTCCGTGGTAACAGCCTGCAAATTTGATGATTTTATCTCTTTTTGTAAATCCGCGAGCCAAACGAATCGCACTCATGCAAGCTTCTGTTCCAGAATTTACAAAACGAATTTTATCAATATTCGGAACCATAGAAACAGCCAAAGCTGCAATTTCAGTTTCCAATTCTGTTGGCATCCCAAATGAAGTTCCTAGTTTAGCTTTTTCAATAACAGCATCAACAACTGGCTGATACGCATGACCTAAAACCATTGGTCCCCAAGAGTTGATGTAATCGATTAATTTGTTTCCGTCTTCATCATATAAATAAGCGCCTTTAGCACTTTTTACAAAAATCGGAGTTCCGCCAACCGCTTTAAACGCTCTTACTGGTGAATTTACTCCTCCCGGAATTACTTTTTCTGCTTCAGCAAAAAGCTGACTACTTCTTTTATATAACATTATAATATTAGATTTCTGATATTAGATTTTAGATTGTTTGAAAACTGCAACTGAACACTAAAACTGAAAACTTATTTCACTTTCAACCTCTGCCCAATCGAAATCGCATTATCAGTTAGATTATTTTTCTTTTTTAAATCTTCAACCAATAAATTGAATTTCTTTGAAATTGAATATAGCGTATCTCCTTTTTGAACCTCATACGTATTCGGATCATATTGGCTCATATTGATCTTTGGATCAGAAGCGACATCATAAGATGATTTTTTTGGTGGAGCCGTCGAAGTATTTATTGGCACATAATTTCTTCCTGTAACCTGACAATCGTACTGATGCAGATTGTAGCGTTCAATATAACTGATCAATTTGTCTGGATATTTTGGATCTGTTGCGTATCCGCAAGCTCTAAGCCCTTTTGCCCAAGCTTTATAATCGTCTTTTTCGTAAGTGAATAAGGAAGCGTATCGTTTTTTTCCAACCAAAAATAAAGCGTGATCTCTATACGATTCTGATGCTTGAGGATATTTTCTAAAACATTCCTGAGCCGAATCATCATCATGGCGAACACTTTCTCCCAACCAATCATTATGGCATTTTATTCCAAAATGATTATTAGCATCTACAGCTAAATCTCCTCTTCCCGCACCAGATTCTAAGATTCCCTGCGCCAAAATAATACTCGCTGGAATCCCGTAAGTTTTCATGTTTCCCATTGCAATCTCTTTGTACTGCAACACATAATTATTAATCAAATCGCTGGTAACAACTGTTTTGGATGTAGATTGAATAACCTCAGTTGTATTATTTGTAGAAGGGTAATTTTTACCGATGGGTTTAGCAGGAGTGCTTCTTTTTGTTGAAGCCGTTCGGGTTTGAACAGCTGCCGCTTTTTTAGTCGTCGCGATGGCAGGCTTACTAGAAGAGCAACTTGCTAAAGCTAATATTACGAGAAGTAATACATTTTTTTTAATCATTGGTTTTGAGTATTGGTAATTTCTTCTGCTTCAACTTTATATTCATTCCGTCAATTCCCTGCAATCCGCCTGTGTGAATGAGTAAAATTTTTGAATGGGCAGGAAAATAATTTTTGCTGATTAAATCTATAACGCCAAAAACCATCTTTCCTGTATAAATTGGATCTAAGGGCACTTTTGTTTTCTCAAAAAAAGCATTAATAAATTCAATTAATTCTAAATTTATCTTGCCATAACCTCCAAAATGATAGTCAGAAATTAAATTCCAGTTATCTTTTTTTGCAAAAATACGAATTTCATCGTTTAAAAAGTCACCTTTTAACGCTGGAAACCCCAAAATTTTCTGATTTGGCAACGCACTATTAATTAATCCCGAAATCGTACCTCCAGTTCCAACCGCACAGCAAACGTAATCAAAAACCGAATCTTCTTCTGTCAAAATCTCTTCACAACCTTTTACAGCGAGTTCATTTGTGCCGCCTTCTGGAACTAAATAAAAATCACCAAACTTGTCTTTCATTTTCTCAATAAAAGACGCTTCACTTTTTAATCGATACTCTTCTCTGGAAACAAACTCAAACTCCATTCCGTTTTCTTGAGCAAATTTAAGCGTTGGATTTTCTTCTATTTTATCGAAAAGTTCGTCTCCGCGAATGATTCCAATAGTTTTAAAACCTTGCTCTTTTCCCGCATAAGCGACAGCAGCAATATGGTTGGAAAATGCTCCTCCAAAAGTCAATAAAGTGTCTCTATTATTGGCTTTCGCCTGAAGCAAATTGTATTTCAGCTTTCTGAATTTATTTCCCGAAACAAACGGATGAATTAAATCTTCGCGCTTTATTATCAGCGAAATATTATTCGGAAATTGAATATTTATAGATTGGTTAAAAACTGGATTCATTTTAATTTAATATAATTCAGAAACTGAAAAAATGATCGCTTTTTGAGATAGTTCAAATTAGTTTCGTTTGTATACGCTTCTCTTTCAAAGCTAATGTTTCGGTACGCTAAATCTTTGTTTTTGTATTGAATTAACCGAATTAAAAACTCAAAAACATACCAAATAAAGAATGGAAGAATTAACATTTCTAATTGCTGACGTAAATGTATTTTTTCATGATTAACAAAAACTCCATTTGCTTTATCAAAATCATATTTTATCAAAACAAACGGAAATACAGCCATTCCTCGATACCCTTTCGGAATTAAATATTTGGCAACAATCAGAAACATTGGCTGTAAAATTTATAAATTTGTAGCTATAAAATTGTTCGATTTCAATAAAATCATAATCAAATATTTTTATTTTTGATTTTAATTATTCGAAAAAGAACGCGAAGCAGATTTATGAAAGAGCAAAGTAATGAAAATAAATTAATCGAAGGAGAAGATTTTTACTATACGCCCGAAGGTTATAAATGCTTTACCGAAAAACATCATTTAAAACGTGGTTATTGCTGTAAAAGCGGCTGTCGTCATTGCCCGTACGGATTCGATAAAAGGACAGGAGAAATAAGAAAGAAATGAATTAGATAGTTTAAATAAATTCCAATTTTTAAATTCCAAATTCTAATCTAAAATCTAAAATCAACAATCTAAAATATTAATATGGATATCCATTCACGAAAATTCAGGATTAAAATCCACAAGTCCTATCATAGGTCGGATATCCGCTATCCTTAGTTTTTTTTTAATTAGAAAATGTGACAATTTGCCAATGAGTCAATTTGAAAACGAGACAATTAAATAAATTCCAAATTGCTACGCCTGTTCGCTAACGCTCTGGCCCAATTACGTTGGCTAATATTTCGCTCCGCTGGAGCTTCTATATTGGATGATTATTATTTTCTATAAATATTACGCCTTTCCAAGGCTTTATTTTATCAGCTCCGAAAGGAGCGACATATTTTTATAAAAATCATTTAAACATTTGTCACATTTAAGCTCCCGAGGAGCGACATAATTTTATAAAAAAACAAAAAATTAATCTGTTGTTAATCTAGCTAAAATATCTTAGCATCTTAGAACCTTAGCAACTTAGCATCTCCAAAAAAAAAATGACTTTCAAAGAACAAATACAACAAGGAATACCATCTATATTACCACCAAAAAAGGAATACGATCCAGCGATTAATCATGCTCCAAAACGAAAAGAAATTCTTTCGGCAGAAGAAAAAAAATTGGCTCTTAAAAATGCTTTGCGCTATTTCGATCCAAAACATCACGCTGAATTAATTCCTGAATTTTCAGAAGAATTAGAAACATACGGACGTATTTATATGTATCGTCTTCGTCCAGATTATAGAATGTACGCAAGACCAATTGACGAATATCCAGGGAAATCTTTGCAGGCAAAAGCGATCATGCACATGATTCAGAACAATTTGGATTATGCTGTGGCGCAACATCCGCATGAATTGATCACGTATGGAGGAAACGGTGCTGTTTTCCAAAACTGGGCGCAATATTTATTGACGATGCAGTATTTGTCTGAAATGACAGATGAGCAAACTTTAACGATGTATTCTGGCCACCCAATGGGATTATTTCCTTCGCACAAAGAAGCGCCAAGAGTTGTGGTTACAAACGGAATGGTGATCCCGAATTACTCCAAACCTGACGATTGGGAAAAAATGAACGCTTTAGGTGTTTCGCAATACGGACAAATGACTGCAGGAAGTTATATGTATATTGGTCCTCAAGGAATTGTACACGGAACAACTATTACAGTTTTAAACGGTTTCAGAAAAATAAAGCAAAATCCAGAAGGAAGTTTATTTGTAACTTCTGGTCTTGGTGGAATGTCGGGCGCTCAGCCAAAAGCAGGAAATATTGCAGGTTGTATTACAGTTTGTGCTGAGGTAAATCCGAAAATTACTAAAATTCGTCACGATCAGGGATGGATTAACGAAGTCGTAACTTCTACTGATGAATTGGTTGCCAGAGTAGCTTTGGCGAAAGCAAACAAAGAAACGGTTTCAATCGCTTATTTAGGAAATGTGGTTGATGTTTGGGAACGTTTTGATCAAGAAAACATTAAAATTGATTTAGGTTCAGACCAAACTTCACTTCATAATCCTTGGGCTGGAGGTTACTATCCAGTTGGAATTTCTTTTGAAGATGCTAACAAAATGATGGCAGAAAATCCAGATTTATTTAAAGAAAAAGTTCAAGAAAGCTTACGCCGTCATGCAGATGCCATTAACAAACACACTGCAAAAGGAACTTACTTTTTTGACTACGGAAATGCCTTTTTATTGGAAGCTTCTCGTGCAGGAGCTGATGTTATGGCTAAAAATAATATTGATTTTAGATATCCGAGTTATGTTCAGGATATCATGGGGCCAATGTGTTTCGATTACGGATTTGGACCTTTCCGCTGGGTTTGCACTTCTGGAAAGCCTGAAGATTTATTAAAAACAGATGCTATTGCTTGTCAAGTTTTAGAAAAAATGGCAAAAACTGCTCCAAATGAAATTCAACAGCAAATGCAAGATAACATTAAATGGATTAAAGGTGCACAAGAAAATAAATTGGTTGTTGGTTCACAAGCTCGAATTCTATATGCCGATGCCGAAGGAAGAATCAAAATTGCAGAAGCCTTTAATCAAGCCATTGCAAAAGGAG
This sequence comes from Flavobacterium sp. HBTb2-11-1, assembly GCF_009826975.1. GTDB lineage: Bacteria > Bacteroidota > Bacteroidia > Flavobacteriales > Flavobacteriaceae > Flavobacterium. Next base: position 1,042,026 of record NZ_WUMO01000001.1, on the reverse strand, counting down.
AAATTGGCGCTGTGGTTTTAGGACGCGATCACCACGACGTTTCTGGAACGGATTCTCCTTACAGAGAAACTTCAAATATTTATGATGGTTCTCGTTTTACAGCCGATATGGCAATTCATAACGTGATTGGAGACAGCTTTAGAGGAGCAACTTGGGTATCAATACACAATGGCGGCGGAGTTGGCTGGGGAGAGGTTATAAATGGCGGATTTGGTATGGTTCTTGATGGTTCTACAGAGGCTTCAAAGCGTTTAGCTTCAATGCTTTTCTGGGATGTTAACAACGGAATTTCAAGACGAAGCTGGGCAAGAAATGAAGGTGCTGTTTTTGCCATAAAAAGAGCCATGGAAGTTGAGCCATTATTGAAAGTAACTTTGCCTAATCTAGTTGACGAAAGTTTGCTTTAATTAAATTGAGAACATTAATTCTTAGAAATATGAAAACACTTAAGTTAATTCCGTTTTTGCTACTGCTAATACTTACTTCTTGCAGTACCGTGACCGTTTATTCTGATTATGACAAAACTGTCGATTTTACGCCTTATAAAACGTACGCCTATTTTAAGCCCGGAATTGACAAGGTCGAAATATCAGATTTAGACAAAAGAAGAATTCTTCGTGCAATTGATGATCAAATGCAAGCTAAAGGTTTTACCAAAAGCGAAAATCCTGACTTGCTGGTAAACATTTTTACAAAATCGAGAGAACAAGTAGATGTAAACCAATTTACTGCTGGCTGGGGTTATGGCTGGGGCTGGGGTTGGAATCCTTACATGATGTATGGAGGACAAACTACAGTTTCTACTTCTACTGAAGGCACTTTGTATATTGATTTAATCGATGCTAAAAAGAAAGAAATGATTTGGCAAGGTGAAGGAATTGGAACTTTGACAAGAAACATCGATAAAAAAGATGAAAAAATTGCTGAGTTTGTAGGCAAAATTTTAGCTCAATATCCGCCAGTAAAAAAATAATTATTTACATTTGCCTTTCAATCAATAAAGAAAATGACAAACTTTAACAACATTATTATCGCTATTATTAGCATTATTGCAATTCAGCAATAATGGCGAGGTGCTATATAAGTTTGTAAAATATAATTTATAGAAACCTCCCAATTGGGAGGTTTTTTATTTTAAAAAAGTTTAAGACGAATATTTTTTGCCACAGATTTCACAGATTCACACAGATTAAAAATCATTATAATCCCTTTTAATCTGTGGCAAAAAAATAAAAACAAAACATCATGAGTTTATTTGAAGAAGTACTTAATGCCCAAAAGCATCTTGAAAATGTAGTTGCCGCAACGCCTTTAACGCAAAATTTGAATCTTTCAGACGAATTTGAATCGACTATTTTACTAAAAAGAGAAGATTTGCAAATTGTTCGTTCGTACAAGATTAGAGGCGCTTATAATAAGATTTCTTCGTTAAACGAAAAAGAAAAAGCAAACGGAATTGTATGCGCCAGCGCAGGAAATCATGCTCAAGGCGTGGCCTATTCTTGCAATCTTTTAAAGATCCATGGCAAAATTTACATGCCAAAAACCACTCCAAAACAAAAAGTAAAACAAGTTCAACTATTCGGGAAATCGTTTGTTGAAATTGTTTTAACTGGAGATACTTTTGATGATGCTTACGCTTCTGCAACTGCAGATGCCATCAAAAATCATAAAACATTCATTCATCCTTTTGATGATGAAAAAGTAATCGCTGGACAAGGAACTGTTGGATTAGAAATCCTAGAAAGTTTTAAAGCACCAATAGATTATGTTTTTGTTCCAATTGGAGGTGGCGGGCTGGCATCTGGTTTGTCTGAAGTTTTTAAACATTTAAGTCCACATACCAAAATAATCGGTGTTGAACCAAAAGGTGCTCCTTCGATGAAAACATCAATCGAAGAAAACAAAAATACGCCATTAAAAACAATCGATAAATTTGTTGATGGTGCAGCAGTTAAACAAGTTGGAGACAAGACTTTTGAAATCTGCCGATACAACTTAGAAGATATTATTCTGGTTCCAGAAGGAAAAGTCTGCACCACAATTTTAAGATTGTATAATGAAGAAGCCATGGTGGTTGAGCCTGCTGGGGCTTTAACAATTGCTGCATTAGATTTTTATAAAGATAAAATTAAAGACAAAAATGTGGTCTGCATTGTAAGTGGAAGCAATAATGATATTGAAAGAACTGCCGAAATAAAAGAACGCTCCTTACTTTACGAAGGTTTAATGCACTATTTTATGATTCAGTTTCCACAACGTCCAGGAGCTTTAAAAGAATTTGTCAATAATATTTTAGGTCCAGATGACGACATCACGTATTTCCAGTTTGCTAAGAAAAATAGTCGCGAAGTAGGTTCTGTTGTGGTTGGTTTAGAATTGAAAAACAAAAACGACATTATGCCAATCAAATTGAAAATGACCGAAAATGGTTTTGAGTTTCAATATCTGAACGACAATCAGGATTTGTTTACGCAATTAATTGGATAAAATAAAAAACAAAGGCTGTCAGATGGGATGACAGCCTTTTCAAATTCAATACAAATTACTAATTGAATTGTGGATGTAATTATTGCTTCAAGATTTTTTTCGAATACGAACCTTTACTATCGTTAACTTTCACAATGTAAACGCCTTTTGGCAATCGAGAAATCTCTACTTCTGCTTGATTTCCTTTTATAAATTTTACATTCTTCTTTAAAACTGGCTGTCCAGTAATATTGAAAACCTGCACTTCAGCATCTCCCTCATGATTCGTATCAATTTTTAGAGAATCATCAGTTTCATTTACAAAAATAGTCATATCATTTGAGCTTGTATTTTCAACTACAGTCGTTTGTGCAGCTAAAGCACTTTTTGCTGTAGAAGATTCAACCTGCACCAACTGCCACTGCTGATTTAACCCTCCTGTATAAGACCAAACCTGAATATTAGCACCATTTGCTGTAGAAACATTTTCAACATCAAGCGATTTGCCACTGTTTACGTTTATAATTTTGTAATATCCTGATCCAAGACTCGTTACCGTCCACTTAAATTCATTAGAAGATGAGAAAGTTTTTTGCTGTACTTTTAATCCATCAGCTGTTCCGTTGTTTTCAACAGCCAAATACATTCCAGTCGATTTTACGATAATGTAATAGTTACCGCTTCCGTCAGAAACAAATTTCCAACGCTGATTACTTCCTCCACCATTCGTTACATCATACTGTTGAATTCTACTTCCGCTCGTAGTAGCATTGTCAGCCACATCTAAACCTTTGTTACTGTTTCTTGAAATAATGTTATAATATCCAGGAAATTCGGTAATAGGTGGCGCTCCAGAGCTCCAAGTAAAAGTAACTGCTGATGAAGCTGGAACAGCATAATTAAATGCCGAAGCTCCTGAAACCACTTTTATTGTATTTGATGAGCCGCCAGAATTGTATACTACAAGTGCAGTTGACCCGTCTGGGTTTTTGAAAGCAGCAGACTGAATACTGCTGTTTGTGCTTGAAGCCCCAATTCGCACAGCACCCGGTTTCACAAATTTTGAAATCTGACCAATAATATAATACGCTACATTTTTAGTATAACTTGTGCTGCTATTTACTGTAATAGCACCTAAACAAGTGCTGCATCCTCCTGGAGTGCGTGGTCCTAAACTTGAATTGTTGGCAGCATTCCACTCTAAAACTGTTTTAGACCAGTTATTGGTGCTTCCAATAACAACGTTTTGCATATGCCAGCCAAAATCGCCGCTAAAACTTCCACCAGAACCCGTGTATTGTTCCGTAAAATAAACGTTTTTATTAGTAGCATTTTTTACTGTTGACATTGCTGAGATGTTTCCTAAATACAAGTGAAATGCCGCTCCATCTACATAAGAACTATTGTTTAAAACATCAATAGGATATGCCGTATTATCGCAATTGTGGTCAAAGGCAATGATTTTAATGTTTCCGTAACCAGCGGCAGCCATTTGCGGACCAAGCTGCTGGTTGATGAAATTCTTTTGTTCTGTAGAATTCATCAGCATACTTGGCTCATTATGCGGATTTTCTGGTTCATTTTGCGGTGTGATTGCCCAAATATTAATACCTTGTGCTTTCATTGCATCAAAATATTTTACGAAATATTTCGCATACGCTGCATAATATTGCGTTTGTAGAGATCCTCCAACCCAAGAACCATTGGTTTTCATCCACCTCGGTGCAGACCAAGGTGTTGCCAAGATTTTGATGTTTGGGTTAATTAGCAGGATTTTTTTAAGAATTGGAACTAAATAGGTTAAATCAGGTCCATTCAAACTGAAATTGTTCATGTTCGTATCTCCCGAAGTTTCGTTATAACTGTAGGAATAACTGCTTAAATCTGAAGCTCCAATACTGATACGAACAACGCTTGCATTTAATCCTGTTGTCGGATTGTATAAATCATTCAACAATTGGTTTTGCTGAGTCGTTGCCATTCCAGAAATAACTTCACAGCTTCCCTCGGTAAGTGTATAACCGAATCCGTCCATGGTTTGGTAGGTCGTTCCTGCATTTACTGTTACGGTTGAAGCATTTGTTCCTGAATTGGTTCCGAAGCTTACAGTTCCCTGCTGCTGTAATAATTTACTTTGATCTCCTGTAGTCATCCACGGAGTTACCGTCTGAGCATTTAAGCTGTTCATGAATAAAAGCGTACTGCAACATAATAGTTTTAACGCTTTACGTACCCGAATTGTAGGTGTTTGAGTAGTTTTGTGCATTCTTTTGTGGTTTTGGTTTGATAATTAGTTTTTTCTTATTTATTCAGTTTTATTTTACTAAAACAGCACAATATTATGGGTATTTTTACAAAATTATCAATTTTTTAACTTTACAAATACACATCAAATTAAAAAAACAGATATAACAAAAACTCATCTTATTGTTTTTGAATACATTGAAAAACAATAATTTAGAAAATTAAAAATCATAAAAAACTTACTTGTCAAAATCGAAATAACTCATCATAAAATGTAAAATCTATACAATTCCTTACAAAACATGATTTTGCCTAGCAAATAAAGGCCATATGACAATTATCAGGAAAGCAAAAGAAAGATATATTGTATTTTTGCATTTATTTAAAATACAATAAAATGACAGCTTTAAAAGATATTTCGACAATAGAAGACATTCAGCAAATGGTTAATAGCTTTTATGCAAATGTTAGAAAGGATGATCTAATCGGGCCAATATTTAATGATAAATTACAAGATCGCTGGGAGCCGCATCTGCAAAAAATGTACAATTTCTGGCAAACCATTTTATTTGATGTTCGCGCTTATTCTGGAACACCTTTTCCGCCGCATAAACAATTACCTGTAGACAAAACCCACTTTGACCGATGGATTGCTATTTTTAATTCAACAATTGATTCGCAATTTGCGGGACCAATAACTGAAGAAGCTAAAATGCGTGCTACGAATATGGCCTTTATGTTCAGCCATAAAATTGAATATTTTAGAAATGCAGAAAATGAAATGAGAAATACAGTAAAAAAATCTTAAAGAATTTCTTTCAAATACAAAGCAGAATTTTATATTTGATTAAATGAATCAACCCAAAATCTATTTATGAAAAAAGTAATTTTCTTTATTGCAATCTGCTTCTCATTTTTAAATCAATTATCAGCACAATCTCAAACTTCAGTTTCTAATTTATATAAAGGGACTGTTGACGGAAAAACTCCTATAACAGTTTACATTAAAACAGAAGAAAATCCCTGTACTGCAGATTTAATGTTTACTTCAATGTACCGCTATAATAAATCTAACAATTGGATTCAGCTGAATATTACTCAGGGCAAAAAGAAAGAAAACGAATTTGTTATGGTAGAACATGGCTTTAGCGGTGTTTTAATTTTGCAGAAAAATGGAAATACATTTACTGGTTTATGGATTAGTCCAGACACTAAGAAACAATTAAAAGTTGATCTCAAAGAAGCTGCAATGACTAAAAAAGAAATTGAAAATTTCGAAAAGACTATGGAAAAGGTGAATTATGAAAATAATGACTGCTAAAATGCATTTCTTTCCATCTTTATAAAATCTACAAAAATGCAATAAAACTCACTTTCGAATAAAAATTTTGTGATGAATGGTAAAAAATCGAGGCATAAATTCGTAATTTTACATTTTAAATCTACAACGTTTTCGAAATGAATCCAAATATTGAAACTAATCCGTTATTAGAGCGATTGCCTAAACATTTACAGCAATTTATTAAACCTCAAGATTATAGCGATTACACTCCTATCAATCAGGCGGTTTGGCGATATGTGATGCGCAAAAATGTAGATTATCTTTCTAAAGTTGCGCACGATTCTTACCTGGAAGGTTTGCGTAAAACTGGTATCGAAATTGATTCTATTCCGAGCATGTACGGAATGAACCGAATTCTTAGCGAAATTGGCTGGGCAGCGGTTGCCGTTGACGGATTTATTCCTCCAAATGCGTTTATGGAATTCCAAGCGTACAATGTTTTGGTTATTGCTTCTGATATCAGACAATTAGAACATATTGAATATACCCCTGCTCCAGATATTATCCACGAAGGTGCCGGCCACGCTCCGATTATTGCCAATCCTGAATATGCTGAATATTTGAGACGTTTTGGCGAAATTGGCTGTAAAGCGATTTCTTCTCACAAAGATTATCAAATGTATGAAGCGATTCGTTTGCTTTCGATATTAAAAGAAGCTGAAGATACTCCACAAGAAAAAATTGATGAAGCCGAAAAAGCAGTAGCCGATTTGCAAAATGATATGGGCGAATTGTCTGAAATGGCTCAAATTAGAAATCTGCATTGGTGGACAGTTGAATATGGCTTGATTGGAACAGTTGAAAATCCGAAAATATATGGTGCGGGATTGCTTTCTTCAATTGGCGAAAGTGCCCATTGCATGACTGATAATGTGAAGAAAATCCCTTATGATATTTCGGCAGCCAATCAGAATTTTGATATCACGCAATTACAGCCACAGCTTTATGTAACGCCAACTTTTTCTCATTTGAGTTTGATTTTAGAAGAATTTGCTAATAAAATGGCTCTGCGAACTGGAGGTCTTTCCGGAATTAAAAAACTAATTCAATCAAATGCTTTGGGAACTATTGAATTGAGCACTGGCCTGCAAATTTCAGGAGTTTTTACCAATGTCATTGAAGAAGAAGGAAAGCCTGTTTACATTCAAACTACAGGAAAAACAGCTTTGGCTTATCGTGAAAAAGAATTAGTTGGCCACGGAACTTTAACGCATCCACACGGATTTGGAAGTCCGATTGGAAAATTGAAAGGTTTTAATCTTGCGATTGAAGATATGAGTCCGAAAGATTTACAGGCTTATAATATCATTGAAGGCGAAAAAATAAAATTAGAATTCGAAGGCAATATTATTGTTGAAGGAGAAATTATTACAGGTTCTAGAAATCTTCACGGCGAAATTATTTTAATCAGTTTTAAAAATTGCACGGTTACTCATGGCGAGACGGTTTTATTCCAACCTGAATGGGGCAATTATGATATGGCAATTGGCAAAAAAGTAATTTCTGCATTCTCTGGTCCAGCTGATGTCAATAGTTTTGATTTAATTAATATTGTTCCGTCAACCAAAACCATCAAAGCTAAACATACTGATGAGCGTGACGAATTAGAACATTTATACGCAACCGTTAGAGATATTAGAACGAATAAAGGTGCTAAAACGGAACTGAAAAATGTTTTTGAAAAGCTAAAAAATAATCATCAAAACGATTGGTTACTGTCTGTTGAAATTGCTGAGCTTTTAAAAGATTCTGAAGAGAAACAGCTTTTACAGGAAGTATTGGTTCATTTAGATCAATTGAAAGTAAAACGTCCTGAAATTGCACATTTAATTTCTGGCGGTTTGGATTTGATTTTTGATAATTTGCCACAATCCCGATAGCTATCGGGACTAAAACGCGAAGTTTTTTATTAAGTAAATAACATAATATTTGTCATTTCGACGAAGGAGAAATCTACGCAAGTAACTCCGCAACGAGAATCCAATCTTTGTCGAGCCTCTCGTGGAGATTTCTCCTTCGTCGAAATGACAAAATTGTGGAAAATCTGTTTATGAAAACTAGCCAAGAATTTGGTATTAAATCATTTAATCCTTTAATCTGTGGCAAAAATTCTTTGCGACTCTGCGTCTTTGCGAGATTCTTTTATAGCTTTGACCCCAAATCCTGACTTAATTCAGTTTCAGATTCAATAGTTTTTCCGTTGTATTGCAGTTTCCAGCCCATTGAATTGGTCATGATTAAAATCTTAGACAATTCGCTAATAAGTCTATTTTGGGCATTGGTTTTAAGAGTAGATTTTTCGATTTTTTTAGCCAGATTCGCTTTTACCGATTTATTGATTTTATTGTAATCGTCTCCCGTAAACGGATTCAGTTTGCTTTGTTCAACATCGTAAAACTGAATATCTGGATTTATGGTAATTTCTTCTTTCGGAATATTTAAAATCGTGATGGTTTTATTTTTTTCATCAATATCATATTTCATTTGATGGAGATCGTAAGCCACCGTCACATTGGCATTGACCACAATGAGTGCTTTTTTCTCAAAAGAAATCATATCCATCAAATATTTCTGCTGATTTTTATAGGTAATGACTTCTGAAAAATGTCCTTCGGTAACAACCAGCTTTCCAACATTAAGAATCTGCTGTTGAATTAAATTGGTATTGTATTGAATATCTGAATCGTCGTCTTTTTTGAACTGGCAATATTTAAACCCCAGAACAATTACTAAAACGATAACTCCAACACCAATAATTCTTTTAATCAAGTTTTGCATTCCTCTAAAATATTTTAGACCAATTTACTTCTTTTTATTCTTTTTTCCTGCCACGAATTCACGAATTTTCTCTAATTTTTTGTCTATTATTTTTTCCAATTTCACAAATTAAAAAATCCGTTTAATTCAATTATAAGCAACACATAGATTATAATAATTCGTGAATTCGTGGCTAAAAAATTAGAACGGATAACCGATAGCGATATTCAGAATTAGATTGTCTTTTCTCCAGGAACTGCTTCCGAAATTAATATCGTCAATCACCCAACGTTGTCCGTCTGGCAATGCAGGATTACGTAGCGGAATAGCTAAATCGGTTCTTAAAATCAAAAACGACAAATCGAAACGTAAACCAGCTCCGGCTCCAACGGCGATTTCTTTCATAAAATCTTTTGAAATTTCCGCTCCAGGTTTATTTGGATCGGCATGTAAAAGCCAGATATTACCAGCATCTAAAAATATTGCACCTCTTACAATGCTGAAAAGCTTTGCACGGTATTCGGTATTGAACTCCAGTTTCAAATCAGCTGATTGATCGGGAGTGTAATTATTGTTTGTTGGTGGCGGAATAACATAACTTCCTGGCCCTAAAGTTCGTGCTCTAAACGCGCGAATACTATTGGTTCCTCCCACTACAAATTGTTTCGATGCCGGAAGCGTGTTTGAATTTCCGTAAGCAAATCCCGCACCGACAATTAATCTGCTGGCTAATTCGCTTTCTTTTCCGAGTTTTAAATAATGTCTGAAATCGGATCTAATTTTTACGTATTGGCTAAACGGAACATCAAATATGGTCTTAACGTTATTCGGATAATCTGCTCCAGTAAATAACCCTGTTAAATTTCCAGCTAAATCTAACTCACCATTAAAATAAATGGTATGCTTCTTACGCTTCTGCATCGTATTGGTATACGTATAATTATAGGTTGGGCCAAAAATCAGCTGTTTTTCAATTACTTTTCCCAAAGCTGGATCTTCGTCAATGTCTGCGAGATATTCTGGTGTAACGTGATTCGGGCTCACATAAGTCACATCAACAACATTTAATTGATGTTCCTTACGAATATTTTCTTTCCACATATACCCAAAAGAAGTATTAAAAGAATTCAAAGCATATAACTGCGTTCGTTTTTGATATTCATAACGGAGCGTTGCTTTGGTTCTTGGCACATATTCGCTGTTCCCTTCAATATGAAAAGGCGTTATAAATCGTGGCCAAGTCAAACTAACTTCTGCTCCCAGTTTGTAAATGTTTTTCCCTTTATTAACTCCTCCCAACTGAAAATCGGCGCCACCAAAAACAGAAGCGGTAAACAATTCTGCACCTCGCAAAAAGTTTCTGTTGTTCCAGTTTAGATTTAATTCTGTACCGGTATAGCTCGCAGAATTGGTTTTTCCGATAACTTCTACACGAATAAACTTCTTAGGCAAAAGAGTCAAATAGTAGTACGAATCTAGAGCGTTAGGAATTGAATCTGAGGGTTTGAATTCATTCTTCACAAAACTGAAAGTTCCAAGATTTACAAATCGGTTTAAGGTTAAATTGTGGTCTTTTCGATTGTAAACATCTCCTCTTTTAAAATAAATTGTTCGATCGTAAATTCTTGGTTTAAAAGTATCTGCTGTATCAATTATGGTAAAATCTTTGTATTGCGTGATATTTCTTTTTCTATAAACTGCACTATCATTGGTAAGCGAATAATTTGGGTACACAAAAATCTTATCAATTTTATAAGCGGTCAAAGCTTTTACAGGTGTATCATCCTTTATTACCAATCTAATTCGTACTTCGTGATCCCCTTTACTGCTGTCTACTTTTGCCAAAATATAATCTGGATTAAAATAGAAATAGCCTTTTTCTTTTAATCTTGCATCAATTCTTTCTCTTTCTGCCTTTATGACATCTAAATCGTAAGGATTTCCAACTTTAAGAAGACTTCTTTTATGGCTTCTCGCAATAATTTTTGACATTTTAAGAGAATCATCTGGAAAAGTTACGCTTTTTATAATGTATTGTTTTCTTGGTGTCACAATATATTCTGCGGTTACTCTTTTATTTCGAACAGTCGAATCGGCGCTGACACGGGTTTTGAAATATCCTCGGTTTTCTGTAAAATTTCGCAAAACCGAAGCATTATAATCCAAATCAACCTGGCTGAAAAGTACGGGCGGTTCTCCCACTTTGTTACGCAGCCAATATCTCGTTCCCTTATCTTTTTTAGGTTCCCCAGCAAGATTGTATATCAATAATTTAGGTCGAAGACCCAAAAACTGTTTGTTCGGTTTTGGGCGTAGCAGGCCTTCTAGTTCATTTTCCAACGCTTTTCGATCTTTCTTTTTCATAATCGAATCTTTTATGGTAACAGAACCGCCTGTATAAAGCAACTCGCCTTCAGGAAGATACTTTGTATTGCTGCATCCTAAAACAAAAAATAAGGAAAGCAGCGCGATATACTTTAAATATATATTTCTATGATTATGTTTTTTGCTCATTTCCTTCAATAGTTTTTTCGTCTTCGTTCTCTTGCAGTTTTTCTTTTTCTTTGTCCTCTTTCTTTTTTTGCTTTTCTTTTTCCTTGCGAATTTTTTCTTCTTTTATCAACTCTTTTTCTTCTTCTGTGCGATGAAAAAGCTCTCTAAATTTATTGTAGCTCATTGTAATTACAAATGCAACTCCTGTTTCGATTACCTGACCTTCAACCGCAACCTGATATTGATTTTTACGATAAGCGCGAATCATGTAACGGCCATCTTTTGTTAATTGATAATCTAAAGCGACATCACCCGCAATATTGGTAGATTCTTCATTGGCACGTTCCTGGCCTTCTACTCCAAAACTGCTTCCAACAGTAATTTTCAATCGATCATCGAGTAATTTTTTAGAAACTTCGACATTTAAATCGGTTCGGTTTTGCATGGTTCCTGTTGTATAATCTTCTGTCGATTCTAAATCAAAATTGACTTCAAATCCTTCAATAAGATCTCCAGCCAGATTATTCAATTGTTGCGAAAGTATTTTGCTCACACTCTGTCTGGCAAAAGATTCTGCACTTACACCGCCACTTTCGCTTGCAAAAGGATTTTCGCCCACAAATCTGTTCAATAATAAAAGGGCAAAAACTTGTTTGTTCAGTTCAGCAGGATCTTGTTCCAGCTGTTTCAGTTTTGTCTGAGTCATTTCTACGACATCTGTAGAAACATTATAATTTCCTTCCGGAAGCACTATTCCAAATGAGATTTCTGGTTTCAGCAATTCTCCATTCATTTTTAATAAGGTCTGAAAAGGAAGCTTTTGCTTGTAGGTATTTTGTACCGCTTGAGGTTCACCTTTTATCTGATTTCCTAATAAATCAATTGGCGCTGTGTTTACTTTATAAATCGCTGTAATATTTAAAGTTGCCATTGTCGGTTCGCCATTCCAAGTGATAAAACTTCCTTTTTGAATATCAAATTTTCGTTTAATTCCGTTGAAATTCATTTGATAAGAACCGTCTGAAAATTCATATTTCCCAGTCAAAGTTGTCTTTCCTGATTGATCGATTCCTCCAACTAATTCTGCTTCTCCTTTCAAATTCAAATAATCGCCATTTCCTTTATCAATCAGCAAAGTCAATTCTGCTTCTTTATTGATCGAAATAGCTACATTTACATCCATGCCTTTCAATTCCGACTGATTCAGTTTGTTCTGCATATCAACCGTTTGCTTCAAGTACAGATTATCTTCGTCAACAAATTCTACAATCCCTTCTCGGTCTGCTATTGACGGATCTGACTGCGGCATTACGACTGTAAACTTGGTTTCTTTATTAATTTTAATCGTTCCGTCAACCACTGGACTGTCTAGATTTCCTTTGATATTTAGTTTTGTATCTAAAAACAAATCGCCATAAAATAAATCATTGTCTTTTGCTTGCGAGTGAATCGCTCTAAAATCGTTTGCCTCAACCAGCAGATTGAAATTATACTTCACAAAATCTGGCGACTGAATGGTTCCGTTTACAAACAGTTCATTGTCATTTTCATCAAAAAGAGAGAATTTATCAAATGAAATTGTTTCGTTATTGAAAGTGATTTTTTCGTTTTTGGTTTTAAAGTACGAATTGAGCTGTGTGACTCTAAAACCAGCGTCATTAAAATTCAATTCTCCATTAATTTGTGGAGCAGAAGTATTTCCTGTCAACTTGAAATTTCCTGAAAGAAAACCTTGTCCTTCAGTAATATTTCCCATACTGAAACCTTGAACGCTTTTGATATACAATTTATTAATAGCTACATCAAAATCAAAATTTCCTGAATCTAACTGATAATCTCCCGTAAGTTTTAAGTCATTTCCTTCATCACTCAAGGCTACATTTGCGGCAAGTGTATTGGCAGTTTTATTGTCAACTTTTATTTCTAAATCTCCTACTTTTGAACCTTTAAAAGTAAAATCATCAATTTTCAAATCGGATGTAAAAGTTGGATTTGTCATCACATTTTCAACCAACGCATTTCCGTTAATCAAGCCTTGCATCAATAATTCATCTTTTTTAACCATGTTCATAATGGTTTCGATTTTGAAGTTGACAAAATCAACTTGTAAAGGCGCATTATCCTGATTTCCTTTCGATTGAACTTTCAATTCGTTTCCATTATTACTCAAATTGAATTTATTGACATAAAGTCTTTTTTCTCCAAACTCGATTGCATTTTCAGGATCAACATTCCACTTATCATAATTTAAAATAAAGCTGTCTGCATCTAGTTTTACAATATTTTTAGAATCTTCAGCTTTAAATTCGCCCCCAATAAAATATTGCTGTTTTTGTTTTGCATCTTGAACTTCAAGCGCATAGGTCAAAGTATTGTTTTGAACTTCTCCGCTCAAACTTGTAAACGGAATTTTCAAAGAACCGCTTTCAATTGTCGCTACAGAAACTAAATATTCCAGCGCATTTTCTTTGGCTTCGATATTGATTTTCCCATCTGAAATGGTGTTTCCTCCATAAACAATTCTTGGAATCGTTCCTTTTACAGTTAAAGAATCTGTTTTATTATTATAATTTCCATTTATAGTAAAAGGCTCTAATCCAGTTAATTTTGGCAACAATTTAAAAAGAACAGGATCATTGTCTACTTTGAGCATAAAAGCCAATCGTTGCTCATCTGATTCTGCATTGACTTTTGGATTTTTGAGATCAATATATTTTGATAATGATTTTTGGATTGAATTTGCCAAAGTTGTCAATTTATATTTTCCGATCATTTCGGCTTTTAAAAATTGAGACGAAATTTTGATCGAATTGCTGTCTTTATCTGCAAAAGCCAAAACTCGAACAGAATCTAAAACAATTGGTTCTGCTTCTTGCAAAATTTGAATGTTTGAAAGAAACACTTTTCCGTTTAAGAAATCAGGATTACTGTTGGCAATATCTGCATCGACATTTCCGCGAAGCTTCATTGGTCCAGCGTGCAGATTTAGTTTTTCTAAATCGGCAATATCAAGATTCAGCTTTAATTGTATGGTTGGATATTTATCTTTGGTGTCGCCAGAAGCCGTTAAATTAAAATTCAAATTTGGATCTTGCATTCCAGATTTTACTGCAAATGAACCGTTTTCGATATTTCCTTTTAATGCTAAATCTCTATAAGTGTATCGATTAAAGACTGCTTTCTGTACCAAACCATCAATCGCTGCATTTGCGGTTTTAGGATCTAAGCCGTTTCCTTTAACTTTCGCTTTAAGGGTAATTTTTCCGATTGAATCGTTTTTAATTAAACGTCCTAAATCAAAATCCAACAAGTAAACTTGCGCATCGTATTTTTCTCTCTTTTTAACACGCTGATCAAATAAAGCATCGACTTTTGCACTTCCAAAACTGCTCGTTAAAGCCATATTGGTTTTAAAATTCTGAACCGAACCTTTAAATTTTCCTTTCAAACTTAATTGAGATGGCAACTGAATATTCTTCGGAATTGTTCCTGGTGGCACAAACATATTAATGTCTTTTGAAGTCGTCGAAGCTTTTTTGATATCCAAATCGTAATACGCTTTTTGTGCATCTGGCAATCCAGCAATTTTCCCCGAAAGGGAAACTTTTGTAGCGCCAATTCCGCTCATTTCAAACTTCGAAATATTCAAATCTTTTACTTTTCCGCTCACACGGCTGTCCACATACAAAATCGCATTCGGGTTACTTTTAAACGGATTTGTATTTTGAAGATCGGGAACAAACAATAAAATGTCTTTAAAACCAATTTTAGATTGTTTCAAATTGGCATCAAGGGCAAGATTTCCAAAATCTTTCTGAAGTGATTCAAGTGATGTATATTGCGCTTTAACTTTATCCTGAACGAGAGTCTGCGGTGTTTTTAAATACAGATTTTCCAGCGAAGCATTTTTCGGTCCGTAAAAGAAATCGGTTTTGAAAGACTGAATCTGCAAACCGCTTTTTTCGTTTACGGTTAGCGTTTTAATATTTCCTGAAATCGTATCATTTCCATAATATAACTTCTCTGCTTTAAAATTGAATTTATCCAAATCCAAGTGTGCATAATCAATTCCTTTTGTTTTAGGTTTTGACTGTTCATCATCAAACTTGAAAGCAATGTTTTCTAGATTGGTTTCTTTGAGTTTTACTTTCCAGCCTGCTTGTTTTATGGCTGTTGAATCTAAGTCAGGGGCTTGAATTTGCTTATCTTTTGCACCAAGACGTAAATTTCCTTTAAGATTTTTAACTTCAAAAGTATTAAAATCCAAAAACTGTTCATTAAGATTGATCTCATTTACTACTAAATTTAAATTTCCTAAACTAATACCCGAATTTAATTTCGAGTCTTTATTATCATATAAAATATCTATTTTAGATAAAGTGATTTTATCCAATGCCAATTTAAAATCTGGACGTTTCGAAACTGTATCCACTGTTTTGACTGAAACTTCAGCAATTTTCTCTACAACATCTTGATCTAAAACTATCTTCAATCCATTTAAATTAATTGTGGGAATATTAAAGTCCATTTTATCAAGATCAAACCTTTTGAATTTAGTATCAAAATGCGTCAAATTGACTTTGATATCATTCTTCGAAAAATTATCTTTAAAATTGAATTTAACCTGATCGAGATTTACTTTTACTACAGAAATTTTAAACGGTTTTGCATCAGGATCTTCTACTTTTGGTTCTTTAGATTCGAATGCTTTTATAATATAATCAAAATTGAAAACGCCGTCTTTGTTTCTGGAAATATTGGCTTTTACATTTTCTAATGAAACCGAATTGATTTCGAGTTCGCTGCTTACGAGTTTAAAAAGATCAACATCAACCTCTAATCGTTTACCAGCCAGCAACGTATCTTTTTTTTGATCTTCAAAATAAAAACCTTCCAGAACTACATCTTTGGGAAATTTAATTAGAATTTTATCGAGAGAAACTTTGGTTCTAATCTTACCCTCAAGATAGGTAATGGCTTTGTCCTTAACGAAATTTTGAACCGACGGAACTTGGATTAAGATTATGAGAAGTAATAAAAGCGCAACTACAGAAACCACGCACCACATTAAGATACGAAGTGTTTTTTTAAGAAAATAAACTGGTTTCTTATTCATACGTCAATAAAATCGCTTAGATTAAAAT
The DNA here is from genome assembly GCF_009826975.1 of Flavobacterium sp. HBTb2-11-1. Classification (GTDB taxonomy): domain Bacteria; phylum Bacteroidota; class Bacteroidia; order Flavobacteriales; family Flavobacteriaceae; genus Flavobacterium. The sequence continues at coordinate 1,025,577 of NZ_WUMO01000001.1, read as the reverse complement.
TGCTTCTGAAAAAAGCAGGGTTACACATTTTACAAAAATGTAAAATTTAAACCTTAACAATTTACAAAATTATGAGCAATTATTCTAAAATTTTATTGTTGCATTTGCCATGAAGGCACTAAGGCGCGAAGTTTTTTATATTAACTGATAACCTTTTTATGAGGGTTATTCTAATAGTTAGAATTTAATATGCGGCAGTTTTTCTCCTATGATGTTTATTTTCTGCTGCAATTTTGCTAAGAATTTTTGGTGCTGTTCTGATTCTGGATTAAAACTGCGATGACGAAGACTTTTTTGGATTTCGTCTACTTCTTTCATTACTTGAACACTTTCTTCTGAAACATAATTTTCGCTAAAAAGCTTCCAGATATAATCTATCGCAATCTGATTGGGATGCAACATATCTTCGTTATAAAAACGATAATCGCGAAGTTCGTCCATCATGATTTCGTAAGAAGGGAAATAGTTATGAGTTATGGGTTTTGAATTATGTGTTTTTAAAACTTGATGTAAAGCTGTAAATAAATGTGATTTGCTTAATTGATTTTCTACAAATCCGTCTTTAATATGTCGAACTGGGGAAATAGTAAAAATGAAATTTATATTGGAGTTTACAGTCTGAATGGTTTCAATTGTATTTTGAATACTTTTTTGAATGGCTTCTGCCGACAATAATTCTTTTGAAAATTGTTTTTGAGGCACTTTATGACAGTTGGCTACAATTTCATCTTTTTCAAGATTTCTATAAATCCAAGAAGTTCCGAAAGTGATGATAATATGGGTCGCTTCTTTAAGTTGTTTATGGGTTTCTGTTACAGCTTTATTCAGAGTTTCTAATAATTCTTGACGGTCAGAATTGCTTAAATCTGAATGTACTTCAAAGCTATGCCAACGCTCGTTATAGAAGAAAACATCTTTTTCTTCAAACCAATCTTGTTTAGAAATTCTGCTAAATAATTTTTCAATTGAAACCGGATTAAAAATGATCCCAAACGGATTGGTTTCATTCTGAAATTTAAAATAATCGAATTTCTCCGCCATATTTTCTGCAAAACAAGACCCTATAGAAAGTATTTTCGAATTATAATCGATTGGCAAACTACTTTTGGAAATGGGTATTTGGGTTCTGAATTGCATGATTTTGAAATTAACTACGAATTTCACCAATTTTAATCAATAAAAAAACCAAATACAGAAGTATTTGGCTTTTTTATTGATTAAAATATTACCTAATGTTAATACGTATATTCAATTTCATACTCAATATTTTTTCCTCCTCCATCAAATGAAGTATGTTTTGTTGGGTACGAAGCATCATTATAAATATAAGTCGTTAAATAAACCGATGGATTCGGAAATTCAGTTGTTGTTCTTGTAGTTTTTACAATATTATTAGTTCCAAATCCTTCAATTTCGTTTAATAACAAATTGAAACCTAGTATATTTTTCAGGGGATTTTTTTTGGAATCGTATTCAAAAACTAATGTTGTAGTTGAAGAACCAGACTTTTCTTCCACTCTTATTAAGTTTCCATCTTTATACGTTAAAGTTCCTTCTCCACTTTTAGTTTCGGTTTTCTTTATATTATCAACGGTGTAATCAATGTAAGAAATTGTTCCATTAGAATTATGAGTATAAACCACTTTCTCAATATAATAACCGTCGGGATATTCGACACTTATGTCTTCTCTAAAAACTTTAGTTTTTAGTTTTCCATTTTCATAACTATATGAAACTTCTTCATTTTTAATTTCTTTCCCATTTTCTATATCAAACTCTTCTTGTTTAATTATCACATCTCCATTGTATGTAAATATTGTTTTTGAATCTTCTTTAACGATATTTAGAATTTTATTACCATCGTAAGTTAAAGTTCCTTTACTATTTGTTCCTAAGTAAATAGAAGGGTAAACATAAGAAATCGTCTTTGGCAATGTAGAATCAATTTCTTGCAAAGGAGAATTTTCATCACTTGAACATGATGATAGGATTAAAGCTATAGCGCCAAAAAGCCATAATTGTTTTTTCATAATTGAGAGATTTTGTTATACTTTTCAAAATTAAGAAAGCCAGAAGCATTTGCAACTGGCTTAATATTATTAATAAGAATCTTCAATTATTAATAAAAATATTCCGTAGTACCTAGACTGTCAGACCCGTTATCAACTTCTTTAGTTGGATATCCTTGCTCATTATATGTAAAAGTACTGTTTGTCCACAAATTACCATCTGATGTATCTGTAAGGATATTGAATTTAACGCCATTTGCTTCTCCATCAACAAATGCAATTTTATCCATTCCCAAAATATTTTTTGTTGGATTATTTTTATTATCATAAGTATATTTATGATTTGGTGAGTTAGAACTTATAATTTCGCTTACTTCACCATTTACAAATTTAATTGTAGCTGTTCCCGAAGCAACCGTTTGAGAAACATCACTTCCTGAATACCCTTTTACTGAAATTGTACCATCTGCATTATAAGTATAAACTTCCTTGTAACCTCTTAATACCGCTACACCTTCCTCTTCTTCATATTCAACTCTTAAAAAAGTTGATAGCTTTCCATCATTAGTGTATGTAAAAGTATCTACTTGTTCTGACTTTCCATTAGGAAGCTTGTAATCAATTTTTGTAATTAAATCTCCAGTGTAAGTATAATACAGATTGAAAAATCCAGTATCATCTGTTACACTTACTATTTTGTTACCATCGTACTTAAAATTAACGGTAGCTTTATCACCTTCTGGACTTGTAATAACAGTTTTTTTAAGCAAAACAAGATCTGAAGAACTTGACGAATCATCGCTTGAACAAGATGTTAAAACTAGTGCTAAAGCACCAAAAAGGCATAATAATTTTTTCATATTGATTTGGTTAAAATTTGTTAATGGTGCAAACGTAATATAACCGAAATTCAAAACCTTACGTGATTCCACATCGAAACACATTTTTCAATTAAATCAATTATTAAAACACTAATAGCAAACAACATAAAAGTTTACTAAATAATAAAATTTTCAAAAAAAACTTAAATATGGAAAAATAATCAGCCTTTATGACTTCTTATATTCAAATTAAAAAAGTGAAACACATAAAAACTTTAAAAACTCTATCAGCAATTTCACCTGTAAAAAATTTAGATTTTTAATAACAAAAACCAACTCTAGAAACTAAAACAATTCCTTATTTTTGCATCTTCCATTTTTTTAAAATCTTATATGAAATTACTATATACCTACATTATCAGACACAAAATGCTCTTGTTTTTTGCGTTGATAATGGCTACTATCAACATTTGTTTCAGTTTGTCAGACTCAGTAATCACAGGAAAATTAATGCAGGACTGTGGTGTTGGAATCTCAAAATACAAAGGAAACGAAATCGGATTTATAAAATCTTTAGCTTTCTGGCTTGGCCTTTCTCTTGGCGCTGCTATGATTTCGAGAATTACCAAAAACTTTCAGGATTATTTTACCAATGTCGTTATTCAGCGTACCGGCGCTCAAATGTATACTGACGGAATCAAGAAATCTCTGGATCTTCCTTATGCAGAATTTGAAGATCAGCGAAGCGGTGAAACTTTAAGCAAACTGACAAAAGTTAGAATCGATTCAGAAAAACTGATTACACTTTCCATTTCGCTAATCTTCCAGACTATTATCGGTTTTATATTCGTAATTGTTTATGTTGCTCGAATCGATTTCAGGATTTCGATTATCTTCTTAATTACAGCGCCAATTATTGCTTTGGTTAGTTTGTATTTGGGAAAAAAGATTAAAATCGTTTCTCGAAAAATTGTGAATCAGACTAATGCATTGGCTGGTTCTACTACCGAAAGTTTACGAAATATCGAGTTAGTAAAAAGTCTTGGTTTAACATATCAAGAAGAAAAACGTTTAAACTTAAATACGTTTAAAATTCTTCAATTAGAATTACAGAAAATCCGTTTTATAAGAAGTTTAAGTTTTATTCAGGGAACAACGGTTCATTTCTTGAGAACTTGCGTTGTTTTTGCCTTATATTACTTCTTGTTTGGAGGAAAAATTATCGTTGGTGATTTATTGACAATGGTATTTTTTACGTTCTTTATTTTTGGTCCATTACAAGAATTAGGAAACTTTATTATTGCTTTGAACGAAACAAAAGTTTCTATGGAGAATTTCAAAAACTTATTGAATGCTCCTAAAGAATTCCGTCCTAAAACTCCAAAACATGTTGGAGCAATCCAGAAATTGCTATTTTCTAATGTGAGTTTTCAACATAAAACAGCTAAATTCAAAGCAGTCGAAAATATCAATTTCGAAATCAAACAAGGACAAACCGTCGCTTTTGTTGGTCCGTCTGGATCTGGAAAAACAACTTTAGTAAAATTATTAGTTGGATTGTATACTCCAGAAGAAGGAGAAATTCTTTACAATGATATCGATTCAACCGAAATTGATTTGCTAGATTTAAGAAAACAGCTCGGTTTTGTGACTCAAGATGCACAATTATTCTCAGGAACAATTCGCGAAAACTTATTATTTGTCAAACCAAATGCAACCGACGAAGAACTTTATGATGCTTTAAAACGCGCAAGCTGCGACAAACTCCTTAAACGTGCTGAAGACGGTTTAAACACCACAATCGGCGAAGGGGGAATCAAAGTTTCTGGCGGAGAAAAACAGCGTTTATCTATCGCAAGAGCTATTCTTAGAAATCCGAATTTATTGATTTTTGATGAAGCGACTTCTGCTTTGGATTCTATTACAGAAGAAGAAATTAATGACACTATTCGAAATATCTCAGACAAAAATAGAATTACAGTTTTAATTGCCCACCGTTTATCAACCGTAATGCATGCTGATAGAATTTTTGTCCTAGAACAAGGTAAAATCATTGAACAAGGCAGACATGAGGATTTGATCGTAGAAAAAGGATTGTATTACGCTATGTGGCGCCAGCAGATTGGGGAGCGAAAATAGTTCTTTTTAGCCACTAAGGCTCTAAGACACTAAGATTTTAAGTTTTTTAAACAATTTATACACGTACTATTTGTCATTTCGACGAAGGAGAAATCTCCGTAAGTAACTCCGCAACGAAAATCCAATCTTTGTCGAGCTTCTCGTGGAGATTTCTCCTTCGTCGAAATGACATAAAAAGAGAAATACCATAAAATACAAAAGCCGAGAGATTTTACAATCTCTCGGCTTTTTTGAATATTATAAAAAAAACTTAGAACCTTAGTTCCTTAGTATCTTAGAACCTTTATTTTACAAAATCCACTGCCTTATCCAAAGCCTCAGCAATTCCATCAACATTTTTACCTCCTGCGGTTGCGAAGAAAGGCTGTCCACCACCACCACCTTGGATGTATTTTCCTAATTCACGAACCACTTGTCCTGCGTTTAGGTTTTTCTCAGCTACAATTTCTTTAGAAATGTAACAAGTCAACATTGGTTTTCCTTCATGAGCGGTTGCGAAAACTACAAATAAGTTATTGTAAGAACCACCTAATTCGTAAGCTAAATCTTTTGCGCCTTCTGGGTTTAAATCTACTTGTTTTGCCAAGAATTGAACTCCATTGATTTCTTGCAATTCTTTAGCCAAATCAGCTTTCATGTTTTTAGCTTTATCTTTTAATAAAGCTTCTAATTGTTTTTTCAATTGGGCATTTTCATCCTGTAGTGCCAAGATTGATTTAACCGGATCTTGAGCATTTTTAAGAGCTTCTTTAATTTCAGCTAAAGAAACAGCTTGAGATTCAAAATATTCTTTTGCTGCTTCACTTGTAATGGCTTCAATTCTTCTAATTCCAGCCGCTACAGCTCCTTCAGAAATAATTTTAAAATGCCAGATATCTGATGTATTGGCAACGTGAGTTCCTCCGCATAATTCGACAGAATCACCAAATTTAATGGTACGAACTAAATCACCATATTTCTCCCCAAATAAAGCAATTGCTCCTTCTTCTAAAGCCTGTTCTTTCGGAATAGCTCTTTTTTCGATTAATGGCAAACTTTCGCGAATCCTAGCATTTACGAAGTTTTCTACTTCTACTAATTCTTCATCACTTACTTTAGCGAAATGAGAAAAGTCAAAACGCAATGAAGCATTTCTTACCATCGAACCTTTTTGCTCAATATGCGTCCCTAAAATCTTACGTAAAGCCTGGTGCAACAAGTGCGTAGCCGAGTGGTTAGACGAAGTTTTAGCTCTTTGGTTTGCATCAACAACCGCGTTAAAAGTTCCCGTAAGGTTTTCTGGTAACGATTTTGCTAAATGTATCGTTTGGTTATTTTCTTTCTTTGTGTCTATGATGTAAACAATATCACCATTTTGAGCTTCCAAATATCCTTTATCTCCCGTTTGTCCTCCGCTTTCTCCATAAAAAGGAGTAGCATTGAAAACCAATTGGAAAATCTCCCCGTCTTTAGCACTTTCTACTCTACGGTATTTAGTGATTTTAACCTGTTGAGATAATCTGTCGTAACCAACAAATTCCTGAATATCATCCTCTACAATTACATTCCAGTCTCCTGCCGTAACTTTCGATGCCGCACGGGATCTCTCTTTTTGTAATTGCAATTGTTCTTGAAATCCTTCTTCGTCTAATTTCAATCCTCTTTCAGAAAGAATCAAAGCTGTTAAATCGATTGGGAATCCGTAAGTATCATACAATTCAAATGCCTTTTTACCATCAACAGTATCTGTATTGTTATTTGAAATTACAGCATCTAAAAGAACTAATCCCTGATCTAACGTTTTTAAGAATGAATTTTCTTCTTCACGAATTACATTCGAACAAAGCGCTTTCTGTGTTCTGATTTCTGGGAAAGAATCTCCCATTTGCTCGCTTAAAGTCTCAACCAATTTAAAAATAAACGGCTCTTTTGTTCCTAGGAAAGTAAATCCGTAACGAATTGCACGACGCAAAATTCTACGAATAACATATCCTGCTCCCGTATTAGAAGGCAACTGACCATCAGCAATAGCAAAAGCTACCGCACGAACGTGATCTGCCACTACACGAATAGCAATATTCATTTTATTTTGTTCTTCACTAATGCCAGTTACATCATTAGTTGTATATTTTGCTCCAGTAATGGTTTCAATTTCTCTAATTAAAGGCATGAAAACATCAGTATCATAGTTTGATGTTTTTCCTTGTAAAGCCATACACAAACGCTCAAATCCCATTCCGGTATCTACGTGTTGTGCTGGAAGTTTTTCTAATGAACCATCAGCTTTACGGTTGAATTCCATGAATACGTTATTCCAGATTTCAACTACTTGCGGGTGATCATTGTTTACTAAACTTTTTCCAGAAACTTGTGCTTTTTCTTCTTCAGAGCGTAAATCAACGTGAATTTCAGAACAAGGTCCGCATGGTCCTTGGTCACCCATTTCCCAGAAATTATCTTTTTTGTTTCCAAGAATGATTCTGTCTTCGTCGATTAAAGTTTTCCAGATGTCCCAAGCTTCTTGATCAAACGGAACGTTATCTTCTTTACTTCCTTCAAAAACAGAAACATAAAGATTTTCTTTTGGAATTTTGTACACTTCTGTCAATAGTTCCCAAGCCCAATTGATCGCTTCTTTTTTGAAGTAATCGCCAAAAGACCAGTTTCCAAGCATTTCAAACATCGTGTGGTGGTACGTATCGATACCTACTTCTTCAAGGTCGTTATGTTTTCCTGAAACACGAAGACATTTTTGCGTATCGGCTATTCTTGGACTTTTTGGAGTTCCGTTTCCTAAGAAAAATTCTTTAAACTGGGCCATCCCCGAGTTATTGAACATTAGGGTTGGGTCGTCTTTAAGAACAATAGGAGCTGAAGGAACAATAGTATGTCCTTTACTCTCAAAAAAATCTAAAAATTGTTTACGTACGTCTTGTGATTTCATATTTAAATTAGAAAAATGTGTCTGTTTAATGTGTCAATTTGATAATTAGACGATTAGATAATCCATTCATTTGATGATACGTTAAGTTTTTTATAATGTGATTAAAAAACTTATAATTTAAACAATAAATTGCCTATTTTGCGCATTATCTAATGATAAAATAGCCCCAATATCTAATCATTAATCCTCGTAAAAAAAGTGTCGAAGAGCTGAAACATTTATCAGTTTTATTCGACTAACTTATTTTACAGGGAGCAAAAATAGCGTATTTTAAAATATGGCGAAAGTAAAATATTATTACGACCCGGAAAATCTGGCCTATACGAAAATAAAAACCAGAAAAAGAATTAAAATTGGTTACGCCTTACTGTTTTTATTAGCCTCGGCATTGTTTGGCTTTTTAGTTTTTGTCCTTTTAATTAATACGCCTTATTTTGAAACTCCAAAAGATCGTTTGCAGGCACGCGAAATTGAAAATTTAAAGCTTCAATATGCCATTTTGAATAAAAAACTGGATGAAATTGATGAAGCGGCAGATGCTTTAGAAGAACGTGACAATAATATTTATCGTGTTTATTTCAACAAAGCTGAAATTCCAGATTCAATTCGAAAAGCTGGTTTTAGAAGTTCTGACAGATACAAAGCTCTAGAAGGGTACAATAATTCTCAATTGGTTTTGAATGCCACAAAAAGAATTGACAAACTTTCGAAGCAATTGGCGATTCAGTCTAAATCTCTAGACGAAATTTTAAAATTAGCTGGAGCTAAAGAAAATTTATTGTTAGCGATTCCTGCCATTCAGCCAGTGCGAAATGAAAATTTAAAGCGCGTCGCGTCAGGTTTTGGATACCGCATTGACCCTTTCACGAAAGTGAGAAAAATGCATAACGGAATGGATTTCACCGCCAATACAGGAGCTCCAATTTACGCAACTGGAGATGGCGTGGTGCAAAGAGCTGACAACACGGCCTCTGGGTACGGAAATCATGTCGTAATCAGGCATGGTTTTGGATATGAAAGTTTGTACGCGCATTTAAGCAAATACAACTGCCGACCAGGACAAAAGGTTAAACGTGGAGATGTTATTGGATACGTGGGAAGCACAGGAAGATCTGAAGGTCCTCATTGTCATTATGAAGTGCATAAAGACGGAAAAGTGGTTAACCCGCTGAACTTCTATTATGGAAATATTTCGGCTGTAGAATATGTGGCAATTTCTCAAATGGCAAACCAAGAAAATCAATCATTAGATTAATAGTACAAAAAATAGTATTTTTGAAATAAAATAGAAAAAACGAACCATGCATATTGAACTTTCTAAAGACAAAAGATATTACAGTATTGGCGAAGTAGCCAAAGCTTTTAATGTCAATGCCTCTTTGATACGATTTTGGGACAGCGAATTTGACATTCTAAAACCTAAAAAAAATGCAAAGGGAAACAGGATGTTCACACCAGAAGACATTACCAACCTTCAGCTAATCTATCATTTAGTAAAAGAAAGAGGATTTACGCTTGAAGGCGCCAAAATACACTTAAAAGAGGGTCAGAAGAAAACGTTAGATAAATTCGAAATAATACGTAAATTAGAGTCGATAAAAACGCAGCTGAACGAGATAAAAAACGAATTGTAATTAAAAATAGAAATAAACTTAAATCAAAACAAATATGAAAAAGTGGTTAATCCCTGTAGGAATTATTGTAGCACTTATTGCTATTATCGCATTTTGGTCGATTGGTATTAAAAATACTGCTTTGCAACACAGCCAAGCTGTAAATAAAGAATGGGGAAATGTTCAAACGGCTTATCAAAGACGTAATGATCTTATCGGGAATTTAGTAAACACTGTAAAAGGTGCTGCTGACTTTGAAAAAGGAACTTTAACAGCTGTTATTGAAGCGCGTGCAAAAGCTACATCTGTAACAATTGATCCAAGCAATGTAACTCCTGAACAATTAGCGGCATTTAATCAAGCTCAAAGTGGCGTTAGCTCTTCTTTATCAAGATTATTAGTTTCTGTTGAACAGTATCCAACTTTAAAAACTAATGAGAACTTCTTGAAACTACAAGATGAATTAGCAAGCACTGAAAACCAAATTTTAACGGCTAGAACTCGTTTCAATGAATCAGTACAAACGTATAACGGTTATGTTTTGAAAATTCCAAACAACTGGTTCTTGAGCGAATACAAAGAAAAACCATATTTTGAAGCTTCTACTGGAGCGGACAAACCTGTTGAAGTAAAATTCTAAAGATTAATATTTTTGATTAACGATTTCAGATTTAATCTGTAATCTAAAATCTACAATCTAAACTCTAAAATAATTTCCATGTCAAAAGTAGAAGATTTTTTAACCAAAGAAGAAGAGCAAGAAATTGTTGAAGCTATTCGTATGGCTGAAAGTAATACTTCTGGCGAAATTAGAGTACATATAGAAAAAACAACTTCTAAAGTCCATTTTGATAGGGCTTTAGAAGTTTTTCATGAATTGCGAATGGATGAAACTAAATTAAAAAATGGAGTATTGCTCTATTTTGCAGTTGAAGACAAAAACTTTGTGATTTGTGGAGACAAAGGAATTAATGATTTAGTTTCTAATGATTTTTGGGATTGTACCAAAGATATTATGGTGAATCATTTTAAAGCCGGCAATTTTAAACAAGGAATTGTTGACGGTATTTTGAATGCCGGAGAACAACTCAAAAAATACTTTCCATCTCAGGAAGGCGATATCAACGAATTATCTAACGAAATATCAAAAGGATAAATAATGAAAAATTCCCAAATTAAAATCTCAAATTCTAATAGAATTTTTCAGATTACTCTTTTGTTTATCGCATTTTTTATCAGCAATACCATTTTTGCGCAATTTGAGATTCCGCCAAAACCAAGTTTTCAGACTTCTGTTTACGATTATGCTAATATTTTAAGTTCTACTGAAAAAGCACAATTAGAAGAAAAACTAATTCGCTATTCCGACTCGACTACAACTCAAATCGTAATTATTACCATTGAAAGTTTAAAAGGAGAAGATGTAAGCCAATTGGCCACAAAATGGGGACAAACTTGGGGAATTGGAGGAACAAAAGAAGATGACAATGGAGTTGTTATTCTTTTGGCAAAAAACGAAAAAAAGATTGCAATTAATCCTGGTTACGGACTTGAAGATCGTTTAACAGCAGGAATTGGAGGAACAATCATCAGAAATATTATTATACCAGAGTTTAAGGCAGGAAGCTTCTATAATGGTCTTGATAAAGGAACTGATGCTATTATTGATGTTTTTAAAGGGAAATTTAAAGGCGAACGCAAGCAAACAAAAAAAGGACAAGACTTCCCTATTTTGCCTTTTATCGTAATTGTGGTAATTGTTTTAATTTTACTCTCTCGAAATAAAAGAGGCGGAGGAGGAAATTCTGGCAACAATGGCGGTGGAGGTCCTAGCCTACTCGACGTTATTATTCTAAGTAATCTTGGAAGAAGCGGCGGAGGCGGATTTGGAGGCTTCGGTGGCGGCTCATCTGGCGGAGGCGGAGGCTTCGGCGGCGGATTTGGCGGTGGAGGTTTCTCTGGCGGTGGATCAAGCGGAGGCTGGTAATTTATTCTGGTTCTAATTTTCTTTGTTTCAAGTTCAAGTTTAGGTTTCAATATTAAAAAATCATACATTTACATTTTACAATTTATTAATAGATGTTATCACATAAAGCAAAATACGCCCTTAAGGCCTTACTTTATTTAGCAGAACAAGACGAAAATCACATTTCCAGAACTGTGGAAATAGCTGAAGGGGCTAATATTCCCAAAAAGTTTTTAGAACAGATTTTATTAGATCTAAAACGCGGTCGTTTTGTAAGCAGTAAGCAGGGAAAATTTGGCGGATATTATCTGATAAAATCCAAAAATGACATCACTTTGGCAGAAATTCACCGATTATTTGACGGTGCAATTGCACTTTTGCCATGCGCTTCTTTAAATTTTTATGAGCCTTGCTCTGATTGCAAAACCGAGTCTGAATGCAGTCTGCGTCACGGTTTGATGCTTATTAGAGATAAAACTTTGAAGGCTATGGAAGGCATTACAATCGCTTCATTGGTGAAAAAATAAAAAAATATTTTCTAAAGTCTAGTAAATCGATAGAATTAATTATATATTTGCCAAAAATAATTAACTAATCATTTACAAAATTTTAACTCATGAAAGTACATTCTAGTAAATCAGGTGGACAAAATCTTTCGCAAAAAAAATCTAATTATAATTTCACAACTGTGAATACTGTTTCATCTATGATGTGTATGTGTTGGTAAAAAAAATTTAATATTAAATTCTACTAATCACATATACTTAATATAAAAATGAAAACATCTTTACAAAACATATTTACAATACTTGCAGTTTTAACGTTCTCAATTTCTTTTGCTCAAAAAATTGAAGGAGTTGTGACTACTGATCAAAATATCCCTTTAGAAGCAGCCAATGTGGTAATTAAAGGAACAACTTTTAGCACGATTACAGATTCTGAAGGACGATTTTCAATCGAATCTCAAGGAAAATTACCTCTTACCCTTTTAGTTCAATATATAGGCTACAATACTGCTGAACTTGAAATTACGGCTATACCAGCTTCTCCATTATTAATCACTTTACGTGAAGAAAACAAACTTGTTGAGGTTGTAGTATCTTCAAGAAGAAGAATAGAAAAAGTACAAGATGTGCCAATTGCGGTTTCTGTTGTTACAGGAAAACAAGCCGAAGCAGCTGGAGCCTTTAACGTTAACCGTATTAAAGAATTGGTTCCTTCTGTACAATTGTATTCTTCTAACCCTAGAAATACTGGAATTAACATTAGAAGTTTAGGTTCACCATTCGGACTTACAAATGATGGTATCGATCCTGGAGTTGGTTTCTACGTAGACGGTGTTTATTACGCTCGTCCTGCAGCAACTACTTTAGATTTTATCGATGTAGAACAAATCGAAGTATTACGTGGTCCGCAAGGTTCTTTATTTGGAAAAAATACTACTTCAGGAGCTTTTAATATTACTTCTCGCAAGCCAAGTTTTACTCCAGGTGCTGATTTCGAAATAAGTTATGGAAACTATGCTTTTTTACAAGCTAAAGCTTCTATAACAGGAGCATTAGGAAAAAAAGTGGCTGGTCGTTTATCTTTCTCAGGAACTCAGCGTGATGGTTTAATTGACAACGTTGTTACAGGAAGACCAACAAACACTTTAAACAATCAAGGTTTTAGAGGACAATTATTATGGACTCCGACAGAAAATACAAACGTTACTTTTGCAGGAGATCTTACAACACAGCGTCCTGACGGATATGCTCAGGTTGTTGCTGGTGTTGCTCCTACTCAGAGAGCTGCATACCGTCAGTTTGATGCTATTATTAAAGATTTAAATTACCAATTGCCGACTTTAAATGCTTTTGATCGCAAAATAGATCATGATACACCTTGGCGTTCTGGACAAGATTTAGGAGGTATTTCATTAAACATTGATACTAAAATTGGAGGCGGTACGCTTACTTCTACAACTGCTTGGCGTTTTTGGAACTGGGATCCATCAAACGACAGGGATTTTACAGGATTACAAGTTTTGGCAAAATCTCAGAACCCAACAAGACAAACTCAGGTTACGCAAGAAGTTCGTTATGCTGGACAATTAACTTCAAAAATTAGTGGTGTTGCAGGTGTATTCTTCATTGACCAGACATCTCAAACAAATGGTACAGAAGAATCTGGAAATGCTCAATGGAGATTCTCTCAAAGTTCAACTAGTCCACTATGGAAAACTCCAGGTCTTTTTGAAGGATACGGAATTCATACTGATGCAAGAATTAGAGCTTCTAGTGCTGCCGTATTTGGTCAGATTGATTGGGCACTTACAGAACGTTTCCATGTTTTACCAGGTTTAAGATATAACTTTGATAAAAAAGACGCTCATTATTCTCGTAAAACTTATGGAGGTCTTCAAACTACAGATCCAGCCTTATTGGCTTTGAAAAAATCAGTTTACTCTGATCAAGCATTTGATTCAGATACAGATAATACAGACTTTTCTGGAAACATCACGCTTACTTATAAAGCATCAGACAAAATCAATATTTACGCAACAGCTGCTAAAAGCTACAAACCTGTTGGAGTTAACGTAGCTGGTCTTCCATCAAACTCAGCTGGACAGCCAATGACTGAACTTGCGGTGATTAAACCGGAGAAAGTGTATCATTATGAATTTGGTGTAAAAACTTCTCCATTCAAAAATTCAATCTTCAACTTAACGTTCTTTAATACAGATATTAAAGATTTCCAAACCAACGTTCAAGCAGCTGAGTTAGGAGTAAATCGCGGTTATCTTGCTAACGCAGATAAAGTACGAGTAAGAGGTGCAGAATTGGACGCAAGTTTTGTTATCAGCTCGCACTTAACCATCAACGGTGCGGCAACGTATACAGATGGAAAATATGTTAAATTTACAAATGCGCCACTTCCGTTAGAAGAAACAGGACTTGTTGTTAATGGAGTTCAAGTAGCTTACAAAGATGTTTCTGGAACTGAATTGCCGGGAGCTTCAAGATGGGCAGGTTCACTTGGAGGTGAGCTTTCTGACAATGCTAGATTCTTTGGTAATGCTGGAAAAATTTTCTTCGCTGCCGACGGATACGCTCGTTCTGAATTTTCTTCAAGCCCTTCGGCTTCAAAATATTTAGTTGTAAAAGGTTACGCAATCTTTAATGCTCGTTTAGGCTTCCGTGCTTCGCAAGGTTTATCTATTCAGATTTGGGGAAGAAACCTTTTCAACAAAGATTACTATGAGCAATTATTGCCTGCAAGTGGTAACACAGGGCAATATGCTGGAGTTCTTGGTGATCAAAGAACTTACGGAGTGACATTTAAGTATTCGCTGTAAGGTGGTTAGTTAGTTTTAGTATTAAAAAGGGATGCATTTTAAAATGTGTCCCTTTTTTTATTTCACAAAAAAACCTTCAAAACAAATTTTAAAATAGAAAGAATTAAGATCATTTGTATAAATTCGCAGCCTGAATTTATCTTTCTTGAGCAGATCTTTTAAATTACTTTTCACCATACTCTTTGTTTGCCAGACGGTTACAGGGCAAAACCAAAGAAATATCGACCATCAGACTTTGACTTGGATTCGATACTACAATATTTTTCCATTATCTGAAAAGTGGGCTATTCATTCCGAATTTGACAATCGAAGCTTTGTAAACCCTGTTCATGAAAATCTTTTTGTTATACGATCTCAAGCTCGTTACAGGGTAACTAAAATGATAGATTTGGGTGCTGGATTTGCTTTTTTTAGTGTGAATACTCAAAATCCAAACATCGATCCAGATTATTCTGTTCCTGAATATCGTGCACAGCAAGATGTAACATTGATTAATGATATTGCTAAAATTACCTTTCATAACCGCTTTCAATTGGAAGAACGCTTCATTCAAAGAGCAGACAAAAACGGACTTTTGGATGAATTTTCATTTGCATATAGATTCAGATACCGTTTGCAATCTATGTTTACAATCTGGGAAAAAGAAGAGAGAAGCATAAAAGGCACTATTTCTGACGAAGTTTTATTCAATTTCGGAAAAGACAACCGCAGGAATACATTCGATCAAAATCGTTTTTATGTTGCGTTGCGTTATCATTTCAATCCTAATCTTGGTTTAGAATTGGGTTACTTAAAAAACTTTCAAAGACGCGCCAGCGGTGTAGATTTTTACGATCGCGATATTATTCGATTTACGGTCTATCATAGGATTAATCGGAAAAAGTTATGAGTTATGAGTTATGAGTTATACAAAAAATGCCTGTCAAATTAAATTTGGCAGGCATTTTTTAGAACCTTTGTGTCTCTGAAACTTTGAGCCTTTGCTCCTTAGAAACTTAGCATCTTAGCACCTCAGAACCTAAAAAAGAATCATGATCCTCTCTGTATCCTTCCTCCTTTTTTACTTTCAGCAAAATTTCCAATTTTATAAGCTAAAGAAAACATCACATATCGTTTTAAAACTGTATTTTCTTCATCTCGAATAGAAGTTGGTGAAATGGTTCTTGTTGCACTTTGGTTTTGATTTAAAACATCATACACTTTCACTTTTGCATATAGTTTTTTATCTAAAAATCCGTAAGACAAACTAGTATTCCAAAGGAAAAAATCCTTTTTAAAATCGTCTGAGATATTCGAATTATAAGTATATCCAAAGTCATTTCCGAAAATTAAATTTGCTGGCCAATACGATGTTGTCTGCATATTAATTCTGTGAATTACGTTTGAAGTCGCGTCTCTTGAAAAATTTTCATATCGCGTTTCGTTGTATGATAAACTGTAAGATGGCGCAATAGAAAGCACTTCACCATAATCATAAGAAGCATAAACACTTGGCGTAACTACAACGGATTTTGCGTAATATAAAACAGCATTAGTGAATACTTTATCAAAATTATAGTTACCGCTTAAACGCAACCCGTATCTTAAAGTATTCGCATCTTTTTTAATCTGCTGATTCCAGTTTCCTCCAACCGAAGCCGAGTAAGTTCCTGAAATATTTACGTAAGTTGTATTTCTTTTTCCGCTATCATCATAAATCGAAGTAGAAACAATATCATTGTTATAATAATCTCCTTTAAGAAACAAACTATAGCCTGAGCGCGTTCTAAAATCAAAATTCTTAAAATCGATACCCGCAGTACTTTTTTCAATCGGATTAAGATTTGGATTTCCGATTACGCTGTTTAACGGATTATTTAAATCTGCAACTGGCATTAATTGTGTTGCTGACGGAAGCGCATTAGAATAATCGTATTTGAAAGTTAAGTTTTTAGAGCGGTTGAATTTGTATCGAAGCTGGGCTGTTCCGTACGGAAGCATATATCTCTTATTCAGATCTGTAGCCTGATTTAAATAAAAGGAATGATTATCAAACTCCACAATTGATGTTCTCGAATTTACATTCAGCGTAAATTTACTTTTTTGCCAAGTAATCCCCACTTTTGGCGTAATCGAATTTTGTTTTGATGTGGTATAATTGGTCAGTGATAAATTTAAATCTGAATATTCTTGCGAAGCATCATCAAAATTAAATGTCTTTTGATCGTTCATAGAACTCTGCCAATCAAAATCGGTTCCGAAACGCAATCTCAGCGAATCTGTCACAGGCTCTGTGTATTCTAAGTCAAGCGAATACGCATCGCTTTTTGAGGTATTTTTTGCATTCTGATTTCTTTCATCATTTGGTTTATTATCTTGATAAAAAATAGTCTCAGAAATATTGATTCCGTTCGAATCATTTTTAGTGTTATTGTTGTTAAAAACCACACTTAAATTTCGCGATTGCTTCTTAAAAGTTTTGTTGAAATTAATACTGTTGGCAAAACTCGTATTCGAACTTTCTGAATGAGATGTCGCTGTACTTTCGTTTAAAGCATCGCCATTTTCATTTTCAGAAAAAGTCGAAGAAGAGGAATTACTGTTTGATTCAGATAAATTCAATTTAGGAGCAAAAACAATCTGCATAGTTGGATTGATTTTGTACTCTAACTCGAAATTGACTTTGTTTCCTGTATTTTCATTTCTGGTTTTAGAATCTGCTTCGGTTAAAATATTCCCTGTTGGCAATAGACTAAGCTGATTCGATTTGCTATCATTTTTAGTCACAGCATTAGTAAAATTATAACTGCTCATAAACTCCAAATCTTTGGTCCAATCATCAGAATAATTAATTCCAGCCAAAGTAGATTGCGTAATTCCTTTTCCTCCACTGCTAGCGCCTTGACTTCCGCCTTTAGCATTTCGTCCGCCACCCATATTATCAAAAACCTCATCCATAGAAAATCCGGTTGAGTTAATATTGTTTGACGAAGCCAATACGCTTATTTTTTGTTTATTTTTGAAAAAATTCATCATTAAACTGCTTTCGTAGCGTTCGTCTGAACCATATCCTCCCAGCACTTTACCGAAATATCCTTTATTTTTCTTTTCGTCAATGGTAATGTTTATACTCGAATAATCTGAAGTTGATTCTTGTTTGGCTAATTCTTCTTTTTTGGTTTTAAAATCAGAAACCTGAACTTTTTTAATAATATCAGCCGGAAGATTTTTAATGGCAATAGCCCCGTCTTTATCAAAAAATGCTTTTCCGTTGACTAAAACCTGATTGACTTCTCGCCCATTTACCGTAATTTTCCCTGTATTATCGACATCAAATCCTGGCAACTGTTTCAGTAATGTTTCCACATTTGCATCGGGACGTACTTTATAAGAGCCTGCGTTAAATTCTAAAGTGTCTTTTTTAATGGTAATTGGTGGTGCTTCGCTTTTAATTACCACCTCATTTAAAACATTGGCATTTTCAAGCAGGTACAATTTACCAAAGTCTTTACTTTCTGTAAGCGCTTTTTGTTCTTCAAAATACGCTTGATATCCCGTGTAATTTACTTTTAAGAAAACTGGCTTATCATACTTTTTAGTATTGATAATAAAATTTCCGTTTTTATCAGTTGTAGCATATTCAATAATGGTTGAATCTTTTACTGCTGTAAAATAAACGGTGGCTAGTTCAAGCGGAAGCTGCGAGTTTATATCGACTACAGTCCCTTTAATAACGATATTGTTTTGGGCGTTTGCCGAATAAACAAAAGCTAAAAACAATAGAAATGAATAAATTCTGGTCATAAAATTAGGTTAGTTAGATCGGTAAGACTAAAAAAAACACAAAAGGTTTAATTGTATTTTTTACATTTAACCAAATATAATGCCATACAAAAAACCGATCTTTTAATAATCAAGACACCAAACATAAAAAAATCCCCTATCTAAGGGGATTTTTTTTTATTTTTCTCTGATGTAAATATCGATTGGAACTCCTGCAAAATCCCATTTTTCACGAATTTTATTCTCTAGGTATCGCTTATAAGGTTCTTTAACATATTGCGGTAAATTAGCAAAAAACACAAATTGCGGTGTTTGAGTTGGCAATTGCATGCAATATTTAATCTTTACATATTTTCCTTTTGTTGCTGGTGGCGGATACGCTTCAATCACCTTCAACATATATTCGTTGAATTTTGAAGTTGCAATTCTTTGTTTTCTGTTTTCGTAAACTTGAACTGTTGCTTCAAGCGCTTTCAATAAACGTTGTTTTGTTAAAGCAGAAACGAATAAAATTGGCACATCTGTAAATGGCATCAATTCTTTTTTGATTTTCTCTTCGTAATCGCGTGTAGACATAGTATCTTTTTCTACCAAATCCCATTTGTTTACCAAGATTACAACACCTTTACGGTTTTTCTCTGCCAACCAAAAAATACTTTGATCTTGACCTTCAAATCCGCGTGTTGCGTCTATTACCAAAATACAAATATCAGCATGCTCAATTGCACGTACGGAACGCATTACAGAGTAAAACTCTAAATCTTCTTTTACTTTTGCTTTACGGCGAATTCCTGCAGTATCCACCAAATTAAATTCAAAACCAAAACGGTCAAATTTAGTATCAATTGCATCACGAGTTGTTCCAGCAATATCAGTAACAATATAACGGTCTTTACCAATCAATGCATTGATAAAACTAGATTTTCCAGCATTTGGACGACCCACAACTGCAAAACGAGGCAATTCTACTTCTGGTGTTTCTGGTTCTGGTTTTTCTGGGAAAGCTTCAATCAAAGCATCCAATAAATCTCCAGTTCCACTTCCAGAAATACTGGCAAAAGTGTAATAATCGCCTAAACCAAGATTGTAAAACTCTACAGCGTCTTTTTCGCGCATAGCGTTATCTACCTTATTTACAGCCAATAAAACTGGTTTCGTTACTTTACGAAGTAATTTTGCAACCGTTTCATCCATTGGCGTAATCCCTTCTTCAACATCAACTACAAAAATGATAACATCGGCTTCGTCGATAGCAAGTTCTACCTGTTTACGGATTTCACCTTCGAAAATGTCATCCGACCCTCGAACATATCCACCTGTATCAATGACAGAAAACTCTTTTCCGTTCCACTCGCTTTTACCATAGTTTCTATCACGGGTAACCCCAGATACTGAATCTACAATAGCTTCTCTTCTTTGTATCAGCCTATTAAACAGGGTCGATTTCCCTACGTTAGGTCTTCCTACTATCGCAACAATGTTATTACTCATTTTTGTAAATTTTAGATTTTAGATTTCAGATCTTAGATTTTTAATTCCTTTAAAAACCTAATCACTTGCAAACCAAAATGCTTTGTTTAAATTTTTTGCAAAGGTAGTTAAAAAAAGATGCTAAGCTACTAAGTTTCTAAGTTCCTGAGTTTTTTTATTTTTTAGTCACAGTCACAGTTTTCAGACTGAGACTGTAAACTGCGACTGTAAACTTCTTTTTTACTGATTATATCCGAAACGTTTCAGCATATTTGCGTTGCTTCTCCAGTTTTTGTTGACTTTTACATAAAGTTCGATGTGAATTTGTTTTCCGAAGAACTTCTCTAAATCAGCACGGGCATCGGTTCCGACTTTTTTCAAAGCTGCACCTTTATGGCCAATAATGATTCCTTTTTGCGTGTCGCGCTCCACCATAATTACCGAACGGATTCTGATAATATTGTCGGTTTCATGAAATTCTTCTGTTACAATTTCTACTGCATACGGAATTTCTTTAGCATAATTCAATAAGATTTTCTCACGAATTGTTTCGTTTACAAAGAAACGTTCTGGTTTGTCTGTTAATTGGTCTTTTGGATAATAAGGTGGTGATTCTGGCAATAATTCGATAATTCTTCCAAAGACTTCTGGAACGTTGAAATTCTGCAAAGCCGAAATTGGGAAAATTTCAGCGTTTGGCACTTTTTCTTTCCAAAAAGCCACTTGCTGTTCTAGTTGTTCTTGGTTTGAATTATCAATTTTATTTAAAAGCAATAAAACCGGAATCTTGGCATGAATGATTTTCTTGAAGAAGTCTTCATCCTTCAAGTCCTGCTCGCCTATCTCGACCATGTAGATTAAAATGTCAGCATCTTCAAAAGCCGATTTTACAAAATTCATCATCGATTCCTGCATTTCGTATGCTGGTTTGATGATTCCTGGAGTATCAGATAGAACCAATTGAAAGTCTTCTCCGTTTACGATTCCAAGAATTCTATGACGTGTAGTTTGTGCTTTTGATGTAATGATCGACAATCGTTCTCCAACGAAAGCGTTCATCAATGTTGATTTTCCAACATTTGGATTTCCGATAATATTTACGAAACCTGCTTTATGTGACATTTGCATGATATTTTAAGATGCAAAGGTAGTCATATCAACTCAATACAGAAAATAAAACATTTTTTAAAGTTTTCGTTGGATTTTTAAAAAATCGACGTATCTTTGCACCCGAAACATCGCGGGATAGAGCAGTAGGCAGCTCGTCGGGCTCATAACCCGAAGGTCACAGGTTCGAGTCCTGTTCCCGCTACTAAGTAAAGCTTCAGAGAAATCTGGAGCTTTTTTGTTTTCTACCAAAAACGCATCCATGGTTCCCTCCGATTTAACAAAAAAAAGCTTATTTGCAAAAGTGTTTTGATTTTAGAAATTAAATGCTAAATTAGCTCTATATCATCCTCTTATTTAAATATTTGCCTATTTATTTTCATTAGAAAAATCAAATATAATCTCGTTGTGTTTAATGGCAATAGATAAACAAAATAACACCTTGTTAATTACCTTTATAGATACCGAAATCGAATCGGCTAAAGGTAAAATCCTGGATATAGGTGCAATTAAAGAAGACGGAAATCGTTTTCATAGCGCTTCTTTAGGAGATTTTGCCAAGTTCCTCAAAGGAAGCGAGTATATCTGCGGTCATAACATCTTAAATCATGATATTAAATATATTGACCAAACTATCAATGAAGCTGGCATTCCTCCTTTAAACGTCATTGATACTTTACATTTATCTCCCCTACTATTTCCAACAAAACCTTACCATGCCTTATTAAAAGATGATAAACTTCAGACAGAAGAACTTAATAATCCATTAAACGATTCGATTAAGGCGCGTGATTTATTCAATGGCGAAGTTGCCGCTTTTTCACAAATTGATGAAGTACTTAAAGAAATTTTTTATTCTCTTTTACATCCCACAAAAGAATTTGGTGCTTTTTTTCGTTTTATAAATTATAAGAGTACTAGATCCGATTTGGAATCGCAGATTAGATTAAAATTCCAAGGTGAAATTTGCGAACACTCAAATATTAGCAAAATAAAGGCTGAACATCCCATTGAATTGGCTTACTGCCTATCGCTTATTAATTCATTTATAGTTCACAGAAACGTTTACTCCATTACGCCTCCCTGGGTTCTAAAGAACTATCCTGAGGTAGAAAGCATAATGTTAATATTACGAAGCAAACCTTGCATAACTGGATGCAATTATTGCAATAATGCTCTGAACATTCACAAAGGATTAAAAAAATTCTTTGGTTTTGATTCCTATCGTACTTATGGAGGCGAACCTCTTCAGGAAAAAGCTGTTAATGCAGCTGTCAACAATAAATCTGTTCTGGCCGTTTTTCCAACTGGTGGAGGAAAATCAATTACTTTTCAAGTTCCAGCACTTATGAGTGCAGAAAACTCAAAAGGACTAACTATTATAATTTCTCCGCTCCAGTCTTTAATGAAAGATCAAGTTGACAACCTTGAAAAAAATGGAATAACGCAAGCGGTAACTATTAATGGACTATTAGACCCAATTGAAAGAGCAAAATCATTTGAAAGAATTGAAGATGGTTCTGCTTCTATTCTATACATTTCACCTGAATCCCTTCGCTCAAAGAGTATCGAGAAGCTAATTTTAGGAAGAAAAATAGCTCGTTTTGTAATTGATGAAGCGCATTGTTTTTCATCATGGGGACAAGATTTTAGGGTTGATTATTTATATATTGGCGATTTTATAAAATTAATTCAAGAAAAGAAAAATCTAGACGAAGGTATACCAGTATCCTGCTTTACCGCAACAGCCAAACAAAAGGTAATTGAAGACATAAGAGACTATTTTAGAGAAAAATTATCAATCGAACTTGAATTATTTACATCAAAAGCATCAAGAACTAATCTTCAGTATAGAGTTTTTGAAAAGCAAAATGAAGAAGAAAAATATTTGGCTACGAGAGACTTAATTGAAGAGAAAAACTGTCCAACAATTATTTATGTATCCAGAACACTTAAAGCCAATAAGTTAGCTGACCAGCTATTAAAAGATGGCTTTAATGCTAAACCATACCATGGGAAAATGGACAAAAAGGAGAAGAATGAAAACCAGAATTCCTTTTTAAATGGCGAAACTCAAATTATGGTAGCCACTTCTGCATTTGGTATGGGAGTAGACAAAAAAGATATAGGGTTAGTCATTCATTATGAAATCTCCGATTCGCTCGAAAATTATGTTCAGGAAGCTGGACGTGCAGGCAGGGATGAAAATATATCAGGCGATTGTTTTGTATTGTTTAATGAGGAGGACCTCAGCAAACATTTTATTCTTCTTAACCAAACCAAACTTTCTATAAAAGAAATCCAGCAGGTTTGGAAAGCAATAAAGGATATTACTAGATTTCGATCTAAGGTATCTAATTCTGCATTAGAAATTGCCCGAAAAGCAGGTTGGGATGATAATGTTGCAGAAATTGAAACACGTGTAACTACAGCAATAGCAGCCTTGGAGGATGCAGGTTATTTAAAGCGTGGGCAGAACATGCCAAGGGTGTTTGCCAGCAGCATTTTATCTAAAAATGCACAGGAAGCTATTAACAAAATAGAAGCTTCGAAAAAATTTGAAGAAAAGCAAA
The DNA here is from genome assembly GCF_009826975.1 of Flavobacterium sp. HBTb2-11-1. Taxonomy (GTDB): domain Bacteria; phylum Bacteroidota; class Bacteroidia; order Flavobacteriales; family Flavobacteriaceae; genus Flavobacterium. The sequence goes on along the minus strand of NZ_WUMO01000001.1, from coordinate 1,001,857 downwards.
AGGAACAAGGTGTACGCATCATGAAAAAACTCTTTTCTAGTAAAAGCAGAAAAGAAACTAACAGCGAAACTCCAGAATCGAGAGTAGACTATATTAGTGATCATTTAGGCATTGTCCGAGAAGAAGTCATCAATATTATAAGCTTATTGCGAGAAGAAAATATTCTGGCCGATGCCAAAGATTTGACTGCATTTATAAAAAATACAGACCATAAAAATCGGTCTTTAGCCATTGTAGAGTCATACAGCAAAATTGAAAAGTTTTTATTGTCGTTATTAAAAGAAGATGAGAGTATTTTTCATTTGAAAGAATTAAATGAGTTTGCTGAAAAAGAGGGCTGTGAAGGCGTAAACACCAATAAAATAAAAACGATAATTAACTTTTGGTCTATTAAAAACTGGATTAAAAGAAAAAACTTAGATCATTTTAAGAACCATATTGCTATACTCTGCCTTCAAAGCAAGAAGCAATTAACTGATAAACTTGAAATACGATACGAACTTGCAAAATTTATTGTTGACTTCTTTTTTAACAAAACCAGTTCCGAAACTGCAAAAAACCAGACAGATAAAGATGAAATTTTGGTCGAGTTTTCAGTACACGAACTAAAAGTTGCTTATGATAACAGCTCCAATCTTTTCAAAAAAGAAATAACTATTTATGACATTGAAGATACATTATTCTATCTTTCGCGCATCGAAGCAATAAAGATCGAAGGCGGTTTTCTTGTGGTTTATAATGCTTTAACAATCGAGCGAACTGAACAGGATAATAAAAAACGATATACTAAAGACGATTATCAAAAACTCAATCAATTTTATGAAAGCAAAGTCCAGCAAATTCACATAGTGGGCGAATATGCTCAAAGAATGATTAATGATTACAAAAATGCACTTCAGTTTGTAGAAGATTATTTTCAGCTCAACTACAGTTCCTTTTTAAATAAATATTTTAAAGGAAGCGAAAGACAGAACGAGATTAAAAGAAATATTACTCCAGCAAAATTTAGACAGCTATTTGGAGAACTTTCTCCCGCACAATTAAAAATTATAAAAGACAATGAAACACAACATATCGTTGTTGCTGCGGGTCCAGGCAGTGGCAAAACGAAGGTATTGGTCCATAAATTGGCTTCGCTATTGTTAATGGAAGATGTAAAACATGAACAATTGCTCATGTTGACGTTCTCAAGAGCTGCCGTTATCGAATTTAAAAAGCGTTTATTAAAGCTTATAGGTAATGCAGCCAATTTTATCGACATTAAGACATTTCATTCTTATTGTTTTGATCTTTTAGGCAAGGTTGGCACTTTAGAAAAATCTAGCGATATTTTAAACACTACAGTCGAAAAAATTAAAAACGGTGATGTTGAAACTAATAAAATAACTAAAACTGTTTTGGTCATCGACGAAGCCCAAGATATGAATTCTGATGAGTTTGCACTAATAAACGCTTTGCTTGAGCAGAATGAGGATATGAGAGTTATTGCAGTTGGAGATGATGATCAAAATATTTATGAATTTAGGGGAGCGAGTTCTAAATATCTTGAACAGTTCATCTATCAAAATAAAGCAATAAAACATGAATTGGTCGAAAATTATCGCAGCAAAAACAATTTGGTTATGTTTACAAATCAATTTGTTCAACAAATCCAGCACCGTCTAAAAGAAACACCAATTATTGCAAATCAAACTGATAATGGAAAAATCAAGATTGTTACGCACCAAAATGGCAATTTGATAACACCTTTGGTACACGACGTATGCAACGCAGATCTTTCTGGAACTACTTGTGTAATTACGAAAACTAACGAAGAAGCTATAAAAATCGCAGGATTGCTTTTAAAAAACGGCATACCGGCAAAATTAATACAATCTAATGATGGTTTTAATTTGTCCAATCTTGTTGAAGTTAGATTTTTATTGAATAAAATAGATTCTGAATCGGGTGTTTACACCATTAGTGATGAAATTTGGGATAACGCAAAAATTGAGCTAAATAACACTTTCCGCAAAAGCAACAAACTGGAGATTTGTCAGAATATCATAAAAGATTTTGAAACTACTAATCCTAATAGAAAATACAAATCTGATTTGGAAGTTTTAATTAGGGAATCTAAATTGGAGGATTTTTATAGTGAAAATGGCGAAACAATTTTTGTATCAACCATCCATAAAGCTAAAGGAAAAGAGTTTGATAATGTATATCTCTTACTTGAAAACTTTAATGCAATTACAAATGAAGCTAAACGTCAATTGTACGTAGCCATGACTCGAGCCAAACGCAATTTAAACATCCATTTAAATGGAGATTATCTCAATTTTTTAACTGCTGAAAATCTTGAACATAAAAATGATCTTGAAATTTATATGCCTCCTGATAAAATTGCTGTTCATGCGACCTTAAAAGATATTTGGCTAGACTTCTTTATAGAAAGACAAACTTTAGTTTCTCAACTCACGTGTGGAGAAATGCTTTTTGTTGAAAGTAACGAATGCCTAAACTCAAGTGGTCAATCTGTGTTGAAATTCTCAAAACATTTCATTGAGAAAATCGAAATAATGAAATCAAAACAGTACGAATTAAAAAGCGCCAAGGTAAATTTCATATTGCATTGGTTTAAAGAAGAAACTGCACAGGATATCAAAGTTATATTACCTGAGCTTTATTTTGAAATTAATAGGCATCATTAAAAATTGAGATATTCTTTATTACAAGTCAACTAAAATAAAAAACAGCTTCAGTTTTTTCTAGAGCTGTTTTATTGCACATTACTAAATCTATTTGTTAACATTTCATCTATCAAAACCAATATTTCTAGTTTTAGGCGAATTATAAACACAAGCTAGAATAATTAAAAAAACGCTGCATAAAGAAGACAGCGTTCTTATATTATTCCAAAAATTCCAACGGTCTTCGAAGATATTTCTCATTTGTCTCGCACTTGCACTTGAAACATTTGAAAGTTCAAACAACTCCAGCTTATTATTCAGAGGAACGTTTACAAACATCGTTACAGCAAACACACCAATTGAATAAAACAGGGAAGCTATAAAGAGCAACAGAAACGTTTTCTTTTTGTAATGCAGAAAACTAGTAATTGGAAGCAAAAGTAAAGTGCCAAAAAAACAAATGAAAAATGGAATATTTTGAATCTCTCGATTAATGTTCTGCATGGCATTTAGAAATTCTTTATCGTTTAGTTTCCCCAATCCTAAGCTCACCGAAATCGAGTACGAAAAGAAAAGCCCAGCCATTAATGCTGCTATCGTTCCCGTAATAATTAGTAGGATATTTGATGCTCTCATTTTAATTGGAAATGCTAACTGTTCTTTTTAAATATTCATTGGTATTTAGCTGGCGTATCATAAAATCGGCAACTTCTTTGCGGGCAATTTTTAGATTGAGTTTTTTATAATTTCCATCAAAACCGATGCGATACGTATTGGTAATTTGGTCATCCGTAAAAGCACTAGGTCGAACAATTGTATAATCCAAATTACTGTCCAAAATATATTTTTCTTGCAATTTATGGTCTTGAAATGCTTTTTTTAGCAACATCCCGAACATAATATGTTTCCAGATAAAATTAAGATTTCCATAGCTTTCGCCCAAGCCGAGAGTCGTTTGGCAAATCAGCCTATTTAATCCTTTATTTCTCATCGCCACAATAATATTTTTTGTTCCTTCAGCACGTATTTTACCTTTTCTGCCATCGCCTAAAGCACAAAAAACTGCTTCTTGATTCTGCAACGCGTTTTCAACATCATTCAAACTCAAAACATCACCTACATAAATATGAAGATTAGGATGAGAAATGTTTTGCATTTTTTGGGGATCACGAACAAAGGCTGTTACTTCATCACCATTTTTTAATGCTTGTTTTACGATTTCAATGCCAACTGTACCAGTGGCTCCAAAGATTATTAGTTTCATTTTATATCAATAATTAAAATTAGTGATACAAAATTGCAATAGATAAATGATCAAAAATAGAATAAAAGCGACAGCGACTACTAACTCTCAAATGATTTTGGAGTTTTACCAGTAAAAGCTTTAAAAACTTTTATAAAATGAGATTGATCTGAAAATCCATTTTCATACACAATATCGGTATGTTTGGTATAATCTCTCACAGTCAATTGATCCAATGAAGCTTGAAATTGGATAATCTTGGCAAATTGCTTAGGAGTAAGCCCTGTTTCTCTCAGAAACCTTCGCTCAAAGGTGCGAATATTAAACTTTAATTTATTGGCAATCGAGCGTATACTTTCCTGACCTTTTGTTTGAAAGATGCATTCTATGCCTTGTCGTATTTCAAGATCAAGGTTTTCCTTTTTCTTTTCAAAGTACCGTAAAAGCAATTCTGATATAATTTCAATTTTATCTTTTACGCTTTCACTCAATTCCAATTGGTTTTTAAGCCACTTTATATCTTCTTCAGTATTATCAAAGTAATAGCAATTATCGTTTATGCTCTGGGGTGGAATATCAAAAAATGCCTTTAAGGCATACGGATACAGCTGAAAAACAATAATAAGAAATGCACCAGAAATCTCAAGCTCAATTGGCAGAATGGTTTGGCCGTAAAGAAAAACTTCTGGCATCTTTTTATCATGAGGTTTTACGACTAATCCGTTATCAGTCTTCTGAAACATCAAGCCTGGACAGCCGTCTGCAAAAAAAGGCAATGTTGTGTCTGTATTTTTATCGTCATTTTCAAACACCCATATGTTTTTCACAAAAAGCGAAATAGAGTCTTCGGGAACAATATTTTGATAGTTCATATTATTGTGATTACCTTTTTAAAAAATAATTGCGAATGAGACTTTTAGCATCAAATATCTGATTTTTTTTTAAAACGCAAATTTTGAAACGCTTGTGAAGCTTTTCAATTGTCTACAGAAGAAACACCAATAGCAATCTCTACCGATTATTCAGAAAGTGCCATTTTGTAATAGCCTAGAAAACACGCTCAACAGAAATATTTTTTTTCTATCTTCCCAAAATAAAATTTTCCAAAATGAACCATCTATTTTCGATAAAAAAATCATTTTTATTCAGCTTTATTGTACTAACAAGCTGCTTTCTAGTTTCTTTCCATATAAACAAAGAACATACAGTTTCTTATAAAATCAAAAAAGTGCTTATTTTTTCCAAAACCAACGGTTTTAGACATGAAAGCATTCCTGCTGGAATTGCAGCGATAAAAAAACTGGGGCAGGAAAATCATTTTATAGTAGATGCTACTGAAGATTCTCTGGCAATTAATTCGAAAAATTTAAAACAATACCAAGCCATTATATTTTTAAGTCCCACAGGCCATGTTTTGGACGAAAGCCAAAAACTGGCATTACAAAAATTTATACAAAATGGAAATGGTTTTGTTGGCATTCATTCGGCCACAAACTGCGAACCAGATTGGTCTTGGTACACAGAAATGATCGGCGGAATTTTTGACGGGCATCCTGAACCACAGAATGCTAAGCTTATAGTTGTAGATCACGAACATCCATCTACAAAACATCTTCCAGCAATTTGGGAAAGAAAAGATGAATGGTACAATTTTAAATATTCAAATTCAAACGTAAATGTGCTTATAAAAATTGATGAGTCTTCATATAAAGGCGGTAAACATGGCGATAATCATCCTTTGGCATGGTATCACGAATATGATGGCGGCAGGGTATTTTACACTGCTTTAGGACATACCGCTGAAAGTTACAATGATCCTCTTTTTGTACAGCATTTACTTGGTGGAATAACTTATGCTATTGGTAAATAAAATCCTCCTGTTGACGAGCAGCTTCAAAGAAATCTGGAGCTTTTTGTACTATATCTTATCAGTCACAAATGAATTGCACTTCACATATTAAGCAAAATAATATTTGCTAATAAAAACTAATCCATTATAGATTATGTGCGTCACCAGTGGCAATAATATTGCATTTTTTTGATTCTTGCCCCTTACATATAAAAAAGCAAACAAAAGTCCTCCTACAAAGGCATATAAAAAATAAAAAATATTATATAGATGGAATGATGCAAAAATAAAAGCTGATAAAAAGCAACAATACTTTAATTTCACTTTTATACTTTTAAAAATTTCAATAACAGCATACTGAAAAAGTAAAGTCTCAATGAGAGGAGCAGCTATAACAAATAAAACTATTTTTTTTCTTTAATTGTATAATGATCATTAAAACCTTTATTTAAAGAAATATCGAAAAGATTTGAAATAACCGAAAACAGGTAATTATTTAAAAAATTTAGAAGAATTATAAGTAATATTAGCTCCCATTGCTTAAGTCCGAATACAATATTTTTTATTTTTGATATCATTTAGTAAAGTGCTTCCTTAATAATTATTTATTCTAATGAGTTGCAAAATACAGTGCAGCACCAAAAATTTTCCCAGCAAAATAAAACATTAAGGTAAACAGGATACTAATATAAATTATAGCCAATAGTTTTTTATGCTTCTTTCCTAAAAGAAGATTTTCAATAAAAGATTCTTTCATTTTCATTTTTTAACCAAACAAGTAAAACACGAGTTCCATTATAAATAATTGATTATCCCGAGTACAAAATATTAATTTGCTAATACTCTACCAAAAATCTCCCCTTTATTAAAAACATAAAGTAAAAACAACAGAGTGACAAAAGTTGCAAACAAAATATAAAACAAGTTACTTTTTAAAAACCTCATATAATGTTCTTTTTGTTATATGTCTGTAGCGATTTCTTGACTAGACCACAAACTAAAATAAATTACTTTTTATAAACAGAACCAATAATATAACCTAACGAATATATAAACAAGGACAATAATATTACAATCCTTATCACTTCTAACAATTTTGACGATTTCATACTTTTGCTATGCCTTTTGTGAAACACTTTCCAATTATAAAAACTGCTGGCAATACTGTCAGCAGTTTAATCAATTATTATTGTATTACAATCTACTTAATTAGCATTTGTAATATTTACCAGACTCATAATCAAAGCATAGATTAGGGTATTGATAACCTCCCATAGTTTGTTTTAACTCTTTTTCAGTTAATCTTTGAACATCACTTGGAGTAAATTTTTTAATTTCTGTGTTTTTTGCGGTTTTTTTAAACATAACTAAGTAATTTAAATTAATTAATATTTTCCAATAATTTAAAGACATTTGGAATCTCTGTCAATTCCTGCGCAGGACTTTTTTTTATTTATTTTAAAATGAAACCTAATCACTTTGCTCAAATATTATCTCCTCATAAATGAGTATGATATTTCCGAACTTAAATATTTTAAAAAATTATGGAATTAAATCTACAACACACTTCCTATTTGGATTTGCATTCATAAAATCACAATTCTACTCACAAATATTATTTTTTATAATGACATTTTCTTACGGAAAACCACATTTGCATAAAAATTTAACATTTACAATGACCTTATAACATATTAAAACCCAAAAAATCTCAATAAAAACAATAGATAATAAAAATCTTTAAACAATACTTTTTTATTCTTTTCTTTTAAAATCATTTATAAATAGCAATTATTTTCAAAACAATATAACTGATCAGTTTAGTGTTTAATAAAACCAGAATATCTTTTTTCGACTCTTCTGAATCATAATCGAAATGAAGCAACATTTCAGAAATAAAATCTGAATATCGAATTCCTGGCTCAATTTCAGATAAAGCAATTTCATCTAAATCATCCAATTCATATTTTTTAGATACCTCATTAAGTTCTTTTATTTCCAAAAAAGATGCTTCTTCCTCATTCTGTCCAGTAGCAACTTCAAAACCTTTAAGAAACACGATATTAAAATCTTCTTTATCTACTAAACTTTTAAAATAATTTGGTAAAGCTTCGGTATATAGATCTCTTTTCAGGAGATAATTGTCATCAACAAGCTTTTTATTTTTCAGCTCATAATCAAAATCTGAAATCAATTCTGCAACCTTCTCTTTATTCAGAAATTCAATTTCATTTTGATTTCCTTCCGCTTCATTAATTAAGGTTGCCATTTTTGAGTAACATTCGGGATAGTTTCTCATAACGTAAACTTCCATAGCTTTGCATACGGCAGGGTTTCTTTTATATTCTCCCAGTAAGTGTAAGTACTTCTTTTCTGGCACATCCTGAAACTCTGCAAAACCATCATAGTAGCCATCATTATATACTTCATCAAACAAAAAATCAAGCTTTACTCCTATATTTTGAGCGTATTGATAAAACAAAATCTGTTCGAAAAATAAATTAAAATTAAGACAGTTAATTTTTGATGATACAGTTATATTTTTATCTAAAAAATCAATGCTAATTTTGGAATACTGCTTAAAAAAATCAATGTCATTTCCTCCTACAACACCCATATTGCAAGCAAAATTGTTTGGTGCCTTATGATAATTCTCCATTTCAACTGGCATATATAGGAGTTCTGGTGAAATGTTGTTCCACATTTTAGTATAATTATCAGCGGTAATTTCTAAATTTTGGGTAAGCACAGCGGCATTTCTAAATTTAGTTTCCAAAGATTCCCATACAAAAACATCTCCATCAACATGCAAAAAAGGTTCGTTCTGCATCTGATATACTTTAATTTTAGAAACAGCCCATAAATCTTTAGGATAATTATTTAAATCATCTAAAACTACGTGAACTTTAGCGTAAGGCAAATTCAGCTTTTCAATTAAAATTTGATATCCAAAACGATCTGTATAAAGTTCAACATCTTCATGAAATTTCACTAACTGATGACTGCTTAAAATCCAACTCAGCCAATTATATTTATAAGAAATCCAGCCATAATTGCGGGTTAATTCAGTTAAATTTCCAGACCAAAAGCTTTGTATTATTTTCATTTAAAAATGATGCTAAAAAGTTATTGTCTGCAATATAACCTAATTGCATATAAGTTTTTTACGGCATTCCGTAGACCAATACAGAATTCATGTTTCAAAAGAAATTGTCAGATTTGTTTAAAGTTTTTTATAAATATACTTTATCAGAATAAAACCCGTTATTTCTTTACAATAATTTAATATCACGTTTTCTTAATAACTGATTTTATATTACTAAATGTTTTATTAAATTCGCAATTCCGTAATGAAACCATTTGTTTTCATTCTAAAATTGTGATTTTCACATCAATACCACAAAAAAGAAACTTTATAATCTCTTAAAAACAAATATATTATAACTACAATTCAACGCAATGCTTAAAAAACACAACCCCAAATTTTTATTTTTTCCCCTTTTAACATTAATTTTTTCTGTCACTGCATTTTCTCAAAAAAGTGTTTACGCTGGAATCGAAATTGGTCGTAGAGCCATAAAAGTTTCCGTAATTGATGTAAACAACATCAGAAAAGCCGATTATAAAATTCTTTCTTTCTGGACTGAGAGAATTCCATTTGCAGATCATATTACTGCCAATGGCGAACTTACTCAAGAAGACATCACTAAAACAAGTGTGACGGTTACCAACCAATTACAGAAAATTAGAGCTGAGAATAAACTCCTTGAAGAAAACATTTTTATCGTAGCGGCTCCTGTTTTTGCGTCTGCTCGTAATTTAGATGTTCTAAAAAACAAAATTGCTCTTTTAACTGGAAAACAATTAGAGGTCTTAGATGTTAATGAAGAAGCAAAAACGCTAGTGAAAGGTGCTATCCCGCCTGTTGATTTTGCCAACGCTTTCCTTCTTGATATTGGTGCTCAAACTACCAAAGGTGGTTACATTGACGAACTTAAAGACGGTAAATTAGAGTTTATTCCTTTAGAGTTAAGTTTCGGAACCATGACGCTTACTGATGCTGTCGAAAAAACAGTGGTAAACAAAAGTCAAGTAAACGATATGTCTACGTATCAGGAAAAATCATTTGATTATAATGTAATTCTACGAAAAAAGACTAAAGAATTGTTTGATGCCAATCCACCTTTAGCGAAAAAAGATAAATTGTATTTATCTGGTGGTGCCGTTTGGGCATTTTCAACTCTTTTTTACGACGAAACTGTTAATAAAGAGCATTATGTTACTTTAACACTTCAAGATGTTATTGATTATGATGCAATTCTTAAAAACAACTTCAGTAAGTTTACTAACCTTGCCAAAACAAATAAGGAAGCGGCAAGAGTTTTAAGCACTTATGACCAAAAATACCTGATTTCGGCAAACAACATTCTTGTAACATGTCTTGAAAGTATTCCAGACTACGCAACAAAGAAAATTTACTTTGTAAAAGAAGGGCAAGTAATCTGGTTGATCTCGTACATTGCAGATCGTTCAAAAAAAATAAATACTAACTTCTAGAAGTATTTTTTAAAATCTTATAAGCCTCAGAGAAATCTGAGGCTTTTTTGTTTCCCTTCCATTTTAGTACAATTTATTTCAAAATGGTTGCAATTTATAATTTGCAACCATTTTTGCCATCCAAAAAAGTGGAGTTTTTCTTTTAAAATCTAATTTTAAAATCAAAGAAAATCTTACATGAAATTAAACCGTCTGATTATGAAAAATTTAACCGCTTTTTTTATCGTCGCACTTCTAGCAGTAACAGGCTGCAAAAAAGAACAAACAAAAGATAAACAAGATACTGCAAATGCTACATCTGCCGACTCCATAACTGCAATTGCTAAAGAAGCTTGGATATACGGATATCCGATTTTTTATAATTATAAAACCATTTATTCTAGCGCAATCAACAAGGAAGCTAAAGAATATTCAGGATTCAACAAATTCAAAAGCGTAGCAATGAGTGCTACACCTGCCGATACTTTAGTAATAACGATCAATAATGATACGCCTTACTCAATGGCATCGCTTAATGTTTCAGATGAACCTGTTATTCTTGAAGTGCCAAAGATTGAAGAAAGCAGATATTATGTAATGCAGTTTATAGACCTCTATACCTTCAATTTTGAATATATTGGATCTCGAGCAACTGGCAATAATGCTGGAAAATATCTCATTGCAGGGCCAGATTGGAAAGGAGAAACTCCAAAAGGCATTGATAAGGTTTTACATTCTGAAACCAATTTGATCTTTCTTGTAGGCCGTACACAACTACACGATCCTGCCGATGTGCCAAATCTTAAAAAAATTCAGGCACAGTACAAATTAATTCCGCTTCATGAATATACAAAACAGCCTGCTCCGCCAGTAAAAAAATACAATCTTCCTCTGCCTGTCTGGAAAGAAAGCGATTACAGTTCGCTTCAATTTATTAGTGCTCTAAATGCTTTATTACAATATACGAGCGAAGACAGCAGCGAAAAAGAACTTAGAAAACGCTTTGCTAAAATCGGAATTGTGCCTGGCGAACCTTTTGACAGTTCGAAATATCCGCCAGAAACGATAAAAGCGATAGAAAAAGGAATTGCCGAAGCCAAACAAGAATTGGAATCTAAAATAGATAATGTTAAAGATGCAGGAAGCCTTTTTGGCACGCGTGCAGAACTTAAAAATAACTACCTCAACCGTGCAATTGCTGCAGCTGCAGGAATTTACGGAAATACCAAAGAAGAAGCCGTTTATACTGGAAGCAACGTCGATAAAAACAATCAGGTGCTTTTAGGAAATAATAAGTATGTACTGAAATTTACTAAAGATCAATTGCCTGAAGCCAAATACTTTTGGAGCATCACAATGTATAATCTTCCTAAACGTTTTCTTGTGCGAAATCCAATTAACAGATATTCTATTGGCAATAAAACAAAAGGATTAAAATATGAACCTAATGGAGATTTGAACATTTATCTACAAAAAGACTCTCCTGGAAAAGACAAAGAAAGCAACTGGCTTCCGACACCTAAAGATGAAAAATTCATATTTGTGATGAGAATTTATGGCCCACAACCAGATGTTATCAATAATGTTTGGAAAATGCCTCTTCCAGAAATTGTAAAATAAGAACCCTAATTCAGAAATAAAATCATAACCATTTTTCTAATTTTAATTTCAAATAGTATGAAAAATTACAAATTGCTATCAGGAATATTTTTAGTTACCATATCGTTGCTCATTTCTTCCTGTAAAAAAGAAAAATCAAGCGGCGATTCTGAAGCACTAAAAGATTCGACTGCTGCAAAAACAGATTCTTTGGCTCAAGAAAATAGTGTTACCGTAACCGCAGCAAATTTCAACCGTGCAGAAACCGATGTTTATTTTTCAACTTCTGTAAAAGAATCGGGCGGTGTTGGAAACATGCATCATTACAGAACGCTTATGCCAATTGACAAACAGACTGTTATTCGTGCCAATCGTGATGTTTTGTATTCTTCTGGCGTTTTTGATCTCGATGCAGGACCTGTAACCATAACGCTTCCCAACCCAGGGAAACGTTTTATGTCTATGCAGACAATCGACGAAGATCAATATTCTGAAACATATTATGCGCCTGGAATTTTTACTTTTACTAAAGAGAAAGTCGGCACACGCTATTTGATGTTGGCTATACGAACATTTATTGATCCAAATAATCCTAAAGATCTTCCTGTTGTAACGGGTCTTCAAGACGCCATTAAAATTGACCAGAAAGAAAAAGGAACATTTGATATTCCAAATTGGGATCAGGCAAGTCAGAAGAAAGTTCGCGATTCTTTAATTGAAGTTTCCAAAAAATTGTCTGACACCAAAGGAATGTTTGGCCCAAGAGGAAAAGTCGATGAAACCCGCCATTTGCTTGGAAGCGCTACCGGTTGGGGCGGAAATCCTGAAAAAGATGCGCTGTATCTTTCTGTAAATCCGAAAAAAAATGACGGAAAAACAGTTTATAAACTTAAAATAAAAAATGTTCCTGTCGACGGTTTTTGGTCTGTGAGTGTGTACAATAAAACGGGTTATTTTGAGAAAAACGATCTCAATATGTATACTTTAAACAATATCACGGCAAAAAAAGATGCTGATGGTTCAATTACCATACAGTTTGGAGGCTGTGACGGAAAAACGCCAAATTGTATTCCGGTTACTGATGGATGGAATTATTGGGTTAGACTTTATCGTCCGCACAAAGAAATACTTAATGGCACTTGGAAATTTCCTGAGGCTGTTGAGGTTAAATAAAATATAATTTTATAAAAGGCGAAAGCTCTAGAGAAATCTGGAGCTTTTTTTGCTTTAAAATAATCTATTAAAAATTTCGTCATTTAAAAACAATATCGTAATATTGCAATATTAATATACTAAATATGGGAGCAACTAAAACTGAACATTTTACAGACGCACAAAATCAAATTGCTACAATTGCCAAAGCGTTAGGACATCCTGCAAGAATTGCCATAATCGAATATTTATTAAAAGTGAATGAATGCATTTGCGGCGATATTGTAAACGAGCTGCCTCTTGCGCAGCCTACCGTTTCTCAGCATCTAAAGGAGCTAAAAAATGCGGGAATCATTAAAGGAAATATTTCTGGAAATGCTATTTGCTATTGTATCGATGAAAAGACAATTGACATTTTAAACTCCTATTTTTTAAACATCACACAAACTATTTCAAAATCAAAATGTTGCTAAAACATTTTTTTGAGAAATTATATCGCAATATTGCAATTAACAAATAAATAAAACAAAATGAAATTATCAGAAGTAAAACAGATTTTACCAACATTAGAGAATGTTGAATTTCAATTGGAAAACGGAACTTTTGTGCCAGAACATTTTCATGTTACGGAAGTTGGAGTAGTAACCAAAAAATTTATTGATTGCGGCGGAGTAATCAGAAATGAGAAAGTAGTAAACTTTCAGCTTTGGGATGCCAATGATTTTGAGCATCGTCTAAAGCCGAATAAATTATTGCACATCATTCAATTGTCTGAAGATAAGCTAAATATTGAAGATTTAGAAATTGAAGTCGAATATCAAAACAGCACAATTGGAAAATATGATTTGGAGTTTAACGGAAAGACTTTTGTTCTAAAAAATAAAACCACAGCATGTTTAGCACAAGATGCTTGCGGCATTCCTGCAGAAAAACAAAAAATCAATCTTACTCAATTGACCAATGACAATGCTTCTTGCTGCACACCAAATTCAGGATGCTGCTAAAATGAAAGAACAAATCTTCAAATACAAGAAACCAATTATAATAACTGCTTCTGTTATTTTGCTGCAGCTCATTTTCGGTTTTGAGCCAAAATTCTGCATTATAAATATCATTTGGCTACTCGTTTAATTATGAAAAAGAAAATACTAATACTTTGTACAGGAAATAGCTGCAGAAGCCAAATTGCTGAAGGATATATGAGACTTTTTGCAGGAAATAAAGCTGAGGTTTACAGCGCGGGCGTAGAAACTCATGGTGTTAATCCGAAAGCTATTTTGATAATGAAAGAAGACGGAATCGACATTTCGAATCATACATCAAATAATATTGATGAATATACTCATATTGATTTTGACTTTGTCATTACGGTTTGTGATAATGCAAAAGAACGATGCCCATTTTTTCCAACCAAAGCAGTCAAATTTCACTATAATTTCCCTGATCCCGCAAAAGCAACAGGAACTGATTCTGAAATAATGGAGCAATTTAGAAGCGTTCGAGATCTGATAAAAGACTATTGCAAAAACTTTGCTGCAGAAAATTTAGCATAAATTTTCTATTGGTTTGTATCAGCAACAATTTTTATATTCCGCTAGAAATATCTCGTCGGTAGAAAAAAAATATTGCATTACATTGTGTCCTGTAGGGACACCTGATTTGCGAAACATTTACCAATCAAACGTTCCTACGGAACGTGTATTCGGGATTCAAATTTCATTTCTAACGATGAGACATTCCTACGGAATGATTGCTCCAAATTTCTTTTGGAGCTTTTTTATTTAACCTCAACGCTAGATTCTTTAATGTGCATTTCATTAATAATATCTAAGAGCTCCATTTCATCAGTTGGAAATAATTGGAGCGCTTGTTCTAAAACTAATCCAACATCTATAGATAGCTTTTTTCCATTATCTTGTTCTAATGCCAAAATACACAGCTTTAGCATATTTGTTATTACACAACCTAGTTCCGAATAATTTAAAACACTGATTTCTGCATTGTAACCTTTATCAGCCGTTTTTAAAATATTTAAATATTGAGTTGATTGTTTTTTTAGATAATTTACTTTCTCTATTTCTACCGTTTCCATTCTTTCAATTTTTATATCATTTTAAATAATCAAATGTCATAATATATTTTCACCAATCGGTTATCTTATATGATAACCAATAAAATGAATACTTTAAAAAAAACATCATATATAAAAACCAAAAATGCGTAAACCCCAAAGGACTTACGCATTTTTTCTGATGAAACATTATAAAAAACGCCGTTTACCAACCTAAGAATGAAACTCCAATATTGAGTGCAAAATAGGATGTTGGATAGGGAATCTCTCCCGATTCAAAACAGTAATAATATTTACCAGCAGCGGTTAAAGCTACTTTGGAATCTATTTTATATTCTAAACCAATTTCGGGTTGCAAGGCAAAATTCCAAGATTCCTCTTCTAAGGTATAAATATACATATCTGTATTTCTTCGGTTGTAAACCATACCAATTCCCATTCCTGCGTACGAATTTATTTTATCGCTTTTTTTGAAATAATAATTTGCATTGGCCAAAATCGGAATCGCATTATTGGTTCTCCACTGTTTGCCCGAAAGAGAAGAAGTTCCTTCTGTATAAGTATCATAAGCAAGACTGCTATGAAAAACATTCCAGCCCGTGCTGAAACCAACTGTTAGCTCTGGTTTTACAAATCTTGCATAACTTAAAGAAAATCCGCGTGCGCTTACATCACTTATATAATCTGAAAGATCGCCTGTGGGAAATCCTAATGACCATGCCACATTGACTACAGAATTCTGCGCGCTCAAACTAATTGTTCCTAATAACATTAGGCTTGCTATAATCTTTTTCATGGTTAATTAGTTTTAAGATAAGGTGATTGTGTAAAAGCCTGATCGATTCCTTTGGTTACTCTTGAAACATCATAATCCCAAGTTACCAGACCCGCAGCCGAAGCTACCCAAACCGCTGGACTCACTCCGCCAGGCCCAACACTTGAAGGATCTGATATTGTCATCAATAAATTTCCTGTTGTATAAGAACTTACCGAAACATAGGGCGGATAGTACCAGCCCCAATATGGCGGATAATATCCACCATACCACCAGTCATACCAATATGAGTAGAATACTGTTGTAGATTTCATAAAAGCTGGTGTAAACAATACATCTGGATTGCCGCTAATGTCTACTTTAGTCCAGCCTAATGCAGTCATATTTTTATCAATTTGATTAAATATCGGTGTCGCATATTGATCTTCCATATAAACAAAAGTGGTATCGCCTTGAGATATTTTAACATCGACAACAATTTTGTTGGGTCTTGCATAAGTGGCTTGGGCAGCAAAATCATATTCGGAGATGTAATCAGTGTAGACCACATCTAAATCCGAATAACTGTCAGGTCCTTCAATCTGGCAGCTAACGAGCGAAATGAATGCTCCAAGACATAAAAATAGATTCTTTTTACTTTTCATTTTCATTAATAATTTAAGTTAGTTTAACCTGTTTGCAAAATCTTTCATTTAACGAGTAAACAATATACTTTTGACATATTCAAAATTGCTTTTAATAAGTGTCTATCTTCTTCTTCCGCCACCTCCGCCGAAGCCTCCTCCTCCTCCGCCGAAACTGCCGCGAGAACCGCCTCCCATTTGCCCTGCACTTGGTCTTGATGAAGAACCTCCTCCTCTATTAAAATTAGATCCTGAAGAGCTTCCTCTATTAAGATTTGAAGTTCCTGCGCTTGGCGACGAACTCTGGCGAGTTCTTCCAGATGCACTAGTATTTCCTGCTGATGGGCGTGTGCTTGCTGAAGGACGAGAATTGCCTCGATTGGTATTGTATCTATTATTGGCAGAATTGTCGCGTACGGTATTAGAACGCATTTTATTATTGTTGTAATTATTAAAACTGTTTCTGTTATTAATATATACATTGTTCCCGCCATGATAATGTCCACCGTGATAACCATGATGATGGTAATAATGGTTGTGACGATAAATCCCTACTGCCATTACAGTAAAAGCGGCGAAATAAGGCGGATAAAATCCGTAGTAATAAGGTGGATAATACGGCACATATGCCGGAGAATAGACATATTGTACAATAGGCACCGTTTCTACCACAACTGCCGTTACGGCTGGCGAGCTTTGTACAGGTTCATCTCCTGTATAGGCAGGATTTGCTGTTTTTGCTGGTGAAGACTTGCTTACTGGTTCAATAACATAATCTTTACCATACAGCAATTCATCGCCTACAATCTGCATTTTTACTTTGCCGTTTTTATCTTTATCAACCAAAATAACAGCAACATCCTGATTCTCATTTTTGTTGACAGCGACTTGAAGAATAAAAGTAAATGAATTGCCATTTTTCTTTGTAATTACTTTTATAAAGTCAACTTTCTTATCCAGATTCAAATCCAGATTATTGATTCCTGTTTTCTCAAGATTTAAGTTTTTCTCAAATTCCTCAATGGTTTTTGATTTCTGAAACAGGGTCATCACGGCATACAGATCAAGATTATCGCCAGGCAGCCCAAGTTCTGGACCATCATTATCCGATTGGCAAAAGATCAACTGGGCAGACATGATTAATGCGACTGTCAAATATTTTGTAAATATCTTTATCATAGTAAGAGTATAAAATATTAATAAGAGGGAGTAGAAAATGATCTTTTATACTTTCTACTCTGTACGCAGAAATCGTCTAGTGTTTTTTGGTTTTATCCAATTCTCCAATAAAAGGAATAACATCTTGAATTTCTGCTCGTATGGTCACTTGTAGATACTGCTCAAGCTGTACAAATTTTGCTGCATTAATTCCGCCAATAGCTTTTACCAATTTAGAATGTGTTTTGGCAAGGAGTTTTTCAGAGTCTTGATTGTATTTCAAATTTTTTGAAGTTAATTCTGTCGCTTTAGCATCGCTTAAGGTTGCATAATTCTTTCCGTAATCTTCTAAAATCAGAATCTTTTGCTGGCTCAAAGCTTTACGTTCCGTTTCGTATTTATCATAAATAGGCTGAAATGCTGTAGCTTGCGCATCAGATAAGCTCAAATATTCTTTGACCACATCGGCTTTCGATTTTCCATAAAGATCCTGTATTAAATTAATCTCATCAACAGAAGTCTGCGCTGTGGCATTCAATGCAAAAGTTAACGTCAGTATAAATAGTATTTTTTTCATAATATAAATTTTATAGGTTTTTAATGTACAGAATACTTTTGGGCAAAGGGCTATTTTACTCTACCAATCCATCAGAAGCGCTCATATCTCTTACACAGACATATTTGCCATCTCTTTTTTCAAAAAAACTCATGTAGTTTCCTGTATTAATTGGCGTTTTGGTAGAATCTGTTACTTTATAATATCCTACTTCTACAACCATATTCCCGTCACGAGAAACAAAAACTTCTTTGGTTTCAAATGATATGATATTGGTATTATTGGCCAAATCTGATTTTAAAAATTCATATCTGGCTTCCTTGCCAATAATAGGCGGTCTGTTCTGATAAAAAGTTATCGCATCATCTGCGTAATACCCTATTTCTTTGAGCTGACCTGCATTGTATGTCGCAGCATATTCATTCTCTTTTGCCTGAATCTGTTTCTTGACTTCCTTTAGGTCAACTACGTCATTTTCGTCTTTTTTTGTATTGCAGGAAATCAACAAAACACAAAACCCTGCGAGAACTGCTCTTATAACTATTTTATTTTTCATACACATTAAATTTTCAAGTTGATATTACATTATTCCCTTTTATTAGTAGTCCCAAAAAAAGCTGTTTCCTTTAGCAATGATTTTATCAGCATCAATAATAGTATTAGAATCATAAGTTTAGATTTGCTTAAAAAATAAGATTAATATTCTTCGAATATTCTTTGTAGTTCTTTTAAACTTCTCTGTTTCAGCAATGCTACTGACAATAAGATTCTAGATTTCTGCGGATTCAAAGCATATGAAGCAATTAGCCCAAGCTCATCATCATTGCATTCCACATTTCGGCTTACAAGTCCAGTTGCAACACGAGTGCTTCTAACTACGATAATTCCTTTTTTGCTGGCTCTTGCGCAAGCATCTAAAGAAGCTTTGTTCATGTTTCCGTTTCCTACTCCAGCAATTACAATTCCTTTGGCACCGCGCTCTATCGAGGCATCAATCAAATCTGGTTTCATATCAGCATCGGCATAAATAATATCTACACGAGGAAAAGTGCTTACGCCTTTCACATCAAACTCTGAATTTTTCCCAAATTTTTGACTAGGGTAATTAAAGAAATCGTTGGTTCCGTAAGAAGTAATGCCTATAAGTCCACGAAGCGGGGACATAAAAGTCTGGACAGCCGTCGTACTCACTTTTGTTAGAGATTGAGCTGAATGAATCCAGTCGTTCATTACCAAAAGCACTCCCCGTCCTTTTGCTTTAGGATCACCGGCAACGGCAATCGCATTATAAAGATTTAAAGGTCCGTCTGCACTAATTGCTGTTGATGGACGCATTGAACCCACAAGCACTACCGGCTTATCTGTTTTGGTGGCTAGATTTAAAAAATAAGCCGTCTCCTCCATAGTATCAGTTCCGTGTGTAATTACAAAACCGTCTACATCATTGCTGTTGGCTAATTCATTAATTCGGTTGGCTACTTTCAGCATAATTTCAAATGACATATCCTGAGATCCGACATTAGCAATTTGCTCTCCTTTTATATCGGCTACTTTCAAAGCATCTGGAATCGCATTTACCATTGCATCAATGGTAACTTGCCCCGAAGTATATCCTGGCTGTACTCCAGTTTTAGCAGAACCGGCAATCGTTCCGCCTGTTGCCAATATTAGGACTTTAGGTTTTGTTTGTCCGAACATGGTAATGCTTAGTGACAACATCACAAGCAAAAGGATTTTATTGCAAAAGTTGATATTTATTTTCATGTTGTGTTTATTTAAGGTTGAGGTTATTTTTGGCCTGTTAAGGTTGCTGGATCAAGCAGTTTCTTAATTTGATCTTCTGTCAGCAATTTCTTTTCGCGTATAAGTTCTAGAATACCTTTATTGGTTGCCAGTGCTTCTTTGGCTAGTTCAGTTGTTTTTTCGTAACCCAAAACAGGATTCAAAGCCGTTACAACACCAACACTTCTGTCCATATAATGGGCTAAAATGTCTTTGTTTACGGTAATGCCATCAATACAGTTTTTTCTAAACAATGGCATGGCTTTAAAAAATAATCCTTGCGATTCCATCATGGCAATGGCTTGAACAGGTTCAAAAGCATTTAACTGCAATAATCCAGATTGTGCGGCAATTGTTACGGTCAAATCATTTCCCATAACTTTAAAACACAATTGATTCATAAGTTCTGGCATAACTGGATTTACTTTACCTGGCATAATGGAAGATCCAGGCTGAAGTGCCGGCAGATTGATTTCGAAGAAACCAGTACGAGGACCAGAAGCCAAAATGATCAAATCGCTGCTTATTTTTGCGAGTGCAACCGCCATGCTTTTAAGAGTAGAAGAGTACATTACAAAGCCTTGCTGGCTGGTTGTGGCCGCAATAAGGTCTTTGCTCATTACGATTGGTTTTCCTGTAATTTTTGCAAGATGCGTGGCTACTTTTTCTGCATAGCCCGGAGACGCAGTAATTCCTGTACCGATAGCTGTCGCTCCCATATTTTGTTCGCATAGATAAACTTCAGATTTTTTTAAAGCGTTAATTTCCGCATCAAGCTGATTTCCGAAAGCATGAAACTCCTGTCCAACGGTCATTGGCACAGCATCCTGTCCTTCGGTTCGTCCCATTTTAATGATGTCTTTAAATTCATCTCCTTTTTTATGGAATGCTTTAGCCAAAAGATCGGCCTCTTTCAGCAGTTTATCATTATGAAGCAATAATGCCACTTTTATTGCTGTTGGGTAGACATCGTTTGTTGATTGCCCCATGTTCAGATCATCGTGAGGTTCAATGTATTGATATTCTCCTTTTTTATGTCCGCTCAGTTCCAATGCAATATTGGCCAGAACTTCGTTCACATTCATATTGGCAGAAGTACCAGCACCACCTTGATACAAATCAACTAGAAATTGATCATGGTACTTACCGTCAATTACAGCCTGACAAGCTTTTTCAATAGCAGCAAGCCTGTCTTTTTTGAGTCGGCCCACATCAGCATTGGCACGTGCCGCAGCTAGCTTTACCATTGCAAAAGCCTTAACATAGTCGGGATAAAATTGCGTAGTCATCCCGCTTATCTGAAAGTTTTCTAACGCACGGGCTGTCTGCACGCCATAGTAAGCATTTGCAGGAATTTGTTTTTCTCCTAGAAGATCTTTTTCGGTTCGAGTCTGAGCAGTAAGAGTGCCTAAAGACAATCCGAACAATAGCAGATATTGTACAGTTTTATACATATTTTTCTTTTTTATTGATTAAAAAACAAAAGGCTTTTACTGATTTCTTTTATAAAATGATTGTGAGAAATTATATCTAAAAGAAAACTGTATTTTATTAATAGAGGTACTCCATCCGTCGTTGAAGTTTTCGCGGTTACCCCACTGAAATTCAACTCCGACCATACAATTTTTGACAGGAGTGTACAAAAGGTTTCCCAGAACGTACTGTCCCTTTTTAAAAGCATCATCCGTCTGTCCATCTGAGTTATCGATATCAATCATAGAATATCCTATGGCAGTGCTAAACTTATCGCTCCAATTATGATCTAAAAAGGCTACGACCCCAACTAGCGGAAGTGCAACTCCTTTTACTGGAGTTACCGGATTGCTAAAATTGTTTTCGATACCTACATCGACAGGAGCATCGTTCATGTAGTTTTGTATTCCTTCTCCATATACAACCTGTCCTCTAAAAACATCATTTTTACTAAAATTAATGTTGGTGCTTAAATTAAGCCCCCAGCCTACAGCATCTCCAGACAAATTATATTGGTCATTATTTTGGTCTTTCCATTCAATTTTTCGAACTATACCGGCTAACTCGATATACCCCCATTTTGTAGCGTGATGGTATTCTGCTGAAAGATCGGGCAGCGGAAACCTTGCTTTTACCCCTTGCAGTTCCACACGGTTGGCATAATCACCCTGATCGGCACTTGCTCCAGGTCTTTCTAATGCAATGGTTAAACGGGTATCACCTTGAATGGGCATGTAGCGAATTTGAATATTTCTAAAAAATACCATTCCGGTTGGTCCCCAGTATTCTAATGAATTTGGGAATACGCCAATATCCATAAAAGGGCTCCAAGTTTGTCCTGCTCCAAATTTTCCTAATTCAGCGTAAGCGTGACGTAGACGAAAAGTAGTCTGTCCTGCGTCTACACCCGTACCGAACAATTCAAACTCAAAATGTGTCTTTAATTCTCCGATTCCGGTATCAAAATAATTTTTAAAGCCTAATCTAGTCTGACGAACAGAAGCATAGTAACTGCCGTCTGGTCCATACTGATCTTTAAACGCGGGCAGTTTAGTTGGTCTTACCACGTCGTACCAATCTGATTGAATCTGATTAAAATTATAACCAATATCGGTCATAATAAAACCATAGATTTCCATACTTTTATTCGCTTCATCTTGAGCCTGAGCAAAAGCTGAAATGAGAAAACAAATTATAATGGTCCGATGCCTCATCGTTACCATTTGTAAAAACCTTTTCTTCATAATGATTATAGTTTGTTTGTTGTGGGATACTATTTTTCATCTGCTTTTTTCAATTCTAGCTCGAAAAAAAACTCTTTTATTTAAAAATCTAAGAGTTCTGGATCTGGGTTTTATAGCTAAAAACCATTCTTTTTTAGAAATCCGCTTTTTTGGAAAAAGAACTCAAAACATTTTTAGATTAAAATATTAAATCAATTCTTATTAAAAAAAGTGTAGTGCAACTGGCATTTACATTGATTATCAAACAAATATAAGTAATACTAGGGCTCCATTAGAGTTAATAACCGTTACATTTAACGGTTAAAAATATCAGATTAATAATACTAACATGTTAAAAATTTTCATAAATTTATATCTTCATAAATATTTGGTTTTTAACATTTTATACGCCGTGTGACTTTTTTTATATTAATAATTTTAAATAATTTATTATGGAAATAAAAAAAATCCCCTCGGATAAAATCTATGATGAACTGGAAAATGTTTTAAAGTTTTATTCTTTTAAGAACTCAACGCTATTAAGTAATTTCCTTCGTTATATTGTTACAGAAACTATAGACGAAAGACAGAAGTTCATCAAAGAATATTCTATAGCAGTAAATGCTTTAAGCAGACCTTCTCATTTTAACCCTCATGATGACGCAATGGTTCGCATTCATGCAGGACGATTAAGAAAATTGCTTCATGAGTATTATTCAACAGACGGCAAAGATAATTCTGTAATTATTCACGTCCCAAAAGGCGGTTATGTCCCAGAATTTATTCATAATAATAAAATTAGGCATGCTGATGCCCTCGCCAGCATCCAAAAAACAAATCTGGTGATTACAGTTTTTCCTTTTAAATCAATGGTTCTTCGTCCAGATTTGGAAGCTTTTTCGCAGATTCTTTCTGAAGAAATCAGTGCCGAACTCTCCCGTTTTCAGGATATATCTGTCATTGGCCATTTTCCTTCTGAAATTATTTCAAAAATTAATGAAAATATCCTTGAGGCTGCTCAACTGGTCGGAGCAGATTTTATCATTACTGGTCATATCCAAATTATCGATAACAAGCTGCAGATCAGGATAAATCTGATAAATTCTTCTTCGGGCAAATTTGTATTGACAAAGTTATTTACACCCGCTACAATAGATGATGGCATAAGAATCCAGAATGAAATCGTAAAGGATATTGTGGCTTCTATGGGCGGATACTATGGCATTATTTTTAAAGAAATAATAAAAACTGCACCTTCTAAAATAGCAGACAACTCCAGTGTATTAAAGGCAATTTGCAGTTACAATGAATATCAGTCTTATTATTCGATCCAAAATTATGCTAATGCTCTGTCCCATTTAAACGAAGCTGTAGAATTAGCCCCAAACCATGCCATTGTTTGGGCAATGCTTGGCGAAATGCATTTGGCTTCTCTTGCCTTGGGATTAGACAATTGCAAAAAAACAATAGAAAAAAGCAGTCATTGCGTCTCAAAAGCCTTAACAATCGATCCCAATTGCCAGCAGGCATGGCATGCGCTGACACTTTTAAACTGCTTTAAAAAAGATCAGGATAATTGTCTTGCCGCTGCAGAACAATGCATAAAAATAAATCCTAATTCATCTGGAATTGCTTCAGGAGTAGGCTGCATGCTTATTTTTGCCGCGTATTTTGAGAAAGGTTTCAATTTGTTAGAAAATGCAATCCGCATAAATCCTTCGCACCCTTGGTGGATTACCATTGGCTATTGCTGTTATTACATTCATAAAAAGGATTATCAGAAGTCTCTGTATTGGGCTGATAAAATGGATTTTAGCGAAACTATCTGGGATTCTTTGCTAAAAGCAATTTCTCTATCGCTATTGAATGAGGATGCAAAAGCGAAAACACAATTAAATAACCTTCTAGAACTACAACCTCAAACTGCAACAGAAATTAAAGAAATACTTTCTAGCTTTATTTTTTCTGATGAAGTTGTTTTTAGAATGGTAAACAGCTTGAAAAGAATTGGACTAAAAGATGATCTTTTAAATTAGAAACAAAAAACTGGAAAGATTAGCTTTTAGGCCACTTTCTTTGCTGTTCGTTTTTTCTTTTCTAATAATTTCAGCTGATTTTCGGCACATAAGATTTTCTCGGTCATGCCGTTTTTTTGTATTTCAATGAGATAATGAAAATCTCTTTCTTTTGAAGTCGATTTTATGATTAACCCCTTTTTAAAATCCATTTTTCTTTCAATTATGGTTCCCTTATAAGATATCCCACTCCATGCCGTGTAGGAAACATCTTGTCCTTTTACAAATTTCATTGTTTTAGCCGTTTGTTCCTAATATTTGCTAATACTTCTAAATCTGAAAAACTAATGTTAAGGGGGGAAATCAGTTTTTCTATTTCGGCGAATGTATAAAGTTTTTACAATCTACAAACCCGTATTTATACCTGTTTTTTTGAATCTTAAATATAGTAATTTTTTCAATGTAAAAATAACCTTGCAAAAAAAATTGATACAATTTAGAACAGCTTCTTTTACTTCTTTTTTAGCATGAATTCCTAGTTTTGAGAGAATGAATTTTCATTTTCAAAAACAACTAAAAAAAGAGCAAAATGGTACAGGAAAGAGTGATGGAAAAGCTGGCAATTTTAGCAGATGCGGCAAAATATGATGTTTCTTGCTCATCGGGACAAAGCACACGCAAAAATAAAAACAAAGGATTGGGTGACACGGGAGGCGGAATCTGCCATGCCTTTACAGAAGACGGCCGATGTGTGTCTCTACTAAAAATTCTGCTTACCAATCACTGTATTTTTGACTGTGCCTATTGTGTCAGCCGAAAAAGCAATGATATCAAACGTGCCGCATTTACGGTACAAGAAGTGGTTGACTTGACGATTGGTTTTTACCGAAGAAATTACATCGAAGGATTATTTCTGAGTTCTGGAATTTTTGACAATGCCGATTATACAATGGAACGTTTGGTTCGAATTGTAAAGAAATTACGGTTAGAAGAAAATTTTAATGGTTACATTCATCTCAAAGCGATTCCTGGCGCTAGCGAAGAATTACTGAAAGAAGCTGGATTATATGCCGACCGTCTGAGCGTAAATGTCGAAATGCCGACAGAACAAAGCCTTAAACTGTTGGCTCCCGATAAAAATCACAAAGATGTCATAAAACCAATGCAATATCTTAAAAACGAAATCATTGGTTATCAAGAAGAGAAAAAATCCAATTACAAAACACCGCTTTTTGCTCCAGCAGGACAAAGCACGCAAATGGTAATTGGCGCAACAAAAGAAAATGATCTGGAAATTCTCGGAATGGCCAATTATTTTTACGAACAAATGAAAATGCGTCGGGTGTATTATTCTGGTTATGTGCCTATAAGTTATGACAACAGACTTCCCGCCATTGGAACTCCAGTTCCTATGATTCGCGAAAACCGTTTGTATCAGGCCGATTGGCTAATTCGTTATTACGGATTTAATGTAAATGAAATTGTAGGATTTGACCAGCCAAATCTTGACTTAGATATTGATCCAAAATTAGGTTGGGCCTTGCGAAATCTGCATCAGTTTCCAGTTGATATTAATTCAGCTGATATAGAATTGATTCAGCGCATTCCTGGAATCGGATTTTTGAGCGCAAAAAAAATTATCGCTGCCAGAAGGTTTAAAAAATTACAGCCCGAAGATTTAAAGAAATTAGGAATTGCCTACAGCCGTTCAAAATTCTTTTTGGCTTTTTCGTCGCCTTTCTATATGCAGAAAGACCTGACGCCTATTCAAATAAAAAGTCAGATTTTGAATTTACAGAACAGTAAATACAAAAACAATTTTTCGAACCAGCTAGCATTATTTTAATTCTGATGACACAATTGCTTTATGATGGAAGTTATGAAGGCTGGCTTACAGCCGTTTTTGAAATCTACGAATACAAACTCAAAGATGTTGTTTTTGCCAAAGAGGAGATTTCAAATACTTTGCTTTTCTCAGAAACTCAGCTTGTAATAACTGATAATGCTAAAGCAAACCGAGTTTTAAATGGTTTGGAGAAACGCCTCTCTCATCATGGTTTTAATAACCTATATTTTGCTTTTTTATCTGAAATGGATCAGATTGAAGAAATCTTGTTTCGCTTTGTCGAATATGTTTTTTCGAGTCCAATGAATATCGAAGGAGATTTAAGCCGAAACGAAGTATTGAACGTAAAAAAAGCAGCACATTTAACGGGGAAGGAAAGCCATAGAATGAAAGCTTTTGTTCGTTTTAAACTAACAAAAGACGGATTATATTATGCCATCATA
This sequence comes from Flavobacterium sp. HBTb2-11-1, assembly GCF_009826975.1. Taxonomy (GTDB): domain Bacteria; phylum Bacteroidota; class Bacteroidia; order Flavobacteriales; family Flavobacteriaceae; genus Flavobacterium. Next base: position 974,841 of record NZ_WUMO01000001.1, on the reverse strand, counting down.
GAACCCGATTGTGATGTTTTACCGCTTATCGAACAGCATTTTAAAAACCGATATGCAGACCAGCGCTGGCTCATTTACGACGCTAAACGCAAATACGGAATTTATTATGATCTTGAAAATGTCTCTACGGTGGAAATGCAGTTTGAGTCCAATCCTTCTTCGCGTTTTTTAGCTGAAATAAATGATGAAAACGAAGAGTTTTTCGAGAATTTATGGCGCAATTATTTTAAAAGTGTCAATATCGAATCGAGAAAAAACACCAAACTTCATATCAAACACATGCCAAAACGATATTGGAAAAACCTAACAGAGAAAATTCCAAACCTCAACAAAAGATGATATTACCAAATCCGATAGGTCCAAATCAAGAATATGCTTTTAACACATAGAAACATAGATTTTTTTACACTAAAAAAAGAAGACAAAAAAACAAGTTTCAACACATAGATAAGCTATGTGCGTTAAAATTAGTGAAACGCCTTTTTTAAAGACTTCAAAAACTATATCTCTACGTGTTAAAATATTTTAGACAAAGATATTACTTGCTTTTCTTAAGCGCATCTAGCAATTCAACCATGTCAACTACAGCATAAGTTGAGCAATAATCAGATACAGCATAAGGCAGAATTAAACTGTTGTTATGAATAATCGCCCCGCAAGAATACACCACATTTGGCACATATCCTTCCCTTTCATCTTCCAATGGAGAAAGCAAAGGTTCTGTCAATCTTCCTATTTCTTTAGAAGGATCGTCGAGATCAAACAATGAGGCACCAATGCAATAGCGTCTCATAGCTCCAACTCCATGCGTAATTACAAGCCATCCTTCTTCTGTCCAAAGCGGAGATCCGCAGTTTCCAATCTGTGTCAGCTCCCATGTATAGCGCGGTTCTTGCAGCAAAACAGGCGTATTCCATTGCGTTACTCGATCAGAATACATAATATAATTGTTTACGCCGTCAATTCTGGCTAGCATAGCATATTTGCCTTTTATTTTTCGAGGAAATAAAGCCAGATTTTTATTCTGCGCTCCTTCTCCATGAAGCGGCATAACTCTAAAACTATAAAAATCTTCGGTAGAAATTAATTTCGGCAAAATTGTATGTCCGTTATAAGCCGTATACGTTGCCATAACACGCGAAGAACCGTTATCATCTGTAAAACGTACAAAACGAGCATCTTCTATTCCACGGCTCTCCGAATCAGAAATTGGAAAAATGACACGTTCTGTAATATCCGAATCATGTTTGAACTGCAAATCGTAAAAAGAATTAGCCAACCACAGTATTTCTTCCAGTGCTACTTTTCTTTCTTCGCGAATTAAAGGATCTTTTAAAGACTCAATCAGCAAATTTTTAAGAACCGCAAATTCAAACTCATCTGGAAGATCCTGCATAATCTGAGCAATATATTTGTCTGCTGTGTGCATTTCGTACAGCTTACTAAGGAATCGCTCTTTATTAAATAAGGTTTTATGTTCGATTTCTGCCTTATCAATATGATTTCCTATTTTCATGATATGCAGATTGTTATCACGGTCCAAAATGGCTCTTCTAAAAACAATTGACGAAATATGACCTTCGCCAGTGGCTCGAAAAGAAATTATAACGCGTTTTTCTCCTGCCTCCAATCCGGTCTGATCAAAATCTTCTACAATTGACGGATTAAAAATCGCCGCCGATTCTATGGCGTACTCCATCGTACAATAAGATCCAATAAGCATTTTACGGTCTAGAGACATGGCTTCGTAATCAATCTGCATGCCTTCTATTATAGGACGAATTCTTTCACAGTGTCTAAAAAAAACTGCCGAAATATTTCGGTGTCTTCTCGCAAATTCACGAAGCGTCTGCTCTAAAGTCTGCAATACCTGTTTCTCGTCCAGCATCATTATCCGAAGTACCATTTGCTGGGTTCTTTCTTGCCCATTCATAAAATATCGGGCAACAACTCTTTTTGAATCTGGTAATAGTTTTATATTTTTTCGGACAACGGATACTCGCATAACTGGAAAATTTTATAACAATAACATTTAAGGAATCTTTTATTACACAACAAGTTAATAATTTTTGTTAAAGAAAAAAACTTAATTTTTTATTAAAACTTTGAATTGGTCTAATAATCCAAGTCTTTTTTATGCCAGTTCCATCAAAAGTTTTTTCTTAATTTCGTCTCTACATCAGCAGCTTAAAACCAATGAAAAATAAAGTTAAATTTTTGAGAGAAGAACAGAATATGACTCAAAATGAACTTGCCGAAAAATCGGGTCTTTCATTGCGAACCATTCAACGAATCGAAGCGGGAAGTATTCTCAAAGGCTTTACCTTAAAAACCATTGCCGAAGCTCTGGAAACTAATCCCGAAAACCTCATTTTAAAAAATGAAAATATTCAGATAGAAAGAGCCAAACTCATTAATCTTTCTGTTTTATCAGGACTTATTATTCCGTTTGGGAGCATTATTTTTCCTTTAGTGTTAACTTACAAAACGCAAGATCCAAAAAATAAAGAATTAGGAAAACAAATTGTAAGCATTCAAATTATTTTAAGTCTTATCCTTTCGGTTTTAATGATTGCATGTCCGTTCATCCAAAATTCATTTCCGCTAAAGTTTCCGCTTTTCATTATTCCTTTAATTGCAATTTTAAGCTTAAAACTCATTATCGTTATTCTAAACGGAATCAGTTTAAATAAAAAACAAGATCTTGCTATAAAACTGAAAAACAACTTCTTATAACACAAGTCATGAAAATGACGTAAAACTGTCGTATTGTTTTTGCACAAAAATCGGAAACGAAATCCGAATCTTGCAGAAAAAAACAGACCATGAAATTGTTTAAGAAAATTGCAACCGTATTTTTAGTTATTATCGTTTTATTCTTGGTGGGAGGATATTTTTATTTTCAAAAGAAATTCACTCCACCAGAAAACTATTTGAAGATTTCAGGAATTGCCGAAAATATCCCGATAAAATGGATTTCTAGCGACGAAAACTCTCATTCAGCTTTGCTTTTGCCTGTAGAAATAAAAGGAATCAATCGAACATTCCATATGCAGTTTGACTCAGGTTCTCCTGTTACTGTTTTCTACAAAAAATCATTAGAATCAATTGCGGAAAAATTTCAAAATCAGTTAAAAATCGATAATGAAAACTCCTCGATTTCTAGTGCTTTTAGAATCGGAAAAATGCATGTGGCTTCAAATGATTTTGAAGTTTTAGATTACGGCGAAAAAATCAGTTTCGATAATCCGAATGCCGAAAATATAATTGGTACAATCGGAACCGATTTATTAGAAAAGCGAATTACCATTTTAGATTTCAAAAACAACCAATGTTCGTTTATTGAAAAAATTAAAGAAGATGCTTTTACCGCTTTTGAGTTCAAAAAACGTAAAATTCTTATTCCTTCAGTTATCGAAAATGAGAACCTAAAACTACTGTACGATACCGGAACGAGCGGTTACGAACTCATTACAACAAAAGAAATCTGGCAACAATACCGCAGTAAAAACAGTGCGATAAAAACCGAAAAAGGAAATTCATGGGGAAACACTCTGAGCGTTTATTCCGCTTCCGCGAAAAAGAAAATACAATTTAAAAATACAACATTGAATTTATCTGAAGTGACTTACATTGAAGGCACATCAAGCCTTCAAAAATTCTTAATGAAACGCTCCGGGATGCAGGGAATGATTGGCAACAAACTTTTTCTGAATCACAAATTGATTTTGGATTGCAGAAACGAAAAATTCAAGTTGGAGTAAAAAGTAAATTCTATAATACTAAACTGTTTTATGAATTGATTTTGATGATATTTTTGACGTTTTCGATAAAAGTTTCGGTGTCTTTGATTTCCTGTTTAATCAACTGATGATGATCAGCTAAAGCGTGCTGTTCCATCATATCTTTTTTTAAATATTTAATCATCGATTCCAGGCTTCTAGTATCATTTTGATTTTGTCTTTTTAATTCTCGCTGTTTACTTTCCAGATATTTTAAAGTCTCTTTTAACTTTTGTACGTCTAATTTTCCCAATCCTTCTTTTTTAACATTTATAAAAACAATAGCTGGAAATGTAATACTATTCAATATGCTCCAAAAACCAATACCATTTGAATTTGCCCCATTCCCAGCCATTGTTATTGATACTTACGTACAAATTGATTTTTTGGATTTAAGAAAATTCATATTTTTTCTAACGCCTCTCTCTTTAAAAACAACTAATTGTTTTACAGCATTTTACACAAAAGACATACTAAGTGAAGCTAAGCTATCTGTAAAACATACAACTTTCAGACTCTCAAAACATTAGCTAAAATCATCTAAAATTGTGAATATCTATTTAAAGATTTAACTATTATTTCTGCTGTAAAATTTATCTTTGGCATCCTTAAAATTTAAATAGAGATGAGCGCAGTTTGGTACGAATGCAAAGTAAAATATAGAAAAACAGATGAAACTGGAGGACAAAAAGTTTTAACCGAACCTTACTTGGTGGATGCTTTGTCTTATACAGAAGCTGAAAAAAGAATGACTGAGGAAATGGCCGCTTATACCAGTGAAGAATTTAAAATCACGGCTATCAAAGTGGCAAATTATGCCGAAATTCATCCTTTTGAAAATGCAGACAGATGGTTTAAATCTAAAATCACTTTAATCGCTTATGATGAAGAAAGCGGTAAAGAAAGAAAAACTAGTATGTATATGCTGGTTCAGGCCAATGATGTTCGCGAAGCTTATGACAATACACTTCACATAATGAAAAATACAATGGGCGAATATTCTATTCCAGCTATTTCGGAAACTGCAATTATGGATGTTTTCCCTTATTTCAGCGGTGAAGAAGGCGAAACAGAAATGTTGGAAAGATTTAATGCCCTAAAAGCTTCTAAACCAGAAAAGCCAGAAGCAGAAATAATTGACCACATGGAATTTGAAACTGTCGAGGAATAAATCCATGAAAAATTGGAATAAAAAAAGCAAAATAGAATTCTATTTTGCTTTTTTTATTTTAAACTATTTTAATACAACATTTTTGCCAGTGGTGTTACTGCAGAAGCAGATTTTGGCAATAAAGCGGTAAGTGCATCAAATTGTGTTGGACTGATATTTTTTTTCATTTTAGATATAAAAGACTCTCTAGTAGTCGTCATTTTAGAAGTATAACCTGCCTTGTCGGTGGCCATTGTGGGCAAAATGTTCTTCTTTTTATTTAAAGTTTCATTTACCAAGGAATTTACAATCGGCTTTTGAGCATCGGTTAATTTTAATTTTGGAGATAAAACTCCCATAACCTGATTTGCAATACTAGCAACATCAAAAGCGGGCACAGCCGTTGTTGACGCCTTACTGGCCGCCTTTGTTACGTCTCCTATACTTTGTGCATTTGCAAATGAAATTGTCCCCAAAAAGACAACTAAAATAAATAATTTCTTTTTCATGGTATTTTCTTTTAAAGTTATTTGCTTGATACTAAAGGTAATAAAAATGTAAATTCAATTGATATTCCAAAACCATAAATATCTAATATTCTGCATTTTACACAGTCCCAACAAGAAACATTCCTACTATTCAAAAATCAAAATAAGTTTTATCTTAGCTACAGAATTATGTGTTGACTTGAAACCAATTACAACACAAAAGCCAAAACCAACATAACCAAAATCTGCATGAACAAAAAAACATTTATTTTAATTGGGTTTATTATTTTAAAATTCATTCTACAATATGTTTTAATTAGTCCAGAATACGATTTGCAGCGTGATGAATATTTGCATCTCGATCAGGCAAATCATTTGGCTTGGGGCTATTTATCGGTTCCACCTGTCACTTCTTGGTTTTCGTATCTTATTCTGCTGCTTGGAAATTCGGTTTTCTGGGTAAAGTTCTTCCCTGCCCTATTTGGCGCCTTGACGCTTTTGATTGTCTGGAAAACAATAGAACTTTTAAAAGGTAATCTTTATGCTCTAATTCTTGGTGCTTTATGTGTATTGTTTTCGTGTTTGCTTCGTTTAAATACACTGTATCAGCCAAACTCTTTTGACGTTTTATGCTGGACTGCATTTTATTATGTTTTAATACAGTACATTACTGCCGAAAATACAAAATGGCTCTTTATAGGAGGCGTCGTTTTCGCCTTTGGCTTCTTGAACAAGTACAATATTGTGTTTTTATTCCTCGGATTAGTTCCAGCCATTTTACTTTCACAACAGCGAAAAATACTCGCAAAAAAAGAGTTTTATTTTGCCTTGATTTTAGGTTTAATATTAATTCTGCCAAATCTTTATTGGCAGTACAGCAATCATTTTCCGATTGTGCACCACATGAAAGAATTGGCAGAAACCCAATTGGTGAATGTCGATAGAGCCAATTTCCTAAAAGAACAGATTCTCTTTTTTATTGGTGGCTTATTGGTGATTTTAGCTGGGCTTTATGCGGTTTTGTTGTATCAGCCTTTCAAAAAGTACCAATTATTTTTTGCATCGTTTGTTTTCACGCTTTTGATTTTTATTTATTTCAAAGCAAAAGCGTATTACGCAATCGGATTATATCCAATTTACATTGCTTTTGGAGCTGTATTTTTATCTCAAATCTTAAACAATGGATGGAAACGTTTTCTGAAACCTGTTTTTATCTTGATTCCGATATTTTTTTTTATTCCGATGTATGATATTGCCTTTCCAAATAAAAGTCCTGAATATATTGTAGCGCATTCAGAGAAGTACAAAAAAATGGGAATGCTTCGTTGGGAAGATGGTAAAGACCATAATTTGCCTCAAGATTTTGCCGATATGCTGGGTTGGAAAGAATTAGCCAGAAAAACAGATTCGCTCTACGCCTTACTGCCCAACCAAAAAGAAACTATTGTCATCTGCGATAATTACGGACAAGCAGGAGCAATTAATTATTATACTAAAAAAGGAATAAAAGCTGTTTCTTTCAACGCTGATTATCTCAATTGGTTTGACCTCAGCATTAGATACAAAAACTTGATTCGCGTTAAGGATTTTGAAGAAAACGATAAAGAAATGAAAGAAACAAGTCCGTATTTTGAATCTTCAGTTATTGGTGGTGAAGTTACAAATCAATATGCTAGAGGATATCGCGCTACAATTTTTGTTTTTACGAATGCTAAAATTGACATCAATAAAAGATTAGAGCAGGAAATCAACGAAGAAAAAAATAAGATCATAAATGATTAATTTCAGAAACATATCGTATTTAAAAACGGGAAATTCAAAACAGCAAGCGGCATTTCATATTTTGACCAAACATCATATTTTGGAAAATCTTGCCGAATTTGATCCAATCTTGGTTGGCACGATTCCGATTAATATTGATATTGAAAACAGCGACTTGGACATTGTCTGCTATTGGAAAAATAAATCTGGTTTTATTGCGAGAATTAAATATCTATTTGAAAAGGAAAAACGCTTTTCGATTCGAGAAATCGTAATTGATAATCAAGAATCAATAGTAGCAAACTTCTTTATTGAGACTTTCGAAATAGAAATCTTCGGGCAAAATATCCCTACAGAACTTCAAAATGGCTACAGACATATGGTCATTGAAGACCAAATTCTACGTTCTAGAGACGAAAACTTTAGATTAGAGATTATAAAACTGAAAGAAAGCGGCATAAAAACCGAACCTGCATTTGGCTTGCTACTAGGCTTAAACGGAAACGTTTACCAAGAATTATTGGATTATAAAGTCTAAGAAAAGCCATCTCTTTTTGAAATTATAGAAAATAAAGTACAAAAATTATTTGCATAACCGTATTTAGTGTGTATCTTTGCACCCGAAACATCGCGGGATAGAGCAGTAGGCAGCTCGTCGGGCTCATAACCCGAAGGTCACAGGTTCGAGTCCTGTTCCCGCTACTAATTGGGACAAAGAAGAGAATTTCTTCTTTGTCCCTTTTTTATTTAGACCTATCAGCCTGTTAATACTGTAGATGAGATGCACTACTTCATTTACTCTAGCGGTTCGAAACCCGTTTTCTGAGATCGTAAAATTCTCAGGAAAAATCGAACCTAATAAATCTCTCGATTCAATCCAGTTGCCATTTTCATAATATTCGTTAAGCTTCATTAGGTTCTCTACTCCCGCTTTTAAAAGCTCTTCTATATCTTTATTCTCATCATCGATACCAGATAATTTTAATTCAAGCCTCCTTACCATCTCTCCGTAATCTGACTTCATCTCTCTGTAGTCCGAAGCTTCAATCTGTTTTGTTGCAAGAAGATCCCTTGCATTTGAGATTCTGGTTTCATAATCCTTGATCTGGCTTATGATTTTAGTCTTTTCTTCCAAAACGTCCTTAATCTGTTCTTTATAACAGTCGCCTATGACATTGGCATAGATATTTTTGATTTCAGGAATTGGTACATATTTTTTCAGATTCTGTATAAATATCTCATTGGCTGTTTCCGAGTTTATCCTGTATCTGCAACCTGCACTGCAATGGTAATAAGGATAATATTTATGTCGCCCTTTAGATATGCTTCCAGTCAATATTTTCCCGCAGTCGGGACAGATGAAAAAACCTCTCAGCGGAAAAGGCTTGGCAGAAAGTGCCTTTGGAAGATATTTGCGGGATCTTCCGTCAAGAACATCCTGAACTTTATAGAAAAGCATTTCCGAGATCAATGCTTCATGCTGTCCTCTCACTAAAGTGCGTTCCTCATCCTTATATTTAGGAACTTCGATCTTACCGCAGTAAAGAGGATTGCGGATCGCTCTCCAGAAATGGTTTTTGCCTGCTTTAAGCCCTTTTTCTTTTGCCATGTGAAGCACCTGTTCCGTATTGAAAATTCCTTTGGAAAGTTCTTCAAAAGCCCATTTTAAAATAGAGGCTTCTGGCTGGTCGAATGCAATATATTTTGTGCCGTCTTCTTTTACTCGGTTAATATAACCGATAGGAGCAATTCCCATATATCTTCCCTCTTTTCTAGCTCTTCTCATGCCATGAAAGGTATTCAGGGCTCTTCTATCATTTTCGACCTCAGGAGCAGCCAGATAAAAAGCCAGCATCATTTTGTTCTCGGGTATTGAAAGATCTAAAGGCTGTTCTATAGCCTGAGGCTCAACTCCCAGTTTTCTCAGGGTACTGATCATCTGGTAAGCATCTCCCGCATTTCTGCTGAACCTGTCCCATTTGGTAAACAGGAGAAGATCTGTTTTATTCTTATGCCTCTTTAGATCCGCAAGCAGTTTCTTCCACTGCGGGCGGTTGAATGTCTTTGCCGAATGGTCTTCATAAATAACGTGTCTTAATTCAACCGCATTTATTTCGCAGTACTTGCGAAGCATTTCTTCCTGATTTCTCTGCGAGTAGCCCCTGTCTGCCTGCTCATCTGTACTCACTCTCACGTATAGGTCTGCTATTTTTCTCATCTTTTTTCTTTAAATAGTTTGAAACTGCCATGTTTGCCAGTTTTCTTAAAAATTCTAAAATCATTACCGCCTGTTCCAGCGTCACTTCCACTCCTTCATCTTTCAGCATTTTTCTGGTCTTTTCTGCCGTCATTTTTCCTCTTTCTTCTCTTCCATCCTTCTCCATTTGAAATTCCTCTTCATTAAAAAAAGACCGAGCCTCGGTCTTTTTTGTTCCACAATCATTCATCGCTATAAAGTTATGACACTTTTCTCATTTTACCCTGCGCAAAATTTGGGTAGGATAACACAAATATAAAACCTAATCCACTGGAGATCATAAGTAAAATTTACCTATCATCACTCAATCCAATTTTTGATTCTAACAAAGATAAAATGCTTTTTTCTCAATGTCATGAACATAATATGCTCATGAAAACGGCATTGAAACCATTGATATGCCCAGTATTCATTTATCTTCCTTATTTTCATTGAGCATTCTGTATATTTCATCCAGAACCTCTATTTCTGCGCTTGGAATCAGTTGAAGTGCAAGCTCCAGAACCGAGCCTATATAAATCTCCCTGTTATCCAGTTCATCCGAATAAACAATACTCAGGCACATTCTAATCAGATTCACTCCAAGGCAAGTCATATCTGCATAACCATAAAATCTTATCTCACGTATTGATTCCCCGTGTTTGTCCTGAGCAGGTTTGAGCAGTTTAAAATGATAGGATGCAAAATCTTTAAATTCTTCCAGTGTTTTTATTTTGTCAGTTTCCATAATTTTTCAAATTTTAAATCTTAATCTTGACATTCTGTTTCTTCTTTATTTTTTGAAAACAGATTAGCAATCTCATTTAAAAATTCAAGTTCGTCAACTGGAAATAACTGCAAAGCAATTCCCAGTATAAGCCCAACATCAATGTATTGGTTTTGAATCGTAGGCGGAACTTCTGCGCTGTCCTGATCTAAAGCGATAATGCACAGCTTCATTAGGTTTCTAACGACAGAACCGAGTTCGCAATAGCCATAAACCCTGATTTCTGCATTATACATCCCTCTTTTATCCTCTGCTTTTTTCAGGGCATTAGGCAGTTTTCCGCTTAACACCCTGATGTCTTCCTGTTTTTTGATTTCATCGGTTTTCATGATTTCGGCTTTTATGCTGATAATGTCACATTCTGATGAATTCCCTCAAGCCTCTCCAGTTCTTTCTGAATAATGGCTTCTGCTTCTTTCATAAAATCACGGCATCTGTCTTCCATCAGCCCATAGTACAGATAATCAAAACTGTTCCTTCTACTGAATCGAAGCGTGTTTGGGTTCTTTTTCAAAAGCTTGAACATATTTTTTTCATCCCTGCTGTTTCGGGGAAAGTATTCAGAAGTCAAGCTCGTGAAATATTCGCAAAGCTCAAATAAGTAGCCCAGAGAAAAATGATTAGGCGTATATCCCAGAAATACCCTTATAAGGGAAAGGCAGGTCTGTTCCACTATCTGATGGAGTGAACACATTCTGACTTCATATGAAAAATACTGGTCGTTATTATAGATAAGATCCCAGATCGATTCAGTAACATTTCTTCTGTCTCCTGCGTATGCTGAAGTGCTTTTCACATATCTCTTTTCTGGATTCTTAGCCCAGATTATCGGCGATCTGTATGCATCTATATGGATTCTCTGCGCATTCTTAAAAATGTTCCAGAAGAAATACTGCTGGTCTCCATATAGTTTTATAATATTTCTCACTCTGTGAAGCAGAATTGTGACGGTTATCTGTCCTCTTGACCTGCTCTTTATTTTATCGGTAAGCTCATTGCCGATATTATCCTCGAACTCTTCGGCTATGACGAGCAGATAAAGATGGACATGCTTTTCCTTCTGGATGGGCTTCTGAAAAGGTTCATTAAAAGTATAAATGCTTTTCTTCTCTGCAAAACAGTAGATGCCTATCGGATCGATGTTCTGGGAAATAACTCGATAAATCAAGTCGGATGCGGTGTTTTGAATTGCTTTCATAATTTCACTCATTTTAGTTAATACTTGTCTGAAAAATTGTATTTTTGCTAAACACACTGGCAAGTAAGCGATTACCTGTATGGTACGCTATCAAAATGTCCCGTACCGTACATGAGAAAATATGTATCATACATAAATCTGGCTTTTTTATCCTTAATTATTATCTTTGGACTATGAGTACATTAACAAAACCAAACCACATGGGGCGCAAGATCAGCCGTATCCGTGAACTGAAAGACATGAAGCAGGAAGCACTCGCACAGGCTATGGGGACAAACCAGCAGGCTGTTTCTATTCTGGAAAACAGCGAAACCATTGATGATGAAAAATTAAAAGAAGTTGCAAAAGCTTTAGAGGTAAGTGTCGAGGCAATTAAAAACTTTTCTGATGAAGGCGTAATTAATTATTTTAATAGCTTTAATAATTTTAACGATAATTCATCATTAAATACTCAATGTACTTTTAACCCATTGGATAAATTAATGGAATCGCACGAACAGCAGATCAAACTATATGAGCGTTTAGTTCAAGCCGAAAAAGACAAAGTTGAATATTTGGAAAAATTACTAAAAGCCAAATAAGCTTTTATAAAAGATATATTAATTCAAACAAAAAAGGAGACCTTAAGGTCTCCTTTTTTTATATCTATATTATTGATTAAAAAAAAACTACAAGCACAAATTAAGTTAAAAGCTTTTTTAAATTATCATTATTTATTAGCTCCTCATCTATATATCTATAAGTTTGCGGTGCTGTAAAGTCAGGTATCATTACCCGTAATTCTTCTAAACTTATTGTATTTATGAGAGCTTTCACTTCTTTTAATTCAATTCCATATCCATTAGTAGTTTCTTTATAATAATCGTCAAAGTCTTCTTTGGAAATGCCAGCTACATTACCATATTTATTCCAGATAATCTCAGGCTCATTCTTTACTATACTTTGAATTTTACAAACTCCCCATAATTCCTTTACTGGCGATGTGACATAAATCAACATATAATCATCAATATCAACTCTTTGTGGCGCTGATTTCCTTAGCTCTATAGTTTTCTCACCTTCAAAGATTTTTTTTGCGTACTGAGGTTTAATTGAAATGAGCAGTAAATTATTCTTTTTATTATTCATTCTTTATAATTCCATTCCTAATTTATAGAGTGCAAGATACGTTTCAGTTTTAATTTCTACAGGGGATAATGCCATAAAATTTTTATTCTCTAATTTTTTAATTAATTCTTTTATTTGATTTAACGGAATTGAATTTTTAAAAATTTCAGTATCCGAAAAAACAAAAGCCATCACCTCATTACTTTTTTTTGCAGTTTCTGCCACATGCTTCCATTCGTAAATACCAAGCTGTTTGAATTGCTTAAACAATTTTTTAGGATCATCTATAAAAATCTCATCTATATAAGATGATGCAGTTATGCGTCCCTTACATTTAGTAGTTTTATTCTCGCTTATATACCACAATATCCTGGCTGGCGATTTTAGAATTTTTGGATTTGCTGAGCGATAGTAAACATTTTCTCTATTTAATAATAATTCATATTGTGGCTCAAATAAAGCTAATTTCTCTTCCGACCTGTCATCAAATAATTGTTCCGCCCATTGTGGCTGAATTGCAACGATGTAAGTTGGTATTTCTAATTCCTCAATCTTGACCGGAGATAGATATCTTTCAAAAGAATAACCTTCTATAAAGTTATAGCTTCCTTCTTTATTTTCAACTTCCTTTATTACTTCTTTTAAAGTATTTTCAATATTTGAGAGTTCATTATTTTTATTTGAAATGTCTTGAACAAGTCTTTTCTCTTCAACTACTCCCTTAAGATTTATTTTTTGCCACGAATTCATCACTTTTACAAATCTTGCCTCCTTAATGCAATCAATAAGATCATCATCAAGATTCTGCTCATTTATTTCAATTAAAACTCTATCTTCTTTTGTTGATGTCAAAATGGTTTTAAAAAGTAAATGTTTTGCTAGTGTGATTTTTAATTCATTTTTTAGAAACCTAAAAACAGGTATGTTGAGTTTGTCTTCTGAAGACCTATCAAAAACTATAAACGCTAATAAATCATCTTCTTTAGAAATCGTTACCAGCTCAAAATCATTTGGCGAAGAAAGACAATTTCTTACTATTTTATCAAACTGATGCTTTTTTTCTGCGGGCTTCAAAAAGACCTCTGTAAAATGACTAATATTTGAAGCCGTGATACTTTTTGAATTTATATTTGTTCCTATCAATCTTTGAGGCTGATATTTTGTAACTTGTATATTTTCATCCAGATGAGTGATAAAGTCACTTGGCCGACAAATTATTATATTGTAATTATCATTAAAGTATTCTGCTTTATTCAAAATTTCCTGATCTCTTGTAATAAAAAAATGCGCTCCTCCAGTTATTGAATACGCAATATGATTTAAATCTGATTTATCGTTTTGACTTTTAAGAGGAAATATAATTTTTAATTCTTCTAATACTTTTTTATAGCTTTCTTCATCTTTAAAAGGAAGTTCATTGTAATGCGAAAGAAGTTGACGACTGGTTTCTTTCTGTTTCTGTGTCTTTGATCTATTTATTTCTATATTTATCTCTCTAGTAACAAAAAGTATTGCTTCTGCTAATAACCAATCACTATTTAGTGCTAAACTCTCATCCTCTCTTTTATCTTTAATATCTAAAAAAACATTCATATCAATTACTGCTACAATCTTATTACTGATTTCGTAATCTGATATTTGAGACAATAAATTATTCTGATATTGAGGATACCACCAAACTGTTAAGGGGAGACCCAATTTACTTCTCCCTCTTTTTTCTTTAATAGGAACAAAATTAAAACCTTCCCAAACTTTATCAATTCCGTAATCATTCCTACAGCTTAATTTTATTCCTTCAAATTGCCTAGTATTATTCTTTAAGTATTCAACAAGTGTAAAGGCAATATTTTTTTTACGATGATTTTCATCTACGCAACAATGAACAATTGTTACTCTGTTAAAAGAAATTCTATAAAGAAGGTATCCCATTAGATCTCTTGAATCATCCTCAAAAACCCCAATTAATTGATTATTAGAAGCATACTTTTCAAAAGCCTGATAAGGAAGAAAACCTAATGTTGCAGAATTTCGATCTCCTAATTCTACAGCTCTTTTGAATTCTTCAGATTTAACATTATTAATTTTTTCTATTATCAACTTAGTCTATTATTGATTTATATTTTTTTCTAATTATAATTAATTCAATGTTTACGAATGTAAATAAAAGAAATTAATATCAATAATTTCGCGCAAAAGCACAATAAAATTATCAAACATCTTCATCATTTAAATTCTTTATTTTGCTGTAGAAATAGGACTGAGAAAATTGTAATTCCAAAAAGCAAAAAAAGCAAAGCAATGTATTGGACACAGCCAGAGAAGTGCGCATAACATTTTTCTTCGTTCCTCAAAAAATGCCCTGCGGGACTTATAGCACTTCAACTGTCTGCCTGTCCAATTGAAGACTGCTTTCTTTTTTCCCTTTTTCTTTTTTTAAATATTTATACATTGTCACATTCTACAGCCATCATGCACATATTTTGCGCATGATACATATAAATATTTTCCCTAAATTAGAAGCCTACTTTTAAAAATTTCCAGAGATCACCTCGTTCCTGTGATCAGCAAGATGTACGGTTGTCTGACAACCGCCTATCTTGCCACCTTCTGCCTCGGAACTCGGCGGTGGAGAATCTTAAAAGAAGAATGTTTGAAAACAATGAAAAGGAAAAATGATGGAAAGAGAAAATTCAAACAGATCACGCAGAATAACCCTGCGCCTGACAGAGAAAGAGTATGCAAAAATTGAAAGCCAGTTCAAAGCAAGCACCTGCAGAAAATTAAGCGATTATATTCGAAAACACTTATTCAGCAGACCGATCACAAGCACTTACCGCAACCAGTCACTAGATGATTTAATGGAAGAAACCATTGTTCTTTCTACAGAACTCCGTGCAATTGGAAATAACATCAACCAGATTTCCAGAAAAGTAAATACGCTGAAAATGATTCCTGAGTTTAAGACACAGCTGTTTTTATTTGATTTGGAAAGAGAGGCGCTCTCCAATAAATTAGAAGCAATAAGAAGTCATACACAGAAAATATCGGAACAATGGTTGCAGTGATAAAAACAAGCCGTTCGATAAACAGCATTCTGAACTATAACGAAAATAAAGTTAAGGAAGGAATTGCCGAGTGCATTAGTGCCGTGAACTACCCTCTTGAATTAGAAAAATTAAGCTTTACCCAGAAGCTGAACCGTTTTTTAAAACTGTCTTCATTGAATGAAAATGCAAAGCGAAATAGCGTCCACATATCGCTCAACTTTGATCCATCGGAAAATCATTCTAAAGAAAAGCTAACTGAAATTGCAGACACTTATATGGAGAAGATCGGTTTTGGAAAACAGCCTTATTTAGTGTATCAGCACCATGATGCGGGACACCCGCATCTGCACGTGGTCACAAATAATATTCAAAGAGATGGAAAAAGAATTGATCTGCATCTGATAGGCGTTAAAAAATCAGAGCCTGCAAGAAAAGAGATAGAAGAAATTTTCGGGCTGGTAAAAGCTGAAGGAAGAAAACAGAAGGAAGTTTTCACTTTAAAACCGATAAGCGTTGGTAGAGTCGAATACGGAAAAGCAGAGTCCAGAAAGGCGATCAATTCTGTTTTAAACAAGGTTCTGTTTGACTATAAATATTCGAGCCTGCCTGAACTTAATGCCGTTTTAAATCTTTATAATGTCCATGCTGACAGAGGAACCGAGGAATCGAGAGTTTTTAAAAATAATGGACTGCTTTACAAGATCCTTGACCAGAGTTCAAAACCGATAGGAGTACCCATAAAAGCCAGCGAATTTTACAGCAGACCTACCTTAAAATTTCTCGAAGGAAAGTTTAAGTCTAATGACGCAGAGAAAGAATCTTGTAAAAAATATGTAAAAAATGCCATAAAACTAGCTTTCTTCCGTGAAGACATATTTTCTGCCGAAAAATTATCTAGAGTATTAGAAAGAGAAAGCATTTACACGATATTAAGAAAAAGCAATGAAGGACAGCTATACGGAATAACTTACGTTGACCACAAAACCAAATCCGTTTTTAACGGAAGTACTTTAGGAAAAGAATTCAGTGCAAAAGGAATTCAGGAAAGCTGTGCCATGAACATTGTTGCATTTGAAAAAAAATATCAAAATAATGTTTCAGCAAATACAGGGAACTTTCAAAATCTGGAATCAAAAGATCATGTAAAAGAAAATCTGGCGGATATTCTGCTTCGCGGGGAAAAAATAAATGACTATGTTTCGAAACAGTTTAAACAAAAAAAGAAAAAGAAACTTTATAATGGAATTTAAAAAATAAAGAGGCAAAAATGTATCCTTTGTCTCGAACTTTCGTTATCATATCCATCTTCTTTCTTAATAGTCATTTGTCTATATTATTCCTGAAAATGATTAAAGATAAATTGATTCAAGTAAAAAGAATACTATTCCAATTTTTGATTTTTTTTTAAAATATTTAAAGAGCTCAGTAAAAAAGAATTAAAAAAATATGGAGAAGTAATACAATTGATATTCCTAAAATCCATCATTTATTCACATTTTTAAGTCCGCCGTATCGCCATCGGTTTGTATCTGTAATTTCAGGAGGTTTTGAAGCAAAAATTTCAATTCATAACTAATGCTCAAAAATGCACAAAACTCCATGTTTGCTCTTCAGCCCGTCTGACACAGAACCTGTATCATAATAAGTTATTCTTCTACTTTTTCCAGTAGTCCTGTTATTTTTTTTATCATATTTTGTCTTACTCCATTGTCTAAGGAATATTTTTCCATTCTAAGATTCCCATAAATATCTATTGTAAAGTGATATTTCATTTTTGCCAAGCCAGCTCCTTTTCGGGGTAATCCTGAAATTTTCATTTTGGCAAATTGTTTATTTTGACTTGCTATTGGATTTTCTCCGTAATGTATTGTCGCTTCAGATGTAGTTTGATTGTCTGATACTGTGACAACAATTGCTGCTTCTGAAACTGGAATAAAACTACCTTTTGGTACAATAATTTTGTATCCATCGTCTTTTAAACTTGAGCCTATAGAGTGCTTAAGTCTAAATTTATCAGTTAGTTTGAGATCGAAAGCAGTTTTTTGAACAGCTATATTTTCTGGAGCTAATTCGAATGCACTATTAACCAAAGATTTGTCTCCAGTTGCTTTTGCTTGAAATACAATATCATTAGCTAAGTAGTCTCTTGTTCTTAATAAATTGAATTCATCAATTTCAAATTTTGTAAGAGGTTGAATTTCCTCAACTTTTTCAGTCAATGATTTTAATCTTTCAAATTCAGTAATGAATGCATTAATAGTTTCTTGTTCCTCCTTAATAAGTAAGATATTTTCTCTATTCCTATCTTCTGCATAATAAGTCCAATTATAAGAACCATTTATGAGGACTTTATCATCGATAACGCAAAACTTATTATGCATTGGGTTGAACGTGTCTGAAAAATAAAATTCTCCTCCGCTGTCAATGAATTTTTGAAAATTCAATCCTGTTGCTCTATTGTTTATGTAGTCATTATGAACAATTAATTCCACTCTTATTCCCTCAACAACTTTTGCTATTAATTTTTGAAACAAAGTGTGATTCGTAAACCAATAAACAGCAACAACAATTTTTTCATTTGCTTTGTCTAGCTCTTCTAAAATGTACTGCCTAATGTTGTCAAAATGCGCTTTTACCATTATTGTTTATAATTAATGCTAACTACCATACACTTAAGAAGGTTGAGAAGTAAAGATTTTTTTTCCTGTTAAAGATAAAATTACTTTTCAAAAACAAGCTTGATATAATGCAAACTCGCAATCTCCCCAAAAGTCTGTTAGAAGTTAGAATTATTCTCCTGTGAAATAGTTTTCACCTTTATCTGTTAATTGATACTTATAAGGCTGACCTGCTATTTTATTCCTTTTTACAAGTTCATGTTTTTCTTCAAGTTTTTTAGCTCTTGCAGCTACTAAATATTTAGATAAATCGACCTCTTCTGCTATTTCTCTTGCGAATGCATCAGTTACATTATTTTTAAGTTCTTGGAGAATTTTAACTTCAGGTAATGGAAGCATTTTTGATTTATCAATTTTTTCAATTATTTCACGAACATTTTTATCTAGAGTTTCAATAACAACTTCTTGATGACATTCATTACATTTGTTATTATTAAACTTAATAAATTCTAATTGTTCTATATCAAATTGTTTACCACAAGAAGGATTACTACAAACAATTCTTTTTGAATTTGACAAAAATTCGGAAATTACTTTATTATAATTAAATGGTCTTTCAATAAAATACTTTCTGTATTTTGTCCCATTTGGCTTACCCCAAAATAAATTTTCTTTTTTGCATAAACCATAATTTAAACAATATATAGAAACAGGAGATCCATCTTTATCACTCATATCGTTATACTTGCTTATAAAAAAGTTTAATTCCAATGTTTTTAAAAAATCTTCAAATCTTGGGTCGAAATGGAAATGACTCGAATAAGGTTCGGTTTTAATATAAATCAATCCTTTTAGGTCTTCTGTTACAATTCGCTTTCTTATTTCATTTGACTTTTCTACAAATTTCTTCAAAAGATTTTTTAGTTGTAATATTGAAACTTTTTCTTGGAATGAAATGAGAGAATGTGTAGATGTTTCAAAAAACGGCAAAATCTTTTCAGTGAAATACTTTTCACTTGCAGACTCAATGTCACTTTTATTAATTTTATGGTTAAAATTAATTCTACTTTGATAGCAATATGATAAAATATAACCCAAGATTCGAGGTACATTCATTGATGTTTGGAACAATAGTAAATAATAATCTTCCATTGAATTTTTAGAAGTATCGAAAAAAGTTTCTATAGGTGTCTGCAAAAATTTGTCAAATCTTTTAGATAATATTCTTTTAGTAAAATCAACAGCATTTGATTCCATTTTATCCCTATCAAATTCGGAATATAAATTATAAAAATCCAAATTAATTAAATCTACTTTTCCTGGATCAATTTTACCATAATAAATTCTATTTGGATACGCTGCTATCTTGAATTTTATAAACTCTTCTGACCAATTGTTTAGTGGTGCTAAAATTACATCAACGAAAGCCCTAATAGAGTCGTCTTCTATTTCTGAAAAATCATCTAAAAGAATGTATATGTGTTTAATTTTTAACATGGATAAAGTATCCTTAATAACAGATATAACATCTTTAATTTGAAACACCTGTAGAAAAACACTTGAGAAACTTACATCACTTTCATTTATATTTTTAGATGTTATTTTAGAATCTATACCAGTATCTGCTTTTAAGCCTATTTTAATACCCTCTTTATCAATGCCACCATCAATGCCGAAACCTTTCATTGATTTAGTATCTTCAGAGCCACACTCTTCTGATTTTTTGTTAATCGTTTCAATTTTCTTCAAAATTGGCACTTCAATTTTCTGTAAATATCTATTGTCTTCTATATTATTAATAATTTCTAACAATTTCTCTTTTACTTCTTCAACTTTACTTAATCCTAAAGTTTCAAGAAAAACTTGATATAGAGAATCAAATTTATTTGATACTTCCTTTAAAATTTGACTTAAAGTACTTTGCAAAAAGGCTCTTTCGATTAAATATTTTTCAATTAAATCAGAAGATAAATAGTTATCTATTCCATCAATAGCTGCTAATTTAGTTTGAGAAGATTCATAGATAGTTTTTACATCTAAATAACAAGGTAAATATCCTTTCTTATCACGAAGTTCTTGTTCTAATCTTAAAAAGATAGTTGACTTCCCTGTTCCTTTTCTGCCAATTAAAAAAGTAGTATTTTCTTTCAATGATTTTTTTAAAATGTAATCATTTGGCAATAAATCAGTATACAATTCTTTTAAGATATTGCGTCCCCTCTCATCTTCTAAATCGGCTCTTCTATATTTTTTTAAAGATTCAACGGCATCAAAAAATCCATTAAGTTGCTTCTCTGTATACATATTTATTTATTAAGGTTAATTTTTAAATGCTACCAACTGACGTTCCTACCATTGGCGAGATTGTAAAGTATGTAACATACTATTTTCTGTTAAAGATAAAATTTCTTACGAAACCTTAAAGTGGTTTTACTGAAAATTCTCAATCTCGCTAAACAAATTTTACCAGATGTATTTTTTCAATATTGATAGTAAAAATTTGTATCTAGATCTTCTCGAGAAATATATTCTGAAAATTTATATTTATCAAAAAAATCAATTAAATCTTCACTAAAGAGAGTTCGTTTTTCTAATAATAATTCTGAAAGATCATGATGCAATAACCGAACGATACTGTGTTCTTGGAATAAATTAATTAAATCAAATATTTTAAACTTAATAAATTTATACTCATTAGTATTATATGCTTCACTTAAGAATGGTAAATATTTTTTAACAATATCAAAATCTCCGCCACATCCAGATATATCAAACATATCAAAGATGTTCTCAAAGTTTGAAGATTTTCCGATTAAAAGGGGCTCTTGGTAGACCAAATCTAGGTTTTGTCCAATCATTCCAGATAATGCAATTGCAAAAATTTCATTTGTTCTCTCAATACTCGTTTCTGCTTTTGGGTCAAAATTTGCGGTTATGTGTAAAGCACCATTCATATTTTCATATGGTAAATTTTCCTTTTCAATTGTAAGTTGATTAACAATCCAATTTTGTCTGAATAAATACCAAACTATACCATGTGCTGCTTCATGCTTTGCAATTTTTTCATAATTAGCATTATTTGTAGGCAACTTTTCTTTTTGTTTTACCTCTTCTTTTTTTTTCTTTTTAAAAACTGAAATAATTTTACTTAAAACACTCATTTTATTTGTATTATAAATTTTAAATATAAGCTTGCTAGTAATTTGTATACTGATAAAGGTCAGTGCTTTTATTGTATTGTTATACTTTACTGTAATTTTTAATAAGCCATCTTTTTAAATCAATTTTAAATTCTTCAAAAGATTCAATTAAGTCCAGATTCTCACTTTCTTCCCAATTGGAATCAAATTTATCAGCAAGGTCGTATAGCTCATGATTAATTTTTCTTAACTTTTTCAAAAATATGAGACACTTCGGCTTATCTTCAGGAACAACATTATTTTTTAATGCAAAAAAATTACCTAAAAATTGATCAATGCCGAACATATTTAATCTTCGTATTTTCATTAAAATGTAAATTTTATAATGCCTTTTCAAACTGTAGTCAATTCTTTGCTGTACAAAGTCATATTCTGAAAATCCTAAATTTTTATAATAAGGAAACATTTTTTTGTGACAAGCCAAATTATGGATCCAACCAAATAAATTAATAAATAAAAAACTTCCAAAAAGAGAATCATCTTTATAAGTATTATAAAAAGACTGATAAGTTGTCATTCCTAAATCTTCAATAAAGATATGTAAAAGCTCATGGGTAAAAGATGAATAGTTTATTTCAAGATTAGGGCAAATTATTTCAATATATGCTTCTTTATTTCTTACTAACCAAGAATTTTCCTTTTGATCATAGAAAAGCTTAATAACGTACTTGTTATTTAAATTTTCCCACAAATTTCGATTTTTATCGATGATATAATTTCCAATATTATGTGTAATGTCTATCATTCTTAGCTCTCTATACTTTGTTAATTATGACGTTTATTTTAAACTACGTGTTTTTTGTTTTCTTGATAAGGTATTGAATATTGCTGTTATTAGTTGCTGTTTAAATGATCCTAAAAATTGGTTAATTCACCATAAAATTTCTGCGAAATGCAAACATTATTTACGGTAAATTCCCAAATCTTAGTAAACGTCTTTTTTGTATATTCAATACTCGCTTTCTTTCCAGCGTTCAAGTTTATTAAGTCGATTTTTTAGATTTTTTTTATTTATCCAACCTTTTTGTTTCTTGATTTCCGATTGTTTATACGCTTCAAATTCTTCGCGTGTCATTTTTTTAACAAACTTACCGTTATCATAGCAGGATTCGCAAAAGGCATTATTGATAGACTTGTCTTTATTTTTTCCATTTTGACGAATTGACGAGAAGTTTTTTCCGCAACTTTGACAATGAGGATATATTTTTCCTTTATCTAAAATTTCTCTTAAAAGAAGTTCATCATTGATGTTTTGCTGCTTTTGCCATTTCCAAAGACCACTAAAAAGAAGAAACATTCCCATAAATAAAAAGATATTGTTAATAAACTCTTTTTGGTCATATTCATCTTGAAAGTTAGACATTTGTTTATTTAAAATTAACAATTGGTCCTCTGCAATTTCAATTTCAAATTTTGCGTCATTATATTTCTCCCAGAGCTTAGAAATTGAATCACCTACAGCTAATTCTTGCATTGAACCTTTTAAGGTTTGAGTAAATATCGCTAAAGAATCCTTTATTTCAATTGGATTTTCAATTCCATATTTTGAAGATAATTTATCCGCCTTTTTTTTGATTTTTTCAAATTGATATTCGTTCCTTTTTATTCGTATATTTAAACTATCCTTAGTTAAGTTAAAAGCATCAACATTTTTATTAATGTTATCTGTTAATTTATTGCCTTCAAGTTGAGCATAAATCAATAATAATACACCTCCTAAAAGAAGAAATTTGTGAAGGTTGTCTGGTAAATTTGGTATATTCATTTTAAATATGCTTAATGTTCTGGGAATAAATCGGATAGGACTAAATTAGGACCATTTTTCGAATTTGCAAAATCATCTCGAATACAAAATCATCTTTACATAAAACCAATTTATCCCAAATCTGATGTAATTACTGCAGCAGCTCTTTTAGCTCAAGGTTTGTCAATTTTGATCATACCCTCTCAATAAAACTTTTCGAATATATATTTTGAGATGTAAATGTAATAATCTTCCATAAAATGGTTAGCTATTTGAATACCTTCCGCTATTTAAAAAGTTTTTTTGTGGTTTTAAAAATAAGCTATTAGATATTCAATAGTTACTATACTGAGCAGGAAGCATTCAAATACCTAACCCATCATTGCAGATTATTATTCGATTTTTGCATTCGCATCATACGTGATATATTAAAACTAATATAGATGAAGTGCTTTAAATTCGATTAAGGTAACTTGAGAATAAGTAAGCCTGAGAATATAAATTCTCAGGTGGTTCAGAAATTTTTGTCCTGCTTTAGTTTTGAAATAACGTTCTGGCACTAATGCAGTTTTGGATTATATTAAGTCTATTCTTTGGATTTGCCAAATCATTCAAATCCAAAACCAACTTTCCATTAAGCCTATTGCCCAAACGCGGTGTAGTAGCTGTTGTCTGGAGTTTTTTAATTAAATGCCAATTAAATCGTAAATTTCCTGAGCTTTATGTCGAGTCAACTCTGGATAATTATCATTTGTTTTTTCAATTTCATCCATATATTTAATTATGTTTTCTTCGTTCTCCTTTAATAATGATAAATAATCAAACTCAGTATCTTTATGTTTACGCATCTCGTTTAACAGTAATAGATAGCGATTCTCAATCATATTAAAATATTCTTCGTGAATTGTTATATTTTCCTGTACAAGATTCAAAATCTGCTCAATGCAGAAACGGGTTCTTATAATTGGGTGAGGATAGGCACTTTCTTTGAAATATATTCTCTCAAACTTATTTGCAAACTCAATAAATATATTTGAAATTATCAAAGCATAAAGCGTTACCAAATTAAACAGAATTGATAAATTTAGTTTAATCCTATTTTCTTCCAGATATTGAAGAATTAAGATGCTTCCTACAGATACACCAAATAAATCTGCATCAATTTCGTACACATGATTTTTTTCTAAATAAGGTGATTCATACTGACTTGATTCGTTAAATTCGGAACTACTTTCTTCTTTAGGGATCGAATTAAATTGTATTATATGCCCTAATTCATGGAAAAAAAGATAACTAATTGTCAAATAGATAAATAATTCAAGAAGCACATCTTCTTCAATTGGAAAGCCTGAAGCTTTTGTGAAGTTTTCTTTTAAAAAAATTGATATAGATTCTTTAATTATTGGTTCTAAATCATTAATGATTGAGTGATTTAGCATTATTATGTTGACATCCTTAAATTTCCAAGCTTTGGCGTTAAAATTTATGTTAAATCGAAAACTAAAATGAGTTTGAAATTCAAACTTTGAATTTATATTATCTATTGCTCTGCTGATATACTCAAAAGCTTTCAAAGCGAAATCTTCATTATCAAATAGTGAAAATTCCTCTACTGAAATTAAATCAGTTTCTGGGAAATACTTTTGAATTAAAGCTAAATGTTGTTTGTGGTTCATTGAAATTTCTGATAACGTTCTGGAACTACATCGGGTTTGGGACTAAATTAAGCCCATTCTTCGGATTTGCCAAATCTTCCAAATATAAAACCATATTTCCATTAAACCTATTGCCAAAATCCGTTGTAGTAGCTGTTATCTGTAGTATTTTAACACCTATCTTCATCGTCACCATACCATTCTGAGGTATCAACACCAAAATCATCAACTTCGTAATCGTCTGACGGAAATTCCTCGGATATAAAATATCTAACTTTTGTAGAGAAAGGAAAACTTTCATTTAAATCTAATCCATCGCCTTCACTTCGTTCTTTTCTTGAGCCATATTCAAGTATTACATATACGTCACCTTCAACATCAACTACAATCTCAATATCATTTATCTCAGAAATGCTATAATTTGAAATTTCGCTATAATCCAAAGAATAATGTGGAGCAAGAACATCAATACTTTCGAATGAATTTGAGAGAACAGCTGTAATCATATGATCTTCAATAGTACCGTCTAAAAACGATTTCATATCTTCTTTGTAATTGTCTATTGTTTCAACAAATTTCTTGAATGTATCCAAAACCTGTTCACTTTTAGTCTCTATTTCTTTGCTATTTAGATTAAAAGTTTCTGGATTAATATGCGTATACTTACTAAGTGAATCGATAGTTTTTTTAATCGACGATATTGTGTCATTAAGTTCTTCAACTTCAAATCCCCACTTAGTTAAAATTTCATCGCTAATTCCTCCTTGAATAGAATATTTTATTCTCTGGAATCTGGTCGGTCTATCATCAGGAGTTTCGGTTTTGTACCAACTACAATTTTTCACATTCTTTTCGGGTGCTAAAGAATATAAAAAATGTCTTGATAATTCTCTAATGCTATATGCGAAATTGTGATATCTTAATTTATTTGAAGTGTCAGCTAAATTAACTAATGAAGATTCAAAAAGTTCTATTTCAAACGGTGATAATAAAATCGTTTTTATTTTATCGAGATTTTCCATAATATTATAGCTAACTAGTATATACTACTGATAAAATCAGGCTTATCACCCCAAAATTCGGTAGATATGTCTGACAGAGATCAAGGTGGTTTATCAAATATATAACAATAAACTTACAATCCAAATAACTTTTAATTCGTTAAATTCTTTTCCTACTGAAATGAGATAAAATTTACTGGACTACACAAAAATGATTAATTAATAGTAATATAAAAATTAAACATAATTTAAAATTTTCAAATCTTCAATTAAATGGTACGAATTCTGCACCGTCAAGGTCACTAGAAATTGAAAAATCTACAAATTTAATACCGGGTAGAATTTTGTTATTAAATGTGTCAGTCACGAGATTTGAACCAAAAATTTAATATTATTTGAAATTTATTTTTTTCAAATCATCTTGAAAATGATTCGAAAATTGTCCCGTTGGGGCTACTAAAAACAAAAAAGCTTCATATTCTCTGAAGCTTTTTTGTTTTTAGTATACTTTTATCTATCGATAGAGGATATATTCAGATACCATTATTTCTCCAATTCCGTTTCCGTATGCATCGCACATGCCCATTTGTTGTTTTCTTTAACCCAAGTAGAAGTGCAGACACACTTTATAGGTTCTTTTTGAGTGTCATCTGCTATATCAAAATCGAGACGATATCCTAGTACGGCGGTATTTTCGGCAATTAGCTTTTCTTTTACATCATAGATGTTCAGCACTTTTATTTTATTGGTTTGTCCAGAGTCGAACATATTTTTGAACTCAGTCTCGCTGATGCTCTGAATACCATTTTTTCCAGCAACTATGCAAGGAAAAAATGTCAAATTTCTTACCGTTTCATAATCATTATTTTCAACTCCGTGCCAGTATTTTTTTCTAGCTCTATAATCTGTACTTCCATAATATCTCGTTGTTAGTTAGACATTTCACAAATTTCAAATTAATATTGATTTAAAACTTCTCTTTTAACATAGATTTAATTCTGAAAAAGAAGCTTCAGAATTACGAATCTGGTTTTGCGCCTTTTGAAATTATAGATCGCATCACTGCAGGAAACCATCTTTGCAGCCACACAGCTAGTCTGCCATGACCTGTGAAAACGTAATTTCGTTTTCGCTTCAAAATAGCTTTTATCATTACTTTAGCCGCTTTATCTGTAGGCCACATTAAATGTGACGGTCGCGAATCTGTCGCTTCAGGATGCCAAATTCCGTCATTGTCAATTCGTGCAATTTCAGAAACCACAAATCCAGGATGCATCGTAGTGCAACTCACCTCATTTCCCATTAATTCAACCTGAAGAGTCTGACCAATAGAGTTTACAGCCGCTTTTGAAGCACCGTATGCACCTACATTAGGATTAGGAAGATAAGCTCCTACGCTTCCAACCAAACCAATTCGTCCTTTGCTTTTCTTTAAATGCGGCAATGCATATTTTACCGTTAGCGCTAAACCCGTAACATTGCCTTGCAATTGCCTATTCCAATCTTTGGCTGTAAGGTTTTCAATACTGCCAAAAACGCCAAAACCAGCATTGGCAATAACTATATCCAAGCGCCCCCAATCTTTAATAATTTGTTGAACAGCGTTTTCGATAGAGGTCTCGTCCATTATATCACACGGAATTACCAACGCTTCTCCACCTGAATCTCTTATTATGTCAGCAAGTTTACCCAATAGCTCTTTGCGTCTGGAAGAAAGCACTACTTTATATCCTAATCTTGCCCACTCAATTGCCATCGCTTTTCCAATGCCAGATGAAGCGCCAGTTATCCAAACTATCTCTTCTTTTGTTTTCGTCATTTTTAAAACATTCATTTCAAACACCTAATTTATTCATTATAAACTAGATAAACAAAATAAAGACTTTTTATAATTGCATATTCACGAGCAGTAAGTTTACCTTATTTATTTCTCTAAATTCGATATATTTACAATGAAAAATCCTAAATCAATGCGCACCATCTATCAAAGTCCAAAAATAATTATTCGCGAATTTTTACCTCAAGAGAAGCAGACATTCTTAGACCTTTTTAAAGACGAACAGGTTACCCAATATCTTCCTGAAACTTCGCCTGAACGATATGTCGAAATGTTTAACGAATTGCTTGAGAATTACAAAAAGAAAAATCTTAGCAGATGGGCCATATTTAACGCTGTAGATAATGATTTTATAGGAATGTGTGTTGCCCGTATTTTTTTTCACGACTCCAACCAAATAGAAATCGGATATGTACTTGGCAGAAACTATTGGGAAAAAGGCATTGCTACAGAAGTGTGCAAGGCTCTTACGGAGTATAGTTTTGCAAATACAGATACCAAAGAAGTTGTAGCTATAACCGATCTTGACAATACAGGATCTAAAAATGTGCTGCAAAAAGTGGGATTTAAACGTTTGAGCAATTTAATGAGAAACCAAGAAGAACTGGCTTATTTTAAGATAGAAAGATAATTTATGATAAAGCTTCAGAGAAATCTGAAGCTTTATTTTTTATAATTTCACTCCTCATTTGAAGTTTTTCTTATTTCAGAAATAGTACCAAAAATTTGATCTAGCAATTCCATTTCGTCAATAGGAAGCAACTGCAAAGCTATTTCCAGCAAAAGGATTATCTCCATTTCATTTTTTTCAAAATCATCTTTCATGATATTGATACTTCTCATAATCCTTCTTTTAATTATTTGCATTTACATTATTGACTCTTAATCCTATTTTAGAATCAAACAAATTTATAAAGATGCAAAGAGAAAATGAGGAACGTATTTGTCCAGTCAAATATGACTGGAGCTTTTTCATTTACATTTCTTCTTTAAAAAACCTAAGAATATTCCTTTAAAACTGGATTTTTTTAAATATTTTTTAAAATTATTTTCACATCAAAAAGAAACAATAACTCACCTCCTATTACCAAAACAACAAATTACTAATCAAACCAATACACAAACATTAACTTCATTTATCCGCTACTAAAAATCGACAAAAGAGGGTCATTTAATAAAATCATTCAAAAAGTTTTTTCAAAAAAGCTTTGCACAATCCAAAAATAGTTGCACTTTTGCACCCGCAATAGCAAAGCAGGTCCGTTCGTCTATCGGTTAGGACGCCAGGTTTTCATCCTGGTAAGGGGGGTTCGATTCCCCCACGGACTACTTACTAAGACAAAAAGCTCTAGAGAAATCTGGAGCTTTTTTTGTTTATATTTACTCCGTTAAATGTTTTAAAAGAAGACAATCAAAAATTCAACCCCAAATCTTAAATGAAACACAAATTAATCGTCCTTTTATTTGTATTCGCCTCTGCAAATATGTTTGGACAAGCGCCCGACAGCAAAACTAATTATACTAACAGTAAGTTACCCGCAGAAGAAGCTGTCACAAATAAGTCTTTAAAACCGCTTAAAAAAATCTCTCTAGACGACACTTCGCTTTTAATTTACGACTACGACGGCTCTCTTTTTTCTTGGGATCTAGAGGTAGAAAGTATTGTTTGGACTGTAAAAGCTTCGGATGCTCCTTCAGAAATGTGCGCCAACAAAATAACGCTTCAGGACGGTGTTGTATACATTCCGTTTGTTAATGGTGAAATTTATGCCGTAGATAACGGAACTGGAACTATTTTTTGGAAATCTAGATTAGGAAACATCACTGACCAGATTGTTTTGAAAGATCAGACTCCAATTATAGCCAACGGAAAACTATTTATTACAGCTCAAAACCAAAATCAGAGCAGTAATTTGTATGCTTTGGATCTAAAGGACGGAAGCCTGGCTTGGAACTACAAATTAGACACGCCAAACAACGATATTGAGCCATTATTTTTTGATAATAAGATTTATACTCAAAGCGCAAACAATGTGTATTGCTTCGAAGCTAATACAGGAAAATTGCTTTACCAAAAAAGCTTTGATGAAAACATGACTGGAAAACCGGTTACAGATGGCGAAAGTGTTTTTATTGCTGGCGATAAAAATTGGTTATACGCATTAAAACCAAACAGTTTAGATGTTTTATGGCAATTTAAAATAGACGAAAACCAAAACAATGTGAAGGAGCGTATAGTTTGCCACGACAAAAAACTATATTTTGCGGCACAAGGTTCAGAAGTTTCATCTATTTATGCTGTTGATTCTAAAACAGGAACGCAGCTTTGGAAAACAGATTTTAAAGGAGATAATGTCCAATACATCGTTAAAGAGGTTGATAATCTTTGGGGGTATACCCGTAACAAGAAACTTTTTGAATTAGATTTATCAAACGGCGAAATAGCTTTTGAAGAAAAACTAACCACTTTGCCTATTTCAAACATTGAGTTTCCTGCCGATGACAACTTGCTTTACTATTACTGCGATGCTGGCTTAATTCAATTCGATTTAAAAGAAAAAGATGAAAACGTATATTATATGCGCACTTCTCTTACAGACAACCCATACAGTGCTTTTATCAAGATAATTAGATAATAGCTTCTCGCTTTTCAAAAAAAAAAGACCATTTTTTCAAATGGTCTTTTTATGCTCTTTTGAGAAAAATTTATGCTCTAAACAAAGCATATTTATTGTAGTTATACAAAACTTTATCATAAGGAACATAAAGCGAAACTATTTTCTCTGATGATTCATTGAACGTGATTCCGTTATGTTTTCTAAACAAATAAATTTCTTTCAGACAATTAGAAAGACTCTGGTGAATTTCACTTGTAAAAGTTGGCAGTTTTTTGTCGCCTACCAAAAGATCAATCTGGTAGTTTGAACTACTTTTTGATAAGTTGTTACCAATAATTCTAAGTGTAAAAGTTGTTGGTTTTCCGTATTGTTCTCCCTGATATTGCAATGTCATGATTTCTTCTTATTAAGTGATTAGTAATACCGCTGATTAATCGGTTTTTGGTTCTCTAGATACTTTTATTAAAATTATAAAATTTTAGACAAACTTAAAAAATTCAATTCTAAATTAAATGTTATATTTTTCGATAATGAAACCTCTAGAAACCATAAAACCGTAACAAGTTACGGTTTTGGCAATTAACTAAATATATTTAATCAACTTGTTTAACGAGTGTAAAATTCATTCATAAGCATCGATTAATTTTTGGGTAAACTATTGTAATTTATTTTCTTGGTTTATTTCTAATAAAAACGGATTTCCATTTTCGTCCATCATGGTCATATTTAAAGCATCTAATAATGCTGTCTTCTTTGAAACTTCGCCTGTAAATTTATTGTACGAAAGATTCAATTCTTGCAACTTGCTAAGCTTTTCAATTTCTTGCGGAATTGTGCCTGTAAAATCATTGTCAAATAAACTAAAATTTTGCAATACATTCCAATTAATAATTTCATTTGTCAAATTTCCTGACAATTTATTATTATTCAGCAGCAATACTTTTAGTCCTGAAATTTTATAAATCGAAACAGGCAGTTTTCCATTAATTTCGTTATTAAAAACAGCTAAAATTTCCAACTGATTTAACTTTCCAATTTCTGACGGAAGCTCTCCTGAAATATTATTCATATAAAGCTCTAAATCTTTCAATTTTACCAATTGGCAAATGGAAGACGGAATTACGCCAGATAATCTATTCTCACCAATATTGAGCAATTCTAATTCCTTCAAATTAAAAATTGACGAAGACAAACTTCCTTCAATTTTATTCTTTTCCAGATTCAGCGATTCTAAATTTGTAAGATCGTAAATAGCTTCAGGCAATTCTCCCTGCAGATTATTATCTGCCAGATTCAGCGCCACAACTTTTCCGTTTTCTGCTTTAACACCGTACCAGGTACAAACAGACAGACTTAAGTCCCATTTGTTTTTCCATTGCAAACCATTTGTTGCATGATACAATTTTATAAGCGCCTCCTTTTCTTTATCCGAAACGGTATCTGCCAAAACGTTTAGCGAAAAAGCAAATAATAAAGAAAGGGTTACTAAAATTTTCATAACAGATTTGGGGATTTGTTATTACCGTAAAATTATGCAATTCAAAGCTATAATACACTAAATATCGACAAACTGTTGAAAAAAATTTTATTCGTAAGACTTATATTACTTTTAATTATTTTCTAAAACCTGCATTTTTTTTGATTACATTTGACTAACTAATTCTAAAAACCTCATATCATGCAAATTAACTTCGTTGCTTTGTTTATAGCAGCCATCGTCACACTCGTAACCGGTTTTATCTGGTACAGCCCAAAAGTATTCGGAACTATCTGGATGAAGGAAAATAATTTTACTCAAGAAGAGCTAAGAAAAGGAAATATGCTTAAAATCTTCGGACTTACGTATATTTTCTCATTAATGATTACCATGACTTTAATGTCGCTGACCATCCATCAGTCTGGCGCAGTCGGAATGGTTGGTGGACCACCGTTGATTGATAGCGCAAAACCTTCATTTGCCGCATTTATGGCAGATTATGGAATGGCATACAGAACTTTTAAACATGGTGCGCTTCACGGTTTTATGTCAGGATTATTTTTTGCGTTTCCGTTAATCGGAATCAATGGCTTGTTTGAAAGAAAATCTTGGAAATATATTTTTATCCACAGCGGATATTGGATTCTTACCTTAACCCTTATGGGCGGAATCATCTGCGGATTTGCCTAACATCAATTATAAAAAACCCGTTTGAAAAATTCTCAAACGGGTTTTCTTAATAATAACTTAAAGCAGTTTAGTTATTACAAATATTATCTAATTTTGAAGAAATTAGCTCACTCTTTTGAATACAACATATTCTTTCCAGATTTACAAAAGCGCATCGTTACTGCCTTTAGAATGGAACTCGCTCGCAGCAAATAATATTTTTTTGACACGAGAATATCTCGAAGTGCTGGAAAATTCTTGTCCAGTAAATATGACTTGTCATTTTATTGGTCTTTTTGAAGAGAAAAAACTAATCGGAATTGCATTAACACAGTTCTTATTTGCAGAAAAACTTGAATCTTTTGGAGAACGCGATAAATGCTTAAAGACTTCGGTACGCAATTTTGCCTTAAAAAATTTTGCTTCTCACGTTTTATTCGTTGGCAATAATATGCTTACGGGACAAAATGCCTTTGTTTTTGACAAAAGCGTCAAAGAATCAAAAGCCATTAAAACACTTCATAAAGCGATTAATCAGCTTAAAAAAGATTTAAAAGAAAGCGGAAAAAAAGTACACATCACCAGCATAAAAGATTTTACGGCAAAAGAAATTGAACCGCTTCAGACTGAATTCAAAAACAATTATACGTTTTCCACGCAACCGAATATGATTTTTGAAATCAATGAAAACTGGAAGACTGAACAAGATTATATTGACGCTTTATCCAAAAAATATCGCGATCAATACAAACGCGCACGAAAAAAATCGGAAGGAATTGTAAAACAGCAAATGTCACTTTCTGATATTAAACAATATGAAGATGTTATTTACGATTTGTATTTTCATGTTGCCAAAAATGCTCCTTTCAACACTTTTTTTCTAGCTCGCAATCATTTTAGCTTTTTTAAAGAAATCATGGGAGAAAACTTCCTTCTATATGGATATTTCTTGGATGAAAAATTGATTGGCTTTAATACTTTAATCAAAAACGGTGACATCATGGATACATATTTTCTCGGTTATGACGAAAGTTTGCAACGCGAAAAAATGCTGTACTTAAACATGCTTTACGATATGATTGGGTATTCTATCAAAAAAGGTTTTCGTAAAATTGTTTTCGCCAGAACTGCACTTGAAATCAAAAGTTCTGTTGGAGCAAAACCTGTAAAAATGTATGGCTTAATTACGCATAGCAACGCCTTAATCAATCATAACATTTCAAGGTTTTTCAGTTATCTGGAACCCAAAACAGAATGGCAGGAACGTAATCCGTTTAAATAAAACCTACGGAACCGCAATTTTCATCTGCTTATGCAGAATATCAATTTGCAATGAGGTTTGTGCTCCGCAATATTCTCCATCAATCTGAAAATTAACGGGATAATCGGTTTTTATTTCGGCTTTATCCGTCGAAATAATCACAATATCATCAGAGTCTATTGGCATATTTCCTGTAATTATTTTTCCAATTAAAAGCAAATCGAGACTTTTTAGAATGACAAGCTCAAACTTGCCATCATTCATAGCCCCATTTGGATTAATAATTACGCCTGTTCCATATTTCTGAGAATTGGCAATTACAATCATTCTTGCAACATGCTTCACCGTTTTGTTATTTGCTGAAATTGTTGCCACAAATGGCTCTTCTGACTCTTTTAGGGTTGTGAAAGCTTGAAGTGCATATCCCCAAAATCCACGAACATCGCTTTGTTCATAGTTTTTCACCAGATTGGCATTTAAACCGAGATCACTCAGATGAATGCTTTTTTTGCCGTTGATGCAAATCATATCCATTTCGATATAATGGTGTAAAAACGCTATTTTAAGGTTCTCCTCTATTCCATCCGGAAGATTCAAGTCTACAGAAAGTCCGTTTGCAGAACCTGCTGGCAAAATTCCGATGATAACATCTTGCTCTTCCATTGCTTCGGCCACCATTTTTATGGTACCATCTCCTCCAGCAACAATAATTCGTTCTGGTTGAAATTCATCATATAAAGATTGTATTGCTTTTAAATCATTTTTTCCAGTCGTTTCATACACCTTTAAATTAAAATGATTCGTTGCCGCAAACTCTTCTACAGCATCAATCAAATCAGATTTATCTAAGTCTCCAGAAATCGGATTTACAACAAACAGAATATTCTTTTTCAAAATTTTATTTTTAAAACCAATTAAATTAAGTAAATTACAGTTACATAAATATACATAATTAATGAAACCAATTCTACAATTATATCGAGGTTATGCAAATGAACAAGAGTTAATTGTAATGGGGCACGTTTTAAAAAGAGAACAGAATTACAACTTTGAGAAGAGGAAATTAAAAAATGCCACTTCTATCCTTAAATTGTTCAGAATAAAAACCATTAAAAATTTTGATGTTTACCTTCACTACAATAACGAAGTCATTCACACCAAGACATTAGATGATGGCTACTTCAAGTTCTGCATTCCATTGGAAAAAGAAACTCATTTTGGATGGATGACTTATGAGGTCAGCTTAAAATATCGAAATGAAACCAAAACTTGCAAAGGCAGTTTTATACGACCTCATAAAGGAAAACTCGGAATCATATCAGACATAGATGACACTTTTCTGATTTCGCATACGAATAATATCTTTCGAAAAATTTACATATTATTATTCAAAAACGTTAATGACCGTAAAGTCTTCAATGATGTTGTAGCGCATTATCAGGCTTTGAGCCAAGCAGGAAGAAACAATCCGGAAGAAGGCAATGCATTTTTCTACGTCTCCAGCAGCGAATGGAATTTATACAGATTTATTGCCAAATTTACCAGAATTAATAAACTGCCAAAAGCCGTTTTTTTGCTAAAAGATATTAAGCGAGGCATTACCGATTTCTTCATGAGCGGAAGAGGAAATCACGATCATAAATTTGAAAAAATCAAGCATGTTGTCGAGTTCTACCCAACGCTTAAATATGTTTTAATGGGTGATGACTCTCAGCATGACCCAAAACTCTACGAAAGAATCTGCAAAATATTTCCAGTTACAGTTATAGCCGTTTATATAAGGCAGACTGGAAAATCTCAAAAAAAAGAAGTAAAAAAAATCCTGAAGAATTTAGAAAGCTTAAATGTTTCTGTATGCTATTTTAAAGAAAGCAGCAAAGCGATTGAGCATTCTCGATCGATTGGGATTATTAAGTAGTTTGTTTCAGGTTTCAGGTTTCAGGTTTCAGGTTTCATGTTTTAAGCTGAACTGAATAAATATTTAACCGCAAAGCACGCTAAGTTCTTTTGATCTTTGAGGTTTTTAAAAACGCAAAGTTCGCAAAGCTATTTATTGATAAAGCTTTGCGAACTTTGTACATTATAAAGTGGAATCTATAAAAAACTTAGCGTGCTTTGCGGTAAAAATTACTCGTCAAGATAACAACTTGAAACCTTAAACTTGAAACAAAAAAACTAAGCATTAAAACTATCAATCTCTTCTGAAACCACTTCCCAGTCGATTAACAATTGCTCTAAATCTTGTTTCTTTTTATTGTAAGCCGTAAAAAATGAAGCATCTTCGATGTGTTTGTCATAATTGGTTTCTAACATCTTATCGTCGTGCTGAATTTGTTTTTCCAACTGCTGAATCTGACTTTCAATTTTACTTAATTTGTTCTGAAGTGATTTTCCTTTCTTCTGATCTTCATAAGACAATTTGCTAGCTTCTTTTTCTTTTGGAGCTGGAACATTTTTCACAACATCTTTTTTCTCCACTTCGCGCATGTTTTCGAGATTACGCTGTTCTAAGAAAAAGTTGATGTCTCCTAAATATTCTTTAATCTTTTGATCTTTAAATTCGTAAACGATGTTCGACATTCCTTGAAGGAAATCCCTGTCGTGCGAAACTAATAATAAAGTTCCGCCGAATTTCTGAAGTGCCGCTTTTAAAACGTTTTTAGATTTGATATCTAAGTGGTTTGTAGGCTCATCCATCAGCAGCACGTTGATCGGTTGCAACAACAATTTACAAAGTGCCAAACGGTTACGTTCTCCTCCAGAAAGCACTTTCACTTTCTTCTCAACATCATCTCCACGGAATAAAAATGAACCTAACATATCACGGACTTTCATTCGGTTTGTGTCGGTCGCAGCGTCTTCCATTGTTTGCAGCAAAGTAATCTCACCATCTAGGTATTCAGCCTGATTTTGAGCAAAATATCCCAACTGAACATTATGTCCTAATTTGATATTTCCTTCGTATTCAAATTCGTTTACCAAGGCTTTAATGAAAGTAGATTTTCCTTGTCCGTTTTGTCCAACGAAAGCAATTTTACTTCCTCTTTCAACCAGCAGACTAATATCTTTAAGAATTGTTTTGTCTCCGTAAGCTTTTGTAACGTGCTCCGCTTCAATAACTACTTTCCCTGGCTCTTTAGAAACTGGAAACGAAATATTCATAACAGAATTATCGTCTTCGTCAACTTCGATTCTTTCGACTTTATCTAATTTTTTAATCAGCGATTGTGCCATAGAAGCTTTTGAAGCTTTTGCACGGAATTTTTCGATTAATTTTTCTGTTTCTTCAATTTTTTTCTGCTGATTCTTTTGAGTCGCCAATTGCTTCTCACGAATCTCATGACGCAACTCTAAATATTGAGAATATGGTTTATTGAAATCGTATGCTTTTCCTAGTGAAATTTCGATAGTTCTATTGGTTACATTATCCAAAAACATTTTATCGTGAGAAACGATTACCACAACTCCAGGATAATTGCGAAGGAAATTCTCTAACCAAATGATACTTTCTATATCTAAGTGGTTCGTTGGCTCATCCAGAAGCAAGACATCATTCGACTGCAATAAAAGTTTTGCCAACTCAATACGCATTCTCCATCCGCCAGAAAAAGTTTCGGTTTGGTTATTAAAAACTTCTCTTTTAAAACCTAAGCCTAGAAGAATTTTTTCTGTATCACCCACATAATTATATCCTCCAAGAAGATCAAAACGATGCGTATAGTCAGATAGATCTTCTATAATCTTAGCATACTCTTCGCTTTCATAATCGGTTC
Organism: Flavobacterium sp. HBTb2-11-1; assembly: GCF_009826975.1. Classification (GTDB taxonomy): domain Bacteria; phylum Bacteroidota; class Bacteroidia; order Flavobacteriales; family Flavobacteriaceae; genus Flavobacterium. The sequence goes on along the minus strand of NZ_WUMO01000001.1, from coordinate 937,432 downwards.
TAGTCACCAACTGGTGATTGATTTCTTCTAGTTTTTTCTCAACAACTTTAATTTCTGTAAAAGCTTCATACGCTTCTTCCAAAACAGTTCTTCCCTGTTCAAAATCAATATCCTGACGCAAGAATCCCATTTTGATATCTTTCTCTTGAGAGATTACTCCTGAGTCAGGTTTAAAATCGCCTGCTAGCATTTTCAGCATGGTAGATTTACCTGCTCCGTTTTTACCAACAAGACCTACGCGGTCGCCGGCACCCAAACGAAAAGTAACTTCTTCAAATAAATAGGTTCCTCCAAAAGAAACGGAAAGATTGTGTATATTAAGCATAATATATTGCTGTAAATGTAAAGGCTAAAAAGCCTTTATTATTCATTAAATAAATAAATTGCAAACAAGCTAATTATCCTGCTACAATTTTGAAAGTGCAAAAGTATAACTTTTAATTGAAGTTTTTATACTGAAAAACAATAGCTTTTATAAAATTCAAAAACTAAAAACCTCACTTAATTCTGAACTTTTCTTTTTAATTAGGTCGAAAATTATTGTATTGAAAATATACTTTTAAATGCCTTTAAAAAAAAAAAGAAACAGTGTAGCGGTAAACATTATACTCGAATCAAAAATCAAAATAAGCTGTAAGTTTTTATCCTAATTAAATAGCTTAAAGCCTGAAAATACCGTATATTTGCTTGAAATAATTACTTCCATTCACACAGTATCCAAATACAAACGAAGTGAATTAAAGACTATAAAATTTACTTAAAATGTTCAAAAGAGGTTCCAAACTAAACAGCATAATAACGGGAAGTTGTCCAAAATGCCAAAAAGAAAGCATGTATGAAGACAAAAACCCACTTCATTTGGGTAAGGTTCTCAAAATGAACGATCATTGCAGCCACTGCGGGTTCAAATACCAGATTGAGCCTTCGTTTTTTTATGGCGCCATGTATGTGAGTTATGCTCTTAACGTAGCTATAGGTGTTGCGGCCTTTATTGTTTCATTTGTGTTTTTTAACACCACAATCGAACAGTCATTTTTGGCAATTATTATAACGTTGGTTATTTTATTCCCATTCGTTTTACGTCTTTCAAGAAACTTGTATATCAATATGTTTGTTTCTTACGACCCTAAGGCTGGCCAAAAGTAAGGCCTTTCAAATATCTTTTATGGAATCGTTTAATGTCAGCTTCTTTATCTAACGGGACATTATTTTCGATATGATCGTATAACGCTTTTGCCATTGCAGGACCAAGCATTACACCACGTGTTCCTAATCCGTTAAGAATATGGAGAGACTTATGCTCTTCATGCGTGCCAAGCAAAGGTCTTCGGTCTGCAACTGTTGGACGGACTCCCGCAAAGTGTTTTATTATTTCGAAGTCGCAAGTAATGATTTCTCTTATGCGCTCCAAAAGCTCTTGTTTGCCTTCTTCTGTTGGATCGGAAGTTTTATCATGCCAATTGTAAGTTGCTCCAACTTTGAACAAATTATCTCCAAGAGGCAAAATAAAAACACTCGTATTTACAATTATATCAAGATTTAAATCTGGCGCTTTTATAATAAACAATTCTCCTTTTGTTCCATCTAGCGGAAGATAATTAAAAAATGGATTTTTATGCATTCCGAAACCTTCAGCAAAAATAATATGGCGAGCCTGAATGTTATTATATTGAATTCCTGAGTCTAGAAATTCTATAGCACTAAAATCAAAAGATTCTTCTCTTAATAAATCATTCTGAAGTAAATATTTTTGGTAATTATCCAACAACAAAGCTGTATCAACATAACCTGTATGCAAAACTTCTCCATAATCGTATGGAGAATCAATGCTGTTATATTTTTTTGAAATTAATTTAGTCGACAAAAAAGGAGCTAAATTAATTTTATCTGAAGCTGCAAACCAGTTATTCTGTTCTTCAATAGAAAAGAACTTTCTTAAAACAGGCATTTTAAAGTTGAATTTCTCTTTTAGTTTTTCTTCAACTTTATCATAAAACTCGTTCATCAATACGAGCTGCTCTTTTGCATTCCACACCTCACTGAAACGTTTTAAAATTACAGGATTGTACAAACCGCCGGCAACTCTCGAAGAATTCTGAGATTTGTCATCTAAAAGTAAAATTGATTTGTTATTCTTAAGGGCGACTTCGGCAAAAGAAATTCCAGCCAATCCAGATCCGACAATTAAATAATCAAGCATTGTGAAGTATAGATAAAATAAAAAAACTCTTACTACAAAGGTAGCAAGAGTTTTTCTTATAATGAGTTTATAAACTTAGTAATTCCACATATCTTCTTCAAAATTACGTATCTTCTCTTTTACCCTTTCCGATTCTAACAATTGAGCTTGGGCGTTGTCTTTAATATAATCTTTTATTTCACGATCGCCATAAACGTTCTCTTCTTTATATATTACAGAATTAAATCGTCTTGAATTTAAAATCTGATCAAATGAAATAGGCAGGGCTGAATTTTTATCATTAAAAGCTTTTCCTTCATGCAGGACTTCACGTGCATTAGGGAAGAAAACCCAAAACAACTCTATATAATCCTTTTCATCACTATTCATCGTATAAACATCAGGAGTTACTGGGCAAATTCCAAGAAGACGATATTTTAAATCGCTTTGTCTTTTATCAAAATACCAAAATCCCTTAATCTTATACTGACTCACATCGGCTGCCGTAAGATCTTGTTTCAAAATATATTCAGCAGGAACTGTTCTTGTAGGCCCAACTGTTTGGTCAACATAAGTAACTTTCTTATTCTTACCTGTACCTGTAACCACTTTTTTCTTAACAACACGTGTTCTATAATCATCAGGGTATTGATTGATAAGCTCACGCCCAGCATCTGTGGTATCAACACGAGATAAAGCCCCTTGAATATCTTTTAAAGTCTTCTTTGTATTAAAATAACTATCTGTATAAACCTCTGTTATTCTACCGCTTCTGATTCCTTTAGTTAAAACATCATAAAGGGATCTCCTATCTGGACCTATATTAGCTGTATCAACTGGAAAATATAATGGGAAATTTATTTTTTCATTTAAATCAATTATTTCCCAAACCATTTTTCCCATCAAAACATCCCTATCATCAACATAACCATAAGCTAGAGGTTTATCGTTATCAGATATCATTTGAGCTGGCGTCTTAATTCCGATCTGATCGGCGGTTTTGGCATTAAGCAAATTAGATTGAGCATAAGAAGGCAAACTTCCGAAAACAGCAACAATAGCAACTAATAAATTTCTTACTTTCATCATGATAATTTTTACAGAACATTAAACGAAATTTTATTACAAATATTGTTATTTTTCTTACATAATCAAAAAGAAATCATTATTAATCTACATCATAATGTTGTCAACTTTTTGACATAAAAAAAACTCTTACTACAAAGGTAGTAAGAGTTTTTTAATTATAATACTATATATCAACTTAGTAGTTCCACATATCTTGTTCGAAATTACGAATTTTCTCTTTCACTCTTTCAGATTCTAACAACTGATTTTGCGCGTTGTCTTTCATGTAATCACTAATTGCTCTGTCTCCGTAAAGGTTTTCCTCTTTGTACACAACAGCATTAAAGCGTCTTGAATTTAAAATCTGATCAAATGAGATTGGAAGAGCTGAATTGTTGTCATTGAAAGCTTTTGCTTCATGCAGCGCTTCTCTGGCATTTGGGAAGAAAACCCAAAACAATTCAATATAATCCTTTTCATCACTATTCATTGTATAAACGTCTGGAGTTACCGGGCAAATTCCTAGTAAACGATATTTCAATTCACTTTGACGTTTATCAAAATACCAGTATCCTTTAATTTTATACTGACTAACATCAGCGGCAGTAAGATCTTGTTTCAAGATGTATTCAGCAGGAACTGTTCTTGTAGGCCCAACTGTTTCTTCTACATAAGAAACCGATTTGTTTTTACCTTTACCAGATACTACTTTTTTCTTCACAACACGTGATTTGTAGTCATCAGGGTATTGGTTAATTAACTCTCTACCTGCATCAGTTGTATCAATACGTGATAAAGATCCTTCGATGTCTTTCATAGATTTTTTAGTGTTGAAATAACTATCAGTATACACTTCAGTTATTTTTCCACTTTTAATAGCTTTAGTTAAAACGTCATAAAGAGAACGTCTGTTAGGACCAATATTAGCTGTATCTACCGGAAAGTACATTGGAAAGTTGATTTTTTCATTTAAATCAATGATTTCCCATGTTGTTTTTCCCATCAAGATATCCCTATCATCTACATAACCATAAGCCAATGGCTTATCATTGTCAGATATTAATTGAGCAGGAGTTTTAAGTCCAATCTGATCAGGAGTTTTAGCGTTTAGCAAATTTGATTGCGCATTAGAAGCAAAACCTCCAGCGATAGAAACAATAGCTATTAAAAAATTTCTTACTTTCATCGTGGTATCGTTATAAGATATTGAATGTAGCTTACACTACTTTATTATTGTATTTCGTAAATTACAGGAGCAGTTCTAGGCAATAAATAACTACCAGCTCCAACAAGTTTAGTTTTAATTTCAGAAATAGTAACTTGGTCTCCTTTACCTGCTCTTGAAAGTACTTGTTTACATTGTGCATTCATTTTGTTTCCTGTAACAACAACTGTAGGCTGTCCAGCAATTTTCATATTGAATCCAACAACATCTAAACCAACTTCAAAATCAAAATCAAGAAGTTTAGCTCCAATAGTAGCAATCTCTAAGTTAGATTTAGGACCTTTAACAACTCCCATCTCACCTCTAATTGTTCCTGTTGGACCAGGAATACCTTTAATTCTGAATGTTTTCTTATCAGTTACTTTATCACCGTTTGGTAAAGTACCAGTTACAGAAATCGTAGTTTCAGTACCTTGACCTGGGCTCATGTTATATTTTCCTGGTTTTCCAGCAGAAGTTAAACCTGGAGCACTTGCAACAATTTTGTTAGCATCAACACCAGCAAAAGATACAGAGATTGGGTTAACAACTCCTCTATACACTACGTTCATTTTGTCTGCAGAAATTGTAGCAGCGTTTGGTCTTGGAACAACAACATATTTACCAGAGAATTTTAAAGGAATATTTTTTCCATCCTCTAAGAAAGTAAATTGTCCGTTGATGTCTTGTTCTCCAACTCCACCAGCAGTTAAAGAGATAACAGCTTGTCCGTTCACAATTTGTCCAGGGCCTTGGAAAGAAGTTGGTGTAGTGTTTTCGTCATAACGACCTAAAACAACTTTACCAGTAACTTTTTCTCCTTGGAAATAAGCATTTTTATCTAAAACAACGATTGCTTGGTAGTTGCTATAAGAAGCAGCAGCAACTGCAGCTTTACCTAAAGCGCTGTTGTAAACGTCAGCTTCAACTTTTTTAACGTCATTTTGCCAAGCTGAAAGTTTTGCAGCTGTAGCAATTGCAGGGAATCCTTTAAAGTGATACGCTAAATATTTTTCTTTAATTCCCTCTTTGTTTTTAACATCAGAAACATCAAATTTCTTGTCAACTTCAGCAATAATTGCTGCGTATTTTTTATCTGTTCCTAAAGCAGCTTTAATATCAGCTTTATATTTTTCGATTTTAGAAATAATTTCGTTACCTTTTTTAGTGTAACCGTCTCCTGTAAACCAGTCGTCGATATTATCTCCTCTATCCATAGACTCATAAGGCATTTTTCCAGTCGCTTTATCAACTTCGAAACCTTTAACTGCCTGAGCTTTTAGAGTAGCTATATAATCATAAAAATCTTTTGTAATTGTTTCAACTTTGTGAGCTGTTACTGCAGCAATAGCAAATTCTCCTTTTGCTTCAGATGCTTTTTGATCTAATGCTGTTAATAAACCAGCATTAGCCGTATTTGAAGTAGTATTAGCTCCTTCGAATTTTTCATTCATCAAACCAAAAGCAGAAATTACTTCTTTTGATACGTTCATTGCTAACATTGCGATGAAAACCAGATACATCAGGTTAATCATCTTCTGTCTAGGGGTTAATTTTCCTCCTGCCATTTTTCTTTAATTAGTTCTTATTAATAAATTTAATATTTAGTTAAAAACTAATTATCCTTTGTTACTCATTGCAGAAAGCATACCACCGTAAACGCTGTTTAAAGAAGCGATGTTTGCAGTCATAGATGCCATTTGCTCTTTTAATTTAGAAGCATTTTCAGCGATTTCTTTGTTAGCTTCAGCGTTTCTAGAAGCACTTTCTAATTGTACTTTATATAAACTGTTTAATGATTCCATTTGAGCGGCAGCAACAGATAATTCTTCTGAATATTTCTTTTGTCCTGCGATTGAATCTACAGTTGGAGCAATTCCTTTTGCAGCAGATTCGAAGTTTTTGATGCTGTTTCCTAAACTTGACATTAATTCACCGTCAATTTTCGCTTCTTTTAATAATGTGTCTAATTTTTGAGATAATAATCCTTGAGCGTCAGTTGGAGTTTCAGCTTTAGCTTTTTTCTCTCTAGCTTGTCCGTTAGCTAATTCTGGGTAAACTAGAGTCCAATCTAGTTCTTCTTCAACTGGTTCGAAAGCAGAAAGCGCAAAAATTAACGCCTCAGTCACCAATCCTACTGAAAGCATAACTGTACCTGTTAATGGTCCAATTTCAAAGTGAGTAATTTTGAATAAAGCTCCAACGATTACCACTGCCGCTCCCATACCATAAGCGAAATTCATTGCTTTTTTACTTAATAATGCCATAATACTTTTTTTTTAGGTTTAAAATAGATTTGTTGGATATTGAATTAATTTAAATTTACTTTTTTCTGTTTCCTGTAACTTGAGTACCCATGTAATCTTGTACAGTTCTGAATCCGATGTAACTTCTTGCTGAGTCAGCGTATTCGTGGTCACGAGTGCTTACCTGTAGGAAATAAGCAACGTCTTTCCAAGAACCTCCACGAACCACTTTTCTTTGGTTTTTACCATCGATAACGTTTGGATTCATTGTTGATACATATTCATAAGCGTTTGGATTGTAAGCTGAATCTGTCCACTCAGAAACGTTTCCTGCCATGTTGTATAATCCGTAACCGTTTACATCGTATGATTTAGCTTCAACTGTATAAAGTGCTTCGTCAGCAGCATAATCTCCTCTGCTTGGTTTGAAGTTTGCTAAGAAACAACCTCTATCGCTCTTAGTATAAGGACCTCCCCATGGGTAAGTTGCAGACTCCAGACCTCCTCTAGCTGCATACTCCCATTCTGCCTCAGTAGGTAATCTGAAAGCATTTACTAAGTCACGTCCTTTTTTCTTAGATTTAATGTAGCTGTTTTTGTTTAAAGTTCTCCAAGCGCAGAATGCTTTAGCTTGTTTCCAAGTTACACCCACTACTGGATAATCTCCATAAGCCTTGTGCCAGAAGTAATCATTATGCATTGGCTCATTATATGAATAAGCGAAATCTTTAATCCAAACTGCAGTATCAGGGTAAACATTTACCTGCTCAGTTTTTACGAAGTCACTTCTTTTTCCAACTTTTGCTTTTGCAGCAGCTTGAATATCCATCCAAGAATAACGGAATTTCAATTTATTTACATCAATTGTTCTTAAACCATTGTATGATTCTTCAATTGGCAAATACATAGAATCCATTACTTCAGCGTAATACTCATCTGGATATGCTTTTGTATCTTTAATTAACTTAACTTTTCTGTTTAATTTTCTTCCAGCATATGGATCATCTTTTGTACCAACGCTATAATAGTTGTCGTACATGTATTTGTCATAAGCTGTCATCTTTTCTGGATCAGAATCATTAAAGGCGTAGTCAGCAATACTTCCTGCTTTTTTACCTTTTCCATCAGTAGCTTTTTGCCCTGTTTCGTCAGCTAAAATTGCTAAACGAACTCTCATTGTAGAATCTTTTACCCACTCTACAAATTGACGATACTCACTATTCGTAATCTCAGTTTCATCCATGTAAAATGAACGAACGGTTACAGTTTTAGTTGGAGCATCTTCTACGTTAGCTAAATCAGAATCTGATTTACCCATAATAAAAGACCCACCAGGAACTAATGTCATTCCATAAGGCTTCTCAGGATGCCATTTCCCTCCTGTAACACCAACTAATTCACCTTTGTCACCAGACTTACCACAGCCGATTACTAGTGTTAACATTGCTGCAAATGCAATAAACTTCTTCATATAAATTTGGGATTATCTATTCATTATTAAAAGTCCGTAAACGTATTTATTATTTATCTAAAAAACAATACTACTTGCGAATTTATTTTACCGTTCAAAAATAATGTTAAATAAAATAAAAAAAAAATATTTTATCGATAAACTGCTACAAAAAATCGATGTAAAACGTTAATTTTTATGTTATATAATTATTTTCCTACTAATTAATTTTAACCTTTTTAAACAGGTTTTAAAAACCTAAGAATTCACTTAAGTTTTTTATCTATAAAGCATTTTTTCTTTGCGCTTTCCACCATCTTTCTGGCAATTCTTGATTGCAAGCCGACAAATATTCCTCGTAAGAACAAGGTAATAACGTATTTCTTTTCAATTTATTGCTGCCATTTGATTCATACGGAATTTCGATCCACCAACGGTCCGTTTTATCACTTTTGTAAAATATCAATTCTTCATCGTCCAACGGAACAATATACTTCAAGTAATTTGCTCTGCTTCCAAATGGATATTCTTTTGATCGATAGTGATAACCTTCAATAAAATACCAGACAATCTGCGCTATAATAACCGATTCAGCCAATGTGCTATTGTGATTAAATATCCCAAAAGCAGAAACTTTATCACTAATGCCAGCATATCTAGCCAAAGCACAAATTTCTTTTCCGTTGAATCCATTTGGCTCAAAAGTCACCATATTTCCTGAGGCAGAAGACTTTACAGAATTTAAATCTATACTTACCAAGTCCGCGTCCCTAAAAACTGGCTCTGCTAATGTAATTTTATTTGAAATCTCGCCTAAACGATAAGCATCAAAAAACAGCTTTTCGATTAGATCGATTTCTTCTTGCGAATTATAATAGGTTTGATATCCGATATTACAGTAATTGAAAAGATTATTTGGCTCATCAATAATAATTTTTGTAAGATACGAATTAGCCGAAACTGACTCATTTTCTTTACCAAAATCAAATTTATTATCAACTGCAACCAAATTTACCATCTGCTCTAAGTCATCGTAAGCGCGATATAAAGCATAGGTCAAATCCTGAGAACCTCCTAGAACTATAGGAATGACTTTATTCTTGATTAATGCAGAAGTAACTTTCTTTAATGCAAAATAAGTATCCTCTACAGAATCGCCTGCCAGTATATCTCCCAAGTCTGCAATTGACGCATCCCAATTTCCTGGAAACATACTATAAAGCTTTTTACGTACAGCAGAAAGATTAACTTCATTAATCATATTGATGTTTGTACGGTCTTCCAACACACCAATTATAGCAATACTAATCTGCGTAATATCAGGAAACTGATCTTGGGTATGAAAAACAACTTTACTTCCAAGCTCTTGTGAAGACAGTCCTCCGACGAATCTTATAATTCCATCATTAACTGGTTCTAGAAAATCAAATTCCATTTATATACTTATTTCTTTTTAGCAGCTGTTTTTTTAGCTGGAGCTTTTTTAGCCGTTGTTGTTTTAGCTGCAGTTTTCTTTGCAGGCGCTTTTTTAGCAGGTGCTTTAGCCGCAATCATTTCTTGAACTTGGGCCAATGTTAATTTTGTCGCATCAACATCTTTTCCTAATTCAATTTTGATTTTTCCTTTTAGAATTACAGAGCGTCCCCAACGGGCTTTTTCTACCACAATTCCTTCTTCTTCCCAGTTATGAATAACTTTATCGATGTTTTTCTGAAGTTTTTCTTCAATCAACTCCTCAACATCAGCTTGAGAAAGATTATCAAAATTGTATTTTTTGTTTACGTTTACAAAAAGGCCGTTCCATTTAATGAATGGTCCAAAACGCCCCACTCCTTTTTGAACAGCTTCTCCTTTATAAACCGCAATTGGCGCATCAGCAAGTGCTTTTTCGTCAATTAATTCTTTAGCTCTTTCTTTAGAAACATTAAGCGGATCTTCGCCTTTAGGCAACGAAATAAAAACGCTTCCGTGACGAACATAAGGTCCGTAACGGCCATTGTTCACTTCTACTTCTTCTCCTTTATATTCTCCTAAACTTTTTGGAAGCAAAAATAAATTCAAAGCTTCTTCCAATGTAATGTTTCCTATATTTTGGTCTGCCATTAAGCTGGCAAACTTTTTATCTTCATCGTCAGCTTCTCCAATTTGAGCCATTGGCCCAAATTTCCCTAAACGAACAGAAACTTGTCTTCCGTCTGCATCTTTTCCTAAGATTCTTTCACCGCTTTCACGTTCCGCATTTGCCTCAACTTCTTTTACATTTGGATGAAACTGATTGTAAAAGTCCTGCATCATTTTTGCCCAGTCAATATTTCCTTCGGCAATTTCGTCGAAATCCTGTTCTACTTTTGCAGTGAAATTATAATCTAAAATGTTTCCGAAATTCTTCACCAAGAAATCAGTCACAATAGTTCCGATATCTGTTGGAACCAATTTCCCTTTATCAGAACCTGTATTTTCTTTTAGAACTTTCTCTCCTACTTTATTATTCTGTAAAGTAATCTGTGTATAATTACGCTCAACACCTTCAAGAGTTCCTTTTTCAACATAATTTCTATTGATAATTGTTGAAATGGTTGGCGCATAAGTAGAAGGACGGCCAATTCCAAGTTCTTCTAATTTTTTAACCAAAGACGCTTCCGTATAACGTGCAGGCGGTCTTGAATATCGTTCTGTAGCTGTAATATAGTTATTAGCCAGTTTTTCATTTACTTTTAAAGCTGGAAGCATTCCTTCTTGCTCTTCCTCATCATCATCATGACCTTCTAAGTACACTTTTAAGAAACCTTCAAAAAGCAATACTTCTCCAGAAGCTGTAAAAACTTCATCATGATTATCAGCTTCAATCTTCACATTTGTTCTTTCAAGCTGTGCATCGCTCATTTGCGAAGCCAAAGTTCTTTTCCAGATCAAATCGTATAAACGAGCTTGGTCACGGTCGATATTTACTGTATGACGAGACATATCTGTTGGACGAATTGCTTCGTGCGCTTCTTGAGCTCCTTTGTTTTTATTGGCAAAAACTCTCGGTTTAGAAAATTCTTTTCCGTAAGATTTGATGATTTCTGCCTGTGCTGCATCCATTGCTTCTTTAGAAAGATTCACAGAATCGGTTCTCATATAAGTAATAAGCCCCGCTTCGTAAAGACGCTGTGCCAACTGCATGGTAATTCCAACCGGCAAATACAATTTTCTCGCAGCTTCCTGTTGAAGTGTCGAAGTTGTAAAAGGTGCTGTTGGAGATTTTTTGGTAGGTTTAGTTTCTAAATCGGCTACCTTATATTTAGAACCGATGTTTTGATTTAAGAAATCTTCGGCTTCTTTTTTAGTATTAAAGTTTTTTGGCAATTTTGCTTTGAAAGCTTTTCCGGCTTCGTTTACAAATTCTGCAACAATTGAATAGGTTGCAACTGCATTAAAACTTTGTATTTCGCGTTCTCTTTCAACAATCAAACGTACAGAAACTGATTGTACACGACCTGCAGAAAGTCCGCCTTTGATTTTTCTCCATAAAACAGGAGATAATTCGTAACCTACTAAACGATCCAAAACACGGCGTGCTTGCTGTGCATTTACTAAGTTATAATCAATTTCTCTAGGATTATCGATTGCTTTAAGAATCGCAGATTTTGTTATCTCATGAAAAACAATACGTTTGGTTTTTTTTGTATCCAGTTTCAATTCTTCCGCCAAGTGCCATGAAATAGCCTCTCCCTCGCGGTCCTCATCGGATGCTAACCAAACCGTTTCGGCATTCTTAGAAAGTGATTTTAGTTTCGTTACCAAGGCTTTTTTATCCGGAGAAACTTCATATTTAGGTTTAAAACCATTTTCTACATCTACTCCTATTTCCTTTGATGGTAAGTCGGCTATGTGACCATAACTTGACTCCACCTGAAAATCACTCCCAAGAAATTTCTCGATCGTTTTCGCCTTTGCAGGTGACTCCACTATTACTAAATTCTTTGCCATTGCTCTATTTTTCTGCAACAAAAGTATTTATTTTTTTTAAATATTAACCTTACGATTGAATTTTTGAAGTATTTTGATATTATGAAACTTAAAATTGCAGATTTATCTGTAATAATCTCGATTATATATATAGGTATAACTTTTAGTGATTTCTGACCGAGAAATTCCTTTATTTAATATTAAAGATTTTAGATTTCAGATTTTTTCCCATAGAAATTAAATTAACAAAACACCCCACAATCTAAATCTAAAATCTGTAATCTAAATTTTTTAAAACATTGTTAATTCTTTATCTGACATCTTGTCACATTCGTTTCAATTACCCTATCTTTGCACTTTGAATTTTTACAATGGAAAAGATTATTGAAGAAAGCAAACAGGGCGAAAGTCTTGTTCTGGAAAATAAACCTGAGAATACTAAAAAACTTTTTATAGAAAGTTACGGCTGTGCGATGAATTTTTCGGACAGCGAAGTCGTAGCTTCCATTTTGTCTGACGGAGGATATAACACAACTTCAGTTCTTGAAGAAGCCGATTTGGTTTTGGTGAACACATGCTCTATTCGTGACAAAGCAGAGCAGACTATTCGTAAGCGTCTTGAAAAATATAATGCCGTAAAACGAACCAATCCTAAAATGAAAGTGGGCGTTTTGGGCTGTATGGCCGAGCGTTTGAAAAGTCAGTTTTTGGAAGAAGAGAAAATAGTTGATCTTGTTGTTGGTCCTGATGCTTACAAAGATCTTCCAAATTTATTGGCAGAAGTTGAAGAAGGACGTGACGCCATAAATGTAATCTTATCAAAAGAAGAAACTTACGGAGACATATCCCCTGTTCGTTTAATGAGTAATGGAATTACAGCTTTGGTTTCAATCACTCGTGGTTGCGATAATATGTGTACTTTCTGCGTTGTGCCTTTTACACGCGGTCGTGAACGTAGCCGTGAACCGCAAAGTATTATGAACGAAATTCAAGATTTGTGGAATAATGGCTATAAAGAAGTTACACTTTTAGGTCAAAACGTTGACAGTTATCTTTGGTACGGCGGCGGTTTGAAAAAAGATTTTGTAAACGCTTCTGAAATGCAAAAAGCAACTGCAGTAGATTTTGAGCAATTGCTTGAAATGGTGGCGGCTGGTTTTCCTAAAATGCGTATTCGATTTTCGACTTCAAATCCGCAGGATATGCATGAGAGCATTTTGCATGTTATTGCGAAATATCCGAATATCTGCAAACATATTCACTTGCCAGTTCAGTCTGGAAGTAACAGAATTTTGAAGGAGATGAATCGTCTTCACAGCCGTGAAGAATATATGGCTCTGATTGACAAAATTAGAGCGATTGTTCCCGATGCTTCTATTTCGCAAGATATGATTGCCGGTTTCCCAACAGAAACAGAACAAGATCACCAAGATACTTTGAGTTTAATGGAATATGTAAAATATAATTTTGGTTATATGTATTCGTATTCTGAACGTCCTGGAACTTTGGCTGGAAGAAAAATGAAAGATGATGTTGAAGAGGAAACAAAAGCCAGAAGATTACAAGAAATTGTCGATTTACAGCAAAAACATGCTTGGTTTAGAAGCGAGGAATTTGTTGGAAAAACGGTTGAAGTTTTAGTAGAGAAAGTTTCAAAAAAATCTAAAGACGAATTCTCAGGAAGAAACTCTCAGAGCATTACGGTTGTTTTCCCAAAAGAAAATTACAAAATTGGAGATTTCGTAAACGTAAAAATTACAAGCTGTACTAGCGGAACTTTAAAAGGCGAAGCTGTTGGTTTGAGTAGCATGAATTAATTTTTTTCAGCCACAGATTAAAAGGATTAGAAGGATTTTTTTTTAATATTTTTCTTACTTTTAAATCGTGATGAAAAATTAAAATTTATGCAACATAATAGAGAAGAAGAAACTTATAAGATTATCGGAATATGCATGGAAGTGCATCGAAATCTTGGCCCAGGTTTATTAGAAGTGGTTTACAAAGATGCTCTTGAAGTAGAATTTAAAGAAAATAGCATTCCTTTTGAAAGAGAAAAAGAATATTCAATTGAATATAAAGGAAAAGTATTGCCTCATAAATTTTATGCTGATTTTGTAATTAATGAAGATATTATTTTAGAGGTAAAAGCAATAAAAGAATTTTCAAGTGAGCACATTGCACAAATTTTAAATTATATAAAATTATCAAGTTCAGAAGTTGGATTGTTAGTTAATTTTCAAACAAAATCTCTTCAACATAAAAGATATATTATTTAAATTTAGAAAAAATCTGTGTTAATCATTTTAATCTGTGGCAAAACAAACAAAAAATACAAGCCAAAGTTTTAGGCGAAACCTAAAACAATAAAAACTTGAAACAAAATCTAATATGGAAACAGTTCAAGCAATAAAACAACGATTTGAGATTATTGGTAACGATCCAAAGTTAAATCGTGCTATCGAAAAAGCCATTCAGGTTGCTCCAACTGATATTTCGGTTATGGTAACTGGGGAAAGTGGTGTTGGTAAAGAAAATATTCCAAGAATTATACATTCGCTTTCACATAGAAAGCATGGTAAATATATTGCCGTAAACTGCGGTGCAATTCCGGAAGGAACTATTGATAGTGAACTTTTCGGACACGAAAAAGGTGCTTTTACGGGCGCAACAAGCACACGTGAAGGTTATTTTGAAGTGGCAGACGGCGGAACAATCTTCTTAGATGAAGTTGGTGAATTGCCACTGACTACTCAGGTAAGATTACTTCGTGTTTTAGAAAATGGTGAATTTATAAAAGTAGGTTCATCTCAGGTTCAAAAAACCAATGTCCGCATTGTTGCTGCAACCAATGTGAATTTATTTAATGCCATCGAAAAAGGTAAATTCCGTGAAGACTTGTACTATCGTTTGAGCACAGTCGAAATTACTTTGCCACCTTTACGCGAAAGAAACGATGACATTCATTTGTTATTCAGGAAATTTGTGGCAGATTTTGCTCATAAATATAAAATGCCGCCTTTAAGACTGGACGACGATGCTGTTCAGCTTTTGCAAAAATTCAGATGGAGCGGAAATATTCGTCAGCTTCGAAATGTGGCTGAACAGATTTCTGTTTTAGAAACCAATCGCGATATCAATCTTGCGACTTTGCAATCGTACTTGCCAGCTGAAGGAAGCAATCTGCCTTCTGTTATCAGCGACAGCAAAAAAGAAAGCGATTTTAGTACAGAAAGAGACATATTATATAAGGTGCTTTTTGATATGAGAAGCGATCTGAACGATTTGAAAAAGCTGACTTTAGAATTGATGAAAAACGGATCTTCTAAAGTGCAAGATATTAATCCAAATCTAATTCAGAAAATATACGGAAATCAGCAGAACGACAGCGAAATTGATTTTGAAGAAGAACCGAGAACCGCTGTTATGACAACACCTACTGTTCGCGAAGATAACTATCAGATACAGGATGATAATTATTTATTTGCTGAAACTATCGAGGAAGAAGAGGTTTTACGTTTGGAACAAAAAGAAATCGAAATGATCAAAAAATCATTAGAGAAAAACAAAGGAAAACGCAAAGCAGCAGCAGATGAATTGGGTATTTCCGAAAGAACTCTATACCGTAAAATCAAGCAATTCGACTTATAAAAATAATTAAATTACAATTTCGAATTCCAAATTCCAATTACCTATATTTGGCTCAATTGGAATTTGGAATTTAAAAATTGGGATTCCCTCTTAAATATTATGAAAAAAATATATTCTCTTTTCGCATTATTAAGCCTTTTTATGTTAAGTGGCTGTTCTGTTTACAACTTTACAGGAACTGGAAAAATCGATGCCAAAACATTTCAAGTCAACTTTTTTCAGAATAATGCCGATTTAATTGAACCTGGAATCGATAGGACTTTCACCTTGGCTTTACAGGATTTGATTATGAACCAAACGAACTTAAACTTGGTTAGCAATGGCGGCGATTTGGTCTATGAAGGAGAAATTATCGATTACAGAATAACGCCCATGACGGCAACTGCTGTAGATGCAAATGGCCAAGCAGGAGCAGCCCAAAACCGTTTATCGATTCGTGTCAATGTAAGATTTATGAATAAAAAGAAGGAAACAGATGATTTTGAAAAGGCTTTTGAATTCTATTATGATTTCCCTGGACGAGACTTGCCGACAGGATCTGTTTTAAACACCGCGATTACAACTATTTTTGAAAGAATCACACAGGACATCTTTAATGAGTCATTGGCCAAATGGTAGTTTGCTTCTTTGTTTAATCGTTAAATTGTAAAACCGTTTAATCGATTAAACAGTTAAAAACCAAACAATAAACGATTAAACGAAATAAACGATTAAACAAAAGATAATGAACGTTAGCGATTATACCTACTTAATGAACAAACCCGATGCTATTACAGAAAAGCAAGCGGATGCATTAGGCAGTGTTTTGAATGAATTTCCGTATTTTCAAAGTGCGCGCGCATTGCGATTAAAAGGACTTTACAATCAAAATAGTTTTAAGTATAATTATGCTTTAAAGGTAACTGCTGCATATACTGCAGATCGTTCTGTTTTATTTGATTTTATTACTTCTGAAGCTTTTACTTCTATTCAGAATGATTTCTACGAACAAAAATTGAGAGATCTTCTCGAAATTACCGTTTTTGATAGTGAAATTATTTCGCCTGAGCAAATCCAGAAAGCTATTGAAATAAAGACAGAACTTGAGGAACAGCCTGTTCAAGATACAGTTAAAGAAACTGCAATTTCTTCAATTGAAACTCCTTCGGTTATAAAAATCGAAGAACCAATAAAAGCTCAGGAGACAATAAAAGCTGAAGAACCCGTAATTACTGAAGAACCTAAAAAAGTTCCTGAAATTGACCCTTCTATTTTCCTTGCCATAAAAGAAGCACATTCGGTTACCTTTGAGAAACCAGTAATAGCAGAAGAGCCTAAAAAACTTCCAGAAATAGATCCGTCTATTTTTCTTGCTATCAAAGAAGCCCATTCGATTACTTTTGAAAAACCGGTAATCGAAACCGAAAATAAGATTGATTCTGCAGATTCAATTTCAAATATTGAAAAAGAGGAAGAAGAAACTAAAACTTTCGTCGAAGAAATAGAAGAAGAAACAATAATAAAGGAAGAACCTAAAATTGACCGTGTTGAAAATTCTATTTTAAGCTCGATAAAAGTTTCTGAAACTCCTTCTGTGACCGAGCCTGAATCTATAATTGCAGTTGAAGAACATAAATTTGATCGTATTGAAAATTCTATTTTAAGTTCGATTAAGGAATCAGAAGCTGCAACTGCTGAACAACAGTCTGCAAAAACCGAGGAAATAAAAGTTGATCGTGTTATAGAAGAACCTGTTTTAAATTCGGTCGAAGAAGATGAAGATGACAGCGTTATCGAAGAAATGATCATTCCGGAATTTAAAATGAATACCATTGAACGATCTATTCTTTCTTCTATTAAAGAAGCTGAAACAAAAACACCTGAAGAACCAAAAGAAGAAATTCTAGAAGTTCTGCAATCTGAGGATAAAGACAAAGAGGAAATTCAGGAAGAAAATGAGGAACCAATTGAAGAAATAATCGAAGAAGAAGAACCTAATGAACCTGCAAAAACCGCAGCAGAGCATTTAGAAATCGGAAAACCTTTAGATTTTTCTCTTAACGAAAAACATTCATTCCAAGAATGGCTTCAATTATCTCGTACAGAACCAATTGACCGCTCAAACGAAGTTTCTCCAGAAGAAAAAGCTAAAATTGAAGCGGCAAAAGAAGAAGAAAGACAGAAAAAGGCTGAAATTATCGATAAATTTATCGAAAACAATCCAAAAATTTCTCCAATAAAACCTGGCAACAGTGCTCCAGCAGTTCAAATTGAGACCAATATAGAGGACAATTCATATTTAATGACAGAGACTTTGGCTAGAGTTTATCTGGAACAAAAGAAATATACAAAGGCAATTCAGGCATATGAAATATTAATTTTGAAATATCCAGAAAAAATTACTTTCTTTGCAGACCGCATATCGGATATTAAGATTTTACAACAAAATAACAATAACAATAATTAAGTAATGAGCACATTTTCAATTTTTTTAGTTTTAATCACAATAGTTTGTTTTCTATTGATCGTAGTTATCATGGTACAAAACCCTAAAGGAGGCGGATTGTCTTCTACTATCAGCGGAACGCAAATGTTAGGTGGAGTACAAAAAACAACTGACTTTTTAGATAAAAGTACTTGGACTTTGGCTACTGTTTTAATTGTGCTAATTTTACTTTCAAGCTTAAGCTTCTCTGGATCTTTAAGCGATACTGAATCTAAAATCATTGACAAAACTGAAGCTCCTGTAAATGCACCTGCAGCTCCAGCACAAGGAACTACTCCTGCTCCTGCAACACCAGCACCTGCAGCGAAATAATTGTAGCTCGATATAAAAATCTAATGCCAGCCTGTCAAAGCTGGCATTTTTTTTAAGAAAAAATGTCAGTTTTTCTAGCGTGGCACAATTTCTGAAAGTTTATAGAACAGAAAAAAAACGTATAACTTTATTAATAAATATTAAATCATGGCTTTAAACATTAAACCGCTTTCAGACCGCGTACTTATTGAGCCTGTTGCAGCTGAAACCAAAACTGCCTCAGGTATTTTTATTCCAGATACTGCCAAAGAAAAACCTCAAAAAGGTACTGTTGTAGCAGTAGGAAACGGGACTAAAGATCATACTATGACTGTAAAAGTTGGAGACACTGTTCTTTATGGTAAATATGCAGGAACAGAGTTAAAACTGGAAGGCACTGATTACCTAATCATGCGTGAGGATGATATTTTAGCAATTATTTAATTTGCTTTAAGCTATAAGCCGTAAGCTTTAAGCTTTCCAAAAGAAGCGTAAAGCTACTGCCCAAAGCGTAAAGCCAACAAAAAATGAGAGATTTTAAAAAATATGACATTTGGCAACTAAGTCATTCTTTAACTTTAGAAATCTATAAAATTACTTCTTTGTTCCCAAAAGAAGAGCTATATGGATTAACAAGTCAGATTAGAAGGGCATCTTCTTCAATCCCTACTAACATTAGTGAAGGCTGCGGAAGAAATAGTGACAAAGAATTTAATCAATTTCTCAACATTGCTTTAGGCTCTGCAAATGAAACAGAATACTTATTGATTTTAGCTAAAGATTTGCAATATTTAAATAGCGAAATTGCCGAAGATCAAATAGAAAAAATCAATAGTATAAAAAGTAAAATTTACAAACTAAAGCAAGTACTAAAATAAGCTATAAGCTTAAAGCAATAAAAGAATTATTAACAGCAGTAGAAAAAGCTTAAAGCTTAAAGCCTACTGCCTAAAGCAAAAATTAAAATGGCAAAAGATATAAAATTTGATATTGAAGCACGTGACGGTTTAAAACGTGGTGTTGATGCATTAGCAAATGCTGTAAAAGTAACTCTTGGACCAAAAGGTCGTAACGTAATCATCGGAAAATCATTTGGCGGACCGACTGTTACTAAAGATGGTGTTTCTGTTGCAAAAGAAATCGAATTAAAAGACGCGCTAGAAAATATGGGTGCGCAAATGGTGAAAGAAGTGGCTTCTAAAACCAATGATTTAGCTGGAGATGGAACTACAACTGCTACAGTTTTAGCTCAAGCGATCGTAAAAGAAGGTCTTAAAAACGTTGCTGCAGGTGCAAATCCAATGGATTTGAAACGCGGTATCGACAAAGCTGTTGAAACCATCGTGGCTGACTTAGCAAAACAAGCTAAAGTGGTCGGAAGCGATTCTGACAAAATTCAGCAAATTGCTTCTATCTCTGCTAACAATGACGAAGTTATTGGTGAATTAATCGCTACAGCTTTCGCTAAAGTTGGAAAAGAAGGGGTTATCACTGTAGAAGAAGCTAAAGGAACTGATACTTTCGTTGACGTTGTTGAAGGAATGCAGTTTGACAGAGGATATCTTTCTCCTTACTTCGTAACAAATCCGGAGAAAATGGAAGTTGAATTAGACTCTCCATACATCTTATTATACGACAAAAAAGTATCTTCTTTAAAAGAATTGCTTCCAGTTTTAGAGCCAGTTGCGCAATCAGGAAAACCATTATTGATTATCGCTGAAGATGTTGACGGAGAAGCTCTTTCTACTTTAGTAGTAAACAAATTAAGAGGTGCTCTTAAAATTGCTGCTGTAAAAGCTCCAGGTTTTGGAGACAGAAGAAAAGCAATGTTAGAAGATATCGCAATCTTAACTGGAGGTACCGTTATCTCTGAAGAAAGAGGATATACTCTTGAAAATACAACTATCGAGATGTTAGGAAACGCAAAAAGAGTTTCTATCGATAAAGACAATACAACTATCGTAAGCGGTGCTGGTGAAGCTGACATCATCAAAAACCGTGTAAACCAAATTAAAGGTCAGATGGAAACTACTACATCTGATTATGATAAAGAAAAATTGCAAGAGCGTCTAGCTAAATTAGCTGGAGGTGTTGCTGTTCTTTATGTTGGTGCTGCTTCTGAAGTTGAAATGAAAGAGAAAAAAGACAGAGTTGATGACGCTTTACACGCTACTCGCGCTGCTGTAGAAGAAGGAATCGTTGCTGGTGGTGGTGTAGCTTTATTAAGAGCAAAAATTGCTTTGGCTGACTTAAAAGCTGACAACGCTGACGAAGCTACAGGAATTCAAATCGTTTCTCGCGCTGTTGAAGCTCCATTAAGAACTATCGTTGAAAACGCTGGTCTTGAAGGTTCTGTTGTTGTAGCTAAAGTTTCTGAAGGAAAAGGTGATTTCGGATACAACGCAAAAACTGACGAATATGTAGATATGCTTACTGCTGGTATTATCGATCCTAAAAAAGTAACTCGTGTGGCTCTTGAAAACGCTGCATCAGTTTCTGGAATGATCTTAACTACAGAATGTGCATTAATTGATATTAAAGAAGAAAATGCCGGAGGCGGAATGCCAATGGGAGGCGGAATGCCAGGAATGATGTAATTCATTCTCTTCTTAAAATTTAAAAGCGCTGGATTTTTATCTGGCGCTTTTTTTGTTTGCCACTAATTGCACGAATTTCCACTAATGCTTTGTGTAAAAGAAGTTGCCACAGATTACACAGATTAGAAGGATTTCTTTATTGGATACACTAAAAAATTTTCACGCAGATTTTACAGATTCAAGCAGATTAATTTAATTTTTATAATCTATGATCTGCATAAAATAAAAATTCTTTTAATCTGTGCAATCTGTGGCTAATTAAAATATGCGCAAAAGATTGAAAAAAATTAATTCGTGGAAATTAGTGTAATTCGTGGCAAACCTTTTATTTAACATTCTCTTTTTCTTTAAAAAATCTGTTATCAATACCTTTGCAATTCTATTTAAAATTGCACAATGAGAAAATTCACAACTCACTTTTTATCTTTTACGTTTTTACTTCTCTCTACTTTTTTACAAGCCCAAAATAGCAAAGACAATTACGTTGTTTTAGTTTCTATGGATGGATTTCGCTGGGATTATGGAAAAATGTATAATCTTCCAAATCTAAAGCAAATTGAAAAAGAAGGCGTTCATGCTAAATCAATGAAACCGTCTTATCCTAGTAAGACTTTCCCAAATCATTATTCTATCGTTACCGGGCTTTATCCAGATCATCACGGAATCATTAATAATGTTTTCTACGATTCTTCTTTAAATCAATCTTTTTCATTATCAAGCAACGCAAAAAGCGATTCTCGTTTCTATGGCGGAAATCCGATTTGGAATTTAGCAGAGCAGCAAGGCGTAAAAACAGCCTCTTTCTTTTGGCCAGGTTCTGATATTGATAGCAGAAATCCGAGTTATTTCAAAAATTACGATGGTAAAATTCCGTATGGCGCCAGAATCGATACCGTTATGAAATGGCTGCAGCTTCCAGAAAAACAGCGTCCGCATTTGGTTACTTTATATTTTGACGAACCAGATCATACAGGTCATAATTTTGGTCCGCTTTCTCCAAAAACTGAAAAAACAGTGATCAAAATGGACTCCATTATGGGAGAAATATCTAGACGATTAGATCAATTGCCTATTGGAAAACAAATCAATCTAATTATCGTTTCAGATCATGGAATGGCCACTATCAGCAATGATAAAAAAGTAGCTGTTTTAGATTATTTAAAACCAGAATGGCTAGGTTATAAAGACGTAATTAATCCGATTATGAGTATACAGGCAAAAGCTGGTTATCAGGATTCAATTGCCAATGCTTTGAAGAAAGTTCCTCATATTAAATTCTGGAAATCAACCGAAGTCCCAAAAAGATTGCATTACGGAACAAATCCTCGTGTGCATGATTTTGTGATTGAAGCCGATAAAGGCTGGAGTTTAGTAAGCAAAGAAAGCACGCACATAAATGGTGGAACGCATGGTTATGACAATAATGAAAAAGATATGCATGCCATTTTCTACGCAAAAGGTCCTGCGTTTAAAGTCAATAAAAAAATAAAAACGTTTCAGAATGTTTCGGTTTATCCTTTAATTGCTCATATTCTAGGATTGCAAATTGGCGAAATTGATGGAAAATTGATTGATGTTGAGAGTGCGCTGCGCTAAAATTAGATAATGTGTCAATTTGATAATTAGATAATTTTTGAATTGGAATAATTTAACAAACTGAATTGCCTCCAGCTTAAGCTGGAGGCAATTCAGTTTATCTATTCCATAATCGAATGTAATCCTGAGCAGAGTCGAAAATCGCTCCAATTAGTATGTAGGCTTCGACTTCGCTCAGCCTGACAAATCTGAATTAATTACAGAAAACCAAACCCGACAGGCTTTTAAAACCTGTCGGGTTTATCATTGCATTTGGAATTTGGACCCGAACGATAGCGAACAGGCGAAGCAATTTCAGCTATTGGAATTTCTAATTTAAAGCGCTGTTGAAACAGAAACCGATTTCCAGCTTTCCAATTCTGCTTGAACACTTGCAATTTTCTGGTTCGCCATATTATAAGCGTCTTCACCTAAAAATAAATGTAATGGCGGGTTCTGATCGTTACTCACTTTGATTAAAGCTTCCGCTAATTTTACAGGATCGCCTGGCTGATTTTGATTGATATCTTCTTTGTGAGCACTTTCAGATTGTCTCACTTCTTTGTACTCTGCAATTGGATTTTGAGGCAATAATAATGAACTATCTTTTAAGAAATCTGTTCTAAAATAACCTGGATAAACAATTGTTGCGTGAACTCCAAATGGTTTTATTTCTGCCGCTAAAGATTCTGTCAAGCCTGCAACTGCAAATTTTGTAGAACAGTAAATTCCCCAGCCCGGAAATTCTCCATAATAACCGCCAACAGAAGAAATATTAAAGATATGCCCCTTTTCATTTGCACGGAAAATCGGCATTGCATTTCTGATTACATTTAATAATCCGAAAACATTTACTTCGTAGTTTTTTCTTGATTCTGCATCGCTTAATTCTTCTAATGCGCCTAATAAGCCATAACCAGCATTATTGACCAAAACGTCAATTGTTTTAAAATGGTTTACGGTTTTGTCAATTGCATTTTTAACGCTTTTTTCATCAACCAAATCCATTTCTAACGGAAGAAAGCTTTCTGACAAACCACCCAATTCTTTAATTAAAGAAGCTTCACTTCTTGATGTTGCCGCTACTTTATAACCTTCTGCTAATAATTTTTTAGCCAATTCTAATCCAAGTCCTTTTGAGGCACCTGTGATAAACCAAACTTTTTTATTGTCCATGATTTTAATTTTTTACGTTATAATTACAGGACAAAGGTATAAGCGAAGTGCTTCTCAAATATTGAAGCAATCAAACAAGAAGTTGCAAAAATCAAACAATTTCTGCTAAACGATAATTTTTTGGAGAAACCTGAACGTTCTTTTTGAAAAAATTGATAAAATGAGACAATTCTTCAAATCCTAAACACCATGCAATTTCATTAATATTCCAATTGGTTTGTTTTAGCAAAATCATCGCTTCTTGAACAATTCTTTCTGAAATAATCTGTGAAGTTGTTTTTCCAGTTGTTTCCTTTAATGCCTTATTCAAATGATTCACATGCACATTTAATTGATTTGAAAATTCTGAAGGCGAACGGAAATTAATCTGCTGAGAAATCGATTCAACAGGAAATTGCCGTTCTAACAATTCCAAGAACAAAGAAGAAACACGAATTGTAGCATTTGATTTACTGTATAATGAAGCAGTTACAGTTTGTGTTTTGAGCGCTAAATGAATAATTTCAAAAACAAGATTTCGAAGCACATCATATTTAAAAGCATAATCAGAATTGATTTCGTCCAGCATTCTTAAATACACAGCTTTTAAAGATTCTGCCAATTCAACAGAAACTGGAACAACAGGATTACCGCCCGGCTGGAACAACGGATATTCTTTTAAATTCCCAAACTGACTAAAAAATGCGTCCGTAAAAATGCAGAAAAACCCAGTCTGATTTTCGTCAATATGCTCCCAACTATATGGAATTTGTGGATTGGCAAAGAATAAAGCCTGATCTTCAATCGAAACAACCTTATCAGCGTAATGCACTTTATTTTTTCCAATAATTAAACTGATCTTATAAAAGTCTTTTCGCGTATAAGGCAATGGATTACATGTGCTTCCAATGTAATCATCCAGCTTAAAAACATTAAAATGTCCGATCTCTTTTTTTAGATTTTCGGGCATCCCTTTTATTTTTACTGTATAAAAATCTTCTAAAGTTTCTGTTAGTTTCATTTCACAAAGTTACAAAAATCAAATTATTATTTTAATTAGAAAATGTGCCAATGAGAAAATTAGATAATGATTACCACAAGATTGATTGTAGAGACGTACTGCAGTGCGTCTACGTTTCGTATATCAGATATTGGGTTTACGTTGCGTAAGACGCACTGCGGTGCGCCTCTACAGAAAAAACGATGCGAACTAATTCACCATTAATAATTTACAATTATTAAGAAACTACTTTATAAGTAGGATCGTCAATAACATTAACTTTTATAACGGCATCAGCATTTTTTAGCAATTGTCTGCAGTCTGCGCTTAAATGCTCCAACTCTACGGTTTTGTTGAGCTGATTGTATTTCTTAGTAATATTGTTCAAAGCTTCAATCGCCGACATATCTGAAACACGGCTTTCTTTAAAATCGATTATAATATGATTCGGATCATTCTGAATATCAAATTTCTCTAAAAAAGCAGTAGTAGAACCAAAGAATAACGGCCCAAAAATTTCATAATGCTTTATTCCGTTTTCGTCAATATACTGTCTTGCGCGAATTCTTTTAGCACTTTCCCAAGCAAAAACCAAAGCCGAAATAATCACACCAATTAAAACCGCCAAAGCCAAATTATGCAATACAATTGTAATTAAAGCCACTAAAATTCCAACAAAAATATCATGTTTGGGCATTTTATTAATAATCCTGAAACTTGCCCATTCAAAAGTAGTAATCGCCACCATCATCATAACCCCTACTAAGGCCGCCATTGGCAATTTTCCAATTACAGGCGCTCCAAAAAGTATAATCATTAAAATAGTCAAAGCGCCAATAATTCCTGCAAGTCTGGCTCTAGAACCAGCACCAAGATTTACTAAAGTCTGTGCAATCATTGGACAGCCTCCCATTCCGTAGAAAAAACCATTTAAGATATTTGAACTTCCTTGTGCAATACATTCTCTGTTGCTGTTTCCTCTTGTTCCCGTAATTTCGTCGACTAAATTTAGCGTAAGCAAACCTTCTGTCAAACCCACTGCCGCAACGATTACAGAGTATGGAAAGATAATTTTTAAAGTTTCAAAAGAAAATGGGATATTCGGAATATGAAATGGAGGAAATCCGCCTTGAACCGAAGCAATATCTTCTACAGTTTTAGTTTCAATATTAAAGATAATTACGATTGCAAAAACAACCATGATAGCCACTAAAGAAGCTGGAACTGCTTTTGTAATCTTCGGAAAAACCAAAACAATCGCAATTGTCAAAGCAACCAGACCTAACATAATATATAAAGGAGTTCCCTGAAGCCAAGCAACCTGACCATTGACAACGGTTTTAAACTGGGCCAACTGCGACATAAAAATCACCACCGCCAAACCATTTACAAAACCAAACATTACGGGCTGCGGAACTAACCGAATAAATTTTCCTAGTTTAAAAAGTCCGATGCAGATCTGTACGACACCGCCGAGGGCAACGGCGGCAAAAACATATTCTATTCCGTGCGACTTCATCAAGGCAATCAAAACAATTACTGTTGCTCCTGCTCCGCCCGAAATCATTCCTGGTCTTCCTCCAAAAATCGCCGTCACCAATCCGGCAATAAAAGCTGCGTATAAGCCAACCAATGGCGGAAATCCAGCCAAAATAGCAAATGACAACGATTCTGGAATCATGGTCATGGCAACAGTCAAACCTGCTAAAATTTCGTTTTTATAATTGACTTTCTGGCTAAAATCGAAGAGTTGGAACTTTTTTTTCATGGCGTAAAATTAGAAAAATAATACGCAAAAGAGTAAACCTTTTATATGATAAAAAGCTATTGGAAAAACACTTGAATGAGAACAATGAAATCAGACTAACTGTTCTAGAAGAAAAAGAAAAATAGAAAGTATAAAACTTAGCATTTCAGATTTGTTTTGAAATTAGAATATTACACAAAATACTCACAAAAAACACAAATGTATTAGCGTATTTACACCTGTTTTTAGAAATCTAAAACTATTCCAATCGCACGCAAGTATAACCCAAACGGCTTACATAATCTACAACACTATCACACTGCAGATCAACACCTTCAACTCTTAAAATTTTATCGCAGTCTTCCAAATCAAAATTGATTTTATAATCTGGAAACTGATTTTGTATCACTGCTACGACATAATCCCGATCAGATTCTTCCTGGACATTTGTTTTAAAAATTTCCACAACCCTATCGGCATCTTTTAATTCTTTAAACTGGTACATTTTATTTTTTATTAAAAAGATTTATAGAAACTCAGATCAAAAATAATGGAGAAGCCCTTATTTTAACAGCAATTTTATACCAATGGCGTATGATTTATACGAATGGCGTTGGTATAAATTATTCCTGATAAATGCTTACAAACTATACGATTATATTATTTTTGCCGCTATGACAATTGCAAAAATCTACCAGAATTTTTTTCTACGAAACTTAATCGTAAATACACTTGTTTATTTGGTCATTCTGGCCTGCATTTATGACGAAATAAGACTCAACGGACATAGCTGGTCTTATATTCTCAGCAAAATTGCCATGGGATATTTCCCTTGCATTGTCTGGATTACGGTTTTTAACATCTGCATCATCAACCCTTTTTTATTTCACAAAAGATTTAAAATCTTTTTTACGCTTCTTGCGGTCTATTGGACAGGTTTTTACTTTTTTATGAATTGGTTTTTTCCGCTTGTTGGGTTAGGAAATTTAAAAGCGCTTCAGATTGTATCATTGATCATAAACGGCTGTTTTTTCTATTTTCTGCACATTGTGATTACTAAAAAAATGAGTCAGGCCGATAAAGATATTATGAATTTCAAATCGGAACTTTCGTTTTTAAAACAGCAATTGAATCCGCATTTTTTATTGAATGCCATGAATAATCTTTACGGAGAAGCATTAGCAGAACCAGAAAAAGTTCCAGACCGAATACTGAATCTTTCAGATTTGCTGCGCTATCAAATCGAAGCTTCTAAGAAAGATTTTGTCTTAATGCAGGAAGAAATTGCGTTTATTAAAAAGTATATTGAATATTATACCTTTAGAAACGAAAGACTGGCTGTAACGCAAAACATTG
Organism: Flavobacterium sp. HBTb2-11-1; assembly: GCF_009826975.1. Lineage (GTDB taxonomy): Bacteria > Bacteroidota > Bacteroidia > Flavobacteriales > Flavobacteriaceae > Flavobacterium. The sequence goes on along the minus strand of NZ_WUMO01000001.1, from coordinate 909,480 downwards.
AAGGCGTGCATGATCAAATCGAGATTCCGCCTTTGTTCTTTCTGCCTTTGGTAGAAAATGCGGTGAAGTTTTCGGCCGAAACTGCAGAGCCCTTTATCAATCTGGATTTGAAAGTAGATTGCCGAAATGTATCTTTCACTTTAAAAAACAACTGTCTGGATACTGAATCAAGGCTTTCGAGCACGGGAATCGGAATTGAAAACCTAAAAAGACGTTTGGAAGTATATGGTTTAAAACATACTTTAAGCTGCAAAAAAGACAAAAATATGTTTATCGTAAAATTAAATATATGGCACTTACCTACCGCTGTCTAATAGTTGATGACGAATCGCCGGCGCACAAAGCCTTGATTTCGCACATCTCCAAATTTGACGAACTGGAACATTCCGGAAGCGCTTTTAATGGTATGGAAGCCATAAAACTGCTCAACGAAAACCAATACGATATTATTTTTCTTGACATAAACATGCCTGTAATTTCTGGTGTAGAATTGATGGAACTACAGCCCAAACGACCAATTACGATTGTAACAACGGCTTATTCAGACTTTGCGCTTTCGGCCTATCAAAACGATGCGATTGATTATTTAATGAAACCCATTTCGTTTGACAAATTCTCAAAAGCAATAGAAAAAGCCAAAACCTATCATTCGGGAAATAATCTTAAAAAAGAAAACAACGACGACGAAAAAGTACTTTCTTACCGCTCTAACGGACAAGTAATTGAAACACCGCTTTCTGATATTTTATACATTGAAAGTCTGGGCAATTACATGAAATTGTACAATTGCAAATTAAAATCTCCAATTGTCATTTACGGTTCGCTCGCAAGCATAAGTGCCGAAATTGATTGTGCACACTTTCTTCAAGTGCATCGATCTTATATTGTAAATACAACTAAAATTTCTGCTGTTACGACCAAAAATCTTACGATGTCTAATGGCGATATTATTCCTGTGGGAAGAAAGTATCAGATTTTATTGAACAATCTTCCAATTAGATAATTTGGCAATTTAGATATAGATAATTTTTGAAAAGCTCAACTTTTTTTTAGTTGGGCTTTTTTGTTTTTAATTGATTTTGCAAAATGCGTAGAAGTACTTGGTGGGGAATTTTTATTTATTGGTATAATTGTTTGGGAATAAATCTCGTTAATGTTAGTTGCACACGAGAAAGAAAACATACAAATTAATCTTTTTGAATTGCATATAAATAACTCGATTTATGTGCTATTTTTCACATAGCAAAATCTGAATAAAAATAATATGGATAAAGATGATATAATGCTGATTTTCGACAAAAATTATGGAAGAATAACCAATCTTCTAAAAATTTATAAAGATCTGAATGAAAATAAAGGTAGAGGAAGAAGACCTACACATAATTTAGACATACTAAGAACTTCTGTTGTATTTACCCACTCAACTTTAGAAGATTATTTAAGGAATATTTTATTATTAAAACTACCAAATTCAAATGCACAAATCCTAAATAGCATTCCTCTTTCTGGAACTTCTGAAAATGGCAGAAAAACTAAATTTGAACTTGGAGACTTAGTTACTCTTAAAGAATTAAAAGTTGAAAAGGTAATAGAAAAATCAGTAAAAGATTATCTAAATTATGTTAGTTTTAATGATACTAGTGAAATTTCATCACATCTACAGAAAATCTCTGTAGATATTACTTCAGAAATCAAAGAATTGTTGCCTACATTAAATGATTGCATTAAACGCAGACACAATATCGTCCACAATGCAGATAGAGAATTTGAATTAACAAAAGGTCATTACAAAATAAAATCAATAAATTATAATACGGTTCAAAAATGGCAAAAGGCTTTAGATCAATTTATATATAAAGTTAATATTCAAGTTTGAAACCATTTTTTATATTTTAAAACATATTTCAACAAAACTTATATACTTGCTTTAATTTACTTTTACAACAAAAAAAATGGCTACACCAATCAATTTATCAGAAGATGATATTCAAAATCTAAGAACAGAACTAAACAAGATGTTTGATCAACTTAGAACAGACGAATCTAATTTTACTGAGTTTTATAGAAATCCTATTAAATTTTTACAGAATTTTAAAATAAAAGCTTTAGATTATTTAAATGGATTCAACTCGCTTAAAGATAGACTTAATACAGCTCTCAAACACATCATTGATCAATCTGGACGAATTGTAAACTCCTGTTTAATTTGTAAAACAACAGTCTTAATAATAATATTTGGGACACTAGGGAAATCAGCACTTCTTTGGAATGGCATTTCATCAGGCCTGAATGCAATAAAGGATGGGCTAAAAGATTATTTCGACAAAACAAGTACAGAAATAGAAAGAAGTTTTAATTTTATTGATGAGAAATTAGAAGTAATAACACCTAGTCATTTAGCATTGCAAATTTGCAAAAATTTAGGTTATTGTCCTGATTACTCATATTAAAAATTTATACCTCAAAATTTATATTTTTGATCAAAAATAGTTTTCAGCTAAAAAACTCGCTCCAACAAAAACTCAAAAAAAAAGAGACTTTCTCACAAAAGTCTCTTTTCCATTAATATGCTATAAAATCCTATTTCTCTTTAAGCAACTTTTCCAAATAAGAAATCTTCTCTTTTTCCGATTCTAATAAACGCTCATAAAGTTTCCTATTTTCATCATAAGATTCAATCAACTTATCGATTGGATTGAATGAACAATTATTATTTTGACCAAAAGCGCCATTACTATTTGCAAAATTAGGTTCATTAAAAGTATTAAAGTAATTGAATACTCCTTCATCACTAAAATTCTTAATAGTCTCTGCAGAAACGCCTAAAACTTCGGCAATTTTATTTAGTTTTTCGTCATCTATAGTTTCACTTCCCTCAATATTAGAAACAGATTGCTGGCTTACTCCAATAGAAATAGCAAGCGCTTCTTGTTTCATACCTCTAAGCTCTCTAATTCGGCTAATATTTCTGCCAATATGTTTTGGTTTTGTTGCTGTGCTCATAATTCAAAGATATTTAAAATTCTTCAAAGTTTTTTATTTCAATACAATACCTTTCTATTCAACAAAAGTATCATTTTTCGCACAACTAAAAAAGCTTCACCTCTTCGTTTTTGCACTAAATCTAAATACAATACAAAAAACTCACATCCTAAGTATTTACAGGGACTTCAAATTTCTGAAATCATTATTTTTATTTGTTTTAAATCTATAACAATTGCTGTAATTTATGATTTTGTTAATTCTTTTCTTAAAAAAAATGGCAAACCAAGAAACTTTTCTTACTTAATTCTTTAAATTCGCCGCACAACCAAACCACTAAGCTGCTTACGAACCAATGAACATTTTTAATTTTTTTAGAAGATCTGATATAAAATGTCCGAGATGTCTTGGAAAAAGATTTGTTGATTGGGATGATATCCGCCGTTTAAACCGACAATTGAAATGGGTTCCTGCGCCATGCGCCTATTGTGATGCAACAGGAAGAGTCCCCAAAGAAATGCTTTCTAAAGTTGCCGTAGATTGCATGTACCTCACCATAGATTTACCCGAATCTGTAATTGAAAAAATAAAAGAGGGCGATCTAGAAACAATCGAAAAAGGAAAACAACGCGAACTTTTTGTAGATCATCTTATACAATACGCAGAGCATCATTATCATACTCAAAATCTCGATGCAGAAAGCATTGCCAATTTGTACTTAGAATTCGAGGCAGAAAAAGCTCCTTATGCCGTAACCAAAGAAGAATTAATAAAATATATTCAAGGTGTAATCGACTTAAAGAAATTGGCACTAAACTAAAATTTCCGCATTTTTACACGTTCTAAAATATTATAATTTCACTCATTTCGTGAACAACTTTTCAAATCAATAAAACATGACTAAAACTTTAAAACTGATTTTTATTGCAATCACTTTTCTAATCTTTTTTGGCTGTTCTTCTGGAGATTGTACCAAAATGATTACTATTCCTGCACAGACTATTCAAACACCATCAGGATCATCTTATATGCCTGCGTATGAAAGAGAGGTTGCTTGCGATTTCGAAATTGAACCTGTGGAAGAAAACACTAAAGAACTTGAAAATTTCTCGTATGAAATTTTGAATTTCGTTTATACTCCAGACACTGGTAAAAATACTAGCCGAATTCAAATGGAGATAAAACTAAATAATCTTAACGACTTTAATGTCACGGGAGTTCCAATAATCACTGTGAATGTTGATGGTACAGAATCTGTTGGAAATTTTGCATCAAAAGCCACCTCACCATGTTATGGAATTGATGCTAAATCTAGCTGTATTTTTACATTTGATCAAGAAACTTCTTTAAGTTTAGGGCTGATAAAATCAGTAAAAATTGTTTCAGTAAAATATATTGTACCAAAAAAGTAGCCTTTCATCTTTTAAAAGCTTAAAGAGAAATTCTTCTTAAAACAGGTAAAAACACCTATAGCCACCCTATTATTTTATCCTAATATTGTAGTGAATAATTTTTAGTTAGACAGTTTTTCTACTAGAGAGCTTTTTAATTTTTTGTCACTTTTTTTTGGAACAGAAAGTGGGATTTCAAATCGCTGGTACCGATTGGAAATTTCACTTTTTTTTGTTTCTTGTTTAACCGCAAAGACACAAAGAACGCGCAAAGTTCGCTAAGTTTTTCTGTCGCAGATTTAGCAGATCTATGTTATCTGCTTAATCTGCGGGAAAACTATCTTGCCGCAAAGCTTTGCGAACTTTGCGGTTTTATTAAGTCTTGCATTAAAAATCTTAGCGCTCTTTGCGTTAAAAAAAACATCACGCATAAAGCCTAAAATCAAATTTCAGGCAGTATTTTTGCGTTCTGTAAAAGCCACGAAATTAAGTCCGCATGACTAGAGAACATTATATTCCGTTTAACAAAGAATTTTTACTGGAACAGCAAATTGCTGTCTTTGCTGAAGATTCGCAAAAGGTTGATGATTTTAAGAAACTGTTCGAAATTATCGAACACTATTATCATTACGAATCTTTTAATCTTAACCGAAATCTAAAACAGCATTACGCGCTCTACGATCCGGATTTAAGCGAAAAAGAACGGGAACAGTTTATCAATAAAAGCAGTTTTCCCGTTTTTAAAGAAACGCTGCTAAAAGTTCTCGAACGAGGCAATTACTATAGAATTAATCAGGAGGCTTTAAACGACGCCTTTTATGAATCTGATTTGATTGGACTGAATCTTTCTATCGATTTTAATGCTTTTAAAGATTTCGAACTCTACGCGCGCGGGCATCACAAGGCGAAAGAAAAAGTCAAAAAATACTTTTTCTGGACCAAAGAAGTCGAAATTGAATATTATGACAGAGTGCTTATTTATCTTAATTACAGCGAAGCAGATTATTTTAAGAAAAAGAAAGTCAAATTAGGCAAAATGCCAATCGATCCGGGTTCTATTGCATTAAAAATCTTTAAACGTGTTCCTAAAAACGATCTTGAAACCATTTTCCCTAATGCCATTCCGAAAATGTCTCTTAAGGATAAATTGCTGCTTTGGGTTCCAGGTGTTTTTGGTGGGCTTTCGTTATTAAGCGCCAAAGTAATTCCGGCCTTGATAAACATGTATGAAGCTTACCAAACAGGAGAAACCATAGATTTACTAAACAGCAAAACCTCTTTAAATCAAGGTTTAATTGCGTTGGGAATTTTAGGAGCATACTGTTTCCGCCAATACAATAACTTCATAAATAAGAAAATCAGATATTCTAAAACGCTTTCTGACAGTTTATATTTTAAAAATGTCGGGAATAACAGCGGTGCTTTTTATTCTTTATTGAATTCTTCTGAAGAAGAAGCTTTAAAAGAAACGATTCTCGCGTATACTTTTTTACACGAAAGTGAAAGTTCCTTAACAGCCGAAGAACTAGACCATCAAATTGAATCTTGGTTTAAAACAAAACTAAATACCGATTTGGATTTTGACATAAACGACGCTTTATTAAAATTAAAAAGCATCGGTTTAGGAATAGAAAATAATGGAAAATGGAATGTGATTCCGCTTCATGCAGCACTTATTACGATTGATGAACTTTGGGATAATGTTTTTCAGTACAATCAGAAAGCTGAGGCTCTAAATAATTAAAAAATGTATACTTACAAATGTTCCTGTTGCGGAGAAGTCTTTGAAGAAATGCCTTTGTGTTTTGGAAACGAATTTCCTGCTTATTATTTTGCAATTCCGCCCGAAGAAAGAGAACAAAGAATTGAATATGGAGGAAGCTGGTGTTATGTCGATGAGGAACATTTTTTTCATCGCGGAAGATTAACCATTCCAATTATTGATTATCATGAAGATTTGGTTTTTAATGTATGGACTACGATAAGCGAAGATAATTTCTGCCTAAGAATGGATTTATGGGAAGATCCAAATCGAGTAAATCAAGAGCCTTATTTTGGCTGGATGCAGACTGACGTTCCTACTTACGGCAAAACTATATCTCTAAAATCTATCGCCATTGAACAAGGCTTAGGATTAATTCCAGAAATAAAAATGATCGAAGAGAATCATCCTTTAACTCTAGATCAGGAAAACGGAATTACTTTAGAAAAAGCCATTTCGATTGTAGATGAAATAATGAAAATACAGCACGGTAAAAGCTAAAAGAAATTTCATTAGATTTACGCATCTAACCTTAAAACCACAAAAAATGAGAACATTAGATCAATGGTTTGCAGAATATGCCGTAAGTCACCAAAACCCAACAAACAAGGCGATACATTACATTTGCGTTCCCGCAATTTACTTTTCTATCGTCGGGTTGTTAATGAGTATTCCGAGCGGAATTATTGCCAATACTTTAAACTTAAATTTGCCTATTATTGAAAACTGGGCTTTTGTAGTTCTGCTTTTTGTTTTTGTTTTTTATATCAGATTATCGGTTGCAATGGCGCTAAAAATTGCTGTATTCTCTGGAATCTGTTTAGTTATCAATTATTATATCGGGCAAATTGTTCCGTTGTGGGCATTTTCCATCGGCGTTTTCGTCATTGCTTGGATTGGACAATTTTACGGACATAATATTGAAGGTAAAAAACCTTCTTTCTTAAAAGATCTTCAGTTTTTATTAATTGGCCCTGCTTGGGTTGTTGAGAATTTGTTTTCTAGGAAATAAACTGTTAGTTTCCACAATAATACTGCATTATTGACGAACAATTAAATATAAGTATTCTCTTGTTTTTAAAATAAAAATGTACTTTTGATATACCAAAAATAAAATCATGATAGAGTTAATCTGGGGAATACTAAACGTTGTACTGTTTTTAGGACTTCTTGTTTTTTGCGCAAAAAAAGCAGCTGAGATTCGTGCAAAAGTGGGTTTGTCGGTTGCCATTCTCTTTTCTTTTTTTGCTTTATCTTTTATCACAAGGCCAAGTAATGAAGAAAAAGATAAAAAATTTGAATTTGAAAATAGGGAAACCGAAAAACAATCTTCAAATCGCAATACCTATCTTTCAAAAATTACTCTTGAAGACGACTTATGCACAAAATTTCAATTGAATATAATTTGTGATGGTGAAAATCCTCGTTCAGCATTAATTCAGAGAACTGGATTTATAGGTGGTACAGAATGGTCTACACTCTATATTAATATCAATAAAACGGAAAGGGAAAAAACTTTTGAATATCAGATTGGAGGAACTAGAAAATGGAAAATTCTTGGTGTTGAAATATATTCAGAGTATAAAGAATTTAGCGGAATGAACGAATTTAAGCCGGTTTCTAGTGTTCTTTAAATCCTAAATCAATTCTAAAAAAATAAAGGACAAGGAAGAATTTTTATCTTTTTTGTCCTTTTCATTTAAAAAGCATTTCTAAAGTTTAAAAATTCAACATATAAAATGAGAAAATTCTTCACAGTAATTACTTGCGTAATTTTACTTTCTTCATGTAAACAAACAGATAATAAAAGCGTTCAAAATAAAGAGACAACAAAGAAAGACAGCACCAAAGTTGAAAGTTCTACACAAACTGCACAATCAAATTCTGATTTATTAGAGCAATTTTCTAAAAACAAAAATGAAATTGTTCTAAAATTAAAAACATTACCCAATAAAGAAGCTGGAAACGCACTATACGAAAAGTATATTGAAGAAAACAATACTTTGTTGGGACAGATAGCCGAAAAAGAATCTGGAATATTGGATAAATTTTACAATGAAGATGAAGCTGATAAAAAAGCTGTAAAGCTTTTAGGTGAAAAACTTAATAAGCATCAATTAGAGTTTTGGGAAATTGGAGAAGGATATGTCGAAATAGAGCCTGTACCTGATTTTTATTATAGAATTTTCAAAGATTACGTAACGAGCGATTACAAAGAGTATCTGTACTTGAAAAGTGAAGAAAACAAAACGCTTTATTCTGCAGATGCGGGACTTGTTATTTCATTTAAAGATCTAGGCGACAGAGTAATTTCTTGGGAAAATTTCATGACCAAATATCCTGATTCAAAATTAATTTCATCTGTAAAAGACGAATACAAAAATTACCAAATGGATTATTTAGTTGGTCAAGACAATACTCCAACTGCCGAAAGAGCGACAGATGAAAAATATATTTATCCAGAAAACATTCAAGAATTTAACCGATTCATGAAAAAATATCCCAAAAGCCCAACTGTACCTCTAATTAATTTATTTATGGAGAACTTTAAGAGCGAGAGTATTTTCGATTTATTAAGAGCTGAACAGGATAAATTCTAAATTGCAACTAATGCTTAGAATATTAATTTTATTTAGCATCATTTCATTTCAAACGGCAAACGCTAATAAATTACCCAATGAAGATGAAAGTGTAACTTTCAAAACACATAAATGTTCTCTTAAAAACGCAACACTTAAATCAGAAAGAACAGAGAAAGATCGGAAATTTATTTTTTGGAAGTTGCCTCATAAAAAAATCATTATCATTGATCAAGTAATTGATGAAAATGGCAATAAAATTTTTAAGAAAAAATCCGTAAACATTTGTTCAATGGATGCCTGCGACACTAAAAAGTTTTGTAGAATTAAAATTATTGAAAACGAAATATGGATTTTTCAATATAATAGAAATCCCAAAAAGGCAGTAATAAAGCTTTACGATTCCTGCGGAAAATATTTAAGCCAAAAGAAATGGGATGATGACAAATCATTTGAAGATTATTAACTATAAAACTTAAAACCATGGAAAATAAAAACCAACCTATAACATTTGTTTTTTGGATAGTAGCCATCATTTTAGGCGTAACTTTATATAAGCAATTTGATTTTAAGAGTTTAAAATTTGAGAATCCAGCAATGGCAGTTATTTACGGTATTGTCTTTCTGTTTTCGGTTTATTATATCATTAGAAATTCTAAAAAACAGGCTAAGTAAATTGTGAGTTTGTAGAAAACTGCAGGAATATAATAATTTAAAAAGCGCATTCTTTTAATAATCAAAAGAATGCGCTTTTATAGTGACCCCGGAGGGGTTCGAACCCCCAACCCTCAGAGCCGAAATCTGATATTCTATCCAGTTGAACTACGAGGTCATTTTATTTCTGATTTCAGATTATAGATTTTAGATTGCTGATTGGAATCTAAAAAATCTACAGTCTAAAATCTAAAATTATATTTACGAAAGTAATTTTTTCACAATTGTAGAAATGGTTTTTCCTTCAGCAGTTCCGCCTAATTGAGCAGATGCTAATCCCATTACTTTTCCCATTGAAGCAATTCCAGAAGCTCCTGTTTCAGCAATGATTTTTGCCACTACAGCTTCTACTTCTTCTTCACTTAATTGCGCTGGTAAAAACTTCTCGATTACAGCAACTTGAGCCAATTCTGGTTCTGCCAAATCTGGACGGTTTTGCTCTGTAAAGATTCTTGCGCTTTCTTTACGGGTTTTAACCAATCTTTGAAGCAATTTAATCTCATCTTCTTCAGACAAATCTTCTTTAGATCCTGAAGCCGTTGAAGCCAACAATAATTCAGATTTAACAGCTCTTAAAGCTTCTAAAGCGACTGTATCTTTTGCTTTCATGGCGTCTTTGATTTCGTCCATGATTAGTGTTTGTAAACTCATGTTTATATTTTTATTAGAATAAGCTAACGCTTATTAATTGATGTATTAATTTGACCCTTCGACTTCGCTCAGGGTGATAATCAGATTCACTTTAAAAACCTATTTAGGAAGTCAAATTTTGAAATTCTGTGCGAAGATAAAAAAAATAACCCGAAAATTAAATCCAATTTTCGGGTTACCCAATATTATGATTCTAAAAATTAATCTACGTTATCGTGCAAAAATGAATTGTTTGAACGTAATTGTAAATCATTATTACTGTCTGTTCCAACAGAGATTCTAGAATTTGTATTATTAGACTGAGAATTAGACAAATCTATTCCTAATCTTTTGTAAGCTGGCTCTTTTTCCAACTCATCGATTCTAGAAACATTGTTATGGAATTTGTAGTTAAATTCTTTTAGTTTCTTTCTTCTTTCTTCTGCTCTTAAACGCAATGTTTCTTCAATAGTCAATTCTAAAGGAGAAACTTCAGAAGTTGTCGTAATATCTGGCTGACTTGCAAAATCTACTCTTGGTTTCAAAGTAATGTTTAATTCCTCAGGAATTGTATCTTCAACTACTTTTTCAACTGGTTTAGAAGCCAATAAATCATTTTCAACTTCCATGTACTCTTCTAGAGAGTATTTAATGATTCCGTTATCTGAAACTTCAGTTACAGGAACAAATTGGACTGGATCGTTTACTTTAATATCACGAGTTTCATTTGTCAATTCAAACAGCACTCTGTTATCTTCAACAACTGGCTCTCTTCTTACTGGCTCTTGTTTAAACAACGGAAGATCAAAAGAGAAAGTTGTTTGTTCTTCTCTTTCAAAAACTCTTTGCTGCTGCACTGGCTGTTGCACTGGCTGAACAGCTGGTGTTTCAGGAGATGAAATTGTAAAATCGATATCTGTAATTGGCGAAACGATTTCGAAAGTAACATCTAGATTTTTGATAAACTCAGACATCACCACCAACTCTTCCTGATTGATTGCTGGAGCAACAGCTTGTGCAGTTGGAGTAAAAGTTTCGTCATCATCCATCAAATCAAAAACAACTTTATCTTCCACTTTCGCTGTCGGTGTATCAACAGTTAAGTCGAAAGAAGCAAGTGGTTTATTCGTTAAATTATGAACGCTTCTCTGCTCATCTTCTAACGTATGAATGATTTTCTTTGGTTCTGTATTTACAATTTCATTTTGTTGTTCTACATCAAATCCTGTAGCGATAATAGTTACAGCAATGGCTTCACCAAGAGTTTCGTCTTCACCAACTCCCATGATAATATTGGCATTGTAACCCGCTTCAGCTTGAATATGATCGTTGATTTCTCCAATTTCATCCAAAGTAATCTCATTGGTTCCAGAAACGATAAGCAACAATACGTTTTTGGCACCCGTAATTTTATTGTCATTTAACAATGGAGAATCTAATGCTGAAACAATAGCATCTTTAGCTCTGTTTTCGCCTTCTGCTACAGAAGATCCCATAATCGCAGTTCCGCTGTTTGCTAAAACAGTTTTTGCGTCACGTAAATCGATATTTTGAGTATAGTGGTGCGTAATTACTTCGGCAATACCTCTAGAGGCAGTTGCCAAAACTTCATCCGCTTTAGAGAATCCTGCTTTAAAACCAAGATTTCCGTATACTTCTCTTAATTTATTATTGTTGATTACAATTAAAGAATCTACCTGCTTACGCAATTTCTCGATTCCAATAACTGCTTGCTCTTGACGCACTTTTCCTTCAAACTGAAAGGGAATTGTCACGATACCAACTGTTAATATTTCTCTTTCTTTTGCTAATTGAGCAATCACGGGAGCTGCACCAGTTCCAGTTCCTCCACCCATACCAGCAGTGATAAACACCATCTTAGTATTTTTATCCAACATTTTTTCAATATCCGAAATACTTTCGATAGCCGACTGCTGTCCAACGTCTGGGTTTGCTCCTGCTCCTAATCCTTCAGTTAAATTAACTCCTAACTGAATCTTATTGGGTACTGAACTATTTTGAAGCGCTTGCGAATCGGTATTACAAACGATGAAATCTACGCCTTTAATACCTTGTTTGAACATGTGGTTTATTGCGTTACTTCCGCCCCCACCTACACCTATTACTTTGATTACATTTGATTGATTTTTTGGTAAATCAAATGAAATACTTCCAAATTCTGAGTTGCTCATCATCTTTTTGGTTTTTTGAAATTCTTATTAAGTACATTTTTTACTTCTTGACTTGGGGCAAGAAATAATCCTTCTCTTTTTATTATTCTGCGTTGTCTAAAAATTCTTTGATTTTGTCGACATATCGATCAAAAAATGATCTTCTTATTTTGGTTTCAGTAGATTCATTTTTAGGCACCTTTTGACTTACGGTTTCTCTAGGCTCTTCAATGGTTTCTACTTTCTCAACGTAGTTTTCTTCAACTTCGTATCGCTGTACCGGAGGAGCTGTTCTGTAAACAACTTTTGGCTGTTCTTTAACCAGTTCCATTCTAACAGCACTTTGCGAACTATTTTCGATACTGTTCATTACTAATCCTACTGCAGTTGCAAATAGCGGGCTCGAGATTTCCTCACTAGAATTTCCTGCCAAATGCTCGTTCGGATAACCAATTCTAGTATCCATTCCTGTAATGTATTCTACCAGCTGTTTGATGTGCTTTAATTGTGCGCCCCCACCTGTTAATACAATTCCAGCGATTAATTTTTTACGAGGATCTTCATGTCCATACGCTTTAATTTCTGCGAAAACCTGCTCTACAATTTCCACAACTCTTGCATGGATAATTTTAGATAAGTTTTTAAGCGAAATTTCTTTTGGTTCTCTTCCTCTTAAACCTGGAATAGAAACGATCTCGTTGTCTTTATTTTCTCCTGGCCAAGCAGATCCGAATTTTATTTTTAAAAGCTCGGCTTGCTTTTCAATAATTGAACAGCCTTCTTTGATGTCGTCTGTAATTACATTTCCACCAAAAGGAATTACTGCTGTATGACGAATGATGCCATCTTTGAAAATCGCTAAATCTGTTGTTCCACCACCTATATCGATAAGTGCAACACCAGCTTCTTTTTCTTCCTGACTTAAAACAGCATCAGCTGAAGCCAATGGTTCTAATGTCAATCCAGATAATTCAATTCCTGAACTCTGGATACATCTTCCAACATTTCTGATTGAAGACGCTTGTCCAACCACAACGTGAAAACTAGATTCTAATCTTCCGCCGTACATTCCGATTGGTTCTTTTATTTCAGATTGCCCATCGATTTTGAATTCTTGCGGTAAAACGTGAATGATTTCTTCTCCTGGTAACATCGCCAGTTTGTTTACCTGATCGATTAGGAGCTGAATATCTTTTTCGCCAATTACTTCTTCAGGATTATTTCTGCTGATGTAATCGGTATGTTGGATACTTCTGATGTGCTGTCCGGCAATACCCACAACCACATCTTTTATTTTATATCCTGAATTATTTTCTGCTTCGAGTATCGCTTGCTGTATCGATTGTATCGTCTGCGTAATGTTGTTTACTACTCCTCTGGCAACACCCAAGCTTTTGGATTTGCCAATGCCCAAAATCTCCAACTTACCATATTCATTTTTTTTGCCAATCATGGCAACGATTTTGGTTGTTCCAATATCTAGACCTACTGCAATGTTATCTTTTTCCATTTTCTATTATTTAGTGCAAACTACTTGTTCCGTAAACCTAAGGTCAATTTTTTTGTATTTGTATAACGAACTATCTAAAACTGCTTTTTGAAAGAAGGCTTTATAGTTTCTAAATTTCTTATCAACATTCATCGTTCTTCCAAAATCTATGAAGTAATCATAGTTACGATTAAACATTTTTAAGCTTCCATTCGGCATAATCTCTATAGCAATGATGTTTTTTTTCAAAAACGCATCGTCATAAATTGTGCGAAATAAAGCGGCTAAATCTTCGTTATTTTTTTCATTTATTGCCCCTGAAACAAGAGGAACTCGTGCAGTGAAATTGTCCGATAAGGGCATTTTATTTCCCTCATAGTCAATATAAAAAGAAGCGCCGCCATCATAAACTCTTGCTATGGGCGTCTTCTGTTTTACTACTGCTTTTAGAACTCCATCAATACTTACAAAAACATTTGACTTCTCAATCATGTCTTGCGTATCGAGGGTTTTCTCTATCTTATTCAAATCTAGTTCATCTTTTCTAATACTGGAAGCGTCTCTTTTATTTTCTATCAACAATTTATTAACCGTTTCTGGTTTCACAAAAAGCGTATTTTCCCCTACAAAAACAACCATCGATTTTTTCAATTTTCGATCGCCATTTCGATGCTGCGCGAAGGAATATAAAAACAAAACCAGTCCGAAAATAAGTACTAATCTTATATTTGTCCAATTAAATATTTTCATTTAAAATCATTTTAATTGAAGGAACCATTTCTCCCAGATCACCAGCTCCAATTGTTACAATAATAGGTGCATCACTGGCTTTGATTTCACCTAATAAATCTTCTTTTGCAACAATTTTTTTGTTCGAATTTGTCATTTTACCCAAAAGCCACTCAGAAGTCACTCCTTCCATCGGAAGCTCTCTAGCAGGGTAAATATCCATCAGAAACACTTCATCAAACTGCGATAAGCTTTCTGCAAATCCGTCAACAAAATCTCTCGTTCTGCTGAATAAATGCGGTTGGAAAATTGCCAAAACTTTGCGTCCTGGATACAATTCTCTAACTGCCTGATGAACAGCATTTATTTCTGTCGGATGATGCGCATAATCATCAATATATACTAAATTTTCGCTCTTAATCTGATACGAAAAACGTCTTCTAATTCCGCTGAATGAAGCAATGGCTTTTGCAATAGAATCGGTCGGGGTGCCGTAAGTTTTAGCCATCGCAATAGCCATCAATCCATTCATTAAATTGTGTTTTCCAGGCAGTCCAAAACGTAAATCCTTCATGATTTCTGACGGCGTTTGCACGTCAAAAACATAAGCCCCATCTTCAATACGAACATTATAAGCCTTATATACAGCATCTTCATTTATAGCACATTGAACACCGTCTAAAGGCAATTCTTTGGTTATAAAAAGATTATTTTTATCTTCAACTTTGGCAGCAAATTCTCTAAACGAAGCCTGAATAGCATCGCTAGTTCCATAGATATCCAAATGATCAGCATCCATAGAAGTAACACAAGCAATATTGGGATGCAAATGCAGGAATGATCTATCAAATTCATCTGCTTCTACAACTGTCACAGTTTTTCCGCTTCCTATTAGATTTGAATTATAGTTTTCTACAATTCCTCCAATAAAAGCTGTTACATCTGCACCGCTTTGAAATAAAATATGCCCAAGAATACTTGATGTTGTTGTTTTTCCGTGTGTTCCCGCAACTGCAAAGCAGAAAGTATCTTTAGTAATGATTCCTAAAACTTCAGCACGTTTTTTAACCTCGTAATTTCTTTCAATAAAATAATTCCACTCAGAATGTGTTTTTGGAACCGCTGGCGTATAAATCACCAATGTGTTCTCTACATAATAATCTTTTGGAATTAAGTTTATATCATCTTCAAAATGAATATCAATACCACTTTCAATCAATTCATTAGTCAGCATAGAAGGTGTTTTATCGTAGCCTGAAACTTTCTTTCCAATAAACTTGAAATAACGAGCCAGGGCACTCATTCCGATACCGCCGATACCAATAAAATAAACGTTTTGTATTTGATTTAAATTCATTTTTATTTGCTTTAAGCATTAAGCTATAGGCTTTAAGCCCTCGCCTATATTTTACTTTTTAATTAACTTCACAATCTCCGCTACAATATCTTGTGTAGCTTTTGGTTTGGCCAGTTTTTTAATATTATCACTTAGCTGTTTTTGTTTTCCGTGATCTTTCAGCAGCGCTTCAAAAACAATGCTAAACTGGCTGTCAAGCTCAGATTCTTTCAACAAAATCGCACCTTTTGCATCTACAATCGCCTGCGCATTTTTAGTTTGGTGATCCTCAGCTACATTAGGTGACGGAATAAAAATCACTGGTTTCCCAACAATGCATAATTCTGACACCGACGAAGCACCTGCACGTGAAATTATGACATCTGATGCTGCGTAAACGAAATCCATTCTTTCAATAAAATCAACCACTTTTACATTTGGCTGATTGTATTTTTTATATTCTTCAAAATATAATTTCCCGCATTGCCAGATTACCTGTACACCTTGAGAAAGAAAATTTTGCAATTCTTTTTCGATTAACTGATTAATTCTTCTTGCCCCTAAACTTCCACCTAAAACCAGCAATGTTTTCTTATTCGGATCTAAACCATTGAAAGCAACTGCTTCGTCACGTTTGCTTTCGATATCAATTAAATCCTGACGAACTGGATTTCCAGTTAAAACAATTTTCTCTTTTGGGAAAAAACGCTCCAAATTTTGATACGCTACACAAATTGCATTTGCTTTTTTGCTCAACAATTTGTTTGTAATTCCCGGATAAGAATTTTGCTCTTGAACAACCGTTGGTATTCCTGCCGAACCTGCCGCTTGCAATAAAGGTCCGCTAGCGAAACCTCCCGTACCAATTACTACATCTGGCTTGAACTTTTTAATTATTCTTTTTGACTCCAATAAACTGCTTGCCAATTTTAGCGGAAACATTAAGTTTTGTAAAGTCAATTTTCGTTGTAATCCTGCGATCCACAGACCTTTTATTTCGTAACCTGCCTGAGGCACTTTTTGCATTTCCATTTTATCTTTGGCACCTACAAAAAGAAATTCTGCATCAGGAAATTGTAATTTTAATTCATTTGCAATCGCAATTGCAGGATAGATATGCCCTCCTGTTCCTCCTCCGCTAAGTATGAATTTATACTTTGTCATCTTTCTAAAAATTACAACTTTTTAAAAACTTTTTATATTCTAATCTTATTTGTTTAAAACCGCATTCATCGGATTTCTTGAATTATCTTCAATGGAATACAAAGCTTCTTCTTCGTAAATCTCTTCTTTTTCATCAACTGGCAAATCATCTTCTGCCAATTCTTTATCTATTAATCTTTGAAGCGCTTCTTTTCTTCTTGCTTTTTCTTCTTGTTCTTCAGCAATTTCTTCTTCTTTTTTGGTTACGCTGATGATAATTCCAAGAGAGAAACAAGTCATCCAGATCGAACTACCTCCAGAACTTATTAGAGGAAGCGTCTGCCCTGTCACCGGCAATAATTCTACTGCAACCGCCATATTAATCATCGCCTGAAATATCATCGGGAATCCGAGACCGACGACGACTAGTTTTCCAAATAACGTATTGGCTTTATGCGAAGCGATCACAAATCGGAACAATAACAATAAGTACAGAACCAAAATGGCAACACCGCCAATTAAACCATATTCTTCTACTACAATTGCATAAATAAAATCTGAAGATGATTGCGGCAAGAAATTCTTCTGAACACTTTTTCCTGGCCCTAATCCGCCCAATCTTCCCGATGCAATTGCAATTTTTGCTTTTTCAATCTGATAGTCATCTTCATCTGGCTTATCTGTGGTAAAGTTCATAATACGGCTTTCCCACGTTGAAACCCTGCTAAAGAATCTTGAATCTGGAAATGCTTTTGCCACCAAAAGGAAAAAAGCCAACATTGCAATTCCTGATCCGATGATAAAAGCAATATATTTTAAGGGGTATTTACCAATGAACGTAAGCATCATTACCATTGAAAATATCAACGCTGTAGTTGAGAAGTTGGCTGGTAATATTAATGCCAAAGTGATAAATACGGGAATCCAAAGCTGAATAAACGAGGTCTGAAATGGCTCGTTTTCTTCTTTGGTTTTCGATAAATAACGTGCAACGTAAATAAACAATACGCTTGCCGCTAAAGTCGAAGTCTGAAACGTAATTCCTATGAACGGCACCTGAATCCAACGACTTGCATTTGCTCCCGCAATTACAGTCCCTTTCAACAAAGTGTACAGTAATAATAACCAAACCACTGGAAGCGCAATTTTTGAAATTGCTCTGAAATAATGGTACGGCACTTTATGAACCCAATAAATAATCAAGAAACCGATACAAACGTGAGCCAGATGTTTTATCAAATACCCCAATGTATTCCCAGTCCCATGACCTATATAGGCTAAATTACTACTCGCACTAAAAACAGGCATAAACGAAAACAACGCCAATAGGGCCACGAATGACCATATTACTCTATCTCCCTTTAGTTTGTTAACTAGCTCCTTCATTTGTTGTTTTGTTTCAAGTTTCCTTTGTTTCAGGTTTCATGTTTTAGGTACTCAACTTGAAACCTGAAACATGAAACTTTAAACTATTTTCTACAAGTTATGCACTGCTTGTTTAAATTGCTTTCCTCTGTCTTCGTAGTTTTCGAATAAATCGAAACTTGCGCAGGCTGGAGACAATAAAACAACATCGCCTTTTTCTGTTAATCTTTGAGCCGTTTTTACGGCATCGTTCATATTATTTACTTCAACCATAATATCAACAACGTTTCCAAAAGCATCGATAATTTTGCGGTTATCGATTCCAAGACAAATAATAGCTTTTACTTTTTCACGCACTAATGACATTAATTCGTTGTAGTCATTTCCTTTATCAACACCTCCAACAATCCATACTGTTGGCGCATTCATACTATCCAAAGCAAAGAAAGTAGCATTTACGTTTGTTGCTTTTGAATCGTTGATATATTGAACGTTCTGTATTTTTAATACTTTTTCTAAACGGTGCTCAACACCTTGGAAATTAGATAGACTTTCACGAATCGTTGCATTTCTAATTTGCATCAATTTAGCTACAGAGCTTGCTGCCATGGCGTTTTTCATATTATGTTTTCCTTCTAACGCAATGTGTTCTGTATCCATTGTAAACTCTTCTTGGTTGATCTTTATTTCCATTTTGTTGTTATTTATAGAAGCCCCTTCATCAAATTTTTTCGTCAATGAAAAAGGAATTAATTTTGCTTTTGTTTTGTTCTTTTTTAACCATTCTGTACTTGCTTCATCATCTGCATCGTAAATGAGATAATCGTTTTCAGTCTGGTTCATCGTTATTCGGAATTTCGAATTGATATAATTTTCATATTTATACTCATATCGATCTAAATGGTCTGGACTAATATTGGTTATTATCGCAATATCGGGTCTGTAATTTATTATTCCGTCTAACTGAAAACTGCTTAATTCAAGAACGTATGCGTCATATTTGTTTTCTGCAACCTGCCACGCGAAACTTTTTCCAATATTTCCGCCCAATCCTACATTCAATCCTGCATATTTAAGCAAGTGATGCGTAAGCATTGTGGTGGTCGTTTTACCATTACTTCCCGTAATCCCGATGGTCATTGCTTCTGTGTAAGGTATTGCAAATTCGATTTCCGAAATCACCTTTACTCCCGCTGCAACCAGCTTTTTTACTATCGGAGATTTATCTGGAATTCCTGGGCTTTTCATCACCACATCTGCATTTAGAATTAAATCTTCTGTATGCTGTTCCTCTTCCCAGGCTATTTTATTAATGATAAGAACTTCTTTATAACTCTCTTTTATTTTTCCAAAATCGGACACAAAAACATCATATCCTTGTTTCTTACCGAGGATCGCGGTTCCTACTCCGCTTTCTCCTCCTCCAAGTACTACTAGCCTCATCTATCTTAATTTTAAAGTAATGATTGACAATATGGCTAACATTACGGCAACAATCCAGAAACGGGTCACGATTTTACTTTCGTGATATCCCTTTTTCTGATAATGATGATGAAGCGGAGACATCAGGAAAATTCTTCGTCCTTCGCCAAAACGCTTCTTCGTATATTTAAAATAAGTTACCTGAATAATTACTGAAGCACTTTCTGCCAAGAAAATTCCACAGAATAAAACAATCAATATTTCTTTACGAACTGCAATTGCCAAGACTGCGATGATTCCCCCAATAGTTAAACTTCCTGTATCTCCCATAAAAACCGATGCTGGGAATGAGTTGTACCAAAGAAATCCAATCAATGCTCCTACAAAGGCCGATATAAAGACTGTCATTTCTCCCGAATTGGGGATATACATAATATTCAGATAATTTGAGAATATGATATTACCAGAAACGAATGTGAATATCCCGAGCGCGAGGACGGAAATTGCCGAGGTCCCTGCGGCGAGTCCATCGATTCCATCTGTTAAATTGGCTCCGTTTGAAACTGCGGTGATAATAAAAATTACAACTGGAATAAATACCAACCAAGCCCATTTCTCATATCCATCTCCCATGAAAGACAATACTTCGGCATAATCAAATTCGTTATTTTTTACGAAAGGAATTGTAGTTGCTGTAGACTTTTCTTCAACTCCTGCAGGTACAATAACTGTCGAATTTGCTGCAGTTTTAAATACATCTGTACGGCCTGTATCTGTTCTTACTGTAACGGCAGGATTAAAATAAAGAACTGCACCAACAATAATCCCAAGACCAACTTGACCAATAACTTTAAAAATTCCTTTTAAACCTTGCTTATCTTTTTTGAATATTTTGATATAATCATCAACAAAACCAATTGTTCCCATCCACAATGTTGTTACAATCAGCAAAACAATGTAGATGTTGTGCAGTCTTGCAAATAACAAAACAGGAACTAGTGTCGCGAAAATGATAATCAGTCCACCCATTGTTGGAGTACCTGCTTTCTCATTCTGACCTGCAAGACCTAGCTCTCGAACTGTTTCACCTACTTGCTGGCGACGCAAAAAGTTAATTACTCTTTTACCGTAAATGGTAGACAGAAGCAACGAAAGCATAAATGCCAAAGCTGACCTAAATGTGATATACTGGAAAACTCCTGTTCCAGGAAGATCCAATGTTTTATCAAAATATTCAAATAAATAGTACAGCATATTTTCTTATTTTTTTAAATTCCAATCTCGAATTAAATTCCAATTTTTTAAAACCCAAAATCCAAAGTTTATTGGGATTTGGAATTTCCTTTTTCTTATTTATTTAGTTGTTCTAAAATTTCTTTTACCGTTTCCATATCATCAAAATGATGACGAACACCGCTTATTTCCTGATAAGTTTCGTGTCCTTTTCCTGCAATTAGAATGATATCTTTTGCTTGAGCCAATTGACAAGCTGTTTTAATTGCCTGTTTTCTATCTGTAATTCTCAGCATTTTTTTATAGTTGTGTGGCTCAACTCCCTGTTCCATTTCATCCAGAATAACTTCTGGATCTTCATTTCTTGGATTATCCGAAGTCAAAACCGCTTTATCACTCAAATCTGAAGCAATTTTTGCCATAATCGGACGTTTTGTTTTGTCGCGATTTCCTCCGCAGCCTACTACAGTAATTAACTGTTCGTTTTTAGTGCGAATATCATTTATCGTTTTCAAAACATTTTCCAATGCATCTGGCGTATGTGCATAATCTACAACAGCCGTAATCCCACCATCTGAAACAATGTATTGAAAACGACCCGAAACACTCTCTAAATCAGACAGTAATCGTAACGCTTCTAAACTATCAATCCCTAACTCTACCGCAGTTCCGTAAATAGCTAAAACATTATATGCGTTGAAAGTACCAATCAGTTTTACCCAAACTTCATTGTCATTAATCTTCAACAATAATCCAGACAATTGGCTTTCTAAAATCTGAGCTCTATAATCTGCATATGATTTTAAAGCATAAGTCAATTTTTTAGCGACGGTATTCTGAAGCATTACCGAACCATTTTTATCATCAATGTTTGACAATACAAATGCTGATTTTGGAAGTGAGTCAAAAAATGATTTTTTAACATCTCTATATTCAGCAAACGTTGGGTGGTAATCTAAATGATCATGCGAAAGATTCGTGAAAATTCCACCTACAAAATGCAAAGCTTCTGTACGTTTCTGGTGAATTCCGTGCGAACTTACCTCCATAAAACAATGTGTAACTCCAGCTTCAACCATTTCATTTAAATAATGGTTAATAGTCAGAGAATCTGGCGTTGTATGCGTTGCAGGATATTCAGTTTTATCAACTACAATTTTTACAGTAGACAACAAGCCAACTTTAAAACCCGCTTTCTCAAACAATTGAAATAACAATGACGCAATTGTCGTTTTTCCGTTTGTACCTGTTACGCCAACTAATTTTAGTTTTGCGGAAGGATCTCCAAAATAATTAGCCGCCATAAAAGCCAAAGCCGCATTGGTATCTTTTACCTGAATATACGTTACATCATTAGCCGTATTTGCAGGAAGCGTGTCACAAATAATTGCTTTTGCTCCAAGCTCAATTGCTTTCTCTATATAATTATGTCCATCAGAAAGCGAACCTCTGATTGCCACAAAAACATCATTTGTTTCAACTTTACGTGAATCAAATTCAATTTTCTGAATAGCCACATCTGTTGACCCTTTTACAGATTCAATAGCTACTTTATATAATATGTCTTTTAATACTTTCACGATAATTCTAATACAATTGTTGTGTTTTTGCTTATACTAGTTCCAGCTTGAATCGATTGATTTTTTACTTTCCCTATTCCATTTACTTTTACTTTCAAACCTAAATTTTCCAGCAAAGCAATCGCGTCCATTCCTGGCATTCCTTTTAAATTCGGAATCTGATTCAATTTTTTATTAGCCTCAGCCGTATATTTATCATAACTAGCATCCTGTTTTGGAATTCTAGTATCTAATTTTTTAATTTTATTTGTTGAAGGCGCATCCGTAAAAATCTTTTGTGCGATTCTTTTAAAAACTGGTCCTGCAACGTCTGCTCCGTAATAATTATTCTTAGCTGTATTCGGCTTATGAACTACCACAATACAAGAGTATTTCGGATGATCTGCTGGAAAATACCCTGCAAAAGAAGATGCATAATACATTCCTTCTCTTCCCGCTTTACCATAATTAACCATTGCCGTTCCCGTTTTCCCTGCCATAGAAAAATCCTTTGAATACAGTTTAGATGCTGTTCCTTTTTTCACAACATTCTCTAAAACCGCTTTTACTTTTTTAAGCGTTTCAGGCGAACAAACTCGTGGATTTATAACCTCTGTATCAAACTTCTTGATGGTTTTATTCCATTCTTTAATTTCTGAAACAAATTGCGGTCTTACCATTACACCATTATTTGCTATCGAATTATAAAAAGCTAAAGTCTGCATAGGCGTTACGGAAACCGAATATCCAAAAGCCATCCACGGGAGCGAAACTCCTGACCAGATTTTATCTCCCGGATGCGGAACAATCGGTCTGCCTTCTCCTTTAAAATGTAATCCTAATGGCTTATCCAAACCAATTCTTCTAATATGGTTTACAAACTTTGACGGATTACTTTTGTAATTGTCATAAACCGCCTGAACCATTACCGTATTGGATGAAAGCTCAAATCCGCGAGCAAGCGAAACTTTTCCATAACCACCATGATGCGAATCGCGTACCGATCTTCCGTAATATTTAACAACACCATTGTGGCTATCATAGACTGTACTTGTATCAGCTACTTTATCTTCCAAAATAGCTACTAAATCAACCAATTTAAAAGTCGACCCTGGTTCGTGAGATTCTGCAATCGCATAATTTGTCGTTTCATAATACGATCCGTCTTCTGCTCTTCCTAAATTTGAAATTGCTTTTACATGACCTGTTTGTGTCTCCATTACTACCACACAACCATGATCTGCTTCGTAATCTTCTAATTGTTTCAACAAAGCATGATGTGCAATATCCTGAATGAAAACATCTATAGTTGAGATCACATCGTAACCATCAATTGGATCTACTTCATTAACATCACGAATTGGTTTCCACTGCCCTTTTGCAATCTTCTGCTTTAGAATTTTGCCGTCTTTTCCGTTCAGATAACTTTTGAAAGCCCACTCAATTCCTTTTCCTACTTCTACTCCAGTCGCAGGATCAATTCGATCATAACCAATCGTTCTTTCAGCAATTTTCCCTATCGGATGCTTTCTAACTGTTTCTTGCTCAACAATAATCCCTCCTTTAAAAGCTCCTAGATTGAATAATGGAAAACTTTTTATTTTTACATATTCGGTATAGCTCAGCTTACGAGCGATCAAATAATAACGGTTTTTATTTTCGCGTGCTTTTCGCAATTCTTTCTGAAAATAACTGCTTGGCTTATCCAAAACTGTTGCCAATGAATCTGACAATGGTTTTACATACTTTTCGAAAGTTTCTGTTTTTGGCGCTTTTGCATCAAAACGAATTTCATAATTCGGGATCGACGTTGCCAGCAAACTTCCGTCAGCAGAATAAATATTTCCTTTGTTGGCTGGAATTACAAAGTTTCTCACAGTACGCTGTTTTGCCAGTTTTCTGTAATAATCTCCCTCAACCCATTGAATATTGGTTAATTTAACAACAATAGCAATTGCCATCAAAAAGATGAAAACTGCTACGAGGTAAATTCTGTAGGATATATGTTTATCGTCTACTGCCATATTCTTTTAAAGAAACTTTTTTCTTCTTCTTTTGTAACTTCTATTTTCACTGGAGGAACTGTCGACGGAAAAATTTGTTTTTCTAACATTTTATCCGAAATGGTTGACTCCATTTTTAACTTCATCAATTCTGAGCGTCGATCTACAAATTCAGATCTTAGCTCTTTTACTTCATTATTTAATTTTGCGATTTCAAAAACCTTTTGTTCGTAACGCTGTGTATTGGCAATCATCAAAATGGCCAGCAAAATTATAAAGACAATAAATCGCCAATTTTTTACTGCATCTTCATGGATCAGGAATCTTGCTTTCAATATGCTAAATACGCCACTTTTCATTATTTCCTACCTTAATATATATTATAGCTTTTCTGCGACTCTTAATTTGGCACTTCTTGCTCTATTATTCATCTTGATTTCCTCGTGATCTGGAACAATCAGTTTTCCGATAGTTTTGAATGGAACTGAAAAGTTTCCGAAAAAATCTCTTTCTGGCTCCCCTTCAAACATTCCGTTTTTAATAAATCTTTTTACCAGACGATCTTCTAACGAGTGATACGAGATTACCGAAAATCTTCCTCCTGGCTTTAAAATCTCCAATGACTGCTCTATAAATTCTTTTAGAACATCCATTTCTTGGTTAACTTCGATTCTGATTGCCTGATAAATCTGAGCCAATACTTTATTTCGAACTTTTTCTGGCAAGAATCTTTTCAAAACTTCTTTCAACTCTTCGGTTGTTTTGATTGGGTAATCTTTTCTCGCCTCAACGATTGTTCTTGCTAAAACCGGTGCATTTTTCAACTCCCCATAATCAAAAAAAACACGACGTAAATCCTGTTCTTCATATTCGTTAACCACTCGATAAGCATTTAAATCATTTCTTTGACTCATCCGCATATCTAACTCGGCATCAAATCTTGTTGAAAAGCCTCTTTCAGGAACATCAAACTGATGTGATGAAACTCCCAAATCTGCCAAGATTCCGTCTACCGCTTTTACTCCGTGAAAACGTAAAAATCTTTTTATGAATCTAAAATTCTCATTTATCAAAGTAAACCTTTCGTCTGGCAATGCATTTGCAAGTGCGTCTTCGTCTTGATCAAATGCAAACAGCCTTCCGTTTGGTCCCAATCTTCTTAAAATCTCTTTTGAATGACCACCGCCTCCAAACGTAACATCTACATACACACCATCAGGTTTAATATTTAAACCATCTACTGTTGGATGAAGCAAAACCGGATTATGATATTCCATCTTCGTCGTCATTAATATTTCCCATTACTTCTTCGGCTAAATCTGCAAAATCCATATCTTCGCCACTTATTGATTTTTCGTATAAATCTTTATCCCAAATCTCAACTATATTAACTGCAGATGAAAAAACCACATCTTTAGAAATGCTTGCAAAAGTCACTAAGTCTTTTGGCACAAGTAATCTTCCCAATGCATCAACCTCAACCACTTTAACACCAGCAGTAAACCTTCTAATGAAATCGTTGTTCTTTTTTACAAAGCGATTAAGCTTGTTGATTTTTTTCATCATCGCATCCCATTCTACCATAGGATACAACTCTAAACACGGCTGAAAAACAGAACGCTTCAAAACAAATCCGTCTTGAAGAGAAGCAGTCAATTGCTTTTTTAAAGGAGCAGGCATCATTAGCCTTCCTTTAGCATCGACTTTACACTCATATGTTCCAACAATTGTGTTCAAAAAAACTAGTTAACATGTTATACAGCAAAAATATAAAAAATATTACCACATTTTACCACTTTATACCACTTTGTTAATAAGTTTAACCACTTTACTACCACTTTTCATAATCAACAATCAATCAATACCTTAACTATTAATTAACGGATTCTCAAATACGCTAATCATTCAAAAAAATAATGCGCTAATTTTCTTAAAAAATTGATTATAATGCATGTTTCTTAACATTTGAATATTTTGCGAAATATGCATTTAATTACTGATTTTTAACCATTTACAAATTCTACTCAAATTATCTAGTTAAAAAATGGCATCAAAAATTCATTTTTGTTGAATTAACCCTATATTTGTCGAAATTGAAATTGGCATTAGATTAGATGGACAAACACTATAAAAAAGAAGGCAAATACAGCTATTTTGAAGCTGGAGAAGGAACTCCGATCGTTATTCTGCATGGTTTAATGGGAGGTCTTAGTAACTTTGATGGTGTAGCACAATATTTCCCAACGAAAGGATATAAAGTTGTTATCCCAGATTTGCCAATATATACTCAAAGCATTTTAAAAACGAACGTAAAAAGTTTTGCGAAATACGTAAAAGACTTTATCACTTTTAAAGGTTTTGACAAAGTTATTCTTCTAGGAAATTCGCTAGGCGGACACATTGCTTTGTATCACACAAAACTTTATCCAGAAAAAGTTGCCGGACTTGTAATCACAGGAAGTTCTGGACTTTACGAAAGCGCAATGGGAGACAGTTACCCACGAAGAGGCGATTACGAATACATCAAAACAAAAGCTGAAGCGGTATTCTATGACCCAAAAATTGCAACTCCTGAATTGATTGATGAAGTTTACGCTACGGCTAACGATCGCATCAAATTAATTAAAACTTTAACCATTGCAAAAAGTGCAATCCGCCATAATATGGCTAAAGATTTGCCAAAAATGGACGTTGAAACTTGCATTATTTGGGGAAGAAACGACTCTGTAACACCTCCAAATGTAGCAGAAGAATTTGACAAATTACTACCCAATTCAACTTTATACTGGATTGACAAATGCGGTCACGCAGCAATGATGGAGCATCCTCAGGAATTTAATGAAATTCTTGAAAAATGGCTTATTGAAAAGAAATTATAGCCGTTAAAATTTATTTTTTAGGAGGTTTTAAAACGAAGGAATATGAAAATTAATACCGCCGAATTTATTGTCAGCAATTCTGACGCATCAAAATGTCCGAAGGATTTTTTGCCCGAATATGCTTTTATAGGAAGATCAAACGTAGGTAAGTCATCTTTAATCAATATGCTTACCAACAATAAAAACTTAGCAAAAACATCTGCAAGACCAGGAAAAACACAATTAATCAATCATTTCAAAATCAACAACAATTGGTTTTTAGTCGATTTACCAGGTTACGGATACGCTAAGGTTTCAAAAAAAACAAAATCAATTTTCCAGAAGTTCATTACAGATTATTTTGAAAACAGAGAACAATTAGTTTGTGCTTTTGTTTTAATTGACATTCGTCACGAAGCGCAGAATATTGACATTGAATTCATGTCTTATATGGGAGAGAGCGAAATTCCGTTTTGTATTATTTTTACTAAAGCAGACAAAATCGGTAAGACAAAAATAGATTCCCATATTGCAGCATACAAAAAACAGATGTTTGCCAACAATTGGGCCGAAATGCCACAATATTTTATAACCTCATCTACAGAATCTATCGGAAAAGAGGAGCTTTTGTCTTATATCGACGAAGTAAACCAAGAGGTTTTTAAAAACAACAGCGGATTTTTAAATTCGATTTAAGAAGCTAAATTCCAATAAAAAAATCCCAAATTCCAAAGCAGTAAAATTGGAATTTGGGATTTTTTATTTATTAGAACTTTAAAATTTTATTTTGTCAATTCTAGTTTTTCTGCAAAGTAATCGCAGAAATCTTTCATGGTATCAGACATTTTTTCATCATCTGTTGCACGCTTGAAAGTGTCAGACATAGCCACTAAAGTCTGGTGGAAGAAAATTTTCATTTCGTCTACCGGCATATCTTTTGTCCACAAATCGATACGCATGGTTTCTTTTGCTTTGCTATCCCAAATTGATAGCATTATTGCTTTTGCTTCTTCAGCTTGAACTCCACCGTCCTGCGCACTCCATGTTAGTTTTTCCGGAACGCGGTTTTCGTCCAATTCTATATTAAATTTAATCTCTGAGTTTATATTTGCCATTATTTCTTAGGTTTATATTTTGATTTTTCGAAGATTTCTTTTGGCTCAAGCTTAAATAACTCAGCCAAAGAAACATCACTATTATTTTTCATGTAAGAACGTATCATCTGCCAGCCAATCCAAGCTCCCACTCGCCCTGGAGAATCGTTATCAATTTCCAAAAAGAATTTAGAAAAAGGTGCTGGAGCTATAAATCGTGCCTTCAATTTCGGATCTTCATTGTAAAGCATTTCATTTTCTATAAAATAGCGCCACATATAGGCTTCATTTTCTTCACACCATTTTATTTGCTCTGGTGTATAACCTATTTTTTCAGCGTCTGTATATTCAGGAATCAGTAAATCTTTTGCGTAAAGCTGCTTCCCTTCAAAAATCATTTGAGCCACAAAACTCTTATCTATAGAATTTGGAATATTTCGATACGAAAAACTAGAAACCACATCTGGCATAATCTGTCTTTCTTCAAAGTTCTCTTTTAAGTAATTTGGGAACTCATAAAATTTATGATTTTTCCCTAAATATAATTCCAAAGCTACAACTACGAGACTGTCTGCATAAATTGATTTCGCATTATAATCCATTTCTCCAATAACAGTAATTACCTTCGGAATTCTCGTTTTAGGAAAATAATATTTTACATGCTGAAAAAGCTCATTAAACTCTTGGCGAACAGGTTCAAAATTGCTGTATTTTTTCTGAACTTCTTCGTAAACTTCTCTCCAGATCGGATCATTCATTTTTTGAATCCAAACATTATCGTCATTACCAGGAAAGAAATACGGATATTCTTTTTTTATTTTTGGAAGATCTTGCGGTTTAGTTTCAAAAAACACCTTATCAAATCGTTCTACTTTAATATCAACAGGAATTTCTTCTACTTCTTTTTCAACCTTACTTTTTTGGTTGCAAGACAAAAAAAACAGGCACAGAACCACTGCAAAGCGATAAATTTTCATTTTATTTTAATTAGATTTGTGTTATCAGAATTTTAAGCAGTTGCATACTCAAAATAATTCTGCAAATATACATCCCTGCATCTTAAAACTTAAACTATTATGGCTAAAAAAAGCACAATTCAGACAGAAAAGGTAAATACGCACATTGTAGAGTGGTTAAAAAATTACGCTACTAATGCAAAAGTAAACGGTTTTGTAATTGGAATCTCGGGAGGTGTAGATTCTGCAGTAACTTCAACTTTATGCGCACAGACAGGACTGAAAGTTTTATGCGTCGAAATGCCAATTCATCAGGCAGAAAGTCAAGTTAATAGAGCGAAAGAACATATTGAACAGCTTAAGAGACGTTTCCCAAATGTTTCTGAGGTTCAAACTGATTTGACAGGAGTTTTTGAATCTTTCAAAAGCGCTGTTCCATCAACAGAAGATACTGCAAAAGTAAATTTAGCTTTAGCCAATACTCGTGCTCGTCTTAGAATGACATCTTTATATTATTTAGCGGGACTTCATGGTTTATTGGTTGCTGGAACCGGAAACAAAGTAGAAGATTTTGGCGTTGGTTTTTACACAAAATATGGAGATGGCGGCGTAGATTTGAGTCCGATTGCTGATTTAATGAAATCTGATGTATACGCTTTAGGAGAATTTTTGCAAATTCCGCAATCAATTTTAACAGCTGCACCTACTGATGGATTATTTGGCGATAATCGTACCGATGAAGACCAATTGGGAGCAAGTTATGATGAACTAGAATGGGCAATGTTGGCCGCGGAGTCAGGAAAGACGGCATCTGACTTTGAAGGGAGAGAAAAATCTGTCTTTGAAATTTATAAACGATTAAACACCAGCAACAAGCATAAAATGGATCCAATTCCAGTTTGTTTGATACCAAAAACGTTAAAATAACACATTTTAACATTCTCTGCGAGTTATTACAGAATTTATTTATTAATTTTACCGTTCCAAAAACATGAACAATTCTAAAAAAGGTAAAAATTATGATTAAAGTATGTCTAGCAGACAATCATCCTGTGACGCACTTTGGCGTTAAGTCTTATTTCAAAGACCACGATCAAATTTCAATTGTTGCCAACGTAGGCAATTTTTCAATGGTTAGAGATATTCTTCAAACGAAGGAAATCGATATTCTAATCTTAGATTTAGAATTAGAAGGTCTTTCAAGTATCTTCGAAATTAAATCAATCCTGAAAAATTTCCCAAAAACAAAAATTGTTATTTTCAGTGATCTTGCTGAGCAAATGTATGCTCCAAATGCAATTAAAGCAGGAGTTTCTGGGTATGTACACAAAACAGAAAAACTTGAAACATTAGGTCATTCTATTATTAAAGTACACGAAGGAAAAATTATCATCAACGAAACAGTACGCAAAAACATGGCACTTATCGCTAAACAAAGTAAAAGCGAGCGTCTGTACAGAAAACTTTCTAACCGAGAGATCGAAGTTTTACGTTACTTAAGTGATGGTAAGAAAAACAATGAAATCTCTAAAATCTTAAATCTGAACGAAAAAACGATCAGTACTTACAAACTAAGATTATTAACAAAATTAAATGTTACTAATTTAGTTGACTTAGTAAACAAAGCTAAGACTTTAGAAATTATTTAATTACAAAATCGATTAGCTTAAAATTTAAACTAATCAAAACTTTATAAAAACTCTATCTTTTTTGATTAATCAGATTAGATAGAGTTTTTCTCTTTTTAGTGATAAGGCACCACTACTCGGCCTAATTTTTTCGAAAAATTATTCAGCAGTTTAGAATAATCGATCACCATACTTAAAATTTCTGAATTATCTTCTTGCGGATTGGTCAAAAGAGAATTCTTTAATTCTGCGATAATTCCAGACACCAAATACCATCTCATAGAAAATATCGTATCAGAAACATTCTGTTCTATGGTTTCGCTTTTATGTTTTGGAAAAATATTCTGCCCTTCCCAATTATGAATGGTCAGTCTTTCATCTTCCATTAAAATATTGGTCACCTCTTGCGCAAATTCAGGCTCAAGATGCATCAAATATTTATCTAAACTAAAAGTCTCATTCTGATTGTAAAAAGCAATAATGTTATTGTAAATATTCTGAAACAAGGTATTCGACAGTTCTACCTCATCTTCTTGAAGACTCAAATATATTTTTTCAAAAACTTTATATTGTCTCTTCTCCGAAACTTCTTTTACATTCCCTTCTTCATCTGCCTTTAAGTACACATCCTCAAAACTCTCTACAACACTGCCATATAATAGTAAAATCTCAATGATTTTCCTTTCAAAACCATATAAAATATCTACTTTTTGAGTTTGCCCTTGCGGATAATATCCTGGATCTCCTGGATAATCATAACCTTCTGGCGGACCTGTTCTCAGATCTTCTGGATCTCCCCCTGAAAATGTCCCCGCTTGCGGAGGCTGATTTCTAACCACCTCAAAAGGTCTTTGTTCCTGCTTCTGCTTTTTATTGGCGTCAGCTATATCTTTCTGAATCAGCTGTGCTAAAGTGCTCGTCAAGACCTGCTCCGAAATATCCATAATTCGGGCACATTCCTGAATATAAACTTCACGCTGAATACGGTCTGGTATTTTTGAAATACTTCCAACCATATCACGAATCAGCTCAGCCTTTTTTATTGGGTCGTTTTTAGCTTCGCCCATCAGAATCGAAGCCTTAAATTGTATAAAATCTTTACTATTGCTTTCTAAGTAGGCAACTAAATCGTCATGCGAATTTTTACGGGCAAAACTGTCTGGATCTTCTCCGTCAGGAAAAGAACAAACTCGCACATTCATTCCTTCTTCCAGAATCAAATCGATTCCTCTGATAGAAGCTCTTAAACCAGCTGCATCTCCATCAAAAAGAACAGTGATATTTCGCGTCAGACGGTTGATCAAACGAATCTGATCTGGAGTTAATGCTGTTCCAGATGAAGCCACAACGTTTTCGATTCCAGCCTGATTAAACTGAATCACATCGGTATAACCTTCAACCAAATAACAATTGTTTTGTTTGGCTATAGATTGTTTTGCGTGATAAATTCCGTAAAGCACTTTACTTTTATGGTAAATGTCACTTTCTGGCGAATTGAGATATTTTGCTGCTTTTTTATCGTTGGTTAAAATACGCCCTCCAAAACCTAGAACACGTCCCGACATACTTTGAATCGGGAACATTACACGCCCTTTAAATCGGTCAAAAGGACGATCTTCTCGTGGAATTGTTAGACCAGTACTTTCTAAAAATTCTAATTTATAGCCCTTTCCTAATGCCTCTTTGGTAAAAGCATCCCAAGTTTCTGGCGAATATCCCAGATTAAACTTTTTAATAGTCTCGTTGGTAAATCCTCTTTCTTTAAAATATGACAAACCAATTGCTTTCCCTTCTTCGGAATTCAACAAAACATCCTGAAAATACTTTGAAGCAAATTCAGAAACCAAATACATACTTTCGCGAATATCTGTATTGGCTTTTTCTGCTTCTGTCTGTTCAGTTTCTTCAATTTCGATATTGTACTTTTTAGCTAAATATCGAATGGCTTCTGGATAGGTAAAATGAGAATGCTCCATCAGGAAGGCCACAGAATTTCCTCCTTTTCCAGAACTAAAATCTTTCCAGATTCCTTTTGCAGGCGAAACCATGAACGAAGGAGAACGCTCATCAGAGAATGGACTCAAACCTTTAAAATTACTCCCTGCTCGTTTTAAATTGACAAAATCGCCAATAACCTCCTCTACTCGAGCAGTTTCAAAAACAGCGTCAATGGTGCTTTGTGAAATCAAAGTGTATTAAAATTTTAAAAGTTGAGAGCTAGCAAAAATACGCAAATCTTGTTGGAATTTTAGTCATTTTAAATCAAAAAAGCATCTTAAATAAGATGCTTTTTTCACTAACTAAACGACCAGTAATTTTAGTTCAAATCTACACGAAGTCCTAACGAAATGCTATTCTCTTTTACTAGATTATTCTGAAATAATGGGTTTAAATCGTATTTAAAGTATAAACTCAATTCTCTATAACCGATATACGAACTCAGACCGTAAATAAAATTATTTACATTGTAATCGCCTTTTATAGTAGTTTTGTATTTTAAATCTTCTTCTTCAAATTTTAAAATCTGTTTTGATTTTACGTTAATTCCCGCATAACCCCCAATTCCGAAACGGAAACTTTTATGGGTTTTAAAATACGTTTTCCCGTCGCGTTCTATTGGTCTTGTAAAATCAAATTCTAAGTGCACAGGCGCAACCAGATACACATTTCTAAAACGAGACTCAGTTAAATGAACTGGATTTTCAACCAGATTTGTCTGTTCGCCATCTACCACAAAACTTTTGTTATTTGTTGGACGTATATTGTTGTACATTAACGAAAGTCCGTATTTGGCATGAAGCAGATTATCATTTTTCATCAGTCTTGAATTATATGTAAATCCCCATTCGTAAAAATGCGATCCCATAAATTTATAATTTGAGTCCTGAAGTTTTCCGTCGACCATCATATTATTTAATCCCATTGCAAATACGAATTGAGATGTTGTTCTCTTTTCACTGCGAATAGAATCTTTATGATGGCTATATGACTTCCAGCGAATCATGTACACCTTTGCGGAATCTTCTTTTATTTTTCCGTCTACTTTTTTCTGAACCAAATCATTTAACTCATTTTGGGCCAGAGTCACTTTTTCTTCAATAATCACAGCTCTTGCTTCCGCCAGTTCTTTTTTGCGCTTGTCGGCTTGTTCTTGGGTAATTTTCCCTTCAGATAACTGAACATTTACAGCTTCAACCTCTTCTTTTAAAGCTTCTTTTTCCTCTTTGGTAATTTTTTCTATTTTATTAGCAATTCTTTTTGCTTCAGATTCAAATGTCTCTTGCCCTACTACTTTACTTACTACTAAAAAAAAGAAAAGTATAAGATAAATGGTAAAATTTCTCATGATTGATTGTTTTAAATTGATTGAATATTTGATTGATGATGATTTTTTAATTATTAATTATAAATGGTGAATTGTGAATTCTCACTCTTGTTGATTTCTATTAGACAAAGCGACTTTAACTTCTTGAAGATTTTTATTCACTTTCGTGATTACTTTTTCTCTAAAAGAAAGTTCCAATTCGCCATCTACCTGATTAAGCAAATCGTTGGCATTGATTTTTACTTTTGCTTTTTTGGTCTGATTTTGAGCTACAACTTTATTTTCGGCTGTTTCTAATAACTGATCGACATTTTCCTTTTTTGAAGTTTCAGCAATTTGAGTTTGAT
This sequence comes from Flavobacterium sp. HBTb2-11-1, assembly GCF_009826975.1. Lineage (GTDB taxonomy): Bacteria > Bacteroidota > Bacteroidia > Flavobacteriales > Flavobacteriaceae > Flavobacterium. Next base: position 874,764 of record NZ_WUMO01000001.1, on the reverse strand, counting down.
TGTTTACTGATTGTTTTGCTTGATTGTTTTTGATGATGATTGAAGACTCCGCTACTTGATTTGATACATTTTTAATGGTTTTATTTGAGATTTGTCCCGAAGCTTCGGAATTAGTTCTTTCTTCTTTATTTACTATTTTTTCTGAAGTTTTTTCAGCAATTACAGTTTCTGTTTTGACTGAATCAGTATTTTTTACAATAGGCTCTACATTACTTTCTTTTTTGTATTCTGTTTCTTTTTCTACAATTACTGTTTCTGGCGCTGCAACTGATTTTTTATTTTGATTGAAAAACAGTGTTCCAATCAATAAAAACCCAACTAGACTAGCCGCAATAAACAGCCATTTTCTTTTTGATTTTTTCGATTCGAGTTTAATAGGCTCTTTCTCTTCTGCTATACTCAACATCGCATCCAATCGATCCCAGGCGTTGTTGCTTGGTTCAATTTCGCGTTGATTTAGTTTTTCACGGAAATCCTTTTCAAATTTATTCGGTTCCATTATCTTGTCTTTTTAAAATAGTAATTTGTGCTTGCAGCATTTTTCTAGCGTGCGATAATTGCGATTTTGATGTCCCTTCATTAATGCCTAACATCTTAGCAATTTCATTGTGTTTGTAACCTTCAATCGCATATAAATTAAAAACCATTTTGTAGCCATCCGGCAAAGCGTCAATTAAATACTGAATCTGTTCTACGGTAAACTGGCTGTCAATTTCATTAAAGCTTTCTTCGACAAAAAATTCATCTTCAGCAAATTTTACTTTTTTCTGAACTCTTAAATACGAAATACATTCGTTGACCATAATCCTTCGAATCCAGCCTTCAAAACTTCCTTTATGCTCAAAGTTTTTCAAATTTGTAAACACTTTCATGAAAGCCGTTATCATTACATCTTCTGCCAATTGAATGTCCTTTATATATTGACGACATACACTTAACATTTTCGAAGAATACTTACCATAAATCTGCTGTTGTGCCTGACGATTGTTCTCGACAGCCAACTTTATGATTTTGGTTTCTTCTTGATGTAATGGTATAATTTTCATTAATACGCTTTCGGTTTTGGTTTTAGAAACAGACTTCTATTAGCATAGACGATTGTCGATTTGAAATGGTTGCATGGGATTGAAAAAAATTCCAAAAAATAAATTCCAAATTCCAACCACAAGCAATACAAGACTGATTTACAAAGAAGTAAAACAATTATCTAATTGGCAAATTTTCTAATTATCTAATTAAAAAAATTATTTTTTTCTTTCAATAACATAATTTACCATTAAGGTAAGTGCCGCTTTGAACTCAGAATCTGGATAATTTTCTAGAAGAGAAAGTGCTTCCTGCTGGAATTGCACCATTTTGTTTTCGGCGTAAGCCAAACCATTATTATTTTTTACAAAGGCAATCACTTCTTTTACGCGTTTTTTGTCTTTGTTGTGGTTTTTGATGGAGTTTATCAGCCACTTTTTTTCTTGCGGAGTGCAAGTATTTAAAACATGAATTAATGGCAATGTCATTTTTTGCTCCTTAATATCTATTCCGGTTGGTTTTCCGATTGCTTCTTCGCTGTAATCAAATAAATCGTCTTTGATTTGAAATGCCATTCCGATCAGCTCACCGAACTTTCGCATGTTTTCGACTTGAATATCATCTTCTATTACGGCTTTCGCGCCAAGCGCACAACAAGCTGCAATAAGGGTCGCCGTTTTCTTTCTGATGATTTCGTAGTAAACATCTTCGGTAATATCAAGTCTTCTTGCTTTTTCTATTTGAAGCAATTCTCCTTCGCTCATCTCGCGAACAGCTACGGAAATAATTCTCAACAAATCGAAATCACCATTGTCAATAGAAAGCAATAAACCTTTAGACAATAAATAATCTCCAACCAAAACAGCGATTTTGTTTTTCCAAAGTGCATTGATTGAGAAAAATCCACGACGGCGATTACTATCGTCAACCACGTCATCGTGTACTAAAGTTGCGGTGTGGATAAGCTCAATTACTGAAGCTCCACGGTACGTTCTTTCGTTTACACTACCGCCAGAAACCATTTTTGCAGTAAGAAAAACAAACATCGGACGCATTTGTTTTCCCTTGCGGTTTACGATATAATAAGTAATTCGGTTTAATAACGCAACCTTAGAAGTCATCGATTCATGGAACTTTTTCTCGAAAAGTTCCATCTCGTTAAAAATAGGCTGCTTTATTTGAGACGTAATATTCATTTAGGCTCCAAATATACTATTTTAAATAAAAATACGTTGTGTATTTTAGGTTAGGATTTTAATATTTTACATCATAATCTAAAAACACCCTCCAAAAATAGCTCTAACTAATACTGATTTGAATTCATTAACTAAAAAAGAACCCAAAACTATTTATTTATGAAAACAAAATTTTTATTAATTGGAACATGTATAATTACATTGTCTTTTTTCATTAGCTGTAATTCTGATGAAAAAACAAATGACGGATCAACAGCTGCGATTACAAACGACGAAATTATAGCTAATGCTAAAATTGATGCTTCTGTCGAAGACGTTACTAATATTGCTGAAGATCAATTTAGTGCTCAGCTTAACATAAATTCAAAACCTAGTGGACCAATAAAAAGTTTCCTTCCAAGCTGTGCCACAATCACTACCGTTTTAACCAATAATACTTGGACAAAAACCGTAGATTTTGGTGTTGAAGGCTGTACACTTAATAATGGAAATACCGTAAAAGGAAAAATGGTTGTTTCTTTTTCAAACGATTTTAGCTCTTCTACCCAAACCATCAGCTATACGTTTGAAGGTTTTTATCATAATGGCAGAAAACTTCAAGGAAGCAAAAGCATTGTAAGAACGATTAAAGAAACCAATATATTAGTAACCCCACACCCAGTTTCAACGGCTTCGATAGATTTAACGATTACTTTTGATGATAGAAAAATATATACCAGAAAAGGTAGTTTGGTAAAAGAAATGACTTCTGGTTATGATACTTGGTTTGATTGGGATGATAATGTTTTTGTTGTTACAGGAAGCGGTTCGACCACTTTCCCTAACGGAGATACTTTTTCGGCAGAAATCACAACACCATTAGAATTTAATGCTTCATGCAGAAAATCTTTTGCGGTAAAAGGAATCGTTTCTATTACTAAAAATGGCGCTTCGGCAACTATTGATTATGGAGACGGAGAATGTGATACTTTAGCAAAAGTAACCAAAGACGGAGTTACAGAAGAAATAGACTTGAAAAAATAACCATCCTTTTTGTCCAAAAAAAAGCATTAAGAACATGATAAATCTTGTTGTTAATGCTTTTTTGTTTAAAAACCTACGAAATGTCCCTATGGGACATATGTACGATTGTCAATATTTTTTTTCTACCGATCAGATATTCCTAGCGGAGTATATTTTGGTGAATATTTTTATGCTTCTTTGTTGGCTAGCTGCCCGCAAGCTGCGTCAATGTCTTTTCCTCGGCTTCTTCTTACTTTTACCACCACGCCAATATTTTCTAGAGCTTTTATATATGCCATAATAGATTCTTCTGAAGCTTGCTGAAATTCGCCATCATCAATCGGATTATATTCAATCAAATTGACTTTACAAGGCACATATTTACAGAATTTAACCAAAGCATCAACCGAAGCTTTATCGTCGTTGATTCCTTTCCAAACTACGTATTCGTACGAAACCTTGCTTTTTGTTTTTTTATACCAATATTCCAAAGCTTCTCTCAAATCTTTTAAAGGGAAGTTTTTGCTGAAAGGCATAATTCGGGCACGCGTTTCGTCTATAGCTGAATGCAGTGAAACTGCCAGTTTAAACTTCACATCGTCATCTGCCATTTTTTTGATCATTTTCGGAATTCCTGAAGTCGAAACCATAATTCTTTTCGGAGACATTCCTAAACCTTCTTCTGAAGTAATCATATCAATTGCCTTAATGACATTATTATAATTCATTAGAGGTTCTCCCATTCCCATAAAAACGATGTTTGAAAGCGGGTGATTGTAATATAAACGGCTTTCTTTATCTATAGCCAGAACCTGATCATATATTTCGCCTGGTTCTAGATTTCTCATTCTTTTTAATCTTGCTGTAGCACAGAAATTGCAATCTAAACTGCAACCAACTTGACTAGAAACACAGGCAGTAGTTCTTGTTTCTGTCGGAATTAAAACCGATTCAACTACAAGTCCATCATGAAGCCGAACGGCATTTTTTACTGTCCCGTCGCTACTTTTCTGCATGGTATCAACTTTAATATGGTTGATTACAAAATTGTTTTCAAGCATTGATCTTGTAGCTTTTGCTACGTTTGTCATGTCTTCAAAACTGTGAGCGCCTTTGCTCCATAACCACTCATAAACCTGATTTCCGCGGAAAGCTTTATCTCCATTTTCAACAAAAAAATCGCGAAGCTGTTCTTTTGATAAGGCTCGTATGTCTTTTTTCTCCATTTGCATGCTGCAAAGTTAATCACTTTTGTCATTTTTTGTTTGGTTTTTACATTCATTCTTAATTAAACCTCAAAAAAAGCTGGTCAAAAAATAATATCGATACTTTTTACAAAGAAACGCAAGAAACTAACAAGCAAATAGTTAGCCCTGACTTTCATTTTATAAAAATTAAATCCTTAGCAATAACAAGACTTTGCACTCTTTACTATAGCAATTTAATAAAGCTTTAGCCATGATTTTTATCATTTCTTTTCCTTCATGCGCGCGATAATTTTGGTCTAAGAAATAAGGATAGTTTTCATTCTCTAACCACTAATTGAATTTTAAAGCTTCCTTATTTAAATGATTAACCTATACTTTATCAACATGAAAACAATTCAATCCTTTTTACTTACAGTAATTTTTACAACAATTTCATTACAAACAAATGCTCAAAAAAATTATATAGTAGCTGCAAATTCAACTTTTGAAGTAGCAGGAACTTCTACTGTACACGACTGGGTAATGAAATCTACAGAAGGAACAGGAACTGCCAATCTAATGGTCAAGGATGCTAAACTAGCTGGAATAAATAGTTTGACTGTATCCTTATTGGCAGAAAGTCTAAAAAGCTACAAGGAAAGCATGGACAAAGTGGCTTATGAAGCCATGGATACCGAAACGCACAAATACATTGAGTATGTTTTAAAATCTGCAGAAAAGGTTGATGAAACAACTTGGAACCTAACTGGCATTTACACGATTGCAGGCGTAAGCAAAGAATACAAAACACAGGTGAAAGTAACTACTAACAAAGGAAGCTTCATTTTGCAAGGTTCAAATCAAATCACTTTTGGCGATTTTGAAATGACACCTCCGAAAGCTGCTTTGGGTGTTGTAAAAGCAGGAAAAGATCTAACTGTAATCTTCAATATCATCTTAAGCTAAATTTTGATGTTAAAAACATCCTTTTTTAACATTTTAAGTCTTGGAATTAAATGTTAAAAAAAATCAATTCAACAAAATTAAACCTCTCATTTTGCTTAAATGATCAATTCTATAGAAAATGAAAACGTTGTAGTTATTAAATATCTATTTAATAAAATTTTAACAATGATTTTTATCATGTATAAAGCTGATTTATAGAAGGATCTTTGATTCAAGTTAAAACAACATTCTTAGTACTAAATAGAAACTGGCCGATTATTAACTTATTTTTTATAATATAAACATGACAAAAATGAAAACAAATACATTAAAATTATTCGCCTTTATAGCAGCATTTTTAGGAATTAGCTCTTTTGCAACAGCACAAAAATCATATGCTTTAGATAACAAATCAACTTTTTCTGTTGCCGGTACTTCTACGCTTCATGACTGGGAAATGAAATCAACTTCTGGAGCTGGAACAGCAACTTTAAATATTGCTAACGGAAAACTAATAGACATCGACGCTTTGACAGTAACTCTTTTAGCAGAAAGTGTAAAAAGCGAGAAAAAAAGCATGGATAAAGTGGCTTACGAAACTTTGAAAACGGACAAAAACAAAAACATTAAGTATGTTTTAAAATCTGCTGAAAAAGTAAATGAAACAACTTGGGAACTTACAGGAACTTACACCATTGCTGGAGTTAGCAAAGTTTACAAAACTTCTGTAAAAACAACGGTTACAAAAGAGGGTTTAAACCTTCAGGGAACCAACAAAATCACTTTTACAGATTTCGGAATGAAATCTCCAACAGCAATGCTTGGAACAATAAGAACAGGTCAAGACCTAACTATAAAATTCAATTTAAACTTTAATTTATAAACGCCATGAAGAAAATTTATATTCTATTCGTCACATTAATCAGCACATTTGCTGTTCAGGCACAGGTCAGTTTTGGAAACATGCAAAATCAAATCTCTAGAGGAAAAGACGGTATCAACGTTTTCGATGTACAAAAAGATACTAGAGAATTTAAAGGTCTTAGTATTGACCTTGGTGGTGCATTCAACATGGATTTTCAAGCAACAAATTCATTCAACGACCAGCCTAATAACATTACGACCACAACTACTACAGCTACGGGTACTACCACTAGATCAATTACAGGATATCGTTTAATGAATACTGAAAACAATTTTACTCTTCCTGCTGCTGATATGTATATTGGAGCTCAATTGTTTGATGGAGTAAGAGTAAACTTAGATGTTTATTTAGCTTCTAGACATCACAATGATTCTTATGTAAAAGGTGGATACTTACAAATTGACAAGCTAGACTTCATCAAAAAAGACTTCTTGGCTGATTTTATGAAATATGCTACCATTAAAATTGGACAAATGGAGAACAATTTTGGTGACGCTCACTTTAGAGGTTCTGATAATGGTAATACAATCAGAAATGCATTTGTTGGAAACAACATCATGTATTCTTTCACTACAGAGATGGGTATGGAGGTTTACTACAACAGAAATGGATTGGTTAGCATGTTAGGTGTTACAAACGGTAATTTAAATCAAAGTAATGAACAAGTTTTTTATACTACTGGACCTAACACAAACACCACACATAGTCCTTCAATCTTAGCTAAATTGGGTTATGATAAACAGCTTAATGAAGATTTAAGAGTAAGATTGACTGGTTCTTATTACCATAATGCAAATCTTGGTAACGCAAACATATATGCAGCTAACAGATCAGGATTTGGTTATTGGGGTATATTGAATAATAACGCTTATAAAAATACTATTACGAAGACCGATGCTAATGGTACTGTTATTTCTACAACTACTACTGATGTTCCTACTAGTTTCAGTAAAACATCTACTCCAGAGGCAACGTTCAACCCTAACTTCAAAAATTGGGCTACTACATATATGATTAACCCTTTTGTAAAATACAAAGGACTTGAATTCTTCGGAACAATCGAATTGGCTTCAGGGGGAGATAAAGCTGGAAGTGATGATAAACGTACTGCTAATCAATATGCTTCAGAGCTTATTTACAGATTTGGAAACACTGAACAATTCTATATCGGAGGAAAATACAATACCGTATCTGGAAAATTATCGAATGCTGACGCTAAAAAGGTTACCGTAGATAAATTTGAAGCAAGCGCTGGCTGGTTTATGACTAAAAACATTTTAGCGAAATTAAACTACGTTAATCAAAAATATAAAGATTATTCACAATTTACTGGAGATCCAGCTACTGGAAATCTAAACAACTTTTATGGAGGTAAATTTGAAGGTTTAGTATTCGAAGCAACAATTGCATTCTAATATAAAAACAAATGAAAACAAGATTTTCAATCTTAATTATGGGTTTAGTAGTTTTCTTTTTCTTAGGAAGTGCTAAACCCACTTTTTTTCCAGAAGATACAGCTGTGGCAATCAATAAAATAAAAATAGAAATCACAGGTCTATCAACTGTGGGTAAATACAATTGCTCAAACACTTTTACTGTAAAGGATACTGTTTACGTAAATTCAATTAAAAAAAATACTTTTAATACCGACATCAAAATGTCAAACTTTGATTGTGGCAATAAAATAATGACGAAAGATTTACAAGGAACAGTAAAAGTGAAAAAATTCCCCAACAGCACAGTTTGCATAAGTGACATTAAGCCAATTGGAAAAAATTACAAATGCAGGTTAAATTTCTTCATAACTGATAAAACACTAAAATACAAAGACTTCATATTATACAACACTGACGACAAAATTCAAGGAACTCTTAGTTTGAAATTCTCTGATATCGATTTGGAACCACCAGTAAAAATGGCTGGATTAATTAAAGTAAAAGACGATATTGTTATTAATTTCAGCTTATACAAAAACTAATATTTTTCTTCTAAAAAAATTAATGCTCAACATCATAATTTCAAAATTTTGGCACAAGAATTGTCTAGCTCTTAAAAGAAAAATAATCTTACAAAGAGCTCAATCATTTTAAAATTTGTAACTTTATTTTTCAGCCATTTAACCTTTAAGTTTTATCAACCTAAAAAAAATTGAAATTATGAAAAAACAAATTTTGAGTTTAGCTGTAATTGCTTTATTAGCATTCGCTGTTCAATCATGCGAGAAAAAAGAAAACAAACCTGCAGAAGATGAATTAACGCTTGGAAACAAAGTTGATTCTTTAACAACAGATATTAAAGAAGTAAAAGACAGCGCAGTAAGTAAAGCAGAAAGCGCTGCTACTAAAGCAAAAGACGCTACAGAAAATGCAGCAAACGATGTAAAAGATGCTACTAAAAAAGCGGCTAATGATGTAGAAGCAGCAGCTAAAAAAGGAGCTGAGAAAGTAGAAAATGCCGCAAAAGCTGCAAAAGACGGAACCGTAAAAACAGCTAAAGAAGTAAATGAAGCTTTGAAAAAATAAAATTTCATAGTAATCCAAACAGAAACCATTCGCAAAACGGATGGTTTTTTTATGCCAATTCGCAAGCAGATATTTTTGTATTTTTGTCTTCAAATTACAAGATACTACAACATGCATTTTATATCTCAAGAATTAGAAGACTACATCGAACAGCATTCTGAAAATGAACCGGAATTGCTGGCGAAACTGAATAAAGAAACTTACCAGAAAATACTTTTGCCAAGAATGTTGAGCGGCCATTTTCAAGGCCGTGTTTTAAGTATGCTTTCAAAACTAATTCACCCGGTCAATATTCTTGAAATCGGAACTTACACAGGTTACGCTGCTTTATGTTTATGCGAAGGAATGCAGGAAAACGGGCAATTGCATACCATTGATATCAAAGAAGAATTAGTCGATTTTCAGCGAAAGTATTTTGACGCATCGCCTTGGGGAAAACAAATTTTTCAGCATTTAGGGGAAGCCGTAAACATTATTCCAGATTTAGACCTGAAATTTGATTTGGTTTTTATTGATGCCGACAAAGAAAACTACCTGAACTATTGGGAAATGATTGTTCCAAAAATGAATAAAGGCGGTATTATCTTATCGGATAATGTTTTATGGAGCGGAAAAATTCTGGAACCAGTACATCCAAATGATGTCAGTACAAAAGTGCTTTTAGAGTACAATCAGCTTTTAAAAGATGATCCTAGAGTAGAGACTGTTTTATTGCCAATTCGTGATGGATTGACGGTTAGTCGTGTTCTATAATTTTTTAGATTCTAAAGTTCTATTCAGATTTTAAACATTTTATAATGATTCACTCAAAACAAATTGATAGCGAAGGATTTTCAATAATTAATAATGTTTTTACAGAAAATGAAATTGAAAATCTAATTTCATTGATTGACAATAAAACCAAAAATGATTCTGATAATTCGACTTTTAGAAAATCTGAAGATTTGTTTGCCCTTAGACAATTCCATAAAGAAGTTCCAGAAACTCTTCCTTTTATTTTTAATGAAAAGCTACAGAACATTATAGAGTCTATTTTCGGTAAAGGCTTTTTTATAACAAAATCAATTTATTTTGACAAACCAGAAAAATCAAATTGGTTTGTAGCCTATCATCAAGATTTAACGATTTCTGTTGATCAAAAAATTGAAATAGAAAATTTTGAAAACTGGACGGTAAAACAAAATCAATTTGCAGTTCAGCCACCTACAGAAATATTAGAAAACAATTTTACAATTAGAATTCATATTGACAAAACTACTAAAAACAATGGCGCTTTAAAAGTGATCAATAATTCACATTCAAAAGGAATTTTGCGAATTGAAAATCTGGATTTTGAAAAAGAAAAAGAAACAATTTGTGAAGTCGAAAAAGGTGGCATTATGATTATGAAACCGTTATTATTTCACGCATCAAATAAAACCACAAACAACGAACGCAGAAGAGTAATTCATATTGAATTTAGCAAACAACAGCTTCCAAATGGCTTGGAATGGAGTGAAAAAACAATTCTAAATTAGTTTTCATAGTTGCTAAGTTTTTAATCTAAAAAAGGCTTTAACCAAATACCTTCTTGTATTTTGGCTAAAGCCTTTTCAATTTTTAGAACCATCAGCTAAAGCTGGATGCAACTCAAAAATATATTTTAATTCAGTTCAAAAAACTTTGATTCTATAAACTTAGCAACTTAGCATCTTAAAAAAAAACTATCCCGGAAAATACTGCGGTTTCAGTTTTCTATAAACTAAATAAAGTAAAAATCCGAAAAGAGCGCCAAAGAAATACCCCGTAAGGATATCACCTGGATAATGCAATCCTAAATAAATTCGGCTATAAGCAAAGATTAAAGGCCACAAAAATAGCAAACCAAAATATTTGAAATAGCGTTTTAAAATCAAAAACAAGAATGTTGCAACCGCCATAGTATTCGCTGCATGCCCAGAAAAAAAGCTATATGATTTTCTAACTTGAACCACTCGAATGATGGAGTTTACTTCAGGATCATTACATGGTCGTAACCGCTGAAAAGTATGTTTGAACAAATTACAGGTTTGATCTGTAAAAGCAATTAAAACAGCTACAAAAAGTAATAAATACAGGGTTTGTTTCCCTCCTATTTTTTTATAAATAAGATAGAATAGCAATAAGAAAAATGGCGTCCAATAAAACTGATTGGTAATAATAAGCCATAATTTATCGTATGTCTCAGAGCCTAATCCGTTAAGAAAGATTAAAAGATCTTTATCTAATTCCTGTATTTTTTCAAGCATTACATTTGGCGTTTTATAGGTCCAGAAAGAGTGTCAATATCTTCTTTTACTTTTTCGATTTCAGTTGTGGTATCTCCTAAAAGATTTCCTGTATCTCCAAGTAAATTTGATTTTGCGTTATTAATTTCTGCATTGATATTTCCAGTAATATCATTCAGAGATTTAGAATCAAGACCATTTGCCTCTGCTCCTTTCTGAATTTCACTTTTAATATCATTGGTTGCATTTTTTAATTGAGCCATAGCTTTACCCATTGTACGCGCGATTTCAGGCACCTTATCAGAACCAAAAAGCATTAGCACTATAAACAGTATAAAAACTAATTCTCCTCCTCCTATACCAAACATAACTTTTAATTTTGTAGTGGCAAAGATATTAAATTTTGCAGCTTAGAGTTTTAAAATTAACTTAAAAAGTCCTTGAAAATGCATTTAATTAAAATAAAAAAGCTCATCAAGCATTTATAAACCTGATGAGCTTTTTATAAGTTTTTAATTTATTTAGTCAAATTTTGACTTTGTTTCTGCTTTTGGCCAAGAGTTATTGGTTACATCAATATCAGCCGTTAGCAATTGCGGGTCAATTTGAATACTCTTAATTGCTTTTGTTGTAGCATATACTTTTCTAGCCGTATCATTACTTTTTCTCCAGATTTGCGCTGGATATTTGTAATTATCTTTAGAACCATCTTCGTAAGTAATCTCAACTAAAATCGGCATAATCATTCCGCCTGGTTTGTTAAATTCAACTTCGTAGAAATACTTAGGAGATTTGATACTTGCTTTTTCTTCAGCTGTAAAAGTCTGATCTACATAATCTGCTAAAGTTTTAAAATCGTCTACTTTTAAAGCTTTTTTCTTAGAATCGCTTACTTCTGCATTATCTCCAGAAACCAAATAAACAAAAGGTCCTTTTTCGAATCCAAAACGTCCTTTTCTAACTTTTACATCTTTAATATCTGTCGTCGGAGTATCTGAAACATAATATTGTTTTACATCTTTAATTCCGATATCTACGAAATCTGTTGAGTAGAACCAACCTCTCCAGAACCAATCTAAATCTACTGCCGAAGCATCTTCCATTGTTCTAAAGAAATCTTCTGGAGTTGGGTGCTTAAACTTCCATCTGTTTGCATACGTTTTAAATGCATGGTCGAATAATTCTCTTCCCATAACTACTTCTCTTAAAATATTAAGACCTGTAGCTGGTTTTCCGTAAGCGTTATTTCCAAATTGGTGAATCGTTTCAGAGTTTGACATAATTGGCTCTAAAAACTTTTGATCACCGCTCATGTAAGGAACAATATTTTTTGCCGGTCCTCTCCTTGAAGGAAAATTAGAATCTAATTCTTGCTCTGCCAAATATTCTAAAAATGAATTTAAACCTTCATCCATCCAAGTCCATTGGCGCTCGTCAGAGTTCACAATCATTGGGAAGAAAGTGTGTCCAACTTCGTGGATAATAACACCAATCATTCCGTTTTTAACTTCTCTGCTCGTTACGCCATTTTCGTCAGGACGTCCATAGTTCCAGCAAATCATTGGATATTCCATACCTTGATCTTCTGCAGAAACTGAAACTGCTTTTGGATAAGGATAATCAAAAGTATGAGAAGAATAGCTTTTTAGAGTATGAGCCACAACCATTGTAGAAGTCTCTCCCCAAAGCGGGTTTGCTTCTTTTGGATAAACAGACTCTGCCATAACAGTTCTGTTTCCAATTTTCACAGCCATTGCATCGTAAATGAATTTTCTTGAAGAAGCAATTCCGAAATCACGAACATTTTTAGCACTGAATTTCCAAGTTTTCTTCTTTTCAGAAAAACCTTTTTCAGCTGCTTCTGCTTCTGCCTGCGTTACAATAACTACAGGTTTATCAAATGATTTTTGTGCTTGCTCGTATCTTTTTACCTGTTCAGCAGTAAATACTTCGCTTCTGTTCATTAATTCTCCCGTTGCGTCGATCACGTGATCTGCAGGAACAGTAATATTTACATCAAAATTTCCGAAAGGAAGAGCAAACTCTCCGCTTCCCCAAAACTGCATGTTCTGCCATCCTTCAACATCATTGTAAACTGCCATTCTTGGGTAGAATTGAGCAATCACGTATAATTTATTGCCGTCTTTCTCGAATAATTCATATCCTGAACGACCGCCCTCTTTTCTGTAATTATTGATATTGTACCACCATTTGATAGAGAATGAAATTTTTTCTCCTGGTTTTAAAGGCGAAGTCAAATTAATACGCATCATAGTTTCGTTGATCGTATAAGACATTGGACTTCCTTTAGCATCTTTAACTTGCTCAATATTAAAACCACGCTCTAAATCTTTTTTCAAATATTTAGAAGAAAAACCATCAAGCGGTAAAACTTGACTAATTTTATCACTTTCTGCTAATGAAGTCTGCGTATTTGCTTTCGCTTGATTTTGATCTAATTGCACCCATAAATATTCCAGACTATCTGGTGAATTATTAGTATAGGTAATGGTTTCGGATCCGCTTAATTTTGAATTTTTATCATCCAGTTCAACATCGATTTTGTAATCTGCTTGCTGTTGGTAATAAGCAGGTCCTGGAGCTCCAGAAGCTGTACGAAACATATTTGGCGTCGCCAGTAAATCATACATTTGGCTAAACTTGTTTGTGTCGTACTTTCCTTGTTGTTTGGCAGGGGCTGTTACTGGTTTATCCTGCGCCACTAACATTGCAGGAAAAAGCAATAATAATGAAAGTTTTTTCATAAAAATTTAATGGTAATTTCTTTTGGCTGTGAAAATAGTAATTAAAACATTAATTTTATCAATATTTTAATATTTTAACAATTCTTTCCTTGAAGATTCTGTAAAAAGAACACTTCTTTTGGTATCAAATGCTGAAATATGTGTAATGTTTTGCTGTTCTGAGTTCCAATCAACCAAAATAGTATTCGAAATCTCAAGGGTTTTAAATTTATCAATGTCCTTAATTCTGGAATAACAAACCAAAACATCATCAGCTTCAACTTCTTTAGATAAAAAAGTTATGTTTTTTTGCTGGCCATTTACTTTAATTGAAAAATGTTCAGATAGATATTTTTTTAATAATTCAATATCCGCAGGAGTTTCTTTGCTCGTACCAACAAATGTCTTTTTGTGATACTTCTTCTCCATTGCATTATTTAAATCATCAATAAAAATTCGGGAAGTAATCTGCAGCATCTTTTTTTCAGCAGCATAATTTACTTGAAAAACCCCTACATAAAATTTATGAAAAGCAAATGCCGAAGTCAATACAAACAAAACTCCTAGCAAAGGATAAATTATTCTTTTTTTCATTTTTGGGCTGCCTCAGCTTTCTTAAATTCTTTATTCTTATTAATCATGAAATCCATCAACTGGAATTTCTGATCTGGATCTACCAAATCTTTCGAATGCGGATCATTTGAGCAATACATCAAAAACAATTCTACTTCATCATCTTTAAGATTGAGTGTTTTAGAATAAAAATCTTTTGTAAAGTTATCTTTAGCATATTCTACGAAAGCAATATCCGTGATTTCCTCCTCTTTTACTTCCTCTTTTTTGCTCAAAAGTTTTTTGACATCTTTGAAGATGCGAACAAAATCAGTTCCGTATTTTATAGTTTGATCAGAAAGCATAGCATTGTTTTTTGCGGCAGATTGTTTATCGTCTTCAAACTGCATATCGACGTATTTCTGAGAACCGCCTTGCAATGCTTTTACTTTTAATTCTTTATGAACCACAACTTCTTTAAGCTGATTGTTAACCAAATCAAGCTTTATTTTCAAAAGAACCTCAGCACAATCTTTTTCAGTCAAAACCACTTTTTTTGATTGAAATGTCAAGCCAGAAAACAACAAAGTGTCTTTAGGCTGCGCCATGATATCAAACAAACCGCCAGAACCAATAAATGTTCTGACATTCGCATTAATATTCATTACATAACCACTTTCAATGGCTAAAAAATCGTTTACAACCTGACCGTGTAATGGTTTCCTGAAACCGTTTTGTCCTAATACAAATTGACAAAATAAGCAGACAACGAGTACTCCTAATTTATTTTTCATTTTCGAGAATTGTTAGATATTTTCTTGCTAGATCTGTGATTAAAAACATACTCATTGTTTTGTTTTTACTATTCAAAGATACAGCAAAATCAGCATCATCCACACAAAATAATTGAAATCCTTTAATATCATCGACAGGAATTTTCAATCTATCGGTATAATAATTCTCCTCGAAAAGATATTCTAGTTTTCTAAAAAGAGCTTCTTTTTTCTCTACATTCACTTCTTTTTTCAACATTGCAGTTCGTCCCGAAATTTTATTTAATAGTTTATCAATAGATGTTGAAGTCGCAGTATAAACTTTTCGTTCTGCTGGCGTGTATTTTTTTTGTCCGTACGGAATAATCCCAAGATTTTCGGCTGTTATATTAGCATTTTCATTAACAACCACCTCTTTCAGCTCCACTTCTTTTGCAGTCATTTTTACAACTAAAGAAGTATTAGCCAAATGTTCTTGAGCAATTCTAATCCTTACAGGATCTAAGTTTACAGCAGAAAAAACCAAAACATCTCCTTCCCGTACGGCAATAGAAAAATTACCATCAGAATCAGAAACAGCAGTTGCTTGAGTGGCATTATTTATAATATTTACTCCTTCAACAGGACTAGATTGCTCTTGCACTTTTCCCACTAAAAGTTTAACATCATTTTTTTGCCCAAAACTTATCTGAACAAAAAAAAGAACAATAATCGATATAATACTATTTATTCTCACCAGCAATCATTTCTTTATACTTTACAGCCAATTCTCCTAAAAGAAATTCTGTAGAAGTTTTATTTTTTGAATTCAAAATGGCAGTAAATTTGTCATTTTCCACAGCATAATATTCAAAGCCTTTTACATAATCTGCCGGAATTTTTAATCGATCGATAAAATGCTCCAGACTAAACATGTTTTCAAGAAGTTTCATAAAAAATTCTTTCTTCTCAACAGCAACCTCTTTCTTAAGCATCGCAGTTCTTCCCGAGAAAAAATTCAGCAGCGGATCTGCAGAAACAGAACCTCCAGCCATCATACCGGCATCTGCTGTAGCATTTAGTGCTGTCGCCGTCTGTAATTTTCGCTCTGCCGCAGTGTATTTCTTTTGCCCCAAAGGTATTATCCCTAAACTTTCAGCATTAATATTATCGTATCGCTTTACTACAACCTCTTGCAATTGATACATGACCATAGTAAGATTGACAGAAAAGTTAAGATTTGAAAAATCTTCTTGTTTCAGCAAAACCCTTTTTTCTTTAAAGCTTATTGAAGAGAAAACCAGAACATCATCTGCTTTTGCCAAAATCGTAAAAGATCCAGAAGCATCTGTTGTGACAGTTTCTTCTGTTTGCGCATTGATTACATAAATACCTTCCAAATCAGAAGTGTTCGAAACCACTTTACCATTAAAAACAGAGCGATCCTGGCTTTGTGACCAGCAAACCTGACCTGCCACAACAATTAAAAAACAACTAATTTTCTGAAACAAAATAAAATAATTTAAAAATATTCTTAAAACGGTAAAAATATCTTAAGTCGTTCCAAATTTAATATTAATGACATGGTAAAAATATGTTAATTAAAATATTAAAAAATCCCAACAAAAACAGAGTTTTTAATATCTTTAACAAACAAAATTTGAGTTTAAAAATCATGAAAAGCATTATCATTGCAAGCACTTCTACTTTACACGGAGGCAACTACTTAGAATATCTCCTACCCACTTTAGCAACACATTTTAAAAATTGCAAAACCATCTTATTCATTCCGTATGCTCGTCCTAGCGGTATTTCGCATGAGGAGTACACTCAAAAAGCTTCGGAAGCTTTTAGCACAATCAATATAAATGTTAAAGGCATTCATGAATTTGAAAATCTGCAGGACGCTGTAAAAAATGCTGAGGGAATTTTTACTGGAGGAGGCAATACTTTTTTATTGGTAACCCAACTTTATAAAAACAACATTATGCAACTGCTTTCTGAAACCGTAAAAAACGGCACACCTTATCTTGGCTCAAGCGCTGGAAGCAACATTTGCGGTTTATCAATGCAGACCACAAACGACATGCCTATTATTTATCCACCGAGTTTTCAAACTTTAGGATTAATCCCTTTTAACTTAAATCCGCATTATCTGGATGCCGATTTACAATCTAAGCACATGGGAGAAACTCGCGAAACAAGAATCAAAGAATTCCATGCTTTCAATTCAATTCCTGTTTTAGGTTTAAGAGAAGGAAGTTGGCTGGAAGTTAAAGGCGAAAAAATTACTTTGAAAGGAAATTTGTCTGCTCGTTTGTTCCAACAAAATCAAGAAGCTCAGGAATTAGAAACAGAAAGCGATTTGAGCAATTTGAAATAAAATCCCAATTTTTAAATTCCAAATTCCAAAATTAAGTCAACATAACGAATACAGAATTGGAATTTGGAATTTTAAAAATATTGGAATTTACGTCTAGTCTAAAAACAAAAAAGCCTCAAACAAATGTTTGAGGCTTTTGAAGAGCGAAAGACGAGGCTCGAACTCGCGACAACCAGCTTGGAAGGCTGGAGCTCTACCAACTGAGCTACTTTCGCATTAATCGGGTGCAAAACTAAAAAATTTAATCTTTAAAACAAAATAAAAATCAAAAATTTTATTCTCACATAAGTAAAACGTGTTTACTTTTAGAGCGAAAGACGAGGCTCGAACTCGCGACAACCAGCTTGGAAGGCTGGAGCTCTACCAACTGAGCTACTTTCGCATTGGTTGTGCAAATATAGAAAGAAAGTTCAGTTCAAAACAAGCTTTTGGGCAAAAAAAATCAATAAAATTCAACATTTTTTCATAACTTATTTAAAATTAAAAAGTTATAAAAGCATTATTTTTTCAAAAAATCATGATTACAATCAGAGAAATTCCATCAAAAGAAACTTATACTGTTCGTCAACCTGTTTTAAGAAAAGAAAAACCTATAGAAAGCTGTGTCTTTGAAGGAGACGACCTAGAATCTACGCATCATTTCGGTTTATTTGAAAACGAAAATTTAACAGGAATTATTTCGTTATTCGAAAAAATCAATCCTATATTTGCCGCTCAAAATCAAGCTCAGATTCGAGGGATGGCTGTTTTGGAACCCATCAAAAGATGAATAACCAAATACTTGGTGAAGCATTTGCGATTAGATGTTGACGAACACATTTGATGTTTAAAAAATTATAAAATGAAAAAACTTTACTCATTAGTAGTAATATGCCTTTTTCTGGGCTGTAAAAAAGAAGACCCGAAACCCGCACCTATTGTCAAAAAAAAGGTGCCAGCAATTATACTTACCGACGAGAGAACAGTTGAAATAGACACAGCATTAATAGGAACTTATAAAAATGAAACCATAAAACAGTTTTACGCCGCATCTGAGAATCAAACCGTATGGGGAAATCTTAAAAAGAGGACTTTTGTTTTATCGCAATTAGAAAAATCTGAAGAGCTAGGCTTAGAACCAGAAGATTATAAAATATCTCAACTAAAAAAATTCGAAAGTAAAGTCGCTTCGTTAAACGATAAAGATTTAGCTAAGTATGATATTTTGCTGACTTTTAATTTTGAAAAATTTCTAAACCATATCTATAAAGGAAAACTAGATCCTAAGAAATTGTATACCAATTGGGATTTGGACGAAAAAGAATTTGATGTGAATTCTGTTTTAATTAAAGGATTCAACAAAAATAAATTAGACAGCATTGTCGAAAACATTCAGCCTAAAACACAAACCTATAAAGAGCTCCTAAAAGCGCTGGAAATCATCAATACTTTTCCTGATGACAAAATAAACACCATTGAAGCAACTAATAAAATTGTTTTAAACGATACCAATCCCGCTTTAACAAACATTAAAAAAAGGCTTTTGTATTGGAATGATATGACTGGAAAAGACAGTCTTAGCAATATTTACAACCACAAGACTTTTGAGGCAATAAAAAGATTCCAAGAAAGGCACGGTCTAGCTTCTGACGGGGTTATCGGAGCTGGAACTATTCGGGCTTTGAACTATTCTAAAGAAGAAAGAAAAAAACAGATTATTGCCAATTTGGAGCGCTGGAGGTGGTATCCATCAGAATTGGCTGAAAATTATTTTATCATCAACATTCCCGATTACAGTTTAAATGTTGTTGAAAATAAGGACACCACTCTGGTTAGAAATGTTGTCGTTGGAACAAGCAAAAGAAGAACACCTATAATTACTTCTTTTTTAAAAACAGTTGTTTTTAATCCGACTTGGACCGTTCCTCCAACAATCTTAAAAGAAGACGTGGTTCCGGCAATGAAAAGGAATCGAAATTATCTGGCTAATAAAAACATTACTATTTATGATACTGCAGGAAAGGTAGTTTCTCCGATGGCTTGGAATGAAAATAAACCTAACAATTACCGTTATGTGCAAAGTCCAGGTTACGATAATTCATTAGGATTAATGAAAATTTTGTTTCCAAATCATCACAGCGTATATCTTCACGATACCAACCACCGCAATATTTTTGGACGCAACAACCGTTCTATGAGTTCTGGCTGTGTGCGTGTTGAAAATCCGTTAGAACTTGCCCAACATATATTAGATGTTGATGGGAATTGGCCACAAGATAGAATTGATACTATTATTGCGAGTAAAACAACAATGAGTTTCAAGATTACCAAAAAATATGCTTTGTATCAATGGTATTGGACAGCATGGAGCAAAAAAAATCAGCTCATTTTTAGAGCTGATATTTATGATTTAGATTCGGATTTATATAAGCAATTAAGAAATTAGCCTCTCCTCCATCGCAAAACTTCTTGAAGGATGATAGATATATAAACACGATTTGTCTTTTATTAATTGAATAATTTCGTTTGTCAATTCAACGGGAACTGCTGGACAGCCTTGACTTCTGCCTAATCTTTTATGATTTCTGATGAAAGATTCAGACACATAATCTGCACCATGCATTACAACGCCTCTTTCACGAGCATTGTCATTTACGCCATTCTCTAAACCATCTAAACGCAATGAAGCACCATGTTTTCCTTGATAAATTTCACCAGTTGCATAAAAACCTAAACTGCTTTTAAATGATGAATTGAGATTTGAAAATGCCGAAGCAAATTCGTCACCAGTATTTCTACCGTGAGCCACAAGAGAATTAAACAAAATGGTATTACTTGTTAGATCAATCACCCACAAACGCTTAGTGTTTGATGACAAACTAAAATCAATTAGTGTCAGGATGTTTTTTTTGATTACTCCTCTTTCTTTCAACAAATAAAATCCTTTTAAAGCTTCTGAGAAAGTTTTAAGCTCAGGCATTTTAAAGTTGTTTGAATTTAATGAGTTATAAACGCTCTCGATTTTAGAATCTACTGTAACTTTTTCGACTTTAGCAATCGTCTTTACAATGGCATTTTTTTTAAGATCGGCTGTGTTTTTTGAATCTTTTCCAAAAGACAATAGCAAAAACACAAATAACGGATAAATTTTGTAAATCATTGAATTTCTTTAGGTTAAACAAAAAATTTGGGTATCGCAAAAATATAAAAAATTCATGCTTTGCAAAATACAAGTCTGATTTTCAAGGCTTTTTTGCTTAAACTTTAACATTATTAACACAAATTTGCTTTTTATGTAAGATTTTATCTTACTTTAAAAATCACAACATTTTAAACGGTTTCTTAAAAAAACCAAAACTAAATGAAGAATCTAGAAACCGAAACTGTAACAAGTACAACAAAATTGAGTCTATTGCTACTATAAAAAATACATTTGCACTTTATTTCGCATCAAAAAACCAATGAAAAAAATCATATTATTCTATTTTCTATTATTCTCTATATGGAGTTATGGCCAAAAAAAGTCAATTCAGGCGCAAGTAACTTCGCATACCATATCTATTGATGGAAAACTAGATGAGCCTGCATGGGAAGGCGTACCGGTTGCTACAGACTTTATCATGCTAGAACCAGACAACGGAAAAGCTATTCCGTATGAAAAACGTACTGAAGTCAGAGTCATATATAACAACGATGCGGTTTATATTGGAGCAATGATGTATGATGACGAACCTTCAAAAATTTTAAAGGAAATCTCTCAGCGCGATAATTTTGGAACCGCAGATCTTTTTGGTGTTTTTATAAATGGTTTTAATGACGGCCAGCAAGATTTTATGTTTTATGTCTCTGCAGCCGATGTTCAAGGCGATTGCATTATGACCGATGCAAATGGCGAAGACTATTCTTGGGATGCGGTCTGGATCAGTAAAGCAGCTATAGCAGAAAACGGATGGATTGTCGAGATGAAAATTCCATACTCGGCATTGCGTTTTTCTGGAGAAAACAAACAAATCTGGGGAATTAATTTTTTCAGAGAAATTAAACGTGACCGTTTTAAGTATACTTGGAATTTTGTTGACAGAAAGATTGGAACTTTTACACAGCAGGCAGGAACTCTGGAAGGAATTCAAAACATTAAACCTCCTACCCGACTGTTTTTTATGCCTTATGCATCATATTACCTAAACGCTGCAGACGGACAAAAAACATACGGAACAATTAAAGGAGGAATGGATATTAAATATGGCATAACTGATGCTTTTACTATTGATGCCATTTTAATTCCAGATTTTGGACAGACCAAATATGACGATCAGATTTTAAATCTTGGGCCTTTTGAACAGAAATTTAACGAAAATAGAGCGTTTTTTACAGAAGGAACAGACTTGTTCAGCAAAGGAAATACATTTTATTCTCGAAGAATTGGAGGCGCTCCATCCATAGATCCTTCATTAAATGAAAACGAAGAAATTACAGAATTGCCCGCAGCTGTAAATTTGGTTAATGCCTTAAAATTATCAGGAAGAACAAAAAACGGGCTTGGAATTGGTGTTTTAAACGCCGTTACAGAAAAAACTTTTGCTACCATAAAAAATACTGAAAGCGGAGAAACAAGACGTGCAATTGTAGAGACACTCACCAATTATAATGTTTTGGTTTTAGACCAGCGTTTCAGAAAAAATTCGTCGGTTACTTTTATTAATACAAATGTTAGCCGCAACGGACATTCTAGAGATGCCAACGTAACAGGTCTGGCTTGGGACTTAAATACAAAAGCCAATACTTATAGTCTATTCGGAAATGTAAAATACAGTTTAATAAATGACATCAAAGATAAAAGCGGTGTTTTTTCGACAATAACTTTGGCCGAAACGAGCGGAAATTATAGATATAGCATAGGTTCTGATTTTGTAACTAAAGATTACGACCCTAATGATCTAGGCATTAATTTCTACACGAATTATTACAACATTTACGGAAATGCCAATTATAGAATTTTAAATCCGACAAAAAAATTCAACACGTTTAGAATTAACTATAATATGTATACCGAATTCAATAAAGAATCTGGAAAATTACAAGACAATAATATTAATGCGAATTTAAATTTAACAACAGTAAAAAATAATTATTACGGAACAGACATTACGTTTTACCCATTAGAAATCAATGATTATTATGAACCGCGCGCGGAAAACAGATATGTAACAATTCCGAGAAAAATAGAAACTTGGGGAAGCATTTCAACCAATTATAACCACAAATTTGCAATTGATCTCAATGGAACTTTTAATGTGTTTGATGAATCTGATCGTATTACATACGGATTTGATATTGGTCCAAGATATCGTTTCAGCGACAAATTATTGCTAACTTATTTCTTTAGCTATATTCGAAAAAACAATAATAAAGGCTACATCGATCAGGTTGATGGCGATGATAACAAAGCCACTCCAAATGATATTGTTTTTGCCAACCGAAATGTTATTACGTATTCTAATACATTAGGAGGCAAATATGCTATAAACAGCGCTATGACTATAAATCTGGCTGTCCGCCAATATTGGTCTTATGCTGATAATAAAGACATTCTGGCTTTAGAACCAAATGGAGAACTTAGTCCGTATCCACAATATACTACCAATAAAAATTCAAGCTTTTATTCTTGGAATGCCGATTTGTCTTATTCTTGGTGGTTCGCGCCAGGGAGTCAGATTTCTGCTTTATATAGAAACAATGCCTCTAATTTTGAACGAGTTATTGATAAAGATTTCAGACACAATGTAGCAGGACTATTAAACAATGATGCCTTAAAGCACATCTTTTCCGTTAGCGTAAAATACTTTATCGACTACAATGCTGTCAAAAATAAGATCAGAAAAAGAGCTTAGCGTGAATTAATTTTAAAAAATAAAGGCTTCTTCAATTAAATCAATATTTTTTTTTATAGTTCATTTTATTAAATATAAATGTAACATTCCTCAGGTTTCAAACTTTAGAAATGCCTTATATTTGTAGAAAACAAAAATGCAATGAACAAAAAAGTTATCCTTATGATTTTGGATGGTTGGGGAAAATCTCCTGACCCTAAAGTATCTGCAATAGACAATGCAAATGTTCCTTTTATAAACAGTCTTTATAAAAATTACCCAAGCGCACAGCTTAGAACTGACGGATTAAATGTTGGTCTTCCTGAAGGGCAAATGGGAAATAGCGAGGTTGGACACATGAATCTAGGCGCAGGAAGAATTGTATACCAAGATTTAGCCAAAATAAATTTAGCTGTAGAACACAAAACTTTGGCAAAAGAGCAAGTTTTAATTGATGCTTTTACGTATGCCAAAAACAACAATAAAAAAGTACACTTTTTAGGATTAGTTTCAGATGGTGGTGTCCACTCACATACTTCACACCTTCGCGGACTAATCGATGCTTCGCAAGAATACGGTTTAGATCAGGTTTATGTTCACGCTTTTACAGACGGACGTGATGTTGACCCAAAATCTGGAGCAAAATATATTCACGATTTAGAAGACTATATTAAAGATACTCCTGTAAAAATTGCTTCTATCGTTGGACGTTATTATGCGATGGATCGTGACAAACGTTGGGAACGAGTAAAATTAGCCTACGACTTAGTTGTAAACGGTGTTGGAACTCCATCAACAAATGCTGTTGCAAGTGTTTTGTCAAGCTACGAAAAAGATGTTACTGACGAATTTATCGAGCCTGTTGTTATCGTTGACGAAAATGCAAAACCTCTTGCTACTATTGTCGAAGGCGATGTTGTAATTTTCTTTAACTTTAGAACAGACAGAGGTCGTGAACTTACTGAAGCGCTTTCTCAGCAAGATTTCCACGAGCAGAACATGCACAAACTAAACCTATATTATGTAACATTGACAAACTACGATGAAACATACCAAAACGTAAAAGTAGTTTACAACAAAGATAATATCACCGAAACTCTTGGTGAGGTTTTAGAAAAAGCAGGCAAAAAACAAATCAGAATTGCCGAAACTGAAAAATATCCGCACGTAACATTCTTCTTCTCTGGAGGTAGAGAAACTCCTTTTGAAGGCGAAGAAAGAATCTTAAGAAACTCTCCAAAAGTAGCCACCTATGATTTGAAACCAGAAATGAGCGCTTACGAATTGGCTGATGCTCTTGTACCAGAATTGAACAAAGGCGAAGTTGATTTCGTTTGTCTGAACTTCGCAAACGGAGACATGGTTGGACATACCGGAATTATGGAAGCAGCAATTAAAGCTTGTGAAGCTGTTGACGCTTGCGCGAAAAAAGTAATCGACGCTGCTCTTGCAAATGATTATACAACAATCGTAATCGCTGACCACGGAAACTGCGAAACCATGATTAACCCTGATGGTTCTCCAAATACGGCTCACACAACAAACCCAGTGCCGATTATTTTGGTTGATAAACAACTGAAAAGCATTCAAGATGGCGTTTTAGGTGACATTGCTCCTACTATTTTAGAGTTAATGGGCATTCAGCAGCCAAATGCAATGACTTGTCATTCACTTTTGTAATTTTTTAAAACCATATAAGTGATATAAGTTCATTTTAAAAAAAAATAGAACTCAAAAAAGAGGCAAATTTTAAAATTTGCCTCTTTTTGTTTTTACTCATTTTTGTCATTGCGGATATTACATAATAATCAAATGATACAATTGCTCCACTCCATAAATTACAAGACCAATAAACCCACCTACCAAGGTTCCATTGATTCTAATGTATTGAAGATCCTTTCCTATTTCTAGTTCCAATTTTTCAGACACTTCCTTTCCATCCCAGCTTTTTACGGTTGACGAAATCAAATCTCCAATTACTTTTTTGTTATTTAAAAGCATCGAAAGCAAATCATTTTTAATAAAGCTGTTTATTTTATCAATCATTATAGGATCTTCTTTAATTCCGTTTCCAAAAGTCTGAATCAATGCTGCAATATTATTTTTAATCGAAGAATCATCACCTTTATTTAAATCATTCGTAATTGATAATTTAATTTCATCCCAAATGCTATTGATATAATCCTGCACTTCTTTTTTGCCAACAAAACTCAAAATCATATCGTTAATTTTAACTCTCATCTCTTCTGAGTTTTTTACCTTTTCCAAGAAATTAAAAATGTATTCGTCAATTTTTAGATGTACAGCGCTTTCTGGCTTTTTAGCTTCATTCAAAAAATCCTGTAAACCATTAAAAACGCCTTCTGTAATACTTTTATCAGCCAATCCGAAGCTTAAAAACGGAGTAGATGCTTTTACTTTGTGCCTAATCAGATCTTTATTAGCAGTCAATTCGGTGCTCATAACTTCCAAAAGATTCGTTAGCATCTGATTTTTCAAATTACCTTTTTGCAAAGGTTCTAATGCCAGCGCCACCCAATCTCCAAAATTTATTCCTTCAATTTTTGCCGCAAACTGAACCTGAATAAACCTTCTGACATCTTCATCTTTTATCGTTCGTAAAATTCCCGGAATTACATTTACAGCAACTGCATTGGCAATTTTATTTGCATTTTCTTCTTTCGAAAGCCAATCTGAAGCTTTAGTTGCAAAATTGAATTCGTCTAATTTTATTTCTAATTTTTCTCTATCTAAAAACTCTTCAGATACAAAATTTCCTAAGTTCTCTCCAATTTCATTTTTCTTAGTCGGAATAATTGCCGTATGCCAAATCGGTATTCCCATTGGATGGCGAAATAATGCCACGACAGCAAACCAATCGGCGATTCCGCCCACCATCGCGGCTTCACTAAAAGCCTGAAGCATCGGAATTTTAAAGTAAATAGCAATTATAAATAACAACACTGCGACGCCCAAAAGCCCCAAAGCATTTCGCTTCATTTTCTTCAGCGCTTTTACTTTGGCAATATCTCGATTTATAATAGTTTCCATAATTATAAGCGTTTGTATTACTAATTTATGGCTTTTTTCTGAAACACGTTAACTCTATTGATTGTTTTGATAGCCACGACTCGAACGAAGTGACTGCCGAAGCAATTCACGAATTTTCTTCAAAAATTAATTAATTGATTTGTGAAACACTTTTTTTAAAAATTTTGTTTTGAGATAATTCGTGAATTCGTGGCGAAAAATTTTAATTAAAAATTGTACTTTTGCCAACTGAAAATGGGAAAAATATGATTATCCAGAAAACTAGAGAGGAAATCGAATTAATGCGCGAAAGTGCTTTAATCGTATCAAAAACATTAGGAATGATTGCTTCTGAAATTAAAGAAGGAGTTACCACATTATATCTTGACAAATTAGCCGAAGAATTTATTCGTGATCACGGTGCAGTTCCAAGTTTCCTTGGATTGTACGATTTCCCGAATTCGCTTTGTATGAGTCCAAACGCTCAGGTTGTTCACGGTATTCCTAATAATATTCCTCTTAAAAACGGTGATGTTATTTCGGTTGACTGTGGCGCTTTTAAAAATGGTTTCCACGGAGACCATGCTTACAGTTTCGAAATTGGAGAAGTTGCTCCTGAAGTAAAAAAACTTTTGCAGGTAACTAAAGAATCTCTTTACGTTGGAATTAGAGAATTTAAAGCAGGAAATCGCGTAGAAGATGTTGGAAATGCGATTCAAAAATATACTGAAGCTCATGGTTACGGAGTAGTTCGTGAATTGGTTGGACATGGTGTTGGGCAAAAAATGCACGAAGAGCCAGAAATGCCAAATTACGGAAAACGCGGACGCGGAAAGCTTTTTGTTGAAGGAATGGTTGTAGCAATTGAACCTATGATCAACATGGGAACTAGAAATATCAAACAACTAAAAGACGGCTGGACAATTTTGACTGCTGACGGAAAACCAAGTGCGCATTTTGAGCATGACGTTGCCTTAGTTGATGGAAAGCCTGAGTTATTATCGACTTTTAAATACATCTATAAAGCTCTTGGAATTGAGAGCAATGAAGAAGACGAATTCAGACAAATTCCCTTAATCGTATAAATACAACCCCGAATCAAACCTGTGAAAAAACTTTTTAAATTAGTCCTTAACACTATCCCGCGTCCATTATTAATTCGTTTGAGTTACGTGGCGCGACCAATTTTAGCTTTCTCTTTAAAAGGAGATAAATTTACAGATCCAATTGATGGAAAAAGCTTTAAATCGTTTTTACCTTACGGATACGGAAAACAACGTAATAACGTGCTTTCGCCAAGCACCCTTTCTTTAGAGAGACATCGTTTACTTTGGCTGTATTTAAACGATCAAACTGATTTTTTTACAGCGCCTAAAAAAGTATTGCATTTTGCTCCAGAACAAGCTTTTTATAAAAGATTCCGCAAACAGAAAAACTTAGATTACACCACAACTGATTTACTTTCTCCATTGGCCGATGTAAAAGCAGATATCTGTAATTTGCCTTTCAAAGACAATGAATATGACGTTATTTTATGTAATCACGTTTTAGAACACATTCCAGACGACACAAAAGCAATGCAGGAATTATACAGAGTTTTAAAACCAGGCGGAATGGCGATTCTTCAAATTCCTCAAGATTTATCTCGCGAAGTTACTTTTGCAGATGATTCGATTACAGACCAGAAAGAACGCGCTAAAATCTTCGGACAATACGATCACGTTCGTGTTTACGGACGCGATTATTTCGATAAATTAAGAAGTATTGGTTTTATTGTAATTGAAGAAGATTACACTAACAAAATTGCACCAGAATTAGTTGAAAAATACTGTTTAGCAAAAGGCGAGATTATTCCGCTTTGCTTTAAACAGGAAAACTAATTTTTTTCACCATATAAGTGATATAAGTTCATTTAAAAGGAGTTTTCAAAATAGTAATAATTTGAAAACTCCTTTTATTTTTTTTGCCCAAATCTAAATTACAAGCCTAACCAAATCCCTAAATCTTGGAACCTACAAAATCATTTCAGTTCTGTTTTGACATCAGTTTGGAAAAAAATCTGAATGTCTATATTCCAACCGCCTACATCGTTGAGAATACTAGTGAAATCAAATATTTAGACAAAAAAGCAAGTCCTGATGTACTTGAAAGTTTCGGAATCACTTTTGATAATTTAGATTCCAATTCAAAAAGAATATTAACAGCTTGCGATTCTCTTAAACCTGAATTTATTTTTAAAAAATTTGGCGCTAAAATTAAGTCCGCTAAAACAATTGCTGACTTACAAAAAGATTCAAAAATTGAATTTGCCATTCGTCAACATCTTAAATTCAATTTAAGTTCATTTTACGATTTAATTGTAAAAGAACAATTTCCTCTGTCTTTGAATCTTGGACCCGAAAAAGATTTTTATCGTTCAAGAGTCAGCGTTGATCCGCTTGATTTTGAGCCTCAGATTCAGTTTGACAAACATTCAGAAGGCATTACCTATACTTTATCTTTAAAGGAAAAGGAAACGGTTTTCTCTCCAATAGACAGCAAAGTTGACATCCTTTTAGACGAACCAGGTTGGCTTATTATCAATAAAAAATTGGGGCAGTTAAAAGAGTTAAACTCCAAAAAACTGATGCCTTTTTTAAAGAAAAAATCTATTGAAATACCATCAAAATTAGTTGATGATTACTTCAAAAGCTTTATTCCTCAAATCGCAAAGAAAATTGATATTGAAGCCACAGGTTTTGAGATTGAACTTCGTGACAAAATTATTTCCTGCACGATTCAGCCTATTCATGATTTCTTTAAAAACTGCTATTACCTTAATCTTTATTTTGATTATAACGGCTATTCATTTGATGCGAGCAAAACAAAAAAAACACATTCTTTTGTAGATTTTAGTGTTCCCAATGAACCTAAAATAATTCAGTTTAAAAGAAATCTTGAAGAAAGTTTATATATCAAAAAATTAAATGAGATTGGTTTAACCAAAATCAAAAACGAGTTATTTGGATTAAATTCAGAGGCAGAAAACACAGATCCTTTTATCAATATTCAGCTGATTATTGACCATAAAGAAGAACTGAAAAATTTAGGTTTTACTATTGACAACCTAAAACTGGAAAGCAAAGAAATTGTCACGGAAAACTATACCATTTCTGCTTCAAAAGAAACAGCTGGAGATTGGTTCGACATTAGAATAATAATTACCGTTGGAAATTATAAAATCAATTTCAGCGAAATTATTCCCAACATAAAAAGCAAACAAAGACTTTTTGCATTGCCAGACGGAAACTACTTTTTGATTCCGCTAGAATGGTTCAGCAAATACGGTTCGCTGGCAAAATTAGCCAAAACAGAAAATGGCATTCTTTTGTTGCGCAAAAGTAATTTTACCGCTTTAGATGGAATTTCAGAAATTGACAATGATTTAGACCAAATTCATCAAGCCGAATTTACTGGTTCTGACTTAATAAAAGCAACTTTAAGGCCGTACCAAATTGAAGGTGTAAAATGGCTTTTAGGACATTTCAATTCCAATATGGGTGCATGTTTGGCCGATGATATGGGACTTGGAAAGACATTGCAAACTTTGTCTGTTTTGGTTTCGGTACAAGAACAATTAGGCTTTACCACTAAAACTACCAATTTTGATTTGTTTGCCAACGAAACTACGATTGAAAGAGAACCGCTTAAGGCTTTAATCGTTCTACCGTCTTCGTTGGTTTTTAACTGGTTTAATGAAGCTGGCAAATTCACGCCGCACTTTTCGAAAATGCAATATGTGGGTAATGACAGAAAAATGCTAGCGAGCAGAATCAATTCGACCGATTTGATTTTTACAAGCTACAGCATCATTCATCGAGATATTTCTATTTTAGAAAAATACGATTTCCGCTATCTGATTTTGGACGAAAGTCAATACATCAAAAACAAAAACTCTAAGATTTTTAAAGCCATAAATAAAATCAGCACAGGCCATAAAATTGCTTTGAGTGGTACGCCGATTGAAAATTCGCTTGACGATTTATGGTCGCAAATGCAGTTTATCAATCCCGATATTTTAGGAAGTTATGCTTTCTTTATGGAAAATTTCAAAAATCCGATTGAGAAAAAGCAAAATGAAGAAGTTTTAGCAGAATTAAAAAACCTCATCGCGCCATATATTTTAAGACGAACTAAAGAACAGGTTCTAAAAGATTTGCCAGAATTGACAGAGCAGATTTATTACTGCGACATGGATCCTGAACAGGAGAAATTATATGAGAAAGAGAAATCTAAAGCTCGTAATTTCTTGCTTAAAACTGACGGTTCTGGTCCAGACAAAATCAACATCATTAACACTTTGATGAAGCTGAGACAATTGAGTAACCATCCAAAAATGGTCGATCAGGAATCTGAAGTTGATTCTGGAAAATATATTGCGGTTACCAATTATCTTGAAAACTTAGTAAAAGCAAAACAGAAAGTCATCATTTTCAGTTCGTTTGTTACCAATTTAAATTTTTACACCGATTGGTGCAAGGAAAACAAAATAGATTTCTGTGAAATTACGGGTGAAACGCCTGCAGATAAAAGGGAACAACAGGTTAAAATGTTTCAAGAAAAAGAAAATCCGCTATTATTCTTTATTTCGCTTAAAGCGGGAGGTGTTGGTTTGAATATTACAAAAGCTTCTTATGTTTTATTCTTGGACCCTTGGTGGAATCCTTTTGCCGAAAAACAAGGTGTGGCACGTGCGCATAGAATCGGGCAAATGAACAAGGTAAATGTGATTCGTTTTATTTCTAAAA
The DNA here is from genome assembly GCF_009826975.1 of Flavobacterium sp. HBTb2-11-1. Taxonomy (GTDB): domain Bacteria; phylum Bacteroidota; class Bacteroidia; order Flavobacteriales; family Flavobacteriaceae; genus Flavobacterium. The sequence continues at coordinate 843,618 of NZ_WUMO01000001.1, read as the reverse complement.
ATACAGTTGAAGAAAAAATCATCAAACTGCAGGAAAACAAAAAATTATTGTCTAACTCGCTTTTAGAAGAAAGTTATATCAATGATGAAATTGAAGGCAACTTAGAGTATATTTTAGGAAATTAATCGTTAAATCCAATAGAACGGCATCTTTTTCGTTATATAAAATTGTTATATTTACAATCTTACAACGTTTAAAGATGCCGAAATTTTTATATACAAGCTTTATTTTTCTTTTTATTTTCACTTTAGCGAAAGCTCAGGAAAAAGAAATCGACCCTCCATATAATATTAAAACTGCTTCTTTCATTCAAAATGGCAGTAATGTCCCGCCAATTTTTGAATTAGGCTCTGCATTTACCTTTCAATTTGATGATTTGTTTGGCAATGAAGCCAATTATTATTTTGAAGTTCTTCATTGCGATTATAATTGGATTCCAACGCAAATTCCAAAAACCGACTATATTTTTGGTATGGACAATCAGCGAATTACCGATTTTTCGAATTCGTTCAATACACTGCAGGTTTATACACATTACAGACTTTCTTTTCCTAACCAGTTTACGCAATTATTGAAGCTTTCGGGGAATTATATGCTGCGAATTCTGAATGAAGACCGAGAAGTTGTTTTTTCGAGAAAATTCATTTTATATGAAAACCATTGTACAGTTGGAGTACAAGTAAAAAGAAGCCGCAACCTAAGCAACATCGATTATAAGCAGAATCTTGAATTTGCTATTTTATCTAATGATATTGTATTTCAAACCCCGTTGCAAAATGTAAAGGTGCTTTTATTGCAAAACGGAAATTTTCATACTGAGATAAAAAACATTATTCCGCAATATACCATTGGCAATCAGCTGGTTTATAAATACGACAAAGAAACCCAGTTTTGGGGCGGAAACGAGTTTTTGTATTTTGAAAACAAAGACATTAGAGCTGCTAGTAATAATGTAGCCAAAGTAGGCTCGAACAACGATATCTACAATTCGTTTTTGTATACCAATGCCGCAAGAGGTAATCAGATTTATACTAATTATGAAGATGTGAATGGAAATTTTGTGGTAAAAAATATTAACGGTTCCAACAATGATATTGAAGCCGATTATGCTTGGGTTTATTTCAGCCTCTCTGCTCCTGCTTTTAGAATGAACAAAGACATTTATATTTCTGGAATGTTTAATAACTACAGTCTTTCGCCAGAATATAAAATGGACTACAATAACGACAAAGGAGTTTTTGAAAAAGCCATTATGATTAAGCAAGGTTTTACTAATTTTCAGTATACCGTTGCCGATAAAAAAGGCGTTGTTGATTTTGAAAATGCCATTGATGGAAACTTTTATCAGACTGAAAACGAGTACACCATCTTGGTTTATTACAAAGAAGCTACTGACCGTTATCAGCGTGTAATCGGAAAAGGAAATGCAAACTCTATCAATATAGTCAATTAAAACAATGTTAAGGTTTTAGGTTAAACGATTTTTTTTTGTAGCTTTGCCTCTATAACACTCACATATATACGGCGTTAGTATGGTTTCTCAAATTACACGAGGCATAAAAATATCTGTTTTGACTAGTTTTGAAGGTACATACTTCAAAAACTACAAGATTCATTTTGCTTTTAGCTACGTAGTTACCATCGAAAATCATAGTAAAGATTCTGTACAATTAACTTCTCGCCATTGGGAAATTTTTGATTCTTTAAATGATTTAGAAGTTGTAGATGGTGAAGGTGTAATTGGTAAAAAACCAGTTTTAAAACCTGGTGAAAACCATACTTACAGTTCTGGCTGTTTATTATCGTCTCCTTACGGCGCAATGAAAGGTCATTTTAATATGATCAATTTTACTACAACAAAAACATTCAAAGTAATTGTTCCTACTTTTAGAATGTGTGCTCCTTTTGCATTAAATTAAGATATAGTTTACATCTATAGCTTTTATCGTTATCTTAATCATAAAATTGTCAATTTATTAATTTATCCTTTGTACTTTTGTGCAGCGTTAGATTATTCGTAACAAAACAAATAGTCTAACTTTAAATTGTCTAATTCACAAATTTAAATAACATGCTTAAAGGATTTTTTCATGTACCAAAAGCGGTAAACGAGCCTGTAAAGAGCTACGCACCAAACTCACCAGAAAAAGCTGCTGTACAGGCTGCTTATACCACAATGTGGAATTCTCAAATTGACGTTCCTTTATATATTGGAAGCGAAGAAATTAGAACTGGAAATACAAGAAACATTACAGCTCCTCATGATCACCAGCACGTAGTTGGAAAATATCATTTAGCTGAAAAACAACATATTGAAAGCGCCATTGCCAATGCTCTTGAAGCAAGAAAAAAATGGGCAAACATGGCATGGGAACAGCGTGCTGCTATTTTCTTAAAAGCTGCTGAACTTATCGCTGGGCCATACAGAGCTCGTATCAACGCTGCTACAATGATTGGACAGTCTAAAAATATCCATCAAGCAGAAATTGATTCTTCTTGTGAATTAATTGACTTCTTAAGATACAATGTTGAGTTCATGACTCAAATCTACAACGATCAGCCAAAATCAGATTCTTCTGTTTGGAACCGTGTAGAATACAGACCATTAGAAGGTTTTGTTTACGCTATTACTCCATTCAACTTTACTGCGATCGCCGCAAACCTTCCTGCAAGTGCTGCTATGATGGGTAACGTTGTAGTTTGGAAACCAAGTGATAGCCAAGTATTCTCTGCAAAAGTTATCATCGATGTTTTCAAAGAAGCTGGAGTTCCAGACGGTGTTATCAACGTAGTATTCGGAGACGCTTTAATGATTACTGATACTGTTTTGGCTAGCCGTGATTTTGCTGGTGTCCACTTTACAGGATCAACCCATGTATTTAAAGATATTTGGGCTAAAATTGGTGCAAACATCCACAACTATAAAACATATCCAAGAATCGTTGGGGAAACTGGAGGTAAAGATTTTATCATTGCTCACCCAAGCGCAAACGTAAAACAAGTAGTTACAGGAATTACTCGTGGAGCTTTTGAATTCCAAGGGCAAAAATGTTCTGCAGCTTCTAGGGCTTATATTCCGCAAAGTTTATGGCCAGCTGTAAAAGAGCAATTAATTGCTGATGTAAAATCTATGAAAATGGGTTCTCCAGAAGATTTCGGAAACTTCATTACAGCAGTTATCCATGAAGGTTCTTTTGACAAATTAGCAAGTTATATCGACCAAGCTAAAAAAGATGCTGATGCAGAAATCATCGTTGGAGGAAATTACGATAAATCTGTAGGATACTTTATTGAGCCAACAGTTATTGTAACTACAAATCCTAAATATACTACAATGGAAACTGAGTTGTTTGGACCGGTTATTACGATTTATGTTTACGAAGATGCTAAATGGGAGGAAACTCTTGAATTAGTGGATACCACTTCTGAGTACGCTTTAACAGGAGCAGTTTTCAGCCAAGATCGTTACGCTATTGAAGTTGCTACAACTAAATTGCAAAACTCTGCTGGTAACTTCTATATCAATGACAAACCAACTGGAGCTGTTGTAGGAATGCAGCCATTTGGTGGAGCAAGAGCTTCTGGAACTAACGATAAAGCAGGTTCTGCATTAAACTTATTGCGTTGGGCTTCTCCAAGAACTATCAAAGAAACATTTGTAACTCCAGAAGATTACAGATACCCTTTCTTAGGTTAATCTAATTTTCGATTTTAGAGTTCAGATTCAGAATATAAAAACGCGTGTAATTTCTTTGAAAATTACACGCGTTTGTTTTTTATAAAAATTACTTCTCGTAAATGCAGATCATAATAAACAGTTATTATTTTGATTGCACTTTATCTGCCATTTCTTCAACAATAGGCCGCCTTCTCGATTTTTAGATCTATTCAAACTGTCTATTTTGTAATACTTTTCTTATTTATTTAAATATCAACACTTTAAAAATTTTAAATACCCTATTCTGATACTTTAAAAGCTTATTGTTCCTACCAAAAAGAACCCATCCGCCTACATTTGTCTCAATATTAAAAAACATTAAAAAGATTTAGTAAAATTAACAACATAAGTATGAGAAATTTAAACAATGTTCCTAAAGTTATTATGGAGTCTAAATGCATTGGGCATGCTATTGATTTTAAATGGACAAAAAAGAAAATAAACAAACTTTTAGATCCTGTTGAAGGAAATGAAGGCCTTGAAGAAACTTTAATGCAAATAAATCACAAAGGATCAGTAGGTTTAACAGCAGCATTATTAGAATGGATTTACTGGCGTTTTACAGGCTACACCCAAGCAGCTAATGATACACAAAAACGTATTGAAGCCATTTGGTGTTCTGTAAAAAATCGCGAACAAACCAAACCATTATTGTTTGACACCGATTTCGAAATCCCTGCAACTGGTTCGGTTAATGGTGCATTATGGATTGCTCTAATGAATGTTAGTATGATAGATGCAAGATACCGCAAAGGCTCATACTTTTTGCAAAATGATTTAGTAGGATTAGTGTTGCTCGCACGCCATATTACACCAAAAAAGAAAAAGTTCGACAATTGGTTTGCTAAAACTATCGTCAACTTAATGCACTCCCATTCTAATCCATACAAAAATGATGTTTTGGACGAAAGTGACGAAGCTGTATACGATTCATTAAATGAACCTGTAATCTGCAGAGAGTTTTTCTTTGATGAAACATTCGAATATTCAGTTGAAGCGTCAGAAAATGCGATACATGCTTTCATTGACAATTTAGACCTTAAGGCAAATAGCTTTATAAATCTTCCAAAAAAGGCTTCATAATTTTAAGCTTTAGTTTTGTTCAAAAAACAACCCGTTTAGAAAGTTCTACTCGGGTTATTTTACTTTAAGGTTTAAATTTTAAAGGAAGATGAACTACCTTTTTGGTTTCAAAAAATTCATCTTCAAAAAAATCAGCCAAATCATATAAAGTCGCGATTGGAAAATCCTTTAACTCTTCGGTTAAATCACCGCCTTTCAAATATAGAATTCCATTTTTTAACATGTGCTTGTTCTGTTTCTTGATTTTATCTTTAATCCATGAAACAAAGTCAGGCATATTAGTAACGGCACGGCTTACAATAAAATCGAAATCACCTTTTACCAGTTCGGCACGTTTTTGTTCTGCTTTTACGTTCTTTAGTTCTAATGCATCAACAACACCTTGAACCACTCTTATTTTTTTGGCAATAACGTCAATTAAATAAAAACGGGTTTCAGGAAAAAGAATCGCCAATGGAATTCCAGGAAAACCTCCACCTGTTCCAACATCTAAAACTGTTGCTCCAGGTTCGAACTTCATAACCTTGGCAATTCCTAATGAATGCAAAATATGTTTTGTATATAATGAATCAATGTCTTTACGCGAAATCACATTGATTTTTTCATTCCAATCGTGGTATAAAAAGTCTAATTTTTGAAATTGTTCGATTTGAAGATCAGTCAAATTGGGAAAATATTTCAATATCTCATCCATTGCTATAATTTTTTAACAAAAGTACTACTTTACGATTGAAATATTTAACTCAATTTTGCAAATTGAAAATTTATAATAATTACCTTTGAAATCTATTTAAATTAATTATGAATAACACTGCTCCAACTTTTGCACGGCAAGACAATTTAAAGTTTTTCAGAACGCTTAACTCTCGCGTTAACAATTACTTTAAAGAAAATAATATCAAAAAAACCGGAAACTGGCAATTACATTTAAAAGCGGTTATTCTATTTGCTGTTTTTTTAACTCCGTATTTTTTAATCCTAACGCTTGACATGCCATTTTGGGTAATGCTACTATTATCGATCGTAATCGGAATTGGAATGGCAGGTGTTGGAATGAACGTAATGCATGACGGAAACCACGGTTCTTATTCGACTAAAAATTGGATCAATAAATTTATGGGCGGAACCATTTACGTTCTGGCTGGGAATGTTTACAACTGGCAGGTACAGCATAATGTGCTTCACCATACTTATACTAATATTCCAGGCCATGATGAAGACTTGGATGCAGGACGAATTATTCGTTTTACTGAACATGCAAAATGGTATCGTTTTCACCGTTTTCAGCATTATTATTCTGTTTTCTTATACGGGTTATTGACTTTCAATTGGGCACTTACAACCGATTTTAAGCAGATGCGCAATTACCTTAAAAGAAAATTATCTTACGGAGAACCAAAAAGCCCAAAAATTCTTTGGACCACTTTAATCATTACTAAAATCATTTATCTTTCTATCTGGATTGTTCTTCCAATTCTTATTGGAATCACTTGGTGGAAAGTGCTTTTAGGATTTTTTGTAATGCACTACACCGCAGGTTTAATCTTAAGTATAGTATTTCAATTAGCTCACGTTGTAGATCATACTACAAATCCAACTCCAAATGAATTGGGAGAGATGGACAACACCTGGGCGGTTCACCAATTGTACACCACAACTAATTTTGCTCCTAAAAACCCAATCGTAAATTGGTATACAGGAGGATTAAATCATCAGATCGAACATCATATTTTCCCAAATATCAGTCATATTCATTATGGTAAAATTGCCAAAATTGTAAAAGAAACGGCAAAAGAATGCAATTTGCCTTATTATGAATATAAAACGATGCGAAGTGCTGTCATTGCTCACTTTAAGCATCTACGTGAATTGGGAATGAAACCAGAATTAGCAGTTTAAGAACTAAAAGAAATCTATTAATATTAACCTTCCTTAATCGACACAGCAAATTAAGGACATTCAAAAATTTTATAATGAATCATATTCTTTCGGACAGAATCAACAACTTAGCGACTTCGCAAACATTAGCAATGGCTGCTTTAGCTCGCGAATTAAAAGCACAAGGAAAAGACATTATCAGCTTAAGTTTAGGCGAGCCTGATTTCAATACACCTGATTTTATCAAAGAAGCAGTAATTAAAGCAGTTAACGAAAATTATAGCACTTATTCTCCAGTAGAAGGGTATCTTGAATTGAGAGAGGCAATTTGCAGAAAATTCAAAAGAGACAATAATTTAGATTACAAACCATCTCAAATTGTAGTTTCTACAGGAGCAAAACAATCATTATACAATATTGCGCAAGTAATGTTAAACGATGGTGACGAGGTTATTTTACCAGCACCTTACTGGGTTTCTTATTTCGAAATCGTAAAACTTTCTGGCGGAGTTCCTGTTGAAGTTCCAACTTCTGTTGATACTGATTTTAAAATTACTCCAGAGCAATTAGAAGCAGCAATCACTCCGAAAACAAAAATGATGTGGTTCTCTTCTCCATGTAACCCATCTGGATCTGTTTACAGTAGAGAAGAATTGACAGCGCTTGCAAAAGTTTTAGAAAAGCATCCAAATATTTACGTAGTCGCAGACGAAATCTATGAGCATATTAATTTCTCAGGAACTTTTTGCAGTATAGGTTCAATCCCAGGAATGTTAGATAGAACAATCACTGTAAACGGAGTTGCAAAAGCATTCGCAATGACAGGATACAGAATTGGTTATATCGGAGCTCCTGAATTTATCGCAAAAGCGTGTACAAAAATCCAAGGACAAGTAACATCTGGAGCAAATTCTGTAGCACAAAGAGCTACAATTACTGCTGTTGATGCTGATCCAAGCGTATTAAACGAAATGGTTCAAGCTTTCCACGGTCGTAGAGATTTAGTGGTTGGATTATTACAAGAAATCCCAGGCATCAAAATTAACGTTCCAGAAGGAGCATTCTACGTATTCCCAGACGTTTCTTCTTTCTTCGGAAAAACTTTAAAAGGACACGAAATCAAAGATGCAAACGACGTATCTATGTATCTTTTAGCTGAGGCAAACGTGGCAACCGTAACTGGTGACGCTTTCGGAAATCCAAACTGTATTCGTTTCTCTTACGCAACAAGCAACGATATTTTAAAAGAAGCATTACGCAGAATCAAAGAAGCTTTAACGGCATAAAAATATTCTAAAGTTTACAAAAACGGCTTAAGGTTCAAAAGTTTCATCACTTTTATACTTTAAGCTGTTTTTTATTGAATTTATTCGGGAGATTCAAAACATCCTAAAAGTTTTTCTTTAGTCAATTAAAAGAGAAGCAATCTCTTTTGTAATAACAGTTGGAGAATTACATTCGCAATTACTCAAACCAACCACACAAATTTGATCTGTTGGCTCATAAACTCCCATAGATTTAAAACCAAAAATACTTCCTCCGTGTTCACGAATTGTTTTACTTTTTACTTTTTCCAAATGCCAACCATATCCATAATCTATATTTGTCCCGTTATTTAGTTTATAATTTGTAAAAGCTTTTTCTCTATAATTTGGGCTTAATAATAAATTTCCGTTTAGTACATTTTGCCATTTTAGTAAATCATCTACGGTAGACATTATTGAACCAGAAGCATAAGGTATAGAAAAACTGATATAGTTTGCATTTACATAACCACTTTTGTCGCGATAGCCAGAAACTCTATTTTTAATGATCCTATCATGACTTGCATAATAACTATTTTCCATTCCAGCTTTCTTAAAAATGTTTTGAACCACAAAATCTTCATAAGCCTGTCCAGTAACAATTTCAATAATATACCCTAAAAGTGCATATCCAGAATTACAATATTTATATTCTTCGCCAGGTTTAAAATCCATCGGTTGATCCTTAAAAAAGTCAACAAGCTCTTTTGGCGACAAATCTTCTCTTGCAATATCCTTAATAGACTTCATGCTTGTAAAATCTTTGATTCCAGAAGTATGTGTCAGTAAATGATGTATTGTAATCACATTTCCATGTGTTGGATAATCTGGAATAAATCTCGTGATTTCATCATCGAGCTTAAGTTTTCCTCTTTCAGCCAGCATTAAAATAGAAACTGCCGTAAACTGTTTGGTCATAGATCCAATTTCGAAAACAAATTCAGGTTTCATTTTTACATTCATTTCTAAATCTGCCATCCCAAAAGCTTTTCTATAAATAACCTTTCCCTTTTTAACAGCCAAAAAAACAGCTCCTGGATTCTCAGATTTAAACTTAGAAGAAATTAAACTGTCAATTCTAGCTTCTAAATTTTGAGAAAATCCATTCTGGAAAATCAAAAGAAGAATTAAAAATTTTAAAATTGTTTTCATATAGTGATTGATTAATGATTGATTTTAACTTTGACGACACAATCAAGCATTGGGTTACAATTTAATATTAGATGGGCGTGTTGGTCGAGGTGAATCGGGCTATCCACATAAGTCTTCGCAATTCCTTCGTCAGGCTTTGGACTTTCCACTTCTATCCCTCACGCGGAACGATAAGTAGAAATATCATTTTAAAAGGTAACTTTGGAGCTTTGAAAGTTGTTGAAATTCAAGATATTCATGACAAACCAAAAAAATACAAGTTTCAAAATTTCCATTCTACAATATTATAAACCTAGCTTGTAATCCTGTAAAACAAAACACTTTATAATTGCAAACTTTGTAACATATTAATTTTTAAAAATTATATGTCATGACACATGCAGAAGAAACCACCACAGAAACCATTAAAACTTTAGAAGGATTAATTTCAATTCTTGAAGATGGAAAATTAGGGTATACAAATGCAGCGGAGCATGTAGAAAATCCAGCAATGAAAACCGATTTCCTTGAATATGCCCGTGAAAGAGCTTTATTTATTGTAGAGCTACAAAACCAAATCAACAAACTAGGAAAATCGACAGATACTTCTGGTGGAGGTCCGCTTGGAGCTTTGCACCGTACTTGGATTGATATAAAATCTGCTTTTACGGGTGGCGACACAGAAGCTATCATAAATGCCTGCATCACTGGTGAAGAAGCTGCCATCGAAAAATACAAAATGGCGCTCGAAGAAAATCATTTGGAACATGATCAGGTATATATTGTTTCAAAACAACTAAACAGTATTCAAAACACTTTATCACAAATTAAAATGAGAGCAAATTAATCTATCGATTCATGCTTTTTTTGAGGAACCACTTAACCTTCGGGTTGGGTGGTTTTTTGTTTTGTTGAAATTGAAAAATAAATCTTACTTTCGTTACAACCAATTTCTAATCAAAATGAAAAATTTAATCTTCATATTAATACTTTTTTCAAATATCAATATTTATTCTCAAAGTACTTTAACTTCTTTAAATTTTGGCAAAAACAATGACTTTCATTCAACAAGGCCAGTTTTACAAACTATAACAAACACAACTTTTTATAATTCAAATAATACAACTGAACAAACTAAAGAAATTAAATCTTACAATGCTCAAAATAATATTGTCACAGAATTTAGATATGACGGAGAGGGTAATTTAAAACAACGTTTAACAAGGTCATATGACTCAACTGGAGTTCGCTGTATAGGCAGAAAATTTGAAAATTGGCACAGATATCTCGGGCACACGATTGAAATTGCCTACTATAATTACGACTCTAAAGGCTATTTAGTTAATGTAACAGACAAAGACCAAAATGGAAACATTTTTAGACATACTGATTTTGTAAATGATGAAAAAGGAAATCCAATTGAGATCATAAACTTTAAGGGAAATCAAATTATTGGGACAGAAAAAAATGAATATGACTATGATAAAAATGAGGTGATCATTAAATATTTTGACATAAATAATCAACTTATGAATTCTCAAACCAGTAAAATAAACTTTTCAAAAAGCGATCCTGCTGACCTTGTAAATGAATATGGAGATATTATAAAATCGTCAAAATATGAGATGGAATTAAAATACGATAAATTCGGAAACTGGATTAAGAAAAAATATTCAACAATAATGGAAGGCAAAATTGTAAAAAAATCAGAAACCACAAGGACAATTAAATATTTCTAAATAATTACATTTCTTAACCATCATCATCCCATATAAGTTAACAATTTCAAAAAAATCGCTTCAGGACTAGCAAACTCAAATAATTTATTAGACCTTTGCACACTTTTTTTCGTGAATACCACAAAAGGCTAAAGTTTTAGAAATGAAGAAAAAAATAGAAATATTAGCTCCAGCAAGAGATTTAATCGGCGGAATGGCAGCTATTAACAGCGGTGCCGATGCAGTATATATTGGTGCGCCACAATTTGGAGCACGTTCTAATGCCAACAATTCTATTGAAGATGTTGCTGCATTAGTAAAATACGCGCACCTATTTAACGCACAGGTTTTTGTTGTTATCAATACCATTTTATACGACAACGAATTAGAAACCTGTCGTGCCATGATCTGGGAATTGTACGATATTGGTGTTGATGCATTAATTATTCAGGACATGGCGATTATGGAAATGGACTTGCCTCCTATCGTTCTTCATGCCAGTACACAAGCTAATAATCGTGACAAAGAAAAAATAAAATTCCTTAAAGATGCCGGAATCAAACGTGTGGTTTTAGCGCGTGAATTGAACCTGCATCAAATTAAAGAAATCTACGATTACGCTGATGTTGAATTAGAATTCTTCGTAACGGGAGCTTTATGTGTATCATTTAGCGGAAACTGTTATATGAGCGTGGCAAACGGAGAACGAAGTGCCAACCGTGGCTCCTGCGCACAAAACTGCCGTTTACCTTATAACTTAATTGACGGAAACGGAGACACTTTAATCAGAAACAGTCACTTACTTTCGATTAAGGATTTAGACGTTTCAGACCAAATCCCGAATTTGATTGAAGCTGGAATCGTTTCTTTTAAAATTGAAGGACGTTTAAAAGACGTGGCTTACGTGAAAAACAATGTGTCTTATCTTCGTCAGAAATTAGACAGTTATTTAGAGGGAAGCGACAAATATATTAAAGCTTCTTCTGGAAAATGTACTTATACTTTCGATTCTGCTTTAAACAGAACTTTCAACCGTGGCTATACTGATTATTTTGTAAACGAAAGACACGCTAGCATTGGTTCTTGGGAAAGTCCAAAATCAAAAGGACAATATATTGGTAAATTAATCCGAACTGTTGGCGGTGCTTACGAAATCGAAAACGGCGAATTGTTAAATAATGGCGACGGACTTTGCTTTATCAACGAAAATAATGAAGCAGATGGAATCTACGTAAACAAAGCCGAAAACGGAAAAGTTTATCCAAACGTTTTAAAAGAAATCAAAGACGGAACTTTCATTTACCGAAACAACGACGCTGCCTTCATCAAAATTGTAGAAAGAGAAGACAGTGCGATCCGTAAAATCGGAACTACTTTACTGCTGACAGAAAACGAAAACGGTTTTGAATTAATCGCAACCGATGAAGACGGAAACGTAAGCACAGTAAAATTAGAACACCCGAAAGAAAAAACGAAAACAGGCGAATCGATTGAAGAAAACATCAAAGTTCAATTGGCCAAAACAGGTTTTACACCTTACAGTGCTGATGAAATCAATGTAATGTTCTCTGAAAACTGGTTTCTTCCTATTTCAAAAATCAACGAAATGAGAAGAAATGTTTTCGAACAGTTATCAGAAATTCGTTTGGCAAATTACGTTCGTGAAGAGCATCAATTGGTAAAAACGTCACATCCGTATCCAGAAACGAAATTGGATTTCATGTACAACGTTTCAAACAAAACTGCTCGTAAATTCTACGAACGCCACGGCGTTACCGAAATCGAAAAAGCATTCGAACTACAATGGGATCCAGGAAAATCTCGTGTAATGACAACTAAATATTGCATCAAATACGAATTGAAAAAATGTCCGATTCACCAAAAAGACATAGTTGGTGTGAAGGTAAAAGAACCATTAGTATTGAAACAGGGAGAATTAGAATACAAATTAAAATTCAACTGCAAACCCTGCGAAATGGAAATCTGGGAAAAAGATGCTGAATTTGAAATTGAAGAAGATCATTTTCATTAATTCTTAACCGAAGAGTTTTTTTTAACCGCAAAGACGCAAAGGTATACGCAAGGTTCGCAAAGATTTTAAACCAATCTTTGCGAACTTTTTTATTTTGGGCGTGTCCCTCCGGGTCGGGCTATCCACTACAAGTCCTCGCCTGTTCGTTCCTCACGGCTGTGGGCTTTCCACTTCTATCCCTCACGCAAACGGTTTCATGAGAACTTTTACGTTTATAATTCCCAGAATCTTGTCATTTCGAGAAACGAGAAATCGCACTAGAAACTCCGCAATCAAAATCGCCAATCTTCGTCGAATCCCGAGTGTGATTTCTCGTTCCTCGAAATGACAAACTGTGTAGTTACTTTTTCTAAAACGTAAGTTGGTTATTAAATTAAATCTGCTGAATCTGCAAAATCTGCGTGAGAAATTCTTTGAGTTCTTTTTTATCTTAAAAACAAAAATTTAGCGCTCTTTGCGTAAATCTTTGCGAACTTTGCGGTTAAAAAAAGCTTTTTCCCTACTTTTACTACTCAAACATTACAACACTCCAAAATGAAAATACTACTCCTAGGTTCAGGCGAATTAGGCAAAGAATTTGTCATTGCCGCACAACGAATCGGACAAACTATAATCGCAGTTGACAGTTACGAAAACGCACCAGCCATGCAGGTTGCACACGATTTCGAAGTTATTAATATGCTTGACGGGGAAGCGCTTGACCGAATCGTAGCCAAACACAAACCAGATTTTATTGTTCCCGAAATAGAAGCCATTCGCACCGAACGTTTTTACGATTACGAAAAACAAGGCATTACTGTTGTCCCTTCTGCGAAAGCGGCCAACTTTACCATGAATCGCAAAGCCATTCGAGATTTAGCAGCCAAAGAACTCGGATTACGAACAGCAAAATACCAATATGCAACATCGGCAGAGGAACTTCAAAAAGCCGTTCAGGAAGTCGGAATTCCGTGTGTGGTAAAACCTTTAATGTCTTCTTCTGGAAAAGGACAATCAACAATCAAAACAGAAAGCGATATTGAGAAGGCTTGGCAATATGCTGTTGCAGGTTCTCGTGGAGACGTAATCGAAGTGATTGTAGAAGCTTTTGTTGATTTTCATTCAGAAATTACGCTTTTGACGATTACCCAGAATAGCAATCCAACGTTATTTTGCGCACCAATTGGCCATAGACAAGAAAGAGGCGATTATCAGGAAAGCTGGCAGCCGGCTTTGGTTTCGGAAAAAGACTTATACGAAGCTCAGGATATGGCCGAAAAAATTACCGAGGCACTTGGCGGAGCAGGGCTTTTTGGCGTTGAGTTTTTCCTAACTAACGAAGGGGTTTATTTCTCTGAACTTTCTCCGCGTCCTCACGACACCGGAATGGTAACTTTGGCAGGAACACAAAATTTCAACGAATTTGAATTGCATTTACGCGCCATTTTAGGTCTTTCAATTTTCGAAATTACTTTAGAAAAAGCTGGAGCAAGTGCTGTAATTTTAGCATCAGAAGATTCGACAAATCCAACTTTTACTGGAATCGAAAAAGTAGCGGCTTTACCAAAAACCGATTTCAGGATTTTTGGAAAACCAACTTCAAGACCTTACCGAAGAATGGGAGTTGTTTTAAGTTATGATACGCTTTCAACTCCAATAAACGAAATAACTGAACATGCCAAAGAAACGGCAAAATTAATAACTGTAAATTCTTAGCTATGAAAAATATACTTTTAGCAACTTTCCTTTTTATTGGGATCGCAGTACAGGCACAAGACAAAAAGAAATTTGATAAACCAACTGTTGTCGAAGCTTCTTGCGGAGAATGCCAATTCGGAATGAAAGGCAAAAGCTGCGATTTAGCCGTTCGTATTGACGGAAAAAGCTATTTTGTTGACGGAACTACGATTCACGATCATGGAGATGCCCACGCTGAAAAAGGTTTTTGCAATGCAATCAGCAAAGCTTTAGTTACGGGAGAAATAAAAGGAGACAGATTCAAAGCAACTTCATTTACTTTAATAGACGATAAAAAATAATGGCATTAATTCTCGAAAACATTGCCAAACACGTTTCTCTGACACCAGAAGAACAGGCGCTTTTTTTATCTAAACTGGAAACCAACACGTATAAAGCTAAAACGCTTTTATTAAACGCTGGTGAAGTCTGCAAACATTCCTATTTTGTAAACTCCGGAATTTTAAGAAGTTTCAATATCAACGATAATATTGTCGAACATGTACTTTCTTTTGCCTGTGAAGGCTGGTGGATGAGCGATATGTACAGCTATTTTTCGCAAAAGCCAGGACAGCTTTTTATCGAAGTTTTAGAAGAAGCAGAAGTGGTTTCTTTATCCAAAGAAAATCAAGAACAATTGTATCTTGAAATCCCAAAACTGGAACGTTTCTTCAGGATTTTAATTGAGAATTCATTAGTTGCGAATCAGCAGCGATTAATGGACAATTTAAGTTTGCCTGCAGAAGAACGTTTTGAAAAATTCACTAAAAAATATGGAACATTAGTTCACAAAGTTCCTCAAAAACAAATCGCTTCTTTCATTGGCGTAACACCAGAATTTTTCAGCAAAATGAAAGCTCGCCTTTTGAAGAAATAATATTTAGCCACAGATTTCACAGATTAAAAAGATTTTTTCTAGCCACAAATTACACAAATTTTCACAAATTTTATTTCAATATTATTCCGATTTAATTCGTGGAAATTTGTGTAATTCGTGGCAACATTTTTAATCATTCTAATCTGTGAAATCTGTGGCAAAAAAAACACACACGGCTCAAAACGAACCGTGTTGTTGTGAATTAAAATTGCTCAACTTCTGTTGAATGCTCCATTGCTGTTATGGCTGATTTTCCTAACATCACCGTATTTTGAACAGCATCAAAATAAGAAGTTCCCACGAAAGCTTGATGTTTTACCGCTCTGAATCCGTTTTGTTGTAATGCGAATTCTCGCTCTTGCAATTCAGAATATCCTGCCATTCCGCGTTCTTTGTACGCTTTAGACAATTCGAACATACTAGTATTCAAAGCATGGAATCCTGCCAAAGTGATGAATTGGAAAGCATATCCCATTTCGGCTAAATCTTCTCGAAACGTTTCCATTTCCGCAACTGATAATTTTGCTGCCCAGTTGAAAGACGGAGAACAATTATACGCCAGCATTTTATCTGGGAATTCTTTTTTCATGGCTTTTGCAAACTTTCTAGCGTAATCCAAATCAGGATTACTGGTTTCCATCCAAATCAAATCAGCATAAGGCGCATAACTCAAACCTCTTGCGATTCCCTGCTCGATTCCATTTTTTACATAAAAGAAACCTTCAGCTGTTTTTTCTCCTGTCAAGAATTTTCTATCTCTAGGATCAGCATCACTTGTTAATAAATTTGCTGCATCAGCATCTGTTCTAGCAACAATTAAAGTTGGAACTCCCATAACATCCGAGGCTAATCTAGCTGCAATTAGTTTATTAATTGCTTCTTGTGTTGGTACCAAAACCTTTCCGCCCAAGTGTCCGCATTTTTTAGCAGAACTTAACTGATCTTCAAAATGAACTCCAGAAGCTCCAGCTTCAATCATAGATTTCATCAATTCGAAAGCATTTAAGTTTCCACCAAAACCAGCCTCGGCGTCCGCAACAATCGGAACTAAATAATCTTTTTTATCTTCAATTTTATTTACAGTCTGAATCTGATCGGCACGCAGTAAAGCGTTATTGATCTTTTTCACTACCATCGGCACACTATTAACAGGGTAAAGCGACTGGTCAGGGTACATTTCTCCCGCCAGATTTGCATCGGCAGCCACCTGCCATCCGCTTAAATAAATCGCTTCTAAACCCGCATCGACTTCCTGAATCGCTTGATTTCCAGTCAACGCTCCCAAACCCGCAACATAATCCTGAGTTTTTAACTTTCTCCATAATTTTTCAGCACCCATTTTGGCAATAGAATGCTCAATTTTATAAGACCCTTGAAGCGTCACAACTTCACTCGCAGTGTAAGGACGTTCAACGCCTTTCCATCTTGGGTTCGTAATCCAATCGTTAATCAATTCCTGAATTCTGTCTTCTGTTGTTTTCATAAATGATATAGTTAAGTTGGTTAGTAAGTGTTTGTGATTTCCTGCAAGGTCTTTTTTTGACCTTGTAGGTATTTATAATCACGATCATGATACCTACAAGGTTTTTGAAACCTTGCAGGAAATCAAATCAATTCTTTATAGATATTTATAACATGGAATCGTCAAGAAATCAACAAAATGCAGATTTACAACCAATCTTTCCAGCAATTTTTCGGCTAATGGAAACTGCTGTTTTTCGTGATTTTCTTCTCCTAGCTCTTCCTTGAGTTTTCTAAATTCATCTAAAGCCAATTCATGATAATATGCCAAATCTAATTTTCGCCCATTATCCAAAATCACTTTATTCTGAAGCCATTGCCACAATTGCGATCTTGAAATTTCAGCCGTTGCAGCATCTTCCATTAAATTATGCAAAGCTGCTGCGCCTTGTCCGTTTAGCCATGAAGCCAGATATAACACTGCTACATTTATGTTTTTTCGAACCCCATTTTCTGTGATTAATCCAATGGGCGGTTCAATCAAATCGGCTTCTGTAATTCTTCGATGCTCTCTTTTTACATGAATCTGATTTGGAGACGGCATTCCTTTATCAAAAACTTCCTTTGCTATTGAAACTAAATCTGGATGCGCCACCCAAGTTCCGTCATGACCATTTCGAACTTCGCGTTCTTTATCGGTTTTTACTTTTGCGAAAGCAATGGCATTGGCTTCTTCATTATTTTTAATCGGAATTTGTGCTGCCATTCCGCCAATCGCATGAATTCCACGTTTATGACATCTCTGAATTACCAGATTTGAATACGCATTCATAAAAGGCGAAGTCATATTTACCTGATCGCGATCGGGAACAATGAATTTTGGATTTTTTCTAAACTTTTTAATGTAAGAGAAAATATAATCCCAACGCCCGCAGTTTAAGCCCACAATATGCTCTTTTAGTTCATAAATGATTTCATCCAACTGAAAACTTGCTGTTATGGTTTCTATTAGAACCGTCACTTTTATGGTTCCTCGTTTCAGATTTAGATAATCTTCTGTAAAATCAATTACAGTATTCCACCATCTCGCTTCTAGATAATGTTCTAATTTCGGAATGTAGAAATAAGGTCCCGAATTGTTTTCTAAAAGTCGTTTATGATTATGAAAAACATACAAACCAAAATCTACCAAAGAACCCGAAACTTCATTTCCTTCAATCAAAACATGCTTTTCAGGAAGATGCAAACCTCTTGGACGAACAATCAGCGTTGCGATTCTCTCGTTTAAATGATAGGATTTCTGTTTCACCAAATCGGTAAACGTGATGGTTTTATTAACGGCATCAATCAAATTCATTTGTCCGTCCATCAAGTTTTCCCAAGTTGGTGAAGTGCTGTCTTCAAAATCGACCATAAAAGTTTTCGCACCAGAGTTCAAAGCATTAATAATCATTTTTCGGTCAACTGGTCCAGTAATTTCCACTCTTCGGTCCAGTAAATCTTTCGGAATTTCTCCAGCTGTCCAATTACTTTCTCTGATGCTTTTGGTTTCTGGAATAAAAACCGGCATAATTCCCTGATCAAAAGTGACTTGTTTCTGTTCTCTCTGTAAAAGCAGTAATTTTCTTTGCGATTCGAATTTTTTATGCAATTCGATAATAAACGCAGTCGCTTCTTCTGTCCAGATTTTTGGATAAGCAAGCTTTTTGTCGGCTAGGAATTCTATAGCCATTTCAGTGATCTCTAATTGGTTTTTCATAGCTGCAGATTTTATTTTTTTATTTAATAAACCAGATTTTCTGTTTTTCATTTCATTTCGTCAAAAACACACCAATCATAACTAATTCATAATTAACAAGTTTCAACGACACAATGTTATAAAAAAGTTTTTTACAAAACAAGCGAACGTTCGCTAAATTTTAAAAATATTTTTTTTGGCGATTATTTTTAGATTACTTACATTTGGATTATGGATATCGAAAAAGACTATATAAAGCTGATTTTTGGGCTAAAAATGAAACAGGTTCGCATGCAAAAAAACCTGTCACTTTTTGGCTTGGCTAAACTGACCAATCTTTCAAAATCGTATTTAAACGAGATTGAAAAGGGAAAAAAATATCCGAAAACAGATAAAATTTTGCTTTTGTGCGAACATTTGGACGTGACTTACGACCAAATGGTGTCTTTAAAACTCGATAATAATCTCGCTCCGATTGGCGAAATCTTGAAATCAGGAATTTTAAAAGAGATTCCGCTAGAGCTTTTCGGAATTCAGGAGGCAGATTTAATTGATATTATTGCGAATGCTCCAGCAAAAGTCAATGCGTTTATTAGTACAATAATCGAAATTGCACAGCATTATAATTTGAGCCGTGAAAGTTTCTTTTTAGCCGCTTTGCGTTCGTATCAGGAAGCGCACAGCAATTATTTTGAAGATTTAGAAGAGAAAGTAATTGCGTTTTCGAAATCCTTTCAGATTAATCTTGATTCGAAAATAAGCATTGAAGAACTCGAAGCGATTTTAAAAGAAGAATACGAATACAACATCAAAGAAATCGCCTTTACAGATCAGGAAGCATTGGGCGATTTACGTTCGATTTATGTTCCTAAAAGCAAAACTTTATTGCTTTCAACCGAAATTGATGCTCCACAGAAAGCCTTTATTTTAGCAAAAGAAATAGCCTATAATTATTTGAAAATTTCTGATCGTCTGCTGACTTTCAGCTGGATTAAGTTTGAAAATTTCGATCAGGTTCTGCATAACTTTTATGCTTCTTATTTTGCCGGTGCTTTATTATTGCCGAGAAAATTAGTAGTTGATAAAATCAATTCTTTTCTAGAAAATGAAAATCCAAAACCGGAAGAATTTGTTCAATTAATTGAAAGCTTCGAAGTTTCGCCTGAATCCTTTTACCAGCGATTGACTAATTTATTACCGAAGGATTTTCAATTAAAAAACCTTTTCTTCTTAAGATTATCGCACAAAATAGGTTCTGATTTTTATCAGATAAACAAAGAATTGCACATTACACATCAGCAGGAACCGCACGCCAACGAAACCAATGAACATTATTGCAGAAGATGGGTTTCGGTAAAAACAATTGACGAAGCCATCAAACAAAATAAACCTCATTTTTTTGATGCTCAAATATCGAGTTATGCGAACAGCGGAAACGAATATTTAGTTTTTTCATCGGCTACAAAAGATCCTTTTTTGCATGATACTATTCGAAGTATTTCCGTTGGAATTTTAATTAATCCGACAATGAAAAAGAAATTTAAGCTCATTGATGGGAAACCTTTGGTAAAACGAATTGTTGGTGTAACTTGCGAAACTTGTGCCGTAAAAGACTGTTTAGAAAGAGCTGCTCCGCCAATTGTCTTAGAAAGAAAGAAACGCCATGAGAATACTGATGCAGTTGTACAGCAGTTTATGAATCAATATAGTTAGAATGCCATGAAATATTTTGCCTTACTAATAACCTTGTTATTTATCAATTTCAACCAAAAAACGGATAAGCTTACTGGCCGTTATAATTATTTGATTGAAGACGATAATGCTTATATCTTAAAAGATAAAATTACTTTTAAGGACAGCATTTTTGTTTTTGATAACAAGTTCATGCCGAAAGGGAAAATTTCATATGGCAACGTAATATTACTGGATAATTTCATTAATACTGATTTAATTATCAGCATTTCAAAAGATCAAATCGAAAAAGATACGATTCCTTTTTTTATGCATCATAAGAAAAGTTCTTCTGCAAATTATCTTGATGAAGTGGCTGGGAAAGGAAAATTGATTCGGATTAAATAATTTAAGCTTTTTAATAATCTCGCAAAGACGCGAAGTCGCAAAGTTTATTTCTTTGAATGCAATCTTGTCATCCTGAACGAAGGATCGTACTCGAAACTCGACAAAGATTGGCGATTATGCAGATGGAATTTCTTGTGTGATCCTTCGTTCCTCAGTATGACAAACTGCATGAAAAAACCTTTGAACCTTTGCAACTCTAAACCTTTGCTCCTCACAAAAATCTTTCTTAATCTAGATTAAGTGCTTTTCTTCTACATCGGCCGTATCTTTGTACTATAAAAATAAAGAAAGGACAAAATCATGGAAAATATAGTATTGCACAAAGCAGAATCGAGAGGAAATGCAAATCACGGATGGTTAAACGCTTATCACAGCTTTAGTTTTGCGAGCTGGTACAATCCGGATAGAATTCAGTTTGGAGCGCTTCGTGTTTTGAATGATGATACAATTGCTGCAGGAATGGGATTTGGAACTCACCCTCACGATAATATGGAAATTATCACGATTCCGTTAGAAGGAGATTTGGCTCACAAAGACAGTATGGGAAATACTGAAGTAATTAAAAACGGGGACATTCAGGTAATGAGCGCGGGAACTGGAATTCAGCATAGTGAGTTTAACCCAAATGCAGATCAGCAGACTAAATTGTTGCAGATTTGGCTGTTTCCAAACAAAAGAAACGTAACGCCACGCTATCAGCAAATTACTTTGGATGTTGCCGACAGACATAATAAATTGTCTCAGGTTTTATCTCCAAATGCAGATGATGAAGGAGTTTGGATTCACCAAGATGCTTGGTTCAACATGGGGAATTTCGATTCTGGAGTTACTGCTGAATATAAACTCAAAAAAGAAGGAAACGGAGTTTATGCTTTCGTTTTAAAAGGAAATGTAACCATCAACGGTCAGGAATTAAATTCTCGTGATGCGGTTGGAATCTCAGGAACTGATACTTTAAACATTAAAGCGAATACAGACGCTGAATTCTTATTAATGGACATTCCGATGAATTATTAATTCAAACAAAAAACAATTAATACCTGTACTTTGAAACGATAATAAACCTGAAAATCAGATTATTATCGTTTCTTTTTTTGTTCCATTTCAAAAGAAAGACTAACTTTATAAGTAAAAAAATTGGTTTGACTTTAAAATTAAATTCATCCTTAAAATTTTAAACCATGAATCCAAATAACCTCACTAAAGAATACACAAACGGCGAAGTAACGATTGTATGGCAATCTGGAAAATGCATTCACTCGGCTAATTGTGTCAAAAACAATCCAGATGTTTTTCGCCCAAAAGAAAAACCGTGGATTACCCCGGAGCAATCTACAACTGAGAAAATTATTTCTACTGTTAATAAATGCCCGTCGGGAGCGTTGACATATTACATAAATAACAAAAGCTAAGTATATGTTATAGCTTTTGCCACAGATTAAAATGATTTTTTATTCGCCACGAATCACACGAATGTCCACGAATTTTGATTTAATTGAATTTGTGAAAATTAGTGGAATTTGTGGCAATATTTTTTTAATCCTTCCAATCTGTGTATCCCGATAGCTATCGGGAGTGGCAAAAAATTACATTTTTCATTTCTTAATCTAGGTTAAGTGCTCCAGGGCAACTGTCACCGTAACTTTGTCCTATCAAAATGAAATTAATTATTTAAAAAAATAAAATTATGGCAACTACAAAATGGTCAATTGACCCAACTCACTCAGAAATTGGTTTTAAAGTTAAACACATGATGTTTACTAATGTTTCAGGAAAATTTGGAACTTACGAGGCTTCTGCAATCACAGAAGGGGAAAGTTTTGATAATGCAGATTTCAGTTTTTCTGCTGATATCGCTTCAATCGACACTGCAAACGCAGATCGTGACGGACACTTGAGAAGCGGTGATTTCTTTGACGCTGAGAATCATCCAAAATTAACTTTCAAATCTTCTGCTTTCAAAAAGATTAACGATGGTGAGTTTGAATTAACTGGAGATTTAGACATTAAAGGTGTTTCTAAAACTGTAAAATTCCCAGTTGAATTCAGCGGAATCATGACTGATCCTTGGGGAAACACTAAAGTTGGTTTAAGCATAGAAGGAAAAATCAATCGTAAAGATTGGGGATTAAACTGGAACTCAGCTCTTGAAACTGGTGGTGTTTTAGTTGGCGAAGAAGTAAAATTAAACATTGAATTACAGTTTGTAAAACAAGCTTAATCTTTTGGTTTTAGATTAGATTTAATTGGTTGACAAAGCCCTGCGTTTACTCGCAGGGCTTTTTTATTTGCCACGAATTGCACTAATTTTCACTAATTTCTCTTCAAAACGGAAATATGTTTTCGCCACAGATTAAAAAGATTTTCACAGATTTTTTAATCCAAATAATCCTTTAATCTGTGGCTATAAAAAAATAATTCGTGGTAATTCGTGTAATTCGTGTAATTCGTGGCAAACAAAAAACTCAACGCACTGTGTTTCTAAATTCTGTTGGTGACATTCCGGTTTGTTTTTTGAAGAATCGGGAGAAGTATGAGTAATCTTCGTAGCCGACTTTGAATGCGACTTCGTTTACAGCTAATTGCTTGTCGATCAGCATTCGCTTTATTTCCAGAATCACTCTGTCTATAATTACTTCTGTGGCTGTTTTTTGAAGGATTTCGTTGCAGATTCTATTTAAATGCTTCAGCGTGATATTTAATTTTTCTGCATAAAACGAAGGCAGTTTCTGAGTTCTGAAATGTTCTTCTAAAAGCGATTCAAACTTGTTGATTTTGATATTATATGAATGGGTTTGATGCGAATAGGTTTCTCCATATTTTCTCGCCACTTCGATATGAATGCAATC
This sequence comes from Flavobacterium sp. HBTb2-11-1, assembly GCF_009826975.1. Classification (GTDB taxonomy): domain Bacteria; phylum Bacteroidota; class Bacteroidia; order Flavobacteriales; family Flavobacteriaceae; genus Flavobacterium. The sequence goes on along the minus strand of NZ_WUMO01000001.1, from coordinate 820,034 downwards.
CAATAAATTCAATAATTTGTCCAATTGGTATTTGTTGTCTTGGTTATTTTCCTGAATCAGCAAATCGAAGTATGGAAGGATTTTAGGAATTTCTTTTTCTTCAAAAACCATTTCTGGTCGGTTTTGAATGGAATGATAAAAATTATAATCGTTGATTTTCTTCTGTCCGAAATACAAATTGTACAATTCCTGCGAAAAGATAATTACAAAGCCTTCGATATTTTCAGATAAATTCCAATGATGCATTTGTCCTGGCTGTAGCACAAAAAGACTTCCTCTTTTGATTTCGAACTGGTCAAAATCGACTTCATGCATACCTGAACCTTTGGTGAAAAACACCATCAAATAAGAGTCATGTCGGTGCGGTTCTTCAACGAAACTATGGTTTTTTAAATGTTCTGTAAAAGTATTTATATAAAAATCGCGGTGAATATCATTACAGCTAAAATTCTGAACGCTATAAATGGGGTACTTTTTCATTTTGTAATTTGGAATTTTATTCTTTAAAATTTAAAGACAAAATGTCTTTATTGTGCTACAATAAGCGAAGATACTAAAAAGACTTTTATAACGCCCTGAATTACCTTTGTATAAACAAAAATTAACAATATCATGTCAAGCGCATTAACTCATATTTTAAAAAACGAATGTCCTGTTTGTCATAAAGGAAAAGTTTTTACAGACAAGAATATCTTTCTTAATTTCAGTTTCCCAAAAATGAATGAATACTGCAGTCACTGCCATTACAAATTCCAAAAAGAACCTGGCTATTTTTTTGGTGCCATGTACGTAAACTACGGATTAACAGTAGCGCAGGGTATCGCAACATACTGTATTGCACAGTTTTTCTTCGAAAAGAATTTTGATTTAAGAATCCTTCCAATTATTGCTGTTTCTATCACTCTACTTACTCCTTTTAACCTGAGATTTTCCAGATTAGCATGGATTTATATGTTTAAGGATTATACGAAATAAAAAAATAGTACTTTTGCCTTCCAATTGAAACTAATTTTCAATTTTAAAAAAAGTAAAAATTAAATTAGACAAATGAAAGCATACGTATTTCCGGGTCAGGGTGCACAGTTCACAGGAATGGGTAAAGACCTTTATGAAAATTCGGCTTTAGCCAAAGAATTATTCGAAAAAGCCAATGAAATTTTAGGCTTCAGAATTACAGATATCATGTTTGAAGGCACTGCCGAAGAACTAAAAGAAACTAAAGTTACACAGCCAGCAGTATTTTTACACTCTGTTATTTTAGCTAAAACTTTAGAAGATTTCAAACCGGAAATGGTTGCAGGACATTCATTAGGAGAATTTTCAGCTTTGGTGGCTAACGGAACTTTATCTTTTGAAGATGGTTTAAAATTAGTTTCTCAACGTGCTTTAGCAATGCAAAAAGCTTGCGAAATCACTCCCTCTACAATGGCCGCTGTTTTAGGATTAGCTGATAATGTTGTTGAAGAAGTTTGTGCCTCTATCGACGGCGTTGTGGTTGCTGCCAACTATAACTGCCCTGGTCAATTAGTAATTTCTGGTGAAACTACTGCTGTTGAAAAAGCTTGTGAAGCTATGAAAGCTGCAGGAGCAAAACGTGCTTTAATTTTACCTGTTGGAGGTGCTTTCCACTCTCCAATGATGGAACCTGCAAGAGAAGAATTGGCTGCTGCAATCGAAGCAACTACTTTCTCTACTCCAATTTGCCCTGTGTATCAAAATGTAACTGCAAACGCAGTTTCTGATGCTAACGAAATTAAAAAGAACTTAATCATTCAATTGACTGCTCCTGTAAAATGGACACAGTCTGTACAGCAAATGATCGCTGACGGTGCTACTTTGTTTACTGAAGTTGGTCCTGGAAAAGTTTTAACTGGATTGATAAATAAAATTGATAAAGAAGCTGCTGTTGCTAACGCTTAGTTTTTAAGCGTTCAGTCGCAGTGACAGTTTTCAGTTGTTAACTGTATAAAACAATAAATCCTCATATGCTTTGATAAGTTTATGAGGATTTTATTTTATAACTCTTTTGCTTCTTCGTTATGATTATTTAAAATTCCTGTAATTAGATAATTTTGATTTCTTTTTTCAAAAAAGATATACCAAGTTGTTCTTGAATTGGTTTTATAAAAAATATAATCTGCCCCTAAAGACTGAAGAGATTTTGGAGTTTTCTTATGAGGAAAGCTTGAAATACTTAAAAGAACAAACTCAACGATTTTATCTACATAATCTCGAGCCGATTCTGGAAAACCAAAATATTCATCTTCAAAAAGTCTATAAACTAAATTATCAAAATACCTAAGAACTTCTTCTTTAAAAATTATTTTTTCCAAGGATAAGCTTTTATTCTTTTATACATTTCAGCTTTAAACTCTTCTGGAGTCAATCCTTTCGCAAACTCAGCATCAAAATCAAAAGTTTCGAAATCTATACCTTGTCGACTTGGTTTTTGGATTTCGTATTCTACCCTCGATTCTTCAACCTTATCCTTCTTTTTATTTTCTTTATTCGAACCCATAATTCCTACATTTTAATCTTACAAATTTACAAAATAAATTGAATCAAAATTTAGACAGTTTGCTTTTCCTTCTTTTTGTAATTAATAATAAAAACTCCTAAAATAATAAGCGCCGTAGCAATTATAAAATCAACGGTAATTTTTTCATCCAAAATCAGCCAGCCAAAAAATACCGCGATTATGGTGTTGATATAGGCTAAAATTGAAACCTGAACTGGAGTAACGTGTTTTAAAGCATAATTATAACTGAAAAAAGCAATTACTGATCCAAAAATTGACAAATACAATGCAGCTAAAATACTTTTCGTGCTCCATAAATTCACATCAATAGTAGGCGAGAAAATAAATGCCAAAACAATCTGAATACAAGAAGCCATTGTAAACTGGTAAAATAAATTAAGAACTATATTTTTAGACTTATTTCCATGCAGTTTGGTATAAATTGTTCCAGCTGCCCATGCAGTAATTGCAAATGCCATAAACATCATTCCGATTATGTAATCGGCATCTAGAAAAGATCCCAAACCGTCTTTAAATATAAAAACGACTCCCGAAAATCCTATAATGACACCAATAAATCCTTTTAAACTTGGTTTTTGCAATCCAAACATATTACTGCCCAAAAAAATAAGAATTGGAGTCAAGGCATTTATAACTGATGCTAATCCGCTAGGGATATTCTGCTCTGCAATTGTCGTAAAGCCATTTGCAATTACAAGCATTAAAACCGAAGCAATAAGCTGTTGTTTAAAATTCTCCCAGCCAATCCATTTTAATTCTTTTTTGAATAATAAAATGGTCATCATAATAAATCCCGCAAGACCTTGACGAATTGAAGTTACAAACCAAGGCGGAATCGTTTCAACGGCGACTCTAATTCCTAAAAAAGTAGTTCCCCAAATAATTCCAACAGCCGCTAAGGCAAATATTAATTTATAATCTAAACTTTGTTTCATGATAGTTAATAGCTAAAAAAAATCCCAAACTATATTGCTATAATCTGGGATTTCAAAAATTTATAATTTTATTAAAAATTACTTATTCCTCACTTTTTGTTCCCATTTCCAAGCACTTGCCATCGCTTCGTCCAAACTTAGTTCAGCCTTCCATCCTAAGACATTATTTGCCTTGTCTGTATTTGCATAAGCCTCAGTAATATCACCTTCACGACGAGGCATCATCTTATAAGGCAATTGTTTACCGCTGACTTTTTCAAAACTATGAATGACTTCAAGAACAGAACTTCCTTTTCCTGTTCCTAAGTTGAAAGTCTCCACTTTTGCCAAATTCTTTTTATTCAACAAACGCTGTAACGCAATTACGTGTGCTTTCGCTAAATCTACTACGTGAATATAATCGCGAATTGCAGTTCCGTCTGGCGTTGGGTAATCATTTCCGAAAACAGATAATTCCTGACGTAGACCCACTCCCGTTTGTGTAATAAATGGAACTAAGTTTTGAGGAACCCCCAATGGCAATTCTCCAATTTCTACAGATTCGTGCGCTCCAACTGGATTAAAATAACGCAATAAAATAGCGCTGATATTGGTAACTTTAGCTGTATCTATAATAATTTCTTCTCCAATCTGTTTTGTATTTCCGTAAGGAGACATGGCAGTTTGAACCGGAGCATCTTCTGTAATTGGCATTTTTTCAGCTTGACCGTAAACTGTACAAGAAGAACTGAAAATAAAACTTGCTTCAGGTTTTTGCTGTAATTCCTGTAAAAGATAAACTAAACTGCTAATGTTGTTTTCGTAGTACAACAATGGTTGTTCAACACTTTCGCCAACAGCTTTTGAAGCTGCAAAATGAATAACCCCAGTAACATCATTATGTTTTTTAAAGAAATCCCAAACATCGCTTTTTTCTCTTAAATCAATTTTTTCGAATAACGGCGTTTTTCCCGTAATCGCTGTAATTCCTTTTAAAACATCTTCTGAAGAGTTTGAAAGATTATCAATAATCACTACCTCGAAGCCTTCATTTTGCAATTCGACTACGGTGTGGGAACCGATAAACCCTAATCCTCCTGTTACTAATACTTTCATTTTGTGGTTGTTTGTTATGTAGTTAATTTATATGCTTGTCTGGCAATAAGAATCCATTTATTTTTTTGTTTCTGCCAAACCAGCATTATTCCTATTTTAATATCTCGATCTATACCATCATCTTTGGTATGAGCCGATAAAACATGCCGAACAATAGCAACATCATTCTGAATTGTTATAGTTTGGTTTTGAAAATCGATAGATACAAAATCAGATTTTCCGCTAACTATTCCCTCTATAAATTCAGCTTGATTTTGAAAATTCCCATTAGAATGAACATAATTTAATTGATCAGAAGTCAGTGCTTTTAACTTCGCTCCGTCAGCATCAATCATTGCCTGACGCAATATTTCAACCTGACTTTTTACAGCATTCTCTTCTTTAGCGTTCGTTTTTTGAGCAAAAACCGAATACTGAAAAAATACCATTAAAAGTAAAAGACCAAATCTTTTCATTTTTATTTATTCAAAAATTCTAAAACAGAATCGGTAATAAATTTAATTTGTTCGTCGTCAAGTTCAGTATGCATTGGCAAAGCAATTACTTCTTGCACTAATTGGTTTGTAACTGGAAATTGCTCCTCTTTATAGCGCGGATCTAAATATGCTTTTTGTGAATGCAACGGAATTGGATAGTAAATCGCACATGGAATTCCTTTATCCAATAAATGTTGCATTAAAGCATTTCTATCTGCATTTAAAATTCTCAGCACATATTGATGGAACACGTGGTCATTTTCGTTTGCATCAAAATCTGGTGTAATGATTTTTGCATTTCCCGCGAAAGCTGCATTATATTTTGTTGCCGCCAAACGACGCGCTTTATTATATTCATCCAAAAGAGGCAGTTTTGCATTTAAAACTCCAGCCTGAATACTATCTAAACGAGAATTCACTCCAACAACATCGTGGTGGTAACGCTCATACATTCCGTGATTTACGATTCCGCGAATGATGTGAGCCAATTTATCGTCATTTGTAAAAATTGCCCCTCCGTCTCCATAACATCCTAAATTTTTAGATGGGAAGAAAGAAGTTGCCGCAACGTGACCGATTGTTCCAACTTTGCTTTTTGCTCCAGATTTAGAAACATAATCAGCTCCAATTGCCTGAGCATTATCTTCAATTACATATAGATTATGCTCTTTAGCAATTTCCATGATCGCATCCATATTAGCTGCACGCCCAAATAAATGAACCGGAACAATCGCTTTTGTTTTTGGCGTAATCGCTTTTTTCACTGCATCAATATCGATGTTCATATTGTTCAAATCAACATCAACTAAAACTGGAGTTAATTGCAATAAAGCGATCACCTCAACCGTTGCTGCAAAAGTAAAATCGGCCGTAATAACCTCGTCACCTGGCTTTAAATCCAACCCCATCATGGCAATCTGCAATGCATCTGTACCATTTGCACACGGAATAACGTGTTTTACCCCTAAATAATCCTCAAGATTTTTTTGAAACTGATGAACTAAAGGTCCGTTGATGTAAGTATTTGTATCTAAAACTTCTTGAATTGAAGCATCTACAGTAGATTTTATTTTTTCATATTGACTTTTTAAGTCAACCATTTGAATTTTTTTCATTTTGAATGTATTTAAAAAATTAAAGACCCTGTTTTTATACAGAAATCTCTAAAAGGAGGAACAAAAATAGTTATTAATAGCTTCAAACCAATGAAAATAGTCGAAAGAAATGTAATTTAGCTGCAAAAAAAATTACATGCTTTTTTTATACAATCTAGCCATACACCTTGCAGGTTTTTTCTTAAGAATCATAGCGTTATTTAGTCCGAAAATTAAGCTTTTTGTTGAAGGCCGAAAAAATGTGTTTTCAATTTTAGAAGAAAAAATCAAAGCAGAGGACAAAACGATTTGGTTTCATTCAGCCTCTCTCGGAGAATACGAACAAGGACTTCCTGTTATAGAAAAAGTCAAAGAAAAATATCCTCAACATAAGATAATTGTAACTTTTTTTTCTCCTTCGGGATATGAAGTGCGCAAAAATAACACTGCCGCAGATGTTACCGTTTATTTACCGCTTGATTCCAAAAGTAACGCTAAAAGATTTTTAAAATTAGTTCATCCCGAACTTGCATTTTTCATTAAATATGAATTTTGGCTGAACTACTTAAAGGAACTAGAAAAAAGCAAAACGCCTACTTACTTGATTTCTGGAATTTTCAGAGACAATCAGGTGTTTTTTAAATGGTATGGCGGTTTCTACAGAAAAGCTCTAAATGCCTTTACTTATTTCTTTGTTCAAAATGAAAAATCAAAACAAAAAGTTGAAAGTCTAGGTTTTAAGAATGTAATTATTTCTGGCGATACTCGTTTTGATCGTGTAAACGCTATATTAGAAAGAGACAACCGACTGGATTATGTTGAAAATTTTAAAAACGGCCAGCTTACAATAGTTATTGGAAGTTCATGGCCAAAAGATGAAATTTTAATTGCAGAATACATTAATCAAGCACCCGATAATGTAAAATTTATAATTGCACCACACAATATCAAACCAGATCAAATATCAGATCTTCTATCAAAAATCACAAAACCGACAGTTTTATTCTCAGAAAAAGAAAACAAAGATCTTTCAACCTATAATGTCTTTATAATTGATACAATTGGAATCCTTACTAAGATTTATAGTTATGGAACCATAGCTTATGTCGGCGGCGGATTCGGAAATCCTGGAATACATAATACATTAGAACCTGCTACTTTTGGCATCCCGATCGTGATTGGACCAAATTATTCCAATTTCGCAGAAGCAGTTGACTTAGTGGGCATTGGCGGCTGCATGCCTATTTCAACAAATACTGAACTTAAAGCAATTTTTGACCGATTACTAAACGACAAAAACTTTTTGGCCGAAAAAAGCGAAATCTGCAGGTCATTTATTCAAAACAACAAAGGAGCTACTGAGACAATCATGAAACGCATTTCATAATCTTTTACAGTTGAAAAAAGTGCTAAATTCTAAAAAACAACAACAAGATCTCCTTTTTTGCTTTTAAAAGATTCTAGCAAATAGTCTTAAAAAACAAAATAAACTATTAGTTAGAGAAATAAAACAGCCTAATTTTATAAAGATTCTTCAACGAAAAATTATTTCGCTAAGAAATTAGATAATTTAAGAAAAATTTATAATTTTGGCATATTCTTTGATAAATAAGATAAACGTGAGCAAGGAAAATATTTTAAAAAAAAAGTGAAAAAATATTTTACATATTAAAAAATTTATATCTTTGCCACGAATTAATAATTAACCTTTTATAATAAAGTAAGATGAAAAAAGTATTTTTAAGTTTAGCTGTTGTTGCTGTATTAACTGTTGTATCTTGTAAAAAAGCTGACGCTGCTGCTGAAGCTCCTGCTGTAGATTCTACTGCTGTTGCTGTTGATTCAGCTGCTGCTGTTGTTGATTCTGCTGCTGCAACTGTTGATTCTGCTGCTGCTAAAGTTGATTCTGCTGCTGCTAAAGTAGAAGAAGTAAAAAAATAATTAGAACCTAAGTTCTAACGATTTTAAAACCATCTTTTTAGATGGTTTTTTTTTTGTGATTAATACTTCTATTAATCCAACAATAAAAAAAAGCGTCTGTATTTACAAACGCTTTTTTTTATTACCCATATCTTTTTTTTACTCCGCAGCTTCTTCCATTTCCTCTTCAAGCTCTTCATCACCAAAAATCGATTCACTCGAAGAAAAATCCAAAATCTCCGACTTGGAAGAGTATGTTACAATTTCTTTTATCCCTTTTTGCAAAAGCAATTCCGTACTGTATTTTCGACTTGTAGCAAAGTGAACATCACCAAGCATCAATTTAAAAAAATACTTCCCTCCAGAACCTTTAAATTTTAAAAATTTCGCAAGATCAATATTCGCTTTAAACCTCTCAATATCCTCTTCACATTCAAACCTCAATTCATAGCTTAAACTTGTAAAAATCACCTTCCCTTTTCGAGAAGTAAACGTAAACTTATATTCATCATTAAATCGCTTGCTAATTACAAAAGCCCCCATTTATAAATTTTAGATTTTAAAGATTATTGATTTTAGATTTTTTCCTGAGATTCTGAGATTCTGAGATTCTGAGATTCTGAGATTCTGAGATTCTGAGATTCTGAGATTCCCTAAAATAAATTTACTGCGCAAATTTATTTTCTGCAAGTCTGCAAATAAAAAAAGCCTCTTCAAAAGAAGAGGCTTTAGTACTCAGAGCGGGACTTGAACCCGCACGAACATTGCTGTTCACTGGATTTTAAGTCCAGCGTGTCTACCAATTTCACCATCCGAGCATTGTATGGTTTTAGAGCGAAAAACGGGGCTCGAACCCGCGACCTCGACCTTGGCAAGGTCGCGCTCTACCAACTGAGCTATTTTCGCATTTTCAAATTTTACTAAGAACCGCAACACTTGATTTGTTTCGTATTGCGAGTGCAAATTTAGGACATTTATTCAATTACACAAGCGTTTTTTCAAAAAAAAATCGACTTATTTTATAACATTCTGATAACCTAAAGTTTAAAATTGAAAAATTTTTGAATTTTATTTTTTAACCAGCATTCTTTTGATCTCATTCAGTTTCATCAATGCTTCTACTGGTGTAATGGCATTAATATCGAGATTCAAAATCTCTTCTTTTATCTCTTCTAGCAAAGGATCATCAAGATTAAAAAAACTCATCTGCATTTCTTCATTTGCCGATTTTATTCCGTTCAAAGCATCACTAGAATGATTCTTTTCTAATTTCTTTAAAAGTTTCTGAGCTTTCGAAATAACCAGCTGAGGCATTCCAGCCATTTTTGCCACGTGAATTCCAAAACTATGCGCACTTCCTCCTTTCACCAGCTTTCTAACAAAAAGAACAGTGTCTTTTAATTCTTTTACAGCGACATTAAAATTCTGAATTCTCGGCATCGATTCTGTCATTTCGTTCAGCTCATGGTAATGCGTCGCAAAAAGTGTTTTTGCCCTTCCTGGATGTTCGTGCAAGAATTCTGCAATTGCCCAAGCAATTGAGATTCCATCATAAGTACTGGTTCCTCTTCCTATCTCATCCAGCAACACCAAACTTCTATCTGATAGGTTATTCAAAATAGAAGCCGTTTCATTCATTTCGACCATAAAAGTAGATTCTCCCATCGAAATATTATCTGAAGCTCCTACTCTGGTGAAAATCTTATCTACAATTCCCATTCTAACGCTATCAGCAGGAACAAAACTTCCCATCTGAGCCAAAAGCACAATTAATGCCGTTTGTCTTAAAATAGCCGACTTACCCGACATGTTAGGCCCGGTAATCATGATGATCTGCTGCGTTTCTCTATCTAAGAAAACATCATTTGCAATATATGGCGTACCGACAGGCAATTGTTTTTCGATTACAGGATGCCTTCCGTTTTTGATATCCAACTCAAATGTATCATCAATTTCAGGCTGCACATATTGATTTTCGACAGCCATTTGCGTAAACGAACACAAACAATCCAGCTGCGCAACCAAATATGCGTTCATTTGAACAGGTTTGATGTAAGTGGAAATCCAAGCCACTAATTGCTCAAAAAGCTCACTTTCTATTTTATAGATCTTTTCTTCTGCTCCTAAAATTTTGGTTTCGTATTCTTTTAATTCTTCAGTAATATAACGCTCTGCATTTACCAAAGTCTGTTTACGAATCCATTCTTCTGGAACTTTATCTTTATGGGTATTTCTAACTTCAATATAATATCCGAAAACATTATTAAAAGAGATTTTCAACGAAGAAATTCCTGTTCTTTCCGATTCTCTTTTTTCAATTCCTTCTAAAAATTCTTTTCCAGAAGTTGAAATAGAACGCAATTCATCCAATTCTTCATTTATTCCTGCGGCTATCGCATTTCCTTTTGAAATGGCGACTGGCGCATCTTGATTTAAAGTGGTTTTGATTTTTTCGCGAAGCAAATCACAAGCATGCAAACTGTCTCCAATCACTTTTACCGCTTCCTGCGGACTTTCAAGCGCAAGAGTTTTAATTGGAATAATGGCGTCTAAAGATTCTTTTAAATACACTATTTCACGAGGCGAAACTTTTCCTGCAGCAATTTTAGAAATCAAACGTTCTAAATCTGAAATCTGTTTAATCTGATATTGAATATTATGTAGAATTTCAGGATTTGACTTTAGATAAGCCACAACTTCATGACGGCTTTTTACTTTGTTTGCATCTTTTAAAGGCAAAGCCAGCCATCTTTTTAGCAAACGTCCTCCCATTGGAGAAAGCGTTTTATCGACAACATCTAAAAGCGTCACTGCATTTGGATTATAGCTGTGATATAGTTCTAAGTTTCTAATTGTAAAACGATCCATCCAAACATAAGCATCTTCTGCAATACGCTGAATTGCCGTGATATGCTGCACGCGATTATGCTGTGTCTCTGACAGATAATACAGAATCGCCCCAGAAGCAATAATTCCTTCTTTTAATTCTTCAACACCAAATCCTTTTAGAGAATTCGTTTGAAAATGTTTGGTCAATGTTTCTAAAGCATAATCTTCTTTATAAATCCAGTCTTCGAGATAGAAACTGTGAAAATCTTCTCCAAAAGCGGTTTTGAAATCATTTTTATTATTCTTTGGAACTAAAACCTCGCTTGGATTGAAGTTCTGCAATAACTTATCAATATATTCTGCATTTCCTTGAGCCGTTAAAAACTCTCCTGTAGAAACATCTAAAAATGAAATTCCGATATTTTTATTAGCAAAATAAACAGACGCTAAGAAGTTGTTTGATTTTGACTGCAAAACTTCATCATTTAAAGAAACTCCCGGAGTAACCAACTCCGTCACACCTCTTTTTACGATTGTTTTGGTCATTTTCGGATCTTCCAGCTGATCGCAGATCGCCACACGAAGTCCGGCTTTTACCAGTTTTGGCAAATAAGTATTTACAGAATGATGCGGAAACCCAGCCAGCGCTGTTTCGGTATCAGACCCTGCTCCTCTTTTAGTTAATGTTATCCCTAAAATCTTAGAAGCTCTAATGGCGTCTTCTCCAAAGGTTTCATAAAAATCTCCTACTCTGAAAAGCAGACATGCATCAGGATATTTAGCCTTGATTTCGTTGTACTGTTTCATTAAAGGTGTTTCCTTCACCACTTTCTCTTTAGCTGCCAAATTATTATATTTTAAATGAAAATTAAGACAGCGAATTTATGATTTTTTGAAAGAATATCGAAAGCTTCAAAAATTAAAATATTTTAAGATTTTTTTAGTTACTGATTTAAGAATTTTATATAGCTTTGTTTATCATTTAAAAAAAGACCCTTAAAGATGAAAAAAATAATTTTATTCGCTATGTTGGCTGTTGCTGGTATCACGGCTACAAATGCACAAACAACAAAAAAAGCTAAAGCAGCTAAAGTTGCTAAAGTTGAAGGAGCAGGAATGCTTTTCGAAACTGAAACTATTGACTACGGAACTATCGCGCACAATGCTGATGGAAAACGTGAGTTTGTTTTTGTTAACAACGGAACTAAACCATTAATCATTACAAACACTCAAGGATCTTGCGGATGTACTGTTCCAACTACTCCAAAAGAGCCAATCGCTCCAGGAGCTAAAGGTGTTATTGGTGTAAAATATGCGACTGACAGAGTTGGTGCTTTTACAAAAACTGTAACTGTTACTTCTAATGCTGAAGGACAACCAACAAAAATCCTTACTATTAAAGGTACTGTTTTACCAGATCCAGTAAAAAGCTAATCTGAAAAACATTTAAAATAATGAAAAAGCTTCCTTATCTTTGGAAGCTTTTTTTATGACTACAATTCAAAAACAATGAGAAAACTCGAAAACAGCGAACTTGACCGTAAATCAATTGAAGATTTTAAAAAATCGGAGAAAACTCCTTTAATCTTGGTTTTAGATGATATTCGAAGTCTGCATAATATTGGTTCTGTATTTAGAACAGCTGATGCGTTTTTGATTGAAAAGATAATTCTATGCGGTATTACTGCCACTCCTCCAAACAAAGAAATTCATAAAACAGCTCTTGGCGCAACTGAAACTGTTGCATGGGAACATCACGAGAATGTTTTGGAAGTAATTGAAAATTTGAAGAAAGAAAATGTTTTAACAATGGCTATCGAGCAAGTTGAAAGCTCGGTATTTCTTCAGGATTTCAAAATTGAAAAAAATCAGAAATATGCTTTAGTTTTTGGAAATGAAGTTTATGGCGTATCTCAGGAGGCCGTTGCCATCTGTGATGGGTGCATTGAAATTCCTCAACTGGGAACAAAGCATTCTCTTAATATTTCTGTAAGTGCCGGAATTGTTGTCTGGGATTTATTTCAAAAAATAAACTGGTCTGAATAAAAATTTATTTTTTTATTCTCAATTTATTGATATTTTTAGCGAATGAAGAATATCAAATTAACAGCATTTGCCGTTTTACTTTCCGTTTTAAGTTTTAATTTTTCTAATGCAAATGAAAAATCAAAAACTTTTAACAAAAAGAATATATACTTTTCAAAACCTATCGTAAATTCAAAAATAAAAAAACAAAAGAAAAGCAATTTTGCCATTGACCCTCCAAAACTAATTGCGCAAGGAGATCAATTTTACTGCCCACAAACATCTATAAAGATTGTAACCGACTTTACAATTAATCATGATATAGCCGAAAATGGGACACAAGTACTTTATATTCAGATTTCGTCTGGATATTCAAATGGCTTTGACCGATTAGAACTAACAAATCCGACCTTGCATCCTAATATTGTAACCAGTTGGGACGCTACTTCCGGAAAGCTAAGGTTGTCGGGAACAACTACTGCTGACATTCCTTATGATGATTTTGTTTCAGCAGTAAAGGATGTTGTATTTACTAACTCTTCCGCAACAGCTAATGGAACAAGAACATTTTCGATTACTATTGGACAAGCTAATTATTTGCCATCTACTGGACATTACTATCTCTTTATCCCAAATGTGGGTGTAACTTGGACAAGTGCACGAGATTTAGCCACATCAAGCACCTATTATGGTCTTCAAGGATACTTAGCCACCATTTTATCTGCGGATGAAGCAAAACTAATCGGTGAGCAAGCTTCTGGAACTGGATGGATTGGAGGAAGCGATGCTGAAACTGAAGGTATCTGGAAATGGGTTACCGGCCCTGAATCTGGAACTGTTTTTTGGAATGGCAACGCAAATGGTTCGACTCCTAATTTTGCTTTTTGGAACACAGGCGAACCTAACCAACAAGGTGATGAAGATTATGCCCATATCACTCAGCCTGGTGTTGGAATAAGAGGCTCTTGGAATGATTTATCAAATACAGGAGATGCCACGGGTAATTATCAGCCAAAAGGTTATGTGGTGGAATATGGCGGAATGCCAGGAGAAGCTCCGTTAGAAATTGCCACAAGCACTAAAATTACCATCCCTACAGCAACTCCAGCTATTGATCCAACTCCAGTTTGTGATTCGGGAAGCTTTACCTTCAATGCAACAGCAACTGCTGGAACGACAATTAGATGGTTTGATGCCGCTGTTGGAGGAAATTTATTAGCTACTGGCCCAACATACACTACACCACCAATAAACGCAACTACGACTTATTATGTTGATGCTGGTTGCGAATCTAACCGTAAATCAGTAAAAGCAACTGTATATCCCACCTCTACAGCTCCAATAGCTGAAAAAAATACTTATACAAATTGCGGTCCAGGAACTCTAACAATTAAAGCAACTTCAAATATTGGAACTATAAACTGGTATACTTCGGCAACTGGTGGAACAAGCGTTTTGCAAGGAACAACTTTTACAACTCCAACAATTTCATCCAATACAACTTATTATGCTGAGTCTTCAAATAATGGATGCACAAATCCAACTAGAACCCCTATAGACATTGTAATCTATACGCCTCCAACTGTTACAGATGAGACTTTGACTCTTTGTCAATTTCAATCCATAACATTAGATGCGGGAATTCCTGGAATGAGTTATTTATGGTCAAATGCTAATGAAACTACTCAACAAATTACGGTTACCAAAGAAGGAACCTATACTGTTGTTGTTACAAGTCCTGAAAACTGTTCGAGCACAAAAACAATTGTAGTAGAAGAACACAAGATTCCGCAAATTGCACGTGTTGATGTTGAAGGAACAAGAGCTATTATTTATCCTGTAAAAGAAGAAGATTATTTTGAATATTCTGTTGATGGTGTCAATTATCAAAACTCTACTGTTTTTTACGATGTTCCTGGCGGATTGCAAACTGCTTATGCACGAGAAAAAAATGGATGCGGAGGAACTATCAAACAATTTGTAGTACTTGCTTTTCCTGCATTTTTTACGCCAAACAATGATTCATATAACGATGTTTGGGAGGTTACCGGAATGGAAAATTATCCTCAAGCTGTCGTTACAATTTTTGATCGCTACGGAAAACTAATAGCTCAATTAAGCCGTTTCAAAATGAGTTGGGATGGCACTCTAAACCAAGTTCCGCTTCCCGCATCTGATTATTGGTACGCTTTAAAAGTAGACGATTCAATGCCGGTTTTAAGAGGACATTTTACATTAAAAAGATAATTATGAATATAGAAACCATTCGAGAAATCTGTCAAAAACTAACTGGCACAACTGAAGATATTAAATGGGAACACGACCTAGTATTCTCTGTGGGCTCAAAAATGTATTGTGTTGTTGGGCTTGACCAAAATCCCACTTCTGCTTCATTTAAAGTTTTGGACGAAGAATTTGAGGAAATGAGCAATAGACCTGGATTTAAACCTGCGCCTTATGTTGCCAAATACAAATGGGTTTTAATTGATGATATCACTCGAATGAAAAAATCAGAATGGGAAAAATACATTCAACAATCTTATCGTCTTGTTCAGGAAAAATTATCTGCAAAACTTAGAAAACAGCTCGGAATAATATAAATTTAAGAAGCCGTTTTATTCTTAATTTCATTTAAAATATAAAGATAATCTTCGTGATTTTTTACAAAATCACGGTCAGAAACATCGATGATTAAAACATTCAAATCGGTTTGAGATTTTATGTATTCCAAGTAACCGTTATTGATTTTTTCTAAATATGCCGCTTCAATATTCTGTTCATAAACGCGTCCGCGTTTTTTGATATTTTGAAGAAGACGATCCGTATTTTGATATAAATAAATATACAAATCTGGTTTTGGCATTTCTCTGTAAATAATATCGAATAAATTTCTGTACAAACGATATTCGTCTTCAGCAAGCGTTATTTTTGCGAAAATCAGCGATTTAAAAATATGATAATCGGCAACAATAAAATCTTTAAACAAATCAAATTGCGCCAAATCATCGGCTAACTGCTGATAGCGATCGGCTAAAAAAGACATTTCTAAAGGAAACGCATATCGGCTTTGATCTTTGTAAAACTTTGGAAGAAACGGATTATCAGCAAATCTTTCTAAAACTGTTTTCCCATTAAAATCCTCTGCAATTTTATGCACCAAAGTAGTTTTTCCTGCTCCAATATTGCCTTCAAAAGCAACATAATTAAATTGGTTTAACGGAATTTCCCCAATCGGACTTTTCAAATCCTGAACAACTGTACATACACTGTCGTCTGTAGTAATGGCAATCAATTCTGAAACTGTTTTCTGCAAAATAGGATGTTTCCAATTTAACTTTAAATCTTGCATTGGCAGTAAAACAAAATTTCTATTCTGCATTAATGGATGCGGAACCTGAAGTTTTTCTGTATCAATTATTTCAGCATCAAAAGCAATTAAATCAACATCAATAATTCTAGACTGATACCCTTCTTGATTCAAGCGGATTCTTCCCAGTTCCTTTTCGACTTTTAAAATTTGATTGAGTATTTTTTGTGCAGATGAATAGGTATGCAAAAGAAGTGCGCAATTATAAAAAGCATCACTCTCAAAACCCCATGCAGGAGTCTCGTAAAGTTTTGAAACCTGAATGACAGTTCCCACATTTTGGTGTATTAAATCAATACATTTCTGAATGTTTTCTAGTCTGCTGCCTTGGTTGCTGCCTATCGATAAAACGACTTGATGCTGTAATTTCATAATTAATGCAAATTAACTAAAACTATTTTAGAATTAACCAATATATTTGTGAAACGACGTCTCAAATCAAATCATAAATTTAGATGTCTAATTTGTAACAATTTGCCCTTTTTCGCTACTTATTAAAAAAATATACATATGAAGTTTTTAGGAAATGTAATTGCCACAGTAATTGGTATTTTTGTTTTTATTATGCTCTTCTTTTTCGGAGTAATCTTTATCGGAGCCATTTTTGGCGGAGACGATACGGTTTCTGTTAAATCTGATTCGGTTATCGAATTGAACTTAAAAGAAATCAAAAACGATTACGCAGGAAAATACAAAGATCCGTGGGTAACTGTTTTTTCAGACAAAAAAGGCATTGGTCTGACCGATGTTATTGATGCTATCGAAGCGGCAAAAACAGATGATAACATCAAAGGAATTTCGATTTTAAATGACGAATCTTCTCTTGGTCTTGCACAATATAAAGATTTACGAAATGCTCTTGAAAGCTTTAAAAAATCTGGAAAATTTGTCTGGGCTTATGCCAATACTTATTCTCAAAAAGAATATTATTTAACTTCTGTTTCTAATACGATTTATATAAATCCAGCAGGAGATTTAGATTTTAAAGGTCTTTCTTCTGAAGTTATGTTTTTCAAAGATTTTCAGGATAAATCAGGCATCCACATGGAAGTGATTCGCCACGGAAAATATAAAAGTGCCGTTGAGCCTTTCTTAGAAAATAAAATGAGTGATGCCAATAGAGAACAAATCACTGCACTTTTGAACTCTATTTGGGCTACCGTTTCGGCTGATATTTCAAAAAGCAGAAATATTCCGTTGCCTAAACTAAACGAAATTGCAAATGGTCTTCTGGCAAGAACTCCAGAAATGGCCAAACAACAGCATTTGGTTGATATTGTTGCCTATGAAGACGTTTACCATGATGCGATTAGAAAAGCCTTAAAGGTAGACAAAGACGAAGATTACAATAAAATCTCGATCACAGATTATACTCAAAATCACGTAACAACAGCTTTAGCTAATACTGCAACAGATCAGATCGCTATTATTTACGCTCAAGGCGAAATTGGAAGCGGCGAAGGAGATGTAAATACGATTGGAGAAGGTTCGATGAGACGTTCTCTACAGGAAGCAAGAAAAAATGACGATGTAAAAGCGATTGTTCTTAGAATTGACAGCCCAGGCGGAAGCGCTCTAACATCTGATTTAATTTGGAGAGAAATAGAAATCACGAAAAAAGTAAAACCAGTTGTGGTTTCTATGGGGAATTATGCTGCATCTGGCGGTTATTACATCGCTTGTAATGCCAATAAAATCTTTGCTGAAAACAACACTATCACAGGATCTATTGGAGTTTTCGGGATGCTTCCAAACTTTAGCCCATTGGCTAACAAATTAGGAATCAATTCTGAGCAAGTTAAAACGCATGAAAATGCTGCAAACTATAGTCCATTTTTACCTGTCGATGAAAAATTCAAAGCGTTTACTTTAGAAGGAGTAGAAAAAATTTATAACACATTTGTAAGCCATGTTGCTGAAGGCCGCAAAATGTCTTTTGCACAAGTTGATTCTATTGCTCAAGGTAGAGTTTGGTCTGGAACTGAAGCTTTAAAAATTGGTTTGGTTGATAAAATCGGCGGCTTGAATGATGCGATTGCTGAAGCTGCAAAAATCGCTAAAGTGAAAAAATACAGCACTCAGAATTATCCTGAATATGAAAAAACCTTAAACGATCTGTTGGGTAATCTCCCTTTTGCAAAATCGAAAGAAGCGTTTATAAAAGAAGAAATTGGAGAAGAAAATTATCTTCTTATTGAACAGGTGAAAAAATTCCAAAAACAAAAAGGAATACAAGCCATATTGCCTTACGGAATCAATATTTATTAATTGGATTAAAAGATGAATAAAGTAATTCTTTTTCTAACGGTTTTGTTTTGGAGTTTCTTAAATGCCCAAACCAAAAAAGAAATCACGTTTAAGGAAACGCCAGCAATCTTAAAAATAAATAATGACCAGATTTTTGGTACGCTGACAACGCCAGATTTGACCAAAAAGTTCCCAGTTGCTTTAATCATTGCGGGCTCTGGCCCAACAGACAGAAACGGAAATAATCCGATGATGAAAAACAATTCGTTGAAAATGCTGGCAGAAGCGTTGGCCAAAAACGGAATTGCATCATTGCGTTACGATAAAAGAGCTATTGGGGAAAGTAAAGCAGCAGGCGGATCTGAAAGCAGTCTAGTTTTTGAAAACTACATCCAAGATGCCAAAAGCTGGATTAATTATTTAAAACAAGATAAACGTTTTTCTAAAATAATTATAATTGGACACAGCGAAGGTTCTTTAATTGGAATGGTTGCCAGTGCAAAAGCCGATAAGTTTATTTCGATTGCAGGAGCAGGCGAACCAGCAGATCAAATTCTAAAAACACAGATTGGAGCAAAGTCAATGAAACAGTTAAATGACATGACTTTTCCGATTATCGATAGCTTAAAAAACGGATTTGAGGTAAAAAAAGTAGATCCAATGCTGAATTCGCTTTTCAGACCAAGCGTTCAGCCTTATCTAATTTCTTGGTTCAAATACAATCCGCAGACCGAAATCCAAAAGCTTACTATTCCTGTTTTAATCGTACAAGGAAACAATGATATTCAGATTGCGGTAAAAGATGCCGAGAATTTAAAGCAAGCCAACAAAAATGCAGATTTGCAAATTATTGACAAGATGAACCATATTATGAAAATTGTTGATGGCAATCAGGAAGATAATATGGCTAGTTATAATAATGAAACGCTTCCAATTTCTGAAGCCTTAGTTGAGAAGATTGTCTCTTTTATTGAGAAATGATAAAATAAATACCCTAAAAAATCCGTTTTGATAATAGTTCTCAACGGATTTTTTTATTTCACAAATTTTAATAAAATTCCTACACAATTAAGAAAACTTTATCTTCAAACTCTAGTAAAAAAAACTATTTTTGCAGGAGTCGATTTTAAAAATGTAAACCCTCAAATCTATTTATATGCTAAAAAAAGTTCTAAAAATAAGTGCCATAGTCCTTGTGGTATTTGTTGCTGCATTATTTGCCATTCCGTTTTTGTTTAAAGACCAGATTAAGGCTAAAATTGTCGAAGCCATCAACGAAAGTGTTGATGCTAAAGTAAGTTTTACAGATGCTGATTTAAGTTTGTTTAAGAATTTTCCAAACGCAACAGTTGGAATCGAGAAATTAGTCATCATCAACAAAGCTCCTTTTGAAGGCGACACTTTGGTTTCATTAGGAGAATTGAATTTAAAAATGAGCATTAAAGAACTTTTCAAAGGAAAAGATGAACCTTTAAGCATTCAGGGAATTAGTTCTACAAACGGATTAGTAAATATTATCTTCAATAAAGATGGTATCGGAAACTTTGATATTGCTCTAAAAGACAAAAAAGAAGAAAATGCCAAAGACGAAGCAAGCAAACCTCTTGCCTTGAAAATTCAAAACTATAAAATTGAGAATTTTACTTTTAGATACATCGATCAAGGTTCTAAAATTAAAATGGTAATTGACAGTTTAAACCACGAAGGAACTGGAGATTTTACCAATTCAAAATTAGATCTGGCTACAAAATCTACTGCAAAAGTTTCATTGGACATGGATAAAATAAATTACATGAAAAATGTGAAACTAACTTTAGACGCTGTCCTTGGAATCGATTTAGAGAAAAGCAAATATACTTTCAAAGAAAATAAAGCTTTAATCAATCAATTGCCTTTAGAATTCGATGGATTCATTCAAATGGCAGAGAAAGCTCAGATTTACGACTTAAAGTTTAAAACTCCTACTTCATCTTTTACCAATTTCTTAGGCTTAATTCCTTCGGCTTACGCTGCTGGTTTAGATGGCGTAAAAACAACTGGAGATTTTACCGTAAATGGTTTTGCAAAAGGAGAACTTACAGATACAACTGTACCTAAATTTAATATTGAAATCGCATCAAACAATGCTTCTTTCCAATATCCAAACCTTCCAAAATCGGTTCAAAATATTGTAATTGATACGAAAATCATTAACGAAACTGGAATTTTAAATGATACTTATGTGAACCTAGACAAGCTATCATTTAGAATTGACCAAGATGTTTTTAACGCTAAAGCGAATATCAAAAACATTACTGTAAATCCTATTATCGATGCGGCTTTAAAAGGAACAATCAACTTAGCTAATCTTTCAAAAGCATATCCAATTAAAATGGATAAACCTTTGGCAGGTATTTTAAAAGCAGATGTTACTACCAATTTTGATATGGCTTCTGTAGAAAAGAGCCAGTACCAAAATATCAAAAATGCTGGTACAATGAGTTTGTCAGGATTTAAATATACTGATGAAAACAACAAATCAATGAACATCAGCACAGCGTTGGTTGAATTCAATCCGAGCAAAATTAACTTAAAGCAGTTTGATGCTACGACTGGAAAAAGCGATATCAGCATTAACGGAGTTTTAGAGAATTTCTATGGTTTTATGTTTAAAAAACAAGAACTGAAAGGAAACTTCAATATGAGCTCAAACCAATTAGCTGTTGATGATTTCATGACTGCTAGCGAACCTGCAAAAGAGGAAACCAAAACTCCTGCAAAACCAGCTGATGCAATGAAGATTCCTGCTTTCTTAAACTGTACGTTAAATGCAAAAGCAACAACAGTTTTATATGATAATTTGAAATTAAAGGATGTTTCTGGAAGATTGCTTATTAAGGATGAAAAAGCAACGCTTGAAAACTTTAAAACAAACATTTTCGGAGGGTCTATCGGTCTTAACGGAGCGGTTTCTACAAAAGAAAAAGTGCCGACTTTTGATATGAATTTAGGTTTCAATCAAGTTGATATTGCGCAGACTTTTACGCAGTTGGATATGATGAAAAAAATTGCGCCAATTGCTGGAATCATCAACGGAAAATTAAATTCGACTATTAAACTGAATGGTAATTTGGATGCAAAAGAATTGACTCCAGATTTAAAATCGATTTCAGGAGATTTATTAGGCCAACTGTTATCTACTACTGTAAATGCTAAAAACTCAACAGTTTTAAATTCGCTTACTTCGAATGTGAAGTTTCTTGACCTAAACAAATTGAATCTGAATGATTTAAAAATGGCATTGACTTTTGATAACGGAAAAGTAAATATTAAACCGTTTGACATTAAATATCAAGACATTAAAGTAACCGTTGGCGGAACTCATGGCTTTGATCAAACCATGAATTACAATCTAAAATTTGATGTTCCTGCCAAATATTTAGGAACGGAAGCCAACAACTTAATTGCGAAAATGTCTCCTGCAGATGCTGCAAAACTAGATAACATTCCGATTAATGCTTCTTTGACAGGGAATTTTTCAAATCCTAAAGTCAGTACAGATATGAAAGCTGCTGTGAGCAATCTGACTACACAATTGGTAAATCAGCAAAAAGAAAAACTGACTCAGAAAGGAACTTCAGCACTTACCGATTTAATCAATAAAAACACAAAAGCAAAAGATACTACCCAAGCTGCTAAAACTGAAAAAGAGCAGAAAACTCAGGAAGTAACCAAAAAAGCAAGTGATTTATTGAATGGATTGTTTAAGAAGAAGAATCCGTGATAAAAAGCTACTAAGTTGCTAAGATACTAAGTTTCTGATTTTCTCGAAGCTAAAAAAAACTTAGCAGCTCAGCGCCTTAGAAACTTAGCATCTTAAAAACAAAAAAAACCTGTTCTTTCAAACAGGTTTTTTTTGTTTTATATTGCTTTTGATAAACTATTTAATCGTCCGTTATTCAAAATTGAGTTTATTGTTTTTATGTACTGTTTTTTCGTGTACAGATTAACATCGATTCCGATACTGCAATTATCATAGGGTTCATATTTTTTCAGATTTGATACTGAAAACAGCCCGATAGTTGGTGTATGTACCGCACTCGATAAATGCATAATTCCACTATCGGCACCAATAAATAGTTCAGTATTTGCAATAACAGATCCTATCTCGCGAATGTCTTTACTGTAAAATGATGGTGCTTTAAACCCGATTTGCGATACGTTTTCGACCGGCAGAATCTCAATGATATTATAATCTTTATATTCTGCAGTAAGCTGAGAATAAAATTTTTCCCACCACTCTTCTGAAAGACACTTTGCTCCCGTTGCATAAGTAAAAATGCAAATCGTTTTTTTATCGTTGTCTGTAATTTCTTTTAGTTTTTTTCTGCCTTCTGTAATTTCAGAAGCGGATAATTTGAGGTCTATAGGTGCAATTATTTTATTGCTGTTCGTTGGCAATCTAAGTTTCGACAAAAAATTTCGGAAATTATAGACCGGATATTTTGCAATGTGTTCAAAATCATTTTTTTGCCCTACAGACTCATCGATTGAATCTCCGAAAAACTTGTATTTTGCATTTGAAAATTGAACCGCCAATCGGCCCGAAGAAGAGTTCTGATCTACATTGATAGCTAAATCGTAGTGTGCTTTTTTTAATGAAATCCAAACCTTTGAATATTCCACTAAACTTTTAAATGGCTTTTTAGGCAGATGAATTATTTTGTCAACGCTATCATATTTTTCAAAAATAATGGGAGCTAATGTACCTTTTACAAATAAATCAATTTTGCAATTTGGAAACATTTCAGACACTTCCTGAACAAGTGGCGTGATTAATAAAAGGTTTCCTAACCTTCCGTTTGGTCTGCAAATAAGAACTTTCTTGATTTCGCTCTTGTCGACCAAAATAAAATCGTCCTGTATATTTGCTTTCCCAACATTCTTTGTCAGGTTCCGCATTATGTTTCTTCTATGTACATTAATTTTGCTTAAAACACTCATTTATGGAATAATTTAGGGGGATTACAAATCTCAATTAAAATTTAAAATAGTGGCAAACTCAAATCTACCTCCTTTTATTTTTTAAAAATAAATTCTTCCAATAAGCATTTGTTACAAAATTGTAACGAAATGTATCAACATTTACATCTTTTTGTTTTTGGAATTGAGTTAAAATTACAATAAATTATAATATATTTAACACTTTAATAGACGCTTGCATAAAAATTATAGACAAACACCTAATAAACCTAGACATCTATTGTGACAACATAACCTTCAGAACCTCGGATATTAAACACTGTTCCGTTCTCAAATAATAAATACTGGCCTTTAATTCCGGTTAGTTTTCCACTGAAAGAAGGAGTTTTGTCTAAGTTTAAACTATTCACTTTTCCAGGATAACTTAAAACTGGGTATTGAAGTTCATAAACATCATTTTTTTGGGCATAAAAATAATCTTTGACTTCTGCCGGAATCAAACTTTCGATTTTGGCTTTTTCTGCAATCAGGTCAAAAGTCTCAACAGAATTCTGCAGCATTTTTCTCCAATTCGTCTTATCTGTATAATGATCTTTTAATGCCACCTCTGTTATTCCAGCCAAATATCGGTTTGGAACCTCGACTACTGCAATTGCTTGCGAAGCACCTTGATCGATCCAACGGGTTGGAACCTGAGATTTACGGGTTACACCTACTTTTATCTCACAAGCCGAAGCCAAATAAACAATGTGAGGCTGTAACTGCGCTTTTGATTCATACTCTAAATCTCTATCTGCAATTCCTAAATGTGCTGTACTCAATTCTGGCCTCATAATCCAATCTCCCACTGCTGGGCTCGAATAAAAGCATTCGTAACAAAAGCCTTGTCTGTATATTTTTTTCTTCTTACCGCAATTCAAACATTGGCAGCCTACAAAATTGATTTCAATTTCTTTATCCAATAATTGATTCACATTTAAGAAACTATCCTCGAACACCAAATAATATTGAATTGGACTTCCAAGTTCAGTTTGCATTTTTGTCAGTACGCCTTGATATTGCATTCGTATTTTATTTATAATTGCTGATTTAGATTTATCAAAGATTTAAAATTTTTTGTGTTAAAATTCGTTTATATAGTTAGAATCTTTACTTCAAATAGAATTGTTTTTTACAAAAAAATATTATTTTTGATATGAAGACAAAGTTACTATTTGTCTCCCGATATTCAAATTTTAAGTTTTTTGTTTTACAAAGTTTGTGAGATTTAAAGACTAAAATTAGTTAACTTAAAAACAGATTCATGCCTTTATCTATTATCAATTCGTTTGCATCTTGGGTCCTAAAACAAAGGATTCATCAAATAGAACTTTTTTTAAAATACCCTAATGAAGTTCAGGAAGAATTATTGCATAACTTATTGACGGCATCTGAGAATACAGTTATTGGAAAAAAATATGAATTTTCGAGCATTAATTCTTATCAGACATTTGCAGAAAGAGTTCCTATTGCAACTTATGAAGAATTACAGCCGCTTATTGAACGCACACGCTTAGGCGAACAAAACGTTTTTTGGGAAAGCCCAATTAAATGGTTTGCCAAATCGAGCGGAACGACAAATGCAAAAAGTAAATTTATTCCGGTAAGTAATGAAGCTCTGGAAGATTGCCATTATAAAGGCAGTAAAGATCTTCTATGTCTTTATTTGAATAACAATGAAGATTCTGAATTATTTTTGGGAAAAAGCCTTCGCCTAGGAGGAAGCTCTCAGATTTACGAAAACAACAATACTTTTTTTGGCGATTTATCGGCAATTTTGATTGAGAATATGCCAATTTGGGCAGAATTCAGCAGTACGCCAAGCAGTAAAACTTCGCTGATGAGCGAATGGGAAACCAAAATCGCCGCCATTATTAATGAAACCAAAAATGAAAATGTAACCAGTTTTGCAGGAGTTCCGTCTTGGATGTTGGTTTTAATGAATAAAGTTTTAGAAAATACCGGAAGGCAAAACTTACTGGAGCTTTGGCCAAATTTGGAAGTGTATTTTCACGGAGGAGTAAGCTTTTCTCCTTATAGAGAACAATACAAAAAATTATTGCCAAGCAAAGATTTTAGATATTACGAAATATACAATGCTTCTGAAGGCTTTTTTGCGATTCAGGATTTGAATAATTCGAGCGATTTATTACTAATGCTGGATTATGGCATTTTCTACGAATTTATTCCGATGGATACTTTTGGAACTCCAAACCAAAAAGTGGTTCGTTTAGCAGATGTTGAATTAAATAAAAATTACGCCATTGTTATTACTACAAATTCTGGTTTATGGAGATATCTAATTGGCGATACAGTTCGTTTTACTTCTTTAAATCCGTACAGAATTAGAGTGACGGGAAGAACGAAACATCACATTAATGTTTTTGGAGAAGAATTAATGGTCGAAAATACCGATCAAGCTATTGCAAAAGCTTGCCAAGTGACTCAAACTGAAGTTATAGATTATACAGTTGCTCCTATTTTTATGCAGGACAAAGAAAAAGGCGCACATGAATGGATGATTGAATTCAAGAAAAATCCTGCCGATGTAGGCCTGTTCCAAAAAGTACTGGACGAAACTTTGCAAACGCTGAATTCTGATTACGAAGCGAAACGCTACAATAATATGACTTTAAATCCTTTGGTTGTGAATGTTGCCCGTGAAAATTTATTTTATGACTGGTTAAAAGAAAGAGACAAATTAGGCGGTCAGCATAAGATTCCGAGACTTTCGAATCAGAGAGATTATTTGGAACAATTGAAAGAAATGTGCTAAAAAAACTTATAAAATGAAAGAAACAAAATTCAGCAAAATGACCACTGAAGAACTGATTAAAAATCAGAAGACATTAAAAACCGTAAATACCGTTTTTTGCGTTGTGCTTCTTATGCTGTTCATTCTTAATATATTTATCATTTTTATGAAAGGTTTTAGCGCCATGAGTATTGTTCCGATTGCTTTATTACCTATTCTTTTCTTGAATCTCAAGAATTTAAAGGAAATTAAAAAGGAGTTGGAATCTAGAAAATAAAAAAACTCTTTATGACCAAAAAACTATTGCTCTTTTTCTTTTTTGTCTTTTTAACACAAAAATCCAATTCGCAAGAGGCTAAACCATTAAGTGCCATACAGAAAAATATTTATGATTTTGAAACAATTCAAGTAAAACCCGAATTCATTGGTGGCAAAGATAAATTTGTTGCATATATTTTGGAAAACTTCAAAAAGACAAAAACGGGAAAAAATTTCAAAGGATCTATTTCTTTAAATTTTGTTGTTGAAATGGATGGCTCGATAAATGATGTTGTTTTTAATAGCAATATTGCAAACAAAGCAAAACAAGATTTTAAAAATGTGATGCTTAAATCTCCTAAATGGCTTTGTGGAGAACATGAAGGATATCACGTTAGAACTAAAGTTGATTTTACTTTTGACATAATTTAAAAACGTTAATTCCACTAAACGCGCATGAGGGATAGAAGTGGAAATCCTTTTTATTTTTTCTTTAAAAATAAAAAGATTGAAACGGATAGCCCGACCCGGAGGGGCATGCCCATAAAAAACAAACCTCAGCCTTTATTGCAAAGACTGAGGTTTGTTTTTTATTTTGATTATGGAATTCTGAATGCTATCTCTTCTTTGCCGAATAACATAGATGCATTTACTTTGTCAGGCTGAGCGGAGTCGAAGCCTTTTTCGACATGAAAGCCTTTCGACTTCGCTCAGGGCGACAGATTGCAAATTACATCATATCAATATATCTATCGTGATATCCTAATAAGTATAAAACACCATCAAGACCTAAACTTGAGATGGATGTTGAGGCGCTTTCTTTTACTTTTGGTTTCGCATGGAAAGCGATTCCAAGACCTGCTAAGTTTAGCATTGGCAAGTCGTTGGCTCCATCTCCAACTGCGATTGTCTGATTGATGTGAATTCCTTCTTTTTCTGCAATTGCTTTTAGATATTCGGCTTTTTTCTGGCCATCTACGATGTCTCCTAAATATTTTCCCGTCAGTTTCCCATCTTTTATTTCTAATTGATTGGCGTGAACGTAGTCTATTCCTAATTCTTTTTGAAGATATTCTCCGAAATAGGTAAATCCTCCTGAAAGAATTGCAGTTTTATAGCCATAATATTTTAAAGCTTTCATCAAACGGTGTGCTCCTTGTGTTATTGGCAGATTAACAGCAACATTTTGCAAAACTTCTTCGCTCAAACCTTCTAGAAGTGCCATACGCTTTTTGAAACTTTCGTTGAAATCAATTTCACCGTTCATAGCCGATTCTGTAATAGCACGAACTTGATCTCCTACTCCATTCAATTCCGCAAGTTCGTCGATTACTTCGGTTTGAATTAAAGTTGAATCCATATCGAAGCAAACCAAACGGCGGTTTCTTCTGTAAATATTGTCTTCTTGGAAAGAAATATCAACGTTTAGCGTTCTGGAAATTTCCATAAAACTCGCTGTCATGATGATCTTGTTTACAATTTCACCCGTTACAGACAATTGAATACAAGAACGCGGATATTCTTCTTTTTCTACAACAGAAGTTCTTCCTGTTAATCGAATAATCGAATCGATATTTAAATTTTGGTCTGACAATATCTGAGTCACTGCAGACAATTGTGATGCCGCCAGTTTTTCTCCCAAAATATTGATGATATAACGTTGTTTTGATTGTGATTTTACCCACGTTTCATAATCTTCAATAGAAATCGGAATAAATTTTACTTTGATTTCCAATTCGTATGCTTTAAACAAAAGATCTTTTAAAACGGGTGCAGATGATGATCCTGCAGCAATTTCGAACAAAATACCTAAAGAAAGCGTATCGTGAATATCAGCTTGCCCGATATCTAAAATATTAGCATCGTATGCTGCCAATACAGCTGTTAATCCTGCTGTAACTCCAATTTTATCGTGTCCAGAAACTTTTAGTAAGATTATTTCTTTGTCTTCTGCTGCCATTTTATCTTCTTGATTTTAAAGCGACAAAAATCGGCAATCTCTTGTTGATAAAAAAGAATATTCTTTGTTTTTTTGAAACGAAAAAGCACATTTTCATGTGCTTTTTAGAGTAATTTAACAATTATGTTCTACTATTAAAATAACATAACTTTTATATTATTTCATTCCTTCATTTTTATCAAAACTCACCATCCAGTTGATGCCGAATTTATCTTTAAACATTCCGAAGTAAGATCCCCAGAAAGTGTCATTCATAGGCATCTCTACTTTTCCTCCTGCCGAAAGTCCGTTGAAGATTTTATCTGCTTCTTCTCTGCTTTCTGCGTGAATAGAAACAGAAAAGTTGTCGCCAAAACCGACATCTCCGTATCTTGGATGCGTGTCACTTCCCATTAAAGTAGTATTCCCAATTGGAAGCGATACGTGCATGATTCGATTTAAAGCTTCTTCAGAAAGTACTTCTCCTTCTTCTGCTGGAGCATCTTTAAATTTTCCGATATATGGAAAATCTCCACCAAAAACTGATTTATAAAACAGAAATGCTTCTTCGCAAGTTCCGTTAAACATTAAATATGGATTTACTGCTGTTGCCATGATATTTCTCTTTAATTGTTAATTATAAATTTTTAAGTTGTCAATTCTCTTTCTTTATTCTCTTTTTCAGACAGTTCTTTAATCAATTCTACCGCTTTTGGAAAAGCTTCTTTAAAATAATCAATATGCTTTTCAATCACATCTACCTCAACATGAAGATCTACCACATCTCCTTTTTGAGTCAGTCTGTAGGTTTCCATTGAACCGCTCCATTTTTCCGTTTCCTCATTTGGCGGCACTTCTTTAAAATCTTTGATTTCGCCCAGATGCTTAAAAGCCATATATTCGTTCGGAATTTTAATCTCAATAAGACTATTCATCCCTGTTCCCCCTGGTCCAAGAAAATAAATCTTGTCCCCTTCGTTCCAATTCGATTCAGCGTAGCTTCCTTCACAAAAAGCGCTTGTCCACTTTCGGTAAGTTTCATCATCCCATAAGACTTTCCAAATTTTTTCTTTAGAAGCCTTTATCTCAGTATTAAACACTAATTTTTCCATCTTAACCTGGTAATTTACTAAAATCCATAAATAAAACATTCCAACGATGACCATCCAAATCGGCAAAACCACAGCCATACATCCAGCCTTGGCTTTCTGCAGGAGGAGCAAAAATGGTTCCGCCGGCTTCTTTGACTTTTTCAGCTAATTCATCAACTTCTTCCCTGCTTTCTGCATCAATTGAAATCAAGACTTCCGAACTTGAATTCGTATCTGCAATGTTGTTCTTGGAAAAACTTGAAAAAAGCATTTCTTCGAAAAGCATTATCACAAAATGTCCTTCACCTACAACCATGCACGTCGAACTTGGCGTATCATGTTGTTCATTAAACGAAAAACCAATTTTCCAAAAAAAATCTTTCGCTTTTGCTACATCCTTTACAGGAAGATTCAACCATATTTGTTTTGTCATTTTTTGTTTTTTTTGTTGGGTTAGATATTTATTTCTTTTAAACCATATGAGTAATGTAAGCTAATTTAAGTTTGTAATCTTTGAACCTTTGTCACTTTGAGACTTTAGAGTCTAAAAACTAATTTGCTTCAATGTAACTTTTAAAATTATCCAAAATTGCCTGCCAACCAGCGCGCTGCATTTCTTCTGGATTTTGTGTTTCTGGATCGAAACTTTCAATTATTTCAACACCATTTGCAGTTTCAGTAAAAGTAATTTCAACCTTTCTTCCGTCTCCCATAACATACGAAAGCGCTTGGTTTGGCTTTACTAAAGTAAATTCTCCTTCAAAGTCAAAACTCATACTTCCGTCTTTTGCAGCCATAGTCAATTTGAATCTTCCTCCTTCTCTCACATCGGCTTCTGCATAAGGCGTGTGCCAATCAGGAGAAGCAAAGCTCCATTTTGTAATATGTTCTGGAGTGTTCCAAAAATTCCAAACTTTATCAAGAGATGCATTCACGGTGTTTTTAATTGTTATCATTTTTAAATAATTTTTGTTTGATTTGTTTCGTATTAATTATTACATGTTTTCCGGAATCTGACTTTCATCCATAAAGAAAACTTCCCAGTGATGTCCGTCTACATCTAGAAAAGTTCTTTGGTACATCCAGCCATAATCCTGAGATTGCTGGTAATCTGTTCCTCCAGCCTTAACTGCCTTTTCAATCATTTCATCTACTTGTTCTCGCGTTTCTACAGAAAGCGCCATAAGAGCTTCGCTGGTTGTTGTAGAATCACAAATTTGTTTCTTTGTAAATGTTTGATAAAACTCTTTTACCAAAAGCATCACAAAGATGCTTTCGCTTATAACAATGCAAGCTCCCTTATCATTAGTAAATTTCGGATTGGTTGGAAAGCCGAGTTCGTTAAAAAAAGATATTGCGCGATTTAAATCTTTTACAGCAAGATTTAAGAAGATTTTTGTTTTCATCTTGATAAAATTACGAATTAATTAAAACAAATTTAATTTTTTAAGATTACTTAAAAATGCCAATAAAAGTCATTTTTAGGGGCATTTGAGACAATTTGATTATTTTTGTAAGATACTGAAATTCCAAAAGACCAAAAATCATGAGCAAGAAACTAGGATTAATCGTACCTCACGACTATAAATTACTGAGCATTGCTGCAATATTAGAAGTATTTGAAACCACGAATAAACTTACTGCTGGAGAGGAGAAACCATTCGAAATTATGATTTTTCAATCTCAAGAGCAGTCCGATCAAGGAAATTTATTTGGATATAAAAGCAATGCCATTGAAACTTCGGATAGTATTCTAGACTTAATTTTAATTCCCGCTTTTACGACAGATAATATGAGCGAGATGATTAAAAAGAATAAATGTTTTATTCCGTGGCTGCAAAAACAGCATAAGGCTGGAGCTGAATTAGCTAGTTTTTGTACTGGAGCTTTTTTGTTTGCTGCTTCTGGTTTACTAAATGAAAAATTAGCTACAACGCATGTTGACGCGTGCAGTGCTTTTACAAAAGCTTTTCCGATGGTAAAATTAAAACCAGAGGAAACCTTAACAGCCGACGGAAGTTTATACACCAGCGGTGGGTCAACCTCAACATTTCACTTATTGATTCTTTTGGTTCAGAAATTCTGCGGTAACGAAATGGCAGTTAAAATTGCCAAAACATTCTCTATCGATTTAAATAGATACAAACAAAGCTATTTCAGCACCTTCAGACCCAACCATTTACACAATGATTCTTTAGTGGCCATGTTGCAGCAAAAAATTGAAAGCCAATATCATTCCATCGAAAAACTAGAAGAAATCACAAAAGATATTCCAACAAGTGCCAGAAACATGACACGCCGTTTCAAACAAGTGACAGGAATTCCGCCAATTGAATATTTGCAGAATATTAGAGTCGAAAGTTCGAAGAAATATTTAGAACAAACGCAACTTTCGATTTCGGAAATTATTGAAAAAACTGGCTATAACGACCCAAAAGCTTTTAGAAAGGTATTTTATAAAATGGTTGGTATGAAGCCTATTGAATATCGAGAGAAGTTTAGGGTGCAATAATACAAAAAAACCTGTTCAAATAAATGAACAGGTTTATAAAAGAACTTTAGCAAAGTTTTAAAACTTTGACAAAGTGAATTATTCTAAATCCTTAAGAAGCAATTTCCATACGCTTCAATAAGTTTTTGCTAAGCGTATGTTCTGCATATTCTTTGTCGATTGTCAAACTTATATCGTCAGAAGTTGGCAGTTCGTACATGGCATCTGTCAAGATAGCTTCACATAATGAACGCAATCCACGAGCTCCTAGTTTATACTCTAAAGCTTTATCTACAATAAAATCTAAAGCCTCGTCTGTAATCGTAAATTCAACATCATCCATTAAGAATAATTTCTGATATTGTTTGATCAATGCATTTTTAGGCTGTGTTAAAATCGCACGAAGCGTTGCTTTATCCAAAGGATCCATGTGCGTTAAAACTGGCAAACGTCCAATAATCTCAGGAATCAAACCAAAGTCTTTGATATCTTTTGGTATGATGTATTGCAATAAATTATCTTTATCAATATTGTCAGTGTTTTTAGAAGTAGAGTAACCAACTGCCTGACGGTTTAAACGTTTTGAAATAATACGTTCTACTCCATCAAAAGCACCACCAGCAATAAATAAGATGTTTTGAGTATTTACCTCAACGAATTTTTGGTCTGGATGTTTACGTCCTCCTTTTGGCGGTACGTTTACCACTGTTCCTTCCAATAACTTCAATAATGCCTGTTGAACACCTTCTCCAGAAACGTCACGAGTTATAGATGGATTATCACTTTTACGAGCGATTTTATCGATTTCATCAATAAACACGATTCCTCTTTCTGCTTTTGCTACGTCATAATCTGCGGCTTGAAGCAAACGAGTCAAAATACTTTCAACGTCTTCCCCAACATAACCCGCTTCTGTCAATACTGTTGCATCAACAATTGCCAAAGGAACGTCTAACATTTTAGCAATAGTTTTTGCCACCAATGTTTTTCCTGTTCCAGTTTGACCAACCATGATGATGTTACTTTTTTCGATCTCAACTTCATCGTCCAATTGCTGTTGCATTAAACGCTTGTAATGATTGTAAACCGCAACCGACATTACTTTTTTAGTCTGATCTTGACCAATAACATATTGATCTAGGAAAGCTCTAATTTCTTTTGGTTTCTTTAAAATCAAGTCCCCAACTAGTTTTGCGCTTCCGCTAGATTTTAATTCTTCTAAAACAATTCCGTGCGCCTGTTCAATACACTTATCACAAATATGCGCATTGATACCAGCTATTAATAAATTAGTTTCTGGCTTCTTTCTTCCACAAAACGAACATTCTAATACTACTTTTGCCATTCTATTTAAGTTACTAAGCTGCAAAGATACTAAGTTTCTAAGCTTTTTGATTTAATTAAAACTTAAAAACTTAATTCCTTGCAGCTTAATATTATTTTTTGTTTCAAGTTTCAGGTTCCAAGTTTCAAGCTGGTGTGTTATGTGCCAAACTTGAAACCTGAAACCTGAAACAATTTAAACCTTAAAAATTTATCCTCTTCTTAATACTTCGTCGATCATTCCGTATTCTTTTGCTTCGTCTGCTTTCATCCAGTAATCACGTTCACTGTCTTTATGAACTCTTTCGAAAGTCTGACCAGAATGATGAGAAATAATGTTGTAAAGCTCATCTTTTAATTTTAACATCTCACGCAAGTTGATTTCCATATCTGTCGCAACACCTTGCGCTCCTCCAGACGGCTGGTGAATCATAACTCTTGAGTGAGGCAATGCAGAACGTTTTCCTGCAGCTCCAGCACATAATAAAACTGCTCCCATAGAAGCTGCCATTCCTGTACAAATTGTCGCTACATCAGGCTTGATGTACTGCATAGTATCGTAAATTCCTAAACCTGCGTAAACACTTCCCCCTGGAGAGTTTAAATAAATTTGAATATCTTTTGAAGCATCAGCGCTTTCTAAAAATAACAACTGAGCCTGAACGATATTAGCGATCTGATCGTCAATACCAGTTCCTAAAAAGATAATTCTGTCCATCATTAATCTTGAGAAAACGTCTAATTGAGAAATATTCAGCTGACGCTCTTCTATAATATATGGAGTCATGTTGGTTGGAGTCATTGCCGCTACGATTTTATCGTAATACATTGCGTTTACTCCTTGGTGCTTTGTAGCAAATTTTTTGAATTCTTTACCGTAGTTCATATTTTTAGTTTAAAGTTGAAAAGTCTAAAGTCAGAAAATGACTAAAACGAATTAAACAAAGTTCATACCTTTTTATAAGAGATGCCAATTTGTCTTCTTTCTAAAGATGCTAAGATTCTAAGGCGCTAAGATTCTAAGTTTTTTTTAACCAAGAAACGTTTAGCAACTTGAAACCTGAAACAAAAAAAGAACGTCAACAGAATAAAAAATTCCATTGACGTTCAAATATAATTATTTTTATCTTTCAGTTTCTGTAATAAAATCTTAATTTTTAAAAAGTATACTTCTTAACTTCGACTTTATAACTTTTGACTTTCAGACTAAAATTTATTCTCCGTAAGAAGCTGCAATAAATTCTTCGTAAGTAACCTCTTTAGTAGTTGGGTTAGCTTTTTCTTTGAAAATATCTAACATTTTAGATGCTACAACTTGCTCAGAAAGTCTTTTCACTTCATCTTGGTTAGATAAAACTCTAGCTACGATTCCTTGAACTTCTTCGTCAGTTGGGTTTGTTTGACCAAATTGAGCCATTTGCTGTCTAATTGCGTTTGATGTAAACTCTTTCAAATCTTCAAATGTAATTTGGATATTGCTTTGAGCTAATGCTTTTCCTTCGATTAACTGGAAACGTAAACCTTTTTCAGATCTTGCGTATTCTACTTCAGCTTCTTCTGGAGTTAATTTTTTCTCTCCAACAGTTTGCAACCATTTTTTTAAGAATTCAGCTGGCAAATCAAATTTTGTGTTTTCGATTAAGAAATCCTGAACATCTAATAATAATTTTTGCTCTGCTTGCTGCGCGAATTGTGCTTCAGCATCTTCTTTAATTTTAGCTTTTAAATCTTCTAAAGAAGCTACTTTTCCTTCACCAAAAAGTTTATCAAATAATTCTTGGTTTAATTCAGCTGGCTCAGAACCGTTGATAGCGCTGATAGTAAAGTTTACTTCAACATCTAAACCGTGAACACCTTCGTGACCTACTTTTAAGTAATCCATTAATTGGTGATCGTCATCAAACAAACCTTTTGTGCTTACTGTAACAACATCTCCAACTTTTTTACCTATGAATTGTTTTTGAGCTTTTTTACTGAATGTATCAACAGAGATTGTAGTCGTATTGTTGATTCCGTTTGCTTCGCTTGAGAAAGTTCCAGTTAAGTCAGATTTTGCATCAGATATTTCTTGTGGAACTGCTTTTCCAAATTGTTTTTGGATACGCTCCACTTGTCCGTCGATCAATTTGTCGTCAGCAGTAACAACGTATTTTACGATATTATTTTTAGCTTCAAGATCAATTTCGAAGTTTGGCACTAAACCAATTTCATATTCGAAAGTTAACTCTTCAGCATCCCAGTTAAAATCTTCGTTTACTTTTGGAAGCGGAGTTCCTAAAAGATTTAATCTTTCAGATTGAATATAACGCTCTAAAGCCAAATCAACTACTTTTTTGATCTCTTCTTGCTTAATAGCTTTTCCGTATTGTTTTTCAACAAGATCTTTAGGAACTTGTCCTTTTCTGAATCCTTTTACTTGCGCTAAAGGCATTTTTTCGTTGATTCTTTTTGCTACTTGACCTTTATAATCCATATGAACAACGTTCATAACAATCGTCTCGTTTACAGCGTCTATTGCTACTCTTTTAATATCCATCTTCTTCTTTAATTTACGTAATAAAATTGGGTTGCAAAATTATAAAATTTTTGCAACCCAACCAAGTTTTTAATTTATTGTATTTGAAGCAGTTTTAATCCGCCTGATTTGTTTTTATTTATCGTCTCCCAATATTTTATAAGTAAGAGATTGAAGTATAGACAAAATAATACTGAATAGTAATGCTGTCCAAAATGAATTTACCGCAAAACCTCCTACAATATTAGTGCACAGCAAAATAATTACCGCGTTTATCACCAGTAAAAACAAACCTAATGTGACCAACGTAACTGGCAAAGTTAAAATCACTAAAATTGGTTTTATAAAAACGTTCAGCAATCCTAAAACTACTGCTACAATTACAGCTGTACCAAAACTAGCCACGTGCACTCCTGTCAAAATATTAGATAATAACAAAACCAAAGCCGCAGTAACAAGGAGTCTAAGTAATAATTTCATAGTTATTCAGGTTTAAAATTTATTTAAAAGTAATAAAATTTTTATCAAAAATGACTACTCTTTTAAAAACGTAGTGGTCAATTCGAAAAACAGCTGCGGATTTTCAGCATGAAGCCAATGCCCAGCATTTGGAATCGTTTCTAATTTTAAATTCGGAAAATGCTTTCGGATTCCGTCAATATCCTGATCTTGAATATAGCCCGAATTTCCTCCTCTAATAAATAATGTCGGATTATTAAAAACCAAATGATCTGCCAAAGGCTTTCCAATTGTATCGAGATTGTTGTTGAAAGCTTCTAAATTGAATCTAAAAGCCAATTGTCCAGATTCCTTCCAATATAAGTTCTTTAGCAAAAACTGACGTGTTCCGAAATCTGAAACATATTGTGCCAAAATTGCCTCCACATCATTTCGGCTTGGTTTTACCGAAAAATCAACAGCATTTAATCCTGCCAAAATATCTTGGTGATGCTGTTTGTAGAATCTCGGACCAATATCTGCTACAATCAATTTGTCTACAATTTCTGGGTGTGTTGTAGCAAAAAGCATTGCCACTTTTCCACCCATCGAATGTCCCAAAATATCAATTCGTGTTAGATTATTTGCTTGGCAATATTCATATACATCCTGAACCATCGCTTCGTAACTCCATTCGTCTGAGTGAAAACTGCGTCCGTGGTTTCGTAAATCTAAAATATGAACTTGAAATCCGGCTTCTACATATTGTCCTGCAAGAGTTTTCCAGTTATCAGACATTCCTAGAAATCCGTGCATGATGATAAATGGTTCTCCCTCGCCTTCTATTTTTGAGTATAACATTTGCATTTGTATTAATATCTTTTACAAAGGTAGAAAAGTTGAGCAAAAAAGATTCAAAAACACCGTTATAAAACATTGTAAGAAATTTAATACAAAAATATTTTATGTTTTACGGTTTTCCGTAAGGAAATTCGGTTTAAAGTATCTATCTTCGCGCCAAAATCAAGATTTAAAAATCTTGATTTAATAACTAATTTAAACACCTAATCATGATTAAAAAATTCATTTTGTTATCATTAGTTGCTTCTCAACTTATGGTTTCTTGTTCAAATGACGACAGCCCAACAACAGATCCAACTAAAGAACTAACTCTTGAAGAGCAAATTGCTAACTTAGTAAAACAGCCTTACTCAAAACTAACTCCAACTGAGCAAAAAACAAAACTAGAGATTGAAGCTAATGACATGTTGGTTCAATTAGACAAATCTAAATCTTCTAGCGCTATTGAAGCAATGGAAAATTTAAGCCGTCTACTTGATGTAAGCAGCATCGATATTTTTAATGGAAAAAATGGCAATGAAGTTGAAGATATTTTAAATGTATCTGGTGTTTACGGTGTATACACTTGGGACAATGCTGGAAAAAAATGGGTTAAAACTGCTTCAACAACTGAATTAAAATTTGTTTTCCCTGCAAAAGAATCTCAAACAGCAAATAATGCGGTTTTTTCTTCAAAAAGCACTTCTTCTGACATTAAAGTAAAATACAATGATACCTACAGTTGGACAGAAAACGGCGGATCTGTAGAAGTTAACGATTACTTCTTCCTTCCTAATACTGCAGATGCTACTTTAACAATTGACAATAAAGAAGCTGCTGTATTTACTCAAACAGCTAAGTATGCTAACGGAAAAGAAGTTCCTACTGAATTCTCATACAAAATGAGCTTAAACGATGGTTATGTTTGGGAAATGAGCGGTACAAAAGCAACTGCAAGTACTTCAAAAGCTACACTTACTTATAATGGAAAGAATTTAATTTCATTTAATGCTGGAAGTTCTGCTGAAATTGACAAATTAATTGATAACGACGAACTTGTTCAATACAGAGGGAAAGCTAATGGTTTATTCCAATTAATGGACAATTTTGTAATTGTTGCTGATATGGATTTAGCTACCGAAGCTGCCGATAAAGAAGCGTTGTACAAAAACAATACCCGTCCAGCTTATCTAGACTATAAAGATCCTAAAAGTGACTACAAAGCTTATTACACTGCCTTGAACACATATGAGAAAAAAATCTCTGAAGGAAATGCAGCTAATTTCAACAAAAACATGAAACTGATTTTAGTTTCTAAAAAAGATGGAACAAAAATTGCTGATATTGTTCAGCATTCAGAGAAAGATGGTGAATACACTTTTAACCTGCCAATTTGGGATGCTGAGTTTGGGTATTGGGATAATTGGAATAGTACTGGAGAATCTTTTGCTCGACCATATCTTTACGAAGCTTATTACTTGAAATTCAGCGACAACACTGAGGTTGAAATGAGTGCTTATTTCTCTAGTGGATTTGAAAAATTACAAACCAAATTTGATGACTTTCTTGCCGCTTTCAACAAGCAATAATTTTTAAATACAATTGAGAAAAGCCGATTTGAGTTTTCAAATCGGCTTTTCTTTCTTAGGAGGAGTCCTAACAAGTATAGTACTCTGCCCATATCCTGACCAAATTCCTATTCCTCCCTTGATATTTGATTTTAAACTAATATTGGCTGGATAGATTGGATTCTGACTATTGACAATTTCATTTTGCCAGCTGTTCCAAAAATCTAAGGATTCTTTTGTTTGAGTTCTTAGTTTTACGTGAATTAAATCTCCATCAGCAAAATAAGGTGTAAATTTAGTTTTAGGAAACAATATAACTCCTCGATTTATTTGCACTGAAACAGCTGGATTTTCGAAATTTTTATCATCTAAGTTTCCATAAAATGAGGGAACAAAAATAGGTTCCTCTCCTTCAATTTTAGTTGCAATCTGATAATAATTTTTCTGATCACTAGGATCATCGAATTTCACAAAGACATATCCCGTCGTATCAGCAGGATTTCTCTTTATATAATCTGCACTTTTTAAAGCAACACTCTTAGGAATAATTGTGACAGCTTCTATTATCCTATTTAAATATTCAATTTTTAATGAATATTCTTTTCCCGCTTCCCCTTTTAATGATGAACCAAAATAAACAAACGGTGGCACTCTATTTTTATCATTTTTTACCCTCAAAACTTCAGACGTTACACCATCTGAAATTGTAATTTTTGCAGATCTTATGACATGATTTAAAACATTTGTCGAATCAATAACATCCGTCACAGGTATACTGGTAGACAACAAAACATTGGCAAAATCGCCTTCTTCAATCCAGCCTTCCACTACTATTTTAGATTCTAGACTTTTCTCCGTTTTAACATCATCATTAGAACAGCTTACGAAAATTAAAGCTAAAAGAAAGAACAGATACTTTTTCATATGCTTAAAATTTAAATCTCCAGCTAATAGAAGGCAGTATTCTATACAACACTTTCTCTTTCTGGGTTACTACTACTTTATCTTTATTCTCGTTTACTTCAACATCCAAAACCACATAAATTGGATTAGCAATATTAAAAGTGTTATAAATTGAAAAATTCAAGGTGCTTTCTTTTTTTGCTGTCTTTATAAAATAATAATTGGCCGCAATATCTGTTCGAATATAATTTGGCATCTGTGCATTATTATATCCCGAATATTCTTTTACAGGATTGTTATTAATAAAATACCACGAAGTTGGCATTGTAAATCTATTTCCAGAGCTAAATAGTTGCGTAATGCCAAAATTCCATTTAGAATTCAAATCGTACATTCCGACAAGGGAAAGATTATGGCGTCTGTCGTATTTGGCAAAATATGTTCTGCCGTTGTTAAGCTCATCAAAATTTCGGTCGGACCAACTTAAAGTATAGCTCAGCCAACCGCTAAACTTTCCATTGCTTTTTTTGAGCATCATTTCAAGTCCGTAAGCTTTTCCTCTACCCACATACAAATCATTTTTGAATGTTGTAATTTCATTAAACTGAGTAATTCCGTAAGGATACTCTAATAGATTTTTCATAGAACGATAAAAACCGCCTAAAGAAGAACTCCAGTTTCTCGTTATATTTTGATTGGAACCAATAGCAAATTCATTAGAATTCTGAGGTTTGATGCCATCTGAACTTGCAATCCAAAAGTCTGTAGGAATTCCAACACTTGAAGTTGTTATTAAACTTAAATATTGATACTGTTTATTATAAGAAGCATAA
Organism: Flavobacterium sp. HBTb2-11-1; assembly: GCF_009826975.1. GTDB lineage: Bacteria > Bacteroidota > Bacteroidia > Flavobacteriales > Flavobacteriaceae > Flavobacterium. The sequence goes on along the minus strand of NZ_WUMO01000001.1, from coordinate 779,552 downwards.
AATGAATATTTTTCGCTTGGAACATAATTCAAAACTACACGAGGCTGAAAATGCAAATACGAATCTGATCCTGATGCATAATAATTAATGCGAAGCCCTAAATCTGCTGTAAGATTTTCGATTATTTTAGGCCTTGCAGTAGTAAAAACAGCAGCTTCATTAGCATTTATGATATCGTGCGAATTGTTATTTATGGTTGTGAAATTTTCGACATTTATTTTCTGTGGTTGCAAATTATGATAAGCGTATTGAAATCCAGATTCAAAAGGTATATTTTTAATATAATATCGAACAGAATTCGTAAATCCAAAATCCTTCACAAACGACGAAACGTTAAACTGAATTGTCGCCTGCTCCATACTTAAATCATTAGAATATTGACTAAAATAAACAGCATTTGACATACTTACTTTGGGAGAAAGTGTTGTAATAAGAGACGGAGATACGGTAAAATTACTCCACTTTAAACTAGTTCGGAGCGCAAGATTTTCATCTTTAACTTTCAATTCATCTCCACTAGCAAAAGCATCCACAACAAATAAATTATTCTTAGAAATTTGAGATAAAAAGGTGAAGTTCCCGTCTGAAAAACCATATTTCATATCCTGAACATCATTGTTTTTTGATCCTGATTTTAATATTGGCCCAACTATTTCATCGATATAAGTTTTTCTTCCAGAAATATAAAACGCATTTTTATTATTTAAGGGAACATTAAAACTCAATTGTGAAGCTAAAATGCCCACATTTCCCTGAACACCAAATTCAGAAGGCATTTTTCTATTAGAATTTAGCAAAGTTGTAGAACTTAATCGTCCGCCATATTTTGAATTCGAACTTGATTTGTCAAATTCAACATCTTTTATATGATCTGCGTTGTAAAAAGGAAAAATTCCCAGTAAATGAGAGATTCCATAAATTGGAGTTCCGTTGTACAATATTGCGTTGTGTCCAGGATCTCCTCCTCTTACATAAAAATAACCATTTGCATCACCCGAATTTTGGACACCTGGAGTTAACTGCAGAATTTTCAGAATATCTGTTGTTCCCATAACACTTGGAACTGCCGACAATTCTTTTACATTAAAAGAAAGTTTTCCATTAGAAAGATGGGTTATTGCATTTTTTTTATTGTTAGAAATTACAACCTCTTTTAAATGAGCTATGTCTTTTTCTAAAACAATTGAAACAAAAGTATCTTTCTTTGCTTCAAATTGAATGTTTTTTGGAATATACCCTGATTGATCGATTTTAATTTCAACTTGCCCTAAAGGAATAGTTATCGAAAAATTGCCGAAAGCATCGGCTGTAGAAAAAGTTTGAAAGTCTTTTGCTGTAAAAGAAATATATCCACCAACCAAACTTTCATTTTCAGAAGATTTTATATTACCAGAAATAGTTGCCTTTGATTGCGCAAATACACCAGAAAAACAGAACAAACAGAACAAACAGAAGAAAGTAATTATTTTCAACACTTAATTTTAATAAGAAAAGTGCGAAAATAAACAATTATAACCCAATTACATCAGGTTATAATTGTTTTAATGTTAATTATTATTTCAATTTATTCAGATACATATTTACCGTATTATCCAGACCTAGATAAAGCGCCTCTGAAATTAAGGCATGGCCAATAGAAACTTCTAATAAACCAGGAATGTTTTGTTTGAAAAACTTGATATTATCCAAACTCAAATCGTGTCCAGCATTGATCCCCAAATTTAATTCGTTTGCCAATTCCGCAGCTTTAGTGTACGGCTCAATTCCTTTTTCGTTTCCTAAACTATATTGGTGCGCAAAAGATTCCGTATACAATTCAATTCTATCTGTCCCCGTTTTCTTTGCACCTTCGATCATTTCCAAAATAGGATCAACAAAAATCGATGTTCTGATTCCGTTTCTTTGAAATTCTTGAATAACTTCAGTTAAATAATCTTGATTTTTAATTGTATCCCAACCTGCAGACGAAGTTATCGCTCCAATTGCATCTGGAACCAATGTTACTTGATCGGGCTTGCACTCTAAAACCAAATCAATAAAATTATGCTGAGGGTTTCCTTCAATATTATATTCTGTTGTAACAATTGCTTTTAAATCGCGTGCATCCTGATAACGGATATGGCGCTCGTCTGGACGAGGATGGATGGTAATTCCCTGCCCTCCAAAACGCTGAATATCTGCCGCCACTTTTAATAAATCTGGAACATTTCCGCCGCGGGCATTTCGAAGCGTTGCTATTTTATTGATATTTACACTTAATTTTGTCATATAAATAGATATTAATTCTAGTAACATTATATTTGTTACGACAAAAATACAAAGTAAAACAGAGCGGTTTTCGGTATTTTTTGATTATTTTGCATCAAATATCCTCAATTGATTTATGACAGAAATTACAAATTATATCACAAACGATTTCAGGGCAATTGACAGTCAGGAAACAATAGCGTCGATTCAGGACTTTTTTGTCGATGTAAATTTTTCTCATTTTCCGATTTTAGAAGATGGTGTCTTTATTGGAAGCATCTCTTCTGACGATGTTGAAACATTTGACATTGAAAAAAAAGCAATTGATTACAAATATACTTTAGAACGTTTTTTTGCCAGAAAATCGATGATTTGGCTCGATGTTCTAGAAGTTTTTGCCAAAAACCACACCAACCTTCTCCCAATTCTTGACGAGAATAATAATTACATTGGGTATTACGAAATGGAAGATATCATGAAATTTTTTCAGGAAACTCCATTTTTAAAAGAGCCGGGCGCGATTATTATTGTTCAAAAAGGCCTTTTGGATTATTCTATGAGCGAGGTGACTCAAATTGTAGAAAGCAACAATGGTAAAATTTTAGGATGTTTTGTTTCGGAGGCTGATACAGAAAATGTTCAGATTACTGTAAAAATTGGTTTAGGGGCAATTAATGAAATCATCCAAACCTATAGAAGGTATGGTTACGAAATCATTTCAGAACATCAAGAAGACACTTACATCAACAGCTTAAAAGAACGATCAGATTACTTAGACAAGTATCTCAATATATAAGTTATGAATGCGCCAATGAGAAAATTAGTTAATCATATGATTTTCGCATTTCCCAATTATCTAATTGACACATTGACTAATTCTCTAATTTAACAACGAATGAAAATAGCCATTTACGGACAATATTATCAGAACAGTACCGAACCTATTATAAAAGACATTTTCAATTTCTTTAACACCAACAACGTCGAAATGGTAATTGAAGAAAATTTCTTGAATATGCTTTATGAAAAACAGCTTGTAAAAAAAGAATACAAAACTTTTTCTCCAAGTACTGCTTTAGACAATAGTTTTGAGATGCTGATTAGTATTGGAGGTGACGGTACGATTTTAAGAGCCGCAGCTTTTGTTCGTAATTCTGGAGTTCCTTTATTAGGAATCAATGCTGGAAGATTAGGCTTCTTGGCTAAAGTTCAGAAAGAAAACATTGATATTTTACTTCAATACGTTATTAGCCAAAACTATACGACTTCTGAAAGAACCTTATTAGGCTTAACTTGCGAGCCATACAATAAAGCTTTTGAAGAGCTAAATTTTGCGATGAATGAGGTGACAGTGAGCAGAAAAGACACTACTTCTATGATTACTGTAGAAACGTATTTGAATAACGAGTATCTAAATTCTTATTGGGCTGACGGATTGATCATTTCTACACCAACTGGTTCAACAGGATATTCATTAAGCTGTGGCGGACCAATTTTAACGCCAGATGTCAAAAGTTTAGTTATTACGCCAATTGCTCCACATAATTTAACTGCCAGACCCCTTGTAATTCCAGACGACACTGAAATCACATTGCGTGTATCAGGAAGAGAAGACCAATATTTGGTTTCTTTAGACTCGAGGATTTCTTCTGTAAAAAACGAGTCTATTTTAAAAATAAAAAAAACAGATTACAAAATTAAAATGGTTGAAATACCAGGCGAAACTTTCTTGAAAACCTTAAGAAATAAACTGCTCTGGGGAGAAGATAAAAGAAATTAAACTCTTTTCTGATTCTTCACTATACGATAATACCGCATTTTCTCGTTCTGCATGTAGTGAATCATCATTAAATGGCTCAAAATCATATCATAAAATGAAAAAAAAGCACATTTAACTAAAGGAACTTTGATTCGTATTGATAATTATTATATTTGCACGCAATTTTGAATTAAATGAAGAAAATTTTTAATTTATTGTTATGTTTTTTCCCTCTTATTACACTAAATGCTCAAATAAACGAGATTGGTGTTTTTTTTGGTGGAAGTAACTTTATAGGCGATGTTGGAAAAACAACCTACATCTCACCTGAAAAACCAGCTTTTGGTATTCTTTACAAATGGAATAGAAGTCCGAGGCACTCTTGGAGATTTTCTTACACACAATCAAATATTACCGGAAATGATTTTAAATCTGATGAAACAGGAAGAAATCAGAGGGGCTATCGTTTTGACAATGACATTAAAGAGCTATCTGCAGGATTAGAGTTCAATTTTTTCGATTTTAATCTCCACGATTATCATACAAAAATAACGCCTTATGTTTTTACAGGGTTAAATTACTTTTTCTTTAGCAACTTATACCGATACACTACAAGCCCAAATACAGTATACGAACTAAAAAATCAAAGCTCTATAGCCATACCTATTATATTAGGTATAAAATCAAATATATCGCCACGTTTTGTTTTGGCCGCCGAAGTCGGAGCGCGTTATACTTTTACTGATAATATTGACGGAAGCAATCCTAATACAAGTAATCCAAATATTATGAAATTTGGAAATTTAAATAATAATGACTGGTATGTTTTTTCAGGTGTCACTTTAACGTATACCTTTGGAAAAAAACCATGCTATTGCGCATACTAAAAATGAATTTAACAGAATCAATAGATCACACAAACTTACCTAAACACCTTGCCATTATCATGGACGGCAACGGACGCTGGGCAAAACAACAAGGCTATTTACGCGCGTTTGGCCATGAAAATGGAACAAAATCTGTAAAAGAAATCATCAAAACCTCAGCCAAACTTGGAATTGAATATTTAACCCTATATGCTTTTTCAACAGAAAATTGGAATCGTCCTAAATTGGAGGTTCAGGCATTAATGAAAATATTGATCAATTCATTAAAGAAAGAGCTTGTTACCCTTCAGGAAAACAATATCAGACTTAATGCAATTGGAAATCTTGACAAATTACCAAAAACAGCCCAAAAAGAACTTTTGGATGTTATGGAAAAAACTAAAAATAATACTCGTTTAACCCTTACCCTCGCTTTAAGTTATGGCTCCAGAGAGGAACTGGTAAATGCTGTAAAAGCAATTAGTGATAAAGTTAAAAATAATATAATTTCAATAGACACTATTGACGATTCAATTATAAATGAGCATCTTTACACGCAAAATTTACCTGACGTAGATTTATTAATACGAACAAGTGGAGAACATAGAATAAGTAATTTTTTGTTATGGCAGATTGCCTATGCAGAATTGTATTTTACTAATGTCTTGTGGCCAGACTTTAAAGACCAAGATTTATATGAGGCTATTATTAGTTATCAAAAAAGAGAACGTAGATTTGGAAAAACCAGTGAACAAATTAAATAATTTTTTAGTGTTGCAAAAAAAAATACAAATAGTCTTTACCCTTTTACTTTTGGGTAGTTTTTCACAAATTAAAGCACAAGAAAGAGTTCCTTTTGATCAAGGGAAAAAATATATTCTAGCTAAAGTTTCTGTTGTTGGTAAAATAAGTTTCAATGAACAGACTGTTGTTACTTTTTCGGGGCTTCAAAAAGGTCAGCAAATCACTGTTCCTGGAGAAGAAATCAGCAGTGCAATTAAAAAATTAGGCAAACTGGGCCTTTTTGATGAAATTGCTTTTTACGTTAATAAAGTAGAAAACGACAGTATCTATTTAGATTTAGATATCGTTGAGCTTCCTAAATTAAACGAGGTTAAAATTGTTGGTGTTAAGAAAAGTAAAGTCGAAGGCTTAATTAAAGATAACAACCTGACAAAGAACAAAATTGTCAATGAAAATTTAATTACAACCACTAAAAATTACATCGAAAACAAATACAAAAAAGAAGGATTTTATAACACAAAAGTTACTATCACCAATACTCCAGATACTATTAACGGGCATCAAGTAAACATGCTTGTCAGGATAGATAAAGGAGACAAAGTAAAAATCAGCAGTATTGATTTCACAGGAAACAAACAGCTTACCGACAATCAGTTAAGAGCTGCAATGAAAGACACAAAGCAGAAAAATTTCATTCGTGTATTTAAAGCATCTAAATTTATTCCTGAGAAATACAAAACCGATTTAGAAAAAGTAATCGCAGCCTATAAAGAAAAAGGATATCGTGACGCTCGTATCATTTACGATTCGGTACAATATAATAAGAAAAAAAATACGCTTGCCATTAAGATTAATGTAGAGGAAGGAAACAAATATTATTTCGGAAACATTAAATTCTTAGGAAATACAGTGTATTCAGATCAGCTCTTAAGCCGCTATTTAGGAATCAAAAAAGGAGAAACTTATAATGGAGTTTTACTTGAAAAAAGAATTGCCGATAAGACAAAACCAGACGCAGAAGACATTACCAACTTATACCAAAACAATGGTTATTTGTTCTCGAACATTAATGCTGTAGAGGTAAAAACAGTTAATGACACTATCGATTTTGAGATTAGAGTAACAGAAGGTCCAATCGCTTATTTCAACAAAATTACAGTTGTGGGTAATGACAAAACAAATGACCATGTTATTTACCGTGAGTTAAGAACAAAACCAGGTGAGAAATACAGTAAAGAACAATTAGTTAGAACGATTCGTGAGATTGGTCAATTAGGATTTTTTGATCCTGAGGCAATCGATCCTAAATTCAAAAACGTTGATGCTGGTGCTGGAACTGTTGATATTGAATACAACGTAGTAGAAAAAGGATCTAGCCAAGTCGAACTTCAAGGAGGTTATGGCGGTGGAGGTTTCATCGGGACTTTAGGGCTTTCGTTCAACAACTTCTCGGCACGTAAAATATTCGACAAAGAAGCTTATAAGCCTTTACCAATGGGAGATGGACAAAAAGTAGCGCTTCGTTTACAAGGAAGCACCTACTTCCAAACCTATAGTTTATCTTTCTCAGAACCTTGGTTTGGAGGAAAAAAACCGGTACAGTTTAGTTCATCGATTTCATACAGTAAGCAATTTCTTAACAATTACATCACTAGAACTGTTGATAAAAGCAAAAGTTTTAATATTTTTACAGTACAAGTTGGTTTAGCAAAAAGATTAACAGTGCCAGATGACTACTTTGTATTATCACAATCCGTAAGTTATCAGCACTATGATTTGAACAATTATAACACTGGTTTATTTACTTTTGGTAATGGTGCATCAAGAAACTTAGCGTATACTATCGGACTTTCAAGAAGCAATAAAGGGGTAAACCCAATATTCCCGACATATGGTTCTGAATTCAGTATTACAGCAAAAGTTACGCCTCCATATTCATTATTTAATGGAGTTGATTATGGTGATTTACAAAACCAAAAAGAATATAAAACACAATATACAGGAACATCTGGAAGTGGTATAGACGGAAAACCGCTTAACAATGGCGACTATGTTAAAACAGAAACCATAAACGGAACAACTGGATATGTAAGCGTTGGATCTGATTATGCAAGCGCTGACACAGATGTAGCAAAAGTCGATCAGAAAAAATACAATTGGTTAGAGTACTATAAAGTTAAATTTAGAGGAGACTGGTATACTAAAGTATATGGAAAATTAGTATTGAGAACCCTTACTGAGTTTGGTTTCTTAGGAGCATATAACCAAGAAAGAGGTGTAATTCCGTTTGAGCGTTTTTACTTAGGTGGAGATGGTATGGCAAACTACTCAATGGATGGTAGAGAGACCATTCAGTTAAGAGGTTATCCGAACAACTCATTGACTCCTGTAAACGCAAATGGTGATGCAATTGGAGCAACGATTTACAACAAATTCTCTATGGAATTACGTTATCCAATTACATTAAAAGCTTCGGCATCTATTTTTGCCTTAACGTTCTTAGAAGCAGGGTCATCATATCCGACATTTAAAGATTACAACCCATTTGACTTAAGCCGTTCTGCTGGTGCTGGTTTACGTGTATTCATGCCTGCATTTGGTTTATTGGGTATTGACTTTGGTTATGGATTTGACGCTCTTCCAGGACAGACAAAAGCGAATGGATGGGAAACACACTTTATCATTGGACAACAATTTTAGTGAAATAACGTTTGGTTAAAAATCATCAAATAAAGTTATGTTATGAGAAAACAATTTTTATTTATATTTTTAGCCTTGATTGTAGCAAATACAAGTCAGGCACAAGGAAAGACTACTCGAATTGGCTACATCGACATGGAATATATTTTAGAAAATGTTTCCGATTATAAAGAAGCTAAATCACAATTAGAGCAAAAAGCTCAAAAGTGGAAACAAGAAGTTGAAGCCAAAAAATTAAACATAAATAATTTGAAAGAAAGCTTAAAAACAGAAAAAGCTTTACTAACAAAGGAATTAATAGAAGAAAGAGAAACAGAAATTAAGTTTCTTGAGCAGGAAATGATGGATTATCAGCAGAAGCAATTTGGTTCTGATGGAAATCTAATGAGACAAAAAGCGGCTTTGGCAAAGCCAATACAAGATCAGGTTTTTACTGCCGTACAAGATATAGCCGAAGCAAAAAATTATGATTTTGTTTTTGATAAATCATCCGATCTAACTATGCTTTTCAGCAATAAAAGATTTGACATCAGCGATCAGGTTTTAAGAATCTTAAACCGTACTGAAAAACGTGAGCAGCTGACCAAAAAGCAATTGAAGGAGCAAGAGGCTAAAGAAAATATGGAAAATGCTATTGACGAAAATCCAGCAATGGCCGATCGCCAAAAAGCACTTGACGAGAAAAGAGCTGCCAGAGAAAAACTAATTCAGGATAGAAAATTAGAGCAGGAAGCTAAGAGAAAAGAATACGACGACAGAAGAAAAGCGTTGCAAGAAGAAAGAGAAGCTAAAAAAAATGGCACGGTTTCTGGAACAGCTCCAGTAGCAGTCCCTGCCTCAGCGGCAGATGCTGCCAAAACAAACTCAACTGCTAAAACTGCAACGCCAACAGCAACTGGAGAAACACCTGCTGCTCAACAGCCAGCAATGACAAAAGCAGAGGAAAGACAATTACTGTACGAACAGCGTAAAAAGGAATTGGAAGAAAGAAGAAAGAAAATTTTAGAAGAAAGAGAAGCGGCTAAAAAAGCAAAAGAAGCCGAATCGCAAAAAACAAATACGACCAATAATTAATTAATATTTTAAAAATGATGAAACAAATCAAAACTTTACTAATTGCTGCAATTCTTATTTTAGGAGCAAGTAACACAATGAACGCACAAGCGAAGGTAGCTCATGTTGATGTAAGCGAGATCATGTCGAAAATGCCTGCTATGCTAGATGCTCAAAATCAACTGCAAAAATTAAGTGGTACATATGATGCTGAATACAAAAAAATGGTTGACGAATATCAAGTGAAAATTAAAAAGTACGAAGCTGAAGCTGCAACTGTAACAGATGCTGTAAACGGTGAGCGTTCTAAAGAAGTTCAAGATATGCAAAAGAGAATTGTTGATTACAGAGACAATGCTCAAAAAGAATTACAACAAAAAGAAACAGATATCGTAAAACCTTTAATGGAAAAAGTAAGAGCTTCTATCCAAAAAGTTGGAAAAGCTAAAGGTTTCCAATATGTTTTAGACGGTTCTACTTTATTATTAGCTGATGGTCCAAACATCACTGCTGATGTTAAAAAAGATTTAGGATTCTAAGAAATTAAATTCCGATAATTAAGCTGCTCAATTTATATAATTTGAGCAGTTTTTTTTTACAAAAAATTAAACCTAATCTTTGGTATTATTTCAAGATTTCGCTTAATTTAGAATAACGAATTTTATTAAAAAATATTAAATTTGCTTTATGATAAACAATAATCCTATAGGCGTTTTTGATTCTGGCATTGGTGGAACTTCCATTTGGAGCGCCATTCATGACCTTCTTCCAAATGAGAAAACCATTTATCTGGCTGACAGTAAAAATGCTCCTTATGGGCAAAGAAGCAAAGATGAAATTGTTGCATTAAGCAAAAAAAATGTAGAATTTTTACTAGAGAATAATTGCAAGCTAATTGTTGTTGCTTGCAATACCGCAACCACAAATGCTATAGTAGAACTTCGCGCAGAATATGATGTTCCGTTTGTCGGAATTGAACCTGCTATCAAACCAGCGGCCAACAATTCTCAAACTCAGGTTATCGGAATTTTAGCTACAAAAGGAACTCTTAATAGTGAGCTGTTTAATAAAACTGCTGAGATGTTTCATAACACAAAAATCATTGAGCAGGTTGGGCATGGACTTGTACAACTTATTGAAGATGGCAATTTGTATTCGCCAGAAATGACTCAATTGTTAGAATCATATCTTCAGCCCATGATTGAAGCTAATATTGATTACTTGGTTTTAGGATGCAGCCACTACCCTTATCTGATTCCTCAGATAAAAAAAATTCTCCCAGATCATATTAAAATAATAGATTCAGGAGAAGCTGTTGCGCGCCAGACTAAAAATCTGCTTAAAGATAAAGTTGGATTTTCTGAAAGTACAGATATTGATCCAGTATTTTATGTAAATTCTGACCCTAAAGTTTTAGAATCAATTTTAGAATATAAATATCCAGTAATCAAAAAAGACTTTTAGATTATTATTCGAATTTTCGCTTGACGAACCAAATTCCGTCTAACGATAGATTGAGTGATATTTTATGGTAGTTTTCTTTTATTAAATCATTTGCGATTCTCCCTTTCTGTCCATAAGAATAAGAAATATTGAGTGATGAAAACGTATTTTCAATTGGCAGATTTAATCCAATAGAAATAGAAGCACTGTTAACACGCTGTTTGTCAACTTCGAGATAACCATTGTCAAAGTTTATACCTGCTGCATATCCTACTCTATCCCAATATCTTCTAACATTCTTTTTGGTACTGTAAGTTAACCCCAGAGCAAAACGATCCTGATTTACAAACTTTCCATAAAGCTCAGACTGGTTGGTATCTTTCCATAAACTCCTTTCGTAATCTAAAGTTACATTCAGATTATTTTTAAATCGCTTACTAGCTCCAAAACCTATTTCTAAAGGCATATAGTAATCATCTACGTCTGTAGCTTTGTCCGTTTCTATAGAAGTCTCTACTTCATCTGCAATACTTGTTACCGTTTGCACTTTGGAAGCATTTATCCTTGTTGGAACTTTAACTGTAGTTCCAATTGTAAATGTAGAATCTATTTTATATTGAGCACCCAAAGTTGCGCGAACTCCTCTATAATCTGTTTTTTTGTGTATCGTAGTAATTGTATTTGAAATTAAAAAAGCGCGATCATCAACCGTATTTCCAAAAAGCACTGTTCCGGTTGCCCCTACCGTCAATTTTTTTCCAAATCGATATCCGTATGAAAAATCCAGATTGTTTAAACCTCCTGATCCTTGTGCTGTTACATAGTAATATTCCTGACTGTCAGCAATTGGAAGTTTTAAATTAGAAATTTTAAATACAGAACTAGAATATGGACGAAGCGCTAAACTAAAACCAGAATTTTTAGAAACCGGAAAAGCAAAAGCCAAATGAGAAAATTGAAAATTATTTCGCTTTTCTGTACGATTACTACTCTGATATGTGGTTGCGATAGCTTTTCCGCCAATATCAAAAAGAAAGTGATTCTGATACATAAATCCTAAAGAAGCTGGATTTAGATTATTGATAAAAGTATCTGAAGGCAAAGCAATTCCAGAACCGCCTATGGAAGGCAGATAACCAAAATCTGAATCATATAAACTTCCAACACCGTAAAGCGAATATGGAGAACTTGAAATACTTTGAGAAAATGAAGTCAGCGACATTAGAAAGAAGCAGCTCCATAAAACAATTCTATTTTTCATTTAGTAAGAGATGTAATAAATTTTCAGCTGAATTTTGTTGTTTGCATGTTTTTGGTTACCCAAAACAATGCGGTCAACAGATTTAGAAATTCCAGGTAATGTCAAGATGAGAGATGATCTTGAATCGGATTGTTTGAGCATTTCTTTCTGAAGGAAATTCCCAATTGGAATGGTATAACCAACATTTTCATTAAACTCATCACTTTTTTTATTCAATATTCCGTAAACAGTGCTTCCAGCAGAATTTACCAATGTTCCGCTTATTCGATTTAAATTATCACCCACATACACAGCCAGCGAATCTGCCAATGGATATTTCTCAGAATAAGAATTATTTACTGGTTTCAAAATCAGTTCAGCATTTACAATAGCTCCATTAGTTGAAATATTTTTAAACTGCTTAATATTAGGAAATTCAACTCTGCAGGCTACTCCAGTTCCAGATTGAATAAACCCTTGGTTATTTGTGAGGTTACTTGATAAATTACTGCTCGAGACGGGAAGATTTTGCAGCAGTGTCCCCGTTTTATTCAAAGAAATAGAATTAAACTGCTTTGCATGATCTATAATCGTAAAATCGAGAAAAAAAGAATCCTGATCTGAATCTCCCATATATTTTGAATAATACAATCTTACTTTGCTATTTCCCGCACTAAATCCAATTACGCTTGAAGAATTGGAGGTTTCTGGAACTAAAACCAGCCCTTTCAAATATTCGGTAAAGCTGTCAAAATCTGTAATTTCTCTTTTTTTTATTTTCTGAAAAAGAGCATCTCCAAATTCATTGCTCATTTTAATATTTATAGAGTCCTTTTCGGTTGGCCTTGGTACAAAAGATATTTTTCCCAAGCTTTCGGGACTATAACTTAATGTAGAATTATTGTAAAAACTGCTGTCGTCAGTATTAGGCTTCACCTTCTGAATTAAGCGATGAATATCAAACGTTTGCACTTTGGTTGTATCTCCATAATAATATTTATCATATTTAAGAATCATAGAAATCGAATCGAAAACATAATTTATCGATTCAGTATCGGAACCCGAACTATTTAAAGCATAATTAGTACCTGAAAGCTGAAAATAACTGTCTGATTTTACTTTTCCGAAAATAGGATCATTGTAATTTCCTATCAAGATTCTACTCATGTTTGAAGTTACAAGCGAATCAAAATTGATGGTTGACATTTCTACCGTAACGGTATCTATCATGATCACTTTATTGCTTAAAGCCAAATAATCTGACCCAACAGTAAATTCTCCAGTATCTGTATCCGTACCGCACGAAAATAAGCTAAGTACCAAAAGCAGTATCAAAATAAACTTGTGCATAATTTAATTTTTGAGCAAATATAAATTGCACGCTTTGGCGACACACTATAACATATACTACTGCGCTTTTTACGGCTACAAACTGTACAAAACAATCTATAATCTGAATTCTATTCTCAAAATTTAATTCGACCCTAAAAACGGCGATTTTGTCTATCAAAACACGTCATATATATATCTTCTTTTTTTTAAGGACTTCATCCGTCTAATTTTGAGCCAATAAAATAAGTAATGAAAGTAAGGTTTTTAGTTTGTTCTCTTTTTTTGATTTCATTTTTAGGTTTAAAAGCTCAGGAAAATTTTGGCGCCGCTTTTAATTTTAGAACCGAGCCAACAGAAAAGATAAATTTTAGCGAAACAGGCCTTGCTATTTTTTATCAGAAAAAATTAGGAGCAAAAAGCAAAATAGCGAACACTTTAGAATATTCTAATTTGAAGGTGAATTACGAATTGAATCCTTATAATTTTTATGCGGATCAGGACAAATTCAACCAAGTTCAAAACAAATTTGAATATTCATCTGAAATAGCAGAAAGAACAAATTGGAAACTTTCTGTTATTCCGACGGCAAATTTTCAAAGCAAATTGGATTTTTCAGACGTTACTGTTTTAGGAAGTTTAGAAATCATTCAGCAAATTAGTTCAAAACTGAGTGTAATTGCGGGAGCTGGCAGAACATCAATTTTTGGAGCGCCCAAGATTACACCAATTGTTGCTTTTGATTATAAAGTGAATGAGAAAACCGATTTTAAAATCGGATTCCCCGACTCAAAGATTTCTTATTCTAATAATGATCGAAACAAATTTAGTCTTGCGAATAGTTTTAATGGAAATTTTTATCATTTGGATAAAACATCTAGTACAGGAAACAATTCTGAAAAAGCTGTTTTATCGCAAATGACTTCGGCTTTAGAATACGAAAGAAATGTTGCCGGCAATTGGTTTTTAAATTTTAAAGCTGGTTATGATTTCAACAAAAAATACAATTTACTAGATAGTAATGACCATAAGGTTTACGACTATAATACCGGAAACGGTTATGTTTTAGGAATAGGGATCAAATACAAACAATAAATTAAATACACTATGATTAATCTAAAAAAAGGAATTTTATTCACAGCGCTTTTTTCAAGCCTCTTTTTTATAAGCTGCAGCAATGATGATGACGATGATGATTTGGTAGGAAACTGGATTAAAAAATCAGCCTTTGATGGCCCTGCAAGATCTAGTGCTACAAGTTTTGTTATCGGAGATTATGCTTACGTAGTAGGTGGTTATACTGGCGACGTTTATTTAAAAGATCTTTGGGTTTACAATTCAAATGGAGATTATTGGGAACAGAAAGCTGATTTTGGTGGCATCGGAAGAAGTTCTGCTTCTAGTTTTGCATTAAACGAAAAAGGTTATGTAGGTCTTGGTTATGACGGAACAAACAAGCTGAAAGACTTTTATCAATACGACCCTACTGCAAACAGCTGGACGCAAAAAACAGACTTTGCAGGAACGGCACGTTATGCTGCTGTAGGTTTTCAGGTTGGTGGTAAAGCGTATTTTGGAACAGGCTATGACGGGAATTATCTGAAAGATTTTTATCAATACGATGATCAGGCCAATACTTGGATTCTAGTAAATGGTTTTAGCGGTAACAAAAGACGTAATGCAACTGTATTTACAATTGCAGACAAAGCATATTTAGTAACTGGTGTAAATAATGGTGTTTATCAAGAAGATTTCTGGGAGTTTGATCCATCAACAGATGTTTGGACAAGAAAACGTGATATTGATAAAGATACTGATGACGATTACAGCTACAACGACGATTATGCGATTGTACGTTCTAATGCTTCAAGTTTTTCTATGAATGGTCTAGGATATGTTGTAGGAGGTGAAAACATCAAAACAGTTTGGGAATACAATCCGTCAACAGATTTATGGACAGAAAGAACTCCAATGGAAGGTGCTACACGAACAGATGCTGTTGGTTTCTCAATAAATAATCGCGGATTCTATATGCTAGGAAGAGTTGGTTCTACGTACTTTGATGATGCTTGGGAATTTAAGCCATTAGACGAACAAAGCGATGACGATAATTAATATTAAACAATTCTTCTGGAGTAATATCCAGAAGAATTTAATGGTTTTTACAGTTCTTTTGCTTTTTGCTGCGTGTGCAAAAAAAGAAGCTTTAACTGCCACATCTTTTAAAACAAATTCTGGATGGGGATATTCAATTGCCTATAAAGAAAAAGTTTTAATTAAACAATCCATTATTCCCGTAATAAGTGACACTAAAAGTTTTGAAACAGAAAGTGATGCTCTAAAAGTTGCCGAGCTTGTAAAGCAAAAACTCAAACAGAACTTATCTCCAACGGTAACCAAAAATGAACTAATTTTATTAAAAATAAAATTATAAATGCAGATCGATACCATTAAAAATACAGGCTATAACAAAATATTATTCCATTTCATGATTTGGATTTTCTTTATTCTGACTTCATTAATTCAGTTTTATGAAAGTCCGTTTAAGCTCGACAATGATTTTTATGCCCAATGGCTTTCAGGGATTTTCTTGTTTTATCTGAACTATTTTTATTTGGTTCCAAATTATTTGCTGCAAAAAAAATATTGGCTGTACGGCGCATTTGCCATTGGTCTGATTGCGCTATTTATGGTAATACGATTAAATTATTTTATTCCTGAATTTAGACATTTAAGGCCGGAAAACATGATGCATGCTGACACCATTATTCGTGATCCGCATTTTTTTCCAAGAGGAGGCAGAATGCGTCACAGAATAGAAATGAGACAGCCGTTCTTTTTTAAGATTGCCCCTTCTTTTTTCTACATTCTAATTATTACAATTTCTGCAATTATTAGAACATTAACTGAATTTTATAACAATCAGCAAAATAAACTGATTGCTGAAACTCATAGAACAAATACCGAATTAATTTATTTGCGCAAACAAACCAATCCGCATTTTTTATTTAATTCGCTAAACAGTATTTATTCATTGGCACACAAAAAATCTGATTTGGTCCCTGATGCCATCGTAACCTTGTCTGAACTAATGCGCTATATGCTGTATGAAACAGACAATAAAACGGTGGCTTTAGAAAAAGAGGTCAATTATATTCAGAACTATATCGAATTGCAAAAACTGCGATTAAATAATATTGAAGACATTGTGATCAATGTGCATGGCGATACTAAAAACAAATTTATTGAGCCTTTACTATTGATCTCATTTGTTGAAAATGCTTTTAAATACGGAACCGATTATAAAGGCGCGGCTCACGTAAAAATCAAAATTCTGATTACAGACTACAATCTTGATTTTTGGATCGAAAACACAATCGAAAATTATGTGAAAGATCCTGAAAATTCAGGAATTGGATTAGTAAACATTCAAAGCCGTCTTGATCTTCTTTATCCAAACGCACACGAACTGACCATTACGCAAGATGATAACTATTACCGAGTCCATTTGAATTTAAAATTAGATGAAATTAAAACCGCAATAGATTAAAAAATGATTTCAGTGAGCAAAAAATCAAAATATTTTTTACTCACAAAATGATAACCGTTAATACATAATTTTGATTTGTAAAAACCAGTATTTTATGAAAATTTTAAAACTTAATTTACTGGTTTCAAACTACTTTTGAATGCGAAATGAAATTTTAAAAACTAATCCAGAAAAGATGAAATGTGTAATTATTGATGACGAACCTTTAGCGGTAGAACTATTAGAGGATTTTGTCAAAAAAGTAGATACTCTTGAACTGATCAGCACTTTCAATAATGCTATCGATGCCGTTTCATTTATCAATCAAAATAATGTTGATTTGATTTTTCTGGATATTCAGATGCCCCATTTTTCTGGAATTGACTTTTTAAATACTATAGAGAAAAAACCTCTAGTTATTTTCACGACCGCCTATTCAGATTATGCTGTGGAGGGATTTAATCTTGGCGCGGTCGATTATTTAGTAAAACCGATTCCGTTTCATCGTTTTTTAAAAGCGGTAGTTCGTGCTCAGCAAGTTTTACAGCCTGTGGCAACTCCAGCACTTACAGAAAGCACTAATACGCCAGAAATTGAACAGGATTTTATGTTTGTTAGAGCTGAATATGAAAACGTAAAATTGAATTTTGCCGATATTCTTTTTATTGAAGGCCTTAAAGATTATGTCAAAATTTACACTACAGACAATAAATTTACACTGACATTAATCAGTTTAATAAAACTAGAAAATTTGCTTTCAAACAAAGGTTTTGCGAGAATTCACAGGTCGTATATTATTAATATCAAACATGTAAAATCAATTCAGAAAAACAAAGTGTTAATAAGCGATAAAAGAATTCCAATAAGCGAAAGTTATAAGAATACTTTCTTCGAAAAAATCAACCTTTAAATTTTTTAAATTGCAAATAAAAAAAATCCAAATTCCAAAAAGCTAAAACTCTTGGAATTTGGATTTTCTATTTTGAGATTTCCATTTGGAATTTCTATTCTTCGTTTTTGAACCAACTCGAATACATCACGTAATTATTCGAAATGCGTTCAATTTCGCCAGCAAAATCAGACTGATCGATGTCTTTAACTTTTTTGGCAGGAACACCGGCATAAATACTTCCAGAAGTTACCACCGTATTTTGTGTTACTACAGCTCCAGCAGCAATTATGGCATTGCTTTCTACCACGCAATTATCCATTACAATTGCTCCCATTCCGATTAAAACATTATCATGAATCGTACAACCGTGAACAATTGCATTGTGACCAATTGAAACGTTATTTCCTATAATCGTTGGGTGCTTTTGATACGTACAGTGAATTACAGCTCCATCTTGAATATTTACTTTGTTTCCAATTTTAATAAAATGAACATCTCCTCTCACAACAGCATTAAACCAAACGCTGCAAGATGTTCCAAAAGATACATCTCCAACAATAGTAGCATTTTCGGCCACATAACAATCCTCTGGAATAAGAGGCGATTTTCCGTTTACAGATTTAATCAGCATAAAAAATAAATTTAGTTAATGGCAGGACAGTTACAGTCATAGCGTTCTTTTTTACAGAATAAATTAATTCCTAAAGTAATTTGATGATATCCGCCAGTGTCAAACTTAACATCTCCCATTACTTGAGAATACGTGTAAGCAAACATAAAATTCTTGAAGTTTACCCCAATAATTGGTGTAAAGTACTGTAATTTCTGAGACGCTACACCGCTTCCTGAAATATATTGTGCTCCATCAAAACCTCTTCTATACGATAAAGCGGCCCACAGACTTCCAAAATCCATGTTTTTATAGGCTTTCATATTTATGTCGAGTGTTTTTTCTTTCGTCTGGTCAAACAGCTGAAAAAGGATCGAAGGCTCCCAAGTCCAATTTTCATTTTTACCAAACACATAACCAGCGCTTAATAAAAACTTCCTCAAGTTATCACTTTCATAATCTGAATATAACTCTCTCCTCGTTTCCAATAGACCTTGAACTGTTGCATGAGCATAGAAATTCAAATAATTATAAGAAGCTCCAACATCAATATTGAAATAAGAATCTTTTTGAATGGAACCAAAAACTATTGGATCAAATGTGTTGCCGAATTTTGTTTCGTCTAATTGATTTTGAATCAAACCACCACTAATTCCAAAAGACAACTGATTCAAATCCAGTTCATCTCTCGAAAACATAATATGATGCGCATAAGTCAATTTTACCCCTTTTTCAGAATGGTATCCGTTTTTGTCATTAAAAACAATAATCCCAGCTCCAGAACGCTCCCCTATTCTTCCATTAAAACTCAAAGTTTGAAGCGATGGAGAATCTTCTTCTCCAAACCATTGTTTTCTGGCTGTTAACCGCACTTTGGCACAATTGGCTGCACCAGCCATAGAAGGATGAATAAGGTAATAATTATCAGACAAATAATCAGAATAAACAGGGATTCCCTCTTGGGAATAAGAGTGAAAAACAGTAATGAGAAAAATTAATAAAACCCTGATTTTTAATTTCATAAAGACAAAATTCTTTCTATATAATTTTTACTCTTGCAATTTAACACGATTTATTTGAAAAGAGTCTTAATTATTTCATTAAAAAATCAAATATAGCCATTAGTAGAAAATAACTTTAGTAAATTTGCAAAAAATATATTATCATGACTAAAATCACTATAAAAGAGACTCAAAATCCAACAATTTTAAAGTTTGAATTTGAGGATTTCATCACTCAAAATCAAAATTTTGAGTTCAAAAATATTGATGAAGCGCAAGCTTCTCCGCTAGCTCAGCAATTATTTTATCTGCCGTTTGTTAAAACAGTTTATATTTCTGGAAATTTTATCGCTATCGAAAGATACAGCATTGTAGATTGGGATGATGTAAAAGATGCTGTAGCAGAACAAATCAGCGCTTTTGTTGATAAAGGTGGCGTTATCATTAAAATTGATGAAACAAAACCAAAAAAACAGCCTATTACGGTATACGGAGAAACCACTCCAAATCCATCCGCATTGAAATTTGTTGTGAGCCGAATGCTTACTCGCAATGCCGTAGAATATAAAAATATTGATCAGACTGCTTCTTCTCCTTTAGCTCAGGAATTATTCAAATTTCCTTATGTGAAAGAAATTTTTATTGATGAAAATTACATTTCGGTTACAAAATATGAAATCAATAACTGGGACGAAATTACTTTAGAATTGAGAACTTTCATTAAACAATTTATTGAAAACGGAGGAACTGTTTTAGATGAAAGCTTAATCGAAACTAAAGCGAAAACTGAAGCAAAAAAAGATGAAGCTTTTGATAAGTTGGATGTTACATCACAACAAATCATTAACATCTTAGAAGAATATGTAAAACCAGCGGTTGCTGCTGATGGAGGAAACATTGCTTTTGAATCTTATAATGAAGATGACAAAACGGTAAAAGTATTATTGCAAGGTGCTTGCAGCGGATGTCCTTCATCTACATTTACTTTAAAAAGCGGAATTGAGAATATGCTGAAAAGCATGCTGAATGATGAAGCTATTAAAGTGGAAGCTGTAAATGCTTAATCTCATAAAAACACAATTCAAAGCGTCTCCTTGAGGCGCTTTTTTATTGTTATTAAACACTAGATATCAATTATTTATCATTAAAAAAACAGTAATTCTATAAAATTAATTAATATTGTATTCTTAACCAATTAATTAAAAACCATGGGATTATCTTCATTTTTTAAAAATTTATTTGGCTCAACCAAAGAGTCTGTAACTGAATTGGCAAATAATGCCGAAGAGACTTTTGAACAAGCAAAAGAAGCTGCTGCACCGTATATTGAAAAAGCTGAAGCTTTTGCGGAAGAAACAATAGAAAAAGTAAAAGAAGTTTCGGATCCGATTATTGACCGCGCTTCAGAATATGCTGAAAAAGCAAAAGAAACTGTAAGCGAGTATGCAGATAAAGCATCTGAAGCCATAAATAACGTTGTAGATACTGTTAAGGAGAAAACGGCTTCTCTGGCTTCTGAAACCCCAGAAACTATTTCTGAAACCGTTGTTGATGTAAGCGAAAAAGCTGTTGCAGAAGCAGAAGAAATAGCCGACGAAGCTGCTGAGAAAGCATAAACACAGTTTTCTGATAATGTAAATATTTTTATATTTGCACCGCTAATATACCTTCTCTTTTGAGAAGGTTTTTTATTTTAAAATCATGAATCTTAGTCCAGAACAAGTCAGTAAATACATCAGTCGATTTATTGACATTTTAGTTGATTATTCGCCAAAACTTATTTCTGCATTTTTAATTCTATTTGTTGGTTTATATGCCATCAGATTAATCAACAGAATCATTCGAAAAGTAATGATTCAGCGAAATCTAGATCCTACATTAACAAAATTCTTAGCCGATATTTTATTGTGGGCGTTACGAATTTTATTATTTGTAACCTTTATTTCTAAATTAGGAATTGAAACCTCTTCGTTCGTAGCTATTTTAGGAGCAATGGGTCTTGCTGTTGGTTTATCATTGCAAGGATCGCTTTCAAATTTTGCCGGCGGAATGCTTATTATCGTTTTCAAACCGTTTAAAGTTGGAGACACTATAGAAGCTCAAGGAGTTATTGCAACTGTTCTTGAAATTCAGATTTTTGTAACTAAGATGCTAACTGGAAATAACCAGACGGTATTTGTTCCGAATGGATCTTTATCTAATGGAAACATTATTAATTACTCTATGCAAGGAGAAAGAAGAGCCGATTTGACTTTCTCTATTTCGTATGATTCTGACATCAAAAAGGCTAAAGAAGTACTTTTAGCGGTGTTGAACAATAATCCAAAAGTATTAAAAACGCCTGCACCAGAAGTTTTTGTAAAAAATCTTTCTGCAAGTTCAATAGATTTTGCTGTTCGTCCTTGGGCAAAAAATGCCAATTATGGAGCGGTTTTTTCTGAAACATTAGAAAATTGCAAAACAGCTTTGGATGAAGCTGGAATTGCTATTCAGCCTTACACAATACAGAAATAAATTACCTATTGAGTAAAATTGGAAATTCAATTTTAAACACATAGAAATATAGATTTTATTAGCTCTGTTTAAGATTACAGAAAAAGTACGCTTTCACACATAGCTCTATGTGGATATTCTAAGTGAAAATACCTTAGTAAACTCCCAAAAGCTATATTTCTATGTGTTAAAAATAATTGCAAAAAGTATTATTCCTTTTTTGAAGGAGCGGTAATAATAAAATCTTTTAAATAATAAGGTTCAAAATAAGCGACATCTACAGTGTCGCTTTTTTGATACTTATCAAAACTGATTTTACTCATAGCTTGTGCTGAAGGATATTTTATGTTTTCTAAAAATACAAAATTGTCTTTGGTCAAAACCGTTTTACATTTATCGGCACAATCGCCAACAAAGTAAAGTTTGCCTATATATTCCTGAAATGAACTTTCGTCAATAATTTCGGCTTTAATAGCTCTTTCGACAGTCAAATCAGAATTAAAAATGGCACTGTAAACTTCCATACGGCGCGCATCTAACATTGGTACAATTTTTCCGTCTGTAACTCCTGCTTGCGATGCTAAAGTCTGCATTGTATCAACCGCAATCAACGGAATATTTAAAGCATAACACAAACCTTTTGCTGCCGAAACACCAATTCGCAAACCTGTATACGATCCTGGCCCTTGGCTAACAGCAACGGCTTTTAAATCCTGCGCCGATATTCCCGCTTTTGCGATTACTTCTTCAATAAAGACATGAAGCTTTTCGGCATGCGAATATCCTTCATCTGCCAATTCACTGCAAACAATGGTCTGGCCATCTTTTGCAATAGATACAGAACAATTTTTAGTAGCCGTTTCGATATTGAGAATAAAAGACAAAGTATTAAATTTTAAATTATTGCGGTATTATATTATTTCTTTGGAGATTCAGCTTTCTTAAACTTTACCTTGTCTCCAGAATTTAGTTCTTTAGAAACTGTTGTATACGGGCCTGTAATAACAACATCGCCAGGTTTTAATCCAGACATTACTTCAATATTAGTATCGTCTTGAATTCCGGTTTTAATTATCCTAATTTTAGCCTTATCTCCAACTTTCACAAAAACACATTCGAATTTTTTATCGCTTTTTGGAGCTGCTTTTTTATCTTCATTTGGATCTTCTACTTTAAAATCCTTTACAGCTGTAGTATCCGATTTTACTACAACAGAACTAATTGGCACTGCCAAAACATTTGTTTTTGTAGTTGTAACAATATCAACTGTAGCTGTCATTCCAGGTCTGAAAGGAGAATATGTGCTTGGCTTTCCTTCTAACAAATCTTGGTAAGAATCTTTAAGTATACGAACTTTAACTTTAAAATTAGTTACCTGATCTGAAGTCAATGTAGTGCTTGCAGAATTAGAAATGCTGGTTACAACACCTTTAAATTTCTTTTTTAAATAAGCATCCACTTCAACATTTGCTTCATCCCCTATTTTAATTTTTACGATGTCATTTTCATTCACATCAACTTCAACCTCCATATTATTTAGGTTGGCAACACGCAAAAGTTCAGTTCCTGCCATTTGCTGTGTTCCTAAAACTCTTTCTCCCAATTCTACATTCAATACAGAAATCGTTCCGTCAGCAGGAGAATAAATTGTGGTACGTCCTAAGTTATCTCGAGCCTCGGTAACAGATGCCGAAGCACTTTGAACGTTGTAATAGGCACTTTGTTTGGTTGCTTTTGCAACTTCAAAAGTAGAAACGGCTTTATCCCAATCTGATTTTGAAATTACGCCTTTGTCATACAATATCTTATTACGCTCATAATTTGCTTTTGCTTCTTTAAAACTGGCGTCAGATTGAGTAAGGCTTGCTTTTGTTCCTGCCAAATTTGCAACAGATCTTTCTAATCCTGAGGTATATAAATCTGGATTTATTTTTACCAATAAATCGCCTTTTTTAACCACCTGCCCCTCTTTTACATTAAGTGAAATAATCTCGCCCGAAACCATCGAGGCAATTTTAACTTCAATTTCGGGTTGGATTTTTCCTGTTGCAGAAACTGTTTCAACAATTGTTGATGCCATCACTTTTGCAGTTTCCACTTCTTTTCCTTCGTCCTTATTCCCTATTACTCCAGCCTTAGAAAGACCAACCAAAGCCACAATAAGCACTACTGCAGCACCTAATAAAGAATAAACTGTTTTTTTCTGCATAATAAATTATTTTGTAATAATTGGAACAATTGGAATTCCGAAATAAAACTCTAATATTTTAATTTTGAACATGTAATCGTATTTTGTTCTGATAACATCAGACTGTGCATTGGTCAATAAGGTTTGAGCTTGTGTGAAATCAAAAGAGTTCATTAAACCTACATCATATTTCTCTTTTGCGTAATTGTAAGCCTGTTGTCTTGCTTCTAAAGTTACGGTAGCCGATTCGTACGTATTTAAAGCTCCTCTTGCATCTGTAAATGCCGTATAAACGTTACGTTGCAAATCTAAACTTTTTTGCTCTAAATCTATTTTAGATTTTTCTAAACTTACTTTATTACGTTCTACATTGTTTTTAACGGAGAAACCATTAAAAATAGGAACATTTAATTGTAAACCAAAATTATGTCCCTTATTATCA
The DNA here is from genome assembly GCF_009826975.1 of Flavobacterium sp. HBTb2-11-1. Taxonomy (GTDB): domain Bacteria; phylum Bacteroidota; class Bacteroidia; order Flavobacteriales; family Flavobacteriaceae; genus Flavobacterium. Next base: position 755,016 of record NZ_WUMO01000001.1, on the reverse strand, counting down.
CTAAACTGTTGGAATATAGGATCTGGTCCAACAGTATACGGATTACCATTTGCATCTAATTTAACTTGATCACTGTAACTAGCTCTTGTATTAAATCCATAAAAACCAGAAAGTGTTGGCTGATAAGCCCCTTTAGCTATGGCAACATTTTTTTCAGCAATCTCAAGATTAGTTTGAGCTAATTTTAATTCAGTTCTCGTTTCTTTGGCTTTGTTATAGATTTCAGTAGGAGTTTGCGCCAAAATATTATTTTCATCCGATACATTAGTATCATCAACTACATCAAAATCTGCAAATTCTTTTAATTGCAACAGCTGCGCTAAACTCAATTTAGAAATCAGTAAATTATTTTCAGAAACAGCTATGTTTTGTTTATCTGTCGCAACAGTTGCTTTTAAATCGAACAAATCTCCACGCGGGATTGTTCCTGCATTTACCATTTCTTCAGAACGGGCAAATCTTTTCTCATCGATTGCCAACTGCTCTTTCTTAACTTTTAGATCTTCTTTGTTAGATAAAATTTGCAAAAATGCACTAGCCACATTTAAAGAAATATCTTCTTGCATTTTTAATAGCTGATAATGAGAGGCAATGATACTTAATTTTGCCTTCCTCATTGTGTTTTGATTCTGCAGACCTTTGTAGATGTCAACTCCTGCATTTATCCCAACTGAAGAGTATTGTGTAGTTTGATTACGTAAAATACCTGTTGTAACATCTTGGTTCAAACCTATGTTCCAAGAGTGAGAAGCATTCCCGTTTACAGATGGAAGATAGTTCCCTAAAGCTCCTCTTTTATCAATCTCAGCATTTTTTACATCTAATTCAGATAGTTTTACTGTGATATTATTTTCAAGTGCATATCTCACACACTCTTCTAGTGTCCATTTCTTTGATTGCGCCTGCCCAGTTAATCCGAAACCGAATAACAATGCTATAACCAGACTATTATATTTATTTATTTTCATATACTTTTAATGAAGGCGCAGTAAACCGAACTACGCAAATTTAACATTTTTAAAACCAAAAAGATCCTTAACCTTCAAATTAGCTTATTTTTTTTCTTTGTCTCCTTCGTTAATTAAGCCTTGATTCCAGATTTTAATTTTATCTGTATCATTTACACCGCTTTTAACTTGAACGTAGATTCCGTCGCTTACCCCAAGAACCAAATCTCTTCTTTGAAATTTCTGTGGAGCAGTTTCAACTTCTACATAAGGCTTTTGTGTTTTTTTGTCAAATTGAACTAAAGACTCTTTAATTGCCAAAACTTTCTCTGCTTTTTCTAAAATAATTGAAGCATTGGCACTTAAACCAGCTCTAATAAAAGTATCATCTCTGTTAACCATTTGTGCTTTGATTTCAAACTGGATTGCTCCATTTTCAGTAACTCCTTTTGGGGCAATATAGTTTAAAACTGCATCAAATTTTTTATTTTCGATTGCACCAATTGTAATCTCAATTGGCATTTTTTCTTTAATTTTTCCAACCTCAGATTCATCGATTTTTCCAATAAAAATCATTCTTCCAACATCAGCAACACTTGCAATTGTGGTTCCTTCGTTGAAGTTATTACTTTCGATAACTTGGTTACCGACTTTTACCGGAACATCCAATACCATTCCGTTAACTGTAGAACGAATTAATGTATTAGCATAACTTCCCAAAGAAGAAGTTGTTCCTGTTTTAACGATATCTAAACCTTGTTTTGCAGCCAAATAATTTTGTTTTGCCTGATTGTAAGCCAACAAAGCCGCATCATAATCATTTGCAGAAATCACATCTTTCTCAAATAATGTTTTCTGTCTTTTATAGATTTTTTCCTGATTGTCTAATGCAATTTTAGCGGTCTGAACCTGGTTTTGAGAATTGCTTACATTCGAAACGTTTGCTACAACTCTAATTTTAGCAATCATATCGCCGGCTTTAATTTTTTCACCCGCTTTGATGTACACTTCCTCAATAATCCCTGAGATATTTGGTTTGATTAGAACCTCTTCATCAGGCTGAATATTACCTGTCGCAATAGTATTTTTTACGATGGTCTTAATTTCTGCTTTTTCCGTTTTAAACACAATCGGCGATTCTTGGTTTTTAGCATACAAATAGTAAAGCGCGCCAAAAAAAACAATTGCAATAAATATTAAAATGGTTACGGTTACTCCTTTTTTCATTTGTTCTGGGTTTAATCGATTTATTTTGATTGATAATTTATTCTGTTCTTAGTGCATCTACAGGTTTTACATTGATCGCAGTCTGTGCTGGGATAAATCCGGCAAGCAAACCAGATCCGACCAAGATGATTAATGCAACAAATACAACTCCTAAATCTACAGTTGGATTCGCAAACATAGTATTTTGATCTGGAGGCATCGAGTCTAATACCATATTTAAAACCGCTATAATTCCTGTGGCAACAGCAATTCCGAGCATACCCGAAATAATAGTTAAAAATATAGACTCTGTTAATATTTGACTTCTAATTGCTCCAGGTGTTGCGCCTAAAGCTCTTCTGATTCCGATTTCTTTTGTACGTTCCTTAACCACAATCAACATGATATTCGAAATTCCGATTACGCCTGAAATTAAAACCAATGTCCCTACGAAATAGGCAATTACTTTTAAAATATTGAACAAGCTTTGCACTTTATTAAACTGCTCGTACAAATCAAAATTTCCAACTGCTCTATCATCTGTTGGATTTATAGAATGCAATGATTTTATAATCTCTAAAATTTTAGGCTTTAAATCGGTTATTGAAGTTTCATCTTTCGCGGTAAGCGCCATCCACCCTACTTTATCGCCATAATTAAAGGCTTGCTGAAAAGTTGTAAAAGGAATAAAAATATTCTTCTGTTCCTGCTCTGCATTTCCTCCTTGTTGTTTGGATTTATAAACCCCGACCACCATAAAATTGATGCTGTTAATCTTGATATATGTTCCAACAGCTTCCTCTTCTTTGCCATAAAGTTCACTGATAACCCCTTTTCCAATTACGCAGACTTTTCTTCTTTGCTCAATATCCTGCTGATTTACAAATCTTCCTTTAATGATATCCATCGGCTGCTGTTTAATCAGCTCGGGATAATCTCCATAAATGGTAAAAGCTGAAGTTTTAGTGCCTCTTACTACGTTATTTGTACCGTTAAAATCGCCTAATTGATTCCTCGGCGAAACATATAATAAATCTGGCAATGCTGCTTTTAAAGCCGTTACATCACTATTTCTAAAATCATAACGTCTTGTTTTTGGCAAACCTTTATAAGCCTTAGAGGTAGTCTGACTCCACATGAACATAGTATTCGTCGCAATTCCATCAAACCCCTTTTTGATACCATTTTCCAAACCATTACCTGCAGCAAGTAAAATTACCAAGATAAAAATACCCCAGAAAACGCCAAAAGCCGTCAGGATAGTCCTGAAAGGATTGGCGGTTAAGGCCTGTAAAATCTCGTCCCAATTATCTTTTTTAAACATAATTATTCGTCTCTAAGTGCTACAATAGGTTTAATTTTGGCTGCTCTATAGGCTGGAAAAAATCCTGCCATTGCTCCTGCAAAAACAAGTAATACCAAAGTAGTTAAAGCAACACTAAAATCTACTTCAGGATTTCTGAAATATTCACTCTGAACCATAGGTCCAACAAATTCTAATAATGCAAGACTGGCTAATAGTCCAACAAAACCTGCAATGGTTGTGATAAAGATCGATTCGTGAAGAATCATGGTAATAATTGAAAAAGGCGAAGCTCCCAATGCTTTTCTAATTCCGATTTCTTTTGTTCGTTCTTTTACAATAATAAGCATGATATTACTTACTCCAACTACACCAGCGATAATGGTACAAATACCTACCCACCAGAAAAAGAGTCTGATATATAAGTTTAAATCGTAAAACTGTTTGGCATCTTTAACCGAATTATAAACTCCCACACCTCCATCGTCTTCAGGCGCCACTACATTTTTACTCTTTAATAAATCTTTTAAATCTTGGGTAAACTTTTCCGATTGAGCCAGCGCTTCATCATAATCTTTTGTCTTTTTTAAAGTAAAAAACAAATTGCTGATCTTGTCGCCTCCGCCAAATGTTTTCTGAACTGTAGTCAATGGCAGATAAGCACGAGTTTCTTCTCTTTCACCTCCTGGATCTGTAAAAACCCCAACTACTTTAAAGTTGATATTGTTAATTAGGATTTCTTCCCCTATTGCCTCCTTATCTTTAAGCAAATCGTTTTTTAGTTTCATCCCAATGACAGCCACTTTGGCGTTACTTTCCAAATCCTTAGCATTAATATAACGGCCTTGGACTATTGTTAAATTTTCGATTCCGCCATAATCTGGATTTACCCCTCTAAACTGATAACTGCCCGATTCTTTTCCGTAAGCAAAAGGCTGTCCCCAATAATTATTGGTTGAAGCTCTCAGATCTAATTTATCTTCAAATTTCTGTACCGATTGATTGTAATCGCTATTGCGAAATTGAATCTGCCTTCCTGGATTTAATCCTTTGTACTCTTTTGTAGTTGTACCAGACCAAACCTCAATGATTCCTGCGGCATCGCGTTCAAATTGTTTTTCAATTCCGTTTTGCAAACCTTTACCTGCACCAAGCAGAATTACCAAAATAAAAATCCCCGAAGCCACAGAAACTCCTGTTAAGAATGTTCTTAAACGGTTTTTAGAAATGGCTTCAAATATTTCCTGCCAGCGTTCAATATTAAACATAAGACGAAGCTCTAACTTGTTCTACTTTTTTATCATCGATAATTAATCCATCTTTTAGGACTACATTTCTTTTGCACATTGCGGCAATATCAGGTTCGTGTGTAACAATCAAAATTGTTTTTCCCTCATCATTAATTCCTTGAATAAGTTCCATAACTTCATACGAAGTCTTAGTGTCCAAGGCTCCAGTAGGCTCATCGGCAAGCAAAACTTTCGGATTTGACGCCAATGCTCTTGCTATAGCCACACGCTGTTTCTGCCCTCCAGAAAGTTCGTTTGGCAAATGATGAACGTGAGATCCTAAACCTACTTTCTCTAAATATTTCATTGCTATTTCGTAACGTTCCTTTCTTTTAATACCTTGATAATATAACGGCATTGCAACATTGTCTAATGCCGATTTGTAATTAATTAAGTTAAAAGACTGGAAAACAAAACCTAAAAATTTGTTACGGTATTTTGAAGCAAGAGTTTCGTTTAATTTTTTTATTGGAGTTTTATCTAAAATATAACTTCCAGAATCGGCTTCATCCAAAATTCCTAAGATGTTAAGAAGTGTTGATTTACCAGAACCAGACGATCCCATAATCGCAACCAATTCTCCTTCTTCTATATTAAAATTAATACCTTTTAATACATGTAGTTCTGAACTTCCCATCTTATAGGATTTGTGTAAATCTTTAATTTCGATCATGGTATTGTTAAATTTTTTAGACAATAATAACATTTTTATTAAGTAATTTATGATAATAAAAAGTTAATACTTTTGTTACCTATTTAGTATTAGACTTCAATTTTTAGTTATTGTTACACTTTTTGAATTAAAATATGATTGTTTTCGTAATTTTACTTCGTAATAAAAATCATCTTAAATGAAGCTTAGTTCTATTATTTCAATGTTTTCGGTGTTTGCCGTACTGACAAGCTGTTCTTCAACTCAAAAATTAGAAACATTAAAACCTGAACCAGACGATGCCAGTCCATTAATTTATGACAGTAGCCCTTCTTTTATCAACCTCCCTATTACGATCAAATTAAGCGATATTGAAAATCAGACCAACGCTTTGCTTAACGGATTGATTTATGAAGACAATAACATCGAAGATGATGATATTGAGATGAAAATCTGGAAACAGGCTCCAATTAAAATTCAAAATGATCCTTCAAATCTTGATAAAAGAATCAGGACAATTTTACCGCTTAAAGCGAATATCAAATATCGAATTGGCACAAAAAAACTAGGAGTAGAATTGTATGATGTTAGAGAATTCAACTTAAACGGAGTTATAACTCTTTCTAGCGAAACGGCTTTAACCAATTGGAAACTGACCACCAAAACAGAATTCAAATCTCTAGATTGGAGTGAAAGTCCAACTATGACAATATTTGGCAAAAACATGCCAATTACGTATTTGATCAATCCGGCGATTTCTATTTTTAAAAGCAAATTGGAAAAGAAAATAGACGAAGCAATCGAAAAATCAATGGATTTTAAACCGAACGTTCTTCAAGCAGTTGAAAAAATCTGCACTCCTTTTCAAATGAGTGATACCTACGAAAGTTGGTTACGAATTGTTCCTATAGAAATCTATTCGACAAACGCTAAACTGAAAAACGATTCGTTCCTGCTTGATATGGGAATGAAATGTAACATGGAAACTATTGTTGGCAAACAGCCAGAATCAAAATATAGTGCTAGTAAAATCGTTTTAAAGCCTGTTGCTAAAATTCCAAACCAGATTTCTGCCAATATCGCAGCTATTTCAAGTTATGTAGATGCATCTAAAATTATGACTAAAAATTTTGCTGGCCAGGAATTTGGTTCTGGCGGTAAAAAAGTAACTGTAAAAAATGTTTCTATTTGGCACAAAGATGGCAAAATGGTTATTGCACTGGACGTTCTAGGTTCTATTAACGGAACACTTTATCTGAATGGCTTCCCTTCATATAATGCCCAGACAAAGGAAATTTACTTTGAAAAATTAGATTATGTATTGGACACGAAAAGTAAATTGATGCGTACAGCAAACTGGCTCGCGCAAGGATACATTCTTAGAAAAATGGAAGAAAGCTGTCGCTATTCTATTCAGCCTAATTTGGATGAAGGCAAAAAAAGTATGGCAGGTTATTTAAAGAATTATTCTCCAATGCCAGGCGTATTTGTCAATGGCAAAATGGAAGACATTCAGTTTGATAAAATACAGCTAACGAATCAGGCAATTATAGCTTTCATTAAAATAAACGGAACGGTAAATGTCTCAGTAAACGGACTTAAATAAGCATAAAAAAAGCAGCGATTACGCTGCTTTTTTCTTTTTAGAATACATTCGATAAATCAAATATCCGATTATTAATACTAGCAAATACGGAATTACCATTAAGTAAACAATTCCATCATTTACCGCTTCTGCTTTTTTAATATTAGAATCACCAGATAATGCTGCTCGGCACATAGCACATTGGGCATTGGCAGAAATCCCAATTAAAAAAACACAAATTCCAAGAATAAAACTTTGGAAGTTTGAATTTGAATTTTTGATTTTATTTTTAGTGTGCATAATATGGCGAAATCATTAAATAAACCACTACTCCCGTAACAGCGACATACAACCAAAGCGGAAAAGTGATTTTAGCTATTTTTCTATGTCTGTCAAAACGTTGTGCAAGCGCTCTAACGTAAGTTATTAGAACAAGAGGAATAATGGCAATTGACAATAAAATATGCGTTATAAGGATAAAGAAATACACATAACGCAACGCTCCTTCTCCTCCATACTTTGTAGAATCCGAAGTCATATGATACGCTACGTACATAACCAAAAAAGCAACCGATAATGCAATAGCAAAAGTCATTAATCTTTCGTGCAATTTTTGGTTTCCTTTTTTAATAGCCAAAACAGCCCAAACCAACACTACAGCTGTGATACCATTTGTAGTTGCATAAATTGGAGGCAAAAATGACAACGGTTCTACTTCAACACCAAAATCTTTTAATTTAACTCCAAACAAAATTGCCACAACAACAGGGATTATTATTGAAACCGCAATAATAAATTTGCTAAATTTTTTCTCTAAAGTATTATCTTCCATTTTTATTCTTCTAATAAAATTTTAATGTCTTCTTGAATATCTCTTACTCCTTTTTTATCTAACCCATCATAGTAAATATTCGGATTTCCGTATTCATCTTTTCTGCAACGGATGTTCCCGTCTTTATCAATTAAAGCAAACAAACCGGAATGTTCGAATCCGCCGCTTACTTTATCATTTTCTCCTGCATACAGATTAAATCCTTTATTTGACAAATCCATAATTACGTTTCTGTCTCCAGTCAAGAAATTCCAATTAGAAGACTTTACTCCAAGTAATTTCGCGTGATCTTTTAAAACCTGTGGCGTATCATGTTTTGGATCGATTGTAATCGAAACAATTCCGAAGTTCGGATTTCCGAAAAAGGTCTTTTCTATCTCCAGCATACTCATATTCATCTTTGGACAAATTGATGGGCAAGTTGTGAAGAAGAATTCCAAAACATATACTTTTCCTTTATAGGTTTCATTTGAAACTTTAACATTATCTTGGTTTGTCAATTCGAATTTTGGCGCTGGGCCAATTGTCAAAAGTTTAGCTTCTTTGGAAGATTTTGCTCCAACATTATCCAAACGGTTTCCTTTTACTACGTCCCCGTTTTTTATTCTATCAACAATTTTAGGTACGGCATAAATCCCAAAAATCAGAATGACAAAAGAGATCCCAATATATGATTTGTTTTTAAACATTATAAATGATATTAAAGTTGCTTTGTAGCGTTATGATTCTTCTTTAAAGCGGCGCGGTATTCATAAAGGATAATCTTAAAGTCATCCAGCATTTCATTACTTAACTCTGATGGATGAAAAGTATCGTAGCCTTCTTTATACTCTTTCGGGTCTTTTCTTCCTCTTAGATTACGTTCTTTATCGATAATATAAACATTGGAAGTTCCAAGATTCTCATTCAGTTTCTCTTTTAAATGCAATCCGTCGTAAAATTTCTGAATATCTTCTTTTGGAGCAAAAACAAAATTCCAGTTTTTAACGTCTGTAAAAGGAGATAAAGCATCCACAATTTTTTGAGCTTCGGCTTCAGTTCCAGTAGGACACAACACTACAAACTGAAGATCTTCAAAACCATTATAACGCTTGTAGATTTTTTCGTTTAGATTGAAATAATTACCTCTATTTTCTAGAATGTTTGTACCTGAAAAACCTAGCACAGTAATTTTTTTATCAAGGGAGACTTTTTTTCCGTTTAATGAATTCCAATTTCCAAAATCGGCTACTTTAGGTGTTATTACAGGAAGTGTCGTAAAACTATTTACACCAGAAGCAAAAAATAAATACGCTACAATTGGCAATACAAAAAGTACAAAGAGAACTATATTTTTTTTCATTGTATTAACGGAGAATTATTGAGGTACAAAAATAAAAAAATCCCGATGTTATCGGGACTCTTTTCGAATTAATATCATGTTAAAAATTCCATTTAATAGTAGAATCTTTAAAAACCCCATAAATATAATGTCCTTCTGTTAACAGAATAAACAATAAATATAAAACTAGGAAGATAACAGGAGAAACTACAGACCATCTAAGGCTGCTTTTTTCACCTTCCATGTGCATAAATGCCCATACAATATAATATGCTTTGAAAATTGTAAGGATATAGAAAATCCAGTTTAACAAATTCAAGCCAATAAAATGAGTAAACTCTAACGCTCCAGGTTTGTAGATACCTAAGATAACCTCTACTGTAGTTACTACTGAAAGTAATCCAAAAACAAACCAGATTCTTTTTGTATTTGATACGTGCTCGTGTGACATAATAATTAAATTCTAAAATTAAACTAGGTAGAAAACTGTAAATACAAATACCCAAACTAAATCTACGAAGTGCCAGTATAATCCAACTTTTTCTACCATTTCGTAGCTTCTTCTCTTCTCGTAAGTACCTAATAATACATTAAAGAAAATAATGATATTGATGATAACTCCAGAGAATACGTGGAATCCGTGGAAACCTGTAATAAAGAAGAAGAAATCAGCAAATAGTTTATTACCGTACTCGTTTCTGATCAAGTTAGCTCCTTCTACAACATATTTAGCGCTAGCTAAATGTTTTTCAGATTCTTCTCTTGATAAGATTGTCTTTTTCTTTTTATCTGTAAGTTTTTCTGTTCTAATTAAAATTTCAGGATGAGCTTTAAAACCAGCCTGAACTTCAGCAACTGTGTAAGTAGGAAGAGTCTGAGCATCTTCCATAAACCAAGTTGATTTGCTTCTTGTTAAAGCTTCTCTTTGTTCTGGCAATTTAACAGCAAAATCAGCTAAAGCTACTCTTTTACCATCTTTGTCCACAAATTGAAGTAAACTTCCTCCAACAGTTTCAACTGCCCCATATTCTCCTTTAATGAAGTTTTTCCATTCCCAAGCTTGAGAACCAACGAAAATTAAACCTCCAATAATTGTCAAGAACATATAGATTGCAACTTTTGTCTTTTTCAATTGGTGCCCTGCATCAACAGCTAATACCATTGTTACAGAAGAAAAGATCAAAATAAAAGTCATTAAAGCTACATAATACATTGGAGCCGCAACACCATGCATAAATGGGAAGTGAGTGAACACTTCATCAGCCAAAGGCCAAGTTTCGATAAATTTAAATCTAGAAAAACCATAAGCTCCTAGAAATCCAGAGAATGTTAAGGCATCTGATACGATAAAAAACCACATCATCATTTTACCATAACTTGCTCCTAAAGGCTCATTGTGACCGCCTCCCCAAGTTTTTTCGTCGTTGTTTGCAGTAGTAACTGTCGCTCCCATAAAAGATATTCGTTAAAAAGTTCCCAAATTTACGTTTTTTTCTTATTTAAAGAAATATAAAAATAAAAATAAATATACCCATAATAAATCCAAAAAGTGCCAATACATCGCACCTAGCTCTATGCCAAGAGTTTGAGTCGAATTGTATTTTTGTTTAAAATGATTATAAATTATAATTAAAAGTGAAATTAATCCGCCAGCTAAGTGCAACAAGTGTGTAACTGTCACAACATAAAGGAAAGTTGTAGTAATTGAACTACCTTCTCCTGTAAAATAATACCCTTCAGCAACGATTTGTCCAAATCCTTTGAATTGCAATACCACAAACAAAACCCCTAAAGCTAAAGTTCCAAGAAGTAATCCTGTAACTGCGCTTCTATTGTCTTTCTGAATGGCTTTTTTTGCCAAGTGAAAAGTAACGCTACAAGCAATAATCACTGCTGTACTCCAATAGAAAGCAGAAGGAAGTTCAAAATTCTTCAACCAGTCTGCCCTTGATTTACTTACTACAAATGCGCTTGTCAAACCAGCAAACATCATGGTCATACTAACCATTGCGAAAAGCAGAATCAGCTTTGCTGATTTTGATTTTCTTACTTGTTCTTCATTTGTTTTTAATGTCATTTCCATAACTATCTTAAAAATTTATCTACTATAAATACAACCTGCAAAAGTGAGATATAAGAAACACTCACCAGCATTAATGTTCTCGCAGCTTTTGGAGTTCTTAACTTATACAAACGAACTGCATAAAAAAGCATCCAAATCCCCAACAGAAACACTAAAACCGCTGCAATTGGAGAAATAAACAATTGCCCCGTAAAACCTAATACTGGTAATAACGATGCTATGATAAGCCAAATTGTATACAATATGATTTGCAAAGCTGTTCCTTTATCTTTTTTACCTGTCGGAAGCATAAAGATTCCTGCTTTTTCATAGTCTTCATACAAAAACCATCCGATAGACCAAAAGTGTGGAAACTGCCAAAAGAATTGAATCAAAAATAAAGTTCCTGCCTCGATACCAAATTCGCCTGTCGCTGCTACCCAACCTAACATAAACGGAATCGCACCAGGAAAAGCTCCAACAAAAACAGACAACGAAGTTACTGTTTTTAATGGCGTATAAACACTTGTGTATAAGAATATAGAAATTGCAGCAAACATTGCAGACTTCGCATTTATTGTATAAAGAAGCGCAATTCCAATAATAGTAAGCAGACTTGCCACTAATAAAGCTACTTTAGGAGACATACGGCCAGAAGGAACTGGACGATTTTTAGTACGATCCATTAAAGAATCGATATCTTTTTCGATTACTTGATTGAAAGCATTTGAAGCACCAACCATACAATAACCGCCAACTGCCAAAACAGCTAAAACACTCCATTTAAAAGGATGATCAGCATCTACTCCCAATAAATATCCAGCAATAGAAGAGAACAATACACTAATAGCCAAACCCGCTTTAGTAATCTCCTTAAAATCTAGAAATATTGATTTGATTGATAATGTATTTTTTGCAGCGTTCAATACCGTTGTATTTTGTGTATTTTTTTTGAGTGGTGCAAATGTACAAATTAGATTGTAGAATATTAACCTATAAAAATAGATTTTTTTCAATAAAACCTTTACAAATTAAGATCTCAGCATTCTTTAACACTATTATTTCGAAAAATCTTATTAAAAAGACTAGTAATCAAAATACCAATTAAAAATATCTGAACGTAAACCAATGCTAAACCAAGTGGTACTTTGCTTAAAAGTTGCTGCTGTTTCTTGAGTTGGGTCAAAATTTCTATAGATTAAACTTCCAAACAATTTCAAATTTGTCATTGGGTTAATTAAATATCCTCCCTGAACATCAGCAATAAAAACATTAGTTTTATTTCCCTGTCCAATTTTCACACCTGTATCATAAGGACGTTTGACATCATAGCTTTTATAAATATTTCCTCCGTAGTTATATGAGTCTGCAGCGGTATCAAAATCTAAACCTCTGGTTCCAACTGTCAGCTTAGCGTCTGCAAGCCAGCGCCCTTTATGATATCTCGCAATCGCAATAAGTTCTTTAAAATTTCCTCCCCATTGATGCCCAACGCTTTGATTATTGTGCCCATAATTTGTAACAACAGCACTATGCGAGTACACATAAGGGCGCACGCGATTATATTCAATCTGCACCAATAAATCTTTTACATTAAATGCATTAAAGTATTTTGCTCCAAACTGAAATCCAAATTTGTTTTTCCAGCTTTGATTTCCTGCTCCAACATCAGAAACAGAAAACTCGTCAATCAAAAACTGCGAATACAGATTTATACTATTATTCCATTTGTATTTACCTGTAATTCCTAAAAGCGCATTTCCACTTTTAGATGAAGAACCAAATTCTACCGCTCTGTAGAAGATAATCGGATTCACAAAATTAGCATCAAAACCTCTGTTATTAGTATTTGTCCAAACTACAGATTCAAAAAACCCTAAGTTTACTCTATTCGAAACATTCCAGCTCAAATAGTGATTGGCCATGAATTTTGTTGCGTAAGTCTTTTCGGCCGTTACTTCTGGACGAACATCTTTCATCCACATATAGGTATTGGTGTATTTAATTTTCCAAAATTTGGTATTTAGTTTAAAATATGGATACGGACTTGCTCCATCGCTTTCTAACAAAGAACGATAACCGTCACCAATGAAATTTCGTCCATAACCTAACTGAAAATCAAAAATTTTACCCGGGGCAAAAGTAATATTCGCTTCCGCTAAAGGAAAATCGTAAGCATCTGTCTTGAATCTTTTTGCAATTCCAATTCCGGGAATAATAGCAGGATTTCCTCCTGATGGCTTAATAGATTCTGCATAATCATTAAAATACCCTGCAAATCGTCCTTGGCTTTCAAAAAATGTAGTCGTAAAGTTGATTTGTTTTCCTAGACCTCCTCTAAAATTAAGTGCTCTGGTATTCACGTAAGTGTAAGAAGCATCCAAATCTGAAGCTTTACCCATTTGTAAATCTACAATCGGATTTAAGGCAAACCAATAATCTTCTCCTTGAATCTGAACTAAATTTTCATTCCACCATTTTCTTCCCAACCAAGTCGATGTCTTTTTCTGCAACGATTCATTCACAGCTCTCAGATTATAATACTTTGAAACCTCAGCATACGTATATGGCTTAGAAGCCGTATGGTTATTACTTCCAACTTGATTCATCTCTGCATCAAACTGAGCATAATAACTATGCGAAAAAGGAATATTTAAATGACTATCGAACTCTGGATTTCGGTATTTTTTATACACGATACTATCTAATTCTGTCATTGGTTTTACCGTCTGCTTTTCTATTTCTGCTGCTGCCTGAGCTTCTGCCGCAAGTTGTGCAGAACTTTTTAGCGGTATATCAATAGAAATCGTATATTTAGAATACGTTGGTTTTCCGTTGTAAGTTGAAGGTTTTATTTTTGGAAATATCCCAAAAACTCTTTTTGCTTCTTCAGACAATTCTTCTGTTTCTGCAGAGACATAAATTACTTTAAATTCTCCTTCTGCATTTACTTCAAAAAGTAATTTTACCGCCCCTTTATAATTGCTCTGTTTTAATTTTTCTGGCACTTGAAAATTGTTAAAAACAAAATCTTGGACTTCTTTATAAAAACAGGTTTCTAATTTTTTACTATCTAAATTCTCGCAGTTAGGAAAAACTGGAAACATTTCTGCCGTAAAACCAGGTTGAACCGAAGAATTACCATTTTGCTGGGAAAAAACAATAGAGAATGAAAAAATTAAGACAAGGGACAAAAAAAACTTATTCACTTAAAATTTGGGTATTTATTTAATATTGATTTGGGGATATTTCTCCGTTTGCAATTGCTTTTGCTGCTGAAGTTCCAATACGTTTTACTCCTAAACGAATCATCTCAGCTGCTTCTTCAAATGAACGGACTCCGCCGGCTGCTTTTATGTAAAGCGGCGAAGCATTTTCGAGCATCATAATTATTGATGGAACCGTTGCTCCATTTGGGAGATCATTTTCTGTTTTGTAAAAACCAGTAGAAGATTTTACAAAAACCGATTCAAAATCATCTTCTTTAAAATTAGATACTACAACATGTTTTATTAAGGCAGATAACTGTATAATTTCTTTATCTGTTAAAGCCGCAACTTCAATAATCCATTTTACTGTTTTATCGTTTGCCAGTCCAATTTGTGTTCCGATCAGGATTTCTTTTTTTACCAAATCAAGATCACCATTTTTGAATGCTTCGTAGTTACAGACAAAATCTAAATCGTCGGCACCGTTAGCAATAGCTTCATTTGCTTCTTTAATCTTCTCTTCAAGACTTGACTTTCCCTCTGGAAAATCGATTACAGTTCCAACTAACAAAAGAGAATTGGCTTCTACAATCATTTCTTTTGCCATTGCCACGTATTCCGGGCGAATCATAATCAGCTTGAAACCTTCTTGAATTGCTTCGGCAATTGCATTTTTGACCACAATAGTATTTTCTGCTTCCGAAAGACCAGCTTGCGAGGCAGTTTTTAAATACGTAGAGTCCAAATATTGCTTTACATTCATTTTAATAGAAGTTGCAGAAAACCAGCACAAAAGTACATTTTATATTGAAAAAACATAGCTTTTTAAACACTTGATTTTCTTGTAATAAAAAACCCACCGAAGTGGGTTTTTAAATTATATTTTATCGATTTGCTTTTTAAATCCTATTGCAGAGAAAACTGCCACAACTGCACCAAGCGCATTTGCTAAAACATCTGTAACATCTGAGGCTCTTGTAACTGTAAGAGCACTTTGGAGAATTTCGATTGTGATTCCAAAAAAGACAGAAAATATAAAAGAAATCAAATACGCTTTATAGTCGTCTGCATCTTTTCCTTTTAGTTCTTTTTTGAAAAATAAAATCCACGAAATTGTAAATCCAAAATGAAAACAGAAGTGGATAATTTTATCAATACTTGGAAAATTAATCGCCGGTATATTACTAGAATCTGTCAGACAAAAATAAGTAATGATTCCAGAGCAGATAATTGCCCAAATTAATAAGAGTTGTTTAGGCACCGATTAAATTTTTATAAGCTTCATCAGACAATAAAGAATCGATTTCTGATACATCAGCAATTTTTATTTTAATCATCCATCCAGCTCCGTAAGGATCTGAGTTTACTGTTTCAGGAGCACTTTCTAAATCGTCATTAAAAGCAATGATTTCACCTGTTAAAGGCAAGAATAAATCAGAAACTGTTTTTACAGCCTCAACAGTTCCAAAAACCTCATCTTTTGAAAGTGTCTGATCTAAAGTTTCTACTTCAACATACACGATATCTCCTAACTCTTTTTGTGCAAAATGAGTGATTCCCACTGTTGCAACATCACCTTCGATGCTAACCCATTCGTGATCCTTTGTGTACTTTAAATTTGCTGGTATGCTCATAATAGTTGTGTTTGAAAATTGATTGTTTAAAATTTAAGCCACAAATGTAATAATCTTCTAATAAAATCTAGTTTAGAAACTCAAATTTAATTTCCGAAATTATAACGAAGTGTGAAACCTGATCTGATATTCGTTAAAGGGAAAGAAGTCGAAATAACTGCTTTCGAGAACGAATGGTCATAATAGAATATTGCTGTTAAGTTTTTACTGAATGCATAATCTGCCGTCAATTTCAACGTCCAGATATTCTGTCCTGCTGCCAGCTGATTATTATCGTAATCTAAATAGCGAACCAAAGTTTCGTTATTTCTATATGAAAAATCAGCTTTAATATTGATATCGCTCTTAATAATTCCAGTTGGATTATCTGCCAATCTTGATGAAATGATTACATCTTTAAAACGGTATCCTACTCCTACAACGTACTCTACTCCTCTTACTTCAGTCAATAAATTATTGTCAAAACTCATAGACAAAGCACGATCTTTTTTAACTTCTGTCAATAAACGGAATGAATTCTTCAACTCAAAATCAACTCTAAGTAGTGGACTAAACTGTTCTACTAAGTTGACATTAGACATAATCGTTTTATTGAAGAAGTTCGTATTTACATCTTGGCCGGTTGGATTTTCATAATAATCAAAATTAGATCTAAACTGGCTAATCGTATATGATGCTCTATAATTATGCTGTAAAGAAAAACGTCTAAAATGATCTTTAAAATATTTATAGCGCATCAATCCATTATACTTCACATTCCAGTTCGGAATAGGGAAACTTCTAAAAATACCTGTTGAGCTCTTAGAAGCATCTGCTCCTGTATAAGCTGCCATAAACGAAGGCAGTAAGACAGCCTGATTACTTTTTGAGAAACCAATAGGGTATCCTTCGTTGGCAACGTATATTTTATAATTAGGATCTGTTTCAGCCGGAATTGGATTATTTGCATCTCCATATCTAGGAATTTCTCCGCCTCCATAATGTTGCTCTGCCAAACGATTTGCAATAACCAAACGGTTGCTTCTAAAATCATCAAATGCAGACGATTCCGTTTCTGTACTTGTTGAAAAAGCTGTTTTAATTAATACAGTCGAAATAGAAAACATTCCGTATGTATATGGAGACAACGGCACATATTGATTTGTTGCAGGATCCACACTATATTGCTCTGAAGAATTTTCAGAATAAGCACGATCCATAGCCAAATCAATTTTTAAATCTGGAAGCAAATCTACATTTGCCGTTACTTTCAACAGTTTGTTGCTTACCTGCGTAAAGTTTTGGTTAAAATTCTGATAGCTGGTCAGCCATCCGTTTTTAGCCGCTTCAAAACGCACATCATCTTGGCTTCCAAATACGAAGCCTAAGGAAGGTTTAGATGTACCAAAGAAACCTACACCTGGAATGTAACCCGGTAAAACTGTTCCGCTGTTTTTAGTATAGTTAATCTGAACGTTTTTAATACTCGTCAAAACTCCAATCAAACCATCATAAAATGGGTTACTGCTTGTAACTGGTTTAGCCGTGTTTACAATTTTCTCACCTGGCTTTGGCGGAGCAGCAGGTTTTGCTTTTGCTGGTTTTGAACCCGGCGTCAGACCTAAATATTTATACAGCGTATTCATATTTAATGTCGTAGATAAAGTATTCGAATTGGCATTTTGAACCGTATTTCCTAAATCCCAAGACACTCCATTTTCATCAACATATTGCGAAAGTGCCGTTGATGATCTCTGCCAATTATAATCTGCTGTATAAGAATAGGTCGCTTTTACAAAACTAAATATTGGAATTTTATTAATTGGAATATCATAATTCAGAACCAACTGCTGTAAATGCTGATTTGGTATACCAATGTCAAAATAATCATCCCAAATATTAAAATCTTCTTTTGGCGTATTATCATCGTTCAAGAAGTTTCTAACAATATTATTTGATGCTGCTGTGTAGTTCAGTTTTAATGATTTTGTCAAATTAAATCCAAATCCATATTGGTAATTAAATGCAAAATTTCTTCTATAAAGCGGATCAAGTCCGATGCCCTGAACGTCTTCAACTTGTCTATATTGCTGACGATTGCTTTGTCTTAAAATATTAGTATTAAACGAAACATTTGAAGGAAGATAATTAAAGTTGAAATCACTCAGCATTTTCCAATAATCACTTTTTTTCATGAATTGGGTTTGCTTAAACGGCACTACCTCTTTTGGCTGGAAAGTATACGCATAATTTACAGCTGTATTAGATTGTTCGTCATTGTAATTTTCAACTTCATAATCATGTCTTTCCACCTGATTGTACGATTGCGAAAAAGTAAAGTTTTCCACATCATAAACATGCGGTTTTTTCTCTGGCGCTCTGTCTTTTCTTACTCCAATAAAATTGATGCTTTTACGTTTCGTGTAATCAACTGCGCGTGTTCTAATATTTTCTTTTTCTGCCGGATCTGTAGTTTCTTTAATCAATTGATCTAACTTGATGTCCTGATTAAATGGATCATATTCTGGCGTAATAACTTCTTCTCCAATCGCATAATTGAACGGAAGGTTTATACCCCATTTTGGAGGCAGCAACTTTCCTAAGTTTATATTAGTCACAATGTTATATTGCTGAATATCTTCACGGTCTCTTTCGTTTGCTCCTTGCTCAAGAGAACCAAAACCAATCGTGCTCTTTTTACCAGATGCAGACAATGTCATTAAATCGGCCATATTAGTATCTACATTCAATAATGCAGCCATACCGCCTTTGTTTTCTAAGTCTGACATACGAAGCTCGTTAAACCAAACTTCTCCCATAATATCTTTATGGTTTGCCGCACTTTTTACTCCGACCATCAAATTTCGGACTAAACCAAAATTTGGATTTCCTTTAATACCTAATGTTAATTTACCATCTTGGTCACCACCATCAACATCTGGATCTCGGTCTGGATAATAAATACCGTTTATATCTCTTTTTGGTGAGTTAATATCGATATTCATTCCCAAGATTTTCATTCTGGTCAGCAATGAAAGCGCTACATCAATATTATTCTCTTCCAACCAAACTTGGTCTGCACTTATGGTACAACTTCCTCCTGTTCTTGTTACTTTTAATGGAATCTCGATTTGATAAAAGTTTTGTGTAAAGTCATTACCAAAACGGATAAATCCGATCATCTCATCATCCAAAAGCGGCGTTTCATTTGGAAGCGATTCCGCATGAAGGAACATTTTCAGTTTTTTGTACTGACGCATATCTACGCTTACATTTTTGAAAACGGCTCTAGAATCTTGATATTCTAATCCACCCCCTCCTATTCGAAGTGCCAGAGACTGCTCATTCTGATTAATGATTGTATTGTTGTTGTATAACTGCTCTCTTTGAACTCCTGGCGGAATTACATAGTTTACAGGACATTTTGTACCATTTTCTTGAATGTTTACTGCTGCAACATCAAATTGAGTTCCGTCATCATCAGGATTCGTATCATTTGCATCTAATGTTCCTGTATATTTTCTCCATTCCCCTCTTACTAAATCTAAAGCTCCAAAACGAACTGTCATCTGATCGTTAAATCCAGTCATAAACATACGCATGAAACGAATCGATCTAAAATCGGTAATGTTTCCAATAGTGTTTTGAGGTTTAGATACAGGTATTTTAAACTGAATCCATCTTGCGTTGGTTGAACCTCCATTTGGAAGTTCTACGTTTTGCACTTCTCTAATATCGGTAATGTAGTTTTCTCCAACCTGCATACCTGGTCTTAAATCAATACTATATTCATAATATGCATTGATTGTACTCATAGTATTATCACGATTGATATCTTCAACGTCTGGTAGCGTTGTAGAACCACGGTTTGGATCATCAACACTTACGGCTGAGTTTCCTTCTGTTCCGTTGTATCTTTTATAACGCTGTAAAACGCCACCTTCTGTATTTAAGAAATACTTATAATTGTCTGCTGCAGGATCTTCTTCTCCTGCGTAGTTAGTATAAATTGATCCTTCTTTTGCATCTGGCAAACCGTCTAAACCAACATCTTGATTTTTACGATTGTCTGGATTGGTATCAAATGCATAAATTAAAGATTGAGATGCTGGCACGTCTCCCCAAATTGGCTGAGGATTTACCATAATCTGATCTGGCCCTAAACCATTTTCATATTGCTTTCTTCCGTCTTTTAAAACGTCTTCTGAAACTTCCCCTAAATTGAAATAGATTTTTCCGTTGTTAGTCGGTTGCGCTTCTCCCGTACCAACATAAGGATCAAGTACCCAAAACTGAATGTATTCAACATTCCCCTGCTCAAAGTTAGTTGAGTTTAATGCACGCATAATTCCACCAAAATTAGCTGCTGGATTGCTCGAAGCAAAATTAGGGTTGTTATTATATGGTCCTCTATCTGACGGATAATATGTTAAATCTAGTGTATTAATCACCTGAATCTGTCCTTGTGCAATATCTGTATTTGGGTAAAGCTCTTTACTATAAATTCTTCTGGTTGAGTTTAAAGATAAATCGTCATTTGAAATTCCAGATGGTTTTGAGGTGTAAAAAATTGGGTCGATACTGTACCAAGACAGCTTAGCACGCTTGTAGCCATACTCTAGAGTATTAGAACTAGCATTGAAAGTATTGTCTGTAGCAGAATTGATAAATGGTGTTGAAGCCAAACTCCATGCATAAGCAGACCTCATATCGATTGTAGTCTGAGTACCTTCAAAATCGTCAATATAAATAGTCGCCTCACCTTCAAAATCACTTGCTTTTGGAGCATCTGGTTTCAAAAATGCTATTTCCCCACGAATCGAAAGATTAGAAGGAACATCTGTGTCTATATTTGGCAGTTTATTAGCTAATCTTGTTAAAAACGGAACTTCTGTAGAGTAATTTCCATTGAAACCGAAAATCGTATTATTTACAGATTCTTGACCATAGCTTGATTTTTGAGTAAAAGGGCGCTCTGTCATTTTTAAGAAAGTACCACCTACAACAAATTTTTCAGAGATTTTATGTTCAATATTGAATCCCATGAACCTTCTTGTCTGCTGACCAAAGATTGAGTTATTTTCTAATGAAACTTCAATTGGTGTATTAGAAGCTTGAAGTGAAGGATCTAATATCTGTACTCTTCCTAATTGATAGTCTACGCTATAATCTATACCTTCTACCAAAACTCGCCCTGCAGCTGTTACAACCACAGATCCTTGAGGTACGTTGAAAGCACCAATAGGAATACCATTACTTCCCGAAGATTTGTATTTTCCTCTTAATAAGAATTTGTTTTTATCACTATCCTGCAAAGCACCAGCCTGAGTATTCTTATACATGTTTCTAAATACATATTTCCTCTGATTTGGGTTATATGTAGTTGGATCATTATAGTTTTCTCCAGTACCTGTGTTTAATTTTCTAAACAAAAGCTCTCCAAAAGGCTCTTTTGTGGTGAAAATAATTCGAGCATTCTGCACATCAACCGTTACTCCCGGAACATAATCGAAGAATCCGTCTCCTCCAGTTTGCGGATCATTATTATAGTTTAATCGATCAAGATTAAAGACATTCAATAATGGCGTTTGATCCAGCTTATCATCTGGCGCAGGATTTGGAGGAAAAGTGCTTCCCTGAACTGGCGTAATATAATTGATTGGCGAAGGGTCTGTATAAAGAATGTTAAGTCTGAAATCTTCTTGCTTAATTTGATAAGCTTGTGGAATTTGATAAACGTTTTTCATCATCAAGTTCCAAACAGGATTCTGAACGTTTGTCAAACTGCTTTTCAGCATTTTCAACACTAAACTTTGCGTTACAATTGCCTGATTCGCGTTGTTGTTTCCTGTAACTACTGTTGCATCTACACCATCGCTTCCGAATTCCCCGACTTGGTAAACTTTTCCTCCAACGGTATATTCAAATGCAACTGCCAAAATTTCGTCATTGGCCAAACGCTGCTGTAACGAGATATATCCTAATTGTGCATTAAAAGTATATTCTTGTGTGGTTAATTTTCTAGCATTTTCTAGAACAGAATAATCTGTACCTTCATTTACATTGGTATTATTAAATCCAGATTTTGCTGTAACGATTTCTCGAATATTTGAATTTAAATAACTTCCCGGTTTTCCTATTGCAGCAGGATCATATTTATTATTCGTATTATCTGTTGGAGAATCTATAGGATTGTTAAAAAAGCCCGCTGGATTTGTAATTACAACCACTTCATTATCTGGCACACCAGAAACCTGTCCTTCTCCTAAATCCTGAAGTGCTATAACATTTCGTAAGTTATTATTTCCTGTTGTTATTCTATTTTGTTTGTTGGTTACCCAAACTTCTATTCTGGTAACCTGAACACGGCTATCAATTAATGGATAATTTTTTAATGAAGCATCGTATTTATTTCTAAAGTATTGTGATAAGAAGAAATGTCGGTCATTATCATAATCTAATGCAAATAAATCAAAGTTTTGCACGGTTCCGCCACCTTCTGCGACTATACTTTTGGTTTGAGACTTCTGTTCTGAGAAAACTCCCGTAACGGTTGTCTTACCAAATTGCAGTTGTGCTTTGACCCCAAATAAACTTTGCGCGCCTCGAATAAGCGTACTATTTAATGGCATACTAACGTTACCTACCTCAACTTTCTGAACAATATCATCTTCTGAAGGCGTATAAGCCAGTTTAAATAAGTTTTGAAAAGCAAACGTTGATTGTGTATCGTAATTGGCATTTACCTCCAAACGAGTTCCAATTTTCCCCATTAAACTCATACTGATTCTTTGGTCAAAATCAAAAGTTAGAGAAGATCTGTTTCTTGGCGAAAATGAAGGATTGTCTTGTTTGGTGTAACGCATCCCCAAGTCCATTTCAACTGACCCTGTGGGTTTTACATCTATAGTGTTACTTCCAAAAATACTTTCGAACAAACTCGAATTAATATAATATCTTGGCAATAAATCTTTTTTGGCTGCTTCGGCTCCAGCTTTCTTGCCATCAATGGCATCCGATTTTTTTCTAAAATAATTTCGTCTCGATTCTTTTAGAACTAAATCTTCGTATTCTTTTGGAGTTAAAATTAAAGGGTAATTGATAGAGAAACCATCTACTGAAGTGGTGTAAATATAGCGATCTGTAATAGGGTCGTATTTATATGCCGAAAGTACACTTGGAGGATCTTCGAGATCTATCTTACCGACTGAAAACTGAGTTTTAGTTGTATCTTGAGTTACCGGCGTAACCTGTGCACGCAAAACATTACCGCAGAGCAATACCAGCAACAAAATACAAATTTTACGCATAGAATTCTTTTATATAAAATGAAAATTATAAGCTTTTTAAAGCCTTTTTGATAATTGTTTCAGCAGTAGCTTCAGGATCTTCTTTTACGATTCTTTCTACCACTTTTTCAGAAGCTTTTCGCACAAAACCTAGAACTTCTAGAGCAGATAACGCTTCATCTCGGTTTCTATTGTTTTGAACAGCAAAAACTTCATCTATATCATACAATTTAACAATTTTTTCCTTTAAATCAAGTATAACCCTTTGTGCTGTTTTGTTTCCAATCCCTTTGATAGACTGAATTATACCAACATCTCCAGATGCAATGGCATTTATAATTTGCTTTGGCTCTATAGACGAAAGCATTGTTCTTGCGATTCCAGCTCCGATTCCTGAAACAGAAATCAGCATCCTGAAAATTTCACGCTCGGTTTTTTCTGCAAAACCATATAAAGTATGCGCATCTTCTTTAATTTGAAGATGCGTATACAATTTTATATTTTCAGAATTTGAAATTAAAGAGAAGGTATGCAGCGATATATTCACCTGATAACCAACTCCTCCACAATCAATTACAACTTCTGTAGGATTCTTTTCTACTAATCTCCCCTGCAACTGTGCTATCATAAATATAGTTTATTAGTATCAAATATAACAAAAATGCCATAAAACTACGACAAATTTGTTCAATCCTTGTAAGAACGTTTTATTGCGTTATTTTATTCTTTTTAATTTCTTTTTCCTGTGCATCAATAACAGCGATTGCTGCCATATTCACCATTTCTTCAACGCTGGCACCTAATTGGAAAATGTGAACTGGTTTGCCCATACCCATCATGATAGGTCCAATTGAGTTCACTTTGTACAATTCTTTTAATAATTTATAAGTGATATTCGCTGATTCTAAATTAGGGAAAACCAATGTATTTACTTTTTTTCCTGCCAATTTAGAGAATGGGAATTTTTCTTGAAGCATTTCTGGATTTAAAGCAAAATCCGCTTGAATTTCTCCATCAACAATTAGATCTGGATGATTTTTATGCAAGTAAGCTACAGCTTCTCTCACTTTTGATGCGCTTTCGCTAGTTGAAGATCCGAAGTTTGAGAACGAAACCATTGCAATAACCGGCTCTATTCCGAACATTCTTGCTGTTTTTGCCGTCATAATTGCAATATTAATCAAATCTTGTGCAGATGGATTAATGTTGATTGCAGTATCTGACAAGAACATTGGCCCGCGAGATGTAAGCATCATGTTTGCTGTTGCAATAAGTGAAGCGTTCTGCGCTTTTGGAATTAACTGCATCATAGGTTTTACAACAGAAGGATAACTTCTTGAGTGCCCTGTTACCAATGCATCTGCTTCTCCTTCATTAACCATCATGGCAGCAAAATAGTTTCTTTCGCGCATGAATTTTTCTGCATCCAGTTTAGAAACTCCTCTTCTTCCTCTTGTTTCCCAGAATGATTTCGCAAATCGGTTACGTCTTTCCGCTTCTTCATCTGTTTTAGGATCAATGATCTCAAGATCAGCATCGAAACCTAATTCTTGTTTCAATTCTAAAATCACTTCTTTGTTTCCTAATAAAATTGGGAATCCGATTCCATCTTCGTAAACAATTTGAGCTGCTTTTAAAACATTTAATTGATCTGCTTCTGCAAAAACAATTCTTTTAGGATCTAATTTTGCACGGTTAGTAATCAAACGCACCATTTTGTTATCGTTACCCATACGTTCGCGCAACACATCTTCATAAGCTGCCCAGTCTGTAATAGGATTTTTTGCCACTCCAGATTCCATTGCTGCTCTTGCTACTGCAGGCGCTACAACTGTAATCAATCTAGGATCGAATGGTTTAGGAATGATATATTCTTGGCCAAAACCTAGTTTTGTTGCACCGTAAGCTACGTTTACCTGCTCTGGAACTGGTTCTTTTGCCAAAATAGCTAAAGCTTTTACAGCCGCCATTTTCATTTCTTCGTTAATTTTTGTCGCTCTTACGTCTAGTGCCCCTCTAAAGATATAAGGGAAACCTAAAACGTTATTTACCTGATTAGGAAAATCTGAACGTCCCGTAGCCATAATAACGTCTTTACGAGTTTCTACAGCCAAATTATAATCAATTTCCGGATTTGGATTTGCCATTGCAAAAACGATCGGATTATTTGACATTGTCAATAACATTTCTGGCGATAAAATGCCTCCTGAAGATAATCCGATGAAAACATCAGCACCTTTTACAGCTTCTTCTAAAGGAATTTTAGCTCCATCAATAGCATATTTTAATTGTAACTCTGATAACGACGGATTGTCTTTTGTTAAAAGCCCTTTACTGTTGTACATTAAAATATTCTCTACTTTTACTCCAAGCGAAACATATAAATCTGTACAAGCAATTGCAGCAGATCCTGCACCAGAAACTACCATTTTTACATCTTCAGCTTTTTTGCCTGCCAATTCAAGTGCATTGATTAAAGCTGCAGAAGATATAATTGCTGTTCCGTGCTGGTCGTCGTGCATAACTGGAATGTCCAATTCTTCGATCAATCTTCTTTCGATTTCAAAAGATTCTGGAGCTTTGATATCTTCAAGATTAATTCCTCCAAAAGTCGGAGCGATATTTTTTACAGTCTGAATGAATTCTTCAACATTTTCTGTATCAATTTCGATATCAAAAACATCAATATCAGAGAAAATTTTAAACAATAAACCTTTTCCTTCCATTACAGGTTTTCCTGCTTCTGGACCAATATTTCCAAGACCTAAAACAGCTGTACCGTTTGAAATTACGGCTACTAAATTTCCTTTTGCTGTATATTTATAAACGTCTTCTTTGTTTGCTGCGATTTCTAAGCATGGTTCTGCAACTCCTGGCGAATAGGCCAAAGATAAGTCTCTTTGTGTTGCATATTTTTTTGTTGGAACTACCTGAATTTTTCCTGGAGTTGGTTCTGCGTGATACAGTAACGCTTCTCTTCTTTTACTCTCTTTGTTCATTGTTTTTAGCTTTTATTCTAGCTTACAAAGATATAAGTCTTGTTTTAAAATGGCGTCTTTTTAGCGTTTTCTTTTCCTAAAATCTATTCGAATAAATAAAAAAAGTCCAATAGAAATTGGACTCGTTTGAATTTTTATCGTTTTTAGGTGTGCTTTATTGAGAAATATAAGAATTCAAATGGTTGATTGTGTCTTTCTGAATTTCTATAATTGCCTTCACTACATCGCTAATTGAAATGACTCCAACCACATTTCCGTCTTCTAAAACAGGCAGGTGTCTTATTCTTTTTTCGCTCATAAGTTCCATACAATCTTCAAGATTATCTGAAAGTTTTACTGTAAAAACATGACTTTCCATAATCTCATGAACAAAAGTTTCTTTTGAAGATTTATCTTTCAGTACAATTTTTCGGGCGTAATCTCTCTCCGATAATATTCCTTTTAAAACATTATCATCCATCACTAAAATTGCCCCAATGTTTTTTTCTCCCATAACTTTTAACGCATCATAAACCGTTAAATTGGAGAAAATAGAATAAACATTTCTTCCTTTTGCTTTAAGTATTTGATCTACAGTCATAATGAAAAATTTTTAGATTTATAAAGTTAAAACAAAAACCAACACAATCTGCAACGAAATCGATTTTTTAAAATCATAACCAATTCATTTTAAACATAATACATCAAAATTTAAATTTTCAAAATTATAGTGTAAAGAATGAATTTGTTTAGAATTGTTTTTTGAGGAAAATTAGATTTTTTAACTTTTACCAACCAGAAACTCCTAGCGGAGTTTTTTTCATTTTTATTGACCAATCAAATGTCCCTACGGGACATTATAAATACGGATAAACATTTGCGTTCTACCAATCAGTCACTCCTAGCGGAGTGTTTTTTTCACACATTATATATAATTCGAAACCCACTCCGCTAGGAGTGACTGATTGGTAGAAAAAAAATAATCCACCACCCATCCATTATCCCGTAGGGATTATACATAACACAAAACCCCTTTTCTACAATGTAGAAAAAGGGGTTTTGTAATTTATAAAAAAATGATTTTACATCGCAACAATAATAAACTCGCTTCGTCTATTTTGCATGTGCTGTTTTTCTGTACATTTTACTCCGTCTGCACATTTGTTTACTAATTGTGTTTCTCCATAGCCTTTTGCGGTTAGTCTGTCTTCGCTGATTCCTTTTTGAATTAACCAATTTTTGGTTGACTGTGCTCTTTTTTCTGAAAGAATCTGATTGCTTTCTGAAGAAGAACGGCTGTCGGTATGCGAACGAATATCAAGTTTCATAGCTGGATATTCATTTAAAAGATTGACCACTTTCATTAATTGCGGTTCAGATGTTTTCTTGATGGTTGCTTTACCCAAATCAAAGAAATTCATAGGAAGGTTTAGTAATTTTGCAATATCTACTCCTACTCTTATAGAACCTACTTTAACAGGGCTGATTGTCGTTTTTTTGATCGCTACAGTTTTTGCCACAAGTGGTTTAAATACTTTATTTAATGCAATCATTTGAGTAGTTTCTCCTTTTTCTTTAAGGATTGATACCACAACTTCTTTGGCATTATAATCGTTTTTAGCCGTTCTAATGGTGTATTTCTTACCACATCTTAAATCAGGAAAAATGTAATTTCCTTTTTCGTCTGTAGTGATTGTTCCAACTGGATCAAATTTTTCATTAAACAAAGTCAGAGAAGTATTGGGCAATATCTCATTTGTTTCTGCATCAGTAACCGTTCCAGATAAATTTTGTTCGCAAATTAATCTTCTGGTTTCTGTAAATCTATAAATATCGTCTAAACCTAGTCCGTTTTCTCTGTTTGAAGAAAAATAACCGCTTCTGCTTTTACTGTCAATGCTAAAAGCAAAATCGTCTTGCTTGCTGTTTACAGGTTCTCCAACATTTAAAACGTCATCAAAAGTTCCGTTTGCTTTTATTCTTGAAGCAAAAATATCCAATCCACCTAGACCTGGACGTCCATCAGAAGCAAAATACAATTCGTTATCTCCAGAAATGAAAGGAAAAGTTTCTCTTCCTTCAGTATTAATTGCTGGCCCTAAATTTTCTGGCGTGCCAAAAGTTCCGTCTTGATTGATTTCAACTTTATAAATATCCGACTGACCTAACGTTCCTGGCATATCTGATGCGAAATACAACGTTTTTTCGTCGACACTTAAAGCTGGATGCGCCGTGCTATATTGGTCACTGTTGAACGGAAGTTCTTTTACATTTTGCCATGTGTTATCGATAAGTTCTGCTTTGTATAATTTAAGAAGCGTTACGTTTTTATCGTTGCTTCTTCTTTTACCGTCTGTAAAATTATTTCGGGTAAAATACATCGTGCGCCCGTCTTTTGTAAAAATCGGACTTGACTCATTAAAGTTGTCTTTTTTTCTTTTTACTAAAAGCTCTGGTTTTCCAACACTTCCGTCTGGCAGTAAATCGGCTGTATATAATCTAGAGAATGATCTGTTTGTCCATTGAAAATTAGCTTTCACAACTCCGCCCGTATCGCGCGCAGAAGTAAAAACAATTTTGTTATTGTAAACAACGCTCCCGTAATCTGAATATCTAGAATTGACTCCAGCATCGGCTATTTGAAATCGGCCTGAGTTTTCTTTTATATCTTCTAAATAGTTTTTATCGCTTCTGATTAAATCTGCTCTTTTTTCTGCACTTGCTTTATGATTGAATTTCTGTAAAATCTCATCAGACTTACGATAGTCTCCAGCTGATTTTAATGATTGTGCATATCGATATAAATATTCAGCATCTTGGTTTTCGTTTATTATAAATAATTGTTCGTACCATTTTAATGCGCTTTTTAGTTCTCCATTAAAATAATATGAATTTGCCAAACGCTGAATTATCCCTTGGTCGGTAGTCTGCTCAGTTACCAAACTCTCGTAAACTTTTATGGCATCCGCGTAAGCGTACTCTTCGTATTTTTTATCTGCATATTTTATGTTCATGTTTGTGAATGGGTTTTGTGCATTCACATTTGAAATAAAACTAGACAGTAAAAAGATCAAAATTAATTTTATAGCTTTCATAGGTTGTATTAAAAGAATCTTGGAGATATCATTTTATTGTAATTATTGAAGAATTCGAATCTTAAGAAAATCTCATGAGATCCAGAATTGTATTTTCTCAATTGCGTAGTTTCATGATCGTAACCATAACCGATATACATTCCTTTTGTCACTTGAAATCCTGCCATAGCACTAACAGATGCGCTCCAACGATAAGCAAGTCCTAAAACGAATTTGTCATTGAACATGAAATTTCCTGAAACATCTACTTGCAAAGGCGCTCCTTCTACCATTTTGGTCATTAAAGCTGGTTTGAATTTTATGTATTCTAAACGATCTAAATTAAATACATAACCTGCTATTAAATAATAATTGATTTTATCTTTAAAAATAGCCACGTCGTTTGAATCATAACGATTTGTTTCTATAAAATTAGGAACCGATAATCCGATGTAAGCTCTATCTGAATGATAATAAATTCCGGCTCCAACATTTGGCGAAAATTTATTTTTTAGATTCTGAAACTGCGGATCATCTTGATCTTCATAGCTCAATTTATTAATATCGATATTGAAAAGATTGGCTGTTCCTTTGATACCAAAAGATAAATTCCATGATTCTGAAGTAGGAATGGTATAAGACAAATCTGCCGATAGCGTATTTTCTACCGTTGGCCCGATTTTATCATTTACCAAAGAAACTCCAAGCCCTAAATCGCTATTTTTTAGAGGTGTATTAACCGAAAAAGTACTCGTTTCTGGCGCTCCATCTAACCCAATCCATTGCGTACGATACAAACCAAAAACGCTTAAAGCTCCACGTGAACCTGCATACGCTGGATTTACTTCGATTGTGTTGTACATGTATTGCGTGTACTGCGCGTCTTGCTGCGCATTGGACACAATCGAAAAAAACATAAAAACTAAAATTAATTTTTTCATTTATTAAGCTTTAAAACGGCTTAGCCTAAACTAAGCCGTATTCCATTTTATTTATTAAGGTATAAGTAACCAGATTCTTGGTGAGACTTCTGAGCGCTGTCTTTGTATTTTAAGACATAGAAATACGTTCCAACCGGAAGACCATCTGTTTGTTTGATCGTAGAACGTCCGTTAGAATAGCCAACAAACACTCGATCGTTATTATTATACTGATCTATATTGAAAACCAAAACTCCCCAACGGTTATAGATTTCAACCGTATTGTCTGGATAACATTCAATTCCTCTAATGTAAAATCTTGCATTCTTACTGTCTCCGTTTGGAGAGAAAGCATTCATTACTTTAATAGAACATCCGTTTAAGTCTAAGACTGTTGGACTATCTCCACTATTGCTTGCATCGTCTGACTGATCTTCAACAACAACTCCTCTTACACTGCTTCCTTTTACAGTTGCTTGATTACTTACACTGCCTCGATTAATATCTTCTTGAGTGATTTTGTAGACTGCCGTGAAATTCGTTTCGTTAGATTCGTTCACTCCCAAATTAATTGCTTGTCCAGAAACAACCACTCCTGGCAATGGATCGTTTATTGTAATTCCAACTAAAGGCACATTTCCTGTATTGGTTACTGTAAACTTATATGTAATGGTTTCTCCTGCATTTGCAAAACCGCTCTTATTTTCGTCATTGAAAACCGCTGTTTTGATTACTGAAATTGCTGGAACTTCAACAAAAACATTTAATACAGCTGTTGAGCAATTTGTACCATTAGCTTTTTCGCAAACCTGATAAGTCAACGGATAATTTCCTCCTGGCGTGTTTGGCTTAACATTTACCGTTCCGTCAGCATTCCATTCAAAATATGGGCTTTCTGTTACAGGTTTAATTATAACATCTGCAGGATTTATTGGCTGTCCGTTTATCAAATCATTTTCTAAAACATTTACAAATTCTAATGAACCATTGATACCGTCTGCACTAACATCATTATCATTATTCAACGTAATTTTATTTTCTGTTGGCGGAACTGGATCTACAACATTGTCAACGGTAATCTTAATTACTGCTTGACTGCAATTTGATGCATTGGCAACTTCACAAATCTGGTAAGTCAGTTCATAAACTCCGTCTGCTGTATTTGCAGCAATGTTAATTGAACCGTCTGCATTTAATGTAATATTTGGATGTACTACCGGTACCGATAAAACAACTTCTGAAGCTTTAATTTTTGCTCCGTTTAGTAAGTCATTTTCAAAAATATTAATGTTAGCATCTGCTCCTTTCTTTACATTTACAGGTCCCGCTTCATCATTATTCGCTTTAATGCTAAATGTTGGACGTGCATTACAATCTGGCGTTGCTGGCGGATAAGCAACAGAAACCGTAACAGTTGGATTTAATGAAAACTCAATTTTCACTCCATTTCTAGTAGCTTCAAATCCGTCTGCTCCTTCTGACCATATTCCGTTATTTAAAATCCATCCTGGCCAATCTGTTCCGTTTTTATTACTGTCAATCTCTGCACCTGGCCATAAAATATTTCCGCTTAATGGCAGATTGGTCTGTGTTGCCACTACATTATTATTGCTATCAATCCATTTAACCGTTAATAGATTGTTAGTCGTGAAATTATCTGGCGTAACTGTATAGTTAACGTAAGGAACGTTGTTTGAACAATAGCTATTTGCAACTACTGTCATTTTTGGTTCTGCAACTGTAACTTTTACAGTATTTGAATCACAGTTATTCGGATTCAGTTTTTCGCAAATTGTATACGTCAGTTCATATTCTCCTGCTGGTGCATTAGGTGCTAATACAACATTTCCGTCTGCATCAACAGTTAAGTATCCTTTTGGATCAGCTTGAGTTACTTTAAGATCTACGTCTGATGGCGTTAATTTATTTCCATCTTTAGTATCATTCTCAAAAACGTTGATTACTTTCTGTGGAACGTTTACTCCGACTGCCGATGGCACTAAATCTTCATTTGCTACAAGATTTCCACCTGTAACTTTCACCACTGTAATTACAGAATCACAATTTGTTGGATTTGCATTTTCACAGATTTTATATTCTACATTATAATCTGCTGCAGGTGTATTTGGCGCAATTGTAATCGTATAATCTGAATTTAATGTCAATCCTGTCGGAAGCGTTCCGATAATTTCAAACTTAACTTCTCCAGCTCCTGTTCCAACTACAATTGCATTTCCGTTTAATTTATCATTTGCAGTCAATGAAATTGTTGTTCCTCCAATATTTCCATTTATTGAAGCTATAACATCTTCAACTGCATCGATTACCGGCAAACCAACTGTCACTTTCACAGTGTTTGAACTGCAGTTGTCTGGGTTTAATTTCTCACAGATTTCATAAGTCAGCTCATAAGTTCCTGCTGGAGGATTTGCTCCTAAAACAATGTTTCCGTTTGTGTCTAAAGTCAGATATCCTTTCGAATCTGCCGCTGTAGTTTTCAGCGTAACATCTGACGGATTTAATGGCTGACCATTTTTAGTGTCATTATCAAAAACGTTTTTGCCTAATGTCTGAGGAGCATTCGATCCTAAAACTGATGGAATTTCATCTGCATTTGCCACAAGGTTTCCTGCCGTTACCAGTACGGTAATAGTTACTGAATCGCAGTTTGTTGGATTAGTATTTTCGCAGATTTTATATTCTACATTGTAATTTCCTTTTGGCGTATTAGGCGCAACTGTAATCGTGTAATCTGAATTTAATGTCAATCCTGTCGGAAGCGTTCCCACGATTTCAAATTTAACTTCTCCTGCTTCTGTTCCAACTACAATTGCATTTCCGTTTAATTTATCATTTGCAGTCAATGAAATTGTTGTTCCTCCAATATTTCCATTTATTGAAGCTATCACATCTTCAACTGCATCGATTACCGGCAAACCAACTGTCACTTTCACAGTGTTTGAACTGCAGTTGTCTGGGTTTAATTTCTCACAGATTTCATACGTCAGCTCATAATCTCCTGCTGGAGGATTAGCTCCTAAAACAATATTTCCATTTGCATCTACAGTAAGATATCCTTTTGGATCTGCCGATGTAGTTTTCAGTGTAACATCTGATGGATTTAACGGCTGGGCATTTTTTGTGTCATTATCAAAAACATTCTTCCCTAATGTCTGAGGAATATTCGATCCTAAAACTGATGGAATTTCATCTGCATTTGCCACAAGGTTTCCTGCTGTTACAGGTACTGTGATAGTTACTGAATCGCAGTTTGTTGGATTTGTGTTTTCGCAGATTTTATATTCTACATTGTAATTTCCTTTTGGCGTATTAGGCGCAACTGTAATCGTGTAATCTGAATTTAGCGTAAGTCCCGTCGGAAGCGTTCCGATAATTTCAAATTTAACTTCTCCTGCTCCTGTTCCAACTACAATTGCATTTCCGTTTAATTTATCATTTGCAGCCAATGAAATCGTTGTTCCTCCGATATTTCCATTTATTGAAGCTATAACATCTTCAACCGCATCGATTACCGGCAAACCAACTGTCACTTTCACAGTGTTTGAACTGCAGTTGTCCGGATTCAGTTTCTCGCAGATTTCATACGTCAGCTCATAATCTCCCGCTGGAGGATTAGCTCCTAAAACAATATTTCCGTCTGCATCTACAGTCAGATATCCTTTCGAATCTGCCGATGTAGTTTTCAGCGTAACATCTGACGGATTTAACGGCTGGGCATTTTTTGTGTCATTGTCAAAAACATTCTTCCCTAATGCCTGAGGAACATTCGATCCTAAAACTGAAGGAATTTCATCTGCATTTGCTACAAGATTTCCTGCTGTTACAGGCACAGTAATAGTTACTGAATCGCAGTTTGTTGGATTTGTGTTTTCGCAGATTTTATATTCTACATTGTAATTTCCTTTTGGCGTATTTGGCGCAACAGTAATAGTTCCATTTGCATTTAATGTCAATCCTGTCGGAAGCGTTCCAATAATTTCAAACTTAACTTCTCCTGCAGCTGTTCCAACCACAATTGGATTTCCATTTAATTTATCATTTGCAGTCAATGAAATTGTTGTTCCTCCGATATTACCGTTTATTGAAGCTATAACATCTTCAACTGCATCAATTACCGGCAAACCAACTGTCACTTTCACAGTATTTGAACTGCAGTCGTCTGGATTCAGTTTCTCGCAGATTTCATAAGTCAGCTCATAATCTCCCGCTGGCGGATTTGCTCCTAAAACAATGCTTCCGTCTGCATCTACAGTCAGATATCCTTTTGGATCTGCCGATGTAGTTTTCAGCGTAACATCTGACGGATTTAATGGCTGACCATTTTTAGTGTCATTGTCAAAAACATTCTTCCCTAATGTCTGAGGAGTATTTGATCCTAAAACTGAGGGAATTTCATCTGCATTTGCCACAAGATTCCCTGCCGTAACCGGTACGGTAATAGTTACTGAATCGCAGTTTGCTGGAACTGCGTCTACTTCACAGATTATATACTCTACGCTATAATTTCCTTTTGGAGTTCCTGGAGCTACTGTGATAGTTCCATTTGTATTTAATGTCAATCCTGATGGCAAAGTGCCTACAATATTTATTGTAACTTCTCCTGAATTAGTTCCAATTACTGCTTGGTTTCCATTTAGTGTATCGTTTCCTATTAGAGATACCGTTGTCCCGCCAATGTTGCCATTAATTGGAGTAATAGTATCTATTACTGCATCTATTATATTTACAACTTTAACTTCCGCAACTGCTGTTTTACAATTTGTAGGATTCGCGTTTTTCTCACAGATTTCGTATGTGATGCTGTAAGTTCCGCTTGGCGTATTTGCTGCTAAAGTTACATCTCCGTTTGCATCAACACTCAATGGTCCTGATGAATCTATTGTAACAACTGTATTTCCAGACGTAACAAATGCTCCATCTAAAGTGTCGTTTGATTTTACATTTCCGATAATTGCCACTGACGTTCCTGAAGTTTTTGTTCCGAAATTATCATTAACAGCAACTAAATCATTTACTATTTTAATTGTTACAGTAGCCGAATTACAATTTCCGCTGTTCGCAATTTCACAAATTGAATAGTCAAAAGTATAAGTGCCTGTTGGCGTATTTGGTTTAACTGAGACTGAACCATCTGTATCATTGAAATTTAATACTGGAGGTAAAGAACTAGTTAATGTTACATCAATATCACTTCTGCTTACTTTATTGCAATTTAAAATATCATTATCAAAAATATTAGCAATAACAGTCCCTCCAATAACCCCATTTGATGAAGAAATTGTATCATCATTTGCTTCAATAGCTCCAATTACTTTAACCGTTTGCGTACAGGTCTGTGTATTTCCTGCTGCATCTTTTGCTGTCCAAGTTACAGTCGTGTTTCCGATTGGAAAACTTGATGGCGCATCATTTGTTACCGTTACAGTTCCGGTGCAGTTGTCTGATACCGTTGGCGTTCCTAAAACAACTCCTGATGCTGTGCATAAATTGGCATCTGCCGAAACCACTACCACTGCTGGGCATGTGATTGATGGTTTCTGAATATCACTAATAATTACCTTTTGAGTCGCTGTTTCTGTGTTTCCGTTCCCATCATTAAAAGTCCAATTAATGGTGTAAGTTCCCTGAGCTGAATAAGTCAAAGGATCTGTCGTTGTTCCAATCACCGCTCCTGCACAATTATCTGTAGTCGTAGGAGCTGTTGCTGTTGCAGAACATTCTCCTGTAATATCAGCCAATATTGGTTTTGCAGGTTTCTGGGTGTCTTTAACGATTACCTTTTGAGCAGCAGTTTCTGTATTTCCGTTACCGTCGTTAAAAGTCCAGTTAATCGTATAAGTTCCTTGAGCTGAATAAGTCAAAGGATCTGACGTTGTTCCGGTTACTGTTCCTGCACAAATGTCTGTGGTTGTTGGAGCTGTTGCTGTTGCAGAACATTCTCCTGTAACATCAGCCAATATTGGTTTTGCAGGTTTTTGGGTGTCTTTAACGATTACTTTTTGAGTAGCTGTTTCTGTGTTTCCGTTACCGTCATTAAAAGTCCAGTTAATCGTATAAGTTCCTTGAGCTGAATAAGTCAAAGGATCTGACGTTGTTCCGGTTACTGTTCCTGCACAAATGTCTGTGGTTGTTGGAGCTGTTGCTGTTGCAGAACATTCTCCTGTAACATCAGCTAATGTTGGTTTTGCAGGTTTTTGGGTGTCTTTAACGATTACTTTTTGAGTAGCTGTTTCTGTGTTTCCGTTACCGTCATTAAAAGTCCAGTTAATGGTGTAAGTTCCCTGAGCTGAATAAGTCAAAGGATCTGACGTTGTTCCGGTTACTGTTCCTGCACAAATGTCTGTGGTTGTTGGAGCTGTTGCTGTTGCAGAACATTCTCCTGTAACATCAGCTAATGTTGGCTTTGCAGGTTTTTGGGTGTCTTTAACGATTACTTTTTGAGTAGCTGTTTCTGTGTTTCCGTTACCGTCATTAAAAGTCCAGTTAATGGTGTAAGTTCCCTGAGCATTATAAGTCAAAGGATCTGTCGTTGTTCCAGTCACCGTTCCTGCACAATTATCTGTGGTTGTTGGAGCTGTTGCTGTTGCAGAACATTCTCCTGTAATATCGGCTAATGTTGGTTTTGCAGGTTTTTCTGTATCACTAACTTTAACTGTTGAAACAGCCGATGTTTGCTCGCAGCTTGTTACTGTATTTTTAACTTTTACTTTATAATCTCCGTCAGAGTTTACAACTAATGAAGAAGAAGTTTGCCCAGAAATTACAGCATTGTTTCTGTACCAAACATAAGTCGCTGAACTTGCATTTGTAGCCGCTGTCAATGTTGTGGTTAAACAGGCCGTTAAATTTCCAGTTATAGTCGCGGTCGGCAATGCATTTACGGTTACAATATGTGTAGTAGTCGCAGGTCCGTTACATCCCGCAGCACTTGCTGTGATTGTAGTTGTTCCTGACCAATTTGCAGCGTACGTCACCACTCCCGTTGTAGCATTAATTGTATTACCCCCTGCGATACTTGCAGGATCCAGATTATAACTAATACTTGTTGAATTACTTGCAGTTGTGGTTCTTGTATCTGTTCCTGCTCCTTGGCAACGAGAAGATGTTGTAGGAGAGAATGGTGAAATTGTCACATTTGGCGTTAAAGTTACAGTTCCTTGAATTGTTGCTTCTGTACAAGGTGCAGTATGTCCAACAGTTGTAATGGTGTAAGTGCCTCCTGCTGTTGGGGTTCCAGAAATTGTAATTGTTTTTGCATTAGTATCGACCGCAGCAGATAATCCTGCAGGCAAGTTAGATACTGTAGCATTTGTAGCACTTCCTCCAAAAGTATAAACAGCACTAGGGACTGATGCTCCAGAACAAACCGTTGGATTTCGAGTGCCACTTGTAAATACAATGCTAGAAGGGGTATTTATAACCGCTGCAACAGCAATTCTTGATGTTGAAGTACAACCTGCAGCTGTTACTGCACCCACATAGTAAGTTGTAGTAGCTGATAAAGTTGGAGTGTTAAAAGTTGCTCCAGTTCCTAATACTGTCAAAGTCGTAGGATCTGCATACCAATTAATAGTTGCACCTGTTGAGGCGGTTGCTTTTAATTGTAATGATCCTGCACCACAATTTGAAGCCTCTGTTGTCGAATTTATTGTTGGTATTATATTTATTGTTGCTTTAACTTCAGTTCTTGCTGGCGTTGTACAGCCATTATCTGTTGCTTCAACATAATAAGAAGTTGTTGCAGATAAACTTGGCGTAGTAAAACTCTCTCCTGTCCCTAATGATACTCCTCCTGTTGATGCAGCATACCAATTGATAATTCCTGCTGATGCTTCAGCGCCCAAAGTTACTTCTCCAGTTCCACATCTTGATGCAGGAGAAACTCCTGTTATTGTTGGTTTTGCATTAATAACGAAATTTACCGCTGCTCTACAATTTGAATTACCTGAACAAGCCGCATAATATGTTTTTGTTCCTTCAGTAGCAGTGTTTGTCAATCCTGATCCTGCAACTCCTACTGGGTTAAATGAAGAGCCAG
Source organism: Flavobacterium sp. HBTb2-11-1 (assembly GCF_009826975.1). Taxonomy (GTDB): domain Bacteria; phylum Bacteroidota; class Bacteroidia; order Flavobacteriales; family Flavobacteriaceae; genus Flavobacterium. The sequence continues at coordinate 716,677 of NZ_WUMO01000001.1, read as the reverse complement.
TATAAATCGATGAACCTCCAGTTGATGTAGTATACCATTCAATTCCACCTATAGTATAATTTACAGTAATCTGCATATAATCTACATAGGCAGTAATGTCATTACTTGATGTTCTAGTGATACTTGCAGATAAAGCAATTCCAAAATTTGAATTATTAATATCTGCAGGAGTCCAAGTGGTATTCCATAAATCTGATGATCCACCATAATTTGCTGCAGAAGTAGAACTTGTTGACCAATTAGATCCTGTGATACCTTTATTTTCACCAATAACATTTCCTGCTTTAATTAAACTAACAACATTATCTTTAACATTCACAGTAGAGCTGGCAGTACTACTATAACGACCAATTGTAACTTGAATTCCAGTAATTGCAGCATTCGTAGGAATATTAAAATCAAAATCTGTTCCTTGAAGAGACCTTGTCGCAACAGTGGTATTCCCTCCACTATTAACAGTTGCAGATGCATAGCTTGAATCATTAGAAGTCACTCTCGAAGGATTAGACCAAGAAAGTGTTCCAGTAGTATTTACACTACTACCTGCTCTTGCAATTTTTGCTCCACTGCTATTAGGCGTTCCACATGGAGAAGAAGCTGTCAATAATCCAGTTCCATTTTGACAAATAGTTATACCTGTAGCCGTTGGCGCTCCTGCAACAGCATTAACAACAATTCCGGCATTAGGAGCAGAAGTACATCCTTGTGCATTTGTTGTAGTAATAGAATAAGTTCCTGGAACCAATCCAGAAAAAATACCATTTGTATTACTCATTGGAGAAGATACAGGATCAGTCCCTGTTAATGTATAGCTTATTCCTGAACCATTTGCTGGTGTATTAACAGTTATAGTTCCTGTTGGAGATGCACAAGTAGTTTGGGTTACACTTACTGTAGGAGCTGCAGGCAAACCTAAAATTGCAATATCGTCAACAGCAGTGCTATTTCCATTAAAATTCACACCAGGAACATTTGATTGCCCAGTTCCTTCGTAAGTTTTATTTGCAGCACCATAAGCATTGGTAAATGCAGTTATTTTTCTAGTAGAATTGGCAGTTGTACGTGTTGGATCTAGATATAAAGCTTGTGCACTTGAACTATAAGTACCCGCTGCCATAGAAGATGCCACTTTTCCAACTAAAGTTATCGTAACAACTCCGTTTTGCGCAATATTAAATCCTCCAAAAACAGGATTATCGGCGGTAGCAGTTGCAGAATTAGCTAAAGTTCCTGCTGGTCCAGAAGCTCCTGTAGAATAAGCTGCAGTAGCTGAATCAAATTCGATGCCCGTTGGAAAACTAAAATCCAACATCACTCCAGCTGCATTTCCTGCTCCCGTATTTTTTATTTCGATTTCATATGAAACTTCTTCATCAATAGAATTACAAATCGCAGTAGTCAATAATGTTTTCACTTTAGTCTCAAGAACTGGAAAGCAGTTTGCATTAACCTGTAAATTTGGCGGTACGTCTGCTACTGTAAAAGTTGACACATAACCAACTGTTCCTGCTACAGCGCCGTGATTGATTCCTTTTCCAGCATTAGATTTACCTGCCGCACCACCAAGGACGCTTGTTGCAATAGTTACTGTGCTTGAAACATTATGACAGATGATTCCACCACCACCACCACCACCTGGTCCGTGTTCGTTATTATCATCATTTTCTGTATTTCCACCATCACCTCCATTTGCCTCTATTTTAATATCTGCGGTACTATTATTAGAAACGTTTAAAAGAACTGTTCCTCCAGCTCCACCACCACCTGCGCCATCTGGCGAACCAGAATAAGTTCCAGGAGCTCCTTTTCCTCCATTTGCATAAATTGTACCTTTGCCTAAAACATTACCAGCATTAATAAGAATAATTGCTCCGCCAACACCACCTTTTACACCTGATGATGCATTATTTGCGTCGCCGGCGCCACCACCGCCTCCCATAGTAAGTCTTGGGAATTTTAGTTCTGTAATAAAAGATTTTGATCCAGGTCTTCCACCTCCAGTAAGTTTATTAGAAAGAGCATCTCCGCCTGCACCTTGCCATCCAGCACCACCAAGACCCCCAAATCCGCCATTACCACCGCCACCGCCACCGGTATTATGGTCATTACCTCCCCCTCCAGCATTAGCAGGAGCACCTCTTCCGGCAGAGCCGCCTGGCATTCCTTCAATCGTGTTAGCAACCTGATTAAAGCCATCCCACATGTATTTAGGCGTACCGGCTATTCCCTCTCCTTTTCCAGAAATAGTACTTTTCGATGAATCACCAACATAAGTTTTAGAATCGTTAGCATTCGAATCTGCTTTTGGACTATATCCTCCCCTAAAACCTCTCGCACTACCATCAATACTAAAACCATTAAAATTAAAAGTTCCAGAGACATTAAAAGCGATAATACCACCAGCAACTCCATTAAAAGGTGGTGTAGTGATATTGGCTGTAAGCGTTAAATTAGAGTATTGTGGCACTCTAACCACTTGAAAAGTTCTCTTACCTCTTGAGGCAGTTGGATCTGCATTATAAAAACTATTTAAGACACCTCCATTAGTGCCAGTCCCTTTGAATGTCAAATTTCCGCCCGTTAGCGGCACATTGTTTGTCGCAATAACATACTCAAAAACTCCAGTGTTGCCGAGAGATGTAAATCCTGTACCTCCGAGATTATCTGGACCGCTATTGGAAGTTCCTGAACCATAACTATCTGTATTTATATAATTTATAGTTGCATCCTGCATTTGAATAATTAAAATCAAATCTCCAACTGAAATCGGAGTTGACCCAAAATTGTTTGAATACTGGTCTGTTGCCGGTACAGCTGATAAAAACACAGACTGCGCTCCTGCATTCATCGTAATATTGCCTGAAATTGGATAGTACGTATTTACAGAACTTGACACTGCAACAGGTCCATCAACTCCAGGAGTTCCGCATACTTGGGAAAATGAAGTTATTGGTAATGTGGCGAATAAGATAAAAAGAATTAGCCTGGAAAATCCAGACTTACAAAAAGTAGAGTTACGCATAGACGATTTGTGTTTGTGGAACAGAAATTTCGGATACTAAAAAACGGATGATCGTTTCTAGCATATGGGTGAGATACGTGAAAAAAAATAAATTAGATTTTGAAAAACTTGAAAAAGTTTTTCTGAGACTTACACAAAAAAAGGACATTATGTAGACCATGACATTGTATTGAAAAAGACTAAAAAAGTCTTTCTGGTTTTAAATTAAGTAGATTTGGAAAGCGCGAAAGTATATCGAGGAATGAAACCTTACCTCATTATTCCGACAAAGTGCACATAAAGTCGTCAAACAACAGTTTTTAACAATTGTTCATCACTTGAAAATCAATTTTTTATAAACATTTGATAATGAAACAGCTGTATTTTCTTAAATAATTACGATAATTTAAAATTCTTACAGAATTTATTGACAAATAAGTAATTAAACGTAAGAAACAGAAAGAATAAAAAAGAAACCTATTCTTAAAAATGGTTGACAATCAATAACATAACACCAAAAGACATATCAAAATACTATTGTAAAAATTTAATGTTACGCTTTAAACCATCAAATTTGGTTCTTTTGATAGGGGAATTTTTAAAGACTGTTCGAAAAGTCTCCTCTGTAATTTCTAACCAGTCTTTTTTAGTAAAAGAAAGCAGGTCTGGATTCGGATTAAACAAAGGTTCTGAGTGTGGTTTTGAAAATCGATTCCATGGACAAACATCTTGGCAAGTATCACAGCCAAACATCCATTCATCAAATTTTCCTTTCATTTCTTCTGGAAGATTTTCTTTTAATTCGATGGTGTAATACGAAATGCATTTACTTCCATCTACAATGTAGGGAGCTACAATTGCCTGTGTAGGACAAGCGTCAATACATGCGGTACAAGAACCGCAATGATCTGTAACGGCATGATCATATTCTAATTCTAAATCAATAATGAGTTCGGCTATGAAGTAAAAAGATCCTACTTTCTGGGTAATCAAATTACTATTTTTTCCAATCCAGCCTAAACCACTTTTGGCTGCCCAAGCTTTATCCAAAACTGGAGCGGAATCGACAAAAGCACGTCCTGAAACTTCACCAATATTTTCTTGAATAGAATGAAGAAGTTCTTTTAACTTATCTTTAATTACAAAATGATAATCTTGTCCGTAGGCATATTTAGAAATCTTAAAACTTTCATCATTTTGAAATGAATCTGGATAATAATTCAGTAAAAGCGAGACAACACTTTTACCATCATCAACCAATAAAGTCGGATCTAAGCGCTTGTCAAAATGGTTTTCCATATAAGCCATTTGACCATTTCGATTATTTTTTAGCCAATTTTCAAGTCGAGGCGCTTCTTCTTCTAAAAAACCTGCTTTCGAAATACCACAAGAAAGAAAGCCAAGTCTTTTGGCTTCTTCTTTTATAAATTTCGAATATTTTTCTTTAGAATTAATCATGATCTTTCATAAAAAACAACTTCAACACCAACAGGCTTTAAGGTAATCAAAGGATTAAAATTGACTGTATTTTGTACTGAAACAACTTTATATTTTTTGATAATATGACAAATCGCTAAACACATTTCATAAATAGCAAAACCAGCACCAATGCACATTCTTGGTCCTGCTCCAAAGGGATAAAAATATTGCATAGACTGTTTTTTTTGTTCTCCTAAAAAGCGGTCTGGATTAAACTGATCTGGATTATCCCAATATTTTGGATTTCGATGTAATTCATAAAAAGAAACACCTATAAGCGTATCTTTTTTGATAGTAAACTTTCCTAAAACATCATCTTCAACATTTTGTCGGTCAGTAATCCAAGCAGGCGGATACAAACGCATTGATTCATTCAAAACTGCATTTATATAAGTCATTTTTTGGAGCCGCTCTACAACATCCTCACTTTCCGATTCAACTTTAAGGATTTCTTCAAATACTTTTTGCTGTACATCTAAATGACTTCCTAGCAATTGCAATGTAAAAGTCAAAGCATTAGCAGTTGTTTCATGTCCAGCTATAAAAAGAATTTTAATCTCATCTATTAGCTGCTCAACAGACATACCTTCGCCAGTATCTTCATAACGAGTTTCCAAAAGCATGTTCAACAAATCATTCACTTTATTTCGAGAAACAACTCTTTCTTCTATGATACTTCTTATGATCTCATCGTTTTCTTCTGCTAACTGAAGGTGTTTTTTTACTTGGCCACTAATCGAAAACCACCATGCCTTATGGGGTAATCTAATTTCTTTGATTAGAAAATTCTGAACAGCTTCAATAATGTATTTTATACGATTAAGCTTTTCTTCTTCAATAGAAAATTGAAATAATGATTTAGCAACAACATTAAATGCTACTTCACTCATCATAGGAAAAAGATTAACTTTTTTATCTGTAACAATTTCTTTTAGCTCAGACACGATAGTTAGCTTCATGTTATCAACTAACTGATTCATTTTTTGCTTATGAAAAGCAGGTTGAATAAGTCTTCTTTGTTTCAGCCAAAATTCCCCATCAACCGTTAAAAGACCTTTGCCTAAATATTTAGAAAGATAAACAGATTGAAATTTGGATTTATAATAATTCCTCTGATTTTTCTGTAGTATATATTGAGCAATATCATTATCTCTTGATAAGATAATGTGTCTTGATTTTCCTATTCGTATAGAAAAAGAATCTCCAAAACGCTCAAAATATTTTTCATGATAAGGTATCGGATTTCTACGAACTCCTTCTGCATCCACAAAAAATCTTAGAATAGAAAGTTTTGGCGGATAATTATATTTTTTACTTATAGACATTTCTATATGTGTTAAAATAATTCCCCCTGATTATTTGTATTTACTTTTCCAAGATGTTTATAAGCCTTATCCGTAACTTCTCTTCCTCGAGGCGTTCTCATGATAAATCCTTCTTGAATTAAAAAAGGTTCGTACACTTCTTCAATAGTTTCACTGCTTTCGCTAACCGCCGTCGCTAAAGTTGAAAGTCCAACCGGCCCTCCTTTAAACTTATTGATAATCGTAAGCAGTATTTTATTATCCATTTCATCCAGACCATGAGCATCTACATTAAGTGCTTTTAAGGCATATCTAGAAATTTCTATATCAATTCTTCCGTTCCCTTTTATCTGCGCAAAATCACGAACTCTCCTTAATAAAGCATTTGCGATACGTGGAGTTCCACGGCTTCTTCCAGCAATTTCAATAGCCGCCTCTAGATCAATAGGCATTTTTAATATAGAAGCACTTCTTTCAACAATAGTGGTTAAAAGTTCAGTAGTATAATATTGTAATCTCGAAGATATTCCAAAACGTGCACGCATTGGAGCAGTCAATAATCCTGATCGTGTTGTTGCTCCAATCAAAGTAAAAGGATTTAAATTGATTTGAACCGTTCTTGCATTTGGCCCCGATTCAATCATAATATCAATCTTGAAGTCTTCCATCGCAGAATACAAGTATTCTTCAACAACAGGACTAAGTCTATGAATCTCATCAATGAACAAAACATCTCTTTCGTCTAAGTTTGTCAGCAGACCAGCCAAATCACCTGGTTTATCCAATACTGGACCAGAAGTAATTTTAATACCAACTTGTAACTCATTGGCTAAGATATTTGCCAAAGTAGTTTTTCCTAGACCTGGAGGACCATGAAAAAGGGCATGGTCAAGCGCTTCTCCACGCTGGTTGGCCGCGGCAACAAAGACTTTCAAATTTTCCAAAACTTGATCTTGTCCGGCAAAATCATCAAATGACAGCGGACGCAATCTTTTTTCAAGATCTAACTCTTCTGAGTTATATCCTTTAGTAGTAGGATCTAGATTTTCATTCATCCCACAAAGATATATAAACTAATCAGTTTCTAAAATAGTTAAACTGAACGATTAAAACTTTAACTAAACAAAAAAAGCTGTCATTTCTGACAGCCTTTGATTATTTCTAGTGGTGTAAAACTTCTTCACCTTCTTTCATTGGTACATTTTGAGGAACAAAATCTACATCGTGATTAGGGTTACTGTAGTCATACGGCCAACGATATACGTGAGGAATTTCTCCTGGCCAGTTTCCGTGAATATGCTCAACTGGTGTAGTCCACTCTAAAGTAGTAGATTTCCATGGGTTTTGAGTTGCTTTTTTACCGTAGAAAATACTGCTAAAGAAGTTGTATAAGAATACTAATTGGAACGCACCTCCTACAAGAGCAAATGTTGTAATTAAAACATTCACATTTTGTAAATCATCAAATAATGGGAAGTTTGTATTAGTATAATAACGTCTTGGTAAACCAGCTAATCCGATAAAGTGCATTGGAAAGAAAACTCCATAAGCACAAACTGCAGTTACCCAGAAGTGGATGTAACCTAAGTTTTTGTTTAACATTCTTCCGTACATTTTAGGGAACCAGTGGTAAATACCAGCAAACATTCCGTAAAGTGCAGAGATACCCATTACTAAGTGAAAGTGAGCAATTACGAAGTAAGTATCGTGAACGTTAATATCTAATGTACTATCTCCTAAAATGATACCTGTTAAACCTCCAGTGATGAAAGTAGAAACCATTCCGATAGAGAATAACATCGCTGGGTTGAATTGTAAGTTACCTTTCCATAAAGTTGTAATCCAGTTAAATGCTTTTACAGCAGAAGGGATTGCAATCAATAAAGTTGTGAAAGTAAATACAGACCCTAAAAAAGGATTCATACCTGAAATAAACATGTGGTGACCCCAAACGATAGTTGACAAGAATGCAATTGCAAGAACTGACATAATCATCGCTCTATAACCGAAAATTGGTTTACGAGCATTTGTAGCCATAATTTCTGAAACAAGACCCATCGCTGGTAAGATTACGATGTAAACTTCAGGGTGACCTAAGAACCAGAATAAGTGCTCAAACAATACAGGAGAACCTCCTTGGTAGTGTAAAACCTCTCCAGCAATATAGATATCAGATAAGAAGAATGAAGTACCAAAACTTCTATCGAAAATCAATAATAAAGCTGCAGATAATAAAACTGGGAATGAAATAACACCAATAATAGCTGTTACGAAAAATGTCCAGATTGTAAGAGGAAGTCTAGTCATAGACATTCCTTTAGTTCTTAAGTTAAGTACAGTAACAATGTAATTTAAAGATCCCATCAATGAAGATGCGATGAAAATAGCCATAGATACTAACCATAATGTCATACCTGTTCCAGATCCAGGAATTGCTTGAGGCAATGCACTTAATGGAGGGTAGATTGTCCATCCTGCAGAAGCTGGTCCAGCTTCAACAAATAATGAACATAACATTACAACTGCTGACAAGAAAAACAACCAGTATGAAATCATATTCATAAATCCAGATGCCATATCTCTTGCTCCAATTTGAAGTGGAATCAATAAGTTACTGAATGTTCCACTCAAACCTGCCGTCAGTACAAAGAATACCATGATGGTACCGTGAATTGTAACCAAAGCCAGATAAATATCATTTGCCATTACACCATCAGGTGCAAATTTATCTCCTAATAAAACATTAAATATTTTGAAAGATTCTTCTGGCCACGCTAACTGCATTCTAAAAAGCAAGGACATTGCAATCCCAATTACTCCCATAACAATACCAGTAATCAAGTATTGTTTAGCAATCATTTTGTGATCAATACTAAAAATATATTTAGTAATGAACGTGTCCTTATGATGATGTTCGTGCTCGTGATCGTGTCCGTGATCGTGACCGTGCGCTTCTGCTGACATATATTTGTACTTTAAATTTTCTTAATAATATTATTTCATCGCAACTTTAGCTACAGCAGCTTTAACAGTATCAACAACTGTTTTAACAGTATCAATTACTTTTGCAGCAGTATCTGTAGTTGGTGCAGCTCCTTCAGCTGGTTTCTCAGCAGCGGCTGCCGCTTTAATATCTTGAGCTAAAGTAGTTTTCTCACTTAACCATTTTTTGTAATCCTCTGGAGAATCAACTACCACTTTCATTTGCATGTTGTAGTGAGAAGCTCCACAAATTTTATTACATAATAATAAATAATCAAATGTGTAAGGATCTAAAGCTGTACCACCTTTTGCAACTAATTCAGCGCTTTTTTCAGCTCTAAGTTTGTTGATGTGTGCTACTTTTTCAACCATAAATGGTAACTCTCTATATTCCGCAGTAGTATAAGTTGGAACGAAAGCAAATTCAGTAACCATACCTGGAACGCAGTTCATTTGTGCTCTAAAGTGAGGGAAGTAAGCAGAGTGCAATACATCCTGAGAACGCATTTTAAAGTGGACTTTTTTACCTTTAGGAATGTGTAATTCTGAAACTACAATATCATCTTGTGCATTAGGATCAGACATGTCAACTCCTAATGTATTAACTCCTTCGATTAAACGTACGTTAGCTTTACCTAAAACATTGTCTTGTCCAGCATATCTAGCTGTCCATTTAAATTGTTGAGCATATAATTCGATTTCGATTACATCTTCATCTTTATCAACAAACATAATGTTATTCCAAGCATATAATCCATAAAGAATCAAACAAGCTAAAACAACAGATGGAATGATACTCCAAATTGCTTCTAGCTTATTACTATCAGCAAAGAACAATGCCTTTCTATCTTTGTTTCCTCTATTTTTAAAAGAAAACCAGTAAAGCAAACCTTGCGTGATAACTTGAACTGTAAAGATTAAAACCCAAGTAATATTCATTAAATTATCTACTAAACCACCATGCTCAGAAGCAGGAGTATGAAGTACCAAATTACCCCATTTTAGCAAACCATAAATCGTAAATATATAAATGAAAGCTAAAAAGCCAAACATAATATATCCCTGAACGTTATTGTCATTATCTGATGCAACCTGAGAATCATCAGAAGACGATCCCACCTGAGTAAGATCAAATATCTTCGTCAATTGCCATAATGCAACCGCTAATAAAACTAAAACTATAATTACCAACAAACTTGTCATCTGTTTACTTCTTTAAATATTAATAATGAAAATGTTTACTTTCTTCGATGAAAGGATTTCTTTTTGCAAGCAAAGGAGATTTAGTTAATGCAGTAAAGACAACAAATATAAATAAACCTAAGAAGAAAAGAATCGATGCAATTTCAGGAACTCCAATAAACCATTTGTCTCCTACTGTACCAGGCATAATCATATTAAAGAAATCAACATAATGACCTAATAATATTATAATACCTGCCATTACAACAACCCAGTTAAGACGTTTGAAGTCAGTATTGATTAATATTAATAATGGGAAAACAAAGTTCATAACAACCGCCCCGAAGAAAGGAAGGTTATATAATTGAATTCTTGTTACAAAATAAGTTACCTCTTCTGGAATGTTAGCATACCAAATCAACATGAATTGAGAGAACCATAAATAAGTCCAGAATACACTAATACCAAACATGAACTTAGCTAAATCATGGATATGACTTGTATTTACATACTCTAAATATCCTTTAGATTTTAAATAAATCGTTACTAATGCAATAGTTGTAATACCACTTACAAAGAAAGAAGCAAATACATACCAAGCAAACAATGTACTAAACCAGTGTGGATCAAAAGACATAATCCAATCCCAAGCCATGATAGACTCAGAAACGATAAAGAATACTAAGAATCCTGCAGAAGCTTTGAAGTTCTTTTTGTAGTAAAGATCGTCATTTGCCTCATCTTGTGCTAAACAGTTTTTTCTTGAGTAGTAACGGTATAAGTTCCATCCTAATAAAAAGATAGCCGCTCTTACAATCCAGAAAGGAAAGTTTAAATAACCAGATTTTCCAGCAATAATTGCATCATAATTAGCGTTTTTAGGATCTGTTACACCTTCACCTAACCATACAAAGATATGATTGAAGTGTAATCCGCATAAAACTAATATGATAAAGAAGATAACAGAACCAGCTGGTAAATAAGCTGTGATACCTTGCATAACTCTAAACAAAACTGGAGACCAACCCGCTTGAGCAACTTGTTGGATAGCATAGAAGGCTAAAACTCCCATTGAAAGCAGTAAAAAGAAAATACAAGCCACATAAACAGCAGACCAAGGCTTATTTTGCAATTGGTGTAATACGTGCTCTAAATGTTTTTCGTGCTCATTTGCACCAGAAACTTCAGCATGTGCAGCTCCCTTGCGAGCGTCATGTGCAGCTTCAGCAGCTTCATGATGACCTGCTTCTTTGTGAGATGCCTCCGCTTTTTCTTCATGTGCAGCACCATGCGAACCATGTTCATCTGCAGCTAGTATTTTTTCAACTTCTTGAATATCTTTTGGTGCACTTAAAAAACCATACCCAATTCCTAATAAACCAACGGCCATTAAGATGATAGAAAAAGTTTTTAATTTACTTGAAAATGTATACATATCTATTACGATCAGTTTGTTCAACAATTATAATTGGCTTTTTAGTTTCAGAACATAGTCAGCAACTAACCAACGTTCGTGAGCACTTAATTGATTTGCATGTGAACCCATTGCATTTAAACCATAAGTCTCAACATGAAAAATACTTCCTTCAGTGATCTCTCTGTCTTTATAGCTAGGTACTCCAAGAAATTTTTCTCTTTCAACCAATTTACCTTTACCGTTACCAGTAGCTCCATGGCAGCTGATACAGTAAATTTCGAAAAGTTCTTTCCCTTTTCCAGAGTTTTTCTCTTCTTCTGTCAATGGTGATTTTAAATTAGCTTTCGCTAATTCATAACCAGCAGTTGAGTTTTCATATTCATAAGGTTCAAAACCTCTATTGATAGTTCCTGCAACAGGAAGCTGTCCTTCTTTTCCTCCCTTAAATACTTTTGCTTCTGAATATGGCTCGTAAGCAACAGACTCATACATATTTGGGAAATACTGATAGTTCGGTGCCGAATTATTGTGGCAAGATGAAACTAAAATAGTTATACCAACTAAAAGTGTTATTTTATATATCCTTTTCATAGCTACAATTAATTCTTTTCTATTACTTTAACTTCAACAGCTCCAGTTTCTTCGAAGAAAGAAACTAATTCAGCTTCGTTATCATTTACAGCAACCTCCATTAAAAAGTGGTCATCAGTTGTTCTTACATCTGGGTTTTCAGCTTGTTTAAATGGCCATAATCTACTTCTCATATAAAAAGTAATTACCATTAAGTGGGCTGCAAAGAATACAGTCATCTCAAACATAATTGGCACAAAAGATGGCATATTTTGGATGAAGCTAAAACTTGGCTTACCTCCAATATCCTGTGGCCAGTCATGAATCATGATGTATCCCATCATTGTTGTTGCAACAGAAATACCAACACATCCATATAAAAAAGCACATATTGCTAATCTTGTTGGTGCTAATCCCATGGCTTTATCCAATCCGTGAACTGGGAATGGAGTAAAAACCTCTTCAATATGATGATGAGCAGCTCTAGTTTTCTTTACTGCATTCATCAAAACGTCATCGTCATTATAAATGGCGTATATAACTTTATTACTCATGATGTGAATCTTTACTGTTTGCTCTTTCTCTAATGTAATTATCTCCTGTTCCTTTCAAAATTGTTTTAACCTCTGCCTGAGCAATTACAGGGAATGTTCTAGAGTATAATAAAAACAATACAAAGAAGAAACCAATTGTTCCGATGAAAATTCCAATATCAACAAATGTTGGTGAGAACATTGTCCAAGAAGATGGAAGGTAATCTCTATGTAAAGAAGTAACAATAATTACGAATCTTTCAAACCACATACCGATGTTTACAACAATCGAAATGATGAATGAGAACATGATACTTGTTCTTAATTTTTTGAACCACATGAACTGAGGAGAGAACACGTTACATGTCATCATTGACCAATATGCCCACCAGTAAGGTCCAGTAGCTCTATTTAAAAATGCATATTGCTCATATTCTACACCTGAATACCAAGCTACGAATAACTCAGTGATGTAAGCCACACCTACGATAGATCCAGTAATCATGATAATGATGTTCATTAACTCGATATGCTGTAATGTAATGTATGCTTCAAGGTTAGATACTTTTCTCATAACGATAAGCAATGTGTTTACCATCGCGAATCCAGAGAAAACCGCTCCAGCAACGAAGTATGGAGGGAAAATTGTTGTATGCCATCCAGGAATTACAGAAGTAGCAAAGTCCATAGATACAATTGTGTGTACAGAAAGTACAAGTGGAGTAGCCAAACCAGCTAACACCAAAGATACTTCTTCAAAACGCTGCCAATCTTTTGCTCTACCGCTCCATCCAAAACTTAAGATAGAATATACTCTTTTATTAAATGGAGTAATAGCTCTATCACGAAGCATTGCGAAGTCAGGCAATAAACCAGTCCACCAGAAAACTAATGATACTGAAAGATACGTTGAAATCGCGAATACGTCCCAAAGTAAAGGTGAGTTAAAGTTTACCCATAAAGATCCAAATTGGTTTGGAATAGGTAATACCCAGTATGCTAACCATGGACGTCCCATGTGAATGATTGGGAAAAGACCTGCTTGTACTACAGAGAAAATAGTCATCGCTTCAGCAGAACGGTTGATGGCCATTCTCCAACGTTGACGGAAAAGTAATAATACCGCAGAAATTAATGTTCCGGCGTGACCAATACCAACCCACCAAACGAAGTTAGTAATATCCCAAGCCCAGCCAACTGTTTTATTTAATCCCCATGTTCCGATACCGGTAGATACGGTGTAAATTATACAACCTAACCCCCAAAGGAAGGCTATTAATGCGATTGAAAATACAATCCACCATTGCTTGTTTGCAGGCCCCTCAACAGGTGCTGCTACATCTACAGTTACATCGTGATAAGATTTATCACCTATAACTAAAGGTTTTCTAATGGGTGCTTCGTAGTGAGACGACATAATCCTTTATATTGTTTCTTAATTAATAATTTTACTAAGTATTTCTAACTTTAACATGGTAAACCACATTAGGTTTTGTACCTACATGCTCTAATAAGTGGTATGATCTTTCATCAGCAGCCAATTTAGCAACTTTACTTTCTTTATCATTTACATCACCAAATATCATCGCTCCTGAAGAACAAGCACTAGAACAAGCTGTTTGGAATTCGCCATCTCTAACTGGACGACCTTCGTTTTTAGCTTTTAATTTAGTTGCTTGTGTCATTTGGATACACATAGAACATTTCTCCATAACACCACGAGAACGTACGTTAACGTCTGGATTAAGAACCATACGGCCTAAATCATCGTTCATATGATAATCGAACTCGCTGTTTTTGTTGTATAAGAACCAGTTAAAACGACGTACTTTATATGGACAGTTGTTTGCACAGTAACGAGTACCCACACATCTGTTGTAAGCCATATGGTTTTGTCCCTCACGACCGTGAGAAGTTGCAGCAACAGGACAAACTGTTTCACAAGGTGCGTGGTTACAGTGTTGACACATCACAGGTTGGAATGCAACTTGAGGATTATCTCCAGCTTTCTCCATTTCATTAAATGTAGATAATGAACTAGATAAACCTGCAATTCCTTCTTTTCTTTCATTATCCCCTTCGAAAGTACTTTCAGAAGAGTAGTATCTATCGATACGTAACCAGTGCATATCACGGCTTCTTCTTACCTCTGCTTTACCTACAACTGGAACGTTGTTTTCAGCATGACAAGCGATAACACAAGCTCCACATCCAGTACAAGCATTTAAGTCGATTGAAAGGTTGAAGTGGTGACCAGTTGTACGATCAAATGACTCCCAAAGATCTACAGTAGTAGCCTCAACTTCTTGGTGGTCTAAAGATACCATTGGTTTTTCATTCCAATGCTCAGCATCTTTAGTATTGAATATTTCTAAAGTAGTTTCTTTAATAATATCTCCTCTACCCATTAAAGTTTTCTGACCTTGAACACAAGCAAACTCATGAACTCCTCCAGCTTTAGCGATAGAAACAGATTGAACATTATTGAAACCTTTATATAAAGCGTAAGCATTTAAACCTACTTGCATTTCTTCTTTTAGAGCTGCTTTACGTCCGTATCCAAGAGCTAGTCCTATAGTTCCAACTGCTTGTCCTGGCTGAACGATTACTGGAACATTTTCTAATTTAGTTCCATCAACAGTTAAAGTAGCATAACTACCATTTAAACCTCCGTTTGCAACAATTTCGTTAGATAAACCAAGTTTTTTAGCATCAGCATTAGACACTGTAACATAGTTATCCCAAGAAACTCTAGTAATTGGATCTGGAAACTCTTGCAACCAAGGGTTGTTAGCATGTTGTCCATCTCCTAATCCTGTTTTAGTATATAATACTAATTCAAAATCACCAGCAGATTTAGATTTTGCAACAGCGTTTGCCGCCGCCGCAGCATCAATAGCTCCTCCAGATAACGCAACAGTTCCTAAAACAGCTACACCATCGTGTAATACTTTATTCCAAGAAGCGCCTGCAGTATAAGCTCCAGAGTTTGCTTTTAAGTAGTCATAATAAGTACCTGCTATACTATTTACTGACAATAAAACATCTTGGAATTGTTTTGTATTGAAAATAGGACGAATTGTAGGTTGAGTCAAGCTATATGTTCCGCTTGTAAGCTCAAGATCTCCCCAAGACTCTAAATAGTGAGGAGCTGGCGCAGCAATTGAAACAATTGATGCAGTCTCATCTTCTTTTAATGAAAATGCAACTGATGTTTTAACTTTTTTCAATCCAGAAACAAAAGAAGCTGAATCAGCTAAAGTATAAACTGGGTTAACTCCGCTCATAATTAAAGTATGAACACTTCCTGCATTCAAATCTTTAATTAATTGTGCAACTGCAGCATTAGAACCTTTTCTAATTTGTCTTGCTCCAGCAGTACTAAAAGCTTCACTAGCCAATACTTGATTGATAGCTAAAACTAATAATTGAGCATTTTTATCTTCAATTCCAGATACTAAAACTCCTTTTGAACCAGCAGCTTTAAGCTGTTGTGCAGCTTTTACTACTTCAGCTTTAAAGTTTCCTTCTAAAGCTACAGGAACAGAAGCACCTACTACAATATTATAAATTTGAACTAAAGCTTGCTTTTGAGCAGCTACAGTCATAGGAACACGCTTATCAGCAGCTGCTCCAGATAATGTCATGTTTGATTCAAACTGAAAGTGACGAGACATTTTTCCGTTTTGAGGAATACGTCCTTGCGCATATCCAGCATCATATCCTCCACCTTGCCAGTCTCCTAAGAAATCAGCTCCAACAGATACGATTAAAGAAGCTTTTGAAAAATCGTAATCAACTAAAGCTCTTTGACCATAAACAGATTCAAAAGCATCTAAAGCTTCAGATGAAGAAACTGCATCATATACAACGTGCTTAGCGTTTGGATTTTTTGCAATAAACTCACCAATTAATTTTTCTGTAGATGGACTTGCTAAAGTATTAGTTAATAATACAACTTGACCGCCTTTAGCTTTTGCGTCTGCTAAACTAGATTTGATTTTCAAATCAACAGCTGACCAAGAAGAATTTTTACCGTCTACTTTTGGCTCTTTTAAACGAGTGCTATCATACAAACCTAAGATAGATGCATGAATTCTAGCATTCGCTGAAAATTTAGCTCCAGCAATTGTATTGTTTTCAATTTTAATTGGACGACCCTCACGAGTTTTCACCAAAAGATTAGCAAAATCAAATCCATCAAAAACTGTAGTTGCATAGTAATCTGCAACACCAGGAATGATTTGCTCTGGTTGTAATACATAAGGGATAGACTTGTGAACCGGACCTTCGCAAGCAGCTAATGTTACAGCCGCCGTACTAAACCCTACGTACTTTAAAAAATCACGACGTGAAGTTCCTGAAGTAGATAAAGCCTCAGCATTACCTAAAAACTCATCAGTAGGAATTTCTTCAACAAATTCGTTATTTCTAAGCGCCTCAACAATAGAGCTATTTTCTAGCTCCTCAACACTTTTCCAGTATTTTTTGTTTGATGACATTGTATATATATATTAAAATCTTAATAAATCGATTAATAGTGGCATTTACCACACTCTAAACCTCCCATTTGCGCTGCAGTTAATTTCTCTACACCGTATTTTTTAGAAAGCTCAGCATGAATTTTGTCATAGTAAGCATTACCTTCCATCTTAACATCAGTTTTTCTATGGCAATCAACACACCATCCCATTGTTAATTTAGAGTATTGCTTCATGATTTCAAATTCCTGTACTGGTCCGTGACAAGTTTGACATTCAATACCTGCAACAGAAACGTGTTGTGAGTGGTTGAAGTAAACAAAGTCAGGTAAGTTGTGAATACGAACCCATTTTACAGGCATTGTTTTTCCAGTATAAGCTTGTTTAGTCTTATCCCATCCAACAGCATCATATAATTTTTGGATTTGAGCATCGTAGAATGCTTTGCTGTACTCAGGAGTAGCTGTAGTTTCGGCAACTTCAGAAATGTTTTTATGACAGTTCATACAAACATTTAAAGAAGGAATACCAGCTGTTTTACTTACACGAGCAGCAGAGTGGCAATATTTACAATTGATTTCATTATCACCAGCGTGAATTTTGTGAGAGTAGTGAATTGGCTGAATTGGCTCATAATTTTGATCTACCCCTACTTGCATTAAGTATCCGTAAACAAAATAACCACTAGCCAAAAGCAAGAAGATTGCAGTTACCAAAACCAAGAATTGATTTTTAGCGAAAGCTTTCCAGATTGGAAGTCTTGCTTCTTTTGGAGCAATCTCAATACCGTTTTTATTTGCAACTTTAGTCAAAACTTTGTTTACCATAAACAACATCACAACTAAAATAGCCATTACAAGAGCAAGAGCTCCTAATATAATGTTATTTGAAATAGCACCACTTTCTACATTAGTCCCAGGAGGTGTAGCAGCATTTCCTGGTGCCGCAGCAGGCTCAGCCTTAGGCTCAGAAGTATACGCTATAATATTATCAATATCTCCTTCAGACAATTGAGGAAACGAAGTCATAACAGCTTTGTTATTTTCCTCAAAAAGTTTAACAGCAACAGGATCACCTGACTTAATCATGTCAGAACTGTTATGCACCCACTTGTAAATCCAAGCCATATCATGCTTACCAGCAACTCCCCTTAAAGCAGGACCGGTTGATTTAGCATCTAATTTGTGACATGCAGCGCAATTTGCATTAAAAAGTTCTTTCCCTTTTACTGGATCACCGCCTCCTGCAGCTGGAGCAGCCGCAGCAGCCTCAGGCGCCGCCGGAGCAGCAGCTTCTTGAGCAAATGAAGTTAGGGAGAAAATTAACGTTAGCGATAAGCCAAGCAGCAATTTTCTTGAGATCGAATTATGGTTACCCACCTTTTTCATATAGTATAAATAATTGTCTACTAATTTTTGGTATGATTTTTTCTGTACTAAATCCAGCAAAAACCTATACCCTCTTTTAAAACTTGCACAAAAATACGACTTATGAGCTATTCTCAAAACCTTAAAATAGTCTTAATTATCAATTTATATCAATTCTAAATAATATTAAAATTTTACACTCAAACTTTAAATAGTATTTTTGCATAAAAACCATCACATTATGAGAATTTTAAGTCCTTCAAAAAGCCTTTTATTAACAATTACAACGATTGCTTTCGCACACAATATTAATGCTCAAGACCAAAATTTAACACTAAATCAAGATCCTAAATTTGAGCAATTACTAAACGAGAAGCGCAAAATTAACACGTCGATAAATACAAACGACACCTATAGAATTCAAATCTTTAGCGGCAAAAGCGATGAAGCAAAAAAAACGTTATCTGATTTCAAAAGAGAAAATTCTGATATTGACGGAACCATTATTTTCAGCACTCCAAATTATAAAGTAATTGTTGGAAATTTTAAAACCAGAATAGAAGCTGAAAGAAATTTAGCAGAAATCAAAAAAAGATACAAAAGCGTTTTCTTACTTAAACCCGGAAAATGATTCATGCAGAAACAAAAAAAGCGAGATATAAAAATCTCGCTTTTTTGTTTCTATTTCTGAATTACAGCTTTTAAATCTAATTTACCACTTTGATGCCGCTCGCCAAAAATCGTATTTCTTCTTTTGGCATTTTAATGGCATCTATTTCTGCCTTTGTTTTCTTCGCATCTTTTGCATAATGTTTAAGTTCTTCAACCGATGTTACTTTCTTTTCAGCATTTCCTTCCAAAACTACATTTTTACCTTTTAATGCAGTAGGCACAAAAAAAGCGTAATCTTTCATTTTTACAAAGAAGGATTCACCATTCTCTGTTTTAAGAGTTATCCAGCATCCTTTTTTTGGACAGACATCCGTTACTTCACCTTTTACTGCAATTCCTTCTATTGTTTTTGCAGTTTTTAATTCACCTTCTAGTTTTTCAACAGAAATAGCTTTATTTATTACAGCTCCAGTAACATCTGTACCATAATAATCACCAACCAACGCATTTCCTACTGGTGGAGCAGGTTTTTCAACATTTTCTTGCGAAAAAGATAATGTCGTAAAACTTATAAAAAATAAGGTTGTGTATATTAAAATTCTTTTCATTTTTATATTATTTATACCCAAAAATAATATTAAATTTTGAGATATCATTCTAAATTTAAAATCACTATCTTTTATTCTAAATTTAAAATCACTATCTTTTATTCTGAATTAGAATCTAAAATCCCCTGCAATTCTTTTTTAACATCATTCCAGTCAGCTAGAAAACCCGAATTACCCCAAAGACATTCAACAGCTGCCTGCCCCATAGCCCTTCCCATTTTAACATCACTATACCAATGTACATTGCAAACAATACGACTCTCACCAAAGTCATGTCCGCGCTTTAAAATCTCTTTTTCTTTTCCAGGGAAAAGCTTAATTAAAACCAATGACCACGCCCAGCCAACAGCAGCATGGCCAGAAGGAAACGAACCAACTTTATACAATATATTTTCTTGATCGGGAGTACAAGTTTTTTGATTATTCATCATAAATGGCCTTTCCCTTTTGTAATGATTTTTAGCCGCATAAGTAGACAATCCTGCATCTGTCATCACCCTTCGCATTAATACATAAAGTTTAGGGGTTTTTGACTCACTAATCTGCAAACCTATAATTGATTCAAATGATTTAACCGCAAAAGGAAAAGACAAGTCTGCATCTCTAGCCGCTTGCAAAAAACGTTCTTCATCTTTAGATTCCAAAGCTTTTCTCGCATATTCTAAATCTAATTCAAAAAGACTTGAGTTGTGTTTCGGAGGGGGCGACAGCAAAAGAAGGCTGTTCGGCATTTCCGCTTCAGACAAATATCCTTCTAGTAAGGCGGGCATTATTTCTCTTAACTGTTGAACATTTGTAAAATTACCACCTGAATTCCTTGATTTAAAACAACTGCCAAAAATTGCATTCACAATATGATTTATACTTACCCTCATATAAACACAAATATTTCATCCAACAAACTATTCTATTCCCTGCAATTACACTCCAGAAAAATAAAAGAAAATTACTACACAAAGAAACGAACAATCTCCCAACCAAAACCAATGTCAATCCTCCATTTAGGTTTCATATTATAAAATGAAACACATTTCTAAAAGATCAATTTCTAACATCATCAAAACTCTAAAACAAAAAAAGTCCCAATTTGCATTGGGACTTTTAAATATATAATCGAATATTATTTCAATTTCTTTTTAATTGCTACTTCGTGGTAAGCTTCGATAACATCATTAATTTCGATATCATTAAATCCTTTTATCTGGATACCACAATCATAACCTTTAGTCACTTCTTTAACATCGTCTTTGAAACGTTTCAAGGCAACTAATTCACCTGTATGAACAACAACTCCATCTCTAATAACTCTAATTTTAGAAGTTCTCAAGATTTTACCGTCAGTTACCATACATCCAGCAATTGAACCTACTTTAGAAATTTTGAAAATTTCACGAATTTCAGCATTACCTAAAACTTCTTCTTTCATTTCTGGAGCTAACATTCCTTCCATAGCGTCTTTCAAGTCATCGATAGCTGCATAGATAATAGAATAGTAACGGATATCGATTTCTTCTTTATCAGCAAGCTGTCTAGCATTTCCAGCTGGACGAACGTTAAATCCAATAATGATTGCATCTGATGCAGAAGCCAAGTTAACATCGGTTTCTGTAATTGCACCAACTCCTTTGTGGATAATATTGATTTGAACCTCTTCTGTAGAAAGTTTTGAGAACGAATCTGATAATGCTTCAACAGATCCATCCACGTCCCCTTTAAGGATTACGTTTAGCTCTTTAAACTGACCAAGAGCAATACGACGTCCGATCTCGTCAAGAGTAATATGTCTTTGTGTACGAACTGATTGTTCACGCATTAATTGAGAACGTTTAGACGCAATTTGTTTTGCCTCTTTTTCGTCTTCAAATACATTAAACTTATCACCCGCTGTTGGAGCTCCATCTAAACCTAAAACAGATACTGGAGTCGAAGGACCAGCTGATAAAATCGTATGCCCTCTTTCATCATGCATCGCTTTAACTTTTCCATGATTTTTACCAGCCAACATATAATCCCCAATTTTCAAAGTACCTTGCTGTACTAGAATTGTTGACACGTATCCTTTTCCTTTATCTAAGTAAGCTTCAACAACAGTTCCTTGAGCCGCTTTATTTGGATTTGCTTTTAGATCTAAAATCTCTGCCTCTAATAAAACTTTCTCTAATAATTCTTTAACTCCTGTTCCGACTTTTGCAGAAATATCATGTGACTGAATTTTTCCACCCCAATCTTCAACAAGTAAATTCATACCAGCCAAACGCTCTTTAATTTTATCAACATTAGCATTTGGTTTATCAATTTTATTGATTGCAAATATAATTGGTACTCCCGCAGCCTGTGCGTGAGAAATAGCCTCTTTTGTTTGTGGCATGATATCATCATCCGCCGCTACTACGATAATAGCAATATCTGTAACTTGAGCTCCACGTGCACGCATCGCGGTAAACGCCTCGTGACCAGGAGTATCTAAGAACGCAATTTTTTGTCCGTTATCTAATGTAACTCCATATGCTCCAATATGCTGAGTAATACCTCCAGACTCACCAGCAATAACATTTTCTTTACGAATATAATCCAGTAAAGATGTTTTACCGTGGTCAACGTGCCCCATTACTGTCACAATTGGCGCTCTAGTTACTAAATCTTCTTCTTTGTCTTCTACAACTTCAATCGCTTCTTCGATATCTACTGTAATAAACTCAACATCATAACCAAATTCATCAGCAACGATAGTTAAAGTTTCAGCATCTAGACGCTGGTTCATGGTAACCATGATACCAAGAGACATACAAGTTCCAATTACTTTAGTAATCGGCACATCCATCATGATTGCAATTTCACCTACAGTAACAAACTCAGTAACTTTAATTGTTTTACTTCCTTCGTCAAGTGCTCTTTGCTCATCATCAGATTTCTGACGGTGTGTTTCTCTTTTATCTCTTCTATATTTTGCCGCTTTAGATTTTCCTCCTTTACCTTGAAGTTTTTCAAGAGTTTCTCTAATTTGGTTTTTTACTTCTTCTTCTGTTGGCTCAACTTTAGCCACAATTGCAGGACGGTTTCCTTTTACAAAACCTGGTCTTTGGCTTCTGTTAGCATTAAAACCTCCTCCATTGTTATTTTGAGCTGGCTTGTTCGGATTTGGTGTTCCAGGCGTATTGCCTGTAACAGGTTTTGGCGCACCAGGCATACCCGGTTTTGGACCAATTCTTTTACGCTTGTTCTTATTGGCGTTATTATTATTCCCAACTCCAGGAGCTCCAGGTTTATTCTGAGCCGCTTTAGGATCTTCTTTCTTTTTCTTAGGCTTATTAAATTGAGATAAATCAATTGTCTGACCTGTAAGAGTTGTTCCAGTAAGCTTTTGATATTGCGTAGTAATAGTTTCCTCTGAAGTTGTTGGATCAGTAGACACAATAGGCTCCTGCGCAACTTTAGATTCTGCTTTAACTTCTTTTTTCTCAGTAATAATAGGTTCTTCTTTTTTAGTTTCAGAAACAGGAGTTGAAACAACTGGTTCAGATTTTACTGTTTCATTTTGAACAGGTTTTTCTGGCTGCACAGCAGCAGCAACTTTTGGTTCTTCAACCTTAGCTGCTTCCTCAGAAGGAGTAACCGCAGGTTTTTTTGGATTCAAGTCAATTTTACCAACTTGTACAGGTCCCGAAACAACAGCTCTTGCTTTAATTATTTCTTGCTGTTTTAGACGCTCTTCTTCTTGTCTGCGTTTGTCTTCAATTTCTTTCTCACGTTCTACACGTAATGCCTCTTTTTCCTTTCTTTTTTCTTCTCCAACCTCTTTAGAAGCCTCCTTATTCCCCTTATCGCCCGCAAATTGGCTTTGAAGGATATTAAATTCCGTGTCAGAAATTTTCGCATTAGGATTTGCATCAATAGCAATTCCTTTATCTTTTAGATAATCCACAGCTCTTTCTAACGAAATATTTAATTCCCTTAAAACCTTGTTTATTCTTATTACTCTCTCTTCAGACATATAACCTTTTTATTATTACCTTTTTCGTTGTGTTGTTAGAGCAGATGCAAGCTTATTGCTTAACTATCAAACTCTTCTTTTAGTATCTTCATAACATCTAGAATTGTTTCCTCTTCTAAATCTGTTCTTCTTACTAAATCTTCTACGTCGTGTTTTAAAATACTTTTTGCAGTATCTAAACCTATTTTTGCAAACTCTTCAATTACCCACTCTTCAATTTCATCTGAAAACTCTGTTAATTCAACATCATCTTCATCTGCAACGGTTCCAGCGATATCTCCTTCACGTATAACATCTAATTCATAACCAGTCAACTGACCTGCTAATTTAATGTTGTGACCACCTCTACCAATTGCTTTTGAAACTTCTTCTAATTTCAAGAACACTTCAGCTCTTTTGTTTTCTTCATCAATTTTTATAGAAGAAACTTTTGCTGGGCTTAATGCTCTTGTAATAAATAATTGAATATTGTTTGTATAATTGATTACATCAATATTTTCATTTCCAAGCTCACGAACAATTCCGTGAATACGAGAACCTTTCATTCCAACGCAAGCTCCAACTGGATCAATTCTATCATCATAAGAATCAACAGCTACTTTTGCTTTTTCGCCCGGAATACGAACTACATTTTTCACTGTAATTAGTCCGTCGAAAACTTCTGGAATTTCTTGCTCAAATAATTTTTCCAAGAACTTCTCAGAAGTTCTTGACATAATAATCTGAGGCTTGTTCCCTTTTAATTCAACGCTTTCAATAATTCCACGAACATTATCTCCTTTACGGAAGAAATCTGATGGAATTTGTTTTTCCTTTGGAAGCACAATTTCATTTCCTTCATCATCCACTAAGATAACTACTCTTGGACGTACGTGGTGTACTTCAGCTGTATAAATATCACCGATAATATCTTTAAACTGCTTGTATAAGTTTGTATTATCGTGTTCGTGAATTTTAGATATAAGATTCTGACGAAGCGCTAAGATAGCTCTTCTTCCTAAATCAATCAATTTTACTTCTTCAGAAACTTCTTCACCAATTTCAAAATCCGCCTCAATTTTTCTTGCTTCAGTCAATGTAATTTCCTCATTTTCAAAATCAAGATCCTCATCGGCAACAATTACTCTTCTTCTCCAGATTTCCATATCACCTTTATCAGGGTTTATAATGATATCGAAATTTTCATCTGAACCGTATTTTTTCTTTAATGCATTTCTAAATACGTCCTCTAAAATTGCCATAAGCGTTACACGATCAATAAGTTTATTATCTTTAAACTCTGAGAATGAATCGATTAATGCTAAATTTTCCATGCGAATTTTTTAATTAAAATTAAAATGTTACCGTAACAACTGCCTCTTTAATTTCTGTATAAGGTATTTGTTGCTCTTTTTGAACTGTTTCTTTTCCTTTTCCTACTTTTTTCGGTTCTCTTGCTTTCCAAGACAAAATTATAAAAACATCATTAGCTTCTACCAATTCCGCTTCGATTTTTTCTGTATTTGTGGTAACAATCAGCGTTCTACCAACATTTTTCTTGTATTGTCTTATCATTTTAAGAGGAGTTCCGACTCCAACCGATGCTACTTCAAGCGAGAAATCCTGTTCTTCACGATCAAGATTATTCTCGATTGCGCGACTGATATCTATACAGTCTTGCAGCGCCACTCCATTATCTCCGTCTAAACCAACACTAATCTTAAAAGAATCCGAAACAGCCAGATCAACCAAAAAGATTGATGGTTTTTCCAGAAGAGCTTCCGTAATTAATCCGTTTACTTTTTCTTTAAATGTCATAATTTTATAAAAAGAGGGGACACTTAGTCCCCTCATTATTTAGATTTTAATAAATAACAGTGCAAATATAGTGATTTTTTTATAAATCAAATAAATTGATTGCTCTAAAATAATTTCTTATCTTTATTATAGCATTAAAACGCGAATTATTCATAATTTTTAACCCTCAAAATCATGAAACGAATTTTAGTACCTACCGACTTCTCAGAACATGCAGAAGACGCTTTAAGAGTTGCGGCTCAAATCGCAAAAAAGAACAATTCTGAACTCATTCTTCTTCATATGCTAGAATTGCCACAGCAATCAAACGACGCTATATTGGGAGGAACCAGCATTCCTGAAACCATGCTTTTTATGAAGAAAGCAAACGAAACGCTAGACGAAGTTGCCTCTAGAGATTATCTAGAAGGAATTCCGGTAACTGAAATTGTAAAAATGGACAAACCCATACACGGTATTACCCAAATAAGCAAAGATTACGACATTGATCTAATTATTATGGGCTCTCATGGATCTTCTGGCGTCGAAGAACTCCTAATAGGCTCAAATACAGAAAAAGTAGTTAGAAACTCAGAAATCCCTGTTTTAGTCATCAAGAAAAATATTCCAAATTTTAATGCATCCAACATTGTTTTTGCTTCTGATTTTTCAGATGAGGCAAAAAAACCATTTGAAAAACTTTTAAATTTCACCAAACTATTTGATTCAAAACTACACTTAGTCACCATTTGCACACCCAACAGCTTCAAACCAACTCATGTTAGCGAAAAAGCAATGAACGATTTTGTAGAGGAATTTAATATCACCAATTACACAACTCAAATTTACAACGACACCAATATCGAAAAAGGAATCATCAATTTCTCAAACAAAATAGACGCTGATGTTATCGGAATGTGCACACATGGCAGAACTGGTTTTGCACACTTCTTTAATGGAAGCATCAGCGAAGGCTTGGTCAATCACGCCGTTAAACCCGTTATAACTTTAAAAATCTAACATGATTATTTTTTCTCCTTAAAGCTTCTCCAGTGAGAAGCTTTTTTTATGCAAAAAAAATGAGCTTCTCAACAAAGTTTAACTGAGCTTTTCAACAAAACGGTCAATCCATTTAATGCGGAAATTTGTCAAATAAAAATTCATTAAAAACAACAAAATGAAAACAATAGACAAAATTTACATCAATGGAGAATTTGTTACTCCAAAAGGAACTGAATATTTCGACCTTATTAGCCCAGTAACAAATGAAAAATTAGGAAAAGTTCTTTTGGGCAATACCGAAGACACTCAAAACGCAATCGAAGCAGCGAAAAATGCCTTTAAAACTTTTTCTAAAACAACACCTTCAGAAAGAATCCAATATCTTGAAAAAATCAAATCTTCTGTTGAAAAAAGGAAAGATGACTTTATTAATATAATGACAGAAGAATACGGAGGCACATTTCAGTTTGCCAGTGTAAGCTACGATTACATGCTGAAGAGCTTTGACTCCGCAATCAATCTCCTCAACTCTTACAGCTTTATCAAAACAATGGGCGAATCTGAAGTTCAAATGACACCCATAGGCGTTGTTGGAATTATTATTCCGTGGAATTCGAGCAATGCCTTCATTTGCAGCAAGCTATCTACAGCAATTGCAGCAGGATGTACAACCGTAATTAAACCTAGCGAAATGAGCGCTCAACAGACTCAATTAATGATCGAATGTTTACACGATGCACAACTTCCAAAGGGAATTGTAAATATTGTAAATGGATTAGGAGAAATAGTTGGTGCCGAAATAAGCAGAAATCCAGATATTTCTAAAATTTCTTTTACAGGATCAACAAACGTTGGAAAAATTATTGCAAAAGAAGCCATCAACACCATGAAAAGAGTTACCCTTGAACTTGGCGGAAAATCTCCAAATATTATTCTAGATGATGCAGATTTCTCAAAAGCTATTCCGCTTGCCATTGGCGCAGCATTTATGAATAGCGGACAAGCATGTATTGCCGGAACTAGATTATTAATCCCAGAAAACAAATTAGACGAAGTAAAATCTCTTATTAAAGAAACGATTCCAAACTTCATTGTGGGAGACCCAAAAAATCCAAACACTGCAGTTGGCCCAATGGTTAGCGAAAAACAATTTAACCGTGTTCAAGACTATATTCAGACCGGAATTAACGAAGGCGCAGAAATATTAATTGGCGGACTGGGAAAACCAGAAGGACTTGAAAGCGGGAATTTCGTAAAACCAACTGTTTTTATCAACGTAAACAATCAGATGCGTATAGCAAGAGAAGAAATATTCGGCCCTGTTCTGTCTGTCATTACTTACAAAACAGAAGAAGAAGCCATTGAAACTGCCAATGACACCACTTATGGTTTGCAAGCCTATGTAAGTTCGTCAGATTCAAAAAGAGCACATAATATCGCTTCGCAAATTAATGCTGGCCGTGTTCAGATTAACGGAATTGGCCATGATCCAATGGCTCCTTTTGGCGGATTTAAACAATCCGGAATCGGGCGCGAATTTGGAACACTTGGCTTAGAAGCCTATTTAGAACCAAGAGCTCTGATTCAGCCAAAATAATCTTCACCAATCTGGGAATCTTTCCGTTTAAAGATTTCCAGATCTTTTAGTATTTTTACAATATGAGCATAAAACCACATACAAAACCCAAAATTCTCTACTCGTGCTACTATTCACGAAGTCGCGAAGGCGAGCATTTTATTCCCGAACATGTTTTCAGCTATCAGATTTCTGGCGAAATGATCGCTTCAGACAGCAAAAATACTTTTCACTCAAAAGCAGGAGATTTTCGCTTTAGCAGAAGAAATCATTTGGCAAAGTTCACTAAGATTCCGCCAGAAGGAGGAGAATTTAAAACCATTTCTCTTTTTTTGGATCAGGAAATTTTAAAAGAAATAAGCAAGGAGTACAATTTGAAAGCTGACAAAAAAGCCGACACAGAAGCCATGTTTTCACTAGCACCTAACCCGCTTTATAAATCCTTCATGGAATCGCTGATTTCTTATCTTGAAGTCGAAGAAGAGAACAATGAAACTTTGTTCAATTTAAAAATCAAGGAAGCCATTCATCTTTTATTGAAAGCAAATCCAGAATTAAAGGACATCTTGTTTGATTTTAACGAACCTGGAAAAATCGATCTTGAAGCTTTTATGAACAAGAATTTTCATTTCAATGTTCAAATGCAACGATTTGCTTATCTGACCGGAAGAAGCTTGGCCACATTCAAAAGAGATTTTCAAAAAGTATTTCAGGAAACACCTGGAAAATGGCTCTTAAACAAAAGGCTCCAAGAAGCCTATTATTTAATCAGTCAAGGAAATCCGCCATCTGAAGTATATATTGGCGTTGGCTTTGAAGATCTTTCGCACTTTTCATTTTCATTTAAAAAGAAATTTGGAATAGTTCCTTCTTCTTTAAATCATAAATAGACATCCTACAATATACCTCCCAGAATACGCCTTTCACAATAAGCTCCCCGTGGTTAAAACCACGGGCTATGTTAAAATAAAACTCGGAAAACCTCACCGACAAAGCTTTGCGAACTCAGCATTCTTAAAAAAGACTTAGCGCACTTTGCGAATACCTTAGCGTACTTTGCGTTAAAAAACCTATAATTGAAGCATAAAAAAAAGCCCCCCATTTCTGAGAGGCTTTTCTGTTGGTCTACTAGGACTCGAACCTAGAAAGACGGCACCAAAAACCGTAGTGTTACCATTACACCATAGACCAGCAGTGCGGTTAAGCGGGTGCAAAATTAAAACTTTATTTAATTTATGCAAATTTTAAAGAAAACTTTTTCAAATAAAAAAGCCTCTCATTTCTGAGAGGCTTTTTCTGTTGGTCTACTAGGACTCGAACCTAGAAAGACGGCACCAAAAACCGTAGTGTTACCATTACACCATAGACCAGCAGTGCTGTAAAGCGAGTGCAAATTTAAGTCTTTATTTAGTTTGTGCAAACTTTTTGGCCAAAAAAAATCATTTTTTTTGATTTTTTTCACATTCAAATCCGCTTCAATATTAAAAACTCCTCATAGACAACGCATTACTTATTGCGTATTGTTTTATAGAATTTTTTGTTAATGCTCGTTTCTTTACATAAAAAAACATTTTCTTTGTAGGATAGAAAAACATTCAAATTTTTAACACCTAAATATGGCACAATTCAATTTCAATAAATGGAATACAATTATTGGTTGGTTTGCATTTGCAATCGCTTTAATAACTTACACCTTAACAGTAGAACCTACAATGAGCTTTTGGGATTGCGGAGAATATATTGCTACCGCAGCCAAACTTGAAGTAGGACACCCACCAGGAGCTCCACTCTTCCAGATGATGGGCGCATTTTTTGCTATGTTTGCAATAGATGCTCAGCATGTGGCTCTAATGGTTAACATGATGTCTGTTTTCTCTAGCGCATTCACCATATTATTTATGTTCTGGTCATCATCTATGATTTTAAAAAAGATCGTAGGCCGTTTTACTGAAATTGACCAAAACAACTCAATTGTTATTTTAGGAAGTTCTTTTGTAGGGGCTTTGGCTTATACATTTTCTGATAGTTTTTGGTTTAATGCTGTCGAAGCCGAAGTTTATGCAATGGCTTCTTTATTAATCGCATTGCTTTTCTGGCTTGGTCTACGTTGGGAGCAAGATATGGACAAACCAAAAGGAAATAAATGGCTTTTAATCATTTCATTGGTTGTTGGTCTTTCATTTGGAGTTCACTTTATGGCTCTTTTGACCATCCCTTCTATTGGATTCTTATACTATTTCAAACATTACGAAAAAGTTACCATCAAAAACTTCCTTATTGCCAATGTAGTTGTTATTGGGATTTTATTATTCATTTTCAAATTATTACTTCCTCTTACTATGGCATTTTTCGGAAAAACCGAGATTTTCATGGTAAACAGCATGGGACTTCCATTCAATTCAGGAACCATATTTGTAGCATTATTATTTGTTGCCTTTTTCTATTTTGGTTTAAAATACACTAGACAAAAAGGTTTAATATTCTACAACACTATTATATTGTGTATTTTATTCATTTTGATTGGTTTCTCAACTTGGTTAATGCTTCCTGTTCGTGCAAATGCCAATACGGTTATTAACGAAAACAAACCATCAGACGCTACAGAAGTTTTAGCTTATTATAATCGTGAGCAGTATGGTGTAAATCCTTTATTTTATGGACCTCAATACACGGAACTTTTTGCTGGTCTTGATGCTAAAACGCCTTATTTAGATAAAAAACCAAACTACGAAAGAGATTATAAAACAGGTAAATATATTATTACCAATAATTATAAAAATGCAGAACAAAATTCTGATGACAACCAGAAAGCCATTCTGCCAAGAATGTGGAGTACAGAAACGGGACACATTCAAAACTATATCAACTTTACAAATCCTCCAAAGTTCCGAATCAATC
Source organism: Flavobacterium sp. HBTb2-11-1 (assembly GCF_009826975.1). Lineage (GTDB taxonomy): Bacteria > Bacteroidota > Bacteroidia > Flavobacteriales > Flavobacteriaceae > Flavobacterium. The sequence continues at coordinate 685,898 of NZ_WUMO01000001.1, read as the reverse complement.
CTAATTATAATTATGATGAAGATTTGGCAAAATACGGAATCGACGCTAGTCAATTGAGCGAAGACGAATACAACAAAGCTACAGCTCAATTGCGTAATGAAGTTGAAAAAACAGTTTCTGAGTTTAGAAGAGCTTATGCTCAAAAACAAATTGACAACGAAGGTTATGTAAAATTCTTAAGAAGCTACGGAGAATATTTAATTATCGAAAAACCATCTACAGCGGACAACTTCAGCTTTATGTTTGAATACCAGTTTGGATACATGTACTGGAGATATTTGATGTGGAATTTTGTTGGACGCCAAAATGATGTTCAAGGTAAATATGATAATTTGGACGGAAACTGGATCAGCGGTATCAAAGCTTTAGATTCTGTTCATTTAGGCTCACAAGACAACCTTCCAACAGATGTTTTAAACAACAAAGGTCGTAACGCTTATTATTTCCTACCTTTTATTTTAGGATTAATTGGTATTATGTATCATGCAAACAAAGATTTGAAGAGCTTCTATGTACTTTTAGCTTTATTTTTATTTACAGGAATTGCACTAAAAATATATTTGAACGAGAGACCTTTTGAACCTCGTGAAAGAGATTATGCTCTTGTAGGTTCATTCTATGTCTTTGCCATCTGGATCGGATTTGGTGTTTATTCGCTCTATGAAAGTTTGTATAAATACTTGGCTCCAAAAATTGCTGGACCGGTAATTATTGCGGGAAGTTTATTGGCCGCGCCTATTTTAATGGCTTCTCAAAACTGGGATGATCACGATAGATCTGGAAGATATACAGCAGTTGCAATGGCAAAAGCTTATTTAAGTTCTTGCGACAAAGACGCAATCTTATTTACCATTGGAGACAATGACACCTTCCCTCTTTGGTATGCGCAGGAAATTGAGCATTTTAGAACCGATGTGAAGATTGTAAATACGAGTTTATTTATGACAGACTGGTATATTGACCAGATGAAGGCGAAATCTTATGAATCAAATCCGTTGCCTATTTCTTTTGTTCATAGCCAATATGTGGGAGATAACTTGGATTACACAGCTTATATTCAAAAAATTGATACTCGTTGGAACATTAAAGATTTTATCGATTTCATCAAAAATCCTAAATCGACTGTTGGATTGCAAAACGGACAAACTATCCATTTCTATCCAACAAACAAGATTAGAGTAAATGTGGACAAAAACACTATTATTCAAAATAAAGTAGTGAATCCAAAGTATTACGATTCTATTGTTCCTTACTTAGACATTGATATCAAAGGAAGCGCACTATACAAAAACCGTTTAATGATGCTTGATATTTTAGCTAATAACAATTGGAAGAGACCAATTTATTTTAGCGGCGGAGCTTTTGATGATGAAGATTATTTATGGCTAAAAGATTATCTGCAATTGGACGGAATGGTATATAAATTGGTTCCAATTAAAAATACTCCTTCTAAAGATGGCGGACCATTAGATATGGGACAAATTGATGCAGATAAAATGTACGATATTGTAATGAAATGGGATTGGGGCAATAGCAATGGAAACATCTATCACGATCCTGAAACTAGAAGAAATAGCATTACTTACCGTACTAATCTTTCGAGATTAATGAATCAGCTTATTGCAGAAGGTAAAATTGACAAAGCTAAAAACGTAATCAATTTAGCGATGACCAAAATGCCTTTAGACAAATATGGATATTATTCATTAGTTGAAGCTTTTGCAGATGGTTATTACAAAGTTGGAGAAAAAGCCAAAGCACAAGATCTATTAAACAAATTGGTTCAGAAATATAAAGAGAATCTAAACTATTACAGTACATTGACTCCTTCTGATCAAACTGATTTGGCTGTAGACATTATTACAGATATTGAGCGTTACAGAAGCTTATTGCATGTAATGGATGATAATAAAGACACTGCTTTTTACAACCAGCACAAAACAACATTTAATACTTACGTGAATGTTTTTGAGCGTTTTGGACGTGAAAAAGAATAAATAATATACGAAAATCTTACTTATTAAAAAAATGCAGCGCTGTTTGATAAATAGCGCTGCATTTTTTAATTTTATGCATACTAATACAATTTTAATTCAAAATGAGCTTTTATTGGGTAAAAACTAACGCATTTATAAAAAAGGTATTTTCTAAATATTGCTGGGACATCCCTAACAACGAAAAGAAAATATACCTGACTTTTGATGATGGCCCTACTCCAGAAATCACAGACTGGGTCTTATCTGAATTAAAAAAATTTGATGCAAAAGCTACTTTTTTCTGCATCGGTAAAAACATTAAAGCGAATCTGGCTTTATTTGAAAAGCTAATTACAGATGGGCATTCCATTGGCAACCATACGATGAATCATGTAAATGGATGGAAAATCCATACCAAAGAATATATCGAAAATGTAAAAAATTGTGCCGCTATTTTGGATGAGCAAGAAAAAGCTCCTCGCCGTTTATTATTCCGTCCCCCTTATGGAAAAATTAAAAAAGCGCAATCTAAAATCCTTAGAAGTTTGGGCTATAAAATTGTGATGTGGGATGTTTTAAGCGCTGATTTCGATCAAAGCATTACTCCAGAAAAATGCCTTGAAAATGTAACCAAAAATGTAAAATCTGGCAGCGTAATTGTTTTTCATGACAGCATTAAAGCTTCTCCAAATTTAAGATTTGCTTTACCTAGAACACTGCATTTTTTAAAAGAAAACGGGTATAAGTTTGACATTATCCACTAAATAACATCAACAAAAGAGAAGTTATTTAGACGTTAAATTGTTCCTGAACAATTCCGATTATAGTATTGGCATCAAGCTCTCCAGATTGTCTCCAGATCATTTGGCCTTCTTTGTAAATCATTAAAGTTGGAAGCCCTTTAATACGAAGTGCTTCTGCTAGTTCCTGATTTTTATCTACATCAATTTTGATTACTTTGGCTTTATCGCCAAGCGCAGCAGCTACGTCCTTAATGACAGGATGCATAGAAACTGAAGATTCATTCCAATCTGTGTAAAAATCAATTAACACTGGAACTTGGGCATTTATTAGTTCTCCAAATTTTGACATAAAACCAAAAAATTAAGTTTTTTAAATCTCTAAAAGAAATAAATATTATACAAATGTAGCATTTTTAACGAATTAACCGACATTCTGGCCTTTTTTTAGTTCAATTACTGTTATTTCGGGCATAATTCCAACTCGCCCTGGATAAGCATGAAAACCAAAGCCGCGGTTAACATAAACGTATCTTCCAACATTTTCGTACAATCCTGCCCATTGTTTGTAAATGTATTGTGCCAAACTCCATTTAAAATAGCCTGGAATTTCAATTCCGAACTGCATACCGTGCGTGTGGCCAGCAAACGTGAGGTGGAAATTCTTTGGGTGATCTTTAATTTCAGCATCCCAATGGCTTGGATCATGGCTCATTAACACTTTAAAATCGTCTTTGTGAACATTTTCAGAAGCTTTATTTAAATCACCTGCTTTCTTAAAATTCACTCCCCAGTTTTCAACACCAATTAGAGCAATTTTATCATCACCTTTTTGAATATAAGTATGCTCATTCAACATAAGCTTAAAACCAATTTGGCCATACAAATTTTTAATTGCCTTAAAATTTTCGTCTTTTTCTTTTTCAGATGGCCAAGTCACATACTCGCCATAATCGTGATTTCCTAAAACCGCAAACTTTCCATATTTATAATCTTTAATACGGCTAAAGGTTTCCAACCATGGATGCATTTCTTTAGCATGCGTGTTTACAATATCTCCAGTAAACAAAATCAAGTCAGATTCTTGTTCATTGATTAAATCAATAGCGTAATTTATTTTCTCAGGATTATCAAAACTTCCGCTATGAACGTCTGAAATCTGAGTGATTTTAAATCCATCAAAAGCATCTGGAAGATCTGGAAAAAACACAGTTTGTTTGATTACTTTGAAATTATATTTGCCTTCAAAAATTCCGTAGATAATAGAAAGAAATGGAATCGCTGCCAAACCTAACGCCAGTTGGCTAACAAATTTCCTTCTGTCAGGCATCATTTCTTTGCGTGGAGTATTGTAAATAAAATAATTTACGATACTGGCTCCTATTCTAAAAATATCTTCACTAAACATTATTAGCGTAAGCAAAATTTTAGGCACGTAAACCGTTAGCATTAAACCAGTGGTAAACATAAATTGCCTAGTTTGGCCTACAGATCGATCTACCTGCGAAAAAGAATAAATAATAAAGATTAAAACCAGTAAGCTTGTAATTTGATAACCAATCAGAACCCAGCGCGTTTTGACTAAAGTTCGAAAAGCCTGATAGGAATAGAACTCAATAAATAATAAAAGAGCACATAGAATTATAAAACGAAAAATCATTTAATATATAGTTTTAAACAAAGTAACAAAGAATGAAAATTCTATTTCTTTTTATTATAAAAAATTTAACGCTGTAAAATATAAAAAAGCTGGAAGATGGCTCTTCCAGCTTTAACCTACCAACCTTTAAAACTATTTAATCTTAAGACTTAAAATCTTATATTATTTTGCTTTTGGAGTTTCTGTTTTTGCAGTTTCTGCTTTTTTCTCTCCTTTAGCTTTTTTGCTTGCTTTTTTTTCAGTTTTCACCTCTTTTGATTTTGCTGGTGCTGGAGTTGTTTGTGCGCTTGCCATTGCAACTGTTCCTAAAACTGCTACTGTTAAAATTGCTAATTTTTTCATGACTTTAAATTTTTATGATTGTTATTTTCATTATTTATAAGTCAAAGGTATATCCATAAAATGAAGACCAAATGAAGAAGAAGCCTTACAAAAAAGTTTAACTTTTAATTGTGAATTTGAAACCATAATTTAAAAGAAGTTCCTACTCCTAGTTCAGATTCTACAGTAATTTCTATATGATGGAAAGAAGCAATACTCTTAGCAATTGCAAGACCTAAACCCTGCCCTTCCTGATCATAACTTATTCTGGTAAAACGGCTGAATATTTTTTCCAACTGTGATTCATCCATTCCAATTCCGGAATCCTTTACTGAGATAAAATAGTGATTATCTGCAAAACCATCTTCAACCATAATCTTTCCTTGCGGTTTATTATATTTAATGGCATTGATCACCAAATTATAAATCAGAATATGAATTAAAGTTTTGTTTCCAGTAAAAACAAAACTGTTTCCCATTTTATTTTCGAAGTGAATTTCTTTATCGTCAATGCGATCCTGAAGATCCTCTTGAAGATCAAAAATAATTTCGCGAAGATTAATGGCTTCATTCAATTCGTACTGATTATTATCTATTCTAGAAATCAGCAATAAATTATTGATAATCTTTTTGAGCATATCTAGTGTCTTCAGAGAGCCCGCAATTTTATCAACCGCATTGTCATCTAAAGATTCGTTCTGCAGCAAGTTTTCTAGTTTATTTTTTAACAATGCTATCGGTGTTAAAAGTTCGTGCGAAACATTCGAAATAAACTGTTTTTCTTTTTTAAAAACCTCTGCAATTCGGTCCATCATTTGATTCAAAACAAAATCCAATTCTCTGAAATCTCTTGAAGCCGCTTTTATTGGAGTATGATCGAATGTTTCCGGCTCGTTTACACGCCTAATTTTGGTATCAATGATTTTATAAAATGGTTTTAAAAGGTATTCGATATAAAAAGTATCTGCCAGAAAAGTAATGAATAGAATCACCACAAATACAATTATAATGAACAGTCTGATTACAAAAGTCAAATCGTTAACCTCGCTCAAACTGCTACCAATTTCAAGCTGATAATCTTCGCCTTCATAAGTAAAATGATGTTGCAGAATTCGGTATTCGCTCTCCTCATTTTCAATCTTACGATATTCATTTGTAAAAGTCGTTTTTTTCTGATGTGGTTTTATCGGCACTCGAGACAGCACCAAAAATTCACTATGAAGTGTAGAAAACTCTGAAAAAGTCTGAGTAGAATCATCTGGATTTTCTATAAAATCATTTATTTCTTCTTGATTAAGATGTTCAATAAATTTTTTCTTTTTCTCCAACAATGTGTTATTAATATGGTGATACACCACATTTTCTACCAAAATAGGAAGCATTAGCCATAAAATTAAAATGACCAGCAGTCTGGTCAATGCATTAAAAATGGCTAATTGATGTTTTATTTTCACAAGAATAGTTTTATTCGTTTATACGATAACCAACATTTCGAACCGTCTCAAACCAATCTATTGAAGTATGTTTGTCTAATTTTTTTCGAAGATTTCGAACATGCACATCGATAAAATTAGAATCTGAATTGACTTCTAAAATATCGCCCCAAATATGTTCGGTCAATTGCAATCTTGTAATTACACGGTTTTTGTTGAGAACTAAATACTGAAAAATATCAAACTCCTTTTTGGTAAGACTTAACGGAATTTCATTAAAACTTACTTTATAATCTTGAAGCTGCAGTAAAAAGCCATGAATACTTAAACTGTTTACGGTAAAACCATGAATCCTACGAATCACTGCAAACAATCTTGCCGCCAATTCTGTCAAGGCAAAAGGCTTTGTTAAATAATCATCGGCTCCAAGATGTAGTCCATTAATTCTGTCATCCAATTCTCCTCGGGCAGTGAGCACAATTACTGCAATTTTTGATTTGGTTTTTCGAATAGTCTGCAAAACCTCAAAACCATCTCCATCAGGCAAACCCAAATCCAACAGCATGGCATCATAATCATTGCTTCCAAATTCCTCCAAAGCATCTGCACAACTATTGGCAATTTTACAGATATAACCTGCATTACATAAAAAATCGTAAACTTCTACAGCAAGTTCTTTATTATCTTCAACAATTAAAACATTCATAAACAAGGCTTTTTAGCGCAACTAAAATTAATCAATTATCAAAAGTCTAGCGCACATTATTAAAAAATTAACTAATGAAAAAAGCTGACAAATTTCTTCATCAGCTTCTTCAATCGCATTCTCATAATCATTATTCCTGTTTTGCCTTCGTTACAATGCTTCGAAAACAAAACGAGAGCAATTCTTATTTTTTCATGGTTGCAGCATCTTCTTTTGGCGCTTCAGCTTTTGCTTTTTTGTTTCCTTTGTGATGATGTTTGGTTGCTTTAACTTCTTTTGTAGGCGCTGCTTGAGCTGGAGTTGTTTGAGCGTTTACCATTACACTTGTTCCTAGAACTGCTACTGCTAATAAAACTAATTTTTTCATGATCTTTAAATTTTTAAATTAACCAACTTTATATATTAAATTATTTTTTTGCTTCTTTTTTTGTTTCTTTATTTACTTTTGCTGTTTCTGTTTTTGAAGCTTCACTTTTTCCTGATTTTACTTTTTTATCAGATTTGTTTTTTGGGTGTTTTGTTGCTTTTACCTCTTTTGCAGGAGCATCTTTACGATCTTTTGCAGGAAATGCGTGAACCATTGCACTTGTTCCTAAAACTGCCACTAATACCATTAATAAATTTCTCATGATTTCTAAGATTTAAGAATTAATACCTTTTATTTTACAGATCAAAATTACCTTCGCAACATGAAGAGAAAATGAAGAAATCCCTGAATAAAATATTTTTAACTTGATATTAACTTTTGCTTTTTTCTACCATATAAGTTATATAAGTTCATTTAAAAACTCTTCACAAATATGTAGACGCACTGCAGTGCGTCTCTACAAGCACGTCTCTACGGGTGCGTCTCTACTAAAATGAACTTATATAACTTATATGGTGGAAAAAAAATCTTGTTAGTCTAATTTTTGAGAACCCAATTGTTTATTTTTACAGACTAATATTTTTAATATGTCAACTCAAAAACGCCTTTTTCTTCTAGATGCTTATGCACTAATTTTTCGTGGTTATTATGCATTTATAAAAAACCCGAGAATCAACTCAAAAGGAATGGATACATCTGCAATTATGGGTTTTATGAACTCGCTTTTGGATGTTATTAAAAGAGAAAAACCAGATCATTTGGCCGTTGCTTTCGATAAAGGGGGAAGCCATGTGAGAACCGAAATGTTTGTAGAATACAAAGCAAACCGAGACGAAACTCCAGAGGCAATTAAGATTGCTGTTCCGTATATTCAAGAATTATTAAGAGCCATGCATATTCCGATTATTGAGCTTGAAGGTTGCGAAGCCGATGATTTGATTGGAACAATTGCCAAACAAGCCGAAAAACAAAACTATCAGGTATTTATGGTAACGCCCGATAAAGATTTTGCGCAATTGGTTTCTGAAAATATCTTTATGTATAAACCTGCCCGAATGGGTAACGGAATTGAAATTTGGGGAGTTCCTGAGGTTTTGGCAAAATTTGAAGTTGAAAGACCTGAGCAAGTAATTGATTTTCTTGGAATGATGGGTGATGCTGTCGATAATATCCCTGGGCTTCCTGGTGTTGGTGAAGTAACTGCCAAAAAATTCCTGAAAGAATTTGGAACAATGGAGAATCTTTTGGCTAATACAGACAAGCTAAAAGGCAAAATGAAAGAAAACATTGAAGCCAATAAAGAAAAAGGAATTCTTTCTAAAAAGCTGGCAGCCATTATTACTGATTGTGATGTTACTTTTAATGAAGAAGATTACGAACTTTCTCGCCCTGATATCGAAAAAACAGATGCTATTTTTCAGGAATTAGAATTCAGAAGAATGGCTGAGCAGTTTGATAATTTATTTAGAACAGATGGCGGTCAGACAGCTGCTGTAAATCCAGATGCAAAACCAGCTAAAAAAGTTGCTACTAAAAATGAAGACCAATTTGATCTTTTTGGAGGTACAGAGGACGAAGATACAGATACTCCAAGAACTTCTTTCTATAACACTTTAGAAAATACAGAGCATTTTTACCAAACCATTCAAGGCGATTTAGGTATTAAAATGCTTTTACAGAATTTACAAAAACAGACTTCAGTTTGTTTTGATACAGAAACTACAGGAATCGATGCTTTGCATGCAGAACTTGTTGGAATGTCTTTCTCTTATGAAAAAGGAAAAGCATTTTATGTTCCGTTTCCAGAAAATCAGGAAGAAGCAAAAGCTTTACTTGAAAAATTTGTTCCGTTTTTTGAAAATGAAAACATTGAGAAAATCGGACAGAATTTAAAATACGATTTAAAAATCCTTTCTAATTATGGTGTTACTGTAAAAGGAAAGCTTTTTGATACTATGATTGCGCATTATCTGATTAATCCAGATATGCGTCATAATATGGATATTTTAGCAGAAACTTATTTAAAATATTCTCCAAAATCTATTGAAACTCTGATTGGTAAAAAAGGGAAAAATCAGCTTAATATGCGCGATGTTCCTTTGGAAGACATTAAAGAGTATGCTGCCGAAGATGCCGATATTACGTTACAATTAAAAGAAATCTTCACAACCCAATTAGACAAAACCGAAACTAAAAAGTTATTTGATGAAATCGAAATTCCGTTAGTCAGTGTTTTGGCTGATATGGAAATGGAAGGCATCCGTTTAGATGTTGATTTTCTAAAAGAAATGTCTAAAGAAATGGATGTCGAAATCAAATCTTTGGAGCAAAAAATATACGAAACGGCTGGCGAGAAATTCAACCTAGCTTCACCAAAACAATTAGGCGATATTTTATTTGATAAACTTAAAATTGGCGGAGCTAAGCAAAAGAAAACCAAAACGGGACAATATGCAACTGGCGAGGAAGTTTTGACTTATTTGGCAAATGACAACCCAATTGTAAAAGATATTTTAGATTGGCGCCAAATGGTAAAACTGCAAAGCACCTATATATTAGCTTTGCCAGAACAGGTTGACAAAAAGACCTTACGCGTTCATACCGATTATATGCAGGCAGTTGCGGCAACTGGCCGATTGAGCTCTAACAATCCAAACTTACAGAATATTCCAATTCGTACCGAAAGAGGACGCCAGATCCGTAAAGCTTTTGTGGCACGCGATGAAAACTATACTTTAATCTCTGCCGATTACTCGCAAATTGAATTGCGAATCATTGCAGCTCTAAGTGGCGAAGAAAATATGATTAAAGCTTTTCAAGACGGAGAAGACATTCACAGAGCTACTGCAGCAAAGGTTTTTAATGTTGCCTTAGAAGATGTTTCGCGTGAGCAAAGAAGCAATGCCAAAACAGTAAACTTCGGAATTATCTATGGCGTTTCTGCTTTTGGATTAAGCAATCAGACTTCTCTTTCAAGAAGCGAAAGCGCTGCTTTGATCGATGCTTATTACAAAACTTATCCGCGTCTTAAATCTTATATTTCAGATCAAGTAGATTTTGCAAGAGAAAAAGGCTATGTGCAAACTATTTTAGGGCGCCGCCGTTATTTAAAAGATATTAATTCTGCTAATGCTGTTGTAAGAAGCGCCGCTGAACGAAATGCTGTCAACGCGCCAATTCAAGGAAGTGCTGCCGATGTGATTAAAATTGCGATGATCAACATTCATAAAAGACTTCGTGATGAAAATTGGAAATCTAAAATGCTGCTGCAAGTACATGATGAGCTTGTGTTCGATGTTCATAATTCTGAACTCGAAAAAATCCAGCCGATGATTAAACACGAAATGGAAAACGCTTTTAAAATGTCGGTTCCTTTAGAAGTTGAAATTGGATTAGGAAAAGATTGGCTAGAAGCGCATTAATATATTTTAGATTTCAGATTGTTGATTTTAGATTTATAAATAAAAAGTCATCCGATCTTGCATTTCAACGAAGAAGAAATAACGTATAAAAAAAGGACTGTTCACACAGTCCTTTTTTTGTCAAAATATATTTATTTTATTTTTTTCGAGTAGATTCTCTTTCTTTCAATTTTGTTTTGATGACGATTGTTTCGTAATCTGAGACTGTTCCTTCTGGCTCTTCTAATCTTTCGATTAATCTTTTGGCAGCCACTTCTCCAATTTCAACTCCATGCTGACTTACTGTAGTCAAACTTGGCGATAAACGTCTTGAAGCTAAAATTCCGTCAGCAAAACCAATGATCGAAATATCTTCTGGAACTCTGTAGCCTTTTTTCAAACTTACTCTTAAAGCCGCAACCGAATCATTTTCGTCTAAAGCAAAAATTCCATCAATTTTATTCTCAAAAAGCGCATCTATTTTGGCTTTCATGTCTTCTTCAGAATCGGTACGAAGAATAATTTTTTCGTTAACTGGAATATTATTGTCTTTTAAAGCTTTTAAATAACCATCAGCTCTTAGTTTTCCAACACTTAAATTATCTACAGAAGATATTAAAGCAATATTTTTACATCCAAGATTAATTAAATGCTGTGTCGAGTTTAATGCCGAATCGAAATCGTCTACCACAACCTTATCACAATCAACTTCATCAGCAATACGATCAAACATCACAATTGGCGTTCCATCGTTAATAATTTCCGAAAAGTGATTGTAATCTTGAAGTTTTTGAGCTTCTTCAGAAACCGAAAGAATAAATCCGTCTATTGTTCCATTGCTTAACATTTCAAGCGTGTGGATTTCTTTCTCTAAAGATTCGTTAGAGATACACGTAATTACATTATATCCTTTTTTATCGGCAACTTTCTCAATACCGCTAAAAACTTTCGCAAAGAAAGAATTTAAAATATTAGGAATAATTACCCCAATCGTTTTTGTTTTACGATTTTTTAGATTCAAACCAATAACATTCGGCTTATAATTTTTGAGTTTGGCATACTCTTTAATCTTCACCTTTGTTTGTTCACTAATTTCTGGACTGTCATTCAACGCTTTAGATACAGTCGAAACAGAAACACCAAGTTCCTTCGCAATTTGTTTTAGAGTTGCTTTAGCTTTCATCCAATTGAATTTTATGTAATTAATACAAATATAGTAGAATTACCTAAAATAAAACAAAAAACACCTATCAGTATTTAAAATAATCAAGCCTTTTCCAAAGAAAACCAACAAACGATATGATTTTTCTGAAATCTATATTATAAATTGTTCTATATACCTTATAAACAATATTTTTGCACAAAAAACATACAATTTCAAAAGCTTTCTCCGTCAAATAATTCAAATACTTTTTTGAATGTTTTAATTAAAAAACTGAAGTCCTGATTTTCAGCAGATAAAATATTCTTTTCAGGTATTTGGTTTTAAAATAATTAATTGTACTTTTGCATCCCCTTTATTGGGGATGGAATGTTTAATTAAAATAATATTATGGACGCATTAAGCTACAAAACAGTTTCAGCAAGCAAAGCCACTGTAACTAAAGAGTGGATTGTTGTTGACGCTGAAGGTCATAACTTAGGACGTCTTGCTTCTAAGGTTGCTATGATCTTAAGAGGGAAGTACAAGCCAAGTTATACACCTCACGTTGACTGTGGAGATAACGTAATTGTTATCAACTCAGAAAAAATTAACCTTACAGGTACAAAAATGAATGACAAAATTTACATGCGTCATACAGGTTACCCAGGAGGACAAAGAACTTTAACTGCTAAAGTATTGCAAGCTAAAAATCCAGCTGCATTAGTAGAAAAAGCTGTAAAAGGTATGTTACCTAAAAACAAATTAGGTGCTGAACTTTTTAGAAATCTAAATGTTGTTGTAGGATCTGAGCACAAACATGGAGCTCAAAAACCTAGAACTGTTAACCTAAATGATCTTAAGTAATGGGAGTTATTCACAAAATCGGTAGAAGAAAAACCGCTGTTGCACGTGTATACGTTTCTGAAGGAACTGGAAACATCACTGTAAACAAAAAAGAATTCGCAACTTACTTTCCAACTGCAACTTTACAATACAAAGTTTTACAACCGCTTTCTATGACTGAAAACGCTAGTAACTTTGACGTAAAAGTAAACGTTTACGGAGGTGGTACAACTGGTCAGGCAGAAGCTGTAAGAATGGCATTAGCACGTGTAATGTGTGAAGTTAACGCTGAAAACAGAGCTATCCTTAAACCAGAAGGTTTATTAACAAGAGACCCAAGAATGGTTGAACGTAAGAAATTCGGTCAGAAGAAAGCTCGTAAGAGATTCCAATTCTCTAAACGTTAATATTACCTGTCTTGTTCAGATGGGACAAGACATTATCAATTATTTATTGAAATTAAAAAACACAGTTATTGTTGCTCTCCTATCGAGGTAGGATATAGTTTAGCATCTAAATGTATGAAGCCAGAGAAATCGCCATTCACACATTGCTAATCAACAGAACGTAAACTAGTACAAAAATGGCAAACAAAATAGAAGTAAAAGAATTACTAGAAGCAGGTGTTCACTTCGGACACATGACTAGAAAATGGGATCCAAACATGGCTCCTTACATTTATATGGAGCGTAATGGTATTCACATTATCAATCTATATAAAACTGCAGCTAAAATCGAAGAAGCTAATGAAGCTTTGAAAAAAATCGCTGCATCAGGTAGAAAAATCTTATTCGTAGCTACCAAAAAACAAGCAAAAGACATCGTTGCTGATAAAGCAAAAGCTGCAAACATGCCTTACATCACTGAAAGATGGCCAGGTGGTATGTTGACTAACTTCGTAACTATCAGAAAGGCAGTTAAAAAAATGTCTTCTATCGATAAAATGAAGAAAGATGGTACTTTCAACACTTTATCTAAAAAAGAGCGTTTACAAGTTGATCGTCTACGTGCTAAATTAGAGAAAAACTTAGGTTCAATTGCTGATATGTCTAGACTACCTGCAGCATTGTTCGTAGTAGATATCAAAGCTGAACACATCGCAATAAAAGAAGCTCAAAAATTAAACATTCCAGTTTTCGCAATGGTTGATACGAATTCTGACCCAAGAGAGGTTGATTACGTGATTCCTGCAAATGATGACGCTTCTAAATCAATTGACAAAATTTTATCTTTAGTAACTACTGCAGTAATCGAAGGTCTTTCTGACAGAGGTGCTGAAAAAGAAGTTGAAGCTGCTGAAGAAGCTCCTGCTGTTGAGGCTGAAGCTGCTCCTGCAACTGAAACTGAAGAATAAATCAAATTTTAAATTCCAAATTTTAAATTCCAAATTCCAAATACAGAAATTAAAAACGTTATGTTGATAATTTAATAAAATTGGAGTTTGGGATTTAAAAGCTGGAATTTTTTACTTTTAACATTAAAAATTCAAAATATTATGTCAACAATTACTGCTGCAGACGTAAATAAATTAAGACAATCTACAGGTGCCGGAATGATGGACTGTAAAAAAGCTTTAGTTGAAGCTGAAGGAGATTTCGACAAAGCGATACAAATCCTTAGAGAAAAAGGACAAAAAGTTGCTGCTAACCGTTCTGACCGTGAGTCTGCTGAAGGAGCTGCTGTTTCTTTTATCAATGCTGACAACACTAAAGGAGCTATCATCACTTTAAACTGTGAAACTGACTTCGTAGGTAAAAATGAGGCTTTCGTTGCTTTAGCTAAAGATTTAGTAGAAAGAGCTATCAACTTCTCTACAAAAGAAGAATTATTAGCTTCTGATTTCAACGGAATTACAGTTGCTGAGAAATTAATCGAGCAAACTGGAGTTATTGGTGAGAAAATCGAAATCGGCGGTTTTGAAATTTTAGAAGGTGCTTACGTTGGATCTTATGTTCACGTTAACAAAATTGCTGCTTTAACTGCAATTTCTGCTCCAGTTGCAAACGCTGAAACTTTAACAAAAGATATCTCTATGCAAGTTGCTTCTATGGGAGCTGATACTTTATCTTACAAAGATTTTGATCCTGCTTTTGTTGAATCTGAACTAGCTGCTCGTATTGCTGTAATCGAAAAAGACAATGAAGAAGCAAAACGTTTAGGAAAAACTTTGAAAAATGTTCCTAAATACATTTCTTTTTCTCAGTTAACTCCTGAAGTTATTAAACAAGCTGAAGAAGATGCTAAAGCTGAATTAAAAGCTGAAGGAAAACCAGAGCAAATCTGGGACAAAATTCTTCCAGGAAAAGTTCAACGTTTCATTTCTGACAACACTACTTTAGATCAAGAGAAAGCTCTTTTAGATCAAAACTTCATCAAAGATGATAGTAAAAAAGTTGGTGATTATGTTAAAGGATTCAATGTTGAAATTACAGGTTTCAAAAGAGTTACTTTAGGTTAATATATTATTTTCAATATAAAAAGCCCGAATATTTTATTTATTCGGGCTTTTTTATTTTCATATAAAGCTAATTCTCAACTGGAAAATTTCTTGCTCGCATTAATGCATCAGATTTTGGGGCATGTCCCCTGAAATTCTCATACATTTCTTCGTTATCAATAGTATTTCCGACACTTAAAACTGTTTTATAAAGACGTTCAGAAACACTTTTATCAAACGGCCCATCTGCTTCCAGAAAAGCCTCATAAGCATCTGCATTAATGACATCTGCCCATAAATAGCTATAGTAGCCAGCCGCATATCCGTCGCTTGAGAATATGTGAGCAAACTGCGGAATTCTATGTCTCATTACAATTTCTGACGGCATATTAATCTCGCCTAAAACTTTTTTTTCAAATGCATGCGGATCAATCGTTTCTGTCGTTAAATGCAATTCCATATCGACAAACGAACTTGAAATCGTTTCTACCGTGGCAAATCCTTCATTAAAATTAGTTGCCTTCCCTATTCTTTCCACCAATGACTGAGACAATGGTTCATTTGTTTTGTAATGAAGCGCAAACTTATTTAAAACCTCAGGCGTTGCCAGCCAATGCTCTAACAGCTGAGATGGAAATTCCACATAATCTCTGGCAACAGAAGTCCCTGAAAGACTTGGATAAGTAACATTTGAGCACAAACCATGAAGCGCATGGCCAAATTCATGAAATAATGTCGTTGCATCATCCCACGAAATCAAAACAGGCTCTTTGCTATTTCCTTTTATAAAATTGCAATTATTCGACACAATAGGAAGTACATTCCCTTTTATCTTCTGCTGATCCCTATGCGAATTCATCCATGCTCCTGAACGCTTTCCTGTACGCGCATAAGGGTCAAAATACCAAAGTCCTATCGCTTCTCCTGTATTTTTATTCTTCACTTCCCAAACACGAACATCAGGATGATAAACAGAAACATCAAATAATTGCTTAAAACCTAAGTTAAACAATTCACCGGCTGTCCAGAACATTCCTTCGCGCAAGTTTTCAAGCTGTAAATACTGTTTAATTTCATTTTGATCTAAATCGTATTTTGCTTTACGCACTTTTTCTGCATAAAAACGATAGTCCCAAGGCTGAATTTTAAAATTTCCGCCTTCTTCATCAACCATTTTTTGCATGGCTGAAACATCATTTTTTACTTTTTCTACCGCTGGTTTCCATACAGAACGCATCAAATCGAGCGTTTTCTGTGGATCTTTAGCCATTTTATTTGATAAACTCCATTCTGCAAAGTTTTTAAAACCTAAAATCTTTGCTTTTTCAGCCCTTAATTTTAGAATCGACACAAGTGTTGAATTTGTATCATTTTCATTCTTATTATCGCCTCGTTTAACGAAAATATCAAAAGCTTTTTCTCTTAAATTTCTTCTGTTTGAGAAAGTCAGAAAAGGTTCAATTGAAGATCTAGTGTTTCCAATACAACCTAAAGCAGTCAGATTTCGCTCTTTTGCCTCTGCAATAGCAGCATTTTTAAATTCTTCAGGTAAACCCTCAAAATCATCTTCTGTTTTTAATTCTATATACTGATTGTTTTCTTCTGCCAACAACTTCTGACTGAAAGCTGTAAAAAGTGTTGCCAATTCCTGATTGATCTTAGCCACTTTCTCTTTATTCTCTTCATTTAGCTCTGCTCCTTCCCTAACAAAATCAGTATAATACAACCAAAGCACACGCTGCTGTTCCTTCGTTAAATTCTTTTTTTCTTCCGATTTGTACAAAGCTTCAATTCTAGAAAACAATTTCTCATTTTGATAGAGCTTATCGCTAATTTCTGCCAATTTTGGCGACATTTCGGTATCAACCGCATTAAATTCTGGAGTACTTAAATTGGATCTATAAATACCATAAACTGCATGAATTCGATCTAATTTTTCGCCAGAAAGTTCCAAAGCTTTGATTGTATTTTCAAATGTTGGCTTTTCTGTGTTATTTGAAATTGCTTCTATTTCGTCTAATTTTTCCTGAATAGCAAATTCTATCGCAGGTTTAAAATCTGCAACTTTATATGCTGTAAAGTCTGGCACGCCTCCATAAGGTCCCGACCACTCTTTTAACAACGGATTATCTAATTCTATTGATGTTTTCATAACAAATACATTGATTAATTCTGCACAAAATCTGAATAACAAAAAATGCAACAGAATCTCAAAATTAACCAATCGAGAGCAAACTTCATATTCTAAAGGATTATAAAAATTAATCGAATATGAAATTAGTTTCATGACATTTTATTCAATGGATTAAACAAAATAATATTCCACGCTGCTATTTTAATAAAGCATTTCATTCCGTAGGGATGTCCAATTGGCAGAATTAAAAGAAATAGTTTATTTTTGAAATACCAATACCAAAAATCAAATGTTTAGAACCAGAAGAGAAATTGTTTTTGTAATTTTATCAGGAATATTTATCACCAATGCCGTTGTGGCTGAGCTAATTGGAGGAAAGTTAATTCAAATTGGGCCTTTTGTAATGAGTATAGGTATTTTGCCTTGGCCCATTGTGTTTCTGACGACTGATTTGATTAATGATCATTTTGGTGAAAAAGGAGTAAAAAAGCTTTCTTTCATAACAGCATGCTTGATTGCTTATGCTTTTTTAATTCTCTTTATGGCCATTACAATTCCTGCCGCAAAAGGAATTAGTCCAGTAAATGATGATCAGTTTCAGGCGGTATTTGGACAAAGTATGTGGATTATAGTCGGAAGTTTAATAGCCTTTATGGCTTCTCAGCTCATTGATGTTTGGATATTTTGGTTTTTTAAAAACAGAACTGGCGAGAAGAAAATATGGTTGAGAGCAACTGGTTCTACTGTCATTTCGCAATTATTTGATTCATTTATTGTTTTAGGAATTGCTTTTTGGCTGCCAGGGAAAATTGATTTTGACACCTTCATATCTTCAGGATTAATAGGATATACTTTTAAATTAGCAATAGCTATTTTATTGACTCCAGCAATTTATTTAGGCCATTATCTAATTAAAAAATATTTAGACGAAGATCCTGCACATAAAGGATAAAAAAATATTTAGGCCATGAAAAAAAATTACTTTTATATTTTATTCTCTCTTACCTATCTCTTTTTCAGCTGTGGCAATGACGAAAAAAAACAGCCTAAAAAAGTCATTCAATCTGTCAATAAGCTGACACCTGCTTCTGTAAAAGTAAATCCTAAAATTTCTTCAAAAAGCATTACGGCGCCAAAAGAGTTTGACTCAAAAAAGACTGTTGTCCAAAAAGATCCTTTTGCAATCAAAAACCCAATAGAATTTAAACCATTAAGTTCGCAAACCACAAATAACATAGCCACTCCACCAACTCCTATAAAAAAAGAAGTTAACGAGAAGCTATTAAATTTTGTCAATATTCGCAAAATATTAGATAAATGTAAAATGGGCCAGACCATGACCCAAAAGCAGTTAACTGAGAACTTTGAAATTCCGGAAGAAGCTCTCAAATTAGTAAAAAGCGTAACCAAAACAGCAGAAAATGAATTGGCTGTAAAATGGCAGTCTACTTGGTTTGTCGAAAGAGTCTCTGATGCAGAACTGGAAGACGGCAAAATGAAAGTAGTCTTTAAAGCCAATAAAATGTATACTTCTGGAAATGCGATTGGCATTAAATACAACAAAAAAGTTTACAATAATTTAGTTATAGTTGGACGTTCAGCTTATATTCCTAGTGTAAAAGGATATAGCTGGCAGATTGGAAGATAATTTAGAATAAAAAAATGGAACCAATAAGATGTGGCTGGTGTTCTGCTAGCGATTTATATAAAAAATATCATGACGAAGAATGGGGAACTCCTGTTTATGACGACCCAACTATTTTTGAATTTTTAATTCTGGAAACTTTTCAAGCAGGTTTAAGCTGGATTACTATTTTAAATAAAAGAGAAAACTTCAAAACTGCTTTTGACAATTTTGATTATAAAAAAATCGCCAATTATTCTGAAGATAAAGTCGAAGAATTAATGCAGAATACAGGAATTATTCGCAATAAACTTAAAATAAACTCTGCCGTTTCAAACGCTCAGGCTTTTATGAAAATTCAAGAAGAATTTGGGACCTTCTCTGAGTACATTTGGAAATTTACTAATGGAAAACCAATCGATAATAAACCAAAAACTCTAAAAGATGTTCCAGCCACAACTCCAATTTCTGATGCCATAAGCAAAGATTTAAAAAAACGCGGCTTTAAATTTGTAGGTTCAACAGTCATTTACGCTCATATGCAAGCCACTGGAATGGTCAATGATCATGTAGAAGATTGTTGGACGAGAAATAAATAGTTATCAGTCGCAGCCACAGTTTTCAGTGCTAATTTTGAGTATTTCAAAACTTGAAACTACATTTTAAGAACTGCAAACTGAGACCGAGACTGAAAACTTAAAAAAAAATTACATATATTTGCTTCACACTTTAGGGGTGTCTGCATCACGCAGGCTGAGATTTTACCCTCTGAACCTGATCTAGTTCATACTAGCGTAGGGAAAAGTAAGATGACTTCTTGAACGCATTTCTGTGCGTTATTGCAGCCATTCCTAACGTGTATCTATACACTAAACTTAAAAGGAATGGAACTAAAAATCAATCAACAAACCAAAAAATTCAATGCTGAATCGCTAAGCATTCAATCATTGCTCGATCTCGAAATTCCGAATAAACAAAACGGAATCGCCGTTGCTGTGAACAATACCGTTATTCCAAAACTCAAATGGAACGAATTCTTCGTACAAGAAACTGACGAAATTTTGATTATTTCTGCCACCCAAGGAGGTTAGGATTTAAATTCCAAAAATTAAAATCCAAATTCCAATTACATATTGGATTTAGACGCACTACTATGCGTCTACAATTCACATTTTACATTTTACATCTAACATTTTACATCTCACATTTTACAATATACAAGACTATGACAAACGAAGAACAAATATCCAGAACCCCATTTCCGAATTCCAAAAAAGTTTATATCGATGGTGAAATCCATCCTGTAAAAGTAGCCATGCGCGAAATTGCTTTGAGCGACACCAAACTGTCAAATGGCGGAGTAGAAAAAAATCCTCCTGTAACGGTTTATGATACTTCTGGACCTTACACAGATCCAAACGTTGAAATTGATGTTAGAAAAGGGCTTCCTCGTATAAGAGAACAATGGATTTTAGATCGAAATGATGTTGAGATTTTAGACGAAATCACTTCAGATTATGGCCAAAGCCGACTGAAAGATGAAAGCCTGAATCATCTTCGTTTTGAGTATCTGCATCAGCCAAAACGTGCTAAAAAAGGTGCGAACGTAACACAATTATACTACGCCAAACAAGGCATTATTACTCCTGAAATGGAATATATTGCGATTCGTGAAAACCAACGAATAGAACTTTTAAACGAACAAACTAAAGCAATGCAATGCCAGCATGGCGGAAACAGCTTTGGCGCAAACACTCCAAAAAACAAAATCACTCCTGAATTTGTTCGCTCTGAAGTAGCTTGCGGAAGAGCTATTATTCCAAACAACATAAATCACCCAGAAAGCGAACCAATGATTGTGGGACGTAATTTCTTAGTGAAAATTAATGCTAATATTGGAAACAGTGCCGTGACTTCGAGTATTGAAGAAGAAGTTGAAAAAGCAGTTTGGGCTTGCCGCTGGGGAGCTGATACGATTATGGATTTATCTACAGGAAAAAACATTCACGAGACCAGAGAATGGATTATCCGTAATTCTCCTGTTCCAATTGGGACTGTTCCGATTTACCAGGCTTTAGAAAAAGTAAAAGGAATTGCAGAAGATTTAACTTGGGAAATTTTCCGCGATACGTTAATTGAACAAGCAGAACAAGGTGTTTCCTATTTTACAATTCATGCTGGGGTTTTGCTTCGTTACATTCATTTAACTGCAAACCGTGTTACAGGAATCGTTTCACGAGGCGGATCGATTATGGCAAAATGGTGTTTGTTTCATCATAAAGAAAACTTCTTGTACACACATTTCGAAGAAATCTGCGAAATCATGAAACAATACGATGTTGCTTTTTCTCTTGGAGATGGTTTGCGCCCAGGTTCGATTGCAGATGCGAATGATGCTGCGCAGTTTGCCGAATTGGAAACTTTAGGCGAATTGACAAAAATTGCATGGAAACACGATGTTCAGGTTTTCATTGAAGGCCCAGGACACGTTCCGATGCACATGATTAAAGAAAACATGGACAAACAATTAGAACATTGCCATGAAGCGCCTTTTTATACTTTAGGCCCTTTAACAACTGACATTGCGCCGGGCTACGACCACATTACTTCTGCCATTGGTGCCGCGATGATTGGCTGGTATGGCTGTGCGATGTTGTGCTATGTAACGCCAAAAGAACATTTGGGTTTACCCAATAAAAAAGATGTTAAAGATGGCGTAATCACTTATAAAATTGCAGCTCATGCTGCCGATTTGGCAAAAGGTCATCCGGGAGCGCAATATCGTGATAATGCTTTGAGTAAAGCGCGTTTTGAATTCCGTTGGGAAGATCAGTTTAATCTGGCTTTAGATCCAGATACAGCAAGAGAATTTCATGATGAAACACTTCCTGCCGATGGTGCAAAAGTGGCGCATTTCTGCTCGATGTGCGGACCGAAATTCTGCTCTATGAAAATATCTCAGGAAATCAGAGATGTTGCCGCTGCTGAAAAAGGAATGCAGGAGAAGTCAGAGGAATTTATTGAGCAAGGGAAAGAAATTTATATATAGTAATGTATTAAGATGGTTGAATTAAGTATTAAGATTGAACGTCCGTAAACTCTTAATACTTCCATCTTAATACTTAATACTTTTTAGAAATGATTGTGATCACGAATCCTTTTTTTGTTGAAGATGAAATTGAAATGCTGAATTCTTTATTAGAAGAAGGGTTGTCTTTGCTTCATATTCGGAAACCTGATTTTTCAGAAGTAGAAATGGCTCAATTTATTCATCAGATAAAACTAGAATTTCGAAATAAAATGGTTTTGCACAATCATCATCATTTAGCAGAAGATTTTGGCATTAACCGATTTCATTTTTCTGAAAAAGAGAGAAAAAGTACTTCTAATGATCCTGCAAGGTTTTCAAAACCTTGTAGGTCTAAATCAACGTCAACACATTCGATTGAAGATTTTAACTCATTAGAAAATGATTTTCAATATGCATTCTTAAGTCCAGTTTTTAAAAGTATTTCTAAAGAAAATTATTATCCAGAAATTGATCTCTTCGAAGCTTTAAAATCAAAAACCAACAGCAAAACAAAAGTGATTGCTTTGGGCGGAATTAATGCTGAAAATATTCGCAAAACTCTTGAAAATGGTTTTGACGATATCGCTCTTTTGGGAAGTCTTTGGAACAATGAAAATCCTGTAAAACAATTTAAATTATGTCAGAAAATCGCCCTTTCGTACTCACAATCGCAGGTTTAGATCCGTCTGGCGGTGCTGGGATTTTGGCTGATATCAAAACATTTGAACAGCATAAAGTTACTGGTTTTGCCATTGCGACAGCTAACACAATTCAGACTGAAAATGAATTTCACAAGATTGAATGGGTCAATATCAATTTTGTGATACGATCTATTGAAGTTTTATTTAAAAGCTATAAAATCAGCGCCGTAAAAATCGGAATTGTACCTTCTTTGTCTTATTTAAATCGGATTCTTTCCTGTATAAAACTAGTTTCACCAAGCACAAAAATTGTTTGGGATCCAGTTTTAAAATCAACCACAGCATTTAATTTTCTTGCTATTGAGGATCATTCAAACTTAAATCAAGTACTATCCAAAATCGATTTGATTACCCCCAATTACATCGAAATTGAACAATTGCTTCCTGGTTTTATAAAAGATAATCTTTGGATTGAAAATGAAATTTCGACCGCCATTCTGCTCAAAGGCGGACATAATTTAAATGAAGTAGGAAAAGATCAATTGTTTTTGAAAAATAAGATTCTTGACTTATTTCCGACGGAAAAAGACTGCTACGAAAAACATGGTTCAGGCTGTGTCCTTTCATCAGCAATCGCTTCGAATTTAGCCCTCAATCAAACTATGGAAGCCGCTTGTCGAAATGCCAAAATTTATATAGAAAAATACCTGAGCTCAACATCAACATTAATCGGATATCATTATGTATAGCAAACTGCAATATATTTCTCAAGGCGAAACAATTGACGACCAATTACGCAACATACATCAGGCACTTGACGCTGGATGCAATTGGGTGCAAATGCGTTTTAAAAACCAAACGCAAAAAGACGTTTTTACTTTAGCAGAAGCGGTAAAACCTTTATGCGAAAAATACACCGCCAGTTTTATTGTAAACGACGATTTACATCTAACTAAAGAAATTGACGCAGATGGCATTCATTTAGGTTTAACCGATACAAAAATTGACGAAGCAAGAGATTTTTTAGGCGCTTCAAAAGTGATTGGAGGAACAGCAAATACTTTTGAAGACATCGAAAATCATGTTAAAAATGGCTGTGATTATATCGGATTAGGTCCATTTCGCTTTACTGCTACAAAAGAAAAATTAAGTCCGATTTTAGGATTATCAGGTTACTATGATATTTTACAAAAACTGAAAAAAAATAAAATCAGCATTCCTGTTTATGCCATTGGTGGCATCACATTACGTGATGTAAGTCCTTTAATGGAAACTGGGATTCATGGAATTGCCGTTTCTGGAATCATTACTGAATGTGATGAAAAGGAAAAATTAATTCAACAACTAAAAGAAAAATTATATGCAAACATCATTGTTTAATATAGGAGACAAAAGCTTCAAATCTCGTTTGTTTCTCGGCACGGGAAAATTTGGTTCAAATGAAGAAATGGAAAGCGCCATTTTAGCTTCAGAAAGCGAATTGGTTACCGTTGCACTAAAACGCATTGATCTCGCAACAGATACTGATGCTATCTTATCGCATTTGAAACATCCAAACATTAATTTACTGCCTAATACTTCGGGCGCAAGAAATGCCAAGGAAGCTGTTTTTGCGGCACAATTGGCTCGAGAAGCTCTAGAAACAAACTGGGTAAAACTAGAAATTCATCCTGATCCGAAATATTTAATGCCTGATCCAGTTGAGACTTTAAAAGCAACTGAAGAATTGGCAAAATTGGGTTTTATTGTACTTCCGTACATTCATGCAGACCCTGTTTTGTGCAAACATCTAGAAAGTGCTGGAACTTCTGCCGTAATGCCTTTGGGTTCGCCAATTGGAAGCAATAAAGGTTTAAAAACAATTGATTTTCTTGAAATAATAATAGAACAAAGCAATGTTCCTGTTATTGTAGATGCTGGAATCGGAGCACCATCTGACGCTGCCAAAGCAATGGAAATTGGTGCCGATGCTGTTTTGGTGAATACTGCGATTGCCATTGCGGGAAATCCAAAGTTAATGGCTGAAGCTTTTAAGGAAGCTGTTATTGCTGGGAGAAAGGCTTTTGAAGCCAAAGTTGCCCATCAGCAAAATTATGCTTCAGCTTCTAGTCCGTTGACTTCTTTTCTTTATGAGTAATTTTTTTCTAACGCAAAGTTCGCAGAGTTTTCCCGCAAAGTTCACTAAGCTTTGCGAACTTTTGTCAAAGACAAGAACTCAAAGCTTAGCGATCTTTGCGTATTCTTAGCGCGCTTTGCGTTAAAAAACTTTTGCAGTAAAACTAAACTAACATGAATACTTTCAAATCTATTTTTGAGCAATATAATTGGGATGAAACCCAGTCCAGAATATACAAAACCACATCAAAAGATGTCGAAGTAACTTTGGCTAAAATCAAATACAATCTGGATGATTTTCTGGTTTTAATCTCTCCTATTGCTCAGAATTATTTAGAACAAATGGCCCAAAAATGCCATGAAATCACTAAAAAACGTTTTGGAAAAACGATTCAAATGTATGCTCCATTATATTTGAGCAACGAATGCCAAAATATCTGCACTTATTGCGGATTTAGCTTAGACAATAAAATCAAAAGAAAAACCCTTTCTGATACTGAAATAAAACTTGAAGTTGAAGCCTTAAAAAATACAGGTTTTGATCATGTTTTATTGGTTACTGGAGAAGCAAATTATACCGTAAATATCAATTATTTCCTAAATGCAATTAACTTAATCAAAAAAGATTTTTCAATTATTTCTGTCGAAGTGCAACCGCTTTCTACAGAAGATTATCAGCGTTTGCATGAAGCCGGAGTCTATTCGGTTTTGGTTTATCAGGAAACGTATCATCAGGAGGTTTACAAAAAGTATCATACAAAAGGCAAGAAATCAAATTTTGATTATCGATTGGAAACTCCTGACCGAATTGGAACTGCTGGAATTCATAAAATTGGCTTGGGTGTTTTATTAGGTTTGGAAGACTGGCGAACTGACAGTTTTTTCAATGCTTTGCATTTAGATTATCTACAGAAGAAATATTGGCAGACAAAATATTCGGTTTCCTTTCCACGCCTGCGTCCGGCTGAAGGAATTATTGAACCGAATTTTATTATGGATGATAAAGATTTGACGCAATTAATCTGCGCTTACAGATTGTGGAATGAAGATTTGGAAATTTCGATTTCAACTCGTGAAAATGAAAAATTCAGAAACAATATCATTCCGATTGGCGTTACAAGCATGAGTGCTGGCTCAAAAACCAATCCTGGCGGTTATGTTGTTGATCAGCAATCTTTGGAGCAATTTGAAATCAGCGATGAACGCTCAGCAGAAGAAATTTCAAAAATCATAAAAAATGCAGGCTACGAACCTGTTTGGAAAGATTGGGACAAAGCTTATAGTTAAAATATTTCAAGTTTCAAGTTTCAAGTTTCAGGTTTCAAGTTTCAGGTTTCAAGTTTGAATACTTAACATTTTACAATTCACAATTCACAATTAAAAAAATGAGCATCATAAAAGAATTCCTTCGTTACAACAGACAAACCATCCTTCCTGAAATTGGAGACGAAGGCCAAGAAAAATTAAAAAAAGCTCGAGTTTTAGTAATTGGCGCCGGTGGTTTAGGCTGCCCGATTTTACAATATATTGCAACCGCTGGAGTTGGTTTTATCGGAATAATGGATTTTGATACGATTGAAATTCACAATCTTCATAGACAGATTTTGTATACTGAAAATGAAATTGGCCAACATAAATCGATTGTTGCCAAAGAAGTCGTTTCAAAACTAAATCCGTTGATTGAAGCTGTTGCAATCAATGAAAAATTAACTGCTGAGAATGCCTCAGAAATCATTCAACAGTATGATATTGTTGTGGATGGTTCTGATAATTTTTCGACCCGTTATTTAGTAAATGATACTTGCGTTCAGCTAAAAAAGCCTTTGGTTTACGGAAGCATTTTAAAATTTGAAGGCCAGATTGCTGTTTTCAATCATAACGGAAATAAAAATCTTCGTGATTTATTTCCAGAAATGCCAGATCCAAGAGATGTTCCGAATTGTAATTTAAATGGTGTTTTAGGAACATTACCAGGAATTATTGGCAATATGATGGCGCATGAAACATTAAAACTGATTCTTGAATTGCCAACTTTACAAAATGAATTGGTAATTTTCAATACTCTAAATTGGAACTTTACAAAGTTGAATTTCTAAAAAACAACCTCATCACCAACAGAAATAATTCCTGAATTCAAACTCACAATATTAGTTCCGAATAAAACCGAATTATCAACATTTCTATACTTGCTTAAAGTTTTCAGAGGTTCTTTTTTTAAACGCCCATTTTCCGGATCATTATTCACCATAACACATCTTCCGCAGGGTTTTATATTTTTAAATTGAACTTCTCCTATCGCAAAAGTCTTAAAATCATCTTCTTCATGAGGATTTCTAGTACTTACTACAAGGTTTGGGCGAAATCTTTTTATGGTAATTTTTTCGTCTAATTTATCATTCAAAAAATCCAAACTTTTAGATCCAATTAATAAATATGGATAACCGTCTGCTAGACTTACATTGAATATTTCTTTTAATCTAGAGCTTTCATGTTTGCGATCTCCATTTTTTATTATTTTAACCAATTTGCATTCAAAACCTAAATGCTGGCTAAACCATTTTGAAGTTTCAAGATTCACTTCAACCACTTCGCTTTTATCATCCCAAACATTTACTTCTATAGCTTTTTCTAAATGTTCGTTAATAGAAAATTCATGTTTTTGATCTTGAAAAGCAATACTGATTTTCCCATCTGAAATCTGTGGATAAAACTGACTCATGACACGATGTTCTCTTTGCGTCAGCATTTGATTTTCTGCATCAACAAGCATCCAACGGCGATCGTTTTCAAATCCCATTTCTTCAGCTTTTGCAGACTCCAAACTGATTCCTGCCAAACTTTTTATCGGATAAATATAAATTTCTTTTACGATGTAAATTGCACTCATTTTTTATTTACTTTTTAAAATGGACATAAACTCTTCACGATCAATTTCGCGGCAGCCTAAACTTTCCAAATGCGGATTATATACTTGACAATCCAATAACTTATAATTTTCTTTCTTCAAATATAAAGCTAAAGCAATAAAGGCTGTCTTTGAAGCATTTGAAACTTTTGAAAACATACTTTCTCCGCAAAAAACATTTCCTTTTCCTAAATCTATTCCGTAGAGCCCACCAACCAAAACATCATCCTGCCATACTTCAACCGATTTTGCCACTCCTTCTTCATTCAATTTGCAGTAGGCTTCAATCATTTCATCCGAAATCCAAGTTCCATCCTGACCTTCTCTTTTTATCTGCTGACAGTTTAAAATTACTTCTTTGAAATTTTTATTATAAGTAACCTTAAATATTTTCTTATTGAGAATTTTTCGCATGCTTTTAGAAATCGCCAATTCATCAAAAAATAATACCATTCGCGGATCTGGCGCCCACCAAAGAATCGGTTCTCCTTCATTGAACCACGGAAAAATACCGCTTTTGTAAGCCAATAGCAAACGTTCTGGACTTAGGTCTCCTCCTATTGCTAAAATTCCTTCTTCATCAGCTTCTGTAACTGGCGGAAAATATAAATCGTTGAATAAATAGTACATTTTTAAAAATAATCAATTTTTAAATTCCAATACTGAAATTCCAAATTCCAAACTATATGCAAGTTTTAGTTTTAAACAAAAGAAATCAAAAACAAAATTCCAAATTCCAAATTCACGAGAATGAATTGGAATTTGGAATTTAGTAAATTGAATTTTAAACTCTTAGAATGGCAAATCGTCTGGTTCGTCTTCGTTTAAGTTTGTTGCTGGAGCAAAAGTTTCTGCTGTTGGCATTGGCGGTGCTTGTGTAGGAGCATCAGCGCCCATTCTTTCGATTCTCCAACCTTGAATACTATTGAAATATCTAGTTTCTCCTTGCGGATTAACCCATTCTCTTCCTCTTAAATTGATAGAAACTTTTACCGCATCTCCTTGTTTATAGCTACTCAATAAATCGCATTTATCTTGTGTAAATTCGATTAAAATATGCTGTGGATATTGCTCCTCAGTAGTAACAACTAACTCTCTTTTTTTGAATGAGGCACTAACTTGCTGCTCTGGGTTAACCACTTTTACTTTTCCTGTAACTTCCATCTTCGTCTATATTAATTATTGTTTCTATTTCTTTTATTTTTTAGCTAAAAGCACTTTCCAAGCCGATTCTACATCGCCATTATCCAAGTATTTTTTGGCTTCCAAATGTACTTTTTTCTGATCATCTGAGCTTAAAACTCCTTTGACTGCGAAATTTTCTTTCACAAATATACTAACTTCTTCTATTGTAGGCAAGGCTTCAATATTACCAAGTTTTCCTAAATCATTCCCATCAAAAACAGGGCTTTCTTTTACAAAATTTGGTATCGCATCTACTCCTACTCCTAGTGTTGTTAAGGGTTTTGCTACTTCAAAAAGTCCTTGGTTTGACCTTGAATACCAGTTATTTCCCAACCTCGAAACCAAATCAATTTTGTGTTGGTCAATCGCTCCATTTTCATCTAAAATAGATTCGTCAATATGAATTTTCACCACTTCGCACAAAATCAAATTTCCTGCTCCTCCTTCTGTTCCTAACGGAATAATCTGTGTAATCTTGCATTCAAATTGAACTGGAGATTCTTTTACACGAAAAGGTTTTACTAAATCTGAAGGAATTTGAGTTAATCCAGCTTTAATAAATTCGTTTACGTCGTCTGCATATTCTGTACTTGCCAAAGATGTCTGCTGCACAATATCATAGTTCACAACATTTATCACTACTTCTCGAGTCGCTTCGGCATTAATCAAAGTGTGTTTGATTGTATTATCGCGAACACGCCTTGAAGGCGAAAAAACCAAAATCGGCGGATTGGCACTAAACACATTAAAGAAACTGAATGGAGATAGATTTGGAATCCCTTTTTTGCTAATTGTGCTTGCAAAAGCAATAGGTCTTGGTCCGATTGAACTCTGCAGATAGCCTTGCAATTTGGCCGTTGGAATCTCTTTTGGGTTAACGCTGATCATACTTTAAAATTTGGACAGAATCTCATTTTAGCAGCTACAAAAGTATTGAAATGGTTTAATTCGAAGAAATAGTTTTACAGATAAAAACGAAAAAACTTTCCGTATCGGCAAAATATAAAATGTGTATATTTCGTTATATTTATACCTCAAAAAAACTGATATGTCTTTTTCTGAAAGAACAAATACAACCCGCTGGATTATTATTTCGGTATGTTTTATAATCATTTCTTTAATTCTTTGGAACACTTATACTTTCTTCCAAATTTTTAAAAATGAGGAGCGTTTGAAAATGAACCTTTTCGTGAAGGCGCAAATTACGATAGTGAACGCTGATGAAAATACCGATGTAGAACTTCCTCTTCAGATTTTCAACAATAATACTTCGATTCCAGGTATAATAATGCTGTATGATAAAGTAGTAAGTGCAGTAAATGTTCCTGACGAAATCCTTAATGACAAGAAAAAAAGAACTGCTTTGTTAAATAAGCTGAAAAACGAAAATGAACCTATCACTTTTGAATATGCTCCAGGAAAATATCAGACATTGTACTATGGCAACTCTTCATTACTGAACAAACTCAAATATTATCCGATTGCCCTGCTTCTTATTATATTCTTGTGTATTGCTTTAATTTATAATTTTTACAAAAGCACTAAAATGGCGACCCAAAACAAACTTTGGGCAGGAATGGCGAAAGAGACAGCACATCAGATTGGAACTCCTCTTTCTTCATTAATTGGCTGGGTAGAAATATTAAAAACCGAAAATATAGATTCGTCGATTAGCACTGAAATCGAAAAAGATATCGAACGTCTGCAGACCATTACAGATCGTTTTTCTAAAATTGGCTCTATTCCTGTTTTAGAACTTCATGATATTGTAGAAGAAACCAGAACGGCTTATGAGTATTTGCAATCTCGTTTTTCTAAACAAGTTGCTTTTTCATTTCATGCTCCAGATTCTCCTATTTTAGGAATGATAAACCCAACTTTACATAGCTGGACGATCGAAAACTTGGTTAAAAATGCTATTGATGCCATGAAAGGAAAAGGAACTCTTGACCTTCAAATTGAGCAAGATGCACAGCAGGTAAAAATTAACATTAAAGATTCTGGAACTGGAATTCCTAAAAAGCAGTTTAAAACTATTTTTGAAACCGGCTTTACCACCAAAAAACGTGGCTGGGGTCTTGGACTTTCTTTAACTAAAAGGATTGTAGAAGAATACCACAACGGAAAAATTAAAGTGCTTCATTCTGAAATCGGAAAAGGAACTACTTTTCAGATTGCTTTAAATAAAAAAGTGCAGTAATAAATTTACTGCACTTTTTATTATTTGTTTTGTCAGACTGATCGAAATCGAAGTCTTTACAAATTCGATTGAATATCTTTTGCTAAAGCTTCAAACTCTTCCTTTGAAAGTGAAACTTTATCAATAAAACGCATTTCATCCATATGATTTAGCGGAATCAAATGTACGTGTGCGTGAGGCACTTCAAGTCCAACGACGGCAATTCCGATTCTTTTGCATGGAACTGTTTTCTCTAACGCTGCAGCCACTTTTTTAGAGAACTTCATTAATCCTAAATACAGTTCTTCATCCATATCAAAAATCTTATCGATTTCTTGTTTCGGAATACAAAGCGTGTGTCCTTTAGCGTTTGGATTCACATCTAAAAATGCTAAATAGTTTTCGTCTTCAGCGATTTTGTATGCAGGGATTTCTCCGTTTACTATTTTAGTGAATATTGAGCTCATGTTTATTTGTTTAATCGCTTATTCGTTTAACCGATTTAACGATTAAACGGTTAAACTAGAATTAGTCTCTCGTGATTTCAAGAATTTCAAATTTTAAAACTCCATTTGGAACTGTAATTTCTGCTACTTCTCCAACAGATTTCCCCAGCAAACCTTTTCCGATAGGAGAAGTTACCGAGATTTTTCCTGTTTTTAAATCTGCTTCACTTTCTGCAACAAGCGTATATTTCATCTCCATTCCATTGCTTTGATTTTTGATTTTCACATTAGATAAAACCAAAACTTTAGAAACATCCAATTGAGATTCGTCAATTAATCTTGCATTTGCATATACTTCTTCAAGTTTAGCAATTCTCATTTCTAATAAACCTTGCGCTTCTTTTGCTGCATCATATTCTGCATTTTCAGACAAATCTCCTTTATCTCTTGCGTCTGCAATATCTTGAGATGCCTTTGGACGCATTACACTCTTTAAATGCTCCAATTCATCTTTTAATTTTTTTAATCCTTCTGCTGTATAATAAGATACTTTACTCATAACTTCATCGTTTATATAAATACAAAAAATCCCATCGCGACGGGATTTTCTTACCACAAATATACTATAATTTTTAATAGTACATAATTATATGTTAATCATATAGATTTCAAATCTAAATAAATTATTTTTGTTTTAACTAATTCTTATTCAAATAATGAAAAAAATCTGGTTTTTTATAGCATTTACAGCTATTTTATTCTCTTGCAGCGACAACAACAGAAGCAGTAACAATCCGTATATTCCGAACTATTCGATAAACGCGTATCTGGACACTAATCTTCCAACTTATAACAAATTGCTATATCCGAGCAATCCTGTTTATGTGGCCAATTTTGGAGCAAAAGGAATTATTGTAATGAAAACCGGCGAAGGAACTTATACTGCTTTTGATGCAGCTTGTCCAAACCAAGCTTTAAATTCTTGCGATGCAATGACAATTGACGGAATTTATGCTGTTTGTTCTTGCGATAAGACTCAATATAACTTATTCACGGGACTTGGCGGAAAAGAATATCCGATGAAACAATATCGCGTCGAATCTTCTGGAACTGTTATTCACGTATACAACTAAATACAAAAAAAGCCTGAAAATAATTTCAGGCTTTTTTGTGTGTCTTAGTTTCATTAGAATTTCAAACTCAAACCAATTAAGAAATTTGTTCCTGCTTGTGGATAATAGTACGGATAAACATCCCACATCGCTCCGTTTGAAACATATTTTTTATCGAAAATATTATTTACTAAAGCTGTAATTGTGATTGATTGAAAAATCGTTTTGGGTTTTATTTCATAAGATGCATTAAAGTCGTTTACAAAATAATCGGCCAATTTAGCTGCCGGAAGTTCAATATTGTTCATGTATTGTTCTCCAACATATTTTTGCAATAAGGATAGATACAATCTCTCCATAGGTTTATACACAATCACATTTCCTGCAATCACTTCTGGAGAATAGGCGATTTTGGTTGTTCCGTAATATTCTCCATCAACAGCTAAATCTACATTTTTGTTGCTGCTTAAAGTAAAGTTTGGTCTTAATGTGAATTTTTCAGAAAGTGCAATTGTTGCATCAAATTCAAAACCCAAACGGTAACTTTTCTCTGTATTCGCACGAATCGGATTTCCGACATCGTCTAATCTTCCAGTTAAAATCAACTGGTCTTTGTATCCCATGTAATACACATTAGAATTCAATTGAAATTTCTCTGAATTGAATCTCCATCCTAATTCAAAATCATTTAGCTTTTCTGGTTTTACATTTCCGCCTTCGTAATCGGTTCTGTTGGGTTCACGATTTGCTCTTGCGTAAGAGAAATATAAAGTGTTTTTTTCGTTGAAAGCATAATTCAAACCAGCTTTTGGATTGAAGAAATTGAAAGTATCATCTACCAAACCTGTTTCTGCGCTATTGGCTTTGTAACGAACTCTCCTATATTGCAAATCTCCATAAAAACTTAATTTTTCTGTAAATTGATAATTTGCTTTCGCGAAAATATTACCATCAGTTTTTGCTGAATAATCATCATAATAATGATCTCCTAATTCTGATTGTGAAGCGTATCTCGCCCAGATTACTTTTCCGAAATGATCTCCTTCATATTTATTCCAGCCTCCTCCTAAAATAACATTTAGTTTTTCGGTTACATATTTAGCAGAAAAAGTAGTTCCGTAGAAATCATTATCTAACCATTTTTGACGCACTAGATCTGTAGTTGTAACTGTTCCAACAGGATTTAAATTATAATCAGCCATATCTGCATCTTCTTTATAATTTTCGTAATATCCTTTTCCTTTCGTATAATGAAATGCTAGGTTTGTACTCCATTTATCAGAAATAGATTCACTCCAGTGCAATTGATAATGATCTTGATTGTAATTATCAGTTTCATTATCGTAAAAACGCACATTTCCTGCTTCGTCAGTATACATTCCTGCCGAATTGAAAGTGCGATCTTTATTTAAAGTTTCGCCATCAATTCCATTCCAAGATTGATACGTTTTTTCAGTTCCTCCAAAAACCAATGCTTTGATTAAAGTTGTTTTTCCAACATAAGTCCCTTGCAAGAAATATGATTTTAAATCTGAACTTGCTCGATCAATAAATCCATGAGATTTTATGGTAGACAAACGTCCCGCAATTTCAAAATGATCATTCAATAAACCTGTACTAAACTTTACTGTGTTTTTAAAAGTATTAAAAGATCCCGCAGAACTTGAAATTTCGCCAGTTGCTTTATTGGCATAACTATCTGTTAATAAATTTAAACTAGCACCAAATGCTCCTGCTCCATTTGTTGATGTTCCAACTCCTCGCTGCAATTGAAGACTTTCTACAGAAGAAGCAAAATCGGGCATATTTACCCAAAAAGTTCCCTGACTTTCTGCATCGTTGTACGGAATTCCGTTTATGGTTACGTTTACACGTGTAGCGTCGCTTCCACGTACTCTGATTCCAGTATAACCAACACCGTTACCAGCGTCTGAAGTAGTTACAACTGAAGGGAGATAGTTCATCAGAACCGGAATATCCTGACCTAAATTTCTATACTTAATTTCCTTTTTATCCATATTACTAAAACTCACAGGAGTTTTTGAAGTAACCCGAACAGCAGAGACTAAAACCTCATCAAGCTGATTCACTTTTGTAGAATCTTGCTGTTGTGCAAAAGAGAAAAGAGAATAGAAGAAAGAAAATAGAAGAAAGAAAATAGGTTTACAGTTCAACTTTGAACCTTTAAACCTTTGCAACTTTGTGCCTTTAGAAGCACCTTGAAAAATAGTTTTCATTCGTAAAGAATTACGAATAAAAGGGGGAATTATTCTTTTGTTAAATTAATAAATGTGTTTCCCGACAAAATAAAGTGTGCACGCTCGATAGTGTCGTTTTTCCCTTAGCAACATTACTCGCTCAGGTTCTTTGGGTATGATCTCAGCTCGTTATTTAGAGCACCCCTTTGAGACAGTGCAAAGGTAATGTTAAAAATTCCAAAAATCAAATTCCAGATTCCAAGAAAATACGCTGTCTTTAAAATCTAAAAACAAAAAATTCCAAAAACAATCTTTCAGTATTGCTATTGGAATTTGGAATTTTAAAAAATTGGGTTTTACTCCAAGTTAGGTTTTCTTCGGGATTGCTTCAAGTCAGAAAGATTCTTTTTGTCTTTAATTCTTTTCTTGATCACAGCCTTTGGAACTTTTGTAGCCTTTCTTACTTTTGGCACATACAGTCCTTTTCTGATAATTTCTAAGAATCGCTTTATTACAATTTCTTTATTTTTAAGTTGGCTTCGGTCTTCGTCGCAGTTTAAAATTAAAATGTTTTCAGAAGTCAATCTTGCCGAAATATTTTCTTGCAACAGTAATTTTTCTTCATCAGACAAGGCTTGAGAAGCATTCAGATCAAAATTCAGAACAACTTTAGACGAAACTTTATTCACGTTTTGTCCGCCAGAACCGCTGCTTCGAACGGCCTTAAAGTTTAATTCTGATATGATTTTGTCTACATCCATATTATTGTGGTTGATGCGCCGCTTTCAACAAATCATTTACCGTTTTCACCGGATTAAAAGTAATTAATGGAACCGCAACAAAAACGGTCAGCCAATTAGCCATTGATCCATTCCATAAACCAGGTAATTCGTAGCTTCTCACTGTTTTCCCATCAACACTCTTTTCTACAATAAAACCCGCTTTTTGATCTACAAATTGTAGTAAATCGAATTTTTCATTTCTGTAATTTTTTATACCGCAAACCAAATCTACGGGATTAAAATGTGTTGCTCCTGCTAAAATTGCCTGTTGCTTCTTACTTGTCAAATCTACTTGAGAAGTTTCAACAATTTGAAGAGAATTCACCCCTTTATCATTCATTACCCAAAATGGTCCTCCTCCCGGTTCTCCTTCATTTTTAACCATTCCACAAACACGTATTGGTCTATCTAAAAGCTCCTTAATTTTACTTATTTTATTTTCAAAAGTAAATTTGCTGAAGTCATTATTCATTTCAACATTTAGCTCTTCTTTTAAAAATAAAACAATATCTGCCAAATGATTTTCTTTAATCTCATTTTGGTCAATTGCCTTTAAGTACGAAAAAACTTTTTGCTGTATTTCGATTAAAACGCCTGCCAGTGCTTTTTTATATAATGTAATTTTATCAATATGATTCTGAATGACATTATCTATATTTTTAATGAAGATAACGTCAGCGTCAAGATCATTTAGATTTTCAATCAAAGCCCCATGTCCGCCTGGTCTAAAAACTAAATTATCATTTTTATCTTTTACCAATTTGTTTTCCTCATCAATAGTGATTGAGTCTGTACTTTTATTTTGGTACGAATACCCAATATTAATTTTAACTCCAGCTGGTTCTTCAATTTTTTCTATAACTTCATCAACACCTTCATAAAACAAATTCTGGTGAATTTCTGAAACGGTAAAATGTAAATTAGACACCTTATTTGAAGTAGCATAATGTATACACTCATTTAAATGCTCTTCAATTGGGGTTGCAATGTGTGTTTCGTACCGATGAAAAGGCAATACCGCTTTTGGTTTATTAGCAAAGTTGAAATAATCAGGAGATAATAATAATTTTATAAAATAATAATTCTTGTAATCCCTTTCAAATGTTTCAAAATCAGGATAAATTTCTCGTAATTTTTGATCTATAGCTTTGAAGAAAGGAAACTTATCCATTCCGATGATGAAAATGGCAAGTTCTTTATCTTTTCTTCTATTGATATAAGCATTGATAGTTTCTTTTTGAATATCAAAATCATTCAAAAATGCATTCAAAAATTTAAACATCCTAGTTGCAGCACCTGATGCTGGAACAAACTTTTTAATTTTTAAGTTTTCTTTCTGTTCATCAAAAAAAACCGCTTTTTCTTCGAACTCATTTTCCGACAAACTTAAAATTCCATTAGCAGTTGTGGCCGGACTAACTAAATTGCTTTTTGCAATTCCGTTGTCAAGAATTTCCATCTGTTTTAGAATTTTTTCAAAAGGAATTCCTCTATCGTAAATTTGAACGAAATCTGATGATGTAAATCCTTTTTCTTTAGCAAGAGTTAGTTCACCAATAATAGCTATTGCTTTTGCTAAACGTGTTTCTTTGTCGCCAGATAAGGTTATAAAAGGCTTTTTTGTATCGATTAAAGTTTGTTTAAAAACAGAAAATACCGTTTCCCGTCCTTCTGGAGTGTCACGAATATCGTCTTTCTCCCAAGGAACATCAATATCAGTCAGGAAAAACAAATCGTACTCGTGTTTTAATGCCGCTTCATTTAAAAGCGGATCACAAAAACCATAATACATTTCAGAAAACACTTTGGTTACCATTAAATTGGTATCACAAAACAAGTATTTATTTGCGTTTGCCAGTTTTTCGTTTTCCAATGCAGTCTGACCATAAGCAATTGGCATTATATCTTCGGCTACACAAATATGCTTGTTCTCCTCCCATTTTTCCTGCAAGTAGTCGCGTGCAAACTCGGGAACCCATTCGGTTTCGTAGTAATCTGCAAGCTGTTTTGCCAAGGTTGTTTTTCCTGTACTTTCAGGACCAAACAAAGCAATTTTTATGATAGTTGTTTTTTGCTGTCTAAGATCTTTCTCCATTCTAAATAAGCTGAAATAGCCAAAATTGTAAAAATTATATACTGAAGTGACAGCATCCCTAAACCACGATAAGCGTAGAGAGGCACAACAATAATGTCACCAATAATCCAAAGTGTCCAGTTTTCTATTTTTTTTCTGGCCATATACCACATTCCCGCAAAAAATATTCCAGACGAAATCATATCAACATAATTGTCGGGATGTATTTCGTAATCAAAATATTTATAAATCCCGAAAACTACAAAAACAGTCACAATAAACAGTAAGATTCCAATTATTTTTTCATTAAAATTTGTACGGGTAATTGGCAGATTATCATCAACTGGTCCGCCTTTTGCCCAAACGTACCAACCGTAAATACTCATTATTGAAAAATAAGCATTAATAATCATGTCTCCGATATAACCTGCAACGTAAAGAAGATAAACCGATATTACAGTGGCTATTAATCCTGTTGGATACACCCAGATATTTTCTTTTTTTGCAAACCAAACACTTAAAATTCCACATACAAAAACCAAAAACTCTAAGGCAATATGCCATAAAGGTGCATTTTTGTAACTATTTAGAAAAAAATCTATCATTTAAATGTGGTATTTAACATTTATAACTCAAAAAAACGACTGTTATTTTCAAAAGCAGTTCCGATAACAACCAAATCCGCGCCAGCCTTATATGCTTTTTGAATTCCGTGCAAATCTACAATTCCTCCTCCAACAATAACAGGAATTTGAATGTTTTGAGCAACAAGCTCAATCATTTCTGTCGGAACAGACTGTTTTGCACCGCTTCCCGCTTCTAAATAAATCAGTTGATTTCCTAGCATTTCTCCCGCCTGAGCTGTCGCCAAAACCAAATCAAGATTTTCACGACTTAAAGGTTTTGTTTTACTTACACGGGCAACGGCAGTTTCGTTACCGCTTTCTATTAAAATATATCCTGTAGAAATAACTTCAAGATTAGTTTTTTTAAGAATTGGGGCGGCTTGAACTTGATATTCAATCAAATAATCTGGATTTCGGCCAGACAATAAAGACAGAAACAAAATACCATCGGCTTTTGGTGAAATCTGAGAAGGATCGCCAGGAAATAAAATAACTGGTAGATTTGTTTTTTGTTTTAATGCAGTAATTAATTCTTCTAAAATAGTATTCTGAACAATGCTACCTCCAACAAAAATATGAGTTGCAGGCGATTGGTTAATTTTCTCAATTAAATGATTGATATTTTCCAATACAATTTTATCAGGATCCAAAAGCACTGCCAGTAATTTTTGGCCATTGCTTTTAGCTTCTAAAATCTGTTGTCTAATAGTAAGAATTTGTTCTTGCATACGAGGTGTAAAAGTAAAAGATTTTTAATGCAGAAGAACTATTTTGAATGAATTATATTTGTTCAACGTCTTTTGACAATATAAATAACACATTATGATTACAGTTGAATTACTAGAAAAGTATGGAGTTATAAAAAAATCATTTGATAAAAATGATATTATTTTCGAAGAAGGAAATCTGCCCCTGCATTATTACCAAATTATTTCTGGCGAGGTAAAAATGAGCAATTATAATGATGATGGACGTGAATTTATACAAGGTATTTTTTATAACGGGCAATCTTTTGGCGAGCCACCATTATTTTTAAATCAAAAATATCCAGCAAATGCAATTGCTGTAGAAAATACCGAAATTTTTATTCTTCTGAAAGAAAACTTCATGAAGCTTTTAGAAGATAACCCAAAAGTGAGCATCAAAATAATCGAAAATCTAGCGCAGAGATTGTATTATAAATCGATTATGGCAGCAGAAATTTCTACACACGAACCCGAACATCGCGTATTAAAACTGATTGATCACGGAATCGCTTATTTCAATTTTCAAAAAGATAAAAATGGTTATCTCATAAATTTTACCAGACAACAAATCGGCGATTTAACTGGTTTACGTGTAGAAACGGTTATAAGAACGATAAAAGCATTGGAAAAAAAAGGTGAGTTGAAGATTATTAACCGAAAAGTATACAGATAAAAAAAATCTCGTTTTATGATTTTAATCATAAAATGGAGTACTATTGTAGCTGTAATTTTGTTGATATAAAAAACTGAATATCATGACACTATATCAAACAACATTCGACATTTTCAATA
Source organism: Flavobacterium sp. HBTb2-11-1 (assembly GCF_009826975.1). Lineage (GTDB taxonomy): Bacteria > Bacteroidota > Bacteroidia > Flavobacteriales > Flavobacteriaceae > Flavobacterium. Next base: position 646,241 of record NZ_WUMO01000001.1, on the reverse strand, counting down.
GAAATTATATGGGCTCTGCTGCAATGGCAGTAATCGGACAAAGCTGTTTAGGAGGCGCTGCAGCCATGTATGTTTTAGCCAACGGAACTTCTATTCCGCAAATGATTCAGCTAGGAATCATTGTTTTAGCTTGCGTTTTCGCAAATACATCTATCTTAGCACAAATGAAACACAAAGTAGTTTTCAATCTTATAATGCTAAGTGCATCTTTAAGTTTGTTCTTTATACTTTTGAATAGTTTTATTCTATGAAAAAACAAATAGAAAATAGAGCCGATGTTTCCTTTTTGGTTCATCAGTTTTATACTAAAATAAGAGCCGATCGAGAAATCGGCTTTTATTTTAATGAAATGATTTCTGATTGGGATGCGCATCTCGAAAAACTGACTGACTTTTGGGAAACTAATCTATTTGGCGTTCGCAAATACAAAGGAAATCCGCATGCTGTTCATAATGAAGTTGATGCTCATTTTGATGAAAAAATTACACCAAATGAATTCGGAATCTGGTTAAATCATTGGTTCCAGACTATTGACGAATATTTTGAAGGAGAAAACGCTGAAACACTAAAAAGACGCGCACGTAAAATGAGTACTTTTCTATACATGAGCATGTTTCAGCACAGACAAAAAGAAAGTGAAGTTTAAACTAAAAACTGAGACTGAGACTAAAATCTATTTCTCAAAAGCATAAACCAAAGTAAAAGTTCCATCAAAATTATCAGATTTGACTTCCTGATAATGTACATCAAAATCTTTAACTAAATCATCAAAATGAAGACTTGCCTGCGTTTGGGTTTCTCCTAAAGAGAAGTTATTTACATTGATATGGTCTTTAAAACTTATACCTTTTTCATTTCTTATTTTAAAGATTGCCTCTTTGGCTCCCCAGATTACGGTAAGTTTTTTTATGTATTCTTCTGTAGATTTCGGTTCTAAATACGTGCATTCATAATCGGTAAACTTGTCTGCAATTCTCTGGATTTTCTCTCGTTGTAATTCCATGTCAATTCCAACCTTTTCTTTGCTTATAATAATCGCCGCAAAATGGTACGAATGTGTAATTGAGATATGATTATCACAGTCAAAATACGGTTTTCCGAACTCATCATAATGCAGGTCTTTATCTGTAAAACCCATTTCCTGAATCAGCATTCTAACGCTCAAGAAAGCACGCTGATGCATCTGCGACTTCATTCCGTCCAATCTACGCTGTGTCTTTTCTTTCAAAGTTACTCTGTTATACAATTCCTCAAAAGATTCGGTTATTTCCCAAATTAAGATTTTAGTAGTTGCATTGAATTGTATGGTCTGAAATAAAGGCATTACTTTTTAATTATGAATTATTGGTGGTAAATTTTAAACCATATAAGCCATTTAAGAAAATATAGCTGGCGGCTTAAAGAATGCATTAGTAAATATAAGCAATTCGCAACAAAGGTAATAGTTTCCGAATCTTTTTTAAATGAACTTACATCACTTATACGGTTAAAAACGATTTTTAGATTAACATTCTAGAGATTAAGAAATTAAAGATTTCACAAATCTTACAGAAATTAGTAAAATTAAAAACCTATTACGTAAATTTGCAAAAATTTTACAATATACAAATATACTATAAATGAGTACTACAACTACGCCTTATGTGGCTTATAAAGTAAAAGACATTTCTCTAGCGGCTTGGGGAAGAAAAGAAATTGAACTAGCTGAAGCTGAAATGCCAGGTTTGATGGCACTTCGTGCTGAATACAAAGACGAACAACCATTAAAAGGTGCTCGTATTGCTGGATGTTTGCACATGACGATTCAAACTGCTGTTTTGATCGAAACTTTAATTGCTCTTGGTGCAGAAGTTACTTGGTCTTCTTGTAACATTTTCTCTACTCAGGATCAGGCTGCTGCTGCAATTGCTGCCGCTGGAATTTCTGTGTACGCTTGGAAAGGTTTAAATGAAGAAGAATTTGACTGGTGTATTGAGCAAACGTTATTCTTTGGCGAAGACAGAAAACCATTGAACATGATTCTTGATGATGGTGGAGATTTAACTAACATGGTTATTGACCGCTACCCAGAATTGGTTCCTGGAATTAAAGGTCTTTCTGAAGAAACTACAACTGGTGTTCACAGACTTTACGAAAGAGTAAAAGCTGGAACTTTACCAATGCCTGCTATCAACATTAACGACTCTGTTACTAAATCTAAATTTGATAACAAATACGGATGTAAAGAATCTGCAGTAGATGCTATTCGTCGTGCAACTGACTTAATGTTAGCTGGAAAAAGAGTAGTTGTTTGCGGATATGGTGACGTAGGAAAAGGAACTGCTGCTTCTTTTAGAGGTGCTGGTTCTATCGTAACAGTTACTGAGATCGATCCAATTTGTGCTTTACAAGCTGCAATGGACGGTTACGAAGTTAAAAAATTAGATACTGTGATTGCTAATGCTGATATCATCATTACAACTACAGGAAATAAAGATATCGTTGTTGGAAGTCATTTCGAAAAAATGAAAGACAAAACTGTTGTTTGTAACATCGGGCACTTTGACAACGAAATCGACATGGCTTGGTTAAACAAAAACCATGGTGCTTCTAAAATCGAAATCAAACCTCAGGTTGATAAATATACAATTGCTGGAAAAGATATCATCATCTTGGCTGAAGGTCGTTTAGTAAACCTTGGTTGTGCTACAGGTCACCCAAGTTTTGTAATGAGTAACTCATTTACAAATCAGACTTTAGCTCAAATCGAATTATGGAACAATAGCGCAGCTTACAAAAATGAAGTTTACATGTTACCAAAACATTTAGATGAAAAAGTTGCTGCTTTACACTTAGCTAAATTAGGCGTTGAATTAGAAACTTTACGAGAAGATCAAGCGGCTTACATTGGTGTAGAAGTTCAAGGTCCATTCAAACCAGAATACTACAGATATTAATTGATTTTAGATTGAAGATTTCTGATTTTAGATTTCTTTAATTACATATTTCAAACCCGACAGGTTTTAAAACTTGTCGGGTTTTGTTTTTAACGGTCAAAAAAGATTTCTATAAAAAATATACTTTGTAAAGAATAACTCCTTAATTTTAGTAATTAAAATAAGTTACTATTTCTCAACTACATAAACACTGTAATCTTGAAAAAAACATCTTATTTATTTGTCTTCTTATTTTTTCTAGCTCTTCCGCACTTTCTTTTCTCTCAGGAAAAAAAGCCTAAAGTCGTATTGGTCTTAAGCGGCGGCGGTGCAAAAGGAATTGCACATATTCCTCTTTTACAAAAACTAGATTCTTTACATATTGTTCCAGATCTTATTGTTGGAAACAGTATGGGAAGCATTATAGGTGGTTTATATGCAATGGGATATTCTGGTGACAGTATAGAAAAAATCACTAAAGATATTTATTGGGATAAACTCTTAGGCGGAGGCCAATCATTACGAGCCGTAAGTGCTGAAGAAAAAAGAGAATTTCAAAGGTATTTGGTTGGAATAGGTGTTAAAGACGGAAAACTTAACAGCATTGGTTCTTTGTTAAATGATCAAAACTTAAGAGAATATCTTTCCGAATTAACCTTTCCTGTTTACAATGTTAAAGACTTTGACAGTCTGCCGATTCCTTTCAGAGCTATGGCTACAGACTTAGTCGAAGGAAAAGAAGTTATTTTAAGCAAAGGAAGTTTATCTTACGCCATGCGTGCCAGCATGTCGTTACCAGCTATCTTCAAACCAATGCCTTATGGAAAAACAGTTTTGGTAGACGGTGGAGTATTAAATAATTTTCCTACTGATGTCGCCAAACAAATGGGTGCCGATATTATTATTGGAAGTGATGTCGGTGGCGGAATGGAACCTGTAGATAAGCTTAACAATCTTATGACCATATTGATGCAGACTAGTATGTTTCCGAGTAACATCAAAAATCCTGCGAATCGTGATTTATGTACAATATTGGTTGATCACTTACCTAATCTTCGTTTTTCTACTGCCGATTTTACCAATAGCAACGAAATCTATAAAGACGGTAAAATTGCCACAAATCAAAATCTTCCCGCTTTAATCGCATTATCAGAAAAGTTAAAAGGATTTCAGCAGAGAACTCATAAACTGCCCGATATGCCAAATGAGTTTGTTCTCGATACAATTGTTTACAAAAAAATAAGTCCTGAAAATATGCCTCTTGTTGTAGGAAGGGCAAACCTTAAAACACATGTAAAATATACTACCAAAGATTTAATAGCAGGCATTAACAGAGCCATGGGAACTAATCTTTTTGATGAGATTACGTATAGTTATTTCATTAAAGACGAAGACAAATTAGGCATCACCTTATTCGGTTTTGAACGTGCTAAAAACCAATTAAATACCTCAATCCACTATGACACTTACAGAGGTGTTGGAATAATTTTTAACTACACAGGAAGAAATGTCCTTGCAGATGCATCGCGTCTTCTCTTAACCGTAGATATCGCTGAACAGCCAAAAGCAAGAATTAATTATCAGAAAAATTTTGGACAGCATAGAGAATGGTGGTGGATGTCGGAAGCTTATGGGGCTTTATTACGCCAGGAAATATATATCAATGGCAAAGCATCAGACAATATACTTTACAACACTCTTGAAATCAATAATGAGATAAACAGAAATTTAAATTCTCTAAAAAGTTATGTCGGTTTTGGACTAAACTACAGTTACACAAATCTAAAACCAAAATATGACCGCGAATACAATCCCAATTCTTTAAGCATCAATAACTACAGCTTTAACAATATTGAATTCAACTTGCATTATTCTTATAATGACATGGATAAAGTTTTCTTTGCCACAGAAGGAACTTTTATAAAATCAAATTTGGCACGATCGTTTCTAACCGATCTTGATGTCTCACTTTACGACCCAGACCTTTCACGCGTTTCTGGCTCAACAAATGGCTACACCAAATTGGGCCTAACCTATGAAAAGAGATTACCCATAAAAAAGAAAATTACAGGAATTGTAGGATTCGATACTTATTTTATTTTTCAGGATAAAGTTAAAAATGAGGATCTTCCATTTTCAGGACTTGGCTATGCAGCAAAATATTTTATAGGTGGCATTATCCCAAATTCTGGCAACAACCGTTTCTCCTTTGCAGGGCTCCATGAGGACGAACTTAATGTTACACAATATATGGGACTCAAACTTGGGTCTCAAATAAACTTAACCGGAAAAATTTACCTCACCCCTCACTTCAATATCGCATCTGTCGGTTTTGACACTTTTAACGACTATATAAACCATTCCTTTAATCCAAAAGGAAATTGGGATGATAATTTAGAAACTAGTCTTGTAATATCAGGAGGAGCCGCAATTTCCTACCAGTCCATTTTAGGCCCAATTCATTTTGATACTTCTTGGATCAATAATATTGACAAAGTAAGATTATTTTTCAGCGTAGGATTATCACTTAATCCATAGTAGAATTAATCCTAAAAGTTTAAGTTTGAAATCCAAAACACCTGGAAAAATAAAAGAAGACAAAAAAATATGATTGAAAAAGTTTTATGTGAAACACATGGCACAAAAGAAATGACTTTTGGCTGTATCCACATTGCAATGGCAACTGACTCTAAAGAAAAAGTAGGTTTTTACTATTCAGAAGCCGAAGAAGATCTTCCTCAAATTGCTTGGTGTGGAGCATGCGAACAATGGCTTCTTGATAATGGCGAAGAATGGACTGATGTTTTTCAAGCCAAAGCCGATTTCCAAATGTTATGTATTGATTGTTTTGATGAGATAAAAAATAATGAAATAGAAATTCATATTCGATAATTAAATTCCTTTTCGTTTTAAACAAAGCTTAACTTTGTAAAAAACGACAATCATGAAGAATTTTTTATTTTTATTTATCGCTATACTATTCGAAATCATTGCTACCTCAGCATTAAAAAAGTCCGAAGAATTCACCAAACTTATCCCAAGTATCATTACCATTATTGGATATTGTGGCGCATTTTATTGTTTGAGTTTTGCCATCAGAACCATTTCTGTCGGTTTTGCCTATGCCATTTGGTCTGGAGTCGGAATCGTTTTAATCACTATAATTGGCGCTGTTTTCTTCAAAGAAATCCCTGATTTACCCGCAATCATTGGGTTAGCTTTAATTATAATTGGAGTTGTTGTGATTAATGTTTTTTCTAAAACTGTGGCGCATTAAGATTATGATTTTCAAACAAGCAACCATATTAGATTTAAACGAAATGCAGCAATTGTATGTCGAAACGATACAAACCGTTTGCAAAAATGATTATGATTCTGCTCAAATTAAAGCTTGGATTTCTGGCGTAAAAAACACAGAACGCTGGATTGAAGTAATCGAAAAACAATTCGTTTTATTAGCTATTATCGAAAACAAAATTGTAGGTTTCGGGACATTAAAAGATGGAAACTACATTGATTTCTTCTACATTCATAAAGATTTTCAGCGACAAGGAATTGCAGACAAAATTCTAAACGAATTAGAAAATGAAGCTAGAAAACATCATTCAGAAATAATAACTTCAGATATCAGCATAACAGCAAAACCATTTTTTGAAAAGAAAGGATTTGCTGTAAAAGCCAAACAAAAAAATATTCGTTTAGGCGTTGAATTAATTAACTTTAAGATGGAAAAAAAATTATAATATAATCTCGCAAAGACGCAGAGCCGCAGAGTTTTTTAAGTTTATAATCTTTGTAGACTTACTTTGAGATCCTTCGACTTCGCTCAGGAAGACAAAATTGAGAAAGACCTTTGCGACTTTGCGTCTTTGCGAGATTAAAAACATCGCGAACTTTGCGTATCCCGATAGTTATCGGGATTGCGCTCTTTGCGGTTAGAAAAAACTCCGCAAGTTTCGGATTTCATACCTGCCAAAACCAATTGATCTTTGTATTATAAAATGGAAAGAAAATGAACACACAAGAAACCATCAATTATAATCGCATTGCTGAAGCTATCGATTATATCAAAGCTAATTTTAAGGATCAGCCTAATCTAGATGAGGTTGCAGAGAAAGTGCATTTGAGTCCGTTTCACTTTCAAAGACTTTTTAGTGAATGGGCAGGAACAAGTCCGAAGAAATTTTTACAATATACAAGCATCGAACACGCTAAAAAATTACTCAAAGAAAATCATGCAACCGTTTCTGAAACGGCTTATGAAACTGGACTTTCTGGCACCAGCCGCCTTCATGATTTATTTGTAAATATCGAAGGAATGACTCCCGCAGAATATAAAAACGGCGGAAAAAATCTAGCTATCAATTATAGTTATGCAGAAAGTCCGTTTGGGAATATCATCGTCGCATCGACTTCAAAAGGCGTTTGTTATATGGCTTTTGCCGAAGATGAAATCGCTGGACTTATTGCCTTAAAAGATAAATTTCCGAATGCATCTTTTACCCAGAAACTAGATTTAGCACAGCAAAATGCCTTATTCATTTTCCAAAATGATTGGAGTAAATTATCAGAAATAAAACTGCATCTAAAAGGAACAGATTTTCAGCTGAAAGTATGGGAAGCTTTGCTTAAAATTCCAATGGGACAGCTTTCTACTTATGGTTCGATTGCACACCAAATTCAAAAACCAAATGCGTCGAGAGCGGTTGGAACAGCCATTGGAAGTAATCCTGTTGCGTTTTTAATCCCGTGCCATCGCGTGATCCAGTCTTCTGGAACCTTTGGAGGTTACATGTGGGGAAAGACTCGAAAAACTGCCATAATTGGCTGGGAAGGCGCGCAAATAAATCCTTAATTTTTTTTCGCCATGAATTCACGAATTTTCTTTTAAATCTTTGCGATTATTTATTCGAATTAATCCAAATAATATTGAATAAAGCATTTAAAAGAAAATTCGTGAATTCGTGACAAAAAATCCCAAATCTCAAAACCGCAAGTTTCGGATTTTTTACCCTTTCCGATTTTAGAAACTTTGCATTCTAAAATCATACGAAATGGAAAAGCTAAAAAACAAAACCGCTTTTATTACAGGTGGGACCAACGGAATGGGGTTTGCAACGGCTCAGGAATTTATTAAAAATGGAGCAAAAGTAATTATAACCGGACGCAGTGAAAAAACAGTACATAAAGCTGTTGAAGAATTAGGAAAAAATGCCTTTGGAATTGTATCAAACGCGGGAAGGCTATCTGACATTTTCGAACTTCAAAATCAGATAAAAAAGCATACCAATAAAATAGATGTTTTGTTTGTAAATGCAGGATATGGAAAATTCAATTCTATTGAAAATATAACAATCGAAGAATTTGATGAAGTTTTTGATATGCTCGTTAAAGGAACTTTTTTTACCGTACAGCAGATTTTGCCATTAATGCCAGAAGGAAGTTCAATTATTTTAAATACTACTTTTTTAACAGATATCGGCCAATCCAATATGTCAATTTATACAGCTGCAAAAGCTGCGGTTCAGTCTTTTATCAAAACTTTTGCTGCTGAATGCACTTCAAAAAAAATACGCGTAAACGGAATAAGTCCAGGTTACATTGCCACAAATATTTTCAATAATACGGGCATGAGCCAGGAAAATATCCAAAATACAATTGATGCCGTTACACCTTCTCTACCGTTTCAACGTTTTGGAGAACCATCTGAAATTGCCAAAACAGCACTTTTTCTAGCTTCGGATGACGCTTCTTACATTCACGGAATCGAGCTAAGAGTTGATGGCGGTTTATCAAAAACAAAACCATGAAAACAAATATAGAATCTTTAGATTGGGAAAATATAACGGAATTAATGCACCAAAATGGATTTGCTGTTCTTCAAAATATTCTAAGCGATGAAGAATGTGAATCTTTAAAAGCTAATTATCCGAATCCCGATTTATATAGAAAAACGGTTGTAATGGAACGTTATAGGTTTGGTTTAGGCGAATACAAATATTTTGATTATCCGCTTCCAGATTTAATTCAGAACATTCGAACTTTAATTTATCCCAAATTGGCACCAATCGCAAATGCATGGATGAAAGCTTTAAATATAGACACGACATTTCCAGCAAAACATGATGATTTGCTAAAACAATGTCATGCCAATAATCAGCTGAAAGCTACAGTTTTAATTCTGAAATATGGCAAAAGCGGTTTTAATACACTTCATCAGGATTTATATGGAGATGTTTATTTTCCTATTCAAATTGTGCTTTTTCTAAATGAACCTGATGAAGATTTTACCGGTGGTGAATTTGTTTTGACACAACAAACGCCAAGAGCACAATCTAAAGCGATTGTTTTAAAACCAAAAAAAGGAGATATTTTGGTTTTTACAACCAATTTCAGACCTGTAAAAGGCACGAAAGGTTATTATCGCGTGAATATGAAACATGGTGTAAGCGAAGTCCATTCGGGTGAAAGATATACATTGGGAATTATTTTTCATGATGCCCTTTCGTGAATTTTTTTTCTGCCACGAATTCACAAATTTTATTTTAAATACTTTATTTAATATTACCGAATTAATTCGAATAAACAATTGCAAAGATTTAAAAAGAAAATTCGTGAATTCGTGGCGGAAAACAACAAACGTTAGACGCACTGCGGTGCGTCTCTACAATACAAAACGTAAATTTTATGATTAATCATCAAAAAATAACCGACTCTGAATTGTTTCGTAAAATTAAAAATCGCGAAATTTGTTTCGGTGGCAACCAAAAATTAAAAATCTACGGAGCGCTGAAATGTTCTTCGGGAAAAAGAATGAAAAGGGAAAATCGTGTCTTCTTTTCTTCTGAAAAAGATGCCAAACAAAATGGTTTCAGGCCTTGTGGTCATTGTATGAAATCAGACTATCAAAAATGGAAAAATGGACTTATTTAATCCGCAAATAGACGAAACAACTAATCTGCTTCCAAAAGATGGAACGGTGAATTATTATGGAAAATCATTCTCTAGAACAGAAGCTGATTTCTACCGTGATATTTTATTAAATACAATTGAATGGAAAAATGATGAAGCCGTCATCTTTGGGAAATTAATTTTGACCAAAAGGAAAGTTGCGTGGTACGGCGATCAGGAATTTGAATATACGTATTCGAATACTACCAAAAAAGCTTTGCCTTGGACTCCAGAACTTTTAGAATTAAAAAAAATAATTGAAGAAAAAACAGGAGAAACTTTCAATTCCTGCCTTCTGAATTTATATCATTCTGGAGAAGAAGGAATGGCTTGGCACAGCGATGCCGAAAAAGATTTAAAGAAAAATGGCGCAATTGGATCGGTAAGTTTTGGTGCCGAACGCAAATTTGCTTTCAAACATAAAGAATCTAAAGAAACCGTTTCTCTGATTTTAGAACATGGAAGCTTGCTGGTTATGAAAGATGAAACACAAACACATTGGCTTCACAGGCTTCCTCCAACAAAAAGTACTCAGAAACCAAGAGTTAATTTGACTTTTAGAACAATTGTGAGATAGAAGTTTACTTCTTTTGCGAAGCCACAGTTTCGTAAGATCGGATCAAGGCATCTTCAAACATTTCGGGTCTTACTCTTGAAAGTTCGACAATTGTCCAGCCTTGTTTTCCCCATTTGTTTGGAATTGGATAAAAAATCTTTTCGCTCGACGCACAAAAAACCGATTGATCGATTTCGTTTAATTTTAAAACGGCATGATTATTTTTTCCGTCAAAAGTGGCAAAAATCTTCTTTTTAACCCGAAAGGAAGTTTTCTCAAAATGAGGTTCTTCAGTTGCATTAGGAAATGATAACGCTAATTTTCTAAAGTTTTCAATTGTAATCATATCGGCTTTTTTATCAGACCTAACAGGTTTAAAAACCTGTTAGGTCTACGTTATGTTAAACTTACCACCCCTGATTTAATCCATTCTTCAAGACTTCTTCATATTTATCTTTATCAAAAGAATACAAATTTGGGGCTTTGTGCGCTACATTGCTTTTTTTTTCGTCAAGTTTTGTCAGGATTCCGATATTAGTAATTTTGCGCAAAAAATTTCGGCGATCCAGTTTTTTGTCCAAAATCGTTTCATATAATTTCTGCAATTCTGGAATAGTAAATTTCTCTGGCAATAAGTTGTAACCAATTGGCATTAAATTCAATTCTATTCTTAAAGTATCCAGAGCTTTATCCAAAATTTCACGATGATCTAGAATAAGTTCTGGAACTTCTTTGTGATCTATCCATTCAACAACTTCAAATCTGCCTGCCGGATTTGGATGAATTTTAGAAAAATCTACCAAAGCATAATAGCCAATAGTCACAAAACGGCGGGTAAGCCACTTCGCTTTTTCTTCTTCAATTTGAAGGTATTCCAGCGTTTGCTTATCAAAATGCTGATTATTACGATTTACTTTTCCAAAAGTTGCAAATTGCCTTAAAAACACTCCGTCAACACCAGTTCTGCTATTCAGCACTGTAATTGCCGCAGCATCTATGTCCTGATCAACAGGAATAAATCCGCCAGGCAAAGACCATTTATTGGCTCGTTCTACTTTAATCAATAAAACTTTTAACTGATTATCGTGAAAACCAAAAATAACACAGTCTATAGAAAGTCCAGGCTGATAGTTTTCGTTGTTATCTAAAATGTCTTTTAACATCAAAATATTATAAATTTTCTTTTAATAACTCTGCAATTTACTTCAATTTTAGAAAACTAAAGTGATTTTCAATCAAATCAGAAGTGTCGAAATTACAATTTTAACGAAAATTTAAATTCAAATTTAAAAAAAATAAGTACATTGCGTCAGAATAACACATTAATGATTTCGATTGTTAAAATTGAAAACAAAAAACAACAAAAAATAATACCAACTACCATTTATCTTCAAAGTGAGTGTAGAAATTAAATGTAGAAAGTTATGAATGCCAATCCTTTAAAAAATTTTAATCAAAAGATTAGAAGTAAAATTCTAAATTCTTTTGGATTTGTTTCTAAAACCTATCTCTTAGAAGCTTCATTGAAATACAGTGAAGAACAGGAAAGAATTTTCAATGAGATGATTATTGAAACTGATGCGAAAAACAAAAAAGAAAAGCAAGAAGCATTCGATAAAGCTTTGTATGCTTCTTATAAAGGAATTGGCGCTATGGATTTTGTAAATACTGTTATAAAATAACCCTGTCCTGTTTATAATTTATAATGCAGCCTCACTTTTAGTGAGGCTTTTTTTTATTATAAATTTCACATCATTATGAAAGAAAATCATTATTTATTAATTATTTTAGCCTTTTTTAAAAAGTAAGAATATACCCCTATAGAAAAAGTACATGGAAAACATCATTGAATCAGAAAGCTACAAAATTCAAAAACCAGAAAGCTGGGCGCCTACAATTAACGACGATCAACTTATTGAATATATAAAAGAATCGGATTTCTCTAATAAACAAGTTGACGAAGGGCGTGATTTCTGCTATTTCTTAGATAAAGTTTATTATACAAGTGATACTGAAAACAGCGAATATGCCTGCGTTGCCTATACACTTAACGAACCATCAAACCTAGAAAGCGCTTCGGTAAGAGATGTTGTTGTCGAAGAAAATGAGACATATGTTATACACCGAATCAGCGTTTTGAGAGATGGCATTTTGATTGATAAAATTGCCGATACCAAAATTAAAGTTTTAGACAGCGAAAATCAAAGTGAAGGCGGTATTTTAAGCAGCAACAAAAAAGTAAATATTACCATTAAGGATTTACGTTTATATGATGTTTTAATTACTGAAGATTCTCGCACAAAGGTTTTTACAGATCGCGATTTTATGCGAAAAGAGTTTCTTAAATATGTATACGTTACACCAAGTTCGTATTGGGCTTATGGAAAATATAAATTTTCATTTATCAATGATAGAAAAGAAACAATCGCTTACAAAAAAACATTTTTCAGAAATGAAGAGGGAAATGTCATAGAACCAGAAATCAATTACCTGAAAAAAGGAGAGCGATTTGTAATCGAAAAAGAAAATTACATTAATTCGTTTGATGTTAATAGAGAAATTGCGCCTTTTATTGATTTTGCCACAGATCGAAATTGGATTGATTTATCTAATTATATTTCTCCACTTTATGAAGAAATCTATAGTAAAGCTTCTCTAAAAGAATTTGCTCCAAATCTTGTTGAAAAACTAGATGCCATTGCAGATCAAGACGAAAAGTTACAGTTTGCTATTGACTATGTTCAGAGCCATGTTTATTATATTTTTAATGCTGATGAAATGAACGGCCACAAACCGCAGGAACCATCAGTAACTTATGAGAATAAGCAGGGGGATTGTAAGGCAAAATCGGTTTTATTGAAAGTCGTTTTAGATTATATCAATGTTGATTCTTCTGTAGTATTGGTAAACTTCAACTCAGATCATTACATCAAATATTATCTTCCTTCTCTATTGACTTTTAATCACGTTATTGTAAAAATCAATTACAAAGGCGAAACTTATTTTGTTGATGCGACTTCGAGAGATGAATTTGGATTAATTGAAAACCGTGGCTACATCTATTTTATGCATTATTTGGAAGTGAAACCAAATCAGGAATTGGCGATTAAAGAACCTCATAAATTTTCTTATTATGGCATAAATGAGAAAGTCGATTTTAGTGCTCAAAATAATACAGGAAAGTTAAAACTGGTTACGACTTACAAAGGAAATCGTGCCAATTATATGCGTAAATATTTCAAAAACACCAACAAAAGAGAAATAATAGACAGCTGGAATAATTTCTTGTTTTATACTTTAAATTATTCTAACGATCGAAACGGAACAGATATCAGAACCATTTTTAAAGATGCAACAATTGAGATTGTAAGCGATGACAAAAAGCTAAACGAGTTTACAATTCAGTACAACACTTCGATTGAAAATCCGTATTTTGTCGATGCAGAAAAAAATCGTTTTTTAATGTATTTTGATCGAAATGTGGTTAAAAATGCAGCACGTGATTTTATGCACAATGACCTTTCGTTCTGGCATAATTTTGATAACGAGAAATACGAAATCAATTTAACGACAGATCAGAAGATAGACACCCAGGAAAAATATACTATTCAAGAAAGTACTATTGTAAATCCGTATTTTGATTATATAAGCCGTAAAAAAGTGACCAAAAACGGCGCTTCTATAAGTATTGATTATAAACCATTAATCAATCTAGAAATTCCAAGTGAGGATTTTGAAGATTTTAGAAATGCGCATCATGAAGTTGCTGACAGTAATTTCGGAATTGGAATCGACATTATTGAAGAAGGCTTGTTGAATATGCTGAAATACAGTTTTAAGAAACGTCTTAAATAATAAACGAAAAAAAGCGGGATTTTAAAATCCCGCTTTTTTTTATGCAATTCATTGTCTATAATTATTTTTCAATACATAGAAACATAGGCTATTAAAGACTTAAAAAAGGCGTTTCGCTATTTTAAATACACATATAGTTGCTATGTGTGGAAACTTGTTTCTTTGTTTTTTTTACTACACAAAAAATCTATGCTTCTATGTGTTAAACTTTGTTTTTTTATTTTACCCAATGAATTAATTTACTAATTCAAAATCAGATTTTAATTTAATATCTGCTGACGAAGCTCCGATCATTACTTCGAAATCTCCTGGCTCAGCAACCCATTCTAATTTATTATTGTAGAAAGAAAGTTTCTCTTTGTCAATTATAAATTCGATTGTTTTAGATTCACCTGCATTTAATTTCAATTTTTGGAAATCTTTCAATTCTAAAACTGGTCTCACAACAGATCCAAATTTATCTTTCAAATACAATTGAACTACTTCTTCTCCAGCAACTTTTCCAGTATTTTTCAATTGGAAAGAAACTTTAATTGTTTCGTTGCTTTTTATTTTATTTGAAGATAATTTTAGACCAGAATAATCAAACGTTGTATAGCTCAAACCGTATCCAAAAGGAAATTTTGGAGAATTTTTCAAATCGATATAAGCCGAAACATAGTTAGTTGAATTTTCATCTTTTGCAGGTCTTCCCGTACTGAAGTGATTGTAATAAATTGGCACTTGCCCTACTTCTCTTGGGAAAGTCATTGGCAATTTTCCTGATGGGTTGTAATCTCCAAATAAAACATTTGCAATTGCATTTCCAGCTTCAGTTCCTAACCACCAAGTGTACATAATTGCAGGAACATTGTCTGCTGTCCAATTGAAAACAAGAGGTCTTCCTGCATTAATTAAAACTACAACTGGTTTTCCTGTAGCCATAACTGCTTTTATCAAATCTTCTTGAACTCCTGGCAAATGAATATCGCTTCGGCTTTTTGCCTCACCGCTCATATCGTGTCTTTCACCAACACTTAAAATAACAACATCGGCTTGTTTGGCTGTTGCAACAGCTTCTGCAAAACCATCTTTATTGTCACCTGTAACCTCACAGCCTTTTGCGTACAATAATTTAGTGTTTTTGCCTACTTTATTTTGCAAACCATCCCATTGCGAAACTACCCATTTATCGTAGTTTACTTCTGGCAATTCAACAGCCCAAAATCCCATATTGGCTTTGTATTCTTTTACCATTGGTCCGATAAAAGCAATTGTTTTCGTGCTTTTTGAAATTGGTAAAGTTTGGTTTTCATTCTTTAATAAAACGATACTTTTCTCAGCCATTTCAAGAGCCGCTTTTCTATGCTCTGGATTGCTTAATGCTTTTTCTTCTCTCTTTGGATCTGAATATTTATAAGGATCATCAAATAATCCTAATTCAAATTTCTTGCGAAGAATACGTCTTACAGCGTCATCAACCAAATCTATAGAAACTCTGCCTTCTTTTAGTAATTCTGCTAAATTCTTGCGGTATGCATTACTTTCCATATCCATGTCGCTTCCTGCAGTAATAGCAGAATATGCAGCTTCTTTAAGATCTTTAGAATAACCGTGAGCAACCATTTCTCCAATTGATCCCCAGTCTGAAACTACGAATCCTTGAAAGTTCCATTTTCCTTTTAAAATATCTCTTTGCAGATGCACATTTCCTGTTGCAGGAATTCCGTTAATATCGTTGAACGAATTCATGAATGTCGCCGCTCCAGCGTCTAAAGCTGCTTTGAAAGGCGGCAAATACGTTTCCAAAAGCATTCTTTCGCTCATATCAACAGAGTTATAATCTCTTCCTCCAACACCTGCTCCATAAGCCGCAAAGTGTTTTACGCAAGCCATAACCGAGTTTAAATCTCCTAATTTATTTCCTTGAAAACCCTTTACTCTCGCATAAGCAATTTTAGAACCTAAATAAGTGTCTTCTCCTGCGCCTTCCATTACACGTCCCCAACGAGGATCGCGTGCAATATCAACCATTGGAGCAAATGTCCAATGAATTCCACTTGCTGCTGCTTCGGTCGCCGCAACACGTGCACCCAATTCAATAGCCGCTAAATCCCAGCTTGCTGCTTCAGCTAAAGGCAACGGAAAAGTGGTTTTGTATCCGTGGATAACATCCTGACCAAACAACAACGGAATTTTAAGTCTTGACTGCATCGCCAATTCTTGATATCCTCTGGTATATTTTGTTCCGATAACATTTAGCATCGAACCGATTAAACCTGCTTTTATTTCCGCTTGTTTGTTTGGATTTATGGTAATTGGTCCCGTAGCCTGATTATCGCCAGTATATTGATTCAACTGGCCGACTTTTTCTTCAATTGTCATTTTTTTCAACAGATCATTGACTTTCTGATCTATTGTCTGCTGTTGTGCCGACGCCAAAAGCGAAATCATAAACAGCGTAATTGTGGTTACTTTTTTCATAGTTTAAGTTTTTACCAAACGAAAGTAGCAACTGCACCTGCGCTTAGAGTGGTTGTGGTTTGTTTTTGGTTGTATTTAATATTAAATGTTTCTGCCGAAGCGCCATCATTTTCTACAATTAAAACGGTTTGTCCTGATGGAGTTTTGAAAGCCACATTATGTAAGTTTCCTGCAATATTACTTCCAATTCTTACCGAACCTTCTGGAACAAATTTAGAAGCATGTCCAATAATATAATATCCTACTTCTCTTTTGATGTTCTGATTTTGGTCAATCATCAAAGCTCCTTTACAAGTTGAACATCCTCCTGGCGTAAAAGGTTTGTAGAACTCATCATTTGCCAATCCCCATGAAAGTGCATTTTTACTCCAGTTTCTCATAGAACCAATTACTACATTTTTCACGCTCCATTTCAAATCCGTTTCAAAATTAGTTCCTGAACCAGTATATTGTTCGGTAAAATACAAATCTTTATTCGGAAATTCGTTATGAACAGTCGTTAAAGCGCTAATGTCTCCTTCGTATAAGTGAAAAGCTGATCCTGTTACATATGGATTTGCTTTTGGATCTCTTAAAATCGTCAAAGGATATTCTGGTTTGTTGCAGTTATGGTCATAAACAATAATTTTGGTTTTGATTCCTGCTTTCGCGAAAGCGGGACCTAAATGATTTCCAATAAAATCTGCCTGCTGTTCTGCCAACATTAACATACTTGGATTGTTTCCTGGATGCAACGGCTCATTTTGAGGTGTAATGGCATCAATAACAATTCCGTGCGATTTCATTGCCTGAATGTATTTTACAAAATACTGCGCATAAACTCCGTAGTATTTTGGCTGTAAGCTTCCGCCTTTAGAACTTCCATTGTCTTTCATCCAAACTGGAGGTGACCACGGAGATCCCATTATTTTAATCTTCGGATTTATAGCTAAAATTTCTTTTAAAACCGGAATTACATCGTCTAAATCTGGACCAAGATTAAAGTGCTCCAAATTCATATCGGTTTGTCCTTCTGGCATATCATCATACGAAAAAACTTTTTCATTCAAATCTGATGCTCCAATACTTATTCTTAAATAACTTAGACCAATTGCATTGTCTTTTCTTGAAAATAATTCCTGAAGTAACGCTTCTCTTTTTGCCTTATCTAATTTTTTGATAGCCTGAGCGCTTCCTCCTGTTAACGAGAATCCGAAACCCTCGATGGTTTGAAATTTCTCAGCTGGATTTACTTCAATAGTCTGATTTGAATTTGTTTCTGAGCTAAAAGCCAAATCAGTTTGTTTTTTAAGTTTTGAAGTTTCATCTGTAGTAGTAATCCAAGATTCTACTTTTCCAGAATTGGCAGTAACACTTTTTGAAGATCCACAGTTTAACTGCATCGCAATTAATGGCAGCAAAACTAGGATTTGAAGTTTTTTGTTGATGTTTTTCATTTTTAATCTATTTCTATTAAGACAGGCAAATGATCCGACGGATATTTTAAATCTTTAGAATCACTTAACACTGCGTGTTTTTGAACTTTTAAACCACTATTTTTTGAAATAAAAATGTAGTCTAATAATAAGGTTACGGGTTGGTTGTGTTTGAAATCATTGAAAGTTCCAGAAGGTCCAAAAGGTTTTTCTTTTGAAATATCTTTAGTATCATCCATCACTTTTTTAATTTCGCCAATTTGCGTTGTGTTTGGTTCAGAATTGAAATCCCCCATTAAAAAAGTGGGATAATTTTTAGTGTTCAATTCTTTTATTTTAGAAAGAACAAGCTGTACGCCTTTTACCCTTGCTTCTTCACCCATATGATCCAAATGCAAATTGAAAACCCAAAATATTTTTTTAGTTTTTAGATCTTTAAAAAGTCCGTAAGTACAAACTCTATTGCAAGCTGCATCCCAACCTCTAGAAACTACATTTGGAGTTTCAGACAGCCAGAAAGTGTTAGATTGTTCGACTTTAAAACGATCTTTTTTATAGTAAATCGTACAAGCTTCTCCCAATCCGCCTTCTTCTCTTCCTAATCCAAATCTGTTATAATTTGGCAGAGCCGATGCAATATCTAAAACTTGATTTGGCGTTGCTTCCTGAACTCCAAAAATTTCTGGACTGTAAAAACCGATCTGAGCTGTGAAATAATCCTTTCGTTTTGGCCACGCATTTTCTCCATCTGAAGCAACATCCAAACGGATATTATAAGTCATAATTTTTAAATTCTGACCATAAAATGAGTTCACGGCTAAAAGCAGCATCACTGCAAAAACAAGTTTGTTTATCTTTTTCATGTTAAAAAATTTTAATCTTGTAAAGCTAGTGTTTACGAGGCTTTAAAGAAAAAAATCTATTTAAAAGTTATGTTAATTAATCCGCTGGGAATAATTCTTTTAAACACATAGAAACATAGTTTTTACAACCGCTAAAAGGCATTTTATTTGCATTAATACACATAGCAAACTATGTGTTTTTTGATTTTCTATTTTGGATAAAGTAATAGCTATGTTTCTATGCGTTTATTTTTTTTTATTACACTCAAAGGTTTGTTAATTGTACACCCTTACGTAATCAATTTCATAAGTGGCACTTTTGAAATTTGGATCTACGGCTCCTCCGAAATTTCCTCCCATTGCTAAATTTAAAATCACAAAGAATTTTTGATTGAATGGTGTTGTACTTGAGTTTTTATAAGTGTAAAATAAATTATCATCTACATAAAATTTGATGCTTTCGGCACTCCATTCGGCTGCATAAATGTGAAACTCAGTTGTCGAATTTGGAACTGTTGTTGTTTTGGTATCTGGCGTATTTCCTGAACGTCCTGGAGAATGCAGTGAAGAATGAATTACGTTTGGATTGTTTCCAACTGATTCTAAAATGTCTATTTCTCCGCATGCTGGCCAGCCCACAGTACCAATATTGTCTCCTAACAGCCAAAAAGCTGGCCAAGTCCCGCCTCCAGCTGGTAATTTTGCGCGAACTTCTGCTCTTCCGTATTTAAAAGAAAATTTACCTTTTGTCAGCATTCTTGTCGAAGTGTATTGGCTTCCTTGATAATTTTCTTTGATTGCTGTAATCTTTAAAAGTCCATTTTCAATTTTTACATTCTCAGATCTATCAGTATAATATTCTAATTCGTTATTTCCCCAGCCATTGCCAGTTCCCAAATCGTAACCCCATTTTGAAGAATTAGGAGCTCCATCTGTATTAAATTCGTCTGCCCAGATTATTTTTCTAGCCACAAAAACATTTACAGATGTTGAAGTGCTTATATATTTTGTTCCATTATATGCAGACACAATTATAGGGTAACTTGCGTTTCCCGACGCTGTAAATTCATAAGTTAAATCTCCTGTTGTGGTTTCTTTAAGCTCATTATTTATCAATACTTTATACAATTGTGCATTTGTTGCATTGAAAGTTAGCTTTACTTTTCCGCTTCCATCTCCATTTTGATTTTCTGCTGTTTTCCCTACCACATCAATCTGAACAGAAAGATTGGCTGGTACAGCACTTTCAGGAGAGTCTCCAGTTGTATCATTGTTGCTGCTGCAAGACTGAAATACAAATAATAGGATTAAAGTAAATACTGCTGCTCTATTGGCAAGATTGATTATTTTCATCTTTTTATTATTTAAATGGTTTAGTCAATAAATTGAATATCAAGATAAATATTATTTCTTCTACTTTTTGTTTTTTTTTAATAACGAAAAATTTCAGGCTAGAAAACGAGTTCAAAAAAAAATTGAAATAGTTTTGTCTTTATTTCCAAGTATAGGTTCCAACCGATCCTGCTTCAAGTGAAGTTGTTACCCATTTTCCGTTAAATTTAATATTGAAAGTTTCTGTTGCAGAACCATCATTTTCAACAATCAGTACTTTAGAACCTGAAGGCGTAATAAAAGCCACATTTTGCAAGCTTCCGCCAGAATTGCTTTCAATTCTAGTAGATCCCATTGGAACAAATTTTGAAGCATGTGCAATAATATAATATGCCACGTTTCGCTCAAAACTATCGCCAGAAGTTATAGTTATAGCACCTTTGCACATGTTACAGCCACCATCTGTATGAGGACCAAAACTTGCATTATTTGCTAGATTCCACTCTAATGCATTTTTACTGTAATTTCTCATTGAGCCGATAATTACATTTCGAAGATGCCATTTTAAATCGCCTCCAAATTGTCCATCAGAAGAAGTCCATTGCTCTGTAAAATATACGTTTTTAGTTGGATAAGAATTGTACACATTGGTTAAAGCACTGATATCACCTGCATATAAATGAAAAGCTGATCCATCTACAAATGGAAATGCATCTGCATCTGCTAAAATGGTTTTTGGATAATTTGGATTATCGCAATTGTGATCGTAAGCAATGATTTTCACGTTTAGATTTGCTGTTTTAAAAGCCGGCCCTAAACTGTTTTTTATAAAATTGGCCTGATCTGTAGCAGACATATACATACTCGGGTTGTTTCCGTCATGCAAAGGTTCGTTTTGAGGAGTTACAGCATCGATTGTAATTCCTTCTGCTTTCATCTGCTGAATGTATTTTACAAAATATTTAGCATAAACATTATAATATTCTGCTTTCAACTTTCCACCTTTAAAACTAGCAACATCTTTCATCCAAATAGGCGCAGACCATGGCGTTGCCAAAATTAAAATTTTCGGATTAATGGCCAGAATTTCTTTTAGCATGGCAATTAGATTTTTATCTTTTTCTAAACTGAATTTATCCAGATTTAAATCTGTTTCTCCAGCTGCAAGATCATTATAAGTAAAAGGCGTTGCATTTAAATCTGAAGCTCCAATACTGATTCTGATATAACTTACTCCAATTGAGTTTTCTCCATTCCCGAATAATTCTTGTAAAAGAGCAGTTCTTTTTGTTGCGTTTAATTGGTTTATAACGTCTACACTTCCTCCTGTCAAAGTATATCCAAAACCATCAACGGTCTGATATTTTTGAGCTGCGTTCACTTCAATATTAGCATAAGCATTTGCCGTTGTGCCAAATCCTAATTTTACTGTTTGTTTCTCTAACAATGCACTTTGATTTCCTTTTGTCAACCAGAAATCAACATCATTTGCAACTACTACTGGAGGTGTTACTGGTGGATCTACAGGCGGATTTTCTACAGGATCACTTGACGAAGAGCATTTTACCTGAGCCATTACGGCTGCCATGAAGAAAAACGCTTTTATAATATTCTTTAAATTAAATTTCATTTTTTGTGGTTTTTAGTTAGTCTGACAATTAGTATACAATAGTCTGTATAGCATGTGCCGGAATGGTAATTGTGGTTTTTTCCGTTTGATTTTCTAAAGAATAAACAATCTCTTTTCCAGATTGATTCATTACAATCGTAATCAATTGTCCGTCAGAATTTTTAAAAGAAGTACTCAATAAAGATTTATCGCTTATGGTTTCAAGCACTCTTTTTGCGTTTGGTCTAATGAATTTTGAGAAATGCCCAATATAATAATACATTGGAGTATAAATTAATTCATCTTTTGTTGTATCAGCATGGATTGGCGCAAAACAGAAATTCCCAACATGATTTGGGCCTCCGTTCTGGTCCAATAGAATATTCCAGTCTGTCCAACCAACTGTTCCGTTATTAAAATCATGAATCATATTGATTCCGTAACGTTCTGCATTTCCCCAGAATTGATATTTTGAAGCATCAAATTTTTCGTTACATCCTTCTGTAAAAAGCAGATTTTTGTTTGGAAATGCTTCATGAACTTTTGCTACCGATTCAAATTGAGGCGGACCTCCATTCCAAGTTTCATACCAGTGAAATCCAATTCCCCATGCGTATTTAGAAACTTCAGGATCTGAGAAAACAAGATTGGCTCTTTTAGTTAGCATGTCTCCGCGGTTATGATCCCAGATAATGACATTTTTAGAAGCAAGCCCTTCTTTTTCTAAAGTTGGACCAAGATGATTTTTAAGAAAATCTCTCTCTGCTTCTGGAGTATAGATGCAAGATTCCCATCTTTGTTTGGCCATTGGTTCGTTTTGAACTGTCATTCCCCAGATTGGAATTCCCTCCTTTTCGTATTCTTTTATGAATTTGGCATAATACAGTGCCCAAGCAGATGCAAATTCAGGCAATAAAACGCCGCCGTGCAAAATATCATTATTGTCTTTCATGAAAGCTGGGGGACTCCATGGGCTAACAAATAAAGTTAGTTTCCCGCCGGCTGTTTCAATTGCTTTTTTGATTAAAGGAATTCTATATTTTCGATCGTGATCTATATTAAAAGTCTTTAAGTCTTTATCTCCTTCAGAAACATAAGTATAGCTATCACTGCTGAAATCACAGCTGTGAATGTTTGTTCTTGCCAAAGAATATCCGATACCTTTATTTTTATCGTAATAAGCATTTAAGAATTCCTGCTGTTTTTTTGGAGATAATTTTGCAAAGACTTCCGCGCTTGCATCTGTAATTGCTCCTCCGATTCCGAGGAAGGTTTGATCTGTTTTTTCAGTATTTACTCGAATAGATACTGTTGATGTCTTTTGTTGTTGAGTGTTATTTTTTGAAATCAAATCATTTGATAATGACAATTTCAAGTTGGTATTTTCAGCAGTAGTATAAACCTTTATTTTATTATTTTTTTGAGCTGTTATTTTTGAAGTAAAACAGCTTAATTGCATTAATACAAAGGCTGATAGAAATATTTGAGAGGTAACTTTCATGTTGCTTAAATAATCGTTTTAAAATTAAAAGCAAGAGAAGACTAAAATGGATGATTCAAATTAGTCCTCTACATTACTTTACTACAAAATATTAATAAACAAGTGTTTGTATAGCGTGCGGCGGAATCTTTACTTCTGCCTTTTTATCTCCAATAATCAAATTGTAGATAAGGTCGTTTGCAGATTGGTTCATAACAATAGTTGCCATTGTTCCGTCAGCATTTAAAAAAGAGGTGCTCAATAGAGCGCTTTTGCTAACTGCAGTACTTACTCGAGTAGCATTTAGACGGATAAACTTTGAAAAGTGTCCGATATAATAATAAGATGGCGTATAGATTAATTCTCCAGTTGTAGTGTCTGCATGTATCGGGGCGAAACAGAAATTACCAACATGATTTGGACCACCATTTTGATCTAAAAGAATATTCCAGTCTGTCCAAGCCACCGTCCCGTTATTGAAATCATGAATCATATTAATTCCATAACGTTCTGCATTGCCCCAGAATTGATATTTCGATGCATCAAATTTTTCGATACAGCCTTCAGTAAACATCAGTTTTTTATCAGGATAAGCTTCATTTACTTTTCCAACATTATCAAACATCGGTGCTCCGCCAGACCAAGTTTCGTACCAGTGAAATCCCATTCCCCAAACATATTTTGATGCTTCAGGGTCTGAGTAAATTACGTTAGCACGATAATTCATCAAATCACGGTTATGATCCCAAACAATGATTTTTTTATTTCCAAGATTCTCTTTTTTCAAAGTTGGTCCAAGATAATTTTTGATAAAATCTCTTTCGGCTTCAGCTGTGTAAATACAAGATTCCCAAGTCTGTACAGCCATTGGCTCATTTTGCGTCGAAGTTCCCCAGATTGGAATTCCTTCTTTTTCGTAGGCCTTAATAAATTTCACATAAAAGTTGGCCCAAGTCTGATAGTATTCAGGAAGTAGAGTACCGCCTTTTAATACATTTTTATTGCTTTTCATAAAGGCATTTGGCGACCAAGGCGCAGCGTAGGTTATCAATTTTCCACCTGCTTTCTGTATAGCTTGTTTTATTAAAGGAATACGAAATTGCTTGTCGTGATCAATAGAAAAAGTCTTCAGCTCTTTGTCTCCTTCTTCGATATAAGAATAACTTCCACTGCTAAAATCAGAACTTTGAATTGTTGTTCTTAGCAAAGAATAGCCGATTCCCTTTTGTTTATCGTAGTAAGCATCTAAGAATTCTGCTTGTTTTTCTTTTGGAAGTTTCGCAAATATTTCGGCACTCGCATCTGTAATAGCTCCACCGATTCCCATAAAAGTCTGAAACTTTTTAGATGGTTCTACAAAAACAGAAGTTTCAGTTTCTAGAGGCTGTTTTGCAGCAGAAAAAGTCAAATTATCTGTAGTAGTTAATCGTAACTTTGAGTTCTCTGCAGTAGTATAAACGGTTATTTTTTTGCCGTTGGCTGTAAATTCTTTTTTTGTTTTTGGCTGTTGTGCAAATGCTGCTACTGCAAACAAAAGACATAAAATTTTTAGGCTATTTTTTTTCATTCGCTCCCAATTATTTTTTTTAAATTGAAGTTTAGAAGAAATCAAAATAGAGTTCTACCTATGAAGGATTTAAAAAATAGCCCATACTCATAATGATTATGGGCTATTTACAACCAAACTTAAACTTAAACTTAACTTAACTTTTTATTTTCCTCGGAATTCAATTTTTGAAACTGTAATTCCGTCTTTAGTGAAAGTATTACCGCCAGAGCGAATCAATAAATAGATTTTTCCGCTTTCACTGAACTTCACAACATTTGAAACTGTACCTGTTGCATCGTTTTTCACACATCCAATTCCAGACAATCTACCTGAAAATTTATCTTTTGCGCAACCATCCCATGTACTTAATCCCATTACTTTATTGTCTTTATATTCTACTCCTGGTTGAGGTACCGATTTACCAGCATAAACTTCAAACCAAGTTTCATCAGAACCGCTTGGACAAGAAACAGTCATATCAATAGTATATTCTCTATCTTTAACAACCTCAATAGCTTGATAAATACCTTCTTGAGCCCATCCCCCTGGCGAATGAATTGTAGCGCTATTATTAGCAAAAGACCAAAAAGCTGCACCTGATGGACTTAATTGTGCACTAGTCCATTTAGCTTGATCTGTGGCTGTAGCAAAAGTTCCACCTTGTACCAAGTTTCCTTTCGCTGGATCTGTTTGTGCTACTACAATCTGTTGAGAAGAACTTGCCATTGCTGCTCCTGCACCAACAGCTGTATGTGTAACGGTATAGGTTCCCGCATCAGGTAAAGAAATCACTTGATTCATTTTTCCATTAAAAGCACCATCTCCAAGGTCCCATTTTGAAAAAATAACTCCTTTCGGCTGAGCAGTTAGCAAATAAGTATTCATAGCGCCAGCAACTGGTGTTATAGTAAAGGAAGCATCAACATTTGTTGCTACAAGAGGATTCTCATTAACATCTTCAGTACAGCTATTTAATGTTCCTAATGCTAAAACTAACATTAGGTATACACTTTTTCTGAAATATATATTTAGGTTCATTTCTTTTTGTTTTGGTTAATTGGTAAATAACTACTATTGGTAATTAGGATTTTGTTTCAATTTAGTACCGTTAAGTTCTGTGTACGGAATTGGGAAAATCTCATCTGTTCCGGCATCAAAACCTCTGTCAGATAATGCTGCTGCTGCATCTCCCCATCTTACTAAATCGAAAAATCTATGTCCTTCACCTGCTAGTTCCATTCTTCTTTCATGCTTAATAGCCGCTAATGTTACAGGCACTGAAGGCAATCCAGCTCTTTCTCTTACTGCATCTAGTAATGCTTGTGCTCTTGGTCCAGATCCTAAAGCTTCTGCTTCCATTAGATAAGTATCTGCAAGTCTGATTACATAAGAGTTTTGTTTGTAGTTCAATTCTGAGTTACCTCCTCCAGTACTAACATCTGACTGTCTTGGAAGATATTTGTTCAAGAAATATCCTGTATCTTGATAAGCTGGAATATAATCTGCTTTTCCTGCTGCTTTTAACGCTTTTAAATCAAGAATTGTAGCCGCTAAACGTGGATCACCTTGCATTGCATCATACAATTTTTGAGTCGCAACGTTGAAAGCCCATCCTGAAGGAAGATTTGGTGCATCAGAACCTGTTGGTCTAGAATAACCTCTAGGTCCAACCATAATGTTTAATGAGTTTCCTTCATCTCTACCAGATCCCCAGAATGACCAATCAGAGTTACCTGCGCTACTGTGAGATACTTCGATTAATGACTCTGCATTAAATTTGTTAGATGTTACCCATAAATCGCTAAAATTATCCAGTAATTTATTACCATATTGGTTTGTCTCGCCTGGTGTACCATTTACTTCTGCCAATACAGCTGCTGCCTGAGGTTTTTTACCTTCAAATAGGTACACTTTTCCTAAAAGCGCCTGAGCAGCTCCTTTATTAAATCTTCCAGCTTCTGTGTCCTTAATTACATTATTTGGTAAAACTGCAATCGCCTCTGTTAAATCTTTCTCTATCTGAGCATAAATTACTTCTGGTGCAACTTGCTCAGGAGTGTAGATTGTTTCTGTACTTAATGGTTCTAAAACTAGTGCAATGTTTTTGAACATTCTTACTAGGTTAAAATAGTAAAGCGCACGTAATGTTTTAGCTTCGGCAGCAAATCTGTTTCTAACCGCATCATTCATTGAAGCTGCAGGCAATTTAGACAACAAAATATTTGCTCTAGAAATACCTTGATAGTGATCATTCCAGTAACTACCTGGGATGGTAATTGACGAAAGTGAGTGTGTAGAGAAATTCTGGATTCCAGTTCCATCTGTAGAACTACCTCCACCAGCATAGAAATCATCAGAACCAGCATTTAACATGGCCACCATGTTTTCAAAACCTCCAGTATTTTTTCTCATTGGATCATACACACCAATTAAAGCAGCGTAACATTGCTGTTCATTAGAAAAATATGTATCTGTATCAAATTTTCCTTGTGGATTAATGGTAACAAAATCTTCAGAACAAGATCCTAGGACTGCCATTGCCACAGCTATATATATATATTTAAATTTTATCGTTTTCATGATTCTTTAATTTTTAAAATTGAACGTTAGCTCCAAACAGAATAGATCTTGCTTGCGGATAAACTCCTTTATCTACACCATAAACCTGACCTCCAATTTCTGGATCAAATCCAGTGTATTTTGTAAAAGTGATTAAGTTCTCTCCTGTTAAGTAAAAACGAACTTTATCAGCTCCAATTTTAGATGATAAATTGGTTGGCATTGTATACCCAAGAGTTACCACTTTCAAACGTAGATAATTTCCATTTTCAAGATAAAAATCAGACATGTTGGTGTAGTTTTTATTCGGGTCATTATTTGTCAATCTTGGGTAATCGTTTGAAGTTCCTTCTCCAACCCAACGCTCTAAAGCTTTAGTTTGATAGTTTGCATTCAACACATCCAATCTTCTTAAACCTTGGAAAATTTTGCTTCCCGCAGATCCTTGAGTAAATGCCATAAAGTCAAAGTTTTTGTAATCCAAGTTTACTGTAAAACCAAAAGTATATTTAGGCAAGTTTGTTCCTAAGAATTGTTTATCATCATCAGTAATTTTTCCATCACCATTAGAATCTACCCAACGGAAATCTCCAGGTCTAGCATTTGGCTGGATTAAACCTCCTGAAGCATTTTTATATGCTGCAACTTCAGCTTCGTTTTGGAAAATACCCGCAGTTTTAAAACCATAAAATTCGTTAAACGAGTGACCAACTTGTGTTCTTGTTACTGGCCCCATAGATTGGAAAGAAGCATCTCCAACAATGAAATTTGTAGATGATCCTACATATGTAATTTCGTTTTTCAAATACGCAAGGTTTGCGTTAACTCCTAAATTGAATTCTCCAAGTCTTTTCTTGTATCCTAATTCAACCTCAATACCGCTGTTATCCATATCAGCAATATTTGCAGATGGTGCATCAACGACCCCAACATATCCTGGAATTACGATGTTTCTTAAGATTCCTTTTGTTGTTTTTTTGTAGTAATCAAGAGTAAGAGAAAAATCATTAAATAATTTTGCATCTAAACCAACTGTCGTCTGAGATGTTTCTTCCCATCCTAAGTTTGCATTTGGAAGAGTAGAGTTTCCGTAGCCTGTAGTAATGCCTCCTGAAGTTCCTACAGCATAGTTATAACCTCCAACAACTGTTGCTCTATATTTGAAGTCATCAATATTATCGTTACCTACGACTCCATAACCTCCACGTAGTTTTAAAGTATTAACTACGTTATTTTCTTTCCAGAAACCTTCTTTTGAAACCACCCATCCTAAAGAGAATGAAGGGAAAACTCCCCATTTTTTGTTTTCGCCAAAACGAGTTGATCCATCACGACGAACAATACCTGTGAAAAGATATTTTTCCATGTAATCGTAATTAGCACGTAAGAACAATGACGATAATTTGTGCTCTGTAAAATCGCTCGCTCTATTAACTCTATCCGTTTGCGGGATATCAAAGTTAAATGATGCATCTTTATAACTTGTAATTGGCAATCCGAACATTGTTACTCCAATAGAACCCCCAATATTTTCAACATACGCACCTTGCCCAGCTAACACACTTACATTGTGATCTCCAAATTTGTTAGCATAGCTTAAAGTATTCTCCAGTGTCCACGCTAAAGATTTGTTATTATTTTGGCTGTAGTTATTTCTATCAGCTTTCATGTTTGGGTTTAAGAAGAATACTGGAGTAAACATTTGATCTCCCCAATAAGCTAACTTACCACCAAGTGTAGTTCTAAATTTTAAGTGGCTTGTAATGTTAGCCTCTAAATAAGCATTTCCAACAAAATCATCTGACCAGCTGTATCCTCCTAATCTTGTTTGAATATATCCAAGAGGGTTTGTCATCTCTTGTTGTACTAAAGAAGATATTCCGTAAGGATTACCATTTGCATCTCTAACTACATTTGGATTAGTATAGAACCCTGAATTTGCTACAGCAGGATCGGTAACCACTAGCGGAGTCAATGGATCTAAGTTGATTGCAGAGCTTAAAGGTCCACCAAACTCACTGTTTGTATTACCAATACCTTTTGTCTTTTGGTGTGTGTATCCAAAAGTCTGTCCAAAAGTAAAGTAATCAGAAATTTTGTGTGTAGAGTTTAATCTGAAGTTTTTCTTTGTATAGTTAGAAATATCTGTAGTAACGATACCTTCTTGATCTTGGATTCCGAAAGAAGCATAGAAAGTAGATTTTTCTCCCCCACCGCTAATACTTAATTCATGTGTATATCTGAAAGCAGAATCGTTAAAGATTGCATCTTGCCAATTTGTACCTTTTCCAAATGCCGAAGGGTTTGCATATTTAATAGCGCCTCCGTCATTCAAAGATTTCTCATTCATTAAAGTTGCATACTGAGTCGCATTCAACATATCTAATTTTTTAGCTGGAGCTGATATACCAGCAAAACCATTATAGTTTACAGAAATTTTTCCTGATTTACCTTTTTTAGTAGTAACTAGGATAACCCCCGTCGCAGCACGAGTTCCGTAAATGGCAGCAGAAGCAGCATCCTTAAGAACCTCGATAGATTCGATATCACTTTGATTGATAAAACCAATAGCATTTGCATCTACAGCGATACCATCAACAACCCATAATGGATCATTTCCACCTTCTCTAAATGTAGTGATACCTCTTACTCGAACTTTCGAGTTTGCACCCGGCTGTCCAGAAGTAGCGGCAACAGAAACCCCTGCTACTCTACCTTGTAAAGTCTGTTCAACTCTTCCGTTAGGTACTTTTTCAAGATCAGCTGCTTTTACACTAGAAATTGCTCCAGTTACAACAGATTTCTTTTGAGTACCATATCCAACAACGACAACCTCATTTAAAGTTTGCGATTCTGGTTTTAATTGAACTGTAATTTTTGTTCTTCCGTTTATAGCTTCAGTTACTGTAGCATAACCAATAAACGTAATTGTTAATGATCCGTTTGAAGGCGCCTGAATCTGGAATTTTCCGTCAAAGTCCGACGCAGTAGATTTTGTAGTACCTTTTAATAAAATTGTTGCACCTGGAACCGGCATACCATTTTCATCATTAATTATTCCATTTACTGTGACATCCTGAGCCACAGCTATAACCGAGAATAACAAAGATGAAATACAAAAAACAAGTAGTTTTGTTAATTTCATTTTTCTAAAAATTTTGGTTAATTAATTAGTAATTTGATGCAATACTAAAACTAAATTTTCACTTTTCACATCTTAAAGTCACTACAAAAACACATCAAATTGAAAAAAATAATATTATAAAAACACATCAAAAAAAGCATAATAAATTGATTATTAAATTATTAAAAAAACAAAAAATAGTACTAAAGAAAAGTTAATTTTAAAAAATAACACTACACTATATTTCTGTCTGAAAAGTTTATTAAAAATTACTAAAACTACAACGTGATAGTAGTACTAAATAATACATAAACAACTATACTAAAGATAATTACAATAACATTAAGCTCAATTTTAACAAAAATCAAAAAATAGAGAATATCATATTTTTACCCTACTTTTTTTACATTATTGACAATATTTATTATAGAAAGAAAAATCTTATTTTTGATAAATTAATAGGAAATAATTTACTTTTTAAGCGATTTGTAAATAAAAATTTGAAAAAAAATCACTTCAAAAAATGAATAAAAAAGATGTTTTTTAGTGAAAATAATGAAGGGATGGCCTTTTCTATAATATTCCAAAATTTTAAGATCTCTCAGAACATTGATAAACTTATAAAACAAGAGATGAAACAATTTATAATAATCATTCAAGAGAGATAGCAAAATGATCCTGCTTACTTCCCAAATTCTTTAGTATTGCTCTACACGAAAAGAATATAGAATTGTATCAGAATACAGTGCAGAAATTGAATTAGAGAAAAGATTTTACCTCTTTACATTCCTTCTTTACATTCCTTCTTTACATTCCTTCTTTACATTCCTTCTTTACATTCCTTCTTTACAGGCATATTTCACAGTTATTTAACAATTCCAACTAGAACAAAAAAAATAGCCCATAATCGAAATTATGGGCTACCCAGGCAATAAACTTAACTTAAACTAACCATAGTTTAAATCTTAAAATATGCTCGCATATCATGTAACGAAGCATAAATTGTTTGAAATTCGAAAAAGGAATCTTTTAGTCTTCCTTTTTCGAAATAACTAACACAAAATATTATTATTCGGGTTTGAAAACAAATGTCCAGCCTGTTCCATATGTTTCACTATTACTTAAATAAAGAATCATTTTATCTTCTTCAAGTGTAACGATAGTATATACTCCATCAGCATTTCCAGCTGCATAACCTAACATTTTTGAATTTATGATAGTCAATTGTTTATTTTTAATATCTAGTTTAAAGTTTCCTTTTGTTGGCGTAGCGCTTGCTGTTTCATAATGATTATAATTGGCCGCTCCATTTAAATCAAAATGCATTTTTCCTAATGCATCACTTGGAGGGCAGCAATCTCCAGCATTCCACCAGAAGGTCATAGCACTTTCAGCACTTCCATTTGGAGACATAAACCACCAAAGTTTACCCGATCCTTGCGTGCCATCAAAAACCCAAGTTTTGCCAGCAGCTGTATTAGTTCCAACTAAATCATACCAATCCTGATCCAAAGGAGTATCCAACTTATCAATCTGAACGTCAATAGTTTTAGTAAAAAACTCAGCGCCTAGAGTACCTACATAAGTAAATGTGGCTTTCCCTGGAATAGGATAAACGAATGTTACTTCATTTGTTAGTGCTTTATCTAAGCCATAATCCCAATATCCTGTAATACCTGGACTTGTCATATTAAGCGTGATCTTATTTCCTCCTGGCGTACTTTGAGTAGCTACTAATTTAACTCCGGCAACATCAGTAGAATTCGTTAAATGCTGTTCATCAACTATTGGATCGCATGCTGAAAAAGTCAACGTAAAAAGAGCCAAAAGGAGATATAATATTTTATTTATTTTCATATTTATCTATATTAAGATTGTTAAATTTTACCACCCTGGATTTTGCGTATAGACTCCATTTGATAGTCTAAGTTCTGTTTCAGGCATAGAAACCAAACCTTTAGTCTCTGGTCTATATTTTACGCTGTAATTTGCGGCAGTTCCTGAGTTTCTAACTGGAATAACGCTGTTATATGCGTCATTAACATCTCCCCAGCGAATTAAATCAAACCAGTGCAATCCTTCGAAAGCAAATTCATGCAAACGTTCTGCTTTAATATTATCAAGAGAATAACCAACTGGATCTAATTTTGCTCTCGCTCTAACAGCATTTAAGCCTCCTGCTGTTTTAGTAATCTCAGAATGCATTAATAATACATCGGCATAACGCATATAGATAAAATCCTGAGCATGCATTAATTGCATATCGGTATTAGACCAGTTATACAATTGAACAAACATTCCGACCGTAGATCCTGTCGCATTAGGATATTGTAGAGAAATATATTTTTTATTAAAATATCCTGTTTCATGATCTCCTTTGTCAGGTGCATAACCAGCTGTTCCTTGGTCTGCTTTACCAACTTCAAGTATAGAACCTCTTTTTCTTACGTCACGTTCTTCCCAATTACTATATAAACTTGGATTTACTGTACACCAACCCCATCCTTCTCCAAAAGGAACTAATGAGTTACCACGTAATGCAGAAAACAGACATAATCTATTAGTATAAATATTACCATTTGTCCAAGACCAATCTCCAAAAGAGAAACGCTGAACAAACATTGTCTCATAATTTCCAGTCCCAAATGTTGGACTAGCACCGTCTTGTCCTACCCATGACAGACCTTCTGCTGCAGCCCATGGTAAAACATTGTTTCCAGAAGCTTTATTAACATAAGAATAAGGCCAAAGATTTCTAAAATCAGAAACAAGAGCGTGACCACTATTAGTCATACAGTCGGTTAAATAACTTGCTACTTGTGTTGCATTTAAAGATCCTCCTTCTGCCAAAGGCAATTCCTCAGTAGTTTGCTTCTCAATATTAGTCATATAACCTGTATAAAATAAAAACACACGTGCTATATAAGCTTCTGCAACCCATTTATTAGCATGACCATATCTAGATGTTGGAATATTGGGAAAAGGAGTTGCCGGCATTGTTTCGATTGCCTTTTTTAAATCTGACGCAATCTGTGCAAATGTTTCAGTATAAGTATTTCTTGGCCCGTCTTTTTTCCCATCAATACTTGTTATTAATGGAACTCCACCAAAAAATTTAGCCAATCTGAAGTAGAAAAACGCTCTCATGAAATAAGCTTCACCAATTGCTTGTTGCTTAAATTGCTCAGCCTCGGCAGGAGTATTAAAATAAGTCTTAAAGTCTGCTGCAGGTGTTTTTTCTATAATTGCATTTGTTCGAGCTATACCTCTATACGATTGAACCCACAAATCTAAATAGGTATCATCTACAGGGTCTTCAAAATTATCAACCCATTTAGCAGTTTTATCATCAGGACCACCTCCTCCTAGCATCATATTATCCATCAGGTTAGCCGCAATCTGCTCTTCACTATGCACATTATTGGTATAAATAGCGTTGTAAACTCCAGCAGTTGCTTCTTCAATATCTTGAGGTGTCTTATAAAAATTCTCTAAACTCTTTTCTGTTAAATTATCAGTGTCAAGATAATCATCACAGCTTGTTACCATAAATACAGCCGAAATTGCTACTAAATATTTTATTTTTTTCATTGTAATTGTATTTATATTAAAAATCAGCACTTATACCAAACATCACCGTTCTAGCTTGTGGATACAAACCTAAATCAATTCCTGAAGCCCATGGAGCATTTGTGTTATCTCCTGACCAACGAACTTCTGGATCCATACCATCATATTTAGTAAATGTATATAGGTTGTTTACTGCAACATAAAATTTAAGATTAGTGATAAACTTGAAATCTTTTAATATTTCATTGAAGTTATAACCTACCGTTAAGTTATTTATTCTTAAATAATCTGCATTTTGCATGTAGATATCCGATAAAAACTGTGTATTTCTATTTGAAGTTGAACTTAATCTAGGCATTTTAGTAGATGTGCCTTCTCCATGCCAACGATCAAAAACATCAGAAGTATAATTCTGAGCAGGACTATCTGCAAAAGATCTGTATGACTGCATAACCTGCATACCAAATTTACCAGCCATAGTAGTATTCACATAAACATTTTTATATTCAAAATTTAATTGAATCCCCAATTCAAAATCAGGATTTGGATTTCCTAAGTAACCTTTGTCTTTTTCATCAATAACACCATCATTATTTTGGTCAACAAAACGAACATCTCCAGGACGTTGATCGCTAAAGTAAGGCTGTCCATTTGGACCTACGTATTCGTCAACTTCTTTTTGATTCTGTAAAATGCCCGCAGTCTTAAAACCATAGAAATACCCTAATGGCAGTCCTACTTGTCCTCTTGAAATCTCCCCAGTTCCTTGCGATAATACGTTAGAAGGACCATGTAATATTCCGTCAGCATTTGCAATTTTAGTAACTTTGTTTTTATTGAAAGCCCCACTTACAGTAGCTCCATATTTAAAGCCTCCAACTTTATCACTCCAATTTACAGAAAACTCAAAACCTTTGTTTTCGATATCTCCTCCATTAATATACGCTGGCGCTGCTCCATCCGTTCCTCTTCCTGCTGCTAAAACCAGCCAGTCTTTAGTTGTTTTATTATACCAATCAAGAGTTACGTTCAATCTTGAATCGAACATACTCGCGTCAAGACCAAAATCTAATTGCTCTGATGTCTCCCAAGTTAAATTAGGGTTCGTAACTCTAGCTGGGTAAGCCGTTGTTCCTGAAACTGGCTTTGTATCTCCGAAGAAGTATCCTGGAAAAACATAAGCGATATTTGAAGAATAATAAAAATTAGGAATATCTTGGTTACCGTTTTGCCCCCAGCTTCCTCTTAATTTTAATGAATTTAGCCACTTAGAAGAGCTTTCCATAAAATCTTCTTTTGTAATTACCCAACCTGCAGAAAAAGAAGGAAAATATCCCCATCTTTTTCCTTCAGCGAAGTTAGAAGAGCCATCGGCACGTATTGTAGCTGAAAGAAGGTATTTTTCTTTATAATCATATTGTGCTCTAGCAAAATACGACATAATACCACCCCCTCCAGCTGAAGTATCCATTCCATTAGTTGAAAGATCATTAATTGTTTTTGGAGCTGTATTGTTTAAGTACGCATATTTTGGATCTTCTCCAAATGTTAAATTGTTTCGTGAACCACTAACATTGTTATTCACCAAATATTGAATTAACTCAGTTCCTGCAACAGCAGATATATTATGATTTCCAAATTGCTTTTTATATGAAACCGTATTTGTCCAAGTTGAGTTTGCTCCAATGTACGAATATTGAGATGCTCCATTGTTTAACTTTGAATAAAGTACCCCCAACCCATATGATGGGCTCATAGATCTACCATACCCAAACCATGAATCAATTCCATAAACTGTTTTAAATTTCAGATCCTTAATCGGTTCGATTTCTAAAAATGCATTCCCAGTAATTCTATTATCTTTTGGATAATTATAATTACTTCTGTAATACATCACTGCTAAAGGATTTGTTTGCCCAGTAGAAATTCCTTCTAAAGTTGGAGTAAATCCGAATTTGTCAATATTTCTATCAATAGAAGTCTGCCAATAAGCTGGTTGCAAAGGATTTGCAGTTAATGCATTATGCAAATCATTACCATAGATATTACCATTAGAAACTCCTCTGTTCTCAGAATTAGTATAAGTAACATTTTCTCCTATTGTAATAATGCTGTGGCTTTCATTCTTTTTTAAGACCATTTGAGTATTTAATCTAGCAGTCAGCCTTTTAAAACCAGCATCTACAAGATTTCCTCCTATAATACCGTCTTGATCAAAATAAGAAACTCCAAATGCATAAGTTATGTCTTCACTACCACCAGTAATATTAAGAGAATGATTCATAATAGGAGCGTCTTTTTTACTCATTTCATTAATCCAGTTTGTTCCTGTCCATCCGTTTTGCAACATTTGCCAAACGTCATTACCCAATTGGGTATCAGCACCAGGGTATTGAGTCCTTAACCAAGAATTATTACTTAAAACAGTTTTCCAATCTTGACGAGGCATTCCGTCATTTACCCTTCCTTCATCCATAATATACATGTACTCTTGCGCATTCAAAGGATCTAAATTTTTATAAATATTCTGGATACCATAGTAACTATCGTAGCTAATTCTCGCCGCTCTTCCTTTTTTTCCTTTTACCGTTGTCACTAATACAACACCGTTAGCTGCTCTAGATCCGTAGATAGCTGCTGAAGCCGCATCTTTTAGCACATCAATAGATTCTATATCTGAAGGGCTCAAATAATCAATATTACCAACAGAAATACCATCAACGATATACAAAGGATTTGAATTTCCATTTGTACCCAATCCACGGATAGTCACTTTAGTACCAGCACCAGGCGAGCCATTTGTTCTTGTAATACTGATACCGGGAGCTATACCTTGAAGTGCTTCCATCGCAGATCCTGTATTTAGCTCCTTAATCGTTTCTCCTTTAAGATTTGTTGAAGCACCAGTAATCAGACCTTTTTTCTGAGTACCATAACCTACTACAACAACCTCGTTCAGGTTTTGAGATGTTGCTGTAAGAAGCACATTAATCTTTGTCCTTCCATTAACAGCCTCATTTAGTGTCTTAAAACCAACGAAACTAATTGTCAAAGTTCCATTAGAGGGAGCACTAATCTGAAATTTCCCATCAAAGTCAGATGCAGTTGCTTTATTGGTTCCCTTTACTAAAACCGTCGCACCTGGGACGGGTAATCCACTATCGTCATTAATGATTCCATTTATCGTCACATCCTGAGCAAATGCGACAACAGAAAACAGCAAAGACGAAACACAAAAAATAAATAATTTTGTTAATTTCATTTTTCTAAAAATTTTGGTTAATTAATTAGTAATTTGATGCAATTATACTGTTAAATTTTAATAAGTATTAGATTAAATTTCTTTACAAAAACACTTCAAATTAAATTTTAACACACTACAAAAACACAACATTTATTATATAATTAATTAATTTACAAATGTTTAATTATGAAAAAAAAATGTTACAAAAATGTTAATTAAAAAAAACGTATATTACATTAGTTTAACAGCAACTGTTACGTTATAAATTAAAAATAATTTAAAAAATATGATTTATTCTGATTGATAAATCAACAATTTAAAATCAAAATAAAGCATTTATAATAAAAATATATTTAAAATTTTATGAAATCCGTAGTTAGATCTTTCGCATTGTTTTTGTTATTTTTCTTACAAACGAAAAGTTTTTCTCAGGTAAAAAATATCGGAATTCCTGATATAAAAAATTATAAAAGATCAGAGTACAAAGGTGGAACTCAAAACTGGAGTATTGACCAAGATAAAAATGGTAATATTTATTTCGCAAATAACAGCGGGCTTATCCAATTTGACGGCTCAAACTGGCATAAATACTCTTTACCCAACAAATCTGAGATCAGAAGCTTGAAGATTGATGCTTTGGGAAGAATATTTGTTGGAGGAAATAACGAATTCGGATATTTTAAAAATGATGAAAAGGGAATCTTAAAATATCATTCTCTATATAATTTATTAAGCCCGATAGATAAAGAAAATATTAATCTCATTTGGAGAATTCATATTTTTAATGGAGAAGTTATTTTTCAGTCCTTTAGTAAAGTATTTTTTCTAAAAAATGAAAAAGTTACCACTCTAACCGCCCCTCACAAGTTTCAATTTTCTTTTTTGGTAAACAACCGTTTGTATTTTCAAGATAAAACGTTGGGCGTGCTTGAATACAAAAACAGAAAACTTACCGCAATAAAAGGCACAACTGTCTTTAATGATAAGGAAATATGGTCTCTTTTTCAATTGCCAAACAACAGATTATTATACGCTACTTTAGAAAAAGGGCTATTCATATCTGAAAATGGCATAATTAAACCGTGGGCAACAGAAGCCAACGAGTTTGTCAAGAAAAACACTTCTCTTGGCGGATCAATCATCAAAAACAAATTTATAATTCTTAATTCTGTATTGGACGGAGCGATAATCTGTGATTTAAACGGAAAAATAATCCAGCATTTAAATCGTCAAAAGGGAATTCAGAACAATACGATTCTCGCCTCTTTTGTTGACAAAAAGAGCAATATCTGGCTTGGGCTTGATAATGGTATTACCTTTATAAATGAAAATTCGCCTTTTTCTTATTTTGATTACAGTTATAACATCGGTACGGTATACGCCTCAACAACGCATAACGGAAACCTTTATGTAGCCACCAATCAAGGGTTATTTTACCATCCTTGGGGAGCTTCATTTAAAGACAGTCCATTCTCAAGAGTTGAAGGAACCATTTCTCAAGTTTGGAATATTCAAGTCTTAAATAATGTTTTAGTATGCGCCAGTAATAGTGGAGCATTAATTATTGAAAACAATAGAGTTTCAAAAATACTAGACAATAAAGGTTATTTCGGATTTAAAAAAATACCAGATCACGAAAATTATATTATCGGAGAAAGCTATAATGGATTCTCTGTTTTTAAAAGATCAAGTACTGGATATGATTATCTTCATCAAGTAAAAGGGTTTGATGAAACGACCAATAATTTTTCTGTAGAAATTGACGCAAATTATTTATGGCTGAAAAAAAATCCGTTTTTATATCAAGTAAAGTTATCCGAAGATTTAAAAAGATTTGATTTCATAAAAAAGCATGTTAATATTTCAGAAAAATTTAAAGGAATAAACAGTCTCCAAAACATTAACGGTAAGGTATATTTCCAAGTAAAAAATCATTTTTATAGATATTCTGTCGAACAAGAAACGTTTTTTGAAGATAAAAAAATAACGAAATTATTTGACGGAATACCTACTATCAACACCCTAATAGAGGATTCAGCAGGAAACCTTTGGTACGCGTTTAATGAATCTCTTGGTGTATTAGTCAAAAATAAGAATGGAACTTTTACCAAAAAACAAGCCATATTCTCCAACCTGACTGGGAATTTGGTGAATAATTACATTTCGGTTAATGCAATAGATCCACAAAACATTTTCATCGGTTTGACAGATCGTTTGGCGCATTATAATTCAACTATTCCAAACACGTTCATGACAAAGCCGAAAGCTTTTATTGAAAGCTTTACCAACCCTGGAGATACGATTTTAACTGGAAATCTAACAAATAAATTAGAATCATACAGCATACCTTACAAATACAATCGTGTCAAATTTACTTTTGCATCTCCAACGTACGAAAATCAGGAAAATGTAATGTATTCTTATAAATTGGAGCCCTTTGAAGAGAATTGGCGCGGCTGGTCGTCTACAGCTATCAAAGAGTACACGAATTTAAGGGAAGGCAATTATGTAATGAAACTAAGGGCCAGAAATAGTTATGGCATAGAATCGAATATTACCGAAGTCGAATTTACGGTATCGCCTCCTTGGTACAGACATTTTTTGGCTTATTTATTTTACTTGGTACTCATTTTGCTTGGCGCTTATTTAATCTCAATCCGAATCAAACTGAAGATTAGAAAAAACAGGTATTATGAAACTATAGAACAAAGAAGATTGTATCTTGAAAAGGAAGCGAAAATAAGACACGAACAGCATGATTTGGAAAAAGAAATTGAAAAACTGAAAAACGACAAGCTCCAAATCAAAATTTTAGCAAAGGATAAAGAACTAGTAAACAATTCTCTACAAGTTGTAAAAAAGAATAAAGTTTTAAATGGAATCATTCATAAACTAAAAGATATTGATACTGGGATTCTAGATGAAACCACTAAGGCCGAATTCAGCAAACTGCATAAAAGCATTGTAAAAGAAGTAAATACAGACAAGAGCTGGAAAGACTTAGAAAAACACATTAAAAATGTGCATTTCGAGTTTTTAAAGCGTTTAAAAAGCCAATACCCTACTATTTCTCCTAGAGAATTGGATTTATCAACTTATTTGTTAATGAATATGTCAACCAAAGAAATAGCAGAAATTATGAACATTTCGACAGGTGGTGTTGAGTTAGCCCGCTACCGCCTAAGAAAGAAATTAGGATTAAACAAAAAAGAAAACCTAATTGGATTTTTAATGAGTATATAAAAAAGAAAACCATTCAGTTTGAATGGTTTTCTTTTTTTTAAATATAATCTAAAGTTCGCTCTAAGGCCATACCTCGCGAACCTTTTATCAATATCATATTGGAATCAAATTTGAAGGTTTTTAGAAATTCTGCAAAGGAATCAAATGTCTCAAAAAACTGAATATTTTCATTTGAAATCTTATTGGCAAAAAATGATTTTCCTATTAAGAAGCATTGTGTCTGTTTTTGATCTGCCAAAGAATCAACAATAACCTTATGCTCATAAAGGCTTTCGTCTCCCAATTCAAACATATCTCCAAGAATCATAATCTTATTTTTCTTGTCTAACTGTAAGAAATTAGCAATGGCAACAGCCATACTGCTCGGATTGGCATTATATGCATCTAAAATGATCTCATTTGATCCTTTTTTCATCATTTGAGATCTATTGTTGGCAGGGATATAATTTTCAATAGCGCTCTTTATATCGCTCTCTTTTACATCAAAGTATTTTCCAATTGCTGCAGCCGCATTAATATTATTTGCATTATAAAGTCCAATCAAATGTGATTCTACAGAAAAATCATTATAGTCAATAGCTACAAAAGGATTAGCAGCAATATTTTGAATATTTAGATTAGCATTTTCCTTTTTTACCCCGAAAGTAAATGATTTTATTCCTCCTGATTTCTCAATCTGAATAGGATCTTCAAGATTTACAAAAACAGTTTTCTGGTACGCTGCAAGATATTGATACATTTCACTTTTACCAGCAATCACCCCTTCAACTCCTCCAAAACCTTCCAAATGCGCTTTTCCGAAATTGGTTATGTAGCCAAAATCTGGTTGTGCAATCTGGCATAGAAATTCGATTTCTTTTTGGTGATTGGCTCCCATTTCTACAATCCCAATTTCTGTTTCTTTGGTAAAAGAAAGCAAAGTTAATGGGACGCCTATATGATTGTTTAAATTGCCTACAGTCGCTTTTGTTTTAAACTTTTTTGACAGTACAACATTGATTAATTCTTTTGTAGTTGTTTTTCCGTTGCTGCCCGTTAAGGCAACAATTGGTAGAGCCAAATAAGTCCTGTGAAATTTTGCCAATTCTTGAAGCATTTTCAGGCTGTTTTCTACCAAAATCGTTCTATCGTCGATAAAATAAGATGCATTATCAATAACAACAAATAAAGCACCTAAATCTAATGCTTCTTTAGCAAATGTATTCGCATCAAAATTCTCTCCTTTAATGGCAAAGAACATTGAATTCTTTTCGATTTTTCTTGTATCAATAGACAGGGAACTGCATTGTAAAAACAAGTTATGAATGTCTTGAATATTCATTTATATATTTTTTAATAAGTCATAAAAGTAGAAAAAAACAATAAAAAAATTCCAAATTCCAGACTGAATATTCAGCTTTTGGAATTTGGAATTTTTAGTATTTGAATTCCTAAATCTTAGTTTCTAGGAGATTTTCTTTTTTCAGATTTTGAACCTACTCTAGACATTGCACATCTGAAACCAATATAGTCAGTTGCCATATCTTGAGGGAAATATCTTCTTTGAGCTGGATCTAACCAGTAAGCTCTATCTCTCCAAGATCCTCCTTTGTAAACTCTTACTTTATCATCGATTAAAGTTGTACGTTTACTAGAGTTATCATATTTTCTAATCATTTTTCCTAAACTGTCTGTTGTAACATTGTGTTTAGGAGAGTTGTACATTGCCTGATCTGCTTTTGGCCCAGACTCTGAATCACCAAAATCGAAAAATCTAGAAGATTGCTTATCACCATCTCTGTAGTTGATGTTATCGCTTTGGCTAAAATTTTGTCTTAAATAAGTTTCTTGTTCGTCAACTGGTACTTGAGCAATTTCTCCTGGAAGGTTTCTTGCAATAACTTTACCGTTACTTAAAGTGTCATATTTAATTGTAGATGTTGTAACAATTTCAATTTTACCATCTTTACCAATTTTGTTTTTAGCATATTGGTTACCTCTATAGTAGTTGAAATCATTTGCTTCGTTATCAATGATAGGTCTGTAAACGTCAGCTACCCATTCTGCAACGTTTCCTGCCATATCGTATAGACCGAAATCGTTTGGCGCATAACTTTTCACAGCATTTGTGATATCTGCTCCGTCATCTGACCAACCTGCAATTCCACCGTAATCACCGTTTCCTTGTTTAAAGTTAGCCAATTGGTCACCTCTGTTTTTACGTTTGTTAGAACGTGTGTAATCTCCAGACCAAGGATATTTCTTTTGTCCTTTGTAGATATTGTATTCTCTTTGTCCAACGTCAGCTGCAGCTGCATATTCCCACTCAGCTTCTGTAGGAAGTCTATATTCTGGTAAAATAATTCCAGATGAACGTTGTGCGTAAACATTTTTCTCTTCTGGCACAACACCGTCTTTACCAGCTTTAGGTCTTCTTCCAGTTGGATTTTTCTTTAAAACGATTTCTTCGCTTGCACCACGTGATGTACTTGGAGACATTAAGTATCCTTCTGTATTAAATGCATTTTCAGCATTAACATCATTTGTTTTAGCGCCTTTTTTAAGATATCCGTTTTTCTCTAAAACAGCCTCGTTAACACGGTCTGTTCTCCATTTACTAAATTCAACTGCTTGAATCCAGTTCACACCAACTACAGGATAGTTAGCATAAGATGGGTGTCTTAAATAGTTGTTAGTCATCGTTTCGTTGTATCCTAAACGATTTCTCCAAACTAATGTATCAGGAGATGCTCCTTCGTAAATGTTTTTGTAATTTTCTTCTGTTGGCGGGAAAACTTTCTTTAACCACTCTAGGTATTCTAAGTACATACCGTTCGTAACTTCAGTTTCATCCATATAGAATGATTGAACGTGTTGTTGAGTTGGTGTGTTATTCCAATCGTGCATAACATCATCCTGTACTTTACCCATAGTAAACGTACCTCCTTCAACAAAAACTAAACCAGGACCAGCCTGTTGTTTTTTACCTGCATTTCTGGCAGCAGTTCCATTCTGACTATCTACATCCCAGCCAGTAGCTCTAGAAGCGTGAGTGGAACTCGATTTTTTGCTACAACTAGCCGTGCCCAACATCAATACCATTGACATCATTAACTGCAAGACTACAATTTTGTTTACTTTCATACTCATTCTTAGGTGATAAATTTAGGTGCTGCAATATAATAATTAACATTTAATTAGCAACATCTGTTCTAATAATTTTATTTAGCTGTTTTTTACCAGAAAATAACCTTTAGTTACGAACGCAAAAATATACTTTTTATTATTACTATAACATGAAATACTATATTTTTACTTACTAATTATTTTTTAATTAAATTTCGCCTTTTTAACAGATGAAGCAAGCATTTCTAATTTACATTTTTTTAATCCCAATTCTCTCATTTTCACAGCTAAATGGGACGATTACAATCGATTGGCAAAATAAAAAAGAGGTAAATTATGGCGAAAACAAATTTATAATTCCGCACTTCTCAGGAAGCAGTTTCCGCTTCGACATTACAAAAAAAAGCATAACATTGCTTCAAAACTTAAATCAGTCTGGCGTTTCAAACGGCAGTTCAGCACAAATTAGCAACGTAGTCTACGAATCAATTTCTCGAGCTGATTTGGGAGATTTAACACTTGAAAATATCCCTGCAAAGCCAAATGAATCTATAATAATTACAAACGCAAGGGATATAAAATATTCTTTTCTCTCTTTATCTCCTATAATTAAGGAAGGAAACAGCTACAAACGTATAAAATCCTTTTCTTACTTTATTAGCAATTCAAACGCACGAACTGCATCGACTTCTTCATTTCAAAAATCGGC
The DNA here is from genome assembly GCF_009826975.1 of Flavobacterium sp. HBTb2-11-1. Taxonomy (GTDB): domain Bacteria; phylum Bacteroidota; class Bacteroidia; order Flavobacteriales; family Flavobacteriaceae; genus Flavobacterium. The sequence continues at coordinate 601,720 of NZ_WUMO01000001.1, read as the reverse complement.
AGCAATTGTAAATTCTGTTTTGGCCTCTGGCGACTGGTATCGGTTTTATATTCAGAAATCAGGTGTTTATAGAATCGACAGGTCTTTTTTACAAAGTTTAGGATTTGACGCTTCTAAAGTTGACCCACGAAGAATAAAAATTTATGGAAATGGCGGAAGAATGCTTCCTCTTGCCAACAGCACTTATTATCCCAATGACTTAACAGAAAATGCCATACAGATAGCTGGCGAAAACGATGGTGTTTTTAACAATGAAGATTATATTCTTTTTTATGCCGAAGGAACTGACAATTGGAATTCTGAAAGCCAGACCAACTTAAATTTATATGATAGCAAATCCTACTATTATATTACCGCTTCTGGAGGAGATGGAAAACGCATTCAAAATCTAAATCAGCCGACAGGAAACAGCACTTTAGAGTTAAACACGTTTGATGACTATCAATACCACGAAATTGATCAAACCAATATTGTGCATCTTGGACGCCAGTGGCTCGGAGAATCATTTGATATTAACCAAGAACAGGAATTCTCCTTCAGCTTTCCAAACCTCGACACTTCTGTACCTGTAAAAATGGAGGTAAGCGCAGCAGCTGCATCATTAACCACCACTTCTTTTGCCATAACAGCCAACGGACAAAATGCAGGTTCGATAAGCTTTCCGCCGTTAATAGCCAACTCTGACACCAAATACACAACAGGCAAACTTCCCTCAAATGCAGAATTTACTGGAACAGACAATATAAAAATAAAACTTACCTATAATAATAATGGTGTTCCAGGATCAAAAGGCTATTTGGATTACATTAACCTCACCGCAAAACGAAAACTTTTAGGCACAGGCAAACAATTTCATTTTCAATACAATGCCGCAGGCTCTACAGGTGGAATTGTCAATTATACTATTGGAAACGCATCAGGAATAGCACAAATCTGGGACGTTACAGACCTATATAATATATCTAAAGTTGAAACTGCAAATCAGTCTTCTTTTAGTTTTAAAGCTAATTTAGGAGAGGTTAGAAAATACGTCGCCATAGATCCTTCTGATTATTATGCCCCATTAAAAGAAAATCAATCAAAAATTGCCAACCAGAATTTAAAAGGAACACTTTTCAGGAACAGCCAAAATGTTTTTCAAGATATTGATTACGTTATAGTGACACCAAAATCTTTAGCGTCTCAAGCCGAGCGATTAGCCAATTTTCATAGAACAAACTCTGGTTTAAACGTAAAAGTTATTTCTTTGGAAAACATCTATCAAGAATTTTCTTCTGGCAAACAAGATATTGCAGCCATTAGAAACTGTGTTAAATATATTTACGACAATGCTTCTTCATCAGACAAAAGAGTGCGTTACTTAAATTTATTTGGAGATGCTTCATATGATTATAAAGACAGAATTTCGAACAATACCAATATTGTACCTATATATCAATCTCTAATAAGCAATACTGTAGGCGAAGCTTCATTTCCGTCTGATGATTTCTACGGATTAATGGACTCTAACGAAGGAGTTATTATTCCGTCTCTTGCTGGGATTGACATTGCCTTAGGAAGAATGCTGGTTTCAGACAATGCACAAGCTCAGGAAATGGTAAACAAAGTCATAGATTATCATGACACAAAATCTTATGGAAATTGGAGAAACAATATCGTTTTAATTAGTGATGACTCTGATAGACCTGGCGATCAGACTTTACAAGCAAACCAAAATGCTCTTGCAGATCAAATTGCGACTGAAAAACCTTTTTTTAATATTGATAAAATTTTTCTGGACGCCTATACACAAGAAGCTTCTGCAGGCGGATCGCGATATCCAAAAGCGAGAACGGATTTTTTTAATGCTTTTGAAAAAGGCGCTCTAATATTTAATTATTTAGGGCATGGTGGCGAAGATGGACTGGCCAGCGAAAGAATTTGGGAGAAATCTGACGGGCAAAACCTTGCAAATCAGTACAAATATCCGCTATTCATTACCATTACATGTGAATTTTCCCGTTTTGACGACCCAACAAGACCAACAGCTGGAGAATACGTGTATTGGAATCCAAAAGGAGGCGCAATTTCAATGCTGACCACTGTTAGAGAAATCGGACAGACAAATGCTGAAGAATTCAACAAAACAATTAGCAAAAGTCTTCTTTCTTATGGCTCAAATCAATATAACACTATCGCCGAATCTTTAAGAATATCCAAAAATGAAAATCCGAGCTCTTCGAGCAATGTTGTCTTCTATATAGGCGATCCTGCTTTAATGCTTGCTATTCCAAAACCACGAATTAATTTAACGAAAGTAAACGATATTGTGATTTCGCAAACTATTCCTGATTTAAAATCATTATCAAAAATTAAAATTTCGGGAGAAATCACAGATGAAAACAACACTCTTTTAAGCAATTACAATGGAGAGTTAGCCACGGCTATATTTGACAAATTAATTACAAATACTACTTTAAACAATGATGGTTTTAGTCCTCCAATGCAATTTAAAACACTTGGAGAAACCATTTTTAGAGGAAATGCATCTGTTACCAACGGACAATTTGAGTTTAGCTTTGTGGTTCCTAGAGACATTAGAATTCCAGTTGACAACGGCAGAATCAGTTTTTATTCGAAAAAAAACGAATCATTAGAAAACCAAACTGGTTACAATAACACCATTAAAATTGGAGGAATTAACGAAAATGCGCCTCAGGACAATATAAGTCCAAAAGTGAAGTTATATATGAACGATGAAACTTTTGTGTCGGGAGGAATTACAAATGAATCGCCATTTCTTTTGGCATTTCTAGAAGACGAGAACGGAATTAATACAGCAAGCGGAATCGGCCATGATATTGTCGCTATTTTAGATGGAGACGTGAGTAATCCTTATATTTTGAACGATTACTATCAAACAAAATTAGATGATTATACCAACGGAAATCTACGTTTCCCATTCCGAAATTTAGCGCCTGGACTGCATACCATAAGTTTTACTGCTTGGGATGTTTACAATAATCCCGTTACGAATGAAATTCAATTTACAGTTGTAGGAGATGATTCCTTGACATTATCACACGTTCTTAATTACCCAAATCCATTTTCAACTTATACACAATTTTGGTTTTCTCATAATAGACCTTATGAGCCACTAGACGTGCAGGTTCAGGTAATGACCATTACAGGAAAAGTAGTTTGGACAAAAAATCAAACCGTTACGACAGAAGGATTTTTATCAAGAGAAATAACATGGGACGGAAGAGATGATTTTGGCGATAGAATCGGAAAAGGAGTGTATATTTACAAACTGACTGTAAAGTCTAATTTAACAAATAAAAAAGCAGAAAAATACGAAAAGCTTGTCATCCTATAATATTATATATATTTGCATCACCAAAACACTAATCCAATAAATGAAAAAACTATCACTTTTATTAATTTGTATTTTTAGCATTTACACTTCAAACGCTCAGGAATCAAGACCTATCGTCACTGGAGTGCCATTTTTATTAGTCGCTGCTGATGCTAGAGCAGCAGGTTTGGCTGACCAAGGTGTTGCCACTTCTGCAGACGTTTTCTCACAACAATGGAACCCTGCTAAGTATGCATTTTCTGAAGATGCACAAGGTCTTTCTATCAGTTACACTCCTTATTTAACAGATCTTGCCAATGATATTTCATTGGGTCAGGTTACGTATTACAACAAAATCAACGAACGAAGCGCCTTTGCAGGAAGTTTTCGCTATTTTGGTTTTGGAGGAATCGAACTAAGATATACTGGAGATCCAAATGAAGCTGTAAGAGAAGTAAATCCAAATGAATTTGCTTTAGACGGATCATATTCGCTTAAACTAAGCGACAAATTCTCTATGGCAGTTGCTGCACGTTTTATTAATTCAAATTTAAAAGTTGCTTCAGAAGAAGTTGATGCCACATCTGCAAGCTCTTTTGCTGTTGACGTGGCTGCTTTTTATCAATCGGAAGAAATTGCTTATCGAGATTTCAACGGAAGATGGAGAGCTGGTGTTAACCTTCAGAATATGGGGCCAAAAATCAGTTACGACAACGACAATGTAAGCTCAAACTTCTTACCTGCCAATTTAAGATTGGGAGGAGGATTTGATTTTATTTTTGACGATTACAACAAACTTACTTTAAGTGCCGAACTTACTAAACTTTTAGTTCCAACACCTCCGGGAATCGGAACGCCAGTTGACGTAAATGGCGACGGAGACTATGACGATCCTGAAGATATTTCGCAACAAGAAGCAACAGATATTGGTTATAGAAATTATAACGATATTGGCTGGTTTGAAGGAATGTTTAAATCTTTTGGTGATGCTCCAGGCGGATTTAAAGAAGAAATGAAAGAGGTAACTTATAGCATTGCTGGAGAATACATGTATCAGGACGCTTTTGCTTTCCGTTTAGGATATTACCACGAAAGTCCAGAAAAAGGGGCTAAGCAATTCTTCTCTTTAGGAGCAGGATTTAAATACAACATCATGAAAATTGATGTTTCGTACCTATTCTCTGCGTCTAAAATAAAAAATCCTTTAGAAAACACGCTTCGTTTCTCTTTAACGTTTAACTTTGGAGACAAATACGACAATTACTAAAGAAAAAAAATTACAACAAAAAATAATTCAATCCAAATTCCGGCATTTTAGGAATTTGGATTTTTTTTCCCTTATTAACAGATGAAAGAAATCAATATAACCTCTTCATTTACAATATTTGATAATTTAAATGAACTTCCAGCCGAAATTCAGGATTTAATGAATCAAGCTGTAGAAATCAGAAAAAAAGCTTATGCCCCTTATTCAAAGTTTAAAGTTGGCGCTGCTTTACTTCTAGATAACGGAAAAGTTATTTTAGGTTCCAATCAAGAAAATGCAGCATATCCGTCTGGACTTTGCGCAGAGCGAACTGCTATTTTTTATGCGGGAAGCACTTATCCCGAAGCAAAAATTCTAAAAATGGCAATTACAGCAGCTTCAGATACCAATCAGACTACTGCCCCTATTCCGCCTTGCGGATCTTGCCGACAATCAATAGCAGAATATGAGATAAAACAAGACACTCCGATAGAAATCTATTTTATGGGAGAAATTGGTGAAGTTTACAAATCATCTTCATTAAAAAATCTACTTCCGTTGATGTTCGATAAAAAGTTCTTATAAAAAAAAGCCAAAAAGTAGCGTTTAAATTTTAGTTCTTAAATGTAATGTCTTATTTTTGCATCCCGAGCTTTCGGGCGCAAATTTGTGGGAGGAAACTATTTTGCGTTACAGGCAACAATAATCGATAACACAAACAACTTTAGCAAAAGAAAGAATTCAGATGAAAGAAGTTACAAAAGAGGTATATTTAAAGTGGTATGAAGACATGCTGCTTTGGAGAAAGTTTGAAGACAAACTTGCAGCATTATACATTCAACAAAAAGTTAGAGGTTTTCTACACTTATATAATGGTCAGGAAGCTGTATTAGCGGGTGCTTTACACGCTATGGACTTGACTAAAGACAAAATGATTACTGCATACAGAAACCACGTTCAGCCAATCGGTATGGGAGTTGATCCTAGAAACGTAATGGCAGAACTTTTAGGAAAAGCAACAGGAACTTCTAAAGGTATGGGAGGTTCTATGCACATTTTCTCTAAAGAACATGGTTTTTATGGCGGGCACGGAATCGTAGGTGCTCAAATCCCAGTTGGGGCAGGTATTGCTTTCGCAGACAAATATTTTAACACTGGCGGTGTTACCCTAACTTATTTTGGTGACGGAGCTGCTAGACAAGGTTCTCTTCACGAAGCTTTCAACATGGCAATGTTATGGAAACTTCCGGTTGTGTTTATCGTTGAAAACAACGGTTATGCAATGGGAACTTCTGTAGAAAGAACTGCAAACCACACTGACATCTGGAAATTAGGTTTAGGTTACGAAATGCCTTGCGGACCTGTTGACGGAATGAACCCAGTAAAAGTTGCTGAAGCAATGCACGAAGCTATCGAAAGAGCACGTCGCGGAGATGGACCAACTTTCCTTGAAATGAAAACGTACCGTTACAGAGGACACTCTATGTCTGATGCACAATTATACCGTTCTAAAGAAGAGGTTGAAGAGTACAAAAAAATCGACCCGATTACTCAAGTTCTTGATGTAATTATGGATCAAAAATATGCTACAGAAGAAGAAATTGAAGTAATTGACCAAAGAGTTAAAGACTTAGTTGAAGAGTGTGCGAAATTTGCTGAAGAATCTCCATACCCAGATTTAAAACAATTATACGATGTAGTATACGCACAAGAAGACTATCCATTTACACCTCATAAATTATAATATCATGGCGATTAAAGTAACAATGCCTCGTTTGAGCGATACTATGACTGAAGGAACGGTAGCAACTTGGCTTAAAAAAGTAGGCGACAAAGTAAGCGAAGGTGATATCTTAGCTGAAATTGAAACAGACAAAGCAACAATGGAGTTCGAATCTTTTAACGAAGGAACTCTTTTACATATCGGAATTCAAGCTGGAGAAACTGCTCCTGTTGATTCATTATTAGCAATCATTGGTAAAGAAGGAGAAGATATTTCTGCTCTTTTAGCTGGTGGCGATGCTCCTGCTGCTGAAGCTCCAAAAGCGGATGCTCCTGCTGCTGAAGCAAAAACTGAAACTGCTGCTCCTGCAAAGGCAGCTGAATTACCAAAAGGTGTTATAGTAGTAACTATGCCACGTTTAAGTGATACAATGACTGAAGGTACAGTAGCAACTTGGTTGAAAAAAGTAGGCGACACTGTAGCTGAAGGAGATATTTTAGCAGAAATTGAAACTGACAAAGCGACTATGGAGTTTGAGTCTTTCAATGCTGGAACATTATTATACATCGGAATTCAAGAAGGAAGCACTGCTCCTGTTGACAGCTTATTAGCTATCATCGGACCTGCAGGAACTGACATTTCTGGAGTTGCTGATAACTTTACTGCTGGTGGCGCTGCAACTGCAAGTGCTCCTGCTGCTGAAGAAACAAAAACTGCTCCTGCTGCTACGCAAGCTACAGAAGCTGTTGCTGAAACTTCAAACGGAGGAAGAATTTTAGCTTCTCCATTAGCTAAAAAAATTGCTTCTGACAAAGGAATTCAATTAAGCCAAGTTAAAGGATCTGGAGAAAACGGAAGAATCGTAAAAAGCGATATCGAAAACTTTACTCCATCTGCTCAGGCACAAACTGCTGCTTCAGCACCTGCTGCTAAACAAGAAGCATCTGCTCCTGCTGCACCAAAAGTATTCGTTCCTGCTGGTGAAGTTTACACAGAAGAGATCAAAAATTCTCAAATGCGTAAAATCATTGCAAAACGTCTTTCTGAATCTTTATTCACTGCGCCTCACTACAACTTAGTGATCGAAGTAAGTATGGACGAAGCTATGCAAGCTAGAGCTGCTATCAACAGCGTTCCTGATACAAAAGTATCTTTCAACGATATGGTAATCAAAGCTTGTGCTTTAGCATTGAAAAAACACCCAAAAATCAACTCTACTTGGAAAGAAGATGCTATCATCATCAACCACCACGTAAACATTGGTGTTGCTGTAGCTGTTGAAGACGGATTAGTAGTTCCTGTATTGAAATTTACTGACGCTATGAGTTTATCTCAAATCGGTGGTTCAGTAAGAGATCTTGCTGGAAGAGCTAAAAACAAAAAATTAGGACCACAAGAAATGGAAGGAAGTACTTTTACAGTATCTAACCTTGGTATGTTTGGTATCACTGAATTCAATTCAATCATCAACCAGCCAAACTCTGCAATCCTTTCTGTAGGTGCAATTGTTGAGAAACCAGTAGTTAAAAACGGTCAAATCGTAGTTGGAAACACAATGATGTTATCATTAGCTTGTGACCACAGAACAATTGACGGTGCAACTGGAGCTCAGTTCTTACAAACATTAAAACAATACATCGAAAGCCCAGTTACAATGTTGGCGTAATCGTTGTTACTTTTATAATTAAATCCCGTTTTGTTTATTCAAAACGGGATTTTTTGTTTAATTTTCATCCTCAAATTCAAAACCTCACAAAATGAAGAAACTAATTCTTGTCGCTTTATTTCTGACAGCAATTGCTTGCCAGAAAAAAGAGCAAACAGAAAAAACTGTCACTGTTACAGACGAACACAGTTATTCTAAACCAGAACTTGCTGTTGTAAAACATCTTGATCTTGATATCAAAGTTGATTTTGACACACAAACTATTTCAGGAAAAGCATCTTGGACAATTGACAACATCAGTAAAGGAAACGAAATTATTTTCGACGAAAACACTTTAAACATTACTAAAGTAACTTTAGGCGACGAAGAAAAAGAAACTAAATTCGAGCTTGGTGCAGCCACCGAATTTCACGGAAAACCGCTTCATATCACTATTGAGCCAAACACAACTAAAGTAAACATTTACTACAACACGACTAAAGATGGTGTTGCACTACAATGGCTTAAACCAGAACAAACTGCAGACAAAAAGAAACCTTTTGTTTTCTCTCAAGGTGAAAGTGTTTGGTCACGCACTTGGATTCCATGTCAGGATTCTCCAGGAATTCGTTTTACTTATAATGCAAAAGTTACGGTTCCTAAAGATTTATTGGCGGTTATGAGCGCAGTAAATCCGCAGAAAAAAAATGATACTGGAGTTTACACTTTCAAACAAGACAAAGCCATTCCGTCTTATTTGATGGCAATTGCAGTTGGAGATATCGAATTTCAAGCGATTGATAACAGAACTGGAGTTTATGCAGAACCATCTGTTTTAAAAAGCGCAGCTTATGAATTTGCTGAACTTGGAAAAATGGTAAATGCAGCAGAAAAATTATACGGACCATACAGATGGGGACGTTATGATGTTTTGGTTTTACCCCCAAGTTTCCCTTATGGCGGAATGGAGAATCCGAACTTGACTTTCTTAACTCCAGGAGTATTGGCTGGAGATCGTTCGCTTACGAGTTTGCTAGCACACGAATTAGGCCACAGCTGGAGCGGAAACTTAGTTACAAACGCTACTTGGGATGATATTTGGCTAAACGAAGGTTTCACAACTTATGTTGAACACAGAATTGGAGAAGCAATTTTCGGTAAAAAGGAATTTGATATGCAAAACGTTATCACCAACAAAGAATTGACTGATAATGTTGCTGAATACGGAGACACAAATCCAGATACAAGATTAAAAGTTAGTTTAACAGGAAGAAATCCTGACGACGGAATTAGCATGATTCCTTATGTAAAAGGATATTCTTTTTTAAGAGTTATTGAAAATGCCGTGGGTCGCGATAAATTTGATCCGTTTATCAAAAATTATTTTGATTCTCATGCTTTCCAATCTATCACAACAGAAGATTTTGTAAAATATTTAAACGAAAATTTAATTAAAGGCGATAAAGCTCTAGCAGACAAAATCCAATTAGACAACTGGATTTACAAACCAGGAATTGCATCAAACATCGTTCCTGTAAGTTCAGCAGAATTTGATGCAATTGACGCCATTCAAAAAAGCTGGAGAGAAACTGGCGTTGCAGGTTTAAGCAAAAAAATCACCACAACTGCCGAAAAACAGCATTTTATAGATCATCTTCCTGCTGATATTACAGCAAAAGAAATGGAAGCAATTGATAAAGAATTCAATTTTACTAAAGGCGGTAATTTTATCATTAAACGTCAATGGTTTGTTCAGGCAATTCGTCATCAATATAAAGCTGCTGATCCTGCAATTGAACAATTCTTAATTGGAAGCAGCAGAACAGGTTCTGTAATGATGCTTTATAAAGAAATGGTCAAAACTCCAGAAGGAAAAGTTTGGGCTAAAAAAGTTTTTGATAAAGCAAAATCTGGTTATCACGCTACAACAATTCAGGCTGTTGAAGGCGTTTTGAAATAGTATTTTGTTTTCAGTCACAGTAAAAACAGTCTGCAATCTGAAAACTGAGACTGAGACTTAAAAAAATCCCCGATTACACAATGTAAATCGGGGATTTTTTTTGCTTTAAAAAGTCTGCAGGGAAAATTATCCATCACATAGCGTACATTCTCCATGTTCTAAATTCTGTAATCGTCGCAACTTTGTAATGTCAAGAGACAACAACAAATAGCAACTTTAAAAAATTAAATAAAATGGCACGATTAACAGCATTAAACCCAGAAGAAGTAACAGGAAAAACTAAAGATTTATTCAACGCAGTTCAGGCAAAATTAGGCGTTGTACCAAACATGATGAGAACAATGGGAAATTCTCCAGCGGTTTTGGAAGGATATCTAAACTTAAGTGGCGCTTTGAGCCACGGAAAATTAAGCGCAAAAACAGGAGAATTAATCGCTTTAGCAGTTTCAGAAAGCAACTCTTGCGATTACTGTTTAGCAGCACACACTTTTATTGGAGAAAAATTAGTAAAAGCAGATCCAGCAGTTTTAAAAGCAGCAAGATCTGGAAATTCTGATGACGCAAAAACAGAAGCGATTTTACAATTGGGTAAAACATTAATCAGTAAAGGCGGTTTAGTAAACGATGAAGATGTAAATAAAGCTAAAAACGCTGGAGTTTCTGATGCTGAAATTGCAGAAACTATTGGTCATGTTGCTTTGAATGTATTGACAAACTACTTTAATAATGTAGCAAATACTGAAATTGATTTTCCAACAGTTTAATCAAGATTCGCACAATCACTATAACAAAAAACAATTTATAAAGATAGCTGTGAATTTATTTCATGGCTATCTTTATACTTTCAAAAACAAAAACTCATGAGTTCTCAAAATGTTTTTACTTTAATCAATCCGCAGAACGGTAATTTGGCTTTCAAGATTCTTCCTTTCGATGATAACAGCCATTTCGACCATTTACAGCGAAACAATTATTACTCTTTAATTTGGGTCACTAAAGGAAAAGGCAAAGTAAAAGCCGATTTTGCTGAACATCATTTTGAAGAAAACTCACTTCTCGCCTTTTCTCCGTATCAACCTTTTATGCTTTGTGTGAATGAACCGATCGAAGGAATTGCAATTCATTTTCATCCTGATTTTTATTGCATTCACATGCATCAAAAAGAGGTTTCCTGCAACGGCGTTTTGTTCAATAATATCTATCAGCCACCTTATGTTCAAGTGACAGAACAAGCGGAACAAACTTTTAAAATGGTGATTGAGTAAATGAAAGCTGAAATTCAGAATGCAGAATTAGCACAATATGAACTATTGATTTCTTATTTGAAAATATTTTTAATCACTGCTTCTAGATTAAAAACAGAACAATTAGAAGAAATGAAATCGGTTCCAGATTCGAAAGAACCTCTCATTCTTCAAAGCTTGAAAGATGCAATTGAATTGAATTTTAAAACCAAACATTCGGCTGGAAATTATGCTGAATTATTGAATATTTCTTCAAAAGCATTAGCCAAAATATCTAAAAATTATTTCAATAAAACTTTGACTGATTTAATCTCGGAAAGAATCATTATTGAAGCTAAAAGAGAATTGTACTTGACTAATAAAACGGTAAAAGAAATCGCTTACGAACTAGGTTATGACGACGAACATTATTTCAGCCGTTTCTTTAAAACGAATGCTGATGTTTCCCCTCAAATTTATCGTGAAACTGTAGGATTTGGTAAAATGGAAGCTTAATTTTTGTTCTTCGCTTCAATCCACTTTGACATGTACATTGTGCTTTTGAACGCATGATGCTGCAACAGATTTCCCATAAAATTATGAAGACGATGGCTTTTTGAATCTATCAAAAGTGAGTTTACCAGTGAGATTAATTCATTTGAATAATTGCTTTTCTGATAACACTTATTGATTATTTCGATTCCGTTTTTTTGAGACTGCTTCCAAAGATTTTCATTTTGATACAGCGCAATAGCTTTTTTAGCAAATTCTACTGCATCATCTTCAATAAAACCATTCCAAGGCAGACCGCCGTGCATAGCTTCAGAACCAACAGATGTTGTTGCGCTTGGCGTTCCGCATTGCATAGCTTCTAATAATTTTCCTTTCAGACCTGCTCCAAAACGTATTGGCGCTAAAACCACTTTTGCATTTTGTACTATTTCATTGGCATCTTCTGCCCTTCCCATAATGTAAAAACCATTTTTAGGCTGATGCAACTGCAATACTTTTTGCGAAGGATAAGCTCCATAAACCTTCAAAACTGCTTCTGGAAAATCTTTTTTTATAGAAGGCCAAATGGCTTCTTTTAGATGTTGAACAGTATTCCAATTCGGCTCGTGAAGAAAATTTCCAATAAAAACAAAATCATTTCGGTTTTCAAAAGAAGGCAATTGTAGCAAATCTTCTTCGTTCATTTCATCAACCAAAAAAGGAAGATAAAAGAGCAAGTCTTCATTGATTTTAAAAACCTCTTTCAGAATATTCATTTCAAATTCTGATATAATCAAAGATAAATCGCAACGTAAAATACTGGCAATTTCTCGTTTTGCTACTTCTTCAGACAGTAAATCCTGAAGCTCAAAAGCTCGATTTTCTTTAAAAGCTTTTTGCCTTGCGGTTCGCAGACAATGCAAATCTTCCGTATCTAAAATTCGAATTGCATTTGGGCATTTTTCAACAACTCGCCAACCAAACTGTTCTTCGACCATAAATCGGTCAAATAAGACAACATCTGGATTTAATTCGGCTACAAAATCATCAAAACTTGAAGAATTAAGTTCAATGCTTTTTTTTATTACTCCAAATTCAGACAAATCAACCATAAAATCGCTGTCCTGAGCCGCGCTTGCAAATGTGATTTCAAATCCATTTTCCTTAAAAATAGAAATCAATTGCATCATTCTTCCGCCTGCTGCAGAAGACTTTGGCTCGGGCCAGACAAACCCAACAATTAAAAGTTTTTTTATTTGATTCATAAACTTTGTTTCACATTACAAAATAATGCTTTTTTCCGCGGATTTGCACCCAATTTCCTGAAATTCGGTCGCAAAAAAACACTAATTTTGCAAAATCTAAATGCTGGGAAATTATGTTGGGATTAAAATTAGCTACAGACCCTCGCTGGGTAAATATCGTTGAGTCAAATATCGAAGAAATTTTAACGGATCACGCCTGGTGCGAACAAAAAGCGGCTTCAAACGCGATTAGTATCGTCACTTACAACTCTGAAATTGAAGAATTGGTAACCGAAATGCTTGAAATTGCCAGAGAAGAACTGGAACACTTTCAGATGGTTCATAACATTATAAAACAACGCGGACTTACTTTGGGACGCGAACGAAAAGATCATTATGTAAATGAGCTTTTTAAATTCATGAAAAAAGACGGAAGCAGAAGAGATGCTCTTTGCGACCGATTATTGTTTTCGGCAATGATTGAGGCTAGAAGTTGCGAACGTTTTAAAGTGCTTTCGGAAAATATAAAAGATGAAGAATTGGCTAAATTCTACCGCGATTTAATGATTTCTGAAGCAGGACATTACACTACTTTTTTAGGATTTGCCAGAAAATATCAAGACAACATAGATATTGACAAACGCTGGAAAGAATGGATTGAATATGAAGGTTCTATCATTACCAATTATGGTAAAAGTGAAACCGTTCACGGATAAATTACGCTCTTTTTTCAACTTTTAATATTTAAAAACCACAATTCGCTATGCAGAAAAATAAATCCAGATCAATCGTTTTTAAAATTGCGAAGTATACCGGAATAACTTTCGCGGTAATTATAGGATTATTATTTTTAACGCCTATCGTTTTTGAGGATCAGATTAAAGAACAAATCAAGAAAACAGCTAACGAAAGGTTAAGCGCAGAACTGAATTATTCTGATGTTTCGGTGTCATTTTTTCATCATTTCCCTTCACTTACTTTAACCTTAGACAACCTAAGCCTGAATGGTTCGGCTCCGTATACCAACGAAAAATTCATTACCGCAAAAGAAGTTTCTTTCGGAATAAATGTAGCAAGTCTGATTTTCAGCAAATCAGTAAAAATTGATCAGATTTATTTATCGGATTCTTTTATAAACGTCAAAGTAAATCCGGAAGGAGAAGCGAATTACAACATTTATAAATCACAAGAACAAGCTTCTAAAGCCAAAGATAGCAGCGATACAGCGCTAAAACTGGAACGAATCGAGATTTTAAACAGTAAAATTGTTTACGATGACAAATCGACTAAAGTCCATTTTGATGCATACGGATTCAATTATTTAGGAAAAGGAGATTTAAATAAAGCTGTTTTTGATTTATATTCTAAAGCAAACATCGAAAAATTAAATATCGTTTACGAAGATGAACCGTATTTAATGAACAAAAAGGTTGATGCCGATCTGATTACAAAAGTAAATATCAACTCGCTTTCTTTCTTTTTCCAGCAGAACAACCTTAAAATCAATCAGCTTTTGGTCGATTTTAAAGGGAAGTTTGACATTTTAAAGGACGGCTACAATATGGATTTTGTTATTAAATCTAATAACAGTAAACTTTATGATGTTTTTACGGCCTTACCTCCAAAATACATTACATGGCTTTCTAAAACAGATTTAAAAGGAAATACAGATTTGCTTTTTACATTAAAAGGAAAATATATTACTTCTGAAAATATAGCTCCAGATCTGAATTTGGACGTAAAAGTAACCGATGGTTTTGTGAATTATAACAAAAGTGCATTTCCTGTTTCCAACCTTAATTTAGACATCAAAACAACTGTTCCTTCTCTAAATCCAGATTTGGTAATTGTTGACGCAAAAAACTTATCGCTAAACATCAATCAGGATTATTTAAAATCGAAATTCTTGGTTAAAGGTGTGAACACGCCAGATATCAATGCTGATTTTAAAGCCAAAATCGATCTTGAAAAATTAATCAAAGCACTTGGAATTCCAGATATTGAATTAAAAGGAACTCTGGCGGGCGATGTAAAAGCAAACGGAGTATTTGACCAAAAGAACAAGCGTTTTCCTGTTACAAACGGAACCATTAATTTGGACAACGGTTATTTAAAAACGCCATATTACCCAAATCCAATTACCAATATTACAATTAAATCGAAAATAGAAAACCAGAAAGGAACATTTGCCGATCTGAAAGTTAACTTACAGCCCACACAATTTACTTTTGAAGGCAAACCTGTTTTCGTGCAAGCCGATTTAAGCAATTTTGACGATTTGAGTTATGATGTAAAAGCCAAAGGCGAATTGGATATTAGCAGAATTTATAAAGTTTTCTCTCAGAAAGGTCTTGATTTAGATGGTTTTGTAAAAGCCGACGTATCTTTAAAAGGAAAACAAAGTGATGCTGAAAAAGGCAATTACAGCAAATTAAACAATAAAGGAACGCTCGAATTAAGAAATATCGGAATTGCATCTGAATATCTTCCAAAGAAATTTATTATCAAAGAAGGAATTTTTAAAATCAATCAGGATAAAATGTCTTTCAACAATTTCCTTGCTGCATACGGACAGTCTGATTTTAAAATGAATGGATATTTACAGAACGTCTTCAATTATGTGACAACCAATACAGGGGTCTTAAGAGGTTCTTTTAAAGTGACTTCGCGATACATCAATGTTGACGAATTTATGTCGGAAACCACTCCAGGAACTTCCGTAACAGAAACTACTAAGCCAAAAACAGAAACAAAAACAGAAAACACACAAACTGGTGTAATTGTTATTCCTACCAATCTGAATTTAAACTTTACTGCTAATGCTCAAAAAGTAAATTTTGACAAATTAAACCTTCAAAACGCTGTCGGAAACTTAAGCATGAATAAAGGCAAATTGACCATGCAAAACACAGGTTTTGACCTAATTGGATGCAAGGTTAGCATGAACGCCAATTATCAAGCAGTTACAACGAAAAAAGCTAATTTCGATTATGCAATCAAAGCAACCGATTTTGATATAAAAAGAGCATATAACGAGATTGAAGTTTTCAGAAAAATGGCAAGTGCCGCAGAAAAAGCACAAGGAATTGTTTCGCTAGATTACCAACTTAAAGGGCGCGTAAATGCAAACATGGATCCTGTTTATCCTTCACTTGTTGGAGGCGGAACTCTTTCTGTAAAAGACGTCAAAGTAAGAGGATTGAAAATGTTTAATGCCGTAAGCAAGCAAACCAATTCTGAATCTATGAAAAATCCAGATCTTTCTAAAGTTGATATCAAAACAACGGTTAAAAACAATATTATAACTGTAGATCGCTTTAAATTTAAGTTTGCTGGCTTTAGACCAAGAATTGAAGGGACAACAAGCCTAGACGGAAAATTGAACTTAAAAATGCGTTTAGGATTACCTCCTTTTGGTATTTTCGGAATTCCGCTAACTGTTACTGGAACTCAAGATAATCCGAAAGTAAAAGTAGGCAAGAAAACAGAAGATCTGGAAGAAACTAAGGATACTGAATAATTAAATTCTAAATTTTAAAAATCCAAATCGGAAGTCCAAAATACCAAATTCTAAAATATAAAATATAATTACACATAAAACCGAAGCTTATGCCTCGGTTTTTTTATTCTAAACCTGGTATATTATTTTAGAAACATTCAAGATTCCTTTGGCTAATAACCACAATAAAACTGCTGTTCCAAGCAATTTCCAAGCCCATGCCTTACTTCTTTTCCAATCTGAGAAAAAGGAGAATATTTCAAAATACTTTATAATGATATAAATACTTGTTCCAATCAGCGAAAACCACACGATTTCGTTTAGACGATTATTAAAACCATACCAAAAAGCTAACCCTAGAAAAAGCGCCGTAATCAACTGTAGATAGTAATAATTTCTGAAATCATATCTGTAATTCATTTTTAAAGACAAAATCAAAAATGATATGGCCAGTAAACTCATTAAAGCCGATATCACATTACAAAAAAGAAAATTCTCTTGAAAAATGAGCACAACGATTGCTCCAATAGCAATAACCGTACATCCGCCGAGAGAGTTTATTCCGCGCGCTCTTGTATCATTTTTAAAAGGAAACAAAACCGGATATAAGTATTTTTCTAAATTACGCCAAAACGGTAAAGCATAGATTGTAGCAATTCCCGACAATACAATTTCGTAATTATAAAAAACATCTTGAGGAATTGTATACAATACATATACAAGTGCAAGTGTAAGACATAACGCAGGCAGAGAAATTGTCTTTACTGCTTCCCATGAGCTTTTGCTCCAAAAATCATCTTCTATCCTAACAATATATCTTTTAATTAGATATTCTTTAGTAAAAATTGCCGTAGACTGACTCCATAACAAACACAAACCAACATGAACTACAACCGTGCGAAGCACAAATTCTTCTATACAAACTCCAAAATAAACACAGAGAATTCCAGCGATTAGCAATTCGTAAGTCAATAAAATCGGAGAAAATAAAAACCTAAACAATGGCGCCAAATTTTTAATTACAAAATCAACCAGCAAGTTCCAATATCTTTTAAACAAGGCAACGACAGCACAAATAGCAATAAATGCCGAGAGATAAAACATCCAATTTGCCAGCGATTGCGCCTGTATCCAGAATTGGATTGCCGAATCTTTTGGCGGAGTATAGAGTATTTGAGAATTAGCAAAAATTTCTAAGGCCAATTGATCTCTTACTTGATCATCCAATTTTGGAAATTCATTTTTGTGTTTCATCCAAAATTCGTCGGCACTAAAACCATTCTTCTCCAAAACTGCCAATTCGTACAAAATCCTTTTCTGTTCCTCATTTAAAGAACTCAAATGACTGCTGACACTATCTGAAACCGTTTTTGCATATGTACTGAAACAACACAGCAGTATGAGCACTATTATTTTTTTCAACTTTAAAAATTTAAGAAATATAACACAAATTCTAAAAAGCAAATGTAAGTTTTAAAGTCTTATAAAACATACAAAATAAAAAACCCGATCTTTTCAGAACGGGTTTTTTATAAAAAGTAATCTATGATTATTATGCCTCGAATGGGATAATAGATACATAAGATTTGTTATCTCTTTTCTTTTGGAACTTAACAACTCCATCAACTTTAGCATGTAAAGTGTGATCTTTACTGATGTAAACGTTTTCACCTGGATTGTGTTTTGAACCTCTTTGTCTAACGATGATGTTTCCAGCAATAGCAGCTTGACCACCATAAATCTTAACGCCTAGACGTTTTGATTCTGATTCTCTACCATTCTTCGAACTACCGACACCTTTCTTGTGAGCCATGACGTATGAGTTTAAATATTGTTATTATTCTTTAGTAGTCTCTTTTTTTGCTTTTGGAGCTGCTTTTTTTGCTTTTGGAGCTTCTACTTCTTCAGTAGCTGCTTCTTCTGCTACAACTGCTTTTTTAGTCGCCGCTTTTTTTGTTCCTCCTGCTGCAGTAATACCTTCAATTACAATTTGAGTAAGATATTGTCTGTGACCATTTCTTTTTTTGTATCCTTTTCTTCTTTTCTTTTTGAAAACGATAACTTTATCTCCTTTTAAGTGTTGTAACACTTTAGCTTCTACTGAAGCACCTTCTATAGCTGGGGCGCCTAAAGTTACATTTCCATTGTCATCTAATAAAAGAACTTTGTCAAAAGAAACTTTTGAACCTTCTTCATTAGCTAAACGGTGAACATAAACCTTTAAGTCTTTGCTTACTTTAAATTGTTGCCCTGCTATCTCTACGATTGCATACATATCAAATTGATTTATTGAATTTTAAGGTTGCAAATATACAACTAATAATTTACTATGCAACCCATAAAAGCAAAAATATTTTCTACTAAAAAAACCTTGTTTTTCAAGCAGTTCCACACACAAAACAAAATTAATTTAAAGTAAAAGATTGTTAAAATAGCATTTATTTGAAAACAATTCTGCAATACATAACTAAAAAAAACTATTTTTGGTGTAACCAAAATCAACTCTTGTCTACCTACTCTTGTTGATATTTTAAAATTATTAATCTTTATGAAAAAATCAATAATGATGTTAAGTGCAGCATTAATGCTTGGCGGAGTGGCTCATGCCCAAAAAGTAGCTTTTGAAGAATACGATTTAGACAATGGATTGCATGTCATTTTACACAATGATCCGTCTGCTCCTGTTGTTATCACGTCGGTAATGTACCATGTTGGATCAAAAGACGAACGTCCTGATAGAACTGGATTTGCGCACTTCTTTGAACATCTTTTATTTGAAGGGACCCAAAATATTAAGCGTGGAGAATGGATGAAAATTGTTACGGCAAATGGTGGGGTAAATAATGCCAATACCACTGATGACCGAACATATTATTATGAAGTTTTTCCTTCTAACAGTTTAGAACTTGGTTTATGGATGGAGTCTGAAAGATTGATGCATCCCATTATTAATAAAATTGGAGTTGATACTCAAAACGAAGTCGTAAAAGAGGAAAAAAGAATGCGTTACGATAATCAGCCGTATGGAAACATCTTGGCAGAGGTTAAGAAAAACATGTTCAAAAACCACCCTTACAGATGGACGACTATCGGTTCAATGAAAGATTTGGACGCAGCAACTCTGGAAGAATTTCAGGCTTTTAACAAAAAATTCTACACGCCAAATAATGCCGTTTTGGTAGTGGCTGGAGATTTTGAAAAAACGAAAACAAAAGAGTGGATTCAGAAATATTTCGGACCAATTCCGAAAGGCGAAGAAGTTAAGAAGCAAACCTTTACTGAAGAACCAATTACTGAAACCATTAAAGCAACTTACGAAGATCCGAATATTCAGATTCCGATGATTGTAGCTTCGTACAGAACACCTTCGATGAAAACTAGAGATGCGAGAGTTTTAGACTTAATTTCTTCTTATTTGAGCGATGGAAAAAGCTCTAAGCTTTACAAAAAAATAGTTGATGACAAAAAAATGGCGTTACAGATTGGCGCAGTAGGATTTAGCCAAGAAGATTACGGAACATACATTTTGTACGGCCTGCCGATGGCTCCCTACACAATCAATGATATTTTAAAAGAAATGGATGAGGAAATTGTAAAAATCCAAACCGATCTTATTTCTGAAAAAGATTATCAAAAATTACAGAACAAATTCGATAACAATTATGTAAACGCCAATGCAAGCGTAGAAGGAATTGCAGAAAATCTTGCTTCGTATTATTTACTTTACGGAGACGTTAATTTGATCAATACCGAAATCGACATCTATCATTCAATTACAAGAGAAGAAATTAGAGAAGTTGCCAAGAAGTATTTGAACCCGAATCAGCGTTTGATTTTAGATTATATTCCGACAGCCAAATCTCAAAACTAAGAATATCGAATCATGAAAAAAATACATACTTTTTTAATCCTTATTTTCCTAACTGGAATTATGCAAGCACAAGATCGTCCACAACCCAAACCAGGAAATGCCCCAGTAGTCAACATCAAAAAACCTCAGACCTTTGTTTTAGCAAACGGCATGAAAGTTTTGGTTGTTGAAAATCACAAATTGCCTAGAGTGAGCTATACACTTACTTTGGACAATGCTCCTTTTACTGAAGGCAACAAAAAAGGGGTTGATGAATTGACCAGCAGTTTAATTGGAAACGGAACTAAAAAAACAACTAAAGAAGCTTTTAACGAAGAAATTGATTTTTATGGAGCTAATATCAATTTCACTTCTCAAGGAGCTTATGCAAGTACATTATCAAAATATTCTGGACGTGTTTTAGAACTTTTGGCAGAAGGAGCATTACAGCCAAATTTTACTCAGGCAGAATTTGACAAAGAAAAAGCAAAACTTTTGGAAGGATTGAAAGCCGACGAAAAAAGCGTTCCTGCCATTTCAAATAGAGTTGTAGATGTCTTAGCTTTTGGAAAAAACCACCCTAATGGGGAATATCTTTCTGAAGAAACTGTAAAAAACGTAACGCTTGCAGATGTTCAAAACAATTACAACACTTATTTTGTTCCAGAAAACGCTTATTTAGTCGTTATTGGCGATGTAAAATTTAAAGAGGTAAAAACAGCTGTTGAAAAATTATTCAGCGGATGGAAAAAACAAGCTGCTCCAAAAAACACTTATCCAAATCCGACGAATGTTTCAAACTTGCAAATAGATTTTGTTGACGTTCCAAACGCCGTTCAGTCTGAAATTTCATTGGTGAATACTATTAATTTAAGAATGAGCGATCCAGATTTTTTCCCGGCAGTTATTGCCAATCAAATTTTAGGAGGCGATTTTAATAGCTATTTAAACATGAATCTTCGCGAGAAGCACGCATGGACTTACGGAGCTAATTCAAGCATTGGAAGCGGAAAATATGTAACTAAATTTAAAGCTTCTTCGGCTGTTAGAAATACGGTAACAGATAGTGCAGTTGTTCAGTTTGTGAAAGAAATTAAAAGAATTAGAACCGAAAGAGTTGATCCAGAAGTTTTAAGAAATGTAAAAGCAGGCTACATTGGTAGATTTGTAATGCAGGTAGAAAAACCTCAAGCTGTTGCACGATATGCCTTAAATATTGAAACAGAAAAGCTTCCTGCAGATTTTTACGAAAAATACATTCAAACTATTAACAATGTTACTGCAGACGATATTTATCGTGTTGCCAACAAGTATTTCTTACTAGATAATATGCGAATTGTTATTGTCGGAAAAGGAACTGATGTGCTTCCTGGTTTAGAAAAATTACAAATTCCGATTTCGTATTTCGACAAATATGGAAATCCAGTTGAAAAACCTTCTACAAAAAAAGAAGCTCCAAAAGATATTACAGCAAAAACAGTTTTCGAAAACTATATCAATGCAATTGGAGGAGAAAAAGCAGTTACAGCCGTGAAAACATTATACATGAACGGCTCGACAACGATTCCTCAAGCTCCTACTCCATTGACTTTTACATCTAAATTAGATTCAAAAGGAAAAATGATGGTTTCGCTTTCTATGGGAACGATGAATTTAATGAAACAGGTAGTTAACGAAAAAGGCGCTTACGTTGAACAGCAAGGGCAAAGAAAAAACCTTGAAGGCGAAGATTTAGCTGAAATGAAAGCCAATGCAGCTCCTTTTGAAGAATTGCAGCTTGTAAAAAGAACCGATCTAAAAGTAGAAGGAATTGAACCAATTAACGGAAGCGATGCCTATGTCATTAAAGACGGCAAAACAAAATATTATTACGACGTTAAATCAGGATTAAAAACAGCTGAATCTAAAGTTCGCGAACAAGGCGGAAAATCAGTTGAACAAATCACTAATTTCAACGATTACAAAGAAGTAAAAGGCGTTAAAGTTCCTTTTAACTTAGTTCAAAATGTTGGCTTTGAATTGGATATTAAAATGTTTGATATCAAAATTAACGAAGGAGTTTCTGAGAAAGATTTTTTATAAGACGCTAAGATACTAAGGTACTAAGATTTTAAGGCTTTGTCAAAGTTCGAAACTTTGACAAAGCTTTTTTATTTCATCATGTTTGTCAGGCTGAGTGGAGTTGAAGCCAATCCACTTATAACTCATTAATTTATAATTCATAATTCAAAAATCACTTCTTAGCCGACAGATAAACTCCAATCAAAATAATAAAAGCACCAACAGATTGAATTGGCGTCAGGAATTCATTATCCAATAATCCCCAAAAAAATGCCACGATCGGAATTAAATACGTTACTGATGTTGCAAAAACTGGCGATGATATTTGAATCAGCTTAAAGAACAGAATGTTCGCGATTCCTGTTCCTAGAACACCTAAAATTGCCACAAAAAGTATAGAATGCTGGGTTTCTGCAAAATGTATTTTCTGGCTAATATCGGTTGTACTTAAAATGATTAATGCAGGCAAAAGTAAAACCGCAAAATTTCCTGTTGTTATACTCACCGAATTTAAATCGTGTAGATATTTTTTAATCAGATTTACATTGATAGCATAACTAAGCGTTGCTATAACCACTAGTAAGACATAGAAATAATTTTGAGTTCCACTTGCAGAATCTCCACTTAAAACCAAAAGCAGACATCCTAGAAGTCCAACAAAAACGCCCAAAACTTGTCGTTTTTGAAATTGAATTCCAAATGCTATAATTCCTAAAACCAAAGTATTTAAAGGCGTTAGCGAATTTAAAATCGCCACAATAGAACTATTTACCTGAGTTTCTGCAATAGCAAAAAGATACGCTGGCATAAAAGTTCCGAAAAGCGAAGTTATGGCAACAAATTTCCATTGACGGCGTGAAATCTTTTTTAGACTATTAAACCCTACAATCAGCAAAAACAAAGCAGCAAAAATAATGCGGAACGATCCAACTTGAACAGCGGTTAAACCAACCAATCCTTTTTTTATCAGAATAAAAGAGCTTCCCCAAATAAGAGAAAGAATCGCTAAGTAAATCCACTTTAACTGTTTTGTTTCCATAAATTGCATTTTACTGCAAATTTGTAATTATTTTACGAACTGACCTCTCTCTTTTTATTAATTTTGCAAACAAGTAATTAGCAATCTAAAATTTAATATATAATGAAAATTTCAAAAATCTTATTCGCTGCAGCAATCACCGGTTTAGTGTTCGTTGGCTGTAAAAAAGCAGAAGACAAAAGTCTTGAAGTTGTAAATAAGGAAAAAAGTGCTCCAAAAGAACACAAACCAATCGCCGCTGAAAATCTTCAAACTGCGAGCTTTACAATTGACGGAATGACTTGTGCTGTTGGATGCGCTAAAACCATCGAAGAAGAATTAGCAAACCTTGACGGAGTTGAAAAAGCAACTGTGGATTTTGACAAAAAAACAGCAACGGTAAGTTTTGACAAAACAATTCAAAATCCAGAATCTTTAACTAAAGTGGTTCAAGAAACTGGAGACGGAAAAACATATAAGGTTTCGAATTTTAAGTCTTAAATTCGAACTTCAAGGAAATAAAAATGGCTGTTTCAAAAATAGAAACAGCCATTTTTATTTTACTCTACACTGTTCCGTAGGAACATTTCGTTGGTAGAAAATTATATTATCATGGATTTTTACGTTCCGTCGGAAACGTCTGGTTTTGACATTTTTTTTACAATTCTGTATATCAAACGTTCCTACGGAACGTAAAATATCCGGTTGATTTTTCTACCAACGAAACATTCCTACGGAATGAAACCCTAATATTAAAAATGAAAAAACAATTGCGATAAAAAAAGGAATCCAATTGGATTCCTTTTTTATTTCCATTTCAACGTTTCCATTAAACGCTGCATATCGTTCTTAACATAACTCGCAGCAGGCATAATCGAATCGAAGTTTGGTTTTGCATAAAAGTACATCGAACCAATTAAAAAGTGTTTTGTACTGTCTGTAACGTAAAACTGAGAATTTGTCGCTGCATTTCCATCAACCTGATAAAACATTCCGTAAACCTTTTTTTGAGGATTTAAATACGGCTGTTCTAGAATATCATCGGCTTTAATAACGTGCTCATACGTTAGTTTTTGAGCGTCGCGCAGTAATTTATCAATATTGCCATTTACTGGCTTGTACGTCAAATAAATCGTCGCTTTCATCTTTGGATACGTGATTGCAAAACCGCATTCTTTTTCGCCTTTTATAATAGCATCTTCATTCATTTGAAAAGTGAACGGGCAAGTGTTTTCAAAATTCACATATTTTGCTTCTGGATAATCTAATCGCAGGAAACTAGCTGGTTTAGGCAGAACATCATTTTTACAGCTTATAACCGTTAGAGCAAGCAAAATTGTTGTTATTGAAAGTATTTTATTAAGCATTTTTATTTATGGTTACTTTTATTTGTTTTACACGCTTTTTGTCTACTGTTTCTACGGTGAAAATACAGTTTTCAAAAGGCACTTTTTGATCTTTTTTCGGAAAATTACCTAAAATTTCCAGAATAAATCCAGCCAATGTTTCAGCTTCTCCTTTGTGAGCCTCAAAAACATCTTCGTCAACATCTACAATTCTGTAGAAATCTTTCAGGTTTATTTTTCCTTCAAAAAGAAAATTATTTTCATCAATTTGCGAGAAGTTCAGATTTTCATCATCAAATTCATCACTAATATCGCCTACAATTTCTTCGATAACATCTTCTAAAGAAACCAATCCAGACGTTCCTCCATATTCGTCAACCACAATGGCTAAATGGCTTTTTAGGCTTTGAAAATCTTTTAAAAGATTATCCAGCTTTTTATTCTCAGGAACAAAGAAAGCTTCACGAATTAAAGAAGTCCAATCAAATTCTTCTTTATCAATATGAGGCAGTAAATCTTTTACGAAAAGAACGCCTTCAATTTGATCAATATTATCTCGATAAACTGGAATTCTTGAAAATCCTGTTTCAATTATTTTAGGATAAATTTCTGCGAATGTTTCTGATATTTCCAATGCAAAAATATCAATTCTTGGACTCATTACCTGCTTTGTATCGGTATTTCCAAAAGAAACAATTCCTTCAAGGATTTTCTGTTCTTCTGTTGAAGTCCCTTCCGAATCGGTAAGTTCCAATGCCTGAGAAAGTTGATTGACAGAAAAATTACTTTTTTGCTTTCCTAATTTGTTTTGAAAATATATCGTAACAGCACGCATGGGCAAACTGATCGGAGAAAGCACTTTATCTAAAAATGCCAGCGGATAAGCGACACGTTTGGCAAATCGAATGCTATTTCTGCTTGCATAAACCTTAGGAAGCACTTCGCCAAATAATAAAATCAGGAAAGTAACCAGAATTACTTCAAGCGTAAATTTAAAAGCTGGCGAACCTACATTGGCAAAAATATTTTGTCCTATATACGCAAATAGGATCACTACCCCGATATTGAAGAAGTTATTTGCAACCAATAAAGTTGCTAGAAGTTTTTTAGGCTTATCTAATAAATTTGAAATAATTTTTCCTTTTGCAGGATTATCGTTTAAAGAATTGTCGATATCTTGCTGTGACAAAGAAAAAAGAGCAACTTCAGCACCAGAAACGATTGCTGAAAGAAATAACAAAACAAATATTCCGACGAAACCAATAATTAAATTGGCGTCAAGATTGGTAGAAAAAAGTAAACTGGGCTCTGGGTCCAAATTGCATAAAATTAGTTAAACATCACTTTAGAAAGGCAAATCATTAATTGGAAGCCCTTCGTTAGCAGCATCAAAGTTAGTATTTTTTGCCGACTCTACATCCTGGTTTTGTTTTGTATAAGCAGTTTCTTTTTTGGTTGTCAGAAAAGTAAACTCTGTAACCTGAATTTCGGTCGTATATTTTGTCGTTCCATCTTCTGTCTGCCACTGACGAGATTTTATTCTTCCTTCAACATAAATTTTATCTCCTTTAGAAAGATATTTTTCGCAAATCTCTGCGGCTTTATTACGCACAACCAAATTATGCCATTCTGTAGAGGTAATCTTCTCATTGGTCGTTTTATTGATATACACTTCATTTGTAGCCAGCTGAAAACGTCCGATGCAGTTTCCTCCATCAAAATAATGCATCTTTACATCATCGCCTAAATGGCCAATAAGCATCACTTTATTTAATGTTCCGTTCATAGTTTTTGGTGGTATTTCTACCAAAGATACATTTTTTTAGCAATTTATTTCTTGCTTTTCTATAAAATTATATATCGCAATAGGAAAAGGAAAGGTTTTTAATTTTTGGGAATCTATTCCGTTTTCGATTTTTTCTTGCACTTTGATTTTCCAGAATTGTATATGCAGATGCTGATGCGAAAGCTTATGTACAATGGTCGATTTACTGTAATCTTCTATACTTATAATAGTATATTCTGGAAAAATTTCATCTTTTGCTTTTTTGGAAACTTCGTTAAAACCAACAATTGATTCCGTTTCCAACAACGGAAACTCATATAAATTATGCCAGATTCCTTTTTGGGTTCTTTTCTGAATTAATGTATTTCCTAAAACATCTTCCAAAATCAGATAATTAAAATATCGATTGGTCACTTTAAGCTTTTTAGATTTGACGGGAAGCATATTTACCTTTCCTTTTTGCAATGCAGCACAACTTTCATTGAAAATGCAAACAGAACATTCAGGGCTTTTAGGCACGCATTGCAGCGCTCCAAACTCCATTATTGCCTGATTAAAAAGCGCTGGATTATCCTTTGGCATTAATTCTTGTGCCAAAGCCGCGAACTCTTTTTTAGTTGCCGGAACCGCAATATCAGATTCGATATCAAAATAACGAGCCAATACTCTAAATACGTTTCCATCAACGACAGGAACAGGTTCATTATAAGAAAAAGAAGCTATTGCTGCTGCGGTATATTCGCCTACTCCTTTAAGCTTAAGCAGTTCTTTATAAGAATCAGGGAAAATTCCATTTAAATCATTACTTATATATTGAGCCGTTTTATGAAGATTTCGAGCACGCGAATAATATCCTAAGCCTTGCCAGAGTTTCAAAACCTTCTCTTCTGGAGCATCTGCCAAATGTTTTACAGTAGGAAATTCCTTTATAAATGAAAAAAAGTAAGGCATTCCTTGCACAACTCTCGTCTGCTGAAGCATAATTTCTGAGAGCCAAATTTGGTACGGATCCACGGTTTTTCGCCATGGCAAATCGCGTTTATTCTGTAAATACCATTTTATCAATATGTTATGAAAATTCATTGCAAAATACTTAGATTGCAAAAGTAAATGTTTATGTAATTAAAATTTAACGAATTAGCTTGATTAATTATTTTTTTAATTCCTATATTTGCAAACTCAAAAAAATAGTACACCATTTATAAAATAAAATAGGAAAGAAAATGACGAAAGCAGATATCGTAGCGAAGATTTCAGAGAAACTAGGTCTTGAAAAAGGAGACGTTCAAGCAACAGTAGAAACTTTTATGGAAGAAGTTAAGACTTCTTTAGAAACTGGAGACAATGTATACTTAAGAGGTTTCGGTAGTTTTATCGTTAAAACTAGAGCTGAAAAAACTGGAAGAAACATTTCTAAAAACACTACTATTAAAATTCCAGCACACAACATTCCTGCGTTTAAACCTGCAAAAGTTTTTGTAGAAGGAGTTAAAACTAACAACGAAGCAAAATAATATTAATTAACATAAATCTGACACAATATGCCAAGTGGTAAAAAAAGAAAGAGACATAAGGTAGCTACTCACAAACGTAAGAAAAGAGCGAGAGCTAACCGCCACAAAAAGAAAAAGTAGTTTTAAACTACTTTTTTCTTTTTAAACGTTCATTGAAATTGAAAAAAGATGAAAGAGAAAAGAAAATAGAATATAGACCCGAAAAAGTCTATTCTCTTTACTCTATTCTCTATCAATCTTCTTTTCACCGGGTTAATACCTGTTAAAAATATTGTTTAATCCATCTGTAGATAAGATTTTAGATTTTAGATTTCAGATTTTAGATTTTTCATTAAATCTATACTCTATTCTCTATATTCTATTTTCTGAAAAAACAGATAAAAATTTACAGTGTGAATAAAGAATTAATCATTAGATCTAGTTCTGATGCAGTAGATTTTGCCTTATTAAAAGATGGAAAACTAATTGAATTACACAAAGAAGAAGAAAAAAGCAACTTTCAGGTTGGTGATATTTTTATTGCCAAAATTAGAAAACCAGTTGCGGGACTTAATGCTGCTTTTGTGAATGTAGGTTTCGAAAAAGATGCCTTTTTACATTATCACGATTTGGGTCCAAATCTAGCTTCTCAGCTGAAATTCATAAAACTTGTAAGCGCAGGTAAATTAAAAGATTTCTCCCTAAAAACCTTTCAGTTTGAGAAAGAGATTGACAAAGATGGCATCATTACTGATATTTTAAGTGCCAATCAATCTGTCTTAGTTCAAGTAGTTAAAGAACCTATATCAACCAAAGGCCCAAGAATAAGTGCTGAGCTTTCTCTTGCCGGAAGATTTATCGTTCTAGTTCCTTTTTCTGATCGTGTTTCTATTTCTCAAAAAATAGAAGACAAAAAAGAAAAGGATCGTCTAAAAAAACTTGTTCTATCGATCAAACCTAAAGGATTTGGTGTTATTGTTCGTACAGTAGCCGAAGGCAAAAACGTAGCCGAATTAGAAAAAGATTTGCAGAACCTGCTTGGCAGATGGTCTGCAATGTGTAAAAAATTACCAACTGCTCATCATCCATCAAAAGTATTAGGAGAGCTTAACAGAGCTTCTTCGATATTAAGAGATGTATTTAACGATACCTTCAGTGGTATTCAAATAGATGATGAAGAGTTGTACCACCAAACGAAGGAATATTTGCAAGAAATTGCACCTTCAAAACAGTCGATTGTTAAGTTTTATCAATCAAATGATACTCCGATTTTTGAGAAATACAATATAGAGAGACAAATCAAAACTTCATTTGGCCGAACTGTTTCCATGAGTAAAGGTGCTTATCTTATTATTGAACACACCGAAGCTCTTCACGTTATTGACGTAAACAGCGGAAACCGTTCTAATAAAGCGACCAACCAAGAAGACACAGCCATGGAAGTAAATATGATTGCCGCTGCAGAAATTGCCAGACAGCTTCGTCTACGCGATATGGGCGGAATAATCGTAGTTGATTTTATCGATATGTCTAATCCAGAAAACAGGAAAGTTTTGTTCGACTTCTTGCGAGAAGAAATGAGCGACGATAAAGCAAAACATAAAATATTACCGCCGAGCAAATTTGGTTTGGTCCAAATTACAAGACAGCGAGTAAGACCAGAAGTGAATATCAAAACCAGAGAGGAAGATCCTAACAAACATAATGGTGAAATTGAAGCTCCAATTTTAATCATTGATAAGATCACCGCTGATTTAGAAAGACTTTTAAAAACCCACAACAAGGTTGTGCTTAATACACATCCGTTTGTGGCTGCATACCTCAGCAAAGGTTTTCCATCATTACGTTCAAAATGGTTTTTTGAACATAAGAAATGGGTGAAAATCATACCTCGTGACGCTTACACGTACTTAGAATACCATTTCTATGACAAAAAAGGAAATGTTATTACAGAATAAAAACATCAAACCGTCCCGACGCATCGGGACGGTTTTTTTATGCTTTTTCGGATCTCATTTTTATGTCCTATAATGGCATATAAAAAACTTCTATCAGCCATCTAATTATCTACCATACATTATGTTTGTCATATTTTAATTGATTTATATGACAGCTGTTGCACGTCTGTTTTCTTTTGCCAAAACAAAAAATATCCATTACCTGGTTATTCTTTTTTTGTTTTCATTCAAACTATCGGCACAAAATGACACTATTTATTTTAATTCGGAATGGAAAACTACTGTAAAAGATTCTGCTATTTATTACCGATTGAAACCTGTTAAAATAAAAACAAGAAAAGCCATTGGACGAAAAATACCATATGTAGATTCTCTTTATGTTATTAAAGATTATTATGTAAAAAATAATGCATTGCAATTTGAAGGTTACACAAAAGATATGGAGGGAAACGATAATGTCGGAAAAGCAAAATGGTTTAAGGAAGACGGCACTGTTCTTTACTCAAGAGATTTCAATAAACCTGCCCCAGGAACATTTAGAGTGCCCGGTCCACCAATCACTTACATAAATTATAGCATCACTGACAAAAGTCTTCTAACTGCAGGTTATGAATTTTGCGTAGACTGCAAAACCAACAATAAACTATTTTTAGGCATTGGATACAGTGTCACAAATAGTTACAATGGGCAATATTATGGTTTACCCGATCTGCATTTATCACAAAACATCTCCATATTATTTGCAAAAATTGGAACCACCCACAAAAATGGCTATATAATGGGCGGACTATCACTAATGAATTTCATAGATTTAGGGTTTGGATATTCCTTACCGTATAATTCAGATAAAGCTCCGGCTTTTGAAGGATTTACGATGAGTCTAAATTTAAGATTTACAAGAAATAGAAAAGCTTACAGCCAATTTATAGGCTACTAAATAATTTAAAAAATGAAAACCTGCATCACTATAATCTTCTTAATGTTACTTGCTCCATTGTCAGCTCAAAATGACACAATCTTTTTTGATAAAAACTGGAAAACAAGCAACAAGGAAATAGCTTTTTATTACCGAATTAAACCTTTAAAAGTAAAAACAAAAGATGCTATAGGTTATAAAATCAAAAACATCGATTCTCTTTTTGTTATTAAGGATTATTATCTAATCAATAATCAATTGCAATTTCAAGGCTATTCAAGTGATTATAAAGCGGAACAATTATTTGGCAGAGCGGAATGGTTTAACAAGGATGGAAAAATGATTGACTCCAACAATTCCAATTACAAGAAAAGCAATACTAATTCAAAATTTAAAATTCCAGAATGGCCAATTCTATATTTGAATTATTCAATTGCTGATAAAAGTCTTCTCACAGGAGGTTTAGAATTTTGCCTAACTCAAAGCAAAAATAAACTCTTTTTGGGCGCAGGGTACGGAATTACAAACAGCTATAATGGCAAATATTATGGACTTCCCGATATTCATTTATCATACAATACAGACTATCTTCTATTTGTAAAAGCAGGCAGTTCCTCTAAAAATGCTTATGCAGTAGGTGGCTTAACTGTATTTAATATGATAGATTTAGGTTTAGGATATTCGTTTGCATACAACAAAGAAAAGATTCCAACTTATGAAGGATTTACTGCTTCAATCTCGTTTCGAATTTCTAAAAACAAAAACGTGTACACGAAACTCAACATCATACAATAAACTTTAATCCCTCACAATTTCGATTTTTCTTCTGATTTCATTTCCGCTGGCATCCACAACTGTAATATAATGTATTCCTGTTGTTGGAGTAATTGGCAACTCATGAAATGTTTTGGTTGTCGCTTTATAAACATCATCTACATACCAAAACAATTCTTTATCTCTTTCGGAATAAGCCACTTTTAAAATCACGGGCTGGACATTACTATTGAAATCTTTTGTCAAATAGATTTTACTATTCGCCTTTGGATAAATAAAATCCATTGTAGTAGTTTGCGTTCCTGCGCAACCTTCTTTGAATGGAGGTAAAGGCAAATATTCGATATGCTGGCTTTTGTAATACCATGCCATAACAGGAGGCAATACAAACCAGTTTTTAGTTACAATATTATCGATACTCTCGCAACTGCTGTTTACCTGAAATTGTTCTGTTTTGTCTAAATGAATTGTTCTATGATAAGGACAGACTTTAGTCGATTTTCCTTTTTTAGTAACCCATTGCTTAATTTTAGGGCAATTATCCTTTGCCAGATAGCCACTTAAACGGCAAACCTCAACTTCGGCCAAATCATTATAAGGCGTATCAAACCATCTTTGTCTTGGCAGCAAATTAAAAACATCGAATAAAATTGGAGCCGCACTTGTAACTCCTGTCAAAGTTGGCCTCCCCTCACCTGTCGCATTCCCAACCCAAATTCCGACCACATATCTGGAATTGGTTCCAATTGCCCAAGCATCTCGGTTTCCGAAACTTGTTCCCGTTTTCCATGCAATTTTAAGCGAACTGTCGTAAAACTTCCAAGCTTCGTCTCCTTCGGGTCTATTAACCTCTTCCATTGCGTTGTACGTCAACCAAATTGATCCCGCACCCAAAATATTCTTCTGATCAGTTTCTGAGCCAAAATCGGGCTTAAAATCATTTTTATGATTTAGCTCTGTGAATTCATTGGTTCTATATTTCGCCTGATGCTTTGTGTAATAATTTAATGTTGAAGATAAATTGGCGTATGTTCGGCATAAATCCCATAAGTTACTTTCGGCACCTCCTAAAATTAGTGACAAACCGTAATGATCGGGTGTTTTATTGATATTCTTTAACTTAAACTTTTGAAGCTCTTCGTAAAATTTATTGACAGTAAATTCCTGAAGCATTAAAACTGCGGGGATATTTAACGAACGGGACAAAGCACGATGTGCAGGCACAGCTCCATCAAACGTTAAATTAAAATTCTGAGGCGTATATCCCGAAATCTGCGTTGGAATATCCGCCACTAAAGTATTCGGCAACAATTCGCCATCATCAAGCATAGCACTGTACAAAAGTGGTTTCAAAATACTTCCTGTACTTCTTGGCGCATCAATAATATCAACATCTTTTTGATGATCTTTATCCGTTGGAGAATTTCCAACATAACTCATGACATTTCTATTCTGAACATCAATTACCAAGATTGCTAAATTATGTACTTCATTTTGTTTGTATTGATTGTAATAATATCGTGCAATTTGATTGACTCTGTTTTGCAATGCATAATCAATTGTGGTTTTAACTCTTGTCCCTTCTTCATTTTTAGCCACTCTCTGCAACAAATGAGGCGCAATTTGAGGCAGATCATACGGTTTTTGAGGTAATGGCTCTTCTATCGAAAGTTCATACGTCTGCTTATCGATTATGCCTTCCTGATGCAATTTTAATAAAAGTCGGTTTCTTTTATTCAATAATTTCATCTGATTTTTCCCTGGATAAATTAAACTTGGCGCATTCGGCAAAACTGCTAAAACAGCATTTTCTGCCCAAGATAATTGATTGGATTGAACGCCAAAATAACGCCATGAAGCCATTTCCAGTCCCACAACATTTCCTCCAAATGGTGCATGTGCCGCATACATTTCGAGAATTTCATTTTTAGAATACCCTAATTCTAATCTTGTCGCGAGAATGATTTCTATTATTTTTTCGAAATAGGTTCTGTTTTTTCCTTTTCGCGAAAGCCTGATTACTTGCTGTGTCAAGGTACTTCCTCCTCTGACTACTTTTCCTGCTTTTCTATTTTGTTTGAAAGCATTGATCATCGCACCAGGATTGAAACCGGGATGTTTGTAAAAGTATTCATCTTCAAAATACACAATGCACTTTTTGAACTTATCCAGAACGCTGTCTTGCGCGGGAAAACGCCATTGTCCGTCCCTAGCAATTTTAGCTCCTAACAATTCTCCTTCCTTGCTTTCTATTACGGTTGAATAGGGTTCCTTGAATAAAGTTCGAGGTATCGAAAAATAGTAAATCAGCAGAAGCAGAAATGCAATTGCTGATTTTAGTTTGTTTTGTTTAATCCAGTTTATAATGCGTTGTAAAAACGCTTTTAATTTATTTTTCAAAATTATCTTATTGTTTCATATCCTAACAGGTTTTTAAAACCTGTTAGGTATTCCTTATCCACTCTCCTAAAAGAAAGATAAAAATTTCTTTTCTATATCTATAAATACCTAACAGGTTTTTAAAACCTGTTAGGATAACCAAATACCATTTTCTATTGATCAAGCAAATCGACATCAATAAGTACTCCCTCATAAATCAATCTTTTTTCATCATGGTAAAATATAAAATTTTCTAAATCATTAAATAAACCAATAACAAATCTTCTATCGATACTACTTGGTTTATCAGATAAATATGAACGATAAGACGATTGTCTATAAGATTGGAAATCTTTAGAAAATTTATGTTTGACAGGATTCAAATGAACATATAAGATTAACTGTTTTAAATATTCTTCATTTTCGATTCTATTTCTCTGTAAATGCTCTTGAAATAAACTTCCAGTCCGATTATAAGCTTTGTTTATACTCTTAGAATAAGAGTTAAATAAATTTGAAAATGGAAGATGAATTTTTTCTTTAAACTTTTCTGGGATATCAATTTTATCTTTTATCCTTAGAACAATATGAAAATGATTTTTGAGTAAACAATAAGCATAAACATCTGCAATTGGCAAAATATATTTTTTAAGCTTTTCTAAGAAGTAATTGTAATTTCTTTCTTCAATAAAAATATTTTCACCATTATTTCCTCGATTATAAACATGATAATATTGCCCAGTCTCAAAAGCATCTCTCTCCAAAACATTTACTTTTTTTTTTATCCTAACAGGTTTTAAAAACTTGTTAGGTATATTTTTTTCTCTCTATATAACTAAATATAAATACCTAACAGGTTATAAAAACCTGTTAGGACACTTGGTTATAAATTTTACTTCACAACCTCAACCCAGAATCCTTTTGTTCTGGCTAGGAAAGTGTTATCATACATCGCTTCACATTGCAAGCCTGGCAAATAATAGTTCCCTAAATAAGATGCATTTAACAGAATTCTGAAGACTTTAGTTTCTCTGGCTTTCATTCCGAAATAGAAATTCGTTCTGTCATCGCGAATATCAATGTAATCTGCAATGTTATTTACAGCATCTCCGTAATCTGTAAAACGCGTATTTACAATTTCGAATCCTGAAGGTAGAATCTGTGACAACGCCACATTTTGGACACTTTCCCCTCTTTGGTTTTTAATCGTAACCTCCGCAACAAATTCGGTTCCTTGATTGATTTTCGAAACATTGATTACACTTCCTTTTCTGTTTTTAAAAACTATAGAAGCCGTAACGTCACTTTGAACCGCATTTTCTTGTCCGATTGGCAATATTCCTGTATTCAACACACGAACATAAACTGTATTCGCTTTATTATTTTTCAGCGTAATACTATTGGCTCCAGATGTAACAGACAAACTGCGATCTGCAACTGATTTACCAGTATTTATGGTTTCCCCTTTTCCGTTTTTACTGAATTGGATATTGATTCCTTTTGGACCGTTGCTTACCGCAAATTTCGACATTGCATACAAGCAGTAAGCTGTAGTTTGTGTACTCATCCATTGATTAGCAGACATTTCTTTAGCTAATTTCGTTGCCGTTACAAAAGCTTTCTGTTTTTGGCCTAAAAGAAGCATTGTTTCTAAAGCCATCGCTCTGTTTCTTTCGCTTGAGCCATAATAGTAATAACTGTAACCATCTGAGCTACCGTCAATACTTGTTTTTAGGAACAAACTTTGTCCAGCAGATTTCTGACCTGCTAAAACATAAGCCGCCGCTAAACGAAGCATACTTTCATTCGAAATGCCTTTAGTTTCACGCAATCTGTTCATTGATGATAAATCAGCATTTCCGGCTAGAGCTAAAGTGTATAAACGATATGCTTGAGCTAAATCATTTCCGTATTTTGGTTCAAAACGCCATTGTTTTGCTTCTTTCTGCTGATAACCTAACCATTTCGATTTGAAATTAATTGGCAATACATATCCTTTTTTCTCTGCTTCAATCAAGAAATGTCCAGCGTATGAAGTTCCCCAATCATCTGCAATTGCATTTCCTTGCCAGTAAGGCATTCCGCCATTTGACAATTGGAAATTACCCAATCTTGCAATTCCGGCAGCAATATTTTTCTGAATCAAATCTTTGCGTTTTGCATCTATATCAGCTACATCACCTAAATACAATTGTGGAAAAACTGATGAAGTGGTCTGCTCTACACAACCATGGGGATACTGAATCAAGAATTGCAATCTTCCATTCAAATTCATTGATGGCATAGACGAAACCTCCAGTCTTGCTTTGTTGCTTCCTGCAATTCCAAATGTTTTCCATGAAATAGTTTTAGTGCTATTTGGCGATAAAACAACATCGGTAAACGTACTCGTAACCGGATTAGGATTCGTCATATCAATTTCAACTTCATAAACCGATTTCTCGCTGCCAGAAGTTGCGATAACCTGAACTTTTGCAATTCCAGTCGCAGAACCAACAACCAAATTAAAATACGCCATTTTTTCATCTGGCTTTGCAAAACTTAGTTTTTGAACTGCACTTCCTGCTACTTTCAATCCGTTGCTTGTTTTTACCTGAATCGAAACATTTTTGATTTTATTTTCAGTTGCAAAAACTGTTACAGGCAATGTCACTTTTTCCGAAGGTGAAATCTTTCTTGGCAATGATGCCAATACCATCAACGGACTCTTAACCTGAGTTGCTTTTTCAACACTTCCATAAGCGCTTGTATTAGCATCTCCCGCCACAACCATTGTTCGAACTGAACCAATATATTTTGGAAGTTTTAATTGATGCGATTTCGTTTCTCCTTTTCCTAACTTAAATGGCCCGTAATACAATACAACAGGTTTAAAACGGTTTGCTTTTTTAGCTTTTCCTCCGCCTAAATCCTGATCTCCACCAATACTGAAAATCTGGTTTATTTTTCCGCCATAAGCGCCAATTACATCATCATAAACGTCCCAGGTTTTTACTCCTAACGCTTCACGAACATAAAAACTATCCCAAGCATTCGGTGTTTTAAAACGAGTTAAATCTAAAAGTCCTTCGTCAACAACGGCAATCGTGTACGTCATTTCTTTACCAGTTTTCTCTCCTACTTTAACCGTAAACGGCTGTTCTGGTCTTAATACATCTGGCATATTAAGAGTTGGTGCCAAAATGGTATTTTTGTCTACCACTTCAACTGGCACAATTCCGTACATACGAATAGGCGAATCGTTTTTGGTTGAAGCGTGAGGCTGTAATAGTGTAATGTTGAAATATACGTTTGGCGCCATTGCTCCCGTAATTGGAACCTCAACTTTGGTTTCTCCTTTTTTGGTTTCTGCCCAAATGGTCTGCACTACTCTCGATCCGTTTTCGATCGAAATTAGTGCTCGTCCGCCCTCACTTGAAGGGAAAGAAATTTGTGCTTTTTCTCCAACGGCATAATTCTTTTTATCGGTAGAAAACACCAACATATTTGCCGTTGAAGCATCTCTGTTTCTTGTTTTTCCAGACCAGATTGGCCAATCGATATTTACGGTCAAAGAAGTTGCGTGTCCGCTTTCTCCATCTTCAACACGAATTAAATAACGTCCCCATTCTTCGTCTGTCAAAGCAAATTGGAAACTTCCTTTTCCGCTTGAATCTGTATTGATTACAAATGTTTTGTATGAAGTCGTTGCATTCGAAGAATTATAATTTGATAAATTATCGCTTGAAGAATCCCACCACCATCTCCAATCTACTTTGTAAACTCTTACTTCAAGATTTCGAACTGATTTTGGTCTTCCGTTTTCATCAACCGTTACCACATCAAAACGATTGTTTGTTCTTGTTTCAAGCATGCTGTACTTGTTCAGTTCTGGGGTTTTAAGTCCAACGTATGTTTTGTACGGAGAATAAGTCGTCGACATCACATCTGTACTAAAATCTCCGCCTTCTTCATATACTTTTGTAATGAATGAAGCGCGAAGCATTCCCGGTGCCTGACCTTGCAATCTTGGCTGAATATTTACTGATGCTTTTCCATTTTCGTTTAATTTCCCAGAAAAAACATTAATTTCTTCTGTACTGAATTGTCGTGCTAAATCATCAAAAGTATATTTTTCATAACCTTTAAAAGTAGTTGCCTGCTGAGAGAATTTAGCCTGCATTTCTACATTCAAATTCTTGGCAATTGCGCCGTGAAGCCACGTTACCTCAAGATTATCGGTATTTGGATAGGATGCCGAAAGTGTTTTTCTGCTAAAGGTGTTTTTAATTTTTAAACGATTTGGTTTGATCGTTTCAATCTTAATGCTCTTATAGAATTTTGCTCCTCCAACGCTTACCATTGCTTCCCAATTTCCTGTTGGCGCATCTTGGTTTGTCGGAACGGTAAAAGCGTAATGATTCAGCTCATTAGTTTTTTGAACCGTCTGATAAACTGTTTTCCCGTTTGGATCGTTTAATCGGAACTTAATTGGATGCGATTTCGGCAGTTTATTCGCAGCATCATTCAAAATAAAGGACAGATACAAATTATCTCCCGGGCGCCAAACGCCTCTTTCTCCGTAAATAAATCCTTTTAAACCTTTCTGTAAAGTCTCTCCCGCAACATCAAAATTACTTACGGATAATGAAAGTCCATCATCCAGCTTCACATAAGTCGATTGATCGCCTAAAGTTACAATGGCGAAATACGCGAATTTGTCCAATTGGAAAGATGCAATACCTTCACTGCTTGTCGCTTCTGTAGCAATTTTTTGCTGTTGGAAATTATACAAATCTACTCTTGCATTAGAAACAGGTTCTGTCGTAACTATATTATTTACAGCAAATAAGTACGATTTATTCTCTCCTCTTTTAGCAATAACGCCTAAATCTGTAGCTAAAATATTGGTTGCTATTCTAGCATTGTAGAAATAAGAACCTGTGCAAGGATCTTGGCTTTCTCTCCAATCGTAATCGTCGTAATAATAGTAATCATCGTAAGAGTTTCCGCTGTAGTTTACGTCGTTTTCATCTACTTCCTCTTCTTCTGCCTGATCATCACTATCGTCTGATGTTTCGCATTTATAAAGCGAATATTTCTTTTTATAGACAAATTCAACTCTGTAGATTGCTCCTGGCTCTGGTTTAATGATTTTAGATAAATCTAACGCATACGTGTTCCATTTCGAAAGATTTACGAGCGTGCTTTCCCTTAAATTCAAGGTAGTTTTAGCAATTGGCTGCGCTACTTTCTTGAGATTTTGTCCGCCGTTTAATTCATTGTATTGAAGGAATTGCAGAATATTATTCTTGTAGATTTTATACACTTTTACATCTACAGCACTCAGATTTACCGCTTCAAAATTCAGTTTTAAATTGTTTGAACTTGGCAAAATTGTTCCGTTTTTTACAAAACGAATGTTGGGTTTTATCTGGTCAAAAGAGATTTTCTCTGTATAATTATTTTCCAGTTTTTTACCGTACTGGCTTTCTATTCCCTGAAAAACTTCCAACAATAATTCGCCCGTTACAACTTGCTCTGGTTCTTCGTCTGGAACATATTCAACAGCTTCTTCTGCAACTGTAGCGACCGAATCTACTGCTACTGCGGCTGAGTCAACGACAACTGCTGCCGAATCTATTGTTACTGCAGCTGGTTCTGCCACAGCGACAGCTACCGGCTCTTCTTTTTTAGGTGCATTTTGATTCGTAAAATATACTTTTAGTAAATTCCCTTGTGTAGAAAACTTAAGATTACTGGTATTTTGAATGGAAACCAATCCAGCAAAATCTTGTCCCTTTTCTAAAGGTTCAGAAAAATTAATTAAAACCTGCTGATTGTTTCCGTCTGGAATTTCAACTTTGATAATTTTAAATTCGTTAATGCTCGTAATAGGAAAATCGATTTGTCCTTTTTGGTCAATATCAAAATCACTTCCGTCATAAATTATCTCCAAGTTTGAAGCTTCTGACTGGCGCTGAATACTGTCAATTATAAAGCGGAATTCTTTAGATGGACCCGATACTTTCTCAAATTTAATTTTAAGATCATTTCCGTTATGTTTGGCTTCGACCAGTTTTTGAGCGGTTTCCAAATCAATATTGTCTGCTGTTTTTAAAACACAGTTTAAATATTGATATTCTTTGCTGTACGACTGAATATCTCCAGTATTTATGGTAAAATCCTGTTTTACTGTTTTAACCGTAAAATTAAATTTAGAAAGTTCTTTTTCTTTTTCTTTTGGAATGGCCGTCAGTTTATCCAAGTTTAAAGTAACCTGATATTCTGTTCCCATTTTAAGTTTCTTCTCCGGAATAAAAGCCAAAGTGTTTGTCGAAAGTGCAATCACTTTTCCGCTTACACTAGGCGAAATATCAAACAAATCACTGTCTAATTCCTGATTAGGTTTCCAATCGTTTTTATCGAAAGCCAAAACCACACGTATGTCAGAATCTGCCGAAACGATTCCGCCTGTAAAACTGGTAATGTAATCTTTAAATAACGAAAAATCGGAATTGAAATCGGCCGCTGATTTGCGCCCGCAGGATTGAAAAATAAAAAAAACAAAAAATACGAGAAATAATCCTTTTGCCTTCACTTTTATTGAGAGTTAAATGGTTAACAAATCGAAAATTTATTAGATTTTACTGCTAAAAGCTATAACAGAAAACTACAAATTAAATCAAGATAAAAGTAAATTATTTTTTGATTTATTTAAGAAGAAAATTCCGAAACAAAAATATTTAACTTTTGTTGAAGCATACAGACCATTGTAGAGATGCTTAAAAGGTTATTTACGTCTTTCCAGAAAAAAACGTTTCATTAAATCAGCAGCTTCATTTGCCATAACACCTGAAACTACTGTAGTTTTAGGATGCAGTTTGGTTCCCATATTTAGAAATCCGCGTTGTTCATCACGTGCCCCAAAGACAATTTTAGAAATCTGGCTCCAGTATAAAGCTCCAGCGCACATTTGGCAAGGCTCGAGAGTTACATAAAGCGTACAGTCTTTTAAATATTTTCCGCCAAGAAAATTGGCTGCTGCAGTGATAGATTGCATTTCGGCATGAGCCGTAACATCATTTAACAATTCGGTCAAATTATGACTCCTAGCAATAACTTTATCGGCTACAACTATAACAGCTCCAACAGGAATTTCGCCTTTTTCAAAAGCTGCTTCTGCTTCCTGTAAAGCTTTTTTCATGAAATATTCGTCTGTAAAAGGATTTTCCATAAGTGCAAAAATAGGATTTTAGAACTTATTTTTATTACTTTTAAATCGCGATAATAGAATATGGAAAGAAAACATAATATAACTCTTCAGACAAACTGCAAATTGATTTTGCCAATGTTGTCTGCGGTTATAATTGTACTTTTTTTCGGTTGCCAAAACAAAGAAGATAAAAAACAAGAAAACAAGAATATTGAAATTGTTTCAGATACTTCAGCGACAAAATCAGATTCTTTAGATGAGACTATAAATAAAAAAAAATTAGAACAAACACAGACGTCTTCTCTAAAAGTTGAACAAATTAAATCAGAAAAACCTATAACAACAGTATCTGGAGAATCTACCCAAAACAAATCTTCTGAACCTGATAAAGCAAAAAAAGAGGATTCAAACTCATCTCTAAAACCTCTTTCAAATACAAATGCTGAGTTCCCTGGCGGAATAGAACAATTTCATAACTTTTTTATGAAAGAATATAAAAAACCAGAAGATGTAAATTATTGGAAACTCAATTTTACCCTTGCCTTTGCAGTAGAAAAAAACGGTTCGGTATCTTTTCTTGAATGTTCGCCAGCAGTTGAAGAACCACTACAAAAAGAAATCATCAGAGTTTTAAGTTTATGCCCGAAATGGCAGCCGGGAGAATCAAATGGAAAAAAAGTCAGAATGCAATATTCTGTTCCTATTGTATTGAAATAAGTACGGAGCAAAGAAATTAAATTTAAAACCGTAAATTTGCTTTTTACCTTACAATGAAAAGCGATTTACTTTCAAACATATACAATCCAGCCGATTTACGTCTTTTAAAAGAAGAGCAGCTTAGCCAAGTTGCCCAAGAACTTCGTCAGTTTATTATTGATATTGTTTCTGTAAAAGAGGGCCATTTGGGCGCAAGTTTGGGCGTTGTAGAACTTACAATTGCTTTGCATTATGTTTTTAATACTCCAGATGATTTATTGGTTTGGGATGTTGGACATCAAGCTTACGGACATAAAATCCTGACTGAAAGAAGGGAAATTTTTCATACTAATAGACAGATTGGTGGAGTGTCGGGTTTTCCAAAAAGAAGTGAAAGTGTTTACGATACTTTTGGTGTTGGACATTCTTCCACTTCCATTTCAGCAGCGCTCGGAATGGCAATTGCTTCAAAATTAAAAGGAGATTTGGACAAAGAACATATTGCAGTAATCGGTGATGCTTCTATCGCCAGCGGAATGGCTTTTGAAGGTTTAAATCACGCCGGAGTTACAGATGCCAATATTTTGGTGATTCTAAACGATAACGCCATCGGAATTGATCCGAGCGTTGGCGCTTTGAAAAAATATCTTACTTCAGTAAAAAACGGGAAAAATCCGCGCCAAAATAACATTATTAAATCTTTGAATTTTGATTATTCTGGTCCAATTGATGGTCACGATCTTCCGAAATTAATCAAAGAATTAAATCGCCTTAAAAAGATAAAAGGTCCCAAATTTCTTCATATTGTTACTACGAAAGGAAAAGGATTGCAGCAGGCAGAAGAAAATCAGGTTAAATATCATGCGCCTGGAAAATTTGATGCTTCGACTGGAGAAATCCATGTAAAATCTGAAGAAAATCTTCCGCCTAAATTTCAAGATGTTTTTGGCTTGACTATTTTAGATTTAGCCAGAAAAAATGAAAAAATAATCGGAATCACACCTGCAATGCCATCTGGAAGTTCATTAAAATTTATGATGGACGAATTCCCAGAACGTGCTTTTGATGTAGGCATTGCCGAGCAACACGCTGTAACGCTTGCCGCAGGAATGGCCACTCAGGGTATGATTGTGTATTGCAATATTTATTCGACTTTTTTACAGCGCGCCTACGATCAGGTCATTCATGATGTTGCCTTGCAAAACCTGCCAGTTATTTTCTGCCTAGACCGTGCAGGACTGGTCGGTGAAGATGGCGCAACGCATCATGGCGTTTTTGATATTGCTTATCTGCGCTCGATTCCGAATATGGTAATCTATGCTCCGCTGAACGAAATTGAACTTCAAAACATTTTATATACGGTTCAATTAGGAATAGATCATCCAATAGCAATTCGATATCCAAGAGGTCGCGGAGTACTGCCAAATTGGGAAGTAGAAAATTTCGGACATTATGAA
This sequence comes from Flavobacterium sp. HBTb2-11-1, assembly GCF_009826975.1. GTDB lineage: Bacteria > Bacteroidota > Bacteroidia > Flavobacteriales > Flavobacteriaceae > Flavobacterium. Next base: position 558,422 of record NZ_WUMO01000001.1, on the reverse strand, counting down.
AAAATAAATTGGAACGAAGCAAAATGCTTGAAAGATGGTACGAAAGTTGCTGTGCTATCGGCCGGAACAATTGGAAATAATGTTATAGAGGCTTTAAAAGAATCTACCAATTCTAACGAAATCGCCCACTATAACTTTAGCTTCATTAAACCATTAGACATCAATACCTTAAACACAATATTTAAAACTTTCCAAAACATAATTACCATCGAAGAAGGAGTTAAAAATGGTGGTTTTGGAAGTTCAGTTTTAGAGTTCGCAGCATCAAATAATTTCAAAAATTCTATTGAAGTTTTGGGTGTCCCAGACGAATTTATCGAGCATGGAACCGTAAATCAACTGCAAGAATTGTGTAAAATTGACGTTAAAAGTTTAATAAATCTTTTTTCTAACGGTTCAAAATAATTATTTTGCGAAACCAAAAAAAAATTACCTAAATGAAATTATTGCGTTCTACCCTTTTGCTATTATTGCTTTTGTGTACTTCTAATAACTTTGCCCAGATTATACAAACTACTTTAAGCCCAAATCAAGCACCTAAACCGCCGTCCAACTGGAGCAAAAAAAATCAATTAGGGTTTGACATTTCCGAAATTGCTTTTGTCAACTGGAGTGCCGGGGGAACAAGTTCTATTTCAGGCTTATTTAAAGGTGAATTTAATAGAACTTACACAAAGAAAAATCATAAATGGGTAAACGAACTTATCGTAAAATATGGTTTAAATAAACAAGACGGAATTGAGTTAAGAAAAACAGACGATGCTTTTCAGTTCAACTCAACTTACGGTTTTAGAAAAGATACGGCTTCAAACTGGTATTACTCTTCTAAATTAAACTTCAACACACAATTTACAGACGGTTACAATTATCCAAACCGAGATGTCGCGATCTCTAAACCTTTTGCACCAGCTTATATCTTTCTGGGAGCCGGAGCAGAGAATTCAAACAAAGAAAAAAACAGAGTGTTTTATTTCTCTCCTATTACATTAAAAACTACTTTAGTACTTGATCAATATCTTGCCAATCAAGGTTCTTTCGGGGTTAAAAAAGCGGTTTATGCGCCAGACCCTCTAGATCCTACTCAACAGATATTAATTGAAGAAGGTCAAAAAGTAAAAGCCGAATTTGGTATACTTTTTACAGGTTATATGAAAAACGAAATCTATAAAAACGTTTTTTACGAAAACAGATTAAGTTTATATACCGACTATTTGAACAAATTCGGAAATGTCGATATTGATTATGACACACGTTTAGACCTTGTTGTTAACGCATATGTCAAAGCAAACATAGGTGTTCATTTAATTTATGACGACGATATTAAAACCAAAAAAGATGTGGTTGACCCAACTACAGGTGCAACGACTCAGGTAAATGATGGACCAAGAATGCAGCTAAGACAAGTTTTGGGAGTTGGCTTGGTTTACGCTTTCAAATAAATAAAAATAAGAATTATAAAAAATGCCTCTTTCAAATTTCATAAAAGAGGCATTTTTTTATTGCGTACGAATGTGTCTAACGCTTTTTCTGTCCCTGAATAGTTTCATATAATTCAAGTGCATTTCCATCTGTAAGGAGTGAAACATAATGACAGATATGCAATAAACGTTCGTATAGATTACTTTTCTCCAAATGATGTTTCTCTGGCAGCATTTTCAAAATCAGCTTATCATAGTTTGAAGCTGTCCCTTCATACTTATTATTGAATGCTGTAATAAATTTATCCAATAATGTTTGAATAATTTGATAACCCACAATTTCTTTCTCAATCACTTCACGGCTTTGATAGATTTTATCAACGCTAAGTTTGATAATATCATTCATCTGGGCTTTGTATTTGCTTTTGTCGGTTAAAGCATACGGGAAGTTTCCAGCCAAAATTGCTTCTTCATTTTCTACAAAAACATTTACCGCATCATTAATTAACGTTCCAATTGCCAAAGCTCTTAAATAGCTAATGCGATCTTCTTTTGTGGTTAAAGATTTGTATTTAGAAACTCCGATATTGTCTTTTACCAGATTAATCAAATATTCTAGGGCAAAATCTTCAGAAACCAAACCTAAATTGATTCCGTCCTCAAAATCGATAATTGTGTAACAGATATCATCTGCTGCTTCGACCAAATATGCCAATGGATGTCTTTCAAAACCAATATCTTCACCAGATTTATTGGCAATCATTCCCATGTCTTTGGCTACTTCTTCAAAGAACAATTTATCCGACTGAAAGAATCCATATTTTTTATCGGCAATGTTATTGGTCGGTTTTTTTGGAAGACTTTCTTTTGGATATTTCATAAAAGCGCCTAAGGTTGCATAGGAAATACGAAGTCCGCCTTCAATTCCTGGGCGGCTTGCAGTTAATACAGAAAATCCGTTGGCATTTCCTTCAAAATCAATCAAATCCTGCCATTGTTTATCGGTAAGCTGGCTTCTATATTTCTGACCGTTTCCAATAGAAAAATATTCGCCAATTGCCTTTTCACCAGAATGTCCAAAAGGCGGATTCCCAATATCATGCGCCAATGACGCTGCAGCAACTATAGCTCCAAAATCATTCATATGGTAACCATGAACTTCTTTCAGATAAGGATACTTTTCAATAATTTTTTTCCCTACCAAACGTCCAAGCGAACGTCCTACAACAGAAACTTCCAAACTATGCGTTAAACGCGTATGCACGAAATCGGTTTTAGAAAGCGGAATAACTTGTGTTTTATCTTGTAAACTTCTAAAAGCAGAAGAAAATATAATTCGGTCATAATCTACCTCAAATCCTAAACGAGTATCATCTTGTTCTACACGTAATCTTTTGCTTGTATCTCCCTGACGTTTTAATGATAAAAGTTGTTCCCAGTTCATTTGATTTTAGATTGTTGAATTTTAGATTTTAGATTGATGATTTTAGATTAATCATCTAAACGTCAAAAATACGTTTTATTTTAGGATAAAAACAGACAGCTGATTAAGTTTTATTCGCCACGAATTTCACGAATTACCACGAATTATTTTAAGCACAATGATTTGCGAGAATTAGTGAAATTTGTGGCAAAAATCTCAACACCACTCTAAAAAAATCACTTTAATCTATTAGATCTGTGGCAAAGAAAAATTAAAACTCTAAAGCAGTACTATGCTTAATTTCCCCCATTACAAAAATACTGTTCGTATTTCCTATGTTTTCTATGGTCGACAGTTTATTCATTACAAAATCTTGATAACTAGCCATATCTTGCACCAAAATCTTGAGCATAAAATCGTAATCGCCAGCAATGTTATAACATTCTATAATTTCTGGAAGCGCCACAATATCTTTCACAAAGTTGCTTCCGACATTTTTAGCGTGCTCTTTTAAACGGACATTACAAAAAACAGTCATTCCGCGATTCATTTTCTTCTTATCTAAAAGCGCAACATATTTGGTAATATAACCGTCTCTTTCTAGTCTTTTAATTCTTTCATAAACGGGAGTAACTGTCAAGAATAATTTACTTGCCAGATCTTTTGTATTGATATTGCAGTCTTCTTGAAGGTATTTAAGGATCAACAAATCGGTTTTATCTAAATTTTCCATAGTTTTTTTTACGGCTAGAAGTTCATTTTAACCATTTTAAAAGTAATTAAATCTTTAAAAATCTATTTTAAAAACACATTTTACTGAAATAAACCTCAAATATAAGTTATAAAAACCAAGAACGTAAATTTGTTCAGTAAAAAATACTGAATCAAAAATGAAAACAAACAACTTAGGTTACCCAAGAATTGGCAGCAACAGAGAACTGAAAAAAGCCAGCGAATTGTATTGGGCGGGAAAAATTTCGGCAGAAGAACTTATAGATGCCGGAAAAGAAATCCGTCTTAAAAACTGGAAATTACAAGCCGAAGCAGGAGTTGATTTAATTCCTTCTAATGATTTTTCTTTTTATGATCAAGTTTTAGATTTAACTCTAACGCTTGGAGCAATTCCAGCGCGTTATCACGAATTGGCAAAAAGCAATTCATCTCTAGATTTGTATTTTGCAATGGCAAGAGGTTCTCAAAAAGACGGACAAGATGTTGTGGCGATGGAAATGACAAAATGGTTCGACACGAACTATCATTACATTGTTCCTGAATTCACAAAGAATCAAAAGTTTGAATTGTTTTCTGAAAAAATAATCAATGAATTTAAAGAAGCAAAAGACGCTGGAATTACTACAAAACCTGTTTTAATTGGGCCTGTTTCTTATTTATTATTAGGAAAAGAAAAAGAAGAAGGTTTTAATAGAATTGATCTTATTGATGCTTTATTGCCTGTTTATTTTGAAATTTTAGAAAAACTGCAAGCCGAAAATGCTGAATATATTCAGCTTGACGAACCTTTCTTAGCTTTAAACCTAACAGACAAAGAAAGAAGCGTTTTCACGAAAGTGTACAACGAAATCAACAAAAGATTCCCAAAGCTTAAAATTGTTTTAGCAAACTATTTTGACTGTTTTGGAGAAAATCTAGAAACAGCTTTAGCGCTTCCTGTTGACACTTTCCATTTGGATTTAGTTCGCTGTCCGCTTCAATTAGATGACATTTTAGAATCAGGAAAATTAGCATCAAATGTAAATCTTTCTCTTGGAGTTGTTGACGGAAGAAACATCTGGAAAAACGATTTTAAAAAATCTTTAGAATTAATCAAAAAAGCCACTGATGCTTTAGGAGCTGATCGAGTTTTGATTGCGCCTTCTTGCTCATTAATTCACAGTCCGTGCGATTTGGATTTAGAGACAAACGATCAAACGCTAACTCCTGAAATCAAACAATGGCTGGCTTTTGCTAAACAGAAAATCAGCGAAATTGTACTTTTAAAACAATTTGCTTCTAATGAAGTAAACGCGGAAAACTCTGCTGATTACAAAGAAAATGTTTTGGCAAACGAGAATCGTAAAACTTCGAAATTAATTCATAATAACGAAGTAAAAGCGCGTGTAGCCGGAATTACAGCTTCAGACGATAAACGTAAAAGTGCTTTTGCATCAAGAAGAAAAAGCCAAATTGAAGCTTTAAAACTGCCATTATTTCCAACAACCACAATTGGATCTTTTCCTCAAACAGCAGAAGTGAGAAGCTGGAGAGCAAAATTCAAAAAAGGAGAATTAACGACGGAAGAATACAACGATTTAATCGAAAAAGAAACCGAAGCTACGATTCGTTTTCAAGAAGAAACAGGAATCGATGTATTAGTTCATGGCGAGTTTGAGCGCAACGATATGGTGGAATATTTCGGCGAACAATTGGCAGGATTTACTTTTACAAAAAACGGTTGGGTTCAGAGCTACGGAAGCCGTTGCGTGAAACCGCCTGTTATTTACGGAGACGTTTCTCGTCCAAATCCAATGACAGTAAAATGGTCGCAGTACGCACAATCTTTAACTCCAAAATGGGTAAAAGGAATGCTTACTGGACCTGTAACAATTCTGCAATGGTCGTTTGTACGAAACGATCAGCCTCGTTCTGAAACTTGTACTCAAATCGCTTTGGCTATTCGTGACGAAGTAGTTGATTTAGAAAAAGCTGGAATCAAAATCATTCAAATTGATGAACCGGCAATTCGCGAAGGTCTTCCGTTAAGAAAAGAAGAATGGGCAAAATATTTAGATTGGGCAGTTCGTGCATTCAGAATTTCTGCAAGCGGAGTAAACGATGACACTCAGATTCATACGCACATGTGTTATAGCGAATTCAATGATATCATTCAAAACATTGCCGACATGGACGCCGATGTTATTACTATTGAATGTTCGCGCTCGCAAATGGAACTTCTAGATGCTTTTGCAGACTTTAAATATCCAAACGAAATTGGCCCTGGAGTTTATGATATTCATTCTCCTCGTGTTCCGTCAAGTAAAGAAATGGTTCGTTTGTTAGAAAAAGCTTCAAACGTAATTCCAGTAGATCAGCTTTGGGTTAACCCAGATTGCGGTTTAAAAACCCGTCATTGGGACGAAACCAAAAAAGCGCTGATTGAAATGGTTGCCGCAGCTCAAGAAATGCGAACAGCTGTAGAAAATCCTGTGACTTAATTCTTTTTAAATAGTTTTTGTTTTTATGCCAGCAAATGAGGCCGAATATTAGTTATGATTCGGTTCGGCTTCATTCTGTTGGCATTTCTTTTTAGGCAATTAACAGCTTTTCAAACATTAAGTTGTTTCCTTTTTTTGACACGCTTTGTGTTAATTCATAAAACTTTTCTTCTGCCTTAAAAAAAACAGATGTAAAATTCTGTATTTTAGCTATTTACAATTAATAATTTTAATTTTATGTATTCAATAGCTCAATACACAGATTTTTTTATTAGTTATTTAAAAACCCAAATTATAGATAAAGAACCTAAAAATCTATACGATCCTATATCGTATATGATGGCTTTGGGAGGAAAACGATTACGACCAACGCTTACTCTTCTAACTACAGAAATTTTTGGAGCAGATTATAAATTGGCACTGCCTGCTGCTTTGGCAATTGAAGTTTTTCATAATTCCTCATTAATTCATGACGATATTATAGACGAAGATCCTATTAGAAGAGGAAAAGCTACCGTGCACAAAAGATGGAATACTAACATTGCTATTCTTGCTGGAGATGCAATGATTATTCTAACTTATGACTATCTGCAAAATTATGAACCAAATCTTTGCAAGGATTTAATTAAAGCAGTCAATAAAATGGGATTGGAAGTATGCGAAGGACAAATTTGGGATGTTGATTTTGAGACCCGTCAAAATGTTACCGTTTCAGAATATCTAAAAATGATTGAGTACAAAACGGGAGCCCTTATAGCGACATCAATGAAAATTGGTGCCCTAATTGCTCAAACATCACAAGAAAACTGCGATTTAATTTATGAATTTGGACTTAATATAGGCTTAGCATTTCAGCTGCAAGATGATTATTTGGATCTTTTTGGCGACACTCTTACTTTTGGAAGACGACTAGGAGGCGATATCATTTCGAATAAAAAAACCTATTTATATTTTAAAGCTCTTGAAATTACAAGTGAAAGCGAAAAAGAATTATTAAAAGATTTGTACGCTGTTCGCCTGGAAGACAACACCAATAAAATTAAAACCATAACTGATTTGTTTCTGAAATCTGGAGTGGCAAAAGCAACACAAGAATCAATCAAAAAGTACACTAATAAAGCTTCTAAAATTTTAGACAAAATCAATATAGAAGAGGATAATAAAAAACTATTAAGAGATTTTGCCGAGAGTTTAATAGGAAGACGAGTTTAATTTTTAATCCCAAATCACTTTTCGCAACAGAAAAATTTCTCATAAAAAAACGCCCCATTTGGAGCGCTTTCTGAAATTGAATATAAAAACTAAAGATTAGAAGTTTTTAGAAATTCCAATGCTTGCTGTTTTACCAAAGTTGAAATTAAACTTGCTTACATCTGGACCGTTGTTATCATAATTTAATGTTTCGTATCCTAAACCACCAATGCTGAAGTTAAGACCAAAACCATTTTTCATATTAATGAAAAGAGCTGGAGTTACACCAATATACATTCCATCAGCTTTATATTTTGTGTAGTCTGATCCAATGTAATCTTTTTCAGTTTGATTTTGGAAACCAGCTCCTAAATCTGCGAATACTGAGAAAGTTTGGCTTAATGGCATTGTGTAACGCACAAATGCACCAAACTTAGAACTGTTTGTTTTGTATTCATTCAGACCTTGATCATCTTTTGAAGAAGCAACTGTAAACTCACCTCCAACTGTCCAGTTTTCGTGGAATTGGTAACCTACTTTTGGAGAAAAAGCAAATTCGTTTGATTTTCTTTCAGCGTTACCGAAATCTCTTGTTTCAGAAGAATAAGAGATGTTACCACCTACTAATACTGTTCCTTTTTGTGCGTTTGCAAAACTGCAGATAGCTAAAGCAGCTACCACTAACATTTTTTTCATTTGGGCTTTTATTTTAAAATTTATGTTTCCCTTAACAATAACGATGCCGTGAATACTGGGCAGTTCAATTTTTTTATGATTACTTTAAAAGATAAAATTTTAGCAATCGAGACTATTTCTGTTTACTTTTGTAGCAAATAAAAAGTCATGTCGATAGAAGTAAACAGCATATCAAAAAGTTACGGAGAGCAAAAAGCTTTAAATGAAATTTCTTTTAAAATTGAGAAAGGAGAGATCGTAGGATTTCTTGGTCCAAACGGAGCTGGAAAATCTACCTTAATGAAAATTTTGACCACTTATTTACTTGCCGATAGCGGTTCAGCCCTTGTAAATGGTCACGATGTCATGACAAACGCAAAAGAGGTGCAACGCTCAATTGGGTATTTACCAGAACATAATCCGTTGTATTTGGATTTGTATGTTCGTGAGTATTTGGCATTTAACGCCGATGTATATAACGTGCCAAAATCAAGAATAGAAGAAGTAATTCAACTGACAGGACTGACACCAGAAAGCCATAAAAAGATTGGACAGCTCTCAAAAGGATACCGCCAACGTGTTGGATTAGCAAATGCTTTGCTTCATGATCCAGAAGTTTTAATTTTGGACGAACCAACTACCGGGCTGGATCCTAATCAGTTAATGGAAATTCGTAATGTGATTAAAAATGCGGGGAAAAATAAAACAGTTTTTTTATCCACACACATTATGCAGGAAGTCGAAGCAATTTGCGATCGTGTCATAATTATTGACAAAGGACAAATTGTTGCAGACAATAAATTAGACCATTTGGTAACTGCCGACAAAGAGCAAGTTATTGAAGTAGAGTTTGATTACAAAGTTGAAGAACAACTTTTGGCTAAACTAGAAAATATTTCTTCGTATATAAATACTCATGACATGACATGGGAGCTGACTTTTATTACAGACAAAGATATGCGTCCTGCTATTTTTGATTTTGCCAACGAAAATGGTTTAAAAACATTACAATTGAATCAGAAAAATAAAAATCTGGAAGCTGTTTTTAGAGAAATTACTAAGTAAGTTTTCAGTCGCAGGTCACGGTTTTCAGTTAGAAAAGCGGTTTGTTTTTTATAAAACAAACCGCTTTTTTTATTGTTTTTTTCTACAAATCAGAAAAATATAGGTTTTTCAAAAAAAATAATTATTATTTTTATTTAGACTTGTTATAAATAATATTATATTTGGCAAATCAAATTTTAAATGCCACTATAAGTCATGCATAATTCTTCTATAGCAACAATTACATTTACATACCGCATATAAATTTCGTTCTTTAAATACCTTGTTTTTTGTTTTTTTTTGTGTTAGTCAAGAGCCTGTTCCTTCAAACAGGCTCTTCTACCTTTATAAGGATTATAATTCTGAAAGCACTTCTCGCATTTCCTCAATTACAAGTTTCACATCATCTTCTGTAGTTCTCCAATTTACAAAAGAAGCGCGAATACCCTTTTTGTTTTGATAAACTGTAGGCGTCATAAACACTTTTCCTCTATCATTCAAAGCAGATAAAAATTGGCTTACTTTTTCCTGATTGTGTTCTCCTTTTAAAGTAAAACAGACATTATTAAGACGAATTGGCGCTAAAAGTTCAAAATCATTTTCTATCAAAGCATTTCCAAAATGTAAAGCCAATGCTGTACTATCTTCAATAATATCTCTGAACCCTTCTTTTCCGTAAGCCTTAAGCGAAAACCACACGGGAAGAGCACGCAAACGGCGTGAATTTTCAGGAAGTACATTTAGATAATTAAAGTTCTCCAATGCATTTCCTAAATAAGGTGCATTTGAATTTTGGAAAGTTTCAATCTGAAGATTAATATGTTCTTTTTTGATTAAATAAAAGGCACTTTCATATGGAACATTCAGCCATTTATGACAATCAATAGTAATACTGTCTGCTCCTTCCCAACCTTTTACATAATGTTTGCATTTTTCCGAAACAGCAGCAAATCCGCCAAAAGCGCCATCAATATGCCACCAGAAATTGTATTTTCCTTTTAGAACTGCAATGGCTTCAAAATCATCAAAATCAGCCGTATTTACAGTTCCTGCACTTGAAATCAGGATAAAAGGTTTTCCGTTTAAAGCTGTTATTTTTTCTTCTAAATCGGCAATATCCAAAGCCTCACGGTTTCCTTCGATTGTTTTTACAACTGTATAATTCTGGCTTCCAATTCCTAAAAGTGACAAACATTTTATAGAAGAAGAATGTGGGGTTGCCGTTAGGATATTAATTCGTTCTGAAATTCCGTTTTTAGCAAAATCTTTTCCAGACTGTTTCCCAAACCATTGTCTGGCAACACCAAGCGAAGTAAAGTTTGACATGGTCGCGCCTGTAACGAATCCGCCTAAAAATGTATCTGGAAGTTCTAATAATTGCAATAATAAATTAATAGTTTCAAATTCTATTAAGGCTGAATTCCCGCCTTGGGATGTTACCGACTGCGTATTTTGATCGTAAACAGAAGCCAACCAGTCACCTACAATAGAAGCTGGTGTTGAACCTCCTGTTACAAATCCCCAATATCTTGGCCCAGACGAAGAAACCATCAATGGAGCCAGTCTCTCATTAAATTCCTTTAAAGCTTCGATAGATCCTAAACCTAATTCGTTTAGCTCGGTTTTAGGATCGATTGAATAGGTATTGGATGTTGGAATATTTTCAATATTATTCAGAAAATCAATTCCTTGCTGTTTTGTTTTTTCTAAGATATTCTCAAAATTATTGAGATCATGCTGTAATTTTGAATTCATAAGTTTGTTGTATTAGTTATGTCGCGCAGATTGCGCGGATGAGAAAGATTAATAAAAATTTGAGTGTTTTAAGGAACTGCTACCACTTTGTCTTTTCGGAGAATCTAGAAACCATCATCGAGCAGATTACATCTCCGTTAGCATTTAATAAAGTAGCAATTGGATCTACCAAAGTTCCTAGAATCATAGCGACCGGAAGTGCTTGCTCCATAGGAAAACCATAAACTGTTATCGCTAAAATTTCACCAATATAACCTCCGTTCGGGATTCCTCCTTCGACAATCGAAACGATAACTGTAATTCCGAGTGCCAAAAGAATCGTCATAGGGTCTGAAAAATCTTTACCAAACATGGCAAACAAAAAGGTTATTTTTAAGATGGATGACATGCTCGAGCCGTCTTTATGCAAAGGCGCTCCAAGCGGAATCACTAAGTTTCTAACATGTGCTGGAATTCCCATTTTTTCTGCTGCAGCTAAATTGGCTGGAATCGTTGCAATACTACTGCAAGTTCCTACTGCTGTTAAAGAAGGCATTATATTATTGCTCCAAAAAACTTTAAAAGCTCTTTTTCCGCCAGCAACAAGTGCATATAAACTGAAAAACACAAAGAAATAGAAGACACAAGCTGCATAATAAACTGCCATAGGTTTTGCATAAACTCCCAACAATTGTGGTCCGAAAACACCAACTTGATAAGCAAAATAAGCTCCTAAACCAATAGGCGCCAATTTCATGATGATGTTCAAAAGCTGTTTCATTACCTCGTTTCCTGAATCTAGAAAACTTTTGAAAGCATTTCCTTTTTCTCCTGATTGTAATGTGGCAAAACCGACTAAAAACGAAAAAATAATAAGGGCCAGCATACTTTTTCGAGACAATAATTCGAAGAAATCATTGGCCGTAATCAATTTGGCAATCTGATCTCCTGCTGATCCTGACGCAACTTCTTCAAACGGAACTTTAGCAATTGCTATATCTTCGTGAATTGGAAAAAGATAAACCGCGCAAATCATCACAATTGCTGAAATCAAAATAGTCGCCAGAAAGACTAGTACCATTATGACAAACAGTTTTCCAAGCTTTTCTGTCCGTTCCAGATTAGCGACAGAAGAACCAATCGTGAAAAAGATAAGCGGAATAATGGCTGTGAAAAGTAAATTCAGGAATATATCGCCAAGCGGTTTTATAATCAAAACATCTTCTCCAAATACTAACCCAAAAATACTCCCGATTATGATTCCGCCAAGAAGCCATAAAATACTGCTGTAACTCTGCAAAAAATTGATTTTCTTAACTTCCATAATGATAAAAGGATTAGAATTCAGCAAGCTTTATATTTTTAAAAACATAGAAACATAGTTCTCTTTGTACATAAAGGGATTTCATTTGTTTAAACAGACATGACTATGTGTGAAAAATTTGTTTTTCTTTTAATTCTTCTCAGTTAAAATTAAAAAAATCTATGTTTCTATGTGTTTAAAAATTTCATTTATTTCTCCAAAACAAGAGTAGTAAAAGCTCTATCGACCAATTCGCCGGTTTTGCTTTTTACTTTTTCGGTCTGTGTTTCAGTATAAACGATTTTAAAATCTGATTTTTTAACTAATTCGTGTGCTTTTTGAGTGCTGTATAATTCAAATTCGAATTGAGTAAAAGGCAGTGTTTTCATGAAATCTTCTTCGGCAAAAGTCAAACAGAAAGTACCGTTCGATTTTAAAACTCTATAAATTTCTGAAAGCAATTCTTCAGGCTTTTGCCAAAAATAAATCGTATTTACAGTGAAAATTTTATCGAATAATCCATCTTCAAATGGAATCGTATTTCCGTCATAAGTTGAAAAAAAAGCCTGTTTTTGAGAAACAAAATTTCGATTGATCTGGCGTGCTTCCTTAAACATCAGTTCCGACATTTCCAGTCCGTAATATTTTAGTTTTTCGGCTTGTTCAAACAGAAATTCTACGTGGCCTGCGTTTCCATGACCTAATTCCAAAATTCTATTTTCATTTGAAATATTTAGATTTTGGATGGAATGTTTGGTCATATTGATGTTCGTTTCGTTCATCATATTGGCCATTTCAATTCCTTTTTCTCCCGATGGATGTTTCAATTGAGAGGCTATGGCTTGTAATTCTTCTTGTTTCATGACTGCAAAAGTTAAATTCCAAAATTTAAAAATACAAAATTCCAAGCCTGTTGGTCATTGCGAGGAACGACAACTAGACCTCAACAACTTTGTCAAAGTTTTAAACTTTGACAAAGTTCTATGCGTGTGCAATTAAAAAACCTGACTTGCAATCTGGCGGATATTCTCCGATTTACCCATTGAATAATAATGCAAAAACGGAACTCCAGCAGCTTTTAATTCTAATGACTGCTGAATCGCCCACTCGATTCCGACTTGTTTGATTTCAGCGTTATTTTTGCATTTGTCTACTGCATCGATTAAATCTTCTGGCAAATCAATTCTAAAAATCTGAGGTAAAACTTGTAAATGTCTTTGAACAGCGATTGGTTTAATTCCAGGTATAATCGGAATTGTGATGCCCATTTCTCTTGCTTTTTCTACGAAAGCAAAATATTTTGAGTTATCAAAAAACATCTGCGTTACTACATAATCAGCTCCAGCATCTACCTTTTCTTTTAATCTTTTTAAATCTGATTGTAAAGAAGGAGATTCCAAGTGCTTTTCTGGATAACCTGCAACTCCAATACAGAAATCAGCTTTGTTGTCGGCATCGATTACTTCATGAAGATATTTTCCGCAGTTTAGATCTTTAATTTGTTTAACCAAATCAATTGCGTAATGATTTCCGCCAGCTTTTGGCACAAAAGATTGCTCATCTTTCATGGCGTCGCCTCGAAGTGCCATTACGTTGTTGATTCCTAAATAATGACAGTCAACCAGCATATATTCGGTTTCTTCTTTGGTAAAACCTCCGCAAAGCAAATGCGGAACAGTGTCAACATTGTATTTATGTTTTATAGAAGCGCAAATTCCAAGCGTTCCCGGACGCATACGAGTCAGTTTTTTGTCCAAAAGTCCGTTACCGCGATCAATGTAAATGTACTCTTCACGAGAAGTTGTTACATCAATAAACGGCGGATTAAACTCCATTAAGGGATCAATATTATCGTATAATTCCTGAATACTCTTCCCTTTTTGAGGCGGAATAATTTCAAATGAGAATAATGTTTTTCCTTTTGCCTTTTCTATATGTTCTGTTACTTTCATTCTTAAAGTTATGAGTTATGAGTTATGAATTTTGAGTTTGAATTGTGTAAAAAATCTGAATCAAAAAACGTAAATCAATCATTTTTGTTTGTTTCAAAGTTTCAGGTTTAAAGCTTCAAGTTGCTTTGGAGAACTTGAAACCTGAAACTTGAAACTAAAATAACTTTTGTTAATCTGCGATATTAGGGTTTAACCATTTCATTGCGTAATCCAGTGGTACATTTCGGCGTTTGGCGTAATCTGTAACCTGATCTTCTTTTATTTTTCCGAGTCCGAAATAGCGGCTTTTCGGATTTCCAAAATAATATCCTGAAACCGATGAAGCTGGCCACATTGCCATACTTTCTGTTAGTTTCACTCCAATCTGTTTTTCAACATCTAAAAGCTTCCAGATTGTTGGCTTTTCCAAGTGATCCGGACAAGCAGGATAACCCGGAGCAGGACGAATTCCTTTATAATTCTCCTTAATTAATTCTTCGTTGGTTAAAGATTCTTCGCTGTCATAACCCCAGAAATCTTTACGCACTCTTTCGTGAAGATATTCGGCGAAAGCTTCAGCAAAACGATCGGCAAGCGCTTTCACCATAATCGAATTATAATCGTCTAAATTCTTTTCGTATTCGGCAGCCCACTCATCTACACCAAAACCAGTTGTTACACAGAAAGCTCCCATGTAATCTTCGATTCCGCTTTCTTTTGGCAGAATAAAATCAGCTAAAGCAATATTTGGTGCGCCTTTCGTTTTTTGTGATTGCTGACGAAGCGTTAAGAATTTCTCTAGAACTTTTCCGTTTTCATCACGCAATTCGATATCGTCGTCATTTACCTGATTCGCAGGGAAAATTCCGTAAATACCTTTTGCTTTTAGTTTTCTCTCTGCTAAAATTACTTTCAGCATTGCCTGTGCATCGTTAAAAACAGAAGTCGCTTCTTTACCCACAACCTCATCAGTCAAAATCGCTGGATATTTTCCGTACAATTCCCAAGTCTGGAAAAATGGTGTCCAGTCAATATACGGAACCAAAACATCCAATTCAACTTCGATAGTTTGTGCGCCAATTACTTTTGGTTTAGTCGGAGTATATTCAGACCAATCCAATTGCATTTTGTTCTTACGAGCATCTTCGATCGTTAAGAAATTTTTATCTCTCGAACGATTTAAAAACGTTTCTCTAAACGAATCGTATTCTGCACGAATATCTGCTGCATATATTTTTCTATTATGATCTAACAGATTTCCAGCAACAGTAACGGCTCTCGAAGCATCGTTTACGTGAATTACGGTTTCTCTGTATTGTGGCGCAATTTTCACGGCTGTATGCGCGCGCGAAGTCGTTGCTCCACCAATCATAATCGGGATTTTAATATCTTGTTTGTCTAATTCTTTGGCCAAATAAACCATTTCGTCAAGCGAAGGCGTGATCAGTCCGCTTAATCCAATGATATCTACATTATGTTCGATTGCAGCCGAAATAATTTTCTCTGGAGGAACCATAACACCAAGATCTACAATCTCATAATTGTTACAAGCCAAAACTACCGAAACGATGTTTTTTCCAATATCATGAACGTCACCTTTTACAGTCGCCATCAAGATTTTTCCATTTCCTTGTTTGTCTCCGGCTTGCTTGCTGGCTTCAATAAAAGGCAATAAATAAGCCACCGCTTTTTTCATTACACGAGCCGATTTTACTACCTGTGGCAAGAACATTTTTCCGCTTCCGAATAAATCTCCAACCACATTCATTCCAGCCATTAAGTTGATCTCGATAACTTCGATTGGTTTTGTGGCTGCCAAACGTGCTTCTTCTACATCTTCTTCAATAAAAGCATCAATTCCTTTTACCAATGAATGTGTAATACGCTCCTGAACAGTTCCAAAACGCCATTCCTGAACCGTTTTTTCGTCGCTTTTTGCTTCGCCTTTTACACTTTCGGCAAAATCCAAAAGTCTTTCGGTTGCATCGTCTCGTCTATCTAAAATTACGTCTTCAACGTATTCTAATAAGTCTTTCGGAATATCATCATAAATCGTCAACATTTCAGGGTTCACGATTCCCATCGTCATTCCGTTTTTGATTGCGTGGTATAAAAATACCGAGTGCATCGCTTCACGAACGGTATCGTTTCCTCTAAAAGAGAACGAAACGTTACTTACTCCACCGCTGATATGTGCGTGCGGAAGATTCTCACGAACCCATTTTGTTCCTCTAAAGAAATCCAATGCGTTCAATCTATGCTCTTCCATTCCCGTTGCAACTGGGAAAATATTTAAATCGAAAATAATATCCTGCGGAGGAAAATCTACTTTGTTTACCAAAATATCATACGAACGCTGACAAATCTCCACTCTACGATCATAATTATCGGCTTGACCTACTTCGTCGAAAGCCATTACAATTGCAGCGGCACCGTAACGTTTGATCAATTTAGCGTGGTGAATAAAGGCTTCTTCTCCTTCTTTTAACGAAATCGAGTTTACAACGCTTTTTCCTTGTACTACTTTTAGACCCGCTTCAATGATTTCCCATTTCGAACTGTCGATCATAATCGGCACTCTCGAAATATCTGGTTCTGCAGCAATTAAATTCAAAAATTTAGTCATTGCCGTAACACCGTCAAGCATTCCTTCATCCATATTAATATCGATGATTTGTGCTCCTCCTTCTACCTGCTGTCTTGCAATATCAAGTGCCTCGTCATATTTCTCTTCCTTGATTAAGCGAAGGAATTTTCTTGAACCTGTTACATTCGTACGCTCACCAACATTCACGAAAACACTTTCGGGCGTAATAATCAACGGCTCTAATCCTGATAATACAAGGTCTCTTCTTTTTTCTGTCATTTCTTTTTAAGTTACTGAGATTCTAAGATGCTTAGATTCTGAGTTTTTTTATTCTATTTTCTTTCCTGCAAGGTTTTTAAAAACCTTGTAGGTATATGCATTTTCAATATTTTAATTTGGGCGTGTCCTTCGGCCAGGTTATCCGTTACAAGTCCTCGACCAATTCCGTTTCACTGCATTGGTCTGCGGGCTTTTCACTTCTATCCCTCACGCAAACTCGGTTTCATAAAACGATTTATGATTTCCAAATTCATTTCCACTTCCATTTTCCCAAATATTCAGCTTTTACATCATCATACATATAGTATTTTGTCTTAGTAAAACCCGCTCTAACTAATGCAAGTGAATCAGGTTTTAATTCCTCTTCCAAAATAATATAGTTTCCTTTTTCGGGATTATTTAAGTCATATTTTACTTTAAAAAACTTATTTACATGATTATCATCTTTACTATAAATCTCAGACAAGATTTTTTTATTTACATAAAAATAATATCTTAAATAGTCTCTTTTCCCTTTATGCTCAATTCTAGTTGCAAGTCCAATCGTTTCACCTTTAAACGTCTTTTCGTATTTATTATATTCATCAGCATCTTTATGCGAAAGAAAAAACAATAAAAATACTATTGCAAAAAGTATAACTGGCCCTGTCAAATTTGTATTAATGTTAGTTCCTTTCATTCTTTTTACACTACTACCGGCGCAACTCTAGGCTTATAATCCTTTGCAACCTCAGCCATTAATCGAATATGATCTGGAGTTGTTCCGCAACAACCTCCTATGATATTGATTAAATTATCCTCTAAATATTCTTTAATGAATGCTTGAGTTTGTTCTGGTGTTTCATCGTACTGTCCGAATGCGTTTGGCAATCCTGCGTTTGGATGTGCCGAAACATTAAAGGTTGTATTATGTGCTAATGTTTTCAAATACGGTTTCAGCAAATCGGCTCCAAGGGCGCAATTGAATCCCACACTTAATAACGGAATATGCGAAACTGAAATCAAAAACGCTTCAACAGTTTGTCCAGAAAGTGTTCTTCCTGAAGCATCTGTAATCGTTCCCGAAACCATTATTGGAATATCCAGATTGCGTTCTTCTTTTACTTCTTCAATTGCAAAAAGTGCTGCTTTTGCATTTAAAGTATCAAAGATTGTTTCTACTAAAAGTAAATCACAGCCACCATCCATTAAAGCTTCTGCTTGTTGTTTGTACGCGATTCGTAAATCGTCAAACGTTACGGCTCTGTAACCTGGATCGTTTACATCTGGTGACATACTTGCTGTACGGTTTGTTGGTCCGATTGAACCGGCTACGAAACGTGGTTTTTGTGGATTTTTTGCGGTAAACTCATCGGCAACCTCGCGTGCAAGTTTTGCCGATTCGTAGTTTAACTCGTAAACCAAATCTTCCATGTGATAATCGGCCATACCGATTGTCGTTCCTGAGAAGGTATTGGTTTCTACGATGTCAGCACCAGCTTCAAAATAAGCGGCATGTACATCGCGGATTGCTTGTGGTTGTGTAAGGGATAGTAAATCGTTGTTTCCTTTTAATGGATGCGGGAAATCTTTGAAACGCTCTCCTCTGAAGTCTTCTTCTGAGAAGTTATAACGCTGCAACATTGTTCCCATTGCTCCGTCAAGGATTAGGATATTTTTTTTTATTGCTTCTTGAATTGTTATTGCCATGTTGTTTTGCCGCAAAGACGCTAAGGCGCCAAGCTTTTTTTATTTTTAATTTTGAAAGCTCTATTTAAACCCGACAGGTTTTAAAACCTGTCGGGTTTAACCTTCGATATTTTTTTTACATTAATTCCAAAAGTGCACTATTGCTGGCTAATTAGCCCCGATTGAAGTGGAAATCCTTTTGATTTTTTTCTTTAAAAAATCAAAAGATTGCAACGAAAAGCGGGAACTATTGACTGCAAAAATGCGCCAATGATTCGCTCCTTACCAAAATTGCTTTCAGTAAATTATTTGTATGTTGTCTGGAAAAGTTTTGAGAAATACTGTATGTATTTGTGTTATCTATCTTTAATACTGGAAAATTAGTAAAAAGTAGAATTTAGCACCTTCTTTATGATAAAGGGTTGCTAAGGTTTCATTGGGTCTGTCCCTCCGCCTTTCGTGATAACTAACAATAATTTTAAGAACAGTGCAAAGGTATGAAATGGCAATTCGATTTGCAAATGTTTTTTTTCTGAGGTTCTGAGGGACTAAGTCGCTAAGGTTCTAAGCTTTTTCTTTTTGGAATCCACCACCAACAATCTGGCTACAGCGGAGCATAATATTTATAGAAAAACAATAACCCGACAAACAAAAGCTCCATCGGAGCGAGATATATCTCGCTCCGATGGAGCTCTTTTTACAAACGAATGATTTCTTTTCTACCAATATTTCCATCCCTCTGGGATTCTTCATGGTCAATAAAAAAGCCCAAACTTTTAAAAGTTTAGGCTTTCTATATAAAATCTTACTAGCTTAGAAACTTAGCATCTCAGCAACTTAGACAATCGCTTTAACAACTGCTTTAGGCGCCTCTTTACGAGTTCCGTCAAAACCGTCTACTCCTGATACTGTTGTATATTTCAATACGTATTTTTTACCTGGGTTGATGATTTGGTAAGCGGCCTGGCACATTAATGTTGCTTCGTGGAATCCACAAAGGATTAACTTTAATTTTCCTGGATATGTGTTTACGTCTCCAATGGCGAAGATTCCAGGAATATTAGTTTGGTAATCTAGTGCATTGTTTACTTTGATAGCATTTTTCTCGATTTCTAATCCCCAGTCTCCGATTGGACCTAATTTTGGCGTTAATCCGAAAAGTGGAATAAAATAATCCGTTTCGATTTTACGGTGTGCTCCGTTTTCTTCGATATCCAAAGATTCTACGTGCTCTGCACCGTTGATTCCAACTACTTCTGCCGGAGTAATTAATTTGATTTTTCCAGCTGATTTTAATTCCTGTACTTTTTCTACAGAATCTAAAGCGCCTCTAAATTCGTTTCTTCTGTGGATCAAAGTTACTTCTGAAGCTACGTTTGCTAAGAAGATACTCCAATCTAATGCTGAATCTCCTCCTCCTGCAATTACAACTCTTTTATCTCTGAATTTCTCAGGATTTTTGATGAAGTATTTTACTCCTTTATCTTCATAAAACTCGATATCTTCGATAAGTGGCTTACGAGGCTCGAAGCTTCCTAGACCTCCAGCGATTGCGATAACTGGCGCATGGAATTTAGTTCCTTTGTTTGATGTTACAATGAACGTTCCGTCTTCTTGCTTGTCGATTGTTTCTGCTCGTTCTCCTAAAGTAAAGCCTGGCTCAAATTGTTTGATTTGCTCCATTAATCCGTCGATTAAGTCTCCTGCTAAAACTTCTGGGAATCCAGGAATATCATAAATTGGCTTTTTTGGATATAACTCTGATAGTTGCCCTCCTGCTTGTGGAAGCGCATCTAAAATGTGGCATTTTAATTTTAACAATCCTGCCTCAAAAACGGCAAATAAACCTGTTGGTCCTGCTCCAATTATAAGTATATCTGTTTTAATCATTATGTTGTTGTTTATAATCATTCTTAATAACGCAAAGAAACGAATAAATCCTTGTACTTTCAATGATTTTTATCATTAATTTCTTTCCGAAACTTTTTACTCTCTATTTTTTAATGAAGAGGTTATCTCATTCATTCTTTTAACCTTTTCTTCAAAATTGCCTTTAAGCGTTTTTCGGTATTCATTCAGGTTCTCAACCATTTGATTGATATCTTCAGGAATCACTTCCTCGAAAAACTCACGCAATCTTTTTGCTGTTGTCGGCGATTTTCCGTTTGTTGAAATGGCAATTTTGACATTTCCTTTCGTTACAATTCCACCTAGATAATAATCACATAAATCTGGTGTATCGGCGATATTGCAAATCAAATAACGTTTTCTCGCTAAATCGTAAACCTTTTTATTTACTTTCAAATCGTCTGTACAGGCAATTACCACGTGACGTTTTTTGAGCATTCTCTTTCTGAACTTCGATCTTGTTAATGTTATCGAAGGATGTTTTTCGGCCAGAATTTTTATTTCTAAATGAAATTCTTTTGCCACTACCTCAACATTTGCATTCGGACTTGACTTGAGCAAGAAAGAAAGCTTTTCCAGACCTACATTTCCTCCGCCAACAATCAATACATTTAAATTGTGAAGCTTTAGAAATATTGGATATAATTCGTTTTGTTCCATGTTACCAATATGTTGTTCCTAACGGAACAATTAATAATGCAAACTTCGGGTTAAAACCTGACGCTACAAAATCGGTTGTCAATCAAATGTTCCTGAGGAACATGCAATTTTAACGAATGGTTTCTTTTGATAGAAATTCTTCGTAAAAGCCTTTTAATTTGTTGCTTTCTCGGACAACTTCGCCTAAAACAATAATCGCTGGCGAACCTAATTCTTTTTGTTTTACAACTTCTAAAATCGAATCGACTGTGCCTACGCCAACTTTTTCTTCTGCTGTTGTTCCGTTTTGGATGATTGCAACGGGTAAGTTTCCTTTATCTTCTTTTTGAAACAAATCGATAATTTGAGACAATTTGTGCATTCCCATCAAAATCACTACTGTGGCAGAGGATTGTGCTGCTAAAGCTACATCTGATGATAATTTTCTATCAGAAGTTGTTCCCGTAATTACCCAAAAGCTTTCTGAAACTCCTCTTTTTGTAATCGAAATTCCCTGACTTGCAGGCACCGCAACTACTGATGAAATTCCTGGAACTACGATTGTTTCTATTCCGAAGCTTTCTGCAAAATCAACTTCCTCGCCTCCTCTTCCGAAAATAAATGGATCTCCGCCTTTTAATCTCACCACGTTTCCGTATGTCAATGCATTATCTACAATCAGCTGATTGATTTGATCCTGCGTGTAAGCATGATTTCCAATTCTTTTTCCAACAAAAATTCTAATGGCATTTTTAGGTGCATAATCCAGAATTTCTTCGTTGGCCAAAGCGTCATATAAAACCACATTAGCTTCAGCCAATGCCTTTACAGCTTTCAGCGTAAGTAAATCGGGATCGCCCGGACCTGCACCGACTAAAGTTATTTTGGGTTTTATATTATGCATTTGCTAATTCCTGTGCTCTGAAAGTTTCGATTTTATCAAAGAAAACTACTGCCTGAGCAATGTAATCTTTAGCGAAAGCTTCAGATGGTTCGTTTTTATTAATTTGGTAAACCAAGTCTTTAAAAGTTGAGTTTAATTCGATTTTATTGGTATCAATAAAAACAGTATCAAACAAATCCACGATTCCTGCGTGATTATTTGTTTTTTGGTTTTCTGCCAATAGTAAAGCTTTTGCACCGTTTACAAATCCGGCGTAAGCATGGTAAATCGCATCTGACCATTTTTTCTCATCGAAAGATTCCTGAGCCAAAATCAATTTTTCTTTAGCTTCAAACAATAATGTAGCTACTAAATCGATCACAACTCCGGCACATTCTCCAACTCCAACTGCTTTTACGTAATTGTCCGCGTTACCCCAATCTACAAAATCAGCTTCCGTTAAATTGGTAACATCAGATAATGGTTTTAAAATTTCGTAGAAGTATTTTTCTCCTTTTGAATCGTAATAATTCAGGAATTTTTCTCCATTTCCATTAGCATCAAAATCATTTAAAATAGTGCGTAATGCTTCTGGCCCTCTACGGCTAGGAATTTTGATTACTTTATCAGCAAAACGTCCTTCTCCGTTTCCTAATCTTCCTCCTCCTAACAAAACTTGTAAAGCCGGAGCTACTAATTTTCCTGAGTTGATAGACATTCCTTGGAATCCAATTGCAGACATATTATGCTGCCCGCACGCATTCATACAGCCCGAAATTTTAATTTCAATTTCGCGGTTGTTTAAATACTGTGGATATTCTGTTTTTAAAACTCTTTCTAATTCTTCTGCAATACCGGTACTACTTGCAATCCCCAAGTTGCAAGTATCAGTACCCGGACATGCCGTAATATCTCCAACTGAATTATATCCTAAATGAACAAAGTCAAGTTTGGCTAATTCTTGATAAAAGAAAGGAAGATTCTCTTCTTTTACGTGACGTATTACAATATTTTGACGCAATGAAAAACGTAATTCGTTTGCTGCGTAATTTTTAATTAAATCGGCTAATAATCTTGCTTTATCGGTATAAAAATCCCCTAATAAAACTTTGATTCCAATAGCATAATAACCTTCTTGCTTTTGCTTAATTACATTCGATTTTTTCCAAGCTTCATACGCTTCTTTATCTTCAATTGTAACTTGCGGAACTTCTAAAACTGGTTCAGCAATTGGCCCTTCAAAAGCAGTGGTGTCGATTTCATATGTTTCAAAAGCAATCGCTTTTTTCTCATTTTCAACCAATTCCAAAAAGGCATCTTTCCCGATTTCTTTGATTAAGAATTTCATACGCGCTTTCATTCTTTTAGCACGTTCTCCATATCTGTCAAAAATACGAATGATTCCTTCTGCTGTTGGTATAATTTGGTTAACCGGAACAAACTCTGAAAGTAATTCTGCATGCGCTGGCTGAGATCCTAAACCTCCACCAAACATGATTTTGAAACCTTTTTGTCCGTCTTTGATTTTCGGAATAAATCCTAAATCGTGCAAATAACTCAAAGCCGTATCTTCGTCTGAAGAAGAGAACGCAATTTTGAATTTACGTCCCATTTCCTGACAGATTGGATTTCTTAATAAGTATTGGAACATTCCGTGTGCATAAGGCGTAACGTCAAATGGTTCGTTTACGTCAACTCCTGCCAATTCACTTCCTGTAATATTTCTAACTGTGTTACCACACGCTTCACGCAGAGTGATATCATCTTTTGCTAATTCTGACCAAAGTTCAGGCGTTCTATCCAAGCTCACATAGTGAATCTGAATATCCTGACGTGTTGTAATATGCAAACGTCCTGTAGAATATTTATCAGATACTTCAGTAATTCTTCTCAACTGCTCGCTGGTTACTTTACCATAAGGCAATTTGATACGAATCATCTGAACACCTTCCTGACGCTGACCGTAGATTCCACGAGCTAAACGAAGACTACGAAAACGCTCATCATCAATTTTTCCTCCGCGGAATAGGTGAATCTTTTTTTCTAATTCGATAATCTCCTTCTGAACTACCGGATTTTCTATTTCTGTTCTAAAACTTTCCATTTCTTTTTAGTTTTTGGTTGTCAGTTGCTGGTTGTTGGTTTGCTGGCAGATAACTATCAACCAAAACCATTTACGATCAATTCATCGAATAAACCCTACTCCTGCTGTTGTGTTTGTTGCTGTATCAATTAAGATGAAAGCTCCGTTTGATTTGTTTTCGTTGTACGGATCAAAATATAACGGTTTGCTTAATTTGATGCTCACTTCTCCGATTTCGTTAATTGCTAATTGTGTTGCCGGAGTTGTTCCTGAATAATCTGTTGCAATAGTATTTTTAATGCTTTCTACTTTTGC
This sequence comes from Flavobacterium sp. HBTb2-11-1, assembly GCF_009826975.1. Classification (GTDB taxonomy): domain Bacteria; phylum Bacteroidota; class Bacteroidia; order Flavobacteriales; family Flavobacteriaceae; genus Flavobacterium. The sequence continues at coordinate 534,129 of NZ_WUMO01000001.1, read as the reverse complement.
TAAAACTCTGTTTGTATTATGTTGTACCAAGTATTTTGTTCCTGGAACGAGTTTTTTGCTGTCCATCCAGCAAACTGTTGTCGTAATATCTTTTTCAATTTTTGGAAGCTCATCTGATTTTACAATCATATCACCTCTCGTTACATTGATATCATTTTCTAATTCGATTGTAATTGAAGAACCTGCTGTAGCTTCATCAAATTGCTTATCGAAAAAGTGAATTTTAGATACTTTTGATTCTGTTAACGATGGAAGAACTGTTACGGCATCTCCAACTTTAATAGAGTTTCCGTATAATTTTCCTGCGTAACCTCTGAAATCGTGGTATTCTTCTGTTTTTGGACGAATAACCGTCTGAACTGGAAAACGTGCTTTTCCTGCTTCGTAAACATCATGAGAATGCAATCCTTCTAAATGTTCCAAAACCGTTTGCCCATCATACCAAGGCATATTTTCCGATTTGTCAACCACGTTTCCACCATTGATTGCACTTAACGGAATGTAACTTACGTTTTGTTCTTTGAAAGTACTTTTTGCATTTAAAGCCTCAAAATCAGCTTTGATTTTATTGAAAACCTCTTCTGAGTAATCTACTAAGTCCATTTTGTTGATGGCAACGATTACTTCTTTAACTCTCAATAAATTATTGATGAAAAAGTGGCGATACGTCTGCTCAATAACGCCTTTTCTAGCATCGATCAAAATGATAGAAACTTGAGAAGTCGAAGCTCCTGTTACCATATTTCTAGTGTATTCTACGTGACCTGGAGTATCGGCAATAATGTAACTTTTCTTTGCAGTCGAAAAATAAATATGCGCAACATCAATCGTGATTCCTTGTTCTCTTTCTGCCACTAATCCGTCAGTTGCCAAAGAAAAATCAAGGTAATCGTATCCTTTTTGTTTACTGCTTTTTTCGATTGCTTCTATTTTATCAGTTGTCAACGATTTTGTATCGTACAATAATCTTCCGATCAAAGTACTTTTCCCGTCATCTACACTTCCTGCTGTTGCTATTTTTAAAACGTCCATTCTAATTTATGTTGTTTCAGGTTTAAAGTTTCAGGTTTCATGTTCTCTCGAAACTTATAATCTGTATGTTTTTGTTTTCTTGATTCTAACTTTTAATTTTTAATTCTCAATTTTTAATTGAATTAAAAGTATCCTTGCTGTTTTCTCTTTTCCATTGCAGCTTCAGAACGTTTGTCATCGATTCTGGCTCCTCTTTCAGAAATGGTCGATGATCTGATTTCGCCAACTACTTCTTCGATTGTTGCTGCGTAAGATTCAACTGCTGCGGTACAACTCATATCTCCAACGGTTCTGAAGCGAACAATTCTTTCTTCGATTTGTTCGTCTTCTTCTTGGTACACAAAAGGAGAATGCGACCAGATTAAACCGTCTCTCAAAAAAACTTTTCTTTTATGTGAGAAATAGATTGACGGAATCTCGATTTTTTCTTTTTCGATATAACTCCAAACATCTAATTCTGTCCAGTTTGAAATTGGGAAAACACGAACGTTTTGACCATTTTCTATTTTTCCATTTAAAATATCAAACAACTCAGGTCTTTGATTTTTTTCATCCCATTGTCCGAAATCATCACGAACTGAGAAAATACGTTCTTTAGCTCTTGCTTTTTCTTCATCACGACGAGCACCACCAATACAAGCATCAAATTTGAATTCTTCAATTGCATCCAAAAGTGTTGTAGTCTGTAAGCTGTTACGGCTTGAATATTTTCCAGTTTCTTCAACTACTTTTCCTTCATCAATAGCATCCTGAACATTACGAACGATCAACTCTAAACCTAATTCTTCTACCAATTTATCTCTGAAAGCAATTGTTTCAGGAAAATTGTGTCCCGTATCAACGTGTAACAGAGGAAACGGAATCTTAGCAGGAAAAAAAGCTTTTTGCGCCAAACGCACCAATGTAATAGAATCTTTTCCTCCTGAAAAAAGTAAAACCGGTTTGTCAAACTGTGAAATTACTTCTCTGAAAATATATATCGCTTCACTCTCTAAAGCGTTTGTTTTTAATACTGAACTCATTGTTTTTTTGTTTGATATTTTGTGAGTTTCAAGTTTTAGGTTTCAGGTTTAAAGTTGTCACCTCATCTAAAAATCTTCGCTCTTTATTCTATAATCTATTTTCTATTCTCTGCAGAAGTCTTGCCTCTTTCTTCTTGCCTCTAAAAGTCTTTACTCTTTTTTAGCGCTATGCAACCCACACTCCTTATGGCTCGATTCCCACCACCATCTTCCGGCTCTGATGTCTTCTCCTGGAAAAATGGCTCTGGTACAAGGCGCGCATCCGATACTTACGAAACCTTGTTTGTGTAAAGCATTTTGCGGAACATTATTTTCTGAAAGATACGTTTCAACTTCTTCTAAAGTCCATTTTAGCAACGGATTGAATTTGATGATTTCGAAGTTCCCGTCGTATTCAAACAAACTTAAATCTTGTCTGTTTTCTGATTGTTCTGCTCTTAATCCTGTAATCCAAACTGAATTTCCTGCTAAAGCTTTTCTCAATGGAACCACTTTTCGAATAAAACAGCATTCTTTTCGGTTTTCAACTGAATCGTAAAAGCTGTTTGGCCCTTTTGTCTGAAGCAGATTTTCAACTGACGCCGCTTCTGGAAAATAAACTTCAATTGATCTTTTGTATTTTTTTAATGTTTTATGAAAAACATCATACGTTTCCTGAAATAATCTTCCTGTATCTAAAGTAAACACCTTAATATCTGTGTCACTTTTTGCAATAAAATCGGTAATTACCTGATCTTCCTGACCGAAAGAAGTCGAAAAAATGACTTTTCCCGGAAATTCTTTTGCTAAAAAAACTAAAGTTTCGTCAAGCGAAAAATCTTTTGTTTTCTCTAATAATTCTTGTACAATACTCGCACTCATAATCTCTTCTTTTCTAAAATTATCTTTTACAATAATTTAGATAATGTTTTTAAACTCAATATTATAATTAGAATCCCAACCGCGACCATCATCGGTTTTCTTTTAATTTTATTTACTAAATAAGCTGCCAAAGGCGCTGAAACGACTCCTCCTAAAATTAGTCCGATGATAACCTGCCAGCCATGGATTCCTCCAAAAAGCATGAAAGTAATTCCGCTTGCAAATGAAATCGCAAATTCAGCTGCGTTTACTGAACCAATTGTATATCTCGGATTTCTTCCTCTTCCTAATAAAGTCGAAGTTACGATTGGTCCCCAGCCCCCGCCTCCAACAGAATCCATAAATCCGCCAAAAACAGCTAAAGCGCCCAATTTTTTAGTTTTCTTTTTTACTATACTCTTTTTTAATGCCTTCCTGATAATAACAATTGCCAAAATCATCATATAAACTGCAATAAAAGGCTTAATAACGTCGCCATCAATTACATCAGATAATAAGTAAGCTCCAGTAATCGAGCCTAAAACTCCGGGAATCAATAAATGCTTTACCAGTTTTTTATTGATGTTACCGAAACGATGATGAGAAAGCGCTGATGCTCCCGTTGTAAACATTTCTGAAACGTGAACCGCTGTACTGCTTACTACAGGTGGAACTCCATAAGCTAATAAAAACGATGTTGAAGTCGCTCCATAACCCATTCCTAAAGTACCATCAACCAATTGAGCAAAAACTCCAATGGCTAAAAACACTAAGAACTCCGCATTAAAACCATTCACAAATCCATCCCACGTAAATTCAGCGTGATGATTATATATTAAAACAGATAATAAACCTACTAGTAAAACAACAGGAATTCCAATCCAAAGCTTTTCTTTAAAAGAATCAGCACTATTTATTTTCAGTTCTTTCTCCATATTTAACAATATAACATGTTTAAATTTGTTTCAAACCTATTACCCTATCGGGTTAGTAGATTACTTTGCAAAAATACTATTTATTTCTAAATTACAAAGCAATATTATTATTTTTTTAGCCCCTCAAATCTTCATTTATTATGTTCTAAAAGAGAGTTTTAAGAATTTTGCAGTATAATTTCACAAATAACACCGTATTTCACGATATTCCAACAATTTATGAGTCAAAAACATTTGGTTGTTAAATACATTTTTTTAATGTCTATAAAATCGATAGGATTATTATAAAAATATTGTATTTTAGCGCCAAATTTTTTAGCATGGATTTTCAAATAGGTCTTGTAATTGCCGGATTAACTGTTGGTTTCATTGTAGGATTAACTGGAGTTGGCGGCGGTTCTTTAATGACCCCCATTTTATTATACTTTAATATCCCCCCAACAACAGCAGTAGGAACCGATTTACTTTATGCCGCATTTACCAAAGCTGGCGGAATATTTGTACACAATAAAAAAGGCAACATCAACTGGAAAATTACAGGCTGGCTGACTTTAGGGAGTGTTCCCGCTGCATTGCTGACTTTGTGGATTTTAAACAGCATTAAAACCGACATCGAAACTATAAACCACGTCATTAAATATAGTTTGGGCTGGGCATTACTATTTACCTCTGTCGCCATTATATTCAAAAAAAGGCTTTTGAAATTTTCTCAGAAACATGCTGGAGATAAATTCCACAGCGAAAGTACTACTCAAAACATGCTGACAATTGGAATCGGTGTTTTATTAGGGGCAACTGTAACCTTAACCTCTATTGGAGCTGGCGCATTAGGAACTGTAACCTTATTTTTCTTATATCCGCTGTTACCAACACCTCGTTTGGTTGGAACTGAAATTGCACATGCTGTTCCGTTAACTTTAGTTGCCGGAATCGGACATGCCTCTATGGGAAATCTAGATTTAGGTTTACTAGGACAATTATTAATGGGATCGCTTCCAGGAATCTATATGGGAAGCATGCTAAGCGGAAAAGTGCCAGACCAGTTTCTTAGAAATGCAATTGCAGTAATGCTTTTCTTGGCTGGATATAAATTGATCTTTTAAGGCAATTTTTTAAACCATATAAGTTCATTTTAGTCTTTGCGTAAAGCTTGTTAAATGAACTTATATGGTTTATTTTTTTTTAGAATGCTATATCTGCCAAAGAATTGCTTTCTAATATTTTAAGCGTATTGTCGCGAACTTCAGTCATCAATCGGCGTGCTGCACAAGTTGATTCATCATCGCAATCATCGCATCTTTCGTAGAAATTATGACTTGCACAAGGCAATAAGGCAATTGGCCCCTCTAAAATTCGATAGACCTTTGCCATACTAATATCTTTTGGATCTTTTATTAGGTAATAACCTCCTCCTTTTCCTTTTTTAGCCCCGAGAAAACCGGAATTTCTCAGAAGCAACAAAATACTTTCTAAAAATTTGATCGAAATATGCTCGCTTTTGGCAATTTCTGCAATTTGTACAGGCTCATTATTCTCACGTCTAGCTAAATAAGTTAAAGCTTTAATTCCGTATTTTGTTTTCTTTGAAAGCACTATTTTATATTTTAGATTGTAGAATCTAGATTTTAGATTTTCCTAAAATGAACAATTCCATATTATTCTGCAACAAAAATAGTTTTTTTAAATGAGAAAAATAATAGTTAGATAGTTAAATTCTACTAATTCTATCAAATTACTTCGTTAGTTCCAATTAAATTGAATTCTTGAAACATTCTCATTTCTTCTTCCAAAGCTTTTTTGTTAACTACATAAGTGTGGGAAAAAGAATCATGCCATCCTCTTGATCCTCCTAAGAAAGTAAATGCATCAAACGGAATAAAACGGCACAAGCTTCTCTTAAAAATAGTGGCAAAATCAGGTTTTTGTCCATTTTCATCTACCACCACAGTACCAGTGATAAATTTAGCTATCGACCTTGCAAATAACCCTTCAAAAATCAGGTAGTAAATAAGCGAAATAATAATAGCCATAATATTCCATCCAAAATCTCCCAGATTGTCCATCCAAACTGCCAAATTTGCAAACCCTAAGCCAATTAAAATACCTAGAAAAAAAATGATCATCATAAAGAAAATGAAAAAAAATAATAGATCCAGAATATAATTTAAAAAACGCGCTCCGCTAGAAGCTAATAATTTATCATCAAGAATGTAAGTAGTGTTGCTCATATGCTAATTGGTATTTTTACTAAATATAGTTTGTTGATCACAACAAAAATATACTTTTTACATCAACAACCATTAAAAAGAATGACGATTTTTAACAGTAATAAATTTACAGTTAAAAATCGTCAAAATATAATTCAGGAATCTAAAAATCTGAAGTCTGAAATCTTAAATTAAGAAAGTGCCTGCTTTAAATCTGCGATTACATCTTCAACCGTTTCTAAACCGACAGAAACACGAACCAATCCTTGCGTGATTCCCACCGCCAGCTGATCTTCTTCAGATAATTTGCTGTGTGTTGTAGAAGCCGGATGCGTAACAATGGTTCTTGTATCGCCAATATTTGCCGATAATGAGCAAAGTTTAATGCTGTTCAAGAATTTTCTTCCCGCTTCGATTCCGCCTTTGATTTCAAATGCGATGATGTTCCCACCCGCTTTCATCTGTTTTTTAGCAATTTCGTATTGCGGATGAGATTTCAAGAACGGATATTTGACGCTGTTTACATTTGGATGACTCTCCAAAAATTCAGCTACTTTCAAAGCATTTTCGCAATGTCTGTCTACACGAACTGCCAAAGTCTCTAAACTTTTAGACAAAACCCAAGCATTAAACGGCGCCAAAGCTGGCCCAGTATTTCGTGAAAACAAATAAATCTGTCTGATTAATTCAGCATCTCCAACTGTTACCCCACCTAAAACTCTCCCCTGTCCATCAATTAATTTTGTAGCTGAATGGATAACTAAATGTGCTCCAAATTTAATTGGCTGCTGCAAATATGGCGTTGCAAAACAGTTGTCGATAATTAGAATCAAGTTGTGTTTTTTAGCGATATTTCCCAGCAATTCTAAATCGATAACATCTACTCCAGGATTTGTTGGAGATTCGGCGTATAATATTTTGGTGTTTGGTTTAATGAAACTCTCGATTGTCTCTGGTTTATTAATTTCGAAATAAGAAGTTTCGATATTCCATTTTGGAAAATAAGTCATAAACAAAGCGTGAGTAGAACCAAAAACACTGCTCGCAGAAACAATATGATCTCCAGAATTCAATAATGCCGCAAAAGTAGAATATACTGCTGCCATTCCTGTTGCAAAAGCGTAACCAGATTCAGCACTTTCCATTTTGCAGATTTTATCTACAAATTCTGTAGTGTTCGGGTTGCTGAAACGACTGTAAATATTTCTTCCTTTTTCTTCTGTAAAAGAAGCTCTCATGTCTTCCGCATCTTCAAAAACGAAGCTTGATGAAAGGTACAAAGGCACCGAGTGTTCTAAATATTGAGATCTTTCTAATTGTGTTCTAATGGCTTGTGTTTCAAAACCAAATTCTTCTGTATTCATTGTGTTGTTTTTTGTTTTTTTGAATGGTTATTTCGCAGAGATTCACAAAGTGAAACACAAAGTTTCGCAAAATAATTTTTCTAGTTTTTTCAATTAACGGAGAATTATCTAATTCTGTAATTGACTAATTTTCTATTCTTACAAAGCTTCGTTGTTTAAAACTACTTTGTATTTTATGGTAGCTGTTGGTTCAACCGTTTTGGCAACCGAGCAATATTTCTCGAAAGAAAGCTGCGCTGCTTTTTTTGCTTTTTCTGGATTGATTTCTCCTTCTAAATAGAAAACCACATCGATTTCCTTGAAAGGTTTTGCTTCTTCTATTTGCACACGAGTTCCTTCAACCTCAGCGTTGAAAGAAGTGATTTCCTGACGCTGTTTCTTTAAGATCGAAATCATATCAATAGCGCTGCATCCTGCAACACCCATTAATACCAATTCCATTGGGCTAGCACCCAAATCGCTTCCGCCAAATTCGGCTCTGCTGTCAACGTCAACTACGTGTCCGCGTTCATTTTTTACTTTAAAATGAAATGCGTCATTTACTCTGTTTAAAGTTACTTTCATTGTGTTGTTATTTTTTTTGTTTTTGTTTCGTTTCAGATTTCAATCTAAAATCTGCAATCTAAAATCTAAAATCGTATTTACCCTTTATCAGACAATCTCAAAATATCTCCGAAAACTCCTCTCGCTGTTACTGCAGAACCTGCACCAGCTCCTTGAATAACAATTGGACGATCTCCGTAAGATTCTGTATAAATTTCGAAGAAAGAATCAGAACCTTTTAATCCGCCCAATGCAGTATCTTTTGGAACTGAAACTAATTTTACTTCTAAATTTCCTTTATCATTCTGCAAATCACCAGACAATTCGCCAATATATCTTAAAACGTGATTTGGCTCTTGGTCTGCTTTTATTTTAGCATAAATCGTATCGAATTCTTTCAGTTTTGTCAAGAAATCGGCAACGCTTCCTTCACGCAAGTGTTCTGGAATTAAATTCTGAATAGAAATTTCTTCAAATTCATTTTGCAAATCTAATTCTCTTGCCAAAATCAATAATTTTCTACCCACGTCATTTCCGCATAAATCTTCACGCGGGTCTGGTTCTGTATATCCGTTGTCAATTGCTTCCTGCAAAATTTCGCTGAAAGGCGCATCTTTCGCAGAGAAATTATTGAATAAATAGCTCAATGTTCCAGAGAAAACTCCTTTTATTTTTGTGATATTTTCTCCTGAAAGGTGCAATAATTTAATGGTGTCAATTAGCGGCAATCCAGCACCAACATTGGTTTCGTACAGATAATTCTTTTGATTTTCGGCCAAAGCTTTTCTCAATTCTTTGTAGAAACCATACGTTAAAGTATTCGCCACTTTATTAGAAGAAATCAAATCGAAACTGCTTTCTACAAGCGGAATATAATTTTCAACGAAAGTTGCACTAGCCGTATTATCAATCGCAATTAAGTTTTCTAAATGATGTTCATTAGCGTAAGCGATAATATCTTTGATAGTATAAGCTTCACCTTTAGTTGCAATATCATTTTTCCAATTGCTATTAACACCGTATTTGTTTAAAAGCAGTTTTTTAGAATTCGCTATAGCAAAAACATTCAACTTAATGTCTTTACGTTTTTCAATTGCCGCAGCCGATTCTAAAATCTGATTGATTAAAGTTCCTCCCACTAATCCGTGACCGAAAATAGCAATGTTGATCTTTTTAGAAACTCCAAAAATCTCTCCGTGAATTACGTTTAATGCTTTGTTTAATTCCTCTTTTTTAACAACCAAACTCACGTTTTTACCCGTTACAGTGTTGTTAAACAAAATCGGAACAATTTTATTTTTGATTAAAGCTGTGTAAGGTTTATGGAAAGTGCTCAAATCCTGTCCGATAATTGAAATTACCGATACATTGTCTGTTACCGTAATCTGATTTACATCTTTAGAATAAAAGTCATTTTCAAACTCTTTTTCTAATTCTACAACTGCTGTTGTTGCTTTATCAGTTGCAACCACAAGTCCGATTCCTCTTTCTGAAGAACCTTGAGAAATGATGCTTACACTGATATTATTATCTCCCATTACTTTAAAAATTCGAGCGTCAACTCCAGCTTTTCCAAGCAATCCTCGTCCTTCAAGATTTACGAGAGAAACATTTTCTAAAACAGAAAGCGTTTTAATTCCTTCTTTTGAAGAATCTGAAGTAATTAAAGTTCCGCGATTTTCGTGGTTGAAAGTATTTAAAATTCGTAACGGAATATTTTTTTCCAATAATGGAATAATCGTTTTAGCATGCAAAATTGTAGCTCCAAAATTTGCCAGCTCATTTGCTTCATTAAACGATAAATATTCGATTTTCTTAGCATCTGCAACCAAATCAGGATTTGCAGTGTAGATTCCGTCTACATGCGTGAAGTTCTGCAATTCTTCAGCATTTAAATAATTTGCGATTAACGAAGCGGTATAGTTACTGCCATTTCTACCTAAAGTAGTTGTGTCGTTGTTGTTATTAGATCCAATGAAACCTGTAACTATATTAACCGTTTCTCCGTTATGTTCTTTAAAATAATTGACTACGTTTTTCTTAGAAAGCTGTTCTAATGGCTGTGCATCACCAAATTTAGAATCAGTTTTCAATAATTCTCTTGTATCTACAAAATTGGCTGGAATTCCTTTTTCTAGTAAAATAGCCGTCAATAATTTAGCCGAAAGCAATTCGCCTTTAGACAAAATCTGATCTTTGATTTTTTTGCTGTAATCGCCAATTAAGCTAACACCTTCAAAAAGTTTATCTAAAACATTAAACTCTTCAGACAAATCAACTTGCGGGTAATCTGATATTTGATATTTTTTAAAATTCTCTAATAATTCTTTATAACTGCCATTTTTAGCAGCAATGCTTAAGATAAATTCAAGCTCATCTGTCGCATTTCCACGTGCAGAAACGACAACGGCAATTTTTTCGCCTTGATTTACTTTATCTGAAATGATTGAAACAACTTTGTTAAGTCCTTCTCCGTTTGCTAATGATTTACCTCCAAATTTTAATACTTTCATTTTTATTTCTTTATTGTTTCTGCCTTAAAAATGTCGGCAAGTAAATGATCTAATTGTTTGTACTCGATTAAAAAAGCGTCATGTCCGTGAACCGAATCAATTTCGCTGTAGAAAACATTGTCTTTAAACTTCTTCAATTCTTCATAGGTTTCTACGTTTTCTTTTGCCGTAAAAAACAAATCTGAATTGATTCCGATAATATGAATTGAAGCTTTTGTTTTGGACAACAAGTTTTCAAAGCTTTCACTATTTCTAGTAATATCAATTGTTTTAAGCAATTGATTCATTAATTTATAAGAAGACAATTGGAATCTTTTCTGCAATTTTTTGCCGTGATGTGCCAGCCAGCTTTCGATATTAAAAATCAAAAGATCTTGATTGATTGTTCTTTGGAATTTCTCTTTGAATGATTCTGGCGAACGATAACAAAGCATGGCATGAATTCTTGCATCTTCGATTGGTCGAGAAGAATTGTTTAGAATTTGTTCCTGAAGAAAACAATTGGCAATAAGCCAGTCGGTCGATTTCCAGTCGCTCGCAATCGGAATAAGGTTTTCTGTTATATTAGGTTCTAAAGCTAAGATTTCCCAAGCAATTCCGCCTCCTACAGAACCTCCGATAACTGCAAAAAGCTTTTCAATATGTAAAGCTTTTACACCTTCAATGAAGATTCTCGCCACATCTCTAGCCATAAAATCAAGATAATTTTCTATCAAGAAAGAATTGTTTCCGTTTCCAGGAACATCAAAAGACAAGATGGTATAAATGGCAGTATCGATGGTTTTACCTTCGCCAATTAAGTCATTCCACCAGCCATTTTCTCCAGTTACTTGCGCATTTCCTGTTAAAGCATGATTAACCAATACAATTGGTGCACTATGCAAAGGCTGGCCTGCCAATGTAAAATGCAAAGGTATAGAATGATAAGCTGCACCACTTTCTGTGATGAACTCTTGAATTATAATAGGGTTTGGTATATTTTCCAATTTCAAATCTATTGTATTATCTGATTTGTATATGGAAATATTAGAAAGAAAAACTAGGTTTAACTAGAAAAAAATCTTGTTGTTATCTTTCCACGTTTGGGCGTGGTAGAATGTAGCACCTTCTTCGTTTTACCGAAGGGTTGCTAAGGATTCATCGGGTCTAATCCCTCGTCCTTTCTTTATAACATTTCAATACGTGTTTGAACTTAACGGTGCAAATTAACTACTAATTTCTCTAACAAACAAATTTTATCTAAAAGTGTTTGTTAAATTTCTGAGACTTATTTTAGCAAAAACTATTATACGCAAAAATTTACCGAACAAAAATGCCCAGTAAAATTAAGCAGGTTTTACCCTAATTTATGATGCTTTTTCCGTTTAGATAAAAAGCGTTTCATTTTCTTTTGAATACATCAAAAACAATAAAGAGTTCGGTGCTTTTTTTCCAGTTGCTTTACCTTCCTCTGTGATTCCAGCCTCAGTTATTCCGAATCTTGGATGAGCCAATTCGTTTGTTGGCGGCGGATTATTTTTTCTTGTCCTTCTGTTTTTCAAATTTGAAATTTTTTCTGCTAAGTAGTTCAATGTGCTCATGATATTAAGTTTTAGTTAAGTTGCGTTTTATAATCTTTATTTCTCGTTTATCTTTTTGTTAAATCGCTTTCTAGAATAAAAAAACCCTTTTGGATTTTTCAGATACCAAAAGGGTTTAAGTTTTTACACTCACGTATACTTTTAGTATCAACAGACGTATGCGCAAATAAGCGCGACAGTAAACATCTTGTTTATCTGTAAGGATTTATTCATCTGTGACTTATATTGTATTTTATTTAAATTCTGCATTTGTATTAAATTAAAAAGCCTCCCAAAATTTCTCGGGAGGCTCTTACTATATTATTATTGTATTCTTACAATTTTTTAAGCAATAGACACCCCAGCCTCGGTCTTAACCGAAATGGCACAAAACATTTTGTTGACTTTTAAGTTCATTTGATTTCTAGTAGTTTTTGGGTATAACAAATATGCAATTATTTTTTTTATTACACAAATTAAATTCAAGAATTTAATTACAAAAATCGTTAAAAATCAATTTTTTAACGTCAAAAAACATCTTACAAAAGCGAAAACGAAATAATACAAGTAAAAAACTTACAAAACAAACTCATTTTTTCTTAATAATTCCATTTGACAAATCAGTTTATCAAAGAACCTTTTTCTTTTTTTGCTAAAAAATTATAGCCAGACTGCTTCTTTAGTCCTAATTCGTTCCACTATTTTTAGGATATCAGTTATAATTCCTCTCGAAATTGCTTGTTTACATGGCGGAGCACTTTGAATTACGATTGGAATATCGGCGTAAGATTTGGTATAAATTTCAAAAATAGTGTCGGAACCTTTCAACTGCCCGATTGGAGAGACTATTGGTTCCGAAATTAATTTGGCTTCTAAAGTGCCTTTTTCTACATCAAACTCTCCTACATAACGGAGTACATGATTTTCTGCTTGAGTGATTTTGGCAATTTTAAATGATTTATCTACAGCCTCTTTATCGAGCACTCCATTTTTTTCCAAATGCTCTTCGGTTATAAAAGGTTTTATATTAATATCTGAGAGATCAAAATCTTTTCCTATTTCTCTGGCCAATATTAGAAGTTTCCTTGCAGTATCATTTCCAGACAAATCTTCTTTAAAATTTGATTTCATCAAACCTAAAAGACTCGCATCTTTTAAAACAGATGAAAACGAAACATCTTCAGATGAAAATCTATTAAAGACGTAACTCAGATTATCGGAAAAAACGCCTCGAATCTTTGTGATTTTTTCTCCCGAATAGTACAAATCTCTTAAAGTCTGCAAAACAGGAATTCCAGTTTCAACCGATGTCTCATACAAAAATTCTTTGTCGTACTTTTTAAGATCTGCCCTTAGCTCTTTATATAAGTCTATTGGGAGCGTATTGGCCTTTTTATTTACTGCTACAATATTAAATCCGTTTTTGATTAGCGTATTATAATGTTTTACCAATTCATCGCTAGCTGTTGCATCGACAGCTATTAAGTTTTCAAATTCGTTTTCTTGTGCAAATTCGACAATATCTTCTACCTTAAAAGGAACTGCCAATTGTCTAAAATTGGTTTCCCAAGAATAACCCACGCCTTCTTTCTCAAAAAAAGCAACCGTCGAATTGGTTATAATTGGAAAATGAAAATCGACATTTTTGCTCTCGAGAAAAAAATCCTGACTTTCAATAATCTGATTAATCAAAGTACTTCCGATATTACCAATTCCGAAAAGGATAATGTTTATTTTAAGCTTTGACATAATTTCTAACTTTTTTTGAAACCATATAAGTGATATAAGTTCATTTAATATATTTTCACCGTTATCACGTTAGACGCACTGCGGTGCGTCTCTAGATATGGTTTAAATTTTATAAAGATGCTTTTCATAAAAAATCACCTTTAGCAAAACCACTCGCTAAAGGCAATTTTTCAAACAAAAAACAAAAAAACCTAATTTTTATTGATGCTGAATTGAGAAAGCGAAACGCTCTCAAAAACAGCTTGCAGATCTGCAATTAAATCTTCTATATCTTCAATTCCGACAGACAGACGAATCAGATCTTTAGAAACTCCTGTTTCTATTTGTTCTGCTTCTGTTAATTGCTGGTGTGTAGTGCTTGCCGGGTGAATAATCAGTGATTTTGTATCACCAATATTGGCCAATAGAGAGAATAATTTGGTGTCGTCTACTACTTTTTTGGCTGCATCAAAACCTCCTTTTAATCCGAAAGTGATAATTCCGCTTTGGCCTTCTGGAAGATACTCTTTAGCCAAATCATAATATTTATTCGATTTTAAACCTGGATAATTTACCCAGACTACCTCATCTTGTTTTTCTAACCATTCAGCCAGAGCCAAAGCATTTTCACTATGTTTTTTGATTCGGATTGGAAGTGTTTCTAGTCCCTGAATAATCTGGAAAGCATTAAATGGACTTAAAGCAGCACCAAAATCACGCAGACCTTCAATTCGAGCTTTTGCTATAAAAGCCGCATTTCCTAAAGCTTCATGATATACTAATCCGTGGTATCCTGCAGATGGCTCGGTAAATTCTGGGAATTTTCCGTTTGCCCAATCAAAGTTTCCAGCATCAATGATAACGCCTCCTAATGAAGTTCCGTTTCCTGCGATATATTTAGTTAAGGAATGAATAACAATATCGGCACCATATTTAATTGGGTTTAATAAATATGGTGTCGCAACTGTATTATCTACTATAAATGGCACTTTGAATGCTTTGGCTTCTGCCGAAATTGCTTTTAAATCTAATACATCTAATTTTGGATTTCCAAGAGATTCAACAAAGAAAGCCCTTGTATTTTCTTTAGCTGCTTTGGTAAAATTTTCAGGTTTTGACGGATCTACAAATGTGGTTGTGATTCCTAATCTTGGCAGTGTAACTTTTAAAAGATTATACGTTCCGCCGTATAAACTGTTTGAAGCCACGATATGATCTCCTGCTTTTAGCAAAGTCAATAAAGTTGTTGAAATTGCAGACGCTCCGGAAGCAGTTACCACAGCTCCAATTCCCCCTTCAAGCGCAGCGAGACGCTGTTCTAAAATATCATTTGTCGGGTTATTTAATCTTGTGTAAATAAACCCAGCTTCGGCAAGACCAAATAAATTGGCAGCATGATCTGCATTATTAAATACGTATGAAGATGTCTGATAAATTGGCACGGCTCTAGTTCCTGCGTTTTTAGTTACGTCGTGTCCTGCGTGTAATGCGTTTGTTGCAAATTTTTGTGTACTCATGATTTCTTAGTTTTTTAGGTATTATTAATACGTTTATATTGTTATTGATTTTAATTTTCGAAATTGATTTAAGCTAAAATATCTTCAGCTTCTTCTTCAAGATCATATAGATGAAACAGCAATGATTTCTGCGTTTTTATCTGCTGTGCAGGATCATATTTTAGAGTTTCAGTTGATGATTCTTCCGAATTATTATTTCTTAATAAGTATTGAAATGCGATTGTATTTATATCTAGTGTATTCATGATTTAAAATTTAAAATGTTGGAAATAAAAAAAGCCCTTTCGGATGGCGACCAAAAGGGCTATAGTTTAACTATAACAAAGATTCTACTCTTTCACTTTTGGCAATAGCAATGTGGGATGCACATTTGCATCATCTTACAACATATCATATTTCTTTTTGCTATTGCTTTCATTTTTCTATTAATTAATCTTATTTTTTAAATTCGACTATTTCTATAGAGTAAAAGTAGTAAATATTTTTAAACCACCAAATTAAAATTAAATTTTTGTGTTTTCTTTTTTCGAAATCTCTTTCAAGCCTTTTAAATAAAGGCCTAAAAGAAAATATTTTACTTAAAATTTAAAGCTTAAACGGGCAAAACCAAATCTTCCGTTTAATCCAAATTGAGAAACGGCTCTTGAATACGCAAACTGATTCGCATTTGTCAAATCTGTACTTGGCGCTGGTGACAAAGTTGGAGTTGTATTTGTAAAGGCTGGAGTTGCAGGATTATTTCTGTCCGGATAAACATCTCCTATATTATTAACTCCAATTGTAGCCCTCAAATGCTCGTTAATCTGATATCCTAAAGACAAATCGGTAACCAATTTTGCACTGTATTCTGGATGTTCGTATACAGAAGAAAATCCGTCCAGATTAACATCTGTTGCTCCTGGATCGGTAACTTTTCCGAAATAGCTGTTTCTTAAATAAATATCCAGTTTTTTAATATTGAAAGTTGTCATCAAATTGGCTTTCAATTTGGGAATGGCTTCTTCTAAATACACTCGGCTTGATTCTGGAAAGAACGAATAAATATAAGGTTCTCCTCCTGCATTCACTATAGATTGCGGAATATGCAAATCACCAACTCTTTTGGTTTCATTAAAACTTAAGGCAAAATCGTTTCTAATGGTGAAATCCTGAATTACATCGTATTTCTGAGAAATTACTAAATCAATTCCTTTTGTTTCAGAATCGATTCCGTTTGTCCAGAATGAAGCTCTTTCTACACCTTTCAAATCAAATGCCTGTTGAAATAAAGTCAATGCCTCAGCTTGTTCTGGAGAAGTTGCCGCCGCTATCTGTGCATCTGTTGGTCTTGAATATTGTCCAGACAGTACAATTCTGTCATTGATTCTTGTAAAATAAGCATCAGTTGCAATGGTTATGTTAGCTTCAGGAATCTTGAATGTAAATCCTGTACTGATGCTTTTTGATTTTTCTGGTTTTAAACTTTCAATTCCAATGCTTTTTGCCGCTTGCGAATCGTTTGTAAAATAACCAACTTGATATGGAGCACCGTTGATAAACTGGGTAGAACTTGACTCAAAATATCTCTGCTGTAAAGAAGGTGCTCTAAAACCTGTTTGTCCAGAAATTCTCCAATTGATATTATCATTTAATTTTAAAAGAGAAGCCAGTTTAAACGTAACCGTATTTCCAAAATCTGAATAGTTTTCATAACGTGCAGCTCCATTTATAAGCCATTTTTCAGTGGCATTCAATTCTAAATCAACATAAGCAGCACCACTTTGTCTGTCTTTTTCTTTAGCATCTGAAGGCTGGAATCCTGAAAATCCTTGTGCTCCTGCTCCACGTTTGTTTCCAAAGAAGTCAGTTACAATTAATGGCGAATTGCTTGGCAAAATTCCAGACACTAAATTTCCGTTTACATCATATAATCCGTAAGAAGCTTCTTCACCAGCTTTAATTTGGTAATTTTCGTATCTGAACTCACCTCCAAAAGCAACGTTCAGCCCAGAAAGAACATCTAGTTTTTTGCTAAAATCCAAATTGGTTGTGCTTTGTAAAAACGAAACTTTTCCGGCATCAAAACTAAATGGAGAATTTGTTCCCAAAGTTGCATTGATCGTATTATTCACATCATAATTAAAAGAGTTTGTTCCTAAATTGGTGCTTAAATCGGTATCAAACCCAAATAATTGCGTAGTTACACCAACTGCTCCAGAAGCATCTAGAATTTTTGATTCAATTTCTGGCAAGAATCCATTTTCATACACTTGCGTGAAAGTTCCAGAACCGTTTGGCAGTCTATTAAATGCATATGATTTACCGCCTCTATATGAAACACCTCCAAAAGAATATAACGAAGTTGTTTCGCTCAAAGGATATTTAGCGTTAAAATACAATTGTCCTGCAGCCAGTTCTGACTGACCAACACTCATATTATAATCACTTCTCTGCTGACCTCTATAAGCTAGCTCATTATTAGTAACATCAAAATTTAAAGCCGTCTGCATCTGTGCAATTGTCGATGCTGATGCAATAGCGTTTTGCTGTGCCGTTGTAAAATAACTTACTTGCGGCGCATACTGTTTTAATGATGACAAAATCTGAGCTGAATTTGTAGTCGTATTAATGTTGCTAAATAGCGAGTTAATCTCTACTCCATCTTGTGCCGCTCTATTTTCGACAGCATTGTAAGCATTAAAAATAGCATTGCTTCTAATTCCTGCTCGGCTGGTTGCTTGTCTTGTTACGGCAGTTCCTGTAACATTCAAGAAACTTCCTGGCTTGCCCAATGAAGTTCCGTAGTTTAAATCGATTTGGGCTGTTTGTCCGTCTGCGCCTCCTTCAAAATTATTTGATCCAGAAGATAGGTTTGCTCCATACTGAATTCCCCCTGTTAGATAATTAGCATTCTTTTTCAGAACAATATTAATAACTCCTGCAATTGCATCAGAACCATATTGCGCTGCAGCTCCGTCTCTTAAAACTTCGATTCTTTCGATAGCAAAAGACGGGATGGCATTTAAATCTGTTCCAACAGATCCTCTACCTGGCGATCCGTTTATGTTTACTAAAGCACTGGTGTGTCTTCGTTTTCCGTTTACAAGAATTAAAACCTGATCTGGCCCTAACCCTCTTAATTGTGCTGGATCTACGTGGTCTGTTGCATCTGCTGTAGATGTTGGGTTACTCGTAAATGACGGAGCAACATAATTTAAAATCTGAGTTACGCTCGTTTGCGGTGCTCCTTTTGTTATTTCGGATACGTTAAAAACATCAACCGGAACTGGCACATCTGTTTTAACTCTGTTTTTACTTCTTGATCCAATAATAGTAACTTCAGACAGTTCGTTGTTTTTTAAACTATCCTGCTCTTTTTTATTGTCCTGAGCATAAAGTCCTGAAAATGTCACAAGACCTAAAACGATTAGTACATTTTTCTTCATTTCTTCTTTACTGATTAATTAGTGTTTTTGGCTTAAAAAAAATCTTACAGCTTTTATTTTTTGAATAAAAAAACCTCTGCGGTTCGGCAGAGGTTCTATTTATATATTTTGAAAAATATTTTACAATAGTGTCTCTGCGGAGAACTCCGGCATCTTACAAGACATCATATTGCAAACTGTAAATTTCATTTGTTTCTTTTGTTTTAACGGGGCAAAGTTGCAAACTATTTTTTAATCGACCAAACAAAAAACCAAATATTTTCTATTACCCTATCGAAATAGTATGTTATTGTTAAATTTCTGCTAGAAAAAATAA
The DNA here is from genome assembly GCF_009826975.1 of Flavobacterium sp. HBTb2-11-1. Taxonomy (GTDB): domain Bacteria; phylum Bacteroidota; class Bacteroidia; order Flavobacteriales; family Flavobacteriaceae; genus Flavobacterium. The sequence continues at coordinate 515,128 of NZ_WUMO01000001.1, read as the reverse complement.
AAAAAGTTGAACTTTAATTTGCAAATCAAAATGGTTTCATACCTTTGCACCCGAAACAGAGGAAAAATTTGAACTGATTGCAACCTCTTCATAATGAAATGGTTTCGTTATGAATGCTGAAAGATTCATTTCAGTAGTAAAAAATGCTAAAGCAGAAACTCTCCTTTAGCCCTTTTTAGCAATTACTTTCTCTGCTTAATTTTTAAAAAACTAATATATTATTATTACATTATTATGGCTTATTTATTTACGTCAGAATCTGTTAGTGAAGGGCATCCAGACAAAGTTGCAGATCAAATTTCGGATGCATTAATTGACAACTTTTTGGCATTTGACGCTGACTCAAAAGTAGCTTGTGAAACATTAGTTACAACAGGTCAGGTGATTTTAGCAGGTGAAGTAAAATCGAATACTTATCTTGATGTTCAGCAAATCGCTCGCGATGTAATCAAAAGAATTGGATACACTAAAAGTGAATATATGTTTGAAGCGAATTCTTGTGGAATTCTTTCAGCTATTCACGAGCAGTCTGCAGATATTAACCAAGGTGTTGACAGAGCTAAGCCAGAAGAACAAGGTGCAGGAGATCAAGGAATGATGTTTGGTTACGCTACAAACGAAACTGAAAACTTCATGCCATTGGCATTAGATTTATCTCATAAATTATTACAAGAATTAGCTATTTTAAGACGTGAAAACAAAGAAATCACGTATTTGCGTCCAGATGCTAAATCTCAAGTTACTTTAGAATATAGCGACGATAATAAACCAACTCGTATTGATGCGATTGTAATTTCAACTCAACACGATGATTTTGATACAGAAGCTGAAATGTTGGCTAAAATCAAAAAAGATATTATCGAAATCTTGATTCCTAGAATTATCGCTAAAAACCCAGAGCACGCTCATTTATTCAACGATAAAATCAACTACCACATCAATCCAACAGGAAAATTCGTTATTGGAGGACCTCACGGAGATACTGGTTTGACAGGAAGAAAAATCATCGTTGATACTTACGGCGGAAAAGGTGCTCACGGTGGTGGTGCATTCTCTGGAAAAGATCCAAGTAAAGTGGATAGAAGTGCTGCTTATGCAACTCGTCATATCGCTAAAAACTTAGTTGCTGCCGGTGTTGCTGACGAAATCTTAGTTCAGGTTTCTTACGCAATTGGTGTTGCTGAGCCAATGGGAATTTTCATTGAAACTTACGGAACTTCTAAAGTAAACTTAACTAACGGTGAAATCGCTAAAAAAGTAGAAGCTATCTTCGATATGCGTCCTTACTTTATCGAACAACGTTTGAAATTAAGAAACCCAATCTATAGCGAAACTGCTGCTTACGGACACATGGGACGTAAACCAGAAACTGTTACTAAAACTTTCTCTGCTCCAGGCGGAAACGAAAAAACAGTTACTGTTGAGTTGTTTACATGGGAAAAACTTGATTTTGTTGACCAAGTAAAAGCTGCATTTGGATTGTAATTCAGATCTATAGACTAACTTAGATTATCAGACATCTTAGATTAGCCGAACATAAAAAAGCCGATTTCTAAAAAATAGAAATCGGCTTTTATTTTATATGCTAGTTTTATTAATATGTTCCGTTACTCATTTTAGTTAAAACTTCCTTCATTTGATTTGCAGTTTCTTCATCAACGTCACTAGTAATAAACTTTACTGCTAAAACCTGTGTTTCGATAGCTTTTTGTGTCTGTCCATCTTTATAATACAATTGCGCTAAAGTGTCTAAGTAGTACGGATTGTTTTTAGATATCACCAAACTATATTCAGACCATTTAATTGCCTCTTTAATAAAATTTGAGTTCTGTGGTTTTAATACAACTGTCCATGCCGCGTTATTGCAAATATCTGAATGGTAAAGTTTAAACGAACTCCATCCATCATAAGAATAACTTGAGCTAGAATCTAAACCTCCAAAAATAGCATCTAATTTTTCTATTGGGCTTGGTCCAGCTAATGTGTTATCAAAATAAGAACTGAACTCTTTCAAGTAAGTCGTATTAGACCCATCTTGATCTTCAAGCTGGCTTAAATAATAAAAATAATTTCTGTAGGCATCAAAATTTCCTTTTCCAGATGCTATGATCTTTTTGTAAACAGAATTGATTTTCTCCTTATTCATTTCACCTGTAAGTCCATCCTGAGAAGCGTACAGATTTTGCTGTAATGCATTAGAAATTTCAGAAACAGCACTTCCTATATTATGAACTTCTGGCGCATTATTATTGAAAGCAACTTTATTATTTTCAATATCATCAGAATGTTTTAACAAATAATCTATCGCTAGAAAATCGGTATCATTAAGAATTCTTTCCTGATTAAAAAGCTGTTTTGTAAATCCTTGATTTTTGATTTCTTTTATAATAGTCTCAGCCAAATACATATTTACAGCTTTATCTTTTTGGTGTGATTCAATCAATTTTTTCCATGTTTGAGCTACTTCTTTTTGGTCTAAAGCCGTTTTTGTAATTACAAAATCAGTAGAATTAGGATCGCTTACTGAATAATCTGAATCATAATCATAAGACGTTTCTAATAAAGCCGCTTTATTAAAAGCATTAATTAAGTCTGCATCTGAGGCTTTTTTGTTCTTTAAAACTTTATCTATAGAAAGGAAAGCATTTGCTTTTTGAAGTTTTCTATAAAAATCGCCATAATAGCTAAACTGATATTGCTGTGTTGTTAAATCTGATTTTGCAACAGCAAGTACATCGCCATTTCCGTTTAAAACCAATACGCTTGGATCATTAGTTATTTTATTGTTTTTCAGCCATTTTTTATCATCGGCTCCAGCCAAATAATAATTGTATGTATCATAAAGTGCATTATACGAATCATACATATTATAGCCTGTCTGCGTTTCCTGCTCTTTTATAAAAGCATCAAAAGTTTCTTTTGCCGTTTTATTCTTGCTGTCCACCACAACTACCAAAAATTTGTTGCTGGCTGTTTTGGTAGATTCTATTGCCTTTTTGAGATTGCCTTCTATTTTTAGCTTAAAATCATATTTGGTATAAGAAGCTGGGGGATCAAGAGGATATGCTGCTGCTGGTACCGCAGTTGTATCAACTGGCAGACTATTATATATACTATCTACTACTGCGCTTCCATAAGAACCGTAATCAGGATCTTTCCCTGGATAAGTCCAGTTTGTAACAGACTGTGTTTCTATCGGAACTACTGTTGGAGCTTTAGCCGGCTTCTCATCTTTTTCGTTCACAAACACTAAAGGATCTTTTCCTGCTTGATCAGAAATTTTTAACTCTTTTGTATTCTTATCAAAAGATCCTGCAAGATTTAGATCATTCAAAACAGCAAGATCATAATTGATTGTTATCTCTGAAACATCTTTTGGCAATGCATATTTATTGACATCACTTTTTCCGTTATAATCTTCGTAAACCAAATAAAGGAAATCCGTTTTTTCTATTTCAAAATCTAAATCTGTTTTGATATATTCAGGATCTACCTTCGTTTTTATATCTGAAAGTCTCTGGTATTGAACTGCTTCTGTTCCTTTTTGAGTTCCTATGTAAAAGGAATAATAAGACGGATTCAAAAACTTAATCTTAATTTTTTTTGCTTTTTTATCTTTAGCAAAAGAAAGATCAAATCTATTATCTACGGTATTTTTACTTTTTAAGAAAACCAAAGAATCGCCTTTAATTTCATATCCTCCCGAATAAAAAACCAATTCATACTTATTATCATCCAGTAAATTTAATTTGATTTTTCCTCCTTTATTTGTAGATAAATAAGTTCCTTTTTCTATTCCATTAGTTTGGGCGAAAGAGATAGAAATTCCGGCAAACAGGAGTGACAAACTCCAAATAAAATTGCGCATAACTACATATTTTGTTGTTAATAATATAGCGCAAAGATATCTGATTCTTCTTTAAACAAATCACAAAAAGTCACAATATTTGCAATTAAAATACTACAAATTGTATTTCATTGAAAATATGATATAACGCGGCTGCACAGTGTATTGCGAAACTCTTGTAGAGAATTGCGAGAAGCTGTCATCATTAAGATATTTTGTGTTCAACAAATTGGTTGCCGAAACTTTATATTCCCACTTGCTATTCTTTTTTTGATAAATTAAACTGGCGCTTAAAAAATCATATTCATTATCAACAGTTTTATCGCCATTATAATAATGGTAGAATTCGTATTCTGAAACAAAAGAAAAACTATCCAAGAAGTAATAATCTAATCTTGCAAATGGTTTATCAGTGTAAAAGGTTGAACCACTATATTTATTTATCAAAAGATTGTAGCCAAATTCAATATTGGGAAGATTTTTATAATTTGTTGAAGCTCGAACGGTATAGCTCTGGCTGAAACTTTCTGTTGTTGACAATTGATTGTTCTGAATATTATTGAATTTCGACCAATTAAAACTAGCATTTGCAGAAGCTTTATAATTCTTTAAAAACGAACGCCCGTAATTTCCCATTCCCGTAAAAGTCTCATCAGCTAAATTGGAGTTGTAAGGAACTGATGATTGGTTAATTCCGTCAAAATCTGCTTTTGTTTTAATCGCATCAACTTTTCTGGTGTAAGTTGCGTTGGCAAAAATGTTCTCAAAATTGAACATATTATACTTGAAATAACGAAGCGAATGTACTTGTGAAGTCGCATTTTCTAAGAAACGATTTCCGCGAAACAAACTGCTATAATTAGACAAAACATAACCCGAAGCCAACTGATTGATATCTGTAAAATCGTTTGTTAGAGAGAAATTATACGTCAGCGTTTCTGATTTTTTGATTTGATATAAAGCAAAGAAATCTGGTAGCACTTTCGTGAAATTCTGGGAATAATCGGTTCCCAATTGTCCGTTTGTCATTTGATACGTATGAAAGCTTACTCCGGGTGTGAACGTAAATTTTCCTGTGAGGATTTTATAATGAAAACCTAAAAAAGCATCATTAAAACGATAATCTACATCATTATTATTTTGGGCATTATTCAAATCGTTTCTAGTTCCATCATCTAACATTTGAAAAATGTGAGAATTAAAGTTCTGATACGAATACGTATTTCCTAAAGTAATATTGAAATTACTTTTTGGTGTAACCATATAATAATAATCCAGTTTTGCATCCAATTTATTGGTTTTCACAAATCGGTCTTGATTATAATCATTTCTGTTTTGTCCCGAAATATATCCCGATAAATCAAAAGGAAGTGTTTGCAAATTAGCATTATAAAAAGGATTTTCGTCCTGATATAAATGCTGCATTTCAAAAGCAAAGATATTTTTAGTGCTTTGCGTATAATACAAACTCAAATTCTGATTAATCGAAGTAGGATCTTGTTTTTTTGTTGTAAAAATATCTTCTGAAGTCGCAACGTTTTGAACAATCTGTTCTCTAAACAAATCTGAGTATTCTTCTTGTTTAGTAAGCTTGGTTAAAATATCATAATCAAACTGAAATTTGTCGCTTGGCTTATAAGTTGAGCTTAATTTAAAAAGTCCCAAATTATTTTTCTGATTGGTATTTTCGTTACTTTTCTGCTGATCTCCAGATTCTAAAATTGTTGTTTGCGATTTAGTTTCTAAGTCGGTTTTTGAAGTTGAAAGAATTCCAAAACCGCTTATATTCCACGATTTTGTAGCTGAATAAGCAAAGTTTGTTGCGCCAAATTTGGTTTCAATTTCTTTTGCACGATTATTACGCAATAACGAAATTCCTAAATCATTTGAAGAAACATTAAAACTGCTTCCGCCTTTTTTCATCATATTTTTAAATCCTCCTGTAAACTTAAAATAATCTTGAGCCGTAAGAGGCAATTCACCAATATTATTAAAATTGGTAATTAAATTGATACTGTATTTTGGGCTGTAGTAGAACAGTTTTGGATTAATAATATATCGGCTGTCCAATTCTGCAACTCCAATTCCTGCGGTCACATCTCCAAACCAAAAGTTCTTTTTTCCTTCTTTCAGTTTAATGTTCATCGCCACATTTTCCTGATCATTTTCTAGACCTTTTAATTGGCTTATTTCGTTATAATTTCTTAAAACCTGAACTTTATCAATTGCATCGGCTGGAATATTTTTGACGCCCAATTTGGTATCTCCGTCAAAAAAATCTTTTCCCTCAACCATCAATTTGCTGACTTTTTTCCCTTCAACTTCAATTTCTCCATCGGCATTTACCTCAACTCCTGGAAGTTTCTTTAAGACATCTTCAAGCTTTTTTTCTGTTCCAGATTTAAAAGAATCAGCATTATAAACAATTGTGTCGCCTTTTATAGAAACTGGCATTTCGCGAACAATTTCTACGCCTTCCAATTCTATTCCAGCGCCATCCAAAACAATATTCTGAGTCATGTTTTCAGACTTAGTCGATACTGCAATTTCTTTAGACTTCATTCCCAAATAACTTATTTTAATGGTATAAGCTGTATTTGGTTTCAAAGTCAATTGAAACTTTCCTTTATCATTGGTTATTCCATAGGAATCCATTGCTTTTGTACCATTATTGATAGCCATAATATTGGCCATTTCCAACGGATTTTTCTGCTCATCCTGAATCAAACCGTCAAAACGGACGCTTTGAGAAAAGCATATCGAAGTAAAAAGTAAGGCAAATACAAAGAGTGTCTTATTCATTATAAGAATATTGAAAGTTTGGACCCGAGCGATAGTGAACAGGCGAAGCAATTTGGATTTTGGATTTTGAAAAATTGGAATTTTAAAGATATTATCTTCCCATAGGAGGAGGTCCGCCAGCACGGCCGCGGTTCATCTCTCTAAATTCTTCCATTTTTTTAATTACCGTTTCGTCATATTCCTTCTGAGAAACTACTTTTCCTTTTTTAGAAGGTTTTATTTCCACTTTATCTTTAGCATTCAAAACAATTTTTGAACATAAAATAGTTGTTGTCCCATCATTGATTTCTAAGATTAATCCTGGAAGTCCCCAATAATTTTCCGGCCCTTGATTGATGGGAATTTCTGGCGTATACCAAGCCGTCACGACAATTTCTTTTGGCATTTCGAAATTATCTGCAAAATTCGTTTTGGTATCTCCAGAAGTCTTTTTTACTTCATCCTTTACATCATCATTTTTTTTAGGTCTGAAGTTTCTAAAATCGGTTTTACTAGCTTGTTTTACAGCTATTGCCTTGAAGCAATTGTAACCACCAATTTGTTTGGTTTCTTGTTCCAATTTCCAGTTTAATTTTGGCAGCGAATCGACAACGAGAAACTCTTTCCCCATAAATTCTTTATCAACTGTATAGGTTTTTGCTTTCACATCCTTATAGAAAGTACCTCCTCCGCCAGTAAGCGAACCAAACATAACTCGGAAACCTCCTTGCTGTTGGCCAGGCGCTTCTAGTTTTTCTTCTTCTTTATAAATTGAGGCTGCTTTATCAAAATTTAAAATGAATGTTTTTTCGAGCATTTTTTTCATACGCTCTTCCATATTTTTCTGCATTTCTGGCGTAATATCTCTATTACCGCGCATCCCTTCAAACTTCGGCGCTTGGGTTTTAGACTCGTAAACAGCCATTCCTTGAAAATCTTTTTGTGCTTGAATTTGTATAGAAACAAGCATCAAAGTCATATAAAAAAATATTTTTTTCATTTTATTTTCTTTAAGTGAGTAAATCCGACAAAACTTACATTCAAATGTATTATTTATTTTAAAATTCAAAAAACTAAATATATTAACGGCATTAAGACATAGATAGAACCGCTTATTTTTTAGACTATTAGATTTCAAAAAGGTTTAAGGCTTAAAATTAAAATTTATAAGAAGAGTTTTTGTAATTTGGTACTCTTGTAAAATAATTTCTCATGCTTAAAACAGTGCAAAAAATTTTATTTTCCGTATTTCTTTTCTGCACTTTTCAGGCGCTTTCAGCTCAGGATTTGAGCATAAATCCAACTTTGATTTCGCAGTATAAAAATACCTCTGATACATTTTTAGGATATGATGCTTTCGGATATTCTTATCAGATAACGAATAATGTTTTTAGCAAGATTAAAGGAAAAGAAATCTTTGAATACAAGAATGTTTCCTTGGGAAAAATCACAAAAGTCGATCTTCAGAATCCGCTAAAGATTGTTTTGTTTTATGAAGATTTCAATAGCGTTGTTTTATTGGACAATCAATTAAATAAAATGACCGAAATTAATTTTTCACAGAATGCCACTCCAATTGTGGTGAGTGCCATTGGAATGTCCACACAAAATCAGTTATGGATTTATAACGCTTTAAACCAGCAAATTGGACTTTTTGATTATTTAAAAAACGAGTACAAAACCGTTTCAATTCCACTGACCGAACCAATCCAATATTACCAAACTGATTTTAATGCTTTCTATTGGATTGACAGAAAAAACAATTGGTACTCTTGTGACATTTTTGGGAAAATTACTTCGCTAGGAAAAATAGCCGATTTTGATAAAATTGCCATTGTTAATTCTTCTCAATATCTTTTCAGTAAGAATAATTTATTGTATTTTAAAGGTTTCAATAAATCAAATCCAGAAGTAATTTCTGAGATTAAAATTTCAGAAAAAACCTTTGACAATTTTTATTACAAAGACCAAATTTTATCTATTTTTACAGCTACAGATATATCAAATTATAAAATCGTAACACCGTAATGCACATAGCAATAGCAGGAAACATAGGCGCAGGAAAAACAACTTTGACCAAATTATTGGCGAAACATTTCAAATGGGAACCTCATTATGAAGATGTAGTTGATAATCCGTATTTGGATGATTTCTACCATCAGATGGAGCGCTGGTCATTTAATCTTCAGATTTATTTCCTAAACAGCCGTTTTCGTCAAGTGCAGCAAATTCGCGAAAGCGGAAAAAAAATCATTCAAGACAGAACGATTTACGAAGATGCTCATATTTTCGCACCCAACTTATATGCAATGGGCTTAATGACAAGTCGTGATTTTGAGAATTACACGTCTTTGTTCGAATTAATGGAATCGTTAGTTAAAGCTCCAGATTTATTGATTTATTTGAGAAGTTCGATTCCGAATCTTGTTGGTCAAATCCACAAGCGCGGGCGCGAATATGAAAACTCGATTTCTATCGATTATTTAAGCCGTTTGAATGAAAGATATGAAGCTTGGATTCAGACTTATACTAAAGGAAAACTCTTGATTATTGATGTGGACAATATCAATTTTGTTGACAATCCCGAAGATTTAGGAGATATCATTAGTAGAATTGATGCTGAATTGAATGGATTGTTTTAAAATAAAAGTTCCTAATTTGCACAAAATATAAACGCCTCTAAAATTAGAGGCTTTTTTTATTTAAATATTTTCTTACATTTGTTTTGCTTTAACAAGATTTCCCTATTTGGGAAAAAATAAATATATTTGCAATGTAAGTTATGAGAATAATAGCGAAAAGAACCCTGCAAAATTTTTGGGAAAGATTTCCAAATTCAAAACAGCAATTATTATCCTGGTATCAAGTTTTTGATAAAAATAGTTTTTCTAATTCTAACGCTATAAAATCTTTTTTTGGGACTGCAGATTTTGTTGGTAATAATAAAGTAATCTTCAATATTTGTGGAAATCATTATCGTTTGATTGTAAAAATCAATTATGAAACTCAAATCGTTTATATTCTTTTTGTTGGAACACATAATGAATATGATGATTTAGAAGATATTAAAAATTTGTAAACTATGAATATAAAACCAATAAAAACAGAACATGACTATAGTTTAGCATTAGAAAGAGTTAATCTTCTTTTTGATGCCAAACCAGATACTGCTGAAGGAGATGAGTTGGATATTCTGGTAACACTAATAGAAAAATACGAACAAATTCATTACCCTATTCCAGAACCCGATCCTATTGAGGCCATTAAGTTTATGATGGAACAAAATGGATTAAGTGATGCCGACTTAGGAATTATTTTGAATAGCCGCTCAAGAGTATCTGAATTGTTTAATCGCAAAAGAGCATTAACAATAAAACAAATAAGAGTTTTAAACAAAGCTCTTCATATTCCAGCTTCAACGTTGATTAAAGAATATGCTTTAAATCAATAAAAAATGCCTCTAAATTTAGAGGCATTTTCTATTTTTAAAAAAATTTGACAAAGTTTTTATTTCGCAGCTTCAACTTTTGCTAAAACTTCTTCTTCAGTTCCTTCAAAAACTTCTGTTGTAGTTTTTCCATTTTCAGTTTTAGTAACAGTTCCTGTTGTTTTTCCGTTGATATTTTTAACCTCAACACGAACTGATTTTTTATCATATTTGCTTGTATCAAAGCAGTCAGTTTTTTGATATTTTCCAGCTGCATCAAAATGAGCCAGACATTTAGCAGTTTCTTCTTCAGAACAGCCTTTTTCTTTACACATTTTAATACATTCTTCTTTTGTCATTCCAGACATATCACCGCATTTTGACATTCCCGCATGCATCTCTGTTTTAGCGCAACAAGAAGCTTTTCCAGCAATATCTGACGGAGCATGGCCTTCACCCAAAATTGGAGCAATTACCAATCCAATCAAGCAAGTTAATTTGATTAAAATGTTCATTGAAGGCCCGGAAGTATCTTTAAACGGATCTCCAACAGTATCTCCAGTTACAGCAGCTTTGTGCGCATCAGAACCTTTGTATGTCATTTCTCCATTAATCATAACTCCTGCCTCAAAAGATTTTTTAGCATTATCCCAAGCGCCACCGGCATTGTTTTGGAAAACAGCCCAAAGTACTCCAGAAACGGTAACTCCAGCCATATATCCTCCTAACATTTCAGCAATTAATTGATTGTTATCTGAATAAACTAATTTTCCAATTAGAACAATTGCAATCGGAAAACCAATCGTTAAAACTCCAGGAAGCATCATCTCACGTAAAGCGGCTTTTGTAGAAATTTCAACACATTTTCCGTATTCTGGCTTTCCTGTCCCTTCCATAATTCCAGCAATTTCTTTAAACTGGCGACGAACTTCGTACACCATATCCATTGCTGCTTTTCCAACAGAATTCATTGCTAAAGCTGAGAAAACTACCGGAATCATTCCACCGACAAATAACATCGCTAAAACTGGTGCTTTAAAGATATTAATTCCGTCGATTCCTGTAAAGGTTACATAAGCTGCAAATAAGGCCAATGAAGTTAAGGCCGCAGAAGCAATAGCAAATCCTTTTCCTGTTGCTGCTGTTGTATTTCCAACTGAATCTAAAATATCGGTTCTAGTACGAACTTCTTTTGGCAATTCGCTCATTTCAGCGATTCCACCAGCGTTGTCAGAAATTGGTCCGAAAGCATCGATTGCCAATTGCATAGCAGTTGTAGCCATCATTGCTGAAGCAGCTAAGGCAACTCCATAAAATCCAGCTAGAACATACGAAATCCAAATTGCGATTGCAAACAATAATACGGTTGGAAAAGTAGAAATCATTCCCGTTGCCAAACCTGCAATTACGTTTGTCCCTGCACCTGTAGATGATTTTTGAACTATAGCCAATACTGGTTTTGTTCCTAATCCTGTATAATATTCTGTTACTGATGAAATAGCTCCGCCAACTACTAATCCAACTAAAGTGGCGTAGAAAACACGCATTGACGAAATAGCTTTAGAACCTTCTCCAAAGAAGGTCATTTGCATAGTTTCTGGCAACATGTGCTGTACCAAAAAGAAGCAAGCTAAAGCTGTTAAAACGATAGAAACCCAGTTTCCTATATTTAATGCTTTCTGCACTTGTGCTTCTTTAGCATTATCATCTGATATTTTTACTAATGTTGTTCCGATAATTGAAAATAAAATTCCGAAACCGGCAATTGCCATTGGAAGCAAAATTGGTCCAATTCCGCCGAAAGCATCATTAATGCTTCCGCCCATATCTTTTATCACATAGTTTCCTAGAACCATTGCCGCTAGAACAGTGGCAACATAAGATCCAAATAAATCGGCTCCCATACCTGCAACGTCACCTACGTTATCTCCCACATTATCTGCAATTGTTGCTGGGTTACGAGGATCATCTTCCGGAATTCCCGCTTCAACTTTACCCACTAAATCGGCTCCAACATCGGCCGCTTTTGTGTAGATTCCCCCACCAACTCTGGCAAATAAAGCAATAGATTCTGCTCCAAGTGAAAATCCTGCAAGAGTTTCTAGAACAACCGTCATAGTATCGGTGTCTTTCCAAACTCCTCCAGAAAACAAATGAAAGAAAATGATAAAAAAGGATGTTAAACCTAAAACAGCTAAACCCGCTACACCTAACCCCATTACAGTTCCTCCGCCAAAAGAAACTTTTAATGCTTGCGGAAGACTCGTACGAGCTGCCTGAGTAGTTCTAACGTTTGTTTTGGTTGCTATTTTCATTCCCATATTTCCTGCTAAAGCAGAGAAAAATGCACCAAAAATAAATGCTATTACGATTAACAAATGTGTTTTTACTCCCGGAATAAAAGTAATTCCTGCCAAAGCTAAACTGGCAATGATTACAAAGATGCTTAATAGTTTGTATTCGGCTTTTAAGAAGGCTAAGGCTCCTTCGTAGATGTAATCTGAAATCTCTTTCATCTTACCGTCTCCAGCGTCTTGTTTTAAAACCCAAGTCCTTTTTATTCCCATGAAAAGTAATCCTAAAACTGCCATTATAATTGGCAGGTAAATCATAAATGCATTCATAATATTTTATTGGTTTTGGTTAATAGTCAACAATCTAACTGAACGAATTTAAACAAAAAAGCAATACTCCTGACGGCAGTATTGCTTTTTTTATAATAGAATAAGGTTAAAATTATTTAATGCTAAATAATCCAGCCGGTTTATTTTCAATGTCATCAAAACGTTTTGTGCACTCTGCGATGATGTCGTAAGCTTCTTTTACGTCTCCCCATCCTTCAACATCTACTTTTTTGTTTTCAAGATCTTTGTAAACTTGGAAAAAGTGCTCGATTTCTTTTAATAAGTGTGGATTAATATCAGAAAGATCGTTTAATGAATTCCAGATTGGATCTGAAACTGGTACACAAATAATTTTTTCGTCTGGTCCTTTGTCATCTGCCATGTGGAAAACACCAATTGGTTTAACCTCCATTACACATCCAGGGAAAGTTGGTTCGTTTACCAAAACTAATACATCAAGAGGATCACCATCTAAAGCTAAAGTTTCTGGAATAAATCCGTAATCTGCTGGGTACATCATAGAAGAGAATAACATTCTGTCGAAACGCATTCTTTTAATTTCAAAATCGTACTCATATTTATTTCTGCTTCCTCTTGGTATTTCGATCAATACATCGAAAGTCGTTAATTTGTCTGCGGTCATTTTTGTTTTTTATTGTTTCTATAATTTCGGTTGCAAAAATAACTAAAGAATCTAGTTTTACAATAAAAAACAAGGTTAAATTATCTTCATTAGAGTTTAAAAAACAAGCATTTAATAGCTAATTGTTCTATTTCTTTTTTTTAAGTAATAATGCCAGAGCAGATAAGTTGCGTAAGATCGATACGGACTCCATTGTTCTGCATGAATTTCCATTTCTTGTTTGTCATGAATATTCAGCAATTCTTTGATTGTATTTATGACAGCTATATCGCCTAATGGAATTAAATCGGGTTCTTCAAGACAGAACATTAAATAAATATCTATTGTCCAATTCCCAATTCCTTTTAATTTAATAAGCTCTTCGCGAACTTGTTTGGCAGATTTTGAAGCTAAACTTTCAATATCCAATTCTTTGTTTAAAACCGCTTCCGCTAAAATCTTAATGTATTTTGTTTTCTGACGGCTTACTCCAAGACTTCTAAATTCTTCATCAGAAAGAATAGCCATGTTTTCAGGATTACAAGTTTTATAAGCTTTAATTTTTAAAAATGTGGCTTTCGCCGAATCTATAGAAACCTGCTGCTCGAGTATTAATAAAACCAAAGTTTCAAACCCAGGCGGACGTCTTGGAATTGGAGGCAATCCGTATTTCTCAATGATTTCTAGAAATATTGGATTTTTGTTGGTTAGAAAATCGATGGCTTCTTGCATGGTTATAGTTTTCGAAAGTAAATCAAATTTAAGAAAAATGGAGTTAGTTCTCGCAAAGTCGCCAAGTCGCTAAGTTTTTTTATCTCTCGCAGATTTTGCAGATTAAGCAGATAAAAATCTGATCTGGAATCTCAATGATTATCAAAAGCTAGAAACAAAAAAAATCGCAAAGATTTAAAACCTTTGCGACTTTGTAACTTTGAGCCTTTGCAACTTTTAAAACTAGAAATAGAATCCAAATGATCCTTTTATTGCAAATTTATGTGCATCTGGCATATCTAGGTAATTTCCTCTCCAAGAGAAATCAAGACGGAAAACTTTAAAGATATTTCCAATTCCTGCATTATACTCCCAGTATACTTTTTCAGGAGCATTATATGGCAATCCCGAAGCATTAATAGCGCGGTTGGCATCAGAAATAGTTCCATGAACCGCTCTAATTCCTATAAATTCTCTCCAGTTCAGCTTTCTCATGAATGGAATTCTAGCAAATAATCTACCTCCAAAATCATGATTCCACTGTAGGGTTGTATATTGATCTGTAACGAACTCGTAGAAATTTAAGTTACTAAATGTATTCTCAATCGTAAAATAAGTCTGGTTACCCGGAATTACACTCATTAAACCTAACGGAATTGTTCCGAATGTTTTTCCTGTTTCAACTGTAATATTTGTTCTTCCTAAAGGTCCAATAATAATGGGCTGTCTGTAGAAAACCTGAATTTTTTCGTAAGCAAAATCACTGTCAAAAACACCTTTCAATCCATAACTGAAATTGACAAAGAAATGACTGTACGGACTATCCACTAAATCTCTTTCTACCCCATAACCAATCGTTTTTCTGTTTGGCATAAACTCAAACTGAATATTGGCTTCTGATTGTTTCACCATACTCTCGACAACACCCGCAGGATTTTCAGGAGTTGGCAAAGTAGTATAATAATCTAAACTAAATGTTTTGGAAGCTGATTCTAATGTTCGATACGAGAGTCCCGCCGAGACAATAAAATTCTTTTTAGGCTCCATTTCAATAGAAATGTTGCTTAGATTAATATTGGTCAGTTTCCCATTGCTCCCCGTGGTAAACAAAGCTGAAGACGCAAAACTTCGTCCTAGAACGTCGTTTGTAGTAGTTAAACTAGCACCAATCTGCTCAATGTCACGCCTATTTCCTCCAGAGATAATTAATCGGTTTTTCTTATCAAGCATCCATTTTCCAGAAACGCCGTATTTGAATTTATTATCATCAAATCCGTAAGCCGTGTAAGCTTGAATACGCCAAGGATCGTTTGGACCGAAATAGGTTCTTCCACCCACTCTCAATCTTATACCTTCGACTTCATTATATCCGAAGGTTGAAAATATAGGTCCGTAATCAAAATTCTTAAATTCGATGTAACCGCTTCCTAAAATGGAGACAAGATTATACAGCTGCTTAAATCGCTTGACGGTTTGCAGTGTGTCAAGCATTTTATAAATTCCCTGTTCGTCTTTATTTAATTTTTCAAAACGATTTTCCTCCCAGAATTCGGGCGGCCGTTCGTAAACGGCATTGTCTATAAAATTAACTTCTTCTTTATAAAATTTCTCAGGTTTTTGAATGTTGAATTTATGATTTCGGTATAAAGTTGTTCTTTTACCATAAACTCCTTTTGATTTTTCTTTTTTGTTTAAAGCAAAATCAGACATCATATAATCACGTGTCAAAAGGAAAACGGAATCATTTTCTACTTCAAATTCCTGCTCTATGTAAATATCTTTTACCCAGTTAATATTGGCACTTTTAGTTACACCCATATTAATTTTTTTGATGGCAAAAGTGGTATCATTTACCCAAAAATCTCCTTTAAACGTCAATTCATTTTTACGTCTTGGGTAAAAAACAATATTATAACACCATTTTTTATCGATATAAGCACTGTCTTTTAAAACGTAATTATAAACATCGATTCCTGTTCTTGATAGCGGACTTGTAAAACTTTTATCAAAAAACTTTAAGTGGTTGTCGTAAATATTGTAATCAGAATAAAGGTCTTTTACAAAAGATAAAATCTGCTGATTTCCGTTAAAACCAGACATTTTATTTCCCGTAAGATTTTCTTTTACTTTCTTTAATTTATTATCTCCATAAACATCATAAACCGATTCGTTGATGAAGATCGGCAAATAGGTTTTCCCTGTAACGTCAGAAGTATCAACGTGATTAAAGATAAACTCCATTCCTTTAAAAAGCTTATTTTTCATGAATGCACTATCAATAGTATTCATGTCAAATTCGACTTTTTCATACTTCTGCATTTGATATTGATTAAATAGGTATAATCCGTTTTTACGTTTTCTTTCCCATATTTTTCTCAAAATATCCAATGCCGGATTATTTTTTTTGGAAGTTTTCCCAGTATAAATTACAACTTCATTCAATGCTTCGGCTTCGCCCAAAACAATTTTAAAATTGTAATTGACTGCTTTTTCTAAAGGAACTTCTTTATCCGAAAATCCTGCGGAAGTAACTATAAGTGCGGTATAAGTATTTGGCGATTCTAAATAAAAACGGCCGTCTTCATTAGAAACGATTCCAATATTAGAACCTTTAAAAACTACATTAGCAAAAGGTATTGGCTGGTTGGATTTGTCCAAAACAACTCCACTCACCTTAGTTTGTGCAGTAACAACATTCGCAAATGCAAATACAATATATAAGAGAAGTAGAGTTAATTTGTTCATTATAAAGTAAAAAAAAACTTCACCAATCCATTCTGTCTGATGAAGTTTTATGAGTATTTTGTATTTGTATTATTTGTATAATACTTTTTTAACTGCTTTTACTACATCACCTGCATTTGGCAACCAGTCTTTAAGCAATACTGGAGAATAAGGTGCAGGAGTATCTGCAGTTGTAATACGTTGAATTGGCGCATCAAGGAAGTCGAATGCTTGTTCTTGAACGATATAAGAGATTTCAGAAGAAAGGCTGGCAACTGGCCAAGCTTCTTCAAGAATTACTAAACGGTTTGTTTTCTTAACCGATTTTAAGATCGCATCTTTATCCATTGGACGAACTGTTCTTAAATCGATAATCTCACAAGAGATTCCTTCTTTTGCTAATTCATCAGCAGCGAT
Source organism: Flavobacterium sp. HBTb2-11-1 (assembly GCF_009826975.1). GTDB lineage: Bacteria > Bacteroidota > Bacteroidia > Flavobacteriales > Flavobacteriaceae > Flavobacterium. The sequence goes on along the minus strand of NZ_WUMO01000001.1, from coordinate 497,975 downwards.
AAAAGCTTCTTTGATGATTTTTCCGAAAGAAACAATAGTTACATCTGTTCCTTCACGTTTAACATCAGCAACACCAATTGGAATTGTATATTCTCCGTCTGGCACTTCACCTTTGTCACCGTACATTTGCTCAGATTCCATGAAAATAACTGGATCGTTATCACGGATAGCAGATTTTAAAAGTCCTTTTGCATCGTAAGGAGTTGAAGGAACAATAACTTTAAGACCTGGAGTATTAGCAAACCAGTTTTCTAAAGCTTGTGAGTGAGTAGCTCCTAATTGACCAGCAGAAGCTGTTGGTCCGCGGAAAACGATAGGCACATTAAATTGTCCTCCTGTCATTTGACGCATTTTAGCAGCGTTATTTATAATTTGATCAATACCAACTAAACAGAAGTTGAATGTCATATATTCTACAATAGGGCGGTTTCCGTTCATTGCAGAACCTACTGCAATTCCTGAAAATCCAAGCTCAGCAATTGGAGTATCAATTACTCTTTTTTCACCAAACTCAGCAAGCATTCCTTTTGAAGCTTTGTATGCTCCATTGTATTCTGCAACCTCTTCTCCCATTAAATATATGGATTCATCGCGACGCATTTCTTCGCTCATCGCTTCACAAATGGCCTCTCTAAATTGTATTGTTCTCATATTTTATATTGTATGTTGAATTTTCTGAAGAGCAAAAATAAATATTTTAAATAACTTAAATGCAAAAATTGAATTTAAAATCGCATGAACTTCTATCTGTTCTCAGGTTTTAACTTTTTAAACTTTATTGTGATAATTACGAAATCGATATAATAACGTATTATCAACACTTAATTCTTTCTAAAATATTTTTCAGACAAACTTCTATCTATTTGTTTAATTCTTGTTTCTTCAAAATTCATTCATCTTAACGTAAAAAACCAAAAATTAGTATTTCTCAGACAAATTTAATTTGCTTTCCAGCTATCGGTTATTGCAAAATTCCTAACAATCAGACAAAATGAATATTATTTTATTTTTAGATTCCGATGAAAATCATCCAAAACTGAACAATCTGCGAAATCGTAATAGTTTTAAAAAATATTATGCGTGCATAGTATAATTATTCCAAATTAAATTCTAAATTTGTAAAAGCATATTATAAATTCAAAATATATACTTATGAAAATACTAGTTTGCATCAGCCATGTGCCTGATACTACTTCAAAAATTAACTTTACCAACGGTGACTCAGAATTTGACACTAATGGTGTACAATATGTCATTAATCCTAACGACGAATTTGGTCTTACACGCGCTATATGGTTTCAAGAACAACAAGGTGCTAATGTAACGGTTGTAAATGTCGGAGGTCCTGATACTGAACCAACTTTACGTAAAGCATTGGCTATTGGAGCAAACGAAGCTATTCGCGTTAACGCAAATCCTACAGATGGTTTCTTCGTAGCAAAACAATTGGCAGAAGTAATTAAAAACGGTGGTTACGATCTTGTAATTGCTGGTAAAGAATCTTTAGATTATAACGGTGGAATGGTCCCTGGAATGATTGCTGGAATCTTAGGATACAACTTCCTAAACTCTTGTACAGCTTTAACTGTTGACGGAAACAATGTAAAAGCGGTTCGTGAAATCGACGGCGGAAAAGAAACCGTGAGCACTACTCTTCCTTTAATTATTGGAGGTCAAAAAGGTCTTGTTGAAGAGAAAGATTTACGTATCCCGAACATGAGAGGAATTATGACTGCAAGAACAAAAGCACTTACTATTCTTGAGCCAGTTGATGCAGCTGTAAATACAAAAGCGGTGAAATTTGAAAAACCAGCTCCAAAATCAGCAGTGAAATTAGTTTCTGCAGATAATTTAGATGAGTTAATCAATTTATTACACAACGAAGCGAAAGTAATCTAATAATTAGTTTTCAGTCGCAGTTTTCAGTTTGCAAAACTTGAAACCTTCAACTTTAAACCTCAAAACAAAAAAATCATGTCAATATTAATATATGCAGAATCTGCAGAAGGAAAATTTAAAAAAGTGGCTTTCGAATTAGCTTCTTATGCTAAGAAAGTAGCCGAATCATTAGGAACAACTGTTACTGCTTTAACAGTAAACATCAGCGATGTAAGCGAGTTAGGCAAATACGGAGTTGATAAAGTTTTAAAAGTAAGCAATGACAAATTAGCTGGTTTTAATGCAAAAGCTTACGCTGATGTAATTAAACAAGCTGCTGAAAAAGAAGGAACAAAAGTAGTTTTGCTTTCTTCTACAACAGATAGCATTTATCTTTCACCGCTAGTTGCTGTGGCTTTAAATGCTGGTTTTGCTTCAAATGTAGTTGGATTGCCAGTTAGCACTTCTCCATTTCAAGTAAAAAGAAACGCTTTTTCAAACAAAGCTTTCAACATTACACAAATCGATACAGATGTAAAAGTTCTTGGTTTAGCTAAAAACTCTTACGGACTTTTTGAAAGTGCAGGAGCTGCCGCAGCAGAAGATTTCACCCCAACTGTTGGAGATAATGATTTTGGTGTAAAAGTAGAATCTGTAGAAAAAGTATCTGGAAAAGTTTCTATCGCTGATGCAGATATCGTAGTTTCTGGCGGACGCGGATTAAAAGGCCCAGAAAATTGGGGATTAGTAGAAGATCTTGCTGCTGTTCTTGGCGCTGCAACGGCTTGCTCTAAACCAGTTTCAGATTTAGGATGGAGACCTCACAGCGAGCACGTTGGACAAACAGGAAAACCAGTTGCAACAAACTTATATATCGCTATTGGTATTTCTGGAGCTATTCAGCACATTGCTGGTATTAACTCTTCTAAAGTAAAAGTAGTAATCAACAACGACCCTGAAGCTCCTTTCTTTAAAGTTGCTGACTATGGTGTTGTTGGAGATGCTTTTGAAATTGTACCACAATTAACAGAGAAATTAAAAGCTTTTAAAGCTCAGCATTCTTAATACAAAGAATTCTCTTTAAAAATATTGCTGCCTAAAAACAAGATGTTGTATCTTTGTTTATAGGCAGCTTTTTTGTTCCATATTTTTTGATTAAAATTGCAGCTTTATTTTCCAACCCAAAATAGTATTAAAATAAGGTGCTAAGTGCCTTTTTTACAAATATATATGAGTCTAGTAAAATTATCCATAAAAGGAATTTCATACAGTCAAACTCAAAATGGCGCTTATGCCTTAATTTTGAATGAAGTCGACGGCGAAAGAAAATTACCTATTGTTATTGGCGCTTTTGAAGCCCAGTCAATCGCTATTGCTTTAGAGAAAGAAATAAAACCGCCACGCCCGTTAACACACGATTTATTTAAAAATTTTGCCGAAAGATTTGATATCGTGGTAAAACAAGTTATCATTCATAAATTAGTCGACGGTGTTTTTTATTCAAGTTTGATCTGCGAAAGAGATAAAATCGAAGAAATTATCGATGCACGAACTTCTGACGCTATCGCTTTGGCGCTTCGTTTCAACGCTCCTATTTTTACTTATAAAAACATTTTAGATAAAGCTGGAATTTATTTAAAATCGAATACTGCCGAAACAGATTCTGGCGCTCAAGAAATTGATGATGTTCTTTCAAACCCAGAAACTTTCGGGCATGAAGAAGAAAGCAACCAATCTGGAGACGTTTACGCAAAACATTCTTTACAAGAATTAAACGAGCTTTTAGACCAAGCCGTTTCTCAGGAAGATTACGAAAAAGCAGCAAAAATTAGAGACGAAATCTCTAGAAGATAAAAAATATGTTTAATCGTTGATTTGTTTATTCGTTAAATCGATTAAACAGTTAAACGAATAACCGAATAAACAATCATGAAACAATACTTAGATTTAGTAAAACACGTTTTAGAAAACGGCAATCAAAAAGGAGACCGTACCGGAACAGGAACTAAAAGCGTTTTTGGCTACCAAATGCGTTTTGATTTAAGTGAAGGTTTCCCAATGGTTACAACCAAAAAATTACATTTAAAATCCATCATTTACGAATTGCTTTGGTTTTTAAAAGGCGATACAAATATCAAATACCTTCAGGAAAACGGAGTGAAAATTTGGGATGAATGGGCAGATTCTAATGGTGATTTGGGTCCTGTATACGGACACCAGTGGCGCAATTGGAACAGCGAAGAAATCGATCAGATTTCTGAATTGATTACTGAATTAAAGACAAATCCAAATAGCCGAAGAATGTTGGTTTCTGCATGGAATCCTTCAGTTCTGCCAGACACTAAAAAATCTTTTGAAGAAAATGTAGCCAATAATAAAGCAGCATTGCCTCCTTGCCACGCATTTTTTCAATTTTACGTAGCAAGTCCAGATCCTGAAAAAGGAGAAACAAAAGGAAAACTTTCTTGCCAATTGTATCAGCGAAGTGCCGATATTTTTTTAGGAGTTCCTTTTAATATTGCTTCTTACGCATTGCTGACCATGATGATTGCTCAAGTATGCGATTTAGAACCAGGTGAATTCATTCACACTTTTGGTGACGCTCATATTTACAACAATCATTTTGAGCAATTGGAACTGCAATTAACACGTGAACCAAAACCATTGCCAAAAATGATTTTAAATCCAGAGATTAAAAATATTTTTGATTTTGATTACAATGATTTCACACTTGTAGATTACGATCCGCATCCTGCCATTAAAGGAAGTGTTGCTGTATAAAAATAAAAAAATCCGCTTAAAAATTTAAGCGGATTTTTTTTATACAACTAAAACTCCATTTTCACTTCCGGCATAGTCATTCCATTTGTAAAAATCAGCTTCAGGATCATTAACATAAATTCCGTCGATTACATACTTAAATTCGTAAATCGCATCTTTCACCAAATCGTAAGTTGCTTTAAACGTACCATTTTTTAACTTGCTTAAAGCTCCTTCTGAGGCATTCCAGTTATTAAAATCCCCAACCACCGCTGCCGAATTAGCATCTTTGGCATCTATTGAAAATGTAACTTTAACAACCGGCTTCGTTTTGATAAATTGTTTTTTCAAAGACATAACTATTTCGTTTTTAGATTTATACATCTAAAATTAATTAAATTCAGCGAAACACTAACTACCGCCAGAACCGATTTATGATAATACCAAAAACAGTATATTTTTTTCGCTTTATTGGCAATTTAAAGCAGTTAAAATTTTGTTTTTCAAATTATTGGACTATTAAAAAGCAAATATTCTATACCCAAAATATTGTCTTTCGAAAATAAATTTTAACTTTATAATCTCATTTTTATCTTATGGAAAAAGAAGTGCACGAACAATACGAATACGCTAGACGCCGATTAAGACAAAAAAAAGTCTTATATTTTCATTTTGTACTTTTCCTGCTTGGAAGTTTATTTTTATTTATCGCCAATAGATTTTTTGGTTTCGGACAAGGCACAAACCAAAATTGGTGTATCTGGGGCATTACCATCTGGCTTTTCCTATTTATTCTTCATTTTATAAAAGTGTATATAACCGACCGTTTTATGAATAAGAAATGGGAAAGAGAACAAATTGACAGACTAGTTGCTTTACAGCAAAAAAGAATCAGTCAGCTAGAGTCTTCTATTAACGAAGAGAATGAAAATAAAATTTAGTTAAGCATACCATGATTATAATGATAGCGGCTGCGGCCGAAAATAATGCGCTTGGAAAAAACAACGAATTAGTCTGGCATTTGCCAAATGATTTTAAAAGATTTAAATCGCTTACTACTGGTCATCATATCATTATGGGAAGAAAAACCTTTGAAAGTTTTCCCAAACCGCTACCAGACCGTGTTCATATTGTAATTTCTCGTCAAGAAAATTATAAACCAGAAGGATGCATCGTAGTAGATAGCATTGAAAAAGCAATCGCCCTGTGTCCTGAAAACGACGACAGTTATATTATAGGTGGTGGTGAAATTTACAATCTTGCCCTTCCGTTTACTGATATTATTGAATTGACCAAAGTCCATCATTCTTTTGATGCAGATGCTTTTTTTCCTAAAATCAATAAAAGCGAATGGATTTTGGTAGAATCTGAAGAAAATTATAAAGATGAAAAACACCTTTATGATTATACCTATGAGACTTACATTAGAAAATAAATAAAAAACATCCTCTTTTTAGGGAGGATGTTTTTAAATAATTGATTTTTGAAGCCTGACTCGCTCAAGAAAAAATTTTTGTTTAAAAAAATCACAAATGTCGAGAAACATTTGCAAAACTGAATAACATTTAATGTTATTTGAGACCTAAGCCTCAAACGCCTCTAATAACAAATACCACTAAGATATTAAAGGCAGAAAATTAAAATTTCCAAAAACAAATTTAATCCTAAGAACGTACTTTGCGCTTAAATATAGTATTTCCCCCCAAGAACAATACTTACAAAACTCTTTCATGAACAAATGAATTACCAGCACAAAAAAAGTAATCATTTGTTTAAGTCATAGCGACTGTATCAATCATTAAAACTTTAATCATTTTTACTTGAACAAAGTTGCTCATAATAGAGCTATTAGACAATACCAAGATTTAGGGATTTTGGCAAAATACCTAGATTTAGGGATGGCAAAAAACCTTTATAATCAGTTTTAAAATAAATCTTCCAAAACATTTATTTTACAATTAAAAAACTCAATTACAGTTAAACTAGATTGTTTATATTTGCCTAAATAAAAAAAATGTCTGAAAAAATAACTCCGTATAAAGACTCTTCTTTAGGTAAAAAAGAGCAAGTAACTCAAATGTTTGATACCATTTCTGGGAATTACGATAATTTGAATCGCGTAATTTCTTTTGGAATTGATGTTAAATGGCGTAAAAAAGTATTAAAAATAGTATCAGACAAAAAACCAAAAGTTATTCTTGATATCGCAACTGGAACTGGCGACTTGGCCATTTTGCTTGCACAAACTAATGCCGAAAAAATTATTGGTTTGGATATTTCTGCAGGAATGCTGGAAGTAGGAAAAAAGAAAGTTGAAGACAAGAAACTTTCAAATGTTATCGAACTAGTTTTAGGCGATTCTGAAAACATGCCGTTTGAAGACAACTATTTTGATGCAATCACAGTTGGTTTTGGCGTAAGAAATTTTGAAAACCTAGAAAAAGGTTTTGCAGAAATCTTAAGAGTCCTAAAACCAAATGGCGTATTTGTTATATTAGAAACTTCTGTTCCAGATAAATTTCCTTATAAACAAGGCTACAATTTCTACAGTAAAAACATACTTCCATTAATCGGAAAATTGTTTTCTAAAGATAATGATGCTTATGGCTATTTGTCTGAATCAGCTGCTGCTTTTCCTTATGGAGAGGCCTTAAACAATATTTTAAGAAAAACTGGGTTTATAGATGTTGTGGCAATGCCTCAAACTTTTGGTGTCGCAACAATTTATTCTGCATCTAAAAAATAGTATGAAAAAAGTTGTAATCTTATTTTTATTGGTCTTAACGACAAAAGGACATTCCCAATTTGCTAAAAACATGTTTAGCAAAGATCCTATTATTAATCTTGAAAACTGGCAAAAGCAACGTATCTACTTTGGCTATTATTTAGGCTTTAATAGTTTTGACTTTAAATTTGATTACAAAACTCCTGTGCAGGAAGATATTCAAGTTAAAAAAACAACTGGTTTTAACGTAGGGGTTGTGGCTGATTTAAGGCTTCAGGAATATATTAATCTGCGTTTTGAACCAGGTTTGTATTATACGAAACGTGATCTTTATTTCCCAGGCATAAGCAACAAAGAAAGTGATTATTTAAGAGAAGTAAACAGCACTTATATTCACTTTCCCCTATTATTGAAATTTTCTGCTAAACGTACAGGAAACATACGCCCTTATTTAGTTGGCGGAATGTCTACAACTTTAAATTTATCGAGTAACTCCAAATCTAAAGACGACAATTTCGAACAAAAATTTAGAGTAAAACAATGGACTGCCGCTTACGAATTAGGTTTAGGAATTGATATTTTTACCGAATACTTTATTTTCTCTCCTTCTGTTAGAGGAATGTTCGGCATAACAGATGAGCTTATTAGAGATAATACTCCAGACAGCCCATGGACAGGAAACATTGATTCGATGAAATCTAGAGCGCTTTTAATAAATTTCACTTTCCATTAAAACAAAATATTAACTATTTCGTTTAAATTCACTAAGAATAATTGCTGTTGCAGTAGCTACATTTAAACTTTCGGTTTTTTGTAGCTCTCCAAATCTAGGAATTGTGATACGGCTGGTTACGATTTTTTCAATCTCTTCTGAAATTCCGTTGGCTTCATTACCCATAACAATGATTCCCTCCTGAGGCAGTTTTGATTGGTAAATATTTTCTCCGTCCATAAAAGTTCCAAAAACTGGCAGTTTAGTTTGAGCAAGAAAAAGTTTTAAATCGACATAGCTTACATTTACTCTGGTAATAGACCCCATTGTAGCTTGTACCACTTTCGGATTATAAATATCCACTGTTTCTTTAGAACAGATAATCTGCTTAATGCCAAACCAATCACATAGACGTAAAATAGTGCCTAGATTTCCTGGGTCTCTAATGTCGTCTAAAGCTAAAATCAAGCCTGAATCGATTATTTCTTTTTCGGCTGGAATTTTAAAAACTGCCAAACAAGAATTTGGAGTGGACAAAGCACTTATTTTTTTCAGTTCTTGTTCATTAATAAGAGTGCGTTTGGACGCATGAACCGTTTGAAAATCATTCAATGTGGTGTATAAATGTTCTAATTCAAAATTGGATTGCAGCAATTCTTGAATTACTTTTACTCCTTCAGCAAAAAATAATTGATTAGCAGAACGCTGCTTTTTTTGATGCAAGCCTGATATTAGTTTTATTTGGTTTTTACTAACCATAAAATAATGTACTTTTGAATTAAATATTAAAAAACACTTGAAAAATAATTCCACAAAAATAATAGCATTTCTTCTAATTGCAATATTAATTTGCGCTTGTAATGCCGTAAAAAGAGTTCCCGATGGAAAAAACCTTCTTGTAAAAAATAATATCCTAGTTAACGGAAAATCGACAAACGATGAGACGGCTTCAAATCAGATGTACCAAAAACCAAATGGTAAATTATTAGGATATAAACTTCGATTAAATTTATACAATTTAGCCAATTTAAATCCAGATTCCACTTATCAGGCAAAATTTAAAAACAATCCAGGAAAATATGAGCGTATGTCCAAAATATTCTCTGCAAAACAAGTGGACCGTCTTGGACAATCTTTCTATTATAAAGGAATTCATGAGTTTCTAAAAAACACTGGAGAACCCCCAGTAATCATTGATACTTCTAAAACTAAAAAATCATTACTTCGTTTAAAATACTATTATTTCAATAATGGTTTTTTTAATGTTCAAACCGATTATACTATTGATACTATCGGAAAAAAGAGAGCTGCAATTAATTATAACATCACTACAGGACCAGCTTACATATTAGACACTATTAGAACTAAAATAATGACTCCTGCCTTAGACTCGTTATACAGAACTAATAATGAACCTTCTTTATTAAAATCTGGAAATCAATACAAAACCACAGATTTTGAAGAAGAAAAAAACCGTATTACAACCTATTTTAGAAATCACGGCGCTTATTACTTTCAGCCAACTTATGTAACTTTTGACATTGACACCATTGGAAAAAAAGCAAAAGCTGATGTAACTTTAATCATAAACAACAACACCATTCAAGAAAGAGATTCTAGCCGCACAGAGCCTTTTAAATTGTATAAAATTAGTGATGTAAATATTTACACAGATTATTCTGCTGCTAATGCAAAGAAAAAGCCAACAGACAGTGTAACCTACAACAATTTTAATCTATACAGCTACAAGACATTAAAATACAAACCACGTGCTATCACCGATGCTATATTTATTACAAAAGGAAGCACTTTTGCTGATTTTAGAACTACGCTTTCGTCTCGATATTTAAATAATTTAAGGATTTTTAACTATCCATCAATCCAATACGAAGTGGACAAAAGAGATTCTACAGCCCAATCTCTTATTGCCAATGTTTATTTGACTCCGAGAAAGAAATACAGTTTTGGAGCTACTCTTGACTTAACGCATTCTAACATTCAAGATTTCGGAATCGGAGCCAGTGTTTCTGAAACGATTCGAAATGTATTTAACCGCGCAGAAACCCTTGAAATTTCTGCTCGTTTAAATGTGGGATCATCTAGAGATATGGCCAATCCGAACAATAATTTCTTTAATGTTTCTGAATATGGTTTGGATATGAAATTAAACTTTCCGAGAATTCTACTCCCGTTTGGAACAGAAAAAATTATTCCCAAAAGTATGATCCCCTATACCTCTATTACTTCTGGTTTTTCTAAGCAGCGAAATATTGGTTTGGACAAAGAAAACTTTACGGGAGGTATCTCGTACAACTGGACACCAAAACGTCATAACACAGCAAAATTCGAATTGTTGAATGCGCAGTTTGTTCGTAATTTAAATCCAGATAATTACTTTAATGTATACACTTCTTCTTATGATGATTTAAATTATATCGGGAAAGATTACAATACCAATGTCAACAACTGGGGAGATACGCCTGAGGAACAAGCTCGAAAAAATCTTACCATACCTAATGGAACCACAGGATTTACAAACGATGTATTGACTGGAAAAACAGCCTTGACTCCAAGCAATTCGCAATATCAGGAAGTTGAAAGCATTGAAGAAAGAAGAGTTCGTTTGACCGAAAATGATTTTATTCTCGCAACCAGTTTTTCTTTTACCAAAACAACCAAAAAAGATCTCGCAGACAACAATTTCTATCAGTTTAGAACTAAAATCGAATCAGCAGGAACTTTATTGTCAGCTATTTCAGCAATTGGAAATCTTCAAAAAAACTCAAGAGGCAATTACGAGATTTTCAATCTAGAATATTCAGAATATATTAAAACCGAATTCGACTACATTAAACACTGGGATTTTGGAAAAGAGAAAGTTCTGGCAGTGAGAAGTTTTTTTGGAATTGCAATTCCGTTTGGAAATTCAAACTACATTCCGTTTTCTCGAAGTTATTATGGCGGAGGTTCCAATGACAACCGTGCTTGGCAACCTTACGCTTTAGGACCTGGAAGCACCAATGCCGTAAACGATTTTAACGAGGCTAATATGAAAATTGCCGCTAGTGCAGAATTTCGTTTCAAAATTTTAGGAGATGTTAAAGGAGCGCTCTTCGCAGACGCCGGAAATATCTGGAATGTACTCGATAATGTGATAGATCCGAAAGCAAGATTTGACAACTTAAACGATTTAGGAGAAATTGCTTTGGGAACAGGATTTGGTTTGAGATACGATTTGAGCTTTTTTGTGATTCGTTTAGATTTAGGCTTTAAGACTTATAATCCGGCACATGAGAAAGGAGATCGATGGTTTAAAGAATACAATTTTGGGCACTCGGTTTTAAATTTTGGTATAAATTATCCGTTCTAATGCTAATTAATTCTTATTTTTGCAACCTAAAAACTAAAAACAACTATAAAAAAAATTAAAATGGCACACAACATTAAACCAGGAGTAGCTACAGGAGATCAAGTACAAGAGATCTTTAATTATGCGAAAGAGAAGGGTTTTGCTCTTCCAGCAGTAAACGTTACTGGATCAAGCACAATTAATGGAGTTCTTGAAACTGCAGCAAAACTTAACGCGCCAGTTATCATTCAATTTTCTAACGGTGGAGCACAATTCAACGCTGGAAAAGGATTATCAAATGCAGGTGAAAAAGCAGCAATCGCGGGAGGAATCGCAGGAGCAAAACATATTCATACTTTGGCAGAAGCTTACGGTGCAACTGTAATCTTACACACCGACCACTGTGCAAAAAAACTTTTACCTTGGATTGATGGTTTATTAGATGCTTCTGAAAAACATTTCGCAGAAACAGGAAAACCATTATTCAGTTCTCACATGATCGATTTGTCTGAGGAGCCAATCGAAGAGAACATCGAAATCTGCAAAGAATATTTAGCTAGAATGAGCAAAATGGGAATGACATTGGAAATCGAACTTGGTATTACAGGTGGTGAAGAAGATGGCGTTGACAACTCAGACGTAGACAGCTCAAAATTATATACTCAACCAGAAGAAGTAGCTTATGCTTACGAAGAATTATCTAAAGTGAGCCCTAAATTTACAATTGCTGCCGCTTTCGGAAACGTTCACGGTGTTTACAAACCAGGAAACGTAAAATTAACTCCAAAAATCTTAAAAAATTCTCAAGATTTCGTACAAAGCAAATTCAACACTGGACACAACCCAGTTGATTTCGTTTTCCACGGAGGTTCAGGTTCTACACTTGAAGAAATTAGAGAAGCTATCGGTTACGGAGTTATCAAAATGAACATTGATACGGATTTACAATTTGCATACACTGAAGGAATCCGTGACTATATGGTAAACAACATTGAGTACCTAAAAACTCAAATTGGTAACCCAGAAGGTCCAGATGCTCCAAACAAAAAATACTACGATCCAAGAAAATGGGTTCGTGAAAGCGAAGTGACATTCAACGCGAGACTTGAACAAGCTTTTGCTGATTTAAATAACGTAAACACACTTTAAATTTTAGATTTTTGAATTTAGATTTCAGATTTCTAATGGAGCCTGAAATTTAAATTTTGAATTCAGATTGAAAAATCTAAAATTTAAAATCTACATTCTAAAATTAAAAAAATGGCTTGGTTTAAAAGACAAGAAAAAGGGATTACGACCGCGACAGAAGACAAGATGGACGTTCCGAAAGGATTGTGGTACAAATCTCCTACTGGAAAAATTATTGATGCTGACGAATTGGCGAGAAATTTATTCGTTAGCCCTGAAGATGATTTTCACGTTCGAATTGGAAGCGCAACCTATTTTGAAATTTTATTCGACAACAACGAATTTGTTGAGTTAGATAAAAACATGACTTCTAAAGATCCTTTGCACTTTGTTGACACAAAGAAATATGCAGACCGATTGAAAGATGTAATGGAAAAAACTCATCTTAAAGACGCTGTTCGTACGGGAGTAGGAAAATCTAAAGGAAGAGAACTTGTAATCTGCTGTATGGATTTTGCATTCATTGGTGGATCTATGGGAGCAGTTGTAGGTGAGAAAATTGCAAGAGGTATTGATCACGCCATTAAAAACAAACTTCCTTTTGTAATGATTTCTAAATCTGGTGGAGCTCGTATGATGGAAGCTGCTTATTCTTTAATGCAATTAGCAAAAACTTCTGTAAAACTAGCTCAATTAGCAGAAGCTAAACTACCTTATATCTCTCTTTGTACAGATCCAACAACTGGAGGAACAACAGCATCATACGCAATGTTAGGAGACATCAACATCTCTGAACCGGGCGCTTTGATTGGTTTTGCCGGTCCTCGTGTTGTACGTGACACTACAGGAAAAGATTTACCAGAAGGTTTCCAAACTGCTGAGTTCTTATTAGAACACGGTTTCTTAGACTTTATCACGCCTAGAAAAGAATTGAAAGATAAGATCAACTTATATATCGATTTGATTCAGAATAATGACATTAGAAAATAAGCTTTACACTTCTTTCTAAAAACACAAAATCCCAGAAAATAACTTTCTGGGATTTTTTTATATCTACCTATATATCGTTCCTACGGAACTTTCGAATGTGTGATTTTATTTTTTCAACGGAATAAATTCCGTTGCTACCGATATTAATTCCTACGGAATTTCCTTAGCTAGCCTTTCTCAAATCCTTCTTTAATTCTTTTTCGGCAATTTTATAAGCTAGTTTTTCGCGCCAAACAGCATAACGCTCTCTAAAAACTACTTTTATACCGCTATCAATCGCTCCGTGCATAAACAAACTCCAAATGCTCGCTATTTTTCGTGACCATGATTTATCCCATGCGCGAAGTGTGAGCGAAAAAGAACCGTCGACATAACGCATCCAATGCCACATTCCTGTCGGCATAAATAAGGTATCGCCATGTTCTAAGAAAACTTCGTAACCTTCTACCCCTTTTAAAGCTGGAAATTTTTCAAAATCTGGATTGGCTACATCATAATCTTCTAGCGCGTAAGTTGTATTTGGCAGACAATAGAGCCTCTTCTTCCACTTATAATCGAACAATATGATGTGTTTTCTTCCTCCAAAATGGGTATGAAAAAGATGAGGCAGATCTATATCATAATGCAAAAATGTAACGGCTTTAGAACCTCCAAAAAACATGGCAGGCATACTTTCTATAAAGCCTCCCATTAATTCTTTTGGAACTTTTACATCATTAACCAATTCTGGCCTATGCTTGAAAAGATTGAAGAAAAAAATACGCAGTTGCGTAGGCTCTCTTTTTATGAGATCCAAGTACTCGCCAAATTTCATAGTGGCAATAGAAGCATTAATTACTTTTGAAGGATCTGCTTTAGAATTATCTACTAATTTCACCTCAATATCTCCGGCTATCTCCTTAAAATATTCAGTCGACCATTTCTCTTTTGCAGGCCAATCATTTGTGAGTCCTTTTATAATCAAGGGCTTTTTTTTATCTAAATAATTCTTTTTGAAATCTTCTCTAGAAATAGACTCAACAGTATCGACAGATCTAAGATTAAAGCTCATTGTGTTAAGGATTTAGTTCTTGGTTCTATCAAAAATATCTAATTATTTCGAGCCATCAAAATTTACAGTAAAATAACACAAAAGCAACATTACATTCCAGTTCGAATAGCTTCAACAGGATCTAAATTTGCTGCCGAAACCGCTGGAAGAATACCAGAAATTAGTCCAATAAAGGCTGCCAAACTTGTTCCTAAAATTATATTTCCAAGACTTAAAACAAATTCAAAATCTAGCATTTTTGTCAAAACTAGAGCAATTCCCCAAACCATCAGAAGACCAATGATTCCTCCAATAACTGACAGAATGATAGCTTCAAACAAAAATTGGAATAAGATAAATTTATTTTTTGCTCCTAATGATTTTTGAATTCCGATAAGATTTGTTCTTTCTTTAACTGAAACAAACATAATATTGGCAATTCCGAAACCTCCAACCAGAAGAGAAAATCCGCTGATGATCCAGCCGACAAAATTCATCTGACCTAAAATTCCATCAATAAAATCGGTAAATCCAGAAAGCACATTAATAAAGAAATTATCCATTTCTCCCGCCTTCATTCCTCTGATTGCTCGAAGTTTCTGAGCAATTTCTGCTTTATACGCATCCATATCGACACCTTTTACTGGTTTCAACACAATAACTGGAGTCATAGAATCGCTATCTCCATACATTCTTCTTAAAAAATTAGCAGGAAGATAAACCGAAGTATCATTGCTGTCTCCAAAAAAACCGGCTCCTTGTTTTGCAATTACACCAATTACGGTGAAACGCTGCCCATATAGACGAATATTTTTCCCGATCGGATCGCTTGATCCAAAAAGTCCATCAGCGATGTCATATCCAAGAACAATAACAGGAGTTCCAGAATTCGATTCAGATTCATTATAAAATCTTCCTTTATCAAAACTCAACCCATCAATATCAACCATTTCGCTTGACGACGGAATAATATTTACATCGCTGACTGTTTTAGAATCGTATTTTAAACTTTCTCTGTTTACAAAAAGCTGGTATCCGACTTGATCAGTATTATTCATCGAATTTTTCAGTCCAATGTATTCATCATATTTTACATTCGGAAACTGTTCTCTCTTCCATTGTGGAATTTCAGACGGTCCAAAGCAATATTTCATTAAATAAATCGTATTTTTATCTAAGCTGCTTAAATCTTTAGAGATTTTTTTGTCCAAAGAGTCAACGGCTGCCAGAACAGCGATAATTGAAAAAATACCGATCGTTACGCCTAAAAGCGACAACAAAGTGCGTAATTTATTATTTCGCAAAGCATTGATGGCGAAGCTGAGACTTTCTTTTAATAATCTTAGATAAACGATCATATTTTTGTATTTTTCAATAAAGTAAAATTCAATAATTTAAATTCAAAAACCTAATAAAAGTTAACTTACTCATCAGTAGATTTTTTTAGCATTTTGTTACACTAATTTTTTTTAATATAATATATAAAAAAACTACTTTTGCAGTCTCAAAATCATAACTACACAATGAGCACAACTAAAAAAATACAATCGGCATTAATTTCTGTTTTTTCTAAAGATGGATTAGAACCAATTGTTAGAAAATTACACGAGCAAAATGTAACACTTTATTCAACTGGAGGAACTGAAGATTTCATCAAAAACCTTGGCATTCCAGTAGTTCCTGTTGAAGATATTACTTCTTTCCCAGAAATTCTTGGCGGAAGAGTTAAAACTTTGCACCCAAAAATTTTTGGTGGTATCTTGAATCGTCAAGACAACGAAAGCGACGTGCAGCAAATGAAAGAATTTGATATTCCTCAAATCGATTTAGTAATTGTTGATTTGTATCCTTTTGAAAAAACAGTTGCTTCTGGAGCTAGCGAACAGGATATTATTGAAAAAATTGATATCGGTGGTATTTCATTAATTCGTGCTGGTGCAAAAAATTTCAAAGACACTGTAATTGTAGCTTCTGTTAACGAGTACAGCTTACTTTTGGATTTGATTACAGAGCAAGACGGAGCAACAACTTTAGAAAATAGAAGATTGTTTGCTACTAAAGCATTCCATGTTTCATCTCACTATGATGGAGCTATTTTTAATTATTTCAATACAGACGAGACTATTTACAAAGAAAGTATTGCAAACGGTCAAGTTTTAAGATATGGTGAAAATCCTCACCAAAAAGGATTCTTCTTTGGAGATTTTGATGCAATGTTTGACAAACTTCACGGAAAAGAATTATCATACAACAATTTACTAGATGTTGATGCAGCGGTAAATTTAATTGCAGAATTTAAAAATGATGGACCTACGTTCGCAATTTTAAAACACAACAATGCTTGCGGATTGGCTTCAAGAAAAACGATCAGCGAAGCTTATTTAGCGGCTTTAGCTTGTGATCCTACTTCTGCTTTTGGAGGAGTGTTAATTTCTAATACTAAAATTGACTTAGAAACCGCACAGGAAATCAACAAACTATTTTGCGAAGTTGTAATTGCTCCAGCTTATGACGATGAGGCAGTTACAGTTTTACAAGAGAAGAAAAACAGAATTATTTTAGTACAACACGACGTTGAATTACCAGCTCGTCAAGTAAGAACTTGTCTTAACGGATTGTTAATTCAGGACAGAAATAATATTACGGATAATAAAGAGCATTTAAAAACCGTTACCATTACAGAACCTACTGCTCAAGAAATCGAAGATTTGATCTTTGCTTCTAAAATCTGCAAGAATACAAAATCAAACACCATTGTATTTGCTAAAAACGGAACATTGATTTCATCAGGTACAGGTCAGACTTCAAGAGTTGACGCTTTAATTCAAGCAGTTGACAAAGCAAAAGCTTTTGGATTTGATTTAAATGGAGCTTCGATGGCAAGTGATGCATTTTTCCCATTTCCGGATTGTGTAGAATTAGCTAAAAAAGCAGGAATAACTGCTGTAATTCAGCCAGGAGGTTCGATAAAAGACGAATTAAGTATAAATTATTGCAATGAAAATAATCTTGCAATGGTATTTACAGGAACTCGTCATTTTAAACATTAATTTGTTTAACTTTGTTCGATAAATAATTTATAACATTTTAAACCCCTAAAAAACTTATGGGATTTTTTGATTTCATGACCGAGGATATTGCGATAGACCTTGGAACCGCAAACACTTTAATCATTCATAATGATAAAGTTGTCATTGATAGTCCATCTATCGTTGCACGTGATAGAGTATCAGGCAAAATCATTGCTGTTGGTAAAGAAGCCAACATGATGCAAGGTAAAACACATGAAAACATCAAAACTATAAGGCCTTTGAAAGATGGTGTAATCGCTGATTTTGATGCTTCGGAAAAAATGATCAATATGTTCATTAAAAGCATTCCTGCATTGAAAAAAAGAATGTTTACCCCAGCTTTACGTATGGTTGTATGTATTCCTTCTGGTATTACTGAAGTGGAGATGAGAGCGGTGAAGGAATCTTGTGAGAGAGTAAACGGAAAAGAAGTTTATTTGATTCATGAACCAATGGCGGCGGCAATTGGTATTGGTATTGACATTATGCAACCAAAAGGAAACATGATTGTCGATATCGGAGGTGGTACAACAGAAATTGCTGTTATCGCATTAGGCGGAATTGTATGTGACAAATCTGTAAAAATCGCAGGTGACGTTTTCACAAACGATATCGTGTATTACATGCGTACACAGCACAACTTATTTGTTGGAGAAAGTACTGCCGAAAAAATTAAAATTCAAATTGGTGCGGCTATCGAAGATTTAGATGGTCCGCCAGAAGACATGTCAGTTCAAGGTAGAGATTTGCTTACTGGTAAACCAAAACAAGTAGATGTTTCTTACCGTGAAATTGCAAAAGCATTAGACAAATCTATTCAGCGTATTGAAGATGCGGTAATGGAAACATTATCTCAGACTCCTCCTGAGTTAGCGGCAGATATCTACAACACGGGTATCTATTTAGCTGGTGGAGGATCTATGTTAAGAGGCCTTGATAAACGTATCTCTCAAAAAACAGATTTGCCAGTTTATATTGCTGAAGATCCTTTGAGAGCTGTTGTTCGCGGTACAGGAATGGCTCTTAAAAACATTGCAAAATTCAAAAGCATCTTAATCAAATAAGATTCAAAATAACAATCAATTTACTTTTATAAGGGTCAAATTTCTATTGTTTGACCCTTGTAAAAACTGAAACCTTTAAGCATATCCTGAAACAAAATAACCAGACAAGAAATGCAGCAAATATTTAATTTCATTATAAGAAACAGTAATCGATTGCTGTTTTTGCTGCTTTTAGGTATTTCGTTAGGACTCACGATTCAATCTCATTCTTACCACAGAAGTAAAATAATCAGCTCTGCAAATTTCTTAAGCGGAGGTGTTTATGAAAAAATCAATCGTGTTAATGAATACATGAATTTAAGAGCTGAAAACGACGAACTTGTACTTGAGAACGCAAGATTAAAAAGTCTTTTATTCAACAAAGAAGACACATCTAAAATACCTTTACCTGACACCATTAAAGGGGTAAAACCTGCTGATATCATTGTATCAAAAGTAATTCATAACACATACAGTACACACGAAAACTTCCTTACTTTAAATTCTGGATCTAATGAAGGCGTTAAACCTGATATGGGAGTAATAAATAGTTTGGGGATTGTGGGTGTTATAGATGATACATCTCCAAGATATTCTACTGTTGTAAGCATTCTGAACATGAAATCTAGAATTAATGCCAAGTTAAAAAAATCAAACCATTTTGGTTCTTTAACATGGGATGGAAAAAGCACAGGATTCGTGCAGCTAAGAGATGTTCCGAGGCTAGCTTCAGTTAAAAAAGGAGATACCATTGTAACAGGAGGACAATCAGTGATTTTCCCTGAAGGAATCAATATTGGTACTGTTGAAACGGTTTACAAAGAAGAACAAACCAGTTTTTATGTTATAAAAGTTAAGTTATTTAACGACATGACAAACTTAGGGCACGTCTATATTATCAAAAGCAAAGACAGAGAGGAACTTATTAATTTAGAAAACAAAGA
The DNA here is from genome assembly GCF_009826975.1 of Flavobacterium sp. HBTb2-11-1. GTDB lineage: Bacteria > Bacteroidota > Bacteroidia > Flavobacteriales > Flavobacteriaceae > Flavobacterium. The sequence goes on along the minus strand of NZ_WUMO01000001.1, from coordinate 478,345 downwards.
AAAAAATGAATAGCGCTCTGTTAGTCAATATTTTTCGATTTATTATGTTACTGGCAATTCAGATTGTTATCTTCAACAATATGAATTTCTTAGGATATATAAGTCCGTTCCCTTATATCTTGTATATTATTCTTTACCCAGTAAACAGCAATAAAGCTGGATTAATTATTTCAAGCTTTTTCTTAGGTCTGATCATGGATATGTTCTGTAACTCTGGCGGAATACATGCCACTGCTTGTGTTATTTTAGCCTATTACAGACCTTACATTTTTAAATTTTCTTTTGGTTTAAGTTATGAATATCAAACTATTAAACTAAACGAATCTTTAACACCCGAACGATTTTCATTCATATTGGTTTCGGTTTTAATGCATCACATTGTACTATTTGTTCTGGAAGCTTTTCAATTCAAATTTATCTGGGACATTTTGCTCCGAACCTTATTTAGTTCTATCTTTACTATAATCACCTCAATAATAATAATTTATCTTATTAAGCCCAATAAACGATGAGAAAAGTCTTGCTGCCCACTATAACTATTATTGCAGCGTCTTTGCTAGTGATTAGGATTTTTTACCTGCAGATTATTGATGATTCTTTTAAGCTGAAATCAGAAAATAATGCAATAAAAAAAGTATATGACTACCCTGAAAGAGGTTATATTTATGACCGTAACGGAAAACTTCTGGTTGCGAATCAGGCTTCTTATGACATCATGGTTATTCCAAGAGACATAAAAAAGGATCTAAATATTGCCGAATTTTGCGCTCTTCTGAATATTACACAAGAGGAATACCATAAGCGTATTGAAAAAGCAAAAGTGTACAGTCCAAGACTTCCTTCTGTTTTTTTATCACAATTGAATAAAAATGAATTTGCTGCTTTTCAGGAAAAAATCAGAAAATATGATGGTTTTTATTTCCAGAAAAGATCACTTCGCGATTATGAAGTAGATTACGGAGCCAATATTTTTGGTTCTATTACACAAGTAAATGAAAGCCAAATTGCAAAAAATCCGTACTATAACAGTGGAGATTTAATTGGAAGACAAGGTGTAGAAGAGAGTTACGAAGAAATATTGCGAGGCATTAAAGGTGTTAAATACATTCAAAAAGATAAATATAATAGAGAAATTGGCTCCTATAAGGAAGGGAGATATGATACGATTGCCGTTGCTGGAGAAGATATCAATTTGACCATTGATGCTGAGCTTCAAAAATATGGCGAGGAATTAATGATCAACAAAAGAGGCGGAATCGTTGCGCTTGAGCCAAAAACAGGTGAAATTTTAGCACTTGTTACTGCTCCATCTTACGATCCTGGAATTTTGGTTGGAAGACAAAGATCTAAAAACTACACTCTTTTATATAATGATTCTATCGCAAAACCATTATATGACAGAGGACTGTTAGCAGAATATCCTCCAGGTTCTCCGTTTAAAATCCTGACTGGTTTAATTGCATTGCAAGAAGGCGTTGTAAATGAGCAGACTACTTTTATGTGTCATCACGGATTTAGTTATGGTGGAGGACGTTTCATGAAGTGTCACGGTTTCGGTCCGCACCAATTGCATAACGGAATTTACAATTCTTGCAACACCTACTTTGGACAAGCCTATATGCTGACAATTAACAAATACAAAGACCCTGGTCAAGCTGTTGATGTTTGGAGCAGTCATGTTAAAAGTTTTGGTTTAGGCCAATTTATGGGCTACGATTTACCTACTGGAAGAAGAGGAAATATTCCAACTTCTAAAACATATAAAAGAATTTACCCTAACGGAGGATGGAGAAGCTCAACTATTGTATCAAATGCAATTGGCCAGGGAGAGGTTTTGATGACGCCAATTCAATTAGCCAATATGATGGCGACTGTTGCCAATCAGGGTTATTACTACACTCCTCATATTATTAAAAAAATTGAAGGAGAAAAGATAGACGAGAAGTTCACTACAAAACACGTGACCACGATAGATCAAAAATATTTCCCACCTGTTATCAGCGGATTATTTGATGTATATAATAAAGGTACAGCCTACGCTCTTAGAGTTGAGGGAATAGATATTTGTGGAAAAACGGGAACTGCAGAGAATTATGCAAAAATAAACGGTAAGAGAGAAAAACTTAAAGACCACTCTATATTTGTTGCTTTTGCCCCAAAAGACAATCCAAAAATCGCCATTGCCGTTATGATTGAGAATGGAGGTTTTGGTGCAACAGTTGCTGGTCCAATTGCCAGTTTAATGATTGAAAAATATTTGAGAAAAAAAATCACGAGAACTGATTTAGAAACAAGGGTATTAAATAAGAGTTTAGCAGCTGAATATGCTAAACTTGGAGGTATGAATGAAGCAAGTGCTATAGAATCTGTTCCAAAAGATTCTGTTTTGCAAGCAAAAATTGTAAAACCAAAAGCACCAGCCGCAACAGCGCCAAAAACTGAAGTTAAAAAAACAGCCGTAGACACAACAAAGAAAAACTAAGAAAGATTATTTCAAATGAAAAATCAAAGTGTAAAAAATAATATCGATTGGATAAGTGTCTTTATCTACATTGCGCTGGTAACTTTAGGTTGGCTTAATATATACTCGTCTTCTTTGTTATCTACCGATGGAACGTATCAAAAACAACTGATTTTTATTTGCTGTACTATTCCATTGATATTTGTTGTGCTTTTTGTTGATGGTAAATTTTACGAAAAATATGCTAGTATCATCTTTGGAGTTTCCTTATTGTCTCTTGCCGGATTATTCCTTTTTGGAAAAACCATAGCAGGACAGCGCTGCTGGTACGCCATAGGAAGCTTCACTTTACAGCCATCTGAGTTTGCAAAAGCCGCAACCTCTCTTGCGCTGGCCAAATACTTGAGTGACACACAAATCAACTTAAAAGAAACCAATAGACAAATCCAAGCTTTGGCTATTATGCTATTGCCTGTAATATTGATTTTGCCACAACCAGATCCTGGAAGTGCTTTAATTTATAGTGCTTTCATACTCGTTTTATATAGAGAAGGCTTGCCTTCTTGGTATGTTTGGACCGCATTTATAACCATTGTTCTTTTCGTTCTAACTTTAGTTTTAGAACCATATGCCGTTATTGCAATGGCTTTTGTTGTGTTAGCAATTATACACTTCAAAGGAAGGGTCGTTGATAGAAATATCATTTTGAGCGGTATCTTATTAGTTCTAATCTCTGGATTTGTTTTCTCTGTCGATTACGTATTTGACAATGTTTTTAAACAACACCACAGAGACCGTTTCAATATTTTATTAGGCAAAACTGTAGATATGAAAGGTATTGGATACAATACCAACCAATCTGAGATTGCAATTGGTTCTGGAGGATGGCTTGGAAAAGGTTTTCTTGAAGGGACACAAACTAAAGGAGGATTCGTACCAGAGCAGCACACCGATTATATTTTTACCACTGTTGGTGAAGAATGGGGTTTTGCAGGTTCTTTGGTTGTTATTTTACTTTTTACAGGTCTGCTTCTTAGAATTATTTATTTAGCAGAAAGACAGAAAACAAAATTCAGCCGTGTATACGGATATTGTGTTGCCGCAATTCTCTTTATCCATTTCTTTGTAAACATTGCAATGGTAATTGGAATTTTCCCAACAATCGGGGTTCCTCTACCCTTCTTTTCATATGGAGGTTCCGGACTCTGGGGATTCACTATTTTATTGTTTATTTTCCTTAAAATGGATGCCAATAAGGTGAATGAATGGTAGAATTACAAATATTCAATCCTTAAATTCCAAATCCCAATTCAAGATATCATTTAATCAACCTATAAATAATTTAAAAGCTGTAATTAAGTTTAAAAAACTAATTACAGCTTTTTGATTTTATATTTTGCTATATTATTTCTTTTAATGCTGAATAGAATATATTATCTAAACAATTAGAAATATTATTGGCAATAAGCTTTAATAACAGGCATAAAAAAATCCGAAGTTTTTAGGTTTCGGATTTTTTTTATTCTTGTTTATATCTCTTCGTGTGGTCTTTTTTTCAAAAGTTTCAGCAGAACTGGGAATGTCGAAATAATGATGATTATAATAATGATATATTCAATGTGCTTCTTCAAATCTATTCCCTGTTTTAAGAAAACACCGTATAAATAATGTCCAGCGAAAATTAAAATAAACGACCAAAGGAAAGAGCTCAAGACATTATAAAACATAAATTTCTTTTTGTCCATCGAAACGATTCCTGCAACAATTGGAGCAAACGTTCTAAAAATTGGTAAGAAACGAGCATAAATAATTGCTTTTCCACCATATTTTTCAAAAAAATCTTTTGATTGAAGCAAGTACTTTTTCTTAAACCAAAACGTATCTTCTTTTTTAAATAAATAATAACCACTTTTTGCACCAAACCAATAACCAGTCATATTTCCTAAAACTCCCATTATAGCAACTGCTGTAGCAAGTAGAAATACATTTATAAAGTCATTTGGGATGTAAGCTACATTTTCAATTAGATCACGACTGTAAATACCTGCTAAGAAAAGTAAACTATCTCCAGGCAGAAAAAAGCCTGCAAAAAGTCCTGTCTCAGCAAAAACTATAAACAGAACGATAAACAACCCAATCTGAAAACCTCCGACGCTTAAAGTAATATAAAATTCAGGGTTTAGTAACTGAGTCCATTCAAAATTATTCATAAATGTGATTGGTTATTTTTTATAGTTCGTGAAAGTAACAATAATTTACCTTAACCACAATAAAATGCGGTATTTTAAACATAAATTAACTATTAAAAAAAGCCCAAACTAATTGTTCGGGCTTCTCTATTTACTATTCTCTTACATACTTGCAACAGCTGTGAAGGTTTTCATAATCTTCGGTTGTTGCTTTAACTTCCTTAGTATCATGACCCGCCTTTGCAATTGCTTTATTCAAATCTGCAGGAGAACATTTCTCTTCGTTTAAAATAACCGAAAGCTGATGAGAGCTTACATCCCAGCTTGCTGTTTTTACTCCTGGAACACCGTAAGCCGCTTTTTCAATTCGCTTCTTACATTGTTCACAGTTACCGTTTACTTCTGTTGTGTATTTTAAATTCTTATTTTTTTTAGTTTGAGCCTGAGCTGAAAAACCTAAAAAAACCATCATTGCGATTAAAACTATTTTATTCATTGTATTTAATTTTATTATTATTGAAATTGTTATTTAATTTTAAATCTAAGCCCTGCATAATACATCTGCCCGAAAATTGGAGCATATGCAATAGACGCATCAAAATTAGGTCCAAAAGGATCATTTGCCCCTAAAATTGCTTTTTCCTGTCTATAATTTCCAATATTTTCTCCCCCAACATACACTTCAAAAACTGGAGAAAAAACTCGGGTCACTTGCGCATTCATTACAGCATAAGCAGGTGAAAAATCAGGGAACTGGTCTTCCGCAGGATTTGAAGCTGTATAAGGCAATTGTTGTTTTCCTGACCAATTATAAGTAAAATCAAACCTCCATTGCTTGTCATTATTCATCGTTGTTTCATATTCTAAATTTCCTAAGAAACGATGTTTTGCCTGAAGCGGGCGTTGGAAAGTTCCTCTTAGATAATCGGTTTGAATATCGTAATATTTATAAGCTGTTCTTAAATTCAAATTATGGATTAATTCGTAATTGAACTCAACCTGAAGACTGTTTGCAAAAGAACTTCCTTTCAAATCATAAAACAACACTTGCTGCGGACTTTGCATCACATCTACAACGGCCTGATTTTGGAAATCTGTTCTATAAAGATCAAAGCCGGCATCGGCATTTCTGTTGAAAAGACGGAATTTCTGAGAAAAACTCACTCCATAATTCCATGCAATTTCTGGATTCAACCCGTATATTTTTCCGTTAGAATCTAAAACTGAAAAAGTTCTAGAACTAGCAAAAAGCTGTTGATTTTCAGCAAAAATGTTTGCAGAACGTTTTCCTCTTCCAGCAGAAAAACGAATTACACCATTTTTCCAAGGATTATATCTCATGTGCAGTCTTGGAGTAACAAAAACTCCCAATCGATTATGGTTATCAACTCTTCCGCCTAAAATCAGACTAAAATTATCTGTATTGTCATAAGTATATTCAAAGAAAGCACCAACCGAGTTATCAATTCTGCTGACATCTGTTAAGTTTACAAATTCCTGATATTGGTCATAAGTAAAATTCAGACCTGTTGAAAATTTATGCATCGTATTATTGATAATCGAATTGAAAATCAAATTAGAATAAAAACTATTCTGTTTGATATCATATTGATTTAAACCATAATAAGAGTCTTGTTTATGGCTATTAAAAGCATTTTGAAAACCAATACTTTGATATGGCATGTCTTTAAATACATATCCAATCTTTGTCGAAACGTCAAAGCGTTCAGTATTAATTTCTGAACCCCAATAATTGGTTGTGCCACGATCACGATCTTTATCAAAATTTACTTCTCCGGTTTGTTTTTTATCATTCATATATCTGAAATTGATAAAACTTACTAAACCGCTTTCTGGATTATAATATTGATAACGGTTTAAAACATTGATTTGTTTTCCTAACGGATTATCGAGAAAACCGTCTTTGTTCATGTCGTTTTTGGCTACACGCGCATTTCCGTGAACAAATAAGCTAGTCGCCCATTTGTCTGATAATTTTTTATTGAAATGAGTGTTTAATTCAAAACGAGAATCTGTCGATCCGTAAGCATTCAAGAAGAAAGGAATATCATTTAATGGCTTTAAAAGCTCTGTATTAATCTGGCCAGAAATGCTTTCGTAACCATTTATAACGCTTCCCGCTCCTTTCGTAATTTGGACACTTTCGATCCAAGTTCCAGGCGTAAAGGATAAACCATAGGCTTGAGACGCTCCTCGAACAGATGGAATATTTTCTTCTGTAATCATTAAATATGGACTAGTCAGACCCAGCATTTTGATCTGCTTAGTGCCTGTTAAAGCATCAGAAAAATTAACATCGATTGACGGATTGGTTTCAAAACTTTCAGCCAAATTACAACAAGCTGCTTTAAGTAATTCTTTGCTGGTAATTACAGAAGTGTTGGCTGTTACTGTAAAGGATTTTTTAATTCCTTTTTGCTTTTTAGTGATTTTTACTTCTTGAAGATCTTCTTGTGAAAAAGCAGAAAAAGAAAGCAAAATCATTGCAAAAAGCATTATATTTTTTTGCATAAAAAATTGATTTTAATGTTGAAATAGAATTACATTCTTGATGTTTTTGCAAAAACAAAAACTATCAAAATGTAAATACAAAGCCTTGATTAGGACTTGCATTGCATCTTAACATTAAAATCAGGAATAGAAAATATACTGATGGTATAATTTAAATAAAGGAGGTGCATTCGCATCAGCATAATACGAAAGAACTTCTTTCTTTTTAAAAGTTGGAACTTCTAAAAAGACTAGAGGTTTGTAATCTTGTGCAACTGCTGGGAAAGCAAATTGAAAAAAGAAAAATTTGATAGTTGCGTTGTCTGATTTCTTTTCGAAATGAACAACTTTATCTTTGCAGCAAGAGTTATTTTTCTCTTTAGAACCACAACATTTCTTCTCAACAACAGGTTCTGCTGTAGTTTTTAAAGAAACCGAAGCAATTTCTCCACCACAATAGTGCACATCAAAAGCAAACCCTATATTGGAAATCAATAGAAGGAGCGCTAAAAACAGACCCGTGCACTTTTTCAAATTCATACTGCAAAGCTATTTAAAAACTATCGAAAAAAACTAAAACAAATGTTATTTTTTAGTTTTTTGAAGCTGATAATAAAATCCCGGAATAAATAATAATATCAAAATAGGCTGAATTAAAAATCGCCTAACATAAAACAGAAGCCAGCTTCCATCTGGAAAATATTCGAGTATGATATAAAACATCAATAGAAAAACAACTAAAAACACACTATAAATCAGAAGACTAAATTTAAGAATATCACTATCCTGAAATAAAGCGTAAATCAAAGCCAAAGACAAAATTGAATTTAAAAAATAACGAAAAAAAAGTCCCGCAAAAAGCTTAAGATTCTCTACTGGCGGATAAGGAATAGACTGAAAATCGGCATTAAAATATACCGAAAAAGGATCATAAAACAGTTTTCGCTCAAATGTTCTTATCAAAGCAAAACCTATTACTACAGCAATTGCCGCAAAGATTTTAAATTTCTTCTCTTTTAATTTACTTAGCATACTTTGAAAATCTATTAATCCAGAAAATCCATAAAACAAAAACATATCCGTAAATCATCAAAGGAAAAAATGTTCCATGCAGGAAATGGCTATATTGCGGAAATTGATAGATAAGCACTATCAAAAGTGAAATCCTAATAACATTCAGGATATAAATAGATATTAGTCCAAAGAATATAAATAATAATGTCTTTTTTAAATTTCCTGAAAAAGCAGCCACAAAAGACACGAAAAGAATCATTACACTTACAGCATTACATCCTTCAACTATTCTCGCTATAAATCTTCCGTTTAAAATAATCTCTTGCCAAGGATTTTGCGAGCTTTTCTGAATAATTGCGTCATAGTTTAAGAGCCTTAACAATTGCTCTGAGTTTCTTCCAGAAGCCATCGTTATAGCATCAAGATCTTCTGCTTGATAACTATTTAAATAAAATTTGTAAAGCAATGTAAGGACAATATATGTCAGAAAAAAAATGCTTATAAAAATCAGAAATGGCTTAAACTGTACTAAATATTTTTTCAAGAGATTTTTTTTTCAAATTTATATATTTTTTGAGTTCAGCTTTAAATACTTTTGTATAAAATTTAATATCATGACATTTCAAGAATTACAACCACAGATAAGCAGTATTATTGCTGATAGTCAAAAAAATAGAGACGAAAAACTATTAGCAGTCTGCAAACTTTTAAACGAAAATGTAGAATATTACAACTGGGTTGGTTTTTATTTTGCAAATCACGACACTAAAACTTTACATTTAGGCCCTTACGTTGGTGCAGAAACAGATCACACTGTTATTCCGTTTGGAAAAGGAATTTGTGGTCAGGTTGCAGAAAGCAATGCCAATTTTGTAGTGCCAGATGTTAAAGCTCAAGACAATTATATTGCCTGCAGTTTAACAGTTAAGTCTGAAATCGTAGTGCCACTTTTTGTTAATGGAGTAAATATTGGCCAAATCGACATTGACAGCCATGTAATTGATCCGTTTACAGAAGCTGACGAAAGATTTTTAGAATTTGTAAATCAAGAAGTTGCTAAATTATTCTAGAAGAACTATTTTTAAGATAAAAATAGACTGAATGAAAAGAAACATCTTACTCTTATTGCTTCTGATAATTTCAGTTAATCTGTCTGCGCAAATTAGCATGATGTCTAAAAAAATCTTTTTAGACTCCTTAAATCGTGAATGTACACCCGAAAATCATGCTTACACAAGAGTAATTACCAATTATTCTCAGAAAAGCATCCGTTATGTTGTGACTGACTTCTACAAAAATGGAAGAAAGAAAATGACGGGATCGACCTTAGATCGAGATGTTCTAAAAAAAGACGGGGAATTTATTCACTATTATAAAAATGGTGCAAAAGAATCTGTTATAAATTATTCTGAAGACCATAAAGCTGGCAAAGAAATTAGCTGGTACGAAGATCAGAGTAAAAAATGCGAAAAACAGAACATTTGGGATCCGAAAACAAAAAAGCTCCAGACTTTGATTCTAAATTGCTGGGATGTAAATAAAAATCAAACCGTTACAAATGGAAATGGAGATTACGAAGAAACAGACCAGTTTGTTACTCAAAAGGGAACAGTCAAAGGCGGATTGAAACAAGGTTACTGGGAAGGGAATGACATTTTACGAAAGATTACGTTTGTTGACAATTATGATCAAGGAGTTTTAATTTCGGGCGTAAGTACTGATGCAAACAATGTCAAATTTTCTTATTCGTCTTTGAGCGAAAAGCAATCTGGTAAAAAAGCGTTAAAATCAAAATAATAACTATACCAACTATAAACTTTTATGAAAAAAAACTATCTATTTTTTTTACTTTTTCCAATATGGATCTTTTCCCAAAGCACTTTAGATAAAATCGTATATTTTGATTCGATTGGAAAAGATGCTTCTAAAGAAAATCACATTTCTTACCGAATAATTAAAGATTATTACACTGAGAAGGATCTATATCAAGTAAAGGATTATTATAAGTCTGGGGCGTTAAAAATGGAAGGAAATTCCAAAACCAAAGACGGATATTCAAAAGAAGGCGAATATATTTATTATTTTGAAAATGGACAAAAAAAAAGAACTGAAAACTACCTTAAATCAAGATTAAATGGAAGCTTCTCAGAATGGTATGAAAATGGGAATCCACGAATTAAGGGCGAGTATCTGGAATCTGAAAAAGGATTTAGTTCGGACATGAAAATCTTTGATTTTTGGAATTCTAAAAATGAACATACCGTAGAAAAGGGAAATGGTTATTTTGAAGAAGATTGGGGAACCTCTTCGGCAAAAGGAAATTTAAACAAAGGATTTAAGGACGGAGAATGGAAAGGAATTAACGAAATCACCAAGTGCCAATACACTGAATTTTATAAAAATGGAAAGTTTATTTCTGGAAAAAGCATTAATTCCAATGGAAAAGAGTTAGAATACGATGCTTTGGAACTAAAACCATTACCTCAAAAAGGAATTAACGACTTTTATAAATATATTGGTGATCATTTTGTAAAAACGAAGGAAGCTATTGCAAATAAAATAGGCGGAAGATTGGTTATTCAGTTTATAATTGATAAAGAAGGGAAAATCATTGAGCCTAAAGTTCTCAGATCCTTAGGATATGGCCTTGATGAAGAGGCTATAAAAGTAATCACTAGTTATGAAAACTGGATTCCTGGAAAACAGAGGGGAGTACCTGTGAGAGTATTATATGCCATACCTCTTACAGTGCCAAATTAGCAAAATAATAGGATAGAAAATTATTCAAAAAATAAAAATCATTACTCTATTTTAAGATTCTTTTATTTTTGTTTGATTCTTTTGTTTTTTTAATCTAATTTTGCACCCGTCTTACAAAAGTTGTATTGACATACATAAAAATCATTTAAAACAATATTGGAATGTATTTAACTAAAGAAAAGAAAGAAGAAATCTTCGCACAACACGGTGGTGCAACAAACACAGGAAGTGCTGAAGGTCAAATCGCGTTGTTCACTTACAGAATTTCTCACTTAACTGAACACTTGAAAAAAAATCGTCACGATTATAACACTGAGCGTTCTCTTGTACTATTAGTAGGTAAAAGAAGAGCTTTGTTGGACTACTTGAAAAAGAAAGATATCAACAGATATCGTGAGATTATCAAAGTATTGAATATCAGAAAATAATCAATATAGAAAAGAGGTGCGAGAGTGCCTCTTTTTGTTTTTACATTACAGCTGTTTATAATAAGCATATTACAAGAAAAAAAGTTTGGTTTTTCATTGGGTTTTAGATAACAACAACTACACACAACAACAACTACAACACAACTAAAACCCATTGTATAATCAAAAAGGAAAAATTTATGATTCCACAAGTTTCACAAGAAATTATCGATTTAGGAGATGGAAGAAGCATCTCAATCGAAACTGGTAAATTAGCAAAACAAGCCGATGGTTCAGTTGTTGTACGTTTAGGAAACTGTATGCTTTTAGCAACTGCAGTTTCTGCAAGAACATCTAACCCAGGTGTTGACTTTTTACCATTAACGGTAGATTACCGCGAAAAATTTGCTGCTGCAGGACGTTTCCCAGGAGGATTTTTCAAAAGAGAAGCTAGGCCTAGCGACAGCGAAGTATTAACAATGAGATTAGTAGACCGTGTATTGCGTCCGCTTTTCCCAGATGATTACCATGCTGAAACTCAGGTTATGATTCAATTAATGTCTCATGATGATAATGTTATGCCAGATGCATTAGCTGGTTTAGCAGCATCTGCAGCATTAGCTGTTTCTGACATTCCATTTTACAACTTAATTTCTGAAGTGCGTGTTGCTCGTATCGATGGAAAACTAGTAATCAACCCAAGCAGAGAAGAATTAGAAAAATCTGATATCGACATGATGATCGGAGCTTCTATGGATTCTGTTGCAATGGTTGAAGGTGAGATGAAAGAAATCTCAGAAGCTGAAATGGTTGAGGCAATTAAATTTGCACACGAAGCTATTAAAGTTCAAATTGTTGCTCAACAAAAATTGAGAGCAAAATTAAGCTCTCAAGAATACAGAACTTACGAAGGTGAAGTTGAAGACGAAGCTGTTTATGCAAAAGTAAAAGCTGCTGCTTACGATAAATGCTACGCAATTGCTCAAGAAGCTTCTGGAAAAGCTGAAAGAGGCGAAAAATTCGCTGCTGTAAAAGAAGAAGCAAAAGCTTTATTTACTGAAGAAGAATATGCTGAAAATGCAGATCTTGCAGGTTTAGTTGGAAAATATTTCTACAAAACAAACAAAGAAGCGGTTCGTAACGTAATTCTTGAAAAAGGAATTCGTCTTGACGGTAGAAAAACTACAGAAATCAGACCAATCTGGTGCGAAACTGATTATTTGCCATCTGTACACGGATCTTCTTTATTTACACGTGGAGAAACTCAAGCTTTGGCGACAGTAACTTTAGGAACTTCTAAAGAAGCGAACCAAATCGATTCTCCATCTGAACAAGGCGAAGAGAAGTTCTACTTACACTATAACTTCCCTCCTTTCTCTACTGGTGAAGCAAAACCATTAAGAGGAACTTCAAGAAGAGAAGTTGGTCACGGTAACTTAGCTCAAAGAGCTTTAAAAAATATGATTCCTGCAGATTGCCCTTACACAATTCGTGTTGTTTCTGAGGTTTTAGAATCTAATGGTTCTTCTTCTATGGCAACAGTTTGTGCTGGAACAATGGCCCTTATGGATGCTGGAGTTCAAATGACAAAACCAGTTTCTGGTATTGCTATGGGATTAATTACTGATGGAGAGAAATTTGCTGTATTATCTGATATCTTAGGAGACGAAGATCACTTAGGAGATATGGACTTTAAAGTAACTGGAACAGCTGACGGTATTACAGCTTGCCAAATGGATATCAAAATCGAAGGATTACGTTATGACATTATGGAACAAGCTTTAGCGCAGGCTCGTGATGGACGTTTGCATATTTTAGGGAAATTAACTGAAACAATTGCTGCACCAAGAGCAGATGTTAAAGCTCACGCACCTAAAATCATCACGAGAACTATTCCTGGAAACTTTATTGGAGCATTAATCGGACCTGGAGGAAAAGTAATTCAAGAATTACAAAAAGCTACAGGAACTACTATTGTTATCAACGAAGTTGATGAGCAAGGAGTTGTTGAAATTTTAGGAACTGATCCAGAAGGCATCAAAACTGTTTTAGCTAAAATCGATGCTTTAACCTTCAAACCACAAGTTGGAGAAGCTTACGAAGTGAAAGTTATTAAAATGCTTGATTTTGGAGCTGTAGTTGAATATACGGCTGCACCAGGAAATGAGGTATTGCTTCACGTATCTGAATTAGCCTGGGAACGCACAGAAAATGTTGCCGATGTAGTTAAAATGGGAGATGTTTTCCAAGTGAAATACTTAGGAGTTGATCCTAAAACTAAAAAAGAAAAAGTGTCTAAAAAAGCACTTGTTCCAAGACCTCCGCGTGAGGATAAAAAAGAGTAATCAGATCTTAGTTTACTAAAGGTTTATTCATAGAAAACCCCAATTCTTTATTGAATTGGGGTTTTTAATTTAAAGGGAAATCTTTAAATTAAAAGCTTCTTTCTATTTGTTAAAGCAAAATTTTACCACAAATATATTTCTTACCTGTTTTAAGGTAATTTCATAACACTTTTATTACATTTTAACATTATACCGTGATTTTTGTAACATTTTTTTAATACTTTTGGCAACAATCAATCCAAAAACAAAAAAATCACATTTCCTTTGAAGAATTACAAAAAAAAAGCGATTTGCCTTTCGCTATTTGCAAGCCTATTAAACATATCGTATCTATTTTCACAATCATCTGAAAAATCTTCAATATACGATTACTTCGACCAAGCGGTCGGAAAAGACAATCTAAATATTAATAACGGAATAGTTCATAGCGACCCCTTTCGTCCTATTGTTGGTAAAAACAGATATTATACCGAAGAGTTTAATATTGGCGATATTAGTTTTGAGAAACAGATTTATTCTAATGTCAATCTGAAATATGACATTTTAGCCGATCAAGTTGTTTATAAACAAAATGGTCCATCAGAAAACTTACCGATTAATTTGATCAGTGAAAAAGTTGATTATTTCCTTATTAAAAACAAAAAGTTTGTAAACATAAAGCCCGATGAAGGCAAAACTTCTGTCTTTGTTAATGGTTTTTATGAAGAATATTACTTTGGTGACAACGTTTCCCTTTATATTAAGCATTCTAAAGAAAAAGTAAAGGTATTTCAGTCTGATGGCGTCTATTACAATTTCATTTATAAAATCAATTATTTCTTAAAATATAATGCCCATTTCTACAAAGTAGAATCGGAAAAAGATTTCAAGAAAATTTTCCCTGACTATAAAAAAGATATCAGCAATATTTATAAAACTGATAAAAAATTAGAACGTTCCGATAAAATGAAATTCATGGAAAATCTAACAAAACAAATCAATGGTCTTTTAAAAAAAAGTTCTAATTAAATGAAAAAAATTACTTTTATTCTATTTTTAATCGCCTTTCAACAAATAATCCATTCTCAAGTAATTAGCGATAAAATAACGGTTGAATTTAAGAATGCGAATATAAAAACTGCTATCCAAGACATCGAGAAAGTATCTTATTTCAAGTTTTATTTTGACGAAAAATGGCTTGAAAATGACAGCACTTCAATTTCGCAACAGTATAAAGAAGTTAGAATTGGCGAAGTTCTAGAAGATGTTTTGAAGAACACGAGTTTCAACTTTTACATTTCTGAGAACAAAGTTATTATTACAAACAACAGCATCATCTACAGCCAATTACCAGATGACTATTTTGGAATTCCCCTTGTAAGAGATGAAAATGGGCAAATGGTCAGTCCTATTTTTTATCAGCAATATGATTCAATTAAAAAGACCAATTCAAGAAATCCAAATAAAAACATACGAGATATTGTGTTAATTGGTAAAGAAGTAAAAAATCAGAAAAAGAAGACTTATACATTATCTGGTTTTATTCGAGGCGGAAAAAATAATGGACCTGTTGCCAATGTTTTTGTAAAAATCCTAAACACAGAATACTCTGCTACTACTGATAAAAAGGGACATTACAGCTTGCAGGTACCGGGTGGTTTAAATGTTATTGAAACAGAAACATTCTCTTACAATAAAGTAACTAAAAACATCATGGTTTATAACGATGGATCATTAAACTTTTCGTTAACCGAGGATATAAATCAGCTAGATGAAGTTTTAATCCAAACGAACAAAAGTAAAGCTGCAAAAGCAGCCATTACGGGAGTAACAACTATTGATTCTGAAGGAATTAAAAATGTACCTTTAGTACTTGGCGAGCGCGACATTCTTAAAGTGGCCTTAACAATGCCTGGAATAAAAACCGCTGGTGAAGGCTCTGCTGGTTATAATGTAAGAGGAGGTAAAGAAGATCAAAACTTATTTTTATTAGATCATGCAACTTTGTATAATCCGTCACATTTCTTTGGTTTTTTTACAGCTTTAAATCCTTATACGACTAAAAAAGTTGATATTTATAAAGGTAGTATTCCTGCAGAATTTGGAGGAAGATTATCTTCTGTTTTTGACATTACCTCTAAAACAGGAAGCTTTGATGAGTTTCAGGGAGAAGGCGGTATAGGTCCAGTAACAAGCAACTTAATGCTTTCTACTCCTGTTGTAAAAGGAAAATCTAGTTTGGTAGCAGGAGGAAGAGCAACTTACTCTGATTGGATTTTAAAAAGCCTAGACGATGAAAATCTAAAAAATAGTCAAGCTTCTTTTTATGATTTTATTTTAAAATATAATCATAAAATAAACAACAATAATGACATTGAGTCCACTCTTTATTATAGCCATGACAAATTTAGTGTATCTTCAGATTCGCTATATAAATATAGTAACCGATTAGCAACTTTAAAATGGAACCATACTTTCAACGAGAAAAATAAAGGTTCTATGATTTTTACTAACAGTGAATACAAATTCAATATTGACTATCAGTCTGAAGGCGTGAATAATTTTGATTTTGGCTATAAAATCAATGAAACTCAGGCAATGTTAAAAATGAATTATTTTTACAATGAAAAACATAAATTCAGTTATGGCCTTTCATCAAAATTATACTCTGTTGATCCAGGATATTTAAATCCAACTAATCCACAGTCTACATTGGTTCCAGTTGATGTTGAAACCGAAAAGGGATTAGAATCGGCCGTGTATATTGGAGATAGCTATAAAATAAGCGATAAATTCTTGCTTGATTTTGGTTTACGTTATTCGACTTATGCCGCTTTAGGAAAATCAACTCAGCGGATTTATGAGGAAAATGTTCCGATTAGTGATGCGACTGTAATTGACACCAAAACATACGGCAATAATGAAGTAATAAAAAGATACGGAGGATTGGAACCGAGATTTGCTGCCAGATACTTCCTTACAGATGATTTTTCGGTAAGAGCGAGTTACGACAAAACTTATCAGTATATCCATTTACTATCTAATAACACAACGCAATCTCCAACAGACATTTGGAAACTTTCTGATTTAAATGTTAAGCCAGAAAGCGCCCAACAGGTTTCTTTAGGTTTTTATAAAAATTTAAAAGGAGGCGATATCGAACTTAGTTTGGAAGGATATTATAAAAAATCTAAAAATATCTTAGACTACAAAGTTGGTGCTGAATTGTTACTAAATGAAAACATCGAAACTGAACTTTTACAAGGTGAAGGAAAAGCCTATGGTGTAGAGTTTTTAGTAAAAAAACAAGTTGGGAAACTTAATGGATGGCTTGGATATACTTATTCTAGATCCTTGATAAAATTAGATAGCCAGTTTAATGAAGAAAAAGTAAACGATGGAAAATATTTTGCCTCAAACTTTGACAAACCGCACGATTTTAGTGCTGTTTTAAACTATAAGGTTACAAAGCGTTACAGTTTTTCAAGTAACTTTACGTATCAAACCGGTAGACCCATTACCTATCCAATAGGAAAATACGATTATGGAAACGAACAATATACTCTATATAGCGATCGTAATAAATTTAGAATTCCAGATTATTTCAGACTTGACATTGGTCTGAACATAGAAGGAAATCACAAAATCAAAAAGTTAGCACATAGTTTTTGGAATATTTCTGTATATAATGTTTTGGGGCGTAATAACCCTTATTCTGTATTTTTTGTTACAAAAGAAGGACAAATAAAAGCTTACAAAACATCTATATTTTCTGTACCAATTCCAAGTATTACCTATAATTTCAAGTTTTAAAATCATGAAAAATTTTACATATAAAATATTCCTTTTCTTAATACTGACATTTGCAATCAGCAGCTGTACAGAACAATACGTATTTCAGAACACTGATTTTGAAAGTGCCTTGGTAGTTGAGGGAACGATCACAAACGAACTTAAAAATCAAACCATTAGACTTTCTCAGGTGTATCAGCTAGAAGAAAGCGGCCCGAGACTTGAAAAGGGAGCAAATGTATTTGTTTCAGACGATCAAGGAAATGAATACCAATTTGCAGAAAAAGATACGATTTACGAATCAATGACACCCTTCAAGGCTGAACCTGGAAGAAAGTACCAATTAAGAATTAGAACCAGTGCTGGGAAAAATTACATTTCTGATGAACAAGTTTTGACAACCGAAACCAAGATTGATAAACTAACAGCAACTGTTGCAAATGTAAATGGACAAAAAGGCGTACAGATAAACGTAAATGGATATGATCCAAGCAACAGTTCAAAATATTATCGATATGAATACGTAGAAACATACAAAATTGAAGCTCCATTATGGAGTCCTTTTGAAACGTCTATTGTAAATGTTCCTGCCGTTCCCGCAAATCCTGAGTTAGGAACACCAGCAGAACCAGCAAGAGAAGACATCCTTGTAAGCCTTAGAAAAAAAGAAACCAAAACCTGTTTCTCTTCAAAAAAATCCAATGAAATAATTTTGAACAACACCAACACTCTTAGCGAAGATAGAGTAAATTTTCCAGTACGATTTATCAGCAATCAAAACTATATTATCTCATATCGCTATAGTATTTTTGTAAAGCAATATATTCAAAATTTAGCCGCGCACACGTACTACAAAACCTTAAAAGATTTATCAAGTTCAGGAGGCATTCTTTCTCCAAAACAACCTGGTTTTTTCTATGGAAATATTCGATCTGTAGAAAATCCATCTGAAAAAGTAATTGGATTTTTTGAAGTCTCTGCTGTTTCATCAGAAAGAATTTTCTTCAATTATGCTGATTTATTTCCTGGTGAACCACTTCCTCCATATTATGAAAGTGATTGTGATGTCAGACAATTTGAAGATTGTTTAGGAGATCCTCCTTGTAATGGTACGCAATTACGTTCTGCTATTCTAAGCCGTTATTTAGTTCACTTATCTTCTAGCCCACCTTCTTATTCTATGGTAAAAGCGGCATGTGGAGACTGCACTTCATTTTCATCTAATATTGTTCCTCCTTTTTGGGTAGATTAATTTTTTATAAATCCATGAAACACTTTCCAATATATAATAATAGTTATATTCTAAGCAGAATTAAACATTTGGTGCTTTTGATGTTTTTATTAATTCAAAGCGCATTTATCTATGCACAGAATTCACAAAACAAAAACGATATACCAACCATTTCAACGCAAGAAACTATTTTTCTTCATTCGAACACAACTAGCTTTTTAACTGGAGAAACATTGTATTTTAAACTTTATTGCTTAAATCCTTTAAACAATAAAACCAGCCAAATAAGTAAAATTGCTTACGTTGAATTAATTGACAGTGAGAAAAAATCACTTCAAAAGAATAAAATATATCTAGATAACGGAATTGGAACTGGAGAATATTTTATTCCAACAACTTTAAAAACTGGAAATTACAAAGTCATTGCTTATACAAAATGGATGCTGAATAATCCAAATTCGCAAAAGCATGAAATAGATATTTTCATTATTAATCCTTTTCAAACTCAAGAGCCAAACGATAATATCACATTTGATCTTGTTAACCCACAAAATACTGCAACGGCAGTTCAAACTATAAATTCAAATACAGGAAATGACAAAAGAATAGATTTTGAATTTGATAAAGAAAGTTATTACACGAGAGAAAAAGTCAATTTAAAATTGAAATCTTTAACTGAAACTATTGAAAAAGGAAATTATTCGGTTTCTATTAGAAAAACAGATCAAATTCCAACTTTAAAACAGCTTACACCAGCAGAATTCGCTAAGAAATCTGCAGAAAACTATGTTAATTTTACTCCAGGGACAATTACGTATATTCCAGAAGTAAGATCCGAACTTATTACAGGTTATATCACATCAAATAGTAATCAAAATCTGGGTGACAAATCGATCGCTTTATCGTTACCTGGAAAAGAATATGTTTTAAAAATTGTAAAGACAAATGCTCAAGGAAAATTTGCGTTTTTATTGGATCAATTTCCTAATTTTTCTAATGCAATTTTACAAGTAATTGATGAGAAAAGAGCTGATTATACCGTTAATTTAGATGCTTTTCCAAAATTTGATGCTTCTTCATTACAATTTACTTCAAAACTTAATCTATCTCCAAATCTAAAAAACGATATAGAAGAAAGATCTACGGCAAGTCAAATTCAAAATGCTTACTATCAAATCAAAAAAGATAGCTTAGTTACTGAAGCAGTTATGAATCCGTTTTTTAGTACAATCGAAAAAGCTTATATTTTAGACGATTACACAAGATTTCCTACTTTAAAAGAAAATATTGTAGAAGTTCTTGTTGAACTTTATTACAGAAGAAATAACGGAAAATATGAACTTCATATTAGAAATGATCAAAAAGACCTAGAGATGTACGGGCCGCCAATGGTGCTTGTTGATGGATTATTAATTCAGGATCCTAGTGACCTTTTTGAATACAATATGGGGAATGTAAACAGAGTAAGCCTAATTTCTGAGCCTTATGTTTATGGTCCAAATCTATATGGAGGTTTGATTAGTTTTGAAACTAAAAACAATGAATTTTCAGAAAATTATGCAAAAAAATATTTGAAAACAATGGAAATTCAGCGTCCAAATCCTCAAAAAGTATATAACAATCCTGATTATGCTGCTGGAAATAAATTACAGCGAATTCCAGATTACAGATATCAATTGTTATGGAAACCTGATGTGAAATTACAAAATAAAGAAGTTCAATTGTCTTTTTATACTTCAGATATCAAAGGAAATTTTGAAGTTGTTTTGGAAGGTTTTACTGAAAATGGACAACCAATTTACGTTTCTAAAAACATTACTGTAAAATAATTATTCTTCATTTATAACATATTCTAAGCCTTGATCAAAGCATTTTTGATCAAGGCTTATTTTTTTATTCATTTTCTACGCAACCTTTTTAACTTCTTGTGACTATTATTTAGAACCGAATTTAAAAAGTCAGATTCAATGAAAAACTTTCCGAAAATAGCAACAGGGCTTCTACTATTCATTTTTA
This sequence comes from Flavobacterium sp. HBTb2-11-1, assembly GCF_009826975.1. Classification (GTDB taxonomy): domain Bacteria; phylum Bacteroidota; class Bacteroidia; order Flavobacteriales; family Flavobacteriaceae; genus Flavobacterium. Next base: position 457,640 of record NZ_WUMO01000001.1, on the reverse strand, counting down.
TGATTTACGGATGCGAATTTCAAGACAATCCGCGTGAAGCTGTTAATTTAGAAACTGGAGAATTTGGAAAACTAATTAAAAAAGATTCCGAGTTATACAATACATTAGAAAACACAACTTCTGAAAAAACACTTGATGAAGGAGGAACATCTCCATGTGTAGAATTCATTTATCCTTTAGCTTTAAAGGTTTACGACAGCAATCAGAATCCTATTGGTGTGCAATATATAATGAGTGACAGTCAATTCAGTAAAATTCTAGAAAATCTTTCTACTGATCAATCTTTAAGTATTAGTTATCCTATTTCAACAACTTTAGCTGATAATACTGTTTATTCTGTAAATAGTAATGCGCAGCTTAATATTGCTCTTAAAAACTGTACTAGAGAAGATATTATAGCATATTGCAACGGAATTATTTCTCCGCCTTTGGATAAACCATTAGATTATTATTGGAGAGTAGCTTATTCTCAAACCAATGACAATACTTATTTAAGTGGTCGATTTTTGATAAACTCAGATGCAACTCTAGCGTTTTATTTTAATAATCAAGCATACAACGGAACATGGTTTTTCTTATTTGTCGATGATAAATTACATTTAAATATAAATTTAGATGGCGAATCTGAATTAGCTAAATATTGGAGTATTGATGGCGAAGTTGAAATGAACGACATGAACATGACCATAAAAATGTTGGATAAAAACATAAAACTAGAACTCTTATATGAGACTAAATATCCATACAAAATTGGCGATACAGGGCCCGCAAATGGAATTGTTTTTTATGACAAAGGCCAATATAGTTTTGGATGGCGTTATATAGAAGTTGCAACAAAAGATTTAAAAGATTTAGAATGGGGATGCGTGGCTTCATCTATATCAAAAGCAAGAAATAACGAAATTGGAAGCGGTTATTATAATACAGCGCAAATTGTAATTTATCATAATAATCTAACCAATTACTACACAAATCCAGCGGTCTGCAACAATTTAAATAACGGAACTCTTTTGGCGAAAGATGCTGTATTATTTAATCAAGATATTTACAGCGATTGGTTTTTACCATCATATAATGAATTAGAACTAATATATAAAAATCTATATTTAAGCAATTTAGGCAATTTTACAGATTCCGTTTATTGGAGTTCAACAGAAATTGATCAAAATGCAGTTTCGACAATTAATTTTAAGACAGGAGAAAAAACTTCTACATCAAAAATTCCAGAAAAAAGCAGTACTAAAGCTAGAGCTGTAAGATATTTTTAGTTTACCAAAAAAGATTTTTTGATTCTTATATTTAAACAATATAAAACGTTTCATTTTTGAATTTAGACCAAATCATAAAAGGCTGCATCAAGCAGAACCGGAAATCACAAGAAGAACTTTATAATCTCTATTATAAAAGTCTTTTTGTGATAAGTCTAAAATATTGTCAAAATGATTCTGAAGCCGAAGACAATCTCCATGACACTTTTATTGAGATATTCACCAGCATAAAAAACTTTAAAGCAACAGGAAGTTTTGAAGGATGGATGAAACGGATTCTAATAAATAAGGCAATAAGCAGATATAGAAATTCCTTTTTCCTCACACCAATTAAAGATGATAATATTCCTGACATAACAATCACTGATGCAGAAATGGATTATCCTATCGATTATTTGTTATCATTAATACAAGAATTGCCACATCAATATCGGTTAATTTTTAATCTCTATGAACTTGATGAATACAGCCACAAAGAAATTGCCGAAATGCTTTCTATTAGCGAAAGCACTTCAAAATCCAATTTACATAGAGCAAAGTTAATTCTAAAAGAAAAGATCACTTCAACAAAGTCATTCCATAATTATCAAGCAAACCATGGAAAATAAAAAAGAAATAGCTAAAATATTTAAAGACAAATTAGAGCTTTTGGACAAAAGTCCGAGCAATAATTTATGGGCTTCAATTGAAAGTGATTTAAACAAAAAAAGAAAAAGACGTCTTTTATTCTGGCTTATTCCGAGTCTATTATTAATGGGAATTGCAAGTTCGATTTTGGTTTTAGAATTAAATCAAAATAAACCATTGGGTTTTGAAAAAGATAAAACCGTTATCGATCAATCAGAAACAACGAATGACCAAAAACAGCCTTTCGTAATTAACAATAATACATCACAAGATTCTGTAAACAAAACAGTTTATACAACTAAACCAATCACTAAAAAAACAGTTGAAAACTCAAGCGAAACCAAAACAACAATTAAAAAAAGCCGAACAGAAAAATTAATCAAGCAATCTTCAAAATTGGTAACCACTACAGATGAATATGAAGAATATGAAGTGGTAAAAAAATATAAAGTAATCATCAGAAAAAATAAAACTGTTACAACTTCTAAAAAGCCTAATTCTATTTCAGAAAAACCAAAAAGCGCTCCAAAGAAATTAAATAGTAGTATTAAAAAAACAGCTGCAATTTCTAAAAAACCAAGTCCTAAAACAGCTTTAAAGAATCCAAAAAATAGTATTTCGAAAAATAGCATTTCAAAAAACAAAAGCAAAAACAAGAAACCGATACTTCAAAAAAGACAGAATGATTCTATTGTTTCCAAACAAAATCAGCCAATAAAAACTGAAGATTCAGAAAAAAGCAATACAAAAACTAGTACAGAAAGTTTAGAAGATTCAGACAATCCGAGAACAATTCAACAAGACAGCATTATTCCTAAAGAAGAGAAAAAAACAACTCCTAAAAGAGAATATGTTAAAAGAGAATATCCTGAGCAAAAAAGAGAAAACGAACCAGAATTTTCAGTTTCTGTTTTTTATGGACCGGCGATTTATGGTTCATTATCGGGAAAATCTACAATAAATGAGTCTTTTGATGATGTTTCAAAAAGCCATCCGATAACTTCTCATTACGGAGTTTACTTTAAAACTATGTATGGAAAATATGGTTTCAAAGCTGGTATTTCTAAAATAAATTTAAAAATATCCAATCATATAAACAGCGAATCGCCAATCAATTATGAAAATATGGTTTTGAACAATAATGATATTTATAATATTATGGACAATGATGAAGATATTCGGCTAGTGCAAAAAATATCTTATTATGAAATTCCCTTAGAATTCAATTATGCGATTAAAAAAGATGAAACTCCATACGGAATTGAAGCTTTTAGCGGATTCAGCGTATTGATTTCAGATGCGAATCAGCTTTATCTTTCTTCAAATAATTTAAAAAGCGAAGGAATTGGTTCGACTAAAAACTTAAATAAAATGAATTTATCATTTAATTTAGGAATGGGATTTTATTATAAATTAAATGATAAATTTCAATTAGATTTCAACCCGATATTTAAATATTATTTAACCACTTTTAAAGATTACAGCGCGCCAAAACCTTATAGTTTGTCGATTCAATGTGGAGTTACATATAAATTTTAAAAAAATAAATAATTATTGTAACTTTTTCGATACTCCTTACGTATAACTATTTGTACACTTTAAAAAATAGGGAGACAACAACATGAGACAACTTAAAATCACCAAGCAGGTAACTAATCGTGAAACTGCATCGTTAGATAAATATCTACAAGAAATTGGAAAAGTTGACCTAATTACCGCTGATGAAGAGGTAGAATTAGCACAAAGAATAAAGGCTGGTGATCAAAGAGCTTTAGAAAAACTAACAAAAGCCAACCTACGTTTCGTAGTATCTGTGGCTAAACAATATCAAAATCAAGGATTAACTCTTCCTGACTTAATTAATGAAGGAAACTTAGGTTTAATTAAAGCGGCTCAACGTTTTGATGAAACTCGTGGTTTCAAATTCATTTCTTACGCTGTATGGTGGATTCGTCAATCGATTCTTCAAGCTTTAGCTGAACAATCTCGTATTGTACGTTTGCCATTAAATAAAATTGGTTCTATCAACAAAATCAACAAAATGTATGCTTTATTAGAGCAATCTAATGAGCGTCCGCCTTCTGCTGAGGAAATTGCAAAAGAACTTGATATGACTGTAAACGACGTAAAAGAGTCTATGAAAAACTCTGGACGTCACCTATCAATGGATGCTCCTCTTGTTGAAGGAGAAGATTCTAACCTTTATGACGTATTACGTTCTGGCGAATCTCCAAATCCAGATAGAGAATTAATTCACGAATCTCTTCGTACTGAAATCGAACGTTCTTTAGAAACATTAACTCCGAGAGAGGCAGATGTTGTTCGTTTGTATTTTGGTCTTGGCGATCAGCACCCAATGACTCTTGAAGAAATTGGAGAAACTTTCGACCTAACTCGTGAGCGTGTTCGTCAGATTAAAGAAAAAGCAATCCGTAGATTGAAACACACTTCTAGAAGTAAAATCCTTAAAACTTACTTAGGATAATAATATTAAATTTCAATATATAAAAATCCCAAATTACAATTGGCTTGAAATTTGGTTATTTTAAATTGGAATTTTCCCGCAAACAACAGTTTGATTGACTGTTCGTTTTTTGATTGATGATTGAAACTCCGGCTGATTACCGGAGTTTTTTATTTTTATTCTTTTCGTAAATTTTCTTAACGCAAAGTTCACTAAGTTTTGTCGTTTATTTTAAAAACACACAGAGCACACAAATATTTGTATGCTTTTTATTCTTGAACAACCTTTAAAAAAGCTATGCGAACTTTGCGTAATTCTTAGCGTACTTTTGCGGTTAAACTTTATCTTTGCAATAAAACAACACACAACTCATACAATGAAAAATACACTTATTGCTCCTTCAGTTCTTGCTGCCGATTTTGGTAATCTGCAACGCGATGTCGAAATGATTAATAACAGTCAAGCTGATTGGTTTCATATCGATATTATGGATGGAGTTTTTGTTCCGAATATCTCTTTTGGAATGCCAGTTTTAGAAGCTATTTCAAAACATGCCAAAAAATATATCGATGTACATTTAATGATTATTGAACCGGATCGCTACATTAAAACTTTTGCAGATTTAGGTGCAAATGGATTGACTGTTCATTACGAAGCTTGCACACATTTACACAGAACACTGCAAGCAATTAAAGCGGAAGGAATGAAAGCAGGTGTAGCCATGAATCCGCATACTAATGTGGATTTATTGGAAGATATTATAAACGATATTGATGTAGTCTGCATTATGAGTGTAAATCCAGGATTTGGCGGACAGTCATTCATTGAAAACACTTATGACAAAGTAAAGAAACTAAAAGCGCTGATAACACGTAAGAACGCTTCAACATTAATAGAAATTGATGGCGGTGTGACCAGCAAAAATGCAAAACAATTAGTAGAAGCAGGCGCAGATGTTTTAGTTGCTGGAAGCTTTGTTTTTAAAGCTGAAAACCCAACACAAACAATCGCAGACCTAAAAGTCCTTACTACTTTTTAGGTTTTTAAGATTCGGAAAGAAATCAATTCCAGTCATTTTTTCTAAAGTTTCGATCGGAACAACAAAATCATAAATTGATTTATCACTTTTCTCGTTTGGAACCAAGAAAGCAATTGCCTTGTGCTCTTTACCATTTCTAGCTAAAACAATTTTATAGAAATACTTGGGGACAGCCACTTTTTCGGTTCCTATTTTTTCGTCTGAATCTTTTGCAATTCCGCCAGTTACGACATAAATATCATTGTATTTTCCCGCCCAATAGCGAGTTTTCTGCTCGATTCTATTCCAAATTCCGGCATTAAATTCTTTTTTTTGAGGAGAAATATTCGACGTATAAAAAGTATCATTGTATGCCTCTTTACTGAATTCCATATCTCCAGCAGGACAAAGATGCCCTTTATCATAACCTGATTTTTTATAATTTCTCCAATCAGCAGAACCTGTAGTTACTTTTGGATCTTCAATAAAATAAGGTCTTTTGTAATCATTATTTTTCAGATATTCCTTTTTCAATTCATAAGCAACCCATTCTGCTTGTTCAAATTTTTCGTTATACGAAAGTGTGTAATATTGATGTTTTACAATCTGTTTGGTTGTCGAAGTCGGGAGATAAGCAATGGTATATAAGGAATCTTTGTGAGTAGAATTCCCTTTAAAAGTAACCATTTCATTACTATTTATCTCTTTAGTATTTTTTGCGTCTTCTTTTTTACATGATAGTAATGCAAAACCAAGCAAAATCAAACCTAAATAACCTTTCATCCTTCTATTTTTTAAAAGCTAACTTACAAAAAAACGCTCCATAAATTCAAAATTTATAGAGCGTTTTTAAACAAATTAAATTCTATTCGAACTTAAGACTTCACTAGTTTATCCTTTTTCATTTTAGGATTAACTGTATTTTTTACCAAACTTTTAGTTTGTAAATCATCCAATACATTTAATGCCTCTTCTACATAAACATCTTTAGACAAAGCTTGGTGCCATGCATCTCTTTTCTCTTTTAAAGAAGCATCTGCTTTCATTTCTTCTTCTTCATAAGGAAGCGATTTAAAAATCAGATTGTTTTTGTAATCAGAAATTGGCTTATATTTTTTTCCTTCATTTTCAACTTGCTCCTGAGTTTCTTTAAAACTCTTAATATTCAAGCTGTATACATTTTCTTTATTCTTGACATCAATCCATTTTGCATTATCATCAATTAATTTGAATTGAGGATTTTGTGCAATTCTGTTTCTGCTGTTATTGATAGCTTTAGTAAAGTTTTCATTAGAAGTCCAAGTACTATAATCAGCGGGATCAATTTTATCCCAAGGCATTGCATTATCAATATCTCTCTCACCCATTTTCAAGTAAGCATAACGATCTGGCATCACAACATCACTATGAACTCCTTCTAACTGAGTAGAACCACCATTAATTCTATAAAACTTCTGCCCTGTAATTTTCAATGCTCCTAGATCACCATAATTGGCATTACGCACAAACTGATTTAAATCAAGTACATTTTGTACAGTTCCTTTTCCGTAAGTTTGTTTGCTTCCGATAATTACACCACGTTTGTAATCTTGAATGGCAGCAGCTAAAATTTCAGACGCCGAAGCAGAAAAACTGTTCACCATGATAACCAATGGACCATCCCATTCGATTTTTTTATCCTTATCGTATAAAACTTCTTTCTTTTTACCAGCAGATTTCACCTGAACAATTGGTCCGTCTTCGATAAATAAACCAGCAATATCAACAACTGTAGAAAGAGATCCTCCACCATCATCGCGAACGTCTAGAACAATACCATTAACGTTTTCTTGTTTCAATCTTTCTACTTCACGAGCAATATCTTTTCCTGCATCACGTCCGTCTTTATTTTCAAAGTCGATATAGAATTTAGGAAGATAAATTACTCCATATTTCAAGCCGTTTTTCTCAACAACACTAGATTTTGCATACGTTTCTTCAATTTCAACAACATCACGAATGATAGAAATTACTTTAATAGAACCATCAACTTTTTTAACTGTCAGTTTTACTTCAGTTCCTTTATGACCTTTAATTTTTTTCACGACATCATCCAAACGCATACCCACAACATCTACAGGTTCCTCATTTCCTTGAGCAACTTTCAAGATTAAATCACCAGCCTCAAGCTGTTTTCCTTTCCAGGCTGGACCTCCAGAAATTAACTCGTCAATTTGAGTAAAATCGTTTTTCTTAGTCAAACGAGCTCCAATACCTTCTAGTTTTCCACTAATATTTACATCAAAACGATCTTTTTCTTCTGGTGCAAAATAACTTGTATGCGGGTCAAAACGAGCCATAATCGAATTCAAATACACAGAAAACCAGTATTCTCTATTCAAATCTTTAATTACACCAAAATTATCATCTAGCGATTTTAAAGAGCTTTCGCGAGTTTCTTTTTCTAAAGTTTCAAAAGATTTCTCTTTGTAAGCTGGGTCTTTTTTCTTCTTTTCTTCTTCAATTTTTTGTTTGGTCACTAAAGAGGAAAGAGTCGATAATTTAATTTGTTTTCTCCATCTTTCATTAAGCTCCGTTAAGTTTTTTGCATACGGAATGTGCTCATAATCTGCATTAAAAGTCTCGTCAACATTATAATTAAAAGGCTGAGCTAAAATTGTTTTATAACGTTTTTTACTTTCCTCCATACGCTTCATCAACCTAGTATAAGTAAGGTTAAAGAAAGTAATATCTTTATTCAAAAATTGATCATCAAGCATTAATTCATATTGTTTGAACTCGTCAATATCTGACTGCAGGAAAAATCTTTTTGAAGGGTCTAGAGCGTCAATATAATCCTTAAAAATGCCTTTTGAAAATTCATCATTTATTTCTGCTGGACTATAATGCCCTTTTTCAATAACAAATGCTAATAATTCTAAAAGTGTCTTGTCTCTATTCGGATCTGGGTCGATTGTCCTATCGGCATTCATCTTAAATGCAAACAAGGTAAGCGATAAGCACAATACGGCTATGAGTATCTTATAATTTCTTTTCATAAACTTTATAATAGCATTCATCAATTTTTTTATCTAAGTTACGTTAAAAACTATGCCACGAGAGCTAACGCTTCGATAATTTTTTGTTAAAGATATAAAAATGTTTAATTCGCAAAAAAGTTCTTTACCTTAGTTGACAAATTTTGCAGGATTTGTGACTTATCCTGAAGAATCTGTGATTAAATTTGTTTTTAAAATCTTACAATTGTTAAAATTACACATAATATTTATTAAATGAAAGCTGAGAAACCACTAATATTAGTAACTAACGATGATGGTATTTTGGCTCCTGGAATTAGAGCCCTTATCAGTGTCATGGAAACCATAGGCGATGTCATCGTTGTTGCACCAGACAAACCTCAAAGCGCAATGGGGCACGCCATCACAGTCAACAATACCTTATTTATAGATAAAATTTCGAAAGACGATGACACAATTGCAGAATACAGCTGTTCTGGAACTCCTGTGGATTGTGTAAAATTGGCAGTAAACGAAATCTTAAAACGCAAACCAGATTTATGCGTTTCAGGAATCAACCATGGATCAAATTCGTCTATCAATGTCATTTATTCTGGAACTATGAGTGCAGCTGTCGAAGCTGGAATAGAAGGCATTCAGGCAATAGGATTCTCTCTTTTAGATTTTGATTGGAACGCTGATTTTGAGCCGATCAAATCTTTTGTAAAAAAAATTGCTTTAGAAACTCTGGCTAATAAACTGCCTCCAGGAGTAGTTTTAAACGTCAACTTTCCAAAATTAAAAGAATCTGAAATTAAAGGAATTAAAGTTTGTCGTCAAGCGAAAGCTTATTATGCGCAGAAATTTGACAAAAGACAAACTCCCTTCGGAAAAGATTATTACTGGCTTGCGGGCAAATTTGTAAACGAAGACAAAGGCGAAGATACCGACGAATGGGCTTTGGCAAACGGATATATTTCAGTGGTTCCGGTACAATTTGACTTGACTGCCCATCACTCTATTCAGCAACTTAATACTTGGAAATTAAATGACTAAAGAAATACTAATCGGTTTTTTAATCGGAATTTTTACGGCTCTTCTAGGAAGCTATCTGTTCATTACATTTTTTACCACATTTGATATTTCATCAGGATTTAAAATGATTCGAGAATACGGATATCTCGGAAAAATAATTACCATAGGAACACTTTTAGACCTTGGTGTATTTGCTATTCTTTTAAAAAGAAACAAAGAATACATGGCTCGAGGTGTGATTTTAGCCGTGATTGTATTGGCAATTTCGACATTAGTTATTTAAATCTTATCTTTGCGAGGTTAGCGCTTTCGCGGATTTACAACTTAGCACATTTACAAAAAAACCAACATGAAGTATTACATAATTGCAGGAGAAGCCTCTGGAGATTTACATGGTTCAAATTTAATGAAGGCATTATATGTTGAAGATCCCGAAGCAGAAATTAGATTTTGGGGAGGAGATTTAATGCAAAAAGCAGGTGGAACTCTGGTAAAACATTATCGCGACTTGGCTTTTATGGGCTTTATTGAAGTGGTTTTCAATTTAAAAACCATTTTAAACAATATTAAAATATGTAAAAAAGACATCACGGAGTTCAAACCAGATGTCATCATTTTTATTGATTACCCGGGTTTTAATATGCGTATTGCAAAATGGGCAAAAGAATTAGGCTATAAAACACATTATTATATTTCTCCTCAAATTTGGGCTTGGAAAGAAAACCGAATTAAAGCGATCAAGCAAGACGTCGATAAGATGTATGTAATATTGCCTTTTGAGAAAAGCTTTTACGAAGACAAACATCATTTCCCGGTAGATTTCGTTGGGCATCCGCTTATCGATGCGATTCAGAATCAGCCTGCCTTTGATGAAGCTTTATTTAGAAAAGAAAATAATCTAGGCGAAAAACCAATCATTGCAGTTTTACCTGGAAGCCGCAAACAAGAAATTACCAAAATGCTGAGTGTAATGCTGAGCGTTGTTGATGATTTTCAGGATTACGAATTTGTTATTGCTGGAGCTCCAAGTCAGGAATACGAATTTTATCAGCAATTCTTAAAAAATAAAAACATTGCATTTGTTTCCAATAAAACGTACGATTTGCTTCGTTCTTCGACAGCCGCTTTGGTAACTTCTGGAACGGCGACTCTTGAAACAGCTCTTTTTAAAGTTCCTGAAGTTGTTTGCTATAAAGGAAGTGAAGTTTCATATCAGATTGCAAAACGCATTATCACTTTAAAATATATTTCTCTTGTCAATTTGATTATGGATCAAGAAGTTGTGACGGAATTAATTCAGGGAGATTGTAATAAAAAACGAATTAAAGAAGAGCTCCAAAAATTATTAGAGCCTGACTATCGCAATAAAGTACTGCAAAATTACGATATATTAGAACAAAAACTTGGCGGAGTTGGCGCAAGTAAGAATACAGCGAAACTCATTGTTGCCGATTTAAAACAAACTAATTAATCTATTTTGAAAAGAATACTCCTTTTTCTGCTTTTAGCAATTGCTTTTACTTCTTGTAAATCAACTTCTTCTGTTGCAAACAAAAACGAATCTAAAAAAGAAAACAGATCGTTGGTAAATAATTTAATTGAAAAAGCAACCGACAATATTGGCGTGCGCTACAAAGCTGGAGGAACTACAAAAAACGGATTTGATTGTTCCGGATTGGTTTATACTACATTTGAAAGTGAAAATATACAACTTCCGAGAAGTTCTTATGAGCAAGCAAAAATTGGAAAAGTAATTCCGTTAAACGATGCCCGAAAAGGCGATCTAATCTTCTTTAAAACCAATAAAAGCAGACAAATTAACCATGTCGGATTAATTACAGAAGCCAATTCTGATGAAGTAAAATTTGTACATTCGTCAACCTCAAAAGGAGTTATTATTTCTTCTACCAAAGAACCTTATTACAAGAATTCTTTCGAACAGGTAAATAGAGTAATTCCTTAAAAAATTCATTTTATTTGTTATTTTTCTTACAAATATTTAATACTTTTATGCCATGAAAGTATTAGATTTTCCGTTAGTAAAAATCACACTTGCGTTTATTCTTGGCATAATCGCTTCTTATTACCTGCATTTTTCTATTTCGATTATTGCCTTTTGGGTTTTAGTTAGCTTTATAGCATTTTGCGGTGCCTTCTTTTGGAATTTAAAGCATAATAAGAAATCTATTTTATTTGGAAACACCTGTTATGTTTTGTCTTTCTTTATTGGAGCATTGACACTTTTCTGCCACACGCAAAGTCTTCAAAAAAGCAATTACACGCATTGTAAAATAGCTTTCAAAAATCCCGAATTTATCACATTAATTTTAAGAGAAAAATTAAAGAGCAACGATTATAGCGATCGTTACATTGGTCTTGTGAAAACAATTTCAGGAAAAGCTTATTCGGGAAAAATAATTGTAAACGTTCAGAAAGATAGCATTCAAAACCCATTAATTGTAGGGAATAGCATTAAAATTCAAACCATTTTAAAGCAAAACAAACCCAGTAAAAATCCGAATCAGTTTGATTACAGCAAATATTTAGCAGACAAACAAATCTATGCTCAGATCTATTGCCAGAAAAAAGAAATTTCGGTCAGCAAAACGGTTCAAAAAGACATTTGGTATTATTACGCAAAATTGCATTCGAGAATAATTTCCAATCTTGAAAAATCAAAATTTAATACAGCTGAAATGAATGTTGCTTTGGCTTTAATTTTAGGGCAGCAGCAAGAGATTTCACAAGATATTATCCAAGATTATCAATATTCTGGAGCTACGCATATTTTATCTGTTTCGGGGCTTCATGTGGGCTTTATAATGCTTTTCATCACTTTCATTTTAAAACCTATTCCCAACACAAGAAAAGGCTCTTTTTTAAAACTGACTTCAATTCTAATTTCTTTAACAGGTTTTGCCATAATTTCTGGTTTATCTCCTTCCGTTTTGAGATCAGTAGTTATGTTCTCTTTTGTTGCAATTGGAAGTCATTTACGCCGAAACGGCAATATCTATCATACTTTACTAGTTTCTATTTTATTGATTTTACTTTTTGAACCCTATTTCTTATTTGATGTCGGTTTTCAATTAAGTTACATCGCATTATTTTTTATACTTTGGCTACATCCCATTTTAAAAAACATCTATAAACCGAAACACAAGATAATCATTTACATTTGGGAAGCTCTCACCGTTTCTTTTGCTGCACAAATTGGCACTTTGCCTTTATGCCTTTACTATTTCCATCAATTTCCCGGTTTATTTTTTGTCACAAACATTATTATATTACCTGTCTTATCATTCATTATGATTGCAGGAATTGTAGTTATGATTATCGCTATTTTTACAAGCCCGCCATTATTCATGATAATGATTTTTGAGAAAAGCATTTATTTGCTAAATTTCATGATTCATGCAGTTGCTTCTGTCGACTCATTTGTTATTCGAGACATCAGCTTTAATTTATATCACTTGTGGGCATTCTCATTCTTCATAATTTGTACGGTAGTCTGGATTAAAAAACCAAGCTTTAACAAATTGACTTTAGTGCTTGTTTCAATTATCTCAATCCAACTTGCTTTCATTTTTACTAAGGCCGAAACTGAAACCGAAGAAGAGTTAATCGTTTACAATGAAAAAAAGAATACGATTATTTCTGAGCGTTTAGGAAGAAACATAGTATTCTATAGTAGAAATATTATAGATAAAAACATGAATAAAAGAAATATAAATTCTTACCTCGTTGGAAATTCAATTACTTTGTCTAAAATCAAAGAGATTAAAAATGTGCTTTACTTTAAAAATACTAAAATTTTAATAATTGATAGTACTAAAGCTTTCTCAGAAAAAATTCAGCCAGACATTCTAATTATTACCCAAACCTCGAGAATAAATCTAGATCGACTGTTACTGCATATTCATCCAAAAATCGTGATAGCTGACGGTTCGAATTCCAATTCAATTCAGAAATACTGGAGAAACAGCTGTCTTAAAAAAAATATCCCTTTTCATTCAACAAAAGAAAAGGGATACTATCAATTATAATTTTATTCTGGATTTAAAATTGAATTGGATTCAGAAATCCAACTTTTAACGCCAGACCCTGTATAGCCAATAATTCCTAACTTATTAAAGTTTGTCTTTCCTTTTCTGACCGTTACCTCAGAAAAGCACACTTGAGGAATATCTTCTATACCGAAAGCATTCTTCAACATTAGGTTTTGTTCTTTAACAGCATCAGAAGCTGAAGAATCTGAAAGGTCTAGTTTTACCAATATGACATTTCGCGACCATTCTTCAAAATCTCGGGTAGCAAAAATTTCATTTTGAAGTTGAGGACTTACGCCTTGAGCAGTAAAAAAAATCAATAACGGTTTTCTTTTTTCTGCACTTACGGCTACAGCATCATTAATGTCGGTTTTCCAAATTATATTTTGAGAATTCATACAAAATGGACTTAAAAATAATAGTAGGATGAGTAATTTTTTAGGCATATAATTTAGGGTTTGGTTATGTTAATAAAACTAAAATAACACAAAAAAAGAATTCAATAAAAATTTTTAATGAATTAAAAACCAAGTTATAAGCATTAAAATCAAATTAACAATAAATGGCTGATTTTTTAATAAATGTTAAATAAACACTAATAAAAATAATCAAATTCTCTGTTTCGATTTAGAAAAAAAAATCCCCTCTCTGTAAAACAGAAAGGGGACTAAAAAAAATTAAAATAAAAGTCGAATGAAATCGTTTACTATTCTACTGGATGCAAAATTGCATTTGATTCTGCAATCCAAGCTTTCGCTCCTCCAGGTTTGTAGGCTATTTTTCCTAAAGCGCTAAATGTAGTTTTGTTTTTTCTTACTGATGCCATTGCAAAACATACTTCAGGAAGATCCTGAACTCCAAATGCATTTTTCAATTTTACATTCTGTTCACGATCACTATCTGAAGCGTTCATATCAGATAAATCTAATTTTACTAAGACCACATTGTCTCGTGACCAAACAGCAAAATCGGGTGTTTTAAAGATTTCGTTTTGAAGATTTTCTGCTACACCTGAGGCAGTGAATAAAATCAGCATTGGTTTTTTCTGTTCATTACTTATAGCAATAGCATCTGTCATGTTTGTTCTCCATGCTAAATTTTGTGCTTGCATCATAAATGAACCTATAAAAAACACTAGGGCAAGTAGTTTTTTAGTCATATAAATTGGTTTTTGGTTAGATTAGCAAGACGAAATTAACATTATATTTTAATTATCCAAATTATATTAATATAAAAAATATATTATGTGTTTTTTTACATACAATAAAATAATAAATACTCAATTTAAAGCAACTTTTACAAAGCGTTTTTCCTACTAAATAAAAAAGGTCCCTTACAGAGTAAGAGACCTTTCATTATTTTTCAAATTAAAATTTACATTTTCTTCGGATGCACTATTCCTTCTGCAACAGTTAACCAAGCTGATGGTCCACCGGCCACATATCCTGTTTTACCAAGACCTTTAAAGTTAACTCTACCATCTTTTGTTTCTGCACTAGTAAAGAATATAGTTGGAAAACCTTGAATCCCAAAAGCTTGCTGCAATTCATTATTCTGGCTTTTAAGTTCTGGTGTCTGAGGAACAGATCTAGGATAATCCAACTCAACTAAAACAACATTATCTGTTGCCCATTTTTTAAATTCTGCTGTCTTTAAAACTTCATTTTGCAAACGAATACACCATCCGCACCAATCACTACCAGTAAAAAACATCAACATTGGCTTTTGTTCTTTATTACTTACAGTAATTGCTTCTCTAACATCTGTATACCATTTTAATTCTTGTGCCTGAAGATTTGCAGCACCAATTAAAAACAAAGCAATAAGTACTATTTTTTTCATAATGAGAAATTTTATACAAATTTATGCAAAAACTAATTACAATATAATTATTTAACTTCTTGCATTAATTTTCTAATCAACGGAGTTAGCACAATAAATGCAATCCCAGCAACAAGTGCATATAAAGCTAATTGATAATATCCATCCGTGTAAGCAATAAGTTTAGACATTAATGTAGTTCCAGTGTTGGCATCAGACATTTCAGCTCCTAATTTTCCTGCAGCAAATTGGCCAAATGCACTTGAAAGAAACCATAATCCCATCATCATTCCGAACAATCTTTTAGGCGATAATTTTGTTATCACAGACATTCCGATTGGACCAATACATAATTCCCCTAGTGTATACAAAAGATATCCTAAAGCAAATACATCCAACGAACTTAATCCGTCTTGGTTTACAAAATATCGAGCAGCATAAAAAATAAAGAACCCTGCCGCTAATAAAATAAATGACAAACCAAATTTAATAACGGTATTAGGCTCTATTTTTCGTTTAGACATATAGATCCACAAAAATCCTAATAATGGACTAAAAATAATAACATACAATGAATTTATACTATTATTTACCACATTCGGATCGATATTAAAGAACAATAATTTATTGGTCAAATTATCTTTCGCAAATAACGACAATGAACCTCCTGACTGTTCAGAGATTGCCATAAACATAAAATATGCAAAAATAAAGATAAAGGCAGCAAAAAACTTAAGTTGTTGCTTTCTCTCTTTTATCATTATCAATTCATACAAAAAATATCCCAATGCCAGAACCCCGATTGTATACATAAAATACTCTGTAAAATCAGAATTAATAACCATTATATACACTAATGGAATTACAGCAAAAGAACCTACATAAACGGCTATTTCAGAAAGATTACGTTTTTTAGATGTCTGATTTTCTAATGGGGAATTTCCAATCGGCGCTAAGTGCTTTTTCGTTAAAAGAAAAGTTACAACTCCAATTATCATAACAATTGCTGCAGAAAGGAAGCAAAGACTCCAAGAATAGTTTTTCCCTAAATAAATAGGAATCGCCCCTCCAAGCATTCCTCCAATATTAATTCCTGCATAAAACAGTCCGTAACCTGCGTCACGACGGCCGTCGCTCTCATGATACAATTCTCCTACCATTGAAGAAACGTTTGGTTTAAAAAAACCGGTTCCAATAATAGAAAGTGTTATTCCGTAATAAAAGAAATCATGTGGATTTGCCGCAATAAGCAAATTCCCCAAAATCATCACGATTCCTCCAAAAAGAAGTGATTTTTTAAACCCTAAAATTTTATCAGCAAAAATTCCACCGATAAAAGTAAATGCATATACAAAAGCCTGAATCGCCCCATATTGCAAATTTGCTTTCCCTTCAACCAAACCTAATTGATCTACCATGAAAACTGCTAAAACCCCTCTCATTCCGTAGAAACAGAAACGTTCCCACATTTCAACCAAAAACAAGTACCACAATTGCTTTGGGTACTTGCCTTTAAAATTTTGAATTTCTTCTAAAGTAATATTGTTTTCCATTCTAATTATCTAACACCGTGCATTAATTTCTTCAATAGTGGTGTTAAAGCAAACAATAAAATCGCTGCAATACCAGTCAAGACAACAAATACCATAAAAAATTCATATAAATTATGGATTTCAAATCCTGCAAATATTGGATTTTGTGCACTAATCTGATGATGATCCAACAAAGCCAATTGGTCTGCTGAAAGCGTTATTTTTTTATCTAAAACTGCCTGAAGATCTATTCCAAGTTCTTTTGCTTTTGCAAATTTATCACCAGTTGCTGGTAAAATAGAACCTAAAGTTCCTCCTAACGCATATCCAGACGCATTAGACAAAAAGAATACTCCATATAATAATGATGCAAAACGTTTTGGAGATAATTTACCTACCAATGATAAACCAATTGGAGATAAACACAATTCAGCACATGTATTTAAGAAATATAATAAGATAAGCCATTTAACTAATAAAAGCCCTGAAGTTCCGATATAAGAAACCTGAGTTGCAATCATAAAGAAACTGATAGAGATGATTACTAATCCCGCTGCTAATTTTACTGGAGAAATTGGCTCTTTTCCTTTAGCTCTTAAAGTATCCCAAAGAACACTGAAAGGAACTGCTAAAACCACAACAAACATTCCGTTAAAAATTTGAACCATCGATGGCGGCATTGCCCAGCCAAAGAAATGTCTGTCTGTTTGGTTATCTGCAATAAAAGTTAAAGATGAACCTGCTTGCTCAAATGCCGCCCAAAAGAAAATAATAAAGAACGAAACGATATAAATTACAATAATTCTATCTCTTTCAACTTTAGTTAAAGAGGTGTCAGAAATGATTAATCCTGCTAAAGCCAAACCACTTGAATAAATCAAAGTGTAAATCAAGTTCTGACCTACAACGTAATGGAAAAAGAATCCTAAAGCAACAAATGCAATTCCTGCACCAATAAGAGCTTTTGTAGAAAAGTTTGCTTTTTGCGCTTCTCCTTCTTCAAAATCCGAAGCATCATTTTTAGAAGGAAGCCCTCCTAATGGTTTTCCTTCTGGAGAAACCACATATTTATTTTTTAAGAAGTAAAAAAGAATTGTACCTAATAACATAGCCACAGAAGCCGCCATGAATCCCCATCTGAAAGCATGGATATCTCTAATTCCTCCTGCATCTTTAACATCTCCTAATAAAGGACAGATAGACTGACCTAAAAATGCTCCAATGTTAATTCCCATATAGAAAATAGTAAAAGCACTATCAAGTTTTGTTTTCTCTTGTTTTGGATACAAACTTCCAACCATACTAGAAATATTTGGTTTAAAGAATCCGTTACCAAAAACAATTACTCCTAACGCGGAGTACATAATGATTTTTGCCAAGCCTAAATTAGATTCGAAAACACTTCCGCTGGTAAACAAAAGCATTTGCCCTATCGCCATTAATAATCCTCCTAATAGGATACAATTTCTGTTTCCTAAGTAACGGTCAGCAACAAAACCGCCCAACATTGGTGTCAAATAACAAAGTCCAAGAAAACCTCCATAAATTAATGATGCTTCTTCTTCCTTCATCAATAATGAATTCACAAGAAATAAGGTCAATAAAGCGCGCATTCCATAAAAATTGAATCGCTCCCACATCTCCGTTCCAAATAATACCCAAAGACCTTTTGGATGCGCTGTTTTTACTTGAGTTTCTCCCATACTATTCTATTTAATTAGGTTTAATGTTTTTAGATTATAAATTTTCTTTAATAAAGTTGGTCATTTTGGTATATAGCTGAACTCTCGTTTTTCCGCCATAAATACCATGATCTTTATCTGGATAAATTTGAGAATCAAATTGTTTATTTGCCTGAATTAAAGCTTCTATCATCTGCATTGTATTCTGAACATGAACATTGTCATCTGCAGAACCATGAATCAATAAGAACTTTCCTTTCAATTTATCAACGTGATTTATAGGAGAGTTTTGATCGTATCCGCTTGCATTTTCCTGCGGAGTCTGCATATATCTTTCTGTGTAAACACTGTCATAAAATCTCCAGTTTGTAACTGGTGCAACAGCAATTGCCATTTTGAAAACATCGTTTCCTTGGAAAATACAGTTCGAAGCCATAAATCCACCATAGCTCCATCCGAAGATTCCAATTCTTGAAGCATCCACATAAGGATAAGCACCTATTACTTTTGCCGCATCAATCTGGTCTTCAACTTCGTATTTTCCTAATTCTTTTTGAGTTACTTTTTTGAAATCGGCTCCTTTGTAACCTGTTCCTCTTCCGTCAACACAAGCTACGATGTAACCTTGCTGAGTTAATGAAGCGAACCAGTAATCATTAGAATTATTCCACTGATTAGCTACTTGTTGAGATCCTGGACCAGAGTATTGGAACATGAAAACAGGATATTTTTTTGAAGGATCAAAATCTTTTGGTTTTAAAATCCATGCATTCAATTCGTTTCCTTTAGCTGTTTTTAAAACAAAGTATTCTTTTGAAGGAAGATCATACGCTTTCAATTTATCAGCAAGCGCCTGATTATTTTCGATAACCTGAATTTCTTTTCCTGTTTTAGCCTCGTTTAAAGTATAAGTTGTAGGCTGTGTATTACTTGAGAAAGTTGTAATAAAATATTGGAAATTCGGACTGAAAGTCGCTGCACTTGTTCCTGTTTTTGAAGACAAACGCACTTTATTTTTTCCATCTAAACCAATTCTGTAAAGATCTCTGTTGATAGAACCATTTTCTGTAGATTGGTAGAAAATAGTTTTTGTTTTTTCGTCGAAACCGTAGTATGAAACAACTTCCCAGTTTCCTTTTGTAACTTGATTTTTAAGTTTTCCGTTTTTATCATACACATAAATATGATTAAAACCATCTTTTTCGCTTGTCCAGATAAAACTGTTATCTTTTAAGAAAGTCAAGTTATCAGTAATATCAACGTAAGCTTTATCTTTTTCATTTAAAACTACTTTTGCAGTCGCTGTATTACCATCAACAAACAATAAATCTAAATTATCTTGATGACGGTTTAAAATCTGTGCAGAAAGTACATTTGCATCATTTGTCCATTGCATTCTCGCAATGTAGAAATCATTATATTTTCCTAAATCTACTTTTTTAGTTGCTCCAGCAGCAACATCATAGATATGCAATGAAACTTCTGAGTTTTTTTCACCTGCTTTAGGATATTTAAAAGTTTCAATTTTAGGGTATAAATCTTTATGGAAGATTGACATTGAAAACTCAGGAACTTGGCTTTCGTCAAAACGAATATACGCTACTTTTTTACTGTCTTTACTCCAGTCGAATGCACGCACAAAAGCAAATTCTTCTTCGTAAACCCAATCAGTAATACCATTTATAACCGCATTTTTCTTTCCGTCTGTTGTAATCGCCGTAGATTTTTTTGAAGCTACATCGTACACATACAAGTTGTTTTCTCTTGCATAAGCGATTTTAGTTCCATCAGGTGAGAAAGTTGGCTCTTGAATTTGGAAATCAACAAGTTTAATCAGAGATTTTGCTGCGATATCGTAAAGGTAGTAATCAGCAGTAAAGGAGTGACGGAAGATTTTAGAAGAATTACAAGCAATTAAGATCTTTTTTTCAGAAGCATCAAAGGTATAGCTATCAATTCCGTCGACAAGTTCTTTATAGTTTTTAGTATCAATAAGATTCGATACTTTTTTCAGGGTTGCAAAATCGTATAAATCAATCTGCATACTTCTGCTCGCCTGGTCAACATTTAAAACAGTATATTGATTTGTATTTTTCAGCGATTGCAGTTCATCCATTCCTTTAGCCCGGAAAGTACCGCTAAAAACATTTTCGACAGTTATTTTCTGCTGTCCAAAAACAACCGCAGTTAAAAATAAAAATACTGCAGTAAATTTACTTGTATTCATTAGAATTATTTTAAATATAAAAAGAGCCCAATTTTAGTAAAAAAAATAAACATAATACACATTTTAAGTGTTAAATGTTAAAAAAAATAACGATTGCGCACTCTCATGTCTGAAATAGATTGCAATCAAAACTCTTAAAATAGTATCTTTGCCGCAACAATATTATTTAATACATTGAGAATGAACAACGCTGTTGCCGGATTTTCTAAATTATCCAAAAAAGAAAAAATTGACTGGATTGCAAATGAATACTTTTCAAATCCAGAAGAGGCACAAAATATTATAAGAAATTACTGGAATTCAGACGAAAAGCTTCAGCAGCTTCATGATGAATTTATAGAAAATACGATCACAAATCTTTATATCCCGCTTGGAGTCGCTCCTAACTTTTTGATCAACGGAAAATACAAAACCATTCCGATGGCAATTGAAGAAAGCTCTGTGGTTGCAGCGGCTTCTAAAGCAGCAAAATACTGGTCCACTAGAGGAGGATTTAAAGCCACTATAATCAATACCGAAAAAATTGGCCAGGTTCATTTTACTTATAGCGGAGATGCAGAAAAACTGAACAACTTTTTTGAACAGATAAAACCTAAATTCTTCTCAGAAACGCAAAGCATAACCAAAAATATGCAGCAGCGTGGTGGCGGAATTCTTGATATTAAATTAAAAGACAAAAGAAGTTTACTAGAAAATTACTACCAGCTTCATGCTACTTTTGAAACCAAAGACAGCATGGGAGCCAATTTTATCAATTCTTGCTTAGAGCAATTTGCTTCTACTTTAAAAGAAGAAGCTCAGAATTTTGACTTATGCCAAAATGGTGAAAAGCTGGAAGTTATTATGAGCATTCTCTCTAACTATGTACCGCACTGCCTTGTTAGAGCCGAAGTTTCTTGCCCAATAGAAGATTTAGCAGAAAAACATATTACCAATCCGCAAGAATTTGCAGAACGTTTTGTTCAAGCTGTGCAGATCGCAAAAGTCGAACCTTTTAGAGCGGTTACACATAATAAAGGCATTATGAATGGTGTAGATGCTGTTATTTTGGCAACAGGAAATGATTTTAGAGCTGTAGAAGCTGGCGTACATGCTTATGCTGCCAAAAATGGACAATACGCAAGTTTATCACATGCCAAAATTGAAAACGGAATTTTTACTTTTTGGCTTGAAATTCCTTTAGCCGTTGGTACTGTTGGAGGTTTAACCTCTTTGCATCCTTTAGTAAAATTGTGTCTTGAAATTTTAGAAAAACCTTCTGCCTCAGAATTAATGGAAATCGTAGCCGTGGCAGGATTGGCACAAAATTTTGCTGCATTACGCTCCTTAACCACAACAGGAATTCAGGAAGGACATATGAAAATGCACCTTAATAATATTATCAATCAATTTGAAGCTACCGATGAAGAGCGTCATTTAATTAAAACGCACTTCAAAAAAACAGCCGTTTCTCATAGCGCTGTGGTAGAATTTATTGAGAATTTAAGAAAACAAAATAAATAAAATTCCAAATTTTAAATTCCAAATTCCAATTTTGGGATTTGGAATTTTAGAAAATTGGAATTTTCCAATAATAAATAGTATGTCAACAACCTTTTATAGTAACGGAAAACTTTTTATCGCTGGTGAATATCTCGTTTTAGACGGAGCAGATGCTTTTGCATTGCCTACAAAATTTGGCCAAGATTTGGTCATTGAAGATTCAGACAACAAGCAGATCGAATGGAAAAGTTATGATTACGACAAACATTTATGGTTTGAGGAAACAATCTCGTTCGATGAAGTTATAAAAGGTTCAGATCCGCAAATTGATACCGTAAAATCAACACTGGTCAATATTCTGCATGAAGCTTATATTTTAAATCCAAAATTTATTGATAATGCCAACGGATATATAGTAAGCACACACTTAAGTTTTCCAAGAAACTGGGGATTAGGAACTTCTTCTACTCTTATCAATAACATTGCACAATGGGCTGGAATTAACGCCTATACTTTACTTAAAAACAGTTTTGGCGGAAGCGGTTACGATATTGCATGCGCACAAAACAACACTCCTGTTTTATACCGAATAAAAGATAATTTTGTACAGCAAGTAGAATTTAATCCAGATTTTAAAGAGCATCTTTATTTTGTTTATCTAAATAAAAAACAAAACAGTAAATCTGCTATCTATTCATACAACAATCATAAAAATAGCCATTTATCAGAAAGTGTTGCGCAAAATAATAAAATCACAAACGCAATACTTCATGCCAAAACATTAAAAGAATTTGCTGCTGCGGTACAAAAACACGAAATTCATCTGAGCAATGTTTTAGAAATGCAGACTATAAAAGAGGCAGTTTTTCCAGATTTCAACGGCGTAATTAAAAGTCTTGGAGCTTGGGGCGGAGATTTTATTCTGGTGGTTTCTAAAGAAAATCCGAAAGAATATTTCTTTAATAAAGGATATGAGACAATTTTGACTTATGAAGAAATGATTCTATAAAGCAATTACAACTAATAATTTGCTTTTTTAGTTTTAACATGTTTTGTCTCCAAACGACGAACCGATTTGCTTTCCTGCTCATTTGACTCTATAAGTCTATTGTGCAAGCGCTCTGCCATTTTTTCGATGCTATTGGTAATCGAATCGTAAACCACTTCCATCCGTCTGTGTTTTTCTTCTTTTACGGCTTTTAGCACATCTTCAACAAAAACCTTATCATATTTTTCAGCTACAGAATCATGTGTATTGGTTAGCCTGATTACATAATCATTGCTCAAAATAGTAACTTTAAAATGCTGTTCTTCGTTACTCAAATAATACTTTCCACCCAATTCATCAACATTGATGTCGGTGCTGCTCACTTTTAAAAGCTCTGTAATAATACCATAGATATGACTTTCTATTTTGGTATATACTCTTGGCTTTTTTCTAAAAAATTTAAAAGTAAAAAACATTAAATGATTTATTATTAAGCTTTTGTTTTTTGGATAATTTATTTTATTGTGTGGCAAAAGCCAAAAATATGTTAAAATTAAAAATCGAGCAAATTAACTGTAATAATTTGAATATCACAAGTTTTTTAAATTAAATTTCGATAATTCCTATATACTTTCAGAAAATTAACAGTAAAAATTTACAAAACAGAATTGCTGATTTCTAAAAAAAGAAAAACCCGAAACACTTAAAGCGTTTCGGGTTTTATATGAGATGAAGTACTTTTTAATTAGTAATTAAATTGTAATCTGTTATCTTCAATTTTAGCATTGTTTTTCAAGGCTGGCAATACTCTATTCACATCAGATGCGCTTTGAGCTTTTACTTTCTCTACATATGCTGCATGATTAGCAATTGCAGGAGCTTTTACAGTTTTGATGTTTTTAACTACATAAACACCTGTGTTTCCTTCAATTGGAGCAGAAATTTTGTTTGCAGTTAAAGCAAATGCATTACCTACAACTCTTGGCTCTTGCCCAACTCCACCAGGAAGAACTGGATTATCAAGAGTTACATCAGTAGCTTGCTGAACAGCAACTCCTGCAGCTTTAGCAATAGCTTCAAGGCTTGAACCTTGCATTTTAGCTTTTAACAATTCTGCTTTTTTCTTATTTTTCAAGATAGGCTCTACATAAGGCCTTGCCATATCAACAGAAACTAAACCAGATTTGTTTTCACCTTTATATTGTGCAATAACGTGTCCTACGTTTGCAATTTCAAAACGTTTAACGTCTCCTTTATCTGTTTCTTTGTCAAAAGCCCATCTTACAATGTTACGTTGGTTTCCTAATGGTCCAAACGCTTCATCCATAGCTTTTGCATTAACTGGCTGAGCCACTTTTAATCCTAATTCTTTAGCAGCAGCGTTGAAGTCTTTATCAGCAGCATCCATTTCAAATTTAGTTGCCAATGTAAATACTTTATCAGAAGTAGCTTCTGAAGGCTCAATTTTTTGAGCAATTGTAGCTAAACGAATTCCGTCTTGTTTATCTGTAATTTTGATAATGTGAAATCCGAAAGGAGTTTCTACTAAACCAACTTTACCAATTCCGTTGCTGAATACAAAATCATTGAAAGGTTTTACCATTTGGTTTGGCCCAAAATATCCTAAGTCACCACCTTGCTGTGCAGATGAATCATCAGAACTTGTAAAAGCCAACATCATAAAACTATCAGGATTAGCCTGTACTTGTGCTAAAATTTCTTCAGCTTTAGCTTTAGCTTCTTCTTTAGTTCTTTTTTCTTTTGGGTTTGGAGTTTGAGATCCTTCGTAACCAATTAAGATATGACTAGCTTTTGCATTAACACCAGCTTTAAATCCTTGAGATTTAGAAATTGCATAGTATCTTCCGTAAACATATGGTCCGTAGATTGCTCCAGCAGGCAAGCTGAATAATTTGTCAGCATCAACAGCTGGCAATGCATTTTTAGGAACATAAGTAGAATCGTAAGGAACATCAGAATTTGCATTTACAAATTCAGCAATGTTTGTAGCGTTTTTAAATCCTGGCAATGTGTCATTTTTACCAGTTTTTGCGTTATAAACAACACTTCCTGATAATAATGCAGTTAATTTAGCTTTAATTTCAGCCTCATCTTCTTTAGAAGCTTTGTCTTCAACTAAAACGTATTGAATCTCGCGAGTTGCATCTGCTTTGAATTTTTTCTCGTTTTTCTTCATGTAAGCAACAATCTCGTCGTCAGAGATTTTTACTTCACTATCTTTAATAGAAGAATAAGGAGCAGCTGCAAAAGCAAAACTTACTTTGTTAGTTTCCATTTCATACTTTAATTTTCCTTCACTAGCAGTTGTGTAAAGGCCTGATTTAATTAAAGTATTATAGATTTGAAATTTTGCGTTCAATTCAGCATCTTTCTCTTTTTGAGCAATATATTGTGCTGCTTCTGGGTTTGATTTAAAATAATCTTTGAACTTAACAACATCAAAAATTCCTGCTGCGTTTAAGAACATTGGGTTTTTACCAATATTTGGATCTGATTTTAAAACCTCTAAAATGTGTTTTTCACCAACTCTCAATCCTAATTTATCAAATTGCGATGACAATAAAGCGATTGAAACTTCTTGATCCCAAACTCTGTTTGCAGCTTCAGTGGAAGTTATACCTTGCCCACTTTTTTCAACATTACTAACTTTAACTCTAAAGTCTTCAAATGAAATATCTTTTCCATCGATGCTTCCTACATCTTTTGAACTTTGACCAAATGTTCCTCTTGTGAATAGATCTTGTATTATAAATGCAAATAATGCAAGTGCAATAACTCCTATCAATAAAGCGGAACGCTGTCTAATTTTTGCTAAAACTGCCATTTTATTATCGTTAATTTTATATTCAGTTTGCGAAAATACAATTATCTAGTTAATAACAATACAACTAGCGTTTTATTTTCAACATTTTTTTTCATTAATTTAAAAAATCACTCTTTAATTGTCAATTTGACTAGTTCTATTTTCTTATTTGAAGCCTCTACAATAGAAAAATGAAACTTATCTATTACAATCTTATCCCCTTTTTGTGGGATTTCTTTAGTATGATTGACAATGAATCCTCCTAATGTGCCATACGAATCTTCTTCGGGAATCATCAATTTATAGGTTTCATTCAAGTATTCAACATCCAATCGGGTTGAAAACAAATATTTGCCCTCTTCTATTTCTTCTTCAATTAATTCTTCGTCTAAATCATGCTCGTCTTCGATTTCGCCAAAAAGTTCTTCTACAATATCTTCAATGGTAACAATTCCAGAAGTTCCTCCATATTCATCCAAAACTACTGCAACGTTTTTTCGTTTTTTGATCAATAAATTCAATACATCTTTGATCAAAATTGTTTCAGGAACAAATTCGACAGTCATCAAAACCGATTTTATCGTTGATGGTTTTTTAAACAGATCAAAGGAATGAACATAGCCTACAATGTCGTCTAATGAATTTTGGCTAATAATAATTTTAGAATATCCTGTTTCTATAAACAAAGCCTTCAGATCTTCGACTGTATCAAACAAATCTATATCTACAATTTCTGTTCGAGGCGTCATAATATCGCGCGCCTTTACATTTGAAAATTCTAAAGCATTCTGAAAAATCTGGATTTCAGAGTCCACCTCTTCATCTTCTTCAACTGTACTCATTTGTTCTGTAATATAATTTCCCAGCTCGATACGGCTAAACAAATGGATTTGATTTCCTTCCGTCCTAAAAAATTTACTTAGCACAAAATCTGCGATCCAAATAAAAAATGTAGAGATGTAATAGAATAACCGGTAAAATAAATAAGCGGGAAGCGCCAGAATTTTAATTAAAGAATTGGCATAAATCTGAAAAAATACCTTCGGAAAAAATTCTGAAGTCAGCAAAACTACAAATGCTGCAAGTAGTGTTTGGATAAGAATATTCCACCAATTAGAGAAAAATAGACCAAAATAAGCCATCCAACCTAAAATCAGATCGCCCATAAAAAAACCGTAAATCACCAAAGCCACATTATTGCCAATAAGCATGGCCGCAATAAACTTAGATGGATTTTCGGTCAGTTTTGTTAAGATTCGAGACAAAAAATCGTCTTGTTTCTTTTCAATTTCGAGATAAATTTTGTTGGCGGATGTAAAAGCAATTTCCATCCCAGAAAAAAAGGCGGCTAGTATTAAACAGATTATTATAATACTAATTTCCATTTTTTATTGTTTTTTGTTTCTGTCGTTATGCCTGTTAAGAAATCTTCTTCTAAAGAAAAACATAAAAACAGCCATCCCTGCAATCACAAAATATAAAGGATAGCTCTCATCACCCTCATTTAGTTTTACGATACCATCATAAGTAAAGAAAACTGCAAAAAGGATGTAAACGTATTGTGTATATTTTAAATAACCCATAATATTATAATTCTTCGTTTGATTCAATTTCACCACTTATTCGTTGCGAATTAATCACTTTAAAATCTTTGCTAAAATCTATTCCCTGACCATGGGAAACTCCTTTTGTATCGGTCAATTTAAATTTTCTTTCCGTGTAAAACCATTCGTTTTTCTGGTCGAAATACAATTGTTCTGTTTCTAAAACCTGTCCAGCTTCTGAAGTGATTTTCACTTTTCCTATCAGATCAATGATTCCTGTATTTTTATACGAAACTGCATAATTTCCTCTTATAAAGGTACGTTTCTGCTTTTTATCGTATAAGGTAACATCAATCCCTTTAGGAAATTCTGTAAAAGGAAAATCAAGATTTGAATAATCTAGCATTTTCGGACTTATCAAAACGCCTGTAATGCGTCCAGAGTCTGTATATTTAATATTTACAGTATCGGCATCGCTGGCAGGAACAAATTCTGAGAAGTTAATTTTCTGAACTTCTTTAAAATTACTTTCGCATCCAAAAAATAGTGTCACAGCAAAAACTGTGACAGCTACGAGACTATATCTTTTTGGTAAATTCATTTGCCAAATGTAGTAAATTGTAATGAGCTTCTAAAAGATAATATGTTTTGATTATTGGTATTTGCTCTTCACGAACCATTTGTCGTTGAAAGAGAAACTCACACTGAAATTAACGTAATTCTCTTGCACTAAATCTGCAGAAGTTGTACCTCGTTTACCAAATTCAATTCCTAAGTTTACATTTGAAAATGATCCCGGAATTGGAATCCCTGCTCCCAATGACATTCCGACATCTTTAATTGATTCATTATTTACGATCAAACCAATTTTTTCATATTTCAAACCTGCTCTATATGTAATTCTGCTCATATAACTTGTAAAAGAAGAATAATTAGGAAGATAGTATCCTCCAAGAGCATATTTAGAATAGCTTTCGTATCTTACGTTATCAGCAGCATTGTAATAATTTGCCAATTGTCCGTCTCCTTGAAAAGTCATATTTGCCCCCACAAGCCATTTTCTAGCCTCACCAACTCCTAATCCAATACTTAATTTATTTGGCAGTTTTAATTTTGTTGATTCTGTTGGAACCACATAAGGATCTGGATCTCCTTGAACCGAAATAACTCTGGTATTATCTGAATTCAGGTTGCTTGAGAAAGTGTAACTTAAACTAGAAAACATACTAACCTTTTTGTATATTTTTTTCTGATACATCGTTCCAAAACTAAATGCCGTACCAGAAAGCTCAGAAGTATTTACCTCTGCTGTTCCGTTTTGGACTCCAGTAATCGCTTCTAGACTTGTTGTGGTAATTTTTCCAAAATTATACTGTGCATCTACCCCAATATTCCAGTCTTTCATTATTTTGTATGATAAACCAAAATATACTTTATTTACACCACCTTTTCCGTCAAGCTGTGAACTTGTTGCCCCTTCTGTTGCAGAATTATCGTTACGAATTTTGTATCCTACTGAAGTGACAGGAATCAAACCAAATGAAGCACCAAATTTCCCCATTGGGATTCCTAATGCTAAATAATCAAAAGTAGAACGCTGTGCTTTTTCTGATGCAGAAGTTGTTTTTAAATTTGAAGTCGCAAATGTTCCTCCAACTGTAAAAGTTGTTTGAATTAAGCTGGCATAACTTGCTGGATTTTCTAAATTTAAGTGAATCGTATCTTGCTCTACTGCAACTCCTGCCATAGATCTGTTTTCAAGAGTTCCCTTGAATCTCACATCTCCTATTCCGAAAAAAGAATAAGGTGAAGCAGTACCTTGTTGAGCGAATGAAACGAACGATATAAGCAAACAAGCGCTTAGTATTACTTTTTTAATCATTGTCGATTTTATATTGATATGTTTGGCTCAAACTCTCCAGAAGGAAATTTGAATTGGCAAATATGGTATTTTTTAATCGTTTAGCCAAAAAATCTGCATCGCCTCCCGTTAAAATTATGATAAAATTTGAAAACTCTTTGCGATATTCATCGATAAAACCGTCAATCTCATAGACGAAACCATTGACAACACCAGAATGTATGGCTTGCGCGGTAGAGTTTCCTATATAAGAATCCGGCGCTTCTAAGCTTAATAACGGCAGTCTGGCCGTAAAATTATGCAGTGATTCGTATCGCAAACGAAGTCCTGGAGAAATGGCTCCTCCCAAATAATTATCATTTTCGTCGATAAAATCGTAAGTAATGCAAGTTCCTGCATCTATAACCAAACGGTTTTGTTTTGGAAATTGTAGTGTCGCACCAGCTGCCAAAATCATCCTATCTATACCTAACGTTTTTGGTGTTGCATATTTATTATGAAAAGGAAAAACATCTTCGTGGGTAAAAAAATGAACTTTAAGTTTATTTTCGAAGGACAAAAATGATTGTTTTTCGATACTTCCGACTGAAGCAACGACCAAATCGGAGCATTTTGGATATTTTTCTAAAATTTTTTCAATTTTTTTTTCGAGTTCGTTTTTTTCAAAAACAAAATTTCCGAGAGCAGTATTATCCTCAAAGACAGATGCTTTAATTCTGGTGTTTCCGACATCGACCGTTAAAATCATATTTTCTTTTTTGCTTTTGCGAAGATACGAATTGATTTTTTCTAAAAAATGTTTTGCACAAACCAAAAATGATTATATATTTGCACCCGCAACAAGCACGGTACCTTAGCTCAGATGGTAGAGCAATGGACTGAAAATCCATGTGTCCCTGGTTCGATCCCTGGAGGTACCACAAAACCCGAATAGAAATATTCGGGTTTTTTGTTTTTTATACTTTTCTGTTTTTTTTTAAAACCGTAAAGGCTTTTAATTTATTTCTCTCGCAGATTTGGCAGATAATGCAGATTTTGAATTTGGTGAAAGATTTGCACAGATTTTTTAATAATATAACTTAAAAATCTTTTTAAATCCGCTAGATCTGCGAGAGAAAAAATACAAGCATTAAAACTTGCGAACCTTTGCGTTTCTTCTTTGCGCCTTTGCGGTAAAATCGAATGTCAACAAATAAACACTTTTTGTTAAAAAAGTATTGACTGAATAAAAAATAATCTTATATATTCGTAAAACTGTATTTCAACATCTGAATCATTAATAAGAACTCAAATCAGCTTTATGAGCAAAACTTCTACTAAAGGTATTTGGAAAGTTATTTCGGCCTCTTCTATGGGCACCATGATTGAATGGTACGATTTTTACATTTTTGGCAGTCTTGCTGTTGTTATTTCTACAAAATTTTTCCCTAGCGACAATCCAACCGCAGCGTTTCTATCTACTCTAGCCACATTTGCCGCTGGATTTGTAGTCCGTCCATTTGGAGCTTTGTTCTTTGGAAGGCTTGGTGATATTATTGGACGTAAATATACTTTTATGGCTACCTTATTATTAATGGGCGGTTCAACCTTTTTAATAGGCTGCATTCCGAGTTACGAAACGATTGGTTTTCTAGCCCCTTTATTAGTTTTGATCTTACGCCTGCTTCAAGGTCTTGCTCTTGGGGGTGAATATGGCGGCGCTGCCACTTATGTCGCCGAACATGCACCCGCGGGAGAAAAAGGATACTGGACTTCTTGGATTCAGACTACTGCGACTGTTGGTTTATTTATTTCGCTAATGGTTATTCTGGCCACGAAAAGTGTGCTCTCTGCAGAAGCTTTTGATTTATGGGGATGGCGCGTTCCTTTCTGGGTTTCGATTGCTATGGTTGGAGTTTCTTACTTGATTAGAAAAAACATGGATGAATCTCCCGTTTTCGCGAAAGCTAAAAAAGAGGGAACAACAAGTACAAATCCGTTGAAAGAAAGTTTTGGAAACCGATACAATTTAAAATTTGTTCTTTTAGCATTATTTGGAGCCACAATGGGACAAGGCGTTGTTTGGTACACTGGACAATTCTATGCAATGAGTTTCATGAAAACGGTGATGAATATTGATTCTTCGCAAGTTGATGAATTATTAGGAATTGCGCTTTTAATTGGAACTCCATTTTTTATTGTTTTTGGATGGTTGAGCGATAAAGTCGGACGCAAATACATTATGATGCTGGGAATGCTGCTGGCTATTTTTTCTTATAGACCAATTTATAAGATGATGTATGACACAACGGATATAAGCAAGAAAACGGAGATCCTTGAAACTCCAAGAATTACAACTGAAAACAAGACCAACGGAAGCTCTATTACAATTACGGAAAAAAAATACACAGACGGAACATCCGTTGTGGAGAAAAAAACGTATCTGGACAAAAAAGACACTCAAACTAACGTATCAATAGTAATCAATTCAAGCGATAAATGGACATTGACTTTCCTAGTTTTTATTCAAGTATTATTTGTAACCATGGTTTACGGTCCGATTGCGGCATTTTTAGTCGAAATGTTTCCAACTAAAATCAGATATACTTCTATGTCACTTCCTTATCATGTTGGAAATGGAATTTTTGGCGGATTGCTTCCTGCCATATCAACTTACTTTGTATCACACGCCAAAACAGCAGGCAAAGCCGATTTTTATTTGGATGGATTATGGTATCCTATAATTATTGCTGGAATCTGCTTTGTTATTGGAATGATTTATATTGAAAACAAAAACAAAATTACTCACCTTTAAAATTTAAAAAAAAATGAATGCGATTAAACAAGTTTTAGGGGCGTTATGGATTGCTTTGGCTGCGGCGGCTGCCTATTTTTGTGTATTTGAATTTGGTTTGCCAAAACTTCTTTCAGACCAACAAGACGATTTGGTATTTGGTGCAATTATTCTATTTATACTAACGCCGCTTATTGTTATGGGCTTAGGAACATTTGGATATTATTCTTTAATTGGGGAGTATAATGATCCTAAAAAGAAAAAATAAGTAAAAACAATTACGGTTAAATCATAGAACTCCATCGACTTATTTAATCACCTCGAAAAACATATTTATATTACAAAAAACTACTTTAAGCAAAAAAGGCTGTCCATTTCTAGACAGCCCTTTTTCATTACTAACTAAACCTAATTTTTAATAAACTTCACAACGCGAACTTTATTATTCTCATCAAACGTCTTTACGAGATACAACCCAGAAGCTAAACTGCTTACTGAGAATTGATATTCTGCATTTCCGTTTGTATTAAATGTTTTTACTAATTGCCCTGTAATAGAATAGATATCTACTTTTGAGGCTTTAAAACCTAAAGTAAAATAATCGGCAACAGGATTTGGGTATAAACTAACTTGATTTCCTTTTTCAAAATCTTCTATTGCCAAATTTGCCTGTTTATTGCCATAAATTCGATATTCTCCTGGAGCCAAACTTATTGGAGCGTTTACATCGGTAACGTTAATCGTTGAATTATCCATTAAGTTGTACCACGCTCCAGTATATTGAAATCCTGGAATCATATTTTGTGCAGTTGTATCAAAATTGGCCAAAATCACAACATCTTTAAGTTGAGCAGAAGTCAAATTGCTATTTGTAATTTTGATATTTACTAGTAAAGTAGTCGCGTTGGCCATTGTTGCTGTTCCTAAAAATACTGGTTCTGTTTTTTTAAGGGTAATCATCTTAGCCCAATCGTTGTAAATCTTGTTTCGATTAGCATCGCCCAACCAATTTTCTGTCCATTGAGGCTGTGGTTTTGTATCTAATTTACAATCTCCTGGAGTAGTTGACGATTCATCATTTACAGTTCCGTTATTACAGCTAAAAATAGAATCATCCATTCCTAATTCTCCAAAATGCCAAATCATTTTTGGTCCTGGAATCAGCAAAGAAACTGCTCCAATAGCAGACATTCTAGACAGTGCCGTATTTAATGTTTTTACATTGTAACTTCCATTTGAAGCACCATATTGCACATTTTTATACATCAGACGTTCTTCGTCATGACTTTCTGCATAACCCATTAAACGATTGGCAGCAAATCCGCGGTTTGCACTATTCATTCTGAAAATATTACTTTCAGAAGCATATCCCATAGACAATTGATTATACTCTTTTGTCATTTTCCCCCACATCATCACACCTTTACTCGGTGCCTCAGTTACTCTGTAATTTGCCCATTGCTGTTCTTCAGCATCAGACCCTAAGTGCTCAAAAATAGTATAATTCGTCGGATCTATTGCCCAAGAAAAATCAGCATATTTTTTCAGAATATCAACACGATCCTGTTGATAGGAATCAGTACAAGCATTATCGCTTGACGTACATGATTGCGTAAATCCTTTGGTTAAATCCCAACGGAAACCATCAATTTTATATTCTTCAATCCATTGTTTGATAACACGATTTACATAATACTGTGTTTTTAAAGATTGATGATTAAAATCTTCACCAACGCTATAACTATGTTTTGCTACTGTATTGAAATATGGATTTTCTGCAGTTGGCGAACCAAAACCATCTCCATCAGGATCATTCATCCACATTCTTACCATCGGATTTCTTCCGAAAGCATGATTTAAAGCTACGTCGAGGATTACAGCAATTCCGTTTTGATGGCATAAATCAATAAACTCTTTTAATTTATCTGACGTTCCGTAAAACTTATCTAAAGCCATATGAAATGAAGTATTATAACCCCAACTTTCATTTCCTTCAAATTCCATTACCGGCATTAATTCGATGGCATTAATTTTTAGATTTTTAAAATAATCTATTCGTTCAATTAAGCTTTGATAACTTCTTGATGCATCAAAATCGCGAACCAAAACCTCATAGACTACTAATTTCTCTTTTGCTGGTTTTTCAAAATTTGTTACCTGCCAATTGTAAGGAGTCTGTCCTGTTTTTAAGACTGTAACCTCAAAATTTTGTCCTGTCGGATAAACTGGCATATTTGGATATTTTGAAGCAGGAATTGAAGGATCATCGTAAGGAGATAACACTAAAGTAGAATACGGATCTGCTGTTTTTACCATTGCTGGCGAATTCGCAAGTGGCGTTGTATCGACAACCCAATATTGATACATATTGTTTTGCCCCGAAACCAAGCCAGTTATTTCCAACCAAAATTTTCCCGAAGATGGATCTTTTTTCATGGCATAAGCTGATGTAGGCTGCCAATTGTTAAAACTTCCCGCAACATAAACAAAATCTTTTAAAGGCGCATCTAATACCAAAGTCGCTTTAGTAGCGTCTGAAGCATTGTAATTAATCCCGTCAACCAAACCTGCGGGCATCGCCTCAGAAACAGTGTTTGGGTTTACAACTACTGCAAATTTCTTAGAAACTGTAGTTGCGCCTTGGGCTGCAATAAGCTCATAACTTTGATTGCTCGTGATATTGGTATGTGTATACGAATAACTTGAAGTGCTAGCGTTTGTATTTATAATTGCTCCGTTAGCTTTTAATGTATAACTTCCAGCTCCTCCCGTGTTTGTTGCACTAATAGTAAAATTGGAACCAGAATTGATGATCGAAGTGCTATTTTCAACCGGAGAAGTCAATGTTACCTGAAAAGAACCTACTTCAACCAAAATATCTTGCGATTTTTTATCTCCTGTTCCGTCTTTAGCCTTAACCAAAAAACCAATTCGTCCTATTCCGTTTCTTGCAAAATATGTAGCAGGTGTAATTGTTTTAGTATAAGTATCAGTTCCTGCGTTATAGGTAAATTTACTTGCTTCGTTGGATGAAGTCCAAGTCCCGTTGGAAGGACTATCCGATTGATTAGTATCATTTACATCATACGACCATGACCAAAGATATAAAGCATTGCCTGTAACGCTCCAAGCACCTTCATTAATGCTTGCACCCGCGATTGAAATAGTAATCGAAGTTGTTTCTTCAAAAGTGGAGGGATTTATTGAATAAGTAACTGTTTGAGGCTGGGCAAAAACGGTTACTGCCATCAATAAAAATATTGATAGTAAAATTTTTCTCATAATCTCGTGGTTTTGTGTGGTTAGTTAGATTAAAAAAGGGCTATCTGGAGATAGCCCTTTTTATAATTACATTTAAACTTTAGTCTAATGTTATTTTTTTCGCACCATTGTCAATAGTTAAAACTCTTGGTCCAGTTGGTCCAGTATATTTGAAGTTACTATCGCCATCACCAGCATTTACCAATTCGTCATCTATTGTATAACCTAAGTTTGAATAATAAGTATAATTATGGCTTTGATCCCAGTTACCATCGCTTGTAAAGTTATTACCTAAGAATTCTCTAAAAGCTTCCCCACTTTTAAGAACAATAGTTACTTTATAAACATTTGTTGTGCCAACTACTAATGGGAATTCAGTTTCAGCATCACCAGCCCATGTCCAACCTCCTGGAGTAGCCGCGCCAACTAACCAGTGAGAACTTGCTAATGGCACGTGATATGGCGTAGCTGTAATTGTATAAAAGTTAGAATATTGAGGAAGTCCTGAAGCACCAACAACAGCTTTGATACGAATATCAACTTTATTTGCCTCTTTCTCAACAAAACCACCATTTACTAATGCTGAATTTAATTCAGACACCGTTAAGGCTACAAATTTTTCTGTTGTATTTGTTACAGTGATAGGGGCTGCAAATTTTGTTCCTGCTTTAGCTATCTCAACAGTATAATTTACTACAGTTTGCATTCCAGTATATGCAGCATTATCCCACACAACAGTTGTTGCAACCTCATTTTCAGTCTCTTTTGAAAGAACGATCGTAAAATCAGATTTAGGGTTCAACAGAACAGGAGCTGTTGCTGCTTCGATTACTGGTCTGTCTTCTACATCATCAGCATTACATGAAACTGCTAAAACACCGATGAAAGCAATTAAAATTTTATATATATTTTTCATTTTTAATATTTTTTATAAGGTTAGTTAGTATCCTGGATTTTGTTTTAAAGTTGGGTTTGCCTGTATAATTCTAGAAGGGATTGGCATTAAATCTCTATAAGATTCAGTTGCAATTCCGTTTATAGAACCACCTTTCCATTGCCAAATTTTTGATCCTCCTGTGAATTTACCAAAACGAATTAAATCCGTTCTTCTATGACATTCCCAGAACAATTCTCTTCCTCTTTCATCCAAAATAAAATCAAGATTTAATTGAGATGCAGTAATATTTGCAGCATTTGCTCTTGTACGAAGCTGATTAATATAACCAACTGCTGTTCCTATATTAGCAGATGAGGCTCCTCTTACAGCTGCTTCAGCATACATCAAGTAAACATCAGACAATCTGAACATTGGAAAATCTGTATCAGGAATATCGTTTCTTTGTGCAGCAGATCCGTCAGACTTTTTATTAATATATTTCGTTACCGCATAACCATCAGTAAATGTTCCAACATTATTAATATCTTTTGATTGCCCATTTGTATAAAAAGTTCCTCTTTTATCTCCAGTTGCAGTTTCATCAGGGAAAATATTTACAAACTCTCTGCGTGTTCTGATTCCCTGCCATCCACCATCCATACCTCTTGAAGAAGCATCCATACTACCTCCAATAGATGCATGAAGAATAAAACTCATTCCTCCCCCTGTCGCTCTGATAGCATTACCATCACTTATAACTGGAAAAATAAATTCATTTTGAGCTCCGTTTACATCATTATCGGCAGAGAATAAGTAGCTATAAGGAACATTTGCAAATGTATATCCTGAATTATTAATAATATCAGCACATAAAGTTCCAGCATCATTGAATCTGTCTGTCCCAGTATAAACTTTAGAGTTTAGATAGATTTGAGCTAATAAAAATTTAGCTGCAGTTTTATCAACTCTTCCATATTCATTTGTTCTTGAAGCTACTAAACTATTGTCTAGATCTTTTAATTCAGCTTCAACAAAAGCGAAAACTTCAGCTCTTGTTTTTTGTACTGGATAAAAGAATCCTACAGGATCTGCTTCTGTTGTAATTGGCACATTTCCGAACAAATCCATTAAATTAACATAAGAAAAAGCTCTTAAAAAACGAGCTTCAGCTCTAAATTTAGCGATATCAGCTTTTAAGCTTGCATCAACTCCTCTTGCATTTAGCTTTTCTTCTGTTGTTTGTCTCAAAAACTCATTGGCAACACTAATTTCATAGAATGCTCTCGAATATGTTCCTGCCAAAAATTCATTTGCAGGAGACCATGTTTGAGAATTTAATGTAGGCAATGTTCCATCTGCCCATGCAATAATAGCCTCGTCTGTAGTGAATTCTTGTGTCACAAAAAGCAAACGCAAATAACTGCTGAAATCTCCTCCAATTCCAGAGATATCTGGCTGACCATCACCATCATTTCCTCCTACATAAAGACCTGCATATAATTTCGCTAAAACTTGTTTATATGATGCTGGATCCTGAAAGAATTGCTCTGACAAAAACTCATCATCATCAGTCGGAGTAACATTCAAATCGTCCGTACATGACGTAAGCGTCATATTCAATCCTAAAACAAGTAGGAAAAAATAAGATATATATTTAAATGATATTTTCATTTTATATTTTTTTAAATTTATTTTTCAATAATCTACTAGAAACTTGCATTCACACCAAACAAGAAAGTTCTAGCTCTTGGATATACATTATTATCAATTCCATTGAATCTCTCTGGATCTAAACCATTGTATTTTGTTAACACAAATACATTTTGAACTCCCGCTGTAAATCTTAAAGAAGCAGCTTTTAATAAATTTTTATCGAAAGTATAACCTAAAGTAATATTATCTAATTTGATAAAAGAAGCATCCTTAATATAATAATTAGACAAATAACGTTGTGTACCATTATCTTCATATCTAAAACCAGTATTCAAATAATCTGCGCTAACATTTGATAAATCTGTATCTCTTCTTAAAGCAGCATCAGAATATCCTAAGTTTGAGCTTACGTT
The DNA here is from genome assembly GCF_009826975.1 of Flavobacterium sp. HBTb2-11-1. Classification (GTDB taxonomy): domain Bacteria; phylum Bacteroidota; class Bacteroidia; order Flavobacteriales; family Flavobacteriaceae; genus Flavobacterium. The sequence goes on along the minus strand of NZ_WUMO01000001.1, from coordinate 419,245 downwards.
ATCGAAAATATAATTTCCTAAACTTGCTCTCCAGTTCATTGTAAAATCAAACTTTTTATAATTTAAAGTAGAGAATAAACCAAATGTGTAATCTGCTGTAGGCTTATGGAATCTGTAACGATCTGAAGCATCAATTTTTCCGTCACCATTTCTATCTACATAAGCACCTGCTATAGGCTTTTTATTTGCATCATATAGTTGCTCATAAACCAGGAATGATCTTGGAGCATAACCTACAGAGTTAACTTGTATCTGATTTCCTGACCCACCTGCAATATTATCACCAGTTAAATATCCTTGAAAACCAGGAACTGTAGTACCTAAATTGTCAATTTTCTGATCTATATAAGTAGTATTAAAAGCAACATTCCAAGTTAGATTATCATTTTTAATAACATCTGATTGAATGCTAAACTCAACCCCTTTTGTTCTAACACTACCAATATTATAAGTACCTTGATTTCTAATATTTGCTCCATCAGGCACAACAACTTCAGCTAACAAATCGCTTGATTTTTTATCAAAATAGTTTACAGATCCTGTAATTTTATCATTTAAAAATCCGAAATCAATACCAATGTTCATCTCTGCTAATTCCTCCCATTTAATATTTTCGTTATAACCTTCTGGCCTTGCAGTTGAATAGACTTTACCACCGAAAATATACTGAGTATTAATTGTTCCGAGAGTCACTCTTCTTAAGTAATCATATGCTGCAGAAATATCTTGCTGACCAGTTGTTCCATAACCAAATCTTAGCTTAAGACTTGACAAAGTTTCATTATCTTTTAAGAAAGCTTCTTCAGCCACATTCCAAGCTAAAGCAACTCCACCAAAATTACCCCATCTGTATTTTTCAGAAAAACGAGAACTTCCATCTCTTCTATAATTTACAGTTGCTAAATATCTACTATCATATCCTAAGTTAACACGTCCGAAATACGATTGTAAATTAATATCTGGACTTGTAATGACATCTGTGTTAGGATTTGGCTGTCTTAATTCTCCTGATTGATATCTTTCTCTCTGGAATAATTGGTAATTGTAACCAGCTGTTGCATCAACTTTAAACTTGCCTAAATCCTTAACGTAATTAAAGTAAGCATTTAAGTTCTTATTTTGAAGCATATCTGTGTACTTAGAATAGTTTCCATAGTTTACATAATCAGGACCGTTAAATGGTTTTGGCTGATATCCTAAGATACTTTCTGTACTTACCGTAGTATTTCCATTACTGTCAAATCTATCAATACCAGCTTCAACAACGGCTCTTAAATCTTCAAAGAAGTGAAATTTGTAATCCAATCTAACATTCCCCCATTTTCTAGTCGAAGTAGCTCTTCTGTTATCTTGATTTAATCTTGCTACAGGGTTTCTTGCCGGTAATAATGGCACATTCCCATTAGCTTCTAACCATTCAAAATATCCTCCATAGCGAGATCCTTCTTCATAAACTGATTGTGTTGGATCAAACCCGATAGCACTTCCAATAACAGCATTTTCATCTTGAAATTGATTTTTTCCAAAAGCCAAGTTTCCGTTAATATCAATTTTCAAATGATTATCAAATAAAACAGGATTTAACGATATCGATGTCGTAGTTCTTTCAAAAGAAGTATTTCTAAGAATTCCAGGATTATCAACATTTCCAACAGATAAACGTACAGGCAATTTATCAAACAAAGCCCCACTAACAGAGATATTATTGTTAGTTGTTAAAGCTGTATGGAATATTTCATCTTGCCAATTTGTATTTGCTGTTCCTAACAATGCTTTTTGAGCAGGAGAACCTTTTTCGTTAACTAACGCACGAAATTGATCTGCATTTAAAACATCTACTTGATTTGCAACAGTATTTATACCAACTTGAGAACTAAAATTAACTTTCACTCCTCCTTTTGATCCTTTTTTTGTAGTAATAACGATTACACCGCTAGCTGCTCGAGATCCGTAGATTGCAGCCGCTGAAGCATCTTTCAATACCGTAAATGACTCAATATCATTTGGATCAATTGTAGATAAAATACTAGTAGCTCCATTAGGAACGTCATTAGTTAAAGGAAGCCCATCTAATACAATTAAAGGCTCATTCGATGCACTTAATGAAGACCCACCACGAATTCTAATATCTGCTTTTGCTCCTGGAGCTCCTCCACCAACAACATTCACACCAGCAATACGTCCACTGATTAATGTTTCTGGAGTTACGTTAATTCCTTTATTAAAATCTTTTGCTGAAATTTGAGAAACAGATCCTGTTGCATCTTTTTTCTTAACAGTTCCATATCCTACTTGCACTACAACCTCTTTAAGCTGATTGGTATCTTCTTCTAAAGAAACGTTAAGTGTTTTTTGACCTGTGTACTCAATTGTTTCTGTTTTATAACCGATAAAAGAAACAACGATTTTATTACCATTTTTAACATTTGACAGTTGGTAATTTCCATCAAATCCTGTTGATGCGCCGCTTGGAGCACCTTGTACATTTACATTTACCCCCGGTATTGGCTGACCTGTTGCTTTGTCAACAACAGTCCCTTTTAAAGTGTTCTGAGCCAACACTGTAAAAGGCAACAATAGGAATAAAAATAACAACTTTTTGTAAATTGTTTTCATACTTTTTGTTTAAATTAGTTTTGAGTTTTTGAATGTTAGTTAAGTTTTTAATTTTACTTCGAATTTCAAAATTATGAATTTATTAACATGCTCAACCAGAGACATTTTTTATTGCTTTACGAAAACGTGGTAGTGTTGAAAACTTTCTATATTTTGTAATCTTTTAGCGTTAAAATTGTCAATTATAAAAATTTCAGATACCTTTATTATTAAATAGATTTTTTTCAATTAACTACATGAAACGAAAAATAACCCTAAAACAGATTGCAAAAGAACTGGATGTTTCTATTTCAACTGTCTCAAAATCACTTAGAAACAGCCTTGAAATTGGAGAAGAAACAAGGCTAAAAGTGCAGGCTTTTGCTAAGTTTTATAACTACAAACCCAACAATATTGCCCTTAGTTTAAAAAACCGAAAAACGAAAAGTATTGGGATCATTATTCCTGAAATCGTACACTACTTTTTCTCTACTGTAATCAACGGAATTGAACAGGTTGCGAACGAATATGGCTACAGTGTTGTCATATGCGTATCTGATGATTCTTTTGATAAAGAGGTTCTAAATATGGAGATGTTAGCCAATGGAAGTATCGACGGTTTTATCATGTCTCTTTCTAAAGAAACCCAATATAAAGGCGACTTTCACCACATCACAGAAGTGATCAATCAAGGAATGCCGGTTGTCATGTTTGACCGCGTTACCAATGATATTTTATGCGATAAAGTAATTATTGATGATAAATCTGCAGCTTATGAAGCCGTTCAGAGCTTAATTGACAGCGGACGAAAAAAAATTGCACTCGTAACAACTGTTGATTATGTAAGTGTTGGAAAACTGAGAACAGACGGTTACGAAAAAGCTTTATTAGATAACGGACTGCCTTTTAATGAAGATTTAATCATAAAAATTGAAGATGTCGATACTTGCGAAATAACCATTTCTGAGCTGCTGCACGCCAGAGCTTTTGATGCTGTTTTCGCGGTAAATGAACTTTTCGCAGTAACTATTATCAAAACTGCAAATAAAATGGGGTTGAAAGTTCCCGAGGATTTAGCCGTAATTGCTTTTACAGACGGAATTATTTCAAAATATTCTACTCCAACCATAACTACTGTTAGCCAGAGCGGAGAAAAAATGGGGAATAAAGCAGCCAAAATGCTTATAGAAAGAATAGAAGCCGAAGAAAATGAGGATGAAGAGCACACTGAAAATTACATTACAGAAGTTATAGAAACTCATCTCATAAAAAGAGAATCCACTGACTAAATTTCTTAAAATCAATACTTTCTAAAGCCATAAAGAATATTTATGGCTTTTTTATTAGCATATATAAAAAAATAATTTATAATTTTACGCCCGTCAAGGCTTTTAGTTTTACTTCGAAAGAAACAAAGTTTTGATAAGCAAAGCGCTTATCGTATAATTTTCACAAATTACGATAATGGAAAAGCGTAAATTAAGTTTCTGGGAAATCTGGAACATGAGTTTCGGGTTCTTGGGAATCCAAATGGGGTTTGCACTTCAGAATGCAAATGCCAGCAGAATTCTTCAAATTTTTGGTGCCGACGTACATGAACTTTCGTGGTTCTGGATTATTGCTCCCCTTATGGGATTAATAGTGCAACCCATTATTGGTCATTACAGCGATAAAACCTGGGGAAGATTCGGCAGACGAAAACCTTTCTTTTTAGTGGGGGCCATTTTAGCTTCGGTAGGATTAATTCTAATGCCGCAAGCTAACATTTTCATTTCTGTTTTACCGGCCTTATGGGTTGGAGCTGGAATGCTAATGATTATGGATGCCTCTTTCAACATTGCGATGGAGCCTTTCAGAGCACTTGTTGGAGACAATTTAAGAACAGATCAGCGTACTGCAGGATTTAGCATCCAAACTTCTTTAATTGGTTTTGGAGCCGTAATTGGTTCTGCATTGCCATACATTCTTACGAAATATTTTGGCGTACCTAATAGCACAGTTCCTGGAAGCGTTCCATTAAACTTAACCTTGTCATTTATAATTGGCGCGGCAGTTTTAATTGGTTCAATCTTAGTTACGCTATTTACAACCAAAGAATATTCGCCAGAAGAATTGGCAAAATTTGAAGATCCTCAAAATGATGCGATTTCCGATTCTGAAGAAAAGTCAAAAATTACAGACATCTTTACCGATTTTGCAAAGATGCCTGTTACAATGCGCCAATTAAGCTGGGTGCAGTTTTTCTCTTGGTTCGGATTATTTGGTATGTGGGTTTTTACCACGCCAGCAATAGCACACCACATTTACGGATTGCCATTAGAAGATACTTCAAGCCAGCAATATCAAGATGCTGGTGACTGGGTCGGAATTCTGTTTGGCGTTTACAACTTAGTTTCTGCCATTGTCGCTTTGTTTTTCTTGCCTTATATCGCTAAAAAAATTGGAAGAAAAGCAACACATTCTCTTTCATTGGTTATTGGAGGAATCGGTTTAATCTCTATTTATTTCATGCCAAATGAAGACTGGGTTGTACTGCCAATGATCTTAATCGGAATTGCTTGGGCGAGTATCCTAGCAATGCCTTACGCGATTCTTGCGGGTTCTATAACACCTAAAAAAATGGGAGTTTATATGGGAATCTTCAACTTCTTTGTTGTTATTCCTCAAATTGTAAACGCTCTAATTGGTGGTCCAATCGTAAAATACCTTTACAATGGAGACGCTATTTATGCCTTAGTTACAAGCGGAGTTAGCTTTCTAATTGCTGCTGCGTTAGTTTCTAAAGTAAAAGACGTAGACGACTTTACTCAAAAATCATAATTAAGAATTTTCCATACAATGAGCAAAAAAGCATTCATATTCGATCTTGACGGAGTGATCGTTGATACCGCTAAATACCACTTTTTGGCTTGGCAAAAAATTGCCAAATCGTTAAATATCAATTTTACGCACGAAGATAACGAACTTCTAAAAGGTGTTAGCCGCGTTCGTTCGCTAGACATTATACTTGGGTTAGGAAATGTTCAAGCTACTCAAGAACAAAAAGATCAATGGTTAATTCAAAAAAATGAAGATTACCTATCTTATTTAGTTGACATGGATGAAAGTGAGGTTCTTCCAGGAGTTTTAAAAATTCTAAAACTATTAAAAGATAAAAATCAAGGAATTGCACTGGGTTCTGCCAGTAAAAATGCAAGACCAATCTTAGAAAAAACAGGCGTTCTGTCTTACTTCGATGTTATTGTTGACGGAAATGATGTGAGCAATGCAAAGCCAGATCCTGAAGTTTTCTTAAAAGCGGCTCAATTATTAAACATTGATCCAAAAAATTCAATCGTATTTGAAGATTCTGTTGCCGGAATTCAGGCAGCAAATATTGCAGAAATGGTAAGTGTGGGAATTGGTGAGGAAACAATTTTACATGAAGCTGATCACATTTTTAAAGATTTTACCCAAATCGAAACAAGCTTTATTGAAGAGTTAATTGGATAATTAGAAAATGTGTCAGTGAGATAATGCTTCTCATCGACAAATATTCTAATGTAACAATTACCCAAATGAATGTAAAAAGTTAATAAGAAACCAAGGCAATTATCGAATTACCAAATTGCCAAATTATCTAATTTAAAAGATGAATCAAGATTATATAAAACCAGACAATTGGTCTATAATAGAAGAAGGATTTGATGTCGAAAGAGTAAAATCGTCTGAAAGTCTTTTTAGTATCGGAAACGGTGCTATGGGACAACGTGCAAATTTTGAAGAAACATATTCTGGCAAAACTTTTCAAGGAAGTTATATTGCCGGAATCTATTATCCGGACAAGACAAAAGTGGGCTGGTGGAAAAATGGTTATCCAAAATATTTTGCCAAAGTACTTAACGCTCCAAACTGGATCGGAATTGACATTGAAATCAACGAAGAAAATCTTGATTTGAATACTTGTTCTGAAGTTAAAAATTTCCGCAGAGAATTGAATATGAAAGAAGGTTGGTATAATCGTTCTTTTGAAGCTGTTCTAAAAAATGGAACCGAAATCGCGGTAAATATCCGTCGTTTTCTATCTTTAGATTTAGACGAAGCCGGAGTGATCAAATACGATATTACACCATTAAACAAAGATGCAAAAATTGTTTACAAACCATATATCGACGCTGGTGTAACCAATGAAGATGCCAACTGGGAAGAAAAATTCTGGGAGCCTTTGGAGGTTAAAAAAGGAACGAACGAAGCGTTTGTAACGGCTCAGACTTTCAAAACGCATTTTAAAGTTACGACTTTCATGCACAATACGATTTTTGCTAACGGAGAAAATGCAAATATTTCACCTTCAACAATCGATTCTACGGTAGATAAAGTTCAGTACACTTACGGAACTATTATCGCAAAAGGACAAACCTCATCAATCCAAAAAATTGGTGGATATACGGTTTCTTTAAACCATGAAAATACTTTGGCTGGAGCCGAAAAAGTAATCAAATCTGCGGTTGCTTTAGGTTATGAAACCCTGCTTCAAAATCAAATTGATGCTTGGGCTAAAATCTGGGAAATGTCAGATATTACTATTGAAGGTGATGTAAAAGCGCAGCAGGGAATTCGTTTCAACATTTTCCAATTAAACCAAACCTATTCCGGAAAAGATTCTCGTTTAAATATTGGTCCAAAAGGATTTACTGGAGAAAAATACGGGGGATCTACGTATTGGGACACTGAAGCTTATTGCATTCCGTTTTACATGGCAACGAAAGATCAGCAGGTGGCGAGAAACTTGTTGACATATCGTTACAATCAGTTAGACAAAGCGATTGAAAATGCTAAAGATAATTTAGGTTTCAAAAACGGCGCTGCTTTATACCCAATGGTTACCATGAATGGTGAAGAATGCCACAACGAGTGGGAAATCACACACGAAGAAATTCACAGAAACGGTGCGATTGCTTTTGCAATTTACAACTATAACCGTTATACGGGCGATTACTCTTATATTCCAGAAAAAGGCTTAGAAGTTTTAATCGGAATTGCGCGTTTCTGGCATCAGAGAGCTTCTTTCTCAAAAGATAAAAATCAATATGTGATTTTGGGAGTTACTGGTCCAAACGAATACGAAAACAACATCAATAATAATTTCTACACCAATTATATTGCAAAATGGTGTATTGATTTTGCTGCGGAGCAAATCGAAAAAGTAGCTTCAGAATATCCTGCAGATCATAAAAGAGTAATGGAGAAAGTAAATCTTTCTGCAGAAGAAATCAAAGAATGGAAAAAAGTGGCAGATGACATGTATTTCCCTATTTCTGAAGAGCTTGGAATCTACTTACAACAAGATGGTTTCTTAGATAAAGAATTAGTTCCGGTAAAAGATTTAGATAAATCACAGCGTCCTATCAACCAAAAATGGTCTTGGGATCGTGTATTGCGTTCGCCTTACATCAAACAAGCGGACGTTTTACAAGGTTTTTATTTCTTCGAAGATCATTTTTCGAAAGAAGAATTAAAACGCAATTTTGAGTTTTACGAATCGTTTACCGTTCACGAAAGTTCGCTTTCGCCTTGCGTACACTCAATTCAAGCTGCTGCTTTAGATAAAATGGACATGGCATATACCTTTTATTTAAGAACTTCTCGTTTAGATTTGGACGATTATAACAAAGAAGTGGAAGAAGGTTGCCATATCACGTCAATGGCTGGTACTTGGATGAGTATCGTAGAAGGTTTTGGAGGAATGCGTGTGAAAAATGATCAGCTTCATTTCTCTCCAAAAATTCCAAAAGAATGGAAAGGCTATACGTTCAAAATCAATTTCAGAAACCAAATTCTTAAAGTATCTGTAAATCACAACGAAACAACTTTTACTGTAGACGGAGATCAAGATTTAACAATTATAGTTAACGGAAAACCTGTAACTGCAAGTAAATTTGTACAAATAAATTAAATTACAATACATCTAAAAATCTAAAAAACATGAAAAACTTATTTTTCGCAAGTTTAATTTTGTTTGCGTTCAGCACTGTTGCAAAAGCGCAGCAATTAAAATCACCCGAAGGAAAGTTCGTAATGGAATTTTCTCTTCAAAACGACGGAACTCCAGTTTACAATTTAAAATACAAAAACAAAGAAGTTATTAAAACCAGTAAACTAGGTCTTGAACTTAAAGATGATAAAAAATCTTTATTGAACGACTTTACAATTGCTGACACGAAAACTTCAACTTTTGATGAAACTTGGAAACCAGTTTGGGGAGAAGTAGATCACATCAGAAATCATTATAATGAACTGGCGGTTACTTTAAACCAAAAAAGTACTGACAGACAAATCATAATTCGTTTCCGTTTATTCGATGATGGTTTAGGATTCAGATATGAATTTCCAGCGCAAAAAAACCTTACTTACTTTGTAATCAAAGAAGAAAGGTCTCAATTTGCCATGACTGGAGATCATACCGCTTTCTGGATCCCAGGAGATTACGATACTCAGGAATACGATTATACAAAATCGAAATTATCAGAAATTAGAGGTTTGTCTCAAAAAGCATATACAGCAAACGTTTCTCAAAAATCTTTTTCACCAACAGGAGTTCAGACTTCTTTGATGTTAAAAACAGCTGACGGAATCTACATCAACTTGCACGAAGCGGCTTTGATTGACTATTCTTGTATGCACTTGAATTTAGATGACAAAAACTTAGTTTTCGAATCTTGGTTGACACCAGATGCAAAAGGAGACAAAGGCCATATGCAAGCACCAAATCACTCGCCTTGGAGAACGATTATGGTAAGCGACGATGCTAGAGAAATTTTAGCTTCGAAAATGACTTATAACTTAAACGATCCATCAAAAATTGACGATACTTCTTGGATTAAACCAGTAAAATATGTTGGCGTTTGGTGGGAAATGATTACAGGAAAAAGCTCTTGGTCATACACAAATGATTTTCCAACTGTTCAATTGGGCGTTTCTGATTTTTCAAAAGCAAAACCAAGCGGTACTCACGGAGCAAACAATGCTAACGTAAAAAAATACATTGACTTCGCGGCTGCAAATGGTTTTGATGCTGTTTTAGTTGAAGGTTGGAATGTTGGTTGGGAAGATTGGTTCGGACATTCTAAAGATTATGTTTTTGATTTCTTGACTCCTTATCCAGATTTTGATGTAAAAGGTCTTCACGAATATGCAAAATCAAAAGGTGTAAAAATCATTATGCACCACGAAACTTCTGGTTCTACACGCAACTACGAACGCCACATGGATGCAGCTTATAAATTCATGAAAGACAATGGTTATGACGCTGTAAAAAGCGGTTATGTGGGAGACATTTTGCCTCGTGGCGAAAATCATTACAATCAATGGATTGTAAACCACTACCAATACGCAATCGAAAAAGCGGCTGATTACAAAATTATGGTAAACGCTCACGAAGCAGTTCGTCCAACAGGAATCGCAAGAACGTATCCTAACTTAATTGGAAACGAAGCAGCAAGAGGAACAGAATACCAAGCTTTCGGCGGTTCTAAACCAAATCACGTAACGGTTTTACCATTTACAAGATTAATCGGTGGGCCAATGGATTACACTCCGGGAATCTTCGAAATGGATATCAGCAAAATGAATCCTGATAACAAATCGCATGTAAACAGTACAATTTGTAACCAATTGGCTTTATACGTTACTATGTACAGCCCATTACAAATGGCTGCTGATACTCCAGAAAACTATAACCGTTTCCCAGATGCATTTCAATTTATTAAAGATGTGGCTGTAGATTGGTCAGAAAGTAAATATATCGAGGCTGAGCCTGGAGACTTTATTACGGTTGCTCGTAAAGCAAAAGGAACAAACAACTGGTTCGTTGGAAACGTAAACGGAGAAACTCCTCGTACTTCAAACATCGATTTCAGTTTCCTTGAAAAAGGTAAAAAATACACAGCAACAATTTACGCTGATGCAAAAGATGCGCATTACAAAACAAATCCGCAAGCTTATACAATCAAGAAAATGGCTGTAACAAACAAATCTAAATTATCTCAGTTTTCTGCTCCAGGAGGAGGATATGCAATCAGCATTATCGAAACGAAATAATTTTAATTAACCATATAAGAAATGTAAGTCCATTTAATAGAAATCCCCCAGTTTTGTCTTAAATGTTCTTACATTTCTTATATGGTTTAAATTCTACTTCACTATGAAAAACCAAAAAACATCACTTATCTATAAATTAGCCCTTTTGGTTTTGTTGTTTTCCGCTTCCGCGAAAGCACAAATCCAAAAAGTAGAACCGCCTTTCTGGTATGCAGGAATGAAAAATTCGGAACTGCAGATTATGTTCTACGGAAAAAATATTGCACAATACGAAGCTTCAGTTTCAAATAATGTTGCAATTAAAAATGTCGAAAAAACAGAAAATCCAAACTACCTTTTCGTAACCATCGATACAAAAGATGTAAAAGCTTCTGAATTGGTTTTCTCTTTCAAAAACAAAAATAAAGTGGCTTTTACTCAGAAATATGCTCTTAAAGAAAGAAGAGCCAATTCTGCCGAAAGAAAAAGCTACGATTCATCTGATTTGATTTACTTAATCATGCCTGATCGTTTTGCAAACGGAAATCCTAAAAACGACAGCGATGCTTCTTTAACTGAAAAAGCAAACCGTCAAGATCCAAGCGGACGTCATGGCGGAGATATCGAAGGAATCATCAAAAACTTAGATTATATTTCTTCTCTTGGTGCAACAACAATTTGGAGCACGCCTTTATGCGAAGACAACGACAAACAGCATTCGTATCACACGTACGGACAATCGGACGTTTACAAAATTGATCCGCGTTACGGAACGAATGATGATTATGTTCGTTTATCGGCAGAAATGCATAAAAGAGACATGAAACTGGTTATGGATTATGTGACAAACCATTGGGGAATTACACATTGGATGATGAACGATATTCCAACAAAAACTTGGTTCAATCAATTCGAAACTTTTACACAAACGCACCACAGACGTGAAGTAATTACAGATATTCACGCTTCAAAAATTGATCAGGAAGTTTGTATTGATGGATGGTTTGTGCCTTCAATGCCAGATTTAAATTTAAGAAATCCATTAGTTGCAAAATATTTAACTCAAAATGCTATCTGGTGGATTGAATTTGCAAATCTTGACGGATTTAGAGTAGATACTTATAATTACTCGGATAAAACAGCAATGGCAAATTGGGCAAAATCTATTACAGATGAATATCCTAATTTTAATATCGTTGGTGAAATCTGGATGCATAATCAGGCAAATTTAGCTTTTTGGCAGAAAGACAGTAAAATTGGTGCGATTGAAAACTACAATTCAAACCTTCCAAGTGTAATGGATTTTACTCTTCAAAGTCAGATTACTTCTGCTTTCAACGAAAATGAGCCAAGCTGGGATAATGGTTTGATTAAATTCTACAACAATTTTGCAATGGATTTTCTATATCCAAACACGAATAACATTTTGGTTTTTGCCGAAAATCATGATACAGATCGTATGAACGAAAAGTTCAAATACGATTTACCAAAATACAAACTAGCAATGACTTTATTGGCTACAGTTCGCGGAATTCCACAGATTTACTACGGTTCAGAAATCGGAATGGGCGGTGATAAAGGAAAAGGCGGAGATGCCGATATTCGTCAGGATTTCCCAGGCGGATGGGCAGGCGATAAAAACAATGCTTTTATCAAAGAAGGAAGAACGGCTGAACAAGCAGCTTTCTTTGATTTCTCTTCGAAATTATTCAACTGGAGAAAAACAAACGAAGCAGTCCATTTCGGAAAAATGACGCATTATATTCCTGAAAACAATACGTATGTATATTTCAGATATACTGATAACAAAACGGTTATGGTTGTTTTTAATAACAATGCTAAAGAGCAAGTTGTAAAAACGAATCGTTTCAAAGAAAGCATCAAAAACTTTAAATCAGGAAAAGATGTTATTACTGGAAAAACATTCGATTTAGCTTCTGAAATTACATTAGAACCAAAATCAGCTCTAGTTTTAGAACTAGAATAACAATATTTATTCTTTCGCAGATTTTACAGATTAAGCAAATAATTAAAAAAAGAAAATCTGCCGAATCTGCGAAATCTGCGAGAAACTATTTTCCGCCACGAATTCACGAATTATTTTTTTGACAATCTTTAAGAATAAAAATTCGTGAATTCGTGGCTATTTTTTTAGCACAAAGTATTTCACGATTATTTTTGACAATCTTTGAGAATAAAAATTCGTGAATTCGTAGCTATTTTTTTCAACACAATCCATCCTAAAATATTCTAAAATAATGAAAAAATACACTTTCCTTTTTTTATCTTTAGTATTCATAATTACGGGTTGTTCTGGCTCAAAATCAGTTACAATGAATAACGACAATACTTCGAAAACACCTTTCGTTTGGGAGGGAGCAAATGTTTATTTTTTACTTACAGATCGTTTTTACAACGGCGACAAATCAAACGATTTAAATTTCAACCGAACCAAAATGCCCGGAAAACTGCGCGGATTTGAAGGCGGAGACATCATAGGAATTACCAAAAAAATCCAATCAGGATATTTTGAAAAATTAGGAATCAATGCCATTTGGCTTACGCCAATTGTAGAGCAGATACACGATGGTGTTAACGAAGGAACTGGAATGAGTTATGGTTTTCACGGTTATTGGGCAAAAGATTGGACTGCTCTAGATCCAAACTTTGGAACAAAAGAAGACTTAGCAAAACTTGTAAAAACAGCACACGAAAAAGGCATAAGAATAATTCTGGATGGCGTAATTAATCATACAGGACCAGTTACTCCCGAAGATCCTGTTTGGCCTTCTGACTGGGTAAGAACTGGCGTGATCTGCGATTACAAATCATTTGAAAACACGACAATGTGTACTTTGGTTGATAATCTTCCAGACGTTAGAACAGAAAGCACACAAGAAGTCCAACTCCCTCCTTTTTTAATTGAAAAATGGAAAAAAGAAGGTCGTTACGAAAAAGAAGTCGCTTCATTAGATGAGTTCTTCAAAAGAACAGGTTATCCAAGAAGTCCAAAATATTACATTATAAAATGGTTGACCGATTATATTCTGGAATTCGGAATTGACGGTTACCGAGCCGACACTGTAAAACACACCGAAGAAGGCGTTTGGGCCGATTTCAAAAAAGAATGTGATTACGCTTTTGAAACTTGGAAAAAACATCATCCTTTGCAGGTTTTGGATCAAAACCCATTTTATACAATCGCTGAAGTTTATGGTTACGGAATTAGCGGTGGTCAAGATTATGATTTTGGCGATCGAAAAGTCAATTATTTTCAGAATGGTTTCAACAGCCTAATTAATTTTGAGTTTAAATGGAATGCAGCTCAGAATGATTATGAAGGTTTGTTTTCAAAATATTCAAACGCTCTAAACAATGATTTAAAAGGATATTCTGTTCTAAATTATGTTTCTTCACATGATGACGGCCAGCCTTTTGACGCCAATCGTGTGAAAGGTTTTGAAGCAGGAACAAAACTTTTGCTTTCACCAGGAATGTCGCAAGTGTATTACGGAGACGAATCGAATCGTTCTTTGGTTATCGAAGGAACTCAAGGCGATGCCACTTTACGCTCCAACATGAATTGGGAGGATATTGAAAACAATCCTGATACAAAGTTTATGCTTTCGCACTGGCAGAAATTAGGTCAATTTAGAAGAAATCACCCTGCTGTTGGTGCAGGAGTCCATACGCAATTAAGCACTCAGCCGTATTTATTTTCAAGAACCTATTCAAAAGGATCATATACTGACAAAGTATTAATTGGTTTAGATTTACCGGAAGGCCGTAAAGAACTTTCTGTGTATTCTCTTTTCGAAAACGGAACTAAATTACGTGATAGTTTTTCTGATCAAGTAACAGAAGTTGTTGATGGAAAGGTCGTCATAGACAGCAAATTTGGGATTATTTTACTAGAAAAGCTATAGAGTTCTACCACAAAGAAACACGAAGATTTATACAGAGATTCACAAAGTTTTTAGCCACAGATTAAAAGATTAACACAGATTTTTAAAATCATTTTAATCCTTTAATCTGTGGCTATTATTTTTCCTCTGCAACTTTGTACCTTTGCAACTCTGAACCTAGAAAAATGAATATTCTAAAAATAGCTCATAGAGGTGCAAAAGCATACGAACCTGAAAATACACTTCAAGCTTTTCAAAAAGCCTTAGACTTACATTCAGACGGAATCGAACTCGATGTTCACTTAAGTTCCGACGGACATATTATCGTAATTCATGACGAAACTATAGACAGAACAACTAACGGAAAAGGTTGGGTAAATACTTTTTCATTATCTGAATTAAAATCGTTTCTGATTGATGAAAAATTCCAAATTCCAACCTTAAATGAAGTTTTTGATTTGGTTGACAAAAAATGTTTGATCAATATCGAATTAAAAGGTTTAGGAACTGCTCCTAAAGTTGTTAGGTTAATTGAGGAATATATTTCAGAAAAAAAATGGAATTACAATGATTTTATAATTTCAAGTTTCGATTGGAATATGCTTCAGGAAACTTCAACTTTAAATCCTAATATTCCTATTGGTGTTTTAACAGAAGAAAATATAAATCAAGCTTTGGCTTTCGCCGAAACAATAAAAGCAAAAGCCATTCATCCAGATTTTCAATTATTGAATAAAGAAAATGTTCAGCAGATTCAAGAAAAAGGATTCTTAGTTTTCCCGTGGACAGTAAACTCTGAACAAGACATTCAAAAAGTAAAAAGTTATAAAGTAAACGGCATTATCTCTGATAATCCAGACAAAATTTAGAATAGCCACAGATTAAAAGGATTAGCAGATTTTGTTCGCCACGAATTACACGAATTTCCGCAAATTAATTTATTCACTTAAATCTGTGTAAATCATTTTAATCTGTGGCAGAAAAAAATTAGTGCCAATTCGTGAAATTAGTGGCAGAAAAACAAAATATGATTAAAAATTTAGACATCATCATCGTTGGCGGAGGCGCTGCCGGTTTTTTTACCGCAATTAATATTGCAGAGAAAAATCCGAAACTGAAAATCGCTATTTTAGAAAGAGGAAAAGAAGTACTTTCTAAAGTCCGCATTTCTGGTGGCGGACGATGCAACGTGACACACGCTTGTTTTGAACCCAACGAATTAGTGAAATTTTATCCAAGAGGCGAAAAAGAACTTCGTGGGCCTTTTCACCAATTTTGTTCTGGCGATACAATTGAATGGTTTGAAAAACACGGTGTTGAATTAAAAATCGAAGAAGATGGCAGAATGTTTCCTGTTTCCAATTCGTCGCAAACTATAATCGATTGTTTTTTAAAAGCAACAGAAAAATTAGGCATAAAAGTACTTACAGGACAAAGCGTTCAATCGATTTTCAAAAAAGAAAACCACTGGAAAATTGATACGCAAACTGATAATTATGCTGCCGAAAAATTAATTATGGCAACAGGAAGCAATCCAAAAATATGGGAAATGCTTCAGGAACATGGACACGCAATAATAAGTCCTGTCCCTTCCCTATTTACTTTCAACATCAAAGATCCAAGAATTAAAGAATTACCTGGTGTGGCAGCTCAAGTTACTGTCAACGTAAAAGATACTAAATTGGAATCTACAGGACCTTTGTTGATTACTCATTGGGGAATGAGTGGACCCGCCATTTTGAAACTTTCGGCTTGGGGCGCACGTATTCTGCACGATAAAAATTATCAGTTTAGCATTTTTGTAAATTGGTTAAATGATGTCGATTATGAAGATGCTGAAAAAATCCTAAAAGACTTAAAACAGGAACATGCTAAAAAAGCCGTTTCCAAAAAATCTCCTTTTGACTTCCCAAATCGTTTATGGGAAAGTTTGGTTTTGGCTTCGGGAATTGATTCCGAGACTAAATGGGCTGATTTGTCTAAAAACCAATTGCAGAATTTGGCTTCACAACTCACAAAAGCCGAATTTAAAGTCAACGGAAAAAGCACTTTTAAAGAAGAATTTGTAACGGCGGGCGGAATCGATTTAAAAGAAATCAATTTTAAAACCATGGAAAGCAAAATTCACGAAAACCTTTATTTTGCTGGCGAAATTGTCAATATCGATGCCATAACAGGAGGATTTAATTTTCAGAATGCTTGGACAAGCGGGTTTATTCTGGCTCAAAATATTTAATGCAACATGAAATTTAAAGGAATTATTTTCGATTTAGACGGAACTTTGGTCAACTCATTGCACGACATTTCAGATGCGATGAATAAAGTACTTACCGCTTTAAATTATCCTACACATACTTACGACACCTATCAATATTTTATAGGGAGCGGTTTACGAAATCTGGTTAGCCAAGCTTTACCCGCTACTAATAGTTCTGATGATGAAATCGAAAGTTGTTTTGAATGTATGGTTGATGAATATACTAAAATCTGTACGCTTAAAACAAAACCTTATGATGGAATTGTGGAGTTGTTAGAAAACCTGACTTCGCAAAACATTAAAATGGCAGTTTTCTCTAATAAAGCCGATGAATTGACGAAGAAAATAGCCTCAGAAATATTTCCAAATCATTTTGATACAGCGGTTGGTTTGAGTACAGAAGAACTTAAAAAACCAAATCCGTTTGAAGCAATCGAAATAAGCAAAAAATGGAATTTAAAACCCGAAGAAATTCTTTTTGTCGGCGATTCTGATATTGATATGAAAACCGCAGTAAATGCGAATATGTTTCCTGTTGGCGTTACTTGGGGTTATAGAACTGAAGAAGAATTGAAATATAGTGGAGCAAAAGTGGTAATTAATAATGCTTCTGAGTTAATCGAGATATTATAAATCGTGAATTCGTCATTACAAAAACAAATACTCGCAATCGCTTCGTTTTCTGAAAATGAAATCGGAATAATTGATTCTTTTTTTGAATATGAAAAGTTTACGGCTAAGGAATTCCTTTCTGAAATGGGAAAAATCAGCAATAAAATCTTTTTTATTGTTGAAGGTTTAGCGCGAGTTTATTATCTGAAAGATGGAAAAGAAATCACGACGTATCTAAGCTGTGATGAAGGTTTTATTGCTTCGTATTCCAGTTTTATCAATCAGACGCCATCTTTCGAAAATATTCAATGTATTGAAGATTGCGAAGTGCTTTCAATCACTTCCGAAAAAATGCAGTTTTTGTATAGTGAAATTCCAAATTGGGAACGTGTCGGAAGAATTCTCGCCGAGCAGAATTACCTATGTATGGCAGATCGCGTTTTAAAATTGCAGATGATTCCTGCCAAAGAAAAATACCAGACTTTTTTAGCTTCGGCTCCAGCCAAAATAATCCAGCGAACGCCTTTAATTTATATCGCTTCATTTCTCGGAATTACTCCAGAATCGCTTAGCAGAATCCGTCAGGATATTTCTTAACATTTATCAAGTGAGTTGAGAAACGGAATTCAAATCTTTGCCAAAAATAAAATTTGAAAAAGATGAAGAATATTGCCAAAGACGTTTACCAAATTCCATTATTTCCTAGAAATTCTATCAATTGTTATTTGATTGAAGATGTTTTAATTGACGCAGGAATCAGAACTTCTGCAAGTAAAATATTTAAAGCAATTAAAGACAAAACCGTAACCAAACATGCACTTACGCATGCACACGCCGATCATCAAGGAAGCTCCAAAGAAATCTGCGAAACCCTGAATATTCCGCTTTTATGCAGTGAACTTGATAAAGAATTTGCTGAAAACGGAAATGTAACTACAGAATACCAGAATCCGAATCATATTATTTCAAAACTTCAGAAAAAATTTTGGGCAGGAAGAGGACATTCTGTTTCTCAAACTTTAAAAGAAGGCGATCAAATTGGCGGGTTTACGGTTATTGAAACTCCTGGACATTCAAGAGGCCATTTGTCGTTTTTCAGAGAAAAAGATGGTGTTTTGATTGTGGGCGATGCCATGTTAAATATGGATTTGCTTACTACAAAGGTCGGCTTGCATGAACCTCCTCACCTATTCACAACAGATCAAGAAATCAATAGAAAATCGATACTAAAATTGACGTCATTACAACCTAAAATATTATGTTTTGGACATGGTCCTGTTTTATTTAATAATGGTGAATTAGAAAAATTCAAAAACTCGATTTTGTTTAATTAACAAGAATTTACAGATTCCGTAAGTTTTCGTTAAGACTATTCTAATAATTTTACTCTCAACTAATTAATCCTATATGAGAGTAAAATTACTTACTACAATTTCTATTTTCACTTACCAGATCAGCATTTCTCAAACCGAAAAAGTATTGAACGGAAAAGTGCTTTCGCAGAATATTCCGCTTAATAAAGTAGAAGTAATTAACAAGACAGCTCAAACCAGCACCAGAACAAATGAGCTTGGCGAATTTTCGATTCTGGTTCGTCCAAAAGACAGCCTGTTGTTTTTCTCAAAAGATTACTTTTTTAAAAGGCTTAAAATTTCTCAGGAAAATATAGATCAGAACAACATTGTGATAAATATGATTCTGAAACCTGAAGAATTGGATGAAGTTTTAATTACAAGTATAAAATTTCCAAAAATTAATACTCCCCAAGAAGTTTCAGACTCAATTGCGTTATTGAAAGCTTCTCAAAGTTTAGAAAAATATACTGGTGTATATGACGGATCTATTGCTAATGGAATGAATTTTATGGCAATGGGGAAAGGTCTTGTAGGCTTATTTAAGAAAGAAGATGCCACAAATAAAAAATCCAAAAAGAAAACTCCTGAATTAGACTTCAAAACATTTGCGGAATCAACTTGTCCATTAGATTTTTTTACCAAAGACTTAAAATTAACTCCTGATGAAAAAGCACTTTTTCTAGATTTCTGTGAGGCAGATCCGCAATCAAAAATTATTTTAAAACAGAAAAATTTACTTTATACAATGGACTTTTTAATTGCTAAAAACGAAGAATTTAAGAAGCTGAAATAGAAGTCTTGAAACAAAATCTATTTATTCAGCCACCAAATACTGGCATTTAAAACTGTCGCAAACCCAACCCAAGCTAGGTATGGAATAAGCAAATAACCTGCTGTTTTATTGATTTTGATAAATTTCAAATACGTTTCGTAAATCATCAGCCATAATAGGATAATTTCAATTAAAGCCAGCATCGGATTTTTTAATCCAAAGAATAAATATGACCAGATTGAATTTAAAATCAATTGAATAATAAAGAAAAGTAAAGCTTTTTTTACTTCTTCCGTATTTTCTTTTATTCTATCCCAAACCAAAGCAGCTGCAATTGCCATAAAAATATAAAGAACGGTCCAAACTGGCATGAAAATCCAATTTGGCGGATTAAAAACTGGTTTTTCTAAAGTTACATACCAAGTCTCAATACTTGGTCTTGTAACCAAACTTGCAGAATATCCTACTGTTAAACAAATTACTAAAGCTATAGCGATTTTTACGAACTTATTCATGATGTCAAATTTTGTAGTCAAAAATAAGTAAAAGAAAATTAAACCATATAAGTTCATTTTAGCAACACCTCCTTATAATTTCTTATATGACTTATATGGTGAAAAAATTATCCCTTTCAGGGTGAAAAAACTATCTTTGCCAAAATTTTATAATTCATGTTAACAGCAGCTGATTTTATACCAAATCCATATACTTCAACAATCGAGAACGGAAA
The DNA here is from genome assembly GCF_009826975.1 of Flavobacterium sp. HBTb2-11-1. Lineage (GTDB taxonomy): Bacteria > Bacteroidota > Bacteroidia > Flavobacteriales > Flavobacteriaceae > Flavobacterium. The sequence goes on along the minus strand of NZ_WUMO01000001.1, from coordinate 398,961 downwards.
CTTTGAATGGAGCGCTCCAAGCAACATTGCCTTAGTAAAATACTGGGGAAAAAAAGACAACCAAATTCCGGCAAATCCTTCTGTTAGTTTTACGCTTAATAACTGTAAAACAATTACGAAATTGGCTTTTTCTAAAAATGAAAATCAAGGAAACTTTTCTTTTGATTTGCTTTTTGAAGGAAAACCAAAAGAAGATTTCAAGCCAAAGATTCAGAAGTTTTTAGAAAGAGTTGAGGTTTATCTGCCGTTTTTAAAGGATTATCATTTTACGATTGATACTCAGAATACATTTCCGCACAGTTCTGGAATTGCTTCTTCTGCATCTGGAATGGCGGCTTTGGCTATGAATTTTATGAGTCTGGAAAAATTGCTGAATCCAGAAATGACAGAAGATTATTTCTATCAAAAAGCTTCATTTTTGGCTCGTTTAGGTTCAGGAAGTGCCTGCCGAAGCGTAAAAGGAGATGTGGTCGTTTGGGGAAATCAAGCCAATATCAAAGGAAGCACTGATTTATTTGGTGTTGAATTTCCGTATACGATTCACGAAAATTTCAAGAATTATCAAGATACTATTCTATTAGTTGATAAAGGCGAAAAACAAGTTTCGAGTACGGTCGGGCACGATTTAATGCACAATCACCCATACGCTGAAAGACGTTTTGCACAAGCACACGAAAATCTGGATAAATTAATCGCCATTTTTGAAAGTGGAGACTTAGACGAATTCATCAAAGTTGTAGAAAGTGAAGCCTTGACTTTACATGCTATGATGATGACATCAATGCCGTATTTTATTTTGATGAAACCAAATACGCTGCAAATCATTAACGCAATCTGGAAATTCAGAAATGAAACCCAGATTCCAGTTTGTTTTACACTAGATGCTGGAGCAAACGTTCATGTACTTTATCCTGAAAACGTTGCAACGAAAGTACTCGAATTTATTCAAGACGAATTAGTTGTATTTTGTCAGAATAGTCAATACATTTGCGACAAAATTGGAGATGGTGCAATTGCATTGTAATTTTGCTTATCTTTATATTATAATACATATTTTTTTAAGTCAGAACATGAATACTGCAGCTATAAAACTTTACGATTTATTTAGAAAAGAACTTAATCTTGATGAAAGTAAGGCTAAGGAATTTGTTGACAGAACTATCAGCGAGGAAATTAGACAAGACAAAAATGAAATTGTAGATGCAAAAAATGACATGATAAAATGGTTAGTTGGCTTATTTTTTGCTTTAGCCATGATGATTATTGGATTATATATTAAAGGTTAAAAAACAACAAAAAAACTTCTGGTTAAATAAAAAAAGACATAAAATAAATCATGAAAGGACCCTTATTTTACTCAAAAATATTACTCTTTGGAGAATACGGAATCATCCGCGACTCTAAAGGACTTTCTATTCCTTATAATTTTTATAATGGTGCTTTGAAAAAAAGCGAAGAACCTACAGAAGAAGCTATTGCTTCTAACAGAAGTTTAAGAAGTTTTGCGGCTTATCTTGAAGTGCTGCATACACAACAGCCAGAATTGGTTACTTTCGATTTAGAAACTTTAAAAAATGATGTTGAAACTGGAATGTATTTCGATTCTAGCATTCCACAAGGATATGGCGTTGGAAGCAGCGGCGCTCTTGTTGCTGCTATTTATGACAAATATGCTACAAACAAAATCACTGTACTAGAAAATCTGACTCGCGAAAAATTATTACACCTAAAAAATATATTCTCTCAAATGGAAAGCTTTTTCCACGGAAAAAGTTCTGGTTTAGACCCTTTAAACAGCTATTTGAGCATTCCTATCCTAATCAATTCAAAAGATAATATTGAAGCAACTGGAATTCCAACTCAAAGTTTTGATGGAAAAGGCGCTGTATTTTTGTTAGACTCAGGAATTGTTGGAGAAACTGCTCCAATGGTTAGCATTTTTATGGAAAACTTAAAAGATAAAGGTTTCCGCGCGATGCTTAAAAATCAGTTTGTAAAATATACTGATGCCTGCGTTGAAAACTTCCTGCATGGCGATATGAAGTCTTTGTTTACCAATACCAAAAAGCTTTCTAAAGTGGTTCTGAATCACTTTAAACCCATGATTCCTGAACAATTTCATGGAATCTGGCAACACGGAATTGACTCTAACGATTATTATCTAAAACTTTGCGGTTCTGGAGGCGGTGGCTATATTCTTGGTTTTACTGAAGATTTAGAACGCGCAAAAGCAGCCTTGAAAGACTATAAATTAGAAGTCGTTTACCAGTTTTAATGCTTTAAAACCAGAAATTATTTGAGTAGATTTCCATAAGTTTTCATCCTAAAAAGTTATTTATTATGAAAAGTATTTTTAAAATAATGAAAGCAACTTTTTTAGGAGGAATTCTCTTTTTAGCACCATTGGTTGTACTGCTTATTATTCTGGAAAAAGGTTATGGCATTATTCAAAAAATCACGCTTCCGTTGGCAAAGCATCTTCCTAGAATACATGTTTTAGGAATTGCGCTTCAGGAGCTTGTTGGAATCATAATTATAATTGTAATTTGCTTTTTAGCTGGCTTATTGGCTAAATCTGCTCAAGCAAAAAAACTCATTCAGAGATTAGAAGATGGCATTTTAAGCTTTGTCCCAGGATATTCATTTATGAAAAATATGAATGAAAGCATTATGGGTCTTGAATCTAAGGATGATCTAAAAGTAATCTTGGTTCCAACAGATGCTGGATTGCAATTTGCTTTTTTAATTGAAGAGATAAACGAAGACAAATTTGCTGTTTTTATTCCAGATGCACCAAACCCATGGAGCGGATCTGTAGTTTTCGTTGAAAAGAAAGACATTACAGATATTGATATTTCTCAAAAACAAGCTTTGGCCTGCATTAGGAAATTAGGATTCGGTTCTAAAATTTTATTAAAAAATAAGCTTTAATTCTTCTAGAAAAAATAATAGCCTTAAATTACCACTCTAAAAACTATAACCCATAAGAAATGCTGAGCAGACAAAATAAACTTTTAATAATGAAAATTGTTAGTTTGTTCTCTGTCGTTAGAGGTTATAACATTCCAATAATCGTTTTAGCACAATACTTGTCGGCAATTTTTATACTGGCACCAGAAATTAGAGCACTAGATATTCTGTTGGATTTTTATTTGTTTTTAATTGTTTTTGCTTCAGCTATCACAATTGCATCGGGTTATATTATCAATAATTTTTACGACAGCCAGAAAGACTTAATAAACAGACCCAACAAATCTATGCTGGATCGTTTAGTGAGTCAGAAAACAAAACTGAATGTTTATTTTGGATTGAATTTCTTGGCAGTTTTAATGGCAGGAATTGTTTCTTGGCGTGCTTTTTTATTCTTTTCTGCGTATATTTTCATGATTTGGTTTTATTCGCATAAAATTAAAAAGTACCCAATTATCGGAAATCTAATGTCGGCATTGCTGGCTGTCACTCCATTTTTTGCCATTTTGCTGTACTTCTACAATAAAATTTCGTTTGAAGAAATTGAAAATCACATGAGTCATTTTGTTGTGATTTCTGCACATGCTGTTTTCTTATTTCTGCTTTTATTGATTCGCGAAATGATAAAAGATCTTGAAAACCTGAAAGGCGATTTAGTGACCGATTACAGAACCATTCCTGTTTTGTATGGCGAAAAAATTTCTAAACAAATTATTACGGCTTTGACTTTTTTAACCATTGTGCCAGTGTATGTTTTGGTTAATATACATGACGTGGGTTATATGGATATTTATTTTTATGTCTGTTTTGGAGTTTTACTTTTTTTCCTGATTTATTTATGGAAGTCCAATTCTAAAGAGCAGTTTCTAAAGCTTCATAATGTTTTAAAATTCCTTATTGTTTCGGGTGTTTTCTGCATTGTCCTAATTAATCCTAGTGTTTTATGGCACGGAAAGGAATTGATTTCTAATTACTAAGTTTTTTATTCCGCAGCGATATGCGAAGATTTCTCACAGAGACACACCAAGATCTTTGCGATACTTTGTGCCAACTTTGTGAATCTCTGCGAAATAACTAAAGCTATAAAAAGAAATCAATCGTATTGCTTCTAATCTATCTAAAAATCAGTGCTATTAATCTAAGAACATTGAACTTAAGATTTATTAGCAGGAAAAAACTATCTTTGCACAAATTAATGATTCTATGAACAATAAGGAAGGCAATAATAAAAGAGGCGGATCGAGACCAAACAGCTCACGATCAAACTCTAACAAGCCAAAACCTGCTTTACCAAAACGCGCGCAGGGACCGAAAAAAGTAAAACCTGAAGTAAAAGCAGCTCAAGAAGCAGCCGCTGAAAAATTCAGAAAACAAAATCAGCCGGCAAAGAGACAAAAAGCTTCAGATGAAATTCGTCTGAACAAATACATTTCTAATTCTGGTGTTTGTTCACGTCGTGATGCCGATATTTACATTCAGTCTGGAAATGTAAAAGTTAATGGTAAGGTGGTTACTGAAATGGGATATTTGGTAAAATTGAATGATGTTGTAAACTTTGACGGCCTTACTCTAACTCCAGAAAAGAAAGAATATATCTTATTGAATAAGCCTAAAAACTTTACGACTGCGCTTGACGAAGGTCAGGAATATCGTAACGTTCTAGAGCTAGTTCGCGGCGCTACAAACGCAAAAATTGCTCCTATCGGAAGAATGGACAAGAACACAACCGGTTTGTTATTATTTACAAATGACACCGATATGATTCGTAAATTTACTTTGCCGAATCAAAAATCGTCTAAGATTTACCAAGTCTCTTTAGACAAAAACTTAAAATTTGAAGATTTAGAAAAAATCAGCAAAGGTCTTGTTCTTGACGGACACCGCGTTTTTGTTGAAGAAGTAAGCTATATCGATAATGAGCCAAAAAGCGAAGTTGGCCTTAAATTGCGTACTGCTAACGTAAAGGTGGTGCGTGCTATTTTTGAATCGTTTGATTATAATGTATTACGAATTGACCGTGTTTCATTTGCCGGACTGACCAAAAAGAATCTTCCTCGTGGAAATTGGCGCTTTTTGACCGATCAAGAAATTATCAATTTGAAAAACATGTAATTGTTTTTCAAATTAAATCATAAATGAATCCTGTTTTCCTTCTTGAAAATGGGATTTTTTATTTTTAAAAACTAAAAAAATTATGTCCGAAAAGGGTAAAAATAGATCTTCCGATAGATTGGTTTTTGTCTTCTACTGTTTCGTAATTTGAAAAACCTAGGATGATTTTGATTCCGGGAGGAATGCTGTTTAAAATATCTCTTTTTTGATCTTCCAAAAGGAGTTTTAAACTTTCTATTAATTGAAGATTGTATCTTAAGTAAGACATTACAAGTAATGCTGAAAAGTTAAGTATTTCTCGGGCTGTTTCGCTTTTTATACCCACTTCGTTAGAAACCATTTCTGAAATTCTGCCTTTTTTATTAGAAAACAATTCTTTCAGCAATACATTTCCTTCTAAACGGTAGCAGTCGTCGACTGATAAAATTCTGCCTGCATTAAAATCTACTTCTTGGTAAAAAGTGGAATCTTCTTGGATTAGCGAGACAATTTCGGAGTAAAAATCAGATTCTTCTGCTTTGTTGTAGAGTCCCATTAGAATTGTGCCGATCGAGACATCTATTCCCTTGATTAAAAGTGCATCATTTTCAAAATAAAACTTGTTTAACTTGGAGACAACATTAGAAGAAATAAAGCGTCTAAGTTCAATTTGTAGGTTTGGGGTCATACTCATAACTTAAAAAATGATTATTTATACTTATTTAAAATAACCGATAAAGTGAGGCTTTTCATCGATTATCGTGATAAAAATATAAAATATTTTAACATTTCCAAAAATTAAGTTAAAAATTTAGGTAGTCGATTTTCAAGCATTTAGCCCTAAAAAACAAGGAAATGAGGAAATATAAAGCTTGACGTAACGTATAAGATATAAAAAATATTTTTAAAATTTTAAGAGTTTTTTTCAAAAAACCAAAAATATAAGAAAAAGCTTAAAGTCAAAATTACCATTTAGAAAATAAGCAGCCTATTTTGCCAAAGTATAGTCAGAAAAATCCCGAGATAAATTACTGAAAAAAAGAAATTCACAAAACTCGAAGCCAAGAATCCTAGAACAGAACCTGTAGCCGCTTTTAGCGCTCGTTTGTGATTTTGAGAATCGTATAATAATTCGCCAACAAGCGCCCCTACAAACGGGCCAATAATAATTCCAAACGGAATTGGTGCTAGAATGCCGACAATCAATCCAATATTTGTTCCCCAGATTCCATAAGAACTGCCTCCAAACTTTTTGGTTCCCTTAGATGGAATCACGTAATCTAAAATGGTAATCGTTACCATCAAAACAAAAGTGATTCCCAGAACCCAATAATTGTTTTCTACCGCTTTGGTTAGATACAGCAATAATAGTCCTACCCAACAGCTTGACAATCCTGGTAAAACAGGAAGAAAACTCCCAAAAACGCCAACAATTACACATATAAACCCTAAGAGAACTAAAAGTAAATCCATATCTTTTTTATCAATTTATTTTTACAAATTACTACTTTATTTTTTTTCGTACAAACCTTAAAATATGTATCTTTAAAGTATGAAGATGCCATAAACCTCGGCAAGCTTCACAAAAAAAATTGTATTTTTGTTCATTCATTCAATTTTAAAACTTTGAGGCAGTTTTTCCCTTTTTTTATTTGTATTCTTTTCCATTCTTGTCAATATTTTGAGAAGCAGGTTCCGTCTGAAAAAGAATTACTTCAAAAAGAGTTAAAATCAATCAACTGGAAAGAAGTTGATGAATATCCTTCTGTTCCTAACTGCGAAAAAATTGCCGATAAAAAACTTCGTCAGCAATGTTTTTTTGAAGTCATGTCAAGCCTTATCCAAGAAAAATTAAACGTAGATACTCTATCTATATTATACCCAGAATTGGACACGATCGAAGTAAAAGTAACTGTTTTTCCAAATTCAACCATGAAGTTTGAACCTCAGTTTCCTAAAGATTCTGTAGCGTATGACACCATAAAAATCGACAGCATTCTGCATGCTCGCTTAGTCGATTTCCCAAAAGTAAATCCAGCTATAAAGCGTGGAATTCCAGTAAAAACACAATTTATTTTACCTGTTATTCTAAAAGCAAAAGACGATAAATAGTTTTATAAGGAGCTAATTCCTGCTGTCCGCTATATCTTTCGCTTTTTAAAGAAAAAAGCAAAAGGATGTCGCTCCCATCAGGGCTAGGGCACTCTATTTCAAAAGAAATTATTTTTTAAACTGACGATCTTTCCATTCATAAGAACCAAACAAACTATAAAGGGCAACAGTCGAACTAAAAAACGGATACAGCAAACTACTCAATAAAAGGCTTTTTATTCTGGTTTTAGTCAAAAATTGATTGGTTATTGAAAGTAAAACATAATCAATTGCAAACTTTAAAAAAGCAAAAAGCACAAAAATCGGATAAGACCAAATTCCTAAAAGAAGAAAGAAAAATCCAAAAACAAAACTCAAATTTCCGAAGAAAACAATCAGACCTAAGAATTTACCAAAAGTGCTTTTATATGAGGTTGTTTTGGCCGCCCAGCGCACTCTTTGATGAAATAATGCTTTCCAATTTTCGGTTGGTTTTGTAACGACAATTGCTTCGTCAGCTTTTAGATACTGAACTTCTTTTGGAAATTTTTCAATTGCTTTCTGCAGTAAAAAAACATCATCTCCGCTAGCGATTTTTTCATTTCCATCAAAGCCATTCAGTCTATCAAACAGTGATTTTGTGTACGCCAAATTGGCTCCGTTACACATAAAACCTTTATTCAAACCAAAACTTCCAATGGTTGCGCCTTGCAAACTTGTCAAGTCTAATTGCTGAAAATGATCTAAAAAAGAATTTTCACATTGATACCTTACAGCACCAGCTAACATCGAAACTTTGTTCTCCTGAATGTAATTATCAAAGGCCAAAAGCCAATTTTTCAGAACAATGCAATCAGCATCTGTGGTAATAACCCAATCGGTTTTTACATGTTGCATTGCCGTTGTAATCGCGTCCTTTTTTGGAGAATTTGAAATCCGAATATTATCGATTATCGAAACTTGAAACCTGAAACTTGAAACCTGAAACTTTTCATTTGAAGAATCATCAACCAAAATCACTTCAAATAAATCTCTCGGATAATTTAAGTTTGAAAAACTCTCTAAAAGTATAGGTAGATTTTCTTTTTCATTTCGAAACGGAACTATAATCGTAAAACTAGTTTGCGGTTTTAAATCCGTTATTTGATATTTCTTCACTTTAAAAAAACCATAAATCAGCAAAGAAATGCTACTAATATAAATGGTTAATATTGCGAACAATCCAAAAATCATTCTGCTGTTTTGGTTTTAAAATTCAGTACAAAATAACTTCCTAAAACTACTGGCAACACGACATTTAAAAACCACATTAAAGTGCTGATGAAAATTACAATCCATTCGTTTACACCCAAAATTCCAAAGAAATAAATCGCAACACTTCCTTTCACCGCAAAATCTAAAAACTGAAAAGTTGGCAATGACGAAGCCAAAAAGTAAACCGAAGTTATCGCAGCCATTAAAGTCAAGTAAGGCAAATCGACATCAAAACCTAAAAACAAAAAGTAATATTGATGCGAAAAAACCAAATAACGGCAGATTCCCAAAAAGAGATTTTTCTGATGAACCGATTTCGGAATTTCGTTGATTTTATGAATCAGTTTTTCTATCGAATATCCTTTAACTTTTATTTTTTTAATGGAGAATAACAGAATCAAAATCAGCATAAATCCGCCAAAGAGAATAAGAACTGCTTTGGTTGTAATTACATCAAATTCAGCGTTAAAATACAATAATCCGAAAATTCCAAAAATGATGGTTAGAATCATTTGGATTCCGTTGCAAATCAGGTTTAAAAAAACAACTCTCTTGGCTTCAGATTTTGCATAATACAATGCTTTTCCAGCATACTCACCTACTCCATTTGGCGTAAAAATTCCAGCTGTCAATGCCGCTAAAACCTGTTTTGTGGCTTCGTAAACTGATATTTTATGAATAACCTGCGCAAGATTCTGCCACTTTAAAATTTCGAAATAACGATTCAAAACGCTCAAAAGTAAAATAAACGAAATCCCTAAAACCGACTGATTTTTCTTGAACAAGACAATAAACTTCTGCCAGTCTAATTTGTCGTTGTTAGCCAGCTGATTGTAAATAAAATAAAATGCGCCGCCAACAATCAAAAGTTTGGCCAGAAGAACTAGGAATTGCTTAGCTTTGTGAGGAATTGAAATCATGCCGCAAAAGTAATCAATTTGAAAATGTGGCAATTTGAAAATGAGAAAATGAATTGTTTGATTTTCAAAAAACTTGAAACTTCAAACCTGAAACAAAAAAAATTGACACAAGAACGCATCATATTTGTTTTTTTATTAATGCTACTGATCTCATGTAGCAAAATTGATAATAATACGCCAAAACAATATGTTAGAATTATGGGCAAAGGTTCTTGGGGATATAATGATGAAAAAGGAAATGTTATTATTCCTTTAGGAAAATATAAATTTCTCAATCCATTGGATGAGAAAGGAATGATATTAGCCGAATTAAATAACAAACATGGTTACATTGACATTCATGAAAATATAATTGTTCCTTTTGATTATGACGATATTAATCTGTTTAGTCAAGATTTAGCTTGTGTAAAAAAGGATAATAAATATGGTTTTGTTGATCGAAATGGAAAAATTGTAATTCCCATTCAATTTGAAGATGAAACCTATTTTCAAAAAACAGGATTAGCTCTGGTCGAGAAAAATAAACTCTATGGTTTTATAAATAAACAAGGAAAAGAAATAATTCCTATCATTTATCAAAATGCAAACGAAGGTACTGTAGACAGTTTAGTCTCTTTGAATAAAAAAGGAAAATGGGCCATTTTTGATTCGTTTGGAAAGCAAAAATCTGATTTTATTTATGATGAAATTGCTTTAACTAATATTAATATTGACGGAGAAAGCGAAAGTACATTTTGGAAGAATGGATTAATTTTAGTTCGAAAAAACAAACAAATTGCTTATTTGGACAAAAATTTAAAAGAAGTGATTCCTTTCGGAAAATACAACAATGGGGAAAGGTTCAATACTAACAGAATTGCCATTGTTTCTAAAAATCATAAATACGGAATCATTGATGAATTTGGAAAAGAGCGAGTAAAACTAGAATATGATACCATAGAACATCCTGAAGAATCCTATCATGAATCTGAAATTTTTGTTGCTAAAAAGGGCAGCAATCTCGTTTTACTCGATGAACATGGGAAGAAAATCTATGATAAGATAAAAGACTTCTCTTTTGATTACTGTCGTATTAATAAGAAAATTGAAAAAATCTATCACGTTCAGGATTTGAATGGAAAATATGGTGCGGTTGACACAAAAGGAAAATTGATAATTCCTGTTATTTATGATGAATTTCAAGATTTTGAAAGTAATTATAATGCGATTGTAAAGTATAAAGGAAAATTTGGGTTAATCAATTCTGATAACAGAACAACTTACCCAATTGAAAATGAATCAATTTATTCAGTCAACAGAAAAGATTTAGATTATTATGTTATAAAAAGAAACAACAAGTATGGAGTGATTGACAAAAATCTAAAACCAATTTTAAATTTTGATTTTCAGGATTTATCTCCTTGCTTTTACGATACAAAAAATAGATTTATTGCTAAACAAAACGATAAATTTGGCGTTATAGACAGAGCAGGAAAAATAATTATCCCTTTTGAATATAGTGAAATGTCTAATTGGGTTGAATATGGTCCTGGTGAAAATTATCATTTCGTAACAAAAGATAGCAAACATGGTTTAATTACTAGAGAAGGAAAAACAGTTATCCCAGTAATCTATAACAGTCTTTTTTATGATAGCGATAAAATAATTATTCTGTCTAAAAATGGTAAGTACGGTGTTGTTACGATTCAAAACAAACAAATAATTCCTTTTGCGTACGAAAAAATTTATTTGGAGCCGAGTCTCTTTTCAAAGAAAAAAGAAACTGAATTTTATGTTTTGAAGAATGGAAAATATTCAATCATAAATGATAAAAATGAAGTAATTAAATCGGATATTTCCAAAAATGAAGTAGAAAATAAATTCTCTTATTATTACAATTAAAAAAATTGACACAAGAACGCATCATATTAGGTATTGACCCAGGAACCACAATTATGGGTTTCGGATTGATTAAAGTAATCAATAAAAAAATGGAATTTCTGCAGTTAAACGAATTGCAGCTTTCCAAATACGATAATCATTACCAAAAACTAAGAATCATTTTTGAGCGAACTATCGAACTAATCGAAACGCATTGTCCGGACGAAATTGCGATTGAAGCACCTTTCTTCGGAAAAAACGTGCAATCTATGCTGAAATTAGGTCGCGCGCAAGGCGTTGCCATGGCTGCGGGACTTTCAAGAGGCATTCCTATTACAGAGTATGAGCCTAAAAAAATAAAAATGGCGATTACCGGAAACGGAAATGCAAGTAAAGAACAAGTTGCCAAAATGCTCCAACAGCTTTTAGGTTTAAAAGAATTGCCAAAAAATCTCGATTCAACAGACGGTTTGGCAGCTGCAGTTTGCCATCACTTCAATTCTGGAAAAGTCGTTGCTGGGAAAAGTTATTCGGGTTGGGATGCTTTTGTGAAACAAAACGAAGATCGAATTAAAAAGTAGTTTTCAGTCACAGTTACAGTTTACAGCTGAGACTGAGACTGAGACCGAAAACTGAGACTGAAAACTAAAAAAATGAGCGGCATCTACATCCATATTCCTTTTTGCAAACAAGCTTGCCATTACTGCGACTTTCATTTTTCGACTTCGATGAAAAAGAAAGACGAGATGGTTTTGGCTTTGGCTAAAGAAATTGGTATGCGAAAACCCTTCGACTCCGCTCAGAATGACAATATCATTGAAACGATATACTTTGGCGGGGGAACGCCTTCTGTTTTAAATAATGACGAAATCAACTTTTTAATTTCAGAAGTTTATAAAAATTATAAAGTTGTCGAAAATCCCGAAATTACGCTTGAAGCCAATCCTGATGATTTGTCGGCGGAACGAATTTTGGAATTATCCAAAAGTCCGATAAACCGATTAAGCATTGGAATTCAGTCTTTTTATGAAGAGGATTTGAAAATGATGAATCGTGCTCATAATTCGGCGGAAGCCAAAAAATGTTTGGAAGAAGCGACAAAATATTTTGATAATATTTCACTCGATTTGATATATGGAATTCCTGGAATGAGTGACGAAATGTGGAGACAGAATATCCAAACCGCTTTAGATTTTGGTATTCCGCATATTTCTAGTTATGCTTTGACGGTTGAACCGAAAACAGCTTTAAGCAAATTAATTCAGACTGGAAAAATTGCTGAACCTCAAGATGAAGTAGCTTCAAATCATTTTATGATTTTGGTTGAAATGCTCCAAAAAAATGGTTTTATCCATTATGAATTATCCAATTTCGGAAAAGAGAATTATTTCTCCAAAAACAATTCGGCTTACTGGCTAGGTAAAAAATACATCGGAATAGGACCTTCGGCGCATAGTTATGACGGCGAAAAAAGAGGCTGGAATATTGCTAATAATTCTTTGTATTTAAAAGCAATTCAAAATGATGAACTTCCTATTGAAACAGAAGTCTTAACTATTTCAGATCGTTATAATGAATATATTATGACAGGATTGCGAACGATTTGGGGCGTTTCTTTAGATCGAATTGAAAAGGAATATGGTTCAGAATATTTGAATTATTTATTAGAACAATCTCAAAAATTCTTAAATGATGATTTGCTTTCGATTGAAAACAATATTTTAAAACCAACTCTTAAAGGAAAATTTTTAACGGATGGAATTGCTTCAGATTTATTTTATCTAAATTTGGAAGAATAAAATTAGCCACGAAGGCACAAAGGCTCAAAATTATTAAACTTTGTGACTTAGCGTCTTTGCGGCATAAAAACCCAAATTTGTGTTAGCAAAAATCAACAACTTCGAAATAGACTTATCAAAACCCATTGATATCTCCATCCCATTAACAAATACTGACGAAAACCCAATTGCTTGGTACATCGAAAAGCCTTTAATTGAACCCGTCATTTTTGGCGATTGGATTGGGAAAGTTTCAGAAGGAAAATCATCTACGAATTTCAATAATATTTTCTTTAATCCGCATGGACATGGAACGCATACGGAATGTTTAGGACATATTACAAATGATTTTTACAGCATCAATCAATCCTTAAAACAGTTTTTCTTTTTTGTTAAATTGATTACGATTGAACCTGAAAAATTTGGAGAAGATTTTGTGATTACGAAAGAGCAAATTGCGAGTTTAATCACTGAAAAAACGGAAGCATTAATTATCAGAACGCTTCCAAATCAGCTGGAAAAAAAATCAAGAAAATATTCGAATACGAATCCGCCGTATTTGTCTGAAGATGCTGCGATTTTCATCCGCGAAAGCGAAATTCAGCATTTATTGATCGATTTGCCAAGTGTTGATAGAGAACATGACGAAGGGAAATTATTGGCTCACAAAGCGTTTTGGAATGTTAAAGACACTCATAATCTAAATCCTGATGCAAGATTTAATGCCACAATCACCGAAATGATTTATGTTTCAGATGAAATTGAAGATGGAAATTATATACTAAATCTTCAAATCGCTTCGTTTGAAAATGACGCTAGTCCATCGAAACCAATACTATACAAAATTTAAAATCAACCACAAATTACACAAATTTTCGCGAATTTCTTTTTTTATTTTGCCACTCCCAATAGCTATCGGGATAAAAAAGATTTATACAGATTTAATCATTTGTAAACTTTAATCTTAAAAAATAATTTGTGAAAATTTGTGTAATTTGTGGTTAAAAAACATCCCTTAATGATAACAGTATCAACTGACAAAACAAAACTCGATGTTCCATTTATACAGAACTTTCTAAAAGACATTTATTGGGCTGCGGGGCGAACTATAGAAGAAGTTCAACGCACGATTGATGCTTCGGTTTGTTTCGGAATTTATTTGGATGACAAACAAATTGGTTTTGCACGTGTCATTACCGATTATGTTGTTTTTGCTTATTTAATGGATGTTTTTATTGATGAAAAATACCGCGGAAAAGGATATTCTTCCATATTAATTGACGCAATGATGAATGAGCCTCAATTGCAAGAAGTTAAAATCTGGCGTCTGGCAACCACTGACGCGCACTTTTTATACGAGAAATTCGGATTTACAAAACTGAATCATCCTGAAAAGATGATGGAAAAAATAGTCAAATGAAAACAGTCTTAAAACTCGAAGAAGCCGCTTTATTTATTCTCGGAATATTTCTTTTTAACCGCTTAAGCTATGAATGGTGGTGGTTTCTGGTTTTGATTTTGGCTCCTGATTTATCGATGATTGGATATGTTTTCGGAAACAAAATTGGTGCTTTTGCTTATAATATCTTTCATCATAAAGGAATCGCACTTTTAATTTATGCCATTGGATGTTATTTAAGTATTGAAAGCATTCAATTAACAGGAATTATTCTATTTTCGCATTCGGCTATGGATCGTGTTTTTGGTTATGGCCTTAAATATGAAACAGGCTTTAAATACACTCATTTGGGTGAAATTGGTAAATAAACAGTTATGAATTTAGAAACGTTTTACGAATATTGTCTTTCCAAGAAAGGTGTCAGTGAACATTTTCCTTTTGATGAAGATACATTGGTTTTTAAAGTCGGCGGAAAAATGTTTGCTTTGTCTTCGCTTTCTCAATGGGAAAAAAACGAACAATCTGTCAATTTAAAATGCGATCCAGACCGCGCGCAGGAACTCAGAGCTGAATATGATGAAATTCAACCTGGATATCACATGAGCAAAGTGCATTGGAATACGATAGCCCTAAATGGAAACTTAGCAGATAAATTTGTAAAAGAGCTCATAGACCATTCGTATGAATTAGTTTTCAAAAGCTTAACAAAGAAAATTCAGAGCGAAATTATCTAATTATAAAATTAGGCATTACATTTGTAGCATCAGTGAAAAACTCAGCGACTTAGTAGCTTAGCAACTTAGAACCTTAAAAAAATGAAAGAACAATTTAAAAAATTTCTAAACGAAGAACAAGATCCAAAAGCGATTGAAAAAATCACTTCGAAACTTAACGATTTATTGATGAAAGGCGAAGAAGTTGGATACATCGCAGTGCAAAAAAAACCTGCTATTACTGTTTTTCCAGACAGCATTGTATTAACTAACAAGCGTATTATTATCTGTAAGCCTAAAAATTTAGGTCTTTCTATGGATTTTACCGATTATACTTGGGATGATATTGCGAGTACTTTTGTAAAAGAGAACATTTTAGGTTCTGAATTTTCATTTGGCACTAAAACAGATTTAGCTGTTTCTATTGATTATATTCCGAAAATTCAGGCTAGAAAAATTTATACTTATGCTAAAGAACAATTGGATTTATTGAAAAATCCTGTTCAAACAGCAACTCCAATTCAGGAAACTGCTGAACCTGTTTTTGAAGAAGAAGCAGAGGAAATTGAAGAAGTTGAAACAGAAGAAGTAACAAGCTTTGCAGAAATTTTACCTGCTGCTCCAGCTGTTACAGAAACTTATGAACCGCTTCCGACTCAGCCAACTCAACCTGCTGGAGAGCGTAAATTAAGTGATTTATCTAAGGAAGAACTTTTCGATAAATTACAGAATTACAAAAAACTTCTTGACAATGGTTTAATCATTCAAGGAGAATATGATGCTTACAAAAAAGAGATTTTAAGTTATATGTAGTTTAAAAGTACAAAGTTCTGAGTACAAAGTACAAAGATTATTGACTTTATCTAAAATAAAAAAGGCCCGAAATAGAGATTCTATTTCGGGCTTTGTATTTAAACTTTGCACTTAGAAACTTTGCACTTTGTACTCATTTACAAAGTCGCCTTCTGTTTTTCTACAAATTTATGCGATTGCAGTTCCAGCAATTCTTTTGCATTTTTTCGCTGTAAATCAAATAATCCTTTGTCTTCTGAGATGTCAGCGTAAACTTTATCGTGCATTTCGGCACTGGTTTTCACTAATAAATCGCGTTGGTATTTATTTTGTGCCAAAGTAGCTTTCATTGCAGTTTCGGCTTCTTCTTGTTTGAAATCGAATTCTCCTTTTGGCGCCAATAATTTGGCAATAATTGGTGAAGTTTCGATTGCCAAAAACAACAGCATAATGAAAAATGAAGGCAGCCAAGGCAGTTTATTCAAAGCATTAATTCGCGCCATTAATCCATCGAAACCTTCAATGATGGGTTGGGTTTGCGAAACTTTTTTGTCTAAATCGGCTTGAAGCTGTACGCCTGCTTTTTCTTTTTCAGCAATTTTAGCTTCGTTTGTCTTTTTTAAAGTTTCAAACTCTTTAAGAGCGGCATCGTGTTTTTCACGTTTTTCTTTATAAACTGGACCTTTTCCTAATTTTTTAGTTCCAGCAGTTCCCTCTGCTTCTGTAATGTAAGTTGAATATAAATCGTTTACTTCTTTTTCTTTCTTTACAATATCAGCTTTTAAAGCAGCTATTTCGGCTTTATTTTTATCTAAATCTGTTTTGAAATAAGTTCCAATTTGTTTTTTATTAGCCAATTCCATTTCATTTTTTTCTTTCAATAAAACGGTATTGATTTCTTTTTCAAAGATTTTAATCTCCAAAGGCTTCGAAATTACAATCGCAATAATAATAGCCAAAGCAATACGCGGAGTTGCCTGCAGGAATTCATCCAAAAAACGATCTCTTTTTTTAATCGTAGAAACAATAAAACGATCCAGATTAAAAATCAGCAAACTCCATACAAATCCAAAAATCAGAGCGGGATAAATAGAATCAAAAACGGTAAAAAGTGCATACGCACTGGCCAAGAAAGCCATAACTGCTGTAAAGAAAACTGTGGCACCAATACCAACATATTTGGTTTGTTCGCCTTCTGAACAGTCTTTCAAGAGGTCTCTATCGACTCCTGAACATAGGATAAAAAATTGTTTTAACATGATTGATGATTTTTGATTGTGATTGATACGGCAAATTTAACGCCAAATTTTCAAATACAGTCAAATTATTCTTTTTCTTTTTAATTGTGAATCAATTATTTGTCAGCTTTAGTGTTATTTAAACATTAATAAATTTCAAATTTCAATGGACAATCATAACACTATGTTAATTTTTTTTCAAGGCTTTAGTAATACAGGGGTTTTAGCTTCGCAATCGAAAATCAAACTAAACACACACAATGAAGAAATTTTATCTATTAACCGCATTCTTTTTATTCGCCTTTACAGGTTTTGCTCAGAAAGCGATTATATCTGGAAAGATATTAGACGCCGATGACAAACTGCCTCTTCCTGGAGCTATGGTTCAAATTGTAGGCGAGAAAAAATATACTGTTTCTGACTATAACGGTCGTTTCGAGTTATTAAATATTAATGAAGGAATTTACAAAGTTGAAGTAAAATATATTGGATATACTGCTTTAACTCAAGAAATAAAAGTGGAGCAAGGAAAGAATAATGTAATTGACTTTGCGCTTAAAGCTTCTCAAAACGAACTAAAAGAAGTTGTTGTTGGAGACATCTTAAAAGGTCAGGCAAAAGCATTGAACCAACAGAAAAACAACAAAAATATCGGAAACGTAATTTCTTCTGATCAAATGGGACGTTTTCCAGATGCTAACGTGGGAGATGCTTTAAAACGTGTTCCAGGTATCACAATGCAGAATGACCAAGGTGAAGCTCGTAACATCATTATTAGAGGTTTGGCTCCGTCTTTGAACTCTGTTACTTTAAATGGTGACCGTATTCCGTCTGCTGAAGGAGACAACAGAAACGTACAAATGGACTTAATTCCATCTGATATGATTTCAACTATCGAAGTAAATAAAACATTGACTTCAGACATGGATGCTGATGCGATTGGAGGTTCTGTAAACTTAATTACAAGAGCAACTCCAAACGGAGAAAGAATTTCAGCAACAATGGCTGGAGGATATTTGCCAATTCGTGACCACGCTTCTTATACTGCTGGTTTAGTTTATGGAAATCGCTTTTTCGATAATAAATTAGGAGCTGTTTTCAGTGGATCTTACAATAATGTAGATTATGGTTCTGATAATATCGAAAACGAATGGGTAAAAGATGATTTTGGAAATGAGTATTTACAAGCATCTGAAATTAGAAAATATGACGTACAGCGTATCCGTCGCAGTGCTTCTGTTGCTTTAGATTACAAATTCAATGACAATAACACGATTTTTGCCAACGCAATTTACAATTGGAGAGATGATAGAGAAAACCGTTTTAGAACTACTTACGATGATATCGAACCGCTTTATAACGGTGAAGAAATTGTTGGTTTTGAAGGCCGTGTAAAACGCCAAACAAAAGGTGGTTTAGACAACAACCGAAACAAAAACAGAAGATTAGAAGATCAGAGAGTACAAAACTATTCTATTCGCGGAGAGCATTTAATCAACTCAACATTAGATTTGGACTGGTCTGCTAACTATGCAAAAGCAAGTGAATATCGTCCAGGTGAACGTTATATTGAATACCGTCAGAAAGGTCTAGAAATGTTTGAAGATTTATCAGATATTAGATTTCCGCTAATTACTACGGTTGGTGAATCTGTTGATAAATTTAAATTTAATTCTGTTACCGAAAACACAGATGAAACAAGCGAAAGCGAATTTGGCGCAAAAGTAAATATCCGTTTCCCATTCTCTGTTATTGCAGGTGAAAAAGGAAGATTAAGAACGGGGCTTAGACTTCGTTTGAAAGAAAAAGAAAGAAACAATAATTTCTATTCTTATACTCCGCTTAATGATGATATGGAATTATTATCTCAAGTTCCAACGTCTTATTTTGATGGAAAAGATTTTAATCCAGGAAATAAATATGTGCCAGGAACTTTTGCTTCAGCTTCTTTCTTAGGAAGTTTAGACTTAAACAATGCAACTTTATTTGAAAAAGAAGCTGATCCAGCAGAATATTTAGCGGTAAACTATAATGCTAAAGAAAGAATTACTGCTGCTTATGTAAGATGGGATCAGGATTTTAACGATAAACTTTCAATGGTTTTAGGTTTCCGTGTAGAGAATACTCATATTGATTACACAGGAAATCGTGTCCTAGATGAGGAAGAATTAGAAAGCAAAATCAACAACACCAACTCTTACACTAATTTATTGCCAAGTATTTCATTGCAATACAATGCAACAAAAGATCTAGTTTTAAGAGCTGCCGTTACAACAGCTTTAGCAAGGCCAAACTATTACGCATTGGCTCCTTATGTAAACAACATTGCTGCCGATAAAGAAATCACAGCCGGAAATCCGGATCTTAACGCCACGTATTCGTACAATTATGATTTCATGGCCGAGAACTATTTTAAATCGGTTGGTTTGATTTCTGGAGGTGTTTTCTACAAAAGATTAAACGATTTTATTTACAACTACAGCGATAATCAATATACTGCTGAAAAATTTGCTGCAGATTTCCCTAATCAAGCAAACCCAATTCCAGCGGGAGAAAACTGGTCATTTTTACAATCAAGAAATGGGGAGAATGTTGATGTTTACGGGTTTGAAGTTGCTTTTCAGCGTCAGTTAGATTTCCTTCCTGGTAAATTCTTAAAAGGATTTGGTATCTATTTAAACTATACTTACACAAAATCTAAAGCAAGCGGAATTGCTGACGAAGACGGAAATGAAAGAAAAAACATCAGTCTTCCAGGGACAACGCCTCATATGTTTAACGGATCTTTATCTTGGGAAAACAAACGTTTTTCTGCAAGAATCTCAACTAACTTTACATCTGATTATTTAGATGAATTAGGTTCTGAGTCTTACAAAGACAGCTACTATGACAAGCAGTTTTTCTTAGATGCCAATGCTTCTTATAAAATTACTCCAAAACTTCGCTTTTTTGCAGAAGCAAATAACCTAACAAATCAGCCGTTACGTTACTACCAAGGAGTTGCGGCACATACCAAACAAGCTGAATATTACCAGCCACGTTACAATTTCGGATTGAAACTAGACTTGTAATCTGCACTTTTTTAAAATTCTTAAATTAGACAGAGTTTAGCGCTCTGTCTAATTGCATTAAAATATACAACACAAATGAAAAATAAATCTTTAATTGCTTTTTTACTTTTAAGCTTATCATTTACAGCTTGCAAAAAAGATACTTTAGCTCCAATTCAGCCAAATGCCGTAAAACCAACAGCGGTTACAGAAGTTTTACCTCACGATACGGATGATCCTTCAATCTGGATTAATCCAACTGATGCTTCAAAAAGTATTATTGTCGGAACAGACAAAGACACAGACGGAGGTTTGTATGCTTTTGATTTGAATGGAAAAATCCTTAAAAAATCAATTCCGCTAAAACGTCCAAACAATGTTGATATCGCTTACGGATTGATTATTGACGGAAAAAAAGTTGATGTAGCCGTTACGACAGAACGCGAAGAAAACAAAATCAGAATTTTCAGTTTACCTGATTTAGAGCCAATTGACAATGGCGGAATTCCAGTTTTTGAAGGAGAAGCAGAGCGCGATCCAATGGGAGTTGCTTTATATACTCGTAAAACTGACGGAAAGATTTTTGCTATTGTGGGAAGAAAAACTGGCCCATCTGGAAGTTATTTATGGCAATATGAACTTTCTGGAAACGGAAAATTTGCTGCAGCAAAAGTGGTTCGCAAATTCGGAACGTACAGCGGTAAAAAAGAAATTGAAGCAATTGCTGTCGATAACGAATTGGGTTTTGTATACTATTGCGACGAACAGGCTGGAATTAGAAAATACAAAGCAGATCCTGCTTTAAATGATAATAAGCAACTGGCTTTCTTTGGTCAGAAAGATTTCAAAGCCGATCATGAAGGAATTGCGATTTACAAAAAGACAGATTCTACAGGATATATTTTAGTATCAAACCAACAAGCCAATACTTTTATGGTTTATCCAAGAGAAGGTGCAAATGGAAATCCGAATAATCATCCTTTATTAGCTGAAGTGCCAACTTCTACAATTGAATGTGATGGCGCAGATGTTACGAGCATAAACTTAGGCCCTAAATACAAAAACGGACTTTTTGTAGCCATGAGCAACGGAATGACTTTCCATTATTATGCTTGGGATTTAATCCAGAAACGTATAGACGAAGCTAAAAAATAAAAGTTTCAAGGTTTTCAGTCGCAGTCCCGTGTTCAGTGTCTATTTTTTTTACTGCGATTGGAAACCAACTAAAAAAAAGCTGTTCATTTCTGAACAGCTTTTTTATTTTGAATCAAATAATTCCTTTTATTCTGTAATTGGTGCGCCTGCTAAGATTTCAGCATTGGCAAACTCTTCAAATTTGGCAAAATTAGCTTTAAATTTGTGAGCTAATTCTAGCGCTTTTTTATCGTATAAATCTTTGTCTTCCCAAGTATTTCTAGGATTCAAAATCTCGTTTGGAACATTTGGACAATCTTGAGGAATTTCAATTCCAAATACTTCATGATTTTTAAACGCTACATCATTCAATTCTCCTTTTAATGCAGCAGTAATCATAGCACGAGTATATTTCAACTTCATACGGCTTCCTGTTCCGTAAGCTCCACCAGTCCATCCTGTGTTAATTAACCAAACTTTTACTCCCGCATCTTTCATTTTCTTGCTTAACATTTCAGCATAGCGAGTTGGGTGCAAAGGCATAAATGGCGCTCCAAAACAAGCAGAGAAGTTTGGTTGAGGCTCAGTTACACCCGCTTCTGTTCCAGCAACTTTTGCTGTATATCCAGAAATAAAGTGGTAAGCCGCCTGACCTGGAGTCAATCTTGAGATTGGAGGCAAAATTCCGAAAGAATCAGCCGTTAAGAAAAATATATTTTTTGGATTGTGTCCAACCAAACCTGGCTGTACATTATCAATATGCGTAATTGGGTAACTTACACGAGTGTTTTGTGTGATAGAAACATCATCAAAATCAACAACGTTTGTTCCTGCTTTGAAAACCACATTTTCTAAAAGCGCTCCTTTTTTGATTGCTCTAAAAATGTCTGGTTCATTTTCTTCTGTTAAATTAATCACTTTTGCATAGCATCCGCCTTCAAAATTGAAAACAGTGTTTTCATTTGTCCAGCCGTGCTCATCGTCTCCGATTAATTTACGTTCTGGATCTGCAGATAAAGTTGTTTTTCCTGTACCAGACAATCCGAAGAAGATTGCTGTGTCTCCTGCTTCACCAACATTGGCGCTACAGTGCATTGGAAGTGTATTTTTGAAAACTGGAAGAATAAAGTTTAATGCAGAAAAAATTCCTTTTTTCATTTCTCCTGTATAACCTGTTCCACCAATTAAAGCAATTTTTTTAGTAAAATCTAAAATAGCAAAATTAGACTGGCGTGTTCCGTCTACAGCAGGATCTGCCATAAAACTTGGAGCACAAACTACTGTCCATTCTGGAGTAAAGTTTGCCAGTTCTGAAGCTTCTGGGCGTAAGAACATATTGTAGCAAAACAAATTTGACCAAGCTGTTTCTGTTACAACACGAACATTCAATCTATAATTTGGATCAGAGCACACATAAGAATCGCGAACAAAAACTTCTTTGTTTGATAAAAATGCTGTTACCTTATTATAAAGCTTTTCAAAAGCTTGGGGCTCAAATGGGATATTTACATTTCCCCACCAAACTTGATCTTTAGTAATATCGTCTTTTACGATAAAACGATCTTGTGGAGAACGACCTGTAAATTCACCTGTATTAATCGCTAACGCTCCGGTAGAATTCTCAACACCTTGACCTGACTGCAAAGTAATCGCATGTAATTCATCTGCAGATAGTTGATAACGAACTTTTGCATTTTCAATTCCTAACTCTTTTAACGAAATCGATTGCGCGAAAACTGTATTAGTGTCCATAAATTTTTAAGTTGTGTGTGATTTTTTGTTTAAAGCAAAATTACAGATTAATTTTTATTTCTTTCAAAATACTTAAATTTCACTTTGATTTATACGAAAAAAGAGAAATTTCACTTTAAAAATTACAAAAAGAAAAAAATAACCGCTTCTAATTTGTTTAATTACAACCTATTAAGTGATTTTGTTATATTATTTTTGTTTAACAAGAGAAAATACAAAAAAGTCACACAAATAAAGTTATATGTTATTTATGTGACAAAATTAAAGATTAATTCTTAGACAGAATTTTTTTTTCGGGATTTTATGATTTTCTCTTCAAAATCGTAAAGAATAATAGCGTCCAAGCAATAATTAATAAGAAACCACCCAAAGGTGTTGCGAATACGATAATTTTAGATTCGAACAAAGTGTAGTCTTTTGTTGCCAATAAATAGATTGAACCGCTGAAAAGCAAAACGCCAGCCACTACTAAATTATAGATCGTTTTTAAGGTCTTTTCTGCAAGGTCTTTTTGCGTTGATAAAAAAAGAAGAAAAAGAGCATGGTACATTTGGTAACGAACACCAACTTCAAAAGTATTTAATTGGTCAACCGACAGATATTTTTTCAATAAATGAGCACCAAAAGCACCCAAAATAATAGCCAACATACCAATAAAAGCTCCAGTTAAAATGATTCTTCTTTTCATAATATATCTCTTTTGAAATTTCAAACAAAAATACTTCAAACGAACTGAAAAACCGTCTTTGTTTCTAGATTATTTAGAACAAAATCAGATTATTTTTTGGGTTTTGCGAAAAAAATAATTTTATTTTCTTTAATTTGAATTGTTATATTTATAACATTTAAATATATTTGTGTTAAATATTTAAGACATGAGAAACATTTTAATATTTGGAGCAGGAAGATCTGCATCTTCTTTGATTCGCTATTTATTATCAAAATCTAATGAAGAAAAACTGCATTTAACGGTGGCCGACCTTTCATCGAATCTTGCGAAAGCAAAAACACAAGATCATCCAAATGCCACTCCGCTTGCCTTAGATATTTTTAATGCCGACGAAAGAAAAAAAGCTATTGCAAATGCATCAATAGTTATTTCGATGCTTCCTGCGCATCTGCATATTGAAATTGCGAAAGATTGCCTTGAATTTAAAAAACACCTTGTTACAGCATCTTATATTAGTGACGCTATGCAGGCTTTAAACGAAGAAGCCATCAAAAACAATCTGATTCTCATGAATGAAATTGGTCTTGATCCAGGAATCGATCATATGAGCGCCATGAAAGTCATTGACGAAATCAGATCGAAAGGCGGTAAAATGCTTTTGTTTGAATCTTTCTGCGGCGGACTTGTAGCTCCTGAATCTGACAATAATTTATGGAACTACAAATTTACTTGGGCGCCAAGAAATGTAGTTTTGGCGGGTCAAGGCGGTGCTGCAAAGTTTATTCAAGAAGGGACTTATAAATATATTCCGTATAGCGCTTTGTTTCGCAGAACCGAATTTCTAGAAGTAGAAGGTTACGGAAAGTTTGAAGCGTATTCTAACCGCGATTCTCTTAAATATCGTTCGGTTTATGGTTTAGATGATATTCTTACCTTATATAGAGGTACAATTAGAAGAGTGGGTTATTCTCGCGCTTGGAATATGTTTGTACAGCTTGGAATGACTGATGATAGCTATATTTTAGAGGGGTCAGAAAATATGAGTTATCGTCAGTTTATCAATTCTTTCCTTCCGTATCATCCGACGGATTCTGTCGAAATTAAAACTCGATTGATTTTAAAAATCGATCAGGACGATATTATGTGGGACAAGCTTTTGGAACTGGATTTATTTAACCCAAACAAAAAAGTAAATCTGCCAAATGCTACTCCAGCACAAATCTTAGAAAAAATCTTAACCGACAGTTGGGCTCTTGAACCTGAGGACAAAGATATGATTGTAATGTATCATAAATTTGGCTATGAGTTGAATGGGGAAAAGAAACAAATCGATTCTAAAATGGTTTGCATTGGCGAAGACCAAACGTATACTGCAATGGCAAAAACTGTTGGGCTTCCGGTTGCGATTGCTACTTTATTAATCTTAAACGGAAAAATCACAACTCCAGGCGTTCAGCTTCCGATCAAAAAGGAAGTTTACGAACCAATTTTGAAGGAGTTAGAAGAATATGGGGTCATTTTTAACGAACAAAATGTACCTTATTTTGGATACAATCCAGATTTGTTCTAGTCTGGATCTGCATGTTTATTTTAGAATTTTTTTTAATTAGTTTTTAATTTTATCCGCTTCTCCCATCAAGAAGCGGATTTTTTTTAAGCAACAAAGGAGCAACGACTTTCTTATTTGGGTGCCTGAATCGTAATTGGTAAATTATAAGTAACTCTGACTGGTTTTCCGTTTTCAGTTGCGGGAATCCATTTTGGAGAAAGCTTTAAAACTCTTATAGCCTCATCTCCAACCCCATAACCTAAATCTTTCACTATTTTAAATTCAGACAGACTTCCATCCTTTTCCACCATAAACTCCATAAAAATTTTCCCCTCCATCTTTTGTTTCGCAAATTCTGTAGGCATTTTAAAGTTTTGGCCAACAAACATGTAAAATTTTTCTATTCCTCCCGGAAATTGTGGTTCTTTTACACTTGTAGTGTCGTAACTTATTTTATAATCATTTTGATTTTTTGCATTAATACTGGATTGTGCAATTACTTCGGTATTAAATACAAATAGCAACAGAACATAGACAGTGGTTACAGAACCTACTTTCAAAATCATTCTAATCGGAGACTTTTCTTTAGCCATCATAAGCAAACGTTTTTTGGTTATTAAATAATTGAGATTACTCGCCAACGGAAGAGTATTTTTATGAGAGACAAAATCTAAAAGCAGATTCTGATAATTTCGGACTTCTCCAAATCTTTTATTCACCGCTTCATCCGCTAAAAATTCATGATTGAGTTTTATTGCTTTTTCATACAATAGATATAAAGGATTAAACCAAAACACAATTTTCAAAACCTCGACAAAAAGAATATCAACCGTATGTTTTTGTTTTAGATGTGCTTTTTCATGAACAATTAATTCTACCGGAATCATATCATTTTCAAAATCTTCCTGATTAATAAAAATGATGTTCCAAAATGAATGAGGCAATACTTTTTCTTTTGTCAAAACCACTTTTTCTCCTTTTACAATTTCCACCTTACTCTTTTTCATTCTGAAATAAAAGGAGAATAAATTTCGAATAAACCGAACAACCAAAATCGTTGTAACTACTCCATAAACTACAGCTAAAAAATAAATCAGAATTTGACTGTAATTTATCTTATCTAAAACCGCTTTACTGGTTACAATCATAATTTGATTTAATTGAATCTTTTGGTTTCCGTTTGAAAAAACAGATCCAAGTGAAAACAATTGCAACGGAATTGTCAAACTAAAAACTATACTCGCGAGAAGATAAATACGATTAAAATGAAACATTTTTTCGTTTTCCAAAAGAATTTTATAAACAATATAAAATACAGCAAGCAGCAAACCCGATTTTAAAAGATACGCTATCATTTTTTCTTTTTTTGAATTTCTGAATCGATTATTTTTTTAAGATCTTCCAATTCTGAAGCCGATAAATTGGTTTCGGTTGTAAAAAACGAAGCAAATTGCGAAGCCGAATTATTAAAGAAATTACTAATTAGTCCTTTCACATGTTTGGCAAAATAGTCTGTTTTCTTTACCAGCGGATAATATTCTCTCGAATTTCCAAATTCGTTATACGCCACAAACTTCTTGTCAATCATCCTTTTCAATAAAGTTGCAACCGTTGTTGTGGCCGGTTTTGGTTCTGGATACGATTCTAGTAAATCTTTCATAAAAGCTTTTTCAAGCTTCCATAAATGTTCCATTAACTGTTCTTCTGCATTTGATAATTGTATCATGGTTTCGTGTTTTCAAGTTTTTCTGTTTCAGCCAATTCCTTTTTATATTCCTCCAAATTCCATTCAATATTCAATTTTGTCGCATATTCGGCCATTGTGCCAAGTCCGACCTCTGCACGTCTTTTGTCTACATTATCTGGATCTATCATTGGCGCTATGCATATTTTACCAGTCTTTTTATTCTTCGAACTCTGACTGCCATAAATTTGTTTTTTTCCCTCTCTCAAAGCTACTCGATCTTCTAAATACGCTAGATTTCCTGGATTGGCATTGCCATTTTTAACGGCCTCTCTCATCATAGGCAGATATTTTTGCTGATATTGTAAATCGGCATGCTGAATAACCAGAAACAAAGTCTGATTTCCCTGTGTTCCTACCACATTTTTTCCCAACCAGCCTCTTTCGTCCAGTATTTTCATCACCTTAATGAGGTTGATACTGTCTTTTCTTTCCATAATCTTTCCAATGCTGTCAATTTTCTTTTTATCAGGTTTTGAAGCTCTGTAAACATTCATAAACTCTCCACGAATTTCCTGATCTTCGGTATAAATTTCTGCAAGTTGTTTTTCTAGCGCCTTATCATAATTTGCGCCAATAACATCCAATTTCTTTTGCAGTTTTTCAATTGTTTTATTCCACTGTTTTTCTGAGTGCAAGTGCTTTAAATCTTCATCAATTTTTATATGCGCCATATTCTCATATCCGTTATCAATAGAGAGATTCAGCCATTTAAATGCTTTTTTATGCTGCCCAGCCATAGAAGCCGAACAGCTAGCATTATATAAATCAGACCAAGATTTCTGTTCTATCTTAAACGCTTTTTCATAATACGAAACAGACAACTCATAATTTTTTGCCGTGTAGCAAGAATCCGCCTTATGAACCCACTCTTTAAACGTTTGAGCTTGCATGAAAAGACAGCGCAGCATGATAAAGGAAAGCGTGATTATTTTTTTCATGGTTTAGAGGTTGGTTAGTTTATTTAATATTTTGTTCCGAAATCAATTGTCCTTGATCGTAATTTTTGATTTCCTTTAATTTTCCTTTGTCCGAATAAAACTTCCATTCTCCAAAATAAAACCAATGCGTTTCAACCGAATTCGTTTCTAATTTTGTTTTCCCTTTCGATTCCAGTTTTCCGTTTTCGTAATAACTTTTTACGACACAGATTCCGTTTTTATATTTTTCTGTTTTGTAGATTTTTCCGTTAATGTACGTTCTCCATTTTTAACCGGAAGATCATTTTTATAATATTCATACGATTTGTAATTCGTTCCATCTTGCGAATAACTATCAATCCAAACACCTTCTTTTTTCTTGTCAATTTTCTGATTGATCGGTTTGCTTTTACAGCTCAAAAGCATTAATCCGCAAAACAATAGTAAAAAAAGGGTTTTCAAATTCTTCATTGTTCTACAATTATAGATTCGTTTCTACAAATGTAGAATTAAATTTTAAATGTGCAAGAAAAAGAAGTCTTTTTTTTTAGTTACAAAGGTTCAGAGAGACAAAGTGACAAAGGTTTTTCTTTTGAATCTTAAAATATGGGAAACAAAAAAATCCGTTCATTTCTGAACGGATTCTAAATTGACTTATCTATATTACTTCTTTTCAAAATAAATGCGCTTACTTTCTTCATTTTCTGTATCAATATAAATTGAAAAGGTTTTTAAACTTTTAACTTTTTTTCCATTTAAAGAAGCATATTTCCATTTTGGCGAAAGCTGAACAACACGCAAAGCTTCTTCATCTAAACCAAAACCCAGATTCTTCACAACTTTGATATCTGACAAAGAGCCATCTTTTTCCACTACAAACTGTATCGGAATTTCTCCCTTCACTTTTTTTCTCACAGCCTTTTTAGGAATCTTAAAATTGGTTTTTACAAAATCACGAAATCTATAAATTCCGCCTGGGTAATCAGCTTCGATATGAACAGCAACAAAAATATCATCATTTGACTGATCGCTCTTTTGTGATGTAAGATCCTGAGCCATACTTTTGGCGCTAAACAAAATCATTATCAATATAAAACCCCGACTTAGTATTTTTTTCATATCTGTAATTTCTGTCTTTTGCAGACAAATATAATTTTTTAGTTCAATTTAAATTGTTCTGATATTATCCTGTCGAAAAATCTCAGCGTATAATTTAACCGCAAAGAACGCAAGTATTTTATTTAAGGTAACGCTTATAAACACAAAGTTCGCAAAGCTACGAGATGAAGCTTTGCGAACTTTTATAATCTTATTTTTAAAGAACCTTTGCGCTCTTTGCGGTTAAAAAAAACTTATTTAGAAAGCTCCACAAAATACTTGTAAAATAACGGAATAGTCTCAATACCTTTCAAGTAATTAAAGATTCCGAAATGCTCATTTGGCGAGTGAATAGCATCGCTATCCAAACCAAATCCCATTAAGATGGTTTTACTTTTTAATTCTTTTTCAAACAAAGCCACAATCGGAATACTTCCTCCAGAACGAACTGGAATTGCAGGAACTCCAAACGTCTCTGTATACGCTTTATTTGCTGCCTGATAACCAATGCTGTCAATTGGTGTAACATAACCTTGACCTCCGTGGTGAGGCGTTACTTTTACTGTAACTCCAGCCGGAGCAAGACTTGTAAAATGTTTTGTGAAAAGTTCTGTAATCTCTTCCCAATCCTGATTTGGAACCAAACGCATCGAGATTTTAGCGAAAGCTTTACTCGCAATAACCGTTTTAGCGCCTTCACCAGTATAACCGCCCCAGATTCCGTTTACGTCTAAAGTCGGACGGATAGAGTTTCTTTCGTTCGTTACATATCCTTTTTCGCCGTAAACATCAGCAATGTTTAAAGCATTTTTATATTTTTCTAAGCTGAAAGGCGCTTTTGCCATTTCTGCTCTTTCTTCTGCAGATAATTCTTCTACTTTATCGTAGAAACCTGGAATGGTAATATGATTGTTTTCGTCGTGAAGCGAAGCAATCATTTTTGCCAGAATATTAATTGGGTTTGCCACAGCTCCACCGTATAAACCTGAATGCAAATCGCGGTTCGGACCAGTAACTTCTACTTCAACATAACTCAAACCTCTTAAACCTGTCGTGATAGACGGCTGTTGGTTAGAGATCATTCCTGTATCTGAAATCAAGATTACGTCGTTTTTCAGTTTTTCCTGATTACGCTCTACGAACCAAGCCAAACTTGCAGAACCAACTTCTTCTTCGCCTTCGATCATGAATTTTACGTTACAAGGCAACGTATTGCTTTGCACCATTAACTCAAGCGCTTTTACGTGCATGTACATCTGACCTTTGTCGTCACATGCTCCACGCGCGAAGATTGCGCCTTCTGGGTGAATATCTGTAGTTTTAATAACCGGTTCAAAAGGTGGTGAAGTCCATAATTCTAATGGATCTGGCGGTTGTACGTCGTAGTGGCCGTAAACTAAAACCGTTGGAAGATTTGGATCTATGATTTTCTCTCCGTAGATAATTGGGTAACCTGGAGTGTCGCAAGTTTCAACATAATCGCACCCTGCTTTTGATAAACTTTCTTTTACAGCCTCTGCTGTGTCAATAACATCTTGAGAATATGCAGTGTCGGCAGAAACCGACGGAATCTTTAATAATTCGATCAATTCGTTGATAAACCGATCTTTATGTTGTTGAACGTAGGACTTAATATTTTCCATTTAAATTATTTTTATAGAAAACCAAAAGTACGAAAAAGAGAATTAAAAAAAATTTTCAAAAAATGCTTTGATAATTCAAAAGTATGCCTATCTTTGCACCCACAATTACCGCGGATATGGCGAAATTGGTAGACGTGCCAGACTTAGGATCTGGTGCCGCAAGGCGTGTAGGTTCGAGTCCTATTATCCGCACTAAAAAAAGCTTCTGAAGATTTTTCAGAAGCTTTTTTGTTTATACTACAATAATTCTCTACAAAATTTAGCATGCTAATTTTCAATGTTTTGAATTCGCTTTAATTCTTCTTGCAACAACATTCCATCTTTAAGTGTTGCTTCTGTAACTATCTTTTTTTCACTTGGACGGTATGTGAAAAACTTAAAGTCAAAATCTACATCTCTACACCAAAAAGCAACAAAAATCACATAATCCCTATTAAAGTGTCTAATATCAAACTTTATAGGTATACCAATAACTTGAACTAATACTTGTGGTACTTGATTGCTTAAACTAAATTTTTTCCCCAGAGAATCGTCAAAAACTAAAATTTTATGATCCGAATAAATATTCTCAACGTTATAAACCTCAATCATAAATGATACTTTTTCAGCTGGGACAGAAGATTCATTTTTTATTGTTATTGTAATTGCATCTACATAATTTTTAATATCTCTAACTTTAATATCAGCATTTAAAGAAGGAACTCTTCTTTTATTAAATAAGGCTTGAACAATCCCATGAGGCGCAGGTTTTGCGTCTCGTTCAAGCCTTAAATAATACTTTCCATCTGAAGAACATTGATGCGGAGGATTTAAGCTTTGAGAAATGTCAATTAAAAAAACATTTCCTTTTTCAGTTAAAAACTCTTCAATTTTCAAATCTGTTGGTGTAGGAACAATATTAGACGCTATTTTTTGATATAACCAATCCTTATTTTTAAAATTCGAATAGATTAATTCACCTTGACATACTTTAACAACATTCTTACCTATTGTATGTTTCGTTTCTCTTGGCGCACCAATAATCAACAAACCACCTTCAGTATTTAAAAATGCAGCTATTTCTTTAAAAATATCATTAATCTCAACTTCTCCACTTTTAAATTCGACGACAGAAGATTCTTCTTGTGGAGTTGAAAAATAATCTTTCACATCATCTAAAATAACTTCGTCTCTTTTTTTACGAAATATTTTTTCTATATAATTTGAATTCATATTTAACCTGAAATTAAAATAATATCAATATTCTTATTCTAGCACCCTTCGTTTTTTACCCCAAATTTCATTTTCAAATTTTCTTTTCTGCTTTTTTAGCTAAGTAAAAGATCTTATGATTAAAGAGTTACCAATTATCATTTTTTCTAGCTCCAGATTCAATACTTGACAAAAGAGATTTATTTAGTTCATTAAAATACGATGGAACTTCGGGAATATATTTCCACAAACTCTTTAAACTTCCATCTTTTTTATAATATGTATCCAACCCTTCCTTTGTATTTGAATTAAAAATTACATTATTTGTCCAACCTCCTGCTGAATACTTATTTCCAGTGTAATAATTTTGCATACTGATTAAGTCAAATTTATACTTGTTATCTTTTACAGAAATTTCGATTTGATATTTTGTCGGATAATATGTTTTTCCCAGCATAGGAATATGATTTGCAAATAAAGCTTCTG
Organism: Flavobacterium sp. HBTb2-11-1; assembly: GCF_009826975.1. Taxonomy (GTDB): domain Bacteria; phylum Bacteroidota; class Bacteroidia; order Flavobacteriales; family Flavobacteriaceae; genus Flavobacterium. The sequence goes on along the minus strand of NZ_WUMO01000001.1, from coordinate 366,618 downwards.
AACTTCCCTCAAACCTTATGTATTCATTTTCAATTGTAGACAAAATAACTTTATCAGGATTCTTATAAGTTGTTTTTATCCACTCAATAACCTTTTTATAAATTTCTTGAGCACTTTTTCCTTCAACAGGTGTAACCACATAATCAGTCATCCCTTTATTATTGTCAAATGTAAATTCAGATTCTTGAGCATTTACAATTCCAGAAACAAATAATATTAAAAATATGATTTTTTTCATTTTAGTTTTTTAATTAATATTTATCAAATGTAAATAGATAGATTATAAGCACCTTACGGTTTTCCGTAAACTTTTTCAAATATATTTAAACAAAAGCTACATATACAAACTATATACTAATCCATCTTGACGAAAGGAGCTTTTCAGCATCACCAACAGTTTGTACACTATGAAAAAAATTGCGGAAATCACTCTGGAATTTTTGTCGGTTTTGCTTTTTGTTTCTCCTTTCGTCGAGATGAATTGTTTCTTTAATCAATCTCTAAATAAGGATCAAGAGCTTCTGCCAATCTATTGAGCCAATAAAAACTATCATCGATGTTCTTGACTTCAGATTCTATGGTTTCACATCCTCGCAACGAACACAACGAAAGCACATAATTTACTTCTCTAATTGCTTTCGCCATATCTTTTGTATCAATAACATCAATAAAAAAATCTTTTAGTCTTTTTTCTGTTTCTTCTGAGAGATCATTTGTAGCCATTGTCTTATTTTTTAGATGGGACAAATATAATATTTTTGGTCACATAAATGTGACCTAGCCAAAAATAAATCTTAGGAATTTTGAAATATGGATATTTCAGAAGAAATCTTTATTGCAAATCTTGGGACTCACATAAGACAATTACGTGAAAAAAAAGGCTTATCACAGCAAGCTTTGGCTGATGATTGCGACATCAAAAAAACTCAGATCGGCAGAATTGAAAGAGCTGAAATAAATACTACGGTAAAAACTCTCATAAAAATTGCCAATGCTTTAGATATTGAACCTAAAGAGTTGCTTGATTTTCCTTTGAAATAAACTCAAAACTTTCCTTAACCTCAAATGATTAAAACCAAAAAATTTCAACTTACCAAAAAAGAATATCTCTCATTTATTATTAGAGTTTTATTAAAAAAGCGATGGTGGTTGTTTGCTTTCATGTGGTTTCTGACGATTGCAGTTCTTTTTAAAGACAAAAAAGATTCTTCAGACACTTTTCTAATTGTATTTAGCATTTTATATCCTTTAATTATATTATTTCAATATTGGAGATTTGCAAATTCAAAAGAAAACAGAGCCTTTTTTGCAGAAATGCAACATGAAGTTTTTACAGATAAAATTATTTATACAATCGGAGAAACATCTGAAAGCACAATTGCTATGCAGAATTTTATTAAAGTTCTAGAATTAAAAGATCTCTACCTTTTATACGTTTCAAAAAGTCAGTGCCTTTACTTTCCAAAAAGAGTTTTCGAATCCAAGGAAGATGAAAATTGGTTTAGAAATGAAGTATTTCTAAAGATTAAAAACAAATAATATTTGGCTAAAGCCTTTTCTTCTTTAAACATAAAAAAACCTCCAGCTAAAGCAGGAGGCAATTCATCTAGTTTTGTGATTTCGCCGTTAAAAAAAATCCTTTTTAATCCTAATAATCTGTGGCTAAAAAAATTTTGCGACTCTGATCCCAATAGCTATCGGGATTGCGAGATTAAAACACGCCAAAATTTAAAATTCAGAAATTTCTTTAATTATTTTACACTTTAGTATTTAAATATTCTTACTTTTAAAAAACCAAAAACCTAATTCTCAAAATTTCACTTGTTTTTAAATCTCAAAAAACATTTAGACACATGAGAAAATACAGATTACTAGTCCTTTTTTTAGCAATTATTGCTGTCTTTTATTTTGCAAGAACAGTTCGAAGTTTTACCGTTCAACACGAAACCCGAACTCTTAAATCAGAACATTTTATCGTTTCCTATACCGGAATTTATAAAAGCGAAGCTGAAAAAGTCAGCAAACATCTTGAGGAAAACTATTCTAAAATAAGAGAAAATCTAAAAGACGTAGAACACGAGCCAATAAAGGTTTTTGTTTACGGTTCGCAATTTAAGTTTAATGAAGCGACAGGTTTAACAGAAAACACAAAAGGCACAAGCCGCGGTCCAAACGAATTTCATTTTATATGGACGAATTGGTTTAATTCTATTTTTCCAGATGATCCTCTCAAAACGGCTTTGCATGAGTTTACGCATTGCGTTCAGCTCAACATATTAATTTATAAAGCAAAAGACACGATTATCACCCAAGACCGACTGACTTTTGAAAAGGAATTTGATAAAAAGTTTAAAGCCGAATATCCGCGCTGGCTCTGGGAATCGATTAGTATTTTTGAAGCAGGAGAAGTTAATTCGCTAAGCGTGAAATACGCCAAAAGCAAAAACCTGACTTTAGAAGATCTTAATCACGGCAATCAGATTTACAACATTGGCTACACGATAATCGAATATATGACTAAAAAATGGGGAAAAGATATTCTGCCCAAACTGATTGCTTCTTTCGGTAACATCGAAAAAACATTGAACGTAACGCAAGAGGAATTTGAAAAAGGATGGATGGCTTTTTTGGAGGAGAAGTATTAAAAAAGCTTTGCGACTTCGCGACTTTGCGAGAGATTCATAAGTTTAATACTTAAAAATTAATCTCGCAAAGACGCAGAGTCGCAAAGTTTATATTTTACTTTTTATAAATTAGTTTTTGCCTAAAATCTCAAGGATTTTATCCACATTCACTTCACTATAATCATTTATATAAAAATCGCATGGCGGAAGTTCTTCTTTTTTATGCGTGCTTAAAACGCCAACGACTTTCATTCCGGCATTTAATCCTGCTGTAATTCCCGAAAAAGAATCTTCGAAAACCACACAATCTGACGGAGAAACACCAACACGTTCTGCCGATTTTAGATATACTTCAGGATTTGGTTTATGAAACGTAACGTCTTCTGATGACATCATCGAATCCATTTTTTCGCCTAGTTTCAAGAAATTGGCAATTAAATCCAGATTCGCACGCGGCGCCGATGTAGCAACTGCAGTTTTAAAACCACGGGATTTTAATTCGTTTAAAAAATCCATATAATGCGGAATCGTTTCGACTTTGTCTTTGTAAATTTCACGAAACATTCCTTCTTTTTCGTCTTCCAGTTTTATCAATTCTTCTCCCGCAATCGGACGTTTGAAGAAATGCGTCATGATATAACTATTGTGTTTTCCGTACATATGTTCTTCAAATTCTTCCTGAGTGTACGGAATATTATATTTATCGAAAAATTTTTCAAAAGCGATCACATGATGCGGATTTGTATGCGAAATCACGCCGTCCATATCAAAAATTACACATTGCTGGCTCATAATTTTATTTGTTTTTTAAACGGGTGCAAGATACGACCATTTATACGGTTTGTGAAATTTAAGCGTTTAAGAAATTAAGATATTTTGAAAACCTTTTTATAACTTCGTTTGCACAAATTGTAAATTATCATGGAAAAAATAAAATACAAAGACAAAAATGTTATTTGGGAAAGTAAAACCAAACAAATCATTTTGATTGTTATCTGTTTCTTATTCACTTTCATGGTTTTATGGACAGGAAAAGTGAATGAAATTCGTTTCTGGTTTCCATTACTTTTATTTGGAGGCGGAGGTTTTTTTATACTTATTAGATTTTTGAATCCAAAAAACTTGTTTGTTTCTCCAAATTCAACATTAGGAAAAGAAATAATTTCTTTGCAAACAGCAGAAAATCAAAACGATTTAGGAATTTTCACATACACCGAAGATAGTTTTACCATCACTAATGAAAATCATTATCAAACCTACAAATGGGACGAAATTAAAACCGTTTTTGCTTATAAAATAGATTTAATAACCGAAGACGAAATTTGCATTGACGTTTATACTCAAGATTCAAATAAATTCACCATTTCCGAATCGACTTGGGGATGGTTTCAATTTATCAGCAGATTAAGCGAAAACATTAAATCTATCGAAATAGATTGGTATCTAAAAATCATAAATCCTGCTTTTGAAAAAAACCTTACCCTACTTTACGATAAAGAAAACCGCAAAGCAGAAGAGATCATAAAACAGGATTTTAATTAATTACTACAAAAGAAATTCTCTAATCTGTGACGAATTACGCAGAGATTCGCTGAGTTTTTTTAGTCTCTCGCAAAGTCACATAGTCGCAAAGTTTTTTTTAAGATCGCACTAAGCGCACAGTTTGTCATTTCGACGTAAGGAGAAATCACACTAGAAATTCCGCAAAGCGAATCGCCAATCTGCGTCGAATCCCGCGTGTGATTTCTCGTTCCTCGAAATGACAAACTACACGGAATAACTTTGAACCTGGAACTTTAAACCTGACTCGAGAGCTATGCTCGAACAGGCGAAGCAAACAAAATCTTTAACCAATCCAAATTTTACTTTTCATCAAAGTCATTGTCTGTCTCAAATGCTGATTGCATGCAATAAGAATTATCAAAACCAAAAGACCGTAACCTACAATCGTATAAATTTCCATATCAGCTAAGAGAGTCGATTGTTTGGTAATGCTTCCGAAGATCTTTTTCATGGCTAAAACATTGGCATTATCTGCCGAATATCCTTTGGCAATAAAACTCTGCGTAGTACTGGCGATGGTTTGCTGTGCTTCGGGATTTTCGCCCGTTACGAATTGGCTTAGCTTTAAAAAGTGCTTTTTGTTTAAAAATACTGTTGCATTCTGCATGACGCAAAACCCAATCGTACTTCCCCAAAAACGTCCCGAAACGCCGACAATTCCCGAAGAAACCGCCATATTTGCAGGAACCGAAGATGTGGTAAAGAGAATTAACGGAACAAATAAAAACCCCACTCCGATACCCTGCAAAAAGTACGGAACAATAATATTTGATAAAGCCACATCGGGCACAAAAAGAAACGTAAACCAAAAATGATACAAGGCAATTAGCGAAAAACCAATCAGGAAAATAATTTTGGTAGAAACCGATTTCATGAGGAAATAAGCCGCCAAAATCAATCCGATTACATTTCCGAGTCCGTTAATGTACTGCACGCCCGCAACACGCGACGGATCCCAATTCCAAATCGAATACATAGCCGAATGGCAAAGACTCAACGTTGCTCTGCTGATGTAAAACAGGAAAAACAATAAGAACCCAATTCTAAGATTGGCATATTTAAAGACTTCAAAATCAAAAGTGGGCCTTTTAACCAAAAGCTCTTTAAAGATGAACAAACCTCCCGTAATAAGTGCCATAATAAGCATTAAAACCATTTGAGAAGATTCAAACCAATATTTCTTCTCGGCATACACAAAAAAGTAGGCACCGCAAAGAATCGCTGTTAAAACCAAAAAATAGCTCATCCAGTCGATTTGATACAACGGGATTTTCTTTGTGATTCGGTGCCCACGAAAAGTAACCAAGATTAAAAAGACATTTAAAACCTGCAATCCGCCCGAAACATACAGCATGTATTTCCAGTCGTAATGATCCAGAAACCAAACCGCAATATTCATAATAAAAGGCGTTGACAGCAGTAACGAACCATAATAAAAGGAAAATCCAATTATAATAGCATTTTTAGAATCAAACTGCTCAATAAGCAATTGTCTGATGGTAATTGCAGGAAGCGCCATTAAGATTCCTTCGGCAACCCTCAAAAGCAAGAAAACCGCAAAATTATCGACATAACCCGACGCCACAATCGTAACCCCAATTAAGGAATATACTCCTATGAGGTAATTTTTGGCGGGGAAAAAACTCGAAAATCGGCTTTCTATGAGAATTGTCGCCAGCAGAGTTCCGTATGTAACGCACATTGCAAACTGCAAATCTTCGGGCTCAATGTCCAGAAAACTTGCCGCATACGTTACGTTTGACGTATAAACTCCCAATAAAATCATGGAATGCAAGAGACAAACAAACAAAATTGTAATGATTGCCCATTTTGGAACCCATGATTTAAATATACTTTTATCTTCCATTTTAGTGTGCTGCGATCACAGTAATATTCATTCCCGCTCTTAAAAAGTCAGTTTGTTTGTCGCTGTCTTTCAACTGAATTCTAACCGGAATTCTTTGTTCGATTTTTACGAAGTTACCCGTTGCATTATCTGGAGGAAGCAATGAAAATCTTGCCCCGCTCGCTGGAGATAAAGAAGCTATTGTGCCAACAAAAGTTTTATCGCTCAACGCATCGGCTTTTATTTCAACATCTTGCCCAACGGTTAAATATTGCAATTGCGTTTCTTTAAAATTGGCTGTAATCCATTTTTCTTTACTTACAATAGAAAGCAAAGATTGTCCTTCTTTTACCAACTGTCCTGGCTGTAAAGTTCGTTTTCCAACCCAACCGTCATACGGTGCGGTAATAATCGTATACGAAAGAAATAAAGCCGCATTATCAGCCACAGCTTGTTTTGAAGCAATATTCGTCTGTGTCGTCGGAACATTGGCTTCGGCAACTGAAGTGCTCAAAGCCGAAGTATGAATTCTGTTTTTCATTTCCTGAAAATGCGCCTGCGCCGATTCATAATCCGCTTTTACTTTTTCTAATTGCTGAGAAGTTGCTGCCTCTTCGCTTACCAAAGCTTTATATCTTTCGTATTCTAATTTGGTTTTCCAAAGATTCGACTTTGCAGCTTCTAACTGCGCTTCGTTAATCGCTGTTGCGCTTGCCGTATTTATGGCATTTTTCTCAGCCACAACGCTATTTTGTTTCGCATTCTGAACATCGGCAAGAGCCACGTCCAGTTTCGATTTGTATTCTCTATTATCAATTACCACCAAAGTATCACCTTTATGCACAAACTGATTTTCGTTGAAACGAACTTCCTGCACATAACCCGTAATTCTAGACATAATTGGTGTTACATATTGCTCCACCTGGGCGTCATTCGTTTCTTCGTGATTTCGGTTGAAAACATAAAACCAAATTCCCAAAATAACTCCGCTTATCACAAGCGTACACGCAATAATCGTTATTAGTATATGAAACGTTTTATTTCTTCTAGTTTCATTTTTAATCTTAACCATATCTTTCTTTTTCTCTTTAACTTAGTTCTTTTCTAAAATGTCTTTTCTCTTGCTTCTTTCGTCTATCAAGTCTTTCTTCTTTCTTCTTGTCTCTCAAGACTTTAGCCCAGTCTTTCAACATCTAGCTCTGAGGCATCATTCCCGCCGTATGAAGCAGTTCGTAATGTTTTAAAACCGCATCCAATCGGGTAGAAATTTTGTTGTATTTCGCCTGAAGCAAAGCATTATCGGCATCGACCATTTCGGTAATTAACACCAACTGGTTTAAGTATTTCAGCTTCACGATTCGATAGTTTTCTTCAGCTAAATCCAAAGCTTTATCAACCACCACAAACTTTTCAAGGATTTCCTGATATTGCGTGTGTTCTTTATACAGCTTATCCTGAATTTCCTCTTTTACAATTTCATTCTGCATTTCCTGCCATTTGATTTTGGTATTGGCCTGCTCCATTTTGGTCTTGTTTTTATACAAAGACGAAAGGTCAAAAGTAGCTTCAATCCCCACTTGCCCTAAAGTGTACAAATACGGATTTGGCGGAAAGAATTTGTAGTTTGGATAATAAAAACCATAGTTTCCAAAGAAATGAACGCTTGGCAAGTAATTTCCTTTAACCAATTTCAATTCCGTTTTGCTGATGTTTAATTCTTGGCTTGCAATACGCATTTCTTCGTTTTGCAAAGCTTTTGTCATATAAAAATCATACGGATCTAGACCGTTCATTTCATCAAGACTTGAAGTTGTATCGATTACAATTTCTTCATTTTCTGGAATTTGGATCAGCGTTTTCAGATCGTGAAGTGCGATTTTAATGTTTTTGGAGTTAGTTAACGCATTCAATTCGCGATCTGAAAGCTGTAATTCGGCACGAATAACCTCGTTTTTCGTAACCGTTCCATGTTTTTGAAGCGATTGGACTTCTTTCAATCGACTTTTTTCTTCTTTGATATTTTCTTCAAAAATTTTCTGAAGCTCCATCATTTTATAAATCGCCAGATAATTGGCTACCACTTCAAGCTCGATATCATTTTCGGTCTTTTCTGTTTTTATTTTGGCGATTTCGTTTTCCTGATTCGCAATTTTGATAGCGTTATTAATCTTATTTCCCGCATAAATTGGCATTTTAAAAGTCGAATTGACCTCATAAATTTCAGGAATCGCTGGAGTTACTTCTTTGTCTTTTAAGAATCCGCTTCCTTTAAATTCGGTAATATTCGTAATGCGAGAATACATGCCGTTTAGCTGCACGTCTGGCAATCGAAGTTCTTTTCTTTCTTTAATGTTTTGCTCTGAGAGCGTGACCTCCAATTGAGATCTAAGGATTTTTTTGTTGTTTTCTTTAGCCAGTTTCATCGCATCTTTTAGCGAAACTGTGTGGACTTCCTGCGCTTGTAAGCCATTGAATGTTAACATCATTAAGATTAACAGCAGGACTCTGGGAAAACAATCGTCTGTAGAATTTGTTGTTTTAAGGAACATAAATACATTAATATTTGATGCTGCAAAGTTCCTTCATTTTTCTCGTGACTGATAATTCTAAAAAGCCAAGAACATATTCATTTCGGACAAATGTTAAAATTCCATTTCCCGAAAACGTTATATTAAAACATTGAAAAACAAATAGTTAAGAATTAAAGTTGTTTCACGCAGATTTAAAGTGATTTTGGCAAAGGACTCAGATTTTATTTTTCTCTCGCAGATTTGGCAGATTGAGCAGATTTTTAAGCATTTGAAAAAATCCCCAAAATCTGCTAGAGAAAATATTTAGCAAAAGATAAAGAATCTGTTGAATCAGCTTAAATCTGTATAAATCTGCGTGAAACAATCATTTAGCGCATTTCAAAAAATCCCTTAAATCTGCGGAATCTGCGAGAGAAAATTTTTAGCACAGAATAAAATATGTGTAAATCTGCGTGAAAAAAATCTATTTACCGCGCTCCAAAATCTCCTCTCCGTTTAAGTAATCAGAAGGTCTTTGGCCTAAAATCTTGAAGAATGTGTTACTGAAAGTCGGTACGCTATTGTAACCAACTTCTTCGGCTACCTCTTTTACAGAAAGCTTTCTTTCTAATAAAAGTTCGATTGCTTTTAAGATTCTTCTTATGGTATAATATTGAATAAAAGACATTTTGAGGTCTTTCTGAAACAAACGATACAAAGAGCGTTCGCTAAAACCAAATTCATGCGCTACATTGGCAAACAGAATGGTTTCTCCGAGATTATTTTCTATATAACGAAGGATTTTACCAAGACGTTTGTCTTTTGGCTGCGGTAATTCTAAAGGTAAATTATTGGTACAAATTTGCGGGAGAATCGCCTTTATAGCTTTGGCAATAGTAAAGTTTGGAGTTCCTTTTTTAAGATCACCATTCCATCGATTCGTAAAAAGCATCATTTGCAATAACAAATTGTTTACGGGATATATTCCTTCTACTTTATAAAAGTCATCTTCGTCTTTTTCAACAGGAAAATATAGATTTCGCATCGTCACACTTTCCGATTTCGGTTCAATACTATGTTCCACTCCACTCGGAATCCAAATAAAGTGTCTTGCAGGCAAAAAATAGGTTTTGGTTTCTGTAGTTACAAAAACAACATCGCCTTCGGCATAAAGTAATTGTGCTTTTTGGTGTCTGTGTGGCGGAATAAACAATTCACCCATCAAATCGTGGTGGCAGTAAATGCTTTTTTTATCAGCATCTACTTTCCTGATGTAATACTTATCTAATTTTTGACCGGAATATTCCATTGATGTTTAATAAAGGCCCTTTTTACGATATTAAATATACGCAAGAAATGAATAAATAAAAGTTGCCAAAATAAAAAAGAAAGTCTTTTTATGCAGAATACAACTAACTGAATACACAATTGTTAGTTTTTTATTATTCTAAACTGTTGATTAATAAACGCTGATTCTCGAAAAACTCTAATTGTTGCCTGTCTCCGCTCTGCGTTAATAATATCGAAAATCTTTTCAGTAAATCAATCCATTCTTTTTGTTTTTTAAAAAACTTGACATTATTAAAACATATTAAGTCCATATAAAAAGTTCCTTGAAAACACAGTTCCTCATTATCGTATTCTATATTATGGTAAATACCATCAATATTAATTTTAGATAAATAAATCATCATAGAATTTCCCGCATAAAAGCTTCCTGTTTCAACCACGAGCTCAATTAAAGAAACTAATTCCAATAACTCTTGTTTTAATTCCAGCATCTCCATTTTTGTTATTAATTGCTGCGAATAGAAAAAACGAATATCTCTTATTATGCATAAAAAAATATCTTCATCAATAACAATTGTTTTCATAGGCACTTTATTGCTTTCCTCTGCAAAATGCTTTTCAATTTTTATGATCTCATCTGGTAAAACCATACTTGAAAATGCAAAATTTGGTTTAGCCCCTCTCTTTAGATAATGCCATTTATAATGTCTAAATTGAGATAGCTTTTTGTACAGAAACAAAAAAGAGATAGGAATTGCATTGCTGGCAGTACTAATATTTGCTCTTTTTGCTGACTGCATCTTTTGAAAGATTGCTAAATACTCTTTTAACCGTTCGCAATACTGCTCAGTATAATTTTCGTATGTAACCAGTGTATCCAAATTTAATATAGCCCATTTACTGGTAATCTTTCCCGAAGCGATAATATCATCGATCGATATTCCGAAACGATTGGTTATTTTAATCATCTCATCCAATGTAAATTCTATTTCACCTCTCATCCTTCTATAAACAGACTCTTTGCCCAATGAAAGCAAATCCATTAATAAATGAGCTGCATTCGTTCCTTCTGGCAAAAATTCTTTAATTGCCAAAATCACTCTTTTGTTTATTGTATTATCCATCGTCTAATTTATTCTAAAGCAAACATACAGCTAAAAACAAGAAATAACTTACTTTTTAGATTCTCAAATGCATTTTGAAGGGCTAATAGTGTCTTATTTTTCTGAATTTAAAAATAGTGTCATTTTCTGACCATCATTAAACTAAAATGAACAAATTAGAAACTTTACGAAAACATCTTAATGCAGTATTATTCCTACATTTGATTTATTATTAAAACATTTTATAACCTTTAAAAAAATCATTATGAAAAAAGTAATTATTCCAATTTTATCATTAGCATTCTTTTTAAACTCTTGTGGCAATACACAGAAAAAAGACAAACAAAACGAAGAACGCAAGGCAGAACAAGCAGAAAAATCTATTGACAATGCTGCCATTGATCAGGAAATGAGCAATGAAAACGCAGCAAATGCTGTCGTTGAAAGCATTCAGGCAAATATAGATAAGGCAATGTCTAAAGTAGCTCTTCCTAAATTTAGCAAACTGAATGCTACCATTCTTGCAGAAGAATTTCACAAAGATCTTTCAGAATTAGTTAATACTAATAGCAATGAAAAGGCAAATAAATATGCAGATAAATTGGATAGCTTAAGAAAAACTTACGAAAAAAAAGTTACGGATAAAAAACTGGATCCAAAAGACAAAGCAACTCTTGACAAATATGTAAATGATCTTCTTACAGCAGTTCAAAACGCTGAATAAATTCATTAAAATTTATATCAAGCAAGATTCAAACAGAATGTAAACCGCTAAACATTTTGGCACAATCAAAAATTGTAAATCTTAAAAAATATGTAAAATGAAGGCATTATTTGTAGAAGAATTAAAAAATACAGTAAATAACTGGTGGATATCTCTTTTAGTTGGTATCCTTTTTATAGGCGTGGCCTTATTATTAATGTTTTATCCACTAGATGGCTACGCAGCTTTAAGCATTATGTTTAGCGTATGCATGTTTGTGTGTGGAATTGCAGAAATTGCATTTTCAGTTTCAAATAGAGAAAATCTATCTGGATGGGGATGGTACTTTACTGGCGGAATTATTGACTTCATAATGGGAGCATTTTTAATGTATTATCCAACAATGAGTATGGCCGTATTACCTGTATTTGTGGCATTTTGGTTAATGTTCAGAGGATTCTCTATGATTGGTTTTTCATTTGACCTTCAGGCTTATGGCTCAAAAGGCTGGGGCTGGCTATTGGCAAGCGGAATACTAATTGTTATTTCTTCTTTTGTTATTATTTGGTATCCTGTCTCAGGAGCTTTATCAGTTGTTTATCTAGTTGCTTTTACTTTTCTCTTTATTGGTATGGCACGTATCATGCTTTCATTCGATCTTAAAAAACTAAAGGATGATAACAAAAAATTACAACAATTAATCAACCGTAATGTTTAAAAATTTATTCTGAAAACTATAATATAAAAGGTTAATTCACTTCAGAAGCAATAATTAATTTAAAAACGACACAAAATGAAATTAGAAGAAATTAAATCGAAGATTTACGCAAAACTAGCAATGCATTCTCTAGAAAAAATTAGAGAAGACTTATCTAAAGCAAAAAAAGATTCTGCTCTAGTAATTGAAGACATCAAAAAAAGTCTTTCAAATGGTGGAGAAGCGGCATACGAAAATCTAGAAAAAAAGGCTCAAAAATTTTATGACAGTCTTCCAGAAGAATCAAAAAAACATTACCATGATTTACTATCAAAAATAGATGAGTTTAAATCTGAAGTTAAAAAAATGACCGAAGAGCAAATCAAACAAATAGAAAGTAAGTATAGCGAAAATATCAATTATTAAGATAGTACTTCATTAACTGCACAAGTAAAGAATGATGGGTTTTAAATAACTATCATTTTTTATTTAAATAACTAAATAAAATACTTTTTTTCTCTTTACAGATTCTCAATACTATTTGTTATGATTTGAGAATAGAGATAAAAAAAAGCTTCTCATTAAGAGAAGCTTTTTACAAACTTAGGCGGTCTGGACGGGACTCGAACCCGCGACCCCATGCGTGACAGGCATGTATTCTAACCAACTGAACTACCAAACCCTGCGTTATTGCGAGTGCAAAAATACAACAGAATTTCGTTTCTGCAAGCGTTTTTACGAATAAAATTTGAGAAATTTTTAATTGGTTAAATTCCAATATTTTAAAAATTCACTTTAAAAGTAAAAGAGAAGAAGTTTCTTTCTTTTTAATCGCAAGGCACACGAAGAATGCAACGTTTGAAATATTTATTCCCCTTTTATTCAACATAACCTGTGGTTGAAACCACGAGCTATGTTTTAATATATGATGGAAAATCTTTGTGGAATTACTTGCGAAGATTTCTCGTCCCTCGAAATGACAAACTGTTCGTTGAAATCAGAATTAAGCAAAAAAAAATCGCAAAACTTTCTCAATTGTAAGCTTTGCGAACTTTTCATTCTTTAAAAAATATCTTTGCGACCTTTGCGTAAATCTTTGCGCTCTTTGCGGTAAAATTTCATCGGATTTAAGCAAAACCAAAAGTGTCTTAAATCAAAAAAGCCATCCACAAAAGTGGAAAGCTTTTCATTGGTCTAACTACTAAACCAGCTACGAGTTACAAAGTCGTAGCAAAACAACACAACTAATCTTAGATACCGTTTTTGGGCAAAAAAGCCTTTCCGTTAAGAAAGGCTTCTCCCAATATTGCGGTCTGGACGGGACTCGAACCCGCGACCCCATGCGTGACAGGCATGTATTCTAACCAACTGAACTACCAAACCTCTGCGTTATTGCGGTTGCAAAGATATAACAGAATTTCATTTCTGCAAGCGTTTTTATAAAAAAAATGAAATTATTTTTTAAAATATTATCCAAAGTTTTGTTTTTCAACCAAATATGTAGTCAATATTTTTTCAAAATTATCGCCAACATTTACCGGAACGTACTTAATTTGGTTCTTTGCGCAGGTTAAAGCCAAATTTTTAAAGTACGCCTCCACCCTTTTTTCATATTCCTCTTTTACGTTATCTGCAAAAATCGAAACCTCTTCTCCCGATTCTAAATCAATGAATTTTCTTGGTGCGTTATCAAAATCAAACTTCAATTCGGTCTCATTATCAACTACATGAAACAAAACTACCTTGTGCTTATTGTGTTTTAAATGTTGTAATGCGTTAAATAATTTCTCGTCATCTTCGGTCTGAAACATATCGGTAAACAAAATAATCATCGAACGGCGATGCATTTTCTCCGCAATCTGATGCAGATATGTAATAGTATCGGTCGCTTTTTTGACTTTTGGCTGAACCAATAATTCTTCCAATTTATTCAAAAGCATTCGGTGATGGCGATCGCTTCCTTTCTCTGGAGCGTAATATTCGTATTTATCTGAGAAAACGCTTAACCCAACGGCATCACGCTGTTTCTTTAAAATATTCATTAAAACTGCTGAAGCCAAAACGGCAAATCCGATCTTCTTTTCGTAAAAAGGCTGATTCGATTTCAATTCTGGATAATGCATTGATGATGAATTATCTACAATCAAATGACAACGCAAATTGGTTTCTTCCTCAAAACGTTTCGTATACAAACGATCGGTTTTGGCGAATAATTTCCAGTCGATATGTTTGGTGCTTTCGCCTGCGTTATAGACTTTGTGCTCTGCAAATTCGGCCGAAAATCCATGAAACGGACTCTTATGCATTCCCGATATAAAACCTTCCACAACCTGATTCGCCAGCATTTCGAGGTGCTGAAAACTGGAGACTTTTTCTATTTCCGATTCAATTTTCATTCGGTTTCTTTTTTTATGTTTTGTGCTTTATAAAGCAAATCTGTCGCCTGAAACAATTTGCGTTTCAAGATCGGACTAAAATTAGGGTTTTCTTTTAAGAATTTTTGTACTTCATCAAAAGCAAATTTCGATGAATATCTTCCAACTGTATTGTCCAACCAATCTTTCGGAAAGAAAATATCTCCCGTACGCTGAATTTCATCAACCAAATCTAATGAAAATCTAATATACTTTTGCGCACTTTCCTGACGAAGCGGATGATGAATATTTGCCAAACCAACCGAAACCCATGATTCTTTTTCGCGATTTGCATCGTCTTTCAAAGATTCCATAAAGGCATTTCGAACTGATTCATCTTTTGATAATGATGGAAGCAGAAATTCAAAACGCTTTTGTTTGTCGGGATTCGTAAACGATGTTCTCGTTTTCTCCAAGATTTCATCTGCTAGCGGATGTTTAAAAATCGCTAGATTAATTGCTATATTCGTGTAATCGTCTTCGTTCAGTTTCAAATTGGGAATGGAAATTTCCCTGTTCCAAACCTTATATAATTTGCCTAACGCCAAGTCTGAATAAGCAACTGAGCTAAACAAACCAAATAAGGTTTTTTTAATATTAGAAGACAAGTCTGATGGCAAACGTGTAAACAAAGTATAAACTAGCATTTTTTGACTGACCTTCTGTTGCTTTTCTGTAAAAAATCTCCAGTATATAGCATTTATATTGTTTGTTATAATTCGTAAAACCAACTCATTTTCTTCTAATTGAATTCCTCTGAAATAACATCTAAATGCATCATCAGGCGAAATGTTTCCAATAAGCATATTTTCATAAAGATTACTGTAAGCCGAAGCTCTTGCCATTTCATCTTTTAAAGAGGTAATATAATTTAAATTAATCCCGTCAAGCGGAAAAACGCCGTATCCAAAACCGTTATAATTGTAAACCACAGCAATTGGTTTTTCAAGTCCTACAGCTTCTTTTACAACGGTATTTTTGTCATTAATATTAACTGACAAAACCTTTACTTCTTTGGCATAAACTAAACCAATCTGAAAAACCTGAGGCCAGATATTCTCTGATTTATCCTCGGCTTGTTGTTGAATTTCAAAACTTTTAATTCGGTTTTTAGAATCATATTCTATTTGATCCGTAAAAATGGCTCTCCCTGATTTATTAACCCAGACATCGCTCCATTTTTTCATATCAAGCGGAGTTTCAGCATCGAGAAGTTCTACCAAATTATTCCAATCGGCGTTATCATTGGCGTATTTCTGAATATATTTTTGAATTCCTTTCTGGAAAGGCTCTTTTCCCATCGAAGCTTCTAATTGGCGCATCATAATTGGCGCTTTGTTGTAAATAATAGCGCCGTAAAGCGAACCCGCATCTTTTAAATTTGCCAAATGCTGCTTGATCGGATGCGTCCCCAAAGATCGATCTTCCGCGAAAGCGCTAGGATAATGCGCGGTGAAAAACTGCAGATTATGATTGACTTTCGGGAAAATCGGATTCATGATTTTATCGGCCATGAAATTGGCGAAAACCTCTTTCATCCAAACGTCGTCGAACCATTTCATCGTAACCAAATCCCCAAACCACATGTGTGAGGTTTCGTGAGCTATCAATTTAGCACGGTTTAATTTCTCTGTATCAGTTGCGCTGTTGTCCAAAAACAAAGTCGATTCTCTGTATTGAATTGCGCCAACATGTTCCATTCCGCCGTACTGAAAAACAGGAATTGAAGCAAAATCCAGCTTTTGAAACGGAAATTTGTAATTGGTATATTTTTCCAAAAAATCTAAAGACTGCTGATGTAAATTGAAAATAGTATCTGCGCTTACGCGAAATTTCTCTGGACTGTTCTCACGATACAACATCGTCATTTCCAAACCGGGTTTCTGTGTCACGCTGTTGAATTTTCCTGCCACAAACGAAAACAGATACGTGCTCATTTTATCTGATTCTCCAAAAGTGTACGACGTAAAATCGCCTTTTTCCATTTTCTCTTTCACATCGGCTCCAGCCAAAACAGACCAATCTTTCGGCACAGAAAGACTCAATTTATAAGTCGCTTTTATATCAGGCTGATCAAAACAAGGAAATAAAGTACTCGCGCGATCAGGAACCAATAAAGTGTAGAGGAATTCATCGTTTCTGTTTAAAGATAAATTACCCGCAATAAAAGAAATCGCAACTGTGTTTTTTCCTGAAACTAAAGTTGAAACTGGAATTACGATATGCCCGTTTTCATGAACAATCGAAAACTTTTTTCCGTTTGCTTCAACCGCTTTTATGTTGGAAGTTTTCTCTTTAAAATCTAAAATTAAGGGCTGACTTAAATCAGATAAACTCAAATTTATCGTCAAATCAGAATTTATATTTTCGGCTTTCTGATTCGGAATTTCGAAAGACAAACTGTATTGAAGATCTGAGATCTGCTTTTTACGAAATTTCGCCAGCTGTTCTGAAACACCATTTTCTAATAATTCATTTTCTTTTACCTGAGAAAAACTATTGGAAATCAATATAAAAAAACAAAGAAGGCTGTAGAAAATTTTCATTTTTGACGATTATAAGATTGGCTAAAATTAGCAAAAGCATTAATTTTTCGCAAACAATTACTGCAACAACATTGCATTTAAAAATAAGATTTCTATATTTGCAACACTATTGCATTAATTCTGGTTTAAAATATCAGAAGTAATCTTAACGAATGAAAAAGAAACTTAAATTTATAAATCTCTTTATGCCTTTGATTGTATTGTTCGCAATACTTTTTCCGGCTGTCCATTCGTATGAGCATATTTTAGACACTCATAATTGCAAAGAGAAATTAGAATTTTCTATTTCCGAAAAACCACAATTCAAGGCCAAACTGCATTCGTTTCATAAATGTTCGATTTGCGATTTTAAGTTTAGCGCTGTTGGCACATTTGAATTTCATGCTTTTCAGTTTTTCAAGAATAATCCTGTTGTAAAACACATCAGTTTTTACAGCAAACCGCATTTTGTATTTTTTAAGGGTGCTCTTTTCTCACTTCGAGCCCCACCTTTTACACTTTAGTATTTTTTTGTGCACCCGATTTGCCTTCGCAATTCGGCTACTTAATGTTTTAAAATCTTAAAACATTAAAAAGCATTTCATTCATTTTAAGCAATTAAACAAATATTGGTATTGTCATTGATATTGGTATTGATATTGGTATTGTTTTCCGCTTTTTCCGCACAAAACCTCCCTTTTTATCGATTAACACATTCAAACTAAATCCCAATTCAGGTTTTAGTTATGGCTGTACCTTTTTAAGCATTTGTTTGTTCTCGCAAAGTCGCGAAGACGCAAAGTTTAGAGCAATTTTCTTTGCGTCTTCGCGACTTTGCGAGAACTAAATCAAAGAAAACCTTAAAGAAAAAATCTTAACCTAATGCCTTTAGCCATAAAAGCTTAAAAGCATTTACTATCTCTTTTATAACCCAAAATACCCTTTATAAAATGATCAAAATCAAATCAGAAAAAATGAAAACAACAAAACTTATTCTGGTTTCGCTCTTTGCTGCAATGGCTTTTACAAGTTGCAGCAATGACGATTCAGAAGAAAAACAGGCAATTCCAACTATTGAGAAAATCGAGCTGGGTCTTAACAACAACGAAACTGCAACTATTGGTGCAGATTTCCATTTTAATGCAGAAGTAACTGCCGCTGATAAAATCGAAAATGTACAGGTTAAGATTGTGCAAAAAAGTACCGAAACATATTCTAAAGTTTGGTCGCATGAAATTACCTGGACACAATATGCGGGTGCAAAAAATGCCACGGTTCACAAACATTTTGACATTCCAGTAGATGCCGCAGAAGGAAAATACGATTTCATCATTATCGTAAATGATCAAAACGGAAGCAAGCTAGAAGTGAAGAAAAACCTAACGATTATAACTCAAAAAATATGAAAAATTTAAAGCTTCTTTTAGGCATTTTGACTCTTGCCTTTATAACATCTTGTTCAAGCGATAATGCCGAAATAGACACCGAATATCCTGTAATTGACATCACTGGAACAAATGCTTTTCCTATTCAATGCAGCACAATTGAACGTGGAAAGACCTTTACTTTCAAAGCCACTTTTAATGACAATGCCGAATTGGGTTCTTACAGCTTAGACATTCACCACAATTTCGACCATCATACTCATAGTACAGAAGTTAATACCTGCGAAACCGAAGCTGTAAAAACTCCAGTAAAACCGATGCTTTTCATCAATAATTACACTATTCCAAACGGCGTGAAAACTTACGAAGCAACGGCTCAAATCATCATTCCTGCAGATGTAGATCCTGGAGATTATCATTTTATGATCCGCTTGACAGACAAGGAAGGCTGGCAGACGCTGAGAGGTTTAAGCATTAAAATTTTATAAGATCAGATTAATGAAGAATGCCCTATCCATGTATTGGAAATATTGTTTTTTAACCATCAGTTTATTGTTTTCAGCCGAAGCTTTTTCTCAAAATCAGCCTTCAGAAAATAAAGCAGAAATTAAGGAACTTGACGAAGTTTTAATCAGTAATAATACTGGTCAAAAACGCAAAAAAGAAGAGTCGCTGAATGTTGAAACGGTAAACAATAGTTTCATTCAGCGTAATCTTGGCGGAAGTTTAATGCAGTCTTTGCAGAAATTGCCAGGCGTTAAAACTATTTCGATTGGTTCTGGAGGTTCGAAACCGCTTATTCGAGGTTTGAGTTTCAATCAGGTTATTGTGGTCGAAAACGGCTTGAAACACGAAGGCCAGCAGTGGGGCGCCGATCACGGTTTGGAAATCGATCAATATGCTGTCAATCGGGTAGAAATTATAAAAGGCCCTTCTTCGTTTATCTACGGATCTGATGCTGTAGGCGGTGCGGTAAATATTAAACCGCTTCCGCTTCCGTTGCAAAATACTTTTGGCGGAAGCGTTGATCTTACCGGAAAAAGCAATAATGCTCAATTTGGAAGCTCCATTAATTTATTTGGAAGAAACAAAAACTGGTTCTTTGATTCCCGTGTCACCACAATGGATTATGGGGATTATCGCGTTCCGACCGATGTGGTTCATGTATACAGTTATGCTGTTCCGCTGTACAAAAATCATTTGCGAAATACGGCTGGACGCGAACTTGATTTTCATTTGAGTACGGGTTATTCTGGAGAGAATCTAAAATCTGTTTTTTATTTCAGTAATGTGCATACCAAAAGCGGATTTTTCGCGAATGCGCACGGACTCGAACCCCGAAATGTAGATCTGGAACTGCACGATAAATCAAGCCGTGATATTTTGATGCCGTATCAGCAAGTCAATCATTTAAAGGTTAGTAATACGACTTCTTTTCAATTGGGGAATCATGCTTTTGAGATGCAGATTGGTTTTCAAAATAATTTTAGAAGAGAATATAGTCATTACGTAAATCACGGTTATATGCCTCCAATTTATCCCGAAGACATGTACGCTCCAAAAGATTTGGAACGCCAATATGATAAAGATGTTTGGTCGTTTTCTGCTAAAGATGAATTCCGATTCAATCACCATCAGATTACTGTCGGAACCAATATTGCTGGACAGGAAAATGCCATTGGCGGATGGAGTTTCTTGATTCCATCTTTCACCCAATTCAACGCTGGCGTATTTGTTTATGACAAAATGGAACTGAATGAAAAATGGTTTCTTCATGGCGCTGTTCGTTACGATTACGGAAAAATCAAAATGAAATCGTATTACGATTGGTTTCAAAGTCCGGTTTCTGAAAACAATCAGACGCAGATGCAATACTTGCAGCGTTCTCAAGATTTAACCAAAACTTTTGACAGTTTCACATGGTCTGCCGGAATCAATTATAATCCTGGAAATCTTGCGATAAAAGCCAATTTAGGTTCGAGTTTCAGAATGCCGATTGCCAAAGAACTGGCTTCAAACGGCGTAAATTATCATTATTTCAGATTCGAAAAAGGAAATCCGAATTTGGATGCAGAACGTTCGTATCAATTGGATTTGGGAATAGAATGGAATCAGCAAAACTGGTCTTTTCAGCTGACGCCGTTTGTGAACTATTTTCCAAATTTCATTTATCTGAATCCAACCTCAGCTCATGATATTTATTATGGAGCAGGAAATCAGGTTTTTGAATACGAGCAAAGTAAAGTCTTTCGCTATGGTGCGGAATTCCAGACGCGCTATTATTTCCTAAAATCTTTAAGTGCAGAAATTAGTGCCGAATATCTTTATTCAGAACAAAAATCAGGAAGCAAAAAAGGCTATACGCTTCCATTCTCGCCTCCGCCTTCTGTTTTGTTGGGATTGAATTATGAACCGCAAATTAGCTTTTTAAAAGAACCTTATTTCTCTGTTGATTATCGTTTTACGGCACAGCAAAACAATATTGTTCCGCCTGAGAAAAAAACGGCTGAAAGTCATGTTTTTAATGTGGCTTTTGGCTCAAAAGTAAAATCAGGAAACCAAGACATCTCCATCAATATTCAGATCCAGAATTTATTCAATACAAAATATTTAAATCACACCAGCTTTTACCGTCTTATCGAGCTTCCGGAAGCGGGAAGAAACATCATTGTTTCTATGAAAATTCCGTTTTCCTTTTCGCGATAAGCAAACCATTCAAAACTCAATTATTTACAAATTTTAAATCCTTTATTACAATGAAAAACAAGTTTTACAAACTACTATTTTTATTCGCTGTATCGCTTTTTGCGGTTTCGTGCAGCAACGACGATGACAACCACGACGATCACGATCATGACCATGACACTTCAGAAGAACATACTTTTGTTCGAGTTTTACTTTCTGACGAAAAAACTACGGAACTAACGCTTTTTGATCCGCATGAAGATAAAATCAGTTCTTTTACGGCAAAGTTTGCTAAAGCTTCTTTGTACACAACAGAATCTGGACGTTATGCAGGAATTGTTCACAGAGACAATAATTTCGTAGAAACTTTTGACAGCGGATTGGAATTACACGGCGATCATATTGATGTTGATGATGTTCCTAAATTTGGAATTTTAGCAACAAGCGCTTTAAAACCAACGCATTTTAAAAGTAAAATTGGTGAAATTCTAACTTTTAACGACGGAGACGGAACGCTTTCTGTTGGTAAAGAAGCTGATGTAAACAAAGCTGGTGTAACATTCAAAACGATAAATTCAGGTTTATTGGCACATCACGGTGCAATGGCGACTTTTACAAACGGAACTTATGCCATTACGGTAAAAGATAATTCGGTGACAGGAACGCTTCCTGAAAAAGTAAAAATCATCGACAACACCGGAAAAACCCTTTTTGATGCTAAAATTCAAACAAAAGGAATTCACGGAAATGCTTCAGACGGCGTGTATGCTGTTTTTGGTTCGTCAAGCGGCATTTTGGTTGTAGAAAGCAACGGAAATCAAAAATTGATCAATCATCCAGCAGATTTTGGAACGGCTTGGTTCGGAACTATTTTAGAAACGGCTTCTGCTGGAAAATTCATTGGGTATACAGCCGCAAAAGGCGCATTTTTAATTGATGTTGTGGCTAATACTGTAAAACCAATTATTCAGAACACAACCATTATGCAATGTAAAACAAGTTACGATCGTAAAAAACTGGCTGTTTTATTGCATTCTGGAGAATTTAAACTGTATGATATCAGCAGTTTGCAAGCGGTAAAAGAAACTAAAGCAACTGCAGAAACAGCTACAGATGCTATATTAAAACCTCAAATGGCAGTTACAGATCGTTTTGCTTACATTACTTCGCCAACCACTGGAGAATTAGTGCAAGTAAACCTTACTACATTGGAAATCAAAAAGACTAAGGTTTCTAGTACACCTTATATGATTACGGTTTTGGGTTATGAAAACAGCGAAACTCACAGCCACTAATTAATTTTCGAACAACTATTGCAATTATTTTAACACATAGAAACATAGCTTATCTTTGAGTATAGAGACGTTTCACTTATTTAAAACCACATAGCTATGTGTAAAAACTAGTTTTCTCTAAACTCTTTTATGAGCATAAAATCTATGTTTCTATGTGTTTAAAAAATTCAACACATAAAAAAGGTCCAACTTTCGTCGGACCTTTTTTATATTAATCGCAATCTAAGATTACAATAAAGCGTCTAAACTATCTGCGTAGGCCTGTTTCGGAGCTACTCCTACTTGTTTTCCTACTACTTCACCATTTTGAAACACCAAAACGGTTGGTATGTTACGCACACCATATTTTGCAGCAAATTCTTGGTTAGCATCTACATCTACTTTACCAACAACTACTTTACCAGCGTACTCTTCGCTTAATTGGTCAATGATTGGACCAACCATTCTACAAGGACCACACCATGCTGCCCAAAAATCCACCATTACTGGTTTATCTGATTTTAAAACTACTTCATCAAAAGTAGCATCTGTTATTGCTAATGCCATAATATATTAAGATTAAAATTAGGTCTGAAATATTAACTTTCAAACTACAGTACAAATTTAAAAATTTAAAATAAATCAAACACCATTACTAAATTAGTTTTCATTATAAATGTATTGTCAATAATTATAAACTGTATAACGCTAAATTTACAATTTATTTACCTGAAAATCAAACCAATAAACTTTTTAGCATTTTTTTAGTATCTTTAGTATATCCAAAAACGCGATTAACATGAAAGAAACTTTATCCAAAACAAAATCCTTTCTGCAATCTGATTCTTTTAAAAAATATGCCAAACGCTTTGGATATTTTATTCTTGGACTAATCGCGATTCTTCTACTTGCCTGCGGAGGTTTGTCGATATATTTCAACCGAAATAAAGCCGAAATTATTGCCAAAGTCAATACCAAAATCAACGAGAATATAAATGGCAAATTTCATATTGGCGATTTTCATTATAAGTTTCTAACGGGTTTCCCGAACTTCACATTGGCGCTGAATGATGTCGAAATAAAAGACAATCAATGGCAAAGCCACAAACATACTTTGTTGAGAGCAAAAGAAATCGAAGCACGTTTGAACATTTTGAGTTTATTGAAACACGAAATCAATATTCATAAAATCTTGATCAACGACGCTGATATTTATATCTACAAAGCTGAAAATGGTTATTCTAATGCCAATATTTTTAAACCCAAAAAGAAAAAGCCTCAAACCGATAAAGAAAAGCCCGAAACTACAATTGATGAAGTAAACCTCAACAAAGTGCATGTAATTATTGACAATCATTTAGGTCATAAATTGTTTGATTTTGATGTGGCGAGTTTAGAATCTAAAGTAAATTATGGCGACGACAGCTGGCAGACCAATTTGTTTTTGAAAACTAAAATTAACAGTCTAGCTTTTAATACCATTCATGGAAGTTTTGCTAAAGAAAAAGTTCTCGAAGGCAATTTTGATATTTCGTATGCTGAAGCCAATCAGAAAATAGATATTAAAACCAAAGGACTTAAAATTGGTTCTGATGTTTTTGATATTGTCGCTTTTTTTAATATCGGAAAAAACAATTCGCTATTTGGAATCAATATCGGAACGGATATTTTATGGCGAAATGCTTCCAATTTATTATCGGCAAACATTAGTTCGAAACTTAACCAATTTGATATCAAAAAACCGATTAAGGTAAACTGCGACATCAAAGGCGATTTGAATGTTGAAGGCGATCCGAAAATTGTAGTGCAGGCAGATGTTCGCGATAACGAATTAACGATTCCTGACGGTTTGTTTACCAATTGCAGTTTTAAAGGAATTTTTACGAATACTTTTAGACCCGAAAAGGAATCCAGCGATCCAAACTCCGCTATTATTCTCACCCATTTTAAAGCCGAATACGAAAGCATTCCGTTAAAAATTGCGCAAGCTGTAATTAATAATCTCGAAAAACCCATTGCGACAGGAGTTGTAAATTCCGATTTTGATATTTCGAAATTGAACGGAATGATGAATGAAAAAATGCTTCATTTTGAAAGCGGTCACGCACAAGCCAATTTGAAATTTCAGTTTGATATTGTCGATTTGTATATCAATAAACCCAAATTTACAGGCGATGTTGATATAACTGATGCCACATTCGATTATCTTCCGAAAAAGATTCATGCCGAAAAAACTGCGGTGCAATTGTCCTTTACGCAAGAAGCGCTTTATATTAAAAAAATTGCCTACAAACACAAAAAGAACATTATCCGCATTGACGGAAAAATTGATAATTTCTTGAATCTCTATTACGACGCACCCGAAAAAATGGTCGTAAACTGGAACATTTACTGTCCAAATATTGACGTAAAACAGTTTATAGGCGTTTTAGAAAATTCGCCCAAACAAAAAGTCGCAGTAAAAAAACCAGTTAAACAAAATGTCAATTTTACGAATCAATTAAGATCGGTTATCGAAAAATGTACCGCTGTGATTAATCTTAAAGCCGATAAAATCACATATGGAGCGCTGACGGCAACCCATACACAAGCAACGCTGCAAATGCTAAATTCTAAGATTCTGCTTAAAAACGGAACATTAAATACTTCTGGCGGAAGCATAAACTTTAGCGGTTCTGTTGAGCCAAGCGGCAATCGTTATGTTTTTACCTCAAACGCACAGGTAAACCGAGTTGATATTGCGAGTTTTTTAAGGTCTTTCAATAACTTCGGAATCAAATCTTTCAGTCCGAAAAACATCCGAGGGCGATTAACTAGCAATGCCAATGTTGCTGGTTTAATGAGCAGCACAGGTGATTTGATTATGAATTCTATGAAAGGAAAACTCGATTTTAATGTCAACCAAGGCGCCTTAATCAATTTTGAACCGATTATGAAAGTCGGCAAATTTGCTTTTCCGTTTCGTGATGTCGAGAATATTACTTTCAGCGATTTATCAGGCTCGCTCAATCTTCGCGGAGAGCAAATCGATGTCAATAAACTCACCATAAGTTCCAGCGTTCTTAACATGGATGCAGAAGGTGTTTATTCTTTCGGCAGAGGCACCAATCTCGCGCTTACCGTTCCGCTAAGAAATTCTAAAAACGACGCCAAACTCGCCACCAAAGAAGAACGAAAAGCCGTTCGCGAAAAGGGCATTGTCCTGCATTTGATTGCTTATGATAATGAGGGAAAAATGAAGGTTAAGTGGGGGAAGAAGGATAAGGGGTAGAAAAAGTTTCATGTTTTTTGTCATTCCAACGAATCTTCATTGATTATTCTTTACAATAAATCTCAAATCTCATGGTTAATATCCAGTTGAAAACTAAATATTTTTGAGGCCAATTGTGCGCGCAAAACTTGAAAACCAAAAAAACACTAAATCAAATATTTAGCTAATATTTTTAATTACCCAAGAATCATAAATTTATCAATTATAACTTAATATTTGCATATATGATAAATATTATATAATATTGCAAATCTATAAATTCATGAAAATGACAGATTGGAATACAAAAGTTAAAAGATTACTTAAATCCGAATTAATAAAAAGAGGTATTTCTAATTATGATTTATCTTTAATGTTAGCGGAAATTGGTATAAAAGAAACCAAAGCGAGTATCGATAGTAAAATTAGTCGAGGTAGTTTTAGTGCATCTTTTTTTCTCCAATGCCTTTCTGTTATTGGTTGCAATAAAATAGAGATTGAAGAATATGAAGCAAGTTTAATGAGCGTAGCTGAGCCTAATGTTGAATATAATAAATTGATTAATGGAAAATAGAACTGTAAAATTTATTGACTTATTTGCTGGGCTTGGGGGAATCCGAATAGGCTTTGAGAATGCTTTTAGAAATCTAGGGTATCAAACCGAATGTGTTATGACTTCAGAGATAAAACCTCATGCAATTGCTACTTTAAAAAAGAATTTCAATCATGATTTCTTTGTTGGTGATATATTTGAAGTTAAAAACGATTCCATTCCTGATTTTGATTTTTTATTAGGAGGTTTTCCCTGCCAGCCTTTTAGCGCTGGTGGTAAAAGACAAGGTTTTGTTGATACTAGAGGAACTTTGTTTTTTGAAATTGAAAGAATCTTAAAGGAAAAAAAACCTTATGGATTTATTTTAGAAAATGTAGAAGGATTGGTCAAACATGACTTAGAAAATAAGGGGGATGTTATTGGGAGAACCTTATCAACTATCATTGATAAATTGGAAAATGATTTAGATTATGATGTAACTTGGAAAGTTTTTGATTCACTTGAATTTGGTTTAGCTCAATCAAGGAAAAGAATTTTTATTGTTGGTTCAAGAAAAGGAAAAATAGACTTGGAAGGTAACGAGCCTAGATATAGTAAATTGAACGATATTTTGGAAAATGGATTAAAGCCTATTCAGTCACAGTTTGTAGATAAAATACTCTCTAAATTCGACTTAAAAGATTTATATGGAAAATCGATTAAAGACAAACGAGGGGGAGATAATAATATACACAGTTGGGATATCGGCATTAAAGGAGAAGTTACAGATAAACAATCTTTACTACTTAATAAATTATTTAAAGAGAGAAGGAAGAAACATTGGGCTTTAGAAATCGGCATTGATTGGATGGATGGAATGGCTTTAACTCTACAGCAGATAAATACTTTTATAGACTATCCAGAAAATGAATTGGAAGAAATGTTAGAAGATTTAACCAAAAAAGGATATCTTAAATTTGAATATCCTAAGAAATTAGTAAAAGAAGAATCTGAAAATGGCATTAAGTCATATAGAATCTATGATATGACCAAGCCTAAAGGTTACAATATCGTTACAGGTAAACTAAGTTTTGAAATTAATAAAATTTTAGACCCTAATGATATTGCTCCAACCTTAGTTGCTACTGATGTTTCCCGCCTAGCTGTTCCTGACGGGAATGGTTTAAGAAGACTAACTATTCGGGAAGGATTACGATTGTTTGGCTATCCTGAATGGTACGAAATTCCAACAAAAGAATATGACGCATTTGATTTATTAGGAAATACAGTTGCTGTTCCAGTTGTCGAATTTGTCGCATCACAACTTGCAAATAACTACCTCATAAATGAACCTGTTTATTTTACATCTAATAAAATGCCTGTATGTTCTTGATAGTTTTTAATTACATTTTGAAGCCAATGCCCATTAGTGTGTCTTGTTTGTGGGTATTGGTATCTTGTTTCGTTTAAGGCTGCTAAAAATTCTTCCTTAGATGCAAATGGTTTAAAAGTTGATTTTGTAGAATACCAAATTGTAGGTCTAATGTTGTAAATCACACTTTTTTTCTCTTGTACTTTTAGCGGATAGGTTCCACTCGAACCCGCTAATTCCCATATTTTTTTAAGCCAAACATTTTTGATAGTAATTGTACTTCCATGCATTTCGTAAGCAAAAATTAAATAATCAGAATCAATCCTGTAAGCATTCACTAATAGAGAATTACAATAAGAATCAAAATTAGCCAAATCAAATCCAGGTCCTCTTTTTAAATCAAAAGTTTTTACTTCTAATAAATCTGTTTTTTGGTTATGTTTATCCAGATAAAAATCTGGAAAAACTTGTGAATTATTGTTTTCTTCAAATTCAACTTTTTCTTTCATCATCCAAGCCTTCAGCCATTCTTGGAGCAAATTACCAACTGTGTCTTTGGTTTCGACAGAAATTGTCAAATCTCTCAACTTAAAGTTTATTATTGCTGTTTCTCCAATTATTTTATACTCATCAACAAGTTTCACGTAGAGTTCTGGTGCTGTTAGCTTCATTAAATTTTTGTTTTAGTTAGTGAAGCCAAATATAAAAATTTATTCTTATTCAAATTTTTGAAAGTAATATCTTAAATTAAACAATTTATATCTAATTTCAAAAGTTTTATTTTTTTAAAGAAGTAAATACAAAAAATCTCAATACCGTTATTGACAAATTCAGATACATTAAGTGAAAGACAAAAATAAAAAAGCCACTTTCTCAAGTGGCTTTTTCTCATTTCTTACTCAATCCCCAAATAAGGATCAAGAATTTCTGCTAATTCATTTAGCCAAAAGAAACCATCTTCAATATTTACGGTTTCAGTTTTCATAAATCCGTCTTCTCGTATGGCATTTAACGCAATTAGGAAATTTACTTGCCTAATGGTTTTTGCCATACTTTTGGAATCAATTGAATTGTTGAAGAATTCGGTTAACCTCAATTCGGTTTCTTTGGAAAGGATGTTGGTACTCATAATTTTGAAGTTTAGGGAAAATAAAACCCGCACGGGTTAGCTGTCCTACGCCTTCAAATACGCGTTGCAGTTGTTTCCAATACCGCCAGCATGCCGTACGGGCAAAAATTTTTTTTGTATTCATAATTTGAAGTTTAGGATTTCAAATATATGAAAAAGAAAAACAAATTGTAAGTTTTTTCTTTATTTATAAATTAAAATACTATAAGTATATTTTCTGCCAATCGAAATTACAAAATTGAAAAAATAAATCTTCAGATAATTCATAATATTTCCTTAACTCACTTGCCTTTTTCCGCCAAAATGGATAAGTTTGAGAATGAATCATTAAATTTTATTTGTTATGAAAGTACAAATCAACACCGACAAAAACATTGAAGGAAGTGCAAGATTAGAAAGCTATTTTTCTGGAGAAATAGAGAAAAGCTTAGATCGTTTTCAAGATAAAATTACTCGTGTAGAAGTTCACTTTGGAGACGAAAACGGGGAAAAGTTTAGCTTGCATGACAAAAAATGTGTGATTGAAGTTCGTCCTGTAAAACTACAGCCAATTACGGTTACAGAACATGCCGAAACACTCGAAAAAGCTTTCAGCGGTGCATTGGCCAAAGTGAAAAAATCGTTGACTACGACTTTCGAAAAAATAAAAGCACATTAATATTTTAAACCATATAAGTGATATAAGTTCATTTTAAGTTTACTGGAAAACTTTATATCACAAAAAAAGCGAAGCACTTTTAGTACTTCGCTTTTTTTGTGTGAAAATCTCAAATTCTATTATATCACTTAAAGAGTGACAAAGGTGCAAAGTGACAAAGTGACAAAGGAAAAAACTTAGAACCTTTGCTACTTTGAACCTTTGTCACTTTTCTATTATTTTGGCAACGGTGCGCCTACTGCAATATCGCAACGGTGACCTGGTTTTCCATGTGGCGGATTCATTCCTTCTGCAACTGTCGCCTCATTTCCTTCTGTGCTTAACAACGCTGGAACTGGGTTTGATGCTGGCGGAGAAACCGTAAAATTTTGAGTAACTGTTCCGCTTTGAGCCGTATTTGTGGTTGTCGGAGTTGTTGTCGCTTTAGGCGAGTTTAGAGGCGCGCCAACAGGAATATCGCATCTATGTCCTGGTTGTCCGTGTGGCGGATTCATTCCTTTTGCCACTTTAACTGGCGCGGCAGTTGTAGTCGTAACCATTTTCTGCTGAGTTGGATTCACCTGTACGGTTTGTCCCTGAGTTGCCTGCACTTGCTGTGTCGGCGCAGAATTTAAAGGCGCTCCAACTGCAATATCGCAACGGTGGCCCGGCTGTCCGTGAGCAGGATTAATTCCTTTTGTATCGCTTAAAACTGTATTTGGGTTTGCAGCAGGGTTTTGCACCACTGGCGCAGCAGGTTTAGTTGTATCTTTTGCAAGTCCTAATCTTACTAATTCGGAAGCTGCTGTACTTTCTTGCGGTTCTAATTCCTTTTTACAGGAAACGAACAATAGAGAAGTTACAGCGAGTGAACTTATAAGTAATTTTGCCTTCATGACTGGGGTATTTGTATTGATGAATCAAATATAGTGGTTTTTTGAGAGATTAAATGACATGAATATTGTTAATGATAATTTAATGAGGTACAAAGGTACATAGTCATTAGGCATCCTAAAATAAACTTTGCGCTTTGGTGCCTTTGTGGCAATAATTGGGTTTTCTTTAGTTTTCTTATATCACTTATATGGTTCAAAAAAAATTATACCTTTAAAGTCAAATAACATATCTCATGAAAAAAATACTTTTACTTCTTTTATTCGCTGCAACTTTTGCAAATGCACAAACCGACAAAAACAAAATCAATCAAATCTTAGACGCGTGGCATAAAGCTGCGGGCGAGGTAAAATATGATGCTTACTTTAATGTATTGGCAGACGACGCCATTTACATCGGAACTGATGCAACTGAAAATTGGACTAAAAAAGAATTTGCTATCTGGGCAAAACCATTTTTCGATAAAGGAACAACTTGGAATTTTAAAGCCTTAGAACGTCATATCTTTTTTGATAAAAGCGGAAAAATTGCTTGGTTTGATGAATTGCTAGATACACAAATGAAAATTTGTCGCGGTTCTGGAGTTTTAGTTAAAGTGGGGAACGAATGGAAAATTCAGCATTATGTTTTATCCATGACGATTCCGAATGACGAAGTTGATGCTGTAACTAAGATAAAAGCGCCAATTGAAGACGCTTTGATTGCAAAACTTCAGAAAAAATAAAACATTTTACGGTTTTCTTATTATAAACGTAACTTTTTGAGCATATTAGAAGCGCTGTTAGCAGATTAATTTTAATTAATTCGGCAAAAACAGCGCTTTTTTGTAACTTTAGAATAAGATACTGTCAAAAAAACGAGCCGTATTTTACAAAATTGATCAAAATAAAACCCATACCTCTATTTTAACAGCCTTTAAAACAAGAATCTTTATTTTTTTCTAACTTTGACCCCAAAAAAAATAGGGTTAAACAAAGTATTTTAAAAATGAAAATAGAAAAACGCTGGATTATCTCCTTTATCATGATAAGCGTCGTATGTACGATAGGGGCATTTTGGCCAACAGTTACAGAAAATAATTATGTTTTATCAGAATTCGGAACTATAGATCATATCGTTCCTGCTGATGTTGCTTGGATGCTTACTTCGAGCTGTTTAGTTTTAATCATGACGCCAGGATTGTCTTTCTTTTATGGCGGAATGGTTGGCAAGAAAAACGTTATTTCGACCATGCTTCAAAGTTTTATCTGCTTAGGCGTCGTTACTCTTTTATGGGTTGTAGTGGCATTTAGTTTGGCTTTTGGAGAACCGGTTGGTTTTGGTTCTGGAGATCATTTTTATAGCTTTTTCGGAAATCCGACGACTTTTGCTTTTATGGATTATGTTGGCGTTCTGCCTCATAAACAATTGGCCAATACGATTCCGTTTATGCTTTTTGCTTTGTTTCAGATGAAATTTGCCATCATTTGTCCTGCCATTATTACGGGTTCGTTTGCTGAACGTGTTCGTTTTATTTCTTATTTAGTTTTCATTAGTTTATTCACGATATTCATTTATGCTCCTTTATGCCACGCGGTTTGGTACCCAACAGGTGTTTTAGGAAGCTATTTTGGCGTTAAAGATTTTGCAGGAGGAACTGTGGTGCACATGAGTTCTGGATTTGCAGCTTTGGCAGGAGTTCTAGTTTTAGGAAAAAGAAAAAACAGCCAGCATATTCCAACCAATATTCCGTTTGTATTATTAGGAACGGGAATGCTTTGGTTCGGCTGGTTCGGATTCAATGCTGGGTCTGCGCTTGCTGCCAACGGAACTGCTGCAATGGCTTTCGCTACAACCACAACTTCATCTGCCGCAGCCATGTTAACTTGGATTTTCTTTGATAGAATGAACGGAAGAAAAGTTTCTGCTCTTGGAGCTTGTATTGGAGCTGTTGTTGGTCTTGTTGCCATTACACCTGCTGCTGGATTTGTTTCGGTACCAGAAAGTATGTTCTTCGGTTTTATTACGGCTTTGGTTTCTAATACAGCTGTAAACTGTAAATATTCTAAAAAATTCGACGATACGCTTGATGTTTTTGCTTGTCACGGTGTTGGCGGAATTATGGGAATGATTCTAACTGCCATTTTCGCTCACGGCGAAGACGCAAGTTTACTTCACGGCGGATGGAATGTTTTCGGACACCACATGATGGCGTTGGTTTTAGTTTCGATCTTTACTTTCTTCGGAGCTTATTTCTTGTTCAAAGTAACCAATTTCATTATTCCGCTGAGGGTTTCAGAAGAATCAGAACATATCGGATTGGATTTATCGCAACACGATGAATCTCTTGATCCAAAAGCACAGCCTATTACTGAGCCACATTACGGTTAATATTATTTTTTCCGCCACGAATTCACAAATTATTTTTAAAATAAAATTCGTGAATTCGTGGCGGAAAACTTTTTAAACCTAATTACGCTATTTTCATTCGTTTATATTCCTTAATTTTGCCGAAAATTTTTGTAAAAGTGGGAAGTAAAAATAAACTAAAAAGATTCAGAGAAAACGAAACATTTCAAAACGTTTTTCAACCAACCAGAGAAGAAGTTGTGGGCGATTTAATGCCTTTAAAAGGAAAATGGAATTCTGATTTCTTTAAAAATGATAATCCATTAGTTTTAGAATTAGGATGTGGAAAGGGAGAATATTCTGTTGGATTAGCAGAAAGATATCCTGACAAAAATTTTATCGGAATTGACATTAAAGGTGCTCGTTTCTGGCGTGGTGCTAAAACTGCTGTAGAAAACGGTCTTCATAATGTAGCTTTCGTTCGTACGCAAATCGAATTGATCAATCATATTTTTGCTGAAGGCGAAGTTGACGAAATCTGGATTACTTTCCCAGATCCGCAAATCAAATACAAAAGAACCAAACATAGAATGACGAATTCTGAGTTTTTGAAATTGTACAAAAAAATCTTGAAAAAAGACGGTGTCGTAAACCTAAAAACCGATAGCGAATTTATGCACGGTTATACACTTGGATTGCTTCATGGCGAAGGTCACGAGGTTTTGTATGCCAACCATAACGTATATAAAAACGAAGGAAGCCCTGAAGTTGTGACTTCTATCCAGACTTTTTACGAAAAACAATATTTAGAAATTAATAAGGCAATTACGTATATTCGTTTCAAAATTAAAGACTAACTTTAATTTTGAAACCTTTATCTAACCCATTTTAATAGCTAAATGACCTACCTTACTCCTTTACTTTCGGGCTTTATTGCCGCTGCCATTGGAACTATTCCGCCAGGATTGCTCAATATGACGGCTGCCAAAATAAAAATGAAAGAAGGAAAAAAGAATGCTTTGTCGTTTGTAATTGGTGCGGTTTTAATTATTTTTTTTCAGGCTTACATTGCGGTATTGTTTGCTCGTGTGATAGACAATCGCCCAGATGTTGTAATATTATTGCGTGAAGCTGGTTTTATCATTTTTTCGATCTTAACCATTTATTTTTTCTTTTTTGCAAAAGATCCAATAGCAAAGAAAAAAACGAAACTAAAGAAAACCAGCAAAAAAAGCAGTTTCTTTCTCGGAATGCTGCTTTCGGGATTAAACTTCTTTCCTATTCCGTATTATGTTGTAATAAGTGTAACGCTTGCTTCATATCATCTTTTCGTATTCGAAAATACAATTATTCTAACCTTTGTATTGGGCTCGGTTCTTGGAGCTTTTGCAATTTTATATAGTTATATTGCTTTCTTTGGAAAAATAGAAAAGAAAACCGATTATTTCATGCGAAACATGAATACCATTATCGGAACTATCACAGGATTGGTTGCACTTGCAACACTTTTTAATATCTTGAATTACTATTTCGGATAAATAAAACTAACGATTAAGAGATTAAGAAAAATTAAGTTTTTATTTTTATTAACTTCATATCGGAATGGTAAAAATATTTTAAAATGGCTGAAGAAAATTTTTTCGAAAGAGTGTATGTAATCGTCAGACAAATCCCATTTGGAAAAGTTACTTCTTATGGCGCTATTGCAAAAGCTTTAGGTGCTGCCCGCTCGGCAAGAATGGTGGGCTGGGCAATGAATGCATGCCATAATATGGATGATGTTCCTGCGCACCGAGTTGTAAACCAAAAAGGACTACTAACAGGAAAGCATCATTTTGACGGAACCAATTTAATGCAGCAGCTTTTAGAAAACGAAGGAATCAAGGTAGTCAACAATCAGATTGTAGATTTTGAAAAGCATTTCTGGAAACCGGAAGTCGAATCGTAAAAATCATTTATACCATATAAGTGATATAAGTTCATTTTAGAAGAAAGAATTTATATTTTTATTTTTCTCTCGCAGATTTTGCAGATCTAGCCGATTCTCTTTTTAAAATTCAAAATCTGCCGAATCTGCAAAATCTGCTGGAACAAAAAAAATCTTTGCGTCTTAGCGCCTTTGTGGCTAAACCACTTTAGATTAAACAAATCACAAAACTTGTTTTATCTTCATCCGTTTGATAGCTTAGATAACCTCCATGTGCTTCTATAATATTTTTAGAAAGCGTTAATCCAATTCCCGCCCCATCTTTTCTAGTCGTAAAAAACGGAAGAAAAACTTTATCTCGAATCTCAGCATCAACCCCT
Organism: Flavobacterium sp. HBTb2-11-1; assembly: GCF_009826975.1. Lineage (GTDB taxonomy): Bacteria > Bacteroidota > Bacteroidia > Flavobacteriales > Flavobacteriaceae > Flavobacterium. The sequence goes on along the minus strand of NZ_WUMO01000001.1, from coordinate 331,550 downwards.
TTTCCATTATCGGCAATCACAATAAAAAAGCGATTGTTTTCAGTATAGCTGGAAATTAGCAGTTTCTTTTCTGTTTTTTCTTTTAATGCATGAATACTATTGGTAATCAAATTGATAATCACTTGTTCCATTTGATTTTTATCAATCATAATAGAACGTGAACTGTGTATTTCATTTATCAATTCGATTCCTTCGTCTTTCAAGATGGGACTCATAATTCGTAAACAATCTTCAAATAAAGCATTAATTGGCGTCATTTGCTTGTTTGGCGTTGGCAGCATTGCCAGCTTACGATAATTCTCCACGAAAAACTGCAAATGATCACTTCTATTGATAATGGTTGAAATACTGCTTTTGATGTCTTCAAAATCATCTTCTTCTAATTCTTCCTGATCTACAATATGAAGCAAATTCTGCGAAAGCGCACGAATCGGCGTTAAAGAATTCATTAATTCATGCGAAATAATCTTCATTAAATTAATCCATGCTTCTTTTTCTTTTTTCTCGATCACTCGCTGAATGCTATCTAGCAAAATGATAAAATACTCTTTATTATACGTTTGAGTATGCGAAGTCTGAAGCATAAAAGTCTGAAGGTCTTGATCTTCAATTTTGATAGAAATAGCAGTCTTAAGTTCTGTAAAACCAACCTTTTCAATCTCACTGCACAAACTCGGAATATAGTTTTTAAGATATTGCCAATGGCTTACTTTTGGCACTTTGAAGAGATTTGAAAAACAGTCATTCATTATAAAAACAGACCAAGAATCGTTTTCTTTCTCTAAAATTAAGGCTGCAGTATCTATACTGTTCAAAATCGAACGGTAGATTAATTCTTTGGAAGTCTGTTCTTGTCTCTGTGTCTTTAATGTATCATACAATTGGTAGAGACTGTTGAAATTATCTCTTTTATGCTCTTCCGGAAAATGGGCAGAAAAGTCATCATGCAAAATTGAGTGTATGGTTTTATCATAAAACAGCAACTGATTTTTGACGAAAAAATACATTTCGAAAAGGAAAATCAAAACGAAAACTCCAGCCAAAATACCATTGAATCGAAATCCTTTATAAAACAATAAAGCACTGCAAAGAAAGAGTGCCATGACAAACACTACTCTTACGAACAACGCGTTATAAAATTTCCAGTTTTTCATTTAGTTTTTTTGTTTGCCACTCCCGATAGCTATCGGGATAAAAAGATTAAAGTTTTTTTTTATCTGCTAAATTTGCAAAATCTGCGTGAAACTAAAATTTAAGATAAAGTAAAAATCTTGACTCTTGCTTCTTTTTCTCTAATTCTTCAAATCGTATTTTTCTATTCTTCTGTATAATGCAGCGCGCGACAAACCAAGTTCTTCAGCCGTTTTACTGATGTTCCCGTTGTGTTTGAACAATGCTTTTTCAATGGCGCCTTTTTCCATTTCCGATAATGGATTTTCATCATTTTCTTGAATTTCCTCAAAATCCAAAATATCTAAATCCATTACCGAAATGGTATTGTTTTCAGCCAAAATCAAAGCGCGTTCGATTTTGTTTTCCATTTCGCGGACATTTCCTTTCCACGGATATTTTTCCAGATATGGTGCCGCATTTTCCTCAAAATGCCAGTTTTCCTGATTGTATTTTTCAGCAATCTGTTCCAGAATAAAGTTTGCCATTGGTACAATGTCATCTTTTCTTTCGCGAAGAGACGGAAGATTTATTTCCATTGTATTTATTCTGTACAATAAATCTTCACGGAACGTTTTATTCTTTACCTCAGTTTTTATATCACTGTTTGTAGCTGCGATTACACGAACATTCAACGGTCTTGGCTTGCTTTCGCCTAAACGTGTTACGGTTTTAGTTTGCAAAACATGAAGCAGTTTAGCTTGAAGATGCAGCGGAATATTCCCGATTTCGTCTAAAAAAATAGTTCCGTTTGAAGCATTCTCGAAACGGCCTGGAGTATCGATTTTAGCATCTGTAAAAGCACCTTTTGCGTAACCGAAAAGTTCGCTTTCAAACAAATTATCACTTAACGAACCCAAATCTACATGCACAAAAGGCTGGTTTCTTCTTTCAGAATGCTGATGAATATATTCTGCAAAAACATACTTTCCTGTTCCGTTTTCGCCCAAAATCAAAACGTTTGCATCTGTTCGGGCTACTTTTTCAGCAATAGAATACGCTTGCTTTATTTTTACCGAAGTTCCGACAAAGTATTTCTTTTCAGTTTTTTCTACCTTTTCAGCTGTTTTTTTACTGTTTTTTCTGCTTTCAGTAACCGCTTTATCAATAACTTCTAGCAGTTTTTCGTTGTTCCAAGGTTTTAGAACATAGTCAAAAGCGCCAATTTTAATGCCTTCTACAGCAGTTTCTATTTTGCCAAAAGCGGTCATTAAAATCACAATAGTTTGTGGAGAAAGCTCTTTAATTTCTTTCAGCCAATGAATTCCTTCGCGCCCGTCTTCAAAACCAATTCGGTAATTCATATCCAGCAAAACCACATTTATGTCATTTTCGCTTAAAATTGAAATGATTTTTTTGGGACTATTGGTTGTAAAGGTTTCGAAATGCTTTTTAAGAATCATTTTTGCAGAAAAAAGAATTTCTTCCTGATCATCGACAACTAATATTTGGGCTAGTTTTTTTCTCATGTGGTCTTTTTTCTGTCCGCTTACGAACGGTCAACTGTTCATTATCGGACACTGCTTTTTTGAAGCGCTTTTTAAAGTTTCTTTAAAATCAACACTTTACAAATAATAAATTTTATGGCACAGTATTTACCTATTGATTATCAGTAAAATATTTAAAAAATGGACACGATAATTCCTCGTAAAAATAAAAAATTTAGATATCTCGCAATAGCAATTGCTGTTTTTTTAGTTTTGCTTACCATCTCGGTTTTCGCTTTTAACACCAAAAGAACTTTAAATGTAAAAGCAGACGAATTGGTAATTCAAAAAGCGGAAAAAGCTTTTTTTGAAGATTTTGTCGTTTTTCAGGCAAAAGTAGAACCTTTGAATGTGATGCTGGTAAACGTTACCGAAGGCGGTTCTGTAAAAGAGATTTTTGTAGAAAATGGCGCAATGGTCACCAAAGGGCAATCTCTGGCTCGTTTGTATAATCCGAACACAGAATTGAATTATCTGACTCAGGAAACTGCTATTATTGAACAAATCAACAATTTGAATACGGGGAAATTAAACATCCGAAATCAGGAATTAAACTTAAATAAAGATTTAGTTTTAATTGAACATGATTACAACGATGCCAAAAGATTGTACGACATGAATGCAAAGCTGTACGAGAAGGATGTAATTTCTAAAAATGACTGGAACACCTTTAAAGAAAGCCTTCGTTTTCAAGAAGAACGCAAAAAAACAATTCAGCAGAGCATTCAAAAAGAAAAACAAAGCAATCAGGTTCAGATTTCTCAAATAAACCGTTCGATCCAGACTATGGAAAAGAGTTTGGATATTCTTAGAAATAACAAAAAGAACTTTTTGATTACAGCGCCAGAAACGGGTCGACTGACTTCTTTTGAACCTGTTTTAGGAAAAACTTTTCAGGCAGGCGCAAGCATCGGAAAAATAGACTCTAATAAAGGATACAAATTGACTGCAGAAGTTGACGAATTTTATTTGGAAAAACTTAGAGAAGGATTAAAAGGACAAGTAGAATTTAAAGGCAAAAATCTTGAAGTTATCGTAACTAAAGTGATTCCCGAAGTTAAAGGCGGAAGGTTTACCGTAGAATTGGCTTTTGCATCGAAAGAAAATATTGTGCTTCAGGACGGACTTAGCTTTGGCGTAAAATTGATTTTATCTGAAAAGAACAAAACTTTAGTTATTCCGAGAGGCGCTTTTAATCAGGAAGCAGCCGGAAAATGGATTTTTGTAGTAACCGGAAACAAAGCAGTAAGAAGAAATATCAAATTAGGACGCGAAAATCCTTCTTCTTATGAAGTTTTAGAAGGCTTAAAAGAGGGCGAATCTGTAGTTACTTCTTCTTATACCGATTATAAAGATATTGAAGAGCTTTCTCTTGAGTCGCAGTCACAGTAGGCAGTCACAGTTTTACAATTCACAATTCACAATTATAAAGACATCAATCATCAATCAAAAAACGTATTTAATAACATTTCAAAACCTTAAAAAATTATGATCACAATTCAGAATTTAACCAAAGTTTTTAGAACAGAAGAAATAGAAACTGCTGCTTTGAGCGGTATCAATTTAGAAATAAAAAAAGGCGATTTTTTAACTATCATGGGACCTTCTGGCTGCGGAAAATCGACTTTATTAAACATAATTGGTCTTCTTGACGGCGCTAGTGGCGGAAGCTACAAATTACTAGATCAAGAAATGATCGGTCTGAAAGAAAAAGGAAGAGCACAGGTGAGAAAAGAAAACATTGGCTTCATTTTTCAAAACTTCAACCTAATCGATGAGCTTTCTGTTTACGATAATATCGAACTGCCTTTGCTTTATAACAATGTAAAAGCTTCTGAAAGAAAACAGAAAATTGAAGCTATTGCTGAGAAACTTAATATCTCTCATCGTTTGAAGCATTTCCCGCAACAGCTTTCTGGAGGTCAGCAGCAGAGAGTGGCCGTTGCAAGAGCTTTGGTAAATGATCCGAAAATTATTTTGGCCGATGAGCCGACCGGAAACTTAGACAGTAAAAACGGTAATGAGGTAATGGAACTTTTAACCGATCTACATGCTAAAGGCGCTACTATTTTGATGGTTACCCACTCTGATTATGATGCTTCTTTTTCGCAGAGAACCATTCATATGAAAGACGGAGTTATATTTTCTGAGAAATTAAATCAACGAAATGTTGATGTTTTTATGGACGCTAAATAACAAAACGATGATTAAAATTATTGTTACTGCACTCGTAGTTCTGGTAGAATTAGTGTGCAAAATATTTACCATGATTTAAGACCGAAAGGTTTCAAAAAAACTGCCATATCAACTATAAAAAATATACATCAAAATGATTTTTAACTGGTTTAAAATATTTATATATCATTTAAAACAAAGCAAACTGTTTTCGTTTTTAAATGTTTTTGGATTAAGTATTGGGATTGCTGCTGTAATTTTCGCCATTCTGTACTGGAATAACGAGCACTCTTACGATCAATGGAATCCAGAAAAAGAAAACTCTTATTTGGTTCTTAACAAAATTGGCTCGGGAGACATCTGGGCTTCCAATTCGATTCCTTTTGCAGAAACTTCAAAAGCCAGCATACCAGAAATTGAGGAAATATGCATAATGAACAACTGGTATGACGAAGAAATTATCAAATATAAAGATCAAAAACTGTTGGCTAAAAACATCATGGTTTCTGATGAAAATTTCTTTGACTTTTTCCCTTTCGAAATTGTAAAAGGCGCTAAAAAGAATATTCTCAAAGAAAAAAACAGTGTAGCCGTTTCTACTGGACAAGCCGAATTGCTTTTTAAGAATGAAGATCCTATTGGAAAATCTATTTCATACAACAATAACATTTATACGGTTAAGTCGGTTTATCGCTTGATCAAACCTTCATCTATTGAGCCAACTTACGTTTTTAGCGGTGTAAAAAGAGAAGGAGATTTGAACAGCTGGGGAAATTTTAATTATGGCTTAATGGTCAAAATTAAAGATGGAGTTGATCCTGCTCTTGTTTTAAAGAAAATGCAGAATGTAGTTTATGTAAACAGAACGGTAAAAGATGCCAAAGAAAGCGGGCAAACTGTTGAACAATATATTAAAGAAAATGGCGAGGTTAAAGTGATTTTAGATCAGCTAAAAACATCTCGTTTGCATGGAACAAAAAGTTCTGGAGGAAAAAATTTCCCTGAGGGTTATGGCAATTTAAAATTGCTTTACATTATGTTAGGTTTATCTGTTTTGATTTTAGTTCTTTCATTGGTAAACTATATCAATTTAGCAACAGCATCGGCAATAAAACGTGCCAAAGAAGTGGGAGTACGCAAGATTGTGGGTGCTTCTAAAAACCAGATTATTGCTCAGTTTATTTTTGAAACCGCTATAATCGTAACATTGGCCATTTTATTTGCTTTGGCTATTGTAGAAATATCATTGCCTTATTACAACAACTTCCTAAATAAAACACTGACTATAAATGGCAGTGAATTCTACCTGCAGCTTATTTTAATATTTGGATTAGTAATCATTTTTGCGGGTATTTTCCCTGCCATTTATATTTCAAACTTTGAGACTCTAAAAGTTTTGAAAGGGAATTTTTCTAGAAGCAAAAGCGGTATCTGGATTCGAAATTCAATGCTTATTTTTCAATTTGGCATTGCGGCATTCTTTATTATTGGTGCATTAATTGTCAATTCTCAGGTTAATTATATGATGGCTAAAGATTTAGGCTTCAGCGGAGATCAGGTAATTTCTATTCCATTTAACAATCTTGATAGATCTAAACGAACAGATCAATATTTAACCACCAAACAAGAAATCAAAAAAATACCTGGCGTTTTAGATGTTTCTGTTTTTGCAGGATCTTTTGGAGGAAGCACCAATTCTAGTTCTGGCTTTAAGCACAACGGCATTTTTGTACAGCCAAGAAATGTGGAAATGGATTTTGGTTTCCTTGACATGATGAAAATCAAGATTGTAAAAGGGCGTGATTTATCTCCTCAATATGCTTCAGATACTATAAGCAGCATGCTTATGAATGAAACCTTAGTAAAGACCCTAAATATTAAAGATCCTATAAATACTATTATAACATCTGGATGGGGAAATGATAAAGGCAATTTAAAATTTAAAATTGTAGGAGTTGTTAAAGATTTTAATATCACTGGCCTTCAGGACAAAGTCCCTCCAATGGTATTCATAAACTTAAAAACTTTAAAATGGAACAATTTTAATCATGTCCTTGTAAAAGTTTCTCCAAATAATTTAACAGAAACGTTAGAAAAATTGAAATCATATTGGGAGAAGAATGTCAATCCAGACTATCCATTTGATTACGAATTTGTTAACAAAGGATTTGCGAAGACTTACGCGGAGCAAGTAAAGCAGAAAAATCTGTTTTTCATCCTAAATTTGGTCGTAATTGTAATTGCTATATTTGGATTGTTTGCTTTGGCATCATTTTCGATGGAGAGAAGATTGAAAGAAATTGCCATTCGAAAAACATTAGGAGCCGAAACAGATATACTCTTAAAAGAATTATCGAAACAATATATTGTTTTCTGTTTAATAGGATTTGGAATAGGAATTGTTCCTGCTTATATATTATTACAGAAATGGCTTGAAGATTTCGCTTTTAGAATTGGAATTTCGACAGTGCCTTTTGCAATTGCCTTGATTTCTCTTTTGATTTTGACTTTAGTAATTGTTTTGACAAAAGCGTTTCAGGTAACCAAAATAGATGTCTTAAAATATTTAAAATACGAATAAGCTTGTAGACCATTTTTTTTAAGAAGCCCGACAGATTTCAGTAAAATCCGTCGGGCTTTTATGTTTAATCCCTCATGGTTACAGCATCATTATAAATCAGCTTGTCTAAACTTTGATCGCGATCGTAAACATCCGGAAAAAAATTAACTTCTCCATTGTCCTGAACCCAGCAGGTAAAATAACCAATGTAAACCGGTATTTTACGTTTTAGCATACAGGTTGTTTCTTTTTCTCCGCTCATAGCGCTTTCAATTTTGTCGACCGGCCAGTCTGGATCGTCTTTTAGAATATGCAGTGCGAGCTGTTTGGCTTCTTTAACATTTATACAGCCATGGCTAAAAGTGCGTTTTTCAAATTCGAACAAACTTTTTGCAGGCGTGTCATGCATGTAAATATCGTTCGGATTGGGGAACATAAATTTTACTAATCCAAGAGAATTCTTTGGTCCTGGTTTTTGTCGCACTTTCCCTCCATTCCATTCCATATTATGTTCCGCCAAATAATTTTTATCGTTTGCAATCTGAAGTTTTAATTCATTTTGAATAATACTCGTAGGCACGTACCAATACGGACTAAAAACGATTCGATCCATATTGCCGCTAAAAATCACCGTCTCACTTAATCTATTACCAACAAAAATATCAGAAACCAGATCATACTTTCCGTCCTTAACATAGAACAGTCTGAATGATGGAATATTCACCATAACATACTCTTCAGCTTTGGCCAATTTGGTCGGAATCCATCGGCATCTTTCCATATTCAGCATAATGGTTCTGATTCTTTTGCTAATAGGCTCATTCATCTGATTGATAATATCTCTCGTTAGGGCATAATTTATTTTTAGATTGTATCTCTTTTTATAATTTAAAACTCCCGCCATCAATTCTTCATCATAAATATCACTTCCAGAATCTTGTTTTAAATCTCCTACTACAAATAAGCGATTTCTAATTTGTTTTATGGCAATAGCGGTATCATCTGGCCTTAAATTCTTAAAAGTGGCACTATCAATCGTAATTTTCTGCCATAGATTATCGGTTTCTATTTTACGGTATTTTTTTAGCGCATCTTTCAATCTGTAGTATTGGCTAAATAAAAGATTATCATCTTTGTCCAATCGATCGGAATCTACCATTAATGAATCTAGAATGTGAGTATACGAAATAGATTTTGCAGGCAGATACCAGCCTATTTTTTTCAACGTAGCAGGATCAACTCCAGAATACACATTGCTGGCATAAAATACATACATACTGGTCAGCAGTAATTCGGTATCAAGCTGCGATGGCTTATTGGAAGAACTTTCATTAAAAGCTTCATCAATTTCTTCTTTATAGGGCATTTTATTTTCAATTCCCTGATCTTTCAGAACATTTACTTTCTGATATAATAATGAGCCAAATTCCGTTATACTTTTATCATCATACCAAATAGATTTATAATCTTTGGCTTTGTAAATACCCTCAACATCTTTCTGATATTTTTTCAGTTTAGGATATTTTTTAAAAAAGGCATTAATCGAAGCTGCGTCGAGAGTAATGACAGAAACAGCTCTTGGATTTGTTAAATCAGCCTTGCTTTTGGCATTGGAAAATGAATTGAATGAAAATGCAAAAAAACTGACTGTAACAATAATTAAAGAAAAAGTAAAATTTCGCATATTTTTAAAGTTTTAAATTGGTAGAAACAACTTTAAAAAAAATACCGAAAACCCAATAAACTAATCAAAAACCTTAGTTTTCACATATTTTTTTCATATCTGATAATCATCGATTTGGGCTATCAAATATAACGAAGTTTTGTGAGAATTTTATTTAATTGGAAGAAAAACTTATATAAAAATATTCATTTAAATCGAAAAAGTTTTCCTCAAATGCTTCAAATCAGTTTTATCATTTTTTATAAAAATTACTTTTGAATAATTTTGAATAATCTCAATATCAATAATTACAATTCAAAAACACTTAATTTCCGAACTTAATCTGTTATCTTTGCACCCTGAAATCAGTTTAAATAAATATAATCTTATAGATTGATTTTGGAGAATAAAAAAATAGCCCATTACAATGAAACTAGATAGAAAAGAAATTCTAAAAGCTTTAGAGACCATCACTATTGCTGGAGAAGGAAAAAATATGGTTGAAAGCGGTGCCGTAACCAATGTAATTACATTTGGAGACGAAGCTGTTGTAGACCTTGTATTGCATACACCTGCTATGCACATCAAAAAAAGAGCTGAAGATGATATTAGAAAAACAATTCATGATTTAATATCTCCTGATGCAAAAGTAAAAGTAAACATTAAAGTAGAGGCTCCAGAGAAACCGGAAATTAAAGGCCGTGCTATCCCTGGAATCAAAAATATTATTGCAGTGGCTTCTGGAAAAGGAGGAGTAGGAAAATCTACCGTAACTGCAAATTTGGCTGTTACGCTTGCAAAAATGGGTTTTAAAGTTGGTGTTTTGGATGCCGATATCTACGGACCATCAATGCCAATTATGTTTGACGTTGAGAATGAAAAACCAATTTCTGTAACAGTTGACGGAAAGTCTAAAATGAAACCAATTGAAAGCTACGAAATCAAAATGCTTTCTATCGGATTTTTTACTGCGCCAAGCCAAGCCGTAATCTGGAGAGGGCCAATGGCTGCAAAGGCATTAAACCAAATGATTTTTGATGCAGATTGGGGAGAGTTAGATTTCATGCTTCTTGATTTGCCTCCTGGAACTGGAGATATCCACCTTTCTATCATGCAATCGCTTCCAATTACTGGAGCTGTTGTAGTAAGTACTCCGCAAGCGGTGGCACTTGCAGATGCTAAAAAAGGGGTGGCGATGTTTATGCAAGACAATATCAATGTTCCTGTTTTAGGAATTATTGAAAACATGGCATATTTTACACCAGAAGAATTGCCAGAAAACAAATACTACATTTTTGGACAAGAAGGCGCTAAAAACCTTGCTGAAGATTTAGGGGTTCCATTTTTAGGAGAAGTTCCAATTGTACAATCTATTCGTGAAGCAGGAGATTACGGTCGTCCAGCAGCATTGCAAACAGCATCTCCAATAGAAAAAGTTTTTGAAGGAATTACTAGAAATGTTGTGCAAGAAACAGTAAACAGAAACGAAAGTTTGCCTGCAACAGAAGCAATCAAAATTACAACAATGGCAGGCTGTTCGGCAGTTAAAAAATAATTAGATAATTGAGATAATGTGATAATTAGAAAATTCTTTAAAATTATAATTATCACATTATCTAATTGACACATTAGTATTATGACAACAGAAGAAATAACAAGCAATGTTTTATTGGCCTTAGATGAGATAAGACCATTCTTAAAATCTGACGGTGGAGATATTTCATTAATCTCTATCGAAGATGACAAACATGTAAAAGTTCGTTTGGAAGGAGCTTGCATTAGCTGCAGCGTTAATCAAATGACACTGAAAGCAGGTGTTGAAACTACTATAAAAAAATATGCTCCGCAGATCGAAACTGTGGTAAATGTAATGTAACAAAAGTATTGTCTTTTTTGAGAATTGAACCCTTAAAGTTTAACAAGAATAATAAGTGATTTATTATTTGATTAATAAAATGATAATATATCACTAAAAAAGAGACATTTTTTGCCACATTCATAAAAAACAACGCAAAGATTTAAGAGTTTCAGTTAAGGAATTGTTACATTTTTAACTTAAATTTGTCAACATTAACCCTTTAAATCTTAAACTATGAGAAACTTTTACGCTCTTTTTTTATTATTTTTTATAAGCGCAGTAAATGCACAACAGGGCCAAACACTTTTTGCTGATAAAGCTTGGGTAAATGAATCTGAAGAATGGTCAGATTTCCAATATTCGGGACAAATTATTTTTTCTACGAATGGAAAGACTGAAGAAGGCGCTTTAAGAATTGGCAATTATGATTTCTTATATGATCTTTGTGGGGGAAAAGCAAAATTTACAAATAAAGCAACCTATAGTTCTGCTGATTTTTCGCATCCGCGAAAAATTAGTGCGCAAACAGACAAACAAGGAATTTTGAACTCTACTTATGAAGGAGCCCTAATTTTCCAGTCTGACAAGGATTATTATTCAGTTATCTCTTTAGTGACAATATTGGAAAAAGGAGGTAATATTATTGGTGTAAAAATGCGCCTTAAAGACGGTAATCAAAAGGAATATGCTTTTAGCTTAAAAGAGAAAAGTTAAAATTAATAAAGAATTTGGACACGTTTTCAAGTTCTCCAGTAAAATTCCAATAACAAAAATGGATGTATTAATAAAGATTAAAGATCGAGAAGGAGTTGTGCATGAGCTACAAGCTCCAACCGATATGGCAATGAATATAATGGAGTTATGCAAAGCATACGAACTTCCTGTTGAAGGAACCTGCGGAGGAATGGCCATGTGCGCTTCTTGCCAGTGTTATGTTCTAAATGACGTTGCATTACCAGAAATGGGTGACGATGAAGAAGCCATGCTTTCAGAAGCATTTTATGTGAAGTCTAATAGCCGTTTAGGCTGTCAGATTCCAATTACTGAAGATTTAGAGGGATTGGAGTTAGAATTGGCACCGGAATACTAAAAAAACAAATTTACAATACTATAAATTCCAAATTCCAAAAGCATCTTCTGCTTGGAATTTGGATTTTTTTTTAATTGGAATTTAAAAAACCGCTTGGATCAAAAGGCTCAAATTCTCTTTCAGAAAAAGCTTCTGTTAAGATTCCAGAGGAACAAAGCCAAGAAATTGTTTCTTCAAGTGTATTTCCTGCTTTATAAATCATTTCGCTATATCTAGGCAGAATATAATACTGATTATTTAAAAGAATAATTTCGTCTCCATCAAAAGTATCTCCAATTCTGATTGATTTTAAAACTTCTTCTTTTGTCAAAATCTCTTTTCCTTCATCCCAAAACCAATATTCTGTTATGCGGTTTTTCCATTCTTCCAAAGTTAAAATAATCGTTTCCGGAAGATAAATTCGTACGTAAGTGCCTCCAAGAATTCCGCTTCCATAAGTCTGAACATATTCTTTATAGTCTTCATCAAAAGTTATGTTGAGTGTCTTTTCGCAAGCCAATATATCTTCTTCATCAGCGGTAAAAAGATCTGTTTTATTGGTGTTATAATTGGGAATTATTTTGTAGTTATCGAAATTCATAAAGTTTAAATTTTTAATGGCTAAGTTACTATTTATTGAAAATATTTCTCACAAAAAAACCGTAACTACATTACTGTAATTACGGCTTTTTCTCTTTATAACAATTTTATTTAATCTCTCGGCTTATACCAAACCTGCTTTAATTAAATATTCAGCGATTTGGATAGTGTTTGTTGCAGCTCCTTTTCTTAAGTTATCAGCAACAATCCACATGTTTAATGTATTTGGCTGGCTTTCGTCACGACGGATTCTTCCAACAAATACTTCATTTTTACCTTCAGCGTATAATGGCATTGGATAAGTAAAAGTATCTAAATTATCCTGAACCACTACTCCATCAGTATGGTGCAAAATTTCACGAACTTCATTTACATCAAAATCATTTGTAAACTCAACATTTACTGCTTCACTGTGTCCTCCAACAACCGGCACACGAACTGCAGTAGCTGTAACTCTGATCGTATTATCGCCTAAGATTTTTTGAGTTTCGCGAACTAATTTCATTTCTTCTTTAGTATACCCGTTTTCTTCAAAACTATCGCAATGTGGAATTGCATTTCTATGGATTGGATATTTGTAAGCCATCTCGCCTTGAACTCCAGCGTACTCGTTTTCTAATTGTCTAACTGCTTTTACACCAGTTCCTGTGATAGATTGGTAAGTAGAAACAATAATTCTTTTAATGTTGTATTTTTTGTGCAAAGGAGCCAAAGTCATTACCATTTGAATAGTAGAACAGTTTGGGTTTGCAATAATTTTATCTTCTTTTGTTAATACATCTGCATTGATTTCTGGAACTACCAATTTTTTAGTAGGATCCATTCTCCATGCAGAAGAGTTGTCGATAACAGTTGTTCCGGCAGCAGCAAATTTAGGAGCCCATTCTAATGAAGTATCTCCTCCAGCAGAGAAAACAGCGATATCCGCTTTCATATCAACAGCCGTTTGTAATCCTACTACTTTATATTTGGTTCCTTTGTATTCGATTTCTTTTCCTACTGATCTTTCTGATGCAACAGGAATTAATTGTGTAACAGGAAAATTTCTTTCTGCTAAAACTTTAAGCATTACTTCGCCTACCATTCCAGTAGCGCCTACAACTGCAATTCTCATTTTTATATTTTTAAATAATCAATTAATCTAATTTGTAACGCAAAAGTAAGTATAATAAAAGTCATGACAAGGCGATTCACAAAAAATAACAAAATGTTTAATTTATAACATTTTGTAAAAAAAACCGCCTCTTTAGAAGGCGGTTAAGTTAGACTTAGTGTAGCGGTATTATATTTTTATTTATTTTTCAATAAATCTCTAATTTCTGTAAGCAATTCTTCTTGGGTTGGTGCAGCAGGCTGATTAGGCGCTGGCTCCTCTTTCTTTTTAAGACTGTTTAGTGCTTTAATAATCAAGAACAAAACAAAAGCAACAATGATAAAGTTAATTACTGCTGAAAGAAACATACCATATTTAACTCCTCCAAAAGCGGTTAAATCTTCAATTTTTGACAAATGAGCTGCATCTAAAGCAGGTTTTAATACCAGCGGCGTAATTACATCCTCAATAAATGAGCTTACAATTTTACCAAAAGCCGCTCCAATAATTACTGCAACAGCAAGATCAACTACGTTGCCTTTCATTGCAAATGCCTTAAATTCTGAAAAAAATCCCATATCTGATTTGTTTAGTTTTTAATAATGAATATCGAAAATACGCTTTTTTATTGAAAATTCTTAAATATTATCTGAAAAATACCCTCTTAACGCGTTGCGAAATACTCGTCATGATCTCATATGGAATTGTTTTCAATGCCACAGCCATCTCTACCACAGTCGGGTTTTCGCCAAAAATAATTACCGAATCGCCTTCTTTGCAATCGATATGGCTTACATTTACCATCAGCATATCCATGCAGACGCTGCCTACAATTTTGGCTTTTTGATTTTTAATGGTTACATACCCAACTTCATTTCCCCATAATCTCGAAATTCCATCTGCGTAACCAATCGGGATTGTCGCAATTTTGGTTTCTCGGTCCGCCATAAAACGACGTCCATAACCTACGCTGTCGCCTGCTGGAATAGTTCGAATTTGAGAAATGATAGATTTTAAAGTTCCAACATTTTCTAAATATTTCTGTTCTGCAGGATCATTTGAAACGCCGTATAAACCAATTCCTAACCTCACCATGCTGTATTGCGCATCAGGAAAATTGCTAATCCCAGAAGTATTTAAGATATGTCGGATTGGACTAATATTTAATTCTGACATCAATTTTGAAGAAAGCTTTTCGAATAATGCAATCTGCTGTCTTACAAAATCAAAATGTTTTGATTCGTCACTTGTCGCCAAATGCGATAAAATACTCTGAACACGAACTGTCGAATTGCCTTTTAAAGTCGCAATCAGCTCGTCGATGGTATTATTTTCAAAACCTAAACGATGCATTCCCGTATCCACTTTGATATGAATTGGATAATCTTTTAAATTCTTTTCACGAGCAATTTTTAAAAAGGCATTCAGTCCTTTCAAGCTATAAATTTCAGGTTCTAGCTGATACTGAATCATAGATGGAAAACTCGTCGATTCTGGATTCAAAACCATAATTGGCACTTTTATGCCGCCATTTTTTAGTGATATTCCCTCATCGGCGAAAGCCACACCCAAATAATCCACTTTATGATGCTCTAAAAGTTTAGCAATTTCTAAACCGCCATTTCCGTAGCCAAATGCTTTTACCATAACCATCATTTTGACATTTGGTGCCAATTTCGATTTATAGTAATTAAAATTATGGCTGATAGCATCTAGATTTATCTCTAGAATGGTTTCATGCGTTTTTTCTTCAAGCAACGAAACGATTTCTTCAAACTCAAAAGATCTTGCTCCTTTTATTAAGATCGTTTCATTGTTAAAATTAAAATTATCGATTGCAGCAATAAAATTGCTTGTATTTTCAAACATCGTACTGTTCGGAAACTTAGCTGCAAAAGAAGATATTGTTGGCCCAATACCAATTACACGATTAATTTTATTGTCTGAAATTAACTGGGCAACTTTAGAATATAATTCTTCATTTGTAAATCCGCTCTGAAAAATATCTGATAGAATGACTGTTTTTGATGCTCCTTTTTTCTTCTGGCTTTCCAAGAAATCCAAAGCAATTTTAAGCGACTGAAAATCGGAACTGTAACTATCGTCAATAATACTGCAATTATTGATTCCATTTTTCACTTCCAAACGCATTCGAATTGGGTATAGCATCTGGATTCGACTTTGGATTGTCTCCTGATCGTAATTAAGATGCAGTAAAACCAATAAACATGAAATCGTATTCTCTATAGAAGCTGAATCGTTAAACGGAACTTCTAAATTGAAAGTTTCATTTTGATAATGATATTGAATAAAAGTATGGTCGCTTTTATATTCTCTTTTTTCGATAAAAACATCCGCTTTTTTATCTGTAAAACTCCATGAAAAAAGCTTTCGCGGATGAATCATATATTCTGCAGCAAACTGAGTCAGACATGATTCTACAACCTCTGTTTTTTGATAAATAATGATCGGACAGTCTTTAAACAAAAGTAATTTTTCATCAATCTTCTGTACTAGATTTAAAAATCCTTCATCATGTGCACTTCCAATATTGGTAAGTACTCCTATTGTAGGTTTAATGATTTTCTCCAACTTAATCATTTCGTTCACCGTCGAAATTCCAGCTTCAAAAATGCCTAAATTATGTTTTTCATTAATTCCAATTACCGAAAGCGGAACTCCAACTTGAGAGTTATAACTTTTTGGACTTCTAATAACATTATAGTCAGGACTTAATAAAAAATTAAGCCATTCTTTTACAATAGTTTTACCGTTGCTGCCCGTTAATCCTATAACCGGAAAATGAAAAAGATTTCTATAATAGACCGCAAATTCCTGAAGTGCTGCAAGAGTATTTTCGACTACTAAAAAGTTAGCTTTATCTGCGTAGCCTTTTGGAATATACTGGACAACAAAATTCCGAACATTGTTTTCTATTAAATCAGGAATAAAAGAATGAGCATCGTTATTGACACCAACCAGAGCAAAAAATAAGGTTTGCGATCCGTTTTGAAGCGAACGGCTGTCAATTGAAATATGGTCGATTAAAATAGCAGCATTTGAGCCAGTCCATTTGGCATTTAACACTGAAATCAGGCTTTTTATATTTATGCTCATTTAGAAATTTCTTTTTTTCAAATTTAAAAAAGGTTTGCCACTAATTTCCCAAATTTTCACTAATTATTCTATTTGCATCTTTCTTAAAACTATGGCCACAGATTAAAGGATTTTGTAAATGAATTACTAAAATTCGTGTAATTCGTGGCAGAAAACATTTATTGAGTATATTTGTTTTTACACCACAAATTTCCATGTTTTGAAAAAAGTACTTCCCATATTCTCCTATATATTACATCCGATTTTTATATCGCTATACGCTACTTTGTTTTACTTATTTTATAAAGACGATGTTTTTAGTGCACAGGAAAAATATTTCGTTTTAATACAGATTTTGGTCATTAATGTAATTGTCCCTGTCTTATTTTATTTACTGTTAAAATCGACTGGCCATGTAAAATCAATAATGCTGAGTCAGACTTCAGAACGAACCATTCCGCTCATTTTGCAGTGTTTTTTATATATTTTGCTCGTAAAAAGAAGTATCGTAATAACTCGTTATCCTGAGCTTCACTTCTTTTTTCTAGCTGCTTTATTCAGCACTATTTTGGCATTGGTGTGTGTGCTTTTTAAGACAAAAGCAAGTTTGCACATGGTGGCTATCTCGGGATTAACGATTTTTATTATCGGATTAAACATTCATCTTCAGCTGCATAATCCGTATTGGCCAGCTTTGCTTATTTTATTGTCAGGGATTGTGGCTTCATCACGTTTAGAAATGAATGCGCATACTTCAAGAGAAATACTAATCGGATTGTTTATTGGAATAATGCCTCAGCTTTTATTTTTATATCTGTGGTTATAAAATATAAAAAATTAGTCCCGCGTTTAAGGTTTTCATATTGATTTTTTCGCCATTCAAAGTTGTTGCTGACTTAAATAATGGACTTAAACCATAATACACATACACATTCCAAGTATTGTATCCTGCGGCAAGATATGGTCCGTATTGAAATTTATTAATATTAGGATTATTGTTGATTTTATATGTTTTTTCACCATCATCAAGAGTAGATGCACTCGAAAAAATATAACTCAGTTTTACGCCACCATAAATACGCCAGAACTTAGTGCTTTCATAAGTAGAATTACGCCATCTAAACTCAATTGGAAGATCTACAGAATATTGTCTATATCGATTGGAAACAAATTCGCCATAATCGTTAACTCCATATATTATAGATCCCGAACCGTCTTCAGAAATGGTCAGATTCTGGTAATAATTTTGATAACTCAAACCTAAACCCGCAGCAATAGCAACGGTTCTGGATTTATTAACGGGCATGTCACGCAAGAAACCTCCTGAAAGTCCAAGAGAAAATTTATTCTGTTTGAAATCGATTGGAATATCGGTAAACATATTATAGGTAACCGAAAAATAAAATTGGTCTTCTCGATATAGAGAGTCTATTTTTATAACTGGTTTTATCTCAGGCTTAACGTCTTCTTGTGCAAAAGAGTCAAAAAAAGTGAGTAAAAATAAGCAGCTAAAAATTATTCGCATATCGTGGTTTGGGTTTTTAAAGAGATAATTATAAACAAACGTTTTTACACGCCCATTTATTTCACATACAAATATAACATAATGCTCTCTGCAGTAAAGATACAAAGTAAAAATATTCTCATTTTGACTGCGAATAAAATTAATTGCTGCATTATTTTCAATAAATCCATTCGTTGAAATAAAAAATTAATCAATTTTGTTTTTATCTTTTATACCTTTGCAGAGCATGAAGAAAAAGCAGCTCATATTAAGCCTATCATTTGCTGTAACAATATTGTTCTCGATATTGTTTCAGTCGATACACAGTTATGAGCATATCGTAAAACAGCTTTCAGAAAAACAATGTCATCATAATTACAATGATCCGAGCGGAGAAATAACGCACCAGCATCATGATTATGACGTTTGTTTTGTTTGTCATTTTGCTTTTGAATCTTTTATTCTTCCGCAAAATTTCTCTTTTGAATTTCATTCATTTGATAAAGAAACGCCTTATTTCTTCCCGTTTTCAGAGAAGATTTTTTCAATCTCAAACACTTCGTATTTCTTACGAGGACCTCCTGCAGCTATAGTTTCTTAAGTTTCGATTATTCGAAAAAAAATACATTTCTTTCAATTCAAATTCAAAAAACATTGAGTTTCCTAATCCTATTTTCATCAATTAGGATCAGAATGCTTTATTGTACTTTTTTGGTTTTCATTCGAAGAAAAAATTCCATTTAACTATAGCATCATTTTCAAATGAAAAAATTTATAATTGCCCTTATTTTAGGGTTTTCGGGCGTACTTAGTGCTCAAAATTCGGTTTCAGGAACTGTAACCGACAATCAAAATCAGCCATTGCCTGGAGTTTCTGTTTATGCTCCAGAATTACATAAAGGAACAACTACAGACGCAAATGGAAAATACGAATTGAATAATCTTCCAAACGGAAGTCTTCGCATTGCTTTTACTTATGTTGGATATGCCAATCAAAACAAAACTATCGTAAAACTGCTAAAACAAAATACGCTCGATATTATTCTTGAGGAATCTATTTTAGAAATGGATGAAGTAGTGGTTTCGACTCCTTTTAACAAACTGCAATCGCAGAATGTCATGAAAATTGAGCACGAAAGCATTAAAACATTACAGCAAAAAGGAACGTCAACTTTAATTGAAGGCTTGGCTACAATTCCTGGAGTTTCTCAGATTTCAACGGGAACTTCTATAGGGAAACCTGTAATTCGCGGATTAAGCGGCAATCGTGTTTTGGTTTATTCTCAAGGCGTTCGTATCGAAAATCAGCAGTTTGGAGACGAGCATGGTTTAGGTTTAAATGATGCGGGAATTGAGAGCGTTGAAGTTATCAAAGGTCCTGCATCTTTATTATACGGTTCTGATGCTTTGGGAGGTGTTTTATATTTTAATCCTGAAAAGTTTGCTGATGCGGGCGATTTTAAAGCTAATTTCAGTCAGAAATATTTTACCAATACACAGGGAAGCAATTCTTCTATTGGATTAAAAACGTCTACAGAAAACTGGAAGTTCTTAGCTAGAGGAAGCTACAATACACATTCTGATTACAAAATTTCGGGCGGAGATCGAGTAACGAACTCTCGTTATAATGAAACAGATTTTAAAACTGGAATCGGTTACAGTAATTCAAGTTTTTCAAGTGTTTTAAGATACAACTATAACAAACTGGATATTGGAATTCCAGAAGATGGAATTGCAGAACAATCTTCAAGTAAAGACACTCAATTTCCTAGACAGGGAATTTTCAATCATTTATTGAGTTTAAACAATGTTATCTTTTTTGAAAACTCAAAACTAGATGTTGATTTAGGATACATTGCTAACGATAGAAGTGAATTTGAAGACAGCAATGAAGCATCTCTTCATATGAAATTGAATACTTTCAACTATAACGCAAAATACCATTTCCCAAAATTCGGAAAAATAGAAACAATTTTAGGAGTTCAAGGAATGCACCAAACCAATAAAAATTCTGGCGAAGAATATTTAATTCCAGATGCCACAACCAATGATTTTGGAGTTTTTGGAACTGCAAATTACGAATGGGATAATAGCGTTATTCAAGCCGGATTGCGTTTTGACAACCGAAACATTACTTCGATCGCTCACGGAACTGAAGGCGAAGAAGGTTATTTTCAAGCTTTAGACCGATCTTTTGACAGTTTTAATGCTTCTTTGGGATACAAGACCAAATTTGCTGAACCTTTAACTTTCCGTTTGAATGTTGCAACAGGATTTAGAGCTCCAAACTTAGCAGAATTAACTTCAAATGGTGTTCATGAAGGAACAAATCGCTACGAAATTGGAAATGCAAATCTAAAAACAGAACAAAACGTTCAGACCGATTTAAACTTAGAATACAAAAACTCACACTTTGAATTTTTCGTAAACGGATTTTACAATCACGTAAACAACTACATCTATACTTCGCCAACTGGAGAAGTTCTAGATGACAATGACGTTTTTGCATACGTTCAAGATAATGCTCAATTGTATGGTGGTGAAGTAGGTCTGCATTTTCACCCGCATCCGTTAGATTGGCTGCATTTTGAAACTAGTTTTGAAACCGTTACTGGTAAAAAAGAAAACAAAGATTATCTGCCTCTAATTCCTGCAAACAATTGGAATAATACTTTGAGAACTGAATTTAACATCAAAAACTGGCTAAGCGAAGGTTTTGCTTCGTTAAATGTTTCTTCAACTTTTAGCCAAGATAATGTAAGTGGTTTCGAAACGGCTTCTAAAGGGTATACTTTGGTAAATTTAGGTTTTGGCGGAACTGTCAAACTAGGAAAAACGGCTTTCGATATTACCCTAAACGGAAACAATTTATTTGATAAAAAATATATTGCGCACCTTTCTAGATTAAAAACAGATGGTATTCCAAACATTGGAAGAAATATCGTTTTGGGCGTAAATTTCAATTTATAAGATTTGTTTAACCGCAAAGAACGCAAGGAAAAACGGAGAGAGCGCAAAAGCTTTTATAAACTCTGCGAACTTTGCGAAAAACTCTTTGTGTTCTTTGCGGTTAATAACACAACAATCTCACAGAAAGTGCTATTTTTGTTACAACAGATAAAAACTAACTATGAAAAAAACATTCTTATTAATGGCAATTACAACCGCTGGAATTTCGTTTGGACAAGGCAAAATGCAATATCCGCAAACTAAAAAAGGAGAAACTGTTGATGTTTATTTTGACACCAAAGTAAGCGATCCGTACCGTTGGTTAGAAGATGATAAATCTGCCGAAACCGGTGCTTGGGTAAAAGCTCAAAATGAAGTTACTTATGCTTATTTAGATAAAATTCCGTTTCGTGAAGAACTTAAAAAACGAATGGAAAAACTTTGGAACTACGAAAAAATTGGAGCTCCATTCAAAGAAGGAAAATTTACTTATTACTCTAAAAACAACGGACTTCAAAATCAATCTGTTGTTTATAGAAAAGATGAAAGCGGAAAAGAAGAGATTTTCTTAGATCCGAATACTTTCTCTAAAGATGGAACCACTTCTCTTGGCGGACTTGATTTTTCTCAAGATGGAAGCAAAGCTGCTTATGCAATCTCTGAAGGAGGAAGCGACTGGAGAAAAGTTATCATCATTGATGCACTTTCTAAGAAAGTTTTAGAAGATACTTTGGTTGATATAAAATTCAGCGGTATCTCTTGGCACGGAAATGAAGGTTTTTACTATTCTAGTTATGACAAACCAAAAGGAAGTGAATTATCTGCTAAAACAGATCAGCACAAATTATATTTCCACAAACTAGGAACTTCTCAAAAAGACGACAAAGTAATTTTTGGAGCTGACAAAAAAAGAAGATATGTTGGCGGATATGTTACTGAAGATAATCGTTATTTAGTGATTACAGCTGCCAATTCTACGTACGGAAATGAATTGTACATTAAAGACTTAACTAAGGCCAACAGTCCAATCGTTACAATCGTTGACAACTTTGATAGTGACAGTGGTATCATTGACAACCAAGGAAGCAAATTGTTTATTGAAACAGATTTTAATGCTCCTAACAAACGTGTTGTAACGGTAGATGCTGCAAATCCAAAACCTGAAAACTGGAAAGATTTTATTAAAGAAACCAAAGATATTCTATCTCCATCAACTGGTGCTGGATATTTCTTTGCAAACTATACTAAAGATGCTGTTTCATTTGTACAGCAATATGATTACAATGGAAAACTAGTTCGTGAAATCAAACTTCCAGCTGTCGGAACTGCAGGTGGTTTTAGCGGAAAAAAGAACGAAAAGATTTTGTATTACAGCTTTACGAATTACACTACACCTGGAAGTATTTACTCTTTTGAACCAAAATCTGGCAAGTCTGAAATCTACCAAAAACCAAAAGTAGATTTCAAAAGCGAAGATTATGAGTCAAAACAAGTTTTCTATACTTCAAAAGACGGGACAAAAGTTCCGATGATTATTACATATAAAAAAGGAACAAAATTAGACGGTAAAAACCCAACAATCCTTTACGGTTATGGTGGATTCAATATTAGTTTGACGCCAAGTTTCAGTATTGCTAATGCGGTTTGGATGGAAAACGGCGGAGTTTATGCAGTTGCCAACTTAAGAGGTGGCGGTGAATACGGAAAAAAATGGCACGATGCGGGTACAAAACTTCAAAAGCAAAATGTATTTGATGATTTTATCGCTGCCGCAGAGTATTTAATTGCACAAAAATATACTTCTTCTGATTATTTAGCTATTCGCGGAGGATCTAACGGAGGTTTATTAGTAGGTGCCACAATGACTCAGCGTCCCGATTTAATGAAAGTAGCATTGCCAGCAGTTGGAGTTATGGACATGCTTCGTTATAATGCGTTTACAGCAGGTGCAGGATGGGCTTTTGATTACGGAACTGCTCAAGACAGCAAAGAAATGTTCGAATATTTAAAAGGATATTCCCCAGTTCACAACGTAAAACAAGGAACACATTATCCTGCGACTATGGTAACTACAGGAGATCATGACGATCGCGTGGTTCCAGCTCACAGTTTTAAATTTGCATCTGAATTGCAGGAAAAACAGATAGGAGAAAATCCGGTTTTAATTAGAATTGATGTAAAAGCAGGACACGGCGCTGGAAAATCTGTTGCGGCTACGATTCAAGAGAATGTAGATATCCAAGCTTTCACACTTTACAATATGGGTTTTAAAGCTTTGCCTTCGAAATAAGACTTTAAACTAAAAATTTATAGCCACGAATTCACGAATTTCTTTGTGAGTTTGTGGCTTTACTTTTTTGTTTCACGCAGATTAAAAATGATTTAAGCGGATGTACACAGATTTTTATTAATTAAATCACCTTAAATCTGCCTAAATCTTTTTAAATCTGCGTGAAATAATTCGTGAATTCGTGGCTAACTTTTTTAAATAAACCTTTTTACACTAAATTTGAGAAACCTAAAACTTACACAATGGAAATTATAAAATGGGGAATTATTGGCTGCGGAAACGTAACTGAAGTAAAAAGTGGACCTGCTTTTCAGAAAGCTCCAAACTCAGCTTTAGTTGCGGTTATGCGAAGAGATGCGGCTCTTGCTGAAGATTATGCTAAACGCCATAATGTTCCGAAATGGTATTCAAATGCTGAAGATTTAATAAATGATCCAGAAGTTGATGCCGTTTATATTGCCACTCCTCCTTCTTCTCATAAAGAATATACCCTTTTATGTGCCAAAGCAGGAAAACCTGTTTACGTTGAAAAACCAATGGCTTTGACTTTTGAGGAATGTAACGAAATGATCAGCGCTTGTAAAGAACACAATGTCCCTTTATTTGTTGCTTATTACAGAAGAGCTTTACCGCGATTTTTAAAAATAAAAGAAATTATCGATCAGGGAAAATTAGGAACTATCAGACACGTCAATTGTGTTTTATACCATCCTTTTGAAGCACGTTATGATGACGAAATCAATCTTCCTTGGACCGTTTTACCGCATATTTCTGGTGGCGGAATCTTTGTTGATTTGGCTTGTCATACTTTAGATTTTCTTGATTTTGTTTTAGGTCCGATAAAATCAGTTCGCGGACATGCGACTTCTCAGTTACTGGCTTATCCTGCCGAAGATGCGGTTTCGATGTCATTTTTATTTGAAAATGGAATTCACGGATCTGGCATTTGGAATTTCGCGAGTTTTGAACGTTACGACAATACTGAAATTGTGGGTGACAAAGGGAAAATTTCATTCTCTACTTTCGGAAACGATCCGCTTCATATTCAATATGCAAATGGAGAAAAAGAAAGTATCACTATAGAAAACCCACTTCACATTCAGCAGCCATTTATTGAAACTGTTATTGCTGAATTATTAGGGAATGAAGGCGCTTCTCCATCTAAAGGAACTTCTGGCGCAAGAACCACTTGGGTTATTGATCAGGTTTTGAAGGAGTTTAGAGAGAATTCGAAATAGTTCGCACTGCTTGTCATAGAAATCGAAATGACAAAAAATGAGCATAAAAAAGAGGATATTCTTTCGAATATCCTCTTTTTGTAAACTATAAACTATAAAAAAATTGGAAAAATTATAGGCTGTATTTTACTCCTAATGTTAATCCTAAACCAGAAATACCAACATATGAACTTAATTCGTCCATTTTATCATTTGGTCTAGTTGTATCTGATGCATCTGATGTAGCAGTGTTTGGATTAAATAATGGATTGTTAGAATTTACATCCAATTTCTTGTGATAGTTTGTATATCTCTGTGATGTATTTCTAGTTGCTAATGCATCTTGTCCATTTACTGTATATTCTGTAGTTTCTTTAGTCTTTCCGTGTACAGTAAAGTTACGGTATTCTAATTCCGCAAACGCAGAAATATGTTTTCCTAACTTATAAGATGTACCTAAAGCAGCCATAAATCCAATTGTTGGATTTGGTTTCACTACGTCTTTAGAATAGATATTGTTTTTAGCTACTTGATTAGCACCAACATAAGTTAAAAGCTCTCTATCTGTTTTAATATCTAATGTCCCATGAATTGGCACAATAACTCCAACTTTAGTATATGGTTCAAAACCATGCGCATCACCTAAAAACATTACAATAGAAGGCGCTAAATCAAATGCTTTGATTTGTCCCTCAGCTGTAAAACTTATGTATGTAGCAGCAGTAGTAGCTGGATCGTATCCATAAAGTCTATCTGTTGTTTGTGCCATAGTCTTACTATTACTAATATAATAGTTTGCAGACATTTCGACTCCTAAACGAGTAGAAAAACGGTAACCTGCAGTAATACCACTTCTGAAACCTTGTCCAAAAGAACCTGTTATACTTTCTCTTGAAACTAATTTATTGTTAGTTAAAGTACCTGAATAAATATCTCTGTTTGGTGCCTGTCCTCCTACTTCTGGAAACTCAGTTGAAGCAGTTTGGTTGAAATATGATCCTCCTAATTTAAAATACCAGCTTTCTGGTTTTTCTGCTTTTTCTGTCTGCGCCACTGTCGCCATTGAGCAAACTAATAATCCTAATAAAAATAGGTTCTTTTTCATAATTTTGATTTATTGATTAGTACAAACATAGAATATTTTAACACATTCGTACAGTTTGTAAAGTTAGACTTGGAACGAAAACGTTGTAATTTGGCGCAATATTACTAAAAAAGTATTATGCGTGCATATTTTTAACACAAAAAACTAACATCTGTTTAAATTTTAACTGTTAATTTTTTAGTTCAATTTAAAATTAATCTGCATTTTCTCCAGTTCCTGCAATAATTCAGTTGAAATTCTAACCTTCACACGGCGGCTCGGCATCGTTAATTTGGTTACTACTTTTATTTCTTCAACTTCATTTACCTCTTGCACTTTTGTAATTTCGAGTGCCGCATCTTCATTTTCATTCTCATCTTCAAAAACGGCATCATCGGCTTCAAAATCGGTCGGCGTTTCTACCTCAACTAGACGCTTTATTTTTTCTAATTCCATAATTTCAAAAGTCACTGAATTCTCTCCTTTATTTTCAGCAAACAAATGACTTAATTTATGAATAAACTCCGGATGCAGATCTTTGATATTCAATAGTACAATTAGTTTTTTAGCGAAAGCTTCCAAAATATCCTGCAATTGGCGAATCTCCACAAACTGCATTCTAGGATCCGATTTTTTACCAGTATCGTGATTTACCCATCCATCTTTAATCAATATTTTTATAAAAGCAAAATTGTTCTGAATTAAGAAATGGCGGAATTTCAAATATTCTTCTCCAAAAATCTTAAACTCATAACTCTCATCATAACCTTCTAAGTTGAAAGCCGCCCAACCTTTTCCGTTTTTAGCCACACGATGTTGGACGTTATTAATAATTCCAGCAAACATTAGATTTTTCCCCACATACTCGTTCATGCTTTTTAATGCTTCTAAACGGGCATTACAGAAATATTTCATTTCGAATCTAAAATCATCAAGCGGATGTCCAGAAATATAGATTCCGACAACTTCTTTTTCTTTAGCCAATTTTTCCATTGTACTCCAGTCTTCGCAAGGTGGCACAACAGGCTCTGCGATTTGCACTTCGCTGGTTTCTCCAAACAAACTTACCTGAGATGAATTTTCGTTTTCCTGAAACTTAGATCCGTAGCGCATTGCTTTTTCGTAGAAAGTTATTCCGTCACCATCATCATGGAAATACTGCGCTCTGGTAGTTCCTTCAAATGAATCAAAACCACCTGCTAAAGCTAAATTCTCAATCGCTTTTTTGTTGGCTGCACGCAGATCAATTCGCTTCGCTAAATCAAAAATCGATTTATATCTCCCATCTTTTCTGTTTTCTACGATCGTTTCTACAGCTCCTGCTCCCACGCCTTTAATAGCCCCCATTCCGAAACGAACAGCATAGTCATCATTTACCGTAAATTTATAGTACGATTCATTTACGCAAGGTCCCAAAACCTGTAATCCCATACGCTTGCATTCTTCCATAAAGAACGAAACCTGTTTGATATCATTCATGTTATTGGAAAGCACCGCTGCCATATATTCTGCCGGATAATGTGCTTTCAAATAAGCCGTTTGATACGCAATCCAAGCATAACAAGTCGAGTGCGATTTGTTGAAGGCGTAACTCGCAAAGGCTTCCCAGTCTTTCCAGATTTTCTCCAGAATTTTGGCATCGTGACCTTTTGCTGCCGCTTGTTCAACGAATTTTGGCTTCATTTTGTCTAGTACGTCTTTTTGTTTCTTACCCATCGCTTTACGCAAGACGTCGGCTTCACCCTTTGTAAATCCTGCCAAAGACTGAGACAAAAGCATTACCTGCTCTTGGTAAACGGTAATTCCGTACGTTTCAGATAAATATTCCGCACAGGCATCTAAATCGTATTTGATTTCTTCATCGCCATTTTTTCTTCGAACGAAAGACGGGATATACTCCAAAGGTCCTGGACGATATAAGGCGTTCATAGCAATTAAATCTCCAAAAACCGTTGGCTTCAGGTCTTTCATGTATTTCTGCATCCCTGGCGACTCGTATTGGAAGATTCCAACAGTTTCACCTCTTTGGAAAAGCGCATACGTTTCTTCATCATCGATTGGGAAAGTATCTGGATTCAGCTCAATTCCTGTTCTATATTTTACCAGTTTTACGGTATCTTTTATCAAGGTAAGGGTCTTCAGACCCAAGAAGTCCATTTTCAGCAGTCCGGCACTTTCTGCCACCGAGTTGTCAAACTGCGTTACATATAAATCCGAGTCTTTCGCAGTCGTTACAGGAACATAATTCGTAATATCCGAGGGCGTAATGATTACCCCACAGGCGTGAATACCTGTATTACGCATCGAACCTTCCAGAATTTTTGCCTGCTGAATGGTTTCTCCTGCCAAATCATCTTCATTGGCAATGGCGATTAATTCTTTTACATTGTCAAATTCGTCAGAACGAAGTGCTTTTTTTACTTCCTCTTCACTTTCCGAAATAAAACGCGCCAAATTCCATTTTGACGGCATCATTCCAGGAATCAGTTTCGCAATTCTATCAGCTTCGAATAATGGCAAATCCAATACACGAGCCGTATCACGAATTGCCGATTTGGTCGCCATTTTACCATACGTGATAATCTGCGCCACCTGTTTTTGACCGTATTTGTTGATTACGTATTCCATTACACGTCCACGACCCTCGTCATCAAAGTCGATATCAATATCGGGCATCGATACACGGTCAGGATTTAGGAAACGCTCAAAAAGCAAATCGTATTTAATTGGGTCGATATTGGTAATTCCGAGACAGTAAGCAACCGCAGATCCCGCTGCAGAACCACGTCCAGGCCCTACCGAAACGTCCATTTTTCTTGCCTCAGCGATGAAATCCTGTACAATCAAGAAATACCCAGGATAACCAGAGTTCGAAATTGTCATCAACTCAAAATCCAAACGTTCCTGAATCGATTCGGTAATTTCACCATATCTTCTTTTGGCACCTTCCATGGTAAGATGACGCAAATAAGCATTTTCCCCACGTACGCCATTGTCCTTTTCATCTTCAGGATCAACAAATTCCAGTGGAATTTCGAATTTAGGAAGCAAGACATCTCGATAAAGCGAATACCCTTCTACTTTATCTACAATTTCCTGAATATTAATAATGGCTTCTGGCAAATCGGCAAAGAGCTTTTTCATCTCGTCTTGCGACTTGAAATAATATTCCTGATTTGGAAGTCCGTAGCGATAACCACGGCCACGTCCAATAGGTGTTGCCTGTTTTTCACCGTCTTTTACGCAAAGTAAAATGTCGTGAGCATTGGCATCTTCTTTATTTAAATAATACGTATTATTTGTCGCAATTAATTTGACATTGTGTTTTTTCGAAAACTCAATTAGGGTCTTATTGACACGATTTTCATCTTCCTGATTGTGTCGCATCACTTCTAAATAGAAATCTTCGCCAAATTGTTCTTTCCACCAAATCAAAGCTTCTTCGGCTTGGTTTTCACCAATGTTCAAGATTTTACTCGGAATTTCTCCATACAAATTCCCGGACAAAACCATGATATCGCCTTTATATTGCTCCACAATTGTGCGGTCAATTCTTGGAACATAATAAAAACCGTCTGTATAGGCAATCGAAGCCATTTTTGCCAAATTGTGATATCCGGCTTTATTTTTAGCCAATAAAACAACTTGGTAACCATTGTCTTTTTTGCTTTTATCTAAATGGTTGTCGCAAATATTAAATTCGCAGCCAACGATTGGTTTAATTTCGGTTTCCGTTGGTTCTTCTCCCGCTTCAACCAAAGCTTTGTTTTTTGCAGAAGCACCTTTGTTATGGTTCATAACAGCACTCACAAAATGGAAAGCTCCCATCATGTTTCCAGTATCTGTCATTGCCACGGCTGGCATTCCGTTTTTGGCTGTCGCAGCCACAATATTTCCAATTCCGATAGTCGATTGAAGTACCGAAAACTGTGTATGATTATGTAAATGCGCAAATTTTGCCGCTTTAAAATCGGCTTTGTCTTCTTCTGAAACAACATTTTGCTGCCCTTCTCCAGCTAAAGCTTTAAGCTGTTCTCTGATTTTATCAGAGGCAGCTTTTAAATTGATGTGTTTTAAACCAATAAGCTTAAACGGCTCTGGATTTCTTTCCTGAAAATCTTTGAAGTATTCTTTCGGAACGTCAAGCTCTTCTTTTGTAAACACTTCTCTTCTAACCAATTCCAGGAAACAACGTGTAGTTGCCTCAACGTCGGCAGTTGCGTTGTGCGCTTCCGCGAAAGGAACATTGAATAAATATTCATGCAATTCGGTCAAAGTTGGAAGTTTGAATTTTCCTCCACGACCTCCTGGAAGCTGTAACAATGAAGCGGTAACTTCGGTACAAGTATCCAAAACAGGGATCGAAGCCATAGTAGAATCTACTCCCATTCTATGGAATTCTGCACCCATAATATTCACGTCGAAACCTAAATTCTGCCCAACGATGAATTTGGTTTTACTTAAAGCAATATTGAATTTCTCTAAAACTTCGGCCAAAGTGATTCCGTCGGCTTCAGCCAATTCAGTCGAGATTCCGTGGATACGTTCAGCATCATACGGAATGTTAAATCCTTCGGGTTTTACCAAATAATCCTGATGTTCGACAAGCTGTCCCATTTCATCATGAAGCTGCCACGCGATTTGTATACAGCGAGGCCAGTTGTCAGAATCGGTAATCGGGGCGTCCCAGCGTTTTGGTAATCCGGTCGTTTCGGTATCGAATATTAAATACATAGAATTATAAAAAGTCAAGTTTTAAAGCTCCAAATTTCATATCTTTCACATTGTAAAACATTGACAACATGAAACATATCGAAATGCGAAATGAAAAATAGGAGGAATTCAAATTTACGCTTTTTTTACAGAAATAAAGAAGCGAAAGTTGTTAACAAAAACGTTAATTAAAACTCGCAGATTGCCATTCTTAAAAAATTAAACACATAAACATAGATTTTAGTTTTGTAAAAAGAGATTTTAGAAAATCTAGATTTTCACACATATTCCCGATAGCTATCGGGATGTATTTAAAATGAGTGAAACGCCTTTGTCGACAAAGAAAACTATGTTTCTATGTGTTTAAAACAATTACACTCAAAGTTTTTTAATCCAAAAAACTTCAATATTCATTTTGGATACTCATTGCACCAAAATGAACACTTTTAAATTGCAGTGTATCCTGAACTTTGCTTCATCAAATTACAACAATTAAAAAATAAAAATCATGAAAACAATTTTTATCACAGGAGCATCATCAGGTTTAGGAAAAGCGACAGCAAAATTATTCCACGAAAAAGGATGGAACGTAATCGCAACCATGAGAACTCCTGAAAAAGAAACCGAACTTTCTCAATTACCAAACGTAACGCTTTTACCTTTAGATGTTACGAATTTTGATCAAATTCAAAACACAGTTCAAAAAGCTCTAGAAATTAGCGATATCGATATTGTTTTTAACAATGCTGGTTATGGATTAATAGGCCCTTTGGAAAGCCTTACGGATGATCAAATTACAAAACAGCTAAACACTAATTTGTTGGGAGTAATTCGCGTTACAAATGCTTTTATTCCGTACTTCAGAGAAAGAAAAAGCGGTTTGTTTATCTCTACAACTTCTATTGGTGGATTAATCGCTTTTCCTTTAAGCTCAATCTATCATGCTACAAAATGGGGATTAGAAGGCTGGAGCGAAAGTATGGCTTATGAATTGAATCCGTTTGGAATACATATTAAAACGGTTTCTCCTGGCGGTATCAAAACTGAATTTCTTCATGGTTCATTAGATACTGGTGCCAAACCTGAATATCAGACAATGGTAGATAAAATGTTTGCTAGTGTTGACACCATGTTTGAAATGGCATCAACTCCAGAACAAATTGCCGATGTTGTTTACGAAGCTGCCACTGACGGAAAAAATCAATTAAGATATATTGCCGGTGAAGATGCAAAAGCATTTTACAAACACAGACTAGAAGTAGGCGACGAAGTTTTTCGTTCTGAATTTGGCAAACAATTCTTTGGAGAATAATTTATTTCAGACTGATACCGCTCTAGTTATTAGAAACAGAGCGGTTTTTTAGTCTTTCAAATTTTCTTACTTTTATATCATGGAAAAGAAAACTCATAATCCGGCAAAAATCTCTTCTATATCGCAGTTTCATGACTTGCTTAGACTGCCAAAACCCCTTCATCCGATGGTCAGTTTGGTCGATAATACACAATTGGTCATCAATGAAGATTTAGCGAATCACGCCTTTTTGCTCGATTTTTATAAGATATCCTACAAGTTTTCTACCAAAGGAAAAATGGGCTACGGCCAAGGCTATTATGATTTCAACGAAGGCGGACTCATGTTTGCTTCTCCAACTCAGCTGATTTTTACTGAAAATGAAGAAGGCGTTGAATATGGCGGTTATACGCTTTTATTTCATCCCGATTTTATTCGAAATTATCCTTTGGGAAAAAGCATCAAAAAATATGGCTTCTTTTCTTATGACACCAATGAAGCGCTGCATCTTTCTGATAGTGAAAAAACAATAATTATCGGATTATTGCAAAGTATCGACAACGAACTCAATACCGCAATTGACGAAATAAGTCAGGATGTAATTGTCTCTTATATTGATGTTTTGCTGAATTACAGTAATCGTTTTTACAAACGCCAGTTTATTACTCGAAAAACTGTCAGTCACGATTTATTATTAAAAGTCGAAGAAACGCTGGACAACTACATCAGCAATGCTGAAACCTTAAAAAGGGGACTGCCTACTGTCGAATTTCTGGCTTCGCAGATTAATGTTTCAAGCCACTATTTAAGCGACATGCTTCGCAATTTGACTGGGTTAAACGCACAACAACATATTCATTCGAAATTAATTGAAAAATCAAAAGATTTTCTGATTACGACAAATCTTTCTGTAGCAGAAATTGCCTATCAATTAGGTTTTGAATATCCGCAATCGTTCAGCAAATTATTCAAAAAGAAAACCAGTCTTACTCCATTAGAATTTAAAAATTCACTGAATTAACTTTCAGAAATACTACTTTAAAAAAATCAGTTTTTGCTTCAAAAAAACATAAAATTTCATAAAAATACACTTCTTGGATGTCGTAGTTTTTGATGTTTTATTGAATCTAAATAATGTCCAAAAAACGCCTTTCAAAGCTTTAAAAAACTCAAAAAGCGCTCTTTAAGTAAAGTTTTTAAAACTAACAATTATTACTATTTTTATGTAATTTGTTAGATTTTTTCAATCAAATTCTTATATTTTATATTGATTTTGAGATAAATTTGCAAACTATTAAAACATAAAACAAACAAGAAAAATTAAAGCCGAAAAAGAAAATCTAAATCAGTTTCTTTATCATTTTTCTGTCAAATTTTAGTTGCAAAAGCCATTTGGCAATTTGTAAATTAGTTTGGGTATCGTATATAATGAAATATCG
The DNA here is from genome assembly GCF_009826975.1 of Flavobacterium sp. HBTb2-11-1. Classification (GTDB taxonomy): domain Bacteria; phylum Bacteroidota; class Bacteroidia; order Flavobacteriales; family Flavobacteriaceae; genus Flavobacterium. The sequence continues at coordinate 298,292 of NZ_WUMO01000001.1, read as the reverse complement.
AAATTGACGCTTTTTTATCTTTTTTTACTTTTGTTTTGCTATTATAATGAACAGGAAATTGCTGTGGTTATAGAAATTACAATTTAAAAAAATAAAAAATGAGTAAGACATTATTTGACAAAGTATGGGATTCACATGTTGTGCGTAAAATTGAAGATGGGCCAGATGTGTTTTTTATTGACCGCCATTTCATTCATGAAGTTACGAGTCCTGTTGCTTTTTTAGGATTAAAATCAAGAGGCGTTAACGTTTTATACCCAGAACGTACTTTTGCAACTGCTGACCACAATACACCAACCATAAACCAACATTTACCAGTTCAAGATCCGCTTTCTGCAAACCAATTGAAAGCTCTTGAAGACAATGCCGCTGAATACGGAATTTCTCACTGGGGATTAGGCCACCAAAAAAATGGAATTGTACACGTAGTTGGTCCTGAAAATGGAATTACTTTGCCAGGTGCTACTATTGTATGTGGAGATTCGCATACGTCTACTCACGGTGCTTTTGGAGCTATCGCTTTCGGTATCGGAACATCTGAGGTTGAAATGGTGCTTTCTACTCAATGTATTATGCAGCCTAAACCAAAGAAAATGCGTATCAACGTAAACGGACAACTTAGTAAAGGTGTTGGACCAAAAGACGTTGCGCTTTATATAATCTCTAAATTAACTACTTCTGGAGGAACAGGTTATTTTGTGGAGTACGCTGGTGATGTTTTCGAAAACATGACCATGGAAGGCCGTATGACAGTTTGTAACTTAAGTATCGAAATGGGTGCTCGTGGAGGAATGATTGCTCCTGACCAAACAACTTTCGATTTCCTTGAAGGAAGATTATACGCTCCAAAAGGTGAAGCTTGGACAAAAGCTGTTGAATACTGGAAAACTTTAAAAACAGATCCAGATGCTGTATTTGATGCCGAATTAAATATCAAAGCGGAAGACATCGAACCAATGATTACTTATGGTACAAACCCTGGAATGGGAATTGGTATCACAAAACATATCCCAAGCGCAAAAGAAGTTGAAGGCGGCGAGGAAACTTACAAAAAATCTTTAGCTTACATGGGCTTCAATGAAGATGATGTAATGATTGGAAAACAAATCGATTATGTTTTCTTAGGAAGCTGTACAAACGGACGTATTGAAGATTTTAGAGCTTTTGCTGAAATTGTGAAAGGAAGAAAAAAAGCAGATAATGTTACGGCTTGGTTAGTTCCGGGTTCTCACGTTGTGGAAGCGCAAATTAAAGAAGAAGGAATTTTAGATATTTTGACTGAAGCTGGTTTCGTATTACGTCAACCTGGATGTTCTGCCTGTTTAGCAATGAACGATGATAAAGTTCCTGCTGGAAAATATGCAGTAAGTACTTCAAACAGAAACTTTGAAGGTCGTCAAGGTCCTGGTTCAAGAACACTTCTTGCTAGTCCAATTATGGCTGCTGCAGCTGCTGTTACAGGAAAATTGACAGATCCGAGAGAACTGTTCTAGTCAATGACAATTGCAATAACAATTTCAAAAATTCAATAAAATTGCTTTTAGATTTATTATAGATTCTCATTTTAAGAAATCTAAAATCTAAAATCCAAAATCTAAAATTAAAATGGCATACGATAAATTTAATATACTTACAAGCAGCGGAGTTCCGTTGCCAATTGAGAACGTAGATACTGATCAAATCATTCCAGCTCGTTTCTTAAAAGCTACAAAACGTGAAGGCTTTGGAGACAATCTTTTTAGAGACTGGAGATACAACGGAGATGATACTCCAAAAGCAGATTTCGTTTTAAACAATCCAACTTACAGCGGGAAAATTCTTGTTGGAGGAAAAAACTTCGGTTCTGGATCTTCTAGAGAACATGCTGCTTGGGCAGTTTACGATTACGGATTCCGTGCTGTCGTTTCATCTTTCTTTGCAGATATCTTCAAAGGAAACTGTTTGAATATTGGTGTACTGCCAGTTCAAATTAGCCCTGAGTTTTTGGAAAACATTTTCAAAGCTATCGAAGCTGATCCAAAAACAGAATTAGAAATCAACCTTCCAAACCAAACGATTACTTTATTGTCAACTGGTGAGCAAGAGTCTTTTGCTATTAATGGTTACAAAAAGAACAATCTTATTAATGGTTTCGACGATATTGATTATTTACAAAACATGAAGGAAGATATTAAAGCTTTCGCTGATAAACTTCCGTACTAATAGAAATATCATTCAATCTATTAGACCCGACAGGCTTCAAAACCTCTCGGGTCTTTCTAGAATATAGAACGCGGATGAAACTGATTCGCTTTGCGAAGACGCGGAAAAAAACGGATTTTATTTTTTTTTTGTTAAAGTAAAAATCCGCGTAAATCTGCGTCTTTGCGATAGCAAATCCGTAAAATCTGCGTCAAATCACATCAGAATTATAGAATATCAATATGGAAAAAAGAAAAATTGAAATAATGGATACGACACTTCGTGATGGTGAGCAAACCTCAGGAGTATCATTTTCTGCTGCAGAAAAACTGACCATTGCGCAATTGTTGTTGGAGGAATTAAATATTGATAGAATAGAAATTGCTTCTGCACGCGTGAGCGAAGGAGAATTTCAGGCTGTAAAAGGCATTACTTCATGGGCTGAAGAAAAAGGATACATCAACAGAATTGAAGTTTTAACGTTTGTTGACGGAGGCGTTTCAATTGATTGGATGAAAAAAGCAGGCGCTAAAGTGCAGAATTTGTTGACCAAAGGCTCAATGAATCACTTAACGCATCAATTGAAAAAGACACCAGAACAACATTTTTCAGAAATCGCCCAAATCATTGCTTTAGCGAAAGAAAACAACATTGAAACCAATGTTTATCTGGAAGACTGGAGCAACGGAATGCGAAATTCGCCAGACTATGTTTTTCAATTCTTGGATTTCTTAGCAACTCAGCCAATTAAAAGAGTTCTGCTTCCTGATACTTTAGGCGTTTTAATTCCTTCTCTAACTTTTGAATTTATTTCAAAAATCAGAGCGAAATATCCAAACATTAATTTTGATTTTCACGCTCATAACGATTACGATTTAAGCGTTGCCAATGTTATGGAAGCGATAAAAGCAGGAATCAACGGACTTCACGTAACGGTAAACGGAATGGGAGAACGCGCCGGAAACGCACCTCTTGAAAGTACAGTTGCGGTTATCAATGATTATATGCCAGAAGTAAATATTGGCATTAAGGAAACTTCGTTGTACTCTGTAAGTAAACTGGTTGAAACTTTTACAGGTTATAGAATTCCTGCCAACAAGCCAATTGTAGGCGATAATGTTTTTACGCAAACTGCTGGAATCCACGCCGATGGAGACAACAAAAACAATCTTTATTTCAATGATTTACTTCCAGAACGTTTTGGAAGAAAACGTAAATATGCTCTCGGAAAAACTTCAGGAAAAGCCAATATCGAAAAGAATCTTCAGGAGTTAGGTTTAAAACTTAACAACGAAGATTTGAAACTGGTTACCCAAAGAATTATTGAACTGGGCGACAAAAAAGAAACCGTAACAAAAGAAGATCTTCCCTACATTATTTCAGATGTTTTGGACAGTCACACTTACGAAGAAAAAATTACAATAAACTCTTATATGCTGGTTCATTCTAAAGGAATGCGCCCATCGACGACTTTATCTTTAAATTTAAACGGAGAAATAATCGAAGAAAACGCTCAGGGAGACGGTCAGTTTGATGCTTTTATGAATGCTTTATCGAAAATTTACAAAAGCAAAAAACTTACGCTTCCTAAATTGATTGATTATGCCGTGAGAATCCCACCAGGAAGTAGTTCTGATGCGTTGTGCGAAACCATTATCACATGGGTCAACAACGGAAAAGAATTCAAAACCCGCGGATTAGATTCAGATCAAACTGTTGCAGCGATTATTGCGACACAGAAAATGCTTAACATTATAACTTAATTACAGTTACAAAGGTTCAAAGTGACAAAGCGACAAAGGTCTATACCTGCTTTTAAAACTTTGAACCTTTGCAACTTTGCCACTTTGAACCTTAATAACACATATAGAATGAAATTAAACATAGCCCTTTTAGCCGGAGACGGAATCGGACCAGAAGTAATCAATGAAGCAGTAAAAGTATCTGATGCTGTTGCGAAAAAATTTGGACATGAAATTACTTGGAAACCAGCTTTAACTGGAGCTGCAGCTATTGATGCAGTAGGAGAACCTTACCCAGATGCAACTCACGAAGTTTGTAAAAATGCTGATGCCGTTCTTTTTGGAGCGATTGGCCACCCAAAATACGATAACGACCCTTCTGCGCCAGTACGTCCAGAGCAAGGTTTGCTAAAAATGCGTAAAGCATTAGGTTTGTTCGCAAACGTAAGACCAACTTTTACATTCCCATCATTATTAGATAAATCGCCGCTAAAAAGAGAAAGAATCGAAGGAACTGATTTGGTTTTCTTAAGAGAATTAACTGGCGGAATTTATTTCGGTGAAAAAGGAAGAAAAGATAACGGAGATACAGCTTATGACAACTGTGTTTACACTAGAGCCGAAGTACAGCGTTTAGCTAAAAAAGGTTTCGAATTGGCTATGACACGTTCTAAAAAATTATGCTGCGTTGACAAAGCAAACGTTTTGGAAACTTCACGTTTATGGAGAGAAACAGTTCAAGCGATGGAAAAAGACTATCCAGAGGTTGAAGTGAGCTACGAATTTGTTGATGCTGTCGCTATGCGTTTGGTTCAATGGCCAAATTCTTATGATGTATTGATTACTGAAAACTTATTTGGAGATATCTTAACAGATGAAGCTTCTGTAATTTCTGGCTCAATGGGATTAATGCCTTCTGCATCTATGGGAGCTGAAGTCTCTTTATTTGAACCTATTCACGGTTCTTACCCACAAGCGACAGGATTAAACATTGCAAACCCAATGGCTACTATTTTATCTGCTGCTATGATGTTCGAAAACTTCGGATTGATGGAAGAAGGAAAAGCAATCAGAGATGCTGTAAACAAAGCTTTAGAAGCTGGAGTAGTTACTGAAGATTTAGCTAACGGAGGTAAAGCATACGGCACTAAAGAAGTTGGTGACTGGTTAGCTGCGAATGTATAATTTTGTTTCAGCTTTTATTTGTTTCAAGTTTCAGGTTTTTCCAACTTGAAACTTGAAACAAAAGCAACAAAAAAGGGATAAACATAAGTTTATCCCTTTTATATTTTAGAAAAAAAACATTAATATTCTCTTCTGTTTCCGCGATCTCCACCACGGTTGTTTCCGTAACCACCACGATCGTTTCCTCCGCGGTTGTTATTAAAACTTCTTCTTTCGCCCTCTGGTTTTGGCTCAGACTTATTTACAACGATTGTACGGCCTGAAACAACAGCACCGTTCAATTCATCGATAGCTTTCTGTGCTTCACTATCATTTGGCATTTCAACAAAACCAAAGCCTTTACTTCTTCCAGTAAATTTATCAGTAATAATTTTAACAGAGTCAACTGTTCCATAAGCCTCAAAAGACTCTCTTAAATCTGCTTCCTCAATACTGAATGGAAGGCTCCCAACGAAAATATTCATAGATATTTATTTATAATAAGAAGCAAATGTAGTCTTATTTATATCTAATCTACTATGTTATGGATTTATTTAAGTTTTTATTCTGATTTGATCAGGCTCAAATTAGGAAATTAATTGTTGACTGGAACAAAGTTAGGCCCCTGTGTCACTGGAATTTTATAAAAAACACCTTCCGAAAAATGCATAGTTTGTTTTTCAGCATTTTGATCACTATTAACCGCTGTAAATTTAAACGTTCCTGAAATAGTATTATCAACGGTATTGTATTCTGTAACGGTAATCTCTCCTGTTCCTTTGCCTGTTCCAGTGCTAAATTCAGCTTCTTGTCCCTTATACGTATCCTTATAAATGGCTTTTACATCATCATTTATACCTAAAATATATGTTTTCTTATCTGGTTCAGGAAGTTGAAGTTTGATTTGCTCGTAGCCCAAAGCCCCTTCAATAACAAAAAAATCATTCGTTTCGATTCCAGCTTCATAAACTTGGGCTCTCCAAAAAGCATTATCTTTTAAGGTCTGAAAGGCTGGATTATTAAATCTTATATCCTCTGTACAAGATACAAGCAGAAGTAAAAGTGATAAAAAGTAAAAGTATTTTTTCATATTTAAAATGAATTTGATGCAAAAGTATCCCATTAAGAGCTAAATACTTAATTTAAAAAGTCAAAAAAATGCTAAAAAAACAACTCAGATAGATTTAATCTTTTTTAAAACGCATTTTTCATAAAAAAATTATATCTTTGCGCCCTTAATTAACAGAGGTCGAGTACCTCAAAATTTAATCACTAGATTATGTCAGTAAAAATTAGATTACAAAGACACGGTAAAAAAGGAAAACCTTTTTACTGGGTAGTAGCTGCAGATGCACGCTCAAAAAGAGATGGTAGATACTTAGAGAAAATCGGTACTTACAATCCAAATACAAACCCAGCAACTGTTGAGTTAAACCTTGACAGCGCAGTTAAATGGTTACACAATGGTGCTCAACCAACTGATACTGCTAGAGCTATCCTTTCTTACAAAGGTGCTTTATTGAAACACCACCTTGATGGAGGAGTTCGCAAAGGTGCTTTAACACAAGAGCAAGCAGATGCTAAATTAACTGCTTGGTTAGAAGCAAAAGCTGGTAAAGTTGATGCTAAAAAAGATGGTTTATCTAAAGCAAAAGCTGATGCTAAAGCAAAAGCTTTAAAAGCTGAGCAAGAAGTTAACGCTAAACGTGTTGCTGATGCTGCTGCTGCACAAGCTGAAGCTGCCGCTGCTGCACAAGCTGCTGAGGCTACAGAAGAAGTTGCTGAAACTACTGAAGAAGCTCCTGCTGCTGAAGAGAATAACGAAACAACTGAAGCATAATTTTACTTAGCGATAATGCGTAAAGAAGATTGTTTTTATTTAGGTAAAATCGCTAAAAAATTTAGTTTCAAGGGGGAAGTCTTAGTCTATTTAGACACAGATGAACCTGAGTTATACGAAAATCTGGAATCAGTGTTTGTTGAAAACAACAAACACTTGGTTCCTTTTTTTATTGAATCTAGCTCAATGCACAAAAACGACTTTCTGAGAGTTCGTTTTGAAGATGTAAATACTGAAGAAGATGCAGATGCCCTAGTCGGTAGTCCCATTTATCTTCCATTAACCATGTTGCCAAAACTTACTGGCAACAAATTTTACTTCCACGAAGTTATAGGTTTCGAAATCGAAGACAAACGTTTAGGCGTTTTCGGAAAAATAACCTCTATAAATGACTCAACTGCACAGCCTCTTTTTGAAGTCTTAAATGGCGAAGTCGAAATCTTAGTTCCTATGATTGATCAATTTCTTGTAAAAATCGATCGTGAGAACAAAAAAGTGATCATGGATCTTCCTGAAGGTCTTATTGAGATGTACCTTTAGGTTAAATTCCAATTTTTTAAAATCCCAAATTCCAAAACTGGAAATGGTAAATTCTAATTTTTAAAATTCCAAATTCCAAGCTTTAATGGAGTTGAATTTTCAATTTTTTAAATTTCAAATATGAATGTCTTATTTTTTTGAAAGAAAAAACTTATTATTTAATTGTTTCTTTATATATTCACACTTTAAAAAATTGGAATTTGGAATTTTTAATATTGGAATTTAACTAAATGAAACCATACAATTTAGAAGAAAGAACCTTTTTGTTTGCAAAAGAATGTAGAATCTATATTCGCAATTTACCAAAAAACACTTCAAACATTGAAGATGGGAAACAACTTATAAGATCCTCTGGTTCAATTGGCGCTAATTATATTGAAGCAAATGAAAAATTAGGCGACAAAGATTTAATTTTCAGACTTAAAATAGCTCGAAAAGAAGCTAAGGAATCTAAATTTTGGCTTCAACTATTAAATGATCTAAATCCTGATCAAAACTCACTTTCTGAATCTTTATTATTCGAAATTGAAGAGTTACGAAAAATTCTTTCTGCCATAATTACTAAAACTTCTAAGCAGTAAATTAATATTTAACCTTACTTTTGCCATTCAAATAAAATTATCCTCTTCAATTGGAATTTGGAATTTTCATTTTTGGAATTTCTTCTCTAAGATTGGAATTTGGAATTTAAAAAAATTGGAATTTTCTATCTATGTTTAAGTTTAAGCAATTTTCTGTAAAACAGGACAAAACCGCAATGAAAGTCGGCACCGATGGCGTTTTATTGGGTTCTTGGACTCCAATTCGCCATAATCCTTTTAGCATTTTGGATATAGGTGCTGGAACTGGAATTATTGCTTTGATGCTTGCGCAAAGATGCAATGCAGAACAAATTGATGCTCTTGAAATTGATGAAGACGCTTATGAACAGGCCGTAGAAAATTTTGAAGCTTCTCCTTGGGGCGATCGTTTATTTTGTTTTCATGCTGGTTTAGACGAATTTATTGATGAACCAGAAGATGAATATGATTTAATCGTTTCGAATCCTCCTTTTTATGCTGAGAACTATAAAACAGAAAGCGAACAACGTGATTTAGCTCGTTTTCAAGATGCGATGCCTTTTGAAGAATTAGTCGAAGCTGCAGATTTACTGCTATCAGAAAACGGAATATTTGCTTTAATTCTTCCTTTCAAAGAAGAAGAAAAATTTATTGCTCTGGCAAAAGAAGCTGAATTATATCCTCTAAAAATTACTCGAGTAAAAGGAAATCCAAAATCTGAAATTAAACGCAGCTTATTGGCTTTTAGCCGAAATGAAGTTTCTGAAATCGAAACAGACGAATTAGTGATTGAAATCGATCGTCATATTTACACTCCTGAATATATTGAACTGACTAAAGATTTTTATCTTAAATTTTAAACCTGTTCAAATATACTTTTGAACTGATACAGAATCCTTTCAATCAATCTCAAATCTTCGGTTACAATTTCTGCGCTTCCTTTCATTTCCTGCTGAAACGTAATTTGTTTATTATATGATGTTTTTAATCCGTTTGGAAGCGCAACGTCTATAAGAAGATTGCCGTCCTTGTCGGGTACCAATGAAATATTTTTGATTTGGCCTTTCAGAACGCCGAACTCCCTATCTGGGTAATTGGCCAGACGGATATTGACACGCTGCCCCACTTTGATTTTTCCTGAATTTAAAGCTGGCGCTTTTACCTTTCCTATGAAACTGTTCTTAGCATCCGGGATTATAGAAAACACATTATCTCCAACATTTATGGTCTGATTTTCATTCCATACCTGCAGAAAAGTCACTTTACCACTAATAGAAGATTTTAAAGCATAAGCCAACTCCCAGTCTCTTATCACTTTTTTCAGCTGATAAAACGACTGCGACACATTACGCCCAAGATTCACTTCTTCTCTAGTGCTGTTTATCTGCGAATTCTGACTTGATTTTGTATTATCAATCAAAGAAGACCTTAATTGGGAAATTGACGACAATAGGCTTCTATAATTCTTCTGCGCCTGAAGAAAACTTAGTTTTTTAGCTTCCATTTCCTGGGCAGAAATAATTCCTTTATTAAATAAAGTCTCAAAGCGTGCCACTTCATTTTTTTGAAGTTCCAGCTCATGTTCGTTAATTGTTTTCTGCTGCTGCAGAATTTCTATTCTTTGGGTTATCTGGATTTTCTCAGACTGCTGTGCCCTGCTTTCCACCTGATAAGGATGAAGGTCTTTATTTAGTTCCTGAGCCTGATAATCTTTCTGAAAAACCGCAAAAGCGCTTTCTATTTCGCCGAGCTGTTTTTTTTGCAGCAGTTCAAAAGGGAACTCTGTTTTTGAGCTGCTTATATCATAACTGTCCACAATCTTTTTCAGCAGAAAAACATCTTTATAATTTGCCGTATTTTCAATAATGGCCAACGTACTATTTTTATTTACCTCTGTTTTATCTTTTACTAAAATCGCTTCAATTCGCCCAGAAGACTTGGATACTATTTTTTCTGGCGGAATATTAGTTGTAATTACAATTTCTGTTTTTACGGCATCTGGATACTTCACAAACCAAGAAACAAAAAACAGCATAATAATAATGGCAAATATCAAAACGGTTCCCCATCGTATCATCCAATGCGGCACTTTGGTCAGGATATCCTGAACCTCTTCACTTCTTAATTCAAATGTATTGTTATTTTCTGCCATGACTAATTTCCTAACTGTAATTGATTTTTAACCAATTCAAAATAATTTCCTCTTTGTTCAACCAACGTGGTATGATTTCCTATTTCAATAATTTTACCTTTATCCAGAACTACGATCTGGTCTGCATTCATGACTGTGCTTAGTCGATGCGCAATTACAATAACTGTTTTGTTCTTAAAGAAAATACCAAGCTTCTGCATAATCTCTTTTTCATTGTTGGCGTCAAGGGCTGAAGTTGCTTCATCGAAAAATAAAATTTCAGGATTTTTATATACTGCTCTGGCAATCAGCAATCTCTGTTTCTGCCCAGTGCTCATTCCTAATCCTTCTGCACCAATTTTGGTGTTATAGCCCAATGGGAGTTCGCTTACATATTGTGTAATATTCGCTACATCAGATGCATAAAGCAATCGTTCTTTGTCGATTCTATCAGCCCCAACTGCAATATTATTTGCAATTGTATCAGTGAAAATATACCCCTCTTGCATAACCGCTCCAATATTAGATCTCCATGCTTTCTGTGAAATATTTTTCAATTGAGCACTTCCAATACTGACTTCACCTTTGTCTGGATTATAAAACTTTAGCAGCAGCTTCATCAAAGTTGTTTTTCCACTTCCGCTTACTCCCACTATTGCTGTCACCTTATTAGCTGGAATCTTTAAACTTAAGTTATCTAAAACAGGAATGTCTGAACCTAAATACCTATACGAAACATTTTTTAGTTCGATATCTGAATCATACGGCACATCTATAGACTGATGTTCCTCTTCTTGTGTTTCATCTTCTTTTTCGTGAATTTCAGATAATCTTGCCAATGAAATTTTAGCATCCTGAAGCTCTCTCACAAATTGGATCAGCTGTGTAATTGGCCCATTTAAACTGCCTACAATCGAATTAATGGCCAACATCATCCCTAGCGTTATAGAACCATCGATAACTAATTTTGCTGATAAAAAAGTAATGAAAATATTTTTTAATTCATTTATTACCGATGAGCCAATGCTTTGCGACTGCTCTAAAACCAGACCTTTTATCGAAACTCTAAACAATCTTGCCTGAACATATTCCCAACCCCAGCGTTTCTGTTTTTCTGCATTATGAAGCTTAATTTCTTGCATTCCGTTTATCAGCTCCATTACTTTGCTCTGCTCAACAGAAACTTCAGCAAAACGCTTGTAATCCAAAACTTCTCTTCGTTTTAAAAACATGCTTATCCATCCAAAATAAAGGAGGCTACCGACAAAAAACACCAAAAATATCTTTAGATTAAAATAAGCCAGAACTGCTCCCAATACAAACATATTAATAACAGAAAATAGCACATTTAAAGAGGATGTTGTAAGTATTTTTTCGATTCTACGATGATCATTAATTCGCTGCATGATATCACCAGTCATCCTTACATCAAAAAAAGAAATCGGAAGATTCATTAACTTAATAAAGAAATCAGAAATTAATGAAATATTGATGCGAGTGGAGAGGTGAAGCAGTATCCAGCTTCTTATAAGTTCTAAACCTGTTCTCCCAGCAAAAAGAAACAGCTGTGCAAATAGAATTAGGTAAATGAAATGAATATTCTGATTCTGAATTCCGACATCGACAATGCTTTGGGTTAAAAATGGAAATATCAATTGTAATAAACTACCCGCAAAAAGCCCAATAGCAAGCTGAATAAGAAATGATTTGTATTGAAAGAGATATTGGGAAAGGAATTTGAATCCTAATCCTGAATTTTCTTCTTTATCAAAATTAGATTGAAAAAATTTTGGAGTTGCTTCAATCAATAATGCAATTCCTTCCTTTGTTTGATCATCAGCATTGTTACCTATCCAAAACTTTACAAATTCATCTTTAGTGTATTCTAAAAGACCAAAAGCTGGATCTGATATATAATACTTCCCTTTTTTTATTTTATAAAGTACGACATAGTGATTATCGTTCCAATGCAAAATACATGGCAGCGGAGCTTCTTCGATTCTTTTTACAGAGAGTTTTACTCCTAAAGTTCTAAATCCTATTTTTTCGGCAGCATCACTTAAAAAAAGCAAATTGCTTCCTTCACGAGTTGTTTCGCTAATATCTCTCAACTCCTGAATATTGATTGTTTTACCGTAATATTTAGCAATAATTTTTAAACATGTCGGTCCGCAATCTTTATTATCTGCCTGCGTATAATGAGCAAATTTTTTCAATTTATTATGATTTATTCTAGACCAAATTAAGAAAAAAATTTCTTGTTAATCCATAAAAAAAACAGAGAAGACCTAAATCTTCTCTGTTTCAGTATTTAAAAACAAATTTTTAGCAACACAATTTCTTTAGGACATGGCCGCTGGTTACCCTAACCAAATAAAAACAACCTTGCGGCCAACTCCTAAGAATCTCAGCACCAATCATCAATACTGAGAATATGCTCAATGTTCCACGATTGAGCGCCTATACATTCAAAAAAAACATGACTAAATTCTAAATAAGGCTATATCGTATTACTTTTAAAAAAGTTAAAAATCAACAACAAAGACGACTTGTATCACAAATACCTGATGATGTATTTAGCGGACAAGTTTCGCCTGATGGTATTAAAAAACATCCTGCCTCTAAAGCATAAACCCAGCACTCTGGAATTCCTCCTTTCATGGTTTTCTGTTCGGCTTTATTAATGCACTGAGCACCCTCTAGGTTTAAAATCTTCTTTATCATAATTAATACCGTTTTTTTATCTAGCAACGGCATTATTTCCATTGCTTTTTAATATTAAAAATTAGCAAGCAGAATATTTCTCAACAGCAGAATCATGGCAATTGAGTTCTTGCAGATACTCGCTTTCCAAAATGTTTTTCTGTTCTTTTTTTGTCAGCTTTCTTGTTTCTTTGCTTTTCAAAATCTTTTCTAACATAACTGGCTATTTACATTTTTTGGTTTAAGCCTCAAATCTGTAATAAATAACTTGATGCTTAAAAATCTTCTTAACAGCCTCCAACATAACTATCTGGTATACAGTTCCAGTACGCCGGAACAGCTCCAAATTCTGTACATCTTTTAGCTTTAAATCCATCTTCACAAATCGGAGCGTGATCTCCATTCATTGTTTTCATCTCATTTGCAGTCAATTCTACCGCGCCTTTCAATTTCAAAATGTTTTTTAACATCACTGCAGGTTTTTAAGTTGGGGTTAACTAATTTCTATTTTAACAGTCGAAATTTCTGTTTTCTTAGGCTATTTTTTCTAACACTTGAACTTCATCTACATAATCATTTAAGAAATATTTCAATTCGTTCAATTCATATTCATTCGGAAATAACCTTTCGTTTACAATTTTAATAGGTGTATAATTAAAATTGTTCATCGAGCACCAATCATATTGTTTCTGAATTTCTTGATTTATCATCATGCTAACAGAATCAACATTCCATTTTTTTAACCACTTTTTGTGTGGCATTCTTTTAATATACCAATCTGAAATCGCTTCAACTGTTTTTCCAGGTGTTGTTCTGTTAATAGTCAAAAGCCTTTCGACAATTGCTTTGTAAGGATTGTCATTATTTTCTGGATTAATATTAAAAAGAATGTTCAAAAATATTTTATCTGGAAACTTCAATACCAATTCAAAAGCTTCTTGAAAAGTTTTATAACAGTGTCCGCAGCTTGGACTAAGAATTACAGAAAGTCTAACTCCCGCATTTCTATTTCCGAATGTCAAACCTCTTAAGTCTTCAAACCCTTTGTTGTATTTTACTTTTTTAGATAAGAAATTCAATAACGAATAGTTTCTTTTAAATTTCTTAAGTTCTTTGAGCGAATTTTCATTATCAAGCATTTTTCTAATCATCACTTTAACTGCCGCCCAGATTGGTATTAAAAGCAATAAAGAGAATACATAAGGAAAAATTTCATTAAAGCTGAAACTTAAGGTAAAAAGATCTGACGAGAACCAAACAATGCTTTGCGCCAATATTAAAAATGATATTGCCAAACACATGATGCACCATTTTTGAATCTCAAATTTCTGAATCCAGATCGAGCAAACTATTATTGGAATAGCCAATAAACTCAAGAATCCAACAAAAACCGCTGAACTTAAAGGCTGAACCAATATGGCTATAATACTTGAGCTAAAGAAAAGCAATGGCAAATCTGAAAAACTCAACCATTTATTTGCAATATCATCATTGAAGCTTATTACAGAGTGACAAGAAGAATTGGAACTTAAATTACAGAATTTTGAAATTACTGTGTTTTTAACTCCCCATCTCTCTTGCACGATAAATATACTTACAATTAAACCTAAAACCGATGTTATCAAAAACGAAGCGCTAAACCAATCAAAATGGTTATAGTATAAAGATAATCCTGCTACAAGTGCAAGAGGCAGAAAATATTTTAACCAGTTGTATTCTATTTTTAAATTATCTCTTGCCACAACATTGTTTGGTTCAATGGCCACAATTACTCCATTCCAATCTAAAAGGAATTTATCATAAGATAATTTTTGGCTTCCTTTTTTTGATGTAGTGATTCTAACACCACTTTTAATCTTTTCAACAAGCGTCAATTCATCTTTAAAATATGCTAAAAAGTTTGATGGTAAATCTTCAATCTGTTCTTTAGAAACTCTTACAGCAGCATTCTCTACAGAAAGCAAATCAAACGAGTCTGTAATGGCAAACAAACTCGGATAATTTGGGTGAGACAAAAACAGATCCTTAAACTCATTTTTGATATCTGAGTAGCGGTTGATTTGCAGAAATTTTTGGACAAGTTTTAACATCGCTTTTGATCGTTTTTAAATCATTTTACACTGCAAAGATTGGGGATTTTATTGATAAAAATCGCATAAACACATACATTTTATTAATTATACCACATACAATTTATAAATTATACCAAGTATAGCAACCTTTACAATATACTGATTAACAATTACTTAGAAGTTTGTTTTTTCAATAAAAAGCTTAGAAAGCCTATTTTCGATTAACGGCTTTGCTTTTTATCTAGTTTTGGATAAGCAATAATCTAAACATTAAAAAACATGAAAAATAGACTCATAAAAATAGATGTTTTTTTTAAAAAAAATCACACGAATTGGGTTTGAAAAAAAGACTAAAGAGTCAATTTAAGTTTCTAAAAGATAAAAAAAGCATTTCCAAAAATTGATCTAAGCAGTACATTTTCCGACAAAATTAACCCACTTACAAAGCTCTTTTTCTCACTGCTTTTAAGCCTAAAAAATCCCTAATAAACTATTTATAATAATGCATTTAGGGATCTCATAAAAATCGTTTAAAAATATTACGAAAGATTTATAGTACTAATTTATTAATTCAAACAAAATATATCATGAAAAAGTCAAAATTAACATTCGAAGATTTTCTACTAGATACAATTTCTAAGAAAGAACAGAAAACAATTAAAGGAGGAGATGAAGAGCCGCTTCCTGAGCCATATCCAAGTAAAGGAAATGGTGGAAATGGAAGTACATAAACAGAACGAAAACATTTAAAAGTAAATCAAAAAAATCAAGTCATGAAAAATAGCAAATTAACATTCGAAGATTTTCTACTAGATACAATTTCTAAAAAAGAACAAAAAACAATTAAAGGGGGAGATGAAGAACCGCTTCCTGAGCCATATCCAAGTAAAGGAAATGGTGGAAATGGAAGTACATAAACAGAACGAAAACATTTAAAAGTAAATCAAAAAATCAAGTCATGAAAAATAGCAAATTAACATTCGAAGATTTTCTACTAGATACAATTTCTAAAAAAGAACAAAAAACAATTAAAGGGGGAGATGAAGAACCGCTTCCTGAGCCATATCCAAGTAAAGGAAATGGTGGTAACGGAAGTACATAAAAATTACAATCAATTTATTAAAACTAGATATTATTCGCAAACTGAGCTGGAGACACTCCAGTTCTTTTGCGAAATGATTTTGCAAAAGAAACTGCATTTTTAAATCCTACGCTTTCCGCAATTGCTTGTGTAGAATATTTGCGGTACAAATGGTTTGTAATCATTTGGTTAATAACATAATTAATCTTCAACTCATTAGAATATTCACTAAAAGATTTTCCAAATCTTTTATTCACAACATAAGATAGATAAGTAGTATTGGTTTTTATTTTTTTAGCGACATAAGAAAGCGTAAAATCAGCATTTAAATATTCTAGTTTTTCTTCTAAAGCCAATAATTTTTCGACTATCTTATTTTCTTTAGCCTCATCAATACTCAAATTTGCATTTTCCTTTTTCAAAGCCACATCTTCTGTTTCAACAACCTCCTTAGCCGCTTTTTCAAAAGGTTCTTTCTCTATTCTTGTTTTTTCAATTTCTTTTTTCTCCAGATTAGCTTTGAACTCTTCAATTAAAGCGTTCATTTTCTTTTGGGCTTTATTTTTATCCCGAATATTTTTGATGAGGAAAAATACAATTCCGATTACTAGAATAACATAAAATATTTTTAATGCTTTATTCCAAAACACTTCATATTTATACTTCTCCTGAACACTAATCATCTCGTCACTAAGGTCTGCTGTTCCCAGTTTGTAGTTTACCTCTAATGTCTCTTCCCTAAGATTTCCTTCATATTTCTCATAAGCATCCAAGTATAGCTTGGAATATTTATAAGCCTGCTCGGGTTCATTTTTGATACTGTAGATTTTAGCTTGTATATAATTAGACTTAAAATAACTATTATCTATAGTCTTAGTCTTTTGGCTAATAGAATCTACCTTTTTTAAAAATATAAGAGCTTTATCGTATTTCTTTATAGAATAATAAAGATCCCCTAAATTATAATTCGCAATTTGATACAAATCTTCATTATCAGTCTGTTTTGCATAAAAAGAGATATCGTAATAAATTTTTTCCGCATTTACATAATCCTTTTTAATCAAATAAATATTTCCTAAACTAAGTTTAGAAATAGTCTTATTGTCAATAAATCTATCCGAATAGGCTATACTTTTTTTATAATAATACTCTGCAGAATCTAATAGATATGCTTTCTCTCGATTCTTATAATAATATCCTTCATAAGAATTTCCAAGGTTTGTGTAGGTATTACTTTTAGAATTCTGAAACTGATCTTTTTCATACAAACTCTCATTCTTATCGAGGAATGCATCATTCTGTCTTAATATTTTTATAGACAACTGATAATTACCAACGCCTTCATTTAGTAAAGCAATATTGGCTTTAAATTTTACAATTTGTACAACATCATTTATTTTAGAAGAAAGTTTGACTCCTTCCTGATAACTGCTAAGAGCTTTACCATAGTTTGATCTTTTCCAGAAAGTAAGGCCTCTGTAGTTGCATAAATACGCATGTAACTTTATTTTATCATTAGACTCTGGAATTTTAGCTAAATGCTTTATTGCTTCTGTATACATTTTATCAGATTGACTAGCATTTCCTTTTAGTTGATACAGGTAAGAACCTGCAGCATAAGCGAAGGCTTGATGAATCTCATTTTTAGACTTAATCATCTGATTTACATAGGATAAACCCTCATCATAATTTCCATTAATGCTAAAACGGATTTTATCCTGTAATTCTAAGTACTTTTGTTCCGTGAGCTCTCCTGTAGTTTGAGCAGACCCAGTGGAAAATATTAGTAGTAAAAAGAAAAAAGAGATGATCAGCCTCATTAAGTTTGTTTTTGGAATTCAAAAATAGTCTATAAATTATCAAAAAACTACAATTTATTTGCCAAATTCCTATTAATTTTATTTTTGCGATAAATAAATATAACATTTTAACTTGTATTTGTTATATTTTTATTATGTAAATTTGCTTTGCTAAATTTAAAAATCATGAAACCAGACCTATTTCAATCTCCAGATTATTTTAACTTAGACGATTTACTATCTGACGAACATAAATTAGTTCGCGAATCTGCTCGTGCTTGGGTTAAAAAAGAAGTTTCTCCTATTATAGAAGAATACGCGCAAAAAGCAGAATTTCCTAAACAAATTATTAAAGGTCTTGGAGAAATCGGTGGTTTCGGACCTTATATTCCTGTAGAATATGGCGGAGCAGGATTAGACCAAATTTCTTATGGTTTAATTATGCAGGAAATAGAAAGGGGCGATTCTGGTGTAAGATCAACCTCATCTGTTCAATCTTCTCTAGTAATGTACCCAATTTGGAAATATGGAAACGAGGAACAAAGAATGAAATATCTTCCAAAGCTTGCTACTGGAGAATATATAGGCTGTTTCGGATTAACCGAACCAGATCATGGTTCTGATCCTGGAAGTATGATCACTAATTTTAAAGATATGGGAGATCATTATCTTTTAAATGGTGCTAAAATGTGGATTTCTAACGCCCCTTTTGCTGATATTGCGGTTGTTTGGGCTAAAAATGAAGAAGGAAGAATTCACGGTTTAATTGTAGAACGAGGAATGGAAGGCTTTACAACGCCAGAAACTCATAACAAATGGTCACTTCGTGCCTCTGCAACAGGAGAATTAATCTTTGATAATGTAAAAGTTCCAAAAGAAAACCTTCTGCCAAATAAATCTGGTCTTGGTGCTCCACTGGGCTGTTTAGATTCAGCTCGTTACGGAATTGCATGGGGAGCAATCGGAGCTGCTATGGATTGTTATGATACGGCTTTACGATATTCGAAGGAAAGAATTCAGTTCGGAAAACCGATTGGAGGAACTCAATTACAGCAGAAAAAACTGGCAGAAATGATTACCGAAATCACAAAAGCACAATTATTAACTTGGCGCTTAGGTGTTTTAAGAAATGAAGGTAGAGCAACTTCTGCTCAAATTTCGATGGCAAAACGCAACAACGTAAATATGGCCATTACCATCGCTAGAGAAGCAAGACAAATGCTCGGAGGCATGGGAATTACTGGCGAATACTCCATCATGCGCCACATGATGAACCTTGAAAGTGTTATTACGTATGAAGGAACTCACGACATACATTTATTGATAACGGGTATGGATGTGACTGGAATTCCAGCATTTAAATAAACACTAATTATTAAAATATACATAAAATCAATCTAAAAAGCTTCTTCTTGACGGAGAAGCTTTTTATCTTTGCATCAAAATTTTTTCAAAAATGAATATCGAAACGATAAACAAAAGCATTCAACCTCAAAAAGACCAACTATTAAACCACTCTTTATACAATAAGATTCAAAATATAAATGATCTTCACAGTTTTCTAGAAACTCACGTTTTTGCTGTTTGGGATTTTATGTCACTTTTAAAAGCCTTACAGGCCAAACTTACTTGTACAACAACACCTTGGTTTGCTACCAAAAATCCAGAAACACGTTATTTGATTAATGAAATTGTTCTTGCAGAAGAGAGTGATTTAAGTATTGATGGAAGAAGACAAAGCCACTACGAAATGTATCTTGAAGCTATGGAAGACTGTGGCGCAGATACAACAGGAGTTTTAAAATTCTTATCAGAGGTGACCTCTCTTCATAATATATTCGTTGCAATCAAACAAAGTTCACTGCATCCCAATGTAAAAGCCTTTTTAGATTTTACTTTTAGAGTTATCGAAGAAGGAAAACCACACGAAATTGCAGCAGCATTTACTTTTGGAAGAGAAGATTTGATTCCGAGTATGTTTACTGAAATTTTGAAAAACTTCCAGAAAAACCTTCCGGAAACCGATTTAGCAAAATTACTATACTATTTTGAAAGACATATCGAATTGGATGCCGATGAACATGGACCAATGGCTATGCAAATGATTACAGAACTGTGTGAAAACGATGCTCAAAAATGGAAAGAAGTTGAAGAAGTTTCGATTCTTGCTCTAGAAAAACGCATCGGACTTTGGAATGCTATCGAGGAAGAAATTTTGATGAAAGCCGAAATGGTTTAAAATTACTATAAGTTATGTAACATAACTTATTTCTTAAAAATTCCAATAACTGAAACTGTTTAATGACAGATAAGTTATTGGAATTTTGTTTTTTCATACCTTTGACATTCAGCCTGTTGAAAATACTTTCAAATGAACATTATCGATTTCATTCCAACAGAACAGTTAAGACCTTTTATTAAGACTTACAGAATTATCGAAAGCGAAGACGAATTGGTAAACCGGGTTTTGCCCAGCACTTCTCTAGCAATTGCTTTTCGCTGCAAAGGCGATGTTAATTATATTAAAGAAAATCAGAAAGATAAACTACCCATTTCTACAATTTCGGGTATTCGCAAATCAGTACGATTAATTAATTATGCAAAAGATACGGCAACTCTTGTCGTTCAATTTAAAGAAGCTGGAGCTAAAGCTTTTTTTAAAGAACCACTTCATGAATTATTCGAAGAAAGTGTTTCGCTCGACAACTTTATTCCACAGCAAAAAATCGCCGTTATCGAAGAACTTTTAGCGGAAGCAAAAACCAACAATCAAAAAATTGCTGTTATAGAACAGTTTCTTTTATCAAGACTGCACAATTACAAACCCGACAATTTAATCTCTGCGGCCATTACTATCATACAATCTAAAAAAGGTATCATTAAAATAAAAGAACTTGCCGATGCGCTTTTTATCAGTCAAGATGCATTTGAGAAAAGGTTCCGAAAAACAATTGGATCTTCTCCAAAACAATTTTGCTATGTTGTTCGCATAAAATCAATCATCGATCACAAACAAAAAAATCAAAACCTCATCGATCTGGCTATTGATGCCGGATATTTTGACCAGCCACATTTTAATAAAGATTTCAAGTTGTTTACAGGACAAACTCCAAGTGAGTTTTTCAATTTCCCATCTTTTTGGTAAATCAATGATTTTTTACAAGGATTAAGTTTTCGCAATTCTGAATTTTACATCAATAAAAACAGGAGTTATGAAAACAAATATTTTAATCGGAATTGTCTTTTTGACATTATTCAACTATAGAACAAATGCTCAATCCTCAAGAATTAATCCAGAAATTGAAACTAAAAAATCAGAAACCATGCAACAAATTTTTATCGACCAATTTATCGTTCCCGAAAAATCAAAACAAGAGTTTTTAGAACGAGTACAAATCAACCGCAATTTTATAAAGCATTTAGACGGATTCATAAATGACAATGCATATGAGCGTACTGACGAAAATGGTAATTTAATTTACATAACAATTGCTGTTTGGGAAAATGAAATGGTCTTGAAAAACGCCAAAGAGGCCGTGCAAGCTTACTATAAAAAAGAAGGTTTTAATATCTCTGAAATGTTCGCAAGATTAAATATCACCATGGAAAGAAATATTTATAAAGAAGCCATAAAACCGTAACACCCTATTTAACGTAACTATTTGTTTAAAGCCATTTTAATTTAAAAAAATTATGAAACCAGATTTTAAACAGATAGTTATTGTTATACTTTCAGGATTTCTTCTAAGTTGCAGTTCAGACGAACCCTCATCTCCTATTACAACAACTCCGCCAGTTGTAAATCCACCCACTACAAATCCTCCAATTTCAAGTTCTGTAAATTATTTAGCATTAGGCGACAGTTATACTATTGGTCAGAGCGTTTGTGAAACGTGTCGTTTTCCAGAACAGCTAAAAGCAAGTTTAAACGCCATGTACTCCAGTACAATTTCATTAAAAATAATTGCAACAACTGGCTGGACAACATCTAATTTGCTTTCAGCAATCGAATCGCAAAAACCAGAATCCAATTATGATTTGGTAACGCTTTTAATTGGAGTTAACAATCAATATCAGCACAAAAGCTTTTCAGTTTACGAAAAAGAATTTCCTGAATTGGTCAATAAAGCCATTATGCTGGCTAAAGGTGATCGAAAAAATGTTGTAGTCATTTCTATCCCAGATTATGCTTACACGCCTTATGGAAAAAGTTTATTTGGAGAGCAAACCAGTACAATTTCTTCAGAAATAGATCAATACAATTCTTTCGCAGAAAACTATTGCAATAACAGTCAGGTTGCTTTTGTTTCGATTACAGATATTACACGTATGGGATTAAGCAATCCAAATCTTGTTGCCTCAGACGGTTTACATCCCTCTCAAGCAGCTTACAAAATGTTTGTAGACAGAATGATGCCGAAAGTCAAAATCGCTTTACAGAATTAGATTTTTAATTATTAGACGCAGAATATTCATTTAAAATAAGTTAATCCCCTCGCGGTAACTATCGGGAGACTTTCATTCTTTTACATTATTAAAATTGAATTTAAAAGCAATATATAAAATAATCATCACTATTTTGACAAATAAAAATCCCGCAATTCCATTCTGGATGAAATTGCGGGATTAGTTTTGCAGAGAAGAAGGGATTCGAACCCTCGATACAGTTACCCATATACTAGCTTTCCAGGCTAGCTCCTTAAACCACTCGGACACCTCTCTATTTTGGTCTGCAAATAACACAAAAAAATCTGACTTTACAAAAGTAAAATCAAAGTTACTTCAGATGCTCTTTCTAAATTCTTCCATAAATAGTTTTACGGCCTTTTTCTGGTAACCCCCCATTGTCAACATATATGAATCTCTTTTGGTCGAAACTCCCGTAATTTGTATTGCTTTAAGGCTATGTTCCCAACCTTTCAAAGCTTTTTCAGCTACAATAGTTGCCCAATCGCTATTTTCTACCATTTGCAGTAAAGCATGAATCGAATTTAATTCGATCGAAATTTTTGGTTTCATGTTATGTTTTACAAACAGCAACTCTACGTATTCGCGTGAATTAGAACCTTTTCCCGGAATAATCAAAGGTACTTCAGCTATTTTTTTAAATGGTATTTTGTCTATTTCAGCCAAAGCATGATTTTTTGAAACTGCCATAACCATATTTGAAGTAAACAAGGGCACTTTCTGAATTGGAGGACCAATTTCGTGAGACGAAATTACCAAAACCAAATCCAATTCATTATTAATCAGTTTTTGTTCTAAAGCTTCTGTCGTACCATATTCTACAATTATCCTCAAATTCTGGTATCTTTTGGCAAATGCATTTACTACGGGCAGAATCAATAATCCAAAAATATAGGTTACGCCAATTCGGAGTTCGCCGCCAATCATTTCGTTTAAATCCTCAATCGCCTGTTTACCGTTTTCTAGATTTTCAACCACTTTTTTAGCATGAATCAGAAAAACAGCTCCTGCTTCTGTCAACTGCACTTTTTTTCCAATTCGCTTAAACAATGGCATTCCGAGCTCTTCTTCCAGCTTTTTAATTTGTTGCGAAAGTCCCGATTGCGTTACAAAACACAATTCTGCCGCTTTGGTAAAGTGCAAAACCTCAGCCGTTTTAATAAAATATTGCAATTGATAGAGTTCCATATTGATAAGTTTTAGTACTCATTATAAGTAAAATTATTAATTTTTCTAATGAAATCATAATTCCGAACTTTGTAATCAAATAATAAAGATCATGTTTAAAGCCTTAAAATCTAAAAATTTCAAGTTATTCTTTTACGGACAATCTGTTTCAGTTATCGGAACCTGGATGCAGAAAACAGCCGTAAGCTGGATGGTTTACAGCATAACAGGATCAGTCTTTTTGTTGGGATTGGCGACTTTTTTAAGTATGATTCCGTCTTTGTTTCTTGCACCGCTTGCGGGAAGTATTATTGGACGTTACGATAGACACCGCGCTATGATGGTATTGCAGTCTTTAGCCATGCTTCAGGCAGGAACCTTGGCTCTACTTATTTATCTCAAAATTTATAATATCAATTTTATTCTAGCACTGAGCCTTATTCAAGGAATTATCAATGCTTTTGATATGACTTGCCGCCAAACCATGATGATTGACATTGTTGACAATAAAGAAGACCTTCCAAACGCAGTTGCTCTTAACTCGACTATGAACAATTTTGCCCGAATCGCGGGGCCTGCACTTGCGGGAATTATTCTGCATCAATATGGAGAAGACATCTGTTTTATCGGAAATTTTGTGAGTTATGTGCCCGTTTTGATTTCGCTAATGCTAATGAAAATCACACCACATATCAAAGCCGAAAACAAACTTAAAATGCTGGACGATCTTATGGAAGGACTTGATTATGTAAAAAAAGAAACTGAAATGGCAAGAATGCTCTTAATGTTAACCTGCAGTAGTTTATTTGTAATTTCTTTTAATACTTTGATGCCTGTTTTTGCAAAAGATATTTTTAGCGGAAATGCTGAAACTTTCAGCTGGTTTGAAAGCGCTGCCGGAATCGGTTCTGTTTTATCTGCGGTTTATTTAGCCAATTTAAAATCAGCTGAGAATATGGGAAAATTAATGATTGCGGCTAGTTTATTATTAGGATTCAGCATTATTATTCTCGCAGTTTCAAGCAGTATTACCCTCGCATTGATCTGTATGACGCTAAGCGGAATCGGAATGATGGGACAAACTTCTTCTATCAATATTTATATTCAAACGCACAGTATTGTGAGCATGCGTTCTAGAAGCATCAGTTATTATATGATGGCGTATCAAGGAATGATTCCTGTGGGAAGTTTAATTATTGGATATGTTTCTCACTTTGTAGGTGTAAGAGCTACTGTTGCGCTTCAGGGAGTTATCTGTATTCTTTCTGTGATTGTTTATGTGTATTATAAAAAACATAAAGCTTCTGATGAGTTGGAAACTTGTCCGATTGAGTATAGAAATTCCAAATTTTAAAAATTCCAAATTCCAATTTTTTCCGCAATGTTGTCATCCTGACGAAGGAAGGATCACACTAGTAATTCCGTATGCAAGAAAACCAATCTTTGTCGAGTTTCTTGTGTGATCCTTCCTCCGTCAGGATGACAAACTGAAACGGATAAAGGAAACTTTCAACAAAAAAATCCCATACTCCAACTTTACATTTTGGAATTTGGGATTTTAAATATTGGAATTTTGAAACTACGAAATTTCCCCGCGAAGTGCAGTTTCAAAAATATCTTTAAACTCGTTTTGCGGAATATTATGCCCAAGCAAATACATTAATTTGGTAATTGCAGCTTCTGTCGTGATGTCTTTCCCAGAAATAACTCCTAAAGATTTCAAAGCTGTACTGGTTTCGTATTGTCCCATGTTTACGCTTCCGCCCGAGCATTGCGTTACGTTTACGATATGTATTCCAGATTTGATGGCTTTTTCGATTAAGTTTAAAAACCAATCTTCAGTTGGTGCATTTCCAGAACCGTAAGTTTCGAGAATAATTCCTCTCAAACCTTTAGTTGCAAGGATGGAAGCCAGAACAATTTCACTCATTCCTGGGAACATTTTAATGATGGCAACGTGATTGTCTAAATTCTTATGAACAATCAGTTTTGCATTTTTATTTACAGGAAGAAATAAATGTCTGTTTAATGTTAAATGAACACCAGATTCTACCAATTCAGGATAATTTGGTGCTGTAAAGGCTCTGAAATGTTCAGCATTTACTTTAGAAGTTCGGTTTCCGCGGTATAATTTGTATTCAAAATATAAGCAGACTTCTGTAATAACTGGCTTTCCGTTTTCCTGAAGAGAAGCAATTTGAATTGCTGTTATCAGATTTTCTTTGGCGTCGGTGCGCAAATCTCCAATTGGCAATTGCGAACCTGTAAATACAACTGGCTTTGACAAATTTTCCAGCATAAAACTCAATGCCGAAGCCGAATACGACATGGTATCAGATCCGTGAAGCACCACAAATCCGTCGTAAGAATTATAATTTTCCTCGATAATTGTGGCAATCTTCGTCCACATTTCGGGATTCATATTTGAAGAATCTATTGGATGTTCGAACGAAATTGATTCAATTTCACAATCCAATTGTTTGATTTCGGGAATCTTCTGAATTAATTTACCAAAATTGAAGGCTTTCAGTGCTCCAGTTTCAAAATCTTTGCTCATACCGATAGTTCCTCCGGTATAAACCAATAATATTTTTGCTTTAGATGACATCTTGGTATTTTAATTTGTTGACAACAGGATTGGCGTACATAGCTAAAAATCCTTGTCTTGTCACAGGATTATCGCTTCCGATTCTCATTTCTAAACGACGTTCAAAAAGCTGTTTTTCGCTCTCTTTGTATTTATGAGCAAATTTGTCTATTTCGTTTAAAATATCGTAAGCAATAAAATTTGTCGGCCATAATTGATAGTTGGTCAAAATAACATCATCGATCTTTTGCGCCAACGCTTGAACCTGCTTGTTTGCATTGTCATTTTCAGCTACAATCTGATCAATTTCTGTATTCAGAACATCTCCGACAGAAATATGTATTCTTTTTTTAGTTCCCATGATACCACTCAAAATGGTCATGAAATCTTCATTTTTGTCTTTTACGTAAACCTCGTTGTTTGCTTCCGCCATCAATTGTGGCATTTTCAAAACATCTGTCGGATCGTATTCGTATGAAATAGAGACAGGAACTATTTTTAATTTCTTAAGATAATTCATCAAATCTTCTTCATCAGAAGCCATTCCAATCATTTTTAAAACTCCTGGATTGGTTTCGTCATTTCCATCTTTTGTTCTTCCTTCTCTTTGAGCAATCCAAACCGAACGGTTTTCGCGAAGCAGCAATTGTCCCATATATTCAGACAACAATTTTGAACTTTGAAGCATTTCTCTTGGAGACAAACCTCTTAGAACCAAGAAGTTTCTATTTAATTTTGCCAAAGTTGCCAAAAAAGCTTTCTTCACTAAATTGTCTCCAATTGCCGAAGCTGTCATTACTAAACCATGTTCAAACAAACAGACATTTAGCAAGGTTGTATCCAAAAGAATATCTCTGTGATTTGAGATAAATAGATAAGAAGTATTGGGTTCCAGTTTTTCAAAACCTGATGTGGTAAGACCTTCAGAGCTTTTTTCTAAAACTTTTTGGATCGTGTTATAAATAAAGTTGCATTGAAAATCTCTTATCGAATGGGTTTTCTTCAATTGTTCCTTCCAAACCTCATCTTCTACATCCGGAAAAGTAAAGTTCATCATGGTTTTCATCATAGGATGATTGACCACCGCATGAAGTGCTTCATTTATTTCGGAATCATAAAACGGTCGAATGGCATCAAATTTCTGCATTATTTATAATTGTTTAAAGTGGGCAAAAGAACAAAAAAAAATTTAAAGTTTTGTAAGGCTCAGGTTAAATCCCAAAAACGTCTTTTGAGTTTTGGGTTGTGATTGCTGCAATTTCTTCTGTAGAAACGACATACACATCACTTAATTTAGCTATAACGTTGACCAAATAACTGCTTTCATTTCTTTTTCCTCTATATGGAATGGGCGCTAAGTACGGTGAATCGGTCTCTAAAACAATATGTTTTAAATCGATTTGATTTAAAAACTGATCAATTTTCCCGTTCTTAAAAGTAACAACTCCACCAATTCCCAATTTCATATTATAAGAAATGGCGCGCTCTGCTTGTTCTAAAGTTCCGGAAAAACAATGAAAAATCCCAAATAAATCTTCAGATTTTTCTTCTTCTAATACTTCAAAAATCTCATCAAACGCTTCTCTGCAATGAATTATAATGGGTAATTTATACTGTTTTGCCAGCTGAATTTGTCTTTTAAAAGCAATTTGCTGTTCTTTTAGATGTGTTCTATCCCAATACAAATCGATTCCGATTTCGCCAACTGCGTAGAATTTTCTTTTAGACAATTCTGTTTCCACATGAGCCAATTCTTCCAAATAATTATCTTTCACATAAGTGGGATGCAAACCCATCATTAGAAATATATTTTCAGGATAATTTTTTTCTAAATCGTACATCGATTGTGTTGCTGCAGCATCGATTGCAGGAATAAAAAAACGTGTAATTCCCGCATCAATAGCGCGCTGAATCATTTCGTCACGATCCTGATCAAATTCTTCAGAATATAGATGCGTGTGAGTATCGGTAATAATAGGTTTTGAATTCAAGGCTGTAATTTTAAAGTGCCAAAATTACGACAATATTAAAAGAATAGCAATTCTGTTGCGATTGAGATACGCGGATGAAACGAATTCACTTTGTGAAAACACGGATTGTCACGGATTTTATTTTTGTCACGCTGAGAGGAGTCGAAGCCTTAATCGCTAATCTTTATGGATTCTCAATGAGATTCTTCGACTTCACTCAGGGGTGAAAAAAAACCTTTGTCAAAAGTTGTACACTTTGACAAAGGCCAGAACAATAACAACCTATTCTTTATCATTCTAAGGAACGAAGGACCTCACAAGAAGCTTCGAGGAGAAAACCCCCATTTTTTCTCTCGATCAGCTAGTGCGATCCCTCGTTACTCAGTACGACAAACTAGATTTATTTTCCTGTTTCTATATATAGCAAAGCGCGTTCCAAAACTTCATCTCTGCCTTCTTTTATCCCTTTTATTGTTGGTTTTACCTCAATATCGGGTACAATTCCTACACGTTGGGTTTCTCTTCCGTCTGGATAATAAACTCCAATTCCTGAAAAGCCTGTATGAAACCCGCTAAAATCAAATTCAAAAACGTTTCCGTCTGCTCCTGCAGTCTGACTTCCTATTATTCTGGTATTTCCCGCTGTTTGAAAACACATTGCCGTCCATTCTGACTGGCTTATAGAATCTTCATTAAGCAATACAATGACTTTCCCTTTATAATTTTCTTTATTTTCGGTTCCACATTTTCTTCCCTCTGTCCATTCATAACGTCCAGGATAGTTTAAATAAGGCATTGTGTACTGGCAAAATTCTTTTTCCTGCGAATTCAAAAATGCAGCAATCTCTTCAAAAGTTCCGTTTGGATAATTTCTCATATCAAAAACAATTGCTTTTGTCAATTTGAGAGCATCAATCATATCAGGAACATTTTTAGGTTTAATAACACCCATGTTTACATAACCGATATTATGATCCAAGAGTTTGAATTTATCTTTCTTTTTCTGAGCTCCTTTTTTAAATTCATTTCGGTGTGAATCATGATAATTAAACCAAGTCATTTCTTTTGTCTCGCATTTTCCATCATTCATAAATTCTACATTTACCTTTTCAGATTCGCTTACTAAAATTGAGCGTAGAACTTTGTCCAGAAAAGCGGCTTCGTTTGAAGCAGAAATCATATCTCTTTTCTCTTCGATAATTTCTCTGATGCTCCTATTGTTTATTTTAGTAATTACAGTTCCTATTTTGATGTTGTCAGCTTCTGCCAGACTATCTCCCAAAATTTCAGTAATTACCAATTTTTCATCTATTACTTTACCAGTCGCAGGAAAATAATAAAAGCTCTTTTTAGCTGTAGCTACAGATGGATATATATGAAACTCTACATGACTGTCATCAAGTTTTGCTGCTGTCTTTCTAAGTACTTTATAAAAATCTTCTGGAGTATTCGACTGAACAACAGAAGGTAAAATTTCATTTAAAGTTTTATCCCATCTCTGATCCATTACATATTTGTACGGGAAATAATATTCTACCACATTCCAATATGCATACAGCATCAAAAGCTTTGTGTTTTTATCAGTATAATCTAGATTAAAATAATTTTTTAAATTTTTAAAACCGTCGAAACTGGGTCCAAATTCTTCATTGCTCTGAAATCTATTTTCTTCAATAAACTTCAATTTCTTCGAAAGTTTTTTAGAAAACAGTTTATCATTAAACCAGCTTAAATCGAAATTTTTGTCAAAGAATTTAACGTCTTTTGGCACAGCAATCGGAGCAACTTCTTTTATTGTCCCCAAATCATCGATCCAATTTTCTAAGATCAACGAAAACTCTTCTTTGGTTTGTGCTTTGTCTATTAAAGGCAATTTTTCTAAAAGCTGATTGTCCCAATTCAATTCTCCGCTGGCAACTTTCGGATGATAATATTTTAAAAATCCCCAAACTTTACAAGTCGCAGCCAATTTTTCGGTCTGGGTAATATTACCCAAACCAAAAATGGTCTGAGAAAAAACAAGAAGAAAAATTATTACAATTTTTTTCATTTAGTTTTCTGGTTAACTTAAATTGTTTTTGGAACAAGTTCTTGTAAAAAGAAAATCGAATTTAGAACTAAAATTCCAAATTCGATTGAGGTTTCCCGTAAAGGGATAAAATTTTTCTTAAATAATTAGAATTTAATCCAATTCTTCTAAAAGCTGTTCTACTTCATCATAATCTTCATAGTCTTGCGAAATGGTCTGTAAAATGGCTTTACAGTCATCATATTTCCCTTGTTTTAGTTTAGATAAGGCTAGATTCCATTTTGCTTTTTCTTTATAAACAGAATTTCCAGCTTCCAATTCTTTAAATATATTTTCTGCTTTTACGTATTTGCCAACTTGCAATAATGAAACGGCGTAGAAATACTTAATCTCGTCTGAATTGTTTTCTTTTAAAATCATTTCAAAAATCGGAATCGCGGTTTCATATCTTTTCCCGTTGAAATTATTCTCTGCTTGTTTTAAAATGGCTTCAGAAACGCCTCTTTCTGTAAAATAAGCACTTTCTGGATGATTATAATCTTCAAAATTTGGATAATGCTTATAATCAAAGAAAAACAATCCGAACATAATAATTATAGATGCCGCTGCCGCAAAATACCACGGTTTGAGCGAAGCCACTTTATTTTCCTTTTTATTAAAATATTTATCTGAAATTTTGGTCAAGTTTCCTTTAAAGATTTCTCTTTCCTGTTCTTGTCCGAATTTATTCTCCAACTGAAAATGCATTTCTTTGAAACTTTCAAACTCGGAGGCTAAAGCAGCATCTTCAGATAATTGTTTCTCAAAACTGTTTTTTTCATCAACGGTCAGTTCGCCTTGAAGATATTGATCAAATAATATATAGCGTTCTTCGTTCATGATTAATTGTTTTTTAAAGAGTTAAAATTTTTCGCTTCTTGAATCCACTGCGTCAGCTGGCCCACACACAACGATTTCTTCTTTCGGACATAACCGTAAGTCACATTGAGTTTTTGGGCTACTTCTTCCATTGATTTCAGAGAAAAACTGAGTTTCAAAACTTCTTGGCATTTCTCTCCCAATTTTTGGAACATGGTTTCGAAAAGCTTCTGTTTTTCATCAAATTCTTCTGCCTGTGCAATCAATTCGTGAGCAGATTCATTGATAGATACCACATTCTCATAAATTGTTACCCCTTTATTGGCAGAATTTTTCAATTCGTTTAGCCAGCGTCTTTTGCAGAGCAAGAAAAAATAGGCGTCAAACGGACAAGTGAGCTGAAGTTTCTTGGCTTTCGCCTGATTAAAAAGCAAAATCATAATTTCCTGAATCACATCTTGCGCCTGATCTTTATCTCCAGAATTATTGGTGATAAACTGAACTACTTTGGGCGCAAATTTTTTATATATCATTTCGATAACTCGTGAATCGTTTGCAACAAGTCCGTCGATATATTTTTGATCAGGATGAATTTTATTTTGATCCATAAAAAAGCATTTTACAGCTAATTTAAAAAAAGAATCTTAAAAATTTTAAAAAATAAGAGGTAACAATATTACAATCAATTGTATATATCGAAACGAAAGTCTTTTAAAAACCTTTAAAAAATTAAAAGAAATGGAAAGTTACCAATATATCAATGAAAAAAATCTAGACCGGTTTTACGAAATAATCGCTGCTAAAACACGTAACGGTTTTGTAATTACAGAACAAAATGAAAAACTGCCTTATGTGGTTTTGTCTAAAGAAAAGAAAAACATAAATCATACTTTTCATTTGTTTCTAAGCGTATTCACTTTTGGCATCTGGCTAATTGTCTGGATTTATCTTATTCTAAAATTCTCCCGCAAAAAAGACATTTTGGTCGCTGTTGACGAAGATGGAAATCTTTTTGAAGACAAATGCATTTCTATTTAAAAAAAACTGGGTAACAAATTTTAAAGTCAATTGATATAACCACATAAAAGCCCTTTAAAAATAATTTTTAAAAAAGAGGGTAACAAAATCTAACCCGAGTTGATGTAACATTAAAATTAATTAACCAAATCTGAAAACTACTTGAAAAACAATCAAGCCAGATTTATAAAAACTAGAAAATTATGAAAACAAATTTTAAAAAAATCGGACTTTTAATAATAGCGATGACAATGTTCGCAAGCTGCGACAATAGTGACGGAGACGATATCAAACTTTCGCCACCCACTTCTGCTGCGTTTAAAAGCATTAATGAAAAAGGAGTAAAAAGAAACACGCAAAATTTTACCATTACCGCGGGAAACGGCGTTGTTACCTTAACTTCAGCAAAGGGTGTAAAGCTCTATATTAATGGTGATTGCTTAACCAAAAACGGAAATCCTGTAACCGGACAAGTCGATATTGAATACATCGAACTTTTTGATAAAGGAAATATGTTGGTTACCAACAAACCAACTATGGGAATTACCGCAGACGGGAAGAAAAATCTTTTAATTTCTGGAGGAGAATTCTTCATTAAAGCAACTCAGGGAGGGGTCGAATTGCAAACTTCTTGCAGTATGAACATGATTGTTCCGACAGCATTGACAAATGGTTTTGATAACTTAATGACTTTATGGACTGGAGTTATCGAGGAAGATGGCGATTTGGCTTGGAGGGAAGCAAATGCTGATGGTACTGATGGAAAAGGCGGTGTACAAGGTGAATTAAACAATTATTATGTGACTTTCGGTAAATTCGGTTGGACCAATGTAGACCGTTTTTACCACGATCCAAGACCAAAAACAACTCTTTTAGTTGATGTTCCAGACGGATACAACAATACAAACAGCGCCGTTTTTCTTTCTTACGATGGAGAAGGCAAAAATGCACTTGCTCAATTGGACACTTACACAGCTGAAGGATTATTTAGCGAACATTACGGTCAAATTCCGATTGGATTAGCGTGCCACATCATTTTTGCAACCGAAGATAATGGCAACTGGCGCTACGCCATAAAAGGAGTTACAATCTCTGCAAACGCAGTTTACGAATTTAATTTAGCCGAAACAACAGTCGGCACCGAAGCTCAACTAGTTGCTGCAATTAATGCCATACAGTAACTTCTAAATGCTTTTTTTGAGAAAAAGTGGTGATTTGCTCATCACTTTTTTTTACATTTAATCTTGTTTGAGATTTCAGTCAGAAATTTTTAAACCTCAAAACTATCTAGTTATGAAACCACAACTGTCTATTTTCTTTATTTTATTTTCTATTCTCGCAGTAGGACAAACCAAAGTGAAAGACACCATAACACGAAGAGCCAATATAGGTTTTATTCAAAACGGAAATCAGGTTAATTTTAAACCAGAAACCCCGCCTTTGATTCCGATTGCGGGTGCGCCCAAACCAAGTTATTCTTATTTATGGGAATTGGGAGACGGCCATTACAGCAAAGAAGCCGAACCTAAACATGTATATAAAAACAAAGGAACTTACACGACAAGGCTTGCTGTAACGAATAATTATGACAACGGAAAACCTCCAGCAACTCGCCCAAAGAAAGTGGCCATAAACGATATTACAGACACCAATTATAAGGACATTGCTTCTATTGCCGATCAGAATGGTTTTGCGATTATTAAAAATTGCGATCCAATTCCAGAACAAGAAATGGTAGTTGTGGTAAGTTATCAGAATCTTGAAAATTATGTTTCTAGCGGAAAGCTTTATTTATTTTATAATGAAAAACAATTCAAACACCATAATTTCGAATTAAGTGATTTCAGAACGTATGCAGGCGAACGCGAAGTGAAAGAAAATCTAGTTGCTGCGACTGATGATTTAAATGACTCGAATACTTTTTTGGCTTCCGCCGAAGGGAATTTCAAAACCAAAAAATACAGAAATACCACAACAGAAGAAGATTTGGAAGCTTCACTTTTAGATGCCAATAAAACCTATCACAATGTTTCTATTTTAGAATTTGATGATGCGAATCCGGGAGAAACACGAAATGTTTTTTACACTTTCAAAACCACTCCTGAAATGATAAAAGATACTAGTGCAACGGTTACCATGAGAGGAATTTTTGTGCCAAACAGAAGCTATAAAAACCATAAAGTGAAAAATCTGGAAATGGAAATTGTAACTTCTCACGATCCAAACAAAATGGGCTCTAACGGAAGTTTTATAAATTACAGATTAGTGCGTTTCAAACGAGTAAATTTTAAAACCCGTTTTCAAAATAATGGTGAAGGTCCAGCAAGAAAGATCCGTTTGGAAACCGATGTTCCCGACATGTTTGACAAAAAAACTTTTCAGATTGAAAGCATGTATCCCGAATGTCCGATTTGTCCAAAAGGTGAAGAACCAACCGTAAGCTGTCTCGATACGATTATCAAACAGAAACAAATCATTTTTACTTTTAAAAACATTTATCTTCCTGGAAGCGAACAGAAAAATGTACATGAAAAAGATTCTACAAAAGGTTTTGTCAAATATTCCATGAAGTTTGGTGAAGATTTTCATAAGGTAAAAACCAAAAGCCGAACTGCCATTATTTTTGATAAAAACGAACCTATTATTACCAATTATGCGACTACCAGATTCCTTCCTGGAATTTCGATTGGCGCCAAAGCAGGTTATAATTTTTATCCAGATCTAGATAAATCGACGAGCTATTTTGTGGGCGCGACGCTTTCGCCTTTCAAATCGTATCGTTTTTATTGGCAGGTAGAATGGGAAAATGCTTTAAACCAATACGACAGCAAAGTAAACGTCTCTGAAGAATTTAATACAAATGCCAATGGAATGAGACAATTGGTACGCACAACGACGGCAACCGAAAATAAAAATGTCAATTGGGAAATTCCTGTTTTAATTCGATATAATATCAATAACTACATTGGAGTTGGAGCGGGAATTCAGGCGAATGTAAATGTGTATTCAGAACAGAATCAAACGATCACGGTCGATACTTTTGAAGGCGATAAAGAAAACTTTTTGATCAGTTCGACAACAAGTTCTAATACGATAAAAAACAATTTCTCAGGCTTTAAAACAGGGCTTTTATTTGACTTAACAGCTGGTTTCGCCAGAATCGGACCTAGTTTGGGCGCGCGCTATGTGATTAATTTTGAACAGAATTTTAATTATTTTCAGGTGTATGGAATTTGGAAGTTTTAGAGGTTATACCGCAGAGATGCACAAAGGTTACGCAGAGATACACAAAGAATATTTTGCCACGAATTTCACTAATTTCCACTAAATTTAAGTAATGCTATTTTGAGTTTCGATTTATAAAAATTCGTGAAATTAGTGGCAAAAACAATATAATATGAACTTACATCACTTATATGGTTTTATTTTCCTTTTCCTGTGTCTGAATGTTTTCGGACAAAGTCAGGAGGATAAAATATATAATGCTGTTGACAGTTTTACCGCGAATCCTTCCACGGAAGCGTTGCAGAATTTAAGAAACATAGAAAGTGATTTCTGGAAAAGTGCCAAGACCAAAACCAAAGATGAATTGTTGGCAATTGTCATTTTAAATTGCAACAAAGCGTATTATGAAAATCAGTTTGGACAGAATTTAGATGCGGTGAAAAGCTACGAAAAAGCTTGGATGATTTACCAGAAAAACAAACTTAAAAATTATGATATAATTGAATTCTGCCTGAAACCTTTGGGCAATTTATATACCGTTTTGGGCGATTATGAAAATGCCGAAAATACGATAAAACAATATTATTTTATTGCCAGCCAGGAGAAAAACAAGAGCCAAAAAACGGCCGCCATTCTTAATCTTTCAAATGTTTATCAAAATACTGGTAACGTTTATAAAGCAATAGAATTGATTGAAAAAACAATCCAGACCGAAAAACTTTCTGCTGTTGAAAAAGGTCTATTATTGAATAATTTGGGAACAAACTATGTTTTATCTTCTAAAAAGGCTGAAGCTGAAACTTCATTTTTGAAAGCGGTTTCTCTTTTAAAAAATGACAAATCGCAAACCGAAACTTTAGCAAATGCATATCGAAATCTGGCTCAGTTAAAAGTAGATCAAAACGATTTTAAAAAAGCTTCTGAATTTTTCGAAAAGGCGAAAACTGAATTCAATAAAAATCCGAAACGGGAACCTCGAAAAATAGGGCAATTTTATTATGAAGCCGCTTTTATTTCTTTTTCTGAAGGCAATATTGTTGATGCTCAGCAAAATCTAGAAATCGTTTTTAAAACACTTCTTCCTAATTATTCGGCTTCCAAAAATAGGCTCCCAAATGGGAATTCGCTTTATGCCGAAACGGTTTTATTAGATGCTTTAGATTTGCAGGCCTTAATTTATTTAACCGAAAATCAGCCGAAAAATGCCTTGAAAAGTTATGAGCTTTCTTTTAAAATCGAAGAAATGATTCAGTCGCTTTTGGTTTATGAAAATTCAAAAATTATAACACAAGTAAGAAACCGAAACAGAACAGAAAAATGCATTGAAATTTATCTTTCATTGTTTGAAAGAGAACGAAAAATGAATTATATCGAAAGTGCTTTTCTATTGTCTGAACAAACAAAATCGGTTGTTTTAAAAAAGCATCTTAAAAATATTGAAACGATTTCAAGAGAAGAAAAACTGATTTTGCAACAGCTTCAAAATTGGAATACCGCCATTTTGAAAGAACAGCAAAAATTAGAAGCGGCTAATATTTCTAAAATCAATGAAGCCGTTAAAAAACAGAATGAATTGATGCTGCTTTTGAAAACAAAGCAAAACAAAACCGATCAGAAAAAGAGTGCTGAATTGGACTTGGCTAAGTTATATAACAAACTGGAAAAAGACAATGCGGTATTACTGGAATATTTTTTTGGAAGTCATTGCATCTATAATTTCATTCTCGAAAACAAAAAAATCACACTGCACAAAATTGAAACAGCTGATAAGGAATTGCTTTCATTCATTGACTTTTTTAAAGATCCATCTGCAATTGCCAACAATCCTAAAAAGTATAATGCACTTGGAAATAAAATCTATCAGAAACTTCAAATTCCAAAAGTTGAAAAACATAAAAATTTGATTCTTGTTCCAGATGGAATTCTGTCTTTTCTGCCTTTTGAAGCTTTAATAAGCGAAACCTCAAACACAACCAATTTTACAAAAATGCATTATCTGCTGGATAAGTTTGATGTTTCTTATAACAATTCTGCAGAATTATATTTGAACACAAATCCGCTTTCAAATGGCAAAAAGAATATTTTAGGTCTTTTTCCAATTTTCGAAAAAACCAATTACGAACTTCCTTTTTCGAAAAATGAATTGCAATCTATAAAACATAATTTTGACGGACAGTTTTTTGAGAATAAAAATGCTGATTTCTCAAACTTTAAAAACAGCGCAATAGGAAAATCGATTATACATCTCAGCACACATGCCTCTTCGGGCGATCTGGAAACTCCGGCAAGCATCAAATTCTACGATCAAGAAGTTTTATTTTCTGAATTGTATAATTTACAGCTCAATCCTGATTTGGTGGTTCTGAGCGCTTGTGAAACCGGAATTGGAAAACTCTATAAAGGCGAAGGTGCTCTTAGCGTAGCAAGAGGTTTTCAGTTTGCGGGAGCACAAAATCTATTATTTTCTTTGTGGAATGTAAACGATTATACAACTTCTGTTTTCATGGATTATTTTTATAAAGAGGTAAAACATAATTCGTCTTTTGCACAGGCAACGGCAAATGCAAAAAGGGAGTTTTTAAAAGATGAAAACGTTCCAAATGCAAAAAAGTCACCTTATTATTGGAGTGCTTTTGTGTATTATGGCACTCTTGAAAAGCCTGAAAAGCAACCCAATTATATGTTGTATATCATTAGTTTTTTGGCGATAATTGGCTTATTTTTGGTTTTCAATCATTACAGGAATGGAAAATCTTCACCAAATTCTCAAAATAGAGAAGTACAAAAAAATAAAGTTTAAAATCACCAAAACCCAGCATTTGCAGATAAAAGCCAAAATAAACGGCATTTCTGGAAATTTCATTTTAGACACTGGCGCATCCAATACCTGCGTAGGCTTTGAGTGTATTGAACGCTTCGAACTTTCTGCTAAGAACTCTAAAACAAAAGCTTCTGGAGCAGGCGGAACTGGAATGACAACACAGATTTCGTCTCAAAATAAATTGCAGTTAGGAAGCTGGAAAAGCAAAGATTTCAGCATCGTAATTTTTGATCTTTCGCACGTAAATGAGGCTTTAGAATCTTTTAAGGCAAAAGCTGTTCATGGCATTATTGGCGCTGATGTCCTATTGGAAGGAAAAGCGATTATTGACTATTTTAATCATTATTTGTATTTGAAATAGAAATTCCAATCAAAAAAAATTCAAATTCCAACTAAAAAGTCTTCAGTAAAATGAAGACTTTTTAGTTTTATAGTATTTCCTGACTCTCGATTTCTGTTTTCTGAATGGCGTGTTTTTTCAATGAAAAATAAGCAACAATAGTACTCAACAACATTAAAACTCCACCCAAAATAAAAGGTGCTCCAGCAAATTTAAACGGCGCATCGTCGTGTGTGAAAAAGTAAAATGTATTAGCCATCATGGGCGGACCAATAATCGAAGAAGCACTCATTAAACTAGTTAAAGTTCCTTGAATTTCTCCTTGTTCACTTGGCGCTACTTTACTTGCTACAACAGATTGCAATGCCGGACCAGCAATTCCGCCAAGGCAATAGGGAATTAAAAACACAAACATCATCCAGCTTTCTGTTGCAAAAGCAAATAATAGCATTCCGATTGTGTATAAAGCTAAACCAATGTAAATGCTTTTCTCATTTCCGATTTTTGGATTGATGTAACGAACTAATCCTCCTTGGACCACTCCAACCAATAAACCTATTATTCCCAATGAAATTCCGATCATTCTTTCATCCCAATTAAATTGATAGATGGTAAAGAAACTCCAGTTGCTTTGCACCGCATGAGAACCCACATATAGTAAAAAAATGGCAACAATTAATCCGATTAATGTTGGGTGTTTTCTTAAGCCTAAAATGGCTCCAATGGGATTGGCACGTTTCCAATCGAATGGTCTGCGGTTTTCTTTTTTAAGTGATTCAGGTAAAATGAAAAATCCGTAAAGGAAATTAAGCATGCACAGAACTGCAGCCGCATAAAAAGGAACTCTTGAACCGTATTGTCCTAAAAGACCTCCAATAACAGGTCCGATGATGAATCCTAATCCAAAAGCAGCACCTACTAAACCGAAGTTTTTAGCTCTGTTTTCAGCCGTACTAACATCGGCAATATAAGCGGAAGCAGTTGTAATACTCGCGCCTGTTATACCCGCAATAATCCTTCCGACAAAAAGCCAGATAATAGTTGGCGAAAATGCCAATAAAAGATAGTCTAATGAAAATCCGAAAAGCGAAATTAAGATAATTGGCCTTCTTCCAAATTTATCACTTAAATTTCCAATTACAGGAGCAAATACAAACTGAGTTATCGCATACGCGAAAGTCAACCAACCGCCAATTTTTGCGGCTTCGCTGATGTCTCCGTGAATCAATTCTTCGATTAATTTTGGTATTACAGGAATAATAATTCCCCATCCTGTAATGTCTATTAACATAGTTATGAAAATAAAACCAATCGCTGCAGATTTGTCTTTTTGTAGCATAATATTTTTTGTAAGGTGATGCAAATAAACAGATTTTTCAATTAACAATAAAAAAATCCCAAATCTCAAACGGTTAAATTCCAAAGTTCAAATTCCAAATTCCAATTGAAAGAGCTCTTTTTTTCACGCAGATTTAAAAAAGATTTAAGCAGATACACGCTAATCTTTTCCTATTAATCTGCGTGAAAAATTTTTAAAGAATCAATAAAAAACCCAAATTCCAATTTGAAGAACTTAGTATTGAATTATTAAAACTGATATATTTTTTCACGCAGATTTAAAAAAGATTTAAGCAGATCAACCCAGATTTTTTCTAATTAAATCTGCTAAAATCTGTTGAATATGCGTGAAAATTTTTAAAAGAATCAATAAAAAAATCCAAATTCCAATTTGAAGAATTTAGTATTGAATTATTAAAACTGATATATTTTTTCACGCAGATTTAAAAAAGATTTACGCAGGTCAACCCAGATTTTTTCTAATTAAATCTGCTAAAATCTGCGTGAAAAATTTTAGTATTAATTAAAAAAAATCCCAAATTCCAATATGAAGGAATCTGAGATTTTTCATTGTGAAATTCCGAATTCGGGCTCGGAATTTCACTATCAAAAATTAAAACTATTAATGAGTGTGTTTAGGATTGAAACCGTCTTCGCTTAATTCTGCTGGCGTATAATCCGCGTGCATTTCAGCTTCGTAGTCGATTTTTTCGCCTTTAGAGAATTTTCTAATGATTTTCTCCATAATATCATAGATTACAGGAACCACAATTAAAGTAAGGAATAATGAAGAAATCAAACCTCCAATGATTACCCATGCCAATCCATTTTTCCATTCAGCTCCTGCTCCAGATGCCAATGCAATTGGGAACATACCAAACACCATCGCAATTGTTGTCATCAAGATCGGACGTAAACGAGCGTGGTTTGCCTGAATCAAGGCATTTCTGATTGATTCTCCAGCCGCTCTTCGCTGATTGGTATAATCCACAAGCATGATCGCATTCTTACACACCAGACCAATCAACATGATTACCCCTAAGATGGTAAAGATATTTAAAGTATTGTTTGTTAATGCCAAAGCAAATAAAACTCCAATGAACGAAAGCGGAATAGCAAATAATACGACAAACGGGTGAACGAAACTGTCATACAATCCAACCATTACAAGGTAAACCAAAATAATAGCTGCTAATAATGCGATTCCTAAAGTACCAAATCCTTCCGATTGGTTCTCTTGGTCACCACCCCAGATGTAGTTAACTCCAGTTGGTTTTTGCAATTTATCTAATTTTGCCTGCCATTGCTGAACGATTGTTCCTGCTGGCACCCCAACGTTCTGACCTTGTACGGTTACAGAAGCTGTTTTATCTCTACGCTCTAATTTACTTGGTCCAGAACCTTCAGTAATTGTTGCAAATTGATTTAATTTAATCTGCTGACCAGCATTGTTGATGAAAATCAAGTTACTAACGTCAGTGATGTTTTTTCTATCAAATTCGTTGTATTTAATGTTGATGTCATACTCGTATTCACCAGCTCTAAATTTACCATCTGTGTTACCACTGTAAGCAGTCTGCATGGTTAAACCAACTGTTTGAAGGGTTAAGCCTAAAGCAGCCATTTTATCTCTGTCAACTTGAACGTTGATCTCTGGGTTTCCGTCCTCAACTGTTAATTTAATCTCAGTTGTTCCAGGAATGGTGCGTAATTCAGCTTCAGCAAGTTTAGCAAATTTCATGGCACTTTCTACGTTTGGACCTGTTACGATCAAACCTAAAGTGGCATCTTCTGCTGTACCTAAGATACCGACTGGAACTGTTTTTACTTTTGCTCCAACTAAAACTTTTTCTAGTTTACGTTTTACTTTTGCAGCGTATACGTTGGCATCATCTGTACGATCTTTTTGATCGATCATTTTAACGTCAATCTCTGCTTTGTATGCAGTTGCCTGAGCTGCTCCTAAACCTTCACTGGTTTGTCCAACTGTTGTAATTTGGCTGAAAACATATTTCTCTCCTTTTAAGAAAGCTTCTGCTTTTTGCGTCATAAAGTTTGTCTGTTCTAACGAAGCGTCTTTTGGCATCTCGATTTGAACCAAGAACTCACCACTATCAGATGATGCGAAGAACTCTCCTCCAATGTATCCGCCTCCCATTAACCAGAAGATCGTTCCAAAGAACATTACCACAATAGCAACCATTGTTTTAATATAGTGATCTAAACACCAGTTTAATAAGTTCGATACCCAGTCAGTAAAACGAGTTAAGTAGCTTTCAAATCCAAGGATAATTCTTCCGAAAAGATTTTTACCTTCAATATGCTCTAATTTTCCGAAACGTGATGATAACCACGGAATAATCGTAAATGAAGCCAATAATGAGAACATTGTAGAAATAATTACTGTAACACAGAATTGTGTAATAATGTTTGACACTAATCCTGTACTCATTGCGATCGGTAAGAACACCACCACAATTACTAAGGTAATCGAAGTTACGGTTGCACCAATTTCTGCAGTTCCATCATAAGCGGCACGAATTCGGCTTTTACCCATCTCCATGTGTCGGTAAATATTTTCAAGTACAACGATCGCGTCATCCACAAGAATACCAACTACAAGAGATAAACCAAGTAAAGACATTAAGTTAAGTGTATAACCTAATAAATAGATTCCAATAAATGTTGCAATCAACGATGCTGGAATAGACACCATTACGATCAATGAGTTTCTAATACTGTGCAAGAAGAACAACATTACGAATGCTACCAGAATAACCGCAATTAACAAGTCATGTACAACAGAATCTGCAGCTTCAAGAGTAAAGACTGTACTATCTTTTGCTACTTCTAATTTTAATTGAGCCGATTTATAATCGTTCTCTAATGTTTTAATTGTTTTAATCAACTGCTCACTTACCGCAACGGCATTCGCATCTGATTGTTTTACAATTTGAAGTACAATTGCACTTTTTTGATCTACACGCGCAATTTTCTCTGCAATTTTTTGCGTATCCTGAACATCTGCA
Source organism: Flavobacterium sp. HBTb2-11-1 (assembly GCF_009826975.1). GTDB lineage: Bacteria > Bacteroidota > Bacteroidia > Flavobacteriales > Flavobacteriaceae > Flavobacterium. Next base: position 255,631 of record NZ_WUMO01000001.1, on the reverse strand, counting down.
ATTTCTCCTAAACGAATTTGAATTCCGTTTTGAGAAGAAACCACTAAGTTTCTTAATTCGTCAACATTTTTATATTTACCCGCTAAACGGATTAAGATTTTTTGATTACGAGTCTGGATGTTACCCGTTGGGAAATCCAAGTTTGAACTCAAAATGGTCTGCTGCACTTGAGGAACTGAAAGTCCATAACCTTGCATTTTTACTGCGTCAAGGTTTACCTGAATCTCACGCTCTTGACCACCAATAATGTTTACCTGAGCAACCCCTTGTACACGAGATAAAACTGGAGCAATCTTTTTATCGATCAAATCGTAGAAAGCTGCTTCGTCCATTTTACCATTCGCACCAAGCGTCATAATTGGTAAATCACTCAAAGAGAATTTAGTCAATGACGGCGGATCCGCATCTTCTGGCAAATCACTCAAAATCGCATTGATTTTACGCTGTGCATCATTCATCGAAATATCAACATTCGCATTTGAAGTCAATGTGATTGATACAATCGAAAGACTCTCGTAAGACTTCGAGTCGATTTTTTTGATATTTTCAAGAGACGCAATCGCATCTTCAATTTTCTTTGTTACTGTATTTTCAACCTCACTTGGAGAAGCTCCAGGATAAACAGTTGAAACCGTAATTACGTTGGTTTCGAATTTTGGGATCAGCTCGTAGCCTAATTGGCTGTAACTGAACAATCCACCTAGTGTCAGAATCGTAAACAATACAATTACTAACGACGGACGTTTTATGGATATTTCGGCTAATTTCATATATTTTTTCTTTATGCTTTAAGCTGTAGGCAGTAGGCTTTAAGCTTTTAAATTGCTTATAGCCTATCGCTTAATGCTTATAACCAAATAATTATTTAATAATTTCTACTGTATTTCCGTCTTGTAGGTTGATTTGACCTGTAACAATTACAGTTTCTCCGTCATTTAAACCGCTGATAATTTCAACTTTATCTCCTAAAATTCTTCCAGCAACTACTTTTCTTAATTTAGCAACACCGTTTTCTACAACAAAGATTTCGTTACTGCTCACACTACCAACAAATGCATTTCTAGGAACTACTTTTAAGTTTTGTTTTTGGTTTGTAGAACCGAAAGTTGCAGTTCCGTACATACCTGCTTTTAAGTCATTGCTTGCATTGTTTGTAATTTCAATTTCAACAGGGAAATTTAAAGATGCATCTGCTTTTGCAGCGATGAAAGTAATTTTTCCTGAGAAAGTTTTGTCAGGATAAACGCTAGCAGTAATATTTACTGTGCTTCCTAATTTTAAGCTTGCTACTTGAGTTTCGTTTACAGTAACATTCAATTTTAATTTAGAAACATTTACGATGTCAAATAAGGCTGTTGCTGGCATTCCAGCTAAAATAGAACCTGGTTCAATATATTTTTTGTTGATATATCCGTTAATTGGCGCTTTTACTCTTGTATCTCCAACATTGATTTTTGCTTGAGTATAATTAGATTGAGCGTTAGTCAAAGCCAATTTTGCCTGATCTAATTGCTGTTTTGTAACACCGCCAGTTTTAAAAGCGTTTTCATATCTAGCATAATCAGATTTTGCATTTTGGTAAGCTGCTTCAGCTGCCTGAGCATTTACGTTGATAACGTCTCCTCTCACTGTTAAAAGAGTTTGTCCTACTTTTACATAGTCACCTTCTTTTACTAAAACACTAATTACTTTTCCAGATTTTTCAGCAGAGAAAGTCAATTCCTGAATTGGCACAAAGTTTCCATTAGCAGTAAAAGCCAAATTAACATCTTCTGTTTTTACTGTTGCTACTTTTACAGAAACTGCTGCGTTTTTTTCTGCTACAATTGCAGTTTTCGCTTCGTTTTCTGCTTTGTTCTTATTTAAAATGTAGCTCACTCCAAAAAAAGCTACAATTATGATTACGACTGTTATAATTATTTTCTTCATTGTAATAATTTGTTATTTAGTAAGAGATTTAAGTTCGCCTTTTGATTTGATTAGAGATATTTCGGCAATTTTATAATTTAAAACCGCTCTTGTAAAGTTATTTTGAGCTTCAAGTGATGCATTTTCTGCGTCTAGCAAATCGGTTAAAGATGCTAAACCTTGAAGGTAATTGTTTTTAGTGTTGCTTAGAATTTCTAACGCTAAACGCATATTTTCCCTTTGGTTTTCAATAGTTACAAGATTATTATTAATCTGCGTCATTGCATTTCTATAATCTAAATCAAGAGAAAGTTTAGTGTCTTTGATATCTTCTTGCAGTTCTCTAATTTGAACATCAGCTTGTCTAACTTTGGCACGGGTTCCGAAACCAGTAAAAATTGGTACGTGCAGGTTTAAAGCAACAGCTGAGAAATCCGACCAATACACTCCTTTATCTGGTTTTGCAAACCAAGGCATTTCTGGTCCTTGTCCGATATAGTTATAACCTGCGGATAGTGAAAGCGTAGGATAATAACCTGCTTCAACCGCTTTTTTATTGAATACTAAAAGTTCTTCTTGTTTTTTCAAAAGCAAATATTCTGTTCTGTTTTCAATATTTGGCTCTTGTGTCAAAGCAGCTGGTACAACTTCAAATTCTTCTTTTGGCATAACGATTTGAGTTTCTATAGGCATACCCATATAAAACTTTAATGCATTTTCCTGTAACTCGATCTGATTTTTAACCTGCTGACGATCTGTATCAATGTTAGACAATTTTACGATAATACGGTCTAAATCAATTTTTTTAGCTAAACCGTTATTAAACTGACCTTGAACGATGTCGCGAACTTTTTGAGTATTTACGTAGTTACTGTCTAAAAGAATAAGTCTTTCTCTTTGCACATAAACTGAATAGTAGTTATTTGCAACTCTTTCAATAACTTGCTCTTCAGTTAACTGATCATTTATTTGATAAAACTCACGAGTCGTTTTTGCGGCTCTCAAACCTGTAAAAACAGATTGATCAAATAATGCTTGAGTTAAAGAAATCCCTGCAGTTGATGTCCATTTTTGACCAAATGCTGCCTGAATCGTAGTTCCTGGTGCGCCGAATGCAGCTCCATCAATAACCGTTGTCTGAATTACCGGATTATAAGTTAAATTCCCGTTTGCACTAATTTGCGGTAAAGCTCTCGAACGTATTTCCTGAATCTGATACTCACTATTTTCTACCTGAAGTTTTGCTTTTTTAGCATCAGCCTTATTTTGAAGCGCATAATTGACCGCGTCTTTCAGGGTTAAAGTGGTTTGTGCGTTGACAGAGAAGCCAATGGTGCACAAAAATATAAGAAGGATTCTTTTCATAAGTAGTTAAATATTTATTTTTAAATTTTGAGATAGTATCGTCATTTTCCTTCCTCACTCAGAATAATGGCGATTGAATATATTTGGATTAATTATTTATTCTTTTTAGCTGTTTTTCTAATTCTTCGACTCCTTTTTCAGTAGCCATTGCACGAGTATGATATTCTAATGCTTCAAGCTCAATTCTTTGCGCCTCGCTTTCAGAAACCGTATTTTCGTTAATATGAAAAATGAGTGTATAGTAAAACTTAACATATATTTCTACATTTAGATCACTTCTGTAAAGTCCTTCGCGAATTCCTTTTTCGATGTTATCTCTAAAACATTGTGTACACTGGTCGATTTCGAAAGAAAGAATATTTTGGTAAATCTCAGGATAATGTTTTTTTAACTGATAAATTGGAGACGTGTCTGCATTATTTTTAAACATGTCGCGGAACATTTCTCTGATCTCAAAATTCTCATGAATAGCATTATAATTCTTCGCTATAATGGTATCCATAATTTCGTGAACTTGTCTATGAACCATTGAGGTACTTTCTTCAATCAAAACTTCCTTATTGCAGAAATATTTGTAAATCGTTTTTTTTGAAATACACATTTCACCTGCAATATCATCCATCGTAACACTCTTAAAACCAAGCTTCAAAAATAATTCACTTGCTTTTGCTATAATCTTCTCTTTCATTTTAAATTCTCGATTGCATCACAAATATACTTTGGAAACTAAAATTAAAAAAATAGTTTCCTTATTATTTGTAATAATTTTACATCAAATTATTGATTTGGTAAGATTTATATGCTAAATTCTAAATTTGCTATAAGTTTAATATCTTTACCTAAAGCACCTCCCGAAGCATGGTTGAAAGAACTGTAATCTAAACCAAAGTCCTCACGTTTGATATTTCCTTTGATTTCAAAAGCTACTTTCTTTTCTCCGTTATAAATATTTTCTCCCAGAAATTCAGCATCTAATTCAACTACTCTAGTAATATCTTTTATAGTTAAATCTCCTTTGAAAAAATTGATGTTCTGATTTACTTTTTGAAACGATGTCGATTTGAAACTGATGATCGGATGCTCATCTTCTTCAAAAAAATCCTGAAGCTGTAAATAAGCATCTATAGATTGGAAACTTTCATTTTTGTTGTTGATGTCTAATGAGAATTCGACAGAAGCATCTTCAATTTCATTATCTTCAATATTCACATACCCATCAAATTTATTTGCATCTCCTCCCAAATAAGCAGTTCTTGATCGTCTCATTTTCAATAAAACATCTGACTGGCTAGAATCTAAGGTCCATTTTGTTTTCATAAATACTTGATTTAATTGATTTTACGAATCATTAAAACTTTTCACGGAAACTTTTATAGTATTCTAAGTTTCCATTTTATCGCTGCAAATATAGACAGGAAACTTTGAATACCAAAAAAGTTTCCAAGTTTTTTGATTTTTTTTTTAACATATTAGAAATGAGAAAGGTTAAAAGCCCTTTTTAATGATCTATACGCTTTTAACATTTCATCTCCAGAAATTAATATTTGAATTGTATCTTTGGGGCTCGAAATCAGAATTCATTATGCACGATATAAGTCAGTACCAGGATTTTTTCATTAATTATCTACAAAGCCAAAACATACATAAAGAGCCTAAAAATCTTTACGAACCTATAGAATACATTTTAGGACTTGCCGGAAAACGTATCCGTCCAGTTTTAACATTAATGGCCGCAGAAGTTTTTGATACTGAGTACCAGACGGCACTTCCGGCAGCAATGGCAGTTGAAGTTTTTCATAACTTTTCGTTGGTTCATGATGATATTATGGATGATGCGCCTTTGAGAAGAGGACAAATTACCGTGCACGAAAAATGGGATTTAAATACGGGAATTCTTTCTGGAGATGCCATGCTTATTTTGGCATATCAATATTTCGAACAATACGAACCAAGTGTTTTTAGAAACTTGGCCAAATTATTTAGCAAAACAGCTCTTGAAGTTTGCGAGGGACAGCAATGGGATGTAGATTTTGAAACTCGCAAAGATGTTACGATTCCTCAATACCTTAAAATGATTGAATACAAAACAGCTGTTTTGGTGGCGGCTGCCATGAAAATGGGTGCCATTGTTGCTAAAACTTCTGAAAAAGAAGCTGATTTAATTTATGATTTTGGATTAAATTTAGGTTTGGCTTTCCAACTTCAAGACGATTATCTAGATGCTTTTGGCGACCCAGAAACATTCGGAAAACAGGTTGGAGGAGATATTATAGAAAACAAAAAAACGTATTTATATCTGAAGGCTTTAGAATTTTCTTCTGATGAAAAAGCTTCTGAATTAGAAAAATTATTCACGCTTCAACTGGAAGATAATACAGAAAAAATAGCAACCGCTAAAGCCATTTTCAACGAATCCGGAGCATCAAAAGCCACTCAGGAAGCAATCGAAATGTACACTTTTAAAGCTTTTGAAACATTAGAAAAAATGGAAATAAGCAATGAGAAGAAAAACGTTTTGAGAACTTTCGGAGAAAATTTAATGGGACGTAAAGTTTAAAAACTAGCAATTCAAAAATCAATTTCAATAACAAATTCTACAATCATAAATCAGTAATCTAAAATCTAAAATCATATGTTTGTAGCACCAGCAAATACCGAATCATTATTAGCGCAGGCGCAAGCAGAGACTTTATATCTGAGTCTTATTGAACAGCTTAATAAAGATTTTAATTTAGCGAATGAAGGAATTGATTTTCCAATGAGCATTTCTCCAGATGAATTAAAAATTCAGCTTCACGAAAAAGTCTATAGAATGATTCAGTATAAATTTGCTGAATATTTAAATCTCCTTTATATCATTGACGTTCCCGAAAATGAAATCAAACAATTAGATGGTTCTGATTTAGTCATTCTTGCTGAACAAGTTGCTTTCTTAATTTTAAAAAGAGAATGGCAAAAGGTTTGGTTTCGAAATTATTATAAATAAGGTTCTAAGTTTTTTCAATACTTATATCTCATCCCATACATATAACTTTTCATTTTCTTTTACATCTATCTCATCATTTTTATCTAATGGAATATATTTACCATCTTCCAAAATAAAAACCTGTTCGTTATTTAAAATTTTATTTAGTTCTTTAGTCAATAGCTCTAGCTCTTCATTTAGGCTATTTCCTCCTGAAGCTCCAATGTGAAAATGCCAATCACATTCTTTATTATGATTTTCAAAGCCAATGGTTATTTCCAAATCATAAGTCGCTACCCACAAAAATCTGTTTCCTTGGATACTTTTAATAAAACAATCAAAAGATTGATCTTTTTTAAAATCAATATTTCCTACAAAATCAGGATAATTCTCTTTTAAATATTGCAAGGTTATTTTAGAAAATAAAGCTTGGTCCACTTAAATATTTTTTTTTACAAATTGAAGACTTAGAATCTTAGCATCTCAGTCCCGATAGCAATCGGGATAGCAACTTAGAAATACACTCTCACAAAAGGCATAAATCCGGAGCCGTAAAGACTTTTATTGGGATCATAAAGAACATCGTAACGTGCTCCAATTGTTACATTTTTTGTTCTATAACCTGCTCCTAGATATAAAGCTGTGTTCCAATAAGAATCAGAAAAACCTGGATGATAATAATTCTCTTCATAGTCAGTATCAACCCTAACCTGCTCTAATTCAGCTGACAACTGGATTTCGGGGATTGGATTTACTAAACCTATAAGACTTCCTCCCCAAACGAAAGATTCGTAATAATTTTTTTGATATAAATAGCCAAATTGAAGACCCGCTCCAACTGCTACAATTTCGTTAACATTGTAAATGGCGCTTGGCATTACCGATATATTGGTATATCCTGAACCAAATCCGAGACCTAAACCGCCTCCAAATTGAACTTTATCCCAAAAATGGTTACTATTGTCAATGACATATTTTTGTTGTGCAATACTATAACTTGAAAATAAGACAGCCAAAATCACAAAAAAATATCTGCAATCGATTGAAAATTGAATTTTATTCATAGTTAACGTTTATTTTAACAAATTTTTACGTAAAAGTACGTAAAAAAAAGATTTAAATAAATGCGATTGTTGTACTTTTGCCTTTCTATATAACAAAAAAGTATATTCACTCATATTATGGATAGGTTTTCATTTTTAAACGCAGCGCATACTGAGTTTTTTGCACAATTATACGATCAATATTTAGTTAACCCAGACAGCGTTGAGCCTAGCTGGAGAAGTTTCTTTCAAGGTTTTGACTTTGGGCAAACGACTTATAATGACGAAAATCCGGTGCAAACGATCGTTGAGTACGTGACTAGCGATAACACAGATTACAGTCAGATTTCTGAAAAACTAAAGAAAGAATTTAACGTTCTTAAATTAATTGACGGATACCGTACGCGCGGGCATTTATTCACGAAAACAAATCCTGTTCGTGATCGTAGAACTTCATCTCCAACTTTGGATATTGAAAACTTCGGATTATCTACAGCAGATCTTTCAACTGTTTTTGACGCTGCTCAAACAATCGGAATGGCGCCTTCTTCATTGCAAGATATCGTAAATCGTCTAAAAACTATTTACTGCCAGCATATCGGTATTGAGTATATGTACATTAGAAATCCTAATGTTGTAAAATGGATTCAGGACAAATTAGCTGTAAATACAAATCAGCCTAATTTCTCTACAGAGGAAAAGAAAATAATCTTAAATAAATTAAACGAAGCCGTTTCTTTTGAGAACTTCCTTCACACTAAATATGTTGGACAAAAACGTTTCTCATTAGAAGGTGGAGAATCTATCATCCCAGCTCTTGACGCTTTAATTGAGCAAGCTGCAGAAAAAGGTGTTGAACAATTCGTAATGGGAATGGCTCACCGCGGTCGTTTGAACGTTTTGGCAAATATCTTCGGAAAATCTACTCAAGACATTTTTGGTGAGTTTGATGGAAAAGACTACGATCAAGAGTATTTTGACGGTGACGTAAAATACCACTTAGGTCTTACTGCAGACAGAAAAACAAGATCTGGAAAAAGCATCAATATCAATTTAGCGCCAAACCCTTCTCACTTAGAAACTGTTGGAGCGGTAATTGAAGGTATCACAAGAGCAAAACAAGAAAGACATTTCCCAGAAAATATTTCAAAAGTATTGCCAATCGCTGTTCACGGTGATGCGGCTATCGCTGGTCAAGGTATTTTGTATGAAATCATTCAAATGTCTTTATTGGACGGATACAAAACTGGTGGTACAATTCACATCGTAATCAACAACCAAGTTGGATTTACAACAAACTATTTAGATGCTCGCTCATCTACTTACTGTACAGACGTTGCCAAAGTAACGCTTTCTCCAGTATTACACGTAAATGCTGACGATGCAGAAGCTGTTGTTCACGCGGTATCTTTTGCATTAGATTACAGAATGCAGTTTGGACGTGACGTATTTATCGATTTATTAGGATATAGAAAATACGGACATAACGAAGGTGACGAGCCTCGTTTCACTCAACCTGTTTTATATAAAATCATTGCTAAACATAAAAACCCAAGAGACATCTATGCTGAGAAATTACTTTCAGATGGTGTAATTGATGCTTCTTATGTAAATGCTTTAGAAAAACAATACAAATCTGCTTTAGAGGAAAATTTAGAAGCTTCTCGTAAAAAAGATTTAACCATTATTACTCCATTCATGAAAAACGAATGGGAAGGTTTTGTTCAGGTTACAGACACGCAAATGCTTCAAAAAGTTGATACTTCTTATCCAAAAGAAAAATTAACTCAAATTGCAAATGCACTTTCTAATTTGCCTGAAGACAAAAAATTCATCAGTAAAATTCAAAAATTAATCAACGACAGAAAAACAATGTTCTTCGAAACTAATCTTTTAGATTGGGGTATGACTGAGCATTTAGCATACGGATCTTTATTACAAGAAGGTTTTGATGTTCGTATTTCTGGACAAGACGTAGAAAGGGGAACTTTCTCTCACCGTCACGCTGTAGTTAAAGTTGAAGATTCTGAAGAAGAAGTAATCTTAATCAACAGCTTAGAGGACAAAAAAGGAAACTTTAATGTTTACAACTCTCACTTATCTGAGTACGGAGTTTTAGGTTTTGATTACGGATATGCATTGGCAAGTCCAAAAGCTTTGACAATCTGGGAAGCACAATTTGGAGATTTCTCTAACGGAGCTCAAATTATGATTGACCAATACATTTCTTGTGGTGAAGATAAATGGAACAACCAAAATGGTATTGTTCTTTTATTACCTCACGGATACGAAGGACAAGGTGCTGAGCACTCTTCTGCTAGAATGGAGCGTTATTTACAGCTTTGTGCAAGACATAATATGTATGTTGCAGATTGTACAACGCCTGCTAACTTCTTCCACTTATTAAGAAGACAATTAAAAACAAATTTCCGTAAACCGCTTGTAGTATTTACTCCAAAAAGTTTACTACGTGATCCAAGATGCGTATCTCCAGTAGAAGATTTAGCAAATGGAAGTTTCCAAGAAACTATTGACGATACTACAGTTAACAAAAAAGATGTTAAAACATTAGTTTTCGTTACTGGTAAGTTCTACTATGATATTACTGCAGAAAGAGAAAACAACGGAAGAAAAGACGTTGCTGTTGTTCGTATCGAGCAATTATTCCCTTTCCCAGTTGAGCAGATTAAAGAAATCATTGCACAATATCCAAATGCAGATGACTATGTTTGGGCTCAGGAAGAACCTAAAAACATGGGAGCTTACAGCTATATGTTAATGAACTTTGATCTAGTAAAATGGAGATTGGCTTCATTAAAAGCATATTCTGCTCCAGCATCAGGAAGTTATACACGTGCTAAACGCCGTCATGCTGATGCAATTAGAATGGTATTCGATAAAAATTTATTTAGATAATTAAAAAATAATTGTTTCAAGTTTCATGTTCCAAGTTTCAAGTCTAACACCCTGAAACATGAAACATGAAACGATAAAAACCTTAAACAAAAACAAGATGATTTTAGAAATGAAAGTCCCATCACCAGGGGAATCAATAAAAGAAGTTGAAATTGCAACTTGGTTAGTAAAAGACGGAGATTATGTAGAGAAAGATCAGGCTATTGCTGAAGTTGATTCAGATAAAGCTACTCTTGAATTGCCTGCTGAAATGAGCGGTGTAATTACACTAAAAGCTGAAGAAGGTGATACAGTTGCAGTAGGTGCTGTAGTTTGTTTAATTGATACAGATGCTGCTAAACCAGCAGGAAGCGGATCTGCAGCTCCAGCAGCAGAAGCTCCAAAAGCTGAGGCTCCTAAGGCTGAAGTAAAAGCAGAAGCTCCAAAAGCTGAGCCAGTTCAAGCTCCAGCTGCTACAAGCTATGCAACAGGAACTCCATCTCCAGCAGCAAGAAAAATATTAGACGAGAAAAATATTGCTCCAGCTTCTGTAACAGGAACTGGTAAAGGTGGCAGAATTACTAAAGACGATGCAGTAAATGCAACAGCTGTAGCTTCAATGGGAACTCCAACTGGAGGAAACCGTGGAACTGAGCGTACAAAATTATCTATGTTACGTCGTAAAGTAGCAGAAAGACTAGTTTCAGCTAAAAATGAAACAGCTATGCTTACTACTTTCAACGAAGTAAACATGACTCCAATCAACAATATCCGTAATGAATACAAAGATGCTTTCAAAGCTAAACACGGTGGTTTAGGTTTAGGTTTCATGTCATTCTTTACAAAAGCAGTTACAAGAGCGCTTCAATTATATCCAGATGTAAACTCTATGATCGATGGAGATTACAAAGTAGGATACGATTTCTGTGATATTTCTATCGCAGTTTCTGGACCAAAAGGATTAATGGTTCCTGTTGTTCGTAATGCTGAAAATTTAACTTTCCGCGGAATTGAAGCTGAAATCAAAAGATTAGCTTTAAGAGCTCGTGATGGTCAAATTACAGTTGACGATATGACTGGAGGAACTTTCACAATCACAAACGGTGGTGTTTTCGGAAGTATGTTGTCTACTCCAATCATCAACCCTCCTCAATCAGGAATCTTAGGAATGCACAACATCATCGAGCGTCCGATTGCTGTAAACGGAAAAGTTGAAATTCACCCAATGATGTATGTGGCTCTTTCTTACGACCACAGAATCATCGACGGACGTGAGTCTGTTGGTTTCTTAGTTGCTGTAAAAGAAGCTTTAGAAAACCCATTAGAATTATTAATGAATGGCGACGCTAAACGTGCTTTAGAATTGTAATTTTTAAATAATTTTCGACAATACAAAAGCCTGTTCTTTCATTAGAACAGGCTTTTTTTGCTTAAAATTAGCTTAAGATTAGCTTAAGATGTTAATTTTTTGAATTATTGAAAATTTTATCCTTTAAAAAATATTTTATTTAGAATAAATAAAAACAACTTGTTTGATTGCTCTCCAGCAATTAAATTTGCACTATCAAAATTAATTCTAAATAAAAATGAAATTAAAATTTACGATTTCTGTTTTAACTTTTTGTTTTTTCTTATTGATGGGCAATACAATCTCTGCACAAGAAAAAGCTACTATAAAAGGAAAAATATCTTTAAATAATAATGAATCTCCTGAGGGAATTTCTCTAGCTTTAAAAGGTACAAGATTTGGAACAACTACCGATGAAGAAGGTAACTACAAAATAAAAAATGTTAAGCCCGGAACTTATACCTTAAAAGTCTCAGCTGTTGGTTATAATGCTACAGAAAAAAAGATTACAGTTTCTGAAGGACAGGAATTAACTGAAAATTTTAATATCTCATCAAACTCAGAAGAATTAACAGAGGTAGTCGTAAATGGGCGTAAGAATCAATTTGTGCGCAAAGAGAATCAACAAGTTTCAAGATTGCCACTTAAAAATCTTGAAAACCCACAAGTTTATACTACCATTACTGCTGGAGTTTTAAAAGAACAAGTAGTTACAACATTTGATGATGCATTAAAAAATGCTCCAGGCGTAACACAGCTATGGGCTTCAACAGGTCGTGGAGGAGATGGAGCAAGTTACTATTCATTAAGAGGATTTCCGGTTCAGGCAACTATTGTAAATGGCGTACCAGGTTTAACAAACGGTAGTCTAGATCCTGCAAATATTGACAGAGTTGAAATTATCAAAGGCCCTTCTGGAACTTTATTTGGAAGCAGCTTAATTTCTTATGGAGGATTAATCAATACTACAACAAAAAGACCATACAAAGGGTTTGGTGGAGAAGTAACCTATACTGGAGGGAGCTACGGACTAAACCGTGCAACTGTAGATCTTAACACTTCGCTTAACGACAAAAAAACACTTAACTTTAGAGTTAATTCAGCATACAATAAACAAGAGAGTTTTCAAGATGCTGGATTTATAGAATCATTTTTCATAGCACCATCATTATCTTATGAAGTGAATGACAGATTATCATTCTTAGTAAATACAGAATTCATGAGCAATGAAACAACAAACCCAACAATGTTGTTTCTAGACAGAGCAAATCCGTTAAGAGTTCACAATATTGCTGAATTAAAATACGACAACAACCGTTCTTACACAAGTAACGAATTAACAATCAAAACGCCTTCTTATAACATTCAGGCACAAATAAATTACAAGCTTTCTAGCCAATGGACTTCACAGACTATTTTCTCGACAAGTAATGCTAAGTCAACTGGTAATTATGCTTATCTATATGAAGGAACCAGTAATCCTGCATTTGCGTCTATTAAAGAAGGTATTGTTTTAGCAAGATTTTTCAATTATCAAGATAACAAAAACACCACTTTTGACATACAGCAAAATTTTATCGGAGATTTTAAAATCGGAAATTTAAGAAACAGACTTGTAGTTGGTTTAGATTACTACAACAGAGTTGGTCTTGATCGTGGTACAGGATATTTTGGAAATGGATATGTTTATATTGGAGACGATTTAGCATCTTTCAACGCAATCTTTGGTCCCACAAATGGCGATACAGGAAATTTAACAAAAGCTGGATCTGATGCAATTGTAGGAAACGCTCCAAGAAACAACAACAAAACAAAACAAGAAGTTTACAGCGCTTATTTCTCTGATGTAATTAACTTCACTCCTGCTCTTTCTGCAATGGTAAGTTTACGTGCAGACCGCTTTATAAATACTGGAGATGTTTCAACTGACGATGATAATTACAACCAGACTTCTCTATCTCCAAAATTCGGATTAGTTTATCAGCCAATCATTGATAAGGTATCTATTTTTGCAAACTACATGAATGGTTTTTCAAACGTAGCACCAAGCGAAAATGTAAATGGAACAGTTAGAACTCCAGTGACATTTGATCCAGAACATGCTAATCAATTAGAATTTGGTACAAAACTGAATATTTTTAAAGATAAAATTTATGCTACTTTAAACTACTACGATATTAAAGTTTCAAACATGGTTTATAGCGTTAGACCAAATGCAACTGACGTGACAAACTATCAAGATGGTGCGCAGCACAATAAAGGTTTTGAAGCTGAATTTATTGCCAATCCAATTACTGGGTTAAATATTATTCTGGGTTACAGCTATAATGACGCAACGCTAACCAAAGGAGATGCTGACTTCGTAGGATTCAGACCAGAAAGTGCAGGAGCTTACAACTTGGCAAACTTATGGGCAAGCTATAAATTCACTAATGGATTACTAAGAGGATTTGGTGTAGGATTTGGAGGGAATTATGTTGGAGACAATAAAATCATGAACCGATCAGTTTCAGGAACATTTACAATTCCAGAATATACTGTACTTAACTCTTCTTTGTTCTATAACACTGAAAAATTCGGGATAACACTTAAGTTAAACAATATCGCAAACAAAGAAATCTATGACGGATGGTCAACAATACATCCAAAAGACCCTAGAACTTTTGCAGCAAGTTTTATTTATAAGTTTTAATAAAAGTCAAACAAAAACACCTTTCTTTCATTGGAAAGGTGTTTTTTATATTTTTTAATGATTATGATTACAATTGCCAGCCTTATCGTTTTCTTAGCTTTTTACACACTGTATTATACTTCTAAAAGAGCAGTATTGTCGTATGATTTAGGTTTTGAAAAATGGATGCAGAAAAATCCAAAGCAAACCAAAATCATCGGATTGATGCTTTTGCTTTCTGCTTATGCAATGTGGCTTTTTACACAATCATTGGGTTGTGGCACTTTGATGTTTTTCATTCAGCTAATGACTGTGGGAAGTTTAATCATTATCCTTACGCCTTTAAAAAAAATAAACAGCAAGTTACTTTTGGCCTTACTCATTTTTGTTGCTGTAACTGAACTTTATTACAACTAAAATCCACTTTAAAATATGCCAGCAAATCCAAAATATCTAAATCCTTCTTTTTGGCCTCGTTTTTCCAAAATTACTGCTGCAATTTTAGGAGGATACTTTGTTTCTGTTACTTTTCATTTGGCTTTAGCGGCTTGGTTTAGCCGAAAAGATGTGTTAATCACAATGGCTTTCAGCGGTTTTATCCTTTGGGTGGCCTTAATGATTATTGCTTTCTTAGCCAAAAGCGGTTGGAAAATTTGGGGAGTTTACATTCTGCTGTCTCTACTTTTTTGTCTTTTCATTTATCTCGGTCAAACCTATAATACGGCACAATAATATTTATGAATAACCGTCATTACAATATCTATTTTCACACGCATACTGTCAGCGGAATTGTTATCAGCGTAGTTCTTTTTGTAATTTTCTTCGCTGGATCTTTTTCTTTTTTTAGAGATGAAATCATCAATTGGGAAAGAAGTGAATCTACAGCAATTACAAGAGAAATTCAATTAGATTACAATGATGCACTTCAGCATCTTGACAAAAAATATGTTTTGTACGGAAGAAATCTTACCATTTCTAAACCGTCTGTAGAAAATAGAGTTGCTGTATATATGGAAGGGACTAAAGATACCTTAGCTCCAAAAAAACAGCAAGCGGGAGAGTTCTTTTATCTAGACAATAAAAATTACAAAACCTACACTTACGAAGAGTCTTATTCATTAGGCGAACTTTTATACCGTCTTCATTTTTTAGCACAAATTCCTTATCCTGCAGGGTATTATTTGTCTGGATTTACCGCTTTATTTTTCCTATTCGCAATCATAACAGGAGTTTTATTGCATTGGAATAAAATTGTTTCTAACTTTTACATGTTCCGT
This sequence comes from Flavobacterium sp. HBTb2-11-1, assembly GCF_009826975.1. Taxonomy (GTDB): domain Bacteria; phylum Bacteroidota; class Bacteroidia; order Flavobacteriales; family Flavobacteriaceae; genus Flavobacterium. Next base: position 240,159 of record NZ_WUMO01000001.1, on the reverse strand, counting down.
CCCAAAGAAAAATTAAAAACGCTTTGGACAGATGCACACACTGCTTTAGGAATGATTGGTCTGCCATTTCAATTTGTGTACGCGGTTACAGGAGCATTTTTCATGATTAAACTCTTAATCGTAGCGCCAGCTGTAATGGCTTTGTATAAAGGAGATCAAGATAAATTATATAAGGAACTGGAATATACTGATCCAGATTATAAATTTGAAAATAAAAAATTGGCAAATCCATTTAATATTAATGAACTGGTTGCCAAAACTAAAAAGAACTGGGCTGATTTTGAAATTACTCGTGTTTTCATCCAAAATTATGGAGATGCCAATATGCACGTTTTGGTTGAGGGCGAACTTTTAAGCCATAAAAAATTTACAGGAATTGGAAAAGTAGTATACAGAGTTTCTGACGGAAAAGAAATTGCCAAAAAAGACCCTATTGCACAAACAAGCTATTTAGATGTTGTAAAAAATGTTTTATACCGAATACATTTTGGAGATTATGGCGGATATGCCTTAAAAATTGTTAGTTTCCTTTTAGGAATTATAACTTGTTTTGTCATTATCTCTGGAGTTATGATTTGGCTTGTGGCCCGACAGAAAAACAATATGCCAGAAAAGAAAAGACGTTTCAACGCTGCTGTTGTTCGTATTTACTTGGCGATTTGTTTAAGCATGTATCCAATTACAGCTTTGGCATTTATAGGAAGCAAAATTTTCTATCCTTTAAGCCAGTCTAATTTATATGCGCTTTATTTTGGAGGTTGGCTCTTGCTGACGATTTTCTTTATCATTAAAAAAAATGACGCTTTCACCAACAAATTCTCTCTGATTTCAGGAAGTATTTTAGGATTCTTAATTCCAATTACAAATGGAATTGTTTCTGGAAATTGGTTTTGGAATTCTTTTATGGATAATAAATTTCAGATTTTCTTCATAGATGTTTTTTGGATTTTCCTTGCTGGAATTTCTTTATACACAACGTATCATTTAAAACCTAAAAAAGCAGTTTCTTAATTTTTAGCCACTAAGGCACGAAGGCGCCAAGTTTTTATTTAAAGCTACAGATTAGAAAAATGGAATGATTTTCTCTCGCAGATTTTGCAGATTAAGCAGATAAAAATATTAAAAAAAACTGCTCAATCTGCAAAATCTGCGGGAAACAAAATCTTTGCGACTTTGCGACTTTCCGAGATTTTTCTTTGACCAACACTTACCTTTACAAACAAAATGCTTTAGAAATATTTGCCCTATATAGATTTTGAGCATACTTTTACGCTTTTAATCAAAAAAATGGGATTCAAAACCAAAATACGATTTATACATAAATGGCTCGGATTAATTTCTGGGATTATTGTTTTTATAGTCTGTATTACGGGTTGCATTTTCTGTTTTCATGATGAAATAAAAGACAATACCAGAAAAGAATGGCGTTTGGTTGAACCTCAAAACAAACCTTTTGTGCCACCATCTCAACTGCAGGAAAAAGCAAAAGAAGTCGTCCCTAATAACAAAGCCACAATGATTGCTTATTATGGAAAAAACAGATCGGCGATTGTTTATACTTATTCTGACACGGGAAATCTTTACTTATATTTCAATCCGTATAATGGGAAATATCTGAAATCTGAAAATCCAGAAACTGACTTTTTCATTATTGTAGAATACATTCATTTGTATCTCCTTCTACCCGATTATATCGGAAAGCATATTATTGGCGGAGCGACCATCATTTTTATTTTATTGCTCATTTCAGGAATCATACAATGGTGGCCAAAACGAAAAAGTGACATTAAAAGAAGTTTTACCATAAAATGGTCAGCAAAATGGCGACGCGTCAATTACGACTGGCATAATACTACAGGTTTTTACATTTCTATAATAGCCTTAATTTTAGCCATAACCGGACTTACTTTTACCTATGAATGGGTTGGCGACGGAATTTATAAATCTTTCAATTTTGGAGGAGACAAGGGTGTTGAAACAAAAACACCTATAATTGACACGACCTCTTTCAAAGCAAATTCGGTTACAGCAATTGACAAAGCATTTGTTCAAACTCAGAAACTGCAGCCAAAAGCAGAAATGTTTTTTATAATGATTCCGCAGAAAAAAGGCGATATTGTCAGCACAGGTGCTTATCCGCATACGTTACGCTATGATCAGCAGAGTAATTATTATTTTCATCCGTCAAGCGGAAAATTAATCCAAAGCCAAACTTTTGATGAAAAAAGCCTCGGACTGCAAGTTGTCGAAATGAATTACGGAATACACACGGGACAAGTTTTAGATCTTCCAGGAAAAATAATAGCTTTTACTGTGAGTTTAATTGCTGCCGCACTTCCTGTCAGCGGATTCATAATTTGGTTTGGAAGAAGTAGAAAATCTAAAAAAAGTAAAGCATAAAAAAACCGTCTCATTAAAAACGAAACGGTCTTTTTATAATTGATTTTTGAAATTATGACTAATTTCTGTTTGCTAAAGCATTTTTCTGTAAACTTTTAACTGAGCTTACTTTGTTGTCTACATAAGCAACTTCGCTTAAACTGTTTTCATTAAAGTAAATCCATTTTCCTGTTTTAACTCCGTCTGTGTATTCTCCAACGGCTTTTTTATTTCCATTTTCGTCATAAGATACCCAGACACCGTCTAATTTACCGTCTTTAAAAAAGCCTTCTTGCTGCACTTTACCATTGTCATAGTAATACGTTGCTTTTACCTTATTCCCAGCAGCTTCTAATTCAGGCTTTCCTTCTTGTGCAACTACAATTCCAGAGAACAATATTGCAGCTAAAATTACACTCTTTTTCATATCTTTAGGTATTTAATGTTAAGAAATCTTTATCAAATATAGTTAATTGTTTACATTAAAAAAACTTTTGCTTAACAATTTGGTAACATAGAATAAAAACTTAACATTGGAAAAATGCATAAAATAAAAAAACCAGCGTTAAGGCACTGGTTTTACTGGTATTCTAGAAATATTTGAGTTTTACGATAACGTTGTAAATTTCGTAAATAAATTAGTTCAATAATGCGCTAAGTTGTTTATCTAGTTCAGGATCAGATGGTCTTGATGCATCAGATTTCACAATATTTCCTTGTGGGTCTATTAAGATAAATCGCGGAATTCCTGTCACACCATAATTCACAACAAACTCAGATTCCCAATCTTTATCTGCAAACAATTGAACGCCTCCCAATTTTTTATCGGTTACAAACTTTTTCCATTTTTCATTGTCTTTTGCTTTGTCAATAGAGATGCTTACAAATTCAATATTTTTTCCATGGTATTTCTCTTCAATTTTTTGCAAATACGGGATCTCAGCTCTGCAAGGCGCACACCAAGTAGCCCAAAGATCGATATAAACATATTTTCCCTTTAAATCAGAAAGCTTTGTTTTTCCTCCTTTAAAATTTTCGTAGTCAAATCCAGGAGACGGTTTTCCTACCATCTTATTTGCTTTAGAAACTCTTTCATACTCTTCGGCTGCATATTGGTGGAAACTTTCAAAACTGCGTTTTAGAGCTGTTTTAAATTCTGGAGCAAAATTTCCTTTTTCTAAACTCTCTGTATCCGCTTTTAATTTACTATCAAGCAAAGCAGTAAATTCGCCTGATTCTTTAGCAAAAGCATCTTTCTGAAAGCTTTCGTCTTTTAAAGCCTGTTGTGCCAAAAAATTACTTTCATCCACACCTTTACCTTTATATACAATCGTTTCATCAAATTCTTTGGCATTCATGGTTAAATTGAGTTCAGAATTTGGCTTTAAATATAAATTAGACGATTCTGTTCCATCAGAAAAAACATAGAATCCTTGAGGAGCATCAAAAGTAGCAGCAAAAATTTCTTTTTTATCAATTGGAATTACTTGCCTGAAATTATCTCTTCCTTTAATCACTAAAGTATCACTATTTCTATTGGCAATTTTAGCTGTGAACTTAATTGAATTTTTGCTTTGGGCAACAATATAAAGTGCATTGAAAATTACCAAACCTGCAACAAAAAGTTTTTTCATAGGTATTAATATTAGTTTTTAGATGAATCAAAACTAAAGAAATTAAAGCTTCGGATTTTTAGAATTAACAAAATATTTAAAATTATTCTGAATCAACTTATCACTTTACTATATTAATTTGAATTTTGTGTTTACTTTTGCAGTCTAAAATTTTGATTATGTATAGAAGTCATAATTGTGGCGAATTAAACGCTTCAAATATTAATACCGAAGTTACACTTGCGGGCTGGGTTCAAAAATCACGTGATAAAGGATTTATGAATTGGGTCGATTTACGCGACCGTTATGGAATCACACAACTTATTTTCGACGAAAGTCGTACCGATAAAACTGTTTTTGAATTGGCCAAAACTTTGGGTCGTGAATTTGTAATTCAGGTAAAAGGAACTGTTATTGAGCGTGAAGCCAAAAACAAAAATATTCCAACTGGTGAAATCGAAATTTTAGTTTCTGAATTAACAATTTTGAATACTGCTCTTACTCCTCCATTTACAATCGAAGATGAAACTGACGGTGGAGAAGACATCAGAATGAAATATCGTTATTTGGATATTAGAAGAAATCCTGTAAAAAACAGTTTGTTATTCCGTCATAAAGTAGCAATGGAAGTTCGCAAATATCTTTCTGATCTGGATTTCTGCGAAGTTGAAACGCCTTACTTAATTAAATCTACTCCAGAAGGAGCAAGAGATTTCGTTGTGCCAAGCCGTATGAACGAAGGTCAGTTTTACGCTTTGCCACAATCTCCACAGACTTTCAAACAATTATTGATGGTGGGTGGAATGGATAAATATTTCCAAATCGTAAAATGTTTCCGTGACGAAGATTTACGTGCAGACCGTCAGCCAGAGTTTACTCAGATTGACTGCGAAATGGCATTTGTAGAGCAAGAAGATATCTTGAATATTTTTGAAGGCTTGACAAGACATTTATTAAAAGAAATTAAAGGCATTGAAGTAGATAAATTCCCAAGAATCACGTACGACTATGCCATGAAAACATACGGAAATGACAAACCGGACATTCGTTTCGGGATGAAGTTTGGAGAATTGAACGAATTTGCACAGCATAAAGAATTTCCTGTTTTTAATGCAGCCGAATTAGTTGTCGGAATCGCTGTTCCTGGAGCCGGAAATTACACTCGTAAAGAAATAGATGGATTAATTGACTGGGTTAAACGTCCTCAAGTTGGAGCGTCTGGAATGGTTTACGTAAAATGTAACGAAGACGGAACTTACAAATCATCTGTAGATAAATTCTACGATCAGGATGATTTAACAAATTGGGCAAAAGCAACGGAAGCAAATCCTGGTGATATGATTTTTGTTCTTTCTGGTCCAGCTAATAAAACTCGTGCGCAATTATCTGCACTTCGTATGGAATTGGCAACTCGTTTAGGATTGCGTAATCCTGAAGAATTTGCTCCATTATGGGTTGTAGATTTTCCATTGTTAGAGTTAGACGAAGAAAGTGGGCGTTACCATGCTATGCACCACCCTTTTACTTCGCCAAAACCAGAAGACATGGCTTTATTGGAAACAGAACCAGGAAAAGTTCGTGCAAATGCATACGATATGGTTTTGAATGGTAATGAAATTGGAGGTGGATCTATTCGTATTTACGATAAAGCAACACAACAATTAATGTTCAAATATTTAGGATTTACTGAAGAAGAAGCAAAAGCGCAATTCGGATTCTTAATGGATGCTTTTCAATTTGGAGCACCGCCTCACGGAGGGCTTGCTTTTGGTTTAGACAGACTTGTTGCTATCTTAGGAGGACAAGAAACCATTAGAGATTTCATTGCATTCCCTAAAAATAATTCTGGACGCGACGTCATGATCGATGCCCCTGCAGCAATTGACGATGCACAATTGAAAGAACTTCGTATAAAAGTTGATATTGCTTAAAAGCAGTAAAATAATCATAAAAAATATTAAAGCCGTTGAAAATTCAGTGGCTTTTTTATTTTAACAAAATGTTAAGAAAAATCTTAAATGATAATTTTTTTAAATTATCATATTCTTACAATTTTAATATTTTTATATTCTTACAATTAATGATTCGCAAATTATGCTATTTTATAAACAAATTGATGCAATAAACCGCGTAAAAACACTGTAAATCAATAATTTTTACAAAAAATTAACACGTATTTGTCTTTTGTATGATTTTATATGTTACATTTGTTTTATTATAAATTATTATTACAATTACAATGCGTACAGGTACAGTAAAATTTTTCAATGAATCTAAAGGTTATGGGTTCATTACAGACGAAGAAACAGGAAAGGACATCTTCGTTCACGCTTCAGGAATTAACGCGGAAGAATTACGCGAAGGTGACCGTGTAAGCTACGAAGAAGAAGAAGGAAGAAAAGGGAAAGTTGCTGCTAAAGTAGCAGTGATCTAAGAAAAATATAGCAATTATTTTTTTTTGCCTCTGAATGGTCTCAGAAGACGTCCCGAAAATATCGGGACGTTTTTTTTTACCCCAAATCTTAAAAAAATATTAAAATACCACCTTGTTATTTATAATGAATAAAAATTAGACATAAACGCCGTTTGGCACCCTACTTAAATCCTTTTTTAACTTGTGTTTTACAGACTTCCAAGTTATCTTTGTGGCTCATTTTTTAAGTATAAAATCAAAGTTTATGCAATCTGATCAATACAGTTACATTCCTATTTTAATGCAGTTTATTCTAGCTGTTGGTTTTGTGGTAGGAACAATCATCATTTCTGGGAAATTAGGACCAAAAAGATCCTCTGAAGTTAAAGATCAAAACTTCGAATGCGGTATCGAATCTGTTGGTAATGCCCGTATTCCTTTTTCTGTAAAATACTTCTTAGTTGCCATTTTGTTTGTATTGTTCGATGTAGAGGTTATTTTCCTTTATCCATGGGCAGTAAACTTCAAAGACTTAGGAATTGAAGGAATGTTAAAAATGTTAGTTTTCATGTCTTTGCTTTTGGTTGGGTTCTTTTACATCATCAAAAAGAAAGCATTAGAGTGGGAATAACGATTTTAGATCTGAGATTTAAGATTTATCTAATTCTGAGATTTAAAATTTGAACTCAAAATTTAAAGTACTGATTTAAAAAATTGATTTTACTTTTTTAGAATTACAAAATCTAAAATCTAAAATCAGAAATCTAAAATAAAATGAGCGATTCAAAAGTAAATATGGTTGCACCGCCAGAAGGAGTTGTTGGCGAAGGTTTCTTCGCGACAAAACTTAATGATGTTGTTGGTTTAGCAAGAGCCAACTCATTATGGCCGCTTCCTTTCGCGACTTCATGCTGTGGTATCGAGTTCATGGCAACAATGGCATCTCACTATGACTTAGCTCGATTTGGTTCTGAGCGTGTGAGCTTCTCGCCAAGACAGGCAGATATGCTTTTAGTAATGGGAACTATTTCTAAAAAAATGGCGCCAATTTTAAGACAAGTATACGAGCAAATGTCTGAACCTCGCTGGGTAATTGCTGTTGGAGCCTGCGCTTCTTCAGGAGGTGTTTTTGACACGTATTCTGTTCTTCAAGGAATTGATAAAGTTATTCCTGTTGACGTTTATGTGCCAGGATGCCCGCCAAGACCAGAACAAATTGTTGATGGAGTTATGAGACTTCAGGAATTGGTAAAAAGCGAATCGGTGAGACGAAGAAGCTCTCCAGAATACCAAGAATTATTAGCTTCATATAATATCTCATAAGATGGCCTTAGAAAACACCCTGATTCAAGACAAACTTGTAGAAACATTTAATAATGATGTTTTTAACTTTCAGCAAGAAAGAGATATTTTTTCTTTAGAAGCTTCGGCTGATAAAATTACAGCCTTGATTCTATTCCTTAAAAACGATCCAGAATTACGTTTTCATTTCTTAACAGATTTATGCGGAATTCACTATCCAGATAACGAAACAGAACGTCAGTTTGCGGTTGTTTACCATTTACACAACTGGTATGAAAACAAACGATTAAAAATCAAAGTTTTCTTAAATGGTGAAAAACCAGAAATCAAATCGATTACCAATATTTTCTTGAGTTCAAACTGGATGGAAAGAGAAACTTACGATTTCTTTGGAGTTAACTTTATAGGACACCCTCAATTGAAACGTATTTTAAATATGGACGAAATGCAGTCTCACCCAATGAGAAAAGAATTCCCACTGGAAGACAGCGGAAGAACTGACAAGGACGACAGATTCTTTGGAAGAACAACATCAAATTGCTAAAAAATAATTCAACATTATAAAATGTCAGAACTATTATTACCACCAGAGCATCGTTATGCTAAAATAATTAAGGAGAGATTAAACGACGACGGAAGCGAACTTTCTGTACTGAATTTAGGTCCTACACACCCTGCCACACACGGTATTTTCCAAAATATCCTGCTGATGGATGGTGAAAAAATTCTTGAGGCTGAGCCAACGATTGGCTACATCCACAGAGCATTCGAAAAAATTGCCGAAAATCGTCCTTTTTATCAAATTACACCACTTACAGACCGTATGAACTATTGTTCATCTCCTATTAATAATATGGGATGGTGGATGACAGTAGAAAAACTATTAGGTATTGAAGTTCCTAAAAGAGCTCAGTATTTAAGAGTTATCGTTATGGAGCTGGCTCGTATTACAGACCACATTATCTGTAACGGGATTTTGGGTGTAGATACTGGTGCGTATACTGGTTTCTTATACGTTTTTCAATTTAGAGAAAAAATCTACGAAATCTATGAAGAAATTTGTGGAGCTCGTTTGACTACAAATATGGGAAGAATTGGTGGTTTTGAAAGAGACTGGTCTCCAGAAGTTTTCAAAAAACTAGACAAATTCCTAGAAGAATTCCCACCTGTTTGGCAAGAATTCCAAAATTTATTCGAGAGAAATAGAATTTTCCTTGATAGAACTGTAAACGTTGGTGCAATCACTGCTGAAAAAGCAATAGCTTACGGATTTACAGGTCCAAATTTACGTGCTGCTGGAGTCGATTACGACGTACGTGTTGCACAACCTTACTCATCTTACGAAGATTTCGATTTTATTGTTCCTGTTGGAAAATCAGGAGACACTTATGATCGTTTCTGTGTTCGTAATGCTGAAGTTTGGGAAAGTTTAAGCATTATTCGTCAGGCATTAGAAAAAATGCCTCCAGGAAATGAATATCACGCTGAAGTTCCAGATTACTACCTTCCTCCAAAAGAAGATGTTTACACTTCTATGGAATCTTTAATTTATCACTTTAAGATTGTAATGGGAGAAGTTCCTGTACCAGTTGCAGAAATCTACCATCCAGTAGAAGGAGGAAATGGAGAAATCGGTTTCTATTTAATAACAGACGGAAGTAGAACTCCATATAGATTACATTTCAGAAGACCTTGCTTTATTTATTATCAAGCATTCCCAGAAATGATTAAAGGTGCCATGCTTTCTGATGCAATTATCATTCTTTCAAGTTTGAACGTAATTGCAGGAGAATTAGACGCCTAAAAATTTAGATTTTAGAAGATAAAATTTAGATTAAAAAATTTGTGCCTTTGCGCCTTTGTGGCAAAACAAGAATAAAATGGAAAGAAAACATTACAAACAAGAAATAAACATGACTGAGGCATTGATGAACCGCATCAATGAATTAATCAGTCATTATCCTGAGGGCAAACAAAAATCGGCTTTATTGCCTGTTTTGCACGAAGTTCAGGATGCACACAACAACTGGCTTAGTATTGAATTGCAAGATAAAGTTGCCGAGATTCTTCAGATAAAACCAATCGAGGTTTATGAAGTGGTTACTTTCTATACGATGTTCAACCAGAAGCCAATTGGTAAGTACATGTTTGAGTTCTGCCAGACTTCTTGTTGCTGCTTACGTGGTGCCGAAGATTTAATGGATTATACTTCTGAAAAATTGGGCATTAAAATGGGTGAAACAACTCCAGACGGAATGTTCACTATTGCCGGTGTAGAATGTTTAGGTGCTTGCGGATACGCTCCAATGATGCAATTGGGAGATTTCTACAAAGAAAAACTGACAGAAGAGAAAATCGATCAGATCATTGCTGATTGTAGAGAGGATAAAATAATATTACACGATAAATAAGATGTCACAAAAAATATTATTAGATAAAATCAATATTCCTGGAATTAAAACCTACGAAGTGTATCGCCAAAATGGCGGTTATGCTTCTGTAGAAAAAGCTTTAAAAACACTTACTCCAGATGAAGTTACTGAAGAAGTAAAAAAATCAGGATTACGTGGTCGTGGTGGTGCAGGTTTCCCTGCTGGAATGAAATGGAGCTTTATTGATAAAAAATCAGGAAGACCAAGACACTTAGTGTGTAATGCCGACGAATCTGAGCCTGGAACATTCAAAGATCGTTATTTGATGGAATTTATTCCTCACCTATTGATCGAAGGAATGATTACTTCAAGCTACGCTTTGGGCGCTAACCTATCATATATCTACATACGTGGAGAATATATGTGGGTTTTCAAAATCTTAGAAAGAGCAATCGCCGAAGCAAAAGCTGCCGGTTGGTTAGGAAAAAATATATTAGGATCAGGTTATGACTTAGAACTTCACGTACACTGTGGAGCTGGAGCATATATCTGTGGAGAAGAAACAGCATTGATCGAATCATTGGAAGGTAAAAGAGGAAATCCTCGTATTAAACCACCTTTCCCAGCCGTTTCTGGTCTTTGGGCAAATCCAACCGTTGTAAACAACGTTGAAACTATTTCAACTGTGCCTTGGATTGTAAACAACTCTGGAGATGATTATGCTAAAATTGGAATTGGACGTTCTACAGGAACTAAATTAATTTCGGCTTCTGGACACATTAAAAATCCTGGTGTTTACGAAATAGAATTAGGTTTAAGCGTAGATGAGTTCATGAATTCTGACGAATATTTAGGAGGAATGTCTTCTGATCGTCCTTTAAAAGCATTCGTACCTGGAGGTTCTTCTGTTCCAATCTTACCTGCTGATTTGATTTTCAAAACAGCAAACGGAGAAGATCGTTTAATGACTTACGAATCTCTTAGTGATGGTGGTTTTGCTACTGGATCTATGTTAGGTTCTGGAGGATTTATTGTTTACAATGACACAGCTTGTATCGTTAGAAACACTTGGAACTTTGCCCGTTTCTACCACCACGAATCTTGTGGACAATGTACGCCTTGCCGCGAAGGAACAGGATGGTTAGAAAAAATCTTATGGAGAATCGAAAACGGTCAAGGCCGTGAAGAAGATATCGAATTATTGTGGAGCATTCAAAGTAAAATTGAAGGAAACACAATTTGTCCGCTTGGTGATGCCGCTTCTTGGCCTGTAGCTGCTGCGATTCGTCACTTTAGAGATGAGTTCGAATATCATGTTCGTTTCCCTGAAAAAATCAAAAATAGAGATCACTTTGTCGCTGAACCTTTTTCACAAGTAAAACATTTAGTTGGCAGTAAAGTAATCGTATAATATAAAAAGCAGAAAGTTATAAAGTTCATAATGTTAAAAAGGACAGCAATTCTTTTCAATATTCCGACTTTCAACATTCAAATCATAAAGAGATGAAAGTAACCATAGACGGTCAAAGTATAGACGTAGAACCAGGAACAACGATCCTGCAGGCTGCACGTATGATTGGTGGAGATTTGGTGCCGCCAGCCATGTGCTATTACTCAAAATTAAAAGGCAGCGGAGGAAAATGTCGTTGTTGTTTAGTTGAAGTTTCTAAAGGTAGTGAAGCTGACCCAAGACCAATGCCAAAATTAATGGCATCTTGTGTAACAGGATGTATGGACGGAATGGAAGTAAACAGTAAATCTTCTGCCAGAGTTACCGAAGCACGTAAATCTGTAACAGAGTTTTTATTGATTAACCACCCATTAGACTGCCCTATTTGTGATCAGGCGGGAGAATGTGATCTTCAAAATTTAAGTTTTGAGCACGGAAACCCAAAATCACGTTATATTGAAGAGAAAAGAACATTTGAACCAGAAGATATCGGTCCAAATATTCAACTGCATATGAACCGTTGTATTTTATGCCAAAGATGCGTACAAGTTGCGGATCAATTGACAGACAACAGAGTTCACGGAGTATTAGATCGTGGTGATCACGCTAATATCTCAACTGGTATTTCTAAAGCTATCGATAATGAGTTCTCTGGAAACATGATTGATGTTTGTCCGGTTGGAGCTTTAACAGATAAAACTTTCCGTTTTAAATCAAGAGTTTGGTTTAACAAACCTTATAACGCGCACAGAGAATGTACTACTCCAGGGTGTTGTGGTAAAACTACGGTTTGGATGTTTGGAGGAGAAATTCAGCGTGTAACGGGTCGTAAAGACGAGTACCATGAAGTTGAAGAATTTATTTGCAACAGCTGTCGTTTTGATCACAAAGATGTTAATGACTGGGTAATTGAAGGACCAAGAGAGTTTGAAAAAGACTCTGTAATCAACCAAAACAATTACACTCAAAAATTAGAGAAAGTTCAAATCGATACAGAAAAGAACATTCTTTTAGGTAGAGATATCGACCGTAAAAAGATTAGTATGGCAGCAATTCCATTAACTGATAAAGACCAAAAACAATAAGAAATGGAAAGTGCATTTATTATAGAAAAGAGTGTTGTTATTGTTGTCGTTTTTGCGGTAACAATGATTATGGCAATGTATTCTACTTGGGCAGAACGTAAAGTTGCTGCTTTTTTGCAAGACCGTGTTGGACCAAACCGAGCTGGATGGGGAGGTTTATTACAGCCACTTGCAGATGGTATGAAATTATTCTCAAAAGAAGAGTTTTTCCCAAATACGCCAAATAAATTTTTATTCGTTGTAGGTCCGGCAATTGCAATGAGTACAGCCTTGATGACAAGTGCTGTAATTCCGTGGGGAGATCGTTTGCATCTTTTTGGAAGAGACATTATTCTTCAAGCTACCGACGTAAATATTGCTTTATTATACATTTTCGGAGTTCTTTCTGTAGGAGTTTATGGTATCATGATTGGTGGATGGGCTTCTAACAACAAATTCTCTTTGATGGGAGCTATACGTGCAGCTTCTCAAATGGTTTCTTACGAAATTGCAATGGGATTATCAATTATTGCTTTATTGATGATGACTGGAACAATGAGTTTAAAAGAGATCTCCTTACAGCAGCAAGGAATGAACTGGAATGTTTTTTATCAGCCGTTATCATTCTTAATTTTCTTAATCTGTTCGTTTGCAGAAACAAACAGAACTCCTTTTGACTTAGCAGAATGTGAAAACGAGTTAATTGGAGGTTACCACACAGAATATTCGTCAATGAAAATGGGATTCTATTTATTTGCTGAATATGCAAGTATGTTTATCTCTTCTACTATTATTTCTGTATTATTTTTCGGTGGATACAACTACCCAGGAATGCAATGGATGGTAGAAAATGTAGGTGTAAATACAGCTAACTTATTAGGAATTGGAGCATTATTTATAAAAATATGTTTCTTCATTTTCTTCTACATGTGGGTACGTTGGACAATTCCAAGATTTAGATATGACCAATTAATGAACTTAGGCTGGAGAATCTTAATTCCACTTTCGATTATTAATATCATGATTACAGGTGTTGTTATTTTAAGACACGATATTGCAGCAGCTTTAGGATTCTAAGAACCGTAATAAGCTTCAAATAAAAACAAAAATAGATTTTGAATTTGATTGAATATCAAATTGTAAATCATAAACTATAATAGTAAAAATGTCAATAGAAACTATATCATTATCGGGTAGAAAAAAGGTGGTCTCAAATAAGGAGATGTCTTTTGTTGAGCGATTGTATCTTGTGGCGATTGTAAAAGGTTTAATCATTACTGTCAAACACCTTTTCAGAAAAAAAGTTACCATTCATTACCCAGAACAGGTTCGTGAAATGAGTCCGGTTTACCGTGGTCAGCACATGTTGAAACGCGATGAGCAAGGTCGCGAAAACTGTACTGCTTGCGGATTATGTGCATTATCATGTCCTGCTGAAGCAATCACTATGAAAGCTGCAGAACGTAAACCTGATGAAAAACACTTATATAGAGAAGAGAAATACGCTGAGATCTATGAAATCAATATGCTTCGTTGTATTTTCTGCGGTTTATGTGAAGAAGCTTGTCCAAAAGACGCTATTTACTTAACTGAGTCTAAAGTGTTAGTTCCTGCTAGTTACAACAGAGAAGATTTCATTTTCGGGAAAGATAAATTAGTAATGCCCTTAGAAATGGCTATGAAAAACGCTCAACTTAAAAATGCTAACTAAATGATACATATTCCTGATTTTGCACACGCAACAACTATTCAAGTTATCTTTTGCTTTTTAGCGTTTATTACCGTTATTACTGCTTTCTTGACTATTTTCAGCAGAAACCCGATTCACTCGGCTATTTACTTAGTGATTTGTTTCTTTTCTATTGCTGGTCATTATTTACTATTAAATTCTCAGTTCTTAGCTGTTGTTCATATAATAGTCTACTCCGGAGCTATTATGATTCTGTTCCTGTTTACCATCATGTTGATGAACCTGAATGAACAGCGAGAAGTTCACCGTCCTAGAATTACGCGTTTAGGTGCTATTGTGTCCTTCTGTTTAATATTGATTGTTTTAATTGCAATCTTTATTAACTCAAAACCAATTGTTGGTGAGTACGATTCTACTGGAGAAGATTTCCAATCAATTAAAGTTTTAGGTAAAATCTTATTGGACGAATATATGGTTCCATTTGAATTTGCTTCGATCTTGCTTTTGGTTGCTATGATTGGAACAGTTCTATTGTCTAAAAAAGAAAAATTAAATAAATAATGGGTAATATATTAAATCAAATAGGTATTGAAAACTACATCTTTTTGAGTGTTGTACTTTTCTGTATTGGTATTTTTGGTGTATTGTACAGACGAAATGCTATTATCGTTTTCATGTCTATCGAAATTATGTTGAATGCGGTAAACCTTTTATTTGTTGCTTTTTCAACTTATCATCAAGATGCGCAAGGACAAGTTTTTGTGTTCTTCTCGATGGCGGTTGCTGCAGCCGAAGTTGCGGTAGGATTGGCCATTTTAGTTTCTATCTTTAGAAATATCGGATCAATCAGTATCGATAATTTAAAAAATTTAAAAGGATAATCAGAAATGGATACCAATTTAGCTTTAATTTTAGTTTTAACTCCTTTACTAGGTTTTCTAGTAAATGTCTTTTTTGGAAAAAGCTTAGGAAAAACAGTTTCTGGTGCAATCGGAACTATTGCCGTAGCAATTTCTTTTGTAGTTTCTCTTTTACTTTTTAATCAAATAACTTCAACTGGAAAAGGAATTGAAGTTACTTTATTTGATTGGATACAAATTAGCAACTTAAAAATCAATCTTGGATTTTTATTAGATCAATTATCTGTTCTTTGGTTACTTTTCGTAACTGGAATTGGATCTTTGATCCACTTATACTCTATCAGTTACATGCACGATGATGAGAATATGCACAAATTCTTTGCCTATTTAAATCTATTCGTATTCTTCATGATTACGCTTGTAATTGGAAGCAACTTATTAGTTCTTTTCATCGGATGGGAAGGTGTTGGACTTTGCTCTTACCTATTAATTGGATTTTGGCATAAAAACCAAGATTACAATGATGCTGCAAAAAAAGCTTTCATCATGAACAGAATTGGAGATTTAGGTTTATTAATCGGAATGTTCATCATCGGATCGATGTTCTCTACATTAGATTATGCAACTTTAAAAACTGCAATTGCAGGAGCGACTAACTTAAATTTACCATTACTTTCTTTAGCTGCTTTATGTTTATTTATTGGAGCTTGTGGTAAATCTGCTCAAATTCCGTTATACACTTGGTTACCTGATGCGATGGCTGGACCAACTCCAGTTTCTGCATTGATACACGCGGCTACGATGGTTACTGCTGGTATCTTTATGGTAACAAGATTAAACTTTGTTTTTGACCTTGCAACAGATGTTCAATCTGTAATTGCAATTATTGGAGCAATCACTTCACTAGTTGCCGCTACAATTGGCTTAGTTCAAAACGATATCAAAAAAGTATTGGCTTACTCTACAGTTTCTCAATTAGGTTTAATGTTTTTAGCATTAGGATTTGGAGCTTATGAAGTAGCTGTTTTCCACGTAATCACTCACGCTTTCTTCAAAGCTTGTTTATTCTTAGGTTCTGGATCTGTAATTCACGGATTACACGGAGAGCAAGATATGCGTAACATGGGAGGTTTGCGTAAAGCAATGCCAATCACGTTCTGGACTATGTTGATTTCTTCATTAGCAATTTCTGGAGTTCCATTCTTTTCTGGATTCTTCTCTAAAGACGAAATTTTATTGACAGCTTTCCACCACAGTATTCCATTATATGTTGTTGGATCAGTTGCTTCAATCATGACAGCTTTTTATATGTTCCGTTTAATGTTCTTGACTTTCTTCAAAGAATTTAGAGGAACAGAAGAACAAAAACATCATTTACACGAAAGCGGTTCATTAATTACTATTCCGCTTATCATCTTAGCTATTTTGGCAACTTTTGGCGGATTAATCAGTTTGCCTGGAAACAGCTGGTTAAATGGATACCTTGCTCCTCTTTTCACGAAAGTAGCTGAAGAACACCACCACTTAGGCCCAACTGAATACACTTTGATGGGTGTTGCAGTTTTAGGTGGATTACTAGGAATTTTAATCGCTTACGTAAAATACTTTAAACAAGATAATGTTCCAGAATCTGATGAAAACATTACTGGTTTAAGCAAAGTTTTATATAACAAATATTATGTAGACGAAGTTTACGATGCAGTATTTGTTGCGCCAATTAATAGTTTATCTAAATTCTTTAGAGACTATATCGAGACAGGATTATCTGCTCTTGTTTTTGGATTAGGTAAAATAGCAAACGAAATTGCTTTCCAAGGAAAAAAATTACAAACCGGAAGTATAGGATTATATCTATTTGTTTTTGTTTTAGGACTTTGTGCAATTGTTTCCTATATATTTTTAGCTCAATAATATTATTACTATGAACGTTTCTACTATATTAATTATACTTTTAATTGGTGCATTTGCCACTTATTTTTCTGGTGACAAACTAGCTTCAAAAGTTGCTTTATTATTTAGTTTAGCAGCTTTAGGATGTTCAATTGTATTATTGAATAATTATAATGCTGGCGAAAATATTAGCGTAATCAGCAACTGGATCAATCAGCCTAAAATTTCTTTCGCTTTAAATGGTGACGGACTTGGATTTGCAATGGTTTTATTAACCGTAGCTTTAACTCCGATTATTATATTTTCTTCTTTTGGAAATGAATATAAAAATGCAAAAGGCTTTTATGGATTAATCTTGTTTATGGCTTTTGCTATGGCGGGAACTTTCTTAGCAGCTGACGGTCTTTTATACTATATCTTCTGGGAGCTAGCACTTATTCCAATCTACTTTATTGCTTTGATTTGGGGTAATGGCGATGCTGAAGAGCGCAGAAAAGCAGTGGTTAAATTCTTTATTTATACACTAGCAGGTTCGTTATTCATGTTGACTGCTTTTATTTATTTATACACAAAAGCGGGTTCTTTCTTAATCGAAGATTTATACAAAGTAAACTTATCTGCTTGCGAGCAATTCTGGGTTTTCTTGGCTTTCTTTTTAGCTTATGCTATTAAAATTCCAATTATTCCTTTCCATACTTGGCAAGCAAATGTGTACCAAAAAGCACCAACAGTTGGAACAATGCTTCTATCTGGTATCATGCTAAAAATGGGATTGTACAGTGTTCTACGTTGGCAATTGCCACTTGCACCAATCGCGGCTAAAGAATATATGCATATTTTTATTGCTTTAGGAATTGCTGGAGTTATTTACGGTTCTATCGTAGCTTTAAGACAAAAAGATTTAAAGAAATTATTAGCTTATTCTTCTCTTGCTCACGTTGGATTAATTGCTGCTGGATCTTACACTTTGACTCTTGACGGTTTTAGAGGATCAGTTATGCAAATGATCGCTCACGGTTTTGTTGTGGTAGGATTGTTCTTTGCTGCTGAAGTAATTTTTAGAAGATACGAAACGAGAGAAATTGGCGAAATGGGAGGAATCCGTGCTCAATCTCCAAAATTCACATCGATGTTTTTAATCTTAGTATTAGCTTCTGTTGCATTACCAAGTACATTTAACTTCGTTGGAGAGTTTACAGTATTATACAGTTTATCTCAAATCAATATCTGGTTTGCTATTCTTGGCGGTACTACTATTATTCTAGGCGCTTACTATATGTTAAGAATGTTCCAGCATGTAATGTTAGGAGAAACTAATTCTAAAACTTTTGCAGATGTTACGCTAAACGAAGGAATTTCATTTGCTGTAATCATTGCAGTTTTATTATTCTTTGGTTTCTATCCAAAACCAATCACAGATTTGATTACACCAAGCTTGGAAAACATTTTACAAGTTATCAATAAGAACTAATATTTTAAACAAAAAATAAATTAGGATTTGAGCTTAAAAATTGAAATCCTAAATCAAAAAGATAAAAATGAATACATTAATAGCTATAACAGGATTGGGTATTTTCTGCCTATTGTTTGAAATTCTTAATTTAAGAAAGGCGATCGTTCCTATTACCATTTTGGGTCTAGTAGGCGTATTGGCACTTAATTACTGTGAATTTGGAGCAGAACAAAGTTATTACAACAACATGATAGCAGTGAGTAAGTTTTCTACAGCTTTTTCATCATTGTTTATCGTTTTGACTATTTTCCTTGTAGCATTAAGCCATAATTTTTACCATAATCATCCAACAAAAATTTCTGATTATGTTGCTATTAAAGTTTTCTTACTAGCTGGAGCTGTAGCAATGGTTTCTTTTGGAAACTTAGCAATGTTCTTCTTAGGAATCGAAATTCTATCTATTGCTTTATATGTTTTAGCGGCAAGTGACCGTTTGAATATAAAGAGTAACGAAGCAGGTATGAAATATTTCTTAATGGGATCTTTTGCTTCTGGAATTATTTTATTCGGAATCTGCTTGATTTACGGAGCAATGGGAACTTTTGACATCAGTGAAATCCATGAGAGTGCTTTATCTGCAGAATTACCGATCTGGTTTCCTATTGGATTGATTTTAATGATTATCGGAATGTTATTTAAAGTGGCAGCTGTTCCTTTCCACTTCTGGGCTCCAGACGTTTACGAAGGTTCTCCAGCTCTAACAACTGCCTTGATGAGTACTTTAGCAAAAGTAGTAGCTATTGCAACTCTATTTAAGCTAATCTCTGGCATGAATGTAATTGCTTCACTCGACAATCAAGATCTTTTACATACGTTTGAAGTTATTGTAGTTATCATTTCTATTGCTTCAATGTCTGTTGGTAATATCATGGCATTACGACAAGTAAACGTAAAACGTATGCTTGCTTTCTCTGGAATTTCTCATGCAGGTTTCATGTTAATGACATTATTAACGGTTTCTGCTTCTGCTGGAGTTCTACTGTATTATACTGCTGCATATGCATTGGCAGGGATCGCGGCTTTCAGTGTAATCTTATATGTTTGCAGAGATCATGATAATGAAGATATTACAAACTTCCATGGTTTAGGAAAAACAAATCCGCTATTAGCTGCAATCCTTACAGCCTCATTATTGTCAATGGCCGGAATCCCAATTTTCTCTGGATTCTTTGCCAAGTTATTCTTATTCGACCAAACCATTCAAGCAGGATATATTGGTTTAGTAATCGTTGCAGTAATCAACTCAATTATAAGTGTTGGATATTATTTTAAACTTATTATTGCAATGTATTCTAAAGAACCTAATCAAGAAAGAACAGGAAAACCATTCCTTATTTATGCTACAGCTGTGGTATCAATTGCTTTAAACATTGCATTAGGTTTATTCCCATCATTAGTTTTAGACTTATTGAAATAAGATAACCTCTTGATTTAAAATACTCGAAAATCCATTAAATTAATTTTTAATGGATTTTTTTTATGCCTTACATAAGAACAGAAATTCATGTTAAAAAATTCTTTCCAATAATTGCACTTCAAAAAATCTCCATATATTTGAGTTCAATTAAATGTATTAAAATATGAACTTTAATTCAAAAAATCCATTTTTAAACAGTAAGCGTTTTTCATCAAACGCTGAACCAAGGACAGAAGTACACCAAGCTCAGATTATTGACTACAATCAAGAAATGACGGTGTCTGGAACTATCAACAAAACAGCAATCTTATTCCTTATTTTGTGTGGTGCTGCTATGGTAACATGGTGGATGACTTTTAACGGAATAAATCCAATGTTGCCTACAATTGGCGGTGCTATTGTTGGTTTCATTTTAGTATTAGTTTCTTCGTTTAAACCACAATTATCTCCTTACCTAGCTCCAGGATATGCCCTATTTGAAGGATTATTCATAGGAGGTATTTCTGCAATATTTGAATTAAAATTTCCTGGAATCGTAATTAATGCAGTTGGTGCAACTCTTGTTACTTTCTTGGTTTGTCTTGGTTTGTATAAATTTAGAATCGTTAAAGTTACAGAACAATTCAAATCTGTTGTCGTTGCGGCTACATTAGCAATTGCAACATATTATTTAATTTCTTGGGTTGTATCAATGTTTACAAGCTGGACACCTGTTCATTATGGAAATTCTATGATGAGTATTGGTATCAGCGTTTTTGTTATCATCATCGCTGCTCTTAACCTTTTCTTAGATTTTGATTTAATTGAAAAAGGCGCGAGAGAAAAAATGCCAAAGTTTATGGAATGGTATGGAGCAATGGGATTAATGATTACATTGGTATGGTTATACATCGAATTCTTAAGACTCCTATCTAAATTTGCCAGCAGAGACTAGTCAGTCCTTATAATAAAATTGAAGCCCCTTTGAGTAAAATCAAAGGGGCTTTTTTTATGTCTAATAGGGTACTATTTTTACTGAGGTTTTATATTCAGGACTAAGAAACTTTTAAAAATAATCTGTTATTCAAAACCAAAAAGAATCCATTTCTTACAAAAATTTGAAATGTAATTTTTGTAATTAAAAAAAATTATCACTAATTGAATTTCTTCCAATTTTAATCACAAAATTATCAAATACTAAGAAAATACGCCTTTTCGCAATAATCCAAAAAATGTGTAATAAATTACAATTAATGCAATAAGTTGCATTTTTAACATTCAAAGAGCAAAAAAAATTAAGTATCCTCTTTTTTTTGGCAAAAAAATTATACTATTTAAAATTAATATATAATTTTGTGTAATCGATTACAATTAAACCACTTGGAATCGTAAGTAAAACCACTTACTTATTTTATTAACTATCTTAAACAAACACTATGAAAAAAAACCTACTTTTCGTGGCTGTCTTTCTTATGACAGTCCAATTATGGGCCCAAACCATTCAGATTAATGAAGCTTCTGGCTGGTTGGAATCTGCCTTTGTAAAATGGCAGCCAGTCAGCGGCGCCCAAACCTATAATGTGTATTACACGGGTAACGGATTTACAGACCAAAAAATTGATGACCAGCTAATTAGAAGTTACGGCTCTTATTTTCGTGCTGATATTCCAGGACTTAAAGCTGGAACGTACACTTTAAAAATTAAGCCTGTTATAAATGGTACTGAAGGAACTGGAACGACAACAAGCAGCCTAACCGTAGCTGCACATGACAGAAATGGTTTTGCATTTGAAGGCGGACGTGTTCCGGGAGGATACAAAGCTGACGGAACTCCCAAAGACAATGCCGTAATCCTTTACATTACACAAAATACCAAAAACACCATTTCGATGAATATTACCGGTGCAAGTTCAAATCCTTGTATTGGTCTACAAAATATTCTTTACGCCATTAAGAAAGGAAAAGATACACGTCCGTTTATCATTCGTTTAATTGGAAATATCACCGATATGACCGTTATGGAAGGTGGCGACGTTGTCATTGAAAATGCAAACAATGCTTCTAGCTATGTTACCATTGAAGGCATTGGAGACGATGCAGTTGCAAATGGATGGGGAGTTAGACTGAAATCAGCCTCAAACATAGAAGTAAGTAATCTGGGATTTATGAATTGCGATAGTACTGCTGGTGATAATGTGGGAATGCAACAGGACAATGACCACGTTTGGGTTCATAACTGCGATTTATTCTACGGAAATGCAGGAAGCGATGCTGACCAGATAAAAGGCGACGGCGCGCTTGACAATAAAACTTCGACTTATATCACGTTATCTTACAACCACTTTTGGGATAATGGAAAAGCAAGTCTTTTAGGTTTAAGCGAAGGAACAACTTCAGGATTGTACATCACGTATCACCACAATTGGTTTGATCACTCAGATTCTCGCCATCCTCGTGTTCGTTATTATTCAGCGCATATTTATAATAATTATTATGATGGAGTTTCTAAATATGGAGCAGGATCAACTCTTGGCTCATCTCTTTTCATGGAAGGAAATTATTTTAGAAATAGCAAACACCCAATGCTGACTTCTTTACAAGGTTCTGATATTTGGGATGAAGCCAATCAAGTAAATAACGCTGGAACAATGGGAACATTCTCTGGTGAAGCTGGAGGAAGCATCAAAGCTTTCAACAATACTTTTGATGCTTCTAACGGAACAAATAATATGCGTTTTGTAGCTTATAATGATCCGAATCCGTTGTATAATATCTCTGGAAAAATAAGCTCTACAACAGATTTTGATGCTTATGTGGCTGCTACAAGGGGCGAAGTGGTAAGCAGTGCAGTAAAATCTAAATCGGGCGCTAATGTTTACAACAACTTTGATACCGATGCGAATTTATATGTAAAAAATTTAGTAATTGATAGTCCAGCAACAGCTAAAGCTAAAGCTACTCAATATGCAGGACGTGTTTCTGGAGGAGATTTAAAATGGACATTCAACAATGCTACAGATGATACTTCTTCTTTAGTTATTACAGCATTAAAAACTGCTCTTACAAACTATACTGGAACTTTAGTTGCTGTACAAGGAGAAGGAAATCCGCCTGCTGGAACGCAGACTTTAACTTTGACTTCTGCTTCAAACAACAATCAAACTGTTGCAAGCGGTACAGCAATTTCTTCTATCGTATTTACATGGGGAGGAGATGCAACCGACGCAACTGTTACAGGATTACCTGCTTCGGGATTGACTTTTGTAAAGAATACTACAGCAAAAACTATCACCATTTCAGGTACGCCAACTGCAACAGTTTCATACTCAATTGCAACTTCTGGAACTAGTGGTTCTCCAGCCACTGGCTCAGGAACTGTAACAGTTACTGCTGCTGGAAACCAAACTTTAACTTCAACAGGAAATAATAGTCAGACTGTTTCTTCTGGAACTGCTATCGCTTCAATCGTGTTTACTTGGGGCGGAAACGCTACAGATGCAACTGTAACAGGATTACCAGCTTCTGGTTTATCTTTTGTAAAAAATACAACTGCAAAAACCATAACTATTACAGGAACTCCAACTGCAAATGTATCGTACTCTGTAACAACTTCAGGTACTGCAGGAACTCCTGTAACGGCATCAGGAACTATTACGGTTACAACTGGTTCTACTGGCGGATCTGAAATTCATAATTTTACAACTTCCGGAAAAACGAGTACATTTTATTCTATTACAGGAAATATGAATTCAACTCCAGGTTCTGTAACTTACAATGGATTAACACTTACTGAGCGTCTGAAAATTGAAACAAGCACATCAATAACATATACAACGACTAGTCCATCAACCTTAACTTTGGTTTTTGATTCTACTTTTACAGGAAGTATTAAAGTAGACAACGTTTCGTATGCAGCATCTGCTGGCATTGTAACCGTTTCTGTTGCAGCAGGTTCTCATTCTATTACTAAAAATTCTGTTGCCAACTTATACTATATCAGCACAGTTTATAGCGGAAGCACTCTAAAAATGGCAACAGTTAGCGATTCAGCAACAACAGAATCTGCAAAAATAGTTTTATATCCAAATCCTGTTTCGAGCACTTTATACTTATCAGACCCAGAACAGAAAGTACAAAAAGTACTTATCTATAACATTTCTGGAAACTTAGTAATTAAATCTGGAAATTCTGAAAGCATTGATACGAGCAGTTTAATTCCAGGCACTTATCTAGCAAAAATTTCTACTGTGGACGGATCAATTAATCAAACACTTATTAAAAAGTAAAACTGACTTAACTAAACTCAAAGGGCTTCCTAATATGGAAGCCCTTTTTTATATCAGATTTTGCAAATCTACAAATCAAATTTAATTCCCTGCGCTAATGGAAGATTTGTAGTATAATTGATTGTATTAGTTTGACGTCTCATATAAATTTTCCAAGCATCAGACCCTGATTCACGTCCGCCTCCAGTTTCTTTTTCACCACCAAAAGCGCCACCGATTTCAGCACCAGAAGTTCCGATGTTAACATTTGCAATTCCGCAATCAGAACCTGTTGCAGACAAGAATCTTTCTGCTTCACGCAAATTATTCGTCATAATTGCAGAAGACAATCCTTGTGCGACACCATTCTGAATTTCGATTGCATTCTCTACTTCGCCTGAATATTTAATTAAATATAAAACAGGTGCAAAAGTTTCATGCTGAACAATATCAAATGAATTTTCAGCTTCAGCAATCGCAGGTTTAACATAACAGCCGCTTTCATAACCTTGTCCAGAAAGCACTCCTCCTTCAACTAAAATTTTTCCGCCTTCGGCTACAACTTTATTTAAAGCCGCTGCATACATTTCCACTGCGTGAGTGTCAATTAGGGGACCAACATGATTGTTTTCGTCAAGAGGATTTCCGATTCTTAACTGTTTGTAAGCTGCCACCAATGCATCTTTTACTTTATCATAAATACTTTCATGAATAATCAGTCTTCTAGTTGAAGTACAACGTTGTCCAGCCGTTCCAACAGCTCCGAAAACAGCTCCGATAACGGTCATTTTAATATCGGCATCAGGAGTCACAATAATAGCATTGTTTCCTCCAAGTTCTAATAATGATTTGCCTAATCTTCCTGCCACAGTCTGAGCAACAATTTTTCCCATTCTGGTTGAACCTGTCGCAGAAATAAGCGGAATTCGAGTATCAGCAGTCAATAACTCTCCTATTTTATAATCACCGTTTATCAAACATGAAATTCCTTCTGGAAGATTATTTTCTTTAATAACCTCAGCTATAATGTTCTGGCAGGCGATACCGCAAAGAGGTGTTTTTTCAGAAGGCTTCCAAACGCAGACATCACCAGAAATCCAAGCTAAAGCTGTGTTCCAAGACCAAACTGCAACTGGAAAATTAAAGGCCGAAATGATTCCAACAATTCCCAACGGATGATATTGCTCATACATACGGTGTCCTGGTCTTTCAGAATGCATTGTTAATCCGTGAAGCTGACGAGATAAACCAACTGCAAAATCACAGATATCAATCATTTCCTGAACTTCTCCAAGACCCTCTTGAAATGATTTTCCCATTTCATAAGAAACCAGTTTTCCAAGAGCTTCTTTATTTTGTCTCAATTTTTCTCCAAACTGACGTACAATTTCACCACGCTGTGGCGCAGGAATCAATCTAAAAGTTTTAAACGCTTCTGCAGCTGTCTGGATTGCTTTTTCATAATCTTCTGCTGTTGACATTTTTACCGAAGCAATTAATTTTCCGTCAACTGGCGAATAACTTTCTAGAATTTCTCCAGATGAAAAATTATTAATTCCTGTTGATGTTCCTTCATTTATTGTCTTGATGCCCAATTTTTCAAGAGCTTCCTTCATTCCAAATTGCGATGCTATTGTTGTCATTGTAACTTTTTTAGTTAAAATTGTTATATTTTTATGTAAAGATATTGTTTTCGAATTAATTTCCCATTGAAGTTAATTCATAAATGAAAGTAAATTTAAGTTTATTTTATAGTATTAACAGAAACAAAACTTCAATATTGGATTTATTTAATGAAATTTGCATTACTTAAAATTAAAAATATGACCTCTTACATTAGGCTTCTCCTTTGTTTTCTTTTAGTAACAACCAATATATTTTCTCAAAAAGCAAAATCCTCATTTCAAGTAGTTCCTTTAGGAATAAAAGGCGGAATTGACGAAAAAAATCTTTCCGCTTATTTAATAGCTCCATCAAACACAACCGATTATATCTGTCTCGACGCTGGAACTGTAAATGCTGGAATAGAAAAAGCCATAGAAAAGAAAACGTTTAAAGTTTCTACAAGCGAAGTTCTAAGAAAATATATCAAAGGATATTTGATTTCCCACGCGCATTTAGATCATGTTTCGGGATTGATTATAAATTCTCCTGCCGATTCTTCTAAAACGGTTTACGCTACCAATAAATGTATGGAAATGATGGAAAACCATTATTTCAACGATCAGACTTGGGCTAATTTTGGAGATGCAGGCCCTGGTTTTCGTTTAAAAAAATACCATTTTCAAACTTTGAATCTGGGAGAAGAAACTTCTTTAACTAATACCAAAATGACAGTTAAAGCTTTTTCTCTTAGCCATGTTAATCCGTTTGAGAGTACCGCTTTCTTAATTAAAAATGAGAATGACTATTCATTATATTTAGGAGACACAGGCCCTGATGAAGTAGAAAAAAGCAATAATCTTCGCGATTTATGGACAGCAGTTGCTCCATTGGTAAAAGAAAAGCAATTAAAAGGAATTTTTATTGAAGTTTCGTTTCCTAACGAACAGCCTGACAAATTTTTATTTGGTCATTTAACCCCAAATTATTTAATGAAAGAACTTCATGTCCTAGAGGATTTAGCAGGAAAAGGTTCTCTTGAAAACTTTAAAATTATCATCACACATTTGAAACCGCCTGCAAAGAATATTGCTAAAATAAAAGAGCAGTTAAAAGCTCAAAATGATTTAGGCTTGAAGATTATCTATCCTGAGCAAGGGAAAAAACTTGAATTATAGAAAATAAATTTGTAAGTTATTTTTTATAATTTAGCCAAATAAATTATATTAAATGGAAATTGTTTGGTCAAAAAAAGCAAAATATAACTTTTACTCTATTCGAAATTATTTAGAATTATATTGGTCACCATTAATAGCAGAAAAATTTATTCTCGATGTATTAAGAGTAAATAAGTTATTAGAAAAAAACCCTCAAATAGGAAAATATAGGGATGATTTAGAATGCCGGGAAATAGTAATCTCAAAACATATTACTTTATATTATGCAATAAAAGAAAATCAAATAAAACTGATTGCTTTTTGGAATAATCGCCAACGGCCTTTAAATCCTTATGATTTGTAAATCTATATAAGTTTTTTACTTCTTAATTCTGCCAGCATTTCTTCATGAGTAATAAAATCTCCATTTTCGAGATCACGTTTACCCTGCTCGATTTCCTCTTTTAATTCTAATCTAAAGTTTTCTTCTGGAGAAAGAATTTTAGCAATAGAAAGCATTTCATCGGCAGAAAAAGTCTGAGTCTTTAACTTACGATAGAACGTTGGACTTGGAATACCAACTTGCTCAATAATATAGCTTTTTTTAAAGGGAGATTTATCAATTAAACTCTCAATATTATCGATTATATTTTTATATGCGATTATTTCTTGTATCATAATTGAGTGTTTTTTGTTTCATATATGATACAAATGTAGAAAATATTTTCTTATTTGAATGAAAATACACCAAAATAAACCCGTCAGGTTTTAAAAACCTGACGGGTTTTGTTTTTTAATCAACTAAAAATTTATTTCTTACTTCTTCGCTACAAACCTAGGATCCGTTTCCATAACAGTTCCGCAGTTATTGCAAGTTCTTAGTTCTTCTGAATTGTAAAAATGCTCAAAATGAGGCAGAAAATCTTTCTCGATATTATGAAGTTCAAAATAGACTTCGTACAATTTATGATTGCAATTGTCACAATGCCAAAGCAAACCATCAGTAAAACCTTGTCCGGCACGTTTTCTTTCGATCACAAGTCCGATAGAGCCTTCTGAACGAACAGGAGAATGTGGCACTTTTGCCGGATGCAGATACATATCTCCAGCATTTAATTCCATTTCCTTTCGTTGGCCATCTTCCTGGATTACCACTTTTATGCTTCCTTCTAGCTGATAAAAAAGCTCTTCTGTTTCGTTATAATGATAATCTTTTCTTGCATTTGGTCCCGCCACAATCATCACAATATAGTCTCCAGAATCTACGTAAAGATTTTTATTTCCAACTGGCGGTTTTAATAAATGACGGTTTTCGTCAATCCATTTAGTTAAGTTGAAAGGTTTTGCTATTGCCATTTTTATTCAAAATTTATGAAAAGCTAAGGTAGTGAAATTGTAGAGACGCACCGCAGTGCGTCTATGGGTTTGTATTTTAATTTCTGAAAACGTTAGACGCACTACAGTGCGCCTCTACTTAAAACTCCTTTATCAAATACACATAAACCGGAAGGTGATCACTAAAACCTGCTTCACTGAGTGTATTACGCAACGGATAACCCTTATATGCACCTGAATTTTGAATAAGATAAGGTCTATTGAAAATACCTGCTTTCCAAAAATTAAAAGTCGAAAAATCTGATTTAACCAAAGAAGCCGTCATGATAATTTGATCAAAAATATTCCAAGAGTCACGATACGCAATCGTTCCTAAACCTTTATTGGCAAGTTCTTCAAACGGATTAAAAACGTCAAATTCAGCAACTTCAGTTTTTACACCTTTTGCTCCTAGCCCAGTTTTTATACTTTTATTGAATGGTCCATCATTAAAATCTCCCATTGTTAATACTTTTGCCTTCGGATTAATCTGCTGTAATGAATCTATAATTTTTCGGTTCAATTTTCCTGCAGCTTCGCGGAATAAACTTGTTGCCTTTTCTCCACCCGATCTGGATGGCCAGTGATTGACAATAATATGTATTTCTTCATCTTCTAAAAATCCTGAAACTAAAAGCTGGTCTCTTGTGAAAACACGATTTTTATTTTCTTTTTTAACTTCAATTTCATCATCTAAAACCTCTGATTGTTCTTCTTTTTTAGGAACTTCTTTTTTATAAATGATTAAAGGAATATTAGAAAAAGAAGTCGGGCGAAAGTATTTTTTCTGATAGAGCAAAGCTACATCAATACCACGTTTGTCTGGAGAATCAAAATGAATGATTCCTAAATCCAACGATTGTAGTTTCGGTTCTTTTATTAAATCTTCTAAAACACCGCGGTTTTCAATTTCTGCTCCACCAACTAAAGTAGGGGCATTTGAATTTTCTGGTGTTCCAATTTCAGATAAAACTTTTGCTAGGTTTTTTAATTTCTGCTGATATTTTTCTGTTGTCCAATGTTGCGCACCGTTTGGCGTCCATTCATCATCGTTTGTAAATGTGTCATCAACAGTATCATAAAGGTTTTCAAAATTGTAAAAAGCTACTGTGTGTATTTTATACTTTTTGGATTGAGACTGCGTTTGAAATGAAAAAAATAGAACTATTAAAAAGACTCTGAAAAAGTGCATATATTAGTATTTTAAAAAACATTTCAATATTACTCTTTTTTATTTAATTGTAAGAAATTTCAAATAAATTTAAAATCTAAAATTTCTATATTTGTTTTTTCATACAAATGAAAAGAAGCAAATGATGATCATGAAAAACCTTTTAAATACTAAGAAGCTAAATATTCTGTTTCAACTCGCATTTCTTATTTTTGCTTTACAATCATTCAACTGTCAATCTCAACAAAACATGATAACACCGCCTTATTTACAAAAAGGAGATACTGTAGCGCTTTTAGCAACAGCTAGAAAAAATATCGATGACAATTTAAAACCTACAATAGATTTGTTGCACAGCTGGGGTTTAGAAGCCGTAATTGGATCAACAATCGGTTTGGATTATAATCAACTGGCAGGAACAGACGAACAGAGAGCTGCCGATTTCCAGAAGCAATTAGACAATCCAAATATTAAAGCAATTTGGTGCGTTCGCGGCGGATATGGCACGGTTAGAATGTTAGATTTATTAGATTTTACTAAATTCAAACAGCACCCAAAATGGGTTATCGGTTTTAGTGATGTAACGGTACTACATAACCATCTAAATACGATGGGATATAAATCTATTCACGGTATTATGCCTGTTACTGTTCCTAGAGCAACTCCAGATGCCGTAAGTTCATTAAAAGCCGCTTTGTTTAACGAACCTATTTCCTACTCTATTAGCCCATCTCCAATGAATCGTTTGGGAAGTGCAACGGGAGAATTGGTTGGAGGTAACTTATCTATTTTATATAGTTTATTAGGATCTCCATCTGCAATTGATTGCAAGGATAAAATTTTATTTATAGAAGACTTAGATGAATATCTCTATCATATCGACCGTATGATGATGAATCTAAGACGTAACGGATGTATCGAAAATCTAAAAGGAATTATCATTGGAGGCATGACAAGCATGAAGGACAATGAAGTGCCTTGGGGGAAAAATGCTTTAGAAATTATTGATGATGTAACTAAAAAATATAACATTCCCGTGATTTTTAATTTCCCAGCTGGACATATTAGAGACAATAGAGCTTTAATTATGGGAAATACCGTTTCTATAGAAGTTACTGCTTCTGGAAGTACAGTTACTTTTAAAAAGTAATGCTACGTTGCTTATACTTTAAGTAAGTCTAAATACCACATAAAATCTCGCAAAGACGCGAAGTTGCAAAGTTTTAATACTCTTTGTGCCTTCGCGTCTTTGCGTGCAAAAAAACTTGAAACTTGAAACCTGAAACAAAAAAATAAAACCCATGGCAGAACATAATGATTTAGGGAAATTAGGCGAAGATCTCGCCGCTGCATATCTTGAAGAAAACGGATATTCAATTGTAGAACGAAACTTTGTTATACAGAAAGCAGAAATAGATATTATTGCACAAAAAGATTCCACTTTGGCCATTATTGAAGTAAAGACCCGTTCGAGCTTAGATTTTGGTTCTCCACAAGATTTTGTCAAGCAAAAAAAGATTCACTTACTCATTAAAGCAGTAAATGCCTACATAAACGATAGGGAAAAGGATTTTCAAGAAGATTTAGAAATCCGTTTTGACATCATTGCAGTCCATAAAAACGGGGAATCATTTGCAATTGAACATCTTACTGACGCTTTTTATCATTTTTAACATAATTTTTTATTGTTATAATTGTAACAATTTGTTTTTTTATTTATCTTTGCAAAGAATTATAACATCGCAATGTTAAATTAACAAACCAACTCAACTGTTACCAAAAAAAAAAAAAGAATTATGAAAACTGTTTCTTCTATTGTAGAAAACTACATTAAAACAAAACCATTTTTATTAAATGCCCTGTCACTCGGAATTATTAACCTAACATCACTTTCGCGAAATATTATGACCGAATTAGAAAGTGAGTTTGGAAAAGAAGTAAAACAAGGCGCTGTAGTAATGTCTTTAAAACGACTGACGGAAGAACTAGATTTTAAACTGAACCACAAAATCAATAAAGTAATAAAAAATATAGGTGAAATCACCGTTCGTTCCGAACTTACAGATTACACTTTCGCAGCATCAGAAACTGTCTTAAACAAACAAGCAGATTTAATTTCGGATATTAATGCTTTATCTGATATTTTTTATACCTCATCTCGTGGAGTAAACGAAACTAATATCGTAGTAAGCAGCAGTGTAAATCATTTAGTTGAAAAACACTTTATGAGAGAAAAATTAATTCAGAAATTAGATAATTTAGCTTCTATTACTGTAAAATTACCTAAAGAAAACATTGTTGTTCCCGGAATCTATTATTTCATTTTCCAACGTTTGGCTTGGGAAGGAATTATCATCAATGAGGTAATTTCGACTTCAAATGAGTTTACCATTTTAGTTGGAGAAGATCAAGTTGATGTAGCTTTTAAAGTAATTAAAGACTTGAAA
The DNA here is from genome assembly GCF_009826975.1 of Flavobacterium sp. HBTb2-11-1. Lineage (GTDB taxonomy): Bacteria > Bacteroidota > Bacteroidia > Flavobacteriales > Flavobacteriaceae > Flavobacterium. Next base: position 208,201 of record NZ_WUMO01000001.1, on the reverse strand, counting down.
AACTAAATTAAATAAGATATTAAGAATCGTTTGATTCTTCTTTATAACACAAAATCCTTTCATCTTTCATTAAAAGATAAAAGGATTTTTTTTTTGAGTAAAATAACGCCTAAGTATAATTCCATTTTTATCAAATAAGAATATTCTCAAAAGACAGTCCTAAAATAAATTTTATTTCTGCAAAAGCGTCAATATGACACTTACTTGCAAAAGGCCACTTTACACTGCATTTTACGTCTTTTATATAAAAAACTAACAAAAAATCCGAAATAAGTTTTTTTAAATATAATTTATTACGAATAATATTTTTATATATTTGCTAACGCATCAAAAAACAAGAGAGATTTTTGATTGTACAGCCAAACTAATATTGAATTAAATTGTTTGAAATAAAGTCGGTTGCTAGAATTCAAATTAATACCACTTTTTTCAAATTGACGATACAATTATCTAACCAAAACCACAATAATGCCATTAAATCACTCTTCGGAGTGATTTTTTTTACAAATATCAGAAAGAGTAATTTAGAGCAAACCCAAAATTAGTATTGAATGTGATATCGTTTTTTATAACAGCAGGTTTAAATGCCAACCTTTCATCAACATTGAATTGCGATAAAGCGGCATCTATATTAGCATCAATAATATTTAAAACATAAAATCCCACTATAAATAGAGCTGATAAATCCCTGTATCGCTGATATTCTTTTTGGGCAGTTGTCAATTGGCTTTCTGATAAGCGTGCTAAAAATTCAGAATCGCTTTTTTTACCTTCAAGCCTATTTTTGTATTCGTCTCGGTATAAATTATATTTTTTCTGATTGTCAATATAAAAATAAGTGCTTGTTCCAATTGCTCCGTACACTAATGGAACTTTCCAGTATTTCTTATTATAAATTTGCCCTAAGCCTGGTAAAACAGCTGAATAAAATGCTGCTTTTGCTGGACGAAGCGGATCAATCCTTTCCGATTTTAAAGAATCTTTCGAAATGATTTTGTTTTTTTCTTGAGCGAAGATTGTAGTGAATCCTAAAAATAAAAATAGGAGAATAAGCTGGTTCTGCATATAAAGTTGTCTTTGAAAATTTGACTCAAAGAAAACTTTTTAGTTCTAAGATTTTTCTTAAATAAAAGATAAAGAAAGCTTAATTTTTTATATTTCGTTTGCCACGAATTACACGAATTTTCACGAATTAAATTTAAGATTAGTGGAAATTCGTGTAATTCGTGGCAAACTTTATTTTACTCCTCAAACAACTCCATCAACTCCAAAGCTCGTTTAATTGACTTCACATTTTCAAAAGTCAATAACAAACGTAATCCGTTTACGGTTTGTTTTTCTTTCATTTTGCAAAGTGTCGCATGTTTTTGAACGAAGTTCAAGACATTTCTAAACTTCACCGATTGATAGTAATCGGATTGTTGATCAGAAACGAAATAACCAATCATTTTGCCTTGTTTCAAAACTAATTTCTCGATTCCGACTTTAGTCGCAATCCATTTTATTCTTATGCTGTTTAATAACGCAACAGCAGGTTTTGGCAATGGCCCGAAACGGTCAATTAGTTTTTTCTCAAATTCCTGTAGACCAGCTTCGTCTTTTATAGCGCTCAATTCGTTATATAAAACCAAACGTTCCGAAACGTTATTGATATATTCATCTGGGAATAAAAGCTCAAAATCGGCATCAATTTGAATGTCTTTTACGTATTCTTTCGTGTCAATATCATTTTCCTCTGGATACAATTCTTTGAATTCGTTTTCCTTCAATTCTTCGATCGCTTCGTTCATGATTTTCTGATACGTATCAAAACCAATTTCATTGATGAAACCACTTTGTTCACCTCCTAATAAATCTCCCGCACCACGAATTTCAAGATCTTTCATCGCAATATTAAAACCGCTTCCCAATTCGCTGAATTGCTCCAATGCCTGAATACGCTTTCTCGCATCTTCCGTCATGGATGAATACGGCGGACAGATGAAATAACAGAACGCTTTTTTGTTGCTTCGCCCTACTCGACCTCGCATTTGATGCAAATCTGATAATCCAAAATTATTGGCATTGTTAATGAAAATAGTGTTGGCATTTGGAACGTCCAATCCGCTCTCAATGATTGTGGTTGCGACCAAAACATCAAAATCTCCGTTCATGAAACCTAACATCAATTCTTCGAGTTTAGCGCCATCCATTTGTCCGTGGCCAATTCCGACTCTTGCATTTGGAACCAAACGCTGAATCATTCCTGCCACTTCTTTTATATTTTCGATTCGGTTATTGATAAAGAAAACCTGTCCGTTTCTTTGAATTTCATACGAAATCGCATCTCTGATAATTTCTTCATTAAAACCAACCACATTCGTTTCAATTGGATAACGATTTGGCGGAGGCGTTGTAATTACCGATAAATCTCGCGCCGCCATTAACGAAAACTGTAAAGTTCTCGGAATTGGCGTTGCGGTTAACGTCAGCGTATCAACATTGGCAGCAATCGTTTTTAATTTATCTTTTACGTTTACTCCAAACTTTTGTTCTTCATCAACAATCAATAAACCAAGGTCTTTAAAAACCACATTTTTGTTTACCAATTGATGCGTTCCAATAACAATATCCAGTTTTCCGTCGGCTAAATCTTTTAAAGTCTGCGCTTTTTGTTTCGCAGTTCTAAATCTATTTAAATAGCCAATTGAAACCGGCATATCTTTCAAACGTTCTGAAAAAGTTCTATAATGCTGATAAGCCAAAATCGTAGTCGGAACTAAAACGGCAACTTGTTTGCTATTATCAACCGCTTTAAATGCGGCACGAATCGCAACTTCTGTTTTCCCAAAACCAACGTCACCACAAACCAAACGATCCATTGGGCGATCGCTTTCCATATCGGCTTTTACTTCCGCCGTCGATTTCATTTGGTCAGGCGTATCTTCGTAAATAAACGAACTTTCCAACTCATTTTGAAGATAACTATCAGGCGCAAACTGAAAACCTTTTTCCAAACGACGCTTTGCATACAACTGAATCAAGTTGAAAGCAATATGTTTGACACGCGCTTTGGTTTTCTGTTTTAAAACTTTCCACGCATTGGAACCTAATTTATAGATTTTTGGAGGCGTTCCATCTTTTCCGTTGTATTTCGAGATTTTATGAAGCGAGTGAATGCTCACATACACAATATCATTATCGGCATAAACCAATTTTATGGCTTCTTGGGTTTTGCCTTCAACCTGAATTTTCTGCAATCCGCCAAACTTCCCGATTCCGTGATCGATATGCGTTACATAATCGCCTACAGAAAGTGCTGTTAATTCTTTTAAAGTGATATTCTGCTTTTTCGAATAGCCGTTTTTGATATTGAATTTATGATAACGCTCAAAAATCTGGTGATCGGTATAAGCCGTTATCTGATTTTCTTCATCAATAAAACCTTGGTACAAAGGCAATACAATGGTATGATATTGTTTTCTGATGTTTTCTGAATTGGCTTCGTCTAAGCTTTCAAAAATATCGTGAAAACGTTTCGCCTGCGTTTCATTTGAACAAAACAGATAATTGACATATCCGTTAAAATGATTATCGCTCAAATTATTCAGCAATAAATCAAATTGTTTGTTGAAAGAAGGCTGAGGCTGAATATGGAATTCGAATTTTTTAGTGGTTTTAAAAACTGGTCTGGAAGCCAATTCTACAACCGAAAAATCCAAAGCTCGTTTTATAAATGAAGCCTGATTTAAAAACAATTGCTCCGGAGTGGCATGTTTTATTTCTTTCGACAATTTCTCAAAAGCTTCTTCTGCTCTTGCAAATTGTTTGTCTAATTGGCTAAAAAGTCCTTCGGTATTTTGAATGAAAAGAACTGTTTTTTCGGCAATATAATCTAAAAAACTCTCACGGTTTTCCTGAAAAAGTTTGTTCTCGACATTCGGTATAATCGTGATTTTTTTATGCGTTTCTACCGATAATTGCGTTTCAACATCAAAAGTTCTGATGCTGTCTACTTCATTTCCGAAAAACTCAATTCTATACGGATAATCGTTTGAAAAAGAGAATACATCGACAATTCCTCCTCGGACTGAAAATTCGCCAGGTTCTGTAATAAAATCTACTCTTTTGAATTCGTATTCAAACAAAACTTCGTTGATAAAATCAATCGAAATTTTATCATTCAAAGCGACTTTTAAAGTGTTTTTATCAAGTTCTCTTCTCGTAACTACTTTCTCAAAAAGTGCTTCTGGATAGGTAACAATTACGGCTGGTTTTTTTCTAGAATTGATTCGGTTTAAAACCTCAGCGCGAAGCAGAACATTGGCATTATCGGTTTCATCAATTTGATACGGACGACGAAATGACGCTGGATAAAACAATACATCTTGTTCTCCAATCATCTGTTCCAAATCGTTTAGGTAATACGCAGCTTCTTCTTTGTTGTCTAAAACAATCAGAAAAGGCCGTTCGGTTTTCCTAAAAACGGAACGGATAATAAATGAAACAGCAGATCCCAACAATCCGCTGATGTTCATTTTTACCTGATTTCCTTCTAGTAAACTTTTGGCAATCTGCTCTGCTTTTGGCAGATTATCATATGTAGTATATAAGGCGTTTTTACTCAACTTTCGGTATATTTGGATCTATTGGCGGCGCCGAATTCGGAATCGCACGTGTTGTATCTAACATTCTAAGGAAATCTTCTTCTCCTTCTTCTTTCGGGATTTTGGCTTTTTCGACAATTTTATCCATTTGTCTTTCCAACGAAATCAGTTCTTTATTGATTTCCTGTATTAGAAAAACCACTTTATCGTCTGGAATTTTATTTAAATGGATGAACAAATCCAGCATTCTAATTTTAGTAATCAAAATAGAAATACGGCTTTTGATTTGAGGCTGGTTAAACTGAGCTGGAATATTGTTATTTAGAGCCATTGCTTTTCTAGAAATAGCTGCCGATTTTTTCTGAAATGCACCAATTGTCTTTCTAGGCTTTTCTCCAATTTCTTTCATAAATTCACGCCACTCCGTCCAAGAATTCAATTGCGATTCTGAGATTTCATTAATCGGCTCATCTAGAAAAGTCCAGCCTTTATTTATATTATTAAAAATAGCTTCTTTCTTTTTCGCTTCTTTTGCATTTTCTGCAAGGCGTTTTTCATTTTCATTTTGGCAAGAAAATAACACTGTTGTCAAAAGCAGAAAAAGAGATATTGGGTATTTCATTGATAAAATATAGTTAGACTGCAAAGTTACGAAGTAAATTTACAATTATGAATTCTGTTTTTTGCTAAAGATTCTATAAATCAAGGTTATTTTTTTGTGTTTTAATGGCGATTCGGGTAATTAATCAGAAATATTTCATTTGATGGTTTTCCAATAAAATAGCGCTTTTTCAAGGATTCTCAAAAAGGCACAAAGACACACTCTTAAAAGAGAATAATATAACAAACAAACTTTTTAATTATTGAATTTATAATTTATCCTTTAAAAAAGCACAAGTAATTGCGAAAACGTTATATTTGTGTCTCTAAAAATCATCAAGAAATGAATCCTAAAATATTGATCATTGGCGCCTGCGGTCAGATTGGAACAGAACTGACGCAAAAACTGCGTAAATTATACGGAACCGAGAATGTTATCGCTTCTGATATTAGAAAATTAAATACTGATGTTGTTAATTCAGGCCCTTTTGAAGTGGTCAATGCTTTAGATTTCAATCAGATTGAACATTTGGTTGAAGTGCATAAAATCACAGATGTCTATCTGATGGCGGCTCTTTTGTCTGCAACTGCTGAGAAAAACCCAGCTTTTGCTTGGGATTTAAATATGAATTCGCTTTTTCATGTTTTGAATTTAGCGAAAGCAAAAAAAATTCAGAAAATTTTCTGGCCTTCTAGTATTGCTGTTTTCGGGCCAACAACTCCAAAAGAAAATACGCCTCAATATACCATTATGGAGCCTTCTACAGTTTACGGAATCAGTAAACAATCTGGCGAAAGATGGTGCGAATATTACCATAATGTTTATGGCGTTGATGTTCGCAGTATTCGTTACCCAGGCTTAATAAGCTGGTCTACTCCTCCGGGCGGCGGAACTACAGATTATGCCGTTGATATTTTCTACAAGGCCATTGCCGATAAAAAGTACGAATGCTTTTTATCGTCTGAAACTAAAATGCCAATGATGTATATGGATGATGCAATTGATGCAACAATTAATATCATGAAAGCACCAGCTGAAGAAATCAAAATACATTCTTCATACAATTTGGCTGCAATGAGTTTTACGCCAACTGAAATTGCTGCTGAGATTAAAAAACATATTCCAGAATTTGAAATTACCTACAATCCAGATTTCCGTCAGAAAATTGCAGACAGCTGGCCAGCAAGCATTGACGATACTGAAGCAAGAAAAGATTGGGGATGGAATCATAAATTTGATTTGGAAACTATGACAAAAGATATGCTGGAGCATTTGAGTTAAATTTCAATTACCATAAAAAACAAAAATCCCGCTTAGAAATTCTAAACGGGATTTTTTATATTCCAATTTGAATATTATTTCACTTCAAAAACATTGTTTGTTTGTTTTACGTCAGCCATTAATCCGCTTGGATCGATAGTGATTTTTTTGATTGACGTTTTGTTTTTGTCAATTGTAAAACTATAGTTTTGCTGTGCCCAAGCCCAATCTTCTAAAACTGTTCTTTTTTCGTTCGGATTTGGATTTGGTTTAACAAAATTCATCATTCTTAACGGAATATAGAATGTTTCAGATGTTCCGTCTGTATAATCCACTTTTAAATCGATTGGCATTGGCATTCTTCCAATTCTTTCTAAAGAAACTGTTGTTTTTCCTGCATTATCAGCGACGTCTTTAATTCCGTAATCAATTGTATTAGTGGTTTGTGTCCAGTCAATCAAATACCAATCCAACTCAGCTCCTGAAACTCTTTCAGCTGTTCTTTTGATGTCGTTTGGAGTCGGATGTTTGAATTTGAAATCGTTGAAATATCTTTTTAAGGTTGCATCAACGTTATCTTTCCCAATTACATATTCTAACTGAGAAAGAAAAAGACTTCCTTTGATATAAGAAGAAATACTGTATGGACGGTTTTCGTCATAACGATCTCCGTGAGTTGTCTGTGGCTGTTCTTTTCCAGAATTTACTAAACTGTAATATGCTTTATAATTTCCAGCAAAAGGGTTTACTTCTTTTTTGTCTCCTTTTAATTCATTCAAAGCACTGTCTTCGATGTAAGTTGTAAAACCTTCATCCATCCAAGGGTGTTTTGATTCGTTTGAAGCCAGAATATGTTGGAACCAAGAGTGTCCTAATTCGTGCGTTGCAGTTCCTAGAATTCCTTCAAGAGTTCCGTTTCCTAACATTAAAGTACACATTGCGTACTCCATTCCACCGTCTCCACCTTGAATAAATGAATATTGTTTGTATGGATACGCTCCAACTCTTTGGTTGTAATATTCCATTACCTTAACCATTAAAGGCTCTAATTGTTTCCAGTTTGCCGTTGTTTTTTCGTTGTTCTTGTAGAAGAAATGCAAATCAACATCATTTGGTCCTTTTACAATATCATGTGTATATTCCTTGTCAGCAGCCCATGTAAAATCGTGAACATTGGGCGCAATAAAATGCCATGTAAGTGTTTTAGCTTTTTTAGGATATGCAACCGTTACACCTGCATCTTGGTAACCGTGACCAATTGAATTTTTGTCTTGCAAATATCCTGAACCACCAATTGTGTAATCTTTATCGATTGTAATTTTTACATCAAAATTACCCCAAACGCCATGAAATTCTCTTGCGATGTACGGATCTGCGTGCCATCCTTCAAAATCAAATTCTGCTAATTTTGGATACCATTGTGACATAGAAAGTTCAACTCCTTCAGAATTGTTTCTTCCTGAACGACGAATCTGAACTGGAACTTGTCCGTCAAAATCTAATGTAAAAGTCGTTTTAGAATTTGGAAGGATTGGTTTAGCTAAAGTCACTTCTAAGATTGTTCCTGAAACTCTCGTTTGAGCAGTAACACCATCTTGTTTGAAGTTTGTGATTTTTAAATACCCAATTTCGTTAGGTTTTAAAGTTTCAATACGGCTTTGTTTTACTTCTTTTCCGTCAGCTTGTTTTACTTTGTTTACCATTCTTCCGTCTGGATCTTTAATAAAATGAAGACGCGCATCCATTTCACTTCCTGGTTGAAAAGCATTTGGATATAAATGATAGAAAACCTTTTTTAGAGTATCAGAAGAGTTGTTGGTATAAACCAATTCTTGTTTTCCTTTGTACTGATAGTTTTTTACATCCATCGAAACCTCCATTTTATAGTCAGCGTGCTGCTGCCAATATGGAGCGCTTTGTGCAAAAGCCGAATTAAACCCTAGGCTAAGGAAAGAAAGTAAAATAATTTTTCGCATGTTAATATGTAATAGAAAATGGAAGAGCTTTCGCCCTTCCATTGGATTAATAGTGTATTATTGTTTATTTTTTAGACATCTTTTCAGCCATTAATAAAGCATTATAAGCGTTTACCATCTTAGCTGTTTTTGATGATTCTACAGAAGAAACTGCTTTTGGGCTTTCACCTGGATTTTCGCTTTCACCCAAAACAACCATTGAAGGAAGAGCGACTCCAGAGTCCATTAAAATCTTTTTAACCTGAGCTGCTTTTAATTTTGGATAATAAGAACGAATTAATGCTGCAACACCTGCCGCATTTGGAGAAGCCATTGATGTTCCTTGCAAATATTTGTATTTATTGTTTGGCACCGTTGCGTAGATTTCTTCTCCTGGAGCAAAAACGTCTACGTTGATTTTTCCGAAGTTCGAGAATGGAGCCACAACGTTTTCACCATACGATTTATTAATCGCTCCAATTGTAATTAAATTGTCTGCAAACTCTTTTACGTTGTCTTTAGAATCGTTTGGATAATTGATGTTTTTGGCCTCATCAATATTGTAACCATCATTCCCTGCTGCATGAACAATTAAAACGTCTTTTTTAGCCGCATATTGAATAGCATCGTAAACCCATTGTTTGTGTGGAGAGAAGCTTTTTCCAAAACTTCCGTTGATTACTTTTGCTCCATTGTCTACTGCATAACGAATTGCTAAAGCAATATCTTTATCGTACTCGTCTCCATCTGGAACTGCTCTAACAGTCAAAATTTCAACGTTTGTTGCTACTCCGTCTCCACCTAAATTATTTCCTCTAATTTGAGCAATAATTCCCGCAACGTGTGTTCCGTGAAGTGCTTTTTCTTTATCTGGGCCAAAAACTACATTATTACCATAATGATTGTTTTTAATGTCTTCTGGATTATCACCAACGATTTTTCTTCCGTCAAAATCTTTGTTCAAGTTGTAGTTTAACTGATCGTCAACTTGTTCTTTGTATTCTGTGAAATCTGCTTCTGGATCAAAAGTTGGACCTGCATTTGTAAAAATCTGAGTCATAATTGCTTTACTTCTTGCCACTTTCGGATCTGTAGAAGTAATTGCACTTAAGTCTTCTATTTTATATGTTGACTTATTAAGCTCTTTTTTAATAGTATTATGAACCTCAAGCAAAAAGTCTACTTGCTGTTTATCTTTTAAAGCTTTTTCATATTTCTCTGTGTATTGCGCCAAAGCTGCTTTATATTCTGGAGAACCATCATCAGCTTTTTTTACGATACGTGTCATTTCTAGATTTTCATGAACAGCATCTCCAAGGAAGTTCCATCCGTGAACGTCATCGATAAATCCGTTTTTATCATCATCGATTCCGTTTCCTGGAATTTCTTTTTTGTTTGTCCAGATCATTCCCTGCAAATCTTCATGCTCGATATCGACACCAGAATCTACAACTCCTACAATTACTTTCTGCCCTTTTTTGCCTTGCAGCAATTCAGCATAAGCTTTGTCAACACTCATTCCTGGAATAGAATCTTTTATTAAATCAAGATGGCTCCATCTTTTTAATTCATTTTCGCTAAGAGGCGCTTTTTTCACAACCGCCGCCGGCGCTGTAATAAACTCCTTTGAAGTAGAAACCTGCGCTTGAACTGTAGCGCTGCATCCTGCTAAAACAAGCAATGCAAAAGCAGATAATTTAAGAGGTTTTATATGACTCATGTATCTATAAATATAAGTAAAGTTAAAAGATGGGTCTAAATTATGCTTTTTTGTTACAAAAAACTAACTGTTAACAATGTGTTATGAATTTTTGACGAAAAATACTGAAATCTATAATATTCGCAAACATTTACCTATCAAATCATTATAGATGTAATTGTATTCATTCAAAAATATACTTATAATGGTTTGAACCGTAAAAAATCAATAAAAAATATAGTCTTTACGGCTTTACGTAAGGTTTACTCCTATAAATCGCTTATACTTGTGCGGCCTAACTCTAAATCATATTTTATGGAAGATAAAACTACTCTTATTGTTGCAATATTAGTTCAAAACCATTCGAAGTTGCGCTTCAACCAACAATATTGCAATTGGTTAAAACAAAAAAATTCATTGTGATTCATTGAAAGTGGGATTTTTCACAACATAATTTATTCGTTATGCCTTTCGGTAAAAAAATCTAAAACGAATATTGCACAATTACTCTGACAAAATCTATGAACAGACTTATCAAAACAAACGATTTGTTGCTGTTTTTAGCAGATTTTTCAATTTAAATTCGTCTCACCAATTAATTAACCCAAATATTTACTCTATGAGGAAAATTTTACTTTTAATTTTAATTCTCTCTTTTTTACAAATAAATGCCCAATGTTGGCAAACAGTAACTTCTGGATACAGCTATAATGCTGCTCTACAAACAGATAATAGTTTGTGGAGCTGGGGCAGCAATAAAGATGGGCAATCAGGAGATGGCACTTTACTAAACAATTCTTCGCCGAAAAAAATCGGAACAGATACTGATTGGAAAACAGTAGTTACCGGAACTAATCATACAGTTGCTTTAAAAAAAGATGGCTCTTTGTGGGCTTGGGGCAACAATAAATATGGGCAATTAGGAGACGGTACCAGCGTAAACAAAAGTATTCCCACACGCATAGGGTCTGCTACTGATTGGCAAACAATTACTGCAGGAAATCAATATACAGTAGCCTTAAAAAAAGATGGAACTTTATGGGCTTGGGGAGATAATTATTTTGGACAATTAGGCAATGGTAACAGTTCAGATCCCAGCATCCCTACACAGGTTGGAACAGATAAAGATTGGAAAACGATAACGGTAGGGTATTTTCACACAATTGCCTTAAAAACAGATGGCAGTTTATGGACTTGGGGAGGAAATGATGATGGACAGCTAGGAGATGGTACAGCAACTAAGAGTTATTCTCCAAAAAAAGTAGGAACAGATACTGACTGGAAGACAATCTGTGGAGGAGGGAGTCATACCCTTGCTATAAAAACAGACGGATCTTTATGGGCTTGGGGACAGAATACCTATGGCGAGTTAGGAAACGGTACAACTATAAATAGCTCTATTCCGATAAAAATAGGAACATCCACAGATTGGAAAACTTTAGGCGCGGCGGGAGATCATTCAATTGCAATAAAAACTGATGGCTCTTTATGGACCTGGGGATATAATTCGCATAACGAATTAGGAAATGGCACATATTCAAACAGCCTTACACCTGTACAAATAGGAAGTGGAAAAAGCTGGCAGGCAGTAACCGCAGGCTGGTACTACACAACTGCAGTAAGTACTGATGGTGTTATGTGGACTTTTGGAGATAATGCAGATGGACAATTAGGTGATGGTACAACTGTTAATAAAAATGTCCCTGTAATTGTTCCTTGCTCCGATATGTTGAGTCTTAATATAAATGTGGTAAATGTAACTTGTTTAGGCATGCACAATGGTTCTGCAACTGCTATTGTAGGAGGAGGAACCGCTCCTTACACTTATTTATGGTCTAACGGAGGAACAGGTTCTTCAGTAAAAGATTTAGCGCCTGGCACATATACATGCAAAGCAACAGATGCGTCTTCATTAACAACTATAATTGCGTTTACCATTACTGAACCCAATCCTATCTTTTTTACTGCAACAAGCGTTGATGCTTGTAATGGCAATAACGGAAGTATCACCATTATCGCAAATGGAGGAACAAAACCTTATCAATATTCTATTTCGTCCCCTTTTTATCAATCTTCAAATATATTTACTGGTTTATCTGCCGGAAATTATGATGTCCTTGTAAGAGATGCTAATGGGTGTATTTTTTTGAGTAGTATAACAATTAGCAACAATAATACAGCGCCGCCAATTGCAAATTCACAAATATTTGATGAAGGAGCAACTGTTGCCAATTTAGTAGCCAGCGGCACAAACATTAAGTGGTATGCTAATCCTATATCGTCGAATGTTTTAAGTTCATCAACTGTTTTACAAACAGGTACATATTATGCATCGCAAACAATCAACGGATGTGAAAGCTCTTCAAGATTAGCAATAAGTATAACTATTAAGCCAATTCAAATTGATGACAAAATACCTACAAATGGCTTGATCGCTTACTTTCCTTTTAGTGGCAACGCAAATGACGTTAGTGGAAATAACTCAAATGGATCTGTTGCAGGTGCTGTTTTAACAACTGATAGGTTTGGAAACAGCAATAGTGCCTATAGTTTTAACGGAACTGGCAGTTATATTGATGCTACTATTGCCAGTATTCCTCAAGGCAATGCCGCAAGAACAATTTCTGGCTGGTTTAAAACAAATACTCCAAATCCAGGAGAAAATGGAGATGTCTGTATTTTTAATTATGGTGCGTTATCAAGATTTCAAAGATTTGGACTTACTGTTTACTCGAAAGGTTATCTTGAAACTTCAACCGGGCCAAATGCCATAGGTGATGATTTTTATGTAAACAACTTTAATTACTTAAGTAATGACTGGTATTTTTTTGCAATTACCTATAACGGAACCAAAGTATCATTATATGTAAATGGTGTATTTGTTTCAGAAAAAAATGTTGCCTTAAATACTACGAACAATCTTTTTAGAATAGGAAGACGAATTTCAGGAGATACAACTAATGAGTATTTTAAAGGAGAAATCGATGATATTGGTATCTGGAATCGTGTTTTGACTCCAGAAGAAATTTCAGCTTTGTATACCCCTGGAGAGCAACCTGCTTATACTTTAATTCCAGATCCAAATTTTGAACAAAAATTAATCAATTTAGGAATAGATAGATTTCCACTTGATGGAAAAATCCATACATCTAACATTAACACCTTAACTTCTTTAGATGTTAGCAAAAGTAATATTTCAGATTTAACAGGAATACAAGACTTCGTAGCATTAACTGATTTGAATTGCAGTCAAAATTCATTAACAACATTAAATGTAAGTAAAAATACCGCTCTAACTACTCTAGATTGTAATACCAATAGAATAACCTCTTTAGACGTAAGTAATAATATTGCTTTGCTTAATTTGATCTGCTATTCGAATCAATTAACATCTTTAAATGTTAAAGCAAATACGGCGCTAACAAAATTGGACTCGGGTTCAAACCAATATACTTCTTTAGATGTAAGCTCAAATACTGCGTTAACATTTTTAGGCTGTAATACAAGTCAATTAACTCGTTTAGATGTAAGTAATAATACAGCTTTAAATTTGCTGGATTGCCGCGAAAATAAATTAACCTCATTGGATGTTTCCCAAATTACTACTCTAACAGAATTGTATTGTCAATCTAATCAATTAACAAATTTGAATCTAAGCAAAAATAAAGCTTTAGAATTTGTAAATTGTTCAAAAAACCAACTAACCACTTTAGATGTTAGCGTAAATACTTCGTTAGTTGGATTATATACTAATTCCAATCAATTAACGAGTCTAAATTTAAAAAATGGAAACAATAATAAACTTGTCTATCTAAATTTTACCAATAACCCAAGTTTAACTTGCATACAGGTTGATGACGTGGCTTACGCTAATGCAAACTGGTCAAGCAAAAAAGATCTCACTGCAAACTTTAATTCGAACTGTAATGACGGCTATACTTTAATTCCTGATCTGAATTTTGAAAAAGCTCTAATCGCTAAAGGAACTGATTCTGGAACTCCAGACGGAAGAGTTCTTACCTCAAAAGTAGCTTCGGTAACTGAATTGTTTATTATGAACAAATCAATTAACAGTTTATCTGGAATTGAAGATTTTAAGTCTATAAAAACTCTTTTTTGCGATGGAAATCAAATTACCAGCATCGATCTTTCTAATAATATTGCTTTAGAAGATTTATCTATAGGCGATAATCAGTTAACAGCTTTGGATGTTTCTAAAAATATAGCCTTAAAAAGTCTCTACTTTCACAACAACCAACTAGACAGTATAAATGTTTCTAAAAATACAGCTTTACGATGGTTATATATGACTGGAAATAAGGTAAAAGATTTAAACGTTTCAAAAAATATTGCTTTAGTGCACTTAACCTGTAATTCCAATTTATTAACTACCCTTGATCTTTCTCAAAATACAGCTCTTGAAGATTTAATCTGCGATCATAATCAATTGACAGAATTAGATATTTCTAAAAATATTTTACTAAACGGTTTGTATTGTAACAGCAATAAACTAACCGTTTTAAATACTTCAAAAAACACTAATCTGGTCAGAATCGAATGTGATTCTAATAAAATTACTCGTTTAGATACTTCTAATAATCTTTTATTAAGCGGTTTAAATTGCAATTCTAATTTATTAACGTCTCTTGATATTTCAAAAAACACTGCTTTAGACTATCTAAAATGTGCTTCTAATCAATTAATTAATCTTAATTTAAAAAACGGAAACAATACCAAATTTATCAATACCACTATGGTTGATAACTTGAAAAACAACCCGAAATTAACCTGTATTCAAGTTGATGATGTAGCTTATGCGAATAAAAACTGGATGAATGCTAAAGATTCTTGGGCCACTTACAATACCACTTGCGCAGTAGAATATGTAGCGCTTCTTGACACTAATTTTGAACAGAGGTTAATTGATTTAGGAATTGATACCGATGGTCTTAATGGAAAAATCACAGTTGCCGATGCAACTTCGATAACAAGTTTAGACCTTTCAAATAGCAATATTAAAAATCTGACGGGTATTGAATATTTTACTTCATTAACAACTTTAGATATAAGCTATAACCAAATTACCTCTCTTGATGTAAGCAACAATTTACTTTTAGAAACGTTGAATGCTTCTTCAAATCAGCTTACGACATTAGATTTATCCAAAAATACTAGACTTAGAATTGTTTATGTTGTTAATAACCCTTTGGTTTACTTAAATCTTCGAAACGGAAACAATGCTAATTTTATTCTGCCATCAAATACTGGAAAGAAATCTGCTTCTGCATTGTATACTACTTTCTTGGGACTTACAACTCTCAGCTGTATACAAGTTGATGATGAGAATTACTCAAATGCAAATTGGTCAAGCATCAAAGAATCGACCACTGCTTATTCTAATACTTGCAAAAGTCTAGGCATTGACAAATCTGAGTTTAGTCAAGTTATTGTATATCCAAACCCAACAAAAGGAGAAATGAACATCCATAACATTGCATTAGACAAAGCAACAGTTTACAACTCATTAGGTCAATTAGTAAAATCTTTTACATTATACAATACAAACACAGAGAATACGGTCGATTTGTCTGGATTGCCAAAAGGGATTTATTATATATACTTAATCAATGGAGATGCTGCTTCTGCGAAAAAAGTAATAATAGAATAGATTTAGAATTTAATTTGATTTAAAAATCCCGTTTTCAGAATGTTGAAAACGGGATTTTTTTTATTTGATTTTGCTACAAAATTTCTTCGCAAGTAAAAACATCTTTCAATCGAACACCTTTTTCGGTATGTTCAACAGTAATTATTTGATTGTGGGCATCGTGTTCCAGAAACAAATAATGATTGTTATCTGCAGCCAAATTCAAGAACTTTGATTTCTCCGGCATTGTCAGCAAAGGTCGCGTATCGTAACCCATAACATACGGCAACGGAATATGTCCGGCTGTTGCTAATAAATCGGCACAAAAAACAATCGTTTTATCTTGATATTTGATATAAGGAATCATCTGTTTCTCGGTGTGGCCATCGACATAATAGATGTCGAAATTTAATTCTTTAGAAAAACCAAAATCAGATTCAGGTCTCTCAATAAAATGTAATTGGCCGCTTTCTTGCATTGGCAGAATATTTTCAGACAAAAAAGATGCTTTTTCACGGGCATTAGGTTTTGTTGCCCATTCCCAATGATTTTCGTTTGTCCAAAATTTAGCGTTTTTAAAAGCTGGTTCGTAACCCGTTTTATCCGAATTCCACTGAACGCTTCCGCCACAATGATCAAAATGAAGATGCGTCATAAAAACGTCTGTAATATCGTCTCGGTTAAAACCATATTTCGCTAAAGATTTATCTAAAGAATGCGATCCCCAAAGCGAATAATACCCAAAAAACTTTTCTGATTGTTTATCGCCCATTCCTGTATCAATCAAAATAAGACGATTTCCGTCTTCGATCAATAAACATCGAGCAGCAATATCAATTAAATTATTAGCATCGGCAGGATTTGTCTTGTTCCAGATTGTCTTCGGAACAACACCAAACATTGCACCTCCGTCTAGTTTAAAATTTCCGGATTCTATTGGGTAAAGTTTCATGAGAATGATTTTCTAAAAGAACAAAGCTAGAAAATTCAAACTCCTTTTGCTAAATTTTAAAGTCAAAAAAACTTTTATTCTAAAGTTACAGAAGTGCTTCCCATTATTTCCTGCTTATCAAAGTAATTCACAAAATAAGTTCCCTTCTTAAACTGGTCAGCATTCAAAATTCCGTACGCATTTACCGATTTGCCTTGAAAATCTGTACTTACTATAAAACTGTAAACAAGCGCTTTCTCATTACCAAATTCAATCAGTTTATTATCTCCCAAAACGGTGTTTTTCTGATCTAAGACTTGAACATAAAAAACTCTTTTTCCAGTTTTTGCAACGGCATTTCCGTTAACAGTAAAACTAATTTTAAGTTTTTTTGTATTCTTTGCTTTCGTTGTTTCCAATTCGGCTCCAGAACTTTTTTCACGAAGCGCAACTGCTTTAAAATTGCTTAGATACAATTTTGAAGCATCTTTTAAAGTCGATTCTAACTTTTTTTGTTTAGAAACCAATGTGTCGTTTTCCACCTTTTGTTTATACATGACAACATTCTGGCTTTCAATTTCGGTCAGTAAATTTTTATTTTGAGATTTCAGTTTTTTAATTTCCTGAACTCTGCTTTCTAATGATGCATTCAAATCTGAAAGCTGATTTCGATAAACTCTTATCTGCTCCGCCGATGGATTATTAGAAGCTTTAATAATTGCGACTAAGTTCTCAACATTTTTACGCTCTAACTCTAATTCTTTAGATAAAGCTGTTTTTTCTAAAATAGCCTGATCGTATGCATTTTTTAATGTATTTAGAGAATCCAAAATATTCTTTTGCTCACTTGTTTCCTTACTTTCAAATGAGATGCTATTGGCAATACTTTCCTCTTTTACTTCGCTATTATTCTTATCAGGTTCACTGCTAAAAACCCAGACCACAGCACCTACTCCTAAAACAAAAATTATAGCAAACATGGGTTTAAACCACTTTATTTCATTTTGTTTTTTCATAATTACTCCAAATTTTTTGCAAAAATAATTGAATAAAAAATGGCTTTAATCAGTAGAAATACTTGTTTTTTAACATTTAGGAGCGATATTTGCAGCTTAATTCTAAAAAAGGATTTCTTTTTAAATTTTAGAACTGTTTTTAAGATCGATTTTGTCAAAATAAGTATTATCTATTTTCTCATTTGTTATAATAATGTGAACCGTTATGGAAAAAGGTTTTTAAGTCGTATCTTTGCAGACAATTTCTATTTAACATTGAAAATTAGCGTTTTAAATCTGTAATAATTTTTATACAGAAGTAAATGTTCATTAAAAACAAACATCTAAGAACCATGATAAAAGTTTCTGATACTGCCAAAAAGAAAATCATCGACTTAATGAAAGACGACGGTTTTGATGCTGCGCACGACTATGTAAGAGTTGGTGTAAAAAGCGGCGGATGCTCTGGTTTATCTTATGAGTTAAAATTTGATAAAACCAAAAACGACAACGACAAAATATTTGTAGACAACGATATATCTATTGCTGTTGAAAAAAAATCATTCCTTTATTTAGCTGGAACAATCTTAGAATTTTCTGGCGGATTAAACGGAAAAGGTTTTGTTTTCAATAATCCTAACGCGAGCAGAACTTGCGGATGCGGAGAATCATTTTCTCTTTAGTCAAAAGCTGAAAGTTCTCAAGTCATAAAGACTTTGATTGACTTTCGAATTTTAGACTTCAAAACATTAGACAACAACAAAAATAATGAGCAAATACACCGAAGACGATTTAAAGATCGAACTGGAAACTAAAGAATATGAGTACGGATTTTATACCAATATAGAATCTGAAACTTTCCCTATTGGCTTAAACGAAGAAATTGTAAGAGCTATTTCTCTTAAAAAAGAAGAACCTGAATGGATGACCGAATGGCGTATCGAAGCTTTCCGTGCTTGGAAAGAAATGATCGAACCAGAATGGGCAAACGTAAGTTATGAAAAACCAGACTTTCAGGCGATTTCTTACTATTCAGCTCCAAAACAAGTAGATCCTAATAAAACTTTGGACGATGTTGATCCAGAATTATTAGAGATGTACAAAAAATTGGGAATCTCTATCGACGAACAGAAAAAAATGAACAATATCGCAATGGATATTGTTGTCGATTCTGTTTCTGTTGCTACTACTTTCAAGAAAACTTTGGCTGAAAAAGGAATTATTTTCTGTCCGATTTCTGAAGCAATCAAAGAACATCCAGAATTAGTGAAAAAATATTTAGGAACTGTTGTACCTCAAAAAGATAACTTCTACGCAGCGTTAAACTCAGCAGTTTTCTCTGACGGAAGTTTCTGTTATATTCCAAAAGGCGTTAAATGCCCAATGGAACTTTCAACTTATTTCAGAATCAACCAAGCAGGAACTGGACAATTCGAAAGAACGCTGGTTATTGCTGACGAAGGAAGCTACGTTTCTTACCTTGAAGGATGTACTGCTCCAAGTCGTGACGAAAATCAATTACACGCTGCTGTGGTTGAATTAATCGCTTTGGATGATGCTGAAATTAAATATTCTACCGTTCAAAACTGGTTCCCTGGAAATAAAGAAGGAAAAGGTGGAGTTTACAACTTTGTAACCAAAAGAGGTTTATGCGAAACAAACGCTAAAATTTCTTGGACACAAGTTGAAACAGGTTCTGCCGTAACTTGGAAATATCCTTCTTGCGTATTAAAAGGAGATAATTCAGTAGGAGAATTTTATTCTATTGCTGTAACAAATAATTTCCAACAGGCGGATACTGGAACAAAAATGATCCATTTAGGAAAAAACACTAAATCGACTATTATTTCTAAAGGTATTTCGGCTGGAAAATCACAAAATAGCTACCGTGGTTTAGTGCAAATCTCGCCAAGAGCAGAGAATGCAAGAAACTTTTCTCAATGTGACTCATTATTAATGGGTAACAATTGTGGTGCACATACTTTCCCTTATATCGAAAGTAAAAATCCAACTGCAAAAATCGAGCACGAAGCAACTACAAGTAAAATTGGAGAAGATCAGGTTTTCTATTGCAACCAAAGAGGTATTCCGACTGAAAAAGCGATTGCCTTAATTGTAAACGGTTTCAGTAAAGATGTCTTGAACAAACTTCCAATGGAATTTGCTGTTGAAGCACAAAAATTATTAGAGATTTCTTTAGAAGGATCTGTAGGTTAAAAAAATTTCAGGTTTCAGGTTTCAAGTTTTTGATCCTAAACTTACTTTTGCAACCATTAAAAAAGAATTTTATATCATATTAAAATAAAAGATTTTTCAAAGTTTCGCTTTTCAGCACAACTGAGAACTTGAAACTTGAAACTTTAAACAAAAAAAAGATGTTATCAATAAAAAACCTTCACGCCGCAATTGGTGATAAAGAAATCCTTAAAGGAATTAATATAGAAGTAAAAGCTGGAGAAGTTCACGCTATTATGGGACCAAACGGTTCTGGAAAAAGTACACTTTCTGCTGTAATTGCAGGAAACGAAAACTATGAAGTTACAGATGGTGAAGTAATTCTTGACGGAGAAGATCTTGCTGATTTAGCTCCTGAAGAAAGAGCGCACAAAGGAGTTTTCCTTTCTTTTCAATATCCAGTAGAAATTCCTGGAGTTAGCGTCACTAACTTCATGAAAACGGCTATCAACGAAACTCGTAAAGCAAACGGACAAGAAGAAATGCCTGCTAACGAAATGTTGAAAGTAATTCGCGAGAAATCTGAATTATTAGAAATTGACCGTAAATTCCTTTCTCGTTCTCTTAACGAAGGATTTTCTGGAGGAGAGAAAAAAAGAAACGAGATTTTCCAAATGGCAATGTTAGAGCCAAAATTAGCTATCCTTGACGAAACCGATTCTGGTCTTGATATCGATGCTTTAAGAATCGTTGCTAATGGTGTAAACAAATTAAAAAGCGACAAAAACGCTATTATCGTAATTACACACTACCAACGTTTGTTAGATTATATCGTTCCTGATTTCGTTCACGTTCTTTACAACGGAAGAATCGTAAAATCTGGAGGAAAAGAATTAGCATATGAGCTAGAGGAAAAGGGTTACGATTGGATCAAGGCAGAAAACTAGTTTAGAGTTACAGTTTGCAGTTTGCAAAAACTCATAACTCATAACTCATAACTTACAACTAAGAAAATGGATTTAAAAGAAAAATTAGTATCGTCTTTTATGGCTTTTGAAGAGCGTGTCGATGTACATTCAGATTTACATGACATACGCACAAATGCTTTAAAAAACTTCGAAAATAAAGGTTTCCCAACCAAAAAAGAAGAAGCTTGGAAATATACATCGTTAAATGCCATCCTAAAAAATGACTTTACGGTTTTTCCAAAGCAAGAAAATGCAATCGAATTTAACCAAGTAAAAAAATACTTTTTACACGAAATTGATACTTACAAATTAGTATTTATCGATGGGGTTTTCAGTTCGCATTTATCTTCTACAACGCATGACGGAATCGATGTTTGCTTAATGTCTTCGGCATTGACCAAACCAAAATATAAAATGGTTATTGATACCTACTTTAATCAAATTGCGAGTAAAGATGACAGCTTGACTTCATTGAATACGGCTTTTGCAATTGAAGGTGCATTTATCAATATCCCAAAGAAAAAGGTGGCTGACAAACCAATTGAGATTATGTATTTCTCAACTGGAAATGAAGCTGCTTTAATGGTTCAGCCAAGAAATTTGGTTATTGTGGGCGAAAATTCACATGTTCAAATTATTGAGCGTCACCAAAGTTTGAACGAAAATCCGGTTTTAACAAACTCTGTTACAGAGATTTTTGCCCAAAAACGTGCGATTGTTGATTATTACAAAATTCAAAACGATAATAACGAAGCGAATTTAATTGACAATACTTACGTTTCTCAACAGCAAGAAAGCCATGCGTCTGTTCATACTTTCTCATTTGGAGGAAATTTAACTCGTAACAACTTAAACTTTTACCATTTCGGAGAAAGATTGACAAGTACACTTAACGGAATTTCTATCTTAAATGACAAACAACACGTTGACCATTATACTTTGGTAAACCACGCAACGCCGAACTGCGAAAGTTTCCAAGATTATAAAGGAATTTTCTCTGATCGTTCGACAGGAGTTTTCAACGGAAAAGTTTTGGTTGAAAAAGAAGCTCAAAAAACAAATGCTTTCCAAAAAAGCAACAATATTTTATTGAGTGACAAAGCAACTATCAATGCAAAACCTCAATTGGAAATTTTTGCTGATGATGTAAAATGTTCTCACGGATGTACTGTGGGACAATTGGACGAAACAGCAATGTTCTACATGCAGTCACGCGGAATCCCGAAAAAAGAAGCTAAAGCTTTATTGATGTACGCATTCTCAAATGCCGTTATCGAAAGCATCAAAATACCAGAATTAAAACAAAGAATTACTAAAATCATTGCCATGAAATTAGGTGTGAATTTAGGATTTGATTTGTAATTCATTTAACCGCAAAGAGCGCTAAGATTTACGCAAGGTTCGCAAAGTTTTTCATTAAGCTTGTGAACTTTGCGCTTTTTACTTGGCTCCCGATAGCTATCGGGATTGCAGTTAAACTTCTTCCTTGTGAAAGGTTTTTAGCAAATTAAAATTGTTACTAAGAGGTGAGTAAAAAAAGTTTATTGGATCTTTTTCCAAATTTATTTTGAATGTTATTTTGCCCAAACCTATCTCTTCAACATCTTTTAAATCAACTTTAGTATCATCAAAATAAATACTTTTTTCATCAAATTCTATTGTTTTATATTTCTTGAACATTTGCATCAAAATAAACGAAGACAAAGAAAACACTATACATAATAACAAGGCAAGGGTTTCCACAAACGCACTATAAAGCAAAAAGCCTAATGAGCCTATGAAAATTATTTTTGAAACTAAATTATACCAAAAACTAATTTCATGATTTAATTTATACTTCATAATTATTTCCTCAAACTATCAATTACATCCCTCAAAAACCCATTAAAATCAAATCCTGGTTCTTCTTCCCTCACCCCCATTCTCACAATCACCATATCTTTTGACGGAATAATCGCTACCATTTGCCCTTGGTAACCACTGCAATAAAACATATCACGAGGAACGTCTGGAAATTTTCCTCCTGCGTTTAACCAGAATTGTGCTCCGTATTTTCCTTCAGAAGTATTGGTTGGAGTTGCTGTATATTTTACCCAGCTTTCATCAAGGATTTGCTCTCCGTTCCAGTTTCCTTTATGAAGATATAATAATCCAAATTTTGACCAGTCTCTTGGAGTTGCCCATCCGTATGATGAACCTACAAAGGTTCCAGACATATCTTGTTCTACAATCATCGAATTCATTCCGATTTTGTCGATTACGGCACTGTACCAAAAATCTAGATATTCTTGCTGTGTTTTAAAATGTCTTCTTAAAATCAGTGACAATAAATTGGTTGTTCCTGAAGAATAATTCCAATGCGTATTTGGTTTAAATTGAGCAGGTTTTTCCAATTGCACTTTTCCCATATCTTCGGCTTGAAAAAGCATTTTTGTTGCATCGCAAATCGTACTGTAATTTTCTTCCCATTCTAAACCAGAATTCATGTGAAGCAAATCGTTAAGCGTAATGTTTTTTCGTTCATCCTTTTGCCATTCTGCAACTGGCGCAGGTTTATAAATATCGATTTTTCCTTGTTTTGCCAGAACTCCAAAAGCAGAACTTGTTATACTTTTGGTCATCGACCAACCTAGAATTTTACTGTCTTTATTAAAACCTGTATCGTATTTTTCGGCAATTAAATGATCTTTGTATAAAACGACAATTGCACGAGTTCTTTTAATTCTTCCTCCCGTTTTATCAAACGCATTATCAACCGCTTTTTTCAATTTGGAATAATCAATATTCGCGAAAGTAGAATCTTTTGGTTCGTTATTTCCGTATGGAAAAGGAAGATTGTTTTCTAATTTTGTTCTTTTTGGAAGCAGATATGGTTTTGTAATATCAAAATCATCGTTAATCAAAGTTGCCCCAAGACCTTCGCGATAAATAGCTTTCCTTTCTTTCAATCCGTAAACAGAAGAAATAGCAAATTTCCCAGCATCATCGATTGAGTTTTTAGCCAAATCAACCAAATTGATATCATTGTCGGTTTTCTGAATTAAATCCAACGGACGATTGTCAATAAAATGCCCTGACGCAACACTTTTGGCCGAGAAACCAGAAATCAAATCAAGCTTCGGATAGGTCGTAAATCCGAAATACAAAAAAGCAAGAACCAAAACAAGAAGAAGTACTTTGAAAAATTTTTTCATGATGATTAGATATTTTACTGCAATATAAATAATTTATGTTCACGATTTTAGAACTCAAATTAGAAATCTGTTTCGGATAATTCAGAAAAGCAAATCATTTTTTGCAGAATCAGTATTTGCTCCTGTAACAATGACGCCATAAAAGGAAATTATAGAATTCCTGTATAAACAAATTTAGTTTTAGTACTTTTGTAAATAGATTTTTTCTAAATAAGACATGCTAGATATTCAAAAAATAAGAGCTGATTTCCCGATACTTTCGCAAACTGTAAACGGAAAGCCATTAGTATATTTCGACAATGGAGCTACTTCGCAAAAACCACAAGTTGTAATTGATGCAGAAGTAAAATATTATAACGAAATTAATGCCAACATTCACCGTGGCGTTCACACTTTAAGCCAGTTAGCAACTGATGCTTATGAAGTTTCACGCGAAAAAGTAAAAAACCATATCAACGCAAAACATGCTCATGAAGTACTTTTTACTTCGGGAACAACACACGGAATTAACTTAGTTGCAAACGGTTTTGCTTCGATTTTAAAAGCTGGTGACGAAGTTGTGGTTTCTTCATTAGAACATCACAGTAACATTGTGCCTTGGCAAATGTTATGCGAAAAAACAGGTGCAGTTTTGAGAGTAATTCCAATTGATGAAAACGGAGAATTAATCATTTCAGAATTTGATGCTTTACTTTCTGAAAAAACGAAAATCGTTACGGTAAATCATATTTCAAATGCATTGGGTGTAATCAATCCAATAAAATATATTATCGATAAAGCGCACGCTGTTGGTGCTGCAGTTTTAATTGACGGTGCGCAGGCCGTTCCGCATTTAAAACCGGATGTTCAAGAATTAGATTGCGATTTTTATGCTTTTTCTGGCCATAAAATGTGCGGTCCAACGGGAACTGGAATTCTTTACGGAAAAGAAGCTTGGCTGAATAAACTTCCTCCTTATCAAGGCGGTGGTGAAATGATCAAAGAAGTTACTTTCGAAAAAACAACGTACGCAGATCTTCCACATAAATTTGAAGCTGGAACTCCAAATATCGCGGGCGGAATCGTATTAGGAACTGCAATTGATTATTTAAACAGTGTTGGTTTCGAAAACATTCAGGCTTACGAACACGAACTTTTAGCACACGCTACAAAACGTCTTAATGAAATTGAAGGTATTCGAATTTACGGAAACACCAAAAATAAAGCTTCTGTAGTTTCGTTTAATATTGATGGAATCCATCCGTATGATGTTGGTTCTATTATAGATAAATTAGGAATTGCCGTTAGAACTGGACATCATTGCGCACAACCCATTATGAATTTCTTCTGTATTCCGGGAACAATTCGTGCTTCGTTTTCTTTCTATAATACTAAAGAGGAAATCGATCAAATGGTTGATGCAGTTAAGAAAGCACAAACTATGTTAAGCTAACAAAAACAAATTATATGCGAATAGTATCATTATTACTCCTGACGCTTTTTATTGCTACGGGATGCTGCAGTCAAAAAAAAGCAGATATGAAATCTACACAAATTGAATATTCTGCAATGTCGAGAGGCTATTACAAAAGTATTGTAGTCCAAAATAAATCGGTTTCTGTTGTTAAAGAACGCAACGCCGAAGCTGTTAAAAGCAATATTGATGATGCAAAATGGAATAAAATTGTTGATGCCTATTCAAAAGTAAATTTAGAAAGTCTTTCTTCTCTAAAAGCGCCAACTGACAAACGTACTTATGATGGCGCAGCGATAGGAAATTTAAAAATAACTAAAGATGGAAAAACATACGAGACAGCAGGTTTCGACAATGGTTTTCCGCCAAAAGAAATCGAAAAACTAGTAAACTTATTAGTTGATTTTTCTAAAGAATAATTATGACAATAAAAGAAATACAAGACGAAATAATAGACGAATTTTCAATGTTCGACGACTGGATGCAACGTTATGAGTACATTATCGAACTAGGAAAAAGTCTTCCGTTAATTAAAGAAGAATACAAAACCGACGATAATCTAATCAAAGGCTGTCAATCTAAAGTTTGGTTGCAAGGTGAAGAACAGGGAGATAAAATTGTCTTTACAGCAGACAGCGATGCAATTTTGACCAAAGGTATAATTGCGATTTTAATTCGTGCTTTCTCTAATCAAAAAGCAAAAGATATTCTGGAAGCTGATACTGATTTTATAGACGAAATTGGCTTAAAAGAGCATTTATCTGCAACTCGTGCCAACGGTTTGGTTTCGATGATAAAAAACATCAAAATGTACGCTTTAGCTTTTGACGCAAAAAACAAAAGTTAAAAAAATTTAAACCATATACGTCATTTAAGAAAATTAAAGTTTGGCTTTAAATAAATGACTTATATGGTTAGAAAAAATAAAAAGTAGGTTTTATCTTTCTTTTTTATTTGTGTTATTGCCAAAAAAACAATGATTACAAAGAAATATTTGACTGATTTAATTTACAAGGTAAATGGAGCGGCGATTGAAGTTCATAGAAAAATTGGAGCAGGGCTTTTAGAAAGCATATATCATCAGTGCATGATTAAAGAACTTTCTATAAGAGGAATTAATTTTGAATCCGAATTGAAAATTCCTGTTGAATATAAAGGTTTGCAATTAGAATCAGATTTAAGATGCGATCTATTTATAGAGAATTGTTTAGTTCTTGAACTAAAAGCAGTCGATCATATAATTCCAATTCATGTTGCTAAATTAATGTCTTATATGAAACTTCTGGAGTCACCAATAGGATTAATGATAAATTTTAATGTAACAAATATTTATCACGAAGGTCAAAAAACATATGTCAACGATCTATATCGCTGGCTAGAAGAATAAAAATAAATTTATTAAACCACATAGTCAATACAAGAAAATTTAAGTTTTGCTTTAAATGAACTTATATTACTTATATGGTAAAAAAACCAAAAAAATGGAACAAGAAATAGACACAAACGAATTAGGAGAATCAATCGTAAGAGTTTTAAAAGGCATTTACGATCCTGAGATTCCTGTAGATATTTACGAATTAGGATTAATCTACGACGTAATGGTAAACACAGATTACGAAGTAAAAATCCTTATGACGCTTACCTCTCCAAACTGCCCAGTTGCAGAAAGTTTGCCAAGAGAAGTAGAAGAAAAGGTAAAAGCAATCGAAAACATTAAAGATGTAGACGTTGAAATTACTTTTGATCCACCTTGGAGCAAAGATTTAATGAGCGAAGAAGCTAAATTAGAATTAGGAATGCTTTAAAAAAGTATACAGCTTGCAGTCTCAGTCTCAGTGCTCAACTGCGGCTGAAAACTGTGACTGAAAACTAAAAGGAAATGGAAGAAATCATCAATAAAGTTGCCAATAGTGCTTTAGAAGTTTTTGATCTTGAGGATTATTACCCAAAAGGAATGCACGTGCAGATTGACATTTCACAATGGCTTTTGGAAGGATTTTTATTGAAAGAAAAAGACTTTAGAGAGCACCTTAAAAACCACGATTGGTCTCAATATCAAGATCAATATGTTGCTGTGTATTGCAGTACAGACGCTATTATTCCGGCTTGGGCATTAATTTTAGTTGGTGTTCATTTGGCTCCTTTTGCCAAAAAAGTAGTAAACGGAACTATAGAAGATCTTGACGCTAGCCTTTATGAAGAGCTTTTAAGCAAAATAGATTATTCTGTATACAAAGGCAAACCGGTTATTGTAAAAGGCTGTTCTAGAAAGCCAGTTCCTATGCGTGCTTACATTTTGGCTACTAATTATTTACAGCCATTTGCCCGAAGCATTATGTATGGCGAAGCATGTTCGGCAGTGCCTTTATACAAAGAATCTAAGAAATAACCTGCAATAACAATGCAGCAAACCTTAACTTTCCATTGGTTTTTAGTATATTTGGTAATACACTTCTAAACTAAAGACCATGAGAAAGCTAACCCTATTACTTTTCATTTTAGTAAATTTCACATTTGTACAAGCCCAAAACACAGAAAAAGAACTAGCGCAAAACACCGAAAAAGCCGTAAAAAAAATCAATGACACAATTGAAAAAGAAGGCTGGAAAGCAAAAGGAACCGTGTCGCTTTTATTAAATCAGTCCAGTTTCAATAATTGGATTGCTGGAGGTGAAGATAGCTTTTCTGGAACACTAGGAATCAATTACGACTTCAATTACAAAAAAGACGATTTAACTTGGGATAATAAAGTTCTCGCGTACTACGGTCTATTGCAAACTAAAAATGCCGACTTCGAGAAAAAAACAGACGATAGATTTGAATTCAATTCAATAGTTGGAAAAAGAGCATTTGGAGAATGGTATTACTCTTATTTCTTAAACTTCAGAACGCAGTTTACAACCGGATACATTTATGGCCAAGATGAAAATGGAAAAGAAATCAGAACCGAAAACACCAAATTCATGTCTCCTGGTTATCTAACTACTGGTCCTGGTATTTATTGGTCCAAAGATGAAAATCTTAAAATAAACTTTGCACCGCTAACCTCAAAATTCACCTTTGTAGACAAAGCGTATACCTCTGCTATTGATCCAGCTACAGGCCTGCCTTATCCCGACGGATATTATTTTGGAGTCGATGCCAATAAAAGCATGCGTTACGAACTCGGATTCTATGCTTCTGTTTATTACAAATTGGCCATTATGACTAATGTAACTGCCGAAAACACTCTAAATTTATATTCAAATTACTTGGAAGATCCTCAAAACGTCGATATTAATTATTCGCTAAACATTGTCATGAAAGTAAATAAATTTCTATCGGCCAATTTTTCTTTCCAGACCATATATGATGACAATGCTTTTCAGGGTTTTCAAACCAGAGAAGTATTTGGGCTAGGAATTAATTTTGGTTTTTAATTTTCAGAACCAAATTATAAGGTTTTGAATTCGACAGTTCAACATCAATTTTATTATAAAAAAACGGCTTTTGATTTCTCATAAGCCGTTTCTATTTTATTCCTCATCTTCTTTTTCAACTGCATCCTTGTAATCTGGATATAAGAAATTGTTGTAAGGAAAACGCGTAATATGGATTTGGCGAACGGCTTCATAAACCGTTTCTCTAAATTCTTCAAAATTCTCTTTATTTCTAGCAGAAATAAATAATGCTTTGTCCTGACCTACATTACTCATCCAAGTTTGTTTCCACTCGTCAAGTGTCCAGTGTTTTCTGGTTCTTTCTGTAATCAAATCATCTTCATCAATGGTAAGATGTTTGTAAGCATCGATTTTATTAAAAACCATAATAGTTGGCTTGTCGTTGCTTTTTATCTCTTGCAAAGTCTTATTTACAGACTCGATATGATCTTCAAAATCTGGATGCGAAATGTCTACCACATGAAGCAATAAATCGGCTTCACGAACCTCATCTAACGTACTTTTAAACGAATCGACTAATTGTGTTGGAAGTTTTCGAATAAATCCAACTGTATCAGAAAGTAAAAAAGGAAGATTTTTAATCACTACTTTTCTAACTGTTGTATCTAAAGTTGCAAACAATTTATTCTCAACAAAAACATCACTTTTACCAATTGCATTCATCAAAGTCGATTTTCCAACGTTGGTATATCCAACAAGAGCTACACGAACCATAGCTCCACGGTTGCTTCGTTGAATGCTCATTTGTTTGTCGATCGTTTTGATTTTATCTTTCAATAACGAAATTCGATCGCGCACAATACGTCTATCGGTTTCAATCTCTGTTTCTCCAGGTCCACGCATACCAATCCCTCCTTTTTGACGCTCAAGGTGTGTCCATAAACCAGAAAGTCTCGGAAGCAAATATTGACATTGCGCCAATTCTACCTGAGTTCTTGCATATGAAGTTTCGGCTCTTTGCGCAAAAATGTCTAGAATCAAGTTGGTTCTATCTAAGATCTTGCAGTCAATAATTCTTGAAATGTTTTTCTGCTGTGATGGCGTTAATTCATCATCAAAAATTACAGTCGATATTTTGTTTTCTTTTACAAAAAGATTGATGTCATCAATTTTTCCCGTACCCACAAAAGTTTTCGGATTAGGGCGTTCCATTTTTTGCGAAAAGCGTTTAATAACTTCACCTCCCGCGGTAAAAGTCAAAAACTCCAATTCGTCTAAATATTCATTTAGTTTTTCTTCACTTTGATTCTGAGTGACAATACCAACAATTACTGTTCTCTCAAAATTTATAACTTCTTTTTCTAACATAGTCTTGAATAAGGTGCAAATTTAATCATTTGTCAGCTACAATCAATTATACAATTTTGTTTTTACATTTATATTTAGAAGAATACATTACAAAAAAAATGGAACCCGTTAAGATAAACTCAACTAAAGTTCCACTTTTCAAATGAATGGTCTAAGTTTAAAACCCTTATTCGTAAATAAACGTTTTTTCCGTTTTCACAATTCCGTTTTCTTCTATCTGAGAGCAAGAAATCGGATAGTTTAATTTGTTGTATTTGTATTTTCTGCTTATTGCAACTAATGCTGTAGATGATGGGCTGAAATTAACTTCATTATTATAAGAAATTGATTCAAACTCAAACTCTTCTTCGTGATATGAAATCATAGGAACAATTACTTTGTAATTATCCCCAAAAAGACTTTGAACGATTAATTGATCAACCGATTTTTTATCATCATAAGTAAATGATTTAGAGATTTTATCTCCAACCAATCCCTTATGTCTTGACACATTATCGTTTACATAAACGTATTCTAATTTGCCAATGATAGCCTTGTTTCTATCGCGTGACGTACGTCTTACAATAATTCCGTTTTCAACAAGATATTCAATATCATCTACTAAATTCTGATGATTCGTACTCTTTTTTGTTGTTACTTTTACTCTTGCTCCCTCATAAACAAATGAAACAGTTTTGGTAATGTAATTTGGTCCTTCCTGGTATTTTTTTACAAATTTGGTAATGTTGTTGTCAGCATCGTAAGTGTAATTGATTACTTCTTTCCAGTCGCTTCCCACTTTATCTTTTACCGTCATATCCAGCAATCCATTCTTGTTGTAATAAAAATGCTGTACAACATCTGAAGTGGTTATTGTTTGAAGCTTACCATCTTTAAAAACCATTGTTTTGTTAACAATTTCGCCGTCTTTAGAGTTCTGGTAATTTGTTTTTACAATGTTGATCTGCTTTAGCTTAACATTATCTTGACTGTGCATCAAGAAAGGAAACACCATCAATAAGATGGCAATAAAGTAGGTTCTCATATTTGTTTTTGTATTGATTTGGGACGACCAAAATACAAAATTCAATTAAATTTTAACAATTTGAAATACAAAAACTACAAACTTTTCAATAATACTCTAAAATTCAGCCTATTAATTTTCTTTTTACAAAATACCGCTTACTTTTCACCAAATATCTTAATATCATCAACCATAAAAGCACCATTTAATGTTTTGTCCTTTCCAGATCCGATGTATTTAAAAGCAATATTGATGTTTCCAGAATAAGCTGAAAGATCTATTCCTCCCGAATTTATAAACTCACGCGCAGGAGTTGAAAGTGTTGGAACCTTTGCTTCCAATTTTGTCCATTTTGCTTTGGTCACGCTTGCGCCATCAAAATTAGTTGAAACGTAAATCTCGAGCGTATTTAACGGAGAATCAATTTTCAAATCGTGTTGTGCACTTCTAAAAGAAAGCACTGCATTTTTATATCCTGTTAGATTTATTTTAGGCGAAACAAGCCAAGCCACGTTCTCGGCTGCAGTTGTGCTTGTTGTATTGAATTCTGCATAACCATTACCAGAATATACCATACTTTTCCAGAGTTTTGTTGCTTTTTCTACAATATTACTCCAGCCTGGAAGCGCAAAATTGACATTGTTTTTAACCGACTGAAAGTCTTCTGAAAAAAATGGAGTATTTCTTTTTCCATTCATCACAATATCACTTTCGTATCGAACCATAAATTGATAATCTGTACCAAATTTGGTTAGAATTCCTTTCACTTTTCCGCTTCCTTCCGGTACAGCATGATCTGCAAATTTTGCATAACTACTGGTTCTAAAAATAATCTGATTTCCTGTTTTGTCTCTCAAATACCAGTTTGTTGAACCTCCAACATTATTAGATTCTTCAAAATAATGGCGTCCTAATGCGGCTTCGGTAAATTCCACATCTTTTAATTCTATCAAAGTATTTAGCTTAGAATCCGAAAGCGCTTCTTCCACAGAAAGTGATTTAACCAACTGGTTCTCGTCTATATTTGTGCACGAAGCGTTTAATACATTTTTATATTCGTTTTGGGAAATTCTGCCAATTGTTGGATCACCAGCATTACTCACATACAAACTCCCAATTCTTAAACCGCCGTAATACAAATCTGTAAATTGATTTTTAAGTTTTACAAACACTTTATTTCCCACTCGGAAATCTATATAAGTATTTGTGGCATCAATAGGCACGCTGAAACCAATTGCTGACGCTTTTTCAGTTTCTTTGGTCTGCAATGAAATAGTCTTAAAAAAATTGCCTCCTTCGTCGCTCGAAACTACGTAAGCTTCAATAATGTCGTCATACAAATATTGTTTCGCTGTTGTACCCGAAAGCTCATAGACTTTTTCTACGCTTTTATTTACAGTAAAATTGGGTTGATTACATTTTAACTCTGGTGTTTCAACTTCTTTACTGCAAGCATATAATAGTGATAAGATAAAAAGCAAAATTAGTTTTTTCATGAGAAATAAATTTTCAGTTTATAAACCGATTGTAAGATTTAGAAAATAAGTTCGGCCATAGCCATAATAATATTTCGGACCGAAAGATGGTGTTCCGCTTGAAACATCTTGATTCAATGCTCTAAAATTGGCATTTCTTGCCTGTTCAAAACCGCCTGTTTTATATATTAAATCCAAAACATTATTGACACTGGCAAAAAGTCCCACATATTTTTTATGAATACGCCAAGATTTGCCTCCGTTAAAATTCAGCAACATGACAGGTTTAAATTTTTCTTGTTTTAGCAATTCATTCCCTCTTTCGGAAGTTGCCTCAGGAAAAGGAAAACCATTTGCCGGATTGATGTAAAATTGAGATGTTCTAGAAATTGGCGAAACATCGATATAACTTTCAGCTAAATAATTAATGTTAGCTCCAATCCACCAAAACTTTGGATCGCGGTATTCTATTCCAAATGAATAGGCTTGCTGAGGAGTTCCCGGCTGTTTGTAATTCTTTAAATAAGCTGGCCCAAAATCAAAAGTGCTTTGTGCTCCTTCTTTTGCCCTATTGGCATCGTTTACAATCATTACATCCGGATTGCTGCGATAGATGTAATTCCCGAATGCTGCCGATAAAGTTGTTTTTAATGTTGGCCAAATTTGATATTCAAAACTTAATTCTGCTCCTGTATTTTTCTTATCCAAGTTGGTCAGAGTTTGGCTGACAAATGCATTTGTCGAATCATAACCAGAACCATTGTCAAAAATACCTTCAGCATAGAAATAAGAAGTTCTGGAAGTATTTTTAATTGCTGTATAATAGGCTGTTAAGCGTAATTTGAGTTTTGCTGAACGATATACATAATTAGCCTCAGCGCTGCTGATATTTTCACTTTCAATTCCGTCTACGGCATTATTATTCAAACGTGAATTTGAAAAAGTATTCCGCAGAGAAGGCGCTCTTGTAAAATGTGCGGCATTAAAAAACAACAATTGTTTTCCTGAAATTTTATAAGTGAAACCGCCTTTGAAACCGAAATTCTCAAAATTTACTTTCTCACTTTTTCCCAATGAATTTGTCGGATACAATCCGTTTTGATACAATCCTTCTCTCTGATAATCTGTCATCGAATAAGATTGTGTCAAGAAGAATTCTGTTTTATTATAACTAAATTTAAACTGCGTGAAAACATCTAAAGTATTAGCCAATAAATTGTAATTGTATCCGTAAATATCTCCTACTCCAATTTGGCGATTTGGATGCAGCAAATCTGATTGCGAAAGATTTCCTTTGTAAAACGGATCTATATCTTCAAAATAGGCTCCGCCAAGAAGATCCAGCAAATACTGAAAATTATGCGATTTTAATTTCTTAAAGATAAATCCGCCATCAAAAGAAATATTAGGAGTTATCTGTGTATTCAGATTTGAATTTACTGCTAAAGTTCCATCATCTGTTCTGTCTTCATAAAGCACGTAATGGCTCTGCGCAGGTACATAACTACTCTGTTCTATTTTTTGATTGGCAAAATACATTTCGTTCCAATTAATCTGCGGATTGGCTAAAAATGCGATTTTGCTTTTTTCTGCATTTTCATAATCTGGAGTAAATTCACCCGAAAACTCACCTTCATCTTTTGCATAAAGCGAACTAAAATAACTTGGCATTTTTTTGTAATAAACAGGATCTGGACTATCGGCATTTTGATAATCGATATTGGTGTTTCCAACTTTCCCAAACTGATACATTATTCCCGAATTCAAACTGGTTTTATCATCAATTTTAAAATAATGATTGAGCATAAGGAGCGGCTCCTCTACATTCTTCATTTTAGCATTTCGCTTTTTACCATTCTGGTATCCCCAATACGAATTGTATTTTTCACCCATTAAATCGGTAACTTCATTGGTATTGGCTGAATTCTTTCCGCGCGAATTTGGTGTATAAAACCCTGTAAAATTGATTGAATTCCTTTTGTTTAATTTCTTTTCAACACTAAGAAAAAAAGAATCAGCATCGAAATTTGTGCCTTCAAAATAACCTTCATCAGCCCAACGCTTTCCTGCCGAAACCACAAAAGCCCACCCAGAAGCATTCATTCCTGAGGCATAAGTTCCGATTGCTCGCCACAAGTAAGTAGTATTGCTTCCAGAAAACGTGAGCGATGCTCCTTTTCTATACAAAGAAGCGCGTGTAAAAATCTGCTGTGTACCCAAAATACCCCCAAAAGTATAATTGGAAGCTGCTGTTCCAACCGAAAATTCCTGATTGCGAAGCACATTATTTAGACCTCCCCAATTGCTCCATTGTGGTCTGCCATCATAGATTTTGTTCATGGCCATTCCGTTGAGCATTGTGATTGCATTTTCGCTGTCTAAACCACGAACACGAAATCGAGCTTGTCCCCAATTGAAAGCCGCTGCCTGCATAAAAGCATCTCTTGATGATTGCAAAAGTCCCGAAGTCATTTCAGACGAACTGTTGTCATCAGAAAAATCGCTATCTGATAAAGTAATCAATGCAGCAGGAACCTCATCCGAATACGTATCTTCTAATTGTAATATTCCGAGATTAATATTCTGTCCGGCATTGGACTTTACTTTCAAAAGAAAATCTTTGTATCCTTGGCTTCTTAGTAAAAGTAATTGTTCTTTTTGGGGAAATATATGAAGTTCAAATTTTCCCGACTTTGACGTAAGCTGCATCACAGCCGTGTTCTGTATCGTCACCACTACATTTTCGAGTGGATTCTGAGTTCGGGCATCAATAACAATTCCTGTTACCGTAATCTCTTTCTGCGAAAAAGCGAAATTAAGAAAACATACGAAAAAGAAGATAGCGTACTTTTTTACCATTTAAAAAATCCAATTTACTTTGAAAAAATAATCTTAGGATCGAAATCCTCTTATTCAAAAGATAAAATTGTTTTTTGGAAAAAGAGCGTTTTAAAAACTCAAGCTATTGCTTGATTTCAAATATAGACAAAATATTTAAAAACAAATAAATTCTTACAAATTTTATTCGTTTTTAATAAATGTTAGTCAAAAGTTGTTGATCTTAATTTCTAATTTTAGAAACCATAAAGGCAATCAGAACGCCAAAAATTCCGATAAAGGCAAAAGAAAACTGCAGTCCGAAACTTTGCGCAATATGTCCAATTACTGGTGGTCCCATTAAGAAACCTAAGAAACTTACGCTAGATACAATCGTTAAAGCTTCGCCTGCTGGAACAGTTGGGTTTTTCCCTGCAATGCTATATACGGTAGGAACAATCGTTGCAACGCCCAGACCTACAAACATAAAGGCAATCGTACACGGAATGATATAAGGAAGAAAGACCGCTGTAAAAAGTCCAGCCGAAATCATAACACCGCTAATCTGCATGACGCGTTCGCGTCCAAATTTATTTATTAATCCGTCGCCAAGAAATCGTCCGCTAGCCATCATAATCATAAAAGAAGTATAACCTAAAACTACCAATGGTCCTGGCGCTTTTACAATATCTTTAAAATAAACGCCACTCCAGTCAAACATAACACCTTCACTGGCCATACTGCAGAATCCGATAACGCCTAACCAAAGCAAAGCTGTATCTGGTTTTACAAATAGCTTTTTGCCTTCTTCTTTTGGTTTCTTTTTTTCTTTGGCTCTTACCAAAAATTTAAAGTTAAATGCCACCATCAATAAAACAATTCCGGCTACAATAATAAAATGATGCAGCGGACTTAATTTTAAAGCCAGCATTCCTAAACCCACCAGCGCACCAGTAAATCCGGCAAAACTCCACATTCCATGAAACGAAGACATGATTGTTTTTTTGAACAAAACTTCGGTATAGACCCCTTGTGTGTTTACGGCAATATTGGCTAGGTTTCCGAAAAGACCAAACAAAAATAATCCGAGGGATAATTGCAATGCTGTTGTTGCCAAACCTAAATTGATAAGGCATAAAACATACATTATTAAGGAGAAAATCAAAATGCGATGGCTTCCAAATTTGGTAACCATTTTGCCCGAAAAAGGCATAATAACCAATTGACCAACAGGAAGTGCAAAAAGTATAGAACCCAAATCGCCTTCTGTTAAATGCAAAGCCGTTTTGATATCTGGAATTCTACTCGCCCATGTGGCAAAACTCAAACCCATTCCGAAATAAAACATTCCGACAGCAAAACGAATGCGATTTAAATACGAAGCTTTGGCTTCTCTAAATACTTTCTTGATTTTTGCCTTGGTCTGAAAAAGCGATAATGGATTAATGTTTATCAGCATATTGAATTGTATTGGAATGTTGTCAAAAATACTAAAAACGCTCGTCAAAGTGTACAAAACCTACGGTTATGCACAATATACAACGTTATTGTTTATAAATTCAAAGGTTTTCATTTGAATTTAGCTTATTAAAATTACAATTTTTCGGGTTTAGTAGAATTAGAATTTGGTTCAATTTTTTATATACGCAAAAAAGGAGCATTCTCCATTTTTTTGTGACGCTCCTTTTTTCAAATACATTTAGTTGTTCCGTAGGAACATTTCGTCGGTAGAAAAAAATAATGCCCCCCACATTTACGTTCCGGAGGAACGTCTGATTTTGGCTTCATTTTAATCATTTAATGCATCAAACGTTCCTCCGGAACGTAAAATACGGCAAGAAATAATTTTTCTACTACCGACGAGACATTCCTACGGAATGTTTTTATGATATGCCTATTACTTTTTATTGTGCATTCTACCGATCAGACATTCCTACGGAATGTTTTATGATATGCCTATTACTTTTTGCTGTGCGTTGCTCGCAATTGCGGCTTCTATAACCTGCATTACTTTTACGCCTTCATCTGCGGTAACGGGTTCTTTTTTATCATTTGCAATCGAGTCGTAAACACCATCAAAGAAACTGAAATAATTGCCTTGAAGCGTAGGAATTTTTTCTCTCACAATTTTACCGTCTATTTCGGTATGCAAAAGCCCTTGCAAGCTTTCATCTTCTGTTCCCCAAGAATCTAAATTTGGCTTTTTGCCAATTTTCAATTCGTCTTCCTGAACGTCTCCACGAGGCTTTAAGAAAGAACCTTTTTTTCCATGCAAGACATAAGCTGGATTGGCCTCACGAACAAAGAAACCAGCTTTTAATCGTACTCTAAAATTAGAATAAAACAAAGTCAAATCGATCCAATCATCTACAACAGAGTTTTCTCTGGTTACGCGAATGTCTCCAAAAACAGCTTTCGGACAGCCAAACAGGCTTATCGCCTGATCTATAATATGCGGACCTAAATCTTTTAAAACTCCAGCCCCGTCATTGGCAGTTTCTTTATGTGCTTTTGGACTTAACAATGGATTGTATCTGTCGAAATGAAATTCGGCTTCGACCAAATCTCCCAAAACGCCATCATTGATTACTTTTTTTACGGTTTTAAAATCGCTGTCCCATCTTCTATTCTGGAAAACAGCCAATTTTAAATCATTTTCTTTGGCAATTTTGGCCAATTCTTTTGCTTCGGCCGCCGTTGTGGTAAATGCTTTTTCGACCACGGCATGTTTTCCTGCCAAAAGCACTTTTTTAGCGTATTCGTAATGCGTTCCAACTGGCGTATTTACAATTACCAGATCGACGTCATCTTTTAATAATTCGTCTAGCGAAGCGTAACTTTTTACGTATGGATAATCTTCTTGAATTAATTTTTTGCTTCTTTCCCAAGAACCTAATAATTCAAATCCTTCGTGAATATCCAAAAACGGAGCGTGGAAAACTTTCCCCGACATTCCGTATGATAATAATGCTGTTTTTATCTTCTGCATTGGTATTTTTTTTTGTACGCCACAGATTAAAATGATTTTCACAGATTTTTTTTTGTGGCAAAAAAGAATCCTTTTAATCCTTAAAATCTGTGGCTAAATAAATTTAAAGTTTAGCTCTTTCGTATTGTTTTGGCCATTGAATATCGTCGTTTAATGCTTTAGCGAAATCTAAAGGCAAATTCGGATTTCTTAAAGACTCTCTGGCAAATAAAATTAAATCGGCTTGATTCCTATTTAAAATTTCTTCGGCTTGTTTGGCTTCCGTAATTAACCCCACTGCTCCTGTTGCAATATTCGCTTCTTTTTTTACTTTTTCTGCAAAAGGAACTTGATAACCTGGCCCTAATGTTATTTTTTGATGCGAAACCAATCCGCCTGACGAAACATCTATTAAATCTACTCCTTTTTCTTTTAATATTTTAGAAAGTTGTACAGATTCTTCTGGATTCCAACCATTTTCTGCCCAATCGGTTGCGGAGATTCTAACAATTAATGGCAAATCTGAAGGCCATTCCGACTGAACCGCTTCTACAATTTCTAATGTAAAACGAATTCTATTTTCGAAACTTCCTCCATATTCGTCTGTTCTCACGTTTGTAAGAGGGGATAAAAACTGATGCAATAAATAACCATGAGCCGCATGGATTTCTACAACCTTATATCCTGCTTCAACCACTCTTTTTGTCGCGGTTTTAAAATCGGAGATCACTTTTTGAATTCCGTTTTTGTCCAATGCTTCCGGAAGAAATGGTTCATTTTCATGATATGGAATCGCGCTTGGCGCTACAGTCTGCCATCCGTCTTGAGCGAAACCTAATTTCTTATTCCCCAACCACGGAGCCGAAACACTTGCTTTTCTTCCCGCATGCGCTAATTGAATTCCAGGAATAGAATTTTGAGAAACAATAAACGCATTGATTTGTTTTAGTTTTTCGATATGCTCATCTTTCCAAATTCCGAGATCTATAGGCGAAATTCGAGCTTCTGGAGAAACCGCGGTTGCTTCTTGAATAATTAGTCCAGCGCCACCTGTGGCACGGCTTCCTAAATGAACAAGATGCCAATCGTTTGCAAATCCGTCTATTGCAGAATACTGGCACATTGGCGAGATTGCGATTCTATTTTTTAAAGTGATTTTTTTTATGGTGAGAGGAGAAAATAATTTCGTAGCCATAGACTTGTAACTTTTAGTGATTTTATACTACCAATTGAATAAGGCAGTGTTTAAAAAGTAAAGTTACGGCATCTTGTTAAAACGAGAAATTGAAATGTTTATTAATTAACAAACATTTAAAAGTATAATTTCTTCCCTCAATTTATAATAAAAACAATTCTTTCTCAATTTTTGAATACTTTTCTTTTTCGAACTTAAAAATGCTTTTATTCTTTAGCAGAAAGATTTTATCGCAATCTTTATATAGAATTTCTAAAATATGAGAGGAAATTAAAACTATACTCTTTTGAGAGAGTGTTCTAATATGATTCATCAACAAATAATTTGATTCTAAATCAAGTCCGTTAAAAGGTTCATCCAAAATATAGATTGGAAATTCTTTTTGAAAAACGGCATTCAGATACGTTTTCTTTTTCATCCCGGTGGAGAATTCTCGTATTAACTGATTATTTGGAACTTCAAATATTCGATTGTTATTTTTTATTTTCACATCCAATAGATGAGCATAGAAATCATAAAATTCTTCGGCAGTAAGTTCTCCATAAATTGGAGGTTCTGTTGGAACCCAACCAGCATTTTTCAAGACCACCTTTTCCTCATTGATAAAACAATTTCCGTTGAAACTTTCTAAACTCAACATACATTTAAAAAGTGTCGTTTTACCTTGGCCATTTTTACCAATAACTCCATAAATTCCAGGGCAATCAATAGAAATATTAATATTTTCTAATATCGTTCTATCCTTATATTTTTTATGATTTATAATAATCTTCAACATGTTTTGAATTCATTTAAGTTCTTGATCGCTATTTTATACATAAAAGGTGTTGCTAAAAATGGAACTCCAAAAAAAAGTATGCTTGTTATAATAAAAATGACAAAGAAAATCTGTTGTAGCAAACTATTATTAAAATAGATATACTTTAAAAGCAAATTAAAAAGAGGTGCTATAAATACTAAAATCAAGAATACCATTTTTTCCCACTGTAACAAAAAACACAATGATATTGCTATTGGAAATACCAAGCAAAAAGTATTGGCAATTGAATTTTTAAATTGAAATCTTAAATATTTTTTAGCGCTAAATGGATTGTATTTTATCTCTTCCTTTTTCTCTCTTTCAAATGATGGAATACATGCTATCAAAGATAAAACTAAAAATACAGCATATAAAAGATTTTCATTATTACTATTTACTGCCATAAAAGTAACAACAATCAATATCGGAAGAATATAAATAAGCTTATATTTTCTAAAAGAAATATGCCAATAAATATTAAAGGTATTAAAGGGATATTTAATGATTTTCAGACTAATTGTAGGCAAATTGATTAAAACTATTTTAAATAAAATAATTATTACAATAAAAACGAACTCTTTCTTTAATAAAAGCACCAAATAAAATGGAAATGAATAGATTGCATATTCTATGAATAAGATTACTTTATAATTTCTCTTCATTTTTAAAAGCTCCAAATCTGACCTTTGTAAATGATAAATCACCACTTCTAAAAAAAGAAAAGGAATATAATTTTTAAAAGACTCAAAGTTTACATAAATTAAAAATGCTCCCCCAATATAACTAAGTATAAGGATAAACACAGCCAAGCTATCATCTTTAGCTACTAATTTTCTAAACCGAATTAGAAACAAATAATGTAAGATTGTTATCAATATTTTTCAGAAATTTATTTGTTTTTTATAAAAAATCCCAAGTCGTACGCGCTTGGGATTTTTTTAATTTAATATGCTTTATGTGTACCATAAGGCCCTATTAAATACCAAGCAACTACAACTGCTAAAGGTAAAAACCCTCCTTCAATTTCTTGCTCTTCTTGAACATTTAGTTCTACTAAATTCAATTCTTCTAAATTCACTACTGCTGATTCCATAAATGATAAATTTTAAAAACGTTAATTAATAAATTTCAACAAAAATCATTTTTCTCGAGAACATTTTTGTTACAACAAACTTATCAGACTTCCGTCCAATAAACTTGGACGGAAGTCAAAAAGTCAAAATATCAAAATTTTCTTTTAATAATCTCCAATTTTCAAGTCTTAGATTAAACGAAATTCTGCTTATTCCATAAATTATAATATTCTGTTTTCTGTTCCAATAAATCAAAATGATTTCCTGACTCCACAATTGACCCATTTTTCATAACTAAGATAGTGTCTGCATTGGCTATTGTACTTAGGCGATGTGCAATGACAATTATGGTTTTTCCTGAGGATTTAAAATTATCAATCACTTCTTTTACAATTTGTTCAGAGTTAGTATCTAATGATGCTGTTGCCTCATCCATTAATAATATTTCAGGATTTTTGTACAATGCACGTGCAATTGCAATTCTTTGCTTTTGTCCGCCCGAAAGCATTGCTCCGTTTTCACCAATTTGTGTTTCAAATCCGTTCGGTAATTTTTCAACAAATTCATAAATTCCAAGTTGTTTTGAAAGGTCTAAAATTCTCTGAATATTTGGAAAAGATTCCCCTAAAGCTATGTTTTCTATAATATTTCCAGAAAACAAATTAAGCTGTTGGGGAATAACACCAACAATTTCTCTTAAACTTTTGTAATGAACAAACTGAAGATCAATATCTCCAATATTAATTTTACCTTCTTTTATTGGATAAAGATTTTGCAAAAGCGAAATCAAAGTAGTTTTCCCGCTACCGCTTTCACCGACAATCGCTGTCGTTTGATTTTTTTTAAATACAGCATTAAAATTCTTAAAAACTTCTGTACGAGACCCATATCGAAAAGAAACATTTTCAAATTTTATATCTCCCAAATTTTCTTTTGTTAATTCAATCTTGTTCTCTGTTTCCTCTCTTTCTAAATCCATAATTTCAAAAAGTCTGTCAGC
Organism: Flavobacterium sp. HBTb2-11-1; assembly: GCF_009826975.1. Lineage (GTDB taxonomy): Bacteria > Bacteroidota > Bacteroidia > Flavobacteriales > Flavobacteriaceae > Flavobacterium. The sequence goes on along the minus strand of NZ_WUMO01000001.1, from coordinate 165,659 downwards.
AGCAATCAGAGCATTTTGCGCTGTTTTATTCATATTAATTAAGGATGCCACAGGCGAAGTAAAATAACCGATTAACGCATAAAAGGAAAACAATTCTCCAGGAGTAATTGCCCTGTCAATTACATAACCTGAACCAATCCACATTAAGATTACAGTAAATACAGATGCCAAAAACTGTGTCGATGTTGTGGCAAAAATGCCATTTAGACCAGATTTATATGTTATAAATAATAGTTTTACAAATTTGTTTTCGGTTTTTAGATTTGAAAATTCTTCAATTCCAAATTCTTTTACAGTTCTAACATGCGTAATGCTTTCAACCAATTGTGTCTGCAGTTCTGCAGCATTCTCCATTATGTTTCTTTCAACCTTTTTATTGAATTTATTAAGCAGAAAATAAATTAAAACATAAAACGGAATAACTAAAACAATGACCAAAGCCAATTTCCAATAATAGGTAAACATTAATGCAAAAGAAAAGATGACAATAAAAACATTTACAATCATTTCGATTGCAGTTTCATTTATGAAAGATCGAATTTTTACTGCATCATTTATTCTAGATGTGATTTCTCCAATTTGCATAGTATCAAAAAATCGTTGCGGAAGATGTAGAAGATGCTTATAGTACCCAAGAATTAATTTAGCATCAATTAATTGCCCCATTTTCATGACAAAAATGCTTTTCTTTGAGCCAATATATGCTTGAAGGAGAATAATCGCGATCATAGAAACACTTAATAAATTAAGCAAATTTCTATTGCCATCAACCAGAACATAGTCTGTTATTTTTTGGATATAAATAGACATTGCCAATCCTAAAACTGTAAATACAATAGCACCAATTAGTGCCTGAATTAAAATAGTTTTGTGTGGCTGGATTAAATTCCAAAACCTCTTTAAAGGTGAAGTTTTTTCATCTAATGTTTTAAAATCTTCATTTGGTGCAAAAAGAATTAAAACGCCCGTCCAGATTTTTTGAAATTCTTCAAAAGTATATGTTTCCATTTTACCAAAACCTGGATCCATAACCGTAATCGCAGATTTTTCAACTTTGTAAATAACTAGATAATGTTGATACTGCTCTTTTGTTATAATATGTGCAATAGCTGGAAGCGGAATTTTATCTAAGGCATCTAAGCCTCCTTTTACGCCTTTTGCTGTAAAGCCCATTTTCTCAGCAGCTTCAATTATTCCAAGAACATTTGTACCGCGTTTATCTGTATTGGCATACTGACGTATTCTTGCTATGGGAAGATTAACTTTGAAATGATTTCCGATAGAAGCCAGACAAGCAGCACCACAATCTTTAATATCATGTTGTTTTATTTTTATTGAAGCCATTTATTTTTTAGCTGATAATTGTTTTGGGTTTAGCCAATTGTCTATTTTATCAAATAACAAATCAAATAAACTTCGGCGTGTAATTATATATCTTGTAGTTAAGGTCATTCCTTTTGAAACATCGGTTTTGTAGCCTGATTTTAGATGTAAAGTATTAGAATTTAATGAACAGCGTACCTTAAAAAAAGCCTGTTCTCCCTGTATTGTTATATTATGGTCAATATCAATCACTTTCCCTTCCAACAAACCCCATTGGTTATAATTGAAAGCATCCAATTGAAATTTTACTTTTTGATTTTTCTTAATTAAACCAATATCATTTGGAGAAACATTATTCTCAACAATAAGGTGATCTGGAGAAGAAATTGTTGCAATAGATTGCGATGCATTTATAAAAGATCCTTTTTGAATACCAGAAAAGTTTTCTACAGTTCCTGAAATAGGAGCCAAAACAAAATAATTATTTGATTCAACGTTTATTTTTGCAACAGTTCCGTTAAGATTTTTCAATCGTTCTTCTAAATCTCTTTTCTGATTTTCCCAAGCTGCTTTTTGTTGGCTTACAAAACTTTGCAAGGCTTGTTTGTTTAACCGTAATTCGTATTCAAGTTTTTCAAAATCTGCTTTAGCAATAATATCTTTATCAAAAAGAATTTTATTGCGGTCATAATTATTTTGCGCTTGCGAAATTTTGCTTTGCAGTTCGTTCTTTCCTGATTGAAATTTTAGTAAATCTTCACGTGCTGTAGAAGTAAGCAAATTTTGTGTTTGATTCTGCAGTAAATTATTAATATCGCTTAGCAATAAAGAAACCGAACTCGACAATACATCTTGAGTTCTTTTGTCGCTTTCCAGATTTTCTTTAGAGATTTTTATTAATGTGTCTCCTTTTTTTACAAAAGCGTTATTTTTTAAAGCTATCCAATTAACTCTTCCGCTAACAATTGTTGCAACTGGAACATTATCTGTTTTACTGCGAATTATTCCTCTACTTTGACTGCTAATGTCTACTTTAATTACTGGCAACAATAACAGCAAAGCTATGATAGCCAAAAGAATTATCAGATAAATGGAGAAACTCCTTGTTTTGTTTTTTGAAATAAGATTTTCAAGTGTGTTTATTGGATCTGAACTGAAATGCATATTTTTTTTATCTGGGAAACTATTCTATTTCTTTTGAAAGAGAATAGTTTTAAATAGTTAATGACATATATAATATGCGATCTTGCCACACACATAACCTGCCCAATACAATAAAAATGATAGTGCAACTATCAATAAAACAATTTTAAGAAAGGGGTCTTCTTTTAAAAATCCTTTAGAAAAATTCATAGCTATTTATTTTTAATATTTTGTTTTTTATCAACTAGATACATAAAAAACACTACCGTTAGTGCACAAGAAACGCCTGTTAAAAAAGAACACATATGATTTTCGGGGTATTTTCTTAAAATAACAATTGTAATGAAATATATCATTCCTAAAAGAAAGAGAAGTTTCTTTTTCATAAAATAGCCATATTTAAAACCTTTATTTGAGAATGTTTTTAAATTTAAAAAAATATAAGTTTTATCTCATCTAGCCATAACCCTACCAAAATAAAACCCTAAGCAGAATAAAATAAAAACTATAATAAAAAGATAAGATATAAATTCGTTAGAATTCTCGTGCGCATATAGCGCAAGCCGATTTGCTATTTTCTTCATTTTTATATTTTTCGATTAATTAAAAATTTGTACAAACAATGGGAAAACATTCTATTTCTATTTCTTGCTAGATGGGCTACTTTATAATTTCTAACAACCCTTGTAGAGTTTTATTTTTTTTAATTAAGCTTAGTGTTGAAAGAAAATAATTTCACTTAAAATTCTCTTCCCTAAAAAGAGAAGAGAATATAGTTACTAGAAATAAAGATTATCCGAAACAATAACCTATAGCATATCCAAACAAATAAAATGAAACAGTTATAAGTATTCCAATTTGTATCCTTGTTAAAATTTTAGATGATCTCATAAAAAACACTTTTAATTTTAATTATTTTCCTTCTTTTATTATCGTAAACTTATTGGTGTTCCGTCTAACAAACTTGGACGGAAGTAAAAGCTTTTCATTTTTTTTCCAAAAAACATTTGAAGTCCACTGGGCAATTACACCTTATCAAAAATTCCCAAATTAAAATCATTAATAATTTTTTGTGCCTTTTGACTATCTCCTTCTTGTACAATTAATTTAACAGCACTCAAATCTCCAACCACCCCCCATGGATTAAACACAGACATTGATGAAGAATCTTCAAAAACCTGAATAGAGAAACTTTCTAATAGTATTTTTAAAATCATTGCTTCTTCCTTGCTACCATTAAAAACAGATATTCTTCTTTTTTCCTCGATCACTTTATTTCATTTTAATCTATAATCATAAAACCGACTTTGCTCTTATGATCTAATAATTTATGATTTAAACCCGCTTTTAATATTAAATAAGCGTAGATAAAATCTCCGACTGCACCTAAAGTCATCGAAAAGCCAATAAATAAGAAAGTCAAATCATTATAAAGAAATCCATAAATTGAAGGCAATAATCCAAGAATAAAAAATGGTGCAAGTGCAACAACTAACATTTTCTTGGATTCTAACGGTTCCGTACAATTTGCAAAAGGCATTAAATATTTCTTAATGAAACCAAATTTTACAGATTGCCATCCTTTTTTTGAAAAAAGTGCCATAAAAATTCCATGTATAATTTCATGTACAAGTATACCTACGCAAATAATTAAATTTGGAACCAATAAAATTAAAAGTACATTTAGTTTTTTATTGTCAAAAACTTGTAAGGTTTGCTTTACTGCTTTCAAATTCGTTGCAAAAACCTCATTCCATGTGAAATACAAAACAAATAGAAAAAACAAAACAATCGGTACACTTATTAGCATTCCTAAAATTTGCACTTTTTTAGAATCAATAGAGATTTCTTTCATTTTCTATGATTTTATAATTTCTAATTTCTAATAACTCCTGTGGAATTTTAATTTTTTCAATTGACATTAATTCTGTTTCAACAGTTTGATTTATGTGATTAAAATTTATTTCAGTTTTATTATATGCCAAAATTTCATTTTTATCAAATGAAACACTCATCAATTGATTTTTCATATTGAAATTAAAGTAATCACTATAGGCTGTATTAATAAAATCAATATCATAAATAGTTTTTATTGTACAATTAAAGGTATTATCTTCATTGAAATAGTGGTATAGATAAGACTCATAGTCAAAAATATTTTCTGGATTTATTTCTTTTACACTGTTTAAAAAACCAATTCTTTTAGACATATTATCGTTCTGCTTTTGAAAATTTGAAAAATCAATTGAAGATAAATGTTGTGTTTCTGAATTTATTGAATATATCTTATCAACCTTTTTTATGTAAATACTTTTTTTATCTTCAAAAAATACGAGGACAATAGAATCATCAACTAATATTTTTTGAAGAATATTTTTTCCACCAAATCTTAAATTAAACAATAAACTATACATAAGGATATAAATATTTAAAGGTGGCATCATATGATGCCACCCCATAAATTAAAGCAATAACGCGCAAGCCATACCTGCGGCAAAACAAACTATAACTAGTCCAATCATTATACCACCATCAATATCAATCATCTCTTGAGTTGATAATGGAGAAACATTTAATTCAATTAAGTTCATCATGTTCTATTTTTTTTTAAGATTTTAAGAATAATAATATGCAATTGCACAACCCACAGCAAAACCTACACACCATGCACCTCCATATACTAATAAAGGTGCAATACCACCTTCTATTTCTTGTGACTCTTGAGTGCTTAATTCAACTAAACCATAATCTTTTAAACCCACTAATGTTAGTTCCATAATGTTAATTTTTAAATAGTTAATTAATAAATTTCAACAAAATTCATTTTCTCGAGAAGTATTTTGTTATAGCAAACTTATCAGAGTTCCGTCCAATAAACTTGGACGGAAGTTAGAACCGCCAAAAATTTCTTTAGATTCATCATCTTTTATTGTTTTTAGCGAAAAAATCACTACCAATTCAAAAGGAGTTTCATAATAAAAGGTTTCTCTTTTTTTACAATACTTTACCGGAGCATCAAGTTCTTTTATGAGGTCTAGCTCGTTATAAAACTGGCTTCGGCTCAGACATAACCTTTTGGCAAATGTTAGAGGAGAGCCTGTTTTTTCTCCAGAAATTAATTTGTGCATTTCTTTTATTCTTTCAATTTGTTTAATAAAATTCATATTCTCACTGTAAAAAAATTAATAAAACAAAAAAGTCTTTAAGAATTTCAAAATAGTTGTGTTAACTATTTAAGAATAACCTTATATCCTTGAAAAATAAAATTAGAATTGAATTTTTAAAAAACACCTACCCAATAAGCTTTAAAAATATCAGAATAAGACAAATTGTAACATTTTAACTAAATGAGTTACTAATTCTAGTAGAATAAGAATTGAGATTTAAATTTTTGTTTAATAAAAACTAATATAATTATTAACAAACATTTAAAATCTTAAACACTATCTTGCATACTTATATTAAAATAGAAAACGCTACTTTTGTGCGTTAAATACGAATTAAAAACAACAAATGGATATAGTTATCAAACTGTCTCAATTTCTATTGAGTTTATCTTTACTTATTATTCTTCATGAATTAGGGCATTTTATCCCTGCTAAATTGTTTAAAACTAGAGTCGAAAAATTTTATTTATTTTTTGATGTTAAATATTCACTTTTCAAAAAGAAAATCGGAGAAACAGAATATGGTATCGGATGGCTTCCGCTTGGGGGTTATGTGAAAATTTCTGGAATGATTGACGAAAGTATGGACAAGGAGCAAATGGCTCTGCCTCCTCAGCCTTGGGAATTTCGTACTAAACCGGCTTGGCAACGTTTAATTATTATGCTTGGCGGTGTTACCGTAAACTTTATTCTGGCTTTTATTATCTATATCGGAATGGCATTTGCTTACGGAGATACTTATATTGCAAATGCTGACTTAAAAGACGGTGTTGCAATTGAAAATCCTGCTATGCTTAAAGCTGGTTTTAAAACGGGTGATAAAATTATTTCTATAGATGGTAAAGCTGTAGAGAATTTTGACAGCGACATGAACATGAATGTGATCATGGCTAAACATATTTTGATCGAAAGAGACGGAAAACAGCATACTATTACAATGCCGACCGATTTTGTTGACCAGCTTTCTAAAACAGAAAAAGGAATGCTTATCGATATCCGCAGACCTTTTGTTATTGGAAAAGTTGCGGAAGAATCGCCTAATCAGAATTTAAAAGCAAAAGACTTGATTCTTTCTCTTAATGGGCAAAAAGTTAAATATTTTGATGAAGCAAAAACAATTTTAGAAGCAAACAAAGGAAAATCAATCCCTGCTGTTGTTTTACGTGATTTAAAAGAAACACCTCTTACTATAAAAGTTAGTTCTAAAGGAAAATTAGAGGTTATGCCTGGTGACTTAGATATAAAATCATTGGAAAAATTGGGTTACTATAAAGTAAGTAAAAAAGAATATGGCTTCTTCGAATCTATTCCGATTGGTCTTGAAAAAGGAAAAGATCAATTAGTAGGTTACGGAAAACAATTGAAAATGATTTTTAACCCTGAAACTAAAGCTTACAAACAAGTGGGTGGTTTTGCGGCGATTTACAACATTTTCCCTAGTTCTTGGAGCTGGGAAGTTTTCTGGTCAATCACAGCTTTATTGTCAATTATGCTTGGCGTTATGAATTTATTGCCAATTCCGGCTCTTGATGGTGGACACGTAATGTTTTTATTGTATGAAATTATTAGCGGCAAAAAACCAAGCGACAAATTCCTAGAGAATGCGCAAATGGTTGGTTTTGTTTTACTTATTTCACTGCTACTATTTGCTAATGGTAACGACATTTATAAGGCCATTGTAGGCAAGTAAAAAAAAGTCAAAAAAAGAGTGGAAATGTTTTTGAGAAACTAAAAATAGTTTTATATTTGCACTCGCTAAAAAGAGCAACACTTTCCTCCTTAGCTCAGTTGGTTAGAGCATCTGACTGTTAATCAGAGGGTCCTTGGTTCGAGCCCAAGAGGGGGAGCAACTTTTTTTAGCAAACATATTAACCTTTTAAGGTGATTCCTCCTTAGCTCAGTTGGTTAGAGCATCTGACTGTTAATCAGAGGGTCCTTGGTTCGAGCCCAAGAGGGGGAGCAAAAAAAAAAGACTATCAGAAATGATGGTCTTTTTTTTTGTTCAAATTTCAAAGTTTTAAAATTCCAAATTCCAATATGTAGGATTGTTTATTTAACCGCAAAGGGCGCAAGGGTTTTACGCAAAGCTCGCAAAGCTTTTAAGCAGAGGACACGAAGAGTTTTTTTTTCGAGACTTAAATAAGAATCTATAAAGGAGATCGCAAAGGTTACCAATCTTTGTCGATATGCGAGTGTGATCCTTCGTTCCTCAGGATGACAAACTGTCGATAAAACAAAAAATTCGCAAAGTCTTATACAAAGCTTTGCGAACTTAATCTTTAGATTTATCTCAAAATAACCTTAGCGAACTTTGCGTAAACCTTAGCGCCCTTTGCGGTAAAAAAACTTCACACAAAAAAAGCTCGCAGAGCTTTATAAACAAAGCTTTGCGAACTTAATCTTTAGATTTATCTCAAAATAAAAATAACCTTAGCGAACTTTGCGGTTAAAAAAACACACAAAGAAAAACCCTATTTCATACTCAAAGTTTCACTCTTGAACCTTTTCATCAAAGTATTTGCTTTTTCATCTTCATTTATTGCTTTTAAAGACTGAGCATATCTATAATAATAAATAACATCCAAATCTTTGGCTTGGTCAAATAATTGGGTGTAATAGCCCGCTGCTGCGGTTAGATTGCCTTCAAAATAAAAACGGTCGGCTACTTTTTTAAGCATATCGACAGATTTATACCCTTTATCAATCACTTTTTCGTAAGTGTCGACCATATTAACGGTTATATATTTTGAAGTTGAAGGCGCAGGAGCTGTAACTTCAACCTTAATAGGCGCTACAGAAGTATTCGCACTTGCAACAAGCGTTTTGGTTTCTATTGTATTTGGAGCAACTTTAGGTTTTCTTTTTACGTAATTCGGAATTACGGTTCTTGTATTATTAGGACCAAGATCGTAAGTATCGACCATGTCCAATTTTGAAACTTGGTAGGTAATAATTCTACCTCCAAAAAGTTTATTTATTCTTTCTTCTACATAATACGATTGAATTACCATATCATCTGTAGGGAGACTATCCGTCAATAATGTCGTTTTTCCAGGTGCTGGAGAAGCAGAGGCACTGTTTGTGCTCTGAGCAAAACAGCCGAGAGAAAATACGAACGCAAGTGTACATAAAATTGCTTCATACTTTTTCATGATTTTTTGAATAAAATTAATGCTCCTATTAAAAAACTCAGACTAAAGATACTGATTTTCTTTTACTTAGCTTTTATTCTGACCATGAATTACTTAGAAAGCCGATAAAGTACTTCTTTTTTACGCCTTTATCATTTTAACGCAGGCTTTTTGCACTTCTTCGTCTGAAAATGGCTCTAGTGCTTTTGCCAACATTTTACTGGTTCTAATGCAGCTTAGCATTTTAATTCGTAAGGAACGGCTGTCTCCAGATTCTGTTTCTAGAAGATGCTCAAAAATCTCGGCTAAGTATTCTGGATGATTTTTATATTCTCCGTCGAAACCAATATCTGATACCAACCTAGCTATCGATTCTATTATTTGGTTCTCATTGGCATTGTTTTCATTTTCTGTTTTCATGGCGTTTATTTATGGTTTTGATTAACGAATAATTATTGTACGAAAAGTTGTATTTTTACCTCAGCAAAATAAATAATCTAAAACATCCAAACAAAACATTAAGTTTGGTAATTCACCAAAAAAGATAGTCTTTCACCAATATCTTAATTTTTAAGGATTTTTAATATCTTTGAAGTATGAGCACAGCAACAAAACCAAAACATATCGGGAGAAACATAAGCCGCATTCGTGAGCTTAGAGGAATGAAACAAGAAGCACTTGCCATTGCTATTGGCATGAGCCAACAGACGATTTCTAATATTGAAGGAAGCGAAACCGTTGATGATGAAAAACTAAACGCCATTGCAGAAGCTTTGGGTGTTTCAGTTGATTCAATAAAAAGCTTCTCAGATGAAGGCGTCGTTAATTATTTCAATAATGTATATGACAACGATATCACTGATAGTATTTTTAATGCAAATGCAATAGAATGTACTTTCAACCCGATTGATAAAATTGTGGAGCTTTATGAGCGTTTGGTTCAGGCTGAAAAGGATAAAGTGGAGTATTTGGAGAAGTGGATGAAGGGGAAATAATTTCTTTTGACAAAATCTGATTTTTATTTAATAATATATCTTTAAAGGGACTATTCATTTCATGATGGTCTTTTTTTTTGTTTTACAAGCATCGTATTAAAAACAGGTGTTTAATCCTTGCTTAGAATAATATTTAAAACACTTTATTTAGCTACATCTTTGATATAATAAATTAGAAAAATATGATATTAGAAAATATAATTGAAATTTGCGTTGCAATTGATATTGCAATTTTAGGTATTGCTTATCCTATTATCGTTGATAAAATCTCAAATATTGGAGATAAGTACTCTTCTGAATATCTTTCTGTTTTATTCAATAATGATTTCCCTCAAAAGACATTTTCGCGAAGTATAAAAGGACGAGATTTTGAAATCTCAATTTTCAAATTAACCTTATTTCTTACAATTTTAACTTTCTTTTTTTTAATCTTTAATGAACAACCTCCTTTTGGTTTTGATAATTGGTTTGTAAATAATTCCGCCAAAATAATTGTTTTGATATTTACTACTTTTCTAACCATTTTCTTTTTTATGTGGCTAGATAAAGTTGTTTTATATAATGGCAAATCAACTTCTCTTCTAAAATATATTATTTTAAAATATAATTCTACAAAAGATAATGATGAAATAAAACCATACTATCTAAAAGCAATAAATGAATTAACATTTTATGCTGTAGAAAAACAAGATGAACATTTGCAAAAAACCTTATTAGAGTTTTATTATCAAGTATTTAAGAATATAAGAAAGAATCATGACAAATCAAAACCTTTAATATATCCAGTTGACTTATATTTTTTAGTCAATAGATTAAATAGTGAGCTAATAAGTAGCCATAACAAAAAACTTCAAGCCATTGAACATAGAGCAGTAAGCGCAGTTTGGCTACTTGGTGAAGATTTCGAAGACATTACAATTTCTGAGGATACTTATAATTGGATTTGGCAAAATTTATATATCATTTGTGACAATGATAAGTTTATAAAAATGTATTGGGCTAACGTAAACCAATATTTTGACTTTCGTTTAAAATATATTACCCCAGAATACGATAAAAATCATACATTGATAAATGATGAAGCAATAAAAGCAAAGGAAATTGAAAGAAACAATTTTTTAGAGTTTCATTTTGCATTGGGAGGATTGCTTTTGTACAGAAACCAATATGAAACAATAAAATATATTTTTCAATTTACACAATCTCAGCCACCAAAATATGTATTATTACCTGAATCAATGACAATGATATTTAATTGGTTCGAAAACTTTAGAAATGAATTTAAAAGCAGAAAAACTCCGATTGACATAAAATATTATTTTCCTGAGCTAGATAATTTAGGAACCAGAAGACAGGTTAACTATTGGATTTGTTACTACTTAACACTTCTTTTCGTAAGACAGTATTCATTAAACAAATATTACACTTTTCATGATTTTATTTCTCAACCAAATCTTCCAGAAGATGTTTTAGAATTAAACAATTGGCTAGATAGTGTTTCTTTTTTTAAAGAATGCCTAAAGGATGTGCTCTCTAATAAAGAATTATTACAAAAACTTAATTTTGAAAAAATCGTTACTGATAATAAAGATCAAATTGAAAAATTTGCAGATGAATTGAAAAAATCAATAGAAACAAAAATTGGACAAAAGAAATTATATGCTCCTTTATCGAAAGATAAAATCAAAGATTTTGAGTTAGCTACAAATAAAATTTTATCTAAAGCATTTGAAGATTATAAAAGTATTTTCAATAAAGAAAATATTCCAGAAAGTAACGATAACTTAAAATTGTATATAAAAGGTGAAATTACCCTAATGAGTAAATCTGCATTTACAGATGATGATATCACTTATTTTGATTACGATTCAATATTTGCTAATTACATAGCTGAGAATAACATAAATAAATATATTCCGAATTCATTTCTAACTGCTAGAACAAAGAGATATTTGCTAAATATTGAAAATATACTTATTGGCATCGAAAAGATAATTGGAAAAAATAAAAATGCAATATTAATAGGTGTCAATCTTAGTTTTGAAATGGGAACAATAATTTCCAAATCAAAATATTTCTCAATATTAACAAAAATTTCTTCATCCGATTTTAGAATTCAAGATGTCTTCTACATCTTAAATAAAAAAGATTTACCTTTTATCGAATATAAAGAATCAAAAGAAAAAGAAATTAATGATTTGCAACTTCAAAAAATAAATTCTGAATACAATATTTATACTTCCGTTATTGATATAAATACTACAGAAAATATGGCAATAAAAGATAACTGGAAATTTGATAATAAAGAAGGTAATCTAGATTTAAAAGTCCAAATCGCAATTGCATTTTTAGCAATAATTCATTGGAGAAAAGAAAGGGACATTATACAAATAAGTATCGCTTCCCAATTTAAAGAGCAAGGTATTCAAACCGATATAAATGAGTTGGATATTTTAAGAAATGAAGATGATAGAAAATGATTCCTTGATAACAAAAAAAGCGCTACAATTTTCATTGTAGCGCTTTTCTATTTTCTGTAAAACTTTCAGAGTAATTAAACCCCTAATTTCTTAGCAATTTCAGCAGGAATTCCTCCTTTGTTTACTAGTAATGCAGTAGTTTTATATTTTACGAAGTTCTTAGTTACAAACAAGAAACCTTTGTAGTCGTTTGTTTCTCCCCAAGAATTTTTTACTATGTAGTATTCTTTTCCAGTTTGATCTTTTGCAAGACCAATAATATGCATTCCGTGGTCGTCTGTTGTTGCGTAGTTATCAAACGCAGCCTGACGCATTTCTGGAGTAATTTCTGGTTCTGCTTTTGGTCCGTTAAACATGTCTGCTTTTTCTTCAGCCGTCATGTCGTCGAATTTTTTAGTTGCAACGTAAGCTACACCATTTTTCCAGCTAAAGCTTTTCTCGCTAACATCTGTTGCCCAAGCTACAGTATATCCTTTTTTAAGTGCATTGTCGATAACGTCTGTCATATCGTTCAATTTTACGTTGTAAACTTGATCCAATGACCAGTTGTCTGGCACCATCATAGTTGTTTTTTGGTAGTAAGGCGCATTTGTAAAAGATGACATTTCTACGTAATCGTCTGGGTTAATTCCTACTACTTCTTTAGCAAAAGATTGCGGTGTATAGTTTTTTCCTTTGTATGTAAAGTTGTCTGGCACTTTTCCTAAGTAAGAATCAATAACAGCAGAATATGCTTTTTGCCAGTTTGGAGTCAATTCTCCGTTCGGGTTTTTCACCACTGCTGCCAAAACACCTTCAATAAGCGCGCTCATTTCGGCAAATTTGTTTTTGTCTGTTCCGTAGTTTAAACCTGTGTAAACTTCTCTAGGCACAGTTCCGTATTTTTTGTACATATTAATTACATCGTGAAGAGCTCCTCCATCTCCAAGCGTAATTGCTCCGTGCATACGAACATAGTTAATTCCTTTTTCTACATACACGTTTCTTGCAGAATAAATTTGAGAAAGCTCAACAGGCTGTTTTCCTAAACGAATCATTTCTGACTCTAAGAATGAGTTTGTTGAGTAGCTCCAGCAAGTTCCAGATGATCCTTGAGATTTTACCGATGTTGTTCCTAGGTTAATTACTTCTGTAAATTTGAAGTTCTCTTTACTTTTGTCGCTAGCATTTAGTTTAAGTGAATTTACTAAAATGTCTTGCGCAAAACAGCCTGCAGTTCCAGCCAAAAAGATTGAAGCGGCAAACACTGATTTGAATGAAAATGTATTCATAAGTTATGTTTAAGATTTACTAAAATTAGTCTCAAATGTTTCCAATTTGTTACAAAACAATTAAATATTATACAATTTGTGTAATGTTTAGTTGTTAATATTTTCTTAATGGGCCTGATTATTAAGATATTTAACACAAAAAACCTCGATACAGGAGCATCGAGGTTTTTTATTTTACAAACAACTTCTTACAAGTTTTTTCTGTTTCTTTATTTATCGCATCCAATTGCTTCCAAAAACGATATAGTAAGCCCATTCTTCTGGCCCTTTGGCAACGTCTACTCCCATACGGAGTTTGAATTTTCGGGCAATGAGATATCTAAAACCTGTTCCGTAGCTGTACACAACGGGTTTGGTAAAAGCCTGATCCCAATCATTAAAAGCACTTGCGAGACCTCCATAACCCATAAGGCTCCATCTTCGGTAGAGATCCCATCTAAATTCGAGTTCAGAAACAATGCTGGTGTTTCCCATATAACGGGCAGCGGGAATTCCTCGCATATTGATTCCTGGTTTTAAATAAAAAGGCGGACTCCCCAACGCCTGCTCCCCTTCAATCCTTAGTCCGCCAATTAAAGTTTTCGCCAACGGATAATATCCAATTGCCGATAAATTGATACGCCATGCCTGATAATCGCTCCCCAATGCTTTATCAGACCAGAAAAAATCGGTTTGGATTCTTATTCCTTTATCTGGCGTAAATATGTTGTCACGTCCGTCAAACTGAAGCGCAGCTCCAAGCTGACTTATGGTGCTCTTAATATCTTTTGGATCTACAAATGGCGGCGGAAGATTAAAATCGGGCAGATTTATTTTAGAATTTAAAAATAAGTACTGCGGTCCTGCGCTCCATTTTGCATTATTAAATTGTTTGAGCCATTGCGTGTAAAAAATAGTCGATTTAAAATTGAGTTTAAATTCTTCGTCTTTCCGATTCGGAAGATTATTGGCATAAAATGATAAATTCATATCGCCGTAAGCTGCAAAAGCACGATACAATATTTTTGGCTTTACCAATGTTGCCGAACGAAAAGCTCCTGCCAGCCAGCTTTTATTGGCCGTATACATTCCGATTCCTCCCGTAATGTCTGGGTTTATAAATCGTTTTTTACCGTTTTCATCCACAACAGGAGCACGTTTTTTCAGGAAAACTGGCGCAACAGCACCTCCAAATCCTCCAACGGCAGGTTCTGTAATAATGGTGGGCACGACTATAAATCCGTTGGCATAAATTAGAAAGTCGCTCAAATCGAAAGCGCCATCTAAAGAATCTTTCATAACGGTATGATGCTTCTGTGCATTTAAAACATTAAACGATACTACTATCCAAAGTAAAAACAGGACTTTTTTGTGTATTGTTTTTTTGTTTTCCATAGAATGTTATCGTTTATATTCAAACTCACCTCATTAAAAAAAATAGAAACTACCGCTAGTATTAAACTCATGTATTCCGAAGTACGACTATTTAAAGTAATACGCGTTTGTATGCTCCGGATTTATTCGAATGGTTTTAAAGTATTCTGAAGGAGATTTTCCGGTGTGTTTTATAAATGCCCTAAAACAAGTAGTTCGAGATTTAAAACCAGAACCCCAAGCCATGCCTTCTAAAGACAAATCTTTCCATTCTGGATCGTTTATTTTGTCTTTAAAATACTCAATCCTTTTGAGGTTAACGTAATCCTGAAAGTGAAGGCCAAATTCAGAATTAATCAAATTGGATAAGTGGTGTACAGATATTCCGGTTTCATCTGACAAATCTCTGATTACGAAATCTTTTTTTAAGAATAGATGCTGAGAGTTCAAAACATGATCTAGCTTTAAAAGATATTCTTCTCTTTTTTCGAGCGTCAGTTCGTTTGTTATCGGAATTGTATTCTTCGTTTCTTTTGTTTTTACCTCTATTGTATTATCAACAACAAAATCGAAGGTTTCTTCTTGATCATGAAAAATATGAGGTCTGAAATAAAGCCAGCCGACCGTAAAAAACAATACAGAGGAAATAAGCACATAACAAGAAAGGTCTGTTGCATCTATTTTTCTTAATAGGAAGTGATGAACAAAAAGCGCCGAAAATAAAAACAGAATCATGAGATTATACACTCTAATCCAGTTAATTACTTTAATTTGATGAAATTGGTTTCCTTTAAATTTTTTCAGATCATAGTTTAAAATCAACATGGTTTGAAAAAAGACATAGAAAAGCCAAATCGTCAGGGTTAAAACAGAAAATGGATTTTTGATTAATTCTGCAATATAATCGACCGCTTTTATATTGGTATGGCTTCCAACATAAACAATTAGCGTTAAAAAGAAATAGATCACAAAAGGCATAAAATGCAGCCAATCGTATTTTCTAAAACTTTTATTTAATGATAAAATGTTTCTAACATATAAAAAAGAGCATGGAGCGGTTAAAAATATAAACGCTTTTGTGATAGTAAATAGATCTGGGAAATTTTTAAATAAGTTGGCCGACAGATAAAAATTGTAGATACTTACTACCGCCAAACTCAATAAAAACATTCCTAAAAAGAAACTTTTTGAATAGTTTTTTTTGGAAAACAAAACCATAATTGAAGTTGCCAAACCTGCAATTGTGGCAATAAAAAAGAAAAGTGAGAGTAATATATCGATCATTTTTTTAAGTTTAATTTGCGTGGGTATTATTTTTCTTAAAATCTTAAAAATAGAATACGATGGGGGCGTATGGAGAAGTAGAAATAATCGTACTTGCCGTACTTTCGGCAAGTACAATTATGTATCAATTATTTTTTAACTGCTCCGGGAGGGAAACCAGCTAATATTTTTTTGATTGCATCGTTAATGAATTGTTCTGGATTATCTGGTTTGCTGTCAATTTCGGCATTTCCGATTCCTTGCCAAACCAGTTTATCGGTTTTTGTAGATACGATATCTATTACCAACGAGCCGTCAACATAATCATAGCTGTTGAATGTTGTGGTACCGCCGCCCATCATGGCACCGCCGCCCCAATATCCGTATGGACGATACATTCCTCCATAGCCATAAAAATTAGTATCGGCTGTCACTTGGGTTTTGTTTTTTAATATCGAAACCGCATTTACTTTTAAATCAGGATTGCTAGATTCTGTAAATCCTTTTGCGAGCATTTCGTTTCGGATTGCTTTTGCAACACGATCAACATTTAACTGATTTACTTGGCCTTGCTGTGCTTTTAAATCATACACCGCAAAAGTTTTGTATTCGCTGAAGTTCGCAGCATGATCATAATCAGTTGTAACTTTTACAGTTGGAGAGCAGCTGTAAAACAAACCCAAAAATAAGATTGGGATTATACGAAGACTTGTTCTTTTAATATTCATGTTGTGGTATTTATTAAATTAATAATTAAATCAGTTTAACTCGAATTTAAAAACGTAAAAATCTTGAACGTAGGGGCTAAAAGATGCCAATAATTGATTATATAACACAAACAGCTACTAAACAATTACTTGCATCACTCTCAAAGATAAATCATTTTATTTAATTAACAGTATTAAATAAATAAAATCTTACTTTAACAATACTCCTCCTCGTTTTTATCGATTTTCCATATCCTGCTTTAGAATTTATTAACCTTGTGCGACTATGTAAGTGTACTATCAAACAAAAAGTTTTATCCAGATTTCGTCTGTTTAGAAGCCTTCGATTATGTTTTCTTTATAAATTTATTTGTTTTCTTCTGGAATAATTTTATTTAAACCTTCTCCAAAAGGGATATACTTTTTGTTTGGAAACTTCTTCATTTCTTCAAACAATTTTATAACACGAGGAGCCATATACATTCCTGCCCATCCATTATCTGATCCGCTAAAATGTCCTTTTGAATTTCCATTATCTGGTGCCGCTCCATTAAAAGTCATATCATATTGTTCTGCTGGATCCCATAGCAAATCATAAGTTGCTACTACCTTTAATGGTTTATCTGTTCCTAGCCATGAATCTTTTGCAGTAAAAAGAAATTTGAAGTTTTTAACACGAACTGCTCCAAAAGCCTGTCCTGCAAAAAAATAAAAATCTTGGCGTGTTCCTGGACCTGTTCCTAATAAAGAAGCACTCAGATCTAATCCATCAAAAATAATTGGACTTCCATTATTATCTTTAAATTCGTGACCAGGAACAGGCTGCCCTATAATTGAAGCAATCGTTGGCCACCAATCCATATGAGAAAACATATCTGTATTTAGAGAACCTGCTTTTATATGACCTGGCCACCAAGCAAGTGCCGGACAGCGAAAACCTCCTTCATATACAGAACCTTTCATTCCTCTAAAAGGTGTATAACCTGCATCTGGCCATGCATCAACCCAGGCTCCGTTATCTGTTGTCCAAACTATTAATGTATTTTTTTCTATTCCAGCATCTCGAACTGCTTGTATAATTTGCCCACAATTATCATCCATTTCCATTAAAGCGTCAAGGTAATTTCCTCCTCCGGGAGATTTTCCTTTCCATCGCGGTGAGGGATTATTTGGATTATGAACTTTTTCAAAACAAACTGTTGCAAAAAATGGCTTACTGTCTTTTGCATGTTCTTTTATGTAATTTACAGTTGTTGCACGCATTTCGTCATCTACAGTTGCTAAATCTGCAAATCCTACTTTTTGTTTTACAACTTTTGCTTTTTGCCCAGCTTTACCTTCAAACTCTCCTAGATTTATTGAATTCCATACTTTTTGAAATTCGGCATCATCTGATGGGAAATTCGGATGAAGTGTTTTATCATCATAAGCATATACTCCGGCGTAGTATGGAAGCATATGAAACATTTCGTCATATCCGTGCGCGATAGGGTAATTTTCTTCTTTATCTCCTAAATGCCATTTACCAACAAAAGCTGTTGAATAGCCCGCTTTTTTCATGGCTTGGGCAATGGTAGGGGTCTCTTTTGAAAGCCCGTTTGGATCTCCTGGGACTAATACTGCCGATAGTGCTGAACGAACTGGTATTCTTCCTGTAATAAACGAAGCTCTTCCTGCTGTACAACTTGATTGTCCGTAATAATTTACAAATCTGGTTCCTTCAGCAGCCATACGATCAAGATTGGGTGTTGGTGCACCCCTCATAACCCCTCCGCCATAACAACCTAAGTCACCCCAGCCAACATCATCTGTCATTATAACTATTACATTTGGTTTTGTCTGCGCTTGAAGATTTGACGAATAAATTGTAAATAATCCTAAGAATAGGATCGAAAATTTGAACTTTTTCATGACACAATTTTTTAGATTAACAAATTAAAAAACGACGTAATAAATCAATCCTTTAATATATAGCAACTAGTAGCTTTATTTTCGGATTAATGTTTTTATATAAATTATAATTCTTCTGAAATTGGTAATCTTCCTTGTTTTATCGCTTCCAGCATTTTATTATAATCTGACTCGTTTTGATCAGCGTATAAAACCGAAAATTCCGAAATGGCATCGGCAAATTCGTCTGTGTCTCCAATATATCCCGAAATCATTGAAGGATCTCCAGAACGCGCGTGAGCTCTTGCAAGTGCCCATCCGCAAGCTTTGGCATATTCTGCCATATTTTTAGATTTCATCACTTCTAGAACTGGTTTTACTTTGGCATCTCTCAGCTGACGGATGTAAAAAAATCTATTTTTACTGTCGTCTGTCCATCCCAAAAACATATCCGATGCAGACTGCATTAGCTTTTGCCCCATTACAATTCTCTCACCCTGATGGCTGTATTTCCCTTTTATTTTTACATTCCCTTCTAATACACTTTTTCGGGCTTCTTTAAACTGTAAAAAAATAGGTTCTCCAGTTGCCGACATTAGCAGACTAATGCCACACAATGTTCCAACACTGCCAACACCCACTACTTTTATAACAATATCATGAAGCATGTATCGGTTTAACAAAATCTGCTTTTCTTCTGAAAGCGATTCTAGATATCTATTATGGATAATTTCGCCTTCTTTAGCCACTTGTTTTTCAAGTTCTCCGCTTGGGTGAAATATCAATGGCGGATCATCTTTAATACGGGCTCTGGCGCCATCAAAATAAGTCATCTTTGCAAACTCTTTTTCGTGAGCGGTGTACTCTGATGCCTTTTTAATTCTTTTCTGGTCAAATTCTTTAAATTCTTTATCTCGGCCTAATTCGATCAGTTCTGCTAGATCAATATCGGCATACCAAATCTGAAGTGCTGAAAGTTTGCTGTAATCTATCATGTGCCGTTTGTAACTCTCTGCAACATTCCAAGCAAATTCTTTACAGTTTTTATGGGAGAATTTTCGCCATCTTCCAGCAATAACAAAACTGGCTGCAAGTCTTTTTATATCCCATTCCCAAGGCCCTGGAAAAGTTTCATCAAAATCATTAATATCAAAAACCAATTTTCGTTCTGGAGTTGCAAATCCGCCAAAATTCATCAAGTGACAATCGCCGCAAAGCTGAAGATTTATTCCAGAAACAGAAGTATGAGCCAAATCGGCAGCCATAATCGCAGCGGCACCTCTGTAAAATGCAAAAGGAGATTCCATCATTCTTCTGTATCGAATTGGCAGTAGACTTTCAACTCTTCCCTCGCTAGTTTGAATTAAAATATCTACAGGATCTTTTCGGTTTTTAAAAGAGTTCCATTCCTGATGTTTTGCTAAAGGCGTTTTTTTTCTAATCGAAACGCCTTTTTCATAACGCTGCGCCTTTGATGCAATAGGATCAAACTTAATTTCGTCTGTATTTTTAAGTACATCAGCCATTCTTGATAAAATATTATGATCCAGGAAACACAAAAGAAATTACAGCTCTCAAGCCCCAATCGGGTTTTATGGCCTGATGTCCCACAATCGGAATAAGTGGTTGAACTGAAAACTGTACCACTTGGTCACCAAATTTGGTAATACCCCCCATCATTGGGTTTAAAGAGATTAAAGTAGTATTTCCTTCCCAGTTTTGGGTAATTTCGGCATTTACGCCCCAGTTGGCACCACTTTTATAACTGTGCGAAAGAAATATCTGGGTGTAAAACTGATTAAAATCAGCACGGTCAGAGGCTCCAGCTACAGACCAGATCTGATTGGCAATAAAACCAACCGAAAGGCCTTTGCCCTGATGCATTACTAAAACGCTTGGTCCGACACCAAATTTTTCTGTTCCTAATAATTTATCTGTAGCCGTTGGTACTAAAAATGCTGGTCCGACTCCATAGATTATTTTTTCAGTTTTTGGAGCAAGAAATGCTGTCACTGTGGCATCGCTCAAACCAAATTCGTGTGTATTTAATCCAGTTATATTTCGCTGATCTACAACCGGCAAAATCCATCGGCTTATTAAGTTTAGGTTGTCACTCAATTTAAATGGAATAACGGGCTGAATATTAACCGTATATTTGACGCCATTGTATGGTCCGATTCCATAATTCAAATTATTCTGAAGTGGCACACTAATTAAACTCGCCACTGGATTTGCCAATTTATCAGCCAGTTCCTGAGGACTATTTCCTGGTTTATGTTCTTCTTGAGCATAAGAACTATAGCTTACAACGAAAGAGATTGTACCCAATAGTAATCTAATAAATTTATGAAACTCCATAGGCGTTCTTTTAAAATTTTGTAAACATTTTAAAATCAAAATGAAACAGCCAACCAATAAACTGTTTCACTTCAATTTTAACTAACTCAATCTAATTGTCTGCAAAAACTTTTTTCCAGTCTTTCTGCATATCTACCACATGCCATTTGTTTTTTGCAGCGGCATTTAATGAAGCATTATCCTTTTCTTGATATTTGTATTCTCTTATTGAATCATTATGATTTACAAGCAATTGAAAAGAAGGATATTTATTCCCTTGAGAATATTTCAGCATCGCAATATCTCCTGCACCACCTTCGTTACCGCAGGCAAAAACAGGTCGCTGTCCAATGTGCAACTGAATACCAACAGGTTTCCCTTCTTTATCATTAAAATGATCTAAAGCGGCTTCTCGTTGCACTGCATTTTTAGCTGCATCGTATTTATATTTGAAAGAAGTTCCCACAACTTGATCTTTTGGAATTCCGTAAAAATCTTGAGATATTGCTCGCACCACTTCAATTGTTCCTCCAGTAACGATATAAGTTTTAAATCCGTTGGCACGGAGATAATTCAGCAGTTCTAATTGCGGTTGATAACGTATTTGTTTTACCGGAACATTTTTACCTGGATATTGTGCACTTTTAAAAAAGTCATTCACTGAAGCCTCAAATTCATCTTCTGTCATTCCGGTATGAGTGGCTGCAACCAATTCTATAAGTGCTTTATCGCCTCCTTTTTCAAAGAAGGTTTTGTCTTTTTCTATAACTGCTTTAAAAGGCTGTTTTTGTGCCAATTCCGGTTTGGCTTCTACCATTTTTTTTACTCTATAAAAAGCAAAAAGTTCTTGTACATATGGTTTTTCAGCCCATAATGTTCCATCATTATCAAAAGTCGCAATTCTGTCTTCTACCGGAATAAAATCAGGACTTCCTTCTTTTGTTACTTTTTCAACATAAGCAATAATGTCTTTTTTTAAAGCTCCGTCATTCCAGCTTGGCAATGGATCGCCGTTATTTGCTGCAGCTTCTGTTTGTTTATTTTCTGTTGGAGAAGTTACTGTATCCGATTTTTTACAGGAAAAGAAAAACAAAGCCACCAGAGACAATATATATATACTTTTTTTCATGATGTTTTTATGTTAGTAAAAGAGACCCAGATTTTTCAACCTGAATCTCTTTTGTTATGATTTATTTTTTCTTTTTTGAAGCTGCCTCTTCTTCTTCTTTTATTTTAGGCATTACATTTTTCTCTATATACTGTTTAGCTTTAATATCTTTCATCGCTTCCTCCATAATAGTATAAGCAGAGAAACTCGGTGGGATTGATCTTGGAGGATAATCTTTGAATGTTTCTGCAAAAACAACCACATCTTGTATTGCTCCGTACATCATCTGCACGTGATTCAACTGCCATTCCCAAAATGAATTAGACGTAATATCGGCTCTTTCAAAAGGATCTTGATATAAATTGAATATCTTTTGCAAACGCAGTTTAGTAAATGGTTCAGCCCAAACTCCCATTGTACCTTCAAGACGCTGCTCTGCAAAAACGTATTTATAATCTCCCTCTCTTAAACCAACTAGTAAACCATCGTCATCTGTATAAAAGAATTTATCTCTGGCGCTTTTTGGAGTTTTGCCCTCTAAAAATTTACTTTGATCATAACCATCCAAATGCACTTTGTACGTTTTTCCATTTGCAGAATAACCTTTTAGAAGTTTATTTACGATATCTGGTTCTCCTGCAATTGAAGCAAAAGTCGGAATCCAGTCATTGTGGCTCATTAACTCTGTCGTTACAGTACCTGGTTTAATATGACCTGGCCAACGAACGATACATGGTACACGGAAAGCTCCCTCCCAGTTTGTATTTTTTTCTGAACGATATGGTGTCATTGCTGCATCTGGCCATGTATTCATATGAGGACCATTATCTGTCGAATAAACAACAATTGTATTATCTGCAATTCCTAAATCGTCTAATGCTTTTAAGATGCTTCCGATAGTTTCATCGTGTTCGATCATACCATCAATATATTCGCTGTCTCCATGAGTATATCTTCCTCTATGTTCTTTTCTAACATGTGTACGCAAGTGCATACGAGTAGCGTTGAACCAACAGAAAAATGGTTTTCCGGATGCACTTTGTCTTTTAATAAAATCAATAGCGGCAGCAGATGTTTCGTCATCAACCGTTTCCATTCTTTTTTTAGTAAGTGCTCCTGTATCTTCAATTTTTTGTTTTCCTACTCTACCAAAACGAGGATCAGTTGTTGCATCATCAACATTTGTTGCCGTACATTTTAAAACTCCTCGTGGTCCAAATTTTTTCAAATACTCTGGATCTTTTGGATAATCTGGCAATTCTGGTTCTTCTTCTGCATTTAAGTGATACAGATTTCCGAAAAATTCATCAAAACCATTAACTGTTGGCAAACTTTCATTTCTATCTCCAACGTGGTTTTTACCAAATTGTCCTGTCACATATCCTAAGCTTTTCATTATTCCTCCCACTGATGGATCTAACTGACTCATTCCCATTGGTGCTCCAGGAAAACCAACTTTTGTTAATCCCGTACGAAGACCATGCTGTCCTGTTAAAAATGCTGCACGTCCAGCAGTACAGCTTTGTTCTCCATAATAATGTAAAAATCTTAGTCCTTCATTGGCTAAACGGTCAATGTTAGGGGTTGTATATCCCATAACTCCATCACTATAGGCGCTAATATTGGTAGTCCCAATATCATCACCCCAAAGCACTAGAATATTTGGCTTTTTATTCTGTGCTGTAACAGAAACTCCAGAAAAAAACAGCAATGCTAATACCTTTAAAGTATCTGCAAATCGGCACTTAAATTTGATTTGTTTCATGATAATAAAAAATTCGTTAATAATTCTATGTCTGTATGTGGTGTAAAACTATAAACAAAAATAAGATAATTCTTATTTTTTATAAAATATATTAAAAAGACAGATTGTATTTTTTCCTACATGTTTCAAATTCATTTTGTTTTAAAATCTGAAACAGAATATTTTTAACTTTTTCTTAAGTATCTCAAATTTAACTAGTAAAAGAGCGAACTATTGAATTTATAAGGCATGAACTTGTTTCATATTATAATATGAAACAAGAAAATTGGAGAATTTGCACCAAAATGTTTCATTTTATAAAATGAAACATATCAAAACACCAGAAAGTTAAGCAGTTATGTTTTTTCTTAAAGAAGAATAAAAAGGAAGTAAATGATGATCAAAAGGATTTTTTTGACTAAACAATTTTCAAAATTTTAGTCAAATGAAACCAAAAAATCTTTTTGATCAATGCTTTTTTTGTCAAATCATCAGAGAGTTAAATTAAAATAAGTCCTAGAAAAGACAAAATATCGAATCCAGAATATGAATTGATATTGGTTTTTTAAAACAAAAAAGCCACTTAAAAAATTAAGTGGCTTTCTAAAATTTATTTGAAGTGATTATTCGATTTCAGAAACTCTCATCGTGTTAACCATTCCTTTATCTTTAATTGGCATTGCAGCAAGGTTGATTAAATAATCTCCTTTTTGTGCATAACCTTTGTCAACTGCAATTTGATTTACATCTGTTACAGTATCATCTGTACTCTCTTCATTATCATAGTAGAAAGATTTAACTCCCCATAATAAATTTAATTGAGTCAAGATTCTTCTGTTTGAAGTAAATACTAAAATATGTGCTGTTGATGGTCTCCAAGCTGAAATTTGGAAAGCTGTATAACCACTATTTGTCAAAGTACAAATTGCTTTAGCTTCAATTTCATTTGCTAATAAAGCTGCTTGATGACAAACTGTTTTAGTAACAAAACGTTTTGTTTTAATTTGCGGTGTATTTTGAGGAACTTGAATAAGCGGAGAGTTTTCTACAGCTTCGCAAATTTGTGCCATTCTCTGAATTACTTGCACTGGGTAGTTTCCTGTAGCAGTTTCTCCAGACAACATTACAGCATCTGCACCGTCCATTACAGAGTTTGCAACGTCGTTTACCTCTGCTCTTGTTGGAGTTAAACTTGTAATCATTGTCTCCATCATTTGTGTAGCAACGATAACCGGAATTCTAGCCGTTTTAGCTCTTCTAATTAAATCTTTTTGTACCAATGGAACTTCGTGAGCAGGAAGCTCAACACCTAGATCTCCACGAGCAACCATTAAACCATCGCAATATGCTACAATTTTATCCATGTTCTCAAGAGCTTCTGGCATTTCGATTTTAGCAACGATTGGAATTTTAACCTCTGAGTGTTTTGCAATTAATTCTTGTAAATCCTGCAAATCGCGAGGAGTTTTTACAAATGAAAGTGCGATCCAGTCAACTTTTTGCTCGATTGCAAAAATAGCATCTGCAATATCTTTTTCTGTTAAAGCTGGTAAAGAGATTTTTGTATTTGGAAGATTAACTCCTTTTTTAGATTTTAATTCTCCTCCTTGAATAACTCTAGCAACAACTTCTGTTTTTTTGTCTGTAGAAACAATTTCGAAAATAAGTTTACCATCATCAAGCAAGATACGCTCTCCTGGATTAACATCATTTGGGAAATTCTGATATTTCATGAACACTCTTTTTGATGTTCCGATAATATCTTCAGCAGTTGTAAAAGTAATTTCATCTCCATCGTTTACAACAGTACCTTCTTCCATTACACCAACTCTAAGTTTTGGTCCTTGCAAATCTCCTAAAATTGCTGTCGTGTAACCAAACTCTTCGTTTAAGCCTCTAATGATATTGATTTTTTCTTTTACTCCTTCGTAATCTGCATGCGAAAAATTGATTCTAAACACATTAACACCTGCATCGATCATATCTTTAATGATCTCTCTTGTACTACATGCGGGGCCAAGTGTAGCAACAATTTTGGTTTTCTTGTTTGTTAGCATTTTTTTTAAAAAATTAGATTGTTTTTTGATTTTATTTTGTCTGTATCAACGGCATAAATAGCCACAATACTTTCTATTGTGTTTAATTTTTGTTGAATTTCTGAAAAATTAAGCGCCTCTTCGCCATTATCAATTTTCAAGAAAAAATCGACTTTTTTGAATTCAGGAAGTAAATGAATTGTTGTCGAAACCTCACTTGTTTCATTAGAAAACAAATTCTGGAAATCATTTGTACTCACAGAAATGATTTCATTTTTATTCTGAATTAAATTCCAGGAAACAGCTTTTTCTTCATCATAATAATAGAATCTCGAAAAATTTGCTTCACCTTCCTTAGTCTGAGCATGGATCTCGTTTTTGCTCTTACTTAAGTTGATCGGAAGGATTTTATTGATAAAATAGGCTAATCTATAATCTTCTAATGAAGTATGAATTGCCATTAAATAATAATCAATTTCGTCAAATTCGTCTAAATCCAATTTATGAATAGCCATGTCTTGAAAAATCAAGTTGTAAATATACTATTTCTAAACGGAGCATCAACAGTTATGACATGCTTGTTTTGTTAAATTATAAACGAAAACGATGTAGCCTTGTGAGAGTTACAACATTTTTGCAGCTATTTCTTGTCAATTTTTTCTTGAAACGCAAAATAAGCTCTCTGCGATGCTTTTTCTTCTGCTTTCTTTTTTGAAGTTGCTCGCGCTCTTGCGACAACTTTATCATCAATACTCAATTTAACACCAAATAGACGCTGTCCGTCTATACCGTTATCTTCAAAAATGTCATAATGAAAAACTCTTTTTTCTTTCTGACACCATTCAATAACAAGGCTTTTATAACTTATCACTTTTCCTTCAAGTCGCGCAATATCTACATAAGGCGTCACTACTCTTTTTTGGATGAATTTCTCGCAAAAAGTATAGCCCTTGTCTAAATAAATAGCACCTATTAGGGATTCAAAAATATTACCGTGAATGTTTTCTCCAAAATGCTGAATCGGCACTTTGCTCTCTACAAACTGCACTAAATTTAAGTCTTTACCTAATTCGTTCAAATGTTCACGACTCACTATTTTCGAACGCATTTTGGTTAAATAACCTTCATCTCCATTTGGAGCTTTATTAAATAAATGTGCAGCAATCACGGCACTTAACATAGCGTCTCCTAAAAATTCTAAACGTTCATAATTAATAGGATGTCCATTTTGATCTAGTTTATTAGACGAACGATGGGTAAATGCCCGTCTATAAAAATCTACGTTAGAAGGCTGAAAACCAAGAATTTTCTGAATAGTGTCAAAAAAAATCCCGTCTTCTTGAGAACGGGATTTCGAAAATATTTTTTTGATAATATTCATATACAGAAAATTAATCAGCTAGTTTTTTAAACAATACGCAAGCATTGTGTCCACCAAAACCAAATGTATTACTCATAGCAACATTTACTTCTCTTTTTTGAGGTTTGTTTAGAGTAAGATTTAAAGATGGATCAATGTTTTCGTCAACAACTGTATGGTTAATCGTTGGAGGAACAATTCCGTGCTGCATTGCCAAGATAGAAGCAATAGCTTCAATAGCTCCAGCTGCACCCAATAAGTGTCCTGTCATAGATTTTGTAGAGTTAATGTTGATGTTTTTAGCATGATCACCAAAAACAGCACTAATTGCTTTTAATTCAGCAACGTCTCCTAATGGCGTAGAAGTTCCGTGAGTATTGATATGATCCACTTGATCGGGAGTCATTCCAGCATCTCTCAATGTGTTTTCCATTACTGCGATAACTCCAATTCCTTCCGGATGTGGTGCAGTTAAGTGGTAAGCATCAGACGACATACCGCCACCGCCAATTTCGCAATAGATTTTTGCCCCTCTTGCTTTAGCATGTTCATACTCTTCAAGAACTAAAGCTCCTGCTCCTTCACCTAAAACGAAACCATCTCTGGTTGCATCAAAAGGTCTAGAAGCTGTTTCTGGGCTTTCGTTTCTTGTAGATAAAGCGTGCATTGAGCTAAATCCTCCCATACCTGCAATTGTAACAGCAGCTTCAGAACCACCAGAAACAATAACATCGCACATTCCTAAACGAATGTAATTGAAGGCATCGATTAATGCATTTGCAGAAGATGCACAAGCAGAAACCGTAGTATAATTTGGTCCCATATACCCGTTACGCATAGAAATATGTGCAGGAGCAATATCGGCAATCATTTTAGGAATAAAGAAAGGATTGAACTTTGGAGTTCCATCACCTTTTGCATAATACAATACTTCATCTTGGAAAGTCTCTAAACCTCCAATTCCTGCTCCCCAGATAACACCAACTCTTTGTTTGTTTACGTTATCATTTGTGATTCCAGCATCTTTAATAGCTTCATCACTGGCAGCAATTGCGTATTGTGCAAATTTATCTAATCTACGAGATTCCTTGCGATCCATGTAATCTTCAATATTGAAGTTTTTTACTTCGCAGGCAAATTTCGTTTTGTGTTTCTCGGTATCATAATATGTGATTGGAGCGGCTCCGCTAACTCCATTCACAAGTGCATTCCAATATTCTTGGATATTATTCCCAATAGGAGTAAGTGCACCTAATCCTGTTACAACAACTCGCCTTAATGCCATAAATATGTGTTTTGTACTTTAAACAAATAAAACCCACGCTTTCTTAACTTATAGTTATTTAAGAGCCATGGGAATTACAATATAAATATATCTTTTTGATTGAAAAATCAATCGAAATTTAAATTTAAAAAATAATAACACCCGATTTCTAGAAATTCCAATTCTTTAAAAAACAAATTCCAATTTTGGGATTTGGATATTCAAATTTTGAGATTTTTTAGAATTCGGGTGTGGTATTATTATTTTTTTGCTTCTTCGATATAAGAAATAGCTTGACCAACAGTAGCAATGTTTTCTGCTTGATCGTCTGGAATTTGAATATCAAATTCTTTTTCGAATTCCATAATAAGCTCAACAGTGTCTAGTGAGTCAGCTCCTAAATCATTAGTGAAGCTTGCTTCTGTTACAACTTCGTTTTCGTCAACACCTAATTTGTCTACGATAATCGCTTTTACTCTTGATGCAATGTCTGACATAATCTTTAATTTTAGAATTTAATTTGTTGGCAAAAATAAAAAACTTTATTTTAAAACAACTATTTAGTTTATAAATGTGACACTAATTTATAAAATTAATTTCAAGAAAGGTCTTTTAAAGCTATTTATTTTCGATTTTTATTCCGTTTTTTGCACTCTCAAAACACACAACTTTATGAAAAAAATTATCGTTTTTGCCTCAGGATCAGGAACTAACGCAGAGAACATTATAAAATATTTTTCGAACACTGAAATTGCAAAGGTCGTTTCGGTCTTTACAAATAATGCTTCGGCAAAAGTGATTGAAAGAGCAAAAAATCATCAAATTCCAGTCGAAATCTTCGAAAAAAACGAACTTTTAGAAAGAAAAGTGCTACAAAAAATACAAAAAATCGACCCGGATTTGATAGTTTTGGCTGGTTTTCTACTCAAATTCCCAGAAAACATAATTGAACAATATCCAAATAAAATAATCAATATCCATCCTGCACTTTTACCTAATTATGGGGGCAAAGGAATGTATGGAATGCACATCCATAGAGCAATTATAAATAATAAGGAAAAGGAAACTGGAATATCTATTCATTATGTTAACGAAAACTACGACGAAGGCGCTATCATCTTTCAGGCAAATGTGGCTTTGACAGATGAAGACACTCCAGAAACAGTTGCAGAAAAGATTCATGAGCTGGAACAAAAACATTTTCCAGAAATCATACATAGATTATTAGAAATTTAAACTATTAGACTTCTTAGACATAAGACTACTTAGATTTTAATCTAAAGCATTTTTAAAAATCTAAGCAGTCTAAAATCTAAAGATGTTTAATGTCTAAAAAAGAAAAACCTAAAAGTCTAAAAATCTAAAATCTAAGCAGTCTAAAATAAAATGAATCACGAAGTACATATATATACCGATGGCGCGGCAAAGGGAAATCCAGGAAATGGCGGTTATGGGGTCGTGATGGAACTGGTGGGCACTCCGCACAAAAAAGAATTCTACGAAGGCTTTCGTCTGACTACTAATAATAGGATGGAACTTTTGGCTGTAATTGTGGGGTTAGAAAAACTGAAAAAACCCAACATGAAAGTCCTTGTGGTTTCGGACTCTAAATATGTTGTCGATTCTGTTGAAAAGAAATGGGTGCTTGGCTGGGAGAAAAAAGGTTTTGCTGGAAGAAAAAATGCAGATCTTTGGAAACGCTTTTTAATCGTCTACCGCAAACATCAAGTCGATTTTAAATGGATTAAGGGACATAACAACCATCCGCAAAACGAACGCTGTGATCAACTGGCCGTAATGGCATCTATGCAACCCAAACTTTCAATCGATTCTTATTACGAAAACATCGATTCTAAGTTGCTATAAAAAAGATAACGTATCGAAAACCTAAATTCTCGATACGTTATACTCAAATTACTAATTTCAATTTTATTCTTTATCTAAGTCTTTTGCAGTTTTAAATCCTGTCAAAAGTCCGATTCCTGACATTATAAAAATAATTGAAGGATAAACCGCACCATCATTAAGAGATGTATAAGTGGTGATTAATAGCGCAAGAAAAATTCCAACACCGCTTCCTATTAATAAGAATGCTAGATTTACTACAAAGATTTTCCAAGCTGGAACTCCACTTCCCTTTCCTTGCAAAAAGATACTGGCATCTACCCCTTTTTCTATTAGAGCCAGACGCTCTCTGTTTCTTGTTGAATAAATTAAATAAACGATTCCGAAGATCATTAAGAAAAGACTGATTGGAATTAAAATTTTTTCGTCCATGATATTTTATGTTTTTAATTGATTGATATACCTCATATGACGAGGGTTTTTAAATTGAGGTTACAAGAATTTTAAAATAAATTCCAATTTCTAAACTCCAAATTCCAAAACTTACTGATAATCAATTAATTTTGACTCTAAAAAACTTTGTCAAAGTTGAATCTTTCTAAAAGCTTATACTATATATATAATATGTATAATCTGAATTTAACTCTGATAGTTAATTAGATTGGAATTTGGGATTTGCTTTTTGGAATTTATTTTCAATTTCTTGTAACCTAAATTAACATTCTGTCGTCCTATATAATTATGAGCACATTAACTGATCAACATTATATCGATAAAATCCTAAAGGGCGAGACCAGTGCTTTTGCCGTTCTTGTAGATCGTTATAAAGATATGATCTTTACGCTGGCTCTAAAAATGGTTAAAAATCGGGAAGAAGCAGAAGAAGTTACACAGGATACTTTTATAAAAATTTATAGTTCGCTGACAAAATTTAAAGGAGAATCTAAGTTCTCAACTTGGATTTATAAAATTGCCTATAATACTTGTCTAGACCGTTTAAAGAAAAACAAAAAAGAAGATTTGAATATTTCTATTGATGATTTTTCGTCTCATTTAATCAAAACAATGGACAATGCTTTAAGCGCATTAGAAGAAAATGAACGAAAGCAGACCATTCAGAAATGTTTGACTTTATTGCCAAGTGATGAAAATTTCCTTTTAACCTTATTTTATTTTGATGATCAGAGTTTAGAAGAAATTGGAAAGATCATGAATATATCGGCCAATAATGCAAAAGTGAAATTATTTAGGAGCCGACAGAAATTAGCCGTAATTTTGAGACAGCAGTTAGAACCAGAAATAATAGAATGTTATGAGAGAGAGCGATAAAAATATAGACCAACTTATTAAGAAAATGATGGCTGAAGAAAAACTGCAGTCACCATCAGTAGATTTCACTTCAAAAATAATGGCTGAAGTTCATATACTAGAAGAGAAAAAACTCAAAGCATACAAACCTTTAATTTCTAAACCAATCTGGATTACGATTGGCTTAGCTGTGGCGGCATTAGTGCTTTATGTTTCTCTGTTTTCTGTTTCGAATAATGATTTTAAAATTGACGTAATCGGGAAATTATATTCTGATAGAATCTCAACAGCATTTTCTAGAATTCATTTTTCTAAAAACATCTTATATGCCATTTTGATTGTTCCAATTATGATTTTGGTTCAGGTTGGTATTTTGAAGAATTATTTTGATAAGAAATATAATCTGTAAAATATTCGCAATTATTTTCAAAAAACTTGCATCCTAAATTCAAAAAGCCTATTATAAACACTGCTAAAAATCAATTTTAACCCATTCATTTACAATAGTTTTACTTCGAAATCGTTGTCATTTTTTTAAGAAAATTTTGAGAACCTAAACCGTTGCAAGATTGTAACTTATGAAGTATCTTTGCACCCTAATTCGAAATTCATAAAATGAATAAACTATTGATTGTTGGAACAGTTGCTTTCGACGCTATTGAAACTCCTTTCGGAAAAACAGATAAAATATTAGGTGGTGCTGCAACGTACATCGGATTATCAGCGTCATTTTTTAACTTGCAATCGGCCATTGTTTCTGTAGTTGGCGACGATTTCCCTCAAGAACATTTGGATCTTTTAACTTCAAAAAATATTGATATCTCTGGTATCGAAATTGTAAAAGGAGGAAAGACTTTTTTCTGGAGCGGTTTATACCACAACGATTTAAATTCTAGAGATACTCTTGTAACTGAGTTGAACGTTTTAGCTGATTTTCAGCCAAAAGTTCCTCAAAACTACAAAGATGCTGATGTTGTAATGTTAGGAAACTTACACCCATTAGTACAAAGCAGTGTTTTAGATCAAATGGAGAAAAAACCAAAATTAGTAGTTTTAGACACTATGAACTTTTGGATGGACTGTGCTCTTCCAGAATTATTAGACGTTATTAAACGTGTAGATGTTATTACAATCAATGACGAAGAAGCAAGACAACTTTCAGGAGAATATTCATTAGTAAAAGCTGCCGCTAAAATCCAAGACATGGGACCAAAATATGTGGTGATCAAAAAAGGAGAACACGGAGCACTTTTATTCCACAACAGAGAAGTTTTCTTTGCACCGGCTTTACCATTAGAAGATGTTTTTGATCCAACAGGAGCAGGAGACACTTTCGCAGGTGGTTTCTCTGGATTTATTGCGCAAAGCGAAAATATTTCGTTTAACAACATGAAGAATGCAATTATTTACGGTTCAAATTTAGCTTCTTTCTGCGTTGAGAAGTTTGGAACTGAAAGAATGGAATCATTAAGCAAAGCCGAGGTAGCGATTCGATTACAGCAATTTAAGTCGTTAACTCAGTTTGACATAGAAATATAATGCCTAAGAGCCTCGATAAAACGGGGCTTTTTTATTACGAATACACACAACTTACAACAACACACAAATAACAAAAAACAATGAGCGACGCTTTAAAACACGAATGTGGGATAGCTTTAGTTAGACTACTTAAACCGCTTGAATATTATAAAGAAAAATACGGAACTGCTTTCTACGGAATCCAGAAGATGTATTTAATGATGGAAAAACAGCATAACCGTGGACAAGACGGAGCTGGTTTTGCAAGCATTAAATTTGATGTCGATCCAGGACAGCGCTACATTAGTAGAGTTCGTTCTAATCACGCACAACCTATACAAGATGTTTTTAAACAAATCAATGAAAGAATCAGCGAGGAGTTAAAAGCACATCCAGAATTGGGAGACAACATGAAAGAGCTAAAAGCAAATATTCCTTATGTTGGAGAATTGTTTTTAGGTCACGTTCGTTACGGAACTTTTGGAAAAAACAGCATCGAGAGCGTTCACCCATTCCTGCGTCAAAGCAACTGGATGCACCGTAACCTGATTTTGGCAGGAAACTTTAACATGACAAATGTTAAAGAACTTTTCGAAAACTTGGTTGAACTTGGCCAGCACCCAAAAGAAATGGCTGATACCGTTACGGTAATGGAAAAAATCGGTCACTTCTTAGACAAAGAAGTAATGCAGTTATACCAAGATTGTAAAGCTGAAGGCTACTCAAAAAGAGAAGCTTCTCCAGTAATTGCAGAACGTTTGGATATTGCTAAAATCTTAGCTCGTTCAGCGAAAAATTTAGACGGAGGTTATGCTATGGCTGGTTTACTAGGTCACGGTGACGCATTTGTTTTTAGAGATCCTGCAGGAATTCGTCCAGCTTATTATTATCAAGATGACGAAGTTGTAGTTGTCGCTTCTGAAAGACCAGTTATTCAAACTGTATTTAATGTTCCTTTTGAAAGTGTTCAGGAAATCAATCCAGGAAATGCATTGATTATCAAGAAAAATGGTAACGTTACTATGAACCAAATCTTGGAACCAACTACTTTAAAAGCTTGTTCTTTCGAAAGAATCTACTTCTCAAGAGGAAGTGATGCTGAAATTTATCAAGAACGTAAAAATTTAGGAAAATTTATTTTACCTGCTGTTCTTAAAGCAATTGATAGCGACACAGACAACACTGTTTTCTCATATATTCCAAATACAGCCGAAACATCATTCTATGGTTTAGTTGAAGCTGCTCAGGATTTCTTAAATCAGAGAAAAAATAATTACATTCTAGAAAATAGAAACACATTAACTGCAGAAACACTTCAGGAGCTTTTATCTGTAAAGATACGCACAGAGAAAGTGGCTATTAAAGATGCTAAACTTAGAACTTTCATCACAGAAGATAGCAGCCGTGACGATTTGGTGGCTCACGTCTACGATGTTACTTATGGCGTAATTAAACCAGAAGATAACTTAGTAATTATTGACGACAGTATTGTTCGTGGTACTACATTGAAAATGAGCATCATCAAAATGATGGATCG
The DNA here is from genome assembly GCF_009826975.1 of Flavobacterium sp. HBTb2-11-1. Lineage (GTDB taxonomy): Bacteria > Bacteroidota > Bacteroidia > Flavobacteriales > Flavobacteriaceae > Flavobacterium. The sequence goes on along the minus strand of NZ_WUMO01000001.1, from coordinate 130,879 downwards.
TTTAAAACCAAAGCGCATCGTAATTGTTTCATCGGCACCTCAAATTCGTTACCCTGATTGTTACGGAATCGATATGGCAAAACTAGAAGGTTTAGTTGCTTTTAGAGCAGCACTTGCTTTATTAAAAGAAAGAAACCTTTATCATATTGTAGACGAAGTTTATGCCAAATGTAAAGCTCAAGAAAATTTCGCAGACAAAGATGTTGTGAATTATGTTACAGCAATATACGATCAATTTACTGACGAAGAAATCTCAGATAAAATTGCAGAAATGCTAAGCTCACCAGAAATAAATGCAGAGGTAAAAATCATCTTCCAAACAGTAGAAGATTTACACAGAGCATGCCCTAAAAATTTAGGTGATTGGTACTTTACGGGAGATTACCCAACTCCTGGCGGAAACAGAGTTGTAAATCGTGCTTTCATGAATTTTTATGAAGGAAAAGACGCTCGAGCGTATTAATAAAATACTAATAAAAGGTTAAATAGTGCATTTCATCGGTTTTTTTTGCCGTTCATCCCATTTCTTTGGTGAAATTGAAAAGCTATGATACTTTTGAGATACCATAACATTAGTAGGTTAAGTTTATGGTAGATTTGGGGCAAAAAGGGTGGAAGCAATTCCACCTTTTTTATTGAAATAAACTCAACCTATTTATAAACAGCCGATTATATCTCTTCATCGGATTTACTTACCTTTCATCTAAAAATTTTTACTCGAAAAAATAACTGTCATACATTTACTAGACCATAACGTTAGTAGGTTAGTTTATGGTAGATTTGGGGCAAAAAAGGCGGAGTAACTTCCGCCTTTTTTATTGTAAATTATTAACAAATTGACAATCAACGTATTAATGTCTTTTTATCGAGTATAATTGCATTTCATCTAAATTTTTTTCTTTATAAAAATTCCCGCCATACCTTTACTGGACCATAACATTAGTAGGTTAGTTTATGGTAGATTTGGGGCAAAAAAGGCGGAACTTCTTTCCGCCTTTTTTATTTTCTCTTTTTTTGAGAATAAATAAAAGAAAATAGAGTAAAGATTATATACGAAATGTATAGATAAAAAAAGACGAGCACCTTTGGCACTCGTCTTTTCTCTATATTCTTTACTCTATTCTCTTATTTTTCTAAAGCAAATCTTCTAGCAACTTCTGTCCAGTTAATTACATTGAAGAAAGCTTCGATATAATCTGGTCTTCTGTTTTGATAGTTTAAGTAGTAAGCGTGCTCCCAAACATCCATTCCTAAGATCGGAGTTCCACCGTGACCAGCAACTTCTGGCATTAATGGATTATCTTGATTTGGAGTACCTACAACTTCTAACTTTCCTCCTTTTTGAACTGTTAGCCAAGCCCATCCAGAACCAAATTGCGTAGCACCAGCTTTAGCAAATTTTGCTTTAAATTCTTCGAATGATCCGAAAGAAGACTCAATTGCAGCTAATAAATCACCTGTTGGCAATCCTCCTCCGTTTGGAGACATTACAGTCCAGAATAAATTGTGATTGTAAAAACCTCCACCATTGTTACGAACTGCTGCGTTAGATTTGTCTAAGTTGATTAAGATATTTTCGATAGTTTTTCCTTCTAAATCTGTTCCAGCAATAGCAGCGTTAAGATTTGTAGTATATGCGTTGTGGTGCTTTGTATGATGGATTTCCATTGTACGTGCATCAATATGTGGTTCTAATGCATCGTATGCATAAGGTAATTGTGGTAATTCAAAAGCCATGGTATTATGATTTTTATGGTTTATAATAATTTATTCCAAATTTAGACATTTAACTTTGGAATTGAAAATACTATTTCGTTATAATTAAATTAAATTCACTGATAATTTACATTTTTAGAATATAAACACCTGAAAATCTTTATTTTCCATTAAATGTAGTCATTGTATTTTCTAAACCAGCAGTTCCGAAAGTTTTTATAATTTCAGCAGAAGTTTCTAAACGCTCTGGCAATTTTGCTTCTTCTTCGGCATTCCATTCTCCTAAAACATAATCTACCTGCTGGCCTTTTTTAAATTGGTCGCTGATACCAAATCTATAGCGGGTATAGTTTTGCGTATTAAGAACTAAATTGATGTTTTTAAGTCCGTTGTGGCCGCCATCGCTTCCTTTTGGTTTGATGCGGATTGTGCCAAATGAAAGGTTTAAATCGTCTGTAATAACCAGAATGTTCTCTAACGGAATATTTTCCTTATCCATCCAGTATTTTACTGCTTTACCACTAAGATTCATGTAAGTGTTTGGCTTTAAAAGAAAAAAAGTTCTTCCTTTAAATTTATATTCAGCCAATGCGCCCAATTTTACGGTTTCGAATGAAAGCCCTTCTTTTTTAGCGAAAAAATCAAGCACTTTAAATCCGATATTGTGTCTGGTGTTTACGTATTCGGCTCCGATATTTCCTAATCCTACGATTAAATATTTCTTCATATTGTCTTCTTTGTTCTCTTCTTTTGATGTTGATGAAAACATTTTTGTTATCCATTTTATCATGATTGCAAAAGTAAGATTAATTAGAGAATGCGGCAATTGGATAATTAGATAATTTGAAAATGCGGCAATTAAATAATTTCTTACTGGCCGTGGTTTAACCGCAAAGTTCGCAAGGGTTTACGCAAAGAACACTAAGATTTCTTGTCCTTCTTGTCATCCAGAGCGAAGTCGAAGGTCCACAAAAAGAAGGTCGACAACCTAAATTCCATACTTTGAGTTGGCTTCGACTCCGCTCAGCCTGACATGTTCAATATTTGTCAAGCTAAGCGGAGTCGAAGCGTTACATAGCAAAAACCTTAGAATCTTAGCATCTTAGAAACTTAGAAGCCAAAAAAAAGCCCCAATCGAAAGATTGAGGCTTTTTGTATAGTTTGAAAAAAATTATTTTTTCTTTCCTTTTGCAGGAGCTTTTGCAGCTTTTGCAGCCTCTTGAGCAGCTTTCATAGCAGCACGAGAGATTCTCACTTGACAAACTACAGTGTTGTCTGGGTGCATAATTTTGTACTCTGGTTTTCCAACTTTAGTAACGTATAATTTGTTACCCATTTCAAGTGGAGTGATGTCAGCTTCAACAAAATCAGGAAGATTTGCTGGTAAAGCTTTAACTTTTAATTTACGTTGGTTTAAACGTAAAACACCTCCCGCAAGAACACCTTTAGATGTACCAACGATTTTCACAGGAACCTCCATTGTGATTTCTTTATCATCAAATAATTGGAAGAAGTCGATGTGTAAAATTTTGTCAGTTACTGGGTGAACTTGGATATCTTGCAAAATTGCATTGAATGATTTTCCTTTTCCAAGTTCGATCACAACTGTGTGAGCGTTTGGAGTGTAAACCAAGTTTTTGAATGCAGTAACGTCTGCAGAGAAGTGTACTGCCTGGTTTCCTCCGTATAAAACGCAAGGTACCTGTCCAGCATTACGTAAGGCTTTAGTTGACACTTTGCCCACGCTTTCTCTTTCTGATCCTTTAATTGTAATCGATTTCATTGTAAAAAAAATATAGTTATTAATAATAAATATTCTAATTCTTAGTGTAGTAAGATTGCTTCGTTCCTCGCAATGACTACATTATAAATTTTCCACTGATGGAATTATTGTGGTGAACCATTTGCATTACCTCAGCAAATAGAGGCGCGCAGCTTACCACTTTTATTTTCTTTGATTCTCTCTTTAACGGAATAGAATCGGTTACGATTAATTCTGTTAGTTTTGAGTTTTCAATTTTCTCATACGCTCCGCCAGATAAAATAGCATGCGTACAAATTGCTCTTACACTTAGCGCTCCTTTTTCGATCATTAGGTCTGCCGCTTTCGCTAAAGTTCCTCCTGTATCGATCATGTCGTCTACTAAGATTACGTTACGTCCTTTTACTTCACCAATAAGCTCCATAGTATCGATAACGTTGGCTGCTTTTCTTTGTTTGTAACAGATTACTACATCTGATTCTAAAAACTTAGAGTAAGCATATGCTCTTTTTGAACCTCCCATATCCGGAGATGCAATTGTCAGATTTTCTAAATTTAAACTTTCTACGTATGGTAAAAAGATAGTAGAGGCAAATAAATGATCTACCGGTTTTTCAAAGAATCCTTGAATCTGATCTGCATGCAGATCCATTGTCATGATTCTTGTTGCTCCTGCAGCTGTTAGTAGATTTGCTACTAATTTAGCTCCAATTGGAACTCTTGGTTTGTCTTTTCTGTCTTGTCTTGCCCAACCAAAATAAGGCATAACAGCTGTAATATGTCTTGCTGATGCACGTTTTGCCGCATCAATCATTAACAACAATTCCATCAGATTATCTGCACTTGGAAAAGTTGAGCATACGATAAATACTCGTAAACCTCTAATTGATTCTTCGTAAGACGGCTGAAATTCTCCGTCACTATACGTTGACATCGTTACTTTTCCTAACGGAATCCCGTAATCTTTTGCAATTTTTTCTGCAAGATAAACACTTTGTGAACAAGCAAAAATTTTAGCTTCTGGTTCTAGGTGCGACATTGTAATTTGTTGTTTTATTCCGTTACTTTTCTACAATTCAACTTTATTATTTAAATAAAGCAGAAAGCGTATAAATGTCTCGGATGTAGTTAGTTGTGTGTGCTTCGTTTTAACGAGCCGCAAATTTATAAAATTTATTGAACACTGAAAGTAAAAATTTAAGTATTTTTAGTAGTTCGTTTAAAATTATTTTTTACATTTGCACCGTGTTAAAGGAATGGCGCCATTTATGACTTCATTCTATTGCGTTAAAATAATCGCTTTTGATTATTTTTTCGTCTGCTACGCCCGGATGGCGGAATTGGTAGACGCGCTGGTCTCAAACACCTGTGGGAAACCGTGCCGGTTCGACTCCGGCTCCGGGTACTTAAAAACCTCTTCTTTAACGGAAGAGGTTTTTTTAGTTTCATTTTAGCCGTAAAATTATAACTTTAATTTTTTAGGATTCTGATAGGTGTTCCAAAATCTTAAAAGTTCAATATTGTAATTTTCTAAGATTCTATAATATAATGTTATTTGTTTTGTAACAGGAACATGAAATACATCTTTGTAATCTGTAGGCTTAAAAACTAAATTTTGCTTTAACAATAACAATATTAAGGCATCTGTCTTATCTATAAAATTATACACCTCTTGTAAAGTCCATTCACTTTGCAAATATTCAATATTTTTCCAATAATCATTTTTCGCTGCATTTGTCCAAATTACCTCTGCCATGAATTATCTATTGAATAAATGCGGAAAACGTTTTCTAGTTTCATCCATAACATCTTGATGGGATTGCACTCTACCTTTTGCTATATCTTCCAAGGCTTCATCAATTGCTGTTTTCTGTTCCTTACTTAATAACGAACTATCATCTTCCTCATCTAACGGAACAATTACAAAAGAACGCCCTTTACTTCTGTGTATAACAAGCTTTTCAGATTCAGCTATTTCTAAATACTTTTTAATATTTCCTCTAAATTCCGTTACGCTTACTGTTTTCATAATAATCAATTTGTACAAATGTACGCTTTTCTGTACGTTAGTAAATTTATTTATTATAATTTATTCGCAACTCGCCTCATGCAAAACAGGAAAATTACAAGAATTAGCAATAAAACACAATTGATTTGCTTTATGATGCAATTCCAACGCCAATTCTATTTGATCGGGATTTGAGATTTTTACTTTTGGATATAATTTTGCTTCAATAAAACGTCCACTTCCGTCTGGATTTACTTCTAAAGTTGTTTCTGCATTGTCTGAATATTCTAAAACTTCTATTCCGTTTTGAGAACAGACGTATAAATAGGACATCATATGGCAGGAAACTAAACTACTCAACAATAAATCTTCGGGATTGTATAATTCAGGATCACCTTTGAAGGCTTTTGCAGCTGAAACATCTAAAATGGGTTTGCCTTCAATTTGAATTTGATGGGTTTTGCTGTAGAATCTTTTAGACGATTCTTCTTGATTTTGTCTGGAATTCCAGTTTAATTTTGCTTTGAATGTATGTTTGAAAGTCATTTTTCTCAATTAAAAAATTTTACTTTTACCAATCATCTTTTTTATTGGAATTTTGTATATATTTTTTTAACTTTTCAATTGATTCTTTTATGTCCTTTTCTGTAGATTTAATTAAAGATTTTTTGAACGCTAAATTTTTACTTTCAAAACTTAACTCACCTGATCCTTTACTATAATATGAGAAATCAGTATAAGTATATCGTAACTTTCCATCTTTAAATTCTAAGATTAAAGTATGAAAAATTGAACCTTCTTTCATAAACATGTCAGATTTAAAATTGCCCTTATTAATGATTTTCAAACTTTCTTTATCTGCAAGCTGAATTACATCATTTGCCGATCTATAATTTAAAGTAATCCATTCTTTAGCCTTCGAAAATATTAAATCTGCTTTAAGATTTTCAAACTCTAAAATACCCTGTGCTTGATATAGTCCAGAAACTGAATCTTTCTCAATAGTTTGGGCGCTAGAATTAAATGAGTAGACTAAAATTATAATTAAAAAAAGATATTTCATCTTGCTGTATTTATTGATTTTAAAAATGTAAGAAAAAAATTATTTTTCAAAAATAAACATTAATGTCTTTACTTATAAAATTTTTATAAAAAAACCTCGAAAGCAAATACCTTCGAGGTTTTAAAAAATTACTAAATTAATTAAATTCTAAAATTTATTTTTGAACTGAAAACTTAAAAGTAGTTTTCGTTTTATAATTTTCTCCTGGATTTAGAACAGTTGTTGGGAAGTTTTTTTGGTTTGGAGAATCTGGATAATGCTCTGTTTCTAAACATAATCCTGTTCTGTGTGCAAAAGTACCCCCGTTTGGCATTGGCAACGTTCCGTCAAGGAAATTTCCAGAGTAGAACTGAATTCCAGGTTCGTCTGTTGTCATTTCCATAACTCTTCCGCTTGCTGCGTGGTATACTTTTGCAATGATTGTTTTTCCTTTTTCCGGATTGTTCAATACCCAGCAATGGTCGTAACCTTTTCCTTTTTCTAACTGATCATTTTTAGCATTGATGTCTTTTCCAATTAATTTTGGAGTTCTGAAATCAAAAGGAGTACCTGCAACATCATCTAATTTTCCTGTAGGAATTAAATCAGCATCAACTGGAACTATTTTATCAGCATTTAAAGTCAATTCATGATCTAAGATGGTTTTGGTAAAATCTCCAGATAAATTGAAATAAGAATGCTGTGTTAAGTTTACAACTGTTTTCTTATCAGTTGTTGCTTCGTATAAAACTTCCAACTGATTATCTTTTGTCAAAGTATAAGTCACAAAAACTTTCAAAGTTCCCGGATAACCTTCTTCCATATCTTTACTTACATAAGATAATTTTAAAGAAGCCGTTTCACCAGATTTAACCTCATCGGCTTTCCAAACTACATTGAAGAATCCTTGCGGACCGCCGTGTAAAGCATTTGGCGCATTGTTGATAGCTAACTGATATTCTTTTCCGTCTAAAGTAAATTTTCCTTTAGCAATACGGTTTCCGAATCTTCCAATCAAAGCTCCAAAAAATGGATTTTCTTTTTCATATTGTGCCAAAGAATTAAATCCGAGTACAACATTTTCTGAAACGCCAGCTTTATTGGGCACTTTCAAATCGGTAATTCTTCCTCCAAAAGTGATGATGTCCACTTCCATCCCATTTTGGTTTTTCAGTTTATAGCTCTCCACTTTTTCGCCTTTGGCTGTTGTTCCGTATTCTGATTTTTCAATTGTAACTTCTCCTTTTTTATCTGAAGAAACTGTAGTGTTATCCATTTTTTTATCGCTTTTGCATTGAACTGTAACTATAGCAATACCTAGCATGCTTAGTATGAAAAGGGAACGTTTTAATACATTCATAAATAATCGTTTTTTGGTTTGTAAAAGGTTAAATGTTAGATGTTAGATGTAAAATGTCAGATGCGAAATTTAATCATTTTAAAAATGTAAAAATTACCTTTTTAAGTTTTTTGACATTTTACATCTTACAAATTACTTTTTACTGCCTTATAGGCCATGCTGAAACAAATGGTAATATGTTTCGTTGGCATTAATTTTATCTTTAAACTCTCTTACAGTAGTTTTTTCATCAATAACCAATAATTCTATTCCCGCAATATCCGCGAAATCTTCCATGTATTCAGTTGTGATTGACTGGCTATAAACGGTATGATGCGCTCCACCAGCTAAAATCCAGGCTGTTGCTGCAACTTCAAGATTTGGTTTGCAATCCCAAAGAACACGTGCAACAGGTAATTTTGGTAATTCAGCCATTGGTTTTACTGCTTCAACTTCGTTCACGATTAAACGGAAACGAGTTCCCATATCAACTAAAGAAACATTGATGGCATCTCCTGCGGGTGAATTAAATACCAAACGAGCTGGATCTTCTTTTCCTCCAATTCCTAAAGGATGCACTTCGCAAGAAGGTTTCCCGTCAGCAATAGAAGGACAGATTTCCAACATGTGAGAGCCTAAAACATATGATTTTTGCGGTGTGAAATGGTACGTATAATCTTCCATGAAAGAAGTTCCGCCTTCAAGACCAATATTCATTACTTTTAAAGCTCTAACCATTGCAGCGGTTTTCCAGTCTCCTTCTCCACCGAAACCATAACCATCGGCCATTAATCTTTGTGTTGCAATTCCTGGCAATTGTTTCCAAGCTCCAAGGTTTTCAAATGTATCAGTGAAAGCACCAAATCCTCCTTCTTCAAGGAAAGCTCTTAATCCTAGTTCTATTTTTGCAGCCTCAACTAATGAACTTCTCTGTGCGCCGCCTTCTTTTAAAGAATCTGTCAAGTTATAAGAAGACTCATAAACGGCTAATAAATCAGCTAATTGTTTGTCCGTTACTTTCTCTATATGTTTAGTCACATCTGAAGAATCGTATCCATTTACCGAAACGCCAAAACGAATTTGTGCCTCAACTTTATCACCTTCTGTAACGGCAACTTCACGCATATTGTCTCCAATACGAGCTACTTTTAAGTTTTGAAGTTCGTCCCATCCTAGAGCAACTCTTGACCAGATTCCTAATTTCTTCTGAACTCTCTCATCTTCCCAGTGCCCCACTACAACTTTACGTTTTTTACGCAATCTTGACATGATGAAACCGAATTCACGATCTCCATGAGCCGATTGATTCAAGTTCATGAAATCCATATCGATGCTTCCCCACGGAATTTCAGCATTGTATTGTGTATGTAAGTGGCATAATGGTTTTTTAAGGATGTTTAAACCCCCAATCCACATTTTTGCTGGAGAGAAAGTATGCATCCAAGCAATAATTCCGATACAGTTTTTAGCTGAGTTTGCCGCCAAACATACATCTAAAATCTGTGAAGGCGATTTCACCACATCTTTGTAAACCACCTTTACTGGAATTGAAGACGAAACATCTAATCCTTTTGCAATAATCTGTGAATGTTCTGCTACTTTTCTAAGCGTTTCTTCACCGTATAATTCTTGGCTTCCTACTACAAACCATACTTCTTTTTGAGATATATCTATCATTATGTTTAATCGTTTATTTGTTTAACCGTTAAATCGTTTTTCTTTGTCTAAAAGTTCCCGACTAACTAAAATCTTTTCTCTTTGTTCTTTATTCTATTTTCTTTAATCTAAAATCATTATTGTCCGTAGTACGAATCTTTTCCGTGTTTACGGTTGTAATGTTTCTTTATTAAGGAATCTTTTAATCTTGGTGCGTTTGGGTTGATTTGTAAAGTCAGGTAGGCCATTTCTGCTACAACTTCTAAAACTTTACTGTTGTAAACCGCTTTTGCTGCGTTTTTTCCCCAGGCAAAGGGACCGTGATTTCCAATAAGGATCATTTCTACTTCTTCATAAGAAAGATTTTTTTCTTTGAAACAATCCAGAATCTGAATTCCAGTATTGTGTTCATAATTTCCTTCAATTAAAGAATCTGCCATTGGCGGTGCGCATGGAATATCTGCCGTTAAATGATCGGCATGTGTGGTTCCGAAAATCGGAATATCCAATTGAGATTGCGCCCAAGCCACAGAATAAGTTGCGTGAGTATGCGCAACGCCTCCAATATTTGGCCAATGTTTGTATAAATAGGCGTGCGTTTTAGTATCTGACGACGGACGCAGATTTCCTTCTATAACATTATTGTCAAAATCGACAATTACGATATCTTCCGGTTTTAAATCTTCGTAAGGAACACCGCTTGGCTTTATAGCAAAAACACCATTTTTTCGGTCAACGGCACTTACGTTTCCAAAAGTGTATACCACCAAATTCAATGCATTTAGTTGCATGTTGGCTTCATAACACTCTTGTTTTAAATCTTTATAAAGAGAGCTCATGTTGCGATATTTTAAGGTTTGGATCTGCAAAAGCACTTAGTTTTTCGTACCCTAAAAGCAGTTTGTGATAGGCTTCAACTTTGTCTGTCTGAGGGAAATATTCTCCATCAAAATCACTTCCGATTTTCTGGCTTGCTTCGATTACGTTTGGATAAATTCCGGCTGCAACGGCTGCGTAAATTGCCGCACCTAAAGCTGGAGTTTGGTCTGAAGCCGCAATTTTAATTGGCTTGTTTAAAACATTTGCCAAAGTCTGCATAATGAAAGGCGATTTACGAGCAACACCGCCAATTCCGATAACGCTGTCGATTTTTACACCTTCTTCTTCAAAACGATCTACAATTTTCTTCGCTCCAAAACAAATTGCGTTTACTAAAGCTTTGAAAATATGTGGTGCTTTTGTTCCTAAAGAAAGGTTAGAGATAGCACTTTTTACTTCTTGGTTCGCATCTGGAGTTCTTCTTCCATTAATCCAGTCTAAAGCAATTGGAAGACTTTCTGAAACTGGGATTTTCTCTGCTTCTTTTGTTAATTCCACAATTAATTTATCGCTGAATTCTTCTCTTAATTGTTCTTTTTGCGCATCATTTAAAGTTGATGAAGAAGCTAATAAATGTTCTGTCGGCCACATTAATAATTCTTTGTACCAAGCTAATAAATCACCAAAAGCAGATTGTCCCGCTTCTAAACCGATAAATCCTGGAATAACAGAACCATCAACTTGTCCGCAGATTCCGCGAACGGTTTTTGTTCCCACTTCATCATAAGAACCCACTAGGATATCGCAAGTTGAAGTTCCCATAACACGAACTAAAGTATTTTCTCCAATTTTAGCTCCAACTGCACCTGAATGCGCGTCGAAAGTTCCAACGGCTACAACTGTTTCTGTTGAAAGTCCTAAACGATCTGCCCATTCTTGGCTTAATTTTCCAGCAACTAAATCTGATGTATAGGTTTCATCGTATAAGTTGCCGCGAAGCTCTGCTAAGTATGGATGTAATTTTTCTAAGAATTCAACTGGCGGTAATCCGTTCCAGTCTGTATGCCACATGGCTTTATGACCTGCAGCGCAACGGCTTCTTTTGAAAGTTTTTAAATCTTTATCTTCAATTAATAAATAGGTCATTAAATCGCAGTGCTCCATCCAAGTGTGCGCTGCATTTCTAACTGCTTGATCTTGTCTTGCGATATGAAGAATTTTTGCCCAAAACCACTCAGAAGAATAAATTCCGCCCACATATTTGGTAACGTCTTCTCCGCCCCAGCTTACTGCTAGTTCGTTAATTTCGTTTGCTTCGTTTATTGAAGTATGGTCTTTCCATAAAACCATCATCGCATTTGGATTTTCTTCAAAACCTTTTGTCAGGGCCAATGGTGTTCCGTCTTTTGTAACTGGAACTGGAGAAGATCCTGTTGTGTCGATACAGATTCCACGAACTAATGACGGTTCTACTTTACTTTCTTTTACAACATTCTGAATCGTAATTTCCAATCCTTCTATATGATCCAAAGGATGCTGGCGAAACTGATTTATAGAAGCATCACAATATTGCTTGTTTTTCCATCTTTTGTAATGAGAAACATTCGATGCCAGCTCCTGCCCATTTTCTGTATCAATAAGCACCGCGCGAACAGAATCTGTTCCGTAGTCTAATCCTATTACATAATTTTTCATTCGTATTTTATTTTAAAATATTGACAAATATAGAGATAAATATTTTATAAGTGTACAAAAAACACTTAATTGAAATTGCACAATTCATTTTTGCTATAAATGCATTAAAACAGCATTTTAGCACCTTTTCAAAAAATAAATGTCAACAATACATTTATAACATTGCGATTATTTTATCTAAAATCCAGAAAGTCGCATCTGTTCCGAAAAAATTTTAATTATTTAACTGTTATTTTCCCTCTAAAACCAATACCGAAAATGGCGGAATTGTAATTTCTAACTTTCCTTTTTTGTTTTCAAAACCTTTAAAAGCAACAGGAATAATTTTATTTGGATTTTCGAAAGAGTTATAATCCTGAAGTTTTGAAGCTGTAATTATACTTGCGGTATAGTTTTTAGCGCCAAGCGAAGCCACATCAATTTCAACTTTATTTTTATTTACGGCATCAACATTCACTAACGAAATATGAACCAATCCGCTTGCATCTTTTGAAGCCGAAGCAGAAACTGCTGGTATGCTTTGTCCGTTAAAAGTATAAGATGGCGATTTAAATTCGATCGGAATCAATTTAGCATCTTGGTGTACACTGTACATTTTCATGACATGGTAAGTCGGCGTCGTAATCATTTTGGCTTTGTCTGTTAAGATTACAGCCTGAAGCACATTAACACATTGCGCTAAATTTGCCATACGAACACGGTCTGCGTGATTATTGAAAATATTTAATGTTGCTCCAGCCAAGACAGCATCTCTCATTGTATTCTGCTGATATAAAAATCCTGGATTTGTTCCTTTTTGAACATCATACCAGCCTCCCCATTCGTCTACAATCATCGCCACTTTTTTTTCTGGATCATATTTATCCATAACAGCAGCATGTTTTGTCACTAATTCTTCCATTTTCAAGGCAGATTGCATGGTAAGAAAATATTCTTTTTCGGTAAAATCAACATCTGAACCTTTTTTTGCCCAATCGATTACAGCATAATGATGCACTCCAACTCCACCAAGCATACTTAAAGGGATGTTTTTCATTAAAACTTCTGTCCAATTGTAATCAGAGCTGTTGGCTCCAGAAGCAATTCTTGTAATGCCGCCCGTATTTCCCCAATCAGACATAAAAGTGGCAAACTTTTTATATTCGTCTGCATAATAATCTGCGGTCATATTTCCTCCGCAGCCCCAAGCTTCATTTCCGATTCCCCAGTATTTTACTTTCCAAGGCTCGGTTCTTCCATTTTTCTTGCGAAGGTCACTCATAGGACTTTTACCTCCAAAATTGGTGTACTGCACCCAGTCAGCCAATTCCTGAACTGTTCCGCTTCCCACATTTCCAGACAAATACGGTTCTGCTCCAAGCAATTCACACATATTTAAAAAGTCGTGTGTCCCAAAGCTATTGTCTTCCGTAACACCTCCCCACCATTGGTTTACTATTGTTGGACGCTGTTCCTTAGGACCTATTCCGTCTTTCCAATGGTATGTATCGGCAAAACATCCGCCAGGCCATCTTAAATTTGGAATCTTTAAATCTTTTAGTGCTTTTACAATATCATTTCGCACTCCATTGGTATTTGGAATTTTAGATGTATCGCCAACAAAAAATCCGCCGTAAATACAATGTCCCAAATGTTCAGCAAAATGACCGTATATATTTCTATCTATTGTTGGCGCCGAAGCATCGTTTTTTACTGAAATAATTATGGATTCCTTCTGTGCAGATATGTTTTGAATGCAGAATGCAGCAAACAATATCAGTGATAGTTTTTTCATGGTTTTTTAGTTTTTTGGTTTTAGAAAATAAGATCTCGCCTATTTTCAATGTTTGTGGTTTTTAAATTATAAGTGTTTGTTTAACATTTGTAAATTTAAATAAAAAAAAACCACATAAAAAAATAAAAACATCAAAACAACTGGTTGTAAAAAACGGATTTCTTAATTAGACCTTAAAAATCAACATAAAAACAGATTTCTTTAGAATATGAAAATGTAAAAACCAAAAAAAATCGACAAAAAACCTTTTGACAGTGGTATTTGTAACAAAACTTAAAAAATTTTGAATCTTGGACGCGAAATAATAATCCTTATATCAATTCTCTTTTAAAAATGTTTCTACCTTTGACTTTGTAATTTTGATATAAAACTGAGGACGAAATATAGAGGATACTTTTATCATGATCTTATTAAATGGATTGTCAGAAATTCTTTTTTTGCAGCCTTAGTGTTAAGTGTAAAATCGACATTAATAATTTATGATACGTTTTAAGAAGTTTATATATTTACCTATCCAAATTAATTATATATGCTAAACAGTTATAGTTCTGCTGATAAAGTTTTACTGGCGGTGGACTGCATCATTTTCGGATTTGACAATGAGGGTCTGAAAATCCTTTTGATTCAAAGAGATTTTGAACCAGAAAAAGGAAAATGGTCTTTGATTGGAGGATTTCTAAAACGCGATGAAGTTTTAGATGCTGCTGCAACCCGAATTTTAAATACCTATACTGGTCTCAACGATATTTATATGGAGCAGCTATATGCTTACAGCGAAATTGATCGTGACCCGGTAGAAAGAACCATTTCGGTTTCTTATTTTGCTTTGATTAATATCGAAAACCATAATGCAGAACTAATTAAAAATTATCACGCAGAATGGTTCCCTATTAATGATGCGCCAAACTTAATTTTTGACCATAACGAAATGGTCGAAAATGCCATTAAGAGACTCCGCTACAAAACTTCGATCAAACCAATTGGTTTCGAATTGCTTCCTGAGAAATTCACCATGCGTCAGCTTTTAGAGTTGTATGAAGCTATTTTGAGCAAAGAACTAGACAAAAGAAATTTCATTAGTAAAATTAATTCTCTTGAAATTTTAAATAAATTAGACGAAAAAGACATGCAGTCTTCTCGAAAAGGTTCTTATCTGTATACTTTCAACAAAGAGAAATATGAAGAAAAACTACTCAATAATTTTGTGCTGAATCTATAAAGTTTTTTTATTCTCTCGCAGATTAGCAGATGTCTGGGATTCAGCCAAATCTCCTAAATCTGCGGGAAAATTTATAGCGAATTTCTCAATATTAAGGCAGATTTGTTTTCGATCTGCCCTTTTATTCCCTGCAAAACCATATCGGCCAGAATTTTTCCCATTAATTCAAAATTGGTCGAAATTGTCGTAATTCCGTTTGCTGCAATTTTCTTCAATGGCGTTTCATTGTATGATATAATTCCGAAATCTTCTCCTAATTTTAAGTTTCTGCTCATTGCATTTTCTATCACTAAAAGCAAATCACGATCGTGCGGAATAATATATAAATCTCCCAAAGCAATAGACTGATTACCGAAATCTGAAATAATTTCATAATCAAAACTATAGGCTTGGCAAAAAGATTCAAAACCCAGTTTCATTCCTGGAGGCTCTCTAAAGCCAGGGAAAATTAAAATCAGTTTCTTATATTTTGACAATCGGGATTTGCCTTTCATTAACCCTTCGTAAATATCTTTTTGGTGGTTTTGATAAATCGCTGGGAACATTTTTAACTCTGGATTGGTCTGATCCAATATAATTACATCGTTTACTGGTAGGGTTTTTATCGAGTCGACAATATCGGTTAAGTTGGTCGGCATGATAATATATTTTGTATAATTTCCATTACTGTCATTTATAAGTTTTTTGAAAACCTGAACATTAAAATGATGAAAGAAAATGTCAACCTGCACATTTTTCCCAATGTTTTTTAAAAACGAATTATAAATATCTTCTTTAAAAATATTCAATTCGTCAAAAAGCAAGAAAATCTTCTGAGTTATAGTGATTTCAACACTTTTAACATAATATCCTTTGCCCGGAATCGCATAAATGATTCCTCTTTTCTTTAACTCGTCATACGCCAATAAGACCGTATCTCGAGATAAAGAAAAAGCCAAACAGACTTTATTTACAGAGGGAAGTCTATCTCCTTTAATCAAATTGCCTTCTTCAATTGCTTTTTCTATTGAAAGAATTATCTGCTTATATTTTGGCAGACCAATATTATTTTGGATTGAAATGATGTTCATGATAAAGTCATTTTGACTATTATAATTAAAAACTGGTAGGTACTGGTATGCAAATATAGAAAATGTTTCTAATTTTGGATTTCATTATTGGTAAAAATTATATGGAAATAAAACACATATCGCATTTAAAAGAGACTCACAATTGCAAATTGTTTGGTTTAATGCCTAATAAGGAAGAAATTTATTCTTTTGATCTGGTAAACAAAAACGGAATGAAAATTCAGATCATCAATTATGGTGCAACTGTAACTTCTATCCAAATTCCAGTAAACAGAAAATTAACAGATGTTGTATTAGGGTTTGACAATTTAGAATCGTATTTAGAATCATATAATTTACCAAGCGCTCCGTATTTCGGAACCACAGTTGGCCGATATGCCGGACGCATTCATAATGCAGCTTTTAGCCTTAATGATAAAAAAATTCAGCTTGCCGGTAACAATAATGGAAATACGCTTCACGGTGGTGAAATGGGTTTTGGAAGAAAAGCTTGGAGCGTAACTGATGCAAAAAGTGGAGAAAATCCTTCTATAACTTTTGGGCTTTTGAGCGCGCATTTAGACGAAAATTTCCCTGGAGAAATGACCGTTTACTTGACATACACTTTAACTGAAGAAAACGAATTAAAATTAGAATATAAAGCAACCTCAACTGAAGATACTATTATCAATTTGACGCATCATAGTTATTTTAACCTTGATGGGCATGATGGAAATGTTTTAGAACAGCAAATGTTTATCAAATCGGCTAAAATGCTGGAAACAAATCCAGATAATATTCCAACAGGAAATTTTACCGATTTGGCCAATCATGATTTTGATTTTAGAACTGCAAAAAGCTGTCCGTTTCCAATAGACAATTCTTTTGTGGTAAATTCTAAAACCGAAATCGTAGCGCAATTAATCAGTTTAAAGAACAAACTGAGAATGAATGTTTACACCGATCAGCCAAGTGTACATATATATGTAGGTGGGAATTGTTTTGGAAAACTAAAAGGAAAAGAAAATGTCGATTACAACGCTCAAAGCGGAATTTGTTTTGAAACACAGAATTTTCCAGATGCGCCAAATCAAGTTCATTTTCCTAATGCTGTTTTGAAAAAAGGGGAAGAATACACGCAGAAGACACTTTACAAATTTGAAACCATAAACTAACTATTTATACAATACCACAATTACAACAACTATAATGAATGATATTTTAATACAAAATACTGTTGCTTTTTTTGAGAAATCTTTCGGATCTTCTCCTCAAAAAACGGTACTTTCTCCAGGCCGAATCAACATCATTGGAGAACACATTGACTACAATGACGGTTATGTTTTACCTGCTGCAATTGACAAAGTAATTTGTTTTGCTTTTGAAAAAAATAACACCAATACTTCTAAAGTAATCGCTATCGATTTGAATGAAGAATTTGAAATTGACTTAACTCAGGAAGTGAAATTGAGTGATGTCGTTTGGACCAATTATATTCGTGGCGTTATCAAACAATTGCAAGACAACGGATTTTCTTTTGACGGTTTCAACTGCGTTTTCAGCAGTAATATTCCCGTTGGTTCTGGATTATCTTCTTCGGCGGCTTTAGAATGCGGAATGATTTTCGGAATCAAATCTCTTTTCGATTTAAAAATTGAAAAAAAAGACATTTCACTATTAGGACAAAAAGCAGAACATTGGGTTGGAATCAACTGCGGCATTATGGATCAGTTCTCAAGTGTTCACGGTCTTGAAAATAAAGTAATTCAGCTGGATTGCAACACTTTGGATTTTGAATATCACAATGCCGACTTTAAAGATTATTCTTTGATTTTGTTTGATTCTAATGTGAAGCATTCGCTCTTTACATCAGAATACAATACGAGAAGAATCGAATGTGAAGAAGGTTTATCGATTATAAAAAGCCATTTTCCAGAAGTAAAAACTTTTAGAAATGCTACAGAAGAACAGGTTTTAAGCCTTAAAGATAAAATGACTGAAAAAGTTTTTGCCAGAGTTCATTTTGTAGTAAAAGAAATCAATCGCGTTATCAAAGCTTGTAAAGCTTTAGACCAAGGAAACATTGAACTTTTAGGCGAATTGCTTTTTGAAACACACTACGGTTTATCGCAAGAATATGAGGTAAGTTGCGAAGAATTAGACATGCTTGTCGATACAGCAAAAGAAGACGATGCCATCATTGGTTCTAGACTAATGGGTGGCGGTTTTGGCGGCTGCACTATCAATTTAGTTAAAAAAGGACATGAAAATGAGGTTAAGCGTAAGTTTTCAAAGCTTTATTTAGATACATTTGGAATTGAATTAAAATTCTACGATGTAAAAATCTCAAACGGAACAACGCTACTTTAAAACCACACACCACAATGAAAAATTTTGACATTAACGAAGATCCGCACAGACGCTTTAATCCATTAATCAACGAATGGGTTTTGGTATCTCCTCACCGTGCAAAACGCCCTTGGCAGGGACAGAACGAAACCATTTCAACTGAAGAACTTCCTAAATACGACCCAACTTGTTATTTGTGTCCAGGAAATGTTCGTGCCAACGGAATGAATAATCCGCAATACGAAAACAGTTTTGTTTTTGAAAATGATTTTGCCGCTATGAAACAGGAAGAAATTATTTTTGAAGACGATATTAAACATACTTTTTTTAAGGCAAAACCAGAACAAGGCATTTCAAGAGTAGTTTGCTTTTCGCCAAGACATGACCTGACTCTTCCAGAAATGGAAATTGCCGATATTGAAAATATTATTAAAACTTGGCAGAAAGAATATACCGATTTAGGAAATATTAAATACATCAACCACGTTCAGATTTTTGAAAACAAAGGAAGCGTTATGGGCTGCAGCAACCCGCACCCACACGGTCAAATCTGGGCGCAGTCGTCATTGCCGACTCAGGTTGAAAAAACACAAAACAGCTTAAAATCATATTACGATAAAAACGACAAAACTTTATTGGAAGATTATGTTAAAGCTGAATTGAAAGCTGGCGACCGTATCGTAATCGAAAATGATCATTTTGTGGCATTGGTTCCGTTTTGGGCAATCTGGCCATACGAAACCATGATTGTAAGTAAAAGAGCTGTAAACAAAATCACTGATTTTACTGCTGAAGAGAGCACCGCTTTCGCGAAAATCTTAAAACAGTTAACTACGAAGTACGACAATTTATTTAATACTTCTTTTCCATATTCATCAGGAATTCACCAATCGCCAACAGACGGTTTACTGCATCCAGAATGGCATTTCCACATGCATTTTTATCCGCCGTTATTAAGATCTGCAACCGTAAAAAAGTTTATGGTTGGATACGAAATGCTAGGGGAATCGCAAAGAGACATTACACCAGAAAAAAGTGCTGAAATTTTGAGACAACTTTCGGATGTACATTACAAAAGCACTGTAAAAGTATAATAGCCTTCTCGTTGTAGTAAAGCCAAAAATAAAAATTTAACATAATAATTATCAAATAAATGTAAAAAACACATTTACTAATGACTGATTTCTAAATTTTTATTTTACATTTGGCTTCTGCTTTTATTTTCGCAAAAAAATAACAGAAATAAAACACATCTTGCATTTTTAACAAGATTTAACAACATAAAAACAAATTTAAAACCACATAAACAAACAACCTATAATAATTATTTAAAATACTACTAACAATGAACCAAAACCTCGCTTTCGCAGACTATGCGGTTTTTATTATTTATTTTATCGTAGTCTCTGTCTACGGTTACACCGTTTACCGCAAACGTAAACAGGACGAACATGATGCTAAAGCTTACTTTTTGGCTGAAGGAAATTTAACTTGGTGGGCAATTGGAGCTTCTCTTATTGCTTCTAATATTTCGGCAGAGCAATTCATCGGGATGAGCGGTGAAGGTTTCTTCTTAGGAATCGCTGTCGCTGCTTACGAATGGCTTGCTGCCGTTGCCCTTATTATCGTGGCGGTATGGTTTATTCCTGTTTATCTTAAAAACAAGATTTACACGATGCCACAGTTCTTAAAAACACGTTACAACGAATCTACTGCGCTTATCATGGCAGTATTTTGGCTGTTTTTATATGTTTTTGTAAACCTTACTTCTATTTTATATTTAGGAGCAGTTGCGATTAACAAACTTGCTGGTGGGGAATATCTTCACGTAATTATGCTTGGATTGGCTATTTTTGCTTTGTTTATTTCGCTTGGAGGAATGAAAGTTGTAGCGTATACAGACGTTATCCAAGTTGCCGTTTTAATTATTGGAGGTTTGGTGACTTCTTATATTGCTTTAACAACAGTTGCGGAAGCTTTTGGTGTTGGTCAAAATGCAATTGCCGGTTTTAAAGTTTTAATGCAGCAGGCACCAGAACATTTCAAAATGATTATTCCGAAACCAACTGCAACATCTTCTCAACTTGAAATCGATAAATATTTAACTTTCCCTGGATTGTTATCTTATGCCGCTGGTATCTGGATTATCAACTTAAATTACTGGGGATGTAACCAATACATTACGCAGAGAGCACTTGGAGCAGATTTACAAACAGCTCGTACAGGAATTTTGTTTGCTGGTATGCTTAAATTATTAATGCCGCTTATTGTAATGCTTCCTGGTATTGCTGCTTACGTTTTATACACAAGCGGACACTTACCTCAATTAGAGGGAGGAGTAAAAGATGAGGCATATTCTGCTATATTAACATTCCTTCCAACCGGATTAAAAGGTCTTTCTGTTGCTGCTCTTACTGCTGCAATCGTAGCTTCTTTGGCAGGAAAAGTAAACAGTATTTCTACAATCTATACATTAGACGTTCATAAAAAATACATTCAAAAAAATGCTGGCGAAAGACAGCAGGTAAACATCGGTCGTCTTGCCGTTTTTGTTGCTATGCTTTTGGCCGTTTTATTTACATGGAATGACGTTTTAGGAATTGGTGGCGTTGGAGGATTTACCTACATCCAAAAATACACTGGATTCATCAGCCCTGGAGTTTTTGCCATGTTCTTCTTGGGTATGTTCTGGAAAAGAACTACTGGAACAGCGGCAATCGTGGGTGTAATCTTAGGATTCTTATTATCTGTTTTATTCAACGAATACGCTCCAGCTTTATTTGGAAATGATACACTTTTATACACAGCTTACCCTAATGGAAAAGGAGCTTTCGAAATTCCGTTCCACATCTGTATGGGATTATCATTCTTATTTACAATGATTGCAATGATATTAATAAGTTTTGCTGGTCCAAAAGTAAACCCTAAAGCATTCGAAATTGATTCTGAAATGTTTAAAGTAAAACCGCAGACAACAGTCTTAATCGTTATTACGCTATTGATTATTGCTGCGCTTTATGTTAAGTTCTGGTAATAAATTATCAGTTCTATTCTCTCTATTTTTACAGCTGTTGTTTGTCATGAACAACAGCTGTAAATTTTTAAAAATGTTTTAACACATAGAAGCATAGATTTTTAGCCTGTAAGAAAGAGCAAAAAACAAATCTAGATTTGAACACATAGCTATGTGCTTTAAAAAAAATGAAATGCCTTTTTAGGCAAATTAAAACTATGTTTCTATGTGTTTAAAAATATTAGCAATAAATTATAATAAAATAAAATCATGCAGTTATCATTAACCCAAAAAATCATTATCGTTACGGGAGGAGCAAAAGGAATCGGTTTAGGAATCGTTAAGGTTTTAGCCGAAGAAAATGCAATTCCGTTTATCGTTGGACGTAACGAAAATGATAACATCAAAGCCGTAGAAGAATTAAAAGCCATCGGAAAGGAAGCGCATCAAGTTGCTGCCGATTTAACAAAACCAGAAGACTGCAAAAAAGCCGTTGAAGCTGTAATCGCAAAATTCGGAAGAATTGACGGACTTGTAAACAATGCCGGAGTTAATGACGGTGTTGGATTAGAAAACGGAAATTATGAAGATTTCGCTGCTTCGCTTCACAAAAATTTAGTGCACTATTATTTAATGGCACAGCATGCTCTTCCGTATTTGAAAGAATCAAAAGGCGCCATTGTGAACATCGGTTCTAAAACTGCCGAAACAGGTCAAGGCGGAACCTCAGCGTACGCTGCTTCAAACGGAGGAAGAAACGCTTTAACTAGAGAATGGGCGGTTGAATTATTAAAATACCGCATCCGCGTAAATGCCGTAATTGTAGCAGAATGTTACACCCCACTTTACGAAACGTGGATCAATACTTTTGAAAATAAAGAAGAAAAACTGGCTGCAATCACTAAAAATATTCCGCTAGAAAACAGAATGACAACAGCTGAAGAAATAGCCAATATGGTGGTTTTCTTATTGTCTGAAAAGTCAAGCCACACCACAGGACAGATTATTTATGTGGATGGCGGTTATACGCATTTAGACCGTTCTATTTAATTTTTTTTTAGCCACAGATTAAAAGGATTAAAATGATTTGCTTTAGTTTGTCACCCTGAGCGAAGTCGAAGGGCGTTCCAATTGGACGTGGGCTTCGACTCCGCTCAGCCAGACAAAACTGGACTTAAAAATCTCTTTAATCCTTTAAATCTGTGGCAAAACTAACCTTCGCATTGTTTTTAAAGTCAGAAGGAGTAATTCCTTTACACTTTTTAAAGAGTTTATTAAAGTTCGAAGCCGTTTTATACCCGCAAGCATAAGCGATTTCAGACATACTTTTATCAGTTTCTAAAAGTAATTTGCAAGCATTCGAAATTCGGATTTCATGCAGATAATCCACAAAATTTTTCTTTGTTTTAATTCTAAACATTCTGCAGAAAGAAGTCCGCGTCATATTCGCGACAGCGGCAATTTCTTCTAAGGAAATATTCTTTTTATAATTCTTATTGACATATTGAAAAACCTCTGAAAGACGATCTACTTTCGAATCTTTCTGCATCAACGAATAAATTTCGTCGTTGATGTAAATCTTATCCTGGCTTTCTGAAAGAATAGACAAAATCTCAAAAAGTCCGATAATAACTTCGAAGTCTTTTTTTGAAACTAATTTCTCCAGTTTTTTAGCAATCTGTTTATTGGTTTTTCCGATAATCGAAATGCCTTTTCCAGCCTGAACAAAAAGCTCGTTGATTTTTTGGGTTTCTTTTAATTCATAAAAAGTTGGTCCGAAAATATCTTTATGAAAATATACGACAATCGAATTGGCTCTTAAATCCTCAATTCCCTGATAATATTTCTCATCATTCAGCCAAACATGCGGAATATCAGAACCTAAAAAAACCATATCGCCAGGCTCAAACGGCATTACCGAATTTCCGATAATACGTTTTCCGTAACTCTCTTTCACATAAACCAATTCCAGTTCAGGATGCGAATGAAACGGCGCTTGAAAAAATGGTTCAATACGATTAAGCACCGAAACTTTTGTGTTGAGATAAGACGCTATTTTGGTTTGTTCCAATTTCATACTGCAAAGATAATTAAAGATTAGATACGGATAATATTAGACTATTAACCAATATGTAAAAAAGCTAATTTTATTTTTCGTTAACTGCCCGAATTCTATACAAAATCAGAAGATTAAAATGTTATAAAACAAAAGCAGTGACATCAAAAAAAGAAAAAAAAACAACAACACAATGTCTGAGAATAACACAAAAAAACTGGTTGTAAAACTGCATCCAGATGATAATGTATTGGTTGCCTTAACCGATCTTCAAAAAGGCGATTCGATTCATTTTGAAAACGAAACTTACGTTTTGCAAGACCTCATCAAAGCCAAACATAAATTCTACATGCAGGACATGAAGCAGGGAGAAGAAGTAAACATGTATGGCGTTTTGGTTGGAAAAGTGCAAAATGATGTGGCAAAAGGAAGTTTAATGACGACCGAGAACTTAAAACACGCCGCAGATCCTTACGCTTACAGAAATGCTTCTTACGAATGGAATGCGCCTGATGTTTCTAAATTCGAAAACAGAACTTTTAAAGGTTACAAAAGAAAAGACGGACGCGTTGGAACGGCAAATTACTGGCTTTTTATCCCGACTGTTTTTTGTGAAAACCGAAATTTGGACGTAATCAAAGAAGCACTTCACAAACAATTGGGTTATGCTGTAACAGACAAGTACAACCAATTTACGCACGAATTATTGGAAGGTTATTTGAACGGAAAAGACATTAACGATATCCATATTGAATTGAATCCAACTCCAAAAAACAAACGTATTTTTGAAAATGTAGACGGAATCAAATTCCTAAATCACCAAGGCGGCTGTGGCGGAACGCGTCAAGATTCATCTACTTTGAGCGCATTGTTGGCTTCTTATGCGAATCACCCAAACGTTGGAGGAATTACGCTTTTGAGTTTGGGATGCCAACATTTACAAGTTCAAGATTTTGTAAATGATGTCAAAAAACAAAACCCAGATTTCGATAAACCATTATTTATTTTTGAACAGCAGCAGACCGAAAGCGAAGAAGTTTTGATTACCAATGCCATCAAAAAGACTTTTGAAGGTTTAATTGAAATCAACCAATACGAAAGAACCGATGCGCCATTAAGCGATTTATGCATTGCCGTAAAATGTGGCGGAAGCGACGGTTTCAGCGGTGTTTCTGCAAATCCTGCTGTGGGTTATACTTCTGATTTGGTTGTAGCTTTAGGCGGAAAAATTCTTTTGGCTGAATTCCCTGAATTATGCGGCGCTGAGCAGAATTTAATCGATAGATGTGTTACCGAAGATAAGGCTAGAAAATTCATCAATTTAATGGAATCTTATGATGAGCTGGCACATAAAGTGGGTTCTGGTTTTCATATGAATCCTTCTCCTGGAAATATCAAAGACGGATTAATTACTGATGCTATAAAAAGCGCTGGAGCGGCCAAAAAAGGCGGAACTTCTCCTGTAGTTGATGTTTTAGATTATACCGAATTGGTTACAAAACCAGGTTTAAGTTTGGTTTGTACGCCAGGAAATGACGTTGAAGCCACAACTGGAAAAGCAGCTTCTGGAGCAACTTTAATTTTGTTTACAACTGGATTGGGAACTCCGACAGGAAACCCAGTTTGTCCCGTAATTAAAGTAGCGACAAACTCTGTTCTGGCAAAAAGAATGAAAGATATTATCGATATTGACTGCGGACCAATCATTAGTGGCGAAAAATCTATTGAAGAAATGGGCGAGGAAATTTTGGAATACTGCATCAAAGCGGCGAGCGGCGAAATTATTCCGAAAGCGGTTCAATTAAACCAAGACGATTTTATTCCGTGGAAACGCGGCGTATCTTTGTAAAAGACTCAATTAAAACAACTTAAAAAAATTATATAAATGTTTTCATTACAAAATAAAAAAGCAATTATCACAGGCGGAGGAAGCGGAATTGGAAGAGCGATTTCTGTCTTATTTGCTAAACAAGGAGCTGAAGTCCACGTTTTAGAATTGACGGAAGAAAGCGCAAAAGAAACGGTTGAAGAAATCAAATCTGCGGGAGGAACTGTTTTTGCGCACGCTTGCGACGTTTCAAACCACGAACAAGTTAAAACGACTTTCGAGAAAATCGGAAACATTAATATTCTAGTAAACAACGCCGGAATCGCACACGTTGGAAAAGTAGACACAACTTCTGAATCTGATTTTGACCGTATTATGAATGTAAACGTAAAAGGAGTTTACAACTGTCTTCACGCTTCGATTCCGGCTTTAAGAAGTTCTGGCGGTGGTGTGATCCTAAACTTAGCTTCTATTGCTAGCTGGGTTGGTATTCCAGATCGTTTTGCTTATTCTACAGCAAAAGGTGCTGTTATGGCCATGACTTTATCGGTTGCTAAAGATTATTTGAATGATAAAATCAGATGTAATTCTATTTCTCCTGCGAGAGTTCACACGCCTTTCGTAGACGGATTTATTGCTAAAAATTATCCTGGAAAAGAAGAAGAAATTTTCGAAAAACTTTCTAAATCACAACCAATCGGACGTATGGGAAAACCAGAAGAAATCGCCACTTTAGCCTTATTCTTATGCAGTGACGAATCGTCTTTCATCACAGGTTCTGACTACCCAATTGATGGCGGATTTATAAAATTAAACAACTAAAAAAGGGAAATAGCCACGAATTCACGAATTAAAATGATTAAAAAATCTGTGAAATTTGCATCGAAAAATAAATGCGAATTTCACGAACTGATTTATAAAAATAGTGAATTGCTTCGCCTATTCGCTATCGTTCGGATCGTGGCGAAAAAAAATATAAAGCCACAGATTGAAAGATTAAAATGATTTAAAAAATCTGCTTAAATCTGTAAAATCTGCGTGAAACAAAAAAAATTAAAAACCACAAATTTCACAAATTCACACAAAATTATAATTCGTGAAGTCGTGGCGGAAAAAATATTACTTAAAAAATATAAAGATTATGAAACTGATTAGATTCGGAGAAGAAGGAAAAGAAAAACCGGGAATTTTACTAAATGAAAAAAGATACGATGTTTCGTCTATCGTAACAGATTACAATGAAGCTTTTTTTGAAAATGACGGATTAAAAAAATTAGAAGAAGCCTTAAAAAATAACCCTGCACTTCCAGAAGTAAGCGATTCAGTTCGTTTAGGTTCGCCAGTGGCGCGTCCGTCAAAAATTATCTGCATCGGATTAAATTATGTAGATCACTGTGAAGAAACTGGTGCTGCAATTCCAGAAGAACCAATTATCTTCTTCAAATCAACGACTTCTTTATGCGGACCAAATGATAATTTGATTATTCCAAAAAATAGTGAAAAAACAGACTGGGAAGTGGAATTGGCATTTGTTGTAGGCAAAAAAGCAAGCTATGTTTCTGAAGAAGACGCACCAAACTACATCGCTGGATATTGCCTTTTGAATGATTACAGCGAAAGAGCATTTCAAATCGAAAGAGGCGGACAATGGGCAAAAGGAAAAGGTTCTGACACCTTCGCTCCTCTTGGACCAATTATGGCAACTCCAGACGAAATTGGTGATGTAAACAATCTAAAAATGTGGTTGACTGTAAACGGAAAAACTTTCCAAAACAGTAATACTTCAAATTTGATTTTCAAAATTCCATTTTTAGTTCATTATTTAAGCCAGTTTATGACTTTGCTTCCTGGCGATGTAATTAGTACAGGAACACCTCCGGGAGTTGGGTTAGGAATTAAACCAGATCCAATTTACATTAAAGCAGGCGATGTAATCGAATTAGGAATTGAAGGTTTAGGCACTAGCAAACAAACTGCTGTAGCTTACCAGCAAAAATAAAATTATGGCAGCTCAAAAATTCTATCTTGCGTTAGACTTAAAAGATGACGCAGATTTAATTGCAGAATACAAAGAACTGCACGAAAATGTATGGCCAGAAATTAAAAAAAGCATTAAAGATTCTGGAATTGAAGTTCTAGACATTTATTGCACAGGAAATAGATTGTTCATGATTATCGAGGCTGATGCCGATTTTACTTTCGAAAAGAAAGATCAAGCTGATGCTGCAAACGAAAAAGTTCAGGAATGGGAAACTTTAATGTGGAAATTCCAGCAAGCTTTACCGTGGGCAAAACCAGGACAAAAATGGGTTGTAATGGATAAGATTTTTGGATTGTAATTCATTTAAATATTCCGTTAGGAATATCTGGTCGGTAGAAAAAAATATTGTTCGTTTGTATTATGTCCTGTAGGGACATCTGATTTACGGAAATGATATACACAAATCAATTAATCAAACGTTCCTACGGAACGTATTATCGCAATTCAATTCTTTTTTCTACCGATGAGACATTCCTACGGAATGAATTGTTTTCAATAAAAAAATGCCCCAAATAGTGTCTAACTTTTTGGGGCATGTTCAATTATTCAGAGCTTTGTTCTTTTTGCATATTCAGTAAATATGCCATATTGGCAATTACATGATCGTGTTTCTTGACAAACGAATTTTCTTCGTTCCACACATAACCCGCTAA
The DNA here is from genome assembly GCF_009826975.1 of Flavobacterium sp. HBTb2-11-1. GTDB lineage: Bacteria > Bacteroidota > Bacteroidia > Flavobacteriales > Flavobacteriaceae > Flavobacterium. Next base: position 102,860 of record NZ_WUMO01000001.1, on the reverse strand, counting down.
AACCGCGCATATTTTTTCTTTTACTTCTGGATTTTCCGGCTGATGGAAGAATAATGTCTGCAGATTTCCTGTGTACCATTCTTGTACATAAGTGGTGAAAACGGCAATTCCGCGTTTCATGTATTGTGTAAACTCCACTTCCCAATCAACAGGAATTCCTTGTGATTCTTTCAAATATAATTTTGCAGCCAGCATTCCAGATTCAGTTGCAAAAGCAACTCCAGAAGAGAAAACAGGATCTAAGAATTCCGAACTGTTTCCTGTTAAGGCAAAACCATCTCCGTACATTCTTTTTACCGCTCTTGAGTAATTTTCTAATTTAACAGGTTCAAATAAAAACTCTGTTCCAGCGAATCGTTTAATATAATAATCAGACTTCTGAATGGCATTTCGCAAAGCCTCAGCATTATCTTTATTTTCAGAAAGCGAATTGATGAAATCTGTTGGCCCGACAACCCCCAAACTTGTGTTTCCGTTAGAAAATGGAATTACCCAAAGCCAAACTTCGGTTTCTAAAATATCAAACGAAATTTGAGTTCCCTCTACTCCTTCTTCTCTATTAATATCTTTAACATGGGTAAAAATAGAAGAATGCGGATCTAATTTTGAAGGTGTATCCAAATCTAAAAGTCTTGGCAAAACGCGTCCGTATCCGCTAGAATCGATGATAAATTTAGCGTGGATTTCTTTTAAGTTTCCGTCTTTATCTTTTACAATAGTTTTTGAATTTTTTCCTTCAAAAGAAACTTCCAAAACTTCTGTTTCAAATTCTAAATCAATTCCTTTTCTTATGATTTCTTGAGCCATTGTATTGTCAAAATCAGCTCTTGGAACCTGCCAAGTCCAGTCCCAGCCTTCTCCAAATTTTACACTGAAATCAAAATTGCAGATTTCTTCGCCTCTAATAAAACGAGCGCCCAATTTTTTTTCGAAGTTCATTGCATCAAGAGCCTCAAACAATTCTGCCTCAGCAAAATGATCCATTACTCGCGGAATAAGGCTTTCGCCTACCACAAGTCTCGGAAACTTTGTTTTTTCTACAACTTTAACCTTAACATTGTTTTTAAAAAGATACGATGCTGAGACACATCCAGACGGTCCTGCACCAATCACTAAAACATCAACAAACTCCTTTGTCATATTAGAATTATTATCATTAATTAACCTACATTTGCCATCATCAAAATAACTACATTTATTTTGATAAATAAAATTAAATTAGCGCAACCAAAATCGATTTGATGAATACAATAAATGAATATCTAAGTTTAGCAGAATTTGAAGCCATAATCTTTGGAAAAAACAAAGTTGCCATAAGCGATGTGGTTTTAAATCGAGTAAACGAAAGTTTTAATTTCTTAAAAGAATTCTCAGGAAATAAAGTAATCTACGGAGTAAATACAGGATTTGGACCAATGGCTCAATACAGAATTAAGGAGTCAGATCAAATTCAATTGCAATATAATTTAATTAGAAGCCACTCTTCTGGAACAGGAAAACCTTTGAACGCTGAGTGTGCAAAAGCAGCAATTTTAGCTCGATTAAATACACTTTCTTTAGGAAATTCAGGAGTTCATTCTTCTGTTATTCATTTAATGGCAGAATTAATCAATAGAGATATTACGCCTTTAATTTTTGAGCACGGTGGTGTAGGTGCCAGCGGAGATTTAGTGCAATTATCACATTTAGCTTTAGTTTTAATTGGAGAAGGCGAAGTTTTTTATAAAGGAGAAAGACGCGCAACAGCAGAGGTTTTTGAAATTGAAGGTTTAAAACCAATTCAAGTAGAAATTAGAGAAGGTCTGGCATTAATCAACGGGACTTCTGTAATGACAGGAATTGGTGTTGTCAATGTGCATTATGCTAAAAAATTATTAGACTGGTCTGTAAAAGCTTCTTGTGCAATTAACGAATTAGTTCAAGCTTACGATGATCATTTCTCAGAAGAATTAAACCAAACCAAACGTCATAAAGGACAGCAGGAAGTTGCTGAAAGAATGAGACAAAATCTTTCTGACAGTACTTTGATCCGTAAAAGAGAAGACCATTTATATTCTGGCGAAAACACAGAAGAAATCTTCAAAGAAAAAGTTCAGGAATATTATTCATTAAGATGTGTTCCTCAAATTCTAGGACCAGTTTTAGAAACTATAAATAATGTAGCTTCTATCCTAGAGGATGAATTTAACTCGGCAAACGACAACCCAATTATAGACGTAAAAAACAAACACGTTTACCACGGAGGAAATTTCCACGGAGATTACATTTCGCTTGAAATGGATAAACTGAAAATCGTTATTACGAAATTAACGATGCTAGCAGAGCGTCAATTGAATTATTTATTGAATTCAAAAATCAACGAAATTTTGCCTCCATTTGTAAACTTAGGAACATTAGGGTTCAATTTCGGAATGCAGGGTGTTCAGTTCGTTGCCACTTCAACCACTGCAGAATGCCAAACATTATCTAACCCAATGTACGTGCACAGTATTCCAAACAACAATGACAATCAAGACATTGTAAGCATGGGAACAAATGCTGCAGTTATTACATCAAAAGTGATTGAAAATTCTTTTGAAGTTTTGGCTATCGAATTAATCACAATTATTCAGGCAATTGATTATTTGAAACAGAAAGATCAAATTTCGTCAACGACTAAAAAATGGTATGACGATATCAGAAATATAATTCCAGAATTTAAGGAAGATCAAGTAATGTATCCTTTTGTTCAAAAAGTAAAAGATTATTTAATCAACAGTTAAAAATCTTTATTTTACAGTATTAATATTGAATCTTAAAAATCATGAAAAAGTCATTTGTTTTTTTATTGCTTGGTTGCATTCAATTTGTTAATAGCCAAGAATTAGCATTAGTTAAAAAAAATTCTAAAATTGGATATCTTTCTAAAGACGGATCTTTTAAAATCGAGCCTCAATACAAATCTGCCAGAAGTTTTTCTGAAGGTTTAGCTGCTGTAGAAAACGGCGGAAAATGGGGATTTATCGATGCAAAAGGAACTTGGGTAATTCCAGCAGATTTTAAAGATGCTAAAGATTTTAACAGCGGAATCGCAGTTGTACAAAAAGACAAAGACTGGGTTTACATTAATACAAAAGGAGAAATTCAAAAAGGACCAACTACTGATAAAGTATTTGATTTTAATGACGGCGTTGCCTTCATCAGGCAAAACAATAAAGTTGGGTTAATCAACAACAAAATGACTGTAGTTTTAGAACCAAAATACGATCAGATCAAACCTTTTGAAAATGGTTATGCCAGAGTGGAACTGAACAAAAACTGGGGAATTATTGATACTAACGGAAAAGAATTGGTTGAACCAGTTTATGCCGAAGTTGGAAATTATTTTAAAGGAACGACTTGGGCAAGAAAAGACAAAACTTTCGGATTGGTAAGTGGCGGAAAATTTATTCCGGTTGACGGAGCTGAAAAAATCTGGGATTTCGAAACTCAGGATTTGACGTTTGCTAAGAAAAACGGAAAAATCGGTTATATCGATTTAAAAGGAAATTGGGTAATTCTTCCTATTTATGATAAAGGAAAAGCGTTCTCAAAAAACCTCGCTCCTGTTTTAGTTGGAAAAAAATGGGGATTCATTAACCCAGAAGGAAAATTTGTAATTGAGCCAACTTACAACGATGCAGAAGTTTTCAGTACAAATGGTCTAGCTCCAGTAAAAGAAAACAATTGGGGATTCATTAACGAATCTGGAAAATTGGTAATTCCCACTCAATATGGCATCACAACAAACGCTATTATCGCCATGTTTACACAACAAGACAAAGGATTTATTGGTGGTGTTGCCAGGGTTAAAAACGAAGGAAAATGGGGATTTCTTAAACCTGACGGAACAGTTTTGGCCAACCAATGGTTTGAAAATGCAGAATTATTTTCAAAAAGTGCAGAAAAACCTCAGCCTGCTGCAGCTCCAGCCGAAAAACCAAAAGAGGAAATTAAACCTGCAACGAAAAAACCAGCCCCAAAGAAAAAGAAATAGTATTTATTCTCCGAAATAAATTATAAAATTTGCAAGATGAAATCGCTTTTTAGAATGTGATTTCATCTTGCTAATAAATAAAACCAACCTTATAAATGAAATGTGTATTAGTAACAGGCGGTTCGAGAGGAATTGGAAGTGCCATTTGTAAAAAACTAGCCGTAGAATCCGATTATCATATTCTGATTAATTATCATTCGAATAAAACAGCTGCCGAAGAAACATTGCAAGAAGTGCAAAAATTAGGTGCAACAGGCGAAATCTTAGGTTTTGATGTTTCTAATTTTGAAGAAGTACAAAATGTTTTAACCGCTTGGCAGGAAGCAAATCTTGAAAAATTGGTCGAAGCCATTGTAAACAATGCCGGAATCACAAAAGACGGTCTTTTTATGTGGATGACTCCAGAAGACTGGAACGGTGTCATGAATACTAGCGTTAACGGTTTCTTTAATGTTACTCAGTTTTTCATTCAAAAAATGTTACGCAATAAATATGGCCGAATCGTAAATATGGTTTCGGTTTCTGGAGTAAAAGGAACTGCAGGACAAGCCAATTATTCGGCAGCAAAAGGGGCAATTGTAGCAGCAACTAAAGCTTTAGCCCAGGAAGTTGCTAAAAGAAATATTACTGTAAATGCTGTAGCTCCAGGTTTTATTAGAACCGACATGACAAGCCAGCTGGACGAAAAAGAATTGCTGAAACTAATTCCAGTAAATCGTTTTGGCGAAGCCGAAGAAGTAGCAGATTTGGTAAGCTTTTTGATTTCTAAAAAAGCAAGCTATATTACAGGAGAAATTATTAATATAAACGGCGGAATATATTCTTAAGAATTCTCTACTGTTTGCGAGGTTTATTTAAGTTTTTAAATGACGAAAATGGCTCGCAAAGACTCAAAGTCCCTAAGTTTTTATTAAAAATACTTTAAAAAAAAACCTTTGTGACTTAGTGCCTTTGTGGCAAGATTAAAAAAACTTTGTGCCTTTTGATTAAAAAAATTACACTTTAAGGATAAAAAATTACTTTTGAAAGACGATGAATAGACGAGTTGTAATTACTGGAATGGGGATTTATTCTTGTATCGGAACTTCTTTGGACGAAGTAAAAGATTCGTTATACGAAGGAAAATCTGGTATTCAGTTTGATTCTGAAAGAAAAGAATTTGGTTTTCAATCGGCCTTAACAGGGATGGTTCCGAAAGCCGATCTTAAGAATTTATTGACTAGAAGACAGCGTATGAGCATTGGCGAAGAAACCGAGTATGCTTATATGGCCACTATAGAAGCGCTTAAAAATGCCAACATCGATGATGCTTTTTTTGACAATCGTGAAGTTGGTATTATGTACGGAAACGATAGCGTTTCTAAAGCTATCATTGACGCAACAGATATTGTACGCGAGAAAAAAGACACCGCTCTTATTGGTTCTGGTGCAATTTTTAAATCGATGAATTCTACGGTAACCATGAATCTTTCTACGATTTTTAAACTTCGCGGCATCAATCTTACTGTTAGTGCAGCTTGTGCGAGCGGTTCTCACTCAATCGGCTTAGCTTATTTTTTAATTAAAAGCGGTTTTCAAGACATTGTAATTACCGGCGGAGCTCAGGAAATCAACAAATATGCGATGAGCAGTTTTGACGGATTAGGCGTTTTTTCTAACAGAGAAGGTGATCCGACAAAAGCGTCAAGACCATTTGATGCTGGCCGCGACGGTTTGATACCTAGTGGCGGAGGAGCGACTTTAATTCTAGAAAGCTACGAATCTGCAATTGCTCGCGGTGCCAATATTATTGCAGAAATTGGCGGTTACGGATTTTCTTCAAACGGAGGGCACATCTCAACACCAAACGTTGAAGGACCTGCAACAGCAATGAAACGCGCACTTGACGATGCAAAATTAGAAGCTTCAGATATTGAATACATAAATGCTCATGCAACCTCGACACCAGTCGGAGATGCAAATGAAGCAAAAGCCATTTTTGAAGTTTTTGGAGAAAAAAATCCTCTGGTAAGCTCTACAAAATCTATGACAGGCCACGAATGCTGGATGGCTGGAGCAAGCGAAATCATTTATTCTATCTTAATGATGCAGCACGATTTTATAGCACCAAACATCAATTTGGAAAACCCAGATGAAGATGCGTCAAAATTAAATTTAGTTAAAACTACGTTAAACAAAAAATTTGACATATTTTTGTCCAATTCTTTCGGTTTCGGAGGAACCAACTCTGCGTTGGTGGTTAAAAAGTTTAAATTGAACAATGAATAAAGAAGAGATTATAGCAAAAATTAATGGTTTTTTAGTTGATGAATTTGAAGTTGATAATGACGACATTGAACCAAATGCTAATTTAAAAGATACACTTGGGTTAGACAGTCTGGATTATGTTGACTTAGTCGTTTCAATAGAGGCAAACTTTGGTGTAAAACTAGTTGAAGCAGATTTTGTTGGAATTTCTGATTTTCAAAGTTTTTATGACTTAATCGAAACTAAAATCAAAGCCAAATCAGCTTAAATGAGTCAATGGGATGGTAAATCCAAAGGAACTGTCTTAGGTTATAAAATATTCGTTTTTTTAATTCAAAAAGCGGGTGTAAAAGCTGCTTATGTCTTACTTTACTTTGTTGCTTCTTATTATTTTTTATTTCTAAAAAAAAGCAACAGAGCCATTTTTTATTATTTTAAAGAAAGACTTCAGTATTCCTATTTCAAATCTAAAAAGATGGTTTTCAAAAGCTATTATACTTTTGGACAAACCATTATTGACAAAATTTCTATTTCTGCAGGAATGCGCAACAAATTCACGTACGAATTTGATGGGATAGAAACACTAAAAAAATTACTCGCCGAGAAAAAAGGCGGTGTTTTAATTAGCGCTCATGTTGGTAATTTTGAAATTGCAGAACATTTTTTTGGAGAAATCGACCTTGATTTCCAAATCAATCTTGTTACAACAGATTTAGAACATTCTGCCATTAAAAATTATCTGGAAAGCGTTTCTAAAAAACCTACCGTAAAATTTATTATCATCAAAGAAGATCTTTCTCATATTTTTGAGATCAATGCTGCTTTGGCCAAAAACGAACTGATCTGTTTTACAGGTGACCGTTATTTTGAAGGAACAAAATCACTTTCTGAGAATCTTTTAGGCAAAGAGGCCAATTTCCCTGCGGGTCCATTTTTAATTGCTTCACGATTAAAAGTTCCAGTAGTTTTTGTTTATGTAATGAAAGAGCCAAATCTTCATTATCATTTGTACGCAAGAGAAGCCGAAGTAAAACACCGTGACGAAAAAGCGCTTTTGAAAGAATATGTAAAAAGCGTAGAGAGCATCCTTCATCAATACCCTTTACAATGGTTCAATTATTTTGATTTTTGGAACGGTCTAAAGGAGTCTTAAATTTTTTCCGCCACTAATTCACGAATTTTCGCTAATCATTTGTGTCGAAATTTTAATCCTGAATTTCACCAATTTTCATTAATCTGTTTTTGTAAAAATCAAAACTTTTGCACGAATCATCATTCGTGAAATAAAATATCATTCATAATTTATACAAAATCATTCAGCATTCCAGCATTTTGAATAATTCGTGAATTCGTGGCTAATAAAAAATTTAACCAAAATCATTATCACTGCAGTATTTTAAACAATTCGTGATCCCGATAGCTGTTAGGAGTGGCTAATAAAAAACGTTGGTCGAATTAAGAAAATTCGTTTAAATAAATTTACTTACTTTTGCGAACCACCAAAGCCAAAAGACCTAATGAAAAATGTTCTCGTAATTTATTATTCTCAATCTGGACAATTGGAATCTATTGCAAGAAATATTGCAAAACCGTTTCTAAATTCAGAAGAAATAAATCTTACTTTTCACGAAATACAATTGGAGAAACCGTTTCCGTTTCCTTGGAACAAAGAATCATTTTTTGATGCGTTTCCAGAATCGTTTTTACAGATTCCGACTGCATTAAAACCTGTTCCAGAAGAAATCTTAAACACAAAGTTTGACCTAATTTTATTTCATTATCAGGTTTGGTATTTATCGCCTTCAATTCCGATCAATTCATTTTTGAAAAGTGACGATGCCAAGAAAATTTTGAACAATACTCCAGTTATCACCATAAGCGGTTCAAGAAACATGTGGATTATGGCTCAGGAAAAAATCAAAGTCCTGCTGAGAAAAGCCAATGCCAATTTGGTTGGAAACGTAGCTTTGGTAGACCGCGTTGGAAATCTAATTAGTGTGATAACTATTGTAGAATGGATGTTTTCTGGAGTTAAGAAAAAATATTTAGGTATTTTTCCGCTTCCGGGAGTTTCAGAAAAAGACATACAAGAATCAAGTCAGTTTGGAGAAATCATGCTAGATTCTTTACATAAAAATAATTTAGCGCAATTACAGCCAAAATTGGTCGAGGCTGGCGCTGTAAAAATAAGTTCCTATTTAGTGACTGTTGACAAAACGGCCAACAAAATTTTTAATAAATGGTCAAACATCATTTATAAAAATCAAAAAAAACGAAAACAGCTGCTTAAAGTATTTAATGTTTATTTATTCCTTGCGATATGGTTAATTTCACCAATAGTGTATATATTGCACCTTATTACCTATCCGCTTAAGTTAAAAACTATAAAAAAGGAAACTCAATATTATCAGGGAGTTTAGAAGACGAAATTTAGATTATGTTTGAAGTATATATTACAAAAGCTGCAAAATATTTGCCAAACGAAGCCGTTTCAAATGACGAAATGGAAGCCTACTTGGGCCTTATCAATGATACTGCTTCAAAAGCAAGACGTATTATTTTGCGCAACAATAAAATTACAAGCCGATATTATGCTGTTGACAAAGAAGGAAAAAGCACACACAGCAATGCCGAATTAACCAAAAATGCTATTTTACCGTTATTCGACGAAAATTTTACACCTCAGGATTTAGAAGTACTTTCATGTGGAACCTCGACTCCCGACATTTTTCTGCCTTCGCATGCCGCGATGGTGCATGGTCTGCTAAAAAACAAATCGGTAGAATTAAACTCTTCAACTGGAGTTTGCTGTGCTGGAATGAACTCTCTTAAATTTGGTTTTCTTTCTATTAGATCTGGAAATTCAAAAAACGCAATCTGCACAGGTTCTGAAAAAGTTTCGACTTGGCTGAATGCCCAAAAATACAATCACGAGGCCGACAATTTAAAAAGCCTTGAAGAACAGCCAATTATTGCTTTCAAAAAAGATTTCCTTCGCTGGATGTTATCTGATGGTGCTGGAGCTTTTTTATTAGAAAATAAGCCAAGAGGACCAATTTCGCTAAAAATCGAATGGATGGAAGCTTTTTCGTATGCGTACGAATTGGAAACTTGCATGTATGCGGGAGGTGATAAATTGGAAAATGGGGAAATTAAAGGATGGAGCGATTATTCTCCAGAACAATGGCTAAACGAGTCTGTTTTCTCAATAAAGCAAGACGTAAAATTATTAGACGAATTTATCCTGTCAAAAGGTGCAGAAAGCATGAAAGAGGCAATGGATAAAAACAATATTAAATCGGAAGATATTACTTATTTTATCCCTCACGTTTCTTCTAACTTTTTTGTTGAAGGACTAAAAAAAGGATTAAACGAAAAAGGTATCGGAATGAGCGATGACAAATGGTTCATGAATCTTTCTCGAGTAGGAAATGTTGGCTCTGCTTCTATCTATCTTGCTCTTGAAGAATTAATGAATTCAGGAAATTTGAAAAAAGGAGATAAAATTTTATTATCTGTTCCAGAAAGCGGAAGATTCTCTTTTGCATATGCATATTTAACAGTTTGCTAATGGAGACGATGGCACTTCTAGAAAAAGAAATGGTAGAAAATTTACTGCCGCAAAAATTCCCTTTTGTGATGGTAGACGCTATGCATTCTTATTCTGAAACTTCTTTGGTTTCTGGTTTAAAAATTAAGCACGATAATATTTTTGTGTCAGATAATATTTTTCTTGAAGCCGGATTAATAGAACATATGGCACAATCTGTAGCATTGCATACGGGATATCAATATTTTTTGAGAAACGAAATTGCTCCAACGGGCTACATTGGTTCGATTAAGGAAATTGAAATTAAAAAGCTTCCGAACGTAAACGATAATATTCAGTCTGAAGTAACAATTCTACAGGAATTTGCAGGAATTACTTTGGTGGATATTGTAACAACATTAAACAATGAAGAAATTGCCAGGGGACAAATGAAAACTGTTTTGGCAAAATAAAAACCATAATGAAGGCTACTGCTGTTGACATACAAAATTATTTACCCCACCGAGCACCAATGCTTATGGTGGATTTGATTTTGAATATTGATTCCAGTTCAGTAGAAACTGTTTTTCTTGTTGAAGCAAACAATATTTTCGTTCAAAACAATGTTTTTATTGAAGCAGGTTTAATCGAAAACACCGCTCAGACTTGTTCGGCAATTGTTGGAAAAAAATACTTTTTTGACGATAACGGACTTGAAAATGAAAACGTAAATGTAATCGGATTTATCAGTGCCTTAAAAAATGTAAAAATTCATTCGCTGCCAAATGTTGGCGATACAATAATTACCAAAGCAGATTTAGTTTCAAAATTCACTGGCGACGATTACACTTTATGCACCATGAGCTGTAAAAGCTTACTTGGAGAGCAGATACTCTTAGAATGCGAAATTAATTTGTTTATTCAGAAAACAGTTTCGGTTGGATAATTTTAAAAAAGTCATTTCACATTTAGGAATTCGAATCGGGATTTTATTGTCATTGTTTGGATTATTAGTCTTGTATTGGAGCTTCATTTATGATCCCCATTCACTTTGCGATCAAGACCAACATAGACATACAGATGCAGGTTTAGGAATGTTTGTTTTAGCATTATTCATCACTTTTTTTTTCTATTTTGGATTATTAATAGAAATGATTTATTTATTCGTAAAGAAAAACCGAATTTTAGCTTTCGCAAATCTTGGATTTTTAATAATTAGTTTATGTATAGTTTCAATCTGTATGTTTCTAATAAATTAATTTAGCAAAATGGAAAAAGATAAAGTACCTCAGGATCAAAGCAATTTAACGAAAAACAACGTTAAAGAACTTTTGTACGCAACAGATGAAAATGGCAATTATACCACAACATTAAGTACAGGCTGGGAACCTAAAACAATAGCACTTTCAAATTCTATTGACGAAATAAACGAACGAATTGCCGATGCCAAACAACAGGTTTTAAATGGCGAAATAAGTCCGATTGTGTATTTTATGGAAGCCAATAAAATGGATCTTAACATATTATCAAGTTATGTGGGATTTTGGAAATGGCGTGTAAAAAGACATTTTAAACCTAGTGTTTTTGCCAAACTAAACGATAAAATCCTGAAAAAATATGCTGATACTTTTGGAGTATCAATCGAAGAATTAAAAAACAGCATTACCAAATAAATGGAATTAACTTTCACACATCATCAGTCTGCTCATTGCGAGAATGGAGTAGCGTCGAATCTGCTAAAAAACAGCGGACTAAACATTAGTGAACCGATGGTTTTTGGTATTGGCTCTGGATTGTTTTTTGTATATCTGCCTTTTATAAAAGTGAATCATGCACCGGCAATCAGTTACAGAACTTTGCCTGGACAGATTTTCAATAAAGTGGCCACTCGTTTACATTTAAAAATAAAAAGACAAAAATTTTCTTCTATAGCAAATGCGAATAAAGCATTAGACGAAAATTTAAAAAATAATATTCCAACAGGATTACAAGTTGGGGTTTACAATTTAAGTTATTTTCCAGACGAATATCGTTTTCATTTCAACGCGCACAATTTAGTCGTTTACGGAAAAACCGAAACCGAGTATTTAGTGAGCGATCCTGTTATGGAAACCGTTACGACTTTAACTTACGAAGACATGAATAAAGTACGTTTTGCCAAAGGAGCTTTTGCGCCTCGCGGTCAAATGTACTATCCGATTCAGATTCCAAAAGAAGTTGATTTAAAAAGTGCTATCATTAAAGGGATCAAAAATACATGCCGAGATATGCTTGCGCCAATGCCAATTGTTGGTGTTCGCGGCATCAAAATGGTTTCTCGCCAAATTCGAAAATGGCCTGCAAAACATGGCGTTAGAAAAGCCAATCATTACTTGGCGCAAATGGTTCGTATGCAAGAAGAAATTGGAACTGGTGGCGGTGGTTTCCGTTTTATATATGCGGCATTTTTACAAGAAGCTTCCGTTATTTTGAATAACGAAGAATTAAAAACACTTTCTAAAGAAATGACCAAAATTGGCGATTCATGGCGTGATTTTGCCGTTGAAGCTTCCCGTATTTACAAAAACAGAAGTGCCAAAGAAGATGCCTACAACACTATTGCCGATGAACTTTTGGACATTGCCAATAGAGAAGAAATCTTTTTCAAAAAACTAAAAAAAGCGATCAGCTAAAAACATATTTTGCAATCTATCATTCAAATAGAATCCCTTTCGAAAAAGTACAAAAATGCAGAAATGTATTCTTTGAACAACGTTTCGCTAAATATAAATGAAGGTCAGATTTTTGGCTTGCTTGGCCCAAACGGCGCTGGAAAAACAACCTTAATTTCTATGCTTTGCGGATTGGTAAAACCAACGTCTGGAAACTTTACAATTGATGGTTTAGACTATCAGCATCATGCTTCAAAAATTAAAAAAATCATAGGTGTTGTGCCTCAAGAATATGCTCTGTATCCAACTTTAACAGCAAGAGAAAATCTGCTTTATTTTGGAAGTATGTATGGTTTGAAAGGTTCTGATTTAAAAGATAAAGTAATTGAAACGTTGGATCTTTTGGGTTTATTGAAATTTGCCGATAAACAAGTTCAGACCTTTTCGGGCGGAATGAAACGCCGTGTAAATCTGATTGCAGGAATTCTACATAATCCGAAAGTTTTGTTTTTAGATGAACCAACAGTTGGTGTCGATGTGCATTCTAAAACGGCCATTATCGACTATCTGAAAGTTTTGAATCAAAACGGAACGACTATTATTTATACTTCGCATCATTTGGCTGAAGCCGAAGATTTCTGTTCGCAAATTGCGATTTTAGATCAAGGACAGATTTACGCACAAGCAACTCCGTCGGCATTAATTGAATCTATAAAAGATGCCCGAAATCTCGAAGATGTTTTTATTTCATTAACCGGTAAAGCGTTGAGAGATGATATATAAAATTTGGATGTCAGTAGTAAAAGAATTCCTTTTGCTAAAAAGAGATTTAGGCGGATTGATTATTTTATTTATCATGCCTTTGGTTTTGGTAATTGCCGTAACCTTAATCCAAGATAGCACTTTTAAAGCGGTAACCGATTCTAAACTTCAGATTCTTTTGGTCGATAAAGACCACGGATCTGTTTCGAAAACCGTTTTTGAAAATTTAGAAAAAAGCAAATATTTTACCGTTGTAACACAAATTGACAATAAACCGATTACCGAAGAAATTGCCAAAGAAAATGTGTACAAAGGAAAATTTCAATTGGCAATTGTAATTCCAGAAAATTTAAGTTCTGATTTGCAAGAAAAAGTAAATCAGAATGTAGAGAAAATTGTGAGTAATTTAGGTTTGACTGATAGCACTTCGGCTACCAAATCTCAACGCATTATTAAAGAAAAAGAAGTAAAACTGTATTTTGATCCAGCGGTTCAGATGAGTTTTAAAAATGCGGTTATGAGTTCGATTGACAAAATGATTTCGCAGATTGAAACCAAATCGATTTATTCTACTTTTCAAAAACAACTCGGAGAAGAAACAATAGATTTTGAACAAAAGAATTTTATCACTTTCAAAGAAATAATTCCGAGAATCAACAACAAAGAAGTTCGTCCGAATTCGGTTCAGCATAATGTTCCGGCGTGGACGCTTTTTGCGATATTTTTTATTGTCATTCCGTTATCGATCAATATTGTAAAAGAAAAATCACAAGGAACTTTTGTTCGATTAAGAACCAATCCGGTTTCTAATCTGGTTGTTATTATTGGAAAAACCATCACCTACTCGATCATTTGCATGATTCAGTTTTATATGATGGTTGCCGTTGCAGTTTTCTTATTTCCATCAATCGGATTGCCTTCTTTAAATATTGAAGGTCATTTCTTTTTGACCAGTATTGTTGCCTTATTTTCAGGTTTTGCAGCAATCGGGTTCGGAATTTTATTGGGAACTGTAGCCAGCACACAAGAACAATCGGCTCCTTTTGGCGCGACAAGTGTGATTATTTTAGCGGCAATTGGCGGTGTTTGGGTTCCTGTTTTTGCGATGCCAAAAATCATGCAGTTTATTGCAAAATCTTCTCCAATGAACTGGGGATTAGAAGCTTTTTACGATGTATTGCTTAGAAACGTTTCTTTCGTCGAAATCATACCAAGAATAAGTTTATTATTTTTGTTTTTCATTATTACCACTTCCATCGCATTATTTTATGATAAAAAGAAAAGAGCAGTTTAAAGAAGCTACAGATCTAACCGTTTCGCATGAAATTAGGATTCGTTTTAACGAAACAGATCCGCTTGGAATTGTTTGGCACGGCAATTATATCACATATTTCGAAGATGGAAGAGAAGCGTTTGGCCGTCAGCACGGACTTACTTATCTGGATATTGCAGCAACAGGCTACACAACACCCATTGTAAAATCTACTTGCGAACATAAACTGTCTTTGCGTTACGGAGACGTTGTAACAATTGAAACCACAGTTGTTGATACGCCAGCTGCCAAAATGATTTATCGTTTTAAAATTATTGATGATAAAGGAGAAGTGGCCTGCACAGGAGAAACAACTCAGGTTTTTTTAGATAAAGATGGAAATTTAATGCTAACTAATCCTCCTTTTTATGAGGAATGGAAACGAAAAGTTGGGTTGTTGAAATAATCTGAATCCGTTTCCTGCAAGGTTTTCAAAACCTTGTAGGTATAAATATTAGAACTTACAAAATTAAACCTACAAGGTTTTGAAAACCTTGCAGGAGAAACTGAGAATCATAAAATGTTAAGAGAAATATATATCACAGAAACAAATTGCATTACACCTTTGGGTTTTGATGTTGAATCAAATGTTGAAGCCATTCTTAATGGAGATTCTGGAATTCAGCTTCATAATGATATTTCTTTGATGCCAAATCCCTTTTATGCTTCGATTATTTCTGATGAAAAAATAAACAGCGCTTTTTCAAAAATTAGTACTGACACCAAATATTCTCGTTTAGAGAAATTGATGATTTTGGCTTTGGAACCAATTATCAAAAACTCAAACGTAGAATTAAACTCAAAAACGGCTTTTATACTTTCTACCACAAAAGGAAATGTAACCGCTTTGGCAAATGATTCTGAGGAAAGTTTTAACAACGCACATTTAGATGTTTTGGCAAAAAACGTTGCCGATTTCTTCGGATTCCAAACTCAGCCAATTGTCGTTTCAAATGCCTGCGTTTCTGGAATTTTAGCCGTTTCTGTTGCCAAAAGAATGATTCAATCTGAACTTTACGACAATGTCTTTGTAGTGGCTGGCGACGAAGTTTCAGAATTTGTTTTGTCTGGTTTTAATGCTTTCCAAGCGATGAGCGAACTTCCTTGCAAACCCTATTCTAAAAACAGAACCGGCGTAAGTTTAGGCGAAGCAACTGCAGCTGTTTTAGTTTCGGCAGAAGCGAAAAACGCTAAAATAAAAGTGATTGGCGACAGTTCGATAAACGATGCCAATCATATTTCGGGTCCGTCAAGAACAGGTGAAGGTTTGTTTAGAAGTATTCAGAATGCTTTGAAAGAAGCTCAAATTGAAGCCAACAAATTAGATTATATTTCAGCTCACGGAACTGCAACTCCTTATAATGACGAAATGGAAGCGATTGCTCTAAATCGTTTAGGTTTACAAAATGTTCCTGTAAATAGTTTGAAAGGATTTTACGGTCATACACTTGGCGCTTCGGGATTATTGGAAACGGTAATTGCGATAGAATCTGCGAATCAAAACGTACTTTTTGAATCGAAAGGTTTTGATGAAATTGGTGTTAGTGAAGCTATCAATGTGATTGAAAAAAATGAAGAAAAAAATATTGAATATTTCCTAAAAACAGCTTCGGGATTTGGGGGTTGTAATACGGCTGTGGTTTTTGAGAAAGTGAAATAACATGAAACTATCAAAATTCATATTTATAACTTTAGTTCTTCTTTCATCTTTTGGATGTAAGAAGAAAGAAGCGCCTAAATCTGAATTTGAAAAAGAGGTTTTAAATAGTGTTTTTGTCGAAATTGTAGATTCTATTTATATGGATCGAAGAATGATGCTTGGACCACCACCTCCATTATTTAATTCTAAAACAAATAAAATAGATACCACAGGACATGCTGCAGAATTAAAGAAATATTTACAGTATAAAGACAGCATAAAAAACATTAAAAAAAGAATCTTATTAGGTGTATATGATCGTGTTGGAAAGATTAGTTCTTTCGAAACAGAAATGATTTCTAAAGAAGTTAATCTTTCAAACTTTACTTATGACACTTTAAAAGAAGGCGACGAATTTAAATTTGATTTAAAACCTTTTAAGAATAATAAAAAGTTTCGTTTTGAAAGTACTTCCAAGTATCTTCATGAAAAAGAATGGAACTTAAACGATAAAAGTAATTCTTTGATACCTGTTGGAACTGTTTTTATGTCCAGAATTCAATTTGATAAAGCAAAAACAAAAGGAATTTTGTCAGCTGGCGCTTCATGTGGTGGTGGAAAATGTGGAAGGGGCTTTCTAGTCATAATTGAAAATAAAACTGGAAAATGGAAAGTAAATAAAATTATTCATCTTTGGGATTCATAAAAAACAGACATTATGAATTTAGACGAATCCCTTTTTAAAAAAGCTTTAAAAATTCAAGATTTTGATTTCAAAAATGATGTTATAAAAATTACAGATAAAACTATTGAATTTCTTGAAAATTTAAATCTATCGAAGGATTTAATAGATTTTTTTAAAACATTTTCCTTTAGAGAAGAAATCATTTTTGGAAGCATCTATTTTAATTGTGTAAATAGAATTACAATAGAAAATCTCGAAGAAGAGAACAGAGAAATCTATAAAAAAGATTTACTTATAATTGGTTCAGGTGCAAATGGAGATCCAATTGTTGTAAACACAAAAACAATGAGTGTTGGATATATTTTTCATGACATTCTTTGGGAAGAAGAAAATATTGAAGATTTAAATAAAGTTTACATTGATCTAAAAATGAGTATTGGGACTTTCTTTTATAAATCGGTAACAGAAGAAGATTTTCCAATTGATGCTTATCAAGCAGAAGATTACATAAAATAAAATGACTCAAAACAAAACCTACATACAATCCTACATCACCATCCAAAACAACGAAATTGTTTTGAACGGAACTTCTGTATTCAAAATTGAACCAACCGATTTTGCAGATTTCTCTAAACAAGCCTATCGTAATTTTGAAATGCAGTATCCAAAGTTTTTCAAAATGGATGCTTTGAGCAAACTGGCTTTTTTAGGATCAGAATTACTTTTGAGTCCGATAACCTCAACAGAGCAGGAAAATAATATTGCTTTGGTTTTAGCCAATAAATCTTCGAGTTTAGATACCGATGTAAAATATCAGGAATCCATTTCAGACAAAGAAAACTATTATCCAAGTCCGGCGGTCTTTGTTTATACGCTGCCAAATATTTGTTTGGGCGAAATAAGTATACGCCATCAGCTGAAAAGTGAAAATTCTTTTTTTATATTTGATGCTTTCAATGCCGAATTTTTGTCGAACTATTCGGAGATTTTGTTAAACATAAATAAAGCAGATTCTGTTTTATGTGGCTGGGTAGAATTTTTTAATGAGAGTTATAAAGCGTTTCTTTGCATCATAAGTGCAAACGAAAACACAAAATATACAAACGAAACAATCAATACATTATACAATAAATAATCATGGAAGCATTAAAAGAAGAATTAAAAAATAAAATCATAACTACTTTAAACCTTGAAGATATCGCAGTTGAAGATATTGCTGATAACGATCCTTTGTTTGGAGACGGTTTAGGTTTAGACTCGATTGATGCACTTGAATTGATCGTGATTTTAGATAAAGATTACGGAATTAAATTGGTTGACCCAAAAGAAGGAAAAGCTATTTTCCAATCTATCGAAACTATGGCTGCGTATATCAGCGCTAACAGAACGAAGTAAGACTTCTTAGACTCACTTAGATTTTTAGACTTCTTAGACAATGTTTTCCAAAAATCTAAGAAGTCTAATATCTAAAACTCTAAGCCAGTCTAAAAAAATCTAAGAAGTCTAAAATTCTAACAATCTAAGAAGTCTAAAAATGAAAGGTGTTGCAATAACGGGAATGGGAATTATCTCTGCGATTGGCAATTCGGTTGAGGAAAATTATATTTCACTGACCGAAAACAAAATCGGTATTTCTCGTATTCAAAATATTTCGACTGTTCACGCAGATATAATTAAAGTTGGCGAAATCAAAAAAACCAACGAAGAGCTTATCGAAGAACTGAAATTAAATGAGGATAATAATTTTTCCAGAACCGCTATGATTGGCACTTTGGCAGCAAAACAAGCTGTTGAAAATGCCGGCATTACCGATATAAATGAATTTAGAACGGGACTTATTTCGGCTACAAGTGTGGGCGGAATGGACATGACGGAAAGACATTATTATGATTATTTCGAAAAACCAGAATTGACCAAATATATCACTTGCCACGATGGCGGAGATGTTGCCGAAAAAATTGCGGAAGAATTAGGTTTAAAAGGAATGGTGACAACTATTTCTACGGCTTGTTCATCTGCAGCAAATTCGATTATGTTGGGCGCAAGATTAATCAAAACGGGAAAACTAGATCGCGTAATTGTGGGTGGAGCCGATGCTTTGGCAAAATTCACCATCAACGGATTCAAGACTTTAATGATTTTATCTGACGATTACAACAAACCTTTTGACAACACCAGAAAAGGATTAAATCTTGGAGAAGCTGCTGCATTTTTGGTTTTAGAATCGGATGAAATTGTTGAAAAGCAAAACAAAAAAGTGCTGGCAAGAGTTTCGGGTTACGGAAATGCAAACGACGCTTTTCACCAAACTGCTTCTTCAGAAAATGGAGACGGCGCTTATTTGGCGATGAAAAAAGCGTTTGACGTTTCGGGTTTAAAACCTTCTGAAATTGATTACATTAACGTGCACGGAACCGCAACTCCGAACAACGATTTGTCTGAGGGAAGAGCTTTACTGAGAATTTACAAAAATGAAAAAGTTCCAGATTTTAGTTCTACAAAACCTTTTACAGGACATACTTTAGCGGCAGCTGCTGCGATTGAAGCCGTTTACAGTGTTTTGGCAATTCAAAATAATGTGGTTTATCCAAACTTGAATTTTGAAATTCCGATGGAGGAATTTGATTTGAAACCGCAAACTTCATTAAAAAATAAAAACATCGAACACGTTTTATCCAATTCTTTTGGTTTTGGAGGAAATTGTTCAACTCTTATATTTTCAAAAAGCTAATGAAAAAAACATATATAAATGGAGTAGGCTGTATTTCGACTCAAAAAACATTTGATACTGTTTTTTTGGAAGAAGCTGTTGTAAATCATAACGAAAATGTACTGGCAATTGTTCCGCCATCGTACAAAGAATATATTTCGCCAGCTGCCAGCCGACGCATGGCAAAAGGTGTAAAAAACGGAATCGTAGCTTCGGCTTTGGCTATGAAAGATGCGAATGTTGAAAGCGTTGAGGCCATTATTACCGGAACAGGTTTAGGATGTATTGAAGATTCTGAAAAATTCCTGAAAAGCATTTTAGATAATAATGAAGAATTTTTGACTCCAACATCTTTTATTCAATCAACTCACAACACAGTTGGAGCGCAGATTGCACTTTTACAGCAATGTAAAGGTTATAATTTTACCTACGTGAACGGTGCAGTTTCTTTTGAATCGGCTCTTATTGATGCAAAAATGCAGATTGAAGAAGATGAAGCCAATTCAATTTTAGTGGGCGGCGTTGATGAAAACGGAGATTATACCACTTCGCTTTTTAAATTGAACGGCCGTATTAAAGCAGATAATAATGCTCCATACGATGTTTTGAATTCTAAAACCAGCGGTGCTGTTTATGGTGAAGGCGCCAGTTTTTTTGTTTTAGAAAACGAAAGAAAAGAAAACACTTATGCCGAACTTCTGGATGTTTCTATTATAAATACTTTGGAAGAGAATGAGGTTGAAGCAGCTGCTATTTCTTTTTTAAAATCAAATAATTTGGAAATGTCAGACGTTGATGCTCTTATTTTAGGTTTTGACGGAAATGTCGATTTTGAGAATTATTACAGAAATCTTGCCGAAAATTCGTTTGCCCAAACTCCTGTTTTATATTACAAACATTTGAGCGGCGAGTATGATACGGCTTCTGCTTTTGCTTTTTGGATGGCTGCTAAAGTTTTGAAAACGCAAGAAATTCCAGAAATTGTAAAAGTAAATGCGATCCAAAAATCAGATTATAAAACAATTTTATTATACAATCAATTAAACGGAAAAAACCATAGTTTTACGCTGCTGTCAAAATGATAACGCACAAAAACATATCGCTGTTTTTTATCTTTTTATTGCTTTTATTGTTTCTTCTGAATCTTTACATCGCAATTCATTTTCTATGGTTTATTGTTATAATTCTAATTTGGATTGGAATAAATGCTTTTGGTTCTGCACGAATTTCTTCCAATTATCATGTAAAAGCATTTTGCAGTAATCCGTTCGAAACAGAAAAAAAAATCGCGCTTACTTTTGATGACGGTCCGAGCATTTATACTTTGGAAGTTTTAGAGCTTCTGAAAAAATACAATGCCAAAGCGACTTTTTTCTGCATTGGAAAAAATATTGAAACGCATCCTGAAATTCTTCAAAAAGTAATTTCCGAAGGACATTTGGTTGGAAATCATTCTTATTCTCATTCTAAATTTTTTGATTTTTATAATGTGAAAAAAATAACCGAAGAACTTCAGAAAACAGATGAACTTCTGGAGAAATTCACTTCCCAAAAAATTAACTTTTTTCGTCCGCCATATGGAGTTACGACTCCTTCGATTCGAAGAGCTTTGAAAGTAACAGGCCACAAAGTTATCGGATGGAATATTCGTTCCCTTGACGGAGGAACTACAGATGTGGAATTGATTTTGAATCGGATTAAAAAACGTGTTTCTCCCGGCGGAATCGTACTTTTGCACGACACAGGAGAACATTCTGTTTTGGTCTTGGAACAGTTTTTGCAATTTTTACAGCAAAATAAGTATCAAGTCGTTTCGATTGAAGAACTTTTGAATCTTAAGGCTTACGGAGATTGAACGCAGATGAAACGGATTTGCATGCGCAAAGACACGGATGAAAACGGATTTTTATAAAAAACTTAATTTAATCCATTAGTGTAATTAATTTAAACACATAGAAACATAGTTTTTCAGTACGCAGAAAAGGCGTTTCACTTGCATAACCACACATAGCTATGTGTTAGAAACTAGTTTCTTTCAATGTTCTTTCACAAGAAAATGAAATCTATGTTTCTATGTGTTTAATAAAAAATATTAATCCCAATAGTTATTGGGAGTGGCAAAAAAATGAAAAAACATGAAAACTAAAATAGCTATACTAATTTTATTTATTTCAGGCAGTTTGTTGGCTCAGGAACAAAAAATGACTGATGCAGAAATTGCTTCTTTTAAACAAGATGTAAATGTAGTGGCGAAAAAAATCAAAACCTTAACTACTGATTTTGTTCAGTACAAGCATTTAGATTTTTTATCAAAAGACATTGAAACTTCAGGAAAAATGGTTTTTAAAGAGCCTGCTTTACTTCAATGGCAATATAAGAAACCATACAATTACAGCATTACTTTCAAAAACGGAAAAATTTTAATTAATGACGAAGGAAAGAAAAGCGCTGTTGATATTGGAAACAGTAAAATCTTTGCTCGAATCAATAAACTGATCGTGGGAAGTGTGAGCGGCAATATGTTTGATGATAAAGAATTTACGATTTCGTACTTTAAATTGAAAGGTCAGAATCTGGCGAAATTTATCCCGAAAGATGCGACGCTGAAAAAATACATCAAACAAATCGAACTGACTTTTGATAAAGAAGAAGCAACTGTTGTTCAGGTAAAACTATTAGAATCATCTGAAGATTATACTAGAATTGTACTTAAAAATAAAGTGATCAATGCAAAAATCGACGATTCAGTTTTTACTAATTAATTGCTTTATGGCAATTGTTTTAATTTCTTGTGGCTCGGTCACCAAAAATTATACGCCCAAAAAATTAGACAAAACGTCTTACACTGTTCCGTATTTCACCGATTCAAAAACCGATTATGTTTATAAAACCAATATAACTGTTTACGGAAATGAATTGTCTGGAATTTTCATTGCTAAGAAAATAAAAGACAACACTCATCGAATTGTTTTTACAACCGAATTCGGAAACAAATTAATGGATTTTGAAATCTCAGAAACCGATTTTAAAGTCAATTCTATTGTTTCAGAATTAGATAGAAAAATATTGATCAATACTTTAAAAGAAGATTTCAGATTGCTTTTGAAGAAAGAATATCCGATTCAAGAGCAATTTGAAAACGAATCAAGTGACATCTATAAATCGGCAGATGGAAAGCGAGACAATTATATTTTTATCTCCAAAAAAGATCAAAAATTGGAAAAGATTGTTCATGCATCCAAAACAAAAGAAAAATTTACACTGCTTTTCAATTCAGAAAACAATATTTTTGCTGAGAAGATCCAAATCATCCATCAGAATATTAAACTGAAAATAGAGTTAAACTATTTCAAATCAGAATAAAAACTTAAACTAATCCTAAACTTTAAATCAATTAGAAATGAAAAAATTTGCTGTAATTGCATTTGTTTTATTTATCGGAATCCAAGCAAATGCGCAGGTAAGAGTTAGCCCTGGACTTAGAGGAGGTCTAAATGTATCGACTTTAACCAATATTGACGACAATAGTTCAAAAACCGATTTTTATGTTGGCGGATTAGTAGATATTAAATTCAACCGATTTTTCTCGTTGCAGCCAGAGATAAACTATTCCAGACAAGGTGATAGAGGAAGATATTTTGAAGATGGCCGTTACTATTCTGAAAATTATGAACTGAATTATGTAACACTTGGGGCGGTTGCTAAATTTAACTTTGGTGGCGGAGGTTTTCATATTTTGGGAGGACCGTCTTTAGATTTAAAAGTTAGCGACAATTATATCAATACGAATCCAGAAGATGTTGATTTTGCATTTGTTGGAGGTTTGGGTTACACCCTGCCAAATGGTTTGACATTTGAAGCTCGATTCAAACAAGGATTGTTAGATATTTATGGTTATGAAGGTATTGATGATGGCTATTATTATGATCAGGTAATTTTAAATCAAGTTTTCCAGATTGGTATTAGCTATACTTTCAAGACAAAATAAAAAATATGATTTTACAAGATTTTTATAAAATACTATCAGAAGAAAAAGTATCTGATTCAAAATATATTGTAACCATTTTAGTCAATGAAAAACATGAAGTTTTTAAAGGGCATTTTCCTGGGAATCCTATTATGCCTGGCGTTTGTATGATCCAAATTATCAAGGAGCTTACAGAATCTATTACTAAAAGTTCATTGATGATTCAGTCTTTGGCAAATGTAAAATTCATGGCGCTTATTAATCCTGAAGTTACACCAGAATTAAGATTAGAACTAGATATTACAATAACTGAAGACGGTTTGGTAAAAGTGAAAAACACGACCTTCTTTAACGACACTACTGCTCTTAAATTGAGTAATGTGTACAAAAAAATATAATTATGAAACTAGTATTGACATTACTTTTATGGGTTAGTTTTGCTGGAACGCCAGATTTGGCTTCGATCCGCAAAATGTATGCTGATGTAGCAAAATCAGAAAATAATGCCAAGGATTTTGTGGCAAAACTTTCAGGAGTTTCTAATAATGATGATAAAATTTTAGTGGCTTATAAAGCGGCTTCAATTTTGGTAGATTCTAAATTTGAAAAAAAACTACGCCAGAAAATGGATCGTTTTAAAGAAGGTGCAAAATTGCTTGAAGCCACGATAAAAAGTGATCCAAGCAATATTGAAATGAGAATGATTCGATTAAGCGTCCAGCAAGATGTTCCTGCTATTACGGGTTACAAGAAAAATATTAAAGAAGATAAAAAATTCATCACGACGTATTATGCATCGCAAAGTGCGGCTTTGAAAGATTATCTTAAAGACTTTGTTTTACAATCTGAAAGTTTCTCTGAAAAAGAGAAGCAGTTTGTAAAATAAGCTCAAAAAATACCACATGAAATCACAGCAAGAATTACTTAGTTCGACTAACTTTTGCGTTATTGTGCCTACGTACAATAATCAAAAAACGCTGAAAAAAGTACTGGATTCTATTTTAGATTTCACCACAAATGTCATCATTGTCAATGACGGTTCTACCGATTCTACAAGCGAAATCTTAAAAGCGTATTCGCAGCTCACTCAAATTCACCATCCTAAAAATTTAGGAAAAGGAAGAGCGCTAAGAAACGGATTTAGAAAAGCATTGGAACTGGAATTTGAATATGCCATTACAATCGATTCTGACGGACAGCATTTTGCTACAGATATTCCTGTTTTCTTAGAAGCAATTCAAGATGAGCCAAACGCTCTTTTGATTGGAAGCCGAAATATGACTCAGGAAAATGTCCCGAAGAAAAGCAGTTTCGGAAACAAGTTTTCTAATTTCTGGTTCAAGTTTGAAACTGGAATCAAGCTAGACGACACACAATCTGGATTTAGATTATATCCGCTCCGATTGCTCCCAAAACGCTTTTACACCAATAAATTTGAATTTGAAATCGAAGTTATTGTACGCGCTGCGTGGAAAGGAATTGTGGTTAAAAATATTCCTATTCAAGTTTTGTATGATCCTGCTGAAAGAGTTTCACATTTCCGTCCGTTTCAAGATTTTACCCGCATTAGTATTTTGAATACCATTTTGGTAACTAATGCTTTGCTATATATAAAACCGAGAGATTTTTTTAGAAGAGCAAAAAAAAAAGGTTTTAAGAGATTTTTTCTAGAAGATATTTTAGAAAGCAAAGATTCTAATTTTAAAAAATCTGCGGCAATTGCTTTAGGAATTTTTATTGGACTTTCGCCTTTTTGGGGATTTCAAACTGTATTGCTTTTTACATTTGCTGCCTTATTCAGACTCAACAAAGTCATTGCCTATCTTACTTCAAACGTAAGTTTTCCGCCTTTTATTCCGTTTATTATTTATGCTTCGCTTCAAGTTGGAAGTGTTTTTGTCTCCAGCGACGCGCCATTGGTTCTGGATAGTTCAATCACACTCGACGATATTCAAAAAAATGCTACGCAATATATCGTAGGAAGTCTTATTTTAGCATCCGTTTCAGCGCTATCAGTTGGCTTTATAAGTTATTTGCTTTTAACAGCTTTTAGTTCTAAAAACAAAACAAATATTTAAGTTATGTTTCCTTCGAATTTCACAAATTAGCACAAATTAATTCGTGAAAATTTGAGAAATTCGTGGCTTAAAAAACTTAAGCGATAATCATGCATCAATACTTCTACGCCATTCATTTATTTGTTAACCGAAGAAAATCTCTTTCGGTACTATTGGCTATTATGATGCTTCTGGTTTTTGGGTTTTTCGCTTCAAGATTAAAATTTGAAGAAGACATTACCAAACTTATACCAACAAACGATAAAACCGATGTTACCGCTAAAGTCTTAAAACAATTAAACTTTGCCGATAAAACCACCGTAATTTTCAGTTTGGATAAAAATGGTTCTACAGAAGATCTAAAAGAAATGGCAACTGCGTTTTCTGACAGCGTTTCTAAATCTTGTAAACCATACATAACGGGAATTCAAGGAAAAATAGACGAAGAAAATATTCAAGAAACTATTGATTTTGTTTACAATAATTTGCCTCTTTTTCTAGATGATAAAGATTATGCAGCTATCGAAAAGAAGCTTCAAAAAGATAGTATTGCAGCAACCGTTCAAGGAAATTACAAATCGATTATTTCTCCATCTGGATTTGTTAGCAAAGATTTTATTCTTCAAGATCCGTTTGGGATTTCTTTTATTGCTTTAAAAAAATTACAGCAATTAAATATTGGAGACGATTTTACGCTGGAAAATGGTTTTGTAATGACCAAGGATAAAAAGAAACTGTTGCTTTTTATCACTTCGAATATTCCTTCGAGCGAAACAGAAAAGAATACCATTTTTGCCGAAAAACTGAAATCGATTCAAGAAAATCTAAATCAGAAATTTAAAGGAAAAACTTCTATCAGTTATTTTGGTTCGGCCTTAATTGCTGTTGCCAATGCCAATCAGATTAAAGGAGATATTATTTTAACAACATCTATCGCGATGTTTACCTTAATGCTGATTCTCATTTTATTTTATCGAAAACTCTTAATCCCGTTAATTATTTTTCTTCCAACGGTTTTTGGAGGATTGTTTGCCGTTGCGTTTTTATATTTCGTTAGAGAACAGACTTCGGCAATTTCATTAGGAATCGGTTCTATTTTACTCGGAATTACGATTGATTATTCCATTCATATTCTCACACATTACAAACATAACAGCGATGTAAAAACTTTGTACAAAGACATTACAATGCCTGTCATTATGAGCAGTTCTACTACTGCTGTTGCGTTTTTGTGTCTGCTTTTTGTAAAATCGGATGCGCTGAATGATCTTGGAATTTT
Organism: Flavobacterium sp. HBTb2-11-1; assembly: GCF_009826975.1. Classification (GTDB taxonomy): domain Bacteria; phylum Bacteroidota; class Bacteroidia; order Flavobacteriales; family Flavobacteriaceae; genus Flavobacterium. Next base: position 76,007 of record NZ_WUMO01000001.1, on the reverse strand, counting down.
TGCCGCCGTTATCGTTATGGCTTCAGCTATTTTCTCGCTTTTAATTGTCCCGCATTTATACAAACCAAAAGAAAATCCTGCAGATCATAAAAAGAATGTGATTGATAAAATGGCTCATTTTTCTTTTCACAATAATAAAATTTTAATCGCACTTTGTGTTATCATTACCATAATTTGCTGTTTCACTTATAATGATGTTGGTTTTAATAACGATTTGTCACAGCTGAATTTTATTCCGAAAGAAATTAAAGCGGCCGAAAAACAGTTGGAAGAAAGCACAAGTTTAACTTCCAAAACAATTTATGTGGCTTCTTACGGAAAAACCATGGAAGAAGCTTTAGAGCATAATAGCCGGCTTTTCGAAAATTTAAATACGGAGAAACAACAGCATAAAATTTTAAATTTCAGTTCGGTTGGAGGAATTGTGCTTTCACAAAAGGAACAGTTACAAAAAATCGAGAAATGGAATTCGTTCTGGAATTCGCAGAAAAAACAATTCGTTAAATCAGAATTAATTGCTGAAGGTTCAAAGCTTGGTTTTAAACCTTCAACCTACAATTTGTTTTTTGACCAATTAAATTCTGATTTCAAACCCATTTCTGCAAAAGATTATCTTCAAATAAAAGCATTACAATTACAAGAATTCATCACAGAGAAAAACGGTTTTTATACCATTTCAACTTTGGTAAAAGTCGCTCCAGAACAGCGCGATGCTTTTGTAAAATTCGCTTCTAAAACAGAAAACGTAATTGCAATTGACCGTCAGCAGATGAACGAAACGTTTTTCAGCAATCTAAAAACCGATTTTAATTCGTTGGTAAATTATTCTTTCGTAGCCGTAATTTTAATTCTATTTTTCTTTTTCCGAAGAATCGAATTGGTAATTATCAGCTGTATTCCGATTGCATTAACGGGAATTGTAACCGCAGGAATTATGGGCATATTTGGCATTCAGATGAACATTTTCAGTATGATTGTCTGCACCTTAATTTTTGGTCATGGTGTTGATTTTAGTATTTTCATGACCAGTGCATTGCAAAAAGAATATACTAATGGCGTTAACGAAATTGCCATTTATAGAACCTCAATTATTCTGGCGGTCATTACAACCATTCTCGGAATTGGTGCGATGATTTTTGCCAAACATCCTGCGCTTACTTCAATTTCGCTGGTTTCATTAATCGGGGTTTTTGCGGCATTGATTATCACGTTTATTTTCTATCCGATTTTATTCAAGCTGTTTTTATCCAACCGCCCGAAAAAAGGAAATCCGCCTTTTCAATTACGCACTTTTATTCATGGCGTCATTTCATTTGCCTATTATGGTTTAGGGGGAATCCTAATGTCGATTTTCAGTTTTACCATAATGCCGATTTTTCCTTTCAGCAAAAAGTCAAAAATGAAAACTTTCCGATATGTGGTTTCAAAATTCATGAAATCGGTATTGTATTCAAATCCGTTTATTCGCAAAAAAGTCGTTAATAATTTCAATGAAAATTTCGAAAAACCAGCCGTAATTATTGCCAATCATTCTTCTTTTCTGGACATTTTAGCCATCGGAATGTTAAGTCCAAAAATCATTTTCTTGGTAAGCGATTGGGTTTACAACTCTCCTATTTTTGGCGGTGTTGTGAGAAAAGCAGGATTTTATCCTGTTTCTGAAGGTCTTGAAGGCGGAGTCGAACATTTGCGTAAAAAAGTAAGCGAAGGATATTCTTTGATGGTTTTTCCAGAAGGAACACGCTCAGAAAATAATGTGGTAAAACGATTCCACAAAGGTGCATTCTTCCTTGCTGAAGAATTTAAAATAGATATTATTCCTATTGTTATTCATGGCGCCTCAGAATTGATTCCGAAAGGCGATTTTGTCATTCATCATGGAAAATTGACGGTTACTATTTTAGAGAGAATCGCACCAGAAAATCTTTCATTTGGAAAAAATTACACCGAAAGAACCAAACAAATAAGTTCATTCTTTAAGGCCGAATATCGCAAAATCAGACAAGAGCTGGAAGGTCCAGATTATTTTAAAACCATGCTCATTAACAGTTACGATTATAAAGAAATCGAAATTGGAAATAGCGTAAAAAAAGATTTAAAACAGAATCTTGAAACGTATTATAATCTAAACAAATACATTACGCCAAAAGCAAAAGTGCTGCATTTAGGAAACGATTATGGCCAATTGGATGTTTTGTTGGCGCTGCAAGAGCCACAGCGAAAAGTATTTTCTTCTATAAATGATGAAGAAAAATTGCTGGTTGCCAAAACCAATTACATTGTTTCAAAAAGAAAAATAGTTTATCTCGAGAATCTAGAATTAGCAGCTGAAAATCATTATGACATACTTTTAATTTCTGACCAAAGTTATGAAGAGGAAATCGAAAAAGTAATTTCAACAGCTTCTTCTATAATTTTAGTGAATTGTTCCCATTTAAGAAATCAGTTTGAGGATTTTGAAATTGTTTCTGAAGAAAATGCTTTATTAGTTTTAAAGAAAAAATAATGAAAAAACAGTACGATGTAGTTATAATTGGCAGCGGTTTAGGCGGATTGGTTTCTGCCGTTATTCTGGCAAAAGAAAGCTACAGCGTTTGTGTACTCGAAAAAAACAATCAATACGGAGGAAATCTGCAGACTTTCGTAAGAGATAAAACCATTTTTGATACGGGAATTCATTACATCGGAGGTTTAGGCGAAGGCCAAAATCTCCATCAATATTTCAAATATATTGGAATAATGGATCATTTGAATCTGAAAAAAATGGACGAAAATGGTTTTGATATGATTTCTTTTGATGACGATAAAACCGAATATCCGCATGCGCAAGGTTTCGAAAATTTCATTCAACAGCTAACCAATTTATTTCCTGAAGAAAAAGAAAATCTAGAACGTTATTGCCAAAAAATAAAAGCGGTTTGCAAAACATTTCCGCTTTACAATCTGGAATCTCAAGGAAAATATGACGATGAAATTTTAATGCTCAACGCAAAAGAAACCATCGATTCTTTTACTGAAAATGAAAAGCTAAAAGCAATTTTGGCAGGTTCTAATTTTCTCTATGCGGGAATTCCTGATAAATCGCCTTTTTATGTTCATGCCCTTATTGTCAATTCCTACTTAGAAAGTTCATGGCGCTGTATAAATGGCGGAAGCCAAATTACCAAACAATTGCTGAAACAACTTAAAAAATTTGGCGGAGAATTTTTTAAACATAAAGAAGTCACAAAAATTGAAGTTGAAGACCAAAAGGTAAATTCGGTACAAATGAAAGACGGAACCAAGGTTTCGGGAACGTTTTTTATTTCGAATATCGAACCGAAAACGACTTTAAAAATGGCCGGTCAGGAAAATTTCAGAAAACCATTTTTCAATAGAATTCAAAATCTCGAAAACGTACTTTCTGCTTTTAGTTTATACATTGTTTTTAAACCTAAAACTTTCAAATACATCAATCATAATTATTACCATTTTAAAAGTGCAAATGATGTTTGGACCGCACACGAATACGACGAAAATTCATGGCCCAAAACCTTTATGGCATGTATGAATCCGTCGAAAAAAGATGAGGAATGGGCAGACGGAATGACATTTTTGACCTATATGAAATATGATGATGTCAAAGCTTGGGAAAACACTTTCAACACTACTTTCGAAGAAAATGATCGCGGAGAAAGTTATGACGAATTCAAAGCCAAAAAAGCCGAAAAGCTTTTAAAAGAAATCGAAAAAAAATTCCCAGGCATAAAAGATTGCATCAAATCGGTTCATACTTCTACGCCGCTTTCTTACCGCGATTACATTGGTGGAGACGGTGGAAATATGTACGGATATGTTAAAGATTCAAATAATCCAATGAAAACTTTGATTCCGAACAAAACTAAAATAGAAAATCTTTATCTTACAGGCCAAAGTATTAATATGCACGGTGTCTTGGGTGTTACGGTTGGAGCGGTCATAACTTGCTCTGAAATTGTAGGAAAAGAATATCTGCTGGAAAAAATAAAAAAAGCATCTGAATAAATTATTATGAAAAACCGCATCCTATATATTTTCTTCGTCGGTTTTTTTAGTTTGCTGATTTCCTGCGGTACTTCAAAATCAAAAAAACACACGCCTGATATTACCGCTTTCAACAATACAAAACCCATTGTACAAAAATTATCAGACAGCATTTTTCTTTCTGGAAAAAATTCGCTTTTAAAAAATAAACAAGGTCTTTGGGAATTATATGTAGAAGGTGATCCTCTCGAAATTGGACTTTCTACTGGTGCTTTGACTGATTCGCTTTTGCACAAACAGCAACGCATTTTTTTCTCTAAAATTACCGATTTAATTCCGTCAAAATTCCAGCAGAATCTGCTTCGCCATTTTCTAAAATGGTACAATCGAAAATTGTATTTGAATGTTCCCAACGAATATCAAACAGAAATTTATGGCGTTTCGCAATACACTTCAAATGACTTTGATAATATCGCACCTCAATATCAGCGCAGTTTATATCTTCACGCCGCTCATGATATTGGACATGCTTTACAAGATTTAGCCTTGGTTGGCTGTTCTTCTTTTGCGGCTTGGAACGAAAAATCGGAAGATGGGAATTTAATTTTGGCTCGAAATTTTGATTTTTATGTCAATGACGCTTTCGCGGAAAATAAAATCGTGGCCTTTATAAAACCAGAAGAAGGTTATCCGTTTATGATGGTCACTTGGCCCGGAATGATTGGCGCAGTTTCTGGAATGAATTATGAAGGGTTGACCGTAACGATAAACGCTTCGAAATCTAAAATTCCGCTTAGCGCCAAAACGCCGATTTCGATTCTAACTCGTGAAATTTTACAGCACGCTAAAAATTTAGACGAGGCCATTGCCATTGCAAAAAAAAGAAAAGTATTTGTCTCTGAATCGATTATGGTCGGAAGCGCCAATGACAACAAAGCGATTTTAATTGAAGTTTCTCCAAATAAAATGGACGTTTATGATGTTCTAAATAGCGATCAATTAATTTGTTCTAATCATTTTCAAGGCGAAGCTTTTAAGGACGATAAAAGAAATCAAAAACAGATTGCCAACAGCCATTCTGAATATCGTTACGAAAGAATGCAGGAATTGCTATCTGAAAATCCCAAAGTAAATCCTGAAATTGCTTCGGAAATCCTTCGAAACAAAGAAGGCTTAAAGGACATTTCTTTAGGATATGGAAATGAAAAAGCCTTGAACCAACTGCTGGCGCATCACGGAATTATATTTAAACCAAAAGAAAAGTTGGTTTGGGTTTCTGCAAATCCCTATCAATTGGGCGAGTTTGTCTGCTATGATTTAAATGAGATTTTTGGAGAAAACAAAAATACAGTAAAATCTTTTCAAAAGGAAAATTTAAACATTGCCAAAGATCCTTTCTTAGAAACAACTGCCTTTCAGAATTTTAAAGAATTCAAAATAGAAGATCATAAAATGGACTCGATTTTAAAAAAGAAAGAAACTGTTTCTCCAGAATTTCTTGAAGATTATCAAGCACTAAACCCTAATTATTGGGTTGTATATTATAAGGTAGGATTGTACTTTTACCAAAAAAAGGAATTTCTTCAGGCAAAGCTTAATTTTGAAAAAGCTTTAAGCCACGAAATCACTACAGTTCCGCAAAAAGAAGAGATTGAAAAATATTTAAAAAAAGTCAAAAGAAAAGTACAATGATTCCAGCAATAGAAAAAGATTCTTTAGAAGAGATTAAAATTTTTCAAGAAAAAAAATTAGCCGAACTTCTTGCTTACATCAGTGAGAATTCTCCTTTTTACAAAAGGCTTTTTGCAGGACAGAATATTGATATTTCAAAGGTAAAAACACTGGAAGATTTACAGCATTTACCTATTACCACCAAAGAAGATTTACAGCAATATAACGATGATTTTTTGTGTGTTCCGCAACATAAAATCATCGATTACGCTACAACATCTGGAACTTTAGGAGATCCGGTAACTTTTGGTCTAACCGATTCTGACTTGGATCGTTTGGCTTATAATGAAGCAATTTCCTTTGCCTGTGCCGGAATTGCAGAAGGCGATATTGTACAACTAATGACCACAATTGACCGAAAATTTATGGCTGGTTTGGCTTATTTTCTAGGCCTTCGAAAATTGAAAGTAGGAGTAATTCGCGTTGGTGCTGGAATTCCAGAAATGCAATGGGATTCGATTTTAAAATATAATCCTAGTTATTTGATTACCGTTCCTTCTTTTCTTTTGAAATTAATTGAATACGCCGAAATTCACGGAATCGATTATAATAATTCGAGCATAAAAGGTGCCATCTGTATTGGGGAATCTTTGAGAGAACAGGATTTTTCAATGAATATTTTATCCAAAAAAATTACAGATAAATGGAATATTAAGTTGTTTTCGACTTATGCTTCAACAGAAATGAGCACGGCTTTTACAGAATGTGAACACGGAAAAGGCGGACATCATCATCCAGAATTAATCATCGTTGAAGTCCTAGACGAAAATAATATGCCTGTTAAAAACGGTGAAACCGGCGAACTGACTTTTACCACTTTAGGAATTGAGGCAATGCCTTTGCTTCGTTTTAAAACTGGAGATATTGTACAGTTTCATGACGAACCTTGCGCTTGCGGCAGAAATACTTTACGCGTCGGACCAGTTGTTGGGCGCAAAAAACAAATGATTAAATATAAAGGGACAACCTTGTATCCGCCAGCGATGAATGATGTTTTGAGCAGTTTTGACAATATCGAAAATCATTTGATTGAAATCTCTACCAACGATTTAGGCACAGACGAAATCTTGATTAAAATTGCAGTTAAAAATCAATCTCCAGAATTTTTACAAGAGATAAAAGACCACTTTAGAGCCAAATTGAGAGTAACGCCGAAAATAGAATTTGTTCCAAAAGAAATCCTAAACCCTATCGTTTTTAACCCAATGAGCCGAAAACCAATTCGATTTTTTGATTATCGATCTTAGCATAGGGGCAAAGTTTTTTAGCATACAATATTATATTCCACTTTTTAAGTAATTGAAACATTCAAAAAATGAAATTTTCAAAATTAATGCTAACAATACTTTTATTTTTTTTTGTGAAAATATATTCGCAACAAAAGTATATTGTTAATCACGAAAATGGGAAAATAAAAATGGAAAGCTATTTAAAGGAAAATACTCTTGATAGCATTTACAAAGAATATTATGATACCGGAATTTTAAAAACTGAGGGTATATATAAAAATTGCGAATATAAGACTAACCGTAAGAGCATACATATTGCTGGATGTGGAGTTGGAAGCGAATTGGATAATATTCGAATTGGAACAAAACATGGTATATGGAAAAATTATTATGAAAATGGAATCTTAAGCTATACTTCAAATTTTCACTGCGGTATTATACAAGGGAATGCTTTCTCCTATGACAATACTGGGAACCTGGAAACAATTGAATTCTATAATGAAGGAAAATTACTTTATTCTCAAGAATTTAATAAGATTGGAATTGTTGTTGAAACTTCAAATTATAAATATAATTTTCATAAACCGGAAAATTCTAAAAACATACATACTTTTAAATTTTATGACAATGGGGATTTAAAAAGTGAAAATATTATAGAGCAAGACAATGAAAAAGAAGATGAATTTTATAAGGAATACTATTCTAACGGTTTTTTAAAACTTGAAAAGCGTACTGTAAATGGAAATAAATTAGGTGTTTACAGAGAATATTATGAAAATGGAAATATAAAATATGAAGGAATCTTTAAAAATGATGTTCCCATAAAAAAACAATATTTCTATAATGAAAATGGAAATGTTCAGAAAGTTGAAATTTGGAAAAATGGCAAACTTATAAAATCCTAAACTACAATAATTTATATTCATTATTTAAAAACCTTTACATTTTTGTCACTTTGAACCTTTGAACCTCAATTTGGTACAAATTGAACTAAATGTTGTAATTTTGCAAAAAATTACGAAGATGGTCAAGATTGGCAACATAGAATTACCTGAATTTCCTTTATTACTGGCGCCGATGGAAGATGTAAGCGATCCGCCGTTTCGCAGATTATGCAAAACGCATGGAGCTGACATGATGTATTCTGAATTTATTTCATCGGAAGGATTAATTCGTGACGCTATAAAAAGCCGTATGAAGCTGGATATTTTTGATTACGAACGTCCTGTTGGAATTCAGATTTTTGGTGGCGATGAAGAAGCAATGGAAATGTCTTCTAAAATTGTTTCTACTGTAAAACCAGATTTAGTAGATATCAACTTTGGATGTCCTGTAAAAAAAGTAGTTTGCAGAGGTGCTGGTGCAGGAGTTTTAAAAGATGTTGATTTGATGGTTCGTTTGACAAAAGCGGTTATCAAAGGAACTGATTTGCCTGTTACGGTAAAAACCCGTTTAGGCTGGGACGAAAATTCAATCAATATTGATGAAGTTGCTGAAAGACTTCAAGATATTGGTGTGCAAGCTTTAACGATTCACGCCAGAACTCGTGCTCAAATGTACAAAGGCCATTCTGACTGGTCGCATATTGCACGCGTAAAAAACAACCCAAGAATTACGATGCCAATTTTTGGAAATGGCGATATTGACAGTCCAGAAAAAGCATTACACTATAAAAACGAATACGGAATTGACGGTATCATGATTGGCCGTGCTGCCATTGGTTATCCGTGGATTTTTAATGAAATCAAACACTATTTCAAAACTGGTGAGCACTTACCTGCTCCAACGGTTATTGATCGTGTTGAAGCGGCCAGAAATCATTTGCAATGGTCAATGGATTGGAAAGGCGAGCGTTTAGGAATTGTAGAAATGCGCCGTCATTATACCAATTATTTCAAAGGAATTCATTCGTTTAAAGAATTCAAACAAAAACTAGTTACCACTGATGCAGCTGAAGATTTATTCGCCATTATGAAAGAAATCGAACAGGTTTACGCAGGATATGAATTTGTTTAAAATATGAGATTTATAAGCAAAAAGACCTTCAAATTTGAAGGTCTTTTTTTTATCTTAAACTTGAACTCGTTTCCACTTTCCTCTTTTATAGAAAAAGATTCCAGCTAAAGTTATAGCGGTTTCAGCAACCGGAATGGCAATAAAAACTCCTGTTGGCCCCATATTAAAATGCTTTGCAAGCACAAAAGCTAACGGAATCTGGAACAGCCAAAAACCGAAGAAATTAATTCCTGTTGGTGTCCAGGTATCTCCTGCTCCATTGAAAGTGTTAATGAGAACCATTCCGATTCCGTAGAAAATAAATCCTACACTCATGATTTGCAAGGCCTCAATCGCAACGGTTTTGACATGTTCGTCATTCGTAAAAAATGAAATAATATATTGTCCAAGCCCCAAAGTAATAATCATAATTGTAGCCATGAAAATCACATTATATCTTGCCGTTGTATAAACCGATTTTTCTGCACGTTCAATTTGTTTAGCGCCTAAGTTTTGTCCGACCAAAGTTGCTGCAGCATTACTCAATCCCCAAGCTGGAAGAATAAAAAACATCATAATTCTCAATGCAGTCTGATATCCTGCCGAACCATGATCGCCTCCTGTTGTTGCAACTAATTGTGCTAAGAAAATCCAGCTGCAAGAGGCAATTACAAATTGTAAAATTCCTGGAGCGGCAATTTTTACTAAGGCTTTTATTTGTGTAAAATCTGGAACGAAATATGGAATCTTGATTTTTAGAACTCCATTTCCAAAAAACAAATGATACACTTGATATACAACCCCTATACTTCTTCCGAATGTAGTTGCCAAAGCAGCGCCGATTAATCCGAAAGCTGGAATTGGCCCAAGACCATTAATTAAAATCGGACATAAAATGATATTGCAAATATTGGCAATCCAGAGACTTTTCATAGCTATTGCAGCATTTCCTGCTCCGCGGAATATTCCGTTTATTAAAAACAAAAGCATAATGCATAAACTCGAACCAATCATAATTTGTGTAAATCGGAAACCATGTTCTGCCGATTCTATTGAAGAACCCATTAAAATTAAAATGTCTTTGGCATAAATAATTCCGAAAATGCTCAATAAGCTATTCACTGCAAAGGCGATAATTATGGCTTGCATTCCTGCTTTTGCAGCAGCGACGGGATCTTTTTCTCCAATACGTCTTGCTACGACTGCTGTTGCTGCCATGCTCATTCCGATGGCAAGCGAATAAATTACAGTCAATACCGATTCGGTCAAACCGACAGTCTGAATAGCAAAACTACTATGTTCCAAATGTCCGACGAAATACAGGTCGACAAGAGCAAAAACCGACTCCATCATCATTTCTAAAACCATCGGAATGGCCAATAGAATTACTGCTTTTTTAATACTCCCAGAAGTATAGTCAAAAGATTCATCGCCTTTTAAAGCCTGTTTAATTGTGGTAAAAATTTTGGAAATAAAACTTTCCTTTATAGATGTTTCTGTCATGATATTTTAGGATAAATGATAAAATTGGTCCAGATGTATCTTTAATCTGAACTAAAAAAGTAAAACGTAAGTATCCTAATTATTCTAAAAAATAAAATAGGATTAGGCAGAAACAATCATATGCTGTAGATTTTCAAGGCGGTAAATATAAGTAATATTTTTAAAGGAGAAATTAATCTAGTAATTTTTTACTTACTCGGCTGCTTGCAATTAGCGAAGCAATAAACCCTAAAGAGATAATTGTCGTCATTACGATGATAACATTTTCAACTGTAAAAACAACTGGATAGGCCAAGGTTGGCGTAATCATGATAAGTTCAAATTTCTGCTGTAATATCACGAGAATAATACCTAAAACAAGTCCGATCAAGCCACCAAAAACACTTAATAAAGTACCTTGAAGCAAAAATATTTTGCGTAGATCGCCAATGTCAGAGCCCAAATTGAAAAGGGTTTTAAGATTTCCTTTCTTTTCTAAAATCATCATAATCAATGCACCAATCAAATTAAAAAGTGCTACAATGATAACGAGAGTAAAAATCAGATAAACCGCGATGTTTTCGGTATTGAGCATTTTATACAAAGACTCGTTTAACTGTGCTCTATTTTTTAAAGTGATCTTATTTTTAAAAATAGAACTAAGTTTTGATTTTACAGCGCTTTCATCTGCATTTTCTTTTAATTTAAATTCTAATCCCGAGATTTGATTGTGCTTGTACATTAGCAATTCTTGCACTAAACCTAAATCTGCAAATACATATTTCGAATCTAAATCTTCGCTGATGGAGTAAATCCCAACTGGCAGAACATCGGTTTTATTGAATGCTTCTTCTGGATTTTCTATCCCTCCTTTTCCTGGCTTTGGAGCAAAAATTTGAAGTGGATTTTCAAAATCTAAAATTCCCATGGAGAAATTTTGAGCCAAACCATATCCAATTACAACCTGAAAACTATCCGGTTTTAGCCATTGACCATTAAAAAGTTTTTTCTTGATATCATTTACAACTGGATATAAACTGTCAACGCCCTTTAAATACGTAACTTGCTGTTTGTCTTTGAATAGAAACAAAACACGGTCTTCTATGATTTTGGTGTAAGAAGCAATACCCTCTACTTTTTTGATTTGATTTTCCTGATCGGGAGTAATTGAAAATGATTTTCCGTAAGTACTTGTCAATTTCAAATCAGGATCAATTTCGTTTGTAAACGAAAGACTGAAAACTTTTAATCCGCTGAAAACAGATAAAACAACAAACAAAGCCATTGTACCAACAATGATTCCCATGCTGGCAATACGGTTGATGATATTGATAGCATTGTTTTTACTGCTGCTAAAAATATAACGTTTGGCTATGTATAAAGGGAAATTCAAATTATGACTTTCTTCTTTTTTCTAAAAGATCACGGTTTTCTATTGGGTTTTCTTTTCCGGCAAGTGCATTGTCAATTTTCTCTATATAATCTAGAGAATCATCTATAAAGAACACCAAATTCGGAACACGGCGCAATTGCAAACGTACACGCTGTGCCAAATCATGTTTGATTAAATTTGAATTTGTTTTTATGGCTTCTAAAGTTTCTTTGGCTTTTTCTTGCGGAAAAATGCTTAAATATACTGTCGCTATAGATAAATCTGTAGTTACACTTACTTTGGATACTGAAATTACCAAGTTTGTAATTCCGTTTTTTCTCACTTCACCTTGCAAAATGTCAACCAGATCTTTCTGAAGAACACCGCCTATTTTTTTCTGTCTATTTGTTTCCATACTGCAAAAATACTAAAATTTAGTCGTATTACATGTTCTTTTAATTCTTTTAAAAGCTGATAAAGGTCATAGCGTTTGAGGGAATTATTCTACATATTTGATATAAATATAAAACTAATCTATCATGAAAAAAAGAGAACCAATTAGTCACATTATGACAAAAACTGTTGTGACTGCAAACGAAAAAGATGATCTTAAAACAGTAGTCGAAAAATTAAAAACAAATACGATTCATCATATTCCCATTGTAAGAGGCAAAGAAGTAATTGGAATCATCAGCCGAACGGATATTAACCGATTAACATTTGGAGCTTTATTTGAAGGTCAAGACAATGCCGATGAAGCTATACTAGAAATGCTGACTGTTCCTCAAGTAATGACTTCGAAACCAAAAACAGTTTCGTCTGACACTATAATAAGAGATTTAGCCGAAATTTTTGTAAAGGAAGATTTCCATGCGCTTCCTGTTGTTGATAATAGCGAACTTAAAGGTATTGTAACGACTACAGATGTTGTGAGATACTTCTTGGAACAATACGATTAAAAAAAGGGAGCCAAAAGCTCCCTTAATTTTTTATCTGCTTTGCAGCCATCCTTCCGGATTATTGTTTGATGTGTTTTGTAGAATCAGGAATTTAATAATTGTTTTTCCTGTATCTCCACTTGTTCTCACTCTTCCGATAGTTTGTTTAGTTGTCACTTTATCTCCCTGACTTACCGAAACCGAACTTAAATTTTGATATACGGTAAAATAGTCTCCATGCTGAATCACAACTGCTTTATTTACAGGCGATAATACAATAACTTTAGAAACTTCTCCAGCAAATACTGCTCTAGCGCTTGCGCCATTTTCGGTAGTAATCTCAACTCCAGAATTGTGAACTGTAATTGAAGGGTGAAGTGGATGTGGCTGATCTCCGTAACCAAGAGAAATAAATCCTTTCTCTACTGGCCAAGGCAGTCTTCCTCTATTTGCTTTAAAGTCAGCAGCTAGAATTTTATCTTCTGGTGTCAATGCAATTTTAGAAGAAGAAACTGGTGCTTTTGCTTCGCTAGAACCTGGATTTGCTTTTGCTCTTTCTGCAGCTGCTTTTCTATTGGCTTCCGCAATGGCTTCGCGAATTAAACGATCAATTTGTTTATCAATTCTTTTTGCTTCACTTTGTTTTGATCTAATATCGGCAGCAATTTTGTTTTTATCTTTTTTAAGCGAATTAACCAATTTCTGCTGTTCTTTTTTCTCTGCCTCAAGAGTAACTTTCTCTTTCTGATTTTCGGCAATTATCTTCTTTTTTATTTTTCTTTGCCCGTCCAGCTTAGCATTAAATTCAACTAATTGAGCTGTTTTTGACTGAATTTCAAGACCTTGATTTTTTCTGAAAGCAGTATATTGTTTTAAATACTGTGCTCTTTTATAAGCTTGCAAAAAACTTTCAGAAGATAAAATGAACATGGCACGACTCTGTTCAGAACGGCTTTTGTAGGATTTCAAAATCATCTCAGCATAATCTTCTTTTAGAACTTTTAGTTCTTTTTTAAGTTTATTTACCTGAACCTGATTAATGTACATGTCGTTGCTAATCAGCCTTTCCTGTTTTGCCGTAGTATTAATTAACTTCTCTTTTAGCTTAATTTTGTTTGCCTGAATTAAATATTCATTCACAGCAGATTTCTCTTTTTTTCGAACAGATTGCAACATCTTTTCGTTATCTCTTATTTCCTGCTGAATTTGGGCTTTACGCTGTTCCAGTTTTTCTTGCTGCGAATCTTGCGCCCATACAAATGTAGTGGCACAAACTAAAACTAGACTTAGAAGAAATTTTGGCATGTTTCTGTTTTTATTTTTGCAAATTTACTTAATTGTAACTTTTTTATAACCGCTTGGAACACTATACGGAAAAGAAAGTTCTTCATTAAATGAAATGTTGTTGTAATTTAAATTAATACTTGTTTTGCCTTTTGGCTGAACAGCATTGATTTCTATACTTGTCGGTAATACTCCCTGATCAAAATTTTTAGTGTCAGAATACGCTATTTGCAATGTTCTGTTTTCAGACGGCTGCGAAATCTCTTCTTTCTGGATTAAATATTTTTCTCCATCTAAGAAAAAGGTCTTTTTTAAATTGGCATCCTTTTCTTCATCAAATCTAAAAAGATTATCTACAATTGTCTGCGTATATTTTCCTTTTCTTAAATCGTCAAAAGCTTCTCCTATTAATAAATTTTGAACTTTAGAATAATCTAAATCTGTTCCCAACCATTTGCTTAAACTTGTAAAATCACCTTCATAATAAGTCCCGTTCATTTTTTCATAATAACTTACTGCAGAAGGTGTTATTAAAGCTTTAGCCATTGTGATTCCTAAGAAACGAACACTTATTAAAATCTGTTTGTCTTTTTCGATTCTAATTTCGGCAGTAACATTTTGGCTTTGTTTTTCATCAGCATATCTTGCACTCGCTTTTATGTACAAAGTCGAAAAATCTAATTTGTTGTCATAGTGCTTTTCGATTACTTTTTTGTCTTCTTTCTCTACAATAGTCTGGCCTGTATTTCCTTGCACTGCTACTGCTTTAGATTTGCATGAAATTACGGCAATAGACAATACTAGTATTGATATATATTTTTTCATCTAAATTTTATTTTTTCTTTTTTAATAATTCATTTGCCTTCAAAAAGTATTCCTCTTTTTTCTTTGCATCTCCCAATCCATTGTATGCCTCTCCTAATTGAATATTAAAATTTGATTCTAATTTTACGTCATCCACTACATAATCAAGACCCATTTCTAAGACGGTTTTTGCATTTTTAAATTGTTTCTGCTGATTGCTTCCTAAACCAGCATAATAATAAAACTGAGCCTGACTTGGATAAACTTCAATCAGCATCATGGCTCTTTTGGTCATTGGCTCGTATTGTTTTGCTTGGGCATAAGCTTCCAGCAATAGCATATTGGTTTCAAGATCTGTATCTGAATTGGCGCTTAAATCTTTTTCATAATATTTAATAGCATTTTCAAACTGTCCCTTGCTATGATAAAATTTTCCAATTTCTTTGGCCACATCTACATTCTTATCATTATCAAAATAAGAAATAGCTTTTTCTAAATCGGCAGCATACTGTGGATTTTTATTTACATAAATCAAAAACTCATTCAAAGTTCTATGTTTGATTTTTGAATCGATTTTTGAACTTGCTAAAATCACATTCATCGATTTTATAGCTTTATCTGCCTGATTGGCATCTAAGTAAGTTTTGAACAAACTTACCTGTCCCCATTCTGAATTTGGAATTTCTTTTGCCAGCTGTTTTGCTACTTCAAGCGATTTCTCATTTTCATTGTTTTTTGAATACAATAAAATAAGATTCAAATAATTGGATTCTTCTTTTGGATCTTTTTTAATCTGCTGAATTAGATTATCAATTTCAGCATTCTGATATTTTCCTTGGGATAAAATCTGAGCTTTATAAATTTCACGATCAGAAGATTTTCCGAACTTATCGTTCATTTCATTAATCGCTGTCAATGCCTTGTCATACTGATTGGTAATCATGTACAACGAAATCAAATCGTCTTTATATTCTTCGTCAAAAACAATTATTTTTTGAATAATTTCAATCGCCAAAGGATAGTTTTTTGTCTCGTAACTTACATCGTAAATTCCAAGCCAGAACCATTTATTTTTAGGATCAAGCTGTGCCGCTTTTTCAAAAGCAGTCTGTGCATTTTGATATTCTTTCAGCGCAAAATAGTTTTTTCCTAATTCAAAATAAGCAACTGCATCATTGGGTTTAAGTTTAATACATTTCTCCAATGATACAATAGCTTTATCATAATTTTCAATTCCTTTTTGTTTTAATGATTCATAAAATGAGTCTTGATATTCATCTGTTGCCATAGCAATATCCTCGGGTTCTGTCTGTGCAAAAACCGAAAATGGTGTGCTGAATAAAGCAAAAACCAATATTGTGAAAACTCTTTTTTTAATCATTTCTAAAAATTACCTTTTAAACAAAACGAAACTTTCTTAATTTTTTATTTTATTCTAAAACAGCGTAATCTCCAATACTGATGCTTGTAAATTTGCCATCGTAACTCACATGGTTTCCGATCATTGCATTATCTAAAGCAGCATTTTTAATTTGAGAATAAGTCTGAATCAAACTGTTTTTGATTGTACTGTCTGATACGTGGCATCCTTTTCCAAGCGAAACATTTGGACCGATCGTAGTATTTTTTAAAACCACATTTTCTCCAATATAACAAGGAGGAATAATTGTTGAATTTTCTAAAGTCACACCATAATCTACTAAATGCTCTCCGTCATTGTGAAGAAAACCAAGCATTCTTGTATTGGTTTCAACCGTAACATCCTTATTGCCGCAATCCATCCATTCATCAACGCTTCCAGTTTTAAAAACTTTTCCGTTTGCCATCATCGCTTTGATACCATCATTAATCTGGTATTCTCCACCATTCTGAATATTATTATCTAAAACATTTTGAAGTTCATTTCTTAAGATTCCAACTTCTTTAAAATAATAAATTCCGATAACGGCCAAGTCGCTAACAAATTCTTTTGGTTTCTCGACCAATTCTATAATTTCATTATTTTGGTTCAGCTTAACCACGCCAAAAGCTTCTGGCTGATCTACTTGTTTTACCCAAATTACAGCATCTGCTTCTGGATCTAATTCAAAATCTGCTCTAATTAAAGTATCTGCATAAGCAATTACAGCTGGACCAGAAAGAGATTCTTTGGCACACATAATAGCGTGTCCAGTTCCTAGTGGCTGATCTTGACGATAGATTGAAGCTTTTGCTCCTAATCCTTTTGCTAGATCTTCTAAACTTGCTACAACGTCATCTCCAAAGAAAGCCTCATCTCCTAAAATAAAAGCAACTTCTTCAATTGGTTCTTTTAATATTTTGGCAATATCTTCAACTAAACGGTGTACGATAGATTTTCCTGCAACTGGAATTAACGGCTTTGGAACCGTTAATGTATGAGGCCTCAATCTTGATCCTCGGCCTGCCATTGGCACAATTATTTTCATTATTTACTTGATTTTATGTGAAGATTAAAATCTTCGTTGGGTTTGGTCATCCTTTTTTTATTTCACTCCTGTGCTTCCAAAGCCTCCTTCACCTCTTGATGTCTCAGAAAGTGTTTCAACTTCAATCCATTCAGCTCTTTCGTGTTTTGCAATAATCAACTGCGCGATTCGTTCTCCATTTTCGATTACAAAATCGTCATTAGATAAATTTACTAAAATTACTCCGATTTCTCCTCTGTAATCTGCATCAACTGTTCCTGGCGAATTTAAAACTGTTACACCTTTTTTTGCAGCCAAGCCGCTTCTTGGTCTTACTTGTGCTTCATAACCGATTGGCAACTCGATAAAAAGTCCTGTTTTTACAATGGTTCTTTCTAAAGGTTTTAACGTGATAGGTTCTATAATATTGGCACGAAGATCCATTCCTGCAGAAGCAATCGTTTCGTAATTTGGTAAATCGTGCTGTGATTTATTGATAATTTGAATTTTCATTTTTGAATATAATTTTCTTAAAACGTCTTATTTTCTCTTCATTATTCCTTTTACGGTATCTTTTTCAAAATGATATACGAGATACATAAAAGCTAAAAGCAACGGAATTCCAACATAATATTTTTCTCTAAATCCGTAAAATGAGATTATTGAAAATAATATGGAAACGCCTAAATAAGCACCAATCTTGTTCATATCATAAGGAATCGGATAATATTTATTTCCTAAAACATAAGAAATAAGCATCATGCTTCCATAAGCTGAAATAGTTGCAATTGCAGATCCGTAATAGCTATATTTCGGAATTAATAGATAATTTAAAATCAAAGTTACAATGGCGCCCACAATAGATATGTATGCTCCAATTTGTGTTTTATCAGTAAGTTTATACCAAACCGATAAATTGTTGTAAATACCCAAAAAGAAATTTGCCAAAATAATGAGTGGCACGACTTTCATTGCTTCCCAATATGATTTGTTGTCTAATAACAAATATTTTAAAACGTCCGCAAAAACAATTACACCCAATAAAATCAACGATCCTAAAATCACAAAATACTTGGTAATAACGGCATAAGTCTGCGGTGCGTTTTCATTTTTTGCGTGGCTAAAAAAGAAAGGCTCAATTCCTAATCTGAAAGCTGTCGCAAAAAGAACCATAAATAATCCTAATTTGTAACACGCTGAATATGCTCCAACTTCAGATTTTGCTAAATTTTCAGGAAGTAAATAACCCAACAAGATTTTATCGAAATGTTCGTTGACAGCAAAAGCCAATCCAGCAACCAAAATTGGAAGTCCGTATTTCATCATTTTTTTCCAAAGCACTGGATCGAATTTTCTCCCAAGCGAAAGATAATTTGGAGAAAGCACAATAAATGTCGCCAAACTAGCTAGAAGGTTTGCAATGAAAATATACGCAATCTGGAAATTTTGCACATACAAATTATCCCAAATAGAATTCGGGTTTGAATCTGCCAATTTTGGAAGATACATTAGGAAAAATATATTCAGCAATAAGTTTATTACAACATTTCCAATTTTAATAGCGGCATAAACCATTGGCCTCTGATTTGCCCTAAGTTTTGAGAATGGAATTAAAACCAATGCATCTAAAACCAAAATCCAAATAGTATAGGTAATATATTGAACATCTACTTCAGCAAGATTTGCCAATGTGTTTCTAAAAATCAATCCAGCGAAAAGAAAAATTATAGAAGTCCAAAATATTGAAATGGTAGATGTTGCGATTACATTTTTCTTATCTTCTTCAGCACTGTAAAATCTAAAAAATGCAGTTTCCATTCCGTAAGAAAGAACCACATTAAAGAAAACCATCCAAGACAATACAATCGAAACTTCACCATACTCTGCTGTAGGCAAAATTCCAGTATATAATCTCACTAATAAAAAACTCAGCATTCTTGGTAAAACCGTAGCCAGTCCGTAAATTGCCGTTTGTTTGAATAGATTTTTATATAATCCCAAAATATAATTCTAATAATGTTTGTAAGACAAAAATAACCATTTCTTTTGTTTAATGGTGCTTTTGTTGATGCAATAAAGAAAACTTCTGATTGTTTTTAAACCGTTAACTTCTTTTCGTCCAAAATTTTTACAAAATGAAATCCTCTCGGAGCGTAACCCTGATTATAATAAAATCGATGAGCACCGAAATTTCCAGTAAATGCGTCCAAAACGATACTGCTGCAATTTAATTCGATAGCTTTTTTATCAACATAATCGGTAAGCATTTTCCCGATTCCTTTAGATCGATATTCTGGATTAACGACAAAATTGTCAATCTCAAGATATTTTCCTGTCCAAAGTTTTGTTGCCGACCAACAGCCTGTTAGACCCAGACAAATGTTATCTTCAAATACTGCAATTTGAATATAATTATGCGGAAGCATTTCAGCGAGAAATGTTTCATATTTTTCAAGAGAGAGATTGGGATATAAAAATCGAATCGTATGGATTTGAGCTACCATATCTTCAATGGTTCTAAGCTCTTTTATTTGTAAGGCCATTGTTTATAGAAATAGGATTCAAAAATACTTAAAATATAGACTAGGAGAACAGGTTTTTGCTCTTTGAAAATAAATTAAACTTAACAAAAAAAGAAAATCCTTGACATAAACTATTCTTAAAACACTTATATTAAGATAATTATGTATGATTTTTTAACACAACATGTGAAATATATAAAATAGAGATGAAAATTATGTAACATTTTTTTAACAGTCTTTTTTTAAATTTGTTACAAAGGGATTGGGAAAGCTAGATACAACCCTTCAAAAAAAGAAAGCACTGGGACTGATAAAGCTTGTTTGTTCCCATAAAAGACAAAGCATAAGGGATTGATTCAGCTGTATTGTAACCCTAATAAAAACAGAGCACTGGGACTGATAAAGCTTGTTTGTTCCCACAAAAGACAAAGCACAAGGGATTGATTCTGCTGTATTGTAACCCTCAAAAAAACAGAGCATTGGGATTAATAAAGCTAGTTTGTTCCCATGAAAGACAAAGCACACAGATTTAATCTGTCTATTTTTATAAAATGGTAGTGATTCTCAACTTAACTATAATTTGAGAATCACCATTTTATAAAAGTATTTTTAAAAAAGAATAAAACTTCCAATAAAAAAGAAAAGCCAGCATTAGCTGGCTTTCTTTTTATTTATTATGTAATAGATTATCCATTTAAAGCTTCTGCTCCACCAACGATTTCTAAAATCTCACTTGTAATCGCAGCTTGACGAGCTTTGTTATAAGTTAATTTCAATTGGTTTCTTAAAGCTGTTGCGTTATCTGTTGCTTTGTGCATAGCAGTCATACGTGCTCCATGCTCAGAGGCAAATGAATCGCGGATACCTTTATACAATTGTGTTTTTAAAGACTTTGGAATTAAAGCCAATACAATTTCTTCTTTTCCTGGTTCAAAAATATAATCTCCAGAAGCTGCAGCTTTATCAGTATTAATAGGAGCTAACGGTAAAAACTGTTCTACTTGAACAATTTGAGTTGCAGCATTTTTAAACTGATTGTAAACTAACTCAATTCTGTCATATTCTCCAGTTAAAAACTTTTGTGTCAAATCATCCGCAATTCCAGCAACATTTTCAAATGTCAAATGATCAAAAATTGCATTATGATGACCGTGAACTTTATGAGTTTTGCTTAAAGCATCACTTCCTTTTTTACCAATGGCAAAAACATCAACTTGCTTTCCAGCATAAAAATCAGTACGATTTTTAATCTCTTTAATAATATTTGAATTGAAAGCACCACATAAACCTCTGTTTGAAGTTACAGCTACTAACAATACTTTTTTTACTTCACGTTGTGTAGTGTAATCTCCTCCTACTTCACCTTCTAGTGTAGCAGAAAGATCTTGCAATAACTCCGTTAATTTCTCGGCATAAGGACGCATTGCAGTGATTGCATCTTGTGCTTTCTTAAGCTTTGCAGCAGAAACCATTTTCATAGCCGATGTAATCTGCATCGTCGATGAAACGGAAGTAATTCTATTACGGATTTCCTTTAAATTTGCCATCTATTGTAGTTGTTGGTTGTTAGTTGTTGGTTGTTAGTTACTTGGATAATTCCAAAAACAATCAACCAACAACCGTCAACTAATAATTAGTTATATTTTGCTGAAATTTCTTTTGCTGCTTTTTCAATAACGTCAGTAATAGCGTCATCTAATTTACCAGCTTTCAAAGCGTTAAGTGTATCTTTATGTTTGCTGTTTAAGTACGCTAAGAAATCTGCTTCGAATTCTTTTACTTTATTAACAGGAACATTTCTTAATAAGTTTTTAGAACCAGCATAGATAATAGCTACTTGGTTTTCAACTGTATAAGGATCATTTAAACCTTGTTTCAAAATCTCAACGTTTCTTTTACCTTTTTCAATTACGTTTAAAGTAACAGAATCTAAGTCAGAACCAAATTTAGCGAAAGCTTCTAATTCACGGAATTGAGCTTGGTCTAATTTTAAAGTTCCAGAAACTTTTTTCATTGACTTAATTTGAGCATTACCTCCAACACGAGATACAGAGATACCTACGTTAATTGCAGGACGAACTCCAGAGTTGAACAAATCTCCATCAAGGAAAATCTGACCATCTGTAATAGAGATTACGTTTGTTGGGATATATGCAGAAACGTCACCAGCTTGAGTTTCGATAATTGGTAAAGCAGTTAATGAACCGCCACCTTTTACGATAGATTTGATAGAATCTGGTAAATCGTTCATTCCTTTAGCGATACCATCATCAGCGATTACTTTACAAGCACGCTCTAATAAACGAGAGTGTAAGTAGAAAACGTCTCCAGGGTAAGCCTCACGTCCCGGTGGTCTTCTTAATAAAAGAGAAACCTCACGGTAAGCAACAGCTTGTTTAGATAAATCATCATAAACGATAAGAGCTGGACGACCAGAATCTCTGAAGTACTCTCCAATTGCAGCACCAGCGAATGGAGCGTAAACTTGCATTGGAGCTGGATCAGAAGCATTAGCAGCAACGATAACTGTATAAGCCATTGCTCCTTTTTCTTCTAACATTTTTGCAATTCCTGCTACAGTTGAAGCTTTTTGTCCAATTGCAACATATATACAGAATACAGGTTTTCCTGCATCGTAAAATTCTTTTTGATTTAAGATTGTATCGATACAAACAGTTGATTTACCTGTTTGACGGTCACCAATAACAAGCTCACGCTGTCCACGACCAACTGGGATCATAGCATCAACTGCTTTTACTCCTGTTTGTAATGGCTCAGTTACTGGCTGACGGAAGATAACACCAGGTGCTTTTCTTTCCAATGGCATTTCGTATAAAGTTCCTTCAATTGGTCCTTTTCCATCAATTGGAAAACCAAGAGTGTTAACCACACGTCCTACCATTTGCTCACCTACTTTAAGAGAAGCAATACGTTGAGTTCTTTTTGCAGTAGATCCTTCTTTAAGTCCAGTTGATGGTCCTAATAATACAACTCCAACATTATCCTCTTCAAGATTCAATACGATACCTTCCATACCGTTCTCGAATTCTACTAACTCACCATATTGTACATTAGATAGCCCGTAAACACGAGCAATACCGTCTCCAACTTGAAGTACTGTTCCTACTTCCTCTAGCGTAGCACCAGATTCAAAACCTTCTACTTGCTTTCTTAATATTGCTGAAATTTCAGCAGGTTTGATTTCCGCCATCTTAATTTATAATTTAGACACTTTTTTGTGTTATAAAAACTAATTACTTAACTCTCTTTTTAATACTTGTAATCTGTTTGCAACAGAAGCATTGTATTGCTTGTCACCTATTCTTAAAATAAATCCACCAATAATTGAAGGATCTACTATATTTTCAATCGTAATTTTTTTATCCGATAAAGTTGCAACTTTTGCTAAAACTTTAGCTTCCAAAGCAGCGTCCATTGGAATAGCAGTTGTAACTTTTACAGTTTCAACTCCGTTACTTTCATCAAATAATTTATTGTATTCTACTGCAATCGCATATAGAATTTCAAATCTTTTATTTTCAAATAATAAATGAAATAAACCTTTAGTTACATCATTTACGTTTGCGAAAACTTCTAAAAGAGCACTTTCTTTAACCTCAACTCTTGTCGTTTGGTTTTGAATAAATGCACTCAATTCCGAATTATTTTCAATTGCTGATGCAATTGTTTTCATATCGTTATTTACAGCTTCGCCAACACCTTTAGAGTTTGCTAAGTCTAGAATTCCTTTTGCATAACGAATTGCTGCTCTTGTACTTGCCATAATCTTAGTTTAACTTTACATCACCTAACATTTTCTCAACCAATTTAGTTTGAGATTCTTTGTTAGATAATTCTTCTTTCAATAATTTTTCAGCAATACTCAATGATAGAGAAGAAACTTGAGATTTCAATTCCGCCATTGCAGCATTTTTTTCGCTTTCGATAGCCGCTTTAGCCTGCTCAATTAATTTTTGGCCTTGCTCTTGTGCATCATTTTTAGAATCAGCAATAATTTGCTCTCTCATTTCACGAGCTTCCTTCAACATAGCATCACGTTCTGCACGAGCTTCTTTTAAAATACGCTCATTATCTGCAGTTAAATTTTCCATCTCTCTGCGAGCAGCTTCTGCTAAAGCTAAAGCATTGTTGATAGATTCCTCACGGCTTTTTACAGCACCTAAAATTGGTTTCCAAGCAAATTTTGCTAAAAGAATAAAGAAAACAATAAAGATAATTGTTGTCCAAAAAATTAAACTTTCTGGTGAAGTTAATTGCATAACATTATATGTTTAAAAATTATTTGTCGTTTTTTTTAAAAAAACTTCCTGGAGCCAACCGCAACAGGAAGTTTTGAATTTTAATTATTTTGCGATTAACGCAACAACTACTGCGAAAAGAGCAACCCCTTCAATAAGTGCAGCAGCAATAATCATAGCAGTCTGGATTTTTCCAGCAGCTTCTGGTTGACGAGCAATAGCGTCCATTGCAGAACCACCAATTTTTCCAATACCAAGACCTGCACCAATTACAGCTAATCCAGCTCCGATTCCAGCTAATACCATAATAATAAATTTATATAGTTAATAATTAATAAAACTCTACTTAATGATGATCATGCTCTTCAACAGCCTGACCTATGAATAATGCTGAAAGCAATGTAAATACATATGCTTGTAAAGCAGCAACTAACATTTCTAAGACACTCATAAATAATACAAATGCTCCCGAAACAGGTCCAATTGCAACTGTTTTAAATATAAATATTAAAGAAACTAAACTTAAAATAATAATGTGCCCAGCAGTAATATTTGCAAATAAACGAATCATTAATGCAAATGGCTTAGTAAGCATTCCAATGACTTCCACAGGAATCATAATTGGTGCTAACCACACAGGAACTCCTGGTGTATTAAAAATATGGCCCCAATAAGATTTGTTTCCACTTAAAGTCGTAACTATAAAAGTAATGAGTGCCATTACAAACGTAAAATAAATATTACCTGTTAAGTTAGAACTGAATGGGAAGAATGGAATTAAACCTATAAGATTGTTAATCCAAATAAAGAAAAAGATTGTCAAAAGATAAGGCATATATTTAGCGTATTTCTTTGTTCCAATATTTGGGATAGCGATTTCATCTCGTACAAAAGTCACCAAAGGCTCTAAAAATCCAGCCAATCCTTTTGGTGCTTTTTCATTTTTCTTATACGATCTCGCTACAGCAAAGAATACAAAAAACAAAATAATTGCAGACATCAACATTGAAAAAACATTCTTTGTAATAGAAAAATCTAGTGGTCTAGCATCAAAAGCAAAAGCTCCATTATCTCTTTCGTCTTGTGATATTTCTTCAAATTTGTCAGCATAAAAAATTACCTCTTTATAACGTACAAATTTCTGACCATTAATATCAACAATATGATGACCTGAATTATCATGATGAAATTTCTCTGAAGAAAAAATTTCCAAACCATTTTTAGTCCATAAAATCACTGGTAGATTAAAAGAAATCGGATGACCATTCCAATCTGCAATATGAAAATCGTGAGCATCACCGATATGAGAATTAATTAATTCACTTGCGTTAAATTCCTTCTCTATTTTGTGACCAACAGTTTCTCCATGACCACTTGTTTCTACGTGGCTTTCTTCTATTGCTTCAACATTTTTGTGTTCTACCGAAACACTGTCCACAGATGTTGCTGCAAAATTTATCGACGAAGTAAGTGCTAATAAGCCAACTAATAAGTACTGGACTGGTTTGTTTGAAATTATCATTATTAAAACTGTATCTAAATTTAGGTTTCAAAAATTTTTTGCAAAGGTACATTTTTAATTTAAAACTGAAAATATATCTATATAATTTTTATTAATACAACTTTAAATTACGATATTGTTAAAAATGAAGCAATTAGCCTTTGTTTATAAGTCTAATTGCAAAATATGTTTCAAAAACTAAAAACAAAAAATATGGAATAAAAAAAGAAGCAAGATCAATCACTGGATTAGAGACATCTGATTTTATGAAAGGAATCAAAAAAACGATTGCAATCATCATTTTAAAAAAGCTAAGACCTAGAAAGGTAAATCCTGTGTAAGTGGAGAAATTCTTATTTATATATATGAGTACAATATATATAAGAATGGTGGTAATAACATTAAACAAATAGATACTCCATGCTGGATAAAAAAAGACAATCTTTTCAGACAATGAATGCATTATGAAAAATTGTATCAGAAATAATATTATTGAAAAGGGAGCAAAATGCTTTAGAAAATCTACAGTTCTATTCATTATTTATTTAATTTTTTGACTTGGCGGATGACATTATACAATGCTAAAAAAACAGAGAATAAAGAAAGGACTATAGTCCAAAGTGATCCTCCGTTCGAATATTTTTTGTCTAACCACGTGCCAAAGTAACTAAATATAAAAATAATAATCCCCATTTGAAAAGGAATATTAATAAATGCGAGCCATTTATTTCTTCTATTATTATTATTCGGTTCCTTTTCCATCTTCTAGCATGATTACAGGATTTGAATGGGCAAGCATCGTGCAGGTTGCTGTGAAATCGGCTCCTGGCTCTATCGAAAGTTTTCCCACTGCCACTTCTCCGTGTATTTGAGCAGTCGATTTAATATTAAGGGTTTCTAGAACTTTTATCTTTCCGTGAAATTCTCCTTCGATATCTGCATTATTACAAATTATTTCTCCTTTAACAGCTCCTTTGGCCCCAATCACTATTTTGCCTTGTGAAGTAAAGTTTCCAATCAATTCGCCGTCTAATCTAAAATCGGCTTTTGAGACTATATCTCCTACTATTGATGTTCCTTCAACAATTCTATTTGTTCTTCCTAATTGTTCAGTTCCGTTTTTCTTTACTTTTTCAAACATGGCGGTTAAGATTTAAGGGGTTTTCGGGGTCAAGTATGCGTCTAAATTCTTTTTGATCTGAACGATTTTGTAATTATCATTTGATATTATTATGGCCTGATCTGGGATTTTATATTTTTTATCTTCTCTGAAAACTCCAGCAATATCATTTGCGTAAGCCTCAGATTTTAAACCATGAATAACTACAAAACTTTCTGTTTTATTGTATTTGTCCAAAGATGTTGTCAATCTTTCATAATTTTCAACTAATAAAAATACTCTGATTGCTTCCTCAATTCTTTTAACTGTTTTGGTATCGCTGTTAGCAACACGATATAATATTTTCCAGTTTTTAGTATCGGTTGTTGTAAAGCTAAGTTTTTCTAAAACAGGCACTTGTTTCTCAAGAATTTCTCTGGCATTTTTACCTTCTTCGCTATTTGGGTAATTGTCTGCCACATTCTCAAGTCCTTTTTTATACGCTTCTAAACCATTTACTTTTCCTAAAGTATTGGCTTTTAATAATTCGTATTTCGACACAATATCATCTCCCGAATATTGATTAATAAGGTTGTCAATATTGGCTAAGACCTCGTCGAATTTCTCTTCTTCAAAAAGTTTATACCATTTTTGATATTCTTTATCGGGACTTGAATTTGGATCGTCTTCTTTATTGTTTAAAATATGGGCATATCTCGAATCTGGATATTTCGTAGAAATCTCTGCTTTTATAGCTTCTGCTTTTGCCGGGTTTGTTATCTGATAAATTTTGTACAAATTGTACATCGATGGCAATACGTATTTTTCTTCAGGGTTATTTTTAAGCAACTGTTCCAGTTTGTCACTAGCCAGATTGTATTCCTTAAACTTCTCCTTATATATAAGTCCTAATTGATAGTATGAAAAATTACGCTCTTTACCGATACTGTCCATAGCGGCTTGCGAAGTTGGAAGCTGTTCTACATAATATGCCACAGTATATTTTTCAGGAACAATAGTGTCTTTTAGCGCATTGGCAACTTCTTTCGTATTAATAGTGTCGTTCATTGCCGCATCGTTTGCAGATTTTACTCCTGCCAATCTCCAATTTCCGCCCAATGTTCTGCTTCCCCACATTTTTTTAAACTGCAGTTTTCCATAAGCAACCGTTGTTGGGTTGTAAAAATAAAAAGTGCTTGCATTATCATTACCGCCAGGAGGCATGCCAATTCCTTCTGGCTCTGCTGGTTTACCTAGAGAATTGGGATTAACAGCTCCGTTTCCTGAAAAATCTGCTTGGGAATTTCGATCAATATTGGCCAATCGCTCTTTTTCTTTTTCTTCTAAAAGGCGTTTTGCTTCGTCTTTCTTTTTAAGCTCGGCAATATAATTTTCGAAATAATCTTTCTTTTCGTTTGGCAGCAAATTGTATACCTTAATAATACTGTCGTTGCGTTTTGCAATAGCTTCGTATTTAATTACGTCATCAAGATTTTTTCTGTTTTTTTCTATAAAAGCGAATTCTCTGGTTTTAGGATCCAGTTTTACCAAAGTACTGTCATAGTATTTGGCAGCCATTGAGTAATCTGTATTTTTAAAATACATATTTCCAATGTTTCTGTAGGCAGAAGCCATCAGATAGGGGTCTTTCGATTTTCTTCCTAAAGATTTATTGTAAAACTTTAAGGCATTTTCCTGATCTTTCTTTTTGTCATAATAAACTCCCATTTCATAAAAAAGAACATCATAATAAGGACGATTTTCACGATCTGTCACCAATTTATTAAAGGTCTTTAAGAAAATCGTATCATTATCTTTTCCATAATCAAACATCTGTGCTTTTTTCGCGTAAGCGTGCATCATATACTTGCGATCTGCCTTTCTGTTCAAATCAATAACGGCATCATAGAAGTAAATGGCACTGTCACGTTTTCCTTCTGCCTGATACATCTGGCCAAGAATAAAACGATATCTTGCACGTTCTTCGTTGCTTTTTGTAAATTGTTCAGCAACTCTAAGTCTGGAAACAGCACTGTCTTTTTGCTCCAGATTCAAAAAAGCTTCTGCCAAAAGCGCGTTGGCATCTGCATAAGTCTGTTTATCTAAATCTGTTTTTTTAAGTAAAATTTTAATGTTTTTAAGAGCAATCGCATCATTTCCTAAACGCATATTGGTTTTTTCGCGCCAGATTTTTGCGGTATTAATGTTGTTGCTTTCCGGGTATTTGTATAAAATATAATTGAATGCCTCAATTGCTGGGATAAAACGCTGATCGTAATATCTTGCTTTTCCAAGCATAAGATACGCTTCATCCATCTGCCAGTTTCTTTCTCTTCCGCCAATATTCATGGAGTGTTTCTGAATGGCTTTTGTAGCTTTAGTCTCTGCTTTTTCAAAATCAGGATTTTTAGCTTTTTCGCCTTCAGAAAAATTTTCATCAAACTGCATTTTTTCAATTGGCAGCTGTTTCCAAAAATTATCTTCGTTATTGGCCTGAATAGATTTTAAACCTTTATCAAGACCAATTCCTCCATTATAAAGAATATTATATTTTGTCCCAATCGAGTGAGAACTTCGAGCCAAAAAAGTATTTTTTTTGGTAGAACAAGCTATCAAAAAGAATAAAAAAATGGGAATAAAACTATATTTAAGAGTATTCTTTTTCAATAGAAAAGAGTTTAAAACACATAACTACTAAAAACTAATTTTAGTATAATCACATGTAAAAATACGCTTCTTTTTGAAATATAGAAATTCTTACACGGCAAAAAATAATTCTAATTCTTGTAAGGTCTCTTTTGAGGTCTGAATATCTTTGACAATCTCGCCTTTGTTAAGCGCAACAATTCTATCACAAACTTCTACGGTATGCTGTAAATCGTGGCTTGAAACCAAAACGGTTACATTTGGATCATCGGCTAATTCTTTAATAATTTTTTTTAATCGGCTAACTGTAGTCGGATCCAAATTTGCAAAAGGCTCGTCTAAAATGACTACTTCTGGGTTTCCGATTAAGGTCGCAATAATTCCCACTTTTTTCTGGTTTCCTTTAGAAAGATCGCGAAGGTATTTTTTGTTCTTTAAAATTTCACCGTTAAAAAACTCTTCATGTTTCGCTAAAAGTGCATCAATATCTGCTTTGTTCTGATTGCGTAAATCTCCAATGAAATAAAAATATTCTTCTGGAGTCAAATATCCGATAAGGAAATTTTCATCTAAAAAAGATCCTGTAAAAGATTTCCAGTTTTCACTTGTATTTACCTGAATATTATTGCTTTTTATAAATCCCGTTGAAGGCTGGATAAGATCCAGAAGCAAACTGAAAAATGTGGTTTTTCCCGCACCGTTATTTCCCACCAATCCGAAGCTCTGTCCTTTTGGAATTTCTAAATTGCTAATGTTTAAAACTGTAGTTCCGTTATATTTTTTTGAAAGCTGATTTACTTGTATCATGATGTAATTGTAGATTTTAGATTTTGATTTTAGATTAAAAAATTGTCTTTTTTTATTTGGATTTTCTAATTGACAAATTCTCTAATTATCAAATTAACTCTTTTGTTTATAAGCACTTATTGTACTGTATTTCTCTATTTTGTATCTTTTTTCTATTAATGAAAACACTTTTTCTTTGAACACAAATCCTAAAACTCCTGCTCCGGCAACCAATGCTAAACCAAGATTTTTATTATTCAAATAAAGTCCGATGGCATAAAGTGCTAAAGGCAATAAAATTTTTGGAAGTGTCAATAACATTGCATTTACATTGAAAGCTTTTTTATCTCCAAAAGCACCGCCAGCATTACTTAAATCTATTGGCGTTTTGGTAAATGCACCGCCAAGAAGTACTAAATGAGAATTGACCCCAATATTATAAATTGCCCCAACTACAATTGTGAGATAAATTTCCCATCCTAAAAACAGATAAAAGGAAGCCAATATGGTAGAAAGAAAAGTTACAATAACAATGAGCCACCATTTTGAAGTGATGTAACCTCGATATGGAATATTTTGTGTCATCATTAATTGATAATATGAACTGTCCCAGCTTGGTACAAACTGTCCAAAGACAAACAAAAATCCGCCCGAAACAAAGATGCCTGCAAAAATGTGCATTACAGGGGGCTGATGAGAATTTCCGAAAAAGAGAAATCCGTAAAACAAAAACAGAACACTCATGAAAATCGTAGTTTTAGATCTTTTGTTTCTTTTGATGAGTTTAATATCATTCTTTAAGAAGGTTCCTAAAGTCCCAAACTGATTAAGCCACGAAAAATTTTCTGTTGTTGCAACATCTTCTTTTACAGAAAGTCCTGCATCCAGATATAAATTGTTTTTAAAATATTTGAAAGTGAAAGCATACAAACCAATTAAAATCAGCACAGAAATTAAAAATACGCCTTCAATATCGTAAAAGCTCTGAAAGAACGGAGTCGTAAATGTTGTGATATCAAAAAATTGGTAGTATTGCGCTCCTGCCAAAGCCAAAATTAATACCACAAATACAACAAACAATTTGTCGATATTGCTTAAAATAATATTCAAAAAATTGTTGATATAAATAAAAGCCATCACTCCGACATACCAAAAAAAGATTCCCACTACATCATATCCTTCCAAAATTAATACAACAGAAAAAGGCACAAAAAACAAAGCGTGAACCCAATTGAAAAACGACAAAGCTGTTTTTCCTAATGAAAAGTGAACAATTACAGGCTTCTTAAAAGGCAATACCAATAATGGTTTGATGTTTAAAACCGGTATTGATTGAAGTAATAATCTAATCACCAAATCAAAGAGGAAATAATAAATTAAAAATTTGTTTATTGTAGCCAATGGTTCCAAATTCATGTCTTTAAGAACATAAAATGCGCCAACGCCCATTGCGACAAAAACTAATGAAAAATAGATCATCAGAAAACCTATTATAATTTTCATTGCCAGATTTTTACCAAAAGATGCCGACCTAATAAAAGCCTTCCATTCTAAATAAATAAACTTCTTAATCATGGTTTATGGTTTAGTATTTTTGTAGTAAGAGACCAAAAGCAGGAAAACGTTACAAAAAAAGTTAAAAAAAATAATTTCGTGCTAAACTTTTAATAGTGGTTTGCTACTTTTGCATAAAAATTCTATCATGCCTTCATTCTTAAAACTTATAATTAAAGAGGTTAAACGCGAAACTGCAGATGCTGTTTCTATTCTTTTTAATGTTCCTGAAGAACTAAAATCAGACTATAAATTTATAGCTGGACAATATATAAATTTTAAACTAACTCTTGACAACCAAGAAATTAGACGAGCTTATTCTATTTGCTCGGCACCAGACAGCGGCGAGTTAAGGATTGCTGTAAAAGCAGTAAAAAATGGTCTTTTTTCTCAGTTTGCCAATACTAAATTAAAAGCGGGAGATGTTCTTGAAGTGGGTCAGCCAGAAGGTAAATTTACTTTTGAGCCAGATGCTGAAAGACAAAGAAACTATGCGGCGTTTGCTGCAGGAAGCGGAATTACTCCAGTTCTTTCTATCATAAAATCGGTTCTTAAAAATGAGCCTAAGAGTTCATTTGTATTGGTTTACGGAAACAAAACTCCTGAAAGCACAATTTTTCATCAAGAACTTCACGATTTGCAATTGCAATATGTAGGCAGATTTTTTGTGCATTATGTATACAGCCAAGCAAAAGCTGAAAACGCTTTATTTGGAAGAATTGAAAAATCGGCTGTGAATTTTGTTTTAAACAACAAACACAAAGAACTTCAATTTGATAAGTTTTTCCTTTGCGGACCAGAAGACATGATCAATACTGTTTCTAATGTTTTGAAAGAGAAAAATGTAAAAGAATCGGCTATCAAATTTGAGTTGTTTACTTCTTCTTCTGAAGAACATGCAATTCAAGGTTCTCAAGAAGGACATACAAAAATTACTGTTTTAGTAGACGATGAAGAAACTACTTTCGAAATGTCTAAAAAACAAACTATTCTTGATGCTGCTCTAAAACAAGGCGTTGATGCTCCTTATTCTTGTCAAGGCGGAATCTGCAGCAGCTGTTTAGGACGCGTTACAAAAGGAACTGCCGAAATGACAAAAAATTCTATTTTGACAGACGGCGAAATTGCAGAAGGCTTAATTTTAACTTGTCAAGCGCATCCAACATCAGAAACTATTTATGTTGATTACGACGACGTATAATATTTGATAAATTCCAAAATATAAAATCCAAATTCCAAACTAAAGCGGAATTTGGATTTTTTTATTTTTAAATTTGTCCTATTTGGAATTTGGAATTTTTACTATTAAGTATTTATAAATGAAATCGGTACGAGAAATTTTTAGAAATAAGGAATATCTTCTGGATGAACCAGAAGTTATGAAGCTTGTTGATTATTGTGAAGAACTTCAGGATGATATTGTTGAACTTAAATTTCAAAAAACCGATAATAAAGAACTTGCTTTACTCGATATGATTAAAGAGGTTATAAAAGGATGTGATGCCATTGAAAAAGAGCAAATGGAACATGAACGCTATGGTTATGATCCACCAAATTACCAAGAAACCATAGCAAATCTAAAAAGCTATATTTACCGTCGCTGTCGTGATGAGAAGATTTGGCTCTAATTGAAATAAAAGCAAAATTTTATCGAAATATTGTTGAATTTTCATTAAATTAGGGGTAAAATTATAGCAATGGCAATCTCATGATTTGAGAATTTGCAGAGCTAATCAAACTTGTCAAACATTTAAACATTAAATATCATGACAGCTCACGTTCACCACTTTCATCTATCTTTACTTATTATGCTGATTGTAACTGCTTCGCTTTGCGTTCTGGCAGTTATTATAAAAATGAAAAACAAAAAAGGCCCGAAGTTACTTGAAAGAGAAAAATACAATTCAACTTTGACCGAAAAAATGGAAGAAGTCCAAAAGGCCGATTCGAATATTTTTAATATCTGGCCTTATGTAAGCAAACTTAAATCGGCTAAAGTTTTATCTAAAAAAATAAAAGATAATGACTTAATTTATAAAGTTTACAGAGATTCATCACAAAAATTCGAACATATTCTTTTGTCAACTGAGGACAAAAATAACTTTGTTTCCATTATAGTAAACAAAAAAAGAAAAAAAACAATAGGATATTCTTTCCTCGATTCTGATGAAAGATATTTAAACAAAAATATTGCTTAAAACATTGTTCATCGCAAATACCCCAGCGGGGTAAAATATTTATAGGATCACAATAAAACAAAAGAAAAAGCTCCAGCGGAGCGATATTATTATAAAAAACATGTCGCTCCGCTGGAGCTTTAATATTGTAGACGCATATTTTACTATAAATATTTCGCTTCTCCGAAGCTTATAAAAAGTGACGCCTTCTAGTTTATTTTCTAATCCTTATGAAAGCTGCTCTATAACCTTTTCAACGACCTGTTGTGGTAAAATTGTCCTCATAGCATCCTCATAACCTTCAACAACTTTATTGCCATAAACTGATGTTGGCAATTTTGGATATTGATTTCGGTCTGAAGTCAGTGCATTTCCTAAACTTTGATTAAAAGGCAAAAATCCTGCGTATGGATGTGTCGCGCCCCAAAGTGTAACGACTTTTACGCCAAGCATTGCTGCAATATGTGCATTCCCAGAATCCATAGAAAGCATCACATCAAGATTGCTTATCAATTGTAATTCCTGCTGAAATTTGATTTTTCCAGCCATATTGATTACATTTTCAAAAGGCACAGAAATTGAATCTAAAATTTCGATTTCTTTTTTTCCTCCGCCAAAAAGCAAAATTTTACAGGATGGATTTTCAGCCAATTTTGCAATTACTTCTTTCATTAAATCCAAAGGATAAACTTTAGAATCATATTGTGCAAAAGGCGCAATTCCTATTAGTTTTTGATTTTCATTTCTGATAATGTCTAAAATATCAGAACTTAAAACTGCCTTTTCAGGAAATACTGGTTTCGATAAATCTAAAGGAAAACCAAGAGCTGAAAACACTTTTGCATGTCTTTCGAACATGGTTGGCAATTGTTTGAAAACCTTATTTTCGGCTCGGGTTAATTCTTTTTTTCCTTCTCTCCCTTTATCAACGGTTGCTCTTTTTTTTCCGCTTAAAGCGAAAAGCAAACTCACCACTTTAGATCGTAAAACATTATGAAGATCTGCAAAAGCATCAATCTTCAATTTTTTTACATCTTTAAACAATCGTAAAAGTCCTGGAAATCCTTTATGTCTTTCTTTTTCATCAAAAGCAAAAAATTCAAGATTCGGAATTCCATCAAAAAAAGGTTTGAAAAACGGACGAGAAATAACGGTCAGTTTTACCGTTGGATATTGTTTTACAAAAGCCTGTAAAACAGGAACCGTCATGGCGACATCTCCCATTGCGGATAGTCTCATGACGGCTATATGTTTGATTTTGTTGTTGGACAACGCTGCCAAATTATTTCTTATTTTGATATAAAACTGGGTTCAATTCATCATCGTTGTACATTTTCATTTGTTTGTACACTTTCATGAATTTATCACCGTTTTCGATATCTGTCAATAATTCTTCAATTGCTGTAGATAAATCTGTCCTTTGCTCTAAAAGCACATTCAATTTTTCTTGGCATTTATCTCTATGTTCCTGAGAAGCTTCTGCACGATTTGCTTCTTCATGCATGTGATAAATTTTTAAAGCCAAAATCGACAATCTGTCAAAAGCCCACGCAGGACTTTCAGAATTGATTTTTGCCCCGTCTTTTACTTTTACATTGCTGTATTTTTGTAAAAAGTAACTATCAATATATTCCACCATATCAGTACGTTCCTGATTTGATGCATCAATTCTTCTTTTTAATGTTAAAGCCGCAACAGGATCAATATTCGGGTCACGAATAATATCTTCAAAATGCCACTGAACGGTGTCAATCCAATTTTTTAGATATAACAAATGCTCGAACTTATCTTTTGGATAAGGATTATTGATCGGCTGATCTACATTATCAAACTGGTGATAATCTTTGATACTTTGCTCGAAAACAGAATATGCTAATTTTGAAAACATGTCTTTATTTTTTTATAGATACAAAGATACTTTTTATACTTTTATGCTGCGAAGAAAAGAAATTATTTTTCGTTTCATCATTTTATCTCTAAATAAATTACAATTTCATCATGAAAATTCATTATATCTCTGAAAATAACAGCGTTTTAAATCATTTCTTAGGTCAAATTAGAAATGTAAATGTTCAAAATGACAGCATGCGTTTTCGTAGAAATATTGAACGCATTGGTGAAATTATGGCTTATGAATTGAGCAAAATTTTACCTTATAAAAATGTTGAAATCCAAACTCCTCTTGGAATTAAGAACACTACAGAAATTGATACGGATTTAGTTTTATGCCCTATATTACGTGCTGGATTACCACTTCATAATGGCTTTTTAAATTATTTTGATCATGCAGAAAACAGCTTTGTTTCTGCTTGCAGATTCCACCCAAATAATGACGACGAATTTGAAATTCGAGTTGAATATCAGGCTATTTCAGACTTAAATAATAAAACCGTTCTGCTTCTAGATCCGATGCTGGCTACGGGACAATCAATTGTAGCGGTTCACCAAAAATTGGTCGAAAACGCTATTCCAGCAGAAATACATATTGTTGTTGTTATTGCTGCTCCAGAAGGAATTGCTTATCTAGAAAAAAATCTTCCCGAAAATTGCCATCTCTGGGTTGCTTCTTTAGATGAGAAACTAAACGCGAAAAACTACATTGTTCCAGGTCTTGGCGACGCTGGTGATCTTGCTTACGGAAGTAAATTATAGCTGAGAGAAAAACGTAAATAAACTACACACAATCAGAGTGTAATAAACAATTTCGTTATTCAGTTTCTGCTGCATGTATTCTACGTGGCTCGTTGCCATAATACTTAATGGTGCAATACTAAACAATAGCAAATCGTTGCTTTTATTTGGCGAAATGATGTAAACAATGGCTGCTATAAAAAAGCAAGCTACTATTTTCTTATACGAAGAATGGACAATTTGTGGTCTATTTGACAATGTCATTAGCATCGAAGTAACAAAAAATAAAGCGACTGCAGTGTATATTGAAAGTGCTGCATTTTCATAATTATTCTTAAAATAATCAATTCTAAAATCGATTACTGCTCTTTCCTGAATGAAAGCTACGGCATCAAAATTTAAAATTAAAGATGTCATGTAGAATAAAATTGTTACTGCCAAAAGCGCAATAAATGGCAAAACCCAGTTTCTATAATCTCTTGAAACATGAAAAATAATAGAAATATAAACCAATATTAAGAAGAGAATACTCCAAAATTGAAATAAAGAAGCTATAAAAATCCAAAATGCTGCATCAAATATTTTTTCTTTTGATGCTTTGAGAGATTGGAGCGAAATCAATCTTCGAAGCGCCAATAAAATAAAGAAATTGGCATATATGACATTTGCGTTATTAAATATTGTCGGAAAAAATAAAATAAACAACAAGTAAAAAAGTATCGCGTAACCATTGTCTTTACTGAGTCCGTTCTTTTTTACAATGAAATTAATCATAAAAAAAGAAGCCAAAATAAAGCATAATAAACTCACTTTTTGAAAGGCCAAAAAATAAGAAGTAACCCAAGAAGGGTCTTTAATTTGGAACATAAAAAAGAAAACCAGTATTAAAATTACAACCAATGAATAATTTAATGGCGTAGATTTTTTAAAAACACTTGTTATCATAAGGATATTTTATACTTTTGTGATTGTAAAGATACTACTTGTTTAAAAGGAAAAACCTAACAAGTTGAAAAAAGATTTGGTTTACCGAATTTTATCTTCAAGGCATTACACAACAATAAATAACATATAATTTTTAAAATTATGACAGCTTTTTTCGAAGGAATTCAATACCTATTCGTTAACATTTTG
This sequence comes from Flavobacterium sp. HBTb2-11-1, assembly GCF_009826975.1. Lineage (GTDB taxonomy): Bacteria > Bacteroidota > Bacteroidia > Flavobacteriales > Flavobacteriaceae > Flavobacterium. The sequence goes on along the minus strand of NZ_WUMO01000001.1, from coordinate 38,435 downwards.
TTTGCTCCTCTTGACTTTTTACGTCGTTTGGAATTAATTACATGGTTTGGTGCAAACACTATTAACTGGATTTTCATGATCATCTGTGCATGCGCAATCGTTTATTGGATTAAACAATTACGTATTTTTGATGACGCTGGAACAGAAAACCAAGATACAACAGCTCATTCATTTTTAAAATAAAAACCAAACCCTTTAATTAAAAAGGGTTGGTTCTATTTATTTTTTAAATTAGATCGAAGCCAATATCTTTTCTAAAATACATCTTATCAAAGCTTAGTTTATCTATGTTTTGGTAAGATTTTTTTATGGCCTGTTGGAAATCGTCTCCATAAGATGTTACAGCAATTACACGTCCTCCATTAGTAACGACATTTTGGCCATCTAATTTTGTTCCCGCATGAAAAACTATAGAATCTGTAATATTTTCTAAACCAGAAATTACTTTTCCTTTTTCAAAATCTTCAGGATATCCGCCAGAAACAACCATTACAGTTGTTGCGCTTCGTGGATCAACTTCTAAATTAAAGTCTCCTAATTTTTGATCTGCAACAGACAAGAACAATTCAACTAGATCTGATTTTAATCTTGGAACCACAACTTCAGTTTCAGGATCACCCATTCTCACATTGTATTCAATAACGATTGGTTCACCTTTTACATTGATCAAACCAATAAATACAAATCCTTTGTACTCGATACCGTCTTTTTGAAAACCTTCTATCGTTGGCTTTACGATGCGTGTTTCAATTTTTTCCATCAAAACTGCATCTACATAAGGAACTGGAGAAACCGCTCCCATTCCGCCTGTGTTTAAACCTGTATCTCCTTCTCCAATTCGTTTGTAATCTTTTGCTGTTGGAAGAATTTTATAGCTTTTCCCATCTGTTAAAACGAAACAGCTCAATTCGATTCCGTCCAAGAACTCTTCAATAACTACTTTTGAACTTGCTGTCCCGAATTTTGCATGAACCAACATGTTACGTAATTCTGTTTTTGCTTCTTCAAGATCCTGAATAATCAAAACACCTTTTCCAGCTGCTAATCCGTCTGCTTTTAAAACGTAAGGAGGCTGCAATGTTTCAAGAAATTTACATCCCTCTTCAACTGTTTCAGCAGTAAAACTGTCATAAGCTGCAGTTGGGATATTGTGTTTCATCAAGAATTCTTTAGCAAATTCTTTACTTCCTTCCAATTGCGCACCCAATTTCGATGGACCGATAACTGGAATATTTTTCAAACTTTCGTCGTTTTTAAAATAATCATAAATACCTTTTACCAACGGATCTTCAGGTCCTACGACTACTAAACTTATATTTTCTTTAAGCACTAATGCTTTTACCGCTTCAAAATCTGTCGCAGATATGGCAACGTTTTCAGCGATTGCAGCAGTTCCTGCATTTCCAGGCACTACAAAAAGTTTTTCGCAAAGCGGACTCTGTGTCATTTTCCATGCGAATGCATGCTCTCTTCCGCCTGATCCCAATAGTAAAATTGTCATGTGTTGTTGTATTTTAGTTGTGGTGCAAAAATAATTGCTTTTGAACGTAAAAAATAATTAAATCTTAAAAACTTCGTGATTCTTGATTGTTAGTAATTGCTAAATATTATTTTTGACGAAAATTATCCCCAAAAAATGATTCGCCTTTTTGATCTTTCACTCAAACTAAATGGTTTTCCAATTAAGGAAGCTAAAGCCGAACTGGATAAAATTGTTCACTTTTCGGAAGAAGAGTACGCTTCATTTCTTGAAAAGAAAAAGAAAGAAATTATTGATTTTCATTTAGATAACAATTCTTTTTATCGTGATTTGGTTGGAAACAAAAAGATTGAAAACTGGAATGATCTTCCGATTTTGAACAAACAGAATCTGCAAAAATCTCTTGAAGAAAGACTTTCAAAAGGGTATTCGAAAAAAAACATTTATCTCAATAAAACATCCGGATCGAGTGGAACTCCTTTTGTTTTTGCTAAAGACAAATATTCTCATGCTTTGACTTGGGCTTCCAATATAATGCGTTTCGGCTGGTTTGGAATTGATTTTAATTATTCGTATCAAGCACGCTTTTACGGAATTCCGATGGATTTTATTGGATATCAAAAAGAACGCTTTAAAGATTTTTTGACACATCGTTTTCGTTTCCCCGTTTTTGATTTGTCTGATGCTGTTTTAGAAAAATTTCTAAAAAAATTCAGAACTAAAAAATTCGATTATATCAACGGATATACAAGTTCAATTGTTCTTTTTGCTAAATTTTTAGAACAAAAAAATATCATTTTAAAAGAAATATGTCCAACACTAAAAGCTTGTTTTGTTACTTCAGAAATGCTTTTTGAAACGGATAAAAGACTTTTGGAAAAACAATTTGGAATTCCAATTATTAGCGAATACGGCGCTTCTGAGCTAGATTTAATTGCTTTTGAAAATCCTAAAGGAGAGTGGCAGGTAAACTCAGAAACACTTTTTGTCGAGATTTTAGATGAAAATAATAATCCTGTTCGACATGGAACGGAAGGAAAAATTGTGATTACTTCTTTATTCAATAAGGCAAATCCTTTTATAAGATACGAAATTGGCGACATTGGAATTTTGGACGAAAAAAGCACACCTCAAAAACCAATTCTTAAAAAATTAATTGGAAGAACCAACGATGTTGCTGCTTTGCCAAGTGGTAAAAAATCTCCAGGTTTGACATTTTATTATGTAACCAAAAGCATCATTGAAGACGATGGAAACGTAAAAGAATTTATCATCAAACAAACCAAATTAGATACTTTTGAAATTGAATATGTAGCTGAAAAAGAATTAATTTCAGAACAAATTGAGAAAATAAAACAAGCAATCAATTTGTATTTAGAACCGAATTTAAACTTCACTTTTACAAGAAAAACTATTTTAGAAAGAACAAATCGCGGAAAACTAAAACAGTTTAAATCCTATTTATAAATATAAATAAAATCTTACATTTGTTTTTTTAATTGAAAAACTTATGGATAATCATTCTCTACTTTCTGAAGAAACAATTTCTGATAAAATATATATTATACGCGGTCAAAAAGTGATGCTTGATTTTGATTTAGCTTCACTTTATGAAGTAGAAACTAGAGTTCTAAATCAAGCCGTCAAAAGAAATTTATCTCGATTTCCTATTGATTTTATGTTTCAGCTTACTGAAATTGAGCATAATTCTTTAAGATCACAAATTGTGATCTTAAAGAAAGGAAGAGGAGAACATCAAAAATATTTACCATTTGCATTTACTGAACATGGAGTTCTAATGTTATCAAGCGTCCTAAAAAGCGACAAAGCCATCCAAACCAATATTCAAATCATGAGGATCTTCACAAAAGTGAGACAAATGCTTTTGGATACAACCGAAATAAAAGTTGATATTTTACAAATTCAGAAGAAGTTAGAGAATCATGATAAAAATATTGAATTGGTTTTTTCTTATTTAGACGAATTAACCGAGAAAAAAGAAAATGAAGTCGAAAGAGTGAAAATTGGTTATAAAAAATAATTGGAGGTCGCAAATTGCGACCTCCAATTCTAAACGGAATCCTCCAAGGTCACAAATTATGACCTTGAAACTTGAAGTCGCAATTTGCGACTTCAAGATGAATTTTAAATTTTCTTTATGTATCTACGTTTTATAACCAATTGTGTAAACAAGAACCTCACCATCAACAAAACAGAAAAAACAAGATTATATCCGTGAAACTGTCTATAAACTCCAAAGTTGTGTTTGATTAATTTGAATTTTGAAGAAGAAACAGAATCTTTTCGAATTCTATAAAAAGCCAAAGATTCTGGAACTGGTTTAACTATTTTAATCTGTTTTAAAATAGTAAGCCAAATTCTCCAGTCTTGACGCTTTTGTGACGTTTCTAAAATAATTTTCCCAAAATAATCTGCGTCGTAAATAGCTGTTAAATTGCCTACATAATTGCAGAAAAACAATTGTTTATAAGTCAATGGATTTGGTGATTCTACTGTTCTGTTCAAATCATTTCCTTCTTCGTCGATAGAATCGTAAAAACTAAAAGTAAAGTGTAAATTATTTGCTTTTAAAAACTGAATCTGTTTTTCCAATTTCTCAGGAAACCATACATCATCGGCGTCTAAATAGGCCATGTATTTTCCTGTGGCTTTTTCCAAAGCTACATTTCTTGCAAAACCATTTCCTCGATTTTCGGGTAATTTAAAAAGTTTTATTCGGTTGTCTTTTTGAGCAAATTCTTCAATTATGGCAACTGTTCGATCAGTTGATGCATCATCAGCCAAAATCATTTCCCAATTGATATAACTTTGATTTTGAACTGATTCAATTGTTTGTCTAATGAACTTTTCAGTATTATATGTGGGTACAATAATAGAAACTAATTCGTTCATCTGATAATAATTGTTTTTGGAGTTTATTAGAAAACAGCTCGAATTTTTATTCAAAATTCAAGCTGTCTAAAGTATTATTTTATATAACTAGAAAAGTCCTTATGTTCTTCTTTTGCCAATTCTTCCGGAGATAATGATTTGAAATACTCATATGTAATTTTCATCCCTTCTGCTCTGCTTACTTTGGCTTCCCAACCCAACAATTCTTTTGCTTTTGTTGTATCTGGCTGACGCTGTAAGGGATCATTAATTGGCAGCGGGTGATAAACCACTTTCTGGTTTGTTCCTGTCAATTTTATAATTTCTTCTGCAAAATCTTTGATTGTGATTTCGTCAGGGTTTCCAATATTTACTGGATATACATAATCTGAGTGTAGCAATCTGTAAATCCCTTCAACTTGGTCATCAACATAACAGAAAGAACGCGTCTGCATTCCATCTCCAAAAATCGTTAAATCTTCTCCACGTAAAGCCTGACCAATAAACGCTGGAATTACACGTCCGTCATTTAATCGCATTCTTGGCCCGTAGGTGTTAAAAATACGAACGATTCTAGTTTCTACGCCATGAAAAGTATGATAAGCCATTGTGATCGATTCTTGGAAACGTTTTGCTTCATCATAAACTCCACGAGGACCTATTGTATTTACATTCCCATAGTATTCTTCAGTTTGTGGATGCACCAAAGGATCCCCATACACTTCAGAGGTTGATGCAATCAAAATTCTGGCCTTTTTTACTCTTGCCAATCCAAGTAGATTGTGCGTCCCTAAAGACCCTACTTTTAAAGTCTGGATTGGAATTTTTAAATAATCTATCGGACTTGCTGGCGAAGCAAAATGCAATATATAATCTAAATCGCCTGGAACATGAACAAACTTAGTAATATCATGATGATAAAACTCAAAATTTTCCAGTTTGAATAAATGTTCAATATTTTTAAGATCTCCTGTAATCAGATTATCCATTCCGATTACAAAGTAACCTTCTTTGATAAATCTGTCACATAAGTGTGATCCTAAAAATCCTGCTGCTCCAGTGATAAGTATTCTTTTCATGATAAATTTTAAAGATGCACAAATATCTGCCTTTTAAATTAGATATAAAACCTCCATTAAAAGAAGTTTTTAAGATTTCAGGTTACAGTTCACATCAATTATTTATTTTTACCAAGAATTAAATCAATTGTGTTGAAAGTTGTACATATCATAGAGGCTCTTGGTGGAGGCGTTTATACTTATTTTAATGATTTATCAGCTTATTTTGGTGAAGATGAAATAAAAAATTGCATTGATACGACAATAATTTACAGCGGAAACCGAAAGGAAATAGACAGAGATAAAATTAAATCTGACTTTTCTAGTAATATTAATTTATTAGAAATTAATATGTTACGAAATTTTTCTCCTTTAAAAGATTTAAAATCTGTAATTCAGTTAACCAAAGCGCTGAAAAAAATAAATCCTGATGTCATCCATCTCCATTCTTCAAAAGCAGGTGTTTTAGGCAGGATTGCCTATTTCTTTCTCTTTAAGAAAAAAAAGCTGTATTATTCACCTCATGGTTATTCTTTTCTTAGAACAGACATTTCAAAACCCATTCGAAAAATATATTGGTTAATAGAAAAAATTACCCAAGCCTTGTTTGGAGGAGTTACTATTGCCTGTGGCGATACTGAGTTTGAAATTGCTAAAAAAATTGGTAATTCAAAATTAGTTCGAAATGGTGTTGATATTAGAAGTATCCGCCAAAATTTTGTTGAAAATAAAAATGATAAACTTACTGTAGGAATCTTAGGCAGAATAACGTATCAGAAAAATCCAATTTTATTTAATGAAATTGCCCTCAATTTTCCTGATTTTAATTTTGTATGGATAGGTGATGGCGAACTAAATTCTTTGCTGACGGCTCCTAATATAAAAATTACAGGATGGTTTTTTGATCGTAAACATATTTTAAAAGAATTAAATAACCTTGATGTTTATTTACAAACTTCATTATGGGAAGGTTTGCCAATTGCCGTTTTAGAAGCTATGGTTTTGGAAAAACCTGTTATTGCCACCAATGTAATTGGTAATAAAGATATTGTAATCCATAATGAAACTGGATTTCTATTTGATGAAATCTCGGAATTAGAACCTTACTTTCAAATTCTTAGCAAATCAGAAAATCGAAATCTTTTTGCTAAAAAAGCTTTCGAAAGATGTTCAGAGTTATTCGATAAAAACAAAAACTTTGAAGAATTAATCTACATTTATAAGAGCTGATTTTTGCTGCATCCAATAACTTGAAAAAATGGATAACCAGAACCCGCTGAAAGCAATTCCATCAAAACGAAGCAAAAAATCATCCATTAGATTTGATGTAAAAAAGATGACGAAAAACGAAATTATAATAGGATTCTTTAGATTAAATCCCAAATATCCAATTATAGAAATATAAAATAGTACTACTAAGGGTCCAAGAATTCCAAACTTCAATAAAAAATCAAGAAACTGATTATGAGTAGGAAATTCATACTTTGCCAAAAACTTCTGATTGGTTGCTGCATAATATTTGTTTAATTCGTTTTTTCCATCTGAAGCACCCACTCCAAAAGGAAGATTTTTTACTGACAACTCCCACGCAGATTTCCATATAGAAACTCTGGTAACTAAAGAATTGAAAACCTTAACCTCTGGATGATCAATCTCATCAAGCTTTCCGACTTTATCCATATAAGCGAAACTAACGCTGGAATATTTTTCTTTCATGTATGGATCTTTTTGAACAAATAAAAACAAAACAGCAATTAGTAAAACCAATAACGGTAATCCTTTTAAAGCTATTTTTTTAAAATTACTCTGTTTAACAGCATAAAAAAGAACAATCAAAAATCCGATAAAAACATTTACTAAAGCCATTCTGGTATTAACAAATAATACAAAGAAAAAAGAAAGTATAAAGACAATTATTCTTATCGCTTTGAACTTAGATTCTTCATGATCTTTAAAACTCTTAATAACAAAATAAAAAGCAGAAACGGTAACAAAGGCCAAATGCATATTTAATGCTGGAGCATGAATTCCGACACTATTGCCAAATTGATATCCCATTTCCCATAAATGTATGCCGTTTAGATATTTGTGCATCAATTCTGGATACAAAACGTTAAATCGAATAAAGAAAAAAAGTAAAATCAAAGTTGTTCCACAAACATAGGTTTGGACTAATTTCAAAAAATTTATTCTCTGAAAGTTTCCAATTATAAATAATGGAAAAATTACTAATGAAGTGCTTTTTTCTATTGCTTTTAATCCTTTTGCTAAAGAATCGTTATTCCAGAAAAGCAACAATTCAAGTATTACTGGAGAAGCAATGCACACCATCAAAATCAGTGTCTCTTTTGTATAATGTAACTTTTTAAAAAAAAATAAACTAAATACCGCAAATATTACTATCAATATTGAACATGGTTTTCTAAAGATCATCAAAATGGCAATCAAACACAAAAAAACATGGAAAATTCTATTGAAGTTCTTTTCGGAAATGTTCATGATATAATGCAAAATAAATTAGTGGAAAAATACCTATTTTATGTCTCATCGCTGAACCCAAATCTGGTTCAAAAACTCCTTGGGTAATAAAAAATGAAAATAATATAAAAAAAATGAAAAGCTCATACTTATAGTATTTTCTATGCCCAATACATTTAGCAAAACGAACCAATAAAATATAAAAAAGTAGAAGCTGCCAAATTACAAATAAGACAATTTGAGGCGATAAAATATGTTTTAAACCGTTTATTGGAATGTTAACTGTAAAGAAACCGTAAAAAATAGCCACTATTTCTCCATACCAAGTATCTGGTTTTAAAGGCGGAGTAATCATCGAATTTGCATCAGGAGAACCTATACGTTCCTTGTTTACAACCTCACGGCTCATTTCTGAAAAATATTCCCCTTTTAAAATGCCGTAATTCAATGATAAAAAAAAGACAATTAATAATCCGTAAAAAATCGTTGATACAGTCTTGTTTTTAAAATTAATAAAACTAATCAAATACATTCCCCCGGAAATTATAGGAATCAAAGCAAAATAAGGCCTATATAAAGCTCCAAAAAGCATAAAAAGGAATATGGATAAAAGAACGGTTTTTTGAAAGGAATATGGCTTGTTTTTACATAGAAATATAATTGAAGAAATAAATAAAAAAGTGATAAACTCTTTTGATGGCATTGCTATAAAAATAGCAATCATAAAAATTCCTAAGTAGACAATGACATTTTTTACATTTATTTTTTCAAAAGAATCTGGAATTCCAATTTTATATAAAACATACATCAAAATAGGAAATTGTATCAATGCTATCAGTGGAAAAGGAAGATAACGCAGACCTGTAACTTTATAAAACAAAATGGTCAATGGATAACTTCCAAAATAGCCTATTTCATTGTATTTGTCATAAACAATTACAACAGCGTCATAGAAAAACTTTGGAGGTAAAATAAAAAAAGACAGCATTGCAACAAATAAATTTGCTAGTGCAATCACAGAAAATGTGACTCTACTTTTTTTGACTAAAAATTGCATCCTTCTATAACTGTTTTATATAATTTTATATGTTTCTCTACCATTACTTCAATATCAAATTGTTTCGCTTTTAACTGACAAGCATTAACAACATTTATACGAAAATCATCATCTTCAATCAATCTTTTAATACTATCTGCTAATTCTCGTTCATTACTTTTTTCAAACAAAACTCCCGATCCTTTTACTAAACTTGATAATCCTATAACATCTGAACCAATAAAAGGTTTCCCAGAAGCCATACTTTCTATTGCCACCAAACCAAAACCTTCTCCATTTGAGCTTAAAATAGAAATGTCTGCCGTTTTTAAAAGACGATCAACATCTATTCTTTCGCCTAAAAATATAACTCTACTCTCTAATCCCAATTTTTGAACTCTTTTTTCACATTCTTCTTTCAAATTTCCATCACCAACAAAAATTAATTTGAAATTATCTGGTAATAATCTCATTGCTCTAATTACTGTTTCATGATCTTTATGTCTACTAAATCTAGCTACTTGAATTAATAAAGTGTCTTGTTCATTCAATAACTCTGAAATTTCTTTTTTAAAGTAAGGTTTAGCATTGTAAATTACTTTCAAATTAATTCCATTCACAATGACTTTGAATTTATTCTTAGGCAATTTTGTATGATATTGTATTATTTCATAAACCTCATCCGTAATACAAATTATTTTATGATAAAACCGATACATGAATCGATCAATTTTGCTGAAAAAAAAACTTTTAATACGAGGATTAGAAGAGCTGTGTTCTGTAACAATAATTTTTATTTTTGAGAAAGAAATAATTTTTGACAATACAATCCAATATTGAGACGGAAATAAATGGACATGAGCTATGTCGTATTTTTGTAAAAAAGATATCATTCTAAAAACCTGAATTGGATTATATACAGAATATGTACCTAAAGAATAAATATTACAACAATTTTGAGCTTTTAAAGCTTTTAAAAAAGGTAATTTTTTACCGTTTAGTAACAAAAGATCAACATGAATTCCCTTCGCATTATAAATAGGAATGGTTTCCAATAGCAACTTTTCAGCACCTCCCGAATCAAACCTGTTTATAATTTGTATTATTTTCATAATTGTACTTTAATGTAAAAAAATTTTTATTTTATCCTTTTTGTAAATAAAAACTGTCGACACAAAATTCCAGAAAAAAGAACTAGAAACAAATGCAACTGCGGCTCCAGTCATTCCATACATCGGAATTAAAAATCGATTTAAAATAAAATTAATTGCAACTGCTATAATTAAAATGATCTGAAATATATGTTGCCTTCCGGTCATATTCAAATAAACTGGAGCAGATCCAAATACAGAACAAATTCCCTGACCTATAATAACAATTAAAAAAGGTACTTGTGCTGCAATATATTGATGTCCAAAAAAAGACAAAATATATTCTGAAAAAACACACATCAAAAGAACAACCGGAAACGTCATTCCAAAGATTAATCGAACGCTTTTTCTAACTACTTTTTTTAATTCTGCTAAGTTTTTACTTGCAAAAAATTCTGAAATTTTTGAAGAAACAGTAATGTTAATAGTTACAATTATAACCGAAACAATTGTCATTAGTTTAACCCCAACAGAATAAAAAGCAACTGTTTCATCGTTTTTGTATTTCTTTAAAAACATAATATCGAAACACATCAATAGAAACAACGCCAATCCACTTATTGCAATGGGATATGATTTTGTAAAAATCTCTTTTGAAGTAAAGATCTCTTCTGTTACTGTCTCTGTTTTATTAAAATAAATGACTATTAAAATAGAAGTTATAAGTGCTAAAAAAACGAAGCCAATTAAAAAAACATCTACCAGATAGGTTTCTAAATGCCAATAAAATAAAACGACGGAACCAATTATAAGTGGGATATATTTGATAATATTTCTAAATAATTCAGCAACATACAATTTGTCTAGTGCTCTAAAAACTTCTGTGTTTAAAAGGGACAATCCATGAAAAAATAGTACGACTGAACTTTTTAAAAGGATAGAATATACTTCATCATCGAGAAAATAAGTATTAATTCTTTTTTTATCAATCAAAATAAAAACAATTAAGATGAATAATGAAGCTAAAAATAGCATACCCACCATTTTAACATACACTTTTTTTAATTGTCGAAGCTCGTTCTGACTTGCCAATCTACCTTTAAAATATAAAATAGATTGATCAAATCCCAGTAGACAAATACTCCCGATTGCCAAGAGATAAGAACGTACAAAATCATACTGTCCTACTAATTTTGGACTGTATGATTTTGTTAAAAACACTGTGAAACCAAATAACAAAAGAACTCCAAAAATTCGCAAAGCCAAAGTTCCTAAACTCTGTTTTATGAAGGAGTTTTTTGAAATTCGTTCAAAGATCTTAAGCGTTTTCAAACCTATATTATTTAACCTGAGCTTTCAAAAGCTGGCTGCGATAAAACTTTAGAAATAAATGAATTAAAACGAAAAGAAAAAGGAATAATATAGGCAAAATAAACTTAAAGTTTCCATTTGTGACTTTAATACTATTTATGTTTAAAGTCGAATTAATTTTCTTAATTGTTTTATCGTAGTTAATTAGTTTTAATCTGTTTTTACCTTGATCGATTATTAAATACTGTTTTGTTTTAATAATATCATTAAGCTGAGTGTTTTCATTATAATAAACCAGCTTATCGTTTTTTGGTGCGTTCTTTACAGTCTTGGAAAAACCATTTAAAACCTGATCTATCTGAGCAATAATAGTATCGTTTTGAATAATTTGCTGTTCTAGATTTTTGTAACCTATTTTTTGCAGTGCATTAAAATATTCCGAGCTATTTAAATATTTTAGCAATGGTTCTACGATATCTTTTTCATCAGTAATTTTGTCGGTTACAAAAGAAATCGAATGAAAAGTATAGTTTTTACTTGTCACATTATCTTCTAATACTTTTTTGACCTCGCCAACCTCAGCCATTAATTTGATTAGTTCAAAATTTTGCTCTTTGTCTTCAATAAACTTATAAACATCAGCAATGGGCTTAATCTCGACTTTTTTTATCGTTTTTGGATTTTGAATCCCAACTTCTTTTTTCAAGAAAGCAGTATCTCCAGCAATAATTTTAGATTCGATCAAATCTATTTTAGAATAAAGATAATCTACACTTCCAAAATTTGGTGTTACTATAACCTGATTTTCGAATTTTTTATTGTTCGAATCTAAAAGCCAACCTAGTCCAAATCCTAAAACAATCAAAACTAAAACAATCATCCAATTGCGAACAAAGAAATGAATAGATCGAAAAATCTTGGCATTAATTCGATCGAAAAAACCACCAATGCTTTTTGAAAGCTGAAATATATCAATCTCCTGATCTGAATTATTCTGTGGTACTTTTGTACTCATTTACGATTTATTTTATATTGAAAATCTGCTCTAAAATTTTAATAGTAATCAAATAGGTTGGTTTTACACCGGTTGTACCCAATCCGCCTGAAGCAAGCGTGCTTCCGGTTTCCAGAGGATTATCCGAGGCATAATAAGCATAACGAACTTTAATATCATGTGGAACGCTTTTTCTAATTTTTGAGGCAGACTGAATCGCTTTTTGATAATAAGATCCCTCCATTTCAAGACCAATTACACCCCAAGTCGATTCGTGGAAAAATTTCAATAAATCTCTGTTTTGCAAAGAAGTTCCAAGAACGGTCACCATTGCTCCTTCATAAATATCAATATCGTTGCCTTCAAACATAGCACCTGTCAATTCATTTTCGAAGAAATAATTATCTGCCGTTCCTTCGTTGATATGTGCCGTTGGAATCATTATATCGCCTTTTCCTCCTTCCAGAATTCCTGCTTTTCCCATAATAGAAACTGATTTTACGTTAAGTAAAGTTTCTTTCTTGAATGGTTTTAAAAGTTCATCAATTGTTTCATAAGCTTGTTCTCCAAAAGCATAATCCATTACGATTATCACGGGTTTATCTTCGCCTACATTGGCATGTGAAAAAGCGGTTTTTGACCAATCTATTTTAGCTGTATCAAAAATCTGAACGTCAATATTGGTTCCTGAACAATCTGGCAACGAAATCATTCCATTTTTTAAAGCCAATTCTTCAACCTGAGATCTAATTTCTTTTGAACCAGAACCGCTTAATTCTTCATAAATAAAGAAATCTGTTTTTCCTTTATATTTTGTTTTTAACAAAGGCGTTGCAAAAATAGAATTCATAACACTGTGCATATTGGCACTTATTACGTGAATTGGTCTTTTCAACAAATCGTTTGCTTTTAGAACTTCTTTGATATTTGTCGCCCAAATTTCTCCGTGAATATGGTGTCCTAATCTTTCGCGTAAAACTGGACTAAAAGTAATGGTACGCTTGTTGTTTTCAACAATTTCTTCAATCGCAAGTTTTCCTAACCAATAAATTACGTGCAAGAAACGATCTGGTGCAGTTTCAGAACCAAATGAATCGTAAATATCTAAAACTTCTTCAAATGTTCTAGCCAAAATATTTGCTACGTGGGAAATTGCTTTTTCTTTTTCTACCAAAGTAAGCTTTTTGGTTTGCATAACAGCTTGTTCCAGTTTCTGCCAATCACGAGAAACTTCTCCTCCATCGTCTATTAAAACTCTATTTTTAATTTTATGAGATTCAATAAAAATGAAAGTCAAATGTGTTAGGATATCGTAAATGTCCGAACGTCCGCGTGTAATCTCAACGTTCATTTGCTCCTCATCGATTCTGTAACAGTTTCTTCTTCTTTTTGGAGGAACAATTGGCTGAAAATGTGATTTAGAATATCCTTCGTCTGAAGTTAAATTGATAAAGCGGCACTGCTCGATTCCGATTGGAAGACGTTCTATAACGTACAAAAGTCCGTTCAGTTCTACTTTTTCTTCGGCAATATTTCCATAAATTTCTGGACGTAAAGCCAATAATGATTCGCGTAAGCTGTCGCCAGAAACCCCCATTGGTTTGTAAAAACCACGGTTGAATAAATGGCGCATTGTAATGTACATTTTTTCTATCGCGGCAGAAGATTCTTGCGCTCTAGATCTTGATATATGTTTGGTTTCTTTCATGTCTTTTGTATTTTAAAAATCATCTTCGTTTTAAAGAAGATGTAAATATTTCGATAAACGAAAGTAGGAAATATTAATATTATTTCAATCGAAAACTAAAAATGTGATTTAATTATAACGTTTATTTCAAATTAGGATTTACCATCTGTTTTAAATTTATCCTTTGCCCAATTTTCTGGATTTGAAACAATGTAATCAGAAATTCTTTGATATTGATTATTGTCTCTAATGATATTGTCATAAAATAATTTTTGCCATTGATGCGTGTATCCCAATCTATTGGCGTGTTTTGTTACAGCAGATTTATATGATCCAACAATTGACGAAATGGTGTTTTTTCCAATGTTTTGAAAACGTTTTAAACCTGGTTTTTGAAATTCGACAGACGACGACGTTTGTAACATTTGTATTGATGGTAGAGACAGGGCATGCCCTGTCTCTACATTATCCATATTATCAACATTTATATTATCCAATTGTTTATCGATAATCAAAATTCCGTGAATATGATTTGGCATGACCACAAAATCGCCTAATTCAACATTTTTATGGTGCATCGGAATTTGATGCCACAATAAATCGGCAATAATGCCAACTTCTGATAAAATCATTTTATTATTTTGAATTTCTCCAAAATAATGTTTTCTATCCTGTGTACAAATTGTTATAAAATAGGCTCCATTCCAACCATAATCCCACCATTTCGCTCTAATTGAAGAAATACGATATTTATTTTGAAACTTTCCTTGACTCATTTAATTTTCATTTACTTATCCATCATAATTCATCTGAATAAATAACTGCTTAATCTTGGAAATATTATTTCATTTTGTAAGATTATCCGCAATCCTCCTATCATTCGACAATCTCGGAATTTTATTCTGTCCGCCCAGTTTTCCTTGTGATTTCATGTAATTTTGAAATCCATTTTTAGAAACTTTCGTGATAACTACTTTTCTCAAAACATTTCCAGTAATTAAATCGTCGTAATAAATATTCTGTTTTCGCATTGAATTATCGATAGTTTCAGCAAAAGCTTCCATATTTTCAGGCTCTTTCTCAAATTCGATCAGCCATTCGTGATAAGGCAATCCGCTGGCAGGCGTAATTTGTGGTGCCACAGTAAATTCGTTTATAACAATATTGGTAGAACTTACCGCTTCTTTCATAGCATTTTCAACCTCATTGGCAATAACGTGTTCTCCGAAAGCCGAAATATAATGTTTGATACGTCCGGAAACTATAACACGATAAGGCGCCAAAGAAGTAAACTGAACAGTATCTCCAATATTATAACGCCAAAGCCCTGCATTAGTCGAAATAATCAAAACATAGTTTACTCCTACCTCAACTTCACCAATGGTGTAGACTTTCGGGTTTTCGTTAAAAAACTCATCTGCTTTTATGAACTCATAGAAAATTCCAGAATTCAAAAGTAGCAGCATTCCTTTTTCTTTCTGCGAATCTTGGTACGCAAAAAAACCTTCAGAAGCTGGAAACAGCTCAATACTGTCTACCTTTTTGCCAATCATTTGTTCAAACTTGGCGCGATAAGGTTCATAATTTACGCCTCCATAAATAAATAGATTAAAGTTTTTGAATATTTCGCTAATCTTTTTTCCACCGCTTTTTTGCTGTAAACGTTCAAAATACATCTGTACCCAAGATGGAATTCCCGAAATTACAGACATATCTTCTTTTATGGTTTCATCGACAATGGCGTCTACTTTTGTTTCCCAATCTTCTATACAATTGGTTTCCCAAGACGGCATTCTGTTTTTCTGCAGATATTTTGGAACAAAATGCGCTACAATTCCAGAAAGTCTCCCAAATTTAATTCCGTATTTCTCCGTCAAAATTGGACTTCCTTGTAGAAAGATCATTTTTCCGTCAACAAAATCGGCATTTCCTGTTTCGTGAATATAATGCAGAATGGCATTTCGAGCTGCTTCTATATGATACGGCATCGATTCTTTGGTAAGCGGAATAAATTTTGCTCCCGAAGTTGTTCCCGAAGTTTTGGCAAAATATAGTGGTTTTCCTTTCCATAAAACATCTGCCTCTCCTTTTACAACCTTATCAACATAAGGTTTTAAATCTTCGTAATCCCTTACCGGAACTAGTTTCTGAAAATCTTCAAAAGTTTTTATTTGATTAAAATGATGATCTTTTCCAAATTTGGTGTTTTGTGCATTTTCAATCAGATTTTTAAAAACCTTTTGTTGCGTTTCAACAGGTTTTTTAGCCCATCTAAGAGTTTGTTTATATATTTTTCTGGCAAATAGTTTTGCCGCAATTGACTTAATTGACATTTTCAGTGGTATTATTTTTTATCACTTTTCTTTTTGTCTTGAGATTTTGCTTTCAGCTCTGTTTCGGTTTCAGCTACCTCTTCTCTCAATTTTATTTCTGCGTCAGATGCTTTCATATTTAAATCTGAAGCATCTTCAAGAGATTCTGATAATATAGAATCTTTATTAAATTTTGAATATTCTAATTCGCCTTTTAAGACTTTCTGAATCCCTTTTATATAAGCTTCATTTTGTCTCAAAGCCGTTTCTAAAGAATCTGATTTAATGGCCAGTTTAGTAGCATTTCGTTTCAATTCTGTAGAAGAATATCCAGGAATAAATTCTCGAAGGGGTGTAAAAGCAATGATAAAAGTAGTAACTAAAATTAGAAATATTCCGCCTAAAGTAAACGTCACAAAGACATTCATTAAAGTAAGCCTAAAAGAAAATATCTCTTCAAAAGTGTCTTCATTTAAAATTACTAACCGGTTTTTAATGAACAGTTTTTTTCTAAAATTCTTTTTCTTTTTTTGAGTCATTATCCTTCTTTATGCTAGCAAATATAAATAATTAATCAACATGATATTTATTCGAAAAATTACTTGAAGAGCTATAATTTACGATTTTATAAAATATTTAACGCGGTCTGATGCAAATATTTTAAACTAAAAATACTTCTATTTCGTATATTTCTATATACCTTTGCGGAATAATTAAGAAAAACAATTTGCTTCGGCATTAAATATATTAGTCATGGGAAGATTAGGTCTTACAGAAATCCTTGTTATCGTAGGTATTGTGATATTACTTTTTGGAGGTAAAAAAATTCCAGAATTAATGAAAGGTTTAGGAAGTGGAATTAAGGAATTTAAAAACGCTGCTAAAGACGATCAACCTGCTGCTTCTAAAAAACAAGAGGAAGAAACAAAATAAGAAATTCGAAAAAATTAAAATCCCAGATTACAATGTAGTCTGGGATTTTTTTGTTTGTTCCAATTGGAATTCGGAACTTTATTTTTGAAATTTAAAGTATCATCGTCAACTGAATTCTCTTTCTGTCTTCATCAACTTCAGTAACTTTCACATCAACATGCTGGTGCAATTTTACCACTTCGTTTACATCGCTTACATAACCTGATTTTAACTGCGAAATATGCACTAAACCGCTTTCTTTGATTCCGATGTCAACAAAACAGCCAAAGTTGGTGATGTTATTTACAATTCCTGGTAATATCATCCCAGTTTTCAAATCTTTGATTGATTTTACGTTTGCATCAAATTCAAAAACCTTAGCCGACTTTCTTGGATCCAATCCAGGTTTTTCAAGCTCTTTAATGATATCTTTCAGCGTAAGTAAACCAATTTCAGACGTAACATATTTTTCAGGTTTGATAAGCGCTGTTTTTTCTTTGTTTGCAATTAATTCATTCAAAGAAATATTCAAATCCTTCGCCATCTTTTCAACAACCGGATAAGCTTCTGGATGCACCGCCGAATTATCTAGCGGATTCTTAGCATTTGTAATTCTAATAAATGCTGCTCCCTGCTGATAGGCTTTGTCTCCTAAACGCGGCACTTTTTTCAGCTGTTTTCTATCTTCAAAGGGTCCGTTTTCAGAACGGTATTGTACAATGTTTTCCGCCAGCTTCTCCCCGATTCCACTCACATAACTCAACAAATGTTTACTCGCTGTGTTGATATTAATTCCAACCGAGTTTACGCAACGAATTACCGTGCTATCCAATTCTTCTTTAAGTTTCGTCTGGTCAACATCATGCTGATATTGTCCTACTCCAATCGCTTTCGGATCTATTTTTACCAATTCGGCCAACGGATCTGAAAGTCGTCGCCCGATAGAAACCGAACCACGAACCGTTACATCATAATTAGGAAATTCTTCTCTCGCAATTTTTGAAGCTGAGTAAACTGAAGCTCCCGCCTCAGAAACAACAAATACTTGAACTGGTTTGTCAAATGCGATTTTTTTGATGAAAAATTCAGTTTCGCGAGAAGCTGTTCCGTTTCCAATAGAAATGGCATCAATTTGATAGGCGTTTACCATCGAACGGATTTTTTTTATCGCCATTGATTCCTCGTTTTGAGGCGCGTGCGGATAAATCGTTTCGTTGTATAATAAATCCCCTTTTTCGTCTAGACAAACTACTTTACAACCGCTTCTAAATCCTGGATCGATTGCTAAAATACGCTTTTCTCCCAACGGCGGAGCCAATAACAATTGACTCAAATTGTTAGCAAAAACCTGAATTGAATTCGCATCGGCTTTTGCTTTTGCTTCCTGCAACGTTTCGTTTCCAATTGCAGGATTTAATAATCGTTTATAACTATCTTCAATCGCCAACTGTAAATGCGAAGTTGAATTGTTTTGTTTTTTGATGATAATTTCATCAATAACATCGTAAGCATCGTCGATATCAACATCTATTTTCATTTTGATAAAACCTTCGTTTTCTGCACGTAACATTGCCAATAAACGATGTGCTGGCGCTTTTGTCAAAGGTTCTTCCCAATCAAAATACTGGTTGAATTTTTGTGCGCCTTCTTCTTCAGCTTTCTTTTTAACCACTTTTGTGGCAATGGTTGCTTTTCGCTGAAACAATCTACGAAGCTGTTTACGAACATAAATATTTTCATTAATCCATTCAGCAACAATGTCTCTTGCACCCTGAATGGCAGCTTCTTCGTTAATAACATTTTCATTTAAATACTGCGTCGAAATGAAATCAAAATCAACATCGCTTTCAGACATTATTAATTTTGCTAAAGGCTCCAATCCAAATTCGCGCGCCACATCAGCTTTTGTTTTTTTCTTCTTTTTATATGGAAGGTAAAAATCTTCTATTTCTTGTAAATCAAAACTGTCTTCAATTTTTTTCTTCAAATCTGGCGTAAGCGCTTTTTGCTCTTCAATAGATTTTAAAACGGCTTCTTTACGTTTAATAAGTGTATCATAATCTTTTTGAAGTTTTGCAATCTGCTCAATTACAGTTTCATCAAGATTTCCGGTTGCGTCTTTTCGGTAACGCGAAATAAACGGAATCGTACAGTCTTCTTCTAATAATTTAACTGTGTTTTGAATACTGACTGCGGGTGCCTGAACAGACTTGGCAATAAATTGAATATTAGTCATACTTTTAATGAAATGATTTTCTTACTTAAAAATGATATAATTTACTTGTTAAAGCGTTTCTGCAAAATAGTAAATCATTCGGCTAAAATAATATCTTTGTTTTTAATTTTAAGCCAATGGAAGTTTTATTACTATATTTTTTATTTATAAATATTCTCGTTTTTATTTTCGCGGGATATGACAAATCTCAAGCCCGAAAAAATAACCGACGTGTTCCTGAAAAAACCTTGTTTCTCATGGCTTTAACTGGAGGATCGCCAGGGTTATTAACAGCGATGTTATTATTTAGACATAAAACGAGTAAAACTTCTTTTATTGTAAAGTTCGTTGTGATTTTAGCAATTCAATTAGCACTTATAATTGCTTATTTAAACTACAAAAAGTAGATATTAACATTGTTGATAACTCAAAAAATATATTTTAAAACACTGAATAATAAATACTTAAAATAAAAAACCGAGCAAATTAAAAATCGGCCCGGTGTGTTTATTAATAGGTGCGAAGCACCAAATTTTTTTTGACTTTTTATGCACAAGCAATTTTATTCACTCTATTTTGGTGTCTTCCGCCTTCAAAAGCTGTATCTAAGAAAGTTTCAACAATTTCAACAGCTTGGTGAATAGAAGTAAAACGCGCCGGAATACTCACAATATTTGCATCGTTATGTAAACGTGTTAAATACGCGATTTCTTTAGTCCAGCATAAGCCAGCTCTCACTTTCGGGTGTTTATTAACAGTCATCGCAATTCCGTTACCGCTTCCGCAGATTACAATTCCAAAATCAGCTTTTCCTTCAGATACATCATTCGCAACTGGATGTCCAAAATCTGGATAATCTACAGAAGCATCAGTATCTGTACCATAATTAGTTACCTCATAACCTCTAGCTTTCAGCATTTCAACAATTGCTTTTTTATATTCTGGTCCTGCGTGGTCGTTTCCTATCGAAATTTTCATTTTTTTATACTATTAAGTTGTGTTATGCAAATTTACTCAATTAATAAATGGTTGCCACCAATTGCACTAATTTTCACAAATTTTTTTCTTTTTAAGTACTATGTAAACATTCCAAAATAAATTCGTGTACATTCGTGCAATTAGTAACAAATAACCTCATTTTACAACTATCTTACAGTCAAAACCTTATAGGTTATTAACAATTTTGATAACTCTATAACTATCTCACAATCAATGAAGAATAAACAGAATATTTGTTAAAATTTTGAGGTGTTAATAGGAGTTTGTAATTGCTTGATATTCAATTAACTTTAAGTTAACAGAAAATGTTAATAAGTTCGAAAAGAAAATTAGAAGTTTTTTTTGGTTGTTTTCAAAAATTTCATAATCCAAAACTGGATTTAAATATGCAAGAAAAGTTTCGTGAATTTTTGGAAAAGTTATCAATATCAAAAATACCATTTTCAACAGTAATCAACATATCAACTTATCTACAAAATCAATTCAAATTTGGTTGTCAACCGTTGTTAATTAAAATAGAAAAAGTCTTATAAATAAGTAATTTAACTAAAAATAACTATGTTGATAACTCAGAATAAATAAGTAAAACGAGATTTCAATGACTTCAAAAAAAAATTTATTCGACATATTAACAAGCTATAATAACAACCAAATTTTTTTAAATTTTTAAAAATCTTTTTTGTTGTATTTAATATATGTTGAAAACTAAAAAAGTTGAAATTGAAAAATTTTATTTTTTGAATTGAATTTTACTTCTGATTTGAAATTGATTTTTGAATTTTTGTTTCAGACGATTTTGAGAGGATTGTTGAGATTGTCCAGAATTTGCTGAACTTGTTCGAAGTCTTCTGGATGAACTTTGAGTTTGATTCCGCCCAGGGCATTTGAGTAAAGTGGCATAACGGAAAGTGTCATTTCGTTTTCGAAAAAATAAGGAATTCCTTCTTGCTCTAGTAAGTGTTTGAGAACCACTGTTTCGTGCTGATAATTGAATACGGCGATGGTTTGAAAGCTTTCCATATAACGTGTTTTTGTAAATGTACGAAAAGTTATAATTTTAATAATTCTAATTGTTAAAATCTGTAATCTGATTTCTTATTTGTAATTTTAAACCTTATAAGAGAAGATTTATGAGTAAGAAAATTAGAAAGCCGATAAAAAAAGAGAAAGATTTCTCTGGGAAAATCCTGAAGATTTTATCGCAAAACGCTAATAAGCCATTCAATTACAAACAGATAGGAGCAAAGCTAGAACTTGATGATACCAAAAGCAGAAATCAGATTATCAAAGATCTAAAGATTCTGGCAGCTCAGAAGAAAATCATAGAAACAGAACCTGGAAAATACTTAGTAAAAGCAATCAGCCAGGATTACTACGAAGGAACGATAGATATGACGAGCAGAAAAACGGCATATTTTATTTGTGACGAGTTTGAAGAAGATGTTTTTATTCCGACCAATAATTTGAATCGTGCTTTAGATAAAGACAAAGTAAGGGTTTACGTTTATAATAGAAGAAAAGGAAAAAGACCTGAAGGTGAGGTAATTGAAGTTCTTGAAAGAGATAAAACAGAGTTTGTAGGTGTAATAGATATGCAGCCTAATTTTGCTTTTGTTTCTACTGCAAATCCTAAAATGTATACCGATATTTTTATTCCAAAAGATAAAATTGGTGAAGCCGAAAATGGAGATGTAGTTTTAGTGAAGATTGAAGATTGGCCAAAAAGAGCAGATAGTCCGTTTGGATCTGTAATTCGAGTTTTAGGAAAACCTGGAGAGCATAATACTGAGATTCATGCTATTTTGGCTGAATATGGTTTGCCAGCAGATTTTCCGGTAGAAGTAGAGGTTTTTGCACAAAAATTGGATACTTCTATTCAGGAATCTGAGATTGCAAAACGTCGTGATATGCGTGATACGCTTACGTTTACGATAGATCCAAAAGATGCAAAAGATTTTGATGATGCCTTGTCTTTCAAAAAGTTAGAAAATGGAAACTTCGAAATTGGAATTCATATCGCCGATGTTTCGTATTATTTGGAAGAGGGAACCATCCTAGATGATGAAGCGTATCAAAGAGCCACTTCGGTTTATTTGGTAGATAGGGTAGTGCCAATGCTTCCAGAAGTATTGTCTAACTTTGCTTGTTCGCTTCGTCCGAATGAAGAGAAATATACTTTCTCTGCTATATTTGAAGTTTCTCCAACGGCACAGGTTATTAACCAATGGTTTGGAAGAACTGTAATTTATTCAGATCAGCGTTTTGCTTATGAAGAAGCTCAGCATATTATTGAAACTAAAGGAAATAATACGATTCCAGTTGATGTTTCTATTACTGGAGAATCTTATGTTGTATCCGATGAAATTGTTGAAGCGACTTTAAAACTAGATGAATTGGCTAAAATTTTGAGAAAGAAAAGAATGCAGCAAGGCGCTATTTCTTTTGATAAAGTCGAAGTGAAATTTAATCTTAACGAAGAAGGAGAACCAGAAGGAGTATATTTTAAAATATCAAAAGATGCCAATCATTTGATTGAAGAATTTATGCTTTTGGCTAATAGAAAAGTAGCAGAATACATTGGAAAACAGAAGAAAACCTTTGTTTACCGTATTCACGATGAACCAAATGAAGATAAGTTAATTGCAATGCAGACTGTAATTGCTAAGTTTGGTTATAAAATTGATTTTAGAACAAAAGGCGATATAGCAAAATCAATAAACGCTTTGATGGAAGAAGTAAACGGTAAGAAAGAACAAAATCTTATTGATACTCTTGCCATTAGAAGTATGAGTAAAGCCAAATATTCGACCGATAATATTGGCCACTACGGTTTAGCTTTTGATTATTATAGCCATTTTACATCGCCAATTCGTCGTTATCCAGACGTTATGGTACACAGATTGTTGCAATATTATTTGGATGGAGGAGCTTCTGTAGACGAAGAAACGTACGAAACCAAATGTCTGCATTGTTCAAACATGGAAAACTTAGCAACAAATGCTGAGCGTGACAGTATCAAATACATGCAGGTCAAATACATGCAAGATCATCAGGAAGAAGAATTCCTTGGTGTTATTTCTGGTGTGACCGAATGGGGAATTTATGTTGAAATCGTTTCTAACAAATGTGAAGGAATGGTAAGAATCAGAGAGATAAAAGAGGATTACTATACTTTTGACGAAAGGCAATATGCATTGGTTGGAGCAACTTCAAACCGTTTACTACAGTTAGGAGACGAAATTTATGTGAAAGTAAAAAATGCCGACTTAGTGAAAAAACAACTTGATTTTCATTTTTTAAGAAGAGCAGAATAAATATTAATTTAAAAATAAAAGTATGAAAAAGCTAATTATAGGAGCAGCAATTTTATTTGTACAAATGTCTTTTGGTCAAGTTACCAAAGAGTTAGGTGATTTTGATACCGTAAAAGTATTTGATAAATTAAGTGTAAAACTAGTTCAAGGATCTGAAAATAAAATTGTTATAAAAGGAGCAAGAGAAGCAGAAGTTGAAGTTGTTAACAAAAACGGTATTTTGAAACTAAGAATGCCTTTTCCAAAACTTCTTTCAGGAAATGATCTTGATATAACTTTGTATTATAAACACATCGAATTGATTGATGTAAATGAAGGAGCAGAGGTAAAAACCAGTGAAGCCATCAAAGCGACTTCTTTTAAAGTGAGTGCTCAAGAAGGAGGTATCATTACCGTAGATTTGGATGTTGATAAACTAAAAGTAAGCTCAGTTTCTGGAGGTAAAATTACGCTAACAGGAAAAGCTGCAAATCAAGATGCAAGTTTAGGAGCAGGAGGATATTTACTAGCAAGTAAATTAGAAACGTCTCAGACTACTGTAAGCGTTTCTGCGGGCGGAAAAGCCGATGTTAATGCTTCAACCCTTGTTGATGCAAAAGTGAGCGCAGGAGGCTCTATTTACATTTATGGAAAACCAAAGCAAATAAACCAGAAAACAGTTTTTGGCGGTAAAATAGAAGAAGTAAAATAACAAGTAGTAATTGATGATTAACGATATTCTAGCGGGACTTCCTTGGGGACTTGTTCTTAGTTTTATGGTAGGTCCTGTATTTTTTGTTTTATTAGAAACCAGTATTACAAAAGGATTTAGAGCTGCAATTGTTTTTGATTTAGGAGTAGTATTCGGCGATATTTTCTTTATTGCTATTGCTTATCTTGGAAGTTATAGGCTGATTTCTAGTTTAAAAGATGATCCAGCACTTTTTATTTTTGGCGGAATAATTATGCTTTCTTATGGTATCATTTCGTTTGTGAAACTAAAGAAAGAAGAAAAAATAAACGATGAAGAGATCGACCGTGATATTCTGAAAAGAAATTATGGAAGTTTGTTTGTAAAAGGTTTTTTATTGAACGTTATCAACATTGGTGTTCTTGGTTTTTGGCTTGCTGTAATTATTTCTGTTGGGCCAAAATTAGATATGCAGACTTCAAGAATGATGACATTTTTTACTGCTGTAATCATCACTTACTTATTAATTGATTGTGCTAAGATTTTATTAGCCAAACAGTTAAAATCAAAAATGACTCCGAATAATATTCTTAAAATTAAAAAAGGAATTAGTGTTGTTTTAATGATTTTCGGATTTGCGTTAGTAATTCAAGGCTGGTTTCCAAAAGAAAAAGAAATGGTTAAAAATGCTTTCGAAAGAATAGAAAAGAAGTAGTTGTTAATAACTCAAAACTATAAATTAAACCTCTGAATTTCAGAGGTTTTTTTTGTGTTTATAACTGTTAGTTTTGAACTTTGTCAAAGTTGACAACAGTTTGTCATTTCAACGTAAGGAGAAATCTTCACGAGAAGCTCTACAAAGATTGGACAAATTGTTGCGGAGTTACTTGTGAAGATTTCTCCTTACGTCGAAATGACAAGATTGTGGTAAAATTACGCATAAAAAAAAGAGACACATTTCTGTATCTCTTTTTGAGAAATCGTTCGGATTCGAACCAATATATTTAATTAATTTTTTCTAAAAATTAGACATAAAAAAAACCTTCAAATTGCTTTGAAGGTTTTGAGGCATCATCCGGATTCGAACATATATTTTAATTAATTTTTTCTAAAAATTAGACATAAAAAAACCTTCAAATTGCTTTGAAGGTTTTGAGGCATCGTCCGGATTCGAACCGGAGTAGGAGCTTTTGCAGAGCCCAGCCTAGCCGCTCGGCCACGACGCCATTACTTGAACGGTTGGCAAAAGTAACTAAAATCTTTAAATTTCAAAAGTTTCATAGTAACTATTTTAAAATTTTAGGATTTTAATTTTAAACATTACTTTCTAATTTCCGTCATTTTTATAGTAACTGACTCAACATCACCACCAATAGGCGGATTAATTTTAGAAACCCAAACTGTTGTTTTTTCTACAGTTTCTATCTCTGCCAATACTCTAAGATTGATTCTTTTGGCTACATGTTCTAATAAATGCGAACGAATTGCCATTTCTTCCGTCACAATTTTGTTCAAATGTACATAGTCAACAGTGTCTAAAAGATGATCTGTTTCTGCTGATTTCTGTAAATTGGTTTTAATTTTTAAATCTACTGTGTAATCAGATCCAATTTTTCCTTCTTCAATTAAACATCCGTGGTAAGAAAAAGTACGGATATTTTTCAGTTTTATAACTCCCATTTTTATGTTGTTTCACGTTTAAAGTTTCAGGTTTTGCGCTAGTTAAATAACTTTAAACCTGAAACCTGAAACCTTTTTTTTATCTTTGCTAAAATTACTATAAA
The DNA here is from genome assembly GCF_009826975.1 of Flavobacterium sp. HBTb2-11-1. GTDB lineage: Bacteria > Bacteroidota > Bacteroidia > Flavobacteriales > Flavobacteriaceae > Flavobacterium. The sequence goes on along the minus strand of NZ_WUMO01000001.1, from coordinate 12,202 downwards.
ATAATGGCATCAGAAGAGAAATCACTCAATTTTATTGAACAAATCATAGAGGAAGACGTAAAATCAGGTCTTTCAAATACTAAACTTCGCTTTCGTTTTCCACCAGAACCTAATGGTTATTTACACATTGGGCACGCGAGTTCTATTGCGTTAAATTTTGGTTTAGGAATTGATTATCAATCTCCTGTGAATTTACGTTTTGATGATACAAACCCTGAAAAAGAAGAACAGGAATTTGTTGATGCTATTAAAAAAGATGTAGAATGGCTAGGTTACAAATGGGCTGAAGAATGTTATGCATCAGATTATTTCCAACAATTATACGATTGGGCAGTTTTATTGATTAAAAAAGATAAAGCGTATGTTGACAGTCAATCTTCTGAAGAAATGGCGATCCAAAAAGGAACTCCAACAACTCCAGGAACTGACAGTCCATACAGAAATCGTTCTGTTGAAGAAAACTTAGATTTATTCGAAAGAATGAAAAACGGTGAATTTGAGGCTGGTACACATATTCTTCGTGCAAAAATTGACATGAAATCAACCAACATGTTAATGCGTGATCCAATTATGTATAGAATTTTACACAAACATCACCACAGAACTGGAGATGCTTGGAAAATCTATCCAATGTACGATTGGGCACACGGACAAAGTGATTATTTAGAGCAAATTTCTCACTCATTTTGTACACTTGAATTTTTGCCTCACCGTGAATTATACGATTGGTTTTTAGATCAAATTTTTGATGAAAATAAACTGCGTCCAAAACAAAGAGAGTTTGCAAGACGTAACTTATCACACACTGTTGTTAGTAAAAGAAAATTACAGCAACTAGTTAAAGAAAAGCATGTTAACGGCTGGGATGATCCAAGAATGTCAACTATATCTGGATTAAGAAGACGTGGTTATACAGCTGCTTCTTTACGTAATTTTGCTAATACAATTGGTATTGCAAAACGTGATAATTTAATAAATGTATCGGTTTTAGAATTCTGTATTCGTGAAGATTTGAATAAAATTGCACCTCGTGTAATGGCTGTTTTAGATCCTGTAAAATTGGTAATTACCAATTATCCAGAAGAAAAAGAGGAGTGGTTGGAAGCTGAAAATAACCAGGAAGATGAAAGTGCTGGTTTCAGAAAAGTGCCTTTTTCTCGTGAATTATACATTGAAAGAGAAGACTTTTTAGAAGAAGCTCCTGCTAAATTTTTTCGTTTGACTTTAGGAAAAGAAGTTCGTCTTAAAAATGCATATATCATTAAAGGTGAATCTGTTATAAAAGATGAAAACGGAAATATAACCGAAATTCATGTTACTTATGATACTGATTCTTTAAGCGGAAGCGGAACAGAAGCAAGCCAAAGAAAAGTATCTGGAACATTACATTGGGTTTCAATCAAACATGCATTGGAAGCAGAAGTTCGTTTGTACGATCGTTTGTTTACAGATGAAGCTCCAGACAGTTATAAAGAAAAGAATTTCTTAGATTTTGTGAATCCAAATTCATTAGAAATTGTAACTGGATATGTTGAACCAAGTTTATCAACTGCTCAAAATGAAGATAAATTCCAGTTTCAACGTTTAGGATATTTTACTGTTGATAAAGATTCAACTCCTTCAAAATTAGTATTTAACAAGACTGTTGGATTGAAAGATGCTTGGGAAGAAAAAGGTAAAAAAGAAGAAAACAGCATCAATAACTCTTTAAAAGAAATCAACAAATATTTTAAAGTTGAAACTAAAGCTGAAAGAATTGCAATTGAAAGTGCGATAGGCGATAATATCAAAAACATCTCTAGTTTTTCTCTTTTACAAAATTCTTTGAAGAAAAATATCAACAATAATAAGGCTTCACTGTTATTTTCTCAGTTTATTTTGAAATATTCAAACTGGAAATCTGCAGATTTTGAAGAAGAAGATATTAAGAAATTATATTCAATGTCTTTAAAAAGTGAATCGACTTATGTAAGATCAAAAGCACTTTTGAATTTAAGAGATATTGAAAGTGAAGATTTGAGAAATCAGTTTTCTGACGAAATTTTGAAATTATATTCAAATCCACCAAAAAATGCTTCTGAAAGAGAAATTGAAATTCTTTCTGAAATGGTGAAGAAGTAATATCAACTAAATTTATGAAAAGCGCTTTTATAAGCGCTTTTTTTTATTATATAGAATAACTATTAAAATTGATAAATTTATAATTATTATAAATCAAAAGTGACTTTCATAAATTGATTTTAAAAGAAAATAAAAAAATATTGGATAAGGAATTCATTTTGTAAATTTTCGTTTAGCTAGAAGCTTTATTTTGATTTTTGTCTTTTTTATCTCCTAATTTATCGCATCAAACTTTATAATATAGTTTTAATTGATATTATTTATATATTTAATTATATGTATTTATTATTTATAAAATCTATAATATTTACAATTTTAATTTATTTTTTGAATTAAAAATAACTTTCATAAATTGTCTTTAAGCTAACATAAAAAATGGTCGAATAGAGAAGACCTTTTTTTGTTTTCTATTCCTTAAAATTCTTTATTTCAATTTTTCTCTTTTTTAGTTCAAGTTTTCTTCTCAAAAAACTAAAATTAAAGTTTTTTCTTATTTTTTAAATTTTGACTTCAATTTTTGTAATTATAAGTTTTGATGATTATTATAAATTAAAATTTAGATTTTGACTATTATTTATAAAACTGACCATAGAATTTAAAACAATAGTTTTTTATTATTTTTTAAGTCCTTGACTTTAATTTTGTACCTATAACTTTTTATTATTAATTTATTAAAATTTTAGTTTTTAATTATTATTTATAAAAATGATTATAAATATAAAAATAATAGTTTTTACATATTAATTTTAACCTTCATAAATTGATTTTAAGACGTTTTTTAAAGTGAATTGATAGATAACTCATTTTTTGAATTATTGTTTATTTAAAGCATTTATTTTGATTTTTACTGTTATTTTAGTCAGTTTAACGGCTTGTTAACACACAATTGTTTATAAAGTTGCTATTTTTAACTCAATACCAAAAGTCAGAGATGATTTTTGTAAAAAATTAAAATTTGCCGTAAAGAATCTAAGTTGAAAATGTATTGTTTTTAGAAACTCGTAATTTTTATGACAATGGATTTTCAAAACTGATTTCCCAAAAAGACAATTTTATGTTCTCATTTTTATTATGATGCAATTTTGATAATATTTCCCGTAAAAGATATTTTTCAAATTATATTGTAATAACAAAATTCCATAATGTTGAATTTGAGTGAAAGTTTAGTTTTTAAATTTCAATTCTGACAATTTTTAATTTAAATCTAATTTATCATGAAAATTTTATATTTCGCAGTAGCACTATTATTTGCAAACGTAGCAATTTCACAAACACATCAAATTACAAAACACAATGGAGAACAGCTTGATGTAAATTTTATTAAAAACGAAAATGGTTTTGTTTATTATTCTTTAAATGGAAGTTCTGAAGAAATCAAAATTAGCAAACATGCTGTTTCATCAATTACAAACAAGCAAACAAAACAAACTCAGAAAATTTCTGATAAAATAGTAGTTGATTCTAAAGACGATTACAAAATGGTAACTGTTCTTCCACAAGAAAAAACAATAGGACTGAAACAGGCAGCTAGTTTTACAGGAGTCTCAACAAGGACAAAAGGTGAACCGCCAATTGCAAATCAGAAACAGACTGCTATGAGAATCAAATCTAAATCGGCTTCAAATGGTTATCCTTTTGTTAGCATTGTCGAAAAAGCAGATGGTAAGTACGAAGCTGTGGCTTATGTGTATTAATAAGATTGTTAATTTTTTGTAAATTACAAATAATCAAAGTTTTATCATTTTAAAAAAGAGTATCTTTATTAATAATTTTAAATTGTAACTATCATGTCTAAGAATTTAAATACAGCAGCAGCAATTTTAGCTGCAGCAGCTGCAGGAGCGGCGATAGGAATTTTATTTGCACCTGATAAAGGATCTAAAACTCGAGCAAAAATTAAAGAAGGTTTAGATGATGCAAGGCATAATTTGAAAGATTCTTTTGATGCAAGTTCAGAAGTTTTACGTGAAAAGTTTGCTCACGCAAAGAAAAACTTAGACGGAACGTATGAAGATTTACTTTCGAATATGAGTTACAAAACAGAAGAAGTGATCACTTTTTTAGAAAGTAAACTTGCTGAACTAAAAGCACATAACGCTAAACTTCAGAAATAATATTTTTATAAAGCACATTACTTGCTTATTTTTATAAGACAGTTTTGTGCTTTTTTATTTAAAAAAATAGAATTTATGGCTTTTGAAGAATTAAAAGAAAACACTGAAAAAGTTCAAGATCAGGCTAAAGAATATATTGAAAGTCATTTAGCTTATTATAAACTTTGGGGGTTTAAGGTTGCAATGAAATCAACAACTTTAATCTTTAAGTTTACTTTGATTTTATTGTGTTTCAGTATGGTTATGATTTTTGGATCTTTTGCCGCAGCGTATGCTTTTGGTTCTTTGTTTGAAAGTAATGCTCTCGGATTTTTGACAGTAGGAGGGATCTATTTGGTGCTGACTATTTTACTTTTCTTTGTAAAAGATAAAGTAGTAGAAGGACCAATCTTGGAGAAATTTTCAGAAATCTTTTTTAATGATTAATTATGGAAAGAAAAAAATACTCTTCGTATGCTGAGATTGAAAGAGATCTGGAAATTTTGAAATTGGAAAAAGAAATCAATTATCAGAAATTGGTTTTAAGTTTTCAGAAAACCAAAGAAAGCATTACTCCGCAAAATATTGTAAATGGTTTTATTTCATCTTACACAGGTTATGTCAAAAAATCATTTCCAGAAATTTTGCAATCCGTTTTACCATTTATCATCAGTTGGTTTATAAATAGAAAAAGAGGCGATTAAGCCTCTTTTTGTTTTTCAATTATTGTTGAACATCTGGTTGAACGTCATCTTCGTAACCAGATTGTCTTGGTGTTTGTTTTGGTTTTTCAATTTTCTTATTTCCTTTTTTCATCATTTCGCCAACTTGGTTAGAAGCTGTAAAGGAAGCAACCATATTGTTTAACATGTCAGTTCCAGCTTGTGGAGAATTTGGAAGAAGAATTAGGTTTGAATTTGTATCAGATCCAATAGATTGTAATGTATCATAATGCTGAGTAACTACAATTAGGGCAGAAGCTTCTTGAGAATTAATTCCAACTTGGTTTAAAACTTCAACACTTTCTACAAGACCTCTTGCAATTTCACGACGTTGATCTGCGATACCTTGTCCTTGTAAACGTTTACTTTCTGCTTCGGCTTTTGCTTTTGCAACGATTCTAATTCTTGAACTTTCAGCTTCAAATTCTGCAGCAGTTTTTTCTCTATCTGCAGCATTGATTCTATTCATTGCATTTTTTACTTGAATGTCTGGATCAATATCAGTAACCAAAGTATTGATGATATCATATCCGTATGCAGACATTGCTTCGTTCAATTCGCGTTTTACTGCAACTGCAATATCATCTTTTCTTTCAAAAACATCATCCAATTTTAGTTTCGGAACTTCAGCACGAACCACATCAAATACATAAGAAGTAATTTGATCGTGTGGATATTCTAGTTTATAAAATGCTTCGTATACTTTTTCTTGTATTACTTTGAACTGAACCGAAACTTTCATTTTAATAAAAACGTTGTCTCTAGTTTTAGTTTCAATGATAACATCCAATTGCTGAATTTTAAGATTTACACGCCCGGCCAATCTATCAACCAACGGAATTTTAAGTTGTAATCCTGAATTTCTAACACTCTGAAATTTTCCAAATCGCTCGATAATAACAGACGATTGCTGTTTTACAGTAAAGAAAGACGACATAAAAATGAAGAATGCCAATACTAAAAAGATAATAAATGCTGTACTCATGGTTATTTAGTTTAATTTATGAATTTGGTAATTTACGAAAATTCTTCTAAAATAAAATTTTCAAACATTAAAAAAACGCTAAGAACATTTTTGAAATGTTACGTAGCGTTTAGTTTTTTTTGAACCATTAAGTTCATTTAGAAAATTAAGATCAAATCTTTGTCAAGACAATTAAGCTTTATGAACTTAAAAACTTTCCTTTTTTTTACCGTTAAGTTCAGCTTAATTTTCTTAATATCTTAATGGTAAAATTTTTTATAGAGTAGCTATCGCTTTCTGAATTCTAGAAATAGTTTCTTCTTTTCCAATGATTTCAACAATGTCAAATAGGTGAGGACCTTTAAGAGCTCCAACCAAACTTAAACGGAAAGGTTGCATTACTTTCCCCATTCCGATTTCGTTTTTAGTTAACCAATCTTTTACGATTGCTTCAATATTTGCAGAAGTAAAATCTTCAATATTTTCTAAAACAGAAATCAGTTCCTGCATTAAAGTTGGAGTTTCTTCTTTCCAATTTTTACTTGCTTTTTCATCATAAGATGTTGGCGCCTGGAAAAAGAAATCTGTCAAATCCCAAAATTCAGAAACGAAATTTGCTCTTTCTTTGATAAGTGATACTATGCGAGTTGTCACTTCGAGCGGAGTAGAGAAGCCTTTTTCTTCTAAAATAGGAGAGAAGCTTTTTGCTAAATCGGCATCATTTTGTTTTACTAAATATTGGTGGTTGAACCATTTGTTTTTCTCTGGATCAAATTTAGCTCCAGCTTTGTGAACTCTATTTAAGTCAAAAGATTCAGCTAATTCATCTAAAGAAAATAATTCTTTATCTGTTCCATCATTCCATCCAAGTAAAGCTAAGAAGTTTACAACTGCTTCTGGGAAAAATCCTTTTTCTCTGTATCCAGATGAAACACCTTCTTCGGTTTTCCATTCTAATGGAAATACTGGGAATCCCATTTTGTCTCCATCTCTTTTTGATAATTTACCATTTCCAACTGGTTTCAAAATCAGAGGTAAATGAGCAAATTCTGGAGCTTCCCAACCAAATGCTTTGTATAATAAAACGTGAAGTGGCATAGATGGCAACCATTCTTCCCCACGAATTACATGTGAAGTTTCCATTAAATGATCATCCACAATATTAGCTAAATGGTATGTTGGCATTCCGTCACTTTTGAAAAGAACTTTATCATCCAAAAGATTAGTTTCAAACTTAACATCGCCACGAATAATATCTTTCAAATGTAAAGTTTCATCAACAGGAGTTTTAAAACGGATTACATAATGTTCTCCATTTGCAATTCTTGTAGCAACTTCATCAGCAGAAATTACTAAAGAAGTATCTAACTTTTCACGATTGTGATGATTGTAAATAAATGTTTTTCCTTCAGCTTCGTGTTGTTTTCTATGTGCATCCAAAGCTTCAGGAGTATCAAAAGCATAATATGCCCAACCAGAATTGATCAACTGATCTGCATATTGCTGGTATAAATCTTTACGTTCGCTTTGTCTGTACGGACCAAATTTTTCATTTTTTCCAACCGTTTCTTCAGGAGCAATTCCTAACCATTCAAGAGCTTCCATAATGTAAGCCTCTGCACCAGGAACAAAACGAGTCTGATCTGTATCTTCAATTCTTAGATAAAAAACACCGTTATGTTTTTTTGCAAATAAATAATTAAATAAGGCAGTACGAACTCCGCCAATATGTAACGGTCCAGTCGGACTTGGTGCAAAACGCACACGAACTTGCTTTGACATTTGTTTAAAATTTTGTTGCAAAGATACGACTTTCAATAAATTCAAATTTTTAAAAATTCCAAATTCCAAACTAGGTGAATCCTTGGAATTTGGAATTTATTTTTTGGAATTTGAATCTTTATAATTATTACTTTTATAGGTTATAATTAAAACAGACTTATTTTGAAAACATCATCTGCAATATATCAAAAGTTAGAGGCTTTCATTAAGAAATATTATACCAACGAACTGATAAAAGGGATCTTACTTTTTACCGGTTTTGGTTTATTGTATTTTCTATTTACGCTTTTTGTAGAGTACTTTCTTTGGCTAAAACCATTGGGAAGAACTTTTCTATTTTGGTTATTTGTTGGAGTTGAAGTTTTCCTTTTAGTCCGTTTAATTCTTTTCCCATTATTCAAGTTATTCAAACTTCAAAAGGGAATTGATTATAGCCAAGCTTCAAAAATTATTGGAAATCATTTCACAGAAGTGAGCGATAAGCTGACTAACTTTTTGCAATTGTCATCTGAGAACAATGCTGAAAATTCAGAATTGGTTTTGGCATCGATAGAGCAAAAAGCAAATTCTTTACAGCCAATTCCTTTTGGAAATGCCATCAATTTTAAAGCTAACAAAAAATATTTGCCATTAGCTTTAGTTCCAATTTTGCTTTTTGCTGTGTTTTATATTTCTGGAAATAGCAATGTAATTTCTCAAAGTTTGAATAGAGTAGTCCATTTCAATTCTGCATTTTTGCCACCGGCTCCTTTCAAATTTGTGGTTTTGAATTCTAATTTGCAAGCAGAACAAAACAAAGATTTTGTAATTAAAATGGAATCTGTTGGAAACGTAGTTCCAGAAAATGTCATGATTCATATTGGTAACGAAAGTTATTTTATGGAATCTTCTCAACCAGGAAAGTTTGAATTTAAAATTGAAAAGCCTTCTGAAAATATTCAATTTTCTTTTGAAGGAAATTCGGTTGTTTCTGAAGAATATGAATTGAAAGTGATCACAGTTCCATCCATTGCAAACTTCGAAATGGTTTTAAGTTTTCCTTCTTATCTAAAGAAAAAATCAGAGACAATTCAGGGAACTGGAAATGCAATTGTACCTGAAGGAACCACTGTAACTTGGAAAATGAATACCAAATCTACCCAAGAAGTAGTATGGAAAAGAGATAATGAAGTATTTAAGTTCAATAAGGCAGAAAATGAGTTTAAATTGGCTAAAAATATTAGTCAAAATACCGAATATCAAATACTTACGTCTAATGATAAAGTTAAAAACTACGAAAAACTAGACTATCAGCTGTCTGTTATCAAAGATCAGTTTCCAACCATCAATGTAGGTCCTGCGCCAGACAGTTTGAAGCTTGATAAGAACTATATTCTAGGAAGATTGGGTGACGATTACGGACTTTCGAAATTACAAATCGTATACTACGAACGTAACAAACCACAGTCTGCTAAGCGTGGAAACATTCCTGTGAAGGCTGGAGTATTTGATCAGTTTGTTTTTAATTTTCCAAGTAACCTTCCTGTAGAAGAAGGAGTTTCATACGAATACTATTTTGAAGTTTTTGATAACGATGCACCACACGGATTTAAGTCTACAAAGTCTTCTACGTTTTCAGATCGTGTAGCTACAACAGATGAAATTCAGGATCAAGAATTACAACAGCAAAATCAAAATATCAATAGTTTATCTAAATCTTTGAAGAATCAAACGAAGCAGATTTCAGAAATGGATAAGCTTCAGAATACAGGAAAAGAAAAAGATAATTTAGAGTTTAAAGATCAACAGAAGATCAATGATTTTATCAAGCGTCAGAAACAACAAGACGAAATGATGAAACAATTTTCTGAGAAAATGAATCAGAATTTAGATAAGTTCAAAGAGGATAAGAAGGATAAAACTGCCGAAGATTTACAAAAGCGTTTAGATAATGCACAGAAAGATTTAGAAAAGAATCAGAAATTATTAGACGAATTAAAGAACTTAAACGATAAATTAAACAGTGAAGAACTGTTTGATAAGATGGAAAAGTTCAAACAAATCAGTAAAAACCAATCTCGTAATTTAGAACAATTGGTGGAATTAACCAAGCGTTTTTACGTTTCAAAGAAAGCAGAACAGGTTGCTGAGAAACTAAATAAACTGTCAGAACAACAGGAACAGTTATCTAATAAAGAGAAAGAAAATACTAAAGAGAAGCAGGATGAGATCAATAAATCTTTTGATAAGATTCAGGAAGATTTAAAAGATTTGAAAGAGGAGAATAAGACTTTAAAGAAACCTTTAGATATTCCATCTGATGCTTCCAAAGAGAAAGATGTAGACAATGACTTGAATAAAGCTTCTGAGGAATTGAGTAAAAAGAATACATCTGGAGCTAAGCCAAAACAGAAAAGTGCTGCAAAGAAAATGAAGTCTATGGCTCAGGAAATGCAGAGCGAAATGGAGGGTGGGGAACAAGAACAATTAGAAGAAGATGTAGCAATGCTTCGTCAGATTCTAGATAATCTTTTAGCATATTCTTTATCACAAGAGGATGTGATGAAACAGTTTAAAGCAATGAAATTAGGTTCGTCGACATTCACAAAAAACATCAAGATTCAGCAGAATTTAAAACAGCAATTCAGACATGTTGATGATAGTTTGTTTGCACTTTCATTACGTAATCCAAAGGTAGCAGAAGACGTTACCAAGGAAATTGGAAATGTACAATACAACATGGACAAGGCTATAGAAACCTTAACGGATGTTCAAATCCCAAGAGGAGTTTCACACCAGCAATATGCAGTTTCATCAGCAAATAAGTTAGCCGATTTCTTAAGTGATTTATTGAATAACATGCAGATGTCTATGCCTAAACCGGGAGCAGGAAAACCTAAATCTGGAGACGGACAAGGAATGCAGTTACCAGATATTATTCAGAAACAAAAAGGTCTTGCTGATAAAATGAAAGATGGAATGAAGTCTGGACAACAGCAAGGTGATAAACCTGGTGAAGGAAAAGATGGAAAGTCTGGACAAGGACAAAGTGGTCAAGGAAAAGAAGGACAGGGCAAAGAAGGACAAGGAAGTAAAAGTGGCGATAAAGGTACTTCTGGTAAAGATGGAAAGAATGGAAAAGGGGAAAAGAACGGTAATGAAGGAGAAGATGGAGAAGGTGACGCAGAAGCTATAATGGAAATCTACAAAGAGCAAGTTAAGCTTCGTGAAGCACTACAAAAAGAATTAGCGAAGAAAGGTTTAGATGCTCAAGGCAGATCTATTATTGATCAAATGAAACAATCTGAAAAGCAGATTTTGAATAAAGGATTTAAGAATGAGAACCTTCAACGTATTCTTAATATCCAGCAAGAATTATGGAAATTGAACAATGCAGTTCAGCAACAAGGTCAGGATACACAAAGACAATCTGAAACTAATAAGGCAGAATTTACGAATCGTTCGAATGCTTTACCAAGTTCACTATTGGAATATTTAAACAGTGTGGAGATATTAAACAGACAATCACTACCTTTGCGCTCGAATTTTAATCAAAAAGTTCAAGAATACTTTAATACAAAATGATAAATTTTAATTACGAAACAGATTTTACTTTAGGAGACGAGCAAGCTTTTAGTGACTGGCTTAGTGCTGTAATTGTTTCTGAAAACAAGAATGAAGGAGAAATCAATTATATATTTTGTGACGATGAATATCTTCATAAAATCAATGTTGAATATCTAGATCATGATACTCTTACTGATATTATCAGTTTTGATTATACAGTTGGTAACGAGTTAAATGGAGATATTTTTGTTTCTGTAGAACGTGTTGCAGACAACGCAAAAGACTTCAATGTTTCATTTGCTGAAGAACTTAAAAGAGTGCTGTCTCATGGTATACTTCATTACTGTGGATATAAAGATAAGACAGATGAAGATGCTCAATTAATGAGAGCTAAGGAAGAGGAGAAGATAAAGATGTTTCACGTGGAACAGTAATTAAACCTCTTTTTTTATTATAGGTATGTTCCACGTGAAACGTTTTTAATTTTGATTTTTTATAACGTTCCACGTGAAATATATTTAGAAATTATAAATAAATAATAACGTTCCACGTGGAACGTTATATAGAAAATTCGAGTAAAAGATTAAATCGTTCCACGTGGAACGATTTTTAGGTTTGAATTTAAAAGAGAAAAAAGTAATGTTTCCCGTGGAATGATTTTTGAAAAATTGAAATTTTTAAGATTGATTTTTTTTTAAACGTTTCACGTGGAACATAGGAAGTTTTTGATTTGGGATGTGTAGAATAGAAAATTAGAATGGAAGTTTAGAATGGAAGTTTAGAATGGAAGTTTAGAATGTTTTACGTGAAACGTATACTTTGAAAGTTCTCTGTTTTGAAATTTCTGATTGGAAGTTCTCTGATTGAAAGTTCTCTGATTGAAAGTTCTCTGATTGAAAGTTCTGTTTGGAAGTTCTGATTTGAAAGTTCTGATTTGAAAGTTCTGATTTGAAAGTTCTGATTTGAAAGTTCTG